>NZ_CP080377.1:0-4800000 GCF_019443505.1 Janthinobacterium sp. PAMC25594
CACGCGCTCCACCGTGCGCTGCTTTTCCTCGGCGTCGACGATGCCGCCCAAAACCCGGCCCGTCAGCTTGCCGTCGACGATTTCCAGCTCGTTCGCGTGCGTGTAGTCGAGGCCCAGGCGTTCCTTCAGGCGCTCGGTGAAGAAGGTAAAGCCACCCGACACCAGCAGGGTTTTCAGGCCGGCTTTCTGCACGGCCGCCAGCATGGCTTCCGCGCCCGGCGACAGTTGTAAACGCTCGTCGTAGACGCGCTGCAGGGCCGATGCATCGAGGCCTTCGAGCAGCGCCACGCGCTGCTTCAGGCTGGCGGCAAAATCGAGTTCGCCGCGCATGGCCGCTTCCGTGATGGCCGCCACCTGCGGTTTCAGGCCCTGCATGTCGGCGATTTCATCGATGCACTCGATGGTGATCAGGGTCGAATCCATGTCCATCGCCACCAGCTTGAATTCACTCAGTTCGCGCTGGCCCATCATGTAGGTGGCGTCCAGCTGGGCCGCCTGGGCCGCCACTTCGATGGTGGGGCGCAGCGCGGGCGAATAGGCGATCTGCTCGCAGCGCACGGCGTTCGGACCGAGGCGCGTGACGGAGGTGGGCGCGGCCAGCGCGGCGATGCGATCGAGGCGGGCGCTATCGCCGCCAGGCCCTGCAGGATCAGGTTCATGGTGATGGAAGTCGTGTTGGTCATGGGTCAGGCCTGCATAAATGATATGAATGGTCTACACCGTCAGTTGCTTGATGGTGGTCTTGATCTGCGTCACGCGCGCGGCCAGGTCCGGCATGGCGGCCGTGATTTTCAGCGTGTCCTGGCCATGCAGCTTGATATGGCGGTTCTTCTGGATCAGGTCGATGATGCGCATCGGGTCGATGGGGGGCTTGGCCATGAATTGCAGGGTGGCCGCCTCGCCATGCACGTCGATCTTGACGATGCCCACGGTCTTGGCTGCAATGCGCAGGCGGTGCGTCTCGATCAACGCTTTCACGGGGGTCGGGCAGCTTGCCGAAGCGGTCGATCAGCTCTTCCTGGATATCGTCGATCTTCTCTGGCGTGGCGCAGTTGGCCAGGCGCTTGTAGATCGACAGGCGTTCATGCACGTCGCCGCAAAAGTCGGCTGGCAGCAGCGCCGGCACGTGCAGGTTGATTTCCGTGGTCGAGGCCAGCGGCGCGGCCAGGTCCGGCTCCTTGCCGGCCTTCAGCGAGCGCACGGCTTCGTGCAGCATGTCCGAATACAGCTGGAAGCCGATTTCCGTCATCTCGCCCGACTGGCTCTCGCCCAACACCTCGCCGGCGCCGCGGATTTCCAGTCGTGCATGGCCAGGTAAAAGCCGCTGCCCAGTTCTTCCATCTGCTGGATGGCATCCAGGCGGCGCTGCGCTAATTTTGTAAGCCCCTGCACGTCGTGCACCAGCAGGTAGGCGTAGGCCTGGTGATGCGAACGGCCCACGCGGCCGCGCAGCTGGTGCAGCTGCGCCAGGCCGAACTTGTCGGCGCGGTGCATGATGATGGTGTTCGCCGTCGGCACGTCTATACCCGTTTCGATGATCGTCGTGCACAGCAAAATGTTGAAACGCTGGGCGACGAAGTCGCGCATGACCTTTTCCAGGTCGCGCTCGTGCATCTGGCCGTGCGCCACGGCGATGCGCGCCTCGGGCAGCAGTTCCGTCAGCATGGCCAGGCGGTTCTGGATGGTTTCCACCTCGTTGTGCAGGAAGTAGATCTGGCCACCGCGTTTCAGTTCGCGCAGACAGGCTTCGCGGATGATCGCTTCGCCTTCGCTGCGGACAAAAGTCTTGATCGCCAGGCGCTTTTGCGGCGCCGTGGCGATGATGGAAAAGTCGCGCAAGCCTTCCAGCGCCATGCCCAGGGTGCGCGGGATCGGCGTGGCCGTCAGGGTCAGCACGTCCACTTCCGCGCGCAAGGCTTTCAAGGCTTCCTTCTGGCGCACGCCGAACCTGTGTTCCTCGTCGATGATGACCAGGCCCAGACGGGTAAACTTGACGTCATCGGACAGCAGCTTGTGCGTGCCGATGACGATGTCGATGGTGCCGTCGGCCATGCCCTTGAACGCCTGCGTGATTTCCTTGCCGGTGCGGAAACGCGACAATTCCGCGATGCGCACAGGCCAGTCGGCGAAGCGGTCGGCGAAGGTTTGCGCATGCTGCTCGGCCAGCAGGGTGGTCGGCGCGAGGATGGCCACCTGCTTGCCGCCCATGACGGCGATGAAGGCGGCGCGCAGCGCCACTTCCGTCTTGCCGAAGCCGACGTCGCCGCACACCAGGCGGTCCATCGGCTTACCGGACGTCATGTCCTTGATGACGTTGCGGATGGCCTCGGCCTGGTCCGGCGTCTCGTCGAAGCCGAAGCTGTCGGCGAAGCGCTGGTAGTCGTGCGACGAGAATTCGAACGAGTGTCCCTGGCGCAGCGCGCGGCGCGCATACAGGTTGAGCAGCTCGGCGGCCGTGTCGCGCACCTGTTCGGCCGCGCGCTTCTTCGCCTTTTCCCACTGGCCCGAACCGAGCGAATGCAGCGGCGCGTCTTCCGGCGAAGCGCCCGAATAGCGCGAGATCACATGCAGCTGCGACACGGGCACATACAGCTTCGTGTCCTTGGCGTATTCGAGGTGCAGGAATTCCGTCTCGCCTTCGCCCAGGTCCATGCTGGTCAGGCCCATGTAGCGCCCGATGCCGTGGTTGATGTGCACCACCGGATCGCCGATTTTCAGCTCGGACAGGTCGCGCACCATCGACTCGACCTGCGTCACGCCTTCCTGTTTTTTCGTGCCGACACGGCGGCCGGAGCCGGCATACAGCTCCGTCTCGGTGATGAAGGCGAGATTGCCTTCCGGCGTAAACAGCTCGAAGCCCGCATGCAGCGGCGCCACGCCCAGCATCAGCTTGGCGTCGGACTGCAGGAAGCCGTCGCTGCCTTCCACCGGCGTCAGGTGCAGATCGTATTCGGTGAAGTACTGCTGCAAGGTTTCGCGGCGGCCGTTCGATTCGGCGCAGATCATCACACGGCGGCCCGCTTGCAGCAGGTAGCTGCGCAGGTTGGCCAGCGGGTCGTCGGCGCGGCGGTTGACGGCGATGTTGGGAATCGGCGCCGACAGTTCGGAGGCCAGCGCGTCGTTCGATTTCACAATCGCCAGGCGCGCATACGGCTTGGCCAGGCCGAAGAACTGCTCGTCGGACAGGAACAGCGATTCGGGCGGCAAAATCGGCCGCTCGCGGTCCGCCTTCAAAAAGCGGTAGCGCGACTGGGTATCGGTCCAGAAGCGCCCGATGGCAGCGTCGATCTCGCCCACCAGGGCCAGCGAAGCGTCGGGCGGCAGGTAGTCGAACAGGGTGGCCGTCTGCTCGAAGAACAGGGGCAGATAGTATTCGATGCCGGCCGAGGCGATGCCGCTGCTGATGTCCTTGTAGACGACCGAGCGCGATGGATCGCCCTCGAACTGTTCGCGCCAGCGGTTGCGGAAGGTGGTGCGCGCCGCTTCGTCCATGGGAAATTCGCGGCCCGGCAGCAGCCGCACTTCGTGCACGGGATACAGCGAGCGCTGGGTATCGGCGTCGAAGGTGCGGATGGTTTCGATGGTGTCGCCGAACAGGTCCAGGCGGTAGGGCAGGGCCGAACCCATGGGGAACAGGTCGAGCAGGCCGCCGCGCACCGAGTATTCGCCGGGCGACATCACTTGCGAGACATGGCTGTAGCCGGCCAGGGTCAGCTGCGACTTCAGCCTCGCCTCATCGAGCTTTTCGCCCTTCTTGAAGAAGAAGGTGTAGGCGGCGAGGAACGATGGAGGCGCCAGGCGCACCAGCGCCGTGGTGGCCGGCACGATCAGCACGTCGCACTGGCGCGTCTGGATTTCATGCAGCGTGGCCAGGCGCTCGGAGACCAGGTCCTGGTGCGGCGAAAAGGCGTCGTAGGGCAGGGTTTCCCAGTCCGGCAGCAGATGGCAGCGCAGTTCCTTGCCGCCGAACCACGGGATTTCATCGAGCAGGCGCTGGCCGTCACTGGCCTGCGCCACCACCACGGCCAGCATCTGGCCCCGCGCTTTCAAGGCCAAAGCGGCCAGCGCCAGGGCATAGGCGTCGGATGAACCATACAGGGCGGGCAGCGCGTAGCGGTTGCCGGGCTTGGGGAGGGCTTTTGTTAAGTCTAAGGACATGCAGGCGATGACACTAGTGGCAGAGGCAGTTGAATGGGACAGCTGTGATGCGCGCCGCGCCGCCAGTGACGGCGCTGACAGGCGAGATTATAGACCATCGCCCTCATCCCCGCGCTTGAGAAAACCGTCGCGAGCGGCAGCGATTTGTGGTCAAGAAGCGCAGCCGTACGCTAGTACGGTGAGCATCGCAGGCCGCAAGGCGCGACGCGCAGCAGGTTTTATCCTGCGCGGACATTTGCGATGCCGAACGGTACATGCACCATCGGGATGGTTCCGCCCGCCGATTTCAGGTGGCTCAGCTGGTCGTCGAAGAAGATATGCGGCTTGAACACGGACAGCACGCGCGACTTGTCCATGCCGCCCAGGAAAAACGTCTCGTCGGCCGCCACGCCCCAGCTTTTCAGGGTCGTCACGACTCTTTCGTGCGAGGGCGCATTGCGCGCCGTGATGATGGCGATGCGCAAGATCTTCTTGTAGCCGGGGTCGCGCCGCTGCGCCTTTTCTTCCAGGCGCTGCATGGTGGCCAGCTTCTGGAACAGGTCGGCCAGCGGGCCGGGGCGGTGCGGCGTGCCCACGTTCAGGGTTTCATGGGCGTGGAATTCATCGACGTCGTTGTTGCGCTTGAACACGGTTTCCGCTTCGTCGTCGGCGATCACGCCGTCGAAATCGAAGGCCACGCGCAGTTCCTCGTCGTTCTCGTCGTCCTCCGTGCGCGATGGCAGCACCAGGCCAGCCGGATAGTTGCAGGCCAGCGCGCTGCGCACGTCGCCTTCATTCGCGCTGAGGAACAGCGAGGCGTTGAAGGCCGGCAGGTAGGGGTAGGGCGACTTGCCCGTCATGAAGGCGGCGCGCGAAATATCCAGGCCGTAGTGGGCGATCGAGTGCATCACGCGCAAGCCCGTTTCCGGAGAATTGCGCGAAAATAGCACCACTTCCACGGGCGACTGGCGCGGATAGTGTTTGTTGATGTTCAGGAAGCGGCGGATGAAGGGGAAGGCCACGCCGCGCGGCAAGACCGTGTCGATATGCGTTTCCTGGTACTTGCGGTATTCCTCGGGGCCATTGTCGAGGTAGACCTGGTGCGATTCGGCCAGGTCGAACAGGGCGCTGGAAGCGACCCCGATCACCAGTTTGTGTTCGATAGGATATGCCATGGTCTGCCTGTTGTTTGCTTGTTGCTCATCTTATACGACTATCAACTGCGCAGCCAATAGTGGCATGCAGCGATTTTTTGCACCAAAGCAGGGCGCCAGGCTATTTTTTTTGTTCGCTGTACAACACGCGCCACAGTAAAGAAATAAATCTTGTTTTGTATCAAGTATGTAGCAGCCAGAAAGATATTTTTCCTCTATGGTTGGAATTGTGAATTCTCGCCAATTGTAACGAAGCGTACGCCCCAACCCCGCCACCTTTATACAAGTGTCAGCCGTTCTACCCGAACATGCCAGCCTCAACCTTGCCAGCAGCAGTTTTGACTAATAAAGGACCTAGCCATGTTTAAGAATTTACTGATCAAATGGAAGTTGGCGACCCTCGTCGCCGTGATGATGGCGGCCCTGCTGGTGGTCGGCATCTGCGGTTACACGGGCATCGCCACCGTGGGCAACGCCGTCAACGAGATCGGCGTGGTGCGCCTGCCGTCGATCCAGGGCTTGATGATGATGAATGAGGGGCAGACGGCCGTCGCCGCCGCCACCCTGACGGCCGCCATCTATGAAAACAATTACCAGGCACAGGACAAGTTCGCGGAAGCGCTGCAGCTGCGCACCAAGGCCTGGAGCAATATCGAGGCGGGCCGCAAGCTGTACGAGCCACTGCCGCAAACGCCCGAGGAAGCCGTGCTGTGGAAGCGCTTCCTGGAGGAGTGGGCCGGCTGGAAGGGCGATGACGACAAGGTGCGCGCCATCCTGCGCCAGCTGGCCGACAACCGCGACGAGGCGCGGCAGAAGGAGCTGTTCGTGGCGTTCTACCAGCGGTACCTGGATTCGCGCGGCCTGTTCGGCAAGGCCGAAGCCACGCTCAACGAGATCATCAAGCTCAATAACGGCGTGGCCGACGCCAGCGTCAAGGACGGCGGCGCGGCCGTGATCCGCTCGGAAAGCCTGATGGTCATCCTCGGTTTGCTGGCTTCCGCGCTGGGCATGGGCTGCGCCGCCTACGTCACGCGCGCCATCACGCAGCCGATCAATTCGGCCGTGAAAGTGGCGCAGACGGTGGCTTCGGGCGACCTGACCAGCCAGATCGAGGTGCACACGACGGAAGAGACGGGCCAGCTGCTGCAGGCGCTGAAAGACATGAATTCCAGCCTGGTCAACATCGTCGGCCAGGTACGCAGCGGCACGGAAACGATCGCCACGGCGTCGTCGGAAATTGCCAGCGGCAACCTGGACCTGTCCTCGCGCACGGAAGAGCAGGCCAGTTCGCTGGAAGAGACGGCATCGTCGATGGAGGAGCTGACCTCCACCGTGCGGCAGAACGCCGATAACGCCCAGCAGGCCAACCAGCTGGCGCTGAGCGCTTCCGGCGTCGCCGTCAAGGGCGGTGAGGTGGTGGGCAAGGTGGTCGAGACGATGGATGCCATCAACGACTCCTCGCGCAAGATCGTGGACATCATTTCCGTCATCGACGGCATCGCCTTCCAGACGAATATCCTGGCCCTGAATGCGGCCGTGGAAGCGGCGCGCGCGGGCGAGCAGGGACGTGGCTTTGCCGTCGTGGCGACGGAAGTGCGTAATCTGGCACAAAGATCGGCTGGCGCAGCGAAAGAAATCAAGACCTTGATCGGCGATTCCGTGGAAGCGGTGGACGCGGGCAGCAAGCTGGTGGCCGAGGCGGGCAGCACGATGGCCGAAATCGTCTCCAGCGTGCAGCGGGTGACGGACATCATGGCGGAAATCAGCCTGGCCACGCAGGAGCAAAGCTCGGGCATCGATCAGATCAACCAGGCGATCAGCCAGATGGACCAGGTGACGCAGCAAAATGCGGCCCTGGTGGAAGAGGCGGCCGCCGCGGCCGAATCGCTGCAGGAGCAATCGGGCCAGCTGGCCGGGGTGGTCAGCGTCTTCAAGCTCGCTGGCGTGCAGGCGCCAGCCACGCGCACCAAGGCGTCCGCGCCGCGCGCCGTGATGGCCAGCGCCGCGCCGAAGCGTCCGGCACCGCGTCCTGCAGCACGTTCCAATTCGGGACGCCCGGCCCTGCACGCCGTACCGTCATCGCGCCACAGCACGCCGCGCGACGACGAGTGGGAAGTGTTCTGATGGCGTGACGGCGCCAGCATGCGCTACCGGACGGCCGCCTTGTGCGGCCGTTTCGTTTCCTAAGGTGCGGCCGGCGGCGCCTGTTCGTAGGCGCCCAGCCGGCGCTGTTCCTCCGGCGTGAAACTGGCGTCGCGCAGCTGTTGCAGGGTTGCCGCATCCTGTGCGCCGCCGGGCAGGCCCGCCTGCTGCGCCTTCTGCGCCTGATACGCGATGATGCGCTGCTGCCACTGCGATTCCTCGCGGTCCAGTTCCGCCAGGCGCGCCGCCGCCGCTGGCGTGAAGGTGCTGGCGCGCAGGCGGTAGACTTCATTTTCGCCGCCGCCCTGGGCGCGCAACGCCTTGACCGATTCATCCAGCTTGACCACCTGCAGCGGCGCATCGCGCGCGGCGCGCCGGGCGGGCGACATTTTTTGGTCCAGCGCGGCCAGCTGCGCCTGGCGCTGGGCTTCATCGAGCGACGTATCGCCAAGGATCGCCATGCGCGCCACGGCATCGTCGTCATACGCGTCGCTGGCGCCGAACAGGCCCGCGCTTTCCTCGGGCGTAAAATAATTGCCGCGCAGGGCGCGCATCGCTTGCAGACGCGCGCGCGCCGCCACGGCGGGATCGGCCTGCGCCGGCAAGGCCTGTTCCGCGCCGGCCAGCGCCTGCTTGTAGGCCAGATATGCGCCCAGCAGGCGCTTCGCTTCGCGGGCGGGAACGGGCGCCAGGCGTTGATCGAGTTCCGCCTCGATCTGGCTGCGGATGGCGGCCAGCGGTTTTTCGCCGAGGCCCGCCAGGTAGTAATCGAACAGGTGGCCCAGTTCCGCGTCGACCACCAGCTTGTCGTCGGCGGCCACCGTCACGTTGCCGTCGGGCCGCGTGCCTTGCATCGAGCGCACGAATGCGAACAGGTCCGGCTCCGGCTTTTCCGGCGGCGGGGCGGGCGGTTCGCCCGGCCGCAGCACCAGGTACAGGGCCAGGGCCGCCAGGCTGCCGCCGATGAGCCATTTCGCGTTCGTGCGCATCTAGCCTCCTTACAGTCCCAGGCCTTGCAGGCGGTTGGCTTGCTGGCGGTAGACGGTGACGGGGTTCGTCTCGAACAGGTTGACGATGCCGACGAACTGGTTGACTTCATCGAGGTGGTTCATGGCGTAGTCGTCGCGGATCACCTTGCCCAGGTGGCTGGAGCAGCTGCTGACCAGGCCATCGTTCTTGACGCCGCCGAAGGCCAGGCTGATGGCCGCCAGGGCAGGGTCACCCACGTCGAGCACATTCGTGTACGGTTGCGCGCCGCTCCACGAAAAGTAATGCACGCCTTGCACCTGGTAGGCGCCTTCGCCGCAGGCCGAGGTGGGCACGCCTTGCGGGTGACGGCTATTAAACGCCAGCGAGCCGGCCGTGGACAGCGACGCGAGCGAGGCGCCCGCGTTTTGCGGCAGTCCCTTGTTGCCTGACAAAATGCCGATCAGGGAGGCGAGTGCATTGCCCAGCGCGCCGCTGGTGTTGGGAATGGCGCCGCTGAGGATATCGGCCACTTTCGAACCCTTGTTGACGCCGGCCACGCTGGTGACGGACGCCACCAGGTCGGGGCGCACGGAAGCGACATAGCGGGCCGTGGGGCCGCCGTGGCTGTGGCCGATCAAATTGACCTTGGCCGCGCCCGTTGCGGCGAGGATTTGCCGCACCTGCGACAGCAGCTGCTCGCCGCGCACTTCCGTGCTGTTGGCGGCCGAGACGGTGGTCACGTACACTTGCGCGCCGCCGCTGCGCAGGGCGGCGGGCACGCCATAAAAATATTCGACGGGACCGAGCTTGTCGAAGCCGAACAGGCCGTGTACCAGCACGATCGGGTACTTGGTTTGCGTGTAGCCGGCGGCGCTGGCGCTGCC
The DNA here is from genome assembly GCF_019443505.1 of Janthinobacterium sp. PAMC25594. Classification (NCBI taxonomy): domain Bacteria; kingdom Pseudomonadati; phylum Pseudomonadota; class Betaproteobacteria; order Burkholderiales; family Oxalobacteraceae; genus Janthinobacterium; species Janthinobacterium sp. PAMC25594. Next base: position 9,287 of record NZ_CP080377.1, read on the forward strand.
GGGCAGGATGGTGAGGATGAGCAGGAGGGTGGATAGCAGTTGCCAAAAGCGTGTCTTCATTTTGTCTCCGTTATTTTGAAATAGTATGGAAATGTCGATGCTGTAGCGATGTGCCGTGCGCCCCTGCACATTCTATCGATGTATTAAATATAGCGAGCGCTCGGTTTTTTGAATGTAGCACCGCTGGATTTAAATTGCAGTGAATTGCATGATGCAGCGCAATAACTGTGGCAATTTGGCGTTGCGTCTGTGCCCATTACATAGTTGAAAGGTCAAATAGTTGTTTTCCTGAGCTATAATCGGCCCGGCATCAGCCGTCCCGCCGTCTTGCAGCGCCGCTCAGGCGCTGTCTTACATTGCTCATACACCGTTACTTGGGAATGCACTTGTCGACCCATTTCAATTTTGAACAGTTTCAGCAGATGACGCCTTTAAATGGCGAAAACATCTGGGAATATATTCTTGACCGCCACGCGGAGCGCATCGGCGTCAAACGCCGCAAGCCGGCGCTGGAAAATCTTGAACGCATCTTCGTCGCCACTTTCCGCCTGGCCAATGACGTGGGTTTCCGCGCCATGAGCTTGCGCGATTTGTGCAGCGAGACGGGGCTGTCGATGGGCGGCCTGTATGGCTACATCACCAGCAAGGATCAACTGGCCGAAATGATCGAGGACGTGGTGCGCCACGCCACGCAAGCCTTGCCGCTGCTGTTTGCGGACGTGAAGTCGCCGCTGGACCGGCTCGAGGCGATGATACGCTCGTCGATCTACCTGTCCGAAGTGCTGCAGCCGTGGTTTTATTTTGTCTTCATGGATTCGCGCGTGCTGCAGGTGGAGCAGCGCAGCATGGCGAAGAATTCGGAACTGTATGTGCAGACCCTGATCGCCGCCACCATCGCCGAAATCGAACCGAAGCCGCAGGGCGACCCCACCTTGCTGGCCGCCCACTGCCTGGCCCTGTTCCAGGACTGGTACGTGAAGCGCTGGAAGTACCGCGCGGCGAAGGTCAATGTCGACGATTTCGCCGATAGCGTGGTCAGCACGGTGCGCGGGTATTTGAGTATGAGCGGCGTAGGTCGGATTAGCACAGCGTAATCCGACAAGCGCCGACGGCGGCTTGTCGGGTTACGCCGTTCCGGCCAACCCGACCTGCTGATCAGTTCGTGGTTTCCGGCGGCAGCGTCTCCGGCACGACCGCCGGGTCCGTCGGCGTCTCCACGTCCATATCCAGCGTTTTCACGCCGTTCATGTCGATGAATTCATCGTACAGCCACTCGCCGTCGACCTGGCTCAGGCCCGCCGGCACGGCGCGCGTGATTTGCGGACGCGTCGACAGGGCCGTGCGCATGTAGTCGATCCAGATCGGCATGGCCAGGGTGGAACCGAATTCGCGTCCACCCAGCGATTTTGGCTCGTCATAGCCCATCCACGCCACCGCCACGATGCCGCCGCCATAACCGGCGAACCAGCCGTCGACGGCATCGCTGGTGGTGCCCGTCTTGCCTGCGATGTCGCTGCGTCCCAGTTTTTTCGTCGCTGCCGCGCCCGTGCCGGTGCGCGCCACTTCGCGCAGCATGCTGTCCATCACGAAGGCGTTGCGCGGGTCCAGCGCCAGTGTCTTGTCGTCGTTCGGCGCGGGCGGCTTGGTCTGCATCAGGATGGTGCCCCTGGCGTCGACGATGCGGTCGATCAGGTATGGTTCCACCTGGTGGCCGCCATTGGCGAACAGGGCGTAGGCGCCCGCCATCTGCACGGGCGTGACGGAACCCGTACCCAGCGCCATCGTCAGATTGTTCGGCTGGCGCTTTGGATCGAAACCGAATTTTTCCAGGAAGTCGTGTGTGGTCGACACACCCAGCGCGCGCAGGATGCGCACCGAGGCCACGTTCTTCGACTGCGCCAGCGCATAGCGCATGGTGATGGGGCCGTCGAACTTGAAGTCGTCATTCTGCGGCGCCCACACCTTGCCGCCCGCCTGCATTTCCAGGGGCGCGTCGTTGATCAGGGTGGCCGGCGAAAAGCCTTTTTCCAGGGCCGCCGAATACACGAAGGGCTTCATGGCCGAACCGGGCTGGCGCCACGCCTGCGTGACGTGGTTGAACTTTTGCAGATTGTAGTCGAAGCCGCCCACCATGGCGTGGTAGGCGCCCGTTTCCGCGTCGAGCGAGACGAAGGCGGCGGCCACCAGCGGCACTTGCGTGATGGACCAGTTGCCCTTGGCATCCTGGCTGATGCGGATCACGGCGCCAGGGCGCAGCTTGATGCCGGCGCTCGCCTTGCTTGATAGGGCAGGGGCGGCAAAGCGCAAGCCCTCGCCCGTGATGGCCTTGGCGTCGCCATCGCCCATGTCGGCCAGCACCTTGCCGCTGGCCACTTGCGTAACGACGGCGGCGATCAGGCCATCGCTGTCCGGGCGTTTTTGCAGTGCAGCATCGATGGCGTCGTCACGCTGTTCCGGGTCAGCCGGCATGTCGATGAAGGTTTCCGGGCCGCGGTAGCCGTGGCGCTGGTCGTAGGCGATGACGTTGCGACGCGTCGAGGAGTAGGCTGCATCCTGGTCGGCTTTCAGGATCGTCGTGTAGACGCTGATACCCTTGGTGTAGCTGTCTTCCTTGAACTGCGCATACACGGCCTGGCGCGCCAGTTCGGCCACGTATTCGGCGTGCGTATCGAAACCCTGCTTGCCGCGCGTATTGATATGCAGCGGCTGCGCCAGCGCTTGCTGGTACTGGCCTTCGCTGATGTAATCGAGCTCGCGCATGCGTTTCAAGACCAGCTGCTGGCGCGCGTGCGCCTTCTTCGGATTGCTGATCGGGTTGTGGCGCGAGGGGTTTTGCGGCAAACCGGCCAGCATGGCCATTTCCGCGATCGACAGTTCAGACAATGGCTTGCCGAAGTACGTCTGCGCCGCGCTGCCGAAACCGAACGAGCGCTGGCCCAGGTACATCTGGTTCATGTACAGCTCGAGAATCTGCTCTTTCGACAGGGCCGCCTCGATTTTCAGGGCCAGCATGATTTCATTGAGCTTGCGCGAAGCGACCTTTTCGCGCGTCAGGAAGAAGTTGCGCGCCACCTGCATGGTGATGGTGGAGCCGCCGCCGTGGCCGAAGCCGTGGCGCAGGTTCGACAGCACGGCGCCGCCGGCGCGCACGAAGTCGATGCCGTGGTGTTCGTAGAAGCGGCCATCCTCGATGGCCAGCAGGGCCTTTTTCATCATGTCCGGCACTTGCGCGATGGGCACGAAGTCGCGGTGCTCTTCGCCGAATTCGCCGATCAGCACATTGTCGGCCGTGTACACGCGCAACGGGATCTTCGGCTGGTAGTCGGTGATCACGTTCAACTCGGGCAGGCGCGGGCGCACGTACAGGAACAGCCAGGCGGCCAGCAGCACGGCAGCGGCCAGCGCGGCACAGCCGGCGATGATGAAGCCGCGCACGATGGCGCGGCGGGAAGGCCAGGGAAATCCGGTTCGTTGGGCAGTCAAGGCAGTCTCACGGTAGCGTGCAGGGCACGGTGGCAGCGATTATAGACCAATGCGCCCGCGCTTCCCGTGCGGGCGGGGCGCCGGGAGCGGGAGCAAAAAACCTTTTCATCGAAACGCGGCTGTGCGATAGTCTCGGCTTCAAGAAAATAGCCCGGGCGTCAATCCGGGCTGTTTATTTTTAAAAATTAAGGAAATATCCATGGCAAAAGATGCAACACCGAGCGTCGTGAAGCCCTATATCCCGGCCGATGCGAAGCTGCCCGAGATGACCTTCCGCGCGCTGTTCATGGGCGTCATCCTGGGGATGGTCTTTGGCGCCTCCTCGCTGTACCTGGTGCTGAAAGTGGGCCTGACCGTCAGTGCCTCGATTCCCGTCGCCGTGATCGCCATCACCCTGTTTGGCCTGGCCAAGAAGGTGGGCGGCAAGGATTCGTCGATCCTGGAAAACAGCATCACGCAAACGGCCGGTTCGGCCGGCGAATCGCTGGCCTTCGGCCTGGGCGTGACCATGCCCGCCATTTTGATCCTCGGCTTCGACCTGGAAATCTCGCGCGTCATGCTGGTCGGTATCCTCGGCGGCCTGCTGGGCATCCTGATGATGATCCCCATGCGCCGCACCATGATCGTCGACCAGCACAAGGAACTCAAATTCCCCGAAGGCACGGCTTGCGCCGAAGTGCTGAAGGCGGCCGCCACGGAAGAATCGCGCATCGCGGCCGGTGAAAGCATCGAGAAGGACTCGGCCGCCGCGCTGGACGCCAAGCGTCGCGCCAAGATCATCTTCGGCGGTTTCGCCGTCGGCTTGCTGTATAAAGTGTTCAATATCTCGTTCAAGGGTTGGAAGGATACGCCGGGCGTGGAATTTGCCGCGCCGCTCAAGGGCGGCTCCATCGGCGCCGAGATTTCCCCTGAACTGCTGGGCGTGGGCTACATCATCGGTCCGCGCATCGCCGCCACCATGGCGGCCGGCGGCGTGCTGTCGTATTTGCTGCTGATCCCGATGATCAAGTTCTTCGGCGACAGCCTGACCACCGTGCTCTCGCCGGGCACCAAGTTGATCAGCGAAATGGGCGCCGACGACGTGCGCAGCGCCTACGTGCTGTACATCGGCGCTGGCGCCGTGGCCGCCGGCGGCCTGATTTCGCTGGTGCGCGCCATGCCCATGATCTGGCGCAGCCTGTCGGCCGGCCTGAAAGGCATCGGCAAGGGCGTCAAGAACAACTCCACCTTGCGCACGGACCAGGACATTCCCCTGAAATGGGTCATCATCGGCTGCCTCTCCATCATCGCCGTGATCACCTTCGCCACGCCGCTGCACATGAATTTCCTCGGCGCGCTGCTGATCCTCGTCTTCGGCTTCCTGTTCGCCACCGTGTCGTCGCGCCTGACGGGCGAAATCGGCTCCTCGTCGAACCCGATCTCCGGCATGGCCGTGGCCACCTTGCTGTTTACCTGCCTGATCTTCCTGATCATGGGCTGGACGGGCGGACGTTACTATGTGACCGCCTTGTCGGTGGGCGCCATCGTCTGCATCGCCGCCAGCAATGCGGGCACCACCTCGCAGGATTTGAAAACCGGCTACCTGGTGGGCGCCACGCCGCGCCTGCAGCAGTACGCGATCCTGGCCGGCGCGCTGTCGTCGGCGCTGATCCTCGGGCCGATTCTGCTGAAACTGAACGAGGCGAGCACCGTCTACGTGCCGGCCGCGCAAGTGGCGCCTGGCCTGACGGTCGATGCGTCGAAACTGACGGTGACGGGCGAGCTGCATGGCCCGCAAGCCGATACGGACCACAACACGTATAAAGTCTGGCAAAAGACCGATACCGTGGGCGGCCCGGCCGGCAAATATTTTGTCAAGGACGATGGCCAGCTGGCCTACCTGGTCGATCCGGGCATCAATGGCCATTACAGCAAGCGCCCCGACGGCTCGGAAGTGAAGAAATACGATGCGCCGAAGGCCGTGCTGATGTCCTACATCATCAAGGGCATCCTCGACCAGCAGCTGCCGTGGACCCTGGTGCTGTTCGGCGTGATGATCGCCGTGGTGCTGGAAATGGCCGGCATTCCGTCGCTGGCGTTTTCCGTGGGCGTGTACCTGCCGCTGTCGTCGACCTTGCCGATTTTCGTCGGCGGCCTGGTGCGCTGGCTGGCGGACCGCCGCAACAACAAGCTGGAACACAACGCCAAATTGAACGAGGAAGAGCGCCAGCTGGCGGGCGACCGCAGTTCGGGCGTGCTGCTGGCGTCCGGCTACATCGCCGGCGGCGCGCTGGCCGGCATCATCATCGCCATTACGGCCGGCGTGCTGACGCACTTCGACCAGATGATGGCCGACTGGGCCGAGCACGGCAACCCGTTCTACGCGGGCCTGCACTCGGATGCGCTGTCGCTGCTGCCGTATGCCGTCATCATCGTGCTGCTGTATATCGTCGCAAGAGAGAAGAAAGCGGATCGCCCGCAGGCTTGATGTTCTAGCCAATCCAATGGAAACCGCCCGGTGTCATGACGATCCGGGCGGTTTTTTTATGCGCGCATGGCGGCGATGACTACGATATCGGCCGCGCCGCCAGCTGTGCCGCGCTGGCGTAGATCGTCACGTGCTCGGACGCCAGCCGGCCCAGGTGCTCGAAGAAGGCCTGCGCCGGAATGGCCCAAGACGCCGCATCGCCCACCTGTCCGTTCACGCGCAGGCCGGCGGCATCGAATTCGCGCGCAAAATAATCGCGCAGGTCGCCGCGGCCCGGATGGTCGATGCGGCGCTGCGCGACCGCCGGATCGAAAGGGCGCACGGGCACCTCCCAGCGCCGGCCGGCGTGGTCCAGGCAGGCCAGCAGCCTTGTAGCGTCTTCCCACACGGGCATGGGAAAGGCGTCGCCCATGGCGTCTTCCAGCGCGTGATAGAACGTCACCGGCCCCATGGAAATGCCCAGGCCCAGCACCTTCGCCTGGTCGCAGCCGATGAAGCGCTGCCAGGGAGAGCCCATGCCGAAGATCGAGGGCGCGCGGTGGTGCGCCTCGGTGAGATCGGCGGCATGGCGGCCCCACGCGGACACGGAGTGAGTCGGGTGGATGCTGCGGTGGATATTGCCGCTTGCCAGAAACGCTTCGGGCAGGCGCCCCATGTGCGTGCCATGGCGGCGCGGGTCGAACACATAGTCTTTCATTTCACAGGTGGCGCGCACGGTGCCGCCGGGCAGATAGTAGGTGGGCAGCAGCAGGGTGCCTTGCGGGCCGACGGCATCCTGCAGGGCATGGACCACGGTCGCCGCGCCGCCTTCCACATAGCCCAGGCTTTTCAGCGAAGAATGCACGAACAGCGTGTCTCCGTGCGCGATGCCCAGCCGCGCCAGGCCGGTGCTCAAGGCGGTGCGCGTCACGTGGGGGGCGCTGTGGCGCATGTGCCGGGCGCTGTCGGCGCGGCGCCACGCTTCCAGCGCGGCCCTGGCGGCGCGTCTGGCCCCGTCAAGCATGGCCTAACTCCAATTCCAGCAGGTTGGCATCGATGCAGAACTTGGCGGCCCAGTTCAGGTAAGCCCAGGCGCCGTAATCGCCATCGACGGGAAACGAGCCCTTGACGCCGCCGCGCGCGTGCGCGGGACCGTCGATGCTGACGGCGCGCCGCACGTAACGGTTCAGGCGGCGGGCCGCGTCGAGGTAGCGCCGCTCGCCGGTGAACCGATACAACAGGAATAGACAATGCGCATTTTGTACGGACCCCGTGAGGCAGGCGTAATCGGCGGAGGGCTGGAAGTCGGGACCGAGGCGGCCTGCCAGGTAGCCATCGGCCGCCACGGCCCTGGCGACGCTCGTGCCGGTCCGCGCGGCGGCGTCCAGCAGGTCGGCGCGCGCCGAAAAGCGGTGCGCTTCAAGCAGGCCGCGCAAGGCGTAGCCGATGGTGTGGGTCAAAGGCAGCAGCGGGTTGTCCAGGCAGTTCGAGGCGAACCAGCCGTTGGGACGCTGTTTGGTCAGCGCCCAGTCGACCTGGCGTAGGCCGGCCGCGCCATAGCCGTGGCCCGGCGCGATGCGGTCCGCTTCGAACAGGCCCCAGGCCACATGCGTTTCGTAGGCCTTGTCGCCGGGGCCGGCGAACGGCGTCGGATGCCGGCGCCAGCAGCCGTCGGCATCCTGGCTGTCGCGCAGCCACCGTGCCGAGCGGTGCATGGCATCCTGGTAGGCCGCGCCGTACGCCTCCACGCCAGCGGCCAGGCCAAGCAGGATCTGGCCCGTGTTGAAGGTGACGGGCACGCGCGGCAGCGAATCGATCTTCCCGCCCTGAAAACCGCCTTCGGGGAACTGGATGGCCACGCACCAATCGAGCATGCGGCGCGCCCGCCCGTGCAGCGCATCATCCCCACCCTCGTCGCCCGTGCGCTGCGCCACGGCGATGATGGTGGGGATGATGTAGCCGGTGGTCTCCGGGTAGGAGCTAGCCCAGCCTGTCAGCAGGCTGTAGTCGCGCGCGACGCCGCCGTCGTGTGAACTGGAATGGTCCTGCGCCGCGCATAGCCAGGCCGTGCAGGCCTTGACGACGGCTTGCGGGCCGGGGTCGACGGCGGGCAGGCCGCGCCGGTCCGACAGCCGCTCCATGCGCGCCGCCGCCGGCAGGCCCGCTTGCGGCGCCAGAGAGTTCCTGATCTTCGCGAGCAAGGCACGCATGGCATTCCATCCGGTGGTTGGCTCAGGCTACTGTAGCGCCGGCGGCAGGCGGGGCTATTGACTTGCCGCAAGGATCAGCCCTCGCGTCGCTGCCGCGGGAATTGACGCATAATGGATGCTTCACCACCGTCGACGAGGCCCGCCATGAACAGCGTCACGCTTGAATACACAGTCGTCACCAATCCCGACTCGTTTGTCGGCTTCAAGTATTACGTCAAGGCGGGGCAGGCATTCGATGCCGACGATTTTGCCTATTCCTACAAGCTGAACCGGTCCGACCTGGACCCGGAAAGCGTGCTGGCCACGCGCGAGGCGGCGGCGAAGCTGCAGCCGGGCGAGTGGCTGACGGTGTCGCATTCGATTGCGGCGTAGCGTACTAACCCAGTGTCGTTTCTTTAACTTACCGGCCCGCCAGGGCTCTTTGCGCGTGAATCCTTCAAAACTTTCTGATATTTCTATTGTATCAATCTTGCCTGAACACGCCCAGGCACTCGCCACCTTGGTGGCGCACAACCGTGAACACCTGCAAACCTACCTGCCCGCCGTGGTGCAGCTGGACGCATACGGCGAGGCGCAGGCCTATCTGCAGGCCGCCGTCGCCCGCGCGGCCAGCGGCGAGGTACTGGAATGGCATGTTTTTTCCGGTACGGCGTTATGCGGCAGCATCCGCCTGAAAGACATCGATACAGCGGACCACAATGCCCGGATCGGCTATTACCTCGGGCAGCAGTTCCAGGGCCGGGGCATCGCCAGCGCAGCGGTACGCGCCGTCCTCGCGCATGCGTTTGGCGCGCTGCAATTGCACCGCATCGAATTGCAGTGCGCGGCGGGTAATCACGCCAGCAGGGCGCTGGCCGAACGGCTGGGATTTGCGCACGAAGGCGTGTTGCGGCAAGGGGAACTGTTAAATGGCGTGTTTGTCGACCTGCACGTGTATGGCTTGCTGCAGGCCGAGTTTGTGCCGGAAGGCGCCGCCCTTAGCCTGGCATGAACCAGGCCTGCAGTTCATCCTCGGCCCTCTGCGCCGAGTCTTCGGTCAACGTCAGCACGATGATCTTTTCCTGCGCCGGACGATGCCCGTCACCGTCGGCCAGCTCGATGGCTTGCCCGAAGCTCGTGTAGCAGGCGCCGAACTCCTGCGGGCATTGCTGCACGATGCGCGCCGCCTTGCCGGCGTTGCGGTCGGCCAGGTTGACGATGGGATTGCCGTCATAGAACGGCTGGCCATTCGCAAACGCGGTGCGCAGATACGGCGCGCATTGCTCATCGAGGAAGGCCAGGCGCGCCCGCCACCAGGCCTCTGCCGCCGCATACGCGGCCTGGTTCTCGAGAAAATCGGCAAACAGGAAGTCGTTCATATGATCTCTCCGGCTAGATGCCGAACACTTTCAAAATGGCGTCCGTAAACCCCTCGAACCAGCTGCCCACCTTGCCCGGCTGCTTGCCGTGGCGCGGGGTTTCTTCGTACAGGTAGACGCCATTCTTACCGTCGAAGCGGTCGTTGAGCAGCGCTTGCTGACCGCGCAGGTAGGGCAGGAAGGTTTCGCTGCGCATCGTCGAGTACAGCACGTCGGTGGTAAAACCCAGGGTGGCGGACTGGCTGATGGCGCGGCCCTGGCCCGCGCGCTCCAGGCGCACGCCGCGGCAGCCGCGCACGATCAGCGTGACGGGGCCGCGAAAGACGATGAAGCGCAGCTGCAGGGTGAGCCAGGCATGCAGGCTGGCCAGGCGCCAGTGGCTCGATATCGCCAGCGGCTGATTCGCGTCGCAGACCAGGCCGACCAGCCCCCGCGGCTGGAATACCAGTGCGCTGCCGGCCGGCAGGTGGACGACGGCCACTTCCAGCAGCGGGTCGTCGCTGGCGGAAATCGTCACGGATGCGGTCACGTCGCTGTGCAGGCGCGTCAGCGCCACCATGCCGGCGGCCAGGCTGGTCAATGGAAAGCGCCAGTCCAGCAGCCACTGCGTGCGTTTATGCGTGCTGACGGGCGACGACTGCAGGTATTCGGGGTGGATCAGCATCCGCTGCCCGGGTTTGAGCTGCAATGCCTGCGACACGGCGGAGATGCGGGACTGGCCATCGGGCGGCAGGGGGAGCGCAGTGGCCGTCACGTTCAGCGCATGCGCGATGGACAAGGGTTTCAGGCGCGAAGCGGCGGGCGCCAGCACGAAGTAAAAGAAAGCCTTGATGGCGACGGGCAGCAGGATGGCCGACAGCACCAGCAGGGCGGCCGTGGGCACCACGTCGAGTACGGGAGCGCGCCAGCGGGCGATCCAGTTGCGCGCCAGCTGGGTCTCTCCGGCCGCAATCGCCGCCTGCACGGGCGCCAGCGCGCCGCTCAAGGCCGCGCCATCGATGGAAAATGGCGCGGGGCGGGCCGCATTGTTGGTGCGCGCGCGCTGCGCTGCCCAGGCCTGATACGCTTGCAGGTTGATCTCGCGCAAGCGCTGGCCCTCCGTTTCGAGACGCGCCAGCTGCGCGTAGGCGTCGCTGCCGGGCAGGCGCGCCGCCAGCGGGTGCTGCGCTTCCAGTTGCCGGCGCTGGCGTAGATTTTCTTGCAGTGCAGCATACGCGCGCACGTGTTCCGCATGCAGTCGCGCCAGCGTCTGGCGTGCATCTTCGCCGCTGATCGCCGCTTGCAGGGCGGTCAGATAACGGGCTTCCTGCACCAGCACTTCGATTTCCACGCGGCGCGCCGCTTCGTCCTGCGCATGCAAGGCCACGGTGTTCGTGTCGGGCAGGGGAAGGGTAAACAGCGACGGTTGCTGCCGCGCGCGCAAGGCTGCCAGTTGCGCTTGCACTTGCTCCAGGCGGGCGGCGATGGCCGTTTGCGAGGCATGTGTCAGGGCGTTGATGCGCAGCGTGGCCGCCTCGGCCAGGCTGACGCCATGATGATCGGCGCCGTCGGCGGCCAGCCTGAGCGCCGTAACAACCTCGCTGCCGGCGCTGTAGGCGCGCCATTCGGCCAGCAGCGATCGTCCGGCCAGCAGGATGACGATGAACAGCGCGAACTGCAGCGCGTGGCGCAGCAGGAAGCGCAGCAGGGCCGTCAGCAGCTGGCGCAAGGAGGTGCTGCCTTAGTTCGCCGCGCTATCGGCGTCGGCACAGCATTTCTTGTACTTCTTGCCGCTGCCGCAGTGGCACGGGTCGTTGCGGCCCGTTTTAGGCAGTTCGCGCAGCACGGTGGCGCCGGGTTGGCTTTGTTTCAGGTGGCGCTGGCGCGCCCAGGCGGCGTTGATGGCGATGACGGCGGGAATCACGCCATCCATGGCCGCTTCGGCCGCATCGTCATCGAGTTCGCTGGCGCTGGCCAGGTGCTGGAACGGCGCCAGGTACTCAGGATGGCTGACGGCCAGGGCCGCCCACTGGGGCTTGTCCAGGCTGGTGCCAAGGACAAAACCGGCGCACCAGGCGGTCACGCTCCATTCGGGGCCGCAGACGTAGATGGGCTCGAAGCTGTCCGGGTCCTTCGCCAGCCATTCGACCATGTAGGCGTGGTGGCGCTGCGCCAGGCCGGCCGCCCGTGCGCTGGCTTCGTCCTGTGCGGGCGCGGCGCTGCCGGCCGCCTTGTCCCACACCCATGGCAGCCATTGCTCGGGCGCGATCTGTTTTGGGCTCAGGGCCACGGCCGTGAGGAAACCTTCGAGCATGGACACGTCCATGGCGGCGCCGGCCAGGGCGGGCGCGGCCAGCAGGGTGTCGAGTTCGGCGTATTCGTCGTCGGAGAGGGGCGAGGTGGTGGAGATGCTGGACATGGGATTCTTTGTGTAAGTTGGTGGATGGCCGCTGGCCCTGGCCGTATTGTACCGCCCGGCAAGGGGAAAGCCGGCGCCGGAATGAAAAACGGCGACCCGCAGGCCGCCGTCTTTATCCAGGGCAGAACGCTTACTTCACGCCGTGCATCAGTTTGTTGATCAGCGGTGCGATCAGGAACAGGATCACGCCGGCGCCCAGCAGGGACCAGAAGCCGAAGGTGTAGCCGGACAGGGCCGACTGCACCGACATGCCGCTGGTGCCGCTGACGTGGCTGGCGAAGATGCCCGACAGGTTGTTGCCGATACCGGTTGACAGGAACCAGCCGCCCATGCCCAGGCCCACCAGGCGCACTGGCGCCAGCTTGGTCACCATCGACAGGCCGATAGGCGACAGGCACAGCTCACCGATCGATTGCAGCACATACACCGTGGTCAGGGTCCAGAACGGGATCTTGTTATCGGCGCCAACCAGGCTCGACAGAGCGAAGATCAGCAAACCGAAGGCCAGGGCATTGCCCAGCAAGCCCAGGCCGAATTTGCGCGGGATCGATGGATTGACATTGTGGCGTGCCAGGTAGACCCAGACGGCGGCGATGAGCGGCGCGAAGACGATGATGGCAACTGAGTTGACGGTCTGGAAGTAGGCGGTCGGGAAGATCCAGAAGCCCAGGTCGCGGTTGACGATCTTGTCAGCCAGGAAGGTAAACGAGCTGCCAGCCTGTTCGAAGAACATCCAGAACAGGATGTTGAAGACAAAGATCAGCAGCATGGCGATGACGCGGTCGCGCGCAACTTTACCGTTGCGTATACCTTCGATCATCAGCATCACGGCCAGGCCGATGAACAGCACCGTCAGGACGATTTGCAGCTTTTCAGCGCCGACCGTCAGCAGGAAGTACATCAGCGGGATCACGCACAGGCAGCCCAGGGCGACCCAGACGACGCGCATCGGGTTGCCGGAACCGGCTTCCGGTGCGCCGATGCCCTTCAGGGCGCGGCGGCCGATGAAGAACCATACCAGGCTGATCAGCATGCCGAAACCGGACGCCATGAAGACCATCTTGTACGACGGCATGGCGCTGGTGCCGAAGATCGACTCGGCCAGCCACTGGGTGAAGACGGGCGCGACCATGGCGCCCATGTTGATGCCCATGTAGAAGATCGTGAAACCGCTGTCGCGGCGCGGATCGGCTGTCGTGTACAGCTTGCCGACCATGGTCGAAATGTTCGGCTTGAACATGCCGTTACCGACGATCATGGTGGCCAGGCCCAGGTTGAAGATGTCCTGGTTCGGTACCGAGATGCAGAACAGGCCGGCGGCCATGAAGATGGCGCCCAGCAGAATCGAGCGCTGGTAACCGATGACCCGGTCGGCGATGTAGCCGCCGAACAGGGCGCCGGCGTACACCAGCGCGAGGAAGGAACCGTAGGTCAGGTTGGCCGCTGCCTGTCCCGAACCGTCGCCAGCGTGGAACTGGGCCACGATGTACAGTACCAGCGCCCAGCGAACTCCGTAGAACGCGAAGCGTTCCCAGAATTCAGTCATGAACAACATCCACAATGGGCTTGGATGGCCCATAATCTGCTTGAACTCGGGAATAACGGCTTCCTTGTTGGGCGTAGTCGCACCGCTCATGCGGTTCCTCCTGAAAAATTATTATAGTCAATCGATACAACGAACTTATGGAAGCCTGCGGGCGGCGGGGACTCTCATGAAGAACCTCACGCACGGGAATTCCAATAGGCAGGCATTCTAATCTACAAATTGCGCTGAGCGAAGGTTTCCATTCGCATTAGCAAGAATGACTGTTTCATATTAATCAAACCGGTTTGCAGGCAAGCGCGGCCCCGGTGATTTTGCGGCGGCACAGCACAACTTGCCCGACTTGTCGTATATTAAGGTTGCAAGACTTTCGAGCATCGATTTTTAAAGGATTTTTCGCATTATGGAACACGACGTTATCGATACTCTGGTTTCACCGGAAGGCCGCTTGGACGTGCTCTCCAAGACTGAAGTCAACAAACTGCTCGACACCAGCCAGGGCGGCCTGTACAACACTTTCCGCCGCTGCGCGCTGGCGGTCTTGAATTGCGGCAGCACCATCGACGATGGCCGCGCCTTGCTGGAGCGCTACCAATCGTTTGAAATCTCGATCATCCAGCGCGAGCGCGGCATCAAGCTCGACATCAAGGGCGCGCCAGCCATCGCCTTTGTCGATGGCAAGATGATCAAGGGCATCCACGAGCACCTGTTTGCCGTGCTGCGCGACATCATCTTCGTCAGCGATGAAGTCACGGGCAACCCGAAATTCGACTTGCAGAGCACGGAAGGCGTGACGGACGCCGTCTTCCACATCCTGCGCAACGCGAATGTGCTGCAAACCCAGCTCAACCCGAACCTGGTCGTCTGCTGGGGCGGCCACTCGATCAACCGCGCCGAATACAATTATTCGAAGGAAGTGGGCTACCAGCTGGGCTTGCGCGGCCTCGACATCTGCACCGGCTGCGGCCCGGGCGCCATGAAAGGCCCCATGAAGGGCGCCACCATCGGCCACGCCAAGCAGCGGCTGCACAATGGCCGCTACCTGGGCATCACCGAGCCGGGCATCATCGCCGCCGAATCGCCGAACCCTATCGTCAATGATCTGGTCATCATGCCGGACATCGAAAAACGCCTGGAAGCGTTCGTGCGCGCGGGCCACGGCATCGTCGTGTTCCCCGGCGGCGCGGGCACGGCCGAAGAGATTCTGTATATCCTCGGCATCCTGCTGCACCCGGACAATGCCGAGATTCCGTTCCCGCTGATCTTCACGGGTCCGGAAACCTCGCGCGAGTACTTTGTGCAGATCAACCAGTTCATCCACGACACGCTGGGCCCGGAAGCACAGCAGCGCTATAAAATCATCATCGACGACCCGGAACTGGTGGCGCGCGAAATGCTCGAAGGCATACGCCAGGTGCGCGAATTCCGCAAGGCGCACAGCGACGCCTATTACTTCAATTGGCTCTTGAAAATCGACCACGAGTTCCAGAAGCCGTTCCAGCCCACGCATGAAAACATGCGCAACCTGAGCTTGCACAAGAACCAGCCCACGCACTTGCTGGCGGCCCAGCTGCGCCGCGCGTTCTCGGGCGTGGTGGCGGGCAACGTCAAGGATGACGGCATCCGCTCGATCGAAGAGCACGGCAACTTCGAGATCCACGGCGACAAATCCATCGCCGGCCCCATGGATGCGCTGCTGGCCTCCTTCGTGGCGCAGCACCGCATGAAACTGGCGGGTACGGCGTATGTGCCTTGCTATACCGTGGTCCAGTAAACAGTCTTGACACCATCGCGCCGCCCCCCTCCGCGTTTGCCGGGGGAGGGTGGCGCTTTTCACATTTGCCCCCAGCGTGTGCTGTCGCTACCACAAGTAATCAAATCGCTTGCGTCATCGATGCGTGGGTGCTATCTTTGGAACCGGTTCCAAAATAAAAATATGAACATCAACAGGTAGTGGAGAGCAACCTTGGATTCAGTACGCGGCAATAAAAAAACAGTCTCCGGCGAGCCGGTCCGGCCCGTGACCATCGCCCAGGTGGCGCGCGAGGCGGGCGTTTCGAAGACCAGCGTGTCGCGCTTTCTCGGCGGTGAACTCGATGCTTTGTCCGAGAACATCCGCCAGCAGATCGAAAGCACGATCGCGCGCCTCGGCTACCAGCCGAACCAGATGGCGCGCGGCCTCAAGCGCGGACGCACGCGCCTGATCGGCATGGTCGTGGCCGATATGCTGAACCCTTACACGGTGGCGGTGCTGCAAGGCGTGGAAGCGGCCTGCCAGCAGCATGGCTATACCCTGATTTTATGTAACACCGGCAATGACGAACAGCGCGAACGCCAGTCGCTGGCCGCGCTGCGCTCGTACAGCGTGGAAGGGCTGATCGTCAACACGCAGGGGCGCAACATCCAATCGTCCGACTTGCAGCAGGCGGACATGCCCATCGTGCTGGTCGACCGCCGCATCGAGGGCACCGATTTCGACCTGGTGGGCCTGGACAATGTGCAGGCGGGCCGGCTGGCCACCGCGCACCTGATCGAGCAGGGTTTCGACGCCATCGCCTTCGTCGCGCCGCCTTTGACGGGCGTCAGTTCGCGCCTGATGCGCGCCGACGGTTTTCAGTCAGTGATGGCCGAGCATCCGGGCTGCGTGGGCGAAGTGCTGGCGGTGGACCTGGACGACCGGCCCGCCATCGACGCGCAGGTGCGTCACTGCCTGGCGCAGTGGCGCGGCCGCCGCGTGGCGCTGCTGGCCTCGAACGGCATGGTGGCGCTGGAACTGGCGCTGATGCTGCAGCGCCTGGCGTTGCGCATGCCGCAGGACGTGGGCTTGCTGGGCTTTGACGAATTGCCATGGTCGCCGCTGGCGGGCCTGAGCACGATCGAGCAGCAGACCTATGAAATCGGCTTTTCGGCGATGACGTGCATGTTGTCGCGCCTGCAGGGCGAGCAGTGCCCGCCGCGCGAGGTGCTGTTGCCCGGTAAGTTGATTGTGCGCAATTCCACCCAAGGCGGGGAAGTACGCAAGGGTAGCGACGCTTGAGGGGGGGGAGAGGGCGGATGCCCTTTTTTTTGGGAAGGTAATGGAACCGGTTTCATAGAAGATGTTCTCATTGGAAAGGGGCATGGATAGTCAGGCTGGGCAATGGTTGGCATGAAGTTGATATGACATGGCAAGAGACGATCTGAATCGTCCATTTGACAATATTTCCGGAAGTGCCTCGACGAGGCCGGTACCGGGATCACAGGAGACTGAAGCATGAAGATGACTACACTGTTTTATTCGAAGATCGTGGCTTGCGCGCTCGCAGCAACGTTTGCCCTCGGTGCGGCGGCCGATGCCGGCGCCCAGACGCTTGGCGACCTGATCAAGAAAGGCAAGCTGACCATCGGCGTGGTCAGCGGCACGCCGCCGTTTGGCAGCATCGACGCCAAGGGCGTGCCCGTCGGCTATGACGTCGACGTCGCCAACCTGATCGGCAAATATATGAACCTGCCCGTGGAAGTGGTGCCCCTGACGGCGCCGTCGCGCGTGCCGTCGCTGGAGTCAGGCAAGGTCGATTTCCTCGTGGCGACCCTGGCGCCCACGCCGGAACGGGCCAAGACCTTGATGTTCACCATGCCCTACAGCGCGTTTGAACTGGCGATCGTCGCGCCGGTGGGCGGCAAATTCAAGGTCCTGGCCGACTTGAAAGGCAAGAAAGTGGGCGTAACGCGCGGCACCACGAACGACACGGCGCTGAGCCGCCTGGCGCCGGCCGGCACCAATATCGTGCGTTTCGAGGATGATGCCACCGTCACCCAGGCCTTGCTCAGCAAGCAGGTCGACGCCGTCTCGATCCCCAGCACGATGGCGCTCGACATCATCAAGACGCGCGGCGCGGGCAAGATCGAGGTCCGTTTCACCTACTCGCTGCAGCCGAACTCGATGGCGGTGCGCCGCGGCGACTTCGAGCTGCACCAGTGGCTCAACAACTTCATCTACTACGTCAAGCTGAACGGCGAACTCGACGCAATCGCGCGCAAGTGGAGCGGCGCGCCGCTGCCAGCGCTGCCGACCTTCTGATACCGTAACCCGCACAGGGAAAGTGTTTGTCCGTACGGCGCGCCACCGTGGTGGCGTCGCCGGGGATGCGCACGCAGATAAGGAGTTGAGTATGCCGTATGAATTTCATTTTGAACTCGTCATGCAATCGCTGGACCGCCTGTTGTGGGGCGCGGCACTGACGATACGCCTGAGCGCCTTGTCTATGGTGCTGGGACTGGCGGTGGGCGTGTGCGCCGCCGTCATCCTGAAGAACGGTCCCGCCTATGCCCGCGCCGTGGTGCGCGCGTATGTCGAGATCATCCGCAGCACGCCGTTCCTGGTGCAGCTGTTCATCATTTACTTTGGCTTGCCGTCGCTGGGCTTGCAGCTCGACGCGAACGGCGCCGCGCTCGTCGCCATGACGGTCAACCTGGGCGCCTATGCGGCGGAAATCGTGCGCGCCGGCATCGGCGCCGTGCATCCCTCGCAGCTGGAAGCGGCGCAGGCGCTGGGCATGACGCGCTGGCAAGTGATGCGTCACGTGGTGCTGCTGCCGGCGCTGGAAAAAGTGTATCCGGCGCTGGCCAGCCAGTTCACCTTGATGATGCTCGCCTCGAGCGTGGTGTCGGCCATTTCCGCCGAAGAGCTGACCGCCGCCGCGCACCTGCTCGACTCGGAAACCTTCCGCAGCTTCGAGATCTACATCGTCGTGATGGTGCTGTACATCCTGCTGGCCCTGCTGTTCCGCTTCAGCTTCTGGGTGCTGGGCCAGATCGTCTTCAAACGCCGCCGCCGTCTGGGCGCGGCGCGCATGGGAGCATGACATGATCAGTGACTTTTCCTGGGATAACCTGCAATTTCTGCTCGAGGCCACGCGCTGGACCATCGGCCTGTCGCTGATCGTCTTCATCACGGGCGGCATCGCCGGCTTCGCCGTGGCGCTGCTGCGCACGACGCGCAGCCCGGTCCTGCGTTTCATCAGCGCCATGTACATCCAGCTGGTCCAGGGCACGCCCGTGCTGATCGTGCTGTTCCTTACCTATTACGGTCTGGCACTGTTCGGCTACAAGCTGTCGCCGATCATCGCGGCCGGCGCGGCGATGACGATCTTTGCCAGCGCCTATCTGGGCGAGATCTGGCGCGGCTGCATCGAAGGCGTGCAGCGGCAGCAGTGGGAGGCATCGGCCGCGCTGGCGCTGAACCGCTACCAGCAGCTGCGCTACGTCATCCTGCCGCAGGCGCTGCGCCATTCGCTGCCGCCGACGGTGGGCTTCATGGTGCAGATCATCAAGAATACCTCGATCACCTCGATCATCGGCGTGGTGGAACTGACGCGCGCAGGGCAACTGGTCAGCAACGCGACCTTCCTGCCCTTCATCGTCTTCCCCGTCGTCGCCCTGATCTACTTCGCGATGTGCTATCCGCTGTCGCGCTACAGCCATTCACTGGAAAGGAAATTCCATGCCCATCGTTGAAATCGACAATATCAGCAAGAGCTTCGGCGCCAATCACGTGCTCAAGGGCGTCTCGTTCGCCGTCGAGCGGGGGCAGGTGATCGCCGTGATCGGCCGCAGCGGTTCCGGCAAGAGCACCATGCTGCGCTGTATCAACGGCCTGGAAACCATCGACAGCGGCAGCATCGTCGTGGCCGGTCATACGCTGACGGCGCGCCAGGAGCATCTGCTCGACTTGCGCAAGGATGTCGGCATGGTTTTCCAGAGCTACAACCTGTTCCCCCACCTGACCGTGGAAGAAAACGTCATGCTGGCGCCGCGCATCGTCAAGAAGGTGCCCGACGCGCAAGGCCGCGCCACGGCGCTGCGCGTGCTCAAGCAGGTGGGCCTCGATCACAAGCGCGAGGCCTATCCCGAGCAGCTGTCGGGCGGCCAGCAGCAGCGCGTGGCGATCGCCCGTTCGCTGGCGATGGAGCCGCAGGTGATGCTGTTCGACGAAGTGACGTCGGCGCTCGACCCGGAACTGACGCAGGAAGTGCTGAAGGTGATGGAAGAGCTGGCGCAGGCCGGCATGACGATGCTGCTGGTGACGCACGAGATGGAGTTCGCGCGGCGCATGGCCCACGTCACCGTCTTCATGCATGAAGGGAAGGTGTGGGAGAGCGGGCCGTCGGAAGCGTTTTTCAGCAACCCGCAAACGCCCGAAGCGCGCCAGTTCGTCGGCGCGGGAGCGATCAAATGAGCCCCGTCCTGGTGGCGGCGTCGGCCTACGGCGCAAGCAGGGTAAGGCAGCTGGGGCAAAGCCATTTCATCGACGTGGTGGCCGATGCGGGCGGCGCCGGCATCGAGATTCGCCGCGAACTGTTCACCTCCGACCTGCCGGACCTGGCGCGCATGGGCGCGGCGGTGGCCGCGCGCGGCCTGTACTCGGTGTATTCCACGCCCATCGAATTGTGGGACGCGGACGGACTGCTGCGGCAGGAGCTGCTGCGGCAGATGCTGGACGAGGCGGCGCGCCTGGGGGCGCGCTACCTGAAGGTGTCGCTGGGCCATTACCCGGCCGCGCCGGACTTGCCGGCCTTGAAGGCCCAGCTGGCGGCCGCGCCCGTGGCGCTGCTGGTGGAAAACGACCAGACGGCCCATGGAGGCGCGCTGGCACCGATGGCGCGCTTCCTGGCTGCGGCGCGCGAGATCGGGCTGCCGGTGGGGCTGACCTTCGACATCGGCAACTGGCGCTGGGTGGGCGAGGATGCGCAGCAGGCGGCGCGCCTGCTGGCGCCGTACGTGCGCTATGTGCACTGCAAGGCCGTCCTGGAGGACGCGGGGCGGCTGTCGGCCTGCGCCGTCTCCGATGCCGATCCCGCATGGCGCGCCGTCTTCGCGCATTTCGCGCCGGGCGTGCAGCGGGCCATCGAATTTCCGCTGGAAGGCACCGACCTGGTGGCCGAAACGGGCCGCTACATCCAGATGCTGGAGGCCGCATGAGGGAACAAGAACTGCGCCAAAAGGAAATTCACGGGGTGCACGCGCTCGACGTCGTCACCTACGGCGAGGCGATGGCGATGTTCGTTGCCGAGGAAACGGGGGACCTGGCGGCCGTGGCGCATTTCACGCGCCGATTGGCCGGCGCCGAGACGAATGTCGCCATCGGCCTGGCGCGCCTGGGCTTGAAAGTCGGCTGGCTCAGCCGCGTGGGCGACGATTCCTTCGGCCGCTTCATCCGCGCCAGCGTGCAGGCCGAGGGCGTCGATTGCAGCCGGGTCGTCACCGTCGCCGGCCAGACCAGCGCCTTCCAGCTCAAGGCCCGGGCCGAGAACGGCGCCGATCCGATGGTCGAGTACTTCCGCAAGGGTTCCGCCGCCAGCCGGCTGGCGCCCGAGCACTTCGACCCCGCCTATTTCCTGTCGGCGCGCCATCTGCACGCCACGGGCGTGGCGGCGGCGCTGTCCGCCACCAGCCTGGCGTTTGCCGGCCAGGCCATCGACTTCATGCGCGAGCATGGCCGCACGGTGTCGTTCGACCCGAACCTGCGGCCCACGCTGTGGCCATCGCAAGCCGTCATGGTCGAGCAGATCAACCGCCTCGCCTGCAAGGCCGACTGGGTGCTGCCCGGCCTGGGAGAGGGAAAAATCCTCACCGGCCACGACTTGCCGCACGACATCGCCGGCTTTTATCTGCAGCGCGGCGCGCGCCTGGTGGTCATCAAGCTGGGCGCCGATGGCGCCTATTACCGCACGGCCGATGGCGACAGCGGCACGGTGCCGGGCGAGCGCGTGGCCAATGTGGTCGACACGGTGGGCGCCGGCGACGGCTTCGCGGCCGGCCTGGTCAGCGCCTTGCTGGAAGGCTTGCCGCTGGCGCAGGCGGTAGGGCGCGCCAACCGGGTCGGCGCCTTCGCCATCCAGGTGGCCGGCGACATGGAAGGCTTGCCGACCCGCGCCCAGCTCGACGCGCTGGTCCCATCTTGAATCGAACAGGGGAAAACTCGTGAAAAAACATGTGGTTGTGTATAAAAAACTGGCCGAGCCGCTGCTGGCGCGCCTGCGCGCCGAATGCGAGGTGACGTACTTCGAGGCGATCGATGCGGGCAACCGCGCCGCGTTCGCCGCCGCCATCCGCGGCGCGCATGGCTTGCTGGGCGCCAGCGTGCGCCTGGACCGCGAACTGCTGGACCCGGCCTTGGACCTGCGCATCATTTCCACCATATCGGTGGGCGTCGACCAGTTCGACGTCGATTACCTGCGCGAACGGGGCATCTTGCTGGCCAATACGCCGGACGTGCTGACGGAAACGACGGCCGACACGATCTTCGCGTTGATCCTGGCCAGCGCGCGGAGGGTCGTCGAACTGGCCGAATTCGTCAAGGCGGGGCGCTGGACGCGCAGCGTGGGCGAAAGCCAGTATGGCGTCAACGTGCACGGCAAAACCATCGGCATGCTGGGCATGGGCCGCATCGGCCGCGCCGTCGCCCGCCGCGCCGCGCTGGGCTTCGGCATGCAGGTGCTGTACGTGAACGGCGAAGCCGTGCCCGAGGTGGAAGCGGCGCTGGGCGCGCACCAGGTGGCGCTCGATCACTTGCTGGCCAAGTCGGATTTCGTCTGCGTCGTGCTGCCGCTAACGGCGCAGACGGAACGCATGATGGGCCGGCGCGAATTCGCGCTGATGCGCCCCGGCGCCATCTTCATCAACGGCTCGCGCGGGCGCATCGTCGACGAGGCGGCGCTGATCGAGGCGCTGCAGCAGGGCACCATCCACGGCGCCGGTCTCGACGTGTTCGAGCGCGAACCGCTGGCGCCGGACAATCCGCTGCCCGGCATGGCCAATGTGGTGGCGCTGCCGCATATCGGCTCGGCCACGCACGAAACGCGCTACGCCATGGCGCAGCAGGCGGTGGACAATTTGCTGGCCGGCCTGCGCGGCGAGCGTCCGCGCCACCTGGTCAGCTAAGAATAGCATTTGAAAAAATAGACAGGGCAAGACATGAAGAACAAGGTAGCAAGAGCAATGATCATCGGCGCGGGCGCCTGCGGCGGCCTGTGCTCGGCGCAGTCAAACGTGGCCATGTACGGCATCGCGGACCTGGGTGTGGTGTCCGAGAGCGGCGGCCCCGGCGGCAGGGTACTCAAGCTGACCAGCGGCATCGCCAACGGTTCGCGGCTCGGTTTCAAGGGCAGCGAAGACCTGGGCGGCGGCATGACGGCGATCTTTACGATGGATGCGGGCATCCTGGCCGACACGGGCGCTTCGGCCCAGGGCGGCCTGCTGTTCGGACGCCAGGCCTTCATCGGCCTCGCCGGCGCGGCGGGCACCTTGCGGCTGGGCCGCCAGTACACCTTCATCGATTCCAGCCTGGGCGCGCTGGACCCGTTCTACCTGGGTTTTGCTGGCAGGATGAGCAATGTCTTCACGGCCGGCTACATCAGCCGCGTCGACAACAGCATCACCTACAGCTCGCCCGTGCGCGGGGGCTTGTCCGGCGAACTGGCGTACGGCTTCGGCGAAGTGCCCGGCGACGCGGCTGCCAGGCGCTACATGGGCGCGGCGGCCACCTATGCCAGCGGGCCGCTGTATGTGCGCATGGCGCACCAGGACGCCAACACCTTGTCAACCGCGCTGGTGGCGGGGACGGCGAGAAACACGGTGCTGGGCGCCACCTGGGACTTCGGCGTGGTCAAGGCGCATGGCGCCGTCGCCGTCAGCAAGAGCACGGCGGGCGCCGCCACCACGGTCGACAGCGCGGACCTGATGCTGGGCGCCACCGTGCCGGTGGGCCCGCACCGCGTCCTGTTCTCGTACGTGCGGCGCGATGACCGGCGCGCCGCCAACGGCGACGCTACCCAGATCGGCATCGGCTACACCTACGCGCTGTCGAAGCGCAGCACCTTGTATGCGGCCTACGCGCATATCGACAACCGCAACGGCGCCGCCTACCTGGTGGGCAACGCCACCGACAACGGCACCGGCAACCAGGCCTGGAACCTGGGCCTGCGCCACACTTTTTAACGGGAGAATCGAATGAAGAAGATCGGATGGATTTTGGTCGGCGCCAGCACCGTGGCGCGCGAATGGATGGTCGATGCGATCCGCCAGCAGGGCGATGCGGAGGTGCTGGCCGTGGTCAGCCGGGACGCCGCGCGCGGCGCCGCCTTTGCCGGGCAGTTCGGCATCGCCGCCAGTTATACAGACCTCGATGCGGCGCTGGCCCATCCGGGCGCGGATGCCGTGTACATCAGCACCACCAACGAATGGCATATGGCGCAGACCTTGCAGGCGGCGCGCGCCGGCAAGCACGTGCTGTGCGAGAAGCCGCTGGCGCTGAACCTGGACGACGCCCGCCGCATGGTCGACGGCTGCGCCGAAGCGGGCGTGGTGCTGGGGATTAACCACCACCTGCGCAACGCCGCCACGCACGGCAAGGTGCGCGAGCTGATACGCGCGGGCGAGATCGGCCAGCCCCTGTATTGCCGCGTGCTGCACGCGAACAACCTGCCGCAGCACCTGCGCGGCTGGCGCCTGGACGCGCCGGAGTCGGGCGGCGTCACGCTCGACATGTTCGTGCACGACGTCGACACCCTGCGCTTCCTGCTCGATTCGGAGCCGCGCCACGTCACGGCCTGCGCCACCAGCGGCGGCATGACGGTGGCCGGGCTGGAAGAGGGCCTGATGGCCGTCATCGAGTTCGACAACGGCACCCTGGTGCAGGTGCACGACGCATACAACGCGCCGCATTCGCTGTCCGGCGTGGAAATCATCGGCAGCAAGGGCACCATCTTCGCCACCGGCGTCATGACGCAGCGCCCCGTCGGCAGCGTCTGCCTGACGCGCGACGACGGCAGCGTCGACATCCCCGTCGAGCATGAAAACCTGTACGTGCGCTCGGTGCGCGCCTTCCAGCGCGCCATGCGCGGCGACGGGCAGCCGGCCGCCACCGGCGACGACGGCATGCGCGCGCTGGCCACGGCGCTGGCGGCGCAGCAGGCCAGCCGCAGCCACCAGCGCGTGACCCTGGCCGGCTGATAGCTGGCCGCACAAGTAAAAAAGCCGCCTGATCGCAAAATCAGGCGGCTTTTTATCGGCTTGCGTCCGGGATTAGTCTTCGCGGCGCAAATGCGGGAACAGCAAGACATCGCGGATGTTCGGCGAATCCGTGATGATCATCATCAGGCGGTCGATGCCGATGCCGCAGCCGCCGGCTGGCGGCATGCCGTATTCCAGCGCGCGGATGTAGTCGGCGTCGTAGAACATCGCCTCTTCATCGCCGGCGTCCTTGGCGGCGACTTGCGCCAGGAAGCGGGCCGACTGGTCTTCCGCATCGTTCAACTCGGAGAAGCCGTTGGCGATCTCGCGGCCCACCATGAACAGTTCAAAGCGTTCGGTGATGCCGGCCACCGTGTCGGAAGCGCGCGCCAGTGGCGACACTTCGACCGGATAGTCGATGATGTAGGTCGGTTCCCACAGCTGCGCTTCCGCCGTCTCTTCGAACAGCGCCAGTTGCAGCGCGCCCAGGCCGGCCGTGGCGAACGGCTTGACGCCGAATTTCTTCAGCTCTTCCTTGATGAATTCGGCATCGTTCAACTGCTCGGCTGTGTAGCCCGGCGCGTACTTGTTGATCGCTTCGACGATGGTCAGGCGGTGGAACGGTTTTGCCAAATCGAGTTCGCGGCCGCCGTAGGTCAGGGTGGCGGTGCCGTGCGCGTCGATGGCGGCCTGGCGGATGACGGCTTCCGTGAAATCCATCAGCCATTTGTAGTCGGTGTAGGCCGCGTAGAATTCCATCATCGTGAATTCAGGGTTGTGACGGATCGACACGCCTTCGTTACGGAAGTTGCGGTTGATTTCGAACACTCGGTCGAAGCCGCCCACCACCAGGCGCTTCAGGTACAGCTCGGGCGCGATGCGCAGGAACATTTGCATGTCCAGCGCATTGTGGTGCGTGATGAACGGCTTGGCCGCCGCGCCGCCCGGGATCGTGTGCAGCATCGGCGTTTCCACTTCCATGAACTCGTTCTTTTCCATGAAGCGGCGGATCGACGAGATGGCGGCGGTACGCGCCTTGAAGGTGCGGCGCGTCTCTTCGTTCATGATCAGGTCGACGTAGCGCTGGCGGTACTTCGTTTCCTGATCGGCCAGGCCGTGGAATTTGTCCGGCAGCGGGCGCAGCGACTTGGTGATCAGGCGCAGTTGCGTGACCTTGATGGTCAGTTCGTCCGTCTTGGTCTTGAACAGCGTGCCCGTCACGCCCAGGATATCGCCCAGGTCATAGTGGTGCAGGGCGGCCATGGCCGCTTCGCCGGTGAGATCAAGCGTGGCGTAGATCTGGATGCGGCCGTCGGCTTTCGGGCCGGAAGCGTCTTGCAGCGTGGCGAAGGCGGCTTTCTTGCCCGCTTCGCGCTTGAGCATCATGCGGCCGGCCAGCACCACGGTGACAGGTTCGGCTTCCAGCTCTTCGCGCGTCTTGCTGCCGTATTGCGCGTGCAGATCGGCCGCCTTGTGCTCGGGGCGGAAATCGTTCGGGAAGGCGATGCCTTGTTCGCGCAGTGCGGCCAGCTTGACGCGGCGCTCGGCGATGATCTTGTTTTCATCGGGGGCGGCGGCTTGTTCTTGGATATCCGTAGTCATGGTGTTCTTCGTTGGTGATGATTGATGATGTGGTGCCAGCGCTGGCGCCACGCTGGCAAACAGTGCGTCGACGTCGAGTGCGGAGAAATCCGGCACGATGGCAATGACGTTGTCGAAGGCGGCAAACGCTTCGGCCGGCAGGGTGGTGGTGAGCACCACGACGCGCATGCCGGCACGGCGCGCCGCTTCCACGCCCAGGGGCGCGTCTTCAAAGACGATGCAGTTGTGCGGCAGCGCGCCGGCCAGCTGCGCGCCTTTCAGGAAAACGTCCGGGTGCGGCTTGCCCCGTTCCACGTCGGCGGCGCCGACGATGGCGTCGAAGCGGTGGCGCAGCTCCAGGCCGTCGAGCGTGAACGCGATGTTCTCGTCCGGCGCGGCGGTGCCCACCACCAGTCCCACTCCAGCCTGGCGCGCGCTGGCGATCAGCCGGTCGAAGCCAAGCACCGTGGCCAGGTGCGGGGCATACAGTTCGCGGTAGACGACTTCCTTTTCAGCCAGCAGGGTGACGTGGTCGGCGTCCGCGCCCAGGTACTGGGCGATGATTTCGTGTCCCTGCCGTCCTGCCGTGTCGCGGAAAAAGGCATCCGCATCCAGCGCATGGCCGTGGCGTTCAAAGAACGCCAGCCACGATGTCGTGTGGAAGGCCATGTTGTCGACGATCGTGCCATCCATGTCGAACAGGAAGGCGCGCTGCGCCAGCGCCGGAGCGGATGCATTCATCCTTATACGCCTTGCTTGAGCGAGGCGGAAATGAACTCGTCGATGTCGCCATCGAGCACGCCCTTGGTATTGCCCGTCTCGAAACCGGTGCGCAAGTCCTTGATGCGGGACTGGTCCAGCACGTAGGAGCGGATCTGGTGGCCCCAGCCCACGTCCGTTTTCGAGTCTTCCAGCTTTTGCTGCTCGCTCATGCGCTTGCGCAGTTCATGCTCGTACAGTTTGGCTTTCAGCATTTCCATCGCTTCGGCGCGGTTGCGGTGCTGCGAACGGTCGTTCTGGCACTGCACCACGATGCCGGTCGGCGCATGGGTCATGCGGACGGCGGAGTCGGTCTTGTTGATGTGCTGACCGCCGGCGCCCGACGCGCGGTAGGTATCGACGCGGATATCGGCCGGGTTGACGTCGATCTCGATCGAATCGTCGACTTCGGGATACACGAACAGCGACGTAAACGAGGTGTGGCGGCCGTTGGCCGAGTCGAACGGCGACTTGCGCACCAGGCGGTGCACGCCCGTTTCCGTGCGCAGGAAGCCGTAGGCGTGATCGCCCTCGACCTTCAGGGTGGCCGTCTTGATGCCGGCGACCTCGCCGTCGGACTGCTCGAGGATTTCGACCTTGAAGCCCTTGCGTTCGCAATAGCGCAGGTACTGGCGCAGCAGCATCGAAGCCCAGTCCTGGGCTTCCGTACCGCCGGCGCCGGCCTGGATGTCGATGAAGCAGTTGTTCGGGTCCATCGGATTGTTGAACATCCGGCGGAACTCCATGCTCTCGATGACCTTGCGGATTTCCTGCACGTCCTGCTCGATCGCTTCCAGCGTCTCGTCGTCGCCTTCTTCGCGGGCCATGTCGAACAGGTCGCGGGTGTCGCGCAGGTCGGCATCGGCCTTGGTCAGCGTGAAGACGATCGCTTCCAGCGCCTTCTTCTCTTTACCGAGGTCCTGGGCGCGCTTGGGATCGTTCCAGACGGTTGGATCTTCCAGCTCTTCGTTGACTTGCTCTAGTTTCTCCGACTTGACAGTGAAGTCAAAGATACCTCCGAAGTTCGGCTTCGCGGACCGTCAGGTCGTTCAGCAGGGCGGAGATGATATTGAGGCGTTCGGCTTCCATAATGTTCTGGTCTTCTATGGTGAAATCAAACCTTGGATTATACGCGAGCGTTGCCGGTTTCCGCTGCCGCTGCGGCGCAATTGCTGTTGCAGGAGACAATAAAATCGTCATTTTGCTGTATTTGCGACAATATTTTTGCCTTGAAGATGGCTGGCGTGCTGCGTATGATGCTGGCGATATTGTCTTTCCACAGGAACATCTCATGTGCCACCCCCTGCGCCAACTTCCCCGTCTCGCCCTGTTACCGCTGCTGCTGGCCGGCTGCGGCGCCTTGCCGCCCGCCGCCACCACCGGGCCTACCCTGGCCGCATCGGCCGCGCCGGCGGGCAGCACGGCCACGCTGGCCCTGCTGGAGACGACGGACTTGCACGCGAATGTGCTCAGTTATGATTACTACAAGCTGCAGGCGGAACCGTCGATCGGCCTGGAACGCACGGCGGCGCTGATCGCCCAGGCGCGCGCGCAATTTCCGAACAACCTGTTGCTCGACAACGGCGACACCATCCAGGGCACGGCGCTGGCCGACTACCAGGCATTGGTCAAACCGCTGGCCTGCGACCAGACCCTGGCCATCTACAAGGCGATGAATCTGCTGAAGGTCGATGGCGGCGGCATCGGCAACCATGAATTCAACTATGGCCTGGCCTTTTTGAACCAGGTGACGGGCAACCAGTTCGACGTCGACAGCGTCGATGCCGGCAAGCCGCGCTGCGCCGGCCCCGCGTTCCCGCAAGTGCTGGCCAATGTCTACAGCGTCAGGACGGGCCAGCCCCTGTTTGCGCCCTATCACATCATCGACAAGCAGATCACGGCGGCCGGCCCCGACGGCAAACCGGTAACCAGCAGCGTGAAGGTCGGCATCATCAGCTTTGCGCCGCCCACCATCATGGCGTGGGACAAGCGCTGGCTGGAAGGGCGCGTCTACACGCAGGGCGTGCGCGAGACGGCGGAAAAATTCATCCCCGAGATGCGCGCCCGGGGCGCCGAGCTGGTGGTGGCCATTTCGCACGGCGGCCTCGATGACAGCCCATATTCGCCGACCATGGAAAACGGCAATTACTACCTGTCGCAGGTGCCGGGCGTGGATGCCATGCTGATCGGCCATTCGCACCAGCTGTTCCCGAACGCGACCAGCACGGTGCCGCAGTTTAATTTGCCCGGCGTCGACAAGGTCAAGGGATTGGTCAACGGCGTGCCTACCGTGATGGCCAATTTGTGGGGCAAGCACCTGGGCGTGATCGGCTTGCGCCTGCGCCACGACGGCAAGCAGTGGCTCATCGACAAGAGCGCCACCACGGTGGAAGCGCGCGGCATCCAGAACGCGGATAAAAGCTATGTGACGCCCGATGCGGCCATCGCCAGGCTGGTGGCCGAGGAGCACGCGGCGACGATCGCCTACGTGCAGACGCCGGTCGGCGCCACGGATTTCCGCATGTCGACGTATTTCGCCGACGTGGGCGACGTCAGCGCCATCGAAGTGGTGAACCAGGCGCAATCGGGTTATCTTGCCGCGTACGTCAAGGCGAACCTGCCGCAGTACGCGCACTTGCCCGTGCTGTCGATGTCGTCGCCGTTCAAGAGCGGTTCGGCCGGCGTATCCGACTACACGGATGTCAAGGCGGGCAATGTGGCGCTGAACAACGCGGCCGACCTGTATTTATATCCGAACGCGCTGTACGGCGTGAAGATGAATGGCGCGGAACTGAAAGCCTGGCTGGAACAGTCGGCGCGGCG
The DNA here is from genome assembly GCF_019443505.1 of Janthinobacterium sp. PAMC25594. NCBI lineage: Bacteria > Pseudomonadati > Pseudomonadota > Betaproteobacteria > Burkholderiales > Oxalobacteraceae > Janthinobacterium > Janthinobacterium sp. PAMC25594. The sequence goes on from NZ_CP080377.1 coordinate 38,880, forward strand.
CTTCAATACCATCGATCCGAACAAGCTGGAAGCGCAGGAGCTGGTCAACACGGCCCACCCCAGCTACAACTTCGACGCCATCACCAGCGCCGATGTGCGCTACCAGATCGACGTCACGCAGCCGCCGGGCCGGCGCATCCAGGCGCTGACGTACAAGGGCAGGCCGGTGGACGCAGGCCAGGAATTCCTCATCGCGACAAATAATTACCGCGCCAGCGGCGGCGGCAATTTCCCTGGCCTCGACGGCAGCAAGACGGTGGTGGCCTCGCCCGACAACAACCGCGAACTCTTGATCGCCTACGTCACGCAAGAGAAAAACCTGACGCGGGCGAAAAACGGCTCGGCGCGCAGCTGGCGCTTCGCCAAAGCCGCCACGAAAGGCCCGGTGGTGTTCCACTCCGCGCCGAACGTGATCGAGCTGGCCAAAGCGGCCGGCATCACCACTGTGACGCAGCTGAAGCCTGATGATGGCGCGGGCAAGGGTTTTGCGCTGTATCAGATCGATCTGTCGCAGTGAAGCGGCAAGCGTGGCTGCTGGTGCTGCTATTGGCCGTGGCGCCGCTGGCGTGGGCAGGCGCGGATGCCGTGACCACGGTGACGCAGGCCAAGGCGCTGATGCGCACCGGCCCCGCCGGGCAGCCGCAGGCGCGCGTCTTGTTTGAAACAGCGGCAGGGCAGGGCAGCGGTGCCGCCGCGTATTACCTGGGCCTGATGCTGAAAAACGGCATGGGTGGCGCGCAGGACAGCGCCGCCGCCTCGCGCTGGCTGGAATTGGCGGCACAGCGCCAGGTGGCGCCCGCCATGTTCATCCTGGCTAACATGCTGCTGGCCGGGGACGAGGCCAGGGCGCGCTTCTGGCTCGATGCGGCCTGCGACGCCGACTACCCGGAAGCGCTGCTGCAAAAGTCCGTCGCCCTGAGCGAGGGGCGGATGGGTTATGCCCACCACGAGGCGCAAGCGGCCCTGTTCCTGAAAATGGCCGAACACGCGATGGGGCATCGGCAGCCCGAGCCGTGATGCATTGAGCGTGCAGGCCGGACTAGGCTGCGCCGGGTTTGGCCCGCAGATGGTTCGCCGCTTCGACCACGGCCAGCGGATTGCGCGACAGCAGGGCGCCGGCCAGGTCGAGCAGGCCGGCGGCGGCCTTGATGGCCGCTTTCGTATCATGGATGTCGGCCACCGTTTGCTTGCCGTGTTCGATGGCCGCATTCACGTTGGCCACGGCCTGCTGCGCACCCTGGTTGATCATATAAATACCCTGGGCGCGGAAAAACGCCACCATCTGGTCGAGATGGATTTCAATTTGCCGCAGATCCTGCAGCACCTGTCGCGGCACCGACGTCAGTGCGTTGTTCAGGCGCACGCGCAGTTCGAGCACCTGGTTCGATGCCTGCGCCAGCCTGTCGGCGATGTCGTCGACTTGTTTCTCATCAAGGGCGATAAGCGTGTTCATGTTGGCCTCCTACCAGGGTGCGGGGGAATACTGCGTGGCTTGGCGCTGCAGGACGTCGACCTGGCTGGCAAAGGCATTGAGCTGGCGCGCCAGGCCGGGATCTTGCATGGGCTTGGCGCGCAGGGCGCTGATGCTGCGTTGGAGTTCCGTGATGGCTGCGGCATAGGCTTCGACGAGTTTGCCCCGTTCGCGCAACTGCCGGCTGTCCAGGTAGAGCTTGGCCTTCAGGTAGCTGCTGGCCAGCGGTTCCCGGGCGGCGGCGGCGTCGAGCGCGCCGTTCAGGGTGGCGATGGTCATGTTCTCGTCGCGCAGATTGGCCTGGTAATTGGCTTGCGCGAAGGTCTTGAGCGCATCGCTGATGATATAAATATCTTCTTCGCGCTCGAGCAATGCGCGGATGCCCGCCGCCTGCTTGCGCTGTGTCGCGACGCGGCTCAGCAAGTCGCTCAACTGCACGACCTTGCCCAGCTTGTCGGCATCGAGCAAGGGCGTGCCGCCGCTCGATTGCAGGGCCGCCAGCGATGTGCCCAGCGCGCCGATGTCATCGTTGTAGTCAGACAGGCTGTCGTTGGCCAGCGCCGCCAGCACGCTGGCATAGCGTTGTAGCACATTGTTCAGCTCGGCGGATCCGGCCAGCGCCTGTGCATACGCCATGCAACTGTCCGTGGCGGCCTGTTCTGTATCCTGCGGCGCGTACGGGCGGTCGACGATGAGTCCCTTGCGCCGCATATTATTGGTGCAGCTGTGCATGGAGTGCCCCAGCATCGGCGTAAACGTGGCGGTAACGGCCGTGGTTTGCCCCGCAAATTGCTCGACAGGCTTGAAATTCTGGCAGCCGCTGCTCAGGACTCCCGCCAGCAGGCATGCACAGAGTGTAGTGATCGACTGGCGCATAGAGCCTCCAATTGAATGGATCAGATTGCCTTGCCCAGGCCGGATGACCTTGGTTCCACGACCTTAGCACCGGGAGCGCGCGCCGGCCTTGCGACAGATCAGGACGGGCCGCCAGCGGCGCAGGGGGCCGTGCCAGCGGTGTTTCAGAAAGGAACATCATGTGCCACTGCGTCATATGTTCCTTACAGAAGACTGACAATCGACCAAGCAATTGGGCGTTTTACACATGCTGCGATGCGTCATATGTATCTGTTGCTGCTGTCAGATTACTCACCTACAATGTTTTATCGATGGGGCGGTTATCCAGCGTACGACTATAAAAAAAAATGTTGTATTAAAGGAGATGACAAATGAATTTCAAACAGAAATTGCTCGTTGCAAGTCTGGTGCTGGGTTTCTCTCAATCCGCTTTCGCAGCCGAACCCATCAAGATCGGCGTGTCCGGTCCGTTCACGGGCGGCTCCGCGCCGATGGGCGTGTCGATGCGCGACGGCGTCAAGCTGGCCGTCGCTGAAATCAATGCCAAAGGCGGCGTGCTGGGCCGTTCGCTGTTGCTGATCGAGCGCGACGACGAAGCGAAGAACGAACGGGGCGTGCAAATTGCCCAGGAACTGATCAACAAGGAAAAAGTCGCCGCCACCGTCGGCTATATCAACACGGGCGTGGCCCTGGCTTCGCAGCGCTTCTACCAGGAAGCCAAGATTCCCGTCATGAACAATGTGGCGACCGGCTCCATCGTCACCAAGCAGTTCGCCGACCAGCCGGAAAACTACATCTTCCGCAATGCGGCCAATGACACCATCCAGTCCGGCATGATCGTGCACGAGGCGATCGAGAACCGCAAGTTCAAGAAAGTGGCGATCCTCGCCGACTCGACCAACTATGGCCAGCTGGGCCGCGAAGACCTGGAAAAGGCGCTGGAAAAGAAAGGCGTCAAGCCCGTCGCCATTGAAAAATACAATATCAAGGACGTCGACATGACGGCCCAGCTGCTGAAAGCCAAGCAGGCTGGCGCGGAAGTGGTGCTGACCTACGGCATCGGCCCGGAACTGGCGCAGATCGCCAACGGCATGGAAAAACTGGGCTGGAAAGTGCCGCTGATCGGCAGCTGGACCCTGGCCATGGGTAACTTCATCGACAACGCCGGCAAGAACGGCAATGGCACGCGCATGCCGCAAACCTTCATCCAGGATGCCAGTACGCCGAAGCGCAAGGCCTTCATCGACGCCTACGTGGCTGCCTACAAGCCGTCAGGCGGACGCATGCCGTCGGCCGTCTCGGCTGCGCAAGGCTACGATTCCATCTACCTGCTGGCCGCGGCCTTCAAGCAGGCGGGCGGCACCGATGGCCCGAAAGTGCGCGCCGCGCTGGAAAACCTGACGGACAAGGTGGAAGGCGCCGTGACGACCTACAACAAACCGTTCAGCAAGACCAACCATGAAGCCATCACGGCCGAAGTGACCGTGTTTGGCGAAGTCAAGGACGGCAAGGTCGTCCTCGCCAAGTAATCGCTGCGGACATTCGCCGCGCAATGGCCAGCCTTGAGGAATCAGGACTGGCCATTTTTTCATCTTTCGTCTTCCGGGGAATACCATGGAAATCTTCCTGCAGCTTGTCTTCAGCGGCATCGCGCTGGGCATGATCTATGCCGTTATCGCCTTCGGCTACCAGCTGACCTTCGCCACTTCCGGCACCCTCAATTTCGGCCAGGGCGAGTCCCTGATGCTGGGGGCGCTGGTGGGCCTTTCGCTGGTGGGCACCATCCACGGCGGCCCTTACATGAGCTATCTCCTGATGATCCCCATCGTCATCGCCTTCGGCGCCTTGCAGGGCGTGTTCGTCGAATGGATAGGCGTGCGGCCTGCCATCAAGATCAAGTCCGAATTCGGCTGGATCATGTCGACCATCGCGCTGGCCATCATTTTCAAGAACGTGGCGGAAAATATCTGGGGCAAGGACGACCTGACCTTCCCGTCGCCGCTCTCGGCCGCGCCATTCAAGGTACTGGGCGCGAACGTGCAGCCGATGCAGGTGGCCGTCATCGTCGGCGCGCTGGCCATCATGCTGGCCGTCGAGCTGTTCAACCGCAAGTCGATTTACGGCAAGGCCGTGGTGGCGACGGCCAATGACCGCGACGCGGCCGGCCTGATGGGCATCAACACGGGCATGGTGATCACCTTTTCGTATGCGCTGTCGTCGGCCACGGCCGCCTTCGCGGGCGTGCTGGTGGCGCCCCTGACCCTGACCGGCGCCACCATGGGTGCGTCCCTGGGCCTGAAAGCGTTCGCGGTGGCCATCATCGGCGGGTTGACCTCGGGCATGGGCGCCGTCGTCGGCGGCCTGATCCTGGGCATCGCCGAGACCACCACCGGCTATTACATTTCCACCGGCTACAAGGAAGTGCCAGGCCTGCTGCTGTTGCTGCTGGTGCTGGCCGTCAAGCCGTCCGGCCTGTTCGGCAAAGCCGCGATCAAGAAAGTCTGAGGATCACATGAACAAGAAATTCACCATGCTGGCGCTGAGCGCGGCGGGCCTGGCCGCGCTCGTGCTGTTCCCCATCCTTATCCCGAATCCCTACTACATCCACCTGGCCGAAACCATCCTGATCTACGCCATCCTGCTGTTCGGCCTCGACATCGTCGTCGGCTACACGGGGCAGGTGTCGCTGGGCCACGCGGGCCTGTTCGGCATCGGCTCGTATGCCACGGGCGTGCTGGTGTTCAAGCTGGGCCTGTCGTTCTGGCTGGCCATTCCCGCCAGCATCGTCGGCGCGGCCCTGTTTGGCGCCATCCTGGCCTTGCCGGCCCTGCGCGTGACGGGACCGTACCTGGCCATGGTCACGCTCGCCTTCGGCACCATCATACAAATCCTGATCAATGAAATGAGCTTCCTGACGGAAGGCCCGATGGGCATCAAGATCCACAAGCCCGTCCTGTTCGGCCACAGATTGAGCGAGGTGGAGTACTACTACATGGTCGCCGCGCTGATGGTGATCTCGCTGGTGGTGGTGCACCGCATCCTGAAGTCGAACCTGGGGCGGGCGTTTGAAGCATTGCGGGACAGCCCCATCGCCTCGGATTGCATGGGCGTGTCCGTGTATCGCTATAAAGTGTATGCGTTTGTCATCAGCGCCGGCTTCGCGGGCCTGGCCGGCAGCCTGTATGCGTATTCGGAAGAATATATCTCGCCCAATACCTACAACTTCGAGCTGACGATCCTGTTCCTGCTGGCCGTCATCATGGGCGGGCGCAAGACGCGCTCGGGCGCCTTGATCGGCGCCCTGATCGTCGTCATGCTGCCCAGTTTGCTGGCGGACATCGAGTTGTTCCGCAAGATCGCTGTCGCCGCCGCCGTGCTGGGCGTGATCGGCTCGGCCTTCATGCTGGCCAAGAAGCGCTCCACCGTGCGCGGCGTGCTCGTGCCGCTGGTCGCCACCATCGGCCTGGCCGCGTATTCCTATAAACTGGACAATATGATCGACTGGCGCCTGACCATCTTCGGCCTGATGACCTTATTTGTCGTCTATTACCTGCAGGACGGCATCGTCGGCTTCCTGATGAGTTTTGTGGGCAAGGGCCGGCGCCATGTGCAGGCCGTCGCTTCGCACGGCGTGGCGCCTTTTGACCACGCCCAGGGCGGCCAGCGCGGCGAAACGCTGCTGCGCGTGGACCAGGCCCTGATGCAGTTCGGCGGCCTGAAAGCGCTGAACCAGGTGGACTTGAACGTCACGCAAGGCTCCGTGCACGGCTTGATCGGGCCGAACGGCTCGGGCAAGAGCACGATGATGAACGTGCTGACGGGCATCTACAAGCCGACGGCGGGCAAGGTCGAATTTGCGGGCGCCGTCATTTCCGGCCGCACGCCGTCCGAAATCGCCCTGGGCGGCGTGGCGCGCACCTTCCAGAACGTGCAGCTGTTCGGCGAGATGACGGCCACCGAAAACGTGCTGGTGGGCTTGCACAATACCTTCAAGTCGAACGTGCTGGACGTGATGCTGCACACGCCGCGCTACAAGCGCGAAGAGAAGGCCGCGCGCGAGCGGGCCGCCAGCATCCTCGAATTCGTCGGCCTGGCGGACCTGGCCAACGAAGAGGCGCGCAATCTGCCGTACGGCAAGCAGCGGCTGCTGGAAATCGGCCGCGCGCTGGGCCTCAACCCGCGCCTGCTGCTGCTCGACGAACCGGCGGCGGGCCTGACGGCGCCCGACATCAAGGAGCTGATGGCCATCATCCGCAAGATCCGCGACCACGGCATCACCATCATCCTGATCGAGCACCACATGGACGTGGTGATGGCCCTGTCGGACGTGGTGACGGTGCTGGACTTCGGCCAGAAGATCGCCGAAGGCGCACCCGCGCTTGTCCAGAGCGATCCGAAAGTGATCGAAGCCTACCTGGGCGGCAGCGCCGACACCCTGAGCCCTGCGGCGCACTGAGAGGAACCATCATGCTGACTATCTCCAATCTGCACGCCGCCTACGGCAAAGTCGAAGTCCTGCACGGCATTTCGCTGGAAGTCCCGAAGGGCAAGCTGGTGACCCTGATCGGCTCGAACGGCGCCGGCAAGACCACCACCATGCGCGCCATTTCCGGCATGTTGAAACCCAAATCGGGCAGCGTCACCCTGGGCGGCAAGGATGTCACGGGGCTCGATTCGCACCGCATCGCGCGCGCGGGCCTGGCCCACTCGCCGGAAGGGCGGCGCGTGTTCGCCTCGATGTCGGTGACGGACAACCTGCTGCTGGGCGCCTTTCCCCGCTTTACGCGCGCGCGCCCGAAAGGCGACATCAAGGGCGACCTGGACAAGGCCCTGGAGCTGTTCCCCCGCCTGAAGGAGCGGCGCGACCAGCTGGCCGGCACCTTGTCGGGCGGCGAACAGCAGATGCTGGCCATGGCCCGCGCCGTCATGCTGAACCCGGAAGTGATCCTGCTCGACGAACCGTCGATGGGCCTGGCGCCGATCCTGGTGGAGGAAGTGTTCCGCATCATCACGCGCCTGAAAGGCGAAGGCGTGACCATGCTGCTGGTGGAGCAATTCGCCGCCGCCGCCCTGAACGTGGCCGATTACGGCTACGTGCTGGAAAACGGCAGCATCTCCGTGCACGGCCCGGCCGAGAGCCTGAAGACCGATCCGAAGGTGATCGCCGCGTATCTGGGGGGAGGGCATTGAGAGGACGTTGGACGCGCGTGCTCCAGCTCCCGCACTGACGATGGTGTCAGTGCGGGAGATTAATTGGTCGTGTCAAATCATGGCTTGACGTATTTGCTTCGATCACCGCAGCGGCACGCTTGCGCCGGACCTGCCTGAATTCAAACCCGACGATACCGTCGCCTTCACCGACGAGTACCTGGCGAACGCGTCGGCACCATCCCCAAACTTGCTCCCTGCTCCCTGCCGTGCGACGGCGAGCGATGGCGCGTGGCGCCGTCACTGCTGCGGGAAATCATCGATTCAGAACGTAGCGCTTACCGTCAAATCGACCAGAAACTGCCTGATCGACGCGCCGTTTGTGCATTTGGCGCGCCAAACTCGCCAGGAAAGCGAATCGATGAGCACTTTCTTAATATAAAAAATAAAGATGGTCAAGTTGTAGAACGGAACTGTTACAGTGTAGGAACTATTAAATTAATATTTGGCAACTTTGCCGCCCACCGCTGATGATGTGATCGAGAGGATCTTTTGCGCGCCAAACTCCTGCCCCTGACTCTGCTGCTGTTGATCCAGAACGCGTACGCCGTCGATCCCCCCAGCGCCGGCAGCCAGCTGCAGCAGATTCCTGTCGCGCCCCAGTTGCCGAAGGCGCCGCCGGCCATCCGCGTGCAGCAGGGCAATGTGCCGGCCACCACGGTGGGCGATACCACGCGCATCACGGTGCGGCGCCTGCAGGTGACGGCGCCGCCCGTCTTTGCCGAGAGCGAACTGCTCGCGGCCACGGGTTTCGTGCCCGGCAGCGAGCTGACCCTGGGCGAGCTGCGCGCCATGGCCAGCAAGATTGCCAGCTATTACCAGAACCGCGGCTATTTCCTCGCGCAGGCGTATCTGCCCGCGCAAGATATCCACGATGGCGTCGTCGTTATCGATGTGCTGCCGGGCCGGTATGGCCAGGTGCAGCTGCGCAACCAGAGCAATCTGTCCGACGGCCTGGCGGGCACGATATTGGCCGGTCTCGACGGGCAAGTGATTTCCACGCCGCCGCTGGAGCGGCGCTTGCTGCTGCTGTCGGATTTACCTGGCGTGCAGGTCAGCTCGACCCTGGCGCCGGGCGCATCCCTGGGCGCGTCCGACCTCATCGTCGAGGTGCAGCCGGGATCGCGTTTCAACGGCAGCATCGACGTCGATAACCAGGGCAACCGCTACACGGGCCGCAACCGCATCGGCGCCACCTTGAACATCAATGAACTGGCCGGCATCGGCGACGTGGCCAGCGTGCGCGCGTTTACCTCGGCCGACGGCTTGAACTATGGCCGTCTGGCGTACCAGGGCCAGGCCGGGTTGCTGCGCCTGGGCGGCGCTTACACGTATATGGATTACAAGCTGGGCAAGGAATTTGCCGTGCTCGACGCCAAGGGCACGGCGAAGATCGCCAGCGCGTATGGCAGTTATCCGCTGATCCGCTCGCGCGGCAGCAACCTGTATGCGCAGGTCAGCTACGACGACAAGACGTTCCAGGACCGCACGGAATCGACGGGTACGGTCAACGACAAGACGGCCAGCGTGTGGATGCTGAACCTGAACGGCGACGCCAAGGATGGCTGGGGTGGCGGTGGCGTGAGCACGTATTCCATCACTTACACCACGGGCAAGATCGCAATCGAGACGCCGCTCGCCTTGCGGCTCGACCAGCTGACGGTGAAGAGCAACGGCCACTTCAACAAGCTCGCCTTCAACGCGGCGCGCGTGCAAAGCCTGGGCGGCGAGACGAGCTTGTTCGGCAGCCTCAGCGGCCAGGCCGCGTCGAAAAACCTCGATGTCTCGGAAAAGATGGGCATCGGCGGCGTGGGCGGCGTGCGCGCCTATCCGGGCGGCGAGGCGTATGGCGACCAGGGTTACGTGCTGAATGTGGAATTGCGGCACAACTTGCCGGCGTTCACTGCCGTGGCTGGTCAGCTGCAAGTGCTGGCCTTTGCCGACACGGGCAGCGTCAAGCTGAACCGCGACGCGTGGAGCGCCGGCGAGAACCGCCGCACCCTGAGCGGCGCCGGCGTGGGCGTGACGTGGACGGGCGCCAATGCGCTCGTCCTGAAAGCGTATTACGCGCACAAGCTGGGCAATGCCAAGGCGACGTCCGCACCGGACTCCGCCGGCCGCTTCTGGCTGCAAGCCGTCAAGTACTTCTAATTAATACAAGCTCAAAAATCAGGACACCGCCATGAACCGCATCTACCGCTCCATCTGGAACCAGGCCACCGGTGCCTACGCCGCCGTGTCCGAAAACGTCAAATCCGCCGGCAAGCGCTCGATGCCAGGATGCAGCGGGGGCGGCGCGCATTTCGCCTTGACCAGCATGGCGGCGGCGCTGATGATGGGCTACGGCAGTCTGGCGCTGGCCGGGCCGGCGGGCGGCACGGTGGTGGCGGGGCAGGCGACGATCAACGGCGCGCCCGGTGCCACGGTGATCAGGCAGGGCAGCCAGAACGCCGTCATCAACTGGGCCAGTTTCAATGTCGGCAAGGGCGAGTCGGTGCAGTTTCAGCAGCCCAACAGCAATGCGGTGGCGCTGAACCGCGTGCTGGGCAGCGATGGCACGACCATCCTCGGCAACTTGTCGGCCAATGGCAAGGTGTTTATTGTCAATCCGAACGGCGTGCTGTTCGGCCAGGGCGCATCGGTCAATACGGCCGGCCTGGTGGCTTCGACCTTGGATATTTCGAATAGCGACTTCATGGCCGGCAAGTACCAATTTAGCGGCAATGGCACGGGTAAAGTCCTGAACCAGGGCTCGATCAGCGCGCCGGGCGGCTATGTGGCCTTGCTGGGCGCCAACGTGTCGAACGAAGGCACGATCCAGGCACGCCTGGGCTCGGTGGCGCTGGCGGCGGGCCGCGCCATCACGCTGGACGTGGCGGGCGACGGCTTGCTCAATGTCGCCGTCAACGCGGGCGCCGTGGGTGCTTTGGTCAACAATGGCGGCATGATCCGGGCCGATGGCGGCAGCGTGGTCTTGACGGCGCAGGCGGCCGGCGACTTGCTGAGAACCGTCGTCAACAACACGGGCGTGATCGAGGCGCAGACGATAGCCACGCGCGGCGGCACGATCAAATTGCTGGGAGACATGCAGACCGGCACGGTGAACGCGGGCGGCACGCTGGACGCCAGCGCGCCCGTCAGCGGCAAGGGCGGCTTTATCGATACTTCGGCCGCGCACGTGAAACTCGATGACGCGCTGAAGGTCACGACGGCATCCAGCCACGGCCTGACCGGCACCTGGCTGATTGACCCGAGCGACTACACCATCGCGGCGACCGGCGGCGACCAGACCGGCGCGTTTTTTACGAATGCGCTCAAGAGCAGCAGTGTCCAGATTCAGAGCATCTCGGGCGGCAGCGGCGTGCTGGGCGACATCAACGTCAACGACACGATTTCGTGGTCGGCCAACCAGCTGAAGTTGACGGCGCAAAACAATATCAACATCAACCAGCCGCTGCGCGGCTCCGGCACGGCCAGCCTGGCGCTGGAATATGGCCAGGCTAACGTGGCGTCCGGTAACACGAGCAAGTACAACGTCAAGGCCGAGATCGACCTGCCGTCGGGGCTGAACTTCAGCACCAAGCTGGGCAGCGATACGGTGACGGCGACGACCTATACGGTGATCAACAGCCTGGGCGCGGCCACCAGCACCAGCGGCACCGATTTGCAGGGCCTGAAAAATGCGCTGAGCGGCTACTTCGTGCTGGGTGCAAATATCGACGCCAGCGGCACGTCGAGCACGGCGGTTTGGGGCGCCAACGGCTTCACGCCGATCGGCACCACCGCCACGCCATTCACCGGTCAGTTCGACGGCTTGGGCCATGTCGTGACCGGCTTGACCAGTTCCACCACCGCCTCGGCGGGCCTGGCGGGCCTGTTCGGCTCCAATAGCGGCAGCCTGCGCAATATCGGGCTGGTCGCGCCTGTCATCAGCGCCAATATCGTCGCAGCACAAGGCAATATTGCCGGACTGGCCGGTATCAACAGTGGCACCATCAGCAATGCGTATGTCAGCGGTGGTTCGGTGACGGTCACGACCGGCGCCATCGGCGCCGGCCTCGTCGGACTCAACAGTGGCACAATCAGTGACAGCTACAACAGCAGCAAGGTCAGCGTCGTGGGGAACTATGACTTCTGGCTGGGGGGGCTGGTTGGCAATACCACCAAAACCAGCAGCATTACCAACAGCTATAATGCTGGTGATGTGGTGGGCGCGTACACTGCGGGCGGCCTGACTGGTAACAATCTGGGTATTATCAGCAATAGTTTTAATAGCGGCAATGTGTCAGGAACCAGCAATACAGGGGGGCTAACATCCTATAATCGCGCTACCGGCGTCATCACCAACAGTTTCAATACCGGCACCGTGACGGGCAAAAGCCTGACCGGCGGTCTGGTCGGCTCCAATGTCGCATCCAGCCAGATCATCAATAGCTATTCGACCGGCGCGGTGAGCAGCGTTGGCCTGGTCGCCACCGGCATCGGTGGCTTGGTTGGAGGAAACTCAGGCATTATCAAAAACAGTTACGCGACCGGCACGGTAACGGGCGTCACGGCCGTGGGCGGCGTGGTTGGCACCAACACCAGTGCGGGCTCGATCGTGAATGTGTATTCGTCTGGCGCGGTGAGCCTGCTTCCAGGCGGTTCCGGAGTCCTGGGCGGCGTACTCGGCAGTATCGCTGCCGGCACCAGTCCCGTGATCACTGGCGGGTATTACAACACGACCGTGAACTCTGGCATAGCAGGTGTCGGCAATAACGGCGGCCCCAGCACTCCCTCGCTCACTGGCCTGACATCGACGCAAATGCAAACAGCATCGAATTTCAGCGCCTTTACTTTCACGACCACGACCGGTGCAACGGGCAATAACTGGGTCATGGTCAATACCGACGGCTCGCTCAACGGCGCAGGCAACGCGACAGGCGCCACCGGGCCGATGCTGGCGGCCGAGTACAGCAGCAATATCTACTCGTCGCACCAGTTGCAATTGATGGCAATGAACCTGGCTGGCAACTACACGCTGAAGCAGGATATCAATGCCGCCGGTACCGGTACCGCCGGCGATGTGTGGAACGGCGCGACCTTCGTTCCGGTCGGCACGGGAGCAAGCAGCCCGTTCAGCGGCAGCCTCGACGGCGCCGGCCATACCATTTCGGGCCTGGTGGTGAATCGCCCGAGCACCGACTTTTCCGGCCTGTTCGGCTATATTTCCAACGGGGCATCCGTGCGCAATGTCGGCCTGGAAGGGGGCAGCATTACGGGCAGGGATTACACGGGCGCCCTGGTGGGCGCCAATCAGGGAGGCACGGTCAGCGGCAACTTCAGCACGGTCAACGTGACGGGCAACAACTTTGTCGGCGGCCTGGTCGGCAATAGTACGGGCACTATCAACAATAACTATGCGTCCGGAGCGGTCACCGGCGTCGATGGCGTGGGTGGCCTGCTCGGCAGCAATGTTGGCTCGGTGATCAATAATTATTCTACTGGCCAGGTGACCGGCAGCACCAATACCGGTGGTTTGCTGGGCTATAACTTCGGCTCGGGCAGCAGCAATTTCTGGGATGCCACCACCAGTGGCATCGCGACGAGCGCGACCGGCACCGGCTTGAGCACCGCGCAAATGAAATTGCTGGCCACCTACAGCGGCGCGTCATGGGACCTGTCCGGCGCGTGGATCGTCTACGACACGAATACCTATCCCTTGCTGCGCGCCTTCATGACGCCGTTGCAGGTGACGTTTGCCTCGAACGCCAGCAAGACCTATGACGGCACCAATAGCTGGGCGGCGCCGGGCTACACGTATTCAAACCCGAACGTCTCGCTGTCCGGTACCCTGAATTACGGCGCGGCGGGCAGCGCCGTCAATGCCGGCACCTACGCCATCACGGCCGGCGGCCTGTATTCAGGCCAGCATGGTTACGCCATCAGTTCCAACCCCACCACCCTGACCATCGACAAGCGCGCCGCGACCCTGAGCGGCGCGACGGTGGTCAGCCGCGACTATGACGGCACCACGGCCGCCACGCTGTCCGGCGGCTCGCTGTCCGGCGTGCTGTTGCAGGACAGCGGCAACCTCACGTTCAACACGGGCGCCTTCGACACGAAGGACGCAGGTACCGGCAAGGCCGTCACGGCGATCTCCACCGGCAGCGCCGGCGGCAACTATATCGTTACGGCGAACGGGCTGACCGGCACCATCACGCCGAAAGCGCTGACCTTGTCGGGCCTGGCCGCCACCACCCGGCAATATGACGGTGGCACCACCGCCACCCTGACCGGCGGCACCTTGAATGGCCTGATCGGCAGCGAAACGCTGAGCCTGGGCGCCACGGGCGGCGTATTCGACGGCAAGAACGCCGGCACCCAAGCGGTGACGTTAACGTTGGGCACGCTGTCCGATGGCAGCGGCCTGGCCAGCAACTATACGGTGACCGCGCCGACCAACGTTACCGGCACCATCACGGCCAAGACGCTGACCTGGACTAACCTGGCGGTGGACAACAAAGAGTACGATGGCAACGCGACGGCCGCCATCAACAAGGGCAGCATCACCGGCCTGGTTAGCGGCGAAACGCTGACCGCAGGTCCGACGGCCGCGTTTGCCGACCAGAACGCCGGCAATGGCAAGACGGTCACCGTCAGCACCTTGCTGGGCAATGGCGGCGGTGGCGGCCTGGCGTCCAACTACACGCTCGCCAATACCTCCGTGACGGCCAATATCACGCCGAAGGCCTTGACGATGACCGGCGCGACGGCCGGCAACAAGGAATACGACGGCACTACAGCAGCGGTGATTGCCGGCGGTACCCTGATCGGCCTGGTCGGTAAGGAAACGCTCACCCTGGGCACGCTGTCGGGTACCTTCGGCGACAAGAATGCCGGCACCAACAAGGCCGTGACGGTCACCGGCGGCAGTTTGAGCGACGGCGGCAACGGCGGTCTGGCCAGCAATTATTCGGTCGGTGCGGTCACTGGCTTGAGCGCCAACATCACGCAAAAGGCGCTGACGGTCAGCGGCGTGACCGTTGCCAGCAAGGTCTACGACGGCGACACCAAGGCCACCATTTCGGGCGGTACCCTGAATGGCCTGGTGATCGGCGAAACCCTGAGCCTGTCCGGCCAGAGCGGCGCATTCAATGACCAGAACGCGGGCAACGGCAAGGCCGTGACGTTGACCGGCGCCTCCCTCGGCGACGGCACTGGCCTGGCCAGCAACTATACGGTCAGCAACGCCACTGATGCGACCGGCAATATCACGCCGAAGGCGCTGACGGTCACCGGTGCCAGCGCGGTAACCCGCGTCTATGATGGCACCACTGCCGCGACCCTGGCGGGCGGCGTGCTCGATGGTCTGGTCAGCGGCGAAACATTGACGCTGTCCGGCTTGAGCGGCGCCTATGCCACCAAGACTGCCGGCAGCGGCAAGGCTGTCACCGTCACCGGTGCCACGCTGGCCGACAATACCGGCGGCCTGGCCAGCAATTACACGGTCAGCAATCCGACCAGTGTGACCGGCAACGTCACCAAGGCAAGCATTTCCAGCGTCAGCGGCTTGAGCGCCAGCGACAAGACCTACGATGGCAGCACTGCCGCCGTGATTGGCGGCAAGGCCGTCATTACCGGCATGGTGGTTGGCGACGATCTGGCCTTTTCCAGCGCCAGCGGCGCCTTCAGCGACCAGAATGCGGGCACCGGCAAGACGGTCAATATCTCCGGCATCACACTGACGGGCAACGACCTGGCCAACTATAACTTCACCAATACCAGCGCCACGGCCACCGCCAGCATCGCCCGGAAGGCATTGACGGTGATCGGTGCAACAGCCGCTAACCGGGTCTACGACGGCAGCACGGTGGCAGCCATCAGCGGCGGCAGCCTGGACGGCCTGGTCGGCAAGGAAACCCTGACGCTGACCAGCATGACAGGCCTGTTTGCCGACAAGAATGTCGGCACCGCGAAAGCGGTGACCGTCAGCGGCGCGGCCTTGACGGGCGGCGCCAATGGCGGCCTGGCGTCCAACTACACGGTCACCGATGCGACCGGGTTGACGGCCAATATCACCAAGGCCACCATCAGCACCGTCAGCAATATCGTCGCCGACAGCAAGGTCTACGACGCCAATACCAAGGCCACCGTCAGCGCCACCGGCGCAACCTTCAATGGCATGGTCGGCGGCGACAGTCTGTCGCTGAGCGCCACCAACGCCGCGTTTGCCGACAAGAATGCCGGCGTCGCCAAGACGGTGGCGGTGACCGGCATCGCCCTGGGTGGCACGGACGCGGCCAACTACAACCTGAGCAGCACCACCGGCAGCGGCAGTGGCGCGATTACGCCGAAGGCTGTGACGATCACCGGCATGACAGCGGTCAACAAGGTCTATGACGGCAGCACCAAGGCCAGCGTCTCGGGCGGTGCGATCAGCGGCACCGTCGGCGCGGAAACGCTGGGAGCGACGGGACTGGTGGCCAGGTTCAGCGACAAGGACGTGGGCAGCGGCAAGACCGTGACCTCGAGCGGCACCACGCTGGTCAACGGCAACAACGGCGGCCTGGCCAGCAATTACACGGTGACCAATCCGACCTTTACGGCCAATATCACGCCGAAGGCGTTGACGGTGACGGGCATGACGGCCGGTACGCGCGTCTACGATGGCACCACCGCGGCCACCTTGAGCGGCGGCGCCTTGAGTGGCCTGGTCAGCGGTGAAACGCTGCTGGTCAGCGGTGGCACGGGGGTGTTTGCCGACAAGAACGCCGGCAACGGCAAGACCGTGACGGTCAGTGGCGTGGGCATTGCCGACGGCACCGGCCTGGCCAGCAATTACACGGTCAGCAATCCGGGCAACGTGACGGGCAACATCATACAAAAAGCGCTGACGATCAGCGGCATGAGCGCCAGCGGCAAGGTGTACGATGGAACGGTCGATGCAGTCTTGTCGGGCGGTACCTTACAGGGCCTGGTGAATGACGAAACCATCGCCATCACCGGCAAGACCGGCGTATTTACCGACAAGAACGCCGGCTTGGGCAAAGACGTGCGTGTGCAAAGCCTGGAGTTGACCAACGGTACCGGATTGGCCAGCAATTATTCCGTCAGCGTGCCGATGGACATGAAGGCCGACATTGCGCAGAAAGCACTGGTGGTCGGTAACGTAACAGCACTCGACAAAACCTATGATGGCACGGCCGGCGCCAGTTTTACGGGCGGCACCCTGTCTGGTTTTGTCAAGGATGAAACGGTCGGCTTGGGCAGTCTTGCCGGCAAGTTTGCCGACCAGAATGCAGGCAGCGGCAAGGATGTGAGCATCACCGGCGGTACGCTGAGCGATGGCGCCAATGGCGGACTGGCCAGTAACTATATCGTCGCCAGCAGCGCTGGCCTGAAAGCCAGCATCAGCCAAAAATCGTTGACGGTAAGTGGCGTGACGGCTGGCAACAAGACCTATGATGGCAGCGACAAGGCAAGCTTGACCGGTGGCGTGTTGAATGGCCTGGTGGGCACAGAAACCTTGACCTTGTCGGGCCAGAGCGGTGCATTCAGCGACAAGAACGCGGGCCTCGGCAAGGACGTGACGGTCAGCGGCGCCACACTGGGCAATGCGGGATCGGGCGCCACGGCTGGCCTGGCCAGCAATTACACGGTCAGCAATGCGACCGGCGTGAAAGCCGATATCGCGCAGAAACAGCTGACGGTCGGTGGGATTGCCGCAGACAACAAGGTCTACGATGGCGGCACCGTTGCGGCGCTCGATACCGGCAGTGCGACATTCGGCGGGCTGGTCACGGGCGACAGCTTGAATGCATCGGCCAGCGGCGCCTTCAGCGACAAAAACGCGGCGGCCGGCAAGACCGTCAATATCAGCGGTATCGTGCTCGGTGGCGTGGACGCGGGCAACTACACGCTCGACAGCACCACGGCCACCGCCACGGCCGACATCACGGCCAAGGCCCTGACGGTGACGGGCCAGCTGGCCGGCAATAAAGTCTACGACGGCAATGCACAAGCCAGCCTGTCCGGCGGTACCTTGAGCGGCCTGGTGGGTAGCGAAACCCTGGGCATTGCGGGTCAAACTGCCGTGTTCAGCGACAAGAACGCGGCCACCGCCAAGGCGGTGACGGTGACGGGTACAACGCTGGTCGATACGGCCAGTGGCCTGGCTAGCAACTATACGGTCGGCAATCCGACGGGCTTGACGGCCAGCATCACGGCCAAGGCCCTGACGGTGACGGGCCAGCAGGCCGGCAATAAAGTCTACGACGGCAATACGACGGCGCAATTGTCCAGCGGCGTGCTGGCGGGCCTAGTAGCGGGCGAAAGCCTGGGACTGGCCGGCCAGACGGCAAGCTTTGCCGACAAGAACGCGGCCAATGGCAAAACCGTGACGGTGACGGGCACGACCCTGGTCGATACCAGTACCGGCCTGGCCAGCAACTATACGGTCAGCAACCCGACCGGCCTGACAGCCAGCATCACGGCCAAGGCCTTGACAGTAAGCGGCCAACTGGCCGGCAATAAGGTCTATGACGGCAATGTGCAAGCCAACCTGTCCGGCGGTACCTTGAACGGCCTGGTGGGCAGCGAAACCCTGGGCATTGCGGGTCAAACTGCCGTGTTCAGCGACAAGAACGCGGCCACCGCCAAGGCGGTGACGGTGACGGGTACAACGCTGGTCGATACGGCCAGCGGTCTGGCCAGCAACTATACGGTCGGCAATCCGACGGGCTTAACGGCCAGCATCACAGCCAAGGCCTTGACAGTAAGCGGCCAGCTGGCCGGCAATAAAGTCTATGACGGCAATGCGCAAGCCAGCCTGTCCGGCGGTGTGTTGAGCGGCCTGGTGGGTAGCGAAACCCTGGGCCTTGGCGGCCAGACGGCGGTGTTCAGCGACAAGAACGCGGCCAATGGCAAAACCGTGACGGTGAAGGGCACGACCCTGGTCGATACCAGTACCGGCCTGGCCAGCAACTACACGGTCAGCAACCCGACCGGCTTGACGGCCAGCATCACGGCCAAGGCATTGACGGTGACCGGCCAACTGGCCGGTAATAAAGTCTACGACGGCAATGCACAAGCCAGCCTGTCCGGCGGTGTGTTGAGCGGCCTGGTGGGTAGCGAAACCCTGGGCATTGCGGGTCAAACTGCCGTGTTCAGTGACAAGAACGCGGCCACCGCCAAGGCGGTGACGGTGACGGGTACAACGCTGGTCGATACGGCCAGTGGCCTGGCCAGCAACTACACGGTCAGCAACCCGACCGGCTTGACGGCCAGCATCACGGCCAAGGCATTGACGGTGACCGGCCAACTGGCCGGTAATAAAGTCTACGACGGCAATGCACAAGCCAGCCTGTCCGGCGGTGTGTTGAGCGGCCTGGTGGGTAGCGAAACGCTGGGCATTGCGGGTCAAACTGCCGTGTTCAGCGACAAGAACGCGGCCACCGCCAAGGCGGTGACGGTGACGGGCACGACCCTGGTCGATACCAGTACCGGCCTGGCCAGCAACTACACGGTCAGCAACCCGACCGGCTTGACGGCCAGCATTACGCCGGCCAGCCTGATGGTGCGTGCCACGGGCGCAGTGCCGCGCGTGTATGACACCAGCACCAACGCCAGCGTGACCCTGTCGGACAACCGTATCGCCGGCGACGTGCTGACCATCAGCAACAGCGGCGCCAGCTTTGCCGACAAGAACGCCGGCGCCAACAAAACGGTGACGGTGAACGGCATTGCGCTCAGCGGTACGGACGCCGGCAATTACACGGTCAACGCCACGGCGACCACCACGGCCAGCATCACGCAGGCGGCCCTGGGGGTGAAGGTGGGCAATGCCGAGAAAGACCAGGGCTTTGTCAATCCGGCCTTCACGGCCAGCTACACGGGCTTGCTGGGCAACGACACGCTGGCGAACGAGGTCAGCGGCAATCTGGTGTTCAGCACACCGGCCAGCATCGCTACGCCATCGGGCAGCTATCTGGTGTCGGCGGCCGGCCAGACGTCGAGCAACTATGCGTTGACCTACACGCCGGGTGTGCTGACCATCAAGCCGACCGAAGCGCGGCAAGGCGCGGTGGCCAGTGTGATCGCGGCGGTCAATGTAGCGCCATCGCAGGGCAATATGGTGCAGGCCGAAGTGGTGGCGAAAGGCGAAACCGTGACCAGCAAGGAAGACGCGGTGCAGGTGGCGCTGGAGGGTAGTCAACCGCGGCAGGGCGGCAGCACGCCAGTGGTGCTGACGACGGCATCGGTGAACAGCAATGTCTTGCCGGGCTTGCGCCTGAGTGTGGTCGATACGGGCCTGCGACTGCCTGTGGCGGCTGGCAACACGAGCATCGAAAGCCAGTAAGCATGCGCTGACAAGGCGCTGGCTGCGCATTGTCAAATCCTCTACACTGCGCTCTTCATTTTCGCAGTGTAGAAAAGGCATCATGCGCAGCGCCAGGCCGACTTCCCCGTTCTTTTTTCTGTCTTTGCTGTTCTTGCCCGTCGCTGCCTGCGCCGAGGATGCGCCGCTGCAGAAAGTTGAAATTTCGGCCGCCAGCGACGATCTGCCCCAATATGGCGACAGCAGCTTGGCGCGTCCCTGCGCGTGGCGGACAAGCTGCCCGATTTTGCCTATTTGCTGACGGGGGCGGTCGAGCGCACGGCTGATGACGTGGCGGGAAGGACGACTGAAACAGCGTCCGATCCGGTCGGCACGCGGCTGGCGCGGCGCGAAAACGCGCATGCGCCTGTCAGTAGCCAACGTGCTGCGCCAGCTACCGCTGCAAGGGCAATCGTATGTGGATGAGGCGGGCCGCAGCGACAGCGTGACGCGCCTGGACGGCAGCGCGTCGCTGCGCCTGATGCTCGAACGCAGTCTTTAGTGTTGCGTCGGCTTTTCCTGCTGCACCAGGATGAACGGGCTGACGACGACGGCCCACAGGGCCGCATCGGCCGCCTGCCAGTCCAGCGCCTGCTGGTCCGACACCTTGGCCACTTTGCCATCGACCATCCATTGCGTGATGGTGGACTTGTCGTCGTGCGAGATGCGCACGGCCACTTCGACCAGGTCGAGTTCATTGGCGACCCAGACGACGTTGCCCTGGGCGAAGTGCTTTTCCAGTTCGCTCCAGGCCAGGCGGGCCGTTTCGCTGTTCACTTTGAGGCGCAGTTCGGTGTCTTTTTCAGGATTGGTTTGCATGCGAGTATCAATGTTCGGTGAGTCGGGTGCCGTTGCGCGCTGCTGGCTGGCCTTACAGGGCTTCCACGCGCGGCGTCGGCGTACCCCGCCATGTTAACCGATAGGCGGCGCCTTTGCGAACATTGCCCACCAGGGCAGGGCGGAAGCAGGCCAGATTGGTGCCGCTGGCGTGCCGCACGCTGGGGAAGATCACGCCCATGGAGCCGGCGTCGAGCAGGATGGCGGCCAGGTCCTGCGAGGCGATGTAGCTGGCCGGGTCCAGGCAAGCCTGATAGCGCTGCTGGCCGCGCAGGTCGTGGAAGCTGGCGGAAAAATCAGCCAGCAGCGACTGGTAGCTGACGCTGTCGTCGAAATAGTCGATTTCCTGGTATTCCACGGTTTTATGGAAAATGATCTCGGCCAGCGCCGTTTTCATGTCGAAGGCGCAATACCAGGCGCCCCGCTCGCCATCGTTGAAACGCGCCCCTTCCGGGCGGGCATACGTGTAGGCGGCGTTGATGATGCGAAAGTTCGGCACGCCAAAAACCAGCTCGTCCACGCCAATTCCTGGCGCGCCGCCGTACTCGGCCACCAGGCGCGCGTTGGTGGCGTTATCGAGTTCGAACAGTTCGCGCAGGTGATCGTCGTCTTCGGCCAGGGGCGCCAGCACGGAGTCTTCCATGTCGGCGAAGCGCGAGGGAATCAGGCGGCAGGTGTCGATCTGGCGCAGGGCGGCCAGCGGCGGCAGGCATGCCAGGTGCGGCAGCACGATTACAGCCCTCCGCGGCGCGCGTCGAGCAGCTTGCGCACCGTCTGCATGGCCAGCAAGCCGCCGGCCAGCATCTGCGACAGGGGCGTGCGGCCGCCGAAGACCGGGTTTTTGTTGGGCAAGCTCACCCAGTCGTCGGCCAGCTTGTCGCCGTACAGGATGTGCAAGGCCTTGTAGATGCCCAGCAAATACGAAATGCGCGTGATGCGGTCCACTTCCAGCACGCGGTCCGGGTGCTTTTTCCACTCGTACCAGGCGCTGCTGGACAGACCGCCCAGCAGCTCGCGCGCATCGTCGTCGCGCAGCTTCCAGGCGGTGGCCAGCTTGAAGAAGCCTTTCAGGGCCGCCTGCGACAATCGCTCGCGCTCGGCCTTGGCATTCAGGTCGACGAGCACGGCCGGCTCGAAGCGGCTCTTGGGGTAGGCATACGCGAGATTCATGGCATTCCTTTACTGGGACTCTGTTTATGGACTATTTATACTCCGTTTCAGGATTCGTTGCAAGGTGCGTGCGCATGAGTTGGCGGATCTCGCTGGCTTACTTTGCCGTGATGGTGACAGGCACGTTCAGTTGTGCCGTCAAGCCGTTATTGTCCAGCGCCACCACCTTCAGCGTATAGCTGCCGGTCACCGGTTGCGGCCAGTAGGCCGTGATGGTCAGGCCGCTCATGGAAAACTGCATGCCCAGCGGCGCGCCGTCGATCGAGATCCGCAGCGAGGTCGCACCTGGCGCCGTCAGCACGATGCTGCCGCTCATGGCCTTGCCCGCCACGCCCGTCATGGCGGCGGCGCTGATCGTCGGACCGGTGGCGGCGATTTTCACCGTGGCCACGGCCTGGCCCGTCAAGAGCGTTTTCGTATCCTTGGCGATGACGGTCACGCTGTAGCTGCCCAGCACGGGGCTGGCCCAGCTGACGACGCCTGCGGCATTGATGCTCATGCCGGACGGCGCTCCCGACAGGCTGTAGGTGACGGGATTGGGCGCCACCGTCGTGGCCGTGAACGACAGGGCCACGCCGGGCTTGCCGCTGACGCCGGCGACGGTGACCACGGGCGGCAGCGGGGCGGAGATGGCCACCGTGTAGATGCCTTTGCCGCTCAAGCCGGTCTTGCTGTCCTTGGCCGTGACGGTGACGGCATAGGTGCCCGCCAGCGGCGTCGCCCAGCTCACCAGGCCCGCGCTGCTGATGCTCATGCCGGCCGGCGCGCCTGCGAGCGTATAGCTGACGGGGTTCGGCGCGGTGACGCTGACAGTGAAGGCCAGCGCCGTGCCGACCTTGCCCGTGACGGCGCCGGCGGCGACGACAGGCGCCGGTTGCGGCGCGATGACGATGTTGTACACGCCCTGGCCACTGAGACCACTGACGGTATCCTTGGCCACCATGGTCACGGCATACGTGCCGGCCACGGGGGCGGTCCAGCTGACCACGCCTGTGGCGGCGATGCTCATGCCGACCGGCGCGCCCAGCATGGTGTAGCTGAGGGCATTGGCGGCGCTGGCCGATACCGTGAACGACAGCGACGTGCCGACCATGCCGCTGATGCTGGCCCCGGTCACCACGGGGGCGGTTGGGGCGATCTGCGTGCCCGACAGGCTGGCCAGCAGGCTTTTCACGTTGGGCGTGCCCAGGCCGCCCAGCGGGTCATAGCCGACCCTGGCCGTGCACACGCCGCAGGTGCCGTTGCTGCCGCGCGTGATGTCGGCGAAGCTGCTGGCAAAGGTGCCGGGGACGGTGGCGATCTGGCCATACAGTATGCTGTGCGGCAAGCCGAGCGCCGTCTTCGCTTGCAGCGCGCGGCTGGCGTTGGCGATGGCGACCAGACCGGCCCACTGTGGCGTGGACAGGCTGGTGCCGCCGATACTGAGCCAGCTGGCGGTGCTGCTGCCCTGTGCCATCACGGCCGTGTATTGGCCGGTGGCAGGGTCGGCATTGAAGGCCACATCGGCTACGTTGCGCCGCAGCAGATTGGTCAGGCCGGGCACGTTGGCCGTCTGGTAGGTGGGCAGTGCCGTGTAGGCGCTGATGCCGCCGCCCGTACCGGACCAGGCCGCTTCGCTGCGCACGCCGCTGCCGCTGTAGCTGAGCGTGGTGCCGCCCACGGCCAGCACGTTCGGTGACACGGACGGCCAGGATACGCCGCTGCCCGAGTCGCCCGTGGCGGCCAGGTAGCTCATGTTCTTGCCCGTGAAGGCGCTGTCGACGGAAGCCGTCCAGCTGCCTTCGGCGGCGCCAAAGCTCATCGACACGACGCCAGGTCCCATCAGATTGGCCAGGCGCACGGCGCCCAGCAGGCTGTTGATGGACGCGTCGGGCGCCTCGATCAGCACGATGCGCGCCAGCGGCGCCGTGGCATGCGCCCACTGCACGTCGAGCGCGATTTCCATGGCCCAGCCCGAGTTGTAGGCGGGCGCGGTGGCCGTCATCGTGCTCGATGGCGTGTTGTAGACAACAGAAAATTCACAGCCGCTGGCCGGGGCGGACGGCAAGGGCAGGGTGGCATTCGTGGCGATGGCCTTGGTGGTGCAGCCGGGCAAGCCGAATTTCTGGTTGAAGATGGCCAGTTCGGCCGCCGCGTTCGGGTTGTGCATGGCGTCGACGATATAGATCGTCTGCCCCGCGCCCAACTGGGCCGCCTGGCTGGGCGTCAGCGCCGTGCCCGCCGCCGGCAGCGCGGGCAGGTCGTAGGCGGCGCGGATTTGCGCGGGAGAGTACGTTGCCACCATGCTGCTGCCAGCCATGGGCGCGGCCAGGCCCGATCCGTCGCTGGCCAGCGGCGAGATATCCTGTGCTGCCTGTTGCGCGGCGGCGATCTTTTGCGCCGTCAGGCGGCGCGTGCTGATGTCCGTCATGGCGCCGGGCACCCGCTGCATGTGCGGGCGCCAGTGGGCCGAGCCGCTGCTGTTGGCGCTGTCGCGCCCGTCAGGCGCATCGAGCAGGGCGGGGGCGGCATGGAACATCGGCTGCGCCACCAGCGCACCGACGGCGGCGGGGATGACGGGCACTTCGACAGTGAATTGAGTTGCCGCCGTGGCAATGGCGGCGGGCGGCGCCGATGTCTCCTGACCGGGGCCGCAAGCGCCCAGCAGGATGGCGGCCGTGGCGCCCAGCAGCAGGCGCCCGTGACGGGGATGCGGGGGGGTGAATTTTTTCATGGCGAAACTCTCCGAGTTGGCGAGGGCCACATCTCGACAATGCATCCTGGCATGGTGCCGCGCGCTGGCGGTCCTGGCCCTGCATTGGCAGCCCCGCTGCCGTGGCGCTTGTGCGCGGTAGGCCGGTGGCTTTGCGTCCCCGCCTTTCGACGGGTTTGCCCTCAGAATTGATCATGCATCGCTACAAACTTCTTGATGCGTTATTGATTCTAGTGAATTTGCCAAATAAGTGTTAACTATTTTCAATGAACATTTTCATTTTTGCAATGAAATGTGGCGAATTTACCTATTCTCGGGTGCAATCTTGCCAGCTTGATTAAGCCTTATAGGCAAGGTTGTCAGAGGGGTATCGATGCGTGACAGTGTTTTTTCACAGCAACGGCGCTTGTTCCTTCTGTTGTATTAATGAATTTCATGAATTTATCGAATATGCTGTTTCAAGCATCAGCCTCGAGCACCATGCCTGAATACGGCGCTGCGCGGCAGGCCGCCAACCGCTGCGCCAGGCTGCCCGCGTGGGCTTCCAGTCGGTGGCCGTCCGGATCGAGAAAATACAGGGAATCGCCGGCGCTGCTGTTTTGCTGCCATTCCACTACGCAGGCCGTGCGCAGGCGGGCGGCAAAGGCGGCGAAGTCTTGCTGCGAGATGGAAAAGGCATAGTGCGTGTAGCTGCCGCCCGTGCCGTTGGCCACCCCTGCATCCAGCGACAGGCACAGCCACAAATCCCCGGCCGATAAATACGCACCCCTGTCCCAGCGCGCATGCAGGCGCAGGCCCAGGGTGTCGCGGTAAAAGACGACGCTGCGCGCCAGGTCGCGCACGGACAGGGTGAGGTGGTTCAGGCCGGTTAACATGTTGCTGGATAACTTTCAGGTGGGGGTGATGGCCAGTGGCGGCGTTTGCGGTGCTTTGGCTGAAAGCTTGACGACGACAGTGCCGGCCATGAAGTCTTGCAGGGCGCGGCGCTGTTTATTCAGCATCAGGGCGATGAACTCGCTAAGCATCCAGATCCATACTATATTAACGAACCATTCCTCCCAGGCGCTCGCGTAGCCGAAGGCCGAGGCTCCCTGAGTCAATGTGGCAGGAAGGAACAGTAGTAAGAGCTCCCAAAGTCTTGGAATATCGGCCAATAGACTGAGGCCGGCTACGACAGAGTAGCGTAGCCAAGTGGCGCGGCTGGTAACTGCAGATCCATCCTGCATGCGTAGTTTTAATTTGAATAGCCACATGCCTGGAGTCGAACCGTAGCGAGCAACTAGAAAGACGTTGTATACCAGCATGATAGGCAGAAGAAGAGGAGAAAGCTCTTCAATAATATGCGTAGGCACAACGGTACGTAAAGCAATGAATATTGCCGCGGCAATGACGCCGCCAATTACGGCAAGGCTTAATATCATCGTTATTTGATCAAATAAAAACGCGCCCAGCCGGCGCCAGAATCCCCCGTATTCCATCCGATATCCTCCCAGTCAAGGCAACCGGCGGTTGCCTGCATGACTAGATACGCTATTACTTAGGGGGAATGTTGGCTATCTGGCGCATGCTTGAGGTGGGGCAACAGTCACGCCATTAAGCAGGCTCCGCGTGTTCGACCATGAGCTGCACCTTGGTCGTGCCATTGTATTCATTCGCATCGAGCCGGAAGGCGACCCTGGTGCGTTCGCCCAGCGCATCCGTGTGGCCGAACCAGATGGCGTCGAAGCGCACGCCGTTCTTTTCCAGCAGCAGCTTCAAATGGCGCTCTTTTAATATGCGCTGGCTGACGACGCGGAATTCGTCGCAGAAGACGGGCGGGGCGAAGCCCTGGCCCCACACTTGCCCATCCATCAGCTCGATGAAGGCCGTCGTGTAATACGCGTCTTCCAGCGGGCCGTCCGTTTCCACGACTCTTTCCAATTGCTGCTGGCTGAGCCAGGCCTGGCCCACGGCTTCGAAGGCCTGGGAAAACGCGTCGAAAGCGTCGGCGCGGATGGTCAGGCCCGCCGCCATGGCGTGGCCGCCGAACTTGTCGATCAGGCTCGGCGCCCGTTTCGACACCAGGTCGAGTGCGTCGCGCAAATGAAAGCCGGGAATCGAGCGGCCGGACCCCTTGATCCAGCCGTCCGCGCCCGGTGCAAACGTGATGGTCGGACGATAAAACTTTTCCTTCAGGCGCGAGGCGACGATGCCGATCACGCCCTGGTGCCAGGATGCATCGAAGACGCTGATGGTGCTGCTGTTGGCCGGTTCGAAATCATCGAGGTGCAGCAGGGCCGTATCCTGCATTTCCGCCTCGATTTCGCGGCGTTTCAGATTGATGTCGTTGAGTTGCTGCGCCAGCGCCCAGGCGCGGCCTTCGTCGTCCGTGATCAGGCATTCGATGCCCAGCGACATGTCTTGCAGGCGGCCGGCCGCATTCAGGCGCGGGCCCAGGGCAAAGCCCAGGTCGAACGGCGTGGCGCTGCGCGCTTCGCGGCCGGCGACGCGGAACAGGGCGGCCACGCCCGCGTGCATATTGCCCTTGCGCATGCGTTTCAGGCCTTGCGCGACGAGGATGCGGTTGTTGCTATCGAGGCGCACCACGTCAGCCACGGTGCCCAGCGCCACCAAGTCGAGCAGGTTTTGCAGGGGCGGCTGGGTTTTTTGGTCGTAAATGCCTCTTTGGCGCAGCTCGGCGCGCAGGGCCAGCAGCACGTAGAACACCACGCCCACGCCGGCCAGGTTCTTGCTGGGAAAACCGCAGGCGGGCTGGTTCGGGTTGACGATGACGGCCGCGTCGGGCAGGGTGTCGGCCGGCAAATGGTGGTCGGTGACGACCACCTGGATGCCGCGCCGGTTCGCTTCGGCCACGCCGTCGATGCTGGCGATGCCGTTGTCGACGGTGATGATGATGTCGGGCGACTTTTCGCGCGCCGTCAGTGCGACGATTTCCGGCGTCAGGCCGTAGCCGTATTCAAAACGGTTGGGCACGATGAAATCGACGTCGGCGCCCATGGCGCGCAAGCCGCGGATGGCCACGGCGCAGGCGGTGGCACCGTCGCAATCGTAGTCAGCCACGATGACCATGCGTTTCTTGGCGGCAATCGCGTCGGCCAGGAAGACGCCGGCCGCGCCGATGTGCAGCAAGCCGGACGGCGGCATCAGGGCCGCCAGTTCGCTCGACAGTTCTTTCGCGTCGGACAGGCCGCGCGAGGCGTACAAACGGGCCAGCACGGGGTGGATGCCGCCCTGGCGCAGCAGTTCGGATTCGCGGTAGGGGCAGGGACGGGTGGCGATGCGGGTACGGGTCATGATGCTTTCAACTTGTTCAGGGTAATCGCGCGCCAGAATTTGCGCTGCGCATGTTTGCTGGTGGTGCAGTCCAGCCAGGCGTCGCGGTGGCTCAGCACCAGGCGCAACTGGCCCACACGGCCATCTTTGAGGGCCGCCAGCAGGGGGGCGAACCAGTCCGCTTCCAGCGCGTGCAATTGCTGTAGCCACATGCCCCATTCCTGGGCCTGCGCCGCTTCGATCAGGCCGCCCAGCACGACGATCGTGTCGGATTGGTCCGCCAGCACACTGTTTGGACTGGCATCGCGCCGCGCCGGTTCCGCCAGCGCGGCCAGCCAGCCGGGCGCATTCTGCGTATGCAGGCTGGCGGCGCAGCGCGCAGCTTCAGCGTTAGCCAGGCTGGCGCCCCAGATCCAGAAGGCATTGACGGCTTTCAAGCCCCGCTCTTCGCGCGCCGCATTGACAGGGTGTTCATGCCACAGCATCTGCACTTCGTTCTGCAGGCGGCGCGCGGCGCGCGCGTGCTCGCCTTCCGGCATCCAGACGGACAGATCCTGCGTGGTGGCGGCGTCCGGCGAGGCGCACTGCAAGTCGCTCCAGGCGTCGGCGCGCATGAACCAGGTGCCCGCATCGCCATACGCGAGCGGTTGGCCGATTTCGTCGAAATACGGGGCCGCAATGTCGAACAGGGCGCGCCCGTCATCCTCGCTCAGCTTGAGCTGGCGCAAGTCTTCCAGGCTGATATGGCTGCGGGCGATGGCCAGGTGGGCCGGGTGCAGCAGGAAGTAACGGGCGCCAGGCTCCGGCACAAGGCCGTAGCCGCGCATGGCCAGTGCGGCAAAGGCCGCCTGCGCCGCCTCGCCGTTGGGCGCGGGCGCCAGGGCCAGCGCATGCGCCAGCCACGCTTCGTGCGGCAACAGGCGCTTGGCGTTGTCAAAAGCTTCCACATTGCAAGCGGAGGTGCGCGACAGCAGGGCCGCCAGCGTGGGCGCCTGCAAGACCTTGAGCAGGTCGGCAGCCAGTTCGGCATTGGGCAAGGCGCAGGGCAGGACGAGGGTAAGTTGATTCATCCCGAGATTGTAGGCGATTGTGGCCATGCCAGAGTAGGGGCAGATAATCTTCCTTGGGCAGGCTAGGTATCAAAAAAACATCAAGGTTATATAAATTTAATTTTTATTTAGGGAAAACAATTTGCTTTTGAAAATATCGACGATATAATTGCGTCAACTTAAATGTCAGAAAGATAATCACACTCCTGCTGTGTGGTTGCGTCGTTTGGCTCTTGTGTCCCTCGAAACTGTATACAAGATGCTGCCGGCTTCATTTTTTAAACAAGTTTCTTTCTTGGAAGCCCACTCATGTATACATTCGCCGCTTTGCGCAGCCAGGTTGATCGCGCCCTGGCCTCTCACGTTTCCACTCCTGCCGCCAGCGCTGCGCATCGCCAGGAGGCCGCATGACTACCTACAATTTGTCGACCACGGTTCACGTGTGCGAAGACATCAACAAGAACTTTGATATCCGCGACTTGCTGATACAGGCCGGCTACACGGCGCAAGGCGAGCTGAACATCAAGAATTTTACCGTCCTGTTACCGGATGATACGGAATCGACCAGCAACACGCCCCTGTTCGGCATGCTCGACGCGGACACCGTGTATGTGCGTCCCGGCGACTGGGCAGCCAACTACAACGGCAATTTCTCGACCATCCAGGTGACGATCGACAAGGGCAATGGCGATCTCTTCCAGCTGGAACTGCAAGTGATCATCGATCCCGTCAACGACGCGCCCGACGCGGCCGACAAGACCTTCAACCTGGTCGATGGCGCCAGCGTCGTGCTCAGCGAAGGCGATTTCGGCTTCCACGACGAGGTGGAACACAACGGCTTCAAGTCGGTCGTCATTACCAACACGACGACTGCCGGCCAGGTTTTGCTCAATGGCGTGGCCGTCGCGGTGGGCACGGAGATTGCCATCGACGACATCCGCGCTGGCCACCTGGTCTTTGTGCCTAGCCAGAGCGTGGCCGGCAATTTCGATCTGGGCTTCAAGGTGCGCGATGACGGCGGCACCGCCGGTTGCAACGCGCAAGACCTGAGCCTGGTTCCGCATCACCTGACCTTCAACGTACCGATGGCCCACCTGGGCGACTTCGTCTGGGAAGACAAGAACGCCAACGGCGTGCAGGATGCGGGCGAAGCGGGCATCGCCAATGTCGTGGTGCAATTGAAAGATGGCGCCGGCACGGTGGTGGCGTCGACCACCACTGACGCCAATGGCGGCTACCACTTCGACGTCGATCCCGGCACGTATTCCGTCACCGTCGTCACGCCGAATGGCTACACGGCGACAGCTGCCAGCCAGGGCGGCGACGCGGCCAAGGATAGCAATATCGATGCTGCCGGCAACATGGCGCCCGTCACCCTGGCGCCGGGCGAGACCAATTCGAGCCTGGACGCGGGCCTGTACCGCGCCGCCGAGCTGGGCGACCGTGTGTGGTTCGACGCCAACAAGAACGGCGTGCAAGATGCGGGCGAGGCGGGCGTGGCCGGCGTGAAAGTGACCTTGCTCGATGCCTCGGGCAATGCCGTCGGCAGTCCGCTCGTCACGGATGCGAATGGCAACTATCTGTTTACGAATCTGAAACCGGGCGCCTACAGCGTCCAGTTCGACAAGACCAGCTTGCCTGCTGGCTATGCTTTCACGGGCCAGGACCAGGGCGGCGACGAGCAGCGCGATTCCGACGCCAGCGCCATCGACGGCAAGACGGCGCAAGTGCTGCTTGCTTCCGGCGACAGCAACCATAGCCTGGATGCGGGCATCGTGGCCCTGCCGGCCTCCTTGGGCGACCGCGTCTGGCATGACGCCAACTTGAACGGCGTGCAGGATGCGGGCGAAGCGGGTATCGGCGGCGTCACGGTGCAGCTGAAAAATGCGGCCGGCGGCGTGATCGGCTCGACCGTCACGGATGCCGCCGGCTATTACAACTTCAGCGTCGATGCCGGCACGTATTCCGTCGCCGTCGTCGCGCCGCCAGGCTATTTGAGCACGGTCAAGGATGCGGGCGGCAACGATGCGCTCGACAGCGATATCAACGCGGCAGGCCAGAGCGCCCTGGTGACCGTTGCCGCCGGCCAGAACTACAAGGACCTCGATGCGGGCCTGTATAAAACAGCCAGCATTGGCGACCGCGTGTGGCTTGACGCCAACGGCAACGGCACGCAGGACGCGGGCGAAGCGGGTATGGCTGGCGTGAAAGTCAATCTGTACAACGCCGCAGGCGCTGTGGTGGCCAGCGCCACCACCGATGCCACTGGCCATTACTTGTTCAGCAACTTGGTGCCCGGCAATTACTACCTGGGTTTCGTGCCACCAGCCGGCTACAATTTCACCAAGGCGGATGTGGGCGGCTATGCCACCGATTCGGATGTCAATCCGGCCACCGGTCTGACCACCACCATGATCGCGCTGAAATCGGGTGACGTCCAGCTCGATTGGGATGCGGGCCTGGTCAAATGCGCGCCTGTCACCGGCAGCATCGGCAATCGCGTGTGGGAAGACAATAACTACAATGGCGTGCAGGATGCGGGCGAACTGGGCGTGGCGGGGGTGAAAGTCAACCTGCTCAATGCCAGCAACCAGATCATTGCCACGACAACGACGAATGCCAGCGGAAATTATCTGTTCGACAATCTCGTCGCCGGCGGCTACAAGGTGGCAGTCGTGCGTCTATCGGGTTTTTATTACACCAAGGCGAATGTCGGCAATGACGCCAGCGATTCCGACATCGATACGAGCACGGGGCGTTCCGGCCTGATCAACCTGGCCGCCGGCCAGAACGACATGAGCTGGGATGCGGGCATCTACCGCAAGGCCAGCCTGGGCGACAAGGTGTGGCGCGACGCCGACCATGACGGCGTACAGGATAGCAACGAGGCGGGCATCGCCAACATCAAGGTGCAACTGTTTTCGGGCAGTGGGACGTTGCTGGCGACCACCTACACGAACTCGAATGGCAACTACAAGTTTGCCGACCTCGATCCGGGCAGCTACTCGCTCAAGTTCGACAAATCGGGCGTGTACCATGCCGGCTACGCCATGGATAGCTGGCGCTGGGGCGTGAAGAACGTGGGCTCGAACGACAACGTCGATTCGGACGTCAACAGCAATGGCTCGTATGCCAACGTGGTCTACACGGACGTCCTGAAACTGGCCTCGGGCCAGAACGACATGAGCTGGGATGCCGCCATCACGCCTATCGTGATCGACCTGAACGGCGACGGCGTGCATACCATCGCCCGCGCCGACTTCCACGGCAGCTTCGACTTGCTGGGCACGGGCAGCGCCATCCAGTCGGGCTGGGTCTCGGCCCATGACGGCTTGCTGGCCATCGACAGCAATGGCAATGGCAAGATCGACAATATTTCCGAACTGTTTGGCGGCAACGAGAAGGGCACGGGCTTTGCCAAGCTGTCCAGCTATGACTCGAACGGCGACGGCGTGGTCGACGCGAAAGATGACAAGTTTGCCGAACTGCGCATCTGGCGCGACGCCAACAGCAATGGCGTGACGGACGACGGCGAACTGATGTCGCTGCACGACGCGGGCGTCGCCAGCCTGACGGTGTCCTACACGGCACTGCCTTTCCTCGACGCCAACGACAACCTGCACCTGGAGCGCAGCAGCGCCACCCTGGCCAACGGCAAGACAGTCGACATGACGGACGTGTACTTCAACGTCGATGCCAAGGATGCGGCCAAGGCCGGCGTATCGCTGCCAAGCATGGCTGACTTGCTGCGCGACGACCACGCGCTCGACACGGCGCTGGGGCAGGATGCGAGCGTCGCCACGGTGGCTGCAGCCCCGGCTGCTCCCGCTGTCGAAGCCCAGGCGCAGTGCGAGATGGCGGAGGTATTGCGCCGCGCCATGGCACACACCACTGCACAGCCCCAGGAAATGGCTGTCTGATGTCTCTTGCCGGGCAGTCATCCTGCCCGGCGCTCTCCACATTTGATAAATAATAGGGAATACACCATGAAACAATCGATGCACCTGATCGTCCGCGCCGCCATCACAGCCGCTGTTTTCACCCTCGCCAGCGGCAGTGCCCTGGCAGCGTCCAATCTGCAAGTCGTCGACTCGCATAGCGTCAGTGTGTTTACGGCCAGCGGCGGTGCCTTCGGCGCCGGCAGCAGCATTTCGCCGACCTTGTGGCAAGTCAAGTACGACAGCAATACCTTCCTGGCGTTTTGCCTCGATCCCCATGTCGGGCTGAGCAACGTCTCGAACAACTACAGCAGTGGCGTCTTTGCCGCCAGCGACGCCGTCAAGCGCCTGTACGAGGGCTATTACGCCTCGTCCATCGCGAATGTGTCGACCAATGCCAACAGTGCCGCCGCCTTCCAGCTGGCCCTGTGGGAATTGAATAATGACAACAGCAATCTGTCGACGGGCGAGCTGCGCTTCAGGAACCTGAACAATGCAGTCGTCAGCCAGGCCAACGCCATGCTGGGCGTGGCGACGGGCGACGGCAGCATCAAGAACCTGTACAACTACACCAGCCTGACCAGCGTCAACCCCGCTTCGCAAACC
The DNA here is from genome assembly GCF_019443505.1 of Janthinobacterium sp. PAMC25594. Lineage (NCBI taxonomy): Bacteria > Pseudomonadati > Pseudomonadota > Betaproteobacteria > Burkholderiales > Oxalobacteraceae > Janthinobacterium > Janthinobacterium sp. PAMC25594. Next base: position 72,337 of record NZ_CP080377.1, read on the forward strand.
CTGCTGAGCGTGTCGCCGGTGCCGGAAGCGCAAACCTGGGCCATGCTGGTGGCCGGCCTGGGCTTGCTGGGCTTTATGGCGCGCCGCCGCAAGGGCGCCGCCGCGCTGAACTAACCCTCGCTCATCGCGCAAGCGATAGCGTTCCCGCTGCGGCGCGCCCGACCGGCGCGCCGCAGCGTTTTATTGTGAACCGATCATGACCCCACCCCCCGACACTTCCACCGCTTCGGCCGGCATGTCCACCGATGCCATCGCCGAGGCCATCGTCTTCCTGGCGCGCTTTTTCGGCGTTGCCGTGCAGGCCGAACGCCTGCGCGCCAGGGTGGTCGCGCATGGCGACCTGGCCGCCGCCGACTTCCTCGACCAGGCGCTGGCCCATGGCAGCCTGGCCGGCACGGCGCTGCCGATGGACCAGCCGCGCCGTCCCACGGAAATGCCGGCCCTGCTGTTGAATGGCGCGGGGCAGGCGCTGGTGGTGCTGACGATCGCCGACGGCAAGTATGAATGCCATGTGCCCGGCATCGAAGGCAGTTCCTGGCTGGACGCGGCCATGCTGGCGCAGGAAGTGCCCGCCGGACGCTGGGTGGCCGTGCGTCCAGTGATGTTCTTCGACCAGCGCAGCTTGCTCTACAGCATGCCGGCGGCGGGGCGCTGGTTCTGGGATGTCTTCAATCGCAACCGCTGGGTTTTCCGCTGGGCCTTGCTGGGCACTTTGGTGCTCAATATCATCAGCGCGCTGGTGCCGTTCTACGCGATGGCCGTGTATGACCGCGTGATCCCGAACAACGCCACCTCCAGCCTGTGGGTGCTGACGATCGCCGTGGTGGCGCTGACCGGTTTTGAACTGGCCATGCGATTGCTGCGCGGCGAACTGGTGGAAACGGCGTCGCGGCGCATGGATGTGGCCCTCTCGTCGAGCATCTTCGCCCAGTGCCTGCGCCTGCGCGCGGCCAGCCGGCCCGCCTCGGGCGGCACGCTGGCCAATACCGTGCGCGATTTCGAATCGGTGCGCGAATTCTTCGCCTCGACCACCCTGACCACCCTGGGCGACTTGCCCTTCCTGCTGCTGTTCCTGCTGGTCATTGCCTTGGTCGGCGGCTGGCTGGTGCTGGTGCCGCTGGCCGCCATTCCCATCCTGCTGCTGGTCGCCTTTGCCTCGCGCGCGGCGCTGGCGCGCCATGTGGCCGCCTCGATGCAGGAAAGCGGGCAGCGCACGGCGCACCTGTTTGAAACCATGAATGGCCTCGACACCATCAAGGCGCTGGGCGCCGAGGCGTGGAGCCGCCGCAAATGGGAAAGCCTGACCGTGGCCATCGCCGCCAACAGCGTCGAGACGCGCGAAATCGTCAGCCGCGTCAATTACATCAACACGGCCGTGCTGGCCCTGTCCGGCACGGCCGTGGTGGCCGTCGGCGCCTTGCTGATGGGCGAACGCCTGCTGACCCTGGGCCAGATCATCGCCGTGAGCATGCTGACGGGCCGCGCCCTGGCGCCCGTCAGCCAGATCGCGGGCCTGATCATGCGCTGGGAGCAGACCAAGCTGTCGTATCACGCACTCAATAAAATCATGGAAGCGCCCACCGACGACGATGCGGCCAGCCTGCAGGCGCCGCCCCTGTCCGGACGCATCGAATTTCGCGACGTGGGGTTTGCGTATCCGCACTCGCCGCCGCTGCTCGATAAACTCAAGCTGCAGATCCGCGCCGGCGAAAGAGTGGGCGTGATCGGCAAGCTCGGTTCTGGCAAGAGCACCTTGCTGCGCTTGCTGCTCAACCAGTATGGTCCACAAAGCGGCAGCGTGCTGTTCGACGACCTGGCCAGCACCCAGCTCGAACCGTTGAGCCTGCGCCGCCAGATCGGTTATGTGCCGCAGGACGTGACCCTGTTCCATGGCACGCTGCGCGAAAACATCGAATTGGGCCGCAGCCAGCCCGATGACGCCAAGCTGCTCGACGCCATCCGCCTGGCCTGCCTGGACGACATCATCACCCAGCTGCCCAACGGCGTGGCGACGGAAGTGGGCGAGCGGGGCGAGCGCCTGTCCGGCGGCCAGCGGCAAGCCGTGGCCATGGCGCGCGCGCTGCTGGTCAAGCCGCCGATCCTGCTGCTCGATGAACCGAGCAGCATGTTCGATCCGGCCACGGAACAGCGCCTGATCGCGCGCCTGCGCACCTTGCAGGACACCACCATCGTGCTCGTCACGCACCGCATGGCCATGCTGGCGCTGGTGGACCGGCTGATCGTGTTCGACCGTGGCCGCATCGTGGCCGACGGCCCGCGCGACGAGGTCATGCGCGTGCTCAATAGCCAGGCAGCCAAGCCTGCGGTGGAACAGGGAGCCACGGCATGAGCGCCCTGAACGCCCGTCCGCTGCCGGCGGCCCACCCGGACCCGGAACGCGAGCCGCGGCGCCTCGTCATCCGCATGCTGGCGCTGATCGCCGTGCTGCTGGTGCTGACGCTGGCCTGGGCCACGTTCGCCCAGCTCGACGTGTCCGTGAATGGCCGTGGCGCCATCACGCCGCCATCGCATCTGCAGGAAGTGCAAAGCCTGGAAGGCGGCATCGTGCGCGAGATGCTGGTGCAGCCGGGCCAGCAAGTGCATCGCGGCGATTTGCTGCTGCGCCTGGACACGGCCCAGTATGAAGCCAACCTGGGCGCCAGCGTGCAGAATCGCCTGGCCGCGCTGGCGGGCAGGGCGCGCCTGGACGCGCTGCTGACGGGCGGCACGCCCCGCTTCGAGCCGGCATGGCAGCAAGAAGTGCCCGAACTGATCGCCAAGGAAACCCAGTTGTGGCGCGACGGGCAGCGCGAATTCGCCTCCGCCACGGCGGCCGCCCGCGAAGGCGTGACGCGCCGGCGCGGCGAACTGGCCGAGGCGCACGGCCGCATCGCCCAGCTGGACGCGGGAATGAAGCTGGCGCTGGAAAGCCTGTCGATCGAGGAGCGGCTGTTCAAGGAGGGCGCCGGTTCGCGCGGCGACTACCTGAACGCGCAGCAGCGCGTGCAGCAGCAGCGCACGGAACTCGACGGCCTGCGCAGCTCCGTGCCGCGTTTGCTGGCTACCCTGGCCGAAGCGCAGGCGCAGGCCGGCGAAGTCGAAGCGCGCATGCGCGGCCAGTGGGGCGCGCAGCGCAGCGAATACGAAACCAAGGCGGGCGCCCTGGCCAGCACGGTCAAGGGTCAGCAGGATCAAGTGAGCCGGCGCGACATCACGGCGCCCGTCGACGGCGTCGTCAACCGCGTGCTGGTGGCCACCGTCGGCGGCGTGGCGCAGCCAGGCAAGCCTATCCTGGAAATCGTGCCGGCCGACTCCGAGGTGCTCATCTCCGTGCGCGTGAAACCGTCCGATATCGGCTTTATCCATGTGGGGCAGAGCGCCTCGGCCAATGTGCTGGCGTATGACGCCACCACCTATGGCCGCATGCAGGCGCAGGTGGTGCGCGTGGGCGCCGACGCCATCCCCGACGAGCGCAACGAGCCGTATTTCGAGGTGCAGCTCAGCACCGACCGCCGCCAGTTGACGGCGCATGGCAAGGTACTGCCGATCACGCCCGGCATGCCGGTCGACGTAGGCATCCTGACGGGACGCCGCTCGGTGATGCAATATGTGTTCAAGCCCGTGCTGCGCGGCTTGCAGTCTTCCCTGCAGGAGCGTTGATGCGTGCTTTTTTACTTTGCATGGCATTCGCCTGCGCAAACGCGGTGGCCCAGTCCGCGCCACCGGCCACCTTCCAGGCGCAGTCCGCGCGCGGCTTGCCGGCCTTGCTGGCGCGCGCCGTGCCGCGCGATCCGCAAGTGGTCGCCGCGCAGGCGGCGCTGGCCACCACCGAGGCGCGCTACAAACAGGCCCGTTCGCGCCTGTTTCCGAATGCGGCGCTGCAGGCCACGCGCGGGCGCAGCAACGACCTCGATGGCACGCTGGACGTGCAACGGCGCACGCACCAGGTGGAGGCCAGCCTGCGCTGGAATGTGTACAACGGCGGCGCCGACGGCGCCGAAATGGATGCGACCGGGCGCGAAGTGGCGGGCGCCGCCTTCGACGTGCAGCGGGCCAGGGAGGAAAGCGCGGAAAAGCTGGCCGAAGCCTATTTCGACATGCAGCGCCTGGAGCGCGGCCTGCTGCAGTCGCAGGAGCGCTTGCGCGACGTGACGCAGCTGGTGAAGCAGGTGATGCGCCAGGCGGAGCTGGGCAAGGCATCGGAAGTGGACCGCGAGCTGGCGCAAAGCTCGCAGCTCGATGCGGAACTGGTACACGACGGCTTGCTGACGGACCGTCTGGCCGCGCAGATCAAGCTTGAAGCGCTGGCTTTCGAGCCGGTGGCGCAGTTTGCCGACTTCACGTTTGCGCCGCTGCCGGCGCAGGCATTGGAAAACGCCGACACGCAGCAGGCGCAATTGCGCGCCGCGCGCGAACGCGCCGCCGCCGCCCGGCTGCGCGTGCGCAGCGTGGCGGCCACCCTGGCGCCGAAAGTGGACCTCGATGTCAGCCATCTGTTGAATAACAAGACCACGCCGCCGCCATCGACCATCCAGCAGCGCGGCTGGTCGGTGGGCGTGAGCTGGGAGTTTCCGTTGGGCGGCAGCAGCCTGGCGCAGCGCGACGAGAGCATCAGCCGCGCCCAGGCGGCCGACGCGGACGTGGTCCGCGCCGAGCAGGGCACGCGCGCCGACCTGGCCAGCATGCTGCCGCGTATCGCCAATGCGCAGCGCACCCTGGCCTTGCTGGAAGAGCAGGAAAAGAAGATGGCCTTTGTCGTGCGGGGTGGGACCATCCAGTACGAGGCGGGCCGGCGCAACCTGCAACAGATCATCCAGACGCGTGACAGCTACTTCACGATACAGCAGCGGCGCATCGACCAGATGCACCGTTTGACCCTGGCGCAGATGCGTCAGTACGCCCTGTCCGGGCAGCTGTTGCAGGTGTTCGGCCTGGCGCAATAGGACAATTGCTGCGCGGGTGCGGCGTTGCACACATAGTTTCATGCATAAAAAGTCCATTGTGTGGCACACTGCGCGCTCGCATATTATCGTTGTCGCGGGAGCGCATGAGCATCATCAAACAATTTCCTTTTGAGTGGCAGGTCGGCGTGCGCTATACGCGCGCCGGGAAGCGCAGTGGCCGCAACAGCTTCATTTCCTTCATTTCCCTCATTTCCGTGGCCGGCATCGGCCTGGGCGTGGCGGCCCTGATCGTCGTCCTCTCCGTCATGAACGGCTTCCAGAAGGAAGTCACCGACCGTTTGATGTCGGTGCTGGCCCACGTCGAGGTGTTCGACACCAGCGGTTCCATGCCGAACTGGCAGGCGCAGGAGCGCGCCGCCTACGCCAACCCGCAAGTGAAAGCCGTGTCGCCGTTCGTGGAAACCCAGGGCATGCTGCTGAACGACGAAACCATGCGCCCGTCCGTCGTGCGCGGCGTGCTGCCGCAGCAGGAAGCCACCGTCTCCAGCGTGGCCGCCCAGATGAAGCAGGGCAGTTTCAAGGATCTCACGCCAGGCTCGTACAACATCGTGCTGGGCATCGACCTGGCCAAGGCGCTTGACGTGAAAGTGGGGCAGAACGTGACCCTGATGCTCGAGCGCGAGCCGAGGGCGGGCGATCCGGCCACTGGCATCGTCATGCCGCGCATGCGCGCGCTCAAGGTGGCGGGCATCTTCGAGGCAGGCCACAATGAACTCGATGGCAGCCTGGCCTTCGTCAACATGCAGGATGCGGAGCAGCTGCTGCAGCTCGACGGCCCGTCCGGCCTGCGTCTGCGTCTGCATGACATGAACCAGGCGCCGCAGGTGGCGCGCGAACTGAAAGCCTCGATGCCGGGCCAGCTGTGGATGCGCGACTGGTCGCGCGCCAGTGCCAGCTGGTATGCGCTGGTGCAAAGCCAGAAGAACATGATGTTCATCATCCTCAGCATGATCATCGCCGTGGCCGCCTTCAACCTGGTCTCGACCCTGGTGATGTCGGTCACCGACAAGCAGGCCGATATCGCGATTTTGCGTACCCTGGGCGCCTCGCCGTTTTCCATCATGAAGATTTTCATGATCCAGGGCGCGCTGGTGGGCTTGCTGGGCAGTGCGCTGGGCGTGATCGGCGGCGTCGTGCTGGCGCTGAACGTGGGCGTCATCGTGCCCTTCATCGAAGGCATCTTTGGCTTGCACTTCATCTCCAAGGAAATCTACCAGATCAGCGCCGTGCCGTCGGACGTGCATTGGCTGGACGTGGCGCAGATCGGCCTGATCGCCTTTGGCCTGGCGCTGGTGGCGACCATCTACCCGAGCTGGCGCGCCGCGCGCGTCAAGCCGGCCGAGGCGTTGCGCTATGAGTAAGAAAATTACCCCTAAGGCAGAACCTGGGGTCGGACCCTCAGGGTCCGACCCCGGCACTTCGCCGTTGGGTCAGCACGGTGGCATGTCGCTTACACAAGAATCAATCACATCACAAGCATGTTAAAAAATATTCCCTTCGAATGGCTGGTCGGCCTGCGCTACACGCGGGCCGGCAAGCGCAGTGGCCGCAACAGTTTTATCTCCTTCATCTCGCTCATTTCCATGGCCGGCATCGGCCTGGGTGTGGCGGCGCTGATCGTCGTGCTGTCCGTGATGAACGGCTTCCAGAAGGAAGTCACCGACCGCATGCTGTCCGTGCTGGCCCACGTGGAAGTGTTCGACAACAGCGGCAGCATGCCTGACTGGCGCGCGGAAGCGGCGCAAGCCTTTAAAAATCCGGCCGTCAAAGGCGCCGCGCCGTTCGTTGAAACGCAGGGCATGCTGCTGCGCGACGACGCGCTGCGTCCCGCCATCGTGCGCGGCGTGCTGCCCGAGGAAGAGCCGAACGTCTCCGACGTGGCCGGCCAGACGCGCATGGGCAGCTTCAAGGCCCTGCAGCCGGGCACCTTCAATATCGTGCTGGGCATCGAGCTGGCGCGCGCCTTGCGCGTCAACCTCGGTGAAAAAGTGACTTTGATGCTGGCGCAGGGCCAGGTCACGCCGGCCGGCGTGCTGCCGCGCATGCGCAGCTTTACCGTCAGCGGCATCTTCCAGGCGGGCCACAATGAATTCGACGCCGGTCTGGCCTTCATCAATATCGAAGACGGCCAGCGTTTGCTGCGCCTCGACGGCCCGTCCGGCCTGCGCCTGCGCCTGGTCGACATGAACCAGGCGCCGCAAGTGGCAGCCGAATTGAAAAAATCCATGCCGGGCGACCTGTGGCTGCGCGACTGGTCCAAGCTGAACGCCAACTGGTTCGCCGCCGTGCAGACGGAAAAGCGCATGATGTTCATCATTCTGACCCTGATCATCGCCGTGGCGGCCTTCAACCTCGTCTCGACCCTGGTGATGACGGTGACGGACAAGCAGGCCGATATCGCTATTTTGCGCACGCTGGGCGCCTCGCCAGGCTCGATCATGAAGATCTTCATGATCCAGGGCGCGCTGGTGGGTATCCTGGGCACGCTTCTGGGCGTTGGCGGCGGCGTGCTGGTGGCGATGAACATCGACGTCATCGTGCCCTTCATCGAGCATTTGCTGGGCGTGCAATTCCTCTCCAAGGACATTTACTTCATCAGCACCGTGCCGTCCGACCTGCGCTGGCCCGACGTCACCAAGATCGGCGTGCTGGCCGTGATCCTCGCCTTTTTGGCGACCCTGTACCCAAGCTGGTGGGCTGCCCGCGTCAAACCTGCGGAAGCCCTGCGCTATGAATAAACCACTGACGACTACCATGACCGATCTGAACAAACCTGCCTCCAACGGCGCTTCCGCCGATTCCGCCGTCCTTAGCTGCCGAGGCCTGGGCAAGACTTTCACGCAGGGCAGCTACAAGGTGCAGGTGCTGGCCGGTATCGACATCGACGTCCACCGTGGCGAGCGCGTCGCCATCGTCGGCGCCTCCGGTTCCGGCAAGTCGACCCTGCTGCACCTGCTGGGCGGCCTCGATACGCCCACCAGCGGCAAGGTAACCCTGCTGGGCAAGGATTTCGCCACCCTCAGCGAAAAGGCGCGCGGCGACTTGCGCAACGCCTCGCTGGGCTTCGTCTACCAGTTCCACCACCTGCTGCCCGAGTTTTCCGCGCTCGACAACGTCGCCATGCCGCTGATGATACGGCGCATGAAGCGCGCGCCCGCCACCGAGCTGGCGCAGCAGATTCTCACGCGTGTGAACCTGGCCAAGCGCGTCACGCACACGCCGGGCGAATTGTCGGGCGGCGAGCGCCAGCGCGTGGCCCTGGCCCGTGCCCTCGTCACGCAGCCGGCCTGCGTGCTGGCCGATGAACCGACGGGTAACCTCGATCACGCCACGGCCGAACAAATCTTCGACCTGATGCTGGAATTGTCGCGCACCCTGGGCACGGCCTTCGTTATCGTCACTCACGATATCGAACTGGCCAAGCGCTGCGATCGCGTGCTGCGCCTGACGGATGAAGGGCTGCAGCCTTACCAATACTAGGAGTCCGCCATGTGGATCGACACGCACTGTCACCTCGACGCGCATGAATTCGGCGGCGAATCGCTGCAGGTGTCGGCGCGCGCGGCCGCGCAAGGCGTGGCCATGATCGTCATTCCCGCCGTCGAACGGGCCAATTTCAGCATCGTGCGCGACCTGGCGGCAGCGGCGCCCAACGCCTGCTACGCGCTCGGCATCCACCCGATCTACGTGCCGCACGCCACCGATGACGATTTGCTCGCCCTGCGCGACGCCGTGGCGCTGGCCATGCATGACCCGCGCTTTGTCGCCATCGGCGAAATCGGCCTCGATTTCTTCATTCCCATGCTGTGCGAACCGGCCATGCGCGCCAAACAGGAGCATTTCTTGCGCGAGCAGCTGAGAATCGCCCGCGACTTCGATTTGCCCGTGCTGGTCCACGTGCGCCGCTCGCAGGACATGGTCCTCAAACACGCGCGCCAGATCCGTCCGAACGGCGGCATCGCGCATGCGTTCAATGGCAGCTTCCAGCAGGCGCAGGGCTATATCGACCTGGGTTTCAAGCTCGGTTTCGGCGGCGCCATGACGTTTACCCGCGCGCTGCAGATACGCCGCATGGCCACGGACTTGCCCCTGGACGCCATCGTGCTGGAGACGGATGCGCCCGACATTTCCCCCAGCTGGATTCACCCGGCCCGCAACAGTCCCGAAGAATTGCCGCGCATCGGCGCCGTGCTGGCCGAATTGCGCGGCCTGGATATGGCGCAAGTGGCGGCTGCGACCAGCGCCAACGCGCGCGCCGTGCTGCCCCGATTACCCTTGATGGAAACACCCTTATGAACAAGAAGATCATCACCGGCGCCCTGGCGGCCTGTTTGAGCAGCGCGTTGGCACCCGCCCTGGCGGCCGTCAATGCCCAGTGCGATGGCATGCCGCGCCTCGACGTCACCACGCCGGCCGGCTTTTGCGTGGCCGTGCTGGCCGACGGCCTGAAATTCCCGCGTGGCGTGCTGCCGCTGACGAATGGCGATATCCTCGTCACGGACATGGCGGGATGGGCGCCGAAGCAGGGTAAATTGTGGCTGTTGCAGCGCAAGGCGGCCGGCGCCGGTTACGAGCGCAAGCTGTTGCTCGACAAGCTAGATCGCCCGAACGGCATCGTGCAGGGACCGGACGGCATGGTCTACGTGGGCGAGGTGGGACGCATCTTCCGCTTCGACTTGCGCGATCCATCGCGCGCCCTCACCGACATCATCGGCGGCACGGCGAAAACGCCGCGCCTGCCGGGCCTCGGTTTGCACCTGTTGACGAACATGCGCTTCAGCCCCAAGGGCGATCTGTATGTGAACGTGGGATCGAGCACCGACCATTGCGAGAACGATGGCAAGGCGCCCGATCCGGCCAAGGCCTGTCCTTCGGCCGAAGGCCCGGAAGCGCTGGGCGCCATCCGCGAATACAAGATGGACTGGCCGGCCGGCACGGTGACGGGCTGGCGCACGCATGCGCGCGGCTTGCGCAATTCGATGGCGCTGGCTTTTCATCCGGCGACGGGCGAGTTATGGCAGGCGGAAAACGCGCGCGACGCCATCCAGGCCGCCATGCCGCAGTTGAAAAACGACGAGAACCTGCCGCACGAGGAACTGAATTTGATCAAGGCCGACCGGCACTACGGCTGGCCGTACTTCTACGACGACAATGTGGCCAGTCCCGAATATCCGAAGACGGCTTGCGACGCCCAATATGCGGCGCCGGAGCGTCTGCTGCCCGGCCATGCCGCCCCGCTGGGCATGACCTTTTACACGGCCAGCCGCTTTCCGGCGTTGTACAAGAATAGCCTGATCATCGGCTACCACGGCTACCGCAGCAACGGCCACCGCCTGGTGGCGCTGCTGCCCGACAAGGCCGGCGCGCCGCTGGGCAAGTCCGTCGAGTTGATCGGCAACTGGGAGCGCAAGGGCAAGCAGGGCAGGGGCGCACCCGTCGACGTGAAGCAGGGCCAGGATGGCGATATCTATATGGCCGACGACCATAACGGGCTGGTGCTGAAGCTGCATTATGCGGCGGCGGGCAAGCCGTAACTTTCACCGGCCTCGCACGTGTAGGTCCGGTTAGGCCAAAGGCCGTAACCCGACAACACCCGTAGCGCCAACAATGTCGTCGGATTACGCGCGCCCTTCGGACGCGCTAATCCGACCTACCCTACCTGTGCTTGACCTCGCTCAGTGCGGGGCTGCCGCATCCTCCTACAATCGGCCTGATGTTCCCTGTCCACCAGGAGCAACGGGAGGCTGACGTGAAACCTGCATTCATCAAGCTGCGTGAAAATTATTCGAGCGTGGCGGCCGTCGACCAGGCGGCCCTGTTCGGCGAAATCGGCTGGGAAGATTTGATCGGCAAGGACAGCTTTGCCAACACCTGCGCCATTCGCGTCAGCCTGGCGCTGATCAAGGCGGGGATACAGCTGCAAGGCCGCATGGCGATTCGCAAGGGGCCGTTCAAGGGCGCGCTGATCGAGCCGGGACAAGCCAAGCTGGCGCACATGCTGGCCAGCCCCGCGTTGTTCGGCGCGCCCGAAAAATTCAGCCGCGGGGCGGCCAATGCCGGCATCGGCCAGCGCCAGGGCATGGTCGCCTTCTTCCGCATTCCCGGCTACCTGGGCGGCGCGGGTGGGCATATCGACATCCTGCTGCCGTCTATCGGCGTGAAGCTGTGCGGCACGGAGTGCTACTGGGATTGCGGCGAAGTCTGGTTCTGGCCAATCGGTTGACGCTTACTTTTTACGCCTATTTGAACTTCTTCGAGCGTCCGCGCGAAGCCGCATTGTGCGCGCGCAGGATGGAGTCGACCCGTTCCGACGCGTCGCGCGACAGGTTTTGCGCCACGGCGATATCGGGGAAGAATTCGGGCAGGCGGTAGCTGAGCCACGCATACGCCGAATAGTAGCGGCAGGTGTCTTCCACCTGCTGCAGATTCTGCGTGCCGCCGCCGTACGCGTGCTGGCGCAAGGTGCTGGTTTTTCCCTGCGACAGATTCTTCGCCCAGTGCTCCCACGCCGTTTGCAAGGATGGCACCTTGCTCGAAATCGGCACCAGCGACAGCGTGAACTTGTCGGCCACGGACAGCGGTAATGTGTCGAGCCAGACGGCACGATCTTGCTGGTCTTGCGTGATGCGGGGGAAGAAGAAACCGTCCGGCACGTCGATATTGTGGATGAAGCGGCGCAGCAGTTTTGACAGCGACAGCTCGCCCGTCACCGACGAAATGCGGTGCAGGTGTTCGAGCGAGGGCGCCACGGCAAAGCCGCTGGTGTTCAGCGGATGCAGTTTTTCCTTCAGCAGCGCGCGCATGACTTCATGCGTCTCGTTGTCGTAGCCGGCCACCAGGCCCTCTTCATGCACGCCATAGCGGCCCGCGCGCCCGGCGATCTGGCGCGCCAGCGCGGCCGAAATCTCTTCCTCTTCGCGGCCATTGTATTTGACGCAGGTGGTCATGACGATGCGCGCGATCGGCATGTTCAGGCCCATCGCCAGTGCATCCGTGCCGACGACGATATCGGCTGTGCCGTCGCGGAAGCGCTGCGCCTGCGCGCGCCGCACTTCGGGCGACAGATTGCCGTAGACGGTGGCCACGGACAGCCCCGTTTCCGTGATCATGTCGCGCCACATCAGCACTTCGCGGCGCGAAAAGGCGATGACGGCGTCGCCGCGGCGCAGGTTGCGTACCTTGCGCACTGCGCTCGGCTCCATCGACAGGGGCGCCATGCGCTTCAAGACATGGACTTCCAGCGGGCAGTCCAGGCGCTCGGCCAGCGCCTCAATGGCGCGCCGCGCTTCCGGCGCTCCCACCAGGTACACGGTGTGGGCGGGCGCGCCGCAGACGGCCGCCGTCCACGCGGCGCCCCGGTCCGGGTCGGCCAGCATCTGGATTTCATCGATGACGGCCACCTCGACGACGGTTTTCGTGTCCAGCATTTCCACCGTGCTGGCCACGTGCGTGGCGCCGTCGACCACGCGGCGTTCCTCGCCCGTGATCAGGCTCACGGCCAGCGGCTTGCCGTGCGGCGCCGCTTCCTGCAGGCGTTCGTAGTTTTCCAGGGCCAGCAGGCGCAATGGCGCCAGGTAGATGCCGCTCTTCGCCTTCACCAGCGCTTCCATGGCGCGGTGCGTCTTGCCGGAATTCGTGGGGCCGAGCAGGGCGATGAAGCGGCGCGGCAGGCGGCGCGCCATCTCGAACGAGGCCGGATACTCGGCAAGGTTGATGCTCTGGCGCGTGCGCGCCGCGTGCTGCTCTTCCTGCTGGCGCTCGATGGCGTGATTGAAGCGCTGGCGGATGCGGTCGAAGACCATGCCGGCCGGCTCCGACGTCTGCATGCCGGCCAGCGTGTGCAGGAAGACCATCGGGTCCGCGTCCACGTCCTCGCTCAGGCCCGCGATATCGGCGACGAAATCGATCACATGCTGGCGCAGCTCTTCGAAGACGGCCGCGCTGGCCCGTTCGCGCACCAGGGCCAGCTTGGTTTCGCGGTCCATCTTGCGCCACTTGGCCGGCCGCGCCAGCACGCCCTGGCTTGGCACCAGCGCATACGGCACCACCAGGTGGCCGGCCTTGACCGTGCCGGTGAAGCGCACGAAGACGCGGCCTTCCATCTTGACCAGGCGGATATGCTCGGCCAGTTCCCCCAGTTCCGCGACCAGGGTGGCGTCGTTATTGTCTTCGCTGCTGTCGGAAATGTCGGTGGAAGTGTCGGGAGGAAGTGCGGAGGAAGTCATGTCGTGCCTGGGTGTTGAAGTAAGCGAGGCCGATTATACCGTCGATGAGGACGGGCGGTGGTGGCGCCAGCCTTGGCGTCTGCATGTTCAGGCGGCACGCGCGCGCACCAGGCGCAGGCCCCAGCCGGTAGCGATTGTCCCGTCACCGGCTTGCAGCGGCGTCACGGCATCCAGGAATGCGCTGCGCAGGCGCCGCCGGGCGTCATCGTCCAGGCGGTCGATGTCGTAGGTGTCCAGCAGTGCGGCCCACAGTTCGCCCGGCGTGGGTGCCCATGGCACGTCGATGTCGTCGAACGCGACGTCTGCGAAACCGGCATCGAGCAGTTCGCGCCAGCCCGCTTCCGACCCCGCGCGCTGGTCGCCGAAGCGCAGCGGCGGCAGCGCGTCGCTGGCGATGGGCTTGAACACGCGCATGAAAACGTCGTTCACTTCGCCCAGCAAGAAAGTCCGGCCGACGATGGCCGCAAAGTGGCCAGCAGGACGCAGCACGCGGCGCATTTCCCGCACGACTTGTTCGATGTCGTCCATCAGCATCAGCGCCATGTGCGACACGAGATAATCGACGCTGGCCGATGGCAGGTCGAGCGCCTGGCTGCGGCCTGGCAGCAGCCGCACGGAGGCGGGCAGGGCGGCGCGCGCCACGGCCAGTTCAGCCTCGCTCATGTCGACGCCGAGCAGTTGCAGCTGCGCCTGTTGCCGGGCGGCCAGCAATCCCAGCAGATGGCCATTGCCGCAGGCCAGGTCGAGCACAGACAAGGGGTTATCGCCGACCGGCACGAGGTCGGTCAGCACGGCGTAGGACGAAGCCCATCTGCCGACGGGGGAGCTGGCCGGCAGATGGGCGAACGCGGCGCTGGTCACGCCGACTTGCCTTTGATGAAAATCCTGCAAATAGGTTTCGGCCGCTGTCAGTGGAGTCATGCAAGGTCCGCAAAGTCGTGGCGCCTGGCGCCGGATGGTCATCTTAGCATGCGGAAAGTGTCGCCAACGGTGGCGACGGATGGTGTGCCTGGGCGTTCTTATCCACGCCGCCATTGCGCCAGATCAGACGGCAACGAGTCGAAAGCGATCAGAATATCTGAGTCCCTTTCGCAGCGAGCGGATTTTGCCTTGATCCTGCCTTCCCATGCGCACCCTGATACTCGGCTTTGCCGCTGGCGCCGCTTCGCTGCAGATGCAGACCAGCTTGCCGGCCCATGCTGGCGTGCTGCTGTGGCTGATCGCTGGCTTGGGGTTGACGGTTAGTCTGGCGCTGCGTCGCCACGCGCGCTGGCGCTGCGTTGTCGCGCTTGCCGCCGGCGTGGGACTGGGCTTTTATTGGGCGGCCTGGCTGGCCCAGGCCGCCATGGCGCCGCAACTGGCGCTGGCCGATGAAGGGCAGGACATCATCGTGACAGGCACGGTGGCCAGCTTGCCGTACCGTTTCGAGCAGGGCGTGCGTTTTAACTTTGCCGTGGAAAAGGCGGTTGGCGCGCAGGTACCGCCCCTGATCGCGCTGTCCTGGTACGCGGGGTTTCGCGATGAAGTGACGAACGAGGTGGGCGACGTGCAGCCGGGCGAACGCTGGCGTTTGACGGTGCGGCTGCCGCGTCCGCACGGCAACGCGAATCCCATGGGTTTCGATTACGAGGCGTGGCTGCTGGAGCAGGGTGTGCGCGCCACCGGCTATGTGCGGCCGCAGCCGCGCGCCGATACGCCGAACATGCGCCTGGCGGCCTTCGTGCCTGCTTTCGGCAACGTGGTGGAAGCGAGCCGCGCAGTGCTGCGCGCGCGCATCCTGCGCAGCCTGGAGAATAAACAGTATGCGGGCGTGATCGTGGCGCTGGTGGTGGGCGATCAGCGCGCCATTCCCCAGTCGGACTGGCAAGTATTCAACCGCACGGGCGTGAGCCACCTGATTTCAATTTCCGGCTTGCATATTACGATGATCGCGGGAATGTTCGCCTTGGGCGCAGGCGCGCTGTGGCGGCGCTCGTTTTTCACGGAGCGGCAACTGCCTTTGCTGCTGCCGGCGCAAAAAGTGGCGGCCCTGGCCGGTGCGCTGGCGGCATTTGCCTATGTGCTGCTGGCGGGCTTCGGCGTGCCGGCGCAGCGCACTTTATATATGTTGCTGGTGGTGGCGCTGGCCTTGTGGCTGGGGCGCATCACCAGCATCGGCCATATCCTGTGCCTGGCGTTGGGCGTGGTCGTGCTGCTCGATCCGTGGGCCGTGCTGTGGCCTGGTTTCTGGCTGTCGTTCGGCGCCGTCGCCACCATGCTGTACGCGACGGCAGGCCGCACCACGGCGCCCTTGCCGGAGAGCGCCGGCCGCTGGCGCCGTTTGCGCGCGGCCGTGGCGCTCGGTGCGCACACGCAGTATGTGGTGACGGTGGGGCTGGTACCGTTGACGATGCTGCTGTTTTCGCAAGTGTCGCTGGTCAGCCCTGTGGCCAATGCGCTGGCCATTCCCGTCATCAGCCTGGTCGTCACGCCCTTGTCCCTGGCGGGCAGCCTGCTGCCCGCGCCCTTGTGCGACGGGCTGTTGCTGCTGGCACACGCCATCGTGCAGATGCTGGCGCAGGTACTGGACTGGCTCGGTGCGCGCCGTTTTGCCGTGTGGACGGCGCCCGCGCCGCCATGGTGGAGTTTTTGCTGGGCATTGTTTGGCACGGCCTGGCTGCTGGCGCCACGCGGATGGCCGCATCGCTGGGCGGGCATGCTGGGCTGGCTGCCGCTGCTGACGGCCTTGCCGTCCAGCCCGCCACCTGGCCAGATGTGGATCACGGCCTTTGATGTGGGACAAGGCATGGCCGTGCTGGTGGAAACGCATGGACACCGCTTGTTGTACGACACGGGGCCCGCCTACAGCCTCGATTCCGATGGCGCCAGCCGCGTCATCGTGCCCTATTTGCGCGCGCGCGGCATAGCCAGGCTGGACGGCGTGATCATTTCCCACAGCGACCTCGATCACGCGGGCGGCGCCATTTCCCTGCTGGAAAATATAGACGTGGGCTGGCTGGCCTCGTCGCTGTTCGACGGCCACCCGGCCGTCGAGGCCCGGCGGCAAGCCCGGCGTCCGTATCTGCACTGCATGGCGGGCCAGCGCTGGACTTGGGAAGGCGTGCGCTTCGCCATGCTGCACCCACTGCCCGCCAGCCACACGGACATTTCCCTGAAACCGAACGCCCGCAGCTGCGCGGTGAAAATCACGGCGGGCAAGCATGCAATCTTGCTGGCTGGCGACATCGAAGCGGCGCAGGAAGCGCAATTGCTTGGCCGCTCGGCAGACGGTGAGCTGGCCGCCGATGTGCTGCTGGCGCCCCATCATGGCAGCGGCACGTCTTCCACGTCAGCATTCTTGAGCGCCGTCCATCCGGCCCTGGCGATTTTCCAGGTTGGGCACAGGAATCGCTATAAACATCCGAAGGCGCAGGTCTACGCGCGCTATGGCGAGATGGGGATTGCGCGGCTGCGCACGGATGTGGAAGGCGCGGTGGTAATGGAGTTTGGGGACGCTGTTGAGGTGACCCGGTATCGGGCCAGCCGGCCACGTTACTGGCATGGGCGATAAGGTAATACGTCTCACCGGATGCCGGACAGGAGATTTATTATGTGCGATGAATGCAATCCCTTCGAGCGCCTGGTGGCGAAAGCCGACGCTGCTTACTGGCGCCTGCGTTCGATTCGGTGGGATCAATGGTTACGTTATGTGGAGGACGTTTCGCCAGCGTTGGCGCAGGCGATGCGGCATACGGGTATTGGCATTGCGAGTGGCTTGTTTACAGGCTTGATCTTATTTGGATTGCAATTTACGAGTGATCAGCCTGTCAATGCCATGGCCAAGTCACTACAGTGCAAATTTATTGTGCATTACCAGGATATTCCAGGGCCCTTGTTCAATCTTGTCCTATTTCTGGTGGCATGCACGATGTTGTTGACTGCCGAGTGGGGGCATTTTTTCAGGCAGAAAGTGCTGGTGCCTGTCATACATGGCATTTCGCATACGGTGTCCATCACCACCGGAATGTTATTGTCGCTCGTCTTTTCGGAGGTGCTGACGAAGAGTTTTCTACCGAATGTCAGGCCATGGTTGGGCAGCCTCCTTATTATTTTGGCAGTGTGGCTACTCGCAGTGACGATGAACGCAGTTATTTATTTGTGTCGCTACGGCGTGGTGGGGCTATGGCGAAAGAAGAACTGCGCTGACGAAGACTGTCCTGCACCGCAAAAAAAGTATGAGGTCCTGCACTTTATTTTTCCACTGGTAGGAATTTTTCTCATCTTTTACCTGTGGGGCGATGTCAAGCGAAGCGCCGTGCAGGTGGCGGATGGCGCCAAGGCCAGCGAGGTGGCCGCTTGTGAGGTTGCACATTAAGCACCTCCCCCAATAAATTATTGTGATTTCTGACTTCCATAACCGGCGCTCTGCGGTGTTGCCCACTGCTAGCAGTGCTCGCACTGCGTCGAACGGCTGGGCATGCGCGAGGTGGCCGGCTTTGTCTTTGAGGGTGCGCCGTTCGCCGTGCATGGCGATGCTATCGCCGCCAAATAGACGCTAACTTATGCGTTCATCGGGTATCTCCAGCCCCCGCTGCCGCACATATTCCAGAAACAGCCTTGCTCCCTTGGCCATCTTCGACGTGCCGTACACGGCATGGATGCTGGGATCGAGCTCCTTCGACGACGTCAGCCGGTACGCCGTGCAGACCCTGCGTAAATTACCGGCAGCCACGGCCGGTTCAGCCAGCCAGCTGGCCAGGCGCACGATGCCGGCGCCTTCCAGGGCGGCCTGAAAGGTGGCGATGCCGGAAGTGAAGCGGAAACGCGGTTGCACCTGGTAGCGCACGTTGCGCTCGCTGGAAACGAAATGCCAGTCGCGCAGGATGCGCGGGGCCGAGTGCATGATGATGTCGTGGCCGGCCAGCTCTTCCGGTTCGTCGGGCGCGCCCATGCGTTCTATATAGTCGGGCGAGGCGTACATATAGCGGCGGTAATTCCACAGGGGATAGCCGATCAGCTCGCTCGACTGCGGAAAGGCGCCGCGGATGGCAAAGTCCAGCTTTTCCTGGATGGGGTCGATCGATTTGTCCGAGAAATGGATATCGATGGACACGTTCGGGTAGTCGCGCGAAAATTGCGCCACCACTTTCGGCAAGAAGCCCAGCGACAAAATTTCCGGCGCCGAGAGGCGCACCCAGCCTTGCGGCGAGTTGCTCAATTCCGCCAACTGGTCTTCCGCCTCGGCCTGTGTTTCCAGCAAGTGCTTGGCCGACGCGTAATAGGTTTCGCCGGCCGTCGTCAGGGTGAACTGCTTTTGCGTGCGCAGGATCAGCTCGGCGCCGATGGCGTCTTCGAGGAACTGGATGGCGCGCGTGACGGCCGACGGCGAACGTCCCAGCATGCGCGCCGCGTGGATGAAGCTGCGCTTTTCCACCACGGTGCAGAAGGCGCGGATTTCCCACATCAGTTTCATCGACATCGGTGACTCCCGGCAAAAGAGGCCAGTAGACCGCACGGGGGCGCATTCCGTCAAGCGTTACGCCTGATTGCGTTTTCCGCAATTTGAAGTTGCATCCGGAAAAGTGACTGACGCCTATACTGCCGCTGTCGCCCATTCCTCATTGCCTATCATGCTGACCATTTCGCTGCTGTGTTTATTTGCCTTCTTTGCCGGCCTGATCGATGCCGCCGTGGGCGGGGGCGGGCTGATACAGCTGCCGGCCCTGTTCAACCTGATGCCGAACATGGCCTCGACATCCTTGCTGGGCACGAACAAACTGGCGTCCGCCTGCGGCACCACGTTTGCCGCCCGCTCGTTTGTCGGCAAGGTCAACATTCCCTGGCTGCTGGTGCTGCCGGCCGTGGCCAGCGCCTTCATCATGTCGTTTATCGGCGCGGCCGCCGTGTCCTACGTGCCGCAGCAGGTGGTGCGCCCCATGGTGCTGGTATTGATCATCATCATGGCCATCTACACCTTCATCAAGAAAGATTTCGGCAGCACGCGCGAGGCGCGCCCCATCGGCCCGCGCGAACGCATCCTCGCCATCGTCATCGGCGGCGCCATCGGCTTTTATGACGGCCTGTTCGGGCCGGGCACGGGCAGCTTTTTGATTTTCCTGTTCATCCGCGTCTTCGGCTTCGATTTTATCCTCGCTTCGGCCTGCTCGAAACTGGTGAACATCGCCACCAACGTGGCCGCGCTGGCCTTTTTCATTCCCGCCGGCCACGTGGTCTACGCGGTGGCCGCACCGATGGCCGTGTGCAACATCCTGGGCGCCCTGACGGGCACCTGGATCGCCGTGCGCCGCGGCGCCGCCTTCGTGCGCATCCTCTTCCTCGTGCTGCTGGTGCTGCTGATCGTGAAGTTGTCTTACGACATCTTCTTCAAGTAAGTTTTTGAGCCTACCCTCGCCATGAAAACCATCCGGGGCGTGCTGTGGGACAACGATGGCGTGTTGGTCGCCACCGAACAGCTGTTTTACGAAAGCAACCGCGACTTGCTCTTGCCCTACGGTATAGACCTGACGCCAAAGCAATTCTTTGACTGGTTCCTGGACAATAACTACGGCGCCTGGCATCTGTTGCTGGGGCAAGGCCATGACATCGAACTGGTCGAGCGCCTGCGCGCCGAGCGCACCGAGCTGTTTGCGCAACGCTTGCGCCAGGCGCGCCAGCTGGCCATGCCCGGCATCGGGCAAGTGCTGGCGGCGCTGCGCCCGCACGTGGCCATGGGCGTGGTCACCAGCGCCTATGCACAGCATTTCCAGATCAGCCATGCGGCCACCGGCTTGTTGCAGCACTTCGACTTCGTGCTGACGCGTGAAATGTATAGGGAAAGCAAGCCGGCGCCCGACGGCTACCAGCTGGGCCTGCAGCGCCTGGGCCTGGCTGCGGCCGACTGTGTGGCCGTGGAAGACTCGCCGCGCGGCTTGCGCGCCGCCAGGGCCGCCGGACTGGAATGCATCGTCGTGCGCAACCAGATGAACCGTCACCACGCGTTTGATGACGCTTTTTGCGTGGTGGATTCAAACGCCGAGCTGGGCGAAGTGCTGGCTTCGTTCGTCCCCGGCATGGCGCAAGCTCCCCGGCAATTAGAGGCCTTCCTCTGATACGGCTTGCCGGCATGCCATTACAATTGCCTATCGCATTCACCGGCACGGCCCCACGATGACACTCCCGCAACTGCACTTTGCCCACGCCAACAGTTATCCGGCCGGTACCTACCGCAAGCTGTTCGGCCTGCTGGGCCAGCATTACAGCGTGCAGGCGCTCGACATGCATGCGCACGACCCGGATTATCCCGTCAGCACGGGCTGGCCCGAGCTGGTGCGCGAGTATATCGATGACCTGGAGCGTCGCTACAGCGCGCCCGTGATCCTCGTCGGCCATTCGCTGGGCGGCATGCTCAGCGTGATGGTGGCCAAGCAGCGGCCGGATCTCGTGCGCAGTGTGGTCTTGCTCGATTCGCCCGTGGTGGCGGGCTGGCGCGCCTTGCTGGTGCGGCTGGCGCGCAACACGGCGCTGGGCGAGCGGTTCTCGCCGGCACGTTTTTCCGCCAAGCGGCGCAAGCTGTGGCCGGACGCGCAAGCCGCCTATACCCATTTCGCGGCGAAGGATATGTTCGCCATCTGGGCGCCGCAGGTGTTGCGCGATTACATAGACAGCGGCCTGGTCCCCCATCCGGACGGGGTGCAGTTGCGCTTTACGCGCGAAGTGGAAACCGATGTCTACCGCGGCTTGCCGCACCATATCGGCAGCCTCGTCAAGGATGGTTTGCCGGTGCCCATCGGCTTTATTGGCGGCACGGAATCGGTGGAATGCCGGCAGGCGGGCTTGAAGGCCACGCGCAAGCTGGTCGGGAAATTTTTCCGCCAGGTGCCGGGTGGCCATCTGTTTCCCATGGAAAACCCAGAACTGACGGCGCAAGTGGTGCGCGAGATGATCACTTCCTTGCTGGCGAAACAGTAACCTGAGACCAAGGATTTTCGGGGGATGGGTGCCAAAAGTGGCGGGTTTTCGCGTAAAATCCTGCCATTCGGGCCGCGCCTGTACTTGGCGTGCGGCCCCCGCCATTCCGATATTCTAGAAAGATACCCCTGCGATGACGATTAAAAGCGATAAATGGATACGCCGCATGGCCGAATCAACGGGCATGATCGAGCCGTTCGAACCTGGCCAGGTCAAGGAACGCGATGGCAACCGCATCGTGTCCTACGGCACCTCCAGCTATGGCTATGACATCCGCTGCGCCGACGAGTTCAAGTTGTTCACCAACATCAACACCACCATCGTCGACCCGAAGGATTTTGATGCGAACAACTTCGTCGATGTGTCGGGCAAGGGCTATTGCATCATCCCGCCGAATTCGTTCGCACTGGCCCGTACGGTCGAGTATTTCCGCATTCCCCGTAATGTATTGACGATTTGCCTGGGCAAGAGCACCTATGCCCGTTGCGGCATCATCGTCAACGTCACCCCGTTCGAACCGGAATGGGAAGGTTTCGTGACCCTGGAATTTTCCAACACGACACCGTTGCCGGCGAAAATCTACGCCAACGAAGGCGTGGCGCAAGTGCTGTTCTTCGAGTCCGATGAAGTCTGCGAAACGTCGTACAAGGACCGTGGCGGCAAATACCAGGGCCAGGTGGGCGTGACCTTGCCGAAGACCTGATCGCTGGAAGGGTGGGGCGCCAGCCGTCTTGAGCTGTCTTTACCTGCCTTTACACCTGCGGCCCTACGTTCGCGTTCCATGCTTGCCGTTAACCTTGGTATTGAAACACTGAGGAGGCATCATGGTAGCGGCAATCGGTTCAGGCAGCACAGTCGGCGCGGCCAGCAGCGCCAGTTCAGGCAGCAGTTCGCAGATCGCGGCGCTGCAAAAGCAGATCACGGCGGCGCAAAAAGAGTTGACGGAATCGCAGAAAGGCACGCAGACGGACGCGTCGCAAAAGCTGCAGCAGCAGCTGGCGCAGCAAATCCAGGCCTTGCAGGCGCAAATTGCCCAGTTACAGGCGGCGGCCGCGCAACAGGCGGCGCAGCAAGCTCTTCAGACGGCCAGCAGCGCCGATACGGCGACGAGTCCGGCCAAGTCGGCCTCGTCGACCCTGGGCAGCATCATCGATACGCAGGCGTAGCAGCACATCCGCGCGTCAAAACGCCAGGCTCGCCGGAAGGTCAGCCTGGCGTTTTGACGGGCAGCAGCATTTCCACGCACAGCCCTCCACCGCTGCGCAAGCTGGCACCGATGCGGCCGCCATGGGCGTTGATGACGTGCTGGGCGATGGCCAGGCCCAGGCCGTCCGTGCTGTGCTGGGTATGGCTGGCGCGGAAGAACGGTTCAAAAATGCGGGCCAGGTCGGCGCTGGCCACGCCAGGCCCCTGGTCCAGCACGGCGATGCGCAGCAGATCCTGCTTGCCGTCATGCAGGCGCGATACATTCACCTCCACCGTGCCGCCATCGGGGCTGTGCTTGACGGCATTGCGCACCACGTTTTCCACGGCGCGCGCCAGCAGTTCCGGCCGGCCCGTGACAGCGGCGTCGGCAATGGCTGCGTCGCCCGCCAGGGCGATGCCCACCTGGCGCGCCTTCGCTTCGTAGCGGGCGTCGTCCACGATGTCGTGCAGCAGCTCGGCGATGTCGACGTCTTCGCTGAGGGGGGAGGCGGCGCCCGCTTCCAGCCGCGACAGGGTCAGCAGCTCGCCGATCAGCTTATCCATGCGTTCGCTTTCGCGTTCGATGCGTTGCATCGAGGCGTCCATCTTGTCCGGCTGCTGGTGCGCCAGGCCGATGGCCGCTTGCAGGCGCGCCAGCGGCGAGCGCAGTTCGTGCGACACATCATGCAGCAGGCGCGTCTGGCTCTCCATGAGATTGCGCAAACGGCCCGTCATGCGGTCGAAATCGCGGCCCAGGTCCGTCAATTCATCGCCGCGCTTGCCGCTGGCGTGAAAACGCGGCGCCAGGTCGCCGTGCGAGGCGGCCTCGAACGCTTGCCGCAAGTCGCGGATGGGGCGCGCAAAATACCAGGCCAGCAAGAAGGAGAACAGCAGGCTGGCGGCGATGGCGGCGGCCAGCGGAATGAAGGTGCGGTAGGGGCTGTCCATGCGGGAGCCGGGCGGCATGCCGCGGCCGAATTCGCCGCGTGGCGGCGGGGTGCCCGCTGCGTCGGGCCGTGGACCGGGTCCCATGGCGCGCGGGCCGCTCAGGGTGACGGCGTTGAGCGTGTCGCGCGCGGCGCCCGCTTCGGGATGGCGGAAGCGTTCGGACGAGGGCAGGAACAGCAGATAGCGCTGGCCGTCGCTGCCGGTGACTGTGCGCACGACGGGATGGGGCTGGCCTTGCTCCAGCATGGCGCGCGCCTTGGCCAGCATGGCGGGATGCACCGTGCGGCCCATCAGTTCTTGCCCTTTGGCATCGACGGCAAACACGCGCATGCGCTCCATCTTGCCGAGAAAATGCCGCAAGGCCTGGCTGCCGCCCGCTTCCAGCGTGGCGCTGGCGGCCTCGATGATCATTTGCGCGGGCGGGCTGGTGTCGATGTCGAGGGCCCGTTCCTGCTGCGCGGCCCGGTTTTTCAGCCAGAAGGTGCCGCCGATGCCGATGGTGGCCGTCACTTGCGCCAGCATGATGCACAGAAAAAATTTCCAGAACAGGCGGCCCACGCTTACTCCTTGATCAGCTGGTAGCCGAGACGGTAGACGGTCTGCAGGCAGGAACGGCCATCGGCCAGGCTGCCCAGTTTACGGCGCAGGCTGCTCAAGTGCACGTCGATATTGCGGTCGAAGCGCGCCATGGGCCGGCCCAGGCCCAGTTCCGACAATTGATTCTTGCTCACGGGCTTGCCCGCATGGCGCACCAGCACTTCCAGCAGGTTGAATTCCGTGCTCGTCAGCTCCAGGTGCGCACCGGCCCAGGAAACGCGGCGCTGTTCCGGCCACATCGTCAACTGGCCCACGGCCAGCGGCGCCAGGCCCGAGCTGTCGTGTGGCGCCGCCTGCGAACGGCGCAGGATGGCGCGGATGCGCGCCGTCAGCTCGCGCGGCGTGCACGGCTTGGTCACGTAATCGTCGGCACCCAGCTCCAGGCCCACGATGCGGTCCGTGTCATCGCCGCGCGCCGTCAGCATCAGGACGGGCAGGTTGCTGCCGGCGCGGATGCGGCGCAGGGTTTCCAGGCCATTCATGCGCGGCATCATGACGTCGAGGACGGCGATGGCGTACAGGCCCGTCAGCGCTTCGGCCGCGCCGCTTTCGCCGTCATGCACGGCGCGCGCGTCAAAACCTTCCTGCGTCAGGTATTCCTGGAACATGCCGACCAGTTCCACGTCGTCATCGATTAACAAAACCTTGCTCATGCCTGTGCTTTTTCGGGTGAATATCGCCCGATGATAGCAGTCAACAGGGGCGGTTCAGGGCCGTTTTACCCGCTTTTACATACGTCTGCTTACATTCATGCATCTTTCTTTACATGCTTTTACGCCAGCCTAACGTTGCTTTACACGTCAGACGCCGACAATCAAGGCTGATCGCCACGAAAGGAAAGCCGATGAAACACCTGAGTATCGCCGTATCCCTGCTGCTGCTGTCCGCTTGCAGCATGCCGCTGCTGGCACTCGCCCAGCAGGAATCTGCGCCGGACGGCCCGCCAGCGCGCGCCATGCCGGGGCCGCCGCCCGGCCTGGGCCACGGTGCCGGACCCGGCGCGCCAGGCTTGCCACCGTTCCTGCACGGCATCGAGCTGAGCGAAGCGCAGCAGGACAAGGTTTTCACCGCCACCTACGCGCAGGCGCCCTTGCTGCGAGAACAGGAAAAGATCGCCTTCAAGGCCCATGCGCAACTGCGCGAGCTGGCCGGGTCCAGCGCCTACGACGATGCGCAGGCCAGCACGCTGGCAAACACGGCGGCGCAAGCCATGGCGAAGATCAGCTTGCTGCATGCGCGGCTGGAGCAGCAATTGCTGGCCGTGCTGACGCCGGAGCAGCGCCAGCAGGCGCGGCAGCGGGGCGACAGCCGCCCCGGCCCGCGCCGTCCCCAATTACCCACAGGAGAGTGACCATGAGCATCAGTGCCTTGAGTTCCAGCAGCGCGGCTACCCAGCTGAGCGCTTTCAACCGCATCAGCGGCAGCAATACCGGCAGTACCGACAGCGTGGGCGGCGCGCGGCCGCCCAGGCAGGACGATAACGGCTTTCTCGATGCCGTTTCCAGCGCCCTGTCGTCGATCGGGGTGACGGTGCCCGACACGGCGTCGTCCGACAGCACTGGCGCCGACACCAGCACCGCCAGCGGCAGCGATGCCGGCCAGGCATTGGGCGCGTTCCTGCACCAGCTGATGGGCAGCTTGCACGCCCAGGGCGGCGCGGGCGCCAGCGCCGGCGCAGACAAGGATGGTGACAAGGACGGTGACAAGGGCGGCGGCGGCGGCGGGCGGGCACGGGGCCACGGCAATATCAAATCGGACTTGCAAAGCCTGATCCAGACCCTGTCGTCCGGCACGGGCAGCGACAACAGCAGCGTTTCGGACTTGCAGTCAAGCTTCTCCAGCCTGATCACTGCCCTGGGCGGCAGCGCCAGCACCAGCGCCAGCGGCGACAGCAGCACCAAGCTGAGCAGCTTTTTGCAGGCGCTATCGGGCAGCCTGGGCGCTTCCAGCAGCAGCGCCAGCCTGCCATCCAGCGGCAACCTGGTCAATACAACGGCCTGAACCATGGAACGCAAGCTCGCCCTGGCCGCCAGGAAGACGCTTTCGCCACGGGCCACACACGTCCTGTTCCTGTGCGCCAGCCTGAGTCCCGCCTTGGCGGGCTTGCCTCTCTTGATGGAATATATATGGACTTACATGATCACGCTCTGGCATCCGACCTCGAAATGATGGGGCTGGCGCCTGAGCGGTGATTCCCGAGGAAACGGGCGGGCCATATCCGGCCGATGGCACGAACACGCATGGCGGCGGCGGGCGTGCCGCTCAGCATCGACGGGCAATGCCACCCAGGGTTATGTTGCCACCCTGAGCATCGCCGTGAACGGTTAATTTACTGTCATGAAACCCCGGTCGCGCCGGCTGAAGTTGCCGATATTCGGGAACACCTCGGCCAGCTGGCTGCCGGCCACGCCGCTCCTTCTGGCGCTCATGCGTGTCGAACTGCCCCAGGTCACATACAACACTCGCCGTTTCGCCCCGCACGGCCTTGGTGGCCGTCTGATTCGCTGGCGGCGTAATCATTCCTGCCCGTTAAGCTTGTTCCAAAGCTCATCTTGACAACGAAACTCGCTTCGCCGGAAACGATGGTTTTTACGCTATCGGCGAAACGCCGTTCGCCGTGCCATGCCGTTCTTCCCCCGCGTCCTTTCCCCACAGATGGCTGGCATGGCCCTTGCGTCAGGGAGGCATGGGCCATACGCCCGTCTTTCACCGGAGTCTGCCATGACCAGCCGCCTGCTCGCCTATCGTCCCGAAATGGAATTGCCTGACGCGCCAGCCATGCCGTCCTTGCAGCAGGAAGATGAGCTGGTCCTGGCGGCACACTTGCTGGAATTGCAGGGGCCGGCCCAGTTCGATGCTTTCCTGGCGCGTCAGCTGGGCGCCACCGTGGCGGGCAGGCAAGTGCGCGGCACGCCGCTGGAAGGGCCGCTGCGCCAGCTGCTGGGCAAGGTGGTGGCGCCCCTGCTGCCACTGCATGGTGGTTCGCCGCAGGCGCTCAAGCGGCGCGCTGCGGGCATCTTCGGCATGGAACTGGAAGGATTGAGCCCGGAAGACAAGGAATTCGAACTGGCACGCCAGGTCGTGCATCTGATCGATGCCGTCAATACGGAACTGGCGCGTGACGGCATGGACGCGCGCGCGCCCAGGGCGCGGGTGGAAACTGCCCTGCTGCAGGTGGCGCGCAGCGTGGCGCCAGGCTTGCTCAGGCAGGCGGCGCAAACGCCGGGACGGGACGCTGGCCGCTGGCGCCGCGAGGGCGGGCATATCGTCGTGCTCGATTGTTAGCCGGATGGCCAGGCTGTCCGGCAAGGTAATCCGAACTGAGGTGTTAACTTTGAGGAGCTCATCATGCATGACATAGATCGTACGACCCTGGAATACGGGCAGGAGATGTCCGGTTTTGAAGCGGAGCAGTTCGAGTTTGGCCAGGGCGAGTGGAGCGGCGAGGGCGGCTCGAACGCCATGTTTTCCGAGGCCGAGGAGATGGAACTGGCGAATGAACTGTTGTCGGTGAGTAATGAAGCCGAGCTGGAACAGTTTCTCGGCAATTTCCTGCGCAAGGCCGCCTCCGTGGCGGGCGGCATCATCAAGTCGCCCGTGGGACAAGCCATCGGCGGCGTGCTCAAGGGCGTGGCGAAGAAGGCGATTCCCCTGGCAGGCGGCGCCATCGGCGGCTATTTCGGCGGTCCGCTGGGGGCCAAGATCGGCAGCGGCCTCGCTTCGGCGGCCGGCAGCGCGCTGGGGCTGGAAGCGGAAGCGTCGTCGAACGAGGACCGCGAATTCGAGGGCGCCAAGCAGTTCGTGCGCCTGGCCGCCGACACCGTCAACCGCGCCGCGCAAGCGCGCGGCAATGGCGATCCGCGCGCCATCGCCCAGGCGGCGGCCAGCGCGGCGGCGCGCCAGTTCGCGCCCGGCCTGCTGGGCCGCCCCGGCGGCCAGGTCGCCACGCAGAACGGCAGCGGCGCGGGCGGCCAGGCGCCGGGCGCCGCGCGCAGCCAGGCCGGCATGCGCCCGGCCAGCGGGCGCTGGGCGCGCCAGGGCCATAAAATCGTTCTGTACGGCGTCTGACATCATGGCCATCGGCGCTTACGCTGCCTGGATGCTGGCGCAGGAGGCGCGCTCGCTGCTGACGCGGCTGGCGCGGCTGGAGCCGTTCGCGCTGATCGAGCCGACGGTGCTGGCGGCCGCCCTGATGCCCAGCGCCCAGTCGGCCATCGAAAGCCAGCTGGTGCAGGGCCGGCGCGAATTGCGGCGCATGGTGGCCCAGTTCCAGGCCTGGCTGCGGCGCGAAGCCGCCGATGGCGCCAGCATGGCCACCGCCGCCGAGGCGCAGCGCCGCTTTACCTTCCTGCGCCTGAAATTCAACGCCGCGCTGACCCAGTTCGACCTGTTCAACGAAGTCATCACGCAGCGCAGCGAGCACAAGACGGGCGTGTGGCTGGCCGGCCTCGACATCGTCGCCGCCGACGCGCTGGCGCTGCCCGGCAATGTGTACCAGGCGCCGCCCGTGATCTGCTACCTGGACCGGGGGCCGGGCGCCGCCATCCGCCGCGCACGTACGCGCCTGCCGGGCGGCGGCGACAATCCCGTGGCCATCATCCGTTTGCCGCGCGAACGCATGATCGGCAGCAGCATCGCCTCGTCGCTGGTGCACGAGGTGGGCCACCAGGGCGCGGCGCTGCTGGACCTGGTGGCATCGCTGCGGCCCATGCTGCAAGCCATGCAGCATGGTGGCAGCGGCCTGGTGCACGTGTGGCAGTTGTGGGAGCGGTGGATTTCCGAAATCGTGGCCGATTTCTGGTCGCTGGCGCGGGTCGGCGTGGCCGCTACCCTGGGCCTGATCGGCGTGGTCAGCCTGCCGCGCGTGTTTGTCTTCCGTCTCAATATCGATGATCCCCACCCGGTGCCATGGCTGCGGGTGCGCCTGAGCTGCGCCATGGGACGGGCCTTGTATCCGCATCCGCAATGGAGCCGGCTGGAGCAGCTGTGGCTGTCGTACTACCCGCTGACGGGCCTGCCCCTGGGGCAGCGGCGACTGCTGGAACAGTTGCAGGCCAGCATGGCGGCCCTGGTGGGCTTGCTGGTGCAGCACCGGCCGCCGGCCTTGCGCGGCGGCTCGCTGGTCGAAGCCATGGCCGTGCACATGCGCCAGCCGGCCATGCTGGCGCGGCTGTTTCGCAGCTGGACCCTGGCGCCGGCGCAGATGTACGAGGCCACGCCGACCCTGGTGTTCGCCGTGCTGGGCCAGGCGCGCGCCAGCGGCAGCCTGAGTCCGGAAGACGAAAGCGAGCTGCTGGGACGCCTGCTGACCCACTGGGCCCTGCGCAGCACCCTGGACACGTCGGAGCTGTGCGCCGATGTCGTGCGGCACGGCCGCCAGTCCGGCAGGCCGCTGCCGCCCCTGGCATCCCGTTTGATTATCCATTGAGGAGAATGACATGAGCAGCAAGATCAGCAGCAAAAACAGGGGGACTGGCCAGACTGGCCAGGCTGGCCCGATACATCGCGGCGGCAGCATCGCGGTCACCGTACACGAGCAGGACAGCGGGGCCATGGTCGTCAATGCCGCCATCAGCCTGTACCGGGGGCTTGATGCGGATTGCCATAATTTCAATCCCGTCACCTGGGTAGCCGATCCCGCCATGCTGGTGGGCGTGCGCTGGACGGATGGCCGTGGCTGCACCGTGTTTGCCGACCTGGCGACGGGCAGCTACGTGGGGGTGTATGGCAATTTCCCCACCACCGCGCCCCAGTGCGTGACGGTGCAGGCCGGCTGCAGCGCCGTGCTGTGCTTCAAGCCCCAGCTCAATCCGCAGGTGGCGCTGGCGTTTGAGACGCCCGACTGCCATCCCAGCGATTGCAATTTCGGCAGGGTGGGCGACCGCGCCGTAGCCAGCGTCGCGTTTGACGGCGATCAAAGCGCCGATGGACGCGACCTGGTGCAGGTGCTGGCCGCCTCGCCGTGGGTGCCCCTGCGCGGCACGCCGAACGCGTTTTCCACACCCGTGCGGCGCGCCGGCATGCACCGCTTCGCGGCGCAGATGATGCTGTCGCAGCGGCCCGAACTGCGCAACGCCTTGCCCGTGCCCGAGGGCCTCAGCCCGAACGCCATGCTGGCCGTGGATGCGGACTACGAGACGGAAGAGCGCCAGCCGCAGCCCATTTCCGGCAATGTGGGCGTGTCGCTGACGCGCACGGAGACGGAGCCGACGGAAGACTTGCCGCTGTGGACCTTGATACGCAACAGCACCGAAGCGATGTCGTTTACGAATTACCTGCATTTCATGGACAGCCTGTTTTGCGGCGATCTGGCCAATGTACGCGGCTTCAAACAGGAACGCTTCGTCAAGAAGGCCGACATGTTCCAGCAGCTCAAGCAGCGCCGCGCGCTGCCGTTTTCCGATTCCGATTCCTACCGCGTGCTGAAAGTGGCGACGGAAGCGTTCGTGATGGTCAATTGCGGCGTGCTGAACCAGCCGCTGGCCTTCAATCCGGCCGAGGACAACGCCTACCTGGACCGGCGCGACATCCCTCAGGGGCGCGACCTGGAAACCGTGCTGCGCAACGATTACCTGGAAAATATCGACGGCTTCCAGACCTTGCCCTACCTGGCCGTGATCCGCCGCAAGCTGCCCGACATCCCCATCAGCATCCCGCGCGGCCAGGAGGGCGAGGTGGACCTGTGCTTTGGCATCATCCAGGAAAAGCTGGCTAATCCTTGCCTGCTGGAACTGATCTGGTCGTACTGGCATGAAGAAGGCATGCTGGTGCAAACCATGAATGCCATCACGCAGCGCTTCCAGAACCTGCGCGCGCCCGGCGCCGGCCTCGATCCCCTGTCGAACACGGAAATCGACATGCTGCGTCCGCTGAACAACTTGCTGTGGGGATACACACAAGATGAGCAGCACCGGCTGACCGTGGTGCGCCGCAATTACGAGTACGACCACCATTACGGCGTGCGTCTCGATGGCAAGGCGGTACAGCACTTCCGGCCAGCCGACAGCCGCTCGAAATTCCTCGAAGCGTTCCACCATTTGCTGCGCCTGCTCACCTCGTTCTACAAGCAGGACGACGACACCACCGTCAAGGCGGACGCCTTCCCCGTGCTGAATGCCTTGAAGGAAATCCACCTGATCCTGTCGCAGGGCGCGCACAACCAGTTTGGCGACTTGCCGTCGACGGCGCGCATCGAAATGCTGATGCAGCAATGGATGCTGGCGCGCCCCGAGTTCCGCGAATTTTTGCCCACGCGCGTGATGGTGGCGTATCCGGAACCGTGGATGGACCGGGTCGATGCCATGAAGAAACTGCAGGGCTGGACGGATACGAGCGTGATGCATTTCCGTAACCTGGCCATCTTTGGCGAGCAATTGCTGCTCTCCGTGCGCTACGGCAACTGGAGCGACATCTATGAGCCCACCCAGGCCTTCAACTGGGCCCGTTTCTGGCGCCCGCAAGTGCAAGGCTACATCCACGGCTACCGCGCCGCCACGGGGGTGGATTTGTCCGTCGACAGCAGCGACCCGGCGATCGAATCGACGATGCCCTCGGTGCTGTTGCGCCAGCGCCTGAGCCAGCAGCTGCGCAGCGTCTAGGGCGGGAGCGGGGCGCGTGCATGTTCGACTTTACCAGTGCCCTGTACCTGGGCATGCGCCATCCGGCGGCCCAGCTGGCGCCATGGAGCAGCCTGACCCTGGGCCAGCCGGCGGCGCTGCGCGAGCCGCCGGGCGCGCCAGCGCTGGCAGCGGACCTGGCGGCGCTGCAAGGCTGCGAAGCGGCCTGCGTGCTGCCGTCGACCCTGCATTTGTTCTGGGACCTGTTCGGCATGCTGGCTGCCGAGCGGCTGGTGATCCTCGTCGATGGCGGCAGCTACGCCATCGCGCGCTGGGGCGCCGAGCACGCGCAGGCGCTGGGCTTGCCGCAGCAAGTGTTTCCCAGCGGCGAGATGGCGGCGCTGCGGCGCCTGGTGGCGGCCTGGGGCAGGCAGGGGCGGCGTCCCTTGATACTGGCCGACGGCTATGTGCCGGGCAGCGAGCAGGTCTTGCCGCTGGCCGGCTATGCGGCCCTGGCGCGCCAGGGGGGCGGTTATCTGCTGCTGGACGACACGCAGGTGCTGGGCGTGATGGGCGCCTCCGGTGGCGGCTCGGCACGGCTGCACGGCTTGCAGGGCGCTCACGACAAGGCGGGCGGTCATTTGATCGTCGGCGCCTCGCTGGCCAAGGGTTTCGGCGTGCCGCTGGCCGTGCTGGCGGGCAGCGGCGCCCTGCTGCGGCGCTTCGAAGCGCACAGCCAGACGCGCGTGCATGCCAGTCCGCCTTCGGCCGCCGTGCTGGCGGCGGCGCGGCGCGCGCTGGCGCTCAATGCGCAGCATGGCGACACCCTGCGCGCCAGGCTGGCGGACCGGGTGGCGCAATGGAGGGCGGGGATGGCGGCCGCCGGCATCGCTTGTCGGGGCGGCAGCTTCCCCGTGCAGCGCCTGCCAGGGCGCGCCCATTTGCAGCCGGCCTTGCGCGCAGCGGGCGTGCTGGCGCTGGCGCAAGCGGGGGAGGGTCCCGGCGCGCTGACTTTTCTGCTGCGGGCCGACCAGACGCCCGGGCAACTGGAGCAGGCGATGGATTTGCTTGAACATCACATCAGGAGGCGATATGAACGAAGCGTTTGAAATGCTGCCCTTTACGGGGCAAGCGGGAGCGGCAGCTGAATACGAGCAGGAGTGGGCGCAGGAGGGGGAATCCGAGTCCGAATGGGAAGGCGAGCGCTGGCGCCCCGGCAGCGGGCGCTATGGCGGCGGCGCCGTGCGCGCGCGGCCACCGCTGCGCGGCCCGCGCCGCCCCATGCCGCCACGCTACCAGGCGAATCCGGCGCGTCGGTTCCCGCGCCCCGCGCCGCCGCCCTTGCCCTACCTGCCGCCGCGTTACCGGGGCTGGGGCGGCTATCCGGCCATCTATCCGACGATTTATCCGGCGCCCTATCCTGTGGCCGAGCCCGCGTTTGGCGACCAGCAGCAGCCGGATGCGGATCAGGGCCAGGACCAGGGACCAGACCAGGCGCAGGACGATGGCCAGATGCAGGGTGAAATCCCGCCAACCCTGGCCGGCACCATGGGCCGGGTGCCGGAAGCGGCCGCCCTCAATTACCTGGCGCTGGGCACGCTCGCCAATGCCTTGCGCGACCCGAATGGCCGGGGGGGCGGGCCTGTATGTGATCGAGTTCGATGCGGGCGGGCGGCGCCGCGCCTACAGCGGCCAGACGGACGATCTGCACCGGCGTTTGCTGCAGCACCGGCTGTGCGGCCAGATGATGGGCGTCGACCTGAGCGGGCACCAGGTGTACGTGGCGCCCCTGTCCTCGGCGGCGCAGCGGCGCCGCATCGAGCAGCGCATCCACGACGACATGTTCGCCAACCAACGCGGCGTGCTGACCAACCAGCGACGCGAACTGGAACTGGCCGTGCTCGGTGAAATGTGGAGCTGACGATAGCACCTTGATCATTGCGAAGGAGAGCATCATGCACCAACTCGAATGCGCATGCGCGCAATGCCGGCAGCGAGCCGGCGCCGCGTTTGACGTGCTGGAATTCGGCCACGACTGGCCCGGCAAGGATACGGCGCCGGCCATCTTCGGCGAAGAGGAGGAATTGCAGCTGGCCATGGAATTGCTGGAAGTGGCCAGCGAGGAGGAGCTGGAGCAGTTTCTCGGCAATGTCTTCAAGAGCGTGTGGAAGGGCGTCAAGAAGGTGGGATCGAGCATCGCCAAGGTGGCCAAGCCCCTGGGCGGCGCCTTGAAGGCCGTGGCCAAGACGGCCTTGCCCTTTGTCGGCGGCGCGCTCGGTTCGATGATCCCGATACCGGGCGTGGGCACGGCGCTCGGCTCGGCCCTGGGGCGCGCGGCCAGCGATGCGCTGGAGCTGGAAATGGCAGCCGAGGCGCCGGCCGACCGCGAACTGGAGATGGCGCGCCGCTTCGTGCGCATCGCGGGGCAGGCGGCGCGCCTGGCGGCCGACGGCGATGGCAGTGCGCGCGCCGTGGAAAGCGCGCTGACGCGGGCCTTGCACCAGCAATTGCCGCAGTTCCGCTCGCCTGCGCCGCAACAGGAAGAGGAAAGCGGGCGCTGGCGCCGGCGCGGCAACCGCATCGTCGTCATGGGCGACTGGAACTGAGAGGCGGCCATGGCGCTGGTCATCGATAGTCACTGCCACGCCGGACCGGGCGACGGCTTGAACGGGCCGTGGGACAGCGATGCGCCGCTAGCTGCTTATGTGCGCCGCGCCCGGGCGGCCGGCATCGCCCGCAGCGTGTTGTTCGCCACCTTTCACTCCGATTATGCGATCGCCAACCATGGCGTGGCGCGCCTGGTCGCCTCCGATCCGCAGCGTTTTTATGGCTTTGCCTTCGTGCATGCGCGGCGCGACCGGGGCCGCATCATGGACTTGCTGCGCACTGCCGTCGAGCGTTACGGCTTTGTCGGCATCAAGGCGCATCGGCTCGACGCGCGCATCAGCGGCGAACTGTGCGACGCGGCGCGCTTCTTCGGCTTGCCCGTGCTGTACGACCCCGCCGGTGAAGTGGCCGTGGCCGAACTGCTGGCGCAGCAGTATCCCGACGTCAACTTCATCCTGCCCCACCTGGGCAGCTTCGGCGACGACTGGGCGGCGCAGCTGGCGCTGATCGACCACCTGGTTCGTCACGCGAACATTTACACGGACAGTTCCGGCGTGCGTCGTTTCGACTTGCTGCAGCAGGCCGTGCGCCGCGCGGGGCCGCACAAGGTCTTGTTCGGCTCGGATGGCCCCTGGCTGCATCCGGGGCTGGAATTGCACAAGATTGAGCTGCTGGGCTTGCCGCCGCTGGATGCGTCGTTGATTATGGGTGGCAATTTTTTGCGGCTGGCGGGGCTGGCGTGAGGCTGCTTGTCGCGCAGGCGGCCGCCTTGCGGCGTATCTGCAGGGCGCGGTCCGTCACGCCCAGGCGGGCGGCGGCACGCTGGTTGTTGCCGTGTTCCTCAGCCAGCACCAGGCGGATGGCCATGTCGGTGGCGCAGCGCGTGATGTGCGACAGCTTGCAGCCCTGCGCCAGGGCGCGCCGCACGGCCGCCTCGAAATGCTGGTCGGGCCAGAGCGGCGCCAGCAGCCGTTCTTCGGGCGGCAGGGCGCCGATGGTGATGGGGCCGGGGCCGCAATGGCGGTGCCAGATGCGCGTGACGGTCTGGCGCAGTTCGCGCACATTGCCCGGATAGTCGCGCAGCAGCAGGTATTCGCGCACGGCGGCGTCCAGCGGTGGCGCAGGGCGCTGTCCCAGTTCGGCTAGGAAATGCCGGGCCAGAGGCAGGATATCGTCCTGGCGTTCGCGCAGGGGCGGGGTCTGGCAACGCCAGCCGGCGATACGGTAATACAGGTCGGCGCGAAAGGCGCCGCGCGCCACTTCGTCTTCCAGTTCGCGGTTGGTGGCGCACACGAGCCTGAATTGTGTGGGTTGCCAGGTATTGCCGCCTACGCGCTTGTATTTGCGTTCCTGGATGGCGCGCAGCAGCTGCGCCTGCAGGGGCAGCGGCAGTTCGCCCACTTCGTCGAGAAACAGCACGCCGCCATCGGCGAGGGCGAAAGCGCCGTCGCGTGCACCGGACGCCCCCGTAAACGCGCCCCGTTCATGGCCGAACAGTTCGCTGCCAGCCAGTTCCGGTGACAGGGTGGTGCAGTCGAGGATGGTGAAGTCGCCGCGGCAGTTGCCGAGGCGGTGGACCAGTTGCGCCAATAAATCCTTGCCCGTGCCCGTTTCGCCCGTGATCAGCATCGAAGCCTGGCTGAAGGCGGCCATTTCCACCACCTGGTGCAGCAAGGCGGTCCAGGCCGCGCTGTCGCCCACCAGGTGCTGGCGCACGGCGTTGGACGCGAGCAGCTGCGCCACGGCCTGCCAGCGCTGCAGGCGCGCCAGCACCTGCGCCGCATCGACGCTGCCGGCCGGCCACAGCAGCACATCGAGCGCGCCTGCCGCCATCAGGGCGCGCTGTTGCGCGCAGCTGGGGAAGCGGCCGCAGGCGGCAATGGCCAGCACGGAGGCGTGCCGGCACAGCGCCGGCAGCGCTTGCAGCAGCGCGGCATCAGCCTCGGCAAACAGCACGATGCCCGCTCCCTCCTCGCCATCGTGCCGCCGGGCTACAGTTACCTGAGCCTGCTTCAAAGCCGCCATCAGCAAGGCGCCACTGCCAGCCGCCGCCTGCTGCACGATTTCCAGCCACACCTTGAGCGTCATATGCCAGCCATCACGAGGGCACGAGTCGCCCATCTTAGAAGCCCGATACCCCAGCCGTTTGATCTGGCGCAAGCGTGCGCGGGAGGTCCAGAATGAAAAACGCCGCCTGATCTGCATCAGGCGGCGTTCATGACCGTAGTTTATGGAACGACGACGTCTTTAGATGTTCTCGTCCAGTTTCACACAGTCAACAAAATAGCCGCGCTTGCCATCGACTTCGCGTTTCACGAGACCATGCACATCCGTCTCGAAGCCGGGGAAGCGCTCGTTGAAGTCGCGCGCGAAGCGCAGGTAGTCGACGATGGTCTTGTTGAATCGCTCGCCCGGGATCAAGAGCGGGATGCCCGGTGGATACGGCGTCAGCAGGATGGACGTGATGCGGCCTTCCAGTTCGTCGATGGCCACGCGCTCGATCTCGCGGTGCGCCATCTTGGCGAACGCGTCCGACGGCTTCATGGCGGGGATCATGTCCGACAAATACATTTCCGTCGTCAAGCGCGCCACATCATAGGCCTTGTAGAAATCGTGGATTTGCTGGCACAGGTCGCGCAAGCCCATTTTTTCGTAGCGCGGGTTGGCGGCCGCAAATTCCGGCAGGATGCGCCACATCGGCTGGTTCTTGTCGTAGTCGTCCTTGAACTGCTGCAACGCGGTCAGCAAGGTGTTCCAGCGGCCCTTGGTGATGCCGATGGTAAACATGATGAAGAACGAGTACAGGCCGCATTTTTCAATGATGACGCCGTGCTCGGCCAGGTATTTGGTGACGATGGACGCGGGGATGCCCGTCTCGCCGAACTGGCCGTCCAGCGACAGGCCCGGGTTGACGATGGTCGCCTTGATCGGGTCGAGCATGTTGAAGCCGGGAGCGAGGTCGCCGAAGCCGTGCCAGTCGTCCTCGGCGCGTATCATCCAGTCTTCCTGCTGGCCCATGCCTTCGTCGTTGAAGCTGTCCGGACCCCACACCTGGAACCACCAGTCCTGGCCCCATTCCTGGTCGATCTTCTTCATGGCGCGGCGGAAATCGAGCGCTTCCATGATCGATTCTTCCACCAGGGCCGTGCCGCCCGGCGCTTCCATCATGGCCGCGGCCACGTCGCACGAGGCGATGATGGAATACTGCGGCGAGGTCGAGGTGTGCATCAGGTAAGCCTCGTTGAAGGCATCCTGGTCCAGCTTGACCGTATCCGATTCGCGCACGAGGATTTGCGAGGCCTGCGACAGGCCAGCGAGCAATTTGTGCGTGGACTGGGTCGAGAAAATCATCGATTCCTTGGCCCGTGGACGGTCCTTGCCGATGGCGTGCATATTCTTGTAGAAATCGTGGAAGGTGGCGTGCGGCAGCCATGCTTCATCGAAGTGCAGGGTGTCGATCTTGCCATCGAGCATTTCGCGCAGGGTTTCCACGTTGTAAATCACGCCATCGTAGGTCGATTGCGTGATGGTCAGAATGCGCGGCTTCTTGTTCTTCGCTTCGCGCGCGAACGGGTTCGCCTCGATCTTGCGGGCAATGCTTTCCGGCGTGAATTCATGCAGCGGGATGGGGCCGATGATGCCCAGGTGATTGCGCGTCGGCATCAGGAACACGGGAATCGCGCCGCACATGATGATCGAATGCAAGATCGACTTGTGGCAGTTGCGGTCGACGACGACGATGTCGCCCGGCGCCACGGTCGAGTGCCACACCATCTTGTTCGAGGTGGACGTACCATTGGTGACAAAATAGCAATGGTCGGCATTGAAGATGCGCGCCGCATTGCGCTCGGACGCGGCGACCGGGCCCGTATGGTCGAGCAGCTGGCCCAGTTCCTCGACGGCGTTGCAGACGTCGGCGCGCAGCATGTTTTCACCGAAGAACTGGTGGAACATCTGGCCGATCGGCGACTTGAGGAATGCCACGCCGCCCGAGTGGCCGGGGCAGTGCCACGAGTAGGAGCCGTCGTTGGCGTAGTGCACCAGCGCGCGGAAGAACGGCGGCGACAGGCCATCGAGGTAGGATTTCGCTTCGCGGATGATGTGGCGCGCGACGAATTCCGGCGTATCTTCGAACATGTGGATGAAACCATGCAGTTCGCGCAGGATATCGTTCGGAATGTGGCGCGAGGTGCGCGTTTCGCCGTACAGATAAATCGGGATATCGGCGTTCTTGTAGCGGATTTCTTCGACGAAGGCGCGCAACGATTTCAAGGCGTGGTCGGTTTCCTCGACGGAGCCGGCACCGAACTCTTCATCGTCGATCGACAGCACGAAGGCCGATGCGCGCGATTGTTGTTGGGCAAATTGCGACAAATCGCCGTAGCTGGTCACGCCCAGCACTTCCATGCCTTCTTTTTCCATTGCGGCGGCAAGGGCGCGAATGCCCAGGCCGGACGTATTTTCAGAACGGAAATCCTCGTCAATGATGACGATGGGGAAACGAAATTTCATGCATGTCTCCAAAAAAGCAAGCCGCCCCTGACTTATGTGGAGGGGCGGACTAGGGCGCGACGGTCAGGCGGTAGTACAACCCGGCAGCCGCAGAAAAAAAATAAGAACGGGATTCTCGCAGAAATGCGGCGTCTGCGGGAAAAAAATATCGTAGCAAAGCGTCACCAGCATGCGCTAGCGTGACGCAACGGTGTGACAGGGGTATTACAGCAACATTCTGACTATCTCTATCACCTTATCAGGCTTTGCGTTCCAGCGTGACAAAGGCGTACGGCAGGCCGGATTTCTCCGAGACATGCGCTTCGCGCGCGGTTTCTTGCCACACGGCATGATCCACGGCGGGGAAAAACGCGTCGCAGTCAAACGTCTGGCCGATTTCCGTGATGATCAAACGCTGCGCCAGGGCCAGTGACTGCTGGTAGATTTCCGCGCCGCCGATGACATAGCCTTGCGCGCCATCGAACAGGGCGATGGCCGCTTGTACCGACGATACCGCTTCCACGCCCTCATGGCGCCAGTCGGCATTGCGCGTAATGACGATGTTGCGGCGGTTCGGCAGCGGCCGGCCGATGGAATCGAAGGTCTTGCGGCCCATGAGGATGGGGTGGCCCGTCGTCAAACGCTTGAAGTGCGCGAGGTCTTCCGGCAGTTTCCAAGGCAAGGTATTGTTGATGCCGATGCCGCCTTGCTGGTCGGTGGCGACGATGATGGTCAAATGGCTCATTGCTTCTGTCAAAGTAGTTGGGGCATGGCCCGATGCCCGTCATTATCGTTGAAATTGCCGGACGCCTCCAGATGCGCACGCATGGCGTCGGCCAGCTCGCTTGGTGCTTCCAGCGGAATCATGTGGCCGGTGTTGTCTTTTAGTAAGTGCAGGGTAGCCTGCGGCAGGCGGGCTGCCATGGCGCGCAGGTCGTCGGGATGGACGAGCTTGTCGTCTTCGGCGCCCACGATCAGCACGGGAAAATCGAGTTCCGGCAAGCGCGCCATCAGGTCGGGGCGATCGATTGTGGTGAGAAATTGCGCCAGCAGCACCTCCTTGCCCAGGTCCAACCCCATCTGCTGGATCAGGCCCGCGATGGCCGCGTCCTGCAGGTGCGCGGGATGCAGCAGTTCGCGCAGGCGCTGGCGCGTGATGCCCGCGTAGGCATTGCGCTCAAGCATGGCGACGATGCGCTGGCGCGCGCTAATTTCAGCCGGCGGCAAACCTTGGGCCGAATTGGCGATCAAAGTGAGGGATTTCACACGCTGCGGGTACGCCAGCGCGTGTTCGAGCGCCAGGTAGGCGCCCAGCGAAAAGCCCACCAGGTGGGCTTGCGAAGCGCTGTGGCTGGCGATCATCGATTGCATCTGCGCGCGCGTGCGCGCCTGGTGCAGGGGCACGTGCTGCAGATGAAAGGCGTCACCCAGGGCTGGGGCCAGGCGCGACCACAGGCGTTCATCGCACAGGGTGCCGGGGATGCAGTCGAGTCGTATCGTTGTATTTTTCAAGGACAAGCCTGGTACAGGATGGTGAAAATTTTTGTCGAGCGGCATTATCCGTCATTTTGCGCATCGGGACAGCCGTACGGTATTTTCCGCATGGCATTATTTTCAATAGTGCGCGGCTGACAAGCAGGAACTTTATGGTAGGCTCATGGCTCATCAAGCCGGGGTGCCGGCGACGTGACCTGAAACACCGAATGCAACCCACTCATTACTAAAGAGGAATTACCATGGCGATCAGTTTGCAAAAAGGCGGCAATGTCAACCTGAGCAAGGAAGCTCCCGGCTTGAATAAAATCGTGATTGGCCTGGGCTGGGACCCGCGCGCCACCGATGGCGCCGCATTCGATCTGGACGGCAGCGCCTTCCTGCTGAAAACGGATGGCAAGGCCCGTTCCGATGCCGATTTCATTTTTTATAATAACCTGAAGTCGGTTGACGGCTCCATCGTCCACGCGGGCGACAACACGACCGGTGGCGGCGATGGCGACGACGAGAAAATTGCCGTCGACCTGGCCAACGTGCCGGCCGACATCGACAAGATCGCCATCGCCGTGACCATCCACGACGCGGAAAACCGCAAGCAAAACTTCGGCATGGTCGGCAAGGCCTACATCCGCTGCCTGAACTGCGACAACGGCGCGGAAATCGCCCGCTATGACCTGTCGGAAGACGGCTCGACGGAAGCGGCCATGATCTTCGGCGAAATCTACCGCGCCGGCAGCGAATGGAAATTCAAGGCTATCGGCCAGGGTTTCAAGGGCGGCCTGGGCCCTCTGGCACGTTCCTTCGGCATTAACGCTTAAGAGCTCCGGAAAACAGCCCATGGCGGCGTTGCGCCGCCTCGCCGTACTATTCGTACTGTCTTCGGACGACGCGCCTTGCCCTGAGCCGTTGTCCGAAGCTCCCACACCTGAATACATAATCCCATGGAAAACCTGATCAAGGGGCAGCGCCTGGCGCTGTCCGGCCTCGTCACGGGCAATGTCGTGCAACTGGGGCTCGCCAGCGCGGGCGTGGCGCTGGACTTTGCCTGTTTCGGCCTCGATGCGGCGGGTAAATTGTCCGACGACCGCTACATGACCTTTTTTAATCAGCCGCGCACGCCGTGCGGCGGCGTGGAAACCTCGGCGCCGTCCGGCGATGCGGCCGGTTTCAGCTACCAGCTGGAGCGTTTGCCTGCCTCCATCGAACGCCTCGTCGTCACGGCCGCCATCGATGGGGCGGCCAGCATGGCGCAGCTGGCCAGCGGCTACCTGCGCCTGCTCGACGGCGGGCGCGAACTGGCCCGCTACGCGTATGCGGGTACTGATTTTGCGCAAGAAAAAGCCGTCATGCTGGGCGAGTTCTACCGCAAAGACGGCGGCTGGCGCTTCATGGCCGTGGGCCAGGGTTTCAATGGCGGCCTGGACGCGCTGGTCGCGCATTTTGGCGGTGTAGTGGCGCAGGCGGTCGCGGAACCGGCGC
Organism: Janthinobacterium sp. PAMC25594; assembly: GCF_019443505.1. NCBI lineage: Bacteria > Pseudomonadati > Pseudomonadota > Betaproteobacteria > Burkholderiales > Oxalobacteraceae > Janthinobacterium > Janthinobacterium sp. PAMC25594. Next base: position 113,830 of record NZ_CP080377.1, read on the forward strand.
CGCCATCAAAAATTTCCCTGTCGAAAATTTCGCTGACCAAGGCGGGCCAGACGCACAAGGTGTCGCTGGAAAAGGGCGCGGGCGCGCCGACAAAACTCACCGTCAAGGCCACCTGGGTCGATAACGGCGATGGCGACGACGATAACGACGATCTCGATTTAAGAGTCGGCATCCTCTTGCCGAATGGCCAGATGCGCTTCATCCAGGCGCCGGACACGGCAGGCAGCTTCGACGTCATGCCGTATGTGCGCCACCTGGGCGACGTGGCTGGCGCATCGGGCAAGGAGCCGGCCACGGAAACGGTGGAAGTCAATCCCGCGCTGGCGCAACACTACGGGGGCACGGTGGGCCTCGTCTTCAGCGTGTATTCGGCGCTGGCCAATGGCGCCGTATCGGTCGCGTCCATGCGCCCGAAGATGGTCATGCAATACGGCCAGCAGATCGTCGAGTGCGACTTCGACTTCCGCCTGTCCAAGGCGGCCGACGACGATACCGTCTACACCTATGTGATCGGCATGGCGCGCATCACGCCCGACAGCATCATCCTGGAACCGTCCGGCAAGACGTCGGAGCCCGGCAGCGAAGCGACGCCGTGGCTGAGCTGGCAGGGCGAGAACCTGCAGTTGGCCTTCAATGGTCCCGTCGTCTTCAAGGGCGAGGACAAGGAAGATGAAGATGATTGCAATGCGGACAATCCGCGCCGCTATATCGCCTAGGAGGCACTGATGGAAACCTTGTCCAAGGGTCAGCGCTTGCCGCTGGCCAATCTCGTTCCCGACGGCGTGCTGGAAATCGGCGTCGCCGCGCAGGGCCTGGCGCTCGACGTGGCCTGTTTCGGTCTCGATGCGGCGGGCAAATTGTCCGACGAGCGCTACATGACCTTTTTCAACCAGCCGCGCACGCCGTGCGGCGGCGTGGAAGCGCGTGCCGGCAGCGCTGGCGACACGGCTGAATTTGCCTTGCAGCTGGCGCGCTTGCCGGCCGGCATAGACCGCCTCGTCGTGACGGCGTCCATCGATGGCGGCGGCGTGATGTCGCAGCTGCAATCTGGCCACGTGCGCCTGCGGGCGGGCGGGCGCGAGCTGGCCCGCTTCGCGTTCGCGGGCAGTGATTTCGCACAGGAAAAAGCCGTCATGCTGGCTGAAATTTACCGCAAGGATGGCGGCTGGCGCTGCATGGCCGTGGGCCAGGGTTTCAATGGCGGCCTCGATGCGCTGGTGCGCCATTTCGGCGGCGAAGTCGACCAAGTCGCTCCTGCGGCGGCTTCGGCAATTCAGCAAGCGAAGATCAACCTGGAAAAGCGGGTTGAACGCGAGGCGCCGCAGCTGGTCAGCCTGGTCAAGCAGGCGGGCGTGTCGCTGCAAAAAGTGGGCCTGCTTGACCACCGCGCCAAGGTGTGTCTGTGCCTCGATATTTCCGGCTCCATGGGACGGCTATATAAGGAGGGGCTGGTACAGCGCTTTGCCGAGCGCATCCTGGCCTTGGGCTGCAAGTTCGACGACGATGGCGAGATCGACGTTTTTCTGTTTGGCAAGAACGTCCACCATCCGGCGCCGATGGCCTTGAGTAACTGCAATACCTACGTGGGCCAGGCCATACAGCGCCATCCGCTGGAAGGCGACACGCGCTATGGCGCCGCCATGCAGGCGATCCGCGCGTTTTATTTCCCGGACAAGGCCGGCGGCGAGCGCACGCGGCCCGTCGCGGCCGAGCTGCCCGTGTACGTGATGTTCGTCACCGACGGCGGCACCAGCGACCAGGCGACAACGGAGAAGCAATTGCGCTGGGCCAGCAATGAACCCATCTTCTGGCAATTCATGGGTATCGGCAAGGGGCGCAAGTCGAAAAGCAAGTTCCTCGCCGCCTTTGCCGATTCGGATTTTCCCTTCCTGGAAAAGCTCGACGAGTTGCAGGGACGCCTGGTCGACAATGCCAATTACTTTTCCGTCAGCTCGCCCGACGAGCACAGCGATGCGGAGCTGTACGATCTGCTGATGACGGAATATCCGGGCTGGCTGAAACTGGCGCGTAGCAATGGCTTGCTGAGGTAGCGTAAAGGTCATCGGATGAGGCTGTACGACCACAAGTGGAAGAGATTTGTAAATTGAAGTAAATAACAATGGTTCGCATTTGCTTTGCGCAATGGAGTCGTGGCATGCTTGAGCTGTGCCCCCACATGTGCCCTCACGCCGCGGCGTAGTGCCTCATCCGTAGCGTCTCGATTATTTTTTTAAGCAAATGCATAAAATCCTCTTTCACTGTCTGGCGGGCGGCAGCCTGCTCGTCTCGGGCGCCGCTGTCCAGGCGCAAACCGGCACCGGCGACGCCGTCGTCAAGCCCGCAGCAGCACCAGTGTCGGCCAAGGCGCCCGTCGCCGAGTCTACGCCTTCCGTCAGCGTGACGGCCGAACGTCCCACGGGCCGCATCGACCGGCAAGTCTACGACGTCAAATCCGATGTGGGCAGCAGCAACGGCACGGCGGCCGATGCGCTCAACAATGTGCCATCGGTGGCCGTCGATCCCGACGGTTCCGTGTCCTTGCGCGGCAGCAGCAATGTGCAGATATTGATCGATGGCAAGCCGTCGGCCATGCTGCAGGGCGATGCGCGCGGCGCCACCCTGAACGCCATGGCGGCCGACGATATCGAATCGGTGGAAGTGATCAACAATCCCGGTGCCCAGTTCGGCAACGAAGCCGGTGGCGGCCCGATCCTGAACCTGGTGATGCGGCGCAACCGCAAGCCGGGCGGCTTTGCCACCGTCAACGCGAATGCGGGCATCGCCGGACGCTACAACAGTTCCGTCTCCGGCAGCTACAACGAAGGGCCGTGGGGCTACCAGGGCGGCATCAATGTGCGCCATGACGGCCGCAATTCCGTTGGCGAGGTCAGCCGCGAGCGCCTGGAGCGTGGCACAGACGCCTTCGCCGCCAGCAGCCAGCAGTCCACCAGCAATGGCTTGAACGACTCGCTGGGTTTGCACGGTACGGTGAATTACAACCTGAACACCAACGACACCCTGGCCGCCAGCGTGTCGTATAACGGGCGCAGCAACGACCAGCGTTCGCTCGACCGCTACATCAATGGCGACAGCACGGGTAGCACCATCGGCGACTATGTGCGCAGTACCGTGCGCAATGGCGACAGCCGCAATTACAGCTGGGGTGCGCGCTACGACCACAAGGGCGAGTTGCCGGGCGAAACCCTCAAAATCGACCTGCGCGTGTCATCCTCGACCAACGAGAGCGACAGCGATTACGTCAATACCTACGCGGTGAAGCCCTTGAACGCCTTCGATAGCCGCGCGCGCCAGCACAGCGAGACGGGCAACCGCATTGTCGACTTCAGCGGCGACTATGAGCGTCCGCTGGCGGGCGGCACGGCCAAGCTGGGCTACAAGGTGGCCGATAACAAGAGCAGTTTCGATACTTTATATACAGACATCAACCCGGCCAACCTGGCGGAGACCATCAACCCCATGCGCAGCAACCGTTTCGAGCTCGACGAGCGCACCATCGCGCTGTACGGCTCCTACCAGATGCGCCTGACCGAGCGCTGGGGCGCGCTGGCCGGCTTGCGTGCCGAATATACGGACTTGAACGTGCGCCAGATCACGGGCGGCGTCGAGGCCGGCAACAACTACGTCAACTACATCCCCAGCCTGTTCGCCACGTATAAAGTCAGCGACGAGAGCAATTTGCGCTTCAGCTATGCGCACCGCCTGCGTCGCCCCAGCGCGGGCGACCTGAACCCGTACGTAATCTACCGCGACGAGTTCAATGTGTCGGCCGGCAATCCGAAGCTGAAACCCACGCAGACGGATTCATTCGAGATCGGCTATGAAACCAAATTGTTTGGCCTGGAAAGCAGCTTGCGCGCCTACCACCGGCGCGACACGGATGCCATCGTCGATTACCGTTACTTTATCAGCGACAATGTGCTGCTGACCACGCGCGAAAACGGCGCAGGCAGCCATTCGAGCGGCCTGGAGTTCAGCGTCAGCGGCAAGCTGACGCCATCGCTGACCCTGAACACGAGCGGCAACCTGGCGCGCAGCCAGCAGACCAGTTCCGACGACCTGGGCAACCGCAGCACGCGCACGGCGAATGCCCTGAGCGGCCGCGCGCGCCTGAATTACCAGTTCGATGCGGCGAATCAGCTGCAGCTGGCCCTGCAAATGCAGGGCAAGATGCTGTCGGGGCAGGGTTATCGCTCGCCGAACAATACCTTGAATATGAGCTGGCGCCATACGGTGACGCCGCAGCTGAGCCTGGTCATGAACGTGACCGATGTGTTCAGCAGCAACAAGATGGAAACCGTCATCAACAGCGCTTCCCTGCGCGAGACGAGCACGCGGCGCTTTGATGGACGGATGATTTATGTGGGGCTGTCGTACCGCCTGGGCGGTGCCACGTCGGCGGCGAAAGAGGGCGAGCGCGAACCGCGTTTCGGTCCGCCGGGCGGACGGGGGCCGGGTGGCCCTGGCGGTCCCGGCCCGGGTGGGCCGGGAGGCGAAGCAGGCTAGGCCGCCAGCGCGATCTCGTGCAGGAAGTAGATGAAATCGTCCGTATGGAGCTCGAAGCGCCATCCGCCCGTGCCATGTTCGGCGCGGTACACGGGCAAGTCGCCGTCGATGCTTCTTTCTTCCAGGTCCACGCAGTACGGGTCGCCGCCCGCATCGGCTATCACCACCAGCTTCGGCGGCCAGGCCGCGATTTTGCGAAGGCTCACGGCATGGACGGAGTAGCCGTGCTGGGCCTTGACCAGCTCGGCCGCGCCGTACAGGTGCAGGCCCTGGGGGAAGCGCTTGCCGTCGACATGCACGCGCAGCGGCGAATACCATTCCAGGAAGCGGCGGTAGATTTCCGGCAAGACCCAGTGCGCGTCGATCTCGGCCATGTCCGCGGCGCTGGCGAGCGTCAGCCAGTTCGACGGTTGCGCCAGGTCCTGTTCGCGCTGGCGCCGCAGCGCCAGTTTTCGCTCCAGGAAGGTGGCGGCCATTTCCAGGCGCGACAGCGGCCGGGTCAGCGTCTCATGCGTGACGGGCGCCTTGTAGCCGGCACCGTCAGGATAGCCGTCCGCTTGCCAGGCCAGCACGGCATTGAGCCGCAGCTGCTCTGCCTTCCAGTGGCCGGGATCGGACGGCAAGCCCTGGTCAAACGGCTGGCGGCTGAACACGGCCAGGCTCTTGATCGCCTTGGCGCGCACTTCCAGGCGCGTGGCGCCGGACGCTGCCAGCGCCACCAGTGGCGCATACGCCTCCACGCCTGTACTTTTCAGCAAGCCATCGACGCCCCAGTACGCCAGTGTGGGCTGCTCCAGTGCCCAGGCGAAAAAGGCCGCATGTTGACGGCCTTCCACCAGGTGCACGATATCCGCCATCAAAAAGCTGCGCCAGTGCAGCAGTTGTCCATCGCGCGCATACGCCGTCAGGATATCGAGCACGGCCAGCCGGTCGTCGGGCGCATGCTTTTTCAGCAGCCGCTCTTTCAGCCGGGCGAACTTGCTGCCATCCGTTTCGTCAAACAGCTTGCGGTGCAGGGCGGCCAGCGGTGCGACCGCCATCAGACGGCCATTGCCGCCTTGATGGGCGCATGGTGTTCATAGCCTTCCAGCGAGAAATCCGACGGCTCGATCTTTTCCAGCCATTCCGGCTCGTACTTGCCCGTCTTCGCGTAGTCGGGCACGCGCTCGGAAATGACGAAACGGGGCGCCGGGAACGGCGTGCGCTTCAATTGTTCTTCCACCATGTCGAGGTGGTTTTCATAGATGTGCGCGTCGCCGATGAAATACGTGAACCAGCGCGGCGTGTAGCCGGTCAGGCGCGCCACCAGGTGCAGCAGGGCGGCGCCTTCGGCGATGTTGAACGGCGTGCCCAGGCCGATATCGTTGCTGCGCACATATAAACACAGCGAGATTTCGCGCGTGCTGGCGTTCGGGATGAACTGGTACAGCAAGTGGCAGGCGGGCAGGGTGACGGCGTCCAGCACGGCCGGGTTCCAGCCGTGGAACAGGATGCGCCGGCTGCCCGGGTTCGTCATGATGGTATCGAGGCACTCGCGCAACTGGTCGACGGCCTTGTACAGCAGCACTTTTTGCACGCCATCCTCGACGAGGGGGGCGATCAAGGTAAAACCGTTCGCTTGCGCGTCGGCAATTTGCGCGGGCTGGTCGGCGGCCAGCAGTTTATACGCGGGCCACTGGCGCCATTGCACGCCGTACACGGGGCCCAGGTCATCCTCGCCTTCGCGGTAGGGATTGGCCAGCCATTGCGCGTTTTCATTGGCGTTCTGGTCCCATACCTTGCAGCCCAGCGCGCGGAACTCGGCCGCGTTGCGCGAGGCGCGCAAAAAGGCGCACAATTCGCCGATCACGGATTTGAAAGCCAGTTTCTTGGTCGTCACGGCAGGGAAGTTGCCGTTGGCCAAGTCGAAACGCATCATGGCGCCCGGCACGCTCAGGGTGCGGATGCCCGTGCGGTTGTCTTGCCAGCTGCCCGTTTCGAGCACGGTCTTGATCAAATCTTGATATTGCTGCATGTATTTCTCCAACGGTAAGGATGGTGATTGTAACGCAGGCGCGACAGGCGGGCTGCCGTCCGCACACATAAATGCGCTGCCGTTTCCCCTGCAAACATGACTCTGTGGTAATTTGTGTGTCCTTCAAGAAATACACAGAAACGGCAGATGCTGCACCATGTTCTTGCGACAATTTGTGAATAGTAATAACGCCGCCGTGGTGGAGATGAGCAGGGCCGACTTTCTCAAGGCTAACCTGCGCCTGATCCTGGCCTGGCCCTTGCTGGGGCTGGTCTTGTGCGCGGTACTGTGGACGGCCACCTTGCTGCAGCTGGAGGCGGAAAAGAAGGTGGCGCAGCAGCAGGCGCTCGACAGCGTGTCTTCCCTGTCGAAAGCGTATGGCCAGTATCTGCTGCGCACGCTGGAACAGATGGATCAGCTGACCTTGCAGCTCAAGTATGAGTGGGAAAATTCGCGCGGCCAGCTGCGCCTCGATCAATTGAAGACGCAGGGCATGTATGCCTTGCCGCAATTTGCCATCGTCGCCATCCTCGATCGCAAGGGCCACCCCGTGACGGCCACGGCGCCGCTGCAGCAGCTGCGCGTCAACGAGCGCAGCGATTTCCTGCTGCGCCACTGGCGCAGCAATTCCAGCGCGCTGCGCATCGCGCTGGGGAAGGCCATTGCCGCCAGCGAGGCCACGGTGCCCGGCACCGACGAAAGCCTCGTGCATTTCACGCGCCGGCTGGAAGACGAGGATGGCAATTTTGACGGCGTGCTGCTCATTTCCATTCATTCCAGCTATTTTTCCGAATTCTATAACAGTGTCAATTTTGGCAAGTTCGGCATGTCCGCCATGGTGGGCGAGGAGGGCGAGCTATTCAGCACGCGCCTCGGTGCGCGCGTGTTGCCGACACAGAACGGTGAAGGCACGCCGTTTCTCGACACCAGCTTCCTGGAAACGGAGAGCGGCGCCATGCATTCTGGCGGCAGGATCGCTTTTTCCGACAAGCAAAGCCGTTATGTAGGCTGGCAGGCGCTGAAAGCCTATCCGTTTACGGCTGTGGTCGGCCTGTCGGACGGCGAAATGCTGCACCCCTACGAAGAAACGCGCACCATATATATCGGCATCGCGCTGGCCGTCACCGTGCTGCTGCTGGCCTTTGCCGCCGTCGCCACGGTGCTGTCGCTGCGCCTGGCGTGGCGCCACCACCAGTCCGAAGGCGTGCGCAATGCCTACCGCATGGCCACCGAAGGCACGAGCGACGGCTTTTACATCATTGCCGCCCTGCGCGGCGCGGATGGCAGCATCCTCGACTTCGAGATGGTCGACTGCAACGAGCCGGGCGCCCGCTACTTCGGCGTGCGGCGTGAACAATTGCTGGGCATGCGCCTGCAGTCGCGCGCCCATGAGCCGTATTTCCGCGATCTGATCCATAACTACCGGGCCGCCATGCAGTCCGGCTTTTCCGAAGAAGAGATCGAGTTGCCAGAGGGCAACCCTTTCAAGCTGCGCTGGATACGCCGGCGCCTGGTGCGCAGCGGCGACCGCCTGGCCGTCACGCTGCAAGACATCAGCACGGCCAAGGAGCACGAACGTGACTTGCGCCGCCTGGCCAATGAAGACGGCTTGACGGGCTTGCCCAACCGCTACTGGCTGCAGCAATTCCTGCCCGGCGCCCTGGGGCGCGCCGCCATCGCGGGGCAGATGCTGGCGCTGCTGTTCATCGACCTCGATGGTTTCAAGGATATCAACGATACGCAGGGCCACGCCGAAGGCGACAAGGTGCTGCGCGCCGCCTCCTTGCGCCTGAAGGCCGTGCTGCGGCCGGGCGACCATGTGGTGCGCCTGGGCGGCGACGAATTCGTCGTCGTGCTCGACCCGGTGGAGGACGACAGCCGCGCCGAACAGGTGGCGCAGCGCATCGCCATCGCCTTCGACGAACCGTTTTACCTGGGCAGCGAACGCCACAAGATGGGCGCCTCGATCGGCATCAGCCTGTATCCGCGCGACGGCGCCGAGACGGAAGTGCTGCTGAAGAATGCCGATATCGCCATGTACGCCGTGAAAGTGGCGGGCAAGGGCCACCACCGCTTCTTCCAGCCGGAATTGTTCGAAACCATCCGCAACCGCCGCGAACTCGAGCAAAGCCTGGTGACGGCGCTGGAGCAGGACCAGTTCCTCGTCGTCTACCAGCCGCGGGTCGACGCCATGAGCGGCCAGTTGTGCAGCATGGAGGCGCTGGTGCGCTGGCACCACCCGCAGCATGGCATGGTGCCGCCGCTGGAATTCATCCCCGTGGCCGAGAGCAGCGGCCTGATTTCGCAGCTGGGCGAGGTCGTCATCGAGAAGGTCTGCCTGCAAATGGCGCGCTGGCAGGCCAGCGGGCTGGAACTGGTGCCCGTATCGATCAACGTCTCGGCGCGCCAGTTCGGCCGCGGCGACGTGCACCAGGTGCTGGCGTCCGCGCTGACGCGCCACCGCATCGATGCGCGGCTGATCGAGGTGGAAATCACGGAATCGGCCATGATGGATGAGCAGAACCGCGCCGTGGAGCAGCTGTCGGCCATCCGCGCGCTGGGCGTGCGTCTGCTGGTCGACGATTTCGGCACCGGCTATTCTTCGCTGTCGCAGCTGCAGAAGTTCGCCATGGATGGCTTGAAGATCGACCGCGCCTTCACCATGGAGCTGGGCCGTTCGGAGCAGGGCGAGGTCTTCGTGCGCGCCATCCTGTCGATGGCGCATGCGCTGGGCATGAGCGTGGTGGCCGAAGGGGTGGAGACGCGCGAGCAGCTCGACATCCTGCGCGCGCTGCAATGCAACGAAGTGCAGGGCTATTTCATTTCGCGCCCCGTGCCGGCCGAACAGATGCTGGGGCTGATGCAGCAGCGCTTTCTGATACCGCTTCCAGCCCCCGTCATACCCCCTGCAGCCCCGTGATGGGCGAGAAAAACAACGCTGTTTCATAAAAAGAGCGAACGTTCGCTTTTTTTTAAAAAATATTATATGCTTCGCTCATGCCGTCAGTGAATTGGAGTTCACGGCGGCAAGAACAGTGCAAGACGGGTGAGGTTGAGCTACCCGAGACCATGTGACGAAGACACTTCATATAATAAAGAGAGACTAACTTGAAACATAAATATCTGCCCCTCCTCATCGCTGTCGCATGCGCCGGCTTGGCTTCCACCGCCCAGGCATCGGGCTACCGTTTCGGTTCGCAAAGCGTTTCCGCCCAGGGTACGGCCGATGCCAGCGGCGCCGAAGCGGCCGACTCTTCGACCATTTTCTACAACCCGGCCGGCCTGTCGCGCCTGGAGGGCACGCAGTTCGTGGGCGGCGGCACCCTGGTGGTACCGCATTCGACGTTCCAGGACAAGGGATCCTTCAATTTCACGGGCAAGCCCACGGGCGGCACGACCAAGGACTACGTGCCGAATGCGGTCTTTGCGCCAGCCGTGTATGCCAGCAAAAAAATCGATGAGCAATGGACCGTCGGCATGGGCCTGTTCGTGCCCTACGGCGCCAAGCTCGATTACGGCAACAGCTGGAGCGGCCGCTATGCGATCACCAACATCAAGCTCGAAGCCATCGCCCTGAATCCTTCCGTTTCGTTCAAGCTGGACCAGCACCACTCGTTCGGTTTCGGTATCACGGCCGAATACATGAAGGCGGAACTGGGCCAGGCGGTGGACGTGCCGGGTACGGTCAAGGCCCTGAGCGCGAATCCGGTCATCTCGGGGGCTTTCCTGGCGAGTGTAGCTAAGGCGCAAGGCCTGGCTGCCGCGAATGCGGCCGGCATTGCACTGCAGGGCGCCAAGGATGGCCACGCCTCGATGGATGGCAACGACTGGGGTTTCGGCTTCAACTTGGGCTATCTGTACCAGATGAATGAGGGCACGCGCTTCGGTATTTCCTACCGTTCGTCGATTTCGCACAAGCTGAAAGGCGACACGATCTGGGACTTCTCGCAAGTGTCGAACAATGCGGCTGTGAATGGCTTCATCAGCGGTGCATCGGGCAAGGTCAATTCCAAGGCGCTGGTCGAACTGCGCACGCCGGAAACCGTATCGATCAACGCCTTCCACCAGATGGATGATCGTTGGGCCTTGATGGGCGACGTCACATGGACCCGCACTTCGCGTCTGCAGAACCTGGACATCCAGTTCCCGCCGACGGCCGAAGGCGCCGAGCGCATTCGCCAGAACTGGAAAGACACTTACCGCGTCTCGCTGGGTACCAACTACAAGTACAGTGAAAACCTGCTGTTGCGCGCCGGTATCGCCCACGACCAGGCACCGGTACCCAGCGCGGAACTGCGCCACCCGGCCTTGCCGGACAGCGACCGCATGCAGTATTCGGTCGGCGCGAACTGGAAGCTGAACGCCAATTCCTCGATCGACCTGGCCTACAGCTATATCGACTTCAAGGATGCTGACGTCAATTACACAAACGACTGCTCGCCGGTTAAAAAGGGTTGCACCGGCAACGGTGAAACCACCAAGGGCCTGTTCAAGACCCGCATGCAGTTGATCGGTCTCGCTTACAACTACAAGTTCTAAGCAGGTAGTGGCGGCCGACCCGGCCGCCATGAAAGGAAAAAAGCGCCTTCGGGCGCTTTTTTTTGGTGCATGGGTTTTCGGAGGTTGTCGGGTTACGCGCTGCGCGCTAACCCGACCTACCCGACCTGCGCTGCTCAGGTCCTGGCGCGCATGGCCTGGTCCAGCAAGGTCAATGCCAGCCGCACGCTGTCGTCGGGCAGTTCCAGCAACTGATCCCCCACATACCATTCCACCACGCTGTGCCCGGGCAGGGCGGCATGGCTGGCGCGGGCAAACAGCCAGATGCCGTGGTCTTGCGCCACCTGGTTGCGGATGGCGAGGGCGCGCTCGCGCGAGACGGGCAAGTGCAGGTGCAGCATGTTGGCCTGCGGCTGGGCGGGGTTGACGGCGATGTTCGGAAAGTCGCGCAGCAGGGCGTACAGCCACTGCGTGCGTTCGAAATAGCGGGGCATGGCGGCGAGGCGCGCGTCGAACTGCATGGCGGCGGCCACCACGTAGGGAGTGCGGTGCACGATGTTGCCGCCCTGGCGGTGGAACCACGCGCGCGCCCGTTCGACAAAGCCGCGGCTGCCGGCCAGCATGGCGCCACCGAGGCCGCCGATGCCCTTGTACAGCGAGACATACACGGAATCGAAGCCGTCGCAGATGGCGGGCAGCGGCTGGCCAAAACCCGCTTGCGCTTCCCACAGGCGCGCGCCGTCCATGTGCAGGTGGATATTGTGTTCGCGGCAGTGCCGCTTGATGTCGTTCAACTCATCCCAGGACGGGCACTGGCCGCCGATTTCGCGCATCGGCAGTTCGACCTGGACGGCGCCCAGCGCATCGGGCACGGCACGCAAGTCGTCCACCGTCCACGGACGCTGCGGGTCGCCGATCATCAAACCCTTGAAGTGATCGAGCAATGCATGGTTGCCACGCTCGTGGCGCAGGATGTGCGACGTGGGATGCAGCGCCACCAGGCGCGAACCCCGGTCCTGGCAAGCCAGGCGCAGGGCCGTCACCTGCGTCATGGTGCCCGTGATGCAGAACACGGCCGCCTCGAATCCCAGCAGGCTGGCGACCTTGTTTTCGAACCGTTCGATCAGCGCGCCTTCGCCATAGGTATCGTGCGCAACGTCGTTGGCCTCGCACCAGGCGGCCATGGCGGCGAAAGTGGCCGCTGGCGTGGGCTGCCGGTGGCCCGGCAGGACGGTGTGGCAGCGCTGGCGCAGCTCAAGCTCGTTCACGGTAGTTCCTTACAGGGTGGCCGTGGCCAGTTTCGCGCCGAAGCCGATGAACATGGCGCCCACGCCGCCGCCCATGCCGGCCGACAGGCGGCGGCGACGGCGGAAAGTCTCGGCCAGGCGCACGCCGACAAAGATGATGGCCGTCAGATAGCTGAAGCTGATTACCTGGCAGATCAGGCCCAGGCCGATGAAGGACAGCACGGGATTCGGGAAGACCGGGTCGACGAACTGGATGAAAAACGAGATGAAGAACAAAATGGCTTTCGGGTTCATCAGGCTGATGATCAGGGCCTTGCGGAACGGGTCGCTTTCCTTGACGGGGGCAAGTACGGCAGCCGCTTCGCCTTCAGCCGGTGCGGGCGCGCGCAGCTTGCGCCAGCAACCTATCAGCATCTGCAGGCCGATCCAGCCCAGGTAGGCCGCGCCGATGTATTTCACGACATAGAACAGGGCCGGGCTGGCCTTCAGCAGGGAGGCCACGCCGCAGGCCGACAGCACCATCAAAATCAGGTCGCCCGCGAAGATGCCGAAGGCGCCCTGGTAGGCGGGCCGCACGCCGCGCTGCGCGGCCACCGACAGCACGTACATGGAATTGGGGCCGGGCAGGATGACGATGAAGATGGTCCCCAGTAAAAAGGTCCAGAAATCGGTGATGCCCAGATTGGCGTGGAAAAGTGCGTTCATGATTATTCCGCTGGATTGAGCTGTACGTGATGGAATTGCAGGGCCGCCAGATTGGCATAAATGCCCCCGAGCGCAACCAATGAGGCGTGCGTGCCCGTCTCGACGATCTTGCCGTCTTCCATGACGATGATGCGGTCGGCCCGCTGCACGGTGGCCAGGCGGTGCGCGATGATGACCGTGGTGCGCCCCACCATGGCCGCTTCCAGCGCTTTTTGCACCAGGCGTTCCGATTCCGCGTCCAGCGCGCTGGTCGCTTCATCGAGCAGCAGCAGCGGCGGGTTTTTCAGCAGGGCGCGGGCGATGGCGATGCGCTGGCGCTGGCCGCCGGACAGGCGCACGCCCCGTTCGCCGAGGAAGGATTTGTAGCCGTTCGGCAGGCGCTCGATGAATTCGTGGGCGGCCGCCATTTTCGCGGCCGCGATCACTTCCTCGTCGCTGGCGCCGGCGCGGCCGTAGCGGATGTTTTCCATGGCGTCGGCCGAGAAGATCACGGTATCTTGCGGCACGATGCCGATGGCGTCGCGCAGGGTGTGCAGGTCGAGCTGCTTGATGTCCACGCCGTCGAGGCGGATGCTGCCGCTTTGCGGGTCATAAAAACGTAAAAACAGCTGGAACAGCGTGGTCTTGCCGGCGCCGGACGGACCCACGACGGCGACTGTTTCGCCGGCGCGGATATCGAGGCTGACGTGGTCGAGCGCGTGGGTGTCCGGGCGCGACGGATACGAAAACATGACGTCGTCCAGCGACAGCGAAGCGCCGTTCGCGGCGCGCGCGGGCAGCGGCAGTGGCGTGACAGGCGACTCGATTTCCGATTTGACGGCCATCAATTCCAGCAGGCGCTCGGTGGCGCCGGCGGCGCGCTGCGCTTCGCCCATCACTTCAGACAAGGCGCCGATGGCGCCGGCCACGATGGATGCGTACAGGATAAACTGGCCCAGATCGCCGCCCGTCATCGAGCCTTCCAGCACGGCGCGCGCGCCCAGCCACAGGACGAAGACGATGGTGCCGAAGACCAGCAGAATCGCGATCATCGTCAGCAGGGCGCGGGCGCGGATGCGGCGCATGGCCGTCATGAAGGCGCCTTCGACGGAGTCGCCAAAGCGTTTCGATTCGATTTTTTCGTGCGTAAATGCCTGCACGGTGGGCATGGCGTTGAGGATTTCGCCGGCCATGGCCGAGGCGTCGGCGATGCGGTCCTGCGAATCGCGCGACAGCTTGCGCACGCGACGGCCAAACACGATGATGGGCACGACGACGAGAATCAAGAGGCCGATGATGATGCCGGCCAGCTTGGCGCTGGTGACGAACAGCATCACCAGGCCACCGAGGAACAGCAGCACGTTGCGCAGCGCCATCGAGATGCTGGTGCCAACCACGGCCTGGATCAGGGTCGTGTCGGTGGTGATGCGCGACAGGACTTCGCCCGTCTGCGTGGTTTCAAAGAAGGCGGGGCTTTGCGTGACGACGTGGCGGTACACGGCGCTGCGGATGTCGGCCGTGACGCGCTCGCCCAGCCACGACACCGTATAAAAGCGCGCCGCCGTGGCCAGCGCCAGGATGGACGCCACGCCGAACAGGGCGAGGAAGACCAGGTCGACATGCTGGATGCTTTTCGAGCCGGCCGCGCCGCCGAAGCCCAGGTCGATCATCTGCTTGAACGCGGCGGGGATGGCCAGGGTCGAGGCGGCGGCCACCACCAGCGCGATACCGGCCAGGAAGAACTGCTTGCGGTACGGCGTCAAAAAGGGCATCAAACCCTTGAAGGCGGCCAGGCTGCCTTTCTTCAGTTCGCGGCTGGTGCCGGTGTCGGGGGACGGTGTGGTTGCGGTGGTACTCGTGCTGCCTGTTTCTATGCTGGTTGTCATTGTTTTTCGCTTTGATTTACATATACGGTAGTGCTTACAACTTCATCGGCTGGACATAGCCCGTCATTTCCAGGTAGGCGCGCCCCACGGGCTGGCCATCGCGCTCCACCGTCACGGCGCCTTCCCAGTACACGGCGCCTGTCGAACGGCGCGAATCGAGTTCCTGGTCGGCTTGCAGCGGCTTGATTTGCCAGCGCGTGGAGCCAGTGCGGATCTCGGTGGCGACCGGGTATTCGGCCTGCGTGCGGGGCGAGCGCCACAGCTGCGTGGGCGTGAAATCGACCTCGCCGGGCGCGAACTGCGTCATCTTGCCGGACGCATCGCGCCATGTCGCGTGCGCCCATAGTTTAGCACCTGTCTTGCTGCGGATCTGGAAGGCCATCAGCGCGCCGCCGTCAGCGAGGTTGGCGCCTATCCAGTTCCAGCCGCTGGCGTCCGCATCGAGCACCTGGCTCGACCACTCGTGATCGAGCCAGGTGGCGCCCGTCACGGTTTCCGGCTTGCCGCCTGCGCGGGTGATGGTGCCCGTGGTACGCAGCTGCGGCTCGCTGTAGTAGTAGCTCGATTGCGCGGGCCGCGCGCCCTTGCGCGAGTAGCCGCCAACGCCCTGCAGCAGCACGGCCTGCGTGGGCGTCAGGACCAGCTGCAAATTAAAATCGCGCGCGGCCAGGCTGACCTGGTAAGTGCCGTCCGCTTGCCGCCGCATGCGCCAGTCGTCGAGTTTGACGTCCGTGTCGCCCACCTTGGCGTAAGCCAGGCCGAAACCCTCGCGCGCGCTTTTTTCGTCATGCAGCAGCTTGCCCACCTTCGGGTCGGACAGGGCCGCATGGCCGATGATCAGCTGCTTCGGCGCGAAGGCGCTGGGGTTGTCTGCATCGGCGGCCGTGGCGCTGCGAAAGAAGGTCACCTGGTAGCCCAGTTGTTCGCCGCCGGCGGTCTTGACCCATCCCGTGGCGTACCACCATTCCGTTTTATACGCGGGATGGGCGCCGAAATCGTGCGGCAGTCGCAGGGTCTGGCCGGCCGGCAGCGGTGTGACGGGGGCGAAGGCGGGCGGCGCGGCGATGGCGGCGGCGCTGCAGAACAATAATAAACAAGTCAAACGGCGCATTACCAGTCCTCCCTGACGGCGCGGATGGGGCCAGCGGACAGCGCCTGGCGCCCCGCGATAAGGGCAGTGAGGGCGGCCGCCGTCAACAGGGCGGCGGCCACGCTGGCGATCAGGGGCCAGGGCAGGTGCAGTTGCATGGTCCAGTGGAACGATTGCGGGTTGACGATGAAGACCAGCACAAAGCTGATCAACAGGCCCAGAACAAAACCGGTGGCGATGCCCAGCGCCGTCAGCGCGCCGCCTTCCAGCGCCAGGATGGACAAGATCTGGCCGCGCGTCACGCCCACGTGGCGCAGCATGCCGAATTCACGCGCGCGCGCCAGGGTTTGCGCGGAAAACGTGGCGGCCACGCCGAACAGGCCGATGACGATGGCGATCGCTTCCAATAAATACGTGACGGCGAAGCTGCGGTCGAAGATTTGCAGGCTCAAAGCGCGGATGGCCGAGGGGTTCGACACTTCCAGGCTGGCGCCAAACGGTAGCGCCTTCAGGCGCTGCTGCAGTTGCTCGCCCGTGGCGTCCTTGGCCAGCCACAGGGCCGCGTCGCTGACATCCATGTCACCGGTCAGCGCGCGGTAGTCGCCCAGCGGCATCTGGATGGCGCCGGAAGAGCGCGCATAGTCGCGCCAGATGCCGGCGACAAAGAACTGGTGCAAGCCGCCCGCCAGCGGCAGCGCTATCTGCTGCCCAGGCTTGACGTTGTACAGGTCGGCCGCCGCCTCGGACAGCCACACGGGTTTCGCGCCATCGGGCACGGCTAATGTCTCGCCCACCAGCACCATGCTCTTGCCCGGATCGGCCAGGTTGACGGGGCGCGCCAGCAGCATCACGTTCGGGCGGTCGGGCGCCAGCGACAGCGAGCGCAGGCGCTGGAAATCCACCCTGGCCACGCCGGGCAGGGCGGTGATGGCGGCTTGTTCGCGCGGGTTCAGGCCTGCCGTGCCGCCGCTGGCGGTCGTGCGCGTATACACGTCGGCCGGCAAGATCTGCAGCAGCCAGTCGTCGACGGAGACGCGGAAACTCGACACCATGATGGCCATCGCCACCATCAGGCTAAAGCTCGACAGCACGCCACCGAGCGCGATGCCGGCCTGGCCCGAGGCGTTCGCCAGGCGGGACAGGGTCAGGCTGCGCACGGGCGCGTGTTGGCTCGCGTCCGTGCGCAGCCAGGCGCGCTGCAGCAAGCGGAAGACCACGGCCGCCAGTTGCGGCATCAGGGCGATGGCGCCGATCAGCAGCAGCGCGATGGACAGATAGCCGAACAGGGGCAGCTCGAACACGGGCGGCAGCAGGGTCAATGCGCCGGCCAGCAGCAAACAAGCCAGCGCGGGCCAGGTTTTCGCCAGGCGTGTCGTCACGACTTCCTCGCTGCCCGATTTCAGGGCGATGGCGGGGGCCGCGCGCGCCGCTTCCAGCGCGGGCGCGGCGCAGCCCAGCAAGGCCACGCCGAGGCCGAGCGCAAAATACACGAAGGCGGCGACGGGCGTGAATTGCACCTGCGGCTGCACGCCCGCGAAATAACCGGCGCCCAGGTCGCCGCCGAAAAAGCGCAGGGCGACAGCGGCCAGGCCAAAGCCGCCGGCGATGCCCAGGGCAGCGCCGACCACGCCCAGGCTGGCGCCTTCGAGCAGCACCTGGCGCAGCAATTGTCCCCGCTCCATGCCCAGCACGCGCAGCAGCGCGAACTGGCCGCGGCGGCGGATGACGGACAGCGCTTGCGTGGAAAACACCAAAAAGGCGCCCGTAAACAGGGCCACCAGGGCCAGCACCGTCAGGTTGACCCGGTAGGCGCGGCTGAGGTTATTGTTGCGGCTATTCTGGTTCTCGTCATTCGGCTGGCCCACCTGGAAACGGCCCGGATACTGCGCTTCCAGTGCGCGAGAGAGATCCGCCTGGAAGGCGTCGCGGTTGACGCCCTGGCGCAGTTTCAAGTCGATGCGCGACAGCTTGCCCAGTTTGTTGAAGCGCCACTGCGCCGCGCCGATATCCATTACGGCGATGCGCTGGCCGGCGCGCGCGCGCTGCAGCGAACCGGCCACGCGCAGCCGCACCTGGCCCGTGCCCGATTGCAGGGCAATCGTGTCGCCCTGCGCCACACCGAGCCAGCGCAAGGCGGCCGGCGATAAAAAGAGGGCGTCGTCGGCCAGTGTGTCGAAAGGCTGGCCTTCGGCGGGCGCGCCGATCAGGTCGGGCGAGATGAAGCCGGCGCGGAAGACGTCGAGCGCCAGGATGTGCAGCGGGCCGCCGTCCTTGCCGGCGCGGCCGGCCACTGCGGCTTGCAGGTCCAGCACGGGCGAGGCCATGGCCACGCCGTCGCGCTGCGCCAGCCATGGATAGATGCTTTCATCGAACAGCGCTTCGCGCCCGGCCACCTGCACATCGGCCTGGCCGGACAGGCTTTTCACGGCCGTGGAAAATTCATTGAAGGCGGCCGCGTTGATCAAATGGATGGCAAAGCCCAGCGACACGCCGATGGCGATGGCCAGGATGGCGACGAAGGCGCGCACGGGATGCGCGCGCCATTCGCCCAGCAGCAGCCAGCGCGACAGCAGGCGCATCGTCGCCGGGCTGGCCAGCGGCGCACTCAATTCAGGCATTCGACGGCCAGGCGTTCGCCGGCGCGCCGCGCTTTCAGTTGCGCCGCGTCGCGGTTCTTGTCGCCCGCGCCGACGGCGTCTTGCGCCGCCCATTTTTGCTCCAGCCGCAGCTGGGCGCAATGCTTGTCATGTGTTTCTTTCTGCCTGGCGGCCCGTTCGCGCGCCTGGTCTGCCAGATTTTCCTGCTTCTTGCGTGCCGCCTCCAGTTGGCTGGCCACCCGTTGCTGGCGCGTGGCCGCGCCCTTGTCGACGGCAGGCGGGGGCGAGGGGATTTCCAGGATCTGCAGCTGGCCGCCCGTGCAGGGCGCGGCGCTGTAGCTGGTCTGGCCATCCTGCACGCATTTGTAGATGTCTTGCGCGCTGGCGGAACCGGTCAGCAAGGCCATGAGCAGGAGATACGACGGCTTCACAATATCTTCCCCGGATTCATGATGTTCTGCGGGTCCAGCGCCTGCTTCACGGCGCGCATCAGCTGCAGTTCCAGCGGCGACTTGTAGCGGGCCAGGTCATCCTTCTTCAGGGCGCCGATGCCGTGTTCGGCCGAAATCGAACCACCAAAAGCGTGCACCTGGTCGTGCACGATGCGGTTGATGGCGTCCTGGTTGGCCAGGAAGTCGCGATCCGTCATGCCGGCTGGCGGCGCCACGTTGTAATGCAGGTTGCCGTCGCCCAGGTGGCCGAAGCACACGAGCTGGCAGCCGGGGAAAGCGCTTTCCAGGGCCACGTCCGTGACGGCGATGAAGTCGGCGATGCGGGAAATGGGCAGCGAGATATCGTGCTTGATGTTCTTGCCCGCCTGCGCCTGCGCCAGCGGAATGTGTTCGCGCAGCTGCCACAGGCCTTCGGACTGCGCCACGGAACTGGCGACGACGGCATCCTCGATCAACTCGTCTTCCAGGGCCGCGCCGATGCTCGCTTCGAGCAATTCCACGGCATGCGCCTCGGACTGGCTGCTCGACAGTTCGAGCAGCACATATTGGCCATGCGGCTCGGCGAAAGGACGCGGCAGCTGGGGGAACTGCTGCGCCACCAGTTGCAGACAATACTGCGACATCAGTTCAAAACCCGTCAGGCTGGCGCCGCAATGGTCCTGCATCAGGCTTAATAAACGCAGGGCGTGGGCAGGCGAGGGCATGGCGGCCAGCGCCGTGATGCAGGCTTTCGGCTGCGGATACAGTTTCATCACCGCGCCGGTAATGACCCCCAGGGTGCCCTCGGCGCCGATGTACAGGTCGCGCAGATCGTAGCCGGTATTGTCCTTGCGCAGGCCGCGCAAGCCGCTCCAGATCTCGCCCTGCGGCGTGACCACTTCCAGGCCCAGGCACAGCTCGCGCGTATTGCCGTAGCGCAGCACGGCCGTGCCGCCCGCGTTCGTCGCCAAATTCCCCCCGATGGTGCAGCTGCCCTCGGCCGCCAGCGACAACGGGAACAGACAGCCGGCGGCGCTGGCCGCTTCCTGGATGGTTTGCAAAATGCAGCCCGCGTCCACCGTGATGGTGCGGTTGACGGGGTCGAGTGCGCGGATGCCGTTCAGGCGCGCCAGCGACAGCACGACGGCCGTGCCGGCAGCGTCCGGGATGCTGCCCAGGACCAGGCCCGTATTGCCGCCCTGCGGCACGACGGGAATCCGCCATTGCGCGCACGCGCGCAGCACGCCGGCCACTTCGTCGACCGTGGCGGGGCGCAGCACAGCCAGGGCCTTGCCGGTAAACCTGTCGCGCCAGTCGGTGAGGAAGGGCGCCATGTCGGCGTCCAGGGTGAGTACATAGGTGTCGCCCACCAGGTCGCGGCAGGCGGCGAGGAAATCGGTTTGGCCAGTCATTTCTTGATGCTCACTTTATTCACTTTTTCCAGAAGCTCTTTGGCCATGCGCTTGGCGGCCTTTTTATACGGGCGCAGATACAGCACGGCGCAGGCAAAATAGATGCAGACGATGGCCGCCTCGCCCCAGGCCATGATGGCCGAGGTGGGGTTCGTGTCGCTGTAGCCGCGCACCACGCCCTCTGTAAAATACAGCAGGATCACCATCGACGACCATTGCAGGGTGTACACGTCGCGCTTGATGACGCCGTACAGGGGAATGAGCAGGGGCGCCGCCTTCAGGACGACCCAGGAGCCGCCCGGCTGCAGCGGCGCGACGACGGTTTCCCACAGCAGGCACCAGACGATCAGGGTGACGAGGCTGGCGATGGCGCCCCAGTGAAAATACTTGTGCAGTGTGCCGTGCATCATGCGCCTGCCAGTTTCGCGGCGTTTTCCGCCAGGCGCCGGCCCAGGGCGATGGCCAGGCGCTTTTCATCGTCGCTCAAGGCCTTGTCGCCGTCGATGCCCGACCAGTGCGTGGCGCCATACGGCGAGCCACCCGTGGACGTCGTCATCAGTTCGGGATGCGTGTAGGGCAGGCCCATGACCAGCATGCCGTGGTGGAAAAGGGGGATCATCATCGACAGCAGGGTCGATTCCTGGCCGCCGTGCAGGCTGCCCGTGGACGTGAACACGCAGGCGGGCTTGCCGGACAGGCTGCCGGCCAGCCAGTCGCTGGCCGTGCCATCCCAGAAGTACTTCATGGCGGCGGCCATGTTGCCGAAGCGCGTGGGCGACCCCAGGGCCAGGCCCGCGCAGTCCTGCAAGTCTTCCAGTTCCACATAAGGAGCGCCATCAGGCGGGACTTCCGGCGCCGTCGCTTCGGCCACCGTCGAGACGGCGGGCACGGTGCGCAGGCGCGCGTCGCAGCCAGGCACGCTTTCCACTCCCTGGGCTATCAACTCGGCCAGCTGGCGCGTGGCGCCATGGCGTGAATAAAACAATACGAGAATAATCAGATTGGTTGGCTTCATCATTGGTATTATAGGGCGCTTTACAGCCTGATACGACTGCTGTCATGGCGCCGTTCTGATTTTGCACATGTTTTCAAAATATATACTCCCGATCTTTCAATATCTGTGGCGCGCCCTGAGCATGGGGCTGGCCGTCGTGCGCGGCCTGACGTGGTCCGAAACGCGCGACCTGCTGCAGTTCGCGCGCCGCCGCGTGCGCGAGGAAAGCCTGCCGCAAGTGGCCGGCAGCCTGACGTTCGCCACCGTGTTCGCGCTGGTGCCGCTGCTCACCCTGGCCCTGGCCATCTTCACCACCTTCCCCCTGTTTAATACCTTCCGCCACGCGCTGGAAGACTATTTCGTGCAAAGCGTGATGCCCAAGGGGATATCGAACACCATCCTCGATTATCTGACGACGTTTGCCTCGAAGGCCACGCGTTTGTCGGCCATCGGCGCGGGTGCCCTGATCGTCACTTCGGTGGGCATGATGGGCTTGATCGAGCGCGTCTTCAACCGCATCTGGCGCGTGCGCCAGGAGCGCCGCTGGACCAAGCGCCTGCTCGTCTACTGGGCCATCGTCACCCTGGGGCCGCTGCTGGTGGGCGTGTCGCTGACGGTGACGTCGCGCCTCTTCATGGCCACCAGCGGCGTGGTGGGGGCCGTGCCTTTCCTCGGCGCCGTGTTTTATACGCTGGTGTCGATCGGCCTGACCATGCTGGCGTTTACCCTGCTCTACATCGCCGTGCCGAACCGCGACGTGGACTGGCGCGACGCGGCCTGGGGCGGCTTGCTGGCGGCGCTGGCGTTCGAGGTGGCCAAGCGGGGCTTCGGTGAATTCATCCAGGAATTCCCCACGTATTCGCGCATCTATGGCGCGCTGGCCGCCTTGCCGCTGTTCCTCGTATGGATTTACCTGAGCTGGATGATCACCCTGGTGGGCGCCTTGCTGGTGGCGGCCTTGCCCGTCGTGAAATACGAGCGCTGGTGGTACGAGGCGGCGCCGGGCAGCGAATTCGTCGACGCCGTCGCCATCCTGAAGGTGCTGCACCAGGCCTGTCACTGCGCCGATTCGGCCCTGGTGGGCGCGGCCGAAATTCGCCGCAGCACGCGCCTGGGCTTCGAAGAGATGGAAACCCTGCTCGACAAGATGGTGCAGCAGGGATGGGTGGGCAGAGTCAACGTGGAAGGCGCCGTGCGCGTACAGTGGGGCAAGCGCGTGGCCGACAGTTCCGACCACTGGGTCTTGCTGGGCAACGTCAACCGCATCAGCCTGGCCGACGTCTACCGCTTGTTCGTTTTCGGCGGCATGCGCGTGAACTCCGGCTATCCGGCCGGTTCCACCAACGAGCGCGACATCAAGGCGGCGGAAGAAGCGGCCGCGCTGGCGGCGCAGGTGGAAAACGCCGTGGAGCAGGGACTGGGCCTGACTTTGGCGCAGCATTTCGGGGAAGTGCGCTGCAACTGACAGTCGATCAGGTGTTCAACCTGTCGTACAGCAGCGCATCGAGCGCGCCCGTCAGCGTATTGCCATCTTCGTCGAGCAGCGTGTAATCTTGCTGATTGTCGCCCAGCGACGCACTGCCCTCGATGCCGCACACCAGCTGGTACGTGGCGTCATCGATCGCCAGCTTGATCAAGGCCAGAACCTGTTCGCGCTGGGCCTCGTCCAGTGCCAGCCCGTCGAGCAGGGCGCCAAGTTGCGTCTGTCCCTCGCGTCCCTGCGCATACAAGACCAGCAGCGACGCATTGGATGCGACGACATCATCGATGAATTTTTTCGCGTGCATGGATTCCTTGTATTGGAAAAATCACAGCAGCACGGGCCGCAAGGCCGCCTGCAGCGCCACCTTGCTGAACGCCGCCGCATCCTGCGCGCGCACGACGCCCAGATAATACGTATCCTCGCCACCGTGCAGGTTGACCAGGCGTAGCTGATGCGGCGCCAGGTGGGCGGCGATGGCGGCCAGGCCCTCGGCCATGGCGTCGCCATCCTCGCGCTGCGCCCACGAAAAATCCCGCAGCGCGGGCAGGCCGATATGCTGGCCGATGCGCGGCACTTCATCGACGGCTTTCCAGTCCAGCGTGGTGCCGTGGCCCAGCGCATCGGCGGCCGTGGACCAGAGCAGGAAGAAGCACGCCGCCTCGGGCGTATCGCCTTCGTATTCCTCTTCCGGGTCGTCCTCCGCCAGCTCTTCCAAAGTGATGTCCACGCAGCGCGCGGCCAGGTCCGCATCGCCCAGCAAGAGCAGGGCGGCCATGCTGCGCAACTGCTCGCAGTCGGCCTTGGCCAGGATTTGCGACGGCGTAAAGCTGCGCCGCCTGACGGGTTTTTTCTTGCCCAGGCCGATGGCCTCGCTCAACTGGGCCGTGATGGCCGCCTTGAAGTTGTCCACGGTGTCGAACTGTTCCAGCAACTGGCCAGTGAAATCCATGCTCCAGGCCATGCCGTCCTTGACCACATATAAAAAATCGCTTTGCACGGCCACGCCGCGCAAATGATGGGCGGGCGGGTACAGCGGCGTGAAGGCCGGTTTGCCATCCAGCGTCAGCATGCAGGCCAGGCCTTGCGCGTCGATGGCGAAGATCAGGTTCTTGCGCACTTTGGGCGGCGACGAGGTGGTGGCGCTATCGATGGCTTCGTACTGGCATGGCGCCAGCAGCTCGCCCTGGCTGTTCGCCAGGCCAAACAGGAAGCGGCCATCGATGCGCTGGCTGACGATGGCGATTTTCTTCTTCGTGCCAAAATCCTGCACGGAGCTGTAGGCAGTCGGTAGCACCACCTTGCCGGTGGCGTCGAGCACGCCGCAGACATTGCGCTCGTCATCGTGCGCCTGGCGCTCGATGTCGATATAGCCATCGTCGCGCTGGCCGATGTGGTCCACGCCGTCCATCAGCAGGGCGCCATCGGGCAGGCGCAGCAAGCGGCTGGCGCCGTCCGCATCGATCTGCTGCAGCAGGTGGGGGCTGATCACGTACAGGGCGCCGGGCGCGGGCGGCAGCACCACCATGCCGTTCAAATCCAGCACGCCGTGCGCGTCGGGGGCGTCCGCCGTGGCAAACGTGATCCAGCCGTCGTCCGCGTGGCGCGCCCCCAGTGCCGTCACATTCAGCGACAGCGGCACGATCCAGCGCCCATACGGCGTGACCAGGCCCAGGATATCGGGCTGTCCGACCTTGCTTACCTCATAGCACAGCGCATCTTCCTCCCATCCCACCACTTCCAGGCCTTGCAGGAACGGTACGTCTTGCGCATCGAGTTCCTCGACTTCGGCCAGCTGCGCGCTGGCGGACGCCGACCAGTAGCCGGTGGCCGGCGATGCGGCGCCGGCGGCCAGCAGGGGCGCCAGGGCTTCCCTGTCGCCACGCAGCAGGGCAAGGTGCAGGGCTTGCGCTTCGGCGCGCAGGGCCTCGAGCGCGGCGGCGTAGTCCGGCGTGTCGATATCGTGCCGGACCAGCTGCACGCAATCGAGGATCAGCCACGCCTGGCCGCCCGCCAGCAGGGTGCTGATGCCGGCGCGCGCGACGATGGCGGCCGCGTCGCGCGGCTTGTCCATCAGCGCGGACAAGGCTTGCCAGCTGGCCTGCGCCTGCGCCATCGGCGCGGCCAGCACGCAGGGACAGTCTTCGCCATCGCCGTAGATGGGCCAGGCGACGGCTTGCGTGCCTGCGCCGATGAGCAACTTGAACAGCGCAGGTACGTCCAGCCGCCATTCGGCCAGGCCGGTGATCGTCTCGGTGTCGAAGCCGGCCTGGCCGGGCAGGAAGGCGGTGCTGAACAGGGCTGCGGTGTTGATCATGAATGCTATCTGAAAGAATAAGGGGGGTGTTCAGGGGGTAGGCGGCATGACCCAATGCGCCAGCGCGCTGCGTTCCAGGCCAAGGTGTTTGGCCACGGCGGCTGCCTCGAAGGCCCACAGGCCGTAGTAGCCGCCCAGGCCGTGCGCGCGCAAATGGCCGTTGAACCAGTCTTCGCGCACCAACGCGCCATGCCAGCTGGCCAGGTAGTGCCGCAGGTGTTCCAGTTGCTGCGCGCGATCGTCCACGTCCAGGCACTCGAACAGGGCCGAGTAGGGCTCGGCGAAATACCATTCGTCGACGGCGGGACGCTGCGGATCAATGGTCGACAGCAGTGCCTCATACACGCCATCGTCGCCATCGAAGGCTGTCTGCAGGGCGGCCAGGCGGGCAGCCAGGTCGTGGCGGCCGAACAGCAGGGTCGCGCCCAGCAACTGCAGGGTGCGCGCATAGTCCGTCAATTGTTCGAAATCAAAGGCGGGCAAGGCATCGTCATCGTAGGCGGCGGCCAGGGCCGCGCGCGCCGTTTCGCTGGCGGCGACGGCCACTTCCAGCGCCGTTTCCACGTCAGGCAAGGGCAAGCCTGCCGTGTAGCGCAGCGAGAAGACCTGGTAGGCCGTGCTGGCGGCCGCGCACGCCCAGTAGGCGGCGTCACCACCGTCGTTTTCCGCCTGCGCCTGCGCGCGCCCGTAGGCGGCCAGCAGGGCATCGAGGTAAGTCAGGTTGCGGCCAAAGTCGAACGCAGTGCCGAACGTCTCGGGTGGCGTCTGGCGCGGCGCGTGGGGCCACGCTTCCTGCGCTGGCAGGCAGGCGTTCGCGCAATCGCGCTGGATGGCCCAGTCGGCGAAGATTTGCTGCATATATTGCGCCGTCTCGTCGTCGTGGACGATGGCGCCGACGCCCACCATGGTCGTGCCCAGCAGGGTGTAGCCAGGGAAGCGGCTGCTTTCGTAGGCGATGGTGGTCACGCTCTGGATGGTCCTGCCGTCGCTCAGGTCGCGCACGCGGAAGTACACGTCGTCCCAGCCGGCCAGCGGTGGCGCCGGCGCTTCATTCGGCAAGGTGGTCCAGTTGCCGTCGTCCTGCTCTTCATAGGCATCGAGCAGCTCGTCAAGGCCACCGGGGCGGTCGATGCGGTTGTTGGCGTCGTATTGCAGGCCCAGTTCGGCCGCGAAGGCTGCC
Organism: Janthinobacterium sp. PAMC25594; assembly: GCF_019443505.1. NCBI lineage: Bacteria > Pseudomonadati > Pseudomonadota > Betaproteobacteria > Burkholderiales > Oxalobacteraceae > Janthinobacterium > Janthinobacterium sp. PAMC25594. Next base: position 140,183 of record NZ_CP080377.1, read on the forward strand.
GCGTGGCGGCCCTCGAAGACCAGGTACTGGGAGCTCGTGGTGCCGACCAGCAGATCCGTGTGCTGGCCCGCCACGACCAGCGCCTGCGGCAGCCGGCACCATTGGTAGTACGGAATGCCGGCCATGGGGCCGCCTTCGTCCGCCAGCGGGTTAGTGAAACGCAGCTGTTCCAGCCATTTATAGCGTTCGTGCCGCTCCGCTTCCGTGCCGCTGCCTCGGCCAGTCAGTTCATCGTGCAGGGTATTCAACAACATCATTCATCGATCCTGAAAAAGTGTGCGTGGCATGGCGTCATGCCGGGGTGCTTTGCGCAAATGCAAACAGCGCGTCGAGCACGGCGTCCGGTTGCTCGGCCATCAATTCATGTCCGCTGTCGACCTGCACCACGGTGCCGTGCGCGATGGCCGCTGTCAGCAGCCTGGTCGACTTGGGCGGCGTCATCATGTCGCGCACGCCGAAAATGAATACAGTGGGGCAGTGTACCGAAGCGGCGGCGATTTCGCCGTTCGCGTAGGCATTGCAGGCATAAAAATCCGTGTGAAACACGTGAGCGGGATTGAGGGCGGCGATGCGCTGTTTCAAGCGCCGCGCGCCGCCCATGGCGTAGAAGCCGGGGCCGGGAAACGACGGCTTTTGCGCGATCGACGAGTGCGACCAGATATTGACCATGTCGATGGCCGCCTGTTCGTCCTGGAGCGCCGTTTCCAGCAGCGCCGGCGAGACCTTCATCGGGTAGGTGGAACCGAGCATGGCCAGGTGGCTGACGCGTTCCGGCGCCAGGGACGCCGCTTCCAGCGCGATCAATGAGCCCATGCTGTGGCCGACGAGCATGGCCCTGGCCGCGCCGGCCGCGTCCAGCACGGCCAGTATCCAGCGCGCCAGTTCTTCCACACTTGTTTTCGCCGCGCCCAGGCTGCGCCCGTGGCCCGGCAAGTCGACGGCCAGCACGTTCCAGCCGTGGTGGGCGAAGTAGCGCGTTTGCAGGGCCCACACGGAATGGTCGTTCTGCGCGCCGTGGATGAAGACGGCCGTGGGTTGATCCGGGTTGTATAGTTTGCCGCCCGTATAGCAGTAGGCCGTGGTGTTGTCGATGGTGAATAACATGTCAGGCGCCTTTCTGCGACAGTTTCAGGCTACGGGCCAGGTCTTCGATCAAGTCGTCCGCGTCTTCCAGGCCCACCGACAGGCGCATGGTGCCCTGCGTGATGCCCGCCTGCGCCAGTTGCTCATCGGGCACGCGGAAATGCGTGGTGGAGGCGGGGTGGATGACGAGCGACTTGGCGTCGCCCACGTTGGCCAGGTGCGAGAAGATTTTCAGGCTGTCGACGAAGCGCTGGCCCGCCGCGCGGTCGCCGCGCAGGCGGAAAGTGAAGACGCCGCCCGCGCCTTTCGGCAGCAGGGTCTTGGCCAGTGCGTAGTCGGGGTGCGATGGCAGTTCGGGGTAGGACACGGCATCCACTGCCGGATTGGCCAGCAAAAAGTCGATGATTTTGCGCGTGTTGGCCACGTGGCGGTCCATGCGCAAGCCCAGGGTTTCGATGCCTTGCAGGATGGCGAAGGCATTGTGCGGGCTCATGACGGCGCCGAAATCGCGCAAGCCTTCGCGCCGCGCGCGCAGGGCGAACGGCGCCACCGTCGATTCCTCGGCGAAGACCATGCCGTGAAAGCCGTCATATGGTTCGCACAGTTCGGCAAAGCGGCCCGTCTTGTCGTACGCCGCCTGCCAGTCGAAAGTGCCGCCATCGACCAGCAAGCCGCCGATGGCCGTGCCGTGGCCGCATAAAAACTTGGTGGCCGAGTGGAATACCAGGTCGGCGCCATGCTCGAAGGGGCGCAGCAGGTAGGGCGTGGTGAACGTCGAATCTAGCATCAGCGGCAACTGGTGTTCGTGCGCCAGCGCGGCAATCTGGGGGATGTTCAGCACGTCGAGGCCGGGATTGCCCAGCGTTTCACCGAACAGCACTTTCGTATTTGGACGGATGGCGGCGCGCCAGGCATCCACGTCGCGCGGGTCGACGAAGGTCGTCTCGATACCGAAGCGTTTCAATGTATAGGCCAGCAGGTTGTGCGAACCGCCGTACAGGGCGCGCGAGGCAACGATGTGCGAGCCGGCGCCGGCGATGGTACATAAACCAAGGTGCATGGCGGCCTGGCCGCTGGCCGTGGCGATGCCGGCCACGCCCCCTTCGAGCGCGGCGATGCGCTCTTCCAGCACGGCGTTGGTGGGATTCGAAATGCGCGAGTACACGTGGCCGGCCCGCTCCATGTTGAACAGCGAGGCCGCGTGCTCCGAACTCTTGAAGGCAAACGAGGACGTGAAATGGATGGGCGTGGCGCGCGCGCCCGTGGCCGGGTCGGGCGCCGCGCCCGCATGCAGGGATAAAGTGTCGAAACCGGGGTATTTCGGGCCGCTCATGGTGTCTCCGCCAAGTTTTATAGTGGCAAGATCGTAACCTGATTTAGCGCTGAGTAAAAGGCCTCGCGTGCAGGGCGCATGGCGCCGTGCTGACGGGCGGCGCGGGTCACTTGAAGTCAAAAAAAGTGACCGCCTCCGCATGGCGGTGGTAGGATGGCGGATCAGCGATATTCGGGTTGTTCGACCATTGCGCGTGCGCCGCACCGCGGGGAAGCAGCTGCAAGCGAACGACATCCTGGGCTTCAGGCGCACTCTCATGTATGTCCACCAGGAAAGACTTTATGCCCGCAATATCGTTCGACGGCGCCCTTGCCGTGCCCGGACCGTCTATCGTTGACGGCCTGTGCCGCGCAGGCTGGCTGATGCAAGAGCAATTCATTTCCCCTGAACTCAGCCGCCAACTGGCCGCCGAATGCGTGCAAGCGATGCAGAGCGGCAAGATGAAGGGCGCCGGTGTGGGCAGTGGCCATGCGCCGCTGCTGCAGCCCGATATCCGCGGCGACCATATCGCATGGCTGGAAGCGGGCCGCTCAAGCGCCTGCGATAGCTATCTGCAGCATATGGAAGCGTTGCGCCAGACCCTCAACCGCGAGCTGTTCCTGGGGCTGGAAGAGTACGAAAGCCATTTCGCCCTGTATGCGCCGGGCGCCTTTTACCGAGCCCATCTGGACCGTTTCCGCGACGACGACAAGCGCACCGTGTCCGTCGTGCTGTATCTGAACGACGACTGGCTGCCCGAACACGGCGGCGCGCTGCGTTTGCACCCCGATGGCGGCCCCAGCGTGGATATCGCGCCCGAAGCAGGGCGCATGGCCATGTTTCTGTCGGGCGAGATGCTGCACGAGGTGCTGCCGACGGCGCGTGAACGTCTATCCATCGCCGGCTGGTTTCGCCGCAGAGCGTGAGAAAAACTACTGCGCGTCGCGGGGCACGGCCGGCGATGCTCACGGTACTCGCGTACCGCTGCGCTTCTCGGCCGCGCCGCGCATCCGCTCGCTACGTTTTTCTCGCCCGACAATCCCCCTCGATTTGATTGCGCGCAAGGCTGGATTTTTCCGCAGGCATAGGCTACAGTCGCAGTAAGGGCTAGAATAACTAAAATACCAATCACGCGGACAGGACGGCCAATATGAAAGTATCTGAAATTCTCCAAGTCAAGGGCAACATCCTCTACACGGTCACGCCTGACCAGCCCCTGCTTGACGCGGCCAATACCATGGCTGAAAAAGACATCGGTTCGCTGGTGGTCATGGAATTTGGCGACCTGGTCGGCATGCTGACCTTCCGCGAAGTGCTCAACGCGCTGCATGAAAACGCGGGCCAGATCGGCGGCGGCACCGTGCGCAAGCACATGGATGACCACCCGATCACCGTCACGCCCGACACGGAAGTGAATGAAGTGCGCCGCATCATGCTGGAAAAGCACGCGCGCTACCTGCCCGTCATGAACGCCAAGACCTTGCTGGGCGTCATCTCCTTCTACGACGTGGCGCGCGCCGTGCTCGAGGCGCAAAGCTTTGAAAACCAGATGCTGAAAGCATATATTCGCGACTGGCCGGCCGAAACCACCGATTAAGCGATCGCAATGCAGTAAAAACAACGCCGGCACTGCCGGCGTTTTGCATTCTTGATGTGAGTGGCGCCTACGCCGCGCCCTGCAGCGCCTCGTTGTTCAGCCAGGTGCCCAGCGCCGTGGCCGTCATCGGGCGGGCGAACAGGAAACCCTGCGCCATGGGGCAGCCCAGCGCTTGCAGGATTTGTGCTTGCCGCTCGTCTTCCACCCCTTCGGCGATCACGGCCAGGCCCAGGTTGCGGCCCAGCTGGATGACCATTTCGGCGATGCTGCTGCCGCGCGCGGAACCCGTGATTTCCGTCACAAACGCACGGTCGATTTTCAGGCGGTCCACTTGCAGCCGCTGCAGGTACGACAGCGACGAGAAGCCCGTGCCGAAGTCGTCGATGGCGATGCTGACGCCCGTCTGCTTGATTTGCCACAACATCTTGATCAGCAGGTCCGGCTCTTCCATGGCCATCGATTCCGTGATTTCCAGCTCGATGAATTCGGGCGGCGCCTGCGTCTCTTCCAGCGCGGCGCGCAGCATTTCCAGGAACAGCGGGTGGCGGAACTGCACTTGCGACACGTTGACGGACATGACGAAGTTGCGGTGGCCCTGCTCGCGCAGCAGCACCAGTTCGCGGCACGCCGTGCGCAGCACCCATTCACCGAGGTCGATGATGATGCCCGAATACTCGGCGATGGGGATGAAGCGGTCGGGCGAGATGAACTTGCCGTCCGGCGTCTGCCAGCGCAGCAGCGCTTCGGCGCCCACGGGGCGGCGCGTGGTCAGGTCGATCTGCGGCTGGTACACGACAAACAGCTGGTCCTGGCTGAAGGCCGTGCGCAGCGCGTGCATCATGCGTACTCTTTCGCGGATTTCGATGCCCATGCTGCGCGAAAAATAGAAGTGCCCGGCGCGCTGCTGGCTTTTTGCCCGTTTCAGGGCGATATCGGCATCCTTCAGCGCATCGGCGCCCGTGCCCGCATGTTCGCCCAGCCGCACCAGGCCCAGGGTGGCGGACAGCTGTACATCTTGCCCGTCGATGCAGAACGGCGCCTGGAACAGGGCCAGGATCTTGCTCGGGTTGACTTGCGACGAGTCGCCCAGCACGCAAAAGATGTCGCCGCCCAGGCGCGCCACCGTCAGCTGGGGACCCAGCTGGGTTTGCAATCGGCCCGCCACGGCGATCAGCAGGGCGTCGCCGAACTGGTGTCCCAGCGCGTCGTTGGTCTCGGCAAAATGGTCGAGGTCGACCAGCGCCAGGGTGGCGTCGTCGCGCGCGGGCCCGGCCAGGGCGGCGTCGAGGATTTCCACCAGGCGCGTGCGGTTCGGCAGCTTCGACAATTGGTCATAGAAGGCGGCGTTGTGCAGGTGCGATACCAGTTCGACGTTGTCCAGGCCCACGGCGACGTTGCTGCAAAATACTTCCAGCAGGCTTTCATCGATGGCCGAGAGGGGGCGCGGCAGGACCAGGTAGGCGGCCGCATCGCGGCTGGCCTTGCCCGCGAAGTACAGAGTGGCGTAGTCGTGCGCGTAGACATTGCGCCGCTGCGCCAGCGTGTGCTCGATGGCCGCCATCACGCGCGGGTTTTGCAGGCCGCACAGGGCGCTGTGCGGCAAGCTGGAAAAGCTGCCCGTGCAGGCCGACACGAGCAGCTCCCTGGCGCCGCTGTCCTGCAAGTCCTGCACGCACAGCAGGCCATCGGCGCGGATGTCCAGCAGGTCGGCGATCTGCGCCAGTACGCCGGCCGAGAAGTTTTGCACGCCGTGCAGCGCCATCAGCTGCGTGCTGGCGTGGACGATCTGGTCCAGGCCGCGCCGGCTGTTGCTGATCGAGCGTATCTGTTCGTACGAGCGGATGGCGGCCGTCACCGTGGTAAACAGCTTGATGCGCGTCAGTTCGGACTTGGTCTTGTAGTCGTTGATGTCGAAATCGCGGATGGCGTCGATTTCCGGCGCATAGCCGGGCTGGCCCGTGCGCAGAATGATGCGCACATCCGTCATTTTCAGGGTTTCGCGGATGTAGCGCACCAGGTGCAGGCCCGCGTCATCCTGTTCCATCACCACGTCGAGCAGGATGACGGCGATGTCGTCTTCATGCTTGAGCAGTTCGCGTGCCTGGCCGGCCGAATACGCATGCACGAATTCCAGCGGGCGATGCTGCATTTCCAGGTTGCCCAGGGCGAAAGTGGTGGTGGAGTGGACGTCTTCATCGTCGTCGATGATCATCACCCGCCAGACGCTGCGCGGTGCGACGGCCAGCGGCGGCACTGGTTGCTCATCGAGGAATACCAGGTCGTCGTGATCGTCCTTGTTGGCGTCAAGGGGGATGATCGGTGCGGGCATGTATAGCTTCTCCAGGATGACTCAGTACGGGATGTGAGCACATCAGAAATGTCCATGGCGTTGTTGCACCGCCTCGCCGTACTTGCGTACTGTCTTCGGCGGCGCGCCTAGCCCTGGCCATTTCTGATGCACTCAGGGCGCATCGAAAAAGCAGCACTCAAGTGTCGTCGAGGCTCGCCCATCATCCAAGTATATAGCGATTTAATAAGCAAAATGTTTTTTTAAGCCTATTCCGTAGAGCAATATTTCTCGTATTGCATGATTGCAACTCATATCTGGTGTTTTTTGTATGAAAAAAAACACGGGATTTAAAAATGGGGATAACGCGCGGGAATATCGGGCCTTGCTGCGGCATTAGCGGCATGGCCTGCCCCGCAGGCTGGTAGAATTGAGTTTTCCAGTCCTCACACTTCCTACTATGTCCGGCAATTCTTTTGGCAAGCTGTTTACTGTTACCACTTTCGGCGAATCGCATGGCCCGGCCATCGGCTGCGTGATCGATGGCTGTCCTCCGGGATTGATCCTGTCGGAAGCCGATATCCAGCCCGAGCTCGACCGCCGCAAGCCGGGCACTTCGCGCCACGTGACGCAGCGCCAGGAATCGGATACGGTGGAAATCCTCTCCGGCGTGTACCAGGGCGTGACGACGGGCACGCCCATCGCGCTGCTGATCCGCAATGAAGACCAGCGCAGCAAGGATTACGGCAATATCGCGGAAAGCTTCCGTCCCGGCCACGCCGATTACACCTATTGGCATAAATACGGCGTGCGCGACCCGCGCGGCGGCGGGCGTTCCTCGGCGCGCCTGACGGCGCCCGTGGTGGGCGCGGCGGCGATCGCCAAGAAATGGCTGCTGCAGCAGTACGGCACCACCTTCAAGGGCTGCATGAGCCAGCTGGGCGATATTCCCGTGCCGTTTCAATCCTGGGAACACGTGCATGCGAACCCCTTCTTTGCCGCCAGCGGCGACGCGGACCTGATCGCGCGCATGGAAGAGGCGATGGATCAATTGCGCCGCGACGGCGATTCCATCGGCGCGCGCATCGACGTGATTGCGCAAAACGTGCCGGTGGGACTGGGCCAGCCCATCTACGACAAGCTCGACGCCGACATCGCCTACGCCATGATGGGCATCAATGCCGTCAAGGGCGTGGAAATCGGCGCCGGTTTCGATTCGGTGGCGCAAAAGGGTTCCGAGCACGGCGACGAACTGACGCCGGAAGGGTTTATCGGCAATAACGCCGGCGGCGTACTCGGCGGCATCTCGACGGGGCAGGATATCAGCGTCTCGATCGCCATCAAGCCGACGTCGTCGATCCGCACGCCGCGCCGCTCGATCGACAAAGAGGGCAATCCCGTGATGGTGGAAACGTTCGGCCGCCACGACCCGTGCGTGGGCATCCGCGCCACGCCGATCGCCGAAGCCATGCTGGCGCTGGTCCTGATCGACCACGCGCTGATGCACCGCGCGCAGTGCGGCGATGTGTCGGTGAATACGCCGAAGTTGAAGTAAGTTGAATGTTGTCGGATTACGGGCCTGCGGCCCTAATCCGACCTACGACCCATGATGGTCGTTTTCTCGGTTAACAACGACGCTTGCGACACCTGACAAAACCGTAGCGAGCGGAAGGGAGAGGTGGCTAAGAAGCGCAACCGTACTCTAGTACGGTGAGCATCGCAGGCCGCCTATACCGACGCGCAGTAGGTTTGGTCAGGTGTTCTCATGCAACCTTGTTCGCCACCAACTCCAACTGGTGCCGCATCTCCACCGACTGCACCAGTAACGCCCGGATATCGTTGATCAGGTTGAATTCCGTCTGGTTCAATTGAATCGGCGGGAAGCTGTCGTCCCAGTCGCCGTACAGGAAGCCCGTGGGGTGGCCGTTGGCCGACAGGGGCAGCACGACGAAGCTGCGCGCTTCCGATAACGTCGCTTTCCACCATTGCGGCAGCTTGGCGGCAAATTTCGGGTCGCGCGCATTGTCGATGAAGATCACGCGGTCGCTATTGAGGGCCGCGTGGAAGACGTTCGGCTCATACGCGTCGCCAAATACCATCAGGTCCTGCAGGTCGGCCATGCCTTCGCCCATGCTGATGCGCGCCGAGTACAAATGATCACGGTGGTTGCGCACGAACGCCACCGAGCGCGAAAAATCAAAGCCCTGGTGCAGCGTTTCGAGCGCCATCGAGACCATCTGGCCCGGACTGGCGCTGCCGATGGCGCCGCGCAGGTCGGCCAGGCCGCCGATCAGGATGCGGTTGCCTTCGGCGCGCATGCGCGTCGAGGCCAGCTGGCGCGCGCGCCGTTCGGCCGGTTTCGACAGGGGGGCGATCGACAGGTCGGCCGCCGCCATCATCTTCGCCTTGTCCACCGCCACCACCAGGTCCGTGGCAGCGATGCCCAGCGTGCCCGCATAGTCGTCGATCAGCGCGTGCACTTGCGCCGCGCCGGCCGCATCGTCATGCCACAGCGAGTCGGCGCAGCGCGCCGCCATGGTCGACAGTCCCGCCATCCAGTCCGCGCCGCTGACGGGCGCATTGTCGGGCGACGGCTCCATCGGACGCATGCCGTTGATCAGGTGCTGCGGCAAGCCCCAGTGGGCGGCCGTGGCATAGCCCACTTCCGGCAGCGACAGGCCGAGGATTTCGCGCGCGGCGGCCGCCTCGTTGCCGGGACCCGCATGCGCCTGCATGCGCGCCCAGAAGTCCGTCATGTAGAACGTCACCATCATGCGGCCCAGGGTGTGCAGCATCGAGCAGACGACGGCTTGCTCCGCCTGCAGGCTGCCGGCGCTGCTGGCCACTTGTTGCGCCACCATCCCGGCCAGCACGGCCTTTTCCATTTCCACGTGCGCGCTGACGGAGTCGGGCGAGGCCTGCGACAGCTCCTCGATCAGCTTCAGTCCCAGCGCCAGGTGGCCGATGGCGTCGATGCCCAGCACCAGCACGGCCTTCGAGACCGTGTTGACCCGCTGACCGAAGGCCGAATACATGCCGCTGTTGGCCAGCCGCAGCACCTTGTGCGTGAGGACAGGATCGGACAGCACCGTTTGCGTGATGTCGAATTCGTGGTCATCCTCGCCGCGCATGGCGCCCAGGATGGCGCTGATGGCTTTCGCGAAGCCGGGCATGTCGCCCTGCTGGCGCGTGCGCGCCCACAGCAGGTCCAGGGTGTTTTTGCCGAGCTGTGTCGGTACCGCGAAATGACCTGGATTCATTGCACCCCTCCGCGCTGTTCATTGGCAGACGGCGTGGGCACCAGCGCCGCATGGGTTTTTTCGCTCAAGGCCGATAGCGCGGCATGGGCCGGCATCGGTTTGCCCGTCAAATAGCCTTGCACATACTGGCAGCCGCGCGACTCCATGAAGCGCATCTGCTCCTCCGTTTCCACGCCTTCGGCCACCACGGACAAATTCAAATGCTTGGCCAGGTCGAGAATGGTGTTGCAGATGGCCGCGTCCTTGCTCGATTCGGGCAAGTCCTTGATGAAGGTACGGTCGATCTTCAGTACGGAAATGGGGAAGCGCTTCAGATACGCGAGCGAAGAGTAGCCGGTGCCGAAATCGTCGATGGCGATGCGCGCGCGGCGCTCCGTCATCTTGACGAGGATGGTTTCCGCATGCACGGGATCGATCATCAGGGTGCCTTCCGTAATTTCCAGCACCAGGTGTTCACCCGAGAGTCCCGAAAAGGCGATGGCGTCATCGAGCACGTCGAGGAATTTGTCGTTGCGGAACTGGCGCGGGCTGATGTTGACGGAGATGTACAGCGGCCGCCTGGCCACTTCCTGGAACTGCTTGAGCTGCACGCAGGCCGCCTTCAGCGCCCATGCACCGAGCAGGTTGATCAGGCCATTGGCTTCGGCAATCGGGATGAAGCGCACGGGCGGCACCAGGCCCAGGGTCGGGTGCTTCCAGCGCATCAGGGTTTCGAAGCCCTGAATCTGTCGCGTGTGCGCATCGACGATGGGCTGGTAAAACAGCAGGAATTCGCCCTCGCGCACGGCGTGGAACATCGCCGCTTCCAGCGAAATATCGTGCTCCGACGGGCCATTCAGGCGCGGACTGTAGACCAGGCAGCGGGCCTTGCCCGTTTCCTTGGCGCGCGACATGGCCGCATCGGCCAGCGCCACCAGGCGCACTTCATCTTCCGCGTGCAGCGGATAGATCGATACGCCGACGGACGCTCCCACGTAGATCGTGTGGCCATCGACTTCGAACGGCGCCTGCAGGGTGGCCAGCAGGCGGCCCGTCACCAGCTTGATCTGCGCGTCGGTGGCGCTGCCAGGCAGCACGGCGACGAATTCATCGCCGCCCACGCGCGCCAGGGTATCGCTGTCGCGCAGGGTCTTGCGCAGGCGCGCGGCGGCCAGGCGCAGCACGGCGTCGCCGACGGGGTGGCCCAGGCCATCGTTGACCTTTTTAAAACCATCGAGGCCGATGGTGGCGACCGAAAACCCCTGGCCCGAACGGGCCGCCTGGGCGATCACCATGCGGATGCGGTCCGACAGCAGCAGGCGGTTCGGCAGCCCGGTCAGCGCATCGTGCGTGGCCATGTGGCGCAAGCGTTCTTCCGTGTTGTGCTGGGCCGAGGTGTCGCGCCCGACCACCAGCAATTCGGTCACGCCGGCTGCGTTCATATAAGAAGACAGGCGCAGCTCGAACCAGATTTCCTGGTCCGGCGTTTGCAGGCGCACTTCCAGGCGGCCCGGCTCTTCCAGGGAATCTTCCAGCGCTGCCTGCAGCGCCGCGCGCGATGCTTCGGCGGCCAGCGGCAGCAGCAAGTGGCCGGACAGGCCCGAGGGCGCGCTGAACAGGGTGGCCGCGCGCTTGCTGGCGAACAGGATCAGGCCGTCCGTATCGAGCCGGAACACGACGTCGCCGGCCTCTTCCATGAGGTTGTCCAACTCGTGGCGTGCCTCGCGGTGGGCGGCGGATGGGGTGCTGGAAAACATCGTGCGGGCTTTAACCTTTTTGTTATCAGTGCCGGCGCACGCTGCAGGGCAGGGCGCCAACGGAAAGAGTGCATCGTGCGTGACGCGCGCCATAGCGGGCCGGAGGGCAACTATCGGAATGCGATCCACACGAAATGTATCATTGAAAAGCATTCGATTACATGAAATAGAGCAACATTGCTTCAGGTTTTGTAAATATTCCTGCCTTCCATGAAAAAAATCATGCTGCGCGACACGCGCAGGCATTTTCGTTCCACATGGAAATATTTTTCTGTACTTGCTTCCACTGGCGCGCTTGCCCCGCCATGCGCTTTGCGCTAGTCTGGCTGGCAGACGGTGTTGACGGTGCGCCAGCGACAGCAAGGGCGCCATGATAACAAATCGCGGGAGACTCCCATGAATGCTTTTGACACGCATGAAGTTTTCAACCAGGCCACGCCGTTTGAAAACGTCAATCTGTTCGCCTGCGACCCGGCGCTGATCGAAGCGCTGCTGCGCGAGGGCGGCGGCGCGGCGCGGCAGGAGCTCGACGCGCTGGGCGAGAAACTGGGCCGCGCCGAGACGTATGCGCTGGCGCGCCTGGCCAATCTCCACACGCCCGAGCTGCAGCAGTTCGACCGGGCCGGCCGGCGCATCGACGAAGTGCTGTTCCACCCGGCCTGGCATGCGCTGATGGACATCCTCGTGGGCGCCGGTGCGCACGCGTCGCCGTGGGCGTCGCCCGGTCCCGGTGCCCAGGTGGCGCGCGCGGCCGCCTATCTATTAGTGGGGCAGGTGGAAAACGGCACGCAGTGTCCCGTGACGATGACGTATGCCTCGGTGCCGGCCTTGCGCCAGGCCCTTGATCTGCCGCAAATCGCCGCGCGCTGGCTGCCGAAAATCCTCTCGCGCGAATACGATCCCCGCTCCCTGCCCGTGGAACAGAAGCGCGGCGCCCTGGTCGGCATGGGCATGACGGAAAAGCAGGGCGGCTCCGATGTGCGCAGCAACACCACGCGCGCCGTGCCCGTGCCGCCGGCAGAGGCGCGGGCCCTGTTCGGCGACGAGGCCGGCGGCGCCTGGCGCATCGTCGGCCACAAATGGTTTTTTTCGGCGCCGCAGTGCGACGCACACCTGATCCTGGCGCAGGCGGACGAGGGCGGATTATCGTGCTTCTTCCTGCCCCGCTACCTGCCCGACGGCAGCCGCAATGCCATCCGCGTGCAGCGCCTGAAAGATAAATTGGGCAACCGCTCGAACGCCTCGTCGGAAGTGGAATTTACCAATGCCTACGGCTGGCTCGTGGGGCAGGCGGGGCGGGGCATTCCCACTATCCTGGAAATGGCCAGCCACACGCGCCTCGATTGCGTGCTGGGCAGCGCCGGCATCATGCGCGCCGCCCTGGCGCAGGCGTTGCACCATGCGCGCCAGCGGGCCGTGTTCGGCAAGCCGCTGGCCGGGCAGCCCTTGATGCAGAACGTGCTGGCCGACCTGGCGCTCGAATCGGAAGCCGCCACGGCCTTTGCCCTGCGCCTGGCCCGCTGTTTCGATGAAAAGGACGATCCGCGGCAAGCGATGCTGGCGCGCGTGCTGACGCCGGCCGGCAAGTACTGGATCTGCAAGCGCGGTCCAGGTTTCGGCGCGGAAGCCATGGAAGTGCTGGGCGGCACCGGTTATGTGGAGGACGCGCCGCTGGCGCGTTTATATCGCGAGCTGCCCGTCAATTCGATCTGGGAAGGTTCGGGCAACGTCATGTGTCTCGACGTCTTGCGCGCCTTCGGCAAGTCGCCGGCCGCGCGCGACGCGCTGGCGGGCGAGCTGGCACTGGCCGGCGATGCCGATGCCATTTTCGCCGAGTACCGCGCGCGCCTGCTGGCCGACCTGGACGGGCCGCAAACGGACGAGTTTGGCGCCAGGCAATTATCCGAGCGCATCGTGCTGGCCGTGCAGGCGGCATTGCTGCTGCGCCATGCGCCGTCCTTTGTTGCGCAGGCCTTCCTGCAGTCGCGGCTGGCGCAAGCGCCGGGCGGCGCGTATGGCCGCTTGCCGGCCGGCACCGATTGCGCGGCCATCCTGGCGCGCGCCTTGCGCGAGGATTGATTTCAATAAAACCGATTATTTCGAAAATTCCGGCCACAGGCGGGCTGTGGGCTGGGATAATGCGGCAATCCATCATTTTATCGACACACGGCGCGCCTGCGGCCCAGGCTTGCCGCCGCGCCAGAGCAGAGAAAGAACAACAATATGAAACAAGATCCACGCTTCCCGAATTTGTTCATTACCGATCACCCTTTGATCCAGCACAAACTGAGCCACATGCGCGAGCACGACACGTCGACGCGCACCTTCCGCGAATTGCTCAAGGAAATCACTTTGCTGATGGGCTATGAAATCACGCGCGACCTGCCGCTGACTACGCGCGAAATCAAGACCCCGCTGGTGACCATCGATGCGCCAGTCATTGCCGGCAAGAAACTGGCTATCGTGCCCATCCTGCGCGCCGGCATCGGCATGAGCGATGGCTTGCTGAACCTGGTGCCATCGGCCCGCGTGGGCCACATCGGCGTGTACCGCGATCCCACCACCCACATGCCCGTGGAATACCTGGTGCGCCTGCCCGACCTGAACGAGCGCACCTTCATCCTGTGCGACCCGATGGTCGCCACCGGCAATTCGGCCGTGTACGCCGTCGACGTGCTGAAGAAACGCGGTGTGACGGACGAGCAGATCATCTTCCTGGCCCTGGTGGCCGCACCGGAAGGCGTGACCGTGTTCCAGAACGCGCATCCGAAGGTCAAGATGTACTGCGCTTCGCTCGATTCGCACCTGGATGAGCATGCCTACATCGTACCGGGCCTGGGCGATGCCGGCGACCGCATCTTTGGCACCAAGTAAGCCAATCCGCGAGTATTGCGATGGCAACCTTGATCGACCCGGATTTTCGCGCGCGTTTGCGCGCCCTGAACGAAAAATATGCGGCCAGCGTGCCGGCCCTGATGCAAGCGATCACGCAGGCCAGCGGCCGCTGCGACAGCGAAGGCCCCCGTCTGGAGCCGCTGACGCAGTTGCACCGCGCGCTGCACGCGGTCGCCGGCTCGGCCGCCACCTTCGGCTTTGCCGCGCTGGGCCAGGAATGCCGGCGCATCGAACAGCAGGTGCGCGCCATGCTCAACGCGCCGGCGCAGGCGGTGGCGGAATGGCCCGCCGTGCGGGCGCAAGTGGAGACGCTGCTGCACTGGGCCGCGCGCGATGCGGGCGCCACCCATTTCAGCGTGTAAGTGACAGCACCATAGAGATGTGGTTGCAATGATTCATTTGATGCAACGCAAAGCGTCGGCGGCGCAGATTAGGATATAGTGTCTGCATGCCGCTGGTACAGGGCGCCGCAAGACGGGGATTTGGCTATTAAAGTAGTGTTCGCAAGTTTATTTTGCGAAAGAATGGTTTTTCTCAGTTTTGTTGGTATAATTGGGCATCGTTGGATTCGAGGTAGTAGTGCAGTTTGTCTGTCATTTCTTTCTTGCTTCAAACGATATAACGGGCGCAAGCCCAACTTAACTGAAATAGGAAATTGTAATGGCAACTGGCATCGTAAAATGGTTCAATGATTCGAAGGGCTTCGGCTTTATTACCCCTGACGAAGGCGGCGAAGATCTGTTCGCTCACTTCTCGGCTATCCAGTCGAACGGCTTCAAGTCCCTGCAAGAGAACCAACGCGTTTCTTTTGAAGTGACCGCTGGCCCTAAAGGCAAGCAAGCTTCGAACATTCAGCCAATCTAATACGCTGGATCAAACGAAATAAAGAAATCCTCGGTCTCCGAGGATTTTTTTTCGCCTGAATTTCCGTGAGGCAGCGGTTTGGCGTGGGTTGCGCGCTCTTTTTGGCGGGCTTGCGTCGCCTGGTAGGTCGGCTTAGCGCTTGCGCGTAAGCCGACAATGGTGGTGCTGGCAAGATGTATGGGCTGGTGTCGGCTTACGCTGCGCTAAGCCGACCTGCGCCGACCTGCGCACCCACGTCTAGGCTTGGGCGCTATCTAGATAGCCCGTTCACGCCAGTAGTCGGGTTGCGAATAGCTATGCCGCAAAAAATCCACGAACGCCCGTATGCGCAGCGGCAAGTGGCGGCGCTGGGCGAACACGGCATAAATATCATTGCCCGGCGCGGCGAACTGGTCCAGTACCGTCACCAATTGGCCAGAGGCGATTTCCGCACCGACCTCCCACATCGAGCGCCACGCCAGGCCCTTGCCGGCCAAGGCCCAGTCGTGCAGCACTTCGCCATCGTTGCAGACCATATTGCCGGCCACCTTCAAAATGACATTCTTGCCGTTTTCGCGGAAGGTCCAGCCACGCTGGCTGCCTTCGCTACTGATCGCCAGGCAATTATGTTTTGCCAGGTCGGCCGGGATGCGCGGCGTGCCCGCCCGTTTCAAATAGGCGGGCGAACCGACCAGCACGCGCTGGTTGTCGGCCAGTTTCGTACTCACGAGCGAGGAATCGGACAGGCTGGCGATGCGGATGGCCACGTCGATGCCTTCGCCGATCAGGTCGACGAGGCGGTCGTTCAGGTTCAACGACACCGTCACGTCGCGGTGCTCGGCGACAAACGAGGGGATCAATGGCGCCACGTGCTGGCGTCCGAAGCCGGCCGGCGCGGAAATGAGCAAATGGCCGCTGGCCTTCACGCTGCGCTCGGCCACGGCCGCTTCCGCTTCTTCCAATTCTCCCAGGATGCGCTGGCAATCTTCCAGGAAGGCGGCGCCTTCATTCGTCAAGGCCAGCTTGCGCGTCGTGCGCTGCAGCAATTTGACGCCCAGGCGCTGCTCCAGCGCATCGAGGCGCCGGCCTATCATGGCCGGTGCGATGCCTTCCGCGCGCGCCGCCGCCGACAGGCTGCCCTTGGCCACCACTTCCACGAAGGTCGATATTTGTCTGAACTGGCCCATATGCTGTGCTCGCTATCTCGTCACTTGTGATAAAAACGCATAGATGAAGTGATTTTTAATCTCGTTTCCATGCCTTATAGTGCAATACTATAGAACAAACGCGCCGCCCGGCAGAGTGTTTTTACGCCTTTGTCCCGCTTGTCCGCGCAGTCATTCCGCTTATACTTGGATCACCAGATACCCTTTGCTTATATTTATTAAAAACCGGAGAACTTCATGACGCAGAACACGATCGCACTTCCCGAAGGCATGCAAATCACGGGTGAAATCCAGCCCGGCTACGAACAGATTTTGACGCCGGCAGCGCTGGCGCTGGTGGCCAAGCTGACGCGCGCATTCGAGCCGCGCCGCCAGGAGTTGCTGGCCGTGCGCGTGGAACGCGCCAAGCGCCTCGACGCGGGCGAGCGTCCTGATTTCCTGCCAGAAACCGCGCATATCCGCGACGGCGACTGGAAGATCGCACCGATTCCGAAGGCGCTGGAATGCCGCCGCGTGGAAATCACCGGCCCCGTCGAGCGCAAGATGGTCATCAACGCCTTCAATTCCGGCGCGGATAGCTACATGACGGACTTCGAGGATTCGAACACGCCGAACTGGGATAACCAGCTGACGGGCCAGATCAATATGTTCGACGCCGTGCGCAAGACGATTTCGTTGGAGCAAAATGGCAAGTCGTACAAGCTGAACGACAAGATCGCCACCCTCGTCGTGCGTCCGCGTGGCTGGCACCTCGATGAAAAGCACGTGCTGGTTGACGGCAAGCGCATCTCCGGCGGCATTTTCGATTTCGCCCTGTTCATGTTCCATAACGCCAAGGAACAGCTGGCACGCGGCGCCGGCCCGTACTTCTACCTGCCGAAGATGGAATCGCACCTGGAAGCGCGTCTGTGGAACGATATTTTCGTCATGACGCAAAACGAATTGGGCTTGCCACAAGGCACGATCAAGGCGACCGTGCTGATCGAAACCATCCTGGCTGCCTTCGAGATGGATGAAATCCTGTACGAACTGAAAGAACACAGCTCGGGCCTGAACGCTGGCCGCTGGGATTACATCTTCTCGTGCATCAAGAAATTCAAGCTGGACAAGGATTTCTGCCTGGCCGACCGCGCCAAGGTCACCATGACGGCGCCGTTCATGCGCGCCTACGCCTTGCTGCTGCTGAAAACCTGCCACAAACGCGGTGCGCCAGCCATCGGCGGCATGGCAGCCTTGATCCCGATCAAGAACGATCCCGAAAAGAACGACATCGCCATGGGCGGCGTGCGCAACGACAAGGCGCGCGATGCCACCGACGGCTACGACGGCGGCTGGGTTGCACATCCGGGTCTGGTGGAACTGGCCATGGGCGAGTTTACCAAGGTGCTGGGCGACAAACCGAACCAGATCGAGAAACAGCGTCCCGACATCGATGTGAAAGCATCGGATCTGCTGAACTTCCAGCCGGAAGCGCCGATCACGGAAGCGGGCTTGCGTTACAACATCAACGTGGGCATCCATTACCTGGGCAGCTGGCTGGCCGGCAACGGTTGCGTGCCTATCCACAACCTGATGGAAGATGCGGCCACGGCCGAGATCAGCCGCTCGCAAGTGTGGCAATGGATTCGTTCCAGCAAGGGCGTGCTGGAAGACGGCCGCAAGGTCACGGCCGACATGGTGCGCGCCATGATTCCGGAAGAACTGGCCAAGGTGCAGCGCGATGCGCCAGGCGGCAACGGTCCGACCTATGTGCGCGCGGGCCAGATTTTCGAGGAAATGTCGACGTCGGAATCGTTCGCTGAATTCCTGACCTTGCCGCTGTATGAAGAAATCTGATCCTGATCAAGTAGATCGATAAAAAATCCCGGCGATACCTGATGGTGTCGCCGGGATTTTTCTTTTTAGAAACAGAATCTTAAAAGTTGTTTTTCCACATACGTAGCGCCGCAAATGCTTCCACGGGCGAAGCGTCGCTGGCCAGCTTGCCTTCCACCTTCAGGCTGGTCAAGATGGCCGGTTCGCGGTAGCGCAGGAAGGGGTTCGTGGCTTTTTCCATGGCAATGGTCGACGGCACGGTCGCTAAACCCTGCTGGCGCTTTTCCGTGTCGATGGCGATGCGTTCCTGCAGGGCAAGGTTGCCTGGTTCGACGGCGTTGGCGAAGCGCAGATTGGACAAGGTGTACTCATGCGCGCAAAATACCTCGGTATCGTCGGGCAGGGCGGCCAGCTTGCCCAGCGAGTCGGCCATCTGGCCCGGCGTGCCTTCGAACAGGCGGCCGCAGCCGCCGGCAAACAGGGTGTCGCCGGAAAACAGCCATGGTGCATCGCCTTGCTCCGAGCGCTGGCGCACATAGGCGATATGCCCCTTGGTATGGCCGGGCACGTCGATGACGGTCATCTGCAAACCCAGCTCTGGCACATAGGCGACATCGCCTTCGCCAAGCGCTTGCGTGATGGCTGTGATAGCCTCATTGCGCGGGCCGAAGACGGGCACGGCGAAATGCTGCAACAATTCAGGGACGCCACCCGTGTGGTCGGCGTGGTGGTGCGTGAGTAAAATGGCGGACAGGGTCAGCTGATGTGCTTGCAGCGCATCGAGGATGGCCATTGCATCGCCAGGGTCGACCACGGCGGCGTGGCGGCCGTCATGGATCAGCCACAGATAGTTGTCGGCAAAGGCGGGCACGGCAAGTACCGATAAAGCGTGTTCAGGGGAATGTGTCATGAGCAAAAGAGAAAACTGAATGGACAGTGTGGCATCCGAAAAATCCATTATAGCGCTTGACGGCTGGTTGCAGACCCCAGCCGGTCTGTACGTGCGCGCCTGGGAGCAGCAATGCCTCGACAGCCTGACGGTCGATATCTTCGGTTACAACGCCGTGCAAATCGGCTTGCCGCAGCTCGATGCGCTGGCGGCCAACCGCATGCCGAACAAATGGCTGCTCGATGCGCGCCTGCCGCCACGCCCACCGCAGGAGCGCCGCCTGACCCTGGTGTCGGCTTTCGACGAGCTGCCGTTCGACTCGCAAAGCCTGGATCTGGTGGTCTTGCCGCACGTACTCGAATTTGCCGCCGAGCCGCATCAGGTCTTGCGCGAAGTGGAGCGCGTACTGATCCCCGAGGGGCGCGTGATCGTCTGCGGCTTCAATCCGGCCAGCCTGTGGGGCATGCGCCAGGGCCTCGGAAGAGTCACGGGACGCCATTACCTGCCGCAGGCGGGCGAGCTGATCTCTATGCCGCGCATGAAAGACTGGTTAAAATTGCTGAACATGGGCGTCAGCCAAAGCCACTTCGGCTGCTACGCACCTGCCTGCAAGACAGAAAAATGGCTGCGTCGCAACGCTTTCATGGACAAGGCCGGTGCGCGCTGGTGGCCATATCTGGGCGCAGTGTATATAGTGCAGGCGATCAAGCGTGTCAAAGGGATGCGTTTGATCGGTCCGGCGTGGACCAAGAAACCGGCGACGGCGCCCGCAGGCGCACCGGTCACGAATAAAAGGCGGGAACAGCAAGATGGATAAGGTTGAGATTTACGCCGATGGCGCATGCAAGGGCAATCCCGGCACGGGCGGCTGGGGCGCACTGATGGTGGCCGATGGTGCCAAGAAAGAAATTTACGGCGGGGAACTGAATACGACGAATAACCGCATGGAATTGAAGGCCGTGATCGAAGCCTTGACGGCGCTCAAACGCCCGTGCCAGGTGGTGTTGTATACCGATAGCCAGTATGTCCAGAAGGGCATCAGCGAATGGATCCACGGCTGGAAGGCGCGCGGTTGGAAAACGGCGGCCAAGGCGCCCGTGAAAAACGTCGACCTGTGGCAAGCCCTTGATACGGCTCAGGCCGTTCATGAAGTGGAATGGCGCTGGGTGCGCGGCCACAATGGCCATCCGGGCAACGAGCGGGCTGATGAGCTGGCCAATCTGGGCGTGGAAACCGTGCGCGCGTAAGAATGCCTGGCGTCGCCGGTTGTCATCGAAGGGCACAGGTTTGCTATACTGTGCCCTTCGCTTTTTGCTTTTACGAATGAATCCGCCATGCGTCAAATTGTTCTCGATACTGAAACCACCGGCCTGAATCCGCGCACGGGCGACCGCATCCTGGAGATCGGGGCGGTCGAATTGAGCAACCGCATGTTGACGGGGAATAATTTCCACCATTACATCAATCCCGAGCGCGACTCGGAAGAGGGCGCGCTGGCCGTCCACGGATTGACGACGGAATTCCTTAGCGACAAGCCGAAATTCGCGGAAATCGCGGAAGAATTCCGCACATTTATCGCCGGCGCCGAATTGATCATCCACAACGCGCCGTTCGATATCGGCTTCCTCAACGCGGAATTCAAGCGCCTGAACCTGCCGCCCGTGCATGAGCAAGTGCATGGCGTAATCGACACCCTGGTGCAGGCAAAGGAAATGCATCCGGGTAAGCGCAACTCGCTCGACGCCCTGTGCGACCGCTACGGAGTCTCGAACGCCCACCGCAAGCTGCACGGCGCGCTGCTCGACTCGGAATTGCTGGCCGACGTCTACCTGGCCATGACACGGGGCCAGAATAGCCTGAGCATGGAAGAAGAAGTGGAAGTGGCCGCCGACGGCGCCGCCCTGGAAATCGTGCCCCTGGCCGAAGTCATCTTCCAGAGCGCCACGGCCGACGAACTGGCCGCCCACGAAGCCACCATCGCCGGCCTCGACAAGGCCGCCAAAGGCCAGTGCATCTGGACCGCCGTCCTGGCGCCACCAGCGGCCGCCTGAGAAAAAAAAGCGCGGCATGCTAAATTTCCTGTCGCCAGCCCTTGCAGATGCCGCAACACCTATGCGATAATTCGCCTCGCTTCGGGAGGTTAGCTCAGGGGTAGAGCACTGCATTCACACTGCAGGGGTCGCAAGTTCGAAACTTGCACTTCCCACCAAGAATTCGCAATACAATCAAGTACTTATATTAAAGCCGACACATTTATGTAGTCGGCTTTTTTATTGCCGGTCGTATCGCAATCTCATTTACTGATCCGCAGGCTTACGATCACCGAGCTCTTGCTGGCAGAGGCGTTGCCTGACTTCGGTGCTGCTTGTCCTGAGTACGCCGTATTCTATCTCGAAGTATTTCTTGTAGATCTCGGTCTTGCGGATGCAGTCTATATCTTGCAACTTCTCCTTGCTCATGACCGATTCCAGCAGGAATTGGGCCATTTTTACTCTGGCTGGTTCCAGTTCGCTGCAGGCGGCAACATGAGCGTCCAGGGCGGCAATGATTTCTTCATAATCGCGCTCGAAATCAGCCGATAAGACGGTTGTGCACACGCCCAGCATCAATAGGACCGTTGCCATGCTTGTAATCGAGTTCATGTTGTTATCTCCATAAATCAGTTTTGTTAGCCTTGGCGCTGGCCACTGTGGCGATGTCATTTCTGTGGCCCGTCTGCTGACGCCAGCGCGGATAATTACTTTTATCACCCGTGGTGGCAGGCCTTTTGCCGCTCTTTAGTGGTGAGGGACATGAGCCAGTTGTATTCATGCTGGAAAGTTCTTTTGTAGATATCTGTCTTGCGGACGCAGGGAAGGTTTTGCAGTTGCTCTTCGGTGAGTTTTTTTTCCAATGTCACCTGGGTTCTACGAACGCTTTCCTCATCCAATTCGCTGCAAACGACAGCATGAGCATCGATCGAGGCAATGATGTCTTCGTATTCCATGTGGAAATCCGCTGATGCCGGGGTACACAAGCCCAGCACCAGCAAGGCGGCAGGTACCGCTGTCAAAGAGTGCATAGTGTTCTCCTTAGTGTGTTGTGGCGGTCGAGCCGCCTGGTGGCGCCTGGTGGCGGTGTCATGCTGTGATCGGACTGGTGTTGCTTGACGAGTAACCTGTCAACCCAGCTCGCTCCC
This sequence comes from Janthinobacterium sp. PAMC25594, assembly GCF_019443505.1. Classification (NCBI taxonomy): domain Bacteria; kingdom Pseudomonadati; phylum Pseudomonadota; class Betaproteobacteria; order Burkholderiales; family Oxalobacteraceae; genus Janthinobacterium; species Janthinobacterium sp. PAMC25594. Next base: position 162,244 of record NZ_CP080377.1, read on the forward strand.
TGCTGTACCGTCACGCGGTAAGCCGCAAGGCCGGGGTGTCGGCATGGAGCCTGTGGGTGGCGCTGCTTTCTATGTCTTTTTCGAGATAGCGAGTATTTCTGCTGCGCATATAGGCGTGTGCGTCCAATCCTCTGTAGAGCTAACCACTGGTCGTTTCCAGGCGATTTGGTCATGGCGCAAGCTCGTCGCCGCCTTCGCGCAGCAAGCCACAGCAGCTGCTTTTCAGTTTCCAGCGGAGTTTGATGCCGGTCTCGTACCAGATGAAATACACCCAGAGATCCTTGTCCGGCAGCGCGTTGGGCGCTCTTTGCCTGTTTGACGCCAGCACTTCGTCGATGACGTCTTGCGGCACGCGCGACTTGACGGCGACGCGGGCCGTCTGGATGGGCAGTGAGCGGGACAGGGCGTGTACCCCTTCGCTCCAGACTTGCCGCGCTACAGGATCAGCGGGCCTGTCCGGGTAGGGATAGAGCCATACCTGCCATTCGAACTCCACCCATTGCGGCAGTTCGCGGCCATCCGGCGCGGCACCCATGGTCTTGCCGCCAGTCATGGGATTCTTGTCGGGTCCCAGGGAGCCAGGGGTCGGAAAAAATATGCTGTTCGCGGTTCGCGCGCGCAGCACGTCGACCTCTTTTCCTTTGATGCCGTTGCTGAAGGTCACGATCATGCCGGGGCCGTCCTGCGACCGTGTTACAGAGCAGGCTGTGCAGAGGGCGATGGCCGCCAGGAAGCAAATTACCTGGAGCAGATATTTTTTCATGACGTGCCTTGCAGGAAGGGTTGAAGGTGGAGCTGACGGCCACGGTGGGCGCGCCGGCCGGTGCTTGTTGCCTGCTGCTTTGGTCATGGCGCAAGCTCGTCGCCGCCTTCGCGCAGCAAGCCACAGCAGCTGCTTTTCAGTTTCCAGCGGAGTTTGATGCCGGTCTCGTACCAGATGAAATACACCCAGAGATCTTTGTCCGGCAGCGCGTTGGGCGCTCTTTGCCTGTTTGATACCAGTACTTCGTCAATGACGTCTTGCGGCACGCGCGATCGGACGGCGACGCGGGCCGTCTGGATGGGTAGTGAGCGGGACAGGGCGTGCACGCCGTCACTCCAGACTTGCCGCGCTACAGGATCAGAGGGCCTGTCCGGGTAGGGATAGGGCCATACCTGCCACTCGAACTCCACCCATTGCGGCAGTTCGCGTCCATCCGGTGCGGCACCCATGGTAGCCCCGCCGTCTTTCATGGGGTTCTTGGAGGGTCCCAGGGAGCCGGGGGTCGGAAAAAATACGCTGTTCGCCGTTCTGGCACGCAGTACGTCGACCTTCTTGCCTTTGATGCCGTTACTGAACGTTACGATCATGCCGGGTCCTTGCTGCGAGCGTGGTGCGGCACAGGCTGTGCAGAGGGCGATGGCCGCCAGGAAGCAAATTGCCTGGAGCAGATATGTTTTCATGATGGTGCCTTGCAGGAAGGGTTGAAGGTAGGGCCGGCGGCCACGGTGGGAGCGCCGGTCCGCTGGTCTTTGCCTAGCGGATTGGTCATGGCGCAAGCTCGTCGCCGCCTTCGCGCAGCAGGCCACAGCAGCTGCTTTTCAGTTTCCAGCGGAGTTTGATGCCGGTCTCGTACCAGATGAAATACACCCACAGCATCTTGTCCGGCAGCGCCCGCGGCGCTCTTTGCCTGTTCGACACCAGCACTTCGTCGATGACGTCTTGCGGCACGCGCGACCGGACGGCGACGCGGGCCGTCTGGATGGGCAAGGCGCGCGACATGGTGTGCACGCCGTCACTCCATGCCTGCAGTGCTACCGGCTCGGCAGGCATGGAGGGATAGGGATAGGGCCATACCTTCCATTCGAACTCCACCCATTGCGGCAGTTCGCGGCCATCCGGCGCGGCGCCCATGGTGGCCCCGCCGTCTTTCATGGGGTTCTTGGCCGGTCCCAGGGAGCCAGGGGTCGGAAAAAATATGCTGTTCGCGGTTCGCGCGCGCAGCACGTCGACCTCTTTTCCTTGGATGCCGTTACTGAAGGTCACGATCATGCCGGGGCCGTCCTGTGAGCGTGTTACAGAGCAGGCTGTGCAGAGGACGACGGTCGCCAGGACGCAAATTGCCTGGAGCAGATATTTTTTCATGATGGCGCCTTGCAGGAAGTGTTGAAGGTAGGGCCGGCGGCCACGGTGGGAGCGCCGGTCCGCTGGTCTTTGCCTAGCGGATTGGTCATGGCGCAAGCTCGTCGCCGCCTTCGCGCAGCATCTTGCAACAGCCCTGCAGCAGCCTCCAGCGAAACTTGATTCCCGTCTCGTACCAGATGAAATACACCCAGAGATCCTTGTCCGGCAGCGCGTTGGGCGCTCTTTGCCTGTTTGATACCAGCACTTCGTCAATGACGTCTTGCGGCACGCGCGAGCGGACGGCGACGCGGGCCGTCTGGATGGGCAGTGAGCGGGACATGGCGTGCACGCTGTCACTCCAGACTTGCCGCGCTACAGGATCAGAGGGCCTGTCCGGGTAGGGATAGGGCCATACCTGCCATTCGAACTCCACCCATTGCGGCAGTTCGCGGCCATCGGGAGCGGCGCCCATGGTGGCTCCGCCGGTCATGGGATTCTTGTCTGGACCAAGTGAACCAGGAGTCGGAAAAAATATACCGTTCGCCGTTTTCGCGCGCAGCACGTCGACCTCTTTTCCTTTGATGCCGTTGCTGAAGGTCACGATCATGCCGGGGCCTTGCTGTGAGCGAGGTGCGGCACAGGCTGTGCAGAGGGCGATGGCCGCCAGGAAGCAAATTGCCTGGAGCAGATATGTTTTCATGATGGTGCCTTGCAGGAAGTGTTGATGGTAGGGGCGGTGGTCATGCTTAAGCCATAACTGGCCAGCCAGAGCTTGTACTTGTTCATGTCCACCAGCCCGATATCGGGATTGGCCATCGTGCCGCACTTGTAAGCATCGGGGAATAAGTTGATAACTCCAGTGGTATCGGAGGTCCGCTTGCCATCAAAGACCGCGTTAGTCTGCAGAACTTCCTGGCCATTTTCGTAAGTAACGTATCGTGTGAAAGTGGCATCGCCGTCAGAGAATCTGTTGCCGCTGCGGTCATGCAAGATGGGGTTGGTGATGATGTCCCATCCATTTTTTTCTAGCTTTTTTTCGCTTATGGCAATTCCCTGTCCCTTTGCCTGTTCAACCATCCACATCAGCGCTACATCGGACAGGTCGCCCGTGCCGAAGCCGCCGCCGATGTCGGAATGGCTGCCGATGAATGCCTTTTCGAGGCGGTTCGCCGAGCTGGTCTGGCCGGGTCTGTCCATGATGGAGCGCAGATCGAAGTCATCCCCGCCGCCCCGGTGTTCGTTCAGCGCCACGGCGTGCACCGCGTATTTGACGGCGGCCGGTACTGAAAAGAAGTATTGTTTTTCGTCCTGATGCAATATGCCGAGATGCGGCACGGTATCCCACAGGCCTTCGAAGCGCAGGTTCAGGCAGCGGCTCTTGCCATCGATGACATAGGCGCCGTTATTTTTCTTGAGGTTGTCGGCAACGACATTGAGAAAAAAGCATGCCTCGGCTGCACCACGGCTGAAGCCCACCACGTCAATATTAAGAATGTTGGTATCGCTATCGGTTCCTATGAAATTGTTGAGAAATTTCAATCCCAGGCTCACGCGCTGGTCGAAGCCTTCGCCTGTAATGGCGCTGCCGGCGTAGGGCATATCCTGGTTGGTGGTGCCGATGCCGGTGATATAAAAAGCCTTTCCATTTTTGATCTGGTCATAGACCTCGTAGAACTTCAGCACATTGGAAATCGAACTGTCCTGCTTCGGATGTTCGCTATTGCCCGTGCCATCAAACGCAAACAGGATCAGCCCGTTCGGATCGACATACTTGAGCGGATTGCCCGCGACATAGACGTAGCTGTTGGCGCCGGCGCCGGCGCGCAGGCCCAGCGGGTCGGGCGTCAGGTAGAGCTTGTCGGCGCCGGTGACCTCGTTGTTGTCGATAATGACGTTGGGGCTGTTGATGAGCATAATCGCCTCTTTGGCGTTGAACAGCCCCTCGATGGTGATTTTGTTGCCCCGGATGATTAAACCTGGCGCATCGCGTATCCATATGGCAGCGTATTGCTGGTAGTAAGAGCCAATATTCAGGTGGGCCGGTGGCTGGCGGGGTGGGGCAGGGATTGGCCTTGCGCGCTTGATGATAATGGTATTGTCGACCAACTGGTTGTTTGCGCCAAACAGCGCGACCGCCTCATGCCCCTCCACTTCGATGTGGCAATGACGAATGATATTGTTGCGGCCAACCAGATACGCGGCCAAGTCGCCGCTTTTGATGGTGAGGTTTTCCAGCAAGATATTGGTGTCGCCAAATTCCCGGAAGTTTGGGCCGTACCTATGTAGCGCCGTGTCGATTTGGTCGGGCCCCGGGCGATAATTCGGGCGTTGCTCCAGATACTGCCACCCCGTCAATGAAATGCCGCTACCTTTTACTTCAATAGTGCCATTTCGAAAGATTAGATTTTTTATCTTTATATGATTGACATATCCTCCAGAGTATCCATGGATAGCAACGCTGGCTCGGTCTGAACGTAACGCGTGACCGTTTAGGTCAAAGACAATGTCGCTATTAGAGAGTCTTACCAATGGACCTAAGCCGCCAGGCTCGCCAAGTAGGGTTGTTAATCCGGTATTTCTAACTATGTCCTGCTCAAGGCAGAAGTGCGCTGGGCCACTCAGTGCCAGACTTTGGCCGCTATGGAATATCCAGAAGCCCGCGGGAAACATGGTATCTTCACCTTGAATTCTAACGAGAGAGAGTTTGCTGGGCACCCGTACGTCATTGAGGCCATGAGGAAGAAGCACATGAAAACATTCTTGTCCAAAACTTGAACATGTCATTGCCAATCCGAAACATAGAACTGCAAAATTAAATATAATCCTGATATGCATTTCACGCCCCGAGAGAGAGGTTACTTAGGAAGAATCGTGCCTTGGTAGAGTTTTCGGTCTAAAGGTTCGCCGTAATTGTTATGTAAATATGCTTGGTATTTGAGGCCGCTCAGCGTCATCCGCATTTCAGTCGCACAAATTTTATATTCAATATTCTAATTGGCGTTGGTTTAAAATATTTATATCGGTAAATAGCATATTCAGAAGCGGCGAAATATGAACTATTGCTTCATATCGTCATCTAGGTACGTGTCAAGACCGGCCTGGTTATATACGCGTTTAACGAATAATTCCGGCTTTTTCTCCTGCCATTTCTTCATCGCCTGAATCGGTGTTGCGTTATCCAAGGCGCGCTGGGGAATGTTGTGGTTGTAGATTTTCAGGTAATTGCGCAGCGTCGATTCCAGTTCGGCCCGGGAGCCGAAACGAGTCTGGTTGACGACCTCGCTGATACGGCCATTGAAGCGTTCGACCATGCCGTTGGTTTGCGGGTGACGCGGCGGAATCAATCGATGTTCGATCACCAATTGCTTGCACAGCACGTCAAAGACATGCTTGCCGCTCGGGATACGGTCGCCGCTGACAGGGTCTTTTTTCTTGCTGGTAAAACGGTCGGTGAACTGGCTGCCGTTGTCAGTGAGTAGTTTGACGATGGTGATCGGGCAAGCATTTTTCAGTTTGAGCAGGAAGTCGGTACTGCTGCTGTCGGACTGGTTGGCATAGATTTCCATGAAGACCCAGCGTGTGGCGCGGTCAATGGCGACGAACAGGTAACGGCGTTCGGTTTCATCGAGCATCTGCGGTAAGTACTTGATATCCATATGTAAAAAGCCCGGCTCGTAGTCCTTGAACGACTTTTTGGTAACCGGTTTGTCGTCTTCGAGTGCGGCCATTTTAAGCAAACTGGAGACACCATGGCGCCGCAAGCAGCGGCCCAGGGCGCCACGCGAAAGCGCCGGGTTGACGAACTCACGCGCCACCGCCAGCAAGTCGTCGGTGGGCAAAAGCAAGGTGGTGCGTAGCGCGATGACGACCAGTTCCTGCGCTGGCGTCAGCGTCGTATGCATGGTGTGGGGCCGGTGCGAACGGTCCTCGGCGCTGTCGCGGTTCTGCCATTTACGGATCGTCAGGCGGCTCACGTTATAGCGCTCGGCAAGCTCCCGTTGGGGCAGTGTCGAGTTGCGGATTTCTTCCCGGATCAGGTGGGTGGTGCGGGCTCGGCTGTGAAGGGCTTGGGTCATGGCGCTGGCGGTGAGGTGACAGGAATCAACAGTGTACTCAACAGGCGCCTGGCTTTGAAGTAGGGCAAGCTGCGAATAGGAATATGATCACCCAATTCTAAACAGGTACGTCAATGTGACGATTGTCGGCAGTAGCCAGAACAGAGGCAGCAATTCAGTGGGTAATGGTGCTAATCCGCTGAGATTCAACACGAGCACTATATTGAATGTACCCACAAAGAAAGTAAAAGCAATGCATTTTTCTCGGTATGGCCGGCGCGACCGCCATAGGAACAGCAGTAAACCAAGTATTGCTATCAGGGAGGGCAGTACTAGGACGCACAGTAAGTAAAACAGAGCGACGAGACTAAAGTCAGCTGTTCTTGGCATCGGTGCTTCCATAGCACCGAGACGGATTGCATATGGCAATACCATCATGTAACTGCCGTGCAAAAAAAACAAAGGCCAGCACACCAACTGACTGATAAAACATACCGTCATCCCCTTGTGCGATGGAGGGTCAGTGGGAGGCGTTGCGAGAGCGTTCTGAATAAATAAATATGTGACTTCCCATATGACACAGCAGCCTTGGACCAGAATGCTGGCATAAATTAATATGCTCATAGGGGTAGCAAAGTATGGGCTGCCCAGTATCAGTACACTGAGGGAGTAGATGCCATACAGACCCGGTGGCGAGAGCGCTGCCAGAACCAAGCGGATAGTTTTAGGCGACTTCATTATTCCGCCCCCCCAATGCCATTCATGAACTCGTCCTTGCCAAAAAGTATGGAAGGTGCCGTTGTCAAAGGTTGACAGCAATGCTGTGCAGGCCTGGCATAGGAGGAGTGGCTTTCTCTGCCAGAATGACTTGCGTACGGAAATCGACCGCGCGGCATTGTGATTTAGGCCCATTTTGTGTCCCTGGACAGTGGCGTGATAGCGCCGCAGGTAATGGCCATGCACGTCACCATAGACGCCACCATGGTTTCTTCATCCGTTTTTCAAATACATTGTTCTTTAATGTGGCCGTACTATCTTTCATCAAGACGACGGGAGCGTCCACCCCCACTATCGTGTTGCTCTCAACGCGCACGCCAATGCTGGCGTCGGTGAGGTAGATGTTATGTCGGGTGGTGGATTTACCCTTGACCTCGATTCGATTACCGCTGATTAACGTACCGTTAGCTTGGTGCAGGGTTACGGCCGCACGCGGATTGTTTCGGGATTTGGACAGGTTCTCGTACTGATACAGGTAACCTTCGGAAGCATTGGCCAGCCATGTTGGAATGAGTGGGTCTGTGAGGACAATTATATTGTTCAGTATTTGGCCATTCGGTCCGGCCATCATGATGGCGCTGTCGCCGCCGCTCTCGATGACGCAGTTGCGAATGATATTGCCGTCTCCTTCCAGGATTACCCCCACGTTGTCAGTCTTGATGAGTAAATTATCCAGCACCACGCCTGATTTTTTGAAGCCGGGAAAATTTTTCGGTACCGGCTCGTCAATGCTGTACATGGGCCAGTGGTCTATGACCTCCACTGCCGTACCTAGGCCCCTGATGTCGAGAACACCATCCCGGATAGTGATGTTCTTGGCCACAGGTTTCTCGTCCTCCTTATCAATCCGGACCGCGACAATACCGCTGGAGTGTCCGTCGCTGTGCAAGGTGTGGTTAGCCATGTCGACAGTGACGTCGTTCGCTATCACTCCAAGTAAATGACGATAAGGCGCTGGCCCGGTATGCCCAGCGAAGTCGGATAGGCGCTGTTGCCAGAAATCCTCTGCGATGCAGTACAGGCCCGAAGCCTTGATTACTGCCTCCTGATATGGTCCGAATCCTGGCCGAATTTCGATACAAGGCAGAAATGACTTGGCTACTAGACGCGGCGGCAACAGAACTGGCGGGCTATCCATCCGCCATAACGTCCATGTAGCGAGCAGGAACCCAAGGATGAGTACGCGCATTCGGAATCGACGCGAACAGAATTGACGGCAGGTGTTCATTTTTTTTCCTCTGGTAGCGGCGCAGCTCCCTGGGGCAGAATGGTGCCAACGTAGTCAGATGGCTTTAATTTATTTAATGCTTCGCTGCGCTTTGCTTGGGCATCAAAGGGGTAAGGAGGTTCATGATGCGCGCGCTTCAATTCTCAGGCCACGTGCCGAACCGCTTGCGGTTGTTGCACGCACTGGCCTAAGACTGCGCGTCGAGTGCCGTGTAGAGCTAGCCGTTGGTCGTTTCCAGGCGATTTGGTCATGGCGCAAGCTCGTCGCCGCCTTCGCGCAGCATCTTGCAACAGCCCTGTAGCAGCCTCCAGCGAAACTTGATGCCCGTCTCGTACCAGATGAAATACACCCAGAGATCCTTGTCCGGCAGCGCGTTGGGCGCTCTTTGCCTGTTTGACACCAGTACTTCGTCAATGACGTCTTGCGGCACGCGCGAGCGGACGGCGACGCGGGCCGTCTGGATGGGCAGTGAGCGGGACATGGCGTGCACGCCGTCACTCCATGCCTGCAGTGCTACCGGCTCGGCAGGCACGTCAGGGTAGGGATAGGGCCATACCTTCCATTCGAATTCCACCCATTGCGGCAGTTCGCGGCCATCCGGCGCGGCACCCATGGTCTTGCCGCCAGTCATGGGGTTCTTGTCGGGTCCCAGGGAGCCGGGGGTCGGAAAAAATATGCTGTTCGCGGTTCGCGCGCGGAGCACGTCGACCTTCTTGCCTTTGATGCCGTTGCTGAAGGTCACGATCATGCCGGGTCCTTGCTGCGAACGTGGTGTCGCACAGGCAGTGCAGAGAGCGATGGCCGCAAGGAAGCAAATCGTCTGGAGCAGATATGTTTTCATGATGGTGCCTTGCAGGAAGCGTTGAAGGTAGAGCCGGCGGCCACGGTGGGAGCGCTGGTCCGCTGGTCTTTGCCAAGCGGATTGGTCATGGCGGAAGCTCGTCGCCGCCTTCGCGCAGCAAGCCACAGCAGCTGCTTTTCAGTTTCCAGCGGAGCTTGATGCCCGTCTCGTACCAGATGAAATACACCCAGAGATCTTTGTCCGGCAGCGCGTTGGGCGCTCTTTGCCTGTTTGACGCCAGCACTTCGTCGATGACGTCTTGCGGCACGCGCGACCGGACGGCGACGCGGGCTGTCTGGATGGGCAAGGCGCGCGACAGGGCGTGCACGCCGTCACTCCAGACTTGCCGCGCTACAGGATCAGAGGGCCTGTCCGGGTAGGGATAGGGCCATACCTGCCACTCGAACTCCACCCATTGCGGCAGTTCGCGTCCATCCGGTGCGGCACCCATGGTGGCCCCGCCGTCTTTCATGGGGTTCTTGGCCGGTCCCAGGGAGCCAGGGGTCGGAAAAAATATGCTGTTCGCGGTTCGCGCGCGCAGCACGTCGACCTCTTTTCCTTGGATGCCGTTACTGAAGGTCACGATCATGCCGGGGCCGTCCTGTGAGCGTGTTACAGAGCAGGCTGTGCAGAGGACGACGGTCGCCAGGAAGCAAATCGTCTGGAGCAGATATGTTTTCATGATGGTGCCTTGCAGGAAGTGTTGATGGTAGGGGCGGTGGTCATGCTTAAGCCATAACTGGCCAGCCAGAGCTTGTACTTGTTCATGTCCACCAGCCCGATATCGGGATTGGCGATCGTGCCGCACTTGTAAGCATCGGGGAATAAGTTGATAACTCCAGTGGTGTCGGAGGTCCGCTTGCCATCAAAGACCGCGTTAGTCTGCAGAACTTCCTGGCCATTTTCATAAGTAACGTATCGTGTGAAAGTGGCATCGCCGTCAGAGAATCTGTTGCCGCTACGGTCATGCAAGATGGGGTTGGTGATGATGTCCCATCCATTTTTTTCTAGTTTTTTTTCGCTTATGGCGATTCCCTGTCCCTTTGCCTGTTCAACCATCCACATCAGCGCTACATCGGACAGGTCACCCGTGCCGAAGCCGCCGCCGATGTCGGAATGGCTGCCGATGAACGCCTTTTCGAGGCGGTTCGCCGAACTGGTCTGGCCGGGTCTGTCCATGATGGAGCGCAGATCGAAGTCATCCCCGCCGCCCCGGTGTTCGTTCAGCGCCACGGCGTGCACCGCGTATTTGACGGCGGCCGGTACTAAAAAGAAATATTGTTTTTCGTCCTGATGCAATATGCCGAGATGCGGCACGGTATCCCACAAGCCTTCGAAGCGCAGGTTCAGGCAGCGGCTCTTGCCATCAATGACATAGGCGCCGTCATTTTTCTTGAGGTTGTCAGCAACGACATTGAGAAAAAAGCGTGCCTCGGCTGCACCACGGCTAAAACCCACCACGTCAATATCCAGTAGCCCGGTGTTCGCGCTTTCTTTGATGTAGTCGTTGAGAAATTTCAATCCCAGGCTCACGCGCTGGTCGAAGCCTTCGCCCGTAATGGCGCTGCCGGCGTAGGGCATATCCTGGTTGGTGGTGCCGATGCCGGTGATATAGAATTTCTTTCCATTTTGAATTTCGTCATAGACCTCGTAGAACTTCAGTACATTGGAAATCGAACTGTCCGGCTTCGGATGTTCGCTGTTGCCCGTCCCATCAAACGCAAACAGGATCAGCCCGTTCGGATCGACATACTTGAGCGGATTGCCCGCGACATAGACATAACTGTTGGTGCCGGCGCGCAGGCCCAGCGGGTCGGGCGTCAGGTAACGGCCCTGGGCCGGGTCGTAATAGCGCTGGTCGTTGTAGTACAAGCCCGTTTCCTGGTCGGCATACTGGCCCGGCAGGCGCAGCTTGAGCTGGAAGGCGTGCTGGGTGTTTGTTTTTCTTAACTTGCCAAATGGCGCATAAGCGGCCTGCCACACGGGCTGGCCATGGGCGTCGGTAGCCAGCTCGGGCGCGCCTAGGTGGTTGTTGTGCAGGAAGGCGATGCTCTCGCCGTGACTGAACCACGCCTTCCAGATGGCCGAGATGTCGGCCATGGCTTGCGCCAGCGGCCCACGCTGTTCCCGTGATTCGGCGGCATTGGCCGCCGTGTCGATCAGCGCCAGCGGCTGGCCGGCAAGATAGATGTATTGCCGGCTGATCTTGCCGTCCGCATCGAGTTCCGCCAGCAGCTTTCTGTCGTCGTCGTACAGATAATAAGTACGCGTCCCGCGCACTTCCTTGGCGATGCGCAGCCCGCGATGGTTGTAGCGGTAGCGCGCCAGCAGGTCCTGACCCTGATGCACTGACAACAGCCTGCCCAGCGCATCCCAGACATAGCGGCGCTGGCCGATGCGCTGCGGCTGGCCGGTCGCGTCGTAGCGGGCGTGTTCTGTATCGCTGGCGCGGACGGTGTTGCGCCACAGTTCATCCTGGCTGGCGATATCTTCCTGGCTGATAAGGCGGTTGCCGCCGCTGTCGTAGTGGTAGCGGTCGAAGCTTGCCGCTGTTGACGGGGGCGGGGAGGCGGTTGCCGCCGCAATCAGGCGGTCGTGGGCATCGTAGGCGTAGCTGCTGGTGGCGTCCCTGTCCCTCGTATGCAGCAAATTGCCCTGCACGTCCCACAGGTAGCGGTGGTCGAGCAGGGCGGCCGGGTCGGGCGGCAGGCCCAGCGCGCCAGCCTGGGCGGCTTGCTGCGCGTCTTCGGCTGGCAGCGCGGCGGCCGGCGTGGCCACGGCCTGGCCGATGCCCAGCACGGCTTGCAGCGCCAAGACGGCTTGCTGCCCGGATTGGTCCCCCCGCGCGTTGCGGTAGACGATGCGCGCCAGCGCGCCTTCCTTGCTGCGCTGATAGAGGGCCTCGATGCCGTTGCCATAGGTGTAGCGCTTGAGGCCGATAACGTCGCGCTCCAGGTCCTTGACGATGCTTGCCCCTGGCAACAGCCAGCGCAGCCAGGGACTGTGGACGAGCTGGCGCTCAAGCGCGACTACTTGCTGCTGGCCGTTGCGCCGGTAGTCCAGCAGGCTGCCGTCCGGCAAGCTGATGCCGCTCAGCTGCCCCAGACTGTCGTAGCGGTAACGGGTGTGGTAGCTGGCCTGTTTGCCGCTGTGGAGCGTGATGATGACGGTCTTGACGGACAGGCGCCCCTGCGCGTCATGGCTGTAGCGCTCGGCTTGTTGCGGATGATCGATGGCGACCAGGTGCGCGCCCGCGTAGCGCCAGGTGGTGACGGTCTGGCGCTGGCCGGCCGGAGCGCCGGCATCGGTGATGACCTGGCGCACAATGCGCCCGGCGCCATCGTAGGCGTAGCTGGCCTGGTTGCCCATGGCGTCGGTGCCCGCTATCAGCCTGCCGGCGGCGTCGAACTGCCGGCGTGTCATGCCGCTGTCGGGGCTGATGGTGGCGATGACCTGGCCGAAATCATCGCGCAGATAGCGGGTGGTGGCACCGTTTGGCGCTGTCACGGCCGTGGGTTGGCCGTCGATATCGCGTTCGAAGCGGGTTTCCGTGTTTTGCACCAATGCCTCCGGCGTGTTCGCCCACTGCGTTACGCCGACGATATTGCCCATGGCGTCATGGCGCAAACGCGTGATACGGCCCAGCGCATCGCCTAGTGCCTCGGGCAGGCCGCGCGCATTCCACGCGATGCGCCAGCGGCCGCCATTCGCATCCGTCATGGCCAGCAGATGGCCCGGCGGGTCGTAGCGGTAGTTGAGTGTCTGCTTGATTGCACTCGATTGCGTCGTGGTGTCGAGCAGGCGGTTTTCCGTGTCGTAGCGATGGCTCGTCACGATGCCCAGGTGTGAGGCGTTCCAGATGCGGCGGCCGGCGGCGTCGTAACCCAGGCGGGCAAGCGACTGCTGGCCTGCCTGGTCGCTGTATGCGATTTCGAGCGGATTGCCCAGACCATCGTAGCGCGCCGCATACGTCGCGCCGTCGCGCGTCTGGCGCATTAACTGGCCGCGCGGCGTGTAGGCGTACTGAGTGATCTGATCGAGCGCATCGGAGATGGTGGCGATGCGGCCGGCGCCGTCATAGGTGAACGCGCGCTTGAGATTGCCAGGTGTGATGATGGCAGTCAGGGGGGCGTCGCTTGTTCCATGTTCGTCATACCGCGCCAGCTTGCCCGCGTTGCTCTTGTCCGCCGGCTGGCCATATTCAAACACGGTGACATCGGAGTCCAGCGGCGTGCCCATCTTGCCGTTGGGCAGGGGGCCGTCGATGCGGGTCAGCAGGCTGTGGCCGGCGATGATGGCGTACTGGTAACTGGTGGTGCGCGCGATGGCGGCCGCTGCCTGCTTGCCGTCGTAGCAGGGCACCCATCCCGTCTGCGTCACGCGCAGGACCTGGCCCACGGCGTTGTATTCGATGCGCGTTTGCCGCTCCTTGCCCGGCACGACGCTGGGGCGGGCGATCAGCGTGGGCGCGGGGTCGTCGCCCGTGTACTCCAGGCGCAGCCGCCATTGCGCGGCGCCCCGCTGGCCGTGCTGGTATGTCACGCTGCCGGCGCGGACGGTGCGGCCCAGCTGGTCGAGTTCGCGCCAGCTGGTGCTGACGGGCTCGCCCTTGTCGTCCAGGCGGGTCGTTTCCAGCAGCTGCCCCAGCTTGTCGTAGGCGTAGCGCACATTGGTTGCGCCGCAGCTGGCGCAGCCGGCGCCACGCACTTCCAGCAGACGTTGCTGGCCGCCGACGATGGCGTGGCGGTAGACGGTGCGCTGGCCCAGGCTGTTGGTGAGCACGGTTTTTCCGCCCTCGCTGGCATCGAGCGTGACCTTGCCGACGTTGCCGGCATGCGTGCTGAGGTTGGCGCGGCCGTTGCTGTCGTAGCCGAAGGTGGCGTAGCGCGTGGCCACGGACGGGCCGCCGGCGCTGCCGGTTTCGATGCTGATGCCCGTCAGCAACCAGGGCAGGCGCGGGTCTTCGTGGTGGTAGCGGCGGCTGACGGAGGGTAGCGCCTTGTCGCCCGCCGGCAAGTGCACGCGCAGCAGGTTGGCCAGCAGGATGCGCTGCTCGAAGGGCAGGGCACCCGCTGGCGGCGCGCCGCCGTAGTCGTAGGAAAAGCGCCCCACGGGGCTGTCGATGTGTTGCACGCCGCGAAATTGCGTGCCGGCCCTGGCGCCTGCCGAGGTGGGCGCCAGGTAGCGCAGGTGCAGGCTGCGGCCTTGCGGGTCGGTCACTTGCACCAGCAGATGGTTGTCGTCATATATCAGCCTGAGCGTTTCGCCGGTGGCGGCCGTAATGGTGTCAAGCTTGCCCAGGGTATTGAAATGCAGGCGGCGCCCGTCGGGCAAGGTCCAGGTGTAGTCGCTGGCACCGTTGGCTTGCGGCGCCAGCGTCAGACGGCCGTGGGCCGGCAGCGCCGTGCTGCACAGGCCGGGATGCCGTCGATCGCGGTCGAAGATGACGCGGGCGCCGTCGGCTTGCAGGATCTGGATGCGGCCGAATTTGTCGATCAATTCGGTTTCATACGACAGCTTCCATTCGCGTCCCAAGGGACCGTTGGGACTGCCTGGCTTGCTGTAGGCGCTGTTGTAGTGCCGCACGATTTCCAGCCCCAGCACGCCGGGCAGGGCCGGCAAGTCTTCCTCGCGCTGGTATTTGTTGCCGGTGATGACGTTGATGGGATTGCCCGCGCCCGCATCGGGGCCGCCGCTGGCGCCCACGCCGGCGACAGCGCCAGCGCAGGCGCCGGGCGGTCCGCCCGGCTCGGGGCCGCAGGCGCCAGCGGTAGGCATGCCCGACAGCATCAGCCAGGCCAGCAGGCTGGCGCAGAGGGCATGCAGCGCATGGCGCAGCCGGGGAGAGTAAAAAGTTGTTGGCATGGCTTACCTCAGCTAGGTGTGCAGCAGATGACGGTGCAGGGTTCCGGCACGCAATGCTGCGGGTCCGTAAACGGGTTGCAGGCGGGCGGCGTCACGGGCGGGTCGGTGCAACTGAGGTTGTCGCACGCGGGTGGCGGCACGCTTGTCACGGGTGGGTTGCCGGGATTGACGGGCGTGCCGCCATTGCCCGGCCCCGGCGCGGAAACGAGGCTGTTGCCTTCGATGGCGTCGGACTGCATGTGCACGGTGACGTGCGTCACCACGGGGATGCGCCCGCTGGCCAGCAGCTTGGTGTGAAAGGCGTCCGTGTGCGGGTCCAGCCATTTCAGGTAGGTGGCATACAGATTCTTGACCAGCGGAACTTTTGGCAGGTAGCCTTGCGTGATGCGCAGCTTGATGAGGTTGGCGTCCTGGATGGTTTGGCCGGAAGTGGTACCCACTTTCTGCTCCTTCAGGCTTTGGCCGCTGTACGGGATGACGCGGCGGTTGCCCGTATGCAGCGCGATTTGCCTGTGCACGTCGTTCCAGTCATCAAAACTTTGCCGGGTCGGGTTGAGCAGCTCGATGCTGGCGTTACCCGTGCCGTTGGCGCCGAGGTCAGCGTTCGCCTTGGCCAGCGAAGCGGCGAGCTGGGCTGGCGTCTGGCCGCCGCCGTACAGGGGGATCAGCGCGCGCGTGTACGCCGCGTAGGCGCTGCTGACGCTGGCATGGGCGACGGCCCCTTCGCGCGCGGCCATGAAGGCCGCGTAGTTGATTTGTGTCCGGGCAAAAAACAACATGCCGTATTGCAGGATCGACAGTCCCAGCAGGGTGATGATGGGGCCGACCACGGTAAATTCGATCATCGCCGCGCCGCGCTGGGCCTTGTCCCGCATGCCGGCCACCGTTGCGGGCGCAGCTTCCAGCCGTGGATGCCGCAGGCGGTCGCCGGGGCGGATGTGCAGGGCCGCGATGGCGCCGGCGGCCAGTTCCAGCGTGTGCGCCGTGCGCGGCGCATGCCAGCCGAGGCCGCTGAAGCTGGCGCGCCACGGGCGCAGGCCGGCCACGCAGCGGGTGACGACGCCGTGCCGGTCGAGGTAGACCACGTCGATGGGATAGCGCATGCAGGCCGCATGCACGCTGGCGCAGCGCGTGATCAGCAAGCCTTGCGCGCGATGCAGCGGGGCGGCCAGCATCAGGCCGCGCAGGCGCGCGACAAACGTGTCGGCCAGGCGCAGGTCCAGCGCGTGCGCGCCGCTGGCCGTGTGCAGGATGCTGGGGGCGGGTATCGGCATGGCGCGCTCCTTATAGGCCCGACTGCATGAATTGCACGACGATGGGAAAGAACAGCACGATGAAGGTGCAGGGAAAGATGAAGGCGATGAGAGGGAACAGCAGCTTGACGGGCGCTTCCATGGCCAGCTTTTCGGCGCGCAGGAAACGCTCGGAGCGCCGCTGGTCGGCCTGTGCCCGCAGCACGGGGCCCAGGTTCATGCCCATGCGTTCCGCCTGGATCAGCGCCGTGACGAAATTGGTCACGGCCGGTTCCTGCACCCGTTCGCTCATGGCGCGCAGCGCGTCGGCACGCGCCTTGCCGCTACGCACATCGCGCAGCACGCGCTTGATTTCGTCGCACAGCGCGCCTTTCGGCCCTTTCAGCGCCGCCTGCTGCAGCGCGCCCTGCAAATTGAGACCCGCTTCCACGCACAAGGTGATGAGGTCGAGGTAGAAAGGCAGCGACTTGTTCAGCGCACTGCGGCGCAGCGCCATGCGGTCGCGCAGCCAGATAGCCGGGTAACACCAGCCGGAAGCCGCGCCGGCAAGCCCCGCTTGCCAGTAGCGGACGGCGCCGACACCGCTGCGGCTGCCCTGGCCCAGCGAATCGAGCACCCAGCACGCAAAGGCGGCGACGATCAGCGCGCACAGCAGCCGCGCCGCGATGAATTGCGAGGGGCTGAGGCTGTATTCCAGGCCCGCCTTGCGCAGGCGCACGGGCAGCGCGGCCGTGGGCGCCCTGGCAATGAAAGGGCGCAGCGCATGGCCGCCCCAGTGGATGGGCCACCACAGCAGGCGGAAGGCGAGCGGCGGCGCGTCCTTGTAGCTGCGGTCCTCGGCCGGGATGGCGGCGACCGCCCTGGCCAGCAGGGTCGCCAGCAGGGCCATGGCCAGGCCGGACAGCATGGCCAGGGCGGTGATGGTGAGTTCGATGCGGGTGGGCGACATGGCGGCGCCTAGACATCGATGGCGACGATGCGCCGGATGACGTGGATACCCAGCACTTCCAGGGTGGCGATGACGGCCAGCGCGCCCCAGCCCATGCGCGTGTGCCACAGCTGGTCCATCGCCTGCGGCTCCATGTGGTCGAGCACGAGCATCAGGGTGACGGGCAAGAGGCCGACTATCCACGCCTGCAACTTGCCCTGCGACGTCAGCGCGCGGATCTTGCCTTCGATATGCAGGCGGTTGCGCACCGTGTTGGCCGTGCGTTCGAGCATTTCCGCCAGGCCGCCGCCCGTTTCCGTCGCGATGCGCATGGCCGACACCACGAGGATCGTGGTCTGGGTGGGAATGCGCCGCACCAGGCCGTTCAAGCTTTGCTCCAGGGTGACGCCCAGGCGCTGCTCGCGCAGCAGCAGGGTGAATTCCTGGCCCAGCGGCGCCTGCGCCTCGATGACCAGCTGCGACATGGCCAGGTTCAGGCTCAGCCCCGCGCGCAGGGCACCGGCCAGCATCATCAGCGCGTCCGGCAATTGTTCTTCGAACTTGCGCAGGCGGCGCCGGCGCAGCCAGGCATACACGGCGCGCGGCAGCAGGGCCAGGCCGATGAAGGCCAGGGCGGCCACCAGCACGCTGCCGCTGGCCAGCCCGGCGATGATGGCGCCCAGGGTCATGCTGGCCGCGTGGGCCAGGAAGATGCGCGCCGGATCGACGAACAGGAAGAATTCGCGCACCTGGAAGCGCGTGCGTTCCGTGAAGTGGGCGCGGTAGCGCAGCATGGTGGCGATGCCGATGTCGATCACCAGCCAGGCGAGGATGGCCGCCGCCAGCGCGGCGATGGCGGTGATGAACAGCAGCATGTGGGCGGCGTTCATGGCGCTGTTCATGTCGCCTCCCGCTGGCGAAAAATCGTCGTGTCGAGCGGCTGGCCCTGGCTGCGCAAGGTTTCGTAAAAGCCCGGCAGCAGGTCGCAGCCGCTGAAGTAGCCGCGTAGCGTGGCCCCGTCGCTCTTGCCGGCGTAGCCGAGGTGGACGAAGCGGAACAGTTCCTGCATCTGGAACTTGCCGCTTTCCATGCCCGTGATTTCGGTGATGCTGGTGACCAGGCGCGTGCCGCAGGCAAAGCGCGTCTGCTGCACGATCAGGTGGATGGCGGAAGCGACCTGGTCGCGGATGGCGGACAGGGGCAATTCCATGCCGGCCATCAAGACCATGGTTTCCAGGCGCGCCAGGGCGTCGCGCGGGCTGTTGGCGTGCAAGGTGGTGAGCGAACCGTCATGGCCCGTGTTCATCGCCTGCAGCATGTCGAGCGCCTCGCCGCCCCGGCATTCGCCGACGACGATGCGGTCGGGGCGCATGCGCAGGGTGTTGCGCACCAGTTCGCGGATGGACACGGCGCCCTTGCCCTCGACATTGGCGGGGCGCGCCTCCAGGCTGACCCAGTGCTCGTGGTGCAGTTGCAGCTCGGCCGCATCTTCCACCGTGATGATGCGCTCGCCCGCAGGAATGAAATTGGACAGGATGTTGAGCAAGGTCGTCTTGCCGGAACCGGTGCCGCCCGAAACGACGATATTCTTGCGCGCCGCCACGCACACTTGCAGGAAGGCGGCCATGTCGGCGCTGAGGGCGCCCAGTTGCACCAGATTGTCCGCCGTCATCTTGTATCTGGCGAACTTGCGGATGGTCAATGCCGGGCCTTTCAGGGCCAGCGGCGCGATGATGGCGTTGACGCGCGAGCCATCCTTCAGGCGCGCGTCGACCATGGGCGAGGATTCATCGATGCGCCTGCCCAGCGGCGCGACGATGCGCTCGATGACGCCCAGCACGGCCCGTTCGCTGGTAAACGTCAGCGGATGCCTTTCCAGCTTGCCGTCGCGCTCGATATAAATCCGGTCGAACTGGTTGACCATGATTTCCGTGACGCCCGCATCGTCGAGCAATTCCTCCAGCGGCCCCAGGCCCACGGCTTCGTCGAGCACCTGCCTGGCCAGCAGTTCGTAGTCGAGTTCCTCGGGAATATCGGCCCGCTGCGCCCGCATGATGTCGTGGATGTAGCGCCGCGCTTCCGTGCGCAATTGCTCGTCGCTCATTTTCGACACGTCGTGGCGGCGTAAATCCATGGTTTCGAGCAAGATGGCGTGCAGGCGCTGGCGCCATTCGAATTCCAGTTGCTGGCGTGCCTGCGGTGCCAGGATGATGGCAAAGTCCTCTTCCGGCGCGGCGCCGTCGGCCGTTTGCCGCCGCAACTGTTCCTGCATTTTTTCCGCCGCCAGGCGCGAGGCGTGGATTTCCGCCGTGGCGCGCTGGTTGCGCGTGGCGGCGCTGCTCGAGCGCGAGTGAAAGGCGGCCGCCTGCACGGGACGGGCCGCGCCGGCCGCTTCCTGCACCTGCAACCTGTAGGGACCGATGCCGATCACGTCGCCGGGCGCCAGCGGGCCGTGCTGGCTGCGGATGCGCACGCCGTTGACGCTGGTGCCCGCATAGGAGCCCATGTCTTCCAGCAACACGCCGGAGGGTGTCTTGAGCAGGCGCGCGTGTTCCTTGCCGATGCGCCAGCTGTCGAGCCAGATGTCGTTGCTGGTCTTGCTGCCGACCATGCAGTCGTCGGGCACGTTGACTTGCCTGGCGCTGCCGTCGGGGTGGAGGATGTCGACCTGGAACATGATGGCCTTCACTGCGCCGGCACGGACGGCGGCGCCTGGTTGAAGCGGGCCGCATCCGCGCCGGGCTGCAGGGGATCGCTGAGGTGGGGCTGCTGGCCCAGCTGCCGCTCCAGCCGCTGCGTGGCGCTGCGCGCCCGGTCCGCCAGGCCGGCGCTGCGGCTGTCGACGATGCTGGGCGTGACGAACACCACCAGCTCCGTTTCCTTGTTCTGGTAGCACTTCGAGCGGAACAGGGCGCCCAGGACGGGGATGTCGCCCAGCAGGGGCACCTTGTCGACGTCGCTGCTGCTATTGCGTTGCAGCAGTCCGGCCAGAACGATGGTTTCGCCCTGGCGCACATTGAATTCCGTGCGCGTGCGCCGCGTCAGCAGGGCCGGCCCGCTGCTGGTGGACAGCGAAGCGTCGATGGAACTGACTTCCGATTCGATCACGGCGCGGATGACGCCATTGCTGCCCACCTTGGGCTCGATGTCGAGTTTGATGCCGTAGGGCTTGAACTGCACCGTCACGCCGTTGACGGTGGCGACGGAATACGGAATCTCGCCGCCGGCCAGGAAGCTGGCCTTGTAGCCGCTGCGCGTCGACAATTGTGGTTCGGCAAGGATACTGGCAGTGCCATTTTGTTGTAGTGCAAGTAACTGCGCGTTCAGGCCCAGGTTGATGGCGCTGAGGATGGTGAGGTTCGAGGGCAGGGGCACGAAACTGCCGTTGCCGCCATTCGGCACGGTGATCGGCGGCGCATTGGCCTCGCCCGTGCGCACGTTGATCGCATAGCGGCCCGCATCGCCGCGGCTGGACGGCGCCCAGATGCCACCCAGCGCGGCGCCGCCTGTGGCGCTCCATTTCAGGCCCAGCTCGCGCAGTTCCGTACGGGGAAACTCGACCACCTTGACGTCCATCATGACCATCTGTTCCCAGCCGATGGGGCTGGTGAAATTGACGATTTGCGGATAGCGCCTGGCCAGTTCCGCCACTTTGTCGCGGTCCGCGTCGGACAATTCATCGCCTTCGACGACGACCTTGTCGCCCACCACGCTGGCCTTCGCTTTCGGGATGGCCGACAAAAAGCTGGCGATGTCGCGCGCATAGCGGCGCATGTCGAGCGGCAGCACCGTCACTTTCACGCGCTGGTAGCGGCCATCGTGGTGCCAGACGAACAGCGAGGAGTTGCCGGCGCCGTTGGCGAAAATGATGACATCCCTGTCGTCGAGCGCGTTGGCGGTGATGACCTGGCCATTGCCCACGGCAATGCGCGCCACGCCCGGCGTGGGGAAGACGCGCGATTCGCCCAGGTACAGCTCCAGTTCGGGCTCCGCTTCGGCATCGTCCTGCTTGCCGATGGGCTGGTAGCGCGCTGCCGTATTGCCGGCATTGGCCGACTTTGGCATGCTGCCGGCCTTGGCCGCGAGCGGCGCCTTGCCTTGGATTACGCCCTGGGGCGCCGTTTGCGCGCGGGCACAGGCCGGCGCCGCCATGCCCGCGCCCAGGATCAGCGGTATGCAAAGGGCTTGCAGCAGAGAGAGGAAGTAGCGTTTCATGGGACTTTGTCCATCCAAAGGGCGTGCGGTGGCTTGCGTACTGGCGCAAGGCAGGCTGGCGCCGGCACGTCTCAGGGAGGCGCGGCGGCAGCGTTGATGAGTGGAATGGGCGGCGGCGCGGCCACTGGCGCCGGCGGCATCGCCATTGGCGGATCGGTGCCGCTGCGATGACCCTGCAGGCGCAGGGCGTCGGGTGACGCCGGCATGCCGTTGCCGCCATACAGCACGGGGATGCCGCGCCGCTGCGGCAGGGGAAGGCTTTCCGGGCGGGCATCGAACAGCAGCGACAGGTCAGAGTCTGGCTGGCCGGGTGCGGCCTTGTCCGCCGGATTGCGCAGCAGGGCCGTCAGCTTGCCGTTTTCGCGCGCGATGATGAGGTTGCGCGCCTGCGCGGGCGTGGTGTCGAGGGTGACGGTGGAAAATTGCGCCGCCTCGCCGTTTTTCGCGTCATCCACCGAGCGTTGGCCCGTGGCCATGACTTGCATGCTTTGCAACAGGGGCAGCACCACCTTCCTGCCGTTCTGGTCGATGGTCAGCATCAGGTCGATCAGGTCGCCCGGTTCCAGCATGCCGGAAATCGAATTGATTTCGTCGACCACCACCGTGATGGCGCGCCGCCCCGCCGCCAGGCGCGCGGAAAAGGTGGGCACGCGCTTGCCCGCCATCTGGCTCCACATGATCATTTCGCCCGCCTTGACGGGGAAGGCGATGGCGTTGCCGGCGACGCGCTCGAAATCGCCCGGCCGCACGGCGCCCGAGTGGACATACTCGACGGGGATCTTGCGCACGGCCGCGTTGTCGCTCGACAAGATCGTGTTTTGCGCCAGATCCATCTTCGCGACGACGACGCTGAGGGTCTGATGCACATTGCGCGCCTCGATTTCGGCCACCCGTGTGCTGAGGAAGCTGCGCGTGGCGACGGCGGCGAGCAGGCCGATGGTGAGCGCGGCGCCCAGCACCACCCAGGTCTTGTTGATCTTCGATAATGCAGGAAAGGGAATTTTCATGATGCTCAGCCGGGCAGGGAAATGGCGTGGCTGAAGTCCTGGTACACGGACTTGAAGGCGGCCAGCAGTTGCCTGAGCACGCTGCTCTCGCCGCTCATGCCCACGCCCAGCGCGATGGCCAGCGCGGCGCAGACGATGGCGTACTCGACGCTGGATTGGCCCTCTTGCGGCCGGCGGTGGCGAAAGCGGGGCCTCATTTGGCGGACTCCAGGCGCGTGACGGTGTTCAGGGCGATGGCCGTGTCGCCCTGGCTGCCGCGGTAAATCACCGCGAGCGCTTCACTGGCGGAGGTCTTGAAAAATAGCGAGGTGGCGCCGCCGGGCGCGCTGGTGGACGAGTCCGTACGCTCGAGCGTGTAGCCTTGCGCTTCGAAGGTGCGGCGCAGGTGGCGGACATTGGCCTCGACGCCCATGGTGTTGCTGACAGTGAGCAACTCGGCGCGGCGCGGGCCATCGACCGAGCGCGTTTGCGTGAGCAAGCGCGAACCGGCGGGGAAGCGCGACAGCAGCCGGTCCGTGGCGCTGTCGCGCGGCCCCGGCGCGGCGCCCAGGTGACTGACGGCAAGGATGCCGCGCGTACCGCTTCCCGCGGGCTGCAGTTGCACCGTGGCGTAAAACTCGCCCAGCGCCCGCCCCAGCACCAGCGTGCCGTCCCGCGTGTGTTCGGCCAGCGGTTGTCCCAGACTGGCGCGGAACTGCGCCGCCACCTGGTCCGGCGTCCTGGCGGACAGCACGCCGCGCAGGTACAGCGGCAGGCCATTGACGCGTATCTCGCCCCCTGTGGCAAAGGTTTCAATGCCGGCGGGAATGGCGATCGCGGGCCAGGCTGGCGGCGCTGACCCAGCGGCACCGCAGGGCAGCAACAGCGCCAGTGCCGCGCCGGATATACGCCGAAGATATTGTTTGACTGTCATTTCTGCAATCTCCCCTGATGCGGATAAGGTGGATGATGCGATGCCTACTTGAGCCGGTCGGGCGGCACGACATCGCGCCAGAAGTCGAGCTGCCCCAGCTTCGGTCCTTGGATGTGCCCCATTTCCACCAG
This sequence comes from Janthinobacterium sp. PAMC25594, assembly GCF_019443505.1. Taxonomy (NCBI): domain Bacteria; kingdom Pseudomonadati; phylum Pseudomonadota; class Betaproteobacteria; order Burkholderiales; family Oxalobacteraceae; genus Janthinobacterium; species Janthinobacterium sp. PAMC25594. Next base: position 185,561 of record NZ_CP080377.1, read on the forward strand.
GGTCACGCTGGCATTGACCACGCCTGCCGCATCGCGCAGCGCCGTGGCGGGAACCAGCAGCTTGCTGTCGAGACGGGACTGCACCTGGGCCGGCGAGCCGGCCGCCCAGCCATCGATGGCCACGCTCGTATGGCGGTGGATGGCCAGGTCGAGGCTGTCAAACGGTTGATAGGCGACGATGCCGGCCGGTAACTTGGCCAGGCGCACGCTGACGTTGCCCCGGTAAATGCCGCGGCTTTGCAAGCCCAGTTCGTCGGCGGTGTGCACGCCTGCGGATGTGCCCACCAAGCCGTTGAAGGGCTCGCCGTCGCTGGCGGGCGTGAAGGCGCCGGCATGGCTGGCCGCGTTGCCGGGGCCAAAGCTGACGGCCACGTCGCCGCCGAAGTCCGCGATCAGGGCGCCGCCGGCAGGCCCGCGCCAGAACAGGTTCTGGTGCGCGAGAAAATTACCGGCCGTATCGCCTGTCTTGATGGGAGCGTCCGCATTGCTGAAAAAGCGCCGGCGCACCTCGCCGGCCAGGGCAGCCGGCGCCTTCCAGCCGCCTTGCGCGTCGTTGTGCGTGATTGCCTCGAAGGTGACGTAGCGGCTGGCCATGCCGGCCTGAGTGGCGATATCCTGGTATTTCGCGATCAGGGGCAGCAGCAGGTACAGCGGCAGCAGGGCGGCGGCGAGCACGAGAAACTCCGTCAGCGCCTGGCCGCGGTTGTGGCTTTGGCGCAAGTTGTGCCGTTTCATGGCCGGCTCCCCGGGCGCGTGATGCGAAAGCCGCCGTCCAGGTAGGGCGTGAAGACGGCGTTCGGCACCAGGGTATCGAGTCTCGCTTGCGTGGCGCGCAGGGCGATGCCGTTGGGCGAGCTCATTTCCAGGGTCATGCCGGACATGCCGGCTTCACCTACAGCGTCCAGCGAGGAGAAGGAGCCGCCGCGCGACAGGCAGTTCCTGCCGTCCGGGTCGAGTGGATTGGGCCGGACCTCGCATTCCAGGCCGGCGATGGTCTTGCGTTCGCCCGTGCCCGTTTGTGGGTGGGCTTGCATGGCGGCGGCGAATGCGGCCATGGCCGGGCTGCCGGCCGCCTGGCGTACGATGTCCGCCCTTTGCGCCGCCGTCATTGCCGGCTGGTGCCGTGGCGGCGCGGCGCGCGCATGCCCCGTGGCATCGCAATGGCCGTGCGCCGTCTTTGCCAGCAGGTCGATTTCGCACGTGCCCAGGCTCGATGACAGGCTGGCCGTGCCGGTGCGCGCTTCCATCAGGCTGCAATCGCGGGGATCGATGGCATAGGACAGGCCGGCGGCGTACACGATGCTGCGGTTGACGGCCGCATAGGTGTCGAGGCGCATGCTGATGACATGTTCGGGCCATGCCTGTGGCGGCTTCGAGGCGATGCCCCGTTCGCTGTTGCGCTGCACGCAGGCCTGCACTTCCGCGTGCAGGCGGGCCAGGCCGGCGGCGTCGCCGGGCTTGCCGTCCAGGTAGCCGCGCGCGCTGACCAGGTGGACCTTGACGGTGGCGTCGCGTCCCGCCAGTGCTGCGTGGGCCATGGGCATTTGACGCACGGCATCTTCGCCCGGCGTGCTGGCCACGGCCGGCAACAGCGCACAAAGCAGGAGGAGCAGGGTCAGGCCAGACGGCTTCATCGCGCGCCTCCCAGTGCCGTGGCGACAGCCAGGTCGGCCGCCGAGGTGGACAGGAGGCGCACTTGCCAGTAGGGATTGAACAGGCTGGCCAGTTCCGTTTTGCCATCGTCGCGCCCGCCCGGTCGCTCGAAATACACTTGCGCCGTGGCCACTGCCGCCAGCACGTCGTGGGCAGGCTTGCCGTCGATGATGGCCAGGTGGCCGCCCGGCTTGATGCCTGAACTGCCATCGGATGTCCTGAGCTGGTCTTTCGCCCGCGTCAGGCGAATGGCGAAGGTCAGGCGCGGCTGCGGATCGGTGGAGGCGTAGGCCAGGGCCGGCACGGCGATGTCGGAAAAGGTGGGCAGGCCGCTGTAATGCCAGTCGCTGCTGCTGGCAAGGCCGCTGGCGCGGGGATTGTTGGCGCGCGACTGGCCGTAAGCGGCGCCGCTGTCGTCGGGCGTGCCGCTGGCCGCCGCTTGCGCGCCATAGCCGAGCGGCATTTCATCATCGTCGCAGGTAGGCAGGTGAAACAGGCCATGCGTATGCCACGACCAGTGGTGCAGCGAGGCCGTATCCATGGCTTTCCATGCATCGAAGTCGACGAGTTCCGTGCCGCCGCGCCGGCGGAACTCCGCCTTGTTGCCCAACAGGCAAGGCAGGTGGTTGGCCGAGGTCCAGGAGCGCTGCCGGACGAAGGCGTCGCGGTGGGCGGCCGCCAGCGCCGCCTGCTTGAAGCGGCCCCGCTCGGCGCCCGCATACGCGCGGATGAAGCTGCCGCCCTCGAACAGCGTGAACGTGTCGGTGAGGGGCATGCTGTCGACCCGCACGCTGCCATCGCCCGCATAGTTGGCGTCGGCCACCTGCTGCATCAGGGCCTGACGGGCCGGCAAGATGGTGGCCGCCATGTTCGCCTGCGCCCCCTGCAGGATGGCCTTGGCCGCTTCGGACGCCAGCACGCTGGCCTGCGCCGCTTGCTGCGCCACCTGGTCGACGGCTTGCGCGGTATTCCTGGCGGTAGGCAAGCTGAGCAGGTAGCAGACGGGAATGTAGTCGAGCAGCACCAGTGCCGCCGGCACGGAGTAATAGCCGCGGCAGTTGAGGGGCGTGACGTTTTCCGTATGTTTGACGACATGGGAGGACCACGCGGCGATGCTGACGGCTTGCGCGATCATGACCTCGTTGGCCATCAGCGCGCGGTTGGTGTAGGCGTCGAAATTGAGGGCGCGCGCCTGCATCACGGCGGCGCTGTAGGCGACGGCATCGGCCGTATTGACGAGCTTGTTTTTTTCCGCCGTGAGCTGGCCCGTATTGAAGACGAAGAGCAGGGCGGCCAGGCCGCCCATGAGAACGAAGATGCCATAGATGAGCGCCTGGCCCTGCTGGCGGCGTTGCGCGAGGTGGGGCGGGCGGAAGGCCTGTTGCGCTGTCATGATGATGGGGCCGGGGCGCTCATTGGTTTGGGAAGTCGCTGGTGGCGGCCTAGTCCTGCTTGCCGGTGGTGGCCTGGTCGCCGTAGGTGGACAGGCTGTTCTTCGCCGTGTCCTTGGCGGCCGTCTCGGCCTTGGTGGCGGCCCCGCCTGCCTTGGCGATGGCGGCCGTGCCGTTCTTGCCCGACACTTCCATGGCGATGCCGGCCGTCTGGTTGCGTATGGTGGCGCCGAACAGTTGATATACGCCGATGGCGGCAACGGCAATCAGCGCCACGATGACGATATATTCCGTCATGCCCTGTCCCAATTGTTGCCGCATTGACTTGATTTTCCGCATAACAGGTTTCATTTGAAATACCTTTCAGTTGAGAAAAGACAAACAATGGATGAATAAAAAGAGAAAGCCTGCTCATCGTATGGCCGTTTTAATCAGCTGGTTTAATCGATATCAAGCCAGCTGAAGATTTGCGGGGAAGTGGCGCAGCCTGTGGCAGGCGTGCGCCAAAAAAACGACAGACAATATGGCTACGTTGCCGGCAAACAGGAGGCGCCATGTCCGACATCCTCGAACTACTGCAATGGCCCGCCATGGCCGCTTCGCTGCTGGCGGCCTGGCTGGTGGGCGCGCGCACCGTCGCTCCCACTTGGATATTGTCAATATTGAATGCTTCATCAAGGCGACATACATGCCGGGCCGCCGTCCTGCACCCATTTCAAGGCGGAAAATGGCCGTTCGGGCCTGGCGCCATCAGATATTTGCTGTCTTATATAAGATTCGTCGCCATCGGATACACAAACAGCGGCAGGACAGTCTAAAATACGTGGTGGGCAAGCACGGCGTCACCGCCGGCACACTAGCCGTCCAAAGCAAGGCTAACCGTCCTGTGTTTGGAATGAAGAAAGTTAACCACCAGGCATCACCGCATACAAGGGAATGAACATGGCAACACAAAAATCCAAAATCATCTACACGCTGACTGACGAGGCGCCGCTGCTCGCGACGTATTCCCTGCTGCCGATTATCAAAAAATTCACCGCGCCGGCTGGCGTGGATGTCGTCGCCACGGATATTTCGGTGGCGTCGCGTGTACTGGCCGAATTTCCCGAATTCCTGACGGACGCGCAAAAAGTCCCGAATACCCTGGCTGAACTGGGCAAATTGACCCAGAATCCAGACACCAACATCATCAAATTGCCGAACGTCAGCGCTTCCCAAGGTCAATTGATCGCTTGCGTGCGCGAATTGCAAGGCCGTGGCTACAAGCTGCCGGACTATCCGGAAGACGCGAAGACGGAAGAAGAAAAAGCCTTGAAGGCCCGTTACGGCAAATGCATCGGCAGCTCGGTCAATCCGGTCCTGCGTGAAGGCAATTCCGACCGCCGCGCTCCGAAGGCCGTCAAAGAGTATGCACGCAAGCACCCGCATTCGATGGGCGAGTGGAGCCAGGCGTCGCAAACCCACGTTTCGCACATGCATCATGGCGACTTTTACCATGGCGAAAAATCGCTGACCCTGGAAAAGGCCCGCGATGTCAAGATGGAACTGGTCACCGCCTCGGGCAAGACCATCGTGCTGAAACCGAAGGTTTCCCTGAAAGCGGGCGAAATCATCGACAGCATGTTCATGAGCAAGAAAGCGCTGCTGGAGTTCTACGAGAAGGAAATCGACGACGCCTTCAAGACGGGCGTGATGTTCTCGCTGCACGTCAAGGCGACCATGATGAAGGTCTCGCACCCGATCGTCTTCGGCCACTGCGTGCGCATTTTCTACAAAGACGCGTTCGCCAAGCACGCCGAACTGTTCGACAAGCTGGGCGTGAATGTCAACAATGGCATGAGCAATCTGTACGACAAGATCGAGACCCTGCCGGCGTCGCAAAAAGATGAAGTGCTGAAAGACTTGCACGCCTGCCACGCGAATCGTCCGGAACTGGCCATGGTCGATTCGGCCAAGGGCATCACCAACTTCCACTCGCCGAACGACATCATCGTCGACGCGTCCATGCCCGCCATGATCCGTATCGGCGGCAAGATGTGGGGCGCCGACGGCCGTCCGAAAGACGTCAAGGCAGTCATGCCGGAATCGACTTTCGCGCGTATTTATCAGGAAATGATCGGTTTCTGCAAATGGCATGGCAACTTCGATCCGAAGACCATGGGCACCGTGCCGAACGTGGGCCTGATGGCGCAGCAAGCGGAAGAATACGGTTCGCACGACAAGACCTTTGAAGTGCCTGAAGGCGGCACCGCCAACATCACCGACCTGGAAACGGGCGAAGTGCTGCTGACCCAAACGGTGGAAGAGGGCGATATCTGGCGCATGTGCCAGGTCAAGGACGCGCCGATCCGCGACTGGGTCAAGCTGGCCGTCACGCGTGCGCGCAACTCGGGGATGCCTGCCGTGTTCTGGCTCGATTCCTACCGTCCGCACGAGAACGAAGTCATCAAGAAGGTACAGGTGTACCTGAAGGAGCACGACACGAGCGGCCTGGAAATCCAGATCATGTCGCAGACGCGCGCCATGCGCTACACGCTGGAACGCGCCTTCCGCGGCCTGGACACCATCTCGGTGACCGGCAACATCCTGCGCGATTACCTGACCGATTTGTTCCCGATCCTGGAACTGGGCACGTCCGCCAAGATGCTGTCGATCGTGCCTTTGATGGCCGGTGGCGGCATGTACGAAACGGGCGCCGGCGGTTCGGCACCGAAACACGTCAAGCAACTGGTGGAAGAAAACCATTTGCGCTGGGATTCGCTGGGCGAGTTCCTGGCCCTGGCCGTGTCGCTGGAAGACATGGGCATCAAGACGGGCAATGCGAAGGCCAAAATCCTCGCGAAAACCCTCGATGAAGCCACCGGCAAGCTGCTGGACAACAACAAGTCGCCATCGCCACGTACCGGCGAGCTCGACAACCGCGGCAGCCATTTCTACCTGGCCATGTACTGGGCACAAGCCCTGGCGGCGCAGAAGGACGACGCGGAACTGGCGGCGCACTTCGCTCCCGTGGCAAAAGCCCTGGCCGATAACGAAGAAAAGATCGTTGCCGAGCTGAAAGCGGTACAAGGCAAGGAAACGGATATCGGCGGCTACTACCTGCCCGATCCGGCGAAGACGGAAGCGGTCATGCGTCCGAGCGCCAGCCTGAATGCCGTGCTGGACACCATCTGATGCAGTCCTGACAGGCGGTAAGTTCTTTACTGCCTGACAAAAAACAACGCCGCCGGGAGCAATCCCGGCGGCGTTTTTTATTGTTTCCTGCCTTTATTTGTAGTGCTGGTAGACCGTCGTGCCATTGGCTTTCACCAGGAACACGTCGTAGGGATCGTTGCGCGGTCCTTCCATGCCTGGCGAGCCCATGGGCATGGCTGGCACGGCCAGGCCTTTTGCCTGGGGTTTCTCGCGCAGCAGGCGCTTGATGTCGCTGGCGGGCACGTGGCCCTCGATGGCGTAGCCGTTGACGATGCCCGTGTGGCAGGAGCCGAACTGGTCGGGTATGCCGGCGCGCTGGCGATATTGCGCCGGCATCTCGACGTTCTTGGCACGCACGGTAAAACCGTTCGCTTCCAGGTGCTTGACCCATGCGGTGCAGCAGCCGCACGACGCGCTTTTGTAGACGTCAATGACGGGCAGGGCCGCGATGGCGAACGTGGGCAAGCCCAGCATGGCGGCGCAGGCGCCGCGCAATAAGAAATGTTTGATCATGTGTTGCTTTCAGACGAATAAGGTCTATCGTGGCCACACGGGTGGCCTGCTTGGGACGAGTTTGGAATTTAAGCGGAAAGCGGCCGCGGCGGCCGCGGCGGCCGGCGCGGGCCGTCGGGAATGAATCCCGTCAGCAAGGTGGCCGTTGCGATGGTGACTTGTTGCGCGCCGGTGCAGGCTGCGGCAGGCAGGGAAAGGCAGGGCGGCATCAGCGCGCCCAGGCAAAAGCTGGAGCAGGCGCCGCAAGCGGGGTGCTTGGCAGGGGCCTTGTTTTCTTCTTGCGTGCCGGCGCTGTGCGGGACGGCGGATGACTGCGCAGCGTGATGCTGGCAGTCCGCTGCCATCATGGCGGCAGGCAAGACAGCGAGCGGCGCGCACGCACGCGTGACGCCGCTTGCTGCCGCTTGCAGCGGCACCGCCGTGATCAGCAGCAGGATCAGCCATGTTTTGAAGAGTCTTAGCATCGCCGGAAAGTATAGCATAGGGGTATTGTCGCCAGAAGCAGGCGCCCGCTAGCGCTCGGCGGCACCCGCCTTCGATGTGTACATGGCCCGGTCCGCATGGCGCAGCAGCAGCTGCATGGTATCGCCGTCGTCCGGGAAGTGCGCGACGCCGATGCTGACGCTGATGCGCAGGTGGCGCCCATCGCCAAGCCGCAGCGGGGTGGCCAGCGCCGCGTGGATTTTCCGTTCGATCAGCATCACATCGAGCGACAGCGGATTGTTTTCCAATAGCACGACGAATTCATCGCCGCCCAGGCGGGCCAGGGTGTCGGTCTCGCGCAGGCAAGCCCTGATCCGGTCCGCCACGGCCTGCACCAGCAGGTCGCCACAGGCATGGCCGTAGTGGTCATTGATTAATTTGAAGCGGTTCAGGTCAAGAAACAGCAGCGACAGCCGGCCATCATGGCGTTGGGCACGCGCAAACGCCGTCTGCAGGCGGTCATGGAACAGGCGCCGATTCGGCAGGCGGGTCAGTTCATCGTGCATGGCCATGAAGTGCATGCGGCTCTGCAGTTGCTTGCGCTCGATGGCGATGGCAAGTTGTTTGGCGACGAATTGCAGCAAATCGAGCTCGTGTTCGTTGCCTGTGGACGCTCCCTGGCCGCTTTGCAATACCAGCACGCCGATGATGCCGCGCGACGACTGCAGCGGGACGGCGAGCCAGTACTCCAGCAGGTCGCCAGCGGCAACCTGCAAGGCGGGCGGCAAGCCGGCCAGCTGGCCAGGCTCGATCAGCAAGGCGCGGCCGCTGCGCTGCACTTCTTCGCACAGCAGGCCCGCCAGCGCGGCGTGCGTTGCCGGCGTGCCGTCCAGTTCCCGCTGCGCTTGGTGCAAGTGCTGGCCGTGCTCGTCCTGCAGCGAGACTGTCAAGCCGCACGCGGGCAGCAGTTCGCGCACGATCTGGTGGATGCGCTGGAGCAGGGCCGGCAGTTCCTCGGTCGCATGCGCCGCCTCGGAGATGGCGTACAGCGCCGCCTGCTTCGCCTGCGTCTGTTTCAGCGTCGTGATATCGCGCGCCACCGCCACGCGCAGCTGGTCGGTGGCGGACCAGCGGGCCGACCACATGATGTGCGCGACGCGCCCGTCTTTCCTGGTGTAGCGGTTCTCAAAGTGGGCCTGGGCATGGCCGTTCATGATGGCCTGCGCCGCCGCGATGGTGCGCTGACGGTCGGCTGGCGCGACCAGGTCGAGCATGACCATGCCGATCATTTCTTCCTGGGTGTAGCCGAAGATGCGTTCGCAGGCGGCGCTGACAAAGACAAAGCGCCCATTCACATCGACCATGCACACGGCGTCGAGCAATAAATCGGTGAAGCTGGCGACCGGCGCGCTAATCAGATGTTTCATATGTTCACTATTTTAGTGGACATTGCCGATCGATATCGAGATTGTTGTTTTTAGAAAACAAAGAGCGTTGATCGCGGCTTGCCGCGCCGGCAGCGACGGCGGCATGCCGATGCGGAGCAGGTGTCGGCGCCAGCCTGTCAATCATCGACGACAAACGCGTCCGGGTCGAGTGGATCCAGCGTGACGATGGCGCCGCTGTCCGGCGCGCCGCCGCTCTGGCTGAGGCGTGCATGCAGCTGGGCCAGATAGTCGGCGCGGCAGCGGCGCAGCACGTAATCGCGGAAGTTATCCTGTTCCAGGGCGCGCCAGGCGCGTTCGCGTCCTTGCGCCGAGCGCCTGCCGGCCAGCTCGATGAGCGCGGGCGTGATGCCGGCGTCGCCGCGGCAGAGGCGCGTGTAGCCGTAGCGGTCCATATACGGGCCGGCGAGCGTTTCGATGAGGTTGATCTCATCGTCCGACAGTTGCTGCCTGAATTTGTCGATGTTGGCCGCGATCGGCGCATGGCAGTTGGCCGACCACAGCGACGACAGCTGTGCGATTTGCCGCGCTTCCGCCGACGCCGCCACGTCCAGCATCTGCGGCAGGAAGGCGATGCCGAGAAAGTCACATACCGTTTCCAGCGTTTCGTGTTGCCGCGACAGAAAATCTTCATAGCGTATCGTCAGCACGCGCTGCCGATGGCGCTGCACGACGTGGTCGGCGGCTGTATGGGCGGCGAGCCAGGTCCTGGCATTGAGCAGCGTGTCGAAATCGTGGATGATGGCGCGGTTCATCGACGCCACTTGCGCGCGCGGATCGCGCACCACGTTCAGGAACAGCATGTCCGGATACAGCCGCACGATGTCGTCGGCGTAGTGCACGCTGTCGAGCGACTTGTCCATCACCACCTGCGCCTGGCGGCGTTCGCCGGCGCGCAGCAGCAGCTCCCATGCCACGCGGTGGATGCTGCGCGGCTGGCCGCGCAGCGTTTCGAACACTTCCACCGGATCGAAGACGACCCCGGGCCACTTGACCATGCTGACCGCCGCCAGGCCCACCACATCGACCACCAGGCGAAAGTAGGCGCGGTCGTCGCGCAAGTCGCCGTACAGGGGCAGCAACGGCATCATGTCGACCAGGTGCAGCGGATACGGTGAATAAAACTGCGGCGACAGGTTCAGGCGCAGGCGCAGGGCATGGCTGCCGCAGCGGCGCAGGGGAATCATCATGACAGGGCGCGGGCGCGCGCCGTGGCCGGGGTGGTGCGTGGAACTCATCTCATCCTTCCTCGAACAGGTGGGTGCGCGGCATCAGATGAAGCGCGGGCACAGCTGCTGGAACAGCCGTTCGCAAGCCTGTTCCAGCGACAGCGTGCTGGTATCGAGCGTCAGCGCCGGCGCCAGCGGTGCTTCGTAGGGCGCCGAGATGCCCGTAAATGCCGGGATCAGTCCGGCCCGCGCTTTTTTGTACAGTCCCTTGGGATCGCGTTCCTCGCACAGCGCGCATGGCGTGCTGATGTAGGCTTCGATAAAGTCGTCGCCGCCGATGATCTGGCGCGCCATTTCGCGGTCGCTGCGCAGCGGCGAGATGAAGGCGCAGATGACCATCATGCCGGCGTCGTTCATCAGCCTGGCCACGACGGCGCCGCGGCGGATGTTTTCCTGGCGGTCGCGCGGAGAAAAGCCCAGGTCGCCATTCAGGTGGTGCCGCATATTGTCGCCGTCGAGCACGCAGCTCAGGCGGCCCTGCGCCAGCAGCCGCCTTTCCAGCGCGTACGCCAGCGTCGACTTGCCTGCGCCGCTCAGGCCGGTCAGCCACAGCGTCGCGGCCCGCTGGCCGGCCATCAGCCCTCGTTGTTCCTTGTCGATATGGCCCGCATGCGGGAAGATGTGATGCGCTCCGCCGCCCGCAGCGGCGATCTGTTCCAGTTTACCCACGTGCGCCACTCCCCCGTTGCCGGCTCAAAACTGTTCCCATTCGATTTCGCTGGGCTTGGCGGCGGCCGGACGGGCCGGCTTCGCCGTGGCGGGCGGGCGCCGCGCCGCCAGCGGCGGTGGCGGACGGTGGACCACGCGCAGTCCCGCCTCGCGGCCGCCTGCCATATTTCCTACGCGGAAGACGCTGACCACGTCGTTCAGGCTGTTGACCTGTTCCTGCATCGCTTGCGCGGCGGCGGCGGCTTCCTCGACCAGCGCCGCATTTTGCTGCGTCACATTGTCCATTTGCGTCACGGCCATATTGATTTGCTCGATGCCGGCCGATTGCTCCTGGCTGGCGGACATCATTTCAGACATGATGCCGGTGACGCGCCGCACGCTGGCGACCACTTCGTGCATGGTCGATCCGGCCTGTTCCACCAGCCGGTTGCCGGCCTGGACCTTGTCGACCGAGTCGCCGATCAAGTCCTTGATTTCCCTGGCGGCGGCGGCCGAGCGCTGCGCCAGGTTGCGCACTTCGGTGGCCACCACGGCAAAGCCGCGCCCCTGTTCTCCGGCGCGGGCCGCCTCGACGGCCGCGTTCAGCGCCAGGATGTTCGTCTGGAAGGCGATGCCGTCGATGACGGCGATGATGTCGACGATCTTGCGCGCCGAGACATCGATGGCCGCCATGGTGTCGACCACCTGCGCCACCACGGCGCCGCCCTTGGTGGCGACATCGGAGGCCGATTCGGCCAGCCCGTTGGCCTGGCGCGCATGGTCGGTGTTGATGCGCACGGTGCTGGTCAGTTCTTCCATGGACGAAGCGGTTTGCTCCAGCGTGCTGGCCTGCTGCTCCGTGCGCGAAGACAAGTCCAGGTTGCCCATGGCGATTTGTCCCGCCGCCGTGGCGATGGTTTCGGTGCTGGCGTGCACTTGCTGGACGATTTGCGCCAGGCTGTCGCGCATCGATTGCATGGCGTACAGCAGGCTGTGCGTGTCGCCGGCGCGGGTATGGATGGGCACGGCCAGGTTGCCGCTGGCGATCTGTCCGGCGATCGCCGCCGCTTCGTCGGGTTCGCAACCGAGTTGGCGCGTCACGCCGCGCGTGATCAGCACGGCGGCCAGCAGGCTGGTGAGCAGCGCCAGCGAGCCGATGCTCAGCATCACCAGGCGCGCCTGGCTGTAGGCGGCCTCGGCGATGATGGAAGCCTCGTTGTTCTGCTTTTCCTCGACGGCGATCAAGGAGCGCAGCAATTCCCACCAGCGCTTTTGCACGGGGCGGAATTCATAACGCAGCAGCTTGTAGGCGTCGTCCTGCTTCTGGTCCAGCGCCAGCGCGGCGGCCCGCTGGATGAAGGGGGCCGCCAGCTCGCTTTGCGTGCGGATCTGTTCGAGCAGGCTTTTTTCTTCGTTCGACGTGCCCCCCAGGCTGCCGAACATCGCCCCCAGCTTTTGCTGGGCGGCGGCGTATTTTTTTTCCTGGTCCGCGATGCGCGCGACCTCGATCTGGATTTCCTTCTCTTCTTTCAGCAAAATCAGATTGCGCAGCGCCAGCGCCCGCTCGGTTACTGTCAAGTCCATAGTCTGAGCGAGCCTGGTTTCGACGTCGTTGACCTTGGTTGCTTCATCCATGCGGTCCTGGATTTGCCGCATGCTGGTCAGTCCCAGCGCGATGACCAGCAACAGGAACAGGGCGACCAGGCCAAAGCCCAGGCCGAGCCGCTTGGCTATGGTTAAGTTCAGAAATCTCATGCTGCCTCCTTAAGGCTGTGCTTGCTGTTTCGCATAAGCTAATGCGGATTTATCGCGAAGCACTCAGCGATCATAGTGATTGCGGGCAGACGGAATGTCACACAAAGTCACTTTCAGCATTTGAGCAACAGTAGAAATTTACTTGAGGCAACAGTTCCAATTTGAGTTAAATGACGCGCCCTCGTTGGCGCCACTACTGGGGCGGAGCGTGACTTGTATCAAGAATGAAAAATTTTCATGCCACATTGCGCTCATGATTTCACCTTTCACGTCGTTATAGCTGTGTCTGCCTGGCACCTGAAGCGGCGTGTATCCCACGTCTGGCTGAAAGTGGGCTAGCTTGACGATTGATTGTTGTCAAAAACTGAAAGTTATGAATATCTCACCCATACACCACCACTCGTTTAGCAAGGCATAACGACCATGACCTCCGTCTCCCCGATCCCGAGCTGGAATCCAAGCCCGTCCCGCACGCTAGCCGCTACGGCAAGCGGGGTGGACACGCCCTCATCCCCGGCGCCGTCCCCTTCCGCCATCGTCGCCTTCGGCGGCCCGCCGGCCGTGTCATCTCTCGTGCCTTCGCCGATGGTGTGGGAAAGCGCGCCGCGCGACAAGGTGAGCGAGGCGATGACGAAAAGCTTCTCTTCGTATGCGTTTGGCGGTCGCTTCAGCGGCCTGGGCGCGGCCATGCTGGGCCAGGCCAAGCTGGGCAACTACAATTTCTCGCAGGCGATGCGCCAGCCGCCGCCGAGCACCTCGCCGAATGTCTATGCAGCGTCCGGCATCGCGCCGGGTAGCCTGCACGGTAATGGCGAAGACCGGGTTACCCTCAGCATCACGACGAAAAGCGGCGTGGAAGTCAAGCTGGCACTCGACAGCCAGGGCGACGGACTGGCCGTGAACATGACGACGAGCGGCGACCTCAGCGACGCTGAAGCCAGCGCGCTGGGCGACCTGGCAAAAGGTTTTCAGGAAGCCATTGATGGCATGGGGCGCGCCACGCCGAAAATCAAGCTGGAGGGCTTGATGCAGTTCGACCAGCAAGTGCTGGCCTCGGTGAAACTGCATGCGGAAGTCAAGGTGCGCGGCGAGCCGGAAAGCGTGCAAACCCTGGATTTCCAGGCCGACGGCGCGCAGCGCAAGGTCAGCTTCAGTGGCGAGGCCGGCAGCCTGGACCTGAAGGTCGATGCCAGCCAACTCAATACCCTGGGCAGCAAGGAACGGCAAGCCAAGGCGCTGGGCAGCTACATGAAGCAGTTCGACCAGGCGGCGTCGCGCGGCCATGGCGACGCGGGCCTGGTGGCCATGCTCAAGGACAGCTTTACAGCCCTGCACAGCAATTCCGCCGCGCCGCAGGTGGCCACGGACACGCCCGAGACGGGCAAGTGGCGCCTGGCGGCCGAGGACAAGTCCATCCTGACGGGACTGGCCGATTTCAGCGCCTCCGTGTCGCAGACCGTGAAATTCAGCAATCCCATGCGCAGTGCGGAAAAGGATGGCTTCAATTATGAAGTGTCGCAAAAGACGGCGCAGACCGGTGCCAGCCAGGATGCACGTTCGATCCGGCAGCAGCAGCAATCGAAGCTCAGCGCCAGCTACCATGAGACCCTCGTCCCCGGCGTGCCGCTGCGCCTGACAACCAACACGGAATCGCAGAACTATACCTACCACCAGATCGAGGATACGGCCAGCAGCGACGCGCAGGTGGCCTACAAGGATGGCAAGATGGTGAAGGCGAGCTTGCAGCAGGAGGGCCGCCAGTCCGAGCATGTCATGAAGTATTTCCTGGGCAAGCTGGAATCGGACAAGACCACGCCGGGCAATTATTCCGTGCTGCGTGACCTGTTGCCCGTGCTGGGGCCGTACAAGACGGGCGAGCTGGGCATGACGCCCGAGAAAAAGGCGGAGCAGCGCCAGCAGGCGATGCTGACCTTGAGCGACGACGTGCTGCTGCAATCGTATGCGGGCCAGACCGTCAGCATGTGGCAAGCCAATATGCCGCAGGAAAAGGGCGAGGCCGCCGCCGCTTAAAAACGCCAGCGCCCAATACGAAAAGCCCGTCTGCGAAGGCGGGCTTTTTGTTTGTTGATTACCTGTTTATTGCTTGATATGGAGCAAGGCAGTCTATGCCTTGGCCTTGCTTTGCTTGATCCAGTAACCGACGCCCAGCGCGGCGAGCCACACGGGAATCAGGTAGACGGAGATGCGCAGGCCCGGCGTCAGGTACATGATCACCAAAATGCCGGCCAGGAAGACCAGGCACAGGTAGTTGGTGAACGGGTAGCCCAGGCTCTGGAACAAGGTCGTCTTGCCCTCGGCCTTCTTTTGCGCGCGGAAGCGCAGGTGGATCCAGCTGATCATGGCCCAGTTGATGATCAGCGCGGAGACCACCAGTCCCATCAGCACTTCGAACGCTTCGCCCGGCATGAAGTAATTGACCACCACGCAGGCGCCCGTGGCCAGGGCGGACACGCCCAGCGCCGCCAGCGGCACGCCGCGGCGGTTCAGGTGCAGCAGCGCGCGCGGCGCATTGCCCTGCTTGGCCAGGCCGAACAGCATGCGCGTGTTGCAGTACACGCCGCTGTTGTAGACGGAGAGTGCCGCCGTCAGTACCACCACGTTCAGTGCCGTGGCCACCAGGTTGCTGTCGAGCGCATGGAAGATCAGCACGAACGGGCTGCCGCCGGTGACGACGTTTTGCCATGGGTACAGGGACAGCAGAATGCCCAGCGCGCCGATGTAAAAGATCAGGATGCGGTAGATGGCCTGGTTGGTGGCGCGCGGAATCGTCGTGCTCGGGTCGTCCGCCTCGGCCGCCGTGATGCCCACCAGTTCCAGGCCGCCGAACGAGAACATGATGACGGCCATGGCCATCACCAGGCCCTGCCAGCCATTCGGGAAGAAGCCGCCGTGCTGCCACAGGTTGGCCACCGACGCTTGCGGACCGGCGTCGCCGGACGCGAGCAGATAGGCGCCGAAGACGATCATGCCGATGATGGCGACCACCTTGATGATGGCGAACCAGAATTCCATCTCGCCAAACGCCTTGACGTTCAACAAGCTGATGGCGTTGATGGCGCAAAAGAAGATCAGCGCCGAGACCCACGTGGGCACGCCCGGCCACCAGTACTGCACATAGATGCCGACGGCCGTCAGTTCGGCCATGCTGACGAGTACATACAGTACCCAGTAATTCCAGCCCGACAGGAAGCCGGGCAGGTGGCCGCAGTATTTGTCGGCGAAATAGCTGAAGGAGCCGGCGACGGGTTCGTCGACCACCATCTCGCCCAGCTGGCGCATGATCAGGAAGGCGATGACGCCGGCGATGCCATAGCCGAGCAGCACGGAAGGGCCGGCCATCTTGATGGTTTGCGCGATGCCCAGAAACAGGCCGGTGCCGATGGCGCCGCCCAGGGCGATGAGCTGGATGTGGCGGCTTTTCAGGCCGCGCTTGAGCTCTTGTGGTTCGGTATTCCCGACTGCCGTCATATGTTTTATCCTGTTTTTACGGGGCTGAGGTCGCTGATTCTAAAGCATGGGCGCGCAAAGCAGGAGCGAAATGCATGTTGCACTGCGGAGGCGCAAGAAAAGCCCCGCATCTTCGCCGAACGGCGCGCAAAACCGCTGCAGGCTGCGCTGGCGGCGCGGTATCATGATGACAAATTTCAAGGAGCGTGTATGCAGCTTGCGCAACGCAGCCGTTTGCAAGGCATCAGCCTGGGCTTTTTGGCCGGCTATGTCGATACCCTGGGCTTTGTCGCCCTGTTCGGCCTGTTCACGGCCCATGTGACGGGCAACTTCGTGCTGATCGGCGCGGCGCTGGCCAATGCCACGCACGCCTCGATCGCCCTCAAGCTGCTGGCGTTCCCCGCGTTTATCCTGGGCGTGGCGGCGGCGCGGCTGTTGACGGTGGCGGCCGAGCGCCGCGGCGGACCGGCGCTGCGCCTGGCGCTGCTGCTGGAGCTGGCGCTGCTGCTCGGTTTCATGGTGTCTGGCGTGCTGGCCGAGCCGCTGGCGGCGGAGCCGGGCGCGCTGGCGATGGCGGCCGGTCTGTTCGGCGCGGCCGCCATGGGCGCGCACAGCGCCATCAGCCGCTTGCTGCTGGCGCACCTGGCGCCCACGTCCATGATGACGGGCAATGTGACGCAATTGGTGATCGACACGGTCGACGTGCTGCGCGGCGCGGCCGATGGCGCCACGCGCGAACGCTGCGTGAAATGCTTCTGGCCCTTGCTGGGCTTTGCCGTGGGCGCCATCCTGGCCGCCTTTGCCTACCTGGCCGTGGGTTTCGCCGCGCTGGCCGTGCCGCTGGGCATTTTGCTGGTGCTGATCGCGCTGGAGCCGGCGCGCTTGCCAGCTTAATCCTGCGCGCTCTGGCGCGCCGCGACGATGGCTGGTTCGTACACGGCCAGGAACTCGGGCGGCAGGCGGCGCGCGCGGCCGCTGCTCAATTCGATGCAGATCAATTCCCAGCGTCCGCGCACGACGGTGGCGCCGTCGCTGTCGCGGATCAGCTGGAAACGCCGTTCCATGCTGGAGCGGCCGTCGCTGGCGCACAGCCAGGTGGCCAGGGTCAGCGCTTCGCCGGCCCGCGTCGGCAGCAGGTAGTCGTATTCGCCGCGGCGGATCGCCATGGCCCGGTCCAGGCGCCGGTAATCGTCGAGGTCCAGCCCCAGGACGGCCGAGTGGTGCCAGGCGATATGCTCGCACCAGCGCACATACACGGCGTTGTTCGTATGCTGCAAGCCATCGATGTCGCCCGCTTCGGGCGTGACGGGCAGGGTGTGGGCGTGCGGATAATCCCAGTTCAAGTGCGCTCCTTTCAATACGGTGGCGGCTGATTGTACGTGCTGGCGGTGTTTCCTGCCTGCGGCGCACGCCTGGAAAAACGCTGTTTTATGTGTTGATGTATGATGCATCATAATTTCAAAAGATCAAAAATACGCATGAACCACCAATTGGACAGTCTGCAGCACGTCAACCTGGGCAAATCCGTCTATGCGATGCTGCGCGACGCGCTGGCGGCGGGGCGCTTCCAGCCGAATGACCGGCTGCGCATCCGCGAGCTGGCGCTGCAGCTGGGCACCAGCGTCACGCCCGTGCGCGACGCCATGCTGCAGCTGGTGCAGGAAGAGGCGCTGGTGCTGCGCTCGCCGCGCGACTTCCGCGTGCCCGTGCTGAGCGTGGCGCGCTACCTGGAAATCCGCGCGCTGCGCCTGGAACTGGAAGGGCTGGGCGCGTTCGAGGCGGCGCAGCGCATCGACGACGCCACCCTGGCCGACCTGGAGCGCCTGCTGCAGGCCAATGAAGAGGCGATCGCGCGGCACGATCTGGCGGCGGCCCTGCAATGCAACCAGGCGTTTCACCTGGCCCTGGCGCAGGCGGCCGGCATGCCGACCTTGAAACGCTTCGTCGACCACCTGTGGATGCAGACGGCGCCGCTGATCGCCGCCGGCTACGCCAGTTTTTCGCCCGACATGCGGGTCGGCCACCACCACGCCATCCTCGGCGCGCTGCGCCAGCGCGACGGCGCGGCCGCGCGGCGCGCCATCGAACAGGACATTCTCGACGGCGGCGCGCAGATGCTGGCCTATGTCATGCGCCAGGAGCGCATCCACGCCGGCACAACCGAACAAGAACAGAACAAGGAAGAACATGAGTGAACAAAAAACCGCCATCGTCACGGGCGCCAGCCGCGGCATCGGCCACGCCGTGGCCGAACGCTTCCGCAGCCTGGGCTGGCGGGTGATTACCGTCTCGCGCAGCCCGATACCGGGCGGCTGTCCGCGCAGCCAGGAGCACAACACGCATGTGTGCATGGATCTGTCGGACCTGAGCCAGATCGGGCAGATGGTCGAGACACTGCGTCCCATGCTGGGCGACTCGAAGCTGCACGCGCTGGTGAACAATGCGGGCGTGTCGCCGAAGGGGCCGGGCGGTTCGCGCGTCAATTCGCTGACCACCGACATGCAGACCTGGCAGGAAATGTACAACACGAATTTCTTTGCGCCGCTGGCGCTCACACGCGGCTTCGCGCAGGAATTGTCGAATGCGCACGGCGCCGTCGTGAACCTGTGCTCGATCGCCGGCTACCGCGTGCATCCGTTCGCCGGTTCCGCCTACGCCAGCTCGAAGGCGGCGCTGGCGTCGCTGACGCGCGAAATGGCCAACGACATGGCGCCGCTGAACGTGCGGGTCAACGCCATCGCGCCGGGCGAGATCGACACGGCGATTTTATCGCCGGGCACCTCGCACATCGTCGACACGCAAATTCCCCTGCGCCGCCTGGGTACGACGGCCGAAGTGGCGGATTTGGTGGAGTTCCTGTGCAGCGAGCGCGCCTCCTATATCACGGGCGCGGAAATTCCCATCGACGGCGGCCAGCGCATTTAATTGAAAAGGAAGATCACATGACCCAACATATTGGCATCGTCGGCTGTTCGGCCGAAGGCGCGGCCCTGTGCTATCGCACCATCTGCGAAGAGGGCGCGCATGCGCTGGGGGCGTATGAACACCCGGAAGTATCCATGCACACGCCGTCGCTGGCGCGTTACGTGGATTGCCTGAACGGGGGCGACCTGGCCGGCGTGGCCGAACTGATGCTGGCGTCGGCGCGCAAGCTGGCCGCAGCCGGCGCCGATTTCCTGATCTGCCCCGACAACACCATCCACCAGGCATTCGAGCTGATGGCGCCCCGTTCGCCGCTGCCGTGGCTGCATATCGCGGACGTCGTCGCCGCCGAAGCGGCCGCGCGCGGTTTTCGCCGCGTGGGGCTGACGGGCACACGCTGGCTGGTCGACAGCGCCGTGTATCCGGACAGGCTGGCCGCGCGCGGCATCGCTTGCGTGCGGCCCGGCGAGGACGAACGCAGCGAGATCAACCGCATCATCATGGAAGAACTGGTGCCGGGCGTGGTCAAGGCGGACAGCGTGGCGCGCTTCCAGGCCGTCATCGCCGGCTTGCGCGAGCAGGGCTGCGACGCCGTGATCCTCGGCTGCACGGAAATCCCGCTGATCATCAGCGACGCCAATTCGCCGCTGCCGACGCTCGACTCCACGCGCTTGCTGGCGCGCGCCGCCTTGCGCCGGGCGCTGGAAGCTTAGCGTTCCAGCTGCGCCTGCAGCGCCGCTACCACCAGCGCGTGGTCGTCGGCCTGCGCCAGGCCGGAAACGCTCACCGTGCCGACCAGTCCCACGCCGCGTATGAGCAGGGGGAATGCGCCGCCGTGGCCCGCGTACTCGATGTCATCGAGGTATTTCACGTCTTCGAAGGTGCTGCCGCGGCTTTTATACGAGATGCCCATGTAGTAGGAGCTGTGGCAAAAGCGCTGCACCGTCTGGTTCTTGCGGCGTATCCAGTCTGCCTGGTCGGCCGTGGCGCCCGTCATGGCGTGGTGGAACAGGACTTGGCCGTTGCGCGTGATGTTCACGGTGACGGCCTTGCCCCGCTTGCGCACTTCTTCAACGATCCACAGGCCCACGGCCAGCGCGGCGTCGTTGTCGAAGCGTTCGAATTGCAGGGATTCTTCCTGTTGCGCGAGTGTTTGCAGCAAATCGGCGTAATGATCCATCGTCAGGGAGTCAAGTAGTGGCTGAGAGCGCTACTGTAGCGCAGCATGGGGGCATTTTGTTAATGGGGCTAAAATAGGCGGCATGAACCTGTCCCTGTTTGCCGATGAAGACCAGGCCCCGGCCGGCCCCGCGCCGCTGGTGCCGGGCTCGTCCGCGTCGGTCCTGCTGCGCGCTTTTGCGCTGCCGTATCTGTCCGAGCTGCTGCCGGCGCTGGACGCCATCGTGCTGGCGGCGCCGCTGCGCCACATGGCCACGCCGGGCGGCTTGCGCATGTCCGTTGCCATGAGCAATTGCGGCGCCCAGGGCTGGATCACGGATGGACGCGGCTACCGCTATGCGCGGCTCGATCCGGCCAGCGGTCGTCCCTGGCCGCCGATGCCGCCCGTGTTCCTGCGCCTGGCGCGGGAGGCGGCGCTGGCGGCCGGCTATGCGGGCTTCACGCCCGACGCTTGCCTGGTCAACCGCTATGCGCCCGGTGCGCGCATGGCCTTGCACCAGGACCGCGATGAATGCGATTTCACCGCGCCCATCGTTTCCGTCTCGCTTGGTTTACCCGCCACCTTCCTGTTCGGCGGCGCCGAGCGGGCCGACAAGGCGGCTCGCATTCCTTTGCTGCATGGCGACGTGGTGGTGTGGGGCGGCCCTGACCGTCTGCGCTTCCACGGCGTGGCGCCGCTGAAGGAAGGCGAACACGTGGTGCTGGGCGCGCAGCGCATCAATCTGACGTTTCGCAAGGCTGCCTGAGCTGGCGCCACGGCGTGGCCGGCTTGAGGATGTAGTGCGCATGCACATGGCGCCACGGAATGGCCAGGTAGACCAGCACCACGAACGCGCATTCAAACGCGGTTGCTGCGGTGGCGGGATCGATCTGGCCGTTCAGCCATTGCGGCAGCGGCACGAGCAGCAGCCAGATGGTCTTCCACAGCGCTTCCCACAGCAGCAGGGGCAGCATCTGCAGCGGATAGCGCAAGCCCAGCAAACATAGCAGCGAGAACGCGGCCAGCATGCAGTTGACGGTGCCCCGCGCCAGTTCCCACGGCGCGTGCGGCGTGACGATGCCGGGCCACAGCACGCTGCCGAGGCCCAGAACAACCAGCAGATACATGGCGCGCAGCGCATATAGACGGGCGGTCGATACGGTATTCATGGTGCGGTCTCCTGGTCGTGGGGTGACTATGAAAGGGTTTATTCGACTTCCTTGAGAATCGTCTCCAGACTGCTTAAGCGCGCCTGGATCTGTGCCACGGAAGCGCTCAATGCTGCCAGCGACGTTGCCGTTTCGACCTGCGCGGCGGCCATGGACTTGGCCAGCTCCTGGTAGGCGCTGTCTTGCGCCAGCCGGGCGCGGGCTTGCGCGACGCTGGATGCATATTTGAAGGCGAAGATGAGGACGGCGGCGGTGCAGCTGAAGAAGAACGCTGCGAAGAATGCATTTTCAGTCATGATGGCCTCGGTTATTCAGGGTTGGAAGTAAGCGTGGACGCCGCCGCGGCGATGCTGGCCGGCGTCAGCAGCAATTCAAATGGGCTGGCTTCAAAGTAATTGAGGGCCTTGCCGTCGTGCGACAGTTCCAGCTGGCTGGTGACCAGTCCCGCGTGTTCCAGCTTTTGCAGGTGCAAATGCAGCAGGGGCCGGCTGATGCCCAGGTCGCGCGCCAGCTGGCTGATGTAGTTGCGCCCGCCGCTGGCCAGCGCCGCGATGATACGCAGCCGGTGCGGATTGTCGAGCGCCGCCAGCATGGCCCGCAAGCGGTCGCCGGTGGGGGATGTTTTTGTATCTGTCATGTGTCAACATTATCTGACACGTGAAAGTAAGTCAAGCCAAATCATTGTATCGTTTTAATGCAAGACACTTGCAAATGCGGCGCTTTTTCTCCATGATATGCAACTTGTTTGCATATGGAGCCATGACCATGAAGCGCGATTCCCTTACCACGCCCCTGCCCGATGTGGCGGCCGGCCCCCACTTGGGCCACCCCTTGCCATTGGAATGGGTGGGCATGCAGGGCATCGCCTTGCCCCTGTGGCTGGAAGAGGGCGGGCAAGCGCAGCAAGTGCATGCCTGGGCCGACGTGCAAGTCGATCTGCCCGATCCGACAGTCAAGGGCATCCACATGTCGCGTTTGTATCTGCTGCTCGACGCGTTTGCCGCCGCGCAGCCGCTCGATGCGGGCGCGCTGGCCGCCGTGCTGCGGCGCATGGTGGACAGCCACGCCGATTGCGGCAGCACGCAGGCGCGTCTGGCGCTGGCATTTCCCCTGCTACGGCGCCAGCCGGCGCTGCTGACGGCGGGATTGTCGGGCTGGAAATCGTATCCCGTGCGCCTGCAGGCCAGTTGCTCGCCGCAGGGCTTTGCCCTGACCCTGACGGTGGAGATCGGCTACTCGTCGACGTGCCCGTGTTCGGCGGCGTTGGCACGTCAATTGCTCGCCGATGCGTTTGCGGCGCAATTCGGCGCGGGCGGCATCGAGGGCGCGGCCGCGCGCGACTGGCTGCGGGAACACGCCAGCCTGGCCACGCCGCACAGCCAGCGCAGCACGGCGACGGTGACCGTGCCATTGACGCAGCAGGATGAGCTGGACCTGTTTCCCCTGATCGACCGGGTGGAAGCGGCGCTGGCGACGCCGCTGCAAACGGCCGTGAAACGGGCCGACGAGCAGGCGTTCGCGCGCTTGAATGGTGCTAACCTGATGTACGTGGAAGACGCGGCCCGGCGCGTGCAGGCGGCGCTGGCGTTACTGGCGCCACATCATGCGCAGGCGCGTGTTACCGTACGGCATATGGAAAGCCTGCATCCGCACGATGCCGTGGCGCAGGCGGGCCAGCTTGCCTGAGCTTTTCACTCAACCACCGTGGAGGAAGACAGCATGCCGGAGAACATTGCGCAGGAGCCTGGTGAAGGCGCCCTGGAAGAGGAACTGGAGCGTGAGCGGCGCGAACGTGCGCTGATCGACGAGGAAAAGCTGGGCATGGACGAGCTGGAAGAGGAGCATTTGAAACGGCAACGCCAGCCGGGCGCGCCGGCGGGGCGCTAGCGTCAAGGCGATGTATCTGCGCTGGCATCGCGCCGTGCTGACCGGTACAATTTCGCTTTGTCCTTCTCCCCAGCCCCGGAGGCCCATGAAATACCGCGCATTTTTTCCGTTCATCCTCGGCCTGGCAGGCGCCACGCTGACCGCCTCGCAGGCCCAGGCCGGCACCATCTGCACCGCCATGGCCGACGCCAGAACGGGCGCCGTCTTGTTGCAAGAGGGTAATTGCCTCGACCGAGTCACCCCCGCCTCGACCTTCAAGATCGCCCTCAGCCTGATGGGCTATGACGCCGGTTTCCTCAAGGATGAGCACCAGCCGACCCTGCCATACCGCCAGGGCTATGTGGACTGGGGCGGTGACGCGTGGCGTCAGGATACGGACCCGTCGCGCTGGATGCAGTATTCCGTCGTCTGGTATTCGCAGCAGATCACGCAGGCGCTGGGCGCCGAGCGCTTCCAGAAGTACGCCAAGGCTTTGCGCTATGGCAATGCGGATGTGTCGGGCGACAAGGGCAAGGAGAATAGCCTGGAGCGCTCGTGGATCAGCTCTTCGCTGAAGATCTCTGCGCTGGAACAGCTGGGTTTCTTGCGCAAGCTGGTCAACGATCAGTTGCCAGTCAGCAAACAGGCGATGGAACAGACGCGCCGCCTGACGCGCCTGGCGGACGTGGACGGCTGGCAAGTGCATGGCAAGACGGGCGCGGCCTTCCCGCGCAAGGCCGATGGCAGCTTCGATGAGGCGCATGGTTACGGCTGGTTCGTGGGCTGGGCCAGCAAGGGCGAGCGCAGCATCGTGTTTGCGCGCCTGGTGCAGGACGAGCAGAAGGGCTTGCCATCGGCGGGCTTGCGCACGCGCGAGGCCATGCTGAAAGAATTGCCGGCCTTGCTGGAGCAGGCGCAGAAGTGACGCACGCAGTCGTCACGGCCACCTTCATCGCTACCGAGGGCGACTATCTGGAAGCCGTCATCGAGGTGGACGGCCAGCGCCTGCACGTAATGGATGAGTTCGGCGGCGTGCAACTGGCCGCCGGCACGCTATTCCAGGCGGAACTGTGGCCCATGGTCAGCGAGCTGGGCGACTGGGACGCCATCTTCCGCGCCAATCCCGGCCGGGAAAAGCGCCTGGTGCGCCTCGATGGCTGGCGCTACCTGGCGCTCGGCGTCGTGACCCAGGTCGACCCCGTCGTCTGCGATTGCGGCCTGCTGCAGCTGGAAAACCCGTTTACGACGCATGACGTGCGCTGCGTGGGCGCGTATATCGGCGTTACGCTGGCGCGCCTCGATGCCTGCCTGGCGTAAATTCCGGCCCGCTTTGTTGCCCGCCCTATATACTTGCTGAAACGGATCATCCGGCATCAGACAAGGTTACAAGCATGGCATCAGGCATGGAGCAGTTTCAGGAAAAAGCACGGCAGGCGTGGATACAGGCGCGCGCGCAGGTCGTTCGTGTGGCGGGGCTGGCATGGGTCAAGGCAGTGGCGCTGTACCGGCGCGGCCATGCTCACTTGATGACCTTGCCGCCCGTGCGGCGCGCGCTGGTGCTGGGTCTGTGGTCGTTCCTGGCTTTGCTGGCCTTGTTGACGCTGTACCTGCTGCTGCTGATTCCCCTGACGCCGAGCATCCACGATTTGCGCCAGGCGCGCGCGGCCGCACCGAGCACCATGGTCAGCACCGACGGCAAGGAACTGGTGCGTTTCGACCAGGGCTTGCAGGAACGGGTCACGTTAAAACAGATTTCGCCGAACGTGATCAGCGCCTTGATCTCGACGGAAGACCACCGTTTCTACGAACACCACGGCATCGATTTCACGCGCACGGCGGGCGCCATCTTGCACACGGCCGGGGGCAACCCGCAGGGCGGTTCCACCATCACGCAGCAGCTGGCGCGTAATATGTTCCCCGAGGAGATAGGCCGCTCGCGCAACCTGAACCGCAAGCTCAAGGAGCTGATCACCGCGCTGAAGATCGAGGCCACCTATAGCAAGACGGAAATCCTCGAAGCGTATTTGAACACGGTACCGTTCCTGTACAACACCTACGGCATCGAAATGGCGGCCCGTACGTATTTCGACAAGCCCGCATCGCGCCTCGACATCCTGGAAAGCGCCACCCTGGTCGGCATGCTCAAGGGCACGAATTACTACAATCCCGTCGGCAATCCCGAACGTTCCTTGCAGCGACGCAACGTGGTGCTGGGGCAGATGCGCAAGCACGACGTCATCGACGAGGCGCGCTATAAACAGTTGATCAAGCGTCCGCTGCGCCTGCATTTCGAGCGCCAGAGCGAGCGGGCGCAATCGGACAGCCATTTCACGGCCTATGTGCGCAAGTGGCTGCTCGACTGGGCCGACGAAAACGATTACAACCTGGAGCGCGACGGCCTGGTGGTGCACACCACGCTCGACCACGATTTGCAGCAGGCGGCCGAGCGCGCCGTCGAACGCCAGGCGAATGCCTTGCAAGCGATCGCCGACGTGGAATGGAGCCGCGCGGGCGTGCCGTCGTCCACTTCGACGGGCATGTACGCGGGCATGCAGGCTGGCAGCGTGGCCTTCGATTATTTCTGGAAATCGCATCCGGCCCTGCTCGATTCCTTCGTGCGCGAATCGGGCGACTACCGCAAGCTGACGGCGGCCGGCGCCACGCCCGAGGCGGCGCTGGCGCAGCTGAAGGGCGACCGCGCCTTCATGGCGGCGCTGCGCAAGTCGAAGACGCGGCTGGAAGCGGGCTTTGCGGCCATGGACCCGGCCACGGGCGCCGTGCGCGCCTGGGTGGGCAGCCGCGACTTTGCGCGCGAGCAATTCGACCACGTGTCGCAGGCGGCGCGCCAGCCCGGTTCCACCTTCAAGCCCATCGTGTATGGCGCGGCGCTGGAAAAGGGCCTGAGCCCCGAGCATGTGTATCGCGATGAAGTGATGGATATCAAGGCGGCCGACGGCACCAAATGGCGCCCGACCGACATGAGCGGCACCACGGGACGCGACATGACCATGCGCGACGGCCTCGTGTACTCGAAAAACACCATCACGGCACAGGTGATGCAGGATGTCGGTTTGCCGTCGATCATCAAACTGGCGCGCGCGCTCGGTATCCGCGACAGCAAGCTTGAAAAAGTGCCATCCTTGGCGCTGGGCACCAGTCCCGTCACCTTACTGGAAATGGTCAACGCCTACGCCAGCATCGCGGCCCAGGGCGAAGCGCGCCTGCCATTCGTCGTCACGCACATCACGGACCGCGAAGGCAAGGTCATCGCCCGTTTCGGCGAAGACAAGCCCCAGCGCGCCATGCAGGCGGCATCGGCCGCCACCCTGACGGACATGATGCGTGGCGTCATCGACCGGGGCACGGGCACGGCCATCCGCAGCCGTTTCGGCATCCGCTCCGACGTGGCCGGCAAGAGCGGCACCACGCAAAACAATGCGGACGGCTGGTTTATTTTGATGCACCCGGAACTGGTGGGCGGCGCCTGGGTGGGTTTTAATGACGCCAGGGTCACCATGCGCAGCAATTACTGGGGCCAGGGCGGCCACAACGCCGTGCTGGTGGTGGGCGACTTCTTCAAGACGGCGCTCGACACGGGCAAGCTGTCGCGCGACGCCATCTTCCCCGGCGGCAAACCACCACCGCCGCTGCGCCATGTGGAACCGGTCGAGGCGCCACAGGATGAGCCGGTGGAAGAGCCGGGAGACTTGCTGCAGGAAGGCGTGCCGCCAGCGCCGCTGGCCGTGCCGGCAGAAGGCGAGCAGGACACGCATGGCAAGGCGGTGCCGGAACCCGCTCCGGCACCCGCTCCTATGCCGCAGCTGGCGCCGCAGCCCGTGCCGCAAGCTTAGCCGACGCGATGTCAATTGATACAGGACAATGATGTCACCCAAGCCCACACTGCGCCTGATACTCGGCGACCAGCTCAATGCGCAGCATCGCTGGTTCACCGAAGTCGATGCCGCCACCATCTATGTCCTGATGGAGGTAAGGCAGGAAACCGACTATGTGCTGCATCATGCGCAGAAAATCCTGGCGATCTTTGCAGCCATGCGTGATCTGGCGCGCCAGCTGCGCCAGCTTGGCCACAGCGTGCATTACATCGCCATTGACGAGGTGGCAAGCACGCGGACGATACCGGAGAATATCGAAGCGCTGATTCGTCACTACGACGCTTGCGCCTTCGAGTATCAGGCACCCGACGAATGGCGCCTTGACCAGCAGCTGTACCAGGCGGGAAGACGCTCGACCATTCCCTGGCTGATGGTCGACAGCGAGCATTTCTATACGGCACGCCATGAGGCTGCCGATATTTTCGCTGGACGCAAGCAATGGCTGATGGAGTTTTTCTATCGCCAGATGCGCAGCACGCACAAGGTGCTGATGGAAGACGCGAAAAAACCCGTCGGCGGCCAATGGAACTTTGATCACGATAATCGCAAGCCCTGGCGCGGTACGCCCGCCGAGCCGCAAGATTCGCGCACCGTGCATGACCATTCCCCGTTATGGCAAAGCATCGTCGCCGCAGGCGTGAAAAACTTTGGCGCTCCCCACGCCGACCGGCTGGCGTGGGCGCTGAACCGGGATGAGGCGCTGCAGCAGCTCGATGCCTTCATCGAGCGGGCCTTGCCGCATTTTGGCGATTTCCAGGATGCGATGAGCGTCAAGGCCTGGCGCTTGTTTCATTCCCTGCTGTCGTTCGCGCTGAACGTCAAAATGCTCAACCCGCGCGAAGTCGTCGCGAGGGCGCAGGCGGCATATCACGCCGGCCATGCGCCCCTGGCTGCGGTGGAGGGATTCATCCGCCAGATACTGGGATGGCGCGAGTATGTGCGTGGTGTTTACTGGGCGCATATGCCCGGCTATGCGGAGAAGAACTTTTTTGGCCACACGCGCCCGCTGCCTTCATGGTTCTGGGATGGCAAGACGAAGATGCATTGCCTGTCGCAGGCGATCACCCAATCGCTGGAGCAGGCCCACGCGCATCACATCCAGCGCCTGATGGTGATCGGCAATTTCGCGCTGTTGGCCGGCCTCGATCCGGCCAGGGTGCATGGCTGGTACCTGGGCATTTATATCGATGCCTTCGAATGGGTGGAGTTGCCCAATACCGTCGGCATGAGCCAGTTCGCCGATGGCGGGCTGCTGGCCACCAAGCCGTATGTCTCCAGCGCCGCGTATATCGACCGCATGGGCGATTATTGCAAAGGCTGTCATTACGATAAAAAGGCGCGCGTCGGCGAGCGCGCCTGTCCCTTCAATGCCCTGTACTGGGATTTTTTCCATCGCAATGCAGAGACTTTGGAACGCAATCCCCGCATCGGCATGGCGTATCGCCAGCTGGAGAAAATGGACGCGGCGACGATCGCGGCTTTCCGGCAGCAGGCAGCCACGATGCTTGCCAGGCTCGATTCCCTGTAACACAGGGCAATCTGGCGCGGGACACCCTTAGACGGTATTGCGCCTCAACCCTGCTTCCCGCACGAACACTTGCAGCGCCGGCATGGTCTGCTGGTGCAGCGCTTTCATTTCTGTTCTCAGCGCGGGCGTGATGGCCAGGCTGCCGTCCGCCTGCTGGCGCACGGGCAGGCCCAGCGCCTGTGCCATTTCCACCGGGTAATTCGTGAAGTCGCCGTACGGGCGCTTGCCGTCGACGGACGGGGTGGGCCAGTAGCCTTCGGCCAGGTAATCTTCCGCGCCCATGCCCAGCATTTCCAGCGTCATCCACGACTGTTGCCGCAGCAGCGTCACATGCTGCGCGGTCAGGACGAATGGCACCTTGCCGTTGGCATAGCTGCCCGGCTTCAGGTCGGCCATCTGCACGAAATGGGGCAGCAGCAGCGACGCTTCCATCAGCCGCTGCGCGGCCAGCGCCGCATCCTTGCTGGCGATGGCTTGCATGGCCAGTGCCACGGTATCGCCCTTGCCCAGCGGGTACGCCGGATTGAGCATGGGCGCGCCGCTTTCCACGGGCGACCAGCCGATATTGAAACGCCGTATCAGCGCCAGATGGTGCACATTGAGCACCTTGGGCAGCGGTGCGTCGAGGGTGGCCACGATGCGCTGGCGCACGGCGCGTGGCAGGTCTTTGTCGGCCGCGCGCGCAAGCACGGGCGAGCACAGCAGGACGCCGGCGAGGCGCAGCAGCTGGCGCCGCATGGGTTGGATCAGTTGCCGCCTCATCGCGTCGTCAAGTCCTGGCGCTGGAATTCGATGCGGTTTTCCTGATACTGCCACTTGGTGTAGGGCCCGAACACGCGCCGGTTTTCCTTGCTGTCGGCATTCGATTGCTCGCGCTTCATGCGCCGCACGAGGGCGGTATCGACGAGCGGCGCGGTCGTCGTGCCGAACACTTCGTGGCGTACGCTCTGCTTGGCGTCGGCGCCGCGCGAAATGATGGTGAGCTTGCGCGTGGCGGGGTCGAAGTACAGGCGCATGGCAAACGTGTTCATGTCCTGCAGATACAGGCCGTCGTCGCGCCATTGGGCATAGAAATAATCGCCGCAGACGGCCTTCGGTTCGCGTTTCCATTCGCAGGCGAGCAGGATCAGCAAGTGATGGTCATCGAGTTGCTTGATCGACACGCGGGCCTTGGAATAGCCCCAGCTGCTGGGCGGCACGGTTGTCGACGAGAGCAAATTGTATTCACCCACGAGATTGGGCATGGGCGCTTGCGCGAAGGCGCCGGCGCAGAGTGTCAAGGCGGCTGCCGCTACGGCGCCGCGTAGCTTGGAAAATGGTGTCATGATGGCCATAAAGAAAAGTTGACATATTATAGATGGCAACTTTCCAGTATGGCCACGCGCTTGCCGTTACTTCAGCTTGCTCAACTCGGCCACGTCGATCTTGACGACCTTGTCGCCCACGGCGGCCACCAGCGCCTTGAAGTGGGGCGTCGCGTAATGCGCCGTCAGCGCGTCCTGGTCGGTCCATTCTTCCAGCATGATGAAGCGTGTGGGAATCTTGTTGTCGAGGTGCAATTCGTAGCGCAGGCAGGCGCTTTCCGCGCGGCTCGGCGGCACGACGGCTTCCAGCGCGGCGCGCACGGCGTCGATATGTTGCGCTTGGGCATCGATGGTGGCGACGACGATCAGGGTCATGGTGTTCCTTGTAAAGTGGTGGGGCCGATGCAGCATAGCGCAGTTTGCCCATTCTTGCCCGCCATGCCCGGTCAGGCTGCTCCGAGCTGTATCACGGCCAGCATGTCATTGCCATCCGCGTCGATGCCTTTTTCCACGAAACCCATGCTGACATAGAACTGTTTCGCGTTGGCATTGCTGGGCTTGTAGCAAATTTCGATGCTGCGCGCGTCCGGGCGGGCGCGGATTTCCGCCAGCGCCAGGGCGAGGGCGGCGCGGCCATGGCCTTGCCCCTGGCGCCGGTGGTCGATCATGAAGCGCCAGATCTGGTAGTGGCCGGGTGGGTCATCGGCGTCGGGCGAGACGAACATCAGGAAGCCGATCACTTCCTCGTCGCCATACACGGCGCGCGTATGCAGGATGGCGGGATGGAAACTCGCTTGCGCGATGGAATAGTCGTTGCTGGCCAGGTAGTCGCGCTGCTGGGGCAGCAAAGGCAGTTCGCTGATGAGGTCAAAATTGTCGACGGTGACGGGGCGCAGGCTGATGAGCATGTTCAATCAGTGGAATGTAAGGACAAGGCTTGCCAGTATGGGGAGAAATTACTCAATAGGCAATGTTGTTGCGTCGCCAGCCCCAAACAGCTGCGCCATCGTCTGGCGCAGCCAGCGGTTCGACGCATCCTCATGGTAGCGCTCGTGCCAGTGCTGCTTGACTGAAAAACTGGGCAGCGCCACGGGCAGGGGCAGGATGCGGAACGCTTCGTGGTCCTGCATTTGCAGCGCGTAGCGGTACGGTACCGTGACGATGTACTCGGTTTCGGCGACAATGCGCGACACGCCCAGGAAGCTGGGTAGTTTCAGCACGATGCGCCGCTGCACGCCGGCCGCCGCCAGTACCTTCTCCACGATGGAATGGCCCGTGCCCGAGCTTTTCACCTCGATATGCCCCTCCCGCAGGAACTCTTCCACAGTAATCGTGTCGCGGATGCGCGGGTGGCTGCTGGCCACCAGGCAGACAAAATGCTGGTCGAATAGTTTCTGCTGATAAAACCCCGATTCCAGGTGCAGCATGAAGCCCACGGCCAGGTCCACTTCGCCCCCTTCCAGGCGCGCCGGCGTGTCGGTGGCGATCTTCGACACGTCCAGCGTGATGTGGGGGCCGATCTGCTGCAGGTGGTTGAGCAGGGTGGGCAGCAGCACGATTTCACTGATGTCCGTCATGCAGATGGCAAATTCGCGCGTGCTGGCGGCCGGGTCGAACACGGGCTGGTCGGCCAGCGCATGCTGCCAGGCGGCAATCGCGGCGCGCACGTCCTGCACCGCGTTCTGCGCGCGCGGCGTCGGCTCCATGCCTTTCGAGGTGCGCGCGAACAGGCGGTCGCCGAAATGCGTGCGCAGCTTGCCCAGGCCGATGCTCACCGTCGATTGCGGCAAGCCCAGGTTTTCCGCCGCACGCGTCACATTGCGGCTTTTATAGATCTCGTCAAAGATGAACAGCAATTCGATATCGAAGCGCGACATAAGAGGATTCCACCATTATTTAAAAACGTGATTGTGGTTATTGTATTCCATCGCTTTACCAAATATTGACCTGTCGGCACACTGCTTGTCATACCAAGAGCACGGCAAACGTGCATCGCGCAAGCACACAGATCAATTGGAGGAAAGAAATGGAAGCTACCCACAAACCGTCGGTCTTGATCGTCGGCGGCGGCATCGGCGGCATGGCCGCCGCCCTGTCCCTGTCGCGCCTGGGGCTGGCTGTCACCGTGCTGGAACAGGCCTCGACCCTGGGCGAAATCGGCGCCGGCATCCAGCTGGCGCCCAACGCCTTCGCCGCGCTCGACGCGCTGGGCGTGGGCGAGCGCACGCGCGCCAAGGCCGTCTTCACGGAGCGCCTGGTGATGATGGACGCCGTCGACGCGACCGAGGTAGGTACCTTTGTCGTCGATGCGGCCTTCCGCGCACGCTTCGCCAACCCCTACGCCGTGATCCACCGGGCCGACATCCACGGCGCCATCCTCGACGCGGTGCGCACCTCGCCATTGATCACGTTTGTGACCTCGTCGCAGGTGACGGACGTGGTGGAAGACGACACGGGCGTCACCGTGGTCGATGCGGCCGGGCGCAGTTTTCGCGCCGATGTGCTGATCGGCTGTGACGGCGTCAAATCCGTCATTCGCGAGCGCATCGTGGGCGACAAGGTCCGCGTTTCCGGCCACGTGGTGTACCGCGCCGTGGTGCCGGCCGCCGACATGCCGGCCGACCTGCGCTGGAATGCGCCCGTCGTCTGGGCCGGGCCGAACTGCCACCTCGTGCATTACCCGCTGCGCAACGGCGAGCAATACAACCTGGTGGTGACCTTCCACAGCCGCGAGCAGGAAGCGTGGAGCGTCACGGACGGCAGCAAGGAAGAAGTGCTGTCGTATTTCGACGGCGTGCACGCGCAACCGCGCCAGTTGCTGCACAAGCCGACCAGCTGGAAACGCTGGAGCACGGCCGACCGCGATCCCGTCGACAACTGGAGCACGCAGCGCATGACCCTGCTGGGCGACTCGGCCCACCCGATGCTGCAATACCTGGCGCAGGGCGCCTGCATGGCACTGGAAGATGCCGTCACCCTGGGCGAGGCCGTGCGCGCCTGCGATTTCGACATGGCCGCCGCCTTCCAGCTGTACCAGACCTCGCGCATCGCCCGCACGGCGCGCGTGGTGCTGTCGGCGCGCGAAATGGGCCGCCTGTACCACGCCAAAGGCGTCGAGCGCCTGGTGCGCAACGATTTATGGCGCGGGCGCACGCCCGCGCAATTCTATGAAGCGCTGGCCTGGCTGTACGGCTGGACGGCGCAAACCTGCCTGGCCACCACCGAGAAGGACGCAGCATGACTTCCCATCAAACGCCCGAACGCGAGGCTTTATATGCAGCCCTGAGCGGCATGCATCTGTCGCCGCTGTGGCAATCCTTGCACACCCTGGTGCCGCCCCATCCGACGGCGCCGTATGCGGCGGCCCTGTGGCGTTATGCCGATATCGCGCCGCAGCTGGCGCGCGCCGGCGAGGTCATTACGGCCCACGAAGCCGTGCGCAGGGTCCTGGTGCTGGAAAACCCGGCCTTGCCGGGCCGCTCGTCGATCACCCAATCGCTGTACGCGGGCTTGCAGCTGATTTTGCCCGGCGAAGTGGCGCCATCGCACCGCCACAGCCAGTCGGCGCTGCGCTTCGTCGTCGAAGGGCAGGGCGCCTACACGACGGTGGCGGGCGAGCGCACCACCATGCACCCCGGTGACTTCATCATCACGCCCTCGTGGACCTGGCATGACCATGGCAACCTGGGTGTGGACGGCGTCTGCGAGCCGGTCGTCTGGCTCGATGGCCTCGACATTCCCATGCTGCGCTATTTCGATTCGGGTTTCGCGGAAAATGACACGCAGGACAGCCAGACGGTCAGCCGTCCGGAAGGCCAGAGCTTCGCCCGCTACGGCTACAACATGGCGCCCGTGAAGCAGCTGCACGAGGGCACGACCTCGCCCATCTTCAATTACCCGTATGCCCGTTCGCGCGAGGCGCTGGACCTGCTGTCGCGCACGGACGCCATCGACGACTGGCATGGCTACAAGCTGCGTTATACGAATCCGCTGACGGGCGGCTCGCCCATGCCCACCATGGCCACCTTCATGCAGCTGCTGCCCAAAGGTTTCAAGGGCAAGCGCGCGCGCAGCACCGACGGCACCGTCTACAGCGTGGTTGAGGGGCATGGCAGCGTGGATATCGGCGGCCAGCGCTTCGAGTTTGCTCCGCGCGACACCTTCGTTGTGCCGTCGTGGGCCAGCGTGGCCTTCGACTGCCCGCAAGACGATGTCGTGCTGTTCAGTTTTTCCGACCGCCCCGTGCAGCAAGCCATGGGCGTGCTGCGCGAGCAGTTTTTGACCGATTGATTTTTTTGACAGGATTTCGCCATGACCCACTTTATTTTTGAACCCCAAGCCATCGTCGGCCTGCCCATCCTCGGCACCGACGCACAGTTTCCCGTGCGCCGCATCTACTGCGTGGGCCGCAACTACGCCGCCCATGCGCGTGAAATGGGTTTTGACCCCGACCGCGAACCGCCATTCTTCTTTTGCAAACCGAATGACGACAAATCCGTCGTGGCCGTGCCGCCTGGCGTGACGGCCACGGTGCCGTATCCGGCGCAGACGTCGAACTACCACCATGAAATCGAACTGGTGGTCGCCATTGGCAAGGGCGGCAAGGACATCGCCCTGGAGGACGCGGCGTCACACATCTTCGGCTACGGCGTGGGCCTGGACATGACGCGGCGCGACCTGCAGATGCGCATGCGCGAACAGGGCCGCCCGTGGGAAATCGGCAAGGCCTTCGACTATTCGGCCCCTATCGGCGCGCTCACGCCCATCGCGGTGTCCGGTGAAATCAGCACGGGCGCCATCGTGCTGGAAGTCGATGGAAAAATCGTGCAGACGAGCGACCTGACGCATTTGATCTGGTCCGTCAATGAAGTCATCGCCAATCTGTCGACCTTGTTCGAGCTGCAGCCGGGCGACATCATCATGACGGGCACGCCCGAAGGCGTGGGCGCCGTCACCAGCGGACAAACCATGGAGGCGCGCATCGCCGGGCTGACGCCGATCACCGTCGCCGTGCAGTAAACATCATCGGGCCAGCGCGGCACAGATCGCGCAGCCCAAGCGAACAATAACAACGGAGACAAGACAATGACTACCCACGCCGGCACCGACGTCCAGCACTTCCTCGACAGCCACCCGTTTTCCCGCTACCAGAAGCTGATCCTCTGGCTATGCTTTCTGATCGTCGCCATCGACGGCTTCGACACGGCCTCGATCGGCTTCATCGCGCCCGCCATCCGCGCCGAGTGGGGCTTGACGCCCGCCGCGCTGGCGCCCCTGTTCGGCGCCGGTCTGTTTGGCCTGATGGCCGGATCGTTCCTGTTCGGCCCCCTGGCGGACCGCTACGGCCGCCGTCCCGTGCTGATCGTCTCCGTGGCCTTCTTCGGCGCCGCCAGCCTGCTGTCGGCCTGGTCGACGGATCTGACGATGCTGCTGGCGCTGCGCTTCTTGACGGGGCTGGGCCTGGGCGGCGCCATGCCCACTTCCGTGACCATGACGTCCGAATATTGTCCGCAGCGGCGCCGTTCCGGCCTCGTGACCATGATGTTCTGCGGCTTTACCATCGGTTCCGCGCTGGGCGGCCTGGCCTCGGCGCAGCTGCTGCACCTGATCGGCTGGCGCGGCGTGCTGATGCTGGGCGGCGCCTTGCCGCTGCTGCTGGTGCCCGTATTGCTGCTGGCACTGCCCGAATCCCTGCGCTGGCTGGTGCTGAAAGGGCGCGACGGCAGCCAGGTGCTGAACATCGTGCGCCGTATCGCGCCCACCGTGGCCGCCTTGCCGCGCCTCGTCGTCAGCGATAAAAAA
This sequence comes from Janthinobacterium sp. PAMC25594, assembly GCF_019443505.1. Classification (NCBI taxonomy): domain Bacteria; kingdom Pseudomonadati; phylum Pseudomonadota; class Betaproteobacteria; order Burkholderiales; family Oxalobacteraceae; genus Janthinobacterium; species Janthinobacterium sp. PAMC25594. The sequence goes on from NZ_CP080377.1 coordinate 220,924, forward strand.
CTGGCCGGCTCGCCCATGGCCGAATTGTTCCGTCCCGGCGTGATCGGCGGCACCTTGCTGCTGTGGTCCACGTTTTTCATGAGCTTATTGATCATTTATCTGCTGTCGAGCTGGATGCCGACTTTGCTCAACGGCAATGGGCTGTCCCTGTCGAACGCCTCGCTGGTGACGATGATGTTCCAGGTGGGTGGCACGGTCGGCGCGATTCTGCTGGGCCGCTGGATGGATCGCTACAGCCCGCATAAAGTGCTGAGCATCGCCTACCTGGCGGCCGCCGGCTGCATCGTCGTCGTGGCCCTGTCGGGCAGCAGCCTGGCTGTGCTGGTGCTGGCCGTCTTTGGTGTCGGCTTTGGCGTGAGCGGCTCGCAAGTGGGCGCCAATGCGCTGGCCGCCGCGTTTTACCCCACGTCGAGCCGTGCCACGGGCGTCAGCTGGGCGGCCGCCGTGGGCCGCAGCGGTTCCGTGCTCGGTTCCATGGCCGGCGGCCTGATGCTGACCCTGAAACTCGATAACGAAACCATCTTCTTTTTGCTGGCCATTCCCGCCGTGCTGGCGTCCCTGGCCTTGCTGGCCATGGGTCGTCTGATGCGCGCCCGGACTGCCGCCAGTGCCATTCCCGCCACCCTGAAAGAGAGCACCGTATGAAACTGCATGGCTATTACCGCAGCTCCGCGTCCTACCGCGTGCGCATCGCGCTGAACCTGAAACAGCTGCATGCCGACACGGCCTATGTGCACCTGAGCCGCAATGGCGGCGAGCAGTTCACGCCCGCGTTTTCCAGCCTGAACCCGCAGCATCTGCTGCCCGTGCTGGAGGACGGCGGCGCCGTGCTGACGCAATCCTTGGCCATCATCGAATACCTGGACGAGACGCGGACGGGGCAAAAACTGCTGCCGGCCGATGCCCTGGGCCGCGCCCGCGTGCGCCAGCTGGCCATGGTCTGCGCCTGCGACATCCATCCGCTGAACAACCTGCGCGTCCTGAATTACCTGACGGGGCCTTTGGCCCTGTCGCAGGAGCAGAAGAACGCGTGGTACCAGCACTGGACCCATCTGGGTTTGGCCGCGCTGGAAGCGCAGCTGGCAAATAGTCCCCACACGGGCCGGTTCTGCCATGGCGACACGCCGACCCTGGCCGACTGCTGCCTGGTGCCGCAGGTGTACAACGCGCGGCGCTTCCAGTGCGACCTGGCGCCGTATCCCACGATCCTGCGCATCGTCGCGCAGTGCGAGGCGCTGCCGGCGTTTCAGCACGCGCACCCGGATACACAGCCAGACGCAGAATAAAAACCACAATAGAAGGAGACAAGCATGAGAAAAATCAACGCCATCACCATGGCGCTGCTGGGCGCGTGCGCCTGCGGCGTGACCACAGGCGCCTACGCGCAAAGCGGCGTCACCCTGTACGGAGTGCTCGACAGCTCGGTGGCTTATACGAGCAATGTCAATGCGGCCGGCGACAGCATGGTCAAAGTGCCGACACTCACGGGCTCCCTGCCGTCGCGCTTCGGTTTCAAGGGCGTGGAAGACCTGGGCGGCGGCTTGCAGGCGATCTTTGCGCTGGAATCGGGCTTCGGCGTCGACACGGGCATCGCGGGGCAGGGCGGGAGATTATTTGGCCGCCAGTCGTATGTGGGCTTGAAAGGGCGTTATGGCAGCGTGATGCTGGGGCGGCAAATGAATATGTCGTTCTGGGCCACGCAAAAGTCCGACATCATGGGCCCGGCCCTGTTTTCCATCAGCAGCCTCGATCTGTACCTGCCGAATGCGCGCAGCGACAACGCCATCGGCTACCTGGGCACGTTCTCGAACGTGACCGTGGGCGCCACCTATAGCCTGGGGCGCGATGCATCGGCGGCGGGCGGGCCGGCCGCCACGGGCTGCGCGGGCGAAGTGGCGGGTAATGCCAAGGCTTGCCGCCAGATCACCGCCTTGCTCGGCTACGACACGGGCCGCTATGGCGCCACGGCCTCGTACGACATCATGTACGGCAATGCGGGCGCGGCCAACGGCCTCACGTCGAGCCGCAACTTCGACCGCCGCGTGATCGCCAGCGCCTATGCCATGGCGGGCCAGCTGAAAATCGGCGGCGGCATCATCGACCGCACTATCCGCGCGGCCACGGGACCGGTCGACTCGCAGCTGCTGTATGTGGGCGCCGCGTATCCGCTGGCGCCCGCGCTGGTTCTCGATGGACAAATCGCCAGGCTGGCCGTCAAGGACAGCCCGAACGATGCCACGCTGGCCACCATGCGCCTGACCTATCACCTGTCCAAGCGCACGGCCATCTACAGCGCCATCGGCCGCATGGACAACAGCGGCGCGGCTGCCGTGGCGCTGGACGCGGGCGGCACCGTGGGCGCGGGGCGCACGCAGAACGGCGTGATGGCGGGGATGCGCCACTTTTTCTGACATCCTCCTATGAGCTGCCTTGCATGTCGTGCCGGTAGCGCGCCGGCGGCAGTTCGAACTGGTTCTTGAAAAAGCGGGTAAATGCGCTTTGCGAGGAAAACCCCAGGCGCTCGCTGATGTCCGCCACGCTCATGCTCGTTTCGCGCAGCAGGCGGCGCGATTCGCGGCTCTTCGCGCGCAGTTCCAGTGCGCGGAATGACGTCTGCTCCTGCTGCAACTGGCGTTGCAAGGTCCAGCGGTTCATCGCCAGGCCGTCGCACAGGGCCGGCAGCAGCGCGGCGCCGTCGGCATCGCCTGCGCCTTGCCGGCCCAGCAAATCGATGATCGCCTGCTCCACGCGGGCGGAAAACAGCTGTGCGCCCTGCAACTGCTGCAATTGCCCCTGCGCGTGCCGCAGCGCGTGCGGCGCCAGCATGGCATTGAACTGGGCGAAGGGACGGTCCAGCGCCGGCGCGTCGAACGTCAGGGTGTTGCGCGCCTGGCCGAAGGTGGCGGCGGCGCCGAAGCATTCGGCAATGGCCGGCGCGAACCACGGCGCCTTGCCCTGGAAGCCGGCATGGAAGGCGGTGGCCGCGCCATCGTCGTAGGCGCGCGCTACCAGCGACAGCATGCGGAAATTGGCCAGCGCCTGCATGGCGCCCCCCAGCGGGCAAAACTCGGACAGGTATTCGATCTCGATGCGCGTGCCATTTTCGCTCATCAGCATGAAGTCGAATTCGCCGATCAGGCCCCGCAAGTGCAGCAGCTCGTGCAGCGCGCTGCGCAGGGTGGGGCGGTTGAAGCACACGTGGGCGATGCCCGAGTAATGCGCGAACCAGTGCGTCACGTCCAGGTCGAGCAGGCCGCGGTGCTGCGGCAACTGCTGGGCGTAGGCCGTCATGCGGCGGTGCCGCTCGGCGTTGATGCGCCCGCCAGGTTCCGTGAGCTGCGCCAGCGTGATGCCCGTGCGTTGAAAAAATTCGGCGGGGTCGTGGCCATCGGCTTGCATGGCGCGCGCGCATTGCTGCGCGATGCGGTTCGAAACCGTGCGCGTGTCGGGTTTGTGCAAGGCTGCCTCCTGCTTATTGTAGTAATTTTTCACAAATATTAGCACTTTGTAGGAGATTGTTGGTTGTTGTGCCATCTAAGCAAAAATTGTTCTCGCGGGTATAAAACGCGTGCTGTACGGTCAAGAAACTCACGCATTCTCACGCTATATTGTTTTCGGCCGGCCTTGCTGCCGCGCCTTGATACCTACAAAAACAGTCTTGGAGATAATGATGAATTGCACTTTGAAACCGATGGCCCGCGTGGTCGCCGGCTGCGTCGCCACGCTTGCCCTGGCCGCTTGCGGCAATGACACCGGCAGCGAGGGATACACGCAGCCCGTGTTCGGCGCCACCACCTACACCCAGTTGAAAGTCGACGGCTATACCTTCAAGGATATGAACCGCAACGGCAAGATCGACCCGTACGAAGACTGGCGCCTGCCGGCCGAGGCGCGCGCCGACGACTTGTTGTCGCGCATGAGCCTCGACGAAAAAGCGGGCCTGATGATGCACGGCACGGCGCCCACCGTGTCCGACCCTTCCGGCATCGGCCTGGGCGGCGCGTATGACCTGGCGGCCCTGCAGGACCTGATCGTCAAGCAGTACGTCAACACCTTCATTACCCGCATGGCGGGCGACACGGCCAATATGGCGGCCCAGTACAACAAGGTGCAGGCCCTGAGCGAAACCTCGCGCCACGGCATTCCCGTGTCGATCAGCACGGACCCGCGCCACCATTTCCAGTACACGGTGGGCGCCAGCGCGGCTACCTCCGGCTTCTCGCAGTGGCCGGAAACCCTGGGCCTGGCCGCCATCGGCGACGACGCGCTGGTGCGCCGCTTCGGCGACATCGCGCGCCAGGAATACCTGGCCGTCGGCATCACGCAGGCGCTGTCGCCGCAGGCGGACCTGGCCACGGAGCCGCGCTGGTCGCGCATCAACGGCACCTTTGGCGAAGACGCGGACCTGGCCAAGCGCATGGTGCAGCACTATATCGAAGGCTTCCAGGATGGGAATACGGGTTTGCATGACGGCAGCGTGGTGGCCGTCGTCAAGCACTGGGTCGGCTACGGCGCCACCAAGGAAGGCTTCGACGGCCACAACTACTATGGCCGCTACATGACCTATCCGGGCAATAATTTTGCCTATCACGTGAAGCCGTTCGAAGGGGCATTCACGGCCAGGGCGGCCTCCGTCATGCCGACCTACGCGCTGCCGGACGGCAATATCACGATAGCCGGCATCACGCTGGAGCAAGTGGCGGCCGGCTTCAGCAAGACCATGCTGACGGATCTGCTGCGCGGCAAATACGGTTTCGAGGGCGTGATCCTGTCCGACTGGGGCATCACTTCCGACTGCGACGCCAATTGTCGCAACGGTACGGCGCCGGGCGTGGCGCCTTCCTTCATCGGCTTCGGCACGCCGTGGGGCATGGAAGATGCCACCAAGGCCGAGCGCTACGTCAAAGCCGTCACGGCGGGGATGGATCAGTTTGGCGGGGTGACGGAAGCGCCGTACCTGACGCAGGCCGTGCAGCGGGGCCAGTTGACGGAAGCGCGCATCAACGCGTCGGCGCGGCGCATCCTGATCCAGAAATTCAAGCAGGGCCTGTTCGAGCATCCATTCGTCGATGCGGCCAAGGCGGCCAGCACGGTGGGCAAGGCTGAATTCGTCGAGGCGGGCCTGGATGCCCAGCGCCGCTCGCTGGTCCTGCTGGAAAACAAGGACAAGGTCTTGCCGCTGGCGGCCAGCGTCAAGAAGGTCTATTTGTACGGCATCGATGCGGCCGTGGCCAAGCAGTATGGCTACACGGTGGTGGCCACGCCGCAGGAGGCGGACGTGGCCCTGCTGCGCGTGGCCGCGCCGTACGAAACCCTGCACCCGAACTACATCTTCGGCAGCATGCAGCACGAGGGCCGCCTCGATTACGTCGATGGCAATGCCGACTACGAGGCGATCAAGAACGCGGCAAAGTACGCGCCGAAGACGGTGGTCGCCGTGTACCTGGACCGCCCGGCCATCCTCGGCAACGTGCAGGACAAGGCCAGCGCCATCGTCGCCAACTTTGGCGTCAGCGACGGCGCGCTGTTCGATGTCCTGACGGGCAAGGCCAAGCCGCAAGGCAAGCTGCCGTTCGAACTGCCATCGTCGATGGCCGAAGTGCAGGTGCAGAAATCGGACGTGCCGTATGACACGGCCCATCCGCTGTACAAGTTCGGCTACGGCCTGGCGTACTGACAGGAGCGGGACGGGCCGCCCGGCGCGGCCTGTTCCCGCCCGATTGACAGCACCCTGGCGCTCGCCGATACTGGCCGCTTCGTTCGCCGTTTTGTTCGCCGATTCTGCCAGGAAGGAAACCCCGATGTCCGTCACTCCGCAATTGTGCAAGACCGTGTTAGTCGCCGCGCTTGCAACCGCGCTTGCAACCGCGCTGGCCATGCCCGCCATGGCCGCCGTCCCCGTAGCGGCCGGCGCCACGTCCGCCTGGGTCGAGGCCAGCAACCGCAACGCGGCCATCGTGCTGGCGGCGCAGGCGCAGTTCTCGCCCGAAAACGCCTCCGACACGGGCCTGGCCCAGTACGACGGACTGGCCGCCGACCTGGGACCCCATATTGTCGAACGCCAGGTGGCGGCCATGCGGCAGGCGCGCGCGCAATTGCAGGACAAGCTGGCGGCGGAAAAAGATGAACGCGTCCGCCAGGATCTGCAGATCCTGACGCAGGCCGTCGACCAGGAAATCGCCGGCGCCCAGCTGGACGCCAAATACACCTTGCCGTGGGTCGATGTGCCGCAAATGGTCTTTGGCAGCATGCAAAGCCTGCTGCAGGAACAGCGTCCGGCCGCGCGCCGCGCCAAGGCGCTGGAACGCCTGCAGCGCTATGTGGGGCAGTTCCCGGGCAGCACGCCGATCACGCAGCAGGCGAAGGCGCGCTTCACGGAAAAAATCGGCACGCCCGGCCTGGCCGGTCCCGTGCGCCTGCAGGTGGAGCAGTCGCTGGAAAACGTGCCCACGTATATCGCCGGCATCCGCAAGCTGTTTGCTGACATGAAAATCACTGGCGCCGAACCCGCGCTGGCGGCCATGGAGCAGCAGTTGAACGACTATGCGGCGTGGGAAAAGCAGGTGGTGCTGCCGTTGTCGCGCACGGATTTCCGCATGGCGCCCGAGCTGTATGCGTTTCGCCTGAAGCAGGTGGGCATCGACATCGAGCCGCGCGCGCTGGTGGAACGGGCGCAGGTGGCTTACCTGGAAACGCGCGCCGCCATGCAGGCGCTGGCGCCCGTGGTGGCGGCGAAAATGTCGATGAAGGGTGTCGATGGCAGTGATTACCGCCAGGTGCTGCGCGCGCTGAAAAGCGATTCCATCCCGAACGCGCAGCTCGAAGCGCATTACAAGGGCGTCAATACGCAGCTCGAAGAACGCATCGCCCGGCAGCGCGTGGTCGATATTCCTGCGCGCGCCATGACCATGCGCCTGGCGTCCGCCGCCGAATCGGCGGCACAGCCGGCGCCGCATATGCGTCCGCCTCCGCTGATCGGCAATACGGGAGAGCACGGCCAGTTCGTCCTCCCCGTCAGCAATCCGGCCGCCAGCGGCAAGGGCGAAGCGTATGACGATTTCAACTTCGCGGGCGCCGCCTGGACCCTGAGCGCGCACGAGGGCCGTCCCGGCCACGAGCTGCAGTTCAGCGCCATGGTGGAGCGGGGCGTGTCGCAGGCGCGCAGCCTGTATGCGTTCAACAGCGTCAACGTGGAAGGCTGGGCGCTGTACGCGGAAGCGGAGATGATCCCGTACGAGCCGGCCGAAGGCCAGTTCATCGCGCTGCAGTTCCGCATGCTGCGCGCGGCGCGCGCCATGCTCGACCCGATGCTGAACCTGGGGCAGGTCACGCGCGAGGAGGCGGGACGCATCCTGACGGATGAAGTGATGCTGTCGAAAGCGATGGCGCGCCAGGAATTGGACCGCTATACCTTCAACATGCCGGGCCAGGCGGGCAGCTATTTCTACGGCTATACGCGCATCCTGCAGCTGCGCGCGGAAACGGAACTGGCGCTGGGCGAGAAATTCGATCGCCTGGCCTTCAATAACTTCCTGCTGGGCCAGGGTTTGCTGCCGCCGGACTTGCTGGCCAAGGCCGTGCGCGAACACTTCATTCCCGGGCAACGCAAGGCGAAGGGCTGACGACGGGCCACTCCGCGCTGTGCCGCATACCCTATACTGGCGTCCTTGAAATAATGACGCGGGTGTGGCTGCATGTTGCGTGGAATCGTATGTGGTTTGCTGGCCGGCGCCTTCTGGGGCGCCGTTTTCATTGTGCCCGTCTTGCTGCCGGATTTTTCTCCGGTCGAGCTGATGGTGGGCCGCTACGTCTGCTATGGCGCGCTGGCGGCCGGCTTGATGCTGCCGCGCCTCGTGCCCCTGCTGCGCCGGCTGCGGCGCAGCGACTGGCTGGCCATGCTGCGCCAGGCGCCGGCCGGCAATGTCGTGTATTACCTGCTGCTGGCGTATGGCGTCAAGCTGGCGGGCGTGGCGGCCACTTCGCTGATCATCGGCTTGCTGCCCCTGAGCGTGACGATTTTGGGCCGCAAGGACCATGGCGCGCCGCCCCTGCGCCAACTGGCCTTGCCGCTGCTGGTGGTAGCGCTGGGCATCGCCTGCATCAATGGCGATATCTTCAGTCATGCCGGCGGCACGGGCGTGGACGGCGCCAGCCTGGCCGGCGTGCTGTGCGCCATCGGCGCGCTCGCCTGCTGGACCTGGTATGCGCTCGACAATGCCCGTTTCCTCAAGCGCCACGCGCATTTCAGTTCGGTGGAATGGGCCATGCTGTATGGCCTGGCCAGCGGCGTCATCGCGCTGATCGTTGGCGCCGTGATGCTGGCGCTGCAGCCGGCGGGTGGCGTCGATGGCGGTCCTGCGCGCGACTGGCCCCGCTACTGGCTCGTGTGCCTGCTGCTGGCGCTGGGCGCTTCCGTGATCGGCAACTACCTGTGGAACCTGGCGTCGCGCCTGGTGCCGGTGACCTTGTCGGGCCAGCTGATTTTGTCGGAGACCCTGTTCGCGCTGCTGTACGGCTTCGTTTACGCGCAGCGCATGCCGCGCGCCCTGGAATGGGCGGCGATGCTCTTGCTGACGGCGGGCGTGCTGTGGTCCGTGCAGCGGCACGCGCAGGAGGACGGGGCAGGGCGGACGTAGCGAAAAATACATCGTTGCCAGCCCGCCGTTTGCCCTGGGCCGGCCGTATAATGACGCTCATTTGCCGGTCATCCCAGGAGTTCCGCTTGCAGTTACCGATCCGTTATCCGAACATGCCGCAACTGCTGCTGAAGGCGCGCGACAGCCTGCTGCAGCATTTTCGCCCCATTCTCAATCACTTCGGCGTGACGGAGCAGCAGTGGCGCATCATGCGCGCGCTGAACGAAAGCCCCACGCTGGAACCGCGCGAATTGTGCGAGATTTGCCAGATTTCCAGTCCCAGCATGAGCGGCATCCTGGCGCGCATGGAAGAGATCGGCCTGATCGGGCGCAGCAAGTTCGAAGGCGACCAGCGCCGCCGCAAGGTGCACCTGTCGGAAGCGGGCGCCAGCCTGCTGCTGCAGATGGGCAAGCTGATCGACTTGCAATATGAACACCTGGAAGCGGCGTACGGCAAGCAGGTGTTCGAAGACATGCGCCGCACCCTGGAAGCTTTTATCGCTCTCGAAACCCTGCCGGTGGCGCCCGCCATCCTGCGCTGAACCCCAAACTTCTCCTTGCCTGAGCATCCATCGGGCGCGTGTTTTTCGACACGCGCCGCCGCTGCTTTTGCCATGCCCATTCCGCGCATTGTCGCAGCCTGCCGGGCATGCGTCCGCGCGCCTGCCGGTTTTGCTATAAGACACAAGAAAGTTTTGCTATAAGACTACGCCTTACAGTCAATCACTTACATGTGAGTAAATAAGCGTATAATTTGCCTCAATTGATCCAGATCAAGAAGAACAGCGGACGCCTCACTCGTTGATGGGGCGGCAACGCGGCGTCACAGCCTGTACCCGCCATCGTGGCGGCGATACCTGCCGGGCGTACAATAAAACAGGAAAGTCAGGAAAAAAATGAACCATACATGCATGCGCGCTGCGGCGCTGGCCGTCTCCACGCTCATCGGCGCAAACGTTTGCGCCCAAAGCAATGTCACCATCTATGGCGTGGTCGACGCGGCCACCGCGTACGCGAGCAACCAGGGCGGCAAGTCGAACACGTACATGCGCAGCGGCAATTTGTCTGCCAGCAAGATCGGTTTCCAGGGCGTGGAAGACCTGGGCGGCGACCTGAAGGCGCTGTTCCTGCTGGAAAACGGCTTTGAAAGCGACACGGGTGCGCAGAGTTCCGCCGGTTCCCTGTTCAACCGCCAGGCCTATGTGGGCCTGCAATCGCACGCCTACGGCAGCGTGACGGCGGGCCGCCAGTACACGCCGTACTACCTGCTGGTGGGCTCGCTGGCGTCGAGCAACGTCTTGACGGGCGCCACCGGCGCCCATCCGGGCGATATCGACGGCCTCGATACGACCGTGCGCATCAGCAATTCCGTCAGCTACAGCATGCCAGCGTGGCGCGGCTTGCAGGCCAGCGCGCAATACGGCTTCGGCGAAGCGGCCGACGGCAATGCCGTGGGCAGCAGCTTCAGCGCCGCCGTCAAGTACAGCACGGCGCCGGCGGAATTCGCGCTCGGTTACCTGAAACTGAAAAATGGACAGAATGGCGCCGGCTGGAGCGACAAGGCCTCGGCCAGCTTCGGCATTTCCGCCATCAACCAGGGCTACGCCTCGGCCGACAGCATCGAATTCATCGCCGCCAGCGCGCGCTACACCATGGGCAAGTGGATGGTGGGCGCCAACGCCAGCAACGTGCAATACCAGGCGGGCAGCCATTCCACGTTCCGCGACACGGCCATCTTCAACACGGCCGGCCTGATTGCCAGCTACCAGTGGACGCCGCAGTGGTTCCTGTCCGCCGGCTACAGCGACACCTTCGCCAGCCGCGCCAACGGCGTGTCGGACCGCGCGCGCTACCGCCAGCTGTCGTTCGAACAGAATTATGCGTTGTCCAAGCGCACGGCGATCTACCTGATCGAAGCGCGCCAGCTGGCGCGCGGCCAGACCCTGGGTCAGGGCGGCGCCATCGTCGATGCCGTCGCTTCGGTCGGCGATTCGCAAAACGGCACGCCATCGTCGAACGGCGGCCAGACGGTGGTGATGGTCGGTCTCAAACATTCTTTCTGAACGGTTGCTGAACTCACGGGAGCTTCAATTGGACACTACATACAATAAGGAGGGCCGCGGCCCTCTGAATCCCGGCCGCCGCATGGTGCTGGCCGGCTTGCTGTCGGCTTCGGCCGCGGCGCTGATTCCCTGGGCGCTGGCCGAACCGGTCGCCAGTGCGGAGCAGGGCGCCTTCCTGGGCGTGTCGGCCATGCTGGTCGGGCGCCAGGTGCTCGACCCCGTGCTGGCCAGGCGCCTGTATGACGCGCTGGTGGCGCAGGACGCCGCCTTCCCAGCGAATGTGCGCGCGTTGCTGGCCCTGATCAATGCGCAGGGCTTGCAGGCGGCCGGGCTGCAGGAAGCGCTCGATGCGCTGGCTCCCGCCCAGTCGCCGCTGGCGGCCCTGCCGCGCCAGATCGCCAGCGCCTGGTATCTGGGCATCGTCGGCACGGGCGAGGCGGCTGTCTGCGTCGCCTACGAGCAGGCGTTGAACGCGGCCGTCGTGGCCGATGTGCTGAAACCTCCCACGTATTCCTACGGCGCCTACGGCAGCTGGGCCAGAAAACCAATTTAAGGAGCCATCATGGCTGAAGAACTCTCCGCCGATTACCTCGTGATCGGCTCCGGCATCATCGGCTCGCTGGCCGCGCGCAAGCTGGCGCTGGCCGGCGCCTCGGTGCTGATCCTGGAAGCGGGCCCGCGCGTGTCGCGCGGCGAAATCGTCGCCCGTTTCCGCAACACGACGCGCCGCAGCGACTGGATGTCGCCGTATCCATCGGTGGCCACGGCGCCGCACCCGATCTACCAGCCGAAGGATAACGGCTACCTGGTGCAGGCCGGCCCGTATCCGTATCCGGCCGAATACATCCGCCAGTTCGGCGGCACGTCGTGGCACTGGGCCGCGCAGGCCTGGCGCAATGTGCCGAACGACTTCCGCATCCATACCCTGTATGGCGTGGGCGTCGACTGGCCCATCAGCTACGAAGACCTGGAACCGTTCTACCAGGAAGCGGAAGAGATCATGGGCGTCTCCGGTGCCGATAACACGGGTTCGCCGCGCAAGCAGGCCTTTCCGATGGCCCCCGTGACGGAGCCGTACGCCATGCGCCGCATCCGCGAGCGCCTCGACCCGTCGTTCAAGGTAGTCGGCAATACGGTGGCGCGCAACAGCGTCAGCTACGATGGCCGCCCGGCCTGCTGCGGCAACAACAGCTGCCAGCCGATCTGCCCCATCGATGCGCAATACCACGGCGGCATCGCCGCGCAGCAGGCGGAAGACGCGGGCGTCAGGATCGTCTGCAATGCCAACGTCTACAAGCTGGAACACGACGCGCAGGGCCGCATCACGGCCGCCCTGTACTACGACGTCGACAAGAACAGCCACCGGGTCACGGCCAAGACCTTCATCCTGGCCGCCAACGGCATCGAAAGCCCCCGTTTGCTGCTCGTTTCCGCTTCGGACAAATACCCGAACGGCCTGGCCAACAGCAGCGACATGGTGGGCCGCAATCTGATGGACCACCCGAGCACCTCGATCACCTTCGATGCCGATGAAGACCTGTGGCTGGGCCGGGGCCCGCAAAGCCCCAATTCCATCAACACCATGCGCGACGGCGATTTCCGCAGCCAGCATTCGCCGTACCGCCTGGATTTCACGAACATCTCGCGCGTCGATGGCGCGACCAGGGAATTGATCGGCAAGGGCGTGTTTGGCGCGGAATTCGAACAGCAGTTGCGTTTCCGCTCGGCGCGCGAGATGAGCCTGAAAAACGTGCTGGAAGTGCTGCCGAACCCGGAAAACCGCATTGCCCTCAGCAGCGAGAAGGATGCCATGGGCATCCCCAAGCCGCAGGCGCATTATGCGATCGACGAGTACACCAAGCGGGGCCACGAGCGCTCGAAGCAGGATTTCGAGAACATCGCCAGGCTGATGGGCGGCACCAATCTGCGCCACAGCAAGGAAGGCGTGTTCGCCAACAACCAGCACATCTGCGGCACCCTGTCGATGGGTTCCGACCCGGCCAAGGCCGTGTGCGACCAGTGGGGCCGCACGTTTGACCACGCCAACCTGTTCCTGTGCAGCACGGGCGTGCTGCCCACGTCCGGCACCTGCAATTCGACGGAAAACGGCCTGGCCGTGGCCTTGCGCACCGTTAAACATATCCTCGACGAACAGGGAGCAAAATCATGATGGGGACCTTCAGAATGGCTGCCGGCGCGGCCTTGCTGGCCCTGGCCTTGCCCGTGCTGGCGGCGGACGCCCCCGGCGCCGACGTGCAGGCGATCGAGCGTGGCCGCTACCTGGCGACGGCGGGCGACTGCATCGCCTGTCATAGCGTGCCTGGCGGCAAGCCGATGGCGGGCGGACTGTCCCTGGCCACGCCGTTGGGGGCCATTGTCGCCACCAACATCACGCCATCGACAACGCACGGCATCGGCAACTACACGCTCAAGCAGTTTTCCGACGCCGTGCGCCACGGCGTGCGGGCCGACGGCGCCAACCTGTACCCGGCCATGCCCTACACGGCCTACGCCAAGGTGACGGATGACGACACGGCCGCCCTGTACGCCTACTTCATGCATGGCGTGGCGGCGGTGGACACGGCGCCGGCAACACAGACGGACTTGCCGTTCCCGTTCAACATCCGCCTGTCGATGGCGGGCTGGAATATGCTCTTCCTCGACAAGAAGCCGTTCGTGGCCGATGCGGCCAAGAGCATGGAGTGGAACCGCGGCGCCTACCTGGCGCAAGGACTGGCCCATTGCACCACCTGCCACACGCCACGCAATGCGCTGATGGCCGAGCAGTTGTCGAAAGAGCTGGGCGGCGCCGACCTGGGTACCTGGTTTGCGCCGAACATCACCTCGGACGTCAACAGCGGCATCGGCAGCTGGAGCCAGCAAGACCTGGTCGGCTACCTGCGCACGGGCCGCGCCGCGCACCGGGGGCAGGCTGCCGGACCGATGGCCGAAGCCATCGACCATAGCCTGAAGCACCTGAGCGACGCGGACCTGAACGCCATCGCGCACTACATCAAGAGCGTACCCGCCATCCGCGACAAGGCGGACACGAAACCGGTGACGCAATGGGGCCAGGCGGGCGACGAGTTGAGTGCCATCCGCGGCGTGCCGCTGCCGCAAAACCTGAACAAGATGTCGGGCGCGCAGCTGTACGATGCGCAGTGCGCCAGCTGCCACCAGGCCAGGGGCGAGGGCAGTTTCGACGGCAGCTTGCCGCCCCTGTTCCACAACTCGGTGACGGGCCGCAGCAACAGCAATAACCTGGTGATGGCGATCCTCGATGGGGTGGAACGGCAGGACGGCAAGGGTAATCATACTGCGGGACATCTGATGCCCGCCTTCCGCCAGACCCTGTCGGACGAGCAGATCGTCACCCTCGGCAATTACGTGCAGAAGATGTACGGCAATCCCGCCATCAAGGTGACGGCGGAACAGGTGACGACCTTGCGCAACGGCGGTGCGCCATCGAACCTGATCGGCCTGGCCCGCGCGGGCATCATCGTCGGCGTGCTGGTGCTGCTGGCATTGCTGCTGTGGTGGCGGGGACGGCGGCGCAAGGGCGCATAGGCAGGTTACCAACACACCCTGAAGCAAAGGCTGGGGTCAGACCCAAAGGGTCTGACCCCTTTTTTTATGCCGCGAAGCCGCCATCGATCTTCAGCCCGGCGCCCGTGATGAACGCCGCTTCCGCGCTGGCCAGGTAAGCCACCATGCCGGCGATTTCATCGGCCGTGCCGTGGCGGGGCAGGGCCATCAGGCCGTGCATCAGGTCGGCGAAGTCGCCCGTCGGCGGGTTCATGTCGGTGGCGACGGGGCCAGGTTCCACATTGTTGATGGTGATGCCGCGCGGTCCCAGGTCGCGCGACAGGCCTTGCGTCAGGCCGATCAGCGCCGATTTGCTCATGGCGTAGGCGGCCGCGCCACCGAACGGCATGCGGTGCGCATTCGTGCTGCCGATGTTGATGATGCGCCCGCCCGCCTGCATGTGCGCCACGGTCGCCTTGATGGCGACGAACACGGCGCGCACGTTGACGGCAATCGTCTTGTCGAAGTCTGCCAGCGAAAAATCGTCGATGGCGCCGGGCAGGAAGACGCCCGCATTGTTGACGAGGATGTCGATGCGGCCAAACTGCGCCGCCACCTTGTCGATCGCCGCCGTCAGGGCGCTGGCGTCGGCCGCATCGGCCTGCACGCCCAGCGCCTTGCCGCCGGCCGTCTCCACCTTGGCCGCCAGCGCCTGCGCTTCGGCGGCCGAGCTTTGATAGCTGAAGACGACGGTGGCGCCCTGGCTGGCCAGGCGGCGCACGATGGCCGCGCCGATGCCGCGCGAGCCGCCCGTCACAAACGCGATCTTGTTCAGCAGTGGCTGGGAGGTGGTGGTGGCTTGGGTTTGCATGATGGGCTTTCTGTGTGGTGGAGAAGATGCAGCCAGTATCAGTCATGTATTGCCAGCGCGCTAGCCATGAATCGCTACAATCACTTTCAACCATAAGTATCGAATGAGCGGGTAGAATAGGCGCATGGACGCCCTCAATCACTTGCAATCGTTTGTGCTTTCTGCCGAACTGGGCAGTTTTTCCGCGGCCGCGCGCCGCCTGGGGCTGACGCCGGCCGCCGTCAGCAAGAACGTGGCGCGGCTGGAAACGAGCCTGGGATTGCGGCTGTTCCAGCGCAGCACGCGCCGCCTGACCCTGACGGAAGGGGGCGAGCGCTTCCTGCAGCAGATAGGCGGCGCCCTGTCCACCCTGCGCGAGGCGATCGCCGGCGTGGCGGAAGAGGGTGGCCAGCCAGCCGGCATATTAAAGATCAGCATGGCGCCGTCGTTCGGGCGCAGCTACGTGGTGCCGCTGCTGGGCGAGTTCATCACGCGCTACCCGGGCGTGGTCCCCGACTGCCATTTCGACAACCGGCAAGTGGACTTGATCGGCGAAGGGTTTGATGTCGCCATCGGCGGCGGCATCGAGCTGACGCCCGGCGTGGTGGCGCGCGAACTGGGCCACGCCCTCGTCGTCGCCACGGCGTCGCCCGCCTTCATGCAGGGGAAACGCATGCCCGTGCATCCTTCGGACCTGGCGCACTTCGACGGCGTGGCGCGCCGCTCGGCCGGCAGCGGCAGATTGCGCAGCTGGATACTGCGCGACGGGCAGGGCGGCGAAGGCGTGGCCGAATGCCGCCCGCGCGCCATCTTCGACGACCCGGATGCGATGGCGCAGGCGGCCGTCATGGGCGTCGGCGTGGCGCTGCTGCCCATGCCGCACGCGCTGGCCCACCTGCGCAGCGGCGCCTTGATTCGCTTGCTGCCCGGCTGGCATGCCGATTCCGGCCCCCTGTCCGTGTACTATGCGAGCAAGAAGCTGCTGCCCGCGAAGACGCGCGCCTTCGTCGATTTTTTGCTGGAGCAGTTCCGCCAGCGCGATTTCGCCGCGCAGATACGGCCCGATTAAGCAATGGAAAATTCCCATGCATAGTAACTACAGCCTGTTTTACACCTTTGACGGCGATCAAGCGGCCCGCTTCCGGGAAGCGCGCGTCTTTGGCCGCACCGTGTGGACGGCCGCCGGCGCGGCCATGACCTGGGGCGAGGAGACGCGCAACGATTACGCCAGCGAAGCCGAAGCGCACGCCGCCTACCTTGCCCATTGCCGCGCCGCCCTGGCCGATGGCCATACCTTGGCGCGCCAGAGCGTCATCGATCCGGCCGTGTTTGATTTCGCGCTGCTGCAAACCCTGGTGGCGCACGCCGCGCGCCTGGCTGTTGACTGCGTGCGCCGTGCGCATCCGGACCAGCATATCGACGCTTTCGCGCTGGTGAGCGACGACAGCGCGATGACCATCGGCTGCATGGCGAATAGCCGCGAAGCGCTGGCCGCGTCGGAATACGGCGAAGAAATGCTGTGGAATCCGGCCGAGTGGGCGTTTGACGAGGGCGGCGCGTATTTCGACAGCGCCTACCGCTTGCTGCTGCAAGCGCACCGCGACTTGCCGTTCGACGTCGATTTCGACACCTTCCGCAGCGGCGTATTCGACGCCTGCATCGCGGCGCTGGCGCAGCTCGACGCCGAAGGCGTGTTCGGGGCGGACGCGCAGCGCGAGGAGTCCGTGCTGCTGTTTGAGGTCAGCGACAGCGAGCCAGTGGAAGGCGCGATGGCGCGCTTGAATCCACCGGCCGTGGTGGCGCGTTTCGTGGCATGGATGGCCAGCTGGGCCGACTAAAGTCTATGCCGCCACCAGCCTTAACCGCGTAATCTCCGCCGGCGCGCCGATGCGTTTCGGCGGACCCCAGTACCCGGTGCCGCGGCTGACATAAATCCACAGGCGGCCGCGCCGGTGCAAGCCCGCCACGTAGGGCTGCTGCAGCGGCACGAACAGATTCCAGGGCCAGAACTGGCCGCCGTGCGTGTGGCCCGACAATTGCAGGTCGTAGCCGGCCGCTTCGGCCTCGGGCGCGCTGCGCGGCTGGTGCGCCAGCAGGATGCGGGGGATATCGGCCGGTGCGCCGGCGATGGCCGCTTGCGGGTCGCTTTTCTGGGCCGGATCGAAGGCGGCCGCGTTGAAATCGGTGACGCCGGCCAGCGCCAGGCGCGCGCCGTCGTGTTCAAGGACCGCATGTTCGTTCATCAGCACGCGCAAGCCCAGGCGGCGAAATTCCACCACCCAGGGCGTCGCGCCCGAATAGTATTCGTGGTTGCCCGTCACAAGGAATACGCCATGGCGCGCGCGCAGCTCGCCCAGCGGCGCCGTATGGCTGCCCAGTTGTGCCACCGTGCCGTCGACCACGTCGCCCGTGATGGCGATGAGGTCCGCCTGCAGGCCGTTGGCGCGCGCCACGATGGCTTCCACGTAGGCGCGCTTGATGGTGGCGCCCACGTGGATGTCGCTCAGTTGCACGATGGTGTAGCCCTGCAGGGCGGCCGGCAGGCCGGTGATGGGCACGTCGACTTCGCGCACGCGCGCCACCCTGCGGGCGTTGATGAAGCCGACGACGGTGGCCAGCAGCGCCAGAACCAGCACGGCCACGGCCGAGGCCTGGGCATGCGGGCGGGTGGCGGGGATCAGCAGCAGCAGTTCGCGCAGCATGGTGAGCACGAACAGCGAGGAAAAAAAGCCCATGCACAGCGAACCGGCCCAGCTCAATCGGTCGGCCAGGCGCGCATCGTTGGTGACGGCGCGCGCAAAGATGGTCATCGGCATGAGCATGGTCGACGCCAGCAAGACCAGGCCGCCCGGCAGCCAGCCGGCCAGGCCGACGGGGAGCGCAGGCAGCAGCAGCCAGCCCAGCAGGGCGTGCAGGGCGCCCAGTATCATGGTGATGCGCAGCAGCGGCGCGCGAGTTGTCATGTCATGGTTCCAGAGGTGAGGCGGCCGCCGATTATAGCCGACGCCTGGTCAACCGGCAGCCGCCACCCCGCTCATCAGCCGATATGCAGACCCAGCATGGCCAGCTTGCCGAAATCGACGGGCTTGGCGAAGTGCTCGTTGAACCCGGCCTGCAGGGCCGCCTGGCGGTCGTGTTCCTGGCCATAGCCGGTCAGCGCGACGAGCAGGAATTGCTGCGGGATCGGTAACTGGCGCAGTTTGACGGCCACCTCGTAGCCGCTTATGTCGGGCAGTCCGATGTCGAGAAAGACAATGTAGGGCTTGAATTCCAGCGTGCGCTCGGTCGCTTGCGCGCCCGTGTAGGCCGTGCGCACCGTGTGGCCGTACATTTCCAGCAGTTCGGCCAGGGTGTCGGCCGCGTCGCAGTTGTCGTCGACGACGAGGATGCGCTGGCTGGCGCCGACAGTCGCCTGCGGCGCTGGCGCGGCGGCCACGGGCACGTTGGCGTCGAGCGGCAGGATGAGCTCGAAGGTGCTGCCCAGCCCTACGCCGGGGCTGCTCACGCTGACCTGGCCGCCGTGCAAGGTCACCAGGTTGCGCACCAGCGACAGGCCGATACCCAGGCCGTCCTGCACCCGGTCCGGCGAATGGCCGCTTTGCTCGAACAGGCCGAAGATGCTGTCGATGTTGGCGGCGGCGATGCCGATGCCGTTGTCGCTCAGGCGGATGCGTACGTTGTCGCCTTCGCGCGCGGCGGTAATGGCGATGCGCCCGCCCGGCGCCGTGAACTTGGCCGCGTTGAGCAGCAGGTTGGCGACGATCTGCGACAGACACACGGCGTCGCCGCAGACCCACAATTCTTCCTTGGACAGATGCACGTCGAGCGCGTGGCCGCGCGCCTCGATGCTGTGCGAGCTCGTTTCCTGCGCGCTGCGGATGACGCTGGCCAGGCTCACGCTTTTCCATTGCAGCGAGATTTTGCCTTGTGAAATGCGCGACACGTCGAGCAGGTCGTCCACCAGGCGCACCAGGTGGTCCGTGTGGCGGGCGATGGTGCGGCGCGCATTGTCCTGCACGGCCGGCACGACGGGGTCGATTTTGCACAGCAGGGCCAGCGCCGTGCGGATGGGACCCAGCGGGTTGCGCAGTTCGTGCGCCAGGGTAGCCAGGAATTCATCCTTGCGGCGGTCCACGTCGCGCAGCGCGCGCTCAACCCGGCCCAGGCGCAGCAGCGCCTTGACGTTGGCGATCAGTTCATCGGCCTCGATCGGCTCGACCAGGTAATTGTCGGCGCCGCCATCGAGGGCGCGGATCTTGTCGGCCGTGCCGATGCACGAGGCCGACGTCTGCAGCACCAGGATGGTGTTCGTTTCGGCGCCGCCCTTCAACTGGCGGCACACTTCCAGGCCGTTGATGTCGGGCAGCTTGACGTCGAGGAGTATCAGATTCGGGCGGTCCTGGCGGGCGCGCAGCAGCGCGTCGCCGCCATTCGACGCTTCGATGACCTTGAAGCCGGCGCGTTGGAGGATGCGCGACTTGGCGTAGCGGGCGCCGTCGCTGTCATCGACGTTGAGGATCAGAGCATCGCTGTTGTTATCCGGTAGCATGCGCATTGTCCCAGGTGGTTGTGCCTTGCGGCGGAACCGGCTCTTGCCGGTGATGTTGGTTGCCGATCAGTGCGCGCAGGGTCGCCAGCAATTGCTGGCGCGACAGCGGCTTGACGTAGTAGGCGTCGGCGCCCAGCGCCAGGCCCTTGCGCACATCGTCGATCTCGGTGGCGACGATGACGGGCACCTGGCGTCGCAGCGGATCGTTTTTCAGCTCGGCCAGCCAGTGCCAGGCCGTTTCGCCGTGCAGCAGGATGTCGAGGATGACGGCGGCGGGGCGCTGCTGTACCCAGCGCTCCTGCGCCTCGCGCACGCTGCGCGCGGGAACCACGCGAAATTCGCTGCCGGCCAAAAATTTTTCATACAGCAGGCGGATGGGCGGATTGTCTTCCACCACCAGCACGCCGATGCGCTGGTCCTTGCCATTGTCGTTGGCCGGCGCGCTCGGCGGCAGGCTGCCTTCGGGCGCATGGTAGCTGGCGGGCAGGACGACGGAAAACAGCGACCCCTGGCCCGGCGTGCTTTCCACAGCCACCGTGCCGTTGAGCAGGGTGGCCAGGTTGCGGCACAGGGGCAGGCCCAGGCCCGTGCCCTTGACCTTGCGCTGCAGGTGGTTTTCCACCTGGCTGAATTCCTCGAAGATCAGCTGCACGTCTTCGGCATCGATGCCCAGGCCCGTGTCGGAGACGGAAAAGCGGATGGCGTCCTGCTCCGGCAAGGGCGTGGCGCTGACGACGATGGCGCCCGCTTCCGTAAACTTGAGGGCGTTGGAGATGAAATTGCGCAGGATTTGCGACAGCTTGCCTTCATCCGTGTGTATCTGCAGCGCCGGATCGGGGGCTATGAAGGTCAAGGTGAGCGACTCGGACACCAGCAGCGGGCGCAGCATGCCGCGCAGGGCGCTGAACAGGTCGGCCACCTGGAAACTGTTGGCGTGCACGTCGACCTTGCCCGCCTCGATCTTGGCCAGGTCCAGCAAGTCGTTCACCAGGTCGCTCAGGCTGACGGCGCTTTGCAGGATGAACAGCACCTGCTTTTCCTGCTCCTCGGACAGCTCGCCGTCGATGCGGTCGAGCAGCAGCTTGGACAGGGCGCGGATGGAACTGAGCGGCGTGCGGAATTCATGGCTCATGTTCGACAGGAAGCGCGACTTCATCTGGTCGGCGCGGCGCAGGTGGTCGGCTTTTTCATCGAGTTCCGCGAACAGCGCCACCACGCCCCGGTTGGTGTCTTCCAGTTCGCGCGTCAGCTGCAATAAATCGTCCTGGCGCGTCTTCAGTTCGGCCAGGGTGGCGAGCAGCTCGCGGTTCTGCTGCTGCACTTCGGACAGCGTGATATCCGATGGCAGCGCCTGCAGGCTGCCGGACAGCGCGCCGATCATGCTGCCGTCGAGCAGGGGTGCGTCGCGCGGGAACAGTTTTTGCAGCGTGATGTGCGTGCCGGCGCCGGGCGTGCTGTGGATGTGGCAGCGGTCCATCAGGCGCTGCGCGCCCAGGATGCCCAGGCCCATGCCCGTGGGCGAGCGGTAGGTGCCGGCCAGTATCTGGTCGAGCTGCGCGATGCCGGGGCCCTGGTCCTCGATGCGGATGCTGAGCACCTGCGGCGCCGTCTGGCCATCGATGGCGAAGTGGATCTTGCCGCTGCCCGCGTAGTTGTAGACGTTGCGCGCCAGTTCAGACACGGCCGTGGCGATGCGCACCTGGTCCTGCACGCCGAAGCCGCACAGGGCGGCGATCTGCCGCGCGCGCTGGCGTGCGCCCACCACATCGAGTTCGCTGCCGATATGCGCCGTCAATATGCGTTGTGTCATGGCGTGTCGTTCCTTTCCGCACCGGCATGCCGGTGCTCCTCATGTTCGCGCAGCACCACTACCGTGACGTCGTCGCGCCCGCGCGCAAAATCGCGGTACAGCACGGCGGCGACGAGGCTGGGGTGGCATTGCGCCAGGCCCGGATACCGTTCCAGGTCCCAGCGCGTGTGCAGGCCGTCGCTATGCATGATCAAGGTCGTACCCGGCTGCCACGGATAGCAGAATTCCTGCACCTTGCGCAGATTGCTGCCGACGATGCCGTTATGCGACAGCAGATGCCGGCGCTGCTGCGCGTCGAAGGCGCAGGCGGCGATATTGCCCACGCCCGCATAACGCAGTTCGCGGCGCGCGCTGTCGATATGCGCCACCGCCAGGGCCGCGCCGCGCGTGGCGCGCAGGGCGCCGTGGGCCAGTTCGATGAAGGGGGCGGGCAGGGGCGGCAAGCCGGGCGTATCGTGTTCCAGCAGCGCGCTGGCCGTTTCCGACGCCCGGGCCGCCAGCGGGCCGTGGCCCAGGCCATCGGCCACCAGCAAGCTCAGTTCATGGCCTTCGCACACGACGTTCCAGGCGTCGCCGCACACCTGCTCCGACGCCAGCGGCAGGCACACGGCGCCGATGCGCCAGTTCGGATGGGCGGGAATGGCGCTGCTGGCGTTCGGCCCCCACAGCACCGCCATCAGCAGCGTGCCCTTGCCGGGCGCCGTGTACAGGTCGAATTCCTGGCTCAGACGGCGTATCGCGCCCAGTCCCACGCCGTAGGTGCCGGTGGTGGAATGGCCGTCCTGCATGTGCTGGCGCACATTCGCCATGCCGGGACCGTTGTCGATGGCCAGCACTTCGATGCCGCTGGTGCCGCCGCGCAGCACCTTGCGCAGCAGGATTTCGCCGCGCTGCGCGTGCTTGACGATATTGGTGGCCGCTTCGCTGATGATGATGGCCAGCTGGCCCGTGCGCACGTCGTCGAAACCGATGCGGCGTGCCAGTTCGTTGCCGGCGCGGCGGGCCGCGGCGATCTCGCTCGGTTCGCCGATGGAAAAACTTCTTTGCCTGAGCATGTCAGGCTGTGGTTCCTGGTGGTTCAAAACAGCTTCCATTTCGCGATGGTGACGGTGGTGCCCGCGCCGGGCGCCGTGTCGATGTGAAAGGCGTCGGCCAGGCGCTTGGCGCCGCCCAGCCCCAGTCCCAGCCCGCCGCCGCTGGTATAGCCATCGGTCAGCGCCAGGGCAATATCGTCGATGCCCGGTCCCGCGTCGACAAAGCGCAGTTCCAGGCCCTGGCGCGCGCCATCGCTGACGCGCGCGATGCGCGCTGCGCCGCCACCGCCGTAGCGCAGCGTGTTGCGCGCCAGTTCGCTGGCCGCCGTGATGATCTTGGTCTGTTCGATCAGGCCAAACCCCATGGCGACCATGCTGTCGCGCACCTGCTTGCGCAGCCGCACGACGTCTTCGTCGCTGTGCAGGGGCAGGATCTGCTGCATTTGCCGCACGGCGGCCTGCGCCCGCTCCTGTGCCTGCGCGCCTAGCACGGCGCCCCCGTCATGCGCCGCCCCATTCGAGCAGCTTGATGCCCCGTTCCACGTTGAGCGCCGTGCTCACGCCTTCCAGGGTCAGCCCCAGTTCCACCAGGGTGATGGCGACGGCCGGCTGCATGCCGACGACCACCGTGCGTGCGTCGAGGATTTTCGCCATCGCCGCCGTGTTGCTGATCATGCGGCCGATGAAGGAATCGACGATGTCGAGCGCGGAAATGTCGATCAGCACGCCGGTGGCGCGGTCCGTCACGATGCGCGTGCTCAGGTCGTCCTGCAGGGTCATCGCCAGGCGGTCGTGCATGTCCACCTGGATCGTCACCAGCAACAGCCGGCCCATGCGTAAAATGGGGATTCTTTCCATAGGCGCCTCAGTGTTGTTGCTGCTGGCAGGTGATGCTGGAACCCGTGCGTTTCAGGGCCACGACGAAGGCGTCGGCCAGGGTGGCCTTGGTCATCACGTCTTCCAGGTTGACGCCCAGGTGCACGATGGTTTGCGCGATCTGCGGGCGGATGCCGCTGATGATGCAGTCGGCGCCCATCAGGCGCGCGGCGGCGATGGTTTTCAGCAGGTGCTGCGCCACCAGCGTGTCGACGGTGGGCACGCCCGTGATGTCGATGATGGCGATCAGGGCGCCCGTGTCGACGATCTTTTGCAGCAGGCTTTCCATCACCACCTGCGTGCGGGCGCTGTCGAGGGTGCCGATCAGGGGCAGGGCCAGCACGTTTTGCCACAGCTGCACCACGGGCGTGGACAGTTCCAGCAATTCCTGCTGCTGGCGCAAGATCACCTGTTCGCGCGCCTTCTGGTAGATGGCGATGGTCAGCAGGCCCAGTTCGTCGAACAATTTGCTGGTGCTGACGATGGCGTCGCCCAACTGCTCCGGCTGCGCCGTGATTTGCTTGCGCAGGTAGGCGAACAGGGGCTCCTTGAGGGAAAACATGAAGCTGGCCGTGTCGATCGGCGAATAGCCCTGGCGCACGCGCGTCTGTGATATTTCAGCGATCAGCTGGCGCGTATCGTCCCAGGCGCCGCCTTCGATGTCGAACGAGTCGCCGCTTGCCAGCGCGCCCGCCAGCAGCGGCAGCAATTGCGCTGCCTGCTGGCGCAGCTCGTTTTCGGCGATCTTGTCGCGCCGCACCAGGCGGGCGATCAGGCCGGCCATCCAGCCGTCCAGCAGTTCCGTGTGGTGCTCGTTGATAATGGCCGCCAGTTGCTGCGCCTGGCCCGTGTCCGTCTTGATATTCATGCTCATCCTTGGCTGGAGTGGAGGGTGCGGCACGGCCGCAAACGGGCACGCGCTGTGATGAATAAATTATAGGCAGACGTGGCTTTAGCCTGTGTTCTGTGCCGCACATAGTGGCGCATGTCGATATACATTTCTATGGGAAACACTGGCACCATTAAAGATGCATGTAATTTGCATGTTTAAGCGGATTCCGCTACACTGGCAGCACTCAACAAGAGAAACACGCCATGAATATCGACAAATTCAAACAGCAGCACCTGGCCATCCTGGCCTCCATCGATGACTTGCGCCGGCTGGCGCGCGGCGGTGTCGCCGCGCAGGCGCAGGCCATTGCCGAACAGATCATCGCCATGAGCGGCTTGATCAAGCTGCACCTGGCCGTCGAGCAGCGCTACCTGTATCCGGCCGCGCAGGCGTGCGGCGTGGCCAAGGTGGCCCAGCTGGGCCGCCAGTACGAAAACGAGATGCACGGCATCGCCGGCGCCTACCTCGATTTTGCCGGCCGCTGGAATACGCCCGTGCGCCTGGCGGCCGAGCCGGATGCCTTCCGCAGCGAAGCCAATACCGTGCTGCACGCGCTGTTCCAGCGCATGCGGCGCGAAGACCACGAGCTGTATCCAGCCGTTGAAACGCTGGCTTGAGACCGCTTACTAATACACACAGGAGTTTTACATGCTGACCCAAGAACAACGCGCCATCATCACGGCCACCGTCCCCATCCTCGAACAGGGCGGCGAAGCGCTGACGCGCCACTTCTACAAAAATCTGTTCCGCGACCATCCCGAAGTGCTGCCGTACTTTAACCAGGCGCACCAGCACAGCGGCGACCAGCAGCGCGCGTTGGCGAATGGCGTGCTGATGTACGCCAAGCACATCGATCAGCTGGCAGCGCTGGGCGACCTGGTGGCCACCATCGTCAACAAGCACGTGGCCTTGCAGATCCGCGCCGAGCACTATCCGCTGGTGGGCGCCAGCCTGCTGCAAGCGATCCGCGAAGTGCTGGGCGAAGAAGTCGCCAGCGACGCCGTCATCGATGCCTGGGGCGCGGCCTACGGCCAGCTGGCCGACATCCTGGCCGGCGAAGAAGGGCGCATCTACAAGGCGCAGGCGGCCGCACCGGGCGGCTGGAGCGGCGCGCGCGATTTTCTGGTGCAAAGCAAGGTCGTGGAAAGCGGCGAGATCACCTCCTTCCTGATGGCGCCCGCCGATGGCCAGCCCGTGCTCGACTTTGCGCCAGGCCAGTATATCGGCGTGCTGGCCACGGTCGATGGCGTGCCCATGCGCCGCCAGTACTCGTTGTCGGCCGCCAGCAATGGCCAGACCTACCGCATCAGCGTCAAGCGCGAAGAGGGCGGCAAGGTGTCGAATTTCTTCCACGACCACGTGCAGGCGGGCGACACCGTGCAGCTGACGCCGCCATCGGGCGACTTCGTGCTGACGGAGGGCGACAAGCCGCTGGTGCTGATCAGCGGCGGTGTGGGCATCACGCCGACCCTGGCCATGCTGACGGCGGCCCTGCGCGGCAAGCGTCCCGTGCATTTCATCCACGCGGCGCGCAACCAGGGCGTGCATGCGTTCCGCGCGCAGATCGATGAACTGGCCGCGCGGCACCCACAATTGAAACGCTATTACTGCTACGCGGAACATGGCGGCGCGCAAGATGCGCCGGACGCCGTCGGCCTGCTGAATAAAGAGCAGCTCAATGACTGGCTGCCAGCCTCGCGCGACGTCGACGCCTACTTCCTGGGGCCGCAGCCATTCATGCGGGCCGTCAAGCAATACCTGCGCGAACTGGGCGTGCCGGAACGGCAGACGCACCATGAATTCTTCGGACCGGCCGCCGCGCTGAACTGACCTTGTCTGACTTGTGTTGCTTCTGCGAGAAAAAACCGTTGCCGTAAGGGGCGGGTAAGCCTCGCGCTGTACTGTGAATCCAAGCTCGCACAAAAGAGCAGGCTTTTACATAACAGGAGGCAACACCATGCATGACGATCTGGTACAAAAACTCAAGAGTGATCCCAATTATCATCGGCTGGTCAGGGTGCGTTCGCGCTTCGGCTGGGCGCTGACGGGCCTGATGATGCTGGTGTATTACGGCTACATCCTGCTGATCGCCTTCGACAAGGAATTCCTTGCCACTAAAACGGGCACCGGCGTGATGACCTGGGGCATGCCGATCGGCCTGTTCGTCATCGTGTTTACCGTGGTGATCACCGGCATTTATGTGCGCCGCGCCAACAAGCAATTCGACGACCTGACCAGCGCCATCCAGGCACGGGTGCAAGCATGAACCGCGCCCCATCGATGCAACGCACATTTTCCTGCCTGGCAGCCCTGACCTTGCTGGCGAGCGCCAGCAACAGCGTGCTGGCGGCCGGCGCCGACCTGGGCCAGGCAGTCAAGCAACCCACCAACTGGACGGCGATCACCATGTTCGCCGTCTTCGTCATCTTCACCCTGTTCGTCACCAAATGGGCGGCCAAGAAGACCAAGTCGGCCTCCGATTTCTACACGGCCGGCGGCGGCATCACGGGCTTCCAGAATGGCCTGGCCATCGCGGGCGACTATATGTCGGCGGCATCTTTCCTCGGCATTTCCGCCGCCGTCTTCCTCAACGGCTATGACGGCCTGATCTATGCCATCGGTTTTCTCGTCGGCTGGCCCATCATCACCTTCCTGATGGCCGAGCGCTTGCGCAACCTGGGCCGCTACACCTTTGCCGATGTGGCCGCCTACCGCTTCAAGCAGGCGCCGATCCGCATTTTCTCGGCTTCCGGCACCCTCGTCGTGGTGGCCTTTTACCTGATCGCGCAGATGGTGGGCGCGGGCCAGCTGATCAAGCTGCTGTTCGGCCTGGAGTACTGGATCGCCGTCGTCCTGGTTGGCACATTGATGATGATTTACGTGCTGTTTGGCGGCATGACGGCCACCACCTGGGTGCAGATCATCAAGGCCGTCATGCTGCTGGGCGGCGCCACCTTCATGGCCGTTGCCGTGCTGGCGCAATTTAACTTCAGCCCGGAAGCGCTGTTCGCCAAGTCGGTGGACGTGCACGCCGCCAAGGAAGCCATCATGGGCCCCGGTTCCTTCATCAAGGACCCGATCTCGGCCATCTCCTTCGGCATGGCGCTGATGTTCGGTACGGCCGGCTTGCCGCACATCCTGATGCGTTTCTTCACGGTGCCGAGCGCCAAGGAAGCGCGCAAATCCGTGTTCTGGGCCACCACCTGGATCGCCTACTTCTACATCCTGACCTTCATCATCGGTTTTGGCGCCATCGTGCTGGTGAGCACCAATCCCGAGTTCAAGGATGCTGCCGGCAAGCTGCTGGGCGGTAACAACATGGCGGCCGTGCATCTGGCCAAGGCTGTGGGCGGCAATGTCTTCCTCGGCTTCATGTCGGCGGTCGCGTTTGCCACCATCCTGGCCGTCGTGGCCGGTTTGACCCTGTCGGGCGCGTCGGCCGTGTCGCACGATCTGTATGCCACCGTCATCAAGAAGGGCAAGGCCACGGGCGCGAACGAATTGAAAGTGTCGCGCGTGACCACCATCATCCTGGGCATCATCGCCGTGGTGCTGGGCATCGCGTTTGAAAAGCAGAACATCGCTTTCATGGTCTCGCTGGCTTTCGCGATTGCCGCTTCTGCCAACTTCCCCGTGCTGTTCATGTCGGTGCTGTGGAAAGACTGCACCACGCGGGGCGCCACCATCGGCGGCTTCCTGGGCTTGACCACGGCCGTCGCGCTGACGGTGGTGTCGAAGTCCGTGTGGGTCGACGTGCTCGGTCATCCGGCGGCGCTGTTCCCGTATGCCTCGCCGGCGCTGTTCTCGATGACGGCAGGCTTTGTCGGCATCTGGCTGTTCTCGGTGCTCGACAAGAGCCCCCGCGCACGCATCGACCGCGCCGGCTACGAAGCGCAGCAAATGCGTTCGGAGACAGGCATCGGCGCCTCCGGTGCCAGCGCGCATTGATGGTGTAGTTAGTTACTGAAGGAAACAATGCCCGGCTTGCCGGGCATTGTTGTTTTTGGCGCGCGCTTACTTCGCCACGCGCAGCGGAATCACGCCCGCCGCCAGCGCCGGCGCGCCCGGCGTCGCTTCGAGTATCGATGTCAGGGTCACCGTGTCGAGCACGGCCAGGAAGGCGGCCGTGGCCTGGCCCAGCTTGGCTTTCAGCAGGCAATCGGGCGTCAGCGGGCAGGTATTGTTTTCCTTGTTAAAACATTCCGCCATGAAAAAATCGTTTTCCGTCTCGCGCACCACCGTGCCGATATTGATCTCGGCCGGGTCGCGCGCCAGACGCAGGCCGCCATTCCTCCCACGCACCGTTTCCACGATGCCTGACAGGCCCAGCTGGTGCACCACCTTCATCAGGTGATTCTTGGAAATCGCATGCAGGTCGGCGATGTCCTGGATGGTCACGAGCCGGTCGCGGTGCACGCCCAGATACATCAGGGTGCGCAGGGTGTAGTCGGTATAGGCAGTCAGTCGCATGGGGTTCACTTATAAAGATGTGGATTACATCCTTGTTTCAAGCCGCCAGCATACAGGAGAGTGCCTGGCCATCGCCACAGCCATGTGACTTGCGCCGTCACTTTTCAGCCTGGAAAGACAAATTTGGTTGCCTTTCGCTTAAATGCGTAGTAAATTTTCATATTGTTGCCCTGCTAAACAGCGCGCAAGCCCTTAATGGCCCTTTTGACGTGGATTTTATTGATGAAAATCAAGAGGATGGTGAGACAGTAAGGTAAATTTACTACAAAATGGATGATGGGCGTTTCCCGGGTCGGGAAGCGCGTACTACGCAATCTGTGCGGTGCCGCCGTGGCCGCCCCAGGAAATGAATACCATGCAAATGAATGAAGTGAAAGACGAGCTGCTGAGCAGCGATATCCGCCAGCTGGGCCGTCTGCTGGGCGACGCCATCCGCAACCACCTGGGCGACCCCGCCTTCGAGCGCATCGAGCATGTGCGCCAGCTGGCCATCCGTTTCCGCCGCGACAATGACGAAGCGGCGCGCGCGCAGCTGTCGGACGCGCTGCAAGCGCTGTCGCAGGAAGAAACCACGCAATTGACGCGCGCTTTCAGCTATTTCTCGCTGCTGGCCAACATTGCGGAAGATCAACACCACATCCGCCGCACGCGTGCCCATCTGATCGCCGGTTCGCCGCCGCGCCAGGGTAGCCTCAGCCATGCCGTCGGCAACGTGTTTGACGCGGGCAAGGCCGATGCGCTGGAAACCTTCTTTGAAGATGCCTTCGTCAGCCCCGTGTTCACGGCGCATCCGACGGAAGTGCAGCGCAAGAGCATTCAGAATTGCCAGATGGCCATCGCCCGCCTGTTGAGCGAGCGCGACCGCGTGCAAATGACGCCGGAAGAGGCGGAGCAAAACGAAGAAGCGCTGGGACGTGGCATCGTCACCCTGTGGCAGACGCGTTTGTTGCGCACCAGCAAGCTGTCCGTCATGGATGAAGTGGCCAATGGCCTGTCGTTCTACGACCACACGATCTTGCGCGAATTGCCGAAATTGTATTCCTCGCTGGAAACCATGCTGGCCCAGCGCGATGCCCGCTGGGAAGATGCGGAATTGCCCAATTTCATGAAGGTCGGCAGCTGGATAGGCGGCGACCGCGACGGCAACCCGTTTGTCACGGCCGACATCCTGCGCAGCACCCTGCAAACGCAGGCCGACAAGGTGCTCGATTTCTACCTCGGTGAATTGCGCAAGCTCGCTTCGCAACTGTCCTTGGCGCAAATCCTGAACGCCTGCAGCGAGCCGCTGCGCGCGCTGGCCGAACGCTCGGCCGATGCGTCGCCGCACCGCGTCGATGAACCGTACCGCCGCGCCCTGCACGGCATCCATGCGCGCCTGGAGGCCACGCGCGTGGTGCTATCTGGCAAGGGTAAGCAAGCGGACGGCGTACAGCCCTACGCGGCGGCGTTTGAGCTGCTGGCCGACCTGGACGTGGTCCAGCATTCGCTCGTCAGCAATGGCTTGCGCGCGCTGGCGCGGGGCCGGCTGCGCCAGCTGCGCCGCGCCGTCAAGGTCTTCGGCTTTTCGCTGGCGCCGCTGGACTTGCGCCAGAACTCCGACGTGCACGAGCGCGTCGTGGGCGAACTGTTCGCGGGCGCCCAGCCGGGCCTGGCCTACCTGGACCTCGATGAAGAGCAGCGCATCAGCTTGCTGCTGGCCGAACTGGAATCGCCACGCCTGCTGGCGTCGCCGTATGCGCAGTACTCCGAGGAAACGACGTCCGAACTCGACATCTTCCGCGCCGTGCGCGAGGCCCACGTCAAATATGGCCGTGAATCGGTGCCGAACTGCATCATCTCGAAGGCGGCCAGCGTCTCGGACTTGCTGGAAGTGGCGCTGCTGCTGAAAGAAGTGGGCTTGCTGCGCCAGGACAGCCGCGAAGTGGATGTCAACATCATTCCCCTGTTCGAAACGATCGACGACTTGCGCGCCGGCCCCGCCATCATGGCGCGCGCCTTCGGCTTGCCGTTCTACCGGGGTTTGCTGGCGTCGCGCGCGGACCAGCAGGAAGTCATGCTCGGCTATTCGGACAGCAACAAGGACGGTGGCTTCTTGACCTCCGGCTGGGAACTCTACAAGGCCGAGATCGAGCTGGTGACGGTGTTTAAGGAATATCAGATCAAGCTGCGCTTGTTCCACGGCCGCGGCGGTTCCGTGGGACGTGGTGGCGGCCCCAGCTATGAAGCCATCCTGGCCCAGCCGGCTGGCGCCGTGCAGGGACAGATCCGCCTGACGGAGCAGGGCGAAGTCATCACGGCCAAGTATGCGAACCCGGAAGTAGGGCGCCGCAACCTGGAAGTGCTGGTGGCCGCCACCATCCAGTCGACCCTGCTGCCGCAGGCGCAGCTGCAGCCGAAGGCCTCGGCCGGCGCGGGCCACCTGGCCGCCATGGAAGAGCTGTCCGGCACGGCCCTGAACGCCTACCGCGACCTGGTGTACGGCACGGACGGCTTCGAACAGTATTTCTGGGAATCGACGGTGATCGCGGAAATTGCCGCGCTGAACATCGGCAGCCGTCCCGCCTCGCGCAAGAAATCGACCTCGATCGAGGATTTGCGCGCCATTCCCTGGGTCTTGAGCTGGGCCCAATGCCGCTTGATGCTGCCGGGCTGGTTCGGTTTCGGTTCCGCCGTGCAAGCCTACCTGGCCGCCCATCCGGCCGATGGCGCCGACGTGCTGCGCGGCATGTACACGGATTGGCCCTTCTTCACGTCCTTGCTGTCGAACATGGATATGGTGCTGGCCAAGAGCGACATCGCCATCGCCGGCAAGTATGCGGAACTGGTCAAGGACAAGGCCTTGCGCGAGGCCATCTTTACACGCATCCGCGCCGAATACGCGGCCACCTTGGACGCCTTGAAACTGATCACGGGCCAGGAAGAGTTGCAGCAAGCCAATCCGCTGATGCAGCGCTCGATACGCAACCGTTTCCCGTATATCGACCCGCTCAACCACGTGCAGGTGGAGCTGTTGAAACGTTTCCGCGAAGGCAAGCAGGATGCGGCGGCGCGCACGGGCATTCATTTGTCGATCAATGGCATCGCGGCAGGTTTGAGGAATAGTGGTTGATTCTTTTTAACCCAACGGCAAATGCTGGGATCGGACCTTAAGGTCTGACCCCGGATTTTGCACCTGGGTTGGTTCTAAGCAAAACAACAAGGAGACAGCATGACCATCAAAGTTGCCATCAATGGCTATGGCCGCATCGGCCGCAATGTCTTGCGCGCGTTTTATGAAGGCGGCAAGCAGCAAGATATCGAGATCGTCGCCATCAATGACCTGGGCGACGCGAAGTCGAATGCGCATTTGACGCGCTACGACACGGTGCACGGCAAGTTTCCCGGCGTCGTCACTATCGATGGCGAGAACATGCTCGTCAATGGAGACCGCATCCGCGTCTTCGCGCAGCGCGACCCGGCCCTGATTCCGTGGGGCGAACTCGGTGTCGACGTGGTGCTCGAATGCACGGGTTTCTTCACCACCAAGGAAAAAGCCTCGGCCCACCTGAAGGGCGGCGCGAAAAAAGTCATCATTTCCGCGCCGGGCGGCAAGGACGTGGACGCCACCATCGTGTTCGGCGTCAACCAGCACGTGCTGAAAGCTTCGGACACGGTCATCTCGAATGCCTCGTGCACGACGAATTGCCTCGCGCCACTGGTCAAACCGCTCAACGACGCCATCGGCATCGAATCAGGCCTGATGACCACCGTGCACGCCTACACGAACGACCAGGTACTGTCCGACGTGATGCACGAAGACTTGCGCCGCGCCCGCTCGGCCACGCATTCGATGATCCCCACCAAGACGGGTGCGGCGGCCGCCGTCGGCCTGGTCTTGCCTGAATTGAACGGCAAGCTGGACGGTTTCGCCATCCGCGTGCCGACGATTAACGTCTCGCTGGTTGACCTGTCCTTCATCGCCAAGCGCGACACGACGGTCGATGAAGTCAATGCTCTGCTGAAAGCGGCGTCGGAAGGGGCGCTGAAGGGCATTTTGACGTACCAGACGGAACCGCTCGTTTCCATCGACTTCAATCACAACCCCGCGTCGTCGAACTTCGATTCGACCCTGACCAAGGTCTCGGGTCGCCTCGTGAAGGTGTCGTCGTGGTACGACAACGAGTGGGGCTTCTCGAACCGCATGCTCGACACGACGGTCGCCCTGATGGCGGCCAAGTAACAAGAACCACCGCTGATCCAGCGCACCAGGACGGCCGGCCCACAAGGCTGGCTCTTGTAGCAACTCATTATAGAAAGCAGCACACCATGACCATGCAAGTACAGCAACGCGCCACCAAGATCGTTTCCACCATCGGCCCCGCTTCGAACGATATCGATACCCTGGTCCGCATGTTCAAGGCCGGCGTCGACGTCGTGCGCCTGAACTTTTCGCATGGCAAGGCGCAAGACCATATCGACCGCGCCCGCATGGTGCGCGAAGCGGCAGCCCTGTGCGGCCGCGAAGTGGCCATCATGGCCGACTTGCAAGGCCCGAAGATTCGCGTCGGCAAGTTTGAAGAAGGCAAGATTTTCCTGGAAAACGGCATGAAGTTCATCCTCGACGCGAAATGGGGCGAAAAGGGCGAGCTGGGCAACCTGGAACGCTGCGGCCTCGACTACAAGGAATTGCCGCGCGACTTGCGCACGGCTGACGTGTTGTTGCTGAACGATGGCCTGATCGTGCTGACGGTCGACAAGGTCGTCGGCAGCGAAATCCACACGACCGTGAAAATCGGCGGCGAGTTGTCGAACAACAAGGGCATCAACCGCCAGGGCGGCGGCCTGTCCGCGCCGGCCCTGACGGCGAAAGACATGGAAGACGTCAAGACGGCGATGAGTTTCCAGGCCGATTACGTGGCCGTGTCGTTCCCGAAAAACGCCACGGACATGGTGATGGCGCGCCAGCTGGCCAATATCGCCGGCGAAGCGTGGGATCACAAGCCGATGATGATCGCCAAGATCGAGCGGGCGGAAGCCATTCCGGCGCTGCAAGAGATTCTCGACGCCTCCGACGGCATCATGGTGGCGCGCGGCGACCTGGCGGTCGAGGTGGGCAATGCGGCCGTGCCGGCCTTGCAAAAGCGCATGATCAAGATGGCGCGCGCGTCGAACAAGCTGGCGATCACGGCCACGCAGATGATGGAATCGATGATCGTCAACGCCGTGCCGACGCGCGCGGAAGTGTCCGACGTTGCCAATGCCGTGCTCGATGGCACGGACGCCGTCATGACGTCGGCGGAAACGGCCTCGGGCCGCTACCCGATCGAGACGGTGGAAGCGATGGCCGCCATCTGCCTGGACGCGGAAAAATGGGATACCTGCAAGCTGGACGCCGATTTCCTCAACGCCACGTTCTCGCGCATCGACCAGTCGATCGCCTACGGCGCCCTGTTTACGGCCCACCACCTGCGCGTGAAAGCCATCGCCACCCTGACGGAATCGGGTTCCACGGCCCTGTGGATGAGCCGTTGCAACATCGACATCCCCATCGTCGCGCTGACGCCGAGCGTAGGCACGCGCCGCAAGCTGGCCCTGTACCGCAACGTCAGCACCCTGGAATTGACGTCCGGCACGGACCGCGACAAGGTCTTGCAGCAGGCGGAAGATTTGCTGCTGGAACATAAGGTCGTGACCAAGGGCGACACGGTCGTACTGACCTGGGGCGAGCCGATGGGCAAGGTGGGCGGCACGAATGCGCTGAAAATCATGAAGATCGGCCAGCACTGACCGTATTGCTGGCCGCCAGGCGCAATGGCAGACGCCCAATCTGCCATTGCGGTGGCCGCATTTCCGTGTCAGCATGGTTTTCCTGCCTGCCAAGGCGCATCTGGAGTGCATGATGACCGAATACCTGCCTGCCTTGATCTGGTCGCTGTCGGCTTTCGCCTGCCTCTTCATTGCCAAACGCCGCTCCTTGAAAACAACGTCTGTCAGGGCCATCATGGTGGTGCTCCTGGGGCCGTTAGCCATTCCCTTCGTGCTGGCCGCCAGGCCCGGGATACACGGCTAAGCGTGCGGCCTGCGCGCGTTCTTCTTTGCTATATTTAAACTTTTAGCTAAAAGGAATGCCCATGAAACGCAGCGCGACCTTGTTCCTGATGAGTATTTTTTGCGCCGCCGCGTCCGTCTCGGCCGCGGAACCGGTGCAGCGTTTGCAGCGCGCCACGGGGCTGTGGAAAGTGACGCCCGCCACCTCGCCGTTTTCCTGGGAAATCTGCGTTGATCAGCAACGCGACCGTCTGATCGACGACGACTTGTGGAGCGATTTCGAACACGAATGCCAGATCGCGTCGCAAAGCCGCCAGGGCGACAGCTACACTTTCCAGTCCAGCTGTCCAGGCGCCAGGCTGGCCGGCAGTTTCAAGGGCGACCTGGCCAAGGCGTACACCCTGACCGCCGACACCACCATCGAACTGAACGGCAAGACCGAGGTGCAGCGCACGGAATTGGCGGGCGTATTCCTCGGTGCTTGCCCGGCAGGGCTGGCGCCGGGCGCGAAGAAAATGCGTGGCGGCATGGTGATGAAGAGCTTGTATATCAACCGATAAGCGCTGGCAACCGCGCTGAAACAACGGTTTCCAGCGATAGGCAGGCACCGGCATTGACGCCGGAGGCAAGGATTTGTGATAGTGAGAATTATTATCAATTAGTCGCGCCTTGCCTTGCGCGCATCGGAGTCCCCTAGTGAATACTGCGCAGTCCAGCGAGTCGATAGCAGGCATCTACAGCAGCCACCACGGCTGGCTGATGCGCTGGCTGCGCGCCAAGCTGCGGTGCGCCGACCATGCGGCCGATTTGGCGCAGGACACCTTCGTGCGCCTGCTGACGGCGCCGCCCGAGGGCCGGCAGAGCCTGCGCGAACCGCGCGCCTATCTCACCACCGTGGCGCAGCGCCTGCTGATCGACCATTACCGGCGCCTGTCGCTGGAGCAGGCGTGGCTGGAAACCCTGGCGCAGCAGCCCGATCTGCTGATGCAGTCTCCTGAAGAGCGCTTGCTGGTACTGGAGGCCTTGCAGCGCATCGATGCCATGCTCGACGGTTTGCCGCCGCTGGTGCGCAGCGCTTTTTTGCTGGCCCACGTGGACGGCCTTGCGTACGGGGAAATCGCCCGGCGCCTGGCCGTGAGCGAGCGCAGCATCAAGCGCTACATGGTGCAGGCGTTCGAGCGCTGCATCCTCCTGATCCTGTGAACGCCGCGATCGACCCACGCGCCGCCCGCGCGGCGGCGCAATGGCTGGTGCGCCTGCACGGCGGCGCCTTGACTCCAGATGAGCAGCAAGCGTTCCAGGCCTGGCGCGCCAGCGATCCCGCGCATGCAGCGGCCTGGCAGCGGGCCGAGCTGGTGTGCGGCACCCTGGCCAGCGTGCCGTCCGCGCTGCGCCAGACGGCGGAGGCGGCGCCGAAGTCGCCGCAGCGGCGTGCCGTGCTCTACGGCCTGGCGGGGCTGATCGCGGCCGGGCCGGCGCTGTGGCTGGCCAGCCAGTCGGCGCCCTGGCAAGCATGGCGCGCCACTATCCGCACGGCCAGGGGCGAAATCCGCCACATGACATTGCCGGATGGCACGCAACTGGTGCTCAATACGGACACGGCCATCGACGTGCGCTTTGACGGCGCGGCGCGGCTGGTGGTCTTGCATGCGGGCGAGCTCCACGTCGCCACGGCGCACGACGGGGCCGTGCCCGCACGCCCTTTCCTCGTGCGCAGCAGCAATGGCAGCGTGCGCGCGCTGGGTACGCGCTTCAGCGTGCGCCAGGGCGGCAGCGTGCTGGCGCCGCGCACGCAGGTCAGTGTGAGCGAGGGGGCCGTCGAGATCCTGCCGGCGCAAGCGCCCGACGCCTTGCGCCGGGTCAATGCGGGCCGGCAGGGCAGTTTCGATGATCGTGCCGTTTCCTCCTTGTCGCCGCTGACGCCGCATGCTGCCGGCTGGCTGCAGGGTGTGCTGATCGCCGAGCGCATGCCGCTGGGCGAGGTGCTGGCCCAGGTGGCGCGCTATCGCTACGGCGTGCTGCGCTGCGATCCGGCGCTCGCAGCCATGCCCGTGGACGGCATTTTCCAGCTGAACGACCCGGACAACATCCTGCTCTTGCTGCAACATTCCTTGCCGATCCGGCTGGCGCACCGCACGCGCTACTGGATCAGTGTCGAGGCGGCTTGAGATTGTCGGCTTACGCATGGCCTTGCCACGCTAAGCCGACCTACGCCTGTCGGGTATGGTAGGTCGGCTTAGCCCGCAGGGCGTAAGCCGACGTGCTCCAATTTACTTCTTGCCTGTCCCTTTTTTCGGATTGCTTCGTCATACAAGGTAGAGAACGAACAATCCGAACCATCGAAAGGGTCCACATGGCTTTGCAGTACCGCAGCTTGACAACAGCACGCATGACGCTCCATCCCACCACCGGCGCCGTGCGCGCCGCGCTGGTCCTGTTCCTCGCCGTGGGCGCGGCCGGCGCCGGTTTGCCGCACATGGCGCTGGCGGCCGAGTCCCGCCCGGCCGCCAACTTGCGCGATTACAGTATTCCCGCCGGCAGCCTGCGCGATGCGCTGGCCTCGTTTGCCATCGCCGCCGGCGTCAACCTGTCCACGCAGGGCGTGGCGCTGGACGGCCTGGCGACGCCGGGCTTGCAGGGCCGCCATGGCGTCGCGGCCGGTTTGCAAAAACTGCTGCAGGGCAGCGGCCTCGAAGTGCTTGAAAACGGCAATGGCAATTACTTGTTGCGTAAAATCAATATCAGTACGGCCGATGGCGGCCTCGACAGCATGCCCGCCGTGATCGTCAGTGCCGAGGCGGACCGCGCCACGGAAGGCACGGGGCTATACACGTCGAGGAGTCTGTCGACGGCCACGGGGCTGAATCTGTCGCAGCGCCACACGCCGCAAACGGTCAGCGTGATGTCGCGCCAGCAAATGGAAGATTTCGATCTGACCACCTTGCAGGATGTGGCGCGCGCCACGCCCGGCCTGTATGGCAAGACGCAGGGCGTATCCGACCAGGAAACCACGTATTTTGCGCGCGGTTTTGCCTTGAGCCACGTGAATGTCGATGGCTTGCCGCTCGATGTGACGGGTTTCAATGAGCGCAACGTTTCGGCCGACATGCTGATGTACGACCGCGTGGAAGTGGTGCGCGGCGCCACCGGGTTGATGGAAGGGGCGGGCGCGCCGTCGGGCAGCATCAACATGATACGCAAGCGCCCCGCGGCCACGCCCCTGTTGAACGCGTCCGCCCACCTGGGCAGCTGGAAGGACCGGCAATTGACGGTCGATGCCAGCAATGCCCTGAATGACTCGGGCAGCCTGCGCGGCAGAGTGGCGGCCAGCTGGCGCGACAGCGACAGCTTTGTCGACGTGGTCAACCATACCAATGGCACCGTGTATGCGATTTTGGAGGCGGACCTGACGCCGTCGACCACGGCCGGCATCGGTTTTTCGCGCCAGCACAGCCGCACCGACGGCGTGTTCGTCGGCTTGCCGACCTTGCCCGACGGCCGCCACACGGACTTGCCCCGCTCGACTTTCCTGAACAATGCCGACTCGTTCCAGAAACGCGACAACAACGTCGTCTTCGCCGACCTGGAAACGCAGCTGGAGAAGGGCTGGCGCAGCCGCTTCGCCATCACGCGCATCGATGCCTCATCCTCGACGCGCAATACCACCAACAGCCGTGTCGATGGCGAAACGTATCTGCTGGAACAGTCTGAAACGGGCTGGAAGTACAACACGCAACAAGTGGTGGCCGACTGGCGCTTGAGCGGCCCCGTCACCTGGTTCGGCCGCCAGCATGACGTCATCGTCGGCGCCAGCTACCGCCATGACGATTCGGACGCGGGCCAGAGCTGGGACGGTGCGGGAAAGCG
Source organism: Janthinobacterium sp. PAMC25594 (assembly GCF_019443505.1). Taxonomy (NCBI): domain Bacteria; kingdom Pseudomonadati; phylum Pseudomonadota; class Betaproteobacteria; order Burkholderiales; family Oxalobacteraceae; genus Janthinobacterium; species Janthinobacterium sp. PAMC25594. Next base: position 259,523 of record NZ_CP080377.1, read on the forward strand.
CGTGTTCGATCTGCGCCAGTGGAATCCCCGCGCCTACCCGATGCGCGGCGCGCCGTTCGAGCCCTACAACTGGGGCCGCAAGACGGACGAGAAGGGCATTTATGCGGCCGGCAACTTCAGCCTGGCCGATCCGCTGCGCCTGGTGCTGGGCGGGCGCTTCGGCTGGTATGCGCAGGATGTCACGGGCTGGTATTCCACCAATCCGACGTGGCGCCGCGACCTGACGGAAAACGCGAAGTTTACGCCGTACGCGGGTCTGGTCTACGACCTGGACGCGCACCATTCCGTGTATGCGAGCGGCACGCAGATCTTCCAGCCGCAAAGCGTGCTCGATGTCAAGGGCAATACCTTGCCGCCGTTGAGCGGCACCAACCTGGAAGTGGGCGTCAAGGGAGAGTATTTTGGCGGCAGGCTCAATGCCAGCGGCGCCCTGTTCCGCATCAAGCAGAATAACCGTGCCATGGCCGATGAAGTCAATTGTCCCACGGGCGGCGCCATCTACTGCGCCCGCGCGGTCGGGCAGGTAAAAAGTGAAGGCGTCGACTTGCAGTTGTCGGGCTCGCCTCTGCCGGGCTGGCAGATCGCGGGCGGCTACACCTATGTGCTGGCCAAGTACACGAAAGACAGCGTGGCGGCGAATATCGGCCAGCGCATCGCCACGGATGAGCCGAAGCAATTGTTCAAGCTGTACACGACGGTGCAGCTGGGCGGCAGCCTGGCGCGCTGGAATCTGGGCGCCTCCGTGACCGCGCAGGACAAGATTTACCGGAGCGACACGGCTTACCTGACGCAGCAGGGCGGCTACGCCATCGTCGGCCTGACGGCCGGCTACCGCCTCAGCGAGCAGCTGCAACTGCGCGTGAGTGTCGACAACGTGCTCGATCGCCGCTACTACCAGGGCCTCGGCTATGCCTGGTCGGGCGGGCTGGAACGCTACGGCGCGCCGCGCAGCGTGCTGCTGTCCCTGAATTACAAGCTGTAGCGGCTGCGCCAGCGGAGCGCGTCCGGGCGGGCGCCTCTGCTACACTGCCGCCGTCTTCACTTTCACACTGCTCCCATGTCCGCCACGCCAGTCCTGACGCCCCTGAAAAGCGCTTTCCAGCAATCGCGCACCGAGAATAACATCGAGCTGATCCTGCCCGAACTGCTGGCCGCGCAATTGCACGTCGTCATCGGCGGGCAGAGCGAGCAGATCGACCTGTTTCTCGTGCCGTCGCCGAACCCGGAGCGCCAGTGCGTGACGGTGGCGGAAGACCCGGCCTTCCTGGACGGCATCGCGTTTCCCAAGATTCCCGTCACGGGCGCGCAGCTGATCGCGTCGATTCCGCCCGAGATCGAGATCGTTATCCTGCATGGCGATGGCGCCAACTACCTGACGCGCGAGCAACTGGCGTGGTTCCGCCGCATGCTGGCACCAGCCGCTTGAGCGGCATTCCCGCCGCGCCTTGCAAGCCGGCGCGCGCCGAATGGATCCGCTTTTCACCGGCCGACGATGCCAGCTCGCATGCGGCGATGATGGTCAATCTGCGTCCCGTGCTGTGGCGCAGCGTGCTGCTGGGCGGCTGCGCCCTGATCCTCGCCTTTGTCCTGCAAGCCGTCTGGCGCGACGTGTCGTACGCGGGCGAGGTGGTGCTGTTGCTCCTGCCGGCGCTGGTCGCCTGGATCGTCGGCCTGGTCCTGCTGCCGGATCGCAATCTGTCTTTTCATGTCGAGCTCAACGACGCCGGCCTGTTGCTGCGCCGGGTGGCGCGGCGTCTGCCCGGCCATGAGAAGACGCTGCAGCTGGCGCCGCGGCAGATACGCGCGCTCGAGGTGGTCAGCTATGCGGGCCCGGTCGATGTCTACCGCGGCGGGCCGCCGATGGCGCGCCTGGAGCTGCTGCTGCACACGACCCTCAAGGACTGCCCGCTGATCCGCGTGGTGGGCATGGATTTGCCCGTGCCGCAGCGCTGGTCGTTGCGGCAGATCAAGGACGAGCTGAGCCGCCGTTGTACGCTGGCCGGCATCCCCGTGGCCGTGCGGGCCGGTCCCTCCTATCAGTCATCTTCCGCGATACGCGCGCAGTGGCCGCCCGCCTGAGCGGCGGGGCCTTGTCGCATCAGGGCTGCAGAATATTATCTTTATTGCTATGATATTGCTGAAGTCCTATGAATATTTTCGCAAAGCAACTATACTTATAGCTCTTTAAAAAAATCATCGTCACGCTGGCGGCCAGCTATCCGCGCCAGAGTTCGTACGTATTCCGCCTGTTCTCTCTGAACGGGCACCTTTCCCCCGCGCGGCAGGCGTGGGCGTGATGACCGAGCCTTGCCCTGGTCGATTGCTGCCGTTGTCATTTTCGCTGTATTGCCGCTTTACTCAAAAGCCTGGCACCGGCGCGCGGTGCGCTGTCATGTTTTGCGACGTCACGTTTCACTCTATGTAGTTCACGACAGTATGCTGAGTTCCATCTTTGCCTTTTCGACCGATACCGTGCCGTACATCTACGGCACGCACGATGCCTGGCTGGTGCTGTTTTCCATCGGTATCGCCATCTTTGCCTCGTTCATGGCCCTGCAGATCGCCGGCATGGCGCGCAGCAGCGAGCGCGGCTTCCAGCGCCAGACGGCCATCATCACGGGCGCCATCGCGCTCGGCGGCGGCATCTGGTCGATGCACTTCATCGGCATGCTGGCTTTCGATATCTGCACGCGCGTGTCGTTCGAACCCGCTCTGACCCTGTTGTCGATGCTGCCCGGCGTGGCCGCGTCGTGGGTGGCGCTGAACCTGCTGGCGCGCCCGCGCATCAGCTGGCGCCAGCTGGTGGTGGGCGGCGTGCTGGTGGGGCTGGGCATCGGCTCCATGCATTACAGCGGCATGGCCGCCATGCAAACTTCGCTGACCTTGCACTACCAGCCGTGGCTGTTTGCATTGTCGCTGCTGGTGGCCGTCACCATGGCCATGCTGGCGCTGTGGGTACGCTTCGGCCTGAGCGCCATGCGCCAGCGTCTCAGTGCGCTGACGGCGCTGCTGGTGAGCAGTGTCGTGATGGGCCTGGCTATTTCCGGCATGCATTACACGGGCATGCTGGCGGCGCGCTTTTCCGGCACGCCCACGGCGGGCGAGAACACGATTACCGTGCAAGCCTCGTTCGTGGCGCTGGCCGTGGCCCTGATCACCGTCACCCTGACCGTCTTCGCGGTCGCCGCGAACGGCTTGTTGCGCTACCGCCAGCTGCTGCGCCATGCCAGCGCCAGCGAGTCGCGCCTGCGCGCCATCGTCGATACGGCGGCCGATGGCCTGATCACCATCGATGGCCAGGGCAAGGTGCGGTCCTTCAATCCCGCCGCGGAAAGCCTGTTTGGCTGGTCCGAAGCGCAGATCGTGGGGCGCGACGCCAGCGTGCTGCTGCAAGCGGCCGATGCGGCCGCGTACGAGGGCTATTTGCGCGACTACCTGGAAACGGGCGCCGCGCGCATCCTCGACAGCGGACGCGAACTCGATGGCCGCCACAAGGATGGCGCCGTGCTGCCCATGCGCGTGGCGATCGGCAAGATCGACACGCCGGGCCAGCCCCTGTTCGTGGCGTTTGTCACGGACATGCGCTCGTCGCGCAGCATGGAGCAGGCGCTGAAGGACAGCGAGCGCCAGTACCGCACTCTGATCCGAAACATCCCCGGCGTGTCCTTCCACTGCAGCTTCGCGCCCGAATGGAAGATGATTTTCATCAGCGACGCCGTCTTCAACCTGACGGGCTGGATGCCGCAGGACTTCATCGAAGGGCGGGTCAGGCTGTTCGAGCTCGTGCATCCGGACGACCGCCAGCGCGTCAACGACACCTGCGTGCAGGCGGCCGGCGAGAAGCGCGATTTCGAGAACGTCTACCGCCTGATCCACCGCGACGGGCGCGAACGCTGGGTGCGCGAAAGCAGCGGCCCCGTGCTCGACAACGACGGCGTGGTGCGCTGGATCGACGGCGTCATCCTCGACATCACGGAAAGCGAATTGCGCAACGCCGAATACGAAGGCAAGGTGACGGCCATCTCGCGCGCGACGGCCGTCATCGAGTTCGACCTGCAGGGGCGCATCCTGGCGGCCAACCAGAATTTCCTCGACCTGGTCGGCTACCGGCTCGATGACGTGCTGGGTCTGCATCACAGCATCTTCTGCGAACCGGCTTATGTGACTTCGCCCGACTACATCGCGTTCTGGCAGCAGCTGGCGCAGGGCGAATTCAATACGGGCGAGTACAAGCGCATCGACAAGCAGGGCCGGGAAGTGTGGATACAGGCCTCGTACAACCCGATCTTCAACGCGGACGGCAAGCCGTTCAAGGTGGTCAAGCTGGCCACCGACGTCAGCGAGCGGCGCGCCATGCAGGAAAACCTGCGCGCGGCGAAAGACCGCGCCGAGCTGGCCGCCGAATCGAAAACCAGCTTCCTGGCCAACATGAGCCATGAAATCCGCACGCCGATGAATGCCATCATCGGCTTTACGGAAGTGCTGCTGGGGACCGCCCTGGACAGCCTGCAGCGCCGCCACCTGGGCACGGTGCGCCAGTCCGCGCGCTCCTTGCTGGAGCTGCTCAACGACATCCTCGACACGGCCAAGCTGGAAAAAGGCGCCACCGAGCTGGAACTGGTGGACTTTTCGCTGCCGGACCTGGTCGACCACGTGGCCGCCTCCCTGCGCGTCACGGCGCAGGCGCGCGACCTGGTGCTGCATGTGGACGTCGATCCGGGCATGGGTCAGTTCTTCCTGGGCGACGCGCGCCGGCTGCAGCAGGTGCTGACGAATTTGATCGGCAACGCCGTCAAGTTCACGGAAGTGGGCCATGTGCGCGTGGCCGTCGCCATGCAGGGCGAGCAGGTGCATATCGCCGTGCACGACACGGGCATCGGCATCCCCGCCGACCGCCTGGACAAGATCTTCGCGCCATTCACGCAAGCCGATTCTTCGATGAGCCGCCGCTTTGGCGGCACGGGCCTGGGCACGACGATTTCGCTGCAGCTGGTCGAACTGATGGGGGGCACCATCACGGTGGAAAGCACCCTGGGCGTGGGCAGCGTGTTTCACGTGCTGCTGCCGCTGGCGCCGGGCAAGGCCGTGGCGCGCCGCAGCGAACAGCCCGTGGTGGCCTTGCCGCCGCTGCGCATCCTGGTGGCCGATGACGTGCCGCAGAACGTGGAGCTGCTGCTGATCAGCCTTGGCGCGGCCGGCCACCAGGTGATCGCCGCCAGCGATGGCGAGAGCGCCGTGCGCGAGTTCAGCCGTGGCAGCTTCGACATCGTCCTGATGGACGTGCAGATGCCGCGCATGGATGGCCTGGAAGCGACACGCCTGATCCGCGTGTACGAGCGCGAACAGGGCTTGAAGGCGACGCCCATCATCGCTCTGACGGCCAGCGTGCTGGAACAGGACCGGCGCGCCGCGCAGACGGCGGGCATGAACGGTTTTGCCTCGAAACCGCTGGAAATGCACAAGCTGACGGCGGAAATCGCCCGCCTGCTCGATATCGCCGTGGCCATGCCGCCGCCGGCGGCCGGCTCGGCGGCGCGTGCGGCCGCAGGCCAGGTGGACTGGCAGCGCGGCAGCGCCCTGTGGGGCGGCCGCGAGACCCTGCGGCGGGCCATCGCGCGTTTCGTGCAGGCCAATGGCGATTGCGCCGCCATGCTGGCGGCGGAACTGGAACGTGGCGATGGCAGCGTGGCGGGCCACCTGCTGCACCGTATCAAGGGCGCGGCGGGCAACCTGTGCCTGGTGCAGGTCGAAAGCCTGCTGGGACGCATCGAGCAAGCGATCGCGCGCCAGTTGCCGGCCACCGAATTGCTGGTGCAGCTGGCGGCCGCCTTCATGGCGCTCGCCGGCGAGCTGGAGATGGACGAAGGGGCGCCTTTGGTGCCGGTCAACGCAAGGCCTGATGCCGCCGCGCCGCTCGATGCGCCGGCCGCTGGTACCTTGCTGCGGCAAGCCATCGCCAGCCTGGAAGGCGGACAGCTGGACGACGCCCTGATGGCGCGGATCGCCGCCATGCTGGCGCCGCACGGCCAGCAACAGCGCCTGCAGGCGCTGGCCAGCGCCATCGACGACTTTGAATTTGCGCGCGCCGCGGACGTGCTGCGCCAGCTGCTGGCGTGGCTGGAGGCTCCCGCGCCGGCCGACCTTTCCTGATATTGGGCCAACGATGACTTTACACGAAGACAAACCGATCCTGCTGCTGGTGGACGACGAAGCGACGAACCTGCAGGTGCTGCGCCAGATCTTGCAGGATGATTACCGCCTGCTGTATGCCAAGGATGGCGACAAGGCGCTGGAACTGGCGCAGAACAATCCCGTCGAACTGATCCTGCTCGATATCATGATGCCCGCCATGACGGGCTACGAGGTGTGTCGCCAGCTCAAGGCCATGCCGGCCACCGCGTCCATCCCCGTCATTTTTGTGACGGCCCTGTGCGACGTGAAGGACGAGGCGGACGGCTTTGACGCCGGCGCCGTCGACTACATCACCAAGCCCGTCAGCCCATCCATCGTGCGCGCCCGCGTGCGCACGCATTTGTCGCTGGTCGATGCCGAGGAATTGCGCCGCTCGCGCCTGCAGGTGATCCAGACCCTGGGCCAGGCGGCCGAATACAAGGATAACGAGACGGGCATGCACGTCATCCGCATGAGCTATTACGCGCGCCAGCTGGCGCTGGCGGCCGGCTACAGCGCGGCCAGGGCGGAAGATTTGTTGAATGCGGCCCCCATGCACGACGTGGGCAAGATCGGCATCCCCGACGCCATCCTGCAAAAGCCGGGCAAGCTCGATGCGGACGAATGGAACGTCATGCGCCGCCATGCGGAAATCGGCGCGGCCATCATCGGCGAGCACGCGGGTGGCCTGTTGAAAATGGCGCGCATCATCGCCCTGACGCACCACGAGAAATGGGATGGCAGCGGTTATCCGCAAGGCTTGCAAGGCGAGGAAATTCCCCACGAAGGCCGCATCGTCGCCATCGCCGACGTCTTCGACGCGCTCACCAGCGAACGCCCCTACAAGCGCGCCTGGACGGTCGAAGAGGCCATCGCCACCATGCAGCGCGACAGCGGCACGCACTTCGATCCGACCCTGCTGGCGCTGTTCATCGAACAGCTGCCGGCCATGCTGGAGATCAAGGACAAGTGGCGCGAGCCGGCGTGAACTGGCTGCACGTTGCCCTATCCCGTATAGTGGCGCCTTGACCTTCATCAGGGGATTGCCCATGGATTACCAGGATCGCCTTGCCGAGTATCTTGGGCAATGGTCACTGCGCACCGATGGCACGCCCTTGCACACGCACGCGGCCTGCCTGCTGCCCGTGCTGCGGAGCGGCCAGTCGGCCATGCTGAAACTGTCGACGGGCGGCGACGAACGGCGCGCTGGCGCCGTGCTGCGCTGGTGGGATGGTGAAGGCGCCGTGCGCGTGCTGGCCGCCTCCACGGATGGCGATGTGCTGCTGCTCGAACGGGCGATGGGTTCCCGTTCGCTGGCCACGCTGGCGCACACGGGCGAGGAGGGCGACGCGGCGGCCACCCGTATCCTGTGCGCCGTGGCGGCACGCCTGCATGCGCCGCGGCCCATGGCGCCGCCCCTTCCTTCCTTGTCCGACTGCTTCGCCGCGCTGGACGTCGCGGCGAAGCACGGCGGCGTTTTTTCCGCATGCCACGCCGTGGCGCGGGATTTGCTGGCCGCGCCGCAGGACAGCGTCGTGCTGCATGGCGACCTGCATCACGGCAACGTGCTCGATGGCGGCGGGCGTGGCTGGCTGGCCATCGACCCGAAAGGCTATATGGGCGAGCGGGCCTTTGACTTCGCCAATATCCTGTGCAACCCGGATGCCGCGCTGGCCACTTCGCCGGGCCGGCTGGAGCGGCAGGTGGGGCTGATAGCCCATGCGGCGCGGCTCGATCCCGCGCGCCTGCTGGCGTGGATCGTCGCGTGGGCCGGCCTGTCGGCGGCCTGGCACCTGGAAGATGGCACGCCGCCGGAGACAGCGCTGGCCGTGGCCGCTATGGCGCTGGGCGCCTTGCGCGCATGACGGTGCCTAAGGCAGGCTGTCCGGCAGCCGCAAAATCCGCCGTATCTCCAGAATCGCCTGCGGGCTTTCCTGCACGCTGTGCCACGAGGGTATGACTTTTTCCGACAGCGCGCCGTCGAGGTGGGCGCTGGTGTAGGGCACCACGCCGTCGCTCGATTCCGCCAGCGGCAGCTGCGGCGTGTCGTTGCCCATGATCGAGTAGTAGCGCACTTTCGGGCTGATGGGCAGGTCCGCCACCAGGCGCACGAACGGGTCCTTGTCGCTGAGGTTATCGATGCTGTTGGGGATGCGCAGCGGCTCGCTGCTGCCCGTGTCGAGCTGCGCCAGGCTGCCGGCCGCGTCCGACAGCTGGTCGAGCATGGTGATGGGCAAGGTGACGAGGTTGGCGATCCAGCGCGCCACCTTGTGGTTGGCGAACGAGGTGCCGCGGTGCGGCGCGGCGATGAAGATGGCGCGGTTGACCTGCGGCATGGCCGTGAAATTCAGGTAGGGCGCCAGTCCGGCGCGCACCTTTTCCGCCTTCTTGCCCTTCAAATGGTATTCTTCCGTGATGGCGTCGAGCAGGGTGTTGCTGGCGTCGGAGACCATCAGGCGCGCCAGCACGCCACCCATGCTGTGGCCGATCAAGACCATGTCGTTCGCCGCGTCCGCCCTGGCTGACGGGTCGAAATGCGCCAGGGTGGCGGCAAGCGCCTGGCGGATGGCCACGTTGTTGGCCGCCAGCGGCGCATTGCTGGGGTAGTACACCTGCCAGATCTGGTAGCGCCGGCGCAGCTGCTCGTCGCCCATCAGTTCATTCGCCACATTGATCCACGCTTCCGGACTGCTGGCCAGGCCATGCAGCATGACGATGGTGCGCTTGTTCGGGTCGTAGGGCTGCATCAGGTGCACCTGCGGGCGCGAAATGCCGTCGGCGCGCCCGAACAGGGTGCGCAGCGCCTGCACGCCGAAGCCGGAACGGGCCAGCCACAGGCCATAGCCGGCCGTGAAATTGGCCGCCACGGGCAATTCCTGGCCCGCCATGCGCGTCGATTCGCTGCGCGTCGGATCGACCAGCATCACCATCAACTGCTGCGTGGCCAATACCTCTTGCAGGCTGTTGCCGTCGAAGCGGATCAGCGCCGTGACGACGGGGAAGCGGGTTTCCTGGTACGGCACATACTCGCCTGTCGCCGCGCCTGGCTTGGGCATGACGGCCACCAGGTCGGCGCCGAAGCCGTCGCGCCGGTACACATTGCGCAGGCCGGAAAACGACAGCGAGGTGGCCGGCAGCAGTTCTTCGGGAAGGGTGCCGTCTTCGGGCAGGCGCAGGGCCGACAATTCGCTGTCGATTTCCCAGCCGGCGACGCGGATCACATGGCCGTCCGGGCGGTATTCGCCACGGTGGCGGAACAGGTTGCCGACGGCCTTTTGCACGGCATAGTTATAGTAGTCGCGGATCTGCGTCTGCCGTTCCTCGAAGGCGCGCTGGCCCGGCGTGCGCGTCGTGTAGAACAGGTAGGCGTAGGCGTAGCGGGCCGATTCCAGCCAGGCGGCCAGCAATTCGGCGCTGGGGTGGTCACCCTGTTTTTCTTCCGCCAGCGCGCTTTCCAGCCACAATTCGGACAGCGTGGCCAGGCGCTGCTCGTCGCTGAGCAGCTCGGAGCGGGCCAGGTCGGCGCGGCAGCTGCCCGTATTGGCTTCGCAGGCGGCGATGTCGCTGCCGATGATGCGCAGCACTTCGCTGGCCGAAGCGCTGAGTTTGCCCGTGGTGAGGATATCGCCGCGCCGTTGCTGCAGGTAGTCGGCCGGCGAGATCGCGCTGACGGTGACGGCGGCGCAGCCGCTCAGCAGCGCCGCCGCGCACAGCAGGGCGCCCAGGCGCAGTCGCCGCATCAGCGTGGCCGGCATCTCAGAACGAATAGACCAGGGTCAGCGACGTCTGCGTATCCGTGTTCTTCTTGTCGTCCGGTACGCGCGTGTCGTTGCGGGCGCTGAAGGCGGCCTTCATCTGCATGGTGCCGTTGATTTTCGTGCTGAGGGACGTTTCGGCGATCGAGTGGGTGTTCGAGGTACCCCGTTCGACGCTGAGCGTCTGTGAAAACATCGCCGACTGGCTGATCTTCCACTTCATGGCGGCCGCGCCGCGCACCGTCAGGCCGTGCTCCGATTCGCCCGTGTCGTTGGTGCCGCTGAAATAGCCAGGACCGAATTCCACGTCGACGCTCTTGTCGCTCGACTGGTACCAGCGCGAGCCATGACCGACGGCCAGGGTCGAGTACTTGGTGTAGGCGCCGAATTTGTCATTCACGTGCGAGGCCAGCACGAACAGTTTTTCATGGTCGGCCATCAGTTTGTAGGCGGCCTTGGCGGAAGCGGAAAAGCGCTCGGCCGAGCGTTCGCGCACTTTCTTGCCATCGTCGTTGGTCGTTTCGTCTTCCTTGAAGTAGCCGCTGAAGATGTACTGGTTGCTCCAGTCGTCGAGTTCCTGGCGCGCGTCGATCTTGCCCGTCACCGAGGTGCCGACCGTATTGCCCGAGGTGGTGATGGCGCCCAGTTCGGCGGAGGTGCTCCAGCTGCCGATGGGAATTTCATCGAACAGCATGGTTTGTTTTACGTCTGCGGCGGCGGCGCTGCCGCAGGTGATGGCCATGGCCAGCGCCAGTGCGAGAGAGTGGGTCGATTTCATGGCTATATTTGTCTATGGCGCGCGCCGGGCGTGCCTGCTGTTCGTTAGTGGCGGTGGTGGCGATGCAGGCCGCGGCAATCGGGGCGGCGCCGATAAAAACATGCGTACGTGCGCGCGTGCGGGCGCGGCCAAACATTGTCGAGGCCGTATTGTACCCGACCCCGCCATCGTTTGCCGCACGCGACGGGACTGGCAAGTGGCGCGCGTCTGGCGTATGCTGCGCCTATTTGCTGCCTGATCTTTACAAGGAATCTCCCGTGCGCTGCCTGGTCATCGAAGACGAAGCCGAAACTTCCCGCTATATCTGTGCCGGCCTGCGCGAGGCGGGCCACGACGTCACCGCCTGCGACAATGGCATCGACGGCATGCGCCTGGCCTGCGGCGAGGACTGGGATGCGCTGGTGCTCGACCGCCTGCTGCCCGGCGAAATCGACGGCCTGGCCATCGTCGCGCGCCTGCGCGGCATGGGCCGCAACACGCCCGTGCTGGTGCTGTCGGCCCTGTCCAGCGTCGACGAGCGCGTGCGCGGCTTGCGCAGCGGCGGCGACGACTACCTGTCGAAACCGTTCGCCATCGCCGAACTGCTGGCGCGCATCGAAGCGCTGCTGCGGCGCGCCGCGCCCGTGCCCGAATCGACGCAGCTGCAGGTGGCCGATCTGGTGCTCGACATGCGCACCATGCGCGTGACGCGCGCCAACCGGCAAATCGCCCTGCAGCCGCGCGAATTTCGCCTGCTGGAATACCTGATGCGCCACCAGGGCCAGTCCGTCACGCGCGCCATGCTGCTCGAAGCCGTGTGGGACTACCATTTCGACCCGCAGACGAACGTCATCGATGTGCAGGTGAGCCGCTTGCGCACCAAGGTGGACAAGGAGTTTTCGCCGCCGTTGATCCACACGGTGCGCGGCGTCGGCTACACCCTGGGCGTGCTCGATAGTGCGTAACTTGCACCGCTCCATTGCGGCCCGCCTGGCGCTCGGCTATGGCGTGCTGGTGGTCGTCTCGATCAGCATCGTCTGCGCCGTATTCTATTTCGGCACCATCGGCGTACTCGATCGCAGCGTGGACCGCAAGCTGACCCTGCTCTCGGAGCGCCTCGCCGCACTGTACCAGCAGGGCGGCAGCAGCCGCACGACGGCGGAAATCGCCCATCTGCTCACCGACCGCACCGACAGCGACACGGAGATCTTCTTGCTGGTGGATGCCGATGGCCGCCGCGTGGCGGGCAATCTGTCGTCCTGGCCCGACACGGCCAGTCCTGTGGGCCGCCTGCTGCACCGCGACGTCACGCGCGAAGGACGCAGGGTGCCCGCGCGCATGTTGATCCGCGACCTGGCGGGCGGCGCGCGCCTGTTTGTGGGGCGCGACATGGAAGAGGGCAAGTCCATCAGCACCCTGGTGCTGCGCTCGCTGGCCTATGGCGGCGGGGTGGCCATCTTGCTGGTGGTGGCGGGCGCGTGGCTGTTCCGGCGCCAGCTCGAGGCGCGCATCGGGCAAATCCGCCGCACGGCGGGGGAAATCGAGGCAGGCGACCTGAGCCGGCGCATTCCCGTCTCCAGCGAGGATGAATTCGGCTTGCTGAGCCGCGACATCAACCGCATGCTCGACCGCATCGAACACCTGATGGAAGGCGTGCGCCACGTCTCGAACGCCATTGCGCACGACCTGCGCACGCCGCTGGGCCGCATCCGCAACAAGCTCGATGGCGCCTTGCGCCAGCAGCAGGGCGTGGCCGGCTACGCGAGCGCGGCGCAGGCGGCCATCGACGACATCGACGACCTGACGCGCGTGTTCGACAAGCTGCTGCAGATCGCGGCGGCCGAATCGGGCATGCGTCCCGAGAATTTCGACGACATCGACCTGCAGCTGATCGGCGCCGACATCGTGGAAATGTATGAGGCCACGGCCGACGAGCAGGGTGTGCTGCTGGTGCAGATGTATGGCGACAGCGTGCCGGCGCGCGGCGACCGCAACCTGCTGGGCAGCGCGCTGGCCAGCCTGGTCGACAACGCCATCAAGTATGCGGGTCCGGGCGCCACGGTGGAAGTGTCGGCCGGCAGCGATGCGCAGGGCAGCTGGCTGGCCGTGCGCGACAACGGCCCCGGCGTGCCCAGGGAAGAATTGCCGAAGCTGACGCAGCGTTTTTACCGGCTCGACAAGAGCCGGCATTTGCCCGGCAATGGCCTGGGCCTGTCCATCGTGGCGGCCATCGCGGCCCTGCATGGGGGCAGCCTGGATATCGAGGATGCGGTGCCGGGCCTGCGCCTGCGCCTGCGGCTGCTGCGCTAGCGTGGCTAAACTGCACATTACCAACTTGTAACCCCCTTCGTTTTCACCTCCCCCTATCATCCGCTCTACCCGGCATAGAGTGGCTGCGCACGCGCAGCCGCTTTGCGCCGGGCTGCTTGCGGCCGTCGCCGCGTCCCGTTTATCCAGACCCGTCGTAGAGCCGTTCGCATGCATACTTTTACCGCCATTGGCGACAACGCCGCGCCGCAGCAGCCAGTACTGCGCCAGCATGGCCACCGCCTCAAGGCCGCCCTTGGCGCGCTGGTCTTTCCCGTGCAGCGCGCGCGCTGGCAAGCCTTCATAGCCGGCACGCCGGGCCTGGCGGCGCTGGCGCAAGCCCATCCCAGTCTGGTGTACAAAATCTACCGGCCCTACGCCAGCCGCCAGTTTGCTTGCGCGGCGAGGGTGGAGCTGTTGCACGGGCATTACCGCTTCCTGTGGCAGGCGGGCGCGCGGCCGCTGGTGGAATACGCGGCGCGCCGCGCGCTGGTGCTCGCCACCATCGAGGGCAAGGATGGCGCCACCTACCGCTTGCAGCTGACAGCCATTCACGACAGCCACCGCGAAGGGGAGCTGTGCCTGCGCCTGACGCGCGACGGCGTGTCGCTGTACCTGGCCAGTTTCCTGTTCCGGCCCCAGCCCGGCGGCGCCGCCATCCAGCTGGGCGCCTTGCAGGGCTTGCGCTCGCCCGCCGGCGCGCAGGCGGTGAAAGAAGCCACGCGGGCGCTGCATGGCTGCCGGCCGAAAAACCTGATGGTGGCCGCCTTGCGCGACCTGGGCGACTTCTTCGGCTGCGGCCATCTGCACCTGGTCAGCAACGCCAACCGCATCGCGCTGAACTGGCGCCGGCGCCGCCACATCTCGTGCGACTACGACCTGGCGTGGCAGGAACTGCATGCGCTGCCCACCAGCGACGGCAATTACCTCCTGCCATGCGGCCCTTGCCGGATGCCGGACATCGAACTGGTGCCGTCGAAAAAGCGGGCGGACGCGCGTCGCCGCGGCGCCATGCTGCTGCAGCTGGCGGCGGACATGCGCTGGCAAGTGGCCGCCCTGTTGCACGCGCAATGAAGACGCGGGGCGGTGTTTCTTGACCTGCGCGGCTTTTTTGCCGGGCGGCCCGGCGCAAGCGGCGCGATCGGCGTATACTTGTTGGCGTTGTTAACCCGAAGCCAGTCACCCCATGCCAGCACACTACCCAACTTCGCGCATGCGCCGCCTGCGCGCGACCCCGCAACTGCGCGAGCTGTTCCGCGAGACCGAGATCAATCCGCGCGACCTGGTCCTGCCGATCTTCGTCGACGAAGGTTCCAGCGATTTCATCGATATCAAGTCCATGCCTGGCGTGCGCCGTATTCCCGAAGCGAAGCTGGCGCAGGAAGTCGAACGCTATGCGCGCGCCGGTTTGCGCTCCGTCATGACCTTCGGCATTTCGCACCACAAGGACAGTCACGGCACGGACACCCTGAACCCGGACGGCCTGGTGGCGCGCATGTCGCGCATCATCAAGGACGCCGTGCCGGAAATGGTGGTCATGTCCGACACCTGCTTCTGCGAATACACGGACCACGGCCATTGCGGCATCCTGCATGGCGATACGGTCGACAATGACAGCACCGTGCTGAACCTGGGCAAGCAGGCCGTCATCGCGGCCCAGGCGGGCGCCGACATCATCGCGCCATCGGCGGCCATGGATGGCCAGGTGGCGGCGATCCGCGCGGCGCTCGACGCGGCCGGTTTCCACGACACGCCCGTGATGGCGTATTCGACCAAGTTCGCTTCCGGCCTGTACGGCCCGTTCCGCGACGCTGCCGGCAGCACCCTCAAAGGTGACCGCAAAACGTACCAGATGGACCCGATGAACCGCCGCGAAGCGATCCGCGAATCGCTGATCGACGAAGCCGAAGGCGCCGACGCGCTGATGGTCAAGCCGGCCGGTGCCTACCTGGACATCATCCGCGACCTGCGCGAAGTGACGCGCCTGCCGATCGGCGCCTACCAGGTCAGCGGCGAATACGCGATGATCAAGTTCGCCGCCCAGGCGGGCGCCATCGACGAGCGCCGCGTGGTGCAGGAAACCCTGGGCGCCATCAAGCGCGCGGGCGCGGACATGATTTTTACGTATTTCGCGATGGATGTGCTGAATAATCCGTATTGAGCATTCCCCCGTCAATTATCTTCACCCCCAAAAGCAAGTTCCGGGGTCGGACCCGCCGGGTCTGACCCCAGCATTCACGCCGTTGGGTATTCTTAGCTTCCCATGCCCCTGAAAATCTCCCGCATCCTGCACGCCGGCTATGTCTTCGAATGCGAAGACACGGCCATCGCCTTCGATCCCATCGTTGAAAATCCGTTCAGCCGCAACTGCCACGCGTTTCCGTCCGTGCGCTTCGACCTCGACGCCGTGCGCCGGCTGCGCTGGGATGCCGTCTTCATCTCGCACTTCCACGACGACCACTGCTCGCTCGACAGCCTCGATGCGCTCGACCGCGCCACGCCCATCTATTTGTACTGCGTCTTCGACGAACTGTTCGCGATGCTGCGCGCGCTGGGTTTTACGTCCGTCGAGCGCCTGCACGTCGACGTGCCCGTGCGCGTGGGCGCCATCGAGGTGATCCCGCGCCGCGCGCTCGATGACGATGTCGACTCGCTGTTCCAGGTGCGCGCCGCCGGCCTGAATGTGCTTAACGTCGTCGATTCCTGGATCGGCCCCGAAACCCTGGCGCAGCTGGCCGCCTTCGCGCCGTGGGACCTGGTGCTGTGGCCGTTCCAGACCATGCGCGAGATCGCCGTCATCGCGCCGTCGCAGGCGCAGCCTGGCCCGGTCGAACTTCCCGACGACTGGATTCCCCAGATGCGCGCGCTGGCGCCCCGTTACATCGTGCCCAGCTCCTGCCAGTTCGTGCAGGAAGACTGGTCCTGGTATAACCACGCGATGTTCCCGATCACCTACCGCCGCTTTGCCGATGAAATCGGCGCCGCGCTGCCCGATGCGCACATCTTCCGCCTCGACCCGTCGACGGCCATGCTGCTCGACGCGCACGGCCTGGCGCCGGCCGCGCCGCTGCCCTGGGTCATTCCCGTCGGCCCGCAGGACGTGGATTTCGACTACCGCCCCGATGCGCTTGCGCCCGCCACGGCGGACATCGCCCGGCGTTTCGCGCCCTTGAACGATGCCGATGCGGCGCTGGTGCGCGATTTTTGCCAGAACGGTTTACTTGAACGCTACCGCGACATGGAACTGTCCGAGGACAGTTACTTCCAAAGTCCGCGCCTGTGGCGCCTGGCCCTGTACGGCCACGACGGCGCCGCCACCGTCCTGCATTACCGCACGCACGGCGACTTGATCGACCTGGTGCCCGCCACCGGCGAGGCGCCCAGCTGGACGACGGAAGTGCCGCTGGTGAAATGCCATGCGGCGCTGGTGCTCGGTGAATCGCTGACCTCGATGTACATGCGCATCAATGATGGCCCTTTCGACGCGGCCACGCGGGCCGAACTGGAAGAGGCCGACATCGTCGACGACCCCTTGATCCGCTGCCTGTTCAACGACGCCATCGGCGCCTACCAGGCGGCGCAGCTGAAGCGCCTTTTGGCGCGGCCTGAAGGAAATGGCGCGACGCGGTAAGATAGCTGCTTCTGAATGAAGAGGAGCGACACCATGGCACAAGACAACGAGACCGCGATCCTGGCCGGCGGCTGCTTCTGGGGCGTGCAAGACTTGCTGCGCCGCTATCCGGGCGTGCTTGCCACGCGCGTGGGCTACAGCGGCGGTGACGTGGCCAACGCCACCTACCGCAACCATGGCACGCATGCGGAAGCGATCGAGATCATCTTCGACCCGAACACCATCAGCTACCGCAAGATCCTGGAATTGTTCTTCCAGATCCACGATCCCAGCACGCCGGACCGCCAGGGCAACGACCGCGGCACGAGCTACCGTTCGGCCATCTTTTACACCAGCGACGAGCAAAAAAAGGTGGCTGAAGACACCATCCGCGACGTCGACGCCTCCGGCCTGTGGCCCGGCAAGGTGGTGACGCAAGTGGCACCGGCCGGCCCGTTCTGGGAAGCGGAAGCGGAGCACCAGGATTATCTGCAGCGCTTGCCGCACGGCTATACCTGCCACTACATCCGGCCGGACTGGGTCTTGCCGCAGCGCGCGCAGTAGAGGACACGGGCATGCGTTACTGGCGCGTCGAGCGGCGGCAGGCGGAAGGGCAGCTGGATCTGGGGCGCGCCCTCGATCTGCTGGCCGCCATCGGCCATGCGGATGTCAATGCCATGGCGGGCGCCATCCTGAAAACGGCCGGCACGGCCGCCTCCATCGCCCAGTGCACGATCTTTGCCTATGAATTCGGCAACCGGCCCCGCACGGTGCCCGTGGCCGACCGGCGCGGCGGGCGTTTTTTGCAGGATATCGCGGACAGCTACGCGCGCCATTACTATGCGCTCGACGGCAATCAGAGCGTCATCGCACCTGCCCGTCAGCCGAAGCTGGACCCCGCCATCGTGCTGCACCAGCAGGCGAGCGACGAGATCGTCCATCCCGGCTATCGCGCCACCTGCTATCAAAAGCCGAATGTCTCGGACCGGCTGTCGCTGCTGGTACAGCCGGCCGGCGACATCTGGCTGTCCGTCAATTTTTACCGCGACAGCAGCCAGGGCCAGTTCCAGCCCGGTGAAATCGCCGCCATCGAAACCCTCTCGCCGCTGTTCGCGTATGCGGCCAAACACCACTACAGCGTCAATGGCCAGCCCGCGCAAGGCGTCTCGCCCATGATGCTGGCCCGGCTGTGCCAGCATGGACCGCAATTGAGCAAGCGCGAACTCGACGTGCTGCGCGGCGTGCTGGAAGGGCTGACTGCCGTCGAAATAGCGGAGACCATGGGTGTGCAGCCATCGAGTGTCATCACGTATCAAAAGCGCGCGTATAAACGCCTGGGTATTGCCAGCCAGCGTCAATTGTTTGCGCTATGTCTAGGGCCGCAAGCGGCTTGAGTGCTAGCAAATCCGCCATACCGGGCACAGCATAAAATTGCTGGAATTCAAGGCAATAATGTGAGCATATTGATACGAAATTAAGGGCTATGCTGGCGGCAGAGTGTTGATGCGCTGAACCGCCATCAGCAAGGCTGATAGCCAGTGCCTGTCGCCGCGCGCGATCTCCCTTTTCATGGCTCAGGAATCATTCCCCAAAGGAGTCCATTGTGTCCTCAACTGAATTGAATGCAGTAGAACACGTCTATCTGATCGCCGGCAATCTCGGCCTGCCCGGCGCACCGATCCTGAATCTGGCCCTGTTTTACAATCCCGACGACGGCAGCGTCAGCGGCGAAGCCCTGATCACGCAGTCGATCGCGCCACCGCATGGCCGCGTGGTGATCCGTCCCGTCAGCGGTCCCGTGCATGGCCTGGGCCTGGGCAATGCCACACGCGTCTTCAGTCTGAGCGGCGAATACCTGGTGTCCGTGCCGCCACCGGCCATCGGCAGCTACCTGGCCAAGTTTGAAGCGACCTTTGTGACGGACAATAACTGGAGCGGCCACGGTTCCTTCAGCTATGGCAACCAGAAGGTCGATAACGTGCCTATCAAGAAACGCGGCTAGTTCTTTTGGCCGATGGCTGTCCCCAAAATGGGGACAGCCATCGGCGTAGTCGTCTGCATACTGTGTTGCAAGCCGGAGCATCCGGCAACTCTCACCCAACAAAATCAACAAGGGGAGAGTGACACCTTATGGAGACAAGCATGACCATCGCCAATGCGGCCACCCCCGCTACCCCGGCACCCGTTCTCGACGCGGCCGCCCATCAACTGGAACAGCAGGTGATGCGCAAGGTATCGCGCCATTTGCTGGGATTTTTGTTTCTGCTGTTCGTGTTTTCCTTTCTTGACCGCATCAACATCGGCTTCGCCGGCCTGACCATGATGCAAGACCTGGGCCTGTCCGGTACCCAGTTCGGCTTTGCCACCACGCTGTTTTACATCGCCTACATCGCCTGCAGCATCCCCAGCAACATCGTGCTGGCGCGCATCGGCGCCCGTAAATGGATAGGCAGCATGATGATCGCCTGGGGCCTGGCCTCGACGGCGACCCTGTTCGCCAGCGGCCCGGCCAGCCTGTATGCGTTGCGCTTTTTAGTGGGCGTGACGGAGGCGGGCTTCCTGCCCGGCATGCTGCTGTACCTGACCTACTGGTTTCCCAGCGCCTACCGGGCACGCGCCAATGCCCTGTTCATGATCGCCATGCCCGTCACGGCCGCCATCGGTTCGGCCCTGTCCGGCCTGATCCTGGGGCTGGACGGCCACTGGGGTTTGAAGGGCTGGCAATGGCTGTTCTTGCTCGAAGGCATGCCTTCCGTGCTGCTGGGCCTGGCCGTGTACGGCTACCTCGACGATTCGCCCGCCAAGGCGAACTGGCTGGGCAAGCTGGAACAGCAGGTGCTGGCGCGCATGCTGGCGGCCGAGCACAAGCCTGATGCGCCCCGGCAAAAAGTCTCGGTGCTGGCGGAAATGTGCTCGCCCACCGTGCTGAAATTCGGTCTCGCCTATTTTTGCCTGGTCAACACCCTGGCGATGGTGGCCGTGTGGACGCCCTTGATCGTGAAAAGTTTCAATAGCGGCGCCAGCAATACGCAAATCGGTCTGCTGGCGGCTATTCCGCAAGTGTGCACCGTGATCGGCATGGTCCTGTGGGGCCGTCGCTCGGACCGGCTGCAGGAGCGCCGCTGGCATATCGTCTGGCCCATGCTGCTGTCGGCCGCTGGCTGGCTCTTCACGGCCTATTCTGGCAATCCCGTCCTGCAGTTGCTGGGCGTGTGCATGGCCTCGACGGGCGCGTATACCGCCATGTCCGTCTTCTGGACCACGCCGGACCGGGCCCTGAGCCTGGGCGCGCGCGCCATCGGCATCGCCGTCATCAATGCCACGGGCAATATCGGCTCGGCCCTGAACCCCGTCGTGGTGGGCTGGCTGAAGGATTTCACGCACAGCTTTGCCACGGGCTTGCTGTACGCCAGCGTGCTGCTGGTGGCGGGTGCGGCCATCGTGCTGACCCTGCCCATCGCGCGCGGCGGTAAAACACATTCTTGAAGAGGAACCCATCATGAGCGATACATTCCATCCTTATCCCCATGTGCCGAAGGTGTATCCGCCCGGAAAACCGGCCGGTGCGGGCATCGAGCACGTCCCCGTGCTGATCGTCGGCGGCGGCCCCGTGGGGCTGGCCACGGCCCTGGGCCTGGCGCGCCACGGCGTGCGCTCGGTGCTGATCGAGGCGGACGACGGCGTCTGCACGGGCAGTCGCGCCATCTGCATCTCGCGGCGCAGCCTGGAAATCATCGACCGCCTGGGTGCGCTCGACGGCTTTATCAGCAAAGGCTTGCCGTGGGCGGGCGGCCGCAGCTTTTACCGCGCCGAGGAAGTGCTGCACTTTACGATGCCGCAAGACGCGCAGCAGAAATTGCCACCGATGGTCAACCTGGCGCAATACCATATCGAGCAATTCCTGCTCGATGCGGCCGAATGCCAGAGCGAGCTGATCGATATCCGCTGGCAAACGCGGGTGACCGGCGTGCAGCAGCGCGCCGACGGCGCCACGGTCACCGTGGCCACGCCCGATGCAACCTACCAGATCGACACGGACTGGCTGGTGGCGGCCGATGGCGGGCGCAGCGCCGTGCGCGAGGCGCTGGGCCTCAAATTGCAAGGCACCAGCTATGAAGGGCGCTATGTGATCGTCGATATCCACCTGAAAAGCGAGCGCCCCACGGAGCGCCTCGCGTATTTCGACCCGCCATCGAATCCCGGCTCGACCGTGCTGGTGCACAAGCAGCCCGACGATATCTGGCGCATCGACTATCAATTGCGCGACGACGAGGATGCGCAGGCGGCCGTGCTGCTGGAAAACGTGGCGCCCCGCGTGGACAGCCTGCTGGCCATGATGGGAGAAACAGCGCCATGGCATCCCGTGTGGATCACCATCTACAAGGCCAACGCCTTGACACTGGAAAAATACCGGCACGGCGCCGTGCTGTTCGCGGGCGATGCGGCCCACCTGGTGCCCATCTTCGGCGTGCGCGGCGCCAATTCCGGCATCGACGACGCGGACAATCTGGCCTGGAAACTCGCGTATGTGGTCAAGGGCCAGGCACCGCAGGCCTTGCTGGACAGCTATTCGGACGAGCGCGTGTACGCCGCCCGTGAAAACCTGCGCCACGGCACCAAAAGCACGGAATTCATGGCGCCGCCCACGTTCGCCTTCGAGCTGATGCGCACGGCCGTGCTGGGGCTGGCGGGCAAGCATGCGCACGTGCGCTCGCTGATCAACCCGCGCCAGACCAGCGCCATCGCGTATGCGCAGTCGCCCCTGAATGCGCCGGACACGGACGGGTTTTCCGCCGGCCCCGCGCCGGGCACGGTCTTGCCCGAATGCCCGCTGGCGCTGCCGCACAACGGCGGGCAAAAAGCGGGGTATATTACCGATCTGGTGAAGCGCGACGACGGCCATTTCACGGGCCTGTATTTCAGCGAAGATGGCTGCGTGCCTGCCGGACTGCTGGCGCTGGGCGACAGCTTGCCGTTGAGCACCGTGGCGATCAGCCGCAGCGGGGCACAAGAGTGCGCCAGGGACCACACGGCGCAGGTATTCTCGCTGTTTGACGCGCAGCCCGGCACGTTTTACCTCGTGCGCCCGGATGGGCACGTGCTGGGGCGCTGGCGCGAGGTGAGGGTGGGGCAGGTGCTTGAAGCGCTGGCAAAAGCCGGGGTCAGACCCGGCGGGTCTGCCCCCAGTACTTTGCGCAGCGGGTCATTAAAAGTTATTAAGGAGACAACATGACCGACATCGAACTCGATAATCTATATACGGAGCTGTGCCACACCATGGGCGGCTTGGGGGAACAGCGCTCGCCGCTGTTCCTGGCCCGCTTCGCCTTGCTGGCCATGGGCGCCATCGGCCAGGCCGACGTGGTGCAGGGCTTGCTGCGCGACGCGGCAGACGGCCTGGCGGAGAACGCATGACGGGCGCCGGCTACCAAAGCGGCTTCGGCAACGAATTTGCCACGGAAGCCATCGCCGGCGCCTTGCCGCAGGGGCAGAATTCGCCGCAGCAAGCGCCCCTGGGCCTGTATTCGGAACAACTATCTGGCACGGCCTTCACGGCGCCGCGCGCGCAGAACCGGCGCTCGTGGCTGTACCGCATCCGTCCCGCCAGCCAGCATCCGCCGTTTACCTTGCTGCAAAATACCCGCATCGTCAGCGATTTTCACGCCATGCCCCCCACGCCGCCGAACCAGTTGCGCTGGGACCCGCTGCCGCTGCCCGACAGCAGTACGCCGGTCGACTTCATCGACGGCTGGCAAACGATGGCAGGTAACGGCAGCGCCGAAGCGATGAGCGGCTGCGCCATCCACGTGTATGCGGCCAACCGCTCCATGCAGCGCTTCTTTTACTCGGCCGACGGCGAATTGCTGGTCGTGCCGCAGGAAGGCCGGCTGGCGATCGCCACGGAACTGGGCTTGATCGAGCTGGAACCGCAGGAGATCGCCGTGATCCCGCGCGGCGTGCGCTTCCGCGTGACCTTGCCCGATGGCGCGGCGCGCGGCTATGTGTGCGAAAACTTCGGCACGGCGTTCCGTTTGCCCGACATGGGGCCCATCGGCTCGAATGGCCTGGCCAACAGCCGCGACTTCCTCACGCCGCACGCGGCCTACGAGGATATCGACGGCGAGTGCGAACTGCTGGCCAAGTTCGGCGGCCACCTGTGGCGCACGACGCTCGACCATTCACCGCTGGACGTGGTGGCCTGGCATGGCAATTACGCGCCGTATAAATACGACTTGCGCCGCTTCAATGTCATCGGCTCGATCAGCTACGACCATCCCGACCCGTCGATCTTCCTGGTGCTGCAGGCACCGAGCGAAAATCCCCTGTTCGGCGCCATCGACTTCGCCATCTTCCCGCCGCGCTGGCTGGCCGCCGAGCACACGTTCCGGCCGCCGTGGTTCCACCGCAACGTGGCCAGCGAATTCATGGGGCTGATCCACGGCGTGTACGACGCCAAGGCGGCCGGCTTCGTGCCGGGCGGCGCCAGCCTGCACAACTGCATGTCCGGCCACGGCCCCGATGCGCAAACGTTCGAGAAGGCATCGCACAGCGACACGTCCGCGCCCGCGAAGGTGGCCGACACCATGGCCTTCATGTTCGAGACGCGCACCATCCTCAAGCCCACGCCGTTCGCGCTGGACGGTGGCTTGCTGCAGAGCGACTATTTCGAGTGCTGGCAAGGCTTGCGCAAGCATTTCGATCCGAACCCGCTGTGATCCCTTGGCTGCCTGGCAATAATCGTACGGCCCATATTGCCAGGCGTGCTCTACAATTACGGAATAAGAAACTGTCGGCGCACGTGCGCCGCCTTACTCCGTAGTTGAAGGGAAAAATAAGCCTGTGACTTCCAAGCCGATCAAGATCGCCGCCACCGTCGTCGTGGCTCTCGCCGCTGGGGCCGGCATTTACACTTACACTCGTCCGGCCGCCACCGCCACGCCGGGCGCCCCGGCTTCGGGCAGCCCGGCCGCCGCGCCCCAATCCGCTGTCGATACGGCCGCCGTGGCCAGCCAGTTCCGCGATTTGCTGGGCAATTTCCGCAAGATCATCGTGCTGCTGGCCGACGAGCAAAGCTTGCCCGAAGGCGCGCGCGACGAAGCCCGTAAGGTGGGGCAGGCCCTGTTCCATGAAAACCAGGAACGCATCGCCAAGCTCGATCTTGCGCTCGATCAATTGACGGCACCCACGAATCCGGGCCGCTTCGAGGCGCTCGACAGCCTGCTCACGTATATCGAATCGGACCCCGGCCTGTACGACGCGGACCGCCTGGCTTTCCGCGAACTGCTGCAAAGCATGCTGGCCGACGTGGCCAAGGATTCGTCCCTGCCTGCGATCAAGCTGCACAAGCGCATTTCCGAAGACCTCGATGCGCTGGGCGAGATCGAGCGCAATTACGAGAAAGAAATCCGGCAAATCTTCGGTAACCTGGGCCAGCGTTCCATCGAACTCAAGCGCGAGCGCTGGGACGATTACGTGGCGCAGCTGAAAAAGCTGTACAGCCGCGAACAGATTCTGAAGGAAAACGGCATCGTCGTGCCGTATGCTGTTCCTCCGGCCGGTTCCGTACCAGAGGCCAAGCCGGCGCCGAAGAAGGACGAGGCGGAAATCTTCGGCCTGGGCTTGCCGAAGAAAACCATCGTGCTGACCTTCGACGACGGCCCGCACCGCCGCTACACGGAAGAGATCAGTGCCATCCTGAAACAGTATGGCGTGCCGGCCGTGTTCTTCAACGTGGGCCGCAACCTGGGTTCGCTCGATGCGGAAGGCCACGCCAAGCTGGGTGCGGGCGCGGAAGTGAGCCGCAAGCTGATGAAGGAAGGCTATGCCGTGGGCAACCACAGTTTCAGCCACGCACAATTGTCGAAACAGACGGGCGACAAGCTGAAAGGCGAAATCCTTGGCACCGACACTTTACTCAAAGCCATCAGCCCCGAGCGGGCCGCGTTGTTCCGCTTTCCGTATGGCGCGCGCAACAGCGAAGGCATGGCCGCGCTGGCCGATGCGCATTTGAAATCCGTGATGTGGAATATCGATTCGCTGGACTGGGCCGACCCTGTGCCCAGCTCGATCACGAACCGCGTGCTGGCCTCCGTCGACAAGGCGGGGCGCGGCATCGTCCTGTTCCACGACATCCACGAGCGCACGGTGAAAGCCTTGCCGGCCGTGCTGGATAAGCTGATCGCCGAAGGCTATCAATTCGCAGGCTGGGATGGCACCAGCTTCCAGGTGGCAAAAAGCACGGCGCCCGCGCCGGAAAAAGTGCCCGTCACCACGGGCTACGCCAATTCCTGGGCCGTGGTGATCGGCATCGACGACTACGCCAAGTGGCCGAAACTGCAATATGCGGTGCGCGATGCGCAAGGCATCCGCGAAACGCTGATCGAAAAATTCGCGTTTGCGCCCGAGCGCGTCGTGACCCTGAAGAATGGCGAAGCGACGCGTAACAATATCCTGGCCGCCTTCCACGACAAGCTGGCCCACGGCGGCGTGCAAAAGAATGACCGCATCTTCGTCTTCTTCGCCGGTCACGGTGCCACGCGCAAGCTCAGCTCCGGGCGCGACCTCGGCTACATCGTGCCCGTCGATTCCGATCCGGCGCAATTTGCCACGGATGCGATTCCGATGACGGAAATCCAGAATATCGCGGAAAGTCTGACGGCCAAGCACGCGTTCTTCGTCATGGATGCCTGCTACAGCGGCCTGGGCCTGACCCGCGGCGCCGGTTCCAGCTCTTTCCTGCGCGACAATGCCAAGCGGATCGGCCGGCAAATGCTGACGGCCGGCGGCGGCGACCAGCTGGTGGCCGACGGCGGACCGAACGGCCACTCCGTGTTTACGTGGACCCTGCTGCAAGGCCTGGCGGGCAAGGGCGACCTGAACGGCGACGGCCTGATCACGGCCACGGAACTGGCCGCCTACGTGGCGCCGGCCGTGTCCAGCGTCTCGAACCAGACGCCCGCGTTCGGCAGCTTGCCGGGATCGGAAGGGGGCGATTTCGTCTTCGAATTGCCGGGCGAGACGGAATTCCTCAGCCCGAACACGACGCAGCTGTCGACGGAAGCCATCGCCCTGAACAGCAAGCTCGACGCCAAGCCGGCGACGGCCAGCGTGACGGTGAAGGATTTGCAGGGCGGCGAACAGAAGATCGTCACGCCAGGCGCCGTACCGACCTCCACGCGCCAGCTGGCGCAGCGCGCCAACGACCGCGGCTTGCAGCTGTACAAGGAGAAACAGTATGCGGCGGCGGAAGCGCAATTTACGGAAGCGCTGAAATTGCGTCCCGACTTCGCGCTGGCGGCCAACAACCTGGGCTTTGTCTTCTACAAGCAGGAAAAATACCGCGAAGCGGCCCGCTGGTTTGAAAACACGGTCAGGATGGACCCGTCGCGCGCCATCGCCTACCTGAATCTGGGCGACGCGTATGCCAAGGCCGGCGATGCCGCCAAGGCCAAGGCCGCGTACAAAACCTATCTGGAACTGGCGCCGACGGCCTCGACGGCGCCGGCCGTGCGGCAAAAGATGGAGAAACTGTAAGCGTGTCCGACAGCGTGCCCATGGTCCACGTCTTCACCTGCAGCGGCCGCTTCGCCAGTTGGGAAGCGCTGCAGGCCTATCTGGCGCCCACGTACACGGAAGATGGCGATGAACTGCCGTCGCCATTCTTCCTGGAAACGGGCCTCACGCAGTACGAGCCAGCTTGCGTCGAGAGTGCGCTGTTGCCGTCGCCCGCGCCGCTGGCGCAGTTGCTCGACGGCGTGTCGTATGGCGACAGCTGGCTGGCGCTGGCGTGCGCGGACGCGGATGGGAAGAAATTGCTGGCCGATACTTGCGTGTGCGTGTTTGCGCCGAATCAGCTGGCGCACCCGCAGCGCAGTTCGCTCCATTACGTGGGCAGCTACGCCTGCGACGGCGGCTGAGCCTCATTTCCGCGTTGCTCTTGTATGAGCTTGTTGACGTTGGCCAGCAGGCTGGTGCCCGAGGTGGTAATGACGCGGGCACCGGCCGCCTGCGCTTCCGTGCTGTAGCTGGCGATCGTATCCTTGCTGCAATACACGATGATGGGCAGCTCCGGCTGCACTTGCCGAACCTCGCGCACCGTGCGCACGCCCGCATCCTTGATCCTGCGGCCGTTTTCCACCCTGGCCATGTCCGTGATGAACAGCGCGTAGTGTTTCTGTTGCAGCATGGTCAGCGCCTGGCGCGTCGACACGGCCTGGTCCACCTTGATGTTTTCCCGTTCCAGCTGTTCCACCAGCAAAGTATTGTTGCGCGGATGGTCGTCCAGCCACAGCACCAGGCTGGACGGCTTTTGCGCCGTCGGCACGCCGGCCAGGGTCGTGGCGGCGGCGCCGCCATCGGGCGGATGGGCAAGCAACAGCTGCGTGATGGCTTCCTGCATGTCGTCGAGCGACTTTTGTTGCAGACGGCTCAGCTCCGTCACTTCGATTTCCTTGCCGCTTTCCAGGCGCACCGACTCATTTTTGACGAGGCTGTCGGCGCGCTTGATCATGATGGACAGGTAAATGCGCGTGAGCAGGTAGCCGATCAGGAAACCATGCACGGAAAAGAACAGCATGATGCCGCCCACCATCGCCATCGCCGTGGGCGTGTCCGTGGCCAGGCTGGGTGCGATGAAGGCGGCCATGCTGCGCGCGCTGCCGGGCAGGCTTTTGAGCTCGATCAAACCCACGCCCACGATGATTTTCGTCAGCCAGTCCGACACTTCCACCAGGTTGGAATTGATTTCCATGGGCGTCGGCGTGCCCAGGAACAATGTATTGCTGGGGTTGCCGGCCGCCGCCTCGGCTCCGGCTGCGGGCGGTTCGTCCGTGGGGCGGCCCTTGCCATTGGCACGCTCGTCGGGCGGCGCGGCGTTGACGGTGCCCGATGGCAGGCTGCGCGGTATGCCGAACAGAAAGCCCAGCAGCATGCCGCTGACGCAAAAGCCCAGGCTCCACAGCAGGGCCGGTACGGCATGATAGTACGGCGGCAGCAGGGCGCCCGCCAGCACGGCAAGAATCCCGGCCAGCAGGATGAACAGCAGGATATACGGCAGCACGTCGCGCTTGCGCACGGCCGCCGTGACGGTTTTGCTCGCCTTGCCAGCGCTGTCGCTCAGGTCCACGGACGCTCCTTGAAAAAAAACTGAATCCAGGCAGCCAGCCTGCCGCGTATATATCCCGTAGGAGCCTGTACTGACATCATAAAAAGGGGAGACGCCATGCCATTGATAAAACGCAAACAGATGGCAGCTTGTGCCTTGTTGCTGCTGGCCGGCGCCGGCAAGGCGGCTGCGCCGGAGGCCGCATCGTCCACGGATGCGTCGCGCACCGTGCGCGTGACGGGCCATTATGACAATGCCGTCGGCACTTCGGACGCGGCCAGCCAGGGCGTCATCACCAACGAGCTGATTGTCAACCGGCCCGCCTTGCGCACGGGCGAGTTGCTGGAATTCGTGCCGGGGCTGATCGTCACCCAGCACAGCGGCGACGGCAAGGCCAACCAGTATTTCTTGCGCGGCTTTAACCTCGACCATGGCACGGATTTCGCCACCTATGTGGACGGCATGCCCGTCAACATGCGCACGCACGCGCACGGGCAAGGCTATGCCGACCTCAATTTCCTCATTCCCGAACTGGTGCAGCGCATCGACTACAAGAAGGGGCCGTATTTCGCCGGCGAAGGCGATTTCGCCTCGGCGGGCGCGGCGCGCATCCGCCTGGCCGACAGATTGCCGCAAGGCCAGGCCAGCGTGTCTGTCGGCCAGCACGGCTATGTGCGCGCCGTCGTGGCCGATTCGGTCGCTGCCGGGCAGGGCACCTTGCTGTACGGCCTGGAAGTGAACCGCAACAACGGCCCGTGGGACGTGCCGGAGCGCGTGCGCAAGGTCAGCGGCGTGCTGCGCTACAGCCAGGGCACGACGGACAATGGATACAGCGTGACGGCCATGGCCTACCAGAACAGCTGGAACGCCACCGACCAGGTACCGCTGCGCGCCGTGGAGTCCGGCCAGATCGGCCGTTTCGGCAGTCTGGCGCCCAGCGACGGCGGCGATACGTCGCGCGCCAGCCTGTCGTATGCGATGCGCCAGCGTACGGAAAACCGTTTGTTCGAGTTCGATGCGTACGTGATCGGCTCGCAGCTGGAACTCAACAGCGATTTCACCTATTTCCTGGCCAAGCCGGCCACGGGCGACCAGTTCCAGCAAAGCGAGCGGCGCACGGTGGCCGGTGTCAACGCCAGCGAAAGCTGGAATACGCAGCTGTTCGGTCTTTCCCTGCGCAACAAGCTCGGCGTGCAGGCCCGTTATGACCGGCTGTCGCCCGTGGGCCTGTACAACACCGTGGACAGAGTGCGGCAAAGCACGGTGCGCGAGGACCGGGTGCGCGAGGCCAGCGTCGGCCTGTACGGCGAAAACACGACGCAATGGCTGCCGTGGCTGCGTTCCGTGGCGGGCCTGCGCTACGACGCCTACCGTTTCAATGTGGAAAGTAGTATCGACGGCAACAGCGGTAAGGCACAGGACCACGTGGTGTCGCCGAAACTGTCCTTGATCCTCGGTCCGTGGAGTCAGACGGAGTTTTTCGTGAACTACGGCAAGGGTTTCCATAGCAACGATGCGCGCGGCACGACGCAGACGCGCTTGCCCGATGGCACGCCTTCGGCTCCCGTCACGCCCCTGGTGCCGACCAGGGGCATGGAACTGGGCGCGCGCACGGAATGGCTGCCAGGCCTGCAAAGCTCGCTGGCCCTGTGGCGGCTCGACGTCGCGTCCGAACTGCTGTTCGTCGGCGACGCGGGCGAAACGCAGCCCAGCCGCGCCAGCCGCCGCCATGGCATCGAATGGAACAACCATTATGTTGCCGCGCCGTGGCTGCTGTTCGACCTGGACCTGGCCGCCTCGCGCTCGCGCTACACGCAAAATGATCCGGCCGGCAACTTCATTCCCGGCTCGATTGACAAGGTAGCCTCGTTCGGCGTGACGGTGACGGATCGGGGCCCGTGGTCGGGCGCCTTGCAGCTGCGCTATTTCGGCCCTCGGTCCTTGATCGAGGACAATAGCGTGCGCTCCGCCTCGACCACGCTGGCATATGCGCGCCTCGCGTACCAGCTCAACCGCAGGACGCGGCTGTCGCTCGACGTGTTCAACCTGTTCAATAAACGCGCCAGCGATATCGATTACTACTATGCGTCGCGCTTGCCAGGCGAGGGGGCGGACGGGGTGAGCGACCGGCATTTTCATCCGGTGGAACCGCGTTCCGCGCGTTTGACCTTGTCTTATGCGTTCTGACAACGGTAAACTGGGGCATGACCGATCACCTAGTACAAACCAGTAAATTCCTTTCCCTTATCCTGCGCCACTCTCCGGAAAAAATCGGCCTCGCTCTCGATGCCCAGGGCTGGGCCGATATCGGCCAGCTGCTGGCGCTGGCAGCCCGGCATGGGCGCCGCCTTTCCCGTGAACAATTGGATGACGTGGTGGCGCGCGACAGCAAGACGCGCTACGCCATCAGCGACGACGGCTTGCGCATCCGCGCCAACCAGGGGCACTCGCTGGCCACTGTCGATATCGCTTTGCCGCCGGCCACGCCGCCCGCCATGCTGTACCACGGCACGGCCAGCCGCTTCGTCGAGGCGATCCGCGCGGCCGGCCTGCTGCCGGGCGCGCGCAACCACGTACACCTGTCTGCCAGCCGTGAAACGGCCGTGGCCGTGGGCGCGCGCCACGGCAAGCCCGTCGTGCTGACGGTGGCTGCGGCCGCCATGCAGGCGCAGGGCCACGTGTTTTATGTGTCGGATAATGGCGTGTGGCTGACGCAGGCCGTGCCGCAAGTGTTTATCGGTTTTCCCTGAGTACCGCTTTGACATTGCAGATGTCAGCCGACGTCGTCACAGCTAGGGAAGTTGGCGGTACACCTTGGGATTGAGCAGCAGCTTGCCGTGTCCCTCATTTCCCCGAAAAAGATCGATTCTGATCGGTGTGTTTTCCGGCAGTTGAGCGTCGCCGACCGATACCAACAAAGTTTTGTCCGATACGAACAGGCGGTTTGTCTTGTAAACCTTGCTGATTGTAATGATGGTGCCTGGCCTAATCGCATTGGAAAATGCGACTTGCAAGCCGCCAATGCCGGGAGGTGGCATCAGCGTGATGTATTTGATCGGGGCCTTGGAATGATTCCTGATGCCATAAGCATCAAGTTTATCGCTCACCTCGTAACGCAAGCCGATGTATTTGCTGTACGTGCGGTCATTGCTGATGTCATCCAAGGTTTCGGAGCATGCCGCCAAGCAAGCGATTGACAGTAGCAGCAGTAGCGTAGATCGTTTGAGCATGTGTTCAGTGTAGCAGTGATTTGCCACTCTTTGACGGCTTGTACATGATGGATAGCGGAAAAACGACTGCTTCCACGCTGGCGTATTGCCGTTTAACGCTTCACCGTCGCCTCCAGCCGAGAATGCGCCAGCACGGCATCAGGCAGTCTTGTTCCTTGTACACGGATGGCCGCCACGGACTGATTCAGCTTGGCCAGTTCCGCCGGGGTAAAACGCACGCCAGCCGCGCCCAGGTTGTCTTCCAGGTGCGCCATCTGCGTGGTGCCGGGAATGGGCACGATCCATGGCCGCTGGGCCAGCAGCCAGGCCAGGGCGATACGGGCCGGTGTCGCCTGCTTGCGCGCCGCCCAGTTTTTTGCCAATGTCACCAGCGCCAGGTTGTGCGGCAGGTTTTCCGGTGCAAAGCGCGATTCGACCTGGCGGATGTCGCCGTCGGCAAAACGGGTTTTCGCGTCGATGGAGCCCGCCAGGAAGCCCACGCCCAGCGGGCTCCACGGCACGAAGCCGATGCCCAGCTCTTCGCACACGGCCAGCACGCCGTCTTCCGGCCCGCGCCACAGCATCGAATATTCGCTTTGCACTGCGGAAACGGGCAGGGCCGCATGGGCGTGCCGCACGGTGTTCAAACCCATCTCGGACAGGCCCCAGTGCAGCACTTTGCCTTCGCGCATGAGGTCCTGCACGGCGCCGGCCACGTCTTCGATGGGCACTTGCTGGTCCACGCGGTCCGTGCGCAGGCGCTTCAGCATGCCGTCGACGACCAGCTTGATGTGATCGGGGCGGCTGTTGGTGCCGGGGCGGCGCTCGCCCGTCTGTTGGTCGATGTTCCAGCCGAACTTGGTGGCCATGACGATGTCGTTGCGGAACGGCGCCACGCCTTCACCGAGGATGCGTTCCACCTCGTGCGTGCCGTAGGCCTCGGCCGCGTCAAACAAGGTGACGCCCCGTTCGTAGGCCGCATTTCGGGACGGCTGGGTATCGTCGTCTGGAAGCTGCGGTTCATGTTTTGCACGCCCAGGCCCAGGCTGGATACGGCCAGGGTGCCCAGCTTGCGGCGGCCCGGCAGCGTTGCTGGAGCCGGTGCGACGGCCTGGTTCTGCGCCAAACTGATCAATGGCGTGGCTGCCAGGCTGCCCGCCGCCAGCAGGAAACCGGGGCGGCCCGTGGCTGTATCGTGTTCGTTTGTCATGGATCAAACCTTTCAAAGTCAAAGATGGCCAGGTTTTCCGCCATGCGTTCGCAGCGCACGGTCTTGGCCAGTACGGCCACGCCCCGCTGCGTCAGCCAGCGCAGGACGATTTGGCCCACGGACTTGCCGTGTCTGGCAGCGATGCCCAGTAGCAACTCATTCGTGAACAACTGGTTGCGGCCTTCGGCAAACGGCGCCCACGCTTGCGGCTGCACGCCGTGCTCGAGCATGAAGGCCACGCTGTCCGCCTGCTGGTGGAAAGGGTTCACTTCGATCTGGTTGACGGCGGGCGATGTCGTTGAAGGCGATGATGTCCATCAGCCGGTCGGGCTGGAAATTGCTCACGCCGATGGCGCGCAGCTTGCCGCTGCGATACGCATCCTGCATGGCGTGCCAGGAACCGTGCACGTCGCCGAATGGCTGCTGGATGAGTAACAGCTCCAGATAGTCGAGCCGCAAGCGCCGCAGCGATTGCTCGATGGCGTCGCGCGTGCGCTCGTAGCCCGTGTCCTGCACCCACAGCTTGCTGGTGACGAACAGCTGTTCACGCGCCACGCCGCCATGCTTGATGCCCTGGCCGACGGCCGCCTCGTTCAAATAGGATGCCGCCGTGTCGATCAGGCGGTAGCCGGTGCCGATGGCGTCGATCACGCTGCGTTCGCATTCGGCCGGATCGCGGATCTGGAAGACGCCGTAGCCGGCGACGGGCATGCTGATGTCGTTGTTCACGGTGACGTGGTGCATGACTAGCTCCTTCGGTAACTGACAGGAGCTACTCTAAGGCACCATCCACCCGTTTATAAGCCATTGTAATCGGCATGGTCTTATTAGCTGCGCTAATGAATCGGGCGCGATCACGTGCTGATCAGCTTGATGTCGGCTATCCGTTCCACCAGCCACACGCACGCCACCACGGCAATCGCCAGCGATCCCACGGTCAGCACCTGCCGGTACAGCCAGGTCTTGCGCAGCAGCCAGGCGACGGGTAAAAAGGCGGCGACGATGGCCAGCTGGCCGATTTCCACGCCGACGTTGAAGCCCAGCAGGCTGGCCAGCAATGAACCTTGCGGCAAGCCCAGGTCGCGCAGCACGCTGGCAAAGCCGAAACCGTGGATCAGGCCGAAGGCGAAGGCGGCCACGGGGCGCTTGCCCCGGAACAGGGGCAGCAGGTTGTTCAGCGCGGCCAGGATCACGGAGGCGGCGATGGCCGACTCCACCCAGCGCGAGGGCAGCGACACCACGGACAGGCTGGCCAGGCTCAGGGTGATGGAATGGGCGAGCGTGAACGCCGTGACGACTTTCAGCACGTCAAGGAAGGCCGCCTTCAGACCCTGCTGCTGCTCGCGCAAGCCGGGCAGCAGCACGGCCGGCAGCAGCAGCGACAGCAAAAACAGGATATGGTCGTAGCCGATCCAGATATGCCAGATGCCGTGTTTGACGTAGGCGCCGAACTGCGCCAGGCGCTCGGGCGCGGCCAGGGAGATGGTCTGGCGCGGGCTGTCCGGGTCGAAGATGGCCGTTTGCGTGGTGCCGTCGCTGTTAATCTTGAGCAGCCCCTTGTGCTGCGGGTCGAGGTCGGCGAACAGGGTGTAGCCGATGTGTAAATTCGCCAGCGTGCCGCCCGGGCAAGTGGCCTGGAAGCGCAGCACGCTGTAGGCGCCGTCCGTGTGATGGTCGATCAGCTGTTCGACGGCTTGCAAGGGGCAGGTGCCCTGGTCGCCGGCCACCTGCAGGCGCCGCAGCGCGTAGGCGGCAATGGCCGCGTGGCGCGCGCGGATTTCATCCCAGGTCAGCGCGCCGTCGCCATTGCCATCGAGGCCGATGGCGAAATCGAGGTCGCGCAGGGCGATATCCCATTGGCCTTCGATCCGCTGGCCGTGAATTGTCAAGCTCAGATAACTGTCGCTGGGTTTGTGGGCTTGCGCGGGGGCCAGCCAGGCGCACAGCAGCAGGATGAACAGGCAGCGCTTTACAGCACACATCACAGTACCCCCGCTTTCTTGATAAAACCGACTTTTTGCCCACCCTGCGGCCCCAGCTGCCTGGCCAGCCGCTGCAGGGCCGCGTCTTCCACGCCATTCGCAGCGATCCAGGCCAGCACCGCTTGCGCGGCCCCGTCATTGCGGGCGGCCAGGGCCGCTTCGAGCACGATGCGCATGTCGGGCACTTCCTTCTGGATGGCCCAGTTCTGCTGCGCCAGTCGCAGGGCCGCCGGCGCATCCTGTTGCAAGAACAGGGCGAAACGCGCTTGTTCGCGCTGGTGCACGGTGTCGCCGCGCTGCATGGCGGCGGTAAAACGGGCCGACAGTTCCGCTTTGGCCGCCTGGAAGGCCGTCTGCCGGTCGGGCAGCGATTGTAGCGCCAGCGCGTAGCGCAGCAGCAGGGCGTCGATGCGCTGCTGGTCTTGCAATAACTTGACGACGTCCTGCGGGCGCTGCCGGTCGAGCAGGAAATCCGAGTAGGCGCCCAGCAGGTAGCTGTCGCGCGGCTGCCGCGCCAGCGCCGTCTTGTAGCGCGCTTCGGCCAGCGTGCTCTCGCCGCGCCGCGTGGCCATTTCCGCCAGCAGGGTGGCGGCCCAGCTTTCCAGCTCGGGCGCCGTGCCGGCACTCCTTTGCAAAGTCAGGTCCAGCAAACGCTCGCTGGCGGCGGCGCGGCCCGTGACGCTGGCGATATTCGCAATACAGGTGACGGTGACCAGCTGCGTGGTGAGCGCCGACAGCCGGGCGCAGGCCGCCGTGGCTTGCGGGTAATCGCCCTGTACGGTGAGCACGGTGGCGCGCGTCAGCCAGGCCTGGGCGTTGTGCGGCTGCTGCGCGATGACGGCATCGAGGTCTTGCAGGGCTGGACCGAACTGGTGGGTGCTTTGCAATATGGTGGCGCGCAGCAGGCGCACGGGCAGGGGCGGCGCCGCCTGCCGCCACCAAGGCGCCAAGGCCGCCTGCGCGTAGCCCAGGTAGCGCGGGTCCGTTTCGCTGCGCGCCAGGGCGATGTAGCGCTGCGCCAGGCCGGTTGCCAGCGCCAGGTCTTGCGGCGCGGCATTCAATTGCTGGCGCAGGCCGCGCAGCTCGCTCTGCGTGGCGTCGGCGCGGCGCGGCAGCTGTTCGATGACGGCGCCGCCGTCTTTCGGCGTGTAGGGGGCGGCCAGGGCCAGCAGGGGCAGGCAGGCGCACAGCAGGGGGATCAGTGTTTTCATCATGGATGCCATCAACAGTCATTGATGTGGGCGCCGGAGAGCGGACTCCCCGGCGCCCGCAAGGGCCTTAAAGCGGCACCGGTTCCGTGTCTTCCGGCGACGTCGCCATGATGGCGTCGATGGCCACGCCATCCTTGTCATCGCTGGTGGTCAGAATGACGTTGCTGACGGCCACATAAAACGCATCGAGCAAGACCACGGGGGGCGGCGTGGTGCCGCCGTTGCCGTTATCGCCGTCGTGGCTGCCGCCACCGCAGCCGGCCAGCAGGGCCGCGAGCGCCAGGGCGCCGATCAGATAGAGCTTTTTCATCGCGTTCTCCTGGTTACTGCTGTGGCGAACCGGCCACGGGGGTTTTCAGGTAAGGGAAACCCGCCGTGAAGTAGGTTTCATCGAGGAAGGCGCCGTCCGTGAAGTGCAGGGCGCCAGCGGGCGCGTCGGCCGGGGCGCAGCCGATGTTCAAGGTGCACAGCTTGCCCATGGCCACGCGCAGCACCACGTCGACCACATCGTCGCCGGGGCGGCGGCCGTTCGGAAAGCCCGCGTTATCGCCATCGATCACGCCCAGGCGCTTTTGCGATCCCACGGCGGTGGGGGCGATGGAGGTATTCAGGCGCAGCATTTCAGAGGCGACGACCGTCACTGGCTGGTTCACGCCCTTGATGCCCGTGAGGAAGGTAGCCACCAGGTCGTTGCGGGGGAAGTTGGTGGGCGCCTTGGCGCCTGCCGAGCCGAACAGTACTTCCACCAGCGCCGGCGCCGTCGGGTTGGTGACGTAGTCGGCAAACTGCGCGTCGCCGGACGGCTTGCTGGCGTTGAAGCGGTCCTTGTCCTTCAGGCCGATGACCAGTTCATTCACCAGCGGCATGCCCAGGCGCGACACTTGCACCCACGCGCCGCCTTCCTTCGACGCCGCGGTGCTGCCCGGTGCCGGGTTCAGCAGACGTCCCTGGCGCAGGCTGGCCGTGGTCCAGCCGCCGATGACGGGGTCGTTGCCGGCCGTCAGGCAGGCGGTCGGCACTTCCATTTCGATGGCCGTGACGTTTTTGCGTGCCAGGTCATCCCTGGCAGCCGATTCCGCATTCGCGGCAAACTCCGTGGCGGGCGCCTTGATGTTGATCAAGTCGAAGGTTTCGCCCAGGTTCACCACGAACGGGTCCTTGCGCTGGCCGACGAACATGCGCGCCGGCGTGGCGCAGCCGGGGATGTTGACCGTGTAGACGTGCTGCGCGGCATACGCGGCGTAGTTGGGGATGGACTTGGTGCCGATGTAGTCGACGGGCTTGTCGAAGGTCGTGCCGCCGCCCGTGGCGTTGGTCACGGCGCTGCGCGTGCCCGTGCGGCGGTCGCCACGCACCACCGTCACGCTGTAGGTTTCGCGCACGTTCAGGCCCGGCGGGTTGACGGAATCGATGGCGCCGCCATTGATGACGAGCGGAATCGAGACTTTCTTGCCGCCCACGGTGAACTGGCCATCCTTGATGGTGTTGGTAAAGCGGAACTGGAAGGTGAGGTCTTCCTTGCCGTCGCCATTATTGTCGATGTGGATTTCGTACAAGGCGTTCGGGTCCATGGCGAAGTAGTTGGGTCCGCCGTAGGCGTCTTGCAGGGGAATATAGTCGGCCACCAGCGTGGTGTAGGCGCCGCGGCCCGCCTCATAGCTGCGGAACATATAAAAGTCGGTGCCGTCGACTTTGGGGTTTTGCGTGATGAACGGCGCTTCGCGGTGGCTGGAAGCGTAGGCCGCTGGCGCGATGGCCAGGGTGAAGAACAGGTTACCCAGGAGGGCGGCGCCCAGGGTGGTTTTTGACAGTGATAAAGACATTTCGATTCTCCCGATTTTGTTGGCGTTGACAGGCAAGTCCAAGGGAACAGCAGGCTGCCTGACTTATACGCACGACGGGAGAAAACGGATTCAGGTCTTTGACCAGGGCGGACCGGGTTTTACCAGGCCAGCACCTTTGGCCCGATGGCCGCGCCGATGGCGGTCGGCGCCAGCATGCCCAGCACGTACCAGAAACCCACGAAGCTGGCCGCCAGCTCCGGGCAATGCAGGCAATACACGAGGGCCGCCATGGCGCCGGCGGCAAAACCGGCGGCGGCACCCGCCAGGCGCAGGCGCGTGGGCGCCAGCTGGCGCATCAGGCGCAGCACGGCGGCCAGGATGGGCAGCGAGAGCATGGCGATCAGCAAGGGGCAGCTGCGCCAGGTGGCGCCCCAGAACAGTTCGGCGCGCTGCTCGGGTGGCGCTTCCTGCACGATGATGGCGCCCAGGGTCCACATCAGCAGCAGGGGCAGGGCGAGCAGCAGGGGCAGGGCGCGCGTGCTGGCGCCCGGCACGCACAGGCGGCGGCTGACATGCCAGGCCGCCAGGCACAGGCACACGACAAAGCCCACCTTGATCCAGAAATCAGGCAGCAGGGCCAGCTGGTCCAGCTTGGGCCGCACGCCCAGCAGCATGGCCATCAAGGCCACGCTGGCCAGCAGGCCGGCACCCAAAGTGCCAGCGGCGCGCCAGCGGGTGCCGGGCGGCGGCGCGGCGGCCACGTCGGGGCCGCTGGCCAGCATGGCGATCAGATCGTCGGTTTTCATGTTGCGCTTATCCTCAAGTTTGCAGCCAGTGCCTTCAAACCGCGATGCACGGCCACTTTGACGCTGGCTTCCGAAATGGCCATGGCCGCGGCCGTGTCGCGCACGGACCAGCCGTCGAGCTTGGTATGCACGATGGCGTCGCGCTGCTGCGCCGGCAAGGTGGCCAGCAGCTTGCCCAGGTCGCGGCTGGCCTCGGCCGCCTCGGCATCGGCGCTGGAAAACAGTTCCTGCGCGCTATCTTCTTCGTCATACGGCTGGTGCTGCGCCTCGCGCCGCCCGTGCCGGCGCAGCCAGTCGATCATCTTGTAGCGCGCGATCGCATGGATCCACGACGTCAGCGGCACGCCCGTGTCATACGTCAGGCGCTGGTTGTGGATGGCTAATAAACATTCCTGCACCAGGTCCTCCACCTCGTCCGGCCAGCGCTGCAGGCGGCGCCGGAAAAACGCGCGCAAATGGCTGCTGCTTGCCTGCAAGAAACTGCGATACGCCGCCGCATCGCCATCGAGCCCGCGCAGCATCAAGCCATGCAGCCGCAATTCCGTGCCGTGCAACTGCTCGCTTACAGGTATTCGTTGCATGCAGGCCTTTGGTGACAGGCGTTGAAAAAAATAAATATCGAATTATTTGCTGGCGGGTGTAACCAATCCCCATGGTGCGGCGAATTGACAGGCAAGCACGTTTCTTAATTTAATATACCGGTGAAAGACCATGAACATCAAGCACCGCTTTGCAACACTGCTTTTACCCATGCTGAGCACGGCTGTGGCGGCTCCTGCCATGGCGCAGCTGGCGGCCGGCCAGCGCTGCGCCGTGCAGAGCGGTCCGCAGACGGCGGCGCTGGTGGAACTGTACAGCAGCGAAGGCTGCTCCAGCTGCCCACCCGCCGACCAGCGCCTGAACGCCTTGCGCAAGGAAGCGGGGGCGGCCAGCCTGGTCGTGCCGCTGGCCCTGCACGTCACCTACTGGGACCAGATCGGCTGGGCGGACCCGCTGGCGCAACCGCAATTCGACGCGCGCCAGGCCGAACTGCTGCGCCACCAGCCGCGCCACGTGGCTTATACGCCGCAGTTTTTCGTGGGTGGCACGGAGTTGCGCGGCTGGGATACGCAGTTGCCGGCCGCCATAGGCCGCATCAACGCGACCACCGCGCCCGTCGCCATCGGCCTGTCCGCCACGCCGGCGCCGGGCGGAAAATTAGTGATTGAAGCCGATGCCAGCGCGCCGGACGCGCGCACCGGCGGCCAGCTGTATGTGGCCATCAGCGAAAGCGCCATCGTCTCGACCGTGCTGCGCGGCGAAAACCGGGGCGCCACCCTGCAGCACGACGCGGCCGTGCGTCTGTGGCTGGGGCCGGTTGCGCTGGCGCAAGGCCACGCGCGGCTGCGCCGCGAAGTGCACTTGCCCGCCAGTTGGCGCCCGGAAAATTTGCAAATCGTCGCCTTCGTGCAGCGGGCCGACAGCAGCGTCATCCTGCAAGCCGTCAGCACGGCATCGTGCGCGAAGGGAGTGATGTGATGAACGGGAAAATGAGCGTGATCCACCCCGCCTGGCTGCGTCTGACGCACTGGCTCAACGCCGTGGCAGTGGTGGTGCTGGCCGCCAGCGGCTGGCGCATCTACAACGCGGCGCCATTCTTCCCCTTCGAGTTGCCGCGCGCGCTGACCCTGGGCGGCTGGCTGGGCGGCGCCCTGCAATGGCATTTCGCCGCCATGTGGCTGCTGGTGGGCAATGGCCTGTTGTATCTGCTGATCAATATCGTCTCGGGACGGCTGCGGCGCCAGTTCTTTCCCCTCTCGCCACGCCTGCTGCTGGCCGATTTCATCGCCGCGCTGCAGGGCAAGCTGGCCCATGCGGACCCGCGCCGCTACAACATGGTGCAGCGCGCCGCCTACCTGTTCGTCATGCTGGACTGCATCGTGCTGGTGCTGTCCGGTCTGGTGCTGTGGAAATCCGTGCAGTTTCCCATCTTGCGCGAACTGCTGGGCGGCTACGAGAGCGCGCGCAGGGTCCACTTCATCGCCATGGCGCTGCTGACGGGTTTTGTCGGCGTGCACCTGCTGATGGTGGCGCTGGTGCCGCGCACCCTGGTCGCCATGCTGCGCGGACGTTAAAGGAGACCATCATGAAAAAAACCATCCTCGTGCAAGCGCAGGGCCAGGCCATGCTGGCCGACGCCTTGCGCCAGATCAAACAGCCGTCGCGCCGGATGTTCCTGCAGCGCAGCCTGACCCTGGGCGGCCTGTCCTTGCTGACGGGCTGCAACGCCAGCGACCCGTCCAGCATCGAGAAGGTGCTGACGGCCGTGTCGCGCTTCAACGACCGGGTGCAGGGCTGGCTGTTTGACCCGAACAAACTGGCGCCGACTTATCCCGACTCCATGATCACGCGGCCGTTTCCCTTCAACGCCTATTACGGCGAGGATGAAGTGGAACAGGTCGACGGCGACGCCTGGCGCCTGGAATTGAGCGGCTTGATCGCCGACAAGAAGCCGTG
Source organism: Janthinobacterium sp. PAMC25594 (assembly GCF_019443505.1). Taxonomy (NCBI): domain Bacteria; kingdom Pseudomonadati; phylum Pseudomonadota; class Betaproteobacteria; order Burkholderiales; family Oxalobacteraceae; genus Janthinobacterium; species Janthinobacterium sp. PAMC25594. The sequence continues at coordinate 299,925 of NZ_CP080377.1, forward strand.
GACCCTGCCGCAGCTGCGCGCCCTGCCGCAAGAAACGCAGGTGACGCGCCATATCTGCGTGGAAGGCTGGAGCGCCATCGGCAAGTGGGGCGGCGTGCCGTTTTCCCACTTCCTGAAGCGGGTTGGCGCCGACACGACAGCCAGATACATCGGCTTCCAGTGCGCCGACGATTATTTCACGAGCATCGACATGGCCACGGCCCTGCATCCGCAAACCATCATGGCCTTGACCTACGACGGCCAGGAATTGCCACCGAAATATGGCTACCCGATGAAACTGCGCATGCCGACCAAGCTCGGTTACAAGAACCCCAAGCACATCCAGGCCATTTTTGTCACGAACACGTATCCGGGAGGGTATTGGGAGAATCAGGGCTACAACTGGTTCGGCGGTTCTTGAACACTTTTAGCAGCACCAGTAGCAAAACCAAGCAGCAGTATTTTGCAGTGCCGGGCACTTGCCCATTTAACCCAGAGACAAGGACATATCATGAAAACCACGATCACCGCCATCCTCGCTTCCGCCATCCTCATGTCGGGCGCCGCTTTCGCTCAGGATGCCATGAAGAAAGACGCCATGGCCAAGGACGCCTCGGCCGACGCCATGCACAAGGATGCGATGGACAAGGACGGCATGCACAAGCCGATGGCCAAGAAGCACATGAAGAAGGATCACATGGCCAAGGATGGCATGGCAAAAGATGCCATGGCGAAAGACGGCATGAAGAAGGATGAAATGAAGAAGGACGAGATGAAAAAGGATGCGATGGGCAAGTAAGGCCGGAGCAGATCGGGGCGTGGCGACTGCCGGTCACCACGCTGCCGGATCGATCACGCCGATGGCCATCAATGCGGGCTTGCAAAATAGATATCCCTGCATCAGGTCGATGCCCATCCCCTTCAGGCAATCGCGTTCGGCGGCCGTTTCGATGCCCTCGGCCAGGACTTTAATGTTGAGTTCCTTGCAAATGGCGATGATGCCCTTGACGATCGCTTGCCTGGGGGCGCTGGCCTCGATGCCGCGCACCAGTTCCATGTCGATCTTGATGATGTGCGGCTGATATTCCGCCAGCAGGGTCAGTCCCGCGTAGCCGGCGCCGAAATCGTCGATGGCCGTCTGGAAGCCGAAGCGCCGGTACTCATGAAAAATGTTGACGAGGTGGGGCCGGTCGCGCACTTCTTCGCCCTCGGTCACCTCGAAGATAATGCGGCGGATGGGGAAGTTGTGCTCGCGCGCCGCCGCTAAGGTGGCCTGGATGCACGCTTCGGGGCGGTACACGGCATTCGGCAGAAAATTGATGGACAGATATTCCTCGATGCCCAGTCGGGCCGCGCCTTCGATGGCGCGCACGCGGCAGGCCTGGTCGAACACATAGCGGTTTTCGTCATTGACTTGCGACAAGACCGAGTAAGCCGACTCGCCGTTGGGACCACGCACCAGTGCTTCATGGCCAAAGATCGAGCGCGTGGACAGGTCGACGATCGGTTGATAGGCAAAAGTGAAATCGAAGCCGAGTGGTCCGGCGTCCCGGCACTGGCTGCAGCCTGCCTTTTTCCCGGCCTGGCCCGGGGTGTCGCTGGAGGACGTCATGGTCGCGCTGGCCCCTGATGAAATGTACAAGGTGTACATGGCAGTTATACCACGGCCCTGCGCCAGTGGCGCTATATTTATGGCGCGCCAAAACAGGGGATAAGGTTGTGGCAGGGGAAAATGAGACAGAAAATAATACAAATTGCATCATAGTAATAATTGACTGGCTAATCGCCGATAGCCGCTGTACTAGTTTGACTAAGCAATTTACCAGTTCCGATGCGTCATGTTGTCACCGTGACCCGCCCATCGGAACAGCTGACCGCCCGCCGCCCATCCCCTGCGGTACTTCCCCGCCTACCGGCCCTTACTCGCAGTCGTACTGGCTTGCTGCATTCGACGATATCGTTTCAGGTGTTTCACCTCTGCTGCCTGCCGCATGTCGCGAAACGACCATGCATTCTCAAATTGGCCATGATGGCCCGGGATATGCACGCAACTCCATTGCACGTAACTCCATTCATGCGCAAGTTGCGCAAAAAGAAACCCATGAAATTGCCTCCATCGACACTGGCGCTGCTCGTCGCGCTGGCCTGCACTGCCGCGCAAGTCCGCGCCGAAGGCGTGCCCCTGTTTGGCCAGTCGCTAGCCGACTCCTCCGTGTTCGCGCTCACCTATGCGACCACCGGCGCCAACTCGACCGTCACGGGCGATATCGTCTCGGGCGATGTCGCCACCATGGGCGCCGCGTCGCGGCTCAGCGGCAATCTGCTGTCCCTGGGCGCGTCCACCATCGGCGCCGATGCCGTCGTGAGCGGCAATATGCTCAGCGGCGGCGCCGCCACCGTCGGCGCCAATGCCAGCGTGGCCGGCAAGGTGGCGGCGTTGGGCGCGGTCACCTTGTCCGCCAGCAGCACCACCCATGGTGCAGGCACGCTTTCCGCGCTGCCGACAAACGTGCAGAGCGATGCGCAGCAGATCGGCGCCGCGCAGGCCGCATTGAAGAACATGGGGCGGGGGACCGCCCTGGGCACGACCATGACGCTCGACACCACGCTGTATCCGGGCGTGTTTTCGGCGGCCAATTTGTCCACCACGGCCGGCATCACGCTGACCCTGGACGGACAGAACCGCTCCAATCAATCCTGGGTGTTCAATATCGACGATTACCTGGTCACGGGCGCGGCCATGAAAATTGTCCTGATCAATGCCGATGCCAGCAACAGCGTCATCTGGAACAGTGGCGGCTACACGAGCCTGGGTGCCAGCGGGGAGTTCATCGGCACCGTCCTGGCAAAGAATTACGTCAGCGTGGGCGCGGGCACCAGCGTGACGGGCGTGGGTAGTGCTTGCGGCGGGGTTTTTTCCGCCACCTCGTATGTGTCGACGGGCGACGGCGCGCGCATCGGCGGCAAGGGCTGCAGCGGCATAGGCGGCGGTTTCGATATCGTGGACGGTACCGCTGTTCGCAGCATCGACATACCGGCAGTGCCGGAACCGTCCAGCTACGCCATGCTGGTGGCCGGTCTTGCCCTGCTTGGCCTGATGCGGCAGCGCAAGCAGGCGCCCCTGTAAGGGGACGCAAGGCGAGCAAGATGCTATTTGCAATTTGTAGTAAGCTGATCGCCTCCTGATTTCCTGCATGCACAGTCATGACCGAACCGTCCGCCGCCGCGCTGTCCACCGAAGCAAACCCCTCCGACAAATCGATCCGCCGCCGCTCGCTGTTCGCCGCCTGCAGCGCGCATGCCGTGCATGACGGCTTGACGGACGTCATCTATGTGCTGCTGCCCATCTGGCAGGCGCAGTTTGCCATCAGCTACGCCATGGTGGGCCTGCTGCGCGGATCCTACTCGGGCATGATGGCCGGATTCCAGCTGCTGGCCAGCCGCATGGCCAGGCGCTGGGGACGCGAACGCCTGCTGGTGTGCGGCACGGCGCTGGCCGGCATCGCCTACTTGGTCGCGGGGCAGGCGGGCGGCCTGGCCGTGCTGCTGGTCGCCTTGCTGCTGGGCGGCCTGGGCGCCAGCACGCAGCATCCGCTGGCCTCGTCCATCGTCACCGACACGCACGAGGCGGGCGGCGGCGTGAAGGAGGCGCTGTCGCAATACAATTTCGCCGGCGATATCGGCAAGACCCTGATTCCTGCCCTGATGGGTTTGCTGCTGCTCGTGTGCAGCTGGCAAACCGGCGTTTCCCTGCTGGGGCTGCTGGGCCTGGCGGCAGCCGGTTTGCTGTGGTGGCTGCTGCCCAAGCCCGGCGAACCGCAGGCCGGGGCGAAAAAGGCGGGCAAGACCATCACTGGCAGCGGCTCGAAAGGGGGCTTCCGTGCGCTGCTGGCCACCGGTACCCTGGACAGCGCCGTGCGCATGGGTTTTCTCACCTTCCTGCCATTTTTGCTGAAAAGCAAGGGAGCGGGCACGGCCGGCATCGGCGTGGCCTTGTCCCTGCTGTTCGTGGGCGGCGCCTTCGGCAAGCTGCTGTGCGGTTACCTGGGCGCGCGCATCGGCATGATGAAGACCGTGTGGCTGACGGAATCGATGACTTCCGTGCTGATCGTCGCCGCCCTGTGGCTGCCGCTGGCCGGCGTCATGGCCATGCTGCCCTTGCTGGGGCTGGCGCTGAACGGCACTTCGTCCGTGCTGTACGGCGTCGTGCCGGAGCTGGCGGAGCCGGGCAAGCGCGAGCACGCGTTCGCCCTGTTCTACACGGGCACCATCGGCGGCGGGGCGCTGGCGCCCGTGCTGTTCGGTGCGCTGGGCGACCATACCAGCGTGCCCACGGCCCTGACGGTGCTGGCAGCCGTACTGCTGCTGACCTTGCCGCTGGCGTGGAAAGTGCAGCGGAGTAAAGCCGGCTGAGACAGGGATCTTCGGCATCTGGTCGCAGCCCCCTGTCTGCCGTTATATTTAGAATTAAAAGGAAATAATTGATGGGTGCACCTATTATTATCGATGGCAGCATGGATCTGTGGATCACGAATGGTTCCAAGGATCTAATTTGTGAAATCGTCGTGAATATCGCCAAATTGGAAGGGAAGGATATTTCCGAAGTTTATGATATTGCCCCGGGTATCGCTGGTACGTATGGCGTATCGGGTCTGGGTATCGACACGGAGGAATTTTATCCGTATTTTGGCGGGCGCGATGGTTTTCGCCGGCATCTCGATTGCTGCCTTTCACGCTTGAATGAAGTATGCGATGGCAATGATCCGGGAACGGCCTGCGTGGCAAACATCCTCGCCTGGGCTATCTACAAGATGGATGGCGGCGTTATCGATGAGGAGTGCAATCTGTATTACTCCCTGCCGCCGCTGATGCCTGCAGAGCGCGATAAGGCCAAGTCAAGGGCATGAAGCGGGAATGCGCGGCCTCATGTGTCGCCAAGCCCGGTTCGCCTCTTGCCCGTCAGTCCCCCCATCGTCTACACTCGCCGCATGAAAAATTTTGCAAAGCGGCGCGACCGCTACGACTTGTTCCGCGCGTTTGAGAATCCCCTCGTCAACATCAATTTCCAGCTCGATGTGCCGGACTTCCGGCCCTGGTGCAAGGAACGGAACATCCCCGTGTTCCACTTTTTCCTGTTTTGCCTGCTCAATACGGTCAAGGAAATCGACAACTTCATGTACCGCATCTGCCAGGGCGAGGTAATCAGGATCGACGATTTTCCCGCCTCCTACACCGTCATCAACGGCGACGAGAACCTCAATTACACGCGTTTCACGATGACGGACCAGCTTGACCTGTTCATCGCACGCAGCCTGGAAGCGAAGCGCCTCGCCGAAGCGAGCTCTGCGCTGATCAACACGGGCGAGGGAGAGAGCGAGCGCGAGCAGCGCAACAATATCTACATCACCTGCCTGCCATGGCTGGAGCTGGCGGCCATCGAGCACCCGATTTACCGCCACCGCGACGCGGACATCCCGACCTTTACTTGGGGCAAGTTCGGCCCCGCGCAGCCGGACGGCCGCATGCGGGTACCGTTTTCCGCGCAGGCGCATCACGGCTTTGTCGATGGCTACCATGTGCAGAAACTGGCGCAGGCGCTGTCGCGGCGCATTGCCACGATGATTTCCTAGTTTAAATAGTCGCTGGGCGCCCGGCCCAGCACGCGGCGGAAGGCGGCCGTGAAGGCGCTGGGACTGGCATAACCGAGGTCGAGCGCGACGCGGGTGACGGCTTGCCCCTGGGCCAGCCGCGTGATGGCGGCCAGCAGGCACGCTTGCTGGCGCCATTGGGCAAAGGCCAGGCCCGTCTGGGCGCGGAATTGCCGCGTAAAGGTGCGCCGGCTCATGCCCGCCTGCGCCGCCATCGTGTCCAGGCTGTTGTCCAGGCTGGGATGTTCGAGCAATTCCATGCACAGCCGCGCCAGCCTGGCATCCTGCGGCAGGGGCGCGTTCAGGGGCAGGGGCGCCATGGCGGCGATTTCATCGAGCAGCAAGGCCATCAATCGCCCGGCGCGCGACTGTTCCGCATACAGGGCCTCCACGGTCACGGCCTCGGCCAGCAACTGGCGCAGCAGCGGCGTGGCATCGAGCACCTGGCAATCGGGTGGCAAGCCCATCCTGGCGATGGCGTCCGGGGCGATAAACACGTTGTGCATGCTCACGGCGCCATGCATGCGCATGCCGTGGACGAGTCCGGCCGGTACCCAGCAAGCGCGTTGCGGCGGCACCAGCCAGTTGCCTTGCGGCGTATGCACGCTGATGACGCCGCGCGCCGCATAGGCGAATTGCCCGCGCGCATGGCTGTGGCTGGGGAACATTGTGCCGGGGGCATGGTCGCGCACCGTGGCGATCAGTTCGCGTGGCACTTCCGTATAAAAATCATCCATGGCCCGTACTCTACAGTATTTGACCTGACATCGAAGGCGGGCCGCCTGCTGGGCGCCTACCATGCACTCTTTTTCAGGAGAGTATATGCACAATAGCTATCATCGCGTGGGTCATGGCCCCCATGCCGTCATCGTCCTGCACGGCTGGTTTGGCGACGCGCACGCATTTGCGCCGATGGAAGTGGCCCTCGATGGCGCCGCTTTCAGCTATGTCTTCATGGATAATCGCGGCTATGGCGGCATGCGCGGCGCGGCGGGACAGTATTCGATGGATGAAGTCGCTCGCGACGCGTTGGCGCTGGCCGATGCGCTCGGTTTCGCCACCTTCAGCGTGGTCGGTCACTCGATGGGCGGCATGGCGCTGGAACGGCTGGCCTTGCTGGCGCCCTTGCGTTTGCGCAAACTGGTGGCCGTGGCGCCCGTGCCAAGCTGCGGCGTGGCGTTCGATGGAGCGGCCCAGCAACTGTTTCTCGATGCCAGCGGCGATGTGCAGGCGCGGCGCGCCATCATAGCCCGCAGCACGGGCGGGCGCTTGTCCTCTACCTGGCTGGACTGGAAGGCGCGGTATTCGTGGGAAAGTGCGGATCAGGCCGCGTTCGCCGCCTATTTTCTCGCGTGGAGCGGGACGGATTTCAGCGGCGAAGTGATCGGCGCGGCGTCGAAGCTGCCCTTGCTGGCGCTGGTGGGCGAGCACGACCCCCGTTTTAATGCGGACTTGATGCGCCGCACCTATCTGGCGTGGTACCCGCAAGCCCGGCTGGAGGTGCTGGGCAATGCGGGACACTATCCGATGAATGAAGCGCCACTGGCCCTGGCGGCCAGCATCGAGGCGTTTTTATCAGTGGGGTGACCTTACGCCGTCTTGGCGCGCAGGCGCAGCAGGCTCAGGCCCAGCAGCACGAAGGCGCCGCCCGAAATGCGGTTGAACAGCTTGGCGCGGCCTGGCGTCGCCAGCTGGGTTTTCAGCAGGCGCGCCAGGTTGGCGTAGAACAAGTGGGCCAGCATGGCGCAGGCCACAAACGAAGTCGTCAGCACGGTGAACTGGATGGCCACCGGTTCGCCCGGCGTGATGAATTGCGGGAACAGGGCCGAGAAGAACAGGATGGCCTTGGGATTGGTCAGCGCGACCGTCAAGCCCTGGCGGAAGAGTTTCCAGAACGAATTTGGATTCGCCGCGCCAAGCGCCACGGGCGCATCGGCCACGATGCTGGTCTTGCTGCGCCATTGCTTGATGCCCAGGTACACCAGGTACAGGGCGCCAGCCAGTTTCAGCAGCATGAAGGCCGTGGCCGAGGTGGCCAGCACGACGCCCATGCCGGCCATGGCCACGCCGGAAATGATGAACAAGCCAAAACCATTGCCCATGCTGCTGATCATCGCGCGGCGCGGGCCGACGGCGATGGCATTCGAGATGGCCAGCAGGACGGCCGGGCCGGGAGAAAACGTGACGAGCAGGGCGACGCTGCAGAAAAGCAGCCAGTTCGAGAGGTGCATGGGTGTTCCTGGGTGGGGCCGAAGCCGGATTGAGAGTCAAAACACGCTTATTGTACGAAGTTTTCGACTCCCGCGTCAGCGGCCCCGGCCTGAATCAGGTTCGGCTTCAGGCAAACAGGCTGGCGACCACGTGGTTGATGGCCGCGCCACCGGCGATCAGCCAGCAGAACAGCAGACCGGCCAGCAGCAGGGGCTTGATGCCGGCGCGGCGGATGGCCGACATATGCGTCGTCAAGCCCAGGGCCGCCATGGCCATGGCCAGCAGCGCCGTGTCGATATCGGTGATGGTGGCTACCGTGGCCGCTGGCAACAGGCCCAGCGAATTGAAGGCGACCACGCCGATAAAAATGAAGGCGAACCAGGGAATGGCCAGCTTGGCCGCTTTGTCGTGGCCACCGGCCTTGGCCGTGCCGCGCGCCAGCACCGCCGACAGGATGACGAGAAACGGTGCCAGCATCATCACGCGCACCATCTTGGCGATCACGGCCGCGTTCGCCGCTTCCTGCCCGATCGACTTGCCTGCCGCCACCACTTGCGCCACTTCGTGCACGGTCGAGCCGATGTACACGCCAAACGCCGTGGGCGTGGCGCCCAGCACCTGCCAGCCTTGATTCAACTGGTACAGCAGCGGATACAGAAAGATGGCGATGGTGCCGAACACGACGACGGTGGAGACGGCCACGGTAACGTCTTCGCTGCGCCCCTTGACGACGGGCTCGGTCGCCATCACGGCCGCCGCCCCGCAAATCGAGCTGCCCGCGCCGATCAGAATGGCGCTGTTGCGTTCCAGCTTGAACACCTTGGTGCCGAGGAACATGGCCAGGCCAAACGTGGAGGTCAGCACCAGCGCGTCGATGGCGATGCCGGCCAGGCCCACTTGCCCGATATCCTGGAACGTCAGACGGAAGCCGTAGAGGATGATGCCGAGTCGTAATAATGTCTGCTTGGAAAAGGCCACGCCCGCGCCGCAGGCGGGCGCCAGGCGGCCATACACGCTGTTGCCCAGCACAATGCCCAGCATGATGGCCAGGGTCAGCGCGCTCATGCCGTGGCTTTGCATCCATTCCAGCTTGCCCAGCGCGATGGCGCTCCAGGCGATTGCGCCGCTCAGCATCAGGCCCGGCAGCAAGCGGCCGTAGCGGTCGCTGAAACTTGTTGTAGTTGTGGTGGATAAGGAAGACATGCCGTACTCCATGTTTTTATGCGTATGGCATGACTGTACAGTTAGGTGATTAAATGGTAAAACGGATTGTTTTTGTATGTTTAACCTGAATAATGGGTAAATGAGATGGCTTTGACCTTGCGGCAACTGCAGATTTTCCTCGCCGTGGCGGACACGGGCAGCACCAGCGCGGCCGGCGAACAGATTGCACTGTCGCAATCGGCCACCAGCGCGGCCCTGAATGAACTGGAAACCTTGCTCGGTGCACAACTGTTTGACCGCGTGGGCAAGCGATTGCTGCTCAATGACAATGGCCGCCTGCTGTTGCCGCAGGCGCGGCAGATGCGCGACGCGGCCGCCAGCATCGAGCGCCAGTTCGCGGGCGCCGACCCGTCCGTGCCCGTCAGCCTGCAGATCGGTGCCAGCACAACGATAGGCATCTATCTGCTGCCGCAGATCCTGGCCCAGGCGGCGCAGCAGTACGGGCGCAGCATCCCGCAGGTGACGATTGCCAACACGGCCGACATCGCGGCCGCCGTGGCGGAGTTTCGTGTCGATATCGGCCTGATCGAGGGGCCGTGCCACGAAGCGGGCTTGCTGGTGGAGCCGTGGCTGACGGACCAGATGCTGATCGTGGCCGCGCCCACGCATCCGCTGGCGCAGCTGCACCATTTGCTCAGCTTTGCGGAGCTGAACCAGGCGGGCTGGCTGCTGCGCGAAGCGGGCTCGGGTACGCGCGAAGCGGTGGAGCAGGCACTGGTGCCGTATCTGCACTATCTGCGCGCCGCGGGCGAATTCAGCAATTCGGAAGCGATCAAATATGGCGCCGCGGCCGGTCTCGGCATCGCCTGCCTGTCGCGGGTGGTGGTGGCCGATCTGCTGGCCAGCGGGCAACTGGTGGAACTGGACACCATGCTGCCACCGCTGGAGCGCAACTTTTATCTGATCCGCCAGTCCAAGAAGATCCTCTCGCCCCGTTTGACGGGATTTTTGGAACTGTGCCGTCACGCCTCGCGCATGGCTTGATGTTTTTCCATATATGGGATAAATTCTCTTATATGGAAAATTTGATACTCACCGAGAACGATACGGAACAACGTCTGGCCGCGCGCCTGAAACAGTTGCGCGTGGAGCGGGGCTGGTCGCTGGACCAGTTGGCGAACCTGAGCCAGGTCAGCCGCGCCACCCTGTCGCGCCTGGAAAATGGCGAAGTCAGCCCGACTACCAATGTGTTGGGCAAGCTGTGCGCCGCGTATGGCCTGGCCATGTCGCGCCTGCTGCGCATGGTCGAGGACGATTTTCCGCCCTTGCTGCGGCGGGCTCAGCAGGGTGTGTGGACGGACCCGGAGACCGGCTTTATCCGCCGTTCCGTCTCGCCCCCATCGTGCGCCTTGGCTGGCGAAGCGCTCGAATGCGAACTGGGCGCGGGTGTGACGATCGCCTACGCGGCCTCGCCCCGGCCCGGCATGGAACATCATCTGTTGCTGCAGGACGGCAAGCTGAACGTGACGGTCGACGGCCGCTCGCACGATTTAATGGCCGGCGATTGCCTGCGCTACCAGTTGCATGGCGCCAGCGCGTTTGCGACGCCGCCGGACAGTGGCGCCCGCTATTTTCTCTTTCTCGTCTGAGGTCATCATGCCCGCATCGCTGCGTAGTTTCAGTTCCGCCGATATTCTCGAACGCCTGCCGGAACTGGGCGCCTTGTTGCAAGACTGCGTGCACGACGGCGCCAGCATCGGTTTCATCTTGCCGTTCGACGTGGCGGCCAGCCAGGCGTTCTGGACGGAGAATGTCTTGCCGGCCTTGACGCGTGGCGTGCGCCTGCTGCTGGTGGCCGAGGTGGAAGGCAAGGTGGCCGGCGCCGTGCAGCTGGACTGGGATACCAACCCCAACCAGGCGCACCGGGCCGAAGTGCGCAAGCTGCTGGTCGCGCCCGCTTATCGCCGCCTCGGCCTCGCGCGCCAGCTGATGCTGGCGCTGGAAGAGCAGGCGCGCCTCTTGCCGCGCAGCCTGCTGACTCTGGACACGCGCAGCGGCGACCATGCCGAACCGCTGTATTTGTCGCTCGGTTACGTGGTGGCGGGCAGCATCCCCGCCTATGCGCTGGCGCCGGCCGGCGACCGGCTGGACGCCACCACCCTCATGTACAAGCAGCTATAGCGGGGAACTCAGGCTTTCAGGCGCGCTCTAACAGCAGGGGCGCGTGAGCGTGACAGGGCAGGTGTGCCCTTGTCATGCGTCGTGTCTTGCACCGCGACAAGGCTGATGGCCGGCGCCGCGTGCCTGGACGCTGTCTCGTTGCCCAAGGTGAAGATGCCCACCGTGCCTGATAGCTGCTGGGCGCGCTGTTGCATGCTGGCCGCCGCCGTCGACGCCTGTTCCACCAGCGCGGCGTTTTGTTGCGTCACATGCTCCATCTGCACGATGGCGGCATTGACTTGCTCGATGCCGGACAATTGTTCGCCGCTGGCCATGCTGATTTCGCCCATGATGTCCGTTACGCGGTGCACGCTGGCCACGATTTCGCGCATGGTGGCGCCCGCCGTATCGACCAGGCGCGCGCCCGCGTCGACCCGCTCGACGGAGTCGCCGATCAGTTGCTTGATTTCCCGCGCCGCGCCGGCCGAACGCTGGGCCAGGGTGCGTACTTCGGCGGCCACGACGGCAAAGCCGCGTCCCTGTTCGCCTGCGCGCGCCGCTTCCACGGCCGCATTCAAGGCCAGGATGTTCGTCTGGAAGGCGATGGCGTCGATCACGCCGATGATATCGACGATCTTTTTCGACGAAGCATTGATCGAGCTCATGGTATCAACCACTTCTGCCACCACCTTGCCCCCTTTGCCGGCCACGTCGGCGGCCGATTGCGCCAGCTGGTTGGCTTGCCGCGCATTGTCCGCATTTTGCTTGACGGTGCCAGTCAGCTCTTCCATCGAGGCGGCTGTCTGCTCCAGCGAACTGGCTTGCGCCTGCGTGCGCTGCGACAAGTCCAGGTTGCCAGCGGCAATCTCGCCTGACGCGCCCGCGATGTCCTGCGTGCCGCCGCGCACGTCGCCCACGATATGGATCAAACTGGCATTCATGTCTTTCAGCGCCTGCAGCAACTGGCCCACCTCATCGCCGGATTCGACGCGGATATTGCCGCTCAGGTCGCCGCCAGCCACCTTGCGCGCCACCTTGACGGCGTGCCGCAGGGGCCGCACGATGCCGCTGCTGATGAACCAGGCCGTGACCAGGCTCAACACACCGCCGATCAGGCCCAGCGCGATGATCAGCACGCTCGTATCGTGCGCGCGGGCCATGGCGGCCTCGGCCGCCGCGCGCATCTGCGCCGATTGCGTGGCGATCTGCTGGTCGATGTCGCGCAGGGCGGGCTGCTCCTGCGTGCGATTGCGCGTGGCCTGCAATTGCTCGATGCGCGCATAGCGCTGGTTCACGCTGCTGTCGATTTCCCCGCTTACCGTGGCCAGCTGCCACGTGCTGATGCCGACGACCACGGCCAGCAACAGCGATGCCAGCAAAAAACCCGTTGTCAGGCGTACACCGATGCGTATGTTTGAAATATTCATGTCCCCTCAGCTGTTGTCTCATGGTGGCCGCACCCCATGCGGACGGCACGGCGTGGCGCTGTTGCCCCTGATGTTGCTGGGGTGAAATGAGTGTAGCAGTGCAATACTAAGTAATCTATAAATATTTCCATATTGGAATTTGTCACTGCTTGTTTAGCAACAACGGGCAACCATTGTCGAAATTGTTGCCAGATAAAATCACCCGTCTTATTACAGAGTCTTCCTACTCCCATCCCCGGCATCGTCCGACTGGCGCGTGCCGGTGCCGCGCCTACACTGTTCCTTGCACAGACCCGGCGGCGGGTCATTTTTATTATCCAAGGGAGGTTGAGATGGCGAATATCCAGGCAGGATCGGACGGGGCGGCAAACGAGGAAATGACGGCAAAGCGCCTGAACGTGGTCGACTGGATCTCCATGATCCTGCTGATCGTGGGCGGCTTGAACTGGGCGCTGGTGGGCTTGTTCGACATCGACATCGTGGCCCGCATCCTCGGTGCCATGACGACGGCGTCGCGCGGCGTGTATGTGCTGGTGGGGCTGGCGGCGGTGTATTCCATTTACCTGTGCGTGCGCAAGCTGCCGGCCAAGCCCTAGGGGGCGCCCCAGGCGCGTCAGCGCCAGACTCGCCCATCGCTGGCAGTTGTCAGGGTTTTGATGGAGCGGTGCCTGCTGGCATGTACGTGCAGGTGGGGGCGATCAGGCCTGTGCGTGGTCGCCTTGCCGGACGGCGCAAGCATCGGTGCATGCGTTGGTAATGCATGCTTTGCTGCCTGTGCTAATGCAGGTGCTTACTGCGTGCGCAGATAAGCCAGCAAATCGGCCACTTGCTGGGCATTGCCGATGCCCCAAAAGCGCATGTTATTGCCGGGAATGAAATCGCTGGGCGCCTTGAGGAAACCGGCCAGGTTTTGCTCGGTCCAGACGATGTTCGCGTTTTTCATGGCCGCCGAATACTTGTAATCGGTGGTGGCAGCGGCTTTGCGGCCAATCACGCCCGTCAGCTTGGGGCCGAAGCCGCCGCGCGCCGATGGCCCTACCTGATGGCAAGAGGCGCACTTGCGAAACGCGGCCTTGCCCGCTTCGGCATTGCCCATGAGGGGGGCGGGAACGGCGGCTGCGTGCGTGATGGCAGCGTGCGTCAGCAGCAAACCCGCGGAGGCAAGAGAGAAGAGCGAGCGAAAGGTGGATGTCATTGGTGAGGCGGGCATGCGATGTGTGGCAATGGGTGGCAAGCGATGACGCATTTTACAGGCGCACATCAAAACCTGCCCGCCAGCACGGACATGGATGCGAGGAAGCGGCGCAGGCAGCGATGCAGGATGGACGCAGTACCGCTACCGCTAGCGCTTGCCGCCCTGTGCGCCCAGCGCCGCCATGGCCGACGCAAACACGATGCAGGCGATGGCCAGCCACTGGGTCAGGCTCAGCAGTTCTCCCAGCACCGCCATGGCGGCCAGCGCGCTGACGGCGGGCGCCGCGCTGCTGAACATGCCGAACACCCCTTGCGGCAAACGGCGCAAGGCAAAGATTTCCAGCGAGTACGGCAGAGCGCTGGACAGCATGGCGATTGCCAGGCCCATCAGCGCAATCGATGGCGCCAGCAGGGCGGTGCCCGAATACGCGACGCCGATGGGCACCGTCACCATGGCCGCCACCGTCATGCCCCAGGCCACGGCTTGCCCGCCCTGCAAGGTCGAGGCGCGCTTGCCGAAGATGATATACAGCGCCCAGCACAGTGCCGCCCCCAGCGCATACGCCACGCCGATCGGGTCCAGGCTGCCCGGGCTACCCTGCAGCGGCAGCAATAAATACAAGCCGAACACGGCGCAGGCGACGGCGAATAAATCGCGGGGCCGGCGCGACGACAGCATGGCCACGGCCAGCGGCCCCGTCACCTCGATGGCCACGGCAATACCGATCGGTATCAGCGCAAACGCCCGGTAAATCAGCAAGTTCATCAATCCCAGCACGGAACCGTAGACCAGCAAGTTCAGCACATCCTTGCGCGTCAGCCGGAAACGCCAGGGCCGGAAGATGGCCAGCAGGATCAGCGCCGAAAAACCCACCCGGTACGCCGTAATCCCCTCGACGCCGATGACAGGAAACAGATTCTTCGCAATCGCCGCCCCCAGATTGACGGAAATCTGCCCTCCCAGGACCGCCAGGGACGGGAGCAAAATGCTGTCGGGGAGGGGGGAAGTCGAGGCGGGGGAGGTCATGGGGCGCCATTTTAATACGCAACAGGCCGCCAGTCGCTGGCAGATCTGCAATTAAAAGCAATTTAACGGTCAGATCGGGTAAATGAAAACGTGGCTATCTCTGCTGAACTTAAATTCTGGCCCACCTTAAGAGCTCAAAGACTTCAGAACTAATGCGACCCCTCCGTTCTAATGCGACCCTCCGTTAATTTTATTGACGTGCAGACAACTGGTTACATAGGTGTTTAGTTTCGTGCGATTATATTCCTCGTCGCAGCATGCCCCTGTTCCGGGCCAGAGCTGCGCTTGACGAGTTGATCGGCGGTTTGCCACCGAGATCGGCCCACCGGTTGCAGCACATCGCATAAACTTCAGCCCATGAGCACAAGCATTCACCCCCAAGTCCGCACCACTCCGAAAATCCGGCAGGAAATCAAGGACTCCGGCCTGTCCGACCGCGAGGCCGCCAAGGTTTTCAATATCACCGTGCCACGGCCGCCAAGTGGCTCAAGCGGGACGAAGTACAAGACCGTTCGCACCGGGCCCATACGCTGCATACCACGCTGAGCGCGACGCAAGAGGCCATCGTGCTGTCACTGCGCCAGTCGCTCTATCTGCCGATTGATGACCTGCTGTACATTACCCGGCAATACAACAATCCCGACGTCTCCACCCGGGCATTGCCGGTTTGCTCAAACGCGAAGGCATGGCCCGGCTGGAAGATGTCATTCCCAAGGCTGAGGGAGAAACGATCTTGGCCAAGCAGACCTTCAAGGACTACGAACCCGGCTTTGTTCACGTCGACATCAAATACTTGCCGCAGATGCCAGACGAAACCTCGCGCCGCTATCTGTTCGTGGCAATTGACCGCGCCACGCGCTGGTTGTTCCTGCACATCTACGGTGATATGAGCGATAAAAGCAGTGTCGACTTTTTGAGCTGGCTCAAGCTGGCCTCGCCAATCAGGATCATTAAACTGCTGACCGACAACGGCTCGCAATTCACCGACGGCTTCACAACAAAAGACAGGAAGCCCAGTGGCCAGCACCCCTTCAATAAAGTCTGCGCCGCAATGAGTATTGAACACCGCCTGGCACCGCCCCGGCATCCGCAAACGAATGGCATGGTGAACGATTCAACGGCCGTATCAGCGAACTATTGCAGCAGACCCGATTCGATAGTCGGGCCGATCTGGAGATGACCTTGCTCAACTATTTAAAGCTTTACAACCACCACATTCCACAACGGGTCATCGGTGCTAAAACATCCATCCAGGCGCTAAAAGAATGGCAGCAAAAGAAGCCGGAACTATTCGTTAAGTGCGTTTATGATCAAACGGGACTGGACATATAGGTAGTCCGCAATATCGTATTCTTGTATTATAGTAGCACCTGACGCCTCTCCTATCCAAACTGAAATACATGCGGTATTTATAATGCCCGATCTAGTAAGAAATACTAAATATTAAATCCATAAATCTTAAAGGCAACTGTGGCGTTGGAAGCTAATGTCGCTGCTAAACGTCGTTTTACCACGTAATCAAGTAAATCGGGGCAATTCGCCAACGCATTATATAACATTCCCGCAGCTGAATGAGTTCCGTTGTTGTTAAATTCAAAAACTGATTTTTCTTTCAGTTGCTGCATCAAATTTTCTATTGTCATGACTAGGTTGAAATTGCCAGGCGATTGAAATATGATACCGGTCGTTAATTCTTTCTCTGTGTATTCATACCAGAACTTTTCGCAAAATCTTAGAATTTTTCTGCGGATTTCTGCCACAGTAGCAAATTGGCCAAACCGTTTTCTTGATGGAAAGTCTAATCTTTTATTGGCACGGAGTGTGAATGTAGGCTTTCCGTCAAAAAAATTGACTATCTCTAACTGCAGGAAATTAGTTTTCATCCATTTGCTAAACACTGGGTGTAGGTGTCCTTCAATGTTACCTTTTGATGAATTGCATTCACCGCATACTGGGACTAAATTATGGAGGAAAACTGCGAACTGAGGGAAATTACTAGTTGGCAAGAAATGATCAAGTTGACCATTTCTCGGAATGCCGCAAATTAAGCATGCTAGAGTTATTGAATATCTCAAATCGTCGAACTTGACTTGAAAAACCGTACCAGACCTATATGCATTTTCAAAAGTTTTTTTGTTGCGTAAAAGATGTCTTGATGGTCGTAATTCTTTGTGATTTCTATTGATAAATTTATGATAGTTGTAATAGTGCCGTCTTACCTCGAGAAAACGGCTGAGAATTTCCTTGCGTTCATCGGTCTTATACGCACGAAAAAAATCTCGCAACATGATCAGTTCTCGCTCAACCTCTTGTTTAATATTATTCATATTATTTGCTTGCTTCTTTGATTTTTCGGTAATAACTAAGTCCATCTACTCCAAGCAAGTTTCTCACTTCCCGATCAAATTTT
Organism: Janthinobacterium sp. PAMC25594; assembly: GCF_019443505.1. NCBI lineage: Bacteria > Pseudomonadati > Pseudomonadota > Betaproteobacteria > Burkholderiales > Oxalobacteraceae > Janthinobacterium > Janthinobacterium sp. PAMC25594. Next base: position 317,145 of record NZ_CP080377.1, read on the forward strand.
TCAACATCACTTGAGTTGTCCACTGCGTCGCTAATTACCGTTTCAAACGATTTTTTTACTGTATGGTCATCGAATATTATGTCATTTATTAAGCCAACGCTTTCACCAAATGTTTGAAGCATTGGTCTCAGTATTTTCGTATCTTCATTTTGTCTTTGGAATATATGAACAGAAATAGCCTCAACTTCTCGAACAACCAATGCTGAATGTGACGCCATAATGCAAAAGGAATTTTGTGATATTAATATCGCTCGCAAAATAGATATTCCAGTCGATATAAATTTTGGATGCATACTATTTTCAAGTTCATCCAATAATAGTAAAGTATTTGGCATCACCTGTGCTGATACATTTAAGGCAATATCTATTAGGCATTCTTCTCCAGAGCTAAGGCCGCGCTCAACGCCATTCGAATCTACAAAGCGTAGGCCTCTGGCAGTGTCCACGTTTGCGCAAAAATCTAGTCGATCTCGTTCTCCTCCAAAAGTTCTTAAAAGAGTATATCCACCATGTTTAACGGGTACTTCTATATCAAAATTCTCGATTGCCTCTATAAGAATTTTGCGCAAGAACGCTAATGATAATCCATCTGAATTTCTTCCAATTTTCGCTACCGCCTCTGTTCGGGATAATCGATGATTGCCTCCCGCTCCAATCTTAATACACTTTACGCCTTGAGGTAGGTTTGACGGCGGAGTTGTTGAGGTGGCAAATACGACAAGTTCAAATCCAACATCTTGCAGGTTGCAAACGCCTTCTGTAATTTTATTTAGTGATATATGGTCTTGTGTATTCGTAACTATTTTTGCCGACTCCACTAGTACGCTGGTCTTTCCAATGCCATTTATTCCGATTAAAACGGCAATCCTGTTTTTTCCAAGCGCACTTTCAGAGCAATCGAAAATTAATGTTGGATTTTCTACAAATCTCAAACTTTCATAACTTGACCAGAACGCTCGAACCTCTCTTAAAACATCATCTTCTCTAGCTCCAATTAAAAGACGATTCGAATTACTTTCTGAAATAAGATAGGCATCACGTTTTCTAACGAAACCCATAAAATATTCTTTGGTCGACGTTAAGCTAAGGTCTGGTAAATCTTTAGCCTGTGTTCGCAGAGTCGGCAAATCATGTAATGAGCGAAGAATTTCAGTCGCCGCATCTATTCCGAAAACTTTCCCTAAAGAAAAGTAATTATCTTTGGATAGCTGTGCAGTTATAAAGAGAAATCCAATATCATCTAACGATAAGTAACTATTGGAGTGATTCGACAATTTCTTCTTAAACCAGTCTTCAGTACGCGGTTCCATCTCAACAAGCATTCGCAGAGGTTTTGACCAAACCTTTATTCCAGACTGAAATATTGTGAGTTTTGCATATAGCTTCAAATCAAAATCATTCCACTTATCGCTGTCGGGATGCAATAGTGCAATGATGCCGCTTTTATCGGAAGAAATATTTAAGTTATCGTTTAATGATAGGAATATTTTCATATGTCGGCAATGACTTATTGAGTTGATTTCAGAAATTAATAAATGCTTATTTATTAATTTTAACATTATATAGTGGTGAATTTTATTATTTATTATCAATTCAAGGAATTTATTTCTCTGAGTTGATACTATGGGTTCTATTCCTTTAGCGCCGAAAGTTCCTTTGCCTATAGCATCGATAGTCCACCGCATGAGCCTTCCTGTCAAGTAACGAAGCAATATTAAATGGGTGCGATGTTCATCAGTTGTAGTGCCAGACGCTTTCGGCAATTTTTGCCTCTAAGCATTTGTTCGAATACACCTGCGCCAACCCAGCGCGAAAACGCCTTGTAGACCGCCTGCCAGGGTGGGAACGTCTCCGGTAGCAGCCGCCATGCGCAGCCGGTGCGCAGCACGTAAGAACATGCATTGACGAGATCGCGGCGACTGTAGCGCACGGGTGTGCCTCGCTGTCCCAGCATACGCTTGAACAAATCAGCAACCAGCTGCCATTCAACATCTGTCAGGTTCGTGCTATACGGCGAGATGGCCTCGCGCCTGTGGGCTGCCGTGTAGCCATACCGCTTGGCTCCCTCGGCTCGCACTGCGCACGTCCGGCGTACCGGCTTGAGCCGTACGAAGCCTAGCGTGCGTAGCGCGCGACGAATGGTTGCTGTGCACACGCGTAGACCACAGCGGTGATGCAGTTCATCGGCGATTTCCTGCAAGCTGGCCTGGGCGCGTTCCATCACGATATCGTGCAAAATGGCGATATGCTCAGGCTTCAGCGCTGGCGGTCTGCCACCAACGCTGCTTGACGGTTCAGTGCCGTCGAGTGGATGTGTCGTTGCCATTGCATGCTCCTCCCACATCGAGATAGCATGCCACAACTTCGTTGTTGATTTTGTCTACACCCTCTAAGATGGATATCTTTTGAAATAGCTGGTCGAGCGGTCGAGTAACTCACGTATAAATAAGAATTTGATTTAGCAGATTTAAATATAGGAATAGTGAAAACATGGAATTTGAACGGCTCACAACAGCAGCAACAGCAGGCGACCCATATGCCCAAAACGAGCTTGGCCTGCGGTATCACTTAGGTAAGGGAGTGCCTGTAGACCTCGCTTTGGCGGCAGCGTGGTATAGAAAATCAGCTGAACAAGAGTTGGCAATCCCACAGTACAACTTAGGGTTAATGTACCGCGAAGGCTACGGTGTTGAGAAAAATTACAAGAGTGCCTTTGGCTGGATATCCAAAGCTGCGTATCAAGGGCTTGCAAATGCACAGTATGACGTTGGATTAATGCACGAGTTCGGGAATGGAACGCCAAAAGATGATGCGCAAGCAGTTCAATGGCTGACACGAGCGGCAGAGCAAGACATGCCGGAAGCTCAAAGTCATCTTGGGATGAGATATTTCGAAGGTCGGGGTGTTCCTCAAGATGATGCAAAAGCATTACTATGGACGAAGAAGTCAGCAGAACTAGGTCTGGCGGAAGCCCAGCACCATCTTGCCTTAATGTATCTTGACGGAATTGGTGAGGAACTATACGACGGGGAAGCCGCGTTTTGGGCAAACAAAGCCGCTCAACAAGGGCATGAAGTTGCAATCTATAATGTTGGGCAGATGTACTTGAAAGGTCAGGGTGTGCTGCAAGACCCTTCGAGGGCTATGGCTTCGTTTCTGATACTGGCACAGAAGGGGAACGTGCTATGCCAATACAACCTTGGAGTTTTATATGGACAGCTAGGCACATCAAAAGACGACGCGCAGGCTCTATTCTGGTATGAGAAGGCAGCAGCGCAAGGATATGCTGATGCTCAAGCTAATCTTGCTTTGATGTACATACAAGGAAATGGCGTGCCAAAAGACTACAGCATTGCTGCTGAATACCTATCAAAGGCAGCAGAGCAAGGGCACGCTGGTGCGCAACACAACCTTAAAATGATTGTGAAAAAAATTCAGGGGCAAGGCAAGTTACATTAAAAAATCGCAGATAAGATTTACGAATAAGTTCCTTGATGATTAGGAAGTCCGTTCATTAAACTCATTGATATGAAAAGGAGCCGCGTTTGCATAAGCTTAACTTGCTCATGGCTGTGATGAGGATTTTCGAATCAATAGGAATGGCGGCGGAAGGGCAAGAGTTGTTGCCACAGTTTAGACCTGCGCCTTGGAGCAAACAGTTTTTGGTTTTTTGTTGATACCAATGCGTGCAAACCGCTGAAGCCAGTCATTTCGGTCGCAGCTATTTCGCACGCACTGGATTTGTGATCGCTAATTCAATCCCAACGCCTTCGCCACATCCCCCCACGCCACATACTTGAAGTTCTGCGGCCCATCGGGCAGGCGCTTGTAGCCGTCCTGGATCACCAGCATGCCTTGCGCATACGCGCCGCCCAGGTTGGAGGAGGTGACGTCGAGGCCATCCGTTTCCGAGGTGCCGTCTATGCCGGCGGGCAAGTTGAATCCCACCTTGAAGCGGCCGCGTACTTTATATGGCGCTTGCGCGTCGAGCACCACGTAGCTGCTGTCACCCTGGCTGGAGACGATCAGGTAGCCTGTGTTGGGCGCGCTGCCGGCCTTGCGGTAGATGGCCATGCCTTCCACGTCGGCTGTCAGGTGCTGGCCGACGGGCAAGACCATGGTGAGGGCATCGGGCTTGGCGGCGTCGGCCGAGGTGGTCCAGATGCCGCGCGTTTCCTCGCCCAGGAACAGGCGGGCGTTGGCGTCATCGGCCACGCAGCCTTCCGGTTGCGTGGCGACTTTGAAGCTGCGCAACAGAGTCGCGCTGAACTTGTTGCCGCTCATTTCTATCTTGTACTGCTGGAAGGTGCCGTCCTTGTCGTTGATGAATGCTTGCACGCCGCCGCTGGCCGGCTGGTACAGACACATGCCGTAGATGCTTTTCAGTCCGGTCGGAAAACGGCCCGCTTCCGCCACCTCGCCGCTGGCATTGATGGTAAATAGCATCATGCTGTTGTCGTCGCGCTGGGTGGCCACGGCCAGGTCGACCTTGCTGCCGCCCAACTGGATGTTCTGCCGCACGTCGACGTTGTTCAGGCGGCCCACTTCCAGCAGCTGCGTCTGCTTGCCTTGCAGGTCGTAGACCAATAGCCCCTGTTTCTTGTTGGTGCCCAGGATGCGCGCATTGGCAGGATCGCTGGCCAGCCAGATGGCCGGGTCGTCAGCCGCGTCGCCCTGGCGCGCCATCGGTTCCGTTTGCGCTTGCGGGGCGATGATGGCCAACGCTGGCTGGGTTTCCGCCTTGCCCGCCCATTTCAAGGGCCGCGCCTGCCAACCGTTCTTGCCGCGCAGCAGTAGCGACTCCTTGTCCAGCGCCAGCTGGCTGTCGCCCTTGCGCACGTTCAAGGCGATGGCCTGGGCCGGCTGCGCCGTCCACTGTCCGCCTTGATGGGTGACCAGGTGCAGCTTGTCCGCCTTGCCGTTGAGCACGGCCACGCCGCCGGGCAGCACGGCCAAGGCGCCGGCGCCGCCGTCCAGCTGGCCGTACGGCTTGCGCAGGGCCACCACTTCGCGCTTGCCCATGCCTTCCGAATCGGCGTCATACGCCCACACGCCCATGTTGGACTCGCTCACCAGCAGGCGCCGGGCGCCATCGTCGACACGGCAATGTTTCGCATGGGGCGGCAAAGCGAGTTTGCGCACCAGGCTGCGCTGTTCGCCCTGCATGACCCACTGTTCCGCCTGGCCATCCTTGCCGATCAAGAACAGATGAGCTAGCTGCTGGGCGTCGCGGTACAAACACGATGCTTCCACGGAAAACGTCGGCACGGGAAACGGCGCCAGTTTCACCAGCTTGCCGGCTTGCACGTCGACGGTGACGGGCAGCGGGCGCTGCGTGTCCGCTTCCAGGAACACGGCCAGCACCTTGCCGCCATCGATGCGCGTGTCGAGCTGCTTGGCGCGCATGGCGATGCGGTCCTGTTCCTGGCCGGCCGCATTGAACAAACGCAAGCCGTGTTTATCCAAAGTCAACCAGCCGCCGCCGGGCAGGCGGGCCAGTTCTTCCGCCTCCTGCGTAAAGGAGGGTAAAGCGTTGGCGGGCGCGGCTTGTGCGATGCCGCCGAGGCAAGCCAGCAAAGCGCTACAGAGTACGGTTTTTTTCATGTTATTGATAATCATCAGAAGGCGCTGGCTTTCAGGCTCACTTTGAAAGTGCGGCCGTATTGTTCGTTTTGCACGTTGTATTGCTTCGTGCCTTGGTAGACATAGTATTTCTCGTTGTTCAGGTTCGCCGCTTCAAAGACCACCTGGAATTGCTTGTTGATCTGGTAGGACAGCGAGAAATCGAGCTGTTTCTGGCTGGCGACGATATGGTCCTGGCTTGGATCGAGGATGTCGTTGCCCATTTCCAGCAGATAAGGCGACTTGTAGTTGAGGGCCAGGCGGGCGCTCACAGGCCCTGTTTCATAACCGAGCATCAAGTTCATCACCTGGTTCGACTGACCCGGCAGGCGGATATCGCGGGTGAGCTGCTGCTTGCTCGCCTTGTCGTAGCGGCCGATTTGCGCGCTCGAGGTGCTCAGGGTGCCGTTGACGCCCACGAGGAACTTATTGAATGGCGCCGGCAGCATGCGCAGCGGCTGCATGTAGGCCAGTTCGATGCCTTTCACCTTGGCCGCGTCGCCATTCGCATACGAGGCGGCCGTCGTGTAGCCCGTCCATTGTCCCGTGCCGGCCAGGTTCGTCGTGTAGGTAAAATTCTTGATGTCCTTGTAGAAGCCGTAAGCGGACATCACACCGTCGTTGCCCAGCACTCTTTCGATGCCGAGGTCCAGGTTGTTTGCTTTCAAGGGCTTCAAGTCCGGATTGCCGATCACGGCTTCCGTGTTGCTGGCCAGGCTGATGCCCGGCGCCAGCTGGCTGAAGTTGGCGCGCACCACGGCTTGCGTCCAGGCGGCCCGCACGCTGGTCTTTTGATCCAGGTCATAACGGGTTTGCAGGTTCGGCAGCCAGTTGGTGTACGAGCGTTCGCGCGTCAATGCCTTGGCAACCCCGGTGCTGTCCACCTGCGAGCCGTCCGCCTCAAAGCTGGTGCGTTCGGCGCGCACGCCGCCGAGGATGTGCCAGGCGTCGAAGTCGTAGCTGTTTTGCACATACATGGCGTTGATGTCTTCATGCATGCGGTAATCGTTGATGATGGACTCGGTGGCCAGGCGCGCCTTGGCGCGGTCCAGGCCCGCGACCCTGGCGCGTATCAGGGCCGGGTCCAGCGCCACGCCGATGTTGCCCAGGTCGTAGTCGAGATTGTGGCCTTGCACGAAGGCGCTCATCGAGGTCGAGCCGGCGCCCCAGTAATTGCCGCTGGTGGCCTTGCTGCTGTTATACGCCCATTGATCCGTGTCATTGGTCTTTTCGCGGCGGCTGATCTTCGCGCCGAATTTCAGGGTGGCGATGTCGAACTTGCGCGCCAGGTCGATGCGCGCGTGGTGTTCATTGTCCTTCGAATAGCGCTTTTGCAGGGTGATGGCGTTGAGCGCATAGCTGGCCGGATCGTACAGCGAGGCGGGGCCGCTCAAGACAGGTTCTTGAGTGTCATTGAAACTGATGCCGTTAAAGTTGCTGACGCCGCGGAAACGGCCGTCGTTCAAGGACTCGGGCTTGTCTTCCGTGGCGCGGCTCATGCCGCCTTTCACGTCCAAGGTCCAGTCGCCCGATTTTTGCTGCGTGCCCAGCACGAGCGAGCGCACTTGCTGCGTGTACTTGCGCTGGCGGATGCGGCGCTCGGCGCGCGCGCCGGCCGTCTGGCCTTCGGCCAGGCTGCCGCCCGTGATATTGCTGATGGTCAGGCGGTCGCGCACTTCATCGTCGGAAAATTCGCTGACGAACGAGCGCAGGAACCAGCTGTTGCCCGCTTCCGGGCGGTAATCGAGGTTGACGGCCAGGGCGCCGCGCTTGCGCACGGGCAGGTAGTCGCGCAATTCCAGGCTGGACAGGCGGCCCTTGCTCCATGAACCGCCCGTTTCCACGTCATCGGAGCCGAACGAACGTTTTTCCGCGCTCAGGCCGGCGGCCACGCCCAGCTTGCCGTCGAGGAAGCGCTGGGCCCACAGGGCGCCGCCGCTGGGGCTGGTCCTGCCCGTCTTTTCATCATGGCTGGCACCCACGTTGGCCGACAGCAGCTTGCCCGGCAAGTCGAAGGCGGACAGCGATTTGACTTCGATGGTGGCGCCCAGCGAATTGGCGTCCATTTCAGGGAGTAAGGTTTTCGAGACTTCCAGAGTGCGGATCAGGCCGGCAGGCAGGATATCGAGCGCCACGGCGCGGCGGCCCGCTTCCGGCGACGGCACCAGCGCGCCGTTGATGGTCACCGCATTCAAGTCCGGCCCCAGGCCGCGCACCGTGATGTAGCGGCCTTCGCCCTGGTCGCGCTGCACGGACACGCCCGGCAAGCGGGCCAGCGCCTCGGCCGCGTTTTTGTCCGGCAAGCCGCCGATATCGTCGCTGCTGATGACGCTGATGATGTTGTCGGCTTTCTCCTGTGCGGCGATGGCGTTGCGCAGGCTGGCGCGCTGGCCGCTGACGACGACGGTGGCGGCCGGCAAGCCATCCGCATCTTGCGCTTGCGCATGGCTTGGACCGCTGAAGACGGCCATGATGCCGAGGGCCAGGGCCGTCAGGCGCAGCGGAGAGGGGGGCGAAGTGTGCATGGTTTTCATGAAGAGCTCGGTTAGGGAGGAAGGAACCGGGCGGATTCTAGGCAGCAAATATGACGGTTGCGTGACAGGGGCGGGCTTGCCACCCTGAAAACAACGGCGGGTGAACGCTTTCCGGCCGGAAATGAAGCGTGGTGAGCTGAAATGACCTGCCGGCGCAGGGCGCACGGGCAATGGCTTGCCGGATTTGCATCAGTTGCGTTGCGCATGTTGAGCCGTTTGCACCTGCCGCACGGGCGTGGCGTATGTCATCGTGCCGTCATGGGCGGGCGCTATCGTGGCGGCAGCACCACTTTTAAAGGTCCCCCACATGCTGCCGTTGCACCGTAACAGTCTGATTGCCGCCGCGCTGGCATTGCCTCTGTTCTTTTTCCTGTACGCCACACTTGGGCACCTTAAACCGTTTGCCATCTGGAAGTGGATGGATATCGTCTGCGAAGGCGGCACGGCCGTCATGGCGGGCATCTGGTTTTTGTTCACCCTCAGCAGCCGTCCACGGGGACGGGTGACGAGCCTGATCGCCGGCGGCCTGTGCGCCATCATGCTGGGGTCCTGGGCCGATTGCCTGGATGAATTCTTTGCCGTCGATAAGAGCGCCGTGTGGGACAACTGGCTGGAAGCCCTGATTCCGTTTGGCATGCTGGTGCTGACGATCGGCATGTATTACTGGCGCCAGGAACAGTTCCGCCTGAACGAGCACCTGCAAAAGCGCGAACGCCTGTTCCGCGACCACCGCGCCTTCGACCGCATCACGCAGCTGGCCGACGCCAGCTACCTGCGCACGCAGATGCGCCTGGAGCAGGAACGCCGGCCCGGCCTCGATTGCGCGCTGGTCTTGCTCGACATCGACAGCTTTCATCTGATTAACCGCGAATACGGCCACCGCGAAGGCGACCGCGTGCTGCAAGCCGTGGGTCATATGCTGCTGCTGAACTTGCGCAATGACGATTTGCTGTGCCGCTATGCGGGCGACCGCTTTGCCGTGCTGATGCCGGGCGTGTCGCGCGAGGATGCTGCCGTGAAGGCGCGCCACCTGTGCGCCATGGTGGGGCAGATGCGCCACCACGCCAACGACAACCGTGAAATCCGCTTGAGCCTGCGACATGCGTGCTCGCTCACCGATGGCGTGCCGGAAGTGGTGTTGGCCGAGCTGAGCCGTGCCGTGGAAACGCCGCGCTCCGGTGCCGGGATCAGTTCCGCCGCGCCTGCCTGATGCCGCTGAACCAGCAAGGCGATCCCAGCATCGCGGCCCATCACCAGCCGGCGCTGGTGCTCGATTACGCGCGCAGCCGCGAGCTGGCTGTGGCGCCGCTGCTCAAGGGCACGGGCCTCGACGGCGGTGCGCTGCCATGTGCGGAAAGCCAGGTCAGCGCCGCGCAATACCTGCAATTGCTGGCCAATGTGGCGCGCGGCCTCGACAGTGCCGACACCAGCTTCATGCTGGGCCAGCAAATGCTGCCCGGCCATTACGGCGCGGCCAGCCATGCCTTGCTGCAGGCGCAGAATCTGCGCCAGGCCTTGACCATCCTGTGCGCTTTTCATACCTTGCTGTGTCCGCTGCTGCAACCGCGCTTGCGCGAGGCGGGCGAGCTGCATGTGCTGTACTGGACAGATGCGTTCGGCGCACCGAGCCAGCTGCCGTTTCTGGTGGAAATGCACATGACGGCGCTGGCGGCCATGTGCCGCTGGCTGGCCGGCGAAGCGCTGCCGTGGCGCTTCTGCTTCAACCGCGCGCGGCCCCGTCACGTGGAGCAGCATGAAGTGCACCTGGGCCAGGCGCTGCGCTTCGATTGCCAGGTCGACGCCATGCTCATCGATTCCAGCTGGCTCGATAAACCCTGGCCGCGCGGCAATGCCACGGCGGCCGCGCTGGCCTTGCGGGCGGCGGCGCTGGCGCCCGTGCCGGCTGCGAGCCTGCTCGGAGCGCTGTACGACTATCTGCTGGCGAACATCCGCTGCGCGCCCACGCTGGAACGCACGGCGCAGGAATTCGGTGTCAGTGCGGCCACCCTGAAACGCCACCTGGCGCGCCATGGCACGCATTTTCAGGCCGAGCTGGACCAGGTGCGCGCGCACAAGGCCATCTACCTGTTCCAGGCGCATGACTACGACAACGACGCCGTGGCCGCCTACCTCGGCTTTCATGATGCCACCAACTTTCGCCGCTCGTTCAAGCGCTGGACGGGGCAAACGCCGCAGCTGTTGCGTCATGCGCTGGCGTTGTTCGTGGCTGGTTGAATGGCGGCGTTGCGCGCCAGCGCCATGATGGGTCGTTCCAGAGGGAACAATTGCCCGTTCTGCCACATCCATAGTACACTCGATCAGAGAGCGAACAGACGCGCTTTGAGGCGCTCCGGTATGGCAGCGACGACCGGTGTGCCGTGCCTTAACCCAGCCTGGAAACTGGCGCGCCCAACGTGGTGCGCCGGCAGCCGGGCAACTTGATAATGCTCAATCGTGTATTCACAATCGCAGATCGATCCAGTCGTCAGTTTCCGTAACACCCAGGGTGAGGCGGTGCGTGGCACGATTTTCAACTTGCAGCGCAATTCGCTGGTCATGGAAATCTACAATCCCTACTCGATTGTGCAGGTCAGCGAGGTGCTCAACGACCTGACGGTGCGCATGGGAACGAAGAACGCCTATGTCGGCAAGGCCGTCGTCATCAGCAGCGTCAACACGGGCCTGACCGCCATCGTTTCCGTCACCCTGATCGACGAGTGGCGCGAGCTCAGCGACGTGGTGGTGGTCAAGGGCGCCGTGGCGAAAGAGTCCAGCGCCTTTGTCGCGGGCTGGGGCGAGCGCTTCCGCATCCGCCGCGATTACCAGATCGTCGTCAACGAAATGCGCGCCTTTTTGTCGGAAGTGGCGCGCTGGGTCGAGCAGGTCGACTTGTCCGATTCGCTGCCGAAGGAAAACGGCCGCCTGCGCGCCGACATCTTCGACGAGCTGGCCTTGCCGCTGATGGAGCAAACCCAGCTGTACTTGCGCCAGCTCGAGGTGGAAGCTTCCCTCGTCGAGGAAGAACGGGCGCCGGCCCACCGCGCGTTCGCCCAGGCGGCCTTGCACCCGCTGATCCTGCGCGCGCCGTTCGTCTTCCGCACGTTTACCAAACCGCTCGGCTACGCGGGCGATTACCAGATGGTCAACCAACTGCTCGACGACCCGCGCCAGGGCCCGAGCACGTATTTCCAGATCGTCAATGCGGCATTCTTGCAGGCCGCCGTGGCGACGGCGCATCGCAACCGCATAGATATCCTGACGGAATTTTTGGCGCACAAGGCGGCCGAGGCGCGCGCGGCAGGGCGCGTGTATAAAGTGCTCAACGTGGGCTGCGGCCCCGCCATCGAGGTGCAGCGTTTCCTGGAAACGTGCTCCGATGCGCAATGGCTGGCCTTCGAACTGGTCGACTTCAGCGGCGAGACCCTGGACTGGACGCGCGCGCGCCTGACCACCATCATGCAGCGCACGGGAAGAGTGGTGGAAATCGATTATGTGCACGACTCCGTGCACAACCTGCTCAAGCGCCGCCACGGCTCGGGTGCCACGGGCTTGCCAGGCAGTTTCGACGCCGTGTATTGCGCCGGCCTGTTCGACTACCTGTCCGACAAGGTGTGTGCGCGCCTGCTGCTGCACTTCGCCTCGCGCGTGGGGCCGGGCGGGCGCCTGCTGGTGACGAATGTGCACGCCGACAATCCGGGCAAGTTTGGCATGGAGCATTTGCTGGAGTGGCATTTGATCTATCGCAATGAAGCGGGCTTGTCGGCCTTGCTGCCCGAACATGCGACGGCGCCGAAAATCTATGTCGACGTCACGGGCGTGAATGTGTTCGCGGAAGTGAGCATTCCTTGATGGATACCCCAGGCCTGCACGCCGGCTACACGGCCGTTTTGCGCGACTTCCGCCTGGAATTCAGCCGCGGCGGGGCTTACACGGGCATCGTGCTGATCCTGCTGGGCATGGGCCTCGATTCGGCCCTGTATCCTGATAAACAGTCGGCATTTACCAGCGCGCGCATCGTCGTGTCCGTGCTGATCTTTTGCGTCGTGCTGGCCATGCGCACGCGCTGGGCGCAAGACCGCATCCAGGGACTGACTTTTGTGTGGCTGATCCTGCCGCAGATCATGATCGCCTGGATGATCGCCGTCACGGAAGGCGCCACCTCGATCTATTACGTGGGCATGACCCTGGCCATTTATTCCTCGGGCATCGTGCTGGCCTTCGGCCTGTGGCAAAACATGGTTTTCGGCGCCATTTCCTGCCTGCTGTACGTGGCCGCCTGCGCCTGGCATGCGGGCGGCTTCGACTTGCCGGCCACGTTTGTCGTCAACTGCCTGTTCCTCATCATGTCGGCCAGCATCAGCGCCGTGTTTACCTATTTCAATGAGCGCGCCCGCTTCATGCTGTTCCAGCTGAAGGCGGAAGTGGCGCAAAAGAACACGCAGCTGGAAGAAACGAATAAAAGCCTGGCCGATATCAAGGGGCAGATGCTGCAGCAGGAGAAAATGGCCGCCATCGGCACCCTGGCCGCCGGCATGCTGCATGAAGTCAACAATCCCGTGAATTTCTGCATGATGGCCATCGAGGTGGCCATCGAAGACCCGGCCGCCAGGCAAAGCGCGCTGGTGAGCGAATGTCTGGCCGACGCCAAGCAGGGCATGCTGCGCGTGCAGCACATCGTGTCCGATTTAAAAACCTTTGCCTACCGCAAGAGCGGCAACCAGCTGGAAACGGGGCACTTCCAGTTCCGCAGCGCGCTCGACGCGGCCATTCGCCTGGTGGGGCACGAAACGAAGAATGTCAGCATCAGCCACGACTTGCCGGTCGACACTCTGGTGCGCGGCGACGAGGCGGCCATCGTGGGCGTGCTGATCAACTTGCTGGGCAATGCCGTGCTGTCCATGCGCAAGGGCAATGCGCCGCCGTTCGAGATCCGCATCACGGCCCACTGGGACGAGAACCGCCTGCGCATCAGCGTGCGCGACAACGGCCCCGGCATCGCCCCGGAAAACCTGGCGCGCGTGTTCGAACCGTTCTTCACCACGCGCGAAGTGGGGCAGGGGCTGGGCCTGGGCCTGAGCATCAGCTATGGCGTGATCGAGCGCCACGGCGGCACCCTCTCCGCCGAAAGCGAGCTGGGTGTATGGGCCAGCATGAATTTCGACTTGCAGCGCTCCGACTGGGAGGGCCGTTAATGGACAACGATAGCCGCGCCAGCGTGCTGTACGTGGACGACGAAGCGCTCGCCTGCAAGTATTTCGAGCGCGCCGTCGGTGCGCGCTACCGCGTGCTGACGGCGCACAGCGTCGATGCGGCGCTGGCCTTGCTGAAAGACGAGGCCGCCCAGATTGACGTGCTCGTCACCGATTACCGCATGCCGGACCGCCTGGGCAGCGAGCTGCTGCAGGAAGTGGCGCAGCGCTATCCGCACATCGTCTGCATGCTGGTCACCGCCTATGCGGACAAGGACGTGCTGCTGGAGCTGATCAACGGCGGCTCGCTGTTCCGCCTGCTGGAAAAGCCGCTCGACCTGGCCGCCATGCAAACGGCGCTGCAGCTGGCCGTGCAGACGGGACGCGAGCGCGCCGCGCGCCGCCAGGGTCTGGTGGCGATGGAGGAGTCGCTGGCCTTCCTGGCGCACGAATTGAACACGCCGCTGGCGGCCATCGCCAATTTTGCGCGCGGCATCGCGCGGCGCGCGCAGGCGGATTCCGCACCGCAGGCCGAGATCGGCGAAGCGGCCGCCTTGATGCACGACAATGCGCGCTATTGTTTGTCCGTGCTGGCCAGCTTTGTCGACACGGTGCGCCTGGCCAGCGCCGGGCCGGGCATGCAGGGCGGACGCAGCGCCGGCAGCGCGCGCCAGCTGCTGGCCGCCTTGCTCGACAGTTACCCCTTGAGCACGCCCCAGCGCGCCGCCATCTCGGTCGAAGTGGGCGAGGATTTCTCCATTGCCGAGTCGCCCAACTGCGTTGCGCTGATTGTATCGTCCGTGCTGGCGAACGCCTTGCGCTCGGCCGGTGAGCAAGATCATCCGGCGATCGGCATCCGCATCGATGCGGGCCGCATCACGGTGCGCGATAATGGCGCCGGCATCGCCCCCGAGATTGTGGCCCAGTTGTTGCTCGACCCCGTGAGTGCCAGCGGTGACGAAGGCAAGGGCTGGGGCATGGTGTTTTGCCACCGCATGATGCAATCGTTCGGCGGCAACCTCGATATCGCCACCGAATTTGGCAGTGCCACCACGGTCACCCTGAATTTTCCAGTACATATAAGGAACGAGCATGATTGACGCCAATCTGCGTTTACCGGCTCAGCTTGAGCCGGCGCAAGGCTTGCCGACGATACTCTATGTCGATGACGAGGCCAACGCCCTCAAATATTTCCAGCGCGCCATCGCGCCGCTGGCCGACGTGCTGACGGCCACCTCGGTCGAGGAGGGCAAGCGCATCCTCGACGAGCAGGCCGACCGCATCGCCGTGCTGGTGTCGGACCAGCGCATGCCGGGTGCCTACGGCAACGAGCTGCTTTCGTATTGCTGGGACCGCCATCCGCACATCGTGCGCATTTTGACCACCGCGTATTCCGAACTGGAGCACACGGTGGAAGCCGTCAACCAGGGGCAGATCCACCGCTACATCCAGAAGCCGTGGGATATCGCGGCGCTGCGCATGGAACTCAAGCAGGCGTTGGAACTGGCGCGGCTGCGCAATGAACACGCCCAGCTGCTGCGCGAAAAGCTGATGGTGCGGCAGCGGCAAGCCGTCGCCAACCGCATCGGCACCCTGTACGCCTTGTGCGCCAGCCTGGCCGGTCCGGAACAGCAGCTGCCCGTGGAAGCGTATCTGTCGGCGGCCCTGACGGCCGGCGTCACGCCGCCCGAGCCGGACTGGCTGCTGATGGATTATGCCGACCTGGTCAGTTCGGAAGCCTTCCGCGGCACCGCCTTTGCCGCCGCCGTGCGCCAGCAGCTCGACACGCTCGAGCGCGAGCATCCGGGACGTGGCGTGGAGCAGGCGATCGACATGCTGTTGCCCGTGTTTGGCGCGGCGCTGCAAAACCAGGGCGGCACGGCCCTGTTCCTCGATGGCCGCCTGCTGACGGAATTCCTGGAAACGCCGACCACCACGCCCGTCTCGTCCATCCACGCATTCTGGCTGGCCAGCCTGCTGTGGCTGGCGCGGCGCGGCTGGTCCCTGCAGCTGAGCAAGACGGAGCACGGCTTGCAGGGCAAGGTGGTGCAGGCTGAACCGGCGCTCACGCCCGACCACCTGGCGGCCTGGATCGAGCAGTTCTGAGCAGGCTTGCCCGCAAGGGGCAGCGCAAAATAAAACAGGGCCGCGCGGGCCCTGTTTCTGCTTGCCGCCGGCAGGCTTAGCGTTCCGACGCCGCCTTCAGGTTGTTCAAGCCCTTTTCAAAATCCTTGCCGATCATCCGGTCCATGCTGACAAACACTGTCATCACTTTGCTGACGTAAGGGCTGGGACCCGTCATGGTCCAGTTTACCTTGGTGCCGTCACCCTCGGGTGTCATGGTAAATGTGGTGGTGTTATGGCTTTCGAACGGTTTCAGGAAGTCCAGCTTGATGACGGTGCGCTCGGGCTGGGCCGCTTCCGTGATTTCCATGCGGCCGGCGCCCACCTTGTCATTGCCTTGCCACGCATATTGCGCGCCCAGGCCATTGGCCGGGCCCGCAAAGGTGCGGCGCATGGCGGGATCGAGCTTTTCCCACGGCGACCAGGCGGTCCAGTAATGGAAGTCCGTGATCAGGGCGGCGATTTTTTCGGGCGGGGCCTTGATGGTGATTTCGCGCTGGACACTGAAGGTGTCGGGCTTGGTGGTGGCATAGCCGAGGATGGCGGCGACGATGACAACGATCAGCAGCAGGGTTTTTTTGATCATATGCTCTCCAGATCTTGAATGGTCGATGCGAACGAATCAAGGCAATCTTAGCAGATATGAATGGCTGTGCGCGACCGCCTGGCCTTTATTTGCGCCAGCTCTGTGCAGGGCTGCCTGCACGCCAGTTCGCCGTCGCGCACAGGTGCGCACGCCAGGTTTGTGGCGGGAGCGCGCGTCCGCTAGAATGCTGGCCTGCAAAGATTTCAGAGGGAAATATGATTCAACGATCGATCGCCAGGCTGACCCTGGCGTGCGGCTTGCTGGCTTGCGCCTTTGCCGCGAACCTGGCGCATGCCGATGCCTGTCCCGCCCATTACGTCGATGGCCGCAAGCCGGAAATCACCAACCCCAAGCTGGACGTGGCGACCAAAGAGCTGTGCTACAACGTGTTTGGCGTGATGCATTCGGGGATCACCCGCACGCCCCTGTGGTCGGCCGAGCACTTGACGGTGAATAATCTGGAAGCGGCGCAGGACTTGTCGCGCGAAAACTCCTTCCACGCTGAACGCAAGCTGCCCGCCGCCCAGCGCGCGGAATTGGCCGACTATGCGCGCAGCGGCTTCGACCGTGGCCACATGGCGCCGAACGGCGACATGCCGGACCGCCAGAGCCAGCGCGACAGCTTTACCCTGGCGAACATGGTGCCGCAGGATGCGCGCAACAACCGCTATGTATGGGCCGGCATCGAGGGCGCCGTGCGCAAGATGGCGAAGAAGGAGGGCGATTTGTACGTGATCACGGGGCCGGCCTTCATTGGCGGCAACCTGCGCAAGGTGGGCAGAGTCATCGTGCCCAGCCACCTGTACAAGGCCGTGTACAGCCCGCGCCAGCGCGCCGGCGCCGCCTACTTCATCGAAAACGTCGATACCAAGGCGTATGAAGTGCTGAGCATTGCACAGCTGGAAGACAATATAGGCATCGATCTGTTACCGTCGCTGACGCGGCAGCAGAAGCTGCGCATGCTGAGTTTGCCCAAGATCAATAGCAAATCCAAGAAATAACCAGACCGTCGAAAAGGAAATCCCATGTGCGCAAAAAAATTCGTCCCGTATGCCAATGAAAGCGATGTGCTGGAAATCGGCAATCTGAGCATCGAAAACCGGGTCGACCGCATCAGCCTCAGCGGCGACATCGACCTGACCCTGGACAAGCCGGGCCTGGCGCTGGCGAAACAGCTGCAAAAGCTGCTGGCCGACGTGGTGGCCCAGCTGGAAAAGCAGCAATTGCCGGACCAGTTGCCGCCGCCCGAGGTGACGTCGGTGGCCAATCCCTTCGAGTGAGTTGGCAAGCGCGGGGGCGGTTGATCGTCCCCCGCGCTTACAATTGGCGCGGCCCCTGCGGCGTATCGATGTGGGCCACCAGGCCGGCGCCGCGTTCCCCTGTCGATAGGTGCACCGTCAGCTGGCTATCCAGGCCCAGCGAGAGCAGCAAGCGAGCAATGCGTTCGGGTTCGGGATGAAACAGTTCTAGCTTGATGAGGGACAGCCCATGATCCTGCAGCCTGGCCGCGGGGTGCGCCTCCGCCTGCCACTCGATGAGTGCCGGGGCGACGCCGTTCAAGGGCAACGCGCCATCATCGGGAATGGTGATCAGCCAATTCAGGGCACCCCTGCTCATGGCTTCGATATTTCCAAGCGGCTCCGAACAAGCCGCAACGCTCGCCTGGATATCGGTGGTGCGGGCTATCCAGGTGGCGAGTGCCGGCGCCGCATCGGCGGCCAGGGTGTCGAGCGCGAACCAGCGGGGCCTCGACGGTAGCGGCGCCCTGGGGGCGGGCGCGATCACCTCCAGATAGACAGCATCGCCAAGTCGCAACAGAAGGTTGTGCGTCCCCATGCGGGCATGCGCTCCGCCAGCTTGAGGTTCCACCCCCAGCGCCAGCCGCACCAGCTCCGCACCCGCTTCCAGCGTTGGCGCCGTGATGGCGATATGGTCAATGTGGCAGCGTGGCATTCAGATCCTTCACCGTAAGGTCGTTGAGATGTTCATGCCAGGTCATCCTCGGAGGCAACCTCATCCGAGATGCTTCGTCAGATGAGGTTGATCCAGCACTAGCTCTTACTTCGCGAATGCCTGCGCGGCCGGCGTCACGGTGACGGCTGCTGGTTTGATGTGCAGCTGCATCGCGCCGATGACCTTGTCTTCATCGAGCAAGGCCTGCGGCTTGTTGCCGTCGTACTTGATGGGGGAAAACGCATCGCTGACGAGCTTTTCCTTCAAGCCGGCCGCATCCTTGGCGACGATCACCACGGACAGGTTCTTTGCCGACAGATGCTGTTTGATGGCGCGGTTGACATCTTGTACCGTCAGTTTCGACAAGCCATCACGCATCAGCTTGGTGAACTCGGGCGTGCCATACCATTGCGAATCGAGCGCGTAACCGAGTTGCTGGTCTTGCGTCGAGGTCATGACGAAGACGTTCTTCATCAGGTAGTCGCGCGTGGTGGCGAAATCGTCCTGCGTCAGGCCGTTGTCGACGAGCTTGCCCAGTTCCGTCAGGGCCACGCGCAGGGCGAAGTGGGCGTTTTCCGGCGCCACGGGGCGGATCCAGATCTCGAACAGCTGCGCCTTGCGGCCCAGGTTCGGGTTCGGGAAGAACTGGTACATGCCGCGCGGGAACGCTTCGATGTACGCGTAATCGCCATAGTTCATGCCGCGCAGTTCACGGATGCGCTGGTACAGGTAGGAGTTCGAGGCGCGGTGTTCGCCCAACCACGTCTTCGCCAGCCACAGGGCGGGGAAGTCCGGGTGCGTGCGCGTCACCTCCAGAGGCAGGCCGAAGGAAATCGCCGTGGCGCGCGTGTTTTTCTCGATGATTTCCACTTCCAGCCCTTGCGCCTTGCGGCCTGCGGGTTTCACGGTGGCCGGCAAGCCTGGGCCGGCCGGCAAGCTTGCCAGTGCCTGCGTCAGCGAGGCCGTCATGGCGTCGGACACGTCGCCGGAAATGCCCACCTTGACGGCGCCTTGCGCATACGCGCTCTTCCAGAACTGTTTCACGTCGTCCAGGGTGATGGCGTCGATGCCGGCGAGCGTGCCCAGCACCGGGTGGCCATATGGCGTGCCCGCATACACATTCGTTTGCAGCCGTTCCTTGGCGAATTCCTCTTCGTTATTGTCCTTCAGGTCCAGCAGCAGCGCGTTCTTTTGCGCATCCTTCAGGCGGCGGAAGTCGTCTTCGCGGAAACCGGGCGACAGCAGCAGCGGCAGGGCGATGGCGTTGAACTGGGTCCAGTTATCCCTGTGGATGGAGCCCGTAAACGTCGTCATTTCCTTGTCCGTCTGCTGGCTGAAACTGCCGGCCAGCGGGAACAGGGCCTGGTTGACTTCGTCGATCTTGCGTTCGGACGACCCGCCGGACGCCACCATGGCGGCCGTCAGCGCGGCCAGGCCTTCCTTGCCCTGCGGGTCTTGCGCGGAACCGGCCGTAAACAGCAGCTTGTAGCGGATTTGCGGCAGCGCCGATTTTTGCACCAGCACGTCGAATTTCGCGTTCGAGGCGGCCGGCAGCAGGCTGGCCAGCTTCGGCGTGGTGGCGATGGCGGCGGCCATCGGCTGATTTGACAGGGTGGTCACCACCAGGCCGTCGTCCGTCAGGTATTTGCGCGCGGCCGCCTGCAGGTCGGCCGGCGTGAGCGTATCGATCAGGCGGTAGTACTGGTTGATGGTGGCGTAGGAACGGTCGAAATGCACGAAGGACGCCAGGGTGCCGGCGATCTGCTCCGTGTTGTCGAGCGAGCGGATCAAGCCGTATTTTTCGGCCGACTTGGCGTCCGCCAGGTCTTTTTCGCTCACTGGCGTGTCGCGCAGTCGCGCCACGGTGGTCAATATGGCATCGCGCACGTAGACGGCGTCATCGATGTTTTTCACGCGCGCGCCCAGCACGGCCAGGGTCGGGTCGACGCGGTCCGGCGTCATCTCGAACAGCTGGTCGACCTTTTGCTCGTTTTGCACCAGGCGTTTATACAGGGGCGAGGTGCGGCCGAACGACAGCGACAGCAAGGTCGCCAGCGCCGCCTGGTCCTTGTCCTTCACGGAAAACGCGGGCGCGTGGAAACCGACGGCCACCCATGGCAGGGTCGGCGTGGGCCAGGTCACGTGCTTGTAGACGGGGCCATGCGGCGCGGGTTCCACGGGTACGGCCGCCTGCTGTTTGCCGCGCTGCCAGGCGCTCCAGTATTTTTCCACCAGCGCGATGGCTTGCTGCGGCTCCACGTCGCCGGCGATGATGATGGTGGTGCGCTCGGGACGGTACCAGCGGTCGAAGAAGAGCTTCGAATACGCGTACTGGTTCGGCATGTCTTCGATGTCCTGGATAAAGCCCATCGTCGTGTGCTTGTAGGTATGCGTCGTATAGGCGCTGTCGCGCATCACTTCGAACAGTTTCGAGACGGGATTGGCGCTGTTCTTGTTGTATTCGCCCAGCACGGCCCGCGATTCCGTCTTGAACGCGTCTTCCGCGTAGTCGAGGTGCTGGAAGCGGTCCGCTTCCACCTTCAGCACGGTTTCCAGGTCTTGCTTGGCGAACGTCGTGTGGTAATTGGTCAGGTCGTCGCTCGTGTAGGCGTTCTGGCGCGCGCCGGCGCGGGTGATGACTTCCTGGTATTTCTCAGGCGGATAAGCCTTGGTGCCGCGGAACATCATGTGTTCGAAGAAGTGGGCAAAGCCGGACTTGCCCGGCTCGACTTCATTGCGCGAGCCCGTCTGCACGGGAATCTGCAAGGAAACCAGGTTGGGGAAGCCGGTCGGCACGATGATGATCTTTAATCCATTGGCCAGGGTCTTTTCCGTGGCCTTGAACGGCAGCAAATCCGCCTTGACGGCGGTGGCGCTGTGGGCGGCGGCCGGTTGGACGGGCGCGGCGCCCAGGTTCGACGCGGCCATGGCCGACAGGGCCAGGGCGAAAGCGGGTAATAAAGCGGGCATGATTCTTGACACGGGGGCTCCTTCTTTTTGGACGTTATGAAAGTGCAACGCCGCAGCATAGAATATTCGTGCCGCCGTGCATAGGGGCGAGATTAAAAGTCGGGCCGCAGGATGCGTGCCGTCAGATGGCTGAGGAAGTCGCGCCGGGTCGGCAGGAACATGCGGATATACACGATGCCGTGTGCGCGCTCATGCTGGTACACGACGCGGATGTCGTGGCACAGGCGCTGCCGCACGTCCAGGCCGAGGTCGCGGGCTTCTTCGATGGGTGCGCCGCTGTCGGGAAAGGTCTTGAGATCGGCCAAAAGTTGCCGAAAGTCCGCAGTGAACTGCTCGCAGGCCGCCGCCGCATGGCGCGCCTGGAAGTCGCTGCGCAATTCCCTGAAATCGGCTGCTGCGCTGTTCAGCACGACGATGCGCGTCATCTCAAGCCTGGTCGAGGCTGGACAGGAAGTCTTCTTCGGACACCACGTCGCCGCGCGCGATGTCCTGGTTGCCCATGGCGATCAGTTTCATGAACGCGTGCTGTTCCTGCATCTGCTGCGCCTGCCGCTTGCCTTCCTGGTAGGCGTGCATGGACAGCACGACCATCTTCGCTTCGCCATTTTGCGTGATGATGATGGGCTCGTCCTGGCCCGCGTCAAAGCTGTTGACGATCTCGGTCGTATTGGCCTTGAGGTAGGAGATCGGCTTGATGCGTTCCTTGAGGTTCATGGCGGCTCCGAATGCGTAAAACTGTGACAGGACTAAATATACACCAAATTTGGTCGTGTCTCCTGATGCTGGCACTTGCCGCTTACGTCAGCGTGGTTTCTGGCAGGCTGATGCGGTTGCGGCCCAGGTGCTTGGCGCGGTACAGGGCGCAGTCGGCCGTGTGGATCAATTGTCCCAGTTCCGTGCCGGGGCCGGGCAGGGCCGTGGCGGCGCCGATGCTGACAGTGACGCAGGCACCGCCGGAGCGCTTGCGCGGCAGTTGCAGCCGCTCCACGCGCTGGCGGATGCGTTCGGCCACGATGGCCGCGCCCTTGAGCGACTGGTTCGGCAGGATGACGGCAAATTCCTCGCCGCCATAGCGGGCCACCAGGTCGTTCGTGCGCATTTCGCTGGCCACGGCGCCGGCCACCTTGCGCAGGCACAGGTCGCCGCCCTGGTGGCCGTGGCTGTCGTTGTACTCCTTGAAATTGTCGACATCGACCATCAGCAGCGACAGGGGCTGGCCCTGCCGCTGGGCGCGCTGCCACTCGGCCAGGATGGTGTCGTCGAAGCAGCGTCGGTTTGCCAGGCCCGTCAGGCCGTCGCGCGTGGCCAGGCGTTCCAGTTCCACCTGCGCGCGCTTTTCATCGGTCATGTCGCGCAGGGTTTCGACCACGGCGATCAGTTCGTCGCCATTGCCGTAGATGGGGCTGGCATCGACGGCCAGGTAGCGGCGCCGTCCCGTGCGCGGCATGTCGCACCAATTTTCCGCACACAGATTGTTGCCGGTGCTGTTGCGGTATTGCTGCTGTGCGTGCAGTGCGCGCATGTCGCCGCCGCGTCCGGCCAGCAGCAGGTCGGCCAGAGTGGGGCGCTCGTCATTGTAAAAACAGCGGCCCGGCTCGCACGTGCCCAGTACTTCGCTGGCCGGCACGCCCGTCAGCTGCTCGCAGGCGCGGTTCCAGATCATCACCCGCCCATGCACATCGAGGACAAAGGTGGGCACCACCAGCAATTCCATCATCTTGACGGCGAAACTCTGGGCTTCGCCATACGGCGATGCGCTGGCATGTGCGTGACTATCCGGCATGAATGCATCCTTCCTGGGCGTGAATGGGGGGAGCTGGCTCCTTGGCCATGATGCAGCGTGGAGTAGCGATGGTGTTGATATAGAGCAATATTTTCAGCGATGGACCATCGCTTCTTCATGGCGGCAGTCTGGCAGGGGCAGCGACAGGTGCAAGGTGGTGCCGGCGCCGCTGTGGCTGGCGATGTGCAGGCTGCCGCCGGCGGCGGCCACGCGCTCATGCATGCCGGACAGGCCGCAACCGAGGCGCGGCGGCGAACCGGTCAGTCCGACGCCGTCGTCGCTGATGCGGCAGGCGAGGATGTCGCCCGCCTGTTGCAGGCACAGCTGGACATGCGTGGCACGCGCATGGCGGGCGATATTGGCCAGCGCTTCCTGCAGCGCGTGGTATAGCAGGGGGCCGTGCGCGCTGCCGGCGGCGGCGTCGAGCCGGTAATCGCAGCTGCAATCGATGCCCGTGCTGCGCTGGAAGTCCGCCAGCAAGCCATCGCACGCCGCTTGCAGGCCGGCATCGAGGGCGGGCGGGCGCAGGTCGTGGATGACGCGGCGCAGCGCCGCGATGCTGAGGTCGACATTGCGCGCCATCACGGCCAGTTGCCGCGCCAGCTGGGGCGTCGCGCCCTGCGTGCTGGCCTGCAGCATGGACAGGTCGATTTTCAGGGTCAGCAAATGCTGGCCCAGGTCGTCGTGGATGTCGCGCCCGATGCGCAGGCGTTCCTGTTCGCGCGCCTTGCGTTGCCCGCTGGCCAGGCGCGTCTGCTCGGCGTCGGCGCGCAGCTGCTCCTGCGCCCGCTGGCGCTGGAGCAGCCGGTGCTGGCGCCACAGCAGCAGCGCCAGCGCGCCTGGCACGAGGGCGCAGGCCGCCATCAGGGGCCAGGGCAGGCTGGCTTGCGCCAGTGACCCGGCGGCATGGCCGGCATACAGGGATGCGAGTGCGCCGGCCGTCAGGCAGGCCAGAATGCTCAGGCGATACGGCAGGCGTATCCAGCGTTGCAGCATGTCCTTGCTCCCTAAATGTTTTCCAACAAGCAATGTTCTTACAGAAAATATATTAACTTTGGGTTATTTATATTGTCTAAACGCAAAAGCTACGCAGTTATGCCTGCCGCTGTGGCTTTCTTGCCCGTTGACACCTTGGCGCCAGGTGGCGGGCACGGCATTTGCACGGGAAGTGTCGCGGCGACATATAATAGAGGGTTGTCAATCGGCATTTGCGGTTCCGGCGCTGTGCGCGGGCATCGCGGCGGTCGCCCTGCGCGAGGACGCCAGCCAGCTCTTAGGAAATACAGTGACTTATAGCATCAAAGAGATTTTTTATACCCTGCAGGGCGAAGGTGCGCACGCGGGCCGTCCGGCCGTGTTTTGCCGCTTTTCCGGCTGCAATCTGTGGACGGGCCGCGAAAGCGACCGCGCCACGGCCGTGTGCCAGTTCTGCGACACGGATTTCGTCGGCACCGATGGCGAACGGGGCGGCAAGTTCAAGACGCCGCAGGAACTGGCCGCGCTGATCGACAGCCTGTGGCCGGCCAGCTACGCACCGAGCAAATACGTGGTGTTTACGGGCGGCGAACCGCTGCTGCAACTGGACACGGCCCTGATCGACGCCATGCACGCGGTGGGCTTTACCATCGCCATCGAAACCAACGGCACCTTGCCCGTGCCGCCCGGTGTGGACTGGATCTGCGTCAGCCCGAAGATGGGTTCGACGCTGGTCGTACACAAAGGCAATGAAATCAAGGTGGTCATTCCCCAGTTCCAGCAAGACCTGGCCGCCTACGAACAACTGGACTTCGAGAACTTCTTCGTGCAGGCGATGGACGGCCCCCTGGCCGCGTACAACCTGCAGCTGGCCATCGAGACGTGCAAAAGCAACCCGAAGTGGAAGCTGAGCCTGCAAACCCATAAACTCCTGCAAATACCTTAACAAAACAATATGCTGACTATCACACGCAAGCTCGAATTCGACGCGGGCCACCGCATTCCCGATCACAAAAGCCAGTGCCGCAACCTGCACGGCCACCGCTACACGGTGGAAATCACGCTGGTCGGCAAGGTCATCGAAGCGGAAGGCAATTCCGACAACGGCATGATCATGGACTTTTCCGACGTGAAAACCCTGGCCAAGCAGCACCTGGTCGACGTGTGGGACCACGCCTTCCTCGTGTATGAAAAAGACACGGCCGTGCGCGACTTCCTGGCCAGCCTGCCCGACCATAAAACCGTCGTCATCGACCGCATCCCGACGGTGGAAAACCTGGCGCGCATCGCCTTCGAGATCCTGAAGGCGGCATTTACCGACCATTTCGGCACCGGCTTGCACCTGCATAAACTGGTGCTGCATGAAACGCCGAATTGCTGGGCAGAAGTGACCGATGACTGAAACGCACGCTGGCGCGCAGGACGCGCGCTACATGCAGCTGGCCCTGGAACAGGCCCAGTACGCGTGGGACCTGGGCGAAGTGCCCGTGGGCGCTGTCGTCGTCAAGGATGGCGAAGTCATCGCCGTGGGCTATAACCAGCCCATCGGCCGCCATGACCCCACGGCCCACGCGGAAGTGATGGCCTTGCGCGCCGCCGCCGAGAAGCTGGGCAACTATCGGCTGCCCGGCTGCGAACTATATGTGACCCTGGAGCCGTGCGTGATGTGCTCGGGCGCCATGCTGCATGCACGGCTGGCGCGCGTGGTGTATGGCGCGGGCGATCCGAAGACGGGCGCCTGCGGTTCCGTGCTGAATCTGTTCGAGCAGCCGGCGCTGAATCACCAGACGGCGATCGTTGGCGGCGTGCTGGCCGACGAGTGCGGCGCCTTCCTCAAGCGTTTCTTTGTCGAGCGCCGCCGCGCACAGGCGCAAGCGCGCAAGCTGGCCCATCCGCCGGCCTGACAGGGCAGGGCCGCGATGGCCTTGTCGTGTTTGCCATCCTTGCCAGCCATCGCGGCTGGCATTTTTTGTAACTGTTGCGAAATAACATCTGTCTAGACCACTTTGCCATTCTCAAATGAGAATGATTCGTGTTACAGTATTGTTTTCGCCAGCAAACTTCCCTTGCGCATCGTTATCGATCCGGGTTCAAGAGCCAGCCTCCACTCTCAAACCGGATCATCATGACTACAGTGCTTCTGCAGCGCTCCGCTGCGCCCGTCGTATCTCCCGTTCCTGCCCGCCGCCACAACCTGGTGCTGCGCGCCGCCTTGCTGGGCCTGTTCGCCGCGCCGCTGCTGCCGGTTTGCGCGCAAAATGCCGCCATCAACGCGGGCACGGCGGCGCAGGAACCGGCCAAGCTGCCTGTCTTCCCGGAAATCGTCGTCAATGCCAAGCAGGACTATGAACGCCGCGCCGGCACGAAGACGGTCGTCACGGCGGACGACCTGGAGCGCCGCAATGTCACGGACATGGGCGGCATCGTGCGCTACCTGCCGTTGATTACCGCGCCAGCGGCGGCGTCGGGCAGCGGCAGCGTATGGGATGGTTCGGGCAACACCGGTTACAACATCCGCGGCCTGGAAGGCAACCGGGTCAGCCTGGAGCTCGACGGCATTGCGCTGCCCGACGCGGCGCCGAAGCCGGACGGCAACACCCTCAACGCCTTCGCCACGGGCCGTGATTATTTCGACCCAGAAACCTTCCGCGAAGTGCGCATCGATTCGGGCACGACGGCCGCCAGCGGCGCCAATCCAGGCCTGGGTGGCGGCGTGGCTTTCATCACCAAGTCGCCCGAGGATTACCTGGGCGAGGGGCGGGATCACTATGTCGCCTATAAATACGGCCGCGCCACGGCAGATCGCAGCAATGCGCACACCCTGACGGGCGCCGCCAAAATCGGCGCCAATCTGCAGGGCCTGGCCGTCTACGTGCACCGCGATGGCGAGCAGACGGACAGCCGCGGCACCACCCCCGTCAACCCGGACGACTGGCATTCGAACGCCTTGCTGTCGAAGCTCGTGTGGACCTTGCCGGGCGAACAGAAGCTCGACTTGACGGTCGATATGTTCGAGCGCAAGAACAAGCGCGATCTGCGCAGCAAGGTCAGCACGTATTATCCGACGGGCGTGCAGCAGGATTCCACCACGAAACGTACGCGCGTCAGCCTGGGCCACGATGTGGTGCTCAAGGATTTTGCCCTGTTCGACCGACTGACGTCGAAAGTCTATGTCCAGAACGCGAAAACGCAAGACAAGACCAACGGACGCTACACGTACCGCGGCAACTATTTGCGCTCCATCGACACCAGCTTCAAGAATGACAGCATCGGCGTCACGTCCGAAGCGTTCAAGCAGCTCAATGCGGACAACGCGCTGCTGTACGGCGTGCAGCTGGAACAGCTGAAAACGCGCCGGCCGTGGCGTGAAGACCGCACCGTCGTCGCCACGGGCCAGCATCAGATCACCAACAAGAACCGCATGGCCGACATGGACACGAGCAAGCTGGCCCTGTACGTGCGCGACGATCTCAGCTTTGATCTGGCTGGCAAGAAGGCCGTGCTGACGCCGGGATTGCGTGCCGATTACCGCAAGGACGCGCCGAAAAACCTGCAAAGTTACGCCATCGGCGTGCCTGGCGCAGCCAAGGAAGTGCGCAAGCAGAGCGACACGTATTTCACGCCGAGCCTGAGCCTGTCCGTGGAAGTCTTGCCGCAAATGAACGCCTACGCCACCGTGACGCGCGGCACGCGCCTGCCGACGGCGGCCGAACGCACGGGCACCTATGATTCCATCAGCTATACGGGCGCGGGTACGGGCTATGCCGTGCTGGGCAATGCGAATTTGCGCAAGGAAACCAGCCAGGCCTATGAACTGGGCTTGAAGGGCGACATCGTCAAGGGCTTGAGCATGCATGCGTCCGTCTACCAGACGGAATACAAGAACATGATCGAGTATGTGATGCAGGAAGATGATCCGGTCAACTATCCCACCATCACCCAGGGCCTGTTCCGTCCGGAAAACATTGGCAATGCGCGCACCTGGGGCGCCGAGCTGACCCTGCGCGCGGAGCTGGGCGCCTGGGCGCCAGCGATGCAGGGTTACCACGTCGACCTGGCAACGGGCGTGGCCAAGGGCCGCTCCTTCAATAGCCTGACGGGCGACAGCGGCGGCCTGGCCTCGGTGGCACCGGCCAAGTCGGCCTTGACCTTCGGCTACGACCATGCGAACGAGCTGTTCGGCCTGGCCCTGACGGCCGTGCATGCGGGCGAAAAACAGGCGCCGAACGACTTGCTGACGGGCACGACCGCGCCCCGTTTCAGCGTGCCGTCGTACACGATCTTTGACTTGTCGACCTACTGGAACGTGCACAAGAACGCGAAGATCGTCGTCGGCGTGTATAACTTGACGGATCGCAAGTATTGGGACTACGCCGCCGCGCGCAGCCTGTCCGCCGGCACCACGGCCGCCAATCGCGCCGAGATCGAGCGCTACGCCAAGCCGGGCCGCAACCTCGCCGCCAGCCTCAGCGTCAATTTCTAAATTTTTACCGGGGAGGGGTGCTTGCCCCTCTTATTTTCCATGTTTGATTGAATGGTCTCTCTATGAAGTTATCCAAACTCGTTCTATCCCTGCTAGGCAGCCTGCTGATTGCAAACGCATACGCGGCCCCAGCCACCCTGGCGGAACGCTGGTCCACCTTGCGCACCGAGCAGCCCAAGCTGCAGATCCGCGACGCGGCGCGCGCGCTGGGCGCGTCGGAAGCGCAATTGCTGGCAACTAACATCGGCAAGGGCGTCACGCGCCTGCAGGCCGATGGCAACCAGCCGCGCGAAATCATGCGCGCCGCGCTGGACCTGGGCCTCGTGCAAGCGATCACGCGCAATGAGAACGGCGTCATCGAGACGACGGGCGTCGCCAGCAAGTTCAAGCAGGCGGGCGACAAGTCCGAGCAGGCCGACGCCAAGGACCCGGAAACGGAAGCACGCCAGCGCAATATCGCGGGCGGCTACCTGGGCGGCCAGATCGACCTGCGTTTCCACTTTGAAAACTGGAAATACGCATTTGCCGTGGAGCAAGCGGGCCGCGACGGCAAGCCCACGCGCAGCCTGCAATTCTTTGACGCCAATGGCACGGCCGTGCACAAAATCTACCTGCGCAACGAGCCTGGCGTGGCCGTCTACGATAAATTGGTGGCGACCTTCCGCCTGCCCCAGCAAAGCGCCGAATTGAACGTGCTGGCCGTGGCACCGAAAGCGGCGGAAAAGCCGGACAGCGAAATCGACGTCAAGGAATTCCAGCTGGCCTGGAAAGACATGACGGACGTGCACCAGTTTGCGCAAATCATGCGCGAATTCCACCTGACGCGCGAACAGGCGCTGCGCCTGGCACCGGCCGGCGTGGTCGAGCGCGTGACGCCGCAAGCGCTGCGCACCCTGCTGGAAAACGCGGCCAGGGACAAGGTCGCCATCATGGTCTTCCTGGGCAATGAAGGCTTGACGCAGATCTACAGCGGCAAGATCGAGAAAACCATGGCCGCCGGCGGCTTCTTCAACGTGCTGGACCCGGATTTTAATTTGCACATCCGCGACACGGCCCTGCGCAGCGGCTGGGTCGTCAAGCGCGGCGGCGTCACTTCCGTCGAATTCTTCGACAACGACGGCACGCAAGTGGTCTCCTTCTTCGGCGTGCGCGAGCGCGGCAAACCGCAGCCGCAAGCATGGGTGGATCTGGCCGATAGTCTGCCAAAGGCAAAATAATGTTTTTTGCAAGTTGATGAGTATCAGCACGTGACAGAACCGTAGCGAGCGGAAGCGAATTGTGGTCGAGAAGCGCAACCGTACGAAGGTACGGTGAGCATCGCAGGCCGCAAGTCGCGACGCGCAGTAGGTTCTGTCATGTGCAAGCAGAGCAACACTTCAGGATGGGTGCCGCGTGCCGGTCTCATGTCTGAAGCACGATAGTGGTATGCTGATTGCAAGGCCGCAGCGATCGTGCCTGCGTGCTGGTTCCTGGAAGAGAGGCAATCATGGCAACCATCATGGCGAACGGCCTCAACATAGCTTATGAGAGCCACGGCAATCCCAACGATCCGTGCGTGCTGCTGGTCATGGGCCTGGGCATGCAACTGATCGCCTGGCCGGCGGACTTCGTCGAAGGCATCGTCGAGCAAGGTTTTCGCGTCGTGCGTTTCGACAACCGCGACAGCGGCCTGTCGAGCAAGATGGCGCAGGCGGGTAAACCATATTTGCCGCTGGCCTACGTGAAAAACCTCATCGGCTGGCCCCTGAAAACTTCCTACACCCTCAATGACATGGCGGACGATGCGCTGGGCTTGCTGACGGCCCTGCGTATTGCTCAGGCGCACGTGATCGGCGTGTCGATGGGCGGCATGATCGCGCAAGTGATGGCGGCGCGCGCGCAGCAGCAGGTGCTCAGCCTGACTTCCATCATGTCGAGCAGCGGCCGGCGCGGCTTGCCCGGCCCCACGCGGGCGGCGCGCAACGCCTTGTTGCAACGTCCGAAACGCAATGCCAGCCGCGCCGAACTGATGGCGCACATGGCGGCCACCGTGCGCGTCATCGGCAGTCCCGCCTATCCCGTCTCGGAAAAATTGCTGTACCAGCGCATCGAAGCGACGTTGCAGCGGGGCAGTTGCCCCGAAGGCGTGGCGCGGCAAATGGTGGCCATTGCCGCCTCGGGCGAACGCACGGCGCTGTTGCCAAGCATCAGCTGTCCGGCGCTGGTGATCCATGGCGCGGCCGACCCCTTGATCCCTGTCGCTTGCGGCATCGATACGGCGGCGCTGATTCCGGGCGCCCGGCTGGAAGTGATCGAAGGCATGGGACACGACATGCCGCCCCAACTGATCGAGCGCCTGCTCGCCTTGATCGATGTGCATCTGCAAGGTAAGATGGCGCCCCAGATGCGCTCCCAGCCAGCTTGAAAGTAAGCTGGCGCGCCCACTACTTGACTAGCCAGGCATATTTTGAAGACACCTGAAATTGGCATCGCCATCGTGGCGCCCGGCGGTTGCGCGCCCGATGAGGCGACCGTGGAGCGCGGCATCGCCCGCTTGCAGGCGCAAGGCGCCACCGTCCACAATTACTACGACCCCGAGCACACCTTCCAGCGCTTCGGCGGCACGGATGCGGGCCGCCTGGCGCAGCTGAACGCGGCCGCCGCCGATCCGGACGTGCAGGTGGTGCTCGCCCTGCGCGGCAGCTACGGCATCAGCCGCATCCTGCCCGACATCGATTTCGAACGCATGGCGGCCAGCCGCAAACTGTTTGTCGGCTACAGCGATTTCACGGCCTTCCACATGGGCTTGCTGGCCAAGACGGGCCGCGCCAGCTTTGCCGGTCCCATGGTCTGCGACGATTTTACGCGCGACGAACCCGAGCAGTTTACGCTCGATCAGCTGTGGTCGTGCCTGGCCGGTCCCACGCACACGGTCATGGGCGTGTCTGCCGGCAATCCGCAGGTCGAATTGCAAGGCAAGCTGTGGGGCGGCAACCTAGCCATGCTGGTCCACTTGCTGGGCACGCCATATTTCCCCCAGGTCGACGGCGGCATTTTGTTCCTGGAAGACGTCAACGAACACCCGTACCGGGTCGAGCGCATGCTGCTGCAATTGCTGCACGCGGGCGTGATTGGGCGCCAGCAAGCCGTGGTGCTCGGTGACTTTTCCGGCTATAAATTGAGCCCGATGGACAAGGGCTACGATTTCGACGTCATGCTGGCGTATGTGCGCCAGCGCTTGCCCGTACCCGTGCTGACGGGGCTGGAATTCGGCCACATCCGCCGCCGGGTCACCTTGCCGTTCGGCGGCCAGGCGCGGCTGCAATCGGATGCGTCCGGCTTCAGCCTGCAGGTGGGTGATTACCCGGCCCTGGCACGCCCCTGAACTCCATAAGCGCCAAACCCGGCAGGCTGTTGCAGCTCGATGTGCTGCGCGGCATCGCCGTGTTTGGCATCTTGCTGGTGAATATATGGGGCTTTGCCTGGGGCACGCTGTCCCTGCGCTACGGCACCTTGCCCGCGCAGCCGCCCGTGCTGGACCAGCTTGTCATTTTTTTTGTCGCTGCGCTGGCGCAATTCAAGTTCTATCCCATCTTCGCGTTTCTGTTTGGCGCCGGCTTTGCCTTGCAGACACGTTCCCTGAAACGCCAGCTAGGCGGCTGGGAGCAGGCGCAATCGGCTTACCGGCGCCGTTTGCGCTGGCTGCTGGTGTTTGGCCTGCTGCACGGGTTCCTCATCTGGAGCGGCGACGTGCTGACCTCGTATGCGGTCGCCGGCATGCTGATCCTGCCGCTGGCGGCCGCCAGGCTCAGCCGCGTGCGCAACCGCGCCTGGCTGGTGGCGGCCGGTTTTCTATTATTCATGTGCTTGTTGATTCCCGTGGGCCAGCAGGGCGGCGCGCCGGACATCGCGCGCGACCTGCAAGGCTTTGCGGACCGCTACGCGATTTACACGCAAGGCGGCGCGTGGGCCGTGGCCAGGCTGCGCGCCAACGATTTCCTCGCCTCGCTGCTGTACGCCATCGTCATGCTGCCGCATATCATCGTGCTGTTCCTGTTGGGCATCTTGTCCGTGCGCTGCGACTGGTTGACGCAGCCGCGGCGCCACCAGCGCCTGTGGCGCCGGGTGCGCGCCGTGGGGCTGGGCGTGGGCTTGCCGTTCAATCTGCTGGCGGCAGGCGCCATCGCGTGGCAGGTGGCCGATCCGTATCAAACCGTGTTCGATACGGCCCTGTTCGAAGTGGGCCTGTTCGCGGGCGGTCCCGTGCTGGCGGCCGGCTATGTGGCCGCGCTGATGCTGACCGGTCCCTTCCTGCTGGGCTGGCTGGGCACATGGCTGGCGCCCGTGGGGCGCATGGCGCTGAGCAATTATCTGCTGCAATCGTTGCTCGGCACCTGGCTGCTGCAGGGGCCGGGCCTGGGCTGGGGCGCCACACTGCGTCCCGCCGAGATGCTGGGCCTGGCGGTCATCATCATGGCGGGGCAGGTGCTGCTCAGCCGCTACTGGCTGCGGCACTTCCGCCAGGGACCGATGGAAGCGCTGTGGCGCCGGTTGGCGCGCCTGCCCGCTTGAGCTAGTCGGCGCCCCAGTCGAAGGCGCCTTGCGGCGACGCCGGCGGCGGCGCCCTGGGTTTGGCGGACGGCACCAGCGGATTATCGACGGCATGCCACTCGAACAAATCCACGTCGAGCATGCAGGTGCGCGCCAGGTGCAGCGCTTGCTCGGGGGGGAGCGCGGGGTCCAGCCAGCGGTGCGCGTCTTCCCGGCTGACGGCCACGGGGCGGCGGTCGTGGATGTCGACCATGCCACCGAGGCTGTCGGCCGTCACCAGCACGAAGCCCGCTTCCTCGCGGCTGAACTTCCAGGGGCCGAAATGGGCCAGCGCCAGCAGGAACAGGGGCGCGCGGTCGCGGCGGTGGATGTGCCACGGCTGCTTGCTACCTTTTTCCCCCGTCCATTCATACCAGCCGGACACGCAGACGATGCCGCGCCCCGCGCGCAGCAAGGGTTTCCAGTAGGCGCCGGCGAGTTTTTCCAGCCGCGCATTGATGGCGATGGGGATTTTTTTCTTGCCGGGCGCGGGCACGGCCTGTGCGGCCCAAGCAGGGCGGTAGCCCCAGAACACGTCGTCGACCCGGTGCACGCCATCCTGGATATGCAGCACGGGCCGGTAAGTGCCGGGCGAGACGTTCAGGTGCGGTTCTGCCTCGCTGTCGAACACCGCGTCGGTCCAGCCGAAGGACGACGCCAGCACGCGCGCCGTGTCATTTTGATCGAATCGTCCACACATGGCGAAATCATACCCGATCGCCATGGTGCGCGCGGTCTGGCACGCAGGCGTGGGTGTGGGCCAACGTACAGACTGCGGGCGGGCTATGGCGCACAGTGGAAGTCAGTCAGGTGGCTGACGCTTCATGCATCGGAGGAATTATGTCGTTTGAAAATCCCACCATCCACAAAGGTTTTACGATCAGCGCCACGGCTTGCCAGCGCCGCGATGGCCGGTGGGTCGGCTCGTATGTCAGCCAGAACCAGGCGCGCGGCGCGTATGCGGATACCTGCGACTACGACGATTGCAGCAATGAAAAAGAGGCGCAGCAACTGGCGCTGTCCGTCGGCTGGCGCCTGGCCGATGGGATGCAGGCACGTTAAGCTGCGCGCAGCGTCAGCTTTGGCGACGCAAGGCCAGCAGCAGGCCTGCGCACGGGAACAGCAGGGCCGTGCCCAGACGTACGGAGGTCAGCGAAGCGGCCTCCGCGCCCAGCACATGCGGCAAGGCCAGCAGCAACAGGGGCGCCGGCACGGCAATGGCGAAGAAAAACAGGTACCACGAGTAGCCATTCTTCTTGGCCAGCAAGGCGATCAGCGCGCAGCCGACCAGGAAGACCAGCGGTAGATTCACAAATTCCATGATGACGCACTCTTAGCAAGGGGAACGCGATTATACGCGCCGCTCCTTGCCGAGGCTTAATTGCCGACCAGGTCAGGCGGCTGTGGCGCCTGCTTGTCGCCGGCCGGCGCATCGGCGGGCAGCAGCGCCGTGATGGCGCCACTATAGATAAGTTCCTGGGCGTACGCCGATGCCTCGATCAAGGCCGCATGCGCGGACTTGAAGCTGCTGGGCGTTTCTATCAGGACGGGCTTGGCATACACCTGCTGCGTATCGCCGCGCTTGCTGATCAAAATCATGCCCCGATAGCGTCCATCCTTCTCCAGCGCCCCCGCCACATGAAATTCATAGCCCCGGATCTGATGTTTTTGTTGCTGATCCATGTCTCCCGCCTCCAGACCTGATTGTGGTGGCTCAGACCTTTTTAAGCGTATCGAACAGCTGAGTGTTTGATTTGTATCAATACGTCCCTTGAACGCATTCAACTAGCGCCCCGCGCAGTAGCTTGCGGCAAGCGTCATCACCCAGCGCGAATGGCGCGGATCTGTTGGGCCGTCTCTTCGATCTCGCGATACGCTTCCTGGATATAGCCATTGATCGGATGCCCGTCCATCCACTCGAAATAGGCGCGCTCGTCGTGTTTGATGGCAAAGGGGACATGGTGGTCGCGTATCGACACGGCCGTGTCGCGCACCAGCGCGGCAAAAAGCAGCTCCAGAGTTTCCATGATGGTCACCTTGCGAGACAGGAATGCAGAGTATTCAATGTAGCACAAAGCGCGTCTTTGCCCACGCCCGGTGATCGCGGCGTGCGCGCCTGCCAGGTCTGCGTTGCGGCTATCATGAGGCCCGGCGGCACGCTGTGTGTCCGCACGTCAACCTGGATTGTAAAGTCATCCTCATGGAAATTATTCTTGCTCCTTCCAACTTGGGGCTGCGGCCCCTGGCTCCCGGCCATGAGCCGGGTACCTGGCGCGCGCCAGCCGTGCTGATGGCGAATGGCCTGGCAGCGGCCGTGGGCGCGATCGCCATCGTGCCACTGCCGCGCCCCGCCTATACGCCCCTGGCGCAGCCTGGCACGCGCCTGTATAACGGCGTGACGATGCGCGCATTCAACCTGGAACTGGCCGCGCGCGTTGCCGACAGCCATGCACGCGGCGCGTTTCCGCTGGTCATAGGCGGCGACTGTTCCGTGCTGCTGGGGGCCTTGGCAGGCGCCCGGCGCGCTGGCGGCGTTGCGCTGGTGCATGTGGATGGGCATAGCGATTTCCGCCATCCGGGCAATTATGACCCCGCGCAAACCCTGGGCGCCGTGGCCGGCATGGACCTGGCCCTGGCCACGGGCCGGGGCGAAGCGCTGATGACGCATTGGCCCGGCGTGGCGGCGCCGCTGGTAGCGGAAGAGCATATCGTGCAATTGGGGGAGCGGGAAAACCGCGACGCCGATTTCGCCTGGCCGGACGTGAATGATACGGCCATCACGCGCATCGACGTGTTCGATGCCAACGCGGCCGGTCCCGCCGTCGTGGCCAGCCGCATCAATGCCGTGCTGGACAGGGCTGAAGCGCGGCGCTTCTGGCTGCACCTGGATGTCGATGTGCTCGATCAGGCGCTGATGCCTGCCGTCGATTCCCCGGGCAGCCCCGGTATTGCGCCGGACGCCTTGCTGGCCATCCTGCGTGCCGTGCGCGACGGCGGCTGCTGCTGCGGCATGAGCGTGACAGTGTTCGATCCCGACAAGGACCCGGATGGCAGTTGCGCCGCCTTGCTGGTGGAGCTGCTGGGCCAGCTTTTCGCGCCAGCCCGGGCTTCAGGCCGGATGGCCGATATGCTCGTATAAGATCACGCAGCCGATGATGATCAGCACCAGGCCGCCCACCAGTTCGGCGCGCCGGCCCGCCACCGTGCCCAGCACGCGGCCCAGCATCACGCCCAGGGTCACCATGACGAAGGTGGAAAAGCCGATGGCGGCGGCCGTGACGACGATGTTGGCGCCCAACAATGCCAGGCCCGCGCCGACCACCATGGCGTCGATGCTGGTGGCCAGGCCCGTGACGGCCAGCACCCAGAACGAGTGCGACTGGGCCGGCGCTTCGTCCTCGTCGGCGTCGGACAGGGCATTGCGTATCATCAACAGGCCGATGATGCCCAGCAGGCTGAAGGCGATCCAGTGGTCCCACGCTTCCACGTAGGGTGCGGCCACGCTACCCAGGGCCCAGCCAATGATGGGCGTGATGGCTTCGATGACGCCAAAGATCAGGCCCGTGCGCAGCGCCTCGCGCCATTGCGGCTTGTGCAGGGCGGCGCCCTTGCCCACGGCGGCCGCGAAGGCATCGGTGGACATGGCGAGGGAGAGGGCGGCGGTGGCGGCGAAATTCATCGTTGGCTTTCAGTAAAACCTGGCTGGGATGGTTAGTTGCAAACTACAAACCCGGCGATTTTACCCTACGTACAGCACCACGGCAGAGGCCAGCAGGCAATACGCGCCAAAGAAATGCCAGCGGCCCTGTTCCAGCCAGCGCGACAGCCAGCGCAAGGCCAGCAAGCCGGCCAGGAACGATAGCAGCATGCCCAGCAGGCTGGGTCCGAGCAGGTGCAGCATGCTGTTGCCGTGTTCCAGATGGTCCAGGCTGCCATTTGCCACGGCCTGGTAAAAGCGCCAGCCTTCCTTGACCAGCACGGCTGGCGTCAGCACGACGGCCAGGGCAAAGCTGAATTCCTCGGCGCGGCGTTGCGGCACGCCCATGGCGATGCCGGCGGAAATGGTGGCGCCCGAGCGGGAAAAACCCCGGAAGGGCAGGCACAGGCCTTGCACGGCGCCGATCACCATCGCCTTGCCAATGGACAAGGTGCCATGCTGGCGCGCCTGCAGGCGCGAGGAGACGATGATCAGCACGCCGGCGGCGGCCAGCGCGGCGGCCATCAGTTTCGCATTGCCGAACAGGTGCTCGATTTCAAAGCCGGGCGCATCCTTGCTCATGAAATGGGTAATGCCCTTGAGCAAGCCGAAGCCGACGATGCCCGTCAGCGCCGTGGCGGCCGCGAGCAGCAGCACATTGCTGCGGAAGGCGGCGGTCGAACTGAAATACGTGGCGCGCCAGGATGCCCAGAAATACACGATGACGGCGAACATGGTGCCGGTGTGCAACATCACCAGCAGCATGGTCAGTTCCGGCGACGTGGGGTCCAGGCCCATCCATTTTTCCGCCATGATGACGTGGGCGGAGCTGGACACGGGCAGCAGTTCGGCGAAGCCCTGGACGATGGAAAGAATAAATAGTTGCAAAAAGCTCATGGGGGCGGGACTCGGGCGGGGGAAGATTAACCGCCGATTTTACCCGCCGTAGCGTGTGCCTGAGCCGTGCGCGCCATTACAGTTTGTCCATGTTGGCGCAGGCCAGCAGCACGCCCAGCGCCATCAGCAGCGTGCCGATCAGCCGGTCGAGGGTCCGCTGGTGCTTGACCATGCGCAAACGAAAGCGCGCTTGCGAGAAAAAGATGGCCACGAGGGCAAACCAGGCCAGGTGGATGGCGGACATGCACAGCCCATAGCCGAACTGGACGCTCAATGGCGTGCCCGGCTGCACCACCTGGGTGTAGGTGCTGATGACGAACAAGGTGGTTTTCGGGTTCAGCGCATTCGTCAGGAAGCCGTTGAGCAGGATCTTGTGCCGGGGCACGCTGGCGCCGCCATGCAGGTCGATGATGAGGCCCGCGCGGTTGCTCCAGGTTTTCCAGCCGATCACGATCAGGTACACGGCGCCGACAAACTTGATCGCTGTAAACAGCGCCGGTGAACTGGCGATGACCAGTCCCACGCCAAACATCGTATAGAACACGTGCACTTGCACGCCCAGCGCGATGCCGAGCGCGGCCAGCAAGCCGGCGCGGCGTCCATGCAGATAGCTGTTGCGCGTGACCATCGCGAAATCGGGGCCGGGGACGATGGAGGCCAGCAGGGTAATCAATGCAACGGCAAGCAATGCGATCATGTCTCTTCCTTGGAGGGTGGCGGCCGCATGGCAATCGGTGAGTATTCGTCGCCTGTAGGGGCAAGGCACTGCACCGATGCCGCCGGCCGGAACACGCATTATCGCGATAATGGCGGCCGATGAAAAACGATGATATCTTGCCGATATATGTGAGAAAAAATGACAGATCATGACCAGACAGACAGCACTCGGTAGCTTGCGTTTCTTCGAGGCGGCGGCCAGGCTGGGCAGTTTTGTCCAGGCGGCGGACGAGCTGCACGTGACGCACGGGGCGGTCAGCCGGCAAATCCGCCTGCTGGAAACGTCGCTGGGCACGGCCTTGTTCGAGCGCCGCAACCGCGGCGTCTTTCTGACCGCACCGGGCGCGCAGTTGCGCGATGCCGTGCAGCAGGCGTTCGAACGGCTCGACGCCGCCCTCGATGCGGTGCGCCAGCCGACCCGCCCGGCGCCGCTGGTGGTGTCATGCGAGCCGACGATTGCGATGAAATGGCTGATCCCGCGCCTCGGCGACTTTTACCAGCGCCATCCGGAAGTGCCGCTGCACCTGTTCGCCTCGGGCGGGCCGGTGGCGTTCCAGCGCGACGCGGTGGACGTGGCGCTGCGGCGCAACGATTTTGCGTGGGATGCGGCATTGCATGCGGAAAAGGTGTGCGACGAATGGATCGCGCCTGTGTGCGCGCCGGCCCTGCTGCGGCAAGGGCGGCTGGACTTGTCCGCGCAACGCCTGCTGCACACGGCGTCGCGCCCGGCCGCCTGGGCGCACTGGCGCGCCGTCGGCACGGACGACGGCAGTAGTAGCCTCGGCCACGGCGACAGCCAGACCTACGAGCATTTCTATCTGAGTCTGCAAGCCGCTTGCGCCGGCCTGGGCGTGGCGGTCGGCTCCGTCTTCATGGTGCGCGAAGATATCGACAGCGGGCGCCTGGTCGCGCCCCAGGGTTTCCGGCGCGACGGCAGCGGCTATTTCCTGCTGTCGCCGCTGCTGTTCGACGGCGATGCGCGCCGCGCCACCTTGCTGCACTGGCTGCGCGAGCAGATGGGGCAGGCGCTGCCGGTGGCGTAGCCGTGCCGCTTATTGCGGCGCGGTAATAGGCTTGAACACGGCGCGGAATGCTTTCAAGGCGGCCGGATGGTAGATGGTGCCATGGGTCTCTTCCGGCATCT
The DNA here is from genome assembly GCF_019443505.1 of Janthinobacterium sp. PAMC25594. Taxonomy (NCBI): domain Bacteria; kingdom Pseudomonadati; phylum Pseudomonadota; class Betaproteobacteria; order Burkholderiales; family Oxalobacteraceae; genus Janthinobacterium; species Janthinobacterium sp. PAMC25594. Next base: position 356,388 of record NZ_CP080377.1, read on the forward strand.
TTTCCTGGTGCCATTGCAAGCCGGGCGGCGCCTGTTTTTCCAGCACCTGGGCCAGGCGCTGCACTTCGACGGCGATGCCCGCCTCGCTGCTGGACGCCAGGTACAGGCTGTGTTTGCCCGGCTTGCCCTTGGCCAGCAGGGCCGCCGCCTGACGCGGCAGGGCGCCATGATTCCACCACAGACTGGGGTCGAAGGCCAGGTAATGGTCGAACAGTTGCGGTTCCAGCAGATACGTTTCCACCACGAACAGGCCCGCCAGCGATTCGCCGACGATGGCCGTTTCGCCCGTCGTGCGGTAGCGCCGTTTGATTTCCGGCATCAGTTCATCGCGGATGAAGGCCCGGTAGGCCGGCGCGCCACCCACCACGGGGGCGATCTTGCGGTCTTCCGCGCTCTGCGTTGGGCCTGTCAAGTCGCGCCGGCGCTGCGTGTTTTGCATGCCGACCAGCATGAAGGGGCGCATCGTGCCATTCGCCACCGACACTTGCAGCAAGCCGGCCACGTGTAAAAAGTCTTCCGCCACGCCGCCGTCGGGCATGTACAGCACGGGCAGCGGCGCGTCGCGCGGCGTATCCCAGGCGCGCGCCATGTACACATTGATGTGGCGCTGTTCCTGCAGCGCCTGCGAATCGATCGTGAAACTGTCGCCGATGACGAGCGGCGTGGCCGCGCTGGCGGCAGCGGCCGGTGCGGCATGGGCGAGGTGGAAGGGGCTGGACAGCAGCAGGGCGGCGGTGAGGTGCAGTGCAAGGCAAGAGCGGCGCATGTTTTCCCGTGATAAAGGATAAGTAAGTCGGATCGATGGCATGTATATGTATGGACATGCCACCAAGCAATTCTATCTTATCTTTGGCGCAGCATTACTTGATCGTCAATAGCTTGCGCTCGCGCACGATTCCCGTCTTGTCGATCGTGTAGGCGACCAGCAGCGCGCCATCGTCGGCGCAGGCATGGCAGCTCTTCAGGGGCGTGGAAAACAGCACGCTCTGGCCGCCATCGGCGGTCGTCGTGCTGCCAATAAAGTCGGCGGGGGCGAACGGCACGGCGTCCGGATGGGCGGCGGCAAACGCGCGCCAGGCCGGGGTGGCGCGGTCTTCCTCGCGCACGGAGTCCTCGTCGACGTCGATGGCGGCGCCATCGCTGCCGATCAGCAAGCTACCTTCATTCGTGTTGGCGCGAAACGGATAGGTGACGGTGGCCAGGGCCGCCTTGCCCAGCGGGCGCCAGGCGGAGATAAAGCCGGCCTTGTTCGCCTTCACCAGCATGTTGGCGGCGGCGATGGCTTGCGGGCGCGCGCCCGAGCGCTGCATGGTGCGCAGCAGGCAGACGTCGGGCGCAGTTTGGGATTGTTCGCTGCGGCAAGCCGACAGCGAACGTTCCTGCCACACGGCGCGCGCATCGATGGGGCCTGTCGGCTGGGCATGGGCCGCCTGCATGGTGGTCAGGGCGGAGACGGCAAGTACGGCGCAGCCGGCCAGATGGCGGGAAAAGCGTGTGGGCATGGGGAGTCCTTTCAGTGCGGAAAACAATGTATCGTCATCGATTATAGAAGGAGGGCCGTGCCCGCCCACGCACCGCAGACCCGTTCAGCGCTTCTTTGCCGCCGCCTGGCGCAGGGCCTTCGCTTCCTGCTTGTTGGGAATGTGCGGACGCGTGGCCAGCTCCGCCTTGACGGCGGCGATGGCGGCGCCGAAATGCTGTTCCGCCTGTTCGACGCTGGCGCCCGCATAGTGCTGCTGGTTGGATTGCGCGGCACGCAGCCGGCGCAGCAGCGCCAGCAATTGCCTGCCGTGCAGGGCAGGCAATTCTTGCGCCAGCGCTTGCCTGACCACCGCGCCTTCCACATGGTCGGGGTCGATCAAGCGCAGCACGGCCAGGCCCGCAGGCTGTGGTGCCGGTGTCAATTTGTCCATCCAGCCATTCTAAACGAGGCCAGGATTACAGGTAGTCCCAGATTTCATCGAAAGTTTCGCGCGCGAAATCGTTGCGCCAGGCTTCCGAGTCCTTTTCGCGGCTGACGGCAAACACGGCGCGCCACGTCTGCTTCGGTGCGCTGGTGTAGGTCGCGGCGATCTTTTGCAGGCCGGCCTTGCATTGCTCGACCTTGCAGCCGCTCTTCGCCAATTGCTGGGCGGCAGCCGCCCACGCCACGGGCACCTTGACGACCTGGCACTCGAAGCTGACGGCGGCCGTCTGCATGCCGTTTTCCACGGTGACCGGGTCCGCCTTGGTGGCCTGGCACGCGGCGCCATTCTTGGCGGCGATGACGTTCGCGGCCAGCAATTCGGCGGCCGGCGTCACGGCCGCGCGCATGGGGGCCGGGAACAGGTCGGCGATCAGCTTGCCGGTTTCCGTTGGAAACTTGGCGTCCGCTTCCTTCAATCCGCTGTACGACGCGTATTCGGCGCTTTGCTGGCCCGCCAGACGGGTGGGGCGCAGGTAGGCGTTGAGCTGGGCGACGCTGGCTTCATCCTGGTTGATGATGGTCTTGATGTACAGGTTGGCGACGGCTAGCGGCGCCAGTTCCACGGCGGTGGGTTCAGCAGCCATGACTGGCTGCATCAGCGCGGCGGCGAGGGTGGCGGCCAGCAATCTGGCGGCAGGGAATTGCTTGTGCATGTATTTTCTCCACGATTCGATGTCAGGTGCCAAAAGATGCCTTATAGCAACGCTGGCGCGCGCATTATATATGGTGAAAGTCATAACGTTGCGCACTTCAGGCGTCGGTCTTGCTGGCCGCTTCCAGCAAGGCCAGCAGCAGCTCCTTGCGCCGGCCGTCCGCCTTGCGCGCCAGGGTGGCCAGTTTTTCCAGCTTGCCCCAGACCGGATACAGCATGTGCTCGACCAGATAGCCTTCCAGCCCTTGCAGTTGCTGGCAGAACAGTTCCAGCTTCTCCACCTCTTCCAGTTCCGTCTGGATTTTCACCTTGGCGTTGTCCGTGCAGGCGCGCAGGCAGGCCGCCAGCACGGGGATGGACTCCGTCGTCACGCCATGCTGCTCAGCAAAGGCGGCCGTGAACTGGTCCTGTACGCCCTGGTGTTCCTCGTCGACGCTGGCCATGTAGTGCTGCACCAGGGGAAAATAACGCGCATCGAGCAAGCCCAGGCCGAACGTGGCGTAGCTGCCGGGCATGCAATTCTTTTCGCCTTCCGTGTCCGCATAGAATTCGAATTGCTCGATGGCGGCGCGCGCATACGCTTCCAGTTGCGGCTGCAGGGACGCATGGGCGAGGGCGTTGGCAAAGAAACGGTGCGTGTCGGATTTCGCCAGTCCCTTGATCGGCAGATATTGCTTGAACTTGGCCTTGAGCTTGATCTGGTAGCTTTTCGGAAAACCGTTCCGCAGCAAATGCGTGATGAAGGCCAGCGCCTGCGCATACGCGTCTGCCTCTTCCCGGGCAATCGTGATGCTGATCGTGGCAAACACATCGTTGGCGCGGCATTCCAGCAGCGCATTTTTCAGGTGGATGTCGGCATCGGGGAAGGTGCCGCTGCCTTCCTTGAGCATGCGCACGGCCCGTTCGCTGCCCAGTTCGCGCGCGATTTCCAGGAATTTCAAGCCCTTTGACTTGGCGTAGCTGGCGTCATGGCGCAAGATCATCACCGCGCCATACAGCAGCAGGTCGATCGGCTGCAGTGCCTGTGCATCGGGCGCCGCGCCCGCTTTCAGTGTGTATTCGGTGGCGCGGTAGGCGGACAGCGCGCGGTCATAAAACTGCGGCAGGAAAACGTTTTCCGCCCATTGCGTGATGGCGCGGATGATGTCGGCGCGGTGCCTGGCCAAGTCGTCCGGCTGGGTCTTGTTCAAGGCCTGGATGCGTTCGTATTGGGCGATGGTCCAGGCCACGTCGAGCTGCGGGAACAGCTGCGGGTCGAGCAGGTGGCGTGCCAGGAAGAACGTTTCCAGCGGCTGCGTCGGATGCTTGCCATGCGTGAGCTTTTGCCCAATGTACGCGTGTATGTTTTCCAGCAAGGCCTGGCGTTTATCCTCGTTGACGTATTCCAGCAACGTCAGGTGCAGCTTGCCCTGCGCCGTCTGGAACTTGCCACGGCAAGTGAAGCGGTAGTCGATCATCGGCGTGTCCACCAGCGGCGCCAGGCGGGCCTGTACCACGGCCGTCAGTTGTGGCACGACATCGTCGCGCATTTGCGCATCGTCAAGGCGCGCCGCCGTGCCGGGGCGCGCGTCGTCGTCGAAGTCCAGGTCGATATCGTCGGCGATCGCGCGCCCTGGCTTGTAGTCGAGCATGAAGTCATTGAAAATGCCCGCTTGCAAGGTCGTGCGTTTGACGGATTGTTCCAGGTCGTTGCGCTGCAGGCGTTCATCGAACCAGGCGTGGATGGCCGCCGTCATTTCCTGTGTTACCAGCTCTACAAGAGTACTCATCAGTGTCGTCGTCTTTCCTTGCGCGTGACGGCGCCACCGGCTGCCGTCACGGTCATGTTTTATAAAAGCACTATTTTAGGTGGCCGGGCCTGGCCGCAACAAGGGCCGCACGGGCATCAGGAGGGGGCAGTGAGGAAGCGCGCGTCGATCTCATCGGATTGCGGGCCCACGGTGATCGTCGTGTGCCAGCCGGACGGCTTGTCGTTGCCGTCAAACAAGGCGATGCGCGTGTGGACGAACAGCACCGCATATACGCCCGATTTCATGTCGCGATTCAAGTCCCAGTGCATCAGTTCGATGGCTTCGCCCATGCGCGGCAGATGGGCGCCCGACGGCAGCAGGATGTTCTGGTTGATGAATTCCCGGCTCGGGCCCGGTTCCTTGTGGCGCGGATCGATGTAGCGGAACGAGACGCTGGTAACGATGTTGCTCATGCATGGCTCCTGCCTGGTGATGTACATGATGACAATAGCACAGGGGAGGGCCGATGCGTGCGCGTAAGTAAGTATGTACGGTAACAGACGGTGCTTGACGGATCATCGCGCTAGGCTGGCTTGTTCTTAATCATTGAGATTACCGAAAACGCCATGATGCATTTATTCCTAGCGGAAAATCGCGCCGAGCTGGAGCGCCGTTGTCGTGACAAGGTCGCCAAGCGGCCCATGCGTTTTTCGACTGAAATACAGTTAAGGGAAGGCATCCCCATCTTCCTGGACCAGCTGATCCGCACTCTGAAGGCGGAAGAAGCGGGTAAGCTGGCGCAAAGCCTGGCAATTTCTGGTTCCGCCGACGGCAGTGCGGCGAGTACATCGGAACTGGCCGACAGCGCCAGCACGCACGGCGGGCAATTGCTGGCGCTCGGCTATTCCGTCAGCCAGGTGGTGCACGATTATGGCGACCTGTGCCAGGCTGTCAGCGATCTGGCCGTGGCGCTGGACGAGCAATTTGCCGTCGAGGAATTCAGGACGCTGAACCGCTGTCTCGACAACGGCATTGCCGAAGCCGTATCCGAATTTTCCCAACGGCGCGACGTGCTGATCGCCGACGAGCAGGCCGTGCAGCTGAGCCAGCGCATCGGCTACTTTGCCCATGAGCTGCGCAATCATCTCAGCACTGCCAGCCTGGCTGTCGCCGCCATCAAACAGGGCGGCATGGGAGTGACGGGCGCCACTGGCGCCGTGCTCGACCGCAGCCTGGTGGGTTTGCGTACCCTGATCGACCGCTCGCTGGCGGAGGTGCGGGTGGAGGCGGGCCTGACCTTGCAACGCTCGGTCTTTTACTTGGACAACTTCATCAGTGAACTGCGCTATTCGGCCAGCCTGGAAGCGGACTTGCTGTGCTGCACCTTGATCGTGGACGAGGTTGCACCCTTGCTGCAGCTCAATGCGGATCAGGATTTGTTGCTCTCCGCCGTGGGCAACCTGCTGCAGAATGCCTTCAAGTTTGGCTCGCCGAAGGGTGCGGTGGTGCTGCGCGCGTATGCACACGGCGAGCGGATCAGGATCGAAGTGGAAGACAACGGCGCCGGCATGCCGCCGCAGGCCGCAAATGACTTGTTTTTGCCCTTTACGCAAGGCGGCGCCAACAAGACGGGCCTGGGCTTGGGCCTGTCGATTGCGCGGCGCAGCGTGGAAGCGAATGACGGCACCTTGAGCGTGAAAAGCGTGCCTGGCCATGGCTGCGTCTTCATCATCGACTTGCCACGGCATGCCGCTTCGGCCACCGTCGCCAAATGAACGGGGGCGGCGGCCATGCCCTATGACATCCTGCGCGACAGCATCGCGCTCGAACCGGCGGGCGACGCCATCCGCTTCCATCTGAGCGTCTTCGGCGTGGAAAAGACTTGCCGCATCACCGTGACGGCATTGCGCAGCCTGGACCAGGGACAGGGCGGCGACTGGCTGCTCATCTTCGACACCCACCGCCTGCGCATGGGCCAGCGCGCCTTCGCTTATCTGAGCCGCGATCTGCTGGTCAGCAGCGTGGTCTTGCGGGCGCTCGATTTTTAGTTGGCTCCCTGCGCCAGCCATTCGCGCGGCGACAAGCCGCTGTATGCGCGGAAGGCCCGGGTGAAGGCCGGCTGGCTGGCATAGCCCACTTCCAGCGCGACATCCTGCACCAGCCGGCCCTGCTGGAGCAGCGCCTGGGCGCGCAGCATGCGCTGGCCCGTCAGGTATTCGGCCGGCGGACATCCGATGACGGCGTGGAACTGGCGCGCGAAGCGGCTGCGCGACATGCCGCACAGCGTCGCCAGCGATGCCACCGTCCAGTGGCGCCCGGGATGGTCGTGCATGGCCGTCATGGCGTTGGCGAGGGCGGCATCGGATTGGTCGAGCAGGCATGTGGCGGGCATGAGATGGTTGGCCAGCGCATGGCGCAGCAGTTGGACGATCAGCACGTCGCACAGGCGGTTGAGCACCAGTTTCTGCCCCAGTCCCCCATGTTGCGCCTCGTCGAACAGCAGATCGAGCAGGCCAGCCATGGCCGGCAGTTGCGCCAGCGGCAGCGGCAGGCACGGCGGCAGGCTGTCGATCACGGCCCCGTCGTCGCCGGGCAGATGCACGGTCGCGCATAGCAGCCGCGCCGTGCCGGCACCCGTGTCGAGGCCGTGCGCCTGCGGGCGCGGGTAAAGAATCAGCGTGGGCGCATCGACGCGCAGCCGGGTGCCGTCTGCGTGGACGAAGGTCACCGACCCTTCGCGCACCAGGTGCAGATGGCCCCTTCCCGGTTGCGCGGGGAAGTGGTTGCTGCCGCAAAACGTTCCCTCGAAGAAAGTGTCGGCTGAAAAGCCAAATTGCAGCAACAAGGCAGACAAGCGATCCATGGAAATTATAAAAAGACGATAAGATATAAATTGTATCCCATCAGCAACAAATGTTTCCATTTTTATCGCTATGATGGCGCCTTGATGTTTGTTCTTACATGGAGTACGAAAATGGCATTGTCCAACTTGAAGATCGGCACCCGCCTGTATCTGGCCTTTGGCGCCGTCGTCGCCTTGCTGGCGATACTGGTCGCGTCTGCGCAAGCGAATTTTTCCCGCCTGGGTGAGGCCAATGGACTGAATATCCATACGTACGAGGTCATGGGAGAGGCCAATGCCTTGCTCGAAAGCCTGATCAACATCGAGACCGGCGAGCGCGGCTTTGCCCTGACCGGCAAGGATAGCTCGCTGGAACCGCTGGCAAGCGGCCAGCGCGGCTTTACCGAACACTTGCAAAAGATCCGCACCTTGACTGCCGACAACCCTACCCAGCTGGAGCGGCTGAAGGCATTGGAAGGTGCTCAGCAGCAATGGTTGGCGACGGCCATCAATCCCGTGATCGCCTTGCGCCGCGCGGCGGCCGTCGATGGCAGCCTCGACGCCGTGGTGGCGGCGGAGCAGGCCGGCAAGGGCAAGGCGGCCATGGATGCAATGCGTATCTTGCTCGCCGACATAGGCAAGACGGAAAGTATGTTATTAGGGCAACGGGGCCACGAAGCGGCCGCCTTGCAGTCGCGCACGACGTGGGTCTTGTTGGGCGGCGGCGTCATCGCCGCACTGCTGGCGTGCATGCTGGCGATCTTGCTGACCCGTAACATCACGCGCCCGCTGGTCGAGGCGGTGGCGTTGGCCCAGCGCGTGGCGCAGGGCGACCTGAGCAGCGATATCGTCGTGCGTTCGCAAGATGAAACGGGTCAGCTGATGGCCGCCCTGCGCGACATGAACACGGCGCTGGTTGGCATCGTGGGCGAAGTGCGCGGCGGCACCGATACCATTGCCACTGCTTCCGCGCAGATCGCCGTCGGGACCATGGACTTGTCATCGCGCACGGAACAGCAGGCCAGTTCGCTGGAAGAAACGGCGTCGTCAATGGAAGAGCTGACTGCGGCCGTCAAGCAGAATGCGGACAATGCGCTGGCGGCGCGCTCGCTGGCGTCGGCGGCGTCCGCTGTGGCCGTCAAGGGCGGCGCGGTGGTATCCGAAGTGGTGCAGACCATGGGCTCGATCAATGATTCCTCGCGCAAGATTGCCGATATCATCGGTGTGATCGACGGCATCGCCTTCCAGACGAATATCCTGGCCTTGAATGCCGCCGTGGAGGCTGCCCGCGCCGGCGAACAGGGACGCGGTTTTGCCGTGGTGGCCACGGAAGTACGCAACCTGGCCCAGCGTTCGGCCAGCGCCGCCAGGGAAATCAAGGGCTTGATCGACGATTCCGTGGACAAGGTGGGTGCGGGCAGCAAGCTGGTCGACCAGGCCGGTGCCACCATGCAGGACGTGGTTGATAGCGTGCAGCGCCTGAGCGCCATCATCGGCGAGATTACGGATGCGAGCGAAGAGCAGCGCCTCGGCATCGAGCAGGTGAATGAAGCCATCAGCCAGATGGACCAGGTGACGCAGCAGAATGCGGCCCTGGTCGAAGAAGCGGCGGCCGCGGCCAATGCCATGCAGGATCAGGCGGCGCAGCTGTCGCACGCCGTGCAAGTGTTTCGCCTGAAGGATGCGCCGCATACCACCCAGGCCGGCGCGGCGCGGCCAGCAGGGCGTCGGCCCTTGGCCTTGACCATGGGCGGCTAGCCTCCGGCACTGTGGCCCCGCAGGCGGCGTATGGTATTTCCGCACAGATCGTCAAGTAAATGCAGGTATGGCTGGACGGAAATGTTACATCTGGGTATTCTGCGCATCTGATACTTATTTCTATACAGAAAAAGGTAACAGGGCGGTTCGTGCCAGCGGCAACGCGGCTCGCACGGCCAGGCAAGGTCGGGCATGCAAAGGTGAAGTCGTCCGCTTGCTGAGCGAAACGGTCGTGTTTCGGCTCGCGACGGGCAGGGAAACAGTGCTGTCATCTTTAAAATAGTAGGAGAGGTTGCTCATGGATGCAGAAAAGGATGTTGTGTACGGTACAGAAGATTTGTTGATGAGTTTGTGCAACTCGGTGGTTCGGGTGCTCAACGTTGCAACGCAAAGTAGAGTCAATTATTCAGGCATGGTGCAGCGCATTACCAAGACCGGCCTGAAGCCCGACATCGGTTGCTTCGTGATGTTCGATGGTGGTTTCACGGGCCTGGTGGTGCTCAATTTTGCCGCCGATACGGCGATGGAAATCTACGAGCGCTACATGTTGCACATGGGTATGCCGAAGTCAGAACTGGCCAATTTCTACACGTCGGACGAAGTGTCGAACATCATGGGCGAGCTGATGAACCAGATCGTGGGCGACTTCACGGGCAAGGTGCGGCGCGAACTGCAAACGAACATCACCCAAAGCCAGCCGAAGATGCTGGTGTTGAACAAGCAGGTGATGCTCAGCGTCGACACGCCGCTGGACCGCCCGGAAATGCGTCGCGTTACCTTCTACACGGAAAAGAACAATATTTTCTATCTGGAACTGGCGATCGACCGTACCGAGTTCATCAAGTTGCACGATTTCGATTCGCGCGAAGTCGATGCCGACTCGCTGATGGATACGGAATACGCGAACCGCGAACGCGACGCCGGCCCGGCGCCGGCAGTGGAACCGGAAGACGACGACAACGCCGACCTGCTCAAGTCCCTGGGCATGTAAGCAGCGGTGTCTGAACGTGGCCGGCGGCATGTTTGCCGCCGGCCGCTGCCGTTTACTGCCGACAAGGCTGTGCTCCGGCCTCGTCCCTGCAAGATAACTTCCCCTGTTGTTGCGGTAACGTCAATGTTTCCATGCGGCGCATGCCGACCATGCCGCTCTGCTGGCTGTCATCGAGCGACCAGTATTCAAGCGCATACACATAACTGCCATCGACGATGGTCAGCGTTTCCTTCTGGCGGCCGTTGGGGGCCTTGTAATACAGGCGCCGCGCGGGCTTGCCATCGACCGTCTGCTTGAATGACTGCGACGAAATCGTGACGCGCTTGCCCGTCTTGCCCGCCATCGACATCGCCGTGATCGTCAGGTAGGCCCTGTCCGGGCAGCGCGCCAGCAGGTGCGCGCCGCTCAGCACGGCAGGCTGCGCCCGATCCAGCGGGAAGCCATACGCTTGCACGCCGACGATATCCAGGCATTCCATCTGCCGCGCCAGGGCCGTCAGCACGGCCGGGTCGAGCGCGCTGGTGTAGTGTTTTTCTTCGGCCTGCGCCTGTCCCAGCGCCCAGCGGCGCTCCAGTTCGGCCAGCGAAATGTCGCTGGACACGGGCAGCGGCGCGGGCGCGTCGGGGTCGGCCGCGCTCGATGTTTCCGCCTGCATGCGCGAGGCGACAGAGTGGCTGCTCCCGGCTGTGCCATCGAGGGCGTGGGCGAATGACGTGGCGCTGGCGAGGGCCATTGCCAGCGATAAGGCCGCGTGTTTCAGCATGAAATCTCCTGCAATCTGCTACAAGTGGCAGGCATTGTGTCTCGGATTGCCTGCGCATGCGTGTTCCTTGCGCCTTCCTTCCCTTTAATGTGCTGCCATCGCCGACGCAATCTCGATCGAACTCAGCTTCCAGTCCCACACGCCATGGCGCTGCAGGACCAGCGCGCCTTCCTGCGCATTGCCCTCCTTGGCGCGCACGACGAAGGTGTTCACGCCGGCATAGCTTGCCGAATAGTCGGCCTTTTTCTGCGTGCCATCGACCGGGGCATCCGCACTTGCATCGGCTCCCGCTTGCGGGCTGACGGCGCTCTTGTTGACCAGTGCCACCACGCCGGCGGGCGAGACCATGGTGTCGACCATCTTGCCCAGCATGGCGCTGGCGATCGACTGGCCCAGGGCGGCCAGCGGGTTGCCGCTGCCGGCGGTCGCCTCGATGCTGCGAGCCATGCTGGCCTCCAGCTGTGCCTTGACGCTGGCGCGCAGGGCGGGGAAGTCCACGTGCCCGGCCAGGGCGTCGGCATTGCGCTCGGCCAGGGCGGTCTTGATCTGGTGCAAGGCGTAGTACGGCGAAGCGTAGGCGGTGACAGCGACGGCAATGACGGCCACGGCGGCGGCGATGGTGATTTTTTTCAAGAGATGCCTGTGAGCTAGAGGGGTGGGAACGGATGCCACGCAGGGTAGCCGCTAAATGGAATGGCGGCAATCATATTTTCTTGCCATTATTTCTCAGCATGTACTCCGGTCGCCCTCGGCCGACCACTATAGAGTGATGAGGGTGGGTGCTGTATAATGGGAGAAAAGTATTTAACTAGCTGTTTTAACTGAATAAAGACCCAATATCACATGCTATCTACAGCAAATATTACGATGCAGTTTGGCGCCAAGCCATTGTTTGAGAATATCTCCGTCAAGTTCGGCGACGGCAACCGCTATGGTTTGATCGGCGCCAACGGCTGCGGCAAGTCGACGTTCATGAAGATCCTGGGCGGCGACCTGGACCCATCGGGCGGCAACGTCATGCTCGACACCAACGAGCGCCTGGGCAAGCTGCGCCAGGACCAGTTCGCGTTTGAAGACATGCGCGTGCTTGACGTGGTCATGATGGGCCACACGGAAATGTGGGCCGCCATCCAGCAACGCGACGCCATCTACGCGAACCCGGAAGCGACCGACGACGACTACATGCAGGCGGCCGATCTGGAAGGCAAAGTGTCCGAATACGACGGCTACACGGCCGAATCGCGCGCGGGCGAACTGCTGCTGGGCGCCGGTGTCGCCATCGAGCTGCATCAAGGCCCGATGAGCAATGTCTCGCCAGGCTGGAAGCTGCGCGTGCTGCTGGCGCAGGCGCTGTTCTCGAATCCGGACATCCTGCTGCTCGACGAGCCGACGAATAACCTGGACATCAACACGATTCGCTGGCTGGAAGACGTGCTCAACGAGCGCAATTCCACCATGATCATCATTTCCCATGATCGCCACTTCCTGAACCAGGTCTGCACCCACGTGGCCGACATGGACTACGGTACCCTGAAGATTTACCCGGGTAATTACGACGAATACATGTTCGCCTCGACCCAGGCGCGCAACCAGCAGCTGGCCAACAACGCGAAAGCGAAAGACAAGGTTGCCGAGCTGCAGGAATTCGTGCGCCGCTTCGCCGCCAACAAATCCAAGGCGCGCCAGGCGACATCGCGCGCCAAGCAGATCGAAAAGATCAAGGTCGATGACATCAAGCCATCGTCGCGCGCCTATCCGTTTGTGCGTTTCGACGGCGAAAAGAAATTGCACCGCCTGGCCGTGGAAGTGGAAAACATCACCAAGGGCTTTGATCGCACCCTGTTCAAGAATTTCAGCATCATGGTCGAAGCGGGCGAGCGCATCGCCATCATCGGCGCCAACGGCGCCGGCAAGACCACCATGCTGCGTTGCATCGCGGGCGACATCGCCGGCCTGCAGCCGGACCAGGGCCGCGTGAAGTGGGCGGAAAACGCGAATGTCGGCTACATGCCGCAAGACCCGACGGAAGATTTCGCCAAGGACACGAACCTGACCGACTGGATCGGCCAGTGGACGAAAGAGGGCGACGACGACCAGGCCGTGCGTTCCATCCTGGGCCGCTTGTTGTTCGGCGGCGACGACGTGAAAAAGGCCGTGAAGGTGCTGTCCGGTGGTGAAAAGGGCCGCATGATGTACGGCAAGCTGATGCTGGGCCGCCACAACGTGCTGATGCTCGATGAGCCGACCAACCACATGGACATGGAATCGATCGAATCCTTGAACATCGCGCTGGAAAAATACGCGGGCACCCTGATCTTCGTGTCGCATGACCGGGAGTTCGTTTCCTCGCTGGCGAACCGCATCATCGAGATCAAGGAAGACGGCATTGTCGATTACAACGGCAATTACGAAGATTACTTGAAGAGCCAGGGTATCGATTAATTTATAGGCTAACGTTGCGTCGGATTACGCGCTGTGCGCTAATCCGACCTACGTCAGGGTGAGTTGCCCGGGTTGGTCGCGTAGGTCGCGTAGGTCGGATTAGCGCAGCGTAATCCGACAATTCCGGCCAGCGAGGCCACCCAGCACCACACCGACGCGCCGCGGTCCTTTCGTTCCGGCGCACCAGCTTCATTGCGTTCGTGCCGGTCTATCCCGTTTTTGTTTGACACAGCCATGCAAACTTTAGCCATCAAATCCGTCGAGTATGAACACCCACAAGACGGAGCCAGCTGCACTGCCCATGCCTGGGCACGCACGCCAGCGACGCCGTCCCCGGCTGAAAAAGCCGAACTGATCACGCGCATTAAGCGTCTGCTGATCGAGCGCGAAGCCGTGCTCGTTGCCCACTATTACGTTGATGCCGACCTGCAAGACCTGGCCGAAGCCACGGGCGGCTGCGTCTCCGATTCGCTGGAAATGGCCCGCTTCGGGCGCGACCATCCGGCCAAGACCCTGGTCGTGGCCGGCGTGCGCTTCATGGGCGAAACGGCGAAAATCCTCAGTCCCGAGAAAACCGTATTAATGCCCGACCTCGATGCGACCTGCTCGCTCGACCTCGGCTGCCCGGTGGATGAATTCACGGCCTTCTGCGACGCCCATCCGGACCGCACGGTGGTGGTCTACGCCAACACCAGCGCGGCCGTCAAGGCGCGCGCGGACTGGATGGTGACGTCGTCGATCGGCCTCGACATCGTTGCGCACCTGCATGCGCAGGGCAAGAAAATCCTCTGGGCGCCCGACAAGCACCTGGGCGGGTATATCCAGAAGGAAACGGGCGCCGACATGCTGCTGTGGCAGGGTAGCTGCCTCGTGCACGACGAATTCAAGGGCATCGAACTCGATTTGCTCAAGGAAGAGTATCCGCAAGCCAAGGTGCTCGTGCATCCGGAGTCGCCCGCCAACGTGGTGGCGCTGGCCGACATGGTGGGCTCGACGTCGCAAATGATTGCGGCAGCGCAAACCATGGATACGGACACGTTTATTGTCGCCACCGACAACGGCATCCTGCACAAGATGCGCGCGGCCGCACCCGGCAAGCGCTTCATCGAAGCGCCCACGGCCGGCAACAGCGCCACCTGCAAAAGCTGCGCGCACTGCCCGTGGATGGCCATGAACGGCTTGCTGAACCTGGCGCAAACGCTGGAAAACATGCACAACGAAATCCACGTCGATCCCGCCGTCGGCCAGCTGGCCGTGCGTTCGATCAAGCGCATGCTCGACTTCGCCGCCGCCAAGAAGGCGGGCCTCAAGCCGGGTGCGGACCTGGCAAAAGAAACCACATTGTTCCAAGGAATCGGTCCAGCATGAGTACCCTCGTTAATTCTTTCGCTCCCTTTGACCCCGCCCTGGCGCGCGCGTTCGAAGGCAATCTGCTGGCCGCCTTGCTGGAAGACGTGGGCCAGTGCGACCTGACGGGCGAACTGGTGCCGCCCGACCACATCGTCACGGCGCGCGTCATCGTGCGCGAAGCGGCCGTGCTGTGCGGCGCGCCGTGGTTCGAAGGCATCATGAAAAGCCTGGACCGCAGCATCGATATCGCCTGGCATTATGCCGAAGGCGACATGATGACGGCCGACAGCGTCGTCTGCACCATTCAGGCGCCAGCGCGCGCCTTGCTCACGGCCGAGCGCAGCGCGCTCAATTTCCTGCAACTGCTGTCGGCCGTGGCCACGGCCACGCGCCGGTATGTGGACGTGGTCGCCGGCACCAGGGCGTCCATTTTAGATACGCGCAAGACCTTGCCTGGCTTGCGCCTGGCGCAAAAGTATGCGGTGCGCGTCGGTGGCGGCAAGAACCAGCGCCTGGCCCTGTACGATGGCATCCTGATCAAGGAAAACCATATCGCGGCCGCCGGTGGCGTCAGCCAGGCCCTGGAAAACGCGCGCAACCTCGACGCGGGCGTGCCCGTGCAGATCGAGGTGGAAAACCTGGCGCAATTACGCGAAGCGCTGGACGCGGGTGCCGTCTCCGTGCTGCTCGATAACTTCAGCAACGACATGCTGCGCGACGCCGTGGCCGTCACCAACGGCCGCGCCTTGCTGGAAGCGTCGGGCGGCATCAATGCCGACACCGTGCGGGCGATTGCCGAAACGGGCGTGGACCGCATCTCGATCGGCAGCCTGACGAAGGACGTGCGGGCCACCGATTACTCCTTGCGCATCGTCGGCTGATGAAAGGAGCAGGGCGGCGCCTGCTAACCTTGGCGCTGCTGTGGCCGACGCTGCTTGTGCCATCGCAGGCGCCAGCCCGGGAACTGCTGGCCGTGGGCGCGCAGTTCGAGCGCGTGTTCGAGTATCAGGACGGTGGCGAGTATGGCGGGCTGGGTGCGGAACTGCTGCGGCTGATGGCGGCGCGCACGGGTAACACCGTGCGTTTTCGCATGGTGCCGTGGGCGCGCGCGCAAGCCATGCTGGTGCAGGGCCAGGCCGATATCCTGATCGGCCCCTACAAGACGCCCGAGCGCATCGCCAGCATGGGGTTTTCCGACAAGCCGTTCTACCAGGACCAGATGGTCTTTTATACGCGCCAGGATGCCAGTTTCGGCTGGGATGGCGACTACGCGGCGCTGAAGAACCGCAGGGTGGTGCTGCTCAATGGCTGGGCGTATGGCGCGGACTGGGAGCGCGTGCGGCCCGGCTTGCAGGTCAGTGTGGCCAATAATGTGGAAAATGGCTTGAAGATGCTGGTGCACAACCACGTCGACGTGTTCATCAGCAACCGCCGCAATACCGACCCCGTGATCGCCCGCCTGGGCTATGCTCGCCAGGTGAAACCTTTGCCCAAGGTAATTGACATACAAAACGGCTATTTCGCCTTTCCCCGCTCTCCCACCTTCGACAAGCTGCGCCTGCAGTTCGATCAGGAACTGAATAGCCTGATCGATAGCGGCGAACTCAAAAAAATGGCTAAGCGCTTCGATGTGAGCGTGCCTTGAGCGCTTCCCCCGCGGCATGGCCGCGTTGAGGCATAGCGCCTGACACTTATTTCAAGTTTTTAAGTCATCGTGACATTTGATGACTATTAATCATTTTTTTAACTGCATACTGTCTTTCCCTGCTGAGCCGCGCCGCACCCATATGCCGCCGTTCAGCCACAGGGAAAGTTGGCCGCCGATGCCCTGAGCATCGGTTTTGCCGGCTTTCATTTTGCCGGGAGCGCGCCATGCCGTATGCGACAATTTTCCACTTCATCCTGCCGTGGTGCGGCCTGCCCGGCGACGCCCACAAGTCCGTGCCGGTGCCGGCCGGCGCGTATCGCAGTCCACTGCAACCGATTTATTGGCGCTTGCGGCGTTTGCCGCAAGCGTGACGATCAAGGTCGTCTGCGCGCAGCTGCGCTCGCTGATTGAGGGCAATGGCGATGGCGCACTGCTGGCGTGATGCGGACGGCTTACACGAGCATGAATTTTCGTCACTTAACGATAGCGCGACAGCGTTTTGTGGCTAATTTAAGCATGCAGCACACCTGGTTTGTTAACGAAACTTAAGGGAAATGCCATGACAGTGACCACTACGCTCAAGGGAAATATCGTAATCGGGACTTCCACCGATCCCACCAAGAACATCTCGATTCCGATCGAAACGCAATTGCCGCCAGCCAAAGCGCAAGAATTCGAATTCAAGTATGGTCCGCAGGCACCTCAGGATGCCATCACCATCGTCGTCGGCGATTTCATCACCTGGGCCGCCACGGCAGTCGGCCTGACAGTGACGGACGCCGACCTGCCCACCAGTTTGAAAACGCTGTCGGTGGCGGTGACCCAACTCGATATGAACACCAATGGCAACCTGACGCTCGCCACCAGTCTCGGTTCGGTCGACGCTGACAAGAAATGGAAGGATGACTGGACGCCGATCGCGGGCATCGCCATCAGCCTGCAAGGGGTGGCGCTGAGCATCGTGCGCACGCCCGCCTGAGGTCGCCGCCAGCTTGCATCGCGCGGCGCCTGCCGCGCGGTTTATCCACTTTTCAGCGCGGAATGCATATCGCATGAGCACCCTGGTCAATATTGCCGGCACGATCGTCTTGGGACAGGGAAGCCTGTCGGCCAGGCTATCGCTGCCGGGCACCAGTATTCTGGCCGAGCTGGAGAAAAATTCCAGTATCGATTTTCGCCAGATGATCGACGAGCTCATGCGGGCGAGCTTCCTGTCCTTGCCGGATAGTTTCCCCCAGCTATTGTTGACAGCCGCATCCTTGCAATACGACTGCCAATCCGGTGATCTGTCGTTTAGCGGCACCGTACAGATGGACTGGCACGATCCGCTGGGCTTGACGGGCGTCACGGTCAAGGACTGGACGCTGGCGTTCAAGCGTGGTGCGTCCGGCGCCTCGCTCCACTTCCAGATCCGGCTCGATTTCGGCAGCCTGCGCCTGACGGGCGATATCTGGTTCGAGCAAGGCAAGCTGGTCGTGGTCAGCGCGACCATCGCACAGCCCATTTCCATCTACACCTTCCTGTCCTCGGCCGCGCTGGGAGTGAATTGGGGCGATTTGATTCCCATTGAATTTTCCGGCCAGGCGCCAGACAAGCCCATCCGACTGTACTATGCCACCGCGCCATTTGGGGGATTCCCGACGCAAGGCTTCGTGCTGGACCAGACGCAGATCTCCATCATGGATTTCAGCGCCTTCGTGTCGGTGGCCGTGACGACGGGCGGCACCAGCAGTGGCGTGCGCATCAGCGGCAGCCTGAGCGCGCCCATCGACCTGGGTTTTCTGCAGATCTATGACAGCAGCTTCGCCCACGCACCCGAAGTCACCGTGTTCAGCCAGGGTGGCGACAAGGGAGCGCAGCTGAGTGTCGGCCTGCAATTCCTGCAGACCAGGTTCAATCTGTCGAGCATCCTGAGGATCACCCAGGAAGTAGGCGACTATACTCAATTTGGCGGCGTCCTGAGCGCCAACGGGACCTATGGACCGTTCACCGACCCCAGTATCAGTTTTACCTATAGCAAGAAAAATGGCTTCCAGGTCAGCAACTGGGCGCCGCCCGATACCTTGCTGGCGGACTTGCAATTACTGCAGACGCTGCAAAAACTGAGCAACACAAATGGATGTGGCGCCTTCGTCGGCCTGGTGTTCGACAAGGTCGTCACTTCCGCTTTCAAGGTAAAGCCGTCTTTTTCCTCCACCAATGGATTGAAGATAGAGCTGCGCGGGACGTTCACCATCCTGGTGGCGGGCGAGCCGGTGGTCTCGGTCGACTTTCCTGCGCCGATCAGCATCCCCATCACCAAGCCCGACAGTTTTTCCTTTGACGCCCTGGGCCAGCTGATTATCGATGCCATCGTCGGCGCCGCCGCCTCGCTGGTGAAGGCGCTGCTCGACGATCCTGCAAAGTCGGCTGCCTTCTTTGCTGCCACCGTGGCCCCGGCCGTGCTGAAGTCCGTGGCGTCCACTTTGCTGTGCAACAACTGGCCGACGACGCCACCTTCACCACCGCCGCCGCCACCACCACCGCCGCCACCGCCGCCGCCACCACCGCCGCCACCACCGCCGCCACCACCGCCTGGACCTGGGCCAGGACCGGGGCCGGCCGTTCCCGCTGCGCCGGCCGCGCCGGTGCTCAGCTTCCAGGGCGGCAAGGTGCTGGCAAGCTGGCAGGCCGCGGACCGCGCCAGCAGCTACGGCGCCAGACTGTGCGGTCCCGACGGCACCCTGCTCGATTTTGTCAGTGTCGCGGGATTGTGCGCCAGCCTCGATCCTTCGACCAGCCTGCTGGCGGGGCGCTACAGCGTTGCCGTCAAGGGCATCAATAGCGCCGGCAGCGGCGCCTGGAGCCCGGACGCGACGATGCTGCGCCTGGCGCCGCCGGCGTCCCTGCTGGCCGTGCCCGGCACCGACGCCGTCAGCTTGCAGTGGACGGCGCAGGACGCGGCGGCCGCCTTCATCATCGGCGTGACGGCGCCCGGTGGCGCCGAGCAGGAAACGCCGGTGGCGGCCGGCTTGCGGCAGGCCGATGTGCCCATCGCCGCCGCATCGCCCGCCGGTAACTATGCCTTGCGCATGCAGGCGCGCAACGGCGCGCTTGACATGCCGAGCGCGTGGAGCGAGGCCGTCGCCGTCAGCAAGCTGGCCGCGCCGGATAGTCCCGTGCTGCAACTGGCGCAGCGCAGCGTGACGTTGGGCTGGCAGACGGGCGACGCCAGGCTTGCCTATGTGGCCCGGTTGCGCGACCCGCTGGACCAGGTGCGGCAGCAGCAGGTGGCCGCCGGCGCCTTGCCCACTGCGCAATTCGTGCTCGATGCGCCGGCGCCGGCCGGACAATATCAGGCCACCGTGCAAGCCGTGCAAGCGGGCCAGGCCTTGCCAAGCGCGCCAAGCGCGCCGGCTGCCCTGACTGTGCTGGGACAGGTGGTGATGACGACCGGCAGCTACCAGGAGCCCGATATCGTGTTGCAATGGGCGCCGGTGGACGGCGCCGCGCACTACCGCATGCAGGTGACGAACGCCGCGGGCGAGGTGATCGCCGACGGCCAGACGGCGTCGAGCGCCGCGCAAGGCCGGATCGCCTTGCCTCCCGCCACGCCGCCGGGCACGGTCACTGCCAGGGTGCTCGCCCTGGCCAGCCTGGCGCTGGTGATGCAGGGCGCATTCAGTGCGCCGCTGGAAATCACCGTCGTGCCGCCACTGACGCCGTTACAGTTTGCTCAACAGCAATTCGCACTGCACGCAGGCGGCGCCGATTGCGCCGGCGCCATGCTGGCGCGCTTTCCGGGCCTGCATGCGGCCCCGCTGGCGCAAGTCATGGCGCAGGCCGGCTACACGGCGCAGGCCACGGCGCAAGGCTTGCGCGCCGCCTATCCAACGCTGTCGGTCGAGCAGTTGCTCGACGCGCTGCTGGCGGCATATGGCACGGCGACGCCACAGGCGTATGCCATGCAGCTGCATGCGGCGGGCAAGGGAGGGGCGCAAGCGGGACCTTTATTGCTGGCCAACTTCCCCGGCCTGAGCCCGGCGCAAAACGCCATGGCGCTGGCGCACGCCGGCTATATCGCCGCCGAAACGACGCAGGGCTTGCGCGCCGCCTATGCGGGCCTGGGCGTGCAGCAACTGGTGCAGGCCCTGCAAGGCGCGTATGTCTTTGATGGTCCGGGCGAGGCGGCGCGCGCGGCGCGGGCCGCAGGGCAGAGCGCCGTTGAAGCCGGCAGGGCCGTGCTGGCCGCCTTGCCGCAAGCCGATGGCGCGACGCTGGCCAAGGCGTTGGCGCAGGCCGGCTATACCGCGCAGCAGTGTAGCGGCGCGCTGCGCGTCATGTATCCCGCGCTGACGGTCATGCAACTGGTGGCCGCCTTGCGCCAGGCCTATGGATTGGAATCATGAA
This sequence comes from Janthinobacterium sp. PAMC25594, assembly GCF_019443505.1. Classification (NCBI taxonomy): domain Bacteria; kingdom Pseudomonadati; phylum Pseudomonadota; class Betaproteobacteria; order Burkholderiales; family Oxalobacteraceae; genus Janthinobacterium; species Janthinobacterium sp. PAMC25594. Next base: position 376,919 of record NZ_CP080377.1, read on the forward strand.
GCCCGACATCGATATCGACATCAACGCGGACGGCGAAGCTACGCTGGCCTTGAGCTCGCTACACAGGGCCGCCGTGCGCAGCGCGCCTTTTGCGCATGTGGTGCTGGACCAATTCCTGTCCGCGCCCGCTTATCAGCGGCTGCAGGGGACGTTTGCGGCCTTGCGCGCGCGCGGCTTGTCCGAGCAATTTGTTACCGATCGGCTGGCGCGTTTTCCCGGCTACGATGCCTATTGTTGGGTGATCGGCCGCCAGGCGCCGCCGGCCCTGGCGCTGTTTCTCGACCCGCGCCTGCGCGATCATTGCCAGCGCCTGTTTGACTTGCCTCTGGGCGACGAGATGGTGGCCGAATTCCATCATCACTTGCCGGGCAGCCGCTCCGATGCCTGGCACGACGACTACAATCTGGCGTATTTCTCGTCCCCGCCTGGCGTGGGTGCGGGCATGCGGCCCTGGCACTTCGAATGCAATTACATGGATGGCGGCATGGCAGGCGGGGCTGCGACGGTGCAGCGCTGCCGCGCCGTGACGCTGATCTACTATTTCGGCGCCGAGGGCTGGCAAGACGGCATGGGCGGCGAAACCGAACTGGGATGGGAAGCGCAAGGGCAGGTGAGCACCGTCGAACGCATCGCCCCGCTGGCGAACCGCTTGCTCGCCTTCGCCTGCAGTCCCAGCTCCTATCACCGCTTCATGTCGAATCACGGTTTCGAACGCAATTCGCTGATCCTGTGGTATCACGGCCAGGCGCAAGACGCGGCGCGCCGCCATGGCCACGGGCCCAGGGGCTGGAGCGGAGGCGATATCGCCGGCGGTGCGCGTGACGCCGACGGCTTGCCGGTCGACCATTTTGTGCAACCGGGAACGCTGGCGGAGGGATGGCCATGAGTGACGCGGACGGTACGCTGGCCATTGCCGTGAACGGCGAACTGCGCCTCGGTAGCGGTGACGGGCAGATCAGCACGCAGAATTTCCTTTTGCAGTTTTCAGCCGCCGATGGCAAGGCCGTGGCGACCTTGCCCATCGCGCAGTTCATGGGCTGGGCGGCCCAGGCGCTGGCGCCGCAGCTGGGCGCTGATGCACTGCCGCAGGGCATCGGCGACATGAACATCGCGCTCCAGGAGCTGGGGTTTGACAGCAGCAACGCCTTCCAGGTGAGCGTGACCTTGGGCAAACAGGAAGAGGGCAAATGGGTGCAGTGCTGGAATCCGATCGCCAATCTTGCCGTTTCTGTCTGCGCGCTCACCATTTCCATCCGTCGCACCAGTTGATTCACCACCACCACGTTGAACTTTCTTAAGGAAAACAGCCACCATGGATACGACCGCACAAGCATATTTGACTGAACAATTGACGCAGTACAAGCGTCAGGGGCAGGGCGCCGAGCAGGCCGTGCAAACTCTGCGCAAGGAGAATTTTCCGGCCGTTTTTACGTTGGGCATGCCGCTTCCTGGCCTGGCCGCGCTGGTTGACGCCCGAATATTGGCAGGGGCGCTTGTGGCCGTGTTTGCCGACATTACGCCGCTGGAGCTGGCGCGCATCCTGAAAAATGACTTCGGCGGCACGCCGGCCGACGTGGCCATGGGCCTGGCGTTTGGCTTTCCCGCCCTGTCGGCGCTGGCGGTGGGGACGCTGCTGCTTGACAGCCAGGTCTATCCCGCGCTGTCATCGGACGCCATGCGCCCGGCCTTGCTGGCCGGCGGCTTTGCCGCGGCCGACGTGGCCGGCGCCATCGCCGCGCTGTATCCGGCGCAGGTGGCGGCGGTGGGCTCGCTGCAGCTTGAAAATGGCTATCTGTACTGTAACGACAATCCCGCCTATCACATGGGCGTCGGCGACTTCAGCGTGCAGGCCTGGTTCCGCACCCGCAGCGGCGGCAGTGTGCTGGGCAAGAAGCCGACGGCGGGCGGCGCCGGCAACGGCGGCTTTCTGCTGGTGGTGCGGCCCGATGGCAGCATCAAGTTCGCCACCGATAATGGCTACGGTTTCTTCGAGTTTGACAGCGTTGCCAGCAATGCCTGCGACAATGGCTGGCACCATGTGGCCGCCGTGCGCCAGGGCGCCAGTATTACGCTGTACCTCGATTGCGGCGCGGCCATGGCAGGCAGCACGCGCGGCAACGCCGCCGCGCCCCTGAATGTCGATAATGGTTACCGGCTGACCATTGGCAGCGTGGACCAGGATCAAGAACCGTTCCGCGCCTTCCATGGAGCGCTGGCGGAGGTCAGGCTGTGGGGCGCGGCGCTCAGCCAGGCACAAAATGCGGCCAACTACCAGTTGCGCCTGGCGCCCGGCACGGCCGCCCTGGCGGGTTACTGGTCCGCGGAATTCGGCCTGAGCAACGATTTTTCCGCCACCCGCAATAGCATGCACACCTCGGGCGGCGTGGTGGCATCGAACGACGCGCCGCCGGTGCGCGCCGGCCAGGCGCCCGCCATGCTGGGCCAATTTTCCGGCATCTATGACACAGCCACCAAATGGGGTGGCGACAGCGGCTCCTGGGAGGCGGCGGGAGCGCTGTATCTGACGCGCATGGGTTTTGTTGTCCAGGGAACGCAACTGATGACTGGTGTCGTCATCGATGGAGTAACGATCAACTGGCCCACCGACGGTAATCCCTGCACGGCGTCACTGAACTTCCTCGCTTCCAGCAGCACCGCGTATTACTGGCCGGACGGTCCGCAAAACCAGCCCGTGTTCCAGGGTTCCAGCCGTTCAGGCTCCAGCGGCCCGCTCGACTATCGCGGCGCGCTCAGGAAGCCGGTAGGCTAAGCGCCGCCGGGAAGCGGCCACTACAGCTGGCGTGCCTCAAACGTATTGCACTGGGAAATCTGGCCGCTCTCGATACCCTTGCTGAACCAGCGCACGCGCTGTTCCGAGGTGCCGTGCGTAAACGAGTCGGGCACGACATGGCCTTGCGACTGGCGCTGCAGCGCATCGTCACCGATGGCCGTGGCCGCTTTCAGGGCCGCTTCCACATCGCCCTGTTCCAGGATCTTGCGGTCCTGGTTCGCGTGGAATGCCCATACGCCGGCAAAGCAGTCGGCCTGCAATTCCAGGCGCACGGACATGGCGTTGGCCTGGCGCTCCGATTGCGTGCGGCGCGCCTTGTCGACCTTCTCGGACAAGCCCAGCAGGTTTTGCACGTGGTGGCCCACTTCATGCGCAATCACATACGCTTGCGCAAATTCGCCCGAGACCTTGAAGCGCTGCTGCATCAGCTTGAAGAAATCGAGGTCCAGGTAGACTTTCTGGTCGCCGGGGCAATAAAAGGGTCCGCTGGCGCTCTGGCCCGTGCCGCAGGCTGTGGGGATGCTGCCCGAAAACAGCGACAGCTTGGGGCGGACGTAAGTGCCGCCTTCGGCCTTGAACAGGGCACCCCACGTGTCTTCCGTATCGGCCAGCACGGTTTTCACGAAGCGGGCCATCTCGTCCGATTCGGGTGGCTGGCGCGCGGGCGACTGGCTTTGCTGGGTGCTGACCTGGCCACCACCACCACTGAGCAGATTCAGCAAGGTAAGGGGATTGACGCCCAGCACATACGAGCCGACGAGGGCGATGACGATGGTGCCGATGCCGATCGAGCGCCCGCCAAAGCCAAAGCCTCCTCCGCCACCGCCACCGCCGTCACCTTCGCCACGGTGGTCTTCCACATTGTCGCTTTCGCGATTGCCTTGCCATTTCATGATCTTTACTCCTGCTGCGATTGATTGTGCTTATGCCGCGTGACAAGCTGCGGATGTTGTTGCTACATGTTGCAATTATCTCAGTTTCTGCTAGTGAACACAGTGCTATTGCAATGCTTTTTTAGAGAACATCCAGCATAGTGGCATCGACGTCGGACAGTTATGATGCTCGCTATGGGAGCTACGGTAAAGCCTACGCTGTGAGTCATTGTGTGGTTGGGCTTAACTAGGAAAGCCCTAATGCGACTGCAAAGCATGACACTGCACTGTTCTTCCATTCATTTGGGCAATGGCTGCAAGGTATAGTTACTTCGACGGAGACCTCCAAGAGGTTAGGGGTATGTTGTCAGGCACATATTTAGGGGTCAATGTCCCTAAGCAAGCACTCCCATGTAATACTAGAACAAATTTATGTGTTTTTCTTATCTTTATGGATCTCTATGAGTAGCTTAGAAAATAAAGGAAATCTGCTTGGTGATGTTCGCGCTGAGCATGATCATAATATGTTAGATACGGCATTTTATGATTGGCAAGACTATAAAATTCTAGCGGAAGCTGACGGTAGATTTTTAGTCGTGGGCCGCCGAGGTACCGGGAAAAGTGCACTTACTTATAGATTAATGAAGGACTGGAAAGCGCAAAAAAATTTCGTGATAGTTGTTGCTCCGAATGAAGAAGATGTTTTTGGATTGCGTGCCGCAGCAGCAAAATATGGACAGACGTTAACGAGAATTCGTTCGGCAATAAAAACAGGATGGCGTTACGCATTGATTATGGAACTGGGTTGCGCGTTGGAGCAGTATTATAAGACGCAAAACATGATAAGCGCGTCAGCATTAAATGCTCCACTTAAAAAATGGAAAGGTCTTGGTGATAATATTGTTTCTCGCCTTAAAAAAACATTAAATGATGCTATTATTCCAGGTGAAAGTGCGGAAGAGAGCATATCTGAGCTTGCAACAAGGTTGAATCTAAATTCACTAACTTGTGATTTGGATGAATTGCTGCGCGTGGCTGGTAAGAGAGTAATGATTTTAATTGATCGACTTGATGAGGGGTATGAGTCAGATGAGGTTGGGATTGGAATAGTCGATGGCATTATCTATGGATCTGATGATTTAAGAACAAAAACATCAAATATAAGAACAATATTATTTCTTAGGGATAATATATTTAGGGCTATTCAGATTTCAGATCAAGATTTTAGCCGAAATGTTGAAGGAAGTGTATTGAGATTGCATTGGGATGTCCAAGAGTTATTTTATTTGGTATGCAAAAGGATTCGACAAGCATTTTCTATTGATGTGGAAAGTGATGTGAAAGTGTGGAATTCGGTTACTGCTAATGAACTCCACGGCCGCGAAGGTTTTAAAAGCTGTCTTAAATTGACACTTTATCGGCCTCGGGATTTAATATCTCTCTTGAATACCGCTTTTTATAATGCAAAGAAACAAGGTCGTAAAGTCTTGATTGTAGATGATTTAGATGCTTCGGCAAATCATATTTCAGAGATAAGATTCGATGATCTTCGAAAGGAATATTCTTCTGTTTTTCCTGGGATTGATGATGTAGCTAAGTCACTCGCTCCATTTGGTCCTAGCTTAAATGTTTTTCAGGCCAGTAGTGCTATTGAAAAAATTATGCAAAATGATGAAAATCCACTTGTATATCAGCATTTGAAGATACTTGGAACTGCACAGGAGGTACTAAAGGCACTTTATGGAGTGGGTTTTATTGGTATGGCAGATAAAACCTCTGGAAATATAGTGTTTAGTCATGATGGGAAAAAGCCAGAGAGACTATTTGACCAAAACTCTATGCTTTTAATTCATCCTTGTTACTGGAGTGCGCTTGGAATTAAAAAGGGTTTCCCGGATCAGAATATTTCTGAGCAAATATATGATGAGTATGATATTACAATATCATCAGAGGTTAAGGAGCAGAGGGATTTGTCCATTGGCGGAATGATAGCCGAACTCGGAAAAATAGAGTTGGGAAATGAAGATGCGTCTCAGTTTGAAGATTGGGCAAAAAGAGCGATTGAGCTTATTTCTGCTGGGAAGCTTACAAATATTCAATTAAAACCCAATGGGAATGGATCTGCGAGGAGAGATATTGTTGGGGCAAATATGGCCACGGAAGGGTTTTGGCGGCGTATTAGGGAAGATTATTCATCTAGACAAATTATTTTTGAAGTAAAAAATTTCGAAAAAATGTCTGTTAATGAATATAGGCAATGTGCTTCTTATTTGGGTAACGAGTATGGTAGATTCGCATTTTTAATATGTCGGGATACTCAAAAAGAACTTTCTAAAGGAGGTGAGATGGAGGCATTTCGTGAATTTTACAATAAAAATGAAGTGGTTGTAAAATTAACTGCATCATTTTTAGTTTCTCTTCTTTCTAAACTTAGAAGTCCTCAGAAGTTTGACACATTAGATGATGCGCTTACAAAGCGTATTGATAATCACATTCGACTTTATGCCAATGGTCAGGGTGGTGTGGTGAAGAAGAAGGGGCGGTAATAAGGTAATTATCGATTAATTTAACTATTTTAAATTACTATTTAAATATTTTGAATACTACACCCTCGGCTATCGTCCAGGCCCAACTGGACGCCTACAATGCCCACGACGTGCCCGCCTTGCTGGCCATCTATGCCGATGACGCAAAGCAATTCCAGCACCCCGATAGCTTGCTGGCCCAGGGCGGTGCGCAGATCGGCCCCCGTTTCACGGCCCGTTTCGCCGCCAGCCGGCCACAGGCGCAGTTGCTCAACCGCATTGCCTGCGGCAAGCTGGTGATCGACCATGAAATCGTCCATGGCGACACGCCGGACGGTGTTTCCGCGCAGGAACTGGTGGCGACGTATGAAGTGGAGCGGGGCCGTATCAGCCGCGCCTGGTTCAGCTTTGGCGCGTTGACGCGCCTGCGCGTGGCGCTGCCGGCCGATGTGCCGCAAATGAATGCGCTGATCGCCCGCTCCGGCGTGGCACTGAGCGCGGGCTTTTATACAGTGGAACAGGCCGAGGCCGTGACGCGCCACGTGTTCGGCGTCGATACGCAGCTCGTTGCCGACCGCACGTATTTCGTGATCGAGCGCGACGGCGCCATGCTGGCCTGCGGCGGCTGGAGCCAGCGCGCCACCCTGTACGGCGCCGACCGCGCCAAGAGCGGGCCGGCCCGCTGCTCGATCCGGCCAGCCAGCCGGGCCGCATCCGCGCCTTCTTTGTCGAGCCAGGCGCCGCGCGCCAGGGCCTGGGCAGCATGCTGATGCGCCATTGCGAACGCCAAGCGCTGGCCGCCGGTTTCAGCGCGCTGGAACTGGCAGCCACCTTGCCCGGCGTGCCGCTGTACCTGGCCAGCGGTTTTGCCGTCACGGAAGATTTTCACCTCGACTTGCCCGATGACATCAAACTGCCGCTGGCGCGCATGCACAAGCGGCTGTAAGGCTGCTTACCAGGGCAACGGCGCCTTTTCACCGTTGGCGTGCTCGCCGTAATACAGCGATGGTAAAAAGCGCGACAGATAGGTAAATTCGCTGTAGCAATGGCGCAGCAGGTTCAGGCCCAGCACGTCGGGCACCTCGCGCACGGGATCGAGGCTGTTGCGGCCCAGCAAGAAGCGGCTGCGCAGCACGCAGCCCGTGGGCGTGTCGCGCGTCAGGTGCAGCATTTCGCCGTCGAGCGGGTCGCCCTGCGGATCGAGCACCACGTGGTCGCCGAAGCCGATGCGCGCGCAGATGGCGGCCGACAGGGCGCCGCTGTCCCTGGCCTGCTGCAGTTGTGCCGGATCAAATACTTCCTTCGGATCATGGAACTTCAGCTTGGCTTTCACGGGCGGAATGTCGCCCAAGGATTCCACCGCCTCGATCGAAGCGCCGTAATAACTTTCTCCCTTTTTCCACGCGCTGTTCCAGCCGTGATGGGCCACGTGGTCGTGCGGATGCCACCACTTGATGTGCTGCGTCGTCTCGAAAAATGTAAACCACCAGTCCAGCATGCGGCCGCTGCAGCCGTGCAGCTCCGTGCGCGCCGCCACCAGCAGGCAGCCATTTTCCAGGCGCGTGATGCCCGTTTCCAGGTGCAGCGGGAACGGGTCGAGCAAGTCGCCCGTGTTGGCGATGCTCCATGGGAATTCAATATGCGTCATGTCGTTCTCCTTTGTTGGGGTGAGACAATTATATATTAAAGAAACGCATAACGTTTTCAAAATATGTTTCAGTGTAAAATTGCCCATCGATCAAGCTAGGAGCTGGCATGCAGGAAGAAGAGAGCAAGGCAGAGAGCAAGGCAGAGAGCAAGGCAGAGAGCAAGGCTGTGCGTGGACGGGGCCGTCCGGCGCGCCCGCCCGAGGAAGCGCGCGAGGCGGCGGTGCAGGCGGCCACCTGGCTGCTGCTGCACGAAGGCTATGCGGCCACGACCATGGAAGCGGTGGCGCGCCACGCGGGCATGGCAAAAAAGTCGCTGTATCAATATGCGGCTAACCGCGAGGAGCTGGTCGCCCTGGTGGTACGCGGCTGGACGGATGCCTTCCTGCCGGCGATGGCGCACGATGCGGCCGCGCCCCGCGAAGTGCTGCCATTATTGAAGGAGATCTTGCAGACGATGGCGGCGCGCGTGCTGACGGCGGATGCCGTCGGGCTGTTTCGCCTGCTGTGCACGGAGTTTCCCGCCCGCGCCGATTTGCTGGCCGTGTATCAGCGCAACGGCATCGAGCGGGGCACGGCCTTGCTGGCCGAGTGGTTACAGCGCCAGGCCGCGCGCGGCCATCTGGTGCTGCAGGATGGGCCAGAGTTGGCTGGCTTGCTGCTGGCCATGGTGATCGCCGAGCCGCTGCGGCAGATGGCGCTGGGCTTGCTGGCGCCCGTGCCGGCCTGGGATGCCGCTTCCCGCATCGATGCGGCGCTGCGATTGCTGGGCGGCCAGTCGTTCAAGGTGGCTGGTGCTTCAGCGCTTCGCGGTAGCTGAGCGGCGATAGTTTCTGCCGGTGCTCCGTGGCAAAAGCTAGCACCTCTGCCGGCGCATGGCGCGCGTAATCGCGCAAGGCCCAGCCGATGGCCTTGCGGATGAAAAACTCGTCTTCATGCGCCAGCGCCAGCGCCGCATCGAACAGCCAGCCGGCATCCGTGTCGGCGCGCCAGCCCAGCTGGTGCAGCATGGCGATGCGGCGCAGCCAGAAGTTCTCGTGGCGCAAGGCCGCGTCCATCTGCGCATGGCCGTCGCCGCCGCGCCGGTGTTCCGCCTGCAGCACGTCGCCGACGATGGCCGCCATGCCGTCGACGCTGTCCCACCATGCGCGCTGGCGCGCCAGGCCGAGCAGGGCGGGGAGGTGAGCGATGTTTAGCTGACGCCGGTGCATGTCCAGCATGTCGAGCGCCACGTGCTGGTATTCGCGCTCGGGCTGCTGCCACAGCAGTTGTGCATGTTCCAGCAGTCCATCAGCCCCCACGCCTTGCAAGCCCGCCAGCAGGGCCTTCGCAGCCAGCCGCCGCTGCGGCGCCGCCACGCCCAGGAACACGAACTGGTCGCGCATATACGCCTGCATGGGCGCCGCGCGGCCCGGTTCGGCAGCCGCTTCGAGCGCGATTTTTAATTCTTCATGTAGATTCATGGCATCTCCAGGCGTAAAAAAAGCGCCCCAGGGAGCGCTTTTTCATGCCGATCCAATATTATTGAATCTTGGCCTTCTTCATCAACTCATCGCGGTAGGCGGCGAGTTTCTTCTGTTGCAGCGACTCGGCCACCTGGCCCTTGACTTCTTCCAGTGATGGCAGCTTCGTCGGACGGGTTTCTTCCAGCTTGATCACGTGGAAGCCGAATTGCGATTGCACGGGCGTTTGCGTGATCTGGCCTGGTTTCAGGGCGACCATGGCGTCGGAGAATGGCTTCACGTACGAAGCCGGGCTAGCCCAGTCCAGGTCGCCGCCATTGGCTGCGGAACCGTCTTTCGATACTTTCGCCAGTTCTTCGAACTTGGCGCCGCCTTTCAGCTTGGCGATGATGTCTTTCGCTTCCGCTTCGGTGGCCACCAGGATGTGGCGTGCATGGTATTCCTTGTCGCCCGCTTGTGCCTTGAACTTGTCGTATTCGGCCTTGATTTCAGCGTCCTTGACAGGGTTCTTCTTGACGTAGTCGGCCAGCAGGGCGTTGATGATGATGCTTTGACGGGCATTGTCGATCTGCGACTTGACTTCAGGACGCGTGCCGTAGCCTTGCTTGTCGGCTTCCTGGATCAGCACTTCACGGCCGATCAGGTCTTTCTTGATGGCTTCGCGCAATTGCGGCGAATCGGCTTGCTTGCCTTGGGCGACGACTTGCTTGACGACCTGGTCGACGCGCGACGATGGAATGGCCTTGCCATTCACGGTGGCGACGTTTTGCGCGAACGCAGGGATCGCGACGACGGCGACCAGGGCTAAGATCAGGCGGGCTGGCTTCAAAATCATGTTCATTCCTAATAAGTATACAAAAAACCGGTACAAAAGATCGCGACTGCCGTGCAGTGCGCATTCAGGCGCAGAATACACGACCGGCGCCGAAAAGGGCGCCGGGGAGGTCAGTTCTTACTGAACTTTCGCTTTTTTGATCATTTCTTCCTGATACGCTTGCAGTTTCTTTTGCTGCAGCGCTTCGGCGATCTGTGGCTTGACTTCTTCCAGGGTCGGCAGCTTGGCCGCGCGGGTGTCGTCCAGCTTGATCACGTGGAAACCGTTAGGCGTTTGCACCGGGGTGTCGGTGACTTGCCCTTTTTGCAGCTTCACGAAGGCGTCGGAGAACACTTTCGGGAAGGACGAAGGGGCTGCCCAGTCCAGGTCGCCGCCATTGTCGGCCGAACCGGCATCTTTCGATTGCTTGGCCAGGTCTTCGAACTTGGCGCCGCCTTTCAGCTTGGCGATGATGTCTTTCGCTTCGGCTTCGGTGGCTACCAGGATGTGGCGTACATGGTATTCCTTGTCGCCCGTCTGCGCCACGAAGCGGTCGTACTCGGCCTTGATTTCAGCGTCGTTGACGGGGTTCTTTTTCAGGTAGTCGCCGACCAGGGCGTTGATGACGATGGCCTGACGTGCGTTCTCGATTTGCTGCTTGACGGCTGCATCTTTACCGAAACCTTTGTTTTCCGCTTCTTGCATCAGCACTTCACGGCCGATCAAGTCCTTCTTGATCATTTCGCGCAATTGCGGCGAATCCGGTTGCTGACCTTGGGCGACGACTTGCTTGACGACTGCATCAACGCGCGACGATGGAATAGGCTTGCCATTAACAACGGCAATATTTTGCGCAAAAACAGGTACCGCGACAACGGCGAGTAGTGCGATCAGCAAGCGGGCTGGCTTAAAAGTCATTATTAAATCCTGTTAGGGAAAGTTTCGTAAAAAACGCATGGAAGAAATCCATGACATGGCTCGGGTACGCCAAAACGCCATCCTTACACTACTTCGGACGGCGCCAGGGCCACAATCGCCAATGCATGTATCTCATTATGCATCATATCGTGCACGGAATCATACACCAGTCGATGGCGCATGACGAGTCTGAGCCCCTCAAATTGACTAGAAATAATGCGTAGATTGTAATGACCTCCGCCCGAGGCGGCGCCCGCATGGCCCCGGTGGCGCGCCGAGTCGTCTTCCAGCACGCATTCCAGAGGGGAAAGTGCCGTTTCCAGGCGGGTACGAATGCGCTGCATGCGCGTTGTCGTGTCGTTCGTCATCATGCGTCTTCCTTGATATGTTTGGCGAGGAACAGGGTTTGCGCCACGATGAAGGCAAAGAAGATGCCCGTCGCGCCAAACGCTTTAAAACTGACCCAAGCGGCCATGTCGCCCTTGTACAGCACGAAGGCGACGAACAGGTTCAGCGCGCCGATGGCGCCAAAGAAAATGATCCATGCCGCCAGCAACTGGTTCCAGACGGCATCAGGCAATTGCACTTGCGCTTCCATGGTCTTGCGGATCAGGTTTTTCTTGAAACCCACGTGAGCGATCAGCAGGGCCAGGCCGGACAGCCAGTAGATCAGGGTCGGCTTCCATTTCAGGAAGAAATCGTCATGCAGGTAGATGCTGGCGCCGCCGAACACGACAAAGATGAACAGCGACAGCCACAGCATGCCGTCGACCTTGCGGCCGCGCAGCAGCAGATAGCTGACCTGGCAGGCGGTGGCGACGATGCCGACGAGGGTGGCGAGTATCCACGGCGCCTGGTCAGCCTTGATCAGGCCGCCGGACACGAAGCCGGATAAATATTGCTGCACGAAATCGTGCGTGGCCGCTTCATACATGCCGCCCAGTTTAAACGCGGCGAAGAAGGCGATCAGGGGGAATAGGTCGAATAGAAATTTCATGGCGAGACTTTACACTGGTCTTATTAAAATCATCTTAGGAATGGCTTAGGAGCAACCGTGGCGCTCCCAGGCTATACCGGTGTCTCAAGGCTGTGGATCGAAGCGCAGCGAGGCCGAATTGATGCAATAGCGCAAGCCGGTCGGCGGCGGGCCGTCCGGGAAGACGTGCCCCAGGTGGGCGTCGCAGACGGCGCAGACGATTTCCGTGCGCAGCATGCCGTGGGTACGGTCGACGATTTCCGTCACGTTGGCCGGGTCCAGCGCCTGGAAATAGCTGGGCCAGCCGCAGCCGGAATCGAATTTCGTGTCCGACGCAAACAAGGGCGTGTTGCAGCAGACGCAGGTGTAGATGCCGTGTGCATGGTGGTCCCAGAACTTGCCCGTGAAGGCCCGTTCCGTGGCCGCGTGGCGCGTGACTTCGTATTGCATCGAGTCGAGCATGGCGCGCCATTCGGCGTCGGTTTTTTTGACTTTATTCGTGGTCATGGTAGTACCTCAGGATGAGCAACTGACTTCAAGGTGGCTGGCCCAGTCGGGCGGCAGGGCCGCATAGTGCTGGTGTTCGGGCTGTTCGTCAAATGGCTTTTGCAATATTTCCAGCAATTTCGCCACTTCCGTGTAGTCCTGCTGCTGCGCTTTCTCGATGGCCACCTGCGCCAGGTAGTTGCGCAGCACGTATTTCGGGTTGACGCCGTTCATGGCGGCTTGCCGTTCGGCATCGACGCTATGCTCCTGCAACAGGCGTGCGCGGTACTGAGTCGCCCAGGCGTCGAAGGCGGGGCGGTCGATGAACAGGTCGCGCAGCGCCGTGTCGTGTTCGGGCGCGGCCACTCGCAGTGTAGACAAGGCGCGGAAGAAATTCGTGAAATCCACATGATTGGCTTGGATCAGCGCAAACATGCTGTCGAACAGCGCCGTATCGTCGTCCTGGCTCGTCTGCAAGCCCAGCTTGGCGCGCAGCAAGCCATTCATCTTCTCCGCAAAGGCGCTCTGGTAGCTGTCCAGCGCCGCCTGCGCCAGTTCCACTTCGCCGATCAGCGGCAGCAGGGCCTGGCCCAGCGCATAGCAGTTCCAGTGGCCCACCTGCGGCTGGTTGGCGTAGGAATAGCGACCTTGCTGGTCCGTATGGTTGCAGATGTGTTCCGCGTCAAACGCTTCCATGAAGCCGAACGGGCCGTAATCGAGGGTCAGGCCCAGGATCGACATATTGTCCGTATTCATCACGCCATGCATGAAGCCCACGGCTTGCCATTGCGCGATCATGTGCGCTGTGCGCACGCAGACCTCGGCCAGCAAGGCTTGATACGGATTTGATGCGGCGCGCAAATGGGGATAGAAGCCGTCGATGACGTAATCGGCGAGGATTTTCAGCTCATCCGGCTTCTTGCGGTAAAACCAGTGCTCGAACGAGCCAAAGCGCACGAAACTGGGCGCCATGCGCGTGACGACGGCCGCCGTTTCCACCGTTTCGCGCAGGATGCCTTGCTGCGAACCCATGATGGACAGCGCGCGCGAGGTGGGAATGCCCAGCGCCGCCATGGCTTCCGAGCACAGGAATTCGCGGATGGACGAGCGCAGCACGGCGCGGCCGTCGCCCATGCGCGAATACGGCGTGGCGCCGGCGCCTTTCAGCTGCAGCTCCATCGGACCGCTTGCTGTGGCGATATCGCCCAGCAAGATGGCGCGGCCATCGCCCAGCTGGCCGGCCCAGACGCCGAACTGGTGGCCCGAATACACGGCCGACAGGGGCAGCGAGCGCTCGGCCACGGTATTGCCGATCAGCAGTTCCACAAAGCCGGGTTCGGCCAGGCGCGCGGCATCGAGGCCGATCAGGCTGGCCGCCGGCGCGCTGGCGGCGACAAAGTAGGGCGCGGGCAGGGGCGTGGGCATCAGCCGCGTATAGAACGCGGGTGGCAAGGCCGCAAAGGCATTGTCCAGTGGTAAGGTATGAGCGGTGATGGCGATTCCATTCAAGTAGATGCGCCGGCAAGGTGCGCCAGGCTGGAACCCGATTTTACCGCACGGCGCGCAGGTCCGTACGGGACGCCGGCACCGCAAAAAACGGAATCAAAAATTCCATGCTGCATTGCAATATCGAAATGCGTTGACGATTTCCGCACGACCGTACGAAACTAGGGAAAATCTTTAAATTCCTACAATAACCGAGTAGCCACCCCAGGAGACACGATGTCGGCATTTCCCTTGAGTCCAGTGATGGGCCAGATGATGAATCAGCCCCTGCTGATTTCCAGCATTATCGAGTTTGCAGCGCGTCATTATGCAGGCAGCGAAATCATTTCGCGGCGGGTGGAGGGCGATATGCACCGCTACACCTACCGCGATTGCCACCAGCGCGCGCGCCGCCTGGCCAACGCCCTGCATGGCCTCGGCGTCGGCATGGGCGACCGGGTTGCCACCCTGGCCTGGAATGGCTACCGCCACCTGGAAGCCTACTATGCCGTGTCCGGCTCGGGTGCCGTGCTGCACACCATCAATCCGCGCCTGTTTCCCGACCAGATCGCCTATATCTCGAATCACGCGGAGGACCAGGTCCTGCTGTTCGACCTGACCTTTTTGCCCGTGGTGGAAAAGATCGCCGCCGACTGCACCTTCGTGCGCCATTTCGTCCTGATGTGCGACCGCGACCGGATGCCCGCCAGCAGCACCATTCCCGACCTGCTGTGCTATGAAGATCTCATCGCCACGCATTCCGACGAGTACACGTGGCCCCTGTTCGACGAGAATGCGGCCGCCACCCTGTGCTACACGTCCGGCACGACGGGCAATCCCAAGGGCGCCCTGTATTCGCACCGTTCGACCGTGCTGCACGCGTATGCCTCGGCCATGCCCAGCGGCCTGAACGTGCGCGCTTCCGATACCGTGCTGCCCGTCGTGCCCATGTTCCACGTGAATGCCTGGGGCTTGCCGTATTCCGTGCCCCTGTCCGGCGCGCGCATGGTCTTTCCCGGCGCGGCGCTCGATGGCAAGTCGCTGTATGAATTGTTCGAGGCGGAAAAAGTGACGTTCTCGGCCGGCGTGCCCACCGTCTGGCTGGGCTTGCTGAACCATGCGCTGCAGAATGACTTGAAATTTTCCAGCTTCCGCCGCACGGTGATCGGCGGCGCCGCTTGCCCGCCGGCCATGATGGACACCCTGATCGACAAGTTCGACATCGAAGTCATCCACGCCTGGGGCATGACGGAAATGTCGCCGCTGGGCACGGCGGGCGGCTTGCAGACCAAGCACCTGGACTTGCCGAAGGACGAACAGCGCAAGATCCTGCAAAAGCAGGGCCATGCGATCTACGGCGTGGACATGAAGATCGTCGACGACGACGGCAAGGAATTGCCGTGGGATGGCATCAGTTACGGCCATTTGCTGGTGAAAGGGCCGTGGATCATCTCGTCGTATTACAAGAACGAGGGCGGCGACGTGTTGCAGGATGGCTGGTTCCCCACGGGCGACGTGGCCACCATCGACGCGGATGGCTACATGCAGATCACGGACCGCAGCAAGGACGTGATCAAGTCCGGCGGCGAGTGGATCGGCACCATCGACCTGGAAAACCTGGCCATGGCGCACCCGGCCGTGCTGCAGGCGGCCTGCATCGGCGTATTCCACCCGAAATGGGATGAGCGCCCCGTGCTCGTCGTGGTGTTGCGCCCCGGCATGACGGTCACGCGCGAGGTTTTGTTGCAGTTCTTCGAGGGCAAGATCGCCAAGTGGTGGACGCCGGACGACGTGCTGTTCATCGACGCCTTGCCCATGGGCGCGACGGGCAAGATCCAGAAGAACAAGCTGCGCGAGCAGTTCAAGGGGCACCAGTTGCCGGGGATGTAAACCAGCCTAGGCCGCCTGCGGCAGCGCCGCCCCCAGCTTTTCCAGCAAATGATCGCACTGGAACACGGACAGGGTCTGGCGCTGCGCCTCCGTGCCGATATCGATCATTTCATCCATTTCGCTGCGCAAGTCGTCATGTTCTCCCGTGCGGATGATTTGCGGCGCCGCAAAGCGCTGGCTGTCGGAAATGGTCATGATGTTGTCGACATGGTCGACAAGGAAGCCGTAGCGCTCGCTACCCCGTTCCACGATGAGGATCTTGCCGGCGCCCGCGTCAGGCAGGGCCGGCATGGCGTACAACTGGCGCAGGTCGATGATGCTGATCATTTGCTGGCGCAAGTTCAGCATGCCGCGCATGCAGGCCGGCATGCCCGGCGGCGTGGTGATGGCGCCGCTGAAGTCGATGATTTCGCGCACCTGCCCGATTTCCACGGCGAAGCGGGTTTCCACGGTAAACGTGATGTAGACGCGGCGCTGCGCCTTGCGCGTGGCGGCCGTGGCCGTTTCCGCGTCGTTTGGATACAGGCGCTTGTGGCCGTCGCGCATCTCGACGATCTCCGCCTGCGACAGGATGCCCTTGTGGTCGAGGAAAATGATGTCGCCCAGGCCCTCTTTCGTGATGCAGCCGGCGAACATGGCCGCGCGGGCCTTGCTCAGCAGGGGAATCGGCAGCACTTCATCGCCAAAGAAATGCACGATGCTGTCGACGGAGTCGACGAGAAATCCCACGGTCGTGTCATCGAGGCGCACGACGATGATGCGTTGGTCACTGGTCGCCGCCTTGGCTCCGTTGCCGGACCCGGCCGCTTGCAGCAGGGTGCCGAAATCGATGACGGCCACCTGGCTGCCGCGAAAATGCATGCGGCCAAGGCACAGCTCACTATTCAGCAGGGAGCCGTGCAGTTCGGGCACCCGGATGATTTCCTGGATGGCCAGCATTTCGAAGGCGAACGCGGCGCCGGCCGCGTGAAAGCTGACGCACTGCCGGCGTTCGCTTTGCGCGTGGTAACGGGCCGTGCTCAGCTTGGCGCCCGTCGCTTGCAGGGCCAGCACATGGGGCACGTTTTCGATGCGCAGCAAGGCGTGCGGGTCGAGGATTTGCAGCAGGCGCGCGCCGCCATCGAGCAAGATCGTGCCGGCGATGACGGCGTGGCTGTCGCCGGCCGCATACTGCAGGGCGCAGCGCGCGCTGGCGGGCACGCGCAGGATGTCGCCCGTATTCTGGAAGACGATGCCGATCAGCACCTGCTGGAAATCGAGGATGGCGATCTTGTCCGTGGCCACGGCGCGTGGCGCATCGGCGCGGAACAGCCGTCCCAGGTTGACCACCGGAATGACGCTGCCGCGCAAGGTGAACATGCCTTCCAGATAAGCGGGCGACAGGGGCAGCGCGGTGACTTTGGCGGGATAGTTGACGACCTCGCGGATGCAACTGGCGGGCAGGGCGAATTCATCGTCGCCCAGGTGGAAGGAGCCGAACAGTTCGGTGGCCGTGTCGCTGGCGCCCTCTTCATGCATATCCATATGCGCCTTCCTTGCGAGGAATCAATTCGGGTGGCGCCACCACATCGGTGACGACATAGCTGTGCTTGGCGCAATCGATCAGCAACTGGCGCCCGTGGCGGCCGCCCAGCGCGCAAAAGCTCACGTGCAAGCCGCACTGGTCCAGGTATTTTTGCGCCGCTTGCGCGTTTTGCCGGCCCACCTGCAGGCGCCCATGGCCATTCGCGGGGCCAAACATGCTGGCGCCGCCCGCCAGCACCACGTCGATGTCGGCGTAATCGGCTTGGCGCACGCCCATCAGGCGCAGCAGCGAAGGCACGGCCTGACTCACATAGCGAGCACCAAGGGCGCTGTCGGCCCTGGGCGCTTCCGGCAGCAGACAATGGGCCAGCCCGCAGCAGGGGCCGTTCTTCCAGATGAAACCGATGCCGATGCAGGAGCCCAGCAGCGCCTGCAGCTGCTCGCCATGCGTGCCCACGCTAAGTTGCCCCATGCCAACATGGTGCAGCGGCAGGCCATGCTCGATGATGATGCTCATGCGCTACCCGCCTTGTAAATCATGGGAAATTCGAATTGATAGCCGGTGCCGAGGCGGGCGATAGTTTCCGACTCGCCCAGGATCAGCCGCCCCTCGTCCTTCAGGCTCAGGCGCGCCTGGCGCAGCACAGTTTCCTGGTGCCCGGCGTCGAAATAAATGAGCACATTGCGCAGGAACACCAGGTCGAACTGCCGCGCCGGGCGCAATGCCTCCAGCAAATTATGCTGCGCAAAGCTGACGTGCTGCCGCAGCTCGTCATTGACCTTGACGCCATGCGGCGAGGGCGTGAAGTATCTGCGCAGTAAGTCCGGGTGCGACAGGCGGATGCGCTCGACGGAACGGCCGCTGTACTGGCCGGCCCGCGCCGCGCCCAGGATCTGTTGCGAAATGTCGCTGGCCAGGATCTGGTAGCGGAAGGCGGGCGCTTGCAGCCTGAATTGCTCGCACAGCATGGCGATCGAATACAGCTCTTCGCCGCTGGCGGCCGCCGCCGACCAGATGGCCAGACTGCCATCGGGATGGGCGTGCGCCCAGGCGGGCAGGTAGCGGTCGCGGAAGTAATCCCAGATCGATGGCGTGCGGAAAAACAGGGTGTCGTTGGTGGTCACCAGGTCGATGAAATGGGCCACCTCGTCGCGGTCGCTGGTCACGCGCTCCAGGTAAGCCTGGTAGCTGTGCAGGGACAGCGCCTGCAGCCGTGGCTGCAAGCGCCGTTCCAGCAACACGCTCTTGCGCGCGGTCATGGCGATGCCCGTATGCTGGCGCACCAGCGCGATCAGGCTCGTCAGCACCTCGGGCGTCAAGGTGGCCGCGTGGCTCATGGCCTACACCACGAAGCCGGAGACAGTCTGGTTCAGGCTGCCCGCGCGCTCGTTCAGCCCATCCGTCGAGCGGGCGATGCTGTCGCAATTGGCAGCCGACTTTTCCGTTTCCTCGGCGATGTACTGGATCGCCGTCGACACTTCGCGCGCCGTCAGCAGCTGCTCGTTGGCCGCCTTCGAGATATCCGAGATGGCCAGCGTGGTCTTCGCCACGCCCGAGACGATCTTGTCGAAGGCATCGCTGGCCTGGCGCGAAATCTCGCTGCCCGTCGAGACGCGCTTGACGGATTCGTTGATCAGCTTGGAAATCTCTTTTGTTGCCTGTGAGGAACGCTCGGCCAGCTTGCGCACTTCGTCGGCGACGACGGAAAAGCCCAGGCCGTGCTCGCCCGCGCGCGCCGCCTCGATGGCCGCATTGAAGGCCAGCATGTTGGTCTGGTTGGCGATCTCGCTGATGACCTTGACGATTTCGCCGATGTCTTCCGACGAGCGGTTGATCAGGTCCATCGCCTTGATCGACTTGGCGACGGCGCGCGCGCCCGCTTCCGCTTCCTGCTGCGTGGCTTTCGCCAGGAAATCGGCATTCGAGGTGTTTTCCGCGATGGAGTTGATGGAAAACGTCAGGCCATCGATGGAGGCGTTCATTTCTTCCACCGTGGCGCCCAGCGCCTGCGTGCCCACGGCCACGCCCGTGGCCCGCTCGGCGATGGCATGCGAGGCATCGGCAAAGCCGTTGGCCGCCGAGACCACGGTGCCGATCACACCGCGCAAGTCGATGATCATCTTGCTGATGCCGCCGGCCAGGAGGTCGATCGGCTCGTCGCCTTCGGGCACGATATTGCAGGTCAGGTCGCCTTGCGCCGCGCGCGCCACCGAGTCGAGCAGGGCATAGACCTTGCGGCTGTCGTTGGCGGCCTTGGCCTGGATGCTGTTTTCCAGGTTCACCTGGTCCGTGATGTCGATGGCGAACTTGACCACTTTATACGGCTTGCCGTTCAGGTCCAGGATGGGATTGTAGGTAGCCTGTATCCACACCACCTTGCCATGGTTGCCCAGGCGCTTGTAGCGGCCCGCGTCGAATTCGCCGCGGTTGAGCTTTTGCCAGAATTTCTTGTACTCGGCACTGCCGGCATACTCGGGCTCGCAGAACATGCGGTGGTGCTCGCCCTGGATATCGCTCAAGTCATAGCCCATGACGGCAAGGAAATTGTCGTTCGCGTCCAGTACATTGCCCTGCATGTCGAATTCGATCACGGCCTGCGCCTTGCCGATGGCGCTGACCTTGCCTTCGTATTCGGCATTGCGCTTTTTCAGGGCCGTGACGTCGGTGGCGAACTTGATGACTTTATACGGCTTGCCGTCCGCGTCGAGGATGGGGTTGTACGACGCGTTGATCCACACTTCGCGCCCGTCCCTGGCGCGGCGCTTGTATTCGCCCTGGTCGAATTCGCCCCGCCCCAGCTTGGCCCAGAAGTTGCTGTATTCGTCCGTTTTTACATACTCGGGGTCGCAGAGGATGGCATGGTGCTTGCCTTGTACTTCGGCCAGTGTATAGCCGAGCACGCGCAGGAAATTGTCATTCGCATGCAGGATGGTGCCGTCGAGTTCGAATTCGATCACGGCCTGGACACGGTTCAATGCAGTATTTATCGCTTGTAAGTCCAGATCCTGGGAGTGGCTGACATGGCTGGCTGCGTCCATCATATTTCCTTCGGTGTGAGAAGAGGAAGGGGAGCGATAAGGCTGCTGTTATTATTTTTTCTGCTATCCAGATAAGACAGGGAATAAGGCAACGATGTTATTGCAGTGGGCAACATCTGGTGATAATCGGTGAGAATGTGCGCGATGAACGGCCGTCAGTGCTTGTCCTGCGGTTTGCCTTAACATAAATAAATTGTAGAGTATTGATTTGAATCAATAATTTTATTATTCCCCAGCGTCTGGCGAAAAACAAGGGGCGGGAATAAATAATGTCAAAATTGTCGCAATTGGCCCCGGCCGGCATATAAGAAAAACATTTTTTCGCATTATAAAACACCGTTATTATTGTTAATATTTTCTTATATAAATGAATATGCAAGTGATAGCTTCTACTGGGGCTTGCCGCTTGCAGCAGAATCTTTCCGCAAACCTTGAGGTACCATGGCGTACCATGCTGGCGCCCGGGCGCATGCGACAAAAATAATACGAGCGTTCTTTTATGCGGTATAGTAAAGCTTCATCCCTTGCAACCACCTCATACGTTGAGCAAAACCAATAAGGAAGAGACATGAGTGCTGAATATCAAGTGAACGGCGCCGTTGCCGTCATTACCCTCGCCAATCCGCCCGTCAATGGGCTGGGCCTGGCGACGCGCACGGCCGCTGTTGCGGGCATCCGCCAGGCGCTGGCGGACGAGGCCGTCAAAGCCATCGTCATCACGGGCGCCGGCAAGGCCTTTTCGGGCGGCGCCGATATCAAGGAATTCAATTCGCCCAAGGCGCTCACGGAACCGACCCTGCACACCCTGATCAACGTCGTCGAGCAATCCACGAAGCCCGTCGTGGCGGCCATCCACAGCGTGTGCATGGGCGGCGGCCTGGAGCTGGCGCTCGGTTGCAACTACCGCGTGGCCGCGCCTGGCGCGCAGATGGCCTTGCCGGAAGTCAAACTCGGCATCTTGCCGGGCGCGGGCGGCACGCAGCGCCTGCCGCGCGTGCTGGGCCTGGAAATGGCCCTCAACATGATCGTCTCGGGCACGCCCGTGGCATCCGAGAAACTGGCCGGCACGGCCCTGTTCGATGAAGTCATCGCCCCCGGTGCCGACTTGTTGCAAGCCGCCGTGGCCTTCGCCACCAAGGTGGCCGACGTGCGCCCGCTGCCGAAAGTGCGCGAGCGCAAGGTCGATTACCCTAACCACGAAGCGTTCCTGCAGTTTTCGCGCAATACCGTCAAAGCCATGTCCGGTCCGTTCCCCGCGCCGCTCAAATGCGTCGATGCCGTGGCGGCCGCCGTGACGATGAAGTTCGACGATGGCTTGAAGTACGAGCGCGAACTGTTCATGCAACTGGTGCAGTCGCCCGAATCGAAAGCCCTGCGCCACGCCTTCTTTGCCGAGCGGATCGCCAGCAAGGTGCCCGACGTGCCGTCCGACACGCCCGTGCGCACGATCGCCAGCGCCGCCATCGTGGGCGCCGGCACCATGGGCGGCGGCATCGCCATGAATTTCGCCAACGCGGGCATCCCCGTGATGCTGCTGGAAACAAAACAGGAAGCGCTGGACAAGGGCCTGGCCACCATCCGCAAGAATTACGAGAACACGGTGAAAAAGGGCAAGCTCACGCAAGAGAAGGCCGAGCAGCGCATCGCTCTGGTCAGCGGCACGTTAGCCTATGCCGATATCGCGCAAGCCGATATCGTCATCGAAGCCGTCTTTGAAGAGCTGGGCGTGAAGGAAGCCGTGTTCAAACAGCTCGACGCCGTCATGAAGCCGGGCGCCATCCTCGCCTCGAACACGTCCACCCTGGACCTGGACAAGATCGCCGCGTTCACCCAGCGCCCGCAAGACGTGATCGGCACGCATTTCTTCAGCCCGGCGAACGTCATGAAGCTGCTGGAAATCGTCCGTGGCAAGGAAACGGGCAAGGACGTGCTGGCCACGGCGCTGGCGCTGTCGAAAAAGCTGAAAAAGACGGGCGTCGTCTCGGGCGTATGCGACGGTTTCATCGGCAACCGCATGATCGAGCAATACAGCCGGCAAGCCGGTTTCCTGCTGGAAGAAGGCTGTCTGCCGGAACAGGTCGACAAGGCGGTCGAGAAATTCGGCTTCGCCATGGGCCCGTTCCGCATGGGCGACCTGGCCGGCAACGACATCGGCTGGGCCATCCGCAAGCGCCGCTACGTGGAAAAACCGGACGTCACGTATTCGAAGACGGCCGACCTGCTGTGTGAACTGGGCCGCTATGGCCAGAAGACGGGCGCCGGCTGGTATGACTACAAGGCGGGCGACCGCAAGGCGTATGCCTCGGAACAGGTCAATGCCATGATAGTCCAGCATTCCGCCGATATCGGCGTGGCGCGGCGCAAGATCAGCGACCAGGAAATCGTCGAACGGCTCGTGTATGCGCTCGTCAACGAAGGCGCGCGCATCCTGGAAGAGGGCATCGCCCTGCGCGCCTCGGATATCGACATGGTGTACCTGACGGGCTACGGCTTCCCCCTGTTCCGCGGCGGCCCGATGTTCTATGCGGATACGGTCGGCTTGCCGAACGTGCTCGATACCATCAATGGCTACGCGAAAGGCCGCCATGGCGAAGCGTGGACGCCAGCGCCGCTGCTGGTGAAACTGGCGGGCGAGGGCAAGGGTTTCAATAGCTAAGCCGACGCCAACAATATTGTCGGATTACGCGCGGCTTTGCCGCGCTAATCCGACCTACCCGGCTGCTGGGGTCAGACCCGACGGGTCTGACCCCCGAATTACTTCTTCTTCGCCACCATCTTGACCGCCTCGTTGACGATGACGGGGTTGTCTTTCTGGATGTAGTAGCCGGCGCCCGTGATGCGCTCGATGGCTGGCGCGCCGGACAGGCGCTGCCAATCCTTTTCCTGCGCCCGCACCACGTTTTCAAACGAACCCATTTCCTCGATGCCGAACTTGTCGCGCACCAGCAGCATGGCGGGCACGCGCAGGGGGCTGCTCATGTCGACATGCTGCAGGCACTGCGTCTGGGCATCGAATTCGGCCGATTCCGTACTGTTGAACATGAGTTTGCGCCGCGTTTTCACGAGCATGGCGTAGGTGGACGCATCCGTCTGCATCCGGCTCCATTGCTGCGGGTGCGTGGGGTCGAGCAAGACCAGGCCGGCCACATCCTGCGGGTACAGCCTCGCATACACATACTGGTACAGCCCGCCCAAGCCATGGCCGACCAGCACATATGGCGGTTTCAGGCCCGCTTGCGCCAGCAGGGCGCGCTGCTGGGCGGCGATGGTGCACGGGTC
This sequence comes from Janthinobacterium sp. PAMC25594, assembly GCF_019443505.1. Classification (NCBI taxonomy): domain Bacteria; kingdom Pseudomonadati; phylum Pseudomonadota; class Betaproteobacteria; order Burkholderiales; family Oxalobacteraceae; genus Janthinobacterium; species Janthinobacterium sp. PAMC25594. The sequence continues at coordinate 400,627 of NZ_CP080377.1, forward strand.
GCGCGGCGTGGTGGTCTTTTTGCTGTCGCCGTAGCCGGGGCGGTCGTACACGAGCACGCGATGCTGTCTGGCCACTTCGGGCACCACCTTGGCCCACACATCCTTGCCATCGCCCATGGCTGACTGGAACACCACGGGCAAGCCGCCCTGGCCGCTCAAGGCATAGGCGATGCTGGCGTCGGGCAGGGCGGCCGTGGCGGGCACGCCTGGCGCGGCCGGCGACGACGGCAGCAGGGAGCAGCCGGAAAAACAGCCTGCCAGCAGCAAGCCGGCGCTGGAGAGGAGCAGGGTGCGCGCGGGGCGGCCGACGAATAGATGATGCATGAATTTCCTTCTTGGGGCAGAGACCGGGGACCGGTATGGCGTGCCAGCCATTATAGGCAAAACGTATCGAAGTGGAAACGCCGAACAGAGGCGGATTTCCCGCTGTGCTAGCCGGCGTCGGCGCGATGGCAGACGGCTTCGATGCGGTTGCCGTCCGGATCGAACAGGAAGGCCGCGTAATAGCTGGCGTGGTAGTGGCGCAGGCCGGGCGCACCCAGGTCGATGCCGCCGTGCGCCAGACCCGCATGCCAGAAGGCATCGACGGCCGCGCGCGAGGGGGCCTTGAAGCAGCAGTGGCGGCGTGGCGCGTCGTCGGGCCTGGGGCCCAGGCGCACGGAAAAGTAGCTGCGTCCGGGGTGTTCCGCATCGCTGCGTTCGCCGTAGCCTATCCAGGCATGGGCATGGTCGCTGCCTACCTTGGGCACGCCCAGTGCGGCGAAGATGGCGTCGTAGAAGCGCTCGGCGCGTTCCAGGTCGGCAACGGTGAGGGAAACGTGATCGAGCATGGGCTTTCCACTGGAAAAACAAGGACGGCCATAGCATAGCCCGGATCAGGACGGCCGTGGGCCGAAGTAACCGAGTGATACCGGCGGCGGCCGACCGCCGGTTAAGGCCGGTTGGCGAGCCGCGCCACGATACTGCGGCTCATCAGCTGCACGCGCGGCGCGAACAGCATCACGGCGCAGAAAGCCACGGGCCAGGCGGCAAAAAACGCATGGCGCCAGCGGGGCAGGAAGTCCGCCTGCAGGCCGATATTGAGCCAGGTGACCCAGGCGCTCATCAGCAGGGTCATCACCAGCGACATCAGGAAGGCGAACGTGCAGCGCAGGCGCAGGGCATCGGACATGGCGTGCTTTCAACATAGTGGAAAGATGCCAGCGTAACGACTTGCAGCAATCTATACTAGAGCCATATTTTTAATTTCAAATTCCATAAATGCAATCATGCTTGATGATTTAGCCCTGTTCGTCGCCATCGTCGAGGCGGGCAGCCTGCATGCGGCGGCCGTCAAGGAAGACTTGCCCGCCGCCACCGTCACGCGCCGGCTGCAAAAGCTGGAAAGCCAGCTCGGCTACCGCTTGCTCAACCGCAGCGCGCGCCGCCTGCAGCCGACGGCGGAAGGCTGGCAATACTATGAGCAGTGCCGTCCCCTCGTGCACGCCTTGCGGCAAGCGACGCAGCAGCTCGACGCCAGCCTGTCGGCCGTCTCGGGCAGCATCCGCGTGCTGGCGCCCGTGAATTTCGCCAGCGGCTTGCTGACGCCGGCCTGGGTCAGCTTCATGCGGCAGTACCCGGATATCCGCCTGGAGCTGGAACTGTCGAACCTGCTGCAAGACCTGGTGGGCAGCGGCGCCGACCTGGCCATCCGCGTGGGCGCGCTCGACGATTCTTCGCTGATGCAGCGCCGGCTGGGTAGCGCCGCGTTGGTGATGGTGGCCGCGCCCGCCTACCTGGCGCGCACCGGCGTGCCGCGCGACTTGCAGGAACTGGAAAAGCACGAGCTGATCGTCGCCGAACCGCTGCGTAGCTGGCGTTTGCGGCGTCCCGGCGACGGCGCCGAAATGGTGATCGAACCGCAGGCGCGCCTGCGCGTCAATGAAATGCGTCTGGCCGTGGAGATGGCCGACGCGGGCATCGGCATCCTGCTGTGTCCGCTTCTGCAGTGCCGCGACGAAGTGGCCAGTGGCAGCCTGGTGCGCGTGCTGCCCGACTGGATGCCGCAGCCGCGTCACGTGTACGCCGTCTGGACGCAGCGGCGCTATCTGCCGGCCCGCGTGCGCGTGCTGCTGGAACACCTGGCGGCGTTTGCGGCGGGCAATCCGCTGTTGAACGAAGCGTTGGACGGGCAGGACGCCGCCTTGCCCTGATCCTTACCACTCAGTAATACCGAGCGCTTGTACTTTCCGTCAGGATCGCGTTAAGATAAAGCTTGCTCGCTTATCCAGCGGGCAATCTGGTGTTTTTACGCGCAATTTCGTCCCTATCCATGAGAGTAGCAATGAAATATCTGATCGTTCCCTTCTTGCTGGCCATGACTGGCTGTGAAGTCTTGTATGACGCGAACCGGGACAAGATCGGTGAGTATTGCAACAGCCTTAATAATTTTGACGACCGCAATGCCTGCCGCAAGCGTAACCAGACCAGCTACCAGGAATACGTGCAGCAGCGCGACCAGGTGAAACAGGGCACGAGCGATAAATAAGCCTGCCGTCGCCTGCGCCGCATACGCTGCATAAAAAAAACGCCGCTGACCAGTCAGCGGCGTTTTGCTTTGCGGGCCCCGGCATTGCGGCCGGGGCTGGCGCAGGATCAATCGTCGGCGTAGATATTGTTATCCTTGGTTTCCTTGACGAACAGGGTGCCGATGACCACCGTCGCCAGGGCGATGACGATCGGATACCACAGGCCATAATAAATGTCGCCCTTGAAGGCCACCAGCGCGAAGGCCGTGGTCGGCAGCAAGCCGCCGAACCAGCCGTTACCGATATGGTAGGGCAGGGACATCGAGGTGTAACGTATGCGCGTCGGGAACATTTCCACCAGCATGGCGGCGATCGGGCCATACACCATGGTCACGTACAGCACCAGGATGAACAGCAGCAAGACGACCATCGGCTTGTTGATCTGGTCCGGATCGGCTTTCGCAGGATAGCCAGCTTCCTTGATGCCGGCGCCGATTTCTTTCTTGAACGCCGCTTCCTTGGCTTTGCTGTCCGCGTCGAAATTCAAGCCGTCGGCCGTCATGACGGCGTTAAACGAGGTCAATTCCTTGGTGCCGATGCGTACCTTGGCCACGCTGCCGGCTGGTGCGTCTTCCTTCGTGTAGTTCACCGAGCTGTTCGACAGGAAAGCCGTGGCGATGTCGCACGAGGACGGGAATTTCTTCTGGCCCGTCAGGTTGAACTGGAAATGGCAGGAGGCAGGATCGGCCACCACCACCACTGGCGAGTTCTTCAGTGCCGCTTCCAGCTGCGGATTGGCGAAGTGGGTCAGGCCGCTGAAGATGGGGAAGTAGGTCAGGGCGGCGATCAGACAGCCGCCGAGGATGATGTACTTGCGGCCGATGCGGTCCGACAGGCTGCCGAAGAACAGGAAGAACGGCGTGGCCAGCAGCAGGGCGATGGCGACCAGCACGTTGGCCGTTGCCAGGTCCACTTTCAGGGTCTGGATCATGAAGAACAGGGCGTAGAACTGGCCCGTGTACCAGACGACAGCCTGGCCGGCCGTCAGGCCGATCAGGGCCAGGATGACGATCTTCAGGTTTTTCCACTTGCCGAACGCTTCCGTCAGCGGCGCTTTCGAGGTCTTGCCCTCGGCCTTCATCTTGGAAAACGCCGGCGATTCATTCATGGCCAGGCGGATCCACACGGAAATACCCAGCAGGATGACGGAGACGAGGAAGGGCACGCGCCAGCCCCACGCCTCGAATTCCTTCTCGCCTGTGGCCAGGCGGGTGCCCAGGATGACCATCAGCGACAGGAAGAAACCCAGGGTTGCCGTGGTCTGTATCCACGCCGTAAATGCGCCGCGCTTGCCTTCAGGCGCGTGCTCGGCCACGTAGGTGGCTGCACCGCCGTATTCGCCGCCCAGCGCCAGGCCTTGCAGGATGCGCAGGATGACGAGGATGATCGGTGCGGCGATGCCGATGGAGGCATGGCCCGGCAGCAAGCCGACGATGAAGGTGGAGCCGCCCATGATCAGAATCGTGATCAGGAAGGTGTACTTGCGACCGATCATGTCGCCCAGGCGGCCGAAGACCAGCGCGCCAAATGGACGCACGATGAAGCCGGCGGCAAAGGCCAGCAGCGCGAAGATGAAGGTGGTGGTGGGGTCGCCGATGAAGAATTGCTTGGCGATGATCGATGCTAGCGAGCCGTACAGGTAAAAATCGTACCATTCAAAGACGGTGCCGAGCGAGGATGCAAAGATGACCTTGCGTTCCTCGGGCGTAATCGGCGTTCCCTTGGTGGAAAATTTCCGTACGTCGGCCGAGCCGGATGGTGATGCCATGGTTTGTCTCCCTATGTTTTATAGTGAACTGCTGCCGAGGTCTTTTTGACCATTCTTGCAACAGCTTGGGCCGAGTGTGTTCTTCGAACCTTACGCCATGCTTGCTTGAAACTTACGCCAAGCTTACTAGTGGTGCGCGTCATAACTTTGCGAACGATCGTACTTAAATGTGCTATTCTGATTCCGCAGATACCCTACCTATAATATTTCCCACAAGGAGACACAGCATGAATGAAGCCGTCATCGTATCGACCGCCCGCACGGGCCTGGCCAAGTCCTGGAAGGGGGCGTTCAACATGACGCACGGCGCCACCCTGGGCGGCCACGTGCTGGCCGCCGCCATCGAGCGCGCGCGCATCGAGGCGGAGGAAGTGGAAGACGTGCTGGTCGGCTGCGCCTTTCCCGAAGGCGCCACGGGCGGCAACATCGCGCGCCAGGTGGCCTTGCGCGGCGGCTGCCCCGTCACGACGGCCGGCATGACCGTCAACCGTTTCTGCTCGTCGGGCTTGCAGGCCATCGCCCTGGCGGCGCAGCGCATCATCGCGGGCGAAGGCGATATCTATGCGGCTGGCGGCGTGGAATCGATTTCCTGCGTGCAAAATGAAATGAATACGCATATGTACCGCGATGTCTGGCTGCAGCAGCACAAGCCGGAAGTGTACTGGCCCATGCTGCAGACGGCGGAAACCGTGGCCAAGCGCTACCAGATTTCGCGCGAGCGCCAGGATGTGTATGGCGCGCAAAGCCAGCAGCGCGCAGCAAGCGCCCAGGCGGCCGGCCTGTTCGACGCGGAAATCGTGCCGATGACCACCATCATGGGCGTGGCTGACAAGGCCAGCGGCATGCTGGTGTCGCGCGAAGTGACGATCTCCAGCGATGAAGGCATCCGCTTTGATACCACCTACGAAGGCGTAGCGAAGATCCGTTCCGCCATGCCGGGCGGTGTCATCAGCGCCGGCAATGCCAGCCAGTTTTCCGACGGCGCCTCGATGGCCATCGTCATGAATGCGAAAGTGGCCGAAGCCAAGGGACTGCAGCCGCTGGGCATTTTCCGTGGTTTTGCCGTGGCCGGCTGCGAACCCGATGAAATGGGCATCGGCCCTGTGTTTGCCATCCCGAAACTGCTGAAAAAGGCGGGCCTGACTGTCGCCGACATCGGCCTGTGGGAACTCAACGAGGCATTTGCCGTGCAAGTGCTGTATTGCGCCGACACCCTGGGCATCCCCATGGAGCGCCTGAACGTCAACGGCGGGGCGATTGCCGTGGGCCACCCGTACGGCGTGTCGGGCGCGCGCCTGACGGGCCACGCCTTGATCGAAGGCAAGCGCCGTGGCGTCAAATACGTGGTGGTGACCATGTGCATCGGCGGCGGCCAGGGCGCGGCCGGCCTGTTCGAAGTGCTGTGATGTTTGCTTGACAGCCAGTCTGCGGGCGGCCTGAGTGCCGCCCGTTTTCTTTTGCTGCTCACTTTCTGCAAGGCGCGCCGATAGCGGTTACAGTAATGGTTCATTCATAAACAAGCCGCCTGCCACCATGATCAAGCACATCGTTTTCTGGAAACTCAAAGACCACGCCGAAGGCGCCGACCGCGCCACGAATGCCCTGAAACTGAAAGCCCTGCTCGATTCCTGTTCTGACCTGGTGCCCGGCATATTGAAATTCGAGGCGGCCGTGGCCCAGCCGGGCCTGGAAGCGACCTACGACATCGTCCTGTACAGCGAGTTCGCCAGCCGCGCAGCGCTCGACGCCTACCAGAACCATCCCGAACACGTGAAAATCAAGCCGTTTTTTGGGGCTGTACGTGAAGCGCGGCAGTGCATGGATTACGAAGTGTAGTGACACCGAACTAAACCTACTGCGCGTCGGCATAGGCGGCCTGCGATGCTCACCGTACTAGAGTACGGTTGCGCTTCTCGGCCACCTCTCCCTTCCGCTCGCTACGGTTTTGTTCGGTGTCGTGAATATCAATGTTAGCCATCAACTTTATTGACAGGAGCCTTCATGACCACCTACCAACGCATCGTCCTCGCCTCGCGCCCCACGGCCGAAGTGCAGCCAGATAACTTTCGCCTGGAAACCAAAGACATTCCCGCCATCACGGATGGGCAATTGCTGGTGCGCAACCAGTACCTGTCGCTCGATCCCTACATGCGCGGGCGCATGAGCGCGAATAAAAGCTATGCGGCGCCGCAGGCACTCGATGAAACCATGATCGGCGGCACGGTGGGCGTGGTGCTGGAATCGAAGCATCCGAAGTTCGCCGTGGGCGACACCGTCGTGGGGACCTTGGGCTGGACGGAAGTGGCCGTATCGGATGGCACCATGCTGCGCAAGGTCGACACGACGCATATTCCCGCCTCCGCCTACCTTGGTGCCGTCGGCATGCCCGGCATGACGTCCTGGTATGGCTTGAACCAGATCATGGCGCCGAAAGCGGGCGAAACCGTGGTCGTATCGGCCGCCAGCGGCGCCGTGGGCAGCGTCGTGGGCCAACTGGCGAAACTGAAAGGTTGTCGCGTGGTCGGCATCGCCGGCGGCGCGGAAAAATGCGCCTATGTGGTGAATGAACTGGGCTTCGATGCCTGCGTCGACTACAAGGCGGGCAATCTGGCGGCCGACCTGGAAGCGGCCACGCCGGACGGTATCGACGCCATCTTTGAAAACGTGGGCGGTGCCGTGTTCGATGCGGCCCTGGCGCGCACCAACGCGTTTGGCCGAATCGCCGTGTGCGGCTGGATCGCCGGCTACAACGGCGAGCCGACGCCGCTCGACAATGCCCGCTTCATCCTCACCAACCGCCTCACCGTGCGCGGCTTCATCGTTTCGGAACAGCCGGAATTCTGGCCGCAGGGACTGGCGGAACTGGGTACCCTGGTGGCGACGGGCAAGCTGAAATTCCGCGAATCCGTGGCCGACGGCCTGGCCAGCGCACCGGAAGCGTTCATCGGCCTGTTGAAAGGGCGCAACTTCGGCAAGCAACTGGTCAAGCTCGGCTGATCTCGCCGAGGAAAGGCGGGCCGTGCGACAATCACGGCCCGTCTCTTATTACTCGCTACCATGACCAAGCACACCATCCGCCTCGGCGACTGGGCCACCCTGGGCCCTGACGCCACCGCCATCCGTTTTGAAGTTTTCGTCGATGAACAGAAAGTGCCGGCCGAGATCGAACTCGACGACATGGACGCCGTCTGCCTGCACGCCGTCGCCTATGACGACGCCGGCAAGGCCATCGGCACGGGCCGCTTACTGCCGGACGGCCATATCGGCCGCATGGCCGTGCGCCAGCCGGGTCGCGGCACGGGCGTGGGCGGCGCCATCCTGACCTTGCTGATGGACAAGGCGCGCGAACGGGGAGATCAGGCGGTGGTGCTGAACGCGCAAACCGTGGCCGCGCCATTCTATGCGCGCCACGGTTTCGTGCAAGCCGGGGAGGTATTCGAAGAGGCGGGGATTGCGCATGTGGAGATGCGGCTGGTGTTTTAAACGTTAACCCAGGAACAAGGACCGGGGTCGGACCCTACAGGGTCCGACCCCGGCAGTTCATGGGTTAAGCTTGTAGGTCGGGTTAGCGCGCAGCGCGTAACCCGACACCACCAGCACCATCAGTTCTGCGCGTGCGACTGACGCCATTTGTCGAGAATCACCGCCAGCACGATCACGACACCCTTGGCCACATACTGCCAGAACGACGACAGTCCCAGGATCGTCAAGCCATTGTTCATCACGCCGATGATCAGGGCGCCGATGACGGTACCCCAGACGGAACCCACGCCGCCCATCAGGCTCGTGCCACCCAGTACGACGGCCGCGATGGCATCCAGCTCATAGCCCGTACCCCAGTTGCCGTTGGCCGCATACAAACGGCTGGCCGACATGGCGCCGCCCAGGCCAGCGAACAGGCCGCTGATGGTGTAGACAAACATCAGCACGAGGCCGACCTTGATGCCCGTCAAACGTGCCGCCTGGATATTGCCGCCGACGGCGTAGATATGCAGGCCCAGGGTCGTCTTGCGCAGGATAAACCACGTCAGCACGACGACGGCGGCCGCCAGCCAGATCAGCCAGGGAATGGCCAAAAAGCTGCCGTTGCCCATCCATTCGAAGCTGGGGATTTCCGTGTTCAGCACGCTGGTGCCGTCCGCCAGCAAATAGGCCGCGCCGCGCAGGGCCGTCATGGTGCCCAGGGTCACAACGAACGGGTTCAGGCCGACGAGGGCCACCAGCACGCCATTGAGCGCACCCAGCAGCAGGCCGACGATCAGGAAGGTGGGAATCGAGAAGCCGGCGAACTGGGCCGACAAGGACATCAGCATGCCTGCCACGGCCGAGACGGCCAGCACGGAGCCGACGGACAGGTCAATGCCGCTGGTCAAAATGACGAACGTCATGCCCGAGGCCAGCACGATATTGATCGACACCTGGCGGAAGATGTTCATGGTGTTGTTGCTGGTCATGAAGGTCGACGTGCCGTCGGCCGAGAAATACACGGTCAGGCCATACATGGCCAGGTACAGCACCACCAGCACGGGCAGCATGCCCAGGCGGCGCATCAGGTTCGAGGCATTGAAGGGTTCGCCGGCGCGCGCGGCGCCGCGGGTGGTACTCGTTGTCATGGTCTATCTCCTGAATGATTATGCTAATGCGTATTCTTATGCCGCTTCCAGCTGCGTGGCGTAAGCGAGGATGTTTTCCTGCGTAATGTCGTCGCCCGTCACTTCGCCCGTCAGGCGTCCTTCGCACATCACCATCACGCGGTCGCAAATGCCGACCAGTTCGGCCAGTTCGCTGGAAATGCACAGCACGGCCGTGCCCGCGTCCGCCAGCTGGTGGATGATCTTGTAGATTTCGCTCTTCGCGCCCACGTCCACGCCGCGCGTCGGTTCGTCGAGGATCAACACTTTCGGTGCAATGGCCAGCCAGCGTGCCAGCAAGACTTTCTGCTGGTTGCCGCCGGACAATCCCCCCACGATGCCTTCTGGCCCCGAGACCTTGACGTTCAGATTGGCAATCGCCTCGCGCGTGAGCTGGGTCAGGGCGCCACGGTTGACCACGCCCGCCGTCGAGTGCCTGGACAGGATATTCATCGACATGTTTTCCATGGCCGACAGTTGCATGAACAAGCCCAGGCTCTTGCGGTCTTCCGGCAAATAGCCGATGCCGTGGCGGATGGCCGCCAGCGGTTGCTTGATGTGCACTTCCTGGCCGTCGAGCCACACTTGCCCCGATTGCTTCTTGTCGGCGCCAAAGATCAGCCGCGCCAGTTCCGTGCGGCCCGCGCCGACGAGGCCGGCAAGACCCGTCACTTCGCCCGCATGCAGGCTGAACGAGGCGGGCTTGACCTTGCCGCCGCCCACGTTTTCCACGCGCAGGCGCTCGGCGCCGCGCGTCGTGCGGCGCTGGTGCGCATAAAAGTCGTCGGCGGGGCGGCCCACCATCATTTGCACGACTTTCTTTTGATCCAGCTCATCCTTGCCCAGTTCGCCCACATAGGCGCCGTCGCGCAGCACCGTGATGCGGCGCGCCAAACGCTCCACTTCGGCCATACGGTGGCTGATGTACAGCACGGCCAGGCCCTTGTCGCGCTGCTCTTCGATAATGCGGAACAATTGTTCTGTTTCCCGGTCGGACAGGGTGGCATTCGGCTCGTCCATGATCAGGATGCGGCTTTCGTGCACGAGGGCGCGGGCGATTTCCACCTGCTGCTGCTCGGCGATCGACAGGGTGGACACCATGGTGTCCGCGTCGAAGCGGGAACCGAGGTCGGCCAGGATGGCGTTGGTGCGCGCGCGCATTTCGCCGCCCTTGACGGTCCAGAACGGGCCTTGCGGTTCGCTGCCCATGAAGACGTTCTGCGCCACCGTCATGTTCTTGGCCACGCTGAGTTCCTGGTAAATCAGGTTGATGCCCAGCGCGCGGGCCTCGCCCGGGTTGCGGATGCGAATTGGCTTGCCGTCGAGGATGATCTCGCCCGCGTCGGGGGTGTACACGCCCGAGAGGATTTTCATCAGGGTGCTCTTGCCGGCGCCATTCTCGCCCATCACGGCATGGATTTCGCCGCTGCGCACCGTCAGGTGCACGCCGCGCAGCGCGCGCGTGGCGCCAAAGCGCTTCTCGATGCCGCGCATTTCAAAAATAATATCGTCGCTCATGACTGTCCTTCCTTGCTGGTGAAACTGGCGCCGCCCGCCAACTGGCCGGCGGCGCCACGTGGTTCAGGTCAGGCAGATCAGTTCTTTACCCAGCCCGTGTAGGTGGCGACGTTTTCCTTGGTGATGGCCGGGGTCGGCAACAGCACCATGGTCTGCTTCGGCGTACGGCCGTTCATGATGTCGTAGCCCATCTGCACGGCATCGGTGGCCATGCGGTACGGGTTTTGCGCCGAGGTGGCGGCAAACAGGCCGGCCTTGTTTTTCAGGGCGTTCTGGCCGTCTGGCGCGCCATCGACGGCCGTGATCAGTTTCACGTCCGTGCGCTTCGATTGCTTGATCGCCAGTTCGGCGCCGATGCCGGTCGGGTCATTGATGGCGAACACGGCGTCGATCTTCGGATAGGCCGTCAGCAAGTTCGACATCACGGTCATGCCGCCGTCGCGGCTGCCGCCCGCGTTCTGGTTGTCGGACAGGATCTTGATATCCTTGAACGCGGCCAGGGTTTTCTTGCAGCCATTGACGCGGTCGATCACGGACGTGACCGGTGGGCCGTTGAGGATCACCACATTGCCCTTGCCGCCGATCTGCTTGGCCAGGTAGGCGCACGACACGTCTCCTGCCATGGTGTTGTCGGACATCACGGTGGCCGAGGCGCCCACGGCGCCCACGTCGACGGCGATCACGACCACGCCCGCATTGCGCGCTTTCTTGATGGCCGGGGCGATGCCCTTGGAATCGACGGCGTTCAGGATGATGATGTCGGTCTTGTTGGCGATGAAGTTCTCGATCTGGTCCACCTGGGTGTTCAGGTCATACTTGCTGGAAACAGTGGTGACTTTCACGCCCGGGCCGCCCAGTTTTTTCGCGCTTTCTTCCGCGCCGCGGCCGATCGCCACGAAAAACGGGTTGGCCAGGTCGCCGACGCTCACGCCGATCGATTTCAGCGGTTTGTCGGCGGCAAAGGCGCCGCAGGCGGCGGACAGCAGCAGGGTGGCGGTAATGACTTTTTTCATGAGGATCTCCAAGGGTTTTTATTGTAAAAACAAACGGTGCTACGGGTGAAAAACTATTAATTTCTTAACTTTTCGATCATGGCGTCGAGCTTGCCCGCATCGACGGCAAAGCCGCGGATGCCTTCGGCCAGCTTTTCGGTGGCCATCGCATCGTCGTTCAGGGCGTAGCGGAAAGCGGCCTCGTCATACGTGATGGCCGGCTGCGCCGCGCCCAGGTCGCTGCCCAGCGCGCGCTCGAACGGTGCGTTGGACGCTTCCAGCTTGGCCAGCAAGTCCGGGCTGATGGTCAGCAAGTCGCAGCCGGACAAGGCCGTGATCTGCCCCACGTTGCGGAAGCTGGCGCCCATCACTTGCGTGGCGATGCCATGTTGCTTGTAGTAATTAAAGATGCGCGTGACCGATTGCACGCCTGGATCGTTGGACAGGCTGCGCGCCGCTTCGTCCCATGCCGCGCCCAGCGATTTTTTATGCCAGTCGTAGATACGGCCCACGAATGGCGAAATCAGCCGTACTTTGGCATCGGCGCAGGCGACGGCCTGGCAAAACGCGAACAGCAGGGTCAGGTTGCAAAAAATGCCGTCTTTTTCCAGTTCGCGCGCCGCCTGGATGCCTTCCCAGGTGGCGGCGACCTTGATCAGCACGCGCTCGCGTTTTACGCCAGCCTGCTCGTACAGGGCGATCAGGCGGCGCGCCCGGGCGACGGTGGCGTCGCGGTCAAAGCTCAGGCGGGCATCGACTTCCGTCGACACGCGGCCCGGCACGACTTTCAAAATTTCCAGGCCGAAACGCACCAGCACTGCATCGACGATATCGTCGAGCGCAGCGTTTTTATGCGCGGCAACTGTGCTTTCCAGCAAGGGCGCGTAATCGGGCTGCAGCACGGCTTTCAAGATCAACGACGGATTGGTGGTGGCGTCTTGCGGGGCGAAACGGGCCAGTTGCAGGAAATCGCCCGTGTCGGCGACGACGGTGCTGTGTTGCTTCAATTGTTGCAGCTGATTCATTGCTATTCCTTATCACTGAGTTGGTGCAGAGCTTGCACGGCTGGAAACAGGCTACGGTAGCGGCCGTAGCGGATGCTCAAGGCTGCGCTGTGCGCGGTATCGGGCAGGAAAGTGTTTTTGATGGGCAAGCCCTGCGTCAGCAGGCTGGCGTCACCGATGGCGGCAAAGCCCAGCTTGGCCGCACCGAGGCTGGCCGACAGTTCGCTGTTGTGCAGGGTGCGCATGTCGCGCCCCAGCACATTGGCCAGCAGCTGCGCCCAGTACTGGCTGCGCGCGCCGCCGCCCACCAGCATGCAGTGGGGAACCACGGCACCGGTCGAGGTGACGGCCGCCATGGCGTCGCGCAAGGCAAAGGCCACGCCTTCGAGCACGGCGTAGCCGAGCTGCGCCGGCGTGCTGTCGTGGCCCAGTTGCAAGAAGGCGCCGCGCACTTGCGGGTCGTTATGCGGCGTGCGTTCGCCCGACAGATACGGCAGGAACAGGGGTGCCGACGGCGCGATGGGGGCATCGAGCGGCAAGCCCGCTTCCACCAGCGCGAGCAGGGCTGCCTCGTCGGGCTTGCCCAGCACGCTGGTCGCCCAGCGCAGACAGCTGGCGCCGGACAGGATGGCGCCCATCGCATACCAGCGCCTGGGCAGGGCGTGGCAAAAGCTGTGCACGCCGCCAGCCGGGTTGCCCAAAGGCGCTTCGGTGACGGAAACGATGGCGGCGCTGGTGCCCAGCGAAATAAAACTGTCGCCGCCGTTGACGGCGCCGATACCCACGGCCGAGACGGGGTTGTCGCCGCCGCCACCGGCCACCACCACGTCCATGGACAAGCCCAGCTGGTCGGCGATGGCGGCCAGCACGGTGCCCGTGGCGGCGTCGCCTTCGGCCAGCGCCGGCATCTGTTCCAGTGCCAGGCCGCAGGCGGCCAGCATGGGGGCGAACCAGGCGCGCTTGGCCTCGTCCAGCCACAGGGTGCCGGCCGCGTCGGACATGTCCGTCAGTTTGATCCCTGTCAAGCGCAGGCGCAGATAGTCTTTCGGCGACAGCAGGCAGGCGATGGCGGCAAACGCGTCAGGCTCATGCTTTTGCAGCCACAGCAGTTTTGGCGCCGTCAGGCCCGCCATGGGCAGGCTGCCCGTCACGTCCGCGTAGGCGGGATAGTCGCGCGCCAGGGTCGCCGCCTCGGCTTCGGCGCGCGCGTCGTTCCACAGGATGGCGGGACGGATCACGTTGTCGTTGGCATCGAGCAGCACGGCGCCATGCATCTGGCCCGACAGGCCGATGCAGGCGATCTGCGCATAGTCCTGCGGCCAGCCGGCGCGCAGCTGGCCCAGCGCGTTGACGCAGGCGGCCCACCAGTCCTGCGGCGCCTGTTCGGACCAGCCCGGCTGCGGGCGGCTGGTGTCGATGCGTACGGACGCCTGGCCGCGCACGGCGCCAGTGCTGTCCATCAACACGGTTTTCAGTTCGGAGGTACCGAGGTCGATACCGAGGGAAATCGCTGGATGCATATGGGTTTGCTGTAAAAGTCAGGGGCAGCCGCAGGAGTTGCGTACGCGCAAGGTTGGCGACAAACGCTGCACGTGCTGGGCGCGGCCCGGATTGGCGATACGGTCGATTAACAGGTCGACGGCCATGGCGCCCAGCTCTTCGAGCGGCTGGGCCATCACGGTCAGGCGGGGGCTGAAGTAATCGGCCCAGTCGAAATCATCGAAGCCGGCCAGCGCGACGTCTTGCGGTACAGCAATGTGCGCGTCGCGCAAGGCGTGCATGGTGCCGATGGTCATCAGGTTGTTGCCGGCTACGATGGCCGTCGGGCGTTGTCCAGCAGGCAGGGCCAGCAGTTCGCGCGTGGCCGCGCCGCTGCGTTCCAGGTTGGAGTCGCCCGAACGCAGCAGTTCGGGGTCAAAAACGATATTGGCGCGCTGCAAGGCCAGGCGGTAGCCGTCGATACGCTCGTGCGTCGTGGACAGGCCGGGCGCCCCCGCGATGAAGCCGATGCGGCGGTGGCGGTGGGTCGTGATCAAGTGGCTGACCAGTTCGGCCGTCGCCTCGATGTTTTCCACGCCCACCTGGTCGAACGGTTGCGGCGACATGCGGTCGACCAGCACGGAAGCGATCTTGTTGCTGTTTAAATAGGCGAGGGCGCGGTTGTGCGGATCGCCGGACGGTGCCAGCACGATGCCGTCGACACGGCGCTGGTGCAAGTTCTGCACCACCTTGAGTTCCTGCTCGGGATCGTCATGCGTATCGGAAAACAGCATCATCAAGCCGTGGCGCGTGCAGGCGGCCTCGATGGCGCGCACGGTTTCGCTGAAGTAATGATTGGTGAAGGCGGAAATGGCCACGCCGATGGTGCCCGACGACGAGCCGGCCAGCGCGCGCGCCAGCATGTTCGGCACATAGCCGATCTGCTGCATGGCCGCGTTGACGGCGGCGACGGTTTTCGGGCTGACCTTGCGGGTGCCGTTGAGTACGTGCGAGACGGTCGACAGCGATACGTCCGCCGCCCGCGCTACATCTTCCATGGTGGCCATGGTGTCTCCTGATGGTTTTATTCTTATTGTGTGCTGCGATAGTGTGCGGCTGTGTCGCCGCGTTTGAATCTATCGTAAACAAAAGAAAGCGCTTGCGCAAGCGCTTTCTTTTTTGTGCGGAAGCATGCCGAGGGGCTTTTCGATGAAGACAAGGGGAAGCGTGCGTAGGTCGGATTAGCGCGCCAGAGGCGCGCGTAATCCGACATCGGGGAGGGCGGTGATGCCGGTTGAGTGTGGTGGTGTTGTCGGGTTACGCGCTGCGCGCTAACCCGACCTACCCGACCTACTGGATCACCAGCTCATGCAATTCGCCGGGCGAGTCCGCGAACAGTTTGATGACGGTGGAGGTGCGCGTGCCGTAGCCCGGCGTTTCGATGCAGACGGCGGACAGCACGCGCTCGAGGTCGAGCGGCACGCCCGTGTCGGGCAAGCGGAAGTCCGGTGCGCGCGTGGTGTCGGCCAGCATGTCGAAGTAGGCGTCGTCGGGTGCGCCCTGGCACAGCAAGCTGGCGAACTGGGCCTTGGTCTTCAAGACTTTCGGCCACGGCGCGTCCAGCAGGGCGTTCGACAGGCCGTAGATGCCCGGTTCCAGAGGCTGGCCATTGCGCGCATCGCCATCGCCGCGGTTGGAAAACCAGATCAGGGTAGTGGCGTCGCCCAGCACCAGGTTAAAACCGTTGTAGGCTTTGCATCCGGGACGGATTTGCGCGATGTAGTCTTGCGGCGACATGTCGCCGGCCAGATAGTCGGCCACCAGGGCGCCGCGCGAGGGGGCGTCCGGGTTGCGGTCTTGCGGGCTGCGGATATTCGTGATGGCGGCAAAGCGCGAGCTGCCGCTGCCGGCCTGCGTGATGCCCATCCAGCTGCCGCCCGCCTGCAGGTCGCGGCCCGCATACACTTGCGGGTGCTCGGGCCAGACGCCGGCGGGGGCGCTGGCGCGTTCATAGAATTCGTCGCGGTTGGCGGCGGCAATCAGCGGGATGTGCGGATTGACTTTCCAGGCAAAAACGATCAGGCACATGGGGGCAAATCCATGAACACTTCCGTATGCCGCGCGCCGGCCGTCAATGACAGCAAGAGCGCCTCGTCGGCGGCAGCGGCCAGCAGTTCGGCAAAACCTTCGCCGACGACGGGGTAGATTTCCATCCACGTCTGCAAGCCATCTTTGGCTTCCGGGCGGCGCTTTAGCTGTGGCGCCACGCCGGAGGCGGCCGCCAGTTTCGCCTGCAAGGCACGCACCCTGGCTTCCAGCGCCTGGGCGTGCTCTTCCTTTACCTGATAGTAAATGTACAAATCTTTCATGTCATTCTCACAAATCGAGTGCGTCGAGCACATAAGGCATGGGCAGGAATTGCACGGCGGCGCCCTGGGCCGAACCGTAGCGCACGGCCCCGGCGGCGCTTGAACCTTCCGCTATCGCCCCCAGCTTCATTTCAACGAGGGCATCGATGCCGCCGTCACCGTTGGGCGCGGCGTTGACGAGCATGCCGCAAGGTTGCTCGGGGTCGCTGACGGCGAACAGTTCGCCGCCGGCTACTGCCGCTGCGTCAGCGATGCTGACGAGGGTGGTGCGGCGCTTGAGCTTGCCCAGGTACTGGCTGCGCGCGACGATTTCCTGGCCCGGATAGCAGCCTTTCTTGAAATTGACGCCGCCCAGCAGTTCAAAATTGACCATTTGCGGCACGAATTGCTCTTGCGTGGCGGCCGTGATCTGCGGGATGCCCGCGTGGATCTCGGACAATTGCCAGGCGTCATTGCCGCCCTTGGCGAGTTTTTCCGCCAGCTGTGGCCACACGTCGCGCGCCGTGGCGGCGGACGTCAGCCATTCATAGCGGGCGCTGCCAAACACATCGGCCACGCGCAGCAGGGTGCCCAGCGCATGGTCCACCTTGTTGAACGGCGTGGCGGGCAGGACGGGGAACCAGGCGGACAGGGCCGCGCTGGCCCGTTGGCCGCCAAGGCCCAGGACGACCTGGTTCGCTTCATCAAACGATGCATCGTGCAGCTTGGCCTTGGCGCGCAGCACGAACATTTGTAAACGCTTCTGGATGGCCGGCTGTATGGCGCGCGGCAATTGCAGATAAATGGTGGTGGCGTTGCGCCACATCAGGAAACTGGCCAGCAGGCGGCCTTTCGGCGTGCAGTAGCCGGCCAGGCGCACTTGCTCCTGGTTCAGGTGTTCCACGTCGTTGGTCAGCTGGCCGTGCAGGAAACTGGCTGCCTCGTCGCCGTTCAGGCCGATCAAACCCTGGTCCGTGATGGCCGCGACAAAACCTTCTTGTAGCTGGGACACTGTCAGGGACTGGCCAAAATCGGCAATAGGAGCGTTCGCGGTGCCGTCAGGCGCGCCATCGATGGCAGCGGGGCGGGCGCCTTGTGCAGTTAAAAATTGATTCCAGTTATTCATAATTTCCATTAGATCAGCGATTAAGCATTATCATTACGGGTTCATTATAGTGATGTCGCGCAGATCGCGTCGGCAGCGGCAAGATTGCCAGTGTTGGCGCCGCTTTGCGCGCACTTGCTTCACAAATGAACGATCATAACAAGCGCGCGCTGCCCGCCAGCGAGCGCATCACAAGAATCGGAACAATGGCTTTCTTTAAAAAACTTGTAGTCAGTTCGGTCATCGCCGCCATCGGCGTCGGTGGTACTTTTGTGTATTGGGCGCAGCAGCCCATCACCACGGAAGGCGACGCGATCCCGTTTACGATCACGCCGGGCAGTGGCGCGCATGCGGCCGGCCAGCAGATCGCGGACGCGGGCGTGCCCATCGTGCCCATCCTGTTCAACCTGCTGGCGCGCGTCGAAGGCAAGACGTCGAAGATCAAGGCCGGTTCCTACGAGCTGAAACCGGGCACGACGCCACAGCGTCTGATCACGCAGCTGGCACGCGGTGAGTTCGCGCAAGAATCGCTGACCATCATCGAAGGTTGGACCTTCAGGCAGATGCGCATGGCCATGGCCAGCCACCCTGGCCTCAAGCACGATACCGTGGGCTTGTCCGACAAGGAGCTGATGGCGAAAATCAGCCCCGAGTTTGTGCTGCCGGAAGGCTTGTTCTTCCCGGATACCTATCTGTTCGCCAAGGGCGCCAGCGAAATGCAGATTTTCAAGCAGGCGCACACGGCCATGATCGGTCGCCTGTCCGAAGCGTGGGACAAGCGCGATCCGGCCTTGCCATATAAAAACCCGTATGAGGCGCTGATCATGGCGTCGATCGTGGAAAAGGAAACGGGGCAAAAGTCCGAACGGGCCATGATCGCCGGCGTCTTCGTCAACCGCCTGAAGACGGGCATGCTGCTGCAGACGGACCCGACCGTGATCTATGGCATGGGCGATAACTACCAGGGCAAGATCCGCAAACGCGACCTGGAAGCGGACACCCCGTACAATACCTACACGCGCGGCGGCTTGCCGCCCACGCCGATCGCCCTCGCTGGCGCACAATCGCTGACGGCGGCGCTGGCGCCGGCCCGCACGCAGGCGCTGTATTTCGTCGCGCGCGGCGACGGCACCAGCCAGTTCTCGGCCAACTTGCCCGACCATAACCGCGCCGTGAACCAGTACCAGCGCTAATATCATTATCAGATCAAGAGTTTCATGACACAACACTATCAACCCCGCTTCATCACCTTCGAAGGCATCGATGGCGCGGGCAAGTCGACGCATATCGGTTTTGTCGCCGACTACCTGCGGCAGCGGGGCGTCAGCCTCGTATCGTCGCGCGAACCGGGCGGCACCAGCCTGGGCGAAAAGCTGCGCGAACTGCTGCTGCATGAAAAAATGCACCTGGAAACGGAAGCCTTGCTGATGTTCGCCAGCCGCCGCGAACACATCGCGCAAGTCATCGCGCCCGCTTTGGCGCGGGGCGAGTGGGTCATTTCCGACCGCTTTACCGATGCCAGCTTCGCCTACCAGGGCGGCGGGCGGGGCATGGACTTGCGCAAGATGGAGCAGCTGGAAGCATGGGTGCACCCGCACCTGCAGCCGGACATCACTTTCCTGTTCGACGTGCCGCTGGCCGTGGCCCGTGCCCGCCTCGACGCCACGCGCGCCCTGGATAAATTCGAGCAGGAGCAGGCCGATTTCTTTGCCGCCACGCGCAACGAATACCTGCGCCGCGCGGCTGAGTTCCCGCAGCGCTTCCGCATCATCGATTCCACGCAAAGCATTGCCGATATTCAAGTGCAACTGGCAAAACTGCTTGATGCATTACTTGAACAAAGTGTTGCAACACGTTGATTGGCAAAGAATAATATGATCAGTTCTCTCTATCCGTGGCAGCAGGACGCCTGGCAGCAATTGCAAGCCTTGCGCCCGCGCATGCCGCACGCCATTTTGTTCCATGGCGCGCAAGGCATCGGCAAGGCCGACTTCATCGAGCATTTCGCGCAAGCCTTGCTGTGCGAAGACGTGCGCGCCGACGGCCATGCCTGCGGCACCTGCGCCTCGTGCGGCTGGTTTAGCCAGGGCAACCATCCCGATTACCGCCGCGTGCGTCCGGAAGCGCTGGAAGATGACGTGGCCGACGACGGCGAAGAGGGCGAGGGCGCGAAGAAAAGCGCCAAGACCAAGACGCCGTCGAAAGACATCAAGATCGAGCAGATCCGCAACCTGGCCGACTTCATGAACATTTCCACGCACCGGCAAGGCTTGCGCGTGGTGGTGCTGTACCCGGCCGAGGCGCTCAACACGCCCGCCTCGAACGCCTTGCTGAAAACACTGGAAGAGCCGCCGCCCGGCACCGTGTTCCTGCTGGCTTCGAACAGCCTGGACCGATTGCTGCCGACGATCTTGTCGCGCTGCAGGAAATTTGCCTTGCCGATGCCCAGCCACGAGCAGGCCCTGGCCTGGCTCAAGGTCCAGGGCTTGAACGATGCGGACAGCTGGCTGCGCGAGCAGGGCGGCGCGCCGCTGGCCGCGCTGGCCCAGTCCGAATCGGGTGGCCGCGAAGAAACGGAACAATTGCTGCAAGTGCTGGCCAATCCCGGCGTGGAAGCGGCGTTGAAGGCGGCGGACAAATTGCAGAAGGCCCCGCTGGCACCGCTGGTGGCATCGCTGCAGCGCTGGCTGTACGACGTGTTTTCCGTCAAGTTGTCGGGCACCATACGCTACTACCCGCGCCACCGGCGCGAGCTGGAAGCGCTGGCCGGGCGCATCAACGTCAGCCGTTTGATGGCCGTCATCAAGGCCGCCAACGAGCGCCGGGCGATCGCCGAGCATCCTTTGTCGCCCAAGCTGTTTCTGGAAGACATGCTGCTCGACTACGCATCAAGCTGCCAATAGAATCAAGCACTTGCATTGCCAAGTTCATCCAGATTGTTTGGTGCTTGGCGCGCTTGGAACTCAGCCGCAGGCGCGCGTGCAGCTGCGGTATTGCACTTCGCACGCTTGCTGGCGTTCGGCGCGCCGGGCGCGGAAGGCCTGGGCTTGCGTCGGTTGCAGCTGTTGCGACTGTGGCCCCGTTTCCCGGCTCGCGGCCGCGTAGGGATTGCTGCCGGGCTTCATCGACAAGATGGGGCTGGTGTCGTTTTCCGTGGCGCCTTGCGCTTGCGCGCGGCAATCCTGGCGTGCGGACGCGCACATGGGTGCGCACAAGCCCGCCTCGGGGATGGCCTTGGGTATGTCGCGCTTGTTCTGCTCCTGTACTTGCGCATGCACAGGCGTCGTCAGGGCCAGGCAGGCCAGCAGTATCAAAGGGCTGGCAACTTTCAGCATGAACACTCTCCACGTTTCCGCGCGCAACCCCATGGCTGCGCACCGGCCGCTCACTATACATCTTGATAACTTTTTTGCCTAGCGCGCCATGTCCGTTTGCCACGTTCTGAACCCGGTGTTACAGTCAAGGCACTGGACAGCAACGGAGGCGTGCATGAAACGGGTCACTGGCATTGGCGGCATCTTTTTCCACGCGCAAGACCCGGCCGCGCTGCGCGCCTGGTACCAGCGCCACCTGGGCCTGGACGTGCAGCCATGGGGCGGGGCCGCCTTCAGCTGGACGGATGCCGAAGGCCAGCCCACGGGCGGCACCACCATCTGGTCCGTGGCATCAGCGGACAGCGAGCAGTTCGCGCCCGGCAAGGCTGCCTTCATGGTCAATTACCGGGTCGACGACCTCGACGCGCTGCTGCAAGCCTTGCGCGACGAGGGCTGCACCGTGCTGGAGAAGGCGCCGGACTCGGAATACGGCCAGTTCGGCTGGGTCATCGATCCCGAGGGCAACAAGGTGGAGCTGTGGCAGCCGCCCGAGGGACAATAGACCGGTCAGGCGCCGGATCAGCGATAATATCGGCTCTGCCAACCATTCTATTTATTTATGCGCGACATTATTGCTGGATTTCTACGCTTCCAAAAAGAGGTTTTCCCTGCGCGCCGCGAATTGTTCAAGACCCTGGCCACGGGACAAACCCCGAAGGCCCTGTTCATTTCCTGCTCGGACAGCCGCATGGTGCCAGAGCTGGTGACGCAGCGCGAGCCAGGCGAACTCTTCGTGATCCGCAACGCGGGCAACATCGTGCCCTCGTATGGCCCGGAACCGGGCGGCGTCAGCGCCACGGTGGAATTTGCCGTGTCGGCCCTGAACGTGAGCGATATCGTCATTTGCGGCCATTCCGACTGCGGCGCGATGAAGGCGATCGCCACCTGCGCCTGCCTCGATCACATGCCGGCCGTGCGCAGCTGGCTGCACCATGCCGATGCGGCGCGCATGATCAACGAGTCGGTCGAGCATCCGACGGAACAGTCGCGCATCGACGGCATGGTGCGCGCCAACGTGGTGGCGCAACTGAATAACCTGCGCACCCATCCTTCGGTGGCGCTGGCCATGGCGCAGAACCGGCTGACCCTGCACGGCTGGGTGTACGACATCGAGAACGGTTCCCTCGATGCGCTCGACGAGTCGACCGGCAACTTCGTTCCGCTGGCGGAACACCCGGCCTCGCAGCTGTAAGCCGCCGCGGCAGGGGCGCGCCCCAGCGCTTCCCCTGCCAGTTTTTGCCCGCTCCGGTACAATCCCGCCCTATGTATATCGATTCCCATTGCCATATCAATTTCCCCGAGCTGGCTGCTCGCATGCCCGAGATCCTCGCCAAGATGGCCGAGAACAAGGTGACGCACGCGCTGTGCGTGTCCGTCGACTTGCCGGACTTCCCGCAGGTGCTGGCCCTGGCCGAGCAGTATCCGCACATTTTCGCCTCCGTCGGCGTGCATCCCGACTACGAAGATACGCCTGAACCGTCCGTGGAAGACCTGGTGCGGCTGGCCGACCACCCGAAGATCATCGCCATCGGCGAGACGGGCCTCGACTATTTCCGCCTGACGGGCGACCTCGAATGGCAGCGCGAACGTTTTCGCACGCACATCAAGGCTTCAAGAATCACCCGTAAACCCTTGATTATTCACACAAGAGCGGCCAGCGAAGACACCATCCGCATCATGCGCGAAGAGGGCGCGGGCGTGGCCGACGGCGGCGTGGCCGGCGTCATGCATTGCTTTACGGAATCGCTGGAAGTGGCGCGCGCCGCCATCGACATGGGTTTCTACATTTCCTTTTCCGGCATCGTCACGTTCAAGAGCGCCAAGGATTTGCAGGCCGTGGCCCTGGAAGTGCCGCTTGAGCGCATCCTGATCGAGACGGATTCGCCGTATCTGGCGCCCGTGCCGTTCCGCGGCCGCATGAACGAACCGGGCTATGTGGCCCACGTGGCGGAATACCTGTCGACCCTGAAAGGCATCCCGCTGGCCCAGGTGGCGCAGCAGACGACGGATAATTTCTTCAAGTTATTCAATCAGTTGCCGTAACTTCTTAAGGTTAGCCATGATGAAAAAACTCGCTGCGGCGATGCTCTTGTGCTGGGCGACTGCCAGCCAGGCGGCGCCGGATCCGGACAGCTTTTTCCGCGCCGTGTCCGTCAACAACGCCAGCGGCGTGCGCAGCATGCTGCTTGAGGGCATGAACCCGAACCAGCCTGATACGCAGCGGGGCGACATACCGCTCGTGCTGGCCCTGCGCGACGATGCGGACAAAGTGTTCAAGCTGCTGCTCGACACGCCCGGCATCGACATCGAAGCGCGCTCGGCCAATGGCAACACGGCGCTGATGATGGCGGCCTACAAGCACAAGCAGGACGCGGTGAACGCCTTGCTGGCCAAGGGCGCCAAGGTCAACCAGAGCGGCTGGACGGCGCTGCACTATGCGGCCTCGGCGGGCGACTTGCCCATCATGAAGATCTTTCTGGAGCGCGACGCCGTGGTCGATGCGCGCGCACCGGCCAACGTCACGCCGTTGATGTTCGCCGCCCGCGAAGGACAGGAAGGCGCCGTCAAACTGCTGCTGTCCTGGGGCGCGGACGCCAGCCTGAAAAGCGACCATGGCTGGACGGCCGCGCAGTTCGCCCAGGCCGGCGACAAGCCGGGCGTGGTGGCCATCATCGAAGCGGCGCAAAAGGCGCGCGCCGGCAGAAAGTAATCTTTGTATTAATATTTTCCATGCCAGCGCTGAAACTGGCATGGAATTGCCTCTCACCTCAGCCCTTTGTTCTCCGTGGCGATTAACGATAATGGTCGTGTCGCATTAATCAGGAGATCGTCGCATGGGCCATCACACCACCGTCAGGCGCCGGCTGTATTGTCGCCGCCCCGCGCGCAGCCCGTGCGACATCACTGCTTTCTGGAATGACAAAACCGATCGGCCATCGGAGCCAGACTCCAAGAGGACAGACATGCTGAATGAACGAGAAATCGAGAGTTGTTACCTGGGGCAATTTATCCCCGTCCATTACCATCACAATATGTTGATGGACCAGAACCGCATGCACGGGTTCAAGTCGGCGATCGATTACGCCGTGAAACCCGGCATGAAGGTGCTGGAACTGGGCGGCGGCACCGGCGTGTTGTCGTGGTTTGCGGCCGCGCGCGCCGACAAGGTGTGGTGCGTGGAATTCAATCCGGACATGGTCAAGGAAGCGCGCAAGATGCTGGCGCTCAACCCCAATGGTGAAAAAGTCGAAGTCGTCCATGCGGACGCCTTCGAATACCTGCCGCCCGAGCCCGTTGACGTGGTCATTTGCGAAATGATCCATGTTGGCATGCTGCGCGAAAAGCAGGTGGAAGTGATCGAATCGTTCAAGCGCCGCTACCTGGCCCGCTTCGGCGGCCCGCTGCCCATCTTCCTGCCTGAAGCCGTCATCATGGCCGTGCAGCCGATGCAGCAGGAGTACGACTTCGAGGGCTTTTACGCGCCCATCGTGCAATTTCAGGAAACCGCGGCCATTCACCCGGGCGTGCAGGAACTGGCGCCACCATCCGTCTACAGCATCATCGACTTCAGCCAGCCAACGGACAGCGTGTTCGGTTTCGACGGCAAGTTCGTCGTCGAGCGCAGCGGCACCCTGAACGCCTTGCGTTTCGTTACCAAGAACATCCTGGCCGTCGTGCCCGAGCGCTCGACCACCATCGACTGGCTGAACCACTACATGTGTCTGCCGCTGGCGGCGCCGATGGCCGTGAAGGCGGGCGACGTGTTGCAGGTGAGCTTCCAGTACCGCGCGGGCGGCTCGATCCCCTCGCTGGAAGCGTCGATCCGCGCGCAGGTGATTTACGATGTCAACTTGCAACCGGTAGGACAGAACGCCGTCTACGCGTAAGTATCATTAATGTAAAGGCAACGCCGCGGGCATTTCGTCCTGCGGCGTTTGTCCATTCAGGGTATATTTCGTGTTTTACCCACTGGACAGCTTTATTATCATGGAACAGATCGATCAGCGTTACCTCGTGCAACAGAACAAAATCAGCGATGGCGAGACCAAGCCGCCCGTGTTTGCCAAGGTAATGCGCAGCAAGGAAGGCGTGTTTGAAGGCGTGTCCTTCATCAAGTCGAAGGAAAAGGCCAGCATCCTGACCATCGAAGAGGCCAACCAGGCCATCAAATGGGCCGGCAGCAAGAAACCGAACGCACATGAGTACATCACGAAAGTGATTTGCGTCGGCCAGTAAGCCCCCCGTTCATTCCCGTTTTTGCACCGTTCATCCCCGCATTGTGCCGTTCATCGCACGGCCGTTGCCGCCCCGGCGGCGCTTGACTATAGTGCCGTCACGGTAGCGGGGCAAGCACGGCTTGCTCCGCACATTTTATTCGGGGGGAACGCGATGCTGGGATTTGTGCTGTGGCTGCTGCTCTTGCTGGTGTGCTGGCCCCTGGCCTTGCTGGCCCTCGTGCTGTATCCGCTGGCCTGGCTGCTGTTGCTGCCATTGCGCTTGATCGGCATCGGCGTGGAAGGCGTGTTCGAATTGCTGCGCGCCATCGTCATGTTGCCGGCCCGCGTGCTGGGCGGCGGGCGGCGCTAAATACATGTTTCCCATAAAAAATGGCGCCCTCGGCGCCATTTTTTTTATATCACTGCCTTGCTTACAGGTCGACCATGAAACCGGCGCCGATCGATTTCTGCGAATAGTTGTAGTCGATCAAGCTCTGGCCATAGCCGGAGAACAGTTGCAGATAGCCTTTCAGGTTGGCTTTCAATGGGAAAGCCCAGCTGGCCTGCATCGAGCCATGTTTCTTGCTGAAATTGCGGCGCGCCGTCACGGCATACTCGTGACCCTTGTTACGGTAGCTCACGCGCAAGTCGCCATGCCCCATGTAATCGGTGATGTCGATATTGTCATTGTCGGTCTTGCCATTGTCGAGGCGGTGCCAGATGCGCGTCGTGACGGCCAGGTTGTCTTTTTCCACGCCCAGCTCGGCATACACGCGGTTCCAGCTGCGCGACAGGGTCGAGGTCTGACCATTCGACTGGTGCACCAGACCGAAATTCAGGTAATTGAATTCCACGCCGGCAAAGTTCTTGTTGATCGGCAAGACCAGCATCAATTCCGGCTGATAGTTGGTCTCGCGGAAGGGGCTCGATGCCTTGCGGTTATACGCCTGCCAGAAACTTTGCTGCGTGTAGCCGAACCACATGTCGATGGGCGTGCCGGCGATGTCTTCCAGCAGCTTCATCTTGAAACTCAGCTGGAATGTCAATTCCACATGCTGGCTCTTGACACCGCCTGGCGTGAAATCCTGGAACGGCTCGTCGTTCGAAGCGTCGCTGTAGTTGGCCAGCAGCAGATAGGTGTCGCGGTGCGGGCGGAAGTTGAACAGGCCGCGCTTCGAGGCATCGTTGAGTTCCCACGATTGTTGCGTGCGCGAAATCGGCGCTTCCGGCGGCGCCGCGCCAGCCTGGGCAATGGCGGGAATGGCGGCGTTGACGGCGTCCGGCGTGGCCACGCCAGGCGGGCTGACAAGCGTGAGGGGGGCGACCTCGGCGGCCGCTGCCAGGGTCACTGCCGCAGCTGCGGGATCGCCGCCGGCGGCGATGGTGGCTTTTTCCGCCGCCTTGGCCAGGGTGTCGAAGCAGCCCAGGCGGGCGCTGGCGTCACCGAGCACGGCGCAACGCTGCATTTGCTGTTCCAGTTCGCCGGCCATGGCCAGCGCTGGCGACGCCAGCAGGGAGGAGAGGATTATTTTTCTTAGTCGGATAGTCATAGATTGAGTAGGGCATGTCATTCGGTGCGCACCTGGGCTGGCATGCCGGCGGCGTCGCCTTGCACGATCATTTACGGTGCGTGTTGATTTTGATTAATCTTTACTGGATTAATAAAGTTGAAAGTATAGCGGAATCTCTTGTTTATTCTATGCAACGCGCGTGCGCGCTAATGTTAGTGTTGTACGCATGGTAAAAAATGGTTACGCGCCATCCTCCAAATCGATGTCTGCTACACTGGAAAACCGGCGCAAAGCAAGTCGTGCCGGGGTTAGCCATGGAGATTGTGATGACCCGCAAAACACCTATCGAGCGCTACCGCAACATCGGCATCAGCGCCCATATCGACGCCGGCAAGACCACCACCACCGAGCGCATCCTGTTTTATACGGGGGTGAATCACAAGATCGGTGAAGTGCACAACGGCGCCGCCACCATGGACTGGATGGAGCAGGAGCAGGAACGGGGCATCACCATCACCTCGGCCGCCACCACGGCGTTCTGGAAAGGGATGGCCGGCAACTTCCCCGAACACCGCATCAACATCATCGATACGCCCGGCCACGTGGATTTCACGATCGAGGTGGAGCGCTCGATGCGCGTGCTCGACGGCGCCGTGATGGTCTACGATGCCGTCGGCGGCGTGCAGCCCCAGTCCGAGACGGTCTGGCGGCAAGCCAACAAATACCACGTGCCGCGCATCGCCTTCATCAACAAGATGGACCGGGTGGGTGCGGATTTCTTGCGCGTGCGCAAGCAGATCGGCGAGCGCCTGAAAGGCGTGGCCGTGCCCATCCAGCTGCCCATCGGCGCCGAAGAGCATTTCACGGGCGTCATCGACCTGCTGAAAATGCGCGCCATCACCTGGGATGACGCCAGCCAGGGCGTGCAGTTCAGCTATGGCGAGATTCCCGCCGAGCTGCTGGCGCAGGCGCAGCAGTGGCACGAGCATATGGTCGAGCACGCGGCCGAAGCCACTCTTGCCATGACGGAACGCTACCTGAATGGCGACACGTTCACGGAAGCGGAACTGAAACAGGCCTTGCGCGCGCGCACCATCCGCAACGAGATCGTGCCCATGCTGTGCGGCAGCGCTTTTAAAAACAAGGGCGTGCAAGCGATGCTGGACGCCGTCATCGAATACCTGCCGTCGCCGATGGAAGTGCCGCCCATCATGGGACACGACGAGCACGACAACGAGGTGGAGCGCCATCCGACGGACGAGGAGCACTTTGCCGCGCTGGCCTTCAAGATCATGACGGACCCGTTCGTGGGGCAACTGACGTTCTTCCGCGTGTATTCGGGCGTGGTGAACTCGGGCGACATGGTCTACAACCCCACCAAGAGCGCGCGCGAGCGCCTGGGGCGCATCCTGCAGATGCATGCGAACGAGCGCAAGGAAATCAAGGAAGTGTATGCGGGCGACATCGCCGCCGCCGTGGGCCTGAAAGCCGTCACCACGGGCGACACCCTGTGCGCCATCGACCACGTCATCGTGCTGGAAAAGATGATTTTCCCGGAACCCGTGATTTCCCAGGCGGTCGAACCGAAGACCAAGCCTGACCAGGAAAAGATGGGCATCGCCCTGAACCGGCTGGCGCAGGAAGACCCGTCGTTCCGGGTGCATACGGACGAGGAATCGGGCCAGACCATCATGTCCGGCATGGGAGAATTGCACCTGGAAATTCTGGTCGACCGCATGCGGCGCGAATTCGGCGTGGAAGCGAACGTGGGCAAGCCGCAGGTGGCGTACCGCGAGACCATCACGCGCGCGGTGGACGATATCGAGGGCAAGTTCGTCAAGCAATCGGGCGGACGGGGCCAGTACGGCCACGTGGTGCTGAAACTGGAACCCTTGCCGCCAGGTACGGGCTACCAGTTCGTCGACGCCATCAAGGGCGGCGTCGTGCCGCGCGAATTCATCCCGGCCGTCGACAAGGGCATCGCCGAAACGTTAAAGTCTGGCGTGCTGGCCGGCTATCCGGTCGTCGACGTCAAGGCCACGCTGACGTTCGGCTCCTACCACGACGTCGATTCCAACGAAAACGCGTTCCGCATGGCCGGCTCCATCGCCTTCAAGGACGGCATGCGCAAAGCGCATCCCGTGCTGCTGGAACCGATGATGCAGGTGGAGGCGGAAACGCCGGAAGAATTCATGGGCAACGTCATGGGCGATTTGACGGCCCGCCGCGGCATGGTGCAGGGCGTCGACGACATCCCCGGCGGCGCGGGGCGCATCGTCAAGGCCCTGGTGCCGCTGGCGGAAATGTTCGGCTATTCCACCACCCTGCGTTCGCTGACCCAGGGCAGGGCCACCTACACGATGGAATTCAAGCATTATGCGGCCGTGCCCAAGCATATCCTGGACCAGGTGGCATCGGCCGGTAAAGCCAGGTAGGTCGGATTAGCGGGGCAAAGCCCTGCGTAATCCGACACCACCAACGGCCGTGCCAACAATGTTGTCGGGTTACGCGCGTTGCGCTAACCCGACCTACGCATCAATTCAGAAGGTTTTGCGCAATGATGGCGTCCGCCATCTTTTCCGCCTCATCCACCGGCTGGCTCAGCGCTTTGGTCGTGTAGACGGTGGACGCCAGCATCGGCTGGTCCAGCGTTGCCCCTTCGCCATGACTCGTGTCGACCGTCACCGTGGTCGACAGGCCGATGCGCAGCGGGTGGGCGGCCAGTTCCTTCGGGTCCAGGGTGATGCGCACCGGCACGCGCTGCACCACCTTGATCCAGTTGCCCGTGGCGTTTTGCGCCGGCAACAGGGAAAACGCGCTGCCCGTGCCGGCCGACATGCCCAGCACCTTGCCGTGATAGACCACCTTGCTGCCATACAAATCCGTTTCGATGGTCGCCGCCTGGCCGACGCGGATATTGCGCAATTCGGACTCCTTGAAGTTCGCGTCAACCCATAACTGATCGAGTGGCACGATGGACATCAAGGGCGTGCCCGGCGTCACGTGCGAGCCCAGCTGCACGCTGCGCTTGGCCACATAGCCCGAGACAGGCGCGACCACGGCGTTGCGGCGCACGGCCAGCCACGCCTGCAGCACGTCGCCCCGCGCCGACAGCACGGCCGGATGGCTGGCCAGGTTGACGCCGGCCACGCCCGATTTGGCGGACTCGGCCTGGCGCTGCGCCACCGTCAGGGCCGCCTTGGCGTCATCGACGGCCTGTTTCGCATGGGCCAGGTCTTCGCCCGAGATCGTGTGGTCCAGCGCCAAGGGCGCGCGGCGCGCCAGGTTGCCCTGCGCCGTGGCCAGTGCCAGGCGGCGCTGCTCGATGATGGCGTCGTACTGCGCCACGCTGGCATAGCGTTCGCGCTCCTGGCGCACGATGTTGCCCAGCCGTGCCTGTGCCTGGCTCAGGGCCAGGTCCGCATCGATGGCGTTCAGCGTGATCAGCGGGGCGCCCGCTTTCACCATCTGCGTTTCGTCGGCGCGGATGGCGTCGACATTGCCCGTCACCTGCGCGGACAGGGTGACGAGGTTGCCGCCCACATAGGCATTGTCCGTCACTTCTTCCTTGGCCAGCACTAATTGATAATAAACCGCCCAGGCGGCGCCGGCCACGAGAAAGGCGGCCGTGATGGCGATCAGGACGGCCTTGCGTTTGCCCGGCTGTTCGGTGGTGGTGGTGGTGGTATCGCTGCTCATGATGTGTTCCGTAATCGATGGTTATTGTTTGGCGGTGTTGGTGCTGGCTGTGGCGGCAAAGTCGCTGCTGCCCCGGTAGCCGCCGCCCAGGGCCACGGTCAGGTTGATTTCCGCATCCTGGCGCTGGTTTTGCAGCTGCATGCCCAGGTCCACCTGGCCGCGCATGGTCATTTCCGCATTGATCTGGGTGGCGCGGTCGGCCAGACCTTGCTTGAGTCGCGCATTCGCGTTGCGCAGCTGCGCTTCACTGGCGCGCAGGTTTTCCTGCTGCAGCCGCAGCTGGTTTTCCACGCCCTGCACCCTGGCGCCCGCCTGCGCCACGTCGCGCACCACATTGAAGACGTTCTGGTTGTAGTCGGCGATCAGCTCGTTGCGTTCGCTGCGCGCGCCGGCAAGCTGGGCCTGCAGGCGGCCGCTGTCGAACAGGGGCAGCGACAGGGCCGGGCCGATGAACAGGGTGCGGCTGCCCGATTGCAGCAGCTTGCCCAGTTTGATCGCATCGAGGCCGAACGAGGCGCCCAGGTCGATATCGGGGTAGAACGACGCCTGCGCCGCCTCGATATGGCTCATGGCCGCCTGTACTCGCCAGCGCGCCGCCTGCAAGTCGGGCCGGCGCGCCAGCAATTCCATGCCCAGCTTGCCGGGCAGGGCGTGCGGCAGCGTTTGGGCTTCTTTCGGTTGCAGGCTGGCCAGGGCTGAAGCATCCGCACCCAACAGGGCGCGCAAGGCTTCGCGTTCCGTGACGATCTGCGTTTCCAGCAGGGCGATCTGCTGCTGCAGCAGACTCAAACGCGTTTGCGCGGACAGATGGTCGTCGCTGACGCCGAGGCCGTTGGCGATGCGTTTTTCCTTGTCGACCACCAGTTGCTGCTGCAGTTGCACCAGCGCATGCAGGTTGTCCATGCGGGCCCAGCCATTTTGCATGCTGAAGTAGTGGCGGGCGATCTCGGCCGCCAGCATCTGTTCCGCCATCGCATATTCGGCGCGCCGTGCATTGACTTCACCGAGGCTGGCGGCGATCTGCGCCTTGTGCTTGCCCCACCAGTCCAGGTCGTAATGGGCTTGCACGCCCACGGTGACTTCGTTGTAGTAATTTCCGCCGATGGGGGCGGGCATCAGGCCATTGCCCGAATAGCGCTGGCGGCTGGCGTTCGCGTCCAGGTCCAGCCTGGGGCCGCGCCCCGCATGCTGTGCATCGAACGCGGACAGGGCCGAGCCGATACGGGCATTCGCCGCGTCCAGGCTGGGGCTGGCGGACAGCGCCTGTTCGATCAGCTGGTCCAGCTGATCGTCCTGGAACTGGCGCCACCACTGGGCGGCGGGCCAGCCTTCGCTGGCCAGGTGGATGTCGGCCGCCAATTGCACTTTGGCCAATTCTTGCTGCGGCAACTGTTGCGTGTCGGGTGGAATGCTGGCGCAGCCGGCCAGGGACAAGCTTAGCGCCAGGACGCTCAGGGAGAGTTTCATCGGTGTGTACATGAGGGTTATTCCATGGCCGCGTGGTCGACCACGACGGGCGCATTTTTCTTCGGTGGTTTGATCAGGAGCAAAAGCGGCAGCACGAGGATGGTCAGCCACATCATCAGCCAGAAGTCGTCGAGGTAGGCGATCATCGACGCCTGCCGCGTGATCTCGCCATTCAGGGCCGCCATGCCCGTGCTCGTGCCCAGGTCGAACACCTGGGCGATGCCGGGATCGTGCAGGGCAGGGTTGGCGATAGTGATGTGTTCCGTCAGGGACGCATGGGCGATCTGCGTATTGCGCACCAACAAGGTCTGCACCAGGGCGATGCCGATGCTGCTGCCGATATTGCGCACCAGGCTGTAAATCGCCGTGCCTTCCGCCCGCATCTGCGGCGACAGGGTGGCGAACGTGGCCGCGCTCAGCGGTACGAAGACGAGGCCCAGGCCGATGCCCTGGATGATGCCGTTCCACACGACGGTTTTCGGCACCAGGTCCAAGGTGAAATTGGCCATTTGCCACAGCGAGAACGCGGTAATCGAAAAGCCCACGCCCAGCAGGATGCGCGTATCGATCTTGCCCGTGAGCCTGCCGACGATCAGCATGGCCAGCATCGTGCCCAGGCCGCTGGGCGCCGTCACCAGGCCGGCGATCGCCGCCGGGTAATTCATCAAGCCTTGCAGCATCGACGGCGTCAGCGCGCGGGTGGCGAACAGCACCATGCCGACGATGAAGATGAACAGCAAGCCGCTCACATAGTTCGAGTTTTTCAACAGGCGGTAGTCGAGGAAAGACTTGCCGGCCGGGCGCAGGGCCGTGTGGGCGATGAAGTAACACAAGCTCATGGCCAGCACGATGGCTTCGATCCACGTTTCCGTGGATGAAAACCAGTCGTTCTGCTCGCCCCGGTCCAGCAGCATCTGCAGCGCGCCGATCGACAGGCTCAAGGTGGCAAAGCCGAACATGTCAAAGTTCATGCGGCGGTTCGGCGGGTCCTTGCGGATGTAGCGCCAGATACCGTAGAAGGCCATGGCGCCGATGGGAATGTTGATGAAGAAGACCCAGCGCCAGCTGTAGCTGTCCGTCAGCCAGCCGCCCAAGGTCGGTCCCAGGATGGGGCCGATCATCACGCCCATGCCCCAGATGGCCATGGCCGAGCCGTGTTTCTCGCGTGGATTGATGTCGAGCAAGACCGCCTGCGACAGCGGTACCAGCGCCGCGCCGAATACGCCCTGCAGCAAACGGGCGGCAACGATCTCGGACAGGGTGCCGGACAGGCCGCACAGCACGGACGCGAGCGTAAAGCCGGCAACCGACACGAGGAAGGTGTTTTTCTGGCCGAAACGGTCGCACAGCCAGCCCGTCAGCGGCGTGGCGATGGCGGCGGCGACGATGAACGAGGTGAGTACCCAGGTGATCTGGTCTTGCGAGGCGGAAAGGCTGCCTTGCATATGGGGCAGCGCGACGTTGGCGATGGTGCCGTCGAGCGCCTGGATGATGGTGGCGAGCATGATCGAAATCGTGATCATGCGCCGGTTCAGGGTGAGGTCTTGCGAAGCGGGAACGGCATTCACGCAAACTTCTCCGTGGCCGCTTGCAGCGCTTCCAGCAGCTCGGTGGCGGCCCTCAATTGATCGGGAGCTATGCCCTGCAGCAGCTCCTTGCGGAAACCATCCGCTTCCTTGCGCACGGTGTCATACACCTGCAGGCCCGCTTCCGTCAGCACGACGAGTTTGACCCTGCGGTCCGTTTCCGACGGCTGGCGCTGCACGAAGCCCGATTTCACGAGCCGGTCCAGCATCGACACCATGGTGGGGTTTTCCACGCCCAGCTGGTGCGCCAGCTCGCTTTGCGAGGGCGGCTGCGGCGATTTGGCGATCATGGCAATGGCCATCCAGCTCGCTTGCCCCAGGTCCAGGTCTTTCAGGCGCCGGTCGATCGCATGGCGCCAGCCGCGCGCCGTCTTGTGGAGCGCGGCGGAAAAGCGCTCTTCGATAGAAATCATAAGGTGAGTCGTCTAATGGTTAGGTGTCTAACTAATATTCTAGCATACCGCTTTCCGCAGCGTGCGGGCCTTTCCCATTTTTGACGCGGCTGGTACATTGACATCCAGTCCATCACCATCATCAGGAGACAGCATGACCACCGCAGAACAGAAGCAGGACGGACAGCACCGCGACAGCAGCGACTTTGTCATCACGCAAACCTTCGACGCGCCGCGCGAACTGGTGTTCCAGTCGTGGGTGGAGCCGGAGCGCCTGGCGCAGTGGTGGGGCCCTGTCGGCTTTGAATTGAGCGTGCTGGCGCTGGATTTGCAGCCGGGCGGCATTTTCCACTACGGCATGCGCGCCGACAATGGCTACGAAATGTGGGGCAAGTTCACCTACCAGGCCATCGAAGCGCCTGCAAGGATCGTCTCGATCCTGTCGTTTGCCGACAAGCAGGGCAATGCCGTGCAGCACCCCGTCAGCGCCACCTGGCCATTGCAATCGTTCAATACCATGACCCTGACCGAGGAAAACGGCAAGACGACGATGACCTTGCGCTCCGCGCCGCACAAGGCGACGGATGAGCAGCATGAGACTTTCAAGCAGGGGTTTGAGTCGATGAAGCAGGGGTTTAAGGCTACTTTCGGCCAGCTGGCACAGTACCTGGCGCGTGTTCAGTAATATTTAAGAACGGCGGGCCGGAGTCGCGGGCCTGAGAAAATGACCATGGCTGCGTTGCTTGGGCTCGCCGTACTAACCGTACTGTCTTCGCCCGCGCGCCTTGCCCTGGCCATTTTTCAGGCCCGCTGGGCCCGGGGAGCCTTGGTTTGAGGTGCGGGTGTGTTCTTGCTGTCGTTGCCAGTTTGCGGTTGAGGAATGTCTGCTTGCGCCCCAAACCGGAAATTCAATTGGTCCAACTCGCCTAGGTTCGGGTTACCTGCGCAAGTCTGACTAATCTACTCTTGGTCGCGTATGGAAAGTAATAAGTACTAAGGACTGTAGAACTGGCTAAGGCGTCCATTAGGATCGATCCTTAAGATGAAGTAATCGCCATTGAAGAGTACTGCCATGCGCCCTGATCTGACAAACTCTCCCGAGTTCGTCGCGAAGTGAAGAGCAAGCTCTTCGCGAATACTATCTAAGACTTTCTCGATTAGGTCCTTAAGGTCCGTCAGCTCATAAGGAAGGACAGTCTTTCCCTTAAAATTACCAACCTGATAGGCATCTATGTGTCGCATTACGATGTGCAGGTAGGATTGCAAATCCCAGAAGACTTGCTTTTTCCCGTGCAGTATAACGGACGGGTTAAACCCGATGGCGTTAGCAAGTATCCTTTTCGCAGCATCACTGTCTAACGTCAATGACCGGTCTCCTAATCTCGCTCTCTCAAACTCAGCGCATACAGCGCCAAGTGCCGCTACTCGCTTAACGAATTCGTAGCTCGCTTTGGCTTCTAGCTCTTCCTTGGCCAGTGCATTTCGTGCAGCTTTCGCGTTTAACGATGCAAGTTGAATGTTGACGTTCTCGCTTGCAGACTTCACAGTAAAGCCAAAAGTATCAAGGATGCGGCTATCGATCGTATTGTTTCGCATCCCCAGCATTGTCCCGACTAGGTCTTCTTTTTCATAATCGATCAATGCAGTTCCGCCGTTATGTTTCATGACCAGATAATTTACTAGTAGCTTCTGTGCGTCTAGCTTTGAAAAGTCAACTTCAACTAAAACAATGTTCGGCACAATCTTCTTGCCTGTTGGGTGGCGGAGCGGCTGGCGGTTAAAGGTTGCGTAAGATATCTTAAAGAGGTCTTTGATAGCGACGCCCTTGTACTTTAAAGTCTTTCTTTGTTGAACAGTTAGCGCAGGATCTCGGCAGTCTATCCGTAGAACCGCTAGATCGTTATAAGCTGAGTTACTATTCGCAAGCTCGTTTGTTTGCTCGTTCATGTCAACTTTGTTGAACAGAACCCCGGTGACCATGTGTCCGTAGTTGTCAAGACCGGCCTGGTTATATACGCGTTTAACGAATAATTCCGGCTTTTTCTCCTGCCATTTCTTCATCGCCTGAATCGGTGTTGCGTTATCCAAGGCGCGCTGGGGAATGTTGTGGTTGTAGATTTTCAGGTAATTGCGCAGCGTCGATTCCAGTTCGGCCCGGGAGCCGAAACGAGTCTGGTTGACGACCTCGCTGATACGGCCATTGAAGCGTTCGACCATGCCGTTGGTTTGCGGGTGACGCGGCGGAATCAATCGATGTTCGATCACCAATTGCTTGCACAGCACGTCAAAGACATGCTTGCCGCTCGGGATACGGTCGCCGCTGACAGGGTCTTTTTTCTTGCTGGTAAAACGGTCGGTGAACTGGCTGCCGTTGTCAGTGAGTAGTTTGACGATGGTGATCGGGCAAGCATTTTTCAGTTTGAGCAGGAAGTCGGTACTGCTGCTGTCGGACTGGTTGGCATAGATTTCCATGAAGACCCAGCGTGTGGCGCGGTCAATGGCGACGAACAGGTAACGGCGTTCGGTTTCATCGAGCATCTGCGGTAAGTACTTGATATCCATATGTAAAAAGCCCGGCTCGTAGTCCTTGAACGACTTTTTGGTAACCGGTTTGTCGTCTTCGAGTGCGGCCATTTTAAGCAAACTGGAGACACCATGGCGCCGCAAGCAGCGGCCCAGGGCGCCACGCGAAAGCGCCGGGTTGACGAACTCACGCGCCACCGCCAGCAAGTCGTCGGTGGGCAAAAGCAAGGTGGTGCGTAGCGCGATGACGACCAGTTCCTGCGCTGGCGTCAGCGTCGTATGCATGGTGTGGGGCCGGTGCGAACGGTCCTCGGCGCTGTCGCGGTTCTGCCATTTACGGATCGTCAGGCGGCTCACGTTATAGCGCTCGGCAAGCTCCCGTTGGGGCAGTGTCGAGTTGCGGATTTCTTCCCGGATCAGGTGGGTGGTGCGGGCTCGGCTGTGAAGGGCTTGGGTCATGGCGCTGGCGGTGAGGTGACAGGAATCAACAGTGTACTCAACAGGCGCCTGGCTTTGAAGTAGGGCAAGCTGCGAATAGGAATATGATCACCCAATTCTAAACACGTAGTCAGTTTCAGCTTTGCTGTTGTGCCGAAACATAAAACAGGTCATGTTCCTTTCAATACCAATCATCTCGTGCAGGTCGCGCAGGTGAAACTCTCTCCCTGCAACTTCAACTCCAGGTATGCCTATCGAGTGCAAGTCTGTTATTTCGTATGTGCCAATCAATGCATTCTCCAGTACTGCTTCGATAGACGATCGCCAAGTCATCACCAGGTGCGGAACCTTCTGGGGCAACGCCGCGATTGGACGATTCTTCTCGACGCTGAAAACAGAACGGCTTAGCAAGAGGCACTACCTTTGTTATGTCGCCTGCTTCAGGCAACACTGTCATCATTGCGCGCCGATCCCCAGCATCTCCCGAATCACCGGCAAAATCATCCCCCAAGCATTCGACGTCGCGGCAATCTCGTCATAATGGCTGGCGCCGGGCAAGATCAGCACTTCCGCATGGTCGCCGGCCTTGTGAGCGTTTGAGAGCGTTTGAGGGTCAGGTCTGCCATTCCGACACAGGCCCAGCTATGCGAATCCCCAAGCCGAAGTCTCTGCGTAAGCTCAGCGTCTGTACGCATACGCAGCATAGTTAGTCGAGCCGTATTGACAATTAATAAATCATAGTTTGCTGTGAGCCTAACCCCAAGGCTGAGATCGTGTCCGAATGGCAGACCTGGCCCAGCCCCCTCAGACGGTTATCTACTGTAGAAATTTAGCTTGGTCCTATAGCTCCACTCATCCCAAGGTACGAGGCCAAAGAGCGCATTCATCACCTGAACGAGCAGAAGCGCCGTAAGGTAGGAATCAGAGGTGACTTCGCCCGTACTTAGATTGCGGTAAACCGGTGGCTCACCTTCTTCCTCAATAAACGACTCTGCTTGCAGCCACGGCAGCTCGAATTTATTTGGCGTTCCTACATCCGTCGTCTTGTCCATGGTGTGAACTCGTGAGCGAACCGTGATGCCGTTTTTAACGATGGCATAGCCAAACGAGCCGCCCGAATCATAATGACAGAAAACGACAATTAGCTCTGGTTCCCCGAGTGCCGCAAATACTGAAGGCTCTAGCGATTGCCCATCGAAGAGAATTTCTCCCGCAATCTCACTGTTATAAAGAAAGGTCGCGCCGTTCTTTGACTCGACTGCCAGATTGCCCGGCACACGGATATCATGCGCATTTTGCGTTTCTGGCGGCTTGAAAGAGCTACTTCCAAAGACCCTCTGCACTAGCTCCTGCTCGTCCATCGTGGATGCGTTAGGCCGAAATGCCAACCCCGCTGTAGATAATCCCAAACTCAACTCCTTTGTCAGTTATCTGAAACTAGCCGTCGTCGTTCGCACGCTTGAGGGTCAGGTCTGCCATTCCGACACAGGCTCAGCTATGCGAATCCCCAAGCTGATGTTTCTGCGTATGAATCGCCACCATTTCAATAGGCACTGCTGCATCTCTTAAAGGAGACCGCAGGTGTGCCACTCCAAGCGCCAGAATTTAGCAACGACCTCGTTTGGCAGGTAGTGGCCGACTGCGGCAATGAGCATAACGAATTACCAAGCGAGAAAAGTCACACATTGTCACGCCGACCGCTTGACTCCGCAGGCGATCATCGTCCGTAATGCGGGGAGCTGTCACGACTCATCGCGCTCGGCATCGCGCTCGCGGCAGCTCAGGGACGCATAGTGCGCCTTGGGCACCTTGTTCTTGATCGCCACTTCGCGCAGGTTATGTGCAAAATCAATATGATCGGTCAGGGTGCAGCGGTTGGCGCGGGCGAACTGTTGCAGATTCTTGATGCTGCCATGGACTTTCAGCGTGATCCCGACGCCGGGGCTGGCGCAGCAGCCTATGTATTTGCTGCGGTATTCTTCTTCGATCAGCACCAGTTCGTGGCCCATGAAGGGCACTGGCTTGTCCAGCAGGTAGTAGTCGGTGTAGTCGAAGCGCTGGCGGGGCGTTTTGCTGACCAGACCGGAGTGCTGGTAGGCGCGGATGGCCCGGCCGGACGTACCCGTCCGTTCGGTGGTGCCCTTTTTGAGCTACATGGCATGCAGCAAGCCGCTTTCGAGTGACGCGGTGTCGGCGGCGAACGCCATGGCGGAGCAGGCGGCAAGCAGGGTGAAGGCGATGGCGCGCTTCATTTCGCCTCCATTGCCAGCATCTGTTTGATTACCGGCAAGATCATCCGCCATGCATTCGATGTGGCGGCAATCTCGTCATAGTGGCTGGCGCCGGGCAAGATCAGCACTTCCGCATGGTCGCCGGCCAGCTTGGCCCTGGCCGCATAGTCGTGCGCGACGCGGGGAGGGGAGATGGTGTCGAGTTCTCCGGTCGCCAGCACGGTGCGGCTGCCGTTGGGCATCAGGTCGGCGGCGTTGGTGTCGCTGTAGATGTCGGGACGCTCAGTGCTGGCGCTGCCTGCCAGTTGCGCCATGTCGCGTTCGCAGCTGCTCTTGATCAATTCCTTTTCATGGCGCAGGTCGGCCAGGCCGCCCAGGCTGAGGATATTCTTGATTGGCAGGAAGCTGTCGCGGTACAGGGGGCTGGTCTTGGGCAGCTTTTCCCTTCCGGCGATCCATTGCACCAGCTGGCCGCCGGCCGAGTGGCCCATGGCGAGGATGCGCTTCACGTCCAGCTGGTACTGGGGTGCGTGCTGGCGCAGGCTGTCGAGCGCCGCGTGCATGTCTTCATAGGTGCCCGGGTAGCCCCCGCCCGGCTCGTCGACGCGGCGGTATTCGACATTCCACACGGCGATGCCTTGCGCCACCAGGGCGCTGGCCACGTTGCGCATCTGCCCGATGCCGCCGAAGGCCACCGTCCAGCAGCCGCCATGCACGAGCACGACGACGGGGAACGGTCCCGCACCAGTCGGCCGGAACAGCTGCGCGTACTGCGACGGCGCGGGGCCATACGCGAGCTGCGCCGTGGGCGCTGGGCCGTTCAGGGCCAGGTAGTCATCCAGGCTCATGGGGGAGGCGACGGCGCCGTGGGTGGAGGCGAGCAGGGCGGTGGCGAGCAGGGAGGATGGCAGGGACGTGGGCATCGTTGCTTTCGCTTGAGAATAGAACAACACTGTAGCATAGGCTTACTGCGCAGAAAACAGCCCGCTGCCCCAGGCGCGCGCCATGTCCGCCACGATTTTCCGCGTATCGGCCTGGCGCGCTTGCGCGTCGCGCTGGCGGCAAGCAGCCTCATCTAACTGGAACAGCGACTGCGCCATCGCTCTCGCCTGCAAGGTGATCTGCCGCGTCTTCGGCTGGCGCCTTGCCGTGTACGCCTGCAGGCGCTCTTCCAGGGAACCGTCCGCTTGCAGGCACTGCGCCAGCTGCCAGGCATCTTCCAGCGCCTGGCATGCGCCTTGTCCCGAGGTGGGCAGGGCGGCGTGGGCGGCGTCGCCCACCAGCAAGACATTGCCGCGCTGCCAGCGCTCCACGGGATCATGGTCGTGGATGGCGATTTGCCGCAGCGCCTGCGGTTCGCCGTGCCGTATCACGCGGCGCACGGCTTGCGGCCAGGCGTCGAACAGCCGCGCCAGGTGCTCCTGCAAGTGGGCGGGCTGACTTGACGGGGGCGTGGGCGCCGTTTGCGCGCCCGCCCAATAATACGTGTGCGGGGAAACGGGCACGATGCCAAAGCGCAAGCCACAGCCCCAGTAGTCGTGGATGGCCGGCGCATCGAAGAGCTGCGGTTCACCGGGCGGCAATTGCGTGATGCCCACCCAGTTGATGAAACCCTGGTAGCGGGGAGAACTGTCGCCCGTCACGTACTGCCTCGCGGCCGAGCGCATCCGGCCTTCGGCGCCCAGGATCATGTCCGCCTGCAGCACGCGGCCATCGGCCAGGTGCACCAGCCCTTGCTGCTGCGCATCGCCGGACAGCGACATCACCGGCTGCCCGTACTCCACCCGCACGCCCAGTTCCCGCAGCCGGGTCAACAAGATCGCTTGCAGGTCGCGCCGCAGGATGGCATGGCTGGCGTGGCCCATGGCGGCGTCGAGCTGGCCGATGTCCAGCGCACTGAGCAGATTGCCGTGGCGGTCCAGGCGGCGCATTTCCACGGGCGTGCCGGCGCGGGACGCCACGGCACCCAGCAGATCGAGCTGGTCCAGCACATGGCTGGCGTTCGGCCACAGCACGACGCCGCCGCCCATGGTGTCGGGCGACGGCTGGCGCTCCACGAGAGTAATTTGATGGCCGTGGCGCTGCAGGGCCAGCGCGCAGGCGGCGCCAGCGATACCGGCGCCCAGGATCAGGATCTGCATGGTGGTTCCTTGATGAAAGGCATCCATGCTAGATCATCATCCTGGGTGGTGGAATGGGGCATAATCGGCATGCATCATTGCAAAATCGGGATAATCATGAGCTCCAGCATCGATCTGAATCATTTGCGCTACTTTCTTGCCGTCGTCGAGGCGGGCAGTTTTGCGGGCGCGGCACGCAAGCTGGGCTTGCCGACCTCGAATGTCAGCCGGCATATCGCCCAGCTGGAAGCGCAACTGGGGTCGCGGCTGCTGGAGCGGACGACGCGGCACCTGCGCATGACGGGGCAGGGACGCTTGCTGCAGGCGCGGGCGCGGCCCCTGATGGACGATTTATTGCTCTTGGAAGCGGAATTGCAGGACCAGCACGCCACCTTGCGCGGCGTCCTGAAACTGAGCTTGCCGGCCGAATTCGGCGCGCAGCTGCTGGGGCCGATCATTGCGCAATTCGCGGCCCGGCACGGAGCGCTGGACATCGAATGCCAGACCAGCATGGCCGGCGGCGAACCGCTGCGCGACGACGTGGACCTGGCCATCGTCTTCCAGCGCGGCGTGCCGCCCGACAGTTCTATGATCCAGCAGACCTTGCTGTCTCTGCCCAGCATCGTGGTGGCCGCGCCCGCCTTGCTGGCCCGCACGGGGACGCCGCACATGGTGGCGCAACTGGCGCAGCTGCCCTGCATCGCCACGCGGGCCGCCCTGCATGGCAAGGCCTGGCAATTTTTCGGGGCCGACGGCCGGGCGCAGCCCGTGGCCGTGCAGGCGCGCTACCGGGCCGACAGCGGAGAGATGGCGCGCAGCGCGGCCCTGGCCGGCGTCGGTTTTGCGCTGCTGGCGCGTGCCGCCTGCGCGGCGCACCTGGCGCGGGGCGATCTCGTGCATGTCGAACTGGACCTGCTAGCCGTGCCGCTCGACGTGGTGGCGTGCTATCCCAGCCATCGCCACCTGGCCGCCAAGACGCGCGCCTTGCTGGCGCTGCTGCAACAGACGCTGGCACAGGCATAAAACACTGTTCTGTTTTCCTCCTGCATGAGGGGTGCCCCATGGTATATTTCGGGCATCAGTTTCCCCTCCTTATAGACACGGTGCACGCAAACAATATTATTTCCTTGCTGGACGCCGAGCATAGTGCGCTAGGCAGTATCGCGGCAGGCGCCGACCTGGCCCATGCATTGGAGCATTTGTTGCTGGCGCTGCAAGACCTGGCCGATGGCGGCGCGCATGCCTGCCTGGTGCTGATCGACGAGGCCGACCGCTTTTGCGGCTTGTCCGCGCCCAGCCTGCCGCAAGACCTGTGTCTGGCCCTGCGGCACGGCGGCGAACAGCCTTCGCCATTCGGCACGGCGGCCTTTTCCGGCGCGCCCGTCTATTGCGGCGACATCACGCGCGATGTGCACTGGAGCGCGGGCCGCAAGGAAGCCATGCTGCACGGCTACCGCGCTTGCTGGGTCGCCCCCGTGTTCGGCGCCAAAGGGCATATCCTGGGCGTGCTGGGCCTGTTCTTCCCCGCGTCATGCCATCCCACGCAACCGGAAATCGAACTGCTGGCGCTGGCCGCGCGCGTGGCCGCGCATGTCATCGAGCGGGGCCAGCTGGAAAGAGCGTTGCACGACAGCCGCGAACACTTTCATTACGCCATAGAACTGAACACGCAAGTGCTGTGGACTGCCGACATCGACGGCAAGCTCGACTATGTGGCGCAACGCTGGCGCGAATGGACGGGCGTCAATGGCTTGGGCAGCAGCTGGCTCGACGCCATCCATCCCGAGGACGTGCCCCGCGCATTGGCGGCGTGGAGCGAAGCGGTGGGCAGCGGCCAGCCCCTGGACCAGGAAATGCGCGTGCGCCGCCAGGACGGCCGCTACCGCTGGGTGCACTCGCGCGCGTATTGCCGGCTCGACGAGCGGGGCCAGCCCGTGAAATGGTATGGCTCCTGCGAGGATATCGACGAACACTGGCAGGCGCGCAATGCCTTGCTCGACAGCGAGGCACAGTTCCGTTCGCTCGCCTCGACCATGCCCAACCAGGCCTGGCTCGCGCATGGCAGCGGCGCCACCTACTGGGTCAATGAGCAGGTGTGCGAGTACACGGGGCAATCGCTGAAGTCGCTGGTCACCAGCGGTTTTCGCCACTGCGTGCATCCGGACGACGTGCAAGCCACGCAGAAAAGCTGGGAGCGGGCCGTCGCCACGGCAGGCGCCTACGAACACGAGTTCCGCATGCGCCGCGCCAGCGACGGCGCCTACCGCTGGTTCCTGGCGCGCGCCTTGCCCCTGTTCGATGAGACAGGCACGGTGTTGCGCTGGGTGGGCACGAATACGGACGTACAGGAACAAAAGAACGTGCTGGAAAAGATGGCTTACCTGAATTCCTCGCTGGAAGTGGAAATGGCCAACCGCACGGCCGACCGCGACCGCATGTGGCGGCTGTCGACCGACATCATGCTGGTGGCGGACCTGGCCGGCATGATCATCGCCGTCAATCCCGCCTGGAGCCACATCCTCGACCGCCCTGAAATCGAATCGCTGGGCATGGATTTCATCAGCCTCGTGCATCCGGACGACCGCATGGCGGCCTTGAAGGATTTGTCGCGCCTGGCCCATGGCGCGCCCACCTTGCGCATGGAAAACCGCTACCGGCGCCGCGATGGCGGCTACCGCTGGATTTCCTGGACGGCCGTGCCGGCGCAAAAGCTGATCCACGCCATCGGCCGCGACGTCACCGATGAAAAAGAGGCGCGGCTGGCGCTGGTGCGCAGCGAGCAAGCGTTATTGCAGGCGCAAAAGCTGGAATCGATCGGCAAGCTGACGGGCGGCGTGGCCCACGATTTCAACAATGTCCTGCAAATCATTTCCGGCAATTTGCAGTTGCTGAAACTGACGGTGGCCGATAATCCGCAGGCGGCCAGACGCCTCGATTCGGCCGCCTCTGCCGTCGAGCGGGGCGCCA
Source organism: Janthinobacterium sp. PAMC25594 (assembly GCF_019443505.1). Taxonomy (NCBI): domain Bacteria; kingdom Pseudomonadati; phylum Pseudomonadota; class Betaproteobacteria; order Burkholderiales; family Oxalobacteraceae; genus Janthinobacterium; species Janthinobacterium sp. PAMC25594. The sequence continues at coordinate 444,564 of NZ_CP080377.1, forward strand.
AGCTGTCGTCGCAGCTGCTGGCCTTTGCGCGGCGTCAACCGTTGAAGCCGCTGGTGACGGACCTGGGACGCCTGCTGCGCCGCATGCACGAGCTGATCCGCCGTGCCTTGGGCGAGGTGGTCACCGAGGAAACCTTCATCAGCGAAGGCTTGTGGCACACCCTGGTCGACCCGAACCAGATGGAAAACGTGCTGCTGAACATGGCCATCAATGCGCGCGACGCGATGGAAGGGGGCGGCCGCCTGACGTTCACCTTGAGCAATGTCACGCTCGATGCCGCCTACGCCAGCCTGCATGCCGATGTGCTGGAGGGGCAATATGTGCTGCTGACCATCACCGACACGGGCCATGGCATGGAGCGCGACGTGATCGACCAGATTTTCGAACCGTTCTTCACCACCAAGCGCGAAGGCGAGGGCACGGGCCTGGGCTTGTCCATGGCCTACGGTTTCATCCGCCAGAGCGCCGGCCACATCAAGGTGCACAGCGCGCCCGGCGCCGGCACGACGTTTAAAATTTACCTGCCCCGTTCGCTGGAAACGCTGGCCGAGCCGCCAGCCGGCCTGACGGGTCCCGTGCTGGGCGGCGGCGAGACCATCCTCGTGGTGGAAGACGATGCGCCCGTGCGGCACACGGTGGTCGACATGTTGCGCGGCCTCGGCTACGACGTGCTGCATGCGGACGATGGCGCTTCGGCGCTGGCCCTGCTGGGCACGGGCGTGGCCATCGACCTGCTGTTTACGGATGTCGTCATGCCGGGTCCCGTCAGCAGCAAGGAGCTGGCGCAGCAGGCCCGGCTGCTGCTGCCGGAGCTGGCCGTGCTGTTTACCTCGGGCTACACGCACAACGCCATCATGCAGGGCGGACGGCTGGACCCGGGCGTGGAACTGTTGAGCAAACCCTACCAGCGTGAAGACCTGGCGCGGCGCTTGCGCCACTTGCTGGCCGACCGCCGTCTGGCGGGTGCGCCCGACCCGTCGGGACGGCGCATCCTGCTGGTGGAAGACAATGACGATGCGCGTGTAATGACGACGGAAATGCTCAATATGCTGGGCCATACCGTGCATGGGGTGGCCAGCGCCGAGGCAGCCTTGCCCCTGCTGGCCATGCCGGGCCTGGACGTGCTGGTGACGGACATCAGCCTGCCCACCATGTCCGGCCTGGAACTGGCGCGCCACGCGCGCGCGCACTGGCCGCAGCTGGAGGTGGTGTTTGCGTCCGGGCACGACTGGGGTGCCAGCCTGATGCAGGACGCCAGCGCGCGCTTCCTGCGCAAACCGTTTGGTCTGGAAGAGCTGGCCGGCGCACTGAAGGCGCGCCGGCAGGACGTTTACTAGGTTGGCACCTGAAGGGCTTGCTGCAATTGCTCGATGGTAAATGGTTTTACCAGGAAGCGAGCGGCCGGGTCCAGCACGCCGGAATTGGCGGGCGCATGGCCCGTGGAAAACACCACTTCCAGCTGTGGATAGTCGCGCGCCGCCAGCTCGGCCAGCTCGACGCCCGACATGTGCGGCAGGCTGATATCGGTCAGCAGCAGTTCCAGTCCCGGCGTGCCCAGCAGGGGCACGGCTGCCTCGGCCGTGCCCACGGCCTGCACCGTGTGTCCCAGCATGGCCAGCAGTTCGCCCGTCATGGCGCGCGCGTCCGGATTGTCTTCCACCAGGAGGATATGGCGTCCTGTCGGCAGTGCCGGCGCAGGCTGCGGCGCCAGTTGCGCGCGGTACTGGTGCAAGGCCGTCACGTGGCGGCCGTTGGCCAGCAGGTGGCGGATGCGCCGCGCCAGGTCTTCGCGCCGGTACGGCTTGCTCAACAGCTCCACGCCCGGTTCCAGGCGGCCGCCCTGCATGATGGCGTCCTGCGTGTAGCCCGAGGTAAACAACACGGCCAGCTGGGGCAGCAGCAGCCGTGCCTGGCGCGCCAGTTCCGTGCTGGCGACCTTGCCTGGCATCACCACATCCGTAAACAGCAGGTCGATGGGCACGCCGCTGCTGACGATGGCCAGCGCGCTTTCGCCGTCGCTGGCGCGCAGCACGGCATAGCCGAGGCCGCGCAGCATGTCCACCACCGTCGTCTGCACCTGCACGTCGTCTTCCACGACGAGAATGGTTTCCTTGCCGCCCAGCACGGGGCCGTCCAGCTGCAGCGGCAATTCCGTTTCCGCTTCGAGCGAGCGCGGCAGGTAGATGCGGAAGGTGCTGCCATGGCCGGGCACGCTGTCCACCGTCAGGTGGCCGCCGCTCTGGCGCAGGAAGCCGTACGCCATGGACAGGCCCAGGCCCGTGCCTTCGCCTTCCTTCTTTGTCGTGAAGAATGGTTCGAAAATCTTGTCCAGCAAGTCGGCGGGAATGCCCGAGCCCGTGTCCGAGACGGCCAGCTGCACATAGTCGCCGGGCGCCACGTCCGCATGGCGCGCCGCATAGTCGCTGCCCAGCACGCTATTGCCCAGTTCGATGTTCAGCTGGCCCTGGCCCTCCATCGCGTCGCGCGCGTTGATGGCCAGGTTGAGGATGACGTTTTCCAGCTGGTGCGGGTCGACCAGGGCACGCCAGCAATCGTCGGCCAGCAGCAAACGCGTCTCGATGCTTTCGCCCGTGGCGCGCCGCAGCAGCTCTTCCGTCGAACGCAGCAGTTGCGCCAGGTCCGTCACCAGCGGTTTCAACGGTTGACGCCGCGCAAAGGCCAGCAGCTGGGCCGACAGCTTGGCACCCCGTTCCACGGCGGCCGAGGCGCTGGCGATGCGCTTGGCGGCCAGCGGGTCGTCGTCCAGGGTCATCTGCAGCAGTTGCAGATTGCCCGAGATAATTTGCAGCACGTTATTGAAATCATGGGCCACGCCACCCGTCAGCTTGCCCAGCGCTTCGAGCTTTTGCGATTGCAGCAGGGCCATCTCGCTGTGGCGCAACGATTCCTGCATGCTGCGCAAGGTGCATTCCGCTTCCTTTTCCAGGGTGACGTGGCGCCCGGTGGCGAAAATCAGGTCGCCTTCGGGCGCCGCCGACCAGGACAGCCAGCGGTGGCCGCCATCGCGGTGCCGGTAGCGGTTTTCAAAGCTGGGCATGGCTTCCTGCGTCACGTGCGCCAGCGCCAGGCGGGTGGCGGCGGCATCCTCGGACAGCACGAAGTCGAACAGGCTGCGGCCCAGCATTTCCTCGGGCAGCCAGCCCAGGATGGCTGACGAAGCCGGGTTGACGGCGACAAAGCAGCCCTCGGCGTCGATGGCCACCATCAGGTCTTGCGCGCTGCGCCACAGCCGCTCGCGCTCGCTGTTGCGCGCGGCCAAGTCCGCTTCCAGCTTCTTTTCCACGGTGATGTCGCGCGCGCTGCAATACACCTTCTCGCCCTCGGGCGCGGCCACCCACGACAGCCAGTGCCAGCCGCCCAGCTTGTGGCGGTAGCGGTTTTCGAAACGCAGCGCCGGCTGGCCCTGGTTGGCCGCGTCCCAGGCCGCATGGGTGCGCGGCAAGTCGTCCGGATGGATCAGTTCAAAAAATTTCGTCGTGCGGATTTCCTCGACCGACCAGCCCAGGGTGGCTTGCCAGGCGGGGTTCGAGTGCTCGAAATAGCCGTCGAGGTTGAGCACGCCCAGCAAATCGGGGCTGACGTTCCAGGTGCGGCCGAACTCGCGCGTGCGCTCGGCCACCTGCATTTCCATGCTGGCACTGAGGGCGCGCAGGCGCGATTCCGCCTGCGCCCGCAAAATGGTCGACCATACCCGTTCCGACACTTGCACGGCCAGTTCGATCTCGTCCGCATGCCACAGGCGCACCGCGCCGCTGTGCACGACGAACAGGGCCGCCAGCCGGCCCTCCTTGGCGATGGGAATGTTCAGGAAGGCACGGATGCCCAGGCGCGCAAACGTGGCCAGCGCGGCCGGCGTGGCCGTGCGCGGGTCGCTGGCCACATCGCTGACGGCCAGCGCCTGGCCGGCGGCCAGCGCATCGGCCAGGCGGGCCGCATAATCGCCGAGGAAATATTCGCCGGCGGCACCGGGCGCCAGGCCATCGCTCCACGCATGCTGCAGGGTGGGGCATTGCAGGGTCTGGTCGATATCGAAACAGGCCACTTGCTGGGCGCCCAGGCGCTGTCCCAGCAGCTGCGCCGACAGCGAGAGGATCTCGCCCGTGTCTTGCAGCAGGCGCAGCCGGCGTTCCAGTTGCAGCAAAAAGGCCACGCCACTGGCGCCGGCCTGGCCGCGGGGGACAGGTGTGCTGCTCATGCCGGGCTCAGCTGCCGGCCAGCGGCAGGGTGACGCTGAACAGGGCGCCATTGCCGGGCTGGCTTTGCAGGGTGATGGCGCCGCCATGCGCATCGACCAGCTGCTTGGTGATGAACAGGCCCAGGCCCAGGCCGCCCGTGCGGTCCTGGTGCATGACGCGTTCGAACGCGTCGAAGATGCGTTCCTGGTCGCGCGCATTGATGCCGATGCCATGGTCGCGCACTTCGATGACGGCGCTGTTCTGCGTGTGCGCCAGGCTGATTTCCACGGGCTGGCCCTGGCCGTAGCGCACGGCATTGCTGATCAGGTTGACAACGATCTGCTCGACGCGGAAAGCATCCCAGTAACCGTGGATCGGTTCGAAGGCCAGCACTTCCAGCACGCTGCCCGTCGTGGCCGCATACGGGGCCAGGTCGTCGGCCACCCGGCGCACGAGGCTGGTCAGGTCGACGGCTTCGCGGCGGATCGACAGCTTGCCGCTGGTGATGCGCGAGACATCGAGCATGTCGTCGATCAGGCGCACCATGCTGCGGATTTGCCGCCCGTCGCGCGCCACCATCTTGTTCAGCTTGTCCGGCTCGAAGGCGGCCAGGTTGCCCCGCTCCAGGTTGACGGTGCGCATCTGCGTTTCCAGGAACAGCGTATTTAATGGCGTACGCAGTTCGTGCGCCACCATGGACATGAATTCGTCGCGCAGGCGCAGCGAGCGCTGCAGTTCCGCCTGGGTGGCACGTAATTCTTTCAATAACGCTTCCTGCTGCTGGCGGCTGTGTTCAAGCGCCTGCACCTGGCGCCGCGTCTCGCTGCGCTGCTGGTGCAGGGCCACGAAGACGTTGACCTTGCTTTGCACGGCATTGATGTCGAGCGGCTTGTGCAGGAAATCGACGGCGCCGCTTTCATAGCCCTGGAAGGCGAAATTCATTTCCTTGCCGGCCGCCGTGACGAAGACGATGGGGATGTGGCGCGTTTTTTCCGTGCCGCGCATCAATTGCGCGAGCTCAAAGCCATCCATTTCCGGCATTTGCACGTCGAGGATGGCCAGCGCGAAATCGTGCTCCAGCAACAGGGCCAGCGCTTCTTCGCCCGAGGAGGCCTGGTAGACGCTGCGGTCGCTCTCGCGGATCAGCGCATTGAGCGCGCGCAAGTTTTCCGGCAAATCGTCGACGATCAGCAGTTTGGTGCTTGTTTCATTCATCATGTTTCATTCCTGGCATGACCATGCCGTCCAGCGTAGTGGGAAGCGGCGTGCGACGGCGCACGCTTGCGGTAGAGCTTTTCGGGACCCGGCAATGGCTCGAAGTCGGCGGCAAAGCGCGTGAAGTGCGTGCTTTCCTTGCTACCCAGGCCCAGGAAGCCCCGGTGGCACAGCGAGTCGTGAAACAGGCCCAGGGCCCGTTCCTGCAAGGTTTTATTGAAGTAAATCAGCACGTTACGGCAACAAATCAATTGCGTTTCAATAAAAACGCTGTCCGTGGACAGGCTGTGGTCGGCAAAGTTGATCCTGTCGAGCAGGCGCTGCTGGAAACGCGCCGTGGCATGCTCGACCGTGTAGTACTCGGACAGCTGGCCCAGGCCGCCCGCGGCCAGGTAGTTGTCGCCGTAGTCGGCCATGCGGTGCAGCGGATACACGCCGCGTGCGGCCGTGGCCAGCGCCTGCGGATTGATGTCGGTGGCGTAAATCGTGCTGCGTTCGAGCAAGCCTTCCTCGTGCAGCACGATGGCCAGCGACAGTGCCTCTTCGCCCGTGCAGCAGCCGGCCACCCAGATCGTCGGCGACGGATAGGTTTTCAGCACGGGCACCACGTGTTCGCGCAAGGCGCGGAAAAACGCCGGGTCGCGGAACATTTGCGTGACGGGCACGGTCAAAATCTGCAGCAGCTTGCCAAAGGCGGCCGTGTCGTCCAGCACCAGCTGCTGCAGGGCGGGCAAGTCGGCGCAATGGAGGCGCTCCAGCGCCTGGTTCAGGCGCCGGCGCTGCGAGGGCAGGGAATAGTCGCGGAAATCATAGCTGTAGCGCTGACAGATCGCCTCCATCAGCGCATGCAGTTGCGCGTCCGTGGTGCGCAGGGACATCACATGCGTTCCATCTTCGGCATCCACACGCGCAGCAGCGAATACAAGCGGTCCAGGTCGATCGGCTTGGCCAGGTAATCGGACGCACCCGCCTGCAAGCATTCTTCCTGGTCATTTTTCATGGCCTTGGCCGTAATGGCGATGATGGGCAGCTTGTTGTAGCGGCCATCAGCGCGGATCAAGCGCGTCGCTTCCAGGCCATCCATGCCCGGCATCATGACGTCCATCAACACCAGGTCGATATCGTCCACGCTGTTGAGCTTGCTGATGGCTTCGAAGCCGTTGCGGCCGATTTCCACCACCACGCCTTTCTGTTCCAGCGCATTCGTCAGCGCAAAGATATTGCGCACGTCGTCGTCCACCAGCAAAATCTTGCGGCCTTCAAACACGCGTTCGCGGCTGCGTACCTGCTGCAGCATGCCCTGTCGCTCGCTCGACAGTTCCGACTCCACCTTGTGCAGGAACAAGGTCACTTCGTCGAGCAGGCGTTCGGGCGAGCGGGCGCCCTTGATGATGATGGAGCGCGAGTATTTCATGAGGTCCGCTTCTTCCTCGCGGCTCAGGTTGCGGCCCGTATAGACGATGACGGGCGGGAACGAGCACAGTTCTTCATGTTCCATGCGTTCGAGCAATTCGTTGCCCTGGATGTCAGGCAGCTTCAAGTCGATGATCATGCAGTCGAAAATCTGCGTCTTCAGCAATTCCAGCGCCTGCTCGCCCAGCGCCAGGGCCGTGATTTCCACGTCGTCGTCGCTGATCAGGTGCACCACGCTTTCGCGCTGGCGTTCATCATCCTCGACCAGCAGGATGCGCTTCATCTTTTGCGTGAATTTCGATTCGAGCTTGCGGAACACTTCCTTCAGCTGATCGCGCGTGCGCGGCTTGGTGGCATAGCCGATGGCGCCCAGCTGCATGGCTTCCTGGATCTGGTCATTGCCCGAGACGATGTGCACGGGAATGTGGCGCGTCAGCGGATTTTCCTTCAATTGCTGCAAGACCAGCAAGCCCGGGCGGTCCGGCAAGCCCATGTCGAGCAGGATGGCGTCGGGCAGGAATTCTTCCGCCAGGCGCAAGCCTTCGTCGGCGCCGTGCGCCACCAGGCAGCGGTATTGCATTTCATGCGCGAGGTCGAACAGGATGCCGGCAAATGACGGCTCATCTTCGATCACCAGCACGGAACGCTGGCCCGTCTTGCCTGGGTGCGCGCTGTTCCGGTCATCCTGGAAGGTGGGCAGCGGCACTGGCTTGGCGGCGGGCGCCGCCTTGGGCGCGGTGACTTTTGCGGGCGCTTGTGGCGCCGCCGCCGGCACTGTCGCCGCTTCCACGGCGCGTTCCGGCATGACGGCCGGCAACACCAATGTAAACGTGCTGCCCTGGCCTGGCGTGCTGGCCAGCTCGATGCTGCCACCCAGCAAGGCGGCCAGGTCGCGCGAAATCGACAGGCCCAGGCCCGTGCCGCCATAGCGGCGGCTGGTGGTGCCGTCGGCCTGGTGGAAGGCGTCGAACACCTTTTGCTGCTGCTCGTCGGCGATGCCGATGCCCGAATCCTGTACCTGGAAACGCACCTGGCCGGCCGCATCGGTGCTCACGTGCAGGGACACGGTGCCCGTATCGGTGAATTTGATGGCGTTCGACAGCAGGTTTTTCAGGATTTGCTCCAGGCGCTGGCGGTCGCTGACGAAGGACGGCGGTGCGTCCGGCGCCACCTTGACGTCAAACACCAGTTTCTTTTGCTGCGCCTGGGCGCCGAACAACATCTTCATGCTGCTGAGCAGCTCGGCGAAGGGCACGGCTTCCGGCGTCAATTCCAGCTTGCCTGCCTCGACCTTGGAAATGTCGAGGATATCGTTGATGAGGGTCAACAAGTCGTTGCCGGCCGAATAAATGGTTTGCGCAAACGTCACTTGCTCCGGCGTCAGGTTGCCGCTGCTATTGTCCGACAGCAGCTTGGACAGAATCAGCGAGCTGTTCAACGGCGTGCGCAGTTCGTGCGACATGTTCGCCAGGAATTCGGATTTGTAGCGGCTGGCGCGCTGCAGCTCGTCCGCGCGGGCTTCCAGCTGGGCGTGCGCCTGGCCGATCGCCATGTTTTTCTGGTCCAGCGACAGCGCCTGCACGGCCAGCTGTTCGTTCGACTGTTCCAGCGCCGCTTTTTGCTCTTCCAGGTGGGCTTGCGACTGTTCCAGCACGCGCGACTGCTCGCCCAGCTCTTCGTTGGCCGTGCGTAATTCTTCCTGCTGCACTTCCAGCTCTTCATTCAGTTGCTGGGTTTCTTCCAGCACATTTTGCAGGCGCTGGCGGTACAGGGCCGCTTCCAGCGACGTGCCGATATTGGTCGCAATCAGGTTCAGCCATTGCTTGGCGCGGGCGCTGACGGGGTGCGTAAAGCCCAGTTCGATGACGCCGTTGACGATGCCTTCATTGTTGACGGGCGCCAAAACCAGTTCCAGCGGCGCACCGCGCCCCAGGCTTGACGTCACGGTCAGATAATTCTCGGGGACTTGCTGCACATGCTTGAGCTTTTTCTCGCGCGCGGTCTCGCCTACCAGGCCTTCGCCCAGCTTGAACACCTGTTTTTCCTTCACGCCCTGCTCATTGAAGCCGTACACGGCCGTGCGGCGCAGGCTGCCATCTTCGTCGACGACGTACAGGGTGGCCACGGCCACTTCCAGCCGGTCGGCCAGGAAATCGAGCACGTGCCGGCCCAGCTGCGCCAGGCCAAGCTGACCGCTCGTGTGTGCCGCCAGCTCCGTCTGTCCCGTGCGCAGCCAGGCTTGCTCCTGCAGCACCTCGTTATCCTTGCCGCGCTGTTCGAGCGCATCGTTGTAGATATCGGACAGGCGCAGCAGTTCGCGCCGGCCCAGGTAGGCCAGGAAGCCGGACATGCCCAGGCTGAGGATGAGGAACACCACCACGGCCAGCATGGTGCGGCCCTCGGCCGTATCGGCCCGTTCCTGGCGCAGTCGTTGTTCCATGGACAGGAAGGCAAGGAATTCGCGGCGGATTTCGTCAAATTCCAGCTTGCCTTCACCCTGGCGCACGCGCGCGAGGAATTCCTGGTTGTTGCGGCGCTGCGCGATCACGCCTTCCGCATACTCCATCCACTGGTTTTGCAGCGCGCGGATGCGGCGCAGGCGGTCCGTCTGGATGGGGCTGTCGGACACGAGGTCCAGCAGGGTAGTCATTTCGACGGCGATCTTGGCCTTGCCCGATTTATACGGCGCCAAAAACGTTTCGTCGCCCGTCAGCAAGTAGCCGCGCATGCCCGTTTCCAGGTCGACCGACAGCTTCATGACTTCGTTCGCATTACCGATCACCCGTTCCGAATGTTCGACCGAGCGCAGGGCCGACAGCAGGTAGGCGATCAGGCCGACAGACAAGAGGGCCGTGATGACCCCGATGACCAGCGGCAAGGTTACGTTACGGGCGAGGATGCGGCGAAAGCTGAAGGAATCGATCGGGGTCTTGGTATTCATCATGTCCGTGGAAGGCTGTCGCGAAAAAGTCAATTTTAATTGAAATGCAAGTTTTCTGGTGGTCAAGCATAGCGTGCGCTAGCATAACAGCCTTGCGCTCAATTGCCGACTCGCAAGACGCTGCAAAGCGCGGCAGCGCACAGAGAAAAGTAGCGAAAAAATCAAGATTGCTACGATTGAGGCAGATCAAAGAGATTGGCGGTTCGCATCCTAAGATGCAGGAGGTGGCGGCGTCCTTGCGGACGACCGCCGTGTGCAAACCAGTCCATGCAGGAGGACATCATGGCCAATCATCTGATCCGTCGCAATCCGCAAAATCCGCTGGCACGTTTCGACCCGTTCAGCGACATGGAAGATTTCATGCATGACTTTTTCGCGCCCGCCTTGCGCTTGCGCGATGGGGGTTCGTCACGCATGCGCGTCGACATTTCCGAAACCGGGCAAGCCTACCAGGTACAGGCAGACATTCCTGGCGTCAACAAGGACGATATCAAGGTCTCCATCGACGGCAACCGCGTCTCCATCAGTGCCGAACTCAAGGATGAAAGAGTGACGCGCGACGGCGGCGGCAAGACCGTGCGCAGCGAACGCGAGTATGGCCAGCAGTATCGCAGCTTCGTGCTGCCGCATGAGGTGGACGAGGCCGCCGCGCAGGCGCGTTATGAAAATGGCGTGCTGCTGCTGGACTTGCCGAAGAAAGAGGGCACGGGCGGGCGGCAACTGGCGATACAGTGATGTGGGATGGCATAAAAAAACGCCGGACGATGCCGGCGTTTTCTGGGGTGTTCGGGGTGGCGGTGCGCTGCCACCCAGATTGCCTCTATATATATGTCAGTCGCGGATTTCCAGCGCCCGGTTCAGGCTCAGGGCAGCCAGCGAGGCGACGGCGCCCGACAGCAGGTAGAAGCTGACATAGGCGAGGCCGAAGTTGGCTGACAGGCCCAGCGCCACCAGCGGGGCGAAGCCGGCGCCCACCAGCCAGGCCAGGTCGGACGTCAGGGCCGCACCCGTGTAGCGGAAGCGGGCAGGGAAGTTGGCCGTCACGGCACCGGCTGCCTGGCCGTAGGACAGGCCCAGCAGGCTGAAGCCCACGAGGATGAACACGTCCTGGCCCGTATTGCCGCCGCCCATCAGGCTCGGCACGAAGGCGCTGAAAATGGCGATCAGCACGGCCAGCACGCCCAGGGTGGTGCGGCGGCCCACTTTATCGGCCAGCAAGCCGGAAATCACCACGCCGATGGCGGCCAGCACGGCGCCCAGCATCTGCACTTGCAGGAAGTCGGGGGCGGAACGCGTCTGGTAGACGGAAATCCAGGACAGCGGGAACACGGTGACCAGATGGAACAGCGCGTAGCTGGCCAGCGCGGCGAGGGCGCCGATCAGCACGTTGCGGCCCTGGCCGCGGCTCATTTCAAACACGCTCACGGGCTGCAGTTCGCGTTCGTCCAGCAGGCGCGCATATTCATTCGTCGACACCAGGCGCAAACGGGCAAACAGGGCCACCACGTTGATGGCGAAGGCGACATAGAACGGATAGCGCCAGCCCCAGTCGAGGAAGTCTTCATCCGTCAGGCTGGTCAGCATGAACCAGAACAGGCCGGCGGCAAGCAGGAAGCCGAAGGGCGCGCCCAGCTGGCCCAGCATGGCGTACCAGCCGCGCTTGTTTTCCGGCGCGTTCAGGGCCAGCAGCGATGGCAAGCCATCCCACGAACCACCGAGCGCCACGCCCTGGCCGATGCGCAGCACGGACAACCAGATGATGGCGGCAAAGCCCAGGTGGGCGTAGGTCGGCAGGAAGGCGATGCCGGCCGTCGACACGCCCAGCAGGAAGAGGGCGATCGTCAGCTTGGCGCTGCGGCCCATGCGGCGCTGGATCTCCATGAAGATCACGGTGCCGAACGGGCGGGCGATGAAGGCGAACGAGAAGATCAGGAACGCATACAATGTGCCCTCCAGGCGTTCTTCGAACGGGAAGAAGACGCGCGGAAACACCAGCACCGAGGCGATGGCGTAGACAAAGAAGTCAAAGTATTCGGAAGCGCGGCCGATGATCACGCCGACGGCGATCTCACCGGGGTCGATATGCGATTCGACCGTGCCGGCCCCGCTTGCGTCGCGCAGGGAGTGAGGGGAAAAGTCGGCGGGTACATCCCCGCTGTGTGTGCGCGTGCTGGACATGATGATCGTCTCCAATATAGTTTCGAGTTCGGCCAACGCGTAACATACCCCGGGTGTCTCACGCCCGGAGTAGGACTATTCAATAGATAGTTGTAGGAAAACTCCGTACGTACCTAGTGAAAATCCGAGCAAGGGGTAGGACAAAACGTCCAATTGCCAACGCGCTCCAGTGAGAATACAGTACCATATCTTCATCCCCTGTACTGGACTTTCCTGTATGTTTTCATTAAAAGTTCGTCGCGGACTGCTTCTTTTACCTCTCGCATTGTTGGCTGGTTGCAATACGGTGGTACTGAATGCGTCTGGCGACATCGCAGTTCAGCAAGGCAATCTGATTGTCATCTCGACATTGCTGATGCTGTTGATTATCGTTCCGGTAATCGCCCTGACCCTGCTGTTCGCATGGCGCTATAGAAAAAACAATACCGCGGCCAAATACGAGCCGGACTGGGACCACTCGACTCGCCTCGAGCTGATTATCTGGGGCGCGCCCCTGCTGATCATCATCGTGCTGGGCCTGCTGACCTGGATCAGCACCCATACCCTCGATCCATATCGCCCATTGAGCCGTATCGACGCCAACCGCCCGATTCCCGCCAGCCACAAGCCGATGATCGTCGAAGTCGTGGCGCTGGACTGGAAATGGCTGTTCATCTACCCGGAGCAGGGCATCGCTTCCGTGAATGAACTGTACGCGCCCGTCGATCGTCCGATCCGCTTCAAGATCACCGCCTCGTCCGTCATGAACTCATTCTTCATCCCCGCACTGGCAGGTCAGATCTACGCCATGCCGGGCATGGAAACGCAGTTGAATGCCGTCATCAACAAGCCTGGTGTCTACAAGGGCTTCTCCGCGAACTACAGCGGTGCCGGCTTCTCGGGCATGCGCTTCAAGTTCCACGGTGTCAATGATGCGGACTTCGACAAATGGGTGGAATCGGCACGTGCCGGTGGCGGCGCGCTGAACCGCGACGACTACCTGTCGCTGGCCCAGCCTAGCGAACGCGACCCGGTGCGCCGCTACAGCGCCGTACCAAGCGATCTGTACAAGGCAATCCTGAACCGCACCATCGTTTCCGACGCCCTGTGCGTGACGCCGGTCGAGCCATACAAATTGACGATGGCAAAAAGCCCGGTAGCGGCCGTAACGGCAGTAGTCGCTAGCGATGCAGTGGTTGAAAAGGGCGTTCAAGCCAAGTAACAACTGCATGAATCCCGCAGCGCATTGCGCTGCAGATACTGGCGCCGCTTGCCTGGCGCCTCCCTTTTTTCTCTGAGAGTAACAATGCTAGACCATATTGATCTGACGAAGCTTATATTCGGCCGTCTGACTTGGGATGCAATTCCATTTCACGAACCTATCCTGCTGGCGACCTTTGCGATGGTTGCCCTGGGCGGTATCGCACTCGTTGCGGCACTGACGTATTTCCGCGTCTGGGGTACCCTGTGGCGCGACTGGATCACCAGTATCGACCATAAAAAAATCGGTATCATGTACATGATCCTGGGCCTGGTCATGCTGCTGCGCGGCTTTGCCGACGCGCTCATGATGCGTACCCAGCAGGCGATCGCCTTTGGCGACAATGCCGGCTTCCTGCCACCGCATCACTACGACCAGATCTTCACCGCCCACGGCGTGATCATGATCTTCTTCGTCGCGATGCCTTTCGTGACGGGTCTGATGAACTACGTGGTGCCGCTGCAAATCGGCGCGCGCGACGTGGCTTTCCCTTTCCTCAATAACTTCAGCTTCTGGATGACCACCATGGGCGCCGCCCTGGTCATGGCTTCGCTGTTCGTCGGCGAATTCGCCCGCACGGGCTGGCTGGCCTATCCGCCGCTGTCGGGCATCGTCGGCAGTCCGGACGTGGGGGTAGACTATTACATCTGGTCCTTGCAGATTGCCGGGGTCGGGACGCTATTGTCCGGTGTCAACCTGATCGCCACCATCGTCAAGATGCGCGCGCCAGGCATGACCTGGATGAAAATGCCAGTGTTTACCTGGACCGCACTGTGCACCAACATCCTGATCGTCGCCGCTTTCCCGGTACTGACGGCTGTGCTGGCCATGCTGTCGCTGGACCGCGTTGCAGGCTTTAACTTCTTCACGACGGAACTGGGCGGCAACGCCATGATGTACGTCAACCTGATCTGGATCTGGGGTCACCCTGAGGTCTACATCCTGATCCTGCCGCTGTTCGGCGTGTTCTCGGAAGTCGTCGCCACATTCAGCAGCAAGCGTCTGTTCGGCTACGCCTCGATGGTGTACGCCACCTGCGTTATCATGATCCTGTCGTACCTGGTATGGCTGCATCACTTCTTCACCATGGGTTCGGGCGCCAGCGTCAACTCCTTCTTCGGCATCACGACGATGATCATCTCGATCCCGACGGGCGCGAAGATCTTCAACTGGCTGTTTACCATGTACCGCGGCCGTATCCGCTTTGAACTGCCGATGCTGTGGACGATCGGCTTCATGGTCACCTTCACCATCGGCGGCATGACCGGCGTGCTGCTGGCCGTACCACCAGCGGACTTCGTGCTGCATAACAGCCTGTTCCTGATTGCCCACTTCCATAACGTGATTATCGGCGGCGTGGTGTTCGGCGTATTCGCTGCGATCAACTACTGGTACCCGAAAGCCTTCGGCTACAAGCTCGACACCTTCTGGGGCAAATGCTCGTTCTGGTTCTGGTTCGTCGGCTTCTACCTGGCCTTCATGCCGCTGTACGTGCTGGGCCTGATGGGCGTGACCCGTCGTGTCAACCACTTTGAAGATCCATCGCTGCAAATCTGGACCATCATCGCCTGGTTTGGCGCCGTCTCGATCGCACTGGGCATCGGCTCCATGCTGATCCAGTTCGTCGTCAGCTACCGCAACCGTCACGCCCTGCGCGACGTGACCGGTGACCCATGGGGTGGCCGTACGCTGGAATGGTCGACGTCGTCGCCTCCGCCAGACTATAATTTCGCCTTCACGCCACAAGTGCACGAACTCGATGCATGGACTGACATGAAGAAACACGGTTACCAGCGTCCGACGTCCGGTTTCACGAAGATCCACATGCCGAAGAACACCTGGGCTGGTTTCGTGATCGCCGCGCTGAGCGCACTGGTCGGTTTTGGCCTGATCTGGCAAATGTGGCTCGTCGCCGGCATTGGCTTCGCGGTCATGATGATCACCATCATCGTCCATACCTTTAACTACAAGCGCGATTACTACATTCCTGCGGAAGAAGTGGTCCGTACCGAAGACGCTTATACTAAATTGCTGAGCAGCCATGTCTGATACCATCGCCCATAACACCGGCGCCGCTGGCGCCGCACCAAGCACGCGCAGCTACTTTGTGCGCGAGCACCACCCGGAAAACGGCAGCTTGCTCGGTTTCTGGCTCTACCTGATGAGCGATTGCCTGATCTTCGCCTGTCTGTTCGCCACGTACGCCGTGGTGGGCCGCAACTACGCGGACGGCCCGACGGGCGCCGCGCTGTTCGACCTGCCGCTGGTGGCCGTCAACACGGCCATGCTGCTGCTGTCGTCGATCACCTACGGCTTCGCCATGCTGGCCATGCAGCGCAAGCAATTGCGCAGCACCCTGGTCTGGCTGGGCATCACGGGCCTGTTCGGCCTGGCCTTCCTGTCGCTGGAAATGTATGAATTCATTCATCTGATCCACGAAGGCGCCGGTCCGCAGCGCAGCGCGTTCCTGTCGTCGTTCTTCGCCCTGGTCGGTACCCACGGCTTGCACGTGACGTTCGGCGTGATCTGGCTCGTGACCTTGATGTTCCAGTTGAACAAGCATGGCCTGACCCCGGAAAACGGCCGCCGCATGATGTGCCTGTCGCTGTTCTGGCACTTCCTGGACGTCATCTGGATCGGCGTCTTCACCTTTGTCTACCTGATGGGAGTGCTGCCATGAGCGACCACCACACACACGGCGATAGCCATCACCATGACCAACACGATCATGGCAGCCTGAAAAGCTACGTCATCGGCTTCATCCTGTCGGTGATCCTGACGGCCATTCCGTTCTGGCTGGTAATGACGAAAGTCATCACCAACTCGGGCACCATGGGCCTGGTCCTGCTGGCGTTCGCGGCGGTTCAAGTGGTGGTGCACATGGTGTACTTCCTGCACATGAACACCAAGTCCGAAGGCGGCTGGAACATGATGGCGCTGATCTTCACGATCATGATCGTGGGCATTGCCATGGCTGGTTCCCTGTGGGTCATGTACCACATGAACCACAACATGATGCCGGATCTGATGCCTGAGTACATGCATACGAAAACGGCTCCATGATGAGTAATACGCGCCCAAGCAACACCGGGCGCGCCCCTGGCGCCGCATCGCAAGATGCCGCGCCAGGCCCACGCGGCATGGCTGTGCATTATTCAAGCATTGCATTGGCCTTGCTGGCGGGGATCTTGTTTGCCGGTTTCTGTGTCCTGGGAACCTGGCAAGTCAAGCGCCTGTTCTGGAAGCTTGACCTGATCGAGCGCGTCGAACAACGCGTACATGCGCCCGCAACGGACGCACCTGGACCCGCAGCCTGGGCCAGCATTACGCCACAAACGGATGAATACCGCCATGTGCGACTCTCCGGTACCTATCTCCCCATTTTCAATACCCTGGTGCAGGCAACGACGGCACTGGGCAGCGGTTACTGGCTGGTGACGCCCTTGCGCCTGGCCGATGGCAGCACCGTGCTGGTCAACCGCGGCTTCGTGCCGAAACGCGCCAGCATCGCCGCCGGCACGCCGGCCGGCATCGTCGAGGTCGAAGGCTTGCTGCGCATCAGCGAGACGGGCGGTGGTTTCCTGCGCGAAAACAGTCCTGCCACGCAGCACTGGTATTCGCGCGACGTGGCCGCCATCGCCGGCTCGCACATGCTCACCAACGTGGCGCCGTATTTTGTCGATGCGAAAGAGAAATCGGAAACGGCTGTTGATGCCCCCGTCGGCGGCCTGACCGTGATCTCGTTCCACAACAACCACCTGGTGTACGCCTTGACGTGGTTTGCGCTGGCCCTGATGGTGGCCGGCATCAGCTGGTGGATCGTGCGCGAAAGCCGGCGCCGCCGCGCCCGTGGCGCCCAGCGCCAGGAAAGCGACCATGCCGGGCAGGATTGAGATCCTGCCCAATCGCGAAGTCTTAGAGCGCGGCGCCGTGGCGGCCGAGATGGAACATCCGGCCGGCCACCAGAACATGAAGCTGCTGATCCAGCTGCGCTGGCTGGCCGTCATCGGCCAGATCAGCACCATCTTCGGCGTGGGCGTGGGACTGGGCATCGCCTTGCCCGTGCCCTACATGCTCGAAGTGCTGTCCTGCCTCATCGCTTTTAATCTGGCCAGCCTGTTGCGCTGGCACGAACGCCAGCCCGTGTCCAATACGGCCCTGTTCCTCGCTCTGCTGGTCGACGTCACCGTGCTGACGGCCCAGCTCTACCTGAGCGGCGGCATCAGCAACCCGTTTGCCTTCCTGTACTTATTGCAAGTCATCCTCAGCGCCGTGCTGCTGGAAGTGTGGTCGACCTGGATCATGGTGGCCATCACGAGCCTGTGCCTGGCGGGCCTGGCCTTGCTGCCCGGCCCCCTGATTCTGCCGATCGACCCCGAGCGGGGCTTTGCCAGCCTCTACGTGCAAGGCTTGCTGATCTGCTTTATCCTGAACGCGGCCTTGCTGGTGGTGTTCATCACGCGCATCAACCGCAACCAGCGCGCCGGCGACGCCAAGGTGGCGGACTTGCGCCAGCGCGCGGCGGAAGAAGAGCACATCATCCGCATGGGTTTGCTGGCCTCGGGCGCCGCGCACGAACTGGGCACGCCGCTGGCCACGCTGTCAGTCATCCTCGGCGACTGGCGCCGCATGCCGGAATTGAGCAAGAACAGCGAATTGCTGGAAGAAATCACGGAAATGCAGGCGCAGTTGCGGCGCTGCAAGAGCATCGTCAGCGGCATTTTGTTGTCGGCGGGCGAGGCGCGCGGCGAATCGTCCGTGAAGACGACGATCAACACCTTTCTCAACGACCTGGTGGACGAGTGGCGCAGCAGCCGCCCGATCCAGGATTTCGAGTACGATAACCGCATCGAACATGACATACCCGTCGTCTTCGATTCGACCCTGAAACAAACGATTTGCAATGTGCTCGACAATGCGCTGGAAGCGTCGCCGGACTGGCTGCGCTTCGAGGCCACGCGCGAAGCGGATGCCTTGCACCTGGTCATTACCGATGCCGGCCCCGGCTTCGAGCCATCGATGCTGACGCACCTGGGCAAGCCATATCAAAGCAGCAAGGGTAAGCCCGGCGGCGGCCTCGGTCTGTTCCTGGTGGTGAATGTTGCGCGTACCCTGGGCGGCACGGTGACGGCGCGCAACCGGGTGCAGGGCGGGGCGGTGGTGCACCTGGCCTTGCCGCTGGCGGCCATCAAACTGGAAAGAGAAAGCGACCACCATGCAGGATGACCGTCTGTTATTGATCATCGAAGACGACGCCGCGTTTGCCCGCACCCTGGGCCGCTCGTTCGAGCGGCGCGGCTACCAGGTCATCCTGGCCACCAATTTCGACGAAGCGAGCGCCTTGCTGGAACAGCATTGCCCCGACTACGCCGTCGTCGATCTGAAGCTCAATGGCAATACGTCCGGCCTGGCCTGCGTGCAGATGCTGCACCAGCACGACCCGGAGATGCTGATCGTCGTGCTGACGGGCTACGCCAGCATCGGCACGGCCGTCGAAGCCATCAAACTGGGCGCCTGCCAGTACCTGGCGAAGCCGTCCAACACGGACGACATCGAAGCGGCCTTCGGCCACGTGGCCGGCAACGCCGACATCGAACTGACCAACCGCGCCACCAACATCAAGACCCTGGAATGGGAACGCATCCACGAAATGCTGGCCGAGACGGATTTCAATATTTCGGAAACGGCGAGAAGGCTGGGCATGCACCGGCGCACGCTGGCGAGGAAGCTGGAAAAGCAGCGGGTGAAATAATCAATTAGCAGCCTGCTCATTGTCGAATGTGAGCTCGAGCACGCTGTCGTCGCTCCAGTCCTGCTCCCGCAACGGCGGCGTGAACGACGCGCCGCTGAAGGGCACGGGCGCGCTTTTGCCGTTGTAGCTGATCGTCGCGGCCGTGATACGCCGTGCTTCCGTAAAGCTGTAGGTGCCTTTTTGCGACACGAAATTGCACGGCCCGCCCAGTGCGCCCATCGCCGTGCGCATGGCGAAAGGCAAGGTGTCCTTGTCGATGGCCCAATGGACTTCGCAGGCCAGCCGCAGGTCGCCCAGGCGGCGGATGGTGTCGCTGGTCGCCGCACTGCGGATGTAGGGAATCCACCTGACCGACCCCGCCTTGCGGTTCAAGGTCAGCTCGGCCTTGTCATACAGAGGACCGAGCCCGACGGGCAAGCTGAAGATATTGCGCTCCCCCAGCGGTATCGCGGTACCGGCCTCGTCGCTTTCCAGCCGCAGCGCGATGCCATGCATGTCGGCATCGGCACGGCGCGGTTCCAGGATGAAGCGCAACTCGGCGCCTGGCGCCAGCGCGTGTTTTTCTTCGAAGCGTTTGACGCCCTTGAGCATGGCACTGTAGGGCTTCCAGTCCGGGTCCCGGATGCCTTTGACATTGACGGACGCGGCCGCCTCCTGGCCGGATGGCTCCACGGCTTGATCAGTATCAGCATGGGCCTGTACCGCGGCGCCGCACATACACAGCAGAAGACCAGCTTTTTTGATTGCACGCATACCCATCTTTCTATTCATTAATGAAAACGTGAGTGTAGAAAAAAACAGAGGTGGGAGCAGGTCTTTAAGACGGAACGTCAATTGGGATGAATGGAACGCTGGAAAGCGCTGTTTTTCTACACTATGCGCATCTGTATTTACGTCAATGCCATCAGCAAGCCGGAAGCAATGACTGCCGCGGCAAATAGCGCGACGGCGAAGTGATTGTGAGGAATGCCTCTCGCTGGAGGGTAGTGGCCCAGCGTGAATAGTCGCAGCATTGCCCAGCCCGGCCAATAGAACAGCTTTTCAATGACTGTTCCTAACAGACCATACATCAGCAGGCGAACGATCCAGACGATAGCGTCGAAAATCCAATCAAGCACAGTTCATCCTGGGGGCGATATGTGTACTGATTGAGTTCATGCCGCCGCCAGCCACTCCATCTTCTGCACCTGGATATGCGGATGGCTCTCCAGCGCTTCCCATTCCGGCAGGAATACAAATCCCTGCTTCTGGTAAAACGCGGCCGCGCGCGCATTCTCGGGCGCCACGTCGAGGACCAGCCGCGCATGGCCGCCGGCCAAGGCGTGTTGTTTCACCGCGCGGACCAACCCCGCCGCCACCGCCATGCCCCGGTATGCGCGATGCACCCACATGGCGATCAGGTTCGATTCCCCCGCGCTGCTGACGACATGGGCGGCGATGCCGATGGGGTGATCGCCGTCAAACGCCAGGAGGAAGGCACGCTGCGCCGTACTGACGGCGCGTTGCTGCCAATCTACATCGGTATAGGCGACCGCGCTGGCGTGGCTGACGCCGAAGGCGGTCGGCGCGTCGAGCAGGGCGGCCAGGCGCGTGGCTTTCAGGGCGGGCCAGTCGGCGCCGGTGGTGGGGCGGATCACGATGTTGTGCAAACCAGGCAACTCCTTACTGTGCGGCACGGCGGTGGATGACGATGTTTTTTGATAGGCCTCGCCAGCTTCGTCAGGCATCAGGATAAGTGTCGAGGCGTGCGCGCAATGCGGGCCAGGTTTCAAGAAGAAAGTCTTCCCGCTGCGCCATCTGCCCGTCGGCCTGCGCCTGTCGCAACAGGGCTTCGATGGCGGCCACATGCTGTGCCGTCTTCTGTTGCAGCGACAGGTCGAACAGGATCAGGGCCGCTTCGAAGTTGCCGGGCGGGCGCTGATCGTCTGGCGGCGCGGCGGGGAAGGGCGGCACCGCAAACGCCGCGCCATGCCAGATGGCCAGGGTTTGCAGGATTTTCTTGCCCAGTTGCCGGGCGGCGCCATCGGCGCCCTCGCTGTACAGCTCGGCCAGGGGCAAGGCCACGTCAAGCGCGGGGCTAGCGTCGTGGCGATACAGGGACAGCAGCACGGTGCCATTGTGTGGCAGTGAAACCTCGATCTTGGGCATGGGCATGACAAGCTGTAGTTTTTAGCATCAAAAACGTCATACTAAGCCACATCGACCTGCTCTGCAACGGCAATCCCCCGGCGGCGCTATATGCCGCGCCAGGGGGAAAAAGGGATGGCGCGGTGGGCACGTCGCATTCTTGTCGCGCATGTCCGGCCTTCCGAGATTACAGCAAAACGGGCGTGCAATTTAATGTCCACATGGAAACAATATAAAAAAATTTCAAATGTGCACGGATGTATCGAACTTTGGGAATGCCGTTAAATGACGATGGCGTTTGCGGATGTTTCTCCGTATTCTTGCTTCAGCACTGACGATCAGGGCCCCGTCGTCCAGCTGAGGCGTACGGCTGGCAAATAAAACAATGTGCAAAAAAACGACTGAGGCGTATTTTCAATTCAAGTATTCCTTGCACATAGGAATTTGATGCTTATTCTCAATGAACTCATAACGCTTTTGCCGCAGAGACCAAACGATACGTGGGGCTGGAGGGTCGAATGGGGAAGTCCTTCTATTGATGAAAACGCCCATGTTTTCAAGTTGTCGAAGAAAACTAAAGAGCTCGCCTCAATTCCGCATGCCGCCATGATCGGCTGACGGCCCCTCACCACCCCTGTCGATGATTTTCATCGCCAAGGAAGCCATTCGCGTCAGAAGGGATTCAACTCATGCTGCCACATCGCTCGCCGCTGTACATCCTGACAGTTTTGTCGATCTCCGTTTCATCCGCCTTCGCGCAAACCGTTCCGGACGCGGGTTCGCTATTGCAGCAAATTGAAAAAGGGCGACTGGCGCCGCCGCCGGGCAAGCCGGGGCCGCTTCTGGCGCCGCCGCCGCAGCCCATGAAGGAATTGTCGGGAATGTCGGTCACAGTGTCGCGTTTTCAATTCGCCGGCAATACCTTGCTCACGGAAGCGCAACTGGCGCCTGCCGTGGCAAGCTTCGTGAACCGGCCACTCTCGTTCAATGACCTGCAAAACGCCGCCGCCGCAGTGGCCGAAACCTACCGCAAGGCGGGCTGGATCGTGCGCGTCTATCTGCCACTGCAGGAGATCAAGGACGGCGTCGTGACGCTGCAGGTGGTCGAAGCGGTGTTCGGCCAGGTGCGCATGGAAGGCACGGCGCCGACCCGCGTGCCATTCGACAGGCTGGTGCCGATCGTGGGTGCCGCCCAGCCACATGGCGACGCGCTGAAAGCGCAGGCGATGGACCGCGCCCTGCTGCTGCTCGATGACATGCCTGGCATCAGCACGGCCGGCAGCCTGGCACCCGGGGAGCAGGCGAATGAAGTCGACCTGGTCTTGAAGGTCGAGGATGAAAAACTCATCAACGGGCAGGTCGGCGTCGACAATGCCAGCGCCCGTTCCACCGGCAGCGCGCGCCTGACCGCCGACTTGTACATCAATAGTCCCCTGCGTTTTGGCGACCAGGCGGTCGTCAATCTGATGCATACGGAAGGCAGCGATTATGCCCGCCTGGCCTACACCGTGCCGCTGGGCGCGGCCGGATGGCGGGTCGGCGCCAACGCGTCCCACCTGCGCTACCGCCTGGTGGACGATGCGCTGGCCGCGCTCGACGCATCCGGGACGTCGACCACGAGCGGGGTCGAGGCGACCTACCCGCTGATCCGTGCCCGTCTGCAAAATCTTTACCTGGCCCTCAATTACGACAACAAGCGCTTCGACAATCGGGCGGCGGCAACCACCATCACCGACTACAAGATCGATACCTTCACCGTCGGCCTGAACGGCAATGTGCTGGATCAATACGGTGGCGGCGGCAGCAACAGTGCCAGCCTCGCGCTGGTGCACGGCAAGGTCGACCTGGACGGCTCGCCCAACGCCCGCGCCGATGCCCTGACCACGCGCACCGGCGGCAGTTTCACCAAACTGCGCTATGCCGCCAGCCGCCAGCAGGTACTCACCGAGGCGCTGGCCCTGTACGCCGCGTTCTCGGGTCAGACCGCAGGAAAGAACCTCGATTCGGCCGAGAAATTCTATCTCGGCGGCGCGTATGGCGTGCGCGCCTATCCATCCAACGAAGGCGGCGGTTCGGAAGGACAGCTGTTCAACCTGGAGCTGCGCGCGCGCCTGCCCAACAATGTGAACGTCACCGGCTTCTACGACTGGGGCCACGTGAAGGTCAACCACGACAATCATTTCCCCGGCGCACCGGCGCTTGGCAGCTATAGCCTCAAGGGCGCGGGACTGTCCGTCGCCTGGCTGGCCAGCTTCGGCCTGAATCTCAAAGCGACCTGGGCCAGGCGCATTGGTGACAATCCGAACCCGACACTGACAGGAACGGACCAGGATGGTTCATTCAGAAAGAATCGCTTCTGGCTCCAGGCCACCATGCCTTTCTAGTTTTTCAGATTTCGCCGCATGCCCCCATTCCGTTTCCCTCTGCTTTGAAGGAGTACCACCATGCACGCGTCCATGAACCGTATTTATCGCCTGATCTGGAGCGAGATTCTTGGCGCCTGGGTCGCCGTGGCGGAAAACGCCAGGGGTAAAGGCAAGCGCAGCGGCCGCACCTTGCTCGCTCCGGCGTGCGCGGCGCTCGGTCTTGGCGCCAGCATGGCCGCCTTCGCGGCGCCGCCCGCGCCGACCGAGTTGCCGGCCGGCGCGAAGGTCGTTGGCGGCCAGGTCGTGATCACGCAGAATGGCGCGGCGATGAACATCCAGCAGGGCACGGCGCGCGGGGCGATCGACTGGCAGACGTTCAATCTTGGCGCCAAGGCCAGCGTCAATTTCGCCCAGCCTTCGGCCAGCGCCGTCACCTTGAACCGGGTACTCGATGCGCAACCGAGCCAGATTTTCGGCCGCATCACCTCGAATGGCCAGGTATTCCTGAGCAACCCGAATGGCGTTTATTTCAGTCCCTCCGCGTCGGTCGATGTGGGCGGACTGGTGGCCACCACCCACAATATGTCGAGCGCCGATTTCATGGCGGGCATGAACACGTTTTCCCGCGGGGGCGCGACGGGCAGCGTCATCAATGAGGGGAGCCTGCACGCGACGCTGGGCGGCTATATCGCCTTGCTGGCGCCGGAAGTGCGCAACTATGGCCTGATCATGGCCCGCGCCGGCACCGTGGCGCTGGCATCGGGCGAGCAGATCAAGCTGCAGTTCGGCGACAGCAATACCCTGGCCGGCGTAGTCGTTACGCCATCCGCGATCGCCGCCCTGGTCGAGAACCGGCAGGCGGTGCTGGCTCCCGGCGGCACCATCATCATGTCGGCCCAGGCGGCCAATCGCCTGATGGGCGGCGTGATCAACAACAGCGGCGCGCTGGAGGCCAACGGCTTGACGAGCGATGGCGGGCGCATCATGCTCACGGCGTCCGACCAGATCAGCGCCGGCGGCAGCATCAGCGCCAACGCGGCGCCCGGCAGCACGGGACGGGGCGGCACGGTGACCGTGATCGCGGACCTCGCCAATGCGGCCAGCCGCACCGATGTCAGCGGCAGTTTCAGTGCGCGCGGCGGCGACAGCGGCGGCGACGGCGGCTTCATCGAAACCTCCGCCAGCCACCTGACCATCCGCGACGCCACCCGCGTCGACGCGCGCGCCACGCACGGCAAGTCGGGCCGCTGGCTGCTCGATCCGGACGGCTTTACGATTGCCGCCAGCGGCGGCGATATCAGCGGCGCGACCCTGAGCAGCAACCTGGCGACCGCCGATGTCGCCATTGCCAGCACCAACGGCGGCGGCAGCGACGGCAATGTGACCGTCAATGATGCCGTCACCTGGAGCGCCAACAAGCTGACCCTGACGGCCACCAATGACGTCAATATCAATGCGGTGATGACGGCGAGCGGCACGGCCAGCCTCGATCTCGAGCCGACGGCAGGCAAGGTCAATACGTCATTTGGCGCCGGCAACACCTTCAAGGGTAAAGTCAATTTCGCCGGCAGCGGTACGTTGACGATCAAGAATCAGGTCTATACCGTCATCAACAGCCTGGGCGCCGACCGCAACGATATGACGCCGGGCACCTTGCAGGGCGTGCAAGCAAGTCAGAACGCCTTCTACGCGCTGGGCAGCGACATCGACGCCACGTCGACGGCTGCCTGGAATGCCAGTGGCGCCATCGGCATGCAGCAGTTTTCCATCTCATGGGGCGCATTCGACGGCCTCGGTCACGTCATCATCGCGCCTACGATCAACAACCAGTCGTCCTTGTTTGCCAGCCTGTATGGCGACAATACGGTTCAGCTGCGCAATCTTGGCATCGTCGGCGGCACGGTCAACGGGGCACAATACGCGTCCGGCATGGTCGGCCGGAGCTGGGGCAGCATCAGCAACAGTTTCTCGACCATGAACGTTACCGGCTTCAATAACACGGGTGGCCTGGTCGGCGAAAGCCAGGCCGGGATCATCACCAACAGCTATGCCGGCGGCACTATTT
This sequence comes from Janthinobacterium sp. PAMC25594, assembly GCF_019443505.1. Lineage (NCBI taxonomy): Bacteria > Pseudomonadati > Pseudomonadota > Betaproteobacteria > Burkholderiales > Oxalobacteraceae > Janthinobacterium > Janthinobacterium sp. PAMC25594. The sequence goes on from NZ_CP080377.1 coordinate 470,057, forward strand.
CGGGCACCACGAACGTGGGTGGACTGGTGGGGAGAATGTTCGGCGGGCAAACGATCAACAGCTACGCCAGCGGCAATGTCACGGGCACCACGGCGTTCATCGGCGGGCTGGCCGGCGTCAATTACTTCGGCACCATCAGCAGCAGCTACGCCAGCGGCAACGTCACTGGCAGTCAGGCCGTCGGTGGCCTGGTCGGCCTGAATCAGGCGGCGGGCGGCAGCGGCAGCAACATCATCAATACCTATGCCACGGGTGCGGTCAACGGCAACACCAATGTCGGCGGCCTGGTGGGCGAGAACGGTTCGAACATCAGCAACAGCTATGCCGTGGGCGCCGTGACTATCAACAATGGCAACACCAGTGTGGGCGGCCTGGTCGGCACGCTGACGGTCGATGGCGCCAACTCGCCGTCCGTCATTAGCAACAGCTTCTGGGATACCCAGACCAGCGGCCAGCCGGCCAGCGCTGGCGGCACGGGCAAGACTACTACCGAAATGAAAGCCATGGGCACCTTCACGGGCGCCGGCTGGAATTTTTCTTCGGCGCCCGTGTGGCAGATCAAGGCCAGCGTCAACAATGGTTACCCCTGCCTGACGGCGTTCGCCAACTGCACGATTTCCAAGCCGCTCAGCGTGCATGTGAACAGCAGCCAGAGCAGCAACATCTACGGCGACCTCGTCGGTACATTTACCTATAGCCTGTTCAATGGCAGCACACTGCTGGACGCGAACGGCATGGCCGCCCTTGGACTGGACGTCAGCGGCAGCGCCTTGTTTGGCGGCGCGCCCAGCGTCGGATCGAATGCGGGGCACTATCAGATTATCTACAACTCGGGCCTGGTCCTGGGCGGCGTCAACGCGGGTGACTACGTCTTCCTCGCCGATGCAGGCCTGAGCTACACGGTGTTCAAACGGCCGCTGGGCCTGGTCGCCACGCGCGAATACAACGGCGGCACCGTGATGGCCAGTAACGTTTTGCAGGTCACCAATCTGGTCGGTTCAGATTGCAGTGGCGGCCTGAGCGCCTGCGGCTTGACGGGCAGCGCCTCGGTCGCGAGCAAGAATGTCAGTGCGGGCGCCCAGGCGCTCGGGCTGGGAGGGCTGACCCTGACCGGCAGCAGTGCGCTCGATACCAACTACACGCTCACGGGCGCCAGCGGCACGGGCACCATCACGCCGCGCTCCCTGACGGTGTTCGCCAGCGGGACCAATCGCGTCTATAACGGCGGCACGACCGATATTGCCAACCTGACCCCGGACGACAACGTCGTGTTCGGCGACGCGCTGACGTATTCGTATACGTCTGCCAACTTCCTCGACAAGAACGTGGGCAATGGCAAGACCGTCAATGTGAGCGGCATCAGCATCGGCGGCCTGGATGCCGGCAACTATGCGCTGGCCAGCACGACTGCCGCCACGACAGCCAACATCACCCGGCGCGCGCTCGACGTGTTTGCCAGCGGGACCAACCGCGTCTATAACGGCGGTACCAGCGATGCCGTGACCTTGACGCCGGACGACAGCATCGTGTTCGGCGACCAGCTGACTTATTCTTACAGCGCCGCCAATTTCCTGAATAAAAATGTCGGCACCGGCAAGACCGTCAATGTGACGGGAATCAGCCTGGGCGGCGCCGACGCGGGCAACTACGCCATCGGCAGCACGAGCGCAACGACGCAGGCGAATATCACGGCGCGGCCGTTGTCTGTCTTCGCCAATGCCGGCAACCGTATTTACAACGGCACCACCACCGCGCTGGCCACCTTGACGCCGGACGACAGCGTCGTGTTCGGCGACCAGCTGACTTATTCTTACAGCACCGCCAATTTCCTGAATAAAAATGTCGGCACCGGCAAGACCGTCAACGTGGGCGGCATCAGTATCGGCGGCGCGGATGCGGGCAATTACAGTCTCGACAGCTCCACGGCGACGACCCACGCCAACATCACGCCGCGCTCACTGGCGGTGTTCGCCAGCGGGACCAATCGCGTCTACAACGGCGGCACGGTCGATATTGCCAACCTGACCCCGGACGACAGCGTCGTGTTCGGCGACGCGCTGACGTATTCGTACACGTCAGCCAACTTCCTCGACAAGAACGTGGGCAATGGCAAGACCGTCAATGTGAGCGGCATCAGCATCGGCGGCGCGGATGCGGGCAATTACAGTCTCGACAGCTCCACGGCGACGACCCACGCCAACATCACGCCGCGCTCACTGGCGGTGTTCGCCAGCGGGACCAATCGCGTCTACAACGGCGGCACGGTCGATATTGCCAACCTGACTCCGGACGACAGCGTCGTGTTCGGCGATGCGCTGACGTATTCGTACTCGTCGGCCAATTTCCTCGACAAGAACGTGGGCAATGGCAAGACCGTCAATGTGAGCGGCATCAGCATCGGCGGCCTGGATGCCGGCAACTATAGCCTGGCCAGCACGACTGCCGCCACGACAGCCAACATCACCCCGCGCGCCCTGCAAGTGTTCGCCAGCGGAAGCAACCGCGTCTATAACGGCGGCACCGGCGATGCCGTGACCTTGACGCCGGACGACAGCATCGTGTTCGGCGACCAGCTGACTTATTCTTACAGCACCGCCAATTTCCTGAATAAAAATGTCGGCACCGGCAAGACCGTCAACGTGGGCGGCATCAGTATCGGCGGCGCGGATGCGGGCAATTACAGTCTCGACAGCTCCACGGCGACGACCCACGCCAACATCACGCCGCGCCCACTGGCCGTCTTTGCCAGCGGGACCAATCGCGTGTATGACGGCGGCACGGCCGATATTGCCAACCTGACCCCGGACGACAGCGTCGTCACGGGTGACGTGCTGAGCTTTAGCTATGCATCGGCCAATTTCCTGGACAAGAATGTCGGCGTCGGCAAAACGGTCAATGTGAGCGGCATCAGCATCGGCGGTAGTGACGGCGGAAATTACGCTCTGGAAAATACCACGGCCCTTACGCATGCCGATATCACGCCGCGCATGCTCAAGGTCAGTGCCAGCGGCGTCAATCGCGTGTATGACGGCAGCCGCAACGCGACGCTCACCCTGGCCGATGACCGGGTTGCCGGCGATGTGCTGAGCGTTACCGACGAAGTGGCGACATTTTCCGACAAGAACGTCGGCACGGCAAAGGCCATCAGCGTGACGGGCATCGCGGTCGCCGGCATCGACGCGGCCAACTATGCCTACAACACATCGGCCACGACCACGGCCGACATCACGGCGCGGGTCTTGACGGTCAGCGCAAGCGGCGTAAACCGTATCTACAACGGCGGCACGGACGGCAGCGCGATACTGGCGGACAACCGGGTGGCGGGGGATCTGTTGACGCTGAGCGGCAATGCCAGCTTCGCGGACAAGAACGCCGGTGTGGGCAAGACTATGGGCGTCAGCAATATTGCGGCCAGCGGCGCCGATGTCGCCAACTATGTCCTGGGCGGCACGGGAGTCACCACCACGGCCAATATCACGCCGCGCGCGCTCACGGTGGGCGCCACGGGGATCGACCGGCAATTCGATGGAACCGTCGCCGCGATGGTCGTGCTGGCTGACAACCGCATTGCTGGCGATCTGCTGACGCTCGCCGATGGCGCGGCCAGCTTCGCCACTGCCGATGTGGGCAGCAATAAGCCGGTCACGGTCACGGGGATCAGTATCGCGGGTAGCGATGCCGCCAACTACAGCTTGCAAAACACCAGCACCAGCACCAGCACCATTGCCAGTATCCTGGCCGCAGGCGTCGAGCCGACCCGGGTGCCGCAATTGCCGGTCACCGTGCCTGTCGTTCCGGCACCGACCTCGGCGGCATCGCCGTTGACGCTGCAAGCGCCTGTGCCGGGTGGCCGGATCGCCGATGGCCAGCGCAATAGCGCTATCACGGTGTCGCTGGTGCGTCCGTTGTCGGATGGCCAGCCGGGCATGGTGAGCGTGTCGATTCCCAAAGATATGGTGAGCAAGGGTGACGCTTTCAGCTTTGCCTTGCCGGCGCCATTGACGGCGGCCCTGTCAGACCCGCGCGCGTCGGTGCGCATCAGCAGGACCGATGATGCGCCTCTGCCGGCATGGTTGCGCTACGTTGCGCAGACGCACAGTTTCGACGTCTCGGCCGCACCTGCCGGCGCGCTGCCGTTCGAAGTGAAAATCATGATCAATGGGAAACGGTGGATCCTGGTTCTGGCGGAGGGCACGGATAAATAGCGCCTGAGCGCTGCTGGCCGACTCAGGTTTCCCGCTCAGGACTGGTCCCACACCTCGACCGTCAATACCTGCCCGGGTGGGCAAGCGGCGATGCGGTCGCGGTGCAGCGTGATGCTGCCGGGCCAGCCGGCGAGCCGGTCTTCCTGAAAGACGCCTTCCTGCGCCTCGGCGATGCCGCTGGCCAGGAGCGGCGTCAGGTCCGACGCCCGTACCGTGTAGCGGTTCGGAAAGCCGTTGCAGCTCAGCTGGCTCGCCTTGCCTTGTTCACACAATTGCGTGATCCAGCCCAGGCCGCCCAAGCCCGCTTCCCAAGTAGCCAGGATGGCGTTCTTGTTGACCTTGGCCAGGTCGGCCATCTGTTCCGGTGTTTCTGTCGAGATAATGGTCCACCAGCCTGACATCGGTATTCCTTGTGAAAAGTAAAAAAATCAACGGGTCATGGCGCGGCGCAGCACATAGCTGAGGCCATCGACGGCGGCCACCATCAGCAGCATGGCGACGATGACGGTCGCGGCGCTCTGCATCTGGAACAGCGACAGATGGTATTTCAGCATCTGCCCCAGGCCGCCCGCACCGACGACGCCGAGGATGGCGGCGGCGCGGATATTGTTTTCCCAGCGGTACAGCGTATACGACATCATCTGCGGCCCGCATTGCGGCAAGGTCGCGTACAAAAAGGCCACGGCGGGCCGGGCGCCGTTGATGCGCAAGGTGGCGGCGGGCAGGGGCGGGCAGTTTTCAAACGCATCGGCAAACAATCGGCCCAGCACGCCCACCGTGTGCAGGGCCAGCGCCAGGGTACCCGCGAACGGGCCGAGGCCGGCGGCGATCAGCAAAATCGAGGCCCACACCAGTTCGGGGATCGAGCGCAGCACGTTCAAGATTGCGCGCGTGGCGTTGCGCGCCAGCTTGCCGAAACGCCCGCTGGCGGGCAGGGCCAGCAGCGCGCCCAGCACGGCGGCGATCACCGTGCCGATGGCCGACATGGCCAGGGTCTCGAAGGTGGCCACGCCGACTTTCATCAGAAAGTCGGGCGCCAGCTCGGGCGGGGCGAAGCCGTGCAGGAAATCGGCGCTCGTGCGCACGGCGTCGGCACTGAAGAACTCGCCCCATTTCAGGGGCAGGGTGGCGAAGCTGGCGATGACCAGCAGCAGCAAGCCGGCCAGCAAGGCCCAGGTGGACCCGCGCACGCGAGGGGACACCGGCAGCATGGATGTGTCGCCCTTCATGCCAGCCTCCGGCGCAGCATGGCGGAAACGGCATCGGCGCCTGCCACCAGCAGCACGAACACCATCAGCATGGTGGCCAATTCATTGCCCGCCATCATCTTCATCGATTCATCCATGCGCTGCCCCAGGCCGCCCGCGCCGACAAAACCCATGACGACGGAACCGCGGATCGCGCATTCCCAGCGGTAAATCGTGTATGACACCAGTTCCGCGGCCGATTCGGGCAGGGCGCCGTACAGCAATGCTTTTAATCTGCCGCTGCCGTTGTGCAATAGCGCGTTGCAGGCGGACGCATCCGACGATTCGAGGATTTCCGCATACACCTTGCCCAGCATGCCGCAATACGTGAGCGCGATGGCGATCACGCCGGCCGTCGGCCCCAGGCCGACGATGCGCACTAATAGCAATGCCCAGACCAGCTCCGGCACGCTGCGCAGCAGCACCAGCAGCGCGCGCACGCAATGGCGCACGCTGGCGGCCAGCGGCGACACCCGGCCGGAGCCGATGCGCGAAATCGACAAACGCTCCGTCACCAGCAAGGTCAATGGGATGGCGCCCAGCATGGCCAGCGCCATGCCGGCCGTGGCCATGGCGATGGTTTCCCAACTGGAAATGGCCACCAGTTGCAAAAATTCCAGCGAGTGGGCGGGCGGCACGAAGCTGGCAAGGAATTGCCAGGTGGCTGCCAGGCTTTGCGCATCGAACAGTATCCACGGCTTGAATTCGGCCTGCACCAGCATCGGCCACAGCACGAGCAGCACGACGGCAGCTGCGCTCAAGCGGCCGCGCCAGGCGGGGTCGCGCGGCATGGCGGCGTTGGCGCTCTTCAGCAAAGGGGCCTCGCGGCGTCCAGCTTCGCGTCCACTGCCTCGAACTGCGGCGCGGGATCGGCCTTGTTGCGGTACAGTTCGGCGATCATGGCGTCGCTGACCTCGCTAGCAGGCAAGTCGAAGACGATCTTGCCGTCGCGCAAGGCGACGATGCGCGCAAAGCAGGCGCGCGCGATCTCCACCTGATGCAGGCTGCAGATCAGGGTGGCGTTGCGCGCCGTCGCTTCCGCCTGCAGCACATGGATCGTCTGCAAAGCCAAAGTGGGGTCGAGCGCGGACAACGGTTCGTCGACGAGGAACGCTTGCGCATTCGACACGAGCGCGCGCGCCATGCCACAGCGCTGGCGTTCACCGCCGGACAGGCGGTCGACCCGCGCATACAGTTTATCCTGCAGGTTGAATTTACCTAACGCTTCCCACGCGGCGCGCGGATCGACGGGCGCCAGCAGCGAACGGATGGCCGTCCACAAGCTCCAATGGGGCAGGCGGCCCGCCAGCACGGCGTTGACGACGCGCTGGCGCGGCGGCAGCGGTGGCGTTTGCGGCGCCAAAAACAGGCGCGCGCGCAAGGCGTGGCGCGCGGCGCTGCCCAGCTGCCAGGGAGAGCTGCCGAGGACGCTCAAGGTGCCGGACTCGGGGCGCAGCGCGCAGGCCAGCGTATGCAGCAAACTGGTCTTGCCGGCGCCGGACGGCCCGATCAGGGCGATCTGTTCGCCCTGGGCCACGTCCAGATCCAGCTCGCGCAGGGCCAGCGCACTGCCGGCGGCGCCCGCGTGGTGGACGCTGACCTTGTGAAGTTGGAATGTCATGCTATGTTCGGTGTGGGGCGTTGGTGTGTCGGATTACGCGGCTGCGCCGCTAATCCGACCTACGCCATGCGACGGCAGCGTAGGTCGGATTAGGCCGGAGGCCGTAATCCGACAGATTCAGCAATTATTTCAACAGCTTCGCATCGCGCGCAGCCGCTTCGATATCCTTGTAGTTCTCGGCCTTGGTCGGGATGAACTTCGTGGCGCGCTGCAAGTCCAGGATTTCCTTGCCTTCCGGCGTGGAAGCATCGAGCGCCAGGAAGGCGTCCGTCAGCTTCTTGCGCACGACGGGGTTCATGTCGGCGCGCACGCTCCAGTTGTAATCGTAGTAGCCCGGTGTCGTGTAGAACACGCGCACCTTGCTGGGATCGACTTTTTTCGCTTCCACCAGTTTTTCCCACACGGAGATGTTCAAGGTGCCGGCATCGACCTTGCCGCCGGCCACGGCCGCCACGGTGGCGTCATGCGCGCCCGAGAACGCGATGCGCTTCATGTCCGTGTCCGGGTTGATCTTGGCGGCCAGCAGGTAGTAACGGGGCATCAAGTGGCCCGAAGTCGACGATTCCGAACCAAACGTGAAATTCTTGCCCTTCAGGTCCGACAATTGATTGATGTCCTTGCTGGTGGTGACGAACACGGAGCGGAACTTCGTGTCTTCCTCGCGCTGTACCAGCGGCACGATCTTGCCGCCGCTGCGCACGTTCGCTTGCACGAAGGTAAAACCGCCGAACCAGACCATGTCGAGCTTGTTATTGATCAAGCCTTCCACGGACGCCGCGTAATCGGTGACGGGCGTAAATTCCACCTTCATGCCCAGCTTCTTCTCCAGATAGCTGCCCAGCGGCTTGAACTTGCGCTGCAATTCCGTCGGCGCTTCGTCGGGGATGGCGGACACGCGCAACACTTGCTGCGCCTGCGCCAGGCCGCTGTGGATGGCCAAGGTGGCGGCGACGGTGGCCAGGATGGCGGGGAACTTGTTGGAGAACGTGGTCATGGGACTGCCTTTGAAAAGATTGTTCATTAATATACGGAAACCCCGGTACTGCCATCCTGCATCTCGCCGATGACGACGGCGTCGCCAAAGCCTTCGGCGCGGAAAATCGCCAGCACTTGCTCGACGGCTTCCGGCGCGCACGCCACCAGCAGGGGGCCGGCCGTCTGCGGGTCCGTCAGGATCGCCTTGTCGATGGCGCTTAAATTGTCGGCCAGCGTCACTTGTGCGCCGTATCCCTGCCAGTTGCGGCCGGAGGCGCCCGTGATGTTGCCATTTTGCGCCAGCTGCTGCACTTGCGGCAGCAGCGGCACGTCAGCCATGGCGATGCTCGCCTGCAACTTGGCGCCGCGCGCCAGTTCCAGCGTGTGGCCCAGCAAGCCGAAGCCCGTCACGTCCGTCAGCGCATGCACGCCATCGAGCAGGGCCAGTTTCTTGCCCGGGGTATTCAATTTGGTGGTGTTATCGATCAAGGACGCGTAGCCATCCGCGTCCAGCGCATTCTTTTTCAGCGCGGCCGACAGGATGCCCACGCCGATCGGCTTGCCCAATACCAGTTTGTCGCCGGCGCGCGCGCCCGCGTTGCGCTTCACCTGCGACGGGTGGACCAGGCCCAGCACGACCAGGCCATAGATCGGCTCGACGGAATCGATGGTGTGGCCGCCCGCGATGGGGATGCCGGCCTGGGCGCAGATGGTTTCGCCGCCTTTCAAGATGAGGCCGATGGTTTCCACGGGCAGCTTGTTGATCGGCATGCCGACCAGGGCCAGCGCCATGATGGGCGTGCCGCCCATGGCGTACACGTCGGAAATGGCGTTGGTGGCGGCGATGCGGCCAAAATCGAACGGGTCGTCGACGATGGGCATGAAGAAATCCGTCGTGGCGATCAGCGCCTGCTCGTCGTTGAGCTGATAGACGGCCGCGTCATCCGAGGTTTCTATGCCGACCAGCAATTCCTTCGGCAGTGGAAAGCCGCCGCTGCCCTTTAAAATGTCGGCCAGCACGCCGGGCGCGATTTTGCAGCCGCAGCCGCCGCCATGGGCAAATTCGGTCAATCGGATTGGGGTTGGATCGCTATCGGACATGGTCGTCATCCTGCTGAAAAAAAGTATGAAAGGCGGCGCCAGCGTTCACGCGGCGCTGGCGGTACGGGGTTCGCCGACGATAGCACATAACGCGCGCGCGGCTTGCTCAAAGGCATGTTCTGAAATATCGGGCAAGACCAGCGGCGTCGCCTGGGCGTAGCGGCTGAAGTTGCGGGCGATCGATTGCCGGTAGACGGGGTCGTAATGCTGGACCAGCAACTCTTCCACCAGCTCGGCCATCTGGCCCGAGGTCGCCAGTTGCTGCCAGTGGGCAATTTTCTCCTTGCCATGCAGTTGCGTCAACAGGGCCAGCTGCACGTTCAGGCGCACGGGGTCGCCGACGAAATGTTCATAGTCTTGCATCAGCAATTGCACGCGCTGCTCCGTGGCCAGCCGCACGTCCGTGCAGGCGGCCGCGCGCATCTTTTCCATCAGCGCGTCGGGCACGCGCAGCCGGCCCACTTTTTTGCTTTCCGATTCGATGAACACGGGCAGCGTCGGGTCGAAATGGCGCAACTGCTGCCACAGCGCGCTTTCAAACGCCTTTTGCGAGGGCTGGTCCGCGTCCGGCAAGCCGCCCAGCACGGAGCCGCGGTGCGCCGCCAGGTCTTCCAGATCGATCACCTGCGCGCCTTGTTTGTCGAGCACCTGCAACAGGCGGCTCTTGCCGCTGCCTGTGGGGCCGCACAGCACGTTGATGAAGTCGAAACGTTCGGGCAGGGTGGCCAGCTCGGCATTCACGTGGCGCCGGTATTCCTTGTAGCCGCCGTCGAGCTGCGTGACGGGCCAGCCGATGCGCGCCAGGATATGCACCATGGCGCCGCTGCGGTTGCCGCCGCGCCAGCAGTAAACGAGCGGCTTCCAATCGTGCGGGTGACCGAGGAAACCGTCTTCGATATGCCGCGCGATATTTTTCGCCACCAGTGCCGCGCCCAGCTTCTTCGCTTCGAAGGCACTGGTCTGTTTATATAAAGTACCCACGCGCACGCGCTGCTCGTCGTCCAGCACGGGCAGGTTGATGGCGCCCGGCAAGTGGTCTTCCGCGAACTCGGACGGGCTGCGCACGTCGATGATGGCATCGAATTCGTGCAAGCGGGGCAGGATGTCGCTGAAAGGCAGGACTGCAGGGTATTTCATCGTGGCGCGGCTGCTTGGAATGGGGAAAGGCGTATTATCCCCGATAAACGCCACTGGCGTGGGGCTTTGGCGCCGCCGTTCACACTGCGCGCGCCGGGCCGGCGTCCCGCATGCCCGTAAAGAACCGCACCAGGCCGTGCGGGGCATCGTCGTCGAAGCACAGGCGCAGGATGCGCTCCGACTCCGCCGCGGCCGCGCCGCTGCGCGCAAACAGCGCCGTTTCATACGCCAGCAGGGCCGCCGCCATGTCGTTCGGCTGCGCGGCAAGCGCCTGCGCCAGCTCGGCGCCGTCCAGCATGGCCAGGTTGGCGCCTTCACCCGCTGGCGCCATCAAATGGGCCGCGTCGCCCAGCAAGGTCACGCCCGCCACGCGCTGCCAGCGGTGGTCGACGGGCAGCAGCTGCACGGGACGGGGCACGGGCGGCGTGTCCGCGTCCGTGATCAGGGCCGTGAGCGCCGGCGCCCAGCCTGCAAACTGGTCGGCGATGGCCGCCCGGGCGGCGGCCGGGTCGGCAAAATCGATGCCGGCCAGCCACTCCTCGGGCTTACTCAGGGCCATATACGCATGCAGCACGCCATCGGCTTCGCGGTGGGCCTGGATGCCCTTGCCCGGCGCCAGCGCGAACAGGGCGCCGGCGCCCACGGCTTGCGCGCTGGCCCGGTGGCGGCGGTCGCTGTCGAACAGATACGTTTCAATGAAGGCAATGCCGCTATAGGCGGGCTGCGCGCTGGAGAGCAGCGGCCGCACCCGGGACCAGGCGCCGTCCGCGCCCACCAGCAGATCGCTGGCCGCCGTGGCGCCATGCGCAAAGTGTAAAAGGTGCCGGCCGCCGCCCAGCGTTGCGACGTTGGTCAATTTGTGGCCCCAGCGCACGCAGCCGTCAGGCAAGGCATCGAGCAGGATGCGGCGCAGTTCGCCGCGCGGCACTTCGGGCCGGCCGCCCGTGCCGTCGTCCCCCTCGTCGTGCAGGACCGTGCCGTGCTGGTCGAGCACGCGGCTCGCTTCGCCGCCTGCGTGGATGAGGGCGCGGAAGGCGTCGTGCAGGCCGCCCGCCCGCAGCGCTTGCTGGCCCGTTTCTTCGTGGATATCCAGCATGCCGCCCTGGCGGCGCGCCTGCGGCGATGCATCCGCTTCATACACGGTGGCGGCGATGCCGTGGACGTGCAGCACGCGGGCGAACATCAGCCCGCCCAGGCCCGCGCCGATGATGGCGATATGCATGGTGATCCTTCAGATAGTTTTCAAAACAATAATGGAACAACGTTCCAGAAGAATTTTGCGGCAAGCCGCCATCTGTGTCAAGATAAGCGATGCCCCATACCGTAGCGACCCCACCACGACGCGCCGACACGCTGACGCGCGACACCATCATCGACGCCGCCATTGCCCTGCTCGACACAGCGGGCGAGGGCGGCCTGACCTTCCGCGCCCTGGCCGCGCGCCTGGCGACGGGCGCGGGTGCCATCTACTGGCACGTGGCCGACAAGGATGATTTGTTCACGGCCGCCAGCGACGCCATCGTCGCCCGCGCCATGCAGGACGCCCCGCCTGGCGATACGCCGCAGGCGGGCATCCGCGCCGTGGCGCTGGCCATGTTCGAGGCCATGGATGCGCATCCGTGGCTGGGCTCGGCCCTGTCGCGCGCGCCGGGCCAGCTGCCCACCGTGCGCATCCTGGAGCGCCTGGGCCGGCAGGTCGATGCGCTGGGCGTGCCGCAGGACCGCCAGTGGATGGCGGCATGTGCCTTGCTCAATTATTTGCTGGGCGTGAGCGGGCAGAATGCGGCCAACGCCGTCATCGCCCGGGAACAGGGCCTGGAGCGCGCGCATTTCCTCGACACCCTGGCGGGCGCCTGGTCACGCCTCGATGCGCAAGCATTTCCGTTTGCGCGCAAGGTGGCGGGCCAGTTGCGCGCGCACGACGACCGCGCGGATTTTTTGGCGGGCATCGACCTGATCGTGCATGGCATGCAGGCGCTGCAAGCGGGCCGCTAGCCCAGCAGATGCCCCAGCAGCGGCGCCAGCAGCACCGTCACGATGCCGGAAAAGATCATCGTCAGGCTGGCCACGGCGCCTTCTTCCGTGCCCACGCGGCGCGCCACGGACAAACCAAAACCGTGCGCGGCCGCGCCATACGGGGCGCCGCGCGCGATGCGCATGCGCAAGGGCAGCAGTTTTAATAACGGTTTACCGAGCATCAAGCCGAACAAGCCCGTCATCACCACGAAGATGCCCGTCAGCTGGGCCGAGCCGCCCATGTGGCGCGACGCTTCCAGCGCGAATGGTGTCGAGACGGAACGCGCCAGCAGGCTGCGCGCCATGTCGCCGTGCACGCCAAATACCCGGTCCAGCAGCAATGTGGCGGCCACGGAGGCGACGATGCCGGCGCAGCTGCCCAGCGACAAGGCCAGCCAGTGCTTGCGGATCAGTTTGCGCTCCTGGAAAATGGGCAGCGCAAACGCGATGGTGGCAGGGCCCAGCAGCCACGGCAGCCAGCGCGTCTCGCCGAAATACGTGGCGAACGGCGTCGAGGTGGCCTGCACGATGATGATCAATATCGCCGAGGTGCAGATGGCGGGCGTCAGCAAAAAATGCGGATGGCGGCGGTGCAGCGCCTGGTTGGCGTAGAACAGTACCAGGGTCAGCAGCAAAAACAGCAACGACAGGACGAGGGTGCTCATGCTTGCGCCCTGGCTGCGCGCTGGCGCAGCAGCTTATTCAGACGCAACTTGCGTTCATAACGGCACACCCATTCCACCGTCAAGGCCGTGGCCAGCATCACGCTGGCAAAACCGAGGCCGATATTCACGAACAGCATCAAGCCCTGCGACTTCAACAGTTGCGTAAATTGCACCACGGACACCACCAGCGGTATGAAGAACAGCAGCATATTGGCCAGCAGCCAGTTCGCGCCCAGTTCGATGGTGGCCGGACGCACCCAGCCCGACAGCAGCAGGGCCACCAGCACGAACAGGCCCACGACGCCGCCGGAAAACGGCAAGTGCAGGGCGGAAGCGGCCTCGTCGGCCAGCCACCAGGCGGCGATCAGCACGCCCACTTGCCACGCGGTCTGCGCGGGCTGGCGCCAGGCAGCGATGGGGGGCAGGGCGGCGGTGGAACAGTGCAAGGCTTTCACGGCGGGCTTTCAAACGGCTGGGGGAAGGTTTCATTGTAGTGATCCCACATCAAAAGATAAAATGACTTAAACTCATGATTATCATTCGATATTGGAATGCATCATGGATATCCGCTCCCTGCGCTACTTCGTCGAAGTGGTCGAGCAAGCCAGTTTTACGCGCGCGGCCGCCAGGCTGCACGTGACGCAACCCACCGTCAGCAAGATGATCCAGCAATTGGAACAGTCGCTGGACCTGGCTTTGCTGGACCGCGCCGGCAAGCGTTTTACGCTGACGGATGCGGGCAAGGTGGTGCTGTCGCGCGCGCATGAACTGCTGGCCCTGCACGCGGAACTGAAGGTGGAGTTGCGCGACCTGCAACATCTGGAACGGGGAGAATTGCGCGTCGGCGTGTCGCCGCAAACCCACTCCACGCTGGCGCCGTGGCTGGCCGAATACCACCAGCGCTATCCGGGCATCGAGCTGAAAATGTATGAAAGCGGCACGCAGGCGATCGAGCGCGACTTGCGCACCGGCACGGTGGAACTGGGCACCATGCTCGACTATCCTGGCAACGCGGCCACCTGGCAGGATTTCGAAGCCTTGCCCCTCGTGCGCTCGCCGCTGTGCCTGCTGGCTGCGCCCGGCTCGCCGTGGCAGGGGCGCGCCTCGGTGGCCCTGGCCGAGCTGGCCGACAGTCCATTCATCTTCTACGGCGCCGCGTTTGCCCTGAACGACATCGTGCAGGATGCCTGCCAGCGGGCCGGCTTCGCGCCGCGCATCACGGGCCGCAGCGGCCAGTGGGATTTTATCGCCTCGCTGGTGCGGCTGGGCGTGGGCATCTGCCTGCTGCCAAAGATGTATTGCGACACGCTTGAGGCCGCGCAATTTGACGTGATTCCCCTGGCCGGCCCTCCCGTGGAGTGGAATCTGATGCTGGCCTGGCGCCGGGGCGGACGGCTGTCGTTCGCCGCGCGCGCCTGGCTGGACCTCGTCAGGGCGCGCATGGCGGACGCGGCACGTTTACAATAGGCGCTCGCCAACCACCGTCAAGCATATGAAGAACACAGGTAAAACCAGACTGAAACGTACGGCCGGCTCTCTGCTGCTGGGATTGTTATGCACCGTGGGCCTGATGAGCGAAATGGGCTATGCCCAGGCGGCCATTCCCGTGTATGGCTATTTCGTCAAGAATACCTATCCGCACGACCCCCAGGCGTTCACCCAGGGCTTGCTGTTCAAGGATGGCCACCTGTATGAAAGCACGGGCCAGAACGGCCAGTCCTCCTTGCGCAAGGTGGAATTGACGACGGGCAAAGTGCTACAGAAAAGCATGCTGGACAAAAAAGTGTTCGGCGAGGGCATCACGGACGTGGGCGATGAGATCCTCGGCCTGACGTGGATTTCGCAGACCGGCTATGTGTTCGACCAGAAGACGTTCAAACTGAAACGCACCTTCAGCTATCAGGGCGAAGGCTGGGGCCTGGCCAGCGATGGCAAATTTGTCTACATGAGCGATGGCACGTCCGCCATCCGCGTGCTCAATCCGAAAACCCTGGCCGAGGTGCGCCGCTTCGAAGTGAAGGCGGAAGGCCGCCCCATCGACCGCCTGAACGAGCTGGAAATGGTCGATGGCGAACTGTTCGCCAATGTGTGGGGCGCGGACGTGATCGCCCGCATCGACCCGGCCAGCGGCAAGGTCGTGGGCTGGATCGACCTGACGGGCCTGCTGCCGCCCGAGCAGCGGGGCACGGCCAATCCCGACGCCGTGCTCAACGGCATCGCCTGGGATGCGCGCGGCAAGCGCCTGTTTGTCACGGGCAAACTGTGGCCCAAGCTGTTCGAGATCGAACTGATTGAAATCGAGCGCCGTTGATGTTGGCTATCGGACAGTGTTGCTAGTGGGGAATCGTCTATGATATGCCTCCTTCGCACCTTGCGACCTTTACAGGATGCCATGCTGTCCCTCTCCTTTTGCCGCCTGGCGGCGGCCGCCACCCTCGCCGCCGCCATCGTGCCCTGCGCGCAGGCGCAAGCGCCCTACGTGCCGGTGACCATTCAGTACGGCGACTTCGTCGTCACCAGCGACCGCTTCGACCCGCTCGTCACTTTGTCTTTCCGTCAGCACGGCTACTGGCCCGGCGGCGCGCGCGAAGTGGCGGAAGTGCGCCCGCTGAAAGCCACGCGCGAGGGCCAGCCCATGCTGCTGGCGTTTACCAAGGGCTATACGGGCCAGGGCACCATCCTCATCGGCGTGCAAAATGGCGAACCGCTGATGCGTCCCATCAGTCCCATGCAGCGGGACAGCATGGTGCGCACGGAGCGCGACCCCGAATGGGGCGTGCCGCAGCCGGGCAATCCCGAGGTGCTGCTGTTTGCCCGCGACGGCCGCGCGCTCGACACGCGCACGGGCGAACTGCTGTGGTTTGACGTGCCGGGTGGCGTCACGGGCGATTACGCGCCCGCCATGCTGGTCTCCGTCTCGCCCGACGGGCGGCGCGGCGCGTATCTGACGAATGCGCTGACGAAGGTGGGGATCATCGTCGCCACGCGCGACGATGGCGTGGCCGGCGTGCTGGCCTTGCCGCCCGATACCTATCAACGGTGGCTGAAACCGTTGTCGGATGCCGCTTCCGCGCAGGCGGGCGCCGCCATCAAGGCGCGCCAGGGCCGCACGGATTCGAACCGCATCCGGCGCGAGCTGGAACTGGCCTGGTTCGGCCAGCAATTTCAATGGAAACAAGGCAAGAACGGCTGGCAAGTGACGGGCCTGGGCCTCGCTACCGCGCCGCCGGAAGGAAAACAGCCATGACACTACCCAAACTCCTCGCCGGCTGCTGCGCCGCCTCCTTGCTGGCCGGCTGCGTGCATGGCGAGCTGTTCCCCAAGGATTATCTGGCGCAAGATATTGACAAGCAACAAGCCTTGCTGGAACTGGATGTGGTCTTCGGCAACGCGCCCGATGACAAGCTGACGTCGCGCGTGACGGCGCACAACAGCGTGGAATACGCGGGCGCGCCGCATATCGTCGTGCCGTTCTACCAGAAGGGCCTCGGCTTCGACCAGGGTTTTGCCGGCACCTACATGTTTGCCGTGCCGTATCCGATTGCCAAGGTCGAGACGGCCACGGCCAGCAGCCGCGTCTTCGGCCAGAAACTTGAAGGCCAGCAGCCGGGCAACCCCCGCTACCGCTTCCGCGTGCCGGGCAAGGCGCAATGGAACAGCAATGAAACCTTCATGCTGAGCTTTGAGCGCAAGGGCCGCCGCGAAGAGATCACCTTCCGCTTCAGCAACGAGCAAAGCTGCCCATCCGCCTTCCTGGCCACGACGCCCAAATATGGCTTCCCCATCAAGGTCGTCGCCACGTTCAAGGAAAACAAAGGCTGCCTGAAAGTGTGCGACAGCCGCGACCAGTGGTCGGGTTTCTGCGCCTTCCAGCCGCCGCCGGCCTGAGCATGGCGGGCCCCTGCCGAGTAAAGGGCGGAAGAAAAAAACCCGCCGCTGCGGGGCAGGGCGGGAAAGAGGGGGGTAACACGGGGAAAAGGGGATGACGCGGTCGGTTCAGGGGGCCGTGATCACCGTAGCGAGCGGTATCTTCATGAAGCGGATGCCGTTGCTGCCGTTTTCATACAGGATGCCGATATTGCCGGCGTCCACTTGCGTCAGGTCGCTGTAGGCGGAGGCGCCCGCCGTGATCAGCAGGGAAAACGGCCAGCTCTGTCCATCGTCCTTGCTGGCGCGCACGGTGAGGTTGTTGCGGCTGGTGGTGGAGGCGGGATTGGCGTGCAACAGATACTGCTTGCCATTCCAGCCCAGGTTCAGCAAGCTGCCTTCGCACACGGGGTCGATCAGGGTGGTGTTGGCGAAACCGGCGCTGAAATTGGCGCCGCCATCGGAACTGACGGAGACGATGCGCTTGCGCGTGGCGCCGCTCTGGTCGCGGCTGTTGATCATCAGCTGGCTGGTGCTCAATTCGGCCGCCGTCGATTCGTTGGCCGAAGGGTAGCCCGTGTCGTTGCCGATCTGATAGCTGGCGCCATGGTCGTCCGAATAAAACACATAGGCGCGGCCATCCGCATAGCCCGCCTGCGGCGGCCCGGCCGTGAAGTTGCCCGGCACGACGAGGCGTCCGGAGCGCATCTGCACGCCGTGCCCCGGCCCCATGGCCAGGGTGCGCCAGCCGGCCGCGTTGTTGTAGGGCGCCGCGCCGATCTTCGCCGTCTGCGCCGTGATGTTCGATGGCGCGCTCCACGTCGTGCCGCCATCGGCCGACGTCCGCACCCATTGTTCGCGCACGCCGGCGCCGCCGTTGCGGATCGTGCTTTCGCTGGCATTGCCCGTGTTATAGAAGAGGAACAGCCGCCCGCCAGGGTAGGCGGGATCGAGCGTGTCGAGCACGGGCACCGGGTTGCCTGCTTGCAAGGTGCCATTTGACGCCACCACGGACAGGGCCGACCAGGTCGTGCCGCCGTCCAGGCTTTTCTTCATGACCACCTGGATATTGCCGAAGTCGGCGCAGCCCGATGGGCGGCCTTCCGCGAAGGCGAGGATTGTACCGTTCTGCAATGTCACCACGGCGGGGATACGGTAGCAGCCGTAGCTGGCATCGGCGGCGGGAAATGGCGTGCTGGCGGAAATGGCCGCCTGGGCGACGGGGGCGCTACTCAAGGCCAGGCCCAGGAGGCAGGCGGTAGCCAGGCGATAGATCGATTGAATCGGCAAGACAGTTGACATTGCGGTGATTCCTTTCCCGGAACCGGGCGGCTCGCCAGGTTCCAAACCATCCCGTACTGGGGAAGTCCCGCGCGCCTGACGGGTGGCAGGCGCGCGTCCCGTATTTTTGTCTGCCTAGTCGGCCAGCGGCAGCGCGCGCGGCGCGCTCGCTTCACTGCCATCGGCGACGGCGCGCCAACTGGCGCCCCGGATCGCCCAGGCGGCGGGGATCGTGGCGCTCCAGTGCGTGCTGGCGTAACGGGCGCCAGGTGCCGCCGGCCGCGCCAGGGCGATGCGGCCCAGCGTGCGGCCCGCCGCCTGCAACTCCAGCGCGGGATTTTTCACGTCGACCTGTTCCAGTTCCAGCACGACGGCAATGTCCGTGTAGGTGCGCACGCCCGTGGCGCCCGGATATTCCACGTAGCCGACGCGTAACGGCGTGCGCGCACGCATGGTCGCCGCCACGCTGACGGCGGCCAGCGTCGGGCGTGCCACGGTGCGCGCGGCGGCCTGTGGCGGCGCGACATCGCCACCGCACGCGGTCAGGAGCAGCGCCAGGCTGGCGATATCAAGCGTGCGCCAGTGCAATGCGTTCTCCCTCGGCCACCACGCCCTGCAGGGCCAGCTGCTCGTCGACAATGGCGATGTCGGCCCAGGCGCCTGCGCGCAGGCGGCCCCGGTCGGCCACGCCCAGGTAGTCGGCCGGATAGGCGGACAGGCGGCGCGAGGCGTCGGCCAGGTCCAGCCCGACGGAGACGAGGTTGCGCAAGGCCTGATCCATGGTTAAACAGGAACCGGCCAGGGTGCCGTCGGCCAGGCGCACGCCGCCCTGGCATTTGTGCACCGTGTGGGAGCCGAGGCGGTAGTCGCCGTCCGCCATGCCGGTGGCGGAAGTCGAATCGGTGACGCAATACAGCTGCGGGATGGCGCGCAGGGCCGCCAGCAGGGCACCCGGATGCACGTGCAGCAGGTCGGGAATGATTTCGGCGTAGCGCGCGTGGGCCAGCGCGGCGCCGACGATGCCGGGCTGGCGGTGGTGCAAGCCCGTCATGGCGTTGAACAGATGGGCAAAGCTGCTGGCGCCGTGGCGCAGGCCGGCCACGCCATCGTCGTAGCTGCCGCTCGTGTGGCCGATCTGCATGCGCACGCCGTCGGCACTCAGCTCGCGGATGATCTCCAGGTGGCCGGCGATTTCCGGCGCGATGGTGATGACGCGGATGGGCGCCAGGCGGCGAAGCCGGCGCAGGCTGTCGATCACGGCCACGCACGCATGGTCGGGTTGGGCGCCCAGCTTTTCCTGGTTGATGAACGGGCCTTCCAGGTGCACGCCCAGCACGCGGGCGGCGCCCGGCTGACGCGCGCCGCAGGCTTGCCCCAGGCCCGCCAGCACGGCTTCCAGCTCGGCCATCGGTGCCGTCATGGTGGTTGCCAGCAGCGACGTGGTGCCGTGGCGCGCGTGGGCGGCGGCGATACGGGCGCAAGCGTCGCCGCCCTGCATGATGTCGGCGCCGCCGCCGCCATGCACGTGCAGGTCGATGAATCCCGGCAGCAGGGTCGGGCCAGGCGTGCCCGCCCGTTCCTCGATGGCGGCGATGCGCCCGTCCGGCGCCACCGTCAGGGTGCCGTTGATCCAGTGCTCATCGCACAGGATGCGGCCGTGATGTTGCCGGTAAGCTTCAGTCATGATGTTCTTTCTGGTCTGTTCGGAAAGTGGCGCCCGGCGCCGGTGGAGGCCGCGCCGGGCGCCGGCGCTTAGCGCACGATCTGGACGGCCTTGCCATCCCATTGCAGCAGGAACACGTCCTTGCTGGCGGCGCCGCCGTCGAGTTCACCGCCGATGACCAGTACCCCATCGTCGAGCTGGACGCCGGTGCCGTAGCCCAGGCCCGCCGGCAGCTTGCCCGCGTGCGACCACTTGCCGTCGCGGCGCGCGTAGATATCGTCGCGCCAGGTCTTCTTCAAGCCCTTGTGCGCGTAATTCTGGCCCGCGTCGAACTGCTGCCAGGCGCCGGGGAAGTTGGCGCCGCCGGCCACCAGCAGCACCTTGTTGCTGTAGCCGGCGAACGCTCCCGCCACGCCTTCCTGGCGCGTGGCGCCCGGTGGCGCCGGCAGCTTGCCGCCTTGTTTCCATGTCAGCTTGTCGCCATCGATGAGCACTTCCTTCACCTGCGGCGAACGCAGGCCCGGCTTGATTTCGCCATTCACCATGGTCAGGACCTTGCCTTGCACGGCCACGCCCGCGCCCACGGTGGGCAGCTGCGGATCCGCGCCCAGGTTGCGCCACTGGTTGCTGTGCGGGTTATAGCTCATCACCTGCGCCGTCCACAGGTAGTCTTGCGGGCGCTGGTCAAAATAATGCCCGGCGACAACAGCCTGGCGTTCCTTGTTGTCCGCCGCGCCCACGGCGTAGTCCTGGAAGTAGCCATCGAAGATGGCCTTGTTGACGCCGCCAAAGAAGACGATGTTCTGCTGGTCGACGGAGACCACGCTGGCCGTGAAGATGCCCAGCGGCGCGCGCGTGGGCAACTGGCGCCAGCTATTGGCGGCCGGATCGTAGACATAGGCCGTGTCGAACACGGTCAGGGCCTTGTCCTCGGGCGCGTTCTTGCCCGAGCCGCCGAACAGGTAGACCAGGCCGCCGATGGCCACGGCATTGGCCGCGTCGCGGGGCGCGTCGGGAAATGGCGCCAGCGCCACCCAGGGCGCGCCCGGCTTGCCCGTGTCGAGCGCATACCAGGCCTTGCCGGCCGAACCGAGGCCTGCATAGACGGTGGCGCCGATGCGCGCGCCGGCGCCGTTCTTGATGGGGGCGGGGAAGTCGGGCCAGCGCGGGGCGGCGCCAGCGGCCTGGGTGGCGGAGAAGGCGAGGCACAACAGCAATGCACAGCTGAGTTTTTTCATGATGGATGGTGTGTAAGGTGGAGGAAAGTGGCCAGCGCTTAGAAATTTGTCGTAAAGCCAGCGCGCAATTCCGTGAACTTGTTGCCGCTGGTATCCCACTTGCGGTAGGTGGGGCGGAGCCAGAACGAGGTCGAACCGCGCGTCAGGCCCAGGTTCATCTTGTAGGCCAGTTCCACGCGCAGCTGCTTGTAGTCGTTGGCGTCGTGGGGGACGGTATCGACCTTGTGGATGATGAACACGGGGCGCAGGTGGAAGTTCGGCGTGACGCTGTACTGGCCGCCCAGGATGATCTCGTTGTCCTTGATGCTGCTGCCGTTAGGACGCTGCGTCTTGTCCTGCACCAGCAGCGCGCGCACCGAGTGCGTACCGAGCGGCACGATGCCACCGATCATGATTTGCGTGGTCTCATACACGCCATCGGCCAGCGGGCTGTTGTCGCTGGTGGCCAGCGCATTTTTCAGGTTCTGCTTTTGCGAGCCATAGTTCAGGTCGATGCGCGCTACGGGATAGTCGAGGCGCGCGCCGAGGATGTAGCCGTTGGCCGCCTTGGTGTTGGGGGCGATGTTCGGTGCCGTCGCCGACACCAGTTTCTCATCCGTGAAACTGCTGCCGTTCCAGTAAAACTGCGCGCGCAGCGTGGCCACACCCGCCACTTTCGGGCTCGTGTAAGTGAGTGAATTGTCGGCCCAGATGGCGTTCGAGATGCGCGTCAGGCCGGCCGGGTAGCCCTTGCCGGCGCCCGTGCCCAGCTCGCTCATTTCGCCGATGTTGCCGCCCGAGGCGTACGGATCGAGCACGTTGATGTAGCTGTCGAGCCATTGGCGGCCGAAACGCACGCTGCCGTAGGCGCTGTTGATGCCGCCCCATGCTTCGCGGTTGCCGAAGGAATTCGTCCAGGCGGGCGTGGCGTCGCCCGTGACCAGCTTGGTCGAAACGAACAGTTCGGCGCTCAGGCCCGAATTGTCGAGCGGCAACACGCTGCCGAAGGCCAGCAGCACGCCGGGATGGCTGCGCTGGCGGTGCTCATTGTCGCCTTGCTCCGTCAAACCCTTGCGATCGCTGATCGAATACTCGAACTGGCCGCTGATATTAATGGGCGGCAGTGTCACCTGCGCCGAGGCTGAAATGGTGCAGGCCGCCAGTGGGATAGCGATGAGCAGGGTGCGCTGAACTTTCATTGACTTCTCCAGTTGTTTGTTACTTTTTTGTTGGAAAGAATTTCAATACATGAGCATTTGGGTGGGTTGCTGCTTGGCTCGAAAATCAGTGTAAAGATATATGATATCTAATGTCAAACAACTTATAAACTTGTTGCTTTTTTGTTCGATCGGGGTGTTTTCAGCGCCGGGGAAAATGGCTGCAGCCCGCATGGTGCGGGCCTTTGCAGCGTTCATGGCAGGCTCAGACAGGGCAGGCGGCCGCCCCCAGCAAGCCCGCATCCGCACCCAGCCTGGCCGCGCTCAGCGGTGGCGGGCAGGGCAAGGGCAAGCCTGCCAGCGCCTTGGCGATGCGCGGCAACATGCCGGGCGCCAGCCCGACGCTGCCGCCGATGACGACGGCATCGAGATCCACGCTCATGTGCAGGCCGGCGATGGCTTCGGCCACCCCCAGCGCCGCCAGGTCGAGGATGGCGGCGGCGCGCGGCTCGGTCGCGGCCAGGGCAAACAGGCCGGCGCTGTCGAGCTGCCGCCCGAACACGGCGCTCGCCTGGCGCGCCAGCGCCGTGCCGGACGCCAGCATTTCCAGGCAGCCCAGCCGTCCGCAGCCACAGGCGACAAGGCCATCGGCGGGTGTCAGCCGGGCCGGCGCGTGGCCCACGTGGCCGGCCAGGCCGTGCGGCCCCGCGCGCAGGCGGTGATCCAGCACCAGGCCGCCGCCCACCCCGGTCGACAGGGTCAGGAACAGCAGGTTGGCCGGATAAGCGGCCTCGCCCATGTCGCGCCGGGCGCAGTATTCTCCCCACGCGGCCGCCTGGGCGTCGTTGAACAGGGTCACGGGACAGGCGAAGCGTTCGCGCAGCAAGGATTCCAATGGAAAACCATTCCAGAAAGAAATGATGGCGCGGTTCACGGGATACACCTTGCCGCCGTCGACGTAGCCGGTGGTGGCCACGCTGATGCGTTCAGGCGCGGGCCAGCCATCGACCAGCGCATCGATGGCGGCGGCAAATTGCGCTGCGTCAACGGCCATGGGCACTTGCCGCCGCGCGACGATCACGCCGTGGTCCACGAGGGCGGCGGCCAGTTTGGTGCCGCCGATGTCGATAGCCAGCAGCATCTCAGGCCTCGCCCGCAAGCGGCGCGGTGTTCAAGGCGGCGGCGAACCACTGCGTGATGTGCTCGATGCGCGTGATGGCCGAGCCGACCGTGACGCAGCAGGCGCCCGCGCGCAGGCAGTCGGCGGCGTCCTGCGGCGTGCGGATGCGCCCTTCGGCCATCACGCGCACGCCGCACTGCGCCAGCTGGCCGACCAGCGCCGTGTTGGGCCGGTCTTCCGGCAGGTAGGCCGTGTCCTTCGTATAGCCGGACAGGGTCGTGCCCACCAGATCGCAGCCCAGCGCATGGCAGGCCAGGCCGTCTTTCAAGGTGGAGCAGTCGGCCATGGCGGCCTTGCCAGCCGCGCGCACGGCCGCCAGCAGGGTGGTTACGCGCACGGGGCGGGGGCGGTCCGTGCCGTCGAAGGCGATGATGGCGGCGCCCGCTTCGGCCAGCGCATGCACGTCTTCGATGTAAGGCGTGATGCGCACGGGGCTGTCGGCCAGGTCGCGCTTGACGATGCCGATGATGACGGCCTGCGGCAAGGCTTGCGCCACGGCGCGCACGTGTTCCACGCCTTCGATGCGCAGGGCCGTGGCGCCGCCGTCCATGGCGGCGCGCGCCATGGCGACGATGATGGCGGGGCTGTCCATGGGGCTGTCGTCGAGCGGCTGGCACGATACGACGAGGCCACCTTGCAGGCGGTTCAATAGGGAGGTGGGATGCAGATCAGTCATGGGGTGGTTCGCTCAAGCGTGGATGGGGACGGCGCCAGCAGCAGGCAGGCGGCGTCGTGGTTGGGTTCGATGCTGCGCAGGGGCGGCACTTGTTGCCGGCAGGCCGGCTGGGCTTGCGGGCAGCGCGTGTGGAAGACGCAGCCCGGTGGCGGCGCCAGCGGACTGGGGATTTCTCCGCCCAGCACGTCCTCTGGCGCCATGCGGCAGCCGGGGTCGGCGGCCGGCGAGCTCTTCCACAGGGCCCGCGTGTACGGGTGCGCGCCGCCCGTGGCGATGGCCGAGCGCGGTGCCGCTTCCATCAGGCGGCCCAGGTACAGCACCAGCACGCGGTCGCACATGGCTTGCACCATGGGCAGGTCGTGCGAAATGAAAATGATGGACAGGCCAAACTGTTGCTGCAAATCCAGCAGCAAATTGATGATCTGCGCCTTGACGGAGGCGTCCAGCGCGGCGACGGCTTCATCGGCGATCAGCACCTTCGGCTTCAGGGCCAGGGCACGGGCAATCACCACGCGCTGTTTCTGGCCGCCCGACAATTCATGCGGATAGCGGCGCAGCGCCGTGACGGGCAAGCCCACCACGTCCAGCAGGCGGGTGATCTCGGCCAGCTGCTCTTCCTTGCTGCCGCGCCGGTGCAAAATAAATGGTTCGCGCAGGCACTGTTCGATGGTCAGGCGGGGGTTCAGGCTGGCGTTCGGGTCCTGGAACACCATCTGCACTTCGCCGCGCAGCCGGCGCAGGGCCTCGCCCCGGTAGCTGGACAGCGGCTGGCCTTCGTAGCGGATCTGTCCGCTGTCCTGGCGCAGCAGCTGCATCGCCAGCTTCGCCAGGGTCGACTTGCCGCTGCCCGACTCGCCCACGATGCCCAGCACTTCACCGCGGCGCAGGCCGAAGCTCACGTCCTGCACGGCTTTCACGGACTGGCGCTTGCCCAGGAATCCCGCGCGGCTGTGGAAGGCCACGCCCACGTGCTCGAAGGACAGAATTTCGGTGCCTGTTTCATGCGATGGCGGCTTCATGCACGCTCCCTGTTGTAATAGTTGCAAAATGGCAGCGCACCTGCTGCCCCGGCGCCACCGTGCGCAGCGCGGGCACCTCGCTGGTGCAGCGCGCCTGCGCCAGGGGGCAGCGGCCCGCGAAGCGGCAGCCGGCAGGTTCGCCATACACGGTTTCCACCTGGCCCGGAATGCCGCTCAAACGTCCGCCCTGGCCGGGACGGGGCACGGCGGCCAGCAAGCCCTGCGTGTACGGATGGGCCGGCTGGCGGAACAGGTCGGCCGTGGCCGCCGTTTCCATCAGCTGCCCGCCATACATCACGGCGACCCGGTCCGCCACCTGCGCCACCACGCCCATGTCGTGCGTAATGAAGAGCACGCCCATGCCCACTTCCTGCTGCAGTTGCTTGAGCAGGCGCAAGATCTGGGCCTGGATCGTCACGTCGAGCGCCGTCGTCGGTTCATCGGCGATCAGCACCTGCGGCTTGCAGGCCAGGGCCATGGCGATCATCACGCGCTGGCGCATGCCACCCGACAACTGGTGCGGATACTGGCGCGCCCGTACCTCGGGCGCGGAAATGCCCACCAGGCGCAGCAGCTCGACGGCGCGTTCCTGTGCCGCCTTCCTGCCGCATACGCCATGCACCGTCATGGCCTCGGCGATCTGCCTGCCCACCTGCTGCAGGGGATTGAGCGAGGTCATCGGCTCCTGGAAAATCATGCCCATCTGGTTGCCGCGCACGGCCTGGCGCGCTTGCGGCGCCAGGCCCAGCACGTCGAAGCGGCTGCCGTCGGCCGCCGTCAGCCAGGCCTGGCCTTCGATGGTGGCGCGGCTGGACAGCAGTCCCATCAGCGAAAACGAGGTGACCGACTTGCCACAGCCCGATTCGCCCACGATGGCCAGCGTTTCGCCGCGCCGCAGCGAGAACGAGAGGCCGTTGACGGCCTTGACGACGCCCGCGGGCGTCGGGAACGATGTCGTCAGCCCTTGCACATCGAGCAATACTTCAGCATCGGTCATCACATCTCCTTGCTATATTGAAATCAGAGCAGACCGGCGGCCGCGACGATGGCGCGCACGCGCTCGACGGCGGCGTCCGGCAGCAAGCGGTTCGGCTTGCTCATCAAACGGTTGTCGATGATGCCCATCAGCTGCATGGCCGTCTTGAATCCGCCCACGCCCGAGGCGTTCGGGCTGGTGTAGGGCACGCCGTGGAAGACGATGTCGAACAGGGCGATCAGGCGTTCCTGTTCGGCGCGCGCGCCTTCCCAGTCGCCGGCGCGGGCCCGCTCGTACAGGCGCACGTAGCCGGCCGGATCGACGTTGCCCAGGCCAGGCACGCAGCCGTGGGCGCCGCCCAGCAAGGCGTAGTCGACCGTCGTTTCGGAACCCGTCAGGATGGCGAAATCCGGGGCATCGGCGAAGTCGCGCATCAGCATGCGCATGTTGCCGTCGTCGCCGCTGCTGTCCTTGACGGCGCAGATCAGGCCTTCGTCGTACATGGCGCGCAGGGTTTCACGGCTCAACTTGCTGTGCACGCAGACGGGAATGTCGTAGGCGATGATGGGCAGGTCGACGGCTTGCTGGATGTAGCGGAAATGGTCGATGGTTTCGGCGGGGCTGGTGCGCGTGTAGAACGGCGCCGTCACCACCAGGCCTTGCACGCCCAGTTCCTTGGCCACCTTCGCGTGTTCGATGCAGCGCTCGGTGGTCGGGTCGATCACGCCGGCCACCAGCGGCACGGCGCCGGCCGTCTCGTCGACGGCGATGCGGATGGCTTCGGCGCGCTGGGCGCCATTGAGGAAAATCACTTCGCTGGTCGAACCCATCAGGAACAAGCCGTGCACGCCGCCATCGATCAGGTGGCGGATCACGCGCCGCAGCGAGCGTTCGTCGATCTTGCCCTGCGGGTCCAGCGGCGTGACGACGGGAGGGATGATGCCGTGTAATTTCAATGCTGACATGATTATTCCTTGCTATGTTTAGGGTCAAAGGCCTGGCGCAAGCCATCGCCGATAAAGTTGGCGGCCAGGGCGGTAACAACGATCAGCACGCCAGAGGGGAGCCAGATCCACGGGTA
This sequence comes from Janthinobacterium sp. PAMC25594, assembly GCF_019443505.1. Lineage (NCBI taxonomy): Bacteria > Pseudomonadati > Pseudomonadota > Betaproteobacteria > Burkholderiales > Oxalobacteraceae > Janthinobacterium > Janthinobacterium sp. PAMC25594. The sequence goes on from NZ_CP080377.1 coordinate 497,141, forward strand.
TTGCTTGAGAACGGAAGCCTCCCGCGCAATACTGATCAGGCTGCCCCAGCTGGCGTCCGGCAATTGCACGCCCAGACCGAGAAAACTCAGTCCCGCTTCGGCCATGATGGCCGAGACGAAACCAAGGGAAGCGAACACCGCCAGCACATCGATCGTGTTGGGCAGGCAGTGCTTGAAAATCAGGTAGGTGTGGCCGGCGCCCAAGGTGCGCGCGGCGGCGACGAATTCCATTTCGCGGATGCTCATGATGCGGGCCCGCACCAGGCGGCAGGCCAGCGGCCAGGACAGCAAGCCGATGACGATCACCGTCTTGCCCGTGCCTGAACCGAGCACGGCGGCCAGGGTCATCAGCACGATGACGGGCGGGAAGGTCATCACCATGTCGACGAAGCGCATGGTGAGATTGTCGATCCAGCCGCCGAAGTAGCCGGCGATGGCGCCCAGGAAGGTGCCGATGACGAGGGCCAGAGCGACGCTGGACACCCCCACGGCCAGCGAGATGCGCCCGGCCGCCAGGGTGCGGGCCAGCATGTCGCGGCCCGTCTGGTCCGTGCCCAGCCAGTGCTGGCGCGACGGCGCCTGCAGCGCGGCGCCCAGGTCGATGGCGTTCGGGTCATAGGAAAACAGCAGGCCGGAGGCGGCGCACAGCACGGCGATCAGCACGAACAGGCACAGGCCGGCGAAGGCTATCTTGCTGGAGCGAAATTGCTTCCAGCGCGAGGGCGGGAGGGGAGCTTGCGTCATAAATATCCTCTTGGTTGTATCTTGTTTTTTATAACTTTCCTGGCGCGGCGGGACGCACGGGTCCCGGCCCCGCCTGTCGCCAGGGGGCATTGCCGGTTAAATGTGCTGTGTGGCTACTTCAGGGTGATGCGCGGGTCGATCCAGGAATACACGACATCAGTCAGCATGTTGACGGCGAGAATGGCCAACGAGACGAACAGGGCGATGCCCATGATCAGCGGATAGTCGCGGCTTTCGATGGCGTCGAGGAACAGCATGCCCATGCCCGGCCAGGAAAACACCGTCTCGACGAACACGGCGCCGCCGATCAGGCCGCCAAAGCTGGCGCCGATCACGGTGACGATGGGGACCAGTGTATTGGGCAGCGCGTGGCGCAGCATCACGCGGTTCGGGCTGACGCCCTTGGCGATGGCCGTGCGGATGTAGTCCTGGTTCAGGGTGTCGAGCAGCCCGGCCCGCGTATAGCGCATGGTGATGGCGATGAACTGCACCGACAGCACACAGGCCGGCAGGGCCAGGTGGTACGCAATGTCGGCCACGCTCTCGTCGCCCGGATTGCTGTAGCCGCCGCTGGGAAACCAGCCCAGCTGCAGCGAAAACACATACATGCCGACGATGCCGACCAAAAAGGCGGGGCTGCTGATGGCGACGTAGGCGAACAGCGACAGCACGTGGTCCAGCTTGCCATTTGCGCGGCGCGCCGAGACCACGCCGAGGATAATGCCCAGCACGGAGCCCAGCGCCAGGCCCGACAGGGCCAGCAGCAGGGTGGGCGCCACCCGGCTGGCGATCTCATCAACTACGCGGGCGCCATCCTTGTAGCGGTAGCCCAGGTCGCCGCTGGCCGTTTGCTTGAGCCACAGCGCGAAGCGCACGGGCACGGAACGGTCCAGGCCCAAGGTATGGCGCAGTTGCTCCTTCTGCACGTCCGTCAAGGCCTGGCTGGGTGGCACGAAGGCGTCGACGGGATCGCCCGGCGCCATGTTGACCAGCACGAAGACGGTGGCCAAAATGGCCAGCAGGGTAGGGATGTTGACCAGCAAGCGATTCACGAGGTACTTGAACATGTTTCTTCCAGGCGGCATGGCCCCCTGCCTTCTCAGCTATGCAAAAACCGGCGGGCCGTGGCCCGCCATCGGGATGACGTGTGACGGTGAGGGTGGGCTGCCGCTCAGCGCAGCTGCCACAGCTCCGGCTTGTCCTGGTAGCGTCCGCCGGCCGGGGCCGGGGTCCAGATCATGTTCTCGACATTCTTGGCGAAGCCGCCGTAGCGGTTGGCGCTCCACAGGGGGATCCAGGGCAGCTGTGCATTCGTGATGCCGCAGGCGTCGCGGTACAGGGCCGTGCGCTTGGCGTCGTCCGTTTCCAGCTGGCCCGCGTCGAGCAGGGCATCGAGCTGCGGCAGCTTGACGCGCATGCGGTTCACGCCCTTCGGCGGCGCGTACGACGAGTGCAGCATCGGCGTCAGCGCGCCGGGGTCGGGGCCCACGCCGCCGCCAGCGAAGACCAGGCCGAAGCGGTTGGCATCGACCAGCTGGCCGTAAGTCGGGCTGTCGACGAAGCGCGGCTTGATGTTGACGCCCACTTGCGCCAGCATCGATTGCAGGCTGGCGATGACATCCTTCGATACCTGGTCGTTGTAGTAGGTGAGCAGTTCCACGGGCTGGCCCTTGCTCAGCTGCTCCCAGTTGGCGGCCGCCAGCAGGGTTTTCGCCTTGGCGACATTCGTTTCATATTTGTCCAGCTTGGCCGGCTGGAATTTCGGCAGGGTCAGCGCGCAGTTGGCGATAGTGGCGCTGTTGTTGTAGATGCTCTTGACGATGGCGGGCCTGTCGATGGCGTACAGGATGGCCTGGCGCACGCGCAGGTCCTGGAAGCGCGGGTCGCTGTGGTTCACGCCCAGGTAGTTGAGCACGTGGGACGGGCCGGAAATCACATTGAAAGCCTTGCTGGCCTGGTTTTCCTTGACCTGGTCCATCGTCAGGTAGGTAAACTGGATTTCGTTCGAGGCCAGGGCCAGGGCGGCCGCGCTGGCATCCTTGAAATAGCGGTTGATCAGCTTGTCCAGCTTCGGCTTGCCGCGGTAGTAATCGGCATTCGCCGTCAGTTCCACGTACTGGTCGGGCAGGTATTTGCTCCATTTGAACGGTCCCGTGCCCACGGGTGTTTTCCACCAGGCGGCATTGCGCAATTCCGTGATCGGCACGCTCATCAACAGATGCCGGGGCACGATCATGATGCTGGTAAAGGCGTCGGGCAAGGTCACGTCGGGGCGCGCCAGCTCGATGATCACGGTGCTCGCGTCCGGCACCTTGACGGCGCTGACGTCGGCCAGGCGCGGTGCGAACACGCTGGCCAGCTCGGGGCTGCGGATCAGGTCGAGGGTGAATTTGACGTCGGCCGAGGTGAACGGCTTGCCGTCGTGCCACTTGACGTCCTTGCGCAGTTTCAGGGTCAGGGTCTTGCCATCCTTGGCATACGTCCAACTGTCGGCCAGGTCGCCCGAGATCTTTTGCAGGCTGACGTCGTACAGGGTCAGGGTGGAGAAATACTTGTTATAGAAGCTGAAGCCTGCGGCCGCCGTCAACGGATTGAATTTCTGCGCATTGCCGGACGGACCCACGTCGAAGGCGCCGACGAAGACCTGGTCGGCAGCCTGCGCGGCTCCCGACAGGCAGGTGAAAACGGCGAAGGCCGCGGGGAGCAGATACTTGACGGAAGGACGGGACGCAAACATGGATTTCTAACCTCTATGTGATGAACAAAAAAAGGTGACGCCGCTTGTTGCTGGCTAGGCGGTGTCTTTCGGGTAACGCTTGAAGATGGAATCGAAATGCTGGGTATAGGCGTGCATCAGACCAGCCTCATCCTTGTTTTCCAGCATTTCGACGATGGCGATATGGTCGCGCGCCGTCGCTTCCATGGCCCAGGGATCGAGCTGGGCGGCCATGGACGCCTTGTGCATATTGTTGAAGACGTTCCAGAACAGGTCGATCAGGGCCAGCAGGAATCGGTTGTTCAGGCACGAATACATTTCCGCATGGAAGGCACGGTCCTCGGCGGGGAAGGTTTCCTGCCGCAGCGCCTTTTCCAGCATGCTGTCGGCCAGTCCGCGCAGCACGGCGATGCTTTGCGGCGTGATGTTTTTCACCACCGAGGGAATCGCGCCGATTTCCAGGTAGGTGCGCACGTACAGCAAGTCCGTGATCTGGTCGTCATTGGCGACCATGGAATAGGGCAGGTTGTCGAGGATGGAATCGAAGGAAAAGGCCTTGACGAAGATGCCTTCGCCGTGGCGCGATTCGATCACGCCCAGCGATTCGAGCGCCTTGACGGCTTCGCGCAGGCTGGGGCGGCTCATGTTGAGCTCCTCGGCCATGCGCGCTTCGGGCGGCAGGGCGTCGTTCGCCTTCAGGTTGTTCTGCTCGATGAATTCCTTGATTTTCACTTGCGCGTGGCGGTAAGCCGGTATCTTTGTGACCATTGTTTTCTCACTAATTAAGCAGGGTACGACACGGTATCACGGCCGGGACAATTCGATAACGTTATTGCCAAGGTTTCCAGGGTGGCAGCGCCGACGTCGCTATCGCCGCCCACCAGCAGCAGGCTGTCGCCCACCTGAAAGGACAGGCCATGCGCGCGCGGCGCCGGCAGCAGGCCCAGCTGGCACCATCGCCGCCCGTCGAAGCCGTAGAGTTCGCGGCACCAGGTCTTGGCCAGGCCCGCATGGGCGTGCAGTTGCTGCTGAGCATAATTGGCGTTGGCGCCCGTGAAATGCGTGCCGCCGGCGAGGACGGGCACGCCGGCGCACAGGCCGCCGAACGCCGCGGCCACGCCTTCCTGCGGCACGCCGGGCGCCATCTCCGGTAAGGCGAACTGCTCCCAGCCGCCGCCATCCTGGCGCGCATGCCAGGTCAGCGGCGTGCGCAGGCCCGGCTTGATTTCGCCGCTGGCGACGACGGCCGCGCCTGCCGCATTGATGGCGACGGCGCCGCAGGTGCCCGCAAACGGCAGCAATCCTTCATCCTGCAATGTGTCGTTGCGCGGGTCGAAACGCCATTGATGGCGGTTCCACGCGAAGGCGGCGACGGGGCGGGCCATGTAGGCGCGCAGCAACTGGGGCCGTTCGGCCTCGCCGGCGGCCGCATGGGCGCGGCAAAAGTCGTCGAACTGGGCGCGGTGGTAGCCGCCGAAGAGCACGATGCTGCCGTCCGCTTGCGCCAGGGCCGAGGCGCCTAGCAAGCCCAGCGGCAGTAGCAGGTCCAGCGGCTGCCAGACATCAAGCTGGATGTCGTAGCGCCATACGGCGTCGGACTGGCGGGCGCTGTGGCCGGCGGGAGTGACGGCGCCACCAAACACGTAGAGGGACTGGCCACTGGCCGCGCAGGCGGCGCCAGCAGGGGCGGCGGCGGGAAAGTCCGCCATGCGCCGCCAGCCATTCTTGCGCCGGGCCGTGTCGAGGCGATACCAGGCGCCGCCAGCGCTGCCCAGGCCCGCATACAGCATGCCGCCGATGGCGGCGCCGGCCGCTTCGCGCAAGGGCACGGGGAAGGCCGGCCAGCTATGGTCGAACTGCAGGTCGAACGGCGCGGTCAGTGTTGTAGCGGCTGGCTGTAGCATGTGCATGTACTCGGCTGGGCTGTTGCGGTTCGAATGACTGAACCGATGCAGCAAGTATTGCAGAGTAAGATATCAGATGTCAAACAACTTGTTTGGCTAAATGAAAAAAGTTGTGAAAAAGTTGCAGCGAGGTGAAAGGGTGCAGGTGGCTGCGGGGGGAAGGAGGAAAAAGCGGGCGAAAAAAGCAGCAGGGGAAAACGCCGGCCAGCGCGCATGGCGCCTGGCCGGAGCGGCAAGTCTTAGCGGTAGAACGCTTCGACCTTGCCATTCAATTTGATTTGCAAAGGACGGCCGCGGCGGTCCAGCGACTTGGTGGAAGCGACCTTGATCCAGCGTTCGCTGATGCAATATTCTTCCACGTCAAGACGTTCCTTGTCGTTGAAGCGGATGCCGACGTCGTTCTCGAACACGGCTGCAACGTGGTAAGGGCTGCTAGGGTCGATCGACAGGCGATCGGGCAATGGGGGTAAGGTGGTGGTATCGTTCATGGGCGTAATTATCGCCCAGAATGCCGATCCAGACAACGGCCTTTCGACGCCGCCTGTTGGGCGGGCCGTGAAATGGCACGCATTGCCGTACTGCACCTATGAGCCGGCACGGCAATGCCGCACCGGCCCATGCTGCAGCCGAGTCCCCGCAGATTTTCCTGTAATCACACGACCCGGCAATCAGGATTTATCGTCATTCTTGTGGCTTTGACGTCCCGTTTCCACATGCTGCTCATGCGTGCCACCGCGCGAACCGGCGCCGGAACCCGCTTGTTCACTGGCGCTCCTGCCTGGGCCCATTTGTTGCGAACCGGATTGCTTGTCGCCGTCATTCTTGTGGCTTTGGCGGCCCGCCTCGACATGCTGCTCCGGCTTGCCGCCTTGGGTGCTACCGGATGACTGGCGGGTGCCGGACTGCTTGTCCGACTGCTGTTTGTCCGACTGCTGATTGCCCGATTGCTGTTTGTTCGACTGGTTACCGCTTTTGTCGTTGCTGTTTGAAGTCATGATCGTTACCCCTATGGTTAGTCTGCGCCATCATCCGCACCAAGGATGGCGTGAGGATGGATAAGAATGCTGCTGCCTGGCCTCCGGCGCCGTGCAGCACCGGTGAGGCCATTTTCGCTGCCTGACGTTGGCTTAACCATAGGGACACTACCTGTCGCCACGTAGGAAAACTCTGTAGTGCGTGACAACCATTTCTGCATTGCATTTTTACAGATGCCGCGTTTCGTGCGGCGGCGCGTGCCACTCGCCATGCCAGCCATCGACAAAGGTGACGGGCACCTGGGCCAGTTCGGCCACAGAGGCATCGTCGAGGCAGTTCACGCCGATGCCGACAAACGGGCCGCCGCGCGGTGAATCGCCATGGCCAAACGGCCGCACGCCGCAATGGCGGCAAAAATAATGGCGCTCGCGGCCGGCGCCGAAGCGGTATTCGCTCAAGGCCCCTTCGCCGGACAGCAGGCGGAAGGCTGAGGGCGGCACCTGGCTGGCCCAGCAGCGGATTTTCAGGCAATAGGAACAATTGCAGCGCAGGCTGGGCGCCGCCAGGTCGATCTCGGCCGCGAAGCGCACGGCGCCGCAGTGGCAACTGCCATGGTAGGTTTTTTTCATCGTGGCCCACTTTACAGGCTTGCCGTACTGTCATGCAACTGCCGGCATTGCGACAGTGCGGCATCGGCCAGGCCGCGCACTATAATGGCGCCTGTTCAAGAGAGAGGAGTGGCAGCATGGAAATGCGCATGACCGACAGCCTGCGGCAACAGGCATATGCACAGGCGGCGGCCTTCGTGCGCACGCTCGACCGGCGCGACCCGCTTGCGCTGCAACGCGACTGGTCGCTGTCGCCGGGCGTGGCCGACGAGATCATCGAGATGCTCGACAGCTATTTTGCGGCGAACCAGGCGCTGTCCCTGGCGCCGCTGGCCGAGGCCTTTGTGCCGGGCCAGGGCGGGCGTTGCGCCGTCGACGTGTATGCCACCGATTGCGGGCCGCTGGGTCTGGAATGCCGGTTGCTGGCCGATGGCAGGCCGGGCGAAGCGACCTTGCATCTGGAAATATCCGGCCACGAGGGCGCGCTGCGCCTGCATTACCAATATATCGGATCCTGAGAGCGGCATGACTGAACTGATCAGCGAAACACAACAGCGCATCTGCGACAAATTCGGCTTGCCGGCGCAAGCGCCCGAGCCCATGGTGGCCCTGGCCATCGGCAGCCTGGAGCAATCTCCCATCTATGGCACGCGTATCGACCTGCCGGAAAACGGCACCATCAGCTGGTTCATCCATTGCGGCGAGCACAGCGAAGCACTCGATTTTTACCAGCCCCTGCATGCGGCCCACCTGCGCGAGATGCTGCCGCAAGTGCTCGACTACCTGGCCTTGCCCAGCGGCGCCCGGTTCATCCTCGACCGTGAAGGCTACGAGGATGTGTGGCAGGAAGCCTGAGGCGGCGCGGTTGCCGCCCGCCAATCATGACGGCGTATTGGGCAGATACGCCTTCTGCCTGAAATCGAAGCGGAAATGGTCGAGCAGGTGGCTGCCCTTGCTGAACGGTTCCTGCGGCCGCGGCACTTCGTAGTATTGGCCCTGCATGACGCCGTCGGACAGTTCGACGCGCAGGAAGCCATGATGGTCGTCCGAGTAGTTTTCCAGCGTGACGGCGTCGCCGTCGCCGTCATGGAAGACGGCAGGCGCGATCAGGCGCTGTCCATTGACCTTCATGATCTGGTGCAGATTGTGATAGCCGCCGGCGCCCGTGACGAGGAACAGGGTCTTGCCGCCGTCGCCGTTGGCCCGCGTCAGCCGTTGGTAGTTGTGCACGTGGCCGGCAAGGATGGCGTCCGGATGGCGGCCCGCTTCGGCGGACGCTTGCGCGACGAGGTCTTTCATGTAGGTGCTGCCAGAGTGGTGGTCGTCGGCCGAGTAGATCGGATGGTGCAGGGCCAGCAGCAAGGGCAGTTCGCGCGGCAGGGTAGACAGCTCCGACACCAGCCATTCCTTCTGCGGCGCGCGGATCTCGCCGCCGGCGGGTACATTGCTGTAGAGCCCGACGATACTGGCTTGCGGCGTGAGCAGGGTCCAGTACACATTCGGCTGCACCATGGCCGTGCGGTGGGAGTCGCCCGATTCCGGCATCTTGACGGGCTGGGGCGCACAAAAATTGCGCACGAAGCCGTCGAGGGTCTGGTCGTCCGGCAGGTTGTCGCCGTCGTGGTTGCCAGGTACGGCAAACACGGGCGCCAGGTAGAATTCATAGGGCTGGTAAAACTGTTTGTAGTATTCGCTGACCTGGCCGTTGAAGTAGACGCAGTCGCCCGTGACATACAGGAAGGCCGGCGGCTCACTGGCGTCGGCCTGGAAATCGTTCTCCATGCCCTTTGCCACCAGTTCCTGCGGCACCGCATACTCGATGCCTCCCATGTCGCCATTCAGGTGGAAGACGAGTTTGCGGTTCCTGACGATGGCCTCGTAGACAGCGGGCGCCACGACATCCTTGAGGTCGAGGCGGAAGGGCGCGCTGCCCGTCGGCGGCGGCAGGTCGCGAAACGCCGTGTTGCGGGGCGGCGCCTGGTGCAGCGACGCCGCTCTCCCTGCTTGCGGCCGCGCCAGGCCAAAGACATGGGCATTGCTGCCAGAGACGAGATCTGCCATGACGGACTCCTTGCGCCGGCTTGCCTGTGCGCCGGCCAGACTGTCAGTGTAGTCCGGGCAGGAGCGCGATGCCGCTGCGCGTGGCAGCCGGTTCGATCTACATCAATAAGCGGTGTGCCGCAAGGAATGGATTTCTATCTGGCAATATTTCCGTTGACGTTACTAAATAGATATGTGATGCTGCACTTCCGCTCCGTCCAGCAGAGAGAGTCATCTTGCATACACGTTTCCCGTCGGCCCTGCTCATCCTGGCGCTCGGCGCCGCCCTTGCGCCGGACGCCCTGGCCGCCACTGCCGCGCCCGCCAACGGGCGGCAGGCCAGCCGCGCGGAGCGGGATATTGCCGCCTTCGTGCAGGACGAAATGCGCGAACGCCGGATACCGGGCCTGCAAATCGCGGTCATCCGGCATGGCAAGGTGGTGCTGTCGCGCAATTTCGGCCTGGCCAGCCTGCAATACCAGGTGCCGGTGACGGACGCGAGCCTGTTTTCCATCAATTCGGCAACGAAAGCGTTTACGGGCGTGGCCGTGATGCAACTGGTGCAGCAGGGCAAGATCGACCTGGCGGCGCCCATCGGCCAGTACCTGGCGGGCCTGCCTTCAGCCTGGCAAGCCGTGACGGTGACGCAATTGCTCAACCATACATCGGGCTTGCCCGATGTGCTGGACCAGCGCAGCGGCAAGCTGGTGGGGCCGCAGCCCGATGACGCCGACGCGGCGTGGACAGCCGTGCGGGCGTTGCCCGTGGAAGCCGCGCCAGGCCAGCGCTTCCGCTACAACCAGACCAACTACGTGTTGCTGGCGCAATTGATCGAACGGCAGGGCGGCCAGCCTTTTACCAATTTCATCCAGCGCCGGCAGTTCGACGTGGCCGGCATGCCGCATAGCGGCTTCGGCGACGCGAAGGACGTGGTCGTGGGCAAGGCCAGTTCCTACGTGCTGGAGCGGGGCGGCAATGCTTACCGCAACGTGATCGAGGATTTCCCCGTGTTCATGCGCGCGGGGGCCTGCATCAACAGCAATGCGGGCGAACTGGCGAACTGGCTCATCGCGCTGCGGTCGGGGCGCTGCGGTCGGGGCGCTTGCTGGCGCCCGCCAGCGTGGAGCGGCTGTGGCAGCCGACCAGCCTGAATGACGGCAAGCCGGCGCCGTGGACGCTGGGCTGGCCCAGCATCGGCCGCGGTGATCACCGTGCCGTGGCCGGCATCGGCGGCGCCCGCTCGGCCTTTTATGTGTATCCGGACGATGGCCTGGCCATCATTATCCTCAGCAACCTGGCCGGTGGCCAGCCGGAACAGCTGATCGATACCGTCGCCGGCTTTTACCTTCCCGCCCTGCGCCAGCAGCGCGGCGGGGCGTATGCCGCGCATTTATTGCGCAACAAAGCGGCCAGCACAGGCTTTGAAGGGCTGGAGCAGAAACTGGCGGCCATCCGGCGCCAGCACGGGCTGTAGGTGCCCACGGAAGACGACTTGAATGCCTGGGGTTACCGCCTGCTGGGCCGGCAGCAGCCGAAACAGGCGCTCGCCGTCTTCCAGCTGGGCGTGCAACTGTACCCGCAAGGGGCGAACGGCCACGACAGCCTGGCCGAAGCGTACGAGGCGGACGGCGCGAAGGCGCTGGCCGTCACGCATTACCGCCGTTCGCTGGAGCTGGACCCGGGCAACGCGCACGCCGTGGCGCGCCTGCGCGTGCTGGCCCCCGATTAGGCCGGCGGGGCCGGCATGGCCAGCACGGCTTCGATCAGTTCGCGTTCATTGTAGGGGCTGTCCGGCAGCACGATATCCGGCTGCAGGAGGACGGGGCCGCCCGTGCCCGACGGCCGCTGGAAGAGCAGGCGCGGCACGCCCAGTTCCAGGCCGCTGTTGGGCAGCACGAAACGCTGCGTGCCGCCACTCTGGCGCGTGCGTGCCTGGCCCGCCGCTCCCACCACCTTGCCAAAGCCAAAGTCCTGCATGACATTGCTCAGAAGTACAGAGGAAGAATACGTGCGGCCGCCCACCAGCAAATAGGTGGCGCCCGAGAAGTGCAGCGGATTGTCCAGTTGGGGCTGCTGCCAGGAAGTGATCTCGCCATCGATGACGTCGCCCAGCTTTTCACTCGCGCTCTCGCGTCCCTTGATGACTTTCTTGCGGTAGGTCGAGGCCCAGCGGTAAGGTTTGTCGGCGATATAGCGCAGCACGCCATCGATCCACATGTCGTCGTTGCCGCCGCCATTCTCCCGCACGTCGATCAGCAGCGTGCGCACGCCCGCCTCTTGCACCTGGCGGAAAGCGTCGGCCGTGAACGCCGTGAATTGCGCCTTGTCTGGCCAGGCGAAGGTATTGATGGTCAGCAATGCAGCCTTGCGGGGCAGCAATTCGAAACGGAATTGCTGTGCGAAACTACCATTGCTGGCCAGGTAGGCGGGCAGGGCGCTGGATCCTGGTACGGTCAATTGCTGGCCTTTGTCAAACTGTAAGGCATAGTTGTCCGGCGCGCCCAGTACTTTCCAGTACAGGAAAGGCCAGCGCAGCGACAGCAGGCTGGCGCGGAACGCGGCCGTGTCACCGTGGCAGCGGCTCAGCAAGTCGGCGACGATCTGCTCAGCCGGCACGCCATTGATGCTGGTGATGTGCATGCCTTGCAGCGGCGACGGCGCACCGCCCAGCTGCGCGCGGATGCGCAGGGCGCCGCTGGCATCCAGGCTCACTTCATAGGGAAAGAAACTGCCGCCCGCGTCGAGGAAAGCCTGGCTTTGCACCAGCGGCCCGGCCGGCGTGAGGGCCAGGTGGCCGTCGGCGTAGAGGGGATTGAGCATGGCAAGCAGGCGCCAGGCCTGGTCCGGCGACATCGGCGCCTGCATTTGCTCTGCAATGTATTTGTAGGCTTGCCGCACGGCGGCGGGATCGGTGGAAAAATCCGGCTGCGGGTGCGTGGCGGCGATCGACTCCTGGACGAAGCGCAAGTCGGTGCGCAGTTGTTCCGGCGTCAACAAGGGCGAGGGCTGGGCCAGCGCCAGGGGCGTCCAGCACAACAGGACCAGGCAGGCTGGCAGGTATTTCAGGCATCGCATCTCATCCTTCCGGGGGCAGGTAAGGGATGCACTTTAATCAAGTTGAGCGGATTCTGCCACCCCTTTGTGGCGGGCGGCAGAACTTGCGTGCCAAGGAGCAAGATCAGGTGACGGGAGGCTGGCGGTGTTCGGCCCCGTGAAGCGCCAGGTAGGCCGTCAGGTTGTCGTCGTGAATGCCCAGGCTGCGCAGCACTTCCCGCGTAAAACTGACGGGCGCCGTGCCCGGTGCCGTGACGACGCGCTGGTCGGCCACGGCCCACGGCACGTCCTGGTACAGGGCGGCGCCCGCATAGCCCGTTTGCAACAGGTTGTCCGCACTGTTGGACGTATGGCGCACGGTGTCGAGCACGCCCGCCTGCGCCAGCACGCGCGTGCCGTCGCAAATGCCGGCCAGCACAATATTCTTGTCGCGGGCGGCGCGCAGCAAGGGGCCGAGGTCCGGCGCCTTGCCGCTTTGCCAGTGGCTGCCGCCACACACCATCAGCAAATCGAGTTCATCAAGCTCAATCTCTTCCAGCGCCAGTTGCGGCGTGACCAGCATGCCACCGGACGAGGTGACGGGCAGGCCGCCCGGCGTGGCGAACTGCGTGTAAAAGCCGTAATACAGGCGCGCCGTGGAATTGAGCAGGGCGGTTTCCCAATCGGCAAAGTTCTCGGTCAGTATGGTGATGGCACGTGTCATGAAAAGTCCTGTCGCGGGTGGAGATATCAATAGTAAGACAGGCTGGCTGGCCTGCCGGTGCCGAAAGCATAATGAAAAGCACTGACAATTTCTGTCAGGAGCGCACATGAAATGATGGTACAAGTTGCAAGGGACTACGCTACAATCGCTGGCCCGTCCGCACGGGCATGTCTCCCTTGCATACCTACCATCTATTGCCCCATGCTGATTCTGTTTTGCCGTGTCCTGCTCAGCATTGCTGGCCTGCTGCTGTTCTTCCTCTTCGATCAGTTAAGTGCGAACGAATGCCTGAAATTGTGCGTCTTGCTGGCGGCCTTCCTGCTGGGCGTGGGCGGCGTGCTGCACGCGTGGCGTGGCAGTTCCAGCGCCAGCGCGCTCACCGTGCTGCTGCGTATCGTGGTGCCCGTGTTTTACCTCGACGCTGCCATCAAGGGTTTTTTGCGTGGCTATTTTGGCATGCGACCGAATCCGAATGCCGTTTTACAGGCGATGTTTGCGACAGATCAAGCGGAAACGGCCGAGTTTTTCCTGCACAACAGCGCCGCGCTGGCGCAATCGGCGGGCTGGTTCGTGCTCGTGACGACGGCCGTGCTGCTGGCCGACCGTTATCTGCAGCGCTGGCAGGCGGCGCGCGCCAGCAGCGTGCCGGGCCTGGCGCAAAAATGCTTTGCCGTCAGCATGGCCGTCTTTCTTGTGCTGCTGCACGTCAATAACACCATGCGGCGCGAAAATCCGGCCCTGTTCTGGCCGCTGCGCTACCAGCAGTACAGCGCGCAGCTGGCAGCGATGCAATCGATGCAGCAGGCGCTGACGACGGCCATGGCCGCGCCGCGCGACTGGCATGTGCGCTATGCGGGCGAGGATGCGCGCACCGTCATCCTGGTGATCGGCGAGAGCACCAACCGCGCTTCGATGTCGCTGTACGGCTACCCGCGCGCCACCACGCCCCGGCTCGATGCCATGCGTGCGAAACTGCTGGTGTTCAACGACGTGATTTCGCCCGCGTCCAGCACGGTGGAATCGATGATGACGATGCTCACGCCGGCCGATATCGGCAACCCCGATGCGTGGATGTCCAAGCCGAATTTGCTGATGCTGGCCGAGGCGGCCGGCTACAAGACGTTCTGGGTCTCGAACCAGACGCGCAACGATGGCTGGATCGGTCTGCTGGCGGGCCAGGCCGATGAAAGCGACTTCATCAACTACGGTACTGGCCGTGGCGAAAACAATTTTGATGGCAACCTGTTCCAGCCGTTCGCCCACGCGCTGGCCGATACGGCGCCGAAAAAGCTCATCGTCGTGCATTTGCTGGGCGCCCATCCCAGCTATGACATGCGCTATCCCAGCCGCTTCGCGCATTTCGACCAGGCGCGGGACGCCGTCAGCGCGCAGATGGTCAGCCAGGGCAGGTCCCGCTGGATACGCAACCAGCGCGATGAGTACGATAATGCCATCCGCTACGGCGATTACGTGCTGGGCACCCTGATCGGCATGGCCGACAAAGCCAAGGCCGGGCGCGCCGCCTCGCTGCTGTTCGTTTCCGACCATGGCCAGGAAGTGGGCTACAACCGCAATCACGCGGGCCATTCCGCCTCCGACAAGAGCGGCTATGAAATTCCCATGTTGATCTGGAACAACCAGCAAGCGCCGCAATCGGGGGCCGCGCGCGCCGCGCTGGAAAGCCGGCCGTATCAGACGGACAAGCTCGATGCGACCGTGCTGGGCTTGTTGAAGATCGAGACGCGCTATTACGCGGCGCATGACGATATCCTCAGCGGCGCCTTTCAGCCCGTGCAGCGTTTCATGAATGGCTTGCAATACCAGCGCGGCACGCCGGCGCTGGTGCGCTGAGCCGCCAATGAAAAAGGCCCGGTCCCGCCGCAAGGTGCGGCGGGACCGGGCCCCTGGAGAACGCGATCGATTACTTCTCGGCGAACGCGCGCTCGACAACGAAGTCGCCAGGCGTCGAGGTATTGCCTTCCTTGAAACCACGCGCTTCCAGCATTTCTTTCAGGTCGCGCAGCATGTCCGAGCTGCCGCAGATCATGACGCGGTCTTCGGCCGGGTTCAGCGCCGGCAAGCCCAGGTCTTCGGCCAGTTTGCCGTTCTCGATCAGCGCCGTGATGCGGCCCATGTTGCGGAAATCTTCGCGCGTGACGGTCGGGTAATAGCGCAGCTTGTCGCTGACCATTTCGCCCAGGAATTCATGCTTCGGCAGGTGCTCTTCCAGCAGCTCGCGGTAGGCCAGTTCATCGACCTGGCGCACGCCGTGCACGAGGATCAGCTGGTCGAAGCGCTCGTAGATGTCCGGATCGCGCACGATGCTGAGGAATGGCGCCAGGCCCGTGCCCGTCGACAGCATGTACAGGCGCTTGCCTGGCAGCAGGTAGTCGGACACCAGGGTGCCCGTCGGCTTGCGGCCGACGATGACGGTGTCGCCCACTTGCAAATGTTGCAAACGCGACGTCAATGGACCGCCCGGTACCTTGATGCTGAAAAATTCCAGGTGCTCTTCGTAATTGGCGCTGGCGATACTGTAGGCGCGCAGCAAGGGCTTGCCATCGACGCGCAGGCCGATCATGGTGAAATGGCCATTCGAGAAACGCAGCGACGGGTCGCGCGTGGTGGTAAAGGAGAACAGGGTATCCGTCCAGTGGTGCACGCTTAAAACGCGCTCTTCATTCATCGAACTCATAGTATTTGTTGGCTGGTCAAAAAAATGGTTAGTTGCTGGCAACTGCTGGCAAAAGTGAAACCCTGTGTAGGCCCAGACGCTATTGTACTGGCGTCCACACGAAATTGTTACCGTCTATCGCCGCCAATGCTGCCGCACGCGGTGCCGACATTATAGTGCGAATGGCAAGGCGGGGCTGAAATTCGCCCGGAAACGGGCGGTGGGCATGCGCTCTCTTGACCTGGCTCAGTTTTTCAAGGCGCCGCTCCAGGGCTGCCGCCCGCGCGTGCTGGCGCGGGCGCGGCGGCGCCCAGGAAGCGCCGGCGCAGGGCGGTATTCGCCGGTTCGGACACCCAGCGGGCCACGAGGGCGGCCGCCAGCGCCGTCGCTGCGAGGAACAGCGCCAGCCACGGCAGGCGCTCCGCGTAGCCCAGGCCCGCCTTGTCGACCACGTTACGCATGCCCGCCAGCACGATGATATGGAACAAGTACAGCTCGTAGCTGTGCCGTCCCAGCCATTGCAGCGGGCCGGAGCGGCCCTGGCTGGCCGCCTGGCCCGCCGTGGCGCCCACGATGAAGGCGGCGCTGGCCAGCGCGATCAGGGTAAAACCGAAGACTTCATGGCCGCCGATGCCGCGCACGTACACGGCCGCCAGGGCCAGGCCAGCCGCCCAGCGCAACAGTTGCCCTGCACGCGCGCCAGGCTGCCAGTGTTGCGTCAGCAGGGCCGTCAGGCAGCCGATGGCGATGGCGTCGAAACAGGCAAGGTAGCCGTACATGAAATAGATTTCGTTGTCCGCGTGCAAGCTGCGATAGACGGGGCCGGCCACGATGGCGGCGCCGCACAGCAGCATGATCGCCTGGCGCCGGCGCAGCAGGCGGCACGACAGCGGCAACAGCAGGTAAAACATTTCCTCGACGGACAGCGACCAGTACACGTTCAGGCAGTAATTGAAATACCCGGCGCTTTGCATCAGCACGTTGTGCCAGAAGGTCAGCACGGAAGCGACGGCGATGACGAAATAGCTGGCTGGCAAATCCTTGCCGCCGTCCGAATTGGCAAAGAAGGGCACGTCCAGCACACCCAGCAGCACGATCAGGGACAGGGCCAGCAGCAACGCTGGCAGCAGGCGGGCGATGCGATAGGCATAAAATGCGGCCAGGTCGATGCGCGCCAGGTCGCCCCAGCGGCGCAGCGAGGTCGAGGTGATCAAATAGCCGGAAATGACGAAAAACATGGTCACGCCGTAATTGCCCTGGTAGGCGGCTTTCAATAGCCAAGTCGGCAGAACGACGAGCGGGCTGTTCTTCAAGCCATAGGCCAGCGCGAAGTGCAGCAACAGCACGCACAGGATGGCCGCGCCGCGCAGGGCGTCGATATGATGGTTGCGGGCTTGCAATGGCGTCCTTGTCGGTTTGGCAGCATGAGGGGCGATTATGTGAGAGATGTCGCTCGCAGGTCAACGATTTTGCAATTGCCGGGAACGGCGCGCCGTATGAAGCAGGGGGCGGGGACGCCTTGCGTGTATGATATTGCCGAACAGAATTGTTGGGCATCTGTCATCTTGCGGGCGCGGTTTTTCGTGCCTGCCGGCCCATGAATCTGCGTGCACGATTCCGGCCGCCAGGATGCCTGACCCACAGCGAAAGGTAATAAAGATGTATAAAACAGTGCGCGACATGTTCCTGCATTTCAAAGAAGCCGTCCCATTCCGCCTCGTCCCCGCCCTGATCTGCACGGCCTTGCTGGTGAGCATGCTATTGCTGCCGGCGCCCGATGGCTTGACGCCCAAGGCCTGGGGCCTGGTGGCGATCTTCCTCACCACGATTCTGGCGATCATATTAAAAGTCATGCCGATCGGCGTGATGGCCATGATGGCCATCGTTATCGTGTCATTGTCGCAAGTGACGTCGACCTCGTCCAAGGGCGCCATCACGGATGCGCTCAGCAGTTTTTCGAATCCCCTGATCTGGCTGATCGTCGTGGCGATTCTGATCTCGCGCGGCCTGAAAAAGACGGGGCTGGGCAGCCGCATCGGCCTGCTGTTCATCTCGCTGCTGGGCAAGCGCACCATGGGCATCGGCTATGGCCTGGCGATTTGCGAACTGGTGCTGGCGCCATTTACGCCCAGTAACACGGCGCGCGGCGGCGGCATCGTCCATCCCGTCATGAAATCGATCGCCAACGCCTTCGATTCGGATCCTGCCAAGGGCACGGAAGGGAAAGTGGGCACGTATCTGGCCCTCGTCAACTACCACGCCAACCCGATCACGTCGGCCATGTTCCTCACAGCCACGGCGCCGAACCCGCTGGTGGTCGATTTCGTCGCCAAGGCCAGCGGCCAGAGTTTCCACCTGACGTGGACCACCTGGGCCCTGTGCATGCTGCTGCCGGGCCTGGTCTGCCTGCTGGTGATGCCGCTGATTATCTATTGGCTGTCGCCGCCGGAACTGAAAGCCACGCCGGACGCCGTCACCTACGCCAAGGCGGAACTGAAAAGCATGGGCCCGCTGTCGCCGTCGGAAAAAGTCATGCTGGGTACCTTCGCCTTGTTGCTGTTGCTGTGGGCGAATGTGCCCGCCATGCTGTTCGGCCCCGCGTTTTCGCTCGATGCGACGGTGGTCGCCTTCATCGGCTTGTTTGTGCTGATCATTACCGGCACCATCGACTGGGACGACGTGCTGTCGGAAAAGAGTGCCTGGGACACTTTGGTGTGGTTCGGCGCGCTCGTCATGATGGCCGAGCAGTTGAACAAGACGGGCGTGATCGCCTGGTTCTCGGCCGGCATGAAGGCGGCCATCGTCGCCAGCGGCATGGACTGGCTGCCGATCGCCGGCGTCCTGGTGCTCGTGTTCGTCTTCTCGCATTACTTCTTTGCCAGTACGACGGCCCACATCAGCGCCATGCTGCTGGCCTTCCTGACGGTGGGCCTGCACCTGATCCCGGCCGAATACCACGTACCGTTCATGCTGATGATGACGGCCGGCTCGGCCATCATGATGACCCTGACCCATTACGCCACGGGCACCTCGCCCATCATCTTCGGCAGCGGCTTCGTGACGATGGGCAACTGGTGGCGTGTCGGTTTCATCATGTGCGTGGTGGAACTGCTGATCTTTGCCGTCGTCGGCACGACGTGGTGGAAGGTGCTTGGTTACTGGTAAGGTGATACGACGAGCTGCCCCTCAAGGCAGCTCGCCGCGCACGACCTGCAGCAGATAGGCGCGCGCCGCGCCCCGTTCCATGCCTTTTTCCTGCAGCAGCGGCAGCAGGCGCTCGAACAGCAGGCGCCGTTGCTGGCACGGTTCGGATGTGTCGCGCCGGTCCGAAAAGAAATCCATCAGGGTCGAGCCGCACGGGCAATTGCGGTAGACCTCGACGATGGCGACGTTGTTGTCATCGAAACTTTGCTTTAGCCCGGAAACATTCTGCCGCATCGCCCGCGTCTGCCCGATGAACTCGTCCGCCGTGGCGAAGACGCGGCCGCAGCAGGCGCAATGCTTGGGAAAGGCAGCTTCGGCCAGGGCGCGCAAGCCTTCGAAGAATAGTTGCTCCTGCATGATGGCTCCTGGCGGCGCCTAGGCGGCACGGTTGCTGATTTCGATGCCATGGGGACCCCGAGGCGGTCGTTGCACGCCCGATTCGAAGCGCTGGAAGGCTTCCAGCAAGTGGTCTTTCAGCAGGGTTTCGTCCCACGGCTTGGTGATGAACTTGTACACCGAGCCTTCGTTGATGGCCGCCGTGACCGAATGCAGCTCAGGATAGCCGGACAGCATCACGCGCACGATCTCCGGATAGACGCCCTTGATGCGGCGCAAGAGTTCGTTGCCAGACATGCCCGGCATGCGCGCATCCGTGAGGATCACGCCCACCGCGTGGGACGCGACCAGTTCCAGCGCTTCCTGCGCATTGGTGGTGCTGAGTATCTGGTAGCCCTCCTTGCGCAGCGAGCGGCGCAGGGCGGACAGGATATGCTCCTCGTCATCGACCAGCAGCAGCACGCGCTGCGGCGCCACGGCATGGCAGCTCTCGGGCGGCAAATGGGTGCCAGCATGCAACATCAGATCCATCTCGGCGCCGGGCAGGGGGCGGCTGAAGTAATAGCCTTGCATGGCGTCGCAGCGGTTGGTATTGAGAAATCCCAATTGTCCCTCCGTTTCCACGCCCTCGGCCACCGTGGTCAGGTGCAGCGACTTGGCCATGGCGATGATGGAGCGGGTCAGCGAAGCGCCGTCCACGCTGTCGGTCACGTCGCGGATGAACGATTGATCGATCTTCACCACGTCGATGGGGAATTGCTTGAGATAGGACAAGCTGGAATAGCCGGTGCCGAAGTCGTCCAGCGCCAGGGTGATGCCGATTTCCTTCAACTGTTCCAGCGCCCGCACCACCAGGTCGCGGTTTTGCATCAGCACGCTTTCCGTCAGTTCCAGTTCCAGGCAGTGGGACGGCACGCCGCTTTCCGCCAGCACTGCGCGCACCAGTTGCGGCATGTCGACCTGGCGGAACTGGCGCGCCGAGACGTTGACGGCCATCGTCAGGTGCGCAAAGCCGTAGGCATGCCAGACGCCCAGCTGCGCGCAGGCCGTGCGCAGCACCCATTCGCCGATGGGCACGATCATGCCCGTTTCCTCGGCCAGGGGGATGAAGCGGTCCGGCGGCACCAGGCCGATGCCGGGCCGGCGCCAGCGCAGCAGCGCTTCCATGCCATAAATCTTGCCGCTGGTGAGATCGACCTTGGGCTGATAATGCAATTCCAGCTCGCCCAGCGCCAGCGCCTGGTGCAGCGCGTGCTCGATCTCGGCCCGCTCTTCCACCAGCACGCCCATCTTGTGGTTGTAGAACTGGTAAGCGTTGCGGCCCTTGTCCTTGGCGCTGTAAAGGGCCGCATCGGCCGTCTTCAACAGAATGTCGGCGCTGTCGCCGTCGGAGGGAAACACGCTGGCGCCGATGCTGGTGCTGACGTGCAAGGTATGCTCGCCCAGCAAAAAGGGCTCGGCGAACACCGCCAGCACCTTCTTGGCGATGTCCTCGGCCGTGTCGCTATCGGGCAAGTCCGTCAGCAGGATGACGAATTCGTCGCCGCCCTGGCGGGCCACGGTGTCGCCTTCGCGCACGGCCAGCTTCAGGCGGCGGGCCACTTCCTGCAGCAGCGCATCGCCCACCGGGTGGCCATAGCTGTCGTTGACGAACTTGAAACGGTCGAGGTCCAGCATCAGGGTGGCCAGGTGCAGGTGGGTGCGGCGGGCTTGGGCGATGGCCTGGCCGATGCGGTCGTTCAGCAACTGGCGGTTGGGCAGATCCGTCAGCGCATCGTGGTTGGCCAGGTACTCGATGCGCCATTCCTGCCGCTTGCGTTCCGTGATGTCCTGCACGGTACCGCGCATCAGCAGCACTTCGCCACCTTCACGCACGGCCTCGGCCTGGTGAAAGACGATGCACTCGCCGCCGTCCGGCTGCAGCACCCCGTGTTCCAGGCCGTAGCTGGTGCCGCTGGCATGCAGTTCCATGAAGGCATCGAGCAGCAGGGGCCGCTGGTCTTCGGGCAGGCATTGCAGCAAACGGTCGAAGCTGGTGGCGCCGGAAGCGGCATCGAGGCCCAGGATGCGCAACAGTTCCGGCGACCAGTAACCATCGCCGCCGGTGCCCCGGTATTCCCAGTTGCCCAGGCGGGCCAGCGCCTGCGCGTGGTTGAGGCTTTCCTGGATGCGGCTCAATTCGGTCAGCGCGCTGCTGGCCCGCAGCAGGTAGCGCAGCCGGTGCGCCAGCAGCCGCCATTGCATCGGCTTGGAGATAAAATCGCTGGCGCCCGCTTCCAGCGCCTGCTTGATCGAATCATCGTCATCGTTGCCGGTCAGCACGACGATGGGCACGTGCGCGCCGCCGGGCAGCCGGCGCAGCTGGGCGCAGCATTCGAAGCCGCTCATGCCGGGCATGGCGACGTCGAGCAGGACCAGGTCGGGCACGCCGCGCTGGAAGGCGGCTAGCGCTTCCAGGCCGCTGGCCGCTTCCTCGATGCGGAAGCCTTCCGGCTCCAGCGCTTCCGTCACCAGGAAGCGCGTCATGGTGTCGTCATCGACCACCAGGACCAGTGCTTGCGGGGGGAGTGCGGTATTCATAGGGCTTCCTTTTCAATGGCCAGGGCGGCGAGGACACGGTCGAGTTCTTGCTGGATGCCGCGGATATGCCGCAGCGCGCCGCCGACGTCACTGCCGCGCGCGTATTGTTCGATTTCACGGCAGGTGGCCGACAAGCCCAGCGCGCCCACGTTGGCGCAGCTGGACTTGAGCGTGTGCGCGGCCAGCTGCAGCGCCGCGGCGTCGCTGGCCCCGGCCGCCACTTCCAGCTGCACCAGCAGGCGCGGGGCGTCGCTGTAGAACAGGTCGATGATGCGGCCCAGCACGTCGGGACGGCCGGGACGGCGCATGGCGCGCAGGTTTTGCAGGGCGGCCGCGTCGAGGATGGCGGCCGCTTCGGCCGGCGCCTTCTGGACAGCCTGCGCCGTCACTGCCGGCGTCTGCGCCGCCGCCGGCGCGCTGGACGCCGGGCGCCAGCGGGCCAGCACGGCCAGCAGGGCGGCGCGCGTGTACGGCTTGGCGAGATAGTCGTCCATGCCCGCGTCCAGGCACAGTTCGCGGTCGCCCAGGATGGCGTTGGCCGTCAGGGCGATGATGGGCGTGCGCTCACGGCCTTGCTGGGCTTCCATGTGGCGCAAGCGCCGCGTCGCTTCGAAGCCGTCCATTTCCGGCATCTGGCAATCCATCAGGATCACATCGAACGGGTAGCGCTCCCACAGGGCCAGCGCGCGCCGCCCGTTGTCGGCCGGCGTGGCCTGGTAAGCGGTATCTTCCAGCATGGCCAGGGCGATTTCCTGGTTGATCGCATTGTCTTCCACCAGCAGCATGCGCAGCGGCGCCTGGCCGGTGGCCGGGACAGCCGTATCGGGTGGAGCGGGCAGGGCGGGCGCCGGCGTGCCGAAGCCGCCCACGGCTTCGATGCAGTGGCGCAGTTCCAGCGCCCGCACGGGCTTGGTCAGGCAGTATTCCACGCCCAGCGCCGTCACCTGGTGCAGATCGGCCGAGGCATCCAGCGAGCTGAGCATGATGATTTTCAGTGCCGCCATGGCGGCGTCGGCCTTGATCGCCCGCACCAGCTCGGCGCCATCCATGACGGGCATGCGCATGTCGATGATGGCCAGGTCGAACGGCCGCCCGCCGCGCAGCGCGCCTTGCAGCAGGCCCAGCGCCTCGGCGCCGTCGGCGGCGCTGGACGCGGCCATCTGCCACTCGATCGCGTGCTGCAGCAGGATATTGCGGTTGGTGGCATGGTCGTCGACGATCAGCACGTGCAAGGCATCGAGCGACACGCGCGGCGGCGCCGGCGGCGGCGCGTCACCGGGCGCCACCTCGCCCACGACGACGGTCACGGCGAAGCTGGAGCCCTGACCCGCCACGGATTTGAGTACGATGTTGCCGCCCATCATCTCCACCAGCTGCTTGATGATGGCCAGTCCCAGTCCCGTGCCGCCGTACTTGCGCGAAGTGGTGCTGTCGGCCTGGCGGAAGGGCTGGAAGACGGCCGCCGCCGCTTCCGGCGCCATGCCGATGCCCGTGTCGCGCACTTCCAGCCGGATCTGGCCGGCGGCGGGGCGGCTGACATCGACGGAAATCTCGCCCCGCTCGGTGAACTTGGTGGCGTTATTGAGCAGGTTGGTGAGGATCTGGCGCAGCCGCACGGGGTCGCCGCGCACATGCTGCGGCACGTCGGGCGCGATGCGGCAGGTAAATTCGATGGCCTTGCGCTGGATGCCGTTGGCAAACAGCGCCACCACATCGTCGATCACCTGGCGCAGGTCGAAGGGGATATGTTCGAGCACCAGCTTGCCCGCCTCGATCTTGGAAAAGTCGAGGATGTCGTCGATGATACTCAGCAAGCTTTCACCGGAACGGTGCACCGTGTGCACGAAACGCTGCTGCTTGGGGCTCAGTTCTGCGCGCTGCAGCAACTCCGTCATGCCCAGCACGCCATTCATCGGCGTGCGGATTTCGTGGCTCATCTTGGCCAGGAATTCCGATTTGGCGCGGTTGGCGGCGTCGGCCTCGGCCTTTGCCTGCTTGAGCGCCAGGTCGCGCTGTTCGACGTGCTCGAGCATGCCGTTAAAGCCCAGGATCAATTGCCCGAGTTCATCGCTGCCGTGCTGCGCCACGCGCACCGACAGCGCCTTGCCGTCGCGGATATGCGCGATGGCGTAGGACAGGCGCGCCAGCGGCCGGGCGATGGACGCGCTGATCAGGCCCGTGATGGCCACGCAGGCCAGCAGCAGCACCAGCGCGATGCCGAGGATCAGCACGAAGGCATGCCGCACGCCATCGCGCACCTTGCTCACCGCGTCCTGCTGCTGGCCCGTGATGCGCGCCACCTGCTGCGCGGAATAGGCGGCCTGCTCGCGCTCGAAGGCGCGCACGTGGTCGATGACCTCGTCGAGCGCCGTCTGGCTGTCCAGCACGCTGCCCTTGGCTTGCACCAGCCGCTGTCCCGAACGCTCCACCGCGTCCAGATGGGTGTTGACGCCGCGCGTTTCGGCCAGCAAGCCCAGCTGGCCTATGCTTTGCAGCAAGGTCTGCATGGTGGCCATGTCGCGGTGCAGGGCACTGATGCGCAGCGCGATATCGTCGCCCAGGCGCGTGACGTCGGCCGCCGCCGTGGCCAGCATGACTTCGCCCACGTCGATGCTGATGGCGTCGACGGCCAGGTTGATTTCGCCGCTGGCGTCCTCGATGCGGGCCGAGGTGTGCATGTAGCGGCCCGCTTCGGCCAGCCGGTCGCGCCCGATGGCCAGCTGCAGTTCGATGGGATCGAGCTCTTCGGCCAGGCGCAGGTGGGCGCCGGCCAGGGCGGCGCTGGTGTCTTCCTTGAGGGCGGCATAGGCGGCTTGCTGCTGCGCGCTGGCGCCGCCCTCGGCCAGCAGAGCTGCACGCAGGGCCAGCAGGCCGGCGGCGGGATCGAGCATCTGGCGCGCCGTGGCCAGCAGTTTCGCCCGCAGCGCCAGCTGGGCCGGGCTGATGTCGCGCTCGCTGGTGCCTTCCAGGTGCGCGACGGCCGCCGTCAGCCGTTCGCGCAAGGGTGCGATGCGGAAACGGTTTTTCACGGCCTCCGTTTCGGCCAGCGCAATCTGCATGTCGTGGATGCTCTTGCGTAAATCGGTCAGGTAGCGGGCGTTCTCGTTCAGGCGCTGGCTTTCCAGCTGCACCTCGGCGGCCGTGGCCTGGGCCTGGCTGTCGACCAGGCGGATCTTACCGCGCGCGCCCTTGGCCGCGGCCTTGATCTGCGCCAGCACTTGCCGCATCTCCGTCGCCTGCGCCTTGTAATAAGCCTCGTTTTCCAGGCGCTTGCGCACGGCGACGCGCATGCGCTGGAATTCCCGTTCGAAGGCCGAGTGATAGCGGGGCGCTTGCGACTCGCCGTGGCGCCGCAAGTCCTGGCTGATGCTCTCGGCGGTCCGGATACTGGCGACGATCTTGCTCGATACCTGTTCCAGCTGCGCCAGGTCTTCCGCCTTGCCCAGCTCGAAAAAATCCGACGTCATATCCTGCACGGTATAGCGCAGGCGCAACACGTCCGTGTACAGCGGCACGGTCTCGTCGGTCAATCCATGCACATGGGTTTCGATGCCTTTCACCAGCAGCAGGCTGGCCGCCGCCATGGCCGCCACGCCCGCCAGCAGGACGGTGGTACTGATGATCAGCTTGGTCCTGATTTTCATGCCAGGCTCCAGGGGACGGCCGCGCGCATCACTTCGCGCCAGGCGCCGGGTCGGCCGGCACGATACGGCCGTCGGCGATGCGGGTCAGGAAGACGGCCGTCGACGCCTGGTGGTCGCCTGGCCGCAGCGTTACCCGCAAGCCGCCCAGATCGAGCCGGTCGAACGTTTCGAAACTCTGGATCAGGCGCTCGCGCGTGAGGTCGGCGCCGGCGCGGCGTAGCGCCGCCACCATCAGGGTGGCTGAAATACAGCCCTCGAAACTGACGAACGACAGCCGGGCCGCCGGCACATGCCGGGCCAGCAGCGCGGCGCAGTCGGCGGCGATGGGTAGCGTGCGGTCTTCCGGCAGCGGCACCACTTGCGAAATCACAATGTTGTTGCCTTCCTTACCCAGCAGCTGCAGCAAGCTGTCGGTGCCGACAAAGGACACCGTGGCCAGGGCCGCCTTCAGCCCGGTCTGGCCTGCTTCGCGCACGAACGCAGCCACCGGGGTGTAGGGGCCGGCCATGATGACCACCTGCAAGTCGTGACCGATCAGGGCCGCCAGTCCCGCCTTGACGGCCGTGGTGCCGCGCTGGAAGGAACCCTTGGCGACGAGTTCCATGCCGCGCCGCTGCAGGGCGCGCACGGTGCCGTCGAGCACGGCATTGCCGAAGCCGTCGTCCTGGTACAGCACGCCAAAGCGCTTGATGCCCCGGCTGGCGAAGTACTGCACCAGGGCATCGGACTCATCGTCATAACTGGCGCGAAAGTTGATGATTTCATGCACCACCGGGCGGCGCAAGGTCATGGCGCCCGTAAACGCGCCCACCAGCGGCACCTTCATTTCCTGGACGATCGGTATGACGGCGTTGGTGGTGGGTGTGCCCACGTTGCCGAACAGGGCGAATACCTGCTTGTCCTCGATCAGCCTGAGCGTTTCGCTGATGGCGCGGTCCGGATCGTAGCCATCGTCGGCCACCACCAGCTCGATGCTGCGGCCGTGGATGCCGCCGCGCTGGTTTGCTTCCTGGAAAATGGCCGTCGCGCCATCGAGCATGGCCCGTCCCAGCCCGGAGGCCGCCCCCGTCTGGGCATTGACCATGCCGAGCCGGATTTGCGTATCGGTCACGCCCGGTTCGGCATGGGCGGTGCCGGCCGCGAGGGTGATCGCGAGCCAGCAGCATTCCCGGAAAAAGCGCATGAGCTACCTTTGTTGAAGTTGACCGGTATCAATAGGTAAGGGGTTGACAACGAGTATGGCCGAAATTGCTAACGCAAAACTCACACATAATCACAGTTGCCGTCACAGCACGGAACGCAATCCCAAGGCCACTCAGGGCACGGGCAGCCGCAGCACCACCTTGCCCCGTGCGCGGCCCTGCGCCAGGTAGGTCAGCGCCTGCTTTGCTTGAAGAAAAGGAAACACCTGGTCGATGACGGGGCGGATGCTTCCCGCTTCGAGCAGGGCGGCGATCTGCGCGGCCGCCTGCTCGGGCACGACGGCAAACTCGGCCAGGCTGCCGTATGGCGTGTCGAAAATACTCGCATACACGGCGTCGCCGACCTTGAAGCGCGTGACGCCGCTGCCGACTTCCACCACCACGCCGGCAAAGTCGCTACCCAGGGTGGCCGGCAAGCGCAGTTTCAAGATCGGCTTGAAGTCGCCCCTGGGGATCAGATAATCGATGGGATTGAGTCCCACGGCGTGCACCCGCACCAGCAGTTCGCCGGGACCGGGGGGAGGGCGGGGCAGTTCGGCAAACGCGACGTGATCGAGGCTGCCGTATCGTTTGAGTTGCAATGCTTGCATGATGTTCTCTCTGAAGGCTGAAAAAAGTACTGGCGTTCAGGCCAGGCGCAGGTCCTTGCGCAAGCCGGCGTCCAGCAGCGCGGCGGGCAGGAAGCGGCGCATCAGGCGCAAGCGTGCCGCCAGCGGCCCGGCCGTGTAGCGCAATTTCGGCTGGCGCGCCTGCGCCGCCGCCAATACCGTGTCGGCCACGACGCCAGGGTCTTCGGCGCCGGCCATCAGCGCTTGCAGGCGGCTTGTGACGGCCGCGCTCACTTGCCGGTAGGCGGACAGCGGGCTATCTGGCGCCAGCAGGTTGGCTTCGAACGTGGTTTTCGTATAGGCCGGCTCGATGACGCTGGCGCGGATGCCCCAGCCGCGCACTTCATGGTCGAGCGATTCAGTGTATCCCTCGATGGCGTGCTTGGTGGCCGAATACAGCGCGCCATAAGGCATGGGCAAAAAGCCGACGACGGAACCGATATTGAGGATGCGTCCGCCGCCCTGGGCCCGCATGTGCGGCAGCACGGCCAGGGTCATGCGCACGACGCCATGAAAATTCGTGTCGAAGATGGCGTGCGCCTGCGCCATGCTGCTTTCCTCGGCGCCCGCCGGGGCCACGCCGAAACCGGCGTTGTTCACCAGCAGGTCGATGCGGCCTTCGCGCCGCATCAGCTCGGCGACGGCGGCCGCGACGGATGCGTCGCTGGTGACGTCGAGCGCCAGCATCGTGTAGCCGACCGCATCGGCTTGCGCGCCGCGGCGGCTGGTGCCGTACACCGTGTAGCCCGCTTGCGCCAGGCGCCGGGCCGTGGCCGCGCCGATGCCGGACGAGGCGCCGGTGACCAGGGCAATCTTGTTGTTCTTCATGGCAGTCCTTCAGTGGTTGACAACATAAAATATGACGGTCGTCATATTGTTGTTTGAAAAAAAACCCGGGACGGACCCGGGCCATGGGCGTTACGGCTGGTTTGCGTCCTGGAACTGCGCCAGGGTGGCCGCGCACAGGGCGTCCGACAGGGCCGGCTCGTCGACGGCGCGCGCCAGGATGGTGGCGCCGACCATGGCGCACACCATGGCCATCGCTTGCGCGTGCGCTTCGGGCTGGCCCCAGTTGGGCAACTGGCGCGCGAACAGGTCGATCATTTCCTTGATGTGGATGGTGGCGGCGCGCCGCACCTCGGGCGCCTGGCGCGGCATTTCCGAACCCAGCGCCGAGACGGGGCAGCCCACCTCGATGGCGGCGATGTGTTCGGGCGACAGGTAGGCCGCCAGCATGGCCTGCAGCGCCTGGCCCGGCGGAGCGGCAGCGGCCACCCTGGCCGCCAGCGCCACCGATTCGGCCCCCGCGCGGTCGCCCGCTTCGGCCAGCAGCGCGTCGCGCGAGGCGAAGTGCGCATAAAAGCCGCCGTGTGTCAGGCCCGCTTCCTTCATGATGTCGGCCACGCCCGTGCCCGCATAACCGCTGCGGCGGATGGCGCGCGTGGCCACCTCGACGATGCGTTCATGGGTGGCTTCCTTGCGGCTTTGCGCCGAGGGTTTGGCCGCTGAGTTGTTGGATGAGTTCTGCATGACGGTCATCATATCGCAATTTTCAGCATCGTGCATGCGGTGCGCCGCCACACGATTGACCTGCACCACGGTGCAGGTGAATAATGTAATGGCCCGATTTCAGCACCATCGCGCTAAGTAATCGTCAGGAAATTATTGTGAAATTATGACGAACATAGCCGGATGCTATGCAAGGCGTCCGCCGCGACGCAGTGCGAGCACTGCGAGCGGTGGGCAACGCCGCAGAGCGCCGGCTAAGGAAGTCAGAAATCACAATAATTTATTGGGGGTTACTTAGCCATGGACTGGTTTCATGACTGGCTGGGGTAGCTGGAATAACGAACGACAAGGAGCGGCAATGACATCTTTTACAGCGGAAACGCCAGAACAGCTGTTTTCCTACGGCACCTTACAGCAGGCCGATGTGCAGCTGGCCACCTTCGGGCGCCTGCTGGACAGCCGGCCCGACCAATTGCCCGGCTACCGCCTGGCGCTGCTGGCCATCGACGATGCGCAGGTGGTGGCGACCAGCGGCAAGACGCACCATCCGATCGCCTCGCGCAGCAGCGCGCCGACGGATTGCGTGCCGGGCGCCGTGCTGGCCATCTCGGCGGACGAATTGCGGCAGGCGGACGGCTACGAGGTGGCCGCCTACCGGCGCGAGCGCGTCACCCTGGCGTCAGGCATGCAGGCCTGGGCGTATGTGGATGCGCGCGATGCGGCGCCGTGACCGCTGGTTTCGGCGCCGCTTGAATTGGAAAAAGAACGGCTAGTTTTTCAGGCTGCAGAAGGAAGTATAGTGGTCCTGCGTATAGTAGCGTTCCACCAACTTGCGTTTGCCCGCCGGAGTTTGCACAAGCAGTACCGCACGATGCGAACCTGCGCCGCCGTCGCCGCCGATACCCAAATAGTATTCATAATAAACCTCGTCCTTGCCGGCGGCGGGCAGGCGCTTTTCATTATTATTGAATACGGTATTGCCCGGACCACCCGCCACCGCGCTCGTCTTTGCGTTGCGGTAGGCGTCATATTCGCTATTTTGCGGCGTAGGCAAGGTTTTGCTCGGTTCCCTTTTGCCGCAGTCAGGGATCTTCGCCGCATAGGCATGGGAAGATAACAGGGCGCCTGCCACAGTTAGAGCCAGCGTCCAGGTTGTTGCGCGTTGAGTTTTCATCGATCAGCTTTCGTTGATGGTGCGTTCAATGGATAGACTTCTTTTGATACGGCGAGTGTAATCTCTGCAATACAGAATATAGTTAAATTTTTGAAAATATAACTATCCAATTGTCACCTGCCGATAAATAGTTTTATGTCTTCTTCAGGGAAATGGGAGGGGGCTGACAAAATGGTGAATAAATAGATAGCGAAATGCTGCGGGAAATCAATGCAGGGCAAGGCGTTCAGAGTAGTCACATAGTCATGCACATTAACGTGACAATGTTAGAGTTTTTTTGATTGGCAATTCATTATGCTATGTAGCAGTTATTGGAAACAAGCGAGCCAGTTTATGCATATCGCTTTCCCGATATTCTGTTGTTGAGCATATCAAATGCTGAATGATGAATGTATTCATCGTCAATCATTAACCTCTGATAGGAATCTGCATGAGCCATGACCACCTCGGTTGCGCCTGCTGCAACCTGCCTCACCTGCCTACGCTGACAAGCGGCCTGTTGACAGAAACTGCACTCAGCGGTGAACTGGACGCGGCGTTCCAGCAGACATACTCCCCGCACTCCCGCACACTGACGCCGCAAGCCATCATCTTCCATAACGGTGTCATTCATACCATGGCCACCGACGGCAGCGAGCAGGTGACGGCACTGGGCATGGCCGGCGGCACCATCATTGCCACCGGCACGCTGCAGGACGTGCGCCAGGCCATGCAACTGCACCAGCCGCGCGAAGTGGACCTGGACGGCAGCACCTTGCTGCCTGGCTTCATCGAACCCCATATGCACATCCTGCCCAGCGCGTTGTACAAGAGCTGGCTGTCACTCACGCCCTTCAAGCCGGCACCGCAGCAACAGGAGCTGGATCTGGAATACAGTTTCCAGAGCATCAGCCAGAAGATTCGCACCGCGCTGGCGCAGCCGGACAAGCTGCCGAAAGACAAGAAAGGCAACCCTTGGGTATTGGGCTTCGGCGTCGATCCCTCGCTGATGCAGCCTTGGGAAGACATCACCGCCAGCCAGCTGAACCCGCTGAGCAGCACGGTGCCTATCCTGCTGATGAACTCTTCCGGCCACCTTGCCTATCTCAATACCGCTGCGCTGACGGCGGCTGGTATCCCCGATCCTTCCGGCGTGCTGACCGAGATTGACATCGCCAAGGCGCTGCTGGTCGCGCCGCAGCCCAAGCTGCTGGAATTTGTCGCGTGCCTGAAGCGGGTGCTGGACAACGCCTCCGCCATGGGATTTACCACCGTATTCGACGCCGGTCTGGGCGCCACCGAGCAGCCACAGGTGGAGATCGGCCTGCTCAAACTGGCGGCGCACCTCGGTCCCGTGCGTATCGGTGCCGCGCTGTTCACCAAACCCGAAGAACAGGCGCTGGACAAGTGGCTGCAGCACTACAAGCCGGATCTGGACAGCCACGGCGACCAGCGTTTCAGCATCAAGGCGATCAAGCTGATCGCGGATGGCTCGAACCAGGGCTTGACTGGCTACCAGAGCGAGCCCTATGCCTGCTCGCATGAACACTCGGTCCCTGGCGTGCCCGACACCGGCTTGAGCAATTACGAGCCGTCTCTTTTCACCCGCATGCTGGACAAGGCGGTGGCACACGGCTGGCCAGTGCTGGTCCACGCGAATGGCGACAAGGCGGTGGAATATGTGCTGGACAGCTACGCGCAGGTACTGACGTCACAGCCCGGTGGCATCAGCGAAGAGGAGGCGCACAAGCGGCGTCAGCTGCGACTGCGGGTCGAGCACGCATCGCTGCTGAATGACGATGCCATCAGTAAAATGGCAGAATTGCAATTGAACCCCAGTTTCCTCATCGGCCACGTCGGTTACTGGGGACATACCTTCCAGCGTACCATTTTTGGCCAGGAGCGGACACAGTTGCTGGACCGTTGCCAGTCGGCACTGCAAGCGGGGATGCACGTCAGCTTGCACTCGGACCATTTCGTCTCGCCACTGGGTCCCTTGCGCATGATGGAACAGGCGGTATTTCGCACCATGGAAGGTGCGCCAGGCAAAGAGGTGCTGAATCAGGACGAGCGGCTCAGCCGGATGGCGGCATTGCGTGCCGTCACGCTCGATGCCGCCTGGCACTGCCACCTCGATCATCTGGTCGGCTCGCTGGAAGCCGGCAAGCGGGCCGACCTGGTGATTCTTGCGCAAGACCCGCTGGACGAGACCGTGCGCAAGATACGCGACATCGTGGTGGAGGAAACCTGGCTGGCAGGCATAAAAGTGCACAGCAACAAGAAATCGTCAGACGACATTTAGCGTGCTGCACTGTTGCTGCAATGAAAAATCCCCCTATCGCTGCCTGCAGCGATAGGGGGAGGGTAGAAACGCCCGTGCCGGCGCGTTTCAAGGATTGAACTTCAAGCTCAGGCCGGCTTGTGCTTGCCTGCCGAGTAACGGTTCCAGCCATAGCCGGCGACGATGATGGCCAGGATGGCCGCCTGCGCCAGCAAGGTTTCCGCCGTGGGCAGGATGCCCAGCAGGTCGACACGCATGAAATCGACCGGAGTGACGCCGACCCAGCCCGCTTCTTGCAGCGCGGCCACGCCTTTACCCATCAGTATCACGGCCAGCACGGCCACGAAGGCGGACGTCCACGAGAAGAACTTGCCGATAGGCATGCGGGCGCTGGTGCGCAGCAAGGCCCAGGCGATCACGACCAGCAGCACGATGGCCACCAGGAAGCCACCCAGCAGGGCGCCGCCATTGCCGTCGGCCGCCAGGGCGGAATAGAACAGCACCGTTTCAAACACTTCGCGGTAGACGGCGATGAAGGCCAGGGCGAACAGGCCCCAGGCGGAGCGGCGCGTCATGGCCGCCGTGAGTTTTTCGTGCAGGTATTCCTGCCAGCGCCCGGCGCTGCTCTTCTGGTGCATCCACAAGCCCACGCTGAGCAGGACCAGGGCCGCGAACACGGAACCGAGCCCTTCGCTCACTTCCCGGCTGGCGCCGCTGATGGTCACCAGGTACGTCGCCGCCACCCATGTCAGGCCGCCCGCCACCAGCGCGCTGATCCAGCCGCCATGCACGTAGGGCATGACGTCGCTGCGCTTGGCCTTGCGCAGGAAGGCGATGATGCCGATTACGATCAGCAGCGCTTCCACGCCTTCGCGCAGCAGGATCGTCAGGGCGCCGATAAAGGTCGTCATCGGCTCGGCCTTGGCGTCGCCCAGCTCCGCTTCCACGTGGCTGAACAGTTGCTGCAGCTTGTCGCCCGCCGCTTCGGCGTCGGCCACCGTGCCCTTGGCAACGGCGGAACGGTAGGCCAGCATGGCGTTTTCCACGGCCAGCAGCAAGGACTTGTTGCGCGCGCCGACCATCGGCTCGATCGGCTCGAAGCCGTCCAGGTAGGCCGACAGGCCCAGGCGCGTGGCGCCCGCGCGGTCGCCCGCGTGCACGGCGGCCAGGCTTTCGGCCAGGCGCAGGCGCGACAGGGCCAGGCCCGTGGGCTTGTGCGCCTCGGCCTTGTCCGGGTGGCTGCGCAAATACGCCGTCAGCGCATGCGCCTCGTCCGCGCCCAGCTTGGCGGCTGCCGCTTCCTGCGTCACGGTCGTCACGGCGGCCAGGTCCGCGTACAGCTTTTTACTGCGCGGATCGTCCTGCCACAGCTTTTCGCCGTGCGCGCGCGCCGCCGCGTCGTGCGACATGCCGCCCACAAAGAAGGCCAGGTCCCAGCGCTCGTTTTCGGACAGCTGGCCGAAACTGGCCATCGAGGTGCCCGCCACGCCTTGCGAAATGACCTGGTACAGCGCCATCACGCTGCGCGACTGCGCCCGTTCGCCATCCGTGAAGGCGATCGGTTTCGGTTCCAGGCTGGCCGCCAGCGGACCGTCGCCGCCGCCGGCCACGCCGTGGCAAGAAGCGCACTGGGCCGCATACAGGGCCGCACCGCGCGCCAGGTTGGGTAATACTTTGGGCGCCACGGGAATCGGATAGGCGGCGATCAGCAAGCCGTTCGCATGGTGCGCCAGGCGCTTGACTTCCACGCCGTCGGCCTTGGCCACGACGGCTTTGCGCAGGTCGGCGATGGCGGCGGCGATGGCCGCCTGCGAAGCGTGGGCGGGCAGGGCGGCGATCTGCGTCGTCGCGTTGTCAGTAAAGTCGAGCATTTCCGCGTATTCCGCTTCGCTGACCACCTTGCCGTGCTCGACGGCGCCGCTGTAATCGACGGCGACATAATCAATCAACTGCCACAATTGCCTGGCGCCGGCGCCAGGATCGGCCACTTGCGCCTGCGCGCTTCCGGCCAGCAGCAGGGCTGCGGCCACGAGCGGATAGCAGGCAAGCCATTTTCGTATTTTAATGAACATGATTCTCATTCTCATTTCTTGTTAACCCGGCGACTATAGGACAGACCGTGCGGGGTGTCAACGGCGCACGGCTGCGCGCTGGCGCAAACAGCGCCGCCCTGGTCAGGAATATTGACCAGGGCGGCGTGTTTGTGGAATGGAACGAGATAGAGTGAGGGTTACTGCTTCGATGCCGGTTTGGCGTACAGGCCCCTGGCCAGACCATTGTCCGCATCGTCGACTTTCAGGCCGCCCTTGACGACGCGCAAGGCCAGCTTCTGGAATGCCTGGCCTCTCAGCCATTGCGGGTCGGTGACGGCGAAGGCGGCGATGCGTTGCTGCGCGCGCTCGGGCGGCACGGCCAGCCATTGATAGTCGGCTTTCGAGCCCTGGCGGCGCAAGCCGGCGCGCACCCAGCGCTCCGACGCCGGCATGCGCACGATGGCGTCGCCGTTCGCCACGCTGACGGCGGTGGCCGACTTGCCGCTTTGCGCTTCGAATTTGACTTCCACGCCGGCCATCGGCCCCACTTTGGGAAAGCCGACGATGGCCACCCACAGTCCCGCTTCGGCGGGTTTCTGGATGCGCATTTCCGCTTCCTCGAACAGGCGGAACCGCGGCTCCTTGCCGCCATTGCCCGCCACCAGAGTCACCAGGTCGCCGGCAATGCGCCATTCGCCGCTGGCTTGCTCGTCAGTATTGCCATAACTGAGCATCCATTCGAACGTGCCATCCTTTTTCAGCAGCAGTTCGGAACCCGTTTCCATGACGCCTTGCAGGTAATAGTGCCCGGGCAAGGCGGACGCGGCCTGATCGGCCGCGCTGGCGGGGGCGGGGGCGGAGCAGGCGAGGGCGGCGCAGGCCAGCCAGCAAGAAAGAGATATTTTCATCGGTGTGTCCTTTTCAATATGCAATTATGGCAACAAAAATCGCATTGCCGTCGCACGACACACCGGCGCGGCTCACTTAGCGCTGAAATCGAGCACCACGCGCGAGGCCACCTTGCCATGTTCGAGCCGGCTGAAGATCTCATTGATGGCCGACAGCGGCTGCAATTCGATCCCGGCCTTGACCTTGCCGGTGGCGGCGAAGGCCAGCGCCTCGGCCATGTCCTGGCGCGTGCCCACAAAAGAGCCGCGTATCGTCACGCAATTGGCGACGACGTCGAACAGCGGCGTCGGGAAGTCGCCCGGCGGCAAGCCCACCAGCACGCAGGTGCCGCGCTTGCGCGTCATCGCCACGCCTTGCTGGAAGGCATCGATCGATGGCGCCGTGATCAGCACGCCGTG
The DNA here is from genome assembly GCF_019443505.1 of Janthinobacterium sp. PAMC25594. NCBI lineage: Bacteria > Pseudomonadati > Pseudomonadota > Betaproteobacteria > Burkholderiales > Oxalobacteraceae > Janthinobacterium > Janthinobacterium sp. PAMC25594. The sequence continues at coordinate 532,416 of NZ_CP080377.1, forward strand.
CGCGCCGCCCCCGGTCGCTTCGCGCAGGGCCGCCACGGGGTCGCCCTAGCGCGCGTTGATGGTCACTTCGGCACCCAGGGCGCGCGCGTGTTCCAGCTTGCCTTCATCGATGTCGACGGCCGCCACGCGCAAGCCCATCGCCACCGCATATTCGATGGCCAGGTGGCCCAGGCCGCCGATGCCGGACACGGCCAGCCACTGGCCCGGCCGCGCGCCCGTTTCCTTGATGCCCTTGTAGCTGGTCACGCCGGCGCAAATGATGGGCGCGGCCTGCACGGCGGAAAGACCCGCCGGAATATGCGCGACGTAGCGCGGGTCGGCCAGGATGTACTCGGCAAAGCCGCCATTCTTCGTGTAGCCGCCGAACTGCGCCTCGGCGCACACGGTTTCCCAGGCTGCCAGGCAATGTTCGCAATGGCCGCAAGCCGAGTAGAGCCAGGGCACGCCGACCCGGTCGCCCAGCCGCACTTCGGTCACGCCCGTGCCCAACTCTACCACCACGCCGATACCTTCGTGGCCGGGAATGAACGGCGGCGAAGGCTTGACGGGCCAGTCGCCGCGCGCCGCATGCAAGTCCGTGTGGCACACGCCGCACGCTTCCGTCTTGACGAGGATCTGGCCGGGACCGGGCACCGGCACGGGTACGTCGCGCAGCACCAGGGGCTGGCCCAGTTGTTCGACAACGGCGGCTTTCATGGTAGTGGGGATCATCTTGTTCCTTATGAAGTTGGAGTGGCGTCAGTCACGCGCCCTGCCATGGGCTGGTCAACAGACATTTGCGAATGATCATATTCTGCTGCATGCGATTCGAAAATTGATTGATCTACATCAATGTGTGAGCGCACGGTGCCTCAAACTACAAGAGCAGCGACTTGCGTGCGAAAATCGCCAGCCAGACCGGCGTTGATATCCCGATCCGTAGCGTGCATTCACTCGGATATGGCTTCGCAGGCGATATGGCAAGATACATGGACGAGCATGGACAACTGCTGTTGCATCGCGCTACAGGCCGCCGGCCTAGGCCACCGCGCTCACCACGTAGCGGTACTTGCCCGACGCTTCCGCCGCGATCTCGTCGACTTGCTCGATGACGATGTCCACCTGCGCGCCCAGCCGGGCCTGGAAACCGCTCACGATGGCGCTGCGCGTGGCGTTATCCAGGCGCGCCACGCAGACCAGCAGCACGCGCGTGCGCAGCAGGCTTTCCTGGATGATTTTAAAACTGCGCACCTGCGGCAGTTCGCGCACGATGTAGACGAGGGCCAGGCCGTGCATGACGGTGCCGTCGACGGCCGTGAGGAAATCCGTGCTGCGTCCTTCGATCTTGTGCAGCTGGGGCAAACCGCGGCCGCAGGCGCAAGGCTGCGTGCCCAGCGCGCCCACGTCGCCCGTGGCGTAGCGGATGAAGGGGTAGTCCCGCGTGGCCAAATGGGTGACGACGATCTCGCCCGTGGCACCAAAGGGCAGCGGCTGGCCCTGGCCATCGACAATTTCCACGATGATGTCTTCGGCCGTGATATGCATGCCGCCTTCCGGGCATTCGTGGGCGATGAAACCCGCGTCGCGCCCGCCGTAGCCGTTGGCCACGGGGCAGCCGAAGGCGGCGGCGATCTGCGCGCGCTGCTCGTCGTACAGGCGTTCGGCCGTGACGAACGCCACTTTCACGCCCAGGCCGTCGAGCGGCAGGTCGTGCGCGTCGGCGTGGCTGGCGATGCGGCACAGCGCCGACGGATAGCCGAACAGCATGCGCGGACGCCAGCGGCGCAGCTGCGCCACGTAGCCGTCAAGGCGCGTTGGCGACATGGCAAACGCGGGCAGAAGGGTGGTGCGCAGCAGCGCATCGCGCAGGCGGCGCAGGCGATCTTGCGCCTGCAGTTCGATGGGCGAGCCCCACAGGACGGCTTCGCGGTCGCCGATGTCGACGCCCCACCAGCGCGTGGCGCGCCACTTGGCGGCGATGTCGTGGCTGATCCTGCGCCGTCCCAGGAAAAACTGCAGCGGCTCGCCGCTGGAGCCGCCCGTGGCGAACGGGCGCAAACCCACGGCGCGGGCGGACTTGAAGCTGTCGCGCGCGCTGGCGATATCCGCCTTGCGCAGCAGCGGCAGGCGCGACAGGTCGGCCAGTTGCCTGACCTGACCTGGATCGAAGCCGCTGCGGGCGAACAGCGCGCGGTAGTAGGGCACGTGCGCGCCCGCATGGCGCAGCAGATGGCGCAGGCGCGCCAGCTGCCACTCCCGCAGCTGCTCCGCGCTCCACCACTGCGAGCGTTCCAGGCGGCGCAGCAGGCGCGTGCTGTGGTGGCCCTTGAACCATTCATGCAGGGGAAACAGCCACTGCGCGACGAGGCGCGTGTAGGCGCCCGGGCGCGGCGCGGCGCGGATGCGGCGGTAATGCGCGGCCAGCCTGGGGGCGATGCCGGCCCAGCCGAAAGTGGCGGCGTGCGCCAGGCCCGCGTCGACCAGCGCCCGCGCGCGGAGCGGGTCGCGCAGCAGCGCCACGATGGCCTGCGCCATGGCGGCCGGATCGCCGGGCGGCACCAGCAACGCCGTCACGCCGTCGTGCAGCAGGACGGGGATGCCGCCCACGTTGGTGCTGACGACGGGCACGCCGCAGGCCAGCGCTTCGAGCACGGAAATGGGCATGTTGTCGGCCAGGCTAGGGTTGAGGACGATGTCGCTGGCCTGGTACAGGGCCGGCATGGCGGCATTGTCGACGGGGCCGGCGAAGCGCACGCCAGCGTCCACACCCAAAGATCTGGCCAGGCGCGCCAGCGCCGCACGCTGCGGTCCGGCGCCGGCCAGCACCAGGCGCGCCTTGGGATAGCTTAGTCGCACGATGGCAAAGGCGCGCACGGCGCTGGCATTGTCGTACAGCTGTTCCAGGTGGCGCGCCACGAGGATGCACGGGCCGGCGTCGCCAGGCGCACGCGGCGCGGCCGGCGTAAAGCGCTGCAAGTCCACCACGTTCGGCACGATGTGGGCCGTATGGCCATATTGCTCGAAAATGCCGGCTAGGTAGGCCGAGGGCACGACGATGGCGCTGGCGCGGCGCAGGCTCATGGAGACCAGGCGCGGCGAGCGGGCGAAAAAGGCGGCCGCTTCGCCGCCCCGGTAGTTGAGCAGGGCGGGCTTGCCTTTCAGGCTGGCGATCCACAATGCCGGCGCCGCGTGCAGATGCCAGGACCAGCCGGAATTGGCCATGATGTGGAACAGGTCCACCGTATTGGCCGTGCGCCACAGGCGCCACAGGTGCACGGGCAGGCGCAGCGCCGCGCGCAGGTAGCGGATGCGCGCCAGCCAGCGCGGCAGCAAGGGGCCGTTGACGGCCAGCAGCTGCACTTGCGCGCCGTCGTCGCGCAGCTTGCGCGCCAGTTGCGCCGTCTGGTTCGCCATGCCGCCGGCCGGCGGCGGCAGCGGGCCGACCAGCGCGATGCGCAAGCCCGTGAAGATCATGGCGCCACTCCCGCCGCCCTGCGCGCCGCGGCCACGCGCGCATACACGGGCGCATAGCGGCCCACGCTGGCGCCCCAGCTGCGCTCCATCTCGACAAACGCGCGCGCCTGACGCCGCAGCAGCGGCCAGCTGTCGGGCGCCAGCAGCAGGTGCAATACCGCCTGCGCCAGCGCCTCGGCGTCGCCGGCGCGAAACAGCATGCCCGTCTTGCCATGGTCGACCAGTTCGCGGTGGCCGCCCACGTCGGACGCCACCACGAGGCGGCCCTGCGCCATCGCCTCTAACGGTTTCAAGGGCGTCACCAGCTCCGTCAGGCGCATGGGCAGGCGCGGATACACGCAGATGTCGATCAGCTGATAATACGCGGCCACCTGCGCATGCGGCACTCTGCCCGCGAAGACCACGGCGTGCTCCAGGTCCAGTTGCGCCGCCAGCGCGCGCAGCGCCGCTTCCTGCGGGCCGCCGCCGGCCAGCAGCAGGCGCAGCGCCGGCTGCGCCGCCAGCAGGCGTGGCATGGCGCGCAGCAGCAGGGCCAGGCCCTCGTAGGCGTAGAACGAGCCGATGAAGCCGATGACCAGGTGGCCATGCAGGCCCAGTTTGTGCGCCAGCCACAGGTCGCCGGGCGCCGTGGTGCTGAAGGCGAGCGCATCGACGGCGTTCGGGATCACCGTGATTTTATGCGCGGGCACGCCGCGCGCACACAGCTCGCGCCGCAAACCGTCGCAGATGGTGGTGATGGCGTCGGCGCGGCGCAGCGCATAGGTTTCCAGCGCCCGCGTGAGCCGGTAGCGCAAGCCGCCGGGCCGGCTGCTGCCATGGTCGGCGGCCGCGTCTTCCCAGAAGGCGCGCACTTCATATACGACGGGGATGCCCAGCGCGCGGCCCGCGTTTAGCGCTGCAATGGCATTGAGCGCAGGCGAATGCGCATGCAGGATGTCGGGCCTGGCTTGCCGCGCCAGCTGGCGCAGGCGCACGGCCAGGCCGACGATGACGGCCACTTGCCGCAGCACGGGCAGGCGCGCCCACCAGCGTGCATTCGGCGCCGTGCGGTAGAAATGCCAGCCGTCGACCAGCTGCTGCGCGCTGTCGGACGGCCCCTGCTTGGCACTGGTGAGTTGCGTCGTGTGCCAGCCCAGCGCGCGCTGCTGCCGCAGGATGGCCAGGGTGCGAAACGTGTAGCCGCTGTGCAGCGGCAGCGAGTGGTCGAGGATGTGCAGGATGCGCATGGCGTCACTCCACCGCCATGGCCGGCGCGGGCACCGGCGCCTGGCGGCCATCGACGGGCAACACCTGGCGCAAAAAGGCTTCGAACATCAGCAGCGCCCACAGTGGCGCGCTGTAGTCGCGCCGCCCGCTCGCGTGCTGATCGAGCAGCACGCGCACGTAGTCCATGTCGAACAGGCCGCATTGCGCCAGCGTAGGCCCCAGCAGCCGCTGTTGCAGGCGCTGGCGCAGCGGGCCGCGCAGCCAGTCCGCCAGCGGCACGGAAAAGCCCATCTTCTGGCGGTACAGCAGGGTGTCGGGCAGCAGCGGGCGCAGGGCTTTTTTCAGCAGGTACTTGCCTTCGCCGCGCCGCAGCTTGAATTGCGGCGGCAGGCCGGACATCCACGCCACCAGTTCATGGTCGAGCAGGGGCGAGCGCACTTCCAGCGCATGCGCCATGCTGGCCCGGTCGACTTTCGTGAGGATGTCGCCGGGCAGGTAGGTTTTCAGGTCCAGGTACTGCACCTGCGACAGCGGATCTTGCGCGGGGCTGGCCAGCGCGTGGCGGCGCAGCACTTCGACGGCACGGTAGCCTTGCAGGCTGCGCCGCAGTTCGGGGCTGAACAAACGCGCGCGCATGGCGTCGCCCAGCAGGCTGACGCCGTGAAAATACGCGTCCGTCGTGTCGCGCGCCAGGCCTTCGAAGGTGGTCTTGGCGCGCAGGAAGCGCGGCGCCCAGTCGGCCTTCGGATACAGCCGCCCCAGGGTGCCGAACAGCGACTGGCGCAGGCCGGCCGGCAGCAAGGGGTCCATCGCCTTGCGCACTTTTTCTTCGCGCGTGTGCAGGCGGTAGCGCCGGTAGCCGGCCAGGCTTTCATCGCCTCCATCGCCCGACAGGGCCACCGTGACGCGCTGGCGCGCCAGCTGGCAGACCCGGTAGGTGGGCATGGCGGAACTGTCGGCAAACGGTTCGTCGTACAGGTTGGCCAGCAGGTCGATCAGCTCGAAGTCGTTTTGCTCGACCTGGCGCGCGTGGTGCGCCGTGCCGTAGCGGCGCGCCACCAGGTCGGCGTAGCGCGCCTCGTTGTACGCCGGGTCGCCGAACGAGATGGAGCAGGTGTTGACGGGCGTGGCGCTGGCCCCGGCCATCAGCGCCACGACGGCGCTCGAATCGACGCCGCCGGAGAGGAAGGCGCCCAGCGGCACTTCGGCCACCATGCGGATGCGCACCGCTTCGCGCAGGCGCGCCAGCAGTTCGTCGGCCGCCTGCGCTTCGCTGGCGGGCGGATTCGGCGTAAACGGAATGTCCCAGTACGATTGCGGCGCGGGCAGCGGCTGGCCGGCGCGGATGGACAGGGTATGCCCGGGCGGCAGCTTGCGCGCATGCTGGAAGATGCTGCGCGGCTCGGGCACGTAGCCGTAGGCGAAATACTCTTCCACGGCCAGCGGATCGAGCACGCGCGGCATGGCCGGATGCGCGAGCAGGGCTTTGAGTTCGGAGCCGAACAGCAGGGTGCCGTCCTGCGCCTCGCCGTAGTACAGGGGTTTGACGCCCAGGCGGTCGCGCGCCAGGAACAGCAGGTGGCGCCGGCGGTCCCACAGGGCGAAGGCGAACATGCCGCGCAGGCGCCGCACGCATTGTTCTCCCCACTGCTCCCAGGCGTGGACGATGACTTCCGTGTCGCTGCTGGTGCGGAAAGTGTGGCCGAACTGGCGCAGTTCGGCCATCAGACTGCGGTAATTATAGATTTCGCCATTGAAGACGATGGCGATGCTGCGGTCGGCGTTGAACAGCGGCTGCTGGCCGCTGGCCAGGTAGATCACGGACAGGCGCCGGTGCGCCAGGCCCAGTCCCGGCTCGCGGTGCAATCCCCCTTCGTCCGGCCCGCGGTGGCGCAGGCTGTGGTTCATGCGCGCCAGCAGCAGCACGTCGATGTCGCGCTGGCCCTGCAAATCAAAGATGCCGCTGATGCCGCACATGGGAGGCCTTTCAGGGATAAGTGGACAGGGGAGAGGGCTGGCGCGCGCCCGTCAGGCGGTCGTACACGGCCAGGTAGGCGCCGGCCATGGCGGGCAGGCTGTGCTCGGCCAGCACCTGGCGGCGCCCGCGCGCGCCGTGGCGCGGCCCCAGTTCGGGCATGCTGTAGTAGTCGAGCATGGCGTCGGCCAGCATTTCGGGAGAGCCGGGCGGCACCAGTGTGCCGCTCCAGCCCGACTGCACCAGTTCCGCGTTGCCGCCCACCTGCGTGGCGACGATGGGCAGTCCCGTCGCCATCGCTTCGAGGATGGTGTTCGAACTGCCTTCGGCCAGCGAGGGCAGCACGAACAGGTCCATGGCGCGCAGCAGCTGCGCCACGTCGTCGCGCGCGCCGGGCAGCCAGGCCAGATGGGCCACGCCGGCCTGTCGCAGCAGCTCCAGGCAGGCCTGGCGGCACGGCCCGTCGCCGACGATGATCAGGCGCAGGCGCGCGCGGGCGCCCGGCTGCGCCAGCAACAGCAGGAACGCCCGTACCAGCGAGGCATGGTCCTTGACGGCGGCCATGCGGCCCACGCTGCCAATGACGAAGGCGCCGTTGCACAGGAAGCCGGGCGGCCCGACGGCGGCCGGCGGCCCCAGGCGCGGATGGAATTGCACGCTGTCGACGCCATTGCCGATGTGCGATACCTGCGCGGGCGCCGCGCCGATGACGTCCACCAGCCATTGTCCCAGGTCGGCGCTGACGGCGATGAAGTGCTGCACCAGCGGCAGCATGCATTTGCGCAGCAGCCGGTATTTGCGGCGGGTGCCGTGCAAGTCGCTCATGTCGCGCCCGTGTTCGCCATGCACGCGCAGGCGCACGCCGGCCAGGCAGGCCAGCAGTTGCGCTTCGAGGCAGCCCAGGTTGCGCGTGTGCACGAGTGTCGGGCGCAGCTGTTTCAGCACGCGGTACAGGCGCAGGTAGTGGCGCCAGTCCTTGCCCTCGCGCTTGTCCAGGCTGATGACATCGACACCGGGCGTGGTCAGGCGCTGGCGAAACGCGGTGGCGTTCTTCAGGCAGACGATGGCGTGCCGGTAGCGTTCGGGCGGCAGATGGTTGATCAGGTTCACCAGGCCGTTTTCCAGCCCGCCCACGTCGAGTTGGTGGATCACGTGCACGATCAGCGGGGCGCTGTTGGCCTCCCGTGTGCGGCCAGCATCCGTGTCAAGGGCCATGCGGCAGCTCCTGCAGGCGTTGTTCGATGACGGGCAGCGCCGCCTGCAGGAAGGCGTGCAGGCGCGCGCGCGGCGGCGGCGCCAGCTCGTCGTAGGCGGCAAAGACGAGGATGTCGGCGCCATCCTGGCGCCTGCCCAGCAGCTTGGCTTGCGCCAGCAGCAGCTTGACCAGCACGGGGCGGGCCGTGACGATGCCGCCCTGGCGGTAGATGCGCCACACCAGCAGGCGTTCGCCACCGTGCCTCAGCACGCTTTCGCGCACGGCCAGGGCGCCGCCGGCCAGGGTGATGTCTTGCACGCGTTGCGCCAGCGCCATCCAGCGCGCGCCGTATGGCGAGGACTGGTGCGTCAGCAGTTCGGCATCGCGCGCCTGGCGCGCATACCAGTGCAGCTGCAGTCCCACCGGTGCACCGTCGCCGAGTGCATACGTGGCGGCAAACCGCGCGGGCGTGCCCGCATACGGCGCCTGCCAGGCGGGTGCCGCATCGTGCAGGCGCCGCCAGGCGGGCGGATCGGGCAAGGCCAGCACAACGGGGGAACCCGGCGGCACGGCGCCGTCGTCGCGGTGACTGGCCAGCGCCAGCGCCGGCCACAGCGCCGCCAGCAGCAGGCAAGCCACGCTGGCGCGCACGACGGCGTGCCGGCTGGCCGCAGCGGCGCTGGCGCCGGGCCGGGCTGACAGGGTGGGCGCCAAGGCGGCGCGCGCCGGCGGCAATTCGCGCCAGCGCGCGGCCAGCCAGAACAGCAGCAATACCACCAGGCCGAAGAACAGCCAGCCATAGATCAGGTGGTCGACGCCCACGGCCAGGCGCATGCCGCTCAGGTGACCCAGCATCACGATCAGGTAGGCGCGCACGCCATTGGCCAGGATGGGCACCAGCAGCGCGGCGGCCATGACGGCCAGGCGCCGCCCCGTGCTGTGGCAGTGCACATGCGCGTACAGGGCACCCAGGGCCAGCGCGGCGATCAGGTAGCGCAAGCCGCTGCACGCTTCTACCACCGACCAGTTACCGGTCGGCAGCGAAAAATTGTTGCCATCGCGAAACACAGGTACGCCCGTCCATTGCAGCGCCGTCACCGTGAAGGCCGCCGTGAAGTCGATCAGGGGATCGAGGAAGACTTCGCCAAACGGCACGGCCAGGAACAGATACGCGAGGGGAAAGGCCAGCAGGCGCACGGCCGGCCAGCCGAGGATGGCCAGCACGCAGGCGGGCAGCATGGCCGTGGCCGCATATTGTTCCACCACGGACACGTTGGCGGCGTCGGCCAGCAGCCAGGCCAGGCCCAGCGCGCCCAGCAGCAGCAAGCCTTGCCACGACGGCTGGGGCGCCAGCGCGGCCAGGCGGGCGCGCTGGCGCCAGGCCAGCCAGCAGCTGATGGGCACGATCAGGAAGCCGTGCGCGAAGGTCTGCGAGCGCGACCACAGTTCCAGCATCGACCAGAAGGTGGCGTGGTACAGCAGCACGACGGCGGCCAGGGCCAGCAGCAGGATCGCCAGCGCTTGCTGCTGGCCCTGCGGATGCGGCAGGACGGCCACGTCCGGCAAGCGGGCGACCTGGTCGAGCTGCAAGCTCATGTGGATGGCTCCCGCACGGGCTGTGTCGGCATGGCGGCAGTGCTGGCTCCCGCATCGGCCTCGGCAGCGGCCTCGGCAGGCAGACCCAGCATGGCGCCCAGGCTGCGCAGGTTGCGTTCCCAGTCGTAATCCTGCAAGACCAGCTGGCGCGCCGCCGCGCCGATGGCCGCGCCGCTGCCTTCGGTCCCGTCGCCCCGGGCGTTGCGCAGCACGCGCGCCGCATGGTGGATGAATTCGGCGTCGTCGCGCGCCAGCAGCAGTTCCAGGCCCGGCTGGGCGGCGATGCCTTCCAGCGCCTGCGGCGTGGCCAGCACGATCTTGCCCATCGCCATCGCTTCGAGCACCTTGTTTTGCACGCCGCGGGCGATGCGCAGGGGCGCCACGGCCAGCGACGCGCCGGCCAGGTAGGGCCGGATGTCGGGCACCTTGCCCGTCACCACCACGCCGGCCACCCTGCCCAGCGCCGTCACGGCGGGCACGGGCGCGCTGCCGACGATATAGAACTGCAGCTGGGGAAACTGGCGCCGCAGCGCGGGCCAGACGTGGCGCACGAACCATTGCACGGCGTCGATGTTCGGCCAGTAATCCATGGCGCCCGTAAATACCAGCGCCTGCACGCCGGGCGGATAGATTGCGCTCTGGGCCGGCATCGGCGTGAAATACGCGGTGTCGACGCCGTTATTGACATACCCCGTCTTGCGCCGCGCCATCGGGGCGCACTGGCGGAACAGGGCCGCTTCGGCGGGCGAGACGAAGCTGGCGGCCGTGAACTGCTGGGCGATATGGCGCTCGTACTGCAGCAGCAGCTGCGCTTCGCGCCGGTACAGCAGCGACAGGGGCCAGGGCTTGCTGTCGCCGTACTGGCGCCATTTGTCGGAATCGACGTCGACGAAATCGATCACGCGGTGCAGGGCGCGGCCCGCGCTGACGTCGATGTATTGCGCCATGGGCCCGGAAAAGGCCAGCGCGTGGCGCACCTTGCCGCTAGACAGCAAGCCATCGACCCATTGCAGCAGCCGTGCATCGCGGTAGTACTGCACGCTCATGGCCTGGCGCGACAGCAGCGCCTGCAGGGCGCGCCAGCGGGCCGTGCCGCGCCGCAATTCAATGAAGCGCGTGCTGGCACACAGGGCGGCCACGGTTTTCGCGTGCTGCCAGTCGTCGTCGTCATCGATGAAACAGCCCAGGTGCACGCGGAAATGCCGGCTCAGGTACTGCAGCATGTGCCACGAGCGTATCTTGTCGCCCTTGTTGGGCGGATACGGCAGGCGGTGGGTGAGGAAGAGCAGTTCGCGCATGGCGTGTCCCCTTCCTTAGCCCAGTTGCCGCACGATGTGCGGCCCCAGCAGGTTGGCCAGCGGCAGCGGCAGACGGCGCCAGGCGCGGATGAACAGCGCGTATTTGGGATTCAGTGGATTGACTTCCGGCAAGGCCTTGGCGCGCACGAGCTGGTAGGCATACGGCAGCGGCTGCGGCGTAAAACCCCAGTTCTTCTTGAAGTCGTATGCCCCGGTCCCCAGCTTGCTGCGGCCGAAATCGAACAGGCGGTAGCCACGCGCGCTGGCGCGGCGCATCGCTTCCCAGTACATGAAGTCGTTGGCGCCCGTGCTGCGCGCCAGCGGCGTGCCGCCGCCGTAATACGGCAGCACTTCATCGCGGAAATAGAACAGCAGCACGCTGGCCTGCGCCTGCTGGCCGTGGTACACGGTGAGGATCTCGCAGGCGTCAGCAAACACCGCGCGCAGCAGGGCAAAATGGCGGCGCGCGAAGACGGGCGTGCCGAGCCGGTGCACGCTGGCCGCATAGATCGGGTAGAAGCGCTGCAAGTCATAGTCGATGGCGCTGTGCAGGCCGCCGGCCATGGCCTTGCGCACGACGGCGCGCTGCTTGCGGGGAATCGCCAGCAAGTTCTGTTCGGCATCGGGATGCAGGGGACGGCGGAAGGTCGCGTACAGGGGTTTGTGCAGCCAGCCGCCTTGGGCATTGTCCTCTACCTCGCACCAGCGGTATTCCAGGTGCCCCACGCCGAGGCGCCGCGCCAGCGCCAGCGCCGCTTCGTCGAGGGCCAGTCGCACGGCCGGGCTGCCGCCGGCGATGCCGCCGTACACGCAAAACGGCAGCGAGACGAGGGACGAGCCGAACAAGCGGCTGCGCACATGCGCCAGCGGCAACACGGCGGCGATGCGCCCGTCCTGTTCCGCGTACAGGAAATGGCTGTCATGGTGAAAACCTTGCTGCATGATGGTGTGCCAGCCGGCGCGGTGAAAGAAGGTGGCTTCGGGACAGGTCTCGACAAAGGCATCCCAGCGCGCATGTTCGTGCGCCTGCAGGAATCGCACGGCAATGGCGGCGCTGGACGGCGCCGGATCGACAGGAAGGCTGGCCTCGTGCATCATGTGCTTTCCAAAAAAATACGGTCCATGCGGTCCCAGGGGAAGTCGCCCGTCAGGCGCGCCAGCCGCGCTTCCATGCGCCCCAGGTTCAGGTAGTGGCGAAAGCGCGTCTTCGCGCTCAGGCCCGGCGGGCGCGGCTGGCCGGGATCGAGTTCCCAGGGATGAAAATAGAATATGCCAGCTTGCCCGTCGCGCGAATTGATGCGTCGCAAAAGCCAGCGCGACAGTGCATACGGCATCAATCTGAAGTAACCGCCGCCGCCGGCCGGCAGGTTGCGCCCGCGCAAGCGCACTGTGCTGACAGGCAATTCCAGCATGCCGTGCGGCCCCCGTGGGCGCCAGGCGAAGCGCGGTGCATCGGGCATGCCGTAATGGTCGTGGCGGATCGGATAGATGCTGGAACTGTAGCGGTAGCCCGCTTCCTGCAGCACGTCGAAGGCCCACAGGTTGGCCGCGCCGATGGAAAAGCTGGGCGCCCGATAGCCGTGCACGGGCAGCCCCGTCAACTGTTCCAGGATGGTCTTGCTGCGCCGCACATCGTCGGCGAACTGGGCGGCCGACTGGCCGCTGGCGCGCAGGTGCGCATAGCCGTGGCTGGCCACTTCGTGCCCCGCGTCGGCCACGCGGCGCAGCATGGCCGGATAGCGCTCGGCAATCCAGCCCAATGTAAAAAAAGTGGCGTGGATGCGCCGGCTTTCCAGCAGCAGCAAGATACGTTCGATATTCGCCTCGACCCGGCATTCCAGGCGGGGCCAGTCGGCGCGCGCGATGTGCGGCGCGAAGGCGGACACCTGGAAATAGTCTTCCACGTCGATGGTCAGCGCGTTGCGTAGTATGGCTGGCGGCGTCATGGCGTGCCCGGGCGCGCCGCCAGCCAGGGGGCGATGACGGCGGCGATGCGCTCGGCTGCGTGGCCATCCCACAGGGGCGGAATGCGGCCCCGCTTGCCGCCCGTCTCCAAGATGCCCCGCGCCAGCGCCAGAATGGTGGCCGGCTGCGTGCCGGCCAGGGTATTCGTGCCGGCGCGGACGGTGACGGGGCGCTCCGTATTGTCGCGCAGGGTCAGGCAAGGCACGCCCAGGGCCGTGCTTTCTTCCTGGATGCCGCCGGAATCGGTCAGCACCAGGCGCGCGCCCTGCATCAGGCCCAGCATTTCCAGGTAGCCCAGCGGCGGCAGGCAGACGATGGCCTGCCGCGCCAGCAATGGTTCCAGGCCCGCCAGACGCAAGCCTGCCAGGGTGCGCGGGTGGATGGGAAACAGCAGCGGCAGCTGGCATGACAATTGCCCAAGCGCCTGCAGCAGCGCTGCGAGTTGCGCCGGATCATCGACGTTCGACGGCCGGTGCAAGGTCAACAGGCCATACGCGGGCGGGCAGGCGTGGCCGTGGGGGCGCAGGGTGGTTTCGGGCTTGACTGCGCGCGGCAGTTGCCGCCGCAGGCTGTCGATCATGACGTTGCCCGTGAAATGGATGCGTTCGGGGGCGATGCCTTCGCGCAGCAGGTTGTCGCGCGCGCTTTCTTCGCTGGTCAGCAGCAGGCTTGATAATTGATCCGTCAGCACGCGGTTGATTTCCTCGGGCATGCGCCGGTCGCCGCTGCGCAGGCCCGCCTCGACGTGGATCACGGGGATGTCGCGCTTGGCCGCCACCAGTGCGCACGCCAGGGTGGAATTGACGTCGCCCACCACCAGCACGCCATCGGGCGCCAGCGGCGGATGCGCGTCGAGCACGGCGTCGAAGCGGCGCATGATCTCGGCCGTCTGCTGCGCATGGTTGCCGGAGCCGACGTCGAGCGATATGTCGGGTGCGCGCAGGTCCAGATCCGTAAACAGCTGGCTATTCATGGCCGCATCGTAATGTTGGCCGGTATGCAATAAGGTTACGCGCACGGCGGGCGCCTGGCGCGCCAGGGCGGCCAGGATGGGCGCCATCTTCATCAGGTTGGGGCGCGCGGCCACCACGCACAGCAGGTGCGCGGGCGCGGCGGACGGTAGCGAACGATCGGACATGCTGCGGCCTCCTTAGAATTGCATGGTGAGCGTGGCGCTGACGCCGTTTTCGCGGTAATCGCCGCCGTAGTTGCTGGCGTGCCGCGTATGCCGCACGTCGATGCTGGCCGTCATGTTCGGCTGCAGGATGCGGCTGTAGCCGGCCGTCACGGTGATGTTGTTGTCGCGCCGGGGCACGCTCAGCGAGCGCACGCCGGCGTAGCCGGCATTGACATTCACGCTGGTGCGCGCACTGGCTTGCCAGTTCCAGCCGACGTTGGCGCCGATCTGGCGCGTGCGGTCTTCGCTGCCGAACTCCATGCCGGGCAGCAAGGCGCTGTCGATGCCGCTGGCCGTTTGCGCCGTGCGGTCGACGGCCGTGACGCCGACGACCATCGTGCTTTTGGCCGTGGCGCGCGCCATCGTCAGCTTCAGCTGCTCTTCCAGGAAATAACGGTGGCTGAAGTAATTGATGGCGCCCCGTTCCGGCCCCAGGCTGTTGGCGTAGCGCAGGAAGGCATTGATGCGCAAGCGCCTGTCGCGCGCGTTGGGAAAGATGCCGCGCCATAATTGATCGAGCAGCTGGCCCGCATCGAGGTCGCCCAGGCGCGCAAACTGCGTGGGCATGGTGGTGATGTCTTCGCTGTAGCTCAGTTGCCAGTTGGTATGGCGCTGCAGGAAGTTGGCATCGAGGCTGTAGGTGTGGCCAAAAAAGCGCTTGCCCGTGCTGAAGGCCACGCTGGTGCGCGGCGACGGCGTCCACACGCCGCCCAGCGACCAGAAACGGCCTTCCGGCGCCTTGCCGTTGCTCGAGATATAGCCTTCCTTTTCCATGCCGCCGCTGGCCGTGGCCGCCCATTTTCTGCTGAACGGATAGCGCAGGCCCACGCTGCTGCGCTGCATGCGCACGGGCGCCAGCTTGCTGTCCTGCGTGCGGCGCACATCGTGGCTGGCGTTCCAGGACCAGCCCTGGCCGCGCGGTTCGCCGCTGAGCAGCAATTCCATTTCATCGCTGTGCACGGACAGCAGATCGCCGCCGCTGGCTACCGTATTGCGCGTGTAGCGCAGCTCGGCCGTGGCCAGGCCGCGGAAGCGGTGGCGCAGGTAGGGGCTGATGCTGGTGGTGCGCACCGTGCTGGTATTGTCCGTGTCGGGCAGATCATCGATCAATTGCGGGCCGAACGGCGAGATGTTGCGCCGGCTCACGCTGGCGTTGGCATCGATGAAGAACCAGTCCTGCATCACCTCGGCGTCGGCTGCGGCGTGCAAGTCGTGGTTGTCGCTATTGCCGCGCTGCCCGGAGAGGTATTTGTGCCAGCTGTAATCGAGGTTCACGCGCAGGCGCGGGCCCGTGCCGATGAGGGCGATGGCGGGCGCGATTTCCGTGATGAAGTCCGATTGCGCCTGGCCGGGCGGCGCGCGCGTGGCATTGTCCGTATAGCTTTCGCGCAGGCGCAGCGAGGGCTTGACCAGCCAGTCGACAGCAAAGGCCGGCAGGGGCAGCAGCAGGGACAGCAAGGGCAGCAGCGGCAGCGGAACCCGGCGGCTAGTCGTAATAGCCATAGCCGTAGTAGTCGTTGCCGGGGAACGATTTGGTCTTGTTGTAGATCAGATGTATGTGTTCGCACGCTTCGATCTGGCGCAGCGCTTCCTTGACGGCGTGCTGGGTCGTCGTTTCCGCCTCGACCACCATCACCACCTGGCCCATCTGTCCCACCAGCGCGTGCGCTTCGCTGGTAATCAGCAAGGGCGGCGAATCGAAGACGACGACGCGGTCGCCATAGCGGCTGGCGATCTCGGCCAGCAGGCGGCTCATGGCCCGGCTGGCCAGCAATTCCGTCGCGTGCTTGTTGCTGCGCCCGGCGGGCAGGATGCTCAGGTTGGCCACGTTGGTTTTCAGGATCACGTCCCCCATGGCCAGTTGCGGGTCGAGCAGCACGTCCATCAGCCCCGGCTCCGGCGACAGGCCCAGCACTTTCAGCACGGACGGGCGCGCCACGTCGGCATCGACCAGCAGCACCGTGATATCCATTTCCATGGCGATGCTCATGGCCAGGTTGACGGCGCAATACGTCTTGCCTTCGCCGGGCATGGCGCTGGTGACGACGATCAGGTTGCCGTGGTGGATGGCCTCGTCGCCGCTGGCGCGCGCCTGGCGCAGCAGCGGGCGCTTGATGATGCGGAAATCTTCGGCCACCGAACTGCGTCCGCCTTCCTGCGTGAGCATGCCTTGCTCCGCCAGCCAGGCCAGGTTCAGCGGGCGGTACTGGGGGTTGCCGGCCGCCGCCGCGCCATCCGCAACATCTGGACCATAGGGCACGCCGGCCTCGGCCACGCCCAGGATCGTGGGTTCCTGCTTGCCGCTGTCCTTGCTGCTCATCGTCGCTCCCTTGGTGGCTCTAGAATTTCAGCAGCGCGGCCGTCATGACCCCGCCGTACAGCACGAACAGGCTGCCCAGGCAACCGGCAAACGCATAGCGGGCGCGGCGGCGGCGCACCTGCTGCAGCGGCGTCCAGTTCATCGATACCGTGCCCAGCACATTCAAGCCCGTGGCATCGCGCAGTTCGGCGGGGCTGAGGAAGGTGGGGCGCACCTGGCTGATCAGGAGAGCCGTGGCGATGCCGGCCACCAGGGCCGCGCCCAGCGCCGCGGAAAACAGCAGCGGACGGTTCGGGCCGACGGGCGCATATTGCACCGTGGGCGGGTCGATGATCTTGAAGGCCATCATCTCGGTGGTGGAACTGAGTTCGCCCGACAGCTTGGCCGCTTCGCGCCGACCGATCAGCTTTTCATAGTTTTCCTTGTTGATGACGTAGTCGCGGTTCAGTTGCGCCAGCTGCGATTCCACCTCGGGCACGGCATTGCTCTGCGCCAGCAGGCGCTCATTGCGCGCGCTGTACTCCTGCACGCGGGCACGGATGGCGGCCACCTTGGCATCCGCATCCGTCAGCGCCACCTTCAGCTGCTGCAGCATGGGGCTGTAGTTCTTGCCCGGGTCGCCGGACGCCGTTTTCAGCTTGCTTTCCTCGATCTTGCGCTCCTCCAGTTGGGCGATGAGGCGCTTCGAGGCGATGATGTCGGGATGCAATTCCGTAAATTGCATGCGCAGGCTGTCCAGATTCTTGTTGAGCGTGGCGATGCGCTCGTCGAGTTCGGGATTCGTGATCGATGCCGCGTTCGGCTCCAGATCGAGCACGGGTTCGTCGCCCTCGATCTGGCTCTGGATGGCCTTGCGCGCCTGTTCCGCCTCGACCAGTTCCAGCTTGGCATTGTTCAGGCTATCGGACGACATCAGCAGCTGGCTGCCATAGTCGATGCCCTGGCGCGGCAGCAGCAGGTTGTTGCGGATCTTGAATTCCTTCACCAGGTTTTCCGCCGCGCTCAGCTTGTCCTCGTAATTCTTGATCTGCTCGTCGATGAATTGCACGGCCTTCTGCGAATCGCCCTTTTTTTCCTGGAAACTGCCTTCGACAAAGATGGTCAGCAGGCTTTGCACCACGTCGCGCACCAGCTTCGGGTCGCGCCCGCTGTAGCTGATGGTGTAGATATCGTAGGCGTTGGTGCCGGTGATCTTGATGCGGCTCATCAGCTCATCGAGCCGGGCTTCGTGTTCGCGCACGGTCTTCGAATCGAGGTCGAGGTCGACCATGCGCATGACGCGCTCCACGTTCGGGCGGCTGAGCAGGGTGCGGCTCATGATGGCCACCTGTTGTTCCGTGTTCGGCACGCTGGTCATGCCGGCCAACAGCGGCTTGAGGATGGTTTGCGTATCGACAAACACGCGCGCCGACGTCTGGAAGTCGTCGGGTAGCGTAATGACCTTGATGAAGCCGACTATCGCCACCAGCCACGCCACCAGCAGCGCATGCCAGCGGTACTTCCAGATGCCTTTCAGGCTGGAAAGCAGTTGCTGTATCAATTGCTCCATGTCGCTTCCTTCAGGTGACGGTGCTGCACGGTCGATGGCTGGGCGGCGCGGACAACGGCGTCTTGCAAGAAATGCTTGCCTGTTGAGTAAGCAAAGTATAGGGCGGCTGTGGAGCAAAATTTCCCAAGATGATTGCTTCTTGATACGCCTCAAGGTTCACTTGCCGGGTTTTAATAATCATAGGAAGTTCGCGGCCCAGGCTGGTTCTGCGGGGCCGGCCATGGATGCGCCATCGACTCGAAGAGGCTCCGCATGAATCCGTTTCGCCGTGCATTTGTATGCCACACGCTGCTCCTGGCCTGTACCAGCAGCTTGCTGGGGGGCTGCCGCACCCGCTATCCGCTGGCGCCCGCCGACGACAGCGCCCCCATGCACGACTACCTGATCGGCCCGGGCGACTCCGTCAACATCATCGTCTGGCGCAATCCGGAAGTGTCGCTGACGGTGGCTGTGCGGCCCGATGGCAAGATCACCACGCCGCTGGTGGAGGATTTGACCGCCAGCGGCAAGACCTCGACCCAGCTGGCGCGCGATATCGAGCAAGCCTTGGGCAAGTTTATCCAGCAACCGGTGGTGACGGTCATCGTCACCAATTTCTCGGGCCCGTATGGCGAGCAGATCCGGGTCATCGGCGAGGCGGCCAAGCCGCAGGCGCTGCCGTACCGCCTGGGCATGTCGCTGATGGACGTGCTCATCGCCGTGGGCGGCATCACTGACTTTGCCGCCGGCAACAAGGCCAGCATCATCCGCATGCGCGACGGCAACCAGCAGCAGCTGGGCGTGCGCCTGGACGACCTGCTCAAGAGTGGCGATATTTCCGCGAACGTCATGATGCGGCCGGGCGACGTGCTGCTGATACCGGAGAGCTTTTTTTAGCAGCGGGCTCGGCAATATCAAAACAGCACTTATATTTGTCAATTTGTACTTGCAGGCAAATTTCAGCATGCAATTTTGCTACTGAATAGCATATTTCTTCTGTTTTTTTTGCCTGACGCGGGAACTTCTCTGCTTTTTATCTTGTCACAAGGCATTGGCTTCAGTCCGTCTTGACGGCTGCCGATGAACGTGAGGACAAGATGAGCTTTGAAGATGAACCTATTATTTCCTTCGACACGCCAGGTGCTTTCAGTGACCTGGTGGTGGGCGAGGGCCAGATCGACCCGGCGATGGAGCACGAGCTCGACCTGCAGCGCTTTCATATCCGCATGGCCAATTCGCGTGGCCGGCGCGAGGCGGCCAGTTTGCTGATCCGCAAGATGTACGGCTGGCGCGGCTATGCCGTCGATCCAGGCATCGCGCATGCGCTGAATAAAATCACCCTGTTTGCGGAAACGGCGGGCTCCACCGTCGGCACCATGACCCTGTGCCTGGACAATGACGAGACGGGCTTGCCCGCCGATGAAAACTTCCGCGACAAGCTCGACGTGCTGCGCGAGCAGGGGCGCCGGCTGTGCGAACCGTCGCGCCTGGCCATCGACAAGGGCGTGAGCAAGCGCGTGTTTGCGGCGCTGATTCATATTTCTTATATTTATGCCCACAATATTCACGGCTTTACGGATTACGTCATCGAAGTCAATCCACGCCATGTGGTGTTTTACAAGCGCATGCTGGGTTTCAAGGATTTTGGCGGCGAGCGAGAGTGCACGCGCGTGGGGGCGCCGGCCGTCTTGCTGCGCCTGGACCTCGACTACATGGGGGCCCAGATACGCAAGTACGGCGGCATGATGGAACAGCATGGGGGTGAACGGTCGTTTTACCCCTTTTTTTTTCCGACATGGGATGAGCCAGGGATTACCGACCGGCTCAGGCAGGGGCGCAACTGACTCATTTATTTTTCAGCAAGATCGCCTGCATGTGGCTGCCCGGAATCGCGTAGGTGATACCGCTGGGCGCGGTGATGGCCGCCTCTTTCAGGCCCTTGACATACACCATGTTGACGATGCCGTAGACGATGCCGGTCTCGGGATCGAACAGGGGGCTGCCGCTGCTGCCCGGATACGCCGTCGCGTCCAGCTGGAACACCGTGTACGGCGCTTTTTGCAGTTGCGCCAGGCGCCGGGTGTCGAGGCGCTGCGCGGTGGCGCTGGGCCTGACCACCGGCGTCAGCGACGATACGGTGGCGCGGTGCGTGACGTGGTGCAGACCCAGTAAGGTACCCAGCGGAAACCCGGTAAAGGCCATGGCCTGGCCTTCGCGCACCGTGGCCGCGTCGCCCAGCGCCAGGGCCGGCAGCGGTGCGCCAGCCAGGCGCAGCAAGGCCAGGTCGTGTTCGGTGTCCACCGCCTGGATTCTGGCGGGGCGAAATTGCGCCGCCTCGCCCTGGCCCGTGAGTATGCCGATGGATTCGTCCGGACTGGCGTCGAGCAATTTCTGAACCACATGGGCGCAGGTCAGCACGCTCAAGCCGTCGCCCGCCACGAAACCCGTGCCGAGGAAATTCATGGGCGGCGTGCGCGTCGCCTGCAGGCTGCCCACGCCGACGACGGACGGCTTCACGCGCGCAATGACTTGCGCCAGGGCTTGGTCGGCGCGGCAGGGCGCGCTGGCCACAGCCAGGAGCAAACCGGACAGCAGGACGGCGGAGAATGTCAACGGCGGGGATTTCATGGCGGCAGGCTTTCAAGGGGAGGAGGTAGCGGGGGCTGCAGCAATGCGCACAGCAGCATCAGATAGCACAGCAGGGCGATGCGCGGCACGTCGAGCAGGCTGTCGAACAGGCCGACGACGAGAAAACCCAGCAGGGCGGCGGCGCAGGCCAGCGCGCACTGGTTGCCCGCCGTTGCCTGGCGCAGCAGGCGCAGGCCGGCCAGGGATAACAGGGCCAGCAGGGACAGTGCGCCGCACCAGCCCGTTTCCACCAGCACATGCAGCGCCAGGCTCTTGATATGCCACGGCAAGTGATGGTGGTCGCTGCTGAAAAACCAGTAATTGTTGGCCTGCGTAAAGCGCCCGTTGGCGATCATTTCCTCGCCGCCGGGCGCGCGCAGGCTCAGATTGTCCACGTCGATCACGGACGAGGTGGCCGTGCCGCTGGCCGCCAGTTCCAGTTGCACGGGCGGGCGCAGCAGCCAGGCGCCCGCGCCCAGCCATTTGCTGTCGAACGGCACTTCATAGTGCTGCCAGGCCGGCACGGGACTGCCAGGCGGCGGCGCCCGCAGGCGCAGGGGGACAGGCACGCAAGCTTGTGCGTACAGCAATTGCCGCTGGCACAGGCGCACCAGCAGCACGGGCATGGGGCCGCTTCGGCGCGCGTCCAGCGCCAGGGTGTAGTGCGTGGCCGGCTGCAGCGGCAGGCGTTGCAGCAGCCGCAGCAGTTCGCCATAGCCGGCGCTGTAGCCGGGGCTGGCCAGGCGCACATAGGTGTTGGGGGAATTGCCAGGCTGGCCCTCTTCTTGCGCATACGCGATGCTGGCCGGCACATCGCGCCCCGGATTGTGCCAGTAGTACGTGGCAGGAAAGCTGCCCATGCCCATGCCGAACAGCTGATCGCCCCAGTCGGACGGCTGCATGGCCAGCACTTGCCGCCAATGGCGCAAGCGCCCTTGCATGTCGAAGGCTGTGGTGGCGAAACGTTCGGTGGCGTAATAGCTGGCCGAGACGGGGATGGCCAGCAGCAGCAGGATGCCGGCCGCGCCCGCGATGCTCAGGCTGGCCCGGTCCAGCCGCCATAGCGGCGCGCGCAAGCGTCCATTGCACAGCATCAGCATGGCCAGCGACACGACCAGCCCGGCCGGCGCCAGGGCGGGCGCACCGGCCCAGTGCCAGCCTATCCAGACGAGATTGCATGCCAGCATGGTCCACGCCATCATCGCCAGGACCAGCCTGGCAGGGCCTTTGCCGGCGGCGGCGCCCGGCCACAGGGGGCCGGGCAGCAGCGCGCCCGCCAGCAGCAGGGCGGCCAGCAGGAACAGGAAGTACGGTCCTTTCAGCCAGCCGGCAGCCGGCTGGCCGGCCCCTTCCGGCCACCAGCTGGCAAGCAGCCCCTGCAGGCACAGCGCGCACAGCAGGCTAGCCGGCGCCAGGCGCCACGGCAAAGGCCGCGCCGCCAGCACGAAGCTGGCCGCGAGCAGGACGACGGCGGCGAGCAAGCCCCGGTAGCCGGCCAGGCTGAACATGTATACGAGCAGGACGGTGCCCAGGCCGGCCAGCAGGAGCATCAGCAAGGGTTTGCGCATGGGGCGCCGGCCCGTCGGGCGCCGCGCCGCGCCGGGGCCTGTGCGCAGGATGTGCCACAAGGCCAGCAGCATGGCCGCCGCCAGGGCCGCGTACAGACCGCGTGAAAAGGTGGTACATGCCGCGTGCAGGGCCAGGGCCAGCAGCAGCAAGGCCAGCGCCGCCTGCCAGCGGCTGCGCGCGCGCGCCAGCCACAGGCCCGCAAATGGCAGGCTCAGCGCCAGATAGCCGTCCAGCGCGGCGCCGCCCGTGTGCATGGCGGAAAACGGCGCCGTGATGCGGTAGTCGCTGGACAGGTTCGTCAAACCGGGAAACACCGCCCGCTCCCACAGCGCGAACAGCGATACCATGGCCAGCCCGGCCAGCATGCCCGGCAGCGCGTAGCGGCGCAGGGCGGACGGCTCCCCATCGCGCAGCAGCAGCGGCAGCAGCAGCATGCTCCAGGCCCAGGCCTTGCCCAGTCGCAAGCTGTTGTAGGGGCTCAGGTAATTATCCCAGGCATACACGTCGAGGGGCGGCAGCGGCAGCACGCCGCGCAGCAGCGCCGCCAGCCAGGCCAGGCTGCACAGCAGCAGGCAGGCGCGCGCGGCGGGAGAAAGCTGCGCCGCGGCGCTCCGGGCCGGTCCGCCCAGGCGCCAATAGCCGCAGGCTACCGTCAGCAACAGCAGCACGTCGATTTCTTCGAGGAAGAACCAGCCCGTCCACGGCGCCAGGTCGAGCACGGGCAGCAGGGCGGGCACGCAGAACAGCCAGCAGGCGGGACGCCAGCACAGCAGCAGGAAATAGGCGGGCAGCAGGGCGGCGAACAGCAGGCCGGGCCAGCCGTGGCCCAGCGGATAATGGCGCAGGGCCAGCATGCAGGCCGCGCCCGCCAGCAAGGCCAGCAGCCGTGCTGCCAGGCCGGGCAAGGCCGTGTGCGTCGCCATGGCCTAGAGCTGGGTCAGCAAGGCCTGCGCCTCGGCCCGCTGCGGGAACTCCTTGTTGGCGGCAAGCAGCTGTTCCAGTTGCTTGCGCGCCCCCGGCTTGTCGCCCGATTTCGCCAGCGCCGCAGCCAGGTGGTACTGGATCTCGGGCAACTTCGGCGCCAGGCCGGCCGCCTTGCGCAGCAGGGTGGTCGCGCGTTTGACGTCGCCGTGTTCCAGCACGATCCAGCCCAGGGTGTCGAGCACGATGGGGTTGTCCGGCACCAGCTTGAGCGCCTGCTCGGCCGTCGCCTGCGCGCGCGGATCTTTTTCCTGCTGGTACGCCCAGGCCAGGTCGTTCAGCGCCGCCACATTGGCCGTGTCCTTGGTAGCGATGTACTGCAGCTGTTCGATGGCCGCGCCGTATTGCTTTGCCGCCAGCTTGACGCCGGCCAGGTAGGTGCGCACGCCCAGGTCATCGGGCTTGTCCTTCAGCCAGGCCGCCATGCGCGCATCGGCCTCGCGCACCTGGCCCGCGGCCAGCATGGCGCGGTGCAGCTGCACCTGCATGGGGCCAATATTGCTGAGCTGGATGGCGTGTTGGTACAGCTTGACGGCTTCCTGCGGCAGTTTCTGCGCCATCAGCACGTCGCCTTCGAGCTTGTAGCCAGCCGCCAGCTTCGGCTGGTGTTCCTGCACCTGGCGCGCCACGGCCAGCGCATCGCGCTGGCGATTCAGGCTCAGCAGCATGGCCACTTCGACCACGCGCGCTTCGAGCAGGGTCGGGTCAAGCGCTTGCGCGCGCTTGACGGCTTGCAGCGCATTGTGGCCGTCGCCCAGTGCCAGGTGCAAGCTGGCGATGCGCATCTGCAGCGGTGCCGACGTCGTCTGTATGCTGGCCAGCTTGCTGTAGCTGTCAAGCGCCGCCTGCGTCTGGCCGGCGCCGTATTCGACCTGCGCCCGCAGGGCCAGCGCATCGGCGTCGCCCGGGTGGCCCGACTGCAGGGTGCGTGCCAGTTCCAGCGCCTTGTCGGGCGCGCCCGTCCGCAGGTAAAAGTTACTCAGCAGCAGGGCCGGCGCGACGGCGTCGGGATTGTCGCGGTGGGCCCGCTCCAGCCAGCGTCGCGCCTCGTCCGTCTTGCCCTGCGAGGCGGCCAGCTTGGCCAGCGCCGCGCACAGGTCGGCATTTTTCGGCGCTTTCGCCAGCGCCCGCTCGAAGCGCTGTTTCGCTTGTTCCGGCTTTTTCCCGGCCAGGTCGAGTTGCGCCAGGTTGTTCAGCGCGGGGAGATAGACAGGGTCCATCCCCAGCGCCTGCTCGAAACTGGCGCGCGCGGCGGGGACGTCGCGCAAGGCCATGTAGACGCCGCCTTTCAGGTTCAGCAGCAGGGGATTCGTGCCTTTCTGCTGCTGTTCCAGCATCTTGACGGTGGCCAGGGCCTTGTCGTTCTGTTTGTTGCGCAGCAAGGTCAGCACCAGCATGGTGCCCACCTGCGGCGTGCTCTTGTCGAGCATGCTGGCGCGTTCCAGTTCGTCGATGGCCCGGCTGTTCTCGCCCATGCCCAGGCGGCTGATGCCCAGCGCCGCATGCAGCCTGGCCGTGTCCGGCGCCAGGGTAGTGGCCTTTTCGAAATACGCCGCGGCCTTGTCGTAGCGGCGCGCGCGCAAATGCGCCTCGCCCGCCAGCGACAGCAGTTCCACGTCGTCGGGAAAGGTGGACAGCACGGGCAGCAGCAGGTCAAGGGCGGCATCCGTGTTGCCGCGCATCAGTTCGATCGACGCCATCATCTTGAGTGCGTACAGATGTTGGGGATACACGGCCAGGAAGCGCTGCAGATAACTTTCCGCCAGTTGCGGCGAGCCCAGCTTCAGCTGCACGGCGCCGGCCAGCAGGATGGACGGCATGTGGTCGGGCGCCGCCTTGAGCACCAGTTGCAACGATTGCAGGGCCGCCTTGTTCTTGCCCTGGCGGAAATCGAGCAGCGCCTGGGTCTGCAGCAAGCCCAGGCTGTTGGGTGCCGTCTTGCGCGCCGTGGCCAGCTGGGCCGCCGCTTCCAGGTAGCGGTTTTCCAGCAGATCGAGGTTGGCCAGGTCGATATGCGCCTGGGTATTGTCCGGCTTGAGCTTGAGGATCTGCAGGTAGGCGAGGCGCGCCGCGTCGTTCTTGCCTTGCAGGCGCTGCAGGTCGCCCTGCAGGCGCAAGGCGTCGAGGTTGGCGGGCGCGCTTTTCAACGCCTGGGCCAGCAGCAGCTCGGCCGCCGTCACCTGCTGCTCCAGCGCCGCCAGGCGCGCCAGGCCCAGCAAGGCTTCGACCTGGTCGGGATGGGCTTCGAGCAGGCGCGAGTACAGGGCGCGCGCCTCGTCCCGGCGGCCCAGAGCCAGCAAGGCATCGCCGCGCAGGGCCAGCACGCTGGCGGGCTGCGCCGCATCATCGGCGATCTCGGCCAGTACTTTGTCGAACTGGCCCAGCATCAGCAAGGCCTTGCCCAGCAGCGGCATCACTTGCTGCGCCGACAGGCCCAGCGACTTTGCCTTGCGCAATTCTTTCTCGGCCGATAGCGCTTCGCCCGTATCGATATAGATGCTGCCCAGCAGCAAGCGCGCCGCCGCATTGTCCGGCTCCTTTTGCAGCAGGTTCTTCAACTGGATGATGGCGGCGCGCGCCTCGCCCTTCTGGCGGTACTGCTGCGCGTCGGCCAGCAGCGATGCGCTGCTCTGCGTGCCGTGGCACCCCGTCAGCAAGGGCAGCAGCAGGGTGCAGCACAGCGCGGCGGCCGGCAAGCCGGGGAAAGGGCGGGGCAGGGTACGGGCCATGGAAGTCTCCGGTAGCGGCGTGCGTGAAGGATGGGCATGGCCTAGCTTAAAAAGATGGGCGCCGCTCTCCTTGATTGCGCTCAACAAGCCGCCGTTTGTCCGCGCGCCGGCTGGCCGCCGCCCCGTGTTTCTTGTTCCCGCTCAAGAATGGCCGGATCGGCAACCGTAGAATTTCCCGGACGGCGATGCTCAGGCCGCAACCATTGGGAGCACATGCATATGGACAGCAAGGTGGATGGCACTGCGAATAACAAGGCGGGCGTGGTGGCGGTGGTGGGGCTCGGTTATGTCGGCTTGCAGCTGGCCGTGGCGTTCGGCATGCGCCAGCGCACCATCGGCGTTGACTTGTCGGCACGCAAGGTAGAAAGTTACCGCAACCATGTCGACCCCACGGGCGAAGTGAGCACAGAACAGCTGCGCGCGGCGCAGTGGCTGAGCGTGGGCTGCGATCCGGCCGAGCTGCAACTGGCCGATTTCATCGTCGTGGCCGTCCCCACGCCCGTCGACAGCGCGCACAATCCCGATTTCTCCGCCCTGGCCGGCGCCAGCGCGGCCGTCGGCCGCCATATGCGGCGCGGCGCCACCGTCATCTACGAATCCACCGTGTATCCGGGCGCCACCGAGGAAATCTGCATCCCCATCCTCGAGCGGCATTCGGGCCTGCGCTGGAAGGAAGATTTTCATGTCGGCTTTTCGCCCGAGCGCATCAACCCCGGCGACAAGGACCACACCCTGCACAGCATCCGCAAGGTGGTTTCGGGCGACGACGACGCCACGCTGGACAAGGTGGCCGCCCTGTACGAAGGCGTGGTCGCGGCCGGCGTGCACCGGGCCTCGAGCATCCGCGTGGCCGAAGCGGCCAAGGTCATCGAAAACACGCAGCGCGACCTGAACATCGCGCTGATGAACGAGCTGGCCATCATCTTCGACCGCATCGGCATCGATACCCTGGAAGTGCTGCAGGCGGCGGGCACCAAATGGAATTTCCTGCCGTTCCGGCCCGGCCTGGTGGGCGGCCACTGCATCGGCGTCGACCCGTATTATTTGACGCACAAGGCGGAAATGCTGGGCTACCATCCGCATGTGATCCTGGCCGGGCGCCGCATCAACGACGGCATGGCCAAATTCGTGGCGGAAAAGACCATCAAGGAAATGGTGCGCGCCGGTTTCAAATTGAAAGGGTCGCACGTCAACGTGCTGGGCCTGACCTTCAAGGAAAATTGTCCGGACTTGCGCAACTCGAAAGTGGTCGACATGATCCACGAACTGCAATCGTACGGCGTGCAGGTGCATGTGCACGACCCCGTCGCCGATGGCCGCGAAGCGCTGGAAGAGTATGGTTTGAGCCTGGAAAGCTGGGAACAGCTGCCGCGGGCCGAGGCCATCATCAGCGCCGTCTCGCACCAGGCCTTGCTGGCCCGTCCGCTGGCTGACTTCCAGGCCAAGGTGCTGGAAAACGGCTGCTTCATCGACATCAAGTCGCATTTCGACCCCCACCCGCTGGAAGACGGCGGCCTGCACGTGTGGCGGCTGTGATGGCGGCCGATACCCTCGATCCGGCCGGCGGCGATAGCGCGTATGCCCAGGCCTGCGCGCAGCTGGCGCAAACGCCGCGCCGCTGGCTGGTGACGGGCGTGGCCGGCTTCATCGGCTCGCACCTGCTGGAAACCTTGCTGCGGCTGGGCCAGGAAGTGCGCGGCCTGGACAATTTCATGACGGGCCACCGCCATAATCTGGAGCAAGTACGCGCCAGCGTGGGCGAAGCGGCGTGGCGGCGCTTCACCTTCATCGAAGGCGATATCCGCGACCCGCAGGCGTGTGCGCGCGCGTGCGGCGCGCCAGCGCCGGCCGCCGGCAGTGGCGACGGCAAGGCAGATGGGGGCGGCGGCGGCTTGAGCGAGCACGGCAGTGCCGATCCGGGCGGCCCCGTCGCCGTCGATTTTGTGCTGCACCAGGCGGCGCTCGGTTCCGTCTCGCGTTCGCTGGAAGACCCGCTGCTGTGCCACGCCGTCAATGTCAGCGGCTTCCTGAACATGCTGGCCGCCGCGCGCGACGCGGGCGTGCGGCGCTTCGTGTATGCCGCGTCCAGCGCCACCTATGGCGACCATCCGTCCTTGCCGAAAGTGGAACAGCATATCGGCGCGCCCCTGTCGCCGTATGCCTTGAGTAAATATGTCAATGAACTGTACGCGCAGGTGTACGCGCGCTGCTACGCCATGCAGACGGTGGGGCTGCGCTATTTCAATGTCTTCGGCCCCAGGCAAGACCCGCTGGGCGCCTACGCGGCCGTCATTCCCCGCTGGATCACCGCCATGCTGGACGGCCAGGCCGTGCACATCCATGGCGACGGCGCCACCAGCCGCGACTTCTGCTTTGTGCACAATGCCGTGCAAGCGAATATCCTCGCCGCCACGCGCGCCGACCCGGCAGCCGTCAACCAGGTCTACAACGTGGCCGTCAACGCCCGCACCAGCCTGACCCAATTGCATGCCACGATACAGCAGATGCTGCTGGCCGCCCGCCCGCGGCACGTGGCATTGGCACCCGAATATGGCGAATTTCGCGCCGGCGACGTGCGCCATTCGCAGGCGGACATCACCAAGGCGGCCCGCTTGCTCGGTTATGTGCCCACGCACGACCTGGCGCAAGGCTTGCGGCACACCATCGCCTGGTATGTGGAGCAAACGGGCCTGGCGTGAGGGCGCGGATCAGATACACATCAGATACACATCAAAATGCGTATCAAATGCGTATCAAATGCGTATTCAGTGCGTATTCAGTGCACATCAAGTGCACCTCAAGTACGCATCAGCTGCGCATGATGTCCGCATGAGGAGCCTGCCAGGTGCCCGCATTGGCGGCCGGCGTCGATGCTGCGCAATGCCTGCATCGATACCGCACAGGGCCCGCGCCAGGTGTGCCGTTTAACGCTGCACGGGTGCCGCTGTCGGTGCTGGCGATGCTGGTGGCTTGGGCGGTTCGGGCACGCCGTCGCTCTTGCTGTGCAGGACACGGGGCGTGCCGCGGAAATCGGCCGTATGCAGGGTGACGGGGCGGCGCCAGATGCGGGCGATGTACGCCAGCACCTGTTCCGCCCGCTCCAGGTCGAGGCCGCGCCCGTCGCGCTGGTGATCGTGGCGCAGCACCAGGCTGCCGTCGTCGTTGAGCAGGGTGACGGCGATGCACGGCGCGCCATAGTTGTATTTGGGTGCCAGGATGGCTTCGCGGATGGCCCGCAAGTCGCGGCTGGCCAGGCGCGTTTCGCCGTCGCGGCGGCTTTCATGCACGAACAGGCCCAGGCGATCAGCCAGTTCCCCGTCCAGATAGTTGCGGATGAAACTGCAGTCATCGTCGTCGCGGCAAATCTGGCGCGCCCGCGCCAGTCCTTCGCGCTCGATGATGTGCTCCCACATGCAAAAGCCCAGGTGATAGGGATTGACGGCCAGCGCCTGCTGGTGCTCGCCCGCGTAAGGGCGCACCACGTCCGAATGCGACTTGATGGCGGCCAGATACAATGCGGGGGGCAGGAAGTCGGCTTCGCGCAGCAAGCGCGCATGCCAGTACGAGGCCCAGCCTTCGTTCATGATCTGGCAGGCGTACACGGGATAGAAGTAAAACGACTCTTCGCGCACGGCCAGGAAAATGTCGCGTTCCCAGTCGGCCAGTTCCGGCCCATGTTGCGCGATAAACCATAGTAAATCGTATTCGGCTTGCGGCGGCACGAGCGGGCGCTGCGTCACGCGTGCCCGTGCCGCTTCGCGCGCCGCCAGCGTGGCTGCCTCACCGGGCAAGCGCCGGTAACGCCGGTCAAACGCGTCGTCTGCGGCGGCATCGGGTCCAGCTGGCGTGCCCGCGACGCCGGCTGGCCCCGATGCCGCGGCATAGGGCGGGCGGTGCAGCTCGGCATGGATGTCCACATGCTGTTCCAGCGCCAGTGCCGCGTCGAGCACGGCTTCCACCTGCTCTTGCCCGTGGCGTTGCAGCGCTATTTCCAGACGCTGCGCCCGCGCCGCGCTTTGTTGCAGGATGTGCTGGCCCGCCATGGCGCCGAAGCGCAGGAACAGGGCATTACGGCTGGCAAAATCGGCGTGACCGAGCACATGCGCCGTGACGAGGGTGTTTTCGGCCACGGAATTGTGTTCCGCCATGTAGGCATGGCAAGGGTCGCCGGGAAACATGACTTCGAAAATGTGCGAGTTGCCCATCTTCTGATGGACGAGCTGGTGGATGTAGCGCACGCCGAACGACCAGTGACGCATGCGCACGGGCAAGCCATAGATGGCGATCTCGTTCATGAAGTTGTCCGGCACCAGCTCGAACTCGACGGGCGCAAATGCCAGGCCCAGCTCGCGCGCCAGCGCTTCGATGCGCGCCGCGTAGCCGTCCAGGCCCATGGAAGCGGCCTGGTCGGCCTGGTCTGGCGCACCGCTTTGGTTCCGGGCGTCAGGCCGCGTCATGACGCTTCCTCCGTGTCCGCCGCCTCGTGCTGGAAAAAGGTGCGGATGGCTTCCCACACATCGTCAGGCTTGCTGAGGATGCTGCTGTGCAAGGGCAAGCCCCGCCGTTCCTGCTCGGCGCACAGGCTGTGCATTTCCGTTTCCAGGCTGCGTGGCACGCCGGGCAAGGTTTCCACATAGCCCATATAGTTGAGCAAGGCGGCCAGTTCGCCCAAGGCCAGGCTGGCGGCCGCCCGGTCTTCGCTGAAATTTTCGCCATCGGAGGCATAGAACAGATAGGTGTTGTAGCGCCCCGGCGCATAATGTTCCTGCAGCAGTTCGCGGCTCAGGCGAAAGGCGGTGGACGCCATGGTGCCGCCCATGCCATTGACCTGGAAGAATTCGGCTTCGGAAAATTCCCAGGCCCGCGTCGTATGGGCGATGAAGCGCGTTTCCACGCGCGCATACCTGCGCCGCAAGCCCTGCAAGGCAAAGAAAAAGAAGGATTTGGCCAATTTGCGCTCGGCTTGCGCCATGCTGGCCGACACGTCCAGCACGAAAAACACGACGGCATTCGTGCTGGGCCGGGGCTGGGCCAGCACCTGGCGGTAACGCAAGTCATCATTGGTGAAGGGCACGGGCTGCGCTTGCAGGGCACGCCGCTTGATCGCTTCCTTGACGGTGCGGCGCCGGTCCAGGCGCGAGCGGGCGCCATGCCGGTCCAGACCGCTGCGGACCAGCCGCACGTCGTCGATCGCGCCCAGGTGGCGCGGCTTCAGGTGCGGCAACTCGAAGGCGTCCCACAGCCAGTCGAGGATGTCGTCGATGGGAAACTCCAGCAGCAGGCGCACCGTCCCCTCGCCATCGCCGCCTTCGCCTGGCCTTCCGGCACCGCCCGTGGCGGCGGGATGGGCCGCGCGCAGGATATCGCCGGGCTGGCCGTCACCCTGGCCCGCGCCCGCGCCCACGCTGTTGCGCGCGGGCGCCAGGCGGAAACGCGCGTGTTCGAGCAGGCGCATGGGCACTTGCACCGTGCGCTGCTGCGGTCCGCCGATCAGGTCAGGCGTGGCGATCAGCTCGGGCAAGTGCGCCTGCACGGCGTCGCGTACTTTCTGGTTGTGGCGCAGCCAGTCGCGCGCGCCGCGCGAGAACAAGCCGTACCAGGGCCGGGCCAGGGCAGGCGCGGTGGACACTGGCGAAGTCGTGGCGGCCATGGTTATTCCTGCGCCAGCAAGGTGGTCACGTAGTTGAGCGCTTCGCGCGCGCTATGGGCGTCATAGCCGTATTCGTCCACCAGGCGCTGCTCGACGGCGGAGATCCTGGCCCGCACGTCATCGTCGGGGCGCTTGGCCGAACCGACCAGGCGCAGCACGTCGCGCCGTTGCTCGAACAGATATTGCTGGATGGCATCGTGCAATTGCGCGTGGCTACCCAGGCCAAAGGGCTCGCCCCGCTTGAAGGCGCTCATGGCCTTGCGCACCACTTCCTGGCGGAACGACTGCTTGCCCGCGTCGCTGATATGGATTTTTTCTTCCACGGCGCGCAGGAAGCGCTCGTCGGGACGGCGCTCTTCACTGGTGATGGGGTCGCGGATCTGGCGGTTGTCGAGCATGGCTTCGACTTCATCGAGATATTTGTTCAGCAAGTCCTGCGCTTCTTGCTCGAACGACACGAACAAGGCCTTGTGCACATCGGCCTTGACCCAGCGGTTATAGAAATCCTTGCGCGTGAGCACCAGGTAATCGACCCACTGGCGCTTGCGCCTCGGTTCGATGCGCGCATCGCTTTCGATGCCATCCTTCAGGGCCAGCAGCACGTCCATGGTGGAGAGACTGTTGCGCTGGGCGGAAATGATGGCGTGCGACAGGGCATTGATGACGAAACGGGGCGACACGCCCGACAAGCCTTCGTCGGGCGCCTTGTCGCGCTCGCGCAAGCGGCGGATGTCGGCATGCTGCAAGTCGTCGACGTCTTCGTCCGCATACACGCGCAGCTTCTTGACCAGCTCGGCTTCCTTGGCCTCGCCTTCGGGCAGGCGGCTGAGGATGGCGAACACGGCCGCCGCATGCAGCACGTGCGGATCGAGGTGCACGTCGCGGAAGGCGGGCGTGGCCGCCAGGATCAGCTTGCGGTAAATGCGCGCTTCTTCGCGGTAATTGAGTGTATATGGCACTTGCACGATGACCATGCGGTCGAGCAGTGCCTCGTTTTCACTTTCTTGCAGGAATTTGCGAAACTCGGCCAGATTCGTGTGCGCGAGGATGGTTTCGTCGAGGTAAATCAGGGGGAAGCGCGACACCTTGACATTCTTTTCCTGCGTCAGGGTGAGTAGTAAATACAGGAATTCGCGCTTGACCTTGAGG
This sequence comes from Janthinobacterium sp. PAMC25594, assembly GCF_019443505.1. Lineage (NCBI taxonomy): Bacteria > Pseudomonadati > Pseudomonadota > Betaproteobacteria > Burkholderiales > Oxalobacteraceae > Janthinobacterium > Janthinobacterium sp. PAMC25594. Next base: position 564,835 of record NZ_CP080377.1, read on the forward strand.
ATTTCGATCATTTCCAGCATGCCGCGGCTGGCCGCATACACGGCGCCGGACCAGGACCAGGCGCGCGGATCGCCTTCGTCGCCGTACTGCGCCACTTTCGACAGGTCGACGGAACCGACCAGGTCGGCCAGGTCGGCCGTGGTGGGGTCGTGCGGCGCATACGTGCCGATGCCGCAGCGGCCCGCCTCGGACAGGTGGATGCGTTCGACGGGCATGCGCAGGAAATCGCCCGCGTACTGTTCTTCCAGGCGGGCGCGGCAATGGGGACACAGCTCGCCATGCAGCTCGGCGTCATAGCTGGCGCGAAAGTCGGCTCGCATGCTGTACGGCACCAGGTGCAGCGGCGATTCGTGCACGGGACAGCCGGCGATGCCGTACAAGGCGCCTTCGCTGCTGTGGCTGTATTCTTCCAGCCCCCGCTTGAGCAGGATCACCAGGGTCGACTTGCCGCCCGATGGCGGGCCCAGCAGCAGAAGCATGCGCCGGCCCACCTCGGAGCCGGCGGCCGCCGCCTTGAAGTAGGCGGCGACCCGGTCGATCGCCTCGTCGATGCCGAACAGCTCGTCGTCGAACAGGCGGCAGCGGAAGCGCCCGCTGTCATCGGTCTGGCCGTTCCAGCGCATCATGTCCCACAGGTACTGGTGCGCGCTGCGCGTCAGCAGGGCCGCGCGGCCGGGCAGGATTTGCTCGATAAACTCGGCAAAACTGCCGCGCCAGGGACTGATGCGGTGTTTTTCCGCCCAGGCCGCCATGCCGTGGACAAAACCGGCATGCTGGCCTGCTTGCTCGCCCGCAGGCGCGTCGTCGTGGCGTGTCATACCAGGGCTCGTCATTGTTTCCCCATTCATACCGTTGCTGCCGTTGCTAGCGTTGCTGCCGTGGCGCAGGCCCGGTTCCAGCCTGTCGATCCAGTATACGGCGGCGCCTCTGCCCGCACGCCTGATCTCGCTCAACCTTGACGAGGGAACTATTTTTGCCCTCCTTTGGCCCCTTTGGCGCAGCGCAGCCACACGCCTGCGCAGTTCAATCCAGATCAATACCGGCCGGCGCGGCCCGTCCACACTGGATATTCAGAGCGACCCACGAGGAGAACATGATGATCGGCAATGAGAACGGTTTCAGCACCCCGCCCGGCAGCAGCGGCAGGGGGCAAAGCGCGGACGATGAAGAGGCCATCGGCCAATTCGCCGCTCCCGGCGCAGACGACAATATGATCGAGAGCGCGTCCGTCGCGGACGTGCCCGACGCCTTGAGCGGCGTCAGCATGGAATTGCTGGAAATCAAGCGCAGCATCGAAGACGGCATGCGCCAGGGCCTGGCTCAGGCGGCCGGCGTGCGCGCCGCCGATGCCTTCAGCGACGGCGGCAATATCCAGGGCGTGTCCATCGGCCTGGGCGAGGGCGCCAGCGACAGCTCGTCCGGCGAACCGGGCTTGCCGGCCCTGACCCTGTACGTGGCCGAACCGACGTCCGTCGATCGCGCCAAGGCCGCCATCGTGGGGGCCATGGGCGTGCGCGCCGTGGCCAGCGACCGGGTGCCCGTGAATATCGTCGTCACGGGCGTGATCGACGCGCAACCGCACCGTTTCCGCTTGCGTCCGGCGCCGGGCGGCGTGTCGGTCGGGCATTTCCGCATCACGGCCGGCACCATCGGCTGCCTGGCCGTGGGGCGCAGCGCGCCGCGCAACAGCCGTTTGATGATTCTTAGCAATAATCATGTGCTGGCCAATTCCAACGGCGGCGTGTTCAACGACTGCATCGTGCAGCCTGGCCCCATCGATGGCGGGCGCTGTCCGCAAGACCAGGTGGCCGTGCTCGAGCGCTTCGTGCCCATCAATTTCGGCGGCGGCGTCAACTTCGTCGATTGCGCCACCGGCTGGGCCTGGCCAGACCGCGTGCGTCCCGAACTGGTCTACCTGAGCGGCGGCGTGCCAGCGTACTTCCGCATCAGCAATGCGCTGGTGGCGCCCGCGCTGGGCATGCTGGTCGGCAAATCCGGGCGCACGACGCAATTGACGCAGGGCCGCATCACGGGCCTGGGCGCCACCATCAACGTCAATTATGGCGGCGGCAGGATCGCACTGTTCCAGGATCAGATCGCCATCACGGGCGTCAGCGGAGCGTTCAGCGCGGGCGGCGATTCCGGCTCGTCCATCTGGACCTGGAACCAGCAGCGCAATCCCGTCGGCCTGCTGTTTGCCGGCGGCGGCAATATCACGTTTGCCAACCAGATGCGCAGGGTGGTGGTGGCGCTCGACATTAATTTGTACACTTGAGCACGGTCACAGAAAACGGCGCGGCGGCGTGATGCTTGCTTGCACTGCGCCACTTTTTGCACGATGATGATAGGGTCAGGTGTGGCTGCCATGCATGGCCTGGCGGGCAAGAGGCGCTGCCGTGCCTCCTTGTTCCACGCGTGCCATGGGCAGCATCAGGAGGATGTGTCATGTCAAACAGTAAATTTGTAACAGCGCCTTATGCCGTCTTCGAGGATGCGGCCATGCCGTATATGCCGGACGAGGCCAGTGGCCACGCGGTGGCGGGCTTCGCGCATGCCGCACCGCCGCCCGGCCGGCTGGAAGCGGCAAAGCGGCGCAACGAGCGGGCCCTGATGGCGATCGATGGCGTCGAAGGCGTCAGCCTGGGGCAGACCGCCATCGGCGGCGAAGCCCTCGTCGTGTATTTGCGCGATGCGTCCGTCAAGCGGCGCGTGCCGTCGCAGGTCGATGGCTATCCGGTGGAAACGAGCATCACGGGCCAGATCGATATCCAGCGCTGGTAGGGGTGGCGTAGATGCAAAGCAAGAAAAGCCCGCATGCGGGCCTTCCTTGCCAGGCTTGCACTTACGCTATTTGCTCAGGCGGGCTATCGCTTCGGCCACGCCCGCGCCATACGCGGGGTCGCACAGGGTGCAGTTGCCGATGTGGCGTTGCTTGACTTGCTCCGAGGCACCCGAGATGGCGCGCGCCGTGTTGTCGAACAAGGCTTGCTGCTGTGCCGCAGTCATCAGGCGGAACAGGGCGCGCGGCTGCGAATAGTAATCCTCGTCGACCCTGTGGTTCCAGTGGTCGGCCGCGCCCTCGATGCTCAGTGGAGGTTCGCGGAAATCGGGCTGCTCGGCCCATTCCTGCTCGCTGTTCGGTTCATAGCCCAGAGTCCCGCCCTGGTTGCCGTCGACGCGCATCTGGCCGTCGCGGTGATAGCTGTGGAACGGGCACTTCGGCGCGTTGACGGGGATATGGCTGTGGTTGACGCCGAGGCGGTAGCGCTGCGCGTCGCCATACGAAAACAAGCGGCCTTGCAGCATCTTGTCCGGCGAAAAACTGATGCCGGGCACCACGTTGGCCGGGTTGAAGGCCGCCTGTTCCACTTCGGCAAAGTGGTTGTCGGCATTGCGGTTCAGTTCCAGCACGCCCACCTCGATCAGCGGATAGTCGCCGTGCGGCCACACTTTCGACAGGTCGAACGGGTTCAGGTGATACGTGCCTGCCTCTTTTTCCGGCATGATCTGCACGTACAGCGTCCAGCGGGGGAAATCCTTGTTTTCGATGCTGTCGTACAGGTCGCGGTGCGAGCTTTCGCGGTCCTTGCCCACCAGCTCCTCGGCTTCCGCGTCCGTCAGGTTTTCAATCCCTTGCTGGGTTTTAAACGTGAACTTGACCCAGAAACGCTCGTTTTGCGCATTCAGGAAGCTGAAGGTATGGCTGCCGAAGCCGTGCATGTGGCGGAAGCTGCGCGGCAAGCCCCGGTCGCTCATCACCACCGTCACCTGGTGCAGCGCTTCCGGCAGCGAGGTCCAGAAGTCCCAGTTGCTGTTGGCGCTGCGTAAACCCGTGCGCGGGTCGCGCTTGATGGCGTGGTTCAGATCGGGGAATTTCAGCGGGTCGCGCATGAAGAACACGGGCGTGTTGTTGCCGACCAGGTCCCAGTTGCCTTCTTCCGTGTAGAATTTCAGGGCGAAGCCGCGGATATCGCGTTCCGCGTCCGCCGCGCCCCGTTCGCCGGCCACCGTGGAAAAGCGCGCGAACATCGGCGTTTGCTTGCCCACTGCGCCAAAGATTTTCGCCCGCGTGTAGCGCGTGATGTCGTGCGTGACGGTAAACGTGCCGTGCGCGCCGGAACCCTTGGCATGCATGCGGCGCTCGGGGATGACTTCGCGGTCGAAGTGGGCCAGCTTTTCCAGGAACCATACATCTTGCAGCAGGGCAGGGCCGCGTGGGCCGGCCGTCTGGATGTTCTGGTTGTCGACGACAGGCGCGCCAAAGGCGGTGGTCAGCTTTTTCATTGGACTCTTTCTTTATAGGGAGGTCGACGGACGAGCCAGGGCCTACCCAAACACTGGCTGGGCTGAGCATTGCGACACGCTCACCGAGGCTGGTCCAGAGTAACAAATTTCTAAAAAGCAAATTCAGTGTGCGATTTCGAGGCTGGCGACAGCCCCGCCGCGTCCGGGGATGCAGCGGGTCCATCATAGCCTCTCGGCAATGTCTAGTCCAACACGATTGACCGAGCGCAAAGCGCAGCGTGATTTTCTGGCGCGCTAGCGACTTGGCTTAAAACTTGTTCCAGTTATTGTGCCGGTGCTCCGTCGCTTCCTTCATCAGGTGGCGCGCGCGCAGGGCGTCGTCGGCCTGCACCGTCATGGCCAGTTCCTGGAGGGCGGGCGGGTACTCATGGTGGGCCGCTTCTTCCAGCAGTGCATGGCCCTTGACCAGGTCGCGCGGCACGCCGCGGCCTTCACGGTAGGCGTTGTACAGCAGGAACATGGCATGTGGATTACCCAGTTCGCTCGACTTGTCCAGCCAGCGTGCCGCTATGACGGGATCTTGCGGCACGCCTTCGCCGTTGGCTGCCAGCAGGCCCAGCATCAATGCCGCCTTGGCATGCCCTTGCAGCGCCGCTTGCCGGTACCACAGCCAAGCCTGGCCGGGCGTGGCCGCGCGCAGCATCTGGCCCAGTTCGAAGGCCGCTTCCGTATCGCCGGCGCGGGCCGCCTGTTCAAACAGACTCAGCGCTTCGGCGCGGCGTTCCGGCCGGGCCAGGTAAATCAGTGCCAGTTCGCGCTCGGCGACGGGCATGTCCTTGCCGGCCCAGCTGCGTACCTTGCGCTCGGCTTGCTGGTCGCCCGCCTGGCGCGCGTGCATGGCGACCGCTTCGATTTCGGCCGGCGTAGGCGGCGGCGATGCCTGGCAGGCGGCCAGGACGGCGGCCAGCACGACGGAGGGGAGGGAAAGTGCGTGTTTCATCTGGATCACCTTGCAGAATGAGGGGCCGGAACTGCGGCAGTTCCGGCCCATGGACCTTATTTGCTCAGGTCGATGCGGTACTTGGCGAAACCGCTGGCGTCGAGTCCGCCTTCGGCCGCCACGTTGGCGATGCCGCTGCCTTGCGCCAGCGCCAGGTGACCGGGTGCCGAGCGCAGGATCACTGGACCGGCCGTGGCCATCTTGACGAAGCTCCAGCTGCGCGCGCTGCCATTCGCCGCCAGGGTCACCTTGCCGCCCTTGGTGCTCAGCGATGCCAGGTAGTTGCTGACCACGGCCTGGTTCGCATCGGGCGACTTGATGATGGTCTTGCTGCCATCGATGCCCGGCACGGCGCCGCCGCCACCGGCGCGGTAGTCGTTGGTGGCGACGATGAAATCATCGCCATCGGCGACCGCCGCGCCCTTGTACGTGAGGTTGACGATGCGGCTGCCCGGCTTTTTCGTCACGTCGATCTGGTACGTGAGCGCATTGTTTTCCGCATAGAACACGTCGTAGTTATAAATCGTGCCATACGACGGCACAAGGTCTTGCTCGGCAGTACTGGCCGGGTTGATCTGGTTGAATTGCTTGGCCGACGTTTCCAGCCACGCCTTCAAGTCCGCGCCCTTGATTTTCACAGCTTGCAGGTTGTTGTTGCTATATAAATACAAGTCGCCCGGATTGCGCACTTGCAAGCCGATCGGTGCGGCTGGCGAGGCGCCGGACGCCACGTCCGTGAAATCGGACGGCCCGTTGCGGCCGGCCTTGAATGGCGCGCTGCACGAGATGACGGGGATGTTCTTGTAGCTGGACAAGGTGGCATCCGTGCTGGTGGCGATGAAATTCTTCACGTAGTCGAGCTGCGCCTGGTTGACCAGCTGGATGGCGCTGACGTCGCCCACCAGCGCAAAGTACGCCGACATTTCGAAATCCGTGCTGATGCCCAGCGGCTGCCTGGCGTAGGCGATGGTGGCCGCGTGCTCGGTGGCCACCAGCGGTGCGATGGCCGGGTCGGCTTTCACGAGGGTCTTGCCATCCGTGTACTTGAAGCCACGCGATTCCACCGTGGTCTTGGCCGGCTGCACCACCCATTTACCGCCCTGATAGACCATCGTCAGCTTGATGATGCCCAGGCGGCGGCCCCAGCTTTGCGCCATGACGGTCGGCACGCCGTTCACGAAGCCGTTGACGGCGTCGATCTTCGCGCTGGCGGGGAAGGCGGCAAACGAGGCGTCCAGCGCGGCCGCGCCTTCTTCCTTGCCTTTCGGGAAGATCAAGTGCGAATGGCCGATCATCAGGGCATCGATGCCCGTGCTGGTCAGGTGATAGCTGCCGTTTTCCATCTTCGGGCTGTAGGCGCTCGTGTCCAGGCCGCCATGCGACAGGGCCACGACGAGGTCGGCGCCCTTGTTGCGCAATTCCGGCACATATTGCTTGGCCGCTTCCTGCACGCCCGTCACGCTGACCTTGCCAGCGAGCACTTTTTGATCCCATTCGAGGATTTGCGGCGGCACAAAGCTCAGCACGCCCACATTGATTTTTACCGTCAGCTTGCTGCCGTCGGGCGCCGTGGCGGCGAAATCGCGGGGCAGCACGGTGTAGGGCTGGAAGATGGGCTTGCCGCTGGACACGCCGACGACATTGCTCAGCACGGAAGGGAAGGCGGGCGCGCCGCACGTACCCGTCGGCTTGGCCACGCCGGGAATGCCGAAATCCGTGTTGGTGATCTGGCTCAGGTAAGGCAAGCCATAGTTGAATTCGTGGTTACCCATGCCGCCCGCATCATATTTCAGCGCGTTCATGGCCTTGTGCACGGCCAGCGTGCCGGAGCAGGGCACGGGCGCGGCCACGGCTTGTAAATCGGCGAGCAGGGTGCCCTGGATGACGTCGCCATCGTCGAGCAACACATTGTTCGGGTTTTCCGCGCGCGCCGCCTGGATCAGTGTGGAGGTGCGCTCCAGGCCCAGGCTGGTGTCTTCGGCCAGCGCGTAATAGTTATAGCTCAGCACGTTCGAGTGGATATCGGTGGTTTCCAGCAAGGCCACCGTGACCGTCGTGCCTTCGGGAATGACTTGCGCCGTGTTTGAACTGCCGTTGCAACCGACGAGACCCGCACTTGCCAGCGCCGCCAGCATGACCCAATTTGTTTTCATTACCGCCCTCGGAAAGATTCAAAGGACGCGACTGTAACGCCGCCATATGACGCGGCGATGACAGCCGTGCAGGGCGCATGGATGCACGCTGCCGCGCGATGGTGCGACTGCCTGTCAATGCGCCGGCAGTTTTTTCAGCACTTCATTGCTGAAGTAAGGCTCGTCTTCTACCCAGAAAATATAGTCCAGGCCCAGGTAATTGCGGGCAAAATCGAGCAAATCTTCCACTGAATTTTTTTTCTTGGTACGGGGATTGATCTGGCGCAGGTTGCCGTCCTGTACGGCCATGCCCTTGACCAAATTCGCAGGGTAGTCTTTGATAAAACCGTAACTCTGGCCCATATGGCTTTTCCGATACGGCATCAGGTCGGGACCGCCCACGCCCATCTGCAGCGTTTGCGCTTGCGCAAACACGCTGCGCATATAGCCCTTGTCGTTCCACGGCAGCCATTCACCGGGCAGAAAGTTTAAATACACCATGGTGGTGGTGTGGGGAAAAGCAGCGGCCAGTACCCGCATGTTTTCCTTGATGGCATCGACATAGTGTTGCGGCTTGAAATCATCGGGGAACGTCGTATTTCCCTTGCTGTCCTCCACGCCAATGTCGATCGAGCTTTCGCTGAAATTGATGCCCTCGATTTTCCCGTCAAATTCCTTGCCCAGCGCCTGGATCAAGCGTTGATAACGCTCGCGTACCGGTACTTCCCACATTTTCGGCGACCAGCCGTATTCATCATCCGTCACCGCTTTATGCGGGTCGCGTTCTGGTGCGGAAAGCATGCTTTGCTTGATGATGCCGCCCTGGTAGCGAGGATCACTGAGTAAATAGGCCGGCACATTATGGCGCGGCGTGAAGGATTTTTCCTGCAGTTGTATCCACAGTTTTTTCCCGATTGAATCGAGATAGGCGATGTCGTGGCGGATCGCCGCAAAATCGTAACGGTCCTGTTCCGGCTCCAGGCTGCGCCATGTGTACACGATTTGCGCGCCGCTGAAGCGGGGATCTCTTAACGCTTTATCCGAGGTGATGTTTTCCCCGTTCAGTTCACGGTGATTAAAGTAAAGATAGTGCTGGATCGGCTTTTTTATGTCTGCGGCAATGGCACTGCCCATCATCAAAACAAGTAAGGCAAGCAGCCTTGTGGAGTTACGTAAGAACATCGATTCCTTGGTGATTGTGAAAATTGAACTGTGGCAAGATGGAGTATCTTCACGCGCCATGCAAGCACAATTGATTAGGTGCGCCAACACTCTAATTTTGTATCAAATCTATATTTTCTGATGAGTTTCTGGCTAATTCAGGATTGTTGCTATTATTTAAAACCCAGAGAACAAGCTTGCCATTTTCAATAATTTCTTTTTTGGAATAGATTCCACTAAAATAATCCTGTAGTTTGTTATTATCTGTCGGTAACGGCAAATTTTTCATGTCTTCAGGGATGTCTTCGAAGTAATACCTTGATTTTTTCAATGCAGGATACTTCTTTAGCAAATAATCATTCACGGTATATAGCTCATAATCTCCCGCGAATAAGTCTTTTGTCAATATTCCTGTAATTGTAATTTCATTGATATGTTTTTTTAAATACTCAAAATTCTCTTTTGTGGTCGAGAAGTCGGATTGTGAAATTGTGTTATTTTCCGACAATTGCCTGATAACAGAAAGCCGAACATGATCGCCATTGATCTCTATTACTTTGAAAATGTAATAATCCGTTTGAATGCTTTGGCTTCCACCATTAACCCCTGTTCTTTTGTTGAAAATAAAACTTCCAATTTGCAATTTATGCTCAGGGCTGTTAATGGTTTGCTTCCATATATGCGGGTTGTAAATCATTTGCTTAAAAGCATATATGGAGACGAGAGCGAGCAGGCTTATTATCAGTATTTTTTTCATTGGGCCAGGCGAGAATAAAATATTTAAGAGCGGCTTGCTAAGGGCTAATAAAATCGCAGCCAGCCGATGTGATGCTCGCGCGGCCGCGCGGCTGAGAAGCACGGCTGTCTGTCTGCACGAGGGGCAGAACCAGTCTTCATCGCATCATCCAGGGGCTGTCGACAACAGTTCAGCCGCCATGCGCTTACTTCGATGTCATCACCGACGAGCTCGCACTCTAGCACGTCGAGTGCCGGGATCCTGATCCTGCTGGTAGCGCATGGATTCCTCTTTTTCACGGTGGCAGGCAAAGATCGCCACACAAATGCAATTAAGTTGCATTATAATTCGAAAACGCAATTCGCTTGCAGTAATGCCACCATCGCCAACTCAGCAACTCAGCCAGCCCAAGGAATCCCCATGCCCCAGCGCAAACTCCCCGTCACCGTCCTGTCCGGCTTTCTCGGCGCCGGCAAGACCACCTTGCTCAACCACATACTGCGCAACCGCGAAGGCAAGCGCGTGGCCGTCATCGTCAACGACATGAGCGAAGTCAATATCGACGCCTCGCTGGTGAAAGACAGCGCCGAAGCGGCCGGCGCGGCCCTGTCGCGCACGGAAGAAAAACTCGTGGAAATGTCGAACGGCTGCATCTGCTGCACCTTGCGCGACGATTTGCTGCTGGAAGTGCGGCGCCTGGCGGCGGAGGACCGCTTCGATTACTTATTGATCGAATCGACGGGCGTGGGCGAGCCGATGCCCGTGGCCGCCACCTTCGACTTCGAGGACGAGCACGGCGACAGCCTGAATGACGTGGCGCGCATCGACTGCATGGTCACCGTCGTCGACTGCGCCAACCTGCTGGCGGACTTTCATAGCGAAGACAGCCTGGAGCAGCGGGGCGAAACGGCGGGCGAGGGCGACGAGCGCCAGCTGGCCAATTTGCTGACGGAACAGATCGAGTTTGCCAATGTCATCGTCCTCAACAAGGTCGATATGGTGGCGGCGGACGAGCGCCTGCGCGTGCTGGCCGTTTTAAAAGCTCTCAATCCCGGCGCGCGCATCATCGAAACCAACCAGTCCATCGTGCCGCTCGATGCCATCCTGGGCACGCACTTGTTCGACCTGGAGCAGGCGGCCGCCATGCCGGGCTGGGCCCGGGAGCTGGCCGGTGTGCACACGCCGGAAACGGAAACGTATGGCATCAGCAGCTTCGTCTACCGGGCCAGGGAACCGTTCCACGCGCAGCGCCTGCATGACTATATTTCGCAGCCGATTCCCGGCGTGGTGCGCAGCAAGGGATATTTCTGGCTGGCCAGCCGCCCCGAATGGGTAGCCAGCCTGTCCGGCGCTGGCAAGCTGATGAATATCGAACCCGTGGGTCTGTGGTGGGCGTCCGTGCCGAAGGACCGCTGGCCCACGGATGCCGCCTCGCTGGCGGAAGTCAAGGCGGGCTGGAGCGAAACATATGGCGACCGCTACCAAGAGCTCGTCTTCATTGGCCAGGACATGAACCAGGCCGCCATCGAGGCGGACTTGAAAAAATGTCAATTGAACTATACAGAAACGCGCCAGGGCATGGCCGCCTGGCGCCAGCTGCCCGACCCGTTTCCCGAATGGCAGCGCATGGAAGAACTCGAAGACTAACCTTGAACAGGAATACGCCATGACAGAACTGATCCCCGTCACCATCATCACGGGTTTTCTCGGCAGCGGGAAAACCACCTTGCTCAAGCGCATATTGCAGGGCGATCACGGCGTGCGCATCGCCGTGATCGAAAATGAATTCGCCGCCGAAAGCATCGATCATGGCTTGCTGGTGCAGGACAGCGACGAGCAGATCGTGGAAATGAACAATGGCTGCATCTGCTGCAGCGTGCGCGGCGACTTGATCCGCATCCTGGGCGAGCTGCACGCGAAACGCGCGGCGGGGACGATCGCGTTTGACCACGTGATCATCGAAACGACGGGCCTGGCCGCGCCGGGGCCCGTGGCGCAAACCTTTTTTGCGGAACCGTCCGTCAGCGAGTACTACCTGCTCGACGCGATATTAACCGTGGTCGATGCGCGCCATGCGCAGCAGCAATTGACGGCGCACAGGGAAGCGCAGGAGCAGGTGGGCTTTGCCGACCGCATCCTGCTGTCGAAGACGGACCTGGTCGGCAAGGACGCGCTGGCCGCGCTGCGCCAGCGGCTGGTCGCCATCAATGGCCGCGCCGGCATACAGAAAGTACGCTTCGGCAATGTGCCGCTGCGCGACATCCTGAACATCCGCGGTTTCAATGTGAACTCCATCGTCGAACTGGAGCCGGATTTCCTCGGGGAATTGGGTCACCGCCATGGTGACGGCGTGCAATCGTTCGTCTACCACCAGTCCCGGCCCCTCGATTTGCTGCAGGTGGAAAACTTTCTTGATGCCGTGGTGCAGCTGTTCGGCAGCCAGCTGATGCGCTACAAGGGCATTTTGTACGTGGCCGACTTGCCATGCCGCGCCGTGTTCCAGGGCGTGCACATGCTGATGGGCTCGGAACTGGGCGCGCCGTGGCGCGACGATGAGCCGCGCGCCAGCAAGATGATCTTCATCGGCCGCGACTTGCCGCAGGAGATGCTGATCCGGGGCCTGGACCGCTGCGCGACTGCGGCGGCGGCATGAGCGTGGAAGCGGGCTTGCCCACTCTCGCCATCCGCGTGCGTGCATGGAGAAAGGGTGTGGGTATAATGGGAAAAAACTCCCGAGTCCTCCCATGCCCGCACTCGATATCGTCATCCGCCTGTTGACGCCAGCCGACACCGCCGCCTTTTGCGCGCTGCGCCTGCGCGCCATCCTTGATTCGCCCAGCTCGTTTTCCTCGTCGCGCGAGGATGAACTGGCGCGCACGCCGGAAGAACACGCGCAGCGCATCGCCGGCGCCCTGCAACGGGGCTTTGGCGCCTTCGATGGCGCGCGCCTGGTCGGTTTTGCCGGCTTGCGGCGCGAGCCGTTGCGCCAGCTGTGGCACAAGGCCTTGCTGTGGGGCGTCTTCGTCGATGCGCCTCAGCGGGGGAAAGGCGTGGCGCGGCGTCTCGTCAACGCCTGCATCGAACAGGCCGAGACGGACCCCGCCATCATGCAAGTGCATTTGAGCGTGAATGCGGAACACAATGCCGCCTTGGGCCTGTATGAATCCTTGGGATTTATCGCGTATGGCACGGAACCGCGCTCGATGCGCGTGGGCGACTTGTTTTACGACGAGCATCACCTGGCGTTGCTTCTCAAGTGATACCTTCAGGTGATGTCTTTTTGAAAATTACTTGCAGCGCGGGCACAGGCCCTTGATCAAATAATCGACTTCGCCGCCGCTGAAACCTTCCGGCAAGAGCACGGGCGGCGGCAGCTTGACTTCATTGAAGCAGGTGACGTTGGCGCACTTGGTGCACTGGAAATGCGCGTGTTCGTGCGCCTGGTGGCCGGCGCCCGCGCTGAAGCGCCACACCTGGTCGGTGCCCGCGATGCGGTGCACGAGTTCATTTTCCGTCAGCCATTCCAGCACCCGGTACAGGGTGACGGAATCGATATCGCTGTCCTGCGACAACGCTTGCTGGATTTCATGGTGCGTCAGCGAACGGCTTTGCGCCATTAAAAAGTCGAGCACCTTCACGCGCGTCTTGGTGACGCGGGCGTTGGTGTTGCGGATCAGCGATTCGGCGTGCGGTGTAGAAGATGATGTCAACATGATAAGCCTGCTTGCGGGGGATCGGCTGGCGGCGTCATCGCCGTGCCCGTTGCCACCCTATGGGCCGTATCTTAGCATGCGTGCCGCACCGGATGAAACGCTGTCATGGTTTGAACGTCCAATAGCGGCCGGCGGCCGTATCGACGGGGTCGAGAAAGCGCTGGTCGGCGCGCGCCTGGTTACGTATCAGATAAAACATGTCGGACAGGGCCGAGCGCTTTTCCGCAAAGTACGAGTGCTTCATGAAGCTCGTGTCGACCCCGGTGGCATCGATGGTTTCCACGCCCGCCACGATCAGCATGCCGGCACCGCTGTCGCCCGCGCGCGGGTAGCTGTGCACGGCTTTCGAGGCGGCCAGCGCCAGGTCTTGCGACGAGGCATACAAAGTGACGGGATTGCGCGCGTGGGCCAGTTTTGGCGCGATATCATGCTTGAAGATGGCGGCGTCGATATCGGGCGCGGACAGGATGAGCTCCGTGATCTTTTGCGCCAGCTGCGGCTGCGCGGCCAGCAAGTCGGCCACGGCCCGCGCCAGCCCGCGGCTGCCCATGCTGTGGCCCACCAGATACACTTGCGCCGCTTCCGTGCTGGCGAGAAAGTCGGCCAGAAAGGCCGTGATGTGGGGCGTGCTCCATTCGATATTGTTTTCATCGATGGTGTAGCCGGCCAGGTCGCCATGCGACGGCCAGCTGTAGAACACGGGCGCGCCGTCGAAGCCGAGGTCGTAGGCCATCTGTCCCGTGCGCCGCGCCGCATCCTCAAAACTCACATTGTAGCCGTGCACAAAGACAAACGCGCTCTTGCCGGCCGAGGCGCGGATCTGCGTTTTGAGTGCTGCAAAGAAGTTGTCGCGGTCCTGCACCTCGGCCGACAGCAGCACCACGTGCTTGGCCGGGTCGTCGCGAAATTCCAGGCGCCACAGCGATGGCGATTCCAGCTGGCCCATGCGGTGGTCGCGGGGGATGCTGATGTCGCAGCTGCCATAGCTGAGCGGCCCATTGCCTCCCATGATGTTGCGTTCGCCGCTGAAGCGCTGCGCCGGCGGCTTGCCCACGTCGCGCTGGCGGTCCGTGGCGAAATACACTTTGACCACCGCATAGTTCGACACGACGGCGCTCTTGTCGGCCGGGGCGGGCGCCGTTGCCACTTCAGGCAGAGGTGAAGGCGGGCGCTGCAGCGCATCGAGCAAGCCTTGCGCGGCAAACAGGGTTTCCATGTCGTCCGGCACGTTTGCCGTGGACAGGGCGGCCGACAGTGCCAGTTGCAGCTGAGTATTGCCAGGCTCGGCCTCCAGCGCGGCGATGGCGGCCAGGATGGCGGCGGCGCTGTCGAACTTGGCGATGGCCAGCTTGAGCCGTTCATAGTGGCTGGCGACGGCTTCAGGCGCGTGGCCGGGCGCGCCATGTTCGATGGCCGCCACGACGGCGGAAGTGATCAAGTCCATGCGCCACCTGCCTTTCAGGTCAATCTGGATTGAATGTCAACTCATATTGCCATAAAAGCACGTGCAAGGCGATTTGTCCAGCGCCTTGCGCAGCGGTGGCGTCACCGGTCAATGCTGCTTGTCGTCGCTGAACTGCTGCGCCAAGGATTGCAGGGGCGCCACGGTCAGGCCGCCGCGGCTCACGTGCTCGGGGATGGCCACGCACACGGGCTTGCTGTGCATGTTGGCCGACGACAACACGTTCGTCGTGGTTTCCGGCGCCGCATTCCACACGGGATCGACGATGCCTTCAAACACATGTTTCAATTGTTCGCCCCAGGTGTCGCGGATCATGCGGAAATACTGGTTCTTTTCATCGATGGTGACGAAGCGCGTGACGGCCAGGCTGCCCGTCTCGTAGACGAGCAGATCGAGCGGCAAGCCGACGGAAATGTTCGAGCGCAAGGTGGAATCCATGGAGATCAGCGCGCACTTGGCCGCTTCATCGAGACGCGTATGCGGGTTGATGACCCTGTCGATGATGGGCTTGCCATACTTCGCTTCGCCGATCTGGAAGTACGTGTTTTCATCGTGCGATTCGATGAAATTGCCGGCCGAATACACCTGGAACAATCGGCAGCGCTCGGCGCCTATCTGGCCGCCCAGGATAATGCTGACATTGAAATCGATGCCGCAGTCGGCCAGGGCCTTCGCTTCGCGCAGGTGCACGGTGCGCACGGCGTCACCCACGATGCGCGCCGCGTCGTACATGCTGGCCACGTTCCAGATGCTGCGTCCATCCGCATCCACGTGTTCCGAGACGATCTGGCGGATCGCTTGCGAGATCGACAAGTTGCCGGCCGTCATCAGGACCAGCATGCGGTCGCCCGGGTTCTCGAACACGCTCATCTTGCGGAAGGTGCCCACCTGGTCCACGCCGGCATTGGTGCGGGAGTCGGACAGGAAGACCAGGCCTTCGTTGAGGCGCATGCCTATGCAATAAGTCATCGTCGTAAATCAAGTCAAAAGGGGGAGCATTCTACACCAGCCGGGCCGGGCCACCTGCTGGCAAGGCCCGGCCAGCCTCATTCTTGCCACTAGACGGGCACGATCTGCACGTCCACGTGCAGGGTTTCCGTGCCGCCACCCTGGCGCACGCCGCGCACGGGCGCCGCCGAATCATAGTCGCGCCCGATGGCCAGGCGGCAATACGCATCCGTCATCAGCCGCGCATGCGTGACGTCGATGCTGACCCAGCCCGCGAAATCCGTGTCTTCCGTCCACGCATCGACCCAGGCATGGCTGGCCGCATGGCCCGTCGTGCCCGGATCGATGTAGCCGGACACATAGCGGGCCGGGATGCCCCAGGCGTGGCAGCAGGCCAAAAACAGGTGCGCGTGGTCCTGGCACACGCCGCGCCCCAGAGCCAGGGCGTCGCCGGCCGTGGTGGTGACCATGGTGGCGCCACTTTCATACGCCACCTTGCCGACGATATTTTCCGCCAGACGCAGCAGATGGCCCGTGCCGGCCGTCACACGGCGGTCCGGCAGGCTGGCGGCCGCCAGGTCCACAATGGCGGGGTTCGCCTGCGTCAGGGCCGTCGGCATGGTAAACAACAGTGGCGACAGGGTATCGATCAGGTTCAGCCGTCCCTTGTGCGGATAGATGGTGTCCACCACGCCATGCGCCACCAGGCTCAGCGACTGATGGCTGCCATTGATCGTCAGCATGTGCGACAGATTGCCGTAGGCATCCGTGTAGGCGTGGCAGCGGCCCGGCGTGGTGATTTGCCAGGAGAGTGCCCGCTGCTGCGGCTCGATACGCGGCGTCAGGTGCAGCTGCTGTATCGTGTAGGCCAGCGGCGCGCTATAGGCGTAATGGGTTTCGTGGCGGATGGTGAGCTGCATCAGGCCGCCAGGGGAACGAGGAAGTCGCGGCTGACGCGGTTGCCCAGCTCATAGATGTTTTCCAGAAACTCCGTCAGGGTATGGTGCAAACCGGCCTTCATGATGTCGTCGATATGGCCGAATTTCAGCTCCGCATGCAATTTCCCGGCAAAACGCTCCGTATCGGCCGACACATCATTGCGGATATGTTTCAAATTTTCCACCACGTCATCCATGCAGGCCAGCAAGGACCTGGGCATGTCGCCGCGCAGCATCAGCAATTGCGCCACCCGTTCCGGGGTGATCACGTCGCGGTACACCTTGCGGTAGATTTCGAAGCCGGACACCGAGCGCAGCAGGGCCGCCCAGTAGTAAAAGTCGCGCTGGGTGATGTCTTTCGACGTGTCGCGCGCGCCGTGGAACTTCACGTCGAGGATGCGCGCCGTGTTGTCGGCCCGTTCCAGAAAAGTGCCGAGGCGGATGAAGTGGATCGCTTCGTCCTTGAGCATGGTGCCCAAAGTCACGCCGCGCGACAGGTGCGAGCGGTACTTGACCCATTCGAAGAAGGCGCTGGGGTCCGTTTCCAGCAGATTGCTTTTCAAACGTTTCTGCATGTCGAGCCAGGTGGCGTTCTGGATTTCCCACACTTCCGTCGTCAGGGTACCCCGCACGGCGCGGGCGTTTTCACGCGCGCCCGTCAGGCAGGCGAGGATCGAGGACGGGTTGTTCGGGTCGCGCACCATGAAGTCGAGCACGTCGCGCGTGTGGAAGCGCCCATATTTGTGGTCGTACGCGCTTTGCAGCTCGGAAATACCCAGGGTGGCGCGCCAGCCCTGTTCCGCATCGTGCTCGGACTGGGGCAGCATGGACGTTTGCATGTTGACGTCGAGCATGCGCGCCGTGTTTTCCGCCCGCTCCGTGTAGCGGGCCATCCAGAACAAATGATCGGCAGTGCGGCTCAGCATGTTTTCTCTCCTGCAAAAGCGGATGTCTCTTCCAGTACCCAGGTATCCTTGGTGCCGCCCCCTTGCGAGGAGTTGACCACCAGCGAGCCTTGGCCCAGCGCCACGCGGGTCAGGCCACCGGGCACCATGGAAATCGTCTTGCCAGACAGCACGAACGGACGCAGATCGATGTGGCGCGGCGCGATGCCGGCGTCCACGTAGGTGGGGCAGGCGGACAGGGCCAGGGTCGGCTGGGCGATGTAGCCGCCCCGATTGGCCAGCAGGCGCTGGCGGAAATCCTCGATCTGCGCCAGGCTGGATGCCGGCCCCACCAGCATGCCGTAGCCGCCCGCGCCATGCACTTCCTTGACGACGAGTTTCGCCAGGTTCGCCAGCACGTAGGACAGGTCGGCGCTCTTGCGGCACTGGTAGGTTGGCACGTTGTTGAGTATCGGTTCCTGCGACAGATAAAACTTGATCATGTCGGGCACGAAAGGGTAGATCGACTTGTCGTCGGCCACGCCCGTGCCGATGGCGTTCGCCAGGGTCACCCTGCCGGCGCGGTACACGGACAGCAGGCCCGGCACGCCCAGCGAGGAATCGGAGCGGAAGGCCAGCGGGTCGAGGAAATCGTCGTCGACCCTGCGATAAATCACGTCGACTCTCTTCGGCCCGCGCGTGGTGCGCATGTAAACAGAGTTGTCGTTGACAAACAGATCCTTGCCCTCGACCAGTTCCACGCCCATTTGCTGGGCCAGGAACGCGTGTTCGAAGTAGGCGGAGTTGTACATGCCCGGCGTCATGACGACGACGGTGGGGTCATCGACGCCCATCGGTGCGACGGAGCGCAGGTTGTCGAGCAGCATGTCCGGGTAATGGTCGACGGGGGCGATGCGGTTGCGGGCGAACAATTCCGGGAACAGCCGCATCATCATCTTGCGGTCTTCCAGCATGTAGGACACGCCGGACGGGACCCGCAGATTGTCTTCCAGTACATAGAATTCGCCCTGGCCCGCGCGCACGATGTCGACGCCCGCGATGTGCGCATAAATGTCGGAGGCGACGGCGATGCCCTGCATTTCCGGGCGGTACTGGGCATTCTTGTAGATTTGCTCGGCGGGAATGATACCCGCCTTGATGATGTTTTGCTCATGATAAATATCATGAATGAACATGTTCAAGGCTTGCACGCGCTGCACCAGGCCCGTCTGCATCTGCGCCCATTCGGCGGCGGGGATGATGCGGGGGATGGTGTCGAACGGAATCAGGCGTTCCGTGCCGGCATCGTCGCCATACACGGCGAACGTGATGCCCACGCGGCGGAAGGTCAGGTCGGCTTCGGCCCGCTTGCGGGCGATGGTCTCGGGCGATTGCTGTGCCAGCCAGTTGTCGAATTCACGATAGTGTTCACGTACCTTGCTGTCCGTCCCCACCTCATCCGCAGTCATTTCATTGAAAAAATTTGCCATGTTGTGATTTCCCTTGAGCCGTGTCTGTGTATAGCTCAGCAGGAAACGTGCCAACAGGACGGGCGCGAACAGGTGTAAAGATGACCACTTTTGTGGCGCCTTCGCACCGCTTTGGTGCGTCAGGTATCACTGTTGGGGGCGCCGGCGGGCGGGACGAAGGGGCGGCAATCGACGGGCACGTCGAAGATGAAGCTGGTGCCCGTTTCCGGCGCGCTGTCGACGGCGATGCTGCCGCCGTGGCTTTCGGCCACGTTTTGCACGAAGGGCAGGCCGATGCCCCAGCCCGGCGCTGGGTTGTCGTTCTCGCGGCGCAGGTAGTCGAAGATGCGTTCCGCCTGGGCCGGCGCGATGGCGTGGCCGCCGTTGTGGACGGTGAGGATCAGGCGTTCGTGCACGGCCTCCACGTGCACATTGACGGGCGCGTCGTCGCCGTACTTGAGGGCATTGCTGAGCAGGTTTTCCAGCGCGCGCCGCAGCGAGTTCTCGCACCACCAGCCGGTGACGGATTGCCCGCTGACCTGGCATTTGCCGGGCCGCTGCAGGTTGACCTGGCCGGCCACGGCGTGCACCAGGGGCAGCACGTCGAACTGGCTCAGCGCCAGCGGCAGCCGCTGGCCCCGGTGGTAGCTGAGGCTATCGAGCAATTCTTCGATCATGCTGTCGAGCCGTTTGCTGTGCTCGGCAATCTTGTGCGCCAGCAAGACCACCCGTTCCGGGTCCGCTGGCCGCAGCAGCAACTGGGCGCTGGTGCTGATCACGGCCAGCGGGTTGCGCATGTCGTGCGACAGGCCGGCCGCGATGCGGCGCCGGAAGCCTTCATGCATGCTGGTAAATTCGCGTATCGATTCGCGGATGCCCACGTCGATCGATGCATTGATCACCTGCCAATCCTTGCGGCGCAGGGTGATGCCGGACGCATGCGCGACGGCGGCGAAGCAGTCGCGGAAGATCTGGTATTCCTGGATCACCTGTTCCGGCCCGTAATTGGTCATGCGCGCCCGTTCATTGCCATGCACGGCGGGCACGTTGCTGTTGCTGGCCGCGTTCTCGCGCGGGTGGCCCGGCGTGAGGGCTTCGGCCAGGTTGTCGAAAAAGGCGGGCAAGGTATTGATGAGTATGGGCGTGAGCAACTGGTCGGCGCCGCGCACGCTGGCGCGCACGCGCAGTTCCCACGCGTTGAGGACGGCGTCGCGCATGGCAAAGAGGCGCTGCGCGCGCGCCAGCGGATGGCGCGCGCTGGCCTGGCGACCCGCATGATGATCCGTGACAATATTCACCTGAACTCCCTGACAGCAATGGCTATGCTCATCATAGTATGCGCCTAATCCGCCGTCAGGAAAATGCCTTATTGACCAGTGTCGGCCTGCCGCAAGGCCGCATACAGGCGGGAAAGCGAGGCTGACCATTCGGCCAGCGAAAAGTTCTGTGGGTCGTCATGACCGTTCGCAAAGCCCGTATCGAGCACGGCGTGGAAGGCGGGGATCAGCCACGTGCCCTTGCGCACGCTGGCGGCGATATACAGCAGGGCCAGCCTGTCGTACTGCGCGGGCGTAAAGCCGGGATCGGGCGCCAGCCCATCGTTGCCCTTGCCGCCGCCGGGCACGGAATGGCGCGGCTGCACCAGTTCCATGTGCAGGAACAGGCCCGTCAGCGACGGCTTGTCCTTTTCCAGCTTGCTGGCATAGCCGGGCGTGCCAAAGTCGCGCACGGCCAGGGAATCGCCGAGTCGGTTCACGTAGACATGGCCTTTCGGCCCGCCACCGAGCGCCGGATTGCGCAAGCTGAAATCGTTGAAATCCCAGCTGGCGTCGTTGATGTGGTCGGGAATGGATTCCGCCAGGAAATTCGGGTAGCTGGTGTCGTGGATGACGAAATAGCGGGCCATGGGCGCCGCCAGCCGACCCACGGCGCGCGACAATGGCGCGTCGATTGGGCCGCCCACGTCCGCTTCGCTGATCGATTGCTGCGCCAGCCAGGCGCGCAGGCGGGCCGGGGCGACGTCCGTGCGCTGGCCGATGCGGGCGGCGAGAAAGTCCGGCAGCGGGGCGCTGTCGCCCAGGCGCGCATACAGTTTCACGGGGCGCAGCAGACACGTGGCTTGCGCCCGCGCATCGCCCTTGAAGCCGCTTTTCCAGGCGGCGTAGGGGCAGGCCGCCTGTTTTTGGGCGGCGACGGGCAGGGACGTGCAGAGCAATAACAGGAGGGCTGGGAGTTTCATGCGGGCATTGTCGCCCAAATCCGCCGTTGGCACAGGCGCGCACGCGAAGCTGCCCAGGGAAGGGGCTGCTTCGCGCAGGCTGACTTAAAACGCCACGCTGCCCGAGACGACGACGGTACGCGGCGCGGCCAGCACCAAGGAGCCGATGTTGAAGGACGACACGGCCGACGACCAGTAATTGCGGTCCGTCACGTTGTCGACGCGGGCGCGCAAGGTCACGTCATGGCCCGCCACCTGCGTCAGGTAGCGCGCGCCGATGTCGAGACGGGTCCACGATGGCAGTTGCTTGCTGTTGGCCAGGTCCGCATATTGCGTCGAGGTGTAGATGGTGCGGGCGTTCAGGCTCAGGCCTGGCGCGCCGGGCACGTCCCATTCGCCGCCCACGCTCACCTGCGTTTGCGGCGCGCCGATGGGGCGCTTGCCATTGTTGGCGGCCACGTCGGTCTTGCTTTGCTGCGCATCGAGCCACGTCAAACCGCCCAGCAGGCGCACGCCCTGCATCGGCGTGCCGAAAATCGACAATTCCAGGCCCCGGTTGCGCTGCTCGCCAGCCAGTTCGGCCCGCGTGCCGATCACGGCCAGCAAAGGCTTGGCCGTGGTGAACAGGGCGGCGCTCATGCCCAGCTTGCCGCCGTCATACTTGACGCCGACTTCCTTTTGCTTCGATTTGTACGGCGCAAACACCTCGCCCATGTTGTCGACATTGAGCCGCTGGCCGTTTTCCTCGTAGGTACCGCTGGCAGCCGGTCCCTTGACCAGCGCCTCGATGTAGTTGGCGTACAGCGACACGTTCTTGCTGGTCTTGAAGACGATGCCCGCCACGGGCGTCGTGGCGCTCTCGTCATAGGCCTTGCCTTGCAGCACCGAGGTGTTGTAGTCGTAACCGGCATCCTTGATCTGCTGGCGGCGCAAGCCCACGGTCAGCAGCAGCTGGTCGTCGAGGAAGGCCATGGTGTCGGCCAGGGCGTAGCTGCTGAGGATGGTTTTCTGGGTCACCCGCGGGTCGCTCATGATGCCGCCCGTGTACGGTGTTGCCGGCGCGGCCACATCGACGGGCGCGTAGATATTGGTGGCGAAGGTATTGCCGATGGCATAGGCATTCTTCGCTTCATTCCAATGCCCGGACCAGCTGGCCACCAGCGTGTGCCGGACGGCGCCCGTCTGGAGCTTGCCGCGCACGCCCAGTTCGCCCGTGCGGATTTCTTGCTTGCGAGCATTGTCAAAGCGCGACACCGTGGCATCGCCATTGACCGAGGTCAAGGAAGGCTCGGCCAGGCTATTGGCTTCCCTGGTCGAACGGGAGCCGAAGGCGGCCCAGGCCACGACATCCCTGGCGAGGTCCACTTCGGCGCGCGCCGTGCCGAACACGTCGTGCTCCTTCGAATAGCTCCACGGCTGGGCGAAGTTCTTCGCGGCATCGGGCGCGGATGGCAGCGCGGCCACGCCGCCGATGGCGACGGATGGACGCGGCGACGTCAAATCGAAGTTCTGGTAGCCGGCGTCGGCCGACAGCCGGTAGTTACCGCCGCGATAGTCGAGACCGACGGAAAACATGCCCACGTCGTGGTCTTCGCGCTTGATGCCGGTCTCGCCCTGGCGTCTGGCGGCGTTCACGCGCACGCCGAATTCCTGCTTGTCGCCGAAGCGGCGCGCCACGTCGATGGCCGCATAGGCATGGCCGCCCGATTCCACGCCCACCGTCAGTTCCGTCAGTGGCGCGTTACCGGCGCGCTTGGGCATCAGGTTGATGGCGCCGCCGATGCCGCTGCCGCCCGGCGCCGCACCGTTGAGGAAGGCGCTGGCACCACGGAACACTTCCACTCTTTCCAACAGTTCCGGCGACACATATTGGCGGGGCAAGACGCCGTACAGGCCGTTATACGCCACATCATCGGAATCGAGCGCGAAGCCGCGGATCACATACACTTCCTGGAAATTGCCATAGCCGCGCGACATGCGCACTGCCGGATCGCTCTGCAGCAAGTCGCCCACGCTACGCGCTTGTTGGTCGGCAATGAATTGCTGCGTGTAACTGGTGCTGCCGAATGGCGAGTCCATCATGTCCACGGCACCGAGGATGCCCATGCGCCCGCCGCGCGCCACCTGGCCGCCCGCATACGCCTTCGACAAGCCTTCCGCCGACGCGTCGGCCGAGGCGCTCACGACCACTGTGGGCATGGTTTGCGCGCCGCTGTCTGCCGACGTGTTCTGGGCGTGGGCGGCGGTGCTGGCCAGCAGGAAGGCGGCCAGGGCGAACGGAGTAGGGGCGAGGCGGAAAGTGCGCATGGTGTTATCTGGATATTAATGAGAATGATTATCATTATATTCCAGCATGGCCCGCTGCGTGGGAAAGTGTGAGAATGTCATAAATAAAGTCGCCATTCGTACAACACACGGCAAGCCAGGGCACTGGAATCTGGCGGGAAAAGGCGCGCCAGCCGGTACCTTGTGGATTTATTAATGCCTACGGTCAAGTTTCGCTAAAATACGCCATCGCGCCCGGCGCCCACAGGAAACCGCATGCCATTGCTCCGTCATCTACCGTCCGTCTCCATGCGCCTGCGGGATGGCCTGAGCCTGAAAGGCGCGGCCGTCGCGCTGATCCTGGCCATGCATGTGCTGGGCCTGTATTTCCTGCTCTTGCCGGCGCGGCAACTCAAGCAATACACGGAAGTGGCTTTCATGACCCTGCTGCCGTCCCGTCCGATGCCGCAGACGCCGCCGATGGCCTTGCCGCTGCCCATGCCGGCTCGCTTGCCGCGCGCGCGGGCCAGTGCGCCGCCTGTCATCCTTGCGCCACCGGCCGTCGCTGCGGAAAGCATCACCGTGCCCGCCGAAGAATTGCCCGCCGCGCCGTCCACCGCCGACTTGCGCACGCGCGCCCGGCTGGCGGCGGGGGCCGCCGACAAGGCCTTGCGTGGCGAACTGAAACAAGACCAGCCTTGGCTGGCCGCAGCCGAACTCAAGAGCGAAAGCAGCTTCCAGAAACTGGTCGCCTCCGCCTGGCGCGGCGGCCCCGTCATCCGCGTGGAGGAATACCTGACGGCCGATGGCCGGCCCGCCACGCGCGTCGTCAGCGCCGTCGGCGCCACGTGCTATGGCATGGATGCGAACCCGGGCGCGGGCGCCGATCCGTTCAAGACGGGCGGCAAGGTCAAACGCGTGCCTTGCCCGGGTTGAGGCGATCTGACAATCGTTGTGGCGGTGCTTGTCGGCTTACGCCCTGCGGGCTAAGCCGACCTACGCATGGCGTAAGGGTGATACATGCCAGGAGATCGCGTGCCGGACCGCGCTCTAGCTGCGTAGGTCAGATTAGCGCAGCGTAATCTGACAGGCTGCGGGCGGCGCTTGTCGGCTTACGCCCTGCGGGCTAAGCCGACCTACGATTGAATCGGGTAGTCCCACGCAGGAAAAGACCGTGCGGCGGGCAGGGTTTTAGGGGCGGTAACAGGCGATGCCATCCCCGGCCATGCGTCAAATATGCTAAGTTGCGTCTGCAATTCATGTGACACGACCCAGGACGCCCATGCCCCCCGAACTCCTCATCCTCGCTCCCAGCCCTTCGGCTGCCGTCAACGCGCAGCTGGACCAGCAATATACGTGTCATCACGCCTGGCAAGTGCCGGCGGACGAGCGCCACGCCTGGCTGGCCGAGCGGGCGCCGGCCATCCGCGCCGTCGTCACGACGGGTGCGCTGGGCTTGAACGCCGCCGACATGGCCTTGCTGCCCTCTTTGGAAATCGTCGCCGTCAACGGCGTGGGTCTCGACGGCGTGGCGCTCGACCAGGCGCGCGAGCGGGGCATCGCCGTCACCACCACGCCGAACGTGCTGACCGATGACGTTGCCGACGTGGCGCTGGCCTTGCTGCTGGCCAGCGCGCGGCATATCGTGGCGCTCGACCGTTTCGTACGCGATGGCGGCTGGGAACGGCGCGAGGCCATCGCCCCCGCGTCCAGCCTGCGCGGCAAGACGGCCGGCATCTTCGGCTTCGGCCAGATCGGCCAAGCCATCGCGCTGCGCCTGGCCGCCTTCGGCGTCCACGTCCGTTACTTCCAGCCCCGCGTCATCACGGCCACATCCGTGCCGCGCGCGGAGTCCTTGCTGGCCCTGGCGCAGGAAAGCGATTACCTGATAGTTTGCGCGCCGGGCACGCCGACCACGCGCCAGAGCATCGACCGCACGGTGCTCGACGCGCTCGGTCCGCAAGGCACCCTGATCAATATCGCCCGTGGCGCGCTGATCGATGAAGTGGCCCTGATCGCCGCCTTGCAGGATGGCCATCTGGGCGCGGCCGGTCTCGACGTATTCGCGGACGAGCCGCGCGTGCCAAACGCCTTGCGCGCCTTGCCGAACGTCGTGCTCACGCCGCACGTGGGCAGCCTGACCGTGGAAACGCGCCATGCAATGGGGCAACTGGTGGTCGATAACCTGGCGGCGCACTTTGCCGGCTTGCCCCTCTTGACGCCAGTGAAATTGTAAATACCCCCGATTGATCGGTTTACTCGTATGAATGAAAGAGATTTATGGAATTGAGAAAATCGCTGTTGCGCACGCGCGGCGGGCAAGACAGCGGCAAGGTGGGCATGATCGAGCTGTTCTTCGACCTGGTGTTCGTGTTTGCTGTCACGCAACTGTCGCACGGCTTGCTGGCGCATTTGAGCGCCATGGGCTGGCTGCAGACGGGCTTGCTGCTGATGGCCGTCTGGTGGGTGTGGATTTTTACCTCGTGGATCACGAACTGGCTCGACCCCGAGCGCATTCCCGTGCGCATCAGCCTGTTTGCGCTGATGCTGGGCGGCCTCATCATGTCGGCCTCGATACCGGAAGCGTTCGGCACGCGGGGCCTGGGCTTTGCGCTCGCCTATGTCGCCATGCAGGTGGGCCGCCCCCTGTTCGCCTGGTGGGCCGTGCGCCATGAAGCACTGGCGCGCCGCCGCAATTTCCAGCGCATCACGCTGTGGGCCGTGCTGTCCGGCATTTTCTGGATCGCCGGCGGCATCGCGTCGCCCGAACAGCGCATCTTCTGGTGGGCCGCGGCCTTGCTGATCGATTTGGCGGGACCATGGATGCTGTTCGGCATGCCCGGTCTGGGCCGCTCGACGATAGCCGACTGGGACGTCGACGGCAGCCACATGGCCGAACGCTGCGGCCTGTTCGTCATCATCGCCCTCGGTGAATCCCTGCTGGTGACGGGCGCCACCTTTGCGGGCCTGGAATGGACAGCCGGCAACTGGCTGGGCTTTTTGTCGGCCCTGGTCGGCAGCATCGCCATGTGGTGGATTTATTTCGACACGGGCGCCGAGGCGGGCCACCACCGCATCGCCCACTCGAAGGACCCGGGCCGCATCGCCCGCAAGGCTTACACGTATATCCACGTGCTGATCGTGGGCGGCGTGATCGTTTCCGCCGTAGCCGATGAGCTGGCCCTCGTGCATCCGGACGAAGCGAGCTTCGCCGGCATCAGCGCCTTGCTGGGCGGCCCGATCCTGTATCTGCTGGGCAATGCGCTATTCAAATGGGTCAGCAGCGACCGCGCCACGCCGCCGCTGTCGCATCTGCTGGGCATCTTGATCATCCTGGCGCTGATTCCGATGGCCTACGGCCGCCTGTATTCACCGCTGACCCTGGCCTGCATCACCAGCTGCGTGCTGGTATTGGTGGCCGTGTGGGAACATATGGCATTGCGCCGTCCGCCACCGGAGATCGATCCTTGACGTCTGCCTGACCTTAGCCGGGCGGTGTGATGCCGTCCGGATCGCTGCGCGCATCGAGCTGCAACTGCAAGAATGCCAGGTCCAGCCAGGCGCCGAACTTGGTGCCGACCTGGCGCATCAAGCCCACTTCCTCGAAACCCAGCTGCTTGTGCAGGGCGATCGAGCCGGCATTGCCCGCCTCGATGCCCGCCACCATCACGTGCTTGCCCAGGCCGCGCGCCCGCGCGATCAATTCCCCCATCAAGGCCTTGCCGACGCCGGCGCCACGGCGATCGGCGCGCACGTACACGGAATGCTCGACCGTATGGCGGAAACCCTCGAACGGGCGCCAGTCGCCGAACGAGGCGTAGCCAGCGACAGTTCCTTCCGCATCGCTGGCGACGAGCACCGGATAGCCGGCCCGCTGGCGCTCGGCCAGCCAGGCGGCGCGGTTGGCCGCATCGACCGTCCGTTCATTCCAGATGGCCAGGGTGTTGCTGACGGCATCGTTGTAGATGGCCGTGATGGCCTCGATGTCGCCCGCGTGGGCATCGCGTATCTGCATGTTGATCTCCTTGCTAGTCGTCTACTATAATGGACAAATCATAGATTCCCGCTCACGTCTTGTCCAATAGAATTCGAATGGAAGCCGATACATGTCCACTAAACCAGACGAATTGAACCAGCGCATCGGCGCCCGGGTGCGCACCGAGCGGGAAAACCTGGGCTGGTCGCTGACGCAGCTGGCGGCCCGCTCGGGCGTGTCGCGCGCGATGGTGCACAAGGTGGAGCGGGGCGATTGCAGCCCCACGGCCACCTTGCTGGCGCGCTTGTCGGGAGCCTTCGGCCTGAGCATGTCCGAACTGATCGCCCGCGCCGAAATGCGCACGGGGCGCTTGCTGCGCAAGCTTGAGCAGCCCGTGTGGGTCGACCCGCAGAGCGGCTATGTGCGGCGGCATGTGTCACCCGCATCCGACATGCCGCTCGACCTCGTGCATATTACCTTGCCGCCCGGTGCCGTGGTGGCCATGCCGGCCGCCGCCTATGTGGCGCGGCGACAACTCATATGGTCGCTGACCGGCAGCCTCGTCTTCATCGAAGGCGAGACCCGCCACGTGCTGGACGCGGGCGATTGCCTGGAACTGGGCCCGCCGGCCGACTGCGTGTTCAGCAATGAAACGGCCGCCGCTTGCACCTATGCCGTGGCCGTATTGAAGAACTGAGGCTATGCCAGCGCTACAGCGCGCAGCTGGGCGATGAAGGCGCGCGCGGCGGGCGCCTGTTCGTGGCGGCGGAAGGCCGCGGCGATTTCCGAGCTGATCTGCGGCCCTTGCAGCTCGCGGAACACCACGCCGGGCAATTGCACGCTGGCCATCACGGAATGGGGCACGATGGCGCAGCCCACGCCCAGCGACACTTCCGTCAGCACGGCCACCAGGCTGCCGGGGCGCGACACCACCTGCGCCGCAAAGCCGCCGCGCCGGCTCACTTCCAAGGTTCCCAATTCCTGTTCCGGCACGATGAACGCCTGCTGCGCCAGCGCGGCCGGCCCCGCTATTTGCTGCAGGGCGAGCGGACTGTCCGCCTGCACGGCCAGCACGAAGCGGTCGCGCAGCAACACCACGCTGTCCAGTCCGTCCGGCAAGTGCAGGGGCGGGCGCACGAAGGCCAGGTCCACGCGGCCCTGGTCCAGCAAGCCGGGCAGGGCATCCATCGCGTATTCGCGCGCGCCGATGTGGATGCCGGGGTGGCTGGCGCGAAAGCGGGCAAACTGATCTTGCAGCACGCCGGAATACGCGGCCGAGGCCACGTAGCCGATTTCCAGCCGGCCCAGCTCGCCCCGTCCCGCCCGCCGCGCCACGTCCTGCGCCTGCGCCAGCTGCGCCAGAGCGCGCGTGGCCTCGATGACGAACAATTCTCCGGCCGCCGTCAGCGACACGGCGCGCTTGCTGCGCTGGAACAGCCGCGTGCCCAGCAACTGTTCCGTTTCCTGCACCTGCTTGGTCAGCGCGGGCGGAGAGATGCCCAGCTCGGCGGCCGCCCGCGCGAAGTGCAGGCTGTGCGCGACGGCCAGCACACAGCGGAAGTGCCGCAATTCCATGTCTTTGTCTGTATTCACCATGGGTAAATTATAAGACGCTTGTCTTATAACAGGAAATAATACCAGCCTGCTTAAAATACAGGCATGAAAAATGCCAACTGGACCTTATATACCTGCTCGGGCGTGTGCGCGCTGATCATGCTCGACACCAACGTGGTGGCCGTCTCGCTGCCGTCGATCGCCCGCTCGCTCAACGCCAGCTTCGTCGACGTGGAATGGGTGGTCAGCGCCTACATGCTGGCGTTCGCCTCGTTCCTGTTGCCGGCCGGCAGCATCGCCGACCGCCTGGGACGGCGCAAGGTCATGCTGTATGGCCTGGCCGTGTTCGCGCTGGCGTCCCTGCTGTGCGGCCTGGCGTGGACGCCGTTCGTGCTCAACGTGGCGCGCGCCATCAAGGGACTCGGTGCGGCGTTGTTGCTGACGTCCGCGCTGGCAGTCATCGGCCATACCTTTCATGCGGAAAAGGAGAGGGCACGGGCCTGGTCCGTGTGGGGTGCGGCCATGGGCGTGGCCATGACGGTGGCGCCGCTGCTCGGTGGCCTGGTCACGAGCGCCATCAACTGGCGCTGGATTTTCTACCTGAACCTGCCCGTCGTCGCCATCCTGATGTGGCTGGTAGGCAAGCACGTGGACGAGTCGAAGGATGCCTCCAACGCCAGCTTCGACCCGGCGGGCGCGCTGCTGTTCTCCGCCGGCCTGTTTTGCATCATCTGGGGCTTGATCGACGCCAGCGTGGCCGGCTGGTCCAGCGATGCCACCATGCTGCGCTTTGCGGCCGGCGCGGCGCTGCTGGTAGTGTTCGTACTGGTGGAACGGCGCCAGCGCGCACCGATGGTCGATTTGAACCTGTTTGGCCGGCGCGTGTTCGTCGGCGCCGTGCTGGGCATGTTCGGCTACGCCATCGCCGCCCAGGTGATGATGACCTTTTTGCCGCTGTATTTGCAGAATGCCTTCGGCTTTTCCGCCGTGCTGGCCGGCTGCGCCATGCTGCCGTTCGCCGTCGCCATGGTGCTGTTTTCGCGGCTGGCGCCGCGCGCCATGCGGGTGCTCGATGACCGCGGCATATTAGTGACGGGCTTGCTGATCGTCGCCGCGGGCAACGTCGCCACGGCCCTGGCCGCCGCCAGCCTGCAGTACGGCTGGGTGGCGGCCGGCATGGTCGTCACGGGCGCGGGCGCCGGATTGCTCAACGGCACGACGCAGAAGGCCATCCTCGCCTGCATTCCCCGCGAGCGTACGGGCATGGGTTCCGGCATCAGCACCACCACGCGCTTTGTCGGCATCGTGCTGGCCGTGGGCGCGCTGGGCGCCGTGCTGGCCATGCGCACGGCGGACTCGTTCGACAAGCTGGCCTGGCTGCATGGCTTGAAAGCCTCGCCCGAGATGATCGGGCGCATCGTCGCCGGCAACGCGGCCGAAGCCTTCGGCCAGTTGCCGCCCGCGCTGCAAGCCGTGGCGCAGGAAGCGGCCCGGCACGCCTTCATCGACGGCTTTGCCAGCGTGCTGTACCTGGCTGGCGGACTGGCGGCCGTGGTGGCGGCGCTGGTGTTCGTGCTGGCCAAGCCGCTGGAAAAAGTGTAACTGTTCAGCAATATTTACGTGCACAGCCTCCGCTTGTAATATGATGCCATCGAGCAATACATGGCAATCATATAACTATCGCAGGGAGTAGCATGCGCAGAAAACGCATTATCGTGACCAGCGTGCTGGTCGCCGTCATCGGCGTGGCCGCTCCCCTGAGCCTGGCCTTTTACCTGTCGTCCGTGCGCGCCGAGCAGGGCGAGCAGGAACGCCTGCGCCTGCTGGCCGGCTACGCGCTCGAGCGCGCCCACCGTTCCATCGCCTCGGCCAGCGCCGCCCTGCGCAGCGCCGATGCGCTGGACCTGGCGCCGTGCTCGGAAGCGCATATCCAGCAATTGCGCCGCATTACCATCACCACGCGCAGCATCGACGATATCGGCTATGTGGAAAACGGCTTGCTCAAATGCAGCTCCACGGGCATG
The DNA here is from genome assembly GCF_019443505.1 of Janthinobacterium sp. PAMC25594. Lineage (NCBI taxonomy): Bacteria > Pseudomonadati > Pseudomonadota > Betaproteobacteria > Burkholderiales > Oxalobacteraceae > Janthinobacterium > Janthinobacterium sp. PAMC25594. The sequence goes on from NZ_CP080377.1 coordinate 595,560, forward strand.
GAGGACAAGCGCATCGCCGTCACGCCCGCCGATTTCACCCTGGCCAACGGCATGGGCATCGATTTCAACCTGCGCCCCGTCGTCAGCGGCGGCAAGCGCATGGTGGGCCTGTCCTACGGCGCGTATAAAGTGCTGATCGATCCCGTGCGCTTTTCCGACGTCATCGTCGACAGCGATATCCAGATGGCCGTGGCCATCGGCCGGGGCGGCGTGCTCGACACCTTGCACCATCCCGACCCGGCCCAGGTGCAGGCCCTGCTCGCCGGCCAGCCAGCGGCGGACGGCAGCATCCATGCGACGCTGTACCGCGATGGCTTGACGGCCGTCATGATAGAACCGCGCAGCAAGCTGAACGACAGGCTGCGGCGCGAGCAGCTGCTGCTTTTGCCGCTGGGCCTGCTAATGGCCGCCTTCATCGTCGGCATCGTCGTATGGCTGTCGCGTCGCCGGCTGTCGCTGCGCGGCGAACTGGAAACGGCGGTCGAGCGGCGCGAATTCTTTGTCCATTATCAACCCATCATCGCGCTCGACACGGGCGTGTGCGTGGGCGCCGAGGCGCTGATACGCTGGCGCCGTCCCGACGGCAGCATGATACGGCCCGACCTGTTCATCCCCGTGGCCGAGGAAAGCGACCTCATCTTGCCCATCACCGACCAGGTGATCGCTTGCGTGATCGCCGACATGCGCGTCGCGCTGCTGGCCGACCGCGAGTTGCACATCGCAATCAACCTGTGCGCGAGCGATATCGAAACGGGCCGGGTGCTCGACGTGCTGGAGCGGGCAATGGCCGGCACGGGCATCGAGGCGCAGCAGATCTGGCTGGAAGCGACGGAACGGGGCTTCATCAACGTGGAAGCGGCCCGCGCCACCATCGAAAAAGCCAGGGCGCGCGGCCATGCGGTGGCCATCGACGACTTCGGCACCGGTTATTCCAGCCTGTCGAGCCTGCAAAACCTGCCGCTCGATGCCCTCAAAATCGATAAATCGTTCGTCGACACCATCGGCACCGACGCCGCCACCAGCAGCGTCACGCCGCACATCATCGCCATGGCGCGCACCCTGAACATGCTGATCGTGGCCGAAGGTATCGAAAGCCAGGCCCAGGCCGACTATTTGCGCGAACGCAAGGTCGAATTCGGCCAGGGCTGGCTGTTCGCCAAAGCGCTGCCGGCCAGCGAATTTCTCGCCTTCTACGAAACCCGCCGCACGCCATCGTCGACATGAAACAGACAAACTTCCCTTATCCCCTGCAGCCGCTGCGCGTACCGGGCGGCTGGCACCTCACCGTCAACACCCTGTTCGAGGTGGAGCCGGGCCCGGACACCATGCAATGGTTCAGCAGCGCGCTGCTGCTATGGGGCCATTGCCGCGACAGCGGCTACTGCTTCAATTCGCATTTCGAGCCGGAGGATGATCCGCAGGGCGAATTCGTGCTGGAGATGGCCAAGGTGGAATACGACCGCCACGGCAAGATCGTCCCGGCCAGCGACGCTTTCCTGGGAGAATTCCGCACGCGCAGCAAGGCGGCGTTTGTCGAGCGGGTCGAGCACTTCATGCAAGACCCGGCCGCCTGAGCGCTACGGCTTGCGCGGCAAGACCACGTCCTGTCCGCCTTGCGTCAGCACGGCGCCGGCGATCTTGCCTGCCGCATCGCGCGTAAACGCCAGTTCCGCTTCGATGGCGCGGAAGAAAAACTGGTCTTTCGCGCTGGCAAACAGGGGCGCCGAACCGACACCGGTGCCGGCCGCTTCCAGGCCATGCTTGCCCAAGGTCACCGTCAACGTAAACTCCGCGCCCAGCGGATATTCGCCCACGTACTCGGCCAGTGTTGCGCGCGGCAGTTCGATCGCGGCTTGCGGCTTTTTCAGCGGTGGCAAGGGCGTGCCGGGCAGCAAGGCGGACAAGCCCAGCGCATCGACGGTGCGCGCCGTATTCGTCAGCACCACCACGCCCCGCTTGCCATCCGTGGTAAATGCCGCATAGCTGGTATAGCCGCCCGTCTGGCCGCTGTGCCAGGCGTAGCTTTGTCCCTGTTGCTGCTCCAGCAGCCAGGCCAGGCCGATTTTGGTTTTGCTGTCCGGCGCCAGCGGACGCTGCGGCTGGAGCGCCAGCGCACACGGACGCAGCGGCTTGAACATGTACGCTTGCAGGTAGGCGACCATGTCGCGCGCGCTCGAATACACGCCGCCGGCCGGCGCCACCACGTTCAGATCCCAGGCGGGTGTGGGCTCGCCCGACAGCAGATGGCCAGGCGCCAGGCGCGCCAGCATGCCGTGCGTGGGCGTGTTCGAGGTCGAGCGCATGCCCAGCGGCACGGCGATGCGCGCTTGCAGCAGCGCCTCATAACTGCTGCCGGCCCGCGCCGCCAGGGCAGTGCCCAGCACGGCATAGCCGATGTTCGAGTAGTCAAATGCCGTGCCCGGCGCGCGGGGCAAATGGTAGGCGGCGAGAAACTGCCGCTGCTTCGCTTCCGTGTAGTCGGCATACGGGTTCGCCGGGTTCTTGGGCGCGAAGTTGTCCGGCAGGCGCGGCAACGCAGAATAATGCGTGGCCAGGTCGAGCAGGCTGATCGTCTTGCCGTCGAAGGCTGGTACCGTATAGCCGGGCAATAATGCCGCCACCGGTTCGTCGAGTCTGACCTTGCCCTTGACGACGGCGTCGGCCAGCAGCAAGGCCGTCATGGTCTTGGTGACGGAACCGATCTGGTAGACGGTATCGGCGCCCGGTTTGATGTGCTTGCCTGCATGGACGCTGCCAAAGCCGTACACGGCGCTGTGCTTGCCGTCGATGACGGCAATGACGATGCTCGGGTGCATGCCCGTGCGCGTGAGTTCCTCGGCGCGCTGGCGCACGGCGTCGTCGAGGGCAGGAGCGGCCAATGCGGCGCTGCCGAGCAGGCAAAGGGGGAGGAGGGCGAAAGTGGGTGTCATGGGAACCTTGTCCAGGGTGGGCCGAATACACGCTGGCGCCTGGATAAGGTGGCTGGCGTGCCTGGTAAAGCATACGGCGCCAACATGAAGGCCGCCTGAGTTTTATGGCACGCTTGCCAGTATGCTAAGGTGTTCGCTTGCCCGGCATCGTCTGGCCGTTCTGGTGCAGGACGACGCCCGTGATGGCGCCCTGGGCGTCGCGCTGGAATACCAGTTGCGCTTCGACCACCTTGTAAAAGAAGATGTCTTTCGCGCTGGCGTACACGGGCGCTTCGGGCTGGCCCGTGGCGCCCGCCAGCAAGCCGTCGGGACCCTGGCGCACGCTGAGGACAAACGTGGGCGCCAGCGCATACTGGCCCGCATATTGGGCCAGTTCGGCGGGGGCGATGGCGATTTCTTTTGGCGCCGGGGCATTTGGCGGCGGCAGGCTGCCGGGCAGCAGCACGCTCACGCCCAGCCCATCGACGTCGCGCGCCGTGCTGCTCAGCACCACCACGCCCCGTTTCCCGTCCAGGGTGTAGCCGGCAAAGCTGGCATAGCCGCCCGTCTGCCCGTTATGCCAGGCAAAAGGCTGGCCCTTGACCTGGTCGAGCATCCACGCCAGGCCGATCTTTTTCACGCCGTCGCCATCACCTTCGCCGGCCAGCACCTGGCGCGGCTGCACGGCCAGCTGCTGCGCGGGACTGGTCGCCCGCATGTATGATTGCATGTAGGCAATCATGTCGCGCGCGCTGGAACGCACGGCGCCGGCCCCCGCGATGGCCTGGAAATCCCAGTTCGCGGCCGGCTTGCCATCGGCCAGGTGGCCCGGCGCCAGGCGCGCGCGCAGGGCGGGCGTCGTCACTGCCGAGCTGCTGGCCATGCCCAGCGGACGGAAAATGCGCGCTTGCAGCAGTTCTTCGTAAGACATATTGGCTTGCGTGGACAAGGCCGTGCCCAGCAAGCCATACGCCAGATTCGAGTATTCATACGCGGCGCCGGGCGCGCGCGCCAACGCATGGCCGGCCAAAAAAGTGCGCAACTGGCCTTCGGCATAGTCGGCGTAGGGATTGCGCATGTCCGCTGGCGCCAGGTTGGCGGGCAGGCGGGGCAAGCCGGAAAAGTGCGTGGCCAGCTGGCCTACAGTAATTTTCTGGCCCGCCAGCGCGGGGATGGCGTAGGCGGGCAGCAGTTCGGCCACCGGCTGTTCCAGCTGCGCCTTGCCTGCCACGATGGCGTCGGCCAGCAGCAGGCCCGTCATGGTTTTCGTCACGGAGCCGATTTCATACACGGTATCCGCATCGGGCACGCCCTTGTCGCCGGGCCGGGCGCGGCCGAAGCCGTACACGGCGCTGTCCTTGCCGTCGATGACGGCGATGACCAGGCTCGCATGCTTGCCGTCACGCACCAATGTTTCCGCCCGTTCCCGCACGGCGGCATCGAGGGCGGGGGCGGCCAGGGCGGCGGCGCCGGACAGGTACAGGAGAGGCAACAGCAGGGTGCGCAAGCGTGGGAGCATCGTCGATTCCGTCAGGTAAGTGATTGATGGGAATACAGCATAACAGTTTCACTGGCAAGATGGTCGTTTTGGCAAGATGGCGCGGTGATCATGGTCGCCAGCTGCGCGCGCATGTCGGCGGTCATGCTGAGCAGCAATTCGCCTCGCCGGCGCGCATCGGCGCGTTTCTTGGACGGCACCTCGGCCATGTCCGGTACCCGGTAGGGCGCGCAGGGCAAGTGATAATTACCGTCGCGCATGCGCAGGGCGTGCAATTCCTCCCACGCCAGGTCGTAGTCGGCGGCGATATGGCGGCGCCTGTGCGCATTCAGGGCGATGCGGTTGTCATTGCAGACCAGGAACAGGTTAGTGCAAGCAAAAAAATCGCCGAAATCGCGCAGGGCCGCCACCATCAGGTTTTTCGGACGGCAACCGTGCAGCGCCCGCGTGGCTTCCTTGACAGCCAGCTTGCCCGCCTCCGAGCGCAAGCCTTGCAGCGCGCCCAGCTGCAAGGAGACGCCATCGGCGCGCGGCAAGAACAAAAAGCTGGCCAGGTACAGCGGCTGGCCGTCGCGCGTCAAGCGCAGGCACAGTTCGCCTTCACGGTAGCTGTCGTGGATGGCCGTCAGCTGCAAGCGGTACAGTGCCCCATCCTTGCCTTCGAACGCGGCCAGCACCACGGGCTGGCGCGCGGCCCGCTCGACCAGCGTGCGCGCGCCCGCCTGCCACAGGAAGCGGTAGTGTCCTTCCAGCAAGGCCAGGCGATCCGCGCAACCGAGCTGGCGCGAGGCGTACGGGCGGTAAATCTTGAAGCGCAGACAAGGATGCAGCTGCGCCAGCGAGCTCAAGCCTGGCATGCTGTCCAGGAAAGCTTGCCAGCGCGTGCGCTGACGGGGAAAGAACAGGGCGCCCAGCGCCGCTTTCAGGCGGTGGCCGCTGGCGGGAGGTGTTGGCACGGCGGGTGGCACGGCGGCGCCGTGGCGCAAAGTCAAAGCGATGTCATTCATGATTGAGCCGGTGAGGGCAGGCGCTGCACAATGAGAGCCTTGCCAATTTGAATGCTACGCGGGCCAGGTGAATTTCATATTAAGAAAAGGGCGATGCGTCGACCGCAGCGCAAGCCGGTGACCAACCGCTACCTCTGGCACCGCTGGAAACGGACACGCGCCCGGGCGCGGAAGTGCTAGGATGTGGCCTCGGTATCGCGCATGCGTTCACGGGCACAGGCAGGCCAGGAAAGGAGATCGCCGCCATGAAAAAAGCAGAGCCAAACATGCAATCCGAAGATGGTGCGGTGAGCGCCGAGTCCGCTACACGCCTGATCGACGCAAAAATCGCCTCGCTGGCCGACTGGCGCGGCGAAACCCTGGCCGCCGTGCGCGCGCTGATCCGCCAGGCGGACCCGGACGTGGTGGAAGAAGTCAAATGGCGCGGCGTGCCCGTCTGGTCGCATGCGGGCATGATTTGCACGGGTGAAACCTATCAACTGGCCGTGAAACTCACCTTCGCCAAGGGCGCCGCCTTGCCCGACCCTGCCGGCCTGTTCAATGCCAGCCTGGAAGGCAACACGCGCCGGGCCATCGACCTGCACGAAGGCGAGCCCCTCGATGCCGCGGCATTCAAGGCCCTGATACGCGCCGCCGTGGCGCTGAATATGGCGCCGAAACCAAAACGGACTTCTACTTGAGACATTATCTGTATATCTGGCACGACCCGGCCGCGCGCATGATTGTCGCCTCCGGCATCGAATTCAACGATGTGATTCCCGCGCTCCAGGACGCGGACGGCATCGTGCTGCGCAAGGGCGGCGCCGGCACGGCCAGGAAACTTGCCGCCTTCCAGACGGTGGCGCGGCAGCAACTGCCGGCCCTGGCCCAGGAAGACCTGTACGCCTGCGGCAGCCATGCCTGGGCCGATTACAGGGGCGCGCCGCCGGCCCCCGGCGATGCGGACGTGGCCGCGCTGCTCGGCCACCATGGCGCGCTCGCGCCGCTGCCCGCCTTGCGCGGTCGCTTCCTCGCCTTTGCCCACGACGATGGCTGGTATTTGAAACTGTTTTACGGGGAATGGGACGACGTGGCGGCCTTGCTCGCCGGCACCATCTCTCCAGCGCTGGGCACGCTCGACATGGATGCGCTGCAACGGGGAGGCGATGGCTACTGGCTGCTAGACGGCGTGGTCGACCTTGAACTGACAACCCACGACATCGACAGCGTACTGAACCGTCGCCTGTGATCATCGGTTCGGATGCGGCCCCCGGCCCGTCCGGGAGCATCATATAGATCCCCCACTCTATAGATGGGCTCAAACATCGCGTTTCCCCTTGTTGTGCAGCGCCAGGTGCGCGGCCATGCCGGCATTGTCCCGCAGCAAGGCGTCGCGTTCTAACGCCAGTGCGTCGGCGCGCTGCCGCGACGCCTGTGTATTTTCCGCCAGCATGTCGAGCTGCCTATCCTGCGCGGCCAGCGCCACCTTGGCGTCGTTCAGCGCCAGCAGGGCCGTATCGAGCTTGGCCAGCAGGGCGTCGGCGGACGCGGCCGCCTGCAAGTATTGAAATTCGAACTGGTCGCGCTCGGGGCGCACGGTGGCCAGCGCTGCGCGGTCGGCGGCCGCTACGCTGGATAAGCGCGTTTGCTCCGCCTGCAGCTGCGCCAGGCGCATGTCTTGCTGCACCAGCGTGGCTTGCTGGCCCTGCAAACGCTGCTGCAACTGGGCGTTATCCTGCTCGAGACGGCTGATCCGTTGCTGCGCCTGCGCCCGTTCCTCGCTGCGCTGCGTGGCGGCCGCCTCCTGGTAATGGTCGAACTGCGAGCGCACCTGCGCCAGTTGGCGGTTCAGGGCGGCGATTTCCTCGCCCCGGTCGGCCAGGCGCTGCGTCAGGCCCGCGTTGTCGCTGTGCAAGGTGGCCAGGGTGACGGCGCGAAAATGGTGTTCCTCCTTCAACTGCGCCAGCGCATGCTGCGTGGCGCGCAATTCCTGGGTGAGGGCGGCGCGCGCCTCCGTCAGTTTTAATCGTTCGCTTTCCGTCTTCTTCAGTGTTTCCAGCGCCGCGTCGCGTTCGGCGCGGTGTTGCCGCATGCCCGTTTCCAGCTGCTGCGCCACGTCACGCTGCTGCTTTTCATAGACGCCGCGCATCGCTTCCATCAGCTCGGCCGGCAAGCCCGCCTCCGTTTTCACGGCGCCCGCGCCCTGAAACTCTTCCTTCCAGCGCTTGAGCAGGGGCGCGATGGTGCTCTTGCTGCCCGTGCTGCCCAGCGCTTCGCGCACATTGTCGACCGTGGGATTGCGCCCATCGGCAGCGACGATTTGGGCTGCTTTCATAACATCAGAGTACAGAATGCCGGTGCGGGCCATGAAGCCACCTATGAGCTAAATTTAGTAACGTATTACATGATACGTAATATCATATAATATTACGATATAAATTTTAATAATTTTTATAAAATATAAGTCACGATAAGATCGCTTATCGCGTGTTATGGGAGTGTCTGGCATGCTATTCTGTTACCCTCTCAGTACAACACCGTGATTTCGCTGCCGCCATGCCCGATTTGCCCCTCCCGAAACGCCGTGTCGCCGTGTCAAAAAACACCGCCATCGCCGCTGCACCGTTACACGGCGCCCTGGTCGATGCCGAGCTGGCCGCGCGCCACCAGGCGTTTCTCGCCGCCGCCACCTCCGACAACACGCGCCGCACCTACCGTTCCGCCATCCGCCACTTCCAGGCCTGGGGCGGAGCGCTGCCCGCCGATGAGTCGAGCGTCATCCGTTACCTGATGGCGTATGCGGATAGTCTGAATGCGCGCACCCTGGCCCTGCGCCTGACGGCCCTGTCGCAATGGCATGTGTATCAGGGCTTCGCCGACCCCGCCTCCACGCCCACCGTGCGCAAGACCCTGGCCGGCATCGCCCGCCTGCACGGCAAGCCGAAAAAGAAGGCCAAGGCGCTGCCCTTGGAGGACCTGGAGTTGATCGTGTCCAAACTGGCCGCACTGGGCAACGTCAAGGCCGTGCGCGACAGCGCCTTGCTGCAACTGGGATTTTTTGGCGCTTTCCGCCGCAGCGAACTGGCGGGATTGATGCTGGAAGACGTGAGCTGGGAGCCGCAGGGCATGGTGATCACCTTGCCGCGCTCAAAAACGGATCAACTGGGGGAGGGCATCGTCAAGGCGATCCCGTTCGGCGACGGCGTCTGCTGTCCGGCCACGGCCCTGCGCGCCTGGCTGGGCGTGGCGCATATCCGCACGGGGCCGCTCTTGCGCACAGTCAACCAGTGGGGCCATGTGGGAGCGAAGGGATTGCACGCCAGCAGCATCAACACCATCCTGGCAAGCTGCGCCAGGCTGGCGGCGCTTGATTACGTGCCGGAACTATCGAGCCATAGCCTGCGCCGCGGCATGGCCACCAGTGCGCACCGCGCGGGCGCCGATTTCCAGGCCATCAAGCGCCAGGGCGGCTGGCGCCACGACGGCACCGTGCATGGCTATATAGAAGAGGCGGGCCGCTTCGAGGAAAATGCGGCGGGGAGTTTGTTGAAGGCGAAGAAGAAGGCGGCGGGCTGAGGCGACCGACAGCGCCTTGCTGGCATCGGTCTGGCAGCGAACAGGACGGCAAGCCTGACGCTCGCACCATGGCTTACGTCCCAAAGCGGAGATTGATATTTATCCTTGCGCCCTCCACTTGCCTAACGGAGCGCGGGCCTGCGTGTGCTATGTGAACCGCCCTGGGTAAACACGCGAGTGTCATTCGGCATGCATTTTCCGTGTGCCATAAACGTCACTTGGTCATCCAATCTTCGCAGTCTCACCGTGCAAGTGAATGCGTCCCCGATCCAATGGGGCTGGAAGTGCATTGAGGGAACGTTGGCTTTAAACTGCACCGTTACCGAGGCTTCAGTCAGATCCTCCACGTGCAGATTTTTTTTAACAATGCACGCCGGAGGAAGTCAGCATAACGCACTGCAATTCGAACCGCGTTTTGCCCGCTTGGCCTGGCAGTTTGCTTCAACAGGTCGAGTTCGACGCAATAAGGCGCTGTCTGCACTTCCTCATAGAGCATGCCCAAAGCCCAGAAGCCCTCAAGGTCATTGCATCGGCTGTAGAACGAGTCAAGCAAGCCCGCCGCAACGTGATTCATTCGCTGACGTATCGCCAAAGTATGCTCCAAGGGTCTGTCCGTCCGCTTCTGGACGCTTGCGGTCAGTGGGTTACTCAGGCTGAAACCTGCGGCCAACGCCAATGTCCGCTAAGAAGTAGACCTCCCATTGGCAGCTTCCAGCCGAAGTCAGCCAGATTCATGGAGAGCAGTCACTCGTTATCGTAACCTTCATAATCTTTTTTCTTCCATTCTCACTGATGAAAAGCTCCGAACGTTCGCGAACTTGATAGACGTCTGCATCTATCGACTTTCTTTTATAGCTTTTTTGTACGATAGAGACAGACACGCCTTCCTTCACGTAAATTCGAAGTTTGTCGTATTCGGATTCGGAAATATGTTGCACTGCCGGAAGTGCAACCAATCGCCCATCGATAGAAATAAGCAAATCGTGAAGTTCATAAGCTACCAGTTTGCCATTGGACGTGATGGTTCCATAGCAGGTCTTCGAGTCAAGTAACTCGTCCGCAAGCCACCCTTTCATTGGAACATCCAGTGCTCGCGCATGGCCAAAAAGAGCAAATAGAAATATAGATACGTAAAAATTTTTCTTCATAGCGTGCCATTTTTAATGAAGCGGATAATTCAAACTACGCACCATAATTTCCGCATTTTCTTCTTCAAGGTGCGACATAAAGTTGCACCATGACGATAAATATTTCGAACGGCTGCAATAAGCCGCTTGCAGTCGTAGGGCGAACGGCCGCTCCTGGGCCGATAGCGGACCTCCTGAATGCTTCAGTGTATGGCGTTGTTACTCCTTTGGCAAGAAGTAGACAGGCGAGTGGCCTTGCAAGGCGCTTTAAGCCAAGGGATTGATGAAGTGAATGCGCTCCCTGGCCGGGGTGCCAAAGTATTCCACGGCACGTATCCGATAGCCATTGCGGTAAAGAGCCATCCTCGGCACCATACTCCAGCTTGAGGCTGCTCCCAACAAAGCATTGAGCTTGAAAATCACGGGTGTTGCTGCTTGTAGAGCAAGCAGGTCAATACTGCCATGAGAAGCAGAGAGAATACGACAAACGCTGGTCTTTGCAACGACCTCAACCGCATGCGGCAGCATAGCGAAGGCGATGCCGGCCAGGAAGCCGAGGAGAATAAAAGCGATCCTTTTAAGCATCCTTGCGCGCGATGCCGGCGGCGGCGCTGGCGCGGGCCAGGCTTGAGCGCGCGCCGGCCACCGCGCGCAGGCGTTCTTCCAGGTAGGCGCTCACGCGCGGATGCTGGCTGAAGGCGACGTTGAAGCGGATGTGCTGGTCGGGCGTGTCGTTGGCCGAGAACGCGGCGCCGCGCATCAGCAGGATCTTGTTGCGGTAGGCATCCTGCACCAGCAAGTCCACGTCCAGCCCTTCGGGCATGCTGCCCCACAGGAAAATGCCTGCATCGCCGGGCTGCTCGAACAGCACGCCGGCCGCGCTCAGTTGCCGCGTGCTGGCGTTGCGCGCCACCATGATCTTGCGTTGCAGCCGCTCCATGTGCTTGCGCAGGTTGCCGGCCTTGAGCACTTCCAGCAGCACGTATTCGTTCAGCGCAGGCAAGGTCATGATGGAATGGATCTTGGTGCGCATCAGCGGCTTGAGCAGGGCGGGCGCCGCGGCCAGGTAGCCCATGCGCAGGGCCGGGCTCAGCGCCTTGCACAGGCTGGAGTAGTAGATCACGCCGTCCAGTCCGGACAGCGACGCCAGCCGCGTGCTGTGGCCTGGCTGGAAATGGCCATGCACGTCGTCTTCGGCGATCAGGAAGCCGTACTGCTGCGCCATGATCAGCACCTTGTGCAGGTTGGCGGCGCTGCTGCTCCACCCGGTGGGATTGTGCAAGGCCGTCTGCATGAACAGCAGGCGCGGACGGTGCGCGCGGCAGGCCGCTTCCAGTTCATCCAGGTCGAGGCCATCGGGGCGGCGCTGGACCGGCACCAGGCGCACGCCGTCCTGGCGCAGCCTGCCGAACATCAGGAAGTATCCGGGGTCTTCCACCAGCACCGTATCGCCGGGCTGCAGGAAGGTGCGGCAGATCAGATCGATGGCATGGGTGCCGCCGAACGTGGTGAGGATGTGGCCGGCGTCCGCGGCGATGCCGATGCCGCGCATCAGCAGCGCGATCTGCTCGCGCAGTTCGGCCAGCCCTTGCGGCGGACAGCGCGAGGCCATGCCGGCCGCGCTGCGCGCCAGGCCACGTTGCACGGCGGCCGCCGGCAGCGCATCCTGCAGCCAGGTGGGCGGCAGGGCGCCGCTGCTGGCCAGCAGCACGCCCGGCCGCTGGTCGTTCACTTGCTGGCTCAGCCAGACCGGCTCCTGCTCCTGGCCCGCTTCCAGCGCCACCTCGTCGGGAATGGCGCGGCTGGCGTCAGTTGGCGCGCGGACGAAGAAGCCTGTCGTGCCATGCGTATCGATGATGCCGGCGGCCACCAGCCTGTCATACGCCACCACCACGGTGTTGGTGCTGACCGCGAGCTGCGTGGCGAGCTGGCGGATCGACGGCAGCCGGGTTCCGCCAGGCAGGACGCGTTGCGCGATCTGCTGGCGCAATGCGGCCTCGATCTGCTTGAACAGGGCGATGGGGGAGGAGCGGTCGATGGCGAACATGGGTGGCAGTCTAGCGTAAAAACGTCACGGCGAGGAGCAGCAGGATGGCGCCCATCGCCAGATTGAAGATGCGCTGGTTGCGCGGCGCTTTCAGCACGCCGCGGACAATGCGGCCTCGATCTGCTTGAACAGGGCGATGGGGGAGGAGCGGTCGATGGCGAACATGGGTGGCAGTCTAGCGTAAAAACGTCACGGCGAGCAGCAGCAGGATGGCGCCCATCGCCAGATTGAAGATGCGCTGGTTGCGCGGCGCTTTCAGCACGCCGCGGATCGAGATGCCGAACAGCGCCCACATGGCGTTGCACGGCATGCCCACCACGGTGCCGGTCACGGACACCAGCAGCGCGCTGGCGAGCATGTTGCCCTGCGCAGGCATGAAGACCGACGCCATGGTGATCGCCTTGAGCCAGCTCTTCGGGTTCAGCGCCTGAAACAGCGCCGCCTGCGCAAACGACACGGCCTTCGGTGCGCTGCTGCCCGCCACCGAGGCGCCGGCCAGCTTCCAGGCCAAAAACATCAGGTACAGCGCGCCCGCGATGCGCAGCACCTGCTGCGCCATCGGGTACGCGACGAACACGCTGCCCAGCCCCACGCACATGAGCATGGTCTGCACGAAGATGCCGGTCTGGATGCCGATGATGACGGGCAGCGCGCCGCGATAGCCGAAATTGGCGCCGGTGGTGGCCAGCATGACGTTATTCGGCCCGGGCGTGGCGGACATCACAAAGCAATAGCTCATCAGGGGCAGGAGGTCGGTCATGGCAGGCAGTCGCAGCGTGGAGAAGGGCCCAGTCTAAGAGCGCGGCGCGGCAGCGACAAGACACAAGGCGGCGCGTACAGGCACATGCTGTATCAGTCGGACGACTGCTACAGGGGGATTCAGGCGGCTCCGCCCAGCCGCGTGCAGGATCTCACCGGGCGGCGGCAAACAGCGCGTCGACGTCGCCGCCCCGGATCAGGTCGAGGTGCCGGCCTATCCATTCCGCCGGGCGATCCCACCAGGCGATTTCCAGTAGCCTTTGCACGGAAGCGGCATCGAAGCGCTCCCGGACGACACGTGCCGGATTGCCGCCGACGATGGCATAAGGCGGGATGTCGGCGGTGACAACCGAGCGCGCGGCGATGATGGCGCCATCACCGATCCGTACTCCGGGCATGATGAGCGTGTCGTAGCCTATCCACACGTCGTTGCCAATCATCGTATCGCCCTTGTATGGCAATTCTCCCTCGACAGGCCGCGCGGCTTCCCACCCATTGCCAAAAATGAAGAATGGATAGCTTGAAATCCCGTTCATTTGATGGTTGGCGCCGTTCATGATGAACTTCACCCCACGCGCGATGGCGCAGAATTTGCCGATGCTCAGGCGATCGCCGATGAACGGAAAATGGTACAGGACATTGTCTTCGAACTGCTTGACGCCATCCGGATCGTCGTAATAGGTGTAATCGCCGATTTCAATGTTGGGGCGGGTGATAATATTTTTTAAAAAACAGATTTGCGGGAACCCAGGCATCGGGTATGTCGTATTTGGATCAGGACCTTCCATGCTCTCTCCGTTTTAATATTCCAGGTTGGCCCAGCTTGCGGCCGGCTATCCTCGATAGTGGCGGGCCGTATCATGCGGCCGCTTGCTCCCGGGGGCGAATGATCATGCAGGTGGCTGTCGCGTGCGCGTACACTTTACCCGCTTCGTCGCGGATCGTGCCTTCGGAAATGACCAGGTTGCGGCCCGCATTGATGACTTTGCCTTCGGCGTAGACCGTCACGTTGAAGGGCAGGGGGCGGCACATCTTGATGTTCAGGTCCGTCGTGCCGTAGCTTTCGCCGGCCGGCAAAACCGTGTGCGTGGCGCAACCCGTGACCGTGTCGAGCACGGTGGCGGCAAAACCGCCATGCACGCCGCCCATGGGATTGGTGTGCGTTTCATTCGCCGTGGCCGTGAAGATCACCCGGCCGTGCTCGATCGTGTGCGCGTCCATGGGCATGGTCTTGGAAATGCCGGGCCGTGGGAACAGGCCTTGCGCAAAAGCTTGCATCAGTTGCAAGCCGGTCATGTCGTTGGGGTGCATGGTAACTCCTGTGGGTTAGAAAAAAGGGTATTAAAATACTTAACCCAACGGCAATGACCGGGGTCAGACCCTCAGGGTCTGACCCCAGCTTTTGTCTGTGGGTTGGCTTGATCTTGCGCAAAACGCAGGCGCGAGGCGTGCAGCAGGAAGCGGGCGACGACGGCCAGTTCTTCTTCGCTAAAACCTTGCTTCAGTTGTTCGTTCAGGCTGTCGAGCAGGGGCAGGGCGGCGGCCAGCACCTCGCCGCCCCTGGGCGACATGTGCAGGGTGCCGGCGCGCGCGTCGAGCGCCGACTGGCCGCGCACGATCAGGCCGTTTTCTTCCATGCGCGCCACCAGGCCCGTCACGGCCGAGTTTTTCAGCTGCAGCGCCCGCCCCAGATCCTTCAACTGACAGCCTTCCTCGCCCTTCAGGGCAAACAGGGCGACCACTTGCGTGCCGGAAAATCCCAGTTCGCTGCTAAACACGGCATCGGCCGAGCGGAACAGGTTCTGGCGCGCCAGATTGAGCAGATTGAACAGGCGCGGCGAACGCTCGCCCAGCGGGCAGGCTGCGGCATCGGGAAGGTCGGATTGAGGGGAGGTATTGGTACGCATGCGGAGTATACTACTACGTATGCGTAATAAATCAAGCGACTATTGCTAGTCGCGTTGGTGGCGTCCGATGTAGCGGGCACGGGGTCGTATCAGCGCTGCGCTGGCGGCTTGCTCGGCCGCATGCGCGATCCAGCCGGCCGAGCGGGCCAGCGCAAACACGCTCATGCCCGCACCCTCGGGCCAGCCGAACGCCAGTTCCATGGCCGCCAGCGCCAGGTCGGCATTCGGGCGCGCATCGAGCAGCTCGTCCGCCGCCGCGCAAACGGCCAGGATGGCGGCCAGATGCGGGTGCCCAAGCGATAGCGTCGACAGGATTCCCAGCAAATACGCGGCGCGCGGGTCCCCGTCGGGATACAGCGGATGGCCAAAACCGGCGAATTCGGGCGCGACGGTCTTGTAATAGGCGACGATGGCGGCCCCGGCGTCCGGCGCGGCCAGCGCCTGCGTCAACATGCGCCGGGCCGCCGCGCTGCCGCCACCATGCTTGTCGCCAGACAAGGCTGCCAAGCCCGCGCCCAATGCGGCGGGCAGGCTGGCGCCCGTCGAGGCGACGCAGCGCACGGCAAAGGTCGACGCGTTCAATTCATGGTCGGCCAGCAGCACCAGCGCCGCGCGCAGCAGTTCCGTTTGCTCCGCGTCGGCTTGCCACGCCTGGGCCAGTTGCAGGTGCAGCGGCAGGGCGGACGGCGTCGTCTGCAGCAGGGCGGCGGCCAGGATGCGCATCAGGGCGGGGCCGGATGGCAGCGAGTGCGCCATGTCCACTGTCGTCAGCACGGCCATGGCCAGCATGGCGCGCGCCAGCGGCGTGGCGTCCGCCGCGCTGGCCAGTCCTGGCGGCAGGGCAGGCGCGTCCTGCTGAAAATAATCGCTCGCCTTATCGTCCCACAGCAGGCTGGCTGCCGCCTCCAGCGTCGCGGACTCGGCCAACGCCGTCGCATCGCAGCCCCGGTACAGCAATCGCCCGTCGAGAATGTGGGAAATCCGCGTTTCCAGCACGGGCAAGCCCCAGTGCATGGCGGCCACGGCCGTCTGGCCACCGCGCTTGGCATCGCTTTTGCGGGCCGCCAGGCGCAGCACGTCTTCCCGCGGATAGCGCTTGCGGCGTGATTGCCCGTTGCTGACGGAAGCGAGCAAGCCCCGGCTCACATAGGAATACAGGGTGGGCAGGCTGACGTTCAAGAGGCGCGCAGCCTCGGCAGCGGACAGATCGTTGTTCATGGCGGCCATTGTAGCGGCTGTCGCTTTATATTGATTGATGGAATCAAGATTGACGGGCCGGGCGGCGTGTCACTAGACTCATGCCTTTCCAGGAGCCTCCATGAGCACACATACGATTCGTACCCTGCGCCCCGACGATGCAGCGCCGCTGCTGGCTTTCGAGCAAGCCAACCGGGCCTGGTTCGAGCGCCATATCGACCGGCGCCCCGACGATTTTTACAGCGTCGACGGCGTCCAGGCGCACATCGCGCAATTCCTGGACGAACATGCACACGGGCGCATGCACCCCTGCATCATCTTGGACGACCACGGACAATTGATCGGCCGCGCCAACCTCAAGGACATTGACCGGGAACAAGGCGTAGCCGAAGTCGGCTACCGCATCGGCCAGCAGCAGGCGGGCAAAGGGCTGGCCACGGCCGCGCTGCGCCACCTCATTGACTTGGCGCAAGACGAATGGCGGCTGGAACGCCTGTGCGCCTGCGCCATCGACGGCAATGCGGCGTCGATCCGCGTGCTGGAACGCTGCGGTTTCGTGCAGGGAATGGCCGTGCCCGATATCGCCATCGTGGAAGGCAAGGTTGTCGATGGCCATGCCTATGCGCTGGAGCTGCGGGCAGCCCCCCAACGGATCATCGTCATCGGCGCCGGCATTGTCGGTGCGTCGCTGGCATACCACCTGGCCAGCAAGGGCGCACAAGTCACCGTGGTCGAGGCGGGCGCTATCGCGTCCGGCGTGACGGGCACCTCGTTTGCCTGGATTAACACATCCTGTGCCGGGCCGGATCCCATTGCAGCGCTGCGCGGCGGCGCCATCGCCGCCTGGCGCCAGCTGGAAACGCAGGTGCCGGACTTGAAAGTGCGCTGGCACGGCGCCTTGTCATATGGCACGCAGGATGGGCGCGTGTCGCCGGCATGCATCTTGATTGACCGCTCGCGCATCGCCCGGCTTGAACCGCAGCTGCGGCAACCGCCGCAACAGGCTATCTACGAGCCGGAGCAGGGCGCCCTCGACGCCGTTGCCGCCACCCACGCCTTGCTGGCAAAGGCCGAAGCGCTCGGCGCGACCGTCCGCACGCACATGCCCGTGCTGGGTTTTACGGTCCAGGACGCGAAGGTGACAGGCGTGGAAACAGCCACTGGCGTCATCGAGGCCGATATGGTCGTGCTGGCAGCGGGCACAGGCACGGCCAGCCTGGCGGAAAAACTGGGCGCCAGCCTGCCGATTCACGCCTCGCCCGCCATCTTTATGCGCTACCAGGCGCCGCCCGGCCTAGTGCGCGGCATCATTTCCAGCCATGCAATGGAAGTGCGGCAAGACGAAGATGGCACCATGCTGGCAGCGGAAGACTATGTGGACGATGCGCCGGACAACCAGCCCGCCGCCATGGCGCTGCGCACGGCTAGCGCGATCCGCAATGAACTGGCGGGGGCGGAGGCCATCGCGCCGGAATTTGCCGCTGTTGGCCTACGGCCCATGCCGCTTGACGGCGTGCCCGTCATCGGCTATTTGCCGCAGGTGGCAGGCGTGTATGTATGCGCCATGCATCCGGGCGTCGTGCTGGCAGCCATCGTGGGCCAGCTGGCCAGCGGGGAAATCGTCGATGGCCAGCCGGCTGCGGCCCTGGAGGCTTGCCGGCCCGCACGCTTTCTGGCGTGCTGACTTTTAAGGCACAGCTACCACGAACACGGGCAGGACGAACGGCACTTGCTCCTGCTCATCGCCGTCCTCCGACGGGGCCTGCATGAAAGCCTCGTTGCGCCAGTCCCCGTTCACCACGCGCTCGGCGATCAGAGATAAATCCTGCGTTTCCTGCAGCGCGCAGCGAAACGGCAGCCGCCCATGCGAGCGCGACACCAGGCTGAACCGCAACTGGCGGGATTGCGCATCGTGCCAGCAATAGAACAGCATGTCCTCACCAGCGAGCGCGCTGCGGCGTGCCGCGATCACCTCACCGATGAAGGCAACGATATCGGCCGCATGGAGCTGCGGCGTCTCCTCATCCGTGGGCGAAAAGCTCCACATATTGGTTCGGGCTTCGTGGTTGATATCGTCGGGATCGATTTCCACGGGATCGTCTTTTGCCACGGTGAGCCAGTTGGTGAGCACCGTTGATATCATCATGTCAATCTTTCTACTTTCGTGCGGGCAAGCGGCTAGCCAGCCATTCGGTGACGGCGTAGCCACTCATCGGCAACATCGCCCATGGTTTTCACGGCACCGTCGCGTATCCAGACCATGAAATCGCGCTCGAACGTAAATTGCGGTCCGCATTGGGCAAGCAGGAAGCGCCTGACGTTCTGCGTATTCCTGTAGTGCGCATCAATGACAGTGTGGCGGGAAATAGTGCCGCCGTGCCAATCGAATTCCATGCTGATTCCCTTTGCTGTATTCCCTTGAATGGCCAGAGCGTGCCATTCTAGATCATGGGCAACAGTTCGGCGAATGTCCAGCCGTCTCACCCTCTGGGTCCATCCGCCAATAACTCCGCCAGCCTGTCCGTCAACCACAAACTCGTCTCGCTGAGCTTCTTGCCATGAATCGACAAGCGCCGCACCGGCAGCCTGGATAAAGCCAGCGCAGGGCAGGGCACTTCCTGCAAATACCCTTTGTAGTTATCGTAATTGGCGATATTCAGCGGCAAAATCGCCCAGCCCAGCTCGTCGGCCACCATTTCCGCGATGCTGTAAAAACTGTCGGAAAACCAGACGGCGGGACTGAACGCGTGTTCGCGGTTCAGCTCGGAATCCATGATCAGCTGGCGGTAGCGGGTCAGCTCGTTGCGGCTCACTTCCTGGCCGTGCGCCATCGGATGGCCTTTTGCCACGAACACGCCTTGCGCCACGCTGCCGATGTGCTGCTGTTCCAGTATGGGCGAGATGGGGCCGCGGTCAAAGTGAAAAGCCACGTCGGCTTGCTGCTGCTCCACGTATTGCGCCACCTCGGACGCCGTAGCGTTGAGCATCACCAGTTCCAGCGCCGGATAGCGCGCCGCCAGTTCCTTGACCAAAGTGCCGATGGCCAGGTAGGGCAGGGCTTCGTCCAGCGCCAGGGTCAGCTGGGCTTCGGGCGCCTCGCTCAGCAGCTGGGCGCGCAGCTGCAGTCGCTCGGCCTGGCGCAGCAGTTCGCACGCTTCCAGGTGCATCACCTTGCCCGCTTCCGTCAGCACGGCGCTGCGGCGCGAGCGGTCGAACAGTTCCACGCCAAATTCCGCTTCCAGCAGACCGATCGAGGTGCTGACCACCGATTGGGCGCGGCCCAGCCGGCGCGCCGCGCCCGAGAAAGAACCGGCCGCGACGGCCGCTTCAAAGTAGCGCATTTGTTCCAAAGTCCATTGCATGGCATCCACCTATCTGTTTTACAGATGGATTTTAACTTGAATGCCATCCAGGGGCGACATAAAATGCTTTTACTAATTCAATAACATGAGATCCGCCATGAAAAACGCCCAAGCCCCTACCCCCGCCATCAGCTTCAGCTGGTGTCACGACGCCACCGCCGAAGATACCTTGTGCCAGTTATATCTTGATAACGTCAGCGCCGACTATATCTCCCATTCGGAGCTGCAGGGCGAACGCGCCGACGCACCCGGCAACTGGCGCGCGGACTTGCCTGAGGTGATACGCGGCGAAATCCGCGCCGCCCTGTCGCATGACTGGGCACATGGCGATTCGACCCTGCTGGCCGTCGCCACCGACGGTGACGCCATCGTCGGCATGGCCCTCGTTTCCATCGACACGCGCCAGCGCGCCTCAAAATCGTTCGCCGCGCTGGACGACCTGGTCTTGCTGCCCTCGGTACGTGGCAGCGGCATCGGCAGCTTGCTGGTGGAGTGGGTGGCCGACGAGCTGCGCGGCCACGGCATCGCCCGATTGTTCCTCGAATGCGGCGCGCACAACCTGACGGCGCAACAATTTTTCCAGGGACGCGGCTTCAAGCAAGTGTCCGTCGTCATGCTGCGCGAACTTGACGCAACCACAACGAGTGCCGCCGTGGATGACAAGGATGGCGACCGTGGCTGACGCCCGCCGCCCCCGACAAGGCCAGGCCCGTGGCAGCCTGGAACGTAAATATTTGCGCAGCACCAAATTTATCCAAACCGATAGTTGTTAAAAGTTACACTAAAATCCATGAGTTGTTTATGCATCCAATGAAAAAATGGCTGACGCTGGCCATCGTCTCCAGCGCCCTGTTCCTGATCGTGGTCGACATGACCGTGCTCTACACCGCCTTGCCCGCGCTGACGCGCGACTTGCAGGCCACTTCCTCGCAAAAGCTGTGGATCATCAACGTGTACGCGCTGGTCGTCTCCGGTCTGTTGCCCGGCCTCGGCACCCTCGGTGACCGTTTGAGCCACAAACCCGTTTTCCTCGCCGGCCTGACCGTGTTCGGCATCGCCTCGCTGTGCGCCGCGTTTTCGCCCGCGCCGGAACTGTTGATTTTTTCGCGCATTCTGCTGGCCATCGGCGCCGCGCTGATGATGCCGGCCACCTTGTCCATCATCCGCCTGACGTTTACGGATAACCGCGAGCGCTCGTTCGCCATCGGCGTGTGGGCGGCGATTGCCTCGGGCGGTGCCGCGTTCGGCCCCGTGCTCGGTGGTTTCCTGATGGAACACTACTGGTGGGGTTCCGTCTTCCTGATCAACGTGCCTATCGTGTTGCTGACCCTGGTGCTGGCCGCCGTCGTCCTGCCGAAACGGGCCGGTAACCGCGACAAGCCGTGGGACTTGAAGGGTTCCCTGCAAATCATGATGGGTCTGCTTGGTGGCGTGTATGCGATCAAGGAACTGGGCAAGTCGCAGCCGTCGTATGCGCTGGCCGCCGCCTCGTTCGCCGTGGGTGCCTTCTTCATGCTCAAATTCGTGCGCCGCCAGAAGCGGCAAGCCAAGCCGCTGATCGACTTCGCCCTGTTCCGCGAACTGCCGTTTTCCAGCGCTGTGGCCGCCGCCATGGTGGCCTCAGCCGCCCTGATCGGCATGGAACTGGCGCTGAGCCAACACATGCAGCTGGTGCGGGAACTGTCTCCATTGGAAGCGGGCTTGCTGCTGTTGCCGCTGCCGCTGGCGTCCGTGTTTGCGGGACCATTGACCGGTTTCATGCTGCCGCGCGCCGACAAGGCCAAGGTATTGTGGGGTTCGCTGCTGCTGTCCGGCATCGGCATGGCATCGTATCTGGTGCTGCATGACGCCGCCGTTTCGGCGCAAGTGGCCAGCCTGGTGATCCTGGGCCTGGGCCTGGGCGCCGTCATGACGGCCGCGTCGAGCGCCGTAATGCTCAACGTGGCGCCGCAGCAAGCCGGCATGGCCGCCTCGATCGAGGAAGTATCGTACGAGCTGGGCGCCGTCATCGGCGTGACGGTGCTGGGCACGATTCTGTCGGCCGTCTACAGCGCCACCCTGGTCATTCCGGAAAGCGCGGGCCTGCTACCGAACGCCCACGACACGCTCGATGCGGCGCTGCTGGCCGCCGAGCAATTGCCGGCCGAACTGGGCTTGCAAGTGTCGGAACTGGCCCGCTCGGCCTTCGACAAGGCATTTATTGTCGTGCTGGCAACGGCTTCCGCCATCCTGATGGTGGCTGCCGCCGCCATCCGCCATTTGCATCTGCGGGCGCGCCGCGCGGTGTGATGGACGGGGCCTTGCGCCCCGACAATATTGAACTGGATACTGGCTCGCCGCGCAAACGGCGGGCCAGTTGCATTTTCCTTCCTTGGGTCCGCATCGCGGCATCCCCCCGTGGCATGCGGGGAAGCCATTTTCCAGTATTCACTTCTCGTTGGCCGGGGGCAAGACTTGCCGGATCGCCGCCAGGACGACCTCCGGCGACGTCAGCGCTACTAGGCGGCTGCAGCTACATGGCCCGGAACAGGTGGACGAAGGCGCGGCTCACGGGCAGCTCGCCCGCGTGGTCGCGCATGCGCAGGAACAAACGGCTGGCGTCGTCGCGGCGCGTGCCGTCCAGCCAGGCCAGATTGATCAGGGTGGAGCGGTGCACTTGCCAGAATTGTTCAGGATCAAGCTGGCTGGCCAGGTCGGCGATGGGTGTGCGGATCAGGAATTCGCCATCCACGCTGGCGACAACCGTGTACTTGTCGTCGGCATGGAAAAAGCGCACCTTGGCCACGTCGAGGTGGTGCGTGCGCTCGCCCCGGGACGCGAGTATGTAGCGCAGCCGGGGGCGGGCAGGGCCGGGCGCGGCCGCCAGTTGCTGCAGCGCCTGTGCCATGGCCGCACTGGCGGGCGGCAAGGGCGCCACCGACCGCAAGCGCGCCACGGTACGGGCCAGCCTTTCGGTGGTGACGGGTTTCAATACGTAGTCGAGCGCTGCCTGCTCGAAGGCTTGCAGGGCAAACTCGTCGAAGGCGGTGACGAACACCACGCGGGTAGGGCCTTCGATGCCTTGCGCCACCTCAAGGCCGGACAGCCCCGGCATCTGGATATCGAGGAAGGCGATATCGGGTTCCAGCTCGGCGATGCAGGCGGCGGCCTCGACGCCGTTGCGCGCCATATGGATGACCTGCAAGTCCGGCCACAGGGCCAGCAGCTGGTCGCGCAGGTAGAGCGCCAGGTGCGGTTCATCGTCCGCGATCACGGCGCGCGTCATGCGGCCTCCACTGGGCATGCGCTGGCGGCGCGCCGGTACGGCAGCTCCAGCACGGCTTCGGTGCCATGCTCGCGCCCGCGCAGGACCAGGCTGGCATGCGCGCCGAACTGGGCCTGCAGGCGCGAGCGCAGATTGGCCAGCGCCATGCCGCTGCCCGGACGCGGTGGCTTGCCTGGGGCCGTCAAGCCCGCGCCGTCGTCCAGCACGCGGATTTCCAGGCGGCCCGCGCGCACCTCGGCATGCACGACGACGCTGCCGCCGTCCAACATGAGCGCCAGTCCGTGCACGATGGCATTTTCGACCAGCGGCTGCAGCATCAGCGTGGGCATGCTGGCCAGGCGCGCTTGCGCGCTGGCGTCGATGCGGAAGCGCAGCCGCTCCTCCATGCGGATCTGCAGCAGGGACAGATACTGGCTTGCCATGTCGAGTTCCGCATCCAGCGTGCTGTCGCCCTGGCGCAGCTGCGACAGGCTGGCGCGCAGGTAGCCGGAAAACGTTTCCAGCATGCGTTTCGCGCGCGGCGGATCGTAGTCCATCAGGCTCTGGATGTTCGCCAGGGTATTGAACAGCAGGTGCGGCTCGATCTGCCCCTGCAGCAGGCGCAGGCGCGCATCCGTCACCTCGCTTTGCAACTGCTGCTGGCGCAGGCGCGAGCGCCACCATGCCCAGTTGGCGCCCATGACAAACAGGATGAATACAGCAAACTTGGTCAGCGCGGCAGGCAGGGAGACGAACATGCCCCACACCTTGAAACCCACCAGTATCGGGACGATGGTGAAGCCGATGCTCATGCCGCCAATGATGGCTGCCAGTGCCAGCGCGCCCAGAGCCATGCCGGCGCGGATGTCGCGCACATGCGACATCCGCTCGACGAGCGGCGCCGGCAGCCAGCGCCCGGCCAGGCGCAGCACGCCGAACAGGGTATGCACGATGCACAGGCAGATGCCGATATTCGGCAGCAGCGACGCCCACCACCAGTGCGGCCGGTCGACCCGGCCGAAGATGGCGACGATGGCCATCAGGCCCAGTGCCAGGACGATGCCGATCAGGGAGATGAGCAGCAGGCGGGTGAGGATGGGGACTTCGTGCCTGGGGCGCAGTTCCCACAGCGAACGCCAGCCCCGTAGCAAAGTCGTTTTTCTGGTCATGGGCGTAGTGTAGCGGCCCGTTGCCTGATTGACCAGAACATGGCTTGCCGTTCGTCGGCCCCATTGTCGATTCGTCGCATGGGCGGGGCAAGGGGCCGGCCGGGCTGTCAATCTGTATTCTCATTCACCAATTACCAGGAGCCACATGAAGCACAGCACTATTTCCCTTGCCTGCGCCATTTTTTGCAGCGCCCAGGCCGCCGCACCCATCCTTCCGCCCATGGCCAGTATTCCCGCCGGCGTGTTTATCATGGGCAGCACGGAGCCGCGCATCGGCGACGGCAGCCACAATCCGGCCGAGGGGCCACCCCACGAAGTGCGCGTGGCCGCATTCCGACTGGCAAAATACGAGACGACGGTGGCGCAGTTCCGGCAATTCGTTGCCGCCACCGGCTATCGGGCGGCAAGCGAATGCTGGGAATTCGACCGCACTGACGGCATCGCGCTCAAGGAGTCGGGCTGGGATGCCCCCGCACATGACGGACCATCACCCCGTCATGTGCGTGAGCTGGAGCGATGCGACGGCCTATGTGCAATGGCTGGCGCGGGAAACGGGTCGCCCATTCCGCCTGCCCAGCGAGGCGGAATGGGAATACGCGGCGCGCGCGGGCACGGCCACGAAATACGCGTCCGGCGATGCTCCTGAGCAGTTGTGTAGCTACGCCAACATGAAGGACCGGCGTTTCAAGGCCGCGGCCCGGCGCGATCACGGCCTCGACATGCTGGTCACCGATTGCGACGACGGCGCCGAGTACACTACCGTCGTGGGCATGTATGCACCTAACGGTTACGGCTTGCACGACATGATGGGCAACGTGGCCGAGTGGGTGGCCGATTGCCAGCATCCCGATTACCGGGGCGCGCCCGCCGATGGCGCGGCCTGGAGCCAGGGCTGCGAGGCGGAGGGCGATTATTTCATCACGCGGGGCGGCAGCTATTCTGCCTCGCGCCAGGTGCTGCGCAGCGCCGCGCGCGGGCATGGCGGACGCGGCAATGCCAGCAGCCTGGGCGAAGGCTTCCGCATCGCCGAGGACACGGGCGGCTGCACGGCCAGCGCCTGCACCGGGGGCGACGCCGCCTTTGTCGGGGCACTGGCGGCGGCGCGGCAGGCGCAACGCGATGCCGGGGGACGGCCGCCTGAATGATGATTCGAACAATCATCGCTCGCCGCATTCCTTACTCCGTGACGATGATCTTCCCGTTCATCTCCTCGTGGCCGCTGCCGCAAAAATTGTCGCACAAGAAGGCGTACTCACCGGCCTTGCCGGGCGTCAGCCGCACTTCGGTGACCTGGCCCGGTTTCAGGTCGGCGCGGATGTTCATGTCCGGGATGAAAAAACCATGGATGAAATCGACGGCGGTGAACGCCAGCACGACGGTTTCATCCTTTTTCACGGTGATTTCATTCGGCGTGTAGACGAATTTCCTCGCCTCGATGGCGATGATCCTTTCCTTTCCGGCAATTTTCCTAAACCCCTGGGCGTCGATGGCGGCTACCGTCAGCAGCGCGCCGAAGCCACAGGCCAACCTTGCACATAGCTGTCTTCTGGCGCGGTCCATGGCTTAGGTCCTTGTAACGGGAAATTCCGTGAGCTTATAATCATTACCCGCCTGCGCTTCCACTTCGCGAAAGCCGAGTCCCTTGTTTGGCAAGGCGGGGTCCCACGGCAGGGGCGTGCGCTTTTCCTGCGATCCCGGTGCCGGCAGAGGGAAAATCAGCGATTTGGCGGCGTGGTGCGCGATTCTCCCCGTCATGTGGTGATGTTCCTGGTGAATATGGCCGTAGAACACGGTCACATTGCTGTAAGGCATTAACAGGGCGATCGCCTTGTCGCCGTCGCGCGTGGCCCAGTCCCATTTGGGGACCAGGTCGAACAGGGGCCTGTGGGTGAAGACGACGATGCGCGCATCCTTGGCTTGCTTGTCCAGGTCGTTTTTCAGCCATTCCAGTTGCGTATCGCCGATGCGCGCGCCGGGGTCGGACACGTTGTCGAGGGCGATGAAATGCACGCCCTTGTGCTCGAACGTGTAATTGGACGGGCCGAAGTTCTCCTTGAAGGCGGCGCCGTTGTCGAGCGAGGCGTCGTGCTCGCCAGGGATGAAACGCACGCTTTTCACCTTCAATCCCGCCGCGATCTCCTTGAATGCGGCCATGCGCTGGCGGCGCTCCTTCGGGTCGTCCGTCGTATGCGTGAGGTCGCCCGTGAAGATGATGAAGTCGGGTTGCACCTCCAGCGCATTCACGGTGGCGACGGCCTTGCGGAAGGTATTGAGGGCGTCGGGATTGGCGCCGCCGCTATAGCCCCAGTGCACGTCGGACAACTGGACGAAGTAAAAATCGTCGTAGGGGGCGGGCGTGTTGCCGGCCGCCGCCGCTGGCGCATGTCCATACAGTCCGGACATGAACACGGCGCCCCCGCCGATGGCGGTCAGTTTCATGAAACTTCTGCGGTCCATCATGATATTTCTCCTCGTTTCAGTCGATGCCGGTGGCAAAACAAACGCTATCTGGCGGCCGTGGCCGGGCTGGCCCGCCCGGCTTCCTGCCGCAAATACGCGATCAGGTCGGCGCGGTCCTGCGCGGACGGCACCATGTAGCCCATTTTTTGGCCGGGAATCAGTTTTTCCGGATTCGTCAGCCATAGATCCAGGGTTTTCTCGCCCCACACGACGTCGGACGCCTTCACGGCCGGCGAATAGCCGTAGCCGGCGGCGCTGCCGGCTTTCCTGCCGAACACGCCCTTGTGCGCGGGACCGACGCCGTTGTAGTCGATCGAGTGGCAGGACATGCACATGGTTTTGTAGAGCAGCTGGCCGTGGACGGCGTCGCCGGCGGTGGCCGCGCCGCTGGAAGCCATCAGCATGGCCGCCGCCAGGCCGGGGATGAAGTACGGGTATTTCATGGTTACGTTCCTTCCATTTGCAGGTATGTGGCATGGACCCGATGCAATCGGGGCCTGCAAGTGCTATAACTCCGACGACGGTGCAAATATTCCCGTCCCTGCCGGTTTATTTTTGTCCCTGCAGCGGGAATAAATCGCAGGCAAAGCGAGTCTTATGTAGTGAGACGGTCGACAGGCGGATGGGTGTTGATTTGAATGACATCGATAAAACCAGGTTGTTTGAAAAAATGGCCTTGCCTCATCTGGATTCCGCCTACAACCTGGCGCGATGGCTCACGCGCAATGATCAGGATGCCCAGGACCTGGTGCAGACGGCGTTCCTGCGCGCCTACCGCTTCATGGACGGCTACCATGGCGATGGCGATGGCGCGCGCGCCTGGCTGCTGACGATCGTGCGCAATACCTATTACACGTCGCTGCGCGACAGCCGCCCGCAACACGACGACATCGGCTTTGACGAGGAAATGCACGGCCACGATGGGGATGGATGCGGCATGGCCCCGGAAGACATCCTGGCCCGGTCCGACGTCAGGCAGGCGATCAACCGTGGCCTGGAAGCACTGCCGCAACCTTTCCGGGAAGTGCTGGTGCTGAAGGAACTTGACGATCTGTCCTACAAGGAGATCGCGGACATCGTCGGCATCCCGATCGGCACGGTGATGTCGCGCCTGGCGCGGGGACGCAAGCTGTTGTTGCTATACCTAAAACAACATACCGATGAGAAATGAAATGCAGTGCACCGTATCACACAGCAAGATGTCCGCCTTTGCCGATGGCGAGCTCGACGCACTGGCGTCGCAGGAATTGAGGCAGCACCTGGCCCATTGCCCGGACTGCGCGAAGGCGTTCGAACAGCTGCTGGACTTGCGCGCTGCGGTTAGCCGGCATGGCCTGCGCCACACCGCGCCAGCCGCCCTGCAGCAGCGCCTGCGCCAGGCGCTGCAGGAAGAGGGGAAGGCGGCGAAGGAAGTTCCACAGCGCCGGAAATGGGCGCAACTGCCGTGGGCGTGGATCAATTTTGGCGTGGCCGGCATCAGCACGGCGGCGTTTGCCGTCACCCTGACGCTGTATCTGTCCGTGCCATCGGAGGCGGAACGGCTGGACCAGGAGATCGTGGCCAGCCATTTCCGTTCGCTGCTGCCCGATCGCCTGGCCGACGTGGCGTCGTCCGACCAGCACACGGTCAAGCCATGGTTCAGCGGCAAGCTCGATTTTTCACCGCCCGTGGTTGACCTGGCGCAAGCCGGCTTTCCCTTGGTCGGCGGGCGCCTCGACTATATCAGGCAGCGCCCCGTCGCCGCCTTGGCGTATCGCCGGCATCAGCATGTGCTGAACCTGTATGTCTGGCCTGAGCAAGCAAAAGGCGATGCGCCGCCGCGCCTGAGCGTCAAGCAGGGCTATCACTTGATACGCTGGAGCCGCTCCGGCATGGAATATCGGCTCATTTCCGACCTCAATGTGCCGGAACTGATGGACTTCGAGCGCCGGTTCGCGGCGCAGATCGACCAGGACGCTCTGCCGTAAAAGCGCCGCGCCGGGCCTTCTAATTGACTACTGCGCCAGCGCAAGCACTTCCCGGTACATGCCGGTCTCGTTGTCCCGCGCATTGACCACTTGCGCCGTGCCGATATACGCATGGAACAGGTCGGGGCGCGCCCTGGCCATGTGCACGCCCGGGATCGAACCCCAGGAACTTCCCATCAGGATGACTTTGTCCTTGTCCAGGTGCTGCCGCAGATAGATGGCGTCGGCAAACGGACTCAAGGCATTGCCCGGGCCGCCATGGATGAAGAGGATAACGGGATTGCCGCAGGCGGCGCCCGTGACCGTGATCCATTGTTCGATGCCGTTGATGGGCACATAGCCTTGCTCGCGGATAGGCTGTGCGGGCGAGGTGCAGATGCTGTCGGCGACGGCCAGGGGTTCGGCGTGCAGGCCTGTCGTGGACAGCAGCAGAGCGGACAGCAGGGCGAGGTGGGAAATGGGTCTCATCGGCTACTTTGATGGCTGTTATCAACAGCCATCAAAGTAGCGTTTTTCACATGAATTGTCCAGATGGAAATATTTCTGCGGGACTATACCTGCTTGTTATTGCGCAACAAGCGCAGCCCGTTGGCCACCACCAGCAGGCTGGCGCCCACGTCGGCGAACACGGCCATCCACAGGGTCGCCATGCCGGCCAGGGCCAGGCCGAAGAAGACGGCCTTGATGCCGATGGCAAAGCTGATGTTTTGCACGAGGATGCTGCGCGTGCGCTGGCTCAGGCTGATGAATTCGGGCAACTTGCCCAGTTCATCATCCATCAGGGCCACGTCCGCCGTTTCGATGGCCGTGTCGCTGCCGGCCGCGCCCATGGCAAAGCCGATGTCGGCCTGCGCCAGGGCCGGGGCGTCGTTGACGCCGTCGCCCAGCATGGCGACCACGCCAAATTGCTGCTGCAAGGCCTTGATTTCATCGAGTTTATTTTCCGGCAGCAATTCCGCCTTGACCAGGCTCACGCCCACCTCGGCCGCGATGCGCTGCGCCGTCAGCAAATTATCTCCCGTCAGCATCACGGTGGTCACGCCCAGCGCAGTCAATCTGGCGATAGCGGACGCCGCCGTCGGACGCAGCACGTCGGCCACGGCGATCACGCCCAGCGCGCCGGCCGGGCTGGCCAGCACCATGGCCGTGTACGCTTGCTGTTCCAGCCGCGCCAGGATGGCTTGCAGGTCCGGCGTCAAGAGCTTCAATTCCGTCATCAGGCGCGCATTGCCCAGATAATAGGTCTGGCCATCGATATTGCCTTGCACGCCGCGCCCATGCAGGGCGGCAAACTGGCTCACGGGCAGGTGGCTGCTGGCGGGCGGACCCGCCTTGACGATGGCGGCGGCCAGCGGATGGGCGGAATTGGCATCCAGGCTGGCGGCCAGCAGCAGGATGGCGTCACGGTCGTTGCCTGCCAAGGCCACCACGTCCGTCACGGCCGGTTTGCCCATGGTCAAGGTGCCCGTCTTGTCGACGGCGATGGCTTTGATCCGATAACCGGTTTCCAGGAATTGCCCGCCTTTCACTAAAATACCGCGCCGCGCGGCCGCCGTCAGGCCGCTGACCACGGTGACGGGCGTGGAAATGACCAGTGCACAAGGGCAGGCGATCACCAGCATCACCAAGGCCTTGTAGATCCAGGCCATGAAGGGCTGGCCCAACAGCAAGGGCGGCAGCACGGCCACCAGAATGGCAAACACGACCACGGCGGGCGTGTAGTAGCGGGCGAAATTGTCGACAAAGCGCTGCGTGGGCGCCTGTTTGCCCTGGGTCTCCTCGATCACCTTGACGATCTTCGCCAGGGTGCTGTTGCCGCTGTTGGCTGTCACGGTGACGTCGAGCAAGCCCCGTTCATTGATGGTGCCCGCATACACGACGTCGCCCACGGCCTTGTCCACCGGCATGCTTTCACCGGTGATCGGCGCCTGGTTGACGGACGACTCGCCGCTTTGCACGATGCCGTCGAGGGCGATGCGCTCGCCCGGTTTCACGCGCATCAAGGTGCCGATGGCCACCGTGGCCACGCTGACCTGGTTCCAGGCGCCGCTGGCGTCGGCGACCGTGGCCGTGTCGGGCGCCAGCTGCATCAGGCTTTGCACGGCGTTGCGCGCGCGGTTCAGCGACAAGCCTTCGATCAGCTCGGCAATGGCGAACAGGAAGATGACCATGGCCGCTTCCGGCCACTGGCCGATGGCGATGGCGCCGAAGACCGCCAGGCTCATCAGGAAGTTGATGTTCAGGGTGAACGTTTTCAGTGCAATCCAGCCCTTTTTCAGGGTCGGCCAGCCGCCCGTGGCAATCGACAGCAGGGCCAGGGCGATGACCAGGGGCGAACTGTCTGCGTGCGTGGTCCACGCCAGCGCCTCGGCGCCGGCAGCGGCCAGGCCGGAAACCACCAGCAAGCCTTTTTGCAGGCCGGACAGAGTGCCTTCGTTCGGGTCGCGCGCAACGACCGCGTCCGCTTCCATGGGAATCGCCTGCATGCCGATGCCGTGCAGGGCCGCTTCCACCGTGGCCAGTGTAGGCAGTGTGTGGTGTACGTCGAGCACGCGGTTCATCAGGTTGAAATCGAGGCCCACGACACCCGCCATATTGGCCAGCTTGTTGCGGATCAAGCGTTCTTCCGTGGGGCAATCCATGTTGGCGATGCGGTATTTGGCTGTGCTCGCGCCGGCGATGGGGGCGCTGGGCAGGGCTGGCGCGGACGAGCACGCATGCTGGCTGGAACAGCAGCCGGCCGCCGTGGGCGCCGGGCTCGGTTCGTGCTTATGATCGTGCTTATGCTCGTGGTCGTGCGCGTGGTTATGGCTATCGTGTGGCATCGCATCATCCTTCTGGATTGGTGTATGCTTCCATTAGAAACCCTGTAGCCGCTACAGGGTCAAGAGAATTTGCAAGAAAGAATGAAAAGGGGATGCCATGCGTATCGGAGAACTGGCCAAACGGACAGATTGTGACGTGGAAACCGTGCGTTACTATGAAAAGGCGGGCTTGCTGCAGGAGCCGGGGCGCAACAGTGCCGGCTACCGCGAATACCGCGAAGAACACCAGGAACGGCTGCAATTCATCCGCCATTGCCGCTCCTTGCAGATCGGCCTGACCGATATCCGCGCCTTGCTGGAATTTAAGAACAATCCGGCCGAAGGCTGTCAGAGCGTCAATGAATTGCTCGATCACCATATCCTGCGCATCGCCGAGCAGATGGCGAATTTGCAAACCCTGCAGCAGCAGCTGGTGACCCTGCGCCACCAGTGCGACCAGCCGCAGCCGTCGCAAGACTGCGCGATTCTGCAAAACCTGTCCGAGGCGGCCAGCGGCCACGACTGCGCCTGCCATACCGAACTTCACTAAGCGATCTGCCTTCATGCCAACATTGTTTTCTAAAAGTACTTTATTGACACTTTCCCTGCTGTCTCCCCTGGCTCATGCCGCCGAGCAAGCCCAATCCGCCTTCTACCTGACCCTGTACAGCGTGCCCGGCGTGCCGCGCACCGACGATCCCTATACCTGGAGCACGGCCGGCGGCCAGCAACTGCTCAAAGGCTTGACGAACGAAGAAGGGCAGGCCTTCGTGAAGCCGGCCGAAGGCGAAGAAAATTACGTTTTGGAAACAGTCAGCATGCGCTGGAATATGGCCGTGCCCGCCAAATGCTGGCAAGGCGAGCCTGCCGCCCTGCAGAAATGCGCGCAACTGATGCAGAGTGCCAGCCGCTACGATATCGAGCAGGATGCGGCCAAGTTGCTGCTGAAGAAGACGCAAGCGCAGCTGCAAGTCAAGGCCGAGGCGTATGCCATGGCGGCCAGGGCCAACCAGGACGAACTGGCCTGGCTGGGGCGCCTGCCCGCCGCCTGGTCGATGGATGACTATGGCATGCGCTTGCTGGGATTGGTCGACAAGATCCAGGGCCAGATCAGCAAGGATATCAAGGCGGGCGGGGCCGATGTGCGCCAGTTCGTCTGCCGCGCGCCCGCGTCCTATGGTCCCTTGCCGCAGCAGGCCGCCGTCGATGCCTGGTCCGCCACGGCGCGCCAATCGCAGCTTGAGCGCGGTGGCCCCGCCTGGGATGCGCTGGTGGCGGCCGCCGCCAAAGGCAACTGGATGGCCCGCGCCGAACTGTATTACGCGCTGGCCGGTCGCAATGTCAGCGAGTTGAGCTACCTTGAACAATACCGCATCGTGCAATTGATGGAATGGCTGCACAAGCAGCAGATCGGCGCGCTGTACAGCCTGTTAAACATCGGTTATGCGGCCGTCGATTACGGCGCGGGCAAGGGCGGACAAGACCACGTATATGCCTACGCCGCCATGCGCGGCAGTTATGCCGACCAGTACAGCGTGGGCACGCGCCTGCAGACGGATTCCGATCCGGCCCTGGCGCAAGCAGGCGACAAGATGGTCGCCTGCGCCAAGGCCGCCAGGCCCGACTTGCGCTAACGGGGCAGCAGCGGCGTGCCGCCGTCGCCCAGGCGGAAGGCATCGACCACACGCAATAAATCATGTGCCTGGTCCTGCATGCTTTGCGCGGCGGCGGCCGATTGCTCGACGAGGGCGGCATTGCGCTGGGTCAATTCATCCATTTCCGTGATGGCATTGTTGACTTCCTCGATGCCCTTGCTCTGGCGCTGGCTGGCCGCCGTGATGTCGTTCATGATTTCCGTCACTTGCTGCACGGAAGCGACAATATCGCCCATGGTGCGCCCGGCGCTGTCGGCCAGCTCGCTGCCCGTTTCTATCCTGGCAACGGAATCCTCGATCAGCTGCTTGATTTCGCGCGCCGCCGTGGCCGAGCGCTGCGCCAGCCCCCGCACTTCGGTGGCGACGACGGCAAAGCCGCGTCCCTGTTCGCCCGCGCGCGCCGCTTCCACGGCCGCGTTCAAGGCAAGGATATTGGTCTGGAACGCGATGCCGTCGATGACGGCGATGATGTCGACGATGCGCCCCGAACTGGCCTTGATCGAGCCCATCGTTTCGACCACCTGGCCCACCACGCGGCCGCCTTCCAGCGCCACGTTCGAGGTCGACAGCACCATCTGGTTGGCCTGGTGCGCATGGCTGGCATTTTCGCGCACGGTATCGGTCAGGGCGTGCATCGAGGTCGCCGTTTCTTGCAAGGAATGGGCTTGCGACTCCGTGCGGGCCGACAAGTCCGCATTGCCGAGTGCGATTTCACTCGCTTCCACCGTGATGGTGGAGCCCGCCTGGCGTATCTCGCCCAATAAAGTGTTCCAGTTTTTCAAGACCGTGGCCAGCGCGCGCGACAGCTTGCCCACCTCGTCGTCTCCTTGGGCGTCGATGCGCATGGTCAGGTCGCCGGCGGCCAGCGACTCGGCGGCGCGGCAAGCCTCGTCGATGGGGCGCACGACGGAACGCGCCACCCAGGTGGCGATCAGGGCCAGCAAGGCAAAGCCGATGGCCATGGTGCCGAGCGACAGCCAGCCGGCGCGCTGGCCCGCGGTTTTTGTTTCCTGCAAGGCATCGACGGTGCGATGGTCGAGGTTGAGCAGCACCTGGCGCAGCTGCCCGCGCACTTGCTGGTAGTGCGTGGCGGCATTTTGCATCGCCGCCACGCCCGTATTCGGGTCCATCGACGCCAGGTCCAGCGCCTGCGCCACGCTGGCGCGGTAGCGTTCGAGGCCCGGCAGGGCCTGGGCCGCTTCCGTGGCGGCGCCCGAGAATTTCTGCAGTTCCTTCAATCCTTGCGCAATGGCATTAAGCTGGCCATCCGTTTGCGCGCCGAATTGCTTGAATTGCTCGTCCGTCAGGCTGGCGGCGATGGCGATCTTCGCATACACATCGGCGTGTACCTGGCCCAGGGCAATAGCTTGCTGATTGGCAAGCCGTTCGGCCGTCAGGGTGACGTCTTTCAGTTCGCGCATGCGCTGCTCGTTCTGCTGCATGGCGAAGTAGGACAAGGCCCCCATGGCCAGCAGGCAAGCCAGCGCGACCAGCGGGACGATCAACATCTTCTGTGCGATTTTCATCGGAATCCATATCGTCAAGAGAGCGAAAAACCATCCCGGCGCTGGCGGCGCGGCGGCGGGCTACAGGTAAATGCCACCGCAGACGACGGTGTCGGCCAGTTTTTCGCAGTACATGGCCTTCGGTTCGATCTTCTTGTTTTCCGGATTCGTGAATTTGTATTCCTGCCAGAACTTGCCCTTGCTCTTGGCCAGGTCGACTCTTTCCTTGACGAAGGCCTTGCCGTCGATATCCTTGAGTTCAATCAGGTTCTTGCCCACCATTTTCGGGTTGGCGCCATGCGCGACCACCGTGCCGTCGAGTTTATACACGACCAGGTACAGGTCATGCAGGATGAATTGCGGCGCCTTGGCCGTGATCTCGCCATACGCCTTGGCGTCGCCGGCACTCTTGATGTAGCTCACGCCTTTCTTGACCATGGCTTCGGCGTCGGCGCGCGTGGCGCCGCCGTCGGCCGCGCTGGCGATGGAGGGCAAGGTGGCGGCGGCAAGTATGAGCGACAGGCAAATGGCAGGGGCGAACTTGGACATGAGAATCTCCTTCACATTGCGGCAGGGAAAGCCGGCAGAGAACCGGTGCGGTGGGGGGAGCGCTGACGGTTCATGGTAGCGCGATGCCAGCGGGCATGCGCTGGTGCAACAGATTTTTTTTGAATGGGGCGTTTTTGCAACATCGCGTGCACGTTGCCGCAATGGGATTTTCAGAGGGGAAAGGCCGCTGCCGGCTATCGATACACTAGTGTGGCATGCGCGCCGCGCTACCAGTTGGCAGGGTCTTCCGCCGCCGCGCGCGCCAGATCGTCGGCCCAATCCTGCTGCGCCAGTCGGTAGATATCGGCGAAAAAGGCGCGCGGGTCGGCCATTTCATCCCACAAGGCGGGCAGGGCGTGCGTGCTTTCGGGATCATGCTCAAGGATGGCCTGGAAATCGTAGCCGGGGTCGTGCAGCGCCTGCGCCAGCACGGCCACCAGCGCATGGCGGTGGCGGTAGCTGAGTTCCTTGTATTGCGACGTGATGTCGCGCCGTATCAGCGCCGTGCGCTGCAGCGGGTCGTTCATGTCCCAGGTGTCCAGTTCCACTCCCAGGGTGTGTTCGCGGTCATACACGTCGAAGGGGCCGAGGAAGTGGTACAGCGTAGGTTCATACGGCAGGTCGACCCAGGGGCCGCGCAGTCCATTTTGTTTTTGCACAATGACTCCCCGTTCACGCGCATTCAGGCAAGGTCCAGCCCTCGTAGCCCATGTCGGTCGGATAGATGGCGCGGGACTGGTTCTGGCCCCAGCGCGCATGGTCGAGGATGCCGTCTTCATGCATGTCCAGCACCCATTCCGTGCTTTCCAGCAAGGAGCCATCCTTGTGGTAGACGCGGAAGAAGGTAGAAGTGCTGAGCGCGCGCACGATATTGTGCGGCACGCCGTTGCCATAATGGGGCACATAGGTCTTGATCACGCACGTGCGCTGGTCGTTCCATTGCTGGGCATACACGCTGGCATTGCGGGCCGCGCTCACCTTGATGAAGAGCCAGCCTGCCAGCACGATGGCGAACAGGAGGGCGGCGGCGATCAGGCCGGTTTTCTTGAGTAGCTGCATGAGGTCATGGCGGGGCCGAAAACGAAGTTGCCGCATTGTATGCCAAGAGCGGAAATGCTTGCCGTACAGCATGTACAGCAAGCATTTACCCGTTTATTACCGTGTATGGCCGTCTACTTCGCCAGGGACGCATGCAGGGCGTTGGCCATGTCCAGGTGATGTTGCAGTGCTGGCAATGTTTTTGCGGCAAAGGCTTTGATGTCGGGATCGCTGGCCTTCTGGCTCGCATCCGTGAACAGCTTCACGGCATCCTTGTGCGCGGCCACGCCGATGCTGGCCGCATATTCCTTGTCGAAGGGCACGCCTTCCAGGCGGCCCAGCTTGTCGATCTGCGCCTGGTGCTTCTTGCCGGGCTGGTCGCTGACCTCGATCTGCTTGCTGCTGGCTAGCTGTTTCAGCTCTTCGGCCACTTGCGTATGACCGGTGACCATGGCATCGGCGAATTTCTTCACTTCCCCATTGCTGCTCTTGCTTTGCGCCACTTTGCTGGCGGCAATTTCCGTGCTGCCCGCATCGGCGGCCTTGCTGAGGAATTGCTTGTCGTACGCGCCCGGCGCGGCGGCGGCGATGCTGTTGATGGCGATGCCGCTCAGCAGCGCCACGGCGGCGCCGATGGCCACGCTTTTCAGCGAGGGCGTGCGGGAACTGGTGGTCGAAATGCGCATGGGAACTCCTTTCGAGTGTGGTTTTTAATGCAAGCTGATGACAATATTAAGCCAGCAGCCTGCGCACACCCATAGGACACGCACGATGATTCCCGTAGGACTAGTCCTGTTCGTTAGCGCACAATTCGACTTGTTTCAGGGCAAACAAGGCCGCGATGCCGGCATCGCGGCGCCAGGCAGGCATGCCGATGTCGAGCCATTCCGACATCGCATCCAGGTGGGATGGCTCCGAGACGCTGTGTTCGAGTTCTTCGAGCACCGTGTCGCGGTCGATATACAGGCTGTCCAGCCAGGCATCGAACGAGGGCGCCAGCTCGATGAAACCGTGGGCGCGCTTGCCTGTCCACTCCGGCAACTCCTGCACATAGGCCAGCACGCGGCCGCCGCCTTCTTCCGTCAAGTCCAGGTAGATCATGGAATTGCCGCCGTCGCGGGCGAACGGCAGGATGCGCACCGGCATATTCGTATGCTTGCGCGCGGCGCGGATTTCGCCAACTAGGGTTTCATCGCAGAAATCGCCCTCGTCGGCGCTGAAGAAGGTATTGAAGCCCATTTTTTCCACGCCACCATTGCCGTCCGGCACATCGGTGGTGTAGTCGAACCAGGCGCCGTTGGCGACCTGCAAGAAGGCCAGGAAGGCGGGCGGCAACGGTGCTTCCAGCAGGGTTTCGATGGCGGCGATCTGCTGCGCCGTGGGGGCAGGCTTGGCGCCCTCGAGCGCCAGGTGGCGGTATTGCGTGTAATAAGTCATTGATTATCCTTGTAATTTTCTTGCGACCGCGACGCCATCCTCGCAGCCCGTCTCCACCTTCGCCAGCGCATCGACGAGTCCGGCGCGCAGCACGGCCATCGAACGGGCCTTGCCGTCGATCTGGGCGATTTTCGTTTCCAGCATGATTCGCTTGGTTTGCGCATCGAGCGCGTTTTCCTGCCAGACGGCAATGACTTCGGCGATTTCCTTGAGGGTAAAACCCAGCGCCTTGGCGTGGCCAATCAGCTCGATCCGGCGCAAGGCTTGCGCCGAGTACTCTTTATAGTTGTTCGTCAAACCCGGCTGCGGTGCTTCGTCCAGCAGCCCCTGGCGCTCGTAGAAGCGCACCGTGTCCTTGCTGACGCCCGTCAGGCGGGTGATTTCTCCGATGCGCATGATTTTTCTATTGACCGTGGACTAAAGTCTACAGTTTACAGTGAATTTCTCTTCACTACGATTCAATTGCCATGACCGCTTTCAATTACACCAATCAAACCGTGCTGATCACGGGCGCCTCGTCCGGCATCGGCCGCGTCTTTGCGGAAACTTTGGCCGCGCGCGGCGCGCATTTGCTGTTGCTGGCCCGCTCGGGCGCCGTGCTCGACAGTCTGGCCAAGGAACTTTCCCAACGCCACGGCATCCGCGCGCACGCGCTGGTGGCCGACTTGAGACTGCCCGGCGCCGCTGCACTAGCCCATGCACAGGCCTGCGCGCTGGGCATGCCGCCCGATGTGCTGATCAATAACGCGGGTTTCGCCACGCATGGCAGGTTCGAGACCATCGCTCTCGCGCGCCAGGCGGCCGAGGTGACCGTCAATTGCACGGCCCTCATGGAACTGACGCACTGCGCCTTGCCGCACATGCTGGCGCAAGGACGGGGCGCCATCATCAACGTGGCGTCCACGGCGGCCCTGCAGCCTGATCCCTACATGGCGGTCTACGGCGCCAGCAAGGCTTTCGTGCTGTCGTTTTCGGAAGCGCTGTGGGCGGAAAACCGCAACCGCGGCGTGCGCGTGCTGGCCCTGTGCCCGGGCGCCACGGAAACGGCTTTCTTCAACGTGGTGGCCGCGCCCGAAGCGGCCGTGGGCAAGCGCATGGCGCCGCAAGCCGTCGTCGATGAAGCGCTGCGGGCGCTGGACCGGGGCCGCAGCAGCCATGTGGCGGGCCGGCCCAACCGGCTGCTGGCCTGGCTGCCGCGCTTGCTGCCGCGCCAGACCGTGCTGGGCATCGTGGAAGGCATGCTCAAGCCACGGACTTGATGCGCGTCAAAACGCCATCGTGGCGAACATGGCCAGCACGGCCGTCGCCATGACGATGGTCGACAGCCAGCCCAGCGCCCGCAGGCGGCGCGAAATGGTCAAGGTGCCCATGATGGCGGGGCGCGAGGCCATCACCATCATCAGACCCATGATGGGTACGGAAATGACGCCGTTGATGACGGCGCTCCAGTACAGCGCCTTGATGGGATCGAGCGGCGAAAAGCACAGGGCGGCGCCGATCACGGTGGCCGTGATGATGATGCCGTAAAACTTCTTGGCCGCCCTGGGCGCCAGTTCCAGACTGTTTTTCCAGTGAAAGGCACCCGCCATGGCGTAGGCGGCCGAGCCGGCCAGCACGGGAATGGCCAGCAAGCCCGTGCCGATGATGCCCAGGCTGAACAGGGCAAACGCGAACTCGCCCGCAATGGGGCGCAGGGCGGAAGCGGCCTGGGCGGACGTGTCGATATGCGTGATGCCTTGCGCGCCCAGGGTCACGGCCGTCGTCAGCATGATGAAGAAGGCCACCAGATTGGAAAAACCCATGCCGATGGCCGTGTCCATCTTGATGCGCTGGAATTGCCGTGGCGCCTGCTCGGGCGTGCGGCGCAAGGCTTGCGCGCTGGAATCGGCCTGCAAGTCTTCCACTTCCTGTGAGGCTTGCCAGAAAAACAGGTAGGGGCTGATCGTGGTGCCGAACACGGCCACGATCATGGTCACCGAGGCGGCCGACCAGGCGAACCGGGGCCAGACGGTGCGCAGCGCCACTTCGCCCCAGGGAATGTGTACGGTGAGCACGGTGGCCACATAGGCCAGCAAGCCCAGGGTCAGCCATTTCAGGATGCGCACGTACTTCTGATAGGGGATAAACACTTGCAGCAGCAGCGACAGCAAACCAAAGCCCACGGCGTACAGGTGCGTGGGACCGCCGATGATCAGGGTCAGGGCGTCGCCCATGGCGGCCACGTCGGCGGCGATATTGATGACATTGGCCAGCAGCAGCAAGCCGACGATGGCGTACAACAAAGAGCGGGGATAGTGGCGGCGGATATTCGTCGCCAGCCCATGGCCGCTGACCCGGCCTATCTTGGCGCTGATGACCTGGATGCCGAGCATCAGCGGGAAGGTCAGGCAGACGGTCCACAACATGCCGAAGCCGAACTGGGCGCCTGCCTGCGAATACGTGGCGATGCCGCTGGGGTCGTCGTCGGCCGCGCCCGTGATCAGGCCTGGCCCCAGCTTGCCCAGCCAGGTGTCGGATGGGGCTGCCGGGCCGCTGTCGGTCTGCATGCGTCGCTCCTGTGTGATGGAGCGAGCAGCGTATCACAGGCGGGCGGCGCAAAGAAGGGGCGCCGCCCGGGATGCACGATTCAGTAGCGCGCATCCTTGGGCTTGCCGCCCTTGGGCCAATCCTTCACCTTGTCGGGGAAGTCCGGGCGCGGCATGTGCGTAAAATATTCGGCCACGTCGACGGCATCCTGGTCGGACAGGTTGCCTTGTCCCAGCGGGAATTTCTGGCCGTGGCCCATCACCATGTTGGCCTTGACGAAGCCGGCCGCCGTATAGGTACGGGCCATGCCGGCGCCAATATTGAACGAGCGCTCGCCCCACAACGGCGGGAAGGCGACGACGCCGTTGGCGGCCCGGATGCCTTCGCCATTCGCGCCATGGCAGACGGCGCATTGCTCCGCATACACTTTTTTACCGTGCACGGGATCGGGCAGCAGAGCGCGGTCTATCTTCGCCACACCGCGTCCCGCCACCTTGTCGCCTGCCTGCGTGGCGCCCTTCATCCAGTCGATGTAGGCGACCATCGCTTGCAGGTCGGGGCCGTCCACGGGCAGCGGCTTGCCGTGCATGGAGCGGCGGAAGCAGCCGTTGATGCGCTCTCCCAGACTGATGACCTTGCCGGCGCGCGGCGCTTCCGAGGGGAAGAAGGCGGAAATGCCGAGGAAGGGCGAACCGTTCGCCACGGTACCGCCATTCAGGTGGCAACTGCTGCAATTGAGGTCGTTGCCCACGTTTTGCGGCAGGCGGGCGCGCGTTTCCGTCATCAGCTGCATGCCGTGAATCAATTGATTGGCGTTCGGATCGGCCGTCAGAGCGGCGAAGCGGGGTGTGACGAAGCCGCCCGCGTCCGGTGCCTTGAGCTTGAGTTCCTTGCGCACCCTGGCGATCTGCGCCGGGGTCACGGGTGCGCCCTGGTTGCCCCACTTGCCGCGCACAAAGGTGAGGATTTCCGCCAGTTCCGTGTCGGACAGGCGGTCATACGACGGCATGCCGAACGAGCGGGGCGAGTGCTGCGTGACGGCCGACTGCCAGCCCGTCAGCGCGATATGAATGACGGAGGTGGCGTCCTTCGACTGCACCGAGTCGTTCTGCGCCAGCGGCGGGAAGATGTTTTCCACGCCACGGCCGTCGCGGCGGTGGCAGGTGGCGCAGAATTGCAGGTAGCCGAGGCCGCCGCGCGTGTTGTACAAGGCGTCGTTGCTGGCCGCCGCGAGGGTCGCCGTTTTCTTCGGCGGCGCGGCCGCCCCGTCCTTGGCGGGCAAGCCGTGCAGGTAATGCGCCAGCGCGTCGAGGTCGCCATCCGTGAAGTATTGCGTGCTGTGCGTGATGACTTCCGTCATGCTGCCGGCCGCCGTGCCGAAGCTGTTGCGGCCGGTTTTCAGCAATTGCACGATGTCGCCCGGCGTCCACAGGTTGCGCAAGTTCACCGCATGCCAGCCGTCAAACGTAAAACCGGACAGGTAGTGCTTGCCGCTGCCGCCATCCTGGCCCATGGTTTTTTCCTGGAAAGCCACGCCGCGCGGCGTGTGGCAGGAGCCGCAATGGCCGAGGCCCTGGGCGATGTAGCTGCCCCGGTTCCACATGGCCGACTTGGCGCTGTCGGGCTTGAACGGCGCGTCGTCGAGGAAGACGGCGTTCCACAGCGACAAGCCCCAGCGCATGCTGAACGGCCACTTCATGTCCGTTTCGCGGTTTTGCTGCGCCACGGGCGCCACGCCACGCTGCAGGTAGGCGTACAGCGCCTGCATGTCGTCGGGGGTGATCTTCGCGTAGGAAGGGTAGGGCATGGCCGGATACAGATTGTGCCCATCGGCCGCCACGCCCTTGCGCATGGCGCGGTTGAACTGGGCGAACGTGTACGTGCCCAGCCCGGTCTTCGCGTCCGGCGTGATATTCGTGCTGTAGATGGTGCCGAACGGCGTTTTCAGTTCCAGGCCGCCGGCCATGGCGGCGCCGTTCGGACTCGTGTGGCAAGCCACGCAGTCGCCCAGGCGGGCGACGTATTCGCCGCGCTTGATCAGTTCAGCCGACGTGACTGACGCCGCCGTCGCGCTGGCGCAGAAGGCCAGCATGCCCAGCATGCCCAGCAGTATTGCGGCAAGCCGGCTGAACATCGAGGGGGAAGAAGCAGGAGGGCGGTGCGAACCGCAGTGCAGGATGGAAATGGCGTTCATGGTGACCCTTTATTATTACGCGCAAGCTTACGCAATCGTCACCACGGCGAACATTGGGAACTTCTTTCGAGCAACTAGGTAATCTTCCCTAGTGTTTTACACTGGAAAATCGTGTAGGCAGGCTACAAGCTGGCCATGATGCGTTCGCGCAGCCAGCGGTGCGCCGCGTCCAGGTGCATGCGCTCGTGCCAGACCATGGCCATCTCGTAATCGGGCAGGATCACGGGTGGCTCCCACATGCGCAGCGCGCCCAGCGCATTCTTCAGCAGGCGCGACGGCAGCAGGGCCACCATGTCGGACTCTGCCAGCAAGGGCGGGACGATCAGGAAATGCGGCACGGACAGCACCACCTTGCGCGTGCGACCCAGTTGCAGCAGCGCCGTATCGACGTTGCTGCGGAAACCGCCGCCGTTGGGCGAGACGACGATGAATTCCAGCGCGCAAAACTGGTCGAGGTCGGGCGGGGTTTGCAGCAGCGGATGGTCGCGCCGGCCCGCCAGCACATAGTGCTCGGTAAACAGGGTACGGTGGCGCAAGCCGGGCGGCGCTTCTTCCTGCGCCAGAAAGCCCAGGTCGACCTGGCCCATTTCCAGGTCGTGCGCCATGCGCGCCGGCACGGCTTCGAACACGGCCATGCGCGACAACGGCGCTTGCGCGCGCAGGGAGGCCAGCATGGGCAGCAAGATCGCATATTCGGTGGCGTCGGCCGCCGCCAGGTTCCAGCGCACGTCGGCCGTGGCCGGGTCGAAGGCCGATTCCGGCTGCAAGACTTGCTCCAGCTTGGCCAGCACGGCTTGCAACGGTGCAAACAGAGCCAGCGCCCGGGCCGTGGGCAGCATGCCGCGCGGACCGGGCAGCAGCAGCGGATCGTCGAAGGCCGTGCGCAGCTTGCCCAACTGCACGCTGACGGAAGGCTGGCTCAGGTGCAGCCGCGCGGCGGCCCGCGTGACGTTGCGCTCGATCAGCAGCGCATTCAGGGTCAGCAGCAGGTTCAAGTCCAGCTTGTGCAAATTGTTCATGGCTATACCTTGTATATCAACTATTCATTTCCACTATGATAGCGCAAGCCCTACAGTTGTTCCTGTGACTTTCATTCCTTACCTTTTACAGGAGATAACTGATGCAACTCCATGAATATACAAGCTTTGATGGGCTGGGACTGGCGCAGCTGCTGCGCACTGGCGCCGTCTCGGTGGCCGAACTGCACGACGCCGCCCAGCGCGCCTGCGCCGCCGTCAATCCGCAGCTCAACGCGGTGGTCGGGCTGTGGCCGGCCGATTTCACGCACATCGACCACGCGGCGCCGTTCGCCGGCGTGCCATTCCTGATCAAGGATGTGGCCGTCACCATGGCGGGCCAGCGCAGCGAAGCGGGCAGCCGCCTGGGCGCCGGCCATGTCGCGACCGTTGATTCCCACCTGATGACGCAGTTCCGCGCAGCCGGCCTGGTGACGTTCGGACGCACCAGCACGCCGGAAATGGCGTTCGCCACCACCACGGAACCCGTTTTATATGGCGCCACGCGCAACCCGTGGAACGTCAGCCTGAGCGCGG
Organism: Janthinobacterium sp. PAMC25594; assembly: GCF_019443505.1. Taxonomy (NCBI): domain Bacteria; kingdom Pseudomonadati; phylum Pseudomonadota; class Betaproteobacteria; order Burkholderiales; family Oxalobacteraceae; genus Janthinobacterium; species Janthinobacterium sp. PAMC25594. Next base: position 639,029 of record NZ_CP080377.1, read on the forward strand.
GCGGTTCCAGCGGCGGCGCGGCGGCGGCCGTGGCGGCCGGCATCGTGCCGCTGGCCCATGCGACGGACGCGGCCGGTTCCATCCGCGTGCCGGCCGCATCGACGGGTCTGTTCGGCTTCAAGCCCAGCCGGGGCAGGGTCTCGAATGGCCCCGCCATGGACGAAATCTTCAGCGGCCTGGGCGTGCAACTGGGCGTGAGCCGCACGGTGCGCGACAGCGCCGCCTTGCTCGACTGCGTGCAGGGCGTGCTGCCGGGCGAGCCGTATGTGACGAGTCCTCCTGACCACAGCTGGCTGTCGCAGGTGGACGTGGCGCCGGGCAAGCTGCGCATCGGCGTGCAGCGCATGGCCAGCAATGGCGCCCATCCCGTGCCTGCCGTCGATACCGCGCTGCAAGACACCGTGCGCCTGCTGGAAAGCCTGGGCCACCACGTGGAAGAAGTGCAACCGGCGCTGGGCGTGTCGTGGGACGCGTTCGTGCAGGCCAATGCCGGCATCTGGTGCGCCAACCTGGTGCCGTGGATCGACGGCCTGGCGCAGGAAAGCGGACGCGCCGTGTCGCTCGATACGCTGGAGCCGGCCACTTTGGCCTGCTACCGGTACGGGCAGACGGTGTCGGCCGTCGATTTCGTCGCCGCGCTCGACGTGCGCAATACCGTCACGCGCCAGGCCGGCGCCTTGTTCGGCCAGTACGATGTGCTGCTCACGCCCACCATGCCGGATGTGCCGTGGCCGCTGGGGCGCTATGGAGAAAACGAGGAACAGCTCGATGGGCTGGGCTGGACGGCGCGCCTGTTCGAGCATTCGCCCTACACGCCGCTGGCCAACGTGGCGGGCTTGCCAGCCATGTCCGTGCCGCTGGCCATGTCGGATACAGGGTTGCCGATCGGCATGCAATTCATGGCGGGGTATGGTCAGGATGGAACCTTGCTGCGCCTGGCAGGGCAGCTGGAGCGGGCGGCGCCGTGGGGGCAGCGGCGTCCACCTGTGTGGGCGGGCAAGGTGCAAGCATGCCTTGCGGACGGCTGAAGCCGGCCACCATAACGGTTTTGGCCAGCGACAAGAAGCCGAAATCCGGGGTCGGACCCGCCGGATCCGACCCCAGTCCTTGTTCTTGGGTGAAAAGTATCAGGTGGGCATCGTAGCCAGCTGCGCCGCGCCCCGGCCTTCCATACGGAAACGAAATCGCTCCCACAGCCGGTCGTGGAAGGGCAGAACGATCACGTTGCAGATCGGCTCCACCACGGCCAGCAAGCCGCCGAAGGCCATGGAACCCGTGGCCCAGTACATGGCGCCGAAGGCCACGCCCATGTGCATGGCCGTCTGGCTCAGCTTTTCGCCGGCCAGGGCGGCAAAGCCTACGCGGCTGGCGGCGTAGCGGCGGCGGATCGCGTGCCAGGCTTTTTCATGCCATGGCAACAGGGCCACGTTGATGACCGGTTCGATGATGGCGGCCAGGCCACCGAGCGCGAGCGACCCCGTCAGCAAATAGGCGAGGCCGAAGGCGATCGACATGTGCGTGCAGACCTGGCTGAATGTTTTGATGGCAGTGAACAAGGGATGCTCCTTTCTGTTGAATTCGCTTATCCTTGAGTTAGATAGTAACGATTCTCATTTACAAAAGGAAGTAAAATATTTCAACCGAATCAATAGATACAGACTATTAATAGTCTGTATCTCATTGCAGCCTCCGCGATAACGACAGCATCAACCACCGGCAGGCCGCGGCGCCAGGCCCCGCAGCAAGAGCCACAGGCCGGTCAGCGGGTACGCCAGGCCCAGCGGAATCAGCAAGGCGTGCATCACGTCCAGTCCAAACAGTTCGCGCGCGACGGCGATCCACTGCAGCACGCCGGCCAGCATGCCGGCCAGGGCCAGCAGGCGCGGGATCGCCCGGGCGCGGTACAGCAGCAGATACATCAGGGTCACGCCCAGACCGCCCAGCAGCTTGTCCGGAAAGTGCACGCCGTTGCGCAGCCCCGCCAGCAGGGCGCGCGCCGGCTCATAGGCGTTGCCGTCGGCGCCCGAGGCGAGGAAGGCGACGCTCAGGCTGCGCATGGCCAGCATCAGCGTGCCTTCGAACAGGCTCGTTGCCAGCGCCGCCGCCACCAGCGCCACGTAGCAGCGGCTCAGCAGGGGGTGCTGCTCGCCATACAGGCCGCGCAGGGCTGCCGCGATGGCCAGCCCGAGCAAGGCCGTGAGCAGCCCGAGCATGACGATCAGCCCCACCTGCAGCGGCATGCCGGCCGCCCGCAAGAGGAAGCCCGGCGCGGCAAATACTTGCTCCTGCAGCCAGAAATTCGACCAGATGCCCAGGCCGAAAATGAATAGCAAGCCCAGCCCCAGCCAGCGCCCCGGCGGGACGGCGGCCCCAGGCTGCAGCGGCGAGGTGAACAGGGGAGCGGCTTGCCGCGTGGCGGCGGAGATTGTTTGGTTCATCGATACACCTTTGTCGGAGTGGGATCAAGCCTGCCGAGGCAGGACCAGCCAGCGTAGTGTCGGCACACGGGCGCGCCGCGGCAAGGCCGATCCGACGCGTCACGCGCCCAGGGGGCCGAAGTGCGCCCATGCGCGATGAGTGACGCGGCCCTGCCGCGCCCGGAGACTATTCCGCCTTGAACAGGTGGAGGAAGGAGCGGCTGACCGGCAGCACTTCCGGCCGGTGCTTCAAGGTCACTTCGGCCGTCTCGTGCGCGCCGCGCACGACCTGGCGCACGGCATGCAGGTTGACCACCACGGCCCGGTGGATTTGCTGGAACTGCTGTGGATCAAGCTGCACCAGCAATTCCCTGAGGGAATTGCGCAGCAGCGCTTCGGCGGGCTTGCCCCCGTCGCGCCAGGCAACCAGCGTGTACTTGTCGTCGGACTTCAGGTAATCGACATCATCGACCGGTATCAGCCGCACGGCCGGCCCCACGCTGGCGCGCAGCCAGCGCAGCGCAGCTGGCGCGGATCCCGGCGCGGGGGCGGCCTGCAGGTACGCCGCCAATTGCCGCAACAGCGTCTCGCTGGCCGCGCCGGGCTGGATGGTCGCCAGGCGTTCGCGCAAGCGCGTCACGGTACCGGCCAGGCGGGCCAATTGCACCGGCTTGACCAGGTAGTCGAGCGCGCCCTGTTCGAAGGCGCGCACCGCGTACTGGTCATAGGCGGTGACAAAGACCAGGTGGGCGCGGCGGCCGATCTGGCTGGCCACGTCCACGCCGGACAGGCCCGGCATGTGCACATCGAGGAAGCAGACCGTCGGCTGGTGCCGCTCGAACAGCGCGAGCGCCTCTGGTCCGTTGCGCGCTTCGGCCACGACCAGCAGCTCCGGCCAGCACTCGGCCAGCTGGCGCCGCAGGCTGGCGCGCAGCAAGGGTTCATCATCGGCAATCAGGGCGGTCAGGTTCATGGCCATGCGGGGCATTCTATGGAAACACGGAAACCGTGGGGTGCCAGTTCGCTGATGCGCAAGGCCGCTTCGCCGCCAAACATCAACGCCAGGCGCTCGCGCAGGCTGCCAAGCCCCGTGCCCAGGCCGGGGCTGCCCGCTTGCAGGCCCGCTCCGGTATCGCTGACCTCGATATGGCAACGGCCATGCGCCTCGGTAATGAGCACATCGATGCGCCCGCCATCCATGCAGGGATCGATGCCATGGCGCACCGCGTTCTCGACCAGGGTCATCAGGGTCATGGGCGGGCACTGCAGTCTTTCGCAGCCGGGCGCGACGTTGATGCCGAACTGCAGGCGGTCTGGCATGCGCATCTGCATCAGCACCAGATACGCGCGCACCATTTCCAGTTCCTGTTCCAGGCGAGTAGCCGCTTCGTTCAGGCGCGGCACGGCGGCCCGCAGATACGTGACCAGATGCGCCAGGACGGGCGCCGCATGGCTGGACCCCGCATCGAGCAGGGCTTGCAGGCTGGCCAGCGTATTGAACAGGAAATGCGGCTGGACCTGGGCCTGCAGCAGCCACACGCGCGCATCGCGGGCCTGGCGTTCCAGCTCGCCGCGCCGGCGCTCGGCTTCGCGCACGCGGGCGTCGCGCTGGCGCAGCAGGGCGGCCATCGCCGTCCATGGGCCGAGCAATAGTCCGAGGAAAGCGAGCGATATATAGCTCTGCAACCGCTCCGGCACCTGCCAGAATGGCGGCGCACCGGGCTTGGTATTGAGCAGATACAGGCTGGCCAGGGTCAGCATGATCGCCAGCGCCACGCCCACCACCTGCAACACCCAGTGGGCCAGCCTGCCGGGCAAGCGGCGCGGCCAGCGCTCGAACAGGCCATACGCCAGCAGCGCCGCCAGCGCCGGCAGGAAGACCGCCATGGCCAGGTACCCTAACGGGTCTTCCCATGACAGGGTGAACAGGGCGAATTCGAATAGCGCAGCCAGCCCGGCCACGCACAAGCGTCGCGCGGACAGGCAGGTTCGCAGGCCATCGATAACGGAGCGCAGTGTGTACATGAATGTGACGCCCCCAGGAATTGCCATAAGAGCAGCAGAATAGGGCAAAGCCACGCGGTAAGCAACAGCGGCAGGCATGAAGCACGCTTTCCCGCGCGCCAGCGACGCCCTGCGGGGCCGGGCCGCGATGGCGCCACGAGCGCCGCGCAAGTCCGGGCAGGCCCGCAGCGGCTCGATGGTGCCGCATGTGAACAGGTCAGCGTATTGCCGTCGCCTGCGACCAGACGGCTTGCCAGCGCCCATCGCGCCATTCATAGCTATCCATATGCCAGTAGCGGGCGCGCGGCACGGCGTGGCCGCCGAAGACGATTTCCAGCTGCGCCGAGTAACGCAGGACGGCGGCCGTGCCGTACAGGCGCACGCTGATCGCTTCCGGTTCCCAGCTCAGATAGCGCATGTGGCCGGAGGCGATGGCGCCCAGGTATTGTTCCCGCGACAGCATGCTGCCGATGGGAGTAATCAGCTGGAAGTCGTCGGCATGCAGGACGCGCGCCGCCTGCATATCGGCAGCCACGAGGGCGCGCAGACGGCAGCGTTCCGTGTGGCGCAGCAGGTCCATCGGCTGTTCTTCAGTCAGTGCGGCATTGAAATCGATCATGGCAGTCCTGTTCGGGTAGGTGATTGACACTTTGACGGTTTTTGTCCAAAAGTCATGTTGACACTATATGACCATAGTGTCAACATGCCCACATGACAAGCGATCCCCCTAAAAGCCAGCAGATTCTCGATGCGGCGCTGGCCGTGTTTTGCCGTTACGGCTACCGCAAGACGTCCATGCTCGACATCGCGCAGGCGGCCGGCATGTCGCGCGCGGCGCTATATTTGCACTTCAAGAACAAGGAGGACGTGTTCCGTGCCGGCTCCGAACGGGCCCATGCCACCGTCATGGCGCACGTGGCGGCGGCGCTGGACGCACCTGGTCCCGTTTTTGCGCGCATCGAAACGGCGCTGCTGGCATTCCAGCAAGGCTTGATGGCGGAAATTTCAGCCAGCGCCCACGGACAGGAATTGTTCGACGCCAACATGACCCTGGCCGCCGACATCACCTTGAAGGCGCGGGCAACCTTGGTGGCGTGGCTGGCCGGCGCGCTGGAACAGGCCGAGGCGGCGGGCGATATCGCGCTGCGCCGGGTGGACGCGACTGCCGCGCACGTGGCCGGCTTGCTGGTGGCCACCATGGATGGCATCAAGCACACGCAAGGGGGAGGGGAGATGCTACGCCAGGGCATCGCGCTGCAGATGCGCGTGCTGGGCGCGGCGCTGCTGCGCATGTGAGCGGCCAAGCCCGCATGCGCAGTCGGGCCAAGGCTGTTACGGCAGGGTTTTCAGCACGGTCTTCGTCGGCACGGAAAAAGTATAGTTGTCGTGGCGGTCCCAGTTGATCGACCACGTCATCACGCCACGGAAGTCCGGATACGCCTGCAGCGGCTTGATGGTGCCGCAGTTGAGCAGGCGCGTCAGGCAATTCAGGGCATTGCTGACGTCGGCATTCGTCGTGAAACCGGAGCCGGCCGAGCTGCGGCCGGACGGCACGCCGAAGCCCACCTGGTCCGGACGCAAGCCGGCAAAGGTGTTGCCGCCATAGTTAAAACCTTCGATCAGCATGCGCGCCGTGGCCACCAGCTGATCGGCCGAGCCCGCCTTGATGGCGCCCGTGGCGTACGGTGTATAGATGTCGCCATTGTTGTAGTACTGCGGGTGCAGCACCGTCAGCTCGCTGCGCAAGGCATTGATGATGGGAATGTAGGCGCCCCAGATGCTGCCGTAGCTCGTGTATCCCCCCTCCACGTACACCCATTCCGGCGCCATCGACAAATAAAAGCTGCTGCCAACCTTGGTTTTCAGGTTTTTCACGGCGATCGGCAGATAGGTCTGGATGGCCGCGCCTTGCGCCACGCCATTTTCCAGGTCCAGGTCGATGCCGTCGAAGCCATATTTGGTGATGATGGCGTACAGGCTGTTCGTGAAATTTGTTGCTTCGGCCGTGTTGCCGACGGACACGGAACCATTTTGCCCGCCCAGCGACAGGATGACTTTCTTGCCCTTGGCCCGCTTGGCGGCCACGTCGGCGATGAATTGCGCTTCCGTGCCCGCGCCCGGATCGATGGTCAGGCTGACATTGCCGCCACCCGCGTTGTCGCCGAACGAGACGACGATCACGTCCCAGTCGTCGCTGACCTGGCTGATCGGATACGTCGCGCCGCTGGGATTGGTGAAGTTGTGCCAGTAGCCGATCAGCGCGTGTTTGGCCAAGCCGGTGGGCGTAGGCGTCGGAGTGGGCGTAGGCGTCGGAGTGGGAGTCGGTGTAGGAGTCGGCGTTGGGGTTGGCGTAGGAGTCGGGGTAGGTGTTGGGGTCGGCGTTGGGGTAGGAGTCGGCGTGCCGCAGTCTCCCACCACCGTCCAGGGCTGGCCGCTGCCGGCGCCGCCACTGCTGGTCGCTGGATTATTGCCTTGCGTCCACCAGTTGGCCGTGTAATTGACGTTGTTATAGCTGGCCTTGCCGCCGCCGTTGTAGGCGGTGCCGCTGCTCCATGGCGTGTAGCAGGCCACCGCTGTGGTCACACCGGCCAGCAGCTGGCTTGCGCCGGCGCCCGATCCGTCGCCGCCGCCGCAGGCGGCCAAGGTCCCGCCGAAGAGGGTAATAATGAGGCTATTCATGACTGTCCGGTGCATCGCATCTCCTTGTGTGTTTTTATCATGGCCGGGCGGCTGGACACCGTCCGGTTTTTCAGAGTGCAAGCATTGCAGGTGGTAGTCAACTGGTTTTATTCTTTGCGCAAGATCACAATACCAGTCGAAGTCTCGCACCAGAGGATGGGCGATGCGGGCCATACCAGTGCCTGTTTTTCAGTGCGCTGGTATGGTGGACGAAAGAGCGCCGGGAGCAGGGCGGGGAAGGGCGGAGGACTCTCGCGCCGCCTACGGCGCTGTTTCCTTGCGCAAATCGGCATACGGCACGCGCGACAGGTCCAGCAGCATCTGCATCAAGGCCACGGTTTCGCGCTGCATCAGCTGGTAGTTCAGCTGGCGTGCGCGGCGAAGAAAACAGGACTGCCGCCTCGGACCTGCCCGTTGGACGCAAATAGCCGTTGCTATCGGGTAGCACTTCCAGCGCACCCTGGTTCCCGATGGCGATCATCGCGGCGATGTTACGCGTGTGCCTCTGCCGCACGGTGGCAGCCATGATCACGCCCGCCGCACTGACCGCCTGGAGGTTGCCCAGCAGGGTGACGAACGGTGCCAGCATTTGGAACGAACGCGCATACGGCGCGTCCGGCCACATGGCGTGTTCCGGATCGAGGCAGGCAGGGCGCGCAGGCCAAGGTTCAGCTATCGTAGCGTGTCGCAAAGCCGGTCTTCAACCATCCGCTCCCAAAGCGGGGAAAGTGTTTCAATCGACAAGACAAGTTCAGACTGCGGTAGTTCGTTGGCATCACGTAATAGTGCGATCAGGGAGCGCAGACTCATGTCCAACCAGACTGGATTACGAAGTGTGGAGGGAGCACGTTCTGTCAGCTTCTCAAGTTCAGCCTGCAAAGATCCATCGCCAAGCTGAAGATTTCCTCGAATATAGCGCTCATCTGGCTTGCGTATCATTGTGACTAGCCGCGCCAGTAACTTAAGCACGCACAAGACCGATTCGCCGGAAATGTCGGGAACACGCCTATAGACATGAAAATATGACTGTAGATCCTCAGCATATCCTGCCAGCGTGGACAACTTTGGACTGCTGGATGATATCGCACGCGTAGGTATCGCCTGCAGTGAGTAGATATGCGAGGACAGGTCGATATCAATACGTGGTACCGATATAAATTTCGCGAAAAATCCGGATTGGCTATTCTGCCGCTGAGTCTCCTTTTGAATAATCCATTCCCTAACGGCAGGAAGCAGGCTGCAGAAAACCCAATCATAGGTAAACTCGGCGTCCCAGGCTAAGCGCGGATGCATTGCAAGAGGCTCGTCCGAGATTGAGGTAAGAGGTGACCAGCCAATGATAATACTGTCCTCGTGAGGGAGCGTAAAGCCAGCATCCTGATATGCCCGCATAATCAGATGATAGCCGCGCTCAAGCTCGTCTGTCCTATGCTCAACATATACTTTCAAAATGCCTGGCGCCCTGTCAAAGATGTGCCAAACTGATTCACCTTGACGGCAATCGTGCTCTTGCGCGAACGAGAGAAACGCACGCCATAATTGGCGGCTGATTTTAGCGAGGCCGAAAGTCTTCTGCTGGGTATCTTGAATTGGATTAAAACGGAGAAATCGCCATTTCGATTCGAGAGATTTGGCGGCTGAAATATAAGCAATCCACGCCCGCTTAAATACCCAATGAAGATGACACAACTCGTCGTTGTCGAGCATAAGCCGTATGTCGGGCGCACAGAAGATGTATCGTTGTTTCTGTCCCGACGCCAGAGTCACATATGGAGCCTTCGACAAATCGTCGGCATGGGCAATCCATTGTAGCCATTCGAGCAAGGTCGTGCTTGGAACAGTGAATGTGATTCCACTCAAGTCAGAGCGGGCAAACGATAAGGTGGCTGCAAGTCTCGCCGCGCGCTCATCCGGAACAAATGCATCCAGCCTGACTGTTTCGTTCTCGAGTACGACACTATTGTCGTACTGTGCTTCAAATTCGCGCCGGTATCGAGCCGGATATTTGTCCGGTATGCGAGCACGGGAACAGAAGCCTGACGCAATCTTTTCACCAAAAAAAATTTCCACCAGACTGGCTTGTTCTCGAAGCAACTCGTTTAGCTTATCAAGTCCCCAAAGTTCCGCATTTATCTCATGCTGGTCGAGCAGTAGCGCTTGCTCAGCCCATTCTTCGACAAGTTTGGCATCCTCATTTACGGCAAAAGGAATGCACAGAATGTAGTGATCCGAGTCTGACGCTTTCTTATTGGCTAAAAATTGCTTCACCCAAGTGTGTAATTGTCCCCGTTTTACCTCTCGAACATTCTTGCACTGCATAACGGTCTGTTTTACTGAACCTGGCTTCAGAGCGACGATGTCGATTCCGTACTGAGCTTGGCCGCTGCGGCCGTAGCCAAAAACCTGGAGAAATCGGCTGCTGAAGAGTACTTCCAGCAACCGCGCGCTCAACTTTTCAAAGCTCTGCCAGGATACTTGCTCGAATGGAAGTGATTTCAGTCGAGGATCATAGGCATAATAATCGCTTGTCTCTGGTGGTTCGAATAGCTTGTTGGGATCCAGTTCCTGCCTGTCTTCGGGGGTGTCATTCATTGCCGTCTCCATGGGTAAATGGCGATACGATTTGGTTTGATTACGGATGAAAAATAGACCATGACAAAGTGGAGAGGTTTCTTTCAGTTGCTGATTCGTACCCATATAATGCGCCAAGTACGGGCGCCATCATCTTGCCGACGCCCGGTGAGGGAAGCAAGAGCGCTGGCGCAGATGGCCGACGATGCGCTGCAGGCGGCATATTCGAGCTGAGCCAGTCGCGCACAGTGTACCCATCCAGGCCAAGGGGATGTCCATAGTGTGATAGTGAAAGTTAAGGATGAACGAAGGTAAATCGCATTTGCGATTGGGTAGTTGGCAAAATGGGGGGTTTCTCAAATCCCCCCATAACTTCGCATAATTTATATTATGTCAAATACCAGATCGAGGCGGCGACACTTTTAGTACCCCATCCCACCGCTACCGCGCCTATGACTCTTTGACTGTAAGCTGCTATCTCGCCTGCCTTGTAGCGCTAACGGTTCGAGATATGTTGCCGGCCAATGTTGCACAACAGAGTGCCGTAAATAGACTAAGAGGGTGTAGACAAAATCAACAAGGAAGTTGTGGCATGCTATCTCGATGTGGAGGGAGCATGCCATGGCAACCAGACATTTACTCGGCAGCACTGCGCCGTCAAGCAGTGCCGGTGGCAGACCACCAGCGTTGAAGCCTGAGCATATCGCAGTTTTGCACGAGATCGTACAGGAGCGCGCCCAGGCCAGCTTGCAGGAAATTGCCGACGAGCTGCATCACCGCTGCGCTTTGCGCGTATGTGCAGCAACGATTCGTCGTGCCCTACGCGCGTTAGGCGTCGTACGGCTCAAGCCACTGCGCCGTAAGGTCACGGAGCGAGCCGAGGGCGCCAAACGGTATGGCTATACGGCAGCTCACCGGCGCGAGGCCATCTCGCCATACAGCACGAACCTGACAGATGCCGAATGGGAGCTGGTTGCTGATTTGTTCGAGCGTATGCCGGGACAACGAGGCACGCCCGTGCATTACAGCCGCCGCGATCTCGTCAATGCGTGCTCTTACGTGCTGCGTACAGGCTGCGCATGGCGGCTGCTACCCGAGACGTTTCCCCCCTGGCAGGCGGTCTACAAGGCGTTTTCGCGCTGGGTCGGCGCAGGTGTATTCGAACAGATGCAAGACCGGCTGCGCGAACAATGGCGGGTACGCATGGGACGCGCAAGTACGCCAAGCGCGGCAATCATTGATGCACAGTCCACCCGTATCTCGCCGCAAGGTGGCGAAAGCGGATTTGATGCAGGCAAGAAGGTCAAAGGGCGCAAGCGTCATCTCGTGGTCGATACCATGGGGCTGCTCATCGCAGTGTCGGTCACCGCCGCGAGCGTGCAAGATCGGGATGCCACACCAGCGGTGGTGACGCAAGCGTGCAGCAAGAGCCCTCGCCTCGAGAAGCTCTATACCGACGGTGCCTATGGCGGAAAATGTGCGCATGCCATCGAGCAGGCACACGGTATTCGCGTTGAAGTAGTTCGTCATCCAGCCAATGGCACCACCGGAACGCTACACGATCCCAAGATCGCTCCTGTGCATGATGCGGCTACAAATGCCGGATTCATGGTCCTTCCCATGCGCTGGGTCGTCGAAAGGACCCATGCGTGGACTGAACGCTGGCGCCGCACGGTAATGCATCACGACCGCAAACTCGATGTCTCGGCAGCTTGGGTTTGGTTGGCTGAAGCGCGTATGCTACTCAACAGACTCGCTTATAAGGGTTAATTTTGTCTACACCCTCTAAGAGACGGTTTAATAACTTAGCGGAAATTTAGTCGATGCAGCAGCAACGATCCCATGGCCAGATAGATCATGTTTTCTGACACGTCAATACGCTGTTCGTAGTCACGCACCAGACGCCGGTAACGCATCAGCCATGCGAACGTTCGCTCGACCACCCAGCGCCTTGGCTGAACAGCGAAACCTTGCTGCCCCTGCAGACGGCGCACGACTTCCACAGTAAAGTCGAGAAACGCGGCCTTGTCCATCAACTGTCTGCGGTCGTATGCCGCATACCCAAACAGATGCTTCACCCACGGCCAGCGTTTGATCAATCCATCGAGCACCATCTGCGCGCCAGTGGAGTCGGCAATGTCGGCTGGCGTCAGGTTTATCGCCAGCAAGCGACCATCCGTGTCGACCGCAATGTGGCGTTTGCGCCCGCTGAGTTTCTTGTTGGCGTCATAACCTCGCGTTCGCGCGCCGGGTGCTTTCACGCTCTGGCTATCGACAACACCGGCACTCGGCAGCACCTCCCGCTCATTGCACAAGCGATCCAGCATCAGCGCCAAGTCATGAATGGTACGAAACAGCATGCGCCGCATCAGCCGCCGAAACCAGTAATAGACCGTCTGATACGGCGGGAAATCATTGGGCAGCATGCGCCACTCGCATCCGGACCGCACCATGTAACGCAGCGCATTGATCACTGCACGCAAGTCCGTCTTGCGAGGTCTTCCCGTCTTCGCTTGCCTTGGCAGCAGCGGCGCGATCAGGCGCCACTCTTCATCTTTCACATCTGTGGGATAGCCACGTTTGAGTGCCGTCCTCACCTGCTGATGCCGGTTTCGATTCTCTTGCGTCCACATCATCAATCGCTCCAAAACATCAAAGATGCTTTGACCCGAAAGTTGCTATGAAGTTTTTAAACCGTCACTTAAAGCACCGCTCACATACACGTTGTCGCAAGCAGTAGCGAGCCTGTTGTACAGCCCATTTTGGAACTCCAAGCATATACATAAAGTCGCCTAAAACGCTGGTTCGGTTGACCGCCCGCCAGTTGGTCCGCCTGGAGTTGCGTATGATCCAGTACTGATTGCGGAATTCATCCTCAATTTGCTCAAGTATCCGCAGTGAATTAGCATCAAAATTTGCCATATCACGTCCCTCCTCCCTGTCAATCAAGGTGGAGTAACTGTCAGAAAGGACAATCGTCCACCATTTGTGGCAGTCCCGGTGCGGTCGCCAGGTACACGGCGCCGAGATTGTTGTTGCACCAGGTCTGCAAGCCGTCCATGCAATGGCCGGAAAGCGCCTGAAATGCGACCTGTGCAGCGCGCAGCATGTTTGTACAAAACGGCACCCGCCATGCATCGACTTCCGGCACCACGATGCCCCTGGAGCGGAAGTAGCGTTTCTGGTCGAGCGCCCTGCACTGCATTTCCTTGCCGCAGTATTTCGCTATGTAGCTGGCGATCTCGTGCGCCCCGGCCGCGCCGAAGCCGAAACGGTGCGGTCACGGACGTGGACCTGGCCCATCGTTCGCCGTTCGGGCCACGCCCCAGGATGCCTTGCCAGATGGAGCGCAGCAGTGCATACATTTGCCGTCCTGCGATGGCCACATGAAAATGCAAGGCGCCACGGGCCTGTTCGTCAATGACCGCCACATAATGAAATTGTTTATGCTTACCAAGCTTTCGACAAAATGCCTTCCAGTGTTTTAATGCAAGTTCGCGGTCCAGCATGTTTTCTCGGTAGGTCAACGTCACCATGCGATCAGCGCCGATTTGCTTGCAGCAAAGTCGTACATTCTTCTTTGCGCGCCTGCCTGCATCGTCATCATTCACTTCGCGCTGGCTCGATTCGCCGCGTTTTTCCCGTGGTTTGCGCTGCAGCGCTGGACCGATAAAGAAACGTTCTTTAGCGACACTGACTTCACACTGTCCATCTGGAAATACGCAGCGTCTGGCCGTGCAAGTATCGTTCCAGCTATTCTTGATACCTCTGCCGACCGACCACGCGCCAGAGCGAGTAAACAACGCCCTTTTATTTCAAATGATACAAACATGCTACAAAGCTGTTCAATAGTTTCGCGGATCCCTGTCGTTTACCTATGCAAGGCATGAACAACAAAGTTCTGCCGCACCAACAGGAGAGATCGTATGGCAGGAATATCAGCAGTCAGCGGCGGTACGGGATTTATCCCTACGCAAAGCAAAAAAGACGTCACCAGCGCGGCGAGTGCCGCAGAGCAAAAGATCGCCGCGCCGGTCAGCGAGCCGCCGCAGGGTGCCAATGCGGAAGTCGCTGGCGCGACGGCCAGTAAGGCGCCGAACGGCGCGGCAGCGTTGTCGAACACGCTGCAGAGCCAGTACGACGCCTCGCGCGTAGACACGTCGGCCGTCGATGGACGCGCCGCCAAGACTGAGACTGGCAGCGCCGACACGGCCGAAGCTGGCGGTACCGAACAGGCCGACGCGTCGGCGGTCAGCGATGACGCCAGCCTCACCGCCACGGCGAGTTCCAGCGAGACTTACGAAGCCGAAGACAAGAACGAAAACGGCGAAGTCACCGAGCAGGAGCGCGCGGACTACAAGGAAACCAACGCCTATCTCAACAAGCATCCCGAAGCCGCTGCCAACGCAAAAGTCAAGGTCGCGGTCGATGCCTACGTGAATGGCGCGGCATCCTTCGCCGAACCACCATGGTCCGCCATTGCGACGCAGGCCTGATACTACAATGGCGAGTATCAGTTAAACTGCTCCCGCTTACCGTTTCGTTCCTGTTTCAAGTAGACCATGCCAACAACTGCCGAAGTGCTCATCGTCGACGATGATCCCGATATCTGTACCCTGCTAGTCGCCTATCTGGGTGATTTCGGCATCCGCGCCCAAGCGGTCCATGACGGCACCGCGATGCGCGCGTCTCTTGCCCGGCAGCGCTTCGACATCATCATCCTGGATTTGATGTTGCCGGGTGAAGATGGACTGTCCCTGTGTCACAGCATCCGCTTCCTGTCTGATATTCCCATACTGATGCTCACGGCGCGGGGCGAACGCGGCGACAAGGTGGCCGGACTGGAGGCTGGCGCCGACGATTACGTGATTAAACCGTTCGACCCGCGCGAGCTGGTGGCGCGACTGCACACCATCTTGCGGCGCATTCGTGGCCGCGGCGTGGGAGCGCCGCCGACGTTAGAGCGCAGGCCGCCGCCGGCCAACGACATCTGCTTCGGTGGCTGGCGGCTGAACCGCGCCACTCGCGAACTGACCTCGCCCGCGCAGTTGCTGATCCCCCTGTCCTACGGTGAATTCCGGCTGTTGTCTGCGTTCATCGAGAAGCCGCAAAGTGTCCTCAGCCGTAGCTATCTGTTGAGTGCAGCGCGCGGGCGCAGCATGGAGGCGTACGACCGAACCATCGACTTGCTGGTGTCTCGGCTGCGCCAGAAACTCGACACCGACAGCACGGCCAAGCCGCTGTTGCGCACCATCCGCGGCGAGGGTTATCTGCTCGACGTGGCATTCGAAGCATGAGGTTCAAGTTCGTAGACACGCTGTTCTCTCGCCTGTTCGCCTTGGCAGTGGGCGCCATCGTGGCTAGCCACGCCATCGCCTTTGGCCTGTTTTTCATGCTCTATCACGATGCGGCTCGCTGCCACCCGCAGCCGCCGGTGGGCGGCGTGGTCATTGGAGTCGTCACGGAGTTGTTGGCACTGGCCACGGCCGCCTGGCTGGGCGCGCGCAGCATCGCGCGTCCGATCCAGCAATTGGCGGCCGCCGCAGTTGAGCTCGGCAACGACGTGAACCGCTCGGCCCTGCCGGAAAGCGGCCCTGTCGAGGCGCAGTTGGCGGCGCGCGCTTTCAACCGCATGCAAGCCGATCTGCGGCAGCAACTGGCTGCCCGCGGCCACTTTCTCGCCGCCGTTTCGCACGACCTGCGCACCCCGCTGACGCGAATACGGCTGCGCGTGGAACAGTTGGCCGAGCCCGATGTGCGCGCCCAACTGCACGCCGATGCCACCGAGATGGCCGCCATGCTCGACGCCACACTGGAGTATCTGCGCGGCGAAGCGGCCGTCGAGGTCCCGGCCATGCTCGATGTGCAAGCCCTGGTGAGTTCAATGACTGAAGATTATCAGGAGCAGGGACACGCCATCGAATGCGCAGGCGTAGTCGCGCCCATTCTGGCGCAGCCGATCGCGTTGCGGCGCGCCCTGGCCAATTTGATGGAAAATGCGCTGCGTTACGGCGGAATGACGAAGGTTGAGTGCGCCATGCACCCATCCGGACTGTCCATCACGATCCACGACCAGGGCCCAGGCATTCCGGCCGCCGAACTGACCGCCGTCATGCAGCCGTTCTACCGCCTGGAGTCGTCGCGTAACAAAGCCAGTGGTGGCGTGGGCCTCGGATTATCCATCGCGTGCGAAGCCATTGAGAGACAAGGCGGCACGCTCACCTTATACAACGCCCCCGAAGGCGGCCTGGTCGCCACAGTGCTGTTGCGACCGAACAAATGTTGAGCGGCGCCAGCCAATCCCGGCGGTCGCCGATGCGCATCCGTTGCGCGTGGTCAATGCCTGCACGAACACCGCAGCCGACCGACGCACCTCAGGCCGGGGCCGAGAATTCCTCGAATGCCGCCAGCGCATTGGCGCAATACATCGCCGACGGCCCGCCGCCCATGTAGATGGCCATGCCCAGGATCTCTTCAAATTCGGCCCGGGTGGCGCCCAGCTTGACGAGGGCCTGCACATGAAAGCCGATGCAGGCATCGCAATGGGCCGCGATGCCCAGAGCCAGCGCAATGAACTCCTTGGTTTTCTTGTCCAGCGCACCATCGCGCGTTGCCGCGCGCGCCAGATCACCAAAGCCTTTCATCACGTCGGGAGTATCCGCGCGCAGGGTCGCCAGTTGTTGCGACACCGACTGCGTCAAGGCGCGGTAGCCGCCAAGTTGCGTGCTCATGTTGTCACCTCCGTTGCCTGCCTCATTTTTTCACCGCACAGGTACGGATGCCAAACGGCAAATACGCGGGACAGAAGCGGAAAATGCCTGTCGCCAGGGGAATCACGCCCAGCCAGCCCCAGGCGCCGATGGCACCGGCCAGGGTGGCCACGATCAGGCCCAGCCCCAGCAGTATCCGAATGGCACGATCAATATTGCCGACGTTCGCGTTCATGGTCTTGCTCCTCAATGGTTAATCTGCTTAAGCGTTGCGATGACAACACGAGACACACACCCAAGTTCCAGGTACGCGTCATGCTTCTATCTGAGCATATTTCATGCCAGCGTTACGCCAACTGAGGAATGGATATAAAACAGGGACTTAGGGCGCTGCGGCAGGCAGCAGCGCGCTGCCAGTCAACTGATGACACTGCCACACTGGCAGCATGGCAGCGCTGCAAGGCCTAGGCGATGCCCAGCGCTTTCAGGCGGCGGTACAGGGTGCGCTCGCTGAGGCCCAGGTAAGCCGCGAGTTCCTTGCGCGTGCCGCCGAAGCTAGCGTGCAGCTCGGCCAATGGGATGCTGTCGCCGCGCACAGGCGTGGCTGGCGCGGCCCCCTGCTCCACCGGCGCCGCCAGCAGTTGCTCGATGCGCATCACGCCATCATCGGCGAACAGGCTGGCCCGTTCCAGCACGTTGCGCAGTTCGCGGATATTGCCCGGCCATGGGCGTTGCTGCAGCTGCGCCATGGCATCGGCGTCTATCGTCAGCGCGCGCTTGCCCGCTCCCGCGCGGCGCAGGAATGACTGCACCAGCAACGCGATGTCCTCGGGCCGCGCGCGCAGCGGCGGCAAGGCGATGGGAAAGGCACTGATGCGGTAATACAAGTCCTGTCGGAACTCGCCCCGCGCCATCATGTGTTCCAGCGATTTGTGGGTCGCGGCGACCAGGCGGAAATTGGCGTGCTGGGTCTCGACGCTGCCCACGCGCCGGTAAGTGCCCGATTCAATCAGGCGCAGCAGCTTGACTTGCATGGAAAGGGGCACGTCGCCTATTTCGTCGAGAAACAAGGTGCCGCCTTGCGCCGTATCGACCAGCCCCGGCTTGCGCGAGGTCGCGCCCGTGAAAGCGCCCTTTTCGTGTCCGAACAATTCGCTTTCGAATAGCGTTTCGGTCAGTCCGGAGCAATCGACCACGACGAACGGTCCTGTGGCCCGCGTGCTGTTCTCGTGTACGGCACGCGCAAACAGTTCCTTGCCCGTACCTGACTCGCCCAGCAGCAGCACCGACAACATCGATGGCGCCACGCGCTGCAATGCCGCCAGCACCCGGTTGAATGGGGCGGAGCGGCCCACCAGTCCCTCCTCGCTGGGCTTGGCCGAAGCGCTGCGCACCACTTCCAGCCGCTCGACATACGCGGTAATGCTGCCGCCGGCATCGAATATGGGACGCAGTTCGACGGCGACGTGCTCGGGGCCCCGCGGCGTATGGTGGATGTGCAGCACGCGGTCAGGCCCGCGCAGTTCCTGCGCCTTCTTCATGGGGCAATGTTCACCGGCCTGGTCACAAGGGGCATCGTAATGATGCGAGATGCGGTAGCACTTGTGGCCGGTCACGGGCTCGCCGATGCTGCCAAATTGCCGCTGGTAGGCGACATTCGCGGCCAGAATCGTGTACTCGGGATCGAGCACGATCATCGGCTGGACCTCGTGTTCGAGAAACGAGATCAGCGATTGCACCATGGGCGCGCTGGGGGATGGCTCGATGCGTGTGACCGGTGGCGTTGGCATGCTGGCTCCTTGTTGTGCAGCCATACTGTCGCAGGACTGCCAATGCGTCAAGTGACACTGCCAGTGGCAGCGCCAAAGAGAGGTAACGCATGTTTACCACTGGCAGGAAAACGCATGGAATCAGGCACTTGGGAAAGATGTGTAGCCCACCGCGTACTGGCACAGGTCTTGCATTACCAGTTAGACCTCATGCACGCCAGGCTTGCACACCCAGGAAATAGACGCATCATGGCCAACACATCACCGCAAATAGAAGGTTTCTTCGACCCCGCCACCAGCACCGTCAGCTATCTGGTGCTCGATCCGGCCACGCGCCGCTGCGCCTTGATCGACAGCGTACTCGACTATGATCCGAAGTCGGGCTGCACCAGTACCGCCTCGGCCGACCGCCTGCTGGCGCGCATCGCGGCCCTGGACGCCAGGGTCGAATGGATACTGGAAACCCATGTGCATGCGGATCATTTGACCGCCGCGCCCTACCTGAAGGAAATGCTGGGTGGCAAGATCGGCATCGGCCAGCATATCGCCACCGTGCAGCGGGTATTCGGCAAGTTGTTCAACACCTGCGACGAGGTGGCGCGCGACGGCAGCCAGTTCGACCATCTGTTTGCCGATGGCGAGCTGTTTTCCATCGGCGCGCTGCAATGCCGCGCCCTGCACACGCCCGGCCACACCCCCGCCTGCATGAGCTACGTCGTCAGTGACGCTGCGCACAGCGCCGCCTTTGTCGGCGACACGCTGTTCATGCCCGACTATGGCACGGCACGCTGCGACTTTCCCGGCGGCGATGCACGCACCCTGTTCCACTCCATCAACAAGGTACTGAGTTTGCCGGAGCATACCCTGCTCTACATGTGCCATGACTACCAGCCGGGCGGGCGCGAAGTGCGCTATGTCAGCACCGTCGGCGAGGAGCGCACCGGCAATATCCATGTGCGCAACGGCATCAGCGAAGAAGAATTTGTTGCCATGCGTACCAAACGCGATGCGTCGCTGGAAATGCCGACCCTGATCCTGCCATCGGTGCAAGTCAATATGCGCGCCGGGCATTTTCCCGAGCCTGAGGCGAACGGCATACGCTATCTGAAAATACCGCTCAACGCGGTCTGAAAACATGCAAACTCATCCACGGCCCCTTGCGCACCAAACAACAGGCCCGCGATGGCCAGGAAACAAGCGCGGCGGCGCATTCTGCCGCATGTTTCTGCAAATAATTGATCTCACGATGGTTGACCCGCAAATACCCGGATTTGTCGTCGCGCGATGCCGTTCGGGTAAGTATGATGTCAGCATGAACTGCCATGCTCAGGTGGTTATCAAGGAGAGCAAGCGATGTTCTTAGCGCGTACATGCATGGCGCTGTCTGCCCTGGTTTTCAGCAATGCGGTCCATGCGGATGTCCACTGCACGGATCCGATTGCCGACTGGAAACCTCGCGAGCAATTGCAGCGCGAAGCCGAACAGCGCGGCTGGACTGTCCAGCGCATCAAGATCGATGATGGCTGCTACGAGCTCAGAGCCATTGATCGCAACGGCAACAAAGTCAAGGCCAAATACTCCCCGGCGTCGCTGCGCATGCGCAGCATGGCGGTGGACTTCGGCAACAACGGCGACGCCTCCGACTACCTCGGCCCTGTACCGCAGGCTCCCGTCAGGCGGCCTTCAGGTCCGACATCCCAAGGGGAAAAGAAATGAAAAACATCACAGCCTGCGCCTGCCTTGCAGGTGCATTGGCGCTGCCAGGTTTCGTCCAGGCACGCCCGGTCACACTCACCGCGCAACTGAAGAACTACGCCGGCAACGGCGCCTACCTGGCGGTATATGTCACGGATGCCGCCGGCAAGTACAAGAAAACGTTATGGGTAGCCGGAAAGAAGACCAAGTATTACAAGCACCTGAGCGACTGGGCCCGCGGTAGCGGCCTGAACGCGGGCGAATTTGACGGGATCAGCGGAGCGAGCGTCGGCAGCGGCAAGACCCTCAAGGTGACGGTCGAACTGGCCGACACCCTGATCGATGCAGGTTACGAGATCCGGGTTGACAGCGCCGCAGAGGACGGACGCGACAATCCGGCCGACGTGCGCACGCCACTGAGCAAACAGGGCGCCGGCAAACCCGTCGGTGGACGCGGCTACGTCAAGTCCTTCATTTACGACATGTAGCCACCGCCGCATGTTACGACAGATACATTCGCTCGCTGGCCTGATCAGCGCACTGCTGGTCATGCTCATCGGTTTGACGGGCGCCGTGCTGTCGATCAACCCCGCGCTCGAGCGGCTGGCGATCAGCGTGCCGGCCGGCGTCAGCGTTGCCGAACTGGCGGGCCGGGTGGTGCGCCACTACCCGGGAGCCGAGCAAATCCAGCGCACTGCGTCCGGAACCATCATCGTCTACTACAGCGCCGGCGACGTCTCGGGCGTGGACCGGGTCGACCCGTCCAGCGGCATGGCGATCGCGCCCTATGCGCCGCCGGCATACGCGCGCTGGTTCAAGGAGTTGCACAGGTCATTATTCCTCGACACGCCAGGCAGCGCCGCGGTCGGCATCACCGCCCTGCTGATGCTGCTGGTCTCAAGCTCAGGCTTGTTCCTGCTGCTCAAGCGGGTGGGCGGCTGGCGCCAGCTGGCACGTCCACTGCATGGCAACCGCAGCCAGCGCTGGCACGCTGCGGTGGCCCGTTTTGCTGTCGCCGGCCTGCTGTTGTCCGCAGTGACCGGCAGCTACATGTCGGCGGCGACCTTCAGCTTCATTTCCGATGGCAGCCAGGACGAACCCGATATCCCCGCCACCACGTCCGGCGGCACCCCGCTGCCCGCTGCCCGCTTGCCAGCCTTGCTGGCCACCAGTCTGGCCGACCTGCGCGAGCTTTCCTTTCCGCTTGCCGGTGACAGCAGCGCCGTCTACACCTTGCGCATCCGGCAAGGCGACGCCTATGTCGACCAGTCCAGCGGCGCGCTGCTGGCCTTCCGCGCGCACAGCAATGTCCGGGAATCCTTTGAACTGATCTACCAGTTGCATACGGGCGAAGGCCTGTGGTGGCTGGGTCTGATACTCGGCCTGAGTGCGCTCGGCGCGCCCTGGCTGGCGGTGACGGGCATCGCCGTATGGTGGCAGCGGCAGCGCGCCAAACCGCGCATCGCCAACAACTCGGCTCCGGCTTCGGCCGACTGCGTGATCCTGGTGGGGAGCGAAAACAACAGTACCTGGGGCTTTGCTCGCGCGCTGCATGATGCCTTGCGACAGGCAGGACAACGCGTGCACACGGCGCCGATGAACCAGTTCTCGTCGCGCCACAACGCCGCGCGCCAGTTGTTCATCCTGACGGCGACGTATGGCGATGGCGATGCCCCCGCCTGCGCCACGCACTTTCTGACCAATGTGGCCGGTATTGCCCCCAACCAGGCGGCAAGTTACGCTGTACTCGGTTTCGGCGACCGCCAGTTCCCCACGTTCTGCCAGTTCGCACAGGAGGTCGACGCGGCGATGGCGGCGCGCGGATGGCGCCGGTCGCTGGAACTGGCCCTGATCGACCGCCAGTCGCCGCAGGAATTCGCGCGCTGGGGGAGCCAGGTCGGCGCGCTGCTGGGCCATGAGCTCGTACTCGACTATGCGCCCGCACATCCGCACACGCATGCGCTGCAGTTGCGCGAGCGCATCGCCTACGGCGAGGAGGAGCACGATCCCACCGTGGTGCTGCGCTTTATAGCCGCCCCGCTGCCGGCCAGCGCCGGTTGGCTGAAAAGCCGGCTTGCGCGCCATCGGCTGCCCCGCTTCGAGGCCGGCGACCTCGCTGGTGTCATGGCGCCCGGCAGTTCCATGCCGCGCTTTTATTCGCTGGCGAGCGGATCGGGTGACGGTGTGCTGGAAATTTGCGTGCGCAAGCAGCCCGGGGGCGTGTGTTCAAGCTACCTGTACCACTTGCTGCCGGGGGACCGCATCGAGGCCTTTATCCAGCCCAACCCGCAATTTCGTCCGGCCCTGGGCAAGGCGCCCGTCATCCTGATCGGTGCCGGTACCGGGATCGGGCCACTGGCCGGTTTCATCCGCAACAATACGGGCCAGCATCCGATGTACTTGTACTGGGGTGGGCGCCATCCCGACTCCGATTTTCTGTATGAGCCCGAACTGCGCAACTATCTGGCCGACCGCCGGCTGACGCAGCTGCACACGGCCTTCTCAAGGGTCACGAATGGCGTCCACGTGCAGACCCGGCTGATGGAGGATGCCGACAATATGCGCCGCCTGATCGCCGACGATGGCCAGGTGCTCGTCTGCGGCAGCCGCGCCATGGCCGCCAGCGTCAGGCAGGCCATGGACCAGATACTCGCGCCGCTCAAGCTCGATGTAGCGGCGCTGCGGGAAAAAGGAAGGTATCGTGAAGACGTCTTCTGAACCCGCGCTGCGGCGCTACAGCCTGAATGGCGAGACCATGGGCAGCCGCTATACGGCCGTATTCTATGCGGGCGGACAAGCGGACCTGGCCGCCATCGGCGCCAGCCTGTTTGCCGCCGTCGACAGGGTCGACCGGCAGATGTCGACCTGGAATGCCGCCTCGGACCTGTGCCGCCTGAACGCGGCGCCGGAAAATACCTGGCTTGCTGTGCCGCGGGAACTGGCGCAGGTGCTCGCTGCGGGGCTACTGGTCAGCCGCGAATCGGGCGGCGCCTTCGACATGGCGGTTGGCCAACTGGTGGAGGACTGGGGATTCGGTCCGTCGCAATGCGCGCCATCGCCGCAGATCGCGGCCCGGCATGGCAAAACGTACTGCCCCGCCACCGAGGCATTGGACGTGGACCTGGCGGCTCTGCAGGTGCGCAAGCGCGCGCTGCTGACGCTCGACCTGTCGGGCATCGCCAAGGGTTTTGGCGTCGACCAGCTGGCGCATTGCCTCGATGGCTGGTCCATCGCCAGCTACCTGGTCGGTATCGACGGAGAAATGCGGGCGCGCTCGACCAGACCCGATGGCCAGGCCTGGAGCGTGGCGATAGAAAAGCCGACACATGGCATGCGTGAAATCGGTGGCGTGATGGAACTGCACGACGTGGCCATCGCCACCTCGGGCGACTATCGCCGCTGGGTCGAGATCGACGGCACACGCCATGCGCACACCATGCATCCGGCCTTGCGCCAACCGGTAGCGAACCGACTCGCCGCCGTGAGCGTGCTCTCCCCCAGCTGTATGCTGGCCGATGCCTGGGCCACGGCGTTCATGGTCCTGGGCGAGGTGGACGGTGTCGCGCTGGCCAGGAAACGCGGCATGGACGTGCTGTTCGTCCTGCGTCACGGCGCCCTGCTCGAAGAAATTCTGCTCATCGACGGCAAGACGGTCTGAGCTGAACGACCGCGCATCAATGTGCCACCGCCACGCGGCGCAGCCATCGCCATGCCGATAGCCCCCACTTGACGCACTCGAACCAGACGATGCCGACCACGGCGACGAATGCGCACTGCATCAGCAGCGCCATGTCCGGCAGCGCGAAGGCAAACAACTCGCGGACAGGCGCCACGCCAAGCACCAGCAGCAGCAACAGCGAGGCCGCCATGCTGATCCAGGCGAACGCCCGGTTCGACTTGATCCCCCTCCTCCATGACGGCTGGGCCCATTGGCGGTTGACATAGATCAGTCCCAGGTTCGACAGCACGAGACTGAGGAAGGTTGTCGTGCGCGCCACTTCGTCGGAATGGCCGGCCCAGCGCACCAGCACGTGGAAGCCGACCAGCATGGCCAACAGTCCTGCCCCCTGCAGCAAGCCACGCAGCAGTATTTCACGGTCGAACAGATGCATCTCCGGCCTTCTGGGTTTGCTCGTCATGGCATCGGCTTCGATCGGCTCGGCCTCGAACACGATCGAGCAGGCCGGGTCGATCACCATTTGCAAAAACAATATGTGCACAGGCATCAGGAGCATGGGCCAGCCCAGCAGCACGGGCAGGATGGACAGGCCAACGATGGGTACATGCACGGCGACGATGAAGACGATGGCCTTGCGCAGATTGGCAAACAGGCGGCGGCCATGCTGCACCGCCAGCAATAGCGAAGAAAAATCATCCTTGAGCAATACCAGCGCTGCCGCCTCGCGCGCGACGTCGGTGCCACGGGCACCCATGGCCACGCCGATGTTGGCCGCCTTCAATGCGGGCGCGTCGTTGACGCCGTCGCCGGTCATGGCGACGATATCGCCACGGCTGCGGAAAGCTTGTACCAGGCGCAACTTCTGTTCCGGCGCGATGCGGCAAAAGACGTCGGTATCGGCCAGGCGCGCCCGCAGTGCCGTGTCGTCCAGCGCGGCCAAGTCCATGCCGGACATCACACCGCTGGCCATGCCGGCGATACCGGCCTGCCGCGCAATCGCCAGTGCCGTGGCGGGATGGTCGCCCGTGATCATCACCACGCGTATCCCCGCCGCGTGACATTGCGCCACCGCATCGGGCACTTCCGGGCGTACCGGGTCGTGCAAGCCAAGCAGGCCAAGGAATTCAAAATCAAAGACGTGCTGGTTGTCAGGCAGGGGCGGCGCGGCAAACGTGGCGCGCGCGACGCCGATCACCCGCAAACCATCGTTCGCCATGGCCTGCACCTGGGCCGCGATGGCGGCGGCGCGCGCCGGCGCCAGATGGCACAGATCGATGATGGCCTCGGGCGCACCCTTGGCCGCCACCAGGAACTCGGAACGGTCCGGCGATTGCCACACCCGCGACATGGCCAGCATGTGCCGCGACAGCGGATAGTCGTCGATCAGCTGCCAGTCGGCATGCAGGTGCTCCGTCTTGGCCAGCAAGCGGGCGCCGGTCTGGCCGATGGCCGACTCCATCGGATCAAACGCGCGCCGATGGCTTGCCAGGACGGCATATTCGAGCAAGCCGTGCAGCTCTTCCTGCAAGGCCCCGGCGGGATTGCCCTGACAATCATGGGCGGAGGTCTCCGAGCACAGCCGGGCCACGTCCATGCGGTTGGCCGTCAGGGTACCCGTCTTGTCGACGCACAGCACCGTCGTTGCACCGAGCAATTCGATTGCGGGTATGCTGCGCGCCAGGATGCTTTCGCGCCCCAGGCGCCAGGCGCCCAAGCCCAGGAAAAGCGTCAGTATCACCGGCAACTCTTCAGGCAGCACCGCCATGGCCAGCGTCAGTCCGGCCAGCAAGCCTTGCAGGGCGTCGCCGCGCAGCCACCAATAGGTCAATGCCAGTCCTGCGGCGAGACACAAGCCGCCGATGGCGACATGCCTGACGACGCGCCGCGTTTCCCGTTGAATCGGCGTCAGCTCGCTCCCCATGGTGGCCAGCGAGGCGCCGATGCGGCCGAGCGCACTGTGAGGGCCGGTGGCGACCACCAGGCCGCTGGCCGTGCCTTGCGTGATCAGGGTGCCGGAATACACCAGGCTGTCCGGACTGGCGCCAGTCTCGCCGCAGCCATGCTTGATGACCGGCACGGACTCACCCGTGAGCATGGACTCGTCGGCCGTCAAATTCGATGCGCTGAGCAGTTCCATATCGGCGGGCACGCGGTCGCCCTCGGCCAGCAGCACCAGGTCTCCCAGCACCAGCGCCCTGCCAGCGATGCGCTGCTGTTTCCCGTCGCGTATCACCAGGGCGCGCGGACAGGAAAGGTCGCTTAGCGCGTTCAGCGAGCGTTCTGTGCGCCTGCGCTGAAAAAAAGTGATGCCCATGACGATGCAAACAAAACCCAGCAGCATCAACGCTTCATTGCGGTCGCCCAGCAGCAGATAAATGACGCCGCAGGCGACCAGCAGCAGGAACATCGGTTCGGAAACGACATCGAGCAGCAGGCGCCCGGCACTCAAGGGACGCGAGGCGGGCAAGGCATTCGGCCCGTTTTCCAGCAAGCGCTGCGCGGCCTGCGCGGCTGTGAGCCCGTCAAGGTCAAGCTGCTGTGGCATATCATCCAGCCTTTTCCAGATTGATCGGAGGCGGCTCACTGTCGTGATCCAGATCCGGGCGGCTCCATGGATCGATGTGCGTCATCAGATTGAGGACCCGATGACGCTCGAGCACGCGGCGGCGGGCATCGACAGCTATATCATGCCCGGCTTCGACCGTCAGTGATGCATCGACCTCGATGTGGACGTCCGCGATAATCATGTCCCCCATTTTACGGGTACGCAAATCATGTACGCCACTGATGCCGGGAGTCTTTAATAGGGTCTCGCGAATGGCGCTGAGTTCTATCTCATCAACCGCTCGATCCATCAGGTCATGCAGCGCGTCCCAGGCGAACGTCCAACCCATTTTCAGAATCATGAGCCCAACGATCAGTGCAGCAATAGGGTCAAGTATCGGGTAGCCGGCCAGATTGCCGATGATGCCGACTCCAACGACAAATGAGGATGCGGCATCCGAGCGGGCATGCCATGCATTCGCGATCAGCATGCTCGATTTGATACGTTTTGCTATCGCCAGCATATAACGGAAAAGGCACTCTTTGGCCAGCAGTGCTGCCCCAGCCATCCACAACGCGATGCTGTGTACTTCTGCGATGGTCTCTGGCGACTCCAGCTTTAATATTGCTTCCCACACCATGCCTGCGCCGACTGCCATAAGCAATAGACCCAGAATGAACGAAGCTGCGTTTTCAAATCTCTGATGCCCATAGGGGTGATTCTCATCAGCATCCTTCTTGCTATGGTGACTAGCGAACAAAACGACAAAATCTGCCACAAGATCCGTGAGCGAGTGAACGCCATCGGCGATAAGGCCTTGTGACTTAGCGAAAATTCCAACGCCAATCTGTGCAATGCTTAAGCAAACGTTAACGGCGACACTAACCCACGTGCTACGCGATGCCGCGCTTGCTCGTTCTAATGCGGAATGTGAAGAATTCTCGTTCTCGTCTCCGAATTCAGTCGGCGTCATATTGGATCAAGATGGCAAGGTAGATTGGTAAGGTAAATGGATTGAGCACACTGGCCAGATCAAATTATCCTTCATACTGAAGCAAAACGAAAAATATCTTTTTTGCATCTTAATGCTTCTCATTTGATGGCAGCAATTGCAAGCTTCAGGCTGACCAGGGGGCAAAGAACTGAGGGTGTCCGTGCCAATGTTGCACCTTCGGACAAGCACGATGGCGTAACATGTCGATACTGGCCAATAGGTCGAACCGACGCTGGCAGAATTCGAGAATGTCTGTGGCCTTTAGGTGCGTAGGGAGCCGACACGCGAATAGCACTTTATGATCCTTGCCTGTCCGTATTGCAGCTCTATATAAATCCACACGGGCCCTTTACCTATCTATAAACGCACAGTTTACTGACGCCCAGTCGTTCTGCGACCTCAGCCGCTGGATGCCCGCTCTCAACAAACTGCTTGACCGCAGCGACCTTAAATTCTACCGTGTAACGCTTACCACTCATGACTTCTCCTCTGCCTAAATTATGGCTCAGGAGTGTCTGCGATGGTCGTGGCGATTCAAGTTAGTTAGTTAGTTATAATCGCAGCCATCTCCTTTAGACGGCTGTATATTTCCAGACTTATGAGATACATAAAATTTTTCCTTGCTCTGGCTGCTGCCATATCAAATGCAAACGCGGCTGAATTCTCCAGTACTGAGAACGGTCGAGTCATAAATATGGTCGGCTCTATAGTCGAAGGTGATAGCGTTAAGTTTTTAAAAGCCGTAACCATGCGTAGCAAAGTTATTAAGGTGCAAAGTGGAGGTGGCGAGACTGATGAGGCGATGCATCTAGGTCGGCTTATCCACGATAGAAATTTGGACATTGAAGTCAATGAAATTTGTGCTTCTAGTTGTGCAAACTACTTGTTTCCAGCAGCAGTTAAAAAATAATACCAAAGGGAAGCATGTTGGGCTTGCATGGAACGGCACAACTGACAGCATTGGCTAGTATTGATAAAATTAAGAAAAAACTGCTACTAGCCGGCATAGCAGAAGTAGACCTTGAAAAGGAACTTCCAGGATTCCTCCAAACCTTCCAGAAGCAGGCGCTATTAGAACGAGAATATGCCAAATACCTTGGTATAGATGCATCTTTTTACACCGACTATAGACATGTAATAGATGCCTCCTCTCCTATCCAAAACAGATTTAGCGGGTTAAATGTTGAGCCTCTTTGGTGGCCGAGCGCATTTAGGTTTGAGCGGTGCTACCATATATCTAATGTATTGGATCTCTCTCGCCCTATTGAACTCAAAACCGAAGGTTACAAACTAATCGCCGCTCATTCGTTCGTATTTTTAGGCGACATCGGCCTCAACGAATGCCAATAATATCGGATTGATGAAAATTTTTTTCTTTGCCTGACACAGTTTGGAGGCATACCAGATCACGCCGCCGCGTGAGATTGGCGAGACAGAATGTCGTGCGTGACGCGCAGCGAGTACAACGATAATACCCCCCGTCTTTGATTCAAGGACCTTTTGCGGCAACGGTGGCGCCAGCTTGGCGGAGCGGAAGCGTCAATGCTCAAGGCCAAGCGGCCGGTCATTTCAATCAAGGCAGCCTGACGGCGTGGACACCACTCACCAAGGCCGGTGCGGGGGACGAAAGAAAGTCGCTGCACAGGGCCGCCACCTGTTTGGCCGCTTCCACCATCGGGACGTGGCCGATATCTTTCAGCACGACCTTCTTGCTGTTGACCAAACCCTGCGCCAGCAATGTCGCATTCTGAAGCGGTAATATCTGATCCTGATCGCCCCAGATAATCAGCGACGGCACAGTGATCTGTGCCAGTTTGGCGGTTTGATCCATATTCCTGTCGATATCGGCTGCCACTTTCTCGTTGATGCGGTTTTTTGCCATGCGAGCGCGGGTCAGCGCAGACAGCAAGATGCCAGGGAGATAGGGCGGCTTCGCCATCCCAAAGCGCAACATGCTCTTGAAATCGGTTTCACTCTCGATCGTCACGAGAGGGTTGCGTCCCATCCGCGCGACGTGCTCCATTAATTTCGTGTCATACATGCCGGTTCCGCCGGCTGAAATCAATATCAGGGATGCTACCTGTTGCGGCGCCGCTGCAGCCAGTCCCAGCGCAACTGCCCCTCCCATCGAATTGCCAATGATGTGAGCACGGGTAAGGGAGAGCGCCCGCATGAATTCGGCCAGATATTTCACCTGCGCGGCAATCGAGTAGTCCAGATCGACACTGTCGGTGCTTTGCCCATGGCCGGGCAGGTCGGGAATGATCAGCGGAGCCTGGCATCGCAGGTCGCGGGCGAAGCGCAACCACGTGGTCTTATCGGCACCGGCGCCGTGCAACAGGATGACAGCTTCCGGATAGGTCGAAACAT
Organism: Janthinobacterium sp. PAMC25594; assembly: GCF_019443505.1. Taxonomy (NCBI): domain Bacteria; kingdom Pseudomonadati; phylum Pseudomonadota; class Betaproteobacteria; order Burkholderiales; family Oxalobacteraceae; genus Janthinobacterium; species Janthinobacterium sp. PAMC25594. The sequence continues at coordinate 668,462 of NZ_CP080377.1, forward strand.
CCGGGCGATTGGTGTAGAACGCCATCCGGCCCATCGGCAAATCGAGGTTTCTAGTGTGGAGTGACGCGCGCTTTTGTTCGCTCTACATGGCCTTGGCGAGCAGATAGTCACCGAATCGGTCGAGAAAATGGGGCATGAAATAGTTCACCTTATGCTTGTGCCATTAAAAGCGTCATACTCAAACGGATGGCAGGCCGGCAAGACTACCGATTAGCGTCGGGAATTCAGTCATGAAGCCGTCACGCGCCAGTACACCGGCAGAAACGTTCTGCGGGTTCGACTCGTCGCGCCGAATCAAACGGGCGAATGTGTAGGGCTTCCCCTTTCATATTCGAACGATACGCTATTCGTTCCCCAAAAAAGATTTCATCTCCGCTTTTCCATGCTGTTCAGTATGTGCGCCCTGCCCTTGGCCGGCAACGTCAGACGATGTCCAGCAGCCTTGCCAGCCGCGGCTGATCTCCCGCCGCCACAAACCACCCCACCTGCCAGCGCTGCGTGCGCAGGGCCTGGGCGGATTCTGGCACGCACCAGGGCGGATACACGCGCAGCGCGCGCTTGCCGCCGGTGCCCGCGCGCGACATCACGCCCCGTTCGATCAGCACGCTGCGCGGAAAAATGAAAAAGCCGTGCCGCGCGCCATCGTCGTCGGCCACGGCGATGATGACGATATCGACGGGGTCCGCTTCATCGAGCGGGGCGATCTCGGCATCGGGATGGGGACGCTTCCAGACGGTGACGAACTGGCCGGTTTTCGTCGGCGTGGTTTTGGCCACGCGCAAGACCAGCCGCTTGCCGTGCAGTTCGGCGCGGCAGGCGCCGTAGTCCGCGCTTTCCGCTTCCGGCACGGGCGCTTGCGGCAAGCCCAGGAAGGCCCATGGACTGGCCTTCATTGCGCGCTGAACTCGGCTGCGGCCTTGGCCGCCCACAGCGCCTCGGCATGGCTGGCGAACGGGCTGTCATAGCCGTCGACCTTGCCGTCTTCGTCGACAAAATACAGCCACCAGCCGTCGCCCTGCTCGCGGATGGCCGTCTGGCCCGGCGCGCAGTGGGTGTCAACCGGCTGGTCGGCCGCCAGGGTGGCGATGGTGATGCCGCGGTGAATAATATGCTGGGGTATCATGGAAAGTAAGTCATATGAAAAAATCAATGGCGATAGTGTAGCCGCGCCGGCCTTTCCTGGCCAGTGCGCTACACTGTTCGTTCACTCGGAGGACGACATGGCATCACAGCAAGGCACGGTGGATTTTCTGCTCGACCAGCTGGCGGGCGCGGGCGGCGTCAGCGCCAAGAAAATGTTTGGCGAGTACGGCTTGTACTGCGACGGCAAGATGTTCGCCATCGTCGCCGACGACCAGCTGTTCATCAAGCCCACGGACGCGGGCCGCGCCTGGATCAGTACCATGGGCACGCCGCAGGAGGCGCCGCCCTATCCGCAAGCCAAGCCGTATTTCCTCATCGATGGTGGCCTGTGGGACGAACGCGACTGGCTGAGCCAGCTGGCGCGGCGCACGGCGGACGCCTTGCCGCCGCCGAAACCCAAGCCGCCGCCCAAGCCCAGAAAACCGGCTTCAAGCAGCTAATACGCTGTTTTCGCACGCCTTGCCCTGCAGGAAGCATTGCAGGTTGTGGTAGGTGATGGCAGCGATCTCGCGCAGCGCTTCGATGGTGAAGAAGCCCTGGTGACCCGTCACCAGCACGTTCGGGAACGTCATCAGGCGCTGGAAGATGTCGTCGTCGATGATGTCGGACGAGCGGTCCTGGAAGAACAGATTGCTTTCCTGTTCATACACGTCGATGGCCAATGAGCCCAGCTGGCGCGATTTGAGCGCTTCGATGACGGCGCCCGTGTCGATCAGGCCGCCGCGCGAGGTGTTCACCAGCATGGCGCCCTTCTTCATCAGCGGCAAGGTTGCTTCGCTGATCATGTGGCGCGTGCTGTCCATCAGCGGGCAATGCAGCGAGACGATGTCGGACTCGGCCAGCAACTGCGGCAGTTCCACCATCGTGCCCAGCTGCGCGAACGCGGGCGCCGGATACGGGTCGTGGCCCAGCACCGTGCAGCCGAAACCTTTAAAAATGCGCGCCGTGGCCAGGCCGATCTTGCCCGTGCCGACGATGCCCACCGTCTTGCCGTGCAAGGTGGAGCCCAGCAAGCCGTCCAGCGAAAAATTGCCTTCGCGCACGCGGGCATACGCGCGGTGCGTGTGGCGGTTCAGCGTTTGCACCAGGGCCAGCGTGTATTCGGCCACGGCTTCCGGCGAATACGCAGGCACGCGGGCGACGAACAGGCCCAGGCGCTTCGCCGCTTCCAGGTCGAGGTTGTTGTAGCCGGCGCAGCGCAGCAAAATGGCGCGCACGCCATAGCCGTGCAGGGCTTCCAGCACGGGCGCGTCGAGCACGTCGTTGACGAAGACGCAGACAGCCTCGGCGCCTTGCGCCAGGATCGCGGTTTCCTGGCTCAGCAAGGCGCTGTGGTAGACCAGTTCGATGCCGTCCGGCTCGGGTTGGGATGGCAAGGCTTCATCGAAGAAACGGCGGTCGTAGGGCTGGCTGGCAAAGAAGGCGATTTTCATGGTGAGTCCTGGAACTTGCTGGATGGCTAAACTGCATCATAGCGCAAGCGCCCTGCCCCACGGCGTACGCCTGGCACCGTTGATCGCCTATTTGGGTTCGCGGGGCAAGGTCAGGACGTGACGCAGATACGCTGTTTCCTCGGCGTGCTGCGCGTGGTAGCGCGCGCGCGCGGCGCGCATGGCCGCGTGGTGGGCCGCGATACCCGTTTCCGTCAGCTCGACGCCGAAGTCCGCCGGCACCGGCACAGGGCCGCCGAACAGGCGCGCCAGGATGAAGCGGCCCACATTGTCGCGGTAGTGCGATGCTTCCCAGTAATAGCGCATTGCGCGCGCGCCCGTCACTTGCGGGATAGCCTCGCTGGTGATGCTGTTGAAGCCGGAAAAATCGTACACGCGCACGTCGCAGCCTTCACCCCGGTAGCGCTGGGCCATCCGCGCCAGGTCGCGCTGCCATGTTTCCATGGCGTCCCACTTGCCGCGCCAGTACAGGGCGTCGAGCGTGAGCGCATGCGTGGGATTGATGTACAGGCGCAAGCGCGTGCCGCCCCGGCACAGTTTGCCGACGCTGGCATCGAAGGCGCGCAGCGCGGGCGCCGTCGGCCCCAGGCCATCGCCAAACTCCTGCAGGCGCGGCGTGAAGGCGCGCGCCGTGCCGGTCCAGGTACGGTTGCGGCTGGTGAGGCAGGTCTCGTCGCGCTGGCCGTGCAGCGCCAGGCTGGACAGGCAGACGCCGTCATAGGTACCGCTGAGGATGCGCCAGGTGTCGCGCGTCATGTCGACCGTCAGGCCGCGCTTGATATTGAGCAAGGCGCGCCGCGCGAAGAACGCGGGGCCGGCGGCCGTCAAGCCCGGCTCCACGCCGGCCGCGCCCAGTTCCAGCGAGAACGAGGGCGCGTCGATGCCCCACACCATGGTGTCGACATGGCTGACCCTGGCCGCGTGCTCGGCCAGGCGCATGGCTTCGCCGATCGAGGCACCCGAAACGGCGCTGTTGAAGACACTCTTGCCTTCGAACAAAGTGCGCACACTCGTCGTCGGCAAGCCCATTTCCGTGCGCGAATTGCCGATATACACGACGGCGGGCCGGTAGCGCGCCACGGCATACGTCTTGCCCCACACGCTGAGTTTTTCGGTCGTCGGCCGCAATCGCTGCAGCAGCGGGCTGTCCCACTGATGCAGCAAGTACGGATCGACGTGATAATTCACGGCGGAAACGAGGGCCAGCGCGGCCAGCACGCAGGCAAGGAAGATGGCGAGGTAGCGGCGGGCGGAAGTGTCCATGAGCAGAATTGGAAGTTGAAAATGACGTTCAACGCCGGATCAGCGGTCCGTCCAGCACCCGCTGCGCATAGGCCGCCTCGCGCGCGTGTTCCACGCGATAGCGGTCGCGCGCGGCGCGCATGGCCGCCTGGTGGGCGTCGATGTTGGCCTGCGTCAGCTCCACGCCGAAATCGGCCGGCGCCGGCGTGTCGCCGCCAAACAAACGCGTCAGGATCAAGCGGCCCACATTGTCCCGGTAATGCGACACTTCCCAGTAATAATGCATGTCGGGCTTGCCGCTGACGAGCGGGGTCGCTTCGGTCGTGATGCTGTTAAAGCCGGAAAAATCAACCAGGCGCACGTCGCAGCCGTGCAGGCGGTGACGTTCGACGACCTGCACCAGGCCGCGTTGCCAGGCCTGCATGGCATCCCACTTGCCGCGCCAGTGCAGCGCGTACAAGGTCAGCGCGTGCGTGGGGTTGATGTACAGGCGCAGGCGCATGCCTGGCCGGCACAGCTTGCCGATACTGGCGTCGAGCGCGGGTGTCGAGGGCGGTGTCGGCCCCAGGCCATCGCCGAATTCCTGCAGCCGCACGGGAATCGCATCCTTGGTACCGAGCCAGTGCTTGATGCCCTTGCGGGTGCACGTCTCGTCGCGCTGCCCATACACGGCCAGGTTGGAGCGGCAGGTATCGCCGGCATTGCCTGTCAGGATGCGCACGCTGTCCTGCGTCATGTCCAGGGTCAGGCCGCGCTTCAGGTTGACCAGGGCGCGCTGGACGAAAAAGCCGTGCCGGGCGCCCGTCAGGCTGTCTTCCACGCGCACCGCGCCCATGTCCAGGGAAAAAGTGGGCGCGTCGATGCCCCACACCATGGTCTCGACCCGGCTGACCCTGGTCGCATGCTCGGCCAGACGGATGGCGTCGCCGATCGAGGCGCCGGACACGGCGCTGTTGAAGATCCTCTTGCCGTCGAACAAGGCACGCACGCCCGTCGGCAAGCCCATTTCCGTGCGCGAATTGCCGATGTAGATGATGGCCGGCCGGTAGCGCGCCACGGCATAGGTCTTGGCCCAGGCGCCGAGCTTTTCGTTCAGCTGGCGCGGGCGCTGCAGCAAGGGACTGTCCCACTGGTGCAGCAGGTAGGGGTCGACCTGATAGTTCAGGAAAGAGACGGCGCCGAGCACCAGGCCGACGCAGGCGAGGAAGCAGACAAGATAGCGGCGGCCGGAAGTGTCCATGCTCAGAACTGGAAGTAGAGAAATTCGGTGACCCGGTTCATGCCGAAGATGCAGGCGACGAACAGAGCGGCAAACCCCACGCTCCAGCGGCGCGTGGGGCGCCAGCTGAAGGCCCAGCGCCCTGTCGGCTGAAATATTCTTTCAATGGCAGGCTCGTAAAGAAAGAATATTTCTTGCGTATTGGGCGCCTTGAAAGCCAGCAGCATGGCGCCCAGCAGCACGGGCAAGCCCGGCCCCGCCAGTTCGATCCAGCGGATACCATCGAACGCCGGATGCAAGCCCCATTGCGCCAGGCTGGCCGCGTGACTGGCCAGGCCGCGCGGCAGGCTCACGCCGTTCGCGCCCAGCAGCGCACCAGTGATGTCCCAGGCCGTGGCCACGTCGGGCGCGCGGAAGAAGACCCAGGCAAGCATCACGGCAAGAAAAGTCAGGACGCAGGGCCACCAGCGCAGCCAGCAGTACCCCCGCGCAGCGCCGAACGCGCGCTGCCACGCCTGCTGCAGTACCAGGTACAGGCCGTGCAAGCCGCCCCAGATGACGAACGTCCAGCCGGCGCCGTGCCACAGGCCGCCCAGCAGCATGGTCAGCATCAGGTTGCGGTAGCGCAGAGCTTCGCCGTGGCGGCTGCCGCCCAGCGGTATGTATAAATAGTCTCGCAGGAAACGCGACAAGGTCATGTGCCAGCGGCGCCAGAAGTCGGCGATATTGGCCGCCTTGTACGGCGAGTTGAAGTTCAGCGGTAATTTCACGCCGAACAGGCGCGACAGGCCGATGGCCATGTCCGAATAGCCGGAAAAGTCGAAATACAGCTGGAAGGTATAGGCCAGCACGCCGATCCACGCCTCGATCAGGGTGGGTGTGGCCCCGGCGGCGAAGACGGGGATGGCCAGCGGCGACAGGTTGTCGGCGATCAGCACCTTCTTTGCCAGCCCAATCGTGAAAATCGACAGGCCGATGGCGAAGTTGGCCGCGCGCGGGTGAGCGTTGGCCGGGTCGGCGAACTGCGGCATCATGTCGCGGTGGTGCAGCACGGGGCCGGCGATCAAATGGGGGAAATAGCTGACGAACAGCACGTAATGAATAAAACGGTACTCGCGCACCTCGCCCCGGTAGCAATCGACGAGGAAGGCGATCTGCGTGAAGGTAAAGAACGAAATGCCGATCGGCAGAATGATGTCGAGGCCATGCCACGGCAGGCTGCCAGCGCCAGCACCGGCGGCCACGGCGACGGCATTGACGCTGTCGATGAAAAAATTCGCATATTTGTAGTAGGCGAGCAGCCCCAGGTTCAAGGCCAGGGCCGCCACCAGCACGCGCTTGCGGGCCGCGCCCGTGCTGGCCCCCAGCAGGCGCCCGGCGCCATAATTGACGCAGATGGAGGCCAGCAGCAGCGGCAGATAGCGCACGTCCCACCAGGCATAGAAGAACAGCGAGGCGAGCGCCAGCCACACGGCCGGCGCCAGGCGCCAGCTGGCGGAGGACGTCAATCGGTCCAGCAGAAAATAGCCGGCCAGCACGATGGGCAGATAGCCGAACAGGAAGGCGAAGGAGTTAAACAGCACGGCGCCTCCTGGCAGGCAAGGACTGCAGCTGGTAGTAACACTCGGCAATTTGCGCCGCCACCCGCTCCCACGTAAAACGTTCCACCAGCGCTTGCACGCGGGCGCGCTCGGGCGGCAGCGCCAGCAAGTCGAGGATAGCCTGGCGCTGCGCGGGGCCATCGTCCCAGGCCACCTTGCGCAGCGCGAACGCGGAATCGGGCAAGTCCAGCGCGCTTTGCGCCGTCATCACGACGGGCGTGCCGGCCGCCAGCGCTTCGAGCACGCTCAAGGGAAACACTTCGCCCTGGCTGGGCAAGGCCGCCACGGCCGCCGCATGGTAGGCGCTGGCCAGCAGCGGGTCGGCGTGGTCGAGCGCGCCCAGCCAGCTGACGTGCGGCAATTCCAGCAACTGCTGCAGATACGCCTGCTGTTCGCGGGGCGCGGCGCCGATCAGCACCAGGGGCAAGCCGGCCCCCGTCAGCGCCTGGGCCAGGCCCAGCTGGTTTTTATACGCTGAAATGCTGCCCACCATCAGCACGAACGGCCCGGCGATGCCCGTTTCGCGCAGGAACAGATCGCCATTGGCCGTGAAGAAATGCGGATTGATCCCGTTCGGCAAGACGCGGATGGCGTCCGCCCCCATGCCAAAACCTTGCACGATGGCATCTCGCTCGGCCTCGCCCAGCGCGATCACCACGTCGGCCAGCTGCAGGGCGCGCCGCGTTTGCGCATAGCTCGTTTGCACCATCCACTCCGTCAGGCGCCCCGCCAGCCAGTCGGCCAGCCGCGCGCGCCAGGCGCTGGCGCGGCCCCAGCCGGGCGACAGCAGCGGCGACAGCACCACGGGGACGCCTTGCTCGCTGGCCATTTCCATGATGCGGTAAGTGCCATTGCTGGCCGAAAACACGTGCAGCACGTCGAAATCGGCCAGCCGCTCATGGTTGGCGTCGACCAGTTGCACTTCCAGGGGCCGCGCCGGTAGCTGGGGCAGCCGGTTCAGCGCGGCAATGGTTTCGCGTACCTGAATCTGCAAGCCGCCGTCGCGCTGGAACAGCATCGGGTAGGACAAGATACCGACACGCATGGTCTTCCTTTCGGGCGTGCGCGCCGCCTGCGGCGCCTCACTGCGGTGATTTGACGGCCAGCCAGCGGCTTGCCAGCTTACGTTGCAACAACAGAAACTCGGCCGCGATGTCATGTTTCAACAGAAAAATACCGGCGATCCAGCACAGCAAGGTAGCCAGCGCCGTGCCGGCCAGCGCCAGCAGCGGGATGGCGTGCGGCATGTCGGCCGGCATCCACAGCAGCATGCACAGCGGCGGCGGACTGCTGATCGCGCACAGGGCCAGGCTCTTGCGCAAGACGGGCAGCAGGACGCGCCAGTCGAGATTGCTGAAGCGCCGCAGGCAGCGGTAAATCAGCCAGCTGCGCAACAGGGTGCTGAACACCACGGCCCAGGCCACGGCCACCAGCCCGAACGGCGCTGCCAGCAGCAGCGCCGCCACCTTCAGGCCGCCCGCCCAGGCATCGAGCCAGGCCTGCACGCGCATCTGGCCCGTCGCCACGAACAGGTAGCGGGCCATGCTGAATATGCTATACACGGCCGAGGACAGGCACATGATGCGTATCAAGGGCGTACAGGCGCTCCATTGCGGGCCATACAACACTTTGACCAAAGGCAAGGCCATGCAAGCGAGAAACAGGAAAAAGGGCCAGGCCAGCGCCGTCATATAGCTGACCGTGCGCACATACACGGGTCCCGCACCGCCCTGTTCGCGGTCGCGCGCCGCGAACAGGGGAAACACGACGGGCGAGATCGCGCTGGTGATGGCCTGGTTAAAAATGCTCAGCATGCTTTGCGTCTTGCCGAACAGGGCCAGGCTTTCGATATCGATCATCTTGCCGATGACCAGGTCCGGCGCCACCACGCCCGCCTCATCCACCAGCCCGCCGCCCGTCGCGTAGGCGCCGAAGGCAATGATGGCCTTGATGCCGCGCCGTCCCGGCAGCCACGGCAGTTCGCGGGGGCGCACGACGAGGCTGGTCAGCAGCGAGGCCGTGGAACCGGCCAGCACGGCCGCCACCAGGCTCATGTAACTATGTCCCAGCAAGGCCATGCTCACGCCCACCAGCAGGTTGGTGACGCTGTTGGCCGCGTTGATCGCATAAATGGCGCGAAACCGCAATTGGCGCCGCAGCAAGGGCAAGGTCAGCGCGCTGAACGGTATCAGCAGGAAGTTAATCGACAGCAGTTGCAGCACCAGTTGCAGGCGCGGCTCTTCATAGAAACGCGCGAGCGGCCCGCTGGCGGCCAGCACCAGCGCCGCCAGCAGCAAGGCGACGAGCAGGCTGGTCGCCAGCGCGGCGCGCAATTTCTCCATCGTCAGGGTCTTTTCCTGGATCAAATACTGACCCACGCCAAAATCGCGGTCCACCTGGGCCATGGCCACGAGCACGGCGCCCAGCGAATACACGCCCACCTCGGCCGGTGTCAGCAGGCGCGACAGGATCATCGTGGCGACTATGCCCAGCAACAGCACCGTGTACTTTTCAGCAAAGGAAAAGAAGAAGGAATGGCGCGTGGCATTCATGTGGGCAAGCTCCTGGCGCTACACGAGACCGGCATAGAACTGGCGCAGCTGCTGCTCCAGCCGCTGCATTGAATAGTGCTGTTCCGCTTCCAGGCGGGCCTGGCGCCCCATGCGCTGACGCCGCGCCGGGTCGCGCAGCAGGTCCGCCACGGCCGCGCAGGCGGCGTCCTCGTCGTCGAACGGCAACAGCAGGCCCCCTTCGCTATCGTGCAGGATGTCATGGGTGCCCGGCACGTCCGTGCCCACGGCCGGCACGCCGCAAGCCATGGCTTCGATGGTGGCGATGCCGAAGCCTTCGTTCTTGCTCAACAGCAGATGCAGGTCGAAGGCGGGCATCAGCAGCTCGACGCGCTGCCGGAAACCGGCAAACACGACTCTGTCCTGCAAACCCGATTGCTGCGCCTGCAGCCGCAGCATGGCTTCCAGCGGTCCCGTCCCCACCAGCACTAAATGTAGCTGGGGAAACTGCGGCGCCAGCCTGGCGAACAGGGCCAGCAGCGCTTGCGGGCGCTTTTGCGCGGAGAGTCGCGCCACGCAGCCGAGCACGAGCGCATTCGGCGGCAGCCCCAGTTCCTTGCGCGCCTGTATTCTCCGTTCCGGTGAGAAAATAAACGTGTCCGTATCGACGCCGTTGGGAATGACGGCCAGCCGCGTCTGCGGCGCCAGCATGTCGCGGTACAGGTCGAGGAAATGCCGCATGGCCGAGTCCGACACGGCATACACACCTTTGACGCCGCGAAACGCCTCTTCCAGCCGGGGCCGCTGCCAGTCGCTGAAGGTTTCCAGAGGAAACGCGTTGTGCACGCTGATCACGGCCGGCAAGCGGCATTGACGGGCCAGCCACAGGATGGAGGCGCCATATGCCGTCCAGCAAAACGCCACATGGACCAGGTCCGGCCGCAGCCGCCGCAGCCGCCAGGCGCCCGTGACCCTGGCGCGCAGCCAATTCCAGCGGCGCCACGCCCAGTGTTCGAGAAACAAGGGCGGCTCGTACACGCGCACTTGCATCTGCCTTGCGCGCAGGTCTTGCGCCCAGGCGGTAAAACCGGGAAAGCGCCGCAGCGCCAGCATGCTGTCATAGCCGGCCTTGCCAAGCATGCGCGCTTCCTGCGCCATGCGCAGTTCCATGCCGCCCAGTTCGCCGGAATAGCTGGTGATGACAATGCGCGGCAGGCGCTTTCGGCGGCCGCGCCACGCTTCATGGAAGTAGCCGCGCAGCGCGGCCATTTCCCAGTGGCACAGGAACAGCGTTTCGCGGTCCCTCCGCAGCCAGGCGCGCGCGCGGGCCAGGCCGTCGCGCAGATAGCGGCCCAGCATCCAGCGCGGCACGCCGAGCCATTCCACGCTGGGCGCCGGCGCGACGAGGCGGCACTGGCCCCGGCCAAACAGGAAGGAGCGGCGCAATATCCAGTCGGGCTGCACCTGCTGCACGCGGATGATGTGTGCCACCCTGGCCTTGGGACAGAACCAGGAAGGGTTGCCGGAACGGTATATTTCCAGGTTCAGCTTGGTTTCGCTGCCCATGGCGTAATTGGCTCCCTGCGGGCCGATGCTTTCGTCATAGCGGGCGCCCGCCTCGAAAATGCGGCGGCGAATCGCCATATTGGCGCCCCACACCAGGCCCGGATACACGGGCGCGTCGCGCAGGTCGGGGCTGGTAATGCCCCACGTCAAGCCGACAGGCGTCAGGCGCAGCAGCCAGTCGGCCGGCTTTTCCCGCCAGGCGGGCACGATGGCGCCGCCGAACAGGGCGTAGCCAGGGTGGGCCCGCGCACTGTCCTGCAAGCGGCACAGCCAGTCGGATGCGGGCATGGCGTCGTCGTCGCCAAAGACGAACAGCTCGCCGCCATCGCCGCTTGAACCCAAGGCGTGCTCGACGGCGCCATTCAGGGCGGGACTGCGGCCGCGCCGCGCCACGTAGATATAGCTCAAAGGCAAGCGGCCGCGAAAGGCGGCGAGCACCCGGTCCGTGGCGTCCGTGCTGCCATTGTCGGCGATGACCAGGCGCCAGCCGCCCACGGGCGAACGCAGCCCCATGTAAGCGCGCAATACCTGGGGCAAGGTGCCGGCGCCATTGTAGGTCGCCATGAGAACGGTCAACAAGGACATGCCTCCTTGGTCTTACCATGACAAAACTATGTAAGGACTCAACAACGTGCTGGACAGTGTTGAGCCAGTGTACCGAGCCTGCCCGCCAGCCCGTTGACAGGCGTCAAGACCATGCAGGCAAAACCAGGAGCGTCCCCCTTCATGCGCGACATACTGATTACCATCATCATCCTCGGTTCGCTGCCCTTCATCCTGAAGTCACCGGCCATCGGTGGCCTGATGTGGGTATGGGTCAGCGTGATGAATCCCCACACGCAGGCCTGGGGCTTTGCCACCCACTTGCCGTTCGCCTTCATCATCGCCATCGCCACCATGGTCAGCCTGTTCATGACGCGCGAGCCGAAAAACCTGCCGCTGACGCCCGTCAGCGTGCTGCTGCTGCTGTTCGTGGCGTGGATGAATATCACGGCCCCGTTCGCCCTGTTGCCCGAGTCGTCGTGGGTGCAGTGGAACAAGGTCATGAAGATCATGCTGATGAGCTTTGTGGTCATGATGGTGATACGCACGCGGCGCGACATCGTGCGCCTCGTGTGGGTGCTAGTGGGCTCGATCGGCTATTACGGCGTGAAGGGCGGCATCTTCACCATCCGCAGCGGCGGCACGGAGCGGGTCTGGGGACCGGAAGAAACATTTATTGGGGATAACAATGCGCTGGCCCTGGCCCTGATCATCACCATTCCCCTCATGTATTACCTGCAACAAAACACGGAAAAACATCGACGCTGGGTGCGCCATGGCTTGTCCGCGGCGATGCTGCTGTCGGCCCTGGCCGCGCTGGGCTCGTATTCGCGCGGCGCGCTGCTGGCGATTGCCGCCATGGGCCTGTTCATGTGGCTGAAAAGCGACCGCAAGCTGGTGCTGGGCGCGCTGCTCGGTGCGGTCGCGCCGCTGCTGCTGGCCTTCATGCCCGAACGCTGGGCCGAGCGCATGGATACCATCAACACCTACCAGGAGGATGAATCCGCCATGGGCCGCCTGAATGCCTGGCGCATGGCCTGGAACCTGGCGCGCGACCGTTTCCTGGGCGGCGGCTTCGACGTGTCCGACGCCGCCATCTTTGCCCGCTACGCGCCCAACCCCATGGATGTGCACGCGGCGCACAGCATCTACTTCCAGGTGTTGGGCGAACACGGCTTCGTCGGCCTGTTGATTTACCTGGCGCTGGGCATCGCCACCTGGCGCACGGCGGCCGTCATCATCCGCCGCACGCGGGGCCAGCCGGAATTGCGCTGGGCGCACGGCCTGGCCACCATGAGCCAGGCCAGCCTGATCGGCTTTGCCGTGGGCGGCGCCTTCCTCAGCCTGCTGTATTTCGACATGCCGTATTACCTGATGGCCGCCCTGATCGCCACGCGCATCATCGTCGAGCGGCAGGCGCCGGCCCCCACATGGCGCCAGGCCAGGGCCAAGGCCCGGGCCGCCGTCGCGGAGCAGCCATGAGCGCCACCTTGTCGATTCTGATCTACCACCGCGTGCTGGCGCGGCCCGACCCGCTGTTTCCCGGCGAAGTCGATGCGGCCCTGTTCGAGCGCCAGCTGCGCCTTGTAAAACGTTTCTATGCGCCGCTGCCGCTGGCCGAGGCCGTGCAGCGGCTGCAGGATGGCAGCCTGCCGCCGCGCGCCGCCTGCATCACCTTCGACGACGGCTATGCGGACAATGCGCAAGTGGCACTGCCGCTGCTGCAGCGCCACGGCTTGCACGCCACGTTTTTTATCGCCACGGGCTACCTGGACGGCGGGCAAATGTGGAACGACACGGTGATCGAGGCCGTGCGTCAGGCGCCAGGTTCCGTACTCGACTTGCGCGAACTCGGGCTGGACCGCCTGCCCGTCGCCGATCTGGCGCAGCGGCAAGCGGCCATCGCCACCTTGCTGGGCCAGCTCAAGTACCTGCCGTTCGACCGGCGCCAGCAGCTGTCCATGCAGATCCGCCGCCAGGCGAGCGCCACGGCCGGAGCGCCAGCCATGCTGAGCACGGCGCAGCTGCGCCAATTACAGGCGGCAGGCATGGCGCTGGGCGCGCACACGATGAGCCATCCGATCTTGTCCACCTTGCCGGAGCGGGAGGCGCGGCTGGACATCGCCAACGGCAAGCATCAGCTGGAAAATTTGATCCAGGCGCCCGTCACCGTGTTTGCGTATCCGAACGGCAAGGCCGGGCGCGATTACGGCGCATCCCACGTGGCGATGGTGCGCAGCCTGGGGTTCACGGCGGCCGTGGCGACGGACTGGGGCGTGGCGCGCCCCGGCGCGGGGCTGGACTTGCTGCAGCTGCCCCGCTTTACGCCGTGGGATCGAGGACGGCTGGCGTTTCTGTGGCGCTTGCGGCAAAACCGTCGGCAAGCGCACCCAGCGCGCTCGGATGCTGGCTGAGCCACTGTTCCAGCATCAGCAGCAGCCACACCATGGTGCCGTGGTAGGCAGGGTGCTCCGCCAGCAAGCGCCCTTGTAAATCGTCGATGAAGGCGGGCCGCACGATGCCGCGCCCGCGCAACTGCGTCAGGTTATCGAACGCAAACTCGCGCAGCGGCGCGTGGCTGTGCAGCCACTGGCCGAAGGGCAAGCCGAAACCGTGCTTTTTCTTGCGCACGATGGCCGGCGGCAGGATTTCCGCCAGTGCCCGCTTGAAGAAGGGCCGCAACTGCCTGCCGTCAAGCTTGTCGCGCGGCGCCAGGCGCGACGCGAACGCCACCATCGCGTCGTGCAGGAAGGGAAACGCCGCTTCCACGCCGGCCAGCTCGCACGCCTTGCGCACCTTGAACAAGTCGTTGTCGGCCAACGTAAAACGCATGTCCAGCGCCAGCAACTGATTGATCTGGCTCAAGCCCTGGCCCTGCCGCTCCCAATACGCGCCATTCACGCAGCCGGGCGCCATGCCCGGGTCGATGGTGTCGATAAAACCCGCTTCCAGCACCGTGCGATAACCATGGCGCAGCAGCAAGTTGTAGCCATCGAGGCGGGCCGGCAGCGGCAGGCTCGCCTGCTCGATGTAGCGGCGCGCCTTGTCGCCCAAGCGCCACGATTGACTTGTCCGCTCACGGAACAGCAGCGGCTCGATGATGGCCTGGCGCAGCATGACGGGCAAGCGTTCATATTGCGACAGCAAGGCCTGGTGCGCATAGCGCTCATTGCCGCCAAACAATTCGTCGCCGCCATCGCCGCCCAGCAAACGCGTCACGCCATCGTCGCGCGCCATCTGCGCGCAATAGTAGGCGGGAATGGCAGAGGCATTGCCGAAAGGCTGGTCGAAAACGGCCGCCATGGCGGGAATCGCGGCCAGCACGTCGTCTGGCGTCACGTAGCGCTCGTGGTGGATGCTGCCCGCGTGGCTGGCGGCCAGGCGCGCATACGCCATTTCGTCATAGCCGGGCGCGTCGAAGCCGATGGAGTACGTGCGCGCGGGGCGGCCCGTCACCTGCCCGATGATGGCGGCCAGAGTGGAACTGTCGGTGCCGCCGCTGAGAAACGCGCCCGTGCTGGCGCTATCATTGCCCAGGCTGCTTTCCACGGCCTGGCGCAGCAGGCGCAGGAATTCCTGCTTGTTGCTGGCGAAGCTGCGCCGCGCACGCCCTGCTGCCGGCTCGTGGAAGGCCAGTTGCCAGTAGCTGCCCTTGCATTGCTTGCCGCCGCGCACATGCAGGTATTCGCCGGGCAGCAAGCGCTGCTGGCCCAGATAGGCCGTGGCCGGGCCGGGCACCATGTGGAAATACAAATAGTGATACAGCGCTTGCGGATCGAGCGCGCCCCGCACGGACGGATGGGCCAGCAAGGCATCCATCGATGAGGCAAAAAACAGGCCTTGCGCATTGCTCGCATAGCTGAGGGGGTGGATGCCGGCACGGTCCACGGCCAGCAGGGCCGAGCCAGAAAAGGCGTCGAGGATGGCTAAACAGAAAGGCCCCGACAGGCTGGCGCAGGCGGCCACGCCCCGGCTCAGCCACAGGGATGCGAGGCGGGACGCCACGTCGTCGGCCGAGCCGTGGAGCACGGGCCGGCCCCAGATGGCCACTTGCAAGCCATCTTGCTGATATATATGGCGGCTGCCGTCGATGGCGGCCACGGCCACGCCGCCCACTTCGCTCAAGCTGGCGGCCAGGGGCGCGCCATCGAAACGCGACAGGGGCGCGGCCATGCCGGCCAGCGCGGTGGGCGCGGCGCCATCGGCCGTAGTGCCGCCCTGCGCTGCACCGCCCGCCGCCAGCCAACCGCACAGGCCGCTCATACGAGCACCTCGGCCGGCAAGGGATGGCCGAGAAAGGTCGTCGGGCTGGCCGTCAAGCCATACGCGCCCGACTGGAACACCACCACCAGGTCGCCCTCCCCGGCGCGCGCCATCTCCATCTGGTCGGCCAGCAAGTCCAGTGGCGTGCACAGCGGCCCCACGACGGACGCCACTTCGCGCCCCCCGCCGTGCAGCCGGTTGCCGATGGCGACCGGGTAATTCTTGCGGATCAGCTGGCCAAAATTGCCGGAAGCGGCCAAGTGGTGGTGCATGCCGCCATCCGTCACGAGAAATACCTGTCCATGCGACTGCTTGCGCTCAATCACCTTGCACACATAGATACCGGCCTCGGCCACCAGGTAGCGGCCCAGTTCCAGGTTCAGGCGCACGCCGGGCGCCGCCTGGGCCAGCAGATCGAGCTGCCGCTGCAAGCCTGCGGCCACGGGCGCCAGATCGAGCGCCTGGTCGCCGGGAAAATACGGCACGCCGAAGCCTCCGCCGATATTCAGGGTGCGCAAGGGCGATGGCGCGCTGTCGGCCAGCTGCAGGGCCAGCTGCACGCTGAGCGCTTGCGCTTCCACCAGGGCCGCCGCCGACAGGTTTTGCGAACCCGCATACAAGTGAAAGCCGTGAAAATCCAGGCCCAGCTGACCGATGCGGCCCAGCAGC
This sequence comes from Janthinobacterium sp. PAMC25594, assembly GCF_019443505.1. Classification (NCBI taxonomy): domain Bacteria; kingdom Pseudomonadati; phylum Pseudomonadota; class Betaproteobacteria; order Burkholderiales; family Oxalobacteraceae; genus Janthinobacterium; species Janthinobacterium sp. PAMC25594. The sequence continues at coordinate 684,669 of NZ_CP080377.1, forward strand.
GCCGGCACCAGGGCCGCATCGACACCAAACGGTTGCGCCCCGCCGCCCATGCGCATGCCCGTGCGGCGCAGGGCGAAATCGGGATTCACGCGCACGGCCACCCTGGCCGCCACGCCCAGCCGTTCGCTGGCCAGCGCCGTCCTTTCCAGCTGGGCGCCCGATTCCACGTTGATCAGGACGCCCGCCGCCACGGCCCGCGCCAGTTCGCCATCACTCTTGCCCGGCCCCGCGAAACTGATGCGTTCGGCCGGCATGGGCGTATCGAGCGCGGTGGCCAGTTCTCCGCCCGAGGCCACGTCAATGCCATCGACCAGACCCGCCAGCCATTGCACCACGGCCGGCATGGGATTGGCCTTCATCGCGTAATGCACATGCACGCCAGCAGGCAAGGCGGCGCGCAGTTCCGCCACGCGGCGCGTGATGTGCGCGCGCTCATATGCGTAAAACGGCGTGCTGCCCACCCGCTGGGCCAGCCGCTGCAAGGACACGCCACCGACCTGCAGCATGTCGTTTTCCACGGCGAACTGCTGGCCCAGGGCCGCGTGCGACGGCAATTCCGTGCTGTTCGAGCGGATCAAATCCTTCATGCCGCACCTCCTGATTGGACCGCATATGCACGCGCCAGTTCCCTGGCCAGCAAGGGACGGTCGATCTTGCCATTCGGATTGCGCGGCAGCACGCCGTCGCGGATTTCCAGCCACAGCGGCACCATATAGCTGGGCAGGCGCGCGCGGCAGGCGGCCAGCACCTTGTCGCGCTGCAATGCGACACCGGGCGCGGGCGTGACGAGCAAGGCGATGGCCTGGCCCAGCACGGCATGGGGCAAGCCCAGCGCGACCGCCTCGCCCACCAGCCCGCTCGCATACGCGACTTCCTCGATCTCGGCCGGGCTGACCCGGTAGCCGGACGTCTTGATCATGTCATCGCTGCGCCCCACGAAATACAGATAGCCATCCGCATCGCGGCGCACGGTGTCGCCCGACCAGACGGCCAGTTCCGGCAGCACCAGGCCGCTCGCCTGCGGCGGCAGCGGCTTGAAGCGCTCGGCCGTGCGCGCCGCATCGTTCCAGTAGCCAAGCGCCACCAGCGCGCCACGATGCACGAGCTCGCCCGGCTCGTCGGCGTCGCACACGCTGCCGTCGGGGCGCAGCACCAGCACTTCCGCGTTCGGGATCGCCTGTCCGATGGAATCGGGGCGCCGCTCCAGCTGTTCCGGCGCCAGATACGTGGAACGGAACGCTTCCGTCAAGCCATACATCAGGTAGACCTGCGCGCGCGGCAGCGACTCGCGCAGCTTGTCCAAGGTGGAGCGCTGCATCACGCCGCCCGAATTGGTGATGTAGCGCAAAGGCGTGGACAAGGGCCAGCTCAGCTGCGCCAGCTGCACCCACAGGGGCGGCACGGCGGCCAGTCCCGTGATAGCTTCCTGCTCCACGGCCTCGACGATGTCGCGCAGCAGCAGATAATTCATCAGCACGGCGCAGGCGCCGCTGGCAAAGGCCGTCGTCAGCTGGCTCAAGCCGTAATCAAAGCTGAGCGGCAGGACGCACAGGATACGGTCATCCGGCGTGTTGCGCAGGTAGGACGACACGCTGAGCGCGCCGGCCAGCATGTTGCGGTGCGACAGCACCACGCCTTTCGGCCGCCCCGTGCTGCCCGAGGTATACAAAATGGCCGCCATGTCCGTGTCGATCGCCGCATGCGGCCTCGGCGCGGGCACATTGCTGGGCACTGCAGTCCACGGCAGCACGCGCAGCTTGCCCAGGTGCGATTCCGGCAGGGATTCTCCCGTCAGCAGCACCGTCTGCAAGTTCGGGCAGGCGGCCAGCGCGGGACCCAGCTGCGCCAGGCGCTCGCGCGAGGTGACGAGGATGGCCACGTTGCAATCGGCCAGGATATACGCCACCTGGTCCGGCTTGAGCAGCGGATTGACGGGCACGAACACGCCGCCTGCCGCCGCCGCGCCAAACATGGCGCTGACGTTTTCCGGGCGTTTTTCCAGGTACACGGCCACGCGCGCGCCACGCCGCAAGCCCAGCGTCAGCAAGGTACCGGCCGCTTCGCGCACGGATTGCGCCAGCGCGGCATAGCTTGTTTCCTCGCCCTGCCACGACAGGGCGGGCGCGTGGGGCGCGCGCTGCGCCGTGTCGAAGATCAGATCGTGTATCAGTGTCGCCATCGTTTCATCCCCGGGTTGCCATGATTGCCATGCATTCCCCTATGATTCAGACAAACGGCCACAGCGGTCTTGATTTTGATCAATTAACAGTTTCAGCAACACAGCTTGAGCCGGCGCAAGACCGCCGCTGGCCGCTGCGCTCTAATGGACAGCGTTGGCTGCATAGCCGCCTCATCCCTTACCGCCATGGCCCTGTTTCCACAATTTCCCCTGCTGCAACGGTTGAGCGCCAGCCTCAATCAGCTGGGCTGGCGCGACAGCGCCTGGCTGGCCGTGGCGCGCCTGCTGGAACGCGTGCCGGGCGGGCGCTGCGCGCTATATCGTTATCAATTCGTCGCGCAAGCCGTGGCGCCCGGTTCGCTGTGCCGCGGGCGCGGCCAGGCCATCACCGTCATGCCCTGCCTGGCGGAGGCGGACTTGCCGCCCGGCCCCGCACGCCGCCCCGGCGCGCTGCGCGAACGCTACCGCCAGGGCGCGCAATGCCTGGTGGCGCGTGACAAGTCTGGCATGGCCGGCTGGATCTGGCTGCTGCGCCACGGCTGCCAGGAAGACGAGGTGCGCGCCCGCTATGCGCTGGCGTCGCAGCAGTCGTCGTGGGACCTCGACGTGTGGGTGCATCCCGAGCAGCGCGGCGGCCTGGTCTTCGCCCGGCTGTGGGAAGAAGCCAACGCCGCGCTGCACGCGCAGGGCGTGCGCTGGTCGTGCAGCCGCATTTCGCGCTTCAACCGCGCCTCGCTGGGCGCCCATGCGCGCCTGGGCACGCACGCGCTGGGCACGGCCACCTTTCTCCGCTGCGGACGCTGGCAATGGATGGCCGCCAGCCTGCCGCCGTATGTCCACCTGTCGCGCCGCCCGGACGACATCCCCTGCCTCGCCTTCGATACCTCGTCCCTGCCGCACTACCCTTCCCTGGAGCTGACATGCCGCATCTTGAAGCAGTAAAACGCATCCTCGACACCACGCTGGGCTTGAACGGGCGTGCGCTGGAAGCCCACACGCCGCTCTTGGGCAGCGTGCCGGAACTCGACTCGATGGCCGTGATCGGCGTGATCGCCGCGCTGGAAGACCATTTCGGCATCATCGTCGCCGACGACGACATCCACGCGCGCCACTTCGCCACCGTGGGCACCCTGCACGACTTCGTGTTTGCGCAGCTGCGATGATGAACGGCGCCGCCCTCGACGCGCTGCCGCTGCTGCCCTTCTTCCTGCCCGCCAGCGGCGGCCAGCGCTACTGCCTGCTGCACCTGCCACCGCCGGGCCGCGGCGCGCGCGGCGGCATTATCTACGTGCATCCGTTCGCGGAAGAACTGAACAAAAGCCGCCACGTGGCCGCCGCGCAGGCGCGCGCCTTTGCCGCCCTGGGTTACAGCGTGCTGCAGATCGACCTGTACGGCTGCGGCGACAGCAGCGGCGACTTCAGCGAAGCGCGCTGGGATATCTGGCACAACGACCTGCACCTGGCTTGCGCGTGGCTGGCGCAGCGCGTCGACGGTCCCTTGAGCGTGTGGGGCTTGCGCCTGGGCGCCCTGCTGGCCCTCGATTTCGCCAGCCGCGCGCCGCTGCCGCTGGCGCGTTTGCTGCTATGGCAGCCGGAAGCCGATGGACGGCGCGGCATCGACCGCTTCCTGCGCCTGCGCCTGGCGACCAGCATGCTGGCCGGCGGCACGCAGGAAGCGCCCGGCCACGCGCGCGCGGCACTGGCGCAGGGTGAATCTGTGGAAGTGGCCGGCTACCTGCTGGCGCCCGAGCTGGCGCTGGCCATCGATGGCGTCAGCGCGTCCGCCCTGCTGCCGTCCGTGCCCGTCTACTGGCTCGATTACCAGGCGCCGGAACAAGCGGCCTCGCCATTGCCGCCGCTGGCGCGCCACTGGCGCGAACAGGGCGCCGCCGTGCACGTGGCCAGCTTCGGCGACGGCCCGTTCTGGCACAGCGGCGAGCTGCTGGCGTGTCCGCAGCTGCTGGCCGCCACGCGCACCCTGTGCCGCGACTGGCTCGACGAAGAAAGGACGCCGCCATGAAACGCGACAGCAGTCAGCAGCACCTCACAGGGCACAGCGTGCGCGAGCTGGCCCTGCGCTTTCGCAGCGCGGCCGCAGACGGTGAAGCGCAGGCGCGCATGGTCGGCATCCTCAGCCTGCCCGCCGTACCGGGCCCGCGCGGCATATTGATCGTCACGGGCGGGCCGCAGTACCGGGTCGGCAGCCACCGCCAGTTCGTCCTGCTGGCGCGCGCCCTGGCCGCGCAAGGCTGGCCCGTGCTGCGTTTCGACCTGCGCGGCATGGGCGACAGCGAGGGCAGCGCGCGCGACTACCGCGCCGCCGGCCCCGACATCGCCGGCGCGCTGGCGCAATTCTTCGACGCCGTGCCATCGTTGCGCGAAGTGGCGCTGTGGGGCTTGTGCGACGGCGCCACAGCGGGCGCCTGCCATGCGCCGCGCGACGCGCGCGTCAATGCCCTGATTTTGCTCAATCCGTGGGTACGCAGCAGCGCCGGCCTGGCGCGCGCCACCTTGCGCCATTACTATTTGCCACGCCTGCTGCAAGGCGCGTTCTGGCGCAAGCTGACCAAAGGCGGAGTGCAGCTGGGCGCCAGCCTGGCGTCGCTGCGTCAGGTGGCGGCCGCCACGCAGGCGCAGAAGCAGACGCAGGAAGCGCAGGAGGACGACGCGCCCGCGCCGGCCCTGCTGCGGGCGCTGACGCAATTCCAGGGCAAGGTGCTGCTGATCCTCAGCGGCGACGACCTGGGCGCGCGCGAGTGGCAAACCCTGCTCCATGGTGACGGGGCCTGGCGCGCCGTCGTCGCCCGCGCGCCATGGACGCAGGCGCAGGTGGCTGGCGCCAACCACACGTTTGCCAGCGCCGCCTGGCGCGGCGAAGTGGAACAGCTGTGCGTACGCTGGCTGCAGTCATGGTAAGTACCTCGCCAAAACGGGTGCTGATGGTCGCCTACCATTTTCCGCCGCTGGCCGGCGGCAGCGGCATCCTGCGCACCCTGGGCTTCGCGCGCCATTTGCCCGACTGCGGCTGGCAGCCGCTGGTGCTCAGTCCCAGCCCTGTCGCGTATGCGCAAACAGGCGTGTCCCAGCTGGCGCAGATCGGGGAGCGCGCCACTGTGCGGCGCACCCTGGCGCTGGATGCGGCACGCCATTTGTCCATCGCCGGGCGCTATCCGCGCTGCCTGGCGCTGCCCGACCGCTGGAGTTCCTGGTGGCTGAGCGCCGTGCCGGCCGGCCTGCGCATGATCCGCGAGTACCGCCCCGACGCCATCTGGTCGACGTACCCGATCGCCACGGCGCACCTGATCGCGCTGACCCTGCAAAAACTCAGCGGCCTGCCGTGGATCGCCGACCAGCGCGACCCCATGCTCGATGACAGCGACCCGCTGGCGCCATATCCGTCCGAAGTGCGTTTGCACCGCATGCATGCGTGGATAGAACAGCGCATCGCGGCGCGCAGCGCGGCCATCGTCTGCACCACGCCGGGCGCCATCGACGCCCACCGGCGACGCCTGGCACAGGTGGGGCGCGAGCGCTTCCATCTGATCGAGAACGGCTACGACGAAGACGGCCATGACGGCAATCCTGCGCGCACGGGCCACCGCAGCCGCTTTTTGCTGCTGCACAGCGGCGTGATCTACCCGTCCGAGCGCGATCCGCAAGCGCTGTTCGAGGCGCTGGCAAAGCTGCGCCACGACGGCGTGCTGCATGCGCGCAATTTCCAGCTGGTGCTGCGCGCCACGGGCCACGATGCATGGCTGGCCAGCCTGCTGGTGAAATACGGCATCCTCGACCTGGTGCGCCTGGAACCGTTGCAGCCGCATGGCGCGGCGCTGCAGGAAATGCTGGCCGCCGACGGCTTGCTGCTGCTGCAGGCGGCCAATTGCAATGCGCAGATTCCCGCCAAGCTGTATGAATACCTGCGCTGTCGCCGCCCTATCCTGGCGCTGACCGACCTGGCGGGCGACAGCGCGGCCAAGCTGCGCCACTGCGGCATCGACACCATCGGCCAGCTGGCGTCCAGCGCCGATTGCGCGCGCGCGCTGCTGCGCTTCCTGGAACTGGCGCGCCAGGGCCGCGCGCCGCTGGCCAGCCCCGCGGCCATCGCCCTGCAATCGCGGCAAGCCCGCAGCAACGCCCTGGCCGATGTGCTGGACCAGGTCAGCCACAGGAGAACCGCATGAAGCACCTGATACTTGCCTGCGCCCTGGCCGCCCGCTGCGCCAGCGCCGACGCCGCCGACTGCCCGCCCTACGTCAAGGGCACCACGGGCGGCGACTACACGAGCGCGGAAGACCGCAAGGACCTGTCCGTGGTCGAACAATTCCATTTTTCGCGCGCCGTGGAAACGCTCACGCAAGGCATGACGGGCAGCCTGGGCGGCGACATCAGCTACACCCTGGAGCACTTCCCGAACCACCACCGGGCGCTGGCCTCGATGGCGAAACTGGGCTTGCGCCTGAAAAGCGCGCAGCCGGTCGGCGCCCGCTACACGGTCAGCTGCTACTTCGAACGGGCGATCGCCTACGCGCCGCACGACGTGACGGCGCGCATGGTGTACGGCAGCTATTTGCTGGCCACGGGCCAGGATGCCATGGCGCTGGAGCAGCTGGACGCGGCCAGCCGCCTGGCGCCCGAGCAGGCCACCATCCAGTACAACCTGGGCTTGATGTATGTAAAAAAGAAGGAATACGAGAAAGCCAGCGCGCACGCGCAAAAAGCCTATGCGCTGGGCTTTCCCTTGCCGGGGCTGAAGAACAAGCTGAAGGCGGCGGGCAAGTGGAAAGAACCGCCGCCCGCCGTCATGGAAGCAAAGGAGGCACCGACAAAGGAAGAACCGGCCGCGCCGCCGGTCGAAAAACCTAGCGGGGAATGACGGCCGGCCGCTGGGCCACGCTCCAATGCCCCGTCGGCGAGGCGGCCAGCGCGGCGGCCAGATCGCGCCGCGACTGCGCCTTGTCGGCGGCCGCGCCGATGTGCGCCAGTTCGGCCGGCTGCAGCACGGTGGCGGTCAGCAGCATCACTGCGCCATATGGCGTGTCGAAAGAAGGGGGAAGCGTGGCCGTGCCCTGTGTCAGCAGCACGCCCACCTGTTCGTTTTCGTCTTCGAGGCCTGCCGGCGCATCCCGCACGTCCAGCACCATCGACACGCTGCCATGGCGCTGCAGCAGCAAGTCGATGGAACCGTGGTCGGCCACGTTCTGGCTGACCTGATAAATCACGTCGAACAGCCACGATGCCTGCACCGCATCGCCGTCGAAGGCGGACAGCGGCGCCTCGATGCACACTTCCAGCAGGTGGCCGCGCGGCACGAACACGTCGTCTTCATCTTCGAACGGGTCGCTCAAACCATCGCTGGCGATGATGATCGAATCGGCACGGCGGATCACCCTCCAGGCCTGGCGCAGCGATGGCCAGCGCGGGCCTCCCATCAAGGCGGAATTGAGCAACGGCGCCAGCACGTCGGCATCCAGCGTGCCCAGGGTGGCATAGAAGGCGTCGCGCGCGGCGCAGGCCGCAGCCAGCATCTGAGCGCCCGCTTCCTTGCCGACGACGGCGTCGTCCGGTTGCGCTACTTGGGGAATGTCGTTATCAGGCATGAGATTGGTCTTTGAATTAGTCGGCGGGAGGAAAATCGTGATAGGAACGGGGCAGATAGCCCCATATGCGCGCCACCCGGTCGCGCACCTCGAAATCGAAGCCGATGCGTTCCAGTTCCGGCACGATCCACACGCCATGGTCGATGATTTTTTTGGGCAGCAGCATGGCCACGTGTTCTTGCGAGTACAGGCTGATGTCGAACCATTCGACGCCCAGGAACGGGAACGGCGGGTGGTAATCCCATTCCGTATCCCAGCGCGACACATAGCCGGACACGGAACCGTAGCGGTACGACGGCGCCCAGTCGGTCCGCCCGCGCATGAAGGCCAGCAGCTCGTTCCACTTGCAGTCGTTGGCGGCTCCCGCCAGGTTACGGCGCGCGATGTGGCCGCGCAGCTTGCGCTTGATGTCGTCGCCGCCAGCGTCGGCCAGCGGCAGGCCAGCCATTACTTCGCCACCGGCTTGACTTTCGACGCGGCCAGCACGGCGCGCGCGCGGGCCGTGTCGATATCGTCGGCCGTGGCCAGCGCCACGCCCATGCGGCGGCGGGCGAACGATTCGGGCTTGCCGAACAGGCGCAAGTCGGCGCCCGGCACGCTCAGGGCGTCGGCCACGCCTTCGAAGGCGATGCCTTTCGCTTCCAACTGGCCGTAGATGACGGCCGAGGCGCCGGGAGAGCGCAGCGCCACGTTGACGGGCAAGCCCAGGATGGCTTTCGCGTGTAGTTCGAATTCGCTCTGCACCTGGCTGGCCATGGTGACCATGCCCGTGTCGTGCGGACGGGGACTCACTTCCGAGAACCACACCATGTCGCCCTTGACGAACAGCTCCACGCCGAACAGCCCCAGGCCGCCCAGGTTATCCGTCACCTTGCGGGCGATCTCGCGCGAGCGTTCGAGGGCCAGCGGCGCCATGCGGGCCGGCTGCCACGATTCCACGTAGTCGCCCTGCACCTGCAAGTGGCCGATCGGCTCGCAGAACTGCGTTTCAATCTTCCCCGAGGCGCCGACGGCGCGCACCGTCAGCAAGGTGATTTCATAATCGAAGTCGATGAAGCCTTCGACGATGACCCGGCCCGTGTCGACCCGGCCGCCGCTGGCCGCATGCGCCCACGCCGTTTCCACATCTTGCGGGCCATCGAGCTTGGACTGGCCCTTGCCCGACGACGACATCACGGGTTTTACCACGCAGGGAAAACCGATCTCCTGGCACGCCAGCTGCAGCTCTTGCAGGCTGCTGGCGAAGCGGTATGGCGACGTCGCCACGCCCAGCGTTTCGGCGGCCAGCGTGCGGATGCCTTCGCGGTTCATCGTCAGCACGGCGGCGCGCGCGTTCGGGATGCAGGTGATTTGCCCGGCCGCTTCCAGCGCCGCCAGGGTCTCCGTGGCGATGGCTTCGATTTCCGGCACGATCAGGTCCGGCTTTTCCAGGTCGATCAGGGCGGCCAGCGCCACGCCGTCGCTCATGTCGATCACGTGCGAGCGGTGCGCCACCGGGTGGCCCGGTGCGTTCGGATAGCGGTCGACAGCGATCACTTCCACGCCCAGGCGTTGCAGCGAAATGATCACTTCCTTGCCCAGTTCACCGGAACCCAGCAGCATGACTTTGATGGCGGTGGAAGACAGCGGTGTGCCGAAGGTGCGGGGCGTGATGGTGTTGCTGGTGCTGCTGGTGCTAATGGTCATGGCGGGGTCAGGTGGCTTTGGAAAGATGGCTGGGACTATAGCAAATGCCGGCCCTCTTGGACAGGGCGCGCCAACGGTGCAGCCGCTGGCGGCGGCACTTGCCAGAGCAAGCTGGCAATGCAATAATTGAGAATGATTCTCAATTAACGATCATCCATCATCGTCCTTGCCGCCATGAACCCTGCCGCACCGCCCGACCTTGCCACCCTGTACCGCGCCCACCACGGCTGGCTGCAGGGCTGGCTGCGGCATAAACTGGGTTGCGGCGCCGATGCGGCCGACGTGGCGCACGACACCTTCATGCGCCTGCTGCAGCGGCGCGAACGGCCGCAGCCCGCCCTGCGCGAACCGCGCGCCTACCTGACGCGCATCGCGCAAGGCCTGGTGATCGACCATTACCGGCGCCGCGACGTGGAATACGCCTACCTGCAGGCGCTGGCCGCCCTGCCCGAGCAGACGGCACCGTCGCCCGAAACACGGCTGCTGCTGATCGACACCCTGGTGCGCCTCGATACGGCGCTCGACGCCCTCAAGCCGCGCGCCAGGCGGGCCTTTTTGCTGGCCCAACTGGACGGCTTGACGGGTCCCGCCATCGCCGCCAGGCTCGATGTCTCGCTGGCCACCGTCGAGCGCGACCTGGCCAGCGCCTGGCGCGCCTGCTACCGCGTCTATTTCCAGTGACATTTCCAGTGACGGCCGCTGCCTTGCCGGAAGACCCCGTGGAGCAAGCCATCGCCTGGGCCGTGCGCTTGCAGATGCATGGCGCCACCCCGGACGCCCTGCACTCGCTGCAGCGCTGGCGCGATGCCGACCCCGGCCACGAACAGGCATGGCAGCGCCTCGCCGCCATCGGCAGCCAGTTCTCGGGCTTGCCGCCGGAAGCGAGCCGCGCCACCCTCGACGCCAGTCTGGCGCGCCGCCGCCAGCGCCGCCAGGCGCTGAAAGTGCTGGCCGGCATCGGCTTTGCCGGCACGGCCGCCTGGTTCGCCATCGACACGCGCGCCGACTACCGCACGGGCACGGGGCAGCGCCTGGCCGTGCGCCTGCCGGACGGCAGCTTGCTGCAGCTGAATGCGGGCACGGCCGTCAGGCTGCGCTTCGATGGCGCGCAACGGCTGCTGACCTTGCTGCATGGCGACATTGCCATCACCACGCAAGCCGACCCGCAGCGCCGGCCGTTTCTCGTCGACACGGGCGAAGCGCGCATGCTGGCGCTGGGCACGCGTTTCACGGTGCGCCGCCTCGCTGTTGCCGAGGGCGCTGATGCCATGCTGACGCGCCTGGCCGTGCAGGAACACGCGGTGCAGCTGCAGGCAGCCGCAAGCGCGGCCCGGCCCTTGCTGGTGCAGGCAGGCGACGGCGTCCTGACGGATGGCGCGCGCATCTGGCGCGAGCCGGCCCATGACGATCCGGCCGCCTGGCTCGATGGCGTGATCGTCGCGCGCGACATGCCCCTGGGCCAGCTGGTGGCCGAACTGGCGCGCCACCGGCATGGCTTGCTGCTGTGCGATGCCGATATCGCCCGCTTGCCCGTGTCCGGCATCTTCCAGCTGGACGATCCCGAGCGGGCCCTGCGCGTGCTGCTGCATACGCAGCCCATCGTGGCCGTGTACCGCACGCGCTTCTGGGTCACGCTGAAAAAAGCGTAAAAAAGATGAGGGGATCGGGCTGGCCGCACGGCATACAGCTTGATACCACTCAAATGATAGCGATATATGACCCCATCTTTCCTGCCCCGCCCTCGGCCCTTCCCCGCTCCCGTCCGTTCCCGCCTGGCTGGCGCCGTCGCCAGCACCCTGCTGCTGCTCGGCGCGGCACCCGTCCTGGCCCAGCAAAACCAGCCCCGGGCCAGCAGCGACAGCGCCGTCCATGCCCTGCAGATCGCCGCCGGCCCGCTCGATGCGGCGCTGGAACAGCTGGCGCGCACGGCGAACCTGACGCTCACCTACCAGGCGGGCGACGTGCGCGGCCTGCGCACGGCCGGCCTGTCCGGCAATTACGGTGTCGCGGCCGGCCTCGACGCGCTGCTGGCCGGCAGCGGCCTGGCGGCGCTGCAACTGGCGCCCAACGATTTCGTCCTGCGCCCACTGCCCAGGTCGGTGAATGCGGCGGATGGCGCGCAGCAACTGGCCGAAATCACGGTCACGGCCGGCGGCGAGCCGGCGCTGGAAACGGAAGGCAGTGGCGCGTATGCGGCGGCGCTGGCCGGCACGGCCACGCGTTTTACCCTGTCGCCACGCGAAACGCCGCAATCGCTGACCGTCATCACGCGCCAGCAGATGGATGACCAGGGTGTCCTCAGCCTGGCCGACGTGCTGCAGCAGACGCCGGGCGTGACCGTTTCGCACGACGATACGGAGCGTTACAACTACTATGCGCGCGGCTTCAGCCTGAACAGTTTCCAGTACGACGGCGTGCCCACCTTCGACTTCAGCACCAATTCGAACGGCCTGGGCATCCGCGACATGGCCATCTACGACAGGGTGGAAGTGGTGCGCGGCGCGAATGGCCTGATGAGCGGCGCCGGCAGCCCCGCCGGCGCCGTCAACCTGGTGCGCAAGAAACCCACGCGCCAGTTCCAGGCATACGCGCAGGCGGGCATCGGCAGCTGGGACCGCTACCGCGCGGAAGCCGATGTCTCCGGCCCCCTGAATGCGGACGCTTCCGTGCGCGCGCGCCTGGTGGCCGCGCATCAGGATCATGGCTCCTACATCGACTATTACCAGCAGAACAAGAGCGTGGTGTACGGCGTCATCGAAGCGGATTTGACGCCGCGCACGCGCGTGCTGGCGGGCATCGACTACCAGAAAATCGATTCAAAGGGCTCGTCCTTCGGCCAGAATCCCCTGTTCTACACGGATGGCAGCCGCACGCGGTTCGCGCGCGCCTTCAACCCCGCAGCGCGCTGGACGGACGCGGGCAGCACCAGCACGCGCGTGTTCGCCGCCGCCGAGCACCTGTTCGACAATGGCTGGCAAGTCAAGGCGGAAGCGAGCCACTGGAAGGGCGATACGGACCAGTTGCAAGCGAACATCATCAGTTGGGGTCCCTATCCGGATTCAGCGACGGGCCTGGCCACCGTGCAGCGCGGCGCAAAAACCTATGCCATCGACAGCAATTCGCTCGATGCCTACGCCACGGGTCCATTCCAGTGGCTGGGCCGCCAGCATGAACTGGTGCTGGGCGTCAACGCCAGTCACCGCAAGTCCGACTACGTGGCTTATCGCGGCGGCAATGTGGAAATCGACTACCGCCACTGGAATAACAACGTGCCCCTGCCGTCGAGCATGACCGTCAGCCAGACGCAACAATACAGCTTCAAGGAATATGCGGCGTATGGCGCGGCGCGCTTCAAGCCGGCCGATGGCTTGTCGCTGATCGTCGGCAGCCGCCTCAACAGCTATGAACGCACGGGCGAGCTGATCTATGGCTCGGGCGACACGGGCCGCGACGACGCGAAGGAAAAACACCGGCTGGTGCCGTATGCGGGCGCCGTCTACGACTTGAACGGCACGTACTCCGCGTATCTCAGCTATGCCAGCATCTTCGAGCCGCAATCGGTCAGCGACGCCAACGCCAGAGCGCTGCCGCCCACCACGGGCAAGTCCTGGGAAAGCGGCATCAAGGGCGAGTTTTTCGAGCGCAAGCTGAACGCCAGCGTGGCCGTATTTCATATCAAGCAAGATAACCTGGCCGATTACGTGGGCACGGACGCCAACGAACGGGAAGTCTACCGGCCCATCGACGGAACCACCACGCGCGGCGTGGAGCTGGAAGTGGCAGGCCAGCTGTTGCCTGGCTGGCAGGTGCAGGCGGGAGCGACGTTCAGCCGCCCGCGCGACAAGGATGGCCAGCGCATCGATACGACGCGTCCCGAACGCAGCTTCAAGCTGGCGACCAGCTACCGCCTGGGCGGCGACTGGCGCCGCTTGAGCGTGGGCGGCAATGTCAACTGGCAGGGCCGGACGTATTACCACACCGTCCTGGCGGGCGACGTGCCGGCACGCGCCGACGAAGGCAGCTTTGGCGTGGTGGGACTGATGGCGCGCTACGAGTTCAGCAAGCGGCTCAGTGCCGTGCTGAACCTCAATAATGTCTTCGACAAGCGCTATTACAGTGGTTACGGCCTGTACGGCAGCGGCTATTATGGCGATCCGCGCAACGCGCAGCTGACCTTGCGGGCCAGCTTCTAGCCTGCATAGGCCCGCTTGATCTCGTCGATGTCGATCTTTTTCATGCCCATCATGGCTTTCATCACGCGCCCGGCCTTGACGGGATCGGGGTCCGTCAGCAGGCGGATCATGAGGGTGGGCACGATTTGCCACGATACCCCGAACTGGTCCTTGAGCCAGCTGCATTGCTGGGCTTCCGGCGGCCCGCCCCGGGACAGCAGGTTCCAGTAGTGGTCGACTTCATCCTGCGTTTCGCAGTTGACCTGGAACGAGATGGCCTCGGAAAACTGGAACAGGGGCCCGCCATTCAAGCCCGTAAACGTCTGGCCATCGAGTTCGAAGGCCACCGTCAGCACGCTGCCCGGCTCCTGGCCGTGGATTTCCTTGCCCTCCGCGCCATAGCGCAGGATCTGGCCGACCCTTGAATTAGGAAATATTTCCGTATAAAACCGGGCCGCCGCCTCGGCGTTGCCGTTGAACCATAAACATGGGGTAATCTTTTGTACGCTGTGCATGATGTCTCCCTAGTCCGAAAAGGAACGCCTTCCCGCGCGGGAAGGCCGGCTACCAATCATAGTCAATTCGTCGCCGTCATGGCACGCAATGTGCGCTGCGGGCGCCTTGCACAGCATCCGGTTCTGTTCGTCATAAATTTACAATAATTTCCTGAGGATTACTTAGGCATCGAGGCCATAAAACACGGCGACGAGGATGGCGATGTTATTGCAGGCGCGGGAAAATGTCGTTGTCGCATAGGCAACAGCCACGCCGGGAGCACGGTAACGCAGGTAGACAAAGCTGAACATGGCGCCCGAGCCCAGCGCGACGATGGCGTGCAGCAAGCCGCCGCTGATGAAATGCACGATGGCCCACAGGATGGCGCCGATGAAAATACTCAGCTGGCGGCTGGCGCCCAGGCGCTTGAGGATTTCCAGCGGCAGCAGTTGGCCGAGGAAGGTTTCCAGGATGGGAGAATAGATGACGACCCAGAACACCAGCAGGGGCAGCGACATTTCGTGCTTGAACTTGGCCAGGCCCGTGTGCGCGCCCCAGTATGCGGGCGGCAACAGCCATTTGGTGAGGAACAGGATGGCAAAGCACAACATGCAGGTGAGTAAACCCCACCCCAGGCCGGCAAGGGCCAGCTGCAGCACAGGCGGCGCCGGCTGGTCGTCGTCCGGGCTGGATAGATCGTGGCTGCTGCGCACTTGCATGAGAAGTCCTGGCGGTGATCCAGCTCTCATTGTAGCGCGGAATATGGCGCTTGGCGCGCCGCGCTGCAGTGCGAGCGGCCTCAGGCCGCCAGGCGCAAAGGACCGCTGGCCAGCTGGGCCAGTTTGAAGATGCCCACTTCCTGTTCCAGCTGCGCCGCCTGCTGCTGCAGTTCGTGCGCGGCGGCGGCCGCCTGTTCCACCAGGGCCGCGTTTTGCTGGGTGACGCGGTCCATGTCGACGATGGCGCGGTTGACTTGCTCGATGCCGGCGCCCTGCTCCTGCGTGGCGTGGCTGATCTCGGCCATGATGCCCGTCACCCTGCCGATGCCGGCCACCACCTCATGCATGGTGGCGCCCGCCTGCTCGACGAGCACCGTGCCCGTGCCCACCTTGCTGACGGAATCGTCGATCAGGGTCTTGATTTCGCGCGCGGCGGCGGCGGAACGCTGTGCCAGGCTGCGCACCTCGGTGGCGACCACGGCAAAGCCGCGCCCCTGCTCACCGGCGCGCGCCGCTTCCACGGCCGCGTTCAAGGCCAGGATATTGGTCTGGAAGGCGATGCTGTCGATCACGCCGATGATGTCGACGATCTTGTTCGACGAGGCATTGATCAGGCCCATGGTATGCACCACTTCGGCCACCGCCTTGCCGCCCTGCTCCGACACGGTGGACGCTTCGCGCGCCAGGCGGTTTGCCTGCTGGGCGTTGTCCGCATTCTGGCGCACGGTGGAAATCAGTTCTTCCATCGACGACGCCACTTCTTCGAGCGAACCGGCCTGCTGCTCCGTGCGCTGCGACAGGTCGCGGTTGCCCGAAGCGATCTCGGTCGAGGCCGTGGCGATGCTTTCCGTACCGAGGCGCACCTTGCCGACGATGGCGGCCAGGTTGTCGCGCATGGTCTTGATCGCAAACAGCAGGCTGCTGTCGTCACCATCGCGCGTGTGCACGTCGATGGCCAGTTCGCCCAGCGCGATGCGCCCGGCGATCGAGGCCGCATATGCGGGTTCGCCGCCCAGCTGGCGCAGCAATCCCCGCGTGATGACGGTGGCGACCGCAATGCAAATGAGCACGCTGAGCGCGGCCAGCACGCCGATCCAGCGCAGCGACTGGCCATAGATGGCGCGCGCGGCCACGCTGGCCTGCTCCGATTCGCGCTGCACGTTTTTCAGGACGGCATCGATGTCGGCGACGATCTGGCGCCGCAGCGGGCTGCATTCATCGACGAGGAAGGTGCCGTACTGCTCCATCTGCCCCGTGGCGCGGAACTGGCGCGGACGCTGCAGTTGCTGCGCCATGGTTTTCAGGCCCGTGCTGACTTTCTCGAACTGGGCATCGCCGGCGAACTGCGGCGCCAGCTTCGCCAGCGCGTCCAGGTACAGCGCCTTCTGGCTGTCGAGGATGGCCAGCTCTTTTTCGGCGGCGGCCAGGTCATGGAAGATATACGCGTTGCGGGCGGCCAGGCCCGTCTGGTCGAGCGCTTCGCGCGCCACGTACAGGGGTTCGAGTTTTTCCAGTTGCACTTTTTCTTGCGTATCCATGGCGCCGGAGATGGCGCCGATGCGCAACAGCGCGAAGGCGGCCAGCACCAGCATGAGCAAGACCAGCAGCCCGAAGCCTGCGCTCAGGCGCGCGCCTATCGTCAAACGATTGAATGACATCATTGTTGTTATTACCCTGTAATAAAGTTGATTGTTGCCGGTTACGCTAGAACCAGCGATCTGCTCGCCGTCGTGCTGCCTTTCCCGCATGGTGCAGGATGGGTCTCTAACTGGCGTTTTTTGGGCAGTCAGCTTTTAATTTCGGGCAATGCAGGCGTGCGGGAGACACCCCACGCCATACAACAGCACACTGAATTATAAGCGAACAGCGTTATGGATGATTTCACGCGTTCGCTTTTAATGCCTTGATGCAAGTCAAGGAGCGTCGATGACGGCCATGGTGATGCGCGAGATGCAGCACAGTTTGCCGTCGTCGTCGACGATGCGGATTTCCCAGACCTGGCTGCTGCGGCCCCGGTGTATCGGCGTAGCGCGCCCCGTCACGTGGCCGCCGCGCACGCCGCGCACGTGGTTGGCGTTGATTTCCTGCCCCACGCTGACATGGCGGCGATGATCCAGGCAGGCATTCGCGGCCATGCTGCCCAGGGTCTCGGCCAGCAGAACGGAAGCGCCGCCATGCAGCAGTTTAAAAGGCTGCATGGTGCGGTGGTCGACGGGCATGGTCGCCTCGATCCAGTCGGGGCCAAAGGCCGTGAATACTATGCCCAGGTGGCGCATGGCCGTGCCCTCGCTGGCGGCGTTGAGCGTGGCCAGGTCGAGCGGTGCGTGCCAGATTTCCATGATTACCTCGGATAAGTGGGGAGAAAAAACCATTGTAGGGCAGCCGGCACGCGCGCGCTGCTTCATCCTTCCTTCAGCATGGCATGGGGTGACACGGACATTAACTGGTTATAATTGCTCCATTCTTAAAAAACGAGGTTGTGTATGAAGTGGGCCTTGCTGGGCATTTTTGTGTTTTCTGTTTTACATATTCATTTTCGGGGCAAGGTGCGCCTGCCGTTCCGCCGCCAGATCTTCGATCACTCCTCGTTCATGGCGCCGCTGAACCTGTTCATGCACACCTTTTCCAAGGTGCCGGCCACGCCATATCTTTCCGTCGATCAATTTCCGGAACTGGCACCGCTGCAGCAGAACTGGCAAATCATCCGCGATGAAGCGCTGCGCATGCAGGAAATGAAAAAGATCAAGGCGGCCGAAAAGAACAATGACGTGGGTTTCAACTCCTTCTTCAAGTATGGCTGGAAGCGTTTCTACCTGAAATGGTATGACGCGAACCACCCGTCGGCGCAGCAAATGTGTCCGCAAACCTATGCGCTGCTGCAATCGATTCCCTCGATCAAGGCTGCCATGTTCGCGGAACTGCCGCAAGGCGGCAAGCTCAACCCGCACCGCGACCCGTTCGCCGGTTCCCTGCGCTACCACCTGGGCTTGCAGACGCCGAACGACGACCGCTGCTTCATCGACGTCGATGGCGAACGCCACAGCTGGCGCGACGGCCAGGCCGTGATGTTCGATGAAACGTATATCCACTGGGCCCGCAACGATGCCGACAGCGACCGCATCATCCTGTTCTGCGACATCGAACGCCCGATGCGCTACCGCTGGGCGCAAGGATTGAACCGCTGGCTGGGCCGCACCCTGATGACGGCCGCCGCCTCGCCCAACGAACTGGGCGACCAGGTGGGTGGCGTGAGTAAACTGTTCCAGATTTCCTGGACCATGGGCCAGTACCGCCGCCGCTTCAAGGCGTGGAACAAGACGGCCTACCAGCTCACCCGCGTGGCCCTCGTGGTGGGCGTGATCGCGCTGATCTACTTCATCTAAGTAGGTCGTGGGAAATTATTGTGAAGTTATGACGAACAGAACCGGATGCTCTGCAAGGCGCCCGCTGCGACGCAGTGCGAGCACTGCTAGCAGCGGGCAACACCGCAGAGTGCCGGTTATGGAGGTCAGAAATCACAATAATTTATTACGACCTACTTCGCAACCGCCCTTGCCTGTTCGATCAAACCGCCTTCGGGCGGTTTTTTTATATTGCGATGCCACTGACCAGGAGAATTTTAAAAAATGACCGAACGCGACCGCCAGTACGCTATCCAGATCGGCGACGACGCCTGGATCGAATTCATCGATCTTGACGGCCGCTATACCCAGGCGATCGACATTGATGCCATGCTGGATGGGCTATGGCCGCTGATCTGCCGCCTGGAAACCCATTGCGTGGCCGGCTGCTGCGGCATGGATGCCTACGACTTCACGCGCGAAGGCATAGCGACGGCGCTGCTGGAACTGGATCGCGCGCACATGCATGCCGCCTGCATGGGGGCCAAGGCCGCCGTGACGGCGGCGACCAGCGATGTCTTGACGAGTGCCACGATGAATCACGTGGCCGATAAACGCGTGTTTTTGCAATTGCTCGATCATCTCGACGATTGCATCACCGCGCAGGATTGCGCAGGGACTTGACCTTGCCAAGGCGGGAAGGTCCAAGGTAACGGTATTCAAGGAACTCAAGGAGAATCCCGTATGCCCACCATCACCGTCCTGCCCCATCCCGAGCTGGCCCCCGACGGCGCCGTGTTCGACGCGCCCGAGAAAATGAGCATCTGCGATGCATTACTGCTCAACAACATTGACATGGAACACGCCTGCGGCCAGGTGGGCGCCTGTTCCACCTGCCACGTGGTCGTGGTGCGGGGTTTTGATACGCTCAATGAGTTGGGCGACAATGAGGAAGACATGCTCGACCAGGCCTGGGGCTTGCAGCCCCACTCGCGCCTGTCTTGCCAGGCCCGCCTGGCGCAGGAAGACCTGACGGTCGAACTGCCCAGGTACACCCTCAACCACGCCAAGGAATAGTGCCCGGCGCGGTGCGCGACTGCCCTACGGGCTTACCACATGATCACGCGCTGCTCGGGTGGCAGATACATCGGGTCGCCCGGCTTGATGCCGAACGCTTCATAGAAGCCGGGCTGGTTTTTGACCGTGCCCTTGGCGCGGAATTCTCCCGGCGAATGCGGGTCGCTCTTGATCTGCGCGATGGCCGCTTCGGGACGCAGTTTCGCGCGCCATTTCTGCGCAAAGCCGATGTACAGGCGCTGTTCGCCCGTCAAGCCATCGATGACTGGCGACGGCTTGCCGTTCAAGGAACGCTGGTACGCCTTGTAGGTGATCGACAGGCCGGAATTGTCGCCGATGTTCTCACCCAGGGTCAGCTCGCCATTGATGTGATAGCCCGGCACAGGGCTGTAGGCGCCATATTGCTTGACCAGCCCGGCTGCCAGCGCCTTGAAGGCCGTACGGTCCTCTGCCGTCCACCAGTTGCGCAAGCGGCCCTTGGCATCATATTGACTACCCGAATCGTCGAAGGCATGGCTGATTTCATGGCCGAAGGTGATGCCGAGCAAGCCGTAATTGACGGCGTCTTCCGCTTTCACGTTGAAAAATGGCGGTTGCAAGATGGCCGCCGGGATCGTGATGGCATTCAGGGCCGGGCTGTAGCTGGCGTTGACGGTTTGCGGCGTCATCGACCATTCGTCGCGGTCGACCGGTTTGCCCAGTTTGGCCAGGTTTTGCTGGCGGCTCCACGCGCGCGCGGCGCGCACGTTGGCGATCAGGTCGTTCGGCCGCGTCTGCATGCTGCTGTAGTCGCGCCAGGTATCGGGGTAGGCGATCTTCGGCTTCAGGGCGGCCAGCTTGAGCTGGGCTTCCTTCTTGGTTTCCGGGCCCATCCAGTCGAGCTGCTCGATGCCCTCCTTGAACGAGGCGACGAAATTGTCGAACATTGCCATCACGCGCGGCTTCGTTTCCGGCGGCAGATACATGGCCACGTAGCGCTTGCCGACGGCGTCGCTGATGGCGTTATCCGTGAAGCGCAGCGCCAGCTGCCACTGCGGTTCGCTTTGCGGCACGCCGCGCAGCACCGTGCCGTCGAAGGCGAAGCGCTCCTTGACCGTGGCGCTGTCCAGGTAGGAAGCATAGCTTTCGATGATGCGCCAGTTCAGGTAGCTCTTCCACGATGCCAGCGGCACGGCGGCCAAGGTCTCGGAAAAGCCGGTCATGAAGCTGGGCTGGCGTACGACGGCCGAGGTTTCCTTTTTCGCCAGGCCGGCGGCGGCGAAATACGCGTTCCAGTCGAAGGCCGGCGCCAGTGCGCTGAATTTGTTGAAATCGACGCGGTTATACGACTTGACGGGGTCGCGCATCTGCACGCGCGTCCACTGCACGGCCGCCAAACGCGTTTCGAGGTCGAGGATCTGCGCCGCGTGGTCGGCGGCGGCCTGGTCGCCGCTCATGGCCAGCATGGTTTTGATATGTTTGAGGTACTTGGCGCGCACGGCTTGCAGCTTGGCGTCGTCGTCCTTCAGATAATAATCGCGGTCAGGCAAGCCGAGGCCCGACTGGCTGATGTTGACCGTGTAGCGTTCGGGGTCTTGCGCATCGGGCGCCACATAGGCGGAAAACGGCGTCGCAACGCCATTGCCTTGCAGGTAGGCCAGCAGCGCCGGCAAGTCTTGCTTGTCTTTCAAGCTGGCGACGCGGGCCAGTTCGGCCTTCAGGGGCTTGAAGCCAGCCGCATCGCGCGCCTTGTCATTCATGAAACTCGTATACAGGTCGGCGATCTTGTGCGCTTCGCTGCCGGGCTTGCCGGGGTTCTTGACGGTGGCGTCGATCAGGCCGCGCAGTTGACCTTGGGCGATTTCGCGCAATTCGATATACGTGCCCCAGACGGATTTGTCGGCCGGAATGTCCGTATTGCGGGTCCAGACGCCGTTGACGTAGCCGTAGAAATCATCGCGGGGACTGACTGCCGGGTCCAGGGTTTTCAGGTCGATGCCGGAGACGGGCGCGGCAGCATTGCTGGCTTGGGCGTACAGCGACGGCGAAGATAAGGCGAGCAAGGCGCAACAGGCGGCGCTGATGAGTGAACGTTTCACGAAGATTCCTTTAATTGTTTTAACTTCATGTTGGAGAACATGCTGTG
This sequence comes from Janthinobacterium sp. PAMC25594, assembly GCF_019443505.1. Lineage (NCBI taxonomy): Bacteria > Pseudomonadati > Pseudomonadota > Betaproteobacteria > Burkholderiales > Oxalobacteraceae > Janthinobacterium > Janthinobacterium sp. PAMC25594. The sequence goes on from NZ_CP080377.1 coordinate 706,060, forward strand.
TCCAGGCATGGGAGGCAGGATTATAGTCGGCCTTCCAGCGAGCAACAATGACAGTTGAACAATCCCAGCGATCAGCGGATCAGCAGATCAAACAGATCCAGGCCTTTTTTATCCTGATTTTTCAGCATGTCCGCAAGCGAACCCGGCGTAGGCCCGCCATTGCCGGCCGCGTGATTGAAATTTGAAGAAATTGGTCATCTTGCCGGTGGTATTGTATTCCGCCATCGCTTGCGCCACGACCTGGCTGCGCCAGGCCTGCTCTTCATCGTAAGCCTGCGTAAAGGCGGCGCGGCGCTCGTTGATGGTAAAGGTCCCACTGTCATCATTCGTGATGGCGGACAATTGCTCGCGCGACAAGCCCGCAAACGGATTGGGACCCTTGTTGTCGACAAACGCGGTGGCGGCCGCCTTGTGTTCGGCATCCAGCGGATACAGAATAAATATTACTATAGAGCAATAAATATCGATGCTTGTCGCAGGGAGTTCACGGAGGTTGCTCTGTACGGCGATGACAGAGCCTGCCCCTACTTCACCGGCTCGAACGTCACCGTCAGCCCGTTGCCCGTGGTCCTGATCTGCGTCGGCACGAATTGCACGCCCGCATAGCGCAATTCGTCGGGCTTGAAGGTGTAGATCGGTGTTTCATGCATGAGCTGGTCGGCCACCAGGCTGGCCACCTTGGCGAACTGGCGCTGCTGCGACTCGTCCATGCCGTCGATGGTGACCTTGTCCACGCTCGCTTCGCTCAGGTACACGGCATTGCGCCGGGCGTCGAGCACGAGGCGGCCCGACATGGCCAGGCTGCCGCGCCAGCTCTGGCGGATGAACGGCGGCAGGACGCTGGCGTCCACGCTGAGGGCGACTCTTTCGCGCTCGGGCTGCAAGGACAGTTGCGGATGCGTCAGCTTGACGTCCAGCACGGACAGCACGCGCTTGTCGATGGGAAAGCGGCGCTCCAGGCCTTGCTGCATCTTGCTCAGCGACACGTTCACGTCGCGCGGGCCGATCAGGGTGGAACACGCGGCCAGCATGGTGCAGGCCAAGGCGGCGATGGCGGCGGTTTTCAGCAAGGGACGGATGGCGGTCACATTCATGGATAGTCTCGGTAGAAAGATGGCGCCATCTTACACATGCGGCCGCTTTCACGCAAAAACCGGCGCCCACCTTGCAGCGGGCGCCGGTTCCTGTGTTTACCTTGTCAGCGGACGAACAGGGCGATCAGTATGACGATGGGCAATGGGATGCCCAGAAGCAGCAAGAGGATGGAACGCATGGCAGACTCCTTGATTTTATGGTGGGGGTTCAGATGGTGACGTGGCGCAGCACGCGCTCGTGGTCGCGCTGGCGGCCGCCGAACGTTGCGGCCAGGCTGGCCACGAAAGCACCGAGCAGCAAGGCGACGAACATCCACAGGGCCGTGTGGGCGCCGGCCTTGCGCGCCGTGTCGGCCGCTTGCTGTGCTTTCGCCTTGGCATCGGCGGCGGCCTTGGCGGCGCGACCGTAGACGGCGTCGACCCGCGCTTCCGCTTCAGCCTGCGTCAAGCCCGTGCGGCTGGCCACGACCTGGCCCAGGTAGGCGCGGTCATCGGCGGCCAGGCTGCCCGTGGACAGGCCCGTGGCGACGATCTTGCCGATTTCCACGCGCTGGTCGGCGAGCGTCACGCCGGGGTTCGCCATCGCTGGCGTGCCGGTGGCGGCAGCGGGCGCGGCGCGCAGCAGCATGTCCGAGAAATAATCGAGCGGATTGACGCTGCCGCCGCCCTCGCCCGCCTTGGCGCCAGCCGCTGCGGCCGGGGATACTGCCGCCGCCACGCCGCTGCCCGCATCGATGGCGCCGCTGAGCACGGCGCGCGTGCCGCCGGCCAGCACGGCCACGGTGATCAGGGTAGCCACGGCCCAGGCCAGCAAGCCGTGCGCCGTATCGCGGAAATGCACCTCATCCGTGTGGATGGAACTCCATTTCACGCGCAGCCGGCCCGCCATATAGCCGCCGATGCCGGACGCGGCCAGCTGCATGAAGGCCAGCCAGGCGATGGTCGATACGCCGATGGCCGTCGCGTTGAACGACCACGGCGACACGGAAGACAGGCCCAGGCCCACGCCGAGGATCAGCAGGATAAAGGACAAGGCGGCGGCCGCGGCGGCGCCCGCCAGCACGGCGCCCCAGGACACGCCCGGATTGTTCAGGTCCGACGCGGACAGTTGTGTAGCTTGCATGGAATTCTCCCTGTTGACTTGATTAAGTTGCAGAGGGAAGCATGCCGCGCCGGCGCCGCCGCGTATGTGCGACGCCATACACAATATTAATTTTTAATACACTCACTTATGTACCTGCCTACTTGATGCCGTGGTGGTTCATCAAGTCGTACAGGGTGGGCCGGCTCACGCCCAGCAGTTCGGCCGCCTTGGCGATATTGCCGTCGGCCCGCGCCAGCGCGCGCACCATCACCTTGTATTCGGCCGCGTCGCGGGCCTGGCGCAGGTTGATGGCCTCGTCCACGGGCGCCGCCTGGGCGCTAGCGGGCAAACCCAGGTCGTCGGCGGCGATCTGCGGCCCGTCGCTCATGATGACGGCGCGCTTGATGCAGTTTTCCACCTCGCGTACATTGCCGGGCCAGCCATAGCTTTCGATCAGCTGCAGCGCACCGGCGCTGAAATGCAGGTTGCTGCGTCCTTCTCTGGCACAGAACTTGTTCTTGAAATGGTGGGCCAGCAAGGCCGCATCGCCGGCCCGCTCGCGCAGCGGCGGAATGCGCAAGACGATTTCGCTGAGCCGGTAAAACAGGTCTTCGCGGAAGCGCCCCTGTTCCGCCAGCACCTTCAGATCCTGGTGCGTGGCGCAGACGATGCGCACGTCGACGGCGATCTCGGCGCGCCCGCCCACCCTTTCGATCACCCTCTCCTGCAAGAAGCGCAGCAGTTTCGCCTGCAAGGCCATCGGCATGTCGCCGACCTCGTCGAGAAAGAAGGTGCCGCCGTGGGCCAGCTCGATCTTGCCCAGGGTTTGCCGCGCCGCGCCCGTGAACGCCCCTCGCTCATAGCCGAAGAGCTCGCTTTCCAGCAGGTTTTCGGGAATCGCCGCGCAATTGATGGCGACGAAGCGCTGCGCGTGGCGGCTCGACAGCGCATGCAAGCCCCGCGCGATCAATTCCTTGCCGCTGCCCGAATCGCCCAGCAGCATCACGCTGGCCGACGACGGCGCCACTTTTTCCACGCTGCGGCACAGTTTCAGCATGCCGGGGTCGCGGCTGACGATGCCCGCCAGCGGCGAATCGGCCTGCGTCTGCAGCATGCGGCGGTTTTCCTGCTGCATCGCGTGCAAGTAAAACGCGCGGGCGATGACCAGGCCCAGCATGTCGGCCTCGAACGGTTTCTGGTGGAAATCGTAGGCGCCCAGCGCGATGGCCTTTAAGGCATGCGCGCGCTCCTGGTTGCCCGACAGAATGATGACCTTCGTGTCCGGCGCCAGCGCGAGGATTTGCTGCAGCGTGGCCAGGCCTTCCGTGGCGCCGTCCGGGTCGGGCGGCAAGCCCAGGTCCATCGTCACCACGGCCGGCTGATGGCGCCGCACCAGCGCCAGCGCCGCCTCGCGCTCGCCAGCCAGCAAGACTTCATAGCCGTCGAAACTCCAGTGCAGCTGCTTTTGCAGGCCGGGATCGTCTTCGATGACCAGCAGTTTCTGTTTGCCCATGGCACTCCTTTGCTAGGCCGCGTGCAGCGGCAGGATCACGCGGAACGTCGTGCCCACTTGCGGTTCGCTGCGCACTTCCAGGCTGCCGCCCACTTCGCGCAGGTATTCGCGGCTTTCGAACACGCCGATGCCCATGCCCGCCGTCTTGGTCGTGTCGAACGGCTTGAACAGGCGCTCGCGGATGAATTGCTCGCTCATGCCCTGCCCCGTATCGTCGAGCTCGACCACGGCCATGCGATGCTCGCGCCGCAGCCGCACGTCCACCGTGCCATCGCTGGCCGTGGCCTCGATGGCGTTCTGGATCAAGTGGCCCAGTACCCGTTCCAGCCGCGCGCGGTTGGCCAGCACGGTCAGCTCGCCATCGACGATTTCCAGCCGGGGTGCCGGCGCCAGGCTGGCCTTGGCCGCCACGGCCTGGCGCAGCAAGTTATCGAGCAGCAGCGGCGCCGGTGCTTCCGGCGCCTCGCCGCGCGCCAGTTTCTGCAGCAAGGTCTTCATTTTCTGCACGGAATGATCGAGGGTGCCCAGCATGTCTTCCTGAAACGCGGGATTGGCGCGGTGCTTTTCCGCATTGCTCAGTAGCAGCGACAATTGAAACACCAGGTTTTTCAAGTCGTGCACGATGAAGGTGGACATGCGGTTGAACGAGTCGAACTGGCGCGCCACCGTGAGCGTATCGAGCGATTCGCGGTGCGCCAGGTAGCTGGCGGCCTGGCTGCCGGCAATTTTCAGCACATCGCGGATTTCCCAGTTCAGGCCGATACGCGTGCGGGGCCGCGCCAGCGCGACAAAGGCGAACAGCTGGCCATGCAGCATCAGCGGCACCAGCAGCCACACATCGGGCAGCGCCAGCAGTGCGGGCGGCAACTGCAAGCCGCCGTACTGGAGCGGGTTGCGCTGGCAGTCGGGCACGTCGATCACCCATAGTCTTGCCTCCAGGAATTGGCACAGGGGGCCGGACGCCGGTTCGCTCCACGTGCTCGGCGGCCAGTTCCAGCTGGCAACCGGGGCAAACTGCCCCTGCTCGCGCAAGATCCACAGCGCGCCGGCGCGGCTTTCCACCAGTTGCGCCATGGCCTGTATCGTGCGCTCGCCCAAGGCCGGGCCATCTTCGGACAAGGCGCGTGTAAATCTCAGCCATTCTTCGCGGTAATCGAAGATGGCATTGTAAAAATGTTTATTGATGGTGACCTTGAGCTTGGCGCGCAGGCTGCCGGAAAACAGCACGCCCGCCAGCAGCAGGGCCGCCCCGCCCAGGTAGGCCATCTGCATCAAGGAGCCCCAGGTGCCGCCGAAATAGCGCAGATAATAGGCGCTGGCCGCCATGGCCAGCAGGTAGATGGCCGAGCCCAGCAAGGCGGCCGAGCGGTACAGCATCTGGCGCGAGACGGACAGGCCCAGCGCCCAGCCCGGATTGCGCGCGGCCGAGACGGCCAGCAGCGGCGCGCACAGGGCATCGACGATGCCGCGCGCGGCCCAGATGTCATCGTTGATCGCGCGAAACAGCAAGGCGTCGCTGTACAGATAAAAGTCGTAGGCAAACAGGCCGCCCACGCCCAGGCAGGCGAACTTGATGCCCCAGCGTTTCAGGGGCGGCGTGTTGCGATACCACTGTTCCACCAGCAACATGCCCAGCACGGCCAGCAGCAAACGGCTGACGCTGGCGATAATGCGCGCCGGCAAAGGCAGCGCCAGCCACGACGAGGCCAGCGCGGACAACGCTGGCGCCAGCGCCGTGAGGACGATCCCGGCCAGCACCAGGCGCAAGCGGGGCCGCGACGGTTCGATCAGCAGCAGCAAAAACACCAGCCAGGCCAGGGTGCGCAGCAATTCCAGCGCATCGCCGGCCAGCGCGATGCGCTGCCTCAGTAGCACCAGCACCACCGTGCCCGTGGCCCAGCCGCCCGTCGCCAGGCAAGCCACCAGCAAGGCGCGCACATTTTGCCGCGCGCGCCAGTTGCTGATCAGTAGCAGCGCCAGCACGAAGAAGGCCAGCGACGCCAGGCCATGGCTGAGCGCCGCCGCGTCGGCCGCCGCCAGCCAGTCCGATTGCGCCCGTATCATCGGCTGCCCTTGCCAAACAGCACCACCTGTACCGTGTCGAGCAAGATCAGCAAGTCGAGGAACAGGCTGTTATTTTTTACATAATACAAATCGTATTGCAGCTTCTTGACGGCATCGTCGACGGAGGCGCCATACTGGTAGCGCACTTGCGCCAGGCCCGTGATGCCCGGCTTGATATTGTGACGGATGTTGTAGTACGGCACCTGTTCCTTCAACTGCTCGACAAAATAGGCGCGCTCGGGACGGGGCCCCACAAAACTCATTTCGCCGCGAAACACATTGAGCATCTGCGGCAACTCGTCGATGCGCAGCTTGCGAATGACATTACCCACGCGCGTGATGCGCGCATCGTTGGTCAGCGCCCAGATGGGCTTGCCGTCGCGCTCCGCATCGCGGCGCATGCTGCGAAATTTCAGCACATTGAAGGGCAAGCCGTCGCGCCCTACCCGCTCCTGCTGGTAAAACACGGGGCCGCCGTCTTCCAGGCGGATGCAGATCGCCGTCACCAGCATCACGGGCAGCGCCGCCAGGCAGATGACGCTGCTGGCGGCCAGGTCGAACAGCCGCTTCGAGGCGGCGCGGAAAAAACTCTGGTCGAAGCCGCCGCCATAGATCAGATAGCTCGGTTGCAATGAATCGATGCGGATCTGGCACGCTTCGCGCTCGAAAAACGTGGCCGCGTCGATCACCTTGACGCCGCCCAGCGCGCATTCCAATAGTTGCTTGGCGGGAAACGCGCCATTGCGCCGGTCGCTGACGGAGACGACGATCTCATGCGCCGCATGGCGCTGGGCCATGGCCAGCAGTGACGGTTCGGCCGGCAGCAAGGCCGAGGCCGGCACGCAGCGTTGCTCTCCCGCCACATCGATGCAGCCGACGACGGTAAACTGATGGAAACCGATCTTGCTCGCTGCCAAGTCCATGCACTCGCGCGCCAGCGCCCCGCCGCCCACCAGGATCAGCCGCCCTTCCATCAGCGCCGATTGCGAGGATTTGAACACCACCAGGCGCGCCAGCAGCACGCCGATGGCGCCCAGCCCGAAGATCAGCACGCTGCCGCGCCCGAACTGCAGCGACGGTATGAAGCGTATCAGCACGCTGAGCACGGCAAAGCCCAGCGCGAACGACGGCAGGATGCGTAATAAGGTGTTGCGGATGTCTTCGCGCGAGCGGTGCTGGTACATGCCCAGCGCGCTCATGCTCAGCACGATGACCAGCGCAAAGATCGTGGACGACAGGTAAATCTCGCCCACGCGCAGCACGCGGCTGCCGTCCGCCAGCCACAGCATCGAAGTCAGGGTGGCCGACAGCAGCAAGATCAGGATTTCCAGCAACAGCAGGATAAACGCTGTTTTCGAGACATAATGGCTGAAGATGCGGATCATGGTTCCTCCTGCGGCTGTCTTGCCATGATGGCGAACTGTTCCGCGAAGACATTGATGCGCCACAAGCTACGGCCCCAGCTATCTTTCGCTTGCAGAATTTATCTCAACACATTACCGAATGAGGGGAAATGGCATATAGTATGCTTCCCCTAAAAGAGATGAATGTCATGAAATTTGATGTAGCGATTGTCGGCAGTGGCCTGGCGGGTTTATCGGTTGCACTGCATTTAGCTGAGACGCGCACTGTCGCGATCATTTCCAAACGCGCGCTGCTCGATGGCGCCAGCAACTGGGCGCAGGGCGGGATCGCAGCCGTGCTGGACTCGGGCGACAGCCACCAGCAGCACATCGAAGACACCCTGATCGCGGGCGGCGGCCTGTGCGACGAGAGCGCCACGCGCTACATCGTCGAGCACGGCCGCGAAGCGATCGAATGGCTGATCGAGCAAGGCGTGCCATTTACGCGCGACGCCTCGGCCGAGCTGGGTTTCCATTTGACACGCGAAGGCGGCCACAGCCAGCGCCGCATCATCCACGCGGCCGACGCCACGGGCCATGCCGTGCAAGTGACCCTGGAAGAAAAAGTGCGCTCGCACCCGAACATCAGCCTGTTCGAACACCATTGCGCGATCGACCTGATCACCTCCGACAAGCTGGGCATGAAGCCCACCCAGCGCAACGCGCAACCGCATTGCCACGGCCTGTACGTGCAGGATGAGCAAACAGGCAAGGTGCACACCTTTGCCGCCGAGCACACCGTGCTGGCCACGGGCGGCGCCGGCAAAGTGTATTTATATACAACGAATCCCGACACTGCCAGCGGCGACGGCATCGCCATGGCCTGGCGCGCCGGCTGCCGCGTGTCGAACATGGAATTCATCCAGTTCCACCCGACTTGCCTGTATCACCCGTACGCGAAATCGTTTTTGATCACCGAAGCCATCCGTGGCGAAGGAGGATTGCTGAAACTGCCGCCTGAAGCGGGCGCGGCGGCCGGCACGCGCTTCATGCTGGCCCACGATGAGCGGGCCGAACTGGCGCCACGCGACGTGGTGGCGCGCGCCATCGACTTCGAGATCAAGAAGCGCGGCCTCGACTACGTGCACCTGGACATCAGCCACAAGCCGGCCGCCTTCCTCATCGAACACTTCCCCACCATCTATGCGCGCTGCCTGGAACTGGGCATCGACATCACCAAGCAGCCTATCCCCATCGTGCCCGCCGCCCACTACACGTGTGGCGGCGTGGTCACGGATTTGGCGGGCCGCGCCGACTTGCCGGGCCTGTATGCCGTGGGCGAGACGGCGTGCACGGGTCTGCATGGCGCGAACCGCCTGGCATCGAACTCCTTGCTGGAATGCATCGTCATCGGCCGCGCCTGCGCGCAAGATATCGAAAGCAAGGAAAAGCTGGGCACGCCGTATTTGCCCGACTGGGATGAAAGCCGCGTCACGGATGCGGATGAAGAGGTGGTGATTTCCCACAATTGGGACGAACTGCGCCGCTTCATGTGGAATTACGTGGGCATCGTGCGCACGACCAAGCGTTTGGAACGTGCCCAGCACCGCATCGCCCTGCTGAAGGAAGAAATCGACGAGTACTACCGCAACTTCCGCATCACGCACGATTTACTGGAATTGCGCAATCTGGTCGACGTGGCCTCGATGATCGTCAACAGCGCCCTCTCCCGCCGCGAAAGCCGCGGCCTGCACTTCAGCCGCGATTATCCGGAGACCTTGCCGAAGGCGATAGCGAGTGTGCTGACGCCGCCGCATCGCTAGCCTTGCCAGACCCAATGGAACCCCGGCAAAGGCCGGGGTCAGACCCTGAGGGTCTGACCCCAGTCCTTGCTTTGGGTTATAACTCCGGCATCTCAAACTCAATCCCATCCTCCGTGTACGACATCTTGGCTGAATCTCCGGCGCACTTGCCCTGCGGCTCGTCCGCCACATAGCGGCACTCGCTTTCCAGGTTGCCATCGGCGCGCCAGTGCCGCGTCCAGCCCTGGCGCTCGCCATCGACATATTCGATCAGCTGCCTCGGCTTGCCATCGGCATACCAGGAACGCAATGTGCCCTCCTCGCGCCCGCCCGCGTTCCATTGCTTGTGCACGAGCAAGACGCCGGTGCGGCTGAAGCGCTGTTCGCTGCGCAATACAAAGTGGCCGCTGTGCGTGCGCTTGGCTGCCACCTTGCCGTCCGGATAATATTCGACGCTGTCGCCCGCAGGCTTGCCGTCAACGTAGTTCGTTGTGCGCTGCACCTTGCCATCCGGGAAATAACCGGTGCCCGGCCCCGTCTGGACGCCGTTCACATACAGGCTGCGGCTTTCCACGGTGCCATCCGGATAGAACAGCAGCAGCTCGCCTTCCGTCTGGCCCTTGATCTGGGTCATGCGCGTGCGCAGCTTGCCGTCCTGGTCGAACGTTTCCACCAGGCCATCGGCGCGGGTGCCGTTACGATAGGTGCGCGACTCGATCAGCTTGCCACTCTGGTGAGAAGACTGCTCCTCCCCCTCCTGCACGCTGCGCCCCTCGCGCGCCACCTGCATCTCGACCTGTCCGTGCGGGTAATACATGCTGTAGTTGCCCACCAGCTTGCCGCGCAAATAATCGGGAGCGTTGACCTGGCCGATCAGCCGCTTCGGTGCGCCTTCCCGCACATGATAGATCTCGACTTGCCAGGTGCCCGGTGTCTTGCCGGGCGGCAGTGGCAGCACGAGTGCATAGCGCGCCTGTTCCTTGACTTCGCCGCGCGTCAGATTGTGGTTCAGGTACAAGCGCGCCTTGCCATCGGCACAGGCTTGCGGCTCGCAGCCGCCCAGCTTGCCAACTTCGGGCATGCTGAGCGCGCCAGCACCGCCTGGCGCGGGACAGGATGTGATACGCATCAGCAAGGGCGTCCTGTCGCGTATCAATTTGGTCAATTGCTGCTTCATGGCAACATATTGATCTTCATCCAGGCGCACGGAAACGGCATTCATCAGCACCTGCCTGCCGCCGCAGCCGCTGTCGCTGGCGAGGGTCAGCACATCGCCGTCGGGCGTCGCCTTGATCTCGGTGACTACTTGCCGCTGCTCAATCTCGGCGCTGGCCAGCGCCGGCCACAAGAGCAAAGCCGCCAGCAGACAATTCAATTCAAGGCGCGCCATGCTTGCTCCTTGCGCAACAGTTCCCGCGCTGGCGGTGCTTCGCCGCAGTCGCCCTGGGCCTTGCCGGCCACATACCGGCATTCGCTTAGCAAGCTGCCGTCCTCGCGCCAGCTGCGGCGCCAGCCGTCGCGCTGGTCGTTCACGTAGTCAATAGAATGCTCGGGCTTGCCGCTTTCGTACCACGAGCGCGACGTGCCTTGCTCGCGCAGTTGCGCATCCCAGCGTCTTTCCAGCACCAGCACGTCCTGCGGGCTGTAGCGCTGCACGCTGAGCAGCCCGCCCTTGTCGCCATACTGCTGGCGGCTTTGCACCTTGCCGTCAGGATAGAATTCCAACGCCTCGCCCGTGGGTAAATCGTTGACCTGCGTCATCCTGGCCCGCACGGCGCCGTCGGGGTAGTAATTCGTCGTCAAGCCATTGAACTTGCCATTCTGCATTTCCGCGCGGCTGGAGATTTTTCCATCAGGGAAGTACGTGAGCATCTCGCCTTCCATCTGTCCACCGCGCAAAGTGTAGCTGGTGCTCAGCTTGCCATTTTCATCAAACGTCTGCACGGGACCGTCGACGCGCTTGCCGTTGCGGTAGCTGCTCGTCTCGCGCAGCTTGCCCGTGGCGTGATATTGCTCATGCGTGCCTTCCGGCAAGCCATGGCGCCAGCTGCCACGCGATTCCAGCCTGCCATCGGCACGATAAAGGCTGGTGACGCCCTCCTGCCAGCCCTGCCCGTCCTGCGCCACCTGTTTCTCGATCTTGCCGTTCGGGTAATATGTGACAAAGCCGCCCACCAGCTCGCCGGATGCATAATCGGCCTTGCTGACCTGGCCCGACAGGCGCAGTTTGTGCCCGGCCACGCTATAAATGTCCACCTTCCACGTACCTGGCAGTTTGCCTTTCGGCAAGGGTAACAGCAGCACATTCGGTGCGTTTTCCTGCTCGGTGGGGTAGAAACGTTCGTGCAGGTACAGGCGCGCCCGGCCATCGGCGCAGGCGGCTGGCGTGCAGGCGGCGATCTCGCGCACGATGGGGACGCTCCCGCCTTCCGGGCATTTTTTCAGGGTGACGAGCATGGGCGTCTTGTCGCGGATACGCCGGGCCAGCTCGGCTTTCAGCGCCTCGTACGGCGCCTCTTCCAGGTTCACTGAACGCGCATCCATGCGGATCTGCTTGCCGCCGCAGGCCGTCGTGCCCGCAATCGTGAACACGTCGCCGCCTTCGCTGTCGGGTTCGCTGGCCATGCTTGCCAGCACATGGCGCTGCACGATGTCCGCCTGCGCCATGCCTGAGTACAGCAAGGAGGCGCCCAGCAAGGCGCATATCGTCTTGATTTTCATGCTATTCCTTTAATTTTCCGTCGTTGCGGCCACACCGGCCGGCACGAAGCTGACCCGGCCGTTGCGGTAGCGCACCAACACCACCACCTTAGCATCCCGCAATTGACCGTGCTGCACGGCCGGCAAGTAGGTCCAGCGCTTCACGCTGTCGAGCAGCACCTTGTTGAGCATGGGTTCCATCGGCAACTCGGCCGCCGCATAGCTGAGGGTGCCGTCGGCGGCAATGGTCAGGGTCAAGCGGTTTTCACCCGTTGCATGTTTTTCATCAAGCACGCCATACGTCACCGTTGTCATCGTCTCGCGCTGCACGCCGGCCACCTGGTCGCGCAAGGGCGGCAAGGCCTTGAGTTTGGTCGCCAGCAGCGCGCCATCGGCCAGCGCCTTGTCCCAGCGCTTCTGGTAATCCCACCCCTGAGCCAGGCGCAGCACCTTGGCGTTCAGGTCCATGCGCTGCATCGTGCGGGCGACGCCATTGTCGGCCGCTTCGCCCGGTTCCGTCGGCAAGGCGTTCTGCACGGCATACCGGTAAGCCGTCAGCTGCGCCAGCGCCACCATGTTGACGGCATCGCGCTCGTCGCCGCCGCGCAGCAGGGCCGTGGCCGCGATGCCCAGCCAGGCAACGCCATCGGTGGGGCGGGCCCACACGGCTTGCTCGAAATACTGGCGCGCCGCCTGCGGTTCGTTCAGGCTCAGGTGCATGCGGCCCATGGCCGCCGCCGCCAGATAGTCGCGCGGATCGGCTTGCAACTGGTCAAGATAGGTGTACGCCAATTCGGGGGAGTAGCCAGGCATCGCGCCCAGGCCTTCCATCAAGGTGGTACGCAGGCGCGCGCGCGTCGGGTCGCCGCGGTAGCCCGAAGACTTGTCCTCGCCGGCCCGGTACAGCAGCTGCAAGCCGCGCGTGACGGCGTCGTCGTCGCCCTTGCCGACCGCTTGCGACAGGCTGTGCACTGCCTTGCGCGCATCGGACGGCTGGAAACTGGCTGTCTTGCGCGGGCGCCAGCCAAATACTTCCAGGCCAGCCGCCTGCTCGGCTTGCGCCTGCAAGGTGGCCTTGGCCTTGGCTTCATCGGGCGACGAGGTCCAGGCCGTAAAGCCGATCAGGAACAGCACGATCAGCAGCACCACGACGGCCCAGCCCTTGCCCGTCATGCCGCCGCTGCCCGCCACGGGGATGAAGACCGGCGCCTGGCCCGGCGCCGTATGGTGCGCGCCGCGCGCGCTGCGCGGCTGCGGCAACGATGGCTGTTGCAGTTGCATCTGCTGCGCTTGCACGGACGCCTGCCCGGCCGCGACGATGACCTTGTCGCGCGCGCAAGCGGCGCAACCGTGGCCCGCAAAATGCTGGTGTTCGGGATTCACGGCGCAAATGGTCAACTTGCCGCCGCTGCGCTGCGCATAGCCGCGCAGCAATTGCGCCCAGTCCGCCGCCGACGGCCGCTGGGATTGTGGCGACTGGGAAAACGCGCGGTCGAACATGGCGCGCAGTTCGGGCGGCATCAGCGCATGGCCGCTGGTGGCATTCGGCGCCAGCTGCTTGTGGCGTTTGACGCCATACGCATAGCAGCCGTCGCGGATGCGCCCGGGAATATCGGTCGCCACTTGCGCATTGCCGGGTCGCCCGCTGTACGGGTGGATGCCGAAGTTGAGCAACTGGAAGATGATGACGGCCAGGGCGAAGCGGTCTTGCGCCATTTCCGTGCCCGCCGGCATGCCCTTGCGCTGGAATTCCGGCGCAAGGTAGTCGGCCGTGAATTGCTCCGCCGGAAAACGCTCCGCATGGCCCTGGATGCTGAAACCGTCGCAATCGAGCATGGCGATGTACAGCGAATCGCGGTAAAAGCGCAGGTTCACGGGCTTTAAATCGACCACGTAATGCTGCTGCTGGTGCAGCGCGTCGATGACGGCGGCCAGGTTGGCGGCCAGGGTCAGCTTGGGACCGAGTCCCGTGGGCAGGCCGGCCGCGCGCGCTTGCCGCTCCTGCATGATCTGTTCCAGCTCGGCCGTTTGCGCCATGTCCAGCAAGGGCATGACGAAACCGGCAAAGCCGCCCTGCCCGTCGAACACGGCCGCTTGCGGCCACGCGATCTGCACGTAGCGCTTGCCGTTTTCCAGCTGGTCGGGCAGCTCGGGCGACAATTCCAGCATCGCTTCGAGCTTGCGCCGGTTGGCGGCCCGGTCCAGGTGCGGGTGGTACAGCTTGGCGACCTGCGCGGGCGCGCCGGGCAGCAGATACACGCTGCCCGCGCCACCGCTTTTAATCAGTTTGCCCAGCACCAGCGTTCGGACTTTATCCAGCCAGATCTTGCCGCCCGGACTCAGACCGGGCGTGACGCCCTGCTTCTGGCTCATGCGCGCAAGGCAAGCAGCAGGGTCTTGTCGTCGCCCGTGATCTGGTGCGTGCGCGGGTCGGCCAGCGTGGACGCCAACGCCGCATTGCCCAGTTCAACGCTGTCGACCGTGCGCAGATAGCCTTGCACGGCATCCATGAACGGCGCATACAGCGAACCATTGTTCTTGCTCATGGCAAAGGGCATGCAGCCGTCCGACATCAGCACGACGCCGCGCACGAACGGGGGAATCGGCAACAGGCGCAACTGTTCGCGCCAGCGCTCGCCGCTGATGAAATATGTTTCGTTGGCATATTCGCCATTCGCGGGCAGCGAGATCAGTTCGCCGCCGTCACTCAGCTGCGCCACGCCCAGGCCATCGCCCAGGTGGAAGAAGAAGCCGGCATCTTGCCCCATGACCACGCCGACGACCGTGCTGGCGTAGTCATCGAGGGTGGCGTTGGCGGCGTGGGCGATGTCGTCGAGCGCGGCGCGGATCTGCGCCAGGGTGCCCGCCAGCGCGCCGTCATGCAAATCCTGCACGGTGGCGCCCTGCTCCAGCCGCCCGGCCAGCGCTTGCACGGTTTGCGCTGCGACAAACTGCGCGCCCTGTTCGCTGAGTCTGGCCGAACCGGCGCCATCGCAGACGATGGCCACCAGCACGTCGTTCACGACGGCATGCGCGTGCGCGTCCTGGCAAGGGATGGCTTTATCCAGATGCGCCTTGCCCGTGACGGAGGCGCCGAACACGCGCCACTGCTGATTTACGATCGCCATGGATCAGCGGGCTTTCACGTACTCACGACGGACCAGCCGTCCGTCGAAGCCAGCTGCGCCTGCGCGCCGGGACGCGACTGCGACACCACCTGCATGCTGGCGCTCAGCCACAGGAACAGTTCGCGGAACTGCAAGCCCTTCAGCTGCTTCACGCCCCGCTCGCCACGGCTGGAAAACTGCCCCAGCGTATCGATATTCGCGTTGTCGCCCACGGCGATGGGGAAGATCGCCACTTTATTCGCCTGCTCGGCCGCGCGCGCCTGTTCGGCGCCGTGCTGCCATTGGTCCGTCGGCTCGCCGTCCGACATCAAAAACAGCCATGGCCGCGTGTACGCCACGCCAGCAGCGCGGAAACGCTGCTTTTCCTGCTCGATTTCGGCCAGCGCCAGTTCGACGGCCGCGCCGGTCGGCGTGGTGCCGTTCGCCTCAAGGCGGGGCGCCGTGAAATCCATGGCGTCGCACCAGTTGCTGGCCACCACGGCTTCATCGTGGGCGCCATATTGAATCACCAGGATGCGCACGCGCTTGGCGGCGATCACGTCGGACTTGAGTTCCTGTTCCAGCAAGGCCAGCCCTTCGTTCAGCAAGGAGACGGGTTCGCCCGCCATGCTGCCGGAACAGTCCAGCACGAGCACCAGCGGCGTGCGTTGTTCGGTATTGTCGACCAGGGCGACGTCGGGGATCATTATTGAACTCATGGGCAATCGGTAAATGTGAAATCGGACATAATGCGAATCTTACATCACGCACCGCGACTTGCCGCGCGAGATTGCGCTGATCCTTGGTCGACTTTGCCTGACGCCAAAATCTGGCCTAACTTGATGAATGCCCGGATGGCCCTGGGGCTATACCTGATAGCCGCACCCCGCAAAATATCAATCCCCATCTCATTCGGATGAATGATGCGCCGCGCAGCACCCTTGCCTAGACTGGCTCCAGCCTCACGCCCGCCCGACCGGGCCACGCGCCAGGGGCACTCAACCATCGAGGGTCGACATCATGAAAACCATCATCCTGAGCACATTGCTGGGCCTGTCCGTCACCTGCCTGGCGCCGAGCGCGCAAAACCTGCCCCAAGATAAGACCGTGGACGTGCCGGGCCACTCGCTGCGCATCGACGTGCCGGCGCAGCCCCGCCACATGCTGCGCGAAGACTTCCAGCAATTCGTGGGCGCCTACGACCTGTCGAATGGCGACACCCTGCAGCTGCGCCGCGCCGGCGGCATCATGTATGCACGCATCGGCAACCAGCCCGAACACCGCATCGTCGCCACGGGCCGCAATGCCTTCGTCGCGCTGGACCGCCAGCTGAAAGTGCGCATCGACCATCACGACGATGGCAGCGTGGGCGGCGAGCTGGTGATGGTGGTGCCGGCACGCCAGTTGGCCGATGGCAGCGCGCAGGGCGAGCATCTGGCCACGCTGGGCTTTCCAGGCCGCTGACCGTGGCACGAACTGGCGGACGCCATGGACATGCCGATGACAGCGCAGCAGCAGGCATTGATCGCCCGCCTGTATGACGCGGCCCTCGACGATGCGCTGTGGCCGCAGCTGTGTCGCGACCTGGCCGATGCGTGCGGCGGCGCCAGTGAAACCATCCTGATCCTGGAAAGCGACAGCGGCGCGCAGCTGCTCAATCCTGCAGGCCACTTCGGCAAGGAGGCTACCAGCGCGTATGAAGCGTATTACTGGCAGCACGATATCTGGGCGAAACTGGCATACCGCCTGGGCGTGGGCCAGGTACACGACAGCGCGAAGCACATTCGTCCGCGCGATTTCGAGCGCACGGAATTCTATGCCGACTTTTGCCGCCCGCACGACCTTTACCACGTCATCTGCGCAATCTTGCCCATGGCGCCCGGGGAATCTGCCCAGCTGGGTGTGCACCGCCAGCGCACGCAGGGGCCGTTTGCGGACAGCCCACTGGTGCAGGCGCAACTGCAAGCGCTGCTGCCGCACCTGCAGCGCGCCCTGCGCATCCGCTCCCGCCTGGCGCACAGCGGCATGCAGGAGCGCACCACGCGCGCGGCGCTCGATGCGCTCGACACGGCCGTGCTGCTGGTAGATAGCCGGCTCGACGTGCTCTACGCGAATGCCAGCGCACTGGCCCTGTTCGGTCCCGGCCTGGAACGCAGCCTGCATTGCCCGGCTGGCGGCAGCTCCCGCTGGTGCGCGTTGCCGCAACTGGCGCAAGCCGTGCGGCAAGCCATCGGCACCGGCCAGGGCAAGCGGGTCGCCGCGCCCATCGCCAGCGCCGTGCGCCTGCCGCGCCCGGGCGCACCCGACCTGTGCCTGACGGTGGCACCCTTCCAGCCGCCGCAAGGCCAGTCCACCCAGCGCCCATGCGCCCTGGTGCTGGCGCGCGACCCGCAGGCACCGGCCATCGCCGTCCCTGCGCTGCAACAGTTGTTTGACCTGACGCAAGCCGAAGCGCTGGTGGCCCAGGCGCTGGCGCAAGGCGCCGCCATCGACCGCATCGCCGCCGATACGGGCGTCTCCATCAACACCGTCAGGACGCATCTGCACCACATCTACGACAAGACCGGCACGGCGCGCCAGGGCGAACTGATCGCCAGGATCCACCAGGATGCGGGAAACAATGCGGGCACATCAACGGCATCATTTAGCACTCACAGCATAAAGAGAAACATGTGAGTTATTGGCCAGTCAGAGGCAACGCCTACTGCTGGAAGAACACATCGTGTTTCACCATCAGCGTCTGATCTAACTCGCATTAACAAATGGAACGAAAATTTTCACGACATTTGTTCTTATTAGAGAACAATACCGGATTGATCCATATCATGAAAACAACAAAAATAAATGCCGTCACTATTCATATTTACTAACATGAAATTCCATTCTGAAAAAATTATGTAAAGCCACTTAGCAATACGGACATTGAAAGAAATAAATCATGTTAAATAAAGTAAAATTTATCGCTATAGCCACCTTATCAGCCACATCCATGTCGGCGAACTCTTGGCCAGACGGCAATCAATCCAATTGTCTTTACGCAGTGACGGTATCTGGCACTCCCAGCCGTCAAACTCCGTGTCCCGCCGCGGACCCCATTGATCTGGCCAACAACGAAAGTATAAAAATAGCCATTTCACTATTAAATATCAACATGAGCGAGTTAAGTTTTCGAGGATGTGAGCTTGGACGATTCTCTGCGATGCCAGATGATCGCAGTGATAAAAAATATATTATTTCATACAAAATAGATAAGGAAAAATTTCTTGCTCCGACCTTGCACGAGCTATCACATGTTCTGCAAATGAAAAACGCAGGAGGTTCGCTTGCGCTTTCAAAAAAATACCGATCAAAACGCATTGAGCTAGCCGCAGATTATATGACTGGCGTCATGTTTTCACGACTATTCAAAAATATGGACCTCAAAAAATTCGAACAAAACATATTACTCACCGGACTTTATTTCGAATCTTCGGAATTGGCACATGGCAGGCCAGACGAACGTATTTCTGCATTCCGACTTGGCGTATTTGAAAAAAAAGGAAAAATAAACATGTCAGAAATCGAACTTGATTTCCAAAGGAATATATATGCGAAATTTTTCTAGGCCTCTGACAGTACTGCGCGGCCTCGCACTACTTGCAACAGCATCCGTGTACACACTAGCCTATGCGGAAATAAATTTGGGTGTACTAAGCGAGTGCAAGGACATCGCAAGCGTTGTAGATGAATTAAAAAAAGGAGCGTTGCCTGCGGCAGATGAATGCAAGTTACCACAACGTAATCTGGAATATACGCTGATGCAACGCGCAGGTGGCAAACAGTCAAAATTGTGCCTACTGAAAAGTACCTCCGTCGATTTGCTCAGCGACTTCACCTGCTTCAGATATAGCACACCTGCCAATGGTGCAATGACATGCTTTCGGCGTGCCAGACTCAAGGATATCACTTCCTACAAACAAGACTACGAGAGGAAGGGGGCGACAATGGTACAGGATTATCTTGCCGCAGCCTCGCAATGCAAGGTTTCAAATGGCAATAGTTCCGTTACCCCATATGTCGCCTTTCCGAAAGTATTAACTTTTATCGCAAAATTTGAATTCGGATTTACCACATTCATCGGAAATGGCCGTAAAACGGATAGCATTATTCAACACGGCTATGCAAGGACGGATGCTTCCATTACATCCGATATTCCAGATGCCATTGAATATATTAGCTTCAATATTTCACCTACTCAGAAGCAATCTTCAGTCAATGAAAAGAAGATAGGGAAATGGACAATTGAAATAAAAAAACATGATGACTACGATAAAGAAATTAATGCGGAATTACGAAAAAAACATCTGCGACTCCTTATCCAATCAATCGACTATGATCTCGAAAAACAATCAGAAACAGACATTCCGATAACGAAAAAATAGCCATACTTGATGACATTCAGAAGAATATATCCAGTTCTCTCATAAATGAGAAATTTACTCTTATCAGAGATGAGGATTTCACAAAAATTGGATTGACGCGCAAGAAGATAATTGAAGAGGCAGATAAAAAAATGGCTTTTGGCGTATATAAAAGAAACCAAATACAGGTAGGCGAAAATATCCTGATGGTATTCAATACGCATCAACCCGCTTGCACCGAAAAAAATTCGGGTGCCGTAGCGGTGTACTCTTTCCTTGTTCTTCCGATGAAAGACGTGGCATCGGACTTTGGCAGTGTGATGCTGACCTTCACCGGCATAGACAACTGTTCGGACTCTTTGCGAAGCGATGTTCAGGACTACTTGGCAAGGTTAAATGAAGTCATCAGGAAAAAAATATTCTTGGTCCTGCAGAGCCACTAGGTCGGAAATTCCATCAAGCAGACATTTGAAAGGTGAAATTATGTATATCTCCAGACGTACCATGCTGAAAATGGCAGGTGCTTATGCATTCCAGACAACGGTAAATGTTCATGCATCAATGAGTTTACCGGCCGATACATATAGCGACCGTACCGCCATGGACAAATGGATAGCCAAGGCCTTGAAATCGCCGCAGGCCGCGACGAATAGTATGCACCTAGTTGTCAAGACCGGCCTGGTTATATACGCGTTTAACGAATAATTCCGGCTTTTTCTCCTGCCATTTCTTCATCGCCTGAATCGGTGTTGCGTTATCCAAGGCGCGCTGGGGAATGTTGTGGTTGTAGATTTTCAGGTAATTGCGCAGCGTCGATTCC
This sequence comes from Janthinobacterium sp. PAMC25594, assembly GCF_019443505.1. Classification (NCBI taxonomy): domain Bacteria; kingdom Pseudomonadati; phylum Pseudomonadota; class Betaproteobacteria; order Burkholderiales; family Oxalobacteraceae; genus Janthinobacterium; species Janthinobacterium sp. PAMC25594. The sequence goes on from NZ_CP080377.1 coordinate 725,987, forward strand.
AGTTCGGCCCGGGAGCCGAAACGAGTCTGGTTGACGACCTCGCTGATACGGCCATTGAAGCGTTCGACCATGCCGTTGGTTTGCGGGTGACGCGGCGGAATCAATCGATGTTCGATCACCAATTGCTTGCACAGCACGTCAAAGACATGCTTGCCGCTCGGGATACGGTCGCCGCTGACAGGGTCTTTTTTCTTGCTGGTAAAACGGTCGGTGAACTGGCTGCCGTTGTCAGTGAGTAGTTTGACGATGGTGATCGGGCAAGCATTTTTCAGTTTGAGCAGGAAGTCGGTACTGCTGCTGTCGGACTGGTTGGCATAGATTTCCATGAAGACCCAGCGTGTGGCGCGGTCAATGGCGACGAACAGGTAACGGCGTTCGGTTTCATCGAGCATCTGCGGTAAGTACTTGATATCCATATGTAAAAAGCCCGGCTCGTAGTCCTTGAACGACTTTTTGGTAACCGGTTTGTCGTCTTCGAGTGCGGCCATTTTAAGCAAACTGGAGACACCATGGCGCCGCAAGCAGCGGCCCAGGGCGCCACGCGAAAGCGCCGGGTTGACGAACTCACGCGCCACCGCCAGCAAGTCGTCGGTGGGCAAAAGCAAGGTGGTGCGTAGCGCGATGACGACCAGTTCCTGCGCTGGCGTCAGCGTCGTATGCATGGTGTGGGGCCGGTGCGAACGGTCCTCGGCGCTGTCGCGGTTCTGCCATTTACGGATCGTCAGGCGGCTCACGTTATAGCGCTCGGCAAGCTCCCGTTGGGGCAGTGTCGAGTTGCGGATTTCTTCCCGGATCAGGTGGGTGGTGCGGGCTCGGCTGTGAAGGGCTTGGGTCATGGCGCTGGCGGTGAGGTGACAGGAATCAACAGTGTACTCAACAGGCGCCTGGCTTTGAAGTAGGGCAAGCTGCGAATAGGAATATGATCACCCAATTCTAAACACCTAGGCCGCTTTGCCGACCCCACCTATTTCTTGATGAAGGACATAGGCTGGACCCCCAATCCAGGCCAAAAGCAATACCCAAGCGTCAACGCACCCGTCGGATTTGTCACCGATTTTGCCAGCATTCCGCGCGCTTTCTGGTCCTTGCTCCCACCGGATGGCCTGTATACCTATCCGGCGATCGTGCATGACTATCTTTACTGGGAGCAACCTGTTTCACGAGAACAAGCAGATATGATTTTCAAATTTGCCATGCAAGACTTCCAGATAGACAAATTGAGCATCGCCGCCATCCACGCCGGGGTAAGGCTCGGTGGCGGCAAGGCCTGGAACAGCAATGCCGCGCTGAAAAAAAAGGGCGAACGACGGATTCTGAAAAACTTTCCTTCCGATCCAACGATGACCTGGGCAAAATGGAAAAACAACCCAATGGCGTTCTAGTCCAGCGGACCAGACCGGCCAGCGTAACGTGCGCAGGCGTGGCGATGGTATCATCGTCGCCACATTTGTTGGAATGTAGTAAGTAGATAAAATAGATGAGCACAATGCATATGTCAGACAGTAAACCGAGAGCAGCACTACTGCGCGGCCTGCGCCTGCTGGCGTGGCCCTTGCTGGCCCTGGTCAGCGCCGCCTGCACCAGCACCACGCGCCATCCTGCCAGCGAACCCACGCCAGTCGTCCTGCGCTTTACCTATGACGATGGCAAGCCGATGCGGCATGACGATTACCTGGCCAATGCGCGCCAGCAAACGTATATCAAGCACTGCAGCAAGATAGGCAGCACCACTGTCTGCGACATCGGCTCGGATGCACTGTTCACGGGCGGCGACGCCCCGCTGGACGCCAACGGCGAAGTGCGCGTCACCCTGCACTCGACCGGTCCAATCGGCAACAATCCGACCAGTCTTTGCATCAAGGGCAAAGGCTACGTCTTTGATTCCGGCGACTGGAAACGCGGTCCCTTCAGCCCCGGCCAGGTAATCGAGATCCGCTACAGGATACGCGAAGTGGACATGGCGTGCCCCTGGTCGTCGGGCACGCCGCCGTGGTGGGACAAAGGCTAGCCCCTACGCTGGGGCTGGATTTACTGCAACTCGAACTCCGCAGGAGTCAAGCCCAGCTCGCGCGCGATCTTGCTGGCCACGCGCTGCTCGTTGGCGTCGAAATTACCGTCTGACGAAGCGACCGCGATGATCATGCGAACCAGCAGGCGCGACGCCTCCACATTCGACTTCATCTTGCCCAGCGCCTGATACGCCTTGGCTTCGCCGATATCCTTGTCGAATTCCAGCTGCCCGACATATTCCTGGAAAGCCTTGATCACGTCCGTGGTGGTAAACACCGACAGCGCATCATTGCTTTCAATAAATTTCACCATCTTCTGCTTCTCTTCCGCGCTGACACTGCCGTCGGCCATGGCGATCAGGGCCGAGCCTGCCATCGCGGCGTTCAGAAAATCCTTGTTCTTGTACTTCAGGGCTTCCGTTTTCAGTTCGCTGGCTTTGGTCTTCAGTTTGGACAGAAAGGAATCGAAACTCATGGTGTACCTCCGGGTTGGTGTAGGTGCGGCAGCGCTGCGCTGCCACTCCCACCCAAATGAGGGCACATGCCTGAAATGCAAGCATGGACCTGCCCTGGCACCGGTGTTACTCGGCCTCCTTGCCGGGCAGGCGCTTGCCCCGCAGGTCGAAATTCATCAGCGTGTGCGCCACGCCCGGGGTCTGGGTCGACGAGTACCAGTTCGGCAACGATTTAAAGGTCAGCACCATATCGAAGTCGCCCGCGATGCTGCCGGCATCCATCGGCACGTCGCCTTTGCGGTTCTGAAACCATTTCATCCATAACGCCGAACCGGGCGCCGGCGAGAGCGTGAAATCGACGCCGTTTTGCGGTGCGGGCCGCTGGATGGAGCCGGAGTTGAGTATCGGCAACAGGAACGATGGCATGGAATGGCTGGCCACGTTCCATTGCGCGGAACTGTGGCAGCTCATGCAGGACGAGCTTTGGGCGTTGCGCGCGTATTTGAGGGTGGGTTTCTTCCCTTCCGGATAGGCGATATTATTCATCGCGCCATCGTTGGGGCCGGAAAGGCGTCCGCCCCAGCCCAGGGTGGCGCTGCCGTAGGCGGGTGCCTTCGGGTTCATCCAGTTTTCCTGCAGCACCGGCTTGAGTATGGCGGGATCGCTGGCCTGCGGATCGTTACCCCATTGCGCGCCCAGTACCACCATCTTGTCCCAGATGTCGCCGCCCTTTGCCGCGCGCGCATCGTACACCAGAGTGGTAAACACCCAGCCCGTCTTCGGCGCGGACACGCTGTCCTTGACGATGATGTCGAACTGCATCAGATACGTATTGGTCAACGCCGGCGCCGTGGGTGGCTTGGGGAGCGTTGCATTGACGCTCACATACGCGGGCCAGGACACGGTGCCCTGCATGACCGGCCAGAGCGTCGGCCCCGCCGTGATGAACGCGGCCTTGATGATCACCGATCCTTCGGCAAATTGCGTCGATTGCGCCGTCAGATTCGGCTCCTGCGCCGTCGCCCCCCACACCTTGTTGAGCGTCACAGCGGCGGTCTTGTCGTAATACGTCAGCACATAGGTGGTGATCGGGCGTTTCAGGCCGCTGGCCTTGAACAAGTCGGCATCGAGCTCGCCCGAGCCCACATACATGCCGCGCAGGGGCTCACGCATGGTCGAACGTTTTTGCGCCACCGAGGTCGCGCCCATCCACGGTTCGTTGTACCAGCCGCGCTCCCCGGCGTTCCAGTTCTTGTAGTCGAGCAACATGACGCGCATGTCCGCCCCGATCGATGCCTTCAACGCCTCGGCATAGGCGCCGGCATTCGCCGTCGTGATCTGGCCATTGCTGATGGCCGCGCGCCATGGCATCGCCGGGATGGCCTGGCCAGCCGGGTAGGCATGGCTCAAGGCAAACACGGGGCCGCTATAGCCGGCGGGCGGAGGCAGCTGCGAATTGGCGAAGGGATCGATGGCTTGCGCGGCGGCATTGGCACACATGCCAGCGCACAATATCAACATTGCAATTTTTTGCATGACTTTCTCCAGTTGAGGGACGACGACAAAATCGATAGCCGGGCCACCATGCGCCCTAGACAGGCGCGCTGCGCACAAAACCGTTGACCTGCGAGAGAAAGGCCACCGTGGTAAAGGGCCGCCCCTCGGAGCCAATAAACAAGTGACCGTGCTCGGCGACGAATGCCTGAAATACCGGCCCGTTCACATGCCGCAGGAACGCGGCGTCGTTGCGATAGATTTCAAAAAACAGCAGGGACTGGGGACTGCCCGGCGGCAGCGACTGCAGGCGGGAAGGCGCCGCGCGCGGGCGGTGCACGAGATAAGCCAGCGTATCGGGTTCCTGCGACAGCACGGCTTGCACCAGCACGGCCAGCGCCTGCTCCACCTGCGCCTCGCAGCCGGGCAAAATGAACCACTCGGAAGTCAGATGCAGGGCATCATCGGGATATGGCGTCATCATCAATTCTCCTCATGCAAGCGCTGCTTGCGAAAGTCGGTTAAGAATCTTGCTGCTACCAGCAGTGCCGCCGCCCTCGCCTTGCGGGCAGGATCAGACGATGCCTATGAAGAATTGTTGAATTTACAAAAGATGCGATGCCTGATTCTGCACCGTTTGATATTGCTAAATATTCACCAATATTCACAAATTCAAAATATTTATTTTTGATATTATTTCCTCCATTCAGTCAGGGAATCCAGCACTCACTGAAGAGCGCGGCAAGACGCCGCTGCGTGTCCATCCACAACCATGGACTGAAAAAGCCGATGACCATCATGCTTATCTTATTTGCAGTTGAAAAATATGTAACTTCATGGCAGCATGGAATGACATTTTCTTTACTGCAAGGTTGTGATGGACAAGCAATTGCTGTTGATTTGCGCACTGACGTTCATCATCCACATCATCGGCACCCTTGCCTACTCCGTGCGCATCGCCGGCATCCGCACGCGGCGCATCGCCGTCTCGCTGGCCCTGTTCAGCATTCTGATGCTGCTATCGCGCACGTCGAACTCTTTCCTGGGGCCATTCCTGGCCAAGCGCGTGGAAACGGGCATCGACCAGCACGTTGCCGCCGGCACGCTATTGCTGGACTTCCGCTGGCTGCTGTTCTCCGCCAGCCTGGCGACGATACTGGGCGCCATCCTGATCCCCACCTTCCAGCGCGCCTTCTGCCGCGCCGTCGAGCACTTCCAGGTGCACAGGTCGGTGCCGAAACTGCTGCTGCACGCCGTCTTCAAGGGCGGCCTGTCCTACCTCAAGACCTCCGCCAGCCTGCCCAGGCCCGCCAACGTCACGGGCCTGCGCCAACAATCGGGCGTCTCCGTCTCCATGACGGCCATTAACGTCATCGCCACTGCCCTGTGGACGGTGGGCGCATCGTTGTCCACCTTACACCGCGGCGCTGTACGCGGGCGTGCTCGATCCGAGCGTGCGCGTGACCTCCAGCACGCTTTCATCGATCATCAACGGCGGCGCCACCATCATGATGGCCGTCTTCATCGACCCGCACATGTCGGGCATGACGGATGACGTTATCGAAGGAAAGATCGAAGAATCGCAGTTCCGGCGCGCGGTGGTGTGGCTGGTGGGGAGCAGATTGGCGGGAACGCTGATTGCGCAGTTTTTATTGGTGCCATCGGCGGTGGTGATTGTGGGGGTGGCGGAGGGACTATAAGCCTATGAAATAATTCAAAATATATTTTAAATAAAATGAAGAAAATAGAAGCAAAAAAACATCTTAATAATCCAACTACCAAATAAAAATATAAATCAAACAAAGGTACGTCATGAAAATTAATATAAAAAATTGCAACAATATAGATGAAGCAAATATATCCGTAGAAATTGGAAGGCTAAATATAAAATACGGCGCAAACGGAACAGGAAAAAGCACTATTGCAAAAGCCATTGAATTAACATCAAAAAAACCTATCGATCTAAGTTCTTTAACGCAATTCAAATTCAGAAGCCTCCCAGAAGAAGAAAGAAAAATCCCATCAATTGAAGGAATCGAGGCCTTTAAATCAATTTCAGTCTTCAATGAAGATTATGTTAGCCAATTTGTATTTAAGCAAGATGAAGTTTTAAAAAACAGTTTTGACATATTTATAAAAAATCAAAACTACAAAGATAAGATGTTGGAAATACAAAATATAGTTTCCGAAATAAAAGAAACTTACGAAAATGATTCCAACATTGATGATGCAATTAAAGATCTATCCGATTTAGAGGACAGTTTTGGGAAGTCACAAACAGGATACTCAAAGGCAGGTCGGATCGGCAAAGGCGTTGGCGGCGGCAATAAGATAGAAAATATTCCTGCAGCAGTCGAACATTACAAGAATTACATAAAGAGTGAGTGCAATGTAAAATGGATAAAATGGCAAATAGAAGGCAATGAATTCTTAGAAATATCCACAGAATGTCCTTACTGCGTCGCACCAACAGATAAAAAGAAAGACAGCATTCTTGCAATTAGCAAAGAATATGATGCAAAATCAATTGAACACCTTGTAGCCCTTCAAGGAATTATTTCAAGACTCGGAAAATACCTTAGCGAGGAAACCATTCGTCTATTGACCCCAATAATTAATAACAAAGATGGTTTAACAAAAGAAGAAATTGGCTACCTTACAGGACTGAAAAATCAAGTAACAATCCTAAAGGAAAAATTGAGAGATATAAAATCCATCTCATTCTTCTCTCTAAGGGATTCAGGAAAAGTACAAGAACATCTAGAAAATTTAAAAATAAATATAGAGTTGCTTCCATTATTAAATTCGGAAGAGTCGAGAAAAATCATTGCAGAGGTCAATGCCTCATTAAATATTGTCACTATCAAAGCAGGAAAACTGCAAGGCGAAGTAAATAAGCAAAAGAATGGAATTGAGACAGCAATATTAAAATACAAATCAGAGATAAATTCATTCTTGCGATATGCTGGGTATAAATATGTTGTTGAAATACAAGCAGAAAATGAAGAATACAAAATGAAACTTCGACACGTTGATTTTTCTGAAAATATTCAAAATGGAAATCTTCATTTAAGTTACGGAGAAAGAAACGCATTTTCAATTGTGCTTTTTATGTATGAATGCCTAACGAGAAACCCAGACCTAATCATTCTTGACGATCCAATTTCATCGTTTGATAAGAGTAAAAAATTTGCAATTCTAGAAATGCTATTCAGAGGAAAGGATAGCTTTCGAGGAAAAACGACGATCATGCTTACCCATGATATTGAACCAATAATTGATATGGTAAAAAGCTTAAGCCACACTTTTCAGCCAAGCCCATTAGCTTGTTTTCTAAAAACAAAAAAAGGCATTATCGAAGAATTAATTGTCGAGAAAAAAGATGTGACAAGTTTCGGTCAAATATGTGACGAAAATATGGCACTTTTAGACAGCGATATCATTAAAATAATCTACTTAAGGCGACAGCAAGAGATACTCAACGATAAAGGGATTCAGTACCAACTACTATCAAATTTATTGCATAAAAGGCAGGTTCCCATGCTTAAAGAAGATGGCACAGAAAGGATTATGAGTGAACAAGAAATCGATTGTGCGACAATCAAAATTCGAGAAAAAATTATCTCATTTGACTACGAAAAAATACTTGCTGAAATAATAAATAATGACAAAATGACGTTCGCATACAAGAATGCGCGCAACAGTTATGAAAAATTACAAATTTTCAGAATAATAAATAATGAAAATCACGAAAATGATGTGGTCAAAAAATACATAAATGAATCATTCCACATAGAGAATGACTACATCATGCAGTTAAATCCACATAAATATGATTTCATTCCAGAGCATATTATCTCTGAATGCGACCTGTCATTTAAATAAATTTCGCCCATAAAAAAGCCGCTATCTCCCGACAGCGGCTTTCTCATTCCTACCCCAGCAGCAGCGCCTTGAACTCCAGCGCTGCCCTGCAAGTGAACTAATTACCCCACAAACTTCCGTGCATTCCTGAACATGCGCATCCATGGCGAATCCTCGCCCCATGCTTCAGGGTGGTAGGACTGTTGGACTGACCGGAACACGCGCTCCGCGTGCGGCATCAGCACGGTGAAGCGGCCGTCTGGCGTGGTCACGGAGGTGATGCCTTCCGGCGAGCCGTTCGGGTTGTACGGGTACGCTTCGGTGGCGGCGCCCTTGTTGTCGACAAAGCGCATGGCTTTGCTGACCTGGGTGATGTCGCCTGTTTGCGAGAAGTCGGCGTAGCCTTCGCCGTGGGCGATGGCGATACCGGCTTGCGTGCCGGCCATGCCGTTGAAGAAGATCGATGGGGAATCCATCACTTCGACCATGGCAAAGCGGCCTTCGAATTTCTCCGACTTGTTGCGCGTGAATTTGGGCCAGGCGTGGGCGCCGGGGATGATAGATTTGAGGTTGCTCATCATCTGGCAGCCGTTGCAGATGCCCAAACCAAAACTGTCCGTGCGGTTGAAGAAGCGCGCGAACTGTTCCGCCAGGCTGGCGTTGAACAAAATCGTTTTTGCCCAGCCTTCGCCCGCGCCCAGCACGTCGCCGTACGAGAAGCCGCCCACGGCGATGACGCCCTGGAAGTCGTCCAGTTTGACGCGGCCCGCAATCAGGTCGCTCATGTGCACGTCGACAGCGGTAAAGCCTGCCTGGTGCATCACGTAGGCCGTCTCGATGTGCGAGTTGACGCCCTGCTCGCGCAGGATGGCGACGCGCGGACGCACGCCAGTGGCGATGAATGGCGCGGCAATGTTGTCGTTCTGGTCAAACGTGACGATCGGCGACATGCCCGGATCTTGCACGTCCAGCAGGCGGTCGTATTCGGCGTCGGCGCAAGCCGGATTGTCGCGCAGGCGGGCGATGCGCCAGCTCGTTTCGCTCCACAGGCGGTGCAAGTCGGCGCGCGGCTGGGTGTAAATGAGCTTGGCGTCGCGCGTGAATTCGATGACGTCGCGGTCGTTCAATTTGCCGATGATATGGCTGCAGGCGCCCAGGTTGAAGGTCCGCAGCACGTCCATGACGAGCGATTTTTCTTCCGCGCGTACCTGGATCACGGCGCCCAGCTCTTCGCTGAACAAGGCGCGCAGCGTCAGTTCGTTGCGGCGTTCCGCTACTTGGCCCGTCCAGTTCTTGGCGTCGCCCCAGTCGCTGGAATGCTCGCCTTCCATCGTCAGCATGTCCAGGTTGACGGACATGCCCGTATGGCCGGCGAAGGCCATTTCCGTCAGGGTGGCGTACAGGCCGCCGTCCGAACGGTCATGGTAGGCCAGCAGCTTGTCGTCGCTATTGAGCTTTTGGATGGCGGCGAAGAAGCCTTTCAGGTCTTCCGCACTGTCCACGTCCGGCGTCTCGTTGCCCAACTGCCCCATGACTTGCGCCAGGGCGGAGGCGCCCAAACGGTTTTTGCCGCGACCCAGGTCGATCAGGATCAACGACGTGTCGCCCTTGTCCGTTTTCAGCTGCGGCGTGAGCGACTTGCGCACATCCGTCACTGGCGCGAACGAGGAGACGATCAGCGACACGGGCGACGTGACCGATTTCGCCGCGCCCGTGCTGTCGTCTTTCCACGTCGTGCGCATCGACAGCGAATCCTTGCCGACAGGGATGCTGATGCCCAGCGCCGGGCACAGGTCCATGCCGACGGCTTTGACCGTGTCGTACAGCGCTGCGTCCTGGCCAGGCTGGCCGCAGGCGGCCATCCAGTTGGCGGACAGTTTGATGTCGGAGATGTCGGCAATCGCTGCGGCGGCGATGTTGGTGACGGCTTCGCCCACGGCCATGCGGCCCGAGGCGGCGGCGTCGATGACGGCCAGCGGCGTGCGTTCGCCCATGGCCATCGCTTCACCCAGATAGCCTTCAAAGCTCATGGTGGTGACGGCGCAATCGGCCACCGGCACTTGCCATGGTCCCACCATCTGGTCGCGCACGGTCATACCGCCCACGCTGCGGTCGCCGATGGTGATGAGGAAGGATTTGTCGGCCACGGTCGGCAGCAGCAGCACTTTTTGCGCCACATCCTTCAAGTCCATGCCCGTCAGATCGATGGCCGGGAAATCGTTGGTCACGTGGACCACGTCGCGCTGCATCTTCGGCGGCTTGCCCAGCAAGACGTCCATCGGCATGTCGACCGGTTCGTTGCCCAGTTCCGGGTCGATCAGTTTCAGTTGACGCTCTTCGGTGGCCACGCCCACGGCGGCGAACAGACAGCGTTCGCGTTCGCACATGGCTTTGAACAGGGGCAGGCTTTCCGGCGCGATGGCGAGAACGTAGCGTTCCTGCGATTCATTGCTCCAGATTTCCTTCGGCGCCATGCCCGATTCTTCCAGCGGGATCTTGCGCAGGTCGAAAATCGCGCCGCGCTTGGCGTCGTTGGTGATTTCCGGGAAAGCGTTCGACAAGCCACCCGCACCCACGTCGTGGATCGAGATGATCGGATTATCCAGCCCCATTTGCCAGCAGGCGTTGATGACTTCCTGGGCGCGGCGTTCCATTTCCGGATTGCCGCGCTGGACGGAGTCGAAGTCCAGGTCGGCCGTGTTGCTGCCGGTGGTCATCGACGAGGCGGCGCTGCCGCCCATGCCGATGCGCATGCCCGGGCCACCCAGTTGCACCAGCAGGCTGCCGACGGGGATGTCGTTCTTGTGCGTGTGCTGCGCCGAGATATTGCCGATGCCGCCCGCGATCATGATCGGCTTGTGGTAGCCGAATACGGCGTCTTTGTCCACGCCGACGTTCTGCTCATACGTGCGGAAGTAGCCGCCCAACACTGGCCGGCCGAATTCGTTCGAGAACGCGGCGCCGCCCAGCGGGCCTTCGATCATGATTTGCAGCGGCGAAGCGATGCGCTCAGGCTTGCCATACTGGTCGGCGTCAGCGCGCTTGTCCAATGGCGCCGTCACGGAAGCAGCCGTTTCCCAGCTGCGCACGGCATCCGGCAGCGACAGATTCGATACCGTAAAACCGGTCAAACCGGCCTTTGGCTTGGCGCCGCGGCCCGTCGCGCCTTCGTCGCGGATCTCGCCGCCCGCGCCCGTCGAGGCGCCAGGGAATGGGGAGATTGCCGTCGGGTGATTATGCGTTTCCACCTTCATCAGGGTGTGCGTCAATTCCGTGGAAGCCGCGTATTCGTGGTTGTCACCGCGCGGGTAGAAACGGGAAACCGTCGCGCCTTCCATGATGGACGAGTTGTCGCTGTAGGCGACGACGGTGCCCTTCGGCTGCAGTTCGTGCGTATTCTTGATCATGCCGAACAGCGACTTGGGCTGCGCCACGCCGTCGATGGTCCAGTCGGCGTTGAAGATCTTGTGGCGGCAATGCTCGCTGTTCGCCTGCGCGAACATCATCAGTTCCACGTCCGTCGGGTTGCGGCCGGCCTTGGTGAAGGCGGCGTCCAGGTAGTCGATTTCGTCGTCCGACATCGCCAGGCCCAGTTCCGTGTTCGCCGTTTCCAGCGCGCGCTTGCCCTGTCCCAGCAAGTCGATCGATTCGAGCGGACGCGCTTCCAGCGTGCGGAACAAGTCCTTGGCGTCGTCGGCGCTGCGCAGCACGGATTCCGTCATGCGGTCGTGCAGCAGGTCGGCCACGGCCTGTACCTGCTCGTCCGTCAATTTGCCGGCGCCAATGGCGCTGCCCAGGATGCCCGATTTCAGGTTGATGCGGAACGCGATGCCGCGTTCGACGCGCTTGATGTGCGCCATGCCGCAGTTGTGCGCGATGTCGGTGGCTTTCGAGGCCCACGGCGAAATCGTGCCGAAACGGGGGATGACGAAGAATGCTTCGGCAGCGCCTTCCGTATTGTCAGCCTGGGCCGGCTCGCCGTACGTCAGCAAGGCGCCAAGGCGCGTGCTGTCGTCGTCGGTGAGAGGCGCGCTGGCATCGATGAAATGGACATAGCGTGCTTGTACGGCAACAATCGCAGGCGAAACGGCTTGCAGTTGGCTTAACAGACGGTGGCTACGGAAATGGGACAGGGCATTGGAACCCGGCAGTATCAACATGATTGGAAGGTGGTTGATGCAGCGTGGCTGCGGGTTAAAGGTAGGTATGACAATATCTTTCGTACGGCAAATTTCCTTTGCGCGCATTATACCCGTTTTGCCCCTGCCTTATGACCGGAACTTGCGGTTTTGCCCCCCTTTTGCCCCGCTTTTGCCCCGCAAAGCGGCAGTTTTTGACACAGCAGCAACACCCTCATGCGATCATCCGGCGATCACGTAGCGGTTCTTGCCCTGGCGCTTGGCCAGGTACAGCGCCTCGTCGGCCAGCCGGTAGCTGTGGTCCAGCGCCTTGCCCCGGTCCAGCTCGGCCACGCCCACGCTGATCGAGACGAACTGTGTGGCATGGAAAGCCTGGCTGACGGCCTCGACCAGGGCGCCGGCAAAGGCGACCGTGTCTTCGCGGCTGCCCGCATACACGATGCCGAACTCCTCGCCGCCCAGGCGCCCGCACAGATGGCCTTGTGTCTTGTCGGCGATGATGGCGGCCGTGCGTACCAGCACCTCGTCGCCCGCATCGTGGCCGTGCCGGTCGTTGATGATCTTGAAATCGTCGATGTCGATCATCAGGAAATGCAGCATGCCGCCATGGGCCGCGCCATGCATCTGCAGCGCGCGCTGCGTGAACATGCGGCGGTTGTTCAAGCCCGTCAGGCTGTCCTGGAAAGCGAGCCGCGTCAATTCCACCTTGGCGTGATAGTTACGCAAACGCAATAAACTGAAGCTGACATTCAGCGCCAGGCCGAACAGCACGCTGACGGCGATCATCAACGCCACCCAGGACTGGTCGGGCAAGCCCGCATTCACGGGATACAGGCCGTGGCCCACGTTCCACCACACGCCGGCCACCACGGCCAGGTAGCTGAGGCCGCCATTGAAGATGGAGGCGATGGCCAGGGTCATGAAGACGCCCACGGGCAAGACCCAGAAGCTGGCGTGATTAACGGCGTCGGCCATGGTGCGCAGGCCGAAAGTCAGGGCCAGCACGGCGCAGGCGCCGGAAATGGTCAGCACGGGCAAGGTGGTGCAGCGGTAGCGCGCCACCAGGCTGACCAGCATGCCCAGCAGCGCCAGCACGGCGTGCAGCAGGTTCGGATGATAGGGGTCGGGCATCATCAGCCAGGTCATGCTGTAGGCGACGATGCCCAGCAATTGCGTGACCAGGCCGACCCGGTGCAATTCCGCAAAATAGGTATGCTGCTGTTCGCTGTTGCCGCCAAACGCGAGGGGAACGGCAACGCGCCGCAGGGTAGACAGATCAGGAACGCGCATGACGGGTATCGACACCAGAAAGAGATAAAGCGCCCGTTAAAGCCTTGCGCATGCCTAGCCGCAACATGGCGCGGCATGCAACAAGTGTTGCATTTTTAAAATACTATCATGCTAGTTAATAAATGGACGAAAAAACAGGCACCGGCACTGCTGCGATGAGCCCCCGCGTCATGAAATACAACGCCGGACGGCGCCGGGCGTCCCTGCCCTCACACGGTACGCCCGATTGCATGCATTTTGCTGGCAGTGTCGGCCGGCTTTGCAGTATGCTGATAAAAAGTAATACTGCCAGGCAGATACCTATAAGAAGAGTTCCCGCCAATGACCGAACAGATGAACGAGAGCTGAACAATGCCAGAAACTAGCGACTTATCTGTCCTGATCGTCGACCCGAATCCCAGCATGCGGGGCAATCTGCACAATATGCTGAACCAGGCGGCCATCACCAAGGTGGAATATGCCGTCAATTCCGGCACGGCCATCCGCTTGCTGATGAAGAAACCGTTCGACATTATCTTGTGCGAATACGATCTTGGTAGTGGCACGGACGGCCAGGATGGCCAGCAATTGCTGGAAGACTTGCGCCATCACAAGCTGATCGGCCTGTGGACGATCTTCATCATGCTGACCTCCGAAGCCATCCACAGCAAGGTGATCAGCGCGGCCGAACTGACCCCGTCCGACTACATATTAAAACCGTTTACCGTCGATGTGCTGAGCGGACGCATCGCGCGCGCCATCGAACGGCGCGCCATTTTCCTGCCCACCTATCAGCTGATCGACAAGGGCGACTTGCGCGAAGCCGTGAAAAGCTGCCGCGCGGCGGAACTGCAGCACCCGCGCCTGGCGGCCGATTTCACCCGCCTGCGCGCCGAGCTGCACATCGCCCTCGATGAATGGAAGGAAGCGGAACAGCTGTACGCCGACATGCTGGCCACGCGGCCCATGGCCTGGGCCCATCTGGGCCTGGCGCGCACCCTGTTCGAACAGCAGCGCCATGAAGATGCGCAGGAGGCGCTGCTGGAACTGGTGGAAACCTATCCCCGCTTCATGGCCGCCTACGACTTGCTGGCGCAAAACCATGAAGCCATGGGCCAGCAGATACAGGCGAAGAAAGTCCTCGAAGACGCGGTGGCCATCTCGCCGCACATGGTGCGCCGCCTCCGCCACCTGGGCGGCATCGCCTACGACACGGGCGATATCGGCGCGGCCGAACGGGCCTACAAGCAGGTGGTGAGCAAAGCGAAGTACTCGGAATTCCGCGACCCGGAAGACCACGTCAACCTGGTCAGGGCGCTGGTCAAGAAAGGTGATGCGCCGCAAGCGAGCGGCGTGCTGCGCGACATGGAGCGCTCCCTGCGGGGCAGCGCCAACGTGGAAGCCTGCCGTGCCATCTCGGCCGCCATGCTGCATGAGCTGTCGGGCAACGACATCGCCGCCGCCACCGAACTGCAACTGGCCGCCGCCGCCCTCGACACGGCGCGCGGCCTGTCGACGCAGCTGAAGGTAGGCCTGGTGCAAAGCTGCCTGAAAAACAACCTGGAGCAGGCCGCCTCCGACGTCATGATGAAACTCGTCAACGAAGCCGACAGCGACGTGACGATGGAAGCGGCAGTCGACGTGTTTGAAAAAGCGGGCCGCCATGACCTTGCGCAAGGCATGGGCCAGCAGATCACGCACCAGGTGCAGGAATTGATGCAGGATGCGGCCAGCAAGTCGGAAAGCGGCGAGCTCAAGGGCGCCGTCTTCGTGCTGCGCCAGGCCCTGCGCAAGACGCCGGGCAACCTGCCCGTGCTGTTCGCCTCCGTCGACGCCATCTTGCGCCAGCTCAATATGCTGGGCTGGGAAGCCCCGCTGGCCGAACAGGCGCAGCACCAGATGCAGGTGATCCGCAAGATCGACCCCAGGCATCCGCAGCTGGAGTCGCTCAAGCAGCAATATGAGGCGACGCAGCACAAATACGGTATTGCGACCTGACCTGAGGGATGCTGCAAACCTGCCGCGCAGCCCATTTCCGATCATTCACGTAAGGCAATCACGTAGGTCGGATTAGCGGGGCCGCCGAGGCGGAGCGTAATCCGACACCATTGTTGGCTCCGTAGTGTCGGATTACGCGGCGTGCCGCCGCTAATCCGACCTTGCATTATTCCCCTCATGCCGTTCGTGGTATTGCGAACGGCATCGACCGCTGTCAAAATCTTGGTAGGCATATCAAGACCGGGTAACTGGATGCCGTATCCGCCCTTAGGCCCCGAGCCAGCTCCGTAGATCTCGCACCAGTTACCCATCCTCCATGTCAAGATCGGACAGTATCTACCGGAAATGAACGTGCGTAATGCGTAGGTTGGATTAGCGCAAAGCGCGTAATCCAACAAACACAGGTGAGCCGGGTGTTACAGCGACGCCATATCGATCACAAAACGATACCGTACGTCGCTTTTGACCACGCGCTCAAACGCCTCATTGATATCCTGGATGCGGATGATCTCGATGTCGGACACGATATTGTGCTTGCCGCAGAAGTCCAGCATTTCCTGGGTTTCCTTGATCGAGCCGATCATGGAGCCGGACAGGCTGCGGCGCGCGCCCACCAGGCCGAAGGCGTTCACGGGCGGCACGGCGCCGTCCGGGATGCCGACGATGACCATGTTGCCGTCGACCTTCAACAGGTTGATGTACTGGTTCCAGTCGATCGAGGCGCCCACGGTGCAGATGATCAGATCGAAGGTGCCGGCCAGTTTGCTGAACGTTTCCGCGTCGTTGGTGGCGTAGTAGTGGTCGGCGCCCAGGCGCAGGCCGTCTTCGCGCTTCGACAGGGTCTGGCTCAGCACCGTCACTTCGGCGCCCATGGCGTGGGCGATCTTGACGCCCATGTGGCCCAGGCCGCCCATGCCCAGGATGGCCACTTGCTTGCCAGGGCCGGCTTTCCAGTGGTTCAGCGGCGAATACAGGGTGATGCCGGCGCACAGCAGCGGCGCGGCGGCGTCCAGCGGCAGGTTGTCGGGAATCGACAGCACATAGCCTTCCTTGACGACGATGCTATCCGAGTAGCCGCCCTGCGTGGCCGTCTTGCCGTCCGCTTCGACGCCGTTGTAGGTCTGGATCAGGCCTGGCATGTACTGTTCCAGGTCCACGTTGCGCGTCTTGCAGGTGGTGCACGAGTCGACGAAGCAGCCCACGCCCACGTGGTCGCCCACCTTGAACTTGCTCACATTGGCGCCGACGGCCGTGACGACGCCGGCGATTTCATGGCCCGGCACCATGGGGAAGGCGGCGCCGCCCCATTCGTCGCGCGCCTGGTGGATATCGGAATGGCACACGCCACAGTATTTGATCGAGATGGCCACGTCGTCTTCGCGCGGGGCGCGGCGCTCGAACGTGAACGGTTGCAGTGCGGAAGTCGGGCCCAGTGCGGCGTAGCCTTTGGCGATGGGGGTCATGAAAACTCCTGTATCTATATGTGTGTGACGAAGGGGGACGCGTGCCATGCATGCGATTGCACAAGTGTGCCTGAGAAGCCCGCCCGCCGTTACCGCGATCCTGCAAGACCTTTGCACGATCCTCCAAATCTGCGTAAGATCAAGCCTTGCCCCTCCTCGCCTGACGCCTACTCGCCCCATGTCCACACAGATCCCCCCGCAAGATGAAATCGCCGCCCTCATCAGCCGCCACGCGCCGCGCAATGGCGACTACGCGACGGCCATCGGCAACCTGACGTTTCACCGCCAGTCGTCCGTCACCGAGTCGCTGTTCCATGCGGCGCGCCCCAGCGTGGCCATCATCGCGCAGGGGGCGAAGGACGTCACATTGGGCACGGAAACCTTCCATTACAGCCGCATGCAATATCTGCTGACGTCCGTCGACCTGCCGGTGCAGGTGCGCGTGGCGCAAGCGAGCGAAGAACAGCCGCACCTGTGCGTGGTGCTGGGCATCGACATCGCCGACGTGGCGGCGCTGCTCGACAGCGAAAGCGCAGCTGGCGCGGGTGGCACCGCACTGCAGAAAATCCTGCCCGCCACGCGCGGCATTTCCGTCAGTGACGTCTCGCCCGAGCTGCTCGACGCCATGCTGCGCCTCGTGCGCCTGCTCGACAAACCGGGCGAAATCGCCGCGCTGGCGCCCCTGATCCGCCGCGAACTGACATACCGCCTGCTCAATGGCCCCGTCGGCGCGCGCCTGCGCCACATGGCGCTGGCCAGCAGCCAGTCGCACCAGGTGGCGCAAGCCATCGACTGGATCAAGCACCATTACGCGCAGCCGCTGCGCATCGAGCACCTGGCCGGCATGGCGAACATGAGCATGTCGTCGCTGCACCACCACTTCAAGGCGATTACGGCGATGACGCCGATGCAGTACCAGAAGCTGCTGCGCCTGCAGGAAGCACGGCGCTTGATGCTGGTCGAGCAGATCGACGCGGGCACGGCCGGCTACCGCGTCGGCTACGCCAGCGAATCGCAATTCAGCCGCGAATACAGCCGCCAGTTCGGCCGCGCGCCCATGCGCGACGTGGGCCAGGTGCGCGCGCAGCTGAGCGGCACCGGCACGGCTTACTCCAGCTTGCCGTAGCCGCCGCCGCCCGGCGTCTCGATGACGAACACGTCGCCGGGGCACATATCGGTCTTGCCGATGTGCGCCAGGTGCTCCACCGTGCCGTCCACCCGCTCGACATAGTTGCGTCCCAGCGCGCCCGGCGCGCCGCCATCCATGCCGAACGGCGGAATAATGCGGTTGTTCGACAAAATCGCCGCCGTCATGGGTTCCAGAAAGCGCACCCGGCGCACGCCGCCATTGCCGCCGTGCCAGCGCCCCGCGCCGCCGGAACCGGTGCGGATGCCGTAGCTGTCGAGGCGCACGGGAAAGCGCCACTCCAGAATTTCCGGGTCCGTCAGGCGCGAATTGGTCATGTTCGTCTGCACCACGTCCGTGCCGTCGAAGCCGGGACCGGCGCCCGAGCCGCCCGATATCGTCTCGTAGTACTGGTACTTGGCGCTGCCGAACGTGAAATTGTTCATCGTGCCCTGCGAGGCGGCCATCGCCCCCAGCGCGCCGTACAGGGCGTTGGTGATGCAGGTCGAGGTTTCCACATTGCCCGAGACGACGGAGGCCGGATACTGTGGGTTGAGCATGGAGCCGGACGGGATGATCACGGTCAAGGGCTTCAGGCAGCCCGCGTTCAGCGGAATGTCGTCGTCGACCAGGGTGCGGAACACGTACAGCACGGCCGCCATGCAGACGGCCGATGGCGCATTGAAGTTGTTCGGCAGCTGGGCGGACGTGCCCGTAAAGTCGATGACGGCGCTGCGTGCAGCCACGTCGACCCTGATCGCCACCTTGATCTGCGCGCCGTTGTCCAGGTCCAGCACGTAGCTGCCATCCTTCAGGGTCGTGATGACCCTGCGCACGGCTTCCTCGGCGTTGTCCTGCACGTGGCCCATGTAGGCTTGCACGACCGGCATACCGAAATGCGCGACCATGTTGTGCAGTTCCTCGGCCCCCTTCTGGTTGGCCGCCACCTGGGCGCGCAGGTCGGCCAAATTCTGCTGCGGGTTACGCGCCGCCCAGCTGGCGCCCGCCAGCAGGGCCAGGGTTGCGTCTTCGCGTATCGCGCCCGTGGCGCCGTCGACCAGCTTGAAATTGTCGATCAACACGCCCTCTTGCTCGATGCGCGTGGAATCGGGCGGCATCGAGCCCGGTGTCGTACCGCCGATATCGGCATGGTGGCCGCGCGAACCGACATAGAACAGGATGGCCTCGCCCGCTTCATCGAAGACGGGGGAAATGACCGTCACGTCGGGCAAGTGCGTGCCGCCGTGGTATGGGTCGTTCAGCATGAAGACGTCGCCGGGCCGCATGGCACCCGCATTGCGCGTCATGACGGTGCGGATACTCTCGCCCATGGAACCGAGGTGCACGGGCATGTGCGGCGCATTCGCGATCAGCTGGCCTTGGACGTCGAAGATGGCGCAGCTGAAATCGAGCCGCTCCTTGATGTTGACGGAATGGGCCGTATTTTGCAGGCGCAGGCCCATCTGCTCGGCGATCGACATGAACAGATTATTAAAAATTTCCAGCATCACGGGGTCGGCATCCGTCCCGATGGCGCGCCGCTCGGGCAAGGCGACGACCCTGCGCAAGATCAAATGCCCGTGCGCGGTGACGTCGGCGCGCCAGCCAGGTTCGATGACGGTGGTGGCGTTGGCGTCGCTGACGATGGCCGGACCATCGATGGTATCGCCGGGACGCAGGCTGTCCGCCCCATACAGGCCACTGTCGCGCCACGCTCCGGCGCAGTACATGGCCACCGTCTGCACGGGCGCCAGAGCGCCTTCACGGGGCGCATATGCCGGCATGGCCTCCGGCGGCGCATCGGACGCGCCGATGGCTTCCACGGAAATGGCTTCGACGATCAAGATGCGCGCCGGCATCAGAAAGGAAAAGCGCTTCTTGTACGCCGCTTCGAACTGCGCCTGCATGCCGGCCACCGTATCGGACAGCACGACGAGGGCCGTATCCGTGCCTTCGTAGCGCAGGTGCACGCGATGCACGAGCGCGATGCGGTCAAGCGCCACGCCCTGGCGCAACAAGTCGCCGCGCGCCAGCTCGCCCAGGGCCGCGAAATCGGTGTCCAGTTGCGTGCCCAGGGGCGCTTCGATGGCCTGTTCGCGCATGGCGCTCTGGTCGGCCAGGCCCATGCCGTAGGCCGACATCACGCCCGCCAGGCCGTGGATGAAGACCGTGCGCATGCCCAGCGCGTCGGCCACCAGGCAAGCATGCTGGCCACCCGCGCCGCCAAAGCTGGTAAGCGTATATTCCGTGACGTCGTGGCCGCGCTGCACGGAAATCTGCTTGATGGCGTTGGCCATATTGCCCACGGCGATGGCGATATAGCCTTCGGCCACCTGTTCCGGCGTGCTATCTACCGTGCGGGCCAGCGCTTCGAACTGGGCGCGCACCGTGGCCGCGTCCAGCGTTTCATTCGCGTCGGGGCCGAAGACGCGGGGGAAGAAGGCGGGCTGCAGCTTGCCCAGCATGACGTTGCAGTCGGTGACGGCCAGCGGGCCGCCGCGCCGGTAGCTGGCGGGGCCGGGATTGGCGCCCGCGCTGTCCGGCCCCACCTTGTAGCGGGCGCCGTCGAAGTGCAGGATGGAGCCGCCGCCCGCCGCCACCGTGTGGATGCTCATCATGGGCGCGCGCATGCGCACGCCGGCGATCTGCGTCTCGAACACGCGTTCGAACTCGCCCGCGTAATGCGACACGTCGGTCGAGGTGCCGCCCATGTCGAAGCCGATGACTTTATCGAAACCGGCCAGCGCGCTGGCGCGCACCATGCCGACGATGCCGCCCGCGGGGCCGGACAGGATGCTGTCTTTGCCCTGGAAGGCGCGCGCATCCGTCAAGCCGCCGTTCGACTGCATGAATTGCAGGTGCACGCCGGGCAGCTCCATCGCCAGCTGGTCGACATAGCGGCGCAGGATGGGCGACAGATAGGCGTCGACCACAGTGGTGTCGCCGCGCGCCACCAGTTTCATCATGGGGCTGACCTCGTGCGACACGGACACCTGCGTAAAACCGGCCTCGCGCGCCAGCTGCGCCACCCGCGCCTCGTGCGCGTGGTAGCGGTAGCCGTGCATCAGCACGACGGCGATGGCGCGCACGCCGCGCGCATAAGCCTGTTCCAGCGCGGCGCTGGCAGCTACTTCATCGAGCGGCGTAACCACCTCGCCGTGGGCGCCCACTCTTTCATCGATGTCGATCACGTCGCCATACAGCAGTTCCGGCAAGATGATCTGGCGCGCAAACAGCTGCGGGCGGTTCTGGTAGGCGATGCGCAAGGCGTCGCGAAAACCGCGCGTGATGGCCAGCACGGTCGGTTCGCCCTTGCGTTCGAGCAGCGCATTGGTGGCCACCGTCGTGCCCATCTTGATGGCGCCCACCTGTTCCACGGGCAGCGGCGCATCGGAGGCAAGGCCCATCAGCTGGCGCATGCCGGCCAGCGCCGCGTCGCGGTACTGGCCCGGGTTCTCCGACAGCAGCTTGTGTGTGGCCAGGCTGCCGTCAGGACGGCGCGCCACGATGTCCGTAAAAGTGCCGCCCCGGTCGATCCAGAATTGCCAGTCCATCGTCCTGCCCCCGTACTTATGTGAGATGGCTATTGTAGCTGCCAAACAGGGGCGCGTTTCAGGCGTGCGCGCCTTGCCTTCCGCGTGGATCGGCCGTATGTTGAAGGCATATCAATAAATGGAACGCCCCATGACCCCGACCGACTTTGCCAGCACCGCCCTTCCCCTGTATTCCATCGCCGAACTGCGCGCCATCGAACAAGCCGCCATGCGCGACCTGCCGCAAGGGCTGCTGATGCAGCGCGCGGGCCAGGCCGCCGCCAGCACCGCCCTGAAGCTGCTGCACGCTGCGGAAGACGGCGACGACGCGGGCCACCGGCGCGTGCTGGTGCTGGCCGGCCCTGGCGACAACGGCGGCGATGCGCTGGAAGCGGCCGCCCATCTGGCCGGCAGCGGCCTCGAAGTACTCGTCTGGCTGGCGCCCGAGGCGCCTGCCACATCGCCCGAGCGCGAACAGGCGCTGAGCCGCGCGCGCAACAGCGCCGCGCGCTTGCTGGAAGCGGCCAACTCCATGGCGTCGGCGGCGGTGGGCGCGGCGCCATGGCACCTGGTCATCGACGGCCTGTTCGGCATCGGCGCGTCGCGCCCCCTGGACGGCGAATGCCGCGACATGGCGCAGCTGGTCAACAACCTGGCATGCCCCGTACTGGCGCTCGACGTGCCCAGCGGCCTGCACGCGGACACGGGCGCCATCGACGGCGTCGCCATCCGCGCCACGCATACGCTCACCTTCCTCGGCGACAAACCGGGCCTGCACACGGCGAATGGCCGCGACTATGCGGGCGAGGTGGAAGTGGCGGCGCTGGCCATCGACCCTGCCCTGCTGCCGCCCGCCAACGCCCAGCTGGGCGGACTGCACCTGTTCGCCCGCCAGCTGCAGCCGCGCCAGCAAAACACGCACAAGGGCAGCTACGGCAGCGTGGCCATCATCGGCGGCGCGCAAGGCATGGCGGGCGCGCCCATCCTGGCGGCGCGCACGGCCCTGCACGCGGGCGCGGGAAGAGTGTATATCGCCTTTCCCGACACGCCGCCCGCGTTTGACAGCGGCCAGCCGGAACTGATGTGCCGCCGCGCCCAGGACGTGGATTTCTCGGGCCTGCACTTTGCCGCGCTGGTGGCGGGACCGGGCCTCGGCGACGACGTCGATACGGTGGAACTGCTGCAGCGCACGTTCGAGAGCGACAGCCCGCTGCTGCTCGACGCGGACGCGCTGAACCTGATGGCGGCCGAACCGGAACTGCAATCGGCGCTGGCCGTGCGCACGGGCGCGGGCGCGACGATCTTGACGCCGCATCCGCTGGAAGCGGCGCGCCTGCTCGACCTGACGGTGGCCGAGGTGCAGGCCGACCGCCTGGGCGCAGCGCGCCAGCTGGCGGCGCAGCTGGGCGTCATCGTCGTATTGAAAGGCTCGGGCACGGTGATCGCCGCGCAGGATGGCAGCGTGGTGGTCAACAACACGGGCAGCCCCGCGCTGGCGACGGCAGGCACGGGCGACGTGTTGTCAGGCCTGTGCGGCAGCCTGCTGGCGCAGGGCTGGCCCGAGTGGGAAGCGGCGCTCGGCGCCGTCTGGCTGCATGGCGCGGCGGCCGACGCGCTGGTGGCCGCTGGCAGCGGTCCCATCGGGCTGACGGCGGGGGAATTGATCCCGGCGATACGCAGGTTGATCAATGCCTTGTCGGCATAGGCATGCGGTGCGGTGGTGTTGGATTACGCTGCGCTAATCCAACCTACGGCCCGGAGGTCGGGTAGGTCGGGTAGGTCGGATTAGCGCGCAGCGCGTAATCCGACAAACACCAGCAGCAATCACACCAGCCTGCCCGCCGCTATCGTGATGGTGCGGCCGCAGCGGGCCGCGATCGAGCTGTCGTGCGTGACCAGCACCAGGGTCGAGCCCCGTTCGCGGTTCAGCTCGAACATCAGCTGGATCACGGCCTCCCCGGTGGCGGCGTCCAGGCTGCCCGTCGGCTCGTCGGCGAACAGCAGCGGCGGTTCCGTGACAAACGCGCGGGCCAGGGCCACGCGCTGCTGCTCGCCGCCGGACAGGTATTTCGGATAGTGTTTCAGGCGGCTGCCCAGGTTGACCCTGCCCAGCATGGCTTGCGCCTTTTCCTTCGCGTCCGGGTCACCGCGTAATTCCAGCGGCAGCATGACGTTTTCCAGCGCCGTCAGGTGGGCCAGCAGCTGGAACGATTGGAACACGAAACCGAGCTTTTCCTTGCGGAAACCGGCGCGTCCGTCTTCATCGAGGGCAAAGATATCCGTGCCGTCAAGGATGACCTTGCCCCCGCTGGGGGTATCCAGGCCGGCCAGCAGGCCTAACAAAGTCGACTTGCCGGAACCGGAGGCGCCGACGATGGCCAGCGTCTCCGCCGTTTGCACGGTAAAATCGACTTGATGCAGGATGGTCAGCTCACCATCGGCATCAGGTACGCGCTTGGCCAGCTGGACCACTTCGATGGCCGGCCGGGCATTTTGGCTGTTTTGACTATTGAGTGCGGCGGGCCGCTGGGCCGCCGCGTCTGATGGAAGAAAACTGGTGGAAGTCGCTTTAGGGAATTCGGGCATGCTGATCTATCTTAAAAAATTTCGTGAACAAATAAGTATCCAGGGCGACAATCCGTTGCGGCGGCGCACTCTGTCCTTGCTTCCTGCGGCAGCCCTGCTCCTGGTGTCAGGCATGACGAACGCCTATTCTGCACCAAAAACGCTGCTGGTGCTTGGCGACAGCCTCTCGGCCGAATATGGCCTGGCACGCGGTACTGGATGGGTGGCGCTGCTGGAACAGCGACTGGCCGCGCAAAAGAATGACACGCGCATCGTCAACGCCAGCATCAGCGGCGAGACCACCAGCGGCGGCCGCGCGCGCCTGCCCGCCCTGCTGGCCAGGCACCAGCCCGACGTGGTCCTGATCGAACTGGGCGCCAACGACGGTTTGCGCGGCTTGCCCGTGGCCGCCGCCGAAGCGAATCTGCGCGCCATGGGGGAAGCGGCCAAAAAAACGGGCGCGCAGGTGGTGCTGGTGGGCATGCGCATGCCACCCAACTATGGCCGCGCCTATGGCGAGCAGTTTTATGGCGTGTACGGCAAGCTGGCGAAGGAATGGAAGGCGCCGCTGGTGCCCTTCATGTTCGAAGGCATCGCCGACCAGCCGCAGCTATTCCAGGCCGACCGCATGCACCCGAATGCCAAGGCGCACCCGACCATCCTGAAAAACATCTGGCCGCAACTGGCGCCGTTGCTGAACGCCAAGTAAAGCAGAGATTCTGCAGACAAAAAAATAGCCGCTCTGGGAGCGGCTCTTTTTATGCGTGGAAACTAAATCTTACGGTGCTGACGCTGGGGCCGCTGGCGCGGTCACCGGCTTGACGATCTTCACCTTGGCCTTGGCTTTCAGGTACTCGACGTAATCGTACATTTCCTGTTGCGCCAGGATGCCGCTGATCTGGTCTTTCTCTTGCTGGCGGCGTGCCGCGTCCACTTGTGCCGGCTGCTGCACCTTGGCGATGCGGTAGATGCCGTAGCCCAGGGCTGGCAAGTCCACGCCCACGTACGCTGGCAGCTTGCTCGTGTCGGCTTTCATGACTTGCGCGATGGCGGCGCGGTTGATGCCGTCGAGCTTGCTGCGCGACACCCATTGCGCGGCGCCGAAACCGCTGGCGTCACCGGAAGCCTTCAAGGCGGCCAGCTTGGCTTCGCCCGCTTTCTTGGCCAGCTTTTCCGCTTCTTCCATCGTCACGCGCTGACGGATCATCGCTTCGACTTCGGCCAGCGGACGCTTGCTTGCTGGTTTGAACTCCACCACGCGACCGGCGATCAGCACGTTCGGTGCGACGGTGACGGCTTCCGTGTTGCGCTTGTCTTTCAACGAATCGTTCGAGAAGATGGCGGTCAGAAACTTGGCGTTGTTGAACGGCGCCTTGCCCAGTGCCGGCGACGGCGTGCGCGACAGGTTGGCGACGGTTTCCACTTTCAGTTTCAGCTTGTCGGCCACCGGTTTCAAGCTGTCCGATTGCTCGTAGACCGTGTTGGTGAACGTTTCCGCCATTTCCGAGTATTTCTTGGCAGCAAATTGCTTGCGCAAGTCGGCCGTGATTTCGCCGCGTACTTCATCGAGTGCCTTGACGTGCTGTGGCTTGAGCGAGGTGACGGTCAGGATGTGGTAGCCGAAATCGGAAGCGACGACATCGCTGATTTCGCCTTGCTTGAGCTTGCTTACCGCGCTCAGCAGTGGTGCTGGCAAGCCATCCTTGCCAATCACGCCCAGGTCGCCACCCTGTTCGGCGGAGGCTGGATCTTCCGACTTGGCTTTCGCCACGGCGGCAAAGCTGGCAGGCGTTTTGCGCACGTCAGCCAGGATGGCTTCAGCCTTGGCCTTGGCGGCTGCCTTGTCGGCGGCCGGGGCGTCTTTCTTGACGGCGACGAGGATGTGGCTGGCCTGGCGCGCTTCTGGCGTCGTGTAGGCTTTCTGGTTCTTCGCGTAGTAGCCGGTGACGTCAGCTTCGGTGACGTCGACTTGCTCGCCGGCGGCGCTGTCGTCCAGCACGACGTATTCGATCTTCGCTTGTTCCGGGATTTCGAAGAACTTGCTGTTCTTGTCATAGAAAGCCTTGATCATGGCGTCCGTCACTTTGACTTCCGACACGTACTGGGCGATCGGCAACAGCAGTTCCTGCACTTCACGCTCTTCCGAGGTGATGTCGGACAGGCGCTTGGAGACGGTGCTCGGCGCGAAGGCGGTGCCTTGCACGGCGCCGGCCAGTTGCTGCAGGGCCATATCGCTGCGGCGGCGCGCATCGTACATCTGCGGCGTCATGCCTTGCGCGGCCAGCATGGCCTTGTAGCGTTCCAGGTCGAATTTACCGTCCGGCAAGGTCAGGCCTGGGATTTCCAGCACTTCCTTTTGCAGCACGGCATCGCTGATGACCAGGTGGCTACGGCCCACTTCGGCGGCCACGGCGCGCTCGGCGATCAGGTTGTCGAGGATGCTCTGGCGCGCTTCCGGCGTGTCAAACATTTTCTGGTCGAACTGCTCGCCCATCATCTGGCGGTAGCGGTCGATCTGCTGGCGTTGCGCTTCTTCATATTGCTGCTGCGTAACGACCTGGTCGCCGACCTTGGCGATGGTGTTCGCGCCGTCGCCGAAGCTTTGGTAGCCGCTGATACCGACCAGTGCAAAAGACGGGACGATGACCAGCATCAAGAGAAACTGCATCAAGCGTCGATGGGTACGAATAAATTCAAACATGGTCAGCCAATTCGGGATGAGTGGATCACTATAAAAAAAGGCGAACATGCGTTCGCCTTGATTTCTTCGGCGGAATGGACGGGACAGATGTCCACTTCCCCTTTAGATTCAACAACTTGGCGCTGGAACTAAAGCAGGATTCTGACGCCCAAGCCATTATCTCCTGATTCTACAATGCCCATAGCGCTATAGCAAGAGTAAATCAGGGCGCGCGCCCTGCCCTGGCGTCGCGTGGACGGCAAGGCGCCGGGCTCACGCATTTAACCGGACGCAGCTTAAAGCCGATTTAAACGCAGGCTTTTTTATTCAACATGGCAGGACGGGATTTTAAAAACAGGCGCGCCGAGATAATCTGGCGCTGGAAAAGAAAAACCCGCGCTACTTATTCAGCAGCGCGGGCTTCTATATTCTGGCGGAGCGGACGGGACTCGAACCCGCGACCCCCGACGTGACAGGCCGGTATTCTAACCAACTGAACTACCACTCCTTAAGAGCGTATTTTTTTGGCGGAGCGGACGGGACTCGAACCCGCGACCTCCGACGTGACAGGCCGGCATTCTAACCAACTGAACTACCACTCCGAAAAATACACAGTACTGCTTGCATTTGTATTCAAGGTTGCGATTCGCAGAACTTCAACCCTGAAATCGCGGCACCCGAAAGCGCCGCCAAATGTTTCCGGTGATTGTCACCTCACCGAAGTCCGTTAGTTTACAGCATCCTTCAAAGCTTTACCAGCTTTAAATTTTGGAACTTTTGCTGCTTCGATCGTGATCGCTTCTTTGGTACGCGGATTGCGGCCGGTACGCTCAGCGCGTTCGCTGACCGAGAAAGTGCCAAAACCAACCAGCGTCACGCTGTCGTTGTTTTTCAAAGTTTCCGTCACGCCGCCGATAACAGCGTCGAGTGCGCGCGCAGCGGCGGCTTTGGAAAGGTCAGCTTTTTCAGCAATGTGGTCGATCAATTCAGTCTTGTTCACTAGCATCCCCAATTACAAAGGTATAAAACGATTACCGTATCGTTGCGGCACTTTTGGCACCACAGCTGTCCGGCGAAAAAAATGTGCAGGCGTATTAAACAAGCCACACTGTATATGTGTCAAGCGCTTTGGGGGCGCAATTCACGTTTCAATATAAAACAAGCGCTCTAAAAGCGCTTGTTTGGGGAAAACAGGGGTAAAACGTTAGTGTTTTACCACCTCGCCAGCCGCGTCAGGCTTGGCCGCGGCAGCCGTGACAGCCTCCACCGCAGCGACTTCCACCAATGGTTCAGGCATGCGTTCAAGCGCGATTTCCAGCACTTTGTCGATCCAGCGCACGGGCACGATCTCCAGCTTGTTCTTGACGTTGTCCGGAATTTCGGCCAGGTCTTTCACATTCTGCTCTGGAATCAGGACCGTCTTGATGCCGCCGCGATGGGCCGCCAGCAGCTTCTCTTTCAGGCCGCCGATCGGCAACACTTCGCCGCGCAAGGTGATCTCGCCCGTCATCGCCACGTCGGCGCGCACGGGGATGCCCGTGAAGACCGACACCATCGCCACCGTCATGGCCGCGCCAGCCGAAGGGCCGTCCTTCGGTGTCGCGCCTTCCGGCACGTGGATGTGGATGTCGCTCTTCTCGAACACGTCCGCCTTGATGCCCAGGCGCTGCGCCCGGCTGCGCACCACCGTGCGGGCGGCCTCGATCGACTCTTTCATGACGTCGCCCAGGGTACCCGTGCGGATGATGCCGCCCTTGCCCGGCATCGACACGGCTTCGATGGTCAGCAGATCGCCGCCCACTTCCGTCCATGCCAGACCGACCACCTGGCCCACCTGGTTTTCTTTCTCTGCGACACCGAAATCATAGCGGCGCACGCCGAGGAATTTATCCAGGTTCTTCGAGTTGACGATGACTTTCTTGTCGGATTTCTTCAGCAGCAGCATCTTGACCACCTTGCGGCAGATCTTCGACACTTCACGCTCGAGCGAACGCACACCGGCTTCCCGCGTGTAGTAGCGGATGATGTCGCGCAAGGCCGACTCGGCCACCGAGATTTCCTCTTCCTTCAAGCCATTGTTCTTGATCTGCTTCGGCAGCAGATAACGCTGCGCGATGCTGGTCTTTTCATCTTCCGTGTAACCGGACAGACGGATCACTTCCATGCGGTCAAGCAAGGCTGGCGGAATATTGTACGAGTTCGACGTGGCCACGAACATCACGTCCGAGAGGTCGAAATCGACTTCGATGTAATGGTCGGAGAACGTGTGGTTCTGTTCCGGGTCTAACACTTCCAGCAGGGCCGACGACGGATCGCCACGGAAATCGGCGCCCATCTTGTCGACTTCATCGAGCAGGAACAGAGGATTGCGCACGCCGACCTTCGACAGCGATTGCAAAATCTTGCCCGGCATCGAGCCGATGTAGGTACGGCGGTGGCCGCGGATCTCGGCTTCGTCGCGCACGCCGCCCAGGGCCATGCGCACGAACTTGCGGTTCGTGGCGCGGGCGATGGACTGGCCCAGCGAGGTCTTGCCCACGCCCGGAGGACCGACGAAGCACAGGATAGGCGCTTTCAGCTTGTCGACGCGCTGTTGCACCGCGAGGTATTCCAGGATGCGTTCCTTGACCTTGTCGAGGCCGTAGTGGTCGCCCTCGAGCACTTTTTCCGCATTCGCCAGGTCGTTATTGACCTTGGATTTCTTTTTCCAAGGCAAGTTGACGAGGGTGTCGATGTAGTTGCGCACGACGGTGGCTTCGGCCGACATCGGCGACATCAGCTTGAGCTTTTTCAGTTCGTTGGTCGCCTTGTCGAGCGCTTCCTTCGGCATTTTTGCCGAAGCGACTTTTTTCTCCAGCTCGTCGAGGTCGGCACCATCTTCGCCCTCGCCCAGTTCTTTCTGGATCGCCTTGACTTGCTCGTTCAGGTAATACTCGCGCTGCGATTTTTCCATCTGGCGCTTGACGCGACCGCGGATGCGCTTTTCCACCTGCAAGATGTCGAGCTCGCCTTCGAGCTGACCCAACAGATGTTCGAGGCGCTTGGCCACGCTGAAAATTTCCAGGATGACTTGTTTTTGCTCCAGCTTCAGGGGCAGATGCGCGGCCACCGTGTCGGCCAGGCGGCCGGCGTCATCGATGCCCGACAGCGATGCCAGGATTTCCGGTGGAATCTTTTTGTTCAGTTTGACGTACTGGTCGAACTGCTGCACGATCGCGCGGCGCATGGCTTCGACTTCCGACTCGTCGCCCGGCTCGGACTCGAGCGGCGTCAGGTCGGCGATGAAGTGCGTCGGCGCATCGCTGATGTGGTTGATACGGGCACGCTGCGCGCCTTCGACCAGCACCTTGACGGTGCCATCGGGCAGCTTCAGCATTTGCAGAATATTGGCGACACAGCCAATTTCATAGATATCCGAAGGGGACGGCTCGTCCTTCGCGGCTGCTTTTTGAGCGGCAAGCATGATGCTCTTGCCCTGCTCCATCGCAGCTTCCAGCGCCTTGATCGACTTTGGACGGCCAACGAACAGCGGTATCACCATATGCGGGAAAACGACGACATCCCGCAACGGCAATAACGGCAGTTGAGTTTGCTCAGTTAATTTGGAAGTTGTCATGGCGTACCTTATAGAAAGCGTGTTTACGATGTTGGCGCTCGCTGCCAAAACACAAGACCGGCGAGAATAAATAATTCTGTGAAACAAACATTTTTTTGTCTATTTCGCAAAACACACCCGCATGACTGTAACAAATGCAGTTTTCACAGTAAAAAAGCCACACGCAGCTAAGCGCCGCGAGTGGCTTTCCGATTGAAGCCTGCACTCATTGATTTAAATTGTACTGCCATGCATTAAGGAATCAAAACCCTTTTTATGCATTTGTCTCGGCAGTAATCAATTTTCTCCGGAGGCCTTGGCAGTCTCTTGATAAATCAACAAAGGTTTGGCGCCACTGGTGATGGTATTTTCGTCGATGACGACCTTCACCACATTTTGTTCGCTCGGCAGTTCGTACATGACGTCCAGCAAAGCATGTTCCAGGATGGAACGCAGGCCACGGGCACCGGTCTTGCGCGCCAGCGCCTTCTTGGCGATCGCATGCAGGGCGGCCGGACGAATCTCCAGTTCCGCGCCTTCCATCTCGAGCAGCTTCGAATACTGCTTGATCAGCGCATTCTTCGGCTCGACCAGGATCTGGATCAGCGCCTCTTCCGTCAATTCCGCCAGGGTGGCGATGACGGGCAGACGACCGACCAGTTCCGGGATCAGGCCGAACTTGACCAGATCTTCCGGTTCCGCTTGCAACATCAGTTCGCTGGCCGAGCTTTGCGACTTGCTGCGCACGGTAGCCGAGAAGCCGATGCCGCTCTTTTCGGAACGGTTGGCGATCACTTTCGACAGGCCGTCGAAGGCGCCGCCGCAGATGAACATGATGTTGGTCGTGTCGATCTGCACGAAATCCTGGTTCGGGTGCTTGCGGCCGCCTTGTGGCGGCACGGAAGCCATGGTGCCTTCGATGAGTTTCAACAAGGCTTGCTGCACGCCCTCGCCCGACACGTCGCGCGTGATGGACGGATTGTCGGACTTGCGCGAAATCTTGTCGATCTCATCGATGTAGACGATGCCGCGCTGGGCTTTCTCGACGTCATAGTTGCAGCTTTGCAGCAGCTTCTGGATGATGTTTTCCACGTCTTCACCCACGTAACCGGCTTCGGTCAGGGTGGTGGCGTCGGCGATCACGAACGGCACGTTGAGCATGCGCGCCAGGGTCTGTGCCAGCAGGGTCTTGCCCGAGCCGGTAGGACCGACCAGCAAGATGTTGCTCTTGGCCAGTTCGATGTCGTCTTTCTTGCCCAGGTGCTTGAGGCGCTTGTAATGGTTGTACACCGCCACCGACAGGATGCGCTTGGCAGTCTGCTGGCCGATCACGTACTGATCGAGCAAGGCGGCAATTTCTTGCGGCGTCGGCAGGTCGGATTTGGTACCGGTCACCGTCTCGATGCTCGACGTTTCATCACGGATGATGTCGTTGCACAGGTCGATGCACTCGTCGCAAATGAACACGGACGGGCCGGCGATGAGTTTCTTCACCTCGTGCTGGCTTTTGCCGCAGAACGAGCAATACAGTAATTTTTCGCCGCTAGAGGATTTTTTGTCTGACATAAGGCATTTTGGTTGGAACTGCATTAACAATATTGCAAAATCGCAAGCCGGAGTGCGGTAGTTGCCGGCAAAGGCAGCCACCCATGGCGCAAGTCAACAACGTGCACAAGCTCCATGCTACCCGAAATAAAAGCGAAACGCCCGAACGTTTGATCGCCCGGGCGTTTACTTACTTGCTTAGCAATACCGGTAGGGGCTCATCAAGCGCGGCTAGTCAACACTTTGTCGATCAAACCATACTCAACGGCCTCGTCGGCGGACATGAAACGGTCGCGGTCGGTATCCTTGGCGATCTGTTCGATCGTCTGGCCCGTGCGCTCGGCCATGATGCCGTTCAAGCGGGTGCGCAGGTAAAGGATTTCCTTCGCCTGGATCTCGATGTCGGACGCCATGCCTTGCGAACCACCGGACGGCTGGTGAATCATGATGCGCGAGTTCGGCAGCGAGAAACGCTTGCCCTTGGCGCCAGCGGCCAGCAGGAAAGCGCCCATCGAGGCAGCCATGCCCGTGCACAGGGTCGAGACGTCCGGCTTGATGAACTGCATGGTGTCGTAGATGGCCATGCCGGCCGAGACCGAACCACCTGGCGAGTTGATGTAGAGCGAGATTTCCTTTTCCGGATTTTCGCTTTCCAGGAACAGCAGCTGGGCGACAACCAGGTTGGCCATCTGGTCATTGACCGGGCCGACCATGAAAATCAAGCGTTCCTTCAGCAGGCGCGAGTAAATATCATACGAGCGCTCGCCGCGACCGCTTTGTTCCACCACCATCGGCACCAGGCCGAGCATCTCTGTGTCCAGCGCCGGATTACGGTTCATACCTGTCATTTCATTTCCTTGTGAAGCAGTTAGAGGGCGCCGCCTCGGCCTTGCGGCCGGGAGCGGCGTCCGGATACCAACTGGTTTACGCTTGTGCGTTGCTTCCCATCAGTTCGTCGAAAGCAACTGCTTTCGTCGTGACTTTCGACAGGCCCAACACGTAAGTGACGACGTTTTCTTCCAATACAAGGGCTTCGATCTCACCCAGACGACGACGGTCGCTGTAGTAGTACTTCAGCACTTCGCGTGGATCTTCATAGCTTTGGGCGAAGTCTTCGATCTGCGCCTTGACTTGCTCAGGCGTCGCTTGCAGGTTGTTGTCGCCCACCAGTTGCGACAGGATCAGGCCCAGGCGTACGCGACGCTCGGCTTTTTCCGCGAACAGTTCTGCTGGGAAAGGCACGTCCTTGACGTTCATGCCGCGCTGCGCCATGTCTTGACGGGTCATTTCGGCCAGACGCTCGGAATCCTGAGCGATCAGGGTTTTTGGCACTTCCAGCTCAGCAACTTTGATCAGCGCGTCCATGACGGCTTCCTTGTTGCGCGCTTTCACGCGGCCAGCGACTTCGCGCTGCAGGTTGACTTTGATGTCTTCGCGCATTTTGGCCAGGTCGCCATCGGCAACGCCCAGCGATTTGGCGAATTCAGCATCGACTTCCGGCAGGTGCGCCCATTCCAGCTTTTGCAGGGTGATGGTGAACGAAGCGGTTTTGCCGGCCACGTCCTTGCCATGGTAGTCCTCAGGGAACGACAATGGGAAAGTCTTGGACTCGCCCACTTTCAGGCCCAGCGTCGCTGCTTCGAATTCTGGCAGCATGCGGCCTTCGCCCAGCACGAAAGCGTAGCCTTCAGCTTTGCCGCCTGGGAATTCAACGCCGTCGATCGAGCCGACGAAGTCGACGGTCACGCGGTCGCCGTTGGCAGCGATCGGCTCACCGCCGTCGCCGTGTTCGCCAGCTTCGCCCTTGGTGTGGAAGTGCACGCGCTGCTTGCGCAGGATATCGATGGTCTTGTCGATTTCGGCTTCCGACACTTCGGCTTGCACGGTTTCGATTTCAACGGCCGTCAGGTCGCCGATGACGACTTCCGGATACACTTCGAACGTTGCATCGAAAGCCAGCTGGCCTTCGGCTGCTTCTTCTTTCGGCACGATGTTCGGGAAACCGGCCACGCGCAGATTGTTTTCGTTGGCGGCGTCGTTGAACGCGCGGCCGACTTTGTCGTTCAGCACTTCGGATTCAATTTGGTAGCCGTATTGTGCTGCGACCATTTTCAACGGCACTTTGCCCGGACGGAAGCCCGGTGCCTTAGCCGTACGGGCTTGCACTTTCAGGCGCTTCTCAACTTCCGTGCGGACGTCCGTCAGCGGGAAGGAGATCGTGATACGACGTTCGAGTTTGCCCAAGGTTTCGACTGCAGTTGCCATGTAAAAAATCGTCCAAAAAATAAACACTGTTGGTGCGAGAAAAGAAGACCCGACCCCTTGCGCCATCGCTGACGGCAAGACATGGGTCCAGCTTCACTCGCTCGCATATTCATCTGTAAAAGTACTGAAAACAGGACGATGGACCTGGTCTACCCGGCTGAGGGAAAAACCCGCACCAGGCACCAAACAATCCGCCGCTTCCAGTACCGCGACAGGGCTCCGAGCGTCCAGCCTTGCTTCCAAGTAAATGCAAGGCAGGCCATCATTCGGTAAAGCGTGGCATTATAACAAAGGACTTCGGGAAAGTGGCTGGCCTTACAGCCCGGCCACAGAGGATGCCAGCGGTGGCGAATGAATCGCCACAGCCTGGGTTGCCCTGTCTTTACTCTTGCCCCGGCATTCCTTATTTCGCCAGAGACAGGCTTTCCAGCCTGCTTCGTTCATTAGTATATGCGAACTGTCGCTCCGTCCGAAACAAAGAAATGCGCTCTTGACGAAGATTTCAGTCAAAAAACCTTTGATTTAGCTCAATTTGGCCATTTTTCAGGCAAACCTAAGCCGCCGCGCGCCTCTCCAAGTGAATTTAATGGAGAAAATATCATGAGCGATAGCGCACCCGGCGGTTCCAGCAACGCCAAAGCCAAGCTGCAAATGGTCCTCAGCCGCCTGCTCGACGGCGTAAGCGATGACGACCTGCAAAAAATCCAGACGGAAGTCGATGAAATGGAATTGCGCATGCAGGGAGACGGTCATCACGACCACGACCACCCCACCGCCGCCTGATCCGGCAATGGCTGCGCTTACTGCGCTTGCCGTGCGTGCCGCGCCACCGGATGCGGACGTGCTGGCCACCGTGGAAACGGCACTGGTGACCCACCGTGCCTTTGGTGACAGCAACTATATCCGCGACCAGCTGGCCGTCGCCTACCGGCGGCGGCTGCACAAGCTCGGTGGCGCCCTGCCCGAGGCGGAAAGCCTGGCCACGCTGCTGGATGCGGCACCACCCGCGCGCCAGCACCAGTTGCTGGGCGACACGGTGCTGCGCTGCGCCGTCCAGCACGCCATGCGCCAGTTGCAGCTGGGCGACGAATACGGCTTGCCTTTGCCGCAATGCGCGGCGCTGTTCCGGGCGGCGGGCGAGCACCTGCGCGCGGACTTGCCCGGCGGCCCGCTGGCGGCCCATTTGCCGCCCATGGCGCGGCTGCACGACGAAGGCAGCCTGCAGGACCAGGACACGTATATCTGGCATGCCTGGCAGGAAGGCACGCCGTATGCGCGCGCTTTTCTTGCCGTGATGGAAGATAACTACGGCGCGCCGCTGGCCACCCCTACGCCGCAGGAACGGGCCCTGCTGCGCCGGGGCCTGCGGCTGCTGGAAACCCTGCTGCCCCGCCTGACGGCCAGCGCGCTTTCTCATGTACAACTAATCGCCCTGTTTCCCAAGCTGGGCACGTGGCGCGGCAAGGCGTCGAGTTCGCAATTTCGCGTCAATGGCAGCGTGTTCCTGAACCAGGAACTGATCGGCAACCCCTGGTGGCTGGCCGAGCACTTGTTGCACGAGTCGCTGCACCAGAAACTGTACGACTTCCGCCACGGCCACAGCCTGCTGGCGCCCGACTATGCGCGCGACGACGGCGCCAGGGTCTGCTCGCTGTGGAATGCGCCCGATGATGACGGCAATCACTACTGGGATGCCCACCGCACCCTGGCCGCCTTTCACGTGTACGTCCACCTGGCCTTGCTGTGCCTGCTGGCCGAGCAGCAGGAAGCGGTGCTGGCGCCCCAATACGGCCCCATCGGCCAGCACATGAGCGGCAGCGGGCGCGCCATCGACCGCGCCCGCTACCTGGGCGAGCAATTGCACAGCACTACCTGGCCGGAGTTGGGATTGGCGGGGCGGCAGATGACGCACTGGCTGCTCGATGTGCTCGACGCGCTCGACACGCAACGGCGGCCCAGCGGCGCCACCCTGCACCTGCTGCTCGACCTGTACGAGCGCCAGAGCCGCAAGCTCGATACTTATCTGGCGCAGCAGCCGCCACCGCGTAACGACACGCTGGGCTTGCAGGCGCAGCAAGAGTTGGCGATGACGCGGCAGGCACTGCACATGCTGGACAGGGAACTGCCGCCATTGCCCCCGACGCAGGAGCACGACTGGCCGCAGGCGCGGCAACGCATCATGCAGGCACTGTGGCCGCTGAGCGAGGATGAAACGCTGATGGGAAACACTGGCTACCCGCAGGCGCAGGCGCTGGTTGCGCAGATGGTGCAACTATCGAGCCGGCAACTGGCCGCACTGGGGGCTTTGGGTTGAAAAATACGAATTCAGGGAAAATCTTGATGGTGCTGCACGTCCGGGCTGGAGCAACCCGGATTGGTGCGGATGGGGAGACTCGAACTCCCAAGCCGAAGCACTGGCTTCTAAGACCAGCGTGTCTACCAATTCCACCACATCCGCATTTTGTACTACTTTGTACTACTTGCTCCCCTGATTTTAACAACTCGGGAGCGATCTGGCTACCGTGGACTGATCAAGCAAGCCCTCGGTAAAGCAAAGGCGGCATTCTACTGGATTTCCCAGAGGAATGCCGCCTTTTTTATGCCGACACCTTGATGCCGATTTCTAGCCCTCTTTTGCCGTCGCCGGCTCCGGCTTCTTGACCCGGAACCAGGCCGCATACAGCGCCGGCAGGAACAGTAAAGTTAACGCCGTCGCGAGGATCAGGCCGCCCATGATGGCCACCGCCATCGGACCCCAGAAAACGGAGCGCGACAGGGGAATCATGGCCAGCGCGGCGGCGGCGGCCGTCAGCACGATGGGACGGCAGCGGCGCACGGCCGAGTCGATGATGGCGTCCCATGGCGCCGAGCCATCGTTGATGTCTTGCTCGATCTGATCGACCAGGATCACCGAGTTGCGGATGATCATGCCGAACAGCGCAATAATGCCCAGGTTGGCCACAAAACCAAGTGGCCGGCCCAGCGCCAGCAAGGCAAACGCGGCGCCCGCCACGCCCAGCGGCCCCGTCAGGAACACCAGCAAGGAACGCGAGAAACTGTGCAGCTGCAGCATCAGCAAGGTGAAGATGATGAAGATGGCCAGCGGCAAGTTGGTCGCGATCGACGCTTCCGCCTCGCCGCTGTCGGCCGCCACGCCCTTCACGGTGATGCGGTAACCGTCCGGCATTTTGGCCCGTAAAGCGTCGAGCTGCGGCGCCAACTGCGTCGAGACCGTCGCGCCCTGGATACCGTCGACCACGTCCGATTGCACGGTAATGGCCCATTCGCGCTTGTCGCGCCAGACCACGCCCGGCTCCCACACGAAATGCACGCGGGCCAGCTGCGAGATGGGCACGGACTTGCCCGTTGCCGTCGGAATATTCGTGTCATTCAGCACGGAAATCGTCGCCCGCTCCTCCAGCGGCTGGCGCACCTGGATATCGATCAGCTTGTTGTCTTCGCGGAACTGGCCGATGACGGTGCCCGACAGTATCGTATTGGCCGCCTGCATCACCGTTTTCGAGGTGACGCCCAGCGCGCGCATCTTGTCCTGGTCCAGGTCCAGGCGCAGCACCTTCACCGACTCATTCCAGTTATCGTTGACGCCCAGGGTGTTCGGATTGGCGCGCATGATGTCCTTGACCTGGTCGGCGATGGCGCGCACACCCGCCACTTCCGGCCCCGTGACACGGAATTGCACGGGATACGGCACCGGCGGGCCGTTCGGCAACAGTTTTACCCTGCCCCGCACTTCCGGGAAATCCTTCTTGAAGACATCGATGATCTTCTGGCGCAGCTGCTCGCGATCCGCCAGACTCTTCGGCAGGATCACCACTTGCGATACATTGGTCTGCGGGAAGATCTGGTCCAGCGGCAGGTAGAAGCGGGGACTGCCCGTGCCCACATAGCTGGTGATGCTGTCCACGCCGTCGAGCTTGCCCACAAAAGCCTCGAATTTCTTCACCTGCTTTTCATTCGCGGCAAAGGTCGTGCCCTCGGGCGACCACAGTTCCACCATCAGTTCCGGGCGGCTGGAATCGGGAAAGAATTGCTTTTCGATAAAATTGAAACCATAGATACCCAGCGCAAAGATGGCCAGGGTGGCGGCGATCGTCGTCTTGCGCCATTCCACGCACCAGGTGACGGCGCGGCGGAAGCGGCGGAAGTTCGGCGTATCGAACAATTCATGGTCGTTGTGCGCGTGCGGTTTCACTTTCAGCAAGACATAGCCGATGTAAGGCGTGAAGACGACGGCCACCACCCACGAAATGATCAGGGCCAGCGCATTGACGGAGAACAGGGAGAACGTGTATTCGCCGGCGGCCGACTTGGCCAGGCCGATGGGCAAAAAGCCCGCCACCGTGATCAATGTACCCGTCAGCATGGGCATGGCCGTCGACGTGTAGGCGAAGGTGGCCGCGTCAAAGCGCGACATGCCCTCTTCCATCTTGCGCACCATCATTTCGACGGCGATGATGGCGTCATCGACCAGCAAGCCCAGCGCGATGATCAGGGCGCCCAGCGAGATCTTGTGCAAGTCGATGTCGAGCAGGCGCATGAACAGGAACGTAACGGCCAGCACCAGCGGGATGGTCAGCGCCACCACCAGGCCGGGCCGCACGTCGATGCGCAGCGGTTTTGTATGCAAGCCCAGCGCGACAAAGCTGACGGCCAGCACGATCAGAATGGCTTCGATCAGGGTATGCACGAACTCGCCCACGGAGGCGGACACGGCTTCCGGCTGGTTCGACACGCGCTGCAGCTCTATGCCGACCGGCAATTCACTCTTCATGCGCGTCACCGTCGCCTGCAAGGCCTTGCCCATGTCAATGATGTTGCCACCCTTTTCCATCGACACGCCCAGGCCAATCACTTCCTTGCCATTGAAACGCATCTTGTCCTTCGGTGGATCGACGAATTCGCGCTTCACCGTGGCAAAGTCGCCGAGGCGGAAGGTGGTGCCGTTGGTGCGCAGTTCCAGGTTTTCCAGGTCCTTGACGGTCACCATGGCGCCCGTCACGCGCACTTGCAGATTATCCGTCGGCGTCACCAGCACGCCCGTGGCGTTGATGCTGTTTTGCTCGGACAATTGCTGCACGATGGCGTCAAAAGGAATACCCAGCTGGGCAAATTTCTTGTGAGAAAAGATGATATTGATCTTTTCGTCTTGCACGCCGAACAGTTCCACCTTCGACACCTGCCCCACGGCCAGCAGTTCCTGGCGCACCTTGTCCGCGTAATCCTTCATTTCCGCGTAGGTGAAACCGTCGCCGGACAGGGCGAAGATGGAACCATACGTGTCGCCGAACTCGTCATTGAAGAACGGGCCCACCACGCCGGCCGGCAAGGTGCCCTTGATGTCGCCGATCTTCTTGCGTACCTGGTACCAGGCGGCCGCCGTTTCCTTGGGCGGCGCCGATTCGCGCAGCTCCAGCAAGATCAATGTTTCACCGGGTTTCGAATAACTGGTGATTTCATTGATGTACGGTGTTTCCTGCAGCTTCTTTTCCAGCTTGTCCGTCACCTGCTCGGCCATCTGCAGCGCCGTGGCGCCGGGCCAGTATGCCTGCAAGACCATGGCGCGGAAAGTAAACGGGGGATCTTCATCCTGGCCCAGGCTGGCATAGCTGAGCATGCCGCCGATCAGCAGCACGGCCATCAGGTAGCGCGTCAGCGGAATGTGTTCGAGGGCCCAGCGCGACAGATTGAAGCCGCCCTTCATTTGACGGCCCCTACGCTGACGGCGGCCGCGGCGACATCGGGTTTGCTGGCCAGTTCGGCGCCCAGGATCGAGACTTTCTGCCCAGGCTTGAGCAGGTTGACGCCGGCCGTGACCACCGTCTGCCCCGCTTTCACGCCCGAGGTCAGCAGCAATTCATTGCCCGCCACGCCGCCCACCGTCACCGGCACCAGCTTCACGGCGCCGTTTTCCACCACCCACACGGAGCTTTGCGACTTTTCATTGAACAGGGCCGTCAGCGGCACCTTGATCTGCGGCGTGGCCGTTTTCGAGGCGAACTGCACCACGGCCGTCATGCCCAGGCGCGCCTGCGGCGCGTCCGGGATGCTGACCTTGGCGATATAGGT
The DNA here is from genome assembly GCF_019443505.1 of Janthinobacterium sp. PAMC25594. Taxonomy (NCBI): domain Bacteria; kingdom Pseudomonadati; phylum Pseudomonadota; class Betaproteobacteria; order Burkholderiales; family Oxalobacteraceae; genus Janthinobacterium; species Janthinobacterium sp. PAMC25594. Next base: position 766,074 of record NZ_CP080377.1, read on the forward strand.
GCGCGTGGCGGGATCGGCCACGGGCGACACTTCGCGTATCTTGCCCGGCAGCGCCTGCTTCGGGTCGGCCCACAGGCGCACCACCACATCCTTGACGCCGCGCAAGGTCTCGACCTTGTCTTCGGGAATGCCGATCACGACTTCCTTCTCGCCGCTTTTCGCCACTTGCACCACGGGCGCGCCGGGCGCCACCACCTGCCCCACTTCCGCCTCGATGCGCGTGACGACGCCATCGACGTCGGCCAGCAAGCTGGCATAGCCGGACTGATTCGCCTGACCACGGTACAGGGCTTGCGCCGCTTCCACGTTCGCCTGCGCCGCCTTGTAGGTGGCATTTTTACCATCGAGCACGGCCTGGCTGACGAAATTTTTCTCGCGCAAATCCTGGTAGCGCTTCAATTCCGCGCGCGCCAGGTCGCGGCTCGTTTCCGCGCTGACCAGCGAAGCCTTGGCCTGGGCCTGCGACAGCTGCAAGTCGACGGGATCGAGCTGCATCAGCACTTGCCCCATTTTCACGCTGGCGCCCACATCGACCTTGCGCGCGACGATCTTGCCGCCCACGCGGAAACCCAGCTGCGACACGACGCGGGGCACGACCTCGCCCGCCAGCTCGGCACTCACGTCAACATTGCTGCTAGACAACACGATCCCGCGCACGGGGCGCACGTCTTCCACTTTGACGGCGGGCTTGGAACAGGCCGCCAGGGTCAGCGCCAGGGCGGCGGAGGTAATCAGCCGCAGGGCGGGCAGCGCGGGTGCGCCGGTCTCGCGGCGCAGGGTTTTCAGGGCAAACAAGGTATTTTCCTTTACTATGCGGGCTGTTGGATTTTTGCATGAGGAAACTTTTAGCTGGCTAGCCAAACTTTTTCGCACGCGATATCCTTAAATTTGTGACAATATCAGCTGGATCATGACAGGGAGGACTTCCCCTAATGACTTTCTGGTTATTAATTATAATCGTGCGTAAAAGTTTTTAGTGACTTTTGCGTCATTAATCTTGAGCCGTACAACGTCCGCCACATTCCAGCGTTTCAGGGGTGCCGGACAAACGCAAGACTAGAGAAGCGTGTTCAATGCCTGTAGACCATTACGAAAATTTTCCTGTTGCATCATTTTTACTGCCGCGCCGCCTGGTGCCTGCCGTCGAAGCCATCTATGCCTTCGCCCGCAGCGCCGACGACCTGGCCGATGAAGGCGACGCCACGCCGGCCGAACGCCTGGCCTCGCTGCACGCCTACGAAGAGGCGCTGGGCCGCATCGCCCGCGAAGAAGGCCATGCTGGCGAGCATGCCGCCATGTTCGAACGCCTGGCCGCCGTCATCGCCAAACACCAGCTGCCGCTGAAGCCGTTTTACGATCTGTTGTCGGCCTTCAAGCAGGATGTGCAGACGACGCGCTACGCCAGCTACGACGACGTGCTCGACTACTGCGCCCGCTCCGCCAACCCCGTGGGGCTGCTGATGCTGCACCTGTACGGTGCGGCCGATGAACAGAATGTACGCGATTCCGATGCCATATGTTCAGCTTTGCAACTAATTAATTTCCTGCAAGACGTCGCCATCGACCAGCAAAAGGAACGCATCTACCTGCCGATGGAAGACTTGACCCGCTTTGCCGTCTCCGCAGCCGCCTTCGAGCGGCCCGAGGCGCACGGCAAGTGGAGCGCCCTGATGCGCTTCGAAGTGGCCCGCACGCGCGCCCTGATGCTGTCCGGCGCGCCGCTGGCCCTGCGTTTGCGCGGGCGCATCGGCTGGGAGCTGCGTCTCGTGGTGCAAGGGGGCTTGCGCATCCTCGAAGCCATCGAAGCCGTCAATTACGACGTGTTCCGGCGCCGCCCCAAGCTGGAGAAACGCGACTGGCTGATCATTTTCTGGCGCGCGCTGCGCATGTCGCGCAAAAGCCTGCATCAAGAGACGCAAGTAAAAACGGCTTTTCCCCCGTCGCCCACTCTGTAAGACGATAGAATAGCGGCTTCGATCTGCAACCCTTGCTCTTTTGACTATGTCTCCCGACGAATACTGCCAACAAAAGGCCGCCCAGAGCGGCTCCAGCTTCTACTACAGCTTCCTGTTCCTGCCGGCCGAACGCCGCAAGGCCATCACGGCCCTGTACGCGTTCTGCCGCGAAGTCGATGACACGGTCGATGACTGCACCGACGAAGCCGTGGCACGCACCAAGCTGGTCTGGTGGCGCAAGGAAGTCAAGGCCATGTACGAGGGTCTCCCCACGCATCCCGTGATGCGCGCGCTGGAGCCGCACTTGGCCGTGTATCAACTGGAAGAAAAGCATTTGCAGGCCATCATCGACGGCATGGAAATGGACTTGAACCAGACCCGCTACCTCGATTACCAGGCCATGAGCCGCTATTGCTGGCATGTGGCCAGCGTGGTGGGCATCTTGTCGGCCAGCATCTTCGGCGCGACCCGCCCGGAAACGCTGCTGTACGCGGAAAAACTGGGTCATGCCTTCCAGCTGACCAACATCATCCGCGACGTGGGCGAAGATGCGCGCAAGGGGCGCATCTATTTGCCGATCAGCGAATTGCAGCAGTTCAATGTGACGGCGGCCGACCTGCTGAACGCGCGCCACAGCGAAGCCTTTGAAAACCTCATGCGTTTCCAGGTGGCGCGCGCGCAAAAGGCGTATGACGAAGCGTTCGCCCTGCTGCCGGCCGAAGACCGCCGCGCCCAGCGCCCGGGCCTGATCATGGCCGCCATCTATCGCACGGTACTCAATGAAGTTGAGCGCGACGGTTATCACGTGTTGAAACAGCGCATCTCGCTCACGCCGATCCGCAAACTGTGGCTGGCCTGGAAGACCTGGGTTCGTGGCTGAGAGTAGCGTGAAGCAACGCTACGCCGTCATCGGTGCCGGCTGGGCCGGCTGCGCGGCGGCCATGGAACTGGCGCGCGCCGGCCATGCCGTCACCGTCTACGAGGCGGCGCGCACCCTGGGCGGCCGCGCGCGCCGGGTCGAACGCGGGGTTGGGCAAGACTGCACGGTACTCGACAACGGCCAGCATATCTTGCTGGGCGCGTACACGGAAACCTTGCGCCTGATCAAGCTCGCGGGCCAGGACCCGGCAGAGCTGATCCTCACTTTGCCCCTGCAGATGCGCTATCCGGCGAACTCCGATGGCATGGATTTCATCGCGCCGCGCCTGCCCGCGCCGCTGCACCTGGCCTGGGCCCTGCTGCGCGCCAAAGGTTTGCAGCGCGCCGACAAGCTGGCCCTGATGCGCTTTTCCACCGCCATGCGGACGATGGGCTGGCAGTTGTACAACGATTGCTCGGTGACCGAGTTGCTGCAGCGCTTCGACCAGACGGACCGCTTGAACCGGCTGATGTGGCACCCGCTGTGCCTGGCCGCGCTGAACACGCCGCCAGAACGGGCCTCGGCGCGCGTCTTCCTCAACGTGCTGCGCGACAGCCTGGGGGCGAGCCGCCGGCGCGCCTCCGACATGCTGATCCCGAAAGCGAACCTGAGTGCCCTGTTGCCCGAGGCGGCCGCCCGCTACCTGGCGCAGCATGGCGGCGCAGTGCGCACGGGCGCCAAGGTGGCTGCCTTGCACGCCTTGCCCGATGGCAGTTGGCAGCTCGATGACGGCGAGCACTATGCTGGTGTGATCGTCGCCACCTCGTCCGTGCAGGCCGCCAGCCTGCTGCAAGACTTGCACGACGCACGCCTGGCCGACGTCATCAATCGCATGCAGGCGTTCACGCCGGAAGCCATCAGCACCGGCTACCTGCAATACGACGCCAGCGTGCGCCTGGACTTGCCGTTTTACGCGCTCGTCGATGCGCCAGAACAACAGCACTGGGGTCAGTTCGTCTTCGACCGGGGCCAGCTCGACAGCAAGCAGGCGGGCTTGCTGGCCGTCGTCATCAGCGCCTCCGGTCCTGCCGCCGAGCAAGGCCACGCGCCGCTGGCGCAAGCCATCGCGGCGCAACTGGCGCAAGTATTGCAGCGTCCGGAACTGGCGCAACCGGCCTGGACCCAGTTGATCACGGAAAAGCGCGCCACGTTTGCCTGCACACCGGATTTATTGCGTCCCGGCAACGCCAGCGGCGTGCCGGGCTTGCTGCTGGCCGGCGACTACACGGCCAATGATGACCGGACGCAAGACTATCCGGCCACCATCGAAGCGGCCGTGCGCAGCGGCGTGGCGGCGGCCAGGGCCTTCACCACGGGCAAGGCGGCAAAGTAGACGACGGTGCATCCTCCCCTGGTGTCGCTCGCCCCCGCGAAATTGCATTCTGTCGCACCGCACTGGTGCGCTAGGCCGCGCTTGGGTACAGTCTGATCATCGACAACGGCCATGCCACGGGGAATACCATGCACACCACCTTGCACTTGAAAAATAGCTTGAAAGCCGTGGCGCTGCTGGCCTGTGTGGCGCTGGCCACCGTGATCGTCATTAACGTACAGCAAGTACCACCGGCCCAGCATGCGCCATTAGTGCTGAGCCAGGCAAGCATGCTGCTGCCGGCGCTGGGCTAAGCGGCGCGCAGGAACAGGAAGAATATGATGAACAAGCAAGATTATCTCGACTCTCTGCGGCGCGCGCTGGCAGGCTTGCCGCCGGACCTGGTGGCCAAGACCCTCGATTATTACGAACAGACCTTCATCGAAGGCGCGGCGGCAGGCCGCAGCGAGCACGAAATCGCCGAGGACCTGGGCGATCCCAAAAAAATCGCCCTCACCTTGCGCAGCAGCACCCACCGCCAGGCTTTCGAACAAAAGAAAACCCCCGTCAACCTGCTGCGCCTGCTTGTCTCGCTGGTGGGCCTGGCCATCTTCAACCTGTTCATGGTCGTGCCTGCCGCCGTGTACGCGGCCCTGCTGGCCACCCTGTATGCCGTCGGCCTGAGCTTTTACCTGGCCGGCATCGCCATCACGGCCAGCGGCCTGTCCGGCGCCAACGAACTGGTGCTCGATGGCCCGCTGCGCCACGTCTTCATGCATGACGATGACGGCGGCGAAGGGGGCGAGCGGCGCGAAACACGCATCACCATCGGCGACACGGGCATCGAAATCGACCACGTGCCCGGTCCCTTGCAGCGTGAACCGGCCGAACCCCAGGGGCCGGGCGTATCGTCGCGCATGATGGAGCGGGCCGAAGCGCTGGCCGGCGGCGGCATCCGCATCTCCACCGACATGGACCGCGATGCGCGCACCACGCAAACCGTCTTCGGCGTGGGCATGCTGCTCGGCGGTATCGTCATCTTCCTGCTCAGTCTGGTGGTCACGCGCTATACCTTGATCGGCATCAAGCGCTACATCGCCATGAATGTCTCCCTGCTCAAAGGTCACTAGAAAGGCTGCCATGAAACGTTTACTCAAAGTCGGCCTGTCCATGCTCTTGTTGGCCATGGTCCTGATCGCCATGTCGTATGCGGCGCTGCGCGCCAAGGGGATCAGCAATCCCAGCAGCGCTGCCGGCCGCGCCGTGCGCAGCGAAACGCGCCCGATTGCCGCCAATATCACCAGCATCGACCTGGCCGGCCCCATCGACCTGGTGCTGCGCCGCGGCGCCACGCCGTCGATGAAGGTGAGCGGCGAACAGCGTTTGCTGTCGAACGTGGACACGACGGCCGATGGCACGACCCTGCATATCGGCCCGAAAGGCATGCTGTTCCACCATCGCCAGCCGCTGCAGGTGGAACTGGTGCTGCCCGCCCTCGTGCGCGTGGAAGTGCACGGCAATGGCGACAGCAAGATCACGGGCTTTTCGGGCGACAGTTTTATACTGGAATTGACGGGATCGGGCGACGTCAGCTTCACGGGACGCTACAAGCAGGTGCAAGCCACCGTCAACGGCAGTGGCGACCTCGACATCAATGGCGGCAACAGCGACAGCGTGGTGCTGGAAATGGTGGGTTCCGGACGCATCGCCGCCAGCGGCAACACGAAGTTCCTGCGCGCCGACCTGAGCGGCTCAGGCGACATCGATGCCGAACACCTGGCGGCCGACAAGGCCAGCGTCAGCCTGCAAGGCTCGGGCCAGAGCACCGTCTTCGTGCGCGACGCCGCCAACCTGACCTTGCGCGGCAGCGGCGATATCCACGTGCACGGCAACCCGCGCCAGCGCGAGACCCAGAAAAGCGGGTCAGGCGACATCATCTGGCATTGATGATGACGCTGTTCACAATCTACTGCGCGGCGCGATTTGCGGCTGGCGATGCTCGCTGTACTAGAGTACAGCTGCGCTTCTCAGCCACAACTCGGGGCCGCTCGCTACGATTGTGAACAGCGTCGTGGCGCTAACGATCAAATGCTGTTGTAATTTCAAAAATTCCCTTCCAGCCAACTGACCGCCTGCTCACCGGCCGCCTTGCCTTGCGCCAGGCAGGCCGTCAGCAGGTAGCCACCGGTCGGCGCTTCCCAGTCCAGCATTTCACCGGCGACAAACACGCCCGGCATGGCGCGCAGCATGCTGCCGTCGATGCCGTCGAATTGAACGCCGCCGGCGCTGCTGATGGCTTCATCGATGGGGCGCGCACGCTTGAGCGTGACGGGCAGCAGCTTGATGGCGGCAGCCAGCCTGGCTTCGTCGGCAAAGTCGGCCGCGCTCAGGCATTCGCGCAGCAAGCCCGATTTCACGCCTTTGATGCCCAGCCGGCTTTGCAAATGGCTGGACATGGAACGGGCGCCACGCGGGCGCGTCACTTCCTCGAACACGCGCTCATGGCTGTGGTCAGGCGCCAGGTCCAGCCAGATGGTGGTGCTGCCGTCACGGGCGATCTGCTCGCGCAGCGCGGCCGACAGCGCATAAATCAGGCCTCCTTCCACGCCGCCCGCCGTGATGACGCACTGCCCCTGGCGCTTGATCGTCAAGCCATCGATGTCATGCGCCGTGATGGCCAGCGTGGCCAGGTGTTCGCCCGCGTAACGGCTGCTGAAATGCTCGCTCCAGTCCACGTCGAAGCCACAATTGGCCGGCGCCAGTGCCGCCACAGCCACGCCCTGGCCTTGCAGCAGCGGCACCCAGGCGCCGTCCGATCCCAGGCGCGCCCAGCTGCCGCCACCGAGCGCCAGGATCACGGCGTCGAAGGTGAAACGGCGTTCGCCATCCGGCGTGGCAAAGGCCAGCTGGCCATCCTCATCCTGCCAGCCCGTCCAGCGGTGGCGCATGTGAAATTGCACGCCCGCTTCGCGCAAGCGGTGCAGCCAGGCGCGCAGCAGGGGCGCGGCCTTCATATCGGTCGGAAAGACGCGGTTCGAGGAACCGACGAAGGTATCCACGCCCAGGCCGTGCACCCAGTCGCGCACCTTTTGCGGGCCGAACTGGTCCAGCGCCGGTTTCACGCGGTGCGCTTGCCTGGCGTAGCGCGAGACGAAGGCCTGGTAGCCTTCCGCGTGCGTGATATTCATGCCGCCGCGCCCGGCCAGCAGGAATTTGCGGCCGACGGACGGCATGGCGTCGAACAATTCCACCCTGGCCCCCTGGTCGGCGGCCGCCTGGGCGGCCATCAGGCCGGCGGGGCCGCCGCCGATGACGGCGATGTGGAACGGAGGAAGGCTGGAATGGGTCATGGCAAGCTGGGAAGACGGTGAAAACCCCGGCATTTTAGTCGAGATAAGGCCGGGGAATGGCAAGAATGCTGAAAAATGATGCATACTGCGCAGGCATGCCGCAATGATCGGCACTTTGAATCACGAGACAACGAGACGACAAGAGGAGAAACACATGGACACAGGATTCTGGATTTCCCGCTATTTGCTGGCCAGCTCGATTTTATTCATGATCTTGACGGTGGTCGATTACAGCAAAGGCAACGTGAGCAAGGCCAGCTTGCTGGGCGCCCTGGCCTGGTCGCTGGTGGCCTCGGCCATCTTCATCGGCCCGAAATACTGGCGCCACAAGAAAGCCATCGCCTGCGCCACCTGCAGCGGGGACAAACCAAAAGCCAAGTCGCAATAAAAAATGGCCGCTTCAGCGGCCATTTTCTTGCGTGGACATGATCAGCCGCCCGTCACCGGCGGGAAAAACGCCACCTCGTCGCCTTCCGCAATCACGGTATCGGCATCGCACATCACCTGATTATGCGCCATGCGCAGCGCGCGGCCCTGCGCCAGCGCATATTCCCAGTTGCCGCCGCGGGCGATCAGCAGGCTTCTCACCTCGCCCACCGTCAGCGGCCCGGCCACTTCCAGCACTTCCTGGGCCGTGCCCACCAGCTCGCGCACGCTGGCGAAAAATCGCAGATTGATCTTCATCGATACTTCCTTAGTACAGCAATTCGTTAAACGGGATAAAGCGCAGCATGTCGCCGCGCGCAATCGACAGCCCCGGCGGGCAATCGATCAAGCCGTCGCCCCACACGGTGGACGTCAGCACGCCCGAACTCTGGTTGGTGTACAGTTCCAGCTCGCCCTCGTCATTGACCTTGGCGCGCAAGAACTCGTTGCGCTTGTCCGCCTTCAGGCGCTCGAACGCGGCCGGCAGCTTGTAGCTGCGCGGCGCCAGACTGCCCGCCACGCCTTGCAGGCGCAAGATGAACGGGCGCACGAACAGCAAGAACGTGACGAAGCTCGACACGGGATTGCCGGGCAAGCCGACAAAGAACGCGTCCTGCACTTCACCAAACGCCAGCGGTTTGCCCGGTTTGACGGCGATCTGCCACATGTTCAGCCGTCCTTCCGCTTCCACGGCCGGCTTGATATGGTCTTCCTCGCCAACGGACACGCCGCCCGAGGTGATGATCAAATCATTGCCCTGGGCCGCCTGACGTAGCACGGCGCGCGTGGCCTCCAGGCTGTCGGGCACGATGCCCAGGTCCGTGATGTCGCAGCCGAGGTTTTCCAGCAAGCCGCGCAGGGTAAAACGGTTCGAGTTGTAGACGGCGCCCGGCGCCAAAGGTTCACCGGGCATGGCCAGCTCGTCGCCCGTGAAGAACACGGCCACGCGCAGCTTGCGCAGCACGGGGACTTGCGCCAGGCCCACGGAGGCGGCCAGGCCCATTTCCTGGCTGCGCAGGCGTCGTCCCGCACCGAGGATGACGCCACCGGCGCGGATATCCTCGCCCTGGCGGCGCACCCATTCACCCGCATGCGGCACGTGGTTCACCGTCACCACGCCATCAAGCAAGGTGCACTGCTCCTGCATCACCACGCAATCGGCGCCGTCCGGCAGCAAGGCACCCGTAAAGATGCGCGCCGCCGTCCCCGGCTGCAGGGGCTGGCCCACGTGGCCGGCCGCGATGCGCTGCGACACGGGCAGGCTGGCCGCGCCGCTGGCGCAATCCTGCGCGCGCACGCAATAGCCATCCATCTGCGTGTTGTCACGCTCGGGCACGTTCAGGGTCGACGTCTGCGCCGTGGCCAGCACGCGGCCGTTGGCGCGCATGGTGTCGACCAGCTCGACTTCGGTCACCGGACGCGCCGCGCCCAGCATGAAGGCTTGCGCCTCGGCCACCGACAGCATCGGTTTGCGTACAGTGCTGGCTTCTGTCATCACAATCCCGTATTGGCGGCGATGTACGCCTTCATTTTTTCCACGTCAGCATCCATCACGATGAACTTTTGCGGCAAGTCTTCGATGTTTTCGAAGCCCTTTGGCCGTTCCGCGTCCACACCCAGCGCTTCGAGGATGGTTTCGTTGAACTTGGCGGCCAGCGCCGTTTCCAGCACGATCATCGGCACGTTCGGTTCCAGGTGCTCGCGCGCCACCTTGATGCCGTCGGCCGTGTGCGTGTCGATGGTGATGCCGTAGTCGTCGGCGACGTCGCGGATGGTGTCGAGGCGGTCCTGGTGCGTGGACTTGCCCGACTTGAAGCCGTATTTGGCCACCAGTTTGAACTCGTCGCCGTCGCTGCCAGGCTTGCCGGACAAATCGAAGCCGCCATGCGTTTCCACTTTCGTGAACAAGGCGCGCACGCGCTCGCTGTCGCGGCCCACCAGGTCGTAGACGAAGCGCTCGAAATTCGACGCCTTCGAGATATCCATCGACGGGCTGCTCGTGTGATACGTTTCGGCCGACTTGCGCACGCGGTAGACGCCCGTGCGAAAGAATTCGTCGAGCACGTCGTTTTCATTCGTCGCGGCCACCAGTTTCGAGATGGGCAAGCCCATCATGCGGGCGATATGGCCGGCGCAGATATTGCCGAAGTTGCCAGACGGCACCGTGAACGACACTTTTTGCTCGTTGCTGGTGGTCGCCGCCAGATAGCCGCGGAAGTAGTACACGACCTGCGCCACGACTCTTGCCCAGTTGATGGAATTGACGGTGCCGATCTTCTGTTTCGCCTTGAACAGCAAGTCGTTCGACACGGCCTTGACCATATCCTGGCAATCGTCGAACACGCCTTCGACGGCGATGTTGACAATGTTCGGGTCTTGCAGGCTGAACATCTGCGCCGTCTGGAAGGCGCTCATTTTCTTGTGCGGCGACAGCATGAAGACGCGGATGCCCTTCTTGCCGCGCATCGCGTATTCGGCCGCGCTGCCCGTGTCGCCCGAGGTGGCGCCGAAGATATTGAGTTCGGCGCCCGTCTTGGCCAAGGTGTATTCGAACAGGTTGCCCAGCAGCTGCATGGCCATGTCCTTGAAGGCCAGGGTCGGGCCGTTCGACAGCGCTTGCAGCATCAGGGTGGTCGATCCGCCCTTGACGAGGTTTTCTTCGAGCACGCGCAGCGGCGTGATGTCGGCCGCGTTTTCGCCGGCGCGGGCGTTCTTGTAGACTGCCTTGGTATAGGTTTTCGCCGTCAATGCCTTCAGGTCCGCGGCCGGGATATCGGTGGCGAACTTCTTCAGGATTTCGTAGGCCAGGTCGGCATACGACAATGTGCGCCAGGCATTGAGCTCGGCACCAGTGACTTGCGGGTAGTGTTCAGGGAGATACAGTCCGCCATCGGGGGCCAGGCCGCCCAGGAGGATGTCGGAGAATTGCTGCGGATTCATTGGCGCTTTATCAGCGCGGGTAGACACGTAGTGCATAAATTTGAAGAGTCCAGTTGAGCTGAGTGCGGTTGATCATGAATGGCAGCGGATATTATAGTGCCAGCCGCCGCCCAAGGCGAATCGCATGCGCACGCAGCCGTCCTGGCCCCTGCCCCTGTTGTCAAACAGCAGCGTCGGGCAGAGGTAAAAGCATTGTATTTTGGAAATTTCTTATGGCGAGATCAACGCCCCGCATAAAGATGGGGCCACGTGCTGGCGTATACGCCTGATTTGCGCCACACTCGTACTTGTCGGCCGCATTGCGGCCATTCATGGAACCGGCCATGTCGCTGAGTAAAAAACCGTATCTGCAAAGCGCCGCGCTGCGCCACGACGCCGTCGTCGACCTCGATCACTATCCGTTCACCATCCCCGCCATCCGCGACTTCGTGCACATGGACTTCCACCCCGACGTGACGTTCTTCGTGGGCGAGAACGGCAGCGGCAAGTCGACCATGCTCGAAGCGCTGGCCGTGGGGCTGGGCTTCGGCAAGGATGGCGGCACGCGCAACGTGCGCATCGCGCTACCGTCGGATGAGGAATCGGGCTTGCACGCGCATCTGCGCCTGAGCAAGAGCTACAAGAAACCGGATGACAGTTATTTTTTGCGCGCCGAGAGCTTTTTCAATGTCGCCACCTATATGGACGACATGCCCGAATACCTGGGCAGCTACGGCGGCAAGTCGCTGCACGCGCAATCGCACGGCGAAGCGTTCATGGCGACCCTGATCAACAAGCTGCGGGGCAAGGGACTGTATCTGCTGGACGAACCCGAGGCGGCCCTGTCGCCCAGCCGCCAGATGGCGGCATTATCGGTGATCCACCAGCTGGTGCAGGACGACTCGCAACTGATCATCGCCACCCATTCGCCGATTCTGCTCGCTTACCCGAACGCGAAAATCCTCATGTTTACGGGCGGCGGCATCCACGAAGTGGCGTATGAAGACACGGAACACTACGCCGTGACGCGCGATTTTTTGAATCACTACCCGAGAAGGCTGGAGCAGCTGTTCGAGGAGGAGGAGTGAGGTGGTGGCTGTCGGCTTGCTGATTTGGTGATGTCGGCTTACGCCCTGCGGGCTAAGCCGACCTACGCCGACCTACGCCGACCTGCGCCTAACCACCCCGACCTACGTTGCTTGCGTCATGGCGTAGGTCGGATTAGCGTTGCGCGCGTAATCCGACGCCACCACCAGCGCATCAGCAAGCCGCGTGGTTCACCGTAATCACGTGGACCGCCAGGCCACCCAGCGACGTTTCCTTGTACTTGTCCTGCATGTCCGCGCCAGTCTGGCGCATGGTTTCGATGACTTCGTCGAGGCTGACGAAGTGCGTGCCGTCGCCCTTCAGCGCCAGCGAGGCGGCCGTGATGGCTTTCACGGCGCCCATGCCATTGCGCTCGATGCACGGGATCTGCACCAGGCCGCCGATGGGGTCGCAGGTCATGCCCAGGTGGTGCTCGATGCCGATTTCGGCCGCGTTTTCGATCTGTTCATTGGTGCCGCCCAGGGCCGCCACCAGGCCGGCCGCCGCCATGGCGCAGGCCACGCCCACTTCGCCCTGGCAACCCACTTCGGCGCCCGAGATCGAGGCATTGCGCTTGCACAGCATGCCGATGGCGGCTGCCGTCAGCATGAAGCGGCGCACGCCGCCCACCGGGTCGCTGGGGCGGCAATCCTGCGCGTAATAGCGCAGCACGGCCGGGATGATGCCGGCGGCGCCGTTGGTCGGCGCCGTCACCACGCGCCCGCCGGCCGCGTTTTCCTCGTTGACGGCCATCGCGTACAGGCTGACCAGGTGCACGGCGTCGTGCGGCAAGTCGTTGGCACGGTTGTCCGACGCCTTCGCTTCCTGCGCCAATCGCCACAGTTTGGCGGCGCGTCGCTTGACGTTCAAGCCGCCCGGCAGGTTGCCCGTCGTTTCCAGGCCGTGCGCGATGCAGTCGCGCATGACGTGCCAGATGCGGTCCAGGCCCGCATTCAATTCATCGTCGCTGCGCTTGACGCACTCGTTCGCGCGCAGCATTTCCGGGATCGACAGGCCGCTTTCCACGCCATGCGCCAGCAACTGCTCCATGGTATCGAAGGGGAAGACGACTCTTGCGCTGGCCGCCGATTCCACGGCCGCTTCCGCCTGCGCCTCGCCCGCTTCGCGGATAAAACCGCCGCCGATCGAGTAATACACTTTGTCGGCCCGGCTGCCGTCGGCCAGTTTCAGCGTAAAGCGCATGCCGTTCGGATGTTCTGGCAAGGATTCGCTCTTGTGCCAGATCAAGCCCGTGGCGGCCGTAAACGGTACCACGTGCATGCCCAGCAAGGCGATCTCGCCAGCCGCCTCGATGGCGGCCAGCTTGCTGTCGACGGCATCGGGCGCCACGTCCTGCGGCGTTTCACCCATCAAGCCCAGAATGACGGCCTTGTCCGTGGCATGGCCCACGCCCGTCAGCGCCAGCGAGCCATACAGGGCCGCCTCGACGCCCACTACCTGGTCCAGCGGACCGTATTCGACCAGAAAACGCCGCGCCGCCACCATCGGCCCCACCGTGTGGGAACTCGACGGCCCGATGCCGATTTTAAACAGGTCGAATACGCTCATGTCCATGTAGTGTCTCTTTATATTGGTATGTTTTTATGAATGCTTGTGTGGGACTCAGGCTGCCTTGGCGGCATGGCCCACGTCGACATTGGCCAGCATGTCGTTGACCATCTGCTCGACGCCGATCCGCGCCTTCCAGCCCCAGTCCGCGCTGGCCTTGCTGTCGTCCAGGCTTTGCGGCCAGCTGTCGGCGATGGCCTGGCGGCTGTCCGGCTTGTAGCTGATCTTGAAGTCCGGGATCATGTGCACGATGGCTTTCGCCAGTTGCTCGGGGTTGAACGACACGCCGGCCACATTGTAGGACGAACGGATCTTGATCTGCGACACAGGAGCGTCCATCAGTTCGATGGTGGCGCGGATGGCATCGGGCATGTAAATCATCGGCAAGGTGGTCGTCGCATCGAGGAAGCAGTCATAACGCTCGCCGCGCAAGGCCGCATGGAAGATGGCAATCGCGTAATCGGTGGTGCCGCCGCCCGGAGGCGACTTGTAGCTGATGATGCCCGGGTAGCGGATGCTGCGCACGTCCACGCCATACTTGTTGAAGTAGTACTCGCACAGGCGCTCGCCGGCCAGCTTGCTGATGCCGTACATCGAGGTCGGGTCCATCACCGTCATTTGCGGGGTGTTCACCTGCGGCGTGTTCGGGCCGAAGGCGGCGATCGACGATGGCCAGAAGATGCGCAGCGGTTTGCCCGCCTCGCCCCGCTCGCGCGCCAGTTCCAGGATATTGAGCAAGCCATCCATGTTCAGGCTCCACGCCTTCAACGGCGCCGCTTCGCCCGTGGCCGACAGCATGGCCGCCAGCTGGTACACCTGGGTGATGCCTTCGTCGGCGATGAGCTTCGCCAGGCCGTCCTTGTCCAGCACATTCAATTGCGCGTAGCGTTTGGCCTGGTACAGATTATTCGTGCCGATGTCGCTGGCGATGACGTTGTCCGCGCCGTGCTGCTGCGCCAGCGCGCCCACCAACTCACTACCGATTTGGCCGTTTGCGCCAATGACTAAGATGCGTTCCATGCTTTTTTCCTGAATTCTTGTTAGTTGGTAGTGGTAGTGGTCAGCAGACCGAGTTCCTTGCCCGCCTGCTCGAAGGCGGCCAGCACTTGCACCAGCTGTGCGCGGGTGTGGGCGGCCGACAGCTGCACGCGGACCCTGGCCTGGCCCATCGGCACGACCGGGTAGAAGAAGCCCGTCACCAGCACGCCCAGCTCATACAGGCGGGCGGCGAATTGTTGCGCCACGGGGGCGTCGAACAGCATCACGGGCACCACCGGATGGGTGCCCGGCTTGATGGTAAAGCCGATGCGCTCGATCTCGCTGCGGAAGAACGCCGTGTTGTCATGCAGGCGGTCGCGCAGTTCCGTCGACTTGGCCAGGCGGGCCAAAACCGACAGCGAGGCGCCGGCGATCGATGGCGCCAGGGTGTTCGAGAACAGATAAGGGCGCGATTTCTGGCGCAGCGTGTCGATGACTTCCTTGCGCGCCGACGTAAAGCCGCCCATGGCGCCGCCCAGGGCCTTGCCCAGCGTGCCCGTGATGATGTCGATGCGGCCCATCACATTGTGGTGTTCGTGCGTGCCGCGGCCCGTCGCGCCCATGAAGCCGGAAGCGTGGCATTCGTCGATCATCACCAGCGCGCCATACTTGTCGGCCAGGTCGCAGATCTTGTCGAGTTGCGCAATCGTGCCATCCATCGAGAACACGCCGTCCGTGACGATGACTTTATGGCGCTTGCCTGCGGCGACGGCCGCTTGCAGCTGCACTTCCAGGTCGGCCATGTCGTTATGCAGGTAGCGGTAGCGGCCAGCCTTGCACAGACGGATGCCGTCGATGATGGAAGCGTGGTTCAGCGCGTCGGAAATGATGGCGTCGTTTTCATCGAACAGGGGCTCGAACACGCCGCCGTTGGCGTCGAATGCGGCCGCGTACAAAATCGTGTCCTCGGTACCGAGGAAGGCGGAAATCGCCTGTTCCAGTTCTTTATGTACGGTTTGCGTGCCGCAGATAAAACGCACGGACGACAGGCCGTAGCCGTATTTTTGCGTGGCGGCAATCGACGCTTCCTGCGTCTGCAGGTCGCCGGACAGGCCCAGGTAGTTGTTCGCACACATATTGATCAGGGTACGGCCATCGTCGCACACCACTTCAGCGCCCTGGCGCGAGGCGATCACGCGCTCGGACTTGTACAAGCCCTGTTGGCGCAGTTGATCGAGATTCTGTTGCAGACCGCTGAAAAAGGTGTTCTTCGCTTGCTCGCTCATGATGATCCTTGTGTGTCCCTGTTGTATGCCTGTTGGCTGTATGGGCCGCCGCTTGACCGGCGCGCGCCATATGCTGTACCGTGAAGCGCTGTTTGAAGTCTGCACGTTTCCGTGTTTTTCCTCAAAATCCACTATTTCGAACTGAAATTCAATATAGTGGATATTACCCAAGCCTATTGAACTTTGCAAGCCACCTGCCGATGAAAACCAGCGTTTCGACCAATTCTCCCCCTGAAGTGGGTGCCACCCTGCAACGGCTGCGCCTGGCGCGCGGCCTGACACTCGAGGATTTGTCGCGCATCGCGGGCGTCTCGAAGTCCATGCTGTCGCAAATCGAGCGCGAAAAAGCCAATCCCACCATCGCCATCACGTGGCGCCTGGCCAACGCCCTGGGCGTGCAGATCGGCGAATTGCTGTCCAGCGCGGAAAAAGCCGTGGAAACCATTCGCATCACGGACGCCCACGAAACCCCTACCCTGCCCGGCGACCACGCGGGCTACGTGCTGCGCATCCTGGGACCGATGGAACTGGCCGGCAAATATGAATGGTATGAAGTGACCCTGGCGCCGGGCGGCGAACTGGCGTCGCAGCCGCACGATCCGGGCACCACCGAGCATTTGACGGTGATCCACGGCAACCTGGAGCTGGAAGTGGGGACGGCGAAGAAAAAGGTCAAGAACGGCGGCACGGCGCGCTATCCGGCGGACCAGCCGCATACGATACGCAATCTGGGCAAGGCGGAAGGCAAGGCATTATTGGTGGTAATCCATAGATAGTTGCTTTTCAGCGGTGTGCAATAAGCTCTTTCGCCCATGCTAAGATTTTGGATTAGACAAGATTTTCACTGTCTTTCATGGAGCCTTAGCAATGACGATTTCCGACAGCACGACCACCTTCCACGACAAGAAAGTCGTCCAGTACGACCCGGACTTGCCCTTCGACGCGTCACCAGGCATCGTCTACCGTTTGTCGCTTGAATACGACGACAAGCGCAAGATGGAGGAACTGATCGCCGGCTTCCTCGCCAAGGCCGACAAGAACGCGCTCGAAGCGCTGATCATCGGCATGTGGGGCGACCCGTACGAATCGGGCGCCGACGAAGTGATGGCCGCGCTGATCGCCCAGGCGCCACAGCTGCCCAACTTGCGCGCCCTGTTCATCGGCGACATGACGTACGAGGAATGCGAAATCTCATGGATCGTGCAAGGCAGCTACAAGCCCCTGCTGGATGCCTTCCCGCTGCTGGAAGAACTGCGCATCCGCGGCGGCAATGAGCTCGTCATCGAGCCGTTCGCCCACCAGCACCTGCGCCGCTTCACCATCGAAGCGGGCGGCCTCGATCAAAAGATCGCCGAGGCGCTGGCGCAATCGAGCATGCCGCAGCTGGAACACCTGGAACTGTGGCTGGGCACGGACGACTATGGCTTCTCGGGCGACGTGGACCTGTACCGCAAGGTGCTGGCGCAGCTGACCGTGCCGACCCTGAAATATCTCGGCTTGCGCGACGCGGAAATCGCCGACGACCTGGCCGTGTGGCTGGCGGAAGAACCGCTGGTGGCGCAGCTCGACATCTTGGACCTGTCGCTGGGCACCATCGGCGACCTGGGCGCCGTGGCCGTGCTCAATCACACGCAGCTGGGCAAGTTGAAGCGCCTGGACCTGTCGCACCACTACATCTCCGAGGAAAACCAGGCGAAACTGAAGGCGCTGCCCTTCGAAGTGGTACTGGACGACCCGCAGGAAGCCGATGAAGACGACGGCGAGACCTACCGCTACGTGGCTGTCGGCGAATAAGCGGAGTTTTATCCTTTGCTGATGCCTCTCACCCTGCTGGCGACACAGGGCAGCAAGCGCGTGCGCCTGATGCTGGCGGCGCGCGCGCAACTGCGCCTGCCACCCGCGCAAGTGCTCGAATGGCGCGACTGGCTGGCGCAGCCGGCGCTGCTGGAGGAGGCATTGCGCCAACCCTGCCTGTTGAAGATCGAGCCGCCCGGCGACGATCCTGCCGCCCATTTGCTGTTGCTGCAGGCGGGCTGCAGGCTGCAGGAGCGCCCGCCGGTCGCAGCGCCCGCGCATGGCGAGCTGCTGGCCATGGACGCGTGGTTCGCCGGTTTTACGGCCGCCATGACGGCCCTGGCGGCGCAACTGCTTGACCTGCCGCACACGCGCGTGGTCAATGCACCGGCCGAAATCAGCCGCATGACGGACAAGCTGGCCTGCCAGCGCCACCTGGCCGCGCACGGCGTGCCGATTCCCGCCCTGCTGGGGCCAGTCGAGAGCTATGAGCACCTGCAGGCGCTGCTGCACGAACATGACCTCGACCGAATCTATTTAAAACCGCGCTACGGCTCGTCCGCGTCGGGCGTCGTCGCCTACCGCAGGAACAAGGCCGGGCGCCAGCAAGCCACCACCTCGGCCGCCTTGTCGCGGGCGGATGGCAAGACCCGCTTGTTCAACGTCAAGCGCATGGCGCGCTACGAATCCGAACACGACATCGCCGCCCTCGTCGATGCGCTGGCCGCGCAGGAACTGTACGCGGAAGCGTGGCTGAACAAGCCGCGCTGCGGCGACAGCCATTACGACCTGCGCGTCGTGACCGTGGCCGGCCAGCCCGCGCACCGCGTGGCGCGCATCGGCAACCAGATGATGACCAATCTGCACCTCGACAACCGGCGCGGCGACGCGTCCGGCCTCTTGAACGCAGCCGACCTGGCCGCGCTGGAGCAAACCGCCGCCCTGGCCGCGCGCGCCTTCCCCGCCAGCCACGTGACGGGCTACGACCTGGTAGTACGCCACGGCCAGGCCCGCGTGCTGGAAGCGAACGCCTTCGGCGACCTGCTGCCCGGCCTTCTCTGGCAAGGCATCGATACTTACACGGCGCAACTGGCCCATGCTTAAAGAAACACCATCCATCCCCGACATGCACGCCGTCGTCGGCAGCCACGACATCGTCTTCCTCACGCTCGACACCCTGCGCTTTGACGTGGCGCAAGCGCTGTACGAGGCGGGCGAACTGCCCGTGCTGGGACGTTTTTTAGCACCGGGCGGCTGGGAACGGCGGCACTCGCCCGCCACGTTCACGTATGCGGCGCACCAGGCCTTCTTCGCGGGTTTTTTGCCCACGCCGGCCACGCCGGGCCGCCACCCGCGCCTGTTCGCTTCCGCCTTTGCGGGCAGCGAAACCACCTCGCCGCACACGTACGCGTTCGAGCAGGCGGACCTGCCCGCCGCGCTGGCCGCGCGCGGCTACCGCACCATCTGCATCGGCGGCGTGGGCTTTTTCAATAAACAGACGGCGCTGGGTTGCGTGCTGCCGTCGCTATTCCAGGAAAGCCACTGGAGCGCGGGCATGGGCGTGGCCAGCCGCCACTCGACGCAAAAACAGGTGGCGCTGGCCATAGCCCGCCTGGCGGACGGCGCGCAGCGCACCTTTTTATTCATCAACGTGGCCGCCCTGCACACGCCGAACCGCGCCTACCTGCCCGGCTGCCGTGCCGATAACCTGGACAGCCACGCGGCGGCCCTGCGCTATGTGGACAGCGCGCTGGCGCCACTGTTTGCCGCCTGCGCCGCGCGCGCACCCACGTTTGCCATCGTCTGCTCGGATCACGGTAGCGCGTATGGCGAAGACGGCTACCGGGGCCATAGAGTGGCCCATGACAGCGTGTGGAATGTGCCGTACGCGCACTTTTTCATCGCCCCCGATACACCTTCCAAGGAATCCCCACCGTGAACCCTTCCGAACAGCCTGGCACTTTGGCGCAGCGCATGCGCCACACGCCCTACCAGGCGTATTCCTATTCGTATCCGCACAAGGCGGCTTACCGCGCCTTGCCGCAGGCGGCGCCGCTGGGCCCCCTGTGGGCGCAGCAAGACCGCTCCGCCCTGTTCGCGTATATCCATATTCCGTTCTGCGAGATGCGCTGCGGCTTTTGCAACCTGTTCGCCATGGCGCGCCCAAGTACCGACATGGTCGAGCGCTACGTGCAGCAAGTGCTGGTGCAGATGCGCGCACTCAACGGCGCGCTGGGCGAACGGCGCTTCGCCCGCTTCGCACTGGGCGGCGGCACGCCCACCTATCTGTCGCCCGCGCAGTTGGACACCCTGCTGTGCGGCGCGCGCGACATCCTCGGCATCGACCTGCAACACACGCCGGCCGGCATCGAAGCGTCGCCCGAAACCATCACGGCCGAGCGCCTGGCCGTCTGCCGCGCGCATGGCATCGACCGCGTCAGCCTGGGCATCCAGAGCTTTGCCGCCGGCGAGATGCGCGCGCTGGCACGCCCCCAGCAAAACGCCACCGTCCATCACGCCATCGGCCTGATACGCGCTGCCGGCTTCCCGACGCTGAACCTGGACCTGATCTACGGCATCGCGGGGCAAACCGTCGCCAGCCTGCTGGCCTCCATCGACAGCGCGCTGACGTTTGCGCCCGAGGAAATCTATCTGTATCCGCTGTACGTGCGCGAGCAGACGGGTCTTGGAAAAGTGGCGCGCCGCCAGGGCGCGCAATCGCTCAACCCCATCATGCTGGCGCAGGAAGGCGACAGCCGCCTGGCCCTGTACGCGGCCGCGCGCGACCATTTGCGCGCCCAGGGCTATGAGCAGGTGTCGATGCGCATGTTCCGCGCACCCCATGCGCCCGAGCAGAATGGTCCCTCGTACTGCTGCCAGAATGACGGCATGGTGGGCCTGGGCGCGGGCGCCCGCTCCTACACGACCAAGCTGCACTACTCCAGCGAGTACGCCGTGGCGCGGCTTGACACCATCAACATCATCGACAACTACCTGGCGCTCGATGAAGCGCGCTTCGCGCAGGCCGAACACGGTTACCAGCTCGATGATGCGGAACAGCGCCGACGCTACGTGATCCAGTCGCTATTGACGCAGCCTGGCCTGGACCGAGATGCCTACGCGGCGCGCTTCGGCAGCCGCTGCGAACAGGACTTGCCGCAACTGGCCGAGCTGCACGCGCTGGAATTAGTGGAAGAAAACGGCCCGTTGCTGCGCCTGAACGACCGGGGCTACAGCTACGCCGACACCATCGGCCCCTGGCTGGCCTCCGAGACGGTGCGCGCGCTGATGGCCGAAGGCGGCCAGGCATGCTGACAGCGCCAGCAGCAACGCTGTCCCTGCTGTACCGCGGCACGCTGGCCAGCTGCAATTACGCCTGCGGCTACTGCCCGTTTGCCAAGAAGCGCGACAGCCGCGCCGCGCTGGCCCGCGACGCGCGCGAAGTGGCGCGTTTTACCAGCTGGGTGGCGGCGCAAAACCGGAACATCAGTATCCTGTTCACGCCCTGGGGCGAAGCGCTGGTGCGGCGCCACTACCGCGCGGCCATGCAAACCCTGGCAACCTTGCCGCACGTGCGCCAGGTGGCGCTGCAGACGAATCTGTCCGGCCCCTTGAGCTGGCTGGAGAACATGGACGGGCTGGACAAGATCGGCCTGTGGTGCACCTACCACCCGGACCAGACGACCCTGGCCCGCTTTCTCACGCGCTGCGCGCGCCTCGATGCGATGGGCGTGCGCTACTCCGTCGGCGTCGTGGCGATGAACGAGCACCTGGACGCCATCCGCGCCCTGCGCGCGGCCCTGCCGGCGCACATCTACCTGTGGCTGAACGCGTACGACCGGCGTGGCCCCGGCTACTACAGCGAACAAGACCTGGCCTGGCTCGACGCCATCGACCCGTGGTTCGCGCAAAACCGCCGCCCATCGCCCTCGCGCAATAAACCGTGCCTGGCGGGCGAAGCGTCGCTGTCCGTCGATGGCGACGGCGAACTGGCGCGCTGCCATTTCGTGCCCGAGCGACTGGGGAATTTATATGAGGATGACTTGGCCGACATGCTGCGGGAACGCAGCTGCCCGCGCTTCAAGTGCGATTGCTACATCGGCTATGCGCAGCGCAAGGATTTGCCGTTTCAGGCCGTGTTTGGGGAGGGGGTATTGGCGAGGATTAAGGAGGCAGGCCAGCGTAGGTCGGATTAGCGGCGGCACGCCGCGTAATCCGACACATTGTTGGCGCTGGTAGTGTCGGATTACGCGCGGCGATGCCGCGCTAATCCGACCTACCGTGTTTTATTGTGCCGCCACCTTGGCCGGCTCCGCCACTACCGGCGTCATCTTCAGCGAACGGCTGAGGAAACCCCAGCGGTCGGCCACTTCTTCGATCTGCTTGGTCGTCGGCTTGCCGGCGCCATGACCGGCCTTGCTGTCGATGCGGATCAGCACGGGTGCCGGGCCGCCTTGCGCTGCCTGGGCGGCGGCGGCAAACTTGAAGCTGTGGGCTGGCACGACGCGGTCGTCATGGTCGGCCGTGGTGATCATGGTGGCCGGATAGCAGCCGCCCGCCTTCAGGTTATGCAACGGCGAGTATTTCACCAGCGCCTTGAATTGCTCGGCGTCGTCCGACGAACCATAGTCAGGCACCCAGCCCCAGCCCACGGTGAACTTGTGGAAGCGCAACATGTCGAGCACGCCCACTTGCGGAATCGCTGCCGCGAACAGGTCGGGACGCTGCGTCATGGCCGCGCCGACCAGCAGGCCGCCATTGCTGCCGCCGCCGATCGCCAGCTTCGATGGCGAGGTGACCTTGTTGTCCACCAGCCATTGCGCCGCGCCGATGAAATCGTCGAACACGTTTTGCTTGTTCAGCTTGGTCCCAGCCTGGTGCCAGGCTTCGCCGTATTCTCCGCCGCCGCGCAGGTTGGCCATCACGTAGACGCCGCCCATTTCCACCCAGGCAAGATTTGCCACGGAGAAGCTCGGCGTCAGCGATACATTGAAGCCGCCATAGCCGTACAGATAGGTCGGGTTGGAGCCATCGAGCTTCATGCCTTTTTTCGAGACGATGAACATCGGCACCTTGGTGCCGTCGCGGCTGGTGAAGAATTGCTGGCGCGTTTCAAAGGCGTTCGGGTCGAAATCGACCTTCGGCTGGCGGTACACCGTGCTCTTGCCCGATTTCATGTCGTAGCGGTAGATGGTCGCCGGCGTCGTGAAACTGGTGAACGAGTAGAACGTTTCCGTGTCGCCACGCTTGCCCGCAAAGCCACCGGCCGAACCGATGCCCGGCAAGGCTACTTCGCGCACCAGCTTGCCGTTCAGGTCGACGATCTTGATTTGCGTTTGCGCATCTTTCAAGTAGTCGAGCACCAGCTGGTTGTTGATCAGGTTGACGGCGACCAGGGTTTCCGCGCTTTGCGGCACGATTTCCTTCCAGTCGGCGGGCGCAGGTTTACGCGTATCGATGGCGATCACGCGCGATTTCGGCGCCTTGTTGTCCGTCTTGAAGAAGAACACGGGGCCGTCGTTGTCGATGAACGAGTACGATGCGTCGAATTCTTCCAGCAAGCCCACGACCTTGGCATTCTTCTGGCGCAAGTCCTTGTAAAAAACGCGGTTCTTGCGTTCCGTGCCCTGCGTGGCCGTGATGATCAGGTAATTGCCGTCGTCGCTGACGGTGCTGCCGCCGAACGCCCATTCCTTCTGGTCGGGACGGTCGAAGACCAGCACGTCGTCGCTTTGCGGCGTGCCGATCTTGTGGAAATACAATTTCTGGAAGTAATTGATATCGGCCAGCTTGGTGGCTTCGTTCGGTGCGTCATAGCGGCTGTAGAAGAAACCGGTGTTGTCCTTGGTCCACGAAGCGCCCGAGAACTTGGCCCACTTGATATGGTCCGTCAAATCCTTGCCCGATTCGATGTCGCGCACTTTCCACTCGTTCCAGTCGGAACCGGAAGCGGACGTGGCATACGCCAGGTATTTGCCGTTCGGGCTGATCGAAGTGCCGGCCAGCGCCACCGTGCCGTCGGTCGACAGGGTGTTCGGGTCCAGCAGCAGGCGCGGCTCGTCGGACAGTTTTTTCACCGTGTACAGCACGGCCTGGTTCTGCAAGCCGTCATTGCGGCTGTAGAAATAGCGGCCGCCCTGCTTCGTTGGCGTAGTGAAGCGCTCATAGTTCCACAGCTTGGTCAGGCGCTGCTTGATCGCCGCGCGCTCGGGGATGGTGCCCAGGTACGACTGCGTCAGCTTGTTTTGCGCCGCCACCCATTCGCCCGTCTCGGCGCTGTTGGCGTCTTCCAGCCAGCGGTAGGGGTCAGCGATGGTGGTGCCGAAATAGCTGTCTTGCTGGTCGACTTTTTTGCTGACCGGATACGTCACGGGGACGCCATCGCCGGCCGGGCAGGATTGTGCCAGGGCATTGCCACCGAAAGCGGCCAGCAAGCTGAATATGAGGGTTGCACTACGTAATTGCATGGGTTGTTGTCTCATTGTTGGATGTCGAAGAAAGCAGGCCGTTCAAACTCACGCTGCGGCTGCCCATGTTGACTTTCGCCAAGAGAAATCATAGCGCGGATTGCCACTTTTAAAGCACAGTTATCTGATGAATTTGCCGTCTTTTGTTTGGGTAATTTACATGAATCACCGTGATAAATCGCGTTTTTGGCGAGAATCGGCAAACTGACGGGCAGGCAAGAAACATTATCAAAAGCTAATACGTTTCATCAAGCCGTCATAAATCTTCCTTACCATAGGCAACATGTTCATGGCCCGTCCAGAGGCCGTGCCGCCACATCCTCCTATGCACACTCTCGCCCTCCCTTCCGTCACCGCCGCGCCGCCCGGCGCGATGCCATCGAATGTGGCTTACCTGAAGCCTCCATCTACCCCCATGAACATCGAAGGAACGGATGCCTTGCACGATATCCTGGCGGGCCGCAAGCTCAGCGCCCTGTTCCAGCCCATCATCCACATGCACAGCGGCGACATCATCGGCTACGAAGGCTTGATACGGGGACCGTCCGACAGCCCCCTGCACGCGCCGATGAATCTGTTCAAGGTGGCGCGCGCGCATGACCTGACGCTGGAGGTGGAACACCTGTGCCGGCAAGTGGTGCTCGAGCGCTTTGCCGAACTGCAGCTGCCGGGAAAACTGTTTCTCAACGTCAGCCCCGAATGCCTGCTGCTGCGCAATGCGCGCCATGGCGAAACCCTGGAGTACATCGAGCACATCGGCATCAATCCGGATCGTGTCATCATCGAGCTGACGGAAAACCAGCCCACCTACGATTACGAGCTGATGCGCGAAGCGGTGCTGCACTATCGCAACATGGGATTCCAGATCGCCATCGACGACCTGGGCGAAGGCTTTTCCAGCCTGCGCCTGTGGTCGGAATTGCGCCCGGAATACGTGAAAATCGACATGCATTTCATCCAGGGCATCAATCATGACCCCGTGAAACTGCAGTTCGTGCGCTCGATCCAGGAAATCGCGGAAAAATCGGGCACCCTGGTGATCGCCGAAGGCATCGAGGCGCAAACGGAATTGCTGGTCTTGCGCGACCTGGGCGTGGCGTTTGGACAAGGCTATCACCTGGGCCGGCCCAATGCCGTGCCGGCGCGCGCGCTGCCGGCCGAAGTGGTGCAGGCGCTGGGACGCAACGGCGTGGCCGTGTATCCGCAGCGCAGCAGCCTGGAAAAGAACGGCGCCAGCATCCGCAAACTGCTGCACCGCGTGGCAGCCGTCTCGCCGCAACTCAATAATAACGAGGTGTACGATATCTTCCTGAAGGAACCGAAGCTGATGATCATCCCCGTCGTCGATGACGGCGTGCCGCTGGGCCTGATCAGCCGCTTCGAGATGATCGACCACTTCGCCCGCCCCTACCAGCGTGAACTGTATGGCAAGAAATCGTGCAGCCTGTTCATGGATGCCACGCCCCTGATCGCCGACCACGAGACGAGCTTGCAGGAACTCAGCTACACCATGGTGCAGTCCGACGCCCACCACCTGTTCAACGGCTTCATCATCACCGAGCACGGCCGCTACCTGGGCATGGGCACAGGACACGACCTGATGCGCGAAATCACGCAGATGCAGATCAACGCGGCCCGCTATGCCAACCCGCTGACGCAACTGCCCGGCAACGTGCCCATCAACGAGCATATCGACCGTTTATTGCACAGTGGCAGCCGCTTCTGGGTCTGCTATTGCGACCTCGACCACTTCAAGCCCTTCAACGACGTGTATGGCTACCGCAAGGGCGACGACGTGATCCAGCTGACGGGAGAAATCCTCAGCGGCCATTGCGACCCGAACCGCGACTTCATCGGCCACATCGGCGGCGACGATTTCATGATCCTGTTCCAGAGCGAAGACTGGGAAACGCGCTGCCAGGCCATCCTGGAACGCTTTGCCGCCGCCATCCTCGCCTATTACAGCACGGGCGACTGCGAACGGGGCGGCTACATCAGCGAAGACCGGCAGGGCAAGAAAGTGTTTTATTCGTTGATCAGCCTGTCGCTGGGCGTCATCAAGGTCGAGGCGCACCAGTACTACACGCACCATCAGATTGCCACGCAGGCGGCGGAAGCGAAGAAGCAGGCGAAGAAAATCCACGGTAACAGCCTGTTCCTGGACCGGCGGCAAGGCACGGGCGTGGCGCGCATGGATGCGTAGCTTGGGGCAATAGTCAGAAGCTGGACGGGGACAGGCTACGCTCAATCAAATACGCACGAGGTCGTCAAACGCATTGCTGCCGCGCGTATCGGGCACGAATGCCAGGCTGACGCGTGCCTCATCGCGGCGCGCCTGCAGACGGTAGGTGCCTGCGGGCACGTCCACGAACAGGCCGCCATATGCCGTGTCCGGTTCCAGGCCGCCACCCGTCACGTCTTCCCCCGCGCCGATGAAGACGCGGCCCGAGGCGACGGTCAGATGCACGACTACCTGCGGCTCGGCAAGTTCGGCGTGCAAGGCGATTTCATACGCGCCGTCGCCGCCCACATTGAAAAACGCCACGTGCCCCGCATTCACGGCCGCCAGTTCCGCGCTGGGGAGGCTCCACCAGTCGCAATCATCTTCCAGCCTGTGGCGCAGGAGCGCCGGGTCGAACACGCACACGGTGGCCGTGCCGGTCACAATGCTCGTCATGCCGCCAGCGGCGCAGGTCCCAGCAGGGGCTGACTCTCCACGTATTGCGCGCTGGCTTGCGCCTGCCAAGGGAAATGGCCATCGCGCGAAGGCCAGACGATCTGGTACAAGGTAAAATCATCGCCCTGGTAATACCAGCGCGCATAGCCGACATAGTTGCGGTATTGCTCAACGGGCACGCGCACAAAGGCGCACTGATGGCCTTCCAGCAAGGCGTCCGTGGTGGCCGTGAAATCCGCGATGGCGCCGCTGCGCGCGGCGTCCAGCGCCACGTCGAGTATCTGGTGGGCCATGGCGCGCGGCAAGCCCATGATGAGAAATTCAGGCTGGCCAAAGCTGTGGCAGGCACCTATCGTGAAGGCATAGCCGGGACCGACTTCATCAGCACTGATATGGACGCCATGCCAGCCATGCGTGGCGATGTCGTCGATGACTTTTTGCTCGGATGCATCCTCGCCTGCCTGCCTTACCATGTTCCACCTTTCACTGTGCCAAAAACCGCGCCGCCTTTGCGACATGCCTTTCGGCAATTATCGCATGCAGCGCGCGTCCGTGCGCGCACGCTGCCGGCGCTTCAGTTTGGCGGCGGCAGCGGCGGGGAACGCCCCTGATGCCCCTGATACCACTGCCGCATGCGCTGCTGCGCCTCCAGCAACTGTGCCGGTTCCAGCCTGGCAGCCGCCGCTTCCCTGGCCTTGACCGCCCCGCTATCGCCGCCCTCGGCCGCCAGCGCCAGCCACATGTAGCCGCACAGCACATCCTTCACCACGCCGCGCCCGCTGTTATACATGCCGCCCAGGTTGTACTGCGCCAGCGCATGGCCCTGGCCGGCCGCGCGCGCATACCATTGCACGGCCAGGCCGTCGTCTTGCGACACGCCATGGCCGTTCGCATACATGACGCCCAGATTGTTTTGCGCGCTGGCATCGCCCTGCTCGGCGGCCGTGCGGTACCAGCGCACGGCGCAGACCTCGTCGCGTTCCACGCCCTGGCCATTGGCATACATCACGCCCAGGTTGAACTGCGCATTCGACGCGCCCTGGGCCGCAGCCCTGGCATACCAGTCTAGCGCCTGACGCAAGTCGCGGGCGATGCCGCGCCCGCCCGCATACATGCCGCCCAGATTGTATTGCGCCATGCAATGGCCCTGCAGGGCGGCGCGCCGGTACCAGGCCACGGCGCGCGCCTCGTCCCGGTCCACACCCTGGCCTCGCGCCAGCATCAGGCCCAGGTTGAACTGGGCGTCGGCGTCATCCTGCTCGGCCGCCCGCTGCAGCCAGGCATAGGCGCGCAGCTGGTCGGGCGCCACGCCCAGGCCTTCCGCATACGCCACGCCGAGTTGCCGCTGCGCCACCGCCAAGCCCTGGGCGGCGGCCTGGCGGAACCAGGCCAGCGCCTGCGCATCGCTTTGCACCACGCCCTGCCCCCGCTTGTAGACGAGTCCCAGGTTCAGCTGCGCCTGCGCATCGCCCTGCAAGGCTGCCTTGCGGAACCAGGCCAGCGCCAGCGCATCGTTCTTTTTCGTGCCCAACCCCTGGGCATACGCTTCGCCCAGCATGGATTGCGCGCTGGCCACGCCCTGTTCGGAGGCGCGGTAAAACCACGCCAGGGCCAACTCGTCGCTCTGCGGCACGCCCCGTCCCTTGCGGTACATCTGCCCCAGGTTTTGCTGCGCCGAGGCATCGCCCTGGGCGGCGGCGCGGCGAAACCACAGCACGGCGTCCTCGTCGCTCGGCGCCACGCCGCGGCCGTGGTAATACAGGGCGCCCAGGTGGTTCTGCGCAAACGCCAGCCCTTGCAGCGCGGCCAGGCGCAGCCAGACAAAGGCGCGCGCATCGTCCTGCGCCACGCCTTCACCCTTCTTGTACATCAAGCCCAGGTTGAACTGGGCATAGGCATTGCCCTGTTCGGCAGCCGTGCGGAACCAGATATACGCCTGGTGGCTATCTCTGGCAGTATGGTGCTTGTCCATGTGCGCCCCCATCCACATTGCGCTTGCCGGCAGCAAGCGCAAAACGGCGGCCCAGGGCGGCGAAATCGTGTGTGTTGCCTAAATTTTAAATTCGATGCGGGGGAAGGACTTGAGCAGGCTCAAACGAAATAACAAAATTATATCGTTTTGATGAGCCCGCCTGTAGGCGATGCGGAGATCAGCGGCGTGATGGATGTTTTTGCAGGAATTGCGGCACTTTTGCGGCGGCCAGCTTGTTCAGCGACACCAGCAGGTCGGCGTCGACGTCGGCGATGCCATAGCTGCTGCGCAAATGGCGGCCGATATGGATCAGCACTTGCGCCGCCACTTCCGCATCGGACTCGGCCCTGTGGGCGGCGCTCTTGAAGGCGATGCCCAGCTGGCTCGACAGCAGCCCCAGCTTGTAGCTGGACAGGCCGGGAAACACGCGGCGCGACAGTTTCAAGGAGCACACGAGCGACTGGTGCGCCGGTGTCAGGTTCAGCCTGGCGCTTTCCGCGCGCAGGAATTTCTCATCGAAGCTGGCATTGTGCGCCGACAAGGCATCGCTGCCGATAAAATCCAGCAACTGCGGCACCACCTCGGCCACGGGCGGCGCCTTGTCCACCATCGCCTGCGTGATGCCCGTCAAGCCCGTGATGAACGAGGGAATGCGCGCATTGCAGTTGATCAGGGTCACATAGCGGTCCGTGATCCGCCCGCCCTCGATGCGCAAGGCCGCCACCTCCGTGATGCGGTCGCCCATGTCGGGAGACAAGCCGGTCGTCTCGAAGTCGATCATGACGATCGGTTTGTCAAACACATTCATGGGGCGTTCTTTCGTGGCTACAGCAATGGGCGATACTCAATGGGTGCTGATTATCAACCAAATTTACGCACGGCGTCCAGCGCCAATCCCGCACCGATACTGCCGAACAAGTCGCCTTCGACCTTGCGCGCGGCCGGCACCAGGGCGGCGATCTTTTCGCGCAACAAGCGCACGCCGGAAGAGCCGCCAGTAAAGAACACGGTATCGACGGCTTCCGGCGCCACGCCCGCGTCGCGCAGCAGCCGCAGCACGGTTTCTTCCACGGAACCGCACAGGTGACCGATGGCGTCGTCGAATTGCGTGCGTTTCAGCAACAGGCTTTGCGCGGGCGACAGACGATCCAGCTCCAGCTGCACTTCGGCCGCGTCGGACAGGGCGATCTTGCCCTCTTCCACCTTCATGGCCAGCCAGTGGCCGGCGCGCTCGTCGATCAGCTTTTGCAAGCGCCCCATCTTGTCTTGCTCACGCGCATCGCGGCACACATCGGCCAGCTGCACCCAGATCTTCTTCGTGTACGCCAGGTTGATGGTGTGCCAGGTCGCCAGGTTGAAATAATAGCTGGACGGCACTTCGCTATTGTTGTGCAGCCGGCTGCCATAGCCGAGCAGAGGCATGACGGAAGACAGACTCAGGTATTTATCGAAGTCCGTGCCGCCGATGTGCACGCCGCCCGTGGCGAGGATGTCATCACGCCGCTCGGCCTTTTTCGCCCGTTCAGGCGACAGGCGTACCAGCGAAAAGTCGGAAGTACCGCCACCGATGTCGGCGATCAGCACCAGCTCTTCCTTGGTGATCTGCGACTCGTAGTCGAAGGCGGCGGCAATCGGCTCGAACTGGAAGGCGACATCCTTGAAGCCCACGGAACGGGCCACGTCGGCCAGGGTGTCCTGCGCCAGCTGGTCGGCCTGCGCATTGTCGTCGATAAAGAAGACGGGACGACCGAACACGGCGGACGAAAATTCGCGGCCGGCGGATTGCTCGGCGCGGCGTTTCACTTCGCCAATGAATTGTGCCAACAACATGCGAAATGGCAAGGCGCGGCCGCCCACTTCCGTCTGGCCGTCGATGAGGCTGGTGCCCAGCAAGCTTTTCAGCGAGCGCATCAAACGCCCCTCGTAACCGGCCAGATAGCCGGCCAGCGCCGCGCGGCCGAAACTGACTTCCTCGTCTTCCGCATTGAAGAAGACAACGGACGGTAAGGTCGTCTTGCCATCTTCCAGGCCGAGCATGGTGCTCTGCCCGGGACGTGCCCAGCCTACCGTGGAATTTGACGTGCCGAAATCGACGCCGCAAGCATTGGCCATGTCGACCCTTCCCTGAATAAAGGGGCGTTATCTTATCAGAAGGCACGCCATTGCACCAGCAAAACCCGTTCGGCTCGGTCAACATCACAAGCTTGCTTTGCATCAAGTACTGGCCGCGCGTAAAAGCTACTCTTGGGATTGACGCCGAGCAACTCGGCCACCTCCCGGAGACCCATCGTGCCCTACGCCCCCTTGCGCCAACGTCCCCACCTGCCCGCCGCCTGGCTGGCCGCCCTTCTAGTGTCCCTGGCCGGCTGCGGCGGCGGGGGAAGTACCGATACGCAGGCTGGCGCCGGCTGCTCGCTGCACAGCACGGCTGGCTGCGGCGGCAGCCCGCCACCGCCCGTCACGCCGCCAGTCACCCCGCCCGTGACGCCCCCCGTGATTCCGCCCGTCACGCCGCCCGAGCCGGCCAGCCTGGCCAGCGCCGTCAACCTGGTGTTTTCCAGTACGGAACTGGCCTCGGCGGGCCTGGCCGGCAGTGAAGTGGCCGTCACGGCCCTCGTCAAGGATGGTGCCAACCTGGCCTTGCCAAATGCAAAGATTTCCTTTGCCGCCGATTCCGGCATCCTCGGCAGCGTCGATGCCGTGACGGACAAGAACGGCCAGGCGCGCGCCCTGCTGGGCACCGGTGGCGCCAACGGCAACCGCAGCATCACCGTGACGGCGAATGTGGGCGCGCGCAGCGGCAAGGGTACGGTGGCCGTCACGGGCAGCAGCGTGGAAGTGCTGGGGCCGGCCGCCTTGATGCTGGGCCAGGGCGCCGACCTCACCGTTACCGTGCGCGACTCGGCAAAACGGCCCGTGGCCGGCGCCGCCATCGCCTACAGCACGGGCGCCGGCAACGGCCTGCGCGTCAGGGATGGCGGCGCAGCGCTCAGCAATGCGCAGGGCCAGCTGGTGCTGCGCCTGACGGCAGGCAGCCTGGGCAAGGATGCCGTGTCCGTCAGCGCGCTGGGCGCCGCCGCCACGCAAGCGTATGCCGTGGCCGGCAGCGACCTGCGCCTGAGTCCGGCCGTGGGCCAGGACGCCAGCGGCGCGGACGTGCTGCCGGAGGTAGCGACCCTGGCATGCCAACCCATCGACGCGCGCTACGACAAGGCGGGCGTGGCGCAAACGGGCAGCGCCAGCCTGTCGACCTCGCGCGGCAGCCTGTTTGCGGACAGCGCCTGCAGCCAGGCCTTGCCCGCCAGCTTGATTTTCAACAATGGCAACTTGCCGCGCAGCTATGTGCAGTCGGCCAACGCGGGCGTGGCCACCGTCACGGCGGCCGTGGCGGGCGGCCCTTCGGCGCAGACGCGGCTGGAATTCGTCGCGCCATTGAGCCCTGCCAGCAAGCTGGCCGTGCAGGCGGAGCCGGCCGTGCTGCGCGCGAATATGGGCACTGCGGCGGCCGCAGCCGACAACGCCGGCACCAGTATCAGCACAATCAGCGCCGTGGTGCGCGATGGCGCGGCGAACAACCTGGTCAAGAACGCGCCCGTGCTGTTCAGCATCTTGAGCGACCCCAGCGGCGGCTACCTGCGGCAGGCGGGCCGTGTGCTGACGGGCAGCGACGGCCTGGCGCGCGCCGTGTATGTGGCGGGGCCGGCCGATAGCGGGCGCGACGGCGTACTGATCCAGGCCCGCATCGAGGGCGCCCCGCAAGCGGCGGCCACGGCCCTCGTGCGCCTGACGGTGGCGCGGCAAGCACTGTCGATCAAGCTGGGCACGGGCAGCCTGCTGCGCGAGTATTCGACCAGCGTGCTGCAAAAGGACTTTACCGTGTTCGTTTCCGACAGCGCAGGCAACGCCGTGTCCGGCGTTGCCATCACGGCCGCCGCCTGGCCCAGCCGCTATGCCAAGGGATATTATGTGTGGCAAGCGGACAAGCCCGAGTTCCCCGACACGGGCGTGTGGCGCCTGGCCCTGCCCCACTACAGCTGTGCCAATGAAGATGTCTTGCGCAACGGCATTTTTGACGCCGCCTATGACCGCA
Source organism: Janthinobacterium sp. PAMC25594 (assembly GCF_019443505.1). Taxonomy (NCBI): domain Bacteria; kingdom Pseudomonadati; phylum Pseudomonadota; class Betaproteobacteria; order Burkholderiales; family Oxalobacteraceae; genus Janthinobacterium; species Janthinobacterium sp. PAMC25594. The sequence continues at coordinate 798,874 of NZ_CP080377.1, forward strand.
ACGGCAATGGCGTGCTCGATCCGGGCATCCCCCTGACCGTCAGCGCCAGCGGCCTGAGCGACGCGCTGGGCATGGCCACCGTCACCGTCAGTTATCCGCGCAACCATGGCTCCTGGGTGCACGTCGCCCTGACGGTGCGCGGCACGGTCAGCGGCACGGAAGCGAGCGCCACGACGGATTTCCCATTACCCACGCTGGCCAGCGATTTCAGCGCGCGCCGCGTGGACCCGCCAGGACGCATCAGCCCCTATGGCAGCGGCCCCTGCGACAGCCCCGACTGAGGGACAAGCATACCACTTGCCATTCAATCAAATTATTTGCAACATGGATAAGAAAACAGTCTTGCCACATGGAAATATTTTCGTTATGCTCATTTTTCCCGCCCAATCCGCCACAAGCGGCCGGGCCTGCAGGAATACTTTGAGACAGATTGCTTGCCAGACCAATATGCGAAAAAAGAATACTGTAGCCTGGACACCCGGCACCACCGCCCGCCCCGTACCCGGCGCCGGACGGCGCGTGACCTCGTATGACGTGGCCCTACTGGCCGGCGTGTCGCAATCGGCCGTGTCGCGCTGCTTCAAGCCGGGCGCCAGCATCTCGCCCGCCACCCAGGCCAAGGTCATGCAGGCGGCCATCAGTCTCGACTACATCCCCAACGCGGCCGCGCGCAGCCTGATCACGCGGCGCTCGAACCTGGTGGCCGTCATCATTTCCAACTTGGCCAACCTGTACTATCCGCAAGCGCTGTCCGACCTGAGCCAGCAAATCGCCCGCCTGGGCAAGCGTCTATTATTGTTTACCCTGGAGCGCGAAGCCGATATCGGCAAGGTCTTGTGCGACGTATGGCAATACCAGGTCGATGGCGCCGTCGTGGCCGCCGGCCTGTCGGACGAGCAGATGCTTGAGTTCGGCCGGCGCGACGTGCCGCTGGTGCTGTTCAACCGCAGCCCGCGCGAGCACGCCGTGCATGCCGTGCTGTGCGACCAGGGGGAAGCGGCGCGCCTGCTCGTGTCGCGCCTGGCCGAGGCGGGTCACCGCCAGTTCGCCGTCATCGACGGCCCCGGCGACTCGGCCGTGGCGCAGGAACGCAAGGCCGGCGTGTTGGACCGCCTGTTCACGCTGGGCTTGCCCGCGCCCATCGTCGTCAGCGGCAACTACGATTACGCCAGCGGCGGACGGGGCTTGCGCAAGGTCATCGACCGCCTGGGCCGCGTGCCGGACGCCGTCATTTGCGGCAACGACATCATGGCCATCGGCTGCCTGGACACGGCGCGCCACCAGATGGGCATCCAGGTGCCGCTGCAAATGTCCGTGGCCGGCTTCGACGCGCTGGAAGCATCGGGCTGGCTCAGCTACGACATCACCACCCTGCGCCAGCCCGTGCAAAAGATGGCCACCGACGCCGTCGCCATGCTGGGAGAATTAATGGAACGGCGCGGCGGCAACACCGAACGGCGCCGCTATTGTTCGTATCTGGTGGAGGGGAGCACGGCCAGGCTGACCAGCGAACCTCAGCGTTTCGGCATGATGGCCGCAGCCTGAAAAACGCCCATGGCGTTGTTGCCTGCCCCTCGCCGTACTCGCGTACTGTCTTCGGGGCGGCGCCTAGCCCTGGGCGTTTTTCAGACGTTCATAGTTCGCACACAAAACCTTGCACATAAAAAAACCTCGCATCGTTGCGAGGTTTTAGCGTTCTGCCGCATTGAATATCAACCAAAGATTTTGCCCTTGAGCATATTCAAGCCCTGGCTGACGAGGTCATTACCTTCTGGCACTTGACCGTTCGGCGTCAGCTTGTCGATCAGCTGGGGCAGCAAGGCTGCCAGGCCGCCCGAGGCCGCGTCCGGTGCGACGCCAGCTTTTTCAGCGATCTGCGTGATGGTGTCGGCACCCAGCGCATCCTTGATCTGTTCGCCGGAAACGGGCGCATTGGCGCCGGTGCCGATCCAGCTGGCCACCTGGTCGCCCAGGCCGCTTTCCTGGAATTTCTGCAGCAGGCCCGGCAAGCCGCCATGCTGGTTGACCAGGTCCATCACGCTGGCCATCAGCCCCGATGGCGCTTCCCCATCCGCGCCCTTGTTGCCCAAAGCGCTCATCGCCTGTCCTGCAAGTTGATCTAGCAAACTCATCGTATTCTCCTGAACGCTGTCAATCAGTGCCGCGCATAGCGGCGTCCGGTTTAGTCGGCAACAATTCTCCGACATACACAACAATTATACTATGAATAATTATAATGTTACATTTACAATGTAACAGGCGAATCAAAAACAATCTCTGCCGTAGCTGCGCCCACCTCCATCATATTTAGTTCGGCACAACATGCAAGCGTAAATTGACGGTTCACAGAAACGTGTAAAATTAATTTTCCTACTTACTGAGGAGTATCAATACATGAACATCAATAAAGCGGTAGACAAAGCCTACGAGAAAAAAACGTTCAAGGAAATCGCCGATGCGCCCGTCGATGCGCTGCAAGGCGTGAGCGAAAAAGATGCGGAGTTGCTCAAGCAAGCGTTCAATATCAAGACCGTGCGCGACCTGGCAAACCTGAAATACGCGAAGTGGGCGCGCGCCATCGTCACCCTGGCCGACACGGAAGAATAGACGGGGCCATGCCGCAGGCATTCCCGTCAGCACGGCCCCCCCCCCGCCGGCGGGCTTTTTTACGCCATGGCGGCTGGCAAGCCGGTCGCCGCGCGGAGGCTTCATTGCCCACGCCGCTGACCCTGCCCGGCATCTGCTGGCCCCTACAAGCGAGCACGGGCGATCTTGCCGTCGCCACCTCCCACATCACGGGACACTTTCGCGCCGGCGCGGGCTTCGATGCCATCATCGTGTGCGATCTGTTACCCGCCGGAAAGTTTCGCAATGGCGCGTCGCGCCACTGGTGCCGCACGCACCAGTGCTACTGGGGCACGCAAGCCGACCTGGCCGACTGGCAAGCGACGCGGCAGATGCGCTGCCGCCAGCACGCCAGCCCCATGGGCTATGTGCTGTATCCGCAACTGTTCGATCCCATGCGGTTTCATGCCACCACCTTGCGCCTGGGCCCCGATGGCTTGCTGCAACTGCGCGCCCGAACCGATGACGGCGGCGCCCAGTTCCACCGCGACCTGCCGGCCCTGGCCATCGACTGCCGCGCCCTGCCCGGCCTGTTTCCGCCCGACATAGTGCAGCTGAACCTCACGCCGCCCGCCGCGCAGGCGTTCGCCGCCGCCTTGCAGGCGGGCACGCCGCTGGACTGCAGCGACTGCGCCCGCTGCGGCCATCCGCATCTGGACCTGGGCAGCTTCGCGCTGGCGCCGCACCGCCGCCACAGCTGCGGCCATTGCGGCCACGACGCCTCGCACAGCGCCACGGCCATCGTCTCGACGCCCTTGTGGCGGCTGCGCCAACGCTACCTGCACTGGTTCTGACACAATGCTTCTGAAGGTGCGCCCGCCCACAGTCGGCCTGGTCGCTTGTGCGTAGACTGCTTCCATCACCACTGCGAGGACCAGCCCATGCCACACGCGCAACACCAGGATGAAGATGGCCAGCCCGGCGACGAAGGCGACTTGTCCGACCTGCTCAGCGAATTGCGCATCCTCTTGCCGGGCGCGCAGATGCTGACAGCCTTCCTCATCATCCTGCCTTTCAACGGCGGCTTCGCGAAGATCGTGCAGGCGGAAAAAATCATCTTCCTGCTGACGTTTTTCCTGTCCATGACCAGCCTGGTACTGCTCAGCGCGCCAGCCATCCAGCACCGCGTGATGCGCCCCCTGCAAGACCGCGAACGCTTCAAGCGCGTGGCCGACCGCATCATGATGTGCGGCGCCTTTTCGCTGGCGTTGGCGTTTATTTTGGGCACCAATCTGGTGATGTCGGAAGTGTTCGGTCACATCGCGGGCATCGTCGCCTGCGGGCTGATGGGCACACTCATCATTTGCATGTGGTGGTGGCTGCCCCTGCACTTGAAGCACGCCAGGAAAATCTAGGCGGCAAGGCCCGCCGGCTCCAGCAAGGTCTCGAGGAAGATCCCCCAACAGCGGATGCATTCCGTGTTATCGTTAACAAAAAGAGCAATCGCTGGTGTGTGCAGTGCAGCAGATTTTAGCCGTCACCCAGCAGAGCTTGCCCGAATCTTTTACAATGTTGTCCCTGGGCAGTTGTTATAGCCCGAAAATACCGGCCAGCCGTCGACTCTGGTGGCGCATGGCCACTTCCGGCCCGGCCACCGCGCGCCTCTCCACCCAGTCATTCTTTACCCAACCAACAAGAACATGCACGCCTCCGTAGATCCCCTGATTCCGCGCGTCACCGCGCCTTTTGGCGCCGGCTATGCCGACCTGGCCCTGGCCATCGGCGGCCTCGCCATCGGCACGGGCGAATTCGCCTCCATGAGCATCCTGCCCGTGGTCGCCGACGACCTGGGCACGACCTTGCCGCAGATGAGCCACATGATCAGCGCCTACGCGCTGGGCGTGGTCATCGGCGCGCCATTAATCACCATCTTCCTGGCGCGCATGCCGCGCCGCCTGATGCTGATCTGTCTGATGCTGATGTTCGCTGGCGGCAACTTGCTCAGCGCCATCGCCCCCAACTATGGCTTGCTGGTGGTGGCCCGCTTCGTGGCCGGCATCCCGCATGGCGCTTACTTTGGCGTGGCAGCCCTGGTGGCGGCCGCCCTGGCCGAACCGGACAAGCGCGGCCAGGCTGTCGCCCGCGTGCTGATGGGCTTGACTGTTGCGAATATCTTCGGCGTGCCGCTGGCCACGTACATCGGCCAGACCCTGGGCTGGCGCTCGGCCTTTTTGCTGGTCGCCGCGCTGGGTTTATTGACCATGCTGATGGTGCGCATCTTCGTACCGATGGTCGCTGCCGGCGATTCCAGCCCGCGCCGCGAGCTGGGCGTGTTTCGTCGCCTGCAAGTGTGGCTGACCCTGCTGATGGTGGCCATCGGTTTCGGCGGCATGTTCGCCGTCTACACCTTCATCACGCCCACCTTGCTGGAAATCACGAAAGTGTCGCCCCTGGTCATTTCTATCTTGCTGGCCATCATCGGTGTCGGCATGACCTTGGGTAATCTGATCGGCGGCTGGCTGGCCGACCGCTCGCGCCTGTGGACGATTTTTGGCGTGCTGCTGTGGAACGTGGCCGCGCTGGCCGCGTTTACCTATACCAGCAGCAATGTCTGGTTGACGGCGATCAACCTGTTCGCCATCGGCGCCGGCATCGCCGTGGCTCCCGCCGTGCAGACGCGCCTGATGGACGTGGCCGGCGACGCGCAAACCGTGGCCGCCGCCCTCAACCATTCCGCCTTCAACATCGCCAACGCGCTGGGCGCCTGGGCCGGCGGCATCGCCATCGCCATGGGCATGGGCTTGCGCTCAACGGGCTGGGTCGGCGCCATGCTGGCCTGCGGCGGCATCGTCGTGCTCGGTATTTCCGTGCTGGTGGAAAACCGCAGCCGCAATGTGGGCGGCGCGCAGCCGGCTTGATGATTTACAGAAGCGGCGGCCAGCTCAGGTCGCCCCGCCCGGAAAATGCGGGCCATGCAAACGCGACATTACGAGATTGCGCCCAGATAGTGTTCAAAAATTGCCAGATCTGCGTGTGGTAATACAAGGCCATCGAGACTGGCAATTCGTTGTTTCAGCAATGGAATCAGAGGATGGTGGCGCAACTCGTCCAACAATTCACCCTGACATGCATCATTGACTGCCACGACCAGCGAGTCCAGCATATAAACGTCGCAATGTGCCACCAGGCGGACGCCCATATCGAAACCAAGCAGGACGCTATGGGACAGTACCGTACCGAGCGCCGAGGTGCGCAGCCAGACGTCGGCATCCTCCTCATCCAGCAGCCAGGCAGCGAGGATCCAACTATCACGATGCTTTCTGCACGCCATTTCCCCTAAAGCAAGCCCAGCACAGGACGGCTCGATACGGTCATGCCTGACCAGCTCAACGAGCGTGCCGTCTTCCACCACAGCCCACTGCGGCGTGGCGGGATACAGGAGTTGAATTTCTTCCGCCGAAGAACATTGCAAAATCATTTATGCTTTCTCCCCGGGGCGCTCCACACAGCTCGCACCAAAGCCTGCACGCCATTGGTCGTAGCCCGCTCCGGCCTTGGCCGCCTCGGCCAGCAAGCGCCCCACCCCATGAAAGCCGAACAGGCTGGCGCTGGCACGCAGCGCGGCGTCATCCACCTCATCCTCGCAGACATCGAGAAACAGCTCCGCCAGCAAGCCCTGCAACGAAGCGTAGCTGCACCATACCTCGTCAATATTTTCCAGGCGAGGTCTGTCGGCTGTATTCACGCTCGAACGCGGCCAAGCCTTCCGCCTGCGCCCACAGGCTGGCGATATAGCGGAATTCATCCTCGAACGGCTGCTCGAAATCGGGCACGTCGATCGCGTATTCGCAATTACGGCTCAACATGACCAGCCAGTCGGGATAAGCTAGCGCCGGGTACAGGCGGGTCAGGATGCCGTCGAGCGACGACACGCTTTCCCGGCCCGCCAGGTAGGCGGCGCGCAATTCGACGATGAATTTTCCCGCCAGAAACTGGTCACTGAGCCGCTGAGCACCCCGGTAGCGCTCGATGATGGTCTCGGCCAGGGGCAACACCTCGTCAATGCCCCGGGCGCTGGCCAGCAGCACGACTTCCAGGTCGTCGCCTTCCTGGTCCTGGCGCAAGCGCTCCACGGCCCAGTCCACGCAACGGTCGGCATGGCCAAAACCCATGCGCAGCTGGAAAACGGCGATTTCCAATTCTGTCAGTTGTTCCATTACCTGCCGTTCACGCATACTCTTCTCACCCGGCCCGCAACATCTTTTGCAGCACCGCATCGAGCTCATAAAAATCCACCGGCTTGGTGAGATGCAAATCAAAGCCCGCGTCGGACGCCATCTGGCGGTCCTTGTCCTGGCCCCAGCCAGTCACGGCGACCAGGATGGCATGTTGCCCGCACGGCTCGGAACGCAGCAGGCGCGCCACGTCATAGCCGTTCATGTGCGGCAGGCCGATGTCGAGCAAGATCACTTGCGGCATGAAGGTTTGCGCTACCGCAACGCCGGCCGCGCCATCGTAGGCCGTGCGCACTTCATAGCCGAGGATGTCGAGCGCCAGCGCCAGGCTTTCGGCCGCGTCGGCGCTGTCGTCGATGACCAGCACCTTGCCTTCGCGCGTACCGGCCAGCAGGCGGCGGTCCACAGGGGCGGGCGGCTGCAGCGGCACGGCGGGCAGCGGCAAACGCAGCTCGAAGGTGCTGCCCTGCCCCACGCCATCGCTGTGCGCGCTGACCGTGCCGCCATGCAATTCGGCCAGGCCGCGCACGAGGGACAGGCCGATGCCCAGGCCGCCCTGGGCCCGCGACAGGGCCGGTTCCAGCTGCGAAAACAGCTCGAAGACGGTGTCCAGGTGCTCGGGCGCGATGCCGATGCCCGAGTCGCGCACGCGAATGTGCACGTCATTTTCCGTACAGGCCACTTCCAGCCCGATGACGCCGTTGGCGGGCGTGTACTTGACGGCGTTGGTCAGCAGGTTGGCGATCATCTGCCCCAGGCGGGTGGCGTCGGCGTCGAGCCAGATGGCTTGCGGCCATTGCTCCACGTGCACCTGGTGGCCGGATTGCGCCGCCAGCTCCGCCACGCTGTGCAGCGCTGCTTCCACCACGGGCGCCAGCTCCACGCTGGCGCGGCGCAATTCCAGGCGCCCCCGCGTGATGCGCGACACTTCCGTCAAATCGTCGACCAGGTGCGTCATGTGGCCCACCTGGCGGCCCAGCACCTCGCGCGCCCAGCGCAGCTGCGGATCGTCCAGCTGCGCCAGGCGCAGCACTTCCAGCACATTGCGGATCGGCGCCAGCGGGTTGCGCAGCTCGTGCGCCAGGGTGGCGAGAAACTCGTCCTTGCGCCGGTCAGCGGCCGCCAGTTGCTCGTTGAGCTCGCCGGCCTCCTTGCGCGCCAACTGCAGCTGCTGCTCGTATTTACGCCGGTCGCTGGCGACAAAGACGGCGATCTCGTCATACCGCACGCCTTCATGCACGCGGCGCACGGCATTGAACAGCATGGGGATGGATTGCCCCTGGCGCTGGCGCATGTCGAGCAGGATTTCCGACACGCTGCCCTGCACCTGCATCAGCGGCAGCCAGTGCGTCTGGTGGAACACACGCCCGCCGATGGTCAGCAAGTCTTGCAGTTTCTTTTTTCCGAGCAATTCCCCGGCGCCATAGCCGAGCCAGCCGCAAAAGGTGGCGTTCGCCTGCACGATGGTGCCGTCGGCCGTGCACAGCAGCAAGCCGCAGGCCGCATGCTGGAACAAGGTATTGGCGTCAGGCAAGGAAGGCATGGTGTCGTGCATTACAGGTGCAAGCCGTCGAGAAAGTGACGGATGGCGCGGTAGCTGGCATCGGGCACGCTCATGTGCGGGCAATGGCCCACGTTCTCGACCACGTGCAGGCTGCTGCACGGCAGCATGGCGCGCAAATACTCGCCCACGGGCGGCGGCGCGATGAAGTCGTCACTGCATTGCACGATCAGGGCCGGTGTGCGGTTATGCGGCAAGACGGCGCGGTGGTCGGACAGGAACGTCGCTTGCGCGAAATGCCGGGCAATGGCGGGGTCGGTGCGGCAAAAGCTGCTGGCCAGCTCGTCGCCCAGCGCCGGTTGTCCGGGCGCGCCCATGATGGCCGGCGCCATGCTGGCGGACCAGCCCAGGTAATTGCTGTCCATGGCGCCCAGCAAGTCGTCGATATCGGCGCGGCTGAAGCCGCCCCGATAGCCGTCCGCCGCATCGTCGACATAGCACGGCGACGGCGCCAGCATCACTTGCGCGGCGAACAGGTCCGGCTCGGCGATGCTGGCCAGCAAGGCGCTCATGGCGCTGACGGAATGGCCCACGCAAATGACGGGGCCACCGCCGACCGCATGGATGACGTGCCGCAAATCGGCGCCATGCGCGTCCAGGCGCGCATAGCGCTCAAAATCATAGGCGTCCAGGTCGGAAGCGCCGCTGCCGACCAGGTCGAACAGCACGGTGCGGTAACGGGGACGGAACAGCGGTTCCAGGTAGCGCCACATGGTCTGGTCGCAGCCAAAGCCATGCATGAACACCACGGTGGCGGCCGCGCCGGCTTGCGGCGCGGCACTGCATTCGCTCACGCGGATATTGTTACGATCTTCTATGCGCATGCCGCTTCAGCCTTGAATATTTCTATGTGAAATGTAAATTAACTTATTGCCAGCACCATCTTAGCATGCGCGATTTGCCCGGGGCCAATACCAATGGCGCTGGACAAACGCCTGGCCACGGCGGATAATGAGAACGATTCCCATTATCAAAATACCAGGCCCGTGCCTGGCGTTCCCTGTGCGCCGCCATGGCGCCTGCTGGCGGCAACAAGCCGGTTTCATGTTGAAGGTTTGTACCGCATGCGCGCTTTCTGGACTGTCATACACCGCTGGGCCGGTCTCACCATCGCCCTCTTCCTCATCGTTGCGGGCCTCACGGGCGCCGTCACGTCGTGGGACCACGAACTCGATGAATGGCTCAACGCCGACATCATGGACACGCCGGGCCGCGGCGCCCTGCAGCAACCATTTGCGCTGGCGCAAAAGGTCGCCGCCGCCGACCCGCGCGTGGCAGTCAATTACATGACCCTGGGCCTGGAAGAAGGCCATGCGGCCGCCTTCATGGTGCGCCCCCTGACCGACCCGGCCACCAACAAGCCGTTCGCGCTCGACTACAACACCGTCTACATCGACCCCGTCACGGCGCACATCACGGGCACGCGCGATTCGACGGCCATTTCCCTGTCGCGCCGCAGCCTGATGCCGTTCTTGCGCCACCTGCACTACAGCCTGCACGTGCCCGCCTTCTGGGGCACCGACCGCTGGGGCTACTGGCTGATGGGGAGCGTAGCCCTGATCTGGCTGCTCGACAGCATGGTGGCGTTTTACCTGACCACGCCGCGGCGCCTGCGCGAACGGGCGGATGCGCCGCGCCACCGCGACGCCGCCAGCTGGTGGCAGCGGTGGAAACCGTCGTGGGTGGTGCGCTGGGCGGCCGGCGGCTACAAGCTCAATTTCGATCTGCACCGCGCGGGCGGCCTGTGGGTGTGGGCCATCATCATCGTCGTCGCGTTCACCTCGTTCTCGCTGAACCTGTACCGCGAAGTGTTTTATCCCGTCATGTCGCTCGTGTCGACCACCACGCCGGGTCCGTACGAAACGCAGACGCCGGCGCCGTATGGCACGTATATCACGCCGGTGATCGGTTTTGAACAGGCGGTGGAGATTGCGAAAAAGCAAGCCGTGCAGCGCGGCATCAGCGCGCCCATCGGCGGCATTTATTATGGCGGCAATTATTCGTTCTACAACGTCTCGTTCTTCGACCCGGCCGACGAATTCGGCGCGGCCGGCATGGGCCTGTCGAACCTGTACGTCGACGGCATGGACGGCAGCATCATCGGCCAGCACAAGCCGTGGGAAGGCACGGCCGCCGACGTCTTCGTGCAACTGCAATTCCCCCTGCACTCGGGCCGCATCCTCGGCTTGCCGGGACGCATCTTGATGTCCTGCATGGGCCTCATGGTCGCCATGCTGTCGGTGACGGGCATCGTCATCTGGGAGCGCAAACGGCGCGCGCGCCGGCTGCAGGCGACAAAGCCATTGAAATCCACCTGAAGTAGCGACGCCACAACGGCGCAGGCGGACTGGCTCGGCCTGCGCGCTTTCCATGCGCCAGCCATCAACACCCTCAAATGCAATTTGCTTGCAATAGCATTGCGCGCAGTCTATTATTGCAACTCGATTGCATTTAAGCAGTCGCCCAGCGCCAGCACCCCCATTCCGCCTTTTCAGAGAGTCCCATGCGCCATCACGTATTCGCAGCCGCCATGCTGTCCACCACCCCGCTCGCTTACGCGGCAGACGACATCACCCTGCAGACCATCAAAGTCCGCGCAGACCGGCCGTCGAGCATCGACAGCGTCGTTGTCGTTGAAAATACGCAAGCTCAGAACAGGACTCTGGGCGGCATGCTCGAGCATGTCTCGGGTGTGCAAAGCAGCGCCTTCGGGCCGAATGCCGGCGCACCGGTGATACGCAGCCTGAGCGGCAGCCGCGTGCAGATCCTCGAAGATGGCCAGTCCATCCTCGGCATGAATGCGCTCAGCGGCGACATCAATATCCCGTTCGATCCGCTGTTTGCGCGCAGCGTCAGCGTGAACAAATCGTCCGATAGCGTGCGCTTCGGCGGCAATGCCATCGGCGGCAGCGTTGACGTCGATTCCGGCCTCATTTCCAGGAAGATGGAGGACCAGCCGAAAGACCTGGAACTGGTCCTGCGCAAGGGTTTCAACGATGCCGATGCACAAGGCTTGCGCCTGAATTTCAACGATGGCAAACACTTCTCGACGAATCTGCAGATGTCCTTCCAGAAGATCGGGCATTACGCTATTGCGGGCAACAGCAAGGCCGGCGTGTGCAACAGCCAGTTGTTTCCGGCGACAGGCGGCGTCAACACCTTTCTGGCCGACAGTTGCCAGAAAGAAGCGAGAATCCAGCAGGTCTACAACAAGGCGTCGCAACCGTTTATCGACCAGTTCATGACGGAAAATCCGGACTGGGCGGACGGCGATTTTTCCTTCTACACCAATAACCCGACCTCCGTCTGGCAACGCAAGACCTACGTCAATCCGGCCAACCCCGCCTACGTGCCCGGTACGCCGTCGATGACCCAGAACAAGATCAACAAGGACGTCACCCCTGATTACCACGGCACCCTGGGCAACAGCCATGCCAGTAACAGCCACTTTGGCGTCGGCACGACCTACTTTTTCGATCGCGGCTACGTGGCCGTCAGCCTCGATACCAAGAATAGCGAGTATGGCGTGCCGGGCTTTTCCATGGAAAACAAGTCGTTCGGCGCGAATGATGACGAGGGGCTGCCCGTCGGCGTGATCATCAAGCAGGATAAATATGCGCTGGAAGCCCATCTGCGCGACCCCGTCGCGTACATTGAAAGCGCGCAATTGCGCGTGTCTCGCCTGAACAATGCGTCGGGAGAGCGCCTCGGTACTGCCAAGGCGAATGACTACCGGTTTGACACGAATCAGGCCGAGCTCCTGCTGGCGCACCGGCGTGCAGGACCATTGAGCGGCTTGCTTGGCCTCAGCCATCAAGCAAGGGATATCGCCGGCAGCGGCCCGCAGTTATACCTTCCCGATGCCAGCACGGTCAGCCGCGCGCTGTTCGTCAAGGAGAGCCTCGACGTCGACTGGGCCACTTTCGACGCGGGCTTTCGCCATGAAAAAGTGGAGCACGACATCCGCAAAAGCGGATTCAAGACGTCGAGAAATGCGAGCAACGCTAAACTCGAGGACAAGTCGTTCAGCCTGAACAGCTATAGCCTGGGGGCCTCGGCCAAGCTTGGCCAGCTTTTCGGTGCGAAGCTGCGCTATGCCTCCTCGGAAAGAGCGCCCGACGTCAATGAGTTGTATGCGAGCAACCGCCACTATTCGATCATGACCCAGGAAGAAGGCAACCAGAACCTGAAGGCCGAGCGTGCCAGGAATACCGAACTCACCGCCCTGTTCGGCAATCGCGGCTTCAACCTGTCCGCCACCGGCTACGTCATGAAATACGAGAACTATCTCTACCTTGGCCATTCTGGAGCCCAGATGGCCAATCGCCTGCCATTAAAATACTGGAAGCAGACCGATACGACGGTCAAGGGATTCGAGATCGACGCCTCCCAGGTCATTCAGCTGGGCAGCTACGGCAAGCTGAACCTCTCCGCATTTGCCGACCTGGTCAAGAACAAGGCGGACCATCCCGACAAGCTGCGCGCGCACAACGACGGGGCATACCTGCCCAACATGCCCACCAACCGCTATGGCGCAAATGTGCTGTGGGAGAACCAGGGCTGGAAGGCCAGGGTATCGAGCACCTGGTACGACAAGCAGAAGTACCTGGGCAAAAGTGTCAGCGAGGAAGTGCCGCTCGACGGCTACACCATGGTGAACTTCCAGGTGAGCCGCGCACTGCAGGTGCCGAATTCGCCGTTTACAGGCATCGATGTATTTATTAGCGGCACCAACCTGCTCGATGACGATGCCAGGCCGCACAATTCTCCACTGAAATACATCGCGCCCTTGCCGGGCCGTAGCTTCCAGGTGGGATTGAGCGCCAGGCTTTAAGGCGCGGCGACCATACGGCAAGCCCTGGCAACGCAGCCATGGTCATTGCCTCCGGCCCGCGATCCCGGCCCGCTCTTAAACAGCGCTATCCCAAGGCGCCGACAAGCGCACGGCGCAATTGATCAAGCCCACCATCGAATACGTCTGCGGAAAGTTGCCCCACATCTCGCCCGTCACGGGGTGCGTGTCTTCAGACAGCAGACCCAGGTGGTTGCGCGCCAGCAGCATGGTTTCGAAGATTTTGCGCGCCTCGTCTTTCCTGCCGATGCGCGCCAGCGCGTCGATGCGCCAGAAGGTGCAGATGTTGAAGGCGGTTTCCGGCTTGCCGAAGTCGTCGGGGGCTTCGTAGCGGCGCATGTAGGGGCCGTCGCACAGCGACGCTTCCAGCGCATCGACGGTGGCGATGAAACGGGGGTCCATGGGGTCGATGAAGTTGACTTCCGCCATCAACAGAACGGAGGCATCGAGGTCGCGCCCGCCCAGGCTTTCCGCGAAGGCCTGGCGCTCCTCGCTCCACGCTTCGCGCAATAATCTCTCGCGGATCAGCACGGCGCGGCCGTTCCAGTGATCGGCACGGTCCGGCAAGTCCAGTTTATGCGCCACCTTGGCCAGGCGGTCGCAGGCGGCCCAGCTCATCAGCATGGACGAGGTGTGGACGCGCGCCCGCGTGCGCAGCTCCCACATGCCCGCGTCCGGTTCCGCGTGCAGCCTGAAGGCCTGGTCGCCCACGGCTTCCAGTGCGGCAAACTCGGCTTTTCCCGCCCGGTGGAACAAACGGTGGTCGAGGAAGGCCTGCGCCGCACCGAGCACGATATTGCCGTAGACATCGTGCTGGAAGTGTTCCTGCGCCTGGTTGCCCACGCGCACGGGGCCATTGCCCCGGTAGCCGGGCAAGTGGTCCAGCGTCGATTCGGGTAGCTGCTCTTCCAGGCCGATGCCGTACAGGGGCTGGATGTGGCCGCCTTTCGAGCGGGCGACGATATTCGTCAGCCAGCGCAAGTATTCTTCCATCGTGCCCACTTCCGACAGGCTGTTGAGTGCGCGCACGACAAAGAAGGCGTCGCGCAGCCAGCAATAGCGGTAATCCCAGTTGCGGCTGCTGCCCGGCGCTTCCGGGATGCTGGTGGTCATGGCGGCGATGATGGCACCCGTGTCTTCATATAAAGACAGTTTCAAGGTGATGGCGGCGCGGATGACCACGTCCTGCCATTCCAGCGGCACGGCCAGGCGGCGCGTGTAGGTGCGCCAGTAATTGATGGTGTCCTTTTCGAAGATGCGCGCCGTCTCGTCGATGCCGCCGGCCAGGGTTTCATCAGGACCCAGCAGGAAGTTGGCGGTGCCGCCCAGCACGAAATACGTTTCGCTCAGCACATAGTTGAGCGACACATCGGTGTTCAGGCGCAAGGTCTGTTCCGGCCCCACGTAGCGGATGTGGTGGCTGCCCTGCGTGATTTGCGGCGCCAGGCGGCCCCAGTCGTAGCGGGGGCGCAGCCGGACGCGGATGCGCACGGCGTGGTCGAGCGGCCGGACCCGGCGGACCAGCATCAGCGGGCGGAACATGCGGTCGCGGCTGAGGAATCGGGGCGCGAAATCCGTGATTTCCACGCCACGCCCCTGCGTGTCGTACAGCCGCGTGCGCAGTACGGCCGTGTTCGGCTCATAGAACTGCTCGCTGCGCGCGAAGTTCTCGATGTCGATGGCCCACACGCTACCGTTTTCCGTGTCGTCCAGCAAGCGGTTGAAGACGGGATCGCCGTCGAATCGGGGCAGGCAGGACCAGACGACCTGCCCTGCCTGGTCGATCAGGGCGTTGAAGGCGCAATTGCCCACCACGCCGCAGTTCAGGGACGCTTGCGCGGACGGTTGGCTGGCGCGGGTGTCATAGGATGTCGTCATGGGCTACTCCTTCGATGTCGGGGATACGGAAGCGGCCAGCAAGGCGGCGCGCAAGGCGCCGGGGCTGGCCAGGCGCAGGGTGGCGGCGCTGGGGCCGCTGCCCACTTTCACGCCCTGCCCGCCTGCTTGTTGTACAAAGGCAAAGCCTGCCTCGTCGGTGGTGTCGTCGCCCGCGAACACGGGCCGGCGACCGGCAAACGGGGTTTCGCGCAGGAAGGCGGCGATGGCGCCACCCTTGTCGGTGGCGGCCGATTTGGCTTCCAGGACCATTTTGCCATGCAACAGCAACACCCCCGGGCACGCTTGCACGGCTGCCGTCATTTCTTGCAGACATAGCGGCTCCAATTCGGGCGCCAGGCGGTAATGCAAGGCCACGGCGCCCCGCTTCTGTTCCACCAGCAAACCGGGGTGGACTGCGGCTAGCGCCCGCGCGCGCGCCAGCACGGGCGCCACATCGGGCGTGGCCGCCAGGTGCAGCACGCCATCGGCGCCGCGCCGCTCCACGCCATGCACGCCGGCAACAGGCAAGACCAGGGGCGCCAGCATGGCGTCGATCTGCGCCACGGGACGCCCGGAAATGAGGGCCAGCGCGCCGCCATGGCGCTCGGCCAGCAGCGCCAGCGCTTCAATAACACCGGGCACCACATGCACGCCGTCGGGCGTGGGCGCCAGGTCGACCAGGGTGCCGTCGAAGTCGAGGAAGACGGCTGTTCCGGGCGCACTCAACAGTTGCAACAGGGCCGCGCTATCGTCAGGGATATCGGCCATCACATCATCCCCTTGCGCCGCTTGATGCGGCTGTGGGCGTCGATCTTGGTCATGACCTTGTCGCGCTGGCGCAAGCGGGCCGCGTCCAGCAGCATGCGCCCGGCCCAGCGGTAGACATTGAAATGTTTCACGCGGGCCCGCATGCTTTTCATGCGCTCGCGCTGCTCCACGGGCGGCATCACGAGGCCACGGTACAGGGCGTCGGCGCCCTGCTCGATGTGATACGGATTGATGATCAGCGCTTCATGCAATTCGCGCGCCGCGCCGGTAAATTGGCTCAGCACCAGCACGCCCAGCTCGTCGTCGCGCGCGGCGATGAATTCCTTGGCCACCAGATTCATGCCGTCATGCAAGCTCGTCACCATGCACACCTCCGAGGCGCGGAAATAGCGCTGCAGATCGTCCTGGCCATGGTGCTCGGCCTTCAGCAGGATGGGCACGTAGTCGCCGCTGCCGAAGCGGCGGTTGATGCGCTCGACCATCTTGCGCACCCTGGCGTCGAAACTTTGATATTCATCAAGCGAAGCGCGGCTGGGGGCGGCGATCTGCACGAAGGTAAAATTGCCGACCATGCCAGGCTGCTGCTCCAGCATGCGCTCGACGGCCTGGAAGCGCTCGACGATGCCTTTCGTGTAGTCGAGGCGGTCCACGCCGATGCCCAGCAAGTGATCTGGCGCCACGCCCAATTCGGCGCGGATTTGCGCGCGGCAGGTGGCCACGTCGGGCTGTTCGGGATTATCCTCGGGCCAGGCAATCGAGATCGGGTAATCCTCGACCTGCGTCATCTCGCCGCCATACGAAATCGTGGAAGCCTCGGGCTCGATGCGGGTTTCCAGGTAGCGGTCCACCGTTTCGAGGAAATTCTTGCGGTGGAACGGCGTGTGGAAACCGAGGATCGTGCTGCCCAGCAAGCCGTCGAGGATTTCCTCGCGCCAAGGGCAAATGCCGAACGATTCCGAGTTCGGCCAGGGGATATGCCAGAAAGTAATAATGGTCGCCTTCGGCAAGGCTTCGCGCACCATGCGCGGCAGCAAGGCAAAGTGGTAATCCTGCACCAGCACGACGGGGTTGTCCGTCTTCGCCTCGGCGATCACGGCGTCGGCGAAGCGGCGGTTGACCTTCACATACTGCTCCCAGTCGGACGAGCGGAACACGGGGCGCACGTGGGCGATATGGCACAGCGGCCACATGCCTTCATTGGCAAAACCATAATAGTAGCCCTGCTCTTCCTCTTCCGTCAGCCACACGCGGCGCAAGGTGTAGCTGGGATTGTCGGGCGGCACGGGCACGTGGTCGAATTTATCCACCGTCTCGCGGTCGGCGGAACCGGCGCCATGCGCGATCCACGTGCCGGAACAGGCGCGCATCACGGCTTCCACGGCCGTCACCAGGCCGCTGGCCGGACGCTGCACGCGGATTTCGCCGCTGCCGTCATCGGCTTTCGTGTGGATATACGGTTCGCGGTTCGACACGACGAGTACCTGGTCGCCCTGCAAGTCCGCTTCCAGCAGCGCGCGCAGTTTGTCCGGCGTCCAGTCGGATGACCAGCCGTTGTCGCCCTGCCGTTCCAGGTGGTATTCCTGCAGCAATTCGCGCAAGTCGCCGATCAGCGGCTGCATTTCCGGCGGCGGCGCGGATGCGGCGGCGGGCGCCGTGGCGGCGGCCACTGCGCCATTGCTTTTCGGCAGCAACTCGCCCCGTAAAATATCCTTCACGGCCGACAGCCAGCCGCGCCAGCTCAGGTGGGCGACGAACACGGTCATCAGGGAAATCAGCACGGCCAGCACGGCCAGGAAGGAAAAAATGAAGCGCTTGGTATCGGTATTGCGGCGCTCGACAAAGCTCATGTCCTGCACCAGCACCAGGCGTCCCAGCTGGGACGCGTCCTGCATGACGGGCGTTTCGCTCAGGTGGACTTGCCCTTGCGGCAGTTGCGCCAGGGATTTGTACAGACCGCCCGTGGGAGGCGTGCTCCAGCAGCCGATGGAGGCCGGGTATTGCGCGGATTGGTACAGCAAGTGGCCCGCATTGTCGCAAAAGCCGATGGCGATCAGGCGTTCGTCGCGCGTGGCGCCCTGGAACAGTTCGCCGATCCGCGTGGCGTCTTGCGCGGGCAGGTATTCGGTGAGCGAGGGGCGGAGAGTTCCAGCGAGCAATTCCGCCCGGCTGTCGAGGTCGCGCACATACCAGCGCAAGGTAATATTATCGAGCAGGGGTACCACGATATAAGCAAACAATCCCAGCACCAGGGCCAGTGGCAGGATGAAGCGCAAGGACATTCGGAGTGATCGTATTATCATCGTTTTCCTTTGCAGACATAAACAACCATTGCAAGTATGGCTATATTTCCAATAAGGCGGCGCGCGTTTGCTTTCCATATTGAAACGTCAACGTGGCATGGCGCAGCGCAGCAATTTCTACCAGTATCCGCCTTGATGCAAGTCTTATCCGTACGGCAACGCACGCCCCCGCGACGTCATCTGCCCGTAAAATAGCCGCTTCCGACATCCATTTCACTTATCAATAAGGAGTTTTCGCCTATGGATCTCAGCACGTTTCACTCGCTGATGGGAGGCCCGCTGCGCTCGGCGCTGACCGTGCTCGTTTCCGCCCTGCTCGTCACCCTGGTCGCCATCCTCGTGCACCGGGCCGGCATCGGCTTGCTGAAAAAACTCGCCAATGGCCACGCGCTTGCCAGCAACGTCGCGCGCGTGGCCTTCCGCGCCAGCCAGCTGTGCATGATCGTCTTCGGCCTGCGCATGGTGCTGGCCAGCGCGCCCGACGACACGCCGGGCCTGGTCGCCATATCGCACGTCACCAGCGTGGCGCTGATCATCGCGCTGACCTGGCTGGCCATGCAATGCATCGAGTCGCTCAGCATCACGATTTCCCAGATCAATCCCGTCGACGCGGCCGACAACCTGCGCGCGCGCCGCCGGATCACCCAGGCCCGCGTGCTGACGCGCAGCGCGCATGCCATCGTGGTCCTGCTGGGCCTGTCCTTCGTGCTGCTGACCTTGCCCGGCGCGCGGCAGATCGGCGCCAGCCTGCTGGCTTCGGCCGGCGTGGCGGGCCTGGTGGCCGGTATCGCCGCCCGCCCCGTACTCGGCAATTTCATTGCAGGGCTGCAAATTGCGTTTTCTCAACCCATCCGCATCGACGACGTGCTGATCGTCAATGGCGAATGGGGCACGGTCGAGGAAATCAAGGGCACCTACGTGGTCGTGCGCGTGTGGGATGAACGCCGGCTGATCGTGCCGCTGCAGTGGTTCATCGAAAATCCGTTCGAAAACTGGACGCATACCTCCTCGGACATCCTGGGCACGGTGTTCCTGTGGCTCGATTTCAGCGTCCCGATCGAGCCGCTGCGCGCGGAACTGACGCGCATCTGCGAAGGGGCCAAGCAATGGGATGGCCGGGTCTGCACCGTGCAGGCGACGGATTCGAACGAGCGGGCCGTGCGCGTGCGCTTCCTCATCAGCGCGGTGGATTCAGGCACGGCGTTTGAATTGCGCTGCCTCGTGCGCGAGCAGATGCTGGCCTTTATCACGAGCAATTATCCGCACAGCCTGCCCCGCTTGCGCTCCACCCACGACCCCATCGAGGTGCATGGCATGCAGGCGCAGAACGATACGGTGCAGTTGTACAAGGCGTAAAAAAGAGCGTGGCGCTGTTCCTGCGGCTGGTGGCGCGCCCGGCTTGCTTGCCACGGACACCAGCGTGCGTGCGCGGCATCGGTTCGCTGTATTACCTCAGCTATGCCATCGCGCACGGACTGACCGTCAAACCGCTGCTGGAACGCTACTGGCGCAAATAACTGCTGCAAATAGGCGCCGGCCGCCCTCCTTTGTCATTGCTGCAGAGCAATGATTTGTCAATCGCCGCTATGGCGGGCGGAAATATTGTTAAGATAATTAAAAATGGCAAAAGAAAGAATCAATGAAACGAAGAAGCGTGCTGGGACTGGGCGTCTCACTGGCCCTGCTGCAAACGGGCTGCGCCACCGATCCGGCCAGGCTGGCGTGGGAAACGGAATTTGACGGCTTCATGCGCGATGGCCTGGCCCGTACGGAAACGCCGGGCATGAGCGTGGCCGTGGTGCGCGACGAGCAAACCCTCTTCGCGCGCGGCTATGGCTGGGCCGATATCCAGGCCGGCAAGAAGGCCGATGCCAATACGGTGTTCCATATCGCCTCCGTCAGCAAGCTCGTCACGGCGACGACCGTCATGATGCTGCTGGAACAGGGCGCCTTCCAGCTCGACGACAAGGTGGCGGCCTACCTGGACTTCCCGCTCATGCATCCGAAGTTTCCCGACGTGCCCATCACCTTTCGCCATTTGCTCAATCACACCTCGGGCATTTCCGACGCCGTGTACGAAAAGACGACGGCGTTTGCCGTGCAGGGAGATCCGCGCTTGCCGCTGCGCGACTTCGTCAAGGGCTATCTGTCGCGCGGCGGCGCCTGGTACGACGCGGATGTGTCGTTTGCCGCCCGGCCCGGCACGGAATGGCGCTACAGCAACGTGGGCATCGCCCTGCTCGGCTATCTGGTGGGCCGCTTGAATCCCGACGGCCTGGACGCCTTTGCGCAGGAACAGCTGTTCGAACCGCTGGGCATGGACAGCACGGCCTGGAACCTGGCCGGCTTGCCGCGGCGCGCCGTCGTCGCCCAGCCGTATGCGCACAAGGAGGCGGGCCTGCAAGTGCTGCCGCCCGTCGGCTATCCGGACTGGCCGGCCGGCCTGCTGCGCAGCTCGGCGCATGACTTTGCCCGTTTCCTGGCCATTTTCAGCAATGGCGGCCGGGTCGATGGCCACCGCTATCTGCAAGATGCCACCCTGCAATTGTTTTTTGCCCCGCAAGCGGCCCCCG
This sequence comes from Janthinobacterium sp. PAMC25594, assembly GCF_019443505.1. Lineage (NCBI taxonomy): Bacteria > Pseudomonadati > Pseudomonadota > Betaproteobacteria > Burkholderiales > Oxalobacteraceae > Janthinobacterium > Janthinobacterium sp. PAMC25594. Next base: position 819,606 of record NZ_CP080377.1, read on the forward strand.
TCGTGCCCGCCGACTCGTCCGTGCGGCAAGCTTTGGTGTGGCTGCTGCGCGACGTCGACGGCAAGCCGCTGGCCACGCACAGCGGCGGCGACCCGGGCGCCGCGTCCGTCGTCTGTGTCGACCGCGCCAGCAGGACGGCCGTGCTGGCCTTCGCCAACGTCAGCGCCGACAAGGAGTTTCGTTCATTCCAGAAAGAAGTCGTGCTGCGCCTGCTCGCGCATGGGGCCGGCGGTGCACCCGCTGTCAAGAAAACCTAGGCGCCGAACCAGCCGCGCAATTTCTCTGCGGCGCGTTCCTTGACCTCGGCCGTAATGTAGGTGGCGACGGTGGCGACGGCCGCCGCCAGCACGGCCAGGTCATCCGCATAGCCGATCACGGGCGTGATGTCGGGAATCGCATCGATGGGTGAAATGAAATAGCCGAGCGCGCCATAGATGGCCGTCTTCGCCCACAGCGGGGTGTTCGGCTGCTGCGCCGCGTAGTACAGCCACAGGGCTTTTTCAATGACTTCGCGTCCCGCCGTCTTGGCGAACTTGACGACCTTGTCCCAGAAGCTGTCATCCGTGTATTTCTTTTCATACTGCTTGTCGGCCTGGGGGGCGTGGTCTTCTTCCAGATTCTTTTTTCTGCCAAACATCTGCTGCTCCTGTCTGCCGCGCACGGCGTTACGAATGCGCACCTTAGCATAACAGCGCGCCGCCGAGGTGACGGGCGACGACTACACGGCCAAGGATTTCCACACCTGGCCTTGCAGCTGCAGGCTGGCGTCAAGCCTGGCGGCCAGGCTGGCAGTGTGCCGACAGTGTGAGGGCATCGCTGCCGCAGACCGGCAAGGCGCCATGGCCCACATCGCGCGCCACAGGCGCAGGCGCGGCATCGCTGGCTGGCGCCTCGCCCGCATTCATCCAGGTGGCCGCCAGGGTCGACAAAGTGAACAGGCAGATTACCAGGAACGGCTTGTTCAAATGACTGGGCTTGGCTGGCTTGGACATCGCATACTCCATCGGATTGGCTGGCTGTTGCAGCATGGACATGATCATCGCGTGTTTCCGCAAGGCATACAATCAGACAGTTTCGACAAGATGGGTAGGACAGCGCTGACATGCTCAGCCGTATGGACCAGTGTCGCCATATTTGACACCGACGCCGGCCCTCCTCAGCCAAACCCTTGTTTTTACGGCACAATTTGTACAGGAACGTTTCCTGCTTGAGCTATTTCCTGGGCACGCTTGGCGCCAGTCAGTGGGGGAACGATCATGAGCTTTATCAAACAGGTGCTGCTGGCGCTGCTGCTGTGCGCCATGTCCGCCGCGCACGCCACCAGCATCGGCTACACGGCGACAGCGCTGGGCGGCACGCAGTGGCGCTACGACTATACGGTCAGCAATACCACCTTGGCCGTGCCCATCGAAGAATTCACCTTGTTCTTCAGCGTGGGCCAGTACGCCAAGCTGCACAACGTCTCCACGGCACCGGGCTGGGACGTGCTGCTGGTCCAGCCCGATCCCGCCATCCCCGCCAGCGGCTATGTCGACGCACTGGCACTGGCCAGCGGCATCAATCCCGGCGCCACGGCCACGGGCTTTTCCGTCACCTTCGATTACCTGGGTGCGGGCAACCCCGGCGCCCAGCCGTTTTCCATTCTCGACCCCGTCTCCTTTATCGAGATCGAGGCGGGCATCACGCAGGCGGCCGCCGTCGCCCTGCCGTCCACGCCATGGCTGCTGCTGGCAGGCGTGCTGGCTATGGCCTGCCTGGGCCGGCGCCGGCTGGCCGCCGCCGCGCTGGCCCCATTGCTGGCCATGAGCCTGTGCGCCTGCGGCGGGCCGAACGATCCCACCCAGCCGCCCACGCCGAAAGTCATGCTGGCCGCCGCAGCGACTACCGGCACCACCGCCCAGGCCGCCGGGGACTTCGAAGTGACCTTGCTGGAAAAGGTGGGCGAGCAGCGCGTCAGCCGCACGACCTGGGACTATACCTACCGCGTACACATCCGCAACAACAGCGGCGCGGCGGCCAGCAATGTGCAAGCCGTGCTGGCCAGCGCGCCCGAAGGCAGCACCATCATCGATGGCGAGGTGCTGGCCAGCAGCATTGACGCGGGTGCCACCGTCACGCCCGACGACACCATCACCGTGCGCATCGAACGCAGCATCGCCTTCCAGAGCACGGGCCTGACGTGGACTTTCAGCACCAACGTCAGCATCGCCCTCGATCCCGTGCGGCCCGCGCAAGTGGTCGCGCTGTCGCTGGCCGAGCTGGGTTTTACGGACGGCGCCGACAGCGTCAAGGCCAGCGGCGCCGTCACGGACGTGCTGCTGCAGGACGGCAGCCTGCGCTTTTCCACGCCCGGCGACACGGGCGTCGACCAGCATGCGCAGTTTTCCCTCAGCAAGGGCAACAAGGTCACGACCCTCGACCTGCTGATCCAGACGGAATTGCCCACGGCCGTGGAAACCTATGTGGAGCCGGACGACGACGGCAACCTGCCCGCCACGGCGCCCGTGCTGGCCATCACGGGACTGGGGCCGAACAACCGCCTGCAGCCGGGCGGAATGGCGTTCCGCCTGGTGGGCGCGCCGTCACTGGCCCTGCAGGACGACAGCGACGGCCTGCTGTCGATGCCGGACGGCGTGGCCGTCAGCATCAAGAACTACTGGACGTTCGATGCGGCCAGCGGCAATTTCGCCATCAGCGCCACGGCCATGCAGCAATTGCTGGCATCCTTGCCTAACGGCAGCTACGAGCTGAACCTCAATTTCGTCTCGCAGGACGGTGAATTCACGGCCAGCTATGCCTTGATCGTCCTCAAGTCCGGCGCCGTGGTGCAGGGCCAGCTGCGCACACCGGCGGGTGGCAATGCCACGGGGCTGGCCGGCAAGAAGATGTTATTGGCTGGCTACAACAACCACCAGCGCCAGGTGGCCGTGGTCGACGCCACGGGCGCCTTCCACTTCGATGGCGTGCTGCCCGACACTTACCAACTGACCTTGAACGACCTGGTCCATCCGAACGTGGTTAGCGTCAGCGCCGTCGTGTTTGACAACAGCAGCACCGTCAGCGTCGGCATCGTGTATCCGTACGGAACCGGCCTGGCCCAGCGCACCGCCTCGGCACAAAGCTATGTGGCGGGCAGCGTCACGCAGGATGGCGCCGGGCCGCCCGCGCGCGCGGTGCCGGCCAGCCCCCGTGCCGCGGACGACGTCACGCCGCAGGATGACGAGGGCAGCAAGACGTTTACGGCCACGGCGGCCGCGCAAAACCAGACCATCACCTCGCCCATCGCCTTCACGGTGCCCAAGGGTACGAAAAACGTGGGTGTGAAAATCACCGTCAGCACGGCCGAGTATCCCGTCTACACGACGGCGCAAAGCCAGTACAACGATACCTGGTCGTATTCCGTGACGGGGCTGCCGGGGGTCAACCTGGCCGCCACGGGCGCCGTCAACCAGACCCACTACACGCAGGGCAGCATCGTCAGGACGGAATGCGTCGATGTCAGCAAGCAAACCAAGGAGGGGACGTTGAGCCTGGGCGGCAATGTCAGCGCCACGAATATCGGCGACAGCGCCCTGGCCACCGTGACGACGGTGGAACTGAGCCTCGTGTGCAAGGGTTTGAAGGTGACGCAGGCGAAATTCCTCTCTCCCAACAAGGCCGGCCATCCCGTGCTGCAGCCGATCAAGCTGACGGGCAATCTGCCGGGGCCATATGTATCCGTGTCGCAAGGCACGGCCACGGCCACGCACACCTTGCCGCTGGAATTGCACTACACGCCGGCGGCGGCGACGATTACGGAAGTCAATATCGGTATTTCGTCGGGCGGCGGCGATCCCGCCTTCAGCACCGAGAATTTATTGTCCCAGACCAATACCAAGAGCGCGGGCAAGGTGACATTCCCCAGCCTGGTGCTGCCCGCCTTTGCCGGCGCAAAACTCGACAAGAAGGCCGTCGTCACCTTGCGCCTGAAGGGCAAAGTCGACAATACGGACGCCAGTTCCGACCCGGCCGAAGGGGGGCAAGTGGAGTTCAAGGGCAGCACGGCCTACATTCCCCTGTACCTGGCCAACAACGAGGCGGCGCTGGCGGCGCGGCGCTACGGCACGCGCGATGCGGGTGGCGATTCATGGGCCACGCGCCTGGCCATCGCCTGGCTGGCGGGCAAGCCTTACCGCTTCGACGACATCAGCGGTCAGCACGTGACGCAGACGGCGGAGGGCCGCTCCATCCTCGGCCACAGCGGCCACAGCGACGGCCAGCAGATCGACTTGCGCTACGCGGACGGCGCGGGCGGCTACACGGATACGCTGGGCGGCCAGGGCAATGGCGCAGGCATTCACAAGCTGATCATCGACGCGAAGGCGGAAGTGGCGGCCAACCCCGCGCAAAAGCCGAAACTGGCGGCCCTGCTGGCGTGGATCGCGGCGAACCGGGCCATGCTGGCCCAGGAAGCAGCGCCGGCCAGCACGCGCGTCATCTACATCGGCCCCAGCTTCGTCAAGCTGGCCCTCGTCGACGGGCGTTTTTCCGCCGCGCCGGCCGACAAGATCCCGGGCGCTGGCGCGTGGAACAAACCCATCAAAGTGCACATCGAAACGGAACACCTGAGCCACTGGCATATCAGCATCACGGCCCACCCGTGACGCCGCGACAGATTCAGGCAGGCAAGTCGGACAGTTCCAGCTCCGAAAAGCCCGCCCGGCGCCGCGCTTCCAGGTTGAACGGGCCGCGCAAGGTGGGCGCTTCATAGCGCAGCGCCAGCTCCGCATACGTGGCGCGCAATTCCAGGCCCCTTTGGTCGCACAGATAGCCGTACCAGCGGTTGCCGATCTCGACGTGCCCCACTTCATCGCGCAGGATGATGTCGAGGATGGCGGCGGCGGCCATGTCGCCCGCCTGCGCCAGCTTGGCGCGCAGCGGCGGAATCGCGTCGAGGCCCCGCGCTTCCAGGGTGCGCGGCACCAGCGCCATGCGCGCCAGCACGTCGCCGCGCGTCTTGTCGACCATTTCCCACAGGCTGTCGTGGCCAGGAAAGTCGCCATACGTGTGGCCCAGCACTTGCAAGTGCGCCTGCAGCATGGCAAAGTGCGTCGCTTCCTCTTTCGCCACGCGCAGCCAGTCCGTGTAGTAGTCAAAGGGCAAGTCCGGGAAGCGCCACAGGGCATCGAGCGCCAGGTTCATCGCGTTGAACTCGATGTGCGCGAGCGCGTGCACCAGCATGGCGCGCCCTTCCGGCGTGATCATCGAACGCCGTCCCACCAGGCGCGGCGGCACCAGTTCCGGGTGTTCTGGACGGCCCGGCACGGGGCCGGTGGGCGCCAGCGGCGCTTGCGCATCGAGAGAAAGCTGCGCTTCTGCCATGGCGGCCACCATCGACACCTTGGTGGCCGGGTCCGGGTCAAGCAGACAGGCGAGCGCATACGTGCGCAGTTCCTGTGGCGGCGTGGGGGTCAATGGAGATGATGCGTGCATGGTGCTTCCTTCCTGCGCGTTCTTGAACAAGGCGCGCAGTGTATCAAATAGCCTGCCCCAGCAGCCAATCCAGCAACGCCTGCACGCGCGCTGGCGGCGCGGCGCGCGCGCTGTGCACGAGGTAATACGCCTGCGGGCTGGGCAAGTCGAAAGCGCCAAACGGCAGGATCAGCTGGCCGCTGGCGAGCCACGGCTGCACCAGCTGGCGCCGGCCCATGGCCACGCCCGCGTGGTGGATGGCCGCCTGCGCGCACAGGTCGGCGCGGTCGAAGCGCAGGCTGCGCGCCGGCAAGTTCACCTCGGGCGCGCGCCCGTCCAGCCATAGCCGCCACTCGGCGTCGGGCGCGCAGGCGGGCCAGGCCAGCGTATCGTGCAGCAGCGTCGCGCCTGACAAGTTGTGTGGCGTATCCAGCAAGCCGTGCTCGCGTGCATACGCGGGGCTGCATACGGGCGCCAGCCATTCATCCATCAGCTTGCGCGATGCCAGGCCGGGAAAGTGGCCGTCGCCATAGTGCAAGGCCAGGTCGACCTGGCCGGCGCGAAAGTCCACGCTTTCATTGCCCACGCGCAAGTCAATCGATACGTCCGGATATTGCGCAGCGAACCCTGCCAGGCGCGGCACCAGCCAGCATTGCGCCACCGAGGGACGCGCATGCACGGTGATGCCGCCAGTGAGCGCATCGCCGCCGGCCAGCGCCGCCTGCAAGCTGTCCCAGCCGATTTGCAGGGCGGCGAAGATGCGCTCGCCATCGGCCGTCAGCTTGACTTGCCGCGTCAATCGTTCGAACAGGCGCAGGTCCAGGCCCGCTTCCAGCCGCGCGATGCGGTGGCTGACGGCGCTGGGCGTGAGCGCCAGTTCCTGCGCGGCCAGCGCAAAGCTGGCGTGGCGCGCCGCCACAAGAAACGTGTGCAGGTTGGCGAACTGGCTGGCCGTCAGCATGGCCCCAGGCGTGGCCCTGCTCGGCGCGCCGGCCGCCAGCAGGGCACGGCCACGCGCCACGTAGGCCGTCATTTCCTGCTCCGGCACCATGCTGCCGCCCGTGCCCCACACCAGGTGCGTGGCGTGTGCCAACGTTGCCTGGTACTGCGGCGCCGCCAGCACGGCAGGAATACCCGCGAAACCGGCCACGGCCGACGGTTCCAGACGCAAGCCTTGCGTTTGTTCAAGCAGCGCCAGCAGACGGTACAGTTCTTCATCCGTGACGGTGGCGTAGCCGTCGATCAGCCGCTGCATGGCGCGGCCGACGAAGCCGGACGGGCGTCCCACGGCCAGGCCATCGGCGGCCGTGAGGTTGTCGATGCCGATCTCCTGCACGCTGATGCCCTCGTGCAAGCCCGTGTGCACGCCCAGCAGCATGCACGGCGAATGCGTCGGCTCGATGAACACGCAGTGGACGGCATCGCCAAAGGCCAGTTTCAAGCCGAAGGCCACGCCGCCGGGACCGCCGCCGACGCCGCACGGCAGGTAGACGAACAGCGGGTGCTGCGCATCGACCGCGACGCCGGCCGCTTCGAACTGGGCTTGCAGGCGCTGGCCCGCCACCGCATAGCCGAGAAACAGATCGTGCGAGTTTTCATCGTCGACGAAGTGGCAAGTCGGGTCATTTTCCGCCTGCTGGCGCCCCGCTTCCACGGCCACGCTGTAGTCGGTCGCGTACTCGACGACGGTGACGCCATGGCTGCGCAATTTATCCTTTTTCCACTGGCGCGCATCGGCCGACATGTGCACGGTGGCGCGAAAGCCCAGGCGCGCGCTCATGATGCCGATCGACAAGCCCAGATTGCCCGTGGAGCCGACGGCGATCGCATACTGGCCAAAGAAGGCGCGCACGGCGTCGCTGGCCAGCAGGCTGTAATCGTCGCCCTCCTGCAGCAAGCCGGCGTCCAGCGCCAGCATTTCCGCGTGTTTCAGCACTTCATAGATGCCGCCGCGCGCCTTGATCGAGCCGGAAATGGGCAAATGGCTGTCCTGCTTGAGCCATAGCTGACCGCTCGTCATGCCTGACGCCAAACCCAACGCCGCCTGCATGGCGGGCAGCGGCACGACGGGCGACTCGATGACGCCGCCGCTAGCCTGCGTTTCCGGAAAAGCCTTCGCCAGGTAGGGCGCAAAGCGCGCCAGGCGGGCGCTGGCATCCGCCACGTCGGCCGCCGTCAAGCCCACGTCGTTCAAGGCTACGGCCGCCGGCGCGATGGCGGGATTGAACCAGCTCAAGGGCTGCAAGGCCATCAAATCACTAATGAGGGGAAATTTTTCGCGCAGCGCGGCGATGGCGGGAGTGGGCAGCATGGCAAGCTCGTGTAGGAACAAGCCATGATTAGACCGCATCCGCGCGCCGCTGGCAAACGATGGTTGATCAGGCAATGGGTGACGGGAAATCATGTATCCCGCATTCATCTCCATGCACTGAGCTTGGCCCATAGCTAAATTTAATTCTTGAATGCACTATCGATTAAAGAAAAATTTCCACAAAGTCACAAAAATAAGTTATCTTAAAGGCAAAATAAAAGGAGACATTTTTTCTCTTTTCTACCGAGGCAAAAATGCGCTCCAAGAACGACAAAGTCATTGCTACGAATATGGATATCATCGACTGCGCAAGGCAGGACGATTTGACGGCCCAAAAGGTCGAAGTCGGCATTATTTTCCAGGAAATGCTCGATACGGCCACGGCCGCCGCCTACCTGGCCAAGAACAAGGTGCCGATCGCCACTGCGCTGCGCGTCCTCACGGGGTCACGGCGAAAAAGAGCGGAGGAGGAAATTGATGGCGCTGTGCCGCATACCCACGTTGCCAGTTTCCCACGCGCCCGACAAACCCGGACCTACCGGGACTGACCATGCTCATCATACAACCCGCCTTCATCCCCCTGAATGACGGCCGATAGCTGCTGGGCAATGCGCCACATTTCCCCGACGATTTCAGCATGGGGGTTATTGCAGCTGATACTGCCGCGATAAAAACTGAACCATGCCCGTTTGCCGTTTTCCTGATGGGCGCAATAGGCCGTCCATACGGCCAGGCCTTCGTCTTCCATGCGTATCGTCGTGCCATCGGACGCCCTGACTTCGGCGTAGCCATCACGGCGCATTTCTGCATCCTGTGCAAGCAGCTTGGTTCATTCCTCGATCGAAATGGCAGGTCCCCTACGCGTATGCCCGTCTGCGCTTCTTGTAATATGCAGGTTATATCCCATTACGGCTCCAGCGTTTATTCAACCTTCTTATTCAACTTCATCCATCCAGATAACTGCCATCCAGGTAATTCTCGGGAGCAATCCTGTGTAATCTTGCGAGTCCTCGCCGATTACTCTTTCAACGAACAGAACCGGCTTCATACCATACCCGAATACCGCGCTCAACCTTGGCTAGCACCATCCAGCCCCTCGTTTCCGTGATGGTTTCGATGTTGACCGGATGAACACCGGTTTTTACCAGCCATTCATTGGCCATTACCAGCGACCTGTCGATGCCGTCAGAGAGAGGACTGCCCGACGTGGTCGAACGAAAATCTTTAAACGCGATCATGTATACCTTTTTTGTCAGCCAACATCATTTCAGCAGCCAAGGCCGGCAACCTTCGCTATCGCACCCATGTGCGCCAAACGCCTGAAGCAGGCGCCAGAAAGAATAACAAATTACCGGCGAGAAACATGCACACATTGTCACGAACATGGTGCTCGCTGCTGCGGCGATACCGGCAGGCGCCTTCCGCTTCCCGCATCGGCAGCAGGAAGGCGCCATAGCCAATTGCCAGCCTTAGAACTTCAGCTGCAGCCCCACATCAATCGACCTGCCCTCGGCCGGCAACGCTTGCAGCGCGCCGCCATTCGCTTTCAAACCCGACAAGTACACGCCGCCGAGCGGGTCCGCATACGCGCGGTTGAACAGGTTACTGACACCGGCGCTCAGGCTGGCCATCTTGTTCAATGCCACGCTGCTGCGCAGGTTGACGAGCGCATAGCCGCCCGTCGCCGGTTCGAAGCGGCGGGCATCGACCTTGTCCTTGCGGGCCACGATCTTCGTTTCGATGCGGCTGCTCCAGGCGCCCAGCTTGTGCTCGACGGCCAGCAAGCCGTTGAACGGCATCATGCGGTACAGGTCGCCGCCATCGCTGCGTTTGCCCCGCGTGTAAGCGGCATTGCCCGTCGCCATGAAGCGGCCCCAGCGCGCGCTGCGCACCAAAGGCAGTTGCCAGGCCAGATTGGCGCCGTACAATTTGGCGTCGTGGTTGGCAAAACGCAGCAAGTTCCCATTGGCGCCCATTTTCATGTACGGGTGGAATGACGCCAGCACGTCGACGTCGATGTAATTGTCGACCTTGCTGTAATAGGGATTGACGCGCAGGAACCAGCCCTCCTCGCCGCCGCCATGCCAGTCGGCCGTGAACGCGGCCGTGTAAGCCGTCTCGGGCTTGAGGTCGATATTGCCCACATAGCCGTTGCCATCGCCAAACCAGTTGGTCATGGTCATGGCCATCGAGCCGCGGCCCCACGAGTAGCGCTCGTACAGATTGGGCGAGCGCACCTTGCGCGCCAGCGCGAATTCGTAGCTGCTGGCCACATCGGGCGTGAAGGTGGCTTGTGCCGAGGCATCGATATTCGTGTCGCGCTGGCTGTGGCTGCGCGCATTGAAGGCCCTGGCGGCCATCAGGTCCGGCATGTTCATCATATTGGTGCCATACGATTGCACGTCGCCCGTGTCCATGCGCACGGATTCGCCGCGCAAGCCCAGCACGCTGCTCCAGCGCGCGTCATGGCGCGTTTCCAGTTCGCCGAACAGCACGGTCCGGTCGCGCTTGCCGTCGTTGATGTTCAGGTAGGTGCGCGGCCCCATCATCATGGAACCGGGCACGGCCGGCCAGTAATCGTCGAGGCGGAAACCGTGCCACTCCTGGCCCAGGCGCAACTCGCCCGCGCCTGTCGGCAGGCTGGCCATCAGCGCATAGCCCGTGTTGCGTCCGTGCGTAATCATCGGCATCGAACCCTTGCGCTCGGGCGAGAAGAAGCCCATTTCATGGTCCGTCTGCTGCCAGTAGGCACGCGCATCGAGCACGCCCCAGCCGAACTCGCCTTTATAAGCGAGATTGGCGAACTGGCCGTGGTTGTCCGTCATGTCCATGTACTGGTTCGGAAAGCCCTGGTAGGGGATGTGCTGCACGCCGGCGCGCAGGGTCAGTTGCTGGCCCTGGCCCTTCGCCGCCAGCACGATGGCCTGGTTGATGCTTTCGTACATGCTGGCCAGCACCTTGTTGCCGCGCCCATCTTCATAGCTGTGGCCCCGCGTATAGGCGCCGGTGTAGCCGATGCTGAGCATATCGCTGGCGGCCGAGGCGTTCACGCTGGTCGCCACGCTGTTGTTGACGCTGCGGCCCGACACGGCAAAGCTGCCTTGCGTCAGCAACGGCGCGCCAGGCTGGGCGAACACGGGCACGTTCGATTGCACCTCGATGGTGCCGCCTATGCTGTCGCCGCCCGCGCTGACGGGTGTGACGCCGGCGATCAGGCGGATGCGCTGCACTTGCTGCGGATCGATGTAGGACAGCGGTGCATTCATGTGATTGGCACAGGCCGACGTCAGTTCCATGCCATCGATGCGAATCTTGATGCGGTCATCCGCAAAGCCATTGACCACTGGCAAGCCGGACACGCCGCCGCCGGACGCCACGCTGTATCCGGGCGTACTACTGAGCATCTGCGCCGTATCGGCGGCGGGACGGTAGCCGTCACCGATGGCTGTCACGATGACTTTCATCTCGGGAAGAACAACTTCAGTGCGCGTTTGCGCCACGGCAGGCATGGCGATGGCGAGGGAAATCAAGAACGGTAAATGTTTCATGGTGCTGCTTTCAGATTCTGTAGAGGTAAGACGAACAGACGCAAGCGCGGCACAGCACATAGCCGCGCGGCGCAAGGCAGTTCAGGGAAAGGGACAGATCAGAAAGCGGCGGGCGGGCCACGGGGCTGGACGGGCGTCCAGGCGAACGGCGGCGTGGCGGATTGGTAGAACAGCTCGGGCAGCAAACCCGTGAGGAGCTCGCCGGAAGCGAGCACGAGCGAGGTAGGCGGAAGCGACAAGGTGTCGGCGTGCATGCTGCAGCAGGGGCAATCGCCCATGCGCATGCTGCCCTTGGAAGTATCGGGCGCGTCGCTGGAGAATGTTGCGGGAGACATATTCATGCCGCCCGCCACCGAACAGATTTCCAGGCTGGGCACGGCCAGGCCGCTGGCGACCGTCAGCGCGCGCGACACCGTAGGGGCGAGCGTGGACAGGAAGATGGCGATACACGCGATCCACAGGACGATGCTGGCCTTGCCTTTGCTGATGAATATGGCAACATTGTATCAGGGCAAGCCTCCTGCGCACAGGGCGCAGGTCAAAGCTTCCTACAAATCCACCTTCATCGACAGCTTGATGGCGCGCGGCGCACCGGATGCCAGCCGCGTGCCAGCGCCGGCCCAGTAGCGCTTGTCGGCAAGGTTTTCCACGTTCAGCTGCCACACGACAGACTTGTTCATTACCGTGCTGGCGTAGCGGGCACCGGCGCTGAAAAGCGTCACCCCGCCGAGGAAGGCCTGGTTCAGGTCGTTGACGGGACGGGCGCTGTAGTAATACGCGCCGCCGTTGACGGACAGGCCCGGCACGGCGTCGAGCGCGTAGGCGAGAAAGGCGCTGGCCGTGCGCTTCGACGCGTTTTCCGGCGCCTTGCCGTTGTAGTCGGCGTTGATGTGCGCAAAACGCGGGTCAAGCAACTGGGCCGAGGTTTGCCACGACAGCTGGCGCGTCAGCTTGCCCTGGGTCGACAGTTCCAGGCCGCGGTAGCGCTGTTCGCCATCCGACGTGAACACATTGCCGGCATTCGTGTAATAGCCGGGGCGCGTGATGTCGAACAGCGCGGCGGAGACCAGGGTGCCGCCCGGCGCCAGCCAGCGCGCGCCCAGTTCCTTTTGTTTACTCACACCGGGCGCCATCTTGACGCCCTGGTTGACTGTGCCCGTCGGGCCCGTTTCGCCCTCTTCCAGCCCCCGCGCCGTGGACGCGTAGAACGACAGCTGGGGCGTGGCCTTGTAGATCAATGACGCCATCGGCGTCGTCTTGCTGACGTCATAGTGGCTGGCGCCCTGGTCGCTTTGATAACTGCTGCGACGCACGCCGATGACGCTTTGCCATTGCGGGCTGAAGACCATGCGGTCGAGCGCGTACAAGCCCGTGTCGCGCGTGTCGAGCGCGGCCGTCGTGAGCGAAGCCGGCTTGGGACCGAACACGACATTCGTCACGGGCACGGGCTGGTACAGGTTTTGCGAGGCGATCGTGTAATTGCTCTGGTAAATCGGATCTTGCGACTTGTCCGTGCGCGAGGCGCCCAGTGTCAGCTCGTGGGCAATAAAACCCGTATGGAAATTGCCGGCCAGTTCAAAGCGCAGCAAGTCCGACGCCGTCACGCTGTGCTGGATATTGCCCGTGATGCGGCCCGCACCCGTGGCCAGCGCGGCCGCATTGTTCAGACGGAAAATCGCCAGGCGGCGGTCGCGCGCCGTTTCCGAGTGGCCCGCTTCCACCGTCAGGGCCCAGCCATCCGCGATGGCGTAATCGGCGCGCAATTGCGCGTTTTTCGTCTGCGCTTCGAAATTCGACCAGTCAGGGCCGATCAGCTGGCGCGGGTCGACGGCGCGCGGCAAGCTGATCACGCCTTTCACGGCGGTGGGCAAGGCCACGCCCGCCTGCTCCGTCACCTTGCGGCGGTCGTATTCGAGGTCCGCCTTCAACAGCAGCTTATTGCTCACGCGCCAGTCCAGCGCGGTGGAGAGAAAGCTGCGGTTGCCGTTGCCGACATGGTCCAGCCAGGAACCCAGGGTGCCGCCGGCCGCGTTGATGCGCACGCCGAATTCCTGCTGCGCGCCGAAGCGGCGGCCCACGTCGACATTTGCCACGGCACTGCCCCGGTCGTCGAGACTCAGGCCCATGCTGGTGACGGGCTTGCTACCGGCCCGCTTGGTGACGAAGTTGACCACGCCGGCCGGCGAGGTAAAACCATAGTACAGGGCCGAGGCGCCCTTCAGCACTTCCACCCTCTCCTTGTTTTCCATGGGCACTTGCGAGAAGTTCATGATGGGCATGGAGCCGTTGAGGCGGTAATTCGTGCGGTTTTCCACGGCGATGCCGCGTATCACCAGCTGATCCCACGTTTCGCCGCCGTTTTGCTGGCGCGTCACGCCCGCCGTATTGCGCACGGCATCGTACAGGCCGGAGACAGCTTGCTGCTCCAGCAATGCGCGCGTGATCACGTTGACGGTCGATGGCACATCCATGATGTTGGCGCCGCGAAAGCTGCCCGCCTCCGTGGTGACGGGCACCAGACCTTGCGCGCGGGCGCCCATCACCTGCACGGCTTGCATGACTTTTTCATCGCCAGCCGTCAAATCGTCCTGGCCGCTGGCGGCATGGGCCGCATGGGAAGCGAAGGCCAGCGACAGGGCGGCGGCGACTGGAAGCAAGCGGGTGCGAGGAGAGACGACAGGCATGACATCGGGCTTTCAATGAGAAAATATGTACTAATGGAAACTTACGGTTAGCGGCCATGATACCGATAATGAGAATCATTATCAAGTAAGAGTGAGTTTGTGTGAGTTTCACAGAAGAAACAAGGTCACCCTGGCGCCTGTTATCACATGAACACGTTTGGATTTTGCAGACGAGGCTGCAAAGAGGCATACTGACAGTCACGGCGCACAGGACGCGCCGCCCAACAAGATCAAAAGGTAAGTTTGTGAACACAATCGACAACAAAAGCGTGCAGACGAAAACATTTCGCTGGAAACGCTGGCAGCGCTGGGCCGTTGGCACCGGCTGCGCCCTCGCCGCCTACAGCGCGGCCGGCTTCTGGCTGGTGCCCTATGTCATCAAGCACCAGCTGCCCAAATTTGCAGAGAAAGAACTCGCGCGCCAGGCCAGCATCGCCGATGTGCGCTTCAACCCGTTTACCCTGCGCCTGGAAGCGGACCAGATCGCTTTCAAAGAAGCGTCTGGCGTGGATGGCAAGAGCGATGCACCGCTGCTGACCATCGGCGCCCTGGCCGTGCAACTCGAATGGAAATCCATCGTGCGCCGCGCCTGGAGCCTGGCGGAAATCCGCATCACGGCGCCACAGACGCATTTGACCATCACGCCGGACGGCAAGTTCAACCTGGCCGAAGTGCTGGCCACCTGGCAACGCAAGCACCCGGAAAAAAGCGACGGCGGCATGCCGCGCCTCGTCATCGCCCATTTTGCGCTGGAACAAGGCAAAGTGGACTGGCAAGACCAGAAGGCGGGTTATGCGGACAACTTCACGCCGATCAATTTTACGCTCGACAATATCTCCACCTTGCCCGACGCCAACGGCAGCTACAGCCTCAGCGCCGATGCGGCGCGCGGCGGCAAGCTGCACTGGCGCGGCACGGCCTCGCTCAGCCCGATTCGCGGCGAAGGCGAGCTGATACTGAACGACGCTTCCCTGCCCGGCCTGGCCGCGTATTTGAAAGCCTATACGCGCGCCACGGTGACGAGCGGCAAGCTGTCGGCGCGCCTGCCCTACGCCTTTTCCTATGCGGACGGCAAGCTGGAAGCAACCGTCAAAGGCGCCGGGCTGGCCTTGCGCGATCTGGCGCTGGCGCGCGACGGCAAGGGAGAAGCATTTACGTCGCTGGATACCTTGGGCATCGCCGGCGTCAACGTGGATCTGGCGCGCCAGAACGTCAGCGTGGATAAAATCAATCTGTACGGCGGCAAGGTGGCCGTGCGCCGCAACAGCAAGGGCGAGATCGATGTGGCGAACCTGATGCTGCCGGGTAATCCCGCACCCGCAGCATCGGCCACTGCAGCACCTGCCAAGCCTGGCAAGTGGAAGGTGGATTTAAAACAGCTGGCGCTGGCCAATGTGGACGTGTCCGCCATCGATGAAACCGTCTCGCCGGCCCTGCAATTGAGCGCGAAACAGTTGCAACTGCAGCTGCAACTGGGCTTGCAACAAGGGCTAGCGGGCATGGCCACCGTCATCGACGGCGCGCACTTTGCGCTGGCCGACCTCGCCATGCAGCGCGGCGCGCAAACGCCGTTCACACTGGCCCAATTGGGTTTTACGGATGGCAAGATCGACCTGGCGGCGCGTACCGTGCACGTGGGCGCGCTGACAGCCAGCGGCGCGCAGATCGACCTGGCGCGCAACCGCCAGGGAGAGTTTGCAATTGCGCAACAGCTGCCCGTGTTTGCCTCTGGCAAGGCCGACGCGAGCAAGGATGCAGCGGCCGCGCCCTGGTCCACCAAGGTAGACAAGGTAGAACTGAGCAAGTTCGGCGCCCGTTTCGACGATGCGGGCACGGGCATCAAGGGCACGCTGCAGGACGCCCGCCTGTCGCTACTCAAAGTCAGCAACGACATGAAGCAGGCGCTGCCGTTCGAACTGGGCGTGGGCCTGCGCGAAGGCGGTGTATTGACGGCCAACGGCAAGGTCGTGCCGGGCACGGGTACCGTCGATGCGCAGCTGAATCTGCAACGACTGACCCTGGCTCCTGTGCAACCGTTGCTGGCGCAGCATGTGAAACTGAAGCTGGCGGGCGGCACCCTCTCCGGCAGCGGCCGCCTGACGACGGGCGGCGGCGCGCCGAAAGCGCCCAAGGTACGCTATGAGGGTGGCGTGGATATCGCCGGCCTGGTGCTCAATGAAACGGATGGCAAGCGTTTTGCGTCATGGAAAAGCGTGCGTGCCGACAAGCTGACGGCCAGCGTGGGGCCGGATTTCCTCGACATCCCCGAACTGCGCGTGGTGGAACCGAACGCCCAGCTGATCATCGAAAACGACCGCAGCCTGAACGCCCAGCGCTTGCTCGTGAAGGCACCGGAACCGGCCGCGCCGGCGGCGGCCACCGCCACACCGGCCGCCGACGCCGCCTTCCCCGTGCGCGTGCGCCGCGTGCGCCTGCAAAATGCCAAGCTGGACTTTGCCGACCTGAGCTTGCGGCCCCAGTTCGCCGCCAAGATTTATGAACTCAATGGCGTCATCACGGGTCTGTCCACCAAGCGCGATGCGCGCAGCCAGATCGAACTCGATGGCCGCATCGACGAATTCGGCCTGGCCCGCGTGCGCGGACAATTAAATCCCTTCGCCCCGACCGACAACACGGACTTGAACGTGGTCTTCAAGAACGTCGACATGGTCTCCGCCTCGCCGTACACGATGAAGTTCGCCGGCTACAAGGTGGCTGAAGGCAAGATTTCGCTGGACTTGCAGTACAAGGTGCGCAACCGCCAGCTCGACGGCACCAACCAGATCGTGCTCGACAAGCTGACCCTGGGCGAACGCATCGACAGTCCTGACGCCCTGAAACTGCCGTTGGAACTGGCGCTGGCCATCCTCAAGGATAGCGACGGGCGCATCGACCTCGGTTTGCCCGTGTCGGGCGACATGAACGACCCGCAATTCAGCTATGGCGCGCTGATCTGGAAAGCCGTGGGCAATGTGCTGACGAAAATCGTCACGGCGCCGTTCCGCGCGCTGGGCAACTTGCTCGGCATCAGCGCCGACAAGCTCGAATCGATCGACTTCGATGCGGGCAGCGCCGTGCTGCTGCCGCCGGAGCGGGAAAAGCTCAAGCAGGTGGCGCAAATCCTCGCCAAGCGCGAACAGCTGAAGCTGGCCGTGCCGGGCCAGTACAGCGACACGGACGGGGCCGCCCTGCGCGCCCAAGCCGTGCGCCGCGCCATCGCCGCCAAGGCCGGCATCAAGCTGGAAGCGGGCGAGGAACCGGGGCCGTTGAACCTGGGCGAACGCAAGATACGGGGCGCCCTGCGCGAGCTGTACGGCGAACGCTTCGGCAAGGCCGAGCTGGACAAGCAGAAGAAGGCGGCGGAGTCGGCTGCGCCTGGGGCAGCGGCGGCCGCCTCCATTCCGGCTCCGGCCAAAATCCCCGTCTTGCAGCGCCTTGGCAAGCTGATCGAGGGCGAACCGCAAGTGGCCGACACGGGCGCTTTCTATAACGGCTTGCGCGAGCAACTGGAAGCCAGGCAGCCGCTGCCTGCCGACGCCTTGAATAAACTGGGCGCCCAGCGCAGCGCGGCGATTCTGGCCGCCCTGCGGCAGGACGGCACCCCCACAGCCAGGGTCAGCGCCGGCGCGCCGGAAAAAACGGAGGCCGCGCCTGGCAAGCTGGTGGGGTTAAAGCTGGGATTGGCGGCGCAATAGTCTATTGAGTAGGGCCTTGCCAGCCTGAATCGCCACCAGTCGCTTGGACTCTTCTGATCCATCGTTCATGAAAGATGAAAACCGATGGATCGTCTTGGGGGCCTGGGTGTCCTGGCAGGCACCTGGTGTGCGATCTCGTAGCGGCCTAAGCCAACGACGAGGCAGGGTCTGGCGTCTCTATGGCCGACCCTGCAAAGACTCCTGCCTCGCTCAAGTAAGAGCAGGCCTTTCCTTGTCAAAACAGCAGGCGGAGCCCGGCCCCGGTTTCCAGGCGCTAGCATGTCTATTGCGCAATGATTAACATCCACAGCTTGTCGGTCATCTTTACACTTCCCCTCGACTGCCACGGGCAATCCTGAGCAACCCTTGATTTAACAGAGCTCCCACGGATTGGCATAGTTAATGCATAGCTAGTCCCATGAGGCCAACCAGGGGATTTCCATGCTCAATACACTACACAAATCGTTCGGTAGCGCGCTGGCAGCACTCATACTGCTCGCGCTGGCACACAGCGCGCACGCGCTGCCGCTACTCACGCTTACACCGACACAGACCACCATGCAGGTCTCGGCCGGTGGCAGCGTCGGCATCACCGGCAGCATCATCAACCGGACCAACACGGCACTGGACGCGACCGACCTGTTCCTGAATTTCGGCAATTTCGATCCAGGCGCGCTGACGCCACAGCAAACGTTGGGACTGGTCCTGTTCCGCATTCCCAGTTTTTCGTTCAGGGACAATGTTGCCCTGTTCACTATCGACGTGGCGGCCAATGCGCTGCCCGGCGCGCATACGCTCGATGTGATGCTGCAGGACCTTGGCGGCAACTTCTCCGACGTCGTCAGCTTCAGCTTCCTAGTCGACCAAGTGGTGGCCGTATCGGAGCCGCCCACGCTGGCCATCATGCTGGCCGGCCTGGCCGGCATGACCGGCATGATGCTTTGCCGTACTCTCCCCAACCATGGAGGCAATCATGGCTAGCAAGCCACAGATCGGCACGGGCAACGCCACGGTCATCAACACCGGCGAAGAAGTCATCGTCTCGATCACTGTTGCCAACATCGGTAGCGAGACCGCCAGCAAGGTGTTCCTGACCGGCGCCACATTGGGTGCGGCACGGCGAATCAGCCCGCAGAATTTTCCGGTGTACATCGGTAGCCTGACGAACGAAGGCAGCGGCAGCATAGGCGCCAGATTCAGCCACACCGGGCTAACGCCCGGGCAGCAATACCTGCTGACCCTGCGCGGCACCTACGAGGCCGGCGGCACGCTGGGCTTCGTCGTCAATCGCTACGTGATGATTCCGCAGCCGGCGCCGTATGCCTCGCCACGTCTGCGCTCGCATGTGAACGTGCTGCTGAATAACGCCACGTGGACCTACACCATCTTCAACGACGAGCCGCTGGGCAGCTCCTTGTATATCGCCGCCTTCCACCTCGACATCGTGGCACCCACCACCGTCACCGGCACGCCACACGGCTGGCAGTCCGAGTCCGACCTGATGACCTATGTGGGCTGGATTTCCGCTGATGCCCATATCGCGCCCCAGCAAGCGCTTGGCGGTTTCGAGATCCAAAGTCCGACCGGGCGCTCCGAGTCCACCGCCTACAGCCTGATCTCCTGGGACCATGCGGCCAACAATGCCGGACCGGTGGGGCTGGACACGGTACTGTCGCCATCCAGAGCACGATAGGTGAACGACATGAAAACCTCAGACCATACCGTACTCGACGACATCGCACGCACGCTGGCTGGCGTCACCTCGCGCCGCGCCGCACTGAAAATGGTCGTACTCGGCCTGGGCGGCATGACCCTGGCCCGGTTCGGCATCGACAACGCCTGGGCGGCGCGCAATTGCCTGTGCAATAACCGCGTGTACGACTCCGCCCTTGCCTGCTGCACGCCCAACGGCGTGGTGCAAAAGCACCCCATTGCCAATCTGGCGGACTGCCCTTCGCGCACCGCCAACCTGGCGCATACCTGCACTGCCAATGGTTGCGGCGCGGCCGGATCGTGGGTGTCGCCGCCGCAAAGTTACTTCGGCGTCAGCTTCGTTCCCGCTTGTAATACTCACGATTGTTGCTATGACAAGTGCAACCAGAACAAGGCAGCGTGCGATACCAACTTCCTTAGTAGCCTTGGCGCTATTTGCACCGCAGCCTTCCCCGGCACGGGCAGCATCCAGAACATAAAGCGCGGCGGTTGTCTGTCCCAGGCGCAGGCCTATTACAACGCGGTGTCCTCCTATGGCCAAAACGCGTATGACGACGCCCAGAAGCTCTCGTGCGACTGCTGCCCGCCTACGGCTTGCCGGACCTGCGCCGGCGGCAGTTGCGGCGCCTTCCCGGCCTGCGTCGGCGGCGGTGACTGCGTGTGCTTTACGACGCCGAATGGCTCGGGCGTCTGTGTGCACGGCAATACTCCTTGTGCCGGTTTACCCACCTGCAGCTCCAACGACGATTGCCCACCGGGATACGGTTGCGCCGGCTCAAATTGTTGCGGCGGCACCGCATTGTGCGGGCCACTGTGCTCCGACCTGACGAACGCATCGATCATCTCGCCGTTTGGTGGCGCTCAACGTTACGATGGACCTACCCTGGGAGGAAAGAGATAATGGACGCGTTTACATTGCCATTCACCGTCTTACGCCTGCTGGTAGGCGGCATCTTGCTGATGGCCGCTGCCGGCAAGCTGCTGCACCGGCAGGCGTACGCTCAAACGCTGGCGGAATTCGGCATTCCCGCTGCGTTGCAGCCGCAGCTGGCGTGGCTGATGCCGACGTGCGAACTGGCGATCGCCTTCATGCTGACGCTGGCGATGTCCACGTGGTGGGGCGCCATCGCCGGCGCCGCACTGCTGGCGCTCTACAGCGCCGTGCTGGCGTACAAGCTGCAGCAAGGCCAGCGGCCCAGTTGCAACTGCTTCGGTCAGCAGGACGCCACGCCGATCGGCCCCACTACGCTGCTCAGGAACGGGGTACTGCTGTCGATGGCGGGCGCGCTGATTTACGCCGGACCGGCATACGCGCATGCTCCTGTATGGCCGCATCTAGCCGGGATGTTGGTCACGGCCCCGGCACTGTCGATATGCATCGCCGTGATGGCGCTGCAATGGTGGCTGCTACTGCATACGCTGCGCCAGAACGGGCGCCTGATCTTGCGCATGGATACGCTGGAGCTGCGACTCGACGCCGCCAACATTCAGCCACTGCATGCGCTCGACATGCGGCCGCGCGGACTGGCAGTCGGCAGCATGGCGCCGGACTTCGCGCTGGCGGAAATGGGCACTGGCGAAGCGAAGACGCTGGCGCAGCTCAGGTCTGTCGGCCTGCCGGTGCTGCTGGTCTTCTCCGACATCGCCTGCGGCCCTTGTGCCGAACTGGCGCCGCGCATTGAGAGTTGGCATCGGCAATACCAGGGCTTGATCAGCATCGCCTTCATCCTGCGCGTGGATGCCGGGCAGCTGCACCGTCCACATACCGCCGGCTCCTGCACCACGCTGCTGCAAGAGGACCGAAAGGTATCCGAGCGCTACGACGCGCTGGTGACTCCTAGCGCCGTACTGGTGTCCGCCGAGGGGACGATCGCATCGCATCTGGCGCTGGGTTCAAAAGACATATACGATCTACTGGAATCGACCGTACCGCAGATTGATGAAAACCGGAATATCGCCGCTTAAATCCCCACGACAGGCAAGCCGGCTACTGCTGACGGTCGGCACTTGCCTGCACCTGATCACCGCCCTATTTCTGGCCAACGGTGGCGGCATCGTCTTTCGGACGGCGCTGTGCGCCTGGTCGCTGGCGCCCTACCTATTGCTGGCACTTGCGCTACAACGCAGCAAGAATTGCGGCGGTCTGCTGGCCGGCGCCTTGCTGATGCTGCTGTTGGACGCGCACACCTACTGGTCGGTGTTCGTGGCCCCGCAAAGCTCCACTGCTGCATTGGGTCTGCTAATGACACCGTTGTTCAACCTGTTCTGCATGGTGCCGTTATCGATTGCAGCCAACATGTGGCTGGGCCACAGGCGATCTTAGAGGGGAGCCCGGTTTTTTACACTTGATCTGCGACAGAACACGTCCCGACGAGCCCAATCTCGACTTCAGCGATTTTCCCTGTTTTGCCGCAGAGCGGATGGAACTGATTGTGTAAAAAGACGACGCAGTCATGCTGTGCGGCAACGCCGAGGCGGCGCTGCACAGCGATGCCGCCCCCTACTTGTCTTTGCCTCCCGCTGACACCCCCTCGTCCGGCAACGCAAACGCCACCAGGCTGTCGCCCATCTTCGTGCCCAGCGACCCGTGGCCGCCGGCCATCACCACCACATATTGCTTGCCCGTCTTGTCGGAGATATAACTCATCGGCGTGGCCTGGCCGCCGGCCGGCAGGCGGGCTTTCCAGACGGTTTTGCCGTTGCGCACGTCGTAACCGCGGATGTAGTAGTCGAGCGCGCTGCTGAGGAAAGCCACGCCGCCGCCCGTCGTGCTCATGCCACCCAGGCTCGGCACGCCCAGCGGCAAGGCGATGGGCACGGGGGCGCTGTCGCGCGTGGTGCCGTTCTTGTGCATCCACACTTTTTTCATGGTGCGCAAGTCGACAGCGGCGATATAACCCCAGGGTGGCGCCTGGCATGGGAAGCCCAGCGGCGACAGGAAAGGCTTGATTTCCACAGCAAACGGCACGCCCGTCTGCGGCTGCAAGCCCATTTCCGAGCCCGTGCCGCCCTTCGCGTTGGCTTGCGCACGCGGCACCAGGCGTTCCAGGAAGCCCATGTAGTCGGGATTAACTAACAGCAACTGACGCACGGGATCGACGGCCGCCCCGCCCCACTCGAAGATGCCCAGCGGACCCGGCGAGATGATGGCGCCCTTGATCTTGCCTTCGGCCACCGTTTGCGGCGTAAACGGCCCCTCATAGCGGTGCTGGCGGAAAATGATGCGGCAGGCGAGCTGGTCGAATGGCGTGGTGCCCCACATATCCGTTTCGCTGATGTGCTTCTCGGGCAGGAAAGTGAGGGCAGAGAACGGCTGCGTGGGCGACAGCTTGTCGCCAGGCGCGGCGTTGGCCGACGGCACGGGTTTTTCCGGCGCCGGCACGACCAGGCTGCCGTCGCGCCGGTCGATCACATAGATGTCGCCGCGCTTGGTCGTGGCCACGACCGATGGAACTTTGCCTTTCGGCGTATCGATGTCGACCAGGGTGGGCTGGCCGCCGATATCCATGTCCCAGATATCGTGGTGCACGGTCTGGTACACCCAGCGTACTTTCCCGGTAACAAGATCAAGCGCGACGATGGCGCTATTGTATTTCTCGCCGTTCGGATTGCGCTTGCCACCCCATGTATCGGGCGTTTCATTGCCCATCGGGATGTACACCATGCCCAGTTTTTCATCGACGCTGGACACGCCCCAGGAATTGGGCGAGTTGTTGGTGTACGTCTTGCCGTCGGCGATCGGCGCCGTGTCGTCCGGGTTCGAAGCATCCCAGTTCCACATCAGTTTGCCAGTGACGGGGTCGTAGCCACGGATCACGCCCGACGGTTCTTCCGTGGAAAAATTATCGGTCACGCTGGCGGCCATCACCACCACGTTTTGCGCCACGGCCGGCGGCGACGTCGGCATCAGAAAGCCCCGCTTCTTCATGCCCATGCCGTGGTACAGGCCGATCACGCCATTTTCGCCAAAGCTCTTGCACGCCGCGCCCGTATCGGCATTCACGGCGATCAGGGTCGCATCCATGGTGGGCGCGAAGATGCGGCGCGGGCATTCCATGCCGGCCGCCTCGGGCGCAGGGTCATCCTTGGCGCGGCCCGCGTTGACGTCCCAGTAGGCCACGCCGCGGCAGATCATGTGCTGGTAGCTGGACGCATCGCGGTTGATCTTCGGATCGTGGCGCCAGAGCTCCTTGCCCGTATCCGGGTCCAGCGCGATGACGATGTTATGCGGCGTGCACAGGTACAGCATGCCGTTCACTTTCAGGGGCGTGACTTCGTTGGCGATCTCGCCCGGATCGTTCGGCCCCTTGAAGTCGCCCGTGTGGTACACCCACGCCTGTTTCAGCCGCCCGGCGTTGGCCGGCGTGATCTGCGCGGCCGGCGCGTAGCGGTCGCCATAGCCGGAACGGCCATACGCGGCCCAGTCGTTGGGCGCCACGCCCGGGGCGACATCGCCTTGCGGCGCGGCCGCCATGTTCTCGGCCGGCACTTCGCCGTGCAAGGTGTAATAGTCCTGGAACAGCGAGAACACACCCACGGCGGCCGTCAGCACGACGGCGGCGGCCAGCGCGCTCTTGCCCGCGTCGCGCGGTTTCGCGCCGGCGACCAGGGCTGGCGCCAGACGGCGGTCGACGAACGGCAGCAGCAGCCAGACGGCGGCGGCGAACCAGATATCGAGGCGCGGCAGCAATTGCCACCAGTCGAGCTTCACTTCGATGACGGACCAGATCAGGGTGGCGAACAGCAACAGCGCGAGAAACAGCTGGGCACTGCGCCGCCCCTTCCACACGAGCGCGCCGGCGACCAGCATGCCGATGCCGGCCACGACGTAATACCAGGAGCCGCCAAGGCTGACGAGCCAGGCGCCGCCGCCGGCAAGCGCCAGGCCCAGCAAGATGAAGAGGACTGCGGTGAGGATAAGCAAGGGTCCAGGCCGGGCAGAGGCAGTCATGATGCTCCTTTACAAGAGTCAGTCGGCGGCACGCGATTGCGCACCGTATTTGATGGCGATCAAGAAGTCCCATTTTTTCACTATTTGGCCAAGCGTGGCACACGCGAGAACGCCCGGTGCGCGCGGTGTGGCGCTGTTCCCACCGCATTCCCGACTGCTGCCCTGCCATGCTGCTTTTTATCATGCAATTTTGATAAATAAAATTAAATCACACAAATAAATAACAAATTACTCGAATAAAACAAATTTTTATCGTAAAATGAAAAAAACAAACAAACGAACCGGTTTTCCCGATTTTCAACCTTGAAGTGGAGCACCCATCATGACCATCGCCAAACGCCTGTATGCATTGATACTCTGCGTCGTCCTCGGACTGGCCGCCCTGACGGGCTTCAGCATCTATGAAATGGAGCGCGTGTACACGGCGGCCAGCTATACCACCGTCAACACCGTTCCCAGCCTGCTGACCTTGCACCAGGCAGTTACCCCTTTTGCAAATATACGTGTAGCTGTCTGGCAGCATCTGGCCAGCAGGGATGCGGCCGCGCACGACAAGCTGGAAGCGGACATCAAGGTAGCGCGCGCGGCAATCGGCCAGGCGCTCGACAAATATGAGAAAGAGTATCTTTCTGATGAGCAAGATAAAGCGCTGCTGGCCACGGACCGCGATGTACTGCTGCGCTACGATGGCATGCGCGACAAGGTACTGGCCCTGTCGAAGGCGGGCGACCTCGACGCGGCGCGCGCTTTGCTGATGGCCAACCAGCCCATCATCAAGGAGCTGATCGACGCCCTCGCCGCTCACTATAGCTACAACGAAAAGCTGGGCAACATGGGCGCGGCCGAAGGCACGACCGTCGCCGCCAACGCGCGCTGGATTTCCATCAGCGTGGCCCTGGCCGTGATGGTGCTGGTGGCCGGCATGGGCCTGCTGCTGGCGCGCCGCATCGCCTCTTCGCTCAAGAATGCCATCGACGTGGCCCACACCATCGCAGGCGGCGACCTCAGCGTGCAAATCAGCGCCGGCTCGAACGACGAGGTGGGTCAGTTGATGACCGCCCTGGGCGAGATGAGCGAGAGCCTGGTGCGCATCGTCACCGAAGTGCGCTCCGGCACGGAGACCATCAACACGGCCTCGAGCGAAATCGCGGCAGGCAACCTCGACCTGTCGGCACGCACGGAGCAGCAGGCCGGTTCGCTGGAAGAAACCGCCTCGGCCATGGAAGAACTGACGGCCACCGTGCGGCAAAACTCGGACAATGCCCGCCAGGCCAAGCAAATGGCCGTCAGCGCCTCGGACAAGGCAGTGCGCGGCGGCGAGGTGATGGGCGACGTGATCCGCACCATGGAAGCGATCGACAGCTCGTCCAACAAGATCGCCGACATCATCAGCGTCATCGACGGCATCGCCTTCCAGACCAACATCCTGGCCCTGAATGCGGCCGTGGAAGCGGCGCGGGCCGGGGAACAAGGACGCGGTTTTGCCGTCGTGGCCACCGAAGTGCGCAACCTGGCGCACCGTTCGGCGGCCGCCGCCAAGGAAATCAAGGCGCTCATCAGCGACTCCGTGGAGCAGGTGGAACAAGGTGGCAAGCTGGTCCAGCAAGCCGGCGCGGCCATGACGGAAGTGGTCGACACGGTACGCAGCGTTACCGACATCGTCAGCGAAATCTCGGCCGCCAGCGCCGAGCAAAGCACGGGCATCGACGAAATCAACCGCGCCATCACGCAGATGGATGAAGTCACGCAGCAGAATGCGGCGCTGGTCGAAGAAGCGGCGGCGGCATCGCAATCGCTGCAGGAGCAGGCGAGCAACCTGGCCAGCGTGGTCGGCGCCTTCAAGCTGGCGCACGATCAGGCCAACGCGGCGCACCACAGCACCCCGGTGCGCCATGCCCCCGCCGCCAAGCCACCGGCAGCGCGCAAGGCGGCGCCGCTCAAGCTGGTCGCACAGCGCGACCCCGCTCCTGCCCGCGGCACGCCCAGCGCCGGTGCCGGCGGCGATTGGGAAGAATTCTGAACCCGTCGCCATGACATCCGTTTTCAACCACTCTCACTGCATGCAGGCATTGCCATGAACTCCTTCCTTGCGGTCCATCCTTACCTTCGTTGCGACGATGTCTCGCTGATGCGGCCGGCGCTGGCGCTGGCGGGCCTGTTGCTGCTGCTGGCCGCCCTGCTCTGGCGCCGCCTCCACTGGCGCCAGGCTGGCCGCGCGCCGACCGCCAGCGCGACAGTTGCCGATCTGCATCAGCAGCTGCAAATGCGCAGGGCCACCCAGCCGGCCAAGGAGGCAGACACGGTACCGCCGCCACAGCCCGAGGTGCTGGACACGCCGCCGTTCGAGCTGGCCCGCCTGGACGCCATGTTCGGCTACGACCGGCGCCTGCAGGGTGAGATTCTGGCCCTGTTCGTGGCCGAGACGCGCGACCGCCTGGCCGGCATCGCCCATGCGCTGCGCTGCGAACGCCCGGCCCCGGCACGCGTACTGGCACAAGAAATTGTCGACAGCAGCTACGCCATGGGCCTGCTTCCCTTGCAGGCACTGGCGCGCCAGGCCGTGCATGCGGGCTTTTCCAACGATATCGACGCGCTGCGCCGCCTGCATGCGGACCTGCTGATGGCGCTCGATGCCCTGTCGCAAGCGGTCTCGGCCCTGCAAACGGGCGCCGCGCGGGCGGATGACTGCAGCGGCATCGGGAGCCGGCCATGAGTGCGCACCGCGATCTGGCGGGCCTGCTCGGCGGCGCCATCCTGCCCTCGCCGGCCTGGCGGCACCACTGGCTGGCGACGCTATGCCAGCAGGAAGTGTCACTCGCTGAACTGGCCGAACAACTGGGCTGCGATCCGGCCCTGACCGGCAAGGTCATCGGCCTGGCGAATGGGGCCGTGCCGCCGGGCGGACGCCAGCATGCGGCAGTCGACGCCGCGATGCTGGCCGCCATCGGCCTGCCCGCCCTGCGCCAGGCGTTCGCCATCCCGGCCCTGCCAGCGGCCACGTGTGCGCACTTCGACGAGCAGCGATTCTGGTCGCACTCGCTGGCCATGGCCTGCGCCGCCCGCGTGGCGGGCGATGCGCTGCAGCTGGCGCCGAGCAAAGAGCTGTACACTTGCGGCTTGCTGGCCAACATTGGCCAACTGGCCTTGGCCGCGCTGCATCCGCAAGCGTATGGAGAACTGCTGGGCCAGTACGGCGGCGCTGCCAGGGCGCTGCTGCTGTGCGAGGAATCGCGGCGCTTCGGCCACCATCAACTGGCGCTGTCAGCCCGCCTCATGCGGGGCTGGGGCATGCCGGACATCCTGTGCGATGCCGTGCGCTGCCATGCCGCGCCGCCCGGCTTCGGGCAGGCCGGACGCATGACGGAGCTGGCCTGGCTGCTGAAACTGGCCAGCGGTTTCGCCGACCTGATACTGCGCAATGGCGTGGGGCAGCGCGGGCCGGCCACGGGCGCCGCAAGGGTACTGGGTCTGGATGTGGACCACATGGAAACCCTGCTGCGCCACAGTAACGCGGAGTGGAGCGAATGGCGCGAAATCCTGGAACCACCCGCCCGCGTCGCCACCTGCCGCACGCGCACGCGAGTCCGCCCCGCCACGCGGCAGGTTTTTAGTGAATTCATCTAATTTGTTGAAATTGATTTTTTGAGCGTGATTGCGTATCATTCCATTCAACTTCATCCTCGACCATAAAAGTTCATCATGCACACTGCAGACGTATGCACTACCCAAAAGGCTGCCGAAATCCTCGGCATCTCGGTCACATCGGTGCAGCAATTGGTCGAGGCCGGCGTTATCGAAGCCTGGAAGACCAAGGGCGGCCACCGGCGCATTCCCCTCGCGGCCGTCGAAGCCTACAAGGGCAATCCCGGCCAGCCAGGCCAGGATCAGCGCGCGGCACGCGCCAGCCGCCCCGCAGCATCGGGCCGCCCGCCCTCCATCCTGGTGATCGAAGACAATCCGATCGAACGCGCGCTGTATGAAAAGCAGATCGGCTCATGGGGCTTGCAGGCAAGCTTGCGCTTTTGCGAGAACGGCTACCAGGCGCTGATGGAAATCGCCCGCGACCAGCCCGACATCCTGCTGGCCGACATCATCATGGAAGGCATCGACGGCTACGAAGTGATCCGCACCATCCTGGCCGACCCGCTGCTGGCGGACATGCATATCGCCATGCTGTCGAGCCTGACGCCGGAGGAACTGGAAGAACGCGGTGGCGTACCGCCCGGCGTGGTGTTCTTTGCCAAGCCCGTCAATTACGACGAGCTGCGCGGCTATCTGCGCGCCTGCTGCGCCGGCCACGCGCGGCGCAACAGCCTGGCCGCCTAATTCGCCACCGCTTTCCCCGGAGCCCCCATGCAAGCCTATCGCCACATCGATCCTGCCGTGCTGTTCCAGGCCACCGGCCATGACCTGAAGATGTTCCGCGCCCTGTCGCAGACCTATCTCGATACGGCGCCGGCCATGTTTGCACGCGTGGAGCAGGCCGTGCGCAGCGGTACGGTGCCCGCCATCGTGCATAGCTGCCATACCTTGCGCGGCACCGTGGCCCTGCTGGGCGCCCGCGCGCTGACGGCCCGCCTGGCGGAGCTGGAGCAGCTGGTGCGCCACCAGGGCGTGGCGGCACCGGGCTGGCTGGCGGAAACGGCAGCGCTGGTCGGCGCGGTGGAGCAGGAGGTCTGCCACAGCATGCGCGAGTACACGGGCGCGCAGGCATGAACGCCCGCCAGACCGTCCTGCGCCTGGCGCACCGCTATCGCCCGCGCACCACGGCAGCCGTGGTGGGCCTGGTGCTGGTATGCCTGCTGGCGCTACGCATCGTCGTTTCCGGCGTGCTGCTGCACCGCGAAGCCGTCGACGACTGGCAACAGGACCTGTCCAACCTGTCGCTGCTGCTGGCGGAAAACACGGCGCAAAGCATGACGGCGGCCCGCCTGGTGCTCGACAGCGTCAGCCACGACATCGACGCCGCCGCCCCCCCGGACGCACCCGCGCTGGCCGCCGCCGTCGGCACCCCGGCCATGCACCAGATGCTGCTGCAGAAGATCGGCGGCGTGCCGCAAGTGGACGTCGTGTCCATCGTCGGCAGCGATGCCAGCGTGCTGGCCTTCAGCCGCGCCTATCCCGCGCCGCCCATCCGTCTCGACGAGCGCGATTACTTCGAGTATCACCGGCGCCACCCAGACGGCGGCATGCACGTCAGCGCGCCCGTGCAAAACAAGGGCAATGGCGCCTGGACCTTCTATATCAGCCGGCGCATCAGCGGGCCGGACGGCCGCTTCCTGGGCGTGGTGCTGGTGGGCCTGTCGTGCGACTTTTTCAGCAAATTCTTCCAGAATAGCAGCATCGGCGAACACACGGCCTTTTCCCTGTACCGCAGCGACTACACGCTGCTGGCACGCTGGCCGGCCGTGCCCGCCATGATGGGCCAGCGCAACCTGACGGGCAGCACCTACCGCCTGCTGGAACAGGGCAAGACGCATGGCGTGCTGCAGGTGGACTCGCCGCGCGCGGCCGACCAGGGGCGTACGGTCGACCGCCTGGCCGGGGTACGGCTGGTGCGCGACTATCCGCTGGCCATCAACGTGACCATTACGGACGAGGTCTACCTGGCGAGCTGGCGGCGCATGCTGCGCACCATGGGCGGGGCGGCGGTCATCAGCCTGCTCGTGCTGGCCGGCGCCATCGCGCTGATCATGGCCCTGCTGCGGCGCCAGGAGCGCGACGCGGCCATGGCGCTGGCGCTGCAAGCGCGCGCGGAAGCGGCAAATTCTGCCAAGTCGCGCTTCCTGGCCATCATGAGCCACGAGATCCGCACGCCCATGGCCGGTATCGCCGGCATGGCCGAACTGCTGCAGGAAACCGGACTCGAGGCGTCACAGCGGCAATATGCGCAGCGCATCGGCGATGGCGTGCAGCACCTGATGCGCATCCTGAACGACATCCTCGACCTGTCCAAGGTCGAGGCAGGCCAGATGAACATCGAACTGCGCGACTTCGATCCGCGCCTGCTGCTCGATGACGTGCTGGCCCTGCACCGCCCGCACGCCGACCGCAAGAAGCTGCACCTTGCCAGCGAGATCGGCGACAGCGTGCCGCAGCGGGTGTGCTCGGACCGCACGCGCATCGCGCAAATCCTCGGCAACCTGCTCAGCAATGCCATCAAGTTTACGCCCTCCGGCAGCGTCACCGTGCGCCTGCACCTGGAAGCGGCCACGCCGGACGGCGCCGGCGCCTGCCTCGTCGCCAGCGTCAACGACCAGGGCATCGGCATGAGCCAGCAGCAGCTGAGCCGCATCTTCGAGCCGTTTTGCCAGGCCGACGACAGCATCAGCGGCACGTATGGCGGCACGGGACTGGGTCTGAGCATCTGCAAGCACCTGCTGGCGCTGCTGGGCGGCGAGATTTTCTGCAGCAGCGAGCCAGGTGCCGGCTCCCGCTTCACCGTGCGCATTCCCTGCCAGGCGGCCCAGGCGCCAAGCGCCGCCACGCCGCAGCCGGAGCCCGCTGCGGCACCGGCGCCCGCCCCCCTGCCCGCGCCCGCATCAGGACCAGGCGCGCGCATCCTGCTGATCGAGGATACGGCGCTGAACCGCCAGCTGGTGTGCCTGCAGCTGGCCGCCCGCGGCTACCACATCGACACGGCGGAGAACGGCGCACTGGGCCTGCAGGCTCTGGCCGGGCAGCAGTACGACCTGGTCCTGATGGACTGCATGATGCCCGTCATGGATGGCTACCAGGCTTGCCAGGCCCTGCGTGCCCGCGAAGCGGCCAGCGGTGCGCCGCGCCTGCCCGTCATCGCCCTGACGGCCGGCGTGACCGAGGACGACCGGCAACGCTGCGTGGCGGCCGGCATGGACGACTATCTGTCCAAGCCCTTTACGGCCGCCCAGCTGCGCGCAATGGTAGAGCGCTGGCTGACGCGCTAAGTAACCTGGGCCAACCTGGGCCGGCGCTGAATACAACACTTCCGCATAAAAATCAATTTATTCGATAAAATCAATTATATTCGCTATAATTGACAAATCAACGCGCCAGTGATGCCGGACATCCGCGCATGACGGAAACCTGGCAGACGTGGCGGAGGCGGCATGCGGGAGTACAGATACTGGAAGGCCATGGCCTGGGAGCGCTGCGATACGCGCACCCTGCTGTCGCTCTTCATGGCGGTCCTGCTGGCGGGGCTGTGGAGCATCACCATGCTGCAATTGCAGCGCGCGCACGACGCCGCCATCACCGATGCCGGGCGCGATGCGCGCAGCATAGCGCGCGTCTTCGACGAACACGCGATCCGCACGATCGAGGCGGCGGACCAGGCGGTCACCTACCTGCGCGGCCGCTACCAGGCGCTGGGCCAGCACCTCGACATCGTGGCGGACCTGCAGCAAGGCCTCAATCCCGGCCCCCTGTACAACCTGTTTACCATCGTCGACGAACGGGGCGACACGGTCCTGTCGAGCCGCCCCTTTCAGCCGACCAACCTGGCCGACCGCGAACACATCCGGGTACACATGCGGCGCGACAGCGGCGAACTGTATATCAGCAAGCCGGTGCTGGGGCGCGTGTCGAAAAAATGGTCGATCCAGATGACGCGCCGCATCAACCATGCCGATGGCCGCTTCAAGGGCGTGGTGGTGGTCTCGATGGATCCGTATTACTTTACCCGCCTGTACGACGAAGTCGACCTGGGCGACAACAGCTCCACCGAACTGGTCGGCAACGACGGCGTGGTGCGCGCGCGGCGGGTAGGCGCCGTCAATACCATCGGCCAGGATATCGGCGGCAGCAAAGTATTTTCCTTGATGAAAGGTAAAACGCGGGGCAGCTTCACCGAACGCAGTCCCGTCGATGGCTCCCTGCGCTTTTATGCATTCGAAAAACTGGCCGGCTACCCGCTCTACATGCTGGTCGGACTGGAGCGCGACGCGGTATTGGCCGACTACGTCTCGCGCCGCAACCAGGCCTTGCTGATGGCGGCCATCACGAGCGTGCTGATCGTGCTGTCCTGGGCGGCGCTGGTGCTGCTGATCAGCCGCCTGGTCGACAGCCGCGCCAGGGCCATCGCCGCCAGCGAGGCCAAGTCGCGCTTCCTGTCGAACATGTCGCATGAATTGCGCACGCCCCTCAATGGCATCCTGGGTTTCTCCGAACTGCTGCTGGAGCAGCTACGCGAGCCGGAACAGGCCGCCTACGCGCAAACGATACACGACAGCGGCCGCCAGTTGCTGGCCATGGTCGAGGCGGCGATGGAACTGAGCGCGCTTGAAAACGACCAGGTGCGGCTGGCGTCCGCCGCCGTGCCGCTGGACCAGCTGCTGGCGCTGGCGCTGGCGCCGCACCGGCAGCGCGCGGCGCACAAGGGCCTGCTGCTGGCCTCGCACATCGCGCCCGCAACGCCGCCCAGCATCGATTGCGACCGCGCGCGTCTGGTGCGCGTGCTCGACATCCTGCTCGACAATGCCATCCGCTACACCTCCGCGGGGCGGGTCGATGTCCACGTCATGCAGAGTGGCGCGGACCTGCAGATCGAGGTGCGCGATACGGGCATCGGCATCGCGCAAGCACAGCAAGCCGACATCTTCGACAAATTCTCGCAGGCGGACGATTCGCCGAGCCGCGCCCATGGTGGCGCCGGCATGGGCCTGGCCATCGCGCGCCAGCTCGTCACCTTGATGGGCGGCAGTATCGGCGTGGCATCCGCGCCGGGCCACGGCGCCGCCTTCCGCCTGCGGCTGCCGCTGGGCGGCATGGCCCGCGCGATGGCGGCGGACGGCGAATTGACCACACTTTCGCATGCATAGTCATACGTAAAAGTTGTCCTGCGTGCGTATCGGGTATAGCATCGCCCCATGACCTATCACACAGATGCGGCGGCGGTACGCAGACAATGGATCGAATGGCTGTTTTTACTGCTCGGCTTGCTCCTCGTGGCTGCCGCCCTTGCCTACGCGCATCTGGCCGAAGCCGCGCGGCACGACGCGGCCGAGCGTGAGCGGCTCAGCGTGCTGACGGCACTGCTGGCAAAAAATATCGAAGTCGACCTGGCAGCGACCAACCTGGTGCTCGACGGCGTGATCCGCGACTATCTTGTTGCCGGTGCCACGGAAGACGCCGGGCAAGCACTGCCCCGGCGCCTGGCCGCAGTGGTCGACGCCATGCCGGGCGTGCGCGCCATGCTGGTCATCGATGCGAAGGGCAAGCCGATCGCCACCAATATCGCGCAACTGGCCGAGCAGGATTTTTCGCATCGCGGCTACTTCCAGACGGCGCGCGACGCCCCTGATGCGCGCATGCTGTACATCTCGGCGCCCTTCCATTCCTTCAAGGGCGACCTGGTCATCACGGCGTCGCGCATGGTGCAGGACAAGCAGGGCCGCTTTGCCGGCGTGGTGGTGGCCACCCTCGATCCCGAATACTTCACGGCCAAGTTCCGCACCGCCATGTATGCCCCCGACGTCTGGGCCGTGGTGCTGCATGGCGACGGCCGGCAATTCATGAACTATCCCGCCAGGACTGCCGATGGCGGCAATGTGGACGTGCACGGCAGCTTCCTGCGGCGCTTTCGCGACAGCGGCTATCAGGCTGGCGTGCTGAGCGGCGTCCAGATAGCCGGCACCAGCGCCGCCGCCCCCCGCATCATGGCCATGGCGACCATCGCGCCTCCCGCGCTGCACATGGACCGTGCCATCATCATCGGTCTGAGCCGCGAAGAAGCGGCCATCGCCGCCCCGTTGCGGCGCCAGGCGCTGGCCTACATCCTGTGCTTTGCCATGCTGGCGCTGGCCGGGGCCAGCCTGCTGTTCTGGCGCCAGCGGCGGCGGCGGCAGCAAACCGCCTGGCATGCGGAACAGGAAACGGAGCGCCAGGCCATGCAAGCCGTGTCCGACAGCGAAACGCGCTTTCGCACCTTGATCGAAGATGCGCCCGTGGCCATCGCCATCCTGCGCCACGGCCGCTTCATCTACTCGAATCCCCGCTACCGCAGGCTGCATGGCTACTCGTTCGAAGACGATCTGAACGGCCTGCCCTGGTCCGCCATGATTTCCGCGCAATCGCAGGCGGCACTGGCCACCAACGAAGCGCTGATCGAGGCGGACTCGCCCAGCGAACAGGTGTTCGAAGCCGTCGGTCTGGACAAGCAGGGCCTTCCCGTGCCCGTCTTCAAGACCACCACGCGCGTGATGCTCAAGGATGGACCTGCCACCTTGATCTTTGCGCAGGATATTTCCGTGCAAAAGCAGGCGGAAGAGGCCATGCTGCTGGCGCGCGATGCGGCCGAGGCGGCCAACCGCAGCAAGGCCGAATTCCTCGCCAACATGAGCCATGAAATCCGCTCGCCGCTCAACGCCATCCTCGGCATGGCATGGCTGCTGGAACGAGGCAGCCTGGACGAAGAAGGACTCGTGATGACGCGCAAGATCCGCGCCGCCGGCCAGTCCTTGCTGGGCATCATCAACGACGTGCTCGACGTGTCGAAAATCGAGGCCGGCCACATGAGCATCGAACAGGCGCCGTTCCGCCTGGCCGAGGTGACCGAGAAGATCGCCGCCAGCATGGGCGTGGCCGCGCATGACAAGCCCATCGCCGTGCGGGTCGGTCCCTTGCCCGATGACGTCGACCTGGTGCTGGGCGACGCGCTGCGGCTGGAACAGGTGCTGGTCAACCTGACCAGCAATGCCATCAAATTCACGGCGCAGGGCACGGTCGAGCTGTTGAGTACACTGGAAAGCCGCGACGGCGATGCCGCGCTGCTGCGTTTCAGCGTGCGCGACACGGGCATCGGCATCGCGCCCGAGGCGCAGGAAACGATCTTTTCCGCCTTCGCCCAAGCCGACACGTCCACCACGCGCCGCTTCGGCGGCACGGGCCTGGGCCTGACCATCTGCCGCCAGCTGGTCAGACTGATGGGCGGCTCGCTGCGCCTGCAAAGCCGCCTGGGCCAGGGCAGCGAATTCAGCTTCACGGTGCCGCTGCAACTGCTGCCCGCAGGCACCCTGTCCTCGCCCGACATGCTAGCCTTGCATGCCTTGCTGGCCGATGCCAACGCCGACGCGCGCGAGGCAGTTGCCGCCGTGGCGCAAGGCCTGGGCTGGAGCGTGCATGCCGTGTCCGACGGGCGGGCGGCCCTCGACTATGCGCTGGCCTGCGCCGACGACGCGCGGCCCGGCGTCGTCCTGCTGGCCGCGCGCATGCCGGCGCTGGACGGCGAAGCCACGGCACGCGCGCTGCGCGAATACCTGCCACCGCAGGACTGCCCCATCATCATCCTGGCAGCCAGCGGCGCGCCAGCCACGCGGCCAGCGCGGCGCCACACCGACCCGGCCGATCCGGCCGACGCCGTCCTCAACGAACCGGTGACGGCGTCCAGCCTGTACAACGCGACGATGGAAGCGCGCCAGCAGCGCGCCCGGGCCGCCGGCCTGGACGCCAGCCTGGGTGCGCCGGAAGTACGCGTGCTCGCCGGCGTGCGCGTGCTGGTGGTCGATGACAGCGAAATCAACCGCGACGTGGTCAAGCATATCCTGTGCGACCAGGGAGCAGTGCCCTCGTTCGCCTGCGATGGCAGGCAGGCACTGGACTGGCTGCTGGCCCACCCGGCCGACGTCGACATCGTGCTGATGGATGTGCAGATGCCCGTCATGGATGGCTTGCAGGCGACGCGCGCGTTGCGCCAGCTGCCGCAGTTTCAGGACTTGCCCGTGGTGGCGCTGACGGCCGGGGCGTTCCAGACACAGCGCACGGCGGCACTGGAAGCGGGCGTGAACCATTTCATCAGCAAACCGTTCGACGTGCCGCAGACCATCGCCCTGATCGCGCGCGCGCATCGGCGCCATGCGCAAGGTCTGCCAGCCCTGCCGCCGGTCGTGACCGAAGCGACGCTGCCCGTGCCGCCATGCGGCGCGGCAGCCGTGATCGACCTGGCGCAAGGCATGGCGCAGTGGCTCGATGAGGCGCCCTACCGCCAGCACCTGTCGCGTTTTGGCAGCAACTATCGCAATACGGTGGGCGCCATGCGCGCGCTGCTGGCAGCCGATGCGCGCGACGATGCCGCCGCGCTGGCGCACAAGCTGGCGGGCGAGGCTGGCAGCCTGGCCCTGCCCGCCACCCTGCAAGCCGCGCAGCAAGCAGAACAGTTACTGCATGCCGGCGACGATGCGTCGGCCGCGCTCGACACGCTGGAACAGGCGCTGGCGCACGCCATCGATGCCGCCGCCGCATTCACGGCACGGACACCCGGCCAGACGGCCATGCCAGAAACTCAACATGGCCGCGCATGCCAATGCTAAACTTAACAACATGAAAACTTGGGGAATACTATGATCTGGTGCAGGGATTTGCTGCTGAGAGCCATCATGCTGGGCACGCTGCTCTTCGTCGTGGGCGAATCGCTGTCCTACTGGACGCCGGAGATCAGGAAACTGCTGGCCTGGCGCCCTTTCTGACAGCTTAGCCTTCGCGCCCATCCACCCTGACGCGCCACAGATAGGGCGCATACACGCACGCATACAGGCCAAAGGCCAGCGACCAGCACGCGCCGGCAGCCAGCAGCAGCGGCATGGCCAGCGCGGCGGGACCGACGGCGGCCAGCAGGCGCGCCAGCGCGCCCAGCTGGATCAGCCAGTACATCGCCGCTTCCGCCCGGCCGCCTTTCAACGGCCGCCCCGTGTGGCCCAGGGTGGTGCGCGTCATCATGCCGATGATCAATCCCGCCATCGAGCCCACCGTCAGCGCGTGAAAGGCGGCGCTGGCCGGCAGCAGCCCCAGGCTGGCGGCCGCCAGCAGCGCAAAACCGACGCCTATCCACGCATATGACAGGTGCAAAATCCACAGCAAGGGCACGCGCAAGGTGCGCTGCGGCTGCCAGGCCAGCAGATTGGCCAGCGACACGCCGGCAGCGCAGAAAGCCAGCGGCGCCGTCAGCCAGGCTGGCGCGCCTGCCAGCCACGCGATGGCGGCCGCCGCCATGCAGGCCACGGCGACCAGCGCCCGCTGCGGACTGGCCACCGGCGTACGATTGGGATTGATATCGGGCGCGCCATTGCGCGTAAACATGGGAATGACGCGCGCGCCGATCACCGATTCGATCAGCACGATGATGAAGATGGCCGCCTGCACGGGCACGAACAGCGACAGCGGCAGCCATCCCAGCACGGCCGCGTGGAACAGGCCATTGGTCAGCGCCAGCAAGGCCAGCAGAGCGACCAGGAACAGATTGCGCGTATTGCCGGAACGGCGCAGCACCTGGTACAGGGGCCAGGCGGCCAGCGGCAGGAACAGCCACTCGACCAGCGCCGCCACCAGCCCGGGGCCGCACAGCATGGCGATGCGCCCCGCCAGCCACAGCGCCGCCAGCGCCATCAGCGGGGCACCGTGCGGCGTGGGCAAGCCCGTCCAGTTGCGCCCCGCCGTATACAAAAACCCCACGACGACGGCCAGCGCGAAGCCGAACACCATTTCATGCATGTGCCAGCCCAGGCCCACCTGCAAGGGGCCCGTCAGCAAGCCGCTATAGCTGGCCAGCCACAAGGGAATACTGATGACCGCAAACACGGCCGCCAGCAGGTAGAACGGGCGGAAACCCAGCTGCCAGACGGCGTGGCGGGCATGCCAGGGCGCGGCGCCTGCTGTCGTGGAAGGTGGAGAAGGTTCGCTGATCGGGGTAATGGCCATGATGGGCTCGCTTTTAAAGATATATTCAATATACTACTTTAAAAGCGCCAGAACGGCCATCGGCAAAAAGGACTAGAGAGAGGTAATAGGCATGGGGTCTGACCCGGCGGGTCAGACCCCAACTCGGGCTATTTGCCCTGGCGGTGCTCGACCGCATACACGGCCGCCTGCACGCGGCTGGTGAGGTTGAGTTTTTTCAGCACGTTCTGCACGTGGATCTTGACCGTGCTTTCGGCCAGGTCGAGGGTGCGGGCGATGCCCTTGTTGCTCTCGCCGCGCGACAGGCAGTCGATGATTTCCTTTTCGCGCGGCGTGAGTTTGTCGAGTTCCGACACGGGCTCCTCGCGTCGCGTGCCCGCCTGCAGCTGCGCCACCAGCTTGCCCGTCATCGCTTCGGCGATGACGACTTCGCCGGCCGCCGCGCGGCGGATGGCGCGCACCAGATAGTCGGCGTCGATATTCTTGATCAGGTAACCGCAGGCGCCCGCGCGCAGGGCCGTGGCCAGGTCTTCGGCATCCTCGGAGACGGTGAGCATGACGATGGCCGTGTCGGGACAGTCGTGCTGCATCAGTTGCAGCGCTTCCACGCCGGACATGCCGGCCATGTTCAGGTCCAGCAGTACCACGTCGGGCTGCAGCTGGATGGCGCGCTTGATGCCTTCCACGCCATCGGCCGCTTCGCCCACCACGGAAAAATCCGTATGCCGCTGCAGCAGCGAGCGTATGCCGCTGCGGAACAGCGCATGGTCGTCCACCAGCATGACGGTGATCGGTTTATCGGGAGTCTCCATTTTTTTTGTACTTTCAGATAGTGGCTTAGGCGGCGCGGCGCTGCTCGCGCGACAGGTGCAGTTCGACGGTCGTGCCGCCACCGGGACAGGCGTGCACGTCGAACGTGGCGTCGATGCGCTGCGCGCGCTCGCGCATGATATGGATACCGACATGACTGTCGCCCTTTTCCAGCACGGCGCAAGCATCGAAGCCGACACCATTATCGCTGATCGTCAGCGTAAAGTCCTGGTGATCGGCGAGGCGCACCTCGACATGGCTGGCCTGGGCGTGCTTGCGGATGTTCGACAGCGCTTCCTGCACGATGAAGAGTAACTGCAATTGCTGTTCCCGGGGGAATGGCGCGCCGTCGACATCGGCCAGCAGATCGGCCTCGATGCCCGTCTGGCGGCGGAATTTGTCGATTGCCGCACGCAGGGAGCCGATCAGGTCGTCCTCCATCAGGCGGCTGCGGAAGTTGGCCAGCAGTTCGCGCACGTCCTCGTAACTTTCCTTCACGCCCGCATGCAGGGCCGGCACGATGCCCGCCACCTCGTCGAAACGGGCATTGCGCACGGAGTCGTCGAGCATCTGCACTTGCAGGTTGAGGAAATTGAGGCTTTGCGCGATGCTGTCGTGCAGGCCCTGCGCCACCAGGTTGCGCTCCTCGGAAATGGCCATCTCGCGCTCGCGCGCGGCCAGGCGCAGGTTTTCCAGCGCGATGCCCAGCAGCTGGCCCAGGGTTTCCAGCAGCGCCAGCTCGCGCGCGGAAAATACGCGCGCATGGCGGAAGTGCAGGTTGAAGAAGCCCAGGTGCTGTTCGTGCGCATGGATGTGGAAGACGGAGACGGTGGCAAAGCCCTCGCGGTGGCAGCGCAGCTCGTGCGCCTTGTCGATGCGGCGCATGTCGTGCACCTTCGCCACCTTCATCTCGACGGCCGTGCCGCACAGGCAGTCGCCCACCTTCAGGCAATGCTCGGACGCCACCAGTTCTTCCGACAGGCCCGTATGCACCACCATGTGCAGGTTGCCCCGCTCGGCGTCGAGCACGCGCACGGTGGAGCCGTCGGCCTCGAAATAGTCGACGATGCGCTGCATGAAGCCGCCGCAGATGTCTTCCAGGGGCTGCGGGCGCTGCAAAAAGGCCGCGCTTTCGTACAGCAGCGCCAGTTCGCGGTTGCGGTATTCGAGGGTGGCCGTCTTGCTGCGCACGCCCTCTTCCAGGTTGCCGTACAGCGCCTGCAGGCGGTCGGCCATCTGGTTGAAGCCACTGGCCAGCTGGCCGAATTCGTCATTGCTTTCGACGGCCAGGCGCACGCTGAAATCGCGCTCCTTCATGCGCTGCATGCCCAGCCGCAGTCGCGTCACCGGTTCGATAATCAGCATGAACATCAGGTAAATCATGCTGACCGTGCCGATGACGGCCATGCCGACGAGGATCAGCTGCGAAGCGCGCAGCCAGAACGTGCGCTGCTCGCTATCGTGCTCGATCAGGCGCACCAACTGGTCGACCTGGCCGACGAAAGTATCGGCGTCATGCTCGAACTGGCGCGCGCGCGCGGTGGAATCGGCGGCCAGCGCGGCCGGACGCAAGCCGCCGCGCCAGGCGGCGCCGATGCGCTCGAATTCCGACTTGATGGCAGTGCTGGGGGGCAGGAACAAGGGACGTTGCGGATCGCCGTGGCCGATCTTGGCCAGGGTTTCGTCGACCAGCAGCACCTGCTGGCGCGCCTGTTCGCCAGCGTCGCTGGCCAGCAGCAGGGTCAGGCGATAGGTCTGCATGCGCAGCCGGCCCGTCTCGTTGATGGCGGCGGAACTGCCTTCGAGCTGCCACGACAGGAACAGGGTGCAGCCGATGGCGCTCAGCGCCAGGACCAGCATGAGCAGCAGCGCGCCGACGATCTTGGTCGACAGCTTCTGCCAGGAGGAAAACATCGCCTTGAATTTCATACCGCCCTTGAGTGTAAATACAAACTGCCTCAGCCGCCCGTCTGTGCCATGAACCTCACAATTTTATCGGGCTGCGTATTGAAATCATGCTGCTGCGGCTTGAGTTCGATGGCGGCGCGGATCGCCGCTTCGATCTGCGCATCCGTGGCCCCGCCGCGCAGCATAGGGCCAAGGGCGAATTTCTCTTCCTGGCCCAGGCACAGGTACAGGGTACCATCGACGGACAGTCGCACTCTGTTGCAGGTGGCGCAAAAATGCTGCGACATGGGCGTGATGAAACCGATGCTCGAGCGGCCATCGGGTGTCGCCATGTAGCGTGCCGGCCCGCCACCCAGTTCTTGCGCCTGCGGCACCAGGCCAAAGCGGGCCGCCAGGCGCTCGCGCACGGGACCCAGCGGCATGTAGCTGGCATTGCGGCCCGTACTGCCCATCGGCATGGCTTCGATCAGGCGCAGGATGAACTGCTGCTCGATGCAAAACGCCGCCATGGCCTCGATCTGGCCGTCGTTGACGCCGCGCATGGCCACCATATTGATCTTGATCGGGTCGAAACCGGCCGCCTTGCCCGCCATCAGGCCGTCCAGAATGGGCTGCAGGCTGTCGCGTCCCGTGATCTGCTGCATGCAGGCGCGGTCCAGCGAGTCGAGGCTGACATTGATGCGGTCGACGCCCGCCGCGCGCAAGGCCACGGCG
This sequence comes from Janthinobacterium sp. PAMC25594, assembly GCF_019443505.1. NCBI lineage: Bacteria > Pseudomonadati > Pseudomonadota > Betaproteobacteria > Burkholderiales > Oxalobacteraceae > Janthinobacterium > Janthinobacterium sp. PAMC25594. The sequence goes on from NZ_CP080377.1 coordinate 861,038, forward strand.
TGCTTGCCCAATTGGGTGGCATTCGTCGACAGCGACAGGTCGTCCAGACCGGGCAGCGCGCACAACTTCTGCGCCAGCTGCGGCAGGTTGCGCCGCAACAGGGGCTCACCGCCCGTCAGGCGCACGCGGCGCGTGCCGAGACGAACAAAAATACCCAGCAGGCGTTCGATCTCGTCGAACGTCAGCCAGTCCTTCGGCTCCTCGAAACCGCGAAAGCCCTTGGGCATGCAATAACTGCAACGCAAATCGCAGCGGTCGGTGACGGACAGCCGCACATAATCGATCGAACGGCCAAAACGGTCCTGCAACTTGACGCTACCCATGACGCTACTCCTGTTACTTCCGTGATTGTAAAGGCTGGGGCACGATCTGGCTGTGCCCCAGAAGGCCTAGCGGCCTACGCCTTTTTAGCTACGCATTTCTACTTACTGAACCAGCGGACTGGCTGTGCCTTCGAGCTCGATGCCGGCGATGTCGGCGCGCCCCACCAGCAAGTGCAGATACTGGTGCACGGCGCGCTGCCACGCGGCGCGCGCCAGGCGATCGGCGATCTGCGCCTGCACCGCCTCGTAGGCGATGGCCTGGCCTTCGACCCGGCGCAGCACCTGCACGATGTGGTAGCCGAAGCGCGTTTCCAGCAAATGGCCGGCCAGCGCCCCCGCTTCCAGGCGAAACAGCAGCGCGTCGAATTCCGGCACGCTCTGGCCCGGCGACAGCTGGCCCAGGTTGCCCCCCAGCGCGCCCGACGGGCAGTTCGAATACTGCGCCGCCAGTTCGGCGAAGCGCTCGGGCGCCAGTTTGAGGGCGTCGAGCACGGCTTGCGCCGTCGTGCGCAGCAGCTCCAAAGGCGCTTCCGGCGTCACCTGGAACAGGATGTGGCGTGCCTCGACCAGCGCGCCGCTACGGAACAATTGCGGGCGCTGCGCATAAAAGGTGCGGCAAGCCGCATCGTCGGCGGGCGGCACGCGCACTTCCTGCTCGAACAGCGCTTCGACCAGGGCATCGTCGCTATCTGCTTGCAAGCCCAGGCGCTGAGCCTCGTCCAGCAGCAGCCGGCGCAGCACCAGTTCATGCACGGCCTGCTTCAGCGGATTGCCCGCCTGCTGGTGGTGCGGCAGTTCCTGCGCGATGTCGGCATCGTCGATATCGATGCCATTGACGGAAATTCCCATGATGATTCTCCTTTCAATGACCGCCTTAGCGGCGGCGCACCAGTTGATAGGCGCGGCCCAGATAGCCGATGGCGCCGAAACCGCTCCATACGTGCACCAGGCGGGTGAACGGGAAGATGACGAACAGCGACATGCCCATGAACAGATGCAGCTTGAACACCAGCGGCGCATCGACGATGAAGCTGGCCGCGTCGCCGCGGAAGGTGACGATGTGCTGCGCCCAGTTCATCAGCAAGACCATCATGTGGCCATCCATGTGCGACGCCGAGACGAAGATCGACGACAGGCCCAGCAGCAAGGTCAGCAAAATCCACAACATCACCAGCTTGTCGCCGGCCGTGGTGACGGCGCGCAGCCGGTCGTTGGAAAAGCGGCGCACCAGCAGGATCAGCAGGCCGGCAAGGCACAGGCCGCCCATGATGCCGCCAGCGGCCATGGCCACGCCCTGTTTCAGGCTGTGCGTCACGCCCAGCGTATCCCACACCCAGACGGGCGTGAGCAGGCCGGCCGCATGGCCGAACAGCAGGCCGATGATGCCGATGTGGAACAGGATATTGCCCAGGCGCAGGCTGCCACGGTGCAGCAGCTGGCTGGAATCGGACTTCCACGTGTATTGCTCGCGGTCGAAACGGATCAGGCTGCCGAGGAAAAAGATGGCCAGCGCGATGTATGGATAAATGCCATACACAAATTGATGCAAGTAATTACTCATGATGTACTCTCCTCATGCGGGCGCAGGCGGCCCATTAAGCGGCGCGCCGCGGCTGCGGGTGAAAATGCACGGGATGGACGCCGCCCGGGGCTTGGCGCAGCAAGGGCTCGACGCCATCCGCACCGGGACCGAAGGTTTCCAGCGCTTCATCCATGTCGCGGATCGGCGGTTCGGCCAGCATTTCGGCCGCCACGGGGCTCAGGCGTTCGAGCACCGTGAAGACGGGAGCATACAGACTGCCGTTGGCCGTCAGCTTGCGGCCGATATGCGCCAGCACGTGGACGGCGTCGCCCAGCAGCGGCGCCGATGCCGCCTCGTCGAGCTGCGCCAAAAATTCCAGGAACAGCGGCACGAAGTCGGGCAAATCGTCGCCCGTCATCTGCAAGCCATGGCGCTTGTATTCCTCCATCAGGTCTACCATGGCCTGGCCCCGGTCGCGCGATTCGCCGTGGATATGCTCGAACAGGTGCAGCGAGTGCGACGGGTTGCGGTCGAACGTGGCCACGTACTGCTGCTGCAGGTCGATCAGGCTGCTGCTTTCCAGGTGCGCCAGCAAGGGCCGCAACAGCGCGTGCTGTTCCGGCATGGCGGCCAGCGCAGAGTCCAGCTCGGGCAGGTGCGCGATCAGCTCGGGCTCGGGATACAGCAGCAGGCGCGAGAGGATTTGATAGTGATTCATAGCGTGTGTCATATCGGTTCCTTAAGCGCCTGGCGCCGTTTTGCGCGACTTCGGCATCTGCATGAAGATGGCCGAACCGTGTTTTTTCTTGCCGAACAAGGTCGGTTCGCTGGTGCCGTCCGAGCAGCCGTTGCCGAAGCTGAAGCCGCACGAACCCTTCTCGTTGAAGCTGTCTTCCGCCATTTCCTTGTGGCTGCTGGGAATGACGAAGCGGTCTTCGTAATTGGCGATGGCCATGATGTGGTACATGTCCTCCACCTGCGCCTTGGTCAGGCCCACTTGTTTCAGCACCGTGAGGTTTTCCACTTTTTCGACGGTCTTGCTGCGCATATAGGCACGCATGGCCAGCATGCGGTCCAGCGCCGTGACGATGGGTGGCTGGTCGCCGGCCGTCAGCAAATTGGCCAGGTATTGCACCGGAATGCGCAGGCTTTGCGTATCCGGCAGCATGCCGTTCACGCCCAGCTTGCCCGATTCGGCCGCCGCCTGGATCGGCGACAGCGGAGGCACGTACCACACCATCGGCAAGGTGCGGTATTCGGGATGCAGCGGGAACGCCACTTTCCACTCGACGGCCATCTTGTAGACGGGCGACTTGACGGCCGCTTCCAGCCAAAGATCAGGAATGCCCTGGCGGCGCGCCTCGGCGATGATGGCCGGGTCGTGCGGATCGAGGAACAGATCGAGCTGCGCCTGGTACAGGTCCTGCTCTTGCGGCACGGAGGCGGCCGCCTCGATCTTGTCGGCGTCATACAGCAGCACGCCCAGGTAGCGGATGCGGCCCACGCACGTTTCCGAGCACACGGTAGGCTGACCCGCCTCGATGCGGGGGAAGCAGAAGGTGCACTTCTCCGCCTTGCCGGACGACCAATTGTAGTAAATCTTCTTGTACGGGCAACCGGAGATGCACATGCGCCAGCCGCGGCACTTGTCCTGGTCGATCAGCACGATGCCGTCGTCTTCGCGCTTGTACACGGAGCCGGACGGGCACGACGCCACGCACGTCGGATTGAGGCAATGCTCGCACAGGCGCGGCAGATACATCATGAAGGTGTTCTCGAACGTGCCGTACATCTCCTTCTGCATGTTGTCGAACAGTTTATCCTTGCTGCGCTGGGCAAATTCGCCGCCCAGGTCATCTTCCCAGTTCGGACCCCACTCGATTTTCTCCATCTTTTTCCCCGTCAGCACGGAGATCGGACGGGCCGTCGGCGGCGTCTGCGACAGCGGCGCGCTTTGCAGGTGCTCGTAGTCGTAGGTGAACGGCTCGTAGTACTCATCGATGGCCGGCAGGTTCGGGTTGGCGAAGATATTGGCCAGTATTTTCAAACGGCTGCCCTGGCGCGGCTCGATCTTGCCCGCATCCGTGCGGCGCCAGCCGCCATTCCACTTGTCCTGGTTTTCCCACTGCTTCGGATAGCCGATGCCGGGCTTGGTTTCGACGTTGTTGAACCATGCGTACTCGACGCCGTCGCGGCTGGTCCACACGTTCTTGCAGGTGACGGAACAGGTGTGGCAGCCGATGCACTTGTCCAGGTTCAGCACCATGCCGATTTGCGCTCTGATTTTCATACTATGCTCCTTCTTCCTGCAACGGGCCTTCGAGCCAGTCAACCTTGTTCATCTTGCGCACCAATACGAATTCATCGCGGTTGGAGCCCACCGTGCCGTAGTAATTGAAGCCGTACGCCAGCTGGGCGTAGCCGCCGATCATGTGCGTCGGCTTGGGCACGGCGCGCGTCACCGAGTTATGGATGCCGCCCCGCTTGCCCGTCATCTCCGCGCCAGGCACGTTGATGATCTTTTCCTGGGCGTGGTACATCATCGTCATGCCGGCCGGGATGCGCTGGCTGACGACGGCGCGCGCCGTCAGGCTGCCGTTCACGTTGAACACTTCGATCCAGTCGTTGTCGACGATGCCTGCCGTCTTCGCGTCGGTTTCCGACAGCCACACGTGCGGTCCGCCGCGCGACAGGGTCAGCATGCGCAGGTTGTCCGAATACGTGGAGTGGATGCCCCACTTCTGGTGCGGCGTCAGGAAGTTCAGCGCCAGTTCCTTGTTGCCGTTCGGCCTGGTGCCCAGCAGCGCTTCCGTCGTCTTCGTGTTGATGGCCGGCTTGTACACGCACAGGCCTTCGCCGAAATCGCGCATCCACAGGTGATCCTGGTAAAACTGCTGGCGGCCCGTCAAGGTGCGCCAAGGGATCATTTCATGCACATTCGTATAGCCGGCCGTGTAACTGACTTCTTCGCTTTCCAGGCCCGACCAGGTGGGCGAGGAAATGATCTTGCGCGGCTGCGCCTGCACGTCGCGGAAGCGGATGCTGTCATGCTCGCGCGGCTTGGCCAGATGCGTGTGCTCGCGCCCCGTGATGGAAGACAGCGCGGCCCAGGCCTTGACGGCCACGTGGCCATTCGTTTCCGGCGCCAGCGTCAGGATCATTTCGGCCGCATCGATGGCCGTATCGAGGCGCGGCTGGCCCTTCGACACGCCTTCTTCGAGCACCGTGCGGTTGATGCCGCGCAGGACCTCGATTTCATGTTCCGTTTTCCAGGAAATGCCCTTGCCGCCGTTGCCGATGGTTTCCAGCAGCGGCCCGATCGAGGTGAACTTCTTGTAGACGTCGCGGTAATTGCGCTCGACCACCGTCATGTTCGGCATGGTCTTGCCTGGCACGGCTTCGCATTCGCCGGCGCGCCAATCCTTGGGATCGAAAGGCTGGCCCAGTTCACCGGGAGTGTCGTGCATCAGCGGCGTGAGGATGATGTCTTGCTGGGTGCCCAGCAACTCGCCGCCGATTTCCGAGAATTTCTCGGCGATGCCCTTGTAGATTTCCCAGTCCGACTTCGATTGCCACAGCGGCTGCACGGCTTCCGACAGCGGGTGGATGAACGGGTGCATGTCCGAGGTGTTCAAGTCGTCTTTTTCATACCAGGTGGCCGTCGGCAGCACCACGTCGCCATACAGACACGTGGTCGACATGCGGAAGTCCAGCACCACCAGCAGATCGAGCTTGCCTTCGGCGGCCGGGCGCACTTTCACCTGTTTCGGCGTGATGCAGTCATCTTCGTCGCTGAGCAAGCCATTCTGCGTGCCCAGCAGGTATTTCAGGAAGTATTCATGGCCCTTGCCCGAGCTGCCCAGGATGTTCGAGCGCCAGACAAACATATTGCGCGGGAAGTTGGCCGGATTGTCCGGGTCGTCGCACGAAAACTGCAGCTGGCCCGCCTTGATCTGGTCGAGCGCATACGCGGCCGGCGCCTGCCCTGCCGCCTTGGCGGCCTTGGCCACTTCCAGCGGATTGGTTTGCAGCTGCGGCGCCGATGGCAGCCAGCCCATGCGCTCGGCCTTGGCGTTGTAGTCGAGCAGGGTCAGGTCGCCCGTGCCGCTGGCGGCCGATGGCGAGGCGATGTCGCCCGTTTCCAGCTTTTCGTGGCGCCACTGGCTCGTATGCGCATAGAAGAACGAGGTGCCGTTCATCTGGCGCATCGGGCGTACCCAGTCCTGGGCGAAGGCCAAAGGCGTCCAGCCCGTTTGCGGACGCAGTTTTTCCTGGCCCACGTAATGGGCCCAGCCGCCGCCGGACTGGCCGATACAGCCGCACATCATCAGCATGTTGATGATGCCGCGATACGTCATGTCCATGTGGTACCAGTGATTCAGGCCGGCGCCCACGATGACCATGCTCTTGCCGCGCGTCTGGTCCGCGTTTTGCGCGAACTGGCGCGCCACGGTGATGACGTCGGCGCGTTTCACGCCCGTGTGCTTTTCCTGCCAGGCCGGGGTGTACGGCACGTCGTCATCATAGCTCTCGGCCACGTTTTCGCCGCCGAGGCCACGGTCGATGCCGTAGTTGGCCAGGGTCAGGTCGAACACGGTGGTGACCAACGCGGTGCTGCCGTCGGCCAGACGGATGGTTTTCACCGGCACTTTGCGCAGCAGCATGTCGGCCGCATCCTTGCCGCCGAAGTAGGCGAAACCCACTTCCGTGACGGCGTCGCTGTCATTGATCATGGACAGCATCGGCACGATAGGCACGCCGCTGCCGCCGGCCTTCTGCTCCAGGTTCCACTTGCCCGATTCGCCCCAGCGGAAGCCGATGGAGCCGGCCGGCGCCGTGATGGTGCCCGTGGTCTCGTCGATGACCAGGGTTTTCCATTCAGGATTGTTGGTCTCGTCGAGGTTGTTGTCCAGGTGCGAAGCGCGCAGGAAGTAATCGGGCACCAGGGTGCCGTTATGCTCCTTGAGCAGCACCAGCATGGGGAAGTCCGTGTACTGGCGCGCATATTCGCGGAAGTAGTCGGACTGGCCTTCCGAGTGGAATTCCTTCAGGATGACGTGGCCCATGGCCAGCGCCAGCGCAGCGTCCGTGCCCTGCTTCGGCGCCAGCCAGATGTCGCCGAACTTCACCATTTCGCCGTAATCGGGCGAGATGGCCACGGTTTTCGTGCCCTTGTAGCGCACTTCCGTGTAGAAGTGGGCATCCGGCGTGCGCGTCATCGGCACGTTCGAGCCCCACACCATCAGATAGGTCGAGTTGTACCAGTCGGCCGATTCCGGCACGTCCGTCTGTTCGCCCCACACTTGCGGGCTGGCGGGCGGCAAGTCGCAGTACCAGTCATAGAAGCTCAGGGCCACGCCGCCGATCAGCGACAGGTAGCGCGTGCCGGAGGCGTAGCTGACCATGGACATGGCGGGAATCGGCGAGAAGCCGACGATGCGGTCCGGGCCGTATTTCTTGATCGTCAGCGCATTCGCGGCGGCGATGATTTCATTCGATTCTTCCCACGTGGCGCGCACGAAACCGCCCAGGCCGCGGATGGATTTGTACTGCTGCGAGCGCACGGGGTCCTGGCTGATCCAGTCCCAGGCGGTGACGGGGTCCATGGTCTTGCGCGCTTCGCGCCACATTTCCATCAGGCGGCCGCGCACCATCGGGTATTTCACGCGCTGCGCCGAATACACGTACCAGGAATAGCTGGCGCCGCGCGGGCAGCCGCGCGGTTCGTGGTTGGGCAGGTCGGGCCGCGTGCGCGGGTAATCGGTTTGCTGGGTTTCCCAGGTGATCAGGCCATTCTTGACGTACACCTTCCAGCTGCAAGAGCCGGTGCAGTTGACGCCATGCGTGGAGCGCACGATCTTGTCGTGCTGCCAGCGCTGGCGATAGGCGTTTTCCCAGGTGCGGTCTTCGTCGACCACGGTGCCATGGCCGTTCGAGAACGGCTCGGCAGGCTTGCTAAAAAATTTAAGACGGTCCAGAAAGTGACTCATGCTACCTCCACATTGCGCCGCAGAAGCGGCGCCAGGTCATAAAAACGCTGCAAGCAGGATGGCTCAAGCGTCGATACAAACAGTCTATCGATGTGCCCTGCCCGGCGGTATTGGCAAGAAGTCGGTTTCCCGCACCAGGAATGCATAGGTGGGTAGTCACTATTGCCTATGGGCGCCGCGACCGTGCTGCGGTATACCTGTCGTCATCGTTCAACACAGAGAAAGAGCACCATGTCGATTACCGATTACGCCAGCCTGCTGCGCAGCGCCCGCGACCAGGAACAGCCGCAACGCCTGCTGTTCACCTTTACCCAGGCGCAAGCCCAGCCAGGCGGCCAGGGCAAGTCCCTCACGCCCGTGATGTGCGCCGACAAGCTGCCCGATGAACTGGGCAGCTTCGAGACATTGATGGAGGAGTCGAAACAGATGCAGACGCACTGGGACGTGGTCTTCGTGGCGGGACTGGCGGGTCGCGAGGGCCAGCCGCCGGCCGCACAGGACTGCGAAGCGCCCCTGCGCGCCATGGTGACGGCCATCGAGCAAGGCCGCATCGACGGCCTGCTGGCGTTTGACCGCAGCGGCGATTTATTGCGTTTTAGCTGAGGGAAGTTGTCGGATTACGCCCTGCGGGCTAATCCGACCTACATCATTCTTCCACCAATTATGCAAGGTAGGTCGGATTAGCGTAGCGTAATCCGACACATTGTTGGCGGCACGTTTCGGATTACCTGACCGCATCCGGCCACGGGCGCTCATGCAAATGCCGCGCCCGCTCTATCGGACAGACCAGCGGCAAAAACTGCTGCTGGCGCGCCGAATACGCCATCAGGGCGCCGCTGTCGATGTCGAAATACCATCCATGCAGTTTCAGCCCCCCCTGCTCCACCCGGCGCTTCAGCCAAGGGTAGGTCAGCAGGTTATCCAGCGACTGCAATATGCTGGCCAGCTCGCACGCATGGTGCTGCTCTTCCGACGAGCGATGCGCCAGCTCGCGCCGCACGCGCTGCGCCACCGGTTCGGCGATGCGCATCCACTGTCCCACGAAGTCCGTTTCCTGCCCTTCCGCGCGCGGCTGCGGTTCCAGCAGCGCGCGGATGCCGCCGCAGCGCGCGTGGCCCAGCACGATGACCCTGGCCACTTCGAGCTTGCAGACGGCAAACTCGATGGCCGAGCTGACGCCGGGCGGCGCGTCGGGCGTGCACGGCGGCACGAGGTTGGCGATATTGCGCACGACGAACATGTCACCCGGATCGCTGCCCGTCAGCAGCATGGGGTCGACGCGCGAATCGCAGCAGCCGATCAGCAAGGTCGTGGGCCGCTGCCCGTCGCGCAGGCTGTCGTACAGGGTTTGCGGCTCGCTGAAGTACTGCTGCTGAAACAGGCTGAAGCCGTTGACGAATTTTTCCAGTTCTTCCATGACAGACTCTCATTTCCTCAACGTCTGGCAAGAACGACTTGCCAGACATTCCAACTTTAGCAAGGCATCGGCGCATTCTTGCGCGCATAGCACCACCAGGTGATCGCGATGCAGCTGACATAAAAGCCGATGAAGCACCACAGGGCCGCGTCGGGGCTGCCCGTCAGCGAAATCGAGGTGCCATAGCTTTTCGGGATGAAGAAGGCGCCGTAGGCCGCCACGGCCGACGTGAATCCCAGGACGGCCGCACCTTCCTTGTTGGCGTCAAGGATGGCTTGCTCCTGCGCCGCCTTGCCCTTGCCGGCGGCCGCGCGCTGGTGCTCCGTCAAAAAGATCACGGGGATCATGCGGAAAGTCGACGCATTGCCGACGCCCGTGCCGGCGAACAGCAGCATGAACATCCAGAAGAAGCCGCTGAAACTGCCACCCACGCCCGCTTGCGGCATGAAGTACAGCACGCCCAGCACGGCGCCTATCATCAGCAGGAAGGACCACAGGGTGACTCTGGCGCCGCCCAGTTTATCGGAAATCACGCCACCGGCGACCCTCGCCAGCGCACCGACCAAAGGTCCCAGGAAGGCGTAATCGAGCGGATTCACGTCAGGGAACTGGATCTTGATCAGTAGCGGAAACGCGGCCGAATAACCGATGAAGGAGCCGAAGGTGCCCGTGTACAGCCAGCACATGAGCCAGTTGTGCTTGCGCTTGAAAATCACGGCCTGCTCGGAAAACGAAGCCTTGGCAGAGGCCAGGTCATTCATGCCGAACCAGGCCAGCAAGGTCGACAGCGCGATGAACGGCACCCAGATGAAGCCCGCGTTTTGCAGCCACATGTCCTTGCTCACGCCATTCTTGACCCAGGTCAGCGAATCGCCGCCCCAGGCGCCGAAGACGGCGAACGTGATCACCAGCGGCACGACGAACTGCACCACCGACACGCCCAGGTTGCCCAGGCCCGCATTCATGCCCAGCGCGAAACCCTTGCTCGCCTTCGGATAGAAAAAGCTGATGTTGGCCATCGACGAGGCGAAATTGCCGCCGCCGAAGCCGCACAGCAGGGCCAGGATCAGCATGGTCGGATAGCCGGTGTTCACATCCTGCACGGCCAGGCCGATGCCGATGGCGGGAATCAGCAGCGAGCCCGTGGAAATGGCCGTCCAGCGGCGGCCGCCGAAAATCGGCACCATGAACGAATAAAAGATGCGCAAGGTGGCGCCGGACAGACCCGGCAAGGCCGTCAGCCAGAACAGCTGGTTGTTACTGTAGGTGAAACCGATGTTGGGCAGATTCACCACCACCACGCTCCACACCATCCACACGGCGAACGCCAGCAGCAGCGCGGGAATCGAAATCCACAGATTGCGCGCGGCCGTGGCCTTGCCCGTGCTTTGCCAGAAGCTCGGGGTTTCCGGCTCCCACGTATTGATCATATAGCGGCTCATTGGTTTGCTCACAGCGTTGCTCCTGCAGGTTGAGGGATAGTCGCCGCACGCAGCGGCTTGAACGAGAAATACATCCAGACGAGGGAAACGCAGACGGTGCCGTACAGCAGCATGAAGGCGCTCGAACGCACGCCGGTGAAGTCCACCAGGGCGCCGAACATCACGGGCAGGATGAAGCCACCGAGACCGCCGGCCAGGCCCACCACGCCCGAGACGGCGCCGATGTTGTCGGAAAAATCATCGCCGATGAACTTGAAGACGGACGCCTTGCCGACAGCCATGGCGATGCCGACGATGAACAGCAGCGCGGTGAACCACAGCGGCGACAGGCCGATGTGGATGGCCAGCGGCCCCGTGACGGTCTCGATCACCATCTGCGTTTGCGGATACGACAGCAGGAAGAAACACACCCAGCACACCCACATCACGGCCCAGGTCACCCTGGCCGCACCGTATTTGTCCGCGATCCAGCCGCCGAACGCGCGCAGCACGCCGCCCGGCAGCGAGAAGCAGGCAGCCAGCAGCGCCGCGTGCTTCAAATCAAAACCGTATTCGGCCACGTAATACTTCGTCATCCACAGCGCCAGCGCCACATAGCCGCCGAACACCACCGAGTAGTACTGGCAGTAGCGCCACACGCGGGGGTCCTTCAGCACCTTCATCTGCGCCGAAAAACTTTCGCCCGATGGCGCCAGGTGCGATTTATCCGTGTACGAAAACAGCCAGAAGATGATGGCCGTGGCCAGCATGGCGACCGCATACACCTTGGGCAGCATTTGCCAGCCGAAGGCGGCGACGATGCCCGGCGCGACGAACTTGGTCAGCGCGGAACCGGAGTTACCGGCGCCGAAGATGCCCATCGCCAGGCCGCGGCGCTCCTTTTCATACCAGCGCGCCACATACGGCGTGCCGACGGAAAACGAGCCGCCCGCCAGGCCCACGAACATGCCCAGCACGAGGAAGTGCCAGTAGGCGGTGGCGTAGGAAATCAGGTAGATCGGCAGCACGCTGGCCAGCATCAGCAGGAAGAAGACGCGGCGTCCGCCGTATTTGTCCGTCCAGATGCCCAGCGGCACGCGCACGAGGGAGCCCGTCAGCACGGGCATGGCGGCCAGCAGGCCGAATTGTGTTTCCGTCAAGCCCAGGCTGGTCTTGATGGGGATGCCCAGTACGGCAAACATCATCCATACCGCGAAGCAGATGGTAAATGCGAAGGTACTGCTGATCAATACGGACGCCTGCTTGCGCCGCATGCCCGGTTCGACTGCCTTGTTACTACTGTTGTTCTTAGTGCCATCTAGGGTAGCCACGATGTTTCTCCATGAATGCACTGGCCGTCTGGCCAGCCGTCCCGACCAGCTTACGTGGCAGAGGCGAAAGGCACTATCGGCCACAGGGTGATTCTGGAAAGGCAATCTGGATAGCCGCATCGGCAAAAGTGACTAGATGGCGGGGTGCGGACCTAGGCTGGATGGCGGGCGTTTTACAAACGCGGGTATTTTTGGCACACTCGGCACCGGCACACGAAGGAGCTGGCCGGATTCCTGCGTTGCCAGCACCTTATCCCGGCGACCTATGGCGCGGCGCGCCAAAGGCGGCTATGCTGGCGCCATTGTCAACGCCTGTAAAGTCACCGCATGGATTACCTGAGTCTCAAGCACTTCCACATGGGTTGCGCCGCCGCCAGCGGCTGTCTTTTCCTCTTGCGCGGCGCCTGGATGCTGCGCGCCTCGCCCGCCTTGCAGCAGCGCTGGGTAAAAATCCTGCCGCACCTGATCGACACGGCCTTGCTGGCCAGCGCCATCGCCCTGGCCGTGTGGAGCGGCCAGTCGCCGGGCAGCCAGCCCTGGCTGGCCGCCAAGCTGTGCGCGCTGGTGGCCTACATCGTGCTGGGCACCATCGCGCTAAAACGGGGCAAGACGCCGGCCGTGCGCGGCACCGCCTTCGCGCTCGCCGTGCTGGTCTTCGCCTACATCGTCGCCGTGGCCGTCACCAGGCAGGCCTGGCCGCTCTGATGCATCAAAAAATGTAGCGCAGGGTGACGCTGGCATTGCGCGGCGCGCCCCAGTACCCCTGGTTGTACATGCCGAGCTGGCTGTAGTAATGCTTGTCGAACAGGTTGTTGACGTTCGCCTGCAGCGACAGCTGGCGCGACAGCGCATATTTCGCCATCAGGCTGGCCACGGCATAGCCGCCCTGCTCCACGCGCTCCGTGCCCTTCGGCCCCGTCGCATCGCGGTAGGCGCCGCTCTGCCAGTTCACGCCGCCGCCCACGGACAAGGCGCGCCAGTCGCCACGCAGCTGATACGTGGAAAATACGCGCGCCAGGGTCTGCGGCACATAGCTGTTCAAGCGCGCGCCCGCGTTGTCCTCTGCCGCGGCGTGCGATACGCTGGCCGATACGTTCCAGCCCTTGGCCAGCTCGCCCGACACGTCCAGTTCGACGCCCTTGCTGGTGGTGCCCGAGGCCGAGAAATACGCCTGCGTCAGCGCATTGCCGACAAAATGGCCCGTGTCTTCCTGCGCCAGGCCATCCTGCGCGATGCGGAACACGGCCAGTGCCGCATTGAGTTTGCCGCCAAAATACTCGCCCTTCACTCCCGCTTCCACATTCTTGCCCTGCACGGGGTCGAGATAGCGGCCAAACCGGTCCTGGTAACCCTGCGGCTTGAAGATCTTGCTGTAGCTGGTATACAGCGCATGCTGCGTATCGATATCCCATACCAGCCCCGCATACGGCGTGACGGCATGCTTGGCATAGGCGTAGCTGCCGCCCCAGTCATCGACGTGGTCCGCCTTGTAGCGGCTGTAGCGCGCACCGACGATCAGCTTCAAGGGGTCGGCCAGCGAGAAGCGCGCAGTGCCGTAGATGCCACGCTGCTGCACCGTGTCGAGCAGTTGCCAGCGCGAGAAATTCGGGTTATTCCAGTCCGGCTCCGGCGTCACGCCCTGCCATTGATGGAAATTGCCGTAGTCGACGCTGCCGCCGGCAATGCCGGGATTGCTGGAGAACTGGTTGCTGCCCGAGACGCCAAACGCCAGGTCGTGCGTGCGCCCCAGCAGTTGCAGCGGTCCCTGGACATAGGCGTCGACGCTATCCTGGCGCCGCGTGCCCGAGTAAAAGCCGGCGTAGCCCGTCACGCCCTGCCCCGTGGCCTTGTCCGGCCAGGTATTGGCGAAGAGCTCGGCCGCCGAGTAATTGCCCCAGCCGTGATTCAGCATGGCGGTCAGGTTCCAGCCGCTGCCCAGGCTTTGCTCCAGGCGCAAAAAAGCCGTCTGGCTGGTGCTGAACCAGCGGCTCCAGGTGGTGGCCGTGGTGGCGGAGCGGGAAAACGTGGCGCGCTCGCCATCCGCATACCACAGCGGCAAGCCGCCATACATGCCGCCGCGCGGGCGGTTATCCTGGTATTCATAACCGGCGATCAGCACGCTGCCGGGCGCCAGGTCCGCTTCCACGGTGGCATACGCCATGGCCTTCTTGCCGTGGTACAGATCCACATACGATTCGCTGTCCTGGTAGCTGGCGACGACACGGCCACGCACCTTGCCGTCCGCAGTCAACGGCGTGGACAGGTCGGCGCTGGCGCGCGCATTGTTCCAGGAACCCAGGCTCAGGGCCGCATTCCCGGCCAACTGCCCCGATGACGCGCGCTTGCGCACCAGGTTGATGGTGGCCGACGGTTCGCCCGCGCCCGTCAGCAGGCCGGTGGCGCCGCGCACGATCTCGACCCTGTCGTAGGCCGTCATGTCCAGCGTGCTGTCGCCCACGTTGTAGGCATTGTCGACCGTGGTGGGGATGCCGTCGTACTGGTAGCTGGCGATGGAAAAGCCGCGCGCAAAAAACGAAGTACGGTCGCTGTCGTAGCGGTTGATGGCGATGCCGGCCGCGTTTTGCAGCACGTCTTCTACCGTTTGCAGATTCTGGTCATCCATCTGCTGGCGCGTGACCACACTGACGGCTTGCGGCGTCTCGCGCACGGACAAGCCCAGGCGCGTGGCCGAGCGCATGGCCTGCGTCGTATAGGCGCCGCTGCCTTCCGTCGCGCCGTTCGCATCAAAGCTGGCGCTGACCTTCATCTCGGGCATGGTCTGACCGCCATCGGCCGCTGCCGCGTCGAGCACATAGCCGCCATTCGCCTGCGGCAGGGCACGCAAGCCCGAGCCGGCCACGATGGCGCCCAGCGCTGCAGGCACGCTGTAGCTGCCCGTCAGGCCGGCGCTGCGCTTGCCCGCCAAGGCGGCGGCCTGGTAGGAAAGCATGGTGCCCGTCTGCTGGCCGAAGCGCACCAGTACCTGTTCCAGGGTGCCGGCAGGTATCGCCAGCTCGATGCGCGCCGCATTGGCTGCCTGGGCAAGGGGGGCGGCAGCCGAGGCGCCGCTGGCGGCGAGCAACCACAGGGCCTGGCTGACGGCCAGCGCCGCCACGCGGCGGCGGCATACAGTGGAAGCGGAAGAAGCGTAAATAAGAGTTGTGCTGGGCATGCGGACTGTTTTCCTGAAAGTGAATGAAGGGTTCACTTGCCATGTCACGCGAAAATCGAAAACCCCTCAGTTTTTCAGAAAATAATTAGGGATGCTTCCGATGCGGCACCACGCTCACCCAGAAACGCGTGCTCTGGCGCACGTCGACGGGCAAGGTGCGCGTCAGCATGTCGAGCACCTGCCCCGTATCGGCCAGCGGGTAGATGCCGGACACGCGCAAGTGCGCGACGGCGGGATCGCAAGCGAGGCGACCATGGCGGTAGCGCGCCAGCTCGCCGATAAACTCGGCCAGCGGCATATCGTGCGCCACCAGCATGCCCGTCGTCCAGGCGTCCGCGCCGGCGGGCAAGGCCTCGATTGCCCCCGTGCGGTTCGCCGTGAACATCGTTTGCTGACCGGGGTGCAGCCTTTGCACGGCGCCTGGCGCCAGCATTGGCATGATGTCGACCGCGCCCGCAAACACGCCCAGGCGCGTGACTCCGCCACCGGCGCGCACGGCAAAGCGCGTGCCCACCGGTTGCAACCGGCCTTGCGCCGTGTGCACCAAAAACGGCCGGCCGGCCGGATCGCGCGCCGTGCTGACCATGATCTCGCCCTTTAATACAGTCACCAGGCGCTGGCCCGCGTCATAGCGCACGTCGATGCTGGACGCCGTATTGAGCGCGATGCGCGTGCCGTCGTCCAGCACGACGTGACGCAGCTCGCCCGTACCGGTACGGTAATCGGCCAGCCAGAAGCGCGCCTGCTCATCGCCGCCCGCCATCCAGGCGCCGCCGCCCACGGCCAGCAGCGCCAGGAATGTCAACGACTGGCGGCGCGCGGCGTTGGCCTGCGCATGCGCGGGCTTGCGCGCCAGCGTGCCGTGCGCCAGCGGCGCTGGCAAGGCGCGCATGCGCGCCATGCAGCCTTCGACATGCTGCCAGGCTTGCTCATGTTCCGGGTCGCTGCCGCGCCAGGCGCGCCAGGCCTGCTCCACTTCTGGCGCTACGTCGCCGGCCTGCAGGCGCACCAGCCATTCGACAGCCTGCAGGCTGGCCGCTTCCGGCGTCAGGGCGCCCATCACGGCACCGGCTGGGCAAAGAAACATTGGTGCATGGCCTTGACCAGGTAGCGCTGCACGGTGGCCAGCGAGACATTCAGTTCCAGCGCGATGGCCGCCTGCGGCATGCCATCGAGCTGCGACAGCAGAAAGGCGCGGCGCACGGCCGGCGCCAGGCCATCGAGGCGGCGGTCGATGTCGAACAGGGCTTCGAGCAGAATCGCCTGCGCCTCGGGGTCGGGCGCACTTTGCGCCGGCAGGCTGGCCAGGGTGTCCAGATACGCCGCCTCCAGATCGCGGCGGCGATACAGATTGCCCAGCACGCCCTTGGCCACCGTCGTCAGGAAGGCACGCGGCTCGCGCGCGGCGATGCTTTCTTCGCGATTGAGCAGGCGCATGAAAGTGTCGTGCGCCACGTCGGCCGCATCAAAGGCGTTGCCCAACTTGTGCCTGAGCCAGCCTTGCAGCCACCGGTGGTGATCGTGATACAGGCTGCCCACCTCCTGGTGAACGCCGGGTTGGGCAGGCGGCACGTCGCATACTCCCTAGCTTGCAAATAATAATGATTCGCATTCTATATCCATGCGGTGCTGCGGCGCAAGCGCCCTGCAAATGCCTGTCTGACGCGATTTTTGCAAACACTGCCATGATGATCGCGTCCGTCGGCGTAGCGCGCGTTGCAAGTTCTGCAGAGCGCGCCCAGATACGCGGCAATGATAGTATTGGCAACACCTGAACAAGCAGGCCTCCCTGGCCATGCATCCACACCATTGAAAGGCAAACATGCTGCTATCTGAACTGCTGACCAAGCTGACCTGCGGTGAACTGGAAGGAGAGGAACTCGACGAAGCCGTCACCGCCATCACCGCTGCGCCCTCCGCTCCGCGCGACGAGTGGATCGACAGCGATGCGCAGGCCTACACGGTGGCGATCCTCTTGCGCCTGGCCTGCTATACGGCGTCGAGCGACAAGCTCGATGAATTGCACGAACAGATACAGGACATGTTCGACGAATTCCCCGACTTCCCGTACGAGATGCTCGAGGACAGCGGCGGTAGCGCGCTGCCCTATTTCGAGTGGCTGGACACGGAACTGGCGCAGCGCGCCGTGGAAGACGGCGGCTATGAGCTGATCCAGATCGACGGCAACGGTTCCGACGAAATGGATGCGCTGGTGGTGTACCGGCGCGACACGGACGACATCATCCAGGCGGCGGCATTGATGGGCGTGACCATAGTCCGGCCGCTCACCTACTATCGCGGCATCGAAGCGACGGTGGGCAAGCGGCCGTTCTGAGAAACCACGCCTATTGCATCGGCAAGGCGCTCACGTCGACGGCGGGCGCCTGGCCCGTGGCCGGGCGCGTGAAGTTCTGGCCGGTTTTCACGTACCCGGCGAAGAAACCGCCGTTACGCAGGTAGAACTTGCCGTTTTCCACGCCGCCCGCATAATCCATGCGCTGCGCGTTGGTGGCCGTGGCGTCGCCCGTGTAGCGCCCTGCCGTCACTTCCGACCAGGTGCCGGCAACGTTCCTTGCCCACTGATTGCCGAACTGGACGCGGCGCTCCGTGTGGCCCAGGGTATCGATGAAGTTTTCGAGGAAGGAATGCACGCGCGTCAAATACGTGGAAATCGCCGGCCGCTTCCAGGTGGCGATGTAGCGCCATTTTCCCGTTTCGGGCGCGAAGAACCAAGCCGAGTAATCGCTGCCGCCCTTGCCGTCGGGCCGCGCGCGCGTGATGAAGCGGTACGTGGTGCCGGCCGCCCAATGATATGAAAGGTAGGTTTGCCCGCCCGTGCCCTCGCCGCCAAATGCGTTGTCAACCACGCCGGCGCCCTTGCTGACCAGGGTGGTCTTCGCGCCATTCTCGGCGTCCCACACGGAGAACAGGATCCAGCGCTCGCTGGGCGACTTGACCTGGATGCCCATGTAACCCTGGCCAAAGCCGTTGGCCATGAAGTAGGAGCCGATGGCGTCCTGTCCCACGGGTATCGTCATCTCGTTATAAAAATACTCGGTATTGACCGGTACCGTGTAGCCCATGTGCACGGACGGCCCGCGCCGCGACCAGTAGTAATTGGCGCGGTCATTCGCGTAATTGAGCGCGGCGCCGGCCGTCACCTTCAGTGCCGAAACGTCGCCGAACGTGGCCTTGGCGCGCGTCAATCCCTGCAAGTCCACCTTCACATAGCCGGCCGCCGGCACATTGACCGTACCGACGGCGTAGGTCTTGCGCGCCTTGCCGGCCAGCCTGACGTCGAACGGCGTGCCGTTGATCTTCACGCGGATGGTGCTGTCGCCGCCATCGGCCAGGCTGGCGTCCAGCGCCACCTGGACGGGACCCGCTTCAGCCACGCGGAAATACATGCTGGCCACCGCTGCCGGATTGCTCCAGCCGGTCAGGCCATGTTCGCCGATGACGGCGCCCTTGTCTGCACTGGTGAT
The DNA here is from genome assembly GCF_019443505.1 of Janthinobacterium sp. PAMC25594. NCBI lineage: Bacteria > Pseudomonadati > Pseudomonadota > Betaproteobacteria > Burkholderiales > Oxalobacteraceae > Janthinobacterium > Janthinobacterium sp. PAMC25594. The sequence goes on from NZ_CP080377.1 coordinate 879,699, forward strand.
GAAGGCATTGCCGGCCAGTTCCACGCTGGCGGGCGTCGCGGACGCCACGGGCGCGGCCACGCAGGCGGCCAGTAAAGGCATGGCGGGAAGGACAGCGTAGAACAATGAACTTCTGTGTTTCATCAACGTCTCCTGGAATGGAAAAAACCCGCTACGGCGGCAGGCGCGGTAGCGGGTTGTGAAACCTTAGTACTTGCCGTCGAGGGCGAAGATCGGCTTGCGCGCTTTCCACTGGCCGCCCGTGAAGTCGGGGAAGTCCAGAGTCTGGAAGTTGGCGGCGATCGACTGCTCGGACAACGGCGTGATGGCGCTCCACGTGACGGCGTCGTAGATATCGATCGGCATCGGCGCGTTGGCCTTCAATGCTTCGACAAAGGCGTGGATGACGAAGAAGTCCATGCCGCCGTGGCCCGCGCCTTCGGCTTGCGCCGCGTATTTGCGCCACACCGGGTGCTCATACTTGTCCTGGTAAGCCTTGAAGTCGTCCCACTGGTGCGGCTTGCTGACGCCCTCGATATGAATCGAATTATTCAAGTCCATCCACAGGCCGTCCGTGCCTTGCACGCGGAAACCCAGCGAATACGGGCGCGGCAGGCTCGTATCGTGCTGCAGGATGATGGTTTCGCCGTTTTCGCACGCCAGGGTGGTGGTGACGACGTCGCCCAGCTTGAATTTCACCTTGGCGTTCGCATGCTGCGCGCCGCCCGGCTGCTTGACGATGTAGTCGTGCAAGCCGCGCGCCTTGGTGGCAAAGGCGTTGATGCGCGTAAAACGGTTGCCGCGATTGATGTTCGTGTACATGGCGCACGGGCCGATGCCGTGGCTCGGATACAGTTCGCCATTGCGCTCGACCGAGTGCTGCGTGCGCCAATGGGCTTCCGACCAGCCCTTTTCGCCGAATTCCACGCCGCCGCCATACGGCTTGGCCGGATTGCCGCTGTTGAATTTGACGGCGCGCAAATCGTGCTGGTAGCCGCCCTGCAGGTGCAGCAGTTCGCCGAACAGGCCCGCGCGCACCATCTGCAGCGCGGCCATCACGTCGCGGCGGTAGCACACATTTTCCAGCAACATGTACGGCGTGCCCGTCTTCAGCTGGGTATTCAGCACATCCCAGTGGTCTTGCAGGGTGATGCCGGCCACCACTTCGCAACCGACGGCGATTTTCGCCTGCATCGCGGCAATCGCCATCGGTGCGTGGAATTCCCACGGCGTGGCGATGATCACGCCATCGAGGCCGCCCGCGTCCAGCATGCGCTGGTAGGCTTTCTGGTCGCGATCTTCGCCATAGGTGCGCGGACGCGGCTTGCCCGCTTTGGCCACCTGGCCCAGCGCGTGTTTCAGCATGATCGGTTCGATATCGCACAGGGCAACCACTTCCACGTCGTCGCGGCGCACCAGTTCGGCCAGCAGCACCTGGCCGCGCATGCCCGTGCCGATCAGGCCCAGGCGGACCTTGTCGCGGCCGGCGGCAGGTGCGGCGCTGGCATCGCCAGGCAGCAAGGCGCTGCCGGCCATGGCGCCACCGGCCAGCGCTGCGCTGGCGGACAGGAAATTGCGTCGATTGATTTGTGTCGTCATTGGTCTCTTCTCGCTTCCGTTGGTAATGATCGTCACCGGCACGCCGCACGGCGCGCCGGTTGCAGGTTAATAAGTGTATTCAGCCGTGAAGCGCACGGAACGCAGCGCCGTGCGTCCATCGACCTGCAGGTAATTGCGGGAGATGGCGCCATGGTCTTCGCGCGTTTCGGTATAGCGGGTGACGGTCTGGCTGTTGAACACGTTGAACACGTCCACTTTCAGGCTCAGGCCTTTGACGGCGCTGGGAGTATAGGCCACATTCATATCCAACTGGGCTTGCCACGGCAGGCGGCCCTGGCTGCCGCGCGGCGCCGGCTTGCCGTTGCAATAGAAGTAGGAATCGCCGTAATTGCCCTCGAACTTCAGATTATCGGGCAGCGCGCCGATGCAGTTGCGCGGTGCGCCCGAGATCAGCGACAGGTTGGCGCCCACCATCACGTCCGGGATGACCTGCATGAAACCGTAGGCCTTGAAGGCGTGACGGTGGTCGCCCGGCAGGTAGCCATACGCGTTGTACATCAGTTCCTTGTGGTCGTCGCTGACCGTCAGGCCCACGTCGCCGCCGCCGATGCTGTCCGTCTGGCCTTCCATATTGCCCTTCAGGCCGGACAAGGTGTAGGTCAGCTTGCCGTACCAGCCGTTCGTGTACGGGTGCTCGACAAACATGTTCAGGGCGCGATAGGTGCGCGATGGCAGCGGGTTGCCCCACTCTGCCGCCGAAATATCCACGCGGCGCAGGCCCTTGCCATCGTCGAAGTCCACCATCAGGCTGTTGTCGCGGCCCGGATTGATGATGGCGCACTGAAAGCCGCTCCAGTTAGCCGTATCGACGCTGTTGCGCGTGGCCCAGGCTTGCAGCGGACGCGCGTCGCAGGTGTCGTCATTGGTGTCGTTCAGCTTGCGGTACAGGACGCTGGCGCCCACCACCAGCTTCTTGCTCAGGGCGCGTTCGAAGCCCAGCGAGAATTCATCCTGCGACAGCGGTTTCAGGCCAACGGCCGTCACTTCGCGCGCGTCGCGGCTCTGTCCATACGCATTGTTGGCCGAATACGGTTTGCTGATCGCGTGCAGGCCCGTCGGCGCGCCCGTGACGGGATCGACGCCCGTGTAAGTGTACATCTCGCTGGTGGCCAGGAAGGGGCTGGCCATGTTGCTCGACAAATTCGATGGCACCGGCAGGTGGTAGCGGCCGCCGTTGGCGAAGAATTTCAGGGTGCCGTCGCCCAGATAATCCCAGGTGGCGCCCACGCGCGGGGCGATCATGTTGCGCTGCGAAATGAAGGCCACGCCATCGGTGCTGTAGTTGGTGAACTGTTCCCGGCGCAGGCCCAGGTCCAGCAGCACGCGTTCCGTGACCTGATAGTGATCCTGGATGTACTGCGCCGATTGCACGCTGGTCGGACGCGCCAGATTGGCGTTCAATTCCTTGCTGACGTAATAGCCATCCTTGCCATAGCCGTTGCCTTGGGCCGGCGTCTCAAAGGCGCCGTTGATCAGGAGCGTCGGATCCTTGACCTTCTCGTACCTCCAGCGGTAGCCGCCGGCCAGGCTCAGGCCCACTTGCGATTCCACGTCGATGCGGTCGATGCCGCCACGCAGCGAGTGCTTGCCCAGCTTGTATTCCAGGTCCAGGCGCTTGGCCTTCTGGCGGTCTTCCGAGGATGGGTCGACCAGGGTCCCCGTCACCGCCTGCGGATTGGCGTACGTCAGTCCAGGTACACGGGTATCGCTATTCGAGACCGTCTGCGCCAGGCTCGGATCGTAGCCATTCGGCATGCGGCGGTGCGATGTGCGCGATTCGCCCATCATGGCCGTCACCGTCAGCTGGTCCGTCAGGTAGCCCGTGTACTTGAAGATGTCGACATTCGCGCCCGGCGCGGCCGACGAACCGCAGCAGTTGATGGTGGTCTCGCTCCCGCCGCCAGGCACGTTGTTGCGTTTCAGCGTGGCATAGTCGAAGCCATAGCTCTGGCTATCCGTAGTCGTGCGGTCATACAGCTTGGTATATTCAAAGTGATGGTCGTCCGTCAGGTTGTAGTCCAGCTTGGCCATCATGCGGTCAACCTTGCTCTTGCTCTCGCGCCAGCCGTTCGGCTGCACCTTGTCCGAGTCGTCGCGCGCACCGGCGACGGCGCCGCCGTCCGTGCGCGTCTGTTCCAGCGCCACGAAGGCGAACAGCTTGTTCTGGATCAGCGGCCCGCTGCCGTACAAGCCGACGACCTTGCTGGTGCTGCCGTTATCGCGGTTCCAGTACTTCAAGGTGCCATCCGTGCCCGGATTGGCGCCCGTGTTCGGGTAGTACCGGTTTTCCGTTGTGCCCTTCAGCGAACGGGGGATGATGGAGACCTTGCCGCCGAATTCGACCTTGTTGCCGCCGCTCTTGGTGGTGATGTTGATCACGCCGCCCGTGGAGCGGCCAAACTCCGAGCCGTAGCCGCCCGACAGCACCTGCAGGTTGGAGATCGCGCCAAACGGCAGCTCCGAGGCGCCCACCTGGGTCAGGATATTCGTGATGGGGAAACCGTTGACGTAGAAGGCGTTTTCCGACTGGCCCGAGCCGCCGATCGACGGCGCATTGCCATACACGCTGTTGGTGCCGCGCGCCACGCCCGGCGTCAGCTGCACGATGGACGCCACATCGTTCCCGACCGGCAGCGCTTTGAGTTCCTTGGCGGTGAAGATCACGCCATTGTTCGTGTTCGACACGTCGATCGGGTTGCGCGACGCCTTCACCACGACGGTCTGCTCCTGGCCCACGGAAGCGGCCACGCCGACCGGCCCGAAGTTCGCTTCCGCGCCGGCGCCGATCAGGGCTTCGACTTCCTGCGACGCTTCCACCGAACCGGCACGCAGCACGCGCACCGCATAGCGGCCTGGCGGCATGGAGTTGGCCACATAGCGACCCGACGTATCGGGCGTCAAAGTGCGCCGCACGCCCGTGGCCAGGTTTTCCAGCACCACGGTGGCGCCGGCCGGTGCGCTCACTTCGCCGAAAATGGTACTCGTGGCGTTCGACTGTGCCCAGGCCTGGCCTGGCACGCCGGCCGCCAGTGCGATCACGATCGCGGCGGCGCGGCTGATGTCGCGCAATTTGAGTCGGGTGGTATGCATGCTGTGTCTCCGTCTATATCGAGGGTTTTACGCGTCCTCCCCGCTCCGGGACGGAGTCGGGGGGAGGCCATTTTTATGGTGTTCGTCGGAAGGTAGAGCCAGACAGCCGCACCTTTCGGGAAATCAGTCCGTATCGGCTGATTTTCGTTTTCCTGGGATTACTTTAAAAAGAAAAATAAGTATCGTCAACAAAAAGAAAGTTATAACGCAAATTTATCGCTTAACCGGGTAAATAAACGCGATTTATCTTTCTATTCAATCAGTGGCGCGGCAGATAACTTTCGTTATTGTGGTATGACAGATACACGCGTAGGCGGGGAAGTGAGCGGGAACGGTGAAACGGACCAAAAATCCGGGGAAAAAAATGCGAAAGCAGCCCTGATGGCCTGCTTTCACTTACGCTTATCTTTCGTATTGCATATTTCGGAATATTGTTTTTCTTTTCCATGGCAATACCCCGGCCCGCACAGGCGGGCCGGGGCAAGGTCACGTTTTAAAAGAACTTGTAGCTGGCCGAGAGCGCAAACTGGCGGCCGAACAGGTCCTGGCTATGGTTGTAGCCCTCCCAGCCGTTCGGGTCGTAGTACGGCTGCTTGTTAAACGCGTTTTTCACGTTCAGGCCCACGTCCAGGTGCTTGATGGGCTTCCAGCTGAAGGCCAGGTTCACCGTGGTGTACGACGGCGCGCCCTTGCACTGGCCGGCCGGCAGCGATACCGAGGCGGCGGTGCAGTTCTCCGGCGTGTTGTCCTTGTCCCAGGGGCCATAGGCCCAGCGCGTCTTGCCCGAGTAGTTGATGAACACGCTGCTGACGAAGTTGCGGTAGCTCCAGTCGGCGTTGACCGTGGCGCGGTAGCGCGGCGAATCGTAGTAGCCGACGGTATTGCCCTTGATGTCGCTGCCGTCTTCGCTGTCGTGGGTATCGCGCTTGCGGATGGTGGCGGCGATGCCGGTGCTCAGCTTGCCCCAGTCACCGAGCGCAAAGCGCGTGCGCGCATCGATGTCCACGCCGTCCATCAGGGTGCGGCCACGGTTCGAATACGAGTTGATCAAGCCGCCCAGGTTGCCCACCGAGTAGCGCGGCACGCCGCCCGCGCACACGCCCGCGTTGGCGGGATTGGCGCACATGGCCGCCACCGCCGCCACATTGCCACGGTCCGTATCCGTCAGGTCGTTGCGGATGGCGCTCGACGTGCCGGCCAGGGTCGGGCCGTACTTGTCCACCAGTTCCGTAAACAGCTCGTTGAAGTCCTGGCGCACGATTTCGTCGCGGCGGTTGATGAACCAGTAATCGATGGAGATGCTCACGTCCTTGGCCGGCTGCAGCACCAGGCCCACGGTGGAAATCTTGGCCTTTTCCGGACGCAGGTTCTGGTTCGGCGGCGTCAGGCCGCCCACCGTCGTCGAGCAGTTCGAATTGAGCAGGCTCTTGCCCAGGTCAGCATCCGTCGCTACTTTTGACTTCATCAGCGCGCGCGCCATGGCGTTCGTTTCGTCACAGCGCACCGTGTCGCGGATGCCGCCCACCTGCGCAAAGACGCCGCCCGAGCCCGATTCGGCCAGGTTGGGCGCGCGGAAGCCTTCCGAATAGGTCCCGCGCAGCATCAGGTCGGGCCGCGCGCGCCAGATCACGCCCAGCTTGGGCGCCAGGTTGGCGGCGAAATGCGGATATTTGTCCAGGCGCGCGGCCGCGTTGACTTCCAGGGTGTCGCTGAGCGGCACCACCACTTCGCCAAACACGGCGGCGATGGTGCGCTTGCCATCGAACCAGGAACCGCCCTGCTGCGTAATCAGGCCATTGGCCGCATCGGCGTTGCCGGGCGTGAGAAAGCTCTCGCGCATGATGTTGGTGCCCACGGCGGCGCGCACTTCGCGTTCGCCGAGCTTGAACAGGGTGCCTTCGACCTTCGCGTCCCACGTCATCAGCTTGGTCCAGGATTCGATGGCGAAGGTCGGATAGGCGGCGCGCACCAGCGCCGCGTTGGCGTCGCTGATTTCGCCGAACTTGTAGGCGGGATTGTCCGAGATATACGTGCGGCCGCTGACGGGGTCTTTCGTGAACGGGCCAAACGCCTGCTCGAAGCCCTTGATGTTGATGTTCGCCGTCTGGAACAGGGTCGAATGGCTGCCCGCCACGCTGAGCGCCGTTTCAAAATCCCAGCCGCCGCCGATGCTGCCGCGCAGGCCGACGAGCGCACGGTAGTTTTCATCGACATTCTTCTGGCCGAAGTGGCCCGTCGCATCCTGCAGCAGGTAATTCAAGCCGGCCGCGCCGCCCATCTTGGCCAGCATGTCGGCATCGAGCTTGCCCTTCAGGTAGACGTTGTTCGGGCTGAGGAAAGGCGTGACGAAGGTGTTCAGGGTATTGCCCGTGTTGCGCGCGAACCAGTTGTTCGTGCTGCCGCTGTTGAAGCTGGACGGGCCATTCTCGCCGCGCATCTTGATGTGGGTGTAGGCGCCTTCCGCGAACGCTTCCATGTCGCCGCCCAGTTTCAGCCGGCCGCTCAGGTAGGCCGTGGCGCGCTCCGAGGTAGGCCCCGTGTCAAGCTGGTTGGGCAGCGCATTCCACACGCAGCGGCTACCCGACGCCTCGGTGATGCTGGTGTTGCAGCCGGGCGCGGCGCGCTGGGTGCGCGCATTGTTCTTCGCCTTGTCGAAGACAAAGAAGGTCCCCGGGTTCATCACGCCCGGCTCGCTGCCGACGCCCACGCGCATGTTCGGGATGAAATTCGGATTGTTCGCATAAAAATACGCGGGACGCTTTTGCCAGGTGTCGGCCAGGGCGATGCGGTCGCGCTGGTAGACGTTCACGGAACCATAGATGTTGTAGCCGTCGCTGGCCAGGTCGCCCAGACCATACAAGACACTGGCCTGGCGCTCGCCATAGGCTTTCACGCTGGGCGAAAACTCGCCGTTGGCGCGCGCTTCCAGGCCTTGATACGATTTTTTGGTGATCACGTTGATGACGCCGGCCACGGCATCGGAGCCATACACGGCCGACGCGCCATCCGTCAAAATTTCCATGCGCTCGATGGCGGCGGCCGGGATGGCGTCGATATTGACGAACATGGTCTGGAAGCCGGCCGGTGCGCCATAGAACGACAGGCGGCGGCCATTGAGCAGCACCAGCGTGCCCTGCGCCCCCAAGCCGCGCAAGTTCGCTTGCGAGCCGCCGTCCGACCCCGTGAACATTGAGCGGAAGTCCTGCTGCGCGGGACGCGCGGCGGGCAGGTTGTCTAGCACTTGCAGCAAGGTGAGCGCACCCATGTTTTCGATCTGCTTGGCGTTGATCACCTGTACCGGCGACGCCGTTTCCGCGTTGATGCGCTTCAGGCTGGAACCCGTCACTTCGACACGCGCCAGTTTTTCCTCCTCCGCCGCCAGCGCCGTCGACGCCAACCCTACCGCCACCATGGCGGCCATCAGTTTTTCAAGTGCATTCCCGTCTCCCTTATTATCAGTGATGATCAGTGATTTGTTTTCGTCAGCTTGCAAGAGCCCCTCCCCGGTCCGAAGAGGGGCTCGTTTTTAGTGAAATGATGAAGTGAAGTGTGTCTAGCGCGACTTGACGGTCGCGCCTTGCGTGCCGGTCAGCACGGCATTGGCCCAGTTACCGCAGACCTGGGCCGGGTGGGCGCCGCGCGCGCCCAAGGTGCGCAAACTGAGCTGGCTCAGGCCGCGCACGTCGATTTCGGGTTTGACCACCCCGGGAGCCGTGACCAGGCCGCTGTCGTACAGCAGCCGCTCACCGCTCCAGACCTGGAATTGCAAGCCGCCCGCGCCGCGGCAGCTATCGTCCACGCCCAGGTCGGCGCGCAGCAGATTCCAGTTGCCCGCCAGCTGCAAGTCGATGCGGCTGGCCGGTCCCACGCCGAGCCCCTTGCGGAACCACAGCCCGTTCATGCGCATCTCGGCCGCCTTGCCGGCCGGCCGGTCTTTCGCGATATGCTTCGGCAGCGCCAGGTCCGACAGATAGCGCTGCACCTCTTCGCCTTCGGCCACGCGGTGCTCGAGCACGCGGAATTCCGACAGGGTCACGGGCGCCACGTCGGTGGCCAGCGCCGCGTCGAACGCGCGCGCCACCGGCCCGGCCTGCGCCGCCGTCACCATCGGGTCGGTGGACGCGGCGCCATCGCCTTCCGGATTTTGCGTGCTCATGACGCGAAAGCGCAGCAAGCGCCCGGCCGTGGCGGGGAAGTTGATCGTCTGCGTACCCTCTTGCAATTTGAGGGTGCCGCGCGCAAGCGCCGCGCCCCACTCGCCGTTGTTGTCGCCGATGTAGATTTCATAATCGCGCACCTGGCCATGTTTCCAGTGCTGGTCGTTGCGCGGCGCCAGTTCGATGCCATCGACGAGGCGCCGTTCCGTAAAGCCGATCACCCATTCGTGCGGCCCGCTCTTCACGGACGGGCTGCGCACGGTGCGGAACCAGGTCTCCGGCTTGCCGTCGAAGGCGTTTTCCAGCGGATAGCCGTTTTCTTCGGCCGGACGCGCCACCACCTGCATGGCGTCGGCCGGCAAGGCGCGGCCCGGCACGGGAGCGGCCGGGAAGTCGGCATCGATTCTCGCCACGGCCAGCGCACCGGCGACCTGCAGAATCAAAGGCTGGCGGATATCCTGCGCCGCCACTTTCACGTGCAGGGTGCCTTGCCGGTCGGCAAGATCGAAATACCAGGCATCAAGCGCCTTGTCGTAGGCGGCGCGGTCGGCGGACGCCGCGATCAGCCGTTCGCCAGCGCGCACGGTGGCCGGTGCCTGGCCCGCCAGCATACGCAGCGCATAGCCGCGGCGCGCTTCCTGGCCCTGGTACTGGCCATCGACGGCGCCGATGTCGACCTGCACGTCGCCGGCCGTCTGGCGCATGCGGATGACTTGCTGGCTGAAGGCGCCGCCCTGGTACTGGCGCGTATTGCCGTCGTCTTCATACAGGGTGTAGTCGGAATGGCCGTGCGGGTAGATGTCGAGCGTGAGCTGGTCCTTCGGTTTCTGGCCGTCGTACAGCATTTCCGGATACATGGGCAGGATGGCGCCGGCGCGCACGAACACGGGCAGCTTGTCCAGCGTGACCTGCATATCGAGGTCGCGCCCTTTCGCGTCGGCCGTGGCCTGGCGGCCATCCCAGTAGTCATACCACGTGCCCTGCGGCAGGTGGATGCCCTTGCGCCAGCCGCCGCTGACGGCCTGGCTGCGGTAGACGGGCGCCACCAGCACGTCGCGCCCCAGCAGGAATTGGTATTTATACGCTTCCGTGTAGGCGGCCGGGTCTTGCGGATAATCCCACATCAGGCCGCGCACCAGCGGCGCGCCCGATTGCTCGGCCTCGCGCACCAGCGTATACATGTACGGCGTCAAACGCATCTTGAGCTTCAGATAGCGGCGGTTGATGTCGCGGTACGGCTGCTCGAACCACCACGGGTGCTTGCGCTCGGCCGCGGCCCAGCCGGACATGCCCATCAGGACGGGCGTAAAGCTTTTCCACTGTAGGTCGCGCAGATAGGTTTCCGGGCTGCCGCCGAAGATGGCGTCCACGTCGCCCGATGCATACGCCTGGCCGGACAGGCCCGAGCCGATCAGGGTCGGGATGTGCCAGCGGATGTAATCCCAGCTGGCGCTCTGGTCGCCCGTCCACGCCACGGCGTAGCGCTGGATGCCGGCCCAGCCCATCACCGTCCACAGGAAGGGGCGGCTGTCGGAGTTGTTCAGGATGCCGTCGTAGGCCGACTTGTTCGCATCCATGGCGAACTGGTAGCCCTTGCCCGTCCACGCCACATCCAGCTTTTGCACGCGGCTGCCCGCCTGGCCCACTTCCCAGGCGATCTTGTCGACGCCGTTTTCCGTCCACAGGCCCGTGCGAAAGCCATAGCCGGCCAGGCCCTTCACGGTTTCCGGCAAGTTCGTGTAGCCGCAGCCATAGCCGTCGTTGGGCAGTATCCAGCCGCCCGGCATGTCGTGTTCGCGGTACTGGCGCGCCACCGTTTCCACCACGTCCGGCGTTTTGCCGGTCGGGCCGTCCGTCCAGCCCTTCGGCACGGAACCGGGCTTTTTCACATTGTCGCCATCGTTGTAGCAATCGGCGTCGCCGTACTCCAGCGCCCAGCGGGGCAGCATGCGCGCGCGGCCCGTCAAGTCCGTGTAGCGGGCGACGACGTCGCGCAAGTCCTTGCCGACAAAGAAATACGCGTCGAAACGGCCTTCCGCGTGCTGCAGCGAGATCTGCTCCTTGTCGCGCAAGTCGTAATTGCCGTCGGACCAGGTATTGCGCAGCATGCCCCAGCCCCTTGAGCTCATGAGGAATGGCGCGGGATTCGGCCGGTCGCCCTCTTCCCAGCCGCCCGAATACGACACGGGCACCTGCTTGCCCTTGAATTCGAAGCGGCCATTCTGCTGGCCGCCGCCGAAGTAACGCTCGCCCGGCAGGCTCGATAGCACCTGCACGCCCTGCTTGTCGTCGAGCGACAGCGGCTGCACTTCGCGCCACAAGGGCACCAGGTCGCCCTTGCGGAACAAGGTAAAGCGCAAGGGTTTGCGGTCGATGCGCAGGCTCAGGGCCTCGGTGCTGATCAGGATATGGTCGGGCTGTTCATTGATCTGGTACGCCACCTGCGCGGCAGGCTGGCCCACGACGATGGGCGCGGCCTTGTCGCCGGGCCCCGTCAAGCCCCCTTTGCCGCCCGCCTGGATGCGCAGCACGTCCGCCTGCGGCAGGCTGATACGCAGTTGCACGCCCGTGTCGCTGCGCAGATCCCAGCCCAGCGCCTCGCCCTTGGCCACGTCGGCCGCATGCACGGCACTCAAGCTTGTCAGGTTGCCGATAGGCGCGGCCTGCACGCCCGGCGCGGCCAGGGTGGCGAGGGCGGCGAGGACACAGGCGGCAAGGGCGCGGCGGGGAAGCGGGAGAGGTTTCATCTGGCGGCTTTCAGAAAATCGAAGTGATGGAAATACTTTAAGAAGAAAAATAAATATCGTCAACAAAAAGAAAGTTAAAGCGGCAATTTATTAATAAAATACCCAGAATTGGCGCATTTTTCTTACGTTTCATCAAAATGCCACAAATCATACTTTCGTTATCGTCGCATTTCAGCGACAGGTGGCAGCGCGACTGGGTTTCATGCGGCACTGCAGCACGATTGAAAGCAGATAAACCGACATTATTTCGCAAGCCATGCAACTATTTACTTTCGTTTTACTTTCGTATTTGACTTTTCGAAATTTAGTATTTATGCTTTCTCCAACAAACACTTTACTGACACTCCATGACTACCCTTCTTCAGCGTGACATTCAAACCTGGCGCGACATCGGCGGCCTGCACACGGCCGAGGAAATCGCCCACCAGCCGGCCATCTGGCGCGCGCTGGCCGGCATTTTGCGCAACGAGCAAGCCAGCCTGGCCGCCTTCCTCGGCGACGCGCTGTCCAATCCGCAGCAGCGCGTCATCCTGACGGGCGCCGGCAGCTCGGCGTATGTGGGCGAAATCGTCGCCGACACCCTGAATGCGGCCTGGCCCGCGCAGATCCGCGCCATCGCCACCACGACTTTGCTGACGCACCACGAGCTGTACCTGGAAGCGGATGCGCCTACCCTGCTCGTCTCGTTTGCCCGCAGCGGCGACAGCCCGGAAAGCCTAGCGGCCGTGGAACTGCTGCGCCAGGTCGTGCCCGGCGCGCGCTTTTTGAATATCACCTGCAACGCGGACGGCAAGCTGGCGCGCCAGGGCGCCAATGACAGCAATACGTATAACCTGCTGATGCCCGAAGGCAGCTGCGATCGCGGCTTCGCCATGACCAGCAGCTTTAGCAGCATGCTGCTGGCGGCCCTGTCGGTACTGGGCCAGGATACGGATCTGTCTCGCCTGGACACGCTGGCGCAGCTGGGCGAACAAGCCTTGCGCGACTGGTCGGCGCCCGTGGCGGAGCTGGGTTCGACACCCGTGCAACGCGTGGTCTACCTGGGCAGCGGCCCGCTGGAAGCGCTGGCCAAGGAAGCGGCCCTGAAAATCCTGGAATTGACGGGCGGCCGCGTGATGGCGATGGCAAATACCGCGCTGGGCTTCCGCCACGGCCCGAAATCGGCCGTCACCACGGAATCGCTGGTGATCCTGCTGCGCAGCAGCAAGCCGCTGGCGCGCCAGTACGAAGACGATTTATTGAAAGAACTCCAGCGCGACAGCGTGGCGCAGCGCTGCCTGACCGTGGGCATCGGTGCCGACCTGTCAGCCGACGCGCCGGCCTGGCCCGACGCCTGGCTGGCCCCGCTGTGGCTGCTGATGGCGCAGCAATATGCGCTGCACCAGTCCGCGCTGCTGCAACTGCGCCCCGACAATCCATTCGCCGGCGGCATCGTCAACCGTGTCGTGCAGGGCGTCACCATCTATGGCCATGACCAATTCTAATTCCATCCAGGGCTTTCACGGCATCGACATCGGCGGCAGCAAGATGGAGCTGGTCGCCTTTGCCGACCGCGACGGGGCATTGACGGAAGTTTTCCGCGAACGGGTGGCTACGCCCGGTGACGATTTTGCCGCCTTCGTGCAAGCGATCGTCGACCTGGTGGCGCGCGGCGACGCCGCCCTGGGCACGACGGCGCCCGTCGGCATCGGCCTGCCCGGCGTGATCGACAGCGCCAGCGGGCGGCAACTGAGTTCCAACGTGCCGGCCCTGAACGGCCGCCTGGTGGCGCAAACCCTGCAGCAAGCCTTGCAGCGCCCTGTCGCCATCGGCAACGATTGCCAGTGTTTCGCCCTGTCCGAAGCGCAAGGCGGCGCGGCCGGGAATGCCGTCAGCATGTTCGGCGCCATCCTCGGCACGGGCGCCGGCGGCGGCTACTGCGTGGGCGGCCAACTGCTGCGCGGCTTCAACGGCGTGGCCGGCGAATGGGGCCACTGGAGCCTGCCCGCCACCCTGCTGGCGCAGCACGGCCTGGCCGAATACCCGTGCCCGTGCGGCAAGGCGGGCTGCCTGGAACGCTATGTCTCTGGCCCCGCCATGCGCAAACTCCATGCGCACTTTGGCGGCGACGGCGCCGAGCCGCTGGCCATCGTCGCACGCGCCAACATCGGCGACGCCGTGGCCGAACGCACGGTGGCCGTGCACCTCGACGTGCTGGGCCACGCGCTGGCCGGCCTGGTATTGGCCTACGACCCGCACGTCATCGTGCTCGGCGGCGGCCTGTCCAAGCTGCCGCACCTGTACGACAAGCTGCCGGCCGCCGTCAAGCGCCATCTGTTCCCCGGCGTCCACGTGCCGCCCATTTTGCCGCCCCGCTTTGGCGACGCCGGCGGCGCGCGCGGCGCGGCCCTTTTGATACGACAACATACCAAGGCGTCAACATGATGAAGCAAGTGGAAAACCCGACTTTTACCTTGTCTCCGATCCAGCAAGTGATCAAGGCGCACCGCCGCGGCGAACGCGTGGGCCTGTACGCCGTCTGCTGCAGCCACCCGAGCGTGCTGCGCGCCGCCATGCGCGTGGCCAGCGAATACGACACCGTGCTGCTGGTCGAAGCGACCTCGAACCAGGTCGACCAGTTCGGCGGCTACACGGGCATGACGCCGGTCGTTTTCCGCGACACCATGCTGGCACTGGCGCGGGAACAGGGTTTCCCGACCGAGCGCCTGGTGCTGGGCGGCGACCATCTGGGCCCGAACGCCTGGCAGCACCTCGATGCGGCCACCGCGATGGCCCACGCCGAGACCCTGATCGTCGCGTATGCGGCGGCCGGCTTTCATAAAATCCACCTCGATTGCAGCATGCGCTGTGCCGACGACCCTTTGCAGCTCGACGATGAAACCGTGGCCGCCCGCTCGGCGCGCCTGTGCATCGTTGCAGAGGGAGCCGCCGCCGCCGCCGGCTTCGCGCCGCCCGTCTACGTGATCGGCACGGAAGTGCCGATTCCCGGCGGCGAAGCGTCCTTGGCGCAGGCCGGCGCCGTCACCAGCCCGCAGGCCGCGCACCGCACGCTGGACGTGCACCGCCGCGCCTTCATGGAAAACGATCTGCATGGCGCCTGGCGCCGCGTCATCGCCATGGTGGTGCAGCCGGGCGTCGATTTCGACCAGAGCAGCATCGAGCATTACGATGCGGATGCCGCCGCCGAACTGTCGGCCTTCGTCGCCGAGCAGCCCGGCCTCGTGTTCGAAGCCCATTCCACCGACTACCAGCGCGAATCGGCCCTGCACGCCATGGTGCGCGACCATTTCGCCATCCTGAAAGTGGGGCCGGCCGCCACCTTTGCCCTGCGCGAGGCGCTGTACGCGCTGTGCCAGATCGAGCAGGAACTGCTGCCGGCGCACGCCACGTCGCAGCTGATGCAGGTGCTCGACGATGTGATGCTGGCCAAGCCGAAGCACTGGATCAAGCATTACCTGGGCACGCCGCAAGAACAGCGATTGATGCGCCGCTACGGTTTGAGCGACCGTTGCCGCTATTACTGGGGCGAGCCGGAAGTGGCTGCCGCCGTCGGCAAGCTGCTGGCCAACCTCGACGCCGTGGCGATTCCGCTGCCGCTGCTGAGCCAGCATTTGCCGGAACAGTACCTGGCCGTGGTGCAGGGCAGCCTGGCAGCCGAGGCGCAGGCCCTGATCGAGCACAAGATCGGCAGCTTGCTGGCGCAATATGCGCGCGCCTGCAACCGCAATACGGCCGTCGCCGTCGTTGCCGAAGCGGCAATCTGTTAAGCTCGATATTTTCATTTTTACTGAGCCCGCCACCATGCGAAATACCAGCCAACGCCGTGAATCCATCCTCCAAATGCTTACCCAGCAGGGCTCGGTGCAAGTGACCGATCTGGTGGAAAAGCTCGGCGTGTCCGCGGTCACCATCCGCAGCGACTTGAATGCGCTGGAAGCGCAAGGCATGGCCACGCGCAGCCACGGTGGCGCGACCCTGACGCGCACGCCGCCGCCCGAGCATACGATACGCCAGAAGGATGCCATCAACCACGAGCAAAAGGAGCGCATCGGCGCCTATGCGGCGCGGCTGGTGGAACCGGGCGACAACATCATCATCGACTCGGGCACCACCACCATCTCGCTGGCGCGCCATTTGCGCGATGCGACGGGCGTGACGGTGGCCACGAATGGCCTCAACATCGCATGGGAACTGGCCGACGCGCCCGGCGTGGACCTGATCCTGACGGGCGGCCTGCTGCGCAAGCAGTCGCTGTCGATCCAGGGCAGCCAGGCGGAAACCTGTTTGCAGGCGTACAGCTTCGACAAGCTGTTCCTGGGCGTGGACGGCTTCGACCTGCAGTTCGGCGTCACCACCCACCACGAAGCGGAAGCGAGCCTGAACCACAAGATGGTGGAACGGGCCAAGAAAATCATCGTCCTCACGGACGCCTCGAAGTTCGGCCGCGTCAGCCTGCACCGCATCGTGCAGCTGGACCGCGTCGATACCGTCATCACCGATGCCAGCATCAGCCAGGAGTACCGCGAAGGGCTGCAAAAGCTGGGCATCGAACTTTTTATAGCGGAATAACACATGCTGAGCGGCAGAATCCTTACCCCATCTGGCTGGATCACGGGCACCATCACCTTTGACCAGCGCATCGTCCAGATACAAGAAGACCCTGCCGCCGACAGCGCGCTGACCATTTTGCCCGGTTTTATCGACCTGCACGTGCACGGCGCGGCTGGCGTCGACATCATGGAAGGCGGCGATGCGGGCGCCACCGTGGCGCGGGTGCATGCGCGCCACGGCACCACGGCCCTCTTGGGCACCACCCTGACGGCCAAGGAACCGTCGATTTTGCGCGCCCTGCAAGGCCTGGCCGGCGTCATCGCCGAGCGCCCGGCCAACGGCGCGCGCATGCTGGGCGTGCACCTGGAAGGCCCGTTTTTGAACCTGCACCGCCTGGGCGCGCAGCCGCCCGACGTGGTGCAAGCGAGCCTGGCGCTGGTGCAGCGTTTCCACGCCATCGCGCCCATCAAGGTACTCACCATGGCGCCGGAAATCCCCGGCCACCTGGAGCTGATCCCGCAACTGGCGGCGATGGGTATCCGCGTGCAGATCGGCCACAGCGCCGGCACGTATGACGAAGGCGTGGCGGCGCTGAAAGCGGGCGTCTCCGGTTTTACCCATCTGTACAACGGCATGACGGGCATGACGCATTACGATCCCGGCATGGTGGGCGCGGCGCTGGCGCATGCCGAATACGCGGAGATCATCCCCGACCTGCAGCACGTGGCCAAGGGCGCCCTGCGCGCGGCCCTGCGCGCCATCCCGCGCCTGTATGGCGTGACGGACGCCACCTCGGCCACCGGCATGCCCGATGGCGAATACGGCCTGGGTACGCAGCGCGTCTACAAATGCCTGGGCTGCGTGCGCCTGGCCACGGGTTCGCTGGCCGGCAGCGTGCTGACCATGGACCAGGCGCTGCGCAATTTCGTCGAGCTGGGCCTGGACCTGGCCGACGCCTCGAATCGCCTCTCGCTGTATCCCGCCGACTACCTGGGTGAATCCGAACGGGGCCGCCTGGCACCGGGCGCCTGGGCCGATATCGTCGTCCTCGATTCCCAATTACAGCCAGTGTCCGTCTTCGTCGAAGGCGCGGCCATCGATCTTTCCACCCGCTAGACCACCTCAACTTACCTCAACCCCGTCCCGGAGTTACCATGCACGACACGTCACACAAGGCCCCCGTGTGGGCCATGCGCTACCTGCTATTTATTGCCGGCATGGGAGGATTGCTGTACGGCATAGACATCGGCATCATCGCCGGGGCCCTGCCCTACCTGGAATCGACGGCCTCCGTGGCCTGGAAACTGACGGCGCAGCAGCTGAGCTTTATCGTCGCCGCCGTGCTCCTCGGCTCCGTCCTGTCTTCGCTGTTCGCCGGCGCCCTGGCCGATATCCTGGGCCGGCGCTGGGTGATGTTCCTGGCCGGCGCCCTGTTCAGCGCCAGCATCCCGCTGATCGCCCTAGCCGACGGCTACACGCCGCTGCTGCTGGGCCGCCTGCTGCAAGGCATCAGCGGCGGCTTCATCGGCGTCGTCGTGCCCCTGTACCTGGCCGAATGCCTGCCCGCGCAACAGCGTGGACGCGGCGCCGCCCTGTTCCAGCTGCTGCTGACCATCGGCCTGGTGGCCGCCGCCCTGATCGGCCTGCAGCAAGCACAGACGGTGGAAACGGCCACGCAGGCGGCGCAGGCGTTGCCGGAAGCGGGCCGCATCGCCGCCATCTTCACGGCCAAGGACCACGCCTGGCGCAGCATCTTCTGGGTCTGTTTGACGCCGGGCCTGGTGTTTACCATCGGCGCCCTGCTGCTGGCCGAGTCGCCGCGCTGGCTGGCGCAACGGGGCCGCATCGAACAGGCGCGCCAGTCGCTGCTGCGCACGCGCCTGCCCGCCGCCGCCGACATCGAACTGCGCGAGATGCTCGACACGCCCGAGAATGCGGCCAAGGCCAGCGGCAAGGCGAAAGACCCGCTGCTGAGCCGCCGCTATGTGCTGCCCTTCCTGCTCGCATGCCTGATCCTCGCCTGCACGCAGGCGACGGGCATCAATTCCATCCTCGCCTATGTCGTCAATATCCTCAACCAGGCGGGCCTGTCGGGCGCCTCGGCCAACATGGCGGACGTGCTGCTGAAAGTACTGAATGCCGTGATGACGGTGGTGGCCGTGCTGCTGGTGGACCGCAAGGGTCGCAAATTCCTGCTGATGCTGGGCACGGGCGGCATCGTCGTCTCGCTGCTGGCGGCCGGGCTGCTGTTCCGCGGCGCCGAAGCGCACCTGGCCGACGTGCGCCCCGCCATCGCCGCCCAGGTACAAGCCGATGGCCTGACCCTGCACCTCGATGCGGCCACCTTGACGGCGCTGGGCGCGGCGGCCGACGGCACCCCGCAGCAGCTGACCATCGCCTACGCCTACGGCCCCTTCACCAACGTGAAAAGCCTGCGCAGCGACGACCCCGTGCTGCGCCAGGTCAGCATTGCCCGCGAAGACGCCGTACAGGCCGACAGCGTGATCGGCGTGTTCTTCCGCAAGCTGCACCTGAACCCGTTCGCCGACCCGGCCGCCGGACGCGAGGCGCCGCTGCGCATCGAGAAGGCCAGCCTGGGTCCCGTGCCCTCGTCCTCGCACGGCTGGCTGGTGGCGATCGCCATCTGCGTGTTCGTTTCCAGCTTTGCCGTGGGGCCGGGCGTATGCGTGTGGCTGGCCCTGTCCGAACTGATGCCGACGCGTATCCGCTCGAACGGCATGAGCATCGCGCTGCTGGTGAACCAGTTCGTCTCGACGGTGATCGCCGCCATCTTCCTGCCCACCGTGGGCTTGCACGGCTATTCGACGCTGTTCTTCTTAGGCGCCGGCTGCACGGTGCTGTATTTCCTGGCCGCCGCCTTCCTGCTGCCGGAAACGAAAGGCAAGACTTTGGAAGAAATTGAAGCGCACTTTTCCAGGTAACCATTAGTAGCAGTCTCCTTTCCAGCCCCGGACCACCATCCGGGGCTGTTTTTTTGCCTGCCGAACATGTTTACGGGGCTGGCGCGCACGGCACGGCGCAGTTTTCCTTCTGGAATCACGGGCGCGTGGGCTAGAATCTGGCTGCGTCGTGCTACTCACGAGGCGGCAATGGCGCCATGACAAAAACCACCAGGAGACACAGTGAGCTTATTTAGAACCAAGAATTTGGATGACATGATCGCCCACAGCAAGAAGCCGGGAGGTCTGGCCAAGGTGCTGGGACCGTTCGACCTTGTCCTCATGGGCATAGGCGCCATCGTCGGCACGGGCATTTTCGTGCTCACCGGCACGGGTGCGCTGACGGCCGGCCCCGCCCTGTCGCTGTCGTTCGTCGTGGCGGCCGTTGCCTGCTGCTTCGCCGCCCTGTGCTATGCGGAATTCGCCTCCACCGTGCCGGTGGCCGGCTCCATCTACACCTACAGCTATGCGACTTTGGGCGAACTGGCCGCCTGGATGATAGGCTGGGACTTGCTGCTTGAGTACGGCCTGGCCGCGGCCGCCGTCTCCGTCGGCTGGTCCGGCTACTTCCAGTCGCTGCTGGCCGGCTTTGGCATCACCCTGCCTGCGGCCCTGTCGGCCGCGCCGGGCGCGCTGCCGGGCGTGACGACCTTCATCAACCTGCCGGCCCTGGTCATCATGCTGCTGCTGACGGCCATGCTGGGCTGGGGCGTGCGCGAATCGGCGCGCCTGAACAACATCATGGTGGCCATCAAGGTGGGCGTGGTGCTGCTGTTCATCATCTTCGGTGCGCGCCACGTGCAGCCGGCCAACTGGCAGCCCTACATGCCGTTCGGCTACCACGGCATGCTGAGCGCCGCCGCCCTCGTCTTCTTCGCCTTCATCGGCTTTGACGCCGTCACCTCGGCCGCCGAGGAAGTCAAGAAGCCGTCGCGCGACCTGCCGATCGGGATCATCGGCTCGCTGGCCGTGTGCGCCGTGCTGTACGTGGTGGTCTCGGCCATCATGACGGGCATCGTGCCGTATCAAAAATTCCTCGGCGTCGACCATCCCGTCTCGCTGGCCCTGCAATATGCGGGTGAAAACTGGATCGCCGGCTTCGTCGACCTGGGCGCCATCCTCGGCATGACCACCGTGATCCTCGTGATGGCCTTCGGCCAGACGCGCATCATCTTCGCCATGTCGCGCGACGGCTTGCTGCCCAAGCGCCTGTCGACCGTGCACCCGCGCTTCCACACGCCATTCTTCGCCACCTGGCTGGTCGGCATCGTCTTCGGCCTGATCGCCGCCGTGATCCCGCTCAATATCCTCGCTGAGCTGATCAACATCGGCACCCTGGCCGCCTTCACCATGGTGTCGATTGCCGTGGTGGTGCTGCGCAAGAAGCGCCCGGACTTGCCGCGCGCCTTCCGCTGCCCCGGCGTGCCATACGTGCCGGCGCTGGCCGTGATCCTGTGCGTGGGCCTGATGACCTTCCTCAGCTGGGTCACCTGGATGGCGTTTTCCATCTGGCTGGTGATCGGCCTGGTCATCTACTTCGGCTACGCACGCCGCCGTTCGCTGCTGCATCCGCAACAGTAATCCCGTCACTGCGCCCGGCGCAGTAAGATGGCGGTCTCGCAACCCTGCAGGCCGCCATCCATGCAACCTTCCCCCGACCTCATCGCGCAGCTGGACCAGAGCACGGACCAGCTCAAGCGCGCGCGCCTGCGCCACATGCAGTGGCTGGCCGTGGGCCTGCTGCTGCTGGCCGCGCTGGTCTTCGCCGTGGCCCGCTCGCGGCGCGGCGGCCACCCCGCCTGGGGCTATGTGGAAGCATTCGCCGAAGCGGCCATGGTGGGCGCGATCGCCGACTGGTTCGCCGTCGTCGCGCTGTTCCGCCACCCGCTGGGCATTCCCTTGTGGCATACGGCCATCATCCCGAACAGCAAGGCGGACATCGGGCGCAGCCTGGGCGCCTTCGTGGAAAACCATTTCATTACCGAACAAGGCATCGCCGAGCGCATCGTGCAAGCCGACCCCGCCGCGCGCCTGGGCACCTGGCTCAGTGACGAGGTCAACGCGCGGCAACTGGGCATGGCCAGCGCCGGCGTGGTGAAACAGCTGCTGGCGATGGCCGATCACGACACACTGGGCCGACTGCTGCGCGAACAGGCCAGCAGCTACCTGGGCCAATTGAATCTGTCGGAGGTGGCGGCCGACTGCCTCGACGCGCTGATCGCCGACGGCAAGCCGCAGGAACTGCTGGACTTCCTGCTCGACCGCGGCGCCGCCTACCTGGACGACGAGGCACACCACGCCGCCATCGGCGACTTCGTGCTGGGCGCCTTCCAGATCGAGAACGCGCTGGTGAAAAAAGCCGTGAAAGCGTATGAGCCGCGCATGATCGCCTCGCTGCAAAAGTTTGCCGTCGCCGTGCGCGTCGATGCGCAACACCCGCTGCGCCAGCGCATTGCCGGCTGGATCGCCGACAGCGCCCTGCACCTGAAGGCCGATCCGCAGTGGCAGGACACCGTGCGCCGCTACCAGCTGCAGCTGATCGCCAGCGACACGGTGCAAGCCATGCTGGGCGAGCTGTGGAACAACATCCGCACGCGCCTGCTGGCCGACCTGCACGCGGACGCGCCCGTGCTGGCGCAAGCGATCGCCAGCCTGGCGCGCAACACGGGCAAGGTGCTGGACCAGGACAGGCACGCGCGTGCGTGGCTGAACGACGCCATCGTCGCCGGCAGCGGGTCGCTGGTGCGGCGCTACCGGGGCGAAGTGGGCGCCTTCATCGCCGGACGGCTGGACCTGTGGAGCAAGGACGAAATGAGCGAGCGCATCGAACTGGCCATCGGGCGCGACCTGCAATTCATCCGCATCAACGGCACCATCGTTGGCGGCCTGGCCGGCTTGCTGATTTACGCCGTCAGCCACGCGTTTTAAGCACTCTTTACCAGCCTCGTCACGGACAACGGCCTGCGTGCTGCGGCAGCCCTGGCTGGCTGCCGTGCCACCACGCCGGCCGCGACACTGCGCACCAGCTGGAAAGAATCAACCAAGGTCGCCAGTTGCATGGCCTGCTGCTGCATGTCGGTCGCCGCGGCGGAAGCCTGTTCGACCAGGGCCGCATTTTGCTGCGTCACGTCATCCATCTGCGTGATGGCCTGGTTGATTTGCTCGATGCCCTCGCTCTGTTCCTGGCTGGCGGCCGTGATGTCGGTCATGTAACCGGCCACCTGGCGCACCGATTGCTCGATCTCCCCCATGGTCTTGCCGGCATCCTGCACCAGCCGGCTACCCACGCCCACCTTGTCCACCGAGTCGCCGATCAGTACCTTGATTTCCTTGGCCGCCTGGGCCGAGCGGTGGGCCAGGTTGCGCACCTCGGAAGCCACCACGGCGAAACCACGTCCCTGCTCACCAGCGCGCGCCGCCTCCACGGCCGCATTCAGGGCCAGGATATTCGTCTGGAAGGCGATGCCATCGATCACGCCGATGATGTCGACGATCTTGCGCGAGCTTTCCTGAATCGACCCCATGGTGACGATCACCTGCGACATGGCTTGCTCGCCCTTGTGCGCCGTCTCCGAGGCGGCGCTGACGAGGCGGTTCGCCTCGCGCGCATTATCGGCATTCTGCTTGACCGTTCCCGTCAGCTCTTCCATGGACGATGCCGTCTCTTCCAGCGCGCTCGCCTGCGACTCCGTGCGCTGCGACAGGTTCGCGTTGCCTTCGGCGATTTCCTGCGCGCCACGGCCAACCACGCCCGTCGATTCCTTGATTTGTCCGACCAGCAGCTTGACATTCGTCTGCAAGACGCGCAACGCCTGTACCACAGCAGTCAGCTCGTCGTTGCCGCTGGCGCTGATGCTGCCCGACAGATCGCCCGCGCTCATGCGCTCGATATCGCTGCGCATGCGCTGCAGCGGCATCACGGCCGAGCGCTGCAAGGTATAACCGCCGGCAGCGCATGACACCACGCCGCACAGGGTAGTAAACAGCATCGGCATGCCGGCATGCCCGGCGGCCACGTAAGAGATGGCCGGCGCCGCGACGAACAGCAGCGCCAGCGAGCCGAACACCAGGCCCAGCCTGGCGCGCAGCGACAGCTGCGCCATCGGGTTCAGGCGCCGCAGGACCGAGCGGTGCACGGCCACGCCCTCGCGCACTTCGAGCGTGCTGCTGCCTTGCTTGATGGCCCGGTAAGCTTGCTCGGCGGCGGCTACCTGTTCCCGGCTGGGTTTGACGCGGATCGAGGTGTAGCCCACCATCTTGCCATGCTCCAGCATCGGCGCGGCATTCGCTTCCACCCAGTAGTAATCGCCATTCTTGCAGCGGTTCTTGACCATGCCCGTCCATGCCTTGCCGCTCTTGATGGTGCGCCAGAAGTCGGCGAATGCTTCGACCGGCATGTCCGGATGGCGCACGATGTTTTGCGGCGCGCCGATCAGCTCCTCGGCCGAAAAGCCGCTGATGTCGATGAAATCCTGGTTGATATAGGTGATGTTGCCCTGCAAATCAGTCTTCGATACCACCGTCTGGCCAGCATGCAGCACATACTCCCTGTCCGTTACCGGCATATTTGTACGCATGTTCGCTCCCTAAATCCAGCACAACCGAATGGCGGCGCCATCCGGATCCAGCCAGCTGACGCCCTGACCTCAGCAGCGTTCGCCTATTCCTGCCCTGATGGTGAACAAGCGCGAAGGCACCACGCCCTCTGCTTTTCTTTCTCTTATTCGCCATCTTTTTGATGTAGATCAAATTTATTTTGCTACATAAATTTACCAAATACAACATTTAATTAAAAAATTAAACAAATTTGTTATTTTTAATAACATTGAGAATGAGAAATTTGCCCGAGCCACAGAGGAAAACTGCTTGTTTTCTGGTGAATTCAGGGCCGTGATGGCAGTTGCGCCAGAAATACAAATCATTAAAATCATGAAATTCATTGCATTCAATTTTATTTGAGGTATGATGATTCCTAAGGGAAAACAAAAATGGGGCAGCGAGATCGTGGCCTTCGTCTTCCCAGGAAATCCGCATTCATGCAGGGGACAAGCACATGAACAAAATCCTGGCCTTGCGTCTGCTCGACGCCGCCGACGACGCCGCCGTCATCATCGATGCGGGTTCACGCATCCGCTATGCGAACGACGCCATGTATGCGCTGAGCGGTTATGCCCCGGGCAGCCTGTCGGGCCAGCAGATCGAGGCGCTGCTGCCCGACTCCGTGCGCAAGCAGCATGGCGCACGGATCGGCGCCTATCTGGCCGGCGAAAAGAAGTCCACGGTACTCGGCCACAAGCGCCATTTCGCCATACGCCACCACGATGGCACCATGCTGCCCATCGTGCTCAAGGCCATGGACCTGGGCAAGCTGGACGACGAAAACTACCTGGGCGCCTTTTTTATCGACCAGCGCCACGCACGCGCCATCGAACAGCAGAATGCGGCCCGCTGGCAGCATTTGCAGCGCATCGCCCTGAGCGATCCCCTGACCCACCTGCCGAACCGCCGCGCCTTCGAGATCGAAGCCGTACGTACGGCCGCGCGGGCCAGTCGCGCGGGCAGTGCGATGACCATCGGCATCGCCGACATCGATTTCTTCAAGAAGGTCAATGACCGGCATGGCCACGCCGCCGGCGACGCCGTGCTGCAAGCCATCGCGGCCGCGCTGCAGTCCCAGGCACGGGCATCCGATGTCGTCGCCCGCGTGGGCGGCGAGGAATTCGGCTTGCTGTTCCCGCATACGGACATGACGATGGCGTACAAGGTGGCCGAACGCATCCGCCTTGCCGTGGCCGCAACGTGCGTCGACTTCGAGCACACATCCATCACGGCGACGGTCAGCATCGGCCTGGCGCCGCTGCCCAACAACGGCGACTGGAAAGCCTGTTTCATGCAAGCCGACGCCGCGCTGTACCAGGCCAAGAGCAATGGCCGCAACCGCACCGAGCAAATTTGAGCGCCACCCGGCAACCCCGCAGTTTCATGCATCACGCATCACCTGACAGGAGCAAACACATGGAAACCACCACGACACATGCCGCGGCAGCGAGCCAGCTGGCGCAAGCGGGCGCCCGGGAATTGCTGGTCTTTGGACTGGGCAAGGAGGAGTACGCGATCGACATCGGCCTGGTGCAGGAAATCCGCGGCTACGGCGCCGTGACCCGTATCGCCAATGCGCCCGCCTTCCTCAAGGGCTTCATCCACCTGCGCGGCAGCATCGTGCCGCTGCTCGACCTGCGCATCGCGCTGGGCCAGGCCGAGCCCGCATACGACGCCTCGACCGTGGTGATCATCCTCATCTTCGCGCATGGCGCCACCGGCATCGTGGTCGACCGCGTGGCCGATGTGGTGCCGCTGGCGCCGGCACAGCTCAAGCCCCCGCCGCAGCTGCATGGCTCGGCGATGGCAGGCCATGTCACGGCCATCGGCAGCCTGGATGAACGGCTGTTGATCGTGCTCGACATGGACAGCCTGCTGTCAGGCCTGGGCATGCCCGCCACGGGCAAACTGGCTGCCTGAGACGCCATCACCATTGCGTCCGCCACCTGACCGCCATCCGCCGGAGACACCATGAGCATCCTGATCGTCGATGACAACGACACCAACCTGAACCTGCTATCGACCCTGGCGCGCAAGGCCAGCAGCATCGAACCCGTCTGCATGAACGACCCCATCGATGCGTTGACCTGGTGCGAGTCGCATGTGCCGGACCTGGTCCTGCTCGACTACCGGATGCCCAGCCTGTCGGGCAATGAATTTCTCAGCATCTTCCGCAAGATGCAGGGCATGGCCGACATCCCCATCATCATGGTCACCACCGAGAACGACCGCGCCGTGCGCAAGCAGGCCTTTTCGCTCGGTGTCACGGAGTTTCTCACCAAGCCCGTCGACACCATCGAGTTCAGCCTGCGCGTGCGCAATCTGCTGTCCCTGCGCACGGCGCAAACCATGCTGGCCGACCGCGCCAAGCTGCTTGAGCATGAAGTGCGCCAGGCCATCGCCAACGTCACGGCGCGCGAGATGGAACTGGTCACGCGCCTGGCGCGGGCGGCCGAATTCCGCGACCCCGAAACGGGCGCTCACATCATGCGCATGGCGCGCTATTCGGCGCTGATCGCCAGGGACCTGGGCATGGATGCGCAATGGCAGGAACTGCTGCTCAAGGCGGCTCCCATGCACGACGTGGGCAAGCTGGCCACGCCCGACCATATCCTGCTCAAGCCGGGCCGGCTGGACCCCGAGGAAATGGCCATCATGCGCCAGCATGCGGAAATCGGCGGCAAGATCCTCGCCGGCAGCGATTCGCCGCTGATCCAGCTGGCCGAGGAAATCGCCTGCGGCCACCACGAAAAATACGACGGCAGCGGCTATCCGCGCGGCCTGGCGGGCGAACAGATACCGCTGTCGGCGCGCATCGTCGCCGTGGCCGATGTCTTCGACGCGCTCACCTCGGAACGCCCGTACAAGCCGGCCTGGCCTGTGGAACAGGCGCGCCTGTTCCTGCAACAGAACAAAGGCAGCCATTTCTGCCCGCACTGCATCGACGCCTTCCTGGGCGCCTGGGACGAGGTGCTCGACATCCGCAACAGCCTGCCCGACCCCGACCAGCACCACGCCCACCCACTGTAAGCGAGGACCCTGCCATGCGCGTGCAACAACTGATCCTGAAAAACCGTGCCGACATCGATGCCGCACTGGCGCCCCTGGCCGCCATGCAGCCGCAGCTGGTGCTGGTCTTTGGCGCCTGCGCCTATTTTTCCACCCCCGAACTGACGGCGGCGCTGCGCCGCCAACTGCCCGGCGCCGTGATCGCCGGCTGCTCCACGGCCGGCGAGATCGCCGGCAAGCGCGTCTACGACGACAGTTGCGTCATCACCGCCATCGGCTTCGCGCACACCACGGTGGCGATTGCCGACGCCATCATCTGCGACATGGCGGACTCGCACGAGGCGGGCGAGCGCCTGGCACAGGCGCTGCCGCGGGATGGCCTGGCGGCGGTCTTCATGCTGGGCACGGGCGTGGCCATCAACGGCAGTGCCCTGATCGCCGGCCTGCAGGAAAATCTGCCGCCGGGCGTCACCATATCGGGCGGGCTGGCGGCCGACGGCGGCGCCTTCCGCCAGACCTGGACCCTGGGTCCGCGCGGCGCGGCCGACAATACCATCGTGGCCGTCGGCCTGTACGGCGAGCATATCCGCCTCGGCTACGGCAGCCATGCGGGCTGGGAAGCGTTCGGTCCCGCGCGCAAGGTGACGCGCTGCGTCGGCAACGTGCTGTATGGCCTCGATGGCGCGCGGGCGCTGGACATCTACAAGCTGTACCTGGGCGACTATGCGTGCGACCTGCCCGGCTCGGGGCTGCTGTTTCCGTTTGAAATGCTCACGGCGGCGCATGAAAAAAGCAATGTGTTTCGCACCATCCTCGCCGTCGATGAAGAACAGGGTTCGCTGACACTGGCCGGCGACATCCTCGCCGACGGCTACCTGAAATTGATGCATTCCAGTACCAACCGGCTGATCGACGGGGCCGAAATGGCCGCGCGCAATGTCCAGCGCCACGCCGATACGCTGGGCGACCAGCTGGCCCTGCTGGTCAGCTGCGTGGGGCGCAAGCTGGTCATGGGCGACCGGGTCGAGGAAGAGGTCGAAGCGGTGGCCGAGGTGCTGGGCAGCGGCGCCACCTGCATCGCCGGTTTTTACTCCAACGGCGAAATCGGTATCACGCAGCCGCATGGCGCATGCCAGCTGCATAACCAGACGATGACCGTGACTGTGCTGAGCGAAACATGAACCGCACCCTGGCACGCCAATTGAGCCGCGTCTGCGACATCGACTCGGAAAACGCCTGCATCGCCTTGCTGGAACAGGCCCAGGCATTGGGATCGCAAGCGGGCACGCCGCCCGAACTGGCCGCTTTCCTGGCCGGCCTGCCGGCCCTGCTGCTGCGCATCGACGGCAGCTACGAACAGGCTGAACGCGACCTGGACTTGCGCTCGCGCAGCCTGGAGCTGAGTTCGACCGAACTGAGCATGACGAATGACCTGCTGCGCACGGAACTGGCCAGCCGCAACCGCGTCCTGCAATCGCTGCGCGTGGCGGCCGTGCGCCTGCTCGACAACGACGATTCCGGCCTGCACCTGCCGCAGGAAGGCGATATCGAGGGCCTCTCGGTGCTGCTGGCCAAGCTGGTATCGCAGCAGGAACTGCGCCGCATCGAACTGCAGAACCAGCGCTTTGCGATGGACCAGCATGCCATTATCAGCATCACCGACACGGCCGGCGTCATCATTTACGTCAACGACAAGTTCTGCGCCATCAGCGGGTTCGCGCGCGAAGAGCTGGTCGGCCAGACGCACCGCCTGATCAATTCGCATACGCATCCTGACGCCTACTTTGCGCAGATGTGGCAAACCATCACCACGGGCCAGGTCTGGCATGGCGAAATCTGCAACCACGCCAAGGATGGCGGGCAATACTGGGTCGACGCCACCATCGTGCCCTTCCTCGACGCCGCCGGCGAACCCTATCAGTACATCGCCATCCGCACGGAAATCAGCGACAGCAAACGCATGGCCGAGACCATCGCGAAAAGCGAGCGCGAATACCGCAACGTCGTCAACAGCCTCAATGAAGTGGTCTTTCGTACCGACTTGCACGGCGCCTGGACCTTCCTGAACCCCGCCTGGCACACCATCACCGGCTTCGGCACCGCCGACAGCCTGGGCAAGAATGTGCTGCAATTCGTCGATGCGCGCGACCGCGAGCGCGCCGCCGCCGGCCTGTCACAGCTGCTCGGTGGCCATGTGGACAGCATGCGCCATGAAGCGCGCTACGTCACCCGCGACGGCGACGTGCGCTGGATCGATGTGTGCGCGCGCGCCGAGCGCGATGGCCTGGGGCGGCTGGCAGGCATCACCGGCAGCCTGACCGACATCACGGAACGGCGTCTGGCGGCGCACGAGCTGCGGCACAACCTCAACTTTGTCGACGCGCTGATCGAGACCATTCCTATCCCTTTGTACCTGAAGGATGTGCAAGGCCGTTACCTGCGCGCCAACCGCGCCTATTGCGCCTTCTTCCAACGCGCGCAAGCGGACATCCTGGGCAAGACGGTGGCCGACATCCTGCCGCAGCAGCAGGCGCAGCAAGTGCTGCAGCGCGACCTGGAGCTGCTGCAGGACCGGGGCAACCAGACGTATGAGGACCGGCTGAGCGTCGGCGCGCGTCAGGTCGATGTGCTGTACAGCAAGGCGGCCCTGCTGAAGTCCGATGGCAGCCTGCACGGCCTGGTTGGCACCATCGTCGACATTTCCAGCCAAAAGGCGGCCGAGCGCGCGCTGCTGCTGGCCAAGGAAGTGGCCGAATCGGCCAGCCGCTCGAAGAGCGAATTCCTGGCCAACATGAGCCACGAGATCCGCACGCCGATGAACGGCATCCTGGGCATGACGGACCTGGTGCTCGATTCCGAACTCGACGTCCACCAGCGCAAATACCTGGAAATCGTCAAGGCTTCGGCCGACGCCCTGCTGTGCATTATCAACGACATCCTCGATTTCTCGAAGATCGAGGCGGGCATGCTGACGCTGGAAAGCATCCCTTTCAAGCTGCGCCAGCTGATGCAGGAAACCATGCGCGCACTCGCCATGCGGGCCCAGGCCAGCGGCCTGGAACTGGTGCTCGACATCGATCCCGCGCTGCCGCACACCTTGCTCGGCGACCCTGGCCGGCTGCGCCAGATACTCACCAACCTGGCGGGCAACGCCATCAAGTTCACGCCGCGCGGCGAGGTCACCGTGAGTGCCCGGCTGTGCGCCAGCGGCGATGGCATGGCCCGGCTGCAGCTGTGCGTGCGCGACACCGGCATCGGTATCGCCGCCGACATGCAGGAGGCCGTCTTCGACGCCTTCCAGCAGGAAGACGGTTCGACCACGCGGCGCTTCGGCGGCACGGGACTGGGCCTGTCGATCACGCGCCGCCTGGTTACGATGATGGGTGGCAGCATCGGCCTGTCGAGCGAACTGGGCAAGGGCAGCAGCTTCAGCGTGGACCTGGCCCTGCCCATCGGCGAGCATCAGCCTTGCCTGCCGCCGCCCGGCGCCTCGCTGGCGGCGCGGGCGATCCTGCTGGTCGACGACAATTCCAGCAGCCTGACCATTTTGCGCAAGATCTTCGAGCACAGCGGTGCCATGGTCACCGCCTGCGAGTCGGGCGAGGCGGCGCTGGAACACTGCCGCACCGCCCTGCCGGCCGACTGCATCATCATGGACTTTGCCATGCCCGGCATGAATGGCTTCGACACGGCATCGGCGCTGGCCGCCCTGCCCCACTGGAGCCAGGTGCCCATCGTCATGCTATCGTCGAGCGGCAGCCTGGGCGACGCGGCGCGCTGCCGCGAACTGGGCATCGACGGCTACCTGCTCAAGCCGGCCAGCCCCGAGGAATTGCTGGCCATCACCATGAGCGTGCTGGGCACCTGCCGCGGCATGCCCGGCGCAACACCGGTGATGACGCGCCATAGCGTGCGCGAAGGTTCGCCCAGCCTGGACATCCTGCTGGTCGAGGACAACGCCATGAACCGCGAACTGGCCACCGTGCTGCTGTCGAATGCGGGCCACCGGGTCACGCATGCGGCGAATGGCCGCGAAGCGCTCGACCGCCAGGCCGCCAGCCATTTCGACCTGATCCTGATGGACCTGCAGATGCCGGAAATGGGCGGTTTCGAAGCCACCGCGCAGATCCGCCAGCGCGAAGCGCAAGGCATGCCGAAGAGCGTCATCATCGCCATGACGGCCAGCGCCTTCGAAGGCGACCGCGAACGCTGCATCGCCGGCGGCATGGACGATTACCTGTCCAAGCCTTTCCGCACCGCAGCCCTCCAGAGCCTGATCGAGCAGCATGTGTCGCACATCAGCAAGCCAACGCCGCCGCCCGCCATGACGCCGGCCACGACAGTAATGGCAAGCGGCAGCGCGCCACGCTTCGACTACGGCGCCGCGCTGGCGAACGCCGACGCCGACGTGATCGGCATCATCGGCGCCTCCTTCC
The DNA here is from genome assembly GCF_019443505.1 of Janthinobacterium sp. PAMC25594. Classification (NCBI taxonomy): domain Bacteria; kingdom Pseudomonadati; phylum Pseudomonadota; class Betaproteobacteria; order Burkholderiales; family Oxalobacteraceae; genus Janthinobacterium; species Janthinobacterium sp. PAMC25594. Next base: position 910,847 of record NZ_CP080377.1, read on the forward strand.
TGGCCGGCTTGCCGGAGCAGCTGGCCGCCTTGCGCGCAGCCCTGCAGGCGGACGACCGGCCCACCGCGAGCCGGCAGGCACATACCCTGGCCGGCTTGCTGGCCAACTTCCATGCCATCCCCGCCGTCGCAATCGCCGCCGCCATCGAGCGCGAAGCGGCACAGGCTCCGCAGGCGGCATTGCTGGCGCGGCTCGCTGCGCTGGAGGAACAGTTGCGGCTGTTCATGCAGGAAACGGACGCGGCCATCCAGGCGACAGGCGGGACGCTGCACGCATCCGGGCAAACTTGATGTAGATCATAATTTTTTGAACAAGCTCTTGCTATCCTGTAAAAAAATGACAGGAGTGCTGAATGAGCAAGACGCAGCCGAGCAATGCGGAACAAACCGTTGAACATGAGCGCCTGGGCAGCGCCTGGCAAGGCGTGCCAGCGCCCGACTATCCGGAGAGCGCGCCGGAAGGCGCCACCCTGGACCTGCTGCTGAACGCCTGGCTGGGCAAGTTCACGGGCGGCATTTCGCCGGCCGCGCTGGGCAACGCCTATGCCGACTGGCTCAGCCACCTGGCGCTGGCGCCATCGAAGCAGCTGACCCTGCTGCAGGAAGCGTGGAAGAAGATCGGCCGCTGGCAGCAGTACGCGTTGCAATCGGCGCTGCAGCCGGCGCAGAGCGGCAGCGCCAGTGCGCCGCCGTGCATCGCCCCGCTGCCGCAGGACCGGCGCTTCGAGGACCCGGCCTGGCAGCGCTGGCCGTACAACCTGGCCTACCAGGGCTTCTTGCTGCAGCAGCAGTGGTGGCACCGCGCCACCACGGGCGTGCGCGGCGTCTCGCCGCACCACGAAGATGTCGTCACGTTCACCGTGCGCCAGTGGCTCGACATGCTGGCGCCGTCGAACTTCCTGCTGACCAATCCCGTGGTGCAGCAGGCAACCCTGGCGAGCGGTGGCGCCAACCTGGCGAACGGCGCGCAGCACCTGGCCGACGACTGGCGCCGCGCCGCCATGGGCGCGCATGCGCCCGATGCGCGCAGCTACAAGGCAGGCGAGAACGTGGCCGTCACGCCCGGCAAGGTGGTCTACCGCAACGACTTGATCGAATTGATCCAGTACGCCCCCGCGACAGCGACCGTGCATGCCACGCCGCTGCTGTTCGTGCCGGCCTGGATCATGAAGTACTACATCCTCGACCTGTCGCCGCGCAATTCGCTGGTGCGCTACCTGGTGGACCAGGGCCACACGGTGTTCATGATTTCCTGGAAAAATCCGCAGGAAGAAGACCGCGAGCTGTCGCTGGAAGACTACCGCCAGCTGGGCGTGATGGACGCGCTCGACGCCGTTGCCCGCATCACGGGCGCGCCACAGGTGCACGCGGCCGGCTACTGCCTGGGCGGCACCCTGCTGGCGATCGCCGCCGCCAGCATGGCGCGCGACGGCGATGCGCGTCTGGCCAGCCTCACCATGCTGGCCTCGCAGGTCGACTTCAAGGAACCGGGCGAACTGTCGCTGTTCATCGACGACAGCCAGGTCAGCTTCCTGGAAGCGGCCATGTGGAAGCAGGGCTATCTCGATACGAAGCAGATGGCGGGCGCCTTCCAGCTGCTGCGTTCGAACGACCTGATCTGGTCGCGCCGGCTGCGCCATTACCTGCTCGGCCTCGATGAGCAGGACAGCGACCTGATGGCCTGGAATGCGGATGCCACGCGCATGCCCTGCCGCATGCATTCGGAATACCTCCGCCGTCTGTTCCTGCACAACGACCTGGCCGAAGGGCGCTACCGCACGGCAGGCCGGCACATCGCCCTGCCCGACATCGATGCCCCCATCTTTGCCGTCGGCACCCTGACGGACCACGTGGCGCCATGGCGCTCCGTGTATAAACTGCAGCTGCTGACCGATACCGACGTCACCTTCCTGCTCACCTCGGGCGGCCACAATGCGGGCGTGGTCTCGCCGCCGGGCCAGGCGCGCCGCAGCTACCAGCTGGCCACGCACTCCCACGATGCGCCCTACATCGACGCGGACAGCTGGCAGCGCGACGTGCCGCACCACGACGGTTCCTGGTGGCCCGCCTGGCAAGCCTGGCTGGCGGAGCGCTCGGGCGCGCAGGTGGCGCCGCCGGCCATGGGGCCCGACCTGGGCGACGCGCCGGGCAACTACGTGCTGCAGACTTGACAACCGACTTCCGACAACCGAGGAAAACGCCATGCCCTACACTACCCTGCTGGTCCACGTCGACAATTCCCGCCACTGCGCCCAGCGCATCCGCCTGGCCGTGCGCCTGGCCGTCGCCGAAGGCGCGCACCTGATCGGTTCGGCCATGAGCGGCATCTCGCGCTATGCGTATGGCGGCGGCGTCAACGCGCTGCAGTTTGCGCCGGCGCAGATGCAGGCGCTGCGCAGCCAGGCCAGCGAGGCCTTGCACGACTTCGAGCGCATCGCCCGCGAAGAAGGCCTGGGCACCTACGAAACGCGCTTCGTCGACGACGATGCGCAAGGCGCGCTGCTGCTGCAGGCGCGCTATTGCGACTTGCTGATCCTCGGCCAGACGGACGCGCAGGATACGCCCTCGCGCGTCATCGCCGGCACGCCCGAATACCTGATGCTCCATTGCGGCCGGCCCGTGCTGATGGTGCCGCACGCGCCGTCCGCCGCGCTATCGGGCAGCGCGCAGCATCCGCTGCTGGCCTGGAACGGCAGCGCCGAAGCGCTGCGCGCCATCACCGATGCGCTGCCGCTGCTGCAACGCGCGCGGCAGGTGACCCTGGCCGTCGTCAATTCGCACGCCCAGCCGGCCGCGCACGGCGAGCAGCCGGGTGCCGACCTGGCCCTGTACCTGGCGCGCCACGGCGTCAACGTCGAGGTGCTGCAGCACGACACGCCGCCGGGCCAGGACGTGGGCGCGGCCCTGCTGGCCATGGCCGCGCAGCGCCAGTGCGACCTGATCGTGATGGGCTGCTACGGCCACATGCGCCTGCGCGAAGCGCTGCTGGGCGGCGTCACGCGCACGGTGCTGCAGGACATGACGTTGCCGGTGCTGGTATCGCACTGACAGCGTCAGGCTGCCGTGGCGCCGAACAGCGCCCCGATGCCCGATGCCGCCGCCATCGACAGCGCGCTCCAGAACACCACGCGCAGCACGCCACGGCCCACGCGCGCGCCGCCGGCCCTGGCGGCCAGGCCGCCCAGCAAGGCCAGCGATAGCAGCGACGCCACGACGATGGCTGGCGCCAGCATGGACAACGGCGCCAGCAACACCACCAGCAGCGGCAACGCCGCGCCGACGGCAAAGCTGAGCGCCGAAGCGAGCGCCGCCTGCAGCGGACGCGCGCGCATGCTCTCGGTGATGCCCAGTTCATCGCGCGCATGCGCGCCGATCGCATCGTGCGCCGTCAACGCCCTGGCCACTTGCGCAGCCAGCGCCGGCTTCAGGCCGCGCGCCACATAAATGTGCGTCAACTCGTGCAGCTCCCCCTTCGGATCGCCGAGCAGCTCGCCGCCCTCGCGCTCCAGCGCCGCCTGTTCCGTATCGGCCTGCGACTGCACCGAGACATATTCGCCCGTGGCCATCGACATGGCGCCCGCCACCAGGCCGGCCACGCCGGCCACCAGAATGCTATCGTGCGTGGCGTGCGCCGCCACCACGCCCAGCACCAGGCTGGCCGTCGAGACGATGCCGTCATTGGCACCCAGCACGGCGGCGCGCAGCCAGCCCACGTTGTCCATCCGGTGAAACTCGCGGTGTCGCAATGGCATATTTTCTCCTTTAGGTATGCATGGCCGCGTCGGCGGGCGCGGGAAAGCGCACCGTCACCACCAGGCCCGCGCCATCGGGCCCGGCGGCCAGCTGCACGCTGGCGCCATGCGTTTCGGCGATGCGCCGCACGATCGACAAGCCCAGGCCGCTGCCCGGCTGCTGCGCGCCGGCGGCGCGGAAAAAGCGTTCGAACACGCGCTCGCGCAACTGCTCGGCGATGCCGGGTCCCGTGTCGCTCACGCGCAGCAGCACGCCATCGGCCTCGGTGCGGCATTCCAGCGCCAGCGTGCCGCCGGCCGGGGTGTAGCGCATGGCATTGTCCATCAGGTTGCGCGCCAGGATCAGGACATGGTCCGGCTGCAAACGGCACGGCGCCGTGGCCAGGTCGGCCCGCAGCAGCAGATCCTGGCGCTGCGCCTGCGCCATCCAGGCGGGCAGCTGGTCGGCCAGCACGGCGGCCAGGTCCAGCACGGGCAGGTCGGGCGGCGGCTGCGACTGCGGGTCGAGCCGGGACAAGGTCAGCAACTGCGCCACCAGGCGCGTGGCGCGGTCCACGCTCAGGCCAAGGCCCATCACCGATTCCTTGCGCTCGGCATCGCTGCGCGCGCGCTGCAGCACCTGCAGGTTGGTCTTGATGGCCGCCAGCGGCGTGCGCAGTTCATGCGCGGCATCGGCCGTGAAGCGCTGCTCCTGCTCGCGCGTCTGGCGCACGCGCACGAACAGGCGGTTGATGGCCTGCAGCAGCGGCTGCACTTCCAGCGGCGCGCCCGTCACGCTGACACTGGCAAGATCGTCGGGCGTGCGCAGCGCCACTTCATCGGCGCTACGGCGCAGGGCGCGAAACACGCGGTTGATGCTCCACCAGATGGCCAGCGCCGCCAGGGCGGCCATCGGCAAGCCGATGACCAGCAGCTTCAGGGCGAAGCGGCTGCTGATTTCCTGGCGGTGGCTGGCCGGTTCCGCCACCTGGATCTGCAGCTGCGCGTTGTGATTCCAGCTCGTGTAGATGCGCCACAGGCGGCCGTCGTTGTCGTGCCAGCTGTAGCCCACATCGGCCGGCGCGGCGAACGCCTGGTCCGGCGCGCCGGCGTTCTTGTACAGCAGGCGCTGCTGCGCATCCCACACCTGGAACAGCAGATACTGGCGGTGGTTGCGGTTCTGCGCCACCGGCATCACCAGCGACGCGCTCGCGCCATGCTCCTGCACCTCGTGCTCGGCCAAAGCGAGCAGCAAATGGCCCGTCTCGGCCAGCGACTGGTCGAACAGTTCCTGGCTTTCGCGCCCCGCTTCCAGATACACGATGGCGGCGCTGAAGCCCCATAAGGTAAACGTCAGTCCCAGCAGCACGGCCAGCAGCGTGCGCCGCAGCGACCATGCGCCCGCGCTACCCGGGATGGGCATCATGGACACGCCTGCATCTCGGGCATATCGGGCGTAGCGGGCTTGTCGATGCTGTAGCCGATGGCATGCACGGTGCGGATCAGCGCCTTGCCCAGTTTGCGCCGCAAATGGTGGATATGCACCTGCAGCGCGTTGCTGTCGATTTCCTCGCCCCAGCTGTAGACGCCCTCTTCCAGCTGCACGCGGCTCAGGATGCGCCCGCGCTGCTCGACGAGCATCAACAGGATGCTGAACTCCTTGCCCGTCACGGGCACCGCCACGCCGCCCTGCCGCACCTGGCGCGCGGCGACGTCGATGACGATATCGCCGTGCACGAGTTCTTCGTGCGTGCGCCCGGCCGCGCGGCGGCAGGCGCTGCGCATGCGCGCCGCCAGCTCATCGAGGTCGAAGGGTTTGACGATGAAGTCGTCCGCGCCCGCGTCCAGGCCCGTCACGCGGTCGACGATCTGATCGCGCGCCGTGACGATCAGGATCGCCCCGTCATAGCCGCCACGGCGCAAGGTCGCCAGCGCCTGCATGCCATCCTCGCCCGGCAGGGCCAGGTCGAGCAACAGACAGCCATAGCGGTGCAGGCGCACGGCCATGTGCGCGCTTTCGGCCGACTGCACCCAGTCGACCGCATAGCCGGCCTGCTCCAGCCCCATCTGCGTGGCGCGCCCCAGCTGAGGGTCGTCTTCTGTCAGCAATATGCGCATCGTGGCCTGTCCTGTCTGGCTGTCGTGTCCGGGATTTCATGCTGGCAGCGTAGGCGCCGGACATTAAGAACTTCTTAACATCTGCGGGCGACCATCGATCCATCGTCCACTTTCGGCTGCTTCCCATGCCAGCCCCCTATCTTAACCGCTGGCGGCCAGACGCATCATCCACGCAACACAACGACAAGGAAACACCATGAATACCGAGAAATTGACGACGCAAGGCTGGCGCTATGCCGCCCCGGCGCGCCTGCTGCACTGGCTGATGGCCGTGCTGATCCCCGCCATGCTGGCCCTGGGCTGGTATATGATGGAGGTCGAGGACGATCCCGGCAGCGAGGTGTACTTCAATCTGCATAAATCGCTGGGCTTGCTGCTCCTGCTGCTGCTCGCCGCGCGCGCCGCCTGGCGCCTGGGCCACAGGCCGGCCAGCCTGCCGCCGTCCGTGGCACCGTGGCAAGCGCGCCTGTCGCGCCTGGGCCACGGCTTGCTGTACGCGGGCATGCTGCTGGTGCCGGCCGCGGGCCTGGCCGGTGCGCTGCTGAGCAAGAGCGGCGTGGCCTTTTTCGGCCTGGCCCTGCCGCGCTGGTTCGTGCCCGACCACGCGCTGGCCGAACAATGCTTCGGACTGCACGAACTGGGCGCCTGGACCCTGGCCGCCCTGATCGTCCTGCACGCCCTTGCCGGCCTCAAGCATCTGCTGCTGGACAAGGACGGCGTCTTCCAGCGCATGCTGTAACGGGCACCGCCCTTCGGCCACGCGGCGGGCCTGCCGGCTACAGCCAGCCCTCGCGCTTCAGGCGCCGGTGCAGCCAGTAGCAGCCGGCGATGATGACGACGATGACGGCCGGATAGCTGCCGCGCCACTTCAGTTCCGGCATGAATTCGAAGTTCATGCCGTACAGGCTGAAGACCATGGTGGGCACGGCCAGGATGGCGGCCCAGGCGGCCAGGCGCTTGACCACCTCGTTCTGGCGGATCGAGATTTGTCCCAGCGCCACCTGCATGGCCGAATTGACCAGCTCGCGCATCTGCCCCGCCGTGTGCGTGACGCGTTTGACGTGGTCGAGGATGTCGCGGTAATAGATGCGGTTTTCCTTGGGCACGATGTCGCCATGGAAGCGAATCAGCTGGGTGCAGATGTCGTGCAGGGGATTGACGGCCGCGTCGAGCTTGAGCAGTTCCGTCTTGAGCTGGTAGAAATCCTGCAGCTTGTCTTCGGAGAGACTGGGCTGGAACAGCTGCAGCTCGTAGTGCTGGAAGCGCGACTGCAAATGGTCGATGCAGGGCTGGTACTGGTCGACGATGAAGTCGATGATGGAATACAGCACGTAGCCAGGGCCTCTGGCCAGTTTCTCGGGCACGCTTTCCTTGCGCTCACGCAACTTTGCATAACCGGCCGAGGCGCCATGGCGCACCGTGATGATAAAGCGGGGTCCGAGAAAGACGTGGGTTTCGCCGTACACGATGGCGCCGCCGTCCAGGGTAGCCGTGTGCATCACCATGAACAGCGTGTCGCCGTACTCTTCCAGCTTGGGACGCTCGTGCGCGCCCTGCGCATCCTCGACGGCCAGTTCGTGCAAGCCAAAAGCGGACTCCAGCGCCTGCATGGCGATGCCATCGGGACCGGCCAGGCCTATCCACACGAAACAATCGGGGTCGCCGAGGAAGTCGCCCACCTTGTCGATGTCGAAATGGGCGATCTTCCTGCCATCGCGATACGCTTCGCAATTGACGACGGCGGCGTGGGTACTCAAGTCCATGATAATTTTCGGGCTACGATGTCGGGCCGTCAGTATAGCGGAACGAAACTATCATTCTGTTAAGTTGGCCAGCGTCGCCCGCAACGAAGCTTAAAACAGGCCGAACAGCGATTTTTTCGGCGCCGTGCAGGCCGCGGTAACGGGCGCCTCGATTTCCTGCTTGGCCGCCGGATCCGTCACATCGAACAGCACCTGCTTGCACTTGTTTTCACCCAGGAAGTGGAATTCCACCTGATATTTCTTGCCCGCTTCCGGCGTCAACTGCAAGGTCAGCGGGCCGCAGGAACCGGCACGCAAGCCGTGTTCGGCCGGCCAGTCGGCGTAAGCCTGCACCCAGACCGGTGCGCCCGCCGTCAGCGTCTTCTCCACTTCCGGCAGCACGCCCGTCATGCGCCGCGAACGCTCGACCATCTTCGAGATAAACGGCAACAATTTTTCGCGCAAGGTCGTGGCGTCATACACCTTGCCCACCGGCGTGAAGTCCTTGCACTCTTGCGCGCTGCCACTGGTGCCGTAGTCCACCACCATCTGCTCGCCCGACGATATCAGGCTCAGTTTCGCAACCGTGAGCACGGCGGCCGCTTCCGCGACGACAGGCTGCGCCACCGGGGTTTCCACCGCCTGCTTCGCCACGACTTCGTCACCGGCCCCGGCCGCCCAGGCACTCACGCTGGCGGCAGCCAGCAAGACACTCAATACACCACGCACACTATCTTTACGCACAAGAAATCCAGATTCAAAGTAGGTTTCATCGAAACATTAGTTAATTCAACATAACTAATATTGCCATAAAAGATAATATATTAAATATTTCCATATGGCAATTTTATCTCGTGCGGTTTGCCAGCGCGCGCCGTCGATGGCGCGGCAGGCATCCATGTCCGTCATCTTGTTGACGGCATCGACAGACTCGGCAAAGTTATCCTGGCAGCCCGGATATCGCTGGCGCCCAGGCATCATGGGGCGAAGACCGGACCTTGAGAAATAGCGGTATTATCCAGTCAATATCACCCCAATTTGACATCCGCCATCACATGCATTCATCCTCTGTCCCGGGCACCGAAGGGTATGCCGAAGATGCCGAGCAGCTTATTGCCCGGTATGAAAACGTAATCGCTGCGGATAAATACCAGGTCGTGCGCCATTTGCTGCCTGGACAGGCAGGCGCCGTGCTCGACGAGTCAGCTGGTCCTGGCTGGTTTTTTCAGCGATGAGAGATGCCGCGGCAGGCTAGGCCGTCGACATGACCGCATTCAAGGCGCGCCGCAATTCCTTCAGCCGGGGCGGCTTGCCCAGCACGCAGTCGACGTGTTCGGGGTAGTCGCTGTCGGCCGCCAGGCGCTGGCCCCAGCCCGTGAGCATGATGATGGGCGTGGCCGGCGAGCACTGGCGCACCGCGCTGGCCACCTTGCGCCCGTCCACGTGGGGCATGCCCAGGTCCGTGATGACCACGGCGAAGTATTCATGCCGCTCGTATGCGGCCTGGAAGCAGTCGATGCCGGCCTGGCCTCCATCGGCCGACACCACCTCGTGGCCATCGATTTCCAGGATGTCGCGCAGCGACTTGAGCACCATCGGGTCGTCGTCCACCACCAGGATGCGCAGGCGCGGTGGCACCACGTGGGCCGTGTCGGGCGCATCCTCCCTTTCGTCCGCGGCGCAGGCGGGAAAATCCAGGCGCACCGCCGTGCCCTGCCCCGGCGCCGTGACGATGTCGATGCTGGCGCCGTGGCGCTCCATCATGCCGTACACCATGGCCAGGCCCAGGCCCGTGCCACGCTCGCCCTTGGTGGTAAAAAACGGCTCCAGGCAGCGGCGGCGGGTATTGTCGTCCATGCCGATGCCCGTGTCGCCCACCTCGATGCGCACCTGCCGCGCCTCTCCCGCTGCGCCGGCGCAACTGGTGCGCACGCTCAGGGTGCCGCCTTCCGGCATGGCGTCGACGGCGTTGAAGACCAGGTTGGTCAGCGCTTCGCGGATTTCGCCCACGCTGCAGGGCAGCATGGGCAAGCCGTCCGCCAGCTCCGTGCGCAGGGCGATGACGATGCCGCGCTGCTGCGGCATGTCGCTCCAGCGCGCGCGCGTCAGGTCCAGCACCTGTTGCACCACCAGGTTGGCGTCGATGGGCGACAGCGCCACCTGCGGTTCGCGCTGGCGGTAGAATTCACGCATGCGCGCCACGGTGGCGGCCACGTCGTCGATGGCGCGCTCGATGACTTCCAGGCAATGCCGGCCCTGCGGACTGAGATTGGTTTCCGTCTCCAGCAGCGATTCCGTGTACAGGGCCACGGGCGAAATGGCATTATTGATGTCGTGCGCAATGCCGCTGGCCATCTGTCCCAGCGCGCGCAGGCGCTCCTGCTGCATCACCGACTGCTGCGTCTGGCGTAAGTCGTCATACGCGCGCTGCAGCGCGCCGTAGAGCTGCGCCTGGTTGGCGGCCAGCGCCACATGCTCGCTCAGCTGGCTGAGGAATTCGCATTCGCCGCTGGTAAAGCTGTGCGCGGCATGGCGCGCCACGATCAGGATGCCGAACACCGTATTCTCGGCCAGCAGGGGCGCCATGACGAGGGCGCGCAGCCCCCCTTGCGCCAGCCGCTGCGGAAACGGAAACGCCACTTCGGCGATGTCGGCTTCATACACGAGCTTGCCGCGCACGCAGCTCGACAGGCCATTCTCGTCGATGGGGATGTGCGCCTGCTCGCCCATCATGAACGACTGCGCCAGCGCCTCGCTGCGCACGCCCACGCACGTCACCTGCAGCGCGTGCTGCGACGGTTCGTACAGGCAGATGCAGCTGAAATCGATGGGCAACTGGTCTTCCAGGCTGCGCACCACCACCTGGAAGATGCTGCGCAAGTCCTGCCGCTCGCCGATCGAGCGCGTGATCTGCTGCAGCAGGTTCAGGCGCTCGAGCTGCTCGTGCACCTTGCGCTCGGCCAGTTGGCGCTCGGCGATCTGCGTTTCCAGGGCGGCATTCGTGTGCGCCAGCTCATCGCGCGAGACGGTGGTGCGGCGCAGCTTTTCCGTCATGCCGTCGAAGGCGCGCGCCAGGTCGCCGATCTCATTCCTGGTGTGCACGCCGAGCGCAAAATCGAGCTTGCCGGCGCCGACGATCAGGGTGCCCTGGCGCAGCTTTTCCAGCGGTCCCGTGACGCTGGTCATGGTGAAATAGATCAGGCCGGCCACCAGGGCGATGATCATGCCGCCAAACAGCATCACGGCGACATTGGCCCGCTGCTGCGCATCGAGCACGCCTTGGCGGCTCAATTCCGACAGCCGCATCGCGTCCGAGATCATGCCCTGCACCTTGCCCATGATCTGGCCGGACAGGCGCGACTCCAGTTCGCCCAGCACCTCGCGCCGCTGCGGGTCCTGCCCCAGTTCCCGGTGATTCGCCACAAACAGCTCGAACAGGGTCCCCACGCCGGCCAGGTCGCCCTGCAATTCGCGCAGCAGCGCGCGCTCCTCGCCGGTGCTGAAGGCAGGGTTGGCCAGCAAGCCCGTGGCCAGCGATTCGCTGCGCAGCTGCCACTGGGCCCGCGTGCGCGCGCCATGGTGCAGCGCATATTCGATCGACAGGTAGCGCAGCGACGTGACGGCTTGCAGGATATCGCCTGCGGCCTTGTTCTTCGCCAGTTCGCGCTGCATCGCCATGGTGGTGGAGAACAGCACGGCGACGATGATGGCCACCAGCAGCACGCAAAACAGTTCGGCCAGCTTGAAGCGCGTTACGATTTTCACGGTGGCTTTCTCAATGAATGACCGTCATGGCCGATGGCGCCACGGCTTCCAGGCCGTCCAGGTAGACGGCATCGAGGAAGTTCGGCATGTCGCCGCTGCCGGCCAGCCGGTTCTTGATGGCCCAGCGCGCCTCGTCTTCCAGCGCCAGCAGCAAACCTTGGTCGAGCACGATGCCGAACTGATAACCGTGCCAGGCCGCCTGCAGGCGTGCCGCCTCGCCGGCCGACGCCGTGGTAAACAGGGCGCGCGCGGCGTCGGGCTCGTCGCGGCAAAAGCGCGCGCCGGCCAGCAGCGCGCGCAGCACCTTGCGCATCGTCGCCGGGTGGCTGCGCACAAAGTCGCCCGTGCCGGCCACATTGAACAGGCCCGCATACACGTCCTCGCCATAAAAGATGGCCGCCTTGCCCGCGATGGCATGCGTCATGCCCGTCAGGAAGGGTTCCCAGCCGGCCGCCGCGTCGACCTCGCCGCGCGCCAGCGCACCGGCCAGCTGGTCCGGCGCGTAGTTGCGCAAGGTGACCTCAGCGGGCAGCAGCTTCTGGCGGTTCAGGAAAGCGTCCAGCGTGAAATGGCCCGAGGTGCCCAGGGTCACGCCGATGCGCTTGCCCTTCAGGCTGGCGGGCGTGGACACGCCGCGGTCCAGGCGTCCCACGATGCCGTGGTCGCGCTCGGCCTCGAAGATGCTGGCGATGATGACGACGGACTGGTTTTTGAGGCTGGCCAGCACCACGGGGATGTCGGACACGGTGCCCAGGTCGGCCCTGCCCTGCAGCACGGCTTCCAACGACGCCTTGCCCGACGAATATGGTTGCAGCCGCGCGTCGATGCCCTCGCGCGCGAAATAACCGTGTGCGCGCGCGGCCAGTACGGGGCAGCTGCCCACGTATTCCGCATTCACGGCCAGGCGCAGCACTTCCACCGGGACGGGCGGCGCAGCGGGCCGGGCATTGAGCCGCCAGATGGCTGCCGCGGCCAGCGCCAGCAACAGCGCGATGGCCGTCAGCCAGATCGCCCGTCGCACCGGCGCCGCGCCGTTCATGCGCTGCGCTGCGCCGTGGCCGACTCCAGCGCGCTGTTGACGGCCTCGGAAAACGCCAGCACGTCGAGCGGCTTGGTGAGGTAGCGGTAAAAGCCCGCCGCCAGTCCCTGGCGGATATCGCCCGGCCCGGCCACGGCCGTCAGCGCGATGACGGGAATATGCGCGGTGCGGGCGTCGGCGCGCAGCAGCTGCATGACTTGCGTGCCGCTGATGTCGGGCAGGTCGCTGTCCATCAGTATCAGCTTCGGCAGGTGGCGGCGCGCCAGGTCCAGGCCCGTCTGGCCGTCGCCGGCCGACAGCAGGTCGAGGTCGGGGCGAAAATGGATCAGGCCCGCCACCAGGGCCAGATTCAGGGGATTGTCTTCCACATACAGCAGCGTCTTGCGGTCCGGCAGCCGTACCGGTTCCGCGGGCCGGGCAATGGCGGACAGGGGCGCACTTTCCTGCAGCGGCTGGCGCGCTGGGCAACTGGCGATATCGAGCCAGAAGGTGCTGCCGCGTCCGGGCGTGCTGGCCACGCCCAGCCTGGCCTGCATGGCTTCGGCCAGGCGCTTGCTGACCACCAGCCCCAGGCCCGTGCCTTCCTCGTCGCGCGCATCGCGTCCCAGGCGGTTGAAGGGCTGGAACAGCGCTTCGAGCTGCGCGGCGCTCAACCCGCCGCCCGTGTCGCGCACGGACAGGCGCAACTGCCGTGCATCGACGGGCTGGCAATCGACGTGGATTTCGCCCTGTTCGCGGTTGTACTTGACGGCGTTCGACAGCAAGTTGAGCAGTACCTGCTTGAGGCGCGTACGGTCGGCCAGCACATGCAAGCCGACCGCCTCGACGAACGTCAAGGTGATGCCGCGCTTGCGCGCCAGCGGTTCCATCATTTGCCAGCATTCGTGGTAGATGCCGGCCAGGTCCACGGGCTCCATCGACAGCGACATATTGCCCGACTCGATTTTGGCGATATCGAGAATATCGTTGATCAAAGTCAACAGGTGCCGGCCCGCGCCGAAGATGTGCGAGGCAAAGATTTTCTTTTCCTGCGCCGTCGAGGGGATGGAATCGGACATCAGCATCTGCGAAAAGCCCAGGATGGCGTTGAGCGGCGTGCGCAGCTCGTGACTCATGCTGGACAGGAAATTGGTCTTTTCCTGGTTCGCCCGCTCGGCCACTTCGCGCGCCAGCTGCAAATCCTGGTTCATCGCGTCGAGTTCGTCCGTGTGCTGGCGCAGTAGCAATTCCAGGCGCGCATTGGCGATGCGCAGCTGGCGCGTCTCCAGCGCGCGCGCCAGTATCAGCAAAATGCCCGACACCTTGAACGGCTTGACGACATAATCGAGCGCACCCGCCTGCATGGCCTGCACGGCCGAGGCGATCGTGCCTTCGCCCGTCATGATGATGCAGGCCAGGTCCGCATCGATCTGCCGCGCCGCTTCCACCACGGCAATGCCGTTCATGCCCGGCATCATCAGGTCGACCAGCAGCAGGTCGAACGATTCGACGGCCAGCAGGGACAGCGCCGCCTCGCCCGAAACGAGCCCCGTCGTGTCGTAGGCCTGTCCCCGCAAGGTGTCGCACAGCGCGCGCATGTGCGCCAGCTCGTCATCGACGATGAGGATACGTGGCGGCATTGATGATCTGTTCATGCATTCTCCTGGCGCATGACCTTGCGGGTCGGGAACTTGCCCCGCAACATGCGTTCCGAGCATAGCACTTGAAAATTACCAAAAATACACGCATTGTCACGCGCAAGGTGGCTAGGCGAGCTCGGGAAGCCCCCGCAGCAGCTTGTCCAGGGTCAGCGGATAGTCGCGCACGCGTACGCCCGTGGCATTGTAGACGGCATTGGCGATCGCGGCCGCCACGCCGCAAATGCCCAGCTCGCCCACGCCCTTGGCTTTCATGGGCGAGGACATGGGGTCCGTTTCATCGAGAAAAATGACGTCCTGGTGCGGAATGTCCGCATGCACGGGTACTTCGTAGCCGGCCAGGTCGTGGTTGACGAAGAAGCCACGGCGCCGGTCGACCACCAGTTCTTCCATCAGGGCCGCGCCCACGCCCATGGTCATGGCGCCGATCACCTGGCTGCGCGCCGCCTTCGGGTTCAGGATGCGGCCGGCCGCGCACACGGCCAGCATACGCCGCACGCGCACTTCGCCCGTGTCGACGTCCACGCCCACCTCGACAAAATGTGCGCCGAATGTCGATTGCTGGAATTTCTTGTCGAGATCGCCGTATTCCATATGGTCTTCCGCGACGACGTCGCCATGCGCGGCTGCCGCCGCCAGCGGTACGCTGCGTTCACCCTGGCTGACTTGCCCATCGGAAAAACGCGCTTCCTTCTCATCGAAGCCCAGCTTGCCGGCGATGGCCTGGCGCAGGCGCACGCAGGCGGCGTACACGCCGGCCGTCGAGCTGTTGCCGCCCCACTGCCCACCCGAACCGGCCGAGACGGGGAAATCCGAGTCGCCCAGGCGCACGACGACCCGCTTCAAGGTCACGCCCAGCATTTCCGCCGCCGTCTGCGCGATGATGGTGTAGCTGCCCGTGCCGATGTCCGTCATGTCGGTCTCGACGGTGACGATGCCGTCACCGTCCAGGCGCACCCTGGCGGCGGACTGCATGACGAGGTTGTTGCGCAAGGCGGCCGCCACGCCCATGCCCACCAGCCAGCGGCCGTCGCGCCGCGTGCCGGGCCGCGCTTGCCGCTCTTTCCAGCCGAATTCCACGGCGCCCGTGCGCAGGCAGTCGATCAGGCGGCGCTGGGAAAACGGTCTGCCCGGTTTTTCCGGGTCCACTTTCGTGTCGTTCAGGATGCGCAAGACGATGGGGTCCATGTTCAATTTCTCCGCCAGCTCGTCCATGGCGATTTCCAGCGCCATCAGCCCCGGCGCCTCGCCCGGCGCGCGCATGGCGTTGCCTTCCGGCAAATCGAGTACGGCCAGGCGCATGGCCGTCATGCGGTGCTGCCCCGCGTACAGCAGCCGCGTCTGCATCACGGCCGTTTCCGGCTGCCCCCCTTTCAAGTCGCCCGACCACGATTCATGGCCGATGGCCGTGATCTTGCCGTCGCGCGTGGCGCCGAGGCGCAGGCGCTGGATGGTGGCGGGCCGGTGCGTCGTGTTGTTGAACATCAGGGGCCGCGTCAGGGCCACCTTGACGGGCCGCTGCGCCGCGCGCGCGCCCAGCGCCGCCAGCAAGGCTTCCGCGCGCACGAACAGCTTGCCGCCGAAACCGCCGCCGATGTAGGGCGAGACGATGCGCACCTGCTCTTTCGGCAGTCCCAAAGTGCGGGCCAGGTCGCCCCGGCCCCAGTCCACCATCTGGTTCGCCGTCCACAGCGTCAATGTATCGCCTTCCCAGGCGGCAATCGAGGCGTGCGGCTCCATCATGGCGTGCGACTGGTCGGGCGTCGTGTAGCTGGCGTCCAGGCGCACGGGGGCATTCGCATACGCGCTGGCGAAATTGCCCGTCTTGCTGTCGGGCTTGCCATCCTTCGGCTTGCTCGCCGAGTTTTTTGCCTTGGCCAGGTCGAAGGCGCCCGGCTGCTCGACATACTTGACGTCAAGCAACTGCGCGGCCGAGCGCGCCTGCTCGAAGGTGTCCGCCACCACCAGCGCGATGGCCTGGTGGTAATGTTGAATGTCCGGGCCACCGAGCAGATGCGCCGTGTTCATCTTGCCTTTGCCCAGCTTGCCTGCCGATTGCGCCGTCACCACGGCCAGCACCCCCGGCGCGCGGCGCGCCGCGCTGGTGTCAAGCGAGACGATGCGCCCTTTGGCAATCGCCGCGCCGACGACGTAACCGTAGGCGGCGTGCGGCGCGGCGGTGTGTTGTTCATACGCGTACGGCGCCGTGCCCGTGGTTTTCAGGGGGCCGTCGATGCGGTCCGTGGGGCGGCCCACGACTTTCAACTGGTCGATGGGGTTCGTCGTGGCGGGTGTCGTGAATTTCATGGCCCTAGCCTTTCTGGTCGGGTGCTGGCGCCAGCACGGCGGCAATCGTGCGCTGCGCCAGGATCAGCTTGAAGCCGTTGTCGGCAGTGGGATGGGCGCCGGCCAGCAGGCGCTCGCTGACGGCGGCCGCGCCATTCGGCATCGCCTGCTCGGCGCTAGAAATTCGCCACGGCTGCGGCGCGACGCCGCCCAGGGCCAGTCGGCCCGTGCCGTTGGGCAAGATGATGGCGGCCACCGACACCAGCGCGAACGCATACGAGGCGCGGTCGCGCACCTTGCGATAGACGTGCGTGCCGCCGATAGGCCGGGGCAAGGTCACGCTGGTGATCAGTTCACCCGGCTGCAGCACGGTTTCCAGCTGCGGCGTGTTGCCCGGCAAGCGGTAAAAATCGGCGATGGGGATGCTGCGCGTGCTGCCGTCGGCCCGTACCGTATCGATGCCGGCGTCGAGCACGCGCATGGCCACGGCCATGTCGCTCGGGTGCGTGGCGATGCAGGCCTCGCTGCCGCCCAGGATGGCCAGCGGCCGGCTGAAGCCGCCGATGGCCGAGCAGCCGCTGCCCGGCACGCGCTTGTTGCACGCCTGGTTCGTATCATAAAAGTAGGGGCAGCGCGTGCGCTGCAGCAAGTTGCCGGCCGTCGTCGCCTTGTTGCGCAGTTGCGCCGAGGCGCCGGCCAGCAAGGCGCGCGACAGCACCGCGTAATCGCGGCGCACTGTGGCGTGCGCGGCCAGCGCCGTGTTGCGCACCAGGGCGCCGATGCGCAAGCCGCCATCCTTTGTGGCTTCCACCGTATCGAGCGCGAGGCCATTCACGTCGATCAAATGCGCGGGCGTTTCGATTTCCAGTTTCATCAGATCGAGCAGATTCGTGCCGCCCGCGATGAAGCGCGCGCCCGGCGTGTGCAAGGCGGCGGCCGCCGCCTCGGCCGGCGTGGCCGCCTTCTGGTAGCTGAATACTCTCATGCGGGCCTCCCCGCCACCTCGGTGATGGCTTCGATGATGTTGGAATACGCGCCGCAGCGGCACAGGTTGCCGCTCATGCGTTCGCGCAATTCTTCCGGCGTCACCGAGGGGGCCGCGTTCAAGTCCGCGCTGACGTGGCTGGGGATGCCCTGACGGATCTCTGCCAGCGCGGCGACGGCCGAGCAGATCTGCCCCGGCGTGCAGTAGCCGCATTGAAAGCCGTCATGCGCGATAAAGGCGGCCTGCATCGGGTGCAGCTTGTCGGGCGTGCCCAGCCCCTCGATGGTGGTGATGCGGGCGCCGTCATGCATCACGGCAAGAGTGAGGCAGGCATTGATGCGCTGGCCGTCGAGGATCACCGTGCAGGCGCCGCACTGGCCGTGGTCGCAACCCTTTTTGGTGCCCGTCAGCTGCAGGTGTTCGCGCAAGGCGTCGAGCAGGCTGGTGCGCGTGTCGAGTTCCAGGCTGCGGCGTTGGCCGTTGATGTCCAGGTTGACTTTCATCAACACCGGCGGCGGAGAAACACTGGCCGTGTTGACCGCTTCCGCCGCTCCCGCCACGCCGGGAACCGCCACGGCCGTGGCCGACAACGCGCCGGCGATCAGCACGCCGCGCCTGCCGGCATTGATTGGATTGATCTCTGTCATGTCGCGCTTCCTCCTGGCTGTAAACTGGCTGGGTGGGCGCATGCAGGCCCGAAGCACCAGTCTGACGGCCGGATTCCTACGCGTCTGTACGCGAACGTACCTTCAGCCTAAGACTGCGCCGGGTCGTGCCGGCGCCGCCCAGCGCCGCATGGCCCGTGTGGCGCGCGCAGTGGTCGAGCGCCTGGCGCAAGGCCGTATCGACATTGCGCAGCGACATGTCATGCCGCTCGGCCACCTGCTGGCGGGTCAGCTCATCCACGCGCAGCGCTTCGAGCACTTGCTGGTGGCGCCGCGGCAGCAACGCGACGGCCTGCGCCAGCCGGCGCACATCGGCCTGCAGTTCGGCCAGGCGTTCCGGCCCCGCCGCCGTATCGGCGAGGATATCGACGAGGACGGCGGCGCCGTCCCCATCGCCCTCGTCCGCATACAGCCAGGCGCGGTTGCGGCGCAGGCTGTCCATGGCCGCATTGCAGGCCACGCGAAACACATAGGTGACGGGGCTGTGCGCCAGCGCCGCGCCGTCCCCGGCCGCCAGCGCGCCCAGGCGCAGCCAGGCGTCGTGCAGGCTGTCGCTGGCCAGTTCGGCGCAACCGAGGTGGCGCGTCAGGCGCCGGTGCAGGCTCCGGTAATTGCTTTCCAACACCGCCTGCAGCTGGGCGCCCTGCCCTGGCGCTGCAGCGGACAAGGGCGCCACGTCGTTGGCCGCCCGCAAACGGGGTCGGATGGCGGGCCGGTACCGGGCCATGCCTGCAGGCCCCATGGCACCGGCCAAGCGCATGGGCAAAGGTTCAGCCAGGCGGGCCATCATGGCGACAACCTGCTGCGCTCTTGCGCCGTCAGCTGGCGCGTGGCCGATTCCGGTAGCGGGCCCAGGCCCAGCACGCGCACGGCGCTGCGCGGGTTGTAGTCGGCCGCCTCGATGCGTGCGCCGTCTGCCGGGGTGGCTTGCGCGCTGTCGGTCGGCGCGTCGCTGCCAAAACCCAGCACGCGCACCGTAAACACCGATGGCTGCGCCGAACGGGTGGCGGCGCGTTCGCGCTGCACCACCTCCTGCGCCGCTGTCGTGGCCTGCGTGGCGGCCGCGCTGGCGTTGGTCATGGCGGCCACGTTGACGGACGCCACCGTCGGCATGCCCCTGGATTCGCCCTTGACCTGGATGTTCGCCGCATTCATCACCGTCAGCGCGGCCAGGTTGACGCTGCCCGAGACGCGGATGCCCGCCTCGCCCGCGTCGATGGTGCCCAGCGGCGCCAGCAAGTCCACGTCGCCGGCCGGCACTTCCGCGATCGGCGCCAGGGTGGCGATCCCGGCGCCCGTGCTCGGCACGTCGGACGACAGGGTCACGTTGCCCCAGTTGTCATACACGCGCTTGGGCGGCGTGTAGACGATGGTCGACTTCGAACCACGGCCCGCGTTGATGTCGCCCTGCGACGACCAGCCCAGGATATCGCCGCCAAACGTCGTCATGACGCGGCTCTGGCCCAGCAGGATGCTGCCGTGTGAGAACAGCTCGATATTCCCGCCGCCCTTGGTCATGACGCCCGAGGTCGATGGCGGCGCTTCGCCTTCGATGCCGAACACCTGCTTGCCACCCGGCGTCAGCAGTTGAATGTCGCCGCCGAAGTTGGTGTGCACGTAGCCGCTGCGGGGGTAGTAATACCAGCGTTGCTCGTTCTCATTGCGCACCCCGTACAGGCCGCGGTACATGACGATGTCGCCCGCATAGGCAATCGTCTTGCCGCTGGCGTCCGTGGCCGGCGCGAGGGCCGCGATGGCATTGCGGCTGCGCAAAAAGCTGCCATAGCGCGCGCTGTCCCAGTCGTTGTACTCGCGCCCGCCCGCCTTCAGTTCCGCAAAATACACATCGCGGGCAAACACGCGCTGCTGCGGCTCGGGCAAGGCCAGATAGAAGGCTTGCGCTTCGGCGGGCGTGCCCTTGAAGCCGTAGCGCTCGACTAGCCAGGTCACCAATTCGGTTTCGTACGATTTCACCACCTTGCCGGCCTGCTCAGCCAGCGGCACGCCCGTCTTTGCCACGTTGGCCGGGTCCAGGTAAGGCTTGACGAAGCGCAGGTAATCGAGACCGGCCGCGCCCACGCCTGCCTGCATGGCGATGCCGGCGCCCGGACGCTTGTCACCCTGCACGATGGGGCCGAGGCTGACGACGCTGCCCTTGTCCTGCATCAATATATTACGCCCGGCGCTGATGTCGAGCGTGCCGGGGCCGGCCACGTTGAAGGAGCTGTTCAGGATATCGCGCCCGGCCGACACCACCGACACGTCATATGCATTGTTGTGCACGACCAGGTTGCTGATATTCCTGAAGCTCATGTCGCTGTTGCTGGCACTGCCCTCAATGGCTTCCAGCTGCGCCGTGCCGCTGCCGACGATATCGCGTCCAGCCTTCATCCACACGGGTTGGCCACCCTCATACCAGGTGATGCCCGCATGCCTGGCGTCAAAAAATTCGATGATGCGGCCGCTATTCACTCCCACCAGGTCGCCCGTGACGGCATAGATACGGGCCACCTGCGTGCCGCTGTTGGCGGGGCCGGCCGAGGAATTGGGGCCGAAGGCAAACAGCGGGAAGTTCCATTTCGTTGCCGGCGTCCCCGTGCTTGAGACATTGGTAGCCAGGGGACTGCTCACGTAAGGCTTGATATCCCAGCCCGTGAAGCCAGGCTTGAACGGCGTCGCGATGCTGTCGGCGGCAGCGCCGGACTGGCTGATGGCAAAGCCGCCCGCATAGATGGAGTCACTGGCCAGCCATTGCAACTGGGCATAGCCCGACGGTGCCAGCAGCAGGGGGGCGTCATATTCGCGGACGGTATTCGTGCTGCCAATCGCCTTGCCGTAGTACAAACTGCCATGCGCGGCCGCGGCCCGCACGATGGAGGGATAGACGATCGCCAGGTCCGTGGCCGTGCCGACCGGCGCCGTCACAGGCGTCATGTTGCCGCCGGCGGAGAACAGGTCGAGCGCCGTGCGCGGCGTCCACAGGCTGAACCAGCTGTAGCCAAAGCCCTGCTCGCCCGCCGCGCCGGTGAACGGCGTGGCATTGAACGGGGTCACGCGGCCGGGGTCGGCCACATCCTGCACTACCTGGTCGCCCAGCGTCGCCACGCTGAACGTGGCATCGCCCGGCACCAGCGTCATGCCGCCCCGGGGCGACGCGCGCGTGGCGCGGAAGGCATCGAAGGCCCGCGTTTCCAGCGGCACGTGATCGGTGGCTTGCGTACCATATTGCAGCGCCACGCTGCCCAGCTGCGTGGCCAACGTTTCCGCATGGCCACGCAAGTCGACCAGCGCGCCATTCATGTGGCCGCCACCAGCCTTGCCGGCGGGATTGAGGGCGCCGCCCACGCGCAGATCCAGGTCGCCGCCGCCCGTCAGCAGCAGGCCGCCGTCGGCCTGCACGCGGCCCGTGCCGCCCACGGCCAGCAGCAAACCCTGGGAACGGGGATTGATGCTGGCGTTATACGTATTGCCAGTCAGCGGCGCCAGCACGCCCGCATCGCCCGCCACGTCGGCGCGCACATTGCCGCCGCCCAGGGTGCCGAAACCCGTAAAGCCCAGCACGGTGTCGGCCAGGGTATCGCGGCCCACGTAGCTGCCGAAATTGATCCACCACGCCGTCGGCTGGGCCGGACCGCCTGTGGCGACGCCACCGCTGCCCTGGCGCCACAGCCAGTTGCCCACTGCCACCGAGTCAGCCATGCCATCCTTGCTGACGGGACGCTCGTTGCTGGAACTGGCCGCGTCGAGCAGCGAGCCGCTCAAGTCACCGGCCACCTTCAGCAGCAGATTGCCGCCCTGGTCTGGATACCAAGCGCGGTAAATGCTGTCGGCGCCGCCGTTGACCAGGTGTTCATGCGCGCCATCGGGGTTGGCCAGCACCGTGCCGTCGGCATTGCGCGAGCGTGGCAAGTTGAACGGGTCGCCTGCGGAGGTCGGCGTAGACGACATACCGGCCGTGTACACGCCATACAGGCTGTCCATGCGCAAGTCGCCGCCGCTGACCAGGTCCAGGTCGCCCGTGCCCGTGCGCAGCACGCTGTAGCGCAGGCTGGACGGCTTGTAATTGTAGCTGGGGCTGGAGGTGCCGCACCAGCTGGGATTTTCCTCGCACAGGGTAGGCCAGCCCAGTCCGGCAAGGTCGACCACGTCGCCCGCCTTCACGCTCGGGTCGGCGAACTCTTCCGCGCCGACCCTGGTCCACACATAGGCCACCTTCAGCACGCACATGGTCGGATCGCCAGCACAAAAGTCCACGATATTGGTACCGAAGTTGCTGAGGAACTCGTCGGTGATGATTTCACCGGCCACGATGCCCTCGATGCCCAGATCCGCAGCCGCCTGGCTCCAGTACTGCACGCCCTTCGGTGGCACGAGGATGCCATACATGCCGTAGTGGCTGTCGGCCAGACGCAACGTGCCGTGGGCGGGATGCGCCTGCACGCTGCGCGTGTCGGCCGCATCGAGGTCGGCGCCGGCCACCAGGCGCATGCCCCATGCTTGCGAGCCTTCAGCCAGCATGGGCGCGATGGCCCACAGCTTGCCCTGGCTGCCCGCCACGTCCGGGCGCAGCTCGATGGCGTCCACGCCGGCCATCAGCTTGACGTCGGTGCCGGACGGGATCAGCGCACCCACGGCCAGCGCCAGGTTGCCATTCAGTGCGAACACCGAGCGTTCGCCCGCCACGCCGGGCAAGGGCACGCCCTTGGGCCAGGTCATGGCCCGCACCTTGACCATTTGCGCCAGCACGCTGCCGGCGTCAAAGCGCATGCCGGCGGCAAAAGTCTGTTGCGTGGCCAGCAGAGTGCCGGCCGCATGGACGATATTGCCGGCGCTGTCGCGCACGGCGGCCGCCAGCACCGTGCCGGCCGGCAAGGTGACAACCTGGTCCAGAGTCATGGCCACGGGCAGGCGCGTATTTGCGTCCAGATAGAAGGCCTTGAGGGGCACATCGTAATTGAGCGCGATCCCGCCCGGGAACAGCGTTCCATCGGCCACGGTCACGCCCTGGCCCGGCACGATGACGTCGCTGCCATTGAAGTCACGCCCCGGCAGCAATATCCAGCCTTTGTCATCCTTGGTGGCGGGCGGCGGCGCGAAACCGTCGTTGATGCTGCCGTAAATGCTCAGATCGCCGCCGGCGCGCAGCAGCAGGCTGCCCACCTCGCCCGAGCCGCGCACATTGCTTGCTTGAAAGCGCGGATTCAGGCTGGCGTAGCGCATGCCTGAGAGGTCCAGGTCGCCCTGCACCACCAGGTCGCCGTCCGGCGTCTTGCTGACGATATCGACGCCGGGGCGCAAGTGCAGCGCATCGGCATACGCGGCCGTGGTCAAGCCAGCCAGTTTAATATTGCGCAAGTTCGTATTCGCCAGCGCCGCATCGATGAAGGCCGTGCTGTCCGCGTGCTTGCTGTCAAGATATGCCTGGTTAATCACCTGGTACGGCCGTCCGCTGGCCGACAGGTCCGTGGCGTAGGCCGCGTCGTCATAGCGCTGCATGGCGTTGACGGCGATGGATTTCGCCCCGCGCACGGTAAAACCGCCGCCGGTGGCGATGGCGATATCGCCAAAGGTGGCCGCGTCCGCATCCGTGCGGGAACCGCCGCTGCCCAGGCGCGGCGCGCTCAGTTCCAGCGTGCCGCGCGCGGCGCCGTCGTATTCACCCTTGCCCTTGCCGGCCACGGCCGCCGTGCCGTGGCGCAGGTCGATCTGCGCGCCGCCGGCCAGGTCCAATATGCCTTCGCCCGCGTTCAGTTCCACCGTGGCCCGGTTCGGGCTGTCGATGATCTTGCCATAGCTGTCGACGCGCAAGACCGTGCCATGCGCGTCGAGCACGGCGTTGCCGGCCAGGGTGACGCCATGCTTGCCGGCCAGGCGGATGCTGCCCACGCGCTCGCCGCTGGCATCTAACGTGCCGGCCACGGTCAGGCGGCCGTTGTCGACCGACACCTGCACTTCGCCCGCCTTCAGTTCATTGCCTATCGTCAAGTCGCCCTGCTTCAGCTGGAAGCTGCGCCCGCCCGTCACGCCGCCTTCCGTCAGGCGCGTGTTCAGCGACGCGAACTGGCTGTCCAGCGTGCCGCCCGCGCCCAGGGTTTGCGCGCGCACGTCCACGCTGCCCTTCTTGTACGGCACCACGGTGCCGCCCGCGTCGTAACTGCCGCTGGCGCCGCCCAGGATCTTGCCCTGCAAGTCCACCATGCCGGCCGCGCCATCGAGGGCCACGGCCTTCAGGCTGCCGGCGCGATTATGCTCGGCCGACAGGTCGATCACGCTGCCGCTAGCTGCGCGGATATCGCCGGCGCGGCTGTCCAGGGTCACGTCGCCGCCCCAGCTGTATTTATCCACGTCGAAAAAAGTGCTCTTGCGGCCCGCCATGTCGATGCGCGCGCCGTCGGCCAGGGTGATGTCGTGCCGCGCGCTGACGGTGAGCTTGCCGCTTGGCAATACTACGGCCGTCGCCACGCTCACGCTGTCGCCGTTCAGCGCCAGCTGCGCGCCCAGCGCCGCGTTATTCTTGACGGGAACCGCTGGCGCCACGCCGGCCGGCGCCGTTACCGTCAGCGCGCCGCCCGCCGTGTAGCTGTGCGCGGAACCGGCGTCGCCCGTCAGCAGCGGCGTGATGATATTGAGCTTGCCGCCACTGTACTGGTAGCCCTTGCCCGTTTCATAGGCGCCCTGCGCCTGGTAGACGGACAGGCTGCCCTTGTGGTTGGCCGTGACCTGGCCCGACGCTTTCAGGTTGACGTTGGCAAAACCCAGCGCCAGGCGGTCGAACGAGGCGACGCCGGCCGGCTGCGTGAATGGGCCGAAACCGAAATCGATGCGCTCCGCTTCCAGGTTCAGCGTGCCGCTGCCCGTGCCGGCGCCATGCGCGATCACGTTGCCAGCCGGCGACAGGGCGCCGCCCCAGATCAGGTTGGCCGTGCGGATGGTCGCCACGGCATCGGCGCCGCCCTGGCCATACATGGCGGGCGTGGTCAGCACCAGGCGTTCCAGCGTGGATTTGCCCGTGCCCTTGTCGTAGGTGTCGAGCACCACGTCGCCGTAGAAATTGACGCCGTCCGCCGCGCTCAGCATCAGCGCCTGCAGGGCCGGCGCACCCGTGCTGGTATCGCCGCGCAGCAGGCGGTCCAGCACGCCCTGGTTCATGGCCAGGCCGCTGGAACGCGTGCCGTTGGCCTGCGCCGCCGCCAGCGCTTCGCTGCTGCCCATGTTGATGGCGCCCACGGACAGGCTCAGGTTGCGCGTGCCGTAGCGCGCCGTGTCGTCCAGTTCAAACCTGCCATTCGTCGACAGCAGCAAAGTGCCTTCCGAGTACAGGCTCGCTGTGCCCGTGCCTGTGCCGGCGCAAGCGTCGGCACACACGCCGATGCG
Source organism: Janthinobacterium sp. PAMC25594 (assembly GCF_019443505.1). NCBI lineage: Bacteria > Pseudomonadati > Pseudomonadota > Betaproteobacteria > Burkholderiales > Oxalobacteraceae > Janthinobacterium > Janthinobacterium sp. PAMC25594. The sequence goes on from NZ_CP080377.1 coordinate 936,188, forward strand.
GATGCCACCGCGCGCCGAACCGCCGACCGGCGCCACGTTCATCAAGCCGTTCGAGGCGGCCAGCATGTGCATGTCCGCGCGGCTCTTGTAGATGAAGCCGTCGTTGGCGTCATACGCGGCCTTGCCCCGTCCCACAGTGTTGATGCCCGCGCCAGGCGCGATATCGATCACGCCATCGCCCAATTGGTAATTGCCCGGGTCCTGGGCCACCAGGAATACCTCGGGCGCCGACAGCACGGCGCCCGCGCGCAGATAGATGGCACGCGCCGAGTTGACGCCGAAGTTCACGTAATTGCCGCCCTGGCCATATGTCACCGTAGGCGTGTTGCCTACCACAATGCGGGCCGCGCCGATCTTATTCAGGCTCGAGGCTCGCACGCTGACCTGCCCGGCGCCGCTGGTGGCTGGCGCGCCATCGGCGAGGATTTCAATCTCGCCGTTGGCGACATTGCTCGACCCCAGCAGCACGGTGCCGCCGTAGCCGCCCTCGGCCGCGCCGAACTTGCCCGTGCCCTTGAACTGGAATGTGTCCAGGCCGCCGTCTTGCGCCAGGGTCAGCTTGAGCGTTTTCGCATCGGATGGCAGCTGCGCGCGGGGAATGCCGCGCGTTTGCGCATCGGCCAGGGCGAAGGCGGCATAGCCTGTTTCGTTGTACTGGGAATACGTGCGCAAGACCTTGGCCGGCGTGAGTATCAGCTGGCTGGCCAGCGGCGCGCGGATGTCCGTGCCGGCAATCGACAGGGTGCCGGGCGCGGCCCAGGAACCATTGCGCAGCGGTTGCGCCAGCGAACCGGCGCTCCCCTGGGTCGCCAGGCCGTTGAGTTCCACGCGGAAGGCACCCGGCAGCAAGGCATAGGTCGAGGGCATCAGGGTGTAGGTGCCGGCGGGCAAGCCCGGCACGCCGTTGCCTATCGTCACCTGCCGGCCCACGGCCGCATCGGATGCCGCCTTGTCTGCGCCCGAAGGCGATTGCGGCGCCTGCACGCCGGGCACGATGGCGTACACAGGGTTGGTCGCCAGGCCCGGCAAGACGAAGCCGCCATTCGCACCCACCTGCATCAGCGGATGATAGCGCGCATCGGTGGAGCCGCCGCGGCCGGCGATGAAACCGGCGCCCGTCAGTTCGCCGCCGCCGGACAGGTCGAGCAGCGCACCCGGCCGCACGTCCACGGCCACGCCGGCCATTTCCACGCCGACGCGCAAGCCACCCTGCGCACTGAAGCCGCCCACGCCCATGAAGGCGGCCAACTTGCCGTCCACATTCCAGGCCTGGCCATCGACGGTACCGCCGTACGGCATGACCAGGCCGGCACCGCTGACGGAGGTGATACTACCTGGTAATAGATTCACCGTCAGGCTCTTGTCATTGTCATAGCCGGCCGCGCCAATCGACAGGCGGCCCAGCGGCGCGCGCACGACGCCACCCTGCTCGATATGCGCGGCACCCAGCTCCAGCGAGCCGAAGGCGGAATACGGCATGGCCGGCACGCTGTCGCTCGCGCGTGCAATGTTCAGCCGGTGCGCGGGATTGTAGCCAAACTTACCGTCAATCAAGCCATAACCGGCGCGCACGGCGGCGCCGGCGCCCGTCTCCGGATACAGCTGGGCCGCACTGAGGGTCATGTCGCCCGGCGTGGACAGCACCGTCGTCGCCTGGTTGCCATCCCAGCCCAGCGGCGACAGCAGGAAACGCAGGTCGCCGCGGCTGGTCAGGCGCACGTCGTCTGCGACGATATTGACCATGCCGCGCACGTCGATCAGGTCACCCGCCATGCTGATCTGGCTGGCGAGGGGCGATGCTCCCGCACTGCCTGGCGTGACATAGAAATCGCGCCCGGCAGGCTTGATGCTGGCCAGGCGCACATACGGCGCCGCGATGCTGATGCGCGCGCCGGGCGAACTGCCCGGTGACAGCACGGGCGCGCCGTACAGCTGGAAGCTCTGCTGCATCTTCAGCGACACATCGCCATCGAAGGAGGCGGCGCCGAGCAAGGCCAGGTTGGCGAAACCGCCCGTTTCCACCTGCTCCACGGAAAACCTGCCATGGCCGTACTGCAGCAGCGGCGCCGCATCCTGCGCATGCACGCCATCGGCCAGGTCGCTGGCGCCCTGCCGCTGCGTCAACCTCAGCTGGCGTCCCTGCAGCACCCTGGTCGTGGCCAGGGTTTTCTTGTATTCGGGCGTGCCCGTGGCCACGGACAGGGTGCCGCCCGCCGCGCCCGCGCCGCCGGCCCTGGCCAGCAGCTGGCCGTCGAGGTACAAGCCATTGTTCGACGCCAGCGCGATGCTGCCGCCCGCGCTGGCCACGTCGATGGCCGCGCCGTTCACGTCCAGCACCGCGTGCGCGCCGGAAGCATCCAATACGGCGCCGTCGCACACGACCACGAACAGGCTGACCGCCGACGTGCTGCCCTGCGCATGGTTGATCTCGCCGCCGACGACGATGCTGCCGCCATCGACCACCTTGCCGTAGCGCCGGCCCTGCGCGTCCGTGGCCGTGACGGCGCGCGACGCCACGTCGAGCACGGCGTTCTCGCCGATCCAGATGGAACGGCCATGGCCGGCCGCTTCCACGGCCTCGGACACATTCACATCGACACCCACGCCGCCCAGGCTGATCTTGCCGCCCCAGGCGTTCAGCCGGCCTTCCACCGTCAGCTGGCCCACGCTGGCCAGTTTGATGGACTGACCCGCATCGACATTCACCACGACATTCTTGCCCACCAGCAGTTCGGCAGTGGCCATATCGGCCGCGCCGGACTGGACATCGCCCACCTGCAGGGCCAGGCTGGCGCCCTTGCGCTGCGTCAAGGTGCCCTTGAGCGCGTTTTCCGTGACCTGCTCCGGCGTCCACAGGGCCAGTTTTTCATTGTCCACCACGCGCAGCACGGGCATGCGCACGTCGACCTGCGTGCCGTCCGCCACCGTCAAGCCCTGCTTGCCGAGCAGGCTGTAGCTGGAAAAACCCTTGTCGAAGAAGTCAGCACCCAGCTGCAGGGTGCCTTTCTGTGCGGTATCGGCCTGGCCGACCAGTATCTTGTTCGCCTGCAATTCCAGCTTGCCACCGCCCGCCACGCCGTGGCCGCGCACCTGCGCGCCCTCGCCCAGCAGCAAATCGGCCTGCGCGCCATAGCTGGCCAGGGTCACGCTGCCGCCCTTGCCGCCCTGCTGTTTCGCCTGCGACAGGATGGCCGCGCCCGAGCTGACGTCGATCAAGCTGCCATTGCCGATGCGCACGTCGCCATTCGCGCGCAGCGACACATTGCCGCCATTGATATATGGCAGGCCGGCGGCGGCCAGCGGGTCGCGCAGCACGTTACTCAACAGACCGCTGGTATCGAGGCTGACGCCAGCGGCCAGCAGCAGCTGGCCCCCTGGCCCGCCCGGGTTGACGAGCGTATCGACCATGCCCAGCGCGCCGATCTGGTTCAGCACATTGCCGGCCATGATGCTGCCGCCATGGCTGCGCAGGCTGGCATTGATGGCCACATCCTTGGCGTACACGGTGATATTGCCGCCGTCGGCCACCTGCAGCGCGCTGTCGACGGTGATCGATCCTTTCGCGGCGAGGCGGATGGCGCCCAGATGCTGCTCATTCAGCAAGCCCGTGTCGAGCAGCAGCTTGCCCTGGCGCTCAGATGCCAGCGCGCCTGTCACGTCGAGGCCGGCGGCGATGCCGTCCTGCACGCGCGCCAGGCGCACGTCGTCCATGACGGCCGACAGCACATGCTGCAGCACGCCCGTGCGCTTGTCGAACATGGGCTGATATTGCCCGACGATCAGCTGGCCCCGCTGCGCGGCGGCCAGCTGCGACTGCTGGTAGCCATCGAGCAGCGCCTGCGGCGCCTGCGTCTGGCGCTCGCCCTGGAAGACCTCGCCCGCGATGCCCCCCTCCAGCACGGCCGACCCGGTCGCGACCACCAGCTTGCCCGCGTCGCGGCCCACCGTGTAGCCGTTTTCCAGCCGTTTTTGCGCGGCGACCAGGGGATTGGCGTAAAACGCGCTGGCATCCTTGCCCCAGCGCGCGTGTTCTTCCTCGTAGCCCTTGTACACGCCAAGGTAGGCCAAGTCGGCCGGCGCGCTGCCCGCCTCATACAGCTTGCCGTCCGCGCCCTTCAGCCAGGTCTGGCGCAGCGCGCCCGTCTGCACGTCGAGCGTGCCGCCCGACAGGTTGATGGCGGAGCCAAGCTGCGTGACGACATCCTTGCCGCCGAAGGTGACCGTGCCGCCCTGCGCCATCCACTCGCTGACGGAATGCCCCTGCGTGCCCAGGTAGCCGGCCACTTCCAGCAAGCCGCCGGCCGTGTACCAGCGGTCGCTGTCATAGCCGTTCGTGCCTTTCGGTACCAACACCAGCTTGCGGCGGTCGACCCAGATATTGTTGTTGAGCAAGGCCTTGCCGTCGCGGTTGACGGGCGCGTCGCGCTGCTCGTTGCCCTGCACATTGATTTCGACATTGTTCGCCGCCATCGCCACCTTGACGCCCACGGCGCCGGAGACGTCGAGCTGGGCGCCATCGCGCACGAGGCTGCGGCTGCGGCTGGCGGCATTCACGGCGATCTGGCCGCCCGTGGCCAGGGTCAGCGAGTCGCCCATGAATTCCACCGTGCCGGCGCTGCCGATCTCGATGCGCGACTGGTCGCGGCGGTCGTTGACGGCGAGGATATTTTCCGTGGACGTCACGGCCGGGCCGCGCATGGCGTCGCGCTGGCTGTCGAGCGCCGTCGTCTTGCCGTCGTCCTCGACCAGGATAGCCGTGGTGGCGCCGCGTCCCAGGGTGACGGCCGCGTCGCTGCCCAGGGCATTGAGGTGGATGGTGCCGCGCGTGGCCATCGTGGTGCTAGCCAGCACGACGCCTTCCTGGCGCACGTCGCGCCCGGCCAGCGTGACGTCGCCTTCGCGCGCCTGGATCAGGCCCGTGTTGACGACCTTGCCCGCCGTGCCGCCGGCCGCGAATTGCGGCGTGACTTCGCTGCCGCGCGTGCTCGACAGCGGATTGCCGTCCGTGCCCACGCCTTTTTTAATGGCAAAACTGTCGCCGGCGGCCAGCAGGGCCTGGCCCTTGGGCGTGCTGATCTCGCCCCCGTTGTGCACCTCTTTACCCAGCAGCATCACGTATCCGCCCCCTTCCGTGCTGCCCTTGGGCGCATTGCTGGACAGGCGCGCGCCCGCCTGCACCTGCACCTTGCCGGCCGCATCGGTGAACGTCGTGGCGCCGGCCGTGCCGGGGCTGTAGATGCCGTCCTTCTGGAATTGCGCGTCGCCGATGCGGGCCGCGGCCGCCACCAGGCTGCGCGTATCGACCTGGCTGGTGCCGGCAAACACGATGCCGTTGCGGTTGACCAGCAGCACCGTGCCGTCAGCCTTGATCTGGCCCTGGATCTGGCTGGGACGCGCTTGCGGATCGTTGACCCGGTTCAGCACGGCCCAGTCCTTCTGCTGCTGGAAGGTCAAGGTCGTGTCCTTGCCCACATTGAATGTTTCCCAGTTCAGGATGGCCTTGTCCGCCGTCTGCTGCACCACCACGGCCGTCTTGCCGTTCGCTACCGTCTGCACGGGCGCCTGGGCATTGAGCCAGCCGGCCGTCAGGCTGTTGGTGTCGACCTGCAAGCCGCCTTGCGCCAGGCCATTCGGCACGCTGGCGCCGCTGGCGGCCGCCTGGCGCGCCTGCGCCTGAGCCGCTTGCTGCGCGGCGATGGCGCGCGCAGCCAGGTTCAGGTTGTTGAGCGAGCGCTGCAACTGCTGATTGGCCTGCTGTTGCTGGCCCTCGGGGCGGCTGCCCAGCGGCAGCGGCTGGCCATTCGGCAGGCGCCCCGATGTCGATGCCGTATTCTGCGCCGCGCCCTTGGCCGCGAACCAGCCGCCGCTGAACGCCTGCTGCGCGCGCGCCGGCGTGGTGAAGGCGCCTGCCATCAACATGGTGGTCAGTGCGTAAGCGAGCGGCGTGAGCCGCAAGCGGCTGCCCAGCGTGGAGGACCGCTGCGCGCCCGTGTCGACGTTCGGGACTGGGCGCTGGGCAGTGTGAAACTTGGTCATGGCAATGGCTTCCTGGCTAGAGAGTAGGGAACGGAGCCTGGCGGTGGCGCAGGCGTCCATGCCTCCATGACGTAGCTCGATGGCGGAAGGGATAATGTTTTTTGAAAAATATGTTCAAATATTTTTAAACAAGCCTGCCAAAGGGAAACACGAGATCAGCTGAGCAGGACGATGCCGCCTGGCAGGCTGGTCATTTGCGCGCCGTACAGGTCGCGTATCATCGCCAGCGCGCCATCGGTTTGCCCGATAGAAAAACGCATGCGCACCAGGCGCCGGCCCAGCTCGGCATTGCGCAGCAGCACCCGGCCAGGCCGGTAGCGGTTGATTTCATCGACCACCTGGGACAGCGGCTTGCCGACAAACGACAGCGCACCCGTGCGCCAGGCGCTGGCCTCGCCCGCCTGCGCGGCCGTGGCGGCCTGCACGCCCCGCTCGTCATACACCAGTTGCTGCCCGGCATCGAGGGTCTGGCGCCGCTGTTGCCAGACGACTTCCACGGCGCCCGCCAGGCAGGTGACGCAAACGACGTCGTCCGTGTGGCGCACATTGAAGCGGGCCGACTGCGCCAGCAAGCGCCCCGCCCCCGCCAGCACCGACACAGGCTGGCGCGCGCCGCTGGCAAGGATTTCCGCTTCGCCGCCCAGCAGTTCGATCGCTTCCGGCGCCCGCACATCGATGCGCGTCTGCGTATTCATCTGCACCGTCATCTGTGGCGACAGCGCCACTTGCCGCTGCTCGCCCGTGCCCGTGCGGTAGTCGGCGCTCAGCTCTTGCAGCGACGGCCAGGCGCCCAGCGGCGGACGCAGGGCCAGCACGGCCACGCCGGCTGCCAGCGCGCCGCCGAGGAAGGCGCGCCGCCCGGGACGGACGGGAAACGCCAGCACGTTCGCCCGCTGCGGCGCGGCGGCGGCGGCGCGGGTCAAGGCGGGATCGAGCGCCTGCCATACTTGCTTGAGTTCGCGCCAGGCGCGCGCATGCCCGGGGCTGCGCGCGCACCAGGCGCGCAAGGCGTCGGCGTCGGCTTGCGTGAAATCGTCGGCACGCAGGCGCGCCCACCAAGCGGCGGCTTGCTCGCCGATGGCGGTGTCGTTATGTTCAACAAGGTCGCGTGGATCGCGGTCAGGAGCAGTCATCAGATTCATCAATATTTACGGCGGCCCGATACATCGCTGCGCTGGGCCGCATCGGCGTCAGCCATGCACGTTTTACAGTGTTGCATGGCGGCCTGCAATTCTTTCTTCACCATCGCCACGGAAATGCCGAAGCGCTCGGCGATCTCCGCATTGAGCATGCCGTCGATGCGCGCCGCCGTCAGGATGGCGCGGCGGCGCGGCGACAGGCCGGCCAGGGCCGCGTCGAGCGCCTGCACGTCGAGACGCGCCGAAACGATGCGCGCCGGGTCGCTGATGTCGTCGCCGGCCTCGTCGGCCATGTGCATCAGCTCTTCGCGTTCGCGTTCGGTGACGATGATGCGGTCGCGGCGATAGGCATCGGTGGCGATATTGGCCGCCATGCGCAGCAGATAGGCGTCGGGGTTATGGACGGGCGCGGCGGCGGGGCCAGGCGCCACCATCGCTTCGAGGCGCAGCCAGGTTTCCTGCAGCGCATCGGCCGCATGGTGTTTGCAGCCCACCACCCTTTCGAGGCGCCAGCGCAGCACGGCGTAGCGCGAACTGAGGTGGCATTTGAGCCTGGTGCGCAGGTCGGGCAGGCTCATGGCGCGTTTCTACCCGGCGCGCCGGGGGCGCAATCGACTTCACTGCCCGGGCCTTGCGGCAGCAGCAGGATGGAAACGGGCTGCGGCATCGTGGGCAGCGGCGCGGCGCCCACGCGCATGCCCAGCACCACGCGTGCAATCGCCGTGTCGCGCGCGCGCAGCCCCGTGCTGTCGAGCAGGTGCACGCGGTCGACGACGCCGGCGCGGTTCAGATACAGCTGCAGCGCCAGCCGGTAGCCGCCGGGACGCGTCTGCGCCGCGCGGCACAACAGCCCCAGCAGCACATGCTGCAGGCGGCTCACATAGGCGGCATGGTCGCCGCCGCCCTGCGTGGCGCCCGGTATGTCGGCGGCGGCCACCACGGCGGCCGGCGGCAAGTCCGCCGCGGCTAGCGCTGAAGCCGCGGCCGGGGCATATACGATGACGGCTTGCGCGTCGGACAGCCGCGATTGCAGGCCCGTGCCTTCCAGCAAAACTTGCAGGGCCACGCCAGCCGCGTATGCACCGCGCACGGCGGCCGACTGGCGCTGCGCGTAGCGCTGGTCCATCAGCACGGCGATGCCCGTGCGACGGCTGTACAGGTCGAGCGCATCGCCGAGGTTTTGCGCGGCGATATCGAACTGCAGCACGGAGCCGTCGGCCGGCTGCGCCCGCACGGGCCCCACCGCGGTCAGGAAACCCAGCAAAACCAGGTATCCCGCCAGCGCAAGCACATGGACGGATGCCGGGCTGCCTGTCATATCGCTATCGTGTCGCTATCGTGTGAGGGTGAAACCGCGTGGTAACAAGGCATTGTCAAGTAACAATTCTTGTATCAACTGCAATAGCCTACACACAAAAAATGACGGCTTCGTGACATGTTTGCCATGCATATATTTCGCCATGCGGGACGTCGGGCGCGGCACTTATTTCGGCTACACTGGCTGTCACTTTCCCTTTCAGACGCCTGATGATCGAAAAGAATCTGCCCGAGCTGGTCATGCTGAAGCGCCTCATCGACGAGGGCGGCAGCCACCTGGAAGTGGCCGCGCCCTGCGGCATCGCCATGGATGGGCGCGAGTTTCCCGTGTACACGATTGCGCTGGGCAATCCGAGTCCCGACGTGCCCGTGCTGGGCTTTTTCGGCGGCATCCATGGCCTCGAACGCATCGGCACACAAGTGCTGCTGTCCTTCCTGGAAAGCCTGATCGCGCGCCTGCGCTGGGATGCCACCCTGCACCAGCAGCTGGAAAGCATGCGCCTCGTTTTCATGCCGCTGGTCAATCCAGGCGGCATGTGGCAAGCCACGCGCTGCAATCCGCGCGGCGTGGACCTGATGCGCAACGCGCCGCTGAGCGCGCGCGAAAAAGTTCCGTTCATGCTCGGTGGACAGCGCTACAGCGCCCGCCTGCCCTGGTACCGGGGCGCGGCGGATGGCGCGATGGAGCTGGAAAGCCGGGCCGTGTGCGACTTCGTCGAACGCGAATTGCTGTCGCGCCAGTTCAGCATCGCCCTCGATTGCCATTCCGGCTTCGGCTTGCGCGACCGCATCTGGTTTCCCCATGCCCACACCAAGGTGCCGATCGAACACCTGGCCGAGATCGGCGCGCTGGAAGAGCTGTTCAGCCAGAGCTACCCAAACCACAACTATGTGTTCGAGCCGCAAAGCCGGCAATACCGCACGCATGGCGACCTGTGGGACTATCTGTACCTGAACGGCACCAGCTACACGGGCCGCGTGTTCCTGCCGCTGACCCTGGAGATGGGCTCGTGGCTGTGGGTCAAAAAAAATCCGCGCCAGCTGTTCAACCGGGTCAGCATCTTCAATCCCACGGCCGCGCACCGCCTGCAGCGCGTGCTGCGCCGGCACCTGGTGTGGTTCGATTTCCTCATGCGCGCCGCCAGCAGCCACGGCCGCTGGATGCCGGAAGGCTTGCTGCGCAAGGCGCAGCGCCGGCGCGCGCTGGCGCAATGGTATGAGTCATGACGCCGCCCACCTGGATTTTATTGCGTGGCCTGATGCGCGAACAGCGCCACTGGGGAGAGTTTCCCGCCAGCCTGGCGCGCGCCCTGCCCGGCGCCCGCATCATCACGCCCGACTTGCCCGGCAATGGCGAGCGGCACGCCATGGACAGCCCCACGCGGGTAGCCGAGATGGTGGAATTTTGCCGCCAGGATTTATCCGCACGGGGCATCGCGCCGCCCTACCACCTGCTGGCCCTGTCGCTGGGCGGCATGGTGGCCGTCGAATGGGCCAGTCGCTACCCGCAGGAAATCGCCCGCTGCGTGCTCATCAACACCAGCATGCGGCCGTTCAATCCGTTTTACCGGCGCCTGCGCTGGCAGAACTACGGCGCCCTGCTGCGCCAGCTGCTGGCCGGCGACCAGCGCAGCCAGGAAGCGCTGATCTTGCGCCTGACGAGCCGCCGGCATGCGGGCGGCAACCCGGCGCTGCTGGCCGACTGGCTCAGTTACCAGCAGGAATATCCGGTCAGCCGGCGCAACGCGCTGCGCCAGTTGCAGTCCGCCGCCCGCTACCGCGCCCCGGATCGGCGCCCCGCCATGCCCGTGCTGATCCTGGCCGGCGCGCGCGACCGTCTGGTCGACCACCGCTGCTCGCAGCAACTGGCGCAGGCATGGGACGCCGCCTGCATGCTCCACCCCGACGCCGGCCACGACTTGCCGCTCGACGATGGCGATTGGGTGGCCGAGACGCTGGTGCAATGGCTGGGGCGACTGGCCCCACAGCCTGGCAACAGTCCTCCCGCGGCTGACAAAAACTGACCAAGGACCTGGCCGTTTGCGCGCTCAGAATGCCTTGCCTACGAGCAGCCAGGCATGCGCCGTCGACTGCCTGGACAACAGCGCAGGCACCGCGCCCACGCGGGTTGCCACGGAAGCACTCGCGCGCCACAGGTCGGGGCCGACCCAGCTCAGACCGACACCGGCGCCGGACAAGGTCGCACTGTTCGCAGTGACGGTCCAAGGCTGCCGGTTGACCTTGACATAAGCATTGTCGATAAACGCCTGCGCCTGCCATGATCCTGACAACAGCCGTCCCAACTCATGGCGTATTTCCACACTGGCGGCATAGCCGGTGTCGCCTGAAAGCACACCGATGTCATAAGCACGGACGGTATAAGGGCCGCCAATGGCCATCTTCTCGGCGGAATCCAGATTGCGGTCCGCCCATTGCCCGGTAAAACTGAGATACAGCGAGTCGCGCGGCGTGAGTCCCTGCAAGCGGGCAAGATTGACATTCCACTTCGAGAATGTACCGCTCGAACGCGCGGTAGCGGCATCCGATGCGGCGGCGGCGGCGTCGTCAAAACTGGTACGTCCGCTAGTCCAACTCAGCGATCCGGTGCTCATGCCACCTGCCAGCAGGCTGTCGCGATAATCACCGTTGATACTGGCTATCCAGTTGCTGAGCTGCCGGTCAGTACGGATACCTGTGAGATCGACGCGATCATGCAGCGTCTTGGCTTCATATTGCAGTTGAGCATAGAGGTTATATTGTTTGGTACGAATCAATGGATGTCTTACCCACAGGCTGCCGACTGCCGCAGTGCCATTCGCATCAAGGGCGCGGGCAGTGCTGCCGAGCTTGTAACGCAGTGCGGAATATGCGGCGCCGATCCGGGTCCCCTGACCGTTGAGCAGCGTGTCATATGCCGCCCGGAGATAATTCATGCCTTCGCCTGTGGTGGTCATGTTGGCGCTCAGTGTGTCACCGGCATGGAATGGATTGACAATATTGACATTACCGCTCAGGCGCGTGCGGCCGATATAGCGGTTACCGTAGTTATCCAGCGACAAGTTAGCCAGCGTCGCCGGAATGTACCGCGTCTCGATATCGATGTCGGACGTACCGGTGGTCGCTCCCGGTTTGAGCACCGCATTCACGCCCACGCCTGGCACGTCCGACAGCAACAGCAAAGCATGGTTGAGTTCGTCATCGACAATTAATTTTCCTCTAGCGAGGGGCTGCAGAAAAGCCTGGAGTAAATCGTCGCTCACCTCGCTTTGATTCTTGAGCCGGACGTTGTCATACTGCGCCTCGACGACCTGGATAATAACGACGCCGTCGGTAATCGACTGCACCGGAATGATGGCCCGCGTAATTGAAAATCCATGAGCTTGATAGTATGCGGTAATGCGCCCGGCCAGCTCTTCGAGTTGCGCCAGCGTCAGATTTTTACCTTCCTGATCGGCGATCAATGCATGCAGCGTTGCTGTAGCGAACGCAGTATTGCCTGTGATACGCAATTTGCTCACGTGGAATGGCTGCGAAGGCGGCATGCCGACATCGATTTTCGGCTTCACCTCAAGGACCGGCGCCATCGGTTGCACCGCCTTGGGAATTGGTGGTTGCAATTGTTGCAGAATCGATCCGGCGTTGGGAGGCACTTGCTGACCAACGGCTTGGGCGTCCAGCGACGCAAGCACCAACGCGGCGAACAAGGGTTTCATCAGGAAAGGCTGTTTGGATAGGGTATTCATATATTTTTCACTCTTTGCTGCTGGTAGCAACGAGCGGCAATTGCATGCCGCCATTTTGAATTTTCAGTATCGGCGCGGGCGTGCCAAATCCTGTCGCAGTATTGATTAACGGCAGGCCCATCGTTTCTTTCGAGCTCTCATTGCTGTTGCTGCTGCCAGAGTCAGCCAGCTGCTGCACCACCAACGTCGAGGACAGGCTCAATACTTGTGGCTGCGCCAAGGCTTGCGGCGGCAGCAAGGACGACTGCACTTGCGTCACCGCGCTCTGAACTTGCTGCGTCAGCGTGTCGGGCACAACGACAGCCCCTCCCGTGATGCTGGCGATTGCCTGTGCTTGTCCGGTAACGATGTAATTGCCGATATCGGCACCGCCATAAGTGCTGCTCAGATTGACAATCTTGCCAACACCAGCGGCGGCGTCGGAAAACTGGCCGGTCGACGCCAGTGTGATGTCATCCGAACCAAACTTGCCTGCCAGCGTCGCATTGGCGGTACTCACCGTGGCGGCGGTGCTACCGTCGAGAACTTTATCGGCTGCAGTGATGCCACTGACCGTCATCGCTGCGCGGGCAATGGTCGCCGTCAGGCCGGATGGTTGCGTCACCACATAGTTGCCGGCGTCCGCGCCAGCCAGGGTGTAGCCGCTCACGCTGACCGCCTTGTTGGCGCCGGCGTTCTTGTCCTTAAAGCTGCCGCTACCGGCGCCAATCACCGACACGCTGTCGCTGCCCAGTGCCGCCACGACGGCCGTGCCGCTCAGGGTCGCGCCCGTGGTGGCGTCATAGGTCTTATCGACGGCGGCAATGCCCGACACGGCCAGGCTGGCTTTGTCGATGGTCGCCGTCAGGCCGCTCGGTTGCGTCACCACATAGTTGCCGGCGTCCGCGCCAGCCAGGGTGTAGCCGCTCACGGTCACGGCCTTGTTGGCACCGGCGTTCTTGTCCGCAAAGCTGCCGGCACCGGTACCGGCAACCGAGACGCTGTCGCTGCCCAGTGCGCTTACGACGGCCGTGCCGCTCAGGGCCGCGCCGGTGGTGGCGTCATAGGTCTTGTTGGCGGCGCTAATGCCCGATACCGCCAGGCTGGCTTTGTCGATGGTCGCCGTCAGGCCGCTCGGTTGATTGATGACGTAGTTGTCGGCGTCCGCGCCGGCCAGGGTGTAGCCGCTCACGGTTACGGCCTTGTTGGCACCGGCGTTCTTGTCCGCAAAGCTGCCGGCACCGGTACCCGCCACCGACACGCTGTCGCTGCCCAGTGCGCTTACGACGGCCGTGCCGCTCAGGGTCGCGCCGGTGGTGGCGTCATAGATCTTATCGACGGCGGCGATGCCCGACACGGCCAGGCTGGCCTTGCTGATGCTGGCCGTCAGGCCGCTCGGTTGATTGATGACGTAGTTGCCGGCGTCTGCGCCGGCCAGGGTGTAGCCGCTCACGGTTACGGCCTTGTTGGCGCCGGCGTTCTTGTTCGCAAAGCTGCCGCTACCGGCGCCAATCACCGACACGCTGTCGCTGCCCAGGGCCGCCACGACGGCCGTGCCGCTCAGGGTCGCGCCGGTGGTGGCGTCATAGATTTTATCGACGGCGGCGATGCCCGATACGGCCAGGCTGGCCTTGCTGATGCTGGCCGTCAGGCCGGATGGTTGCGTCACCACATAGTTGCCGGCGTCCGCGCCGGCCAGGGTGTAGCCGCTCACGCTGACCGCCTTGTTGGCACCGGCGTTCTTGTCCGTAAAGCTGCCCGTGCCCGCGCCCGCCACCGACACGCTGTCGCTGCCCAGTGCCGCCACGACGGCCGTGCCGCTCAGGGTCGCGCCGGTGGTGGCGTCATAGGTCTTGTTGGCGGCGGCGATGCCCGACACGGCCAGGCTGGCCTTGTCGATGGTCGCCGTCAGGCCGCTCGGTTGATTGATGACGTAGTTGCCGGCGTCTGCACCGGCCAGGGTGTAGCCGCTCACGCTGACCGCCTTGTTGGCACCGGCGTTCTTGTCCGCAAAGCTGCCGGCACCGGTACCGGCAACCGAGACGCTGTCGCTGCCCAGTGCACTCACGACGGCCGTGCCGCTCAGGGTCGCGCCGGTGGTGGCGTCATAGATTTTATCGACGGCGGCGATGCCCGACACGGCCAGGCTGGCTTTGCTGATGCTGGCCGTCAGGCCGGATGGTTGCGTCACCACATAGTTGCCGGCGTCCGCGCCGGCCAGGGTGTAGCCGCTCACGCTGACCGCCTTGTTGGCACCGGCGTTCTTGTCCGCAAAGCTGCCGGCACCGGTACCGGCAACCGAGACGCTGTCGCTGCCCAGTGCGCTTACGACGGCCGTGCCGCTCAGGGCCGCGCCGGTGGTGGCGTCATAGGTCTTGTTGGCGGCGGCGATGCCCGACACGGCCAGGCTGGCCTTGTCGATGGTCGCCGTCAGGCCGCTCGGTTGATTGATGACGTAGTTGCCGGCGTCTGCACCGGCCAGGGTGTAGCCGCTCACGCTGACCGCCTTGTTGGCACCGGCGTTCTTGTCCGCAAAGCTGCCGGCACCGGTACCCGTTACCGACACGCTGTCGCTACCCAGCGCGCTAACCGCAGCCGTGCCGCTCAGGGTCGCGCCGGTGGTGGCGTCATAGATTTTATCGACGGCGGCGATGCCCGACACGGCCAGGCTGGCCTTGCTGATGGTCGCCGTCAGGCCGCTCGGTTGCGTCACCACATAGTTGCCGGCGTCTGCGCCAGCCAGGGTGTAGCCGCTCACGGTCACGGCCTTGTTGGCACCCACATTCTTCGTCGCAAAGCTGCCCGTGCCGCTGCCTGACAGCGTGACCGCGTCGCCGCCGACCAGACCCGAGTACGCCACGTTGGCGGTGTTGAGCGCGGCCGTGGTGCTGGCGTCGTAGGTCTTGTCGACCGCGCTGATGCCGGTCAGGGTCACGCCTTTGGCAGTGACCGTGTAGCTGCTGCCGGCGACGCCGATCGCGTTGTAGTTGCTGGCCAGGCCGCCATTGCTGCCGCTGCCCAGGCTCAGGCCCGTGGCGCTGGCAAGCGCCGCGCCGCTTTGCACGTTCTTGCTGCTCAAGTTCGAGGCGTCGCCGGCCCCGGTGACGCTGAACTGCTGCCCGGCCACGCCGGTCGCCGTCAGCGTGCTGCCCGCCACCGATCTGGCGCCGTCGTAGGTTTTGCTGCCGGACACGATGACATTAGCCTTGTTGATGGTGGCGCTCACGCCGGCCGGCTGCACCACGTCGTAATTGCCGGCGTCAACGCCAGCGAGCGTATAGCCGCTCACGCTGACCACCTTGTTGCTGCCGGCATTGGCATCGGCAAAGCTGCCGGTACCGGTGCCGGCCACCGTGACGCTGTCGCTGCCCAAAGCGCTCACGGTGGCCGTGCCGCTCAAGGTCGCGCCCGTGGTGGCGTCATAGGTCTTGTTGGCGGCGGCGATGCCCGACACGGCCAGGCTGGCCTTGCTGATGCTGGCCGTCAGGCCGGATGGTTGCGTCACCACATAGTTGCCGGCGTCCGCGCCGGACAGGGTATAGCCGCTCACCGTCACGGTCTTGTTGACACCCACATCCTTCGTCACAAAACTGCCGGTGCCGCTGCCGGCCAGCGACACCGAGTCGCCGTTGATCAGGCCCGAGTAGCCAACGCTGGCGGTGTTGAGCGTGGCCGTGGTGCTGGCGTCGTAGGTCTTGTCAACCGCGCTGATGCCGGTCAGGGTCACGCCTTTGGCAGTAACCGTGTAGCTGCTGCCGGCGATGCCGATCGCGTTATAGTTGCTGGCCAGGCCGCCATTGCTGCCGCTGCCCAGGCTCAGGCCCGTGGCGCTGGCAAGCGCCGCACCGCTTTGCACATTCTTGCTGCTCAAATTCGAGGCGTCACCGGCCCCGGTGACGCTGAAGATCTGGCCGGCCACGCCGGTCGCCGTCAGCGTGCTGCCCGCCACCGATCTGGCGCCGTCGTAGGTTTTGCTGCCGGACACGATGACATTAGCCTTGTTGATGGTGGCGCTCACGCCGGCCGGCTGCACCACGTCGTAATTGCCGGCGTCAACGCCAGCGAGCGTATAGCCGCTCACGCTGACCACCTTGTTGCTGCCGGCATTGGCATCGGCAAAGCTGCCGGTACCGGTGCCGGCCACCGTGACGCTGTCGCTGCCCAAAGCGCTCACGGTGGCCGTGCCGCTCAAGGTCGCGCCCGTGGTGGCGTCATAGGTCTTGTTGGCGGCGGCGATGCCCGACACGGCCAGGCTGGCCTTGCTGATGCTGGCCGTCAGGCCGGATGGTTGCGTCACCACATAGTTGCCGGCGTCCGCGCCGGACAGGGTATAGCCGCTCACCGTCACGGTCTTGTTGACACCCACATCCTTCGTCACAAAACTGCCGGTGCCGCTGCCGGCCAGCGACACCGAGTCGCCGTTGATCAGGCCCGAGTAGCCAACGCTGGCGGTGTTGAGCGTGGCCGTGGTGCTGGCGTCGTAGGTCTTGTCAACCGCGCTGATGCCGGTCAGGGTCACGCCTTTGGCGGTGACCGTGTAGCTGCTGCCGGCGATGCCGATCGCGTTATAGTTGCTGGCCAGGCCGCCATTGCTGCCGCTGCCCAGGCTCAGGCCCGTGGCGCTGGCAAGCGCCGCACCGCTTTGCACATTCTTGCTGCTCAAATTCGAGGCGTCACCGGCCCCCGTGTCGCTGAACTGCTGCCCGGCCACGCCGGTCGCCGTCAGCGTGCTGCCCGCCACCGATCTGGAACCGTCGTAGGTTTTGCTGCCGTACACGATGACATCAGCCTTGTTGATGGTGGCGCTCACCGCGTTCGGCTGCACCACGTCGTAATTGCCGGCGTCAACGCCAGCGAGCGTATAGCCGCTCACGCTGACCACCTTGTTGCTGCCGGCATTGGCATCGGCAAAGCTGCCGGCGCCGGTACCGGCAACCGTGACGCTGTCGCTGCCCAAAGCGCTCACGGTGGCCGTGCCGCTCAGGGTGGCGCCCGTGGTGGCGTCATAGGTCTTGTTGGCGGCGGCGATGCCCGACACGGCCAGGCTGGCCTTGCTGATGCTGGCCGTCAGGCCGGATGGTTGCGTCACCACATAGTTGCCGGCGTCCGCGCCGGACAGGGTGTAGCCGCTCACCGTCACGGTCTTGTTGACACCCACATCCTTCGTCACAAAACTGCCGGTGCCGCTGCCGGCCAGCGACACCGAGTCGCCGTTGATCAGACCCGAGTACGCCACGTTGGCGGTGTTGAGCGCGGCCGTGGTGCTGGCGTCGTAGGTCTTGTCGACGGCGCTGATGCCGGTCAGGGTCACGCCTTTGGCAGTAACCGTGTAGCTGCTGCCGGCGATGCCGATCGCGTTATAGTTGCTGGCCAGGCCGCCATTGCTGCCGCTGCCCAGGCTCAGGCCCGTGGCGCTGGCAAGCGCCGCACCGCTTTGCACATTCTTGCTGCTCAAATTCGAGGCGTCACCGGCCCCGGTGACGCTGAAGATCTGGCCGGCCACGCCGGTCGCCGTCAGCGTGCTGCCCGCCACCGATCTGGCGCCGTCGTAGGTTTTGCTGCCGGACACGATGACATTAGCCTTGTTGATGGTGGCGCTCACGCCGGCCGGCTGCACCACGTCGTAATTGCCGGCGTCAACGCCAGCGAGCGTATAGCCGCTCACGCTGACCACCTTGTTGCTGCCGGCATTGGCATCGGCAAAGCTGCCGGTACCGGTGCCGGCCACCGTGACGCTGTCGCTGCCCAAAGCGCTCACGGTGGCCGTGCCGCTCAAGGTCGCGCCCGTGGTGGCGTCATAGGTCTTGTTGGCGGCGGCGATGCCCGACACGGCCAGGCTGGCCTTGCTGATGCTGGCCGTCAGGCCGCTCGGTTGCGTCACCACATAGTTGCCGGCGTCTGCGCCGGACAGGGTGTAGCCGCTCACGGTCACGGCCTTGTTGGCACCCACATTCTTCGTCGCAAAGCTGCCCGTGCCGCTGCCTCCCAATGACACATCATCACCGTTGATCAGACCCGAGTACGCCACGTTGGCGGTGTTGAGCGCGGCCGTGGTGCTGGCGTCGTAGGTTTTATCGACCGCGCTGATGCCGGTCAGGGTCACGCCTTTGGCGGTGACCGTATAGCTGCTGCCGGCGACGCCGATCGCGTTGTAGTTGCTGGCCAGGCCGCCATTGCTGCCGCTGCCCAGGCTCAGGCCCGTGGCGCTGGCAAGCGCCGCGCCGCTTTGCACGTTCTTGCTGCTCAAGTTCGACGCATCGCCGGCCCCGGTGACGCTGAAGATCTGGCCGGCCACGCCGGTCGCCGTCAGCGTGCTGCCCGCCACCGATCTGGCGCCGTCGTAGGTTTTGCTGCCGGAGAGTGTCAAATTGGCTTTGTTGATGGTGGCAGTCAGGCCACTCGGCTGGGTGACCACGTAGTTACCGGCATCGATACCGCTCAGCGTATAGCCGGTGACGGTAACGGCCTTGCCAACGCCGGCATTGGCATCGGCGAAGGTGGCCGCGCCGCTACCGAGCGTGACGTTGTCGCCGCTGACGATACTGGCGGCGACACTGGCGCTGCCGGAGAGGGTGGACGAAGTGGTGCCGTCATAGGTTTTATCGTTGGCCGTTACACCGGTGACGTTGATGTTTCTGGCCGTGATCGTGGCGGTCTTGCTGTCGAGACCATTGATGAAGTACCTGTTGCCGCCGTAGCTAATGACGGTGGCGCCATCGCTGGAGGTGCTGGTAGCGGCACCAGTGCCGGTAGCAGTGACGCCGGCAATGGTCACGGTTTTTCCGGTGCCGACGTTCTTGTCGGCAAAGGTACCCTGCGCACTGGCGGTATTGAGCGTCAATCCGGTCGGCATGGTCAACAGGGAAGTCAGAGCTGATACGCTGGTCGTCGCGAGGCCATCATAAATCTTGGAGGCAGCCGAGCCGCTTACATTGATGGCCATATAGGCATCAAATTGAGTGTAGATGTTGGTGCTATAGTCCGTCGGCGAGCTATAGCTGCTCGGGTTGTAATAAACAGAGGTGGTGCCGGTGTCAAGGATAATGATATTTTGAGAAGGAGTATCAAAAGTGACTGTGCCTGTACCCTTGGCAGTATTGTCTGCCCTCAGTACGACTTTCCCGGCCCCATTGTTAATAAAGATTGATCCCCCCAGATCCTGGCCAGTGGGGGCTCCCGGATATTTCACATCAGGCGTGAATTTGAAGTAAATATCTCGATAGGCACTCAGCGTGAGTGTAGTGCTGCCGGTCCAATCAATGACATTATTGCCATTATTGTAGTTAATAACGGAGCCAATGGCATCGAGCACAATGATATCGCCATTGCCAGACGTTCCAGTACACGGCGTGCCCGTGCAACTGGCCGAAGATGCGGTGGTCTTGATGGTCACGTTGCCGTTATTGAGCGCATTCGTCAGAACGCGCGTGTCGACATTGATGCCGACCGAATTGCCCCATATACTGCCATTGCCGATCGTAATATCGTCCGGGTCGAGCAGCCAGTTTCCTGCCACCCCATGCGGCGCAGCCGTACTGACCAAGGCGCTGCCCCTGATATTGAGGTGCTTGCCCGAAGTTTCCACCTGGCCACCATTGCCCGACAGCGCACCGCCGCGGGCCGTGATGCCGCCGTCGAATTGCGTGACCTTGTCGGACCATACCGCGACATTGCCGCCATTGCCGGTGCTGATGGCATCGGCGTTGATCGCCGCGCCTGCCTGGACCGTGGTGGTGTGCGCATTATGCTCGGGGCCGGCGCCGAGGAAATTGCCGCCGATCAGCGCCGTACCGCCGCCGCCATCGCCGGCAACATTGACCACGCTGCCTGCCGCCAGCGTGACCGTGCCGCCGAGCACTTTCACGGTGCCGCCAGTGGCGCCGCCAGCAACGCCCGCGGCGTCGAGCGTGCCGCTGTTGGTGGCCGTGCCCGCGCTGCCCGCCCCCAGCACGATGGTGCCGCCGACTTGCTCGACACTGCGCGCCCTGATAATCCCGGTGTTGTTGACCACGCTGGCCAGCACGGCATCCCTGGCGCCGGCCGACAGCCATACCGCGCCGCCGTCGGCATTGATCAGACCGCCATTTTCAGCCAGGTTGTTCAGCGTGCTCTGGTTCACTTGCAGTTGAACCAGGCTATCGCCGGAGAACGACAGCGTGACATCGCTGCCGGCGCCCAGCGCCACCGTACCGGCCTTGATGGCGCCCTGGTTGGCGACCGTGTTGCCGACGAAGGCGACGTAACCGCCCTTGGCGGTATTGATCGCACCTTGGTTGATGATGCTGCCGCTGCCGATGCCCGTGAATCGGCGCGTGGCGTCGCGCAGGCTGGCGTCGCCGGTGTCGAGCGTCGAAGCGACCAGGCCGCCGACGTTGATTTGCGATCCGGCGCCAAACAGTACGCCATTCGGATTGATCAGATAAACCTGGCCGTTGGCGTTGAGCGCACCGTAGAATTGGGTGGCGCTATTGCCGCTGATACGGTTGACGGCAATGGCGCTGGCCGATGGCTGGACAAAATTGACCGTCTCGCCGCTGCTGGTATTGAACGACTGCCAGTTCAGTGACAGGTTCTGGCTCGCTTGCGTCACCGTGGTGGTGGCGCCGTTCTGGTTGATGGTGCCGTTGCCGGCGGTAACCTGGCCGCCGGTCGGCCCCGCCATGGCCGAGTGTGAGGCCGCCAGCAACACACTGGAGACGAGGCGGCGATTGGCCGACTTGCCCTTGCCCTTGGCGCGTTCGTGGACGGCCACCCAGGTTTGATGGACATGACTCCAGACGAGTCGATAGATTCTGTTCATGGAAGCATGCATGGTGATTTTCCCTGGTGATAGGCGAGCTGCGTCAGCAACGGCGGCGCCTGTGTTTTATTCTATTTGACAGTAAATTTATCCAGATGCTCGGCCACCCGGCGATCGAGCTCGGGTTGCCACTGCGGTGGCATTACTTGCTGCAGCAGTTGTTCAATACCCTCGATTTCGGCAATTTCCGCCGGCTTGCTGGTGGTGGCTCTGGCCGCGCGGCTCCACATGTAAATCTTTGCCAGGTTGGCCGGCGTCAGCGCGCCGGTGGCAGGGTCCGGTGCACTGTTGCCATACAAAATGGCCACCGGTAAATAGGCCGGCGCATACCCTTCGACGGCCGCATGTTCGAGCCACGACAAGGCCAGGGCCGGGTTGGCGGCGCCGCCCTCGCCCAGCCCCAGCATCACGCCCAGGCGATATTGCGCCACAGGAATGCGGTATTCGGCTGCCTGTTGATACCAGTAGCGCGCAGCCGCCAGATCTTGCGGCACATCCTTGTCGTCCTTATAATAATCGGCAAGGCGCAGCATGGCCGGCGCCGAGCCCGCCTGCGCCGCTTGCGCACACAGGGCCAGGCCGCGCGCGACATCCTTGTCGACGACCTGGCCACGGATATACAGTTCACCGGCGGAGCAGTTCGCATACGCGATGCCTGATTGCGCCGCCTTCTGATACCACGCCACAGCAGCCTTGCCATCGGGCGCGCGCCCGGTGCCGGCAGCCAGGCAATCGCCAAAAAACTGTTGCGCGGCCGGGGTCTTGCCTTGCGCCGCCTTGCCGAACCAGGCACAGGCTGCGACAGCATCGCGTGGGCGTCCCCAGCCCTCGCGTTCGATCAATCCCAGGTTAAATTGCGCCAAAGGATTGCCGGCGGCGACACGCGCATATTCCTTGTAGGCCAGCCCATAATCGTGCGCTGCCAGGGCCTTGTTAGCGCGCTTTAACTCGGCAGAAAGGTCGCGCGGAGCGGCGCCCGCGTTCACCGCGACCGCAAACAGCGCGGCAGTGATCATTGCATTCACATTACGCAAAGCAGCATCCCAGCTAAAGTCGTTATTGGTGGCTTGCTCAGCCACTGCGGCATCTCCAGTGACGGACGCAGGCGCTGTCCCGGCAGGCAATGCGGCGCTGCAGGTGCGCCTCATTGCCGCGATCAACACAGCATCAGCATTACTTAGTCGCGGCTCGGATACAGGCCATTTTGCGCCGCGATGTAATACGTCAATGCGATATACGGCGGCCTGATATCAATCGGCGTGGCTTGCCCGACGACATTGGTGTTGCCGCTGACGGTCGCGGTGCCGCCCACGGCTCCGGCCACGGTTGAGCCCGGCAAGGTCACGGTTGTGGAACTGGCCGGGACCGTCACCGACACATCGCCACCGCTGATGGCAGCGGCATTGAGGGTTGCATCCGGCGTCGCCGCGGAATAGATATTGGCGATAGCATTACCGCTCTTGCCGAGATAGTTACCCGATGGAGTCGCGACACCGCCGCCGCTATTGACCACGTTCAATTTCAGACCCGACACCGTGCCGGTCGCGACGCTGCTGGCGATATTGACCGTGGCGCTCAGCGTAGGCAATGTCGTGGAGACGGTCACCGCGCCCATGGCAACCGGAAGCGCGGTCACGGTGAACAAATGCGGCGGCAACTGGGCTGTCGTCAGGGTGATGGCGTCTTTTCCGCCTGTAGCGCCTGTGCTGTAACTGCCGCCGGCGCCGATCACGAACTTGCCGCGCAGGTCGGGCAGCTTGAAGGTCGTATTATTGGTTTGGCCGTAAGTGGTACCGATCAGGGAGTACAGCGCCGTATAGCTATTAATCGACAAATCCTGCCCGGCAGCGAGAATAAACTGGCGATTAAAAGGACCAAACGTGAACGGTACCGCCATGACGCAAATACTCGCCAGCACCGGCGTATCGGAGCAGGCGAAACTGGCGGGGCTCCAGGCTGCCGCAAGCACACCGGAGACCAGTGCGACGCTAGAAACACGATTCCTGACGAATGATTTCAACTTGCTCTCCTTAGTATAATGCACGACGCGGGATATTATTATTTATTTATTAACTACTAACTTACAAGGTCATTTGATAAACCAGTAAATTAACTGCTGTTAATAATAATAATTTAGTATGCATCGTCATGCATATATATATTTTGCTACTCGTTACATTAAAGCATCATTTTCGAGAGGTCTGCCTGCATGGACTTGAAGAAGCGCTGCATATCGGACCATTACCATGTGCTCAATTAATCACCGCGCCGCTCGACCGGCCGGGCCGATAAACACAGCTGGTGACACGCAAGTTTTAGCGTAGGGGTTGCTGTGCGCTTTCATGGACAAGACCGGATGCGTATCGCCTTCACCGAACTCTATCCTGTTGAAACCCACGAAAACGCGTGAATGGGCTTACGGCTTCATTTATAACAACTCGCTGGAATCTGCTCACATGCTCAGAAATGGAACCATCATTACAACTGGCACCGGCCGCATCAGGGCATTGCTGGCAAGGCCGCGATGTCACGGCTCAGATCCAGTCCGAGTAAGCTCTTATTTATTGGGGATTACTTATCTGCACCAGCAAATGCTGGAACGCGGGCACACCGAACCCGGTGCGCCACACCAGCAAGGTGTCGGCTTGCCCAACAGAAAGTGTTTTCAGGGTGGCTGGCGCGTCTGACAGCGCCAGCACGCTGGCCGGCAGCAGGGTCACGCAGGCGCCGGCCGCCACGCAGGCGATCATGGTGTGATACGAAGTCAGTTCCTGCACGCGCCACTGCGTGCTGCCGGCCACGCCCAGCACCTCTTCGGCGATGCCGCGGTAGGTGCAGCCTTGCGGAAACGCCGCCAGCGAGCGCGTGCGTACGTCCACGGCGCGGCGCGCCTGCGCTTCGCTGGCCGGCAGCAGCAAGCACAGTTCCTCGCGCCACACGGCGGTCGATGCCAGGCCAAGCTCATCCAGCGCGGCGGCGCCGCCGAAGGCTGGCGGCAAGGCCACGAAAGCGCAGTCGAGCAAACCCGTGCGCACCTGCTCGATCAGGGGGCGCGACGGCCCCGTGCTCAGCGCCAGGCGCGTGTCCGGATAGCGGGCGTGATACCCGGCCAGCAGCGCCGGCAAGCGGCTGGCCGCCGTGCTTTCCATGCTGCCCACGCGCAAGGTGCCCCCTTCTCGCCCGCCCGTGACGACATGCCTGGCCTCTTCCGCCAGCGCCAGCAAACGCTGCGCATATTCGAGAAAGCGCTCGCCCGCCGCCGTCAGGGCCATGCGTTTATTCGTGCGCACGAACAGCTCCGCGCCGATATCGGCTTCCAGTTGCTGGACGCGCGTGGTGACGCTGGACGGCGCGCGGCCCAGCCGCGCCGCGGCCTGCGTGACGCTCAGCTCACTGGCCACGGCACAAAAAATCGTCAGGGATTCCATGTCCATCATGTTCTCTATTTAAGAATTATCATGCTATTATATTCTCAAAATAAGAACAAAATATGGCATCCTCAACTTGGTGAAGGAAACATCATGAGCACGTCCCAGCGCTTCCTCGACCGTCTCGGCTTGCAGCACCCCATCATCCAGGCGCCGATGGCGGGCGTCTCCACGCCGCGCATGGCGGCCGCCGTTTCGCATGCGGGCGGCCTCGGTTCGCTGGGCATCGGCGCCGGCACGGTGGCGCAGGCGCGCCAGATGATCATGGATACGCGCGCGCTGACGGACCGCCCCTTCAATATCAATGTGTTTTGCCATGCCCCGGCGGCAAGGGATGCGCGGCGCGAAGCGGCCTGGCTGGCCCATCTGGCGCCCCTGTTTGCGCAGCTGGGCGCGGCCGTGCCAGCGCAGCTCGACGAGATATATCCAACCTTTCTCGGCAATGAGGCAGCGTTTGCCCTGCTGCTGGAACAGCGCCCCGCCGTCGCCAGCTTTCATTTCGGCTTGCCGACGCAGCAGCAAATTGCCGCCCTGCGCCAGGCCGGCATCTACACGATGGCCACGGCCACCAATCTGCGCGAGGCGGCCATGATCGAACAGGCCGGGGTCGACGCCATCGTGGCGCAAGGCGTGGAAGCAGGCGGACACCGGGGCGTCTTCGACCCGCAAGCGCCGGACGAGCGCCACAGCACATCGGTGCTGCTGCGCCTGCTGGCTGGTCGCACAACGCTCCCCCTGATCGCCGCCGGCGGCATCATGGATGGAGCAGGCATCCGCGCCGCGCTGGACCTGGGCGCTGCGGCCGCCCAGCTGGGCACGGCGTTCGTGCTGTGCCCGGAATCGTCGGCCAACGCGGGCTACCGTGCCAACCTGAAAAGCGAACGGGCCGCCAGCACCCGCCTGACCAGCGTCCTCTCGGGCCGCCTGGCGCGCGGCATGGTGAACCGTCTGATCGAGCACGGCGAAGCGCCAGGCAGCCCGCCGCCGGCCGACTACCCCGTCGCCTACGATGCAGCAAAACAATTGAACGCGCTGGCAAGCCAGCACGGCGACAGCGAATTTGCCGCGCAATGGGCCGGCCAGGGCGCGCCGCTGGCGCGGGAAATGGGGGCGGAGGAACTGGTGTTGACCTTGGCAAGGGAAATGGCGGCTTGACGTCAGGATGCCGCTGACATGGGACGCCGCCATGGACGCCTGCGCCACAGACGGCACGCCATCCAGAGATAGAGGGGTGGCTTGAACGACTGGTCAGGTGACTGCATTGAATTGCATGCCAGGCGCATCTTCCGGTCGCGAGGAAAATCCAAGTTTTTCGTAGAATATCGACTTGCCTTTGGCGCTGAAAAGCTGGATATCTGCAATGCCAGCGGCACGACAATCGCCAAGAATTGAGCTGAGTAAAGCGGCTCCGATTCCTTGATGTTGAAATTCGGGGTGAACAATCATCTCGGTGACAAACGCATGCAAGCGACCAGTCATAGTTTATGAGCAGTTCAGCAGTGTCTGGTTAACTCGTGGCAATTTAAACATCCAAGAACATCATCACAGTCGACAATGCCAGCAACTGAAAAAAAGCGAGAAACAAGGCTCGTGGTATCGGTGGCATGAACTTCCATTGCAAGCTCTTTGCCGGTGAAATCAAGGCAGATTTATTGCTCCCTACGCAAGAAAATAGTGCCGATAGCGCCAAGGAAAAAAACCTTACATGAGCCGGCACAACTTCAGGAGCAAAGGCGAAGCCAAAGAAAATTAACGAGAAAAAAGAGAGACATGCGGGAAATTTTCTGTCCCAACTGAAGTTGTATTTCATATTCCATAATTTTTATTATTGATTTTAGTTACTCAGGTTTCGCTTCAACGACTGCTCCTGGCTGCTTGCCGTCGTTGGCCGCCGCAGTCTTCAAGGCTGAAGGGGTGCCATTTCCTGTGCGGCGCGCACGAAATCCATGGTCCAGTTCGTTTCCCATGTTCTTCCCTGGTCCTTGGAAAAAGCCTGATCCCAACGGGGATTTTCCCCAGGTGTGGCACTCCAGGTAAAGCGCACTTTTATTGCCTGGCCATCTAGTAGGTCATCTGCAAAGAATACGCCGATGTGATTGGAGAATTTTCCAACGACAGGGACATCGAGCGTCGTCGGCTTGCGTGCATCGAGCCACCAGATCGACCAGGTGTCGGATTTCATACAAAACGAGCGCAGTGCAAGGGCACGGAAGCTGCCTTCCGGGAAGTAGAGAACGTTGTCCTCCAGGTTTCCAAAGCCACCCAGCGTCTTGACGGTCGACGAGAGCCCGTCAAACTCCGTCCATTCCTTGCAATTGGTGAATCTGGAATTGAGCCGGCGATGTTTGACTAGCCAATCGCCGATGATGAAGTCAAAGTCCCGGGGTGCGTTTGTGTCGGCTGGCAAGTGCATGGATGGCTTCCTGAATTTAAGTTAACGCAATGCTCGACCTGGTTTTTCATTGCAGACATGGGGCCAGAGCGGCCGTAGAGGATAACAAATTGCCGATAAGAAAAATGCATACATTGTCACACCAGCAAGGCCAAGGACGAAGAGCGCTCCCGCTACGGCAACCTGTGCCGCAAAGTCGGCTCGATATTGCGCGCATGCAACCAGCGCACGATGTCTTCCAGCGTGGCGTCCTGCAGCAGCAAGCCCGGCGCAGTGGCGGACGTTGCCGCTGGCAATGCGGCGACGACAGGAGCGGGCACGGCGACAGCCAGCCCCGCATGTCCCTGCAATTTCGCCAGCGCCTGCGCAAACTGGGCCGGGTTGATGCTGCGCAAGCTTTCCAGGAAGCCCAGCTGGGCGACCGGCGGCGGCGGCATGTCCAGGCCCGGCTCGTCGACGAAGGCGGCGCCCATGCTGGGGTGGATGAAGGCGGCCCACTTGCCCGATGGCTGCAGGCATGGCGGCAGCGCCACCTGTTCCACGTAAGCGGGCGGCGCGACGGCGAGGATATCGGTCGAAGCGGGTAAAAAGGTGGAACGCAACAGCTGCACGAACTGGCGCGCCTGGGCGACGGGCACGGGCGTGGCCAGCGACAGCCACAGCTGGAACGCCGTGCCCGAGATGCTGACGGCGGGCGCCGGCAAGTCCAGCTCATGCTGCACGGCATTGGCGATCGTGCACAGCGCGCTCCAGTGCGCCTCGCCGCCACCCTTGCCGCCAAACTCCAGCACCAGCGCGCGCGCCAGGCCGCGTTCGCTCACCAGCTGCACCACCACCGTCTGCTCGCCCGCCAGGTGGCGCGCCAGCACGGCCGGCATCAAAGGCTGCGTGCCGCCCTGCGCATCGACGTAGTGCTGCTGTTCCTCGAACAGGTACAGGCGGGTGAGTTCGGAAATCAGTTTATGCATGGGCGGCCTCGTAATGACGTTGAGCAACACTTGTCAACGTGACCCGATTATAGCCTCCCCGTCCCTTGGCGCGCTCGTCCTCCCGGCGCCAAACACCAGCCAGCTGGCCACGGCGAACAGGCAGGCGGCGACGCCGCCATACAGCATCACGGCGCCAAAGCCTTGCGCCAGCGCCAGCTTCGCCACGCCGGCCGGCAACGCGCCGGCGCCCTTGCCTGCCGACAAATCTTCGGCCATGGCGCGCAAGGTGGCCGCGTCCAGTCCGCCAGGCAAATGGGGCCGCAAGGCGGACTGGATGGCGTCGACGAGAATAAAGCCCATCAACGCGATATTGATGGACAGGCTGATCATGCGCGCGCTGATGTCGATGCTCGACGCCATGCCCGCCCGCTCACCGGGCACGGCGGCCGTCGTCGTGTTGGTGACGGGCGTGTTGGTCAGCCCGAGGCCCGTGCCGGCCAGCAGGCAGCCGGGCAGGATGGTCAGCCAGCTGGCAGTTTCGGCACGGCTGCCCCACAGCATCAGCAAAAAACCTGCGCCGATGGCCAGCATGCCGGCGGGAATGACCGCATCGGCCCGGTAGCGCAGCGTCAGCCGCTCGGCCAGCGGCGGCATGAGCAAGGTGGGCAAGGTGTAGGCCAGCAGGGTCAGGCCCGTGCCCAGGCTGCTGTAGCCGAGGCCATGCTGCACGTACAGGGGCAGATAAATCATGAGCGGCCAGAAACTGCAGTTCATGCCCGCCGAACCGAGCAGCGCGCCCGAGAAACGGCGGAGGCGAAATACGCTGAAATCGACCATCGGTTCAGGCTGGCGCCGTTCGATGACGGCAAACAGCATCAGGCTGAGCAGCGCCACGGCCAGGCTGGCCACGCTGCGCGGATCCGTGACACCCAGCGCCGGCCCCTGCGTGATGCACCACGCCAGGCTGAACACGGCCAGCGACAGGGTGGCGATGCCGGCCACGTCCAGCTTGCGCCGCTGCGGATCGCGCGATTCCGTCACGCCCAGGCCCGCCAGCAGCAGCGCGACGACAGCCAGCGGCCCGTGCACGAGAAATACCCATTGCCAGCTCGATAGTGCGACGATGGCCGCGCCGATGATGGGGCCGAAGCCCAGGCCCAGGCCAAACACGATGCCCCAGGCGCCGAACGCCCGGCCCCGCGCGGCGCCGGCCGGGAATTGCTGCGACAGCACGGCCACCTGGCAAATCAGCATGGCGCCGCCGGCCGCGCCCTGCAGCGTGCGCGCGGCGATCAACACGGCCGTGCTGCCGGCCCAGCCGCATGCGAGCGAGCTGAGGCCGAACAGCGCCAGGCTGGCCAGCAGCAAACGCTTGCGGCCATAGCGGTCAGCCAGGGTGCCCGTGGCCATCAGCACGGTGGTGCACGCCAGGGTGTAGGCGTTCATGATCCATTGCAAATCCTTGAAGTCACCATGCAGCAGCGTTTCCAGGGTGGGCAGGATCACGGGCACGCTGGAAATTTCCAGGCCGAACATGAGCGAGGCCAGACACACGGCGGCCAGGGTCAGGGTATTTTGTTGCGAAGTAGTCGGTAGCATCGAAGCCTTGATGTCGGTAGTCATGGAGCGCGCGTGGAGACGGCGCACTGCGAGCCGCCATTCTAGAAAGCCTCGACTCATGAGGGAAATGATAAAATTTTGTATAATTCATTCATTTTCATCATGAATCACGGGAGCTTCATGGACTTCGATACCGCCCTGCTGCGCGCCCTGGTCGCCGTAGCGGACACGGGCGGCTTTAACCGCGCCGCCGAACGGCTGCACCTGAGCCAGTCCGCCATCAGCCACCAGATCCGCCGGCTGGAAGAACAGGCGGGCGCCGCGCTGCTGCTGCGCACGACGCGCAGCCTGCGCCTGACGGAAGATGGCGAGGATTTTCTGCGCCACGCGCGGCAGATCCTGGCGGCCCAGGATGCCCTGTCGCGGCGTTTCCAGCGTTCCTCGATCGCGGGCGCCGTGCGCTTTGGCGTGCCGGAAAATTTCATGGGCGCGCGCCTGCCCGCCCTGCTGGCGCAGTTCGCGCACCTGTTTCCCGCCGTGCGCCTCGATGTGACGGTGGGCACCTATCTTGACTTACAGAAACTCGTCGCCGCCGATGCGCTGGACCTGGCCGTCGTCATGGCCCTGGCTGGCGACCAGGATGACGCCGCCGTGCTGCGCCGCACGCGCTTCGTCTGGGCGGCCGCGCACGATTTCCGCCACGACGGCGCGCTGCCGCTGCCGCTGGCGTTTTCACCGGCACCGTGCATGCACCGGCAAGTGGGCGTCACTGCCCTCGACGGCGCCGGTCTCGACTGGCGCGTGGCGTTCACCTCGCCCAGCCAGCAGGGCTTGCGCGCGGCCGTGCTGGCCGGGCTGGCCATCACGGCCCTGCCACAGGGCGACCTGGAGCCGGGCATGGTCATCGTCGATGACCAGCATGGCTTGCCCGCCCTGCCCGCCGCCCAGTTCCAGCTCGTCTGGCGCGCCGCTGGCAGCACGGCGGCGGCCGACGCGTTCGGGCAATTGCTGCGCGAGTGGTCAGCCGCGCCGGCGGCATGACAGCACCAGCAGCAAGGCCAGCATGGCGCTGCACAGGGTGCGCTAATGAATTGTATGAAACCAGGGTCAACGGCCTAGCCGAGCCGCCAGGATGGCCGCCCCGATGGCGAGGAATAGCCAGCAGGCAATGAAAATATCGGCCCCGTACGGTGTGCGGTCCCAATAGCTGTCGCCGGGCGACAGCTGCAACACCAGGGCGCCCCACAGCAACAAGGCGCCCCATGCGATGACGCTGGCCAAGGCAAAACCCAGTAGCAAGTAAAGAAATATTTTCATCAGGCGATAGTCCGGCCATATGGCAGGGAGGTACTTGCAGAATACCAGCAAAATGCAGCGCGACGCATGACTGAAAGGTGACAACATGGCGCAAACCACCGTCAACGACATGGTCGCTGTCGTAGCCGTGGCCCGCGCAGGCGGTTTTATCGGGCGCCATCCCTCGCCCACGTTTACCGTGCGGCGGCGCAGGACTATAGTGGCTGCTTTCCCACCTGTTCAAGGATCGCCATGAAACTCTTTTACTCGCCGGGCGCCTGCTCGCAGGCACCGCACATCCTCCTGCGCGAAACGGGGGCGGCCTTCACCCTCGTGAAGGTCGACCTGGGCCAGCACCGGACGCTGGAAGGCGGCAATTACTACGAACTCAACCCGAAAGGCCAGGTGCCGCTGCTGGCGCTCGACGATGGCACGACCTTGAGTGAAGGCCCCGTCATCGCCCAGTACATCGCCGAACAGGCCGGCAGGCAGGATTTATTGCCGCCGGTAGGCAACTTTGCCCGCTACAAGGTGCTGGAATGGCAGAATTACATCACGTCCGAGCTGCACAAATCGTTCAGTCCCCTGTTCGATCCCCGCTTCGACGCCGCCACCAAAGCCTTATTCATCGAGCAACTGGGCAAGAAATTCAAGTGGGTGGACAGCCGCCTGGAAGGCCAGGCCTACCTGACGGGCGACACCTTTACCGTGGCCGACGCCTACCTGTTCGTCATCACGGGCTGGGCGCCGAACGTGGGCGTGGATTTGTCCGCGCTGGCCAATGTGCAAGCCTTCCTGGGCAGAGTATCCTGGCGCGACAGCGTCAAGGCTGCCCGGGAAGCGGAAGGCCTGGCAAAAAGCGCCTGAATCCCGCGCCGCGGTGCACGGCTCACGTCTTTTCAGACTTGCCGTGCATCGCCATGATGGTGTGCTGCATCAGCGCGCACGGCGAACACTGCGGCCTTCCACCTCTTTTTGAACGACTTCTTTCGCGCCCGCGTCGCGCATCGGGCGGGGTGGGATGGCCTGATCGGCCGGGCACGCTGAAGGCTGCGGCCCGATCAGGTATCATCGCGCCATTTCCCACCCCGCTACGCGAAAGATATAGCATGGAAGACGAATACGAAGTGCCCAATCCTTATGAACACGCCGTCGAAGAGGCGGCGGAAAAGGATCGCGATGGCTTGACGCAAAAGATCGCGCTGATGACGGCCATCCTCGCCACGATAGGCGCGATGGTCAATTATCAAAGCGGCAATGCCCAGAACGAGGCGATGTTTCTGAAGAACGAGAGCATCCTGCTGCAGGCGCAGGCGAGCGACCAGTGGGCCTTGTACCAGGCGAAATCGACCAAGGGGCATATCGCCGAGGCAACGGCGGCGCTGGCCACCGCGCCCGAAGTCAAGGCCCGCTTCCTGGCCGAACAAGCAAAGGAAGACAAGGCCAAGCTGCAAGTGCAAGCCAGCGCGCGCCAGCTGGAAGAGCAATCACGCAAGCTGGGCGAGGAATCGGACGCCAAGCTGCGCCCGCACCACCGTCTGGCCCTGGCACTGAGCCTCATCCAGATCGCCGTGGCGCTGGCCGCCATCACCGTGCTGACGCGGCGCCGCTGGCTGCTGTGGGGTTCCGTGGGCGCGGCGGCGGCCGGCATACTGGCGGCCGGCAGCGCCTTCCTGCTGTAGGCGCCGTCAGGCGGGCGGCACGATGCCGCTCCAGCCGGGCAGATAGCGCGCCTGCTGGCTGCGCGCCAGCTTATTGGCTTGCGCCAGTGCTTTGGGGAAATTCTTTCGCAGGCTGGCGGGCGCGATGCGGCTGCGCAGGAAATCGGCCCACAGGAATTCGCTGAAGGGCGTCACATCCTTGGCGTAGCCGCCTGCGCTGCGCAATTCGCCGGCCAGGCTGCGGTAGGGATCATCGTGCAAGCCGCTCAGGTGCCGGGGGATGGCGGAAAAATCGCGGCGCAAGCCTTCGCTGTCGTACGGGTGTACCCACTGGTGGTGGTCCATCACATGCCAGAAGTGCAGCGGTTCCAACCATGACAGATCCTTGAGTATCATCAGGCTGACGCTTTTCACGCCTTCCTGGTGCAGCGCCAGGCCGAAATGGTGGTGGTCGACGATGTAGTGGCGTCCTTCCGGGCCGATGATGCTGGGAAACCAGTGATTCGCCAGCGCCGCCGTCCGCGCCTTCCGGCCCAGGCTGGCCCAGTGCGCGCGCTTGAGCGCCACCTCGGCCATGCCGACCGTGATTTGCGTGGGCAGCAGCTTGTTCAGCCTTGCCTTGACCAGTTGCGGTTTCGTGCTTGTCATGCCTTGTCCCTAGATGCCTCGCCTGGCCGCCAGCGTAGCACAGTCACAGCTACTTTTGCGCTGCCGCATCCTCCAGCAGATGCACGGCCTCGGCCACGCTCAATTCACTGAGCAGCAGCGCCGGTCCGGCTTGCACGGCCAGCAGGTCGCCCAGCGCCAGCCGCAGCACCGTGTACGCCGGCTCCTTCAGGCGCGCCAGCGCCAGGGACAGCCCCTGCTGGCGCACGAATGCGGCAAAGTCGCGCAAGGCTTCGACGCTGCTGCCATCGAGGTCGGGCGACTCTTCCAGGCTGAGGATCACCTTGCGCAGCGGACCGGCCCGCTCCTCCAGCATGGCGCGCGCCAGGTGCAGGCTACGCTCGGCATTGACAAAGAACAAGGGTTCATCGAGGCGCAATATCAGCAGCTCCGGCTGCGCTCGCGCCTCGCGATGCAGCGCCAGCTTGACGTAGTCGTGGCTCTCGCCCAGCCGCCCCAGCACGGACATGCCCGGCCGCGACAGGCGGCGCAGCATCAGCAGCAGGCTGATGGCGATGGCCACCAGCAAGCCGTCGAGCACGCCGAACAGCAGCACGCCGGCAATCGCCGCCAGCACCAGCAGGCGGTCGCGGCGCCAGGCAAAGTAGGGCTGCAAGGAAACAGGGTTCAGGGTATGGCTGACGGCGTGGATGACCACGGCGGCCAGCACGGGCACGGGCGTGAGCGCCACCAGCGGCAGCAGGGTCAGCACGATGACGCCCACCACGGCGGCGGCCACCAGCCCCGCCAGGCGCGAGGTGGCGCCGGCCGCCTCGTTGGCCGACGTGGCCGAATAGCCGGCGCCCACCGGCATGGCTTGCAGCAATCCCGCCAGCACGTTGGCCGCGCCCAGCGCCAGCAAGTCGCGCTCGGGCGCCACGGGATCGCCATGCTTCAAGGCAAAACTGCGGATGGCGCCATACGATTCGGCATACAGGATCAGCGCCAGCGCAAACGCCAGTTCGGCCAGGCGCGTCCATTCCTCCTGCGTCAGGCGCGGCAGGACCGGCATGGCCAGGCTGATATCGATGGCGCCCACCAGGGCCACGCCGTGGCGCGACAAGTCGAGCCACTGTCCGGCGGCGATCCCCAGCGCGATGACGATCAGTCCGGCGGGCCAGCGCTGCGCGCGCCGCAGCAGGAACAGCAACAGCAGCGCCGCCACGCAAAGGGCCGCGCCGCGCCAGTTCCACTGTCCCGCCCGCGCCAGCAAGCCGGGCACGAGATGCACGACGGCGCCGCCCGCCTGCACGCCCAGCACGCCGGGCAGCTGCTTGATGATGATGACGATGGCCAGGCCGAAGGAAAAGCCGCGCAACACGGGCTTGGCGATGAATTGCGTGACGCTGCCCAGCCTGGCCACCCAGGCCAGCAGGAAAAACGCACCCGTCAGTATCACCAGCCCCGCCACCAGCATGAGCCGGTGCCCCGCCGTGCCGCCCGGCATGGAAGCCATGGCTGCGGCCAGCACGGCGGCCGACGACGACGTAGCCGAAACGATGGCAAAGCGGCTCGCGCCCAGCGCGCCATAGCAGAGCAAGCCCGCGAACAGGGCCAGGATGCCCGCCTGGGGCGCCAGGTTGCCGATGCTGGCATACGCCACCGCTTCCGGCAGCAGCAGGCCGGCGATCGACAGGCCGGCGCTGACATCCTGCCAGCGCTGCGTTTGCGTCGCAGCCGATGCGCTCATGGCGATGCTCCTGGTGAATGGCACTGGTCCGCGCCATGCTGCGGCAAACCGGCGGCATGCGGGTTCACGGCGCCTTGGAGCGGTCCACTTCCGTCACTTGTCTACCGGCGCGAAAGATGGAATAGATCGCCACGCCGATGCGCTCGTAGGGCACATCCGGCTCCGTCCGCAAGGCAACGCTGGCAATGTTCTTCTCGGACAGCACGGCCAGCATCTCCTCCACCGTGTGGACGCGCTGGCCCGCCACGGTGATGTCTTCCTTGCCTACCGTGACGACCGGTGGCGGTGGCGGCACGCTGGCGCAAGCCGTCAGACACAGCAGCAATGCCGCCGCGCTCCCCGCATTGATGATTTTGCACATATTGTCCCCTTTCCCGCAGCTTACAGGCGCCGGACTGGCGCCGCAACAGGCGCTGACTATGCCCGGCACGCCGCGCCGTGCGAAAATGCCCGCCTTCGCCATTGCCGGACTTTACTCATGCCGCACGCCGCCCTCGCTACCCTCGCCCCCCTTTCCGCACGCGACGCGCGGCGCATCGCGCGCCACGCTCAGGCGGCCGACGCCGCCCGCTTTTTGCATCCGGCCCAGCAAGCCTTGCTGCACCGGCGCGGCTGGCTGACCATGCTGGCGCCGCGCGGCGCGGGCGGCGCCGAGCTCCCTTTGCCGCAGGTGGTGCGCCTGGAAGAAGCCGTGGCCGCCATCGACGGCAGCATGGGCTGGGTGCTGACCCTGTGCGCGGGCGCGGGCTGGTTCGCGGGCTTTCTGGCACCCGACATGGCGCGCGCCATCATCGGCACGCCGCGCGTCTGCCTGGGCGGCAGCGGCGCGGCCACCGGTTATGCCGAGGAAGAAGGCGACGGCTACCGCATCACGGGCAGCTGGGACTACGCCAGCGGCGCGCCCATGGCCACGCACTTCACCCTGAACGCCCGGCTGCGGCGCGATGGCCAGCCCCTGCTCGATGCGCAAGGCCAGCCGCGCATCCGCGCCTTCCTCGTGCCCGCCGCGCTGGTGCAGCTGGCGCCCTCGTGGAACAGCATCGGCATGCGCGCCAGCGCCTCGCACAGCTACCGCATCGACGGCCAGTGGCTTGCCAAGGAACACGGTTTCACCATCGACGCGACCGCCGCGACGGCCGACGGCCCCCTGTACCGCTACCCCTTCTATTCACTGGCCTACGTGACCCTGGCCGCCAACGTGGCCGGCATGGCCGGGCATTTCATGCAACTGGCCGAGGAATGCATGCGCCACCGCCGCCATGCGCGCGCCGGCTTGCCGCTGCTCGACGTGCCGGACGTGGCCGCCATGCTGCAGGGCAAGAAAGACGCATTCACCGCCGCGCGCGCCCGTTTTTACGCCGTGCTGGACGACAGCTGGGCCACGGTGGCTGGCGGCGCGGCGCTGGACGACAACGCCATGCAGGCCGTGCAAGCGAGCTCGCTGGCCCTGGTGGCTGCGGCGCGCTCAGCCGTCGATGGCTTGTACCCGTATTGCGGCCTGTACGCGGCCCGCGAAGACAGCACCATCAACCGCGTGTGGCGCGATTTCCACACGGCCAGCCAGCATGCATTGCTGCTGCCTTGACATTGCCGACCTCGGCAACGCCGCGCAACGGCTTGCACCCCGGGCCGGCGCATGGCTGAAAAGGCTGCCGGACGCCATGCGGGCCGGATTGCCTGATAATATGAGGCCATTGCCATTTCTCGCTCCCCTATCCATGCACGTCAACACGCTCAGCAGCCTGGCGCAACTCCTGTCCAGCGCCGAAACGGAAACCCTGGCCTTTCCCACCAGCATCAATACGGCCCTGCTGCTGCAAAAGGAATTGGCCAATCCCGATTGCCACTCGTCCGACATCAGCCGGCTGCTGCTGTGCGAACCGACCTTGTCGGCGCGCGCCGTGGCGCTGGCCAATTCGGCCCTGTTCTCGCCCGGCCAGGCGCCCGCCATCACCAGCGTGCGCGCCGCCGTCGAGCGGCTGGGGCACCGCAACCTGTATGCGCTGGCGACGGCGGCCGTCATCCGCCAGCTGAATGCGGGCATCCGCGACGAAGCCTTGCGCGCCCGCGCCACCCAGCTGTGGGCGCACACCGTGCACGTGGCGGCGCTGGCGCATGCGCTGGCCAGCACCGTCACGCACACGGATGCCGATACGGCGCTGTTCGCCGGCATCGTGCATGAAGTGGCCGGCTTTTACATGCTGGCCCAGGCCGACAAGACCCCGGGCCTGTACGCCCAGCTGGAAACGCAGATGGCGTCCACGCTGGAAGTGATCGGCCGCGCGCTGATGCGCCAGCTGAATGTGCCGCTGTCCGTGGCCGATGCCGTCAACGCCTTGCCCGGCTCGACCATCATGCTGCCGCCCGAAGGCTTGCGCGACACCCTGCTGCTGGCCAAGGCGCTGGCGCCCGTGCCCTCGCCGCTGCCGCAGGCCAGCGTCACCGTCAGCGCGCCGCTGCAAGCCTACCTGGAGCACGATCCCGTGCTGCAGGTGCTACGCACGCAGCCGTCGCCCGAAGCGAAGGGCCTGATCGAGGTGCTCCTCAGCTGATGGCCGATCTGCTATCATGGCGCAGGCCGGGATGGACCCGGCCCGCTTTCATTGATGTGCACTGGAAAACTGCCTTGACTACCTCCCTACGCATGCTCGGCCTGGCCGCAGCTTTGACCATGGCGTGCAACGCCAACGCCGACAGCTTCGTTTCCTCGGCCTCCAGCGCCGGTTCCCAGTCGAGCGGCAGCATTTCCGATTCGCTCAACGGTTCGAGCAACAGCTCCTCGCGCGACAACAAGGTGGCCAATGGCCCTTACCGCATCATCGACGTGGCCGCCCTGCCGGGCCGCGACGGCATGACGCGTCTGACCATGCAGGCCGACGCCACGGCAACGCCGCTGGTGCTGGACTTGCCGCAAGCGGCGCTCGACAAGCAGCAACTGGCCCAGGGCGACGTGGTGCATGCGCAAAACCGCGCCTACGGCATCGAATTTTCGCGCAACGACACGCGCGCCGCCTTCTTCCTCGTGCTGGCCGACGACTGGTACGGCGAAATGGCCACGCGCCCCGTCAGCCTTTGATCCGTTTTTTCCTGCATCGCCCGGCACTGCTGCTGGGCGTTTGCGCCATCTTCAGCGCTGCCGCAGCCCAGGCAGGCACCTCGCTCGCCTCATCGCGCTTTTGCGACCGCGCGCAGGAACTCACGGCCACGGAACAGGACCGGCTGCTGCGCTTTGCCGCCGTGGTGCGCGAGGAACTGGCCGCCAGCGAAGGCAGCGTGGCCCTGATCAGCCGCTCCGGCCTGGACCTGGCCCGCTTCGGCATCCGCTACTCGCACGCGGCGCTGGCCTGGCGCCACGACAATGACAATGGCTGGTCCGCGCGCCAGCTGTACTACGCCTGTGACGAAGGCCGTCCGCGCATCTTCGACCAGGGCACGGCCGGTTTCGCCATGGGCACGGCAAATCCCGCGCTCGGCTACATCTCTATCGTGAAACTGCCGGCGGAAACCGTGCCGCCCCTGCGCCGCGCCCTGCTCGACCCCGTGCGCGTGCAGCAATTGCTGGCGGGCCGCTACAGCGCCAACGCGTATGCATTCAATTTGAAATACCAGAATTGCAACCAGTGGGTGGTGGAAATGCTGGCCGCCGCCTGGGGCGAGCTGGCCGAAGGCGGCGATTTGCGCGGGCGCGCCCAGGACTGGCTGCGCGCCGCGCCTTACAACCCCGCCGCCGTCGACGTGGGCGCCCGCTGGCTGATGCTGGGATCGATCTTCGTGCCCCTCGTGCACATGGACGACCATCCGCCCGAAGCCATCGGCACAATGCGGCTGGCGGTGAGCCTGCCGGCCAGCCTGGAAACGTTCGCGCGCCAGCGCCTGCCCGCCAGCGAGCGCGTGGAAATCTGCCACGACGGCAAGCAGGTGGTGGTGCACCGGGGCTGGGATGCGATCGCCGACGGCTGCGTGCCCGGCCCGGACGACCGGGTCATCGCCCTCGACGATACACCGCACAACATGCCCTAAGCAGTCCGGGCGGCCAGCGCCGCTTCGGCGTGATCAAGCAGGCTGGCAGGTTCCAGTTCCTGCTGCATCCGGCGGGCCACCTCGCCGCATGCCAGCTGAACCTCGGGAGCGGCCAGCAGGCGCGCCAGCTGCCGCCGCATGCGCCCGGCCGACAAACGCCTGGCCAGCAAGACATCCCCCACGCCGAGCCGTTTGATCCTCCAGCCATTGTCGAACTGGTCGTAGGCGAACGGCACGATCAGCTGCGGGATGCCAGCGCGGAAAGCGTCCGCGCTGGTGCCGATGCCGCCATGGTGCGCGATGGCCGCCACGCGCGGCAGCAGCGCCGCGAACGGCGCGTGCGCCTGCCACATGACGTTCGGGGGCAAATGCTGCGGCACTTGCGGCGCATGGGGCGTGAGGAACACGCCGCGCCGTCCCAGCCGCCGCAACACTTCCAGGGCGAT
Source organism: Janthinobacterium sp. PAMC25594 (assembly GCF_019443505.1). Classification (NCBI taxonomy): domain Bacteria; kingdom Pseudomonadati; phylum Pseudomonadota; class Betaproteobacteria; order Burkholderiales; family Oxalobacteraceae; genus Janthinobacterium; species Janthinobacterium sp. PAMC25594. The sequence continues at coordinate 975,290 of NZ_CP080377.1, forward strand.
GCTGAAATAGCGCTGCGCGTGCTGGTGGCCGGTACCAGGCGTAAAGACGATGGGCGGCTCGCCCTCGCCCAGAAAGCGTTCCAGCTCCGGCGGCAGCGCCGCAGCGCCATGCGTGGCGGCGCCGGCGAAACCGGCTTGCACGAAATGCGGCGGCCAGTCCGCCTGCGGGGCGGCGAACCAGGCGGGAAACAGCCCCAGCGAGGCATCGGGCGCGGCCAGCATGTGCGCAAAAAAATGCGCTTCGGGCGGCAGTCCGTACTGCGCACGCGCGCCGTTCAGGCCGGGCAGCAGCACCGGGTCGACCATGGCGCGGTGGAGCAGCCGCCACAGGGCCTGGCGCCAGGCCAGCGGCACCCAGGCGGGAATGCGCAGCGAGCCGGCCGCCAGGAAATCATGGCTGCTGCACAGGTTCGATGGCGCCAGATAGGCCGCGACGATGCGCAGGTGCGGGCGTACTGAGCGTGCCAGGGCGGCCATCGGCACGAGGAAGGGGTGGCACAGCACCACGCACTCTTCACCGTCCGGCAAGCCTTGTACCACGTCGCGCACGGCGCCCAGGTGCGGCACGAGGCCGCGCCACACCACGCCCCAGCCCTTGCGCTCATCCCACAGGCCCGGGTCACCCAGCATGGCCTGCCCCTCTTCCTGCGTGCCGAAGGTGCGATACGGCACACCTGAGGCCAGCGCCGCCGCTTCCTGCCAGGCCGGCACCAGCAGCAGCACGCGCCGCCCCCGTTGCCGCAAGCCCTGCGCCAGCGCGACAAACGGCTGTATGTCGCCGCCGGTGCCGTTGCTGGCGACGATGACGAGCGGCTCCGGCGGGTGGCTGTCGTCAGCCATGCCGCCCTCCGTGCCTGGCGATGGCGTGCAGTGCAACATCAGACAAGAACGTAGGGCGCATGGGAATCTTTCCTAGTGAAAACATCCAACGATGGTAAGCGATAAAGGTTGGCATTTCAATCAGTATCTGAGCGCCGCTTGACGCCATGGCTGCCTGCGATCGCTACGCAGGCAGTTGCAACATCATGTCCCACTGGTCGATGCCGGGCCCGAAGCCGTCCGGCGTCACCTTCACGGGATTGAAGCCGAAAGTTGCTCCGAACTGACGACATGCACGCCCGGCGCGCCGGCCAGCGCCGCTTCCAGCAGGGCTTGCGCGATGCGCGGCGCGGGATTGATGCGCCAGCGGCGCGGCAGCACGGGCCCCAGCGCGCGCAGCAGGCGCAAGGCGGCGCCCTCGCCAGCGCGCGCCACGTCGCGCTCGCCGCCGATCAGGCCCGGGCGCACGTAGGTGAGCGATGCAAAACCCAGCGGCTCCAGGTCGCGTTCCAGCTCGCCCTTGACGCGGTTGTAGAAGATGCGCGAGCCGGCGTTGGCGCCGGCGGCCGAATTGAGCGCATACGTGCGCGTGCCCGCCGCCAGCGCCAGACGCGCCACGGCCAGCGGATAATCGTGGTCCACGCGCAAGAACGCCTGCCGCGTGCCGGCCACCTTCATGGTCGTGCCCAGGGTGCAGATGACGGCGTCGGCCTGCCACCACGGTGCATCGGGCGGCAATTGATCGAAATCAACGAGGGGCGCGTGTAGTTTCGCATGGGGCGGCAAGGCCTTGCGCACCGGCGCGACGATGGCCGTGACGCGCGCGTCACTCAGCGCCAGGCGCAGCACTTCGCGGCCCACCAGGCCCGTGGCGCCCACAAGCAATAGTTTCATCATTTCCCAGGAAAAAGTTGCTCACAGTGAGCACCATACACGGAACTCAGGACAAGCGCAGCGCCAGTGCGGCCAGGGTCACCAGCAGCACGGGCACGGTCAGCACGATGCCGACGCGGAAATAGTATCCCCAGGAAATGTGGATATTCTTGCTGTCGAGCACATGCAGCCACAGCAAGGTGGCCAGGCTGCCGATCGGCGTGATCTTCGGCCCCAGGTCGCTGCCGATGACGTTGGCGTAAATCATCGCTTCGCGCACGGCCCCCTGCGCCGTCGTCGGGTCGATGGCCAGCGCGCCCACCAGCACCGTCGGCAAGTTGTTCATCACGGACGACAGCAAGGCCGTCAGCACGCCCGTGCCCATGGCCGCACCCCACACGCCATACTGGGCAAAGTGGTTCAGCATGCCCGTCAGGTACGCCGTCAAGCCCGCGTTGCGCAAGCCGTACACGACCAGATACATGCCCAGTGAAAAGACGACGATATGCCACGGCGCATGACGGATCACATGACGCGTGGAAATCACATGGCCCTTGCCCGCCACACCCAGCAGCAGCGCGGCGCCCACGGCGGCGATCAGGCTGATGGGCACGCCCAGGTGTTCCTGCGAGAAAAAGCCCACCAGCAGCAGCGCCAGCACCAGCCAGCCGGCGCGGAAGGTGGACAAGTCGCGGATGGCGGCGTCCGGGCGCTTCAGTTGCGAGGCATCGTAATCGCGCGGGATATCCTGGCGGAAGAAGAGCAGCAAGACGCCCAGGGTGGCGGCCACGGCGACGACGTTGACGGGCACCATCACGGACGCATACCGGGCAAAGCCGATCTTGAAATAGTCGGCCGAGACGATATTGACCAGATTCGATACCACCAGCGGCAGGCTGGCCGTGTCCGCAATAAAGCCGGCCGCCATCACATAGGCCAGGGTGGCTTTGGCGGAAAATTTCAATGCCCGCAGCATGGCGATGACGATGGGCGTCAATATCAGCGCGGCGCCGTCGTTGGCGAACACGGCGGACACCAGCGCGCCCAGCAAGACCAGCAGCACGAACAGTTTCCTGCCGCTGCCGCCGCCCCAGCGCGCCACGTGCAAGGCGGCCCATTCGAAAAAACCGGCCGCGTCCAGCAGCAGGCTGATGATGATCACGGCGATGAAGGTACCGGTGGCGTTCCACACGATATGCCAGACGACGGGAATGTCGCCCCAGTGGATGACGCCGGCCAGCAAGGCGACACCAGCACCGATGACGGCGCTCCAGCCGATGCCCAGGCCACGCGGCTGCCAGATGACCAGGGTTAATGTGGCGAGAAAGATCAGGAAAGCGGTCAGCATGCGGCGAGGTTCCGGATAAGGCGGCAAGGCGCGCAATCGCGCCTGGGCTGGTGAATGGATGCAATGATTCCATAATACTGGAAATATCAAATAGAATCAAAGCAATGATTCACCTGCCAGGCCGTCGCTGCAGTTACTCGGATAGCTGCACCGCCTTTTTATCGAAGATGAACCAGCTGGTATCGACCTTGACGAGCAGCTTGGTCGGCGACAAATATTCGGCCGTCACGGAAACGGCATTGCAGTCTTCCTTCAAGACGATCAGGCTGGCCAGGGAATTGCTGCGTATATTGGTCTTGTACGCGGTGTGGTATTGCTCAGGTTCGCCTGCCGGCCATGTCAGTTGCGCGTTCTTGGCCACCTTGGACATTTTTTCCGGCGCCGCATACTTTCCGTCATAGCCGTGATAGTTGACGCAGACGCTGACGCCATCGCCCGCATTGACCTTGAATTCACGCGCCCCGATGTCCACCGGCGCCACCAGCGTCTGGTAGTTCATCTGCCAGCGGCGCTTGGTCGCACTCTGCGCCCAATCGTAAATCAGGGCCACGCCTGCCTTGGCGTTATAGGCGACAGTACGCACCGCCCCTTGCAGCAAGGGGGTCCAAGCCCACGTATTTTCGTCGAGGCTGCGGTAAGCGGCCGTGGCGTCCCCGGTGGCAACCGACCAGTCGCTAGTCTCGGCCGCATAAAAATTGATCAGCCTGCCATGTGGCTGCGTATAAAACCGCGGCGCGCCCGGCGCAACGGGGTTTGCCGTCGACTCGGCCTGGCCTATGCCGGCGTTGTTATACCCTGCCCCCGCATCGAACGTCAGCGCATTCTTGTAGCGCGTGGAACGCCTTATCAGCTGCTCCGGCACGCTGCCAAAATCATCATAGATGCCGCCGGAAATGAAAATACTCTTGCCTTTTGACACAAAGGTAAAGGCATTGTTGTCCGCATGGCTATGGTTGATCGCGCCAAGACGGCTGGAACGGAAAAACAGGCTCGAGCGCTGCGGATCGGCCGTATCGGAGTGCATGGCAACCACACCCGCATCCTCGAACAGATACGTGCGCTTCAATGCGGGAAGCACGGCGGGTTCAACGGGCGGCCTGAGTGCTGTCAGGAAATAATGCTGGAAGGGCAAGGCCAGCGACTGGGTCTGCTCAATATGGTCACGGTAATACCATTCGTCGACAGGATTTTGCGATACCTGGGCGAACAGGCGGTAGGAGTCCCAGGCATAGGATGCATAATGTCCCGTGTGGTTGCTACCGTCGCCGAATGCGCTGCGCACCTTGCTCGATCGATCCCGCACCGTGTGCGCATGGAAATTGTCACCAAACTGCCGCAGCGCGGGGATACGGCTGATATCCACGTTGGCCATCAACAGATACGAGGCCATGGCCGGCGCATAGGAGTTGAGCGCGTACCACGCATAACTGACGCTGTTGCCAAACGCGCTGTCCGTGCCGCCGCCCCACGTGCCGGAACTCGTGATCAGCGTTTCCCAGGCGGCGGAGAAACGGTCAAACGGCGCCAGCGGCTTGTTGTTGGCATCGCAGGACTTGTCATATTGCGCGCCCTGTTCAAACGTCACATCGCCGAGCGGTCCCTGACCGACGGCGCCAGCCGACAGCATCAGGGTTTGCACCGCATAGTAGGCGGAGGCCAGGACATGGGAGTCATACGGATTGGCGCGCAAACCTGCCTCCATCTTGTACATCAAGGGATTGAGCCGTGCGTTGATCGCATTGATGAGCACATAGCGGTCCGCCCCGGTCATATTGTAGTAAAGCATGTCCAAGCCTTGCGCCAGGGCGACCATGATCTGCATGTTGGCCTGATCCTGCTGGCATTCGCCGCTCACGCCGTCCGGCGCCCAGCTGGCCAGTTGCAGCAGGCGGGCAATGGCCTGCGCGTGATAGCGCTGGTCGCCCTTGACCAGCGCCGCCACGGCCAGCCGCTCTATTCCCTGCGCCGCCCTGAACGATGCGTCCTCGATAGTGCTTGCCCCCTGGCCGGCGGTGGGCTCTGCAGGCATGACGTATTGTTCATTGGCCAATACCTGCTCCGCCTCGGCCAGATACGTTTCGTAGGAGGCTGCCAGGGGACTTGCCTGCACGGCGGCGTGGATGGCCGACATTTGCATGACTTGGCCATTCGCCGCCAGCGGAATCAGCCGTGGATGCAAACGCTGTCCGATCCTGGCCACGACTTCGGCAGCGGTGGGCAGGTCGGGCAGGTTGTCGACAGCATTGCCATCGAAATGAAAACGCCGGACCTCGCCGGACCTGCTTTGGCCGCCCGGCAGGCGATACTCCACCTGCCACGTGTACAGCCCCGTTTCGTTCAACAACTCGGGAAGAATCAGCGACGTGCGCGTCGTGGTAATGCGCAATGGGCTCTTTCCACTGGGAAAATTGACCGTCAAGACCATTTCTGCGACGTCATAAACATCAGGCCAGACAAACACGGGATTGCGCACTTTCACGGACGTACAGTCGCGCGGCTCGATGCGGGCATACTCATGCTCCACGACAAAATCGGCTTCCTGTACGGGTTTGCAGCCGGCCGCGTACGATTCAGGAATATAGTCCTTGTCCAGCACCACCCCGGCAGACAGTTCGATGGTGCGCGTGGCCGTTTCCGGCTCGCCGGGAGTGCTGGCAGTCAAGGTATGGCGCAGCGTGGAAGCATCGCCAGCGGCATAACTGACGATCTGGCTGTTGCCGCTGACCGGCACGCCATTCAGCGTGACCGTGGCGGCCCCGCTCACCTCCCAGTACAGGCGCACAGGCTGGCCTTCCACCACCTTCAGGTGATCGGCATCGAATGCCAGGATCGTGGGCGCAGCGTGCGCTGCGCCTATGCAAACAGATAACAATAGCGCGACATGGGGCTGACGCATGCAGACTCCTTTTGAATGGTGGACCAGGAAATACACCATCCCGCATCGAATACAGAGGAATAGTGATGCTATTTCAATAATAACACCAAAGCGGTAATACACTTGCTATTTTGAAATCATTCCATGCTCCATACACGTGCCCGATGCATTGCGATGACGAATTCACCTACTCCTCCAGCCCTCCCCCCAGCGCCTTGTACAGGGCCACGGCCGACTTGAACTGGTCGCGCCGCGCGTCGAGCAGGGCTTGCTGCGCCGCATACGACTGGCGCTGCGCGTCGAGCAATTCCAGCCGGCTGTCCTGCCCCGCGTCGTAGCGCAGCTGCGACAGGCGCTGGCGTTGGCGCGCCGCCACCACCACGCGTTCTTGCGCATCGATCTGCTGCGCATATGTGGCGCCGCCGGCCAGGCCGTCGCGCACTTCGCGGAAGGCCGTCTGGATCGCCTGCTCGTATTGCAGCACGGCCACGTCCTTGCGCAGCCGCGACAGCTGCAGTTCCGCGCGCAGCTGGCCGCCCTGGAACAGCGGTTGCGTCACTTGCGGCGCAAACGACCAGCTGCGCGCGCTGCCACGGAACAGGTCGCCGAGTTCCGGACTGGCCAGGCCCAGCGACGCCGTCAGCGACAGACGGGGGAAGAAGGCGGCGCGGGCGGCGCCGATTTCCGCGTTCGCCGCCACCAGCGCATATTCGGCTTGCAAGATATCGGGCCGGCGCGCCAGCAAGTCCGACGGCAAGCCGGGCGGCAGCTGCGTCAGCACGGGCTGACCATCGAGCGGCCGGCCAGCGGGCAAATCGGCCGGCAACGGCGCACCGAGCAGCAATTCCAGGTTGTTGCGCGCCAATAAGCTGGCCCGGACGCGCGCCTGCACGTCCGCTTCCGCCGTCGCCGCCTGCCCTTCCGCTTGCGCCACGTCCAGGCCGCTGCCCTGCTGCGCGCCATGCAGGCGCTGCGTCAGGACCAGCGCCTGGCGCCAGTCAAGCAGGGTTTGCCGCGCCAGCGCCAGCTGTTCCTCGGCCAGCCGCTGCTCCAGGTAGGCGTCGGCCACGCCGCCGATCAGGGCCATGCGCGCGGCGCGCTGGCCCTGCTGCGTGGCCAGGTAGCGGGCAAACGCCGCGTCCGACAGCGAACGCAGGCGGCCGAACAGGTCGATCTCGAATGCGCTCATGGCGATGCCGGCCGTGAACGTGTTTTGAAGCCTGGCATCGGCGCCGCGCTGGCGCACGCCGCCCGCATTCGCGCCGACGGCCGGATAGCGGCCCGCATCCTGGATCTGATACTGGGCCCGCACGGCTTCCACGTTGAGGGACGCCACGCGCAAGTCGCGGTTGTTTTCCAGCGCGATGTCGACCAGGCGCTGCAGGCGTAGGTCGAGCAGCATCTGGCGCCAGCCCAGGTCGGCCGCGGTGTCGGCCGTGGCTGGCGCGAAGGCCTCGCCATAAGCGGCAGGGATGGGCGGCGCCGGCTTGACCAGCGGCGGCGTCAATGAACACGCCGACAGGGCCAGCGCGGCCAGCGGTGTGAGAAAAAATAAACGCATTACGACTCTCCTTCCACCGCTTTAACCGCAGTGTGATTATTGCGTTTCTTGAAGTACGTGCCCATCTTGTCGACGGCGCCCAGCACCACGACAAAGAACACGGGCACGAAAAACACGGCCAGCACGGTGGCGGTGATCATGCCGCCGAACACGCCCGTGCCGATCGCGTGCTGCGTCTCGGCGCTGGCGCCCGTGGCCAGCATCAGCGGCACCACGCCCAGCGCGAACGCCAATGACGTCATCAAAATCGGACGCAAGCGCAAGCGGGCCGCTTCCACCGTCGCCTCGACCAGTCCGCGCCCTTGCGCCTGCAACTGGCGCGCATATTCGACGATCAAAATGGCATTCTTCGCCGACAGGCCGATGATCGTGATCATGCCCACCTTGAAGAACACGTCGTTCGGCATGCCGCGCACCATCACGGCCAGCACGGCGCCCAACAGGCCCAAAGGCACCACCAGCATCACGGAGACGGGGATCGACCAGCTTTCATACAAGGCCGCCAGCACGAGGAAGACCACCAGCATCGACAGCGCCATCAGCATCGGCGCTTGCGACGCTGATTCCTTCTCTTGCAGCGACTGTCCCGTCCACGCCAGCGCGAAGCCCGGCGGCAGCTGTTTCACGAGCCGCTCCATTTCCAGCATGGCGTCGCCGCTGGATACGCCGGGCGCGGCGCTGCCGGAAATGCGCGCCGCCGGATAGCCCTGGTAGCGCACCAGTTGCAGCGGCGACTCGCTCCACACGGGGCGCACCAGCTCACCCAGGGCCACCATGCCGCCCGCGTTATTGCGAATGCGCAAGGCCAGCACGTCGTTGAGCTGCATGCGCGACGGCGCGTCGGCCTGGATGATCACCTGCTGCATGCGGCCCGCGTTCGGGAAATCGTTGACATAGGTCGAGCCCATGGCCGCCGTCAGCATGTCGGCAATCGCTGTAAATGACACGCCCAATGCCTCGGCCTTGGTGCGGTCGATATCGAGGCGCACGCTGGCGCCGGGCGGCAAGCCGTCCGGATACACGCCCGCCACCTTGCCGCTTTGCGCGGCCAGTCCCAGCAACTGGTTCTGCGCCGCCTGCAGGGCGTTGACACCCTGGCTGGCGCGGTCTTGCAGGCGCATCGAAAAGCCGGACGAGTTGCCCAGTTCATCGATGGCGGGCGGCATCAGGCTCATGATCACGCCCTCCTTCGCCTGCGACATGGCGGCCTGCGCCAGCGCCACTTCTTCCTGCGCCGTGGCGCCGTTGCGCTGTTTCCAGTCCTTCAGCATGGTGAAGGCCAGGCCCGCGTTCGGTCCCGCGCCGGAAAAGCTGAAGCCGAGGATCGACTGGTTCACCTCAATGCCGGGCCGCGTGGCCACGTGCTGCTCGTACAATTTGACGACATCGAGCGTGCGCTCCATGGTGGCGTCCGATGGCAACTGGATCGAGGTAATGAAATAGCCCTGGTCTTCTTCCGGCAAAAAGGCCGACGGCAGCTGCATGAAGGCCACGCCCAGCACCGCGACGATGGCGCCATACACCACCATTGAACGGCCGGCGCGTTTCAGCATCGCCACCACGCCCTGTTCATAGCGGGCCGTCATGCGGTCAAACTGGCGGTCGAACCACAGGAAGAAGCCCTTCTTGTCATGATCGTGCGGACCAATCGGTTTCAACATGGTGGCGCACAGTGCCGGCGTCAGGGTGAGTGCCAAAAACGCCGAGAACAAAATCGACACGGCCATCGCCAGGGTGAACTGGCGGTAGATGGCGCCCACGGAACCGCTGGCCAGCGCCATCGGGATGAACACGGCCGTCAGCACCAGCGTGATGCCCACGACCGCCCCCGTGATTTCGCGCATGGCTTTCGACGTCGCTTCCTTCGGCGACAGGCCTTCGGTGGCCATCAGGCGCTCGACGGCTTCCACCACGACGATGGCGTCATCGACGATGATGCCGATGGCCAGCACCATGCCGAACATGGTCAGCACGTTGATGGAATAGCCGGCCAGCAGCATCACGGTAAAAGTGCCCATCAGGGCGATCGGCGCGACGATGGCGGGAATCAGGGTGTAGCGTATCTTTTGCAGGAACAGATACATGACGAGGAAGACCAGCACCATCGCCTCCAGCAGCGTGACAATCACCTTTTCAATCGAGATTTTCACGAACGGCGCCGTATCGAACGGCACCGAATACTTGATCCCGGCCGGCATGGTATGGGCCAGTTCGGCCATGCGCGCGCGCACGGCGGCGGCCGTCTGCACGGCGTTGGCGCCCGGCGACAGCATGATGGCGGCACCCGACGCGGCTTGCCCGTTTTCGCGGATGCTGAAATTGAAGCTTTGCGCGCCCAGCGCCACTTTCGCCACGTCGCCGATGGTCACTTTCGAGCCATCCGCATTCGCCCGTAGCACGATGGCGGCAAATTCGGCCGGGGTTTGCAGCTGGCCCTGCACCGTCAGCGGAATCGTCACGCGCTGGCCATGCACGGCGGGCGAATCGCCGAGGCGGCCCGGCGCGATCTGCGCATTCTGCTGCGCGATGGCGGCCGTCAGCTCGCCCATGGCGATGTTGTACGACACCAGCTTGGCCGGATCGACCCAGATGCGCATGGCCCGCTCGGAGCCGAACAGCTGCACCTTGCCCACGCCGGGAATGCGGCGCAGTTCTTCCGTCACGTTGCGCGCCAGGTAGTCGCCCAGCGCCACTTCGTCATGCTGGCCAGTCTCGGAAATCAGGCTGACGATCATCAGGAAACCGGACGATGCCGATTCCACCGTCAAGCCATTTTGCCGCACAGCCTGCGGCAGGCGCGGTTCGATGGCTTTCAGGCGGTTTTGCACGTCCACCTGCGCCATTTCCGGATCCGTGCCGGGCTGGAAGGTGACGCTGATCGAGGCCGAACCCGAGGTATCGGTGGACGACTCGAAATACAGCAGGTGCTTGACGCCCGACAGTTCGCGTTCGATCAGGCCCACCACGGAATCGTTCATGGTTTGCGGCGTGGCGCCAGGATAGTTGGCGCTGATGCTGACGCTGGGCGGCGCCACGGAAGGGAAGCGCGCAATCGGCAATTGCGGTATGGCGATCAGTCCGAACAGGACGATGAAGACCGCCACCACCCACGCAAAGACGGGGCGGTTGATGAAAAATTGAGGCATGTCGTTAAGCTTTCATTGTATTCAAAGTGTGCATCAACGGGCCTTGGCGGCAGCCGCCGTTGCCACGACAGTCGGCTTCCATGGCTGCGGCGCGGCGGTGGCGCCCGGCTGCAGGCGTTCCTGGCCTTCGATGACGACGGTGTCGCCCGCCTTCAGGCCACCGTTGACCACATACTGATGGTCAACCACGTCGCCCACGGTAATCGGTTTCAGGCTGGCTTTGTTCGTGCCGTCCAGCACCCAGGCCTGCGCCTGGCCGCCGCTGTTGTGCAAGACGGCTTGCTGCGGCACGAGCACGCCATGCGCCTGCACGGCGCGGGCGATGCGGGCGCGCACGAACATGCCCGGCAGCAGCTGGCGCTGCGGGTTATCGACCAGCATGCGGATGACGGCGTCGCCCGTGCCCGCATCGACGCTGATGCCCGAGAACAGGATGCGCCCCGTGACGGGATGCGGCTGGCCGTCGGCGCCTAAAATGGTCACGGGCAGCTTATCCGCGCCACCAGTACCCGAGGCTTGCAGCGCGGCCAGCGCGGCGGCCGGCTGGCGCACGTCGACATACACCTTGTCGATCTGCTGGATGCGCGCCATCGGCGTGGCGTCCGCCAGGCCCACGAGCGCGCCTTCCGTCACCAGTTCGGAGCCGATGCGCCCGGCAATCGGTGCCTCGATGCTGGCAAAGGCCAGGTCCAGGCGGCGCCGTGCCAGGCTGGCGCGCGCCTGCGCCACGGTGGCCACGGCCTGCTCGCGCTGGGCCACGGCATCGTCATATGCCTGGCGGCTGATGGCATCCGCTTCCACCAGCGGTTTCAGGCGCTCCGCCTGGCTGCTGGCGCGATTCGCCGTGGCCACCGCGTGCTGCAGGGCGGCGGCGGCCGAATCGACGTCCGCCTGGAATGGCGCGGGGTTCAGCTGGAACAGCTTCTGCCCCGCTGTCACGTCGGCGCCCTGCTCGAACTGGCGGCGCAGCACGATGCCGCCCACCTGCGGGCGGATATCGGCCATACGGAAGGCCGCCACCCGGCCCGGCAATTCGTCGCTCAGGACGACGGGCGCCGCCTGCAGCTTGAGCACCGTCACGGAAGCCGGTGGCGTGGCCGCTTCCTCCGGCGCAGGTTTGGAACAGGCGGCAAGGCTGAGCAGTGCCGCGGCGATCAACATGTTTTTCCTGGTGAGGTACTTGACTGGCATGACTCTCTCTATGGCGGATCCCAACCGGCGGTCCGGTCGACAGATACGCGCAGCATAAAAGCCTTGCGTGGATATTCTGTCAAAGAAATGTGGAGATTCGATGGAGAGAAAGAAGAATGCTAGACTCCTGCATGAACTATCATCACAGCGCCAGCCAGCCCTCTTTCCTTGCCACCACGCCGCCTTCCGCCCTCGTCCTGATCGCCGAAGATGAACCGCAAATCGCCCGCATCCTCGCCGGTTACCTGGAGCGCGACGGCTACCGCACGGCCTTCGCCCTCGATGGCCAGGAAGCGCTGCAGCAGCACCTGGCGCTGGCGCCGGACCTGCTGCTGCTCGACGTGCAAATGCCCAGAGTCGATGGCTGGGGCGTGCTGGCGGAAGTGCGGCGGCGCGGCGAGACGCCCGTCATCATGCTCACGGCGCGCGACCAGGATGCCGATAAACTGGCCGCGCTGCGCGTGGGCGCCGACGACTACATCATCAAGCCCTTCAATCCGGCCGAAGTGGTGGCCCGCGTGGCCGCCGTGCTGCGCCGCTCGCGCGTGCGCCACCATCCGGTGGGCGGCCAGCGCCTGCGCTGCGGTCCCATCGACATCGACCAGGAAACGTATGTGGCCAGCGTGCTGCAGGATGGCATGGCCCAGCCTCTCATGCTCAGCCTGACGTTGACGGAGTTTCGCCTGCTGGCGCATCTGGCGCGCACGCCGCGCCGCGTCTGCAGCCGCCTGGAGTTGCTGGAGTCGTGCATGCCCGAGAGCAATTCGATGGAACGCACGGTGGACAGCCACGTCAGCAAGCTGCGCAAGAAGCTCGAGGAAGCGGGCGTGATGAACATGCCGGCCAGCCTGCGCGGCGTGGGCTACCGGCTGGAAAGCGACTGATGCGCTTCACGGGCCTGAACCGGCAGATCGTGCTGTCGATGTCCGTGCTGATGGTCAGCAGCATCCTGATCATCTGGATGGGCTCATGGATCTTCTTTGCCGTCGCCTTCAAGATCGATCCCGACATGCTGTCCGAGCCGGACGACTGGTCGCCCAGCACCGTCGAGTGGCTGTGGATCTTCGCCATCACCATCTTCGGCTTGCTGCTGGCGGCCTTTTTCGCCATCAAGCTGGCCGCGCGCATCCTGAAACCGATCAATTCCGTGATGGACAGCGTGCGCCGCGTGGCCCATGGCGACCTGTCCGCGCGCGCCTTCGCGGGCGACCGCAGCCTGGGAGAGACGGCCATGCTGGTCGATGACTTCAACAGCATGGCCGAGCGCCTGCAGCGGGGCGCCAAGGAAAGCGAAACGTGGAATGCGGCCATCGCGCACGAACTGCGCACGCCCGTGACCATCCTGCGTGGCACCTTGCAAGGCGTCGTCGATGGCGTCTTCAAGCCCGAGGAAGTGCCGTTTTCCAGCCTGCTGGCGCAAGTGGAAGACCTTGGCCGCCTGATCGAGGACTTGCGCACCCTGAGCCTGGCCGACAGCGGCCACATGCAACTGCGCATGGCGTGGACGGACCTGACCCTGGAAATCGAGGAAGTGGGCCGCCTGCTGGCGCAGGAGATGGAAGCGGCCGGCTTTACGCTGCAGCTGCACCTGTCCGACCACCCCGTCTGCTGCGATGCGGCGCGCATCCGGCAAATCGTGCTGGCCCTGCTCGACAACGCGCGCCGCTATGCGCATCCGGGCCTGCTGCGCGTGCGCACCCGCGTGCAGGCGGGCCAGTACTACCTGAGCGTCGAGGATACGGGTCCCGGCATTGCCGAGGAACTGGCGCCGCACGTGTTCGAGGCGTTCCGCCGCGGCGACAGCGACGGCGGCGACCCGCACGCGGGCAGCGGCCTGGGGCTGGCCGTGGTGGAAGCCATCGCGCGCGCGCATGGCGGCAGCGCGACGTGCACGCGCGGCAAGGCGGGCGGCAGCGTGTTTACCGTCAAGTGGCCGGTCGAGCACGGCGCGCCGCCGGCCGCTGCCTAAGCAGGACCGTCGGCGCGCAGCATGTCGACAAAGGCGCGCAGCATGGGCGGCATCTGCCGCCGGCTCGGGTAGTACAGGAAGTAGCGGGACGGCGGCGGCAGGCAGCGCTGCAGCACGCACGCCAGCCGCCCCGCCGCGATGTCGGCGCGCGCATCGGCTTCATACACATACGCCAGCCCCGCGCCGTCGCGGGCCGCGCGCAGCATCAGTGCATCGTCGTCGAATACCAGCGGGCCGTTGACGGCGATGCTGACGGCTTCCCCCTCATGCTCGAACTCCCACGCATACTGGCGCCCGCTGGGAAAACGCCGGCCCATGCAGGCATGCTCCAGCAAGTCGCGCGGCGTGGCTGGCGCGCCATGCGCCGCCAGGTAGGCGGGCGACGCCACCACCACGAACGGTTGCGGCGCACCCACGGGCACGGCGATCATGTCGGCCGCCACCTGCTCGCCGAAGCGGATGCCCGCGTCAAAACCGTCGCGCACGATATCGATCATGCCGTCATCGGTGACCACTTCCACCTGCACGCGCGGATAGCGTGCGACAAAACAGGCCAGCATGGGCGCGAGCAGCCGCCGCGCGGCCGGACGGGGCACGTTCAGGCGCAGCTTGCCTGCGGGCACATCCTGCAAGGCGCTCAAGTCCAGCAAGGCATCGTCAATTTCGCGCATGGCCGGCGTGAGGCGCGCCAATAGCTGCCGCCCCGCCTCGGTCGGCGTGACGCTGCGCGTGGTGCGGTTCAGCAGGCGCACGCCCAGGCGCTCTTCCAGCGCGCGCAATGCGTGGCTGAGGGCGCTGGCGGACACGCCCCGCTCGAGGGCCGCCTGGCGAAAGCTGCGCAGGCGGGCGACAGCGGCAAAGGCCGTCAATTCGTTGAGGTCAGCCATTGTCGAGGAAAAAATTCATGAACAAAATTCAGTAATACATGCAGGATTGGCTATCTTATCGCATGCTGTTGCTTCACCCATACTCCTTGCATCTTTTTTGGACGAGGAGTTAAAAATGGAACACAGAACACTGGGCAACTCCGGCTTGCGCGTCGCCCCCATCGGCCTGGGCTGCATGGGCATGAGCTTTGCCTACGGCGGCGCCGACGAAGCCGCCTCGCTGCGCGTGCTGCACCGTGCCGTGGAACTGGGCGTCACCCTGATCGACACGGCCGAAGTCTACGGCCCCTACGCCAACGAGGACTTAGTAGGCCGCGCCCTGAAAGAACTGCGCGGCAAAGTCAGCATCGCCACCAAGTTCGGCTTCAAGATCTTGCCGCACGGCCAGGGTGTGGAACGCATGGCGGGCGTGGACAGCCGCCCGGAGCACATCGTGCAAGCCGTGGAAGCATCGCTGTCCAGGCTCGGCATCGAGTGCATCGACCTGCTGTACCAGCACCGCGTGGACCCCGCCGTGCCCATCGAAGACGTCGTCGGCGCCATGGCCGAACTGGTGCGGGCGGGCAAGGTGCGCCACCTGGGGCTGTCGGAAGTGTCGGCCGCCACCCTGCGCCGCGCCCACGCCGTGCATCCGATTGCGGCCGTGCAGTCCGAATACGCGCTGTGGAGCCGCGACGTGGAAGCGGACGTGCTGCCCGCCTGCCGCGCGCTCGGCATCGGTTTCGTGCCCTACAGCCCGCTGGGCCGGGGCTTCCTGACGGGCCAGTTGCCTTCCAGCGCCACACTGGCGCCAGACGACTACCGCCACAGCCTGCCCCGCTTCCAGCCGATGGCGATGGCGGCCAACGCGACCATGGTGGCCGAACTGCGGCGCCTGGCGGCGGCGCGCGGCGCCACGGCGGCCCAGCTGGCCCTGGCCTGGCTGCTGGCGCAAGGCGACGACATCGTGCCGATACCCGGCGCCCGCAGCGTGGCGCACCTGGAAGAGAACGTCGCCGCCGCGCAGATCGAATTGAGCGGCGCCGAGCTGGCCGCCATCGGCGCCGCCATCGCGCCCGCCAGCGTGCAGGGCGCGCGCTACCCGGAGGTGGAGCTGGCCATGGTGGGGCTGTAAAGGGCAGCGACAGCTCATCTATACAACTCTCTTTGCGGCACCGCACTTGAAATGGCTGAATCCGCTATCATTTCCAATCTGAACTATTCACTCTGAAAGGGATTCACATGTCCGATTTGCTCGAAACACTGCAATGGCGTTACGCCACCAAGAAAATGGACCCGACGAAAACGGTGCCGCAAGACAAGGTCGAGCGCATCCTGGAAGCCGTGCGCCTGACGGCCAGCTCCAGCGGGCTGCACCCGTATGAAGTGTTCGTCGTGACGAATCCGGCCCTGCGCGAGCAGATCAAGCCGCACGCGTGGAACCAGTCGCAAGTGACGGACGCCTCGCATCTGCTGGTGTTTGCCGCCTGGGACAATTACACGGTGGAACGCATCAACGCGCGCTTTGACCTGGTCAACACCGTGCGCGGCTTCAAGAATGAAGGCTGGGAAGCGTACCGCCAGCAGATCCTCGCCACGTATCCGCAGCGCGATGCGGAAACCAACTACCAGCACGCGGCGCGCCAGGCGTATATCGGCGTGGGCACGGCCCTGATCGCCGCCGCGCAGGAAAAAGTCGATTCGACGCCGATGGAAGGTTTTGATCCGGCCAAGGTCGACGAAATCCTGGGCTTGCGCGAAAAAGGCCTGCGTTCCGTCGTCATGCTGCCGCTCGGCTACCGCGCCGACGAGGGCGACTGGCTGGTGGACCTGAAAAAAGTGCGCCCTGCGCGCGAGCAGTTCATCACCGAGCTGGCGTAAGCGCCTCGCCAGCGATTGAAAAGCGGATGCCCTCGCCGGCAGCCGCTTTTTTTCGTTCAGGCCGCTTGCGGGAAGCGCACCGTCACCTGCAGTCCCCGTCCCGCCGCCCCATCGGCAAGCGCGATATCGGCCCGGTGGTGCTCGGCGATGTGGCGCACGATGGACAGGCCCAGGCCGCAGCCCCAGGCGTCGTTGCCGTCGGGGCGGAAGAAGCGGTCGAACAGCCGTGCATGGTGCTGGCGCGGCACGCCGGGACCGTTGTCGGATACGCGCAGCAGGGGCCGGCCCTCTTCCAGCGCAGCCTGCAAATCGACCCTGCCGCCGCGCTGGGTGTAGCGCAAGGCGTTGTCGATCAGGTTATTCAGCAACACTTGCAAGCCATCGGGATCGGCCTGCACCAGCACCGGGGCCGGCACGGTTTCCAGCACGCCCAGATCGATGGCGCGGCTGTCGGCCAGCGCGCTGTGGTCGGCCACGGCCGCTTCCAGCAACTGTCCCAGATCAACAGTTTGCAGCTGGCTGGCCGTCAGCGCCGTTTCATGGCGCGCCAGGCTGAGTAATTGCCGTACCAGGTGCGTGCTGCGGTCCAGCCTTTCGTGCAGCCGCGCCAGCGCCACGCGGCGTTCTTCCTCGCTGCCGGCCCGCTCGGCCACCTGCAGCTGCAGTTTCAGCGCCGTCAGCGGCGAACGTAATTCATGCGCGGCATCGGCGACAAAGGTGCGCTGCGCCGTCAGCGCCGCCTCGAACTGCCCCATCAGGCCATTCAGCGCCAGCGCCACGGGCCGCAGTTCGGGCGGCATGTCGTCGGCCGCCAAGGGCGTGAGCGTATCCGGCGAACGGCCCGCCACCGATTCGGCCAGCCGGTGCAGCGGCGCCAGCGCGCGCCCCACGACGGCGACGATCAGCAGTGCCAGCAGCAGCGCGAACGCCAGCAAGGGCGCGCCGGCGCGCATGGTCATTTGCCAGGCCAGCTGGTCGCGCACGGCCTGCGCCTGCGCCACCTGCACGTAACGGCCGCGCCGCGTCTCGCCGTACAGGCGCCAGTCTTCGCCGCGCAAGGTGACATCGGCAAAGCCGGCCAGCGCATAGCGCGGCAGTGCCGGCTGATCCGGCAAGACGGGCAAGGGCTGCCCCTCTTCGTCCCACGCCTGCAGCACGAACGCTTCTTCCGGCTCTTGCGCAGCCGGCGAGCCCGTCTGCGGCTCGAACTCGTCGGGCAAGGCCACTGCCAGCTGGCGCAGCTGCAAATCGGCCAGCTCATTGGCTTCTTCCAGCAGCGAGCGGAACAGCGAAATGCCGGCGCCGAGCACGCACAGCAAGGTGGCGGCCAGCAAACCCAGCAGCAACTGGCGGCGGATGGTCATCAAGTTGCCACCCGCATCTTGTAGCCCACGCCGCGCACGGTCTGGATGCTGTCCGCGCCCAGCTTCTTGCGCAGCTGGTAGACGTAGACGTCGACGGTATTGCTTTCCACTTCGCTATCCCAGCCGTACAGTTTTTCGCCAAGTTGCCGTTTCGACACCACCTTGCCCGGATGGTCGAGCAAGGCACGCAGCACGGAAAACTCGCGCGGAGGCAACTTGATCAGCTCTCCCTCGAACGTGACGTCGTGGCTGGCCAGGTCCAGGATCAGCGCGCCATGCTCGATGACGGAGCGCGAACGGCTGACCCGGCGCCGCAGCAACGCGCGGATGCGCGCCAGCAGCTCGTCGAGGTCGAACGGTTTCACCAGATAGTCGTCGGCGCCGCTGTCGAGCCCTGCCACGCGGGCCGGCGTGCCGTCGCGCGCCGTGATGATCAGCACGGGCAGCTCGGCGCCCCGCGCGCGCATGGTGCGCAGCACGTCCATGCCCTCCTTGCCCGGCAAGCCCAGGTCCAGCAGCATCAAATCGTAGGCGAAGCCGGCCAGCGCCAGCTCCGCATCGTGGCCGTCGCGTACCCAGTCCACGGCATAGCACTCGCCGCGCAAGCCCTCGACCAGGCTTTCCCCGATCATCGGATCGTCTTCCACCAGCAACACGCGCACCTGGGCCTCTCACAGTCTTGAAATGCCGTCATCTTACTCTCGTACGCGGTGCCCCATCGCTGCACCGGCCCGGCCGGATGCCAGCAAAGTTCCGAACAGCTGATCGCCAAGGGCGGCACCCTGGCCGTCGACGTGTGAGCAGCGCCAGGGTCGGCGCTGTAGCTGGCGCCGCAGGCAAGGTCTTACCGATCCTGGTTGCAGTTCAAGGTCACGTCCCCTTCAGTGGCCGTGGCCGAGTGCGCATCGACAGGCTGCGTGGTCACGACGGGCGTGGCGTTGACGTACCAGTCGCTGTCGAACTGGCTGTAGGGATTGGTCTTGGTGAGCGCGTCGCCATGGCTGCGCACGTCGAGCGGGATTTGATGGTCGTAGACGAACGCTTCGATGGGGCCAGGCACGCCCTTCAATACTTGCCAAGCAGGAATCTGGTAATTGCTCTGCGGGTTCTGCGGCTTCAGGAACACCAGCTCGGTCTTGTCTCGCATCTCGTCCGACTCCACGTTGTAGCTGATGTTAATTTGCGTATTCATCATTTGCTCCCTGCTGTGGCTCTGCCCGGACTCAAGAAAAACAGCGCCGGACGACGAGTCCGTGATTTCCTCTGGCGCTGGTCATCACTACGAACGATGCGGCGGCGCTCGCCTGGCACTGGCAGGATCAGGAGCAAGCTGCAAAATTGATTTTGGGCAAGTAAATTTCCCAATTACAATTATATGGAATTGCATGTCTTATAAATCCCTCCAAAAGTAACGATGACAAGGATTGCCTTGGTCCCTGCACTATTCAGGTGCGGGCATGCTTGACTTCTCAGCACCGATTCATTAACTTGGCAGTAAAAACCGGCGCGCGGTGAGCACCGTATGCCACTGTCGCCCACCACCCTGGCCGCCGGCCTGCCCCACCCGGCGCCAGCTCCACTGCACGTTTTCACATAGATGGGTCACCAGGCCATGCCGACACACGATCATTCCCCGGCCCATCCGCTGGCCACGGCGCTGGCGCTCTCGCTGGGTGCCGCCGTCGCCCTGGGCCTGTCGCGCTTTTCGTATGGCTTGCTGCTGCCGCCCATGCGCGCCGATCTGGGCTGGTCCTACCTGCTGGCCGGGGCCATGAACACCTTCAATGCGCTCGGCTATTTCCTGGGCGCCCTGGCCACGCCGGCCCTGATGCGCCGCCTGGGCGTGTGGCGCTTGCTCATCATTGGTTGCGTGCTGGCCAGCGTCTTCATGCTGATGTCGGGCCTGGTCAGCGATACGACCGCCCTGTTCCTGCAGCGCGTGTGCGCGGGCGTGGCCAGCGCCTTCATTTTCATCGCCGGCGGCGTGCTGGCGGCGCGGCTCGGCTCCATGCACAGCCAGCGCGCCGGCTTCTACATCGGCCTGTATTACGGCGGCACGGGTTTCGGCATCGCGCTGTCGGCCCTGCTGGTGCCGGCGGCGCTGGCGGCCGCACAGGCGCATGGCGCCGCGCATGCCTGGCAATGGCCCTGGCTGGCACTGGGCATCGCCTGCCTGCTCGCCACCGCCATCATGGCCCTGCCGGCGAAAGCCATCGGCGAAGCGCCGCGCGCCCTCGACACGCCACGGCGCTTCGCCTGGCGCGATTTCGCCCCCAGCCTGGCCGGCTACTTCATGTTTGGCGTCGGCTATATCGGCTACATGACCTTCGTCATCGCCCTGCTCAAGCAGCAAGGCATGCCACCGGCGCGCATCACCGTGTTCTACACCCTGCTGGGCCTGGCGGTGGTGGCGTCGTCGCGCATCTGGGCCCGCATGCTCGACCGCTACAAGGGCGGCGAATCGCTGGCGATATTAAATGGCGTGCTGGGCGTGGTGACCATTCTGCCCGCGCTGACCAGCTACGTGCCCGTCGTGTTCCTCTCCGGCCTGGTCTTCGGCGCCGTGTTCCTGTCGGTGGTGGCCTCGACAACGGCCCTGGTGCGGCATAATCTGCCGCAGCAATCGTGGACGGCCGGCATAACGGCCTACACGACGGTGTTCGCGCTGGGCCAGATCGTCGGCCCCATCGCGGTCGGCTGGATCGCCGACGGCCCGGCAGGACTGGAGCGGGGCTTGATCGCCTCGGCCATCGCCCTCTTCATCGGCGCCGCATTGGCCGCGCGGCAAAAGGCGCTGGCGCCGGCCGCATAGTAGACTGCTGGATTGACCACCTGCGCAGAAAGATCACGATGAACACCGATGCACGGAAAGCCCCGGCAACGATGGATGCCGAAACGCTGGAATTCATCCAGGGCCTGTTTGCCCTGGTGCGCGAAGGCGACACGCAGCAACTGGGCGCCATGCTCGCGCAAGGCGTGCCCGTCAACTTCCGCAACGAAAAAGGCGACAGCCTGATCATGCTGGCCAGCTACCTCGGCCACCTGGAAACGTCGCGCCTGCTGCTCGAAGCGGGCGCCGACGCCAACGTCCCCAACGACCAGGGCCAGACGCCGCTGGCCGGCGTGGCCTACAAGGGCTACCTGGAGATCGCCGAACTGCTGCTGCGGCACGGCGCCAGCGTGGAAGGCGCCAGCCCGGACGGCAAGACACCGTTGATGATGGCCGCCATGTTCAACCGCCTGGCCATCCTCGAACTGCTGCTGCGGCACGGCGCGCGCATCGATGCCGTGGACAGCCGCGGCATGACTGCCGTCAAACTGGCCAAGTCCATGAATGCGCAGGAGACGCTGGCCCGCCTGGCCAGCCTGGGGCAGACGGCGTAGCCAACGCCGACATCACCGGCAGTTTTGCGACTGCCATTGGAGCGTTCAGGAAGCGCTCTGCCGCACCAAGCGCCCGCGCTCATTCGTCGTGCCTGGCGCCGGGTCGGAATGCCGAACGCCGGCACGGCCGAGCCGTCCATGGCCGACAAACTGGACAGCATCGCCAGCGGTTCGGCATCGGCAAAGCGCGCCCAGCAGCGCAGCGGTGATTGCGGCCTCATCGCTTGGCGTGCAACGGGCCTACTGGGATAGGCTCTTAGTCGCACCCCTTTAAAGGTGTACATTGACAGCACCGTCTTTTAATACCCGTGCCGTTGATACGTGGCGTCGCGCAACAGCGCCGGCCACGTAGCCTTTTTTTACTGTTTTTTTCGGGCCGCGAGGGTGTTTGCGCAGCGTTTTTGGTTTGGCGTAAGCGGCAATCTGAAGCAGTAATTTGCTCAGCTCTGATGCACACATGGCGTCGTAGCGCCGCCATGCTTTGGTTGGCACAGCCATCACCATGCCGGCATAGTGCGCCCGTACCTCCACGGCCACATAAAACGGCGATAGCTCAATGCCGCTGGCAACCAAGTCGTGCGCGGTGCTTACCGCGCGCTGCAAGACAGTCAGCACGTTATAGGCCAGGATCGCGATACCGAACGCGAACAAGGCTGCGCGCGGGTGTCCGAGAGTCTTGACTTCACTGTGCAAGACCGATTCGAGCCGCTGGAACATTGTCTCGATCCGCCAGCGCTTGCTGTATAGGCGAGCAATGGCGCGTGCACTGAAATGCTCTTTTGGTAGATTCGTCAGTAATCGGAGAATCATTTCGCCATCGTCAGTGGGCTTGTAAAGTTGCAGTTCAATGCGACGTGATGCTACCTTCTGTCCTGTAGCTCCAGGGATGGCAACGCACTGTTCAAAGACGGCGCCGGTCGCGATTCTCCCTCGATATGTCAGCTCGTCGAGCGGTGCCGGATTGGGCGTACGACCGTGCTCACGCACGATGAAGGCACACCCACGGCGATCCCATTCGGACAGGATCATGCGCGTGCTGAAGTTGCGATCAGCAATCCACAGGTCGCCCGGATGCGAACGCTCTAGTAACGGCGGCATTACGGCGCGTTCCTGCGAGTGTGCATCTTCGCAAGGCTCCATATCGACGACCAGGCCCGAATCAGGGTCATACACCACAAGGGACTGGCCAGGCATTGCGGCGCCGCGAAAGGCGCGTAAAGGCTTCAACCGCTTTTCGCTTGCAGGCAAATGGTTACCGTCCACGATTCGGGTGCGGTAACCCGGAACCAGCGGTGCATTCCCCTGCAAAAATGGCGTGATCACATCTCCAAGGCGCTCGACGCTGCCGGTGACCAGAGCCCGTACCAGGTTCGGCTCGGTATGCTTGACCTTGTCATATAAAGCTTGCACCGAAACAGGCAAATCAGGGTAAGCCTGCGCTGCAGCGTGAAGCGATGGCCGCAGCCCAACTGCGACCACGGACATCAGTTCGACTGTCGTCGAGAACAGTAGCTCCCTCTGGTATTGGGCGCCACGTTCACGCTCGAACAGTGCATCGACCCAAGCAGGATCGAGGGCACGTTGCAGCACCAGCCTTGCCATTACAGTCAGCGGGCTGATTTTTGCGCAGTGCGATACCACAGCATTCATCATCATGGCAGTTTCCTCCTGCCCCAGTTAGATGATGTTTGCTACAAAGAGTGCAGGTTTTATTTCATCTGTGGCGACGCACCTTTAAAGGGGTGGCTCTTAGTCGGGCTGACAAGACTCGCCGGTGACCAGCAACGACAGCGCCTCGCGTCCCAGTTTCAGCGGGTGACCGAGCAGGGTCCAGGGCCCAGCGCCGTCGGCTGGCCACTCGTCCCATGCCAGCAAGCCAAGCCTGCGCAGCGGCGCGCCGGCGCCGAACAGGCGATGCGTGGCCAAGCGTGCCGCCAGCCGGTCGCCAGCCAGCAGAAATGACGCGGTCTCGGCGGTAGGCCAGAAACCCCGGTGACTGCCGCCCTGCCCGCCGAACTCGCTGAACGGCAAATCCATGCTGGCGTTGCGAATCAGGAAACTGTCCAGCGCCTGCGGACGCACATGCGGCGCCAGCGCAAGAATCAGCACCAGCCGCTCCTCGGTACTGAGCCCCCATTTGCGCAACGCCAAGGCATACGGCGCGTGCGCCGGCAAGGTGGGCGGCTCCGGCATGCGAGGCGCGTCGGCGCGCTGGAAATACTGCGCCATCGACGCCGCGATGACGGCATCCAGCCAGGCCAGCTCCGCCTCCAGCGCCTTGGCGGCCGTGATTTCGATGTCCCTCATGTTCACCGTGTTCGCATGCATGAAGAACGGCCCGCCCTGGTCCGGCGCGTGTGGCCCGGGCAGCTGGCCCTGAGGGTCGGCCTCGACCTGCAGCGCGGTGCCAATCTGCAAGCCCGGTATGGCAGGGGCATGCACCTGCCCGCTGTCACTGGCGACGCAGCGCGGCGGCAGGGCGAAAGTGAGCTCGGTCACCCAGTTACCGTGTTCCAGCGTGTGCTCCACGCGGGTGATATACACGTCGCCGTCGAAGCGCTTGCCCAGTCCGGCCAGTTCGATGGTCTTGCCCGGCACCGCCAGCGCATTGCCCTGGAAACTCACCGTACCGCGCACGCCGGAGCGCGCATCCAGCTCGGCACTGAACGCGATGATCGACTCGCCATAGGCGACTAGCAGTACGCAACTGTTGTCGGCTTGCACCGGCGCTCCGATGGCGACCTCGGCGCAGCTCAGCACCAGCTGCGAGCCGCCCTGTCCGCCTATCCGCATGCCGTGCTTGACGATGATGCCCTTGAAGACGGTGCTGATGTTCGGGTGGTAGCCTATTGCGACCTCCACCGTCACGCCGGGCAGCAGCGTGTCTGCCGTACTAAGCTTGAATCCCCCCGTGGACGGATCGCCGTCGGCGAGCACGATGCGCGCCGTGCCCAGGCGATTGAGCTCGCCCGTGACGTGTATGCTTTCGACTGCATAGTCATCCGGCATGACATGCCCGTTCAGCGTGACCGTCATCGACACCGTGTCAGTCTCGCCGTCCAGCGGCCTTCGGCCTGGGTCTTGCGGTACTCCTGCCATCACAATGACTCCTCGATAAGCGTTCAGGAAACCAGCTGTTGCTGCTGGAATGTCAGCACGATGAATTCGGCCGGATGAAGCAATGCCACGCGTATCGACACGCGCATATAACCGTTCAGGATATCGTCGCCGCTCATGCTGCTGCCCAGACCGATCTGCACGCTGAACGCATCCTGCGCCTTGGCGCCGGCCAGCGCCCCGCTCTGCCACTGGCTGGTCAGGAAGTTGGAGATCATGTTCTGCACCGCCGCCCAGGTCGTGGCCGCGTTGGGCGCGAAGACATAGGCGAGCATCGCGTTCTTGATCGATTGCTCCAGCATGATCAGCGTGCGGCGCACGTTGATGTAGCGCCAGTCATCGCTGTTGCCATCGAGCGTGCGCGCGCCCCACACCACCAGGCCACGCGTGGGAAGGGTGCGGATCGCGTTGACCGCCCGCCCGTCGAGCGGCATGTTCAGATCCTCCTGGTCGTCATGCGAGATATCCACCATCGGCGAGAGCGCCCCCATGATGCTGGTGTTGGCCGGCGCCATCCACACGCCAGCACTTTCATCCGTCCGCGCGTACACGCCAGCCATGGCGCAGGCCGGCGGCAACTGGTTGGCCAGCGCCAGCATGTCGGCCACCACGCGCTGGTACAAGGGACTCACCTGCCGAAGCTGGTCATGACGGCGCGCAATCACCGCCGTGCGGCTTTCCGTGCCGGCTGGCAGTGGAACGGCGTCGGCCGGCAGCCGATGTTGGATGGCGGCATACAGGGTGTTCATGTTGCCTTGCATCTGCGCGGAGGGTTGCGGCTTCATCGCCGCCAGTTCGGCCTTGAGCGCGTCAGCCAGCAACGCCAGCCCTGCGTCTTGCAGGCTGTCGTAGGTGATGCTGCCTTCGTCGACCACATCAAAATTGAGCCACGGATAATAGGCCGCGCCGTAGTTGAGGAAATTGCTGCCGATTTTCTCGCGCAAGCCATCCTTCTTGCCGGAAATAACATCACCGTCCGGGTCAAAGGTACGCTGCCTGCCGCCGCCATGGATGTCGATCAGCGCCATGCGGTTCTGCATGCCGCCGCAATGCTGGAGCGCCGCCTGCCAGAACTGGTAGCAATCGTCCGCACCAGCGAGCAAGACACTGTCCGGCGCCACGATCAGCGTCACATCCAGCACTTTTTTCAAGGCATCGAACGGGGCTTCCCTGACGCCGGCGGGATCACCTTCCGGCATGAAATCCGAGGCTTGGATACCATAGACCTGGACACTGGCAAAGGTTCCCACCGATATCACGTAGGCCGGTCCGCCGCCGTTCATGAAGTACAGCTTCACACCGTGGTAAAGGAAAAACTGCTGCGCCAATGCGGCGGTGAGGGTCTTCTGGTTGACGCCGGGGGCCAGCGAAAACCTCGGCACCGGTGGGCCGCCGAAGATACGCACATAGTCCACCAGCGAGCCGATACGGGTGGGAATGCGTGCCTTGGAAACAGGTCCGTCGGCAGCCTTCTCGGTGTAGCCGAGAAACACCGGTATCGCCGTGGCCACCTCGACTACCGTATTGGGAAATGCATCCTGCTCGACGATATACACGCCGGGGGTCTTCAATTGCATCATCGCTCCCTGTCCGGCACTGGGCTTGAAGGCTGGCGCGGCGGCCGCAAGCTGAATGTCAACATACGATAAACAACGGCAAAAATCGCCGTGTCAGTGATTTGTGAGCAAGCCAAGTTGGCGCCACCTTGGCGACAAGTAATTATTTTAATATGAAATTTTGTTTTTTAATAAATTAAAAAAAATATTGCTGTATCCGCAGTTAAAAAAGACATTGCGTAAAATAGCGTCGATCACATGCTCTCGGCGCTTGTTCGCGTTCAACGTACTGCTGCAGGGGGCTGGCTGCATAAAAAAAAGCCCTGTAAAAACAGGGCTTTGGCTTATTCAGTCATCCGACATGCAAAATTTTCTGAGGGAAACTCACTCCCACTCAATTGTCAACGATCTTGCTAAGCGCTTGATTTTTAAGTGTTTTCCAAACCACTCAGTTACCGATACCCTCAAAAATACCCTCAACTGAAAAATCCGCTATTGCCGGTTTGTCGCGGCCGGGATAGGATACACCAGTCCGCTTACTCGCAACTGTCATCAGATTCTTCTGGGCGACAACGCCTTCATCTCAGCACAGCAGCAATCAAAGCGCCCCGATAAATTTAAGGATACGCCGATCTTCAGCGCCGCGCTGTCACACTGTCACTCGCGTAATATCACGCCCGCTATAGCGATAGGGACGAGGCAATGGCACGCGCCTATCTCTCAACCGCTTTTACCATGTCCCACATCGCCGCCGCTTTTCACGTATCGAGCAGGACAGTCAGTCGAGCCATATCGGCATTTAATAAAGCGCAACTTGCTGCAGATCGCGACGGCCAAGGCTGAGATCGTGTACGAGTGGCGGACCTGACCCCGGCACTACAACCTGACCCTGGTCCCAGTTCGGGTTTTCAGGACAGTTAATTATGCACACGAAACTTTGCGGCCTAGCTCAACCTGACCTCGCACCCTGTTCAGTCATTGAAATAAAATTGGTTGTCCACTAGAAATACTAATCTGTGCTAGCTGCTTCAATCGTGCTACTAATGATTCACCATCAATATCAAAAAAGCAATCCAGCAATGTTTGAGGACAAAGACCAAAAGTCTTAGCAACTTCTTTCTTCCATTCGGAATTGAATTCAACAGGAGGATAGCAACACAGCACCTCTGCTATCTGCATCAACTCAGCAAGTAAACGTTCAGCTTCCTGACTTGTCCACTCACCATCACTATCGGAATGAGTATTAAGCAC
Organism: Janthinobacterium sp. PAMC25594; assembly: GCF_019443505.1. Taxonomy (NCBI): domain Bacteria; kingdom Pseudomonadati; phylum Pseudomonadota; class Betaproteobacteria; order Burkholderiales; family Oxalobacteraceae; genus Janthinobacterium; species Janthinobacterium sp. PAMC25594. The sequence goes on from NZ_CP080377.1 coordinate 1,002,491, forward strand.
TGGACACACTGTACCAACTGTTCCAGTTTCAACGGTGGCAGCGACAGCGTCACGAAAAAAATTGAAATCCGCATACGAGCCGACTTCGACACCTTCCAATTCTTCATCTCCATCAAACACACAAAGATACAGTCCCATATTACATCCGTTCAATTTTAATTAATCCATTCGCACCATTCACAAAGTTCCTTAACGAATCGTGAATTTTCGCAGTCTTTGGTAACTGAATTATGAGCTTTAATTTTCGCTCATACGCCATATAGGCCAGCATTTTTATTTGGTAAGTTAAGCGAAGCTGGGATACATTTTTTATTAAATATACTTTATCCCCCACCTCCGCATCTGCCTTCGCACCTCTTACCGCTTGGTGTTTTGTATAAAAAAAATCCATCAATATCTCACTAAGGTTTAATAACTTTCACTCCCCAGAAATCCAAATATTTTTGAAACTGAGGATTCACTGGTCGATTTGTTTGCACTGTAAAAGGTTGACGATCTACGGTTGCCTTATATGTTTCCAAACGTAGTTGATAAGTGGAATTCAACTCACTAGTACCACCTTTAATTTCAAGATAACCATTCTCGACGCTGTCAAAAATTGTTCCTTTTAACTGCCCCCCTGGGGTATATTTTGGTTCTCCTACCATAGCTTTGAATGTCGCCGTTTCAACTTCCGCTATCTTCGGTCTAAATACGGTGTTGTTTTTTCCAACGCCAAGTGCTGATAACTGCTCAACCTCATAAAGTTGCCCTGCTCTTAGCGGGTTAACAGCTGAGCCACTTACACCATCCTTCGACAAGGAAGGTACACTCTGTTCCCATGCATTGGTCAACGGATTCTGGCGCGCTATGACTTTTCCATCCGCGCCTATCAATTCCGCATTTCGTATGGGAATGGGAGTATTTTCGATAGTTCGCTCTACTACCTGAGCAGTATTGCGCGAAAAATCAATGGATTTCCCCAGTTTTTTTACTGCACCAACTATACCGCCAATGCCAGTCGACAGTATAACAGTAGTGCCAATGGCGCCATCTTGAACATCACTGCCTACGTAGCCTGCACGTTCAAATCCTCCAGCAAGTAAATCAGTCACTTCCCCTGTCGCCTTGTCGATCATTTTTTCTACTACGGGAACCTGCTTGACAGTAAACATCAGAGGTCCGGCCATGAAGTCCGCCCCGGCCAAGGCAAGTTTCGCTTCAGGCTTACTCTCAATAAAATTACCAAATTCCTTGACAGCAGTCCCGACATGCTGGGAACCTTTGTCGAGATATCGAGATAGCAAGAAAGCGTCTGGTACAGCACTGCTCGCATCTGATAAATTTTCATTCGAAACGTCCGAAGCAGGAACGGTGTGCACCTCTACATTAGGATTTTTAATGAAGCCTGCCCGCACATACGATTCATGGATATCCGCAATTTGTTCAGCTGTTGCCCCCCGTAAGCTCAAATAATTGTCTACTCGACGCAGTCTTTCAGCGGGCGAAATATCCTGCAATGAAGGGTCGTGCTGCAGATCAGTCACTTCCTTCAATACTTTATATTCATCAGGTGAACTAGACGCATTGAGGCCTAACTCAGCTCCTATATACCCAATTTGGGCCTGCTGCTCTAATGACAACAACTTGAAAGAATCCGGTAATTTTGGACGATTGAGTAAGCCAGAAGCACTGGTGCCAGCGGCATTCACTGCCGCCCCAGTCAAACCACCGCTCAGCGCACCAATCGCCGTGGAGGCCAGCAGTCGGGAAGTGCCCCCCTCAGCCCAATCGCTTTCAATCTTTGCTGCCTGGAGCAACATTTCGTCTCTTTTCGTCTTGTCAGGCTCACGAAACGCTGCGTCCTTCAAATCAAATGCTTCCGCCAGCTTGTCTTTGGCGTACGCCTCCACCTCATTTGCCGCCGCCGCCGCAAACGCCGCCGTTACATCCATCGTCGCCTGCAGCTTGGATTTGTCGAAATTATTGCCGATCTTGCCGCTGCTATCCACACCGGTCGTCACATCGCGGTTCACACCCGCGATAGTTTCTTCCGCTCCCTTGCCGGTCGCCGCGCGCTGGGCCGCGTCGTCTGTGATGACGAGTGTGCCGCCGCTGATGCCGCTGCGCGTGGTGCTGCTGGCATTTTCGCTAGTCCCCACGATAATAGGCAAACCTGCGGTTTTGGCATCCTTCTCGCCGCCGACGTTGGTGAGGTTATCGTTCTTAGGCCCCGTGCCTGCGAACGACACTCCTCCCGACACCCCAACACTGCTGCCCTTCGATATCGCATGATTGGCAATGTCGCTGTGCGTCAAAGTCGAGGTAATCAGGCTGCTGTTTGGCTTGCCTGCCTCCGTTGCACTGATGACGGCGCCTTTCAGGTCCGTATTGCCGCCCACCTTAATCTGGAAGCCGCCGTCGCCCGCCTTGATGCCGCTTTGCTCCTGCACGCTGGCATAGTCGTTGTGCATATTGCTCTGGCTATAGCTGCCGCTGACGCTGGCGCCAAAGCCCACGGTACCGCTGACGGAAAGACTCTGGCTCTTGCTGTCGAACTTGGCCAGGTCTTGCAGACTCTCCAGGTTCAGATTGCCCTTGATGTCGGCAATCACCTGGTTGGCGCTGGCCACGGCGCCCTTGATGTTGGTGTCGCCACCGCTTGTGATGACCAACTTGTCGCCCGCATTCACATGCGTATTGAGCTGCGTCGTGCCGTCACCATCCTCATGGCCCTTGCTGCCGCTGACGCTGGCCGTGAAGCCGAAGGACATGCCCTTGCTGCTGACGCTGGCCGCCACGCCAGCCGCTGCGCTCATGCTCGAACTCTTGCTGTGCTGGCTTTCCGTATCCTGCGCGGCCAGCAGATTGACGTTATTGTCGGCATGCAGGCGGATATCGTTCTTCGCATTCAAGTCGCTACCGAGGATATTGATGTTGCTATCCTTGCCGCCACCCAGGGCCGTGATGTTGATATTGTTGCCTGTCAACACACTGCCGCTATGCGTGGTGCTGGCCGTATTTTGCGTCTGGATGCTTTCCGAATGGCCCGCCGTCAGGCTGATGCTGATGCTTGGACCGCCTTCCTTCATCATGTCCTTGGCAGCGTCCTTGGCGGCCATGGCCGCCGTGGCGGCCGCCATGGCCGTAACGCGGCCATCCTTGGCCGTGCTGGCCGCCGAACTCATGGTTTGCAAGGTCTGGATGGCACTGATCACGCTGCCGCCCAGAGCCAGGGTCAAGCCATCCTGCGTGGTCTTGACTTCGAATTTGCCCTTCTCATTGTCCTGGCCCGGCTTGATGGTGACGCTCTTGCCGATGATATCGAGATCGGTGGCGGCAAGAATATCGCTGCCGCCTATCGTCACGTTATTGCCGGCAACCATCGTCAGCGCACCGCCCGTGGCACCGATCGAACTGCGCGCCTCGCCGCTTTGCAAGGTGGCGTCACGCTCCTGGTCCACCGTCGTGGTCTTGGTGCCGTAGCTGAAGCCGATGCCGCCGCTACTCATGAAACCGCTTTTCTTGGTGCTGGAATGATGCAACTCGTACACGGTATTGGTGGCCGCATCGATCGTGATATTGTTACCTGCCAGTAATCGCGTCGCATCATCGCTCAAGATGCTCGAACCGGTGACTTGCAGATCGTGCCCCGCCTGCACCGTCACGCTGCTGCCGCCAAGCGATGTGCCGATTGCCGTGGTCGTACTGACCACGTCATGCTTGGTGGTGGTCGTCTTGTTCAAGAAGCCCTCCTTCGTCGATTTGCTGGCGGTATCGCTCACTTCGTTCTGGAAACCATTGACCAGGCTGATGTCATTGCCCGCCACCAGGCCCAACGTTCCCTGCGCCTGCACATCCGCCGCACGCGCCTTCAGATCATGGCCCGCCTGCAAATTGACGTTGCCGGCGCCCATGATCTGGCTGCCCACTTCCCCCGTCTTGCTCTGCTTGCTGTAATTGTCGGCGTTGCGTATGTCATTCTGAGTGGAAGCCACGGTGACGGTATTGAGGGTCAGGTTATTGCCAGCAATCACGCTGGTCTGGCCATTCACGCCCGCGTTGGCGATCACGCCGCCCGTCACCATCACATCGCGCCCTGCCTGCACGACGAGGGCATTGCCTTGGTCCGTGCCCGTCACGTACATGCCTGCCGTCGAGCCGATGGTGGTGCTGGTCGACGTATTGCCCGTCCACCGCTCGCTGGCGTTGTTGACGGTGGTGCTGACCACGTTGATATCGCGGCCTGCACTGGCCAGCAACTGGGATTCCGCAACAACGCTGCCGCCGCGGTTATTGATGTCATTGCCGGCGATCAACGCTACTTTGTCGCCATGTACTTCACCCGCCTGCTGCTCGATACGCTTGGCCGACAAGCCGCTGCCGGAGGTAGCCACCACCGTATCGACGCTCAGGTCCCGCCCGGCAGAGATTGCCGTGACGCCGCCCGGCCCGGTATTGCTGACAATACCGCCAGCAATACTGACATCCCTTCCCGCAGACAGCACCAGGCTGCTGCCACTGGCGGCATCGCCGCTCACATACAGCCCTGCCACGCGCCCCAGATAGCGCCCGTCTTCCAGCGTATTGGTGGAAATATTAATGTCGCGTCCCGCGCTCGCCTGCAGTGTGCTATTGGCCGAAATGGTGCCGCCGATATTATTCAAGTCGTTGCGCGCCGCGATGCCGACGTTATCGGCGCCGACACGGCCTCCCAGATTGCTGACATTCTCCGCATTCAGCAACACGACTTCACGGCCGGCAATGGTGCCGCCATTCACCAGGTCGCCCGACAAGCGGATATCGACCTCCTTGCCTGCCAACAGACTGCCTGCGCCATCAAGGTCGTCTTCACGCACGCGCACGTAGACTTGCGGCACAAGCACCTTTTGCGTGGAACCATCGGCCAAGGTCACGTTTTGCTCCACCAGCCAGACGATATCGCTGGTCAGCGCCGCCATCTGTGCCGGCGTCAGCGCCAGGCCGGGACGCAGGTCCCAGGTCTGGGCAAAGGCGGCACCGGCATCCATCAGTCCCCGATACTGCTGATCATCGCTGGAATAGTCGCCGGTAAAGCGCTGCCCCGTCAATTCCGCGATCTGCTCGCGCACCAGGCGTTGCTCGTAAAAACCATCGCCCAGGCGCTTTTGCGTCACTGTCGGATCGAGCTGGACCTTGCTGGTCAGGTAGTCCGACCCCGTCCAGTCCTTGTAATTGGCAAAACGGGGATCCGTTTCCACAAGGAAGCGCGACGCAGGTCCGGGACTCGTCCTGAACAGGCTGGCATTCGGAATTTGCGTGGAAGGCGACGTCGTGCGCACGACTTGCGCGCGGCCCGAAGGGTTCGCCAAAGCCACCTGGCCGATGACCGTCATGCGTCCGGCGGACGCGCCGCCGGCGCCGGCCACCTGCGCTGCGCTGCCGGTGGCGCTCGACACCGTGGCGCCATGCGCTGCGGCCATGTCGGACTGTGTGGCCTTGCCCGGCCCCGTAGCGCCTGCCGCAAGTTCCTGCTTGACGCCCGCCAGGCTGAGCGCCTGGCCAGCATTGCCGGCACGCTCGCTCCCCTGCAAGCCGTTGCCGCCGCCCACTGAGGCAGGACCACCTTGCGTATTTTTCGCCAGCAAGCCCGCATCGACCTTGCCAGCACCAGCCACTCCGCCGACGGCGGCAACGCCGCCATCTTGCACACTGCCATGGCCTGCTGCCTGGCCCGCGCTGCCAAGGCGTCCGCTACCTTGCACACCGCCGGTCCCCCCTACCGCATCGGGTCCGCCTTGCGTCCCACCTGCCAGCAAGGCGGGATCGACCGTGCCAGCCCCAGCGGCACCGCCAACGGTACCTACAGAGCCGCCCTGTACGCCCCCATGCCCGGCCGACTGGCCAGCGCTGCCGAGACGCCCGCTACCTTGCAAGCCGCCGGTCCCCTCTACCGCATCGGGTCCGCCTTGCGTCCCACCTGCCAGCAAGGCAGGATCGACCTTGCCAGCCCCGGCGGCACCGCCAACGGTACCTGCAGAGCCGCCCTGTACGCCCCCATGCCCGGCCGACTGGCCAGCGTTGCCGAGACGTCCGCTACCTTGCAAGCCGCTGCCTCCGCCGACCGCGCCGGGACCTCCCTGCGCGTCACGCGCCAGCAGGGCCGAATCGACCGTGCTGGCGGCGCCGCTTCCTGTGGCCGCGCCGGCGGAACTGCCCTGCACCGCGCCATGGCCAGCTGTTTTCCCCGCGTTGCCAATCCGGCCACTGCCATCTTGACTACCTTGCGCTGCCACGGCATCCGCGCTCTTGCCATCGACACCCACCGTGGCGCGGCCAGTATCGATGCCCGACGTTGCCGTCTGTCCGCCCGCACCCGTGGCGCCGGCGACGGCCGAACCGCTGAGCGCGCCAACATTGCCCACCTGCCCCGCATTGCCCGTCCCACTGGCGCCGTTCAATGTCCCCGTACCGCTGGCTGCCCCGGCGCCTGTCCCACCAGCAGCATTCACACCTGCAACGCTGCCAGGCGTGCCATTCACTGCCGTGTGCGTCACATTTGCATTGGTGGCACCGGTGGCGCTGGTGCCGCCATTGACTCCGCTCACTCCTGTCGATGACGGCGAGCTATAGGTCGCTTTTTCATATATCTGCTTGACGATGTCAGACGAACTCTTCTCGACAGGGTCGTAACGGTATGATCCCTTTGCCATACTCATGGCACCGCCGGTAGCCGATATTGGTCCATACATAATATTTGTGACTGATCCGGACTCACGAAAATATGTCTGCAACCTCACTTCTGGAGCAAGCAGTGTCGTTCCCTCGACTTTCAGCACGCCGCCAGCAATGACGTGACTCTGGTCGTTAAGGGCACTGCTGGCGTGAATCGTTATATTTCCGCCTGCCAGCAATTTTCCGGGATCTGTCTCAACGACCGTATCCTTGCGCGAGGTGCGGGTAAGCTCATATCTTTTGTAATCCCTCACGTTCATACCATTGACGACCAAGTGGTAGTAATCCCCCGTTTTATGTTCGTAGACTCCCGCAGCACCCAGCCGATACCGCTTGCCTTCTTCTCCAGGGGTCATGCTCTCAAATTCCACGACGGATTCAGGTCCGCTATCGAGCGTCTCGATCCTGAAATGCGTATTTAAATTTCGGAACTGACTCGCCCCCATCTCCAGATTCCCCAGCGCCTCGATCGTCGCGCTGGCATTCGTCACCGATCCCGCCCAGCCTGTGGCGATGCGGTTGCCGTCCAAATAGCCGCCGATGGCCATGTCGCCGCCGCTGAAGATCAGGCCGTGTTCGCGGTTGTTGAGTGTCGTCACGCCAATGTCGAGGCGGGTGCGCGCCGCGATGGTGGCCGCCACGCCGCCCTCCACGTCATTGTTGACGGTGCCGCCGGCGATGCTCAGATGGTCGCCATAGATGCGGCCCGTGCCCAGGTTGTTCAGCGTGCCGACGTTCAGTTCCGTGTTGATGCCGTCGATCACGCCGCGGTTGTTCAGCACGCCGCCGACGTTGACGCGCGTCGTGCCCGCATTGATGTCGCCCGTGGCCGTGTTATCGAAATTGGCGGCACCCAGGGTCAGGGTGCTGCGCGCCTGGATCTTGCCTGCATTGGTCAGCAATCCGCCGATAGTGATACCGGCACTGCCATTGGCCATGATCTCGGCGCCCGCGTTCAGCGTGAAGTTGCCGGCCAGGTCCAGCGCCAGGTCTTGCTGCGACAACAGCTTGCCGTCGCCGCTCAGGCTGCCTGCGCGGATATCGGTGCGCAAACCACCGATGATGGTGCCGCCCGTGTTGGTGATGGCCAGGCCGCGGCCGGGGCCGTTATCCTGCACGGAAGCCGTGCCGCCAGCACTGAGCATGCCCAGGGTATTATTGACGCTGCCTGCGCTGTTGATCGCCAGGTTGCCGTCCGCGCGCACCACACCCTGCACATTGCTGACATTGGCGCTGTTCAAGGTCACCTGCACGCCTTCGATACCCTGGTTCGCACCCAAGGTGCTGGCATTGTCGATGGTGCCGCCCGTCACGGTAACGGCCGCGCCGGAACGGATCAAGCCTTGCTGGTTATTGATACTGCCGCCACCCGCGTTCAGGCCGATATTGCCCAGTACCTGGATTTGCCCGCCCTGGTTTTGCAAGCCGCTCAGGGCCAGGTCCAGCGCCGACTTGCCGACGATCTGGCCGCCGCGGTTGTCCAGCAGGCCCACGCTGCCCGTGATGTTGCCGGCCGCACCCAGATAGCCGCCCGCATTGTTCCAGCTGCCCGTTTGCAGGGCTAATCCTGCGCCGCTGCTGATGCCGCCCGCGCTGCCCGGATGGCGCACGGCATACGCGCCCGCATTGGTGTTGAGTAAAGCATTGCCGTGCGTATCGATGATCATGGCGCCGCCCGACTGCAGCAAGCCGCCATCGTTGTTCAGCAGCCCCGTCTGCAAGTTGACGGTGCCCGTGCCCGCCAAGGTGCCCTGGATGTTGTTGAAGGCCTGGCCATGCGTATCGAGCGTGACATTCACGCCCGCGATGGTGCCCAGCGCGTTCGACAGGCCGCCATTGCGCAGGATGATGTCGCCGCCCGACTGCATGGTGCCGCCGTCGTTGACGGTGGCGCCCGTGGACGTGACCGTCAACAGGCCCTGCACCGAGGCCAGCTTGCCGCCGGCGCTGTTGTCCACGCTGGCCGCGTTCACGCTCATATTGCCCGTGGCCGCCAGCATGCCGCCCGCATTGCTCAATGCCTGCGCCACATTTGCCGTCAGCTGCCCGCCCGCCGTGGCGCTGCCGCCCTGGTTCAGCAGATTTCCCGCGCCCAGCACGACATTGCCGCCGCCGGCGATGGCGCCGCCATGGCTGTTGTCGAGCACATTATTTGCCGTGACCGTCAGGTTGGCCGTACCGGCCGCCTGCAGCTTGCCGCCCTGGTTATCGAGGCTTGGTGCGACGATATTCGTGTTGCCGTTGCTGGCGATGGTGCCGCCGCGGTTGTCCAGGCTGGTCGTCAGTTGAATGCTGGTGTCGCCTTTGCCCAGCTGCGTCAGGTTGCCGCCGCCATTGTCCAGGGTCGCGCCCGTCACGCTGATTTGCTGCGCGATGGTGCTGGCGTTGCGGTGGTCGATGGTGCCGGCCGTCACGACCAGCGCGCCATTGCCCGTGATCTGTCCGCGCAAATCGTTCAGCTGGTTCGCTTGCAGACTCAAGGTGCCGCTGCCCGCATGCTCAATCTTGCCATCCGTATTCGTCAGCGTACCCGCTTTCAGGCTCAGGTTGGCGCTGTTGACGGCGATCCGCCCGCCCGTGTTGTCCAGCACGCCCGCTGGCGATGTCAGGTCAATGGCCGTATTGCCGGCACCGGTCTGCACGATGCTGCCTTGCTGGTTGTTCAGGCTACCAACGCCAACGGCCAGCTGGCCGGCGCTGATATCGCCGCGCTGGTTGTTCCAGCCAGCTTGTCCAGATGTAATCGTCAGGGCGCCCGGCGTGGTGACCACGGCGCCGCTGGTGCTGACGTCGCCTGTTGTCGCCGTCAGGCTGATACTGTTGGCGCTGCTGCGGCTGCCACCGAGGTCGACGCTGCCGCCGCGCAGGACGGCATTGCCTGCCGCCAGCACCTGTCCATGCGCGCCCAATGCCTGCATCGTCGTGATCTGCAGATTGCCGCTCATCTGCAGGCTGCCGTCGGCCTTCACGCCCGCACCGATCAGGCTCGCTGCCCCGCTGTCAATACTCTTCGCGCTGATCGTGTTGTTGCCCTGGGCCAAGATCACGCCGGTATTTTCCAGCGCCCCCGTCACGGACAATACCTGCTCTGCGCCGGCAAACAGGCTGCCGCTGTTGCGCACGCTGCCCGCTGTCGTCGTCAGATTAGCGCTGGCAACGATGCTGCCCTGTGCATTGAGCAGCTCGTCCATCGTCAATTGCGCATTGCCGCCCGCCGCTTGCAGCTGGCCCAGGGTATTGTCCACCGTGCCGCCAGCCAAGGTCAGGTCGCGGCCGGCAATGATCACGCCGGAGGTATTATCCAGCTTGCCCGTCGCCGCCACATTGACATCTTGCGCAGACGCAATACGGCCATGATCGTTGAGCAAGGCGCCCGTTTCCACGCGCACATTGCCATTTGCCTCGATCTTGCCGCCGCTATTGTCCAGACGCGTGCTGGCCAGCACTGTCGCCGCGCTCGTGCCCAGCTGCGTGATTTGCCCCTGACGATTGTCGAGGATGCCGGCGGAAACGTTCACCTGCTGCGCCAGCAGGCTGGCATTGCGGTGATCGAGGTAATTGGCCGCCACCTGCAACGCGCCATTACCCGTCAGCTGGCCCCGCTGGCCATACAGATTCGTGGCGCGGATCTCCAGCACGCCCTTGCCGGCATGTTCGATCTTGCCGTCAATATTCGTCAGGTCGCCCGCCTGCAGGCGCAGGTTGGCGCTGTTGACGGCGATGCGCCCGCCCGTATTGTCCAGCGCGCCCGTCTCGATGACGGTGTCGCCCGTGCCCGTCTGGATCAAGCTACCCTTGGCGTTGTCCAAGTTGGCCACGCGCAAGGACAGTTGCCCCGCGCTCAGGCTGCCGCCCTGGTTCACCAATGCCTGGCCATTGGCGGCATTGGCCGTGATGGCCAGCAAACCATTGGTCGACACGACGGCCTTGCTGGTCGTCACGTTGCCCGCCAGGGCCGTCAAGCCGATATGCGCCGCGCTGCTCTGGCTGCCGCCCACGTCGACCGACGCGCCCGTCATTTGCAGCTGGCCGGCCGCCATGTTCTGGCCGCCAGCCTGCAAGACGCCACGGGCCGTCACCGTCAGGTCACCGGCCGAAGCAAAGCTGCCATCGGCGCGCATGCCGGCCGCCAACAGGCCGTTGCCGCTCAGACTGCCCGCCGTGATCATCGTATTGCCCAGGGCAGCCAGCGAACCCGTATTATTCAGCAAGCCACCGATGTCCAGGCTCTGGTTGCGTCCCGCATACAGCACGCCCGCGTTGAGCACGTCGCCGCTGACCTTGGCCGTGATATCGCTGCCCGCGCTGAGCGTGCCTTGTGCATTGCGCATGCTGGCCGCATCCAGGCGCAAGGCGCCAGTGCCCGCCTGCAGCAAGCCGCGCGTATTGTCGATGGCGCCGCCCAGGTGCAGATCGATTGCGGCCGCGATCACGCCGTCTGTATTGACGAGTGTGCCGGTGCTGACGATGTCGGCGGACGTGGCCGAGGTGATCTTGCCTTTGGTGTTGTCCAGGCTGCCGGTCTGCACCGACAAGGTGCCATTGCCGGCCATCTCTCCATTTGCATTGTCCAGTTGGCCGGTAACGGCAACCGTCATGCCGCCCGCGCCCGTCTGCAGCAGATGGCCGCCACGGTTGCTCAGGCTGTCGGCCTGCACGTTCAAAGAACGGCCCGTGGTGGTGGAGTTGGCGTGATCAAACAAGCCGGCCTTCAGATCGACGGCGCCATTGCCGATGATGCTGCCGCCGGCGCCCTGCAAGGTGGCCGCCGTGATGGCCAGGGTGCCGGCACCCGCATGCTCGATCTTGCCGCCCGCATTCGTCAAGCTGGCCGCGCCCAGGGTCAGGTTCGCGCTATTGACGGCGATGCGCCCGGCGCTGTTGTCGAGATTGCCCGTCTGGATGACGGTATCGCCCGTGCCCGTCTGGATGACAGTGCCCTTGGTATTGTCCAGGTTACCCACGTGCAAATCGAGCTGTCCTGCCTGCAAAGTACCTTCCGTGTTGTGCAAAGTGGCATTGCTCGTGATGTTGAGCATGCCTGGCGTCGTCACGACCGCCTTGTTCGTACTGACGTCGCCCGTTGTTGCTGTCAGGCCAATGTTCGCGGCGCTGGTCTGGCTGCCGGCCAGATCCACGCTGGCGCCCGTCAGCGTCGCCTTGCCCGCAGCCAGGTTCTGGCCATGTGCGGCCAGCGCTTGTGTTGTGCTGATCGTTAGGTCACCATTTGTCCCCAGTTTGCCATCGGCCTGCATGCCGGCACCGAGCAGGCTGCTTGCGCTGCTGTCGAGGGTTTTCGCCGTGATGCTGTTGTTGCCTTGTGCCGCGATGACGCCCGTGTTGACGATGGCGCCTGTTGCGGTCAGGGCTTGATTCCCAGCCGCATACAGGCTGCCCGTGTTGTTCAGGCTGGCCAGTGTCGCGTTCAGGTTGGCGCCGGCAAACACGTTACCTGCGGTATTATTCAAGTTCGCCACATTCAAGGTGGCGTTGCCGGCCACGGCTTGCAATTGACCTTTAGTATTGTCGATATCGCCACCGGATAATGCCAGGTTGCGCCCAGCTGCCACCGTGCCTTCCGTATTGTCCAGGCTGCCCACTGCAAGCTCGGCATCCTGCGCCGCCACGATGCGGCCCTTGCTATTCAGTAATACCTGGGCTTTGACCAGCGCATCGCCATTGCCCTCAATCTTGCCGCCCGTGTTGTCGAACTGGCCCGTGGCCGCGACCCTCATCAAGCCGGCGCCCGTCTGCGCCAGGCTGCCGCTGCGGTTGTCCAGCGTGCCGGCGTTGAGCGTCAGCTGATTTGCTACCGTCGCCGCACTGCGGTGATCCAAGGTGGCAGCCGTGATGTCGACCTTGCCATTGCCCGTGATCTTGCCGAACTGGTTATTGAATTGCCCCGCGTTGATCGCCAGTACGCCAGCGCCCGCGTGTTCCAGCTTGCCATTGAGGTTCGTCAAGACCGTCGCGTTCAAGGCCAGATTAGCACTGTTGACGGCGATGCGGCCCGCCGTGTTGTCGAGTTTGCCGGTGGCAATGACGGTATCCCTGGTGCCCGTCTGCACGATCTCCCCGCTGGCGTTGTTCAGGTTAGCGACGTTCAGCTGCAGCTGACCTGCCACCAACTGGCCCTGGCTGTTCACCAGAGATTGTCCATTATTCGCATTGGCCGTGATCGTCAGCAGATTGGTGGCCGAGATGACGGCTTTATTCGTCAGTACATCACCAGTATTTCCCGTGATGGCGATGTTGACCGCGCCCGTCTGGCTACCAGACAAATCAATGGCATCACCCTTTAGCACAGCGCTGCCAGCCGCCAGGTTCTGTCCGCTCGCCTGCAACACGCCATCGGCATTGATGGTGAGATCGCCTGCTGTGCCCAGGCTACCATCCGCTTTCACGCCAGCGCCCAGCAGGCCGCTGCTGGTCACTTTTGCAGCGGTAATATGGGTGTCGTTGACGGAAGCAATCGACCCGCTGTTGGTCAGCACACCGCCGACAGTCAGTTGCTGATTGCGGCCCGCATACAACAGGCCCGCATTGTTCAGGTCACCGCTCACTTTCGCCGTCAGGTCCGTGCCGGCACTCACCGTACCTTGCTGGTTCAGCAAGGTCACAGCATCCAGACGCAATTTGTCCGCCTGCAAGACGCCGCGCGTGTTGTCGATATGCACGCCCCCCACATGCAAGTCGGCAGTCGCTGCCATCACGCCATCCGTATTATTCAGCGCCCCCTTGCTGATGATGTCAGCCGATGCAGCCGAGGTGATGCGGCCCTTGCTGTTGTCCAGCACGCCCGCCTGCAAATTCAACGTCCCCGTGCCCGCATGCTCGATCTTGCCGTCCTTGTTCGTGACGCTGACGGCATCGATGTTCAGGTTCTGGCTGTTGACGGCGATGCGGCCGGCCGTATTGTCCAGATTGCCGGTGGCGATGTTCGTGTCACCCGTGCCCGTCTGCAAGATAGTGCCCTTGGCGTTGTCCAGATTGCCCACATGCAGATCGAACTGGCCCGCCTGCAAGGTACCTTCCGTGTTATGCAGAGAAGTGCCCGTTGTCACATTCAGCGTGCCCGCCGTTGTCACGACAGCCTTGTTCGTGTTGACATCGCCCTGGTTTGCCGTCAGGCCGATGTTGGCCGCGCTGGTCTGGCTGCCTGCCAGATCCACGTTACCGCCCGTCAGCGTCGCCTTGCCTGCAGCCAGATTCTGGCCATGCGCAGCCAGCGCTTGCGCGGTATGGATCGTCAAGTCGCCACTTGTGCCCAGCTTGCCATCGGCTTGCATGCCGGCGCCGATCAAGCTGCTCGCGCTGCTGTCGAGGCTATTGGCCGTGAGGCTGGCATTGCCCTGGGCCGCGATCACGCCCGTGTTGGCAATGGCGCCTGTTGCAGTCAGGGATTGATTGCCGGCCGCATACAGACTGCCCGTGTTGTTCAAGGTATCGAGCGTAGTGGTCAGATTACCGCCGGCAAACACGCTGCCTGCCGCATTATTCAAATTCGCAGCGTTCAAGGTGGCGTTGCCCGCCACGGCTTGCAATTGACCTTTAGTATTGTCGATATCGCCACCGGATAATGCCAGGTTGCGCCCAGCTGCCACCGTGCCTTCCGTATTGTCCAGACTACCCACGTTCAATGTGGCATCCTGCGCCGCCACGATGCGGCCCGTGCTGTTCAGCAAGGTGGTTGCCTTGACCAGCGCATTGCCATTGCCTTCGATCTTGCCGCCCGTGTTGTCGAGCTGGCCAGTAGCCGCCACCGTCATCAAGCCGGTGCCAGTCTGCGCCAGACTGCCGGCGCGATTGTCCAGCGTACCGGCATTGACGGTCAGCTGATTTGCTACCGTCGTCGCACTGCGGTGATCCAAGGTGGCAGCCGTAATATCGAGCTTGCCATTGCCCGTGATCTTGCCGTGCTGGTTGTTGAATTGTCCTGCGTTAATCGCCAGGATGCCGGCGCCCGCGTGTTCCAGCTTGCCATTGATGTTCGTCAGCACCGTCGCATTCAAAGCCAGGTTAGCGCTGTTGACGGCGATGCGGCCGGCCGTGTTGTCCAGCTTGCCCGTGGTGATGACGGTGTCGCCCGTGCCCGTCTGCACGATCTCGCCGCTGGCGTTGTTCAGGTTGGCCACGTTCAGCTGCAACTGACCGCCCACCAGCTGGCCCTGGCTATTCACCAGCGACTGGGCGTTGTTTGCGTTGGCCGTGATCGCCAGCACGTTGCTGGCGGAAATCACTGCCTTGTTCGTCAGTACGTCGCCGCTGCGCGCGGTGATGGCGATATTCGCGGCGCCCGTCTGGCTGTTCGACAAATCAATGGCATCACCCTTTAGCACAGCGCTGCCAGCCGCCAGGTTCTGTCCGCTCGCCTGCAACACGCCATCCGCATTGATGGTCAAGTCGCCTGTCGTACCCAGGCTACCATCCGCTTTCACGCCAGCGCCCAGCAGGCTGCTGCTGGTCACTTTGGCAGCGGTAATATGGGTGTCGTTGACGGAAGCAATCGACCCGCTGTTGGTCAGCACACCGCCGACCGTCAGTTGCTGGTTGCGGCCCGCATACAGCAGGCCCGCATTGTTCAAGTCTGCGCTGAGGCGCGCCGTCAGGTCCGTGCCAGCGCTCACCGTCCCCTGCTGGTTCAGCAAGGCCGCCGCATCCAGACGTAAATTGTCCGCCTGCAATACGCCGCGCGTGTTATCGATTTCAACACCCGTCAACTGCAGCGCCTGCGTGGCGGCAATCACGCCATCCGTATTTTTCAGCGCGCCCTTGCTGGCGATATCTGCCGAAGCAGCGGACGTGATGCGGCCCTTGCTGTTGTCCAGCACGCCCGCCTGTAGCTGCAGGCCGCCATTACCTGCAATGTTGCCACGCGTGTTGTCCAGCGTTTGCGCCACATCCACGCGCATCTGTCCTGGCCCCGTCTGCTGCAGGGTGCCGTCGCTATTGTCCAGCTGGCCGGCCTGCACTATTACCTGCTGCCCGGACGTGACTGCCTGGCGGTGATCGACTGTTTCCGCTTGGATATCGACTAAACCATTGCCCGTCACCTTGCCCCGTTCGCCATCGAAGCGCACCGCGTCGATGTTCAGGCGGCCGGTGCCCGCGTGCTCGATGCTGCCGTCGCGGTTGTTCACCTTGTTGGCATGCAGCACCAGGTTCGCGCTGTTGACGGCGATGCGCCCGCCCGTGTTGTCCAGGGTACTGACTTGCAATGCCGTGTCGCCATTGCCCGTCTGGATCAGGGTGCCGCTACGGTTGTCGAGCGATCCCATTGTGAGGTTCAGTTGCCCAGCGCTCAGGCTGCCGCGCACGTTCGACAAGGCCTGGCTGCTGGCTGCTGCCGTCACGGACAGCAGGCCGGTGGTCGTCACCAACGCGTTATCGGTGACGACATTGCCCCCGCTGGCATTCAAATCAATGGCCGCGCCGCCCGTCTGGCTGCCGCTCAGGTCGATGACGGCAGCATGTATGCCGGTCTTGCCAGCGGCCAGGTTCTGACCGTGCGCACTGATCGCTTGCCCAGCGGTCAGTTGCAACTGACCGCTGCCGACCAGGCTGCCGTCGGCGCGGATGCCCGCACCCAGCAAGCTGCCAGCGGTGCTGTCGATGCGGCTGGCGTCGATGCGGTTGTCGCCCTGCGCAGCGATCACGCCGCTATTGCTGACGGCGCCGCTCACCTGCAGCGCCTGGCTACCCGCCGCGTACAGGTTGCCACTATTGAGCACTTCGCTGGCCCGGGTGGCCAGGTTGGCACCGGAAAACACGCTGCCGGCCGTATTGTTCAACTTTGCGACCGTCAAGGCCGCATTGCCCGACAGCGCCTGGATCTGGCCGCGCGTGTTGTCGATGTCGCCACTGTCCAGGCGCAGTGTACGGCCCGCAGCCAGAGACGCCTCGGTGTTGTCCAGCACGCCAGTCGACAGCGCCAGGTCCGTGCCCGAGACGATGCGGCCCTTCTGGTTTTGTATATTATTCGCCTGCACGCTCAAGGCGCCATTGCTTTCCAGCGCGCCACCGCGGTTGTCCAGCCCGCCGCGCATCTGCACGCGCGTGTCGCTCTGGCCGCTCTGCGCCAGGCTGCCGCCCCGGTTGTCCAGGGTAGTGGCGTCGATGCTGAGCTGCCCTGCCACCGTGCGGGCATCGCGGTGGTCGATGTGTTCGCCGCTCAGCGCCATGGCGCCATTGCTGACAATGCTGCCGCGCTGCAAGTTGACTTGCGCCGCACCGATCTCCAGCGCGCCCGCGCCCGCATGCTGGATTTGGCCGTCCTGGTTGCTCAGGCTGGTGGCCTGCAGGCGCAAGGCCTGGCTATTTGTGGCGATCACGCCGCGCGTATTGTCCACCCCCCCTGGCAAGCTGATGGCGAGATCACCGCTGCCCAGTTGCATGATCTGGCCGCCCACGTTCGACAAGTCGTGCGCATTCACGCCCAATTGCTGGCCAGTCAGCTGCGCCGCATCGCTGCGCACGGTCTGCGCCGCGTCCAGCTGCAGGCGGTCGCGCGCACTGACCTGCGCGCGGCTGGCGTCGAGGTCGCCGGCACTGGCGCCCAGGCTGACGTTCCCGCCCGACACTTGCGCCCCAGCAAGGTCCAGCTGGCGCGCCGCCAGGCTGCTGTCTCCACCCGCGACCGCCGTGCCGTGCACGGCAATGGTGGCGCCAGCAGAAACGCTCAGCTTGCCGCTGACGGCCAAGGTATTGTCCAAATTCAAGCCAGCCGCCAGTACCGAACCAGCAGTGGCATCGATGCGCGCTGCCGCGCCCGTGGCTTGCACCTGGACATTGCCCTGGGCCGCAATCACGCCGCTGTTGGCGATATTGCCCTGGGCCTGCACCTGGCTGTCGCCGCCCGCATATACAGTGCCGCTGTTGGCCACGTCACCCGTAACGGCGATGCTCGTCTGGCTGCCGGCGCCTGCGGACTGGATATTGCCGCTATTGCTCAGCCAGCCATTCGATTGCAGCACCAGGTTGCCCGCCGTGGCCGCCAGCACGCCGGCGTTGCGCACGCCCAGGCCCGATTCCGTGCCGACCAGGGTGATCTTGCCCGCATACATGCCGCCCAGTTGCGCCACGTCCAGCGCATAGGCTGGAGCCGGACTCACGCCAGGCCCGCCACCCGTCACGCCATGCGCGGCATCGATCTGGTTCGCGCCCGTCACCACTTTCAATTCCTGCGCCCAGATGCCGCCATTGATCTGCGCGGCGCGCGCCAGGATCGCCGTGTAGTCGCTCAGCGAGGTGTCGAGTCCCCGTCCGTTGATGCTGACTACGCCGCGCTGCACCATGTAGCCGTCCAGGCTGCCATCGTTGAGCATCGGCGTGCCCGTCGTCAGCACGACGCGGCTGGCGTTGATGAAACCGCCGCCGTCGATGGCCACGCCGGCCGGGTTGGCGATGACGACTTCGGCCCGCTGGCCCGCCACCTCGACATAGCCGCGCAGCTGGCTCGGGTTGGCCGAATTGACTTCGTTGAGGATGACGCGCGCGCTGCCACCGGCCAGCCACGGATTGCCCTGTACCCAGCCGCCCGTCTGCGTCTGCACGTTGCCGCAGCTGTTGTTGAGGATGGCGCCATTCGCCGTCACGTCGAACTGGCTGTAGGTATTGCGCGATACGCCGGCGGCGCTCGGCGTCTGGATATTCACCTGCGTCACGCCATTGGCGCTTTGCACCACGGTCGGACGCTGCCGGCCCGGCGCGTTCGGGTCGGCCACGATCTGCCCCATGGCCGGACCGGCCACAAAGGCCACCATGCCCAGTGCGCCAAATATCGCCAAGGCCAGCGGCCTCAACCTGGCATTGACCCCGCCACCATCGCCCTCAAACACGCCGCTATCCAGGCCACCTTCCCCCTTGGACGCCTTACCTTGCGAGGAAGCATTTTCGGCGACGACCATCAATTGGCCACGGCGTTTGTTGAAGATAATGCGGTACAGGTTCTTGTTCATGAAATGTCCTAATGACAATTAAATGATGCGATAAAGTGAGATGACAACTGGTCGATGGCGATCTTAGTAACTGGCGTTCAGGCTAAAACCGGCCGTATGGCTGGCCGTGCGGAACAGCTCCGGCTTGTGCACGGGCCAGCCGACAAAGGCGTCGTACTGCACCCCAAGCCACTGGCCGCGCAAGCCGACGAAGCCACCCGTCAGGCGGCGCGCGATCAGCCATTCGGCGGACGGTCCCGATACTTCGCCGTGGTCCAGGCCCGCATACGCTTCCTGGCCGCTGTTACCCAGCGGCACGCCGACTTCATTGCGCAGCAGCCAGCCCCGTTCGGCCGACAGGCTGCTTTCGCCGTCATAGCCGCGCACCGTGTAGCGCCCGCCGATGGCGAAGCGGTCTTGCGGCACCAGCGACGTGCGGTTGTGCTGCATGCGCCAGCTGCCCGCGTAGCGCAGCGGCTGGCCGGCCAGCTTGAACGGCGCCGACAGGGCCGCATCGGCCAGGATCAGCTTGAACCGCGACGTGCCCTCGCCAAACGCTTCCTCGGGCGCGGCCAGCGCATGCATCGCGCCCGTGCCGCGCCGGTATTGCAGGTTCAGGTCCAGAGTCGCCTGTCCCATGAATTCGCGGTGGCCAAGGCCCAGTTCCCAGCCGGCCATGCGGCGGCGCTGTACTTCCACTTCCGTGTCGTCGATGAAGTTCTGCGCGGAACGCTGCCAGCCCCGTAACGACACCGTCGTTTTGCGCGAGGCATCTCTGTAGACCAGGCGCGACAACTTGACTTCGCGATTCTGGCTGGCACCGCTGTAGTTGTAGTCCTGGCTGATGCCGGCCACGGACTGGTGGTAGCGGCTGTCGCTGGCCGTGAAGGCCAGCAGCCAGTAGGCGTAGGGAATCGAATAGTGGGCCACCATGCCGCCCGTGCCGCGCGGACCATTGCGGTTGCCGTCAACGTTCTGGTTCAGGCTCAGGTAAAACAGGTCGTTCAGGGTCAGCCAGTGGTCATACGACAGGGTCACGCTGCCCTGCAGCTTGCCGGTCGAGCGCGACCCGCCATCGTCGAGGCCCAGCGCCAGGCGGAACGGCAAGCCCTGCTTCCACTGGATCTGCAGGTCGCTCTCGCCCGGCTTGGCGTTGCCGCCTTCGGCAGGCATGATCTGGATATCGGCCTCGGCCGTCGGCACGCGCTTGAAGTTTTCCAGCGCCTGTTCCGTATCGCGCACATTGAGCAAGTCGCCCGGCCGCGCCGGCACGGCGTTCCACCAGGTGGCGCGGGGGTTGGTGCCGGGCGCAAAACCGATCTGGCGGATACGCCCCGGTATCAGGCTCAATGCCAGCGTGCCACGGCTCAGGTCCTGCGGCTCGGCCAGCACGCGCGTGGTGACAAAGCCGCGCGCGATGATGGCGTTCTGCATGCGGCCCATCAGTACATTGATGGCCTGCGTGCCCAGGCAGCGTCCCAGCGGCGAGTCCGGTGCACCCAGGTCGTCGCGCGCGGCGGCGGCCAGCGCCCACTGGAACTGGGCGGCGTCCTCGCCGTGCAAGACAAGCTGGTCGATGGTAAAGCACGGCGATTCGCCCGTGGGCAAGCGGTTGGCGGAAGCGGCCGCCGGCGCCTCGAGCAGGCGCACGTCGGGCTGGCGCTCCTGCTGCTGGCGCAGGAGGCGCTCACGTTCTTGCTGGCGTATCAATTCTTGGCTGGCATCGTCGCGCTGACCAAGGCCAGGCGTAGTGGGAAGGGGCGGCGCGATTTCAGGACGGGTCTGCGCGGACACGGCGGCACACAGGGTGCCGCTAAACAAAAATACACCGCACCATGGCGTCAAGCGCAGGTGCATATGTTGCCTTAAGTAATTATTTACGTAAGGAAATTATAAATTAATTATTTCTATCCGGCAATTATATTTATTTCTTGAGAACTTTACTTTTTTGGTAACTATCTTTTAACTATCGAATTACCACTAGTAAATAAGCATGCGGCATCATGGCAGTAGGTCAGACAAATGCATCCACAATGAATACCAAAAAAAAAAGCCCTGTAAAAACAGGGCTTTGGCTTACTCAGTCATTCCGGGACACAAAGTTTCCCGCAGGAAACTCACTCCCACTCGATGGTCGCCGGCGGCTTGCCCGAGATATCGTAGACGACGCGGTTGATGCCGCGCACTTCATTGATGATGCGGTTCGATACCTTGCCCAGCAGGCTGTGCGGCAGGTGCGCCCAGTGGGCCGTCATGAAGTCCTGCGTCTGCACGGCGCGCAGGGCCACCACGTATTCGTAGGTACGGCCATCGCCCATCACGCCCACCGATTTGACGGGCAGGAAGACGGCGAATGCCTGGCTGGTCGCTTCGTACCAGTTCGCCGGCAGCGCGTCCGGGTCGACGGCCTGGCCGGCGACGAATTCGTACGGCGTGTTGCGCAGTTCTTCGATGAAGATGGCGTCGGCGCGGCGCAGCAGGTCGGCAAAGTCTTTCTTGACTTCGCCGAGGATGCGCACGCCCAGGCCCGGGCCCGGGAACGGGTGGCGGTACACCATGTCATGCGGCAAGCCCAGGGCCACGCCCAGTTTGCGCACTTCGTCCTTGAACAGTTCGCGCAAGGGTTCCAGCAACTTGAGCTTCATGGTGTCCGGCAAGCCGCCCACATTGTGGTGGCTCTTGATGGTCTGGCCCTTTTTGCCCTTGCCGGCCGATTCGATCACGTCCGGGTAAATCGTGCCTTGCGCCAGCCATTTGGCGTTGACCAGTTTGCCGGATTCCACCTGGAAGACTTCGACGAATTCGCGGCCGATGATCTTGCGCTTCTGCTCGGGGTCGGTGACGCCGGCCAGGTGGCCCATGAACTGCTCTTCCGCATCGACGCGGATGACTTTCACGCCCAGGTTCTTGGCGAACATGTCCATCACCATCTTGCCTTCGTCCAGGCGCAGCAGGCCGTGGTCGACGAAGACGCAGGTCAGCTGGTCGCCGATGGCGCGGTGGATCAGGGCCGCGGCCACGGACGAATCGACGCCGCCGGACAGGCCCAGGATGACGTCGTCGGTACCGACTTGCGCGCGGATTTTTTCCACCGCTTCGCTGATGTAATCGGGCATGTTCCAGTCCGACTTGCAGCCGCAGATTTCATGCACGAAACGGCCGATCATGGCCTTGCCCTGCACCGTGTGCGTCACTTCCGGGTGGAATTGCACGCCGTAGAACTGGCGCTCTTCGTCGGCCATGGCGGCGATCGGGCAGCTCGGAGTGTTGCCCATCAGCTTGAAGCCTGGCGGCATTTCCAGCACTTTGTCGCCGTGGCTCATCCACACTTTCAGCATGCCGTGGCCTTCGTCGGTGACGAAGTCGGCAATACCGTTGAGCAACTTGGTATGGCTGCGGGCGCGCACTTCGGCGTAGCCGAATTCGCGTACCAGGCCGTTTTCCACCTTGCCGCCCAGCTGGGCCGCCATGGTTTGCATGCCGTAGCAGATGCCCAGCACGGGCACGCCCAGCTCGAACACGGCTTGCGGCGCGCGCGGCGAATCGCCGTCCAAGGTGGAATTGTGGCTGCCCGACAGGATCACGCCGGCGGCGCCATAGTTGCGCACGAATTCGTCGCTGACGTCATACGGGAAGACTTCGGAAAACACGCCGGAATCGCGCACGCGGCGGGCGATCAACTGGGTGACTTGGGAACCGAAATCGAGAATGAGGATTTTAGAATGCATGATGGGGGCTTTATATGGGGTCATTACAAAACCGGCGCACTGGGCGCCGGTCTGGTCTGTCGCTAATTACTCTGAACGGTAGTTAGGTGCTTCTTTCGTGATTTGCACATCATGGACATGCGACTCGCGCATGCCGGCCGAGGTGATTTCCACGAATTCCGCTTTTTCGCGCAGTTCGTCGATGGTGGCGCAACCGCAGTAACCCATCGATTGACGCACGCCGCCCACCAGCTGGAAGATGATCGCCAGCACGCTGCCTTTGTAAGCCACGCGGCCTTCGATACCTTCAGGCACGAACTTGTCGGCCTTCATGGTGGCGTCCTGGAAATAACGGTCAGCCGACCCATCGGACATCGCGCCCAGCGAGCCCATGCCGCGGTACGATTTGTAGCTGCGGCCCTGGTACAGGATCACTTCGCCTGGCGCTTCTTCCGTACCGGCAAACATGGAACCCATCATGACGGTCGAGGCGCCAGCGGCCAGCGCTTTCGAGATATCGCCCGAGAAGCGGATACCGCCGTCGGCGATACATGGCACGCCCGTGCCTTCGAGTGCTTCGGCGACGTTCGAAATGGCCGTGATTTGCGGCACGCCCACACCGGCGACGATACGCGTGGTGCAGATGGAGCCAGGACCGATGCCGACCTTGACGGCATCGGCGCCGTATTCCACCAGCGCCCTGGCGGCGGCGGCGGTAGCGATGTTGCCGCCAATCACTTCCACCTGCGGGTACTTGGTCTTGATCCAGCGTACGCGATCGAGGATGCCTTGCGAGTGGCCATGGGCCGTGTCGACCACCAGCACGTCGACACCAGCGGCGACCAGCAGGTCGATACGCTCTTCATCCTTGGCACCGACACCGACGGCAGCGCCGACCAGCAGCTTGCCCTGGCTGTCTTTCGACGCGAACGGGTGGGAAGTCGACTTCTGGATATCCTTGACGGTGATCAGGCCGCGCAGCTCAAACGCGTCATTGACGACCAGCACGCGCTCAAGGCGGTGCTTGTTCATCAGGCGCTTGGCTTCGGCCGTGTCGGCATCTTCATTGACGACGACGAGTTTTTCGCGCGGCGTCATCTTGGCGGAGGCTTCCGCGTCGAGTTCCTTTTCAAAGCGCAAATCGCGGTTGGTAATGATACCGACCACTTCCTTGCCCTTGACGACAGGGAAACCGCTGATGCCGTATTGTTCCGTCAGCGCGATCACATCGCGGATTTTCATGTCCGGCGGAATCGTGATCGGATCGCGCAGCACGCCAGCTTCGAAACGTTTTACACGGGCCACTTCACGTGCCTGGTCCTTCGGATTCAAATTCTTGTGGATGATACCGATGCCGCCTTCCTGGGCCATCGCGATCGCCAGACGGGCTTCCGTCACCGTATCCATGGCTGCGGACAGCAAGGGAATATTCAGGGTGATATTGCGGGTCAGGCGAGTTTTGAGGGACGTATCGGCGGGCAGAACGTTGGAGTAGGCTGGGACGAGCAGCACGTCATCGAATGTGAGTGCTTTTTGAAGTAGACGCATAGCATTTCCTATTGGCGCAAAAGCAGATTATACAGAAATTCTTGACTCCTGTCTTAAACATTCGCAAACCTCTGTAGACATAGTGGGAATGCCATTTTCACTTCTCTCTAAATGTCTGGAAAAGTCTGGAAACGTCCACGTTTTCGCCCAAATTTCGCCCCCATATTTGCCCGCTTCGCCCACCTTCCATTCTGGTATGAGACCGCGCAAGATCGGGATGGCAGGTGCCGCAGATACTATATAGAAGACACCACCTGTAAGCATAACGCTAAAAGGAAAAATTACAATGAAGCACGCGCTGAGCACCCTCTTCTTGCCCGCCCTGCTAAGCTGCGCTGCCAGCGGCACTGCCGAGCGCAGCAGCGGTGATCTGATAGGCATAGACAGCTTCGCCCTTGCCGCCCGCTACGGCACACCCGCCAGCTATCAACACCTCGGCGAATATCTGCAGCTGAACTACGGCAGCGTCGCGGCCGGATGCAAGTTCATCGTGCTGGTCGACCAGCAGCAGCGCGTGGCCGGCTGGGCATCGAAGGGGAAATCGTGCATGGCCCGCTAAGCGGCCGTCTGTTCATGTGGGCGGCGACATCGAGACGGTGCAAGGCTCACCATCCAGCTGCACCCGAAGCGAGGCACGGATCAGCCCGGACATGCCGGCGCGCGGCCCCAAGCTGCGCTCCAATTCATCGGCCGCTGCTGCGATCTTACGCAGGCGCCGAACCTCCCACAAAAGCACGCGCACATCGGCCGAGTCGTTGCGACCTTGGATTTCTTTCAGTTGCTCGATGCTGAGCGGCGCCCGAATCCTACTCATTACCACCTCTTCATAGCACGTTTAGATCGGTCCACATCAGCTCTGCAATGGATGGCTCCTCGTCCAGCTCAGCACGCAAAACATCACGGATCATCGCTGCCGCACCATCAGTTGGCCCCAGGCTGCGCTCCAGCTGGTCCGCCTTGGATACGATTGCGCGCAGGCGCCTGATCTCACGCAGCACGGCGCGCATGTCCCGCGAATCGCTACGGAGCCGGATTTCTACCAGCTCGACTGTAGTTAGGGGCGTTTGAGAATTTCTCATGACCGCATCGGTCGAACGTTCCTGGTATCGGTTTCCGGCTCTGGCATGGCCAGATCCACCGCGCAAAGCCACGACTGCGCAAACTCGACCACATGGCCCTCTGCATTCGTTGTCCGCTCAAACCCTGCCAGCGTGAACTTGCCATCGTTCGCCCACACGATGTGCGGATCAAGCAGTTCCATATAAGGGCCTAGCCTGCCGGGCTGCGTAAGTCTCGCCACCTTCACAGGACGCCGCAGGCCCTGATCGGTCACGTCCATGACAACCAAGCAGCCGGAGTACTTGACGGTGTATTGATCGGACAGCATGCGGCGCTCGACGGCCACGCCAGCCTTGCGCATCAAAACCACTCTTACTTTCATAGCAACAACACCAAATAACTGTATATAAACACAGTATATTCGTGGGCATTGAAAACCAGAAGACGAAATTTGTAACTAGAAGAGCCCGCCCTGCTCCGTCGGCGCGACCGGCGCAGGCGCTTTCGCACGGGTACGCGGCCGCATCGGGTCGGGCTGCGCGACGAGCAGCTCCGCCGGATATTGCCGATAAACGTCCTCCTCGGTCACCAGCGAGCCATCCAGCCAGCCTTGGTACTGGTCAGGATCTAGGATCATCACCATGCGCTTTTCATCGTCCGGCTTGTGGAACCGTTGCATCAGGGTGTGCCCTTCGGCGTTGATCGTCAGCATCGAGAACGATAACAACTGATCCGCCGGGCGATATTCCCATATGCCGGCAATGGCCAACGGCCCACCGTCGGCGCGCTCGATGCGCCAGCGCACGGGCTTGCCGGTTTCATAATTGGGTTCGAAGTAGTTGGCCGCTGGGATGATGCAGAACTGCTTGCGCTTCCAGGCGCTGCGGAAGGATGGCTTGGTGGCCACCGTCTCGGTGCGGGCGTTGTAGGTCTGGCGGGCCAGCTTGACGTCGGCCCAGTGAGGAACCACGCCGAACATAGCCGGGGCGATTTCCAGCTCACCGGGCGCTTCGTGCGAGCCGCGCAGGATGGGCGCCATGTAGCCTGGCCATGCCTCAGGTGGCAGGTCGAGCAGGGGATATCCGGCTCGAAAGCTTTCTTCGATCTGCTCTTTACGGCTGGGCGTGTAGTCGGCGCACATGCGGTTACTTTAATGCATTTCCCAGGCCTTCGCCAAATAGTCAGTCCTACCTCAATCAAAGGCGTATTACAAATTCCGCCAAATCTATAATTGACAATGCGCAGATCACTTGACAAAAGTTGCCCTTCATGAAATAATTCATGCATCAGATAAACTATTTATCTAACCGAGTTGGCACCAATGGCAGTGTCTAGTTGGTCGAAGTTTAGTAACGTATTGTCGGTTATTTCAGGCCTGGTCACGGTTCTTTTGTGGATTTATCAACAGGTGCTAGGAGCAAATATGCCTCAATTTTTATTTGTATTATGGTGCGGAGCGGTCCTGCGGGTTTGTCTTAGCCAAAAATACTCAAAAGCTTCTTCCAAATTCACTGTTGCCCAATAGTACCGCCGGGGGTTTAATTGCCCCAACCCGCACCAGTTTCTAAAATCCCCACACGCTGGGGATTTTTATATCGTCACTGCTATCTACAGCCAGCAAGCAGCGCATTCAGCTCCTCCTAATATTTCCTCCCACGCTACCAATCGCGCGCCAGCACCAAGACGATCACGCCGTCCATGAGCGCTGGCACCCCGCCGATCAAACTACTTAGAATAGCCCGGCCGGCTCTGCTGCCCTATCCCAGCTATAAATAATCAACTCCTTTCGCTCGACCGCCCTACCGCCGCCACCCACGCTATACTGGATACCAGTTGTATCCATCTGGAAGCGCCCGAACACACGCCGAATGTCGGGATGGTCGTTCAGGCTTAAGATCGCCTTACCCTTCAAGCGCCCCATTAGCTCCGCCATTTTTTCATACTGCGCGAACTCGAATTCGACGCCGTAGCCGGCAGTCTCCCAGTACGGCGGGTCCAGGTAAAAGAGCGTATGCGGCCGGTCATAGCGCTCCATGCACTTGTACCAGTCCAGGTTCTCGATGTATGCGTTCGACAGACGCAGATGCGCCGCTGACAGGTTTTCCTCGATGCGCAATAGGTTGATGGGCGGTGCCGTCGTAGCGGTACCCCAGGTCTGCCCGTCGACCTTTCCGCCAAAGGCCTGCTGCTGCAGGTAGAAAAAACGGGCTGCGCGCTGCAGATCCGTGAGGGTATGCGGCGGCGTGTCCTGCAGCCACTTGAACACCTCGCGGCTCGATAACGCCCATTTAAACTGGCGCACGAATTCTTCCAGGTGATTCTTGACGACACGGTACAGATTGATCAGCTCGCCGTTGACGTCGTTCAGCACCTCGACGTCTGCAGGCGGCCGCATGAAATACAGTGCGGCCCCGCCGGCGAACACCTCGACGTAGCAGGTATGCGGCGGGAACTGCGGGATGATGCGGTCGGCCAGGCGTCGTTTGCCGCCGATCCAGGGGATGATGGGAAAAGCCAAAATGTGAACCTCCTAATGTTAGAGTCGAATTACCTTCCCGAGGTAGCACGAGCCTACTTGGTTCATTGGCCTGGCCAGCGTGCCGAGGCTGATTGCCGCTGTTGATGCAGCGACAATCAGCGCTCTGCTTTTTCCTATTCCTTTACCAAAGCGCTTGACACATCCACGCATGCACATACCATGTGAAACTGATGGGATAGAATCATTGGGGTTCCTCATAGGTGCATGCTGTATTCACAATTTATATGGGAGGGTGTATGGAGACGACACAGCGACACCAGCTAGAAGGATATGAATATCAGTTGGGTGCGTACATAACGGATGAAGGGAAATTCCGGGGCATGATTATGATTACCGCACATGCTGGCAACGCCATCCTGCCTAACGTTAAGATACCGACCCCAACCACCTTTAAATCAGATCGCGCTGCACGAATTGAAGCATCAGCCTTGGCATATCAGCTGATACACACGGGGGCTATCAGCGTTCTTGTCCCGCGTGATGAAGATCAAATCTGCCCTCCTGCACCGGAGCCAAGCCATTAGCTCTTACAAACGCCTGGCATGCGCGTCCCGTCGCGGCTACCTCTTCCGTCTGCAGGATCAAGGCTTGAATATCTCGCGCCACTGCGTCAGGAAGTAGCCCGCCGGCGGAATCGGCTGCAGCGCCTCCTTCGGCGCCACTGGCACCGGCCGGGGCGGCAGGTCCAGCACTTGCACAGAAGGCGGGCTTGCGCATGCGCTCAGCAGCAGCAAGACGAGCCCGGACATCGTTGATTTCGTCATCGTAGACTTCCTTTACGGCCGCCGCTTTGGCGGCCTGTTGTCGGGCTTGCGCCAAGTTCTCGGCGGCGCGCTGCGCCACCGCCTTCGTTTCCGCTGCCGCGCGGGTCTTCTTGTCGGCATCCCACAGCGCCTGCACTTCCGCCCGGCCCTGGGCGTTGCCGAGGAGGCGCTGGTACAGCATGCCGGCGCTGGCCAGCACGTACAGCAGCACGGTGGCGTACAGCCAGCTCGGCACCTTACCGGCGAGCTTGGACAGCGCGATCACGGCCGCACCTGCAAAATGCCAGCGCGCGTGCCGTGGCGGTCGATGGTGATGATGCGGTTGATCGGCTTGGCCACCATCTTCGTGCTGACGTGTACCCAGGTCAGTTCGTTGATGATCTGCCCGATGCCGAACTCGTCCAATTTCGGGAGCAGGGCCTGGCATACCTGGTACGGCGTCATGCCCCGCGCCTTGAAGTCAGCCGCCATGCCGCGCACGTGATCGCTGCCATCGCTGCTGCCCACGCCACGATTGACTGGAATCGAGCGAAAGCCGCTAATGTCCGACAAGGGCGTGTCGATGCCAGCGCAAGCCGTCAGGTAATTACGGATGCGCTGCAGCAGCTCGGCCGTACGCCGCAGCTCGAGCAGCACGGCAGCCGATGGCGTGTTATCGACGCCGTGCCGCGCGGCCCAGTCGGAGGCGACCAGTTCGGCCAGCGAGAAATTTTTACTCAGTTGCATGACGATCCCTTCCAGAACGATGAGCGCCGGTCGACGCAGACTAGCGCAGCGATGCCACAATGGAGCAGCACTTCGGGCCAGGCCGGTGTCACGCCGAACAGCAGCACGGCGGCGGCGCCGGCCGTGAGCGCTATCCACGTGATGCGAATAGAACTGCTCGTGCCAGGCCGCATGTGGTTGAGCTCGACGAACAGCCCTCGCGCCAGCACGATGGTCGCCGCCGCCATGTCGATCGCATACAAAATGTTCATGGCACGTCTCCTTTCTTGCGCAGCCAAGCAAATGCCGCCGGGATGATGACTTGGGCGCACAGGCCCAGGCCGGCTGCGGCGGCGATGCGGATACCCGATTCGCCGGCGCTCGACAGGAATGGGAAATAATTGGCTGCTGTGACGCTGGCCACCGGCGCGAACCAGCCGGCGATCAGCGAGGAGCCGATCACGCTGCCGGCGATCTGCGGGCCGCGCATGGGGGGCAGGTAGGACAGCGAAACTAGGCCGCCAGCCAGGCCGGCCAGCAGCGCGTCATACTGCACGCCAAGGATGGACCCGGTCAGGGTGATGGTGCCGGCGGCGATTGCAATGCCGACGGTGCTGCTTGCAGGTTCAGCCATATTGGCCTTTCGGGTTGGGTATGTGGGTGGATTGCTCTAGAGCAGCGGCTAGGGCTGACATTACGAGCATGGCTGTCTCATTTCTAGGGAAAGGTGAGACAGTATTTTTCTGATGGTGGAAATGAAAAAACCCGCCGAAGCGGGTTTGATAGGTACTACAGGAAATTAGGTCACTTTGCCGAAGCCGTGGCTATTTTCTGCCAGGCGCTGGCGCCCAAGTATTCAGCATAGTCAGCACCTGTAGGGGGATCGCATGAACTCACCGATCTCCCATAGTTGGTGGACGATGGAAGGGTCTCACCTGGCCCGCTGTAGGGGCCGCTACTGATCCAGCGTCCGGTGTTCGATGTCCCGATCAACTTTGCCTCAGTCCACTTGTCCATTACACCACCTTTACCATCACATAGGCCCGGCCATCCGGTTCAATCGAGATCACGCGGCCGACCGCGCGAAAGTACTGCTTCATGCTGAGGTCATCCTCGTGCACAGGGATGCCCTTGATGCCGGCACCGTCCTGCATCGGCACGATGTAGTCGCCCGGCTGGGCGCCTTGCACGTTGACCGGCACGCGGCCGGCGATGGCGATGCGGTCGACCTTCTGGCGCTCGACTTCCAGTGCCGCGTCGAAGGTGTCCATGGCCTCGGCGTCTTGCTGCACGGCGATGTTGTGGGCGGCCAGCGCGGCGGTGTAGGCGGCCTGCTTTTCGGCCCATTCTTCATCGGTGTCGCCGGGCTCGGTTACCACGTCCTCGAATTCCAGTGGGTTGGTGCCTGCCACGGGTTGCTGCGTGATCACATCGGCGCGGCGCAGGGGCTGGTTTGGCGCTGGCCCTGCCTGGGGCGCTGGGCGCTGCCCTACGTCGTTGGCCCATATGTCACCACCAACAAACGATGGTGCGGTCGATTTGATCGAGAACATAACGGCATCGGCCCACTTGTCAGTGATCTGGTTATCTGCGGTGATGCCAATGATCTGGCCAGCAGCTACGATGCCGCACATTAAGCTTTTGAAAATATACTCAGCATAATCGTTACCCCCTGTATTAACTGTCCCCGGCACATTAATACTGCGGCCAGTAACAGAATTCTTGCCCACGTACAGTACCGACAGAGTTGGCCCCCAACCAGCTGCTCCATCAGCCGCTAAAACGCCTACACTCGGATTTGGCGCGTTATCTACGCCAATATTAAGAATCACTGCCCCCTGCCCTGTACCGTAGGAGATATGGTGACACGCAGCGGGATCTGAGCTTCCTGCCTTAAGAAATGGCATATACACATACCCGTTGCCAGTAATGGAAAACAGTGTTGGGGTGAAGTTCCCCGAACCCACATCACGAGCCTTAAGCGCCAGTTTGTATCCCAGTGCGAATGGACTGGCGTTTTCACCAACTGAAACATATGCACTAAAGAAGCCTGCGTAAGAAACGCCCGAATTACCAGATACGCCAATACGAAGGGCTTCCGCTTCTTGTTTAGCCGCCATTAAGTTCGCTTTTGGGCAGCCAAGAAAGTACGACGATGAGGCCGCAACCCCATCTTGTGCCCGAACTTCCACGATGCTGTCAAAGCTCGTACCTTGTGGCAGAGTAGGCAATGCAGTGGCCATTCCGTAAGAACGGGGTGCTCTGTACAAGGCGGTGCCTGGGGCTACTGCACTGTCCCATACCGCAGTACCTGTTGCCGTGCTAACAGCTACAGGTGCTTCATACGTGGCGGCCAACATACCCATCAGGCTGAATGACGCTTGGGCAAAACTACCCGCAGCTAAGAACAGGTAGATAGATACTTGTCCATTTGCTTCCAGATAGGCTTGAAAACGCACACTGGCAGGCACATACCGACTTACTGACCAGTCAACAAAAATCCCATCCGCAGCAGTTGCTACACGACTACCCATGACAATAGTCATTGCCGTCAATTCTGACCCTCCCCAACCACCAATCAGCGCGTCAATACGCAGTGACGAGTAAGTACTAGAAACTGTAGGTTCCAAAGTTGCGATTTTATACAGTCGCTGTGCTTGACCTTGTTGCAGAAAGTTGAAACCAAATTTGTTTGCCGCCCCCATACCTGCTGAGATTGGAAGTTGGCTTTTGATCGGAAGGGAGCCATCAAGCCAGTATGGATTAATAAAGCCATTTGGCCCGCCAAGCGGAGACCGCCCGACCGCTGGCGCATACGACGCCACAACGGCGCCGCGCCCGGCCAGCTCATTCAGGCGCCGGATCATGTCCTTCTGGCCATAGTAAAAAAAGTCGCCCATTACAGTTCCTCGATTTCAATGTTGGTGGCATATGCTTGGTAATACAGGGTAGTGATGGCGGAATTGCTGGCGAGGCGGCCGTACACCTGGTGCGCCTGCTCAAGCTCACCGTCGTCGCTCTCTGGATACAGGCTGATCAGCAGCGGGCGAGACAGGCCGTTGCCGCGCACAATGCGCCACAGCTCAGCCCGGTCCAGCGGCGTCATATGGTCGAGCGCGAGCGACAGCTTGCGATACAGCGCACCGCGTCCGACTGTTTGCCCGCCGGCGCCGTTGCGATACTGCGTGCTGGCGTCGACCGACGTGACGCCGGCTCCATACGAGGCGTTTTGCTCCGGACTCCAGTAGGGGCCCGTCACCAGCCGCGCCGCCTCGATGTAGCCTGAAGGGTTATCCTGGTCGGCCAGGTCAATCACCAGCTTTTTGACGCTGCGCATCTGGAGCCAGCAGCGCGCATACGTGCCGCCGCCGTAGCTGAAGGCATTCACGCCCAGCGGCAGCGCGCCCCAGTCCCACATGCCCAGCCTGGCGTACTCGCATGCCGGCACGGCGCCCGTATCGAAATCGGGCACGGCGTCGCCTGGCTCGACGTAGCCGCGCACGCGGATCGTCGCCGTCGGCGTCAGGTTGCAAAATGGCAGGGCCACGCAGCCGACGATCTCGGGCGTGGGCCAGGTGGCGGTGATGCTCAGGGCCAGGCCGAGCGAGCGCAGCACGTCATGCTTGCCTTCGCGCTGCAGGTTGGCCACGCTCAGCGCGCCGGCCTGGCTCGATGCCGTCAGCGCGGCACGGTCGGCGGCATTGTCATAAATGATTCGCAGGTTCGTCATCGGTTCAATCCTTGGATGCCTTGAGCAAAGCAACCGCCTGCGCATAGGTGATATCGACGCCGTAGCGCATGAGCAATGCGGCAGCACGCTCCAGAGAAATACCGCCGGCAGCCAGTTGTGCGCGGTAGCCGCGCACTTCGGCGCCCAGGCGGAAGCGCGCCGACATGGCGTAGCGCAACAGCCATGGCAACACGCCACAATTGCGCTGTTCGCGGTAATGCACCATTTCGTGCACAAGCAGCGCGCTGTCGCCGCGCGAGGCCGGCCGCACCAGGATGAGGGGCCAGACGGTCATGGCATCGAATCTTGCGGGTATGTATCGGGTTGAAATAATCATGGTTATCCGCAGTGGTAGGTGCAGGCGATCAAACGGGTTTCTGATGGCGTGTTGAATGAAATCGGCTCGCGCGCCTTGGCGACCGTGTAGGAATGTAAAACGTCGTCCGCCTGGCGCATGCCCTTGCCAGGCATGCTGGACGTGGTGATGTAGTCGCCGGCCTTGATATCGCCGCCTTCGCCGCAGACATTGATCTGACCTTCGCCAACAGCGTTCAATGTGATCGATTTGTATATCTCGGCCATGAATGCAAGACCCACGATGCCCTTGAGTGCGACGGGTGGATTCTGTGGATCAAGCGGCCGCTGAGCGACGAATACGCCAATGACATTTTTCTGCATCGGCGCACTTGATAGGGCATTGATCGCAATAGTGTTCGAGATCCCGGCGTAGCAAGCGATCTCTTCGTCTACCAGGATGTCGCCTTGTACCGGCTTGAAGTCCAACAGTGCCAGGCCATCGTGACCACCAGTGAACGGTCCATAATTGACGCCGCCACCGCCAGCATAAAAATCATAGGTCGCGCCGATCCCAACCACCCCAACGGTCCCACCAAACGCCTGGATGCCTTCACGGTTTGTACTGTTCGCTTGGATAGCGATGCCATTGGTGCTGAGAGCCAGAACGCCATAGCTACTCGTGCTGGCGGCGAACAATGCCTGGTTCGATGTGCTTCTCGCTTCGATGCCAATGCCAGACGCGCTATAACCACGAATGGCCGGAACCGCGTTCCCGCTCGAATACGAGCCCACCGCCAGTAGCGCGACGGGGTTAGACAAACCTAGCGTTAACAACTTTTCCACTCCACCGCCCGCGTCACCATACAGCGTGATTGAATTATTCGCGGACTCGTTAATGGTGATGCGCTGGCCACTGGCGGCCGTCCGTATTACCCCCCCGGTGATAGTCGTGCCCAAAATCGTCACACCCGTGATCGTTCCGGCCGTCATATTGCCGAAATTGGCACTGAGGGCCGACAGGCTGCCCACCTTCAGGCTCGACAGGTACGGCACGCCCCATACGGTGTTGGTCCCATCGTAGATGCCCACCGACTGAAACCATGCCTGGCCGGCCGCCGGTGCGGTTGTCGGCTGCGCCACCCAGGCGCGTGTCTCGTCCCAGGTGCCGGTGGCCGGATAGGCGGTGCCGGCGCGGGATACCGACACCGGCGTCAGGTTGAGCGTGAAGGCATCCGCCAGTGTGTAGGCGATAGCGACCGATGCGCCATTGGTGCCGTTGTTTCCTGCATAGCCGATTGCCGCCACCGTTGCGGTCGACCAGTTGATCGGCGAGGTGGTGGTGCCGGCGCCGTCGACCAGATTGACCGCGCCTTCGTACAGCGTATATCCCAGCGCTGGCGCCGCCGGCTTGGTCGCGCTCCAGCCCGTCACCGGCACGGTGTTGTAACTGGCTGTCGCCCACGTCCAGATCGCGCTGCCCGTGATCGTCGGCGCGCTTGTCGCCCATTGGTAAGCGCGCGCGGTGCCACTCTTCACGCCCGCCACACCCTGTGGCCCGACAGCGCCATTCACTGCGATTGATGCAATGGCGGCGTTCGCATAGCCGACCGTCGATGTAGCGGTATCCCCCGCGACGCTCAACACCCGCGTTGCAGTGAATAATTGCAGCCCAGGCGTGCCAGGATTGGCCGGAACCGACACCGACCAGCCATCACTGACGGAATAAGTCGAATTGATGCCGGTGGCCCAAGTGTATTTCGTCACACCGCTTGGCACCGCTGGTGCCGTCGCCGCCCACTGGTACAGATATGCCGTTGCAGTTTTGCTGCCGGCCGCCCCCGTTACTCCATCGAAAGCCTTGGAAATGACCCGGCTTTGCGTGTACGTCACACCCTCATGGGAGATTTGTGCGGTCACGGTCACGGAACTCGCACCCATCGCCGTGAACGCCAGGCTGCGGGCGTTACCCGTGCCCGTCAACTCGCTGCCTTCGGTGGCGCTCCAGATGACCACGCCCGGAATACCGATCAGCTGCGCGCGCAAAATAATGGCCTCCGGCGAACCAATGCCGGTCTCCGTCACACGGAAGGCCTGCGTATCTGCTTGCAGAATCAACGCCTTGCCGGCACTGGGGTCGATATTGCGCGGTATTGTGCCTTGCAACATCGCATCACGATCATTCAAAACAACGCTCATACGAGAATTCCCACTTTGCAATGCGCACTTTCCCAGCTGGGAGCCAGGGAAATCACGATCCCAGGCACACCGGCTTCCATCCCGAAGCGCTGGTTATAGATCACGATGGGCTGGCCCAGCTCCAGCATCAGCATTTCTGGCAGCCCCTCGAACTCGTAGACCATGCGCGGTGACGACCACAGGGCCAGCTGGCGCGCCGCTTCGGCATCCGCATCAGCGCGACGCATCAGCATCGTGTCTTGCTGGACTGGATCGAGCGTCTGGCGATAAATGGTGCGCACCGGGGCGTTCGTGCTCGTCGCTGTCAGCCATTCGGTTGCGAACAATTCCTTGTGCTGGGCGGGGATCGACGTTTGCAGGCCTGGCTGCACGGTCCAATTTTTGCAGAAACCCAGCTTCACAGCCGCAACGACCTCTGGACGCACGGTCGGCTCCAACGTATCGCCCACAATATGTGCCGGACGGATCTCGGTCGGCGTGCCGGGGGCCGGCAGCGCAATCTGGATCAGGCGCAGCTGGCCAAGCCGTGACAGCGCCATCTGCGCGCCGACGCTGGCCGTGAGCGACTGGCAGGCGCTGATCACATTCGTGCGGCCTTGCAGGTACAGGCCGACGGGCTGCTGGTGCGCCGCGTCGAATGCCGCCAGGCTGGCGATATCCAGATCGGCGCTGGTAAACCTGTCGGCCGCGCTGCCGTATCCTGTGACCAGGCGCTGCACCAGCGCCGCAATGGTGTTGGCGTAGGCGCCCGGCTTGTCTCCCTGCACCGATACGGTGATGGCGCCGACCGGGTTGGCATTGAGCGTCAATTTCCCCGTGCTGTTGACCGCCACGGCCGCCACCGGCAGGCCGTTGTCACGCACCTCGAAAATACTCTCGCACGCGCCGTCATGCACCTGATACTGCAGCATGACCGGATCGACCAGCAAGGGCGTGATGTTGTGCACCTCACCAAAGGACAGCGGCAAAACGGCGTCGGCATTCAGCGAGCTGGCCAACTTGCTTTCAGTGGCCGGCGCGTTGAGGCGCTGCATCTTATCGCGCAGCTTCAGGGCCAGCATGTCGCGTCCCTTCGGTGCGATATCGGCCACGATGCCGTTAAAGATCATGCGGAAGTCCGCCCTTGGCCAGCGCGGATCACCTATCCATGCCCGCACCGGCCGGTTCGTCCAGACGCTGCCAGCACCGAGCCAGCCGTCACGCTCGCCATTGGCGTTGCTCAACTCAATATCCCCGGTAGAGAGGCTGGCCTCGCCATCGAGCGACAGCTGCTCGCTGAACTGGACGCCCGTCGACACGATGGGTTCATAGGCGAGGTTTGACGGTGTGTCGGCCGGACCTGTGACGAAAACGCCAGTGGACAAATACTTGGTCGTCTCCACACCCGAGACGCGCACGGCCACCTCGATCAAAACCAGTGGAATCGCCAGCGGGTTTTTCAGCCAGGCCAAGAAATTTACATCGTTCATGCTAATTTAGCCCTCATCTTTTCCGCATAAACTGGAGCCATTGCCGCAGATTTGGCACCAGCCACTTGCTTGTTGGCGGCCTTGTCCGACGCATCGTAATTTCCCAGAATGATGTCGCCGGTTTGCTTGGCCTGATCGGCACGCAAGCCCCTGAGCTCTTCGCGCGTGGCCTTGTTCTCTTCGCGCAGGGCGCGGATCTCGGCCACGAGAGCGTCCGTATTGCCGCCGCCCTGACTTGGCGCACCACCAAAATAGCGACGCATGGCGGCCGCTGCTGCTGCATCCACCACCATCTCGCCCTGATGCAACTCGGCCGCATAGCCGTTGAACGGCACACTGACCAGGCCGCCGGCATGGGAGCCATCGAACGGCACCCCCAGGCGGGTAGCGACACCCATCGCCGCCCGTAGCCCGTCGATGGCCTGCGCCACCGTCAGCACGCTGGCATTGACCGTGATCAGGCCCGACACCTGGGCCTTGAGCGCGTCCAGGCTGGCCTGCTGCATGTTGACCTGCGCAGCCGCATACTTCAGCGCCTCAGCATTGGCCGCCTGTACCAGGGCGTAATCTGCCGCATACTTTGTGCTGCTCGCATTCACCAGCTGGGACGCCGTCAGGAATGCCTGCTCTGCGGCCGACAGGCCCGATTGCGCTTCCGCATCGCCACCCCTGGCTGCCGCCAGCGTTTTCTCGAATTGCGCCCTTGCCTCGGCATATTTCTGCTCTGGCGTCAGGGTGGACAGATTGCCAAGGGCCAGGCCGGCACTCATGCTATTGAGGCTCGAAACCCAGTTCTTCACCTTATCGAGCGCACTTTGCGCCGCCGAGCTTTCGGCTTGGTAGGCGCTGGTCAACGCATCCTTGGCGGTCACCAAAGTCTTGGCCGCCGCATCACGCGCGGCAGCCGCCGCTTTTTCCACCTGCACCTGGTCGAAGAGCGCCTTGTTGACGTCGGCGATGCCAGCGCGCTGGATGGCCAGCAACGCCGTTTCGCTTTTCGTCAATTCGTTGAGCTGCTGCTGCAGGTCGCGACGCTCGCTGGCAATCTCACTGGCGGTCTTGTTCGCTGCGGCCAGATCGCCCGTGGCACCGGCCAGCTCGGCCGCATAGTCCGCCGCCTTCTTGAACGGTTCGGCAAGGCCAATCAATCCCACATACATCGCCTGGCCAGCAGCCGTGTTCAGGTCCTGCGCCAGCACCAGGGCCTTGAACTGGTCGACAGTGTCCACACCCGATATGCCCAGCTTGCCCATGGCATCGTTCACCGATTTGGTGATTGGCGCCATGCGTTCGGCTTCGGTCAGGAAGTTTTCGACAAAGTAGCTGGTGCCGCTGGTCAGCGTCTCCAAACCGCCGGCCGCAGTGATCAGGCTTTCGCTCAGCGCCACCGCGCCCAGGCCGGTCGTATTGAAGGACTTGCCCAGCACAGCCAGCACGTCGGACACCTGCATGTAGTCGTTGGCCACGCGCGCCAACGTTTCCAGGTAACCCTCACCCACGGCCTGGTACTGCTCCAGGCCGCCCAAGCCGAACTTGGCCATATCGTCGCCCAGCTTTGAAAACGCTGTTTCCAAGGCCTTCTGCAGTTCATCGCCCTTCAAATTCTTCAGGCTGATCTTGCCCAGGTCGACCACGAATGTATTCAGCTGCGCGGTAAAAACGGCGCCACCCATGCCCAGCGCCGTGGCGCTTGATTGAATCGTGTCGCGCAGGCCCAGGATGATTTTAGTGAACTGGTCGTTCGCCTCACCACCCAGGCTGCTCAGCGCAGTGCGGTTCTTATCGCGAGAGAACCAGCCACCCGACGTTTTCGTGTCGGTATATTGGCTAGCGGACACGCCACCCATCTGAATACTGGTCAGCGATGCCTTGTTTAACATGACGCCCGTATCAAGCGTGGTCGTTTTACCTCCAAATATGGAACCCAGGATGCCACCGGTGATTTTTCCAACAAGTCCGCCGGTCAGTTTATCCAGTGTCAAGCCGATAACCCCGCCCGTCAGTGCAACACCAAGGGTGGACGCGCCAAACGACGCGGCGCCCCCTTTTGTATCGGCCGCCATACTGCCGGTCACTCCGGAATTACGCACCAGCAGGCCACCGAGACCGCCAATACCGTCGACAACTTGGCGCAATGAGCTGGCCATCGATGCAGAGTAAGCCAGGCCCAGCCCGGAATTCTTTTCCATGATGGCCAGACTGTGCGCGATCGATTCCGATTTCGCGGACGAGTCGCCCAGCACCGAGCCGGTACCGTTGGAGGCCTGGCGTTGTTGGGACAAGCTGACGCTGCTGCCACCCGTGCCGCCCAGCATCTTGGCGCCAATGGCGACCACGGCCGCCAGCGTCGCGGCGCCGGCCGCCAGGTTGAGCGGGAACGGCAGGCTGGCCAAGGCCTTCACCACCGCCGTGATACCCCAGGCGCTGGCCTCGGTGGCGGCCAGGCCAGTGGATGCGGCTGTCGTCGTCGCCTCTCCGGTCAGCTTGGTGGCGTTCAGTGTCAGGTTGGCGGCCACCTCGGCTTCTTTGAAGAAGATCTTTTTGACCATCGACTCGACGGCCATGGCCATTTCATAGGCGCGGAATGCTTTTTCTGCGGTTTCCATCACCTTGTAACCGGTGCTGTTTTCCTTGAAGAAGCCCTTGGCGGCGCTGGCCATGTCTCCATAAGACTTGATCTGCGCCTGCGCGCCCTGCTGGGCCGCAGCGGCCTGGGCTTTGGCGACTTTGGTTGGGTCACCATAGGCATCCTTGGTGGCGGCGGCCAGCTGGGCAGCGATAGCCTGTTGCTGCACGGCATAGCCGGACAATGCTGTCGTCAGCCCTCCGATGGCAGTGCCGACCGCGCCGAACGACGCGGCCATACCTTGCGCTGCCGACTTCGTTGCGGTGTCGACAGCCGTCAGGATGTCCAGCAGCTCCTTAGCCTTGGCTACGTCGCCGCCTTGCTCTTGCGTCGAAGCCTTGCCTTGGACGATACCAAGGCGTTTCAGTGCATCGATCTTGCGATTGATGCCATCGATGATCTTCTCATTGCCCTCGAAACTTACAAGAGCAGCTTTTTGCTCTTCAAGGTCCGCGACTGCCAAAGCGGTCTTTTGCGCCGGCAGCAAGCCGTAGGTGCGAATTTGCTCCTCAACAGCAGCCACCTGGGCATTAATGGCCGCGATTTCCTTGTTTGCAGCATCGGATGCGGCAGTGGCGATGGCCGCCTGGCGTAAGCGCTCCTCTTCGTCCCGACGGAAGCTCTCGTCAAAGAAGGCTTTCTCGGCCGCGTCACGTTTCCCGAGGATCTCGTTGATCTGCTTTTCGTGTTTCGCAGCCTCGCCGCTGGTGTGGCTGTTGTGGCTGCTCAACGCATCGAGCTCCAGGTCATACGCGTCAATCTGGGCTTCATATGTTTTGGTTGCATA
The DNA here is from genome assembly GCF_019443505.1 of Janthinobacterium sp. PAMC25594. Lineage (NCBI taxonomy): Bacteria > Pseudomonadati > Pseudomonadota > Betaproteobacteria > Burkholderiales > Oxalobacteraceae > Janthinobacterium > Janthinobacterium sp. PAMC25594. Next base: position 1,042,547 of record NZ_CP080377.1, read on the forward strand.
CGAGCGCTTGTTCTCGTATGCCTGTTGCACAGACAGTTCGCCACCCCTTAAGTACATGTCGTCAAGCTTGCCCAATGCGTCGTAATGGGCCTTCGCGGTCGCGGCCTCTTTCTCATACTGCTTAATCTGGTCGGCAAGTTGAGTGTTTTCGACCTGGTCGGCCTTTGGCTTTGGCTCGCGGCCTTCGGTGTCGCGGTAGGACGGCGTGCCGGTAAAGGTTGCGTAGTGCAGAGCGACGACTTTCTTGCGCGCCTCCTCTTGCGCTACCGCACCTTGATTAAGCGATTTCATCAGGATCTCGCTCGCAGCTTTGGAATAGTCGGCCTCGACCTTGAGCCGGGCGTCGGCCTCCGCTTTGCGCTTCGTGGTTCGGGCCGCATTGCGTTCTTCCTCTGCTTTTGAAAACCTATCGAATTCTGAAGTTAGTTTGGCTTGACCAGCCACGTAGTCCGCATACTCCTGCGCAAACTCACTTTTGGCCACGGACTCAATGCGAATCGCGCGTCGCCGGCGCTCGTCGTTGTTAATTGAGCCATCTGCATTATTGTCAATCAGCTTCTTATGAAAATCTTCCCTTACGGCATCATCCCGCTGTTTCCAATTAGCCCATGCCCACGCTTTTTGCAGCACCGTATTGGCGTTGCTCACAGTATTGGCAATCCAAACAAAAGTGGCGGCAAGGTTATGCCCCCAGTCCTCCAACTGGTTATTTTTTGCCAGTTCACTCACCTCTCCGTTGGCATCTTTCAATGAGCGAGTGAGAGCCATTACAGAAATGGTAAGCACTTCATTGAACGTTTCGCCGAAGCGAGTTTTCAAATCAGTAACATATCGCTGCATCGAGGTGATCTGCTTACCAGCGGTATCCATACTTGCGGCGTATGTCCCATTGATATCTACGCCCCTTTCAAAAACCGCAATTCTTCGAGCCTCCACGCGCTCATTTTCGGTAAGTTCTTTCGTGGTCTTGCCTAGTGCATCGGCCATATCTCTGTATGCCGCCTGCAAGTTCACGTTAATACCGATATTCCGTAAGATCAGCACGTTTCCACGCGAAATGCCATTTACCAATCGATCAAACGCCTCTGAAGAATTCATGTGGCCAATTACGGCCGCGTCTTGCGCGATGCGCGCCAAGCCTGTTGCATGCTTGAGGTCGATGTGGGCCTGCACTAACTTGACGGCCGATTCGCGCGACTCGATCATAGTGATGCCCTGAGCGGCTATCGCCTCGGTGGCAGTAATCATTTGGGTCTTGGTGTAGCCTGCATTGCGGCCCACCACCTCCATCACGACACCAAGCGTCTCGTACCGTGCAGCCAGAAGAGCAGATTCCTTCACGTAATCCCACACCTTCAACGCCGCGTAAGCAGCAACAAGCATCTTGACTGCGTCGGCCAAAACGCCAGACGAGCGAGCAGCGTCCTCTTTCGCCTTCGCCGCTGCCTTGATAGCATCTTCATGCGCCTTGATTGTTGCAATTGCCCGCTGCGTCTCCTGAGTGACCCCCATCTGCGCTGCTTGATAGGCAAGCAGTTGGGTGCGGCTCATACCAATCGTGGCCGCCTGTTCACGCATGCGCTCGATCAGTTGCTGCTGGCCCAGCGTCAATTGCGTGGTCGAACCGCCCAGCGCCGTCGTGGCCTGGGCTGCCTGGCGCGCCTGCTCAGCCTGAGCGCGCATAATTTTGGACGTGTCATCCATCTGGCCATTGCTGACGGCTGCACGTTGGCCAGTGCGCTGCGTGGCATCGCCGAGCGTTTCGACGCTTCTGGCCGCATCGCCACCACGGCGCCACACGCCGGCTGACGCATTCGTAAAACCGTCCAGCGCGCTGGCGCCCTCGACCGACGTCGAGCGCACGCGCACTGCTGCCGCGCTCAGCGAATCTACCGACGTGGTGGTGCCCGCCACTTTTTGAGCTGCGCGCACGCCAGCCTCACCAACCGCGTCAACAGCTGCGGCGCTTTCCGTCACCTTCGCCTTTGCGGCAGCATTAGCCTCGCCCAACTTGTCGACGGCAGCCGTGGCGCCAGCAGTCTTCTGCTCGACACGCACCGCCGCCTCACCGAGGGAATCCAGGGCTTTGCTGCCCTCGACTACCTGGCGCGTATCGATGGAAAGTCCAAGCTGGGCGATATCAGGCATTTATTTGTCCTTCTTGTTTTGGTGATAAATGAACAGCGCATCAAGGCGATCGATGGCGGCTTCTTCGAACGGATCGAAGCGGACGCCGTGGCGCGCCTGCCAGGCCAATATCTCGGTACTGGTCAGCGAGTTCACGGCCATGCCACACTGGCGCTTCTGGTTCAGCTGGGTGAACCAGGTCCAGATATAAGCCAGCTCGGGCGGCAGCTGCGGTACTGCCAGTGCCTCTGGCGCCCGGTAGAGCGGGTTTTGCCGGGCGGTGTCCAGGTGATCGCCCTTGGCGTTGCCGTCGCCTGCCGCTGCCGCGCGATCAAACAGATGATCGGCGTACAGCAACAGGGCCTGGGTTAGACCTTCAAAAAATTGGCGTCGTTTTCCAGGGCGGCCGTTACGCGGTCCTGCCAGGTTGGGTACTTGTCGAACGCCGCGGCGATCATGTCCTTGTCGAAGGCGACCGGCGCGCCGTTGCTGGTGAAGCCGTACCAGTCGACAGCCACGGCCAGCGCCAGGCGCTTCTGGTTGTCATCGATGACGTTCACCAACTGATCGGCACCTTCGTCCGTCGATGCATCGATGGCGGTCTTGCGCTTGGCCGATTTTTTGTAGCCTTCGGCGCGCACGGCGTGGCTTTCCTTGCGGTACTCGTCGGAATTCTTGCCGACGATCTTGATGCCGGCCACGGGCTCGCCGTCGGCGTCGAAGATCACGGGCACGTCGAAGGTCACGCGCGCGGCTGGCGCGGACAGGTTGGCGATATCGAAGCCAGCGACGGCCAGGGCTTGAGCGGCGTTCAGGACTGCGGGTGCTTGGGTGGTATTCATGGGTAGTGCCTTTCGTGGGAAATAAACAATGCCCGTGCCGGCCGCCGCGCCCACGAAGGCGACAGCGACCGGTCGGTGCTGGGGTTGGCTTGCGCCAAAAAGGAAGCCCGGCGCGTGGCCGGGCAATGGATTACAGACTGGTGTCTTGGAAGGCGGCGGTGGTCGCCTCATACTGCGCATCGGCGCCCTGGTAGCGCAGGATGTCGAAGGCACAAGTGACAATCTTGTTTTTTTCACCATCATCGACCTTGGCGCTGGTGATCTTGATGCGCCCCATGGCGATGGTCATCGCATCGGCCAATGGCGCCGTGCTGGCCGCCATGGCGTAGGCCAGCGGCAACTCGACTTCTTCCTTGAAGTAGTCGATATAGGCCGAATCCTGCATCAGCACGGTGAACTGCCCGGAGCCCAGCACCTTGCCGCGCGAGCCGGCCGTGGCGAACTTGGAGCCGATCACCGGATCGATCTTGACCTGACCATCGAGGGACAGCGACATGCCGGTGCAAATCTGCGACGGGATGCCGGCCACCGTCAGCATCGCCGTGGCGCCCGAGAACTTGCCGGTGCCAGGCGCGGCCGCCGGCGCGGCGAAGTATGCTGCCGGCGTCGTCGGGCCTTCCAGCTTGCCCATCAGCGTGAAATCCATGCTGGTGATGCCGTTCGGCTGCACGGATAAGTCAACCTTGCTCACCAACTGATCAATGAAGCAGCGGTTGACGGCAATGCCAGGATCCTGAACTTCCGCAGTGAACCAGTCGGTGGTGTGTCCGCTCAGCGGCGTGAAGCTGCGCTTACCGATCGCCGTCACCGTCACTGGATCGCCCTCGACCTTAACGGTCATGGCCGTGCCGTTCATAAACTGGCCCGTCAGCTTCAGCGCAGTAGCGGACGTGATGAAGAAGTTCTTGGCATTGTTGGCCGCGCCGGTGGTCAGGAAGCCGCCGATGCGCACGACGGTACCGGCGCGGTGACCGTCGGCCAGCCAGGAACCAGCGCTGCGAGTCAGACCCGTGGCACCCGATGCGATGGTGTTCTGTGCCGCGGTGACGCCTCCGGCCGTGAAGTCGCGGCGCAGCAGCGCGGCCAGCAGCAAGGCGTAGGTGCCGCAGCTGGCTTCGCCCTTGATGACGCCAGAGGTGCGGAAGTTACCCAGGCGGGTATCGCTCTGCTGCTGGCTCGGGTCGATCTCATTGCTCGAGTACTTGTCGGCGTCCGTGTCATACGTCGCGGTCACGCGTGGATAGAGGCGGCCGGCGGCAGCCTGGGCCTTTGTGCCTTCCGCTGTTTGCTTGCCGATAACGAGCAGGCTGTCGATGCCGTTTGCAGTGGTCATGGTATGGATTGCCTTTCTTTGGTCGAAAAAAAAGACCGCCGAGGCGATCTGTGTGGAGTGATGCGTGTTACAAGTTGCAGAAATACCGGATTTTGACCGGCACCATCCAGCGGTCGCCGTCCTCGCGGCCGTTGGCGATTTCAGGCGTGCGCTCAATCTGCACGGTCACATCGCCCTTCGTGAAGCTTGCGCCGCGGCGGAAAAGCTCCCTGATCATTTCAGCGCGCGCGCCGGCGGCGGCGGTGCCCTGCCCTGGCGGATACATCAGGCTGACCTGAAAGATGCCGCGCTCCTGGCGTGCGCCGTCGCCCATTGAATGGTTGCTTGGTTCAGCAGGCAACAAATAGGCTGCTTGATACGGCCGGCCGGTGACTGGCGTGTACGGCACGTTCTGCCAAGCGGTGTCGATGGCTGGCGCGAGGCTGGCCAGGGCCACCTCCAGCGCCGCTCTTATTGTTGGTTGGCTCATAATTTATAGCTCGAATAGCCTTGGGCGAACTCGCTTGCGGTGGTGCCGTCGCGCACGCCGTTCACAGCGTTGTCCACAATGGTGCGGAATTCCACGACCGTCAGCGCAACGACGCCGACGGGCGCCTGACGGGACCAGCCCTCCTCGATGCGCTTCGCATAGGGCAGGTTGTTCACGAGGTAGATCACGTCGCCCGCCTTCGCCGCACTGATCGTGCTACCGTGGGCGGCGATTGTGGCGCTTCCGTCCTTGTCGATCAGGTCGCGGACGCCAGCGGTCGGCGAGCCGATGGAAAGCTGCCAGTTGGCGCGGAAGCGCCCGCCTGTATAGCCTGGTGGCGGTTTGTGCTTCCAGTATTTGGCATCACCGACCGGCGAGCGCTGCACCAGCTTGTTGTCGATCTTCATGGTGATGGCGCGCACCACCAGATCCTGGCTGGCCTTGGTCTTGGCGATGAACTCGGCAATCTGCATCGAAAATGACATGCTCGCCATCAAAGCCCCCGCAGTTGCAGCGTGTGCAGCACGGCCACATCGACCGGTGCTGTGGTTCCGACGGCCTTTACCGTGTAACTGGCGCCGCCGAACAGCACCAAGTCGGCCGTGGTTGGCGTCGGCATTGGCGCGCCGTTACGCTGCAGCGGCGACAACAGCAGTTTCTGGTCGCCCGCCTGGATCAGCGTGCCGTCGATGTTCTCGGCCTCGTAGTTTATCTTCACGCCGGTGCCTTCGTAGTCCGTGGTGATGGTGGGTGCAGAGCCCAGGCCTGGATCATATGGACCGGTGACGACCTGGCGTAGCGCCACGACGCCGCCCTTGCGGCGCAGGGACTGGTCGGCACGCGAGGCGCTTTTGCTGTAATCGGTCATAGCCTATGGCGCTTTCAAGTAGTCATACGGCGGCGTCTCCACGAAGCGCACGGCCTTGATCGTGGTCTTGCCGTCGATCAGGGCACGCAGCACGCGATGCCAGCCGTCCATGATGAAGCCCTGCTGGCACAGAATGATCGGATACTCGGTGTTGACGTCCAGCGCGCGGCGCACGTGGTGCGCGATGCCGTAGGCCGAACCGACAGGGGTCCAGACCTCGCTGCCGGAGTAAATCGCCGCCATCGGCAGGTCGAACGGCACCAAGTCCTTAGCGCGTGCGATCAGGTTGGTGACGATCCATGCCTTGCCGCCGTCGCGGTAGGTGTTATCAGCGACGAAACAGCCATCGATCTTCACTGCGGGGTATGCGCTCATGCTCGTGTCACCTTGATCGAATTGCCACCACCGGCCGCGCCGAAGTAAGGCGCCAGGATTGCGTCCACGGCCACGAAGCGCTCACGCGCATCCGTGGTGTTCTGGAAGTACTCCGTTTCCAGCGGGCCGGTCTTGTCTTTCTTGATCGCGTTCGAGCCGGTGTCGAGGTCGGGCAGCAGATCCTCGCCGCTGCCGGCGCGCACGGCCAGGTCGATGCAGGCATTGACCACTTCCGCCGGCACAATTGTGCTGGGCACGGTGAAGCCGTCGACCGCCACGTTGTAACGCGGCCAGTCGAGCGCCTGGTGCTGATAAACGCGGCGGCCGGCCCAGCGCGTGCGGTAGGTGGACATGAAGATCATGGCCTTGCGCAGCGCGATTTCCTTATCAGCTTCGGCCAGCGCCGCCCAGGCAGTCATGCCCAGGCTGGCACAGCGCACGTCTGCTGCGGCGATGCTGGCGTAGGATTCGGCGTCAGGCAGGCCGGCGCCGTTTTCGATTGTGAGCATGTGGATCCTTAAAATTTCAGCGGGCAGGCAGCGTCTTCAGGACATCAGCTACATAACCGGCCAACACGGCGTCGCCGGCCGCATTCGGGTGCGTGCGATCGCGCCAATAGGTCGACGGGAATCGAGCGCCGTTGTGCGAGTCAGTGAAATCGAAAATGCCGCCTTGGCGCCGAGACTCTACGAGAGCCGTTGCGCCCATCGAGCGGTAATCCGCCCGCAGTGCCGCGTTGGCGGCCTGCAGCTCCACCTCCCCGGTCTGTGCGGTATAGACGGCGCCCAGATAGTCGCCGCGCGGAATGGCTGTCTGGACAATCACAGACCACCGCTGACCTGGGTAAGCAGCAGCGACGTCGGCCTGCGCCGCGGCGATGTACTCGGCCAGGTCGGCGATAGCTTGTAGGCCAGTTCGGGACACTCCGTTGAAAATACTGTTGGTGATCTCGAATGCGATCAGGATATTGCGGCGACCGGGCACAAAGGACGCCAAAACATCGCTTCGCGTCGCGATCATTTGCCGGATGGTCTGGCCCGACTTGCCGATATTGGAAATCGTCAGGGCATTGCTGATGGGCGCCATGGCTGCCAGCTGCAGTACCAGATCGCCGGGCAACGTCGGATCAATAATGCTGTTGCCGTCGTAGGTGATGGCTGTACGGGACGGGTCATAGATCGTGCGCGCCGTTCCGGTCGGGATGATCATCATGCGGCACCGACAATCTGGCTGGCGGTAAGTACAGCAGATTTCGCAGCCTGGATATGATATTTAACTGCCGATGCGGAGATGCCGCTCCATGAGTAGATGGTCGTCCACGTCATGCCGCCGTCCTTCGACACCTGTGCGTCAAGATTCGCCCCTGTGATACTGAGGCGCATGATATCGCCCACGGCGCAGGAAACAGCCACTGTTGCGGCCGTGCTAACTCCCCCAACGACTACACGATAGGTTCCCGTGCTTGGCGCGAACACCGCATAGTCCAGCGAAGTGTAGCCGACAGGGGTGGCAGAATTATCCAGCCCGAGCATTGCCTCGTGCGTCGCGTCGGTGGCCGCGCCAAGCACCACGGCGCAAGAGCCATCAGTCCCAACCACGCGAGATTTTGTTGCTATGCCGCCCATTGCAGTACCAAATGCTGTGCCATTACCTGTGTAGGCGTATGGGTCGGCGCTACCGCTCTCGGTCGTGTTGACCAGGCTTGCGAACCGAGCATATCCTGCGGCCGGCACTGCTGGCGTAACAGCGGCCGATGGTGCCGACTCGGCGCTGTTGCCGATATTGTTCACGGCGTGCACGGTGAACGTATAGGCGACCCCGTTCGTCAGGCCGAGCACCGCAATCGGACCCGATGTGCCGCTGCCAGTAAATCCGCCTGGCGTTGATGTGGCCACGTAACCGGTGATGGTCGAGCCGCCATCGGCACCGGGCGTATAGGTTACAGTGGCCTGGCCATTGCCGGCCACCGCTGCAACCGCAGTGGGCGCAGCTGGTACGGTCACGAGCATGCCGGCATTATTGGCAATCGCACGGCCGCTAAACGACGCCACCAGATTGCCGGCCGCGTCACGCAAGCCGCCACTGCCGGGCTGTACATACGCCGCAGTGCGCGCGGCCTCGCCGCTCACAAACGCCGGGGCAACTGTCAAGTCTACGAAGGCTGCGCGCAAGGCCACTGCGGTCACGGCGTGGCCGTCGACCGTGAATGCGCTCGCGGTTGGAACAAAGCCGCTGGCCAGCGCCTCGCTGAAGCCGACGGAGAGCACTCCCGGCAAAGCTGCCGCGACGATAGCTGACGCCACGGTCGGCGGCGTCAAATCGGGTGCCCCTTGTACAAGGGGCTGCGAGACCGAGAAGTAATTGCGGGTGCCGATGCAGAAAAACTGCACAAGGTTCGTAAATCCCGCCGTATTCAGCCAGCCTGACGACGAGGAATGCTCTTCAAAAGCCGCGAACGAAGGCGCATTCACGCCGTCGGCCAGCATCTCTGCAACGCATACGCCACCAGAGATAGCGCCAGAAGGCACGAATGTCAGCGCCCCGCTCACCACCTTCTTTTCCATCACGACGCTACCACCACCAAGCGGAACAGCAGCCGAAAATGGAATCGATCCAGCGGCGCCACCGCTCGACAGGTTCAACACCGCATTTGACGCACTCACATCCACACGTCCCGCAGAGCACGTCACCAGGAAGCGCTGCAGGCCGGCATAAGGCCCGATCTGCGCCAACGCACCAGCGCCGATGGTCCACGATTGCAGTGAATTCGTGCCACCCAGCACCGGATCGAGGCGATACGCCACGCCAGCAGTGCCGACGACGCCGCTGATATTCAGAACTTGCCCCTCGGACAAGCTGATGGTTTGTGGCGTGCTGCCGGCGGTGATGGTTGGCATAGTGACTTTCGGGAATGCGGTTTGTGGAATGCCCCGGCGCGCGGGGCGGTGCTGGCCAGGGATTACGCCTTGGCAGCCTTGGCTGGCTTTTCGGTCGAAGTGGCAAGACTTGCCGCAGCAGCTGCATCTTTCGCGGCCTGCAGGCTTACACCTTCGTTGCGCAGGCGTTGCGCTTCGATTTCGTTGGCCCGCGCCTGCTCGGCAACGCGTTCCTTTTCCGCAGCCAGTTCGCGCTCGCGCTCCAGCAGCTGATCGCGCGCGGCCAGAAGTTCGGCCATGGTTGGTGCACGCTCGGTGGGCGCGCCCAGGTCGTTGTCGCCGTACAGCTCGTGCAGGTCGTGGTTGAAGTCGGATTTATTGATGACGACGAACGGGCCCTGCGTGTGCGGGTCCGTCGATACGATTTTGATGGTATCCATGGTGAAGTCCAGGTGAGGCCCGGCAGCACCGCAGTGCTGGACGGGCCAGGTTGATAATTATCCCAGCAGGATGCCGAAGTGCTCGTCCTTGGCGGTGCCGCAGCCCCATACCAGTGCGATCTCGTACTGCACCTGACGGTACTGCATGTACATGCTCACCTCGAACGACAGGCCCGACACCGGATCGGTGATGATGGTGCGGTCAACAGCCGAGTCGCCTTGCGCTGGCAGCGCAGGCACGCGGGTGGCCAGCACGATCGCCGAACGGGCGAAGAACAGGTTGCGGAAGCCAACGTTGGCAACGGTGATCGCCGTTGCGGCAGCAGGGATTGCCTGCATCAGGCCGGGAGCAGCCAGGGTGATGGTGCCGCCGTTCGAGGCGTCCGCATCACCGGAGGCAACCACATACTTGTTTTCCGGATCACCGGCAATGCTGACCACATCGCCAGCAACGAACGTGCCGGTACCAGCTGCCGCCAGCGTGATGACGGTGGCGCCGAAGGCATAGCCAGCCGCATTGGTGGTTGCGCCGGCCGCAGTGCCCTTGGCTGGGCGCTTGATCTGGGACGACTGGCGCAGCGCCAGATTCTGCAAGCGGTCGGTGATACCGTTGCGCAGCATGTCTTCGCGGCCAGCCTCATTGACCTTGAACAGGCCCGATTGCTTGCTGCGCATGTTTTGCATGGCGGCACTGCCCAGGACCAGCTGGAAGTCCAGGCCTTGGGCGCCGTTGTCTTCCAGAATGCGCAGCGCGCCGGCAGTGTCATTCAGCTCGTTGGCGACGCCAAACGGAGCAGTGCCTGGGGTGCCGTATGCGCGCGAGGCCTTGACGTGCAGCGCCGTCAGGTCGCTTTCGACCTCATTGGCCAGCGTGCGCATCGCTTGCGCGAACTGGTCGCGCAAGATGATGTTGTAGCTATTACCACTGTTATCCAGCGCCAGTTTCTCTTCACCGTTCCAGCGGATTGGGACGCGACGCGCTTTCGTCAACGTCACGCCTTTGTTGCCGATGTTCTGATTGCCATCATCGGGTGGGGTAACAGCAGGCACGATATCGGTTGCGGTCGCAGCAGGCGCAACTGGCGAAGTCACGGTCTGGCCAACGGCGGCACGCGCGAAGGTCATGTCACTCGACACGGCCGGGATCATCCCGATCTGTTCGCGGGAAACCACGTCCATCGCGTTATACAGCGTATTGATAAGACCTGTCAGGTTGTTGGGGCCGAGCACCAGGCCGGTCTTGGCGGCATAGTTCCAGATGTAACCATACGCCAGCTCGCGCGCCACGCGTGCGCAGAAGACTGTCTTGCTGATGGCTGGCGCAGCGAAACGCTGCACAGTCTGGGCACTGGCGGTTGCGACCGAGGTGGCCGTGGAGAATGCCATGGCGGCGAGCGCCACGGCAAAAGCGAACATTTTTTTCATGTTGATTGCCTTAAAGGTAAGTGGTTTGGGATTTCCAGCAGCAGGCCATCCGGCCCAAAGCACCGACTTAGCCCATCCAGGCGCCGGCAAATGTATTGCGGTGATGCAGTAGTGCAGATACGAAAAAGCCTGCGCACGGCAGGCCATTCGGAGAAACAGGGAAATCGGGATCAGTCGATCAGCACGGCGCCGCCACTCAGCAGGCCGGCGCGTGCCGATGGATCGGCCGCTTCGTACTGGGCGCGCGTGACCTGCTTGGCGCTTCCGCTGCCGCCCGAGCCACCGCCTTGCGCGCCGCCGCCAGATGCGCCGGAGCCCTTCAGGATCTGATCTTTGAATGGGCAGGCGGCGACCAGCTGCGCCAGACCTTCGTCGAAGTCGGCCACTTCACCCGGGCGGGTCGGCGAGAAAATCTTGTTGCCAGCGGCGTCGTACGGCACCATCTTGCCGTCCTCGACCTTGAAATGGCTACCGAAATAGGCTTTTGCCATCTCGGTCGGAATCGCCAGGCGGCTCGGGTGCTTGTCGTCGGTCAGCAGCTTCGAACTGGCGAAGCCGCCGCCGATCATGTAGGTGTTCAATTCGTTGGTGCGCTTATCCAGCTGCGCGGTCAATTCCTGCAACTGCGTGGCGCTTGCCTTGGCCTGCGCGGCGACCTGCTCCTGCGCGGTCTTCGCCGCCGCATCCTGGATTTCCTTGACCTGGGCGGCGGTTTTCAGCTCGCCGGAACTGAGGCTCTTGACCGTATTCAACGCGGCCAGTGCAGCCACGCCGTCTTCGATGCCTTCAAAGGTCTTCAGCTTGGCCTCTGCAATCTCCTTCGCCTCGCGGTGGGTCTTAGCCTCGCCGTTCAGGCGGGTGATTGTGCCCAGCGTGGTGTCCGCGTCGAATGGCGCTTCGGTACCGTTGGGATGAATAAAGATCGGCAGCTTCTTCTCGCCGTCGATTGCAATGGTTCCGTCTGCGTTGAATTTGAATGGCATGGTTGTTTCTTTCTGGGCATCCGCCCTATCAATGACCTTCCGGCCGTGCACCGCGTCGCGTCCGCTGGCGGCAATAAAAAACCGCCTCAAGGGCGGCGTGTGAAATCGTTCGTGCTACATGCGCTCCAAGCGCTCGGCTCTCGACACATCGTCGGGGTGGCTCGATAGCTTGCGCAGCGCGCTGGCCAAGTGGGCGCGGTGTCCGCGCGCCACAGCATAGTCATCTGCTTCGATTTCCTGTCGGCGCCGGCGCTGCGGCCCAGGCGTCAAAAGCAGGCATCGCAACAGCAGGTTGGTCCAGATATGCAGGTGATGGCCGTGGCCATGCTCGTGTGCCACGACAGCGGCGATCTCAGCCGGCGCCAGCAGCGTCGGCAACGAGGTCGGCAGCCGCGCCCGGAATCCGTCGAAGTGCACCTGCTGAACCGGTAGGACTGTCGCCGCGAGAGTCACCATAAGCAGGTTGAGGGCGATCCACGCGCCCCATACGGCAGCCGCGACTTGCAGTGCAATTTCCATTCGCCCTCACTTTTGCTATTTGTACTTCGCCTGCAGCTGCTCCAGCGTCAGCTTCCTGCCCTTGAGGTTCATCAGGTCATTCAGCGTAATCTTCCCCGCCTCGTACATCTCGGCGCGGCCCGGCCCCAAGTACTCAGCCCGCCAGGCCTTGTCCTTGCTGGCCAAGAAGTCCCTGAAGTTCATCTTGCTGCTGACCGCCCCGCCATCGCTGGGTCGCGTGCTCTCGCCCGGTTCGTCCAGCTCGATGCCCAGGTCTTTGAATGACTTGGTGCGCGTGCTGAGCACGCAGCGGCAGCTGAAATGGATGGCGCCAGGACCGCCCGCCCACTCGTGGGTATGGTTGATCGGCTCCTGGTCGTCCAGCGAGTACTCGTGCAGGTCGCGCATGGCGCACAGCAGGCAGGTATGCGAATCGAGCGTCGACAGCCACACCAGGCACTCGATCAGGTCCGCATTCTGCTGAAAGGACGCCAGCCGCGCGGCGTTGGCCACGGCCTGCACCGAGCTGTGCACCAGCGCGCGGGCCTTTGCTGCCGACGTCTGCAATATGCCAGTGACTGCCTCGGTATCGCCGCCCGCAGCCTTAGCACTGGTGCCGATAACACGCGCAACAATCTGCGAGGTCGTCTCACCCTGCGATGCACCAAGCTCGACTTGTCTTGCAAAATTGAATTGGGTGCTGCCCTCCTGGCGCTTCCACCATTTAGCAGACGCCGCGCCGTCAATCAATGTATTCCCTACCAACTTTTCGAGATACGCCGCCGGCGGCAACTTGGCGCCCAGTTCAATTTTGAGCGCCTGCGTAAGCACCTTGGCCGTGTAATTGGCCTCGATTCGGAGCATGCCGCTCAGGTTATGCGCGACCTCGGCCTGCATTCCACTGTAGTGTGACGCAATAATGGCATTCGATTCACGCAGCAGCACAGCCATACGCTGCGTACGGAGCGCCGGAATCTCACTTTCCGCCAGTTTGGCGGTCAATTCCTTCGACATGGCGCCCATGAGCGCGACAATCTTGTCCTGCACGTCCGCCGAGAAACGCAACAGGTTCAAGGAGTGCACGAGAAACATCTCGGCAATCCACTCTTCGAGCGCGCCCATTTATGCTCCCATCAGGTCTGGCGGAGCCGACTGGATACGCTCTTGCTCCGTCTCCCAGTCCAGATCCGGCGACAGGATGCCGCGGCGCTGCAACTCGTTGAAGTAGGTTTCGCCTGAGATTTTCCCGCCGGCGGCGCTCTTGAACAGCAGCTCGGCACTGGCCTCGGCGAGCGATGCGGCGCCGAAGTCTTTGAAAATGGTGATGTGACCGCCTTCGCCCTCCCCCACCCATTCAGCCATGAACTGCAGCGCCTGGTCGCCGGCGTCCTCGACGTTGCCCGCGATCTTCTGCAACGCGCATGCGCCCTGCTCGTTGTCGGCCAGGGTCTGGCTCTCGGTCACGTTGCCTGGCTTGATCACCAGCAGTTCGGCGCCAGCCTGGCGCATGCGATCTTCCAGGTCGAGAATGGACAAGCGGCCGGCCTCGATGGCCTTGCCGCCGTGTTCCACGAATTTCAGGTCACCGTCCGAGCTCTCCGTCTTGACCGCGCTGCCGGCGCCGACCGTGATGCCGCCCTCGCCCAGCATCTTGGCAAACAGGATCGGAACGCGCGCGACGTGCAGGATGTTCTGCTGGTCGCTCTTGCTCTGCCAATGCTCCACGTTGCTGTGAGCCAGCTCGAGCAGCGGCGGCGTGGCCTGCATGTAGCCCAGGCGCTTGCCGTAGACGGGCACGAATGGGATGATTTTCAGGCTGGTGATGCCCTCTTCATGCAGCGTCCACTCCTTTTTGCTGCCAGTTTCGCTCTGGCGCCAGGTCTGCCAGGTGCCGCGCCCCAGTACGCGGACCTGCTCGATTTCCTTGGTGTCAAAGTCGCCATTCGGCTCGGACACGCTTTCCAGCAACCGCAGCTGGGTCAGCCCGTCAAGGCTGGTTGCATTCTTCGGCAGCCAGCCCAGGATGTTCTGCACGTGCACCTGGACGAAGTACGGCCGCACGCCAGCGGCCTGCTCGTCGGCCTTCGTGACCAAGTTGCCAGCCTTGGGGAAGTCGACCAGGATGCCAGCGAAGCCGTAGCCCATCGCCTCTTGGGTGATTTCCGACAGAAAGCTATGCAGGTCACGGCCGGAGAGGTCAACATTTTGCAGCCAAGGCTTGAGCCGCTCAGGCACGTCCTCGCCCAGCGTCACCGGCTTGCTGAATGGCTTGGCCGACAGCACGTCGATGGTGCGGGCATAGGCCGGGAACAGCGTGGCGACGGCCAGGCGCAGATCGTAGCTTTCGCTGTCCTCGCCTGGCCACTGCGGCAAATACTTCTTGCCAGCGGCCCGCATGGTCTTCGTGCCGCCCAGCAGCGCGGCGATCAGCGCGCAATCCTCGTTCAGCTTGGCGGCTTCGGCTGATTGTGTGCGTACATCGGTCATGGAAATCCTTGTTGTTACATGCGCAGCGGCGCCGTGGTCGTCGTGCTCTTCAAGATCGGGTAGCGCTTCACGAGGAAGTAGCCATTGGCGTCGTTCGGGTGGTCATGGCCGGACTTCTTATCCGGCTGGCCGTCGGCGCCCCATACCTGCTGCTCCAGCGCCTCGGTGGTGGTCGGGCACTGGTCAGTGTTGATCTTCCAACGGCGCTCGCCCTGGGCGTTCAGGATCATGCCGTTGTAGGCGTTGACCCGGTCCTTGACCGCAGGGTTTGAGTGGTTCACTTCGAGCAGGAAGCCCGCCTGGCGCAAAATGGACAGGTCGGACTCGCTGGCGTTCTTGCTGCTGGTGTTCTGCCCGGACGCATCCGGGAAAATCTTCACCTGGTGGCCCTTGTCCTTGAAGTCTTCCTTCAGGATCCGAGCCATGGCTGGCGTATCGCGCACCTGCACGCGCTCGGCCAGCGTGCGCGGCAGACCTTCCCGGACCACGTTGATGCAGGCAGTCATGTTCTGCACGTTGAAGTCGAGGCCCACCATCAGCGGCTCGCCGGGCAGGATGATCTCGTTCGTGTGGTTCAGCGCGCGGTCGAAATCGGCATACACGCTGCCGCTGGTCAGATTGGTGAACTTGCCCCGCAGATAAGCATCGATCAGCGCCGGCGGATAGCTGGCCATCAGCGACGGGATATAGTCGTCAGGCAAGTTCAGCTCGTTGTCGAAGGTGCTGGCCTGGATCAGGCCGTACAGACTGGCCAGCTCAGGCTTATCCCGGATGGCCTTCACGAACTGCTGATAGACGAACTTGAAGCCCTCGGGCGTCGTCGTCACGTCAATGCCATTCATCAGCCCCGGCACCTTGTAGCGCATACGGGCGATGATCTTGCGCCAGGCCGTCTGCGCCTTTTTCAAAGGCATCACATCCAGCTCATCGATCAGCGCGTGACCGATCTTGAAGCCAACGATGGTTTCCGGCTTCTCCATCGAGCGGCAGATGACCGTGCCGCGATATCGCCGGCCCTCGTACACCTCGACCTCGTGATCGCCCTGCTTCACCTTGATGCGCAGGCCCATCGCATAGGCCACCTCTTCCATCGTGGGATAGAAGATGTCGCGGATCTGCGGATAGGTCGGCGCGAAGTAGCCCTGATTGATGCCCGGCCACTGCCAGAAGTGGGCGCAGATGCCGGCGCAGCCCACAAACGTCTTGCCCGAGCCGAAGCCAGCCACGTAGGCCTTGAACTTGTGCGGCAGCTGCAGGAAGCTCGATTGCGGGACGTTCAGGTCAAACTGGATTGTCGTCATGGCGCTTGGCGTCTTTCACGCCGAAGGTAATGGCGACAGGTGTGGGCGCCTGGTCGGCCTGCTCGGCCTTGCCCTTGTTCACGTAGATGTCGCCCACTTCCTTGGCTGCCTGCTCGTATAAGCTGGCCACCAGCGGCAAATTGCGCATGCTCTCGGCCTTCTGCGCCAGGCGGCCCAGGCCACGCAAGCGGAATGCCTTGCTGGCAATCGGGATTTCCTCAGCGGTGGCGCGGAACTTGGCGCGCGTCTCTTCGAAAATCGTGCGCCATTTCTGGCTCAGGTTGCGGCCGACATACGTGTTCGGGTCGTAGCAGGACACTTGCTGACGGCTCACATCGAGGCCGAATTCCTCTTTTACCGCTATCGACACCTGCGTGGGCGCGTCGAAGCAGGCCAGCGCATTGACGATGAACAGCTTCACCTCGTCCTTGAGTGCGGCCATGTTTTAGTTTCCTGTAAAGCAACGTAAAGGCTACGCAGCCTTTAGAAGACACGTTCCGCACGCCCTCGCTATGTTGATTTTCGCCACTTCTGGCGCTGTCTTTGCTGCGTCGATGATGCGCTGTACGTCCTCGCTTGCGCCGTAGCGCCGGACCACGCCGACGAACTCTTCGACGTCATGCGAGCGCATGCACAGCTTCGGCAAGCCGTACTTGTTGAATGCTGGTGCGCCGAATTCATCCTGCTCCTGGGCGATGTGATAAAGCTCGTGCTCGAGCAATGCGCAGAATTCGGCATCGCTGCAAGTCAGGCAGTAGGAAGCGTCCAGGGTAATAAGGAAATCAGGTACCGCGCCAAACCAGTCTGCCATCTGCTGTTGCTGGCGCCCCTTCTGCCACGGCCCGCAGCGGAACGTCACTTCCTCGCACTGGCCCAGCACCGTGCGGCCTGCCTTGTTGAAGCCGTGCGGCGCCCAGAGGAACTGGACGTCGGCAAATTCCAAGTGGGCGTGGTCTTCGTTGTAGAGTGCGCCGCCTTCGGAGAGGATGGTTGCGCGCGCCCACTTGAGCACCTCGGGTGCGGGCAGATATCGATGGTGCAGCGGGTCGGTGAATTCAGCAGGAGGAACCGGGCGCGCAGAGGTGGGCGCTGCGGAATTTCGGCTTTTCTTCATTCCGACCTACTAGATGTAGTGTTTGGTAGCAATTCCGGCGGTCTCAGCCCGGTGATTTTTGACACTTTTGCTCGCGACCTACTAAATGTAGTGTCTCAAGCGCTTTCGACGCTCAAATTGACGGGCGGCATCGACATGCCCAGCACCCAAAGCGCGATAGAGCCGCCGGCATTCAGCACGGCCAGCTCTTCGGCGCTCGGGCACCAGTACGACACCACAGCAGGCAGATCGCCGACGTGCGTGCGCGTGATCGGTAGAGCGCCGCACGGCAGCTCGCTCTGGTCCCAGCCCGCTGGCGCGCCCAGCACGCCGTTGTTCGACAGATGTTGAATTTTATTCATTTCGCTTATTCGCCGATATGTTGACGCAAATCAAAGTCCACTCAGGTGGCTTTGACATTATTTGATTTCGAACAAGGACATGATGCGATGATGAAACATTACCCGTCTGCGCCTGGCCAGAGCAACCGTCCGAAGAGCCGGATCGATGCGATTATTGATACGGCGGTGCGGCTAGTAATGGAAGAGGGTCTTAGTGCGGCAGAAAGCTATCTTCATGATCAGGGCGTCAGTCGATTCCCTCCAATCCCGCTGGAAAATCCAAATAATCTGACATCACCAGTCGCAAGCTAAGTATCGCTGCTACAGTGCCACCACCCGCCCACAGCAGGCGCTGCAGTGTGTTGCGGCTGGAGTCCCCTGGATCATTGCTACGTCGGTGGGTTTAGCCCGTTTTTTAGGTCCTCCCAATGGTGTGCACAGACAGCTGCATATGTGCGGCGTGAGTCCAAGCAGACTGCCGCTGAAATCATTCAGCAGCGACACCGAATCTGACCACGCCCGCAGGCTTACTCCAGTTCGGCCTGGTGCGCGTTATCATGACGTTCAGGCGTGGAGATCAAAGCCCACTACCTCAGCAGGGTAAGGCGCCGGCAAACTTGTAAACGGAACCAGTTCATACTCGGCCTGCACGGCGTCGAATCCGGCTGGCACTGCCCTTTATTGTAATAATCTCAGTAACTGTGAAGCGCAGCTCGAGAGAAATCACATGTTTCAGCAGACCAGTAGCGTTTCAACTGTAGGCCATCGTGTTGGAGGTCATCCGGCAGCTCATGCCATCAGGCATTCTGGAAACACCGGCAGCCAGCCAGATGAGGATCCGACGGCAAGCCTATCATGCGTATACCTGTCAGGACGAGTTTTAGCTGCGCAGCGTTGACATCAGCGGGGATGCGACACAATGGTGTCGTCAGCAGAGTTTCAATCATGGTGCTGCGCTGCTGTGTACCGCAAATGCACCGGAAATATTGGATCAGTCCATCGGCACTCCTGATCGGGTAATGGCTTCACCGCCCCCCCGTACCAAGCACGCAAGTACGCAGTGCGCACCACCATTTAGCCATACGTTCTTGAACCAGCCTCGATGCAGATATACCCAGTATGCCAGCATCGGAAGCACGATATCGCTGAAGTAAGCGGAATAATTGGATCGGTCTTACGGCTACCGCCCTTAAATCGGTACCCAAAATAGCTCCCATCAAAAATGACGGGAACTACTCTGGTGTATGGTCTGCGTTAATTACTGACAGCTCCTAGTTGACGCTTGAAGAAATTAAATATTGCCCATTGCAATAAAACTAAAATTTCGATCAGTATAATTACCTTTAGAATCACCCGTTTGGACTTCCGCGCTGCCGCCAGAAACAGTGGAAAAGATGACGTTATCCAAAGTGCTTTGACCGCTACCAAAACCCCATTGCGAACCAACAATTGCTGGGTTATTAGTAAATGGCGTATTGAATAATATTGTGTAATTGCCGTTGCTTTCGCGCTTTACGCTGAAATTTCCGGAACCAGAGACAATTGTACCATTACTTTGTATGCTTCCAAATAACGTTATGCTGCTCATTGAGTTCTCCTTGGTTGAAGTCTGATTATTTCAATAGGAACATAAACCACTACCGATTAGGGAGACGCTAATTGATTCACTTGACAAAGTTTTTAGTCTTCTCAATCAAAGACCTATGGGGCGCTGCAAGCCAAAAACATGAGTAAATCAGCGGCTCATTCGGATGAAATGACACCGGCGAGGCTGATTTAATATATCATCAACATCAACTAGAAAATGCGTTCTTTGTAACAAAGAGATTATTTGTGCAATGTAATCACTGTGGACGCGAAAACTAGTTTCAGCATCCCCACCGATTGGTTCCAACTCCCTGACAAATTGGCGCCAGAAAATAAAAAAACCCGCGTCGTTTGCGCGCCGAGCGTAGTGGTTTTGGTGGTATTACTTCCACTCCCATGGGGCGTGGTGAGCGGAAAATTCAAGGCGTGCAGGTACGGCGCTGGGTCCGGGTACTGTCGCGAGTTCCAGCTATCGGTGGCGCGATGCGCACATTACGATTTCCGGAAGAATTTTCTTGAACTGAGGACTGAAGTATACCGCAGAAATACTGTTTGTAAACACAGGCTTAAAGAAAACCTGCGCTACATATCTCCGCCGCGTAACAAACCTCCCGCCCGGCCGGAATGACTGTCGTGAATGGAGCTCAGTTCGCTCACCATGTCCTTGACGCGCTCCAGCTCCAGGCCGGCCGCACCGAAGACGGGCGCGACGCCGGTTCCTTTGCAACTCGTGCAGATGCCATTGCCCAGTAGCACCCTGACACCGGTACCGCTGCAGCCCTTGCACTTGCCGTCGAGCCAGTGCGCCAGCGACTTCTCTGCCACGCGCCGGTACAGCGCCTGCGCCGCTTGCGCATCCCATGCTGTGTTTTCTGGGAGCCAACGGCGCGTCCGGCCGCGCTTGATCACCTCGACAGTCCAGATGCGCAGCAGCTGCGCCAGGTTCTGCTGGTTGCCTTCGAACAAGCGGTTGAGCGTGCCGTCTGCGTACTTCACGCGGCACAGCAGCGCGCCGATGTCGCCGGCCAGCGCTGCGGCTGCCAGCGGGTCCGTCTGGTGGTGTAGAGCGTCGTCCATCAGGTTGCTCGAACCTATCGATGCGATGTAGCGGTCAGTAAAGCCCATGGGTGCCTTTCGTTTTATGGCTCCATGTTAACACCCATTTTTGGTTTGCAATAGCCCAGCAGCATTAGCACATTAACTGGTCAGACATGTGCCCGCAATTAAAACTCTTCCCACTCTGTGGACGACGATTTGGCAACGACTTTAGCCCGCTGAGAAGAAGGGGCAACATTCTTTTCATGGCCTTTGACAGCCACTGCACGAGGATGCGCTTTTACCACTTTCGGCGTAACGTTGATTTTAGCTGCATGCCCACGTGTACTTCCGTCAAGCGTTCCCAAAACAAACATACTGACAACTTTTTCCAGGCTTGCAGCCTGATCCTGAAGAGACTCAGCAGCAGCCGCTGATTGCTCAACCAAAGCCGCATTTTGTTGAGTAACGCTGTCCATCTGCATAATCGCTTGATTTATCTGCTCAATTCCAAGTGTTTGCTCACGACCGGCTGCTGAAATTTCACTGATTATATCTCCCACCCGGCGGACGCTTTCGACGACTTCGGTCATAGTAACGCCAGCCTCATGTACAAGCTTAGAGCCATTGCCAACTTTTTCTACAGAGTTCCCGATCAAAAGTTTAATTTCCTGAGCTGCAGTCGCACTACGATGAGCCAAGTTGCGAACCTCAGTGGCAACTACAGCGAAGCCCCTTCCCTGCTCGCCAGCACGTGCTGCCTCCACCGCGGCGTTCAAAGCTAATATGTTGGTCTGGAAGGCGATACCATCAATCACACTAATGATGTCAACTATCTTTTTCGACGACTCATTAATCTCCTCCATCGTGGTAACTACCTGTGCAACTACAGCGCCACCCCGGCTAGCGACCTCCGAAGCAGTGACCGCAAGGCTGTTTGCCTGGCGCGCATTGTCAGAATTCTGTTTAACGGTACTTGTTAGCTCTTCCATTGAAGATGCAGTTTCCTCTAATGAACTGGCTTGCTCCTCGGTCCTTGATGATAAATCAAGATTTCCGGCAGCGATTTCTTGAGATGCGGTTGACATGGTCTCGGTACCGCTACGAACATCACCAACAATTTTACGCAAGTTATCGTTCATTACCTTTAGGGCGCCTAGGAGCAACCCAGTTTCATCAGAGGTCTTCACCTCGATTTCACTTGTGAGATCTCCTGCTGATACGGTCTGCGCGACAACAACAGCTCGATTGATAGGTTCGACAATAGAGCGCGTGATCAACCATGCAATAATCAGACCAAAAACCACAGCTGCAGCACTTAAGGAATACATCAAAGTCCGTGCAAAAACGTACGTATTCTCAGCAAGCACTGTTGCCTCGTCGTTCTGCCTTTTTTCGCTAGCGTCCAAAGTCTCGAGGTCTGCATTCCATTTAAGCTGAACTGCCCTCAGGTCGCCCATCAAAACCTTAGTAGCATCGGCACCCTTATTTGCCAAACCAAGGGCGATTACTTTTTCAATAATTGGCTGGGCGGCGAGGTTTGCCTCGCGAATACTTGCCAGTAGCGCAGTCTCTTCGGGAAGTACCCCATATTTATCGAGCGTGACTCGGAGAGTTTTTTCTGCATCCGCATAAACCTGAGCTTGGGCTCGTAAACGGTCAACCTCCTTGCTCATGCCGGCAATATCTTCTAACAATACGATATTTCTTAGGGCAATCATCCTATCTGCGACGCTGGCGCGCATGGTCGCTGCCATATTTGCCTCAACGTTGTTTGCTTTCGTTACAGTCTCCATGGAGTCCTGGATCGCAGACATCCGGCTTAACCCCAAAATCGCCACCGCTACGAGCATCAGCAAAACCACACCAAACGCGCAGCCGAGCCGCAGACCAATTTTCATGTTTCCGATGTTCATGTTTTTACTCCCAATTAGCGTTCACGGTATTGCTAGGCCTTGATTAGAAAACATCAAAACCAAGAGAAATTTTTCGTACTGCAATTTATTGGTGCGCGGCGAGGTGGCGACCGCGAGGAGAACAGGTGGTCACAGGCAAAAAATGGCGACCATTAGCGACTAATGCTCACTTATAATTACATAGTAGACTAATTTCCCAGTGGAAACATCTGTATTTCCAAGTTGTTACAGATCGCAATCTTCATAAAATGAACCTTTCGTTAATATTATTAATATTGCATATTTTTCACCTGCTAAACAGAGGCGCTAGCTATCAGCATTTCAGAATAAATTCCGCGGTGCAATACAAAACACATGCACATTATCGAGCCACATGACGGCGATGGGCTGAACGCGGCACCAGCCAATGCTGGCAGTTGAGGCCATATTGCCGAAGTTCTCCCGCCTTTCCGTCGGGATATAGATTTACAACAAGGGTCGTGCTACTGCACGAGAACGTCGGCCATCCCTTGGTGATAGGTTGGCGAGGCAATGTTAAGGATGCATATTGGCACAGCGCTGCGGAATTTTCATTTCTTGATTTTTCATTTAAAGCCTTTTAAGCCGTTTTTTCTGATGGGTACGTCACTTCGTGGCGGCCATGACCCTTGCGCAGTGCGGCGGTGCCTCAGGCAAATCCTGAGCGGCATTCGCAGCCTGGACGCTCGGACGTTTCCCCCTATGCGATTCCCAATCGAAGACAACCAGCCTGCCACCGCCCTCGCGCAATCGGTCAAACGCGCGCGCGCCCAGGAACTGCTCCAGGCCGGCCGCGTCTAGGTTGCTGATGACGATGGTCGGGCGCGCCGCCTCGTAGCGGCCGTTGATGATTTCGAACAGGATCAGCTTTTCCGTGTCGCTACCGTGCTGTACGCCCACCTCGTCGAGAATCAGCAGGTCTGGGTCAACCAGGTCGCGGATGGCCTGCGCCTCGGTGCGCCCGGCGCCCTTTGCGTAGGTTTCCTTGACGGAACGCACCGCGCGCATCACCGACGTGAAGACCGCTTGGCAGCCGTGGCCCATGATGTGATGGGCAATGCCCACGGCCAAGTGCGTCTTGCCGGTACCGACATCCCCAGCGAAAATCAGGCAGGAGCCAGTGGCCCGTGCATCTTCGAAGTTCTCGGCGTACCGGGTGGCCACGGCCAGCGCGCGCTCGGCGCCTGGGCAGTCCGGCCGGTACGATTCGAGGCGGCGATCAGCAAAACGCTCGGGAATAGCGGCACGGCCGAGCTTTGCGCTCCATTCGCGCGCCTTGAGCTCCTGGCGCCAGGCGGCGCGCTGCTCGGCCTCGCGTACCTGGTCCTCGACGTTCATGCAATCCGGGCACCCGGACCAGGCGCCGCGAATCAGCATTGCCGTGTACTCGCCGTGCATTGGGCAGCGCTCGATCTGCGCGCTGGCGAAGCGCTTCTTGCCTTCAAAAGGTGCCATCTGCCCCAACGCCCTTGTGGTAATCCTGCTTGCCAAAGTTTCCATGAATGACGCCTTTTTGTGTTTGCGTTGCGCTGACTGCCCAGTCGGCCTTGTAGTGCTCGCCTGGCCCAAAGAACGTGGCAGGCTGTTTCGTGAATTGCGGCTCGGTGCGAGATAGCAGCACGTAGTTCGCATACCGTTGAACGCCAGCAAGGAGCGCTTCGGCCGGTACGCCCTCCTTCCGGCGGGCCGTCCAGCCCTTATAAGAATCTTTTTTGCTTGCACCGGGACGTGGCGGGTACGCTTGCCAGGCCGTTTCGAATTCTTCTGGGTATGGATCGGGAGGCGAAGCCGACGAAGGTTTTAGGTTTACTGGTTTATGGTTATTGGTTATTGGTTCTTGGTTAGTTGCCGAGCCGTTGAGCGTCTGTTCAACGGTCGTTGCAACGGTCGTTGAATTCCCGTTCATCGCCTGTTGCAATTTCAATGCTCTTTTGGCAGCAGATGCCTTACCAGCTGCCGATTTCTGGCTATTCGACGCGCGGTATGCCTCCAACTCTTCCTCGCACCGCTGGTGATACCAGCCGGTCGGCGTTTCGATGAAAAACTCGTTCAACGTCTGTTCAACGGCCGTTGCCTCCTCGTCGGAACGTGCGAGGATTTTTCGGCACAGCGCGGCCCGGTCCAGCGTCAGCGGCTGCTCAGTGTCATAGTAGGTGTCGAGCAAATCACGGTACACGCTGCGCTCAATGCGCGTCAGGTGCCGGGTCGCGCGGTCAAAATCGCCGATGTGATGGCTGTAGTAATTCAAAGCCGGCCCTCCTGCACGCGCGCCGCGCCGAACAGCGCAGCCACCAGCGGGTCGCCCACGGCGCCCGCCTTGCGGATCCAGTACTTGCTGCGCCAGCGCGCCTTCATCGAATCCCAGCGGCCGTCCTGCTTGGCCTTGGCTTCGAAGCGCAGGCGAACCTGGCGCTTCGTCAGATGCTTCAGCTGGCACGGTGCGTCCGGCAGATCACCCACGGCATACACCGCCATGGCGGCGCCAGCACGCGGGTGCGGCTTCCAACTTGCGATGTAAATCTTGCGCGCGGAATGCAGCAGGCGCACCCACCGCAGCACGGCCGCCTGGCTGACGCCCGACTTGATGACGATC
This sequence comes from Janthinobacterium sp. PAMC25594, assembly GCF_019443505.1. Classification (NCBI taxonomy): domain Bacteria; kingdom Pseudomonadati; phylum Pseudomonadota; class Betaproteobacteria; order Burkholderiales; family Oxalobacteraceae; genus Janthinobacterium; species Janthinobacterium sp. PAMC25594. Next base: position 1,067,154 of record NZ_CP080377.1, read on the forward strand.
TCGGCCTTGGTACCGGGCATCGCGCCCAGCACGAATTCACTGAAATTTGCGCGCGTCACTTTGCATTCTCCTCGTCCATCAGTTCCATATCGAACAGCGTAGGCATGCTAACTTCGCGCTCCATAGCTTGGCAGTAGTGCACTTGGTCAGCGAAATATGCCGGGTTCAGCTCGCTGCCGCGGCCTTGGCGGCCCAGCTTCATTGCGCGTACGGGAACAGTGCCCAGGCCACAGAATGGATCGTAGATCACCTCCCCCGGGTTGCTGTAGCGGCCAATCAGGCGGTCAACGATATCGATCTGAAACGGGCAAACGTGCTTTTCGACAGCACGAGCCGACTGCTCGCCGTTCAGGGTGCGCATGCGCACGATGTCGTGCCACACGGCCGGATCGGCGCTGCCCGGCGCCAGGCTGAGATAATCGGCAGGCAGTGCCTTATTGGCCAGCAGCGCCTCGCCGACCTCGACGTGGTATTCATAGTTGTAGACGTTGCCCAGCGACATGCTGGTGAACAGCTTAGCCAGCTTGCCCGGGCCGAAACTGGCCAGCTCGGCCGCGCCCAGCAGGCGATCGCCACTGGAGCGCCAGAACGCATGCGCGTCGACCTGCCAGCGCGCCACGCTGTAGCCAGTACCAGGAATCGGCGCGGCCTTGCGGTCAAACGGGATCCGGTCGCCGGCATCGTCCAGGCACATTGGCTTGGCCTTGGTCACAGGCGTATCGGCATAGCCACGGCTGCGGTCCGTCTGCGGCTTGTGGAACAGCAGGATGTATTCCGGCGAGCCGACGCCCATCTTCGTGCCGTCCTTGCACACTTCGGAATAGCCCAGGCGGTAGGTCTGGTTGTTTTCGCGCACCACGTCGGTCACGACGGTGATCATGCCCATGTAATCGAAACCGTGCTTGATGCCGTGGAACAGCGCCTCGGCGTGGAACGGGCTGACGGTGGGCACGCCGGCGCCGGTAACGTTGCCAAAATTGATGCGGTCCTTGACGTGGCAGGCGTAGATGCGGCCCGGCTGCAGGATGCGCAGCAGTTCCGGCGTCAGGAAGTCCATCTGCGCCCAGAAGTGATCGTTGTCCTGGGTGTGGCCAAAGTCGTTATAGCTCGGCGTGTATTCATAATGGTTGGCGAACGGGACGCTGGTGATGATCATGCCCACCGAGTTATCCAGCTGCTGCATGGCTTCGAGCACGCAGTCGTTATTGGCCACCGAGAAGCGCTCGCCGGCCACCACGGCGCGCTCGACGCCGATGGTGCGCGCCAGCGAATCCTGCATGGACAGCTGGTCCAGGCCATAGGCGCGGATGATCTGCCCCATCTTGGCCTGCATTTCGTCGTGGCGGCGCCATTTTTCCATCAGATCGGCCAGCACCTTGCGCTCGACCTCGGTGTGGATGATGTCGATGCGCACCGCGTGCTGCTGCTGGAAGCGCTGGACGCGGTGGATGGCCTGGATGAAATCGTTGAACTTGAAGCCGATGCCCGCGAAAATCTCACGGTGGCAATGCACCTGGAAGTTACAGCCGCTGCCGGCGATGATCGGCTTGGTCGACAGATCCTTGATCTTGCCGTCACTGAAATCGGCAATGCGCTGCTCGCGCTGGTCCAGGTCCTGCGTGCCCCAAACGCTGACCACGCCGGGCACGGCCGCCTGGATGGCGTGGCGCTCGTCCTCCAGGTCGTGCCAGATCAGGAAGTGATCGTCAGGATCCGCCGCCATGATTTCGGCAACCTTCACCACGCGCGCGGCCATGCTGTCGCGCTTCTCGCCGGCGGCGGCCGACAGGCCCATGGCCACGTTCGGAATCAGCAGGCCCTGGCCGTTTTTCTCGGCGCCGGCCGTGCTGTAATTGCTCGGCACCTCGTGAAAGCGCACATCCAGCGCCGGCAGGTCGTAGCCCTCGTCCGAATGGCCCAGGTCGCTCGGGCGCTGGATGAAAACCGCCCAGCTGGCCACCCAAAGCCAGAATTCCTGCTCCTTGTGCGGGTACAGCGTCAGGTTGCCCGCCTTCTCGCTGTCTCGCTGGAAAAAGCGCGTCAGGGCCTGGCCAGTGTCCATCACACCCAGGAATCCGGCATAGTGGATCAATTCCTTGAAGCGGTTCGGCGACGGCGTGGCCGTGTAGACGAATTTGAACTCGACCTGCTCGAACAGTGGCAGGAACTCTTGATAGGTCTTACTGCCGTAGCTGCGCAGCACGCTGGCCTCGTCCAGACCGACGGCGCGGAACTTGCGCACGTCGATCTTGCCCTCGCGTACCGATTCGTAGTTCGTCAGGTAGACGACGTCCTGACCATCGATCTCGGCGTCCGTGCGGATAAACCGCACTTGTACCTCGTATTCGCCAGTGAAGCGCTTCGCGGCCTCGCGGATGAATTCTTGACGTACGCCCAGCGGCAGCACGATCAGACGCAGGCCCGGCCGGTGGATGCCAATCTGGCGCATGACTTCCAGGTTGGTGCTGGTCTTGTGCAGGCCGAACGAGGCGAAGATGGCGCGCTGGCCGCCTGCCAAGGCCCAGCGCACGATGTCACGCGTGTGCGGCTTGAGGCCGGGATGGATATCGGCCAGCGGCACGTCGAAGCCCTTGCGCTGCGCCAGCTTGATCTTGGCGCGTAGGAATTCGCTGTACGCGGCTTCTTTCAGGTATTTTTGCTCTTGCGGGCTAAATGCACTCATGGGTGTTCCAATGTAGGTTTGATGGCGGCAGGCGCTGCATCGAGCAGGCCCAGCGACCGTAAAATTTCGTGTGTGGTGCTGACGGCCGCGCGAAAGGCAATCTCCAGGCCAGCGAGCGACAGCTCAGTCGGGCGCGGGCGCCGGCCGTCAAGCACGTCGTGGCAGGCGCTGCAGCCGAACGCCGCGGCCGTGTCCGGCGCCTTCAAGCCCATGCCCTTTCCGTCTGCAAGGAAATTGCTGTGGCAGAGCACGGTGGTGTCAGGGTCGAAGTTGCAGATGGCCAGGCGCAGCGTGCAGTCCTGGCCGCGCGCGGCGCGCCGGATCGGCGTCGAGCGCGGGCCTTTGGCCTTCAAGCTGGCCTTGCGCTTCGGTGCCGTGCGCTGGTGCGATTGCACGGAGAGCATGCCGGTGCTGGGCATGGGTGAGGTGCGCTTGAGGCCGGCGCCGGGCTTCATGGGTGAGCGTTTCATTCCCCACCGCCAATACTCGACGTGTTACGATTCCGCCAACCTAAATTGGAGGTGGAATGGCTTGGTACGATAAGTGGGTAGTCATGGTTATCGCCGCCGCCATAGGCGTAGCTGGATATAGCGGCATACCCTGGCACAAAATGGGCGTCGCGGAGTGGGCGTACTGGGTCGGCGCCGTTGGCTCTATTGGTGCCATAATCGGAGCGTTCATTCTTGCCTCGAAGCAGAGCCGAGACAGCGCTGCGCTCCAAGCAGCGACGGCTGCCCAGAAAAAAAAGGAACGCGATCAATCGGTGCGGCTTGTAATTGATCATTGCTTTGCCGCAATCTGCGGACTGCCAGGGAGATTGCAGCGCCGCGAAGACTATGAGACTCACCTGAAAATTGTCCCCCGAACCGTATTCACAAACTTGCAAAAGCTGTTGTCTGCCGCTCCCCTCTACGAAGTAGGCGATGAAAAAATTGTCGTCGCGGCAATGCTCATGATGGATGCGATGGATAGCACGATGGTTTTGATAAATGAAATTGACAATATGAGTCCGGCACAGCGCATCGCATTCTGGGATAGCCTCTCCACCAGACTTGAAGAACAAAGGAGTCGGGCCAGAGGCATAAGAGCCAATCTCTACGCTGCCTAAAAATTTTGTTTCAACAACCATCGTCATCCTCCATCGCGCGCTTTATGCCAGCGCCATCAAGGCCAGCAGCCTTGCAACCCAGGCGGGTAGCGTAAAAATAGGTCATGTCGCCGCATGTACGGCCGGTCGTGGCCAGGCCGGCGGCCACCAGGCGCTGCATGGCCTCGTGCTGCTGGCCGCTGCTGGCGGCAAAATAATTGCGCCATCCCCACTTGGACTTCGGATACTGCTGCACGGCGCCCAGCATGTGCTGCAGCTTGGCAAAGTCGCCAGGCATGATCGCGTCGCGGACGGCCGCCAGCGCGCAGGCGGCGCATTTGCCGTGCTGAGCCAGTTGCTTGGCGGTGCTGGCCTTGCCGCAGGCGCAGAGCTTGCGGATCAGTATCGGTGGCGCCGATTCTGTGGCGATGGCGCGGTGCTGGCGCTCCGCGCGGGATAGGTCATAGATCATGCTATGATTCCTTTATGGAAACTTTTAAACGATTTAAGATTCAATGGGTTGCGCCTGTTGCTTGCGGAGCGCTCGCGGTCGGCGCACTGATCCAACTCGGGCTGCACCAAAAATTCAGCCCCAGCGACTGGGCGGCATGGGTGCAGGCAATTGGCTCGGTTACCGCGATTCTTGGTGCGTATCACCTTGGCCACATACAAGTGGAAAGAGCAAAGCAGGACCGCCTTAAGGCTTTTTTTGCGATTTGCACCGCAGCTTTCGAGCGCAGCGAACTGGCCTGTGCCATATTTGGAGTTAATGGCGATCTGAGTCGGCAATACGCCGACTACGACGATAGCCGTCTTGAAAGCATCATTAACGCCTTGAATGCAATCCCTATACACGAGGTAGGCAACGCCGAGGCTGTGGCGGCCATTCTCGATTTGCGAGATCAAATGTTCTTCTTGCTTGGGGCAGTGAAAGACTACCGTGCGGAAATTCCTTATTTTGGAGAGACAGACCAGGGCGCAATGGGGTTGATTCTCGTGCGCACGAAGCAAGTACGAAGTGAAAATGTATCCATGTCTGCTGGAAACGTTCAAAGGTTTTATAAAATCATTAAGTTTCAAATCGGCCAATAGTCCAAGGTATTTCATGCCACCCTCGCAATCTCGCGCTCATGCGCGAAGTTGGCAAGGATCAGCGCCTTGGCCATGGGCGGGCAGACTGAATTGCCGCACATGCGCACCTGGGCGCTCTTCGTCAGTTTCAGGCCCTGGGCCGGGTCGTCTCCGATGATGTAATCGTCGGGAAAGCCCTGGGCCCGGAACAGTTCGCGCGGCTGCAGCATGCGCAAGCCGATGTCCACGATCTGATAGTCCTGGCCGTGGATCGTCACCAGGCCGAAACGGTCGCGGCTCGTGACGGTGGCCAGCGGCCCGTCAATCTCCGGCGCCTGATCCGTGCCGTAATAGCTCAGCAGGAACGCGCGCACCTCGGCGTGGTGCTGGCCGCCAGCGCTGACCGTGCCCAGCGGCTCGTCGGTACCGGCCGCCGTGCTGGTGCCGCGCAGCTTGATCATGTTGCTGGTGATGATCGCCGACTTGCCGCCACCGCCGGCCGTGACCGTGCCGAGCGGCGCATCGGCGGCGTGGCCGACGCTTGCACCCATGTCGCGCTGGATATGCGCCGTGACGATGCCCAGCGCATGCGGCGCACCAGCTGGATTTTCCTTCGGCCCGGCCGTGATCGTCGGCAGCGGCATATTCATATCGCTGCCGGTGGCGCCAGTGCGGAATTTGGTGATGTGCGCCGACACCATGCTGAAATGGCCGCCCTTGACCTGGGCGCAAATGGTGCGCAGCGGCTCGTCGGCCGGCATCACGCGCTGATTGCTCGCGTTGGCATGCTCCGTCAAAAATGCCGTCACCAGGCTGTGGTGGTCGCATGCGGTGACCGTGCCAATAGGATCGGTCAGGTCCGAACCAACCACGCCCGTGTAATGCTTGGCCAGGAACGCCGTGGCCACTGCCTTGTTGCCGCTGGCCGTAACGGTGCCCAGCGGCGCCTCGACGTCGTGCGCACCCGGTCCCCAGCGCTTAACGCCGCCTGGCGACACCTCGCCGTGCGCGGCATCGACCAGCACAGCCGTCACCAGCGCCGCGTCGGCCTTCGACGTGGCTGTTGCTGTCGGCTCGTTCAGGTCGCGCGGGCGGCTTTGGCCAGCACGGCCGCCGACTCCGGTCAGCAGCGCCGATATCAGCGCCTGGTTGCCAGCGGCGGTGATCGTCGGTACCGGACTGCCCACGCCAGCGCCAGGGTGGCCAGTGGTGTTGGTCATGACGAATGGCGCAAGCTCGGCCTCGATCAGCGCATGCTTCGACGCCGCGCCTACCACCGTGCCGAGTGGCTTTCCGATGTCGAGCGCGCGCGGCGCCTGACCCTCACGCTCCCCGTACCCCACTTGGACCAGCGTGGCCACGCCCAGCGCCTTCTCGCCGCGGTGCGCGCCAGTGATGGTGCGGAACGGCTCGCCGATGGATTCCGTGCGGTCGCTGCCTTGGTGTGTGACCGGGACAATTGTTGGTGCGCAGAAATAGCTGTCGTTGCGTGCCAGCAGCGTGCCGAATGGGCGCGCAGTTGGGCGCGGTTCACCTGCGCGCGCCGGTCCGCCGGCACCGACGATGAATGGCTCAGGTGCGTCAACCACGTAGCGCATAATGCCTTTGGCGATGCGACGCAACGTGGCCGGCGCCAGCGGCCGGTCGCGTTCGAAGATGCTCGGGCATGGCAGGCTGAAGTCGATGCACTCGGCCGCCGTGCGGTACGGCAGCAGCTTGCCTGCGCGCACGCCGATGCTGTCGGGCGCGCCGTGGGTTGGCTCCGGCCACTTGATGGCGATGCCGTCGCGGCGCGCCACCAGGAAGAAACGCTTGCGGATGGTAGGCGTGTCGTGGTCGCAGCCGCGCATTTCGCGGTAGTCGACGGTGTAGCCGTGCGCGCGCAGCTGGCGGATGAAGCTGTCGAAGGTCTTGCCCTTCTTGGCCGGGTCCGGCTTGGCGCTGCCGTCCGCCTCGACCAGCAGCGGGCCCCACGTTTTGAATTCCTCGACGTTTTCAAGCATGATGACGCGCGGCTTGCACTTGGCCGCCCAGCGCAGCGTCACCCAGGCCAGGCCACGGATGCGCTTTTCGACGGGCTTGCCGCCCTTGGCCTTGCTGAAGTGCTTGCAGTCAGGCGACAGCCAGACCAGGCCGACGGGGCGATTGCCCGTCACCTTGATCGGGTCGATGTCCCACACGCTCTCGCACAGGTGCGTGGTGTGCGGGTGGTTCGCCGCGTGCATGGCCAGCGCCTCGGGGTCGTGATTGATTGCGATGTCGACTGGGCGGCCGAATGCCTGTTCCAGGCCAGTACTGGTCCCGCCGCCTCCGGCAAAGTTATCGATGATCAGTTCGCTGCCCAAGTCGAGGGACAAGGTGAAGGCGTCGCGCTTCATGGGCGCACCTCCGCAGCTGGCCGGCGAACGACCACGACAGGCATTGCGCCCACCGTGCCGCGAAAGTGCGGCGTGGCGACCTGGCCGGACTGATCCGGCCCCGCGCCCAGCAGCGCCGCGCGCGAGGCATCTTTCAGCACGTAGCGAATGCCCGCCAGGCGCACATTGCCCTGGATGAAGCGCGAGAAGATCATGCGCAGGCGGTGCTCCATGCCCGCCTCTTCGATATCGAAGCCGGCGCGCTCGCAGATTTGATAGAAGGTGCCGGGGCCGGCCAGCATCGCCTGCAGCAACAAATACGAGCGGGAGCCTTGTTTCGGGAGAGTGACGCCAGTACGACGGCGTTTTGTCTTATTTACGCCAAAAGTCGGGCGCGCGCGATTGTCAGCTTGGCCAGTCACAATGCCACCTCCGCCAGGACGGAGTCGCGCCATTTCACTTGCTGGATGGGCGTGCCGCTGGCGTGCGCCTTGCCGGTATCCATAACGTAGGCATGCTCCCGGCCCTTCTCCGTCGGCACCCAACGGCCAGCGATGCTCTCCTGCAGGCCGGCCTGGGCCAGCAGCTGATTGAACGCCTTGGCGCTCTTGACGAAGCGGCTGCCCAGCTCCGTCGGCGTGTAGTAAATCTCCTGGCTGGGCGTGGCCAGGTGCGTGCGTTCCATCAGCTGCAGCATGTTGACGCCGGTCAGGGCGGCCGTGCCCTGGTTCGCGCTGATGGCCGCGGCATTCTTGTCGAGGCCGATCAGACGCGCGATGCCGTAGATGGCTCGGAATTCCTTGGCGGGCGAGACTGCGCTGCGCGCGGGCGCGGCGGCCGGCGCCTGAGCGGTGGCCACGGCGTCAAAGGTGCGGATGACTTCCAGGTGGAACTTGGCGCTGATCCACATGGCGTACGCGTACACCAATTCCTTGCAGACGTAGGTACCGCCGTTGCGGCCAGTTTTTTTAACTACCGGAATTCCGGTAGTTTCTAATTCCGCAACCAATTCGATGGCCTGACGGTTTTCCAGCCAATAGCCAGGGACGTGACGGTCTTCACCACCAGATGCTTTGTGCAGATCGTTCAGGCAAAAACGGCCGTCCTGGTCGGTGGTGATCACCGTTTCCGCGATGTTGATACTTTTGTGTTGTACAATTTCGGTCATAAATTCTTTCGCGAATTTTTGTTGTTTCAAGGAAGCCCGCCTGCCAGCGGGCTTTTTTCATTTCTGGCCTTGCAGTTCCTGCAGCATTGCTTCGTAGTGCTGGCGCGTCCGCACGTGGCCGGGGTCGACCGGCAATTCGTGCTCGACGTGCCCTTGATGCTGGGCGTCCTGCTCGGCCTGCGCCGGCGCGCCGCCTTCCAGCTGCATCGTCGTCCAGGTCAAGCTGCCACCTCGGCGCGCGCGATGCGCTTGAGTTCGCGGATCGACACGTCGAAAACCTCGTGCATGCGGATCAGCAGCGAGGCGCCGATTGGCAGACGGCCGTGGCGAATCTGGGAAATCACGGGTGGCGCCACTTCCAGCGCACGGGCCAGAGCTGCGTCGTTCTTCGGGCCCTTGGCGAGCAGCATGTCGAGCAGTTCGTTATTGCCATGAGCGTCGTCCAGCGAGCGGTAAGGCTTAATTGCAGTTGTTTGCGTCATGTCATATTCCTAATTGATGGTGATTAAAGTGGCCGAATCCGGCCATGCGATGCTGTAGCTGTCGGGTGCGGGTTCGTTATGGCGGCTCGCGCTGCGGCACCTCGTATTTCTTCGCCACCCTGTCGGTGGCATCGCGCCATTTCTGGCGCGCCTCCTTGTGCGCGGCCTTTGCCGCGCTCTCACCCTCCCCGTCCTTGGCGCCCTGCAGGTCTTTCTCGGCCTGGCGGTAGATCATCGAACGCTGGAAGATCAGCTCCTTTTCCTCGGCTGTGACCTCGGCTTGTTTATTCAATAGCTGCCTCCATGCCGTTAAACCCGCATCCGCACGACGCGCGGGACGACGCCAAAGCACGGGCGCGGCGCCGGCGAAATTTGGGCCCTGTTATTTGTTGATTTGGGCCTAGCTCCGCTGGAAAACGGCGGCGTATCATTCCGTTTCGGCCTGGCGTCCAGGTGATTGCGGATGATTACGATCGTGCATTCGTTCAGCACGTCACTGACGGTCTTGCGCATCGCAGTGCATGCGGCTTGCAAGGCATCCTTGTTGTCGTCCGTGATGTAGCCCTTGACGAGTGCGGTACGTTTTTGCTTCTGTTTCATGGTTTTCTCCTGGTGGTCGGTGTTACAGGGTTTGGGTACAGCGAAATGCAGGTTGGTACTTGGTGCTGTTTTACGGTGGGCGCTCGCAGGCTGGCAATGCGCACTCCTCAAGCTGTACGCCGCGCGGCAACTGGTGCGGTTCGAGCAGCGGGATGCGCGCGAAGTCGGCCGCCGGGCGCGGCGGAGGAATTGGGATCAGGCGGATCATGGCTTGGCGCCCACGTCGATGCCGACGGCGGCACGCGCAGGCACGGTGTCGAAGATGGCGTTGGTAGTGGGCGGTTGGCGGCCGGCGTGGCCAGGATCGACAGCGACCAGCTCGGGCCAGATTTTGTGCCAGTCTGCTGGGCGTAGGTCTTTACGGGAAACCTCGCCTCCCGTAGCGCGTTCGATCTCGACGCAGCGCTCAGGAGGAACTGGCCGCAACGCATTCGCCCATTGGCTAATAAGCACTGGAGTGATGCCGATCTTGTCGGCTAAGTCGCGCTGGGACCCGCGACCTTTGACGTATTCGATGAGTTTCATAACCTCACTATAGCAATTTGCTTTTACTCTTGCAATAGCAATTTGCATATTCCTATATAAAGCGTTTTGCTATTAAATGCCCATATGGCTACATCTAAAGAAATCCGCATCGAAAATCTCCGAACGCTCGTCAACGAATTCAGGACGGCGGACGCCGTGGCTCAACGCGCAGCCACGGCACCCATGTATCTCAGCCAAATACTGAATAGTGCGAAGTCATCTACCGGTACCGCGCGTGGCGTGGGCGATAAGTTGGCTCGCAAGCTGGAGGCCGGTTGCGGCAAGCCGGAAGGTTGGATGGATGCCGACCACAGCGACGACCAGATTGAGGATATTCCTCAAGATCACGGCGATCCCGTGTCTACCTCCCCTGCCCACCCTCTGTTGCCCGGCGCCCGCCGCGTCACCGTAGGCGAAGCCATCCATGCAACGATTCCCATCAAATTGGTCACAATGCACTTGCAGGCCGGGATCATGGGATTTGAAGTGGAGCAAAATTTTGAAGATGGCGGCACCTTAGATGTACCATTGCAATGGGTCGAGGAAAATGATTACGTCCCACACTGTCTTATTGCCATCAAAGTGCGAGGCGATAGCATGCAGCCCCTGCTTTACCAAGGCGATATCGCCGTGGTAAATATCGCAGATAATAAAAAGGTAAGTGGGGGCGTCTACGCCATCAATTTCAATGGCGAGCCTGTCATTAAGCGCCTCAAATATGAGGGGCGCGAATGGTACATGACGTCCGAAAATGGCGACCCACGATACGCAAGAAGGCTTTGCCGTGGCGGTGATTGCATTATTGTTGGGCGCATAGTGCGGTTTGAGGCGCGCAATTTCAAAGACCGCCTCTAATTCACTACTAGAATGATCATGAAAAGCTTAGTCTTGGCGCTAGTCGCCCTTGCAGGCCTCCCCGCCCATGCGCAATACGCATCATTGACACAGAATGCCGCCTCGGCAGAAGATATTAAACAATCAACGCTGTTGGCGGCGCGTGAAAAAATGGCAGGCGTGACGTTTTGGATCGAGCCGAATGCTTCTGCAATTAGACGAAAGGAATTTATTAGCGCTGAGGAAGATGGCTCTATTGGCAGTGAAAAGTTCGTGGTGACTGAGGCGACCAGCTTTTCAGTTATTGGTTTCGCAACTAACAGATATCGAAATTACGTTAAGATAAATTTCCCCGATGGAAAAATTGCATATTTAGCAGAGGGTATATTATTCGATAGCAACCCGAAAAAATATGCTCTTTTTGATGATCTATATGAGATTGGGAGGCCTAAGCACAATTTTGTTGAATACATCCTCCCGGTATCGCCAGAAGAACTACGCATTGCGGAAAAAAAGGCTAAAGCCAAGGCGGCAAATGCTGCTGCCGCTTGGAAAGCGCGCGGCGGAGTTAGCATTGGAATGACCGCAAAGCAGGTTCGTGCATCCAACTGGGGTGGGCCGGAGAGTATCAATCGCAGCACTGGATCATACGGCACTCATGAACAATGGGTTTACGGCGACGGCAACTACATTTATTTTGAAAACGGCATCGTATCGTCAATTCAGAATTAGTAGCATAAGAACTTCAACAACAGACAATCGCACCACCTCGCCGGCGGTGGGTGTGTTGCTGGTCAGGTGCAGCGTACGTCGCACCAGGTGATGATATGGCCGCCTTGACGGGCACCTACACTGCCACATCCGAATCCGGACCGCTGAATCCCAGTTCCAACTGCACATCGCCAGATAGCTCGCGCTTGCTCACGTGCAGTCGTTCCCAGTCCTCCTGCGTGTCGGTTCCAGTATTGATGCGCAACGCCTGCGGCAGCACGCGCGCAGCCTGTCCTTTTTTCATCGTGCGGTAGTTTGTCGAGCCAGCTGCCGCGTTGATGGCCGCATAGGTTTGCGGATAGAAAATTCCGGTGCGCGTGAATACATGGTGCGCGACTTCCAGCAGAGGCAGCCGGTCGCGCACAGTGGTCAACTCGTCGGTGCCACCCTCATTCAGTAGATCCCCGCGAAGGAGTCGATCTATTTGCTCATCGCACCATAACGAGAAATCCATATCAAGCCAGCGCGCAAATGGCACGGCCAGCTTCGGATGTAGCCAAGTTCCGCCACCACGATCAGCGCGGGCGCGACTGGTTTCTACATGTGTGATTTCCCCATATCTACGCTTGAAGGCTTCCACGTACTCGATCGTTGCAGGTAGCCGCTGCCATTGAGCTGGCTCCTTGCCATACCGCTGCGCCGCCTCGGTGGCGTTGAACCATCCGTCGTCACGAAATGAGTAACCCTGGCCTTTGTATTCGGCTGTGATAACGGTCGTGACGCCACTGATACGCGCCGCGTGGCGCCCGGCCGCCTCAGCAAGCAGCTCTTCGGAAACGCGATCATTCATGTGATTCTCCAGTTGATTTTATTGAGAGCCGGGAGATTGAGAGTAACACGGCCACCAGCCATGCCTGCTACTGCGCGCGGCATCGCCCGGCGATTTTTTGCGCCAGCGGGGCCGATTTATTTTTAACTATGTGTTCTGCTGTAAAGGGTACTCAAAAAACATTATCTTGCTCTTGAAGTAAGCTTTTGATCTTGCTTTTCCAAGTTCTAAAGCTACTGTTTTGAAGTCTATGCCCTTGGAGGCTCGGTTCCTGAGCAGCACTCTCCCAGTAGCCAAGCGATAAAGCCCAGCTCCGTGAGAACGCTGAATGCCCCTCTTCGACTTCGGGCACTGCGCATAGGGGAGCCTTTGAGCGTTTCCGGCCCCCGACTCGACTCTCCCCACTATCACCCATCGTCGCCGCCCGTCGTCCTTCTTGCGGCACTTCCACTACGCCCGTTTCGCGTTAATGCCCTGGGTACTGCGTAGCGTTCGCCGGCTCCATCTATCTGGACTTGCGCTGCCTGGCGTGATTTTGTCCGGGCTTCCGGTCGCCCGAATCCCTGGCGACGAAAACATTTTACATGAAAAGAGAAAAATAAAAGCAATTTGCTCTTGCTATGCTAAAAGCAAATTGCTATAGTTCACTCCATCGAAAGCAAACACAGGAGTACGACATGTCCCCAGCAGAGCTCGCAGCACTCGAAGCGGTCCTCGTCGCCCACGGCGAAGTGATCCCGGCAATCGCAATCCCAGCGCACGGCTGATCGTCATGAGTGCCCGCGACCACGACGCCGCCGAGCTGCGCGAAGAAATGATCACTAGCCTGGCAGCCGAGAAAAATGCAGTCGCACGTACCGTCTTGCTGACAGGCGGCGCCGGCGCCAGCGGGATCGCCAACATGCTGCTCGAACGGCTGGCAGCACCTGGCGCCGTGAATGTGCTGGCGCGCACCGCCTTGGCATGCGATGCGGCCACCGCAGGCAACGCGTTCCGGGAATTTGTCGCCGGCACGATTTATTCGGACGCGCTGGCGGCAGCCACCAGAGAAGTCGATGGTGCCGCGCAGCTGGCGCGTGACGATCCGGCGAACTGCCAGGCCAAGACCCGCGCGCAGGCCGTGGGCCTGGAGAAGTTACAGATTTAGCGGTCGCCCGCGCCGTAGTTCAAGGCGGGACAGGAATGGCAGCCCGATTAACTGCCCGATGGCACAGAGTGGCCCGATTGATCTTCGTGAGGATCAGGCGTCCGGGGAAGCCCGGCGCCACAACCAACCTTGAAGGAAATACAGCATGTCGAATTTCAAAAAAGACCAGAAAGTGAATGTGAAGGGCACGAAGACCGACCCGGCAGCTCGCCATGGCAAGTTCGTGCAGACGCACCCAGGCGCTCGCGGCGACTTCCTGGAAGTGCTGCTGGACGGCTCGACGCAAAGCCAGCGTTTCCGCCCTTCGCAGGTGACGGCAGCCTAATTTCACCCCGGCCAGTCGCCCTGGCCCGTTTCGCCGGCGTAACCGGCGGCCAATAAGAGAGGCGTTTGCACTATGCAAGCGGGGCCGAGCCAAAAGCAAATCCCGCCGTCTGACCAAATTCCTCTCTTGTTGGCGACCCACCAGCCGCAGGAATCACACGCCCGACGGATTGACCGGGTCGTCAACAGCCAATTAACCAGAGGAGCAGAACAATGAATTGCGACTGCGTCAAAAGAATCGAGACAAACCTGGCCAGCTCGCCATTCATCGTGGCCAAGGCTGGCAGCGATATCAAGGTCGAGTGCCAAGCCACCGGCTTTGCCATGACGGATGACATGGGCCTGCGCAGCACGATCAACATCCCGTTCCGCATCCGTGGCACGGGCAAGGGCTTTACCAACGCCAAGGGCAAGGAAATGCCGTGCGTCGCCAGCCACTGCCCGTTTTGCGGCCGCACGACTGGCCGCTACGTGGTCGGCGAAGACGCTGGCATCGCCGCCGCAGCGCATGTCGTGGGTGTTGTATGAGCGAGCACCGAGAAGCACTTGAAAAGGTTCTGCAGCTCTGCGCGGGCAGCACCACCTACACGAACCGAATCCAGCAGATTCATGACGTCGCAATGCGCGGCCTGGGCATGACGCTGAATCAACGCGCAACGCGGCACAACCGCATCGCACAGAAAAGCAAGGACACCCGTGCCGTGTTACGCGTGGCCGGCTGGCGCGCAGCACAGGAAAAATTCGCAGAACTTAGCAAGGGAGAGCAGCAGTGAGCTACATCATCACCATCCGCACCGCCGAAGGAATGCACAGCTATCCCGCCATTGGCGACCTGGGCGCCCTGCAGGACGCTGCTTACGACAATGGCGCCCTTGGCGTGACTGCAATGGTGCGCCCATGATCGCCCTCTTCCACCGCCTGATGGCCGCCCACCGTCACTACCAGGCGCAGCACCAGCACCACATGAACAAGATGCGTCTGGCCGGCGTGCGCCGCGAGTTGGCCGGACTTGAGGAAATGCGCAAGGAACTGATCACCGCGCAGATCGAAGCGCTGATCGACCTGGACGCATCCGCCGCGCGCGTGCAGCGCCTGGGCCGCGCCCACCGGGAGGCGCAGTGGACGTCGGCAGCCAAGCCGTGATTGACGTGGCCAGCCAGGCCCTGCGCAACTGGCATGCCGGCCACGCCATCGTCTACGCCGTCCGCCTGGCGCTGTTGAAGGCAGAAATCATAAAACTAACAAGGAAAAAGTCATGAACGAAGTAATCGAAATGCCACGTCGCGAAAGCGCCGGCCTGGTTGCTGCCGAAGTGCACCGCTACTCGCTCGCCGAGATTCGCGAGCGCGTCAACCTGGTACAGGAGGTGATGCGCGGGATCATGAAGCTCAACACCCACTACGGGACCATCCCTGGAACGCCGAAGCCGACGCTGTACAAGCCGGGCGCCGAAGTGCTGTGTGTGACTTTCCGCATCGCCCCGATCTATCGCATCCTCGATCTCAGCACCGATTTGGTTGCCCGCTTCCGCGTTACTTGCGTCGGCCAGCACCAGGTATCCGACATCATGTTGGGCGAAGGCGTCGGTGAATGCTCTTCCGCCGAAGAAAAATATAAGTGGCGCGCATCCGTGTGCGCCGAGGAATTCGATTTGACGCCAGAAACGATGCGCCGTCTGAAATTTGCGAAGTACAACGGCAGTGTCCAGAAGAAAGTTCAAGTACGTACCGAGGCGGCCGATCTGTCAAATACGGTCCTGAAAATGGCATGCAAGCGCGCCATGATCGCCATGACCTTAAACGTCACAGCAGCATCCGACATTTTCACGCAGGACATCGAAGACTTGCCGGAAGAATTGCGCGTCCAGGACGCCGGCGACCCAGCAATGTCACCTTTGGCGCTTGAGTGGGTGGCCAAGGCCAACGCTGCGCCAACCGCTGATGACCTGGCAGCTGTATGGAAGGCTGGCGTCAAGGCGATCAACGAGGCCAAGGATGCGGTTGCATCGAACGCCTTCAAGGCGGCTGTAACGGAACGCGGAACGGCACTGACTGCCGCGCAGCCTGCGCCCAAAGCAGAGAAGCCAGAACCACAACCGCTGTCCACTGCTGCGGCCGAAATACTCGCCGACATGGAAGTGCTCGCCGACGACGGTGCCGAGGTCTTCGCTGCAAGCTGGGCCAGCCTGTCGAAAACCACGCAGAACATGCTCGCCGCTCACTACGACGGCCTGATGGCGCGCGCTCAGAAAGCAGGAGGGGCAGCATGAGATTCATTACCTGCGCCCAAGGCACGCCGGAATGGCACCAGGCCCGCGCCGGCGTCGTAACAGCCTCTTGCTTCGTCGATGCAGTGTCCACCCTGTCGCGCACTTCTGGCAAGCGCAAGGCCGGCGATCCTTCCATCGCCTCGGACAAATACGCCGCAGACCTGGCCATCGAGCGCATCAGCGGCAAGCCGTACGGTGCACCAGTCAAGGCCTGGGTGCTGGACCGCGGTCACGAAATGGAGCGCCTGGCACGCATGGCGTACGAGGCGCGCACCGAATCCATGGTGACCGAGGCGGGCCTCGTGCTGACGGACGACGGCTTGTTCGGCTATTCGACGGACGGGTTTGTGGGTAATGAAGGCCTGATCGAGATCAAGGCGCCAATCGACAGCGTGAAGATCGTCGAGATCCTGGAGACAGGCGACCTGACCGAATACATGCACCAAATGCAGGGCGGCATGTGGATCACGGCTCGCAAGTGGTGCGATTTCATCATGTACGTGCCCGACTTGGCCAACGCTGGTAGCGACCTGTACATCAAGCGCGTGATGCGCGACGACAACTTTATTGACGCAATGGTGCTGGACCTGGCCGCTTTCGCGCGCCGCGTATCGGATCGCGAAATTCTTTTCAAACTCAAGGAGGCAGCATGATCACCGAAACCACCCAGGCCACGCCGGCTACCGCCGCCCTCACCCTACCGCAGCGCGCTGCCGTCGCGCTGGGCGCCGTGGACTATGAGGCAAAAATCAAGGAACAGGTTGCCGCCTCGACCGATATTACCGCCGTCATCGATCCCGCCGGCCGCGAGCAGGCGCACCGCATCGGCATGAACCTGCTGAAACTGCGCACCGGCATCAAGGCCGTCGGCGAGGCCGCACGCAAAGACGCGACAGACTTCAGCAAGGCGGTGATTGCAAAGGAAAAAGACCTGATTGCGCTGATCACGCCAGAAGAAAATCGCGTGTTCGAGCTGCGCGACGCCTACGACACCAAGGTCGAGGCCGAAAAGCAAGCTGCGATTGCGAAGGAGCGCGAACGCATTACTGCGATTCAGGCTGATATTGCGGCAATCCATGATACGCCGCTGGAATTGGTGGGCAAGTCCGCTGCCGATATTCAGGTGGCCGCAGCAACTGTGGCTGCCATCGTCGTGGACAAGGCACGCTTTGCCGAATTCGAGAAGGACGCTGCCAAGGTCGTTGCCGAAGTGAGCGCCAAGCTGGCCAGCCTGCATGCCGCAGCAGTGGCGAACGAAGAAGAAGCCACCCGCATTGCCGCCGAGCGCGCTGAGCTGGCGCAACTGCGCGAAGCGGCTGCCGAGGCCCGGCGTATCGCCCAGGTGGAAGCTGACCGCATCGCTGCCGAACGCCAGGCTGAAGACGACCGCCGGGCGGCGCTGGCCGCCGAGCAGGAAGCGGAGGCGCTGCGCCAACGCGAATCCCATGCCGCTGAATTGAAAAAGCAGGCAGACGCCCAAGCAGAGCAGAACCGGCTGGAGCAAGCGGAAATCGCACGCCAGCGCCAGGAACTGCTGGATATGCAGGCTGCTGCAGCCGAAGCCACACGACTGGCTCAGGTCGAAGCCGACCGCCTGGCCAATGATGCTGCGCAATCCGAGCAGGCCGCACAGCTCGCCGTGGCGCGCGCCGCCGAGCAAGCCGCCCAGGTTGCCGCGCCTGCGCCCTCCGCTCCTATCGGCATCCGCCGCGCGCCCGCCGCCATCGCGCCGGCCGCGAGCCGCCCAGCGCCAGCACCTGACCTGCTCGACGCCGCTGCCGATGACCTCTACCCATCCGACAGCGACATCCTCGATGTGATGTTCGAGCAGTTCGGCCTGACGGCAGCCGAGGCCATCGAACGCCTGGCCAAGTTCGACTTTGCCGCTGAGTACGCTGCCCTGATCACCAAAGCAGCATAAACACCACCTCGCCCACCACCAGGAGAAACCAATGAATACAGCAGCCGCAGCACCACAAATCACCCTGCAAGCCATCCAATCCTCGAAGATTGCCGCCATCGGCCACTGCCCCGCGACCGAAACCCTGGCCGTGCAGTTCTTCCGCAAGGGCGCGCCAGCGGACGTGTACCACTACGCCAACGTCAAGGCCACCGAATACGCGGCCTTTGCCAGCGCCGAGTCCATCGGCAAGCACTTTTACGCGCACATCAAGCCGCATGCCGACAAGCACCCATACACGAACATGGGCACGCCGGCCGTCGAGCTGGCGCCGGTCAAGCTGAGCAAGGAACTGCTGGCCGGCCTGCTGACGGGCCGCGAATACGGTAAGGAAATGGCCAAGGAAGAAGAGCAGCAGGCCGCTGCTGCCGGCCTGATCGTGATTTTCGGCGCCAGCGACGACCTGATCGAATTTCGTGGCTTCGTGCACGACGAGCGCGGCGCGCCGACCATCGCACTGCTCGACGCCAAGGGCTTGCTGCCATTCCGCGAGGATATCCAGCACGACGACGATGCACTCAAGGACTATTTCGCCCGGGCGCCGCAGGTGCGCGCCGTGGATGCCCTGTGGGCCAAGGAAGACGGCTACAGCTGGACCTACCGCACTGACGTGCCGCACGCCACGTTCGAAATCGTGGAGGACGGCGAACCGTACTGCCGCGGCATCGTGATCGACGTGGCTGACTTGGGCGGTGCAGCATGACCACCCGCGCCGAGCGTCAGGCACAGGCTACCGCAAAGCTCCAGGCCGCATGCGACAAGTTCAACGCTGCGCACCAGGTCGGCGCCGCCGTCAGCGTCAAGCTGGATGGTGGCGAGGTCCGCGAGACGGTCACGACCAGCGAGGCGCAGATCATGGGCGGCCACAGCGCAGTCATCTGGCTCGATGGCGTTCGCGGCTGCTATGACCTGGAACGGGTGACGGCCTTAAAGGCGGAAAAAGCATGAGCACCTCTTGCGCTGAGGCGCAATTCCTCCTCGACGTGGCAGAGCACAAAATGACCGTGCTGCGTGACGATGGCGGCAACGGTCGGCATGTTCGCTTCTCGCGCCCTGGCACTGGCTGCATGCACTTCGATCTGATTACCTGGCCCGGCTACCTCTGCTACACCGGCGACATGGGCACGTATGTCTTTCAGCGGCTGACCGACATGTTTGAGTTTTTCCGTACCGACCGGGAATACAAAAAACGCAACGGCGCTAAATTGGCGGTCAACCTCCCGTACTGGGGCGAAAAGCTCCAGGCGACAGATCGCGACGGTTATCGGAAGTATTCGTCCGAGAAATTCAAGACGAATGTCATGGACTGGGTTGAACAACGGGGGCTGACCGGAAAGCGTGGGCACGGCCTGCGCGATGAGCTTCAATCCGAAGTGCTGGACCATGCAGACGATGGAGCCGACACGGCCTACCGCGCGGCAATGGACTTTGTATGGAACGGGAAGCGCGTTTTCCACGATTTTTACGAGGTAGACAGCGAGGATTACTCGCACCGCTTCCTCTGGTGCTGCTACGCGCTGGCCTGGGGCATCGAGCAATACGACGCGGTCAAGCAGTCGGCGGCCGAGGCGGTGCCAGCATGATGGCGCGCCGCGCCGCAGGAGCGCCGCCATGACGAAACAGACCTACTTCCTCGTTCACGACGAGGCGCGACGCCGGGCGGCCGAATTCGCAAAAAACGCGCCGCCCGGCTGGATGGTCGTGTTTTCCGAGCCGAAGAAAAAGCGGGCCCAGGAAGAAAAATATCACGCAATGATCGGCGAGATCGCCAAGCAGGTGGAACACATCGGGCGCAAGTGGGATGCGGACGACATGAAGCGGCTGCTGGTGGACGAGTTTGCCGACGAAATGCGCCTGGCCGGCACCCCGCTGCACCACGACGGGCGCGTGACGCCCAGCTTCGACGGGCGTCGCATCGTGCAGCTGGGCGTCCAGACCAGCGACTTCTACGTGAAGGAAGCCGCTCAGTTCATTGAATTTTTGTATGCCTTCGGTGCCGCGCGCGGCGTCGTGTTCTCAGAATAAGGAAGCGCCATGTTTTTCAAGAATTTGCAGATTTACCGCTTACCCATCCCTTGGGCCATGACGGCCGCCCTGCTCGAGCAGGCACTGGCGCCGCAGCAGTTCACACCCGCCACTAGCATGGACCTGGTACGCCAGGGCTGGGCCGCACCTCGCGGTGCCGGCGCGCCGTTGGTGCATGCCGTCGGCGGCCAGTTCCTGCTGCAGCTGAAAACCGAGAAGAAGCTGCTGCCGTCGACCGTGGTCAACCAGGTGGCCGCCGCCCGCGCGCTGGAAATGGAAGAAGCCCAGGGCTTCGCGCCCGGCAAGAAGGCCATGAAGGAACTGAAGGAGCGCGTCACCGACGAGCTGCTGCCGCGCGCGTTCGCCATTCTCAGCACCACGGCCGTGTGGATTGACCCGGTGAACGGCTGGCTGGTGGTGGACGCGGCCAGCCCGGCCAAGGCCGATGAAGTGATCAAGCTGCTGCTCAAGTCCGTCGACAAGCTGCCGCTGGAAAGCCTGCGCGTAATGCGCTCGCCGGTCGGCGCGATGACGGAATGGCTGCAGGCGGACGAATCCCCGGCCGGCTTCACGGTCGACCAAGACGCGATCATGCGCGCCACCGGCGAGAGCAAGGCCCAGGTGGCGTACAAGCGCCACACCCTGGAAGCGGACGATATCCGCCGCCACATTGCCGCCGGCAAGCAGTGCACGCGCCTGGCCATGACCTGGAGCGACAAGATCAGCTTCGTGCTGGACGAGAGCCTGGCCGTCAAATCGGTGAAGCCGTTGGAGATCATCAAGGAGAGCGCCACGCGCAACGACGACGAGCGCTTCGACAGCGATTTCGCGCTGATGTCGGGCGAACTGGCCAAGATGCTGGCCGACCTGGTCGAGGCTCTGGGCGGCGAGGCCGACGCGGATGCGCCGGCGCCGCGCCAAGCTGCTGCCGGCCAGCAGAAGATCGAGCGCGCCGTGAACTTGACTGCCGATCTGTACAAGTTGCGCGCACGTTATCGCGATGTGCTCAACGAGCTGTATGAAAGCACCGTGCAGCCGGCCGTTGCCCGCGTGCGCGAGCACATGGCAGAAACTGCCGAGGGCGCGATTAAATCGGCGCTGACGCTGGCCAAGGAGCTGCCTGGCGGCTCGCAATCCGCCGACCTGCTGCTGGTAGCCGCCGTTGAGATCATGGAACCGAGCCCACGACCGGCAGCGGGCGATGCCCCTGTCCGCCAACAGCGCCCGGCGCTGCAGCTGAATGGCGAAGCGGTAGGCGCCGTGCTG
Source organism: Janthinobacterium sp. PAMC25594 (assembly GCF_019443505.1). NCBI lineage: Bacteria > Pseudomonadati > Pseudomonadota > Betaproteobacteria > Burkholderiales > Oxalobacteraceae > Janthinobacterium > Janthinobacterium sp. PAMC25594. The sequence goes on from NZ_CP080377.1 coordinate 1,088,492, forward strand.
CCCGGCGACGGCAGCGCGAGCGATCCGTTGTACGAGCAGTCCGTCGAGCTGGTGCGCAGCCGGCAGCGCGCATCGATATCCCTGGTACAGCGGTATTTGGGCATTGGCTACAACCGGGCGGCGCGGCTTCTCGAAGCAATGGAGTTGGTCGGCCTCACTGGACCTGTGCAATCTAACGGAAACCGAAATCTCCTGAATGTCATGACTTGAGATATGCCGTCAGGGTCAGATCGCCCTCCCACAAAGGAGTGCTCTCGTCAACGTGACCAAGAGAAGCAATGGCGCCTGGTCTTTTGCAAAACTCGGAGATCGCACGGCGGCAGTACTCCACCCTCTCATTTTCCGTTAATGCAGATCTATAGGAGCTTCGACGGGGCAATTGGAAGGTGCCAATGCGTCTCTCTGACCCATATCCGACTGTAACTTCGACGCAATTATTGAATGCATCGTCGCGGAACCAAACAAAACCGCCTTCCGCATCTGGCGCGTTGAAGAAAAATCGCATTTGATTCCCCCATCAATGTTACTGGAACAATAATAGCATGAACCATTTCGAACATCCCTTAATCGCCAGAAAAGAGCGCCCTATCCTCTTCAACGCGCCCATGGTGCGCGTCGTGCTCGACGGCAGCAAGACGCAGACGCGGCGGGTCATGAAGCCGCAGCCGGAACCCAGCCCGCACCGCCCAGGTGACTACCAGTGGCCTTGCAACGCATTCCAGTCGATGGTGAGCGTTGCGGAGACGCGTGCACCTGGTGCCCACGGCATGGCTGGCGACGCGTGCCCACACGGCGGACATGGTGACGGTCTGCACGTGCGCGAGACATTCTTCGCCTACGGCCGCTGGGTGACGCGCTACAGCCAGAAGAAGGGCCGCGACGAATGGCACTTCATCGACTTGACGGCCGAATGCGACCGTACGTACCAGTACGACGCCGATTTCCCAGACGTGCCACTGGCAGCCGGGCGCGGCGGCGCGCTGCCCGGCTGGTACAAGCGCCCTGCTATCTTCATGCCGCGCGCGGCCAGCAGGATCCTGCTGGCGATCGTGTCGGTGCGTGTCGAACGCCTGAATGACTGCAGCGACGCCGACGCGCGCGCCGAGGGAGCACCTGGTGGCCATGGCGTCATCCCGAGCTACAACTACAATGCGACGCCGAGCGAGCACTACAGCCACTTGTGGGAATCCATCAACGGCGCCGGCAGTTGGGCAGCCAACCCATGGGTGTGGGTGATCGAGTTCAAACGGGTGACGCCATGAAACGCCTGCGTGCCTATGAAGTGCGCGAGCCCGGCGAGGGTCATTGCGTCATCACCTTCGCAAGCAACAGCGCCACCGCGCGGCGCGAGGGTGGAAATGAACTGGACTGCTCCTTCAGCGAAGTCGAATCCTGCAACCGCCGCCCGCAGTTCGACCAGTACGCACCCGGCCCGGTGCCGAAGACCGTGCTGATCGAACATGGCTGGTGGTTCGAGTGCCACCACTGCAGCCGGCGAATCAGCGAGGACATGCAGCAGGAAGCCGAGGATGAAGGTGAAGAGCACGAGCACCTGGAAGTTGTCACGGATGGCGATGCCGTCTACTGCAGCCAGAGCTGCGTAATGGGGGAGTTTGTCGAGCGGCGCGCGCAAAAGGCAGCCCAGGCGGCCCTGATCGAGTACTTTGCGGTCAAGTATCCAGACTGCAAGATCGGCAGCATCTGGGTAAGCCGCGCGCCGCTGCAGGGGCCGGACTGGCTCGGACATGCCCAGGCGCTCCTCTACTTCCGGTTTCCAGGGGCACAGCACGACGCCACCTTTACATTCGGAGAAGACTGTATGCGCATCTCGCCTGATGACAGGCCAGCCTTCTACGCCTGGCGCGACATCAAGATGCCCACCACGGAGGCAGCATGACCGATGACGACGAAGTGCCGAACAGCGAACGCAGCCCCGGCGCCGCGCGAGTGGCGGCAGCCCTGATCCTGATTTACGTGGCGGCGACCCTGGCGGGCGTCCTGGCCGCGACAACCTGAAAGGTGAATATGAAAAAGACAATTGAAGCGGCGCCAGTCATGCGCGATGCTCAAGGCTGGTATGAGCATCCTGATCTGCCATCCTTTGACGAAGGCGATACCGCCAAATTCAAGGAATGGATAGACGCCCAAGGGCTGGAGGTCCAGCGCATCTGGATGGATGGCGACGCACCCGACTTGGCAGAACGCTACCTCGATGGCAATGGCGATCCGAGCGCATTGGTCGACTGGCAGCCCACGGCGCCAGCCCCAGGCTGGTTCCTGCTCGCGCTGTACGACGAAGAGAACGATGGCCCAGTGGCATGGTTCGCGCGCCGCGCGTCGGCGGCGCAATGAGCAGCCGCAGTCCAGCGCCCGCGCCGGAAACCCCGGCCGAGGCCGCCTACAAGTTGGACCGGGCCGTGCTGCGCGCGATCCACACCTGCCAGCCAGTGTTGTTCGAGGGCAAGCAGCAGCACCTGCGCGGGATGAGCGCCCAGGTCTTGGGCGGCGGCGTGTCTTCCGTGATTTACCTGATGGGCGACGCGACACCGCATCAGCCGAACGAAATAACTTTTTTGGAGAAAGCAGAATGATCGATCTCTTGGACCTGGTACGCAGCATTGCCGCCGCCGCGGCGCGCGCTGCCGAAAACAAGCACTCCCCGTCCCCCTGCAGCCAAGGCTCGCCACTGCTGGCCATCGTGCGTCAGGCCTGCGTAGAGCGCGGCTATACCGGCGATGGCCTGGCCGTTCTGGGCATGGCTGCCCCGACGGCGCAGCCCGCCGCCGTACCGGATGGTTGGAAGCTGGTGCCGGCCGAGCCAAATGACGCAATGCAAACCGCTGGCGCACAGGCCGTACGCATCGACACCACGGCCATCAATAAAATCTGGACTGGCAATGCAGTATTTCGGGCCATGATTGCCGCAGCGCCGGCCGCCCCAGCGATTCAGGGCGAAGCAAACGCGCATGCCGTCCTTTACGCCGCGTTAGATCTGAATGCCCGCGTCGTCTACAGCCACGAGAGCCTGGAAAACGTGGAAATGAACAGCGGGTACATCAAGACGCCAACGCGAGTTGTTGGCTTAGCCGCTATCGCTGTCAGTAAGGCGGATGGGAGCGCGCTATGAACATGAGCGAGCACGACGTGGTGGCCAGGATGGTTGCCGCAATCGAGCGTGCGCACCAGCCCCTTACTTGGGTAAAGCTCGAGCGCTACGTCGAAATATCAGGCGATTCCGTCGATTCCGTGCAGGCCCGCCGCAAGGCTGGCAAGTGGCTCGATGGCAATCAATGCAAAATTGTAGATGGCCGGCTGTGGATCAACCTGCCGGCGGTAGAAGAATGGGTAGCAAAATGGGAACAAACAAGTCCAGCCCGCCAGGCGTCGAACTCCGGTCGGGCGTCCAAAGCGAATCGATCCGCATAAAATTTATGTACCGTGGCACCGAGTGCAGGGAAACGCTGAAGCTCGCGCACAGCAAGGCAAACATAAAATACGCCGAGCGGCTTCGCGGCGAGATCCTGAACGCCATTGCGCTGGGTAATTTCAGCTATGCCAAGTACTTCCCCGAATCGACGCAGCTGAAGAAGTTCGGTTTGCAACCTCGGGGCAAGGATGTAACCGTTGGCGACCTGCTTAAACAGCAATTCGAGATCTACGAGCGTATCCTCGCGCCCAGCACGTTGAAAAGCTACAAGCGCGTGCTCAACAAAATACTGATGGGGCAATGGGGCGACACGCTGCTCACCGAGCTTACGCCGGCGGCGCTGCGCACGTGGATTGTCGATCTGTCGTTGAAGGCCACCTCCGTCAGACAAATTCTCATCCCGCTGCGCGGCGCGCTGGAGCTTGCGATAAACGACGACCTGATTGATAGTAACCCGCTCGACCGGGTGAAATTGCAAAAAACGTTGGACCGCGACGCCTACAAGGCTGAATACGAAGTGGATCCTTTTTCCGCGCAGGAGATTGCGGCCATCCTCGATGCTGCCCAGGGCCAGGCCCGCAATGTCTTTCAGTTTGCCTTCTACACGGGCATGCGCCCGAGTGAATACATCGCGTTACGCTGGGAATCGATCGACTGGGCCGGATTCAAGGCGAAGGTGGAGCGTTCGCGTGTGATGGGTGAATCGCGCGAGGAACTAAAGACGCGCGCCGGCCGCCGCTTGGTCGACCTGCGGCGCGGCGCTGTCGCGGCGCTGGTTGCACAGAAGCAACATAGCTGCCTTGCTGGTGGCCTGGTGTTCCTTGATCCGGCTACCGGCCAGGGCTGGGACAACACGCAGCGCTTGAGCCTCTTCTGGGCGGCAATGATCAAGAAGGCCCAGGTCCGCTACCGAAATCCGTATCAAACGAGGCACACATTCGCGTCGACGCTGCTATCGACGGGCGCCAACTCGATGTACGTGGCAAAGCAAATGGGGCATACCGATACGACCATGATCACCCGAACGTATGGCCGCTGGGTTGAGCAGGAAGGTGGCGTGTTGCCTGATCAGTATTGCAAAATGACTGATGGGCTAAAGGCAGGGGCAGCCTAGATTTTCGCCCACGTTTCGCCCATGGAAAAGGGGAAACGACTGGAACCCGCATGTATGCTTGCTTGTGGTGGCTAAAAGCAAGTTATACAGAAAAAAGTGCCCTCCGTCCTTGCAGCATAGAAAAGATATTTGGAACTAGCAAAAAATGAAGCTCGCCAGGCAGCGGTCACGCCGCCGCCCTGCCCGCTCAACCCTTCGCAGGCTTGCCGCTGGCACGGCGTCGGCGCGCCTCTTTCGGGTCGGCCTGCAAGGGGCGATACACTTCCACCCGGTCATGCTCGTGCAAGACCGTATCGAGCGGCTTTCTCTTGCCATAGATGCCCACCATATTGCTGGCCAGGTCGATGCCAGGGATAGCCTGCAGCAAGCCGCTCCGCGCCACTGCCTGCTCGATGGTGGCGCCTGCAGGCACGCTCAGGGAACGCAGGAAGCTGCTATCGGGCAAGGCGTAGCAAACTTGCACCTTGATGTTGGCCTCAGCCATATACGGTCTCCGCGCGCTTGCAGAAGGAGTCGACCATGCTGTTGGCGATCATGCCGAAGACGGGGCCGATGATCTGTTCGAGCACGCGGCTGGAAAACTCGTAGTGCAGGTCCAGTTCGATCTTGCAGGCATCTTCGCGCAGGGCCTTGAAGGTCCACACGCCATCGAGGGTCTTGAAAGGACCGTCCACCAGCTTCATCTTGATGGAGGTCGGCGGCACGTTCTCGTTGGACGTGGTGAAGCTTTGGCGCACGCCGTGGTAATGTATGCCCACGCTGGCGACAACCGTGTTCTCGCCCCGCTCGCGAACCTCGACCGCACCGCACCAGGGCAGGAATTTGGGATAATCCTCCACCGCCGCCACCAGCGCAAACATTTGTTCGGCGCTATAACCGAGAAAAACTGATTTATGTACTACTGCCATTGAAGAACCATTTGCTATGATGTTGGATACATTTGATTTTATCGCGCTTGCGCGAGACAGTAGTTTAACCGACCCGCGCACATTTACCATCTCATGACCATAGCAGACAACAGAAAAGCCTTCCACGACTACTTTATCGAGGATCGCTACGAAGCGGGCATCGTGCTGGAAGGCTGGGAAGTCAAAGCCATCCGCGACGCTCGCGTACAAATCAAGGAAGCCTACGTCGTCGTCCGCGGCGATGAACTCTTCCTGTTCGGCGCGCATATCAGCGCCCTGCCGACCGCCTCCACCCATATCCATCCGGAAGCCGTACGCACACGCAAGCTGCTGCTGCACCGCACGGAAATGGATAAACTGATCGGCAAGGTGGAACGCTCCGGCTACACGCTGGTGCCGCTCAACCTGCACTACAAGGGCGGCCGCGTGAAATGCGAAATCGGCCTGGCCAAGGGCAAGAAACAGCACGACAAGCGGGCAGCCGAGCGCGACCGCGATGGCGCGCGCGAAGTGCAGGCGGCAATGAAGTCACACCGCCGTTGATCCGTCATGACACGCAGCGTGCTGCGAGCAGATCAACAAGCCCGGCTATATGCCGGGTTTTATTTTGCCACTATCTGCGGCAAACGGAAAAAAGCGCGGCGCGGAGGACTACAACAGGGAGGGAATCGGATAAGGCGGGGGAAAAGACTGGCATTAACAAAAATACCATGGAGATAAGCCGAGGTAAATCATCTTGGCCGACCTGGCCAACGAGAATGAATCAACAAAGTTCCGGATGCTTGCATGCTGCCTTGTACTACACCTGTACCACTTCACAGGACAAGCATCCGAATGAACGGTTTTTTAAACCTTCAGGATTACACCTTCAGCAGATCGCGCGACTTACCCGAATCGGTCCACTCTTTGACCCATTTCGGTTGACGGCCACGGCCAGTCCATTGCTGCGTCGCATCATCCGGATTGCGATAGCGCACAGCGACCGTACCCGTTTTAGCGCGAATCCCTGTACCAACCAGATCTTTTACGGAAACGCCGACGCTCTGGGCAATCGCCAGGATTTGCTCGCGTGCTTTGGACAGATCATCCTGTTCGCGCTTCTTCATTTGCTTCTTGATGTCGTCCTGCAAGGTGCGCAGTTCGGACAGGGATAAGTTCGACAGATCCATAATATTTCCTTGTGTGAGTTGAAAAATATAACTGAACAGTTAGATTCTATCCAATTGTAACGCGACTGAGGTGATTTTTCTTGAAATTTGATTGTTTTTTACAATTCTTTTACCAAAAAAACCTGCTTTCCGGGCTTTCAAACGATGCAAGTCTTCAATCATGGGAGCGCACATCGGCCATGAATGGCCCGCGCGATACCCCTGCTTTGTGCGGCTGCGATTCAATACAGCGCCATCGGCTGTATTTATTTTGCGGTACTTTCTGTTTCATTGCAATTTATAGCAATTGCAATTCAAAATATACATGGGTTCAATACTATCGCCAATCGCACATCGCCTGCAACCGCTATCCGGGATCCTGCGCGGCAGATGTTACGTCAATCAAAGAAATAAGCGCCGCATGACAGCACATAATCATCAAAGTGCGCATAGCATAGCATGAAGAAAAAACTTCAATGTAATTCATTCAGCCGCCGATACTCCGGCCTGCCGCCGCCACATATTCCCAGCCCATAAATGCAAACTGCCCGCTATACAGCGGGCAGTATTGATGAAACCTTGCTACTAGCTTGCTATTCACCCAGCCTGGTAATCAGGGGATAGTCACGCTGCCTTTCGGCTTCTGCGTTTTCACCACCTGCATCGCCGTGGCGATCAAACTACTCATATCGCCCAGATTGGCCGGCACGATAATCGAGTTATTCGTTTTCGCCAATTGCGCGAACGCGCCCACATACTGTTCGGCCACTTTCAGATTGACGGCATCTTCACCGCCCGGCTCGCGGATGGCGGCGCCCACCTGGCGCAGCGCCTCGGCACTGGCTTGCGCCAGCGCGACGATGGCCGTAGCCTGACCTTCTGCGCGGTTGATCGACGCCTGCTTTTCGCCTTCCGAGCGGGCAATGTTCGCTTCGCGCTCGCCGCTGGCAATATTGATCTGCTCCTGCTTGCGCCCTTCCGAAGCGGCAATCAGTGCGCGCTTTTCGCGCTCGGCCGTAATCTGCGCCTGCATCGCATGCAGAATCTCCTTGGGCGGCGTCAAATCCTTGATTTCATAACGCAATACCTTGACTCCCCAATTCGCCGCCGATTCATCAATAGCATTCACGATGGCCGTATTGATATGGTCGCGTTCTTCAAATGTCTTGTCGAGTTCCATTTTACCGATCACCGAACGCAAGGTCGTTTGCGCCAGTTGCGTAATGGCGGCAATATAATTCGACGAGCCATACGAAGCACGCATGGCGTCGGTAATCTGAAAATACAGAATGCCATCGACCTGTAATTGCGTATTGTCACGCGTAATGCATACCTGCGGCGGCACGTCGAGCGGAATTTCCTTGAGCACGTGCTTGTAGGCGATACGGTCGACAAAAGGCACGACGATATTCAGGCCCGGCCCCAATACCGCGTGGAACTTGCCCAGGCGCTCCACCACCCAGGCATGCTGCTGCGGCACCACATTGACCGTCTTGAAGACAAATACCAATGCCAGCAATAACAAGATCAGCGACATGCTTCCGATGCTTACTTCCATAATCTACTCTCCAGGTTATCCAACAATCAAACGGCTGCCACGCACGGCACGGATGGTGTAATGACCTGCCTGCGTATCGCTGCCGGGAATCAGTTCCACATCCCACAAGGCGCCGCGGTACATCACGCGCGCCGCGCCATCGACCCAATGCGCGACCGCCACGCTTTGGCCGATATCGAGGTTCACATTCGGATCCTGCGCCGCATCGCGCCGCGCCGCCCTGCCAAAACGGCTGCGCCGCAATAACAGCGTGGCCGCCACGCCGACAATAGCGGCCGTCACGGCTTGCCAGCCGCCATTGCCGCCCGCCAGCGCCACCAATCCTCCGGCACTGATGCCGATGGCGATCATCAGCAAATAAAACGTGCCCGTAAACAGTTCCAAGATCAATACCGCGCCAGCCGCCACAAACCAGCCTACCCATTCAGCCATGATGCCTCCATCCTTGTGAATCCGAAAATAAAAAACCCCGCAGCCTATATAAGCGACGGGGTTTAATGCGCAGTACAGCCTGATATTCTTCTTGCCAAACACCTATATACAAGCAGTCTAACGCAATTCCTGATGGCGTCAATAGCCGGGGGCGAATTAGCGCCGCCGGCCTGGCAATTACTCTTCCAGCAGGCTGCGCAACATCCATGCCGTCTTTTCATGCACATCGAGGCGCTGCGTGATCAGGTCGGCCGTCGGCTGGTCATTGGCTTTTTCCAGCAGCGGGAACAAGCGGCGCGCCGTGCGCGCGGTCGCTTCCTGTGCCGATACCAGGTGGCTGACCATGTCCAGCGCCGGCGGCACGCCGTCGATTTCCTTGATCGAGGCCAGCTTGACGAATTCCTTGTAGGTGCCCGGCGCCGGATAGCCGAGGGCGCGGATGCGCTCGGCGATCAGGTCCAGCGCGCCCCACTGCTCCGTGTATTGCGTCATGAACATCAGGTGCAGGGTGTTGAACATCGGCCCCTTGACGTTCCAGTGGAAATTATGCGTCATCAGGTACAGGGTATAGCTGTCGGCCAGCAGGCCGGACAGGCCTTCCGCGATCTTCGCGCGGTCCGCCTCGGAAATGCCGATGTCGATCTTTGCAACTTTGCTCGGTTTCTTGCTTGCCATGAGAACTCCCGTTTCAATGTATTGGTGGAATCATTTTAGCTGATCTGGCGCAAGCCCATCGAATACTGCCGTGCGCCGCATGGCAGGCGTAAAAAAACCCGCTGCCAGGTGAGCGGCAGCGGGTTTTCAGAGGGCAGATGCTTACGCTTTCAGCGCGGCTAGCTTTTGCCAGGTGTCGATCACCGAGTCGGGATTCAGGGACATCGATTCGATGCCCTGCTCCATCAGCCAGACGGCGAAGTCGGGGTGATCCGAAGGACCCTGACCGCAAATGCCGATGTACTTGCCGCGCGCCAGGCAAGCCTTGATGGCCAGCGACAGCAGGGCTTTCACGGCTGGGTCGCGTTCGTCGAAGTCGGCGGCCAGCAATTCCATGCCGGAATCGCGGTCCAGGCCCAGGGTCAGCTGGGTCAGATCGTTCGAACCGATCGAGAAGCCGTCGAAATGGTCGAGGAACTGGTCGGCCAGAATCGCGTTCGATGGCACTTCGCACATCATGATGACGCGCAAGTCGTTCTCGCCGCGCTTCAAGCCATTTTTCGCCAGCAGGTCGATGACTTTCTCGGCCTGGCCCAGGGTGCGCACGAATGGCACCATGATTTCCACGTTCGTCAGGCCCATGTCATTGCGCACGCGCTTCATCGCTTCGCATTCCATGTTGAACGCTTCGGAGAAGTCGGCCGACAGGTAGCGCGCCGCGCCGCGGAAGCCCAGCATCGGGTTTTCCTCGTCCGGCTCGTAGCGCGAACCGCCGATCAGCTTCTTGTACTCGTTCGACTTGAAGTCGGACAGGCGCACGATGACTTTTTTCGGCCAGAATGCGGCGGCGATGGTGGCGATGCCTTCGGCCAGCTTGTCGATGTAAAACGCTTTCGGCGAAGCGTGGCCGCGCGCCACCGATTCCACGGCCTTTTTCAGGTCGGCGTCGATGTTCGGGTATTCCAGGATCGCGCGCGGGTGCACACCAATATTGTTATTGATGATGAATTCCAGGCGCGCCAGGCCCACGCCCGCATTCGGCACGGACTGGAAGTCGAACGCCAGTTGCGGATTGCCCACGTTGAGCATGATCTTGGTGTCGAGCTTCGGCAATTCGCCACGCGACACTTCCGACACTTCCGTTTCCAGCAAGCCATCGTAGATCTTGCCTTCGTCGCCTTCGGAGCACACCACGGTGACAAAGGTGCCGTCTTTCAGCACGTCGGTGGCGTTGCCGCAGCCGACGACAGCAGGCACACCGAGTTCACGCGCAATAATTGCTGCGTGGCAAGTACGACCGCCACGGTTGGTGACGATGGCCGCAGCGCGCTTCATGACCGGCTCCCAGTTCGGGTCCGTCATGTCGGCAACGAGGACGTCGCCTGGCTGCACGCGCTCCATGTCGGCCGGATCGTGGATCACGCGCACGGGGCCGGCGCCGATCTTCTGGCCGATGGCGCGGCCGGACGTCAGCACGGTACCCGTGCTTTTCAGCTTGAAGCGTTCCTGCACGTCCGTCGCCTTTTGCTGCGACTTGACGGTTTCAGGACGCGCTTGCAGGATGTACAGCTTGCCGTCGCGGCCATCCTTGCCCCACTCGATGTCCATCGGACGGCCGTAGTGGTTCTCGATGATGACGGCGTACTTTGCCAGTTCCACCACTTCGCTGTCGTTCAGCGAGTAGCGGTTGCGCATTTCGACGGGCACGTCGACGGTTTTCACGGAACGGCCGGCTTTCGCTTCGTTCGTAAATTCCATTTTCAGCAGCTTGGAGCCGATATTGCGGCGGATCACAGGCGACTTGCCTTTTTCCAGCATCGGTTTGTGCACATAGAATTCGTCGGGATTGACGGCGCCCTGCACCACGGTCTCGCCCAGGCCATAGCTGGAGGTGACGAAGACCACGTCCTTGAAGCCCGATTCCGTGTCGATGGTGAACATCACGCCGGCCGCGCCCAGGTCGGAACGCACCATGCGCTGCACGCCGGCCGACAAGGCCACTTCCGCGTGCGTAAAGCCCTTGTGCACGCGGTACGAGATGGCACGGTCGTTGTACAGCGAGGCGAACACCTGTTTCATGGCGTCGAGCACGTTGTCGATGCCGACCACGTTCAGGAAGGTTTCTTGCTGACCAGCAAACGACGCGTCCGGCAAGTCTTCCGCCGTGGCCGAGGAACGCACGGCAAACGACATTTCCGTGTCGGAATCGGCCACCAGCTTGGCATAGAACTGGTCGATTTCAGCGGCCAGGCGTGGCTGGAATGGCGTTTCCACGATCCATAGCCGGATCTCGGCACCGGCTTGCGCCAGCGAGCGCACGTCATCGATGTTCAGCCCTTCGAGGCGCTGGGCGATGCGTTCGGCCAGCGGCAAGCCGCCGTTGGCGCTATACGACAGGAAATCGCGGAATGCCTGCGCCGTGGTGGCAAAGCCACCGGGCACGCGCACGCCGGCTTCCGCCAGCTGGCTGATCATTTCGCCCAGGGAGGCGTTCTTGCCGCCGACGGATTCGACATCCGTCATGCGCAAATGCTCGAACGAGGCAACATACACCGCGTCCTTGTCTTCCTGCTGTTGCGATACTGCGTTGGTCATAATGACACCCTTACTGATGATAGAAATCTTTACGCGCGGTGCACGGACAGTCTTCTTGTTATTCTTGGCGTCGTGCAGCACAATCATACCGTTGCAGCCATTTTACCTTGTGCGGCGCAAATTGACGACGCACAATCTTGATCCGAAAACCCATGACACAAGATCCACGCCCCCCCCTGCCCTCCGCGGCCCGCACCGTCTTCTTCGTTTCCGACGGCACCGGCATTACCGCCGAGACCTTCGGCCACTCGGTGCTGACGCAGTTCGATCTGCGTTTCCGCCAGATCCGCCTGCCCTTCATCGATACCATGGACAAGGCCTACGAGGCGGCGCGCAAGATCAACGAAGCCTTCGTCACCGATGGCCAGCGCCCGATCATTTTCTCCACCCTGGTGAAGAACGACCTGTCGGCCGTGATCCGCAAGTCCAGCGGCATGCACATGGACCTGATCCAGACCTTTGTCGCCCCGCTGGAGCAGGAACTGGGCGTGATGTCGACCCACACCATCGGGCGCTCGCACAATATCGTCGACAGCGAAGAATACAAAAATCGCATCGAGGCGATCAACTATTCGCTGGCGCACGACGATGGCCAGTCGCACAAGAACCTGTCCTCGGCCGATGTCATTCTGGTGGGTGTTTCGCGCTCTGGCAAGACCCCGACCAGCCTGTACCTGGCCATGCAATACGGCATCAAGGCAGCCAATTATCCGCTGATTCCCGACGATTTCGAGCGCGACAAGCTGCCATCGGCCCTGCTGGAATTTAAGAATAAAATTTTTGGATTAAGCATTACGCCCGAACGTTTGTCGGAAATACGCAACGAAAGACGCGCCGGAAGCAAGTATGCGGCCATCGAAAATTGCCGTTACGAGGTCAACGAGGCGGAAAAAATGATGAAACGCGAAGGTATCCGCTGGCTCTCCTCGACCACCAAGTCGATCGAAGAAATCTCCACGACGATCCTGCAAGAAATCAAGCCGAACCGCCGCGAGTATTGACACAGAAGGCTCCGCCGCGTAGCGCAGGCATCACGTCGAAAGCAAGGTGTCTGCAATAAAACGTGAGGTGGCCCAGGCTATCGCCTGTTGAAGTGGCACTGCCGCTGGCCGAGGTCTTGCCAGTGGCTTGCTCTTAAAATATCTTTCGCACTTTCCACGACCTTACTCTCTGCTGCAGTCATCCCCGACTGGCCAGTGATCAAAAACTCCCTTTCGATGTCCCTGACCAAACTGCGGTGATCCGGCGTGGCCGATAGCAGGCCAGGTCGCAGCTGGCTGAAAACTCAATCTTTACACTTTCTTATTTATCAGAAATGCATTATTATTTTATTTCTTAAAAGCAAATAAGAGTTCTCCACCGCGCGGACATTATTTTTGCTCGATCACGTTACCACCAAGGCCATCATAGTATGTTTAAACGTAATACCCTTTCCGTTTTTGCGTCAAGCTGCACTATGTTGGCGGCCCTGTCACTGACCGGCTGCGCTGTCAATAAAGCCACCAGCTCGCTCAGCCCGGGAACCGATCTGAACAGCATCAAAAGCGTCTACGTGGTGAAGTTGCCGCAAGACGGGCGCCATATCGACAAGATCATCAAGGCTAATCTGGAAAAGCGCGGCTATGTGGTGACCAACGGTCCTGTATTGGCGGGACCGTACAACGCCGATGTCGCCGTCACGTACGCCGACAAGTGGGTGTGGGATATCACCATGTACATGGTGGAACTGAGCGTCAACTTGCGCGACCCGAAAACCGGCTTCCCGCTTGCCACTGGCAATTCCTTCCATACCTCGATGGCGCGCAAGTCGCCCGACGAAATGGTCGATGAAGTGCTGAATAATATTTTTTCCGCCTCGCCGCAGTAAATCCTGCGGTTTGCTGCCTGCGGCAAACCGCGCCGTGTTCACTCATCCACGACCCATATCATGAAAAAAATTCTGCCATTCCATGCAGCGCGCCTGCTCGCCATCCCTGTCGTTGCCACTCTGCTGGCACTGGGCGGTTGCGCATCACCCGTCACCTATCAGGCAATGGTGCCGGTGACACTGAAAGTAAGCCAGCAACACCCACAATCGGTGTCAGTGGCGGCGCTCGGCGGCAGCGGCACCGACACCCTGGGTAAATCGCAGATCGACAACGCGGAACTGGCGAAAGCGGTCACCGAAGCGATCAACCAGACCAAGACCTTTTCGCGCGTGGTGCCCGGCAAGGGCGGCGACTACCTGCTGACCGTCAACATCGTCAACGTCGTCCAGCCCAATTTCGGCTTTTCCTTCACTGTGGGCCTGGAAATGGGCTGGACACTGATACGCGCCAGCGACAGCGGCAAGGTATGGCAGGAAGCCATCAAGTCGGAATACACGGCCAGCGCCACCGACGCCTTCGCAGGAACCACACGCCTGCGCCTGGCGACGGAAGGTGCGGCACGTAACAATGTCGAGCAGGGCCTGCGCAAAATCGCTGAGCTGAAACTGTAAGTCACCGCACAGCCGGCTTTCCTGGCGGACCTGCCGCTATGCCTCGTTGCCCAGCACCTCCAGCGCCGCCACCAGCCGGTCCAGCTCTGCAGTGGTGGTGGTGACGGCCACCGTGGCGCGTACGATATCGGTGTCGCCGATATTGCGTTCCACCGTGAAGATGCCAAAGCGCTGCAGCAAGGCCTGCTGCAGCGCGCGCGCGTCCATGCCGTCGATGGCGAACGCCACCAGCGCCGTGCCGCGCACCGCATCCAGTGGCGACAAGATTCGCACGCCGGGCAACTGCGCCACCCGTTCGACCCAGTAATTGCGCAGCCAGGCCAGGCGTTCGTTCTTGGCTGGCGTGCCACCCAGGCGCTCATGAAAGTCGAGCGCGGCGGGTGCGGCCAGGATGGCGCTGATCGGCGGCATGCCCATGTGCAGACGACAGCGGATATCGTCCAATGGATAATCGTCGTCGCCAAAATGCGGCTCGATCTTGTGCAGCTGCGCGGCGCGGATATACACAAAGCCCAGCCCCGGCGGAGCACCCAGCCATTTATGTAAATTAAAACCGGCAAAATCGACATCCATCGCGCGCACATCGAGCGCCACCTGCCCCAAGGCATGGGCGCTGTCGAGCACGACATCGATGCCGTGTTCGCGCGCCAGCGCAATCAAGGCGCGCAGCGGCAACTGCTGGCCATTGGCCGGCGTCACCTGCGACAGCAACAGCAGTTTCGGCCTGACGGCCTGGCGCATGGCTTGCGCGTAACAGGCGATGATCTCGTCATCGCCGATGGGCAAGCGCAATGTGACTTGCGTGCTGGTGACGCCACGGCGCTGCGCCAGCCAGCGCATGGCCGTGCGCGTGGCCGGATAATCGAGATTACTCCACAACACCGTATCGCCGGGCGCCAGGCCATGGTATTGCGTGATCAGCACCTGCATGGACTCGGTGCCGCTGCGGGTCAGCAGGATCTCGTGCGGTTCGGCGTGGATCAGCGCGGCCAGGCGCTGGCGCAGGATATCCACATGCGTGCGCGTGAATTCGCCGCGCACGAAGGGACTCAGCTGCTCATTCGTGTAGCGCACGGCCTGCTCGAAGGCGGCTTGCACGGGCGCGGCCATGGCGCCGAAATAGCCATGCTCCAGATTGACGATGGCGTCCGGCGGCGCGGGATACAACGCGGCGACCTGGCGCCACCAGGCCTCGTCACGTGCGGCACCGTCGGCGAGCACAGGGAAAGACATGGCGACCCTGTTCAGGCCTGGCCCTGGCGCAGCTGCTCGAAGAAGCAGACGGCGGCGCAGGCGGCCACGTTCAGCGATTCGATCTGGCCCAGGTGCGGAATGACCACCTGGTGCGTCGCCATCGACAGCAGGTCGTCGGCCACGCCCTGCCCTTCATGGCCGAACAGCCAGGCGACGGGCTGGCGCAGGTCGACGTCGTACAGCTGCTTCGTGGCGTAGCCGCTGGTGGCGAGTGTCGCCACCTTCGCGTCGGCGACCAGTGCCGCCAGATCGACGTTTTCAAAGATGTCGAGCACGAAGTGCGCGCCCATCGCCGCGCGCAGCACCTTCGGCGACCAGCAGAAGGCCGTGCCGGCGCTGCAGTACACCTGCGTGATGCCGGCTGCCGCCGCGCTGCGCAGGATGGAGCCGACATTGCCCGGGTCTTGCAGGTTATCGAGCAGCACGGCCGATACGCTCAGGGGCTGCGTGACGGCCCGTTCAGGCGTCTCGATGAGGAACATCACGCCCACGCCGTGTTCGACCTGGCTCACCGCGTGGTACAGCGCGTCGGGCAAGCCCAGTACATGCGCGCGCTGGCTTTCCAGCTGGCCGACGATCTCCATCACTTCCGGATTGCGCAAGGCGCCTTCGCTGACGATGCACTGCTCCGGCATGCCGCGCAGCTGCAGATACGACTGGCACAGGTGCACGCCGTCGAGCAGGGTGCGGCCGGACTTGCGGCGCGCCTGCGAACTGCCCGCCAGTTTCAACAGCTCCTTGTATTGCGCGTTGTCGCGCGAGGTAATCGTCTTCATGCCACCACCTCCTGCGCGCCAAACAGGGCGATCACATTGCGCACGGGCGCGAACGAGCGGCGGTGCACGGGCGAGGCGCCGTGCAGGTGCAGGCGTTCCAGGTGCAGCTTGGTGCCATAGCCCTTGTGCTGGTCGAAGCAGTACTCGGGATAGGCCGCGTGCAGGTGCACCAGGGCCGCGTCGCGCGCCGTCTTGGCCAGGATCGAGGCGGCGGAAATCGAATCGACCTTGTCGTCGCCACCGATGATGGCCATGCCGCGTATCGGCATCACGGGGCAGCGGTTGCCGTCGATCAGGGCCAGGGTCGGCACGGTACTCAACGCCTCGACGGCGCGGCGCATGGCCAGCATCGACGCCTGCAAAATGTTCAGGCGGTCGATTTCCTCTTCCGACGCTTCGGCGATGGCCCAGGCCAGGGCCTTGGCCTTGATTTGCGGCGCCAGCAGGTCGCGCTTGGCTTCGCTGAGTTTTTTCGAGTCGCGCAAGCCGTCGATCGGCTGACTCGGGTCGAGGATCACGGCGGCGGCGAAGACGGGGCCGGCCAGCGGACCGCGGCCTGCCTCGTCGACGCCGCAGATGATTTCATCGAGCGAGAATGGCAAGTCGTCAAACAGGCCGGGATAGATATTTTTCACGTTGAATCTTTGGTTGGTAATGCGCTTGGAGCGGTGATTGGAGTTACTTGCGGTTGGCGGCGATGACTTGCATGACGGCGTTGGCGCTCTCGCGCGCGCTGTCGCGCAGCAGGCTGTGGTGCATGTCCGTGAAGCGCTGCACCAGGCGCAAACGGCCCGGCACGTCGCTCAGCTGCTGCCACATGGCCTCGGCCAGTGCTTCCGGGCTGGCCGCGTTTTGCAGCAGCTCGGGCACCAGGTAGTCGCGCGCCAGGATGTTGGGCAGCCCAATCCACGGCTGGTAGCCCATGTGGCGCATGATTTCCCACGAGGCGCGCATCATCTTGTAGGCGATGACCATCGGCTTCTTGTACAGCGCCACTTCCAGCGAGGCCGTGCCGGACGCCACCAATACCGCATCGGCGGCGCAGATGGCCGTGTGCGAGCCGCCGTCGGTGAGCAATATCTCGACGTCCTGCAGGCCAGCTTCACGTACCAGTTGCAGGAAGTACTGGCGCTGCTTCTCGCCGGCCATGGGCGCGACGAAACGCAGGGAGCGGTCGCGCGCCAGCAGCAGCTTGCAGGCGCCGACAAAGGCCACCGCATTGTATTTGAGTTCCCCCATGCGGCTGCCCGGCATCAGGGTCACGACATTCGCGTCTTGCGGCAAGCCCAGGGTGCGGCGCGCGGCCGCTTCGTCGGGCTGCAACGGAATCATCTCGGCCAGCGGATGGCCGACATAGGTGACGGGCACGCCCGCCTTGCGGTAGATTTCTTCCTCGAACGGGAAGATCACCAGCATGTGCGAGACGGCCTTGATGATTTTCTTGATGCGGCCACCGCGCCAGGCCCAGATCTGCGGCCCGATGTAGTGCACGGTGGGGATGCCGCCTTCCTTGAGCTGCTGCTCCAGCCCCAGGTTGAAACCGGGATAGTCGGCGCCGATGAAAACGGCGGGACGCTCCGCCAGCAGCTGGTCGCGCAGCGCGTTCTGGATGCCCTTGATTTCGCGGTAGCGGGGAATGATCTCAAACAGGCCGCGCACGGTCAGCTTGTCGAGCGGCCAGTCGGACACAAAACCCTGCCTGGCCATGTGCTCGCCGCCGATGCCATGGAAGCGCGCGCCGGGCAGCTGCGGCACCAGGCCGGACAGCAGCCGGCTGGCCAGCAGGTCGCCCGACACCTCGCCGGCGACGATGGCGACCGACAGGTCGCTGGACCGGTCAGCGGACGATGCCACGCGATGCCACGCCAAGGAATTCGCGCATGGCGCGAATGTGTTGCGCCACCTCGGGCGACGATGCCGCTTCTTCTTCGAACAGGGCCGCCTTGGATTCTTCCAGGGTCAGTCCCGCGCGGTAGATGAGTTTATACGCGGTGCGGATGCCGTTGATCTGCTCGCGCGTAAAGCCGCGGCGCTTCAAGCCTTCGATATTCACGCCATGCGCCTGCGCCGGATTGCCGTTCAAGAGCACGAACGGCGGCACGTCCTGCGTCAGGCTGGTGCTCATGCCGACAAAGGCGTGCGCGCCGATCTTGCAGAACTGGTGCACATTGGCGAAACCGCTCATGATGACCCAGTCGCCGATCTCCACGTGGCCCGCCAGCTGGGCGTTGTTCGAGAAAATCGTGTTGTTGCCCACCAGGCAGTCGTGCGCCAGGTGCACATACGCCGAGATCCAGTTGTCATTGCCCAGGCGCGTCACGCCGCCACCTTGCACGGTGCCCGTGTTGAAGGTGCAGAATTCGCGGATAGTGTTGCGGTCGCCGATGTCCAGGCGCGTCGCCTCGCCCGCCCATTTTTTATCCTGCGGCTGCGCGCCGATGGAAGAAAACTGGAACAGGTGGTTGTCGCTGCCGATCGTCGTGTGGCCGTCGATGACCACGTGCGGGCCAACTTTGGTGCCGGCACCGATGCGCACGTGCGGACCGATGATGGTGTACGGACCCACTTCGACCGAGCTGTCGAGCTCAGCCTTCGGATCGATGACTGCCGTGGAGTGGATCGCCGCCATCACTGCCCCGCTGGTTGGCTCGCAGACTGGCTCGCATCCTGCGCGCTACGGATGGTGCACATCAATTCCGCTTCCAGCGCCACTTTGCCGTCGACCGAGCCGACCGCCTTGTATTTCCAGATGCCGCGCGAGACGCGCAGGATTTCCACGTCCATCTTCAGCTGGTCGCCCGGTTCGACAGGACGCTTGAAACGCGCATTGTCGATGCCGACAAAGTACACCACCGAGTTCTCATCCGGTTTCACGCCCATCGACAGGAACGACAGCAAGGCCGCCGTTTGCGCCAGCGCTTCGATCATCAGCACGCCAGGCATGACCGGCTTGTGCGGGAAATGGCCCTGGAAGAACTCTTCATTGACCGTCACGTTCTTGATGGCGGTGATGGTTTTGTTCGCTTCCCAGTCCAGCACGCGGTCAACCAGCAGCAGCGGATAGCGGTGCGGCAGCAGCGATTTGATGGCGAGGATGTCGAGGGTCTTTTTTTCAGTAGTCATTTTTCGTCTTGCGTGGTCAGTGTTTTAATTGTTTTTTCAAGCGTGCGTATCTTCTCGCGCATGCTTGACAGGTTGCGCACGATGGCGGCGCTCTTTTCCCAGTCGGCGTTCTTGGCCAGCGGATAAAACCCCGTGTACTGGCCCGCTTCCGCGATCGAGCGCGAGACCATGCTGCCCGAGCCCACGTGGACGCGGTCGGCGATCGTCAAATGGCCGAGCACCATGGCGGCGCCGCCAAAGGTGCAATACTTGCCGATGACGGCGCTGCCGGCCACGCCGACGCAGCCGGCCATGGCCGTATGCGCGCCGATATGGCAGTTGTGGCCGATCTGGATCTGGTTGTCGAGCTTGACGCCATCTTCGATGATGGTGTCGGCCAGTGCGCCACGGTCGATGGTGGTATTGGCGCCGATATCGACATCGTCACCGATCACCACCCTGCCCGTCTGCGGAATCTTGATGTAGACGCCGCCTTCGTTGGCGAAGCCGAATCCGTCGGTGCCGATCACGGCGCCGGAATGGATGATGCCGCGCTGACCGATCACGCAACGCGCATGGAAGGTCACGTTGGCGAGCAATTGCGTGCCCGCGCCAATGACGGCGTCGCGCCCCACCACGCAGCCGGGACCGATGACGCAGCCGGCACCGATCACGGCGCCCGCCTCGATCACCGCGTGCACGCCGACTGAGGCGCTGGCATCGACCTGCGCGCTGGCATCGACAAAGGCGGCCGGATGGATGCCGATCGGCGCCTTGATCTCGTGCAGGGCGGCGAAATACTGCGCCGCGCGCGCGAAATACACATAGGGATTCGGTGTGACGATGCGCGCGCCGGTGTATTCAACGCCGATCAGCGCGTCGTCGGCCGGCGTGAGTATCAGCGCCGCGGCGCCGCTCTGGGCGGCCTGCGCGCGGAATTTGCTATTGCTGAGAAAGCTGATGTGCGAAGCGCCGGCGTCGGCCAGCGGCGCGATCCCTGTGACTTCCAGGTTGGGATCGCCCGCCAATTGACCACCGAAGCGTTCGACCAAGTCTCCTAGTCGAGTGCCCATCTTGATAACCCTTATTTTGTTACTGTTACTTGTCCAGCGCCTTCAAGACCTTGTCGGTGATGTCGATGCGCGGGCTGGCCCACAGGGCTTCCTGCAGCACGATGTCATATCCTTCGATATGCGCCATCTGCTGGATGATGGTGTTGGCTTTTTCCGCGATGGCGCTGCGCTCTTCGTTCGTGCGCTGGCTCAGGTCTTCGCGAAATTCGCGCTGGCGGCGTTGCAGCTCCTTGTCCAGCTCGAAAAACTCGCGCTGGCGCTTGGCGCGCTCGGCTTCGCTCAGGGTGGGCATGTCCTTTTCCAGGGCTTCGTTGGCCACCTTGAAGCGGCTGCCCAGTTCCTGCACGGCTTTTTCGCGCGAGCGGAACTCTTCGGCCAGCTTGGCGCTGGCCGCTTTGGCCAGCTTCGATTCGTTATAAATACGTTCGCTGCTGATCCAGGCGATTTTCGACTCCTGAGCCTGCGCCTGCACCGGCAACAGCGAACTCCAGCACAATGCGATCACGGCAAGGGACTTGGGCAGGGTAGCGGATGCGGTGTTCATGATACTCCATGGTCAAAAGGTAAAAGCTGTCGCCCCGGTTCAGATGGCCGGTCAGAAACCGGTGCCCATCTGGAACTGGAAGCGCTCCAGGCGGTCCGTCGGCTTGGCGTTCAGCGGCTTGGCATAGCTCAGCTTGAGCGGGCCCACCGGTGAAATCCAGCTGATGCCCAAGCCAGCAGAATAGCGCAATTGCGAGATCCGCATTTTTTCGCCTTCCTGGTAGACCTGGCCGCCGTCAAGAAAACCGAACCAGCGCAGGCTGCGGTCATTGCCCGAACCGGGGAATGGCATCTGCAGTTCGGCGTTACCGATCAGGCGTGAAGCGCCGCCCAGTGCATCGTTGGTGCTCGGTTCGACCGCGCCCAGCGAGGAACTCAGGTAGCCGCGCACGGAACCGATGCCGCCGCCGTAGAAGTTCTTGAACACCGGGTACACGTGCTTGCCGATGCCGTGGCCGTAATCGAGTTCACCCTTCAGCGCCAGGGTGACCTTGCTGAACAGCGGACGGAAATACTGGTGCTCATAGATGGCACGGAAGTATTTCTGGTCGCCGATCAGGTCAGCCTCCAGGTTGACGCGCTGGTAGCGGCCGATCGATGGCGTCAGGGCGCTGTCGCGGCTGTCGCGCTGCCATGCCGCCGTCAGCGGGATGGAATTGGTCGTGGCCGAACCGATACCGTCCGACGGGCCGCCATTGTCGATCACGTACTGCTTGAAGCGGATCGGGCTGGTGATGTCGGTTTCGATGCGCGAACGCTCGGCGCCGATGCCGAAGAAGATGGTGTCGACTTCCGAGAACGGCACGCCGAAACTGACGCGGCCACCGGTTTGCTTGATCTTGTAGCTGCCGATGTTCAGCGCCGGCGGTTCCGTCGTACGCAGGTAAACTTCAAAGCTGCGCGAAATGCCATCGTCCGTAAAGTACGGATTGGTTTGCGAGAACGCAATCGTGCGGCTGTAATGGCTGGTATTGAGTTCAATGCCGACCGTGTTGCCGCTACCGGCGAAGTTGGCCTGCGAAATCGATGCCGACAGGGTGAACTTCTCCGATTGCGAGAAGGCGCCACCGATCAGGAAGTTACCCGTTGGTTTTTCCACCACCGTCACGTTGACGTCGACCTGGTCGGTCGAGCCCTGCGCTTCCGGCGTGTCGATGGTCACGTCCTTGAAGTAGCCGAGGCGGTCGACACGGTCGCGCGACAGCTTGATCTTGTTGCTGTCGTACCAGGACGATTCGAACTGGCGGAATTCGCGGCGGATGACTTCATCGCGCGTAGTGGTGTTGCCGGCGATATTCATGTGGCGCACGTACACGCGCTTGCCCGGATCGATGAAGAAAGTAAAACCTACTTCATGCTTGTCACGGTTGATTTCCGGATTGGCGTTGACGTTGGCAAAGGCATAGCCGAACGTGGCCAGGCGGTCCTGGATGCGTTTATTCGTGGCAGTCAGGCGCGCGCCCGAGTAGATCTCGCCTTCGCGCATCAGGTTCAGCGCCTTCAGCTCTTCTTCGCGGCCGAACATCTCGCCTTCGAACTTGGTGCCGGCGATCTTGTACTTTTCACCTTCGGTGATATTGATCGTCAGGTAAATGTCTTTTTTATCGGGCGTGATCGACACTTGCGTGGAATCGACCTGCATCTCGATATAGCCGCGGTCCAGGTAGTAGGACTTCAGCGCTTCGATGTCGCCCGTCAGCTTGGTCTTCGAATACTGGTCGGCCTTGGTGTACCAGCTGAACCAGCCACCCGTGTTCAGGGCCAGCTGTTCGCGCAGTTCCTTGTCCGTGAAGGCCTTGTTGCCGACGATGTTGATCTGCTTGATGCGGGCCACGTCGCCCTCGTCGACGGCGAACACCACGTTGACGCGGTTACGCTCGATCGGCGTGACGGTGGTGGTGATCTTCACGCCGTACAGGCCATGCGACAGATACTGGCGCTTGAGCTCCTGTTCCGCGCGGTCGACCGAAGCCTTGTCGAAAATCTTGGCTTCGCCGACGCCGATTTCCTTCAAGGCCTTGACCAGCACATCTTTTTCAAATTCCTTGGTGCCCGTGAATTCCACGGCAGCGATGGCCGGGCGCTCCTCGACCAGTACCACCAGCACGTCGCCATCGACTTCCAGGCGCACGTCCTTGAAAAAACCCGTCGCGTACAGGGCTTTGATGGCGGCGATACTCTTCTCGTCGGAGAACGTTTCGCCGACGCGCACCGGCAGGTAGCTGAAAACAGTACCCGCTTCAGTACGCTGGATCCCTTCGACCCGGATGTCCTTGACAGTAAATGGCTGGACGGCCAGCGCATGGCCGGCACAGAAGGCCATGACGGCGGCGCCGATCAGGCTGCGACGAAAGGAAGGCAAGGCAAAACGAGCAGAATGTAATTTCATTGGGGTTATTCAATGGGTAAATCAATGGACAACATACACAAAAGATTGCTTGTGCGACTCACGCAATGGCATCAACCACCGCCCTAATTCAGCAATCGCAACACGTCATTAAAGACGGCAAGCACCATCAAGGTCAGCAACAAACCGATCCCCAGGCGCTGGGCAATCTCGCCTACGCGCTCCGGCAAGGGGCGTCCGGTCAAAACTTCCAGCGAATAATACAGCAAATGCCCGCCATCCAGAACAGGAATGGGTAGCAAATTCATCACGCCCAGACTGATACTGATGAAGGCGATGAAGCTCAGGTAGCTTACCAGGCCGGTGCGCGCCGTCTGGCCCGCGTAATCGGCGATGGTAATGGGTCCCGTCACATTCTTCAGCGAGACCTGGCCGGTAATCATTTTACCCAGCATTTTCAGGCTCATGACACTCGTGTCCCAGACCTTGGTGGACGCCTTGCCCACGGCAGAGAACGGTCCGGATGCCACGGTAATCATATCCGGCACCTGCCCCAGCTTTGCCTGGATCTTACCAACTGTTACAGCTCCCGCTGTCCCCGCACCCGGCACGGCCTCCGGCGTAATGGGCAAGGTCAGGTCCTGGCCCTGGCGCAAGAGTTGCAATTGCAAGGTCCGGCCAGGCGCCTGGCTCAGGGTGGCGATGACGGACGCCACGTCGTGCACGGGCTGCTCGTCGATGGCCAGGATCTGGTCGTTTTTCTGCAGGCCGGCGCGCGCGGCGGCGCCGCCGGGCATGATTTCCATCAGGGTCGGCGCGGAACGGGCCAGGGTCAGGCCCAGCTTGCCCAGCACGTCGCCTTCCAGGTCCGTCTCCGTCAGGCTGGCCGTCGGCAAGGTCGCTTCCTGCTGGCCACGGTCGGGACGGCGCACTTCGATGCGCGCCGGCTGCTTGTCGAGGGTGGCCTGGATCAGTTCCCAGCGCAGCTCGGACCAGCTGGCCACGGCCTTGCCATTCACCGTTTCAACCGTATCGCCGCTGCGCAAGCCGGCCGCGTAGGCGGCCGTCTGCTCGGCCACGGGACCGAGCTTGCTCGACGGCTCTTCGATGCCATGCATGAACAGGCCCGCATACAGCACGATGGCGACGAGGAAATTGGCCAGCGGACCGGCGGCCACGATGGCGATGCGGCGCCACACGCTCTGGCGCGTGAATTCGCGGCGCAATTCGCTTTCCGGCAAGTCACTGAGGTCTTGCGCGCGGCTGTCGAGCATGCTCACATAGCCGCCCAACGGCAGCGCGGAAATCGCCCATTCCGTCTGGTCCTTGCCAAACTTGCGCGAATACACCACTTTCCCCATGCCGATCGAGAAGCGCAGCACTTTCACGCCGCACCAGCGCGCCACCAGGTAGTGGCCCAGCTCGTGCAGGGTAATCAGTGAACCGAGCGCGACGATAAAGGCCAGCAAGGTGGTAATCAAGGTCATGCGGCCAGCCTCTGGGCGATATACGCGTGCGCGGCCGCTCTGGCCAGGCGGTCCTGCTCCATCACGGCCTCGATGCTCGAGGCGGCGCCATGCGGCACCGTCTCGATCACGTGGGAGATGACTCTGTCGATCTGGCGGAAGCCGATCTGCTCGTCAAGAAACGCTTGCACGGCCACTTCATTGGCTGCATTGAGCAGGGCCGGCGCCGTGCCGCCCGCGCGCAAGGCGTCGAACGCCAGCGCCAGGCAAGGGAAACGGCGGAAATCGGGACGTTCGAACTGCAAGGTGGCCACTTGCGCCAGATCCAGCTGCGCCACGCCGGAAGCGATGCGCCGCGGATACGCCAGCGCATGCGCGATCGGCGTGCGCATGTCCGGATTGCCCAGCTGGGCCAGCACGGAACCGTCGATATACGAGACCATCGAATGGATCACGCTTTGCGGATGGATCAGCACCTCGATCTGGTCGGCCGGCGCGCCGAACAGCCAGTGCGCTTCGATCACTTCCAGGCCCTTGTTCATCATGGTGGCCGAATCGACGGAAATCTTGCGTCCCATGGCCCAGGTCGGATGCTTGCATGCCTGGTCCGGCGTGACCGTGTCGAGCGTCTCGACGTCGCGCGTGAGGAAGGGGCCGCCGGAAGCCGTCAGCACGATTTTCGCCACGCCCGCGGCGCCTGGCGCGCGGCCATGCGCGTGCGGCATGCATTGGAAGATGGCGTTATGTTCGCTGTCGATGGGCAGCAGCACGGCGCCGTTATCGTGCACGGCATCGATGAACAGCTGGCCCGACATGACCAGCGCTTCTTTATTGGCCAGCAATACTTTCTTGCCGGCGCGTGCCGCCGCCAGGGTGGGCGCCAGGCCGGCCGCGCCGACGATGGCCGCCATCACGCCCGTCACTTGCGGCGCGCTGGCGATGGCGCACAGGGCTTCCACGCCGTACTCGACTTGCGTAGCGACGCCCTGCCCGCGCAGCAAGCGCGTCAGTTCAAGGGCGGCGTCGGCCGTACCGACGACGGCGCGCTGCGGACGGAATTGCAGACACTGGGCGGCCAGTTCGGCCACGCGGCTGTGGGCGCTCAGCGCATACACGCTGTATTGCTCGGGATGACGCGCGAGCACGTCCAGGGTGGACACGCCGACCGAGCCGGTCGCGCCAAGAATGGTGATGTATTGCATGAGTTTCCTTAAAGCCAGCTGGCCACGAGGGCGGCAAATGGCAGGACCGGGATCAGCGCGTCGATACGGTCGAGTACGCCGCCATGGCCAGGCAACAGGTTGCTGCTGTCCTTGATGCCGGCGCGGCGCTTCAATTGGGATTCGAACAGGTCGCCGACGATGCTGGCGGCGACGATCAGCAACAGCACCAGCAAGGCCACCAGCCAGCCACGGCGCAGTTGCAGCTGCACGGCGAAGGTGTCTTGCAAGACCGGCAGCGATGGCGCGGCGACGATGGTGATGGCGGAGATCAGCAGCACGGCGATGCCGCCGCCGATCGCGCCTTCCCAGGATTTACCTGGGGAAATGCTGGGCGCCAGCTTGCGCTTGCCGAACGCCTTGCCCGAGAAGTAGGCGCCGATATCGGCGATCCACACGAGGGCCATCACGGACAGCAGGTACAAGGGGCTGTGCAGGAACAAGGCGATGATGGCGACGAAGCAGCCGACGATGGTCACCGGGTACACCAGGCTGAGCAAGGTATTGCCCAGGCCTTCGGTAGGTGGCAAGCCCGTCGCCAGCGAGGGCACGAAGCGGATCAGCCAGATGGCCACGCACAGGGCGAACCAGAAATTGAGCTGCGCCATGCCGTTACCGACAAAAAACGTATACGCGAAGGCGGCAGTCCAGACGGCGGCAATCAAGAGCGCCTGGCGATTTTTGAAAATGCGGAAGCTTTCCCAGACGGCGGCGCCGAAGAACGCCGTGGCGATCACGGCGAAGGCGGGGAAATAATTCAGATACAGAACCGGCAGCAAGACCGCCAAGAGGACCAGGGCGGTGATTATCCGTGTTTTCAGCATCAGTTTGTCTTTTCAGTTAATTGCGCGCTGGTACGGCCAAAGCGCCGTTCGCGCTGCTGGTAAGACGCGATTGCCGCGTCGAGGCACTCGTCATTGAAGTCGGGCCAGAAAGTCTCGGTGAAAAACAGCTCAGTGTACGCCAGTTGCCACAGCAGGAAATTGGAAATGCGCTGCTCGCCGCCCGTGCGGATGAACAGGTCAGGCTCGGGCGCATAGGCCATGGCCAGGTGCGGCGCCAGTTGCTCTTCCGTGTAAGCCTGCCCGGCAGGCTGGCCGTTGGCGGCGGCCTCGGCCGTCATTTTGTTGACTGCCTGCATGATGTCCCAGCGCCCGCCGTAATTGGCGCAGATCGTCACGGTCAGGCGCGTGTTGTGCGCCGTCTTGCGTTCCGCATTGGCGATCAGGGTTTGCAGCTGCTCGTTGAAGCGCGACAGGTCGCCCACCACTTTCAGGCGGATGTCGTTGGCATGCATCTTGACCACTTCGCGTTCCAGCATGGTGACGAACAGGCGCATCAGCATCGACACCTCTTCTTCCGGGCGGCGCCAGTTTTCAGAACTGAAGGCAAACAGGGTCAGATATTCGACACCCCGCTCGAGGCAGGTCTCGACGACACCGCGCACGGCGTCAGCGCCCTTGACGTGGCCAGCCACGCGCGGCAGGAAGCGTTTGGTTGCCCAGCGGCCATTGCCATCCATAATGATTGCCACATGGCGCGGCACAGTGCCAACCTCAGGTACTGCCGTTGTCGAACTCGAATAGATCATGAAAACACGAATACCAAAAATAAAAGATAACTATTATGCGCCAAATAGCACTGCCCGGAAAAGCCATGCTTTCCCGGGCAGCGTCAAAAGGACTGAAAACTAGACCGTCAGCACTTCTTTTTCTTTATCGACCACCATCTTGTCGATGTCGGCAATAAACTTGTCCGTCAGTTTCTGCACTTCTTCCGACGAGCGGCGCTCATCGTCCTCGGAGCAGGCTTTTTCCTTGACCAGTTTCTTCAGCGACTCGTTCGCATCGCGGCGAATGTTACGCACGGCAATCTTCGCGTCTTCCGCTTCGGTCTTGACCAGCTTGACCATTTCCTTGCGACGCTCTTCCGTCAGCGGCGGCGTCGGGACGCGGATCATGTCGCCCTGCGCCGATGGGTTCAAGCCCAGGTCGGCGTCGCGGATGGCTTTTTCAACGGTCGAAGCCATTTTCTTTTCGTACGGCTGCACACCGATGGTGCGCGCGTCGATCAGGGTCACGTTGGCCACCTGGGTCAGTGCCGTCGGCGAACCGTAGTAATCGACCATCACGTGGTCCAGGATACCCGTATGGGCGCGGCCGGTACGCACTTTGGCCAGGTCGGCCCGCAGTGTTTCCAGCGACTTCGTCATGCGTTCCTGGGTGTTCTTTTTAACGTCAGCTAAGGACATTGCTGTACTCCTTGTCTTGATAATAATGAATATTGCTACTTCGCTTGCGATGGGAACACTAGCGCAATCGGGAGTGCCGAAAACCGTTCAGGGCGAGGCGCTGCAACGCAGCCATGGACGGTTTCTCGGTGCTCCTTATTTCTATACGTGAACCAGCGTGCCTTCATCTTCGCCCATGATGACGCGCATCAGCGCGCCTGGCTTGGTGATCGAAAACACCTTGATCGGCAGTTTCTGGTCGCGGCACAGGGCGAATGCGGTGGCATCCATCACTTGCAGGTGCTTGGCGATGGCGTCGTCGAACGTAATCGTGTGGAACAGGGTGGCGTTCGGATCCTTCTTCGGATCGGCCGTGTAGACGCCGTCGACCTTGGTGGCCTTCAGGACGATCTCGGCACTGATCTCGGAACCGCGCAGGGCGGCTGCCGTGTCGGTGGTGAAGAACGGATTGCCGGTACCGGCGGCGAAGACCACCACTTTGCCTTCTTCCAGGTATTGCAGGGCTTTCGGGCGGACGTACGGCTCGACGACTTGCTCGATGCCGATCGCCGACATGACGCGCGCGACGATGCCGACGTGGCGCATGGCATCGGCCAGGGCCAGTGCATTCATCACGGTGGCAAGCATGCCCATGTAGTCGGCGGTGGCACGGTCCATGCCTTGCGCGCCAGGCGCGACGCCACGGAAGATATTGCCGCCGCCAATCACGATTGCCAGTTCCACACCCAATTTCGCCACCTCGGCCACATCGGCCACCATGCGCTCGATCGTGGCGCGGTTGATGCCGTAGGGATCATCGCCCATCAGGGCTTCGCCGGACAACTTGAGGAGGACGCGCTTGTAGGCTGGTTTTGACATGAGCTGGGGCTCCATAAATGAGGTTATTCGAGTATGACATGGCGCAGCGCCTTGCAGCGCCGGATAGGCGCGCGGGGCTGCCCATGTCGCCGCCCGGCACGACAGGTGCGGGCGGGCCAAAAAAACGGGCCTCTCGGCCCGCTTTACTTACGCTCCCTGGGAGGCAGCCATCTGTGCTGCGACTTCTGCTGCGAAGTCGTCTTGCTTCTTCTCGATGCCTTCGCCTACCACGTACATGGCAAAACCTTTGACGCTGGTGTTAGCCGCCTTCAGCATTTGCTCAACCGACAGCTTGTCGTTTTTCACGAAAGCCTGGTTCAGCAGCGATACTTCTTTCAGGAACTTCTGTACGGAACCTTCCAGGCGCTTGGCCAGGATTTCCGGCGATTGCGCTGGCTTGCCTTCGGCGGCCGCTTTGACTGCGTCTTCTTCGGCTTTCAGTTGGGCAACCGAACGCTCTTTTTCGATCAGTTCCGCAGGAACTTCGTTCGACGACAGCGACACTGGCTTCATGGCAGCGATGTGCATGGCCACGTCTTTGCCTACTTGCTCGTCGGCGCCGTCGAATTCGACGATCACGCCAATGCGCGCACCGTGCAGGTACGACGCCAGCTTGTTGCTGGTTTCGAAACGCTGGAAGCGGCGGATGGTCATGTTTTCGCCGATTTTGCCGATCAGGGCAGCGCGCACTTCGTCCAGGGTCTTGCCATCGAGTGGCAGGGCCAGCAGGGCAGCGACGTCAGCCGGGTTGTGTTCCGCTACCAGACGGGCAGCGTTGTTGGCCAGTGCCAGGAAATCGTCGTTTTTCGCAACGAAGTCGGTTTCCGAGTTCACTTCGACCAGGGCGCCTACGCCATTGGCGATGTAGGTTGCCACGACGCCTTCAGCGGTGATGCGTGCTGATGCTTTCGATGCCTTGCCGCCCAGTTTGACGCGCAGGATCTCTTCCGCACGTGCCATGTCGCCTTCGGCTTCGGTCAGTGCTTTTTTGCATTCCATCATTGGTGCGTCGGTTTTGCCGCGCAATTCGCCTACCATCGCTGCTGTAATCGCTGCCATGTGTTTCTCCTGATTCGGTGAGTCGATAGTCGCGGCCGGGCAGATATGCCTCGCCAGCGGTCTCTATCGTTTTTTTGTTAAAAAAAAGGGGGAGCTGCTGCCACCCCTTTTCCCTTACTGCTGTGCTTACACACGGCTATCTTGCGATAGCCTGGCCATTAAGCCTGTTCGTTTACTTCGACGAATTCGTCGCCAGCGGCTGCTTTAACCATTTCAACAACTTCGTTACCGGCAGCTGCACGGCCTTCGATGATTGCATCAGCAACACCGCGAGCGTACAACATGATGGCTTTCGAGGAGTCATCGTTACCTGGGATCACGAAGTTCACGCCTTCTGGGGAGTGGTTGGTATCGACAATGCCGATGACCGGGATACCCAGTTTAGCCGCTTCGGTGATCGCACCTTTGTGGTAGCCGACGTCGACGACGAAGATTGCGTCAGGAATGCCGCCCATGTCCTTGATGCCGCCGATCGATTTTTGCAGCTTGATCATTTCGCGGGAGAACATCAGCGCTTCTTTTTTCGACAGCTTCTCGATCGAACCATCTTCAACCATGACTTCCATGTCTTTCAGACGCTTGATCGAGGTTTTGATCGTTTTGAAGTTGGTCAGCATGCCGCCCAACCAACGTTGATCAACGAAAGGCACGCCAGCGCGTTGTGCTTCAGCAGCGATGATTTCGCGCGCTTGACGCTTAGTGCCAACCATCAGGATGGTGCCACGGTTTGCAGCCAGTTGACGCACGTGCTTCATTGCGTCCTGGTACATCGCCATGGTTTTTTCCAGGTTGATGATGTGGATCTTGTTGCGATGGCCGAAGATGAACGGTGCCATTTTTGGATTCCAAAAACGGGTTTGGTGACCAAAGTGGACACCGGCTTCCAGCATTTCGCGCATTGTTACGGACATTATTAACTCCAGGGTTGGGTCTGGAATCCGATCAGTCACCATACAGGCACCCTTGTCGACCGGATTCGCGTGTTTATATAAATTAAAGACACTGTTTTACTGCATTGCCCAAAAGAGAATTCAAGCAACCCAGGATTCTACACCGAAATGCCCATTCCATCAAGCCCACGGCGCAAATCGCGCGCGCAACGACGGCCAGCCTTGCACCACACTGGTGCAAGGCGTATCCACCATGGACTTTCCCGCAAAAATCGCCTGCCAGCCAGAGGATGGAGGCGGCGGATGCGGGGCGCCTCGTTTATAATTTCGACATATTTGCAGACGTTTCCTCATACGCTGAGATTCGTCTGTGCTTTTCACCCGAACATCTTGCAGATTGCGAATCACACCATGGCCACCATCCGAATTAATAGCGCCGCCGACATCGAAGGCATGCGCGTTGCCGGCAAGCTCGGCGCCGAAGTACTCGATTACATCACGCCCTTCGTCAAGGTCGGCGTCACGACCGGCGAACTGGACCGCCTGTGCCACGAATACATGGTCAACGTGCAAGGCACCATCCCTGCCCCGCTGAACTACTGCCCGCCAGGCTACACGCCTTACCCGAAGGCCATCTGCACCTCCGTCAACGACGTCATCTGTCATGGCATTCCCGGTGACAAGGTCTTGAAGAGCGGCGATACCGTCAACCTCGACATCACCGTCATCAAGGATGGCTACCACGGCGACAACAGCCGCATGTTCCTCGTCGGCACGCCCACCATCCTGGCCAAGCGCCTGTCGGAAATCACCTATGAATGCATGTGGCTGGGAATCGACCAGATCAAGCCGGGCGCCCACCTGGGCGATATCGGCCACGCCATCCAGCAACATGCGGAAAAAGCCGGCTACAGCGTGGTGCGCGAATTCTGCGGCCACGGCATCGGCAAGGTCTTCCATGAAGAACCGCAAGTGTTGCATTACGGCAAACCAGGCACCCTGGAACGCTTGGAAGCGGGCATGATCTTCACCGTCGAACCGATGATCAACTCGGGCCGCCGCGAGATCCGCGAAATGAACGATGGCTGGACCATCAAAACCAAGGACCGCAGCCTGTCGGCGCAATGGGAACACACGGTGCTGGTGACGGAAACGGGCTATGAAGTGCTGACCGTCTCGCCCGGCATGCCGCCACCGCCCGCCCTGATCCTGAACAAAGCCTGATTCTTCCATCCCACGCACCGCCACCCCAGGGCCCAGATGAAAAAGCAGATTCGGGAACAGCTGAAACAGCAACTGAAAGCCGACCGCCAGGTCGTCATTGCGGCCTTCCAGGCCGACGGCAAGCCTGAAAAACTGCTGCGCAGCCTGCGCCACAGCGTCGATGGCGTGCTGGCGCGCGCCTGGCAGGAGGCGGGCTTGCCACCCGGTACGGCCCTGGTGGGCGTGGGCGGCTACGGTCGCGGGGAACTGTTTCCCTATTCCGACGTCGACCTGCTGATCCTGCTGCAGCAGGCGCCCGAGGCGGCGACGCAGGAAAAGCTCGAGGAACTGGTGCAACTGCTGTGGGATCTGGGCCTGGAAATCGGCCACAGCATCCGCACGGTCGAGGAATGCATGGTCGAATCGAAGGCCGACATCACCGTGCAAACGAGCCTGCTCGAAGCGCGCCTCGTGTGCGGCAACGCGGACCTGTTCGCGCAACTGCAGCAGCGCTACGAGGCGGCCATGGACCCGCAGGCGTTTTTCCAGGCGAAAACGGCGGAAATGCGCCAGCGCCATGCCAAATACGAAGACACGGCCTTCAGCCTGGAACCGAATTGCAAGGAAAGCCCGGGCGGCCTGCGCGACCTGCAGGTGATTTTGTGGGTGGCCAAGGCGGCCGGCCTGGCCAATTCCTGGCGCACGCTGGCCACGGGCGGCCTGATCACCCTGACGGAAGCGCGCCAGCTGATGGAAAAGGAGCGCGCCTTCAAGGATATCCGCGTGCGCCTGCACCTGCATGCGGGACGGCGCGAAGACCGCCTGGTGTTCGACGTGCAGACGGCCATCGCCGAATCGCTGGGCTTGCAAGCCACGGGCAGCGGGCCGCACATGCGCCGCGCCAGCGAATACCTGATGCAGCGCTATTACTGGGCCGCCAAGACGGTGACCCAGCTCAACACGATTTTGCTGCAAAACATCGAGGCACGGCTGTTTCCACAAGACGATGTGGCCGTGCCCATCAACGAGCGCTTCAATGAAGTCAACAGCCTGATCGACATCAGCGCCGACGATACGTTCGAACGATACCCGTCGGCCATGCTGGAAATTTTCGTCCTGATGACGGAGCGCCCGGCCCTGAAAGGCATGACCTCGCGCGCCACGCGGGCCCTGTGGCACGCGCGCTTCAAGATCGACGCCGCCTTCCGCCAGGACCCCGTCAACCGCGCCCTGTTCCTGCGCATCATGAAAGCACCCGTGGGCATCATCCATGCGCTGCGGCGCATGAACGAGATGAGCATCCTCGGGCGCTACCTGCCGAATTTCCGCCGCATCGTGGGTCAGATGCAGCACGACCTGTTCCACGTGTACACGGTCGACCAGCACATTCTGATGGTGGTGCGCAACATGCGTCGCTTCACCATGAGCGAACATGCGCACGAATACCCGTTCTGCAGCCAGCTGATGGCCGATTTCTCGCAGTCGTGGCTGCTGTACGTGGCGGCCCTGTTCCACGACATCGCCAAGGGCCGCGGCGGCGACCATTCGAAGCTGGGCGTGGCCGACGCCACCCAGTTCTGCCACGAGCACGGCATGTCGGCAGAGGACACGGAACTGGTCGCTTTCTTGGTGGAAAATCACCTGACCATGTCGCAAGTGGCGCAAAAGCAGGACCTGTCCGATCCCGACGTCATCGCCGCGTTCGCGAAAGCGGTCAAGGACGAGCGCCACCTGACGGGCCTGTACCTGCTGACGGTGGCCGACATCCGCGGCACCAGCCCGAAAGTGTGGAACGCGTGGAAAGGCAAGCTGCTGGAAGACCTGTACAAGATCACCCTGCGCGTGCTGGGCGGCGAGCCGCACACGGCCGACCGCGAACTGAAGAACCGCCAGCAGGAAGCGCTGGCCACCCTGCGCCTGTACGGCTTGCCGCCCGATGCCCATTTAAAACTGTGGCAGCAGCTCGATGTGGCGTATTTCCTGCGCCACGACGCGTCCGACATCGCCTGGCAGACGCGCTCGCTGTATGACAAGCTCGACAGCAAGTTGCCGGTGGTAAAATGCCGGCTGGCGCCCATCGGCGAAGGCTTGCAGGTGGCCGTGTACATTCCCGACCAGCCTGACCTGTTCGCGCGCATCTGCAGCTATTTCGACCGCAAGAATTTCAGCATCCTCGACGCGAAGATCCACACGACCAGGAATGGCTACGCGCTCGACACCTTCCTCGTCACGGAGCAGAACTTCGCCAAGAGCTACCGCGACATCATCAGCCTGATCGAGCATGAGCTGGGCGAACTGCTGCAGTCGCAGACGCCACTGCCGCCGCCGGGCAAGGGACGGCTGTCGCGCCTGTCGCGCACCTTCCCCTTCCAGCCGACGGTGGACTTGCGGCCCGATGAAAAGGGCCAGTACTACCTGCTGTCGGTGGCCGCCAACGACCGCACGGGCCTGCTGTATGCGATCGCCAATGTGCTGACCAAGTACCGCATCAACCTGCACACGGCCAAGATCATGACCCTGGGCGAGCGGGTCGAAGACGTTTTCCTCGTCGACGGCCCCGCGCTCAACAATGCCCGCAACCAGATATTGCTGGAAACCGATTTACTCGATGCGCTGAAGGTGTAAACCTTGTGCGCAGCGCCTACCCTTACTGAAACTGAAACAACATGACCGAAGAATTATTACGCCTGTCCAAGCGCATGTCCGAACTGGGCCTGTCCTCCCGCCGCGAAGCCGATGAATGGATCGCGCGCGGCTGGGTTCGCGTCGACGGCAAGGTGGTATCCGAGCTGGGCAGCAAGGTCTATCCCAGCCAGAAAATCACCGTGGAACGCCAGGCGGCGGCCGAACAGTCCAAGCGCGTGACCGTGCTGATCAATAAACCGATGGGTTACGTCAGCGGCCAGGCCGAAGATGGCTACACGCCGGCCGTGGCCCTGATCAAGGCCGAGAACCGCTGGGCGGAAGACCGCAGCCCGGAACAGTTCCATCCGACCCAGCTGCGCAGCCTGGTGGCGGCTGGCCGCCTGGACATCGATTCCGTCGGCTTGCTGGTCTTGACGCAGGATGGGCGCGTGGCCAAGCAGCTGATCGGCCACGATACCGATATCGACAAGGAATACCTGGTGCGCGTGAGCTACACCAAGGGCGACGTCCTGCCCGACAGCGAGCTGAAAAAGCTCAACCACGGCCTGTGGCTCGACGGCAAGCCGTTGCTGCCGGCCAAGGTGCGCTGGCAAAATGAAGACCAGCTGAGCTTTACCCTGCGCGAAGGCAAGAAACGCCAGATCCGCCGCATGTGCGAAGCCGTCGGCCTGAAAGTGCTGGGATTGAAACGCGTGCGCATCGGCAAGGTCAAGCTGGGCGACTTGCCAACGGGCCAATGGCGTTACCTGAGCGCGGACGAGCAGTTTTAAACGTACCGGGATCTATATCCAGCAGGCAACAAGAATAGTGCAACAAAGGCAATTATTGTGATTTAGTTAGCAAATATTGCCTTGAACCTATACACTATTCCCCATTAGAAATTACAAGAGATACGCCGTCGTGAACGATCCCATTCCTAATCCCCTGCGCAAAGGCGCGCCCAGCCTGGCCGATGTGGCCGAGCCGATGGAGCCAGGTACCAAGCCGCACCATATGAGCGATCCGTGGGATATCGGCGAAACCCTGTGCAGCCTGGCTGACAACGGCGACGCCATTTCCATCTACCCGACAAGCGGCGAAGACGTCATCATGGCGCGCATCTTGTCCGTCGACGACGACTTGCCGCAATTCGTGCTGGAACTCAATGAGGGGACCACCCTGCCCGAAGGCGGCGCCACGTTTGTATCGTGGGTGCAAAACGCCAAGCTGCAATTTACCATCAATGGCGAATGGCAGGCGTATCCCGAGCGGCCGAACGTCTACCTGACGAACTTCCCCGGCCATTGCCTGGTGCTGGAACGGCGCGAATCGGCGCGCCTGGAAACGCCGCTGGGTGTGTACTACCTGGCCGCCTTCGTGCTGGAAGGCCGACCGTATGAATTGCAGCTGTATGATTTCTCGGCCGGCGGCATCGGCATGCGTGCCCACCCTCGCGATACGGTCGGCCTGTATGTGGGCCGCAAACTGTCGCGCGTACGGCTGGAACTGGGGCCGGACAAGGTCATGATCGCCGACCTGGAAATCCGCCTGTCGCGCACCTTCCGCTCCTTCCTGCTGGGCGAGCAAGTGCAGATCGGCTGCCGTTTCCTGAACCTGACGGATGCCATGCAGGATGAATTGAAAGTCTTGCTCGACAACCTGGGCAGCAGCCGCAAGGTGCGCTAAATTCGCAGGTTTGTCTCAGGTATAAAAAATGGCCGCCCAGCTGATGCTGCGCGGCCATTTTTTGTTTGGCATTCAAAGTCGCGAGGCACCTGAAAAACGTTCAGGGCAAGGCGCCTTGCCGAAGACAGTACGAATAGTACGGCGAGGCAAGGCAACGCCGCCATGGGCGTTTTCTCAGGCGCCGATCAATCGTCGTCGTTGGGGTCCAGGTCCGGGAACATGACTTCCGTGTAACCGAACTGCGTGAAGTCGACGATACGCATCGGATACAGGATACCGTGCAGGTGGTCCACTTCATGCTGCACCACGCGGGCATGGAAACCGTCGCAATCGCGGCTGATGGGCTGGCCGAAGTGGTCCACGCCTTCATAGTGCAGCTCGCTCCAGCGCGGCACGCTGCCGCGCAAACCTGGCACGGACAGGCAACCCTCAAAGCCCTCTTCCTTGCGCTCCGTCAAAGGCGTCAGCACAGGGTTGATCAGCACGGTTTCCGGCACTTGCGGCGCGTCAGGGTAGCGCAGGTTCTGTTTGAAGCCGTAGATCACCAGCTGCAGGTTGACGCCGATCTGCGGCGCCGCCAGGCCCGCGCCATTGGCCGCATGCATGGTGTCGAACATGTCGGCGATCAAGGCGTGCAATTCGGGCGTATCGAATTCGCGCACAGGCTCGGCCATGCGCAGCAGGCGCGGATCGCCCATCTTCAGAATCTCGCGTACGGTCATTTTGCTTCCAGTGTCGATTGCAGTTGTTGCAGGTACGTACGGAAAGCGGCGCCCGTTTCCGGATGCTTCATGCCCATCGCCGTCGTTGCCTTCAGATAACCCAACTTGGAGCCGCAGTCATAGCGCTGCCCCTGATAGCGGTAAGCCAGCACGCGCTCTTCGCGCATCAGGGCGGCAATGCCGTCCGTCAACTGGATTTCGCCGCCGGCACCCGTACCCAGGTTTTCCAGGTGACCGAAGATGCGGCTGGTCAGCACATAGCGGCCCACCACGGCCAGGGTCGACGGCGCCTCTTCCGGAGCAGGCTTTTCCACGATGGCCGAGACCACTTCCAGGTCAGGCTGATAATTCTTTGCCGACACGATACCGTACTGCCTGGTTTCCGCGCGCGGCACATCCTGCACCGCCAGCAACGAGCAATTTTCATACTGGAAGACATCGGTCATCTGCGCCAGCACGGGGCGCACACCCTCTTCCACGTCCATGAAATCGTCGGCCAGCAAGACGGCAAACGGTTCGTCGCCGATCACGGGACGGGCACACAGCACGGCATGCCCCAGGCCCAGCGGTGCCGACTGGCGTATATAAATGCAATTGATGTGCTTGGGAATGACGTTTTGCACCATGTCGAGCAACAGGCGCTTGCCTGCCGCTTCCAGTTCCGACTCCAGCTCATAGGCCGTATCGAAATGGTCTTCGATGGCGCGCTTGTTGCGGCCCGTGATGAAGATCATTTCCGTGATGCCCGCCGCCACCGCTTCTTCCACTGCGTACTGGATCAATGGCTTGTCGACGATCGGTAACATTTCCTTCGGTTGCGCTTTGGTCGCAGGCAAGAAACGGCTGCCCAGGCCAGCGACGGGGAAAACTGCTTTTCTGATTTTTTTCATGGGTCTTCTGTAATATTTTAATGATTAGTCTTGCGCGAGCAAGGCCAGCAACCCAGCCTCGTCGAGTATGGCCACGCCCAGTTCCTGCGCCTTGGCCAGCTTGCTGCCGGCGTCCGAGCCGGCCACGACATAGCCGGTCTTCTTCGACACGGAACCGCTGACCTTGCCACCGGCCGCCTCGATCAGCTCCGCGGCCTCGTCGCGGCTCATATTGGGCAAGGTGCCCGTCAGGACGAAGGTCTTGCCGTCCAGCTTGCCGCCAGCGGCTGCCATTTCAGGCAATTGTGACAGTAATTCATTGCGCAGGGCGTCCAGTTGAGCAAGCAGCTTGACATTGCTCTCATCGGCCAGCCATTGCGCCAGCGACTCGGCGACAGCGGCGGGCAAGCCCGCGTGGAAACTGGCGCCTTGCGCCGCCAGGCTGGCCAGGGTCACGCCCCGCTCCACCAGCTGCTTGCTGCGCGGTTCCGTCAGCTTGGGAATGCCGATGGCCGCCAGCAACGTCGTTTGCTCCAGCTGCGTACGCAGCTTGGCGCTGGGCGCATGTTCACCCTGCGGCGTGACGCCAGCGTCCAGCAATGCCTGCAGCGCCTGCTGGTTCTTTTCTTCGGCAAAAAAGTCGGCGATGGACTCGGCCACGGTGCCGCCGATGTCGGGCAGCACGCGCAGCAAGGCCGCAGGCGCTTGCCGCACATAATTCAAACTGCCCAGCCATTCGGCCAGGGTCTTGGCCGTCGATTCGCCCACGTGGCGGATGCCCAGCGCAAACAGGAAACGTTCGAGCGGTGGACGCTTGCTGGCCTCTATGCCAGCAAGCAGGTTTTCCGCCCATTTGGTGGGAATCTTGCCTTGTTGCACTGTTTCTGGCGTCGAACCATCGCGCTCGTCGGCGCGCACTTTCATTTCCAGCAATTTATCCAGGGTCAGGCTGTACAGGTCGGCCAGCCCATGCACGTATTCCAGTTCGACCAGGGTATCGATATAACGTTCCCCCAATCCCTCGATATCCATCATGCGGCGGCCCGCGAAGTGACGGAACGCTTCCTTGCGCTGGGCCGAACAGAACAGGCCGCCCGAGCAGCGGGCAATCGCCTCGCCCTCTTCGCGCACCACATGGGAATCGCAGACAGGACAGCGCTCCAGCATCTTGAACGGCAGCGGCGTCGGTTCCGGGCGCTTCTCCAGCACCACGGACAGCACTTCCGGGATCACGTCGCCGGCGCGGCGCACGACGACGGTATCGCCCACGCGCACATCCTTGCGCAACACCTCGTCTTCATTGTGCAAGGTGGCATTCGTCACCGTCACGCCGCCCACGGACACGGGCGCCAGGCGCGCCACGGGCGTCATGGCGCCGGTGCGGCCCACCTGGATATCGATGCCCAGCACCACGGTCAAGGCTTCTTCGGCGGGGAACTTGTGTGCCAAGGCAAAACGCGGTGCGCGCGACACAAAGCCCAGCTCCTGCTGGTCTTGCGTCGCGTTGACCTTGTAGACGACGCCGTCGATTTCGTAGGGCAAGGTGGGACGGCGCGCGCCGATATCGGCGTAGTAATCGAGCAAGCCCTGCGCGCCCTGCACCACACGGCGTTCCTTCGACACGGGGATGCCCAAGGTTTCGTACCAGTCGAGCAAGGCCGAATGCGACACGGGCATGGCGGCGCCATCGAGGGCACCGATGCCGTAGGCATAAAAACGCAGCTTGCGCTGCGCCGTGATGCGCGAATCGAGCTGGCGCAGGCTGCCGGCGGCCGCATTGCGGGGATTGGCGAATTCCTTCTGCCCCGCTACACGCTGGCGTTCGTTCAGGCGGGCAAAATCGGCCTTGAACATCATCACTTCGCCGCGCACGTCCAGCACGGCCGGTATCTTGTCGCCATGCAGGCGCAGCGGGATGCCGGAAATGGTGCGGATATTCGCCGTCACGTCTTCGCCCGTGGCGCCATCGCCGCGCGTGGCCGCCTGCATGAACAGGCCGTTTTCATAGCGCAGGTTGATGGCCAGGCCGTCGAATTTCACTTCGGCCGCATAGTCGACTTGCGCAACGTCAAGATCCAGGCCTTCGCGCACGCGGCGGTCGAAATTGACGATATCGTCATCGGTGAAACCATTGTTCAGCGACAACATCGGCACCGTGTGCGTGACTTGCTCGAATTGCGGCAGCGGTGCCGCACCCACGCGCAGGGTGGGCGAATCCGGTTGCAGCAACTCAGGATGGGCCGCTTCCAGCGCCTGCAGTTCGACAAACAGCTTGTCGTACTCGGCGTCGGGAATGGTGGGATTGTCGAGCACGTGGTAGGCGTGCAGGTGCCGGTTGAGTTCGGCGGT
Source organism: Janthinobacterium sp. PAMC25594 (assembly GCF_019443505.1). NCBI lineage: Bacteria > Pseudomonadati > Pseudomonadota > Betaproteobacteria > Burkholderiales > Oxalobacteraceae > Janthinobacterium > Janthinobacterium sp. PAMC25594. Next base: position 1,129,100 of record NZ_CP080377.1, read on the forward strand.
GAGTGCCAGGACCCGCGCTGCGGCGTCCTGGTTGATCGGATCAGTCATTGTTGCGGGATTCTTCAGCTAAATAAACGCAGGGCGCGGGTGGAACCGGCGGGAATGTCGGCCGCGTCCATTTCCTGGTAAAAATCTTGCACCTGGCCCGCGATCTCGGCCAGCGCCGCATCGGACAGGGCCTGGTTGTAATCGTCGACGATGGTGGCGTCGAGGCGGCCCACCAGTGCCTTGGCGCAAGCGACCATGGCGCCGAAACCGTCGCGCGCAGGCGCCACGCAGGGCACGTCCAGCAGCAGGGTCAGGCGGGACGTGGTTTCCTCGGCCAGGGTGACATTCGTCGACAGCGAGAACAGATAGCTGCCGTCGCCATCGGGCATGACGAAGCGGCCGTCCGGACGCACGTCGAAGCCCTGCTTTTCCAGCGCAAACAGCAAGGTGGAAATGGCCCACGGCGCGCCGTTCGTGTGCAGGTTGACGCCCAGTTGCGCGTCGTGGCCGGCGACGAAGCGGTGCAAGGTGCGCGCTTCGGCCATCACTTCCATCATGTCGGGCACTTCCGGCTCGGCACCGATCTCGTCGGCCACGCCACGCAAGCGCGTGACCAGTTCCGAGTATTCGAGTTCATTCAGGGCCGTGCTGCGGCTGGCCAGCTGCACGCCGCCCTGCATTCTGGTGTAGACACCGCCATGCGTGATCGGCTCCCAGTCGCCATTCACGTGCAATCCGATGAAGTGCACGGGCTTGTTGCCGACCAGTCGCAGGGTTTGCAGCACGGGCAGGATCTTGTCGCCGCGCACGGGCGCTTCCAGCGACAAAGGCAGCAGGCAGTCGATCAGCGGGTCGACCAGGCTGGTCGCCTGTTCGCTGGCCGCGCTCACTTCTTGCACGGGCTCGGCGGCTGGTGCCGCGACCGGCTCGGCAGCGATATCCCCCAGCGACGGTTCCGCATGCACGGGGGCGTCGGACACGGGTGCCGCTGGCGGCGCGCCGAACGACGGCTCGGTCTTGGCGGCTGGCGCGGCGTCAAAGCGTGGTTCATGGCGCAGGACGGGTTCCTGGACATTCGCCACGGGGGCGTCGCCCTCGCGCATCAGCACGTCGTCGTGATCGGTGGAAAAAGCCCGTTCCACGCTTTTCTTGGCCTTGTATTCCTGCCATTTGTTGTACGAGAAAACACCGACGATAAAGACGCCGCCGGCGCCGAACAAGGTAATTTGTAAGTCTGTCATGCTGCTTGTGCCTCGGTTGCAAAATTTGCGGCGGACTCCATGTCCACCGCCACGATGCGCGATACGCCCTGCTCCTGCATCGTCACACCGATCAATTGATGGGCCATTTCCATCGCAATCTTGTTATGCGAAATGAAAAGGAATTGGGTCTGGTCGGACATGCGCTTGACCATGCGGCAGAAGCGTTCCGTGTTCGAATCGTCCAGCGGCGCATCGACTTCGTCGAGCAGGCAGAACGGCGCCGGATTCAGGCGGAACATGGAAAACACCAATGCGGTCGCGGTCAGCGCCTTCTCTCCACCCGATAACAGGTGGATGGTGGCATTTTTCTTGCCGGGAGGCTGCGCCATGACTTGTACACCGGAATCGAGAATCTCGTCGCCCGTCATGGTCAGCCTGGCTTGCCCCCCGCCGAACAGGATGGGGAACAGCTCGGAAAAGTGATGGTTGACCTTGTCGAACGTGTCTTGCAGCAAATCGCGCGTTTCCTTGTCGATCTTGTGGATCGCGTCTTGCAGCGTATTGATCGCTTCCGTCAGGTCGGCATTCTGGGCGTCGAGGAAATTCTTGCGCTCGGATGCCTGCGCCAGCTCGTCCAGCGCGGCCAGGTTGACGGCACCCAGGCCCGTGATGGCATTGGTCAGGCGCGTCACTTCGCCCTGCAAATACGAGGGACGCATGTCCGGGTGCAATTTTTCCGTCAAGGCCGCCTCATCGGCACCGGATTCCAGCAATTGCTGGGCGAATTGCTCCTGGTTCAGGCGCGCGGCCTGCTCCTTGAGCTGCATTTCCATGATCTTGTCGCGCTGCGGCTGCAGGCTGCGTTCCGACTGCGTGCGCGCATCTTCGGACAGGCGCAGCTGCTGCGTGATCTGGTCCAGTTCATGGCGCGCGTCCGCCAGCGCCCGCTCCTGCGTGGTGCGGCGCTCGAGCAAGTCCTGCAAGCCGTCGGCCGCCGCGCCGCTTTCCAGGTTGGCCAGTTCCAGTTCACCCGCCTGCAGGCTGGCCGTCACTTGCTGCGCCTGCGTGCTGGCCGTGGCGATGTTGCGGCGCAATTCCTCGATCTTCGCGCGGTGGGCTTTTTCCGCGTATTCCGTATCCTTGGCGTTTCGCTCCAGGTCGCGCAAGGCTTCGCGCGCTTCGGCCAGGCGCTGTTCCTTCTGCAAGAAATCCGTATGGCCGTCTTCGTGCGCTTCCTGCAAGTTGCCCAGTTCCATGTCCAGCTGTTCGAATTTCTCTTCCGATTCCAGCTTGGTCTGCATTTGCTCCGCTTCCTGCGCGGCGATTTCGGCGAGATCGGCACCGATCTGCGTGCTGCGCTGGTTGAAACGCGCTTCCACTTCCGACAATTTGACGACGTCCAGTTGCAAAGTATGCACGGACGACGTCAGTTGCTGTATGCGCAAGCGCAAATCGGACAGGTTGCGCGTCAAGGTTGCCACGGCCGCATCGGCCCGCACGGAACGGGCGCGCGCCTCTTCGGCCAGCAATTGCTGGGCACGCAACTGTTTGCCGATATTCTCGATTTCCTGCTGACGCCCCAGCATGCCTTCCTGCTCCGAATCGGCCGCATAGAAGCGCACGCTGGACGCCGTGACCACGTGCCCAAGCCGCGTGACGAAATAGCCGCCCGGCGGCAATTTACCGCGCTCGGCCAGCGCCTCGGCCGCGTCTTCGACGGCGTAGGCGTTGTACAGCCAGTCCTGCAGCAAGCCGCGCAAGCCCGGATCGTTGAGTTTCAACAAATTCAAAAACGGTTTCAGGCCTGGTACGTCCGGCATCGGCAGCGGTGCCACCGTGGATGGCGCGTACAGGGCCAGCTTGGCGGGCGGCGCGTCGGCAAAGAAAGCCTTGGCCCAGTCGATATTCGACAATTGCAGGGCCGACGTGCGCTCGCGCAAGATCGATTCCATGGCCGCTTCCCAGCCCGCCTCGATCTGCAGCTTTTGCCACAGGCGCGGCAAGGTGTCGAGCTCATGCTTTTTCAGCCACGGCTGGACCTTGCCCTGGGTTTGCACCCGTTCCTGCAATTGTTTCAAAGCGGAAAGACGCGCTTCCAGCTGGGCATTCGCGGCCGTCTCGGCATTGACTTGCGCCTGCGCCTCGGCACGTTCCTGTTCCAGCTTGGGCTGCTGCTCCAGCGCTTCTTCCAGGTAGAAACCCTGCTCTTCCAGCGTCTGCTGCTTTTCTTCCAGCTGCAGTTTCAGGTTTTCCAGGTGGCTGCTGTCGGGCAAACTGAGGCTGTTCTTTTCCTGCTGCAGGCGCTCGCGGCGCGTCAACAGGCTGGCCAGGATGTTCGAGGCGTTGCGCTGGTGCGCCGATTCCAGTTCCAGCTGCTGCTGGGCCTGCATGATGCGCGCGCGCGATTCCGTGCTCTTGTTTTGCGCGGCGCGCCAGGCGGCGTCCAGCTCGGGCAATTGCTCGCCCTTCTGCTCGGCCATCATTTGCGATTGCTCCACCTTGGCAGCCAGCTCTTCGAGGTGGAATTCCGCCTCTTCGATCTGTTCCTGGTATTCGCCGCCCTGGCTGGTCCACTGGTCGCGCTGGGCCGTCAGGGTGGCCAGCTGGGCCTGCAGGCGGGCGCGCGATTCGATGACGAACTTGATCTGCGCTTCCAGGCTGCCGATTTCCGCATTCGTCTGGTACAGATGGCCTTGCGCCGTATGCAAGCGGTCGCCCACGGCAAAATGCGCCTGGCGCATCTGTTCCAGCGTCAATTCCACATTGCGCAGCTTGGCCGTCTGTTCTTCCAGGTCCGTCTGCGCCTGTTCCACTTCGCGGAAATAGCGCGTCTGCTCGTTGTGCGCCTCGTTCTTGCGCAGCAGCCACAGCAATTTCTGCTTTTCTTCCTGGTCCGCCTGCAAGGCGTGGAAACGGGTGGCCACGGCCGCCTGCGCTTCCAGCTTTTCCAGGTTGGCATTGAGTTCGCGCAAGATGTCTTCCACGCGCAGCAAGTTTTCGCGCGTATCCTGCAAGCGGTTTTCCGTCTCGCGCCGGCGTTCCTTGTATTTGGAGACACCGGCCGCTTCTTCCAGGAACACGCGCAGCTCTTCCGGGCGCGATTCGATGATGCGCGAAATCATGCCCTGGCCGATGATGGCGTAGGCGCGCGGGCCGAGGCCCGTGCCGAGGAAGATATCCTGGATGTCGCGCCGGCGCACAGGCTGGCCATTGATGTAATAGGTGGACGTGCCGTCGCGCGTCAGGGTGCGCTTGACGGCGATCTCGGCGTACTGGCCCCACTGGCCGGACGCCTTGCCATCGTTGTTGTCGAACACCAGTTCCACGGAAGCGCGCCCAGCCGGCTTGCGGTGGGTGGAACCGTTGAAGATGACGTCCTGCATCGATTCGCCGCGCAATTCCGACGCTTTCGATTCGCCCAGCACCCAGCGCACGGCATCGATGATGTTCGACTTGCCGCAGCCATTCGGCCCAACCACGCCCACGAGCTGGCCTGGCACCTGGAAATTGGTGGGATCGACGAAAGACTTAAATCCCGACAACTTGATGGAAGAGAGACGCACGTGTTTTAGAGTTCCTGGCCTATGCTGGCGGTTGAGATCGGCGAACCCGGTTCATATTCAGTTCAGATGCACCATTGCGACGGCAGTCTGGCCGCTCACCGCAAAAAAGTGGTTCATCATACCATTTCCTGATGCTTTTCTGGCCAAAAAACAGCGGCATCCAGCGCCGGCCGGCACGAGCTCAAGGGGCTGGGCGGCCATCTTGCGCCAGTTTCCAGTCTTCACGGGAAAAAACGCGATCATGGCCGGACAGCACCATGGCCAGTTTTTGCAGCCACTGCTCGGTCGGCATGGGCTCGGCCTTGAAGCTCAGCGCCACCATCAGCACCAGGCTGGCCAGCGCCAGCGCATGGCTGACGGCAAAATTCACGGCGCCGCGGGCATTCCACATGAAGCCCAGCGCCAGCGCCAGGCCCAGCACGCAGCCGCTGACCGATTCCGACACGCTGTGCGCATGCACGACGACGCGCGAAATGGCCACCAGCACGGCAAACGCCACGCCGACGAGCACGCCGGCATGGCGCCGGCGCGGTTCGGCGCGCTGCAGCAGCACATACATCAGCACAGGAAACACGGCGCCGGCGCGCATGGCGTGGCCGCTGAAGCCGGTAAAATCGAGCGCGCTGCTGCCCACACCCCAGCTCATGAAGGCCAGCTTCGACAGCACCACGAGGGCCAGGCCACCGCCGTACCACAGGCTCCAGCTGAGCACCAGGCGCCACTGCCGCGAGACGAGCAGCCACAGGGCAATCGCCACGCCAGCCGGCCCCATGACGGACATGTCGGCCGCAAAAGAAATTCCATTCCACCAAGTCATCGTGCCTGCGCTTATTTCATGATCAGCGTGCACTATGCCACGACTCGGCCCTGTTCCGCGCGGCTTTTGCTGTGCCGCAGCAAAGAATTACATTCGATTACAAAATTTCCGCCGGCCATCGCCGGGCGCGCGTCAGATATTCGTCAGGCGCTTGCCCCTGGGCGGCGCAAAGTCGCGGATCGATTCGACCATGCCCACTTCCAGCGCCTGGTCGGCCGTCAGGTGCAGGTCGGAATACGCATGCACCTGCCACTGCTCTTCCGTCAGGTTGACCTGGCCGCGCAGGATGCGCTCGGTACGCATGTCGTCGGCGCGCAAGCCCTCGACGATGATGCTGAGCGCATCGGGCCGCGAACCGGGCGAGGCGGTCGCATGCGATTTGTGCACCATGAAGCGGGCCGTGTCGCTGGCATGGCGATGCCGCCCCGACAGAAACAAGGTGACGGCGATCGACGCCACGGCGCCTGCGTTGTAGGTAATGATGTCGAACGGCAACTTGCTGAGGAAGTTGTACAGGCAAATGCCATCGCTGACATAGCCGCCGTTCGACTGGATCAGGATGTGCGCGGTGGTGAGCTTGTCTTCCGTGATGTCGGCCACGGCGTTGAAGACGCGCCGCACCATGTCACTGTTGACGTCGCCCGAGAGGGTAAAGTAACCGTGCTGCTCGGTGTTGTTTTGCGTCTCGCTTTGTGTAGTGTTCATGGCAGGCACCCGCAAGAAAGCCAGAATTTCATCATAGCGCATTCGCGCGCGGCCGGGCGCCCTTTTGCAGTGGATCAGCCCCCTGCCCAGCCCCGCAAATCGGGGGTTTTGCGGCAATTTGGCAACGTCTTTACAGATTGACAGAAACACCCCGCTGGCATATATTCCTTCCACTTGATCGGGAGAGGGCAACCCAGCGTTGCCGCCGAAGGGGCACTACCCAAAAACTCTCAGGCAAAAGGACCGATCAGGCGGACTGAAGCTGTTGCTTTGGCGACACTACAGCTCAACTCTGGAGAGCGGCCGCGGCTATTGCCGGCGGCCCACCGAAGGGGCGCACGGGGCAAGCCCCCGTAATCTCTCAGGTACAAAGGACAGGGGGGTCAGTGATCACGATGGAAAGCCGTTTTTGGCTGTTCTGTGTTCTGTTAACTTCCCCCTTTACCTTCGTCCCGAGGAATCCATGACGCTCAAAGCGACCCCACTCAACAACGCCCACCGTGCCCTCGGCGCCCGCATGGTCGATTTCGGCGGCTGGGACATGCCCGTCAACTACGGCTCGCAAATCGAAGAACACAACGCCGTGCGCGGCGACGCCGGCATGTTCGACGTGTCGCATATGTGCGTGGTCGATATCGAAGGCCCGAATGTGCGCGCCTTTTTGCGCGGCTTGCTGGCCAATAACGTCGACAAGCTGCAAGTGTCGGGCAAGGCGCTGTACTCGTGCATGTTGAATGCCGAAGGTACCGTCATCGATGACCTGATCGTCTACTTCTTCAATGAAAACTGGTTCCGCCTCGTCGTCAACGCGGGCACGGCGGAAAAAGACGTGGCCTGGATGCAGCAGCAAAACACCGCCACCAACAGCGGCCTGACGATTACCGAACGCCGCAATGCCAACGATCCGATGGCCCTGGTGGCCGTGCAAGGCCCGAACGCGCGCGCCAAGGTGTGGCAAGTGCTGCCGGAAACGCAAGCCGCGTCCGAAGCCATCAAGCCGTTCAACGTCGTCATCGTCAAGGACACCGCGTTCGGCGAAGTCATGCTGGCGCGCACCGGCTACACGGGCGAAGACGGCTTTGAAATCGGCGTATCGGCCACCCAGGTGGAAGCGCTGTGGAACGCCCTGATCGCCGCCGGCGTCAAGCCGGCCGGCCTCGGTGCGCGCGACACCCTGCGCCTGGAAGCGGGCATGAACTTGTACGGCCAGGACATGGACGAAAGCGTCAACCCGCTCGACGCGGGCCTGGCGTGGACCATCGACCTGGTCAGCGAGCGTGACTTCATCGGCAAGGCCGCCCTGCTGGCCAAGGGCCAGAATGCGCAATTCGTCGGTCTGATCCTGCGCGAAAAAGGCGGCGTGCTGCGCGCCCATCAAAAAGTCATCATCGCCGGTAACGAGCAAACGGGCGAAATCACCAGCGGCACCTTCAGCCCCACCATGCAGGAAGCGATCGCCCTGGCGCGCGTACCCAACGGCGTAGCTGTAGGCGACACCGTGCACGTGGAAATCCGCGGCAAGCAACTGGCCGCCTCCGTCGTCAAGCTGCCTTTCGTGCGTAACGGTAAAATCCTGGTTGCGTAAGCGATTAGCGATAGAGAGCCACCGCCCGCAAGACCGAATAAACATAATCAATAACGAACACTTACCATCTGGAGCCACACATGAACATTCCTGCAGACCTGAAGTACACCGCCTCCCACGAATGGGTACGCCTTGAAGGCGACGGCACCGTCACCGTCGGCATCACCGAGTACGCGCAGGACGCCCTGGGCGACATCGTCTTCGTCGAACTGCCAACCGTGGGCAACACCTATGGCGCCGGCGACGACGCCGCCGTGGTGGAATCGGTCAAGGCTGCGAGCGACATCTACGCGCCGATCGCCGGCGAAGTCGTGGCCGTCAACGACGACGTGGTCAACTCGCCCGAGTCGATCAACGCCGACGCCTACGCCAACTGGCTGTTCAAGATCAAGCCAGCCGACGTGTCGGCCCTGGACGGCTTGCTCGACGCCGCCGCCTATGGCGCCACCACCAGCGCCTGATCGCGTCTGACTCACGGGCCGCCATTGCGGCCCGTTTGCTTTGGTTGCAATAAATTACAGCAGCGCCCGCGCGCCGCCTCCCGGTTTTTCAGTCTTTTTTGGCCTCTATATCATGACCCGCACCAGCCTGACCCAACTCGAAGCACGCGATGCCTTCATCGCCCGCCACATCGGCCCTTCCGCCACCGAACAGCAAGCCATGCTGGCGACCCTCGGCTATCCATCGCGCGCCGCGCTGATCGATGCCCTGGTACCGGCCAACATCCGCAACAAGGGCGCCCTGCCCCTGGGCGCGTATTCGCAGCCGATGCCGGAACAGGAAGCCTTGTCGCGCCTGAAAGCCATCGCCGGCAAGAACCAGGTGTTGAAATCGCTGATCGGCCAGGGCTATTACAACACCTTTACGCCTGGCGTCGTGCTGCGCAACATCTTTGAAAACCCGGCCTGGTACACGGCCTACACGCCTTACCAGCCGGAGATTTCGCAAGGCCGCCTGGAAGCGATTTTGAACTTCCAGCAAGTGATCACGGACCTCACCGGCATGGGCATCTCGAACGCCTCGATGCTGGATGAAGGCACGGCCGCCGCCGAAGCGATGACCCTGATCCAGCGCGTGGGCAAATCGAAATCGAACGTGCTGTACGTCGCCAATGACGTGCTGCCGCAAACGCTGGAAGTGGTGCAGACGCGCGCCCAGCCGATCGGCATCGAGGTGCGTACGTTTGATCCGGCTGAAATCGAGTCGCTCGACGCCTGCTTCGGCGTGCTGCTGCAATACCCTGGCGTGAACGGCGTCGTGCGCGACTACCGCGCCGGCGTGGAAAAATTGCACGCGAATGGCGCCATGGTCATCGTCGCGGCCGACCTGCTGGCCCTGACCATGCTCACGCCGCCTGGCGAATGGGGCGCCGACGTCGTCGTCGGCAACAGTCAGCGCTTCGGCGTGCCGCTCGGTTTCGGCGGCCCGCACGCGGGCTACCTGTCCACGCGCGATGAATTCAAGCGCAATATGTCGGGCCGCCTGGTGGGCGTGACCGTCGATGCGCAAGGCAACAAGGCGTACCGTTTGGCCCTGCAAACGCGCGAACAGCACATCCGCCGCGAAAAAGCGACTTCGAACATCTGCACGGCGCAAGTGCTGCTGGCCGTGATGGCCTCGATGTACGCCGTCTACCACGGCCCTGCCGGCCTGCTGCAGATCGCCCAGCGCGTGCACCGTTTCACGGGCGTGCTGGCGGCCAACCTGAAGACGCTTGGCTATGGCGTCGTCAACGCGAGCTACTTCGACACCCTGACCATCCATGTCGCCGATGCGGCGCAACTGCACGCGACGGCCATGCACCACGGCGTCAACCTGCGCAAGATCGACAACACCCATGTGGGCGTGTCGCTCGATGAAACCACCACGCGCGACGATATCGCGCTGCTGTGGAAGGTGTTCGCACACGGCCTGGCCAACGCGCCTGCCGCGCCGGACCTGGACGCCGTTGAAGCGGCTGTGACCAGCGCGCTGCCGGCCAAGCTGGCACGCGAGAGCGCCTACCTGACGCACCCCGTCTTCAACAGCTACCATTCGGAACACGAAATGCTGCGCTACCTGCGCAGCCTGGCCGACAAGGACCTGGCGCTGGACCGCACCATGATCCCGCTCGGCTCGTGCACCATGAAGCTGAACGCGACGAGCGAAATGATCCCTGTCACCTGGCCAGAATTCTCGAACATCCACCCGTTCGCGCCAGACGCGCAAACGGTGGGCTACCGCGAAATGATCGCGCAGCTGGAAGAAATGCTGTGCGCATTGACGGGCTACGCGGCCGTCTCGCTGCAGCCGAACGCCGGCTCGCAGGGCGAATACGCGGGTCTGCTGGTGATCAAGGCGTATCACGAATCGCGCGGCGAAGGCCACCGCAACATCTGCCTGATCCCATCTTCGGCGCACGGCACCAACCCGGCATCGGCCAACATGGTCGGCATGCAGGTGGTCGTCACCAGCTGCGACGCCAACGGCAACGTGGACCTGGCCGACCTGAAAGCGAAAGCGGAAAAGCACAGCGCCAACCTGGCTTGCGTGATGGTCACCTACCCGTCCACCCACGGCGTGTTTGAGGAAGGCATCCAGGAACTGTGCGAGATCATCCATTCGCACGGCGGCCAGGTCTACATCGACGGCGCCAACATGAACGCGCTGGTCGGCGTGGCCGCTCCCGGCTCGTTCGGTGGCGACGTATCGCACCTGAACCTGCACAAGACCTTCTGCATTCCGCACGGCGGTGGCGGACCAGGCGTCGGCCCGATCGGCGTGGGCGCCCACCTGGCGAAATTCCTGCCGAACCAGCGTTCTACCGGCTACCGGCGCGACGTAGCCGATGCGGGTATAGGCGCCGTCAGCGCCGCGCCATTCGGCTCGGCCAGCATCCTGCCGATTTCGTGGATGTATATCGCCATGATGGGCGCAGAGGGATTAACCGCAGCCACCGAGACGGCGATCCTGGCGGCGAACTACATCGCGCGCCGCCTGGCGCCGCACTACCCGGTGCTGTACTCGGGCCACGACGGCCTGGTCGCGCACGAGTGCATCCTCGACCTGCGCCCGATCACGGACGCCACCGGCATCAGCAACGAAGACGTGGCCAAGCGTTTGATGGACTTCGGCTTCCATGCACCGACCATGAGCTTCCCGGTGCCGGGCACCTTGATGATCGAGCCGACGGAAAGCGAATCGAAAGTGGAAATCGACCGCTTCATCGACGCCATGATCGCCATCCGCGCAGAAATCGCCAAGGTCGCCAGCGGCGAATTCGACCACGACGACAACCCGTTGAAAAACGCGCCGCATACGGCACAAGTCTTGATGTCGGACAACTGGGAACGCAAGTACAGCCGTGAAATCGCGGCCTACCCCGTCGCTTCCCTGCGCCAGCGCAAATACTGGCCACCGGTCGGCCGCGCCGACAACGTGTACGGCGACCGCAACCTGTTCTGCGGTTGCGCCCCGATCAGCTCGTACGAGGAAGAGTAAGCAAGAGTAAGCGCCGGGCTCCCGCTTCAGCGGGCGTAGCGACGACAAGAAGGCAGGCCACGCGGCCTGCTTTTTTTATCGTAGGTCGGATTAGCGCGCAAGCGCGTAATCCGACGCCACCACTGGCCTCGCCAACAATGTTGTCGGATTACGCGGCTACGCCGCTAATCCGACCTACGCAACCGGCAACGCCAGCAAGACGGCGCCCGGCAAGCCCAGCACGGTGCCCAGTATCGTCAGCAACATGACGTCGCGCCGCTCGCAGCGGCTGCGGTGCGAGCTCCAGGCGGCAAACAGCAGCGCGACGGCCACGCCGCTGAGCGAGATTCCCACTTCCGTCATGTCAACTCTCCCGTCATTGTTGCTTCTTTCATCGCTCTCATCCTTTTCATTGATTGAACCAACTACCTATCGGTAGGTAGCCAGTGTACAATAAAAAAGACGGCAATGTCCATGCCGTGTTTTTTGACACATGAAGGAAGCGCAATGCGGCAGCAAACCACTCTCCCCGCCGCCAGTCTTGGGCTGGCGGCTTCCCTGGCCCTGGTGGCCGTGCTCGGTCCGGCAGGCATCGACATGTATCTGGCCTCGATGCCCGCCATGGCGCGCGAACTGCACACCTCGTATGCGAACGTGCAGCTGAGCCTGACCGTCTTCCTGCTGGCCCTGGGCGCTGGGCAGCTGCTGTGTGGGCCGCTGACGGACATGCTGGGCCGGCGCCGTCCGCTGCTGGCCGGCATCGCCGTCTACATCGTCGCGGCCGTCTGGGCGTCGCAGGCGGAGCAATTGACCACCCTGCTGCTGGCGCGGACGCTGCAGGGCCTGGGCGCGGCGCTGACCCTGGTCGTGGTGATGAGCATGGTGCGCGACGTGGCCGATGGCGTCAAAGCGGCGCAGCTGTTCGCCCTGCTGATGACCATCGTGGGCCTGGCGCCCGTGCTGGCGCCCGCCGTGGGCGGCTTGCTCGACGCCCATTACGGCTGGCGCGCCGTGATGCTGGCCCTGGCCGCGCTGGGCGCCTTGACCCTGCTCAATAGCGCGCTGTTCCTACCGGAAACTTTACCCATCGCCAAGCGGGTCTCGCCGCGCGGCCTGCACCGCACGTATGCGCGCATCGCGCTGGACCGCGCCTTTTTGCTGCCCGCGCTGGCCCTGTCGGCCACTTTCTTTTTCCTGTTTGCGTATATCGGCGGTGCGTCACTGGTCTACCAGCGCGATTTCGGCTTGTCCGCCGGCAATTTCGGCCTGGTGTTCGGCGCCACGGGCGTGGCCGTGCTGCTGGGCGCGATGGCCAGCGGCCGCCTGGTGGCAAGGCACGGCGTGGCGCGCCTCTGCCTGGCGGGCAGCGCCGCCATGCTGGGCGGCGCCGTGCTGGCCCTGCTGGGTGCCTGGGCGGGCTTCGGCATCACCGCCGTCGTGCCCGGCATGTTCGTGTCCCTGTTTGGCCTGGGCATCGCGGAAGCGGCGCTGATGGCCATGGCCATGGGTTCGCAACAGCGTGCGCTCGGTTCCACGGCGGCATTGCTGGGTGCCATACAGATGACCTTGTCGTCGCTGGCCACACCGCTGGCGGCCAGCCTGTCCGAATGGGGGCCGCTGCCCTGGCTGCTGTTCTTGACGGTGGCCGGCCTGCTGGTATCATGGCTGACCCTGGCCACTGCGCGCATCCATCCGGCACGCGCCACCGGCCTGGGGGCGCACTGACGCTTCACCCAACTACTACCCTCATATGAAGAAACGCTCGGCTTCGGCCGATAACATCTGTGCCGTTGCAGTCGTGCACTTTTCCGAACACGGCTACGACGCCTCGTCCCTCAGCGATATCGCCGAGCAGGCGGGCATGCGCAAGGCCTCGCTGTATTCCCACTTCGCCGGCAAGGATGCCCTGTTTCTCGACGTGTTTGCCGACGCGCTGGCCGAAGAGCAAGCCTTCATGGACGCCTGCTTCGCCGACGAGGCGGCGCTGGCGGCACCGGGCGGCCAGCTGGCCGGCGCCCTGTATTGCGACCGCATGGCGCAGCGCTATGCGGACTCGGCCCATTTGCGCTTCCTGCTGCGCACGGCGTATCTGCCGCCCGCCACCCTGCGCATCGAAGTTGGCACGGGCTATGAAGCCTTGCTGGCGCAATTGCAGCGGCACTACGTGGCCAGCCTCGGTCGCCTGGCGCCAGCGTTGCCGGCCGCGCGCATCGACCTGTATGCGCAAGCCTACCTGGGCATCGTCGACAGCCTGCATGTGGAGCTGATCTATGCAGGCGGCGCCGCGCTGCAGCAGCGCCATGCGGCGCTATGGCACATCCTGTCCGATTCGCTGGCGATGGCGGCGCAACCGGCCTGATGCGGTATAGCTTACTGCCACACGGCGAACCGACAAACCTGCCTGACACTAGCCGCTATCGGCTCTTCGAAAGCACCGCTTTATCGCCTTCAAATGTGGTACGGCTTGCTGCCGGATTTTTCGCCTGTGAAGTTCCGCTTGCACCCCATAGCGGACTTTGCAATATCAAAATGATCGCCTGAACATTATTCGAGCTTTGAGTCTCGGTCGCAAGCGTATTTAGGGTGCTGCGCTGGAGCGAGGAAAGTATCGATGGCGGATACAATTTTGGCCTTCAATTGTTCACTGCCAGCATCTTGCATATCCTTGTGGCGCGAGCCTTTGATGTGGACCACGCATGTACCGTAGTGACCGCGCTCTTCCTCATTCGGCAACACACCGCGGTCGGCAGTGGTGTCACTGGCACGAATTGTCAGGACGTGGATACCAGCTGAGCGGGGCAACGCGACCCGACGGCTGTCGAGGCTGATAATGCTGGATACGCGGCTCCGGTTGTCAGCGGCAAACTGAGCCGAACTGTCGCCACCAAGCGAGTGCCCGACGAGAAGCAAGTGTCGCCAATCGAACTGAGGATAGCGTACTGCGGTCCCGTCGATCACGGTGGAGATCGACCGTGAAGCTACGCGGGCCATCGCCTGTAGTTGCTTCTTAATCGGCGCGTCCCGATTTAACTCTATGCCGCCAGAACTATCTTGCAACGCGACAACCAAGTAACCCATTCGGTTGAGATTTTGTGTAACGAATGAGTAGTCTGAACCGGAAAGCCCATATCCTGGGCTAAGGATTGCAACTGGACATGGTTGCGCACGAGTGCACGCTTGCACATCAGGTGGAACGTGAATATTCACTGGTACGGCAGCAAAGGCCATCGGTGTGCAAAACATCAGGGGAATTAAGGTGACGAGACGGCGCATTGAATCCTTTCTTGCTACGGTTGGAGGCTGCTGAATCTGGGCTTACTGATGATTATCTCTGAAGTCGAACAACGAACAATGCGATGTCACGACTACATGACGAGTTAAGGCGTAGCCTCGCAATAGGTCTGCTTTTGGCCGGTTGCTGTCGTCGGCAAGTTCCACTCTAAAGCTGATGTTGCTGAGTGCCAATACCGACGCGCGAAGCCAGTCAATGTTTAGAATCTTGTTGCTGTTGCAGGAGCGTAATGGCGGCATCCAGTCGGCGACGTGTAGTCCACAAGTCCATCATATTCGCGACCGAACAGCTAACGCCTAGGATGAGCAATACGCTGACCCACATCGGAGCATCAAACTGATCGATACCTTGCAGATACACCCCTAGTCCAACAATCAGCATTGTCACAAGAAATGTTGGCACTGATGAGGATGGGCGGTTCAGCACCGCTTTGGCATGCGCCTTGTGTTTTTCGCTGGCCAGAATTGCGTGAGCAATTTCGTCTTGTATGGGAGTAGGCATGATTGGATAAAATTTAATGGTGTATATGACTGCTTCTGGCCGGTTGCCGTCGTCAGCAGGTTTCGCCGCGAAGAGGTTATTGAGGTCGCTCAATGATAAAGCTCATTTAATGGCCGGCATTAGGAAAAAAAAGTAGGTATCCAGCGATGTCAGGCCCGCCTCCAGCACTTTTTTCTTTTGGATGGAGGCGCCCTTCGTTTACTGCTACCTCTTCAAAGTCAAACGGACTGATTCCTTCCAGACAGGCCACATTGATCCCTAATGGCCAACTGCCTGGAGGTCGGAGGCCTCCCGAAATTATTGCCGCTCGACTTTTCAATACAAGGGGCCGAGAGACGTCGGTCGCTGCCAATAGTGCTCGCCGTAAAACAGTCATCGTCCGGTGTCCATACGTACTGAGCAGCAACATCGTGGAAGCTGGCAGGGAATGAGAGGTTTTTGGCGAGGTGCACCAGTAGAAAGCCAGCCAGCGGAACGACGACAAGCAGCACAACAACGCCAAGGCAACCTGATCTCGATCCAGATCTGGAACCTGCAGCAGAAGCGCTACGCTCACGCTCTCGTGGCGTCCTGGCATGCACCCATTTGATATGGCAGGACTGGCAAAAGAATGTGGTTTTGTTGTTGCGCCAGGCTTCAATGGTTCGATCGGTATGGCGTGCAAGCGTGCCGCAACGGGCACAGTCGAAATGTGTTTCTTTGGGCATTTTTTTTGAAAAGTGCTTGCCTGCAAGGAACATGACAACAAGTCCCGCTATGACTGCCCCAACGATGAATTCCATAGACATGTGTTTTTCTGTATTGGCATCGTGTTCACCATGGCTATTTCCAGCCCATCAGCGTACCCGAGCATAACGGATTGCCAAGCAGAAAGAATCACACATTGTCACAGCAACGCGAATGGCCGTGGCATCGGACGTTCGTATTCGTCCACACCCACATTACACTTTGGAAACCTAAGATTTCTTCAGTTGACATCCTCGCGGCACGTGCATAAGATGCCCCCATTATTCATTTACGGAGTCCCACGTGGGTACTTGTTCTAGTGACAGTAGCCGATCTTGTATCGGTGATTGCCTCGGCAGCTAAACAGCAAGCAACGCGGAACTTCCTTCCTCCGTGCCTTGCTGAGCAAGGTGCGGTGTCTCTCGCGGCCAGTCTGGCCGCGCGCCTCTCCCCCCTCTTTCCGATCGCGACCGGCTACTGACCCGGATTGCCCGCCAGCACTATTGTGTTTTGGCGGCACGCAAGTCTTGCCTGCGGCTGCGCCGCCCGTCAACACCTCGTCGTGAAAGGAAGAGCATGAATCTCTTCACCCGTTTGTTCGAATCGTTCCTGCGCAAGCGCCATACGGCCGGCCATTTCCGCCGCCGCGCCATGCCGCTGGAAAACAGCACGGCCCGCCCCGTGCCCGACCATCTGGCGCGCCAGCTGCTGGCGGCCGCCCACGAAGACCTGGACAGCGCCCTGAACCGCCTGCATACGCGCCTGGAAGGCTTGCGCGATGCCGAGGCGCAAGTCATCGGCGCACAAACGGGGCCGAATGAAGTCGAGCATGAAAAGCCGCTGGCCTGGTACCAGCACCTGTGGCTGTGCTACAAGAATCCGTTCAACCTGCTGCTCACCGTGCTGGCGATTGTTTCCTACCTGACGGAAGACCCGAAGGCCACCATCGTCATCGGCACCATGGTGATTCTGTCGACCCTGCTGCGCTTCGTGCAGGAAGGCCGCTCGAACCGGGCCGCCGAGCGCCTGAAAGCCATGGTCAGCAATACCGCCACCGTGCTGCGCAATGGCCAGCAGATCGAGCTGCCCATCCGTCAGCTGGTGCAGGGCGACATCATCGTGCTGTCGGCCGGCGACATGATCCCCGCCGACTGCCGTTTGCTGTCCGCGAAAGACCTGTTCGTCAGTCAGGCCGCCATGACGGGCGAATCCTTGCCCGTGGAAAAGATGGCCGAGCTGGCCGATGCCCATGGCAAAGACCCGATGGAGCTGGCCAACCTGCTGTTCATGGGCACGAATGTGATCTCGGGCGCCGCCACGGCGCTGGTCTTGGCCACCGGAAACCGCACCTATTTTGGCACCATCGCCACGCGCGTGACGGCCACCGAGCGCACGCCGACGGCGTTTGAAGCGGGCGTGAACAGCGTCAGCTGGCTCTTGATCCGCTTCGCCCTCGTGATGGCGCCGCTGGTGTTCCTGATCAACGGCTGGACCAAGGGCGACTGGATGGAAGCATTCCTGTTTGCCCTGTCCGTGGCCGTGGGCCTGACGCCGGAAATGCTGCCCATGATCGTCACCAGCACCCTGGCCAAGGGCGCCGTGAAACTGTCGAAAAAGAAAGTTGTCGTGAAGCGCCTGGACGCGATCCAGAACTTCGGCGCCATGGACGTACTGTGCACAGATAAAACAGGCACCTTGACGCAGGACAAGATCGTGCTGGAACGCCACACGGACGTGTTCGGCCAGCCCTCCGATGAAGTGCTGCAATTTGCCTACCTGAACAGCCACTATCAGACGGGCCTGAAAAACCTGCTGGACCGCGCCGTGCTCGACCATGTGGAATTGCAGACGGAAATGCAACTGGCGCGCGATTACGTGAAAGTCGATGAAATCCCCTTCGATTTCGTGCGCCGCCGCATGTCCGTCGTCGTTTCCGAAAAGAATGACCACCATGAGCTGATCTGCAAGGGCGCCGTCGAGGAAATCCTCGCCACCTGCAGCCATCTGCGCCTCAATGGCGTCGACGTGCCGCTCGACGCCGCCCTGCTGGCGAAAGTACTGGAAACCACGCATGGCCTGAACGCGGAAGGTTTACGCGTGGTGGCAGTGGCCGTCAAGGAAGTGCCACCGCATAAAACCGTGTACGGCGTGGCCGATGAAACGGCGCTGACCCTGATCGGCTATGTGGCCTTCCTCGATCCGCCGAAGGAATCGACGGCGCCCGCCCTGCGCGCGCTGGCGGAACACGGCGTCACCGTGAAAGTATTGACGGGGGACAACCACCTGGTGACGGCGAAGATTTGCCGCGAAGTGGGCCTGGCCGTGCATGGCGTGCTGCAAGGCCCGCAACTGGACGAGATGGACGACGCCACCCTGGCCCGCGCGGCTGAAGAGAATACCGTGTTTGCCAAGCTCAGCCCGCTGCACAAGGAGCGCCTGGTGCGCGCCCTGCGCGGCAATGGCCATATCGTCGGCTTCATGGGCGACGGCATCAACGACGCGCCCGCCCTGCGCGCGGCCGACATCGGCATTTCCGTCGATTCGGCCGTCGATATCGCAAAGGAAGCGGCCGACATCATCTTGCTGGAAAAGAGCCTGATGGTGCTGGAAGAAGGCGTGCTGGAAGGCCGGCGCACCTTCAGCAACATGCTCAAATATATCCGCATGACGGCCAGCTCGAACTTCGGCAATGTGTTTTCCGTGCTGGTGGCCAGCGCCTTTTTGCCGTTCTTGCCCATGCTGCCGCTGCACTTGCTGGTGCAAAACCTGCTGTATGACGTGTCGCAGATCGCCATTCCCTTCGACAACGTCGACGCTGAACTGATCCAGAAGCCCCTGAGCTGGAACCCGCGCGACATCGGTCGCTTCATGGTGTTCTTCGGCCCCATCAGCTCGATCTTCGACATCAGCACCTTTATCTTGATGTGGCATGTGTTTGGCGCGAATACGCCAGAACAGCAGACCCTGTTCCAGTCCGGCTGGTTCGTCGTGGGCTTGCTGACGCAAACCCTGATCGTGCACCTGATCCGCACGCCCAAGCTGCCCTTCATCGACAGCATCGCGTCCGTGCCCCTGCTGGTGGCCACCACCGCCATCATGGCCGTGGGCGTGTTCTTGCCGATGGGACCGCTGGCGACCTACTTCAAGCTGCAAGCCTTGCCACTGGGCTATTTCCCCTGGCTGCTGGGCATCCTCGTCTGCTACACCGTGCTGACGACGTTCATGAAACGCGTGTATCTGCGCAAATTCGGCTGGCAATAGTATGATGAGCCGCTCTTTCCCCTACAAAAGGCACGCATGAGCGGCTCCTCCCTTTCCAAACGTAATCTCGCCCTGCTGCTGTCGGCCCTCGTCTTTCCCGGCAGCGGGCATTTTGTCTTGCAACGCAAGGCGCGCGGCTGCCTCTTCCTCGTGCCGGCCCTGGTCGCGCTGGCGATCGTATTGCGCCAGATCATGGCACGCTTGGACCAGGTTATGGCACAGATCGACAGTGGCGCCCTGCCCCTCGACGTGCAGCTGATCGTGGAAAAAGTCGATGCGCTGTCCGCCAACGACGGGCCTGCCATGACGCTGGCCATGAGCGTGCTGGTGGCGTGCTGGATAGGCAGCCTGATCGACACATGGTTCCTCAAGCCGTGACGGCGGAAGCAGAAGCGCGCAAAGCACGCAAGGAAGCCAGGATGCAGGCGCGCCGCGCGCAGCTGGCGCTCAGCCGCCAGGACCATGGCGGCCCGCAGGCCTGGCGCGGCTGGTTCGACGGTTCCGCCCATCCGAACCCGGGCAAGCTGGGCATAGGCGCCCTGCTGCTGGGGCCGAATGGCGAGCGCATCGAAGTGAGCCAGCCGGCCGGCCATGGCAGCAGCAGCGATGCGGAATATGCGGCCCTGATCGCCGTGTTGCAGGCCGCGCAGGCCGTGCGCCCGCCGCCCGAGCAGCTGCTGCTGTACGGTGACAGCCAGGTGGTGATCAATGATGTGCTGGGAACGACGTCCGTGGGCGCCAAGGGACTGGAAATGCACAGGGCCACCGTAGTGGCCCTGCTGGAACAATTCACTGATGTAAGCTTGTGCTGGCTGCCGCGCCACCGCAATGGCGAGGCGGACCGGCTGTCGCAGCTGGCGATCGCCGGCTGGGTGGAGAAAGATTAAGCGGCGCGGCCGATCCGCAAGGCATCTTGCGGTGTTTTGGCCGCCGGGCGTTTCATCCCCTTCAAACCGCTGACACTGGCCTGCTGGCCATTCAATTTGAACACGCTGACCACTTGCGCCAGGTTGTGCGCCTGATGCTGCATCGATTCAGCGGCGGCCGCCGACTCTTCCACCAAGGCCGCATTTTGTTGCGTCACGGCATCCATCTGGCCGATGGCACGGTTGATCTCGTCGATGCCCACGCTTTGCTCGCTGCTCGCTGCCGTGATTTCCGTGATGATGTCGCTCACGCGCTGCACGCTGTCGACGATGTCGTTCATGGTCGAACCGGCTTGCGCCACCAGCATGCTGCCCGCGTTGACTTGCTCCACGGACGCGCCGATCAGGGTCTTGATCTCTTTCGCCGCCGAAGCCGAACGCTGCGCCAGGTTGCGCACTTCCGAGGCCACAACGGCAAAGCCGCGGCCCTGCTCGCCCGCGCGCGCCGCTTCCACGGCCGCGTTCAGGGCCAGGATGTTCGTCTGGAAAGCGATGCCATCGATGACGGAAATGATGTCGACGATCTTGTTCGACGAGGCATTGATCGATTGCATCGTGCCCACCACCTGCGCCACCACTTCACCGCCCTTGACGGCCACTTGCGCCGCCGATGCCGCCAATTGATTCGCCTGGCGCGCGTTGTCCGCATTCTGTTTCACGGTCGACGTCAGCTCTTCCATCGAAGACGCCGTTTCTTCCAGCGAACCGGCCTGCTCTTCCGTGCGGGAAGACAGGTCCTGGTTACCGGCGGCAATCTGCGTCGAGGACGTCGCGATGCTGTCCGTGCCGCTGCGCACTTCGCCCACGATATTGAGCAGGCTGGTGTTCATGTCCTTCAGCGCTTGCAACAGTTGCCCCGTTTCATCCTTGGCGCTGGCGTCGATCTGCGCCGTCAGGTCGCCATCGGCCACCTTGCGGGCGATGTCCACGGCCGTGCGCAGGGGGCGCACAATGCCCATCGTCAAGACCCAGGCGCAGACGACGCCGAAAGCCAGCGCCAGCGCGGCCAGCGCCAGCAACAGGTTACGGCTGGTCTTGGCCACGGCATCGATCTCGCGCGCGGTGGCGTCGATGCTGGCGCGCTGGTGTTCCAGCATGTTCATGATGACTTTCTGGTATTTCGTCGAACCGGGCACGAACACGGCCTGGAAAGCCTTTTCCGCTTCTTCCGTCTGGCCGGCCGCCTTCAGCTTCGATACTTGCTCACGGGCATCCAGATATACCTTGCGCATTTCGCTGACCTGGCGGAACAGTTCCGTTTCTTGCGGGCCGGAGATCAGCGCTTCGATCTTCTTTTGCAGCTCGCCCGAGACGACGGACGACTGTTTCGCTTCTTCCGCAAAATACGGTCCCAGCGAGGTGTCGGCGCTGCGCACGATGGCCGTGGTACGGCGGATGCCGCTGTCGATCTTGCTGTACCAGTCGGAAATATAGCGTTCCTTCGCCAGCGGCTGCTCCATCATGGTGCGCGTGGCGGTGGCCACGTCGTGCAAACGCCAGACGCTGATGCCGGTAATGACCAGGGAAAACAGCAAAATGACGGCAAAACCCAGGCCGAGACGCACACCAATACTGACGTTTCTTAACAAATTCATGTGAATATCCTAAAAAATCGGAACCAGACTATATAAAAGGAGCTGAAGGCTGCGGCTGCATGGGGCAGCCGCAGCGGCATTCAGCGTGCGCCGAGGCGCAAGGCGGTTTGCGGCGCTGCCGGGCGCTTCAGCGTGCTCGCGCCACTCTCCTTGGCCTGCTGGCCATTGAGCTTGAACACGCTGACGACTTGCGCCAGGTTGTGCGCCTGATGCTGCATGGATTCAGCGGCGGCCGCCGACTCTTCCACCAGCGCCGCATTTTGTTGCGTCACGGCATCCATCTGACCGATGGCACGGTTGATCTCGTCGATGCCCACGCTTTGCTCGCTGCTGGCCGCCGTGATTTCCGTGATGATGTCGCTCACGCGCTGCACGCTGTCGACGATGTCGTTCATGGTCGAACCGGCTTGCGCCACCAGCATGCTGCCCGCGTTGACTTGCTCCACCGAGGCGCCGATCAGGGTCTTGATCTCTTTCGCCGCCGAAGCCGAACGCTGCGCCAGGTTGCGCACTTCCGAGGCCACGACGGCAAAGCCGCGGCCCTGCTCGCCCGCGCGCGCCGCTTCCACGGCCGCATTCAGGGCCAGGATGTTCGTCTGGAAGGCGATGCCATCGATGACGGAAATGATGTCGACGATCTTGTTCGACGAGGCATTGATCGATTGCATGGTGCCCACCACTTGCGCCACCACTTCACCGCCCTTGACGGCCACTTGCGCCGCCGAGGCCGCCAATTGATTCGCCTGGCGCGCATTGTCCGCATTCTGTTTCACGGTGCTGGTCAGCTCTTCCATCGAAGACGCCGTTTCTTCCAGCGAACCGGCTTGCTCTTCCGTGCGGGAAGACAGGTCCTGGTTGCCGGCGGCAATCTGCGTCGAGGACGTCGCGATGCTGTCCGTGCCGCTGCGCACTTCGCCCACGATGTTGAGCAGGCTGGTGTTCATGTCTTTCAGCGCCTGCAACAGTTGCCCCGTTTCATCCTTGGCGCTGGCGTCGATCTGCGCCGTCAAGTCGCCATCGGCCACCTTGCGGGCGATGTCCACGGCCGTGCGCAGCGGACGCACGATGCCCATCGTCAACAGCCAGGCGCAGACGACGCCGAAAGCCAGCGCCAGCGTCGACAGCAATAACAGCAAGTTGCGGCTGGTGCTGGCGATGTCATCAATCTGGCGCGCGGTGGCGTCGATGGTGGCGCGCTGGTGCTCCAGCAAGCCGTAAACCATCTTCTGGTACTTGGCTGCGGCGGGCACGAAGGTTTTTTCAAACACGTCGTTGGCGGCCTCGGACTGGGACTCGCCCTTGAGCTTGTAGACCTGGTCGCGCGAGCCGACATACACTTCGCGCAATTCCAGCAAGCTGGCGAACATGGCCTGTTCTTTCGGGTCCTTGAGCAGCGCCGCGATCTTCTTTTGCAGGTCAGCCGAGCTGGCGCTCGATACTTTCGACTCTTCGGCGAAATAGCCGCTCAGCGAGGTGTCGCTGCTGCGGGCGATGGCGATCGTGCGCCGCACGGCGCTGTCGATGCGCGTATACCAGTCGGAAATATAGCGTTCCTTGGCCAGCGGCTCTTCCATCATGGTGCGCGTGGCACTGGCCACGTCATCCAGACGCCAGACGCTGATGCCGGTGATGACCATGGAAAACAGCAAAATGACGGCAAAGCCCAGTCCCAGACGGACCCCGATGCTGACGTTTCTTAACAAATTCATGTGACTATCCTAATATCCTGAAGAGAGGCCCTGCAGCCAGCGCCTGGAACAGCATGGCGGACGCCGCCAAATCTGTCCTGCCAAGTAAACTGGCGCACGGTTCGGTTGAACCGTGCGCCAGGAAAGTGCGCTAGCGTGCTCCCTGCGGAAACGATATGCAATACTAAATGTCAATAGTTTTTGACAATATGCAGGGGAATTCTCTTCACTGCGGCATCACGCCGCCAGTTTCTCGATCAAGCCCATGTCGGCGCTGGACATCAGCTGGTCGATATCGACCAGGATCAGCATGCGCTCGTCGATGGTGCCCAGGCCGATCACATATTCCGTGTTGATCGAGCGGCCCATGTCCGGCGCCGGCTTGATCTGTTCCGGCATCAGGGTCGTGACGTCGGAGACGCGGTCGACGACCATGCCGACCACGCGATTGCCGATATTGAGGATGATGACGACGGTGAACTGGTCATAGCTGGGCGTGCCCAGGTTGAACTTGATGCGCATGTCGACGATCGGCACGATGATGCCGCGCAAGTTGACCACGCCCTTGACGAACTCGGGCGCGTTGGCGATGCGGGTCGGCGTTTCATAGCTGCGGATTTCGCTGACTTTCTGGATGTCGATGCCATACTCTTCCTGGCCCAGGGTAAAGGCCAGGTATTCGGCAGCCTTGGCAACGGTTGCGCCAGTGTCGCTGGAAATGGTGTTCATGATAATCCTTTCGTTAACTCGCCTGGGGCGCAGGCCAAGGCACGCTGCGCGCAAGCCTTGGACGTGACAACATCCATCCCTGAGGGAATGGCTGCCACTTGTATGTTTTTTTGCAAATACTTTCTCGCAATTAGCTTATATCTCTAATTTCCGTGCGGCAATGTTACCCCATGTAAATTTTACATGCACTAAAAAAGAGCACTCGGTGGTTTGAATATTTTCCAAAACGCAATTACTGTGGCAAATACAGTACGCCGGCGTACCTGGCTGCCCGCCGCACGCGGCGGCGTTTTATGCCACACTGGCGGCCCCTGCTTTTTACGACCTTGAACCATGCATTCTTTGCTTTCTCAATGGCAACCACGCCTGCTGGCACTGGCCACGGCCGGCCTGGGCGACGACAGCGCCCACGACATCAACCACCTGCAGCGCGTCTGGCGCAACGCCGCCGTCCTGCTGCAAGAGCACGCGCAGGCCGACGCCCTCACGGTGATGGCCGCTTGCTATCTGCACGACCTGGTCAACCTGCCGAAAAACCATCCCGAGCGCCACCTGGCTTCGCGCCAGGCAGCCGCGCTGGCTTGCCGCCGGCTGGCGGAGCTGGATTTCCCGGCAGAAAAACTGGCTGGCGTGGCCCACGCCATCGAGACGCACAGTTTTTCCGCCAATCTGCCGCCGCACACGATCGAAGCGCAAATCGTGCAGGATGCCGACCGCATCGACGCGCTGGGCGCCGTGGGACTGGCGCGCCTGTTCTATACGGCGGCGCGCATGGATAGCGCGCTGGCGCATGGCGCGGACCCGCTGGCCCAGCATCGCGAACTCGACGACAAGGCGTACGCGCTCGACCATATCGTCACCAAGCTCGACAAGCTGCCCGGCAAGATGCAGACGGCGGCGGGCCGCGCCCTGGCCGAACAGCGACTGGCCGTGCTGACGGATTTTCGCGCCGCCTTTGCCGACGAATGGGGAATGAGCGCATAAGCTTGGTGGCGATAGCCAGCATGGCCCATGCTGTCTATAATGCAAGCCTTAGCTATCGCGCCGCGCGCCAGCAGCATCCTGTCACGCGCCGGCGCTTTACCAACGCGCCGAAAGCATGCATGTCCGATAAAACCAGCCCCGACAGCCATTCCCCGTCATCGCCCGCCCTGAAGAGCGCCGGCAACCTCAATTTCATCCTCGTCTGCGTCTTCATCGACATGCTGGGCATCGGTCTGGTGGTGCCCGTGCTGCCCATCCTGATCGGCGACTTTGTCAACGGCAAGGAAGCGCAGGCGTTCTGGTACGGCATCATGGCGGCCGTCTTCGGCTTGCTGCAGTTCATCTTCATGCCCATGCTGGGCGCCATCAGCGACCGCGTGGGACGCCGTCCCGTGCTGCTGTATTCGATGGCCGGCATGGGTATCAACTTTCTCGCCACGGGCTGGGCGCCCAACCTGGCCTGTCTGTTCATCGGCCGCATCATCGGCGGCGTCTCGTCGGCCAGCATGTCGGTCGCGTCCGCCTACGCGTCCGACATTTCCACACCCGACAACCGCGCCAAGAGCTTCGGCAAGATCGGCGCCGCCTTTGGCCTGGGCTTCATTTGCGGCCCCATGCTGGGCGGCCTGCTGGGCGAGATCAATCTGCACCTGCCGTTCTACGTGGCGGCGGGCCTGTCGGCGGCCAATTTCATCTACGGCTATTTCTGCGTGCCCGAATCGCTGCGGCCGGGGCCACGCGCGCCATTTACCTGGGCGCGCATCAATCCGTTTGCCGCCCTGCTGAAACTGGTGCGCCGCGTGGAGATCCGCGGCCTGGTGCTGGCCTTCGGCCTGATGACGTTTGCGCAAATGATGCTCAACACCACCTGGGTGCTGTACACGCACTTCCGCTTCGACTGGACGCCGCGCCAGAACGGCATCGCCCTGTTCTGCGTGGGCCTGTGCGCGGCCGTGGTGCAGGCGGGCTTGCTGGGCATACTCATCAAGCGCTACGGCGAAGTGCGTTTGTCCCTGCTGGGCATGGCCTCGGGCGCCCTCACCTACCTGCTGTACGGCCTGGCCACGCAAGGCTGGATGATGTATGCCTTGATTTTGTGCAACCTGCTGGCCTTTGCCGCCGGCCCGGCCCTGCAAGGCATCATCTCGAAGGCGTCCGCCGCCAGCGAACAGGGAGAACTGATGGGCTCCCTGCAGTCGATCAGCAGCCTGGGCATCATCATCATGCCTTTGCTCGGCAGCATGATCCTCGGTGAAGTGAGCCACTTGCCGCCGCAAGACTGGCGCATCGGCAGCACCTTCTATCTGTGCGCCATCATGCAAACCCTGGGCATCCTGGTGGCCTGGCGCTACTTCAAGGCACAACGCCAGGCGAGACTTGCGGTTTCCACCACAAAGTAGTCGCCGGGATAATATTGCATTTGAGAAATAGATAGGCGAGAATGGGATAATCAAGCGGACGTTGCCGACGCCCGCGATTCGATGGCAAGCAAGGATGGGTATGACTGACTTTTATTCCAGCGCCTGGCGCCGAACCGTAGCCCTGCTGGCGCTGGCGCTGCCGTCGCTGGCAGGCGCACAATGCTCGCGCGACATCCAGGTACCCGTCTCGGCCATCGGCGCCAGCGTGGTCGTCAATGGCGCCAGCATCGGCGGCATCTATCCCGACTTGCTGCGCAGCATGGGCGCCAAGCTGGGCTGCAATTTCATCTTCACGGCCGTGCCCCGCGCGCGCCTGGAAGCGATGTTCGAGGCGGGCAAGGCCGACTTGCTGATTCCCGCCAGCAGCACGCCGCGGCGTGACCAGCATGGCCTGTTCATCCCCATGCTGGGCAGCCGCCCCCTGCTGATCTCGCTGCAAGGCGCGCGCACGCCCATCAACACCATGCAGGAACTCATCGAGCGGCGCGAATTGCGCGTGGCGCTGGTGCGCGGCTACGACTATGGCGCGCCGTACCAGGCGCTGGCGAAGGAGCTGAGCAGCCAGGGACGCCTGTTCTACGAAGTCGATGCGCTGTCCGTGGCGCGCCTGATGCAAAGCGGCTTCATCGACGCCACCATCATGGCGCCCACCATCCTCGCCGGCGTGGCGCAAAACGATGCGCGCGTGTACGGCCTGGCCGACCGTTTGCGCCTGGAAGCGCTGCCGGAATTGCCGTGGGGCATGAGCGGCGTCTATTTGTCGCGCAAGTCCCTGACGGCGGAAGACCAGGCCACCCTGCGCGAATTGCTGGACAAGGCGGGCCGCTCGGGCACCGTGATGGACGCCTTTCAGCGTCATCACCGTCAGGAACTGTTGTCGCTCAGCATACGTCCGCGCTAAGGATATTCGCATGTCCGGTCTGGTCGTCGCCGTCGTCCTGTTTGCCGCCCTGCTGCACGCCAGCTGGAACGCCATCGTCAAGTCGGGCAAGGATACTTTCCTCACGACCGTGCTGGTGTCCGTCGGCGCGGCCCTGATTTCGCTGGCCGTCTTGCCGTTTGTTCATGCTCCCGCTCCTGCCAGCTGGCCCTGGCTGGCCGCCTCGGCCGTGGCGCAGCTCGCTTACTACTCGCTACTGGCGGCTGCCTACAAGGCGGGCGACATGAGCCATGCCTACCCCTTGATGCGCGGCAGCGCGCCATTGCTCGTGGCGCTGGCCAGCTGGCCGCTGATCGGCGAACGCCTGTCTGCCATGCAGATGGGCGCCGTCGCCTGCATCTGCGCGGGCATCCTTGCCCTGTATTTTGCGGCGCGCCGGCCGGCCACGGCCACAGCCGCAAAAAACACGGGACGCGCCACCGCCTTTGCGCTGGGCAACGCCTGCGTCATCGCCAGCTATACCTTGATCGACGGCATCGGCGTGCGCCTGTCCGGCGCGCCGGCCGCCTACACGATGTGGATTTTTGTCTTGAACGGCGCGGGACTGCTACTGTGGACGGTGCTGCGCCGCCGCGCCGGCCTGCTGGCGTATGCGCGAACGCAATGGCGCCTGGCCGCGCTGGGCGGCTTCGGCACGCTCGCTTCGTACGGCCTGGCCCTGTGGGCCATGACGCAGGCGCCCGTGGCCGCCATCGCGGCCCTGCGCGAAACATCGATCCTGTTCGCCATCGCCATTGCGGCGCTGTTCCTGCGCGAAAAAATCAGCCCCCGCCGCTACCTGGCCATCGCCCTGATCGCGGCGGGGGCTGTGCTGATGCGCGCCGGCTAGCGGGCGTCGAGCGGTGCAATCGGCAACTCGATCGCGCTGCCCGCCCCTGCAGCGTGGTACACGCGCTGCGTCGCCTTTTTATAATCGCCTGGCTGGGCCAGGAAGATGTTCGGCACGAAGGTTTGCGGGTTGCGGTCGTACAGGGGGAACCAGCTCGACTGCACTTGCACGGCGATGCGGTGGCCGGGCAGGAAAACGTGATTCGCGTTTGGCAAGGCGAAGCGGTAGCGCTCCACTTTGCCCGCAGGAATGGCCGTCGGATGTTCGAGGCTGTCGCGGTAACGGCCGCGGAAGATATCCATCGCCACGCCCAATTGATAGCCGCCCATGGCCGGCTGCGATGGCACTTCGTCCGGATACACGTCGATCAGTTTCACCACCCAATCGGCATCCGTGCCGCTGGTGGCAGCGAACAGGTTCACCATCGGCGCGCCGGCGATGCGCACGGCCGTTTTCAACGGTTCGGAAACATAGCTGAGCACGTCCGTGCGGTCCGCATAGCCGCGCTGGTCGCTGACCAGCCATGGCTTCCATACGTCGCCATCGTTCAGGCGCACGGGACGGGGCACGAAAGGCACGGGCTTGGCGGGATCGGCCACGTATTCGTCGAAGGCGCCTTGCGCCGCATCCGCGGCGCCCGCTGGCGCCGCAAAGCCCAGCTTGTAGCCATCCTGCAAGTAGATCGGCGTCAATTTCGTGTCGCAGGTCTCGCAGGCCAGCGGCCACTGCCACAAGCGCTGCCACTGGTTGGTGCCCGTCTGGTACGACACCACGGGCGCCGTGTTCGCCTCCGGCGCACCATCCTTCAGGTATTGATTGAGGAATGGCTGCATGACTTTTTCGCGGAACTGGCGCGCCGTATCGCCGTCAAACTTCAGGGCGCCCAGGCTGGAACCGTCATAGTTGACGCCACTGTGACGCCACGGGCCGATGGCCAGGTAATTGAGGTTGTTGCCCTTGTCGCGCCCCTCCATCGCCGTGTAGCTGGCGTAGGGGCCATAGATGTCTTCCTGGTCCCACTGCCCCACTACATGCATGGTGGGCACGATCAGCGGGCGCTTGGCGAGGATTTTATCGAGCGCCTGTTCCTGCCAGTAACTGTCGTAGGCCGGGTGTTCGAACAGCTTTTTCGTGTAGGTCAGTTTGTCGATGCCGAATTTCTTCGCGAAATCACCGGCCGAGCCGATGCGCAGATACGCGTCGTAGTCGTCGTAGACGCCCAGCACGGGCGCCTCGCCGCTGCCGCGCACGCTCGTCTGCCACGCCAGGTAAGACAAGCTGGGCATGCGGAAGGCGCCGTTATGGAACCAGTCGTCGCCGCGCCATCCATCGACCATGGCGCTCATGGGTATGGCCACCTTCAGGGCCGGATGCGGGTCGACCAGGGCCATCAGCACCGTATGCCCTTCGTACGAGGAACCGAGCATGCCCACCTTGCCATTGCTTTCTGGAATATTCTTCGACAGCCAGTCGATGGTGTCCCACGCATCGGTGACGTTATCGACTTTGGTATGGTTGAGCGGGCCACGCACGGGGCGCGTCATCACGTAATCGCCTTCCGAGCCATGCTTGCCGCGCACGTCCTGGAACACCCGGATGTAGCCGTTTTCCACCAGGGTATCGTCGCCCTGCGGCAAGGTGGCCAGCATGCTGGCGCTGGTGGCGCGCTGGGCGCGGCGGGCCGCATTGTATGGCGTGCGCGTGAGCATGATCGGCGCCCGTTTGGCGTCTTTCGGCACGACGATCACTGTGTACAGCTTGACGCCGTCGCGCATGGGGATCATCACCACGCGCTTGACGTAATCATTCATATCGGGCAGCACCAGCCTGGCGCCGATATCGGGCGTCATCGGCGGCGTTTGCGCCAGCGCCGGTACGGCAAACAAGGAACTGATAACAAAAGCCAGGCCGGTGAGCCGGACGGGGGACGACACGCGCATACTGTTCTCCAATGATTCATGCCACGTGAAAGTGGCCGAATGGCAATAGTACCCGGAAAGCAAGTTCCGCAGTAGGCTCGTCTCTGACGCAGCGCAGCAGATATATCGGCACGCAACTTGACAGAACGCGCACGAACTGCAACCATACCGCCATGAAATTTATCCCGTCACAACACGCCTGCTTGAATTGGTGGTCCCGCTCACTTTCGCGCGGCCACTCTATAGTGATGTGAATTTGATCCACGCCGCCTCGATCGGTGGCGTAACAGGCTCAGCCTGGATCATCCCCGATGCAGGCGGCTCAAAAGGAAACTTGATGAGCTTGCCTAACACCCCCGATACCCCCGACACCGACAACGCCCCGGCAGCACCGCTGTCCGCCGCCGCCATCGCTTCGCAATCCGTGATCCTGACGGGCGACCGCCCGACCGGCCCCTTGCATCTGGGCCACTACGTGGGCAGCCTGCGCGACCGCGTTTCCTATCAGAATAATTACAAGCAATTCATCATGCTGGCCGACGCGCAGGCGCTGACGGACAATATGGATGACATCGACAAGGTGCACCGCAACGTCGTCGAAGTGGCGCTCGATTATCTGGCCGTCGGCATCGACCCGACCAAGACCACGGTGTTCATCCAGTCGCAGATTCCGGAACTGGCCGAGCTGACCTTTTACTACCTGAACATCGTCACCGTGGCGCGCCTTGAGCGTAACCCCACCGTCAAGGAAGAAATCCGTTTGCGCGGCTTCGAGCGCGACATCCCGGCCGGCTTTTTGACCTACCCTGCCAGCCAGGCGGCCGACATCACGGCCTTCAAGGCGGGCGTGGTGCCCGTGGGCGAAGACCAGATCCCGATGATCGAGCAAACGAATGAAATCGTGCGCCGCTTCAACCGCATGTACAACCGCGAAGTGCTGATGGAATGCAAGGCGCTGGTGCCCGATATCGGTCGCCTGCCCGGCATCGACGGCAAGGCGAAGATGAGCAAGTCGCTGGGCAACACCATCAACCTGGGCGCCACCCCGGCCGAAATCACGGCCGCCGTGAAGAAAGTCTATACCGACCCGCTGCACCTGCGCGTGGAAGACCCGGGCCACCTGGAAGGCAACATCGCATTTACCTACCTGGACGCGTTCGACCCGGAAAAAGCGGCGCTGGCCGAGATGAAAGCCCATTACGTGCGCGGCGGCCTGGGCGACAGCATCGTCAAGAAGCGCCTGGACCTGGTCTTGCAGGAAATGCTGGCGCCGATCCGCGCCCGCCGCGAAGAGTTCGCCAAGGACAAGGGCCAAGTCATCCAGATGCTCAAGGAAGGCACCTTCAAGGCACGCGAAGTGGCGGCCCGCACGGCCGATGAAGTCAAGTCGGCGCTGGGCCTGAACTACTTCTGATCACGGGCAGAAATAGCAAACTGATGCGCCCTGCCGGAGTCGGGTAGAATCCCGTCTCCGCCGGGCCATTTTTTTGCCTAACCCAACAGCAGAGTCTGGGGTCGGACCCTGAGGGTCCGACCCCGGCACTTGTCTTAGGGTCACCATATATTGAAACATAGCCAATGACCGACTCCGCTATCGAACAGCTGCTGCAACAGCATTTTTCCATCGATGCGCTGCAACGCTCGCCCGCGCCCCTGCATCAGGCCCTGCGCATGCTGGGCGGCTGGCTGGCCGCCGAGCGCGCCGAACCGTATCCGCACACGCCATATGCGGAACTGCTGACGCAACTGTCCGACACTTGCCTGCCCGCGCACGGCATGCCCGTGGCCGATTTCCTGCAAGAACTCGACACCACCGTGCTGGCCAATACGGCCCAGCTGAACCACCCGCAATACATCGGCCACATGACGCAGGCCCTGCCCTGGATCAGCGTGCTGGCCGAAGCGTTCACGGCCACCCTGAACCAGAACCAGGTCAAAATCGAGACGGCGTATGTGTCGACCCTGATCGAAAAGCAGATCCTCGGCTGGCTGCACCGCCAGGTGTACCAGCAGCCTGAACATGTCTACACGCAGGCGATGGCCGCCACCAGCGGCGCGCTGGGCAATGTCGTCAATGGCGGCACCATGGGCAACCTGACGGCGCTGGCCGTGGCGCTGGAAAAACAATTGCCCGGCATGCGCAAGCGCGGTTTGTTTGCCGCCATGCAGGAATCAGGCTACGCGGGGCTGGCCGTGATCGGTTCGGCCCGCAGCCATTATTCCGTGAAAAAGGCGCTGGCGACCCTGGGCCTCGGTGAAAACGCCCTGCACCTGGTGGCCGTCGACCGAGACAACCGCATCGACGTCGCCGCGCTGGAAGCCACCATTGCCGACCTAAAATTGCGCAATATCAAGGTCGTCGCCATGATCGGCATCGCCGGAACGACGGAAACGGGCGCCATCGACCCGCTGGCGGCCATGGCGGCCATTGCCGCGCGGGAAAGCATCTGGTTCCATGTGGACGCGGCCTGGGGTGGCGCCCTGCTGATCGCGGAACAGTACCGCCCGCTGTACGACGGAATTGCTTTGGCCGACTCCGTCGTCATCGACGGGCACAAGCTGCTGTGGGTGCCGATGGCGCAAAGCATGGTGCTGTTCAAGGACAGCGCCAGCCTGAACCTGTTGAAACACAACGCCAACTACATCCTGCGCGACAACTCGGGCGACCTGGGCCAGACCTCGCTGGAAGGCTCGCGCCGCTTCGACGCCTTGAAACTGTGGACCTCGTTCAAGGTGCTGGGCGTGTCCGGCTACACGACCCTGCTGCAGCAGGCGGCCACCCTGTCCGGCCAGTTGCAGGATTTATTGGCAGACCAGCAAGATTTCGAACTCGTCACGCGCTCCGACACCTTCATTCTGACTTACCGCTACGTGCCCGCGCACTTGCGCCAGCGCATGGACGCCTTGCTGAGCGGCGGCCAGATCGAAGCGGCGACGGAACTGAACCAGCAGCTGAACACCTTGACCGCCAAGCTGCAAAACCGGCAAAAGGCGCAAGGCCACAGCTTTGTGTCACGCACCGTACTGGAATCGACGCGCTATCCCGGCCCGACCAATGTGCTGCGCGTGGTCATGACGAATGTCAAGACGCGCCCCCACCACCTGCGCGCCATCCTGGCCGAGCAGCGCGCCATCGGCCAGGCGCTGGTGGCCGAGCTGGGCCTGTAAGGAAACACCCACCCATCAGCCCTGACTGGATGCCCGATGCACCGCCTGAGCGCCCTCACTGATCTGTTGCAGCATCTGTTGAAATGGCTGCTGCTCGCCTTTGTCGTGGCCGTGCTGGCGGGGTCGGCCTCGGCCGGTTTCCTGTTCGCCCTCGACTGGGCCACGCGCACGCGCCTGGCGCACGCCTGGCTGATCTGGCTGCTGCCCGTGGCGGGCTTTGCCGTCGGCTGGCTGTACTTGCGCTACGGCAGCAGTGTCGAGGGTGGCGCGAACCTGCTCATCGATGAAATCCACGACCCGAAAAAAATCATCCCCTTGCGCATGGCGCCGCTGGTGCTGGGCGGCACCGTCCTCTCGCATTTGTTCGGCGCCTCGGTCGGGCGCGAAGGCACGGCCGTGCAGATGGGTGGCGCGCTGGCCGACCAGCTGACGCGCATGTTTCGCCTGAACAACGAAGACCGCCGCATCATCCTGATGGCCGGCATCAGTGCCGGCTTTGCCTCCGTCTTCGGCACGCCGCTGGCAGGCGCCCTCTTCGGCCTGGAAGTGCTGGCCATCGGCCGCCTGCGCTATGAAGCCATGCTGCCCTGCCTGGCTGCCGCCGTCATCGCCGACCAGGTGGTCCTGCTATGGGGGCCGGTTTTGCACATTAGCCACACGCATTACGCCGTGCCGCTGATCCCCGCCCTTTCCGCCTGGACCTTGTGCGCCATGGTGATCGCGGGCGTGCTGTTCGGCGTGACCGGTAAAATATTTGCGCAAACCACACACGGCTTAAGTGCCTTGATGAAACGCTGGATCAGCTATGCCCCGCTGCGCCCGCTGATAGGCGGCCTCGTCGTCGCGCTGGCCGTGTGGCTGCTGGGCACGGATCGCTACATCGGCCTGGGCATCCCCACCATCGTCGATGCGCTGAAGGAACCGCTGCCCGCCTGGGATTTCCTCGGCAAGATGGCGTTTACCATCGTCTCGCTAGGCACGGGCTTCAAGGGCGGTGAAGTCACGCCATTGTTCTTCATCGGCGCGACCCTGGGCAATGCGCTGGGGCCGCTGCTGCACCAGCCCGTCGCCTTGCTGGCCGCCATCGGCTTCGTCGCCGTGTTCGCGGGCGCGGCCAATACGCCGATCGCCTCGACCCTGATGGCGATGGAACTGTTTGGCGCCGAGATCGGCGTGTACGCGGCCATCGCCTGCGTCGTGGCCTATCTGTTTTCCGGCCACGCTGGCATTTACCGGGCGCAGCGCAGCGGGCATGCCAAACGCCATCCTGCCAAGGATCTCGACACATGACACAGAACATCTACGACGACGCCGTTTCTGTCAGCCACGCCCGGCTTGATCTGGAACAACTGGCCTTGCCACCATCCGCCAGAGTTTACAACCGGGCGGCAAGCGGGTGTTTTCCATCGAGTATCCGATCTTCATGGCGCAGCAGCCACCCCCTGGCGGAAGAGCGCGAACGGCCGATGCTGCTGGCCGGATGCAGCCTGCGCTAGCCACGAGGGCGCTCGAACAATTTGCCCGCCAGCTCTTCTATATCGCCGCGCATGGCCAGGGTGTTGAGCCACGCCGGCGGAATCGCCTGCGCGCCATAATACGC
This sequence comes from Janthinobacterium sp. PAMC25594, assembly GCF_019443505.1. Taxonomy (NCBI): domain Bacteria; kingdom Pseudomonadati; phylum Pseudomonadota; class Betaproteobacteria; order Burkholderiales; family Oxalobacteraceae; genus Janthinobacterium; species Janthinobacterium sp. PAMC25594. The sequence goes on from NZ_CP080377.1 coordinate 1,163,998, forward strand.
ACCGGCAAGCTGGCCGACGATGGCGCCGGTCGTATCGGCATCTTCGCCCAGATTGACGGCGCGTAACACGGCCTCTTCCAGTGAGTCGGTATGGAAGAAGCACCAGAGCGCCGCTTCCAGCGACTCCACGCAATAACCGGTGCCGCGTATCTGCTGCTCCGTTTTGGCAAGGAAACTGCCGCTGGCCAGCTCCACCAGCTTCGGTTCGGCAGGCCGGTACGCGATACTCGCGATCAGCTCTTCTTTCGGCGTGCCCGCCAGCGCGCCGCACAGCAAGGCGGCAAACAACTGGCAGCTTTCGACGGCTTCCGGCGCCGCGTGGGTGGTGCGCGAACTATCGGCAGCACAGGCTAAGGCCGCTTCGACATCAGGATAAGCAAACAGCACGACCGGGATCAGACGCATGAGCGAACCATTGCCCGCCGTGTCAGGCGCGGTGGAGCCACTCCAGGGATTGCCCGTCTCCTGGAAACTGGCCAGCGCGCTTCTTACCGTTCCACCGATATCGAAGCAGGTGCCCGTGGAACTCAGGTAGCCCCATTGCCACCAGTTCAGATACCGTACCATCTGGTCCGCCGGATCGAACGCCCCTTTCAGTATCAGGCTCTCGGCCAGGCACAGCGCCATCGAGGTATCGTCCGTCCATTGTCCCGGCTGCAGGCCGAAAGGGCCGCCGCCAGTCATGCCCGTCACGGGCGCGAAGCTGCCGCGCGGAGAAAACTCCACGCTCGTGCCGACGGCATCGCCACAGGCCAGCGCCAGCATGGCGCCCAGATAACGGTTGTGCAAAGTTGACGTATTCATGGTTTCCATTGACTCTTAGCTGGCCACATTGCGCGTAAAGCGCAAAGTGGATGCACCCGCATTCACGTAGGCATACGCTTGCGCGCTGCTGAAGACGAAAAAATCGCCGGTGGCCAGGTGTCTGGTTCCGGCCGCCAGCACCAGCTGTAATTCACCCTCCAGCACGTAGAGCATTTCGCTGAATCCCGCCGGGTCGGCTTGCGCATCATAGCGCTCGCCTGGCGCCAGCGTCCACGACCACAGTTCCACCTGGCGGCTGGCAGGGGCCGCGCCCAGCAGTACGGCCTGGCTCGCCTGCGATGCACTTTGCCACATCAGCACGCGCAGGCTGTCGTGCGGCTGCTGCGGCGGCTGCACCAGGTCGACAAAGGCTACTTTCAACGCGGCGGCCACGTGGTCGAGGTTGGCCAGGCTGATGTTGGTGCTGCCCGCCTCGACGCCATTGACCATGCGCCGGCTGAGTCCCGACAGGCGCGCCAGCTCTTCCTGGCTGAGGCCGGCGGCCAGACGCAAGCGCCGCAGATTGGTGGCCAGGTGTGCCAGCACGCCACCGGCCTCGGCTTGACTGCGCAATATATTGCTCCTATGATGATGGGAAATATTTTGCTCATAGCATAGCCTCCCATGAAAACACACGCAAGTCCCCCGCCCGCTCTCGGCCTGCCCGAGCTGGCCTTGATCGCCATTACCTTCATCTGGGGCGGCACTTTTCTTGTCGTGCAACATGCCGTGACGGTCAGCGGGCCGCTGGCCTTTGTCGCTGCCCGCTTTGCCGTGGCCGCCAGCATCGGCGCCCTCGTTTGCCGGGGCCAGCTACGCCAGTTGACGAAGGCCGAATTGCTCACGGGAATGGCCATCGGCGTGAGCATCTTTGGCGGCTACGCGCTGCAAACCTATGGCCTGATGCATATCACGAGCAGTAAATCGGCCTTCATCACGGCCGTCTATGTGCCCATCGTGCCGCTGGTGCAATGGCTGGCCTTCAAGCAGCGGCCCCGCGCCGCCGTCTGGGCCGCCGTGGTGCTGGCTTTCGTGGGCTTGCTGTTGCTCACAGACATGGATGGCTTGAGCATGGGTCTGGGCAAAGGCGAGCTGATGACGGCCGTGGGCGCCATCGCGATCGCGCTGGAAATTATTTTGATCAGCCGCGTCTCGCCGCAATTGAACATCTTGCGCGTGACCATCGTGCAACTGGCGACCGCATCCCTGATCGCCCTGCTGCTGATGCCCGTCATGGGTGAAGCGCCGCCAGCCCTGAGCCAGACCTTCATCCTCAGCGTGCTGGCATTGGGCTGCGCCAGCGCGCTGATCCAGTATGTGATGAACTGGGCGCAAAAGCGCATTTCCGCCACCAAGGCCACCTTGATCTACGCGGGCGAGCCGGTCTGGGCGGGCGTGATCGGGCGCATCGCCGGCGAACGCCTGCCCGCGCTGGCCATCGTGGGAGGCATATTGATCATTTGCGCGGGCATCCTCAGCGAGTGGCGGCCGAAGCGCCTGCGTGCCGATGGCAAGGCCATCGCGCTATCGGATTAACAACGCCTAACAAAACCGTAGCGAGCGGAAGGAAGGCTCGGCGCCCCCGTTGGCTTGAGAAGCGCAACTGTACGAAGGTACGGGGACGCCGAGTCAGTGAGCATCGCAGACCGCAAATTACGACGCGCAGTAGGTTTTGATAGGCGTTCTAAGCCTCGGCCCGCCACAGCGCCGTATCGCCATGCAGCGCCAGCGGCACGGCCCTGGCCCAGCGGTTCGACGATAGCGAAAACGTCAGCGCGCGCACCTGGTGGTACCAGCCGGCGGGCACGTACAGCATGTCGCCCGGCTCGACGAGGCATTCGATCATGGTCGCCTGGCGCGCCAGGGGAAAACGCTCGAAATCGGGCGCTTCCGGGTCGAACGGCGAGCCGAACAGGATGGCGTTCGCTTCGCTGGGGTACAGGAAGACATCGTGGTGCGGCGGCGATAACATGATGCGCTTGCTCCCCCACACTTGCGCGAAGATATTGTCGTCGTAATCGCAATGCAGGGGCGTCACCGTGCCGGCTGGCCCCACCCAGAAGCGCGGCGGACCCATCTTGTCGAAATACGTGGGCCAGTGGGTCAAACGGTTCAGCTCGCGCAATTCCAGGTTGCCCAGGTAAGGCGGCAGCGCGTACTTGCCCTCTGCCACCAGGTCCAGATATTGCCCCATCGACATGTCCTGCATGGCGCGGTCGGCCGCAAACGCCGTGTTGATGTAGTCGCCCACCCGCGCGCGCACGGGCACGTGGCTGAACTGCTCGCGCAAGACGTCGGGCGCCAGCCTGGACAAGGGCCAGCGCTGCACCAGCCCGCGCATCAGGAAGGGCAAGCCCAGCGCGGCGCGCGCGCGGAAAGCGGCGGCGTCCAGCATGGCCAGGCGCGGCACTTCGGTGATGCTGGGCAAATCACGCGCCGCTCGCTTGATGGCGACGCGCATGGCGTCGATGGAAATGACGCCGCGCACCTGCGCATCCTTGTCTTCGCGCGCCTGCTTGCGCGCAAGCGCCGCTTCGGGCGAACTGAATTCTGCTGGCGGCCTGGGCGGCAAGGCGCGCGGCGAGATGGGGGTGGCCGCAAGCTCGAGCGGCACTTCTTTTTCTACGAACATAAACCTTCTTTGCGATCAAGGCGTCACATGGCATGGCGCGACAGTGCGCCATTTTAAGCCAGCAAGGCCCGCATGACCTATTCCCCCCCCACGCATCGACACCTGACAAAACCGTCGCGAGCGGCAGTGATTTGTGGCTAAGAAGCGCAACCGTACTTCAGTACGGTGAGCATCGCAGGCCGCAAAGCGCGACGCGCAGCAGGTTTGGTCAGGTGTTCCTACACAGGCGTTTTGAAGATGGGGTCGACGATAAACTGCTGCGCCTTGATGCGCAAGGTGCGCTCTTCATCGAGCTCGGCGCGCGTTTCGCCCAGCTCTTCGCGTTCCGCTTCCAGTTCCAGGCGCGCGGCCGCCAGTTCCGTTTCCACGCGGGTCAGGCTTTCCAGCTTCAGCTGGGCCTGGATCAGTTCCGCGCGCGCCGCTTCGGCAGCCTCTTCCAGGCGGGGGATGCCTTCGAGCTTGAATTGCGCCTTGGCCAGGTCCATGCGCGCCTGCTCGGCCGCCTCTTCCAGGCGCGGCAAGCCTTCCAGGCGCAGCTGCGCCTTGGCCAGGTCTGTTCTAGCCTGGTTCGCCACTTGCCGCTCTCGTTCGAGTTCCTCGCGCAAGGTTTCCAGTTCGCCCGCCTGCAGTTCGAGCAACTCTTGCTGGCGCTCGTTCTCGCTGGCCAGGTCCATCAATTCCTGTTGATTGTCGTTCATCTCGGCTTCATGCGCGCTGTGGCTGGCGCTTAATTCCTGTCCTACATAATCGAGGATGGCTTGCTGCAGCACGGGCGACAGTTCGGCGGCGGCAGCGATCTGGCGTTGCGCACCCGCCTTGCGGCGCAGCAAGAGCTTGCTGATGGTGCCCAGACAGGCGCCGTTGCCCAGCCGTTCGCGCAAGGCGCGCACCGTGATGGCCTGGCCTTCGCCCGCCATCGCTTCCATTGCCGCATTGATCTGTTCCGCGCTTACTTTTGCCATGTCGTCTGCTCTTGAATGTTGCCCAAGGCAATCTTGCCCAGGGGCACTATCTTATGTCAGCGGCGGCAAAGCGTAAAGTATTTCTCAATAGAGATTGCAATTGCACAACGCAAGCGTGAGAAAACATGCGGCTTCAGCTGATTTACTCTTCGAGCAGACCATTTTCAGTGAGCATATCTTGCACCAGTTCCAGCCGCAGCACGGGATTATCCTGGCTCAGCAGCAATTGCTTTTGCATGGCGCTCAGAGACAGCAGTTCGCACCAGCGGTTCGCCACCCAGCCGCACTCGTCGAGGCGGAAAGGCGGCTGCAAGGGCATTTGCTCGGGCGGGATCTTTTGCTCCTGCAAGGTGCGGATCAGGGCGCCGAGCGCGTCGGCCACGTTCTGCTGCTCCTGGGGAATGGGAATGGTCTTATCGGGCGGCAAGGTTTCGACCTGCGCCATCCACAAGCCGTGCTTCAGCTGCTCGCTGGAAAGAATGTGAAAGCGCTGCAGGCCCATGCATTTGATTTGCAGCAAGCCCGACAGGGGCGCGGCCCAGTCGATGACACGCGCCAGGGTGCCCACGGGCGCCAGGGTTTCGTGCTGGCCCGGCTTGCGTACTTCCGCGCCGTCCAGCAGCTGCACCACGCCGAACGGCTGCTCGCCCATGATGCACTGACGTATCATGTCCAGGTAGCGTACCTCGAAGATCTGCAGGGGCAGATAGCCATCGGGATACAGCACCGTATTGAGCGGGAACAAAGGTATCGAGGTCATAGGCGCATGATGGCACGAATGGCATATCCATGCTGCGCGCTTGCCTCCCCGATTATTTGTAGAAGCGGCGCTTTTTCGCCCGCTCCGCGGCTTTGGGCGCCAGCACCTTGACGGCCTTCTTCTGGATGGTGCCGCCGGCGGACGTGCCCGGCACGCGGTGCTCGGCCTCGAAACCGGGTTCCTCGTTGCGTTTCAGGGTTTGCCGCGTCAGCGCTTCCACGGCCGACAGCAATTCCACCTCGTCGGCGCAGACGAGGGAGATCGCTTCGCCCGAAGCGCCCGCACGGCCCGTGCGGCCGATGCGGTGGATATAGTCTTCAGCGACCGTCGGCAAGTCGAAATTGACGACGACGGGCAATTGCTCGATGTCCAGGCCACGGGCCGCCACGTCGGTAGCGACCAGCACCTGCACTTCCGCCGACTTGAAACGGGCCAGCGCGCGCAGGCGGTTCGGCTGCGTCTTGTCGCCGTGGATCGAGTCGGCGCGCACGCCCTGCTCCAGCAAGGTATTCACCAGCAGCTCGACGCCCTTGCGCGTCTTGACGAAGACCAATACCTGGCCCCAGCGCTTTTTCTTCAGCAAGTGCAAGAACAGTTCCGGCTTGCGTTTCTTGTCGCACACGATGACCGACTGTTTCACGGCCTTGACCGTGCTGTTGCGCGCGCTCACTTCCACCGAGACGGGATCCTTCAGCATGGTTTTCGCCATGGCGCGGATGGCGTCCGAGAACGTGGCCGAGAACAGCAGGGTCTGGCGCTGCTTGGGCATCGTCATCAGCAATATATCAAGCTCGCGCTCGAAGCCCAAGTCCAGCATGCGGTCCGCCTCGTCCAGCACCAGGGTTTGCACTTGCTCGAACTTGACGGCGCCCTGCGTCTGCAAGTCCAGCAAACGGCCCGGCGTGGCCACCAGCACGTCGAGGCCCTTGCGCAGCTTGCTGATCTGCGGCTCGATGGGCACGCCGCCGTAGGCGACAAAGCTGCGCAGCGGCAGGTTGCCGCCATAGCTGCGGAAACTGGCATAGACTTGCTCGGCCAGTTCGCGCGTGGGCACCAGCACCAGCACGCGCACGCACTGGGGCGCCACCACGCCTTCCAGGGCCAGTCGCTGCAGTAGCGGCACGGCAAAGCCGGCCGTCTTGCCCGTGCCTGTCTGGGCGGCGGCCATCAGGTCACGGCCGGCCAGCACGGCAGGAATCGCTTGCGCCTGCACGGGCGTGGGCTTGGCATAGCCGAGCTCATCGAGTTTGCGGACCAGGGGATCGATCAGGCCGAGGGAGGAAAACGTCATGGGGAAGCAATCTTGGCAAAGTAAAAGGTGGCGCGCACGGACTGGCCGTGCGCGCAATTGCCGAGATTATAGGCCAGCGGGGATGCCGGCCGGGGATTTCAGTACGAGAACGTCACGATCAGAACTTCATTTCCAGGGTCGCGCGCGCCTGCGGCGAACTCGGTGAAATGCTGTTGCGCACGATGGCGCCGCTGGCGTCCGCATACGTGGTGGTGCTTTCGAAGTCTTGCGCCAGCAGGTTCGACACGGCCAGGCGCAATTGATTCTTCGCGTCGAACTTCCACAGCGCATACATGTCGAGGTCGCGCCGTGGCGACGTATAGGCGCTCTGGCGCTCGGTGATGCGCACCGGGCCGCCATTGCGGAAATTGAAGCTGCCGCCCGTGCTCAAGACGCCGTCCGGCGTCTTGTAGTCGAGACCGAAGTTGCCGCTGACGGGGGTTTGCTGGTCGAGCCGGTTGTTTGGCCCCGGCACCTGCTCCACCTGCGACCAGTTGCGGCTGACGCTGGCGCGCAGGTCGATGGCCGGCACGGGCGCAGCCATGACGGCGCGCAGCGGGAACTTCGCTTCCAGTTCCAGTGTCTGCGTATTCGCGCGGCCATCGTTGACGGGCGTCGATACCCAGCGGTCATTGATGAACAGCAAGCCCTGGCGCGTATAGCCGTCGATGCGGCGGGCCGAGGCACGCGCGCTGAGCAAGGCGCCTTCGGCCCAGTAATGCTCGTACGAGGCATCGATGCCCAGCGCCAGCTCCGGCTTCAGATACGGATTGCCTTCGCGGTCGGGATCGGTCTGGCTATTGTTGGTCGAGGTATTGCGGCGCGGAATCAAGCTCGCCGTGGGTTGCGCCTTGTAGGTGCGCGTCAGGGCCAGCCGCACCTGGTCGCCCTTGGTATCAGGTAACTTCCACAGGGTTTGCAGCAGCGGGCTCCACACGCTGGTGCGCTGATTCACTTCGTCGTAGGTATCGCCCGCGCTGCGCGTATCGATTCCTTCCCAGCGCACGCCCGCATACATGGACCAGCGCGGCGCGATTTCCCAGTCGTCCTGCACGAACAAAGCCAGGCGCTGGATGGTGGCGTCGAAACCCTCGTCGCTGTTGACGGGCGGGCGCGCGCCCGAGGCGCCCAGCGCCGCTTCGCGCTGGCGGCGCGTTTCCTCGCGCTGCGTGTAGGCGCCATCCCAACCCATCGACAGGGCGTGACCGGGCAGCAAGGGCGTGGAATACTTGCCGGTGGAACTGACGCCGTTTTCCGTCGCCTTCACGCCCACCTGGCGGTCGAGCGCCAGGCCGCTGCCGTCGATAAAGCCCTGCTGCAGCCTGTCGGACGTATTGCGGGCGGCCGAGGCGCCAACTTTCAATTCCAGCCTGGCGCCGCCGGCCAGCTTGTGCATCCACGTCAGGTCGCTGCGGCCGAAGGCATTGTGGTTGCTGGAGCTGCCCGTATTCGTGTCATAGTCGGGGCGCACGCCCTGCTCCGTTTCCGCGCGGCTGAAATTACGGTGATTCGAGCGCCCGCCATTGAAGAAAAATTGCGCCGTCAGATTGTCGCCGCCGGCCAGTACCCAGTTCAGGCGCGGCGACAGATTGATGCCTTCCGGACGGCCATCACCCGTGCCATTCGTGCGGCGCAGCAGGTTTTGCCGGCCGTCGGGCGCATAGCCCAGTTCCAGTCCCGGATTGTCGTAGTGGTAATCGTAGCGGAACAGCGAGCCGGCCATGGAATACGAGAAATTGCCGTCGCGGTCGGACAGTTGCAGATTGACGCTGGGCGAGAAGCTCACGTCGCTGCCCTGCACGCCCAGCTTGAGCTCGCGCTGCGCCGTCTTCACGGCTTTCTTGAGCACCACATTGATGGTGCCGGCGATCGACTGCGTGCTGTACTCGGCGCTGGCCGCGTGCAGGATCTCGATGCGCTCGATCACGTCGGGCGACAGGGTGTCGAGCGAAAAGCCGGCCGGCGCCCGCTCGCCGTTAAGCAATATCTGCGTATAGCCGCTGCCCAGGCCGCGCATGCGGATTTCGCCGCCCGAGCGTCCGGCCGCGCCGGACACGGTAATGCCGGGCAAGCGCTTGAGCACGTCGGTGACATTCGTGTCACCATACTTGAGGATTTCCTCGCTGCCCACGACCATCTTGCTGGCCGTATCGTCGCGGCGCGGATCATAGCCGCTACCCTTGACTTCGACGGTCTGCATGGCGGGCGCGGCTGGCTTTTCAGCCTTCAGCGGCACGGCGGCGTTATCGGTGCCGGACGTTTCGGATTGCTGGGCCTGGGCATTCCAGGCAAGTAAAACGGCGGAACAAAGGACGGTAAGGCGAAGGCAACGGCGTGGCATCATGACCTGGCTAAAAAAAAGTTGGCTGAATAAAAATGGCTAAATGCTAAAAAACAGGCCGCTGTATTGTGCTGTAATTTTTTCCGAGTGACACAGTTTCCTGAAAATATTTCCTATAGCAAATTAAATTCGGTGGCCGGCTGCGATACGCACCCTTGCATACGGCATTATCATTGCGCGCCACATCGCCGCTATAATGCGTTTTCGCCATTATTCCGCTCACCCCGTCAAAGGCTTCCCATCGTGTCTGACCGTCTTGCCGTTTTGCCTCAATATCTGCTGCCCAAGGGGGCGTTGACCAACTTTGCCGGACGCATCGCCGGCGCCAAGGGCGGCGCCATGACGACGCGTTTGATCCGCTGGTTCGTCGGCCGCTACAACGTCAACATGGATGAGGCGCTGGACCCGGACATCACGCACTACGCCAGCTTCAACGACTTTTTCACGCGCGCGCTGCGCCCCGATGCCCGTCCGCTGGCCCAGGCCGACTACGTCTGCCCCGTCGATGGCCGCATCAGCCAGTTCGGCAGCATCGACAAGGACCAGATCTTCCAGGCCAAAGGCCACAACTTCAGCACCACGGCCCTGGTGGGCGGCGATGCGGCCCTGGCGGCCCAGTTCGAGCATGGCAGCTTCGCCAACCTGTACCTGAGCCCGCGCGACTACCACCGCATCCACATGCCGTGCGACGGCCGTTTGACGCGCATGATTTATGTTCCCGGTGAACTATTTTCCGTCAACCCGACGACGGCGCGCGGCATTCCCGGCCTGTTCGCCCGCAACGAGCGCGTCGTCTGCGTGTTCGACACGGCCAACGGCCCCTTCGTCATGACCCTGGTCGGCGCCACCATCGTCGGCAGCATGGCCACCGTCTGGCACGGCGTCGTCAACCCGCCCCGCACCGGTGAGATCCGCGACTGGAGCTATGCGAACGACAATGTGGTGCTGAAACAGGGCGAAGAGCTGGGCCGCTTCCTGCTCGGTTCCACCGTCGTGATGCTGTTCCCGAAAGACACCGTGCAATTCAATGCCAACTGGCAACCGGCCGGCCCCGTGCAGCTGGCTGAAGTCATGGGTAACGTACCGAGGTAAGCGAGCGGGACGCGCGCCTACACGGGCGCATCCGTGCGGTACATTTCTTCCATCAAGTCCAGGAATGCGCGCGTCTTGGCCGGCATCAAGCGCCGACCGGGAAACACGGCCCAGCCCGTGACCAGCGGGAAACTCCACTCCGGCAATACGCGCACCAGTTCCCCCGTCGCCACATACGCCTTGGCAAAGCGGTCCGTGCTGGCCGCGATGCCCACGCCCGTGCAAGCCATGCGCACCAGCAATTCCGGAGAATTCGCCAGCAGGCGCACGGGCAAATCGCGCTCCCACGTCGTCTTGCCACGAATCAAAGTCCAATGCACGAGACCATGCACGGCGCGGGGCAAGCTGAGCAGATCATGGCCGTATAAATCGTCGGGATGTTCGGGCAAGCCGTGCACGCTCGTGTATTGCGGCGAGGCATACAGGGCCAAGGTGCTGAAGGCCACGCGGCGCGCCGCCAGGCTGGCGTCGTCGGGCAAGTTGCCCATGCGGATGGCCAGGTCAAAATTTTCTTCCAGCAAGTCCACCCTGCGCGCCGACAAGTCCAGCTCCAGCGAAATGGCCGGGTAGCGGCGCACGAATTCGGCCAGTACCTGGCGCATCAGCGCGTCGCCGAAATCGGCCGGCATGGAAATGCGCAGCAAGCCGCTGGGCCCCGCCTGGCGGTGCTGGGCCAGCGCGCCGGCCGCCTCCGTTTCTTCCACCACCTTGCGCGCATGTTCGAGCAGGCTGGCGCCAAACTCCGTCAGCGCCAGCTTGCGCGTGGTGCGCAGCAGCAGCCGTTCGCCCAACTTCGCTTCCAGCAGCGAGATGCGGCGCGACAGGGTCGACTTGGGCAAGTCCACGCGCTGGGCGGCACGCGAAAAACTGCCGCACTCGACGACGCGCGCGAACAGCAGCAAATCTCCAGGATCAATATCCATGAGTTTATTCCATGAGTGGATTAATGTTATCCATTTTAACGGCTTCCGCATCAATTTTGGAATTGCTATAGTTCATCCATCGCAAGACACCTCACAACGGAGAAAACAAGATGAACATCCTGCAAATCAATTCCAGCGCCCGCAGCACCGGTTCCGCCTCGACCCGTCTGGCTGACGCCATCGTTGCCCGCGTGCAAGCCGCCAACCCCGGCGCCACCCTGGCGCGCCGCGACCTGGCTGCCGCACCGCACCCTGTGCTCGACGAGCCGACCCTGCAAGCGCTGTTCACCCCGGCCGACAAGCGCACGCCGGAACAGGCGGCCCGCATCGCCCTGGACGACGCGCTGATTGCGCAAGTGCAAGCAGCCGACGTCATCGTCATCGGCGCACCGATGTACAACTTCGGCATCACCGTGCAACTGAAAAGCTGGTTCGACGCGATTGCCCGCGCCAACGTCACCTTCAAGTACACGGAAAACGGCCCCGTGGGCCTGTTGACCGGCAAGAAAGTCTACGTGGGCCTGTCCCGCGGCGGCTTGCACCGCGACAGCGCCAACGATAGCCAGGTGCCTTACCTGAACACCATGTTCGGTTTCCTGGGCCTGACGGACGTGCAATACGTGTATTCGGAAGGCATGGGCATGGGCCCGGAAGCCGTGGCCAAGGCACAGGCGCAAGCGGACGCCGAGATCAACGCGATCCTGGTGTAATGCACGTACCAAGCTGGGGTCAGGCGGAGACGCCGAGTTCCGCCGGGTCTGATCCCAAACAGGAGAAAACAATGAGCGACATCACCACCGTCAACAAGCCACGCGCCGTCGAGCGCGTGATCGCCGGCCAGGCCGTCATGGATGGCGCCGGCGTGAAGATCAACCGCGTGCTGACGCAGCAGCTGCAGCGCCGTCTCGACCCGTTTTTGATGCTCGACAACTTTGCCAGCGACAAGCCGAACGACTATATCGCCGGTTTCCCCGAGCATCCGCACCGGGGTTTTGAAACGGTGTCGTACATGATCACGGGACGCATGCGCCACAAGGACAGCGCGGGCCACGAAGGCTTGCTGACTTCGGGCGGCGTGCAATGGATGACGGCCGGCAGCGGCGTGATCCACTCGGAAATGCCGGAACAGGAAGAAGGCGTGATGGAAGGTTTTCAGTTGTGGCTGAACCTGCCTGCGCGCGACAAGATGCGCACGCCGTGGTACCGCGATTTTACCAGCGCCGAAATCCCCCGCTACACGACGGACGACGGCGTGGCCGTGCAAGTGATCGCCGGCCAGAGCCATGGCGTGACGGGCGCCGTGCAGCGCGAGCTGACGGAACCGCTGTATCTCGACATCGACTTGCCAGCAGGCAGCAGCTTCGAGCAGCCCTTGCCGCCTGGCCATAACGCTTTCATCTACACGTTCCGTGGCGAGGTGCAGGTGGACGGCAAGGCCGTGCCCGCCCTGCGCATGGCCATCTTCGCCAACACGCCGGGCAGCGACGGCGTGCGCATCGAAGCGCCCGCAGGCGGCCGCGTAATCCTCGTCGCCGGCCAGCCCTTGAACGAGCCCATCGCGCAGTACGGTCCGTTTGTCATGAATACCCAGGCGGAAGTGTTTCAGGCCGTGCAGGATTTCCGCGAGGGCAAGTTTGGCGAGACGGCGGCCCAGTAAAAATGTTTGCTTAAAGAAAAACCTGCAGGCCATCAAGCCTGCAGGTTTTTTTACGTGCCGACTATGTTGTTGCTTTTCAATTACACTGACGGCAACCTCATTCCACAAAGCATTCCATGCAGCCCACGCACACCGAACACGACGCCACCCATTTGCACGCCCACCTGAAGGGCGACGCCCAGCACACGCACTCGTTCGAGGGGCGCAGCCAGAGCATCCTCGCGTGGGCGCTGGGGCTGACCCTGTCGTTTGCCGGCATCGAGGTGGCGGCCGGCTTCATGTCCAATTCACTGGCGCTGATTTCCGACGCGGGCCACATGGTCACGGACGCGGCCGCTCTGGGCCTGGCCCTGCTGGCGCAGCTCATCGCGCGCCGCCCGCCCTCGCCGCGCCACTCGTTCGGCTTTGGCCGCGCCGAGGCGCTGGCCGCCTTCGTCAACGGCCTGGCCATGCTGTGCGTCGTGGGCTGGATCTGCTATGAAGCCGTGTTGCGCTTTTCCGCTCCGCAACCCGTCAAGGGCGGCATGGTCTTCATCGTCGCCTTCATCGGCCTGGCGATCAACGTGGTGGTGGCGTGGGTCCTGTCGAAAGACAAGCAAAGCGTGAACACGCGCGCCGCCCTCGTGCACGTGATGGGCGATTTGCTCGGCTCGGTCGCCGCCATCGTCGCGGGCGCCGTGATTTACTTCACGGGCTGGATGCAGATCGACCCGCTGCTGTCCGTGCTGGTATCGCTGCTGATTTTGAAATCGACCTTCGGGGTATTGAAAGAGTCCTACCACTTCCTGATGGAAGGCGTACCCATGCACATCGACTATATCGCCGTGGGCACGGACGTGGAGCAAGTGGACGGCGTGATTGCCGTGCACGATCTGCACGTGTGGGACATGTCGCCGGGCCAGCCGGCCCTGATCGGCCACGTGGAAATCGAGCACCTCGACCATTGGCCGAAGGTCTTGCGCGCGATCAAGAAGATGCTGTTGGCCAAGCATGGGATCGATCACATTACCTTGCAGCCGGAGACGGCGGCGATGGCGGGGTTGCATCAGGGTGACAAAACACACTGATTGAACCCAACGGCAAATACTGGGGTCGTACGGGGACGCCGAGTCCCTGAGGGTACGACCCCGGCCTCTGCGCTCGGGGTTAAATTTAGCTAACTCCGTCGGGCTTCCAACACGCCACTGACATCCTTAATCACATTCAGCGCCTTCAACAGCTGCGCCGTCGAGCTGATCTCGGCCGTAAACGTCATGCGGGCCTGGCCCTTGGCGCTTTGAGTGTTGACGCCGATCACGTTGATTTTCTCTCGCGAAAAGATTTCGGAAATGTCGCGCAGCAAGCCCTGGCGGTCGCCGGCGAGAATGAAGACGTCGACCGGATACACGGTATCGTGCCCGCCCGTGCTGCCCCACTCGGTAAAAATCACGCGCTCGGGCGACTTGGCGCGCATTTCCTCGAAGTTCTTGCAGGTGGCGCGGTGAATCGACACGCCTTTGCCGCGCGTGACGAAGCCGACGATACTGTCCGGCGGCGCCGGTTTGCAGCACTTGGCCAGCACCGTCATCAAGCCCTCGGTGCCCACCACCAGCACGCCGGACTTGGCGCCCTGCTCCACGCTGGAGGCGCGGCTTTTACCCACCAGCACGGCGTCTTCCGGCACCACCACTTCGCCATTGTCGTGCAGCGCCTGCTCCACGTGGCGCAGGCTGAATTCATCCTTGCCCACCGACAGGAACAGTTCGTCGACTTTCGCAAAGCCCAGCTTTTGCGCCAGCGCTTCCAGATTGACGGCCGTCTTGCCTTCGCGCTGCAAGGATTTCTCCACCAGCGCGCGGCCATGGGCCAGGGTTTCCTGCATGTCGATGGCGTGGAACCAGGCACGAATTTTGGAACGCGTGCGCGTGCTGACGGCATAGCCGGCGCCCAGCCAGTCGCGCGATGGACCGGCCGTGCCCGGCGCCCCCTTGGCCGTGATGATTTCGCAGGTCTGGCCATTCTTTAATTGCGTATTCAGGGGCACCATGATGCCGTCGACCTTGGCGCCGCGGCAGCGGTGGCCCACATCCGTGTGCAGGTGATAGGCAAAATCGACGGGCGTGGCGCCCACGGGCAATTCCAGCACCCGCGCCTGCGGCGTCATGACGAAGATGCGGTCGTCCAGGGTCGCCGATTTGAGCTTTTCCACCCATTCGCGCTGGATTTCTTCCTGGCCCACGACGGCGTCGGCCACTTCCGTCTTCCACGCCAGCAACTGGCGCAGCCAGGCGATTTTCTCGTCGTATTTCTGGCCGGCAAAGTTCGAGCCGCCCTCTTCCTTGTAGCGCCAGTGCGCGGCCACGCCGTATTCGGCAAAGCTGTGCATTTCATTGGTGCGGATTTGCACTTCCAGCGGGCGGCCATCCTCGGCCGTCACCACCGTGTGCAGCGACTGATACCCATTCGGTTTCGGCCGGGAAATGTAATCGTCGAATTCTTTCGGGATGGGGGTCCAGATATTGTGGACCACGCCCAGCACCGTGTAACAAGTTTTCACGTCGGAAACGATGACGCGGAAGGCGCGCACGTCGTACAGGGCCGTGAAATCGAGTTCCTTGCCGCGCATCTTGTTCCAGATGCTGTAAATGTGTTTCGGGCGGCCAAATACTTCCGCCTGGATACCGGCCGACGCCAGTTCCGTCTGCAGGCGCAGAATCGCCGAGGAAACAAAGCCCTCGCGCATCATGCGCTTTTCTTCCAGCATCTTGGCGATGCGTTTATACGCTTCCGGCTCGATGAAGCGGAACGATAAATCTTCCAGTTCCCACTTCAGCTGCCAGATACCGAGGCGGTTGGCCAGCGGCGCGTACAAATCCAGCGTTTCCTTGCCGTATTCGCGCGTCATTTCGTTGAACAGTTTTAGTTCGGCGAAATAGCGCAAGGTCGTCACGCAAGCGGCCAGGCGCACCAGCACGACACGCATGTCGGAAGCCATCGCCAGCAGCATCTTGCGCAAGGTTTCCACCTGGGCCACGGCTTGCTGCGCCGCATTCTTGCCGCGACCGGCAGCGCTGCCGTGCTGCGCCTGGGTCAGCGCGCGCAAACGGATCAGCTGGCGCACGCCTGTCGCCAGGTCGCATACCTGCTTGCCGAAGCGCGGCTCGATATCGGCCGCCGTATCCGGGTCCAGCAGGGTCAGCTCGAACATCAGGCCGGCGATGCGCGTTTCCGCATCGCTGCGCAGGAAAGCCAGGGTGTTGGCCACGCCGATGGCGAATTCCAGCGCGGAACGGCCGGCAAAGGTCTGCTTGTCGCCATACGCTTCGGTGGCATACGCGAGCGCGTCCAGCACGCGCGCGCTGTCCGGCGCACTCAAGCCCTCTACCAGTTGTTCCGAGGTGACGCTGTTCGGGGCCGAGATGGAAACCATGTAATGCCTTATAAACTGAAAAACCAGATAACTTAGCGCTCTGCAGCGATGATGACGATTTCAACCAGGCATGCCGGATTGGCCAGCTTCGCCTCGACGGTGGCGCGCGGCGGCGTGTGGCTTGACGCCACCCAGTCATCCCATACTTCATTCATGCCGTCGAAGTCTTTCATGTCGGCGATGTAGATCTGGCACGACAGGATGCAGGTCTTGTCGCTGCCCGCTTCCATCAGCAAACGGTCGACGTGACCGAGCACTTCGCGCGTCTGGCCGACGATATCTTGCGTGGTGTCTTCGGCGATCTGGCCAGCCAGGTAGATGGTGTTGTTGTGTATGGCTACTTCGGAGAGGCGTTTGCCTACGTGCAGTCGTGTAATTTCCATGCTTCTTCTTTCGGTTGTTTCAAAATCTGTACAGCGGTGTTGCTTGTTGCCTGGTTACTTGCCCAGCAAAAACTTGCGCGCGATGGCGATCTGGTCGTCGTGCACGAAGGTGGGCGCATGGCCCACGCCGGCGATTTCCACCAGCTGCGCCTTCGGGCCGCGGCCCAGCATGATCTGCGCCGTCGCGTGCGACAGCAAGTCGGATTCCGACCCGCGCACCAGCAAGGTGGGGCAGCGCACGGCATCATACGCGGCCCACAGCATGGCTTCGTCGCTGGCCGCCGATTCCGGCGTGGCCGAGCGGAACGGCATGGCCAGTCCCATATCATAGTGGCGGCGCCAGTGGCCATCCTTATCCTGGCGCAACACATCCACTGCCAGTTTATGCCATTCCGCGTCCGTGTGCGGGCCGAAGCTGGCGGACACGTCGCGCACAAACCTGGCGCCCTGCTCGAAGGTATCAAAACGCAAGTCCTGGCCGATGTAGTCGCCGATGCGCTGCAAGGCTTCCGGCGCCAGGGTCGGGCCGATATCGTTCAAGACCAGCTTGCTGATCGGGCTGTTCGGCAACGATGCCAGGCCCAGGCCGATCAAGCCGCCCATCGAGGTGCCGAACCAGTCCACCGTCTGACGCTCGCCGTTGGCCAGCACGCGTGCCAGCAGGGTCACCATGTCGCTCACATATTGCGGCACGCGGTAAAACTGCGGATTGGCCAGCCAGCCCGAGCGCCCGCGCCCCACCACATCGGGGCAGATGACGCGGTAATCGCTGGCCATGGCGCGCGCCAGGTTGTCGAAGTCGTCCGCCACGCGCGTCACGCCATGGGCGCAGACGAGCACGTTCGGATTGTCCGCCGCGCCCCACTCCTTGTACGACATGGTATGCAAGCCTGCGGGGGAGATGCACTGGACGGATTTGATGCTCGCTTCGATCATGCCAATTCCTTATTTGATATAAAAAGAGCACCGCTTCCTGCCTTCTGCCGGGTGTCCCGCGCGCGACGCTACGGCAGTGTAACGCAGCGCGGGCAATGCTCCAAGCGCGCGCCTGAAATGCTGCACCGCAGCACAGCACTCGCACGTTCGCCATGGCGCAATACCCGATATAGCGAAACTGCATATCTGCGGTTATCCACAATTGAGCCGGCCCGGCAATGGGCGGATGATCGCAGCATCAACCCGCAAGAGGAGACCACTCGTGAAAAAACCATTCTATAAAATCCTGTATGTCCAGGTGCTGTTCGCCATCGTGGCCGGCGTGCTGCTGGGGGTGTTCTACCCGTCGAACGCCGTCGACATGAAACCGCTGGGTGACGGCTTTATCAAACTGATCAAGATGATCATCGCCCCCGTGATCTTCTGTACCGTGGTCTCCGGCATTGCCGGCATGCAGGACGTCAAGAAGATCGGCCGCGTAGGCGGCAAGGCGCTGCTGTACTTTGAAGTGGTCTCCACCTTCGCGCTGGGCATCGGCTTGCTGGTAGCCAATATCCTGAAACCGGGCGCCGGCTTCAACGCCGATCCCGCCCACCTGGACGCCAAGTCGATCGCGCAATACACGCACGCCGAAGGCCTGTCGACGGTGGACTTCCTGATGAACATCATCCCGAAGACCTTCGTTGACGCCTTCGCCAAAGGCGACATCCTGCAAGTGCTGCTGATCGCCATCCTGTTCGGCTTCGCGCTGTCCCTGCTGGGCGAGCGCGGCCGTCCGGTCACCAAGCTGATCGACGACCTGTCGCATGCCATCTTCGGCATGGTCAACATCATCATGAAAGTCGCACCGATCGGCGCGTTCGGCGCGATGGCCTTCACCATCGGCAAATACGGCCTGGCTTCGCTGATTCCATTGGCTAAACTGATGGGTTCGTTCTACCTGACCTGCTTCCTGTTCATCTTCGTCGTGCTGGGCCTGATCGCCAAGTACACGGGCTTCTCCATCGGCCGCTTCTTGCTGTACATCAAGGAAGAACTGCTGATCGTGCTGGGCACGAGCTCGTCGGAATCGGCGCTGCCGGCCCTGATGAAAAAACTCGAGCGCCTGGGTTGCTCCAAACCGGTGGTCGGCCTAGTCGTGCCTACCGGCTACTCGTTCAACCTGGACGGCACCAATATCTACATGACCATGGCTGCCCTGTTTGTAGCACAGGCAACCAACACGGACCTGACCATTTGGCAGGAACTGACCATCCTGGGCGTGGCGATGCTGACCTCGAAAGGCGCGTCCGGCATCACGGGCGCCGGCTTCATCACCTTGGCCGCGACCCTGGCCGTGGTGCCGACGATTCCCGTGGCCGGCATGGCGCTGATCCTGGGCATCGACCGCTTCATGAGCGAATGCCGCGCGCTGACCAACTTTATCGGCAACGGCGTAGCCACCATCGTCGTGTCGAAATGGGAAAAAGAACTGGACATGGACAAGCTGCACAGCGAGCTGGCCCATCCCACCCACCCGACCGACGACGCCTACGTCGCACCGAGCGTGAATATCGTCAAGTAAAGCGGTACTCAACATTGAAAAGCCCTGCGGAGCGATCCGCAGGGCTTTTTTCATTGTGCGCGGGTTTTAGCGCATCATCAACCCACAGTAAATCATGCATCAATATTTATCATGATGATCAATGCCTGGAAAACCATTACAGTGCTGTCACCTGTTCGCCGCCAGGCTCGCGCATAATGACATTGCGTTAATGCAAGCCTGACACCGAACCATCCACTTTTTGAATGGAGTACGCCATGTCCCTCTCGCCCGCCCTTTACGCCACCTGGTCCCCACGCTTGCTGGGCCTGCTGCGCATCATCCTCGGCTTCCTCTACATCCAGCACGGCACGGCCAAGCTGTTCGGCGTGCCGCACGTGGCCATGTTCGACGGCTTGCAACTGTTTTCCCTGATGGGCGCGGCCGGCGTGCTGGAACTGGTGGGCGGCGCCCTGTTGCTGCTCGGCCTGTTCACGCGTCCCGTCGCTTTCATCCTGTCGGGCCAGATGGCCGTGGCCTATTTTCTGATGCACGCGCCAAGCGCCTTCCTGCCGATCCTGAACGGCGGCGAAATGGCCGTGATGTACTGCTTCACCTTCCTGTACTTCGCGGCAGCGGGCGCCGGCGCCTACAGCCTCGACGGCTTGCGCGGCAAGGCGGGCGCATAAAAAAAGGGCGGACATCGCTGTCCGCCCTGCTTCAATACGACAATCCGCTTATGTTCCGCTTATACGGCGGAAACGTCCAGCTCAGCGCCCGTGGCCGCCTGCACCTGCTCCTTGGTCACGCCCGGCGCCAGTTCCACCAGCTTCAAGCCGTTTTCCGTCACGTCGATGACGCCCAGGTCGCTGATGATGACGTCGACCACGCCCACGCCCGTCAGCGGCAAGTCGCACTGTTTCAGCAATTTATGCGACGTCGTGCCGTCCTTGGCCGTGGCCACGTGCTCCATCAGCACCACGACGCGCTTGACACCGGCGACCAGGTCCATCGCGCCGCCCATGCCCTTGACCATCTTGCCTGGAATCATCCAGTTCGCCAGGTCGCCCTTTTCCGACACCTGCATGGCGCCCAGGATGGCCAGGTTGATCTTGCCGCCACGAATCATGCCGAATGAGTCAGCCGAGCTGAAGTAGGCGGCGCCGGGCAAGGCCGTCACTGTCTGCTTGCCAGCGTTGATCAGGTCGGCATCGACTTCCGCGTCGGTGGGGAAAGGGCCGATGCCCAATAACCCGTTTTCCGACTGCAAAAACACTTCCATATTGTCCGGCACATAGTTGGCCACCAGGGTCGGCAAGCCGATGCCCAGGTTCACATAAAAGCCATCCTGCAATTCCTTTGCCGCGCGCGCGGCCATTTCATCTCTCGTCCAAGCCATGATTATCTCCGTATTCTTTTTTATGCTTCAGTGCGCACGGTGCGCTGCTCGATGCGTTTTTCCGGGTTCGCGTTGACCACGATGCGGTGCACGAAGATGCTGGGGGTGTGCACCTGGTCCGGGTCGATATCGCCCACTTCGACCAGTTTTTCCACTTCGACGATGGTGATCTTGCCCGCCATGGCCACGTTGGGATTGAAATTGCGCGCCGTTTTGCGGTAAACCAAATTGCCGGCACGGTCGGCCATGTAGGCTTTCACCAACGATACGTCAGCCACCAGGCTGCGTTCCATCACGTATTGTTCGCCGTCGAATTCGCGCAGTTCCTTGCCGTCGGCAACGATGGTGCCCACGCCCGTCTTGGTGAAGAAGGCGGGAATGCCGGCGCCACCGGCGCGCAGTTTTTCGGCCAGGGTGCCCTGCGGCGTGAATTCCAGTTCCAGCTCGCCGGCCAGGTACTGGCGCGCGAATTCCTTGTTTTCGCCCACGTAGGAGGCGATCATTTTCTTGATCTGGCGCGTGGTCAGCAACTGGCCCAGGCCGAAGCCGTCCACGCCGGCGTTGTTGGAAATGGCCGTCAGGCCCGTCACGCCCGAATCGCGCAAGGCGCCGATCAGGGCTTCGGGAATGCCGCACAGGCCGAAGCCGCCGACGGCGATGGTCTGGCCATCTTGGACGATACCGGCCAGCGCCGAGGCGGCGTCAGGATAAACTTTATTCATGGGTGTCCCTCTATCTTTTGTTAAGCTTTGGTCTTGAGTCCATGACTCAGGCAGCGACTCAGCATAAAATACGCGAGTGGAAAGTACAATACCGTAGAACTACCGGCGCCGTGCCAGCAATCCCACTGTGAGAGTGATACGTATCAGATGAACGCCGCGTCAGCCATCGATTATGAAAGCATCTTCCTGCACGCGCCCGTGGGCATGTGCATGTCGGAAAACCGCATCATGCGCAGCTGCAACGAAGCGCTGGCGGACATGTTCGGCTATGCGCGCGCCCAGCTCGACGACCAGTCCTTCGAAGTACTCTACCCCACGCACGACGAATTCCTGCGCACGGGTGACCGCATCATCCCCATCATGAACGCCAAGGGCCGCTATTCGGACGAGCGCATCATGCGCCGCAGTAATGGTGAATTGTTCTGGTGCCATGTGACGGGCCACGCCATGCTGCCGGGCCAGCCACTGGGGGCCGGCATCTGGACGTTCGAGGATGTCAGCGAGAAACGCCCCGTGACGGCCCAGTTGACGCCGCGCGAGCGCGAAATCGCCGCCCTGCTGGTGGAAGGCAAGACCAGCAAGGTCATCGCCCGCCAGATCGACCTCAGCCCCCGCACGGTGGAAATGCACCGCGCCAAGCTGATGCGCAAATTCGCCGCCGCGACGTCGTCCGAACTGGTGCACAAGCTGGTGGGACTGAGCTGGCAAGTTTAAGAGCCTATCCCAAGACGATCATGAGGAATCAACCCCAGTATGGGTTCATTTCCATCAGGGCGAGATAATCGTCTTTGGTCACACCGACGATCACCTTGTCATGATATGTACCATTTTTATAGAACCATTTCCGGCGTATTCCTTCATGTTTCCAGCCGCCTTTTTCTATGTAAAACTTGATTGAGCGTTCATTGTATTCAATCATGTCGCCATCAAGCCGGTTCAGGCCGAGCTCCATGAATGCGTAGCGCATGATGGAAAATAGGGCATCCAGAGCATAGCCCTTGCCGCGGATATTCTGCTGCCCTATCATCATTCCATGGAAAGCGGTCTTGTTTTTCCAGTCAATATTAATGATATTGGCTGTGCCAATCAATCCGTGCTCTGCGGTATCAATGCAGAAAACATGATCGGTCAAATTATTGTCCTTCCGGCTACGCACCCAATCTTCCGTCGAACGGCTTGAAAATGGAAAATGCCATCCGCCCAACATGCTCCAGATCTCGGGATCGTTGCTCCATTGATGTAATTGCGCAATATCGGCCACTTCCGGAGCGCGCAAGGTAACAATTTTTCCATGAATATTCACATTGACTCCAACAATAGTAAATCAGCCGCCAGATAAAAAAGGCAGGCAGGTTTGCGCGATGCGCTGCATCTCAGCCAGCCCGTAACGATGATCGCAAGGCAGCGGCAATAAATTCCGCACCCATTCGCGCTCTTGACTGAGCATGCCGACACGGCTTGCGACTTCCGGCCAGTAGGTCGCCACGAAGATTCTTTCACGTATCAGATGGGCACGCAAATCGGTGGCGTCGGCAAGCAAGGGATAACACAGCGGACCATCAATGCTGTCCAAGTCAAGCGCAAGCGCATTGCAGCTTCCCAGTTGCTGGTGCAGGAACGCGAAGTTGGCGTTGCGCCGCATCCGTGCGGCCTCGATGTCCACGCTGTGCAGGATGCGCCGGCTCAGTTGCGACATCTCAAGTGGTTCGCACTGCTCCAGCGAGGCTTCCGCCTCCTGGTAGGCGGCATAGCCGGCCTCCGCTGTTTGCGCCAGGCGCGTCAGTCCGGAGCTGGCCCGCGCCAGCGATCCCTGGTCCATGCCCTGCGCCTCGCAGACCGGCAACGCGGTAAGCAGCAAGCCGCCGTCAGGCACGCCAAAAAACTTGCGTGGCGAATAAATCGTAGCAAGGCAGTCACGGGGCGCGGCATAAAACGCCTGGGAGTGATCGAGGACCAGTTGGCGAGGAGCATACCTGGCGCGCAGCCTGTCGATGCTGTTGCCGCAAACGCCAAAATAATTGACATACAAAAGCCAGTCTGTTGCGCGCAAATCAATGTCGTCACAGATATTGAACCCGGCGTCCATGGAATAAAAGACACACTCGACCCCCGCTTTTTCCAGCGACAGCAGCATTGAATCGCAGAGGTAATACGGCATGAATACCCGCGAAGGCCGTCCGGCGCGCAACAGGGCAAGGAAAGCCGCCCTTGCCGACTGGAATTGATATGCCATCGGGTACAGGAACGGTCTGGGCTCGGGCAGCTCAAGCTCAAAATACCCGCCAATGGCCATGTTCATCGCTTCGCCGCAAGGTCGGATAACATGGCTTTTACTGTCGCCACATCGTTGAACATCAGCACATCGAGCATCGACAAGCCAGGCTGAAAAGCAGCCTTCGCCTGGTCATAAGGCTCGATCTTTGTTTCAATGAAATGCAAGTCAATGCCATGGCTGGCGAAAGCAGCGGCATCATACAATTGCCGGCCACCGGGCAGATTGTAATAGCAACTTGCCTGTTCCCTTATACAAATGTCGATCACCCGCTCGGCACTGTGCAGGTGAGTGTTGCCATATACTGCGGAAGACAGCACAAAGTCGGTATCGAGCTGTAAATATTGCGCTATCGACAGTACGCTATGCTTCGCCATGTCAGCGATATTGTCATACTGCGCAAAAATAACTTCCGAAAAAATGGCACTGATTTTTTCGAAGAAAGGGGCTTTTCGATAGGAGTGCCGCAACGATTCTGCCATTTTCTTTTGCCACGGTCCGCTGCCTTGCGTCGCGATCTGATTTATTTTCAGGAAAGGACTGGCTGCCCGCAGCGGCACCGTGATGTAACGCACTTCACCAGCCAACAGCAGCCGGTTGCGGTTGATCCAGCCATTCTTGATGAAGTTGACGTCATCGTAAAAGACGAATTTATCCACGGCCGCAACAAGCTGAAAATACCCGATGTAGGGGAACAGATAGGGCTGCATGATCGCAAGCTTCATGCGCATGTCGCCTTGCCAGGTTCAAATGCCTGTACGTCAAGGCAGGCACCTGCTCGACGGCCGGGCGCGTAAGATACGTCCAGTGTGTTGCTCATCATGTTCACTGCGGGTTCGGAACGTTAAAACGTGCTCATGCCGCCATCGGCGGAGATAATCGCGCCATTGATGAAATGCGAATCCTCGCCCGCCAGCAGCAATAGCAGGCCGTCGAGGTCTTCCGGCTTGCCCGGGCGCTTGTTCGGCAACATTTCGATCAGCTTCTTGCCCTGCTCGGTGGCGAAGTAATCCTCATTGATTTCCGTGGAAATATAGCCGGGGCAGATGGCGTTGGTGTTGATGCCATACTTGCCCCACTCCACGGCCATGGCGCGCGTCATGTGCACCATGCCCGCCTTGCTCATGCAATACACGCCGATCTGCGGCAGCACCTGCAAGCCGGCCATCGAGGCGATATTGATGATGCGGTGCTGTTTCTTCGGGTCGCCCTTGGCGCGCGCGATCATGCGCTTGGCCGTCTGCTGGGCCACGAAGAACGATCCGCGCAGGTTGGTGTCCATCACGAACGAATAATCTTCGGGCGTGACGTCGACCAGGCGTTGCGTGGTGGAGACACCGGAATTGTTGACGAGGATATCGATAGGGCCCGCTTCCGTTTCCGCATGCGCGATGGCCGACTTGATGCTGGCGAAGTCGGTCACGTCGAGCGACACCACGTGCGCGGCGCCGCCATCGGCTTCGATTTCGGCGCGCAACTCCTTCAGGCGTTCGGTGCGGCGCGACGCCAGCACGACCTGCGCGCCGGCCTGGGCCAGCACTTTCGCAAAGCGCGCGCCGAGGCCGCTCGATGCGCCGGTAATCAGGGCAATCTTGCCCTCGAAATTGACTTCTATGCCCACGAGCTACTCCTGTTTTATTTTAGACAACACTTTACACCGTGCCACTGGCACAGGGGCAAAATACCCTGCGTCACACTTGAGCAAAGGTAAACGCCATCATTACACAAAATGGCTGGATTTAGATTGCGGCGAGGGGCAATGTCACGCAAAATGGCGCCAAAGTTGCAATCCTCGCCAAAAACAAGCACACTCGTGCTTAAATATATCCGAAGATTCCTCACCCACCCATTTAGTGACTAACAATCGAGACCATGACACAGCCTAATAACTTAGTTGAACAGTACGGACCGCGCGACACCATGGAGTATGACGTGGTGATCGTCGGCGGCGGCCCCGCAGGCTTGGCGGCGGCCATCCGCCTGAAGCAGCTGGCCGCTGAAAAGGGCCAGGAAGTGTCCGTCTGCGTGCTGGAAAAAGGCGGCGAACTGGGCGCGCATATCCTGTCCGGCGCTATCATGGACCCGAAAGCGCTGACTGAACTGATACCGAACTGGAAAGAACTGGGCGCGCCCCTGAACACGGCAGTGACGGAAGACCGCATCCTGTTCCTGACGGAAACCAAAGCGTATAAAACGCCGAACTTCGCCGTGCCGGCCTGCTTTGAAAACCACGGCAACTACATCGTCTCGCTGGGCAATGTGGTGCGCTGGATGGGCCAGCAGGCGGAAAACCTGGGCGTGGAAATCTTCCCGGGCTTCCCTGCCGCGGAAATCCTCTACAACGACGACGGCTCCGTGAAAGGCGTGGCGACCGGCAATATGGGCGTCAAGCGCGATGGCGAACCGGGTCCCGACTTCCAGCTGGGCATGGAATTGCACGCCAAGTACACCCTGTTCGCCGAAGGCGCGCGCGGTCACCTGGGCAAGCAGCTGATGGCAAAGTATGACTTGAACGCCGGCAAGGATCCCCAATCGTACGGCATCGGCATCAAGGAATTGTGGGAAATCGACCCTGCCCTGCACCAGCCGGGCCTGGTGATCCACTCGACGGGCTGGCCATTGGACGCGAAGACCTATGGCGGCTCCTTCCTGTACCACCTGGAAAACAATCAGGTCATGGTCGGTTATGTGGTGGGCCTGAACTACGAAAACCCGTACCTGTCGCCGTACGAGGAATTCCAGCGTTATAAAACCCATCCGGAAATCCGCAAGTTCTTCGAAGGCGGCAAGCGCATTTCGTACGGCGCGCGCGCGATCACGGCCGGCGGCCTGCAATCGTTGCCAAAGCTCGTGTTCGCCGGCGGCGCGCTGATCGGCTGCGATGCAGGCTTTTTGAACATGAGCCGCATCAAGGGCAGCCACGCGGCCATCAAGAGCGGCATGCTGGCGGCGGACGCGGCCTTCGGCGCGCTGGGCGAACAGCGCCAGCACGACGAACTGTCCAGCTACCCTGTCGCGTTTGAACAATCCTGGCTGCATGAAGAGCTGCACGTGGCGCGCAACGTCAAGCCTTGGCTGTCGAAGGGCCTGTACCTGGGCAGCCTGATGACGGGCATCGACCAGATCCTCTTCCGCGGCAAGGCGCCCTGGACCCTGCACCACACGCATGGCGACCACGAATGCCTGAAACCGGCGGCCCAGTCGAAAAAGATCGTGTATCCGAAACCCGATGGCAAGCTGACCTTCGACAAGATGTCGTCCGTCTTCATCTCGAACACCAACCACGCGGAAGACCAGCCGATCCATCTGACCTTGAAGAACGCCAGCGTGCCCGTCGACGTCAACCTGGCCATGTATGCGGGTCCGGAAGCGCGCTACTGTCCCGCCGGCGTGTACGAGTTCGTGAAGAACGACGACGGCGCCGAACGCCTGCAGATCAATGCGCAAAACTGCGTGCACTGCAAGACCTGCGACATCAAGGACCCGACGCAAAACATCGTCTGGGTCACACCGGAAGGCGGCGGCGGACCGAATTATCCAAATATGTAAGACCCCGGCATCATTTATGCCTATAAAACAGCGTGGACACCTGATGGTTTCCACGCTGTTTTTGATTCGCGCCATGCGAAGAAGTTTCTCTAATGCACTTCTAACCGTTACAATTCAGTCTGGCACTTACCATATCGCTCCCATGCACGCTACCGATAACACAGCATCGCCCCAAAATGCCGCGCAGCAGCCGATGCAACTGGAAATCGATCATGTCGCCCAGTTGTATGAAAACGGCGAACATGCGCAAATGGAAAGCGCAACCCGTGCCTTGCTCGAGCGCTATCCGGCATCGGCCTTTGCCTGGAGCGTGCTGAGCATGGCCTTGCAGCTGCAGGGCAAAGATGCGCTGCCGGCATTGCACAAGACGGTGGACCTGGCGCCGGACGACGCCGAAGCGCATCTGCACCTTGGCAATGCCCAACTGGCGATCGGCCAACTGGACCTGGCCGTCGGATCGTATGTCCGGGCATTGGAAATCCAGCCTGCCTTTACAGAAGCGTTCAGCCGCCTGGGCGATGCCTTACAGGCCCAAGGCCATCTCCCGGAAGCGGCCGACTGCTATCGCGAGGTGCTGAAAATGGATCCCGCCCATGCCGTGGCGCACATGGGCTTGGGCGACATACTGCAGCTGCAGCGGCAATTCAAGGCTGCTGAAACCAGCTATCGTCATGCGCTGACGCTTGCTCCGGACGCCGCTGAAATTCATCGCGCAATTGGCGATGTACAGCTTGCGATGGGGCAGCATGAGCAGGCAATCCTCAGCTATGAGCGGGCGCTGGCAAGCGATCCCGACTGCGCCCTGGCGCATGGCGGGTTGGCCGACGTGCTGTACAAGCTGGGCCGCTACCAGCAAGCAGCTGCCCGCTACGGCGCGGCCGTGCAATATCTCCCGCACGTCGCGGCGCACTACCACGGGTGGGGGCGCAGCTTGCATGCCATCGGCCAGGCGGCCGATGCCGAGGCGGCCTACCGGCGCGCCATCGAACTCGCTCCCTCAGTCGTAGCGCCATTGCTGCACTACGCAGACCTGCTGCGGGAAACACGACGCACGGAACAGGCTATCGTCATCTACCAGGCGGTTTTCTTGCTGGAACCCAAGAATACGGACGCCCTGCACAACCTGGGCGTGGCCTTGCAGGAAAACGGCAAGCTCGACCAGGCCCTCGCGGCTTTCCAGCAGTTGCTGGCACTGATGCCCAATAACCCTATCGCCCATTGCAATATTGGCGTGGTCATGCAAGCCCTGGGGCAAAGGAGCATCGCCATGCAAAGTTACCGACGCGCCCTCGAAATGAACCCCAGGCACGCCGCCATCCACTTCAACCTGGGCACTTGCCAGATGGAATCAGGTCAGATGGATGAGGCAGCCAAAAGCTACGCGACATCCATCAAACTCGACCCGCAAGCATATCAATCACATCTCAATCTCAATGGCACCCTGAACAGACTTGGCCGTATCAACGAAGCCATCGCTCACTGCCGCCAAGTGCTGAAGAGCAATCCCGATTGGGATGAGCTGCATAGCAACCTGCTGTTCTACCTGAGCCATAGCGAGCATGTGGATGCCGCCGCGCTGTTTGCCGAACACCTGCGTTTTGGCGAGCGAGTCGAAGCACCGCTGCGCGGCGCCTGGCCACAACACACCAACGTGCGCGATCCCGAGCGCCGCCTGCGCATCGGTTTTGTTTCCGCCGACTTGCATAACCATGCGGTAGCCCATTTCATCACGCCCATCCTCGAATACTTGAGCCTATCCCGGCAGGTGGAAATCGTGGCCTACGCCAACAGCTTTCACGATGACCATGTCAGCCGGCACCTGCACGGTCTGTTCGCGGTCTGGCGCCAGGTTGAAAAACTGAGCCATGCGGAGCTGGCGCAGCTGATCACCAGCGACGCCATCGACATCCTGATCGACCTGTCGGGCCACACCGGCTTCAACCGCCTGCCCACTTTTGCGCGCAAGGCGGCGCCGCTGCAGGTGAGCTGGATCGGTTATCCCGGGACGACTGGCTTGCAGGCGATGGACTACTACCTCACTGATCGCTATTATTCACCGCCGGGCAAACTCGATAATCAGTTCACCGAGAAATTGGTACGTCTGCCGGCCGCAGCTCCTTTTCTTCCGTCCCCGGAATCACCGCCGGTCAGTACTGCCCCATCCATTGAGAAGGGCTACATCACTTACGGCAGCTTCAACCGTGCTGGCAAGCTGAATCGGGCAACCATTGCCCGCTGGTCAACATTGCTGCGCTTGGTTCCGAGTGCAAAAATGGTGCTCGCTGCGATGCCGAACAAGCACACCAGCGATATGGTGCGGGCATGGTTCGTCCGCGATGGGATTGATGCCAAACGGCTCACCTTCCATACACATACGAATATTCGTGATTATCTTGCCCTCCACGCCACGGTCGACTTGTGTCTCGACACCTATCCCTACACCAGCGGCACGACCGGACTTCATGCCTTGTGGATGGGAGTGCCCACCCTGACCATGGTCGGACCGACATTGCCGGGCTACGTGACAGCGTCGATCCTTGCACATGCCGGCTTAACCGATTTTATCGCCTACAGCGAAGACGATTTTCTGCGGAAAGGCCGCAAGTTTGCCGAGGATATGAGTGTGCTGGCCGGTTTACGCATGCACATGCGCGACCGCATGACCAACTCCGCGATCAGACAGCCGACACTAATTGCAAAGGGCCTGGAAGTTGCACTGCGCACCATGTGGCGGCGCTGGTGTGCCAGCGATCAGCCAATTTCGTTCGAGGCAAGCGCCATGGAAGAGCTTGCCAAACCGGCCGACGAGCAAGCTTGAATAAGCCCCCATTATGGACTTGGTGTTTTTACCAGACCAGGTAACGCAATATCACCGAAAGGCGCGGCCCTCTTCAATGACGGCTTTTCAGCATGACAGGGCCTGGCACGGTGTAACCACTCACGCAACATATCGCAATAAAAAATACCTGGACAGCGTCTGAGCATGGATCGCAGCTGTCTTCATCCGTATAGAAAAAGATCTGAAGGACGCATATGAAACCCATTGGTGAAAATCCCCCCATTTATGTGACGCAGCCAACGCTGCCACCGCTGGAAGATTTTTTACCTTATCTGCAAGAGATATGGGCCAATAAAATCCTGACCAACGGGGGTCCGTTTCATCAGCAACTGGAACAGGCCCTGGCTGACTATCTTGGCGTCAAACACATTTCGCTGTTTGCGAACGGTACGCTGGCATTGATGACGGCGCTACAAGCTTTGCGCATTACAGGCGAAGTGATCACCACGCCCTATTCTTTCGTGGCGACCGCGCACTCGCTCCTGTGGAACGGCATCACGCCGGTGTTCATCGACATCGCGCCAGGCAGTTTCAATATGGACCCGGCAAAGATCGAAGCTGCTATCACGCCGCAAACAACAGCCATCATGCCGGTCCACTGCTATGGCCATCCCTGCGATGTGGAGCAAATTGAAACGATCGCCAGCAACTATGGATTGAAAGTCATCTATGACGCCGCACATGCATTCGGCGTGCACAGTGGCGGTAGCAGCGTAATGAATCAAGGTGATTTGTCAGTATTGAGTTTTCATGCGACCAAGGTATTCAATACCTTCGAAGGGGGAGCCATCGTTTCTCCCGATGCAAAGACGAAACGCCACATCGATCATTTGAAGAATTTTGGCTTTGTCGACGAAGTGACCGTGGTCGCCGCTGGCATCAATGGCAAAATGAATGAGGTCAGTGCCGCTCTCGGCTTGCTGCAGTTGAAAACAATAGACCAGGCGCTGCAGCAACGCGCCAGCATTGACGCAATGTATCGCTCAGGCCTTGCCACGATAAGCGGCATCGAATGCCCGGCGCCACCTGAAGGCACGGTGACCAACCATGCTTATTTCCCAATTCTGGTACAGCAAGACTACCCGCTCAGCCGCGACGCCCTGTTTCAGAAAATGCGCGATGCCAGTATCTTTGCGCGTCGTTATTTTTACCCCCTGATCAGTAACTTTCCCATGTATCGCGGCATGCCTTCGGCAGCCAGCGCCAATCTGCCAAACGCATCGCGCATGGCCAGTCAGGTCATCTGCCTGCCCATGTATCCCGGCCTGAGTACAGCGCAGCTCGAACAGATTGTGCAATTGATACGGACAGCCTGACGGCATGCCACCCAGGCATGCCCCCCCTCATCCTTTAGTACGAAAGACTTCCATGAGCCAGTTCTCCCCCGCGGGTAAACCCGTCCTTATCTTTCCAGCAGGCATGGTGCGCTCGCTGGAATATCTTGAACAGTGTCAGCGCAACGGGCAGGCCGTGATCGGTTCTTCGTCGTTGGCTTACGATGTGAGCAAAACCCGATATGCCCAATGGGAGGTACTGCCCTATATTACGGAAGCCGGCTTTGACCAAGCCTTGGGCGAACTGATCAAGCAGCACGATATCGGCGGCATCTACACACCGAATCCCGTTGCCTGGGCCTATCTGAACAAGTCCCTGCCCCGGATCGCACCTGGCATTGCGGTGATTAATGCTTCGCCGGCAGAGGAAGAGCTGACAGGCTACCGCACGGCCAGCAAACTGGGCCATCAATTGTTGACTCAAACACTGTCGCTGGCCTCCTGCGTGAGTGCAAAACCAGCCATGCCGGACGTGCAACTGAGCGCCCTGTTCCGCCATGCCAATATCATTCCAGGCATGTGCGACGATGAAAAGATCGGCGCCCTGTGTGAAATAGGCCGCTACAGCGTGCCTGGCGACATTGTCGAAATCGGCAGCGCGTATGGCAAGTCAGCTTTTGTGCTATCCCGACTGGCGCGCTTGTACGGCATCGGCAAGACCTTGTGCATCGATCCATGGAAAAGAGAATACATGGTGCAAAACGATGCCGGCGGCATGGTTGACGACTCGGTCCAGTATTTTGACGCCGATGAAACGCTGCGCGTGTTTGAAATGAATTTACTACCTTACAGCAATGGCGACATCAATTACATGCGCCTGCCATCGACCGAGGCGGCGCTGCACTATCGCGCGCAGCGCGCGGTGAGTACGGAAAGCTTCGGCATGACCGAATATTGTGGAAACATTGCCGTGCTACACATCGATGGCAACCACAGTTATGAAGCGGCGCGCGCCGATGTCGAAGCCTGGAGCGGTCATGTGTTGCCGGGCGGCTGGATCATCATCGACGATTACGTCTGGCCATATGGCGATGGTCCGCAGCGGGTGGGCGATGAATTTTTGCATAAAAACAGGACTCGTCTCAGCTGCGCATTTGTCATGGGCACAGCACTCTTTCTGCAGTTGCACTGAGGCCCCCATGCGCACGCAAGCACCGGCTCCGGCAACACAGGCAACTCCAGCCAAAAGCAAGGCTGACAAGATCATATCGGCGGCCATTGCCGACTATCGCAAACTGCAGGCAACCTTACCCAGAGACGCACAAGTTCATTACACCATCGGCAATGCACTGTATCTGAGCGGTAAAACCGACGATGCGGAGGCGGCATTTCGCCATGCTGTCTCCCTGGCGCCATCTTCGGTCACGATCTTGCGCAAGCTGGCGGAACTACTGGCAACGCTCAAGCGCAATGACGAGGCCATCGCCAGCTATCAGGCGGCATTGCTGCTTGATCCTCGCGATCTGCCGACCCTGAATGGTTTGGGAACCGTGCTGCAGCAGGCTGGCAGGTTCGATGAAGCCATCGAGACATATCACCGGATGCTCGCGCTCGATCGGGATAGCGCCGTTGCGCATAATAATATCGGTTCGGCCCTGCAGGGCCAGGGCGAGATTCATCTGGCAATGCAGGAATATCAACGCGCACTGGAAATTGCCCCGCATTTCGCTTCCGCCCACTTCAACCTGGGCACCAGTCTGCTATTACTGGGAAAGCTAGATGAGTCGCTGGTCCATTTTTCAAACACGATAAAACACGACCCGCATTTTTATGCGGCACACAACAATCTCAGCGCCACTCTGAGCAAGCTGGGATGGACCGAGGAGACCGTCGAAGCATGTCGTCAGGCCATCCGGATCAATCCTGAGTGGAACGATATGCACAGCAACCTGCTGTTTGCGCTGACGCACAGCGCGGTTGCCAATCCTGCGGATATCTTTGAAGAGCACAGGCGCTTCGGCCTGCAATTTGAAATGCCTTTGCGTTCACGCTGGCCGCGGCATGACAACGAACGCGATCCGGAGCGCGTGCTGCGCATCGGCTTTGTTTCGGCTGACCTGAACAACCACGCGATGGCCAATTTCATTACGCCGATGCTGGAAAATTTGATGTACGCGACCGGCCTGGAAATCTTCATCTATTCCAATAACATGGTCGACGATCACATCACCAGTCATTTACGCGCAGTGATCGGCAGGTGGCAGCAAGTCAGAGCTCTGACGGATGATGAGTTGGCGCAACAGGTCGTAAAAGACCGCATCGATATCCTGATCGACCTGTCCGGCCATACCGGCTACAACCGCCTGCTGGCCTTCGCGCGCAAACCGGCGCCGTTACAAGTGACCTGGATGGGTTATCCGATGACCACCGGGATGCAGTCGATGGATTACTTCCTGACGGACCGCTACTATTCACCGCCCGGACTGCTCGATGCCCAGTTCACTGAAAAATTACTCAGATTACCCGCCAGCGCCCCATACGTGCCATCGCCGGCCGCACCGGCAATCGAGCCCGCCCCGTCAATGGAAAATGGCTACGTCACCTTCGGCAGCTTCAATCGCGCCAATAAAGTGAGCCGCAGCGTCATCGCGCTATGGTCGACTCTGCTGCGCGGCGTGCCAACAGCGAAAATGTTACTTGCTGGCATGCCTAGCGAACAGATCACCAACATGCTGCGCGGCTGGTTCGATGAAGAGGGCATCGCCGCCGAACGCTTGAGTTTTCATCCTGTCACCAACGTACGCGACTACCTGACCATGCACCGGCATGTCGACGTCTGCCTCGACACCTGGCCCTACACGGGCGGCACGACTACCCTGAATGCCCTCTGGATGGGCGTGCCGACGCTGACCATGGTTGGCCGGACCTTGCCGAGCCGGGTCGGCGCGACGATCCTCGGCCACCAGGGACTGGAACAGTTCATCGCCATCGATGAGGCGGACTTCCTGCAAAAAGGGGTGAGCATCTCCGCCGACCTGGCCGCCCTGGCCAGCCTGCGCATGGGCATGCGCGCGCACTTGAGCAACTCCGCCATCGGCCAGCCGGTACTGATAGCAGCGGGCGTGGAAAATGCGCTGCGCACCATGTGGCAACGCTGGTGCGCCGGCTTGCCGGCCGAGTCCTTCGATGCGGACCCGTCGCAAAGCTCCTTGGCAAGACGTGCCGCCAGCATGAAGGCCTTGCATGCGGTGAACGTCGATGCGGCAGTGCTGCTGGCGATTGAACATCACCAGGCCAGCCGTCTTGTCGAGGCGGAAACGCTGTATCTTGCCGTCATCCATAGCCAGCCACAGCATGCGATTGCCAATCATAATATGGGCCTGCTCGCTGGCCAGATTGGCTACTTTAACAAAGCACTACCTTATCTGCGCGCAGCCATCTTGGCCGCCCCCGAGGAGGGCCAGTTCATTTTATCTTACGCGCGAGCATTGCTGCATGCGGGGCAGGCGGCGGCGGCGGTCGAGGTCCTTGATGACGCGATCAAGCGCGATCTGCATACTGAAGGTATGCAAGCCTTGTTGCTGCGAGCACAATCGGCAGCGGCGGGCGAAGTGCTTGAACCTACCCAGGCGGAAGCCGATCACATCGTCGAGCTGTATCAGGCCGGCCGCCATGCGGAAATGGAAAATGCCGCACACAGGCTGACCATGTGCTATGGCGCGTCCGGTTTTGCGTGGAACGCTCTCGGTACGGCCTTGCAGGTACAAGGCAAGGATGCGCTGGCGGTCTTGCAACGCGCCGTGCAACTGGCACCGGATGACGCCCAGGTCCATGGAAACCTGGGCAACGCATGGCTAGACGCTGGCGAGCATGAATCGGCCATCAGCTGTTACGCGCGCGCACTTGAACTTGCCCCAGCTCTTGCAGAAGCCTGCTGCAATATGGGCAGTGCCCAGCATGCGATGGGCAATGTCGCCGGGGCTGCGGAAAGTTTTCACCGCGCGGCGCGTATCGACCCGGCGTATGCGCTGGCGCATGCCAACCTGGGCAACGTGCTGGCGCAACTGGGCGAACTGCAGGAAGCCGTCGCGAGCTACCACGCGGCGCTTGCCTTGGTTCCAGACGACGTCCAACTGCATCGGGATCTCGCGCATGTGCTGCGCTCGCTCGACAGGAACGAGGAAGCGGAGGCCAGCGACCGGCAAGCGGACCTGTTGGCCCGTGCGGGGCACGCGACACATTGAGCAGGAGGCAAAAACAAGGCGCCGGTAACAGGCATTCAACGGCGCCGTTCTGGCCAGATAAAAAAAATAAAAGAATTTCTCAAAAGAATTTAATTTTCTTGGCGGAATGGTCGTCTTGTACTTGTGAGAGCGCAAAAACTGCTGCTCCGCACCGTAACCACCTAACTGGAGCACCTTCATGCTGAGCCTTCACACCAATGCAGCGGCCCTGTCCGCCCAATCGTCGATCTCAAAAACCCAACAATCGCTGTCGACTTCGATGACGCGCCTCTCCACCGGCTACCGCATCAACTCGGCAATGGACGACGCTGCCGGCCTGCAAATTGCAACCCGTCTGAAAGCACAGACCAGCGGTATGGCCATGGCCATGCGCAATACCCAGAACGCTACTTCGATGATCCAGACCGCCGACGGCGCGCTGGGCGAGACCGTCAACATCTTGGTCCGCATGAAAGATCTGGCCACGCAAGCGGCCGACGGTTCAGCAACCGGCGCAGACAAGACGGCAATGCAAGCCGAATTCGACACGCTGACCAACGAACTGAGCAACGTTCTGGGCAACACCTCGTTCGCTGGCGCGAAACTGATGTCGAAACAGGCTACCGCGACCGACGTTGCCAACGCGACCGTTGCCGTCACCAACGACACAACCGCTGTCGGCGCTGGCACCACCGGTACCACCGGCGCCAAAGCTGCCGCAGCCGCCACGCTGGTTTCGGCACAAGCGGCCTACACCGCCACGCCAACCACCGCAACTGCCCTGGCGTTGACCAATGCATCGACGGCCAGTGTCGATGCCGACAAAGCCCACGATGTTGCTGTAGCCAAATTGGCCGCGTCGACCGCATTCGAAGCACTGGCAACGGCAAGCAACGCCGGCCCTGCAGGTACAGGCGACGGCAAGTTCGCCGCCAACCTGGACTTCCAGATCGGCGCGTCGACCAGCGAATCGATGAGCTTCGACCTGTCGTCGCAACTGGGCTCCATGCACACCGCCATCAAAGGCGCGACTGCGGAATACAACACCTTCGGCGCGGCAGCATCGACGCCTGGTACCGAACTGACCGCCGTCGGCGGCGCATCGGCAGCCATCGACAAACTGCAAGCGGCGATCGACGCTGTTGGTACCTCGCGTTCGGCACTGGGCGCAGCGGGTAACCGTCTGGACCACGTTGCCACCAACCTGGCCAACGTCAGCACCAACACCCAGGGCGCAACGGGCCGCATCATGGATACCGACTTCGCGACCGAAAGCTCGAACATGACCGCTTCGCAAATGCTGCTGCAAGCTGGTACCGCGATGCTGAAACAAAGCAACAGCATGTCCTCGATGGTCATGTCTCTGCTGCAATAATAGTAAGCGCGTCCTGACCTGGCTCAGGTCAGGCCGACCAGAGCCAACTGCGCAAGCAGTTGGCTTTTTTTTATTCATCCCATGCGGGAGGAGCAGCAATGGCGATAGAGCGTGTGTCCGCAGGCAATCCCCTGCCACTGATTACCCAGCGCTTCGACGTCAGCCCTGCTACGCCGATGACACCGGGCGTGGTGCAGCCGCTGGTGCCCGTCGGGCCCTACATGGCGCCCGCGCCCGATGCCGGCACCCTGCCCGCGCAGCTGGCGCAACAAGGCCAGGACAGCCTGGCGTCGCTGATCAAGCCGAATGCCGATGGTACTGGTGGCGCCATGCCGCGCGACAGCAGCGCCATGCAGGTCAATCAACTGTTTTTTACGCGCCAGCTGGTCTGGCAGCCGCCCGACGCGGCGCAGCTGGCCGCCTCGTGGCGCGTGATGGTCAAGACGTATGGCGAGCAATACGCCGCCCTGCAGGAACAGGCGCGCGGCCAGCACGTGCCGGGCAATCTGTTCATGGCCGAGCAGCAGCCGGCCCTGCTGCGCGAAGGTGCCCGTCCACCGTTGAC
Organism: Janthinobacterium sp. PAMC25594; assembly: GCF_019443505.1. Taxonomy (NCBI): domain Bacteria; kingdom Pseudomonadati; phylum Pseudomonadota; class Betaproteobacteria; order Burkholderiales; family Oxalobacteraceae; genus Janthinobacterium; species Janthinobacterium sp. PAMC25594. The sequence continues at coordinate 1,200,928 of NZ_CP080377.1, forward strand.
GGTCGACAGCGAAGCGTGGCGCTTTGCCGTGTATGGCTGGGGCGGCCAGCGCCTGCTGCTGCGCGTGCTGGCCAGCGACGAGGACGAGGATGCGCAGCCCAGGCGGCGCGGCAAGGTGGCGCTGCGCGTCGAACTGCTGATTGCCGGCATCGGCCGGGTGGTGATCCAGATGGAGCCGTCCGGCGACGGCGTGCTGCTGGAACTGGCGGCCGACGAGGAAGCCGCGCTGCGCCACTTGCGCCTGGCCCTGCCCGAGATTGCCGACGCCGTGCGGCGCGCGGGCTTGCGCGTGGTGCGCTGCCGCCTGAACCGCCAGTTGCACGCGCAGCGCGTGCATGGCAATTACCCGATGCAGGCGGGCGCCGCCTCGCTGTCGCTGCCCCTGTTCCGCGCCATGGCCGAAGTGGCGCTGCTGCTGACGCAGCCGGCAGCGGAAGTGGCGGCCGATCCCGAAGCGCCCACGGCACACGCCGGCGAAGCCGAAGAGGAGCCCATCATCGTCTCGAAGGAAGTGGCGGCGCCGCTCGGTTACGACTATGGCGATGCGGAAGAAACGGCGCAAGGCCGCACCGTGCTGCTGCTGGCCGACGGCCAGGAGCACGAGCTGCTGCCGCCGATCGACGAGCAGGATTGATGCAGCAGAAAAAAACGGCGCCCGCAGCGCCGTTTTTCATTTTATCCCACCGTGCCGATGATGCTCACTTCGCGGTTTTCCGGGATTTCGTTATACGACAGCACATGCAGGCCCGGTGCGAACAGGCGCGCATAGCGGGCCAGCAGCGGACGGATCTGCGGCAGCACCAGCAGCAGCGGCGGCGTGGCCTGCTGCTTCATCTGCTCGCGCGCCACCGGCATGTTCACCTGCAGTTGCGACAGCAGGTGCGGATCGATCGGGTAATTATCCAGGGTCACCTTGCCCGACTGGCGCGCCTGGTTCAGCGAACCGAGCAGCATGTTTTCCAGCTCGCCACCGAGGTTAAACGCCTGCATTTCCATCTTCTGGCCAAACAGGCCGCTGACGATCTGGCGCCGCAGCGCGCAGCGCACTTCGGCCGCCAGCAGGATCGGATCCTTGGTGGTTTCCGAACTATCGAGCAAGGTGGTGGCGATCGGCACGATATCCTTCAGTGACACGTTTTCCGCCAGCAAGACGCGGAACACGCGCAGCATCTGCGTGTGCGTGAGGGCCTTGTCCAGCGCGCCGGCCAGCTTCGGCGACAGGGCCGTCAGGCGCTCCATCATATTCGAGACGTCTTCGTGGCGGAACAGTTCCGGCAAGTATTCGCGCACCATCTTCGACAAGTGCGTGGCGATCACGCTAGGCGCCTCGATGACCTGGTAGCCCAGGCCCAGCGCATGCGCCTTTTCACCGGGCTCGATCCAGGTGACGGGCATGCCGTAGGCCGGTTCGATGCCGGGAATGCCATCGAGTTGGCCATACACGTTCGGCGACGGGATCGCCATCAGGCGGTCGGCCTGCACTTCCGCCTGCGCCACCACGGTGCCCGACAGCACGATGGCATACTGCGACGGCTTCAGGGCCAGGTCGTCGCGCACGCCGATGTTCGGCAGCAGCAAGCCCATCGATTCGGACAGGCTCTGGCGCACGCCCTTGACGCGCTTGGTCAGTGGTTCGCCTTGCGTTTTATCCACCATGCCCACCAGTTTATAGCCGAGCATCACCATCAGCGGTTGCACGGCGGGCAGTTGCTGCCACTCCATCTCGGCAGGCTTGTCGTCGCGCAAGGCCGCCTCGATGGCCGCCATGCCGGCCGTATCGGGCCCCTTCACGCGCTTGGTCAATCGCCAGGCCACGAAGGCCAGCACGCCGGCAAAGGTCATGAACATGAACCACGGCATGCCCGGGATCAAGGCCAGCGCCACCATCATGCCGGACGCGCTGAAGATCACCGTTGGCGACGTCAGCACCTGACCCGCCACTTGCTGTTCGAAGTCGCCCGAATCGCTGATACGGGTCACCAGGATGGCGGCCGCGGCCGACAGCAGCAGCGCCGGGATCTGCGCCACCAGGCCATCACCGATGGTCAGCAGTGCGTATTGACGGAAAGCATCGCCGAACGACAGGTCGTGCATCAGCGAGCCGATGGCCACGCCGCCGACCATGTTGATGATCAGGATCAAAATACTGGCGACGGCATCGCCGCGCACGAACTTCGAGGCGCCGTCCATGGCGCCATAGAAATCCGCTTCAGCGGCTACGTCCTTGCGGCGGATCTGGGCTTTTTCCTGGTTGATCAGGCCGGCGTTCAGGTCGGCATCGATGGCCATCTGCTTGCCCGGCAAGGCATCGAGGGTAAAGCGCGCCGACACTTCGGAAATACGCTCGGCACCCTTGGTGACGACGGCGAAGTTGATGATCATCAAGATCACGAAGACCACGATACCGACGACGAAGTTGCCGCCGATGACCACGTTACCGAAGGCCTCGATCACCTTACCGGCCGCGTCCGCGCCCGTATGGCCGTGCAGCAGCACCACGCGCGTGGACGCCACGTTCAAGGTCAGCCTGAGCATGGTGGTGGCCAGGATCACCGTCGGGAAGACGGAGAAATCGAGCGGCCGCTTGGCCGACACGCTGACCAGGATGACGATCAGTGCCAGCACGATATTGAAAGTGAACAAGATATCGAGCAGCACCGGCGGCAGCGGCAGGATGATCATCGCCAGGATCACCAGCAGGAACAGCGGCGTGGCGAACTTGTGGCGGCGCATTTCGGCAACCACTCTGTTCAGGAAATTCATGAAGGTACTACCTCGCTCAAATGAGATGGCACGACCACCTCGGTGGGAAATGGGGGCTGGGCGGCACGCTGCCCAGTACGGAATGCTTTCAGTTGCAGTATGTAGTTGAGCACCTGTGACACGGCCTGGTACAGCTGCACGGGAATCTGCTGCTGCACCTGGCTGGTGTTGTAGATGGCGCGCGCCAGCGGCGGCAACTCCAGCGTTTCAATATCGTGTTCCCTCGCCACTTGCCGGATATACAGCGCCATCTCGTCGACGCCCTTGGCAACGACAAACGGCGCCTCGGCGCGGTCCTGGTCATACTTCAGTGCAACGGCGTAATGCTCGGGGTTGACGATCACCACGTCGGCGTCGGGCACGGTCTTGCGCACGCTGCGCCGGCCGATCTGCTGCTGCAACTGGCGGATGCGCTGGCGCACTTCGGGCCGGCCTTCGCTGCTTTTATGCTCTTCCTTGACGTCCTGCTTGCTCATGCGCTGGCCGCGGGCAAAAAAGAAGGCCTGCGCCGGCACGTCGATGATGGCGAACAGGATGAAGACGGAAATGAGGGCCATCAGGCCGTCGAGCATCAGGGCCGAGCCATCGAGCATGGCTTGCTGCAGGGGCCGGTGCTGCAAATCCACGTATTGCACCAGGCTGGAGCGGCTCACATGCACGATCACCATGCCCAGCACGCCGGCCTTGGCGATGGACAAGCCGAATTCAAAGCCATGCTTGGGCGACACCAGGCGGCCCAGGTTCTTGGCCGGGCTCAGGCGCTCCATCTTCGGCATCCAGTTCTTCGTGCTGATGACCCAGCCGCCGGGGATCAGGGAACCGAGCACGACGAACAACGGCACGCAGAACAGCGGCACGATCATCTTGATCAGCAAGCCCACCGAGGTGACGAACGCCATCGACATGGCATTGTCGAGCGCGCCCTTGCTGTCGAGCGGCATGAACGCCATGGCGAACAGTCCGCGGAAGGTGTCCAGATAAGAAGGCAGCAGAAACACGAACAGCTTCATGCTGATCAGGATGCCCAGCGCCGTCGACAGGTCGCGCGAGCGCACCACCTGCCCTTCCTGGCGCGACTTCTTCAGCTTTTGCTGTGACGCCTTTTCGGTCTTGTCGCCCGTGCTATTCTCAGCCATGCGCCACCCGCATCTGTTCGGCGATCATATCGAGCACGCGATTCGTCATGGCGATGTAGTGCTCGGGAATAAAGCGCACGATCTGCCCCAGCATCAGCAGGCCGAACACGGTGATCATGGAAAAGCCCAGCGAAAACAGGTTCAGCGACGGCGCCACGCGGTTCAGGAAGCCGAAGCCCAGCTGCACCACCATGGTGGAAAAGACGATGGGCAAGGCCAGCAGCATGGCGGCGGCGAAGATCCACGCCACGTTGTAGGCCACCGTCTGCAGCAGCAGCGGGGCATAGCCCTGCCCCACGGGCCAGGCCTTGAAACTGGCGCCGATCACGCCCGTCAGCACCAGATGGCCGTCGATGGCGAAAAACACGATCATGCACATGATGGTGAGCATCCCCGTGATGACGTCCGACGAGGTGCCGTTGAGCGGATCGTTCATGACGGCCATGGAAAAGCCCACCTGGCTCGACACCAGGTAGCCGAGCACCGACATCACCGACATGGCGAAGTGGAAGGCCAGGCCCAGGACGAAGCCGATGACGGCCTGCTCCAGGGTGGCGACGATGGCGTGCAGGGAAAACGGATCGATTTTCAACAAGTCCTGCGAGATGCCCGAGGCCTGCATCACGGGCAGCATCAGGATCGCCAGCACCAGCGACAGCAGGATGCGCACGGTGACGGGCACGACGCCGTCGCCGATCACGGGCGAGGCGCTGAGCATGGCCAGGATGCGGCAGAACGGCCACCACACGGCCAGCAGAAACGGCAGCACCTGATTGAAAATCTGATCCATGGGCGCGCGGCGCTATCCGACCAGGGTGGCCGCGCGCTGAAAAATGGACACGCAATAATCCATCAGGTAACCGGCCATCCAGCGTCCGGCCAGGATCAGCGCCAACAGGGTGACCAGCAGGCGCGGCAGGAAACTCATGGTCTGTTCATTGATCGAGGTGGCCGCCTGCACCAGCGCGACCAGCAAGCCCATGAGCAAACCTGGCACGACCAGGATCACCACCAGCAGCATGACGACATGCAACGCTTCGATGATCAGGTCGACGGCGACTTCAGGGGTAAACATCGCTCAATAGCCCTGTATGCTGGTAACGAGAGTGTTGACGGTCAGGGTCCAGCCGTCGACCAGCACGAACAGCAGCAGCTTGAACGGCAGCGAAATCACCAGCGGCGAGAGCATCATCATGCCCATCGCCATCAGCACGGACGCCACCACCAGATCGATGATGAGGAACGGTATGAACAGCATGCAGCCGATCTGGAACGCCGTCTTGAGTTCGGACAAGACAAACGCAGCCAGCTTGACCGTGAAACTGTGGTCTTGCGGGCGCATCGTCGATGGCTCGCCGGCCAGGTGGGCGATCTGCGCCAGCGCGGCCTTGCTCGTCTGCGCCAGCATGAAGCGCGAAATCGGCACTTCGGCGATCTTCAGCGCTTCCTGCATGCCGATCTGGTCGCGGTCGTAGGGCACGAACGCCTCCTTCCACACCTGGTCGCCGATGGGGCGCATGACCAGCAAGGTGAGGATCAGGGCGATGCCCGTGACGATACGGTTGGGCAAACCCTGCTGCAGGCCCAGGGCCTGGCGCAACAGGGACAGCACGATGACGAAGCGGGTAAAGCTGGTCATCATCATGACCATCACGGGCAGCAGCCCGAGCAGGGTCATGACGACGAGGATCTGCATCTTCACCGACAGGTCGGTCTTCGCGCCCGGCACCACGCCGGACAGCAGGTCCTGCGCGCCGGCGGCGCTGCAGCACAGCATCAGAACGGGGACAGCCAGCGCGGCAGCCAGCGCGCCGCGGCGCCGGCTCAAACCGGGTACCGCCAGCTTCATGCTGTCATCAGGTCGAGATTGAGGCCGTCGAGGTCGATGACTTTCAGGCCATAGTTCTCGCCGGCCACCACCACTTCGGCACGGCCGATCGGCGTGCCGTTGACCTTGATCACCAGCGGTTCGCCGGCCAGCATGTCGAGTTCGATCACGCTTTCCGGGCCGATGGCCATCAGTTCTTCCAGCGAAATGCGGGCCGAGCCCACTTCCAGGGTCAGGGTGACGGGAATCTTGCGCATCATCTGCGGAATGTCGCGCCGCGCGCGGGTGCTGGCCACGTCGGACATGTCGCCCTGATCGATGATCATGTCATCGCCCAGGTCTTCCAGCAGGGTTTCGCTCTGGTTGGTATCGGTGATATTCATATTATTCGACATCTTCAAATGAGGTTAAACAGAGCTTGCCCTTGTGTTCGGAAACAGCCGCGGTAAATAAACGGGAATCGTCGAGCATGACGTCGGTGCGGCTCAGGCTGACGGGAATCACGTCGCCCACGCGCAGGTCGAACAAGGCGCCCAACTGCACCTGCTTGCTGACGAGCCGCCCTTCCAGGGTCACTTGCAAACGCGAAGCGAGCGGGCGCACGCTGCCGCGCAGGGCTTTCTTCGCTTGCGCGCGCTCGGGCAGCAGGCCGCGCAGCACGTCGGCCATCAGGCGCTTGTCCAGCGAGAACCAGAACTGGCCATTCTGCCCCGCCGCGACGTCGCTGAGCGCCACGCTGACGATCCAGCTGCCGCGCGCCGGATGCACGCCCGACTGCACGGCGACCTCGGCACTGGCGTCGATGTCGCTGCTTTTGCCCACGGTTTGCAGGTTCTTGTGGATGCGGGCGAACAAGCTGTTCACCAACTGTTGTCCCAGCACCACAGCGAGGCGCTCCTCGGTGGCCGTCACGCGCACCTGCGCCGGATCGGGCAGCACGCCCTTGGCGCCGGCACTACCGTAGCGATAGTTCAGCACGCTCAAGAGTATCTGCCGTTCGAGCGTAAAGCCCGTCTGACCGGCCGGCGTGGAAAAACTCAGCCAGCGATTCACGCTGTCCTCGTTTTCCGCGCGCGACAACGTCACGGCGTCGATCTGGAAATTACCCCAGTAGCGACGGCTCATCGGCTGGCGCAGGGCCGCGGCCAGGTCGTCGCGCAGCTGAGCGCCGAATACATGCAGCAAATGGACAGGACGTCCAAGCAGACAGGAATCGAGGACTTGATGGCGCACAGTTTGATCTGTCTTGGTAATGATTGTCATGTAGTAGTCATGTCGGTATTGCGGTGGCAGAACAAATTATACGGATCGCCCGAAATTAAATACAGCATCATCTTGGCTTTGCCGACAGGTGCGCAAGCCAACGATTGCGCATCGTATCGCATGCTAGATGACTACGGTGCTGAACAATACATGAAAAAGCCGAATATTGCCATGTATCAATATTCCTTGAGCCAATCCTCTCTTTACTTTATAGTTGCCGCGAGGTAAGCTTATAGCGACAAAATATAGATTTGCAGTGCGCCATTCCGCTTACCTGATTCCGGTTTTTATGGCAGTGTTCAGTTCCTCTTATTGCCACCAGAAGAAACTTTTATCAGATAATTACTAGTTGTCATGGCCATGTAAATCATGTCGGCGTGGGTTTGCTGAGTTTGTTTGAGTCTGCTTGAGCGGATGGTGTGGCAACTGATAAAACTGATGGGCCTTGCGGATCGGGCCGGGCAGGATGGCATTCACGTGCACTTCTGCCGGATTGGCAACACCAGTAATTCTGATTGATACGTCACCGCATATTGAAAGTAGAGGGCAAGATGAGCAACGAACTCGCAGGTCTGATCAAGGCCGATCTGGCAGCACTGAGCAATGACGCGCACGCGCTTGGCGCCAGCATCGCGCCCGCCGCCCAGTTCGGCACGCCGGAACAATCCGGCTTCTCCTTCGCGCAAAGCATGCAAGACGCCATCGGCAAGGTGAATGGCGACGACCGCATGGCGGCGCAGAAAATGAGCGACGTCGACAGCGGCAAGAGTGACGACATGGTCGGCGCCATGCTGGCCAGCCAGGAAGCGAGCCTGTCCTTCTCCATGTTGATGCAGGTACGCAACAAGGTCATGGGCGCCGTCGACGAACTCATCAAACTGCCTCTGTAATCTTCACGCCCTGATCCACGCCCAGCCTCCCAGCGAAAGTTACCCCAAGTGATTACCCCCATGAAGTCCGCATTTGCGCGCTGGCGCCTTGGTGCCCAGCCCGCCATCCCGCCCGCCCTGCTGAAAAACCTGGTTCCCATCGTCGTGCTGGCCATCGGCATCACCGCCATGGTGACCATGTATGCCTGGCGCGACCAGGCCAACTACAAGCCGGTGTTTGGCGCGCGCGAAAAAGTGGCCGTGACGGACATGATGGCCACCCTGGACGCCGAGCACATCCCCTACCGTTTGCATCCGGACAGCGGCCAGGTGCTGGTGCCCGATGCCATGCTGGGCAAGGTGCGCATGCTGCTCGCCTCGAAAGGCGTGACGGCGCAGCTGCCGGCCGGGCTGGAGCTGATGGACAAGAATGACCCGCTGGGCGTATCGCAATTCGTGCAGGACGTGCGCTTCCGCCGCGGCCTGGAAGGCGAATTGGCGCAAAGCATCATGACGATGGACGCGATCGCTTCGGCGCGCGTCCATCTGTCGATTGCCAAGTCGACCTCGTTTGTCGCCAGCGACGGCGACAAATCGTCGGCCTCCGTGGTGGTGGCGCTGAAACCGGGCCGCACCTTGGCGCCGGAACAGATCGCCGCCGTCATCAACATGGTGGCCGGCAGCGTCGCCAGCCTGGCGCCTACGCGCGTGAGCCTGGTCGACCAGGGCGGCAACCTGCTGTCCTCGCACGTCGACCTGACGGACGGCTTCGACGCCTCGGCCGCTGGCAATGAAGGCGCGAAGCGCTTCCAGGATGACATCCGCCGCAACGTCACGGGCCTGCTCGGTCCCGTGATCGGCGAAGACAACTTCAAGCTCAGCGTGACGGCCGCCGTGAACAACGACCGTGTGGACGAAACGCTGGAAAAATACGGCGAAGCCCCGAAAGTGACCAGCGAAGCGATGCGCGAAGAGCAGGAGCGCAACCGCACCGTGGCCGGCGTTCCCGGCAGCCTGTCGAACCGTCCGCCAGCGGCGGCCGTGCCGGCACCGGCCGGCGCCAGCGCCGCGCCGGCCGATGGCGCACCGAAAGCGTCCGACGACGGCACTGCGCGCAAGAACGCCACCACGCGCCAGTACGCGTATGACCGCAGCATCACGCAGATCAAGCGCAGCCGTGGCCGCCTGGAAAAACTCAGCGTGGCCGTCGTGCTCAACAGCGCCGCCGCACCGAATCCGAAAACCGGCTGGACCCCTGCCGAACTGGGCAATATTGAAAAAATGCTCAACAGCGGCCTGGGCATCAACACACAGCGCGGCGACAGCCTGAGCCTGACTGCGCTGGCCTTCCCTGCCAAGCCGCCCGTGGCGCAGTGGTGGGAAGAGCGCGATACCGTCGTCGATTTCAGCAGCTGGCTGCTGTACGCCCTGGGCGCCGTGCTCGGCTACTTCCTGATCCTGCGTCCACTGATGCGCTTGCTGACCACGCGCCTGGCGCCGCCGGCACTGAAACAGCTCGATCCCGCCCTGGCACTGGGCGGCGGCAGCGCCGCCGGCACGAATGGCGTGGAGGCCGCTGGCGCGCCAGCCCTGGGCGTGAATGGCAGCCCGCTGGCGCTCGAAAGCGAGGCCAGCGCTGGCAACATGCCGGTCGTGCCGCTGCTGGAAAACTATGATTTGCCGCCACCAGGCTCGGCGGTCGACGTGATGGTCGATCACCTGAAAGTGCTGGCTGAAAAAGAACCCGAGCGTGTCGCCGAAGTCGTCAAACAATGGATGCAGAAAAATGGCCGAACTCAACAACAACAATAATCCCTCCGACGGCGCCGAGTACGAAAGCGTCAGCCTGAATCCCGTGGAGCAGGCCGCCATCGTGCTGCTGAGCATAGGCGAGGAACAAGCTGCCAACGTGCTGCGCTGCCTGTCGCGCGAAGAATTGCTGGAAGTCACGCAAGTGATGTCGCGCATGAGCGGCATCAAGGTCGAATCCGTGAAAACGGCCATGCAGACCTTCTTCGACGACTACCGCCAGCAAAGCGGCGTGCACGGCGCCTCGCGCAGCTACCTGAAGCGCTCGCTGGACCTGGCGCTGGGCAGCGATATCGCAAATAGCGTGCTGAACAACATTTACGGCGACGCCATCCGTCCAAAAATGGCGCGCCTGCAGTGGGCCTCGCCAAAATGGCTGGCCGAATACATCGTCAACGAACACGTGCAGATGCAAGCCGTGTTCCTGGCCTTTTTGCCGCCCGCGCTGGCCGGCCAGATCCTCGACGCCCTGCCCGTCGAAGGCCGCGACCTGGTCTTGCTGAATCTGGCGCGCCTGGACGAGATCGACCGCGACCTGCTGGTCGAGCTCGACGAACTGGTGGGCCGCTGCCTGGGCACGCTCGACACGCAAAGCACCAGCGTCGAAGGCATCCGCCAGGCCGCCGAAATCCTCAACCGCATGCCGGGCAACCGCGCCGCGCTGGTCGAACTGCTGCGCGCGCACGATCCGGACGTGGTCTCGGAAATCGAACTGAGCATGTACGACTTCCTGATCCTGTCCACGCAAAGCGATGTCACCCTCACGCGCATCCTGGAAGACGTGCCGATGGAACAGTGGGCCATCGCCCTGAAGGGCGCGGAACCGTCGATCCGCGACGCCGTGCTGAAAACCATGCCGCGCCGCCAGGCACAGAGCTTCGAAGACATGATGCGCCGTTCCGGCCCCGTGCCACTGTCGCGTATCGAACAGACGCGCCAGGAAATCATGGCCACCGTCAAGGGCCTCGCCGATGCGGGCGAGATCGAAGTGCAACTGTTTGCTGAAGCGGTGATCGAATGAAACACTTCCGCTCGTATCGTTTCCCGCCCCTGTCGCAATTCATCGCCGCCGGCCAGCGTGCCTCCAACGAGGATACGGATGGCCAGTGGCAGGCATCCGTCTCGGAAGGTTTCGAGCAGGGCCAGCGCGACGGCTACGAAGTGGGCCTGGTGCAAGGCCAGCAGGACGGCTACGACACCGGACGCAACGACGGCATGGCGCAGGGCCGCGAAGAAGGCCGCAATGAAACCCTGGTGGCGCTGGACCGCCTGGCGCGCCCCGTCGACGCCATCTTGCGCGACCTGAAAAAAGTGCGCGCCGATTACCGCGAAGCGCAGCGCAAGGAAGTGGTCGACCTGGTGGCCAAGGTGGCGCGCCAGGTGATCCGCGCGGAACTGGCGCTGCAGCCGGTGCAATTGCTGGCCCTGGTCGACGAGACCCTGGCCTCGATGCCGCCGACGCGCGAGGAAATCGATGTCTTCCTCAATCCGGAAGAACTCAAACGCATCAGCGAACTCGATCCGAAGCGCGCCAAGCGCTGGAACCTGATCGCCGACGCGCGCCTCGACGCGGGCGAATGCCGCATCAAGGCCGGCGACAATGAAGTCGACGCGGGCTGCCACCAGCGCCTGTCGGCCTGCATGGACCAGGTCAGCAGCCATCTGGCGCTGGCCGCCGAGCACGCGGACCAGGGCGCGCCTGCATGATCGCCGACACGCTGCGCAGCTTCGAGATCGGCGATATCCCGGTCGCGACGCCCACCGGCCGCCTGGTCGGCGCATCCGGCCTGCTGCTGGAAAGCGCCGGCTGCCGCCTGCACACGGGCCAGCGTTGTCAAATTGAAACTGTGAGCGGCGAGTGGCTCGATGCGCAAGTCGTCGGCTTCCGCGAAAAACTGTCCTACCTGATGCCGTTCAAGAAGGCGACAGGCCTGACCACGGGCGCCAGGGTCCTGCCCCTGCCCGACAAGGCCAGCCTGCAGATCGGCCCCTCATGGCTGGGCCGCATGGTGAATGGCCTGGGCGAGCCGATCGATGACCTGGGCCGCCTCGGTGGCGAACACATCCTGGAAGTGACGCCGCCGAAAATCAACCCCCTGAAGAAACAGCCCGTCATCGAACCGCTGGATGTGGGCGTGCGGGCGATTAACAGCATGCTGACCCTGGGCAAGGGACAGCGCGTGGGCCTGATGGCCGGTTCCGGCGTCGGCAAGAGCGTGCTGCTGGGCCTGATCACGCGCCAGACGGTGGCCGATGTCGTCGTCGTCGGCCTGATCGGCGAACGGGGCCGCGAAGTGCGCGAATTCGTCGAAAAGTCGCTCGGCGCCGAAGGCTTGAAGAAAGCCGTGCTGGTGATCGCGCCGGCCGACGAATCGCCGTTGATGCGCATCATGGCCACCGAATTGTGCCACTCGATCGCCGCGCATTACCGCGACCAGGGCAAGCACGTGCTGCTGCTGGTCGACTCGCTGACGCGCTATGCGATGGCCTTGCGCGAAGTGGCGCTGGCCCTGGGCGAGCCGCCCGCCACGCGCGGCTATCCGCCGTCCGTGTTTTCGAACCTGCCGCAACTGGTGGAGAGCGCCGGCAACGGCGCCCACCCGGAAGGCAGCATGAGCGCCATCTACACGGTGCTGGCCGAAGGCGACGACCAGCAAGACCCGGTGGTCGACACGGCGCGCGCGATTCTCGACGGCCACATCGTGCTCACGCGCGAACTGGCCGAGCGGGGCCACTACCCCGCCATCGACATCGCCGCCTCGATCAGCCGCTGCATGGCGCAGGTGATCACGCCCGAGCACATGCAGGCGGCGCGCGCGCTGAAAGCGTCGATGGCGCGCCATGCGCGCGTGCGCGACCTGATCCCGCTGGGCGCCTACGTGCCGGGCGCCGATCCGATCACGGACCGCGCCGTCCAGCTGCACGCGCCCATCGAAGCCTTCCTGTGCCAGGGCACCAAGGAAGAGGCGCCGATGGGGCCGTGCATAGCCCAACTTGAACAGATCATGGCCTAGGAGCATATGTGAGCGACGCGCATACCATCCGCAATCTGACCACCCTGGTCGGCCTGCGCAGCACGGAAGTGGAACGCCTGCAAGGCGAAATGGCGGCGCAGACGGCCGTGCGCGAGCGCTACCAGAAAAACCTGGAGCGCCTGACGGGCCTGTACACGGATAGCGGCCCCAGCGGCGCCCTGCCCCTGGCCTTGTCCGTCAACTGCGGCAACTTCAAGCAAGCGGTCATGCAGATGGCCGACCAGCACCGTACCGATTTGCACCTGCACGAGGCCAACATGGCTGTCTCGCAGCGCGCCCTGAATACGGCCTGGGCGAAACGCGAGGTACTGGACCAGGTGTTGACGCAAAAACAAAAACATGTTGCGAATGAGCAACAACGTGTCGATGCCAAGCGGCAAGACGAGCTGGCGACGCAGTTCTGGTTCCGCGGGCAGGTAAAATAATGTTTTACAGAAATAATTTCAGAAAAGTGAATATTTGGTCGCCTTGTCATTGGGTATATCCTGCATGCTAATTTTAGGAGTTTGACATGGCCTTTTCCACTTCCGCTTCGAATACCTACGACCCGACGGCGTCGGCCCAGGCATTGACCGACAAATACACGGCCGATCTGCAGGCGCGCATCACCGCCCAGACCAAGGCCGCCACGGCCACTTCGGGTGGCCTGGTGAACCTGAAGATGGCCCTGACCTCCTTCAGCTCCAGCTTGCTGGGCCTGACGAGTGGCAAGACCATGCTGGTGCAAGGTGCCACCTTCAGCAATACAGCGCTGGGCAGCGCCACGGCGTCGCAATCGGCTGCCGCCGGCACGTATTCGTTATTCGTGGAAAAGGTTGCCACGAACAACCAGGTGTCGCTGGGCGGGCTGAGCAACATGGCCATGCCGGCCGCAGGCAACGGCACGCTGAAAATCAAGCTGGCCAACAATACCGATTTCACGGTGGACTTGAGCCAGGCGAATGCGGATGGCGACAGCGCGACCCTGTCAGCCAAGGATATCGCCGCCGCCATCAATGCGGAACCGAAGAACAATTCGCGCGTGACGGCGTCCGTCATCACCATCGGCGGTATCGCCCAGTTGGTGCTGACGTCGAATGTCAGCGGCACGGAAGGCGCGCTGTCGCTCGATACGGGCGCGATGGCGCCCGGCGCCTTGAAAGATGCGCTCGCTGCCACGCCCAAGCAGGTAGTCGATGCCCAGAATGCCGTCATCTGGGTCGGCGGCAAGCCAGCAGATGGGGTCGATAATGGCAACCGCATCGAGCAATCGTCGAATACCTTCAGCAATATCGATGGTGTGAAGATGACCTTTACCAAAGCGCAGGCGAGCGGCGACGCGCCGATGACCCTGACCGTGGCGCTCGATTCGTCCGCCACGACGACCAATGCGCAAAGCTTTGTTACTGCCTACAACAAACTCAAGGCCGTGCTTGACGGCTTGACCGACCCGGGAGATCCGGCATCGGCCAAGGCTGCCGGTGTATTTTCCACCGACAGCGGCGTGCGCGTGCTGCGTGACCAGCTGGTGCGTACCTTGCGCGAAACGGCGACGGGCGCCCTTGCCAATTTCGGCATCACCGCTCAGCGCAACGGCACGCTGGCCCTCGATGCCACCAAGCTGACGGCAGCGCTGAAGACGAATCCGGGCGGCCTGGACAAGGCAATCGGCAACAATTCCGCCAGCGCGCCTAGCGGCATCGCCGGCAAGCTCGATAAGTTCATCGAAACCTGGACCTCGGCCAATGGCCAGCTGTCGCAGCGCGAGACATCGGTGGCCAAGCTGCAAAAATCGCTGGGCGAGCGCCAGACCAAGTTCGAGGCCGACTACACGGCGATGTACAACCGCTACAAGGCGCAGTTCACCCAACTGCAATCCTTGCAGGCACGCATGGCGCAAACGACCGATATGTTCGATGCCCTGTTCAGCAGCGACAAGAGTAAATAGAGGCAGTCGCCGTCCGCGGACGGCGACTGCCTGCCAGCAACACCAAGCTTTTAGAGTGAGAAAAAATGATGAATCACGATGCATACAGTAACTACCACGCCGTCAATCTGGATGCGCAGACGTCGCGCGCCACGCCGGTCGAACTGGTCTTGCTGCTCACCGACGGCTTGCTGGAAGAACTGGCGCGCGCGCGCGGACACATCGTCGGCAAGCGCTATGAACAAAAGGCCATCAGCCTGAACAAATGTACGGAAATCATCAACGGACTGTCGAGCTCGCTCGATTTCGAGAATGGCGGCGAAGTCGTCGCCAATCTGGGCCGTCTGTACGAGTACTGCACCGGCCGCCTGTATTCGGCCGGCATCACGCTCGATCCGACCCTGATCGACGAGGTGACCACGCTGTTGACGACGATCAAGCAAGGCTGGCTCGGCGTCCAGGCCAAGAATGGATAGCAGCCCCTTGTCGCTCCAGCTGACCCGCGAAGTGCTGGCGGCCACCGCCAGCCAGAACTGGGACGCGCTGGAACTACTCGACAGAAAACTGGCGCAGCACCTTGCCAGCCTGGGCATATTGAGCGAACGTGAAAAAGCCGCCCTGCTCGCCTTGCGCAAGGCGCATGCGCAGGCATACCAGGCGTGTTCCGACGAAAAACATCGCCTGGGCATGCAGTTGGGCGAGATACATTCGAAACAAGAAGGCTGGGTCGCGTATGCGATTGAAAATGCCATGTATCAAGATGAGAATCCAGCATGAAAATGAGCTTCAACACCACACCGAACACCGCGACCACGCCATCAAGGAGCGCCGATGCGGGCGTTAACGCGCCCGTGAGCAAGGGCGCGCCCGATGCTGGCACCCCGCGCAACCTCCTGTTCTCACTGCCCGCGCCAGCCCAGGGAACGGTCGCCAACGATGCCGTCTTGGCGCCAGACCTTGCCGCGGACCTGCCGGAGGATGGCGTCCCCGCCACCGACGCAGCTGCCGACATCACTGAGGCTGCGACAAAGCAGGACGCGGGCCTGCCCGCCATGACGCCGCCGCTGATGGCGCCCATGCTGCCCGTCTCGCCTCAAGCCGACGCTGCAGCTGTAGCTGTAGCAGCCAAGGGAAACGATGGCGTAGCCGATACGCAACAAGGCAATGCACAGCAGACCCTGGGCCTGAACAGCCGCCTGCATCCCGATGCCCTTGCTTTCAATGTGCAGACCGCCAGGATGGTGCCAGCACGCGATCTGGGCGAACCGGTGGCGGCAGCCCAGCCAACACCAGCCTCTGCGACCGGCGGCAAAACCGCGCTGCCAGCCGCCGGCTTCGATGCGGCGCCGGCCGTGACGGCCGCGCCCGCGGCAGCGGCGCCCGCCGCCACGCGCGATGGCGAGCGCGTTGCTGCCACGCCCGTCAGCCCGGGCCCGGTTGGCGGGGTGAACAATGGCGCCCCGGCAACGCCGGGCGCCGACACGATCAAACTCAACGGCCCTTCCCAGCAATGGCAGGAACCGTTGCGCGAAGCGCTGGGCGAACGCCTGCAGACACAGATCGGCCGCAACAGCGAACACGCGACGATCCGCCTCGATCCGCCCCTGCTGGGCCGCATTGAAATTTCCATCCGTCACACGGCCGGCGCGCTGCAGGTGAACGTCACGGCGTCGAACTCGGAAGTGTTGCGCCAGTTGCAAGGCATCGGCGAAAACATGCGCAGCGACCTGGCACAGCGCCAGTACACCGACGTGGCCGTGAATATCAGCGCCACGCCGCGCAGCCCTGCCGCCCAGGCGTTTGCCGAAGGCGATGCGCGCGGCCAGCGTCAGCCGGGCCGCCAGAACGACGACGCCGAACCGGGGCGCGCCCTGTCCGACGGCAGCACTGCCGCTACCACTTACGCCATGCATGAGCGAGATACCGCCTGATGAATACGAAAATGAAATTGATAGCCGGCTTCATCGCCGTGGCCGTGCTGGCCGCCGGCGCCGCCGGTGGCGCCATGTGGTACCTGGCCAAGCCGGTCGCCGGCCATGCCGAAACTGCCGAAGCGAAAGCCCCGCCGCCACCGGCCACGGGCAAGAAGGCGCGCAAGTTCATCACCCTGGACAAGGTCATCGTGATGCTGCGCCGCGGCCCCGGCGACAGCGAAACGCATTACCTGTCGGCCGACCTGGTGATCGCCACCACCGAGGAAAAGGAAAAGCTGACCAAGGACCACTTGCCACTGATGCGCTCGATCGCCGTCAGTACCTTGTCGAGCTTTCCGATGGACAAGGCACAGACCATGACGGTGGAGCAATTTGCCGAACAGATCAACAAGGCCTTCAATGTCAGCTATGAACGCGAGCAGATGGAAAAACCCTACACCGAAGTCATGGTCGGCAAGCTGATCATTGAATAAGCCAACACGCCAGCCGACCTAGTGGGAGACCCCGTGGCCTATGTAGAGCAATACCAGGAAGCGTATGGTGCCGGCGAATATGCCGCCGCCAGCGCTTGCGCGGCCGTGCTCAGCGTTGCTGAAGAGCAACAACATCTGGTGGCGTACGCCCCTTTGGTGAAACGCATCGTGCGCCAGCTCAATTCGCAGGTGTCGGGCGCCATCGACCGCGACGACATGGAACAGATCGGCCTGATGGGTTTGCTGGAGGCGCTGCGCCGCTACGGCGTGCCGGACCAGTCTTTCGGCAGCTATGCCAGCCTGCGCATCCGCGGCGCCATCCTCGATGAGCTGCGGCGCCAGGACTGGCGCCCGCGCGCCGTGCGCCAGGAAAGCCATCGATTGCGCGACAGCGTGCGCGCCCTGACCCGGCGCCTGGGGCGCGAGCCGCTGGACGCGGAAATCATGGCCGCCCTGAAGCTGACGCCGGAAGCCTTCCAGGAATACCAGCTGGCGGAAAACGCCGAGCTGATCGTCAGTTTCGACGAAGTGCTGCAGGAAGGCCTGGGGCAGGCTGACAGCGCACCGAGTCCGGAAGAGCAATTGATGGTGCGGCGCAGCCTGGAACAGGCGTTGCGTACGCTCGACGAGCGCGAGCAGCGCGTGATCCAGATGTACTACGAATTCGAACTGAGCTATAAAGAAATTGCCGCTGTGCTGGACCTGAGCGACGCCCGCGTCTGCCAGCTGAACAAGACGGCACTGGGCAAGATGAAAGCCATGCTGCAAGACGCATAAGTTTCAGCACTATCCATCAAATTGACGCAGCACAATGACGCAGAAAGGCAGTTGACATGGTAATTATCGGTATCTTAATCGTGATGGGGTGTGTATTCGGAGGCTTCGCCCTGATGGGCGGCACCGTCCACGCGATCTGGCAACCGGTCGAGCTGATCATCATCATCGGCGCCGCCGTCGGCGCCCTGGTGCTGGGCAACCCCAAGCATGTACTCGGGGAAATGCTGCACCAGATGCGCAAGATCGTCACGCACAAGAAGCAAGGCTCGGAATTCCAGCGCCAGTTGCTGCTGCTGATGTATGAACTGCTGCAAACGGCCGCCGGTGGCCTGAAGGCACTCGACGCGCACGTCGAGGCGCCGCGCGAAAGCGCCCTGTTCCAGCGCTATCCGCTGGTGCTGGAAGAGCCGAAGCTGCTGGCCTTCATCGTCGACAACTTCCGTTTGATGGCGATGGGCAAGATCAACGCGCATGAGCTCGAAGGCGTGCTGGAACAGGAACTCGAAGCCATCCACGACGAGCTGCTGCAACCGTCGAAGTCCCTGCACAAGATCGCCGAAGCCATGCCGGGCTTCGGCATTCTGGCCGCCGTTCTGGGTATCGTGATGGCCATGAATTCCGTGGCCGACGGCGCCGATGCGGCGGAAATTTCGGAAAAAGTGGGCGCCGCCATGGTCGGCACCTTCATCGGCATCTTCTTTTGCTACGGCGTGCTCGATCCGATGTGCAACATGATGAAGCAATTGGTGGGCGAGGAAGGCTCGACCATGGAATGCGTGAAGGTCGTGCTGGTCACGCACGTGGCGGGCAAGCCGCCGCTGCTGGCCATCGATGCCGGCCGCCGCCTGGTGCAGCTGAACATCAAGCCGAGCTTTGCCCAGCTGGAAAGCTGGATCAACGCGCTGGAAAGCGGCGGCGACGAACAAGAGCAAGGCCAAGGGCGGGGAGGCCGCCGTGCTAAAGCCGCATGAGAAACATGAACAGGCCATCATCAAGCGTGCCGGCCGCAAGCATGACGACGATGCCCATGGCGGCGCCTGGAAAGTCGCGTTCGCCGACTTTTGCCTGGCCCTGCTGTCGCTCTTCCTCGTGCTGTGGCTGATGGCCGCGCGCGAGCAGCAGGCGATGAAGGAAATCATGATGGACGCGTCGGCAGGCAGCCGCCAGGGCGAAGGCCAGGGCGTCATGCCGGAACAGAAAGGCGGCCCACGCGGCAGCCTGATCGAGCGCTTCCCCATGCCCCGCAAGGGCACGGGCGACACGCGCACGGAAGGCAAGCAGACACAGGACGGCAAGGCAGGCGCGGCGCCGCAAAACCAGACCAAGGTCAGCTACCAGTCGCCGGAAGACCTGCTGTCGCTGTCGCGCGCGCTCGACAAGCTCAGCGACGAAGCGGGATTGAAGAGCAACCTGCAATCGGTGATCACGCCGTACGGCTTGCGCGTCATGCTGCACGACACGGACAAGCAAGGCATGTTCGTGCGTGGCAGCGCCGTGCCGACCGACCGTTTCCGCAAGCTGCTGCGCCAGATGGGCCCTGTCTTCGCGCAGATGGACAACCAGATGCTGATCGTCGGCCACACCGACTCGATGCAGTACGCCAATAACGGTTATGAAGGCTATTCGAACTGGACCCTGTCGGCCAACCGCGCCATGTCGGCGCGCGCGCAATTGTTGATTGGCAGCATGAGTCCGGACAGCGTGCTGCAAGTGGTGGGCATGGCCGACCGCGCGCCGCTGGACGTGAAAAATGCCAGCGCCGGCATCAACCGCCGCATCGAACTGTTAATATTGACGCGTGGCCAGGCTGACAGCATCGCCGCCATGTTTGGCATGGCCGGGCAAAAAGCGCAAGGCGAAGAGCTGCAAGTGGGTGAACCGGACTCGGGAACCTTGCAGCGCCTGCGCGACAAGCTGGGCCTGCCCGCAAAGAAGGAGCGCGATGAGCATGCAAATTAAGGGCAAGGGACAACGTATGAAAATCTCCTCCGGCAATACCGGCGCTGCCGTAGGCAGCAGCGCCATCGCGCCGGCCGAGGCGATCGCCGAGAACGCGGGCGCCACCGGCGCCATGGGTGGCTCGTCGGCCGGGGCGGAATTGCAATCGGCCGTGCTGCAACCGGCCATGGCCGCCCTGCGCGCCATGCCCGAGATCGACCACGAGCGCGTGGCCATGCTGCGCGATGCGCTGGCCAAGGGCGAATTGCCATTCGATCCAGCAAAACTGGCAGGCTTGATCCAGCGTTTCCACGGCGGTGAATCGTGACCGCACCGCGCAAGGGCATCACACGCCAGGAAGCGATACGTCGCGTGCTGCAAGGCATGGCGGACGACAGCGTCGGCTACGCCGCCCTGCAAACCTTGCTGGAAGAGCAATTTCAGGCCACCTTGCACCATCAGAGCACCCGGCTGACGACGCTGGCCGAGCAGGTCATCGCCGCCGTCGAGCCCCTCGATGCGCGCCGCCGCCAGCGCGTGAGCCTCGTCACTGCCCTGCTGGGCCCGCAAGGCGATATGCCGCAATTGTTTGCGTTGTTGCAAGAAGACGCGCGTGCCACGGCCGAACGCGACTGGGTCGCACTGGAGCAGATGGTGCTGGAATGCAAGCGCCTGAATGCCCGCAACAGCGATTTATTAACAGAGCAGTACAGCATCATGCAGCGCGTGCTGCATGGCGAGGAAGATACGTATGCGCCAGGCTGATTTCCTGACCACCCGCGCCACGGCGGCGACGCCATCGACGGCGGCGACGAATGCCGTGCAGAGCAATATGCGCGCCACCGACGCCACCGGCTCCGGCGGCAACTTCAGCAGCGTGTTCCGACAGGTGCAGGGCGAAGTGGCCCGCTTCATCGAACAGGGCGGCGGCAACGCCACCAGTCTGAGCCCGCAAGGACGCGCCTATCTGGAGCAGAGCCAGCCCGTGAATGTGCTGGGCAACATCAACCAGGGCGGCGAGATCGGCGAAGTGCAGCAGCAGTTCCTCGCCTCGATCAAGCCGTGGACGGAAGAAACGGGCGCGCGCCTGGGCGTGGCGCCGGAAATCGTCGCCGCCCACGCCGCGCTGGAATCGGGCTGGGGCCAGCGTCCGTTGCGCCAGGGCACGGGCGCGGACACAAATAATCTGTTCGGCATCAAGGCCGGCGGCAAATGGCAGGGCGACGTGGCCAGCAATGTCACCACCGAATACGAGGCCGGCAGCGGCACGGCGCTGAAGAAAACCGAGCGCTTCCGCAGCTATCCGGACCAGGCCAGCGCCTTCCGCGACTATGCGCAAGTGTTGCTCGACAATCCACGCTACCGCGCCGCCCTGAACACGGGCGCCAACGCGGGCGCCTTTGCGCAAGGCCTGGCGCGCGGCGGCTATGCCACCGACCCCAACTACGCCACCAAGCTGACGCAGCTGGCGACGCGCTTGCAGCGCACGGCCGTCGCGGACTGACCTCCTTAACGGCCGGGAATATCGGCCGGTTCCACCACGCCCGCATCGACCACCCTGGCACGTATCACCGTGCCGCTGGTGGCGTTGCGCACTCTGATCACCGCTCCCAGCGCGCCCGGGTCCAGCGCTTCGCCGGCCATGCTCACTTCCACCTGCTCCTTGCGCGCCACGATATTGACCGCGCTGCCCCGCTTGATCAGCATGGGTGCCGCCAGTTGCCCCTGGCGCAGCACTTCGCCGGCACGCAAGCTGCGCCGGCTCGACAGGCCGACGGCGCCAGGCAAGGAGGAAATACTGTCCGGCACCATCGTCACATCGCGCCGCGCCAGCGTCACGTCGGCCGATTGCAACGGCATATTGGCCGTGACGGGTGCGCTGGTGACGGCGACCTGGGCCGTGATGCTACCGCGCGCCAACATTTCATAACGCCAACCGTTGCTTCCAGGACACACTGCCACAAAGCGCATGCGCTGCGCCGAACGGCTGTCCGCCGTTTCCAGCGTGACAGGCGCCGCGCAAGCGGGCATGGGGCGCGTGCTTTTCACCACGGCCACTTGAAACTGCGGTTCCAGCAATCCTGCCGTGGCTGCCTGCTGCGCTAATTGCTCTCGCGCCAACTGTTCCACACGCGAAAATATATTGTCGGCTGGCAATTCTGCGCGACCTGCACTACTATATAGGCTGGTCAGTAAAAATAGGCCAGGAAGCAGTATGTAAGGATGTGGCACCTTGTTTCGGATCATCGTAATGCTGTTGAAATGAATCATTGCTAACCTTAATCAAAGATACTGAAGCGGCATGACCTTACCATGCGTCAACATGACCAGGCTGGGATTTTACTTCTGCACCACCTATTTTCTAGCCCGAACCGCAAAAAGCACGATCGAATTCAATACAAAGGAAGACCATGGGGATTAATTTCAAGGATGCGCTGGGCGTGCACGCCGATGCACTCGCGCTACGTGCCGACCGTACCCGCGTGCTGGCGGCCAATATTGCCAATGAAAATACGCCCGGCTTCCAGGCCATGGACATGGATTTCGGCAGCGCCCTGCAACAATTGCAGGACAACGAAGCGGGCCTGCTGTCGACCGATGACGATGCCAGCGCCCTGTACCGCGTGCCCTACCACCCCAGCCGCGACGGCAATACCGTCGAAATCGGCGTCGAGCAGGCGGCGTTCTCGCAGAATGCCACCGACTTCCAGACCAGCCTCACTTTCGTCAACATGAAACTGAAGGGTCTGGCCAAGGCCATTTCCGGACAATAAGGATCAGCATGAGCTTCCAGGATATTTCCAAGATCGCCGGTTCGGCGATGGCGGCGCAGACCGTGCGCCTCAATACCATCGCCAGCAACCTGGCCAATGCCGATTCCGTTGCCGGCTCCGAAGGTGAAACCTACCGCGCACGCAAGCCCGTGTTTGCCGCCGTGATGGATGGCCCCGGTGCCAGCGGCGCCGGCGGACGCGTTCAAGTGCTCGACGTGGTGCAAAGCGATGAGCCGCTGCGCAAGGTGTATGAGCCGGGCCACCCGATGGCCAATGCCGATGGCATGGTGTTCTACCCCAACGTCAATCAGGTCGCCGAGATGACCGACATGATGTCGGCTTCGCGCGCGTTTGAAACCAATGTCGAAGTTCTGGGCCGCATCAAGTCGATGCAGCAATCGCTCCTCAAATTAGGTGAAGCATAATCCATGGAAACCAATCTCTTTACAAACAACAACAGTGGCGCCAGCAACAACGGCAGCAATGCCGTCAAGTCGCAGAGCAATGCCACCCAGGATATGTTCACCAAATTGCTGGTCGCGCAGATCAAGAACCAGGATCCCCTCGCACCCACCGATCCGAGCCAGTTCGTCAATCAATTGACGCAGCAGGCGCAAACGGAAGCGATGCAGAACCTGTCGGCGCTGACCAGCGCCAATGCCAGCGTGCTGCAATCGATGCAAGTGCTGGCCCTGGGTGCGCAAGTGGGTTCCGAAGTGATGGTCAACAGTGAAACGGTGCAGCTCGACACGAGCAAGGTCAGCGGCAGCATCGCGCTGGCCGCCGGCACCACCAAGACCACCGTGACCCTGAAAGGCGCGGACGACAAGGAATACAAGATCGAACTGGGTGCCAAGGGTGCCGGTACCGTTCCCTTCACCATCGACCCCGTCGCGCTGGGCTTGCCTGCTGGCACCTATACCATGGCAGTCACCACCGGTGGCACCGAAAAACCGACGGTCGACATCGCAGGCAAGCTCAACAGCGTGCGCCTGTCGTCCGGCGGCAGCATGATTCTGAACGTGTCGAACCTGGGCGAAGTCAACCCTGGCGCGATCACCGGCTTTAACGGTAAGACGGCCTGATCCGCTCTCCCCTTCGTTTCCTGAACACTAATCTCCTCCTTCACTAAAGGAAGTCAACATGAGTTTCGACATCGCCCTGTCCGGTATCCAGTCCATCAACCAACAGTTGAACAGCACCAGTAACAATATCGCCAATGCCGGCACCTACGGTTTCAAGAGCAGCCGCGCCAACTTTTCGGCCATGTATGCCGGTTCGCGCGCCACGGGCACGGAAATCGGTTCGCTGACGCAAAGCATGTCGCTCAATGGCGGCGTGCTGAACACGGGCCGCGCGCTCGACGCGGCCATCGATGGCCGCGGCTATTTCGTTTCGCGCGATGCGCAAAACACCATGAGCTACAGCCGCGTCGGCATCTTTTCGGCCAGCAATGAAGGCAAGCTGATCGATGCGAACGGACGCCTGGTGCAGGGCTATGCCGCCGTCAAGGACAGCACCGCTCTGGGCACCATGGGCGACATGCTGATTCCAACGGGCCAGATTCCCGCCGTGGCATCGACCAAGCTGGCGTATGCCGCCAACATGTCGTCCGAATGGACCATCAAGACCGTGCCCTTCAGCAAGACTAGCGAGCTGAGCTACAACAGCGGCAAGTCCTCGATCATCTACGATTCGCTGGGCGCCAAGCACTCGCTGGGCCAGTACTTCGTCAAGACGGCGGCGGGCGTGGATGTACATTACACCTTCGATAACGCCGATGTGTTGCCGGTGACGAACATGACCTTCGACACTTCCGGCAAGCTGGTGACGGGCACGTCTGCCACGCCGGTCCTGCCGACGCCGCCTGGCGCGGCGCCGATGTCGGTCGCCATCGACTACACGGGCACGACCCAGTTCGCCGGCGAATCGACGACCTCGACCGACCGCGCCGACGGCTATGCCTCGGGCACCTACACGGGCGTGGAACTGGCCACTGACGGCTCCGTCGTGGCGAAATACACGAACGGCCAGAAGCAAAGCATCGGCGTGATCGCCCTGGCCACCTTCCCCGACGAAGGCGCATTGACGGCCGTCAACGATACCAGCTGGGTTGCCTCGACCACGTCCGGCACCGCCATGTATGACCGTCCGGGCGTCGGCATGGTCGGCAAACTGGTGACGAGCTCGCTGGAACAGTCGAACGTCGACATCACCTCCGAACTGGTGGGTCTGATGACGTCGCAGCGCAATTACCAGGCGAACTCGAAGGTCATCTCGACCGAGAACGCCATGCTGCAATCGCTGATGCAAGCGCTGTAATCCACGATACGCAAAGGTAAAAAGCAATGGATGCGCTGATTTATACCGCCATGAGCGGGGCCGATCGTGCCCTGCGGGCACAGCAGGTACACGCCAACAACCTGGCCAATATCGAGACGGGCGGCTTTCGCGCCAACCTGGAAGTGTCCACTGCCCAGCCGCTGCAAAACGGCTATGGCTACGACGACCGCCACATGACGCAGACGCAGTCGAGCGCCGTCGGCACGCGTACGGGCGCCATCAAGGAAACGGGACGCGATCTCGACGTGGCCATCACGGGCAACGGTTTTCTCGCGGTACAGTGGCAAAACGGCGAAGCCTACACGCGCGCCGGCGCCATGGATCTCGATGAAACGGGCGCGCTGACCCTGAACGGCCGGCCCGTGCTGGGCGAAGGCGGCCCCATCACGATTCCCGAGCACACCAGCCTGTCGATCGGCGCCGATGGCACGATCTCCATCCAGGTGCCGGGTACGGCGCAGATGCAGACCGTCGACAAGCTCAAGCTGGTCAATGCCGAAGCGGGCGAGCTGACGAAGAACGAGGCGGGCCTGATCGTGGCGCGCAGCGGCGAAGACTTGCAAGCCGATCCGACGGTGCGCCTGCGCGACCGCCACCTGGAAGGCAGCAACGTCTCGGCCGTCGAGGAAATGGTCGCCACCATGAGCCTGAACCGCAGCTTCGAGATGCAAATGAAAGTATTCAAGGCCAGCGATTCCATGACGGAATCGGGCAACCGCCTGCTCAGTACCTAAGCGTACCCGGCCCAACGCGACGAAATATTCAAGGAGCAATATATGAATCCAGCAATGTGGATCAGCAAGACCGGCGTGCAGGCACAAGATGCCAAACTGCAAGCCATCGCGAACAACCTGGCCAACGTCAATACGGTCGGTTTCAAGCGCGACCGCGTCGTCTTCGAAGACCTGTTTTATCAGGTCGAGCAGCAGCCGGGCACGCAGCGCGCCGACAATACCCTCTCGCCATCGGGCGTACAGCTGGGTAACGGTACCCACATGGTGGGCACGCAAAAGGTGTTTACCACCGGCAGCCTGCAAACGACGAGCCGCGAATTCGACGTCGCCATCACCGGCAACGGCTTTTTGCAAGTACTGCGCCCGAACGGCGAAGCGGCCTACACGCGCGCCGGCCAGCTGGGCATCAATGAAAACGGCGTGATGGTCAACGCCCAGGGCTTGCCGCTGGTGCCGCAGATCACCGTGCCGAACAATGCCACGGCGATCACCATCGGTGAAAACGGCATGGTCACGGCCACCGTGCCGGGCAATGTCAACGGCACCCAGCTGGGCCAGCTGAACCTGACCAGCTTCATCAACCCGACGGGCCTGCTGGCACTCGGTGAAAACCTGTTCCAGGAAACGGCATCGAGCGGCACGCCGACGGAAGGCCGTCCCGGCGAAGGCGCCCTGGGCAAGCTGAAGCAGTTTGCGCTGGAAGGCTCGAACGTGCAGGTGGTCGAAGAGATGGTCGACATGATCGCTGCCCAGCGCACCTATGAAATGAACACCAAGGTGCTGTCGGCCGCCGACAATATGCTGCAATACCTGGCGCAAGCGGCACGCTGATGACAGTCGCCATGAAAGCCACGGCGGCCCTGCTGCTGGTGTTGATGGCCGGTTGCGCCAGCCAGCCGGCGGCGCCGGTGGCGCCCAGCTTTTCCGATACGCCGTTGCCCGTGGCGCCGCGCAGCGCGGCACGCGGCGGCGTGGGCGGCGGCGTGTTCAATCCCGATGCGGGACTGGACCTGATCTCGGACAGCCGCGCCTTCCGCGTGGGCGACGTCGTCACGGTGGCCCTGCAGGAAACCACGCAGGCCAGCAAGAAGGCGGGCACCTCGTTCAACAAGGGCTCGTCCGTCGGCGTGAAGGCGGCCAGCATCCTCGGCAAGACCCTGCCGAAGACGGGCCTTGATCTCTCCGCCGACCGCAACTTCGCCGGCGACTCGACCAGCACGCAGCAAAATGCCTTGTCCGGCGCCATCACCGTGATCGTGCAGGAAGTGCTGCCGAACGGCTTGCTGCGCGTGCAGGGCGAGAAAACGCTGACCCTGAACCAGGGCGAGGAATTCGTGCGCCTGCGCGGCTACCTGCGCGCGGCCGACATCGATTCGAACAACCAGGTCTCGTCCTTGCGCATCGCCAATGCACAGATCGCCTATTCCGGCCAGGGCACCCTGGCCGAAGCCAATACACCGGGCTGGCTGACGCGCTTCTTCGTCGGCCCATGGATGCCGTTTTAAGGTGACCTCATGAAATTTCGTTCCGCCCTGCCCCTGGCAGCCATGCTCGCCGTGCTCTCCGGCCTTGCCCTGCCCGCCAGCGCCGCGCAAGTACTGCGCAACCTGGTCAGCATCGAGGGCGTGCGCGACAACCCGCTGGTCGGCTACGGCCTCGTCGTCGGCCTGAACGGCAGCGGCGACACCACCCAGGTGAAGTTTTCCAGCCAGTCCGTGGTCAACATGCTCAAGCAGTTCGGCGTGAAGATGCCGGACGGCGCCGAAGCGAAAAGCAAGAACGTCGCCACCGTCATGGTCAGCGCCGTATTTCCACCAGGATACCGCCGTGGCCAGGCCATCGACGTCACCGTCTCGTCTCTGGGCGATGCGAAAAGCTTGCGCGGCGGCACCTTGCTGCTGACGCAACTGCGCGCGGCCGACAATGAAACGTATGCGCTGGCGCAAGGCAACGTGGTCGTCGGCGGCTTGAACGCCACCGGCAAGAGCGGCTCGTCCGTCACCGTCAACACGCCCACCTCGGGCCGCATACCCAACGGCGCCAACATCGAGCGCGAGATTATCAGCGACTTTTCCACCAAGCCTTCCGTCACCCTGAACTTGCGCCACCCGCATTTCGAGACGGCCATCAATATCGTCGAAGCCGTGAACCGCCGCTTCGGCGCCGTCGCCACCACGCGCGACGCCACCAGCGTGGACGTGCTGGCGCCGGAAAACCCGACCCAGCGCGTGGCGTTCATGGCCAAGCTGGAAGCGCTGAGCGTCGACGTGGGCGTCGACACGCCGAAAGTGGTCTTCAATTCGCGCACCGGCACCGTGGTCATCGCCGAAGGCTTGCGCGTCAAGGCCGCCGCCGTCACGCACGGCTCGCTGAAAGTGGTCATTTCCGAAAGTTCCAACGTCAGCCAGCCGGCGCCGTTCGGCAGTGGCCAGACCACCGTCACGCCGCAGTCGAAGGTCTCCGTCGACCAGGGCAACGGCAATATGTTCAAATGGCCGGCCGGCGCCAAGCTGCAGTCCATCATCGATGTGGTCAACAGCCTGGGCGCCTCGCCCGACGACATCATGGCAATTTTACAGGCGCTCGACCAGGCTGGCGCCATCGAAGGCGAACTGGTGGTGATTTGATGCTGAATGTAAACGACAGCAGCAGCGCCCTGCCCTCGGCGCTCGATGACAAGACTCCCGCCGCGGCCACGCCGGCAGATCCCCGCTACGCGGCCAAGGCCACCGAGGCGGCCGTCAAGTTCGAAGCCTTCTTCATCTCGCACATGCTGCGCCAGATGCGTTCGGGCACGCGCGAGATGGCGGGCGAGGACAGCGTCTTCAAGGACCCCATCAACAGCGACATGCTGGAAATGGCCGACAACCTGGTTGCCGACAAGATGGCCGGCCAGCGCGCCTTCGGCATCGCCGACGCCATCCTGCGCCAGCTGCTGCCGGCGGCCAATGCGCCCGTTTCGGCTAATGTCACTGGCAAAAACGCTGTCAAGACCGACAATATTGCGGCGCCGCTTAATAAATCCGTCTGAAACGTCGCCTGTACAAGGTAACAACGATTCACTGCCTGCCCACCCGCACGCGCCACACTCTTCACGAAAGAAAATTGCCCAATGAGCATCATCAGCAATGCATTGTCAGGCAGCATCGCCGCCCAGGCCGCACTGAATGCGGCCAGCCAGAACATCGCCAACCTGCAAACGGCGGGCTATACCCGCCAGGGCGTGCTGTTGTCCTCGCTTGGCGCCGGCGTGGGCGTGCGCTCGGCCGGCAATGGCGTGGAAGTGTCGGCCCTGCTGCGCTTTGCCGATGCGTATAAAAGCCAGCAAATGTGGCGCGCCGCGTCCGACCAGGGCGCCCGTGCGCAGACCCAGCCGTACCTGACGCAGCTCGAGCGCGTGATGGGTGACGATGCATCCAGCATCAGCAACGGTATCGACGGCTTCTTCAAGGCCCTGAACGCGGCCGCCGTGGACCCGACGTCGACGCCGCTGCGCCAGCAGATCGTCACCTCCGCCGACGCCATGGCGCAACGCTTCAACAGCATCAGCACCGTCATGGGCAACCAGCTGCTGTCGGTGCAGCAGCAACGGTCAGCGATCGTGCCGCAAGCGAACACGACGCTGGCGAATATCGCCGCGCTGAACCAGCGCATCAGCACCTCCACGGCCTCGGGCACGAATGTGTCGTCGCTGATGGATGCGCGCGACCAGCTGATCGATGGCCTGGCCTCGCAAATGGGCATCGACGTGCTCGACCAGCCGGACGGCTCGCGCAATGTCGCACTGAAATCGGGACAGCCGCTGGTCATCGGCAGCCTGGCCGCTACCCTCAGCAGCAACATGACGAACACGGGCGACCAAACCCTGACCCTCGATTTCGCCAAATCGTCGTACACCCTTGATCCGGTGGCCATCGGCGGCCAGATGGGCGGCCTGGGCGAATTCGAGCAAAATACCCTGAAACCGCTGCAGCAGTCGCTGCAAGACATGGCCACCCAGTTAACCAGCAAGGTCAACACGCAGCTGGCCCTGGGCACGACCATGGCCCCGCCTCCTGGCAATAACGGCACCCCCCTGCTGGTCTACGCGAATGGCAAGCTGGGCATTACTCCCGGCTTCAACGCGAAGGACCTGGCCCTGTCGCTGACGGGCGCCGCTGGTGATAGCGGTAACTTGCAGAAATTAATCGACATCAAAAATCAACCGATCAGCGTCAGCTGGGTGGGTAATGTCCTGATGAGCGATGCCGACACGCAGTTGGTCGGCAAGCTGGGTATCTACAGCCAGCAGAACCAGGCCCTGCTGAAGACCTCCAACACCGTGCGTGCGCAAGCCATCGACGACTGGAAATCCACCAGCGGCGTGAACAAGGACGAGGAAGCGATGAACCTGGTCGAATTCCAGAATATGTACCAGGCAAACATGAAAGTCATTTCCGTGGCGAAGACCTTGTTTGATGCCACTTTGCAAATGATGGGTTAAGGAGAAGAGCATGCGTGTCGCCAGCAGCCAGTACCAATCGCTGATTAATATTTCTCTTCAGCAAAATCAGGAACGCATCAATTACCTGACCCAGCAGATGTCCTCGGGCTTGCGCATCCAGTTGCCTTCGGACGATCCGATCGGCAATGTGCGCATTTCGCGCCTGACGCGCGAGCAAGCCATGGTGAGCCAGTACCAGGACAATATCGCGACGGTGAAAGTGCGCCTGCTGAAAAACGAAAACTACCTGTCGAGCATGGTCACCGACATGGGCCAGGCGCGCGACCTGCTGGTATGGGCCGCAGACGGCAGCAATGCGCCGGACGACCTGAAGGCGATGACGCAATCGCTGATCGCCATGCGCGACAGCGTACTCTACACTGCCAACCTGAAGGACCAGGAAGGCCGCTACATGTTTTCCGGCACCGCTACCGACCAACCCGCAATCAAATACGATGCGGCCGCAAATGCAGGTTCGCGCTACACCTACATCGGCAATACCGACACGCAGACCGTGGTGGTGGGCAATGGCGTGACGCAAACGGCCAACGTCGATGTGGACAAGCTGCAAGTATGGCTGAACAAGATCGACCAGACCATCGAAACGCTGGGCAAGCCCGGCATCAACCCCAGCGATCCGGCCGTGCGCAGCGTGGTGGTCGCCGCGCTCGATGGCACCGATGATGGCATGGAATTGCTTTCAGGCAAAATCGCCATCTTCGGCGGCGCGCAAAACATCCTCTCCACGCTCTCCGGCAATCTGGCCAACGTCTCGCTGTCGAACGACATGGCCTTGTCAGATCTGAAGAAGACCGACATGGGCGCGGCCGCCATTGACCTGAACGGCTACCAGACGGCGCTGCAAGCAACGTACAAGGCCTATTCCAAGGTGGGTACCATTTCCCTGTTTGATCTTCTCTGACCATCATGCAAATCGTTCAGACCTCCTCCTCTTCCGGCGTCAATGCCAAAGGCGCCGGCACAGCCCGCGTCGTCGATGACGCGTCCGCTACCATCAATGGCGGCGCCAGCACGCGCAGCGAGGCGCCAGCGGCGAGGAGTTCGACGGTAAGCCTGAAGCGCGGCCTGAACAACTGGGATCACCAGCTGCAGGGAGAAATTTCCAACGCGCAGCAAACGCTCGATTACCTGGAACGCAGCAGCAGCCAGCTGCAAGCGCTGAAAAGCGAGCTGGCGGCCAAGCTGGCCGCGCGCCAGGGCCGCGAGGGGCAAGTGGAAGCGCGCGTGCGCCAGTTCAGCAATACCTGGCGCCAGCGCGCCAGCGCCTCGGCCGGCACGCTCGATGCACAGCTCAGCTATACCAGCCCGCAGTCGGCACAGCAGCAGTTCAGCATCCGCGGCCTGACCATGGCCAGCCTGCAGGAAGGTCCGCAGGAAGTGCTGGCGTTTTCCGTCGGCGGCGCGAACCAGGCCTTGCGCTCGGTAAATATCGAACCTGGCCTGAGCGAGAGCGAAATCGTGTCCCGCTTCGACCGCGCACTCATGCCGTCAGGCATCGGCGTCAAGCTGGGCGAGAATGGCGAGCTGGTGTTCAGCACGTCAGAAGCGGCCTGGGCCAACGTGCGCGACAGCCTGTCCGTGCGCGGCAGCGGCATCCGCTATCCGACCGGCCAGATGAGCCGCGTGCGCACGGATGCGGAACCGGCCGCCATCGCCCCGGAAGAATGGCATACCGGCGACGTGGAAGCCTTGCGCGCCACCTTGCAGCAAGTGGTGCAGGCGCTGGCGCAGCTGCAGGCGGCGCGCAGTTCCGTCAGCCTGGCGCTGGCGCAAGCGACGGGACGGGTGGCCCGCGCACAACCGGTGCAAGAGAGCGTCAGCATGGATACCCTGGCGGAAAACTTCACGCAAAAGGCCAGCCAGCCCGGCTATGAATCGCTGCTGGCCATCAGCTCGGCCCTGGTCGGCATCAGCCGCGAGCGCGTCGTCGCCCTGCTGGGCCTGAAGTAAGCTCTCCCCCGCGTGCGCTGCCTTGGCGCGCGCGACCGTTCAGGCAGCCGCCTGAGCCGCCAGCAGGCGATCCATCTGTCCTGCCGCTAACACACGGGAAAAGAAATATCCCTGCGCATAATCGCAGCCGGCGGCGCGCAGCAAATCGCGCTGCGATGCCGTTTCCACACCTTCGGCCACGACTTTCAGCCCCAGCCGCTGCGCCAGCGCAATGATCGCCTGGCACAGGCCCAATCCGGCATCGTCGCGTCCCAACTCGCCGATCAGGGAACGGTTGATCTTGAGCATGTCGATATCGGCCGTTTTCAGGCACGCGAGCGATACCTGCCCGCTGCCGAAATCGTCGAGCGCCAGCGCCAGGCCCATGGCGCGCAACTGGCGTAGCCGGTCGACCACTTGGCACGCCTCGTCGAGCAGCACCGCTTCCCTTGTTTCGATGACGATGGCGCCCGGCGCCAGACCCTGGCGCGCCAGATGCCCGCCCCAGTCCTGGTACAGCGCGGCGTCGCAACGAAATTCCACGGCCGACTTGTTGATGCTGATCTGGAACGCGGTGCCATGCTCGTCTTGCCACTGCCGTGCCTGGCGCACCACCTGGCGAAACACCCACTCGCCGATATCGATGATCAGACCGTTCGCCTCGGCAAAGGCGATGAAATCGGCGGGCAGCAGCAGGCCACGCAGCGGATGGCGCCAGCGCAGCAGCGCCTCGGCCCGCTCGATGACGCCATCGCACAGGCGGATGATGGGCTGGTAATGCACTTCGAACTGCTCTTGCGCCAGCGCCAGGCGCATCTCGCGCACCGTGCTGCGGCGCAATTCGGCCGCCTGCTGCAAGGCCGGCGTGAAATAGCTGTAGCCGTTGCGCCCCGCGCTCTTGGCCGCATACATGGCCTGGTCGGCATGCCGCAGCAAGCTGTCCGGCGCCTCGCCGTCAGCCGGATACAGGGCCACGCCCACGCTGGCCGACACTTGCGCCGTGTCGCCATCGAGCAAGAAGGGCAGGGCCAGCGCGGCCGTCAGCTCCTGCAGCACGCGCTCGATGCCGCCCAGCTGCCCCACGCCGGCCAGGATGACGGTGAATTCGTCGCCGCCCAGGCGCGCTACCGTATCGGTGGCGCGCACGCGCTCGCTGATGCGGCGCGCCGCCTGGCGCAGCAGCATGTCGCCCCTCTCGTGGCCCAGGCGGTCATTCACCTGCTTGAAATGGTCGAGGTCGATGAACAGCAGGGCCAGGCACGCGCCCTCGCGTTTGGCATGGGCCGCCTCGTGCTGCAGGCGGTCGAGAAACATGTGGCGGTTTGGCAAGCCCGTCAGCTGATCGAAATTGGCTTGCCGCCAGATGCGCTCGGACGCCGCGCGCTGCGCCGTGATGTCGCTGACCAGCGCCAGCGCCCCCAGGTAGGCGCCGCCGGAGTCGAAGATGGGGTTGGTGGCCAGGGTGGCCCACAAGGTGCTGCCGTCACGCCGCAGGAACTTGAATTCATGGCGTTCGACGATGCCATCCTGGCGCCGCGCAATGTTGCGCTCCAGGATGGCGCGTCCCTCGTCATCCATGAAGGCCGCCAGCGGCTGGCCCAGCATCTCCTCGATATGGCAGCCCAGCATCTGCGCCATCTTCGGATTGACAAAGCTGGTCAGCGCCTGCGCATCGATTTCCCAGATGCCCTCCTCGGCGCTGTGCACGATGCGCCGGAAGCGCTCTTCGCTGCGTTCGAGCGCGGCCAGCTTGCCCTCGGCCTGCTCCAGCACCAGGCGCAGCGCCTGGCCGTTCGGGTCGGCGCTGCCCAGCAGGCTGACGGGCAAGCCGGCCGCGCGCGCGCCGGGACGCGGCGGCGGCGGCTGCACCTGCAGCTGGATGCGCTCGGGCTCGCTGCTATTGAGCACGCGCTCCACGAACTGCTCGTAATCGTGACGGAACGCCTCGTGGATATAGGAACGAAACAGCACGTGGCCGGGCCGTTCCCGCGGCAGGCCGAACAGTTCGGCCGCCACCAGGTTCATCTGCACGATGACGCCATCGAGACCCAGCACAAAATAGGCGACGGGCGCCAGCAGGTACAAGTCGTTGAAATACGCTTGTTCGCGTTCAGCCTTCATCCGTTCCGGACTGAAGACACCATCGTCAAGCAGGGGCGCGACATGCCGCGGCACGTCGTCGTGACCGCGCGGGAAGGAATCCGGAGCAGGTACCGCTTGCGGTGGTGTGTCCATGGCTGTCCTTTGCACGGCCGCCTGGAAAACAGGTGGGTGCTATAGTCAGACTAGCACGCGCCACGCGCAGTGTCGAGCGATGCCTGCCGCGGATAACGATTCCGCCACAAGGCCGATCAGCGGCCCTGCCGCATACTGCGCCGGCGCAAGCCGAAATCATGGCCCACCACCAGCAAGGTGCTGGCCACCAGGCTCGATAGCCCCACGATCAGCTGGATCAGCTTATCGTCAGGCAAGATCCACAGGGACGAGTCCGGCGTCTCGCAGCCCGTCGCCGCACTGATCAATGGAGCCACCCAGGCCGCGTCCGGCGTCACGTCGAGCACGACGGCGCCATCGGCGCTCGTCTGCATATAGATATCGCCCCCTTCAGCGAGGGTAAAGCAGATGCCCACGCCCGTTTCCGTGGCGCGGATATTGTCCTGCATGCTGCGGTTATGTTCCTCGATCCACACTTCCACATCGTACGGCGTTTCCAGGTGCTGCCACGGAACGGGGCGAAAACGGGGACGTTCGTCCGCGCTGGCGGGGGAATCCGGGATATCGGGGATGTTGCTGTCTGCTGCGCCTTGCATGCTCGTTGACCTTTTCTGCGGTGATGTTCTGCGGTGATGCGCGGGAGCGGCTGCCCGCCAGCCGCCATTATCCCTCGTTCGCAGGCAATATGCGATTACGCGCATCAATTCATCAGAAAAACTGACAGCTATTAACTTTTAACATCAGCATGACTGACTTAAAATACGCGCCATCTCTTCTTTACAGGCTTTACATGCAAGGCATCAAACGCAAAATCGTCTACGTCACCGCCTTTGAAATCATCGGCATGGCCATTTCCACGGCCTGGCTGACCCTGCTTTCGGGCGAGTCGCCCACCAGTACCGGGCCGCTGGCGATCATGATCACCACCATTGCCGTGATCTGGAATCTGCTCTACAACACGGCCTTCGAATACTGGGAAATCCGCCAAGTGTCGCGCACGCGCACCGTCTGGCGCCGCATCCTGCACGCGATCGGCTTCCAGATCACCCTCGTCATCTACCTGATCCCGCTGATCGCCTGGTGGCTCGATATCAGCTTGTGGCAAGCGTTCGTGCTGGACTTCGCGCTGATGCTGATCATCCCCTGCTACAGCTTCATCTTCAATTACTTCTTCGACGGCCTGTTCGGCGTGCCCCTGTCGGCGCAGCAGCCCAAGGAAGAGCCTGCTGACGTTCAGGCCGCTTCGCTGAGCAACTGAAGAAAGGACCGCGCCGCCATGCCCAGCGGCCGGTCCTTCCTCCACACCAGGTGGATGGGCACGACCAGGCCATTGCCCGTATTCTTGAACGCCACGCGGCGCACCCGCCCCGCCGCCAGCGAGTCCTTGATGGCCGAGGCGGCAAAATTGCCCCAGCCTAGTCCCGCCTCCACCATCGCCAGCGCCATCGGCAAGCTGTCCGTGCGCCAGTAAGACAAGCCCACCACGGGACGCGCGTCAGCCAGGTCGAGTTCGCGGCTGGCGACGATGATCTGGCGCAAATTCACCAACTCCTCGATATACAGGGGCCGGCCCGCCACGTCGGGCGGATGCTGGGTGGAGATAATTGCCAGCAAGGCATCGCTGCCCACCAGCTGGAACTGTTCCTCGTGATTGATGCGCCCGCCGGCGAAGGCCATGCAGGCGCTGACGCGGCCCCGGTGCAGCATGTCGAGCACATCGTCCTGCGGCGCCGTCAGCACTTCGATGTCGAGCAAGGGATGGCGCTGCGACAGCGCGCGCACGGCCGCCAGGAACGGCGTATGGTCGAGTTCGGCCGCGATGCCCAGCGAAATGCGGCTTTCCAGCCCCTGCGACAATTCCTGTACGTGCAGGTGCAACTGCTTCAGCTGTTCGGCGATCAGGCGCGCATGGGGCAGCAGCGCCAGTGCGGCCGGCGTGGGCACGGCTTCGCGCGCGCCCCGGTCGAACAGGGCGATGCCCAGTTCCGCCTCGATATTGGCCATCGCCATGCTGACGGCCGACGGCGCCCGGCGCAGGGCGCGCGCGGCGGCCGAAAACGAACCGCCGTCGACGACGGCCAGGAACAGTTCGATGTTATGGCTGGAGAGTTTCATGGAAGAGAGCGCGGCACTTTTGCGCGCGCCAGAGGTCAAAAGCCAGGCAAGGCAAGAAAGGAGCAGCCATGCCGCATCGACTTCCCTACCGCCGCAGCGGTTATGTATCGGACTTTACCCGCTTTATCGACGGCTATCTGCAAGCGCATCCCGCAGTGCGGGAAAGCCAGCGCCAGGGCTGGCGCATCTGGTGGGAGCGCCCCGTGAATTTCGACGAGTGGCGGCGCGCCGGCACCGATAGCGTGCCGGAGCCGCCCTACCACTACGACTAAAAAGTCTTAGCCTTTCCAGACCCGCTGCAATCCCGTATCGGCATGAATCCAGCCGCCACGGGGGCCGGAGCGGTAATAAAAGCCCACGCCGCCCTGCTTGAAGCTGCGTACCAGCGAACCGAGCACTTCCGCGTTCAGGTTCGCCACGCGGATGTCGGCGGCGCGGCCCGAGATGTGCAGCGACTGGCGCGCCGCCGGCACACCCGCTTCGCGCAGGCGGCTGTTCGACTCGGCCGTGCGGTAGCCCGACAGGATCTCCAGCGGCTGCTCGATGCCGTAGCGGGCCACGAACGCTTGCGTGCCCCACAGGGTTTCCAGCAGTTTCGGGTCGATGGGGGCCGTCTTCTTGCCGTTCACGTCGCGCAGCAAGTGGCACAGCTCCTGGTAGGCCGAATCGATGACTTCGCCATCTTTCCAGTACAGCAATTTCGCCTTTTCATTGCTGGCCGGGCGCACCACTTCCAGGGTGCGCGGCTTGAGCCAGAATTCCAGGTCCAGCGCCTGCGCATCAAAGATGTCGGGAGGCGGTTCCATCTCCGTGATCGCCTGGCGCGACTGCGACGTGATCGAACGGTCGACGCTGGCCAGTTGCGTCGGCTGGGACGGCACGCCCGTGCGCGGCGCGCGCGGCTTGGCGCCGGCCGAGGCCGAGGCCGGAGCGGCCGTGCGCGAAGCGCAGCCGATGAGTGGGGTGGCTACCAGGCCCAGCGCGGCCAGGCCCATACCGTGATGTAGAAAATTTCTGCGCGATGCCATAGTCAGTCCAATGTAACGATGGGAATACTATAGCGTATTGTGCTGCGAAGAAAAACCCTCAATGCCTATCGTGTCGCCCTCATTTCAGCATTGGATGCCCTATGCGGCGGCCGCGCCGGCCGCGACGTCGCGGTTTGCCTGCGCCAGCGCCGTCAGAGGCTTGTCAAGCAGATAACCCTGGGCGACGATGGGCAAGCCCGTGAGCGTGGCGACGCGCTGCAGCGCGGCCAGCGCGGCCGGCGTATCGAGGCGCTTGAAGATGACGCGGATTTTCGCCGCATGGCACACGGTGACGAAGCTGGCGACGGCCCCCTCGTCGCTGAGGTTGCCAGCGTCGAGCTTGAACGCATGCGGGTGCAAACGCTCCAGCATGCCCGTGGCCTCCTGCACGCTGGCCACGTTGATGGCCAGGCGGAAACCGTTGCGCCGGTAATTGTCGGCCACGTAGTTGAGCAGCCAGCCCTGGTTCGGCGTCACCGTCGGCAATTGCAGCACGATGCGCTCGATGGGCAAGCCCAGCGCGTCGAGGATGCGCTGGAAGGCGTGGCCGTGATTGCTGCTGACGGCGCTCAGCAGGCGGTCGTGCACGTTCAGGTACAGATCGGACTGCTCCGCTTCGCCCTGGCGAAAAAAATTGATGGCGTGCAGCATGCGGCACAGCCGGTCCAGCTCCACCGATTCGTCGTCGCTGGCCGCGTGATCGAGCAAACGCCACAGCGACAAGCCCTCGTCCGCCTTCGACACGCTGCGCGCCAGCCCCTCGAACGCCACCAGCTTGCCGGCGTCGAGTTCGCGCAGCGGCTGGAAGGCGCTGGTCATGGTGCAATTGAAAAAGCGCCCCAGCGCCCTGCCCTCGTCGTCGAGCCAGACGCTGGTGCCGGCCTGGGTTTGGTGCGACAGACGGGCCAGGTAGTTTTTCAGGACGGGAAATGGCATACGTGCTCCTTCATCGGGCCGCGCCGGTCTCCCGCATGGGGAGGACGGCGCCAAAGTGTGCAGAGTAAGGCAGCCCCAAGCAAAGGAGAACGAATGGTTTCGCCATTTGATATGCGCCCAGCACATAAGAGATGCGACGGCCAGCGCATAACGATAGATGGAAACATTCGTTCCCGCCCCTGGCGAGCGCCCTTACTGTGGGCGTGTACCGATACCATCAGGAAGGGCCGCCATGTGCCAGTTACTTGCAATGAACAGCAGCAAACCGGCCGCGCTGGGATTTTCCTTTGCCGGCTTTGCCGAGCGGGGCGGACGCACGGACGAGCACCGCGACGGCTGGGGCATCGCCTATCATTCCAGTAGCGGCTGCACCCTGCTGACGGACCATCTGGCGGCCGTCGATTCGCCGCTGGCGGCCATCGTGCAGCAGCATCCCGTGAAGGCGAAAAACATCGTCGCGCACATCCGCAAGGCCACGCAGGGCCGCATCGCCCCGGAAAACACCCACCCGTTCGCCCGCGAACTGTGGGGCAAGACCTGGTCCTTTGCCCACAATGGCGACCTCAAAACGTGGCGCCCGCCCGCCAATGCCTGCTACCGCGCCAGCGGCGACACGGACAGCGAACAGGCGTTTTGCCACCTGCTGGCCCGCTTGCGCACGCGGTTTCCCGCAGGTGAACCGGTGCGCGCCGCGCTGCGCGCCGCCATCGGCGAGGTGGCGCGCGAGATTGCCGCGCACGGCAGCTTCAATTTCATCCTGTCGGACGGCGAACTGCTGTTTGCCCACTGTTCCACGCATTTGCACTACGTGATACGCGAATACCCGTTTTCCGTGGCGCAACTGATCGACTGCGAGCGCAGTATCGACTTTCGCCAGCACAACCACCTGGACGACCGCATCGCCGTCATCGCCACGCATCCGCTGACGCAAAACGAAGACTGGCTGGCGTTCGCGCCCGGCGAACTGAAACTGTTTGCCGGCGGCACCTTGCTGCCAGCAAACGATAGCGCGCAACAAGGCATGCAACAAGGCGTGTATATCCAGATCAGTTACTGAAGGGAAATATGCAAAGTGAGGAAATGGCCCGCCGCCGGATGGGCGGGCTGAAGTGCGGGATAGCCGTCAGGCCGAATTGCAGTTGCAAAAACGCTTGCGCTTGGGGTCGCCGCTAGCGATGCCTGCGGAGTCAATCTGTTTCCAACAAAAAATCGTTTCCACGCCATATGGCGAGCGCACATTGCCCGCCTCGATATAGCCCCGCTTGACAAAAAAGGCCTGGCTGCTGGCCGTGCTGTGCAGTTGCAGGGCCTTGATGCCCCACTCGCGCGCCTGCGCTTCCAGCTGTTCCACCAGGGCCTTGCCGCCCCCCTGGCCTTGCGCCTCGGGCAGCAGGTAGCACAGGGCCAGCTTGCCGGCGCGCGTCAGCAAGCCGACGCCGACGACGGCGCCCTGCTCGACTGCGACCAGCGAAAAATTGGTAGGCGACGCAAACCAGCACGCCACCATCTGCGGTGTTTTATTGCCCAGCCAGGCTTCCAGGATGGCCGGATCGTCCCGATGATCGAGGCTGCAGCATTCGACGATGGAGCGTCGTAATACGTTGCACGCCTCGAAAGCGTCGGTCGATGTTGCAATACGAATTTCAAGACTCATGTACGCTCACAAAATATTCCAGTTGCCGATGCAGACGGTTTTACCCCTGTATCGCGCCATTCGACTATACACCAAGCGGCGCGATCGGGTTTTTTCGCGCCACGCCACAGACCGGTTTTGCCTATGACGGAACCCTTGCAGGCTAAGCCTTGACTGTCGTCTTGCCCACGAATCATTTCAAAAATCGATATCTGTTTTTCAGCACAAACGGGAATCGGATCTAAGCATATTACGAAAAATTCGTTTCTTTTCCGGCCGGAATTTTAGACTATGACTGTCTATTCTCACAACAAGAGTTCAACATGACCCATTCCAACGCCGTATCGACTGCCGCAGCGACACTCACCCAACGCTCGCGCCGCTGGTTCCTGGCCAGCGCCCTGGCCGCTTCCGCTGCCGCCATGAGCCTGCCGATGGCCGCCAGCGCCGCCGAACCCGTGGTCTTGCTGAACGCCTCGTACGACGTGATGCGCGAATTGTTCAAGGATGTGAATCCCGCGTTTATTGCTGATTGGAAAGCCAAAACGGGTGAAACCATCACCATCAAGCAGTCGCACGGCGGCTCGAGCAAGCAGGCGCGCTCGGTCGCCGATGGCCTGGAAGCGTCCGTCGTGACCATGAACCAGGCGAATGACATCGATATCCTCGTCGATCGCGGCCTGGTGGTGGCCGACTGGGCCAAGAAATTCCCGAACAATGCGGCGCCGTTCTATTCCACCATGGTGTATCTGGTGCGCAAAGGCAATCCGAAACACATCAAGGATTGGGACGACCTGGCCAAGCCCGGCATCAAGGTCATCGTGCCGAACCCGAAAACCTCGGGCAACGGCCGCTACACGTATCTGGCCGCCTGGGGCTATGCCGTGAAAAAAGGCGGCAGC
Organism: Janthinobacterium sp. PAMC25594; assembly: GCF_019443505.1. Lineage (NCBI taxonomy): Bacteria > Pseudomonadati > Pseudomonadota > Betaproteobacteria > Burkholderiales > Oxalobacteraceae > Janthinobacterium > Janthinobacterium sp. PAMC25594. The sequence continues at coordinate 1,241,771 of NZ_CP080377.1, forward strand.
GAAGCGCAGGCGCGCGAACTGGTGACCAAGCTGTTCAAGAACGTGCCCGTGCTCGACGGCGGCGGCCGCGGCGCCACCACCACGTTTACCCAGCGTGAAATCGGCGACGTGCTGGTGACGTTTGAAAATGAAGTGCAACTGGTGCGCGCCGAATTCGGCGACAACTTCGAAGTGGTGTATCCAAGCATCTCCATCCTGGCCGAGTCGCCCGTGGCCGTCGTCGACAAGGTCGTCGACCGCCGCGGCGTGCGCAAGGAAGCCACGGCCTACCTGCAATACCTGTACTCGGAGCCGGGCCAGGAACTGGTCGCCAAGCACTACCTGCGCCCCCGTTCGGCAGCGGTAGCGAAGAAGTACGCGGCCAGCTTCAAGCCGATCAGCCTGTTTACCGTCGATGACGTCTTTGGCGGCTGGAAACAGGCACAAAAGAAACATTTTGACGATGGCGGCGAGTTCGACAAGATTTATCAGAAGTAAGTTTGCGCCACATCAATAAAAACCGGGACTTGTTCCCGGTTTTTTCATGTGCGCGCCTGTTTGCGCATATCGATATGCGCATCGATTCGTGGTCAAAACCGCGTGCGCGCCGTACTCTGGCCTTGTCGCGCCACATGGCGTATTACGGGCTCAAAGGAAATATCATGGCTATCTCGGAAGTGAATGTACGCAACCAGTTTCGCGGCAAGATCAAGGAAATCATCTTTGGCCCCGTGGTCTCGGAAGTGGACGTGGAAACGCCGCACGGCATCGTCACGTCGGTGATCACCTCGCGCTCGATCAAGGACCTGGACTTGAAAGTGGGCAGCGAAGTCATCGCCCTGGTGAAATCGACGGAAGTGTCGATCGCCAAGATCCAGTAAGCCCCCGCTTCCCATGCGCCGCGCCCTTGCCATCCGGCAGCGGCGCGTGCGTCAGGGCTTGATATACACATACCCTTCCTGCCACTGCAAGCGGCTCAGCTCGGCCACGCCCGACGGTACGATGACCGCTTCGGGCAGCACGCGCTGGCGGTCGATGTTGCGTCCTTGCAAGGTGTTATTGCAGACGCGAAAACTCACGCCCCGCTTGGCCAGCTCGCGCACCGCCACTTCATACGCAGTGCCATTCTTGTCGATGGCGCCGTCGAGCAGAAAATCGATGCCGGGGCCATGCGCGACGAGCACGATGGTGGCCTGGGGGCTGGCGTCCAGGTGATTGCGGATATTTTTCAGCGCAGCCGTGGCATTGCTGGCGTCATTGACGTGATACACCACCTTTTCCTCCTTCTGCGCTGCCGTGGCAGCCGTGCAAGCGAGCAAGGAAAGAAGGATGGCGGAGAACCAGCGGCGCAAGATTGTCATGAGATGTCCATTTCAGTGGCAGATTAAAAATATTGCCATCATATCAATCCCTGAACAAATACGTAAACGTGCGGCTGACGGGCAGCTTTTCCGTGCTGCCACGCACCAGCACCTGCATGCGCTCGGCGTCGATGCGCTCGGCTGCCTCGATGGCTTTCACGTTGACCATGGTGCCGCGGTGGATTTGCCAGAACTGTTCCGGATCGAGTCCGCCCAGCAAATCCTTCAGCGGCGTGCGCACCAGCGCTTCCGAGCCGGCCAGCACCACGCGCGTGTACTTGGTGTCGGCCTGGAAGAACAGCACGTCGTCGATGTCGATCAGGCGGATCTGCTTGCCCACGCTGGCCTTGATCCATTTCAACTTGTCACGCGGCGGCGCCGGCAAGGCGGCGCGCAGCGACTGCAATAAATTGGCCATGTCGGCCGGCTGCGCACCGAGCTTGTCGCGCAGCCGGGCCAGCGCGCGCTGCAGCCGCTCGGCCTGCACGGGTTTCAACAGATAGTCGACGGCGCCCGCGTCGAACGCATCGACGGCGTACTGGTCGTAGGCGGTGACGAACACGACGTGGGCGCGCTTGCCGATGCGCTCGGCCACTTCCAGGCCCGACAGGCCAGGCATGCGGATGTCGAGGAAAACCACGTCCGGCTCATGCTCAAGGAAACCGTCCCAGGCGTCGTTGCCGTTTTCCGCCACCAGCACGACTTGCGCCTCGGGCCAGGCTTGCGCCAGCAGCATTTGCAGGCGCTCGCGCATCAGGGGTTCGTCTTCGGCGATCAGGATGGTGGTGTTCATGCGACAGGTTCTTTCAGGCTGGATGCAATTTTAATGGGTAGCACTATTTCAGCGATCATGCCGCCCTCTTCGCCGTCGCGCAGGCTCAGGCTGGCGGACGGATCGGACAGCAACAGCCGGCTGCGCACGTTTTCCAGGCCCAGGCCGCCTCCGGGCACGCTGCCCGCACCGTTTTCCGGCAAGCCCATGCCCGTGTCCTGCACGCGCAGGCGCAGCATGCCGTCCACCCGCAGCGCCGAGAGGCGGATCTCGCCACCGCGCAACGATGGTTCAATACCATGCTTGATGGCATTTTCCGCCAGGGTCAGCAAGATCATGCTGGGTATCGTCGCGTGCGCAAACTCGGCCGGCAAATCCAGCGCATAGCGCAGGCGCGAGCCCAGGCGCGCCTGCATCACGCGCAAATACGCGGCCACCATGTCGAACTCGCTTTGCAAGGGCACTTGCTCGCTGCGCATCTCCGCCAGACTGGCGCGCAGGAAGGCGATCAGATCGGCCGTCAATGCCGCTGCCCTGCCCGCGCCTTGCGCGCCCTGCTCGGCCAGTTGCTGCACGGCGCCCAGGGTATTGAACAGGAAATGCGGTTCGATCTGCGCGCGCAGCAGACGCAGCTGCGATTCGCTCAGTTCGCGCGCCAGTCGGTCGCGCTCGGCATCCTGCTGCAGTTGCAAGGTCAGCGCTTCGTATTGCCGGTTGCGCCAGGTGGTCACGAGCGCCAGCGGCACCATATAAAACAGGCCAGCCACCAGCAAGGCGATGCCGCCCACCCGCAGCAAGCGCTCGAAGGCCATGCCCATGGAACCGGTATCGCACAAGCCGGCCAGCAGCACGCCGGCCGCCACCCCTGCCGCGCAGGTCGAAACGACCAGCAAGAGTCTTTTGAACTTGTTGCGCACGGAACTGCGGTAATTGAACCAGACACCCACCAGGCCCCACGTCAGCGCAAAACCCATGCCGTTGCTGAAAGCGAGGGCCTTGAGCAATTCGAACCTGGCCGGCAGCAGCAGGTGCAGGGCGACGCCGATGGCGCTGAACAGCAGCATCAGCTTGAACGCGGCGAGGTAACAAACGGCGCCGCGGTACTTGAGCAGGAAAGCGTGCAATTGCTGGCGCTCGATCGGCGTCAGTTTCACCAGCTTCATGGCGACGTAGCGGCGCACCCGTCCCTGGACCTGCTCCGCCATCTCGGGATGTTGCAGCACCCGCAGCGATTCTTCGTCGATGCCGCGATACCATTGCATATATTTTTTTAACACGATGCGTTCTCCGTGGTCCGTGATTCAGGCATGAACGCAGTCTACGGTACCCCTGTTGCAGGGCATAGCGCGGGGCGACGAAGCACGAAGCGGCGGGCATCAACGACGAAGCGCGCGGCGCCTGCCGGATCAAGTCTGCCAATATTGCTGAAATAATACGAAGTTTCCATAGCGAAATCAATAATTGCGTAACAATTTTCACTACGGCAAGAATAACCGTTTTTATTCGCCAAATTGGCCGCAGCGCCGCCTGTGGCGCCCTTATTCCGTAGACATCGCTTGATCTTTAATGGTATTGTTTAAGCTTGGCAAATATTGCCTCCGAGATACACGCCGCGTCCCCGCGCGGCCCCGTTCCGGATTTGCGCGCAGCGCCCCTGATGGCGCCCCAAAACTGCTTTCCCATTACAATCCCATGCTCAAAAAAATGTTCGCCGCGGTGCTGATGACGCTTTCGACAGCGGCCATCGCCGTGCCCTTCGGTTCCCAGTCGATCCTGGTAGTCGAAGACGGCACAGGCAAAATCTTGCTTGAAAAAAATTCCAACGTGGTGGTGCCGATCGCCTCGCTGACCAAGCTCATGACGGCCATGGTCGTGCTCGACTCCAAGGCGAATATGCAGGAAGAGATCAGCATCGACCGCGAGGATGTCGACACCTTGAAACACAGCACCTCGCGCGTGCCCGTGGGCGCCACCCTGAGCCGCCACGACGTGCTGCAACTGGCACTGATGTCGTCCGACAACCGCGCCGCCGCCTCGCTGGCGCGCACCTTCCCCGGCGGCCCGACGGCGTTCGCCGTGGCCGTCAACGCCAAGATCAAGGCCCTGGGCATGCGCCAGACCGTGATCGAAGAGCCGACGGGCTTGTCGCCGAACAACCAGTCGACGGCGGCGGACCTCGTCAAGATGGCCGTGGCCGCCTCGCGCTACCCGGAAATCAGCCGCATCACCACCGATTCGAAGGACGTGATCCAGATCAAGGGCCGCGACGTGGAATACCACAACACGAACCGCCTGGTGGGCGCCAAGGGCTGGGACATCGGCCTGTCGAAGACGGGCTACACGAATGAAGCGGGGCGTTGCCTGATCATGCGCATCAAGTCGGCCGGCAAATTCGCCACCATGATCCTGCTCAACGCGCGCGCCAATTCCGTGCGCGCCATGGACGCCGTCAACATCCGCCGCATGCTGGCGGCCGAGAACGGTATCGAAGAGCCGAAGGTGATGCGCGCTTCCGTCAGCCGGCACAAGAAGGCGCCGGCCAAGCCATCGAAGCGCCGCCGCGCCAAATAAGCACGGCTGAGAAAACGTCCATGGCGGCGTTGCAGTGCCTGGCCGTACTATTCGTACTGCCTGCGGCACTGCGCCTTGCCCTGAACGTTTTTCAGGCGTGCTTACATATCAGAAAACCACTTACTTCGCTTGCCGGTTGGTCATCACCACGCCGGCAATCGTCACCGCGCCGCCCACCAGCATCGAGGCGAGCACGGGCTCGCCCAGCAGCCCCGCCGCCAGCACGATGCCGAACACGGGCACGAGGTTGTTGAACACGGCCGTGCGCGACGGTCCCAGCGCCTTGACGCCCTCGTAATACCAGACAAAGCCGATCACCGTGCCGAACACGCCCAGGTAGCCGATGGCGGCCCAGACTTGCCAGCCGAAGCTGTGCCACGGCACCGTCGGGAACTCCACCACCGCCCCCACGAGCAAAAAGGCCAGGCCCCACATCGAGGCATACGTGGTGGCGGCAATCGGCGAGAGGCCCTTCAGCGCGACCCGGCCGATCAGGGTATAGGCGGCCCAGCTGGAAATGCCGCAAAACATGAACACTTCGCCCATGCCGATGCCGCCGCCCGTGCCGTGCAGCACGCCGGCGAGGTCGCCGCGCGTGATGACGATGGCCGTGCCGCAAAACGCCAGCATGATGCCCAGCCACTTGAACGATCCGAGCCGTTCGCGGAACAGCATGGCCGAGGCCAGCGCCGTGACGATGGGGTTCAGCGCCACGAACAGCGCCGTGCGCCCGGCCGGCATGCGCGACAGGGCCGCCAGGAAACACAGGTTGTACAGAAAGATGCCCGTCAGGCCCAGCGCCGCCGTCGTCGCCAGCTGCTTGCGGTCCAGGCGCGGCAAGCCGCCTTCCAGTTTCCACGCCAGCACGAGCAGCAGGATCACGGCGACGCCGAAGCGCCCGCTGGCCGCCGTCATCGGCGGCATCTGCTGCGCCAGCACGCGCCCCGCGATAAAGGTGCCGCCCCAGAACAGGGCGACGAAAATCAGTTTGAGGTAGACGAGCGGCGATTGCGCGGCAGGCAAGGTGGCAGAGGGCAAGGCGGATGAAGACATGGGAGTTCCTGTGAGGCCGCTTGCGCGGCGGGTGGTGTACACTTATATATTAATACTAATATCAACTCATGAAATAATGAGTAAATACTCATAGCACAGGAAAACCACAGCCATGACCTTCACGCAACTGGAAATTTTTACCCTGGTGGCCGAACTGCACGGCTTTTCCGCCGCCGCCGCGCAGCTGGGCATCAGCCAGTCGGCCGTCTCGCATGCGCTAAAAGCGCTGGAAAGGGAAATGGGCGTGGACCTGATCGTGCGCCACCAGGCCTCGGCCGAGCTGACGGACGTGGGCCGCCAGCTGCTGCTGCGCGCGCGTGAAATCCTCGGCCTGTCGGAAGCCATGCGCCAGGAAGCGGCCGACGTGCTGGGCCAGCGCCAGGGCAGCTTGCGCATCGGTTCCTTCGGCCCCACCTCGTCCTTGAATTTGCTGCCGGCCATCACGGCGCAATTCCGCCTGCGCTATCCCGGCATCACCCTGCGCATCGACGAGGGCGCCGACCATGAAGTGGTGCAGTGGATACGCGAACGTCGCGTCGATGTCGGCTTCGTCGTGCTGCCCGACGAGCGCTTCGATACGGCGCCGCTGGTGGAAGACCAGATGATGGCGCTGGTGCCGCGCAGCCACCCGCTGGCCAGCGAAGCGGCCATCACCCTGGCGCAGCTGTGCGAAGGGCCGTTCATCATGTCCGAGGCGGGCTGCGCCTGCCTGATCGAACCGCTGTTCGCCAACGCGGGCCTGCAGCCGAATGTGCCCTACCGCATCAGCCAGGTGATCACCATCCTCGACATGGTCAGCCGCGGCGATGGCGTCTCCATCGTGGCCGAACTGGCCCTGCCGCAGCGCCTGCGGGAACAATATCCGGAGCTGGTGGCCCTGCCGTTACATCCGCCCGTCAGCCGCAAGGTGGGCCTGGCCGTGCGCGACCGGCGTCAGAACACGCCCGCCACCAACGCTTTTTTCGAGGTGGCGAAGCAGATGGCGCCGACCCTGGCGCCCCGGCGCGCCTAGAACGTTTCCCACTCGTCGCTGCGCTCGGGCTTGGCGACGGGCGTTTTTGCGGGGCGGCTGGCGAGGCGCGGCGCGATGGCTGCCCGCGCCACGGGCCGGACTGGCTGCGGCTGCGGCTGCGGTTTCTGCTGCTGCGGCGCTTGCCCGTCATCGAGCTTGAACACGCCCACCACCTGCGCCAGGGTGCCGGCCTGGTCTTGCAGGCTTTCCGCCGCAGCCGCAGCCTCTTCCACCAGGGCCGCATTCTGCTGCGTCACCTGGTCCATTTGCGCGATGGCCTGGTTCACCTGTTCGATGCCGGAACTCTGCTCGACGCTGGCGGCCGTGATCTCGCCCATGATGTCGGTCACGCGGCGCACGCTGTCGACGATTTCCTGCATCGTCGCTCCCGCCTCGTCGACCAGGCGCGCGCCCGAATCGACCTTGCCCACCGAATCGTCGATCAGCAGCTTGATTTCCTTCGCCGCGCCAGCGGATCTTTGCGCCAGATTACGCACTTCCGTCGCCACCACGGCAAAGCCGCGTCCCTGCTCGCCCGCGCGCGCCGCTTCCACGGCCGCGTTCAAGGCCAGGATATTCGTCTGGAAGGCGATGCCGTCGATGACGCTGATGATGTCGACGATCTTCTTCGACGAGTCGTTGATCGAGGCCATGGTCTCGACCACTTGCGCCACCACTTGCCCGCCCTTGCTGGCCACGCCGGACGCCGATTGCGCCATCTGGTTGGCCTGGCGCGCATTGTCCGCGTTCTGTTTCACGGTGGAAGTCAGCTCTTCCATCGAGGCGGCCGTCTCTTCCAGCGAGCTGGCTTGCTGTTCCGTGCGCGACGACAGATCCTGGTTGCCGGCGGCGATTTCCGACGACGACACCTTGACCGATTCGCTGGCCATGCGGATTTTCACCAGCACGGCGGCGATCTTGTCGATGAAGCGGTTGAAGGCGTCCGCGATCTGCGCCAGTTCATCCACGCCGGAAGCGTCGAGGCGGCGCGTCAGGTCGCCTTCGCCCGAGGCGATGTCGTCGAGCGCATCGCGCACCAGCTCCAGGCGCTTGAGCATTTTAAAGACCAGCAGCGACAGCAGCACCGCCGCCGCGCCGGCCAGCAGCACGGCCGTGACGGTGGCCGTCGTCAGCATCGTCTGCAAGGCTTGCATGGCTTCCTGCTGGTCGAGCACCACGGCCAGCAGCCAGCTTGTCCCCGCCACGCGCGTGACGTACAGCATGCCGTCGCGATCGTTCAGGCGCACGGCGTCGCTCTGGCGCGCGCTTTCCAGCCGGTTGATCTGCGCGGCCGACAGCGCCGCATCGAGTTTCGCCACCGGCTGCAGGCTCAGTTCCTTGTTCGCATGGGCGATGATGGTGCCGCTCTGGTCGACGAGGAAGGCAAAACTGTGCGGCGTCGGCTTGATCGCCACCACGTTGGCGATGACCGTATCGAGCAGCACGTCGGCCCCCGCCACGCCCAGCAACGCCTCTTTCGGGCCGACGGGCGCCGTAAACGACACCACCAGCTTGTGGCTGGCCGCATCCACGTACGGCGGCGTCAGCATCGGCACGCCCGCCTTGACGGTGTCCGTGTACCAGGCGCGCGCGGTGGGATCAAAATCGGCCGGGCGGCCCGGATGGGTAAACACGGAGCGCTTGTCCGCGTAGCCGATGAACACTTCGGCAAAATCGCCGGCCTTTTCCGCGATCTGGAAGGCGCGCAGCGGATCGGGCGTCTCGGCCGACATGACGACGGACGCCATCACCTTTTTCTTGCCATCGACCCATTGCGCCAGCACGGCCGACTGGCTTTGTAGCAGCTGCTGCATCTGCTGGTCAGCCGAAGCCAGCATGCTGTTGCGCGTGGTGACGTAATTGGCGACCGACAAGGCCAGCATGGACAGCACGACGATGGAAACGCAAATCAGCACCAGACGCGTGCGAAGGGAAGACAACATGATGGACTCCTCGTTTCGATTTTAATGGCGTGAAATAGTGGCAAAAAACAGTGCTTTTGCACCACGTTCTCTACGAAAGTATTTTCACACAAAAATCGGAACAATTACCCCAACTATTCGGAATACAACACATATATTTCTATATGGAAACCTACAGAGCCCGGTCAAACCGTCAGCCGATCAGTCCTCTCAAGCCGCTGGCGCGCTGCGTGCGGCGCAGAATCGCGTCGAACAGCACGGCCTGCGTGGGCGAGACCAGGGTAAAGAAGTCGCGCGCGCGCGTGATGCCCGTGTAGACCAGTTCGCGCGCCAGCATGGCGCCGCCCTCCTGCGGCAGCACCAGCACCGTGTGGCGAAATTCCGAGCCCTGCGACTTGTGCACCGTCATGGCGAACGCCGTTTCCACGTGGCGCAAACGCGTGGCCAGCACGCTGCGCACGTTCTCGCCTTCCAAAAAATACACGCGCAGGGAACCGGGCCGCGCCGGATCGCGCAGGGTCAGGCCGATGTCGCCATTGAACACGCCCGTGCCGTAGTCGTTGCGCGTGACCATCACGGGACGGCCCACATACCATTCGCTGCGGCGTATCCAGCCTTCCTTTTCCAGCCGCAGCTCGATGGCCGTGTTCAAGCCGGCCACGCCCCACTCGCCTTCGCGCACGGCGCACAGGATGCGGAATGCCTCGAAAGCGTGCAGCACGGCGCGCACCCAGTCGTCATGCCGCGCGTACGCCGCCTCGCCCGCGTTCACCAGCGCCAGGTAGGGCTGATAGCCGCCGGGCGCGTCCACCCGCCCGCGCAAGGCCAGGCGCAGCACGTCTTCCTGCTGCGCCGGCACGTTCCACGCCAGCTGACCGCCGCTGTCGCCGGCGAAACACGCCCTGGCCAGATCGGGCCTGCCGCCATTCACGGCCAGCGCCAGCTCGCCGATCGGGCCGCTGAAACGGTGGCTGTGGCGCAGCATCACCGTCTGCTGCGCCAGCGCGCCGGCGCCACCTGCAAAGTCAGGCGGAATGGCCACGCCGCTGGCCGCCTGCGCATACGCGATGGTGTCCGCCGTGTAGCCGCCCGCCTGCGCATCGTGGCACAAGTCGCCCAGCACGGCGCCCGCTTCCACCGACGCCAATTGATCCTTGTCGCCCAGCAGGATCAGAATCGCCGTGGGCGGCAAGGCATCGAGCACCGAGGCCATCATCTCCAGGTGCACCATCGACGCTTCGTCGACGATCAGCACGTCGACGTCGAGCGGATTGCCCGCGTGGTGGGCAAAGGCGCGCGTATCGGGCCGCGCGCCCAGCAAACTATGCAGGGTGCGCGCCGCGCCCATGCGCCGCGCCAGTTCCAGCAGGGGCAAGGCTTCCCCGACCTTTTCCGCCAGGCCGCTCAAGGCCTTGTCGATCGACTGTTTCAAGCGCGCGGCCGCCTTGCCCGTGGGCGCTGCCAGCGCGATGCGCAGCTGCTCCGGCTGCGGCGAGACGGCAAACAGCAAGGTCAGCAAACTGGCCACCGTGTACGTCTTGCCCGTGCCCGGGCCGCCCGTGATGATGGCCACCTTGCCGCGCAGGGCGATGGCGCACGCCACCTTTTGCCAGTCCGGCCCCCCATCCTGCGTGGGCTGGTCGAACAGGATGTCGAGCCATTGCCGCACCTGTGCCAGCGGCGGAGTGCTCAAATCCTGCGCGCGCACGGCGATCTTTTCACCGACCAGTGTCTCGTCGCGCCAGTAACGGCGCAGGTACAGGCGGTCGCCATCGAGCACCAGCGGCTGTTTCACATCGGGCGCACCGACCTGCCACACCTGCGGCGCGCCGGCCAGCAGCGCGCGCCAGCCGTCAAGCGATGCGGGCAGCGGGCCGGCAACGGCCAGCACGGCATGCCACAGCTCCTCGCTCCAGCCCAGCAGCTGCGACGGTTCGCTGGCCAGGTCCGCCAGCATCAGGCAGCTGTGCCCCCGCCCTTCCAGCTCGGACAGGACCACGCACGCCACGGCCACGGCGGGCGCATGCGGCGCCTGCTCGTCCAGGCTGGCGATGAAGCGGGCAAAGGCGGCGCTCAGGCGGCGCAGATGGCCCGCCCCGGCGACGCCGTCGATGTGGCTGAACAAGGCATTCATTTGCTCACTATGCTGCATGATGTTCCGCTTCTTCTGACAATAGTTGATCGAGTCCGTCCAGCAGTTCCAGCTGCGGCGCCAGCCAGTAGCAGCCGTGTGTATCCGCATTCGCTATGCCGCGCAGGAACAGGAAGATGGCGCCGCCCAGGTGCTCGGCCGGATCGTAAGCGTCACCGAGGCGGCTTTTCAGCAGCCGGTGCAGGGCCAGCATGTAGATCGCGCCCTGGATATCGTAGCGGTGCTGCGCCATGCCGGCCGCCAGCGCCTGCGTGTGATAGGCGCCGTCGTTGGCGCCCAGCGCATTCGACTTGTAGTCGAGCACCCAGTAGCGCCCCTCCCGTTCGATGACCAGGTCGGCAAAGCCTTTCAGCATGCCGTGCAGCTGGCGCCGCGGCAGCGCGGGACGCGGTGCGCCGCCCAACAGCAAGCGCGTGCACAACTGGTCGAGCGCTGCGGTGGACAAATGCTCGCTGGGGAACCAGAACTCCATCTCGGACAGGGTGCTATCGAGCTGCGACAACGACGCATCGAGCAGCGGCAGCGGCGTGACGGCGATTTCCCTGAGCCAGGCGATGGCATCGTCCTGGCGGTGGCCCCAGCCTGCCCGCTCGCAGCGCGCGGCCAGACGCGTGTCGAAATTGGCCTCGTGGACGCTGTCAAAACCTTCTCCGCCCATCCACTCGAGCTGTTCGTGCAGGAAATTGCCGGGCACGGAACCACGCGGGAAGCGGTGCCATGGCGCGTCGCCCGTCTGCAGCGGCGACGCGGCCGGCACGCCGGTGCCGTCTTCCAGCAAGGTCTCTTCCAGCGCCCGCTGCGGCACGTGCGCGGCCGCCACGGCGCCGATCTGGCGCGTCAGCGAGGTAAAGCTACCCACCGACCAGTCGCGCTCGAATTCGCCCGCGAACACGGGCGCGGGACGCAGTTCGGGACGACGCTCGACCCGGTCGAGCACCGTGCAGGCGTCGGGCTGCGCCAGGGAGCTCACGTAGATGGCGTCGCAATCGCCCGCCACCTGCTGCCAGCGCAGCAGCAGCTGCTCCGCCGGCAGCTTGTCGCCGCCCGTCAGCAGGTAGCCGAGCGCCGATTCGTGCAGGGTATTCTCGCCCGCCTTGCGCGCCGCCTGGGCGGCCACGCCCAGCCACAGGAAATGGCGCGCGCGCGTCAGGGCCACGTACAGCAGGCGCAAGTCTTCCTCGATGCGCGCTTCCTCGACCGCCGCCATGGCTTCGTCGGACAAGGACAGGTCGAGGCGGCGTTCGCCATTCTCCCCGGCATACTCGAAGAAGCTGCGGTTGCGTTTATCCACCTTGCGCGCCGTGACGGCGAACGGTAAATACACAAGCGGGTATTCGAGGCCCTTGGACTTGTGCACGGTGATGACTTTCACCAGCTCCGCATCGCTTTCCAGGCGCAGCACGCGCTCGTCGCCGCCCTCGCCTTCGCCGGCGATCTGCTCGGCCAGCCAGCGTATCAGCGCCTGCTCGCCATCGAGCTGGCGGCTGGCCGATTGCAGCAGTTCGGCCAGGTGCAGCAGATTCGTCAAGCGCCGCTCGCCGCCCGTCTGCTGCAGCAGCATGGCGGGCAATTGCAGTTCGTGGATGAAGCGGCGCAGCATGGCCAGCACGCCCTGGCGCTGCCAGATCAAATGCAGGGCCTTCAGTTGCTCGACCCGGCGCTCCCATTCCAGTTCGTCGCTCGACAGGCGCGCCAGCTCGCCCAGCGACAGGCCGATGGTGCGCGTGGCAAGCGCGGCGCGCGCCAGTCCCCCGTCAAGCGGGTTGGCCAGCGCCGCCAGCCAGCGCAGCACGTCTTGCGCTTCCTCGCTGTCGACGACGGAATCCTTGTCGGACAAATACACGCTGGCGACCCGGCGGCGCGCCAGCGCGCGGCGGATGGCCGCCGCTTCCTTGCGGTCGCGCACGAGCACGGCGACATCGGCCGGCTGCAGGCGCACGAATCCGTCGGGACCGGCAAAACCGGCTTGCGCATCGCCCAGCATGGCGACGATATGCTCGGCGCAATGCTGCGCGAAATACTCGCGGTAGCCGTCGCCGCGCAGCCCTGCATCGCTGGCGCAGGCGGCCAGCAGCGCCGGCAGCGGGCCGCCGGCGTTCACCAGGTACTCGTCGCGGCCCTTGGCGTCGACGGCTTCGAACGGCAGCGGATTCTCGCCGTTCTTCCGATAGCGGAAGGCGCCTGCCGGCACCTCGGCGCGCTCGGCGTGCAGGAACAGCTGGTTGACGGCCGCCACCAGCGGCGCCGTCGAGCGGTAGTTGGTGCCCAGCTGGTAGTGGCGACCGGTGGTGGCGCGCCGCGCCGCCAGGTAGCTCTGGATGTCGGCGCCGCGAAAGCCGTAGATCGACTGCTTCGGGTCGCCGATCAGGAACAGGCCCAGCGCCGGATCGTTGTCGGCAATCCGGTACAGCGAATTGAAGATCTGGTACTGCGCCGGCGCCGTATCCTGGAATTCATCGACCATCGCCAGCGGGTATTGATCGATGATGCGCTGGCGCAGGGCCGCGCCATTTTCGCCGGCCAGCGCATCGTGCAGACGTTGCAGCATGTCGGCAAAGCCGAACTGGCGCGACTGGCGTTTTAACTGATCCATGCGCCGCGCAATGGCCGCCGCCGCATGCAGGTGCAGCTTGTGCGCCAGCGGCGTCAATGCCGCCAGGGCGATGCCCAGCGCTTCCGTATGTTCGAAGCACTCGGGCACCTGGGCCGTGAAACTCTTGGCAAACGCATCCTCGATGCCGAACGGCGTCAAACGCTCCCACGCCTTGGCCGTGATGGCCGGCAGCAGCAACAGCGGGTCCTGTGCCCAGCGCCGCAAGCCGTCGAACCACTTCGCCAGGTTCTCCGGCTTCATCTTGACGCCGTTAAAACACTTGGGATTGACGGCGCGGTGGTCGTTGATCCAGGTCGCCATCTGCTCAGTGCGCTCGACCCAGCCCGCCTTCAGGGTGGCCAGCTGCGCGGCCAGCGCCCGCTGTTCGCGCGCGATCAGGGTAGATAAAGGTTCTTCGTCCGCCATGCGCATGATGTCCGCGCGGCGCGCCAGCTCGCGCGCGCCTTTCTTCAGCGCCCCCACGTCGGGCCAGCAGGCCAGCAGCACGTCGAGCGCCTGCGGCGGCAAGGGATAGACTTGCTGGCGCCAGTAATCGTGGGCCGCATCCTCGAACAGGGCTTGCTCGTCGCTGACCAGTTCTTCGTCGAACAGGCTGCCGCTGTCGAACGCGTGCTCGCGCAGCATGCGCTGGCACCAGGCGTCGATGGTGAAAATCGCCGCTTCATCCATCGTCTCGGCGGCCAGCATCAAGCGGTGCGCGGCCTTTTGCCGCTCGCTCTCGTCAGGATAGGATTCCAGCAAGGCGTCGAGAAACGGGTCGCTGCCACCGGACTCGTGGCGGAAGTAGGCGGCCGCCTCGATCAGGCGCTCGCGCACGCGATTCGACAATTCGCGCGTGGCGGCGCGGGTAAACGTCATCACGAGGATGTCGGCCGGCAGCAGGGGACGCGTAAAGCGGCTGTCGTCGTCGCCGTGTCCCAGCACGAGCCGCACGTACAGCGCGGCGATGCTCCAGGTCTTGCCCGTGCCGGCCGAGGCTTCGATCAGGCGCGAGCCGTGCAGCGGGAACGCCAGGGGGTTGAGCAGATGGCTCGTCATTGTTCTTCTCCCGCGCCGTCATCGGGCGCGCTGATCGGGTCGATCGTAATGTGTTGTTGCAGCCAGTCGGCCAGCGGGCCATACAATTCGCGCGTGCAGTCTTCCCATGCCTCCTCAAGCGCCAGCGCGGAAAACTCGGGCCACAGGCGCGCCAGGCACAGTTCATCGCGCTCGCCAGACAGTTCAAAACCGCCATCGTAGACGGCGCGCGGGTCGCCCTGCTGCACCAGCGCCAGGCCCGTCTTGCACGCCGTGGGCAACGGATGGTTCATGCCTTCGCGCCACAGCGCCAGCAAGGTGGCCAGCGCATCGCGCGACGTGGCCGGGTCGAGTGGCGCCATGCTGACGATGGCGTCGCGCGCCACCAGATAGCCGGTGACGGGAAAGCCGAGGGCGGCGGCGGCCAGCTGGCGCAGCCACATCAGCATCAGCTTGTCGCCGCGCGCCAGGCCGCCCTTGTCCGTCACTTTCGAGGAAATCTGCATCAGCCAGGCCGTCTCCTGCCCGTTGCTGCACAATTTATCGAGCCAGTCGTCGATCTGCACTTCGCCGAACGGAAAATTGATGGCGCGCTTGTCGGCCGCCAGCGGGAACGAGGCGCGCAGCGACAGCCACGCGCTGCGCACGGGCACCAGCGCCTCGACCAGCTGCGCCTGCACTTGCCGGCCGATCAGGCCGATGGGCAGCACGCCTTCGCGCGCCAGTTTCTGCGCGCGCGCTTCCAGGCTGGCGCGCACCTCGTCCAGCGCTTCGACGGCGCCGCCGTCGTCGAGCATGGTGTCTTCCAGCAGATAGCGTTCGAGCGCATTCAGGCCGAACGGCTCTTCATCCTCGCCCAGCATGGCCGCATCGGCGAAATACACGCTCAGGCGGCGGCGGAAAAAGTACTTGACGGGCTGGCGCAGGAAGCTGGCCAGCTCGCCCAGCTTCAGGCGCGTGCCGGGATCGAGCTCGTAGGGGCCCAGCGGCAGCACGGCGGCCTGCGCGTCCGCATCCGCCGCATCGGCATCGGTATGGACTACGCGCCATTCGCGCGCGTAGGTCAGCAAGCCATCGGCCTCGAAATAGCGGCGACTGAACGGCTGCAGCGCATGCTCGGTGGTCAGCGAGGCCAGGTGCCGGTCCAGCGACCAGCCGGCGGCCAGGTAGTCGCGCAGCTGCGACACCAGCACGGATGGCGGCTGCTCGGAATTGTCGCGCACATTGCGCCCCACCCAGCTCACGTACAGCTTGTCGCGCGCGGCCAGCAAGGCTTCGAGCATCAGGTAGCGGTCATCGTCGCGGCGCGAGCGGTCGCCCGGGCGCGCCATGCCGGGCAGCGCCAGCAAGTCGAAATCGGCCTTTTGCGCGCGGCGTGGAAAATCGCCATCGTTCATGCCCAGCAGGCACACGACGCGGAACGGCACGGCGCGCATCGGCATCAGCGTGCAGAAAGTCACGCCGCCGGAGACGAATTGATGGTTCAGGGTCGGCTCGTCGAGCGCGCCCAGCCACGCCACGCGCAGCACGGACAGCGGCACCTGCTCGACAAAACCCGCATGCTCGCAGGTTTCCAGCCAGCCCTGCAAGGCGCCTTCCAGCTGCGCCAGGGTCAGGCGATCGCCTTCGTCGTCGGCATCAAAGAAGGCGGCCAGCAGCGCGCGCGCCTGCACGCCCCATTCGGCGGGCGTGTGCGCGCCGGCCAGCACGCTGCGCCAGTGCAGCAACGCCTCGACCAGCTGCGCCAGCGAGCCCGCCAGCGCCGCATCGAGGCCGCCCACTTCCGCATACGGCTCGATGCCGCCAAAGCTGGCGCCGCTGCCGCTGGCATAGCCGAGCAGCATGCGCCGCACGCCGAAAATCCACGCATTCTGTTCCCCGGCCGCGCCCAGCCCCAGGCCGGCGCGGTGCGCCTGGTCCAGGCCCCAGCGCACGCCCGCCCCTTCGATCCAGGCGCCCAGGGTGGCCAGGTCGTCCGGCTGCAGGCCGAAGCGCGCCGCCAGCGCGGGCACGTCGAGCAGGTCGCGCACTTCACTCTGGCGGCAGCGCTGCTGCGGCAGCTGCAGCAGCCATTCGAGCGCGACGAGCAGCGGATTGACGCTGCGGTCCTTCACGTCGCCGATCTCGAAGGGGATGAACCGCTCGTCATTGCGCCGGTACTGGCCGAAGACGGCGTGGATGGCGGCCGTAAACGTGTCGATGTCGGGCACCATCACCACCACGTCGCGCGGACGCAAGCCCGTTACGGCGCTGTGCGCGAACATGGCCAGCAGCTGGTCGTGCAGCACTTCCACTTCGCGCTGCACGCTGTGCGCCACGTGAAATTCGATCGAGCGGTCGCCTGCATCGGGCGGCGTTTGTTCATGTTCCGCCAGCGGCCGCAGTTCGCGGATGGCCACCTGCACCTGCTGCAGCAGGGTTTCGCCCGTTTCCTCGCCAAACAGGTCGATGCGCAGGCTGTCGTCGCGCCCCTCGGCTTGCGCGTGTTCGTCGAATTCGTCGAGCATGCGGATGAAGTCGCGCCCTTGCCTGCCCCAGCTGGCCAGCAGCGGATGGCTGTGCGCATGCAGTTCTTCGAGCGGAATTTGCGCCAGGTCGGTGCCGTTGCGCTGCCGCTGGCGCTTGTTTTCCGCGCGCAGCAAGTCGCGCCCGTCGATGATGTCGCCCCAGTAAAACTGGCACGGATTGGGCACGGCCAGCACCACCTGCGTGTGGCGCGCCAGCGCGGCCAGCGCCTGCAAGGTCTGGTATGGCAGGGCCGACACGCCAAACAGCACCACCCTGCGCGGCAGCTTGCCGGCAGGCGCATCGCCGGCGGCGATCGCCGCCAAAAAGGCGTCGTGGATGTCGGCGCGGCCCGTGTCGCGCTCAAACGGCTCCACGTCGGCAGCCACGGCGCGCCACAACTGCGCCTGCCAGCGCTGGTCTTCCTTCAGGACGATAGCTTCACCGCGCGCCGTGCGCAACTGGTCGCGCCCGGCCGCCCAGTCGGCCAGCCAGTCGGCGCGGTAGACTTGGTACTGGTCGAACAGATCGGCCAGGCGCTCGGCCAGCTGCAGCCGGCGTTCGCTATCGCCATCGGCAAGGAAGTAGCGCAGCGGCGCAAACACCGGGTCTGCCAGCAGCGAGGGTAAAAGACGCATCAAACGCCAGGTCAGCGGCGATTTATCGAACGGCGACACGCGCGGGACCCGCTCGCGCCCCAGCATGCCGCGGTAGCTTTCCCACAGCAGGCGCGCCGGCAACGCGATGCGCGTGGCGGCGCAGACGCCCATTTCTTCGGCCAGGGCGATCTTCAGCCATTCGGCCACGCCGTTCGACTGCACCAGGAAGATATCCGTTTCCAGCGGCGCCAGCGGATGCTGGCGCAGCCACTGGAAGACGGCGGCGCGCAGCTGTTCCAGCTGGTTGCCATGCAGGATGAGAAGGCCGGGCGTGACGGGAGTATGCATGCTGATCCGATGGGTTGCCGCGTCTCCGGCCCGGTGGCCGGAGACGTCAAACGCGTATTATCGCCGCTGCCTGCGTCAGGGGGCGTCGCTGGCGGCAAATTCCACAGAAATTTGTTCCGCCACCTGCGCCAGCGCCGGCTCCAGCGCCGTCAGCAAGGCGCGCGCCTGCTGCAGATCGCCGCCCAGGCGCAAGCCTTCGATCGACATGCACAGGCTGGCGAAGGCATGCGCGCCCACGGCCAGCGCCGACGATTTGCTGCGGTGTCCCAGGTCGGCCAGGCGCCCCAGGTCTTCCAGCGCCATGGCCTGCTCCATTTCGGCGATGCCGTCACGCGCCGTATCGAGAAACAGCTGGGTGTATTTGCGCATCTTCACGGCGTCATTGCTGAACGTGAGCGCCAGGGTGGCCAGATCGAGGATGGCCATGTCGCGCAAGTCCGGCGCGGCGCCCGACGGCGGCACTGTCGGCAGCGCCGCCAGCCTCTCGCCCACGCGCGCATGGCCGATACCGCCAATGCCGCCAATGCCTCCACGCAGGCGGAACCATTTGGCCAGCAGGTGAAACAGCAGATTCGGGGCGATCGGCTTGGTTACGAATTCATCCATGCCGGCCGCCAGGCAACGGGCGCGGTCTTCGCTGCCCGCATTGGCCGTCATGGCGATCACCAGCAGGCCGCCGAGCCTGGGGTCGGCGCGGATGCGGCGCGTCGCCTCGAAGCCGTCCATCTCCGGCATCTGCACGTCCATCAGCACGCAGTCATAGCGCTGGCGGGACAACAATTCCAGCGCTTCGCGGCCATTGCAGGCGACGCAGACGGTGGCGCCGGCGTCTTCCAGCAATTCGCAGCCCACCTGCTGGCTGAAGACGTTATCTTCCACCAGCAGGATGGATGCGCCACGGATCACACCCAGGACTTCGGGCTCGATTTCGACGATGCGCTCGTCGCCCGCTTGCGCGCTTTTCTCCAGGCGCGCCGTGAACCAGAAGGTGCTGCCCAGGCCCGGCTGGCTGTACACGCCCACCTTGCCGCCCATGAGTTCGACCAGTTGCTTGCTGATCACCAGCCCCAGGCCGCTGCCGCCATACTTGCGCGTCGTCGAGGGGTCGGCCTGATGGAAGGAGCGGAACAGCTGCGCCACCTCTTCCTGCTTCATGCCGATGCCCCGGTCCTGCACCTCGAAGCGCAGCATGCTGTGGCTGCCGCGCTCCTCGGACTGGCGCACGCGCACGAAGATGCTGCCATTGTCGGAAAACTTGATGGCGTTGCTGGTCAGGTTCAGCAAGACCTGCTCCAGGCGCAGCGGGTCGCCGCGCCAGCGCTGCGGCAGCTCGGCCGCGATATCGAACTGCAGCGCCAGGCCCTTGACGGCGGCCGCGTCGCCGAGCTGGCTGGCGATGTTCGCCAGCAGGGTGTCGAGACGGAAGTCCAGCACTTCCAGTTCCAGCTTGCCCGCCTCGATCTTGGAGAAATCGAGGATGTCGTTGATCAGGCCCAGCAAATGCTGGCCCGAATGGAAGATTTTTTGCAGATAATCGCGCTGGCGCGCATCGGCCACCGATTTCAGCGCCAGGTGCGCCATGCCGATGATGCTGTTCATCGGCGTGCGGATTTCATGGCTCATGTTCGACAGGAAGTCGCTCTTGGCCTGGCTGGCCGCGTCGGCCTGCTCCTTCAGGCGGTGCAGTTCCGTCACGTCGGTGGACAGGCCGATCAGGCCCGTGACGGGACCGGGCAAGCCCAGCGGCACCTTGACGCTCCACAGGTGATGCACCTGGCCCTGCGCATCGACGAAGCGCTCCTCGCCGACGAACTTGGCGCCGCTGTCGAACACCTGGCGTTCGGTCAGCTGGGCGGCGGCGGCCGCATCGCCGAGCATCAACTCGCCATCCTGGCGGCCGATCAACTGCTCCGCCGAGCGGCCCAGTATCTTCGCCGTGCGCGCATTCACGTAGCGGTAGCGCAGGTCGGCATCCTTCATGTAGACGTAGGCATCGACGCTGTCGAGCACCGTATCGAGCAGGGTGCGCTGCGCCACCGCGTTGCGGCGCGAACGGTACAGGGTAAAGATGTAGCCATAAACGAGCAGGGTGCCGGCCACGCCGACGGCCAGCGCCAGCCACGGGAAA
This sequence comes from Janthinobacterium sp. PAMC25594, assembly GCF_019443505.1. Lineage (NCBI taxonomy): Bacteria > Pseudomonadati > Pseudomonadota > Betaproteobacteria > Burkholderiales > Oxalobacteraceae > Janthinobacterium > Janthinobacterium sp. PAMC25594. The sequence goes on from NZ_CP080377.1 coordinate 1,261,804, forward strand.
TAGCGGTCAAAGGGACTGTACAGCTCCGCCTTGCGCACGCGGAAATGGGCTTTCCATACGCCCCCCTGATACACGATGGGCAGCACCTGGTCGAAATACGCGGCATCGCCGCCCGCTTGCGGCGGCGTTGCCGCCAGGTCGCCGTCATCGTTGAACAGCAGACGGTCCTGCGGCGCGATGCGCAGGACGCCTTGAGCCGGCAGAGGTTCGACCGCGCTGTACAGGATCAGGTGCAGCGGTTCCAGGGCGCTGCGTTCGAGCGCGCTGTGCACCAGCTGTGTCACGCCAAAGCCGATGCCCACGGATCCCTGGTAGGCGGCGCGGCGCTCGGCCACGCTGCCTTGCGGCATGCCATTGCGGTACACGGGCAAGCGCATGCCCAGGCCCACATGCGCGGGCGGTCCCTTGATCATGATCACCTGCCCGGAGGCGCTGACTTCGCCGCTGTCGCGCGCCTGCGCCAGGGCCTGTGCCACCAGCGGGCTGGCGCCGATATCGACGCCCATGCGTTCAGACAGCAGCGAATCGGGCTCCAGGTAAGTGAGCACCGTGTATTCGGGCCGCTCGCCGGGCGGGCGGATGGTGAAAGCGGGATAGCCGCGTGGCGCCAGGCTGGTGTCTTTGCGCACGGCCTCGATGAAGGCGGCGCGCTGCGCCGACGGGACGGCCGCCGCGTAGTTGACCGATTCGATGGCGGGGAACTGGCGCGCGATATCGAGGCCGGCCACGTAATCGTGGAACTGGCGGCGCGTCAGCTGCTCGCTGGTGCGAAACAGCGCTTCGAGCCCGCGCAGCAGATCGGAATAGCTTTTTACGCGCGTGGCCAGGCTATGCTGGGCACCGTGCGTGAGGTTGTCGAAACGCTGTTCGGCGTCGTCATTGACCGTGCGCACCGCGCCCGCATACAGGGCGCCGCCCACCGCCAAGGCCAGCAGCAGGCCGCCCGCCCAGATTCTGATGCCTGATCCCGCCCCGCCCTTGCTCAAAGTGTGCATTGTCGATCGCTTATTCCGGTTTCCTCGAATGTGCGGCACTCCGGCCACCCAGCAAGCACGAGGATACTATCAAAGCTCACGCCCGACGCGCTTGTGCAAGAAAAAAAGCGCGCATGATGGTTGCACTGGAAAACACCTGGTGCTTAAGCCAGCAAGGCGCTGGCACCATGGTCATCCCAGGCATCGGCGCAGCGCACCACCTCGCCCACGACGATGATGCTGGGACTGCCCAGGCCGCTGGCCTGCAAGTCGGCGGGCACATCCTGCAAAGTGCTCAGCAACTGGCGCTGGGCCGGCAAGCTGGCCGATTGCACCACGGCCACGGGCGTGCCGGGCGCCATGCCGCCGGCCAGCAAGCCCGCCTGGATGGCCGCCACCCTGGCCACGCCCATGTAGATGACGAGGGTGAGCTTGCTTTGCGCCAAGGCCGCCCAGTTCGGCTCGGATGCGCTATCCTTGCCGTGACCGGTGACAAAGATCGCGCCCTGGCTCCAGCCGCGGTGCGTCAGTGGCACGCCGATGCTGGACGGTGCTGCCAGGCCGCTGCTGATGCCGGGTATCACCTCGACAGCCACGCCGTGGCTGCGCAAATAGGCGCGCTCTTCGCCGCCGCGCCCGAACAGATACGGGTCGCCTCCCTTCAGGCGCACCACATGCAGGCCGGCGCGCGCTTCGGCCAGCATCAGGCGCTCGATGAACGCTTGCGGCGTGGACGCGCAGCCGCCCCGCTTGCCCACCTCGACCACGCGCACGCCAGACGCCGCATGCGCGAGGATGGCCGGGTTGACGAGGTCGTCGATCAGCACTACATCGGCCCGCGCGATGGCCTTCACAGCTTTTAATGTCAGCAGGTCCGGGTCGCCGGGACCGGCGCCCACCAGGGTCACGCTTCCACATTGCGCCATGATGCACTCTCCAATCAGAAAAAATGGCCGATGGCAAACGATGCCGCGTACGCTTCCGGCGCGCTGCCGTCCCACACGACGCCGTCGCACAGGGTCGAGCTGCGCATGGGGGCCTTTGGCACGGGCGTGGCCGTCATTTCCGCCGCCTGGCGGTACAGGTCGATGCGGTTGACTTGCCTTGCCACCGCCAGATAATCGGGCTCATCGCGCAGCAAGCCCCAGCGCCGGTGCTGGGTCATGAACCACATGCCGTCGGACAGGTAGGGGAAATTCACGGCGCCAGCGCCGTAAAACTGCAAGCCGCGCGCCTCGTCCCAGGTCTTGCCCAGGCCATCCTGATAATGGCCGAGGATGCGCGGCGCCAGCATTTCCTGCGGCGTGTTCAGGTAAGCAGGCTCGGCCAGGGTGGCCGCCATGGCCAGCCGGTTGCTATCGCTGGCGTCGATCCAGCGGCCCGCCTCGAGCACGGCGGCGATCAGGGCGCGGCAGCTGTTCGGATGCTGGCGCGCAAACGCGGCGCTGGTGCCCAGTACCTTGCCCGGATGGTCGGGCCAGATGCCGCCGCTGGTGGCGGCCGTCACGCCGACGCCATCGACGATGGCCTTGTAGCCCCACGGTTCTCCCGCGCAAAAGCCATCCATCTGGCCCGCGCGCAAGGCCGCCACCATCTGCGACGGCGGCACCGTCATCACGCGCGCGTCGCGCAGCGGATCGATGCCATGCGCCGCCAGCCAGTATTGCAGCAGCATCGCGTGGTTGCCGGTCGGGAAAGTATGCGCGAACGCAAACGGCCGCGCCGTGGCGCGCATATGCCGCGCCAGTGTGGGGCCATCGTGAGCGCCCTCGCGCGCCAGCGCCGCCGACAGGGTGACGGCCTGGCCGCTGTGATTCAGGTTCATCAGCACGGCCATGTCACGCTGTTGTCCGCCGATGCCCATCTGCACGCCATACACGAGACCGTACAACACGTGGGCCGCGTCGAGTTCGCCGTTATGCAATTTGTCGCGCACGCCGGCCCACGACATCTCGCGGCTCAGTTCGATCTTGATACCGTATTTTTCATCCAGGCCCAGCTTCGACGCCATCACCAGCGAGGCGCAATCGGCCAGCGGCAGGTAGCCGATGCGTATCGCCTGTTTTTCCGGATGTACTGATCGCATCACCTGGGCGCTTGCGCCCTTTCCCTCTGTCATACCCGCATCCTTGCTTAACTTTGCGAAATACCGCTGACCATTCCCTGCGCAAGCCGCGCGCCCCTGCCCTTTAGCCAGCAAGAGCCGTGCCAGACGCACGGGTAAAAAATGCACCAAAAGCGTGCCGCGGCTGGCCGGAATGGATGGACTAGCCAAGGCCTCATTGCACAAAACATCCTTCCTCGCTAAAATGAGAACAATTCCCATTTAGATTCAAGACTTCTCCATTCACGACCGTCACGCCCCCCATGCCCGCCCCGCTCCCCTTTTCCCCCCACCCTGTCGGCACGCTCTACGGCGCACACCTCGGCTGGCTGAAAGGCTGGCTGCGCGCACGCCTGGGCAATATGGGCGATGTCGCCGACCTGGCGCACGACACCTTCGTGCGCCAGCTGGTCGACCGCAATGCGGAAGCCATCCGCGAACCGCGCAGTTACCTGGCGACCATCGCCGGCAGAGTCGTGGTCGATCACTACCGCCGCCGCGCGCTGGAACAGGCTTACCTGGAAACCTTGGCGCAATGGCCGCAAGCACAGGAACTGTCGTGCGAGGCGCGCGCCATCGTGCTGGAAACACTGCACGAGATCGATGCGTTGCTCGACGGCCTGGGCGCAAAAGTCAAGCAAGTCTTCATCCTGTCGCAATTCGAGGGCCTCAGCTATGCCCGCATTGCGCAGGAGCTCGGCATCAGCCTGCGCAGCGTGAACAACTACATGGCGAAGGCCGTGCTGCAGGTATGCCTGCTGCAAGCGGCGCTCGAAGCATGAGCGCGGGCGGCCTGTCCGGCATGGAGTTGCGCGCGCTGCGCGCGGCGGCCGCCTGGTATGCGCGCCTGTGCTCGGGCCACGTCACGCCGGAGGACCAGTTGCGTTGGCAGCGCTGGCGCGACGCACACCCCGCCCACGGTGCCGCCTGGCAACGCATCGAAGCGATGCAGCGGCAACTGGGCAGCGTGCCCGGCGCTTTGGCCGCGCCAGCCTTGCAGGCTGCGGCGCAAACCAGGCTTGCGCAGGTATCGCGCCGCGGCGTGCTGCGCGGCACCCTGGCCGTGCTGGGTGCCAGCGGCCTCGCATGGCATGGCTGGCGCCAGCCCGCCGCGCGGGAATGGCGGCTGGCCATGCTGGCCGACATCTCCACGGCAACGGGCGAACAGCGGCGCCTGATCTTGCCCGACGGCTCGCGCCTCGTGCTCAATACGGATAGCGCCGTGGACCTGGCATATGACGAGGCGCAGCGCCGCCTGCTGTTGCGCAGCGGTGAAATTTTCATCGGCACGGTCGCCGATCCCCATCTGGCCATCGGCTATGGCGCCCGGCCTTTCCTGGTAGATACGCCACATGGCCGCATCCGCGCGCTGGGTACGCGCTTCCTCGTGCGCAGCGATCATGCGGGCACGCTGGTCACCGTACTGGAAAAGGCCGTGGAAGTGCGCAGCGGACAGCAGCGCCCCATGCTGGTGCAAGCGGACCAGCAATTGCGCATTGGCGCCGATGGCGCCATGCAATGCCCCGCGCCGGCTGAATTCGGCGCGGGCGCGTGGCAGGACGGCAGTTTATTGGTTGACAACATGCCGCTGTCTCGCTTGCTGGCTGAACTGGGACGCTACCGCCGTGGCGTGCTGCAATGCGATCCGCGTGTGGCCGACCTGCGCGTATCGGGCAACTTCCCGCTGGCAGATAGCGACCGCGCCCTGCAAGTGCTGGCCAACGGCTTCCCGCTGCACATCGTGATGCACACGCGTTTCTGGGTACGCGTGCTGCCCGCCTGAAAAATATATTCCCAAAGCGTGCACTTTTTTTGCCGCTGATCCGACCTCCTTCCTGCAAGCGTCCTGAAAGACGCGTTAACCCTGAAGGAATTCCATGACCGCCGCACCAAGTATCGCGCGCCGCACCGCCGTCGCCCACGCTGTACACACCGTCCTGCTGGCCATGCTGGCCACCGCGCCATTACTCACTCCAGCCGTCGCGTCTGCTGACGCCACCAGCACCGCCCGCAACGTCGACATTCCCGCCGGGCCACTGGGCGCCACCATCAGCCGCTATGCCAGCACGGCCGGTGTCGCCATCGCCTTCGATGCCACGCAGCTGGCCGGCCTGAGTTCGCCTGGCTTGCACGGCAACTACACAGTCGACCAGGCTTATGCGCAATTGCTGCAAGGGAGCGGCTGGGAAGCGGAGCAACGCGGCGACGGCAATTATGTGTTGCGCAAGGCGGCTGCTGCGCCGCAGGCGATGGAAATCAGCATGCGTGAAATCCGCGTGACGGGCCGGCGCGACGGCGAAACGGAAGGTACGGCTTCGTATACCACGCCTGTCATTACCATAGGAAAAACGGCCCAATCCTTGCGCGAACACCCGCAAACAGTCTCCGTGCTGACGCGCCAGCGCCTCGACGACCAGAATATCAGCGACTTGAGCAAGGCAGCCGAACAAGCCGTCGGCATCACCGTACAGGACAATACTTTCCTGATACAGAAGCTGTATGCACGCGGCTTTGAAATCAGCAGCTACCAACTCGATGGCGGTGCCCCCATGGATACGGGCTTTTCCGCCAGCATCGCAGCCGACCTGGCGGAATATGATCGTGTGGAAATCCTGCGCGGCGCGGCAGGCTTGCTGAACGGCACGGGCAATCCAGGCGGCGCCGTTAATCTCGTGCGCAAGATGCCTACTGCCGCGCCGCAGTTCAATGCCAGCGTAGCGGCCGGCAGCTGGAACAATTACCGCAGCGACCTCGATGCTTCCGGCCCGCTGGCGTTCGACGGCAATTTGCGCGGACGCGTCGTCGTCGCCTATGAAAACCGCAAATACTTCACGGCCATCCGCGCAACGGAAAAGCCGCTCATCTATGGCGTACTGGAAGCCGATATCGCGCCCGGTGCCGTGCTGGCCATCGGCGCTCGCGAACAGCGCACGCATGACCGGGGAACCTGGCCGGGCTTGCCCCGCTATAGTACGGGCGCCGAGCTGCACTTGCCCCGCAACACGGGTGCCATGGCCGACTGGGCCGGCGTCGATTCCACCTCGAAAGAACTGTTCGCCAAACTGACCTGGCGCCTGGCACAGCGCTGGACCCTGCGCGCGAATGCCGCGCAGATGCGCCAGGCCGGCGCGACGGACGATGGTTTCATCCAGGGCGCCATCGATCCGCAAACCTTGACGGGCGGCCGCTGGCAAAGCGGCCACACGCAATACCATAACAAGCAACAACTGCTCGATATCAACGTCAGCGGCGCCTTCAACTGGTTCGGCCGTACGCATGAAGTACTGGCCGGCATCGATGGCCAGAAAGTCACCAGCAGCTGGGTGGCCAGCTATCCGCTGGAAGGCAACGGCGCACCGGGAGATTTGTTTCACCCAGGCAATACTCCCTTTCCCAAACCTGTGTATGGCCCCATTGAACGCGACTACGATCCCTGGGGCCAGACCCAGTATGGCGCCTACGCCACCTTACGCCTGGACGTGGCCGAAGGCAGCAAGCTGATCGCAGGCGCGCGGGTCAACCGCTACCGCTACCGCCAGCACTATCGCGAACTCGATACGGACACGGGCATCTGGGACACTTCAGGTTTGACGCAATACGCGGAACCGACCAAGGTCACCCCTTTCATCGGCTTCGTGCACGATATCAATCACGAGTGGTCGGCCTATGCGAGCCACGCGCAAATATTCAAGCCGCAAGCCGACTTCAAGGCTGGCCCCGCGCCGGGCACGGGATTGCGCCCCATGCGCGGTGCAAATAGCGAACTGGGCCTGAAAGGGGAACTGTTGGGCGGCAAGCTCAATACGGCACTGGCCCTGTACCGCATCGTGCAGGATGGCCGGGCCGTCAACGATCCCCGCTATGAAGAACAGTCCGCCCTATTTTCCAGCAATTGCTGCTACCTGGCTTCCGGCAAGGTCGTCAGCCAGGGCGTGGAAATGGAAGTCAACGGTGAAGTGGCCGCTGGCGTGCAATTGTCCGGCGGCTATACCTACAACCACAACAGCAATGAAACGGACAAGGCCGTTTTCAGCACGATCACGCCCAGGCATGCGCTCAAGCTGTGGGGCAGCTGGCAATTACCGGGGGCGGCTTCCGCCTGGAAACTCGGCGCCGGTGCAACCATGCAGAGCAAGCAATACGCACAAGGCACGGCTGCCAGCTGGAATGCGGCCACAGGCAAGTTCAACGGCCCTGCCGTGCCATTCCACTATACACAGGCAAGCTATGCCGTCTGGAATGCCATGGCGCAATATCGCATCGACCGCCACTGGAGCGCCAGCGTCAATATCAATAATGTCTTCGACAAGACCTATTACCGCACCATGGGCCGCTCCAGTAATGGCAATTTCTATGGAGAACCACGCAGCGCGGCGCTGATCTTGCGTGCCAGCTACTGACAGGCAAGTACGCACTGATGTGGTGCATTGCACCACATCGACTCATCCCAGCAAGTCCTCCACGTCGAGGATGCGCTGGGCAATTTCCGCCAGCTTCAGCTTTTTATTCATCGCCATGCTGCGCAGCCGCTGGTAAGCCTGCTCTTCCGTCAAGCCCTGATGCGTCATCAACAGGCCCTTGGCCCGTTCGATCACCTTGCGTTCCAGCAGCTTGTGCCGCGTGTCGAGCAATTCGGCGCGCAGTTTTTCTTCCTGGCGAAAGCGCGCCAGCGCCACGTTCAGCACGGGTTGAATGCGCTCGGCCTGCAAGCCGGCGACGATATAGGCGGAGACACCGGCCGCCATGGCCGCGTCGATGCTGGCCGTGGCGCCGTCTTCCGTAAACAGGACGATGGGACGGCGCTCGTCGCGCGTGGCGATGACGATGTGTTCGAGCACGTCGCGCGCATCCGATTCCGCATCGATGATGATGAGATCAGGCTGCAGTTGCGCGATGCGCTCGGGAAGATAGAGGTCGGCTGGCAAGGAGGCGACGATGTCGAAACCCGATTCCAGCAAGCCGATGCGCAAGGCATTACCGCGCAGCACTTGGGCCGCCAAAGCCGCATCCGCGTGCACGCCGTGCTCGACGATGGTGTTGACGACAACGATGCGCAAAGGCTGGGTACGGCTGGACGTCATGGGAGCGATCTGCAATGGCTAAACACAACCATTGCAGTAAGCAAGAAGCGAACCAGCGGGTTTTACTTCAGGGTCGGCATGGCGAACTCGGCCCCGGCGGCCGTCGAGGCCGGCCAGCGCTGCGTGACGGCCTTCTGTTTCGTGTAGAAACGCACCGATTCCGGGCCATGCGCGTGGTGGTCGCCGAACAGGCTGCGCTTCCAGCCGCCGAAGCTGTGGAAGGCCATCGGCACGGGAATCGGCACGTTGACGCCGACCATCCCCACCTGCACCCGGTGCGTGTATTCGCGCGCCGTGTTGCCATCGCGCGTGTAAATCGCCGTGCCGTTGCCGTATTCATGCGCGTTGACCAGGTCCAGCGCCGTGGCGAAATCGGGTACGCGCACGATGCACAGGACAGGGCCGAAGATTTCCTTTTTATAGATGGTCATCTCGGGCGTGACATGGTCGAACAGGCTGCCACCGAGGAAAAAGCCGGTTTCATGACCTGGCAGCACGAAACCGCGTCCATCGCTGACCAGCTTGGCGCCTTCCTTGACGCCGGTGGCGATGTAGCCGGCGATCTTGTCCTTGTGCACTTGCGTGACCACGGGGCCCATCTCGGCCGACAGATCCATGCCCTGCGTGATTTTCAGGGCCGCGATGCGGGGCACCAGCGCTTCGACCAGCTGGTCGGCCACGTTGCCGACGGCCACGACGACGGAAATGGCCATACAGCGCTCGCCCGCCGAACCGAAGGCAGCGCCCATCAGGGCATCGACCGTCTGCGGGATATCCGCGTCGGGCATGACGACCATGTGATTCTTGGCGCCACCCAGCGCTTGCACGCGCTTGCCCTGCGCGCAGCCGGTGGCATAGATGTATTCGGCGATCGGCGTGGAGCCGACAAAGCTGACGGCGCGTACGTCCGGATGGCGCAGCAAGCCGTCGACGGCTTCCTTGTCGCCCTGCACCACATTAAAGACGCCATCGGGCAAGCCCGCATCCGTCAACAGCTGCGCCAGCAGCAGGCTGGCCGACGGGTCGCGCTCCGACGGTTTGAGGACGAACGTATTGCCGCAGGCAATCGCCATCGGGAACATCCACATCGGCACCATCACGGGGAAATTGAACGGCGTGATGCCGACGCAGACACCGAGCGCCTGGCGGATCGACCAGGCGTCGATACCGCCTGCCACTTGCTCGCTGTACTCGCCCTTCATCATCTGCGGGATGCCGCAGGCAAACTCCACCACTTCGATGCCGCGCGTCACTTCCCCTTTCGCATCCGTAAACACCTTGCCATGTTCGGCCGTGATCAGGGCAGCCAATTGATCCGCATGTTCTTCCAGCAATTCCTTGAACTTGAACATGACCCGTGCGCGGCGCAGGGGCGAGGTTTGCGACCAGGCGGGAAAGGCCGCGTGGGCGGCGGCCACGGCCGCGTTCAGCTCGGCGGCAGTCGCCAGCGACACCTTGGCCGTGACGGCGCCCGTGGCGGGATTGAAGACGTCGCTCGTGCGCTCGGAGCGCGAAGCCATGGGATTGCCACCAATAAAGTGGCCGATCATCGGGGTAGTCATATCTTGTCCTTGATTATTTGGTATTCATCAGCCACTCATGGGCCGGGTCGTTTTTAAAGTGCCACACGCGTTTCGGGCCGGCCATCACGTTCAGGTAATAGCCGTCATAGCCATACGGCACGGTGACGGGGTGGTAACCCCTGGGCACCATCACCACGTCGTGGTTTTCCACGGCCATGGCTTCGTCGATGGAACGGTCATCCGTGTAGACTCTTTGGTATGCAAAGCCCTGCTCCGGGTTCAGACGGTGGTAATACGTTTCTTCCAGCGAACTTTCCAGCGGCACATTGTCGCTATCATGCTTGTGCGGCGGATAGCTGGACGAGTGGCCGGACGGCGTGACCACCTCGACCACCAGCAAGCCATCCGCTTCCTCTGTCTGCGGCAGGATGTCGCACACATAGCGCGTGTTGGCGCCCTTGCCGCGCACGGAACGCGTCATGCTGGCCGGTTCGATCAGGCGCGCCGGACGGTGCGTGGTGGCCGGCGCGCTGCACAGGGCCACTTCGGCGGCGCTCACGGCCGTGATGCTGACCTGTGTTTCCAGCGGCACATACACGGCATACGGAGAGCGCTCCTCGAAGACGCTGGCGCGATTGCCGATGGCTTCCCAGCTCTGCTCGCCCGCCTGCACGGTGACGGTGCCCGTCAGCACGACGAGGCACAGTTCGCGGCTGCCCGTCTCCAGGCTCAGCGATTCGCCGGCCGCCAGGCGGTGCGCGGCAAAACCCACATGCGTCCAGCCGGCCGACTCGGGCGTGACCTCGACGATGGTCTGTCCCTGCCCCGCTTTCACCAGCAGCGGGCTCATGCCGCCTCCCGTTTCAAGCGGGGAATCGCATCGACCAGGCTTGCCAGGTAATCGTGGCCCATCTTTGCATACTGATAACTGGGTGCCACGGCCGGGTCTTGCTCCGCTTCCACCACCAGCCAGCCTTCGTAGCCGTGCAGATACAGCCGCGTCAGGATGGCCGGGAAGTCGATGCTGCCGTCGCCGGGCACGCTGAAGGCGCCATTGATGACGGCCTGCAAGAAACTCCAGTGGCCATTACGGGCCAGTTTCACCACGTTCGGGCGCACATCCTTGCAATGCACGTGGCAAATCCTGTCGATATGCTTATTTAACACCGCCAGCGCATCGCCGCCGGCAAACGTGATATGCCCCGTGTCGAACAGCAAGCCGACCTCGGCCCCCGTCAGGGCCATCAGTTGATCCACATCGGCCGGGGTTTCCACGTAGGCACCCATGTGGTGGTGATACGCCAGGCGCACGCCGTTGTCGAGCAAGTGCCTGGCAAACATCGTCAATTTGTCGGCGTAGTCCTGCCATTGCTGCTGGGTCTGGAAACGGGGGCGTTTATATAAAGGGCGCGCTTCGCCCTGGATGGCGTCGGCCACTTCCCCGTACACCATGACGGTCGCGCCGCTGTCGGCCAGCAGCCGCAAATGCGGGCCGACGGAAGCGATCTCTTCTTCCACCGAGCGATGCGCCAACCGGCCCGAATACCAGCCGGAAACACAGGCAAGATTGTATTTGCCCAGCACGGCGTTCAGGGCCGGCGCATCCTTTGGAAACTTGTTGCCCAGCTCGAAACCCACGTAGCCGATCTCGGCGCCCTCTTTCAGCGCTGTCTCCAGGGGCGTCTCGCCGCCCAGGCTGGGTAAATCGTCGTTCATCCACGAGATCGGGTTGATGCCGATCTTGACATTCCAGGTAGTCATCTCAATTCCTTTGTTTCAGACGGTCAAGTTCATAACGGGCGCGCGCAGCTTGCACGCCTGGCTGGGTGGAGACTTCCGGCACGGCCACTTCCCACCAGCAACCGCCCTCTGCGGTCGTACGCGTATCGTCCGTATTGATGCAGATCAGATACGTGCGCGGCGCGGCGCGGGCGCGCAGCATGGCCTGTTCCAGTTCAGCGATCGACCCCACGTGTTCGCTCATGGCGCCCAACGATTGCGCATGCAGGGCAAAGTCGATATGCGGGGCGCTGTCGGGCAACATATTGTTGAACGAGGCATTGCCGCACGCCTGCTGCAATCGGTTGATGCAGCCGTAGCCGCGGTTGTCGAGCACGACGATGATGAGTTTTTTGTCCAGCATGACGGAAGTGGCGATTTCCGAATTCATCATCAGATAGCTGCCGTCGCCCACCATGACGATGACTTCCGAGTCAGGCTTGGCCATCTTGACACCGAGGCCGCCGGCGATTTCATAGCCCATGCACGAGTAGCCGTATTCCATGTGGTAGCCGCCCGGTGTTTCCGTTCGCCACAGTTTATGGAGTTCGGCCGGCAAGGTGCCTGCCGCGCAGACGACGATGTCGCGGGTGGTGGAGTCCCTGGATGAACGCTGCACGGCGCCGATGACTTCGCCGTCATACGGCAAGCCGGCCACTTCCCTTTTCCCGGTGATCGACACCACGGTGTCGCGCCAGGCATTGCCCGCCTGCTGCGCCCGGTCCAGCCAGAGTCCCGCGCTGTTCCAGCTGCCCAGCAGCCGCGACATGCCTTGCAAGCCCAGCGTCGCGTCCGCCTGCACGCCCAGGCCCCGGCGTTTCAAGGCGTCAAAACTATTGACGTTCAGGCTGACCAGTTGCGCCTGCGCAAACAGGGAATTCGACCCGGTCGTGAAATCCTGCAGGCGCGTGCCGACGGCCAGCACCACGTCCGCGTCCGCCGCCAGCGCGTTCGCGGCGGGCGAACCGGTCACGCCGATGGCGCCCAGCTGCAATGGGTGGTTCCACGGCAAGGCACTCTTGCCCGCCTGGGTTTCCGCCACGGGGATGCCATGCCGCTCGGCAAACGCCTGCAGGGCGGCGCTGGCCTTGCCGTACAACACGCCGCCACCGGCCACGATCAGCGGCTGTTTCGCATTTTTCAACAACGCTGCCGCCTCTTCCAGCTCCTGCTCGACGGGCGGCAAGGCGCGGAAACGCACGATCCTCGGCGCAAAAAATTCCTCCGGATAGTCATATGCCATCGTCTGCACGTCTTGCGGCAGCGACAAGGTGACGGGACCGCAGGCGGCCGGGTCCGTCAAGGCGGCAATGGCGCGTGGCAAGGCCGTCAGCAATTGCTCGGGATACACGATGCGGTCGAAATAACGCGACAAAGGTTTAAAAGCGTCATTCACCGAGACGCTGCCGTCGCTGCCATCTTCCAGCTGCTGCAGCACCGGGTCCGGCGCACGCGACACGAAGACGTCGCCCGGCAGCAAGAGCACGGGCAGGCGGTTCACGTGCGCCAGGGCGGCGGCCGTCAGCAAATTCGTCGCGCCCGGGCCGATGGAACTGGTGACGGCCATCATGCGCCGACGCATGTGCGCCTTCGCATAGGCAATCGCCGAGTGCGCCATCGCCTGCTCGTTGTGGGCGCGATACGTGGGAAAAGTATCGCGATACTGGTACAGCGCTTCGCCCAGGCCCGCCACATTGCCGTGGCCAAAGATGGCGAAGGCGCCGCCGAACAAGGGAAGCAAGGTACCGTCACCGTCTTCCGTACGCAAAGCAGCCAGGTAGCGGACCAAGGCTTGCGCCATGGTCAATCTGATCGTCGTCTTCATGCCGCACGCTCCAGACGGTTGCGCGTGCGTTGCCACAAGCTGATGAGCTGTTCGAAGTTGGCGCGTACGGCGGCGATCAGGCCCGCATCGTCGAGTTCTCCGGCCAGCCAGCGGCGGCTCGGTTCCTGGAAAATGGTGCGGCCCACCATGAAGCCGCGACACGTCGTGCTGGCACTGGCCTGCTCAAAACTGGCGGCCAGTTTCTCGATCGGGGCATTCAAGCCCAGCAAGACAACACCACGGCAATACGGATCGCGCTCGTGCACGAGGGCATCGATGGCTTGCCATTGCTTGGCCGACATGCTTTCCAGCTTCCACCATTCCGGATAGATACCGAGGTTGTACAGGCGCTTGACGGCGCGCAAGACGGTATCGTCACTGTGCAGCAGGGATTCCGATGGTATGACTTCGAGCAACAGTTCGTGACCGCTCACTTGCGCCGCGTCATACAGGGCCTTGATTTGCGCTTCCTGTTCCAGCCGGTTTTCCACGGCGTCGTCCGGGTGCAGCTGCACCAGGCATTTGATGACGTGTTCCTTCGGCCAGCTGAGCAGATGCGAACCGATGGAGCGGCCCCAGTCGAATTGCAGCGGGTTCGAACCCGGCAATTCCACGGGACGGCCGATCCACCAGCCCCGCCCCGTCGCATCGTTGAGCGCGTCAACGCCATAGCGGCCATCGATCAGCACGCCCGTCTTGCCGGCCAGCTGCAAGGCCGTTTCCGTCTGCGCCACGGCTTGCACCATCAATTGCTTCAAGGCCGAGATACGCGACTCGGCTGCGCCAGTTTGCTGCGCCAGCTCAAAGAATTGCGTGCGGTGGTCGAACGCGAACACGCACAACTCGTCCCACTGCGGGCGCGCGACTGTCGTGCGGTGCAAGCGGGACAGGGTGGCATCCTGGTCCGGCTGCGTCAGCTTGGCCGCATTGGCCAGGAAATAGTCAAGCTCGACGGGCGACGGCATGGCCGGCGCGCAGCCGTGGCGCGACACGACCAAGGCGCCGCAGCCATTCGCGTAGCGGCAGCACGCCTCGTAATCCTCGCCGCGCAGCCAGCCTTTCAGGAAGCCGGACAGAAACGCATCGCCCGCGCCGAGCACGTTCAGCACTTCCACGCGCACGCCACGGTAGTTATACGCGTCATCCAAACTGGCCGGCACCACATTGTCGATGACGGCGCTGCCCAATGGGCCCCGTTTGACGACCAGGGTGGCCAGGGTGGCGGCACGCACGGCGCGCAAGCTGGCCATGATGTCGGCAGCGCCGCCGGCGATCATGAATTCCTCTTCCGTGCCGACGATCAGGTCGAATTGCGGCAGGATCGCCTGCAAATGGCTGGTCACGCCGTCGTTCGAGACGAAACGCGTTTCGCCGTCCGCCTTGCCCGACAAGCCCCACAGCACGGGCCGGTAATCGATGTCGAGTACGGTGCGCACGTTGTTGGCGCGGGCCAGTTTCAATGCTTGCGTGCTGACGGCGTGCATGGCACTGGTGGAAAAATGCGTGCCGGTGATCAGGAGCGCTTTGCTGGAGGCAATGAAGGCCGCATCCACCGACGCCGGGTCGATGGCCATGTCGGCGCAATTTTCACGGTAAAAAATCAGGGGGAAGGTGTTTTTATCCTTGATGCCCAGCATGACGAGGGCGGTGAGCCTGTCGCGGTCGATGCCGACATGGCTGACGTCGCAGCCCTCTTTCGACAAGGTATCCGTCAAGAAACGGCCCATGTGGTCGTCGCCCACTTTCGACAGCATGGCGGACTTCAAGCCCAGCCTGGCCGTGCCGAAGGCGATGTTCGCCGACGAGCCGCCCAGGTACTTGGCGAAACTGCTCGCGTCTTCCAGGGGGCTGCCGATCTGCTGCGCATACAGGTCCACCGCCAGGCGGCCCAGGCAAATCACGTCGAGCGCGCGGCCGTGGGCAAATTGTGTCGGGTTATTCATGGTTATCCTTAAATCGTGACACCGTCGAGTTCAGCCATCAGCGTTTGCATTTCCGCACCGCCCGCCATCATGTCGAGTACTTCATCCTTGGAAACAGTTTCCTTGGTGTAAGTACCCAGCGACTTGCCCCGGTTCAAGAGGGTGAACGAGTCGCCCACGGGGTAGGCGTGGTGCACATTATGGGTAATAAAGATCACGGACAAGCCCCGTTCGCGCGCCTTGTAGATCAGTTTCAGCACATTGAACGACTGTTTCACGCCCAGCGCGGCCGTCGGCTCGTCGAGGATCAGCACGCGCGCACCGAAGTGGATGGCACGGGCAATGGCCAGGCATTGGCGTTCGCCGCCCGACATGGTGCCCACGGCCTGGTGCGGGTCGCGCACCATGATGCCCATTTCGGCCAGCTTGTCGCGCGCCGTGGTGGCCGCATACTCCATATCCATCACGGGCAGCACGCCGAACATCTTTTTGATCGGCTCGCGCCCCATGAAGAAATTGCGCGCCACGGACAGCAAGGGCACCAGCGCCAAGTCCTGGTAGACGGTGGCCACGCCCAGGTCGAGCGCCTCCTTCGGCGAATTGAAGCTGACGGGCTGGCCGTCGACCAGGTATTGCCCGCTGGTGGGACGGTGCACGCCGGCCAGGGTCTTGATCAGGGTCGACTTGCCGGCGCCATTGTCGCCCAGCAGGCAATGCACTTCGCCCGGTTTCAAACGCAGCGTGACGTTTTGCAGGGCGATGACGGAGCCGAAACGTTTGCTGATGTTTTCCAGCGCAAGGATGTATTCGCTCATGGCTTATCTCGCTTCCGTGACACGTGCACGGACAAAGTTGTTGAACAGTACCGCGATCAGCAGCATGACGCCGAGGAAGACGCGGAACCAGTCCGAATTGATATTGGTGTAGGTGATGCCGATCTGCACCACGCCGAAGATCAGCGCGCCGAAGCAGGCGCCGACGACGGAACCATAGCCACCCGTCAGCAAGGCGCCGCCGATGACGGCCGCGATGATGGCTTCGAATTCCTTTTGCATGCCACGGTCGGCGGCGGCCGATCCCACGTCAAATACTTGCAGCGTAGCAAACAAACAGGCGCAGAAGGCCGTGAAGACGAACAGCGACACCTTGATGGTTTTCACGGGCACGCCCACATTCTTGGCCGCGTTGGCGTCGCCGCCGACGGCGAAGATCCAGTTGCCGATACGGGTGCGGGCCAGGACAAAGCCGGACACCAGCGCCAGGCCGGCCCACCAGACGATGACCTTGGGGATGCCCTTGACCAGCGGCGCGCCATTGTCGAGCGCCGTGATCCAGCCCGCCTTGGCCATCCAGGCGAACAGCGAGGTGCCCACTTCGCCATGGAACAGGGTCAGGGCCAGCCAGTCGTCGGCGGCCAGCGCGCCGATGCCGCTGACGATGGTGCGGTTGGCAAACATGATGGACAGGGCCAGGGTCAGGCCGCGCAAGATGAACAGGAAGGCCAGGGTGACGATGAACGACGGCAAGCGCGTCTTGATGACCAGGTAGCCGTTGAGCCAGCCCAGCGCCATCGAACCGGCAAAGGCGAACAGGATGGCGGCCCACACGGGCCAGTGGAAATACACGGAAGGGATGGCGATCATCATGCCGGAAAAGCCGATCATGGAGCCGATCGACAGGTCGAATTCACCGGCGATCATCAAGACGCAGGCGCCGATGGCGATGATGCCCAGGTAGGCGGCCACTTGCGCCCAGTTGATCACGCCGTCGAGGTTGAACATGCCGGAGTCGCCGGCCGTCAGGATGAAGAAGGCGAACACCAGGATGGCGCCCGAGATCGAGGCGAATTCCGGGCGGCTGAACAGCCGCTTGAGCCAGCTGACCTGCCCCACGCGCTCATCCGCGCCCTGCTTTTGCGGCGGCGTGCCCGAGGCGGCCATGCCGCCCTGTTCCACGCTGAATTTCACGGTACTCATGCTATGTCTCCCTTGTTTATAGCAACCTGCCAACCTCGACAACAATTCCAGGGCGGCAGGACCCGCGCGCCGGCAAGCATTGCCTGCGCGCGGGGACAACAACTAAGTATTGATTGAATTGAAAAGCGGGTGCTTAACGGAACTGGCCGGCGTATTTCTCCACCTTGCCGATATTGTCCTTGGTGACATACCCAGGACCGGAACCGATATGGCGCGGGCCATACGATGGTGCCAGGCCATACTCGGCCAGGCGCGCCTTGAACTTGGCGTTATTGATCAGCTTTTCGCGTACCTTGGCCAGGTCCGTGGTCTTGTCCTGCTTCATGATGGCCAGCACGGCAACGGGGATGTAGCCTTGCAGGTAGGGTTGCTGGTCGATGGCGAACTGGATGCTGCCATCCTTGATGCCTTTCGAGATTTCATCGGACAGGTCGAACGTGGCGAACCACATCTTGCCCTTCAAGCCCATTTTTTCCAGCGCCTTCAGCGAAGCGTGGGCTGAGGTCGGGCCCAGCGCCAGCACGGCCTGGGTTTTCGGGTTGTTGCGCAGGAAGGCACTCAGCTTGCTTTCGATGGTGGTCGGGTCTTCGCCCGCATCCAGGGTGGCGGCCTTGAAGTCGACGCCGATCGCATCGGCAAAACCACGGCAGCGCTCGAACGACGATGGATTCGTCGCGTAATGGTTGACGCAGACGAAGGACTTGATGCCGGCCGCCTTGGCTTTTTCGCCAGCGCCCTTGCCTGCCTCGTATTCAGGCTGGCCCACATGCATCACGGCGCCCAGCTGTTCGCTTTGCGCCAGGGTGCCCGAGTTGATCGTAATAAAGGGGATTTTCTTCGCCGCCACCAGGCCCAGCGGTTTTTGCAGCACGCTGAAATCGGCGATGCTGACGATCACGCCATCGTAGTTGCGGGCCGCCGATTGCTCGACCAGGCGCGCCATGTCGGCCAGGTCGCCATTCGGCGGGTTGCGGTAGTCGACGCTGACATTGAAGTCTTCACCTGCTTGCTTGACGGAATTTTTGATCGTATTCCACCAGGAATCGGAATCGGGCGCATGGCTGATCAACACGAATTTCTCGCCCGCCGCGTGGCTGGCGTGCATGCCCATACCCAGTCCCAGGCCGAGGCCCAGCATGGCCATGCTCTTCAGAAATCCCTTACGCTTATTGCTTTGCATGAATGTCTCCTTGAAGGATTAATTTTTATAGTTGCCAGCTTTTGAAGCGTGTCAACGGGGAGCCGGAAAGCCGGCAAGACCCGATGCACTGCGCACAGCTTAGGCCACAAAAAAGACAAATGCAATAAAATTTTCAAAATAAATTTAAATAGAAAATCATTTCTATTTTCTGAATTCACTCCTATAATTCTCGCCAGAACCAGCCCTAAGGAAACAACATGGCAGCCACCGCCCCCATCGAACAACTGATGCAACATATCGCCGCCGAGTACGACAATCTGTCGCGCCAGTTGAAAGTCATCGCCCAATACATCGAGAAGCACCGGGCCAGCCTGATGCTCGAACGCATCAGCGACATCGCCACCGCCTGCGACGTGCAGCCGTCGGCCATCGTGCGTTTCGCGCAGCGCTTCGGCTATACGGGCTTTTCCGAAATGCAAGATGTGTTCCGCCAGGCCTATACCGACCAGGCCGGCGCCACGCCCGATTACCAGCAGCGCATCCGCAAGCTCATTTCCACGCGCGACTCTGCCCTCAGCGCAGGTGACCTGACGCGCGAATTCGTCGGCGCCAGCCGTGCCGGCCTCGACGACCTGGCGGCTGGCCTCGACGACGCGCAGCTGGAAGCGGCCGTCAACCTGCTGTTAAAAGCAGAAAATATCTATGTGATCGGCGTGCGCCGCTCGTTTCCGATCGCCTCCTACATCGCCTACGCGCTGGAACACACGGACAAGCGCGTGCACCTGATTAGCGGACTGGGCGGCATGCACCGCGAACAGATGCGCAGCGTGCGCGAACGCGATGTGGCGATCGCCATCAGTTTCTCGCCTTACGGCAAGGAAACCCAGCAGTGCATCAAGGCGGCGCAAGACAAGGGCGCCAAGGTCCTGGTGATTACCGACAGCAAGCTGGCCCCGCTCGCGCGGACCGCCGACGCGCTGCTCACCGTCACCGAGGGCAGCGCCTTCGCCTTCCGCTCGCTGACCAGCACCATCTGCCTGTGCCAGGCGCTGTTCATCGCGCTGGCATATAAATTAGAGCTCGACATCGAAGAAATCCACACCCCAGGAGAACATGATGATTGAAGTAGCGTTATTCGGCGCCGGACGCATCGGCAAAATCCACGCAGCCAACCTGGCTGCCCAACCCGGCGTGCAGTTCAAGTACGTGGTCGACGTCAACCAGGAAGCGGCCGCCGCCCTGGCCGGCTTGCATGGTGGCAGCAGTGCCACGGTGGAAGCGGCGCTGGCCGACCCGGCCGTCAAGGCCGTCGTCATCGCTTCCAGCACGGACACGCACGCGGACCTGATCCTGCGTTCGGCCGCCGCAGGCAAGGCCATCTTTTGCGAAAAACCCGTCGATTTGACGCTGGACCGGGCGCGCGCCTGCGCCGCCGCCGTCAAGGAAGCCAAGGTCATGTGCATGCTGGGCTTCCAGCGCCGCTACGATCCCACCTTCCATGCCGTCAAGACACGGATTGAGGCGGGCGAAATCGGCACGCCGGAGTTGCTCATTGTGACCAGCCGCGATCCGGGCCCGCCACCCGTGAGCTACATCAAGGTCTCGGGCGGCATCTTCAAGGATATGCTGATCCACGATTTCGACATCTTCCGCTGGATACTCGATGATGAAGCCGTCAGCGTGCACGCCACGGGCAGCTGTCTCGTCGATCCAGCCATCGGCGCGGCGGGCGACCTCGATACGGCCGTCGTCACCATCCGCACGGCGCAGGGACGTTTGTGCCAGATCAATGCCTCGCGCCGCGCCGCCTACGGCTACGACCAGCGCTTCGAAGTGCTGGGCAGCGCCGGCATGCTGCAGGCGGGCAACCACAAGCCGACGGAAGTGACGGCGTATGGTGCCGTCAACGTCAGCGTGGACAAGCCGGAAGATTTCTTCCTGGAACGTTATCGCGTGGCGTACGCGCAGGAAATGGCGCACTTTTTTGATGCCCTCAGCCACGGCACGCCGCTGCGCACCACCGTGCACGATGGCTTGAAGGCACTGGAACTGGCCGAAGCGGCCACGCTGTCCTGGCGCGAACAGCGCGTCGTGACCCTGTAAAAATACAAAAACAAGATACTGGAGACACCATGTCATCCCAAACATTAAAAATCGGCATCGTCGGCCTGGGCCGCCTGGGCCAGCGCCACGCCATCAACCTGGCGCAGCGCGTGCCGAATGCCGAAGTCGTGGCCGCCTGCAGCCCCGTGCCCGCTGAACTGGACTGGGCCGCCAGCACGCTCGGCATCACCACCGGCTATGCGGACTACGACGCCCTGCTGGCTCATCCGGGCCTGGACGCCGTGTTTCTCGTCACGCCCACCTCGCTGCATGCGGACCAGATCATCGCCGCCCTGCGCGCAGGCAAGCACGTGTTTTGCGAAAAGCCGCTGTCGCTGGACCTGGCCGATTGCCTGAAGGTGGAAGCGGAAGCGGCGCGCCACCCGCAGCTGACCATCATGATCGGCTTCGTGCGGCGTTTTGACGCCAGCTACCATGACGCGCAGCAAAAGATCGCCCAAGGTGTCATCGGCAAGCCCTACCTTGTCCGTTCGCAAACCTGCGACCAGAACGACCCCAGCGGCGCCTTCATGCGCTTCGCCCCCACCAGCGGCGGCATCTTCCTCGATTGCAGCGTGCACGATATCGACCTGGCGCGCTGGCTGCTGGGCAACCCCGTGCCCAGGCGCGTGTATGCGAGCGGCACCAATGCCATCCACACGGGCTTACAGGCGTTTGGCGACGTCGACAACGGCCTGGCAACGGTCGAGTTTGCCGATGGCAGCATGGCCAGCTTCATGGCCTCGCGCACCATGGCGCATGGCCATGAAACCCTGACGGAAGTGTTCGGCACGGGCGGCCGCCTGGCCGTGGGCAGCAATCCGCGCCTGAACCGCGTGGAAATCTCGGATGCGCATGGCGTGCGCAATGAATGCACGCCGGACTTCTATGCCCGCTTCGCCGACGCCTTTTTGATCGAGGCGCAGGAATTCACGGACGCGGCGCTGGGCCGGCGCACTCTGTCATTGACCTTGCACGACGCGACGGAAGCGACGCGCATCGGCCTGGCCATGACGCAAGCGATGCGCGAGGCGCGGCCCGTCGAGTTTTAAGCAGAAGGCAGGGACTCAGGCAGCCGGTGCAGGAAATGGACGTCCGGGCTGTTTGGGTTCCACGGCCAGACGCAAGCCCATGGCATCGAGGATGGCCGTCAAGGTGCTCAGTGAAGGATTGCCCTCGGGCGACAAGGTACGGTACAGCTGGGTAGGATTGAGCTTGGCCGCCTGCGCCACGGCGGGCACGCCGCCAAAGGCGCGCGTCAGCTGGCGCAGCACGGCCAGCAGTTCGCCGTGATCGCCATCGATGAGGATATGGTTGATCAATTCAAGGGCGAGATCGGGATCGTCGCGGTACAGCTCAGCCATGGCCTCGTCATGCGAGCGGTCTCTCGGTGGTTTGCTTAGTTCCTCTTTCATGTCCTCTCTCCTTCCAGTCGTGCCAGCAGGCACAGGCGTATTCGATATCTTTCGGCTGCGTGCGCTTGTCGCCTCCGCACAGCAATAAAATGATCTGTTCCCCGGCAATGGCGTAGTAAATACGGTAGCCTGCACCCACGTCGATCCGCAATTCCCACACGCCATCATGGCAAAACTTGTGATCGCCAAAGTTGCCGGGAATCATACGCAACACGCGCCGGGCTATGGCCACCCTGGCCGTATTGTCGCGCTGGCGTTTCAACCATTCCGTATACAAGTCCCTGCCCGATGATGTCAGGTAGTGCCGGATCTCAAACATCATATTCGTCCATAAACGAAGAAAGATCAAGGAGAAAATCACGTGAAGACAAAAGACCACGCCATCTTGCGGCCAAACCGCGTGACGCAGGTGCCGAATGCCGGGATCACTGATGTATATCAAGATGCGTTTCCCCAGTTACTGTAAAGAAATCATGTGGCGCGTACACGCCTCACACGCATCCGATTGCGCTATACAATAAGCGCTGTCCAACCGTGAAAAACCCTGCCGCCATGACGCACAACGACAGCAACTCCCCTTCCCTCGCCCACGTGGCCGAACGCTACGTCAAGCTGGTCCTGGCCATGGGCCAGCACGATGCCTCATATGTGGATGCCTATTACGGCCCGCCCGCGTGGCAACGGGAAGCGTCAGAACAGCAACAAGGTTTGAGCGATATCAAGGATGGCGCAAACGAGGCGCTGGCCCTGCTGGCCGACGAACCTTGCCTGCGCGCCCTCAACCTGCGCAAGCAATTGCAAGCCGTACTGGCCAAGGCCGACATGCTGCAGGGAGCACGCCTCGATTTCGATACGGAAAGCGCACGCCTGTATGACGCCGTCTCACCCCATCACAGCCGCGCGTACTACGAAGCACTGGTGGCGCAGATCGACGCCCTGCTGCCCGGCGACGGCACGGTCAGCGACAGGGTCAACGCCTTGCGCGCACAACTCGTCATTCCCGCCGACAAGCTGCGCGCCGTCATGGAGGCGGCCATCCGCGCGGGCCGCGAACGCACCCTGCAGTACATCGCCCTGCCGGAAGGCGAAGATTTCGTGCTGGAATTCGTCAGCGACAAGCCATGGAGCGGCTACAACTGGTACAAGGGCAACTACCAGAGTGTGATCCAGATCAATACGGACTTGCCCGTGTATATAGACCGTGCCGTCGACCTCGGTTGCCATGAAGCGTATCCGGGCCACCACGTGTACAACGTGCTGCTGGAACGCGACCTGGTGCGCGGCAAGGGCTGGATGGAATACTGCATCTATCCGCTGTATTCGCCGCAATCGCTGATCGCCGAAGGCACGGCCAATTACGGCATCGAACTGAGTTTCACGGATGAAGAACGGCTGGCTTTCGAACAGCAGGTGCTGTACCCGCTGGCCGGCCTCGATCCCGCGCTGGCGCCCCGCTATGCGCAACTGAACGCGCTGCTGGCCAAACTCGGCTATGCCGACAACGACATCGCGCGCCAGTACCTCGAAGGCAGCCTGAGCCGCGAAGAAGCGCTGGAATGGCTGGTCAACGTGCGCCTGTATCCGGCCGAAAAATCCGCGCAGCGCCTGCAGTTCTACGATGCCATGGGCGCCTATGTCATCAACTACAACCTGGGCCAGGACATGGCGAAAGCCTATGTCGAACGCCAGGGCGGTACGCGCGCCGAGCACTGGGCCGCCTTCCGCGACCTGATGTCCTCGCCGCGCGTGCCCAGCGCGCTGCTGGAATGAGGCGCGCGCAGGAGAGTCGCATGCACACCACGCACGCTGCCAGCGCCCTGCTGCTGGCCCTGTCCCTCACCGGCATGGCCAGCGCCAAAGATGCCGCCGTCGCCACCGCACCCGCGTTGAATGCGCGCCAGCAGGCGCTGATGGCCACCGTCGTGGGCAGCGCCGCCCATCCGCGCATCCTGCAGGTGCGCCTCGATGAACTGCACCCGACCCAGCCCGCCATCGGCTACGACCAGGTGTACTACAAGCTGGGACGCTATGCGGCCGAGGAAAAGCACATCGCCGACATCGCCAGGCCGAAGAAATTCGCCGACCTGTGCGAGGCCAATGGCCAGGGCGACGTCTTGCCCGACACGGCCAACGTGGCCGGCGCCACCCTGGCCGCGCCACCGGCCGGCTACCGCTGCAAGGCGGCCGTGGGCAGCCGCCCGGGCGACATGAAGAGCGTCGTCATCGGCCCGCGCGGCGTCGTGTACCTGACCGATGGCCACCACACGTTTTCCACCTTTTGGGAGGCCGACGGCGGGCGCAATCATCAATTGAAAGTCTGGGTCAAGGTCAGCGACAATTTCAGCGCGCTGGGCGAAGCGGCGTTCTGGACGCGCATGCGCGCGGAAAACAAGGTGTGGCTGAAGAACGGCCGCAACCAGGCCATCACGCCGCAGCAACTGCCGGCCGCCATCGGCCTGGCGTCGCTGGGCGACGACCCGTACCGCTCGCTCGTCTATTTTACGCGCGAGATCGGCTACCAGCCGCCCGACAAGGCCACGGAATTTCTCGAATTCTACTGGGCCGACTGGCTGCGCGGCATGCCGGCGCTGGACCTGGCGCGCATCGACCTGCTTGATCCCGCCGCGTATGCCGGCGTCATCCTGCAAGCGGCGCAGGCCATGGTGGCGCTGCGGCCTGATGACATCGTCAGCGGCGGCAAGCGCGCCGCAGACCTGGGCGCACTCGACAAGGTCGACCGCGAAACGCTGGAAGAATTGACGCAGAACAAAGGCAAGCTGGGCTACGCCATCGCGTACAGGAAATCGCTGGCAAGGTAATCGCGCCGGCGCAAACAACAACGGCCCGCCTGTCAGCTGACAGGCGGGCCGTTTTCTATTGCAGGTGCCGCTTACGCGATGCGTTCGCCATTGGCCGGATCAAACAGGGCCGCTTTCGACAGGTTGAACGACAGCTGCATGGTCTGCCCCGGCAGCACGGCTTCGCGCGGGTGCGTGCGGCGCACGTCACGGCCGCGCCGTTCAAACGCGTCGTCAGCAAGGTATCGGGACCGGTCGGCTCGACCAGGTCGATCAGGCAGCCGAGTTCCTGGCCCACGTCGCCGTGCGCGCTGCTCATGTCCGTGATCTGCTCCGGGCGCACGCCCAAAACCACCTCGCGGCCCGCGTAGGCACGCAGCTTGTCGGCGTCGAAAGGCAAGGCCAGGCGCATGCTCTTGCCCGCGTTCTCGATGGCGACCAAGACCTCGCCACCCTCGATGACAGGCTTGACGGTAATGAAATTCATCGACGGCGAGCCGATGAAGCCGGCCACGAACAGATTGGCCGGATTGTCATAGATTTCCTGCGGCGTACCCAGTTGCTGCACCACCCCATCCTTCATGACGGCGATCAGGTCGCCCATGGTCATCGCCTCGATCTGGTCATGCGTGACGTAGACGATGGTCGCTTTCAGGCGCTGGTGCAGCAGCTTGATCTCGGCGCGCATTTCCACGCGCAGCTTGGCGTCCAGGTTCGACAGCGGTTCGTCGAACAGGAACAATGACGGCTTGCGCGAGATGGCGCGGCCCATGGCGACCCTCTGGCGCTGGCCGCCCGACAGCTGCGCCGGACGGCGGTCCAGCAAATGCGTGATCTGCAGGGTTTCGGCGACGCGGGCGACGATCTCTTGCTGTTCGGCCTTCGGCACTTTTTTGACGTTCAGGCCAAACGCGATATTTTCGCGCACCGTCATCGACGGATACAGCGCATAGGACTGGAACACCATGGCGATGTCGCGGTCCTTCGGCGGCAGGTCGTTGACGACCTTGCCGTCGATGAGGATTTCGCCCGAGGTGACGCTTTCCAGGCCGGCCACCATGTTGAGCAAGGTCGATTTGCCGGAGCCGGAGCCGCCGACGAGGATCAGGAACTGGCCATCCTTGATCTCGATGTCGATGCCCTTGAGGACTTCGACGCCATTCGTGTACACCTTGCGGATACCGCGTATCGATAAACTGGACATATTATTTCCTTAACCTTTGACTGCGCCTGCGGTCAGACCGCGCACAAAATATCGGCCTGCGACCAGATAGACCAGCAGGGTAGGCAGCGCGGCGATCACCGCGGCCGCCATGTTGACGTTGTATTCCTTCACGCCCGTGGACGTGTTGACCAGGTTGTTCAAGCCCACCGTGATCGGCTGCGAATCGCCGCTGGCGAAGACGATGCCGAACAGAAAGTCGTTCCAGATCTGCGTGAACTGCCAGATGATGCAGACGACGAAAATCGGACCCGAAATCGGCAGCACGATCTTGCGGAAGATCAGGAAGAAGCCGGCACCGTCGATGCGCGCCGCCTTGATCAGTTCTTCCGGCACGCCGATGTAGTAGTTACGGAAGAACAGGGTCGTGAAGGCCGTGCCGTATACCACGTGCACGAAGACCAGGCCCGTGGTGGTATTGGCCAGGCCGAATTCGCCCAGCAGGCGCGCCATCGGCAGGATCACCACCTGGAACGGAATGAAGCAGCCCACCAGCAAGGCGGCGAACAGCATTTCCGAACCGCGGAAGCGCCAGTGCGCGAACACATAGCCGTTGAAGGCGCCCAGGAAGGTCGAGATCAGCACGGCGGGTATCACCATCTTGATCGAGTTCCAGAAGAACGGCTGCATGCCGTCGCAAGTGACGCCCGTGCAGGCCGAAGACCAGGCCTTGGACCAGGAATCGAACTGCCACACATGCGGCAAGGCCAGCAGATTGCCGCTGCGGATCTCGTCGAGCGACTTGAACGACGTCGACAGGGTCACGTACAGGGGCACGATGTAGTACACCGCGAACAAGATCAGCAGCAGGTACAGCACCACCCGTCCCAGGGTGAGTTTGTTGTTACGTGTAGGAGTGTGTGTCATCTCATCGCCTTTGCGCTGCGCGTTTCCAGGTACATCAGCGGCACGAGCACGGCCACGATGGTGGCCAGCATCATCATTGCCGATGCCGAGCCCAGGCCCAGCTGGCCGCGGGTGAAGGAAAACTGGTACATGAAGATGGCCGGCACGGACGACGAGTTGCCAGGTCCGCCAGCCGTCAATGCGATGACCAGGTCGAAGCTCTTGATGGCGATATGCGCCAGGATCAGCAGCACGCTGAAGAACACGGGCCGCATGGCGGGAATCACGATGCGCCAGTAGATCGTCGGCAAGGACGCGCCATCGACTTGCGCCGCCTTGATGATTTCATCATCGATGCCGCGCAGGCCGGCCAGGAACAGCGCCATGACAAAGCCCGACGATTGCCACACGCCGGCGATCACCACCGTGTAGATGGCCATGTCGGAGTTCACCAGCCAGTCGAAGGTGAACGAGGTCCAGCCCCAGTCGTGCATGACCTTTTCCAGGCCCAGGCTGGGATTGAGCATCCATTTCCAGGCCGTGCCGGTGACGATGAAGGACAGCGCCATCGGATACAGGTAGATGGCGCGCAGCGCGCCTTCGGCGCGGATTTTCTGGTCCAGCAGGATCGCCAGGAACAGGCCGATGGCGATGCTGCAACCGATGAACAGGACACCGAAGATGCCGAGGTTCTTGAGCGAGGTCCACCAGCGCTCATTGTCGAACAGCTCGACGTATTGCACCAGGCCGGCGAACTCGTAGTTCGGCATCAGCCGCGATTCGGTCAGCGACAGCCAACCGGTCAAAAAGATAAAACCATAGACGAACAGCAGACTGGCGATGAGCGTGGGGCCCAGCACCATCTGCGGTATCCATCGGTCGAATTGCTTGCGTATGGACATAGGAGAGCCGTAAAGAGAACTGCGTGTGGCGCCGGCCTGGACGAACGCCAGGGCGGGCGCCTGCGATGCATGCGATGCAGCGGGCGCCGGCGGGAGTGCCGGCGCCGGCGTGATTACTTCACCTTAGCCGCTTTGGCCAAGGCTGCAACCGCGTCTTTCGAGCTCATGTTGGTATTCATGAACTTGGCGATGACGTCGGTCACGGCGCCTTGCGTGGCCGATGGCAGCGCCATGCCGTGCGCGAACGATGGCACCAGGCCGCCGGTCTTGTTGGTGGCGTCCATGTCTTCCATCGATTTCAGGGCGCAAGCGTCAAACTTGTCCTTCGAAACGCCGGAACGCACGGGGATGGAACCCTTGTTGAGGTTGAAGATCGACTGGAACTTCGGATTCATGATGGCGTTGGCCAGGGCGATCTGCCCTTTCTTCGCATTCGCATCCTTTTGCGTGAACATGGCAAACGAATCGATGTTGAAGGTGTAGGCCTTGTCCGTGCCAGGCGCTGCCACGCACAGGTAGTCCTTGCCCGGTACTTTACCAGCAGCCGTGAACTCGCCCTTGGCCCAGTCGCCCATGAACTGGAAGCCGGCCTTGTTGTTGATGACCATGGCGGTGGCCAGGTTCCAGTCGCGGCCTGCCGCATCCTTGTCGATATAGGTCTTCACCTTGCCCAGGGTGTCGAACACCTTGAGCATGGTCGGGCCGGTCAATTCCTTCTGGTCCAGCTTGAGGATGGCTTTTTTGTAGAATTCCGTGCCGCCCACGCCCAGCGCGACCGATTCAAACACGGTCGCGTCCTGCCATGGCTGGCCGCCGTGGGCGATCGCGATGCCGCCCGATTTCTTGATTTTCTCGGCCGCGTCGAAGAACGCATCCCAGGTGGTCGGGGTGGTGGCCACGCCGGCTTTTTTCAGCACTTCCGGATTGACCCACATCCAGTTGACGCGGTGGACGTTGACGGGAGCGGCAACGTAGTGACCCTTGTATTTCATGATGTCGGCGACGACTTTCGGCAGCACGGCATCCCATTTGCCTGGAATGGCGGCATCGTCGATATTGGCCAGCACGCCTTCCGCGCCCCACTCCTGGATCGATGGACCCTTGATCTGGGCGGCCGTTGGCGGGTTGCCGGAAATGACGCGGGTTTTCAGCGCGGTCGCGGCGTTTTCGCCAGCGCCACCAGCCACGGCGAAGTCTTTCCAGCCGAAGCCGCTTTCTTTCACGATTTGCTGCAACTGGCCCACGGACTTCGCTTCGCCGCCGGAGGTCCAGTAGTGCAACACTTCCACGTCGGTCGCAAAGGCGCTGCCGGCAAATGCCAGGGTGGTCAGTGCGGCCAGTTGGGTAATCTTGAATTTCAGTTTCATCTCCACATTCCTTTTTTGATCAAGCTTTTAGGGGGCTTCGGCATACGGGGGCCGAAAAAGGTGAAATCTGCGCCTGTACCGGCGCTCTTGTACTCAGACCCGCTTGCAAACGGGCATCATCTTCAGTAAAAAGACGGCGCCGTGATCCATGACATGCTTACATCGTATTTATATCACGGGACGGCGCCAAAAACGCATCCGCGAAGGATGCGCCAGGTTGATCTGCGCTTACAAGGCCTGCAAACTTAGAACCAGGTTTCCACTTGGAAACCATAGGAAGTGCCACTGGTATTGTTGTTGTAGATCGGGCCGCCGTTGTTCGACGCATTGACCGAAGCGGTGGCCGCATCGTTCCATTTGCCGTAGGTGACAAAAGCGCGCAGTTCAGGACGCGACCACAGGCCTGGGCCGGCCGAGATCGTCGGGGCGATGGTCAGCTTGGTCAGGCGCTTGGCCGGCAGGCCGCCCGCTTGCGTCACACGGTCCGTGCCCAGTTCGCCCACCAGCTTGAAGTTGTTGGTGAATGCGTACACAGGACGCACGCCGACCGAGGTCCAGGTCGAGGAACCGGTGGCGTTCGACTCGTCTTTTTGCCACAGGGCGACGAATTCCATGCCGAAATTGGCCATCGGCTGGATCGCCATGTCATTGAAGATACGCGTGCGTTTCACGTCCGAACCGAAATTGGTGTCGCCCGACGCGCCGAACTGCGCGCCCTTGCCAGTGCCGGGACCGACGCCGTACTGCACGCCGAAGGTATTACCGCCGCCGAAGACTTTCGCTTGACGGTGGAAGGCCGACAACTGCCAGCCATTGTGCTTTTGGCCAAATGCGTCGTTGTCCTTGCCTTCGCCGATGATGTAGGTCGCGGCCAGGTCCAGCGTGCCGTTTTCATTGACGGGAATCTCGCCGTAGATGAAGTTCTGGCGCACGGCCGACTTGGTGCTGACGACGCCGGTCTTCGACACGGTGTTGATGTCGTTGTCCTTGAAGAAGGCGTACGAGAATTTACCGGGGCCCGCAGGAATGCGGTCCAGGCCGGCGCCCGTGCCGTTCATGTTGATGTACTGCAAGTCCAGCATGTGAATATCAGGACGGTAGTAGAAGCGTTTACCGATCCAGGCCGTACCGCCGTTCAGGAAATCGAGTCCCTGCGCTTCGACATAGGCCTTGACGATGCCCAGCTTGTTGTCGCCGAAATCGGAGTTTGGCGCGTAGGCGTTGACCCAGATGGTGGCCAGATAGTTCACGCCGCCGGACTGGGCGACGGACTTGGTGTAGCCGAATTCCGTGTAGGCGTCGCACTCATTGCCCAGACGGTATTTCATGGTATTGCCACCCAGGCCGAAGCAGCCTTGCGAACCGCCGTCGCCGGAGGTATTGCTGCCGGCGCCGGCGCGCAGGTAGCCATGGAAGCCTTCGGCATCGCTTGGGTACATGGGGTCGGCGGCAGCGGAACCGCTGGCGATGGCTAAGACGATGGCAGCTGGCAGCGTTTTCAACACGGCCTTCAACATGGTGCGATGCAGCATGGTAAGTCTCCTCAGTAGTTATTTTTTATCTAGTCATTCGTGGCCGAATGTACTGGCCAGAATTCTTTCCAGCAGGGACATAGTAACTATACTACGAACAAATATCAACATATTATGTTGTAATCCTACGACTACTCTGCGACACTTTATTTGCGTACTGATGTGCGAGTTGACTGCCCTGTTTTTTCCGCTGGCGCCAGGGTTTCTGGCGCTGCATGCAGGCATTTGCGCAGGCACCCCGCATTTTTCGGCACGCGGCCCGTATACGAATTAAAATCCTTGGTTTTTGCCCATAACGACAGTGCGCCGCCACGACCGCGCACGCAAACGAGACTAAGCACCGCCATGAAAATTGATGAAAAAATGGAAGTAGCAGGCAGCGATCCGGCGGAGCGTTTCAGTGAAGGGCCGCGCCTGCTGGCAGACATCGGCGGCACCAATGCCCGCTTCGTGCTCGAAACGCGCCAGGGCCACCTGGAAGCGGTGGCCGTGCTGCCCTGCGACGACTACGCTTCGCTGCTCGACGCCATCACCGCGTATATGGATAGCAGCGAGGCGCGTGCCGCCGGTTCGGCGCGCGTGCGCCATGCGGCCATCGCCATCGCCAATCCCATCGACGACGACAATATCCGCATGATGAACCATCACTGGTTCTTCTCGATCGAGGCGATGCGCGCCGCGCTGGGCCTCGACACCCTGCTGGTGGTGAACGACTTCACGGCGCTGGCCATGGCCCTGCCCTATCTGCGGCCCGACCAGCGCCTGCAGATCGGCGGCGGCATGGCGCGCGCCGACAGCGTCATCGGCCTGCTCGGTTCGGGCACGGGCCTGGGCGTGTCGGGCATGATTCCCGCCGAAGACCGCTGGATCGCGCTGGGCAGCGAAGGGGGCCACGTCAGCTTCGCCCCCTGCGACCAGCGCGAGATGGATGTGCTGTCCTTCGCCTGGCGCGAACTGTCGCACGTCTCGGCCGAACGCCTCGCCTCCGGACGCGGACTGGAACTGATCTACCGCGCCCTGTCCGACCGGGCTGGCCTGCATGACGTGCCGCCGCTGCTGGCGGCCGACATCACCAGCCGGGCCCTGAACAATGAATGCGACGTGTGCATCGAAGCGGTGGACTGCTTCTGCGCCATCCTCGGCTCCATCGCCGGCAACGTGGCCATGACGCTCGGTGCGCTGGGCGGCATCTATATAGGCGGGGGCATCGTGCCGCGCCTGGGTCCTTTGTTCGAACGGTCGCAGTTCCGCGCCCGCTTCGAACAGAAGGGCCGCCTGAACGAATACCTGGCGCAGATTCCCACCTTTCTGATCACGGCCGAACTGCCCACGTTCCTCGGCATCGCCGCCATCCTGGCGCAAAAGCTCAAGCGTGCCCATTCCGGCGCACCCGTGCTCGAATCCGTGCGCCAGGCGCGCGGCAGGATGAGCCCATCGGAATGCAAGGTGGCAGACTGGGTGCTGAAGGAGCCGAACGCCATGCTCACCTTGCCGATCGCCGAAATCGCCCAGAGGGTCGGCGTGAGCCAGCCGACCGTGATGCGCTTTTGCCGCTCGATCGGCGTGCAGGGCCTGGCCGACTTCAAACTGAAGCTGGCGTCCGGCCTGACGGGCGGCGCCATCACGGTGGCGCACTGCCATGTGGAGATCTCGGACTCCGACGCGGAGCTGGCGCGCAAGGTGCTGGGCAATAACGCCTCGGCCGCGCTGGCGCTGCGCGACATGCTCGATGTAAAGGCGCTGACGGCGGCCATCGAACTGCTGCGCGGCGCGCAGCGCGTGGAATTGCTGGCCGTGGGCAGCGCCCGCGTGGTGGCCGACGACATGCAGCACAAGCTGCTCAACCTGGGTATCGTCAGCAGCTTCTTTGCCGATCCGCAGGCGCAGGAAATGAGCGCCGCCATGCTCAAGCCGGGCGACGTGGCGCTGGTCATTTCCCGCTCGGGCGCCCTGCCCGACCTGCTGCGCACCGTCAAGGTGGCGCAGGGCTGCGGCGCGCGCGTGCTGGCCATTACGGCCAGCGGCTCGCCGCTGGCCAAGCTGGCCGACGTGTTGCTGACCCTGAACCACCCGGAAGGCAACCTCAATTTCGTGCCCATGATCGTGCGCCTGCTGCAGCTGATGATGCTCGATATCCTGTCGGTGGGACTGGCGCGGCGCGACACGGCGCAGCGCACCAGCGCCGCCCAGCTGGAAGAGGGGCAATTGCACGGCATGCGCATCAGCGGCAAGCTGAAATTCGGTGGTCACCTCGAATAAGGCGGCGCACGCCGCCCCCGATACAACCAGCGGCGCCACCGTGCATGACGTGGCGCGCGTGGCCGGCGTGTCGGCCATGACGGTGTCGCGCGTGATCAACGGACGCGCCAGCGTCAGCGCGGCCACGCGCGACAAGGTCGAGGCGGCGATCGCCAGCCTGCACTACCAGCCCAACCTGGCGGCCAGGGCGGCCCGCACGGGTACCTTGCGCATTGGCCTCTTGTACAGCAATCCCAGCGCCGCCTTCCTCAGCGAATTTCTCGTCGGCGCCATGGATCAATGCCGCCAGGGCGGCGGCCAGCTGCTGCTCGAACGCTGCGAAGACATCGACAGCCAGCGCGCCGGCATCGCCTGCCTGGTGGCGGCCGGCGTGGACGGCATCCTGGTGCCGCCGCCCCTGTGTGATTCGCCCACAGTGCTGGCGCAGCTGAATCAGATGGGCATCCCCGCCATCGCCGTGGCCACGGCGCGCCCCTCGCCCGATGTGTCGGCCGTGCGCATCGACGATTACGAGGGCGCGCTGGCCATGACGCGCCATTTGCTCGCGCTGGGCCACCGCGACATCGGCTTCATCGAGGGCGATCCGGCGCACACGCCCGCCCTGCTGCGCCGCCAGGCCTTCGAAGACGCCATGCGCGAAGCGCACTTGCCACTGCCGCCGCACAGGGTGGCGCAAGGCTATTTTACGTATCGCTCGGGACTGGATGCGGCGCGCCAGCTGCTGGCGCAAACACCGCGCCCCAGCGCCATCTTCGCCAGCAACGACGACATGGCCGCCGCCACCCTGGCCGTGGCGCACGGCATGGGCTTGCAGGTGCCGGCCGAATTGAGCGTGTGCGGCTTCGACGACACGCCCGTCGCCACCACCGTCTGGCCCGAGCTGACCACCATCCACCAGCCCATCGCCGACATGGCGCGCGCCGCCGTCAGCCTCGTCATCGACGAGATACGCCAGCGCCGCGCGGGAGAACCGGCGCCCGCCACGCATCGCCTGATGGAATTTACCCTGGTCGAGCGCGCATCGTCGGGTGTGTATGCGCCGCTGGCGGCAAAGGGCCAGCACAGATCTTGATGCTGCCAGAACAGGCGAGGCCCTACAGCGCCTCGGTCAAGGCGGAGCTGCCGATGGAGGTGATGGCATAACCGTTGCGGCCAGCGCTCTTTGCCTTGTAAAGCGCCGTATCGGCCGCCGTCAACAATGCCCCTGCCGTCGTATCGCCCTGGGCGCTGAACGCCAGGCCGACACTGGTGGCGACATGCAGACCGATACCGCCGCAATCAAAGTGCACGACCATCTCTTGCACGATTTTCTTGCCCAGTATCGCGAGCTCGGACTGATCATTCAGTTGTTCAAAAATGATGACAAACTCGTCGCCTGCAAGGCGCGCTACCGTGTCCGAGGCCCGGATGCAAGCTTTGAGCCGTTTGGCAAATTCAATCAACACCAGGTCGCCGATGCCATGCCCATAGGTATCATTTATTTTTTTAAAATAATCGATATCCAGATAGGCCAGCGCCAGACCCGTACCCGCGCGCCGGGCACGCGTCAATGCCGCGGCCAGCGCCTCGTCAAACATGCGCCTGTTGTGCAGGCCGGTCAGCATGTCGGTACGCGCCAGAGCAGCGAGGTTGCTCTCCGCGGCTTCCCTCTGCAGCGACAGCGCATAGAATGCACGGCTCAGTTTTCCGAACTCGTCTTTGCGGGCGATATCAAACACCGCAATATCGGCATGGCCGGAGCGTATGCTCGCCACATGCCGGCCCAGATCGCCCAAGGGACGCAAGAGCAGCATCACCGCGAGCCAGCCGGCACAACCGGCCAGCAAGGCGACACCGGACGAAGCAATGATGACTTGGGCATAAATATCGGTGATCGGCGTGAATGCCTCGCTTTCAGGGTAGACGGCACCGATGATCCAATCGGCCGCATGCAAGTGCTTGTACGTGATAATGGCCTGCACGCCCTGCTTGGTTTTACCTTGCGTCCAACCGTCGAATCCCCGTAATGCGGCCAGCGTAGAAGGCGTTACGCCGCCCGTTTCATCATGCACCCGCTTCAGGACGCGCGCCGGGTCCGGGTGGTGAAGTATCGTGCCGTCGTCGGTCAGCATGAACAGATAACCGCTCTTGCCCGGCTTGAGCTGCTCCCACTGGCCAAAAAATGTCGGGCTTTGCAAATTGATACCGCCAGCGATCATATACAACAATTTGCCGGCTGCGTCATAGATCGGTTCGGTTACCAGCACAATGGGCTTGCCCGACAGCTGGCTCTTGAATGGACGCGATATCACGCCTTCCCTGAGTTTCACGGTATCGATAAAATACTCCCGCGCGGCGAAATTGAGCGTGCCGACCACGCGCCGGTCATTCATGCTGGCAATCAATTTCCCCGTAGCATCAAAAGCGACGAGATTGAAAAATTCCTCGCGCAGGGTTGGATGCTTTTCAATAAATGCCTGCATCCGCTGCAGATGTTCAACCACATCCGCGGGTAGCCCTTCCGCCAGCACCCTGAGCAGTGCTTTCTTCGCATTCAAGTCTTCGTCGATATACGCCGCCGCACTGGTCAGCAAGGCATATTGCTGATTGCCGATGACCGATACCATCTGCCCTTGCTCGACAGACAGCGATGTGAGCGCAACAGAACCCGTCGCGCACAGCACCAGCACGCCCACGAGCACCGTCATCTTGAATTTGAAGCTCCTGGGATTGAACAACATCCAGATCTTATGCATGCGGACTTCCTTCTCAGCGCCCATGCTCTGTAAAGCGCACAGCTCCGGCCAGGTGGCGCCACGCATGGCACTGGAAGGAACGGCATACTGGTCAGCGAATGGCCTGGAGCCTGGCCCCGCGGACGAATACCGTTCCCGGGACAGGCTCTTGACATGGCGAGAGAGCAAATCTTACGCCTATTCTGGCAAGAAGGGCGCCCTGGCGCCGCTGAATACGCACACGCTGCCCACATCATCCCAATATAGTGCGCTCCAGCAACGATTCCACCAATTGCACCGATGGCGGGGCGCCGCCGGCCGCCAGGCAGGCGCCCGCCCCCGCCGCGACGGCGAAGCGCAAGTGCTGGCCGCCGTCGGCCTCTGGGCGGTACATCAGGCTGTACAGCAAGCCGCCGATGCTGGCGTCGCCCGCCCCCACCGAGTCGACCACTTCGATGACGGGCGGCGCCGCCCGCCATGCCTGCTCGCCCCGGTACAGGGCGGCGCCCTGCGCGCCGCGCGTATACAAATACGTGGCGTGCGGATTCCAGCCGCGCAGCACGGCAAACGCGCCATCGATGTCGTCGTGGCGGAACAGGCCCGCCAGGTCTTCGTCCGACACTTTGATCACGTCAGCCAGCTCCGTCATGCGGCGCAGGGTGGCGTCGTAGCGTTCATCCATCATGATGCGGAAATTCGGGTCATAGCTGATCTTGACGCCGGCCGCCTTGAGTTCCCGCGCCAGCGCCACCAGCTTGCCGGCCAGCGGTTCGCGCGCCAGGCTGATGCCGCCGAAATGCACCCATTGCGCGCCCTGCATCCAGCCGGCAGGCAGCTGCGCCGCGTCGAAATGCAGGTCGGCGCTGTCGTCGCCGATGAAGTAATACGTGGGCGGATGCAGTTCATGCACGATGGCCAGCAGCGGCGACTTCGCGCGGCGCTGCAAGAAACGCATGTCCAGGCCCGCTACCTCGGTGGCAGCGGCCAGCGCGTCGCCAAAGACGTCGAGGCTGACGGCGCCGGCAAAGGCGCTGGGCACGCCCAGGCGCGCCATCACGCGCGCCACGTTCCAGGTCGAACCGCCCACCTGGCTGCTCCACTGGTCGCTGCCGGTGCGCAGCATGTCCGTCAGCGCTTCGCCGGCCGACACAAAGGAAGGGAAAGGGGCGCTCATGCTGCACCTTTGAGCACGTTCAGCACTTCATAGCAGGCGCCCATGGTGTGGTAATCGACCTTGCCGGCCGGGCTTTTCTCGTTGCTGATTTTTTGGTTCTCGGGCGTCAAAATGCGGTACCAGGCGCCGTGTTCGTGGTCGACGAAGTGCGTCCAGCTGTAATCCCAGATCTTGTCGTAGCTGCGCCAGTAGGCGTCGTCGCCCGTGCGCGTGGCCAGCACGGCGGCGGCGGCGAAGCTTTCCGCCTGCACCCAGAAGTATTTGTCGCCGTCGCAGATTTCATCGTGCGGGCCGAAACCGTAGTGGATGCCGCCATGCGCGCCATCCCACGCCTTGGCCAGGGCCGTGTCGTACAGGGCGCGCGCGCGCGGCAGCAGCCAGTCGGACGGACCGGCCATGAACCGGCTGTGGCGCTCCATGATCAGCAGCAGCTTGGCCCATTCCGTGAAGTGGCCGGGCTGGTAACCCCAGGGACGGAAGATATTGCTCTTGTCGTGCAGGTTGTAATCCCAGTCGATAGCCCAGTCGGGTTTGTAGTGCTCCCAGATCATGCCGTTCGCCAGACCCGCCTGGCGCACGGTGATGTTGTGCGCCAAGGTTTCGGCGCGGTGCAGATATCTCGCTTCGCCCGTCGCCTCGAACGCGGCCAGCATGGCTTCGCAGGCGTGCATATTGGCGTTCTGGCCCCGGTAGCCGTCAAGCGTGGCCCAGTCGGCGCTGGCCACGTCCGCATACAGGCCATGTTCGGGCAGCCAGAAGCGCTGTTCCATCAACTCGAACGTTTCGTCCAGATACGCGCGCGCTTCCGTCATCCCCGCCTGCAGCGCGTGAGCATACGCGAGCAGCACGAAGGCCAGGCCGTAGCAGTGGTTGGCGCCGTCTTCCACCGTCTTGGCGCCGTCTTGCCATGTCAGTTGCCAGGCGTAGCCGCCCGTGGCCGGGTCGCGGTGCACGTCGCGCAAGAAGGCCACGCCGTGGCGCAGCGCCGCCTGGTAATCGTCGTCGCCGAAGTGGCGGTAAGCCATGGCGTAATTGAAGATGAAGCGCGTGCTGCTGACCAGGTGGCGCGTGGCCGCGTCGTACACCGTGCCGTCGTCGAGGAAGAAGTGATAAAAGCCGCCGCTCGCATCGATGGCGCGCGGGTGATAAAAGTGCATCGTGTGCAGGATGTGCCCTTCGAGCATTTGCCTGGAGCGGAAATCGGGATTCATGGGTCTCTCATGATATTGTTATCGATAACAATGATGATAGCATGCCGTCTTCACGCCGTCATGCCCGCTCAAGGGGTCTTGGCCAGCCTGAGCTTTTCGCGCCACAGTGCCGCCTGCACGGGGTCGGCCGCCTGTTCCAGCTCGCCCTTGTCGTACACCTTGACCAGCCGTTCCATCGCTTCAACGTCGCCCTGCTTCGCCGCCAGCAGATACAGCGCGAAGGGCTTGGGCGCCGGCCCTTGCCGGGTGGCTCCGCCACGGCCCTGCTCCAGCAGCCGCGCGAAGCCCGTCTGGCCCGGCGGGCTCTTGGCGATGGCCGCCATTTCATACCAGCCCAGGGCACCCTCGTCGCTCTGCGGCACGCCCTGCCCCACTTCATATGAATAGGCGACATTGTTCAAGCCCGGTGGATCGAGCGCCTTGGCCGCCCGCATGTACCAGCCAAATGCTTGCTTGCGCTGCGCGTCATCGTGTGCCGTCATCATCAGGCGGTAGCCGATTTCATTGTAGGCGGGAATAAAACCGTTTTCGGCGTAGAACTTCAGCCAGTGCAGTGCGTGCGCCTGTTCTGCCGGGCTGCTGTGGATGTTTTCGAAATGCTGGGCCACCATGAAGTTGGCCAGTTCCACGCCTTGCGCGGCGCCCTTGCGCGACCAGTATTCGCCCAGTTTGCGGTCCACCGCCATGCCCTGGCCATTCGTATACGCCACGCCGAGGAATGCCTGCGCCGGACCATAGCCGCCTTCGGCCGATTTCTGCATCCATGCCAGGCCCGCGTCGACGTCGCGCGGCGCGCCCTCGCCCTCGTGCAGCATCTGCGCCAGCTCCAGCTGGGCGGCCGTATCTCCGCCTTCGGCGGCGCGGCGCGTCTTCTCATAGGCGGCGACCTTCTCCGGCGACAGGTCGGCCGGACGGTTGATCACGGCCTGCACTCTGGCGCGCATGTCGTCGAGGCCGGACATGTCGAATTCGGCCAGCGCCGGATGCTGGCGCGGCGCCGCTTCGGCGGCTGGCTGCGCCAGCACGGGCTGCGCCAGCACGGGCTGCGCCAGCGCCAGGGTCAATAACAATACGATGGTCTTCATTTCTTTTCACTTTCCGCCAGCTTGGCGCGCCATTCGGCGGCGTCTTCGGCATTCGCCGCTTGTCCCAGTTCACCGTTGACGTACACGTCGAGCATGCGCCGCATGGCGGGCAAGTCGCCGCTCCATGCGGCCCGCTCGTACCAGACCAGGGCCAGCTTGTCCGACTGTTTCACGCCCAGGCCCAACTCGTGCGCGCGGGCCAGGTTGCGCATGCCGGCCGGTTCCTTTTCACGCGCCGATCTGTCATACCAGTGGAAAGCCTCGCCGCGCTCCTGCTCATCGGTGGCTGCGCGCATCAGGTGTTCACCGAGCGCGTTGTAGGCAGGGATAAAGTGTTCTTCGAGCGCGGCCTTCTTCAACCAGGTGATGGCCAGTGCCTGTTCTTCGGCACTGCTGTCGCCGTCAATGAATTCCAGCGCCAGGATGGTTTGCGCCAGCGCATCGCCTTGCGCCACGCCCTTGCGCAGCCAATATTGTCCCTGCACGCGGTCGATGGGCACCTTGCCGCCCACGGTATAGGCCAGCCCCATGGCCGATTGCGCCGGCGCATAGCCGCCTTCGGCCGACTTGCGCACCCAGGCCATCGAGTGCGCCGT
Source organism: Janthinobacterium sp. PAMC25594 (assembly GCF_019443505.1). NCBI lineage: Bacteria > Pseudomonadati > Pseudomonadota > Betaproteobacteria > Burkholderiales > Oxalobacteraceae > Janthinobacterium > Janthinobacterium sp. PAMC25594. Next base: position 1,301,353 of record NZ_CP080377.1, read on the forward strand.
GTCTTGCGGCGCGCCGACGCCCAGCTGCAGCATGCGCGCCAGCGCCAGCTGCGCCTCCACGTCGCCCGCTTCGGCCGCACGCCGGGTCTCGGCAAATTCGGCGATGCTTTCCGGGCTATGGGTAGTCACATCGGCCCGTGCCTCGATGGCGATCAGCTGCAGATCGAGCAAGGTGGGCGAGCTTTGCGCCAGCACAGGCAGCGGCAATAGCAAAGGGATCAGCAACAGTAATTTCCTGGGCATGCGGCGGAGTCGGGAAGAAGAAAACATGCATGGTAGCCGATGCATGGCCAGATTGGCGCGCACGGCAGGCGAAGTTTGACAGGGGGCGTTGGCAGGCTTACATTGCACGGGCTCACCACTTATACAGGAACACCATGAACCGCCTCGCCACAACCGCCTTGACCCTGCTGCTCGCCGCAGCCTCCGTGGGCGCCAGCGCCGCAGACACCCAGCTGGCCGGCTGCGCCGCCAAGCGCGAAAGCATCCGCAACGAATTACAGCAGGCGCAGGAACAGGGCCTGTCCGACAAGGTCGCTGGCCTGACGCGCGCGCTCGACGAAGTCAACGCCCACTGCCGCGACAGCACCCTGATCGAACGCCACAACAAGAAGGTGCTGAAGGCGCAGGCAAAAGTAAACCAGACGGAGCGTTCGCTGCGCCTGGCCCAGGAAGCGAATAAAGAGCCGAAAAAGATCGCCAAGCTGGAAGGCAAGCTGGAAAAAGCCAGGGCGGAACTGGCCGCCCTGCAGGCGCAGCAGCCCTGACGACAAGCGGCGGCTACCCTGCCGCCTCCAGCGCGAGGCACGTCGTGCAGACGTACGCCAGGCGCAAGGCTTGCGCCGCGCGCGGCGTGCCGACGTAGGCCCCCAGCAGGCCGGCCGGCAAATCCAGGCCCAGCGCGCGCAAGGTGGCGCCGTGTCGCGCCAGTTCGCCGGCCAGTTCGGCTTCCAGCCGTGGCCGGCCGCTACGCGCCTGCAGTGCGAGAAGGTCGAGCACCTGGGCCAGCACCCGCGCTGCCGCCGAGGTTTGCTGCGGCACCGATGACGCCAGGCTGGCGCCCCCCAGGCTCTTGAAAAAACGCGCCAGCGCCGACGGCAGCTTGCCTGCGTCGATCTCGAAATCGAGCGACACCACGCGCAGCTTGCCATCCTTGGCGATGAGCAGCGCCACCGGCTGCCAGCCACCTGGCTCGCCACGCGCGCGGCTGGCCAGCACGGCACGGATATCGGCGCCATCGGCCACGGCCGCCTGCAGCCGCGTGATGCGCGGACGCAGCGCCGGCAGTGCCGGAATCTGCAAGTCCAGGGCGGCGCCGCAGGTGTCGAACACTTGCCAATCGAGCCGCTGCCCCACTTCGTCGAGCTGCGGCCGCGCCACGGCCACCGGACGCAGCACCACGCAATCGACGGGCTCCGGCGTCAAGCCGACGTTACCGCTCACGAAAGCGGCCAGCGCCGTCCAGTCGCTGAAACCCAGACTCTGCCAGCGCGCATCGTCGAGCGCCCACAGCGGCGCCGCACTGGCGCGCGCCCGGCTGTCCATGGCAAGGCGCCCATCGTCGGCCAGGGACGCGCCTGCCAACTGCCAGCTCGCCTCGCACATATGCCGGGCGCTGCCGGCACCCGTCCACAGGCTGCCCGCATCCCATGCCGATTCGCGCGTAAACGAGCGGTCGCTGGCGTCGGGCCGCGCCAGCACCGCCTGCACGATCCGCCCCTCGCCTCCCTCGGCATGCTGCCAGAACGACAAGGTCAGGCCATGCGCGCCGCCGCGCGTTTCCCACCAATACGCGCCCAGCGGCAGCAGGTCGAGGGGCGCGTCGCCGGCCGCATCAAAGCTGCGCCGCGCCTGTCCGCGCAAGCGCCGCAAGAGCGGGCCAGGCGCGTGTTCGAGCGCCGCGCACAAGGCGCTGATGGCCGCCATCTCTTCGAATGCCTGGCGCTCGCTGGCGTGGTAATCGCGCCGCACGAGCAAGTCCAGCGTACCGCCCAGGCCACGCAACAGGGCGGCAAGACGGGGCAGGTTTTCGCTGCGCGCCGACATGGTCAGCGCGCGCAGCTGGCCGGCGGCAATCGCGCTGGCATGCGACAGGCCATTGTCGTACAGTTCACCGAGCAGCCGCCGCACCTGTGCCAGGAACACCAGCTCGGATGTACTCATCCCGGGCGCTGCGGTGACAGGCGCCGTCGCGGCGCCCGCCGGCCAGGCAAACTCCCGTCCATGCTTGCGCCAGACGCAGGCCAGCGCATACAGGTGCAGCGCCTTGCGCAGGGCGGCCGGGGTATCGGACACCATGGCGTCCACACCGGCGCCGCGCAGATAGCTGCAGCCCAGTTTCAACAAGGGCAGCTCGATCTGCAGCCTGGCGTTGACGATGGTGACGTCCGCCTGGTCGCCTTCCGCCAGCCAGGCCAGCGCCTGGCGCACCGCCGGCTTGCCCGCCTGCTTGCAGACGGTCGCGCTGTCGAGCGCCAGCACCTCCTCCAGCACACCGGCCGGCGGCGCCTCCTGCGCACCGTCCTGTCCACTGTCTTGTCCACTCTCCTGCGGCAGTTCGCGCAGCCACACGGCAGCGGCCAGGAGATGCTTGCACATGCCGGGCGCCGGGCAATCGCAGCGGCCCTTCTGCGGTCCTCCCGCATCGAGCAGCACCCGCTGGCCGTCGGCGACCAGGGCGCCGCCCACGTCATCCCGCCAGCCCACCTTGCCCGCCCCGATATCTTTCAGGGCGCGGCGCAGCAGGCCCGCGTTGGCCAGCGTCGCCAGGCTGTCGTCGTCAAAGCTGCGGTACAGGGCGTGCCAGCTCATCCCATCACCCCGGCCAGCCATTCGGCAAAGTGCTGCGGCGTCAGTGCCGCCACGTGCATGCCCTGATCCGCCAGGCGCTGCGCCATGCCGTGGTCATACACGGGCTGCGCGCGCGCGTCGAGCGCGGCCAGGCCCAGCAGCGTGACGCGCGACTCGGCCATGCGCTTGAGCGCCGCCAGCAGCGGCCCTGGCGGCGCGCCTTCCTCGAAATCGCTGATCAGGGCCAGTACCGTGCGCTGCGGATTGCTCACCAGCTGCTCGCAGTACTGCACCGCGCGGCCGATATTCGTGCCGCCGCCCAGCTGCACCGTCAGCAGCACCTCGACCGGGTCGGCGGCCAGGTGCGTCAGGTCCACCACGCTGGTGTCGAACACCACCAGCCGCACATTCACGGCCGGCAGGCCGGACAGGATGCCTGCCACCACGGCCGCATAGATCACCGAATCCATCATCGAGGCGCTCTGGTCGACGCACAGGATGACGTCCCACGGCAGGCTGCGCTTGACGCGCGCGTTGAAGACGGGCCGCGCCATCAGCAGGCGGCGGCTGGCCAGATCATAGTGTTTCAGGTTGGCGGCAATGGTGGCGCGCCAGTCGAAGTTCTGCGCGCTCTTCATCTGCGTGCGGCGAAAGCGATTGCGCCGCCCCACCACCGCGTTGACGAAATCCTTGCGCAGGCGCTCGGTGATTTCCTCGACCACGTGCCGTATCACGGCGCGCACCGCGTCATGCATGTCCGCGCCGAGGCGCCCGCGCATGCCGATCAGGGCACGCGCCAGCGCCTGGTTCGGCTCCAGGCTGGCCAGGACAAACGGGTCGCGCAGCAGGCCGCTCAATTCATAGCGCTCGATCGCGTGGCCCTGCACGCGCTCGTACACCTCCTGCGGAAACAGCTTGCGCGCCTGCGCCAGCCAGTCGATGGCGCGCAACTGGCTGGGGTCCAGCGAACCGCCACCGCCGGCGCGCAACATGCCCTTGCGCTCATACTCGCGGCCATACAAGTAATCGAGGCTGGCATCGAGCCGGCCATCGTTGGCGGACCAGGCTTCCGTTTGCAGCGGCTGCGCGTAGCGTCCCAGCATCAGGCGCCAGCGGCGCAGCATTTCCTGATGATGCAGATTCTCAGCCATGCGGCTTCTCCGTTGAAAGATCCAGCCAGACAGACAGCGCATCGCGCTCCAGGCAGGCGGCCAGCGCCGCGTTCAGGCGGCCGCCCGCCAGCATCACATCTTCGCTGACGTCGTAGTGAAATTCGACCTGCAAGGCGTCCGGCGCGGCGCCGTTGAGCACCGCCAGCGCCTCGGTCAGGTCGCTCGTCTCCTGCGGCTTCAGGCCAGTGAAGGCCAGCCGCAAATCGGGCAGATACCGGATGAAACTGGCCTCGTCCCAGCTGCCGACCAGGGTATTGAAGCTGCGCCGCAGTCCCGGCTGCGTCAGCAGCAATTCAGGCGCGGCGGCCATCAGGCCCGACAGGAAGCGCACGGCATCCTGCGGCGTGGCGCCGGCGCCGAAGCGCTGTTCCAGCAAGCGCGACAAATCCTGTTCATCCCAGGCGCCATCGAGGAACAGCAGCGCGGCGGCAGCGCCGCAGATGCCGGGCGCGCAGGCGCGCGTCGCCGTCAGGGCCTGCAGGCGCCGGTGCAGGTCGCCGGCTTCGAAAGCCAGGCCAGCCTCCCGCACCGGCAAGGCGCTGCGTGCGGCACGGCCAAATTCGCGCAATGCCAGCAACTGTCCCACTTGCGCGCCGTCCCCATCCATCCCCGTATCGGCCAGCCCGGGCAGCAGGAACAGCGCGGCAGGCCAGACACGCCGCATCAGCGCCAGCACGCCCGGATGCTCGCGCACGCCCAGCGGCTCGCGCGCGCGCCACAGGGTCACCAGCGCATGGCCGCAGCCGACGACGGAGGCAAAATCGGCATCGTCATCGAGATGGCGCGACAACAGCGACAACAGATCGGGCAAACGCTCATGCAAGCCCACCAGGCAGGCACGCACCAGCAGGGCCGCGGCGCTGCCGGCCGAACGGGCCCGGCCCGCGGCGCCCAGCGCCTGCTCTTCGCGCAGCAGCCGCGCCAGCGCCACCTCGCCCAGGGTGGCGCCATCGGCGGCCAATTCGATCAGGCGCGCTTCGACCAGCGGCGTCCACGCATACGTCCATTCCTCGAACAGCAGTTCCAGCCGGCTGCCGGCCATGAAATCGGGGCCGCCCTGCCAGCGCGCCAGGTCCGTGTCCAGATACTGCATCAGATGAAAGAAGCGGCTGCGCCGGCGGTGGCGTTCCTTGCGGTACAGGTCCAGCCGCGCCAGCCGCTTGTCGCCGTCGTCGAGGCGCAAGCCGTGGCGATGCGCAGCCGCGCGCGCGTCTTGCACCAGCGGCGGCGAACCGGCCGATGGCGGCACGTCGCCCAGCCGGCTGCCCGTCATCTGGCGCCGCACGTCGTCGAACAGGCCTTGCATGCCATCGTCGATGGCGCCCTTGACGAAGCAGGAGCGCATGGCGTCGAGCACATCCTGGCGGCCTGGCCCCGCATGGCCGCGCAAGGCCGCGAGCCTGGCCGCCTGCAGCACGGCCGCCTGTACCTGCGCCGTGGAAATGCGCTCGTGCACGCCGCGCGCACGGCTATCCTGGGCCAGCCTGGTCAACTGGTCCACGGCGACGGCAAGCTGATGCTCGCCAGGCGCCGGCGACTGCAGGGCGTCCCAGACGGCCTGGTAGTAGGCGGGCGCCGGCATGCCGGCGCCATAGCCATTCAGGGCATCGAACCGCTCAAAGCTGTAGCGTATCAGCCAGCTGGCGCCAGCGGCGGCCGGCGCGGCAGGTGCGGCAGGTACGGGATTCGCGTCAAGCAGTTCGATCAGCACGCTCGTGTGAAAGCCGCCGGTGACCACCACCACGGGGCCATCGACCTGTTTGCGCCAGCGGGCGATATGCGCCGCCATGTGGCGTTCGCGCGGCAGGCTGCCCTCCGCTTCCAGCACGGCCGGCTCGTAATCGAGACGGGCCATGGCGCAGTATGAAAACACGTCGCCAAACACGCTGCGCCAGTCCGCCAGCGCCGCGCGCGAGCGCGCCTCGAACAGGTGATCCCACAGTTCATCCTGGTCGCGGCAGCCGGCGCGCGCGGCCAGGGCGTTCAGATAGCTGCTGTGGGCCAGGTAGCGCTCGGCCATCAGGCTGCGCGCCTCGGCATCGGGCTGCGCGTCGGCCGTGCCCGCGCGCGCCTGCCACGGCAGGTCGATGAAGGCCAGCTGCGCCTGCACGGCCGCCCCCTCGCGCAGCGCCACCCATTCGGGGCTGTAATCGCAAAACGGGAAAAACGCCGATTGCGCGCGCGTGCCCTCCGCGCCTGCCGCCGGCGTCTGGCACAACAGCGCCACGGGCGGGCGCGTGCGTTCGTCCAGCAGCAGGGGCAGCATGTCCGTAAAACCTTCCGGTCCCTCGATCAGCACGGCGGCCGGGCGCAATTCGCGCAACATGGCCTGCAAGGCATGCGCGCATGCCGGGCTGTGGTGGCGTACCGGCGCAAAGTACACGCCCTGCCCGAACAGCCTGGCGCGCGCGGCGGCCACGCCGGCCGGCAAGTCCGGCGACAAGTCCGGCGGCACTACAGCCATAGCTGGCGCGCCGCGTCGCCGAAGCTTTTCCACAAATCGTCGCGGCGGCCACGTTCGCGCACCACGGTGTCGAAATAATGGCGCACGCGCTTGAGGTCATCGGCGTTGTCCTTCAGGACCACTCCCTGCAACTGGTTGGCCAGTTCGCGCGGGCGCAAGGTGCCGTCGCCGAAATGCAGCGCCTCCAGCGAGGCCGCATAGACCAGGTTGACCGCCTCGGCGCTCGACATCACCGCCTCCGGCGTCTTGATGGCCGTGCCTTCGCGGGTCTGGCCGGCGCGCAGTTCCTGGAACGTGGTTACCAGCAGTTCGACCACGTCGCGCCTGACGATGACGGCGGCGCCGATGGCATCGAGTTCGCGCCGCAGCTGCTGCATCACCAGTTCGACTTCGAAGCCATGGTCGCGGATCGGCTTGACGGTTTCGAAGTTGAAGCGGCGTTTCAGCGCCGACGACATTTCATGCACGCCGCGGTCGCGCAAGTTGGCGCTGGCGATGATATTGAAGCCGCGCCGCGCATGCACGCGCGCGTCGCCGCCCAGTTCGGGAATCATCAGCTGCTTTTCCGACATCAGTGAAATGAGCACGTCCTGCATCTCGGGCGCGCAGCGCGTGATTTCCTCGAAGCGCACCAGCTTGCCCGCTTCCATGGCCTGGAACAAGGGCGACGGCACCAGTGCGCGCCGGCTCGGCCCTTCGGCCAGCAGCAAGGCATAGTTCCACGAATACTTGATATGGTCTTCAGTGGTGCCGGCCGTGCCCTGTATCGCCAGCGCGGAGTCGCCGCTGATGGCCGCGGCCAGCAATTCGGACAGCAGCGACTTGGCCGTACCCGGCTCGCCCACCAGCATCAGCCCCTGGTGCCCCATCAGGGTGACGATGGCGCGGTCGACCAGCGGATCGTCGCCATAGAATTTGCGGCTCACTTGCAGCGCCGCGTCGCCCAGGATGAAGCGGCGCACCGCGCGCGGCGACAGCAGCCAGCCCTGCGGGCGCGGATCGGTATCGGCCGCCTTCAGACGTTCCAGCTCGCTCGCGTAGCGCTGTTCGGCGCTGCGCCGCACCACCTGATTATCGTTATGTTGTTCCGTCATGATTTTGCTTTCTTTGCTTACCACGGCATTTTACTTTCCCATTGCGCATCATAGCCGCCGCACGCCTTCGACACCGCCAGATAATCGGCATAGGTTTCGGCCAGCAGCACGGACGGCACGTCGGCCAGCGGCACCGCCTCGTCGCGCCAGGAGCGCGGCAAGGGATAGAATTGCAGCGTTTTCAGGGCGGCCGCCATCAATTCCTCGGGCAGGCTGCTGCCGGAAAATTCGATCACCGCGCGCAGGCCGGCGCTGACGAAATCCTTGTGATACTCGGTGAAGACGCCGCCATCCTCGGCCTGGCCGCGCTGATAGCCGTGCTTGCCGAAGGCGCCGCGCAAGCCGAAGGTGTCGCCCACCCAGCCTTCGCGGTCCGCGATGTGCCGGCCCGCCATCAGCGCGGCGTCGGGCAACTGGTGCGCCAGCTGCTCGAACAGGGGCTTGACCTTGTAATCCTTGAAATGGCGCTGCCAGGCGGCGATCTGCGGCGCGTCCAGCAGCGAGGCGTGCGCCAGGCGCAGCCGGCTGCCTTCGGGCAGCGCGACTTCCTCGTCGTCCGCGTCGAGCAGGCTGCCATCGTCGCTGGGGCGCAGCAGGGTGCGCCCTGCGTCGTCCTCCCTGATCCACAGCAGCGCCTGCACCAGGCGGCCCGCGATCGGATGGCCGAGCAGGTAATCGCGCCACTCCTGCGCCGGCCAGACACGTCCCGCGCACATGGCTTCGTACAGGCGCGCCGTCTGCATGGTGATGACTTGCTTGAGTTCTTTCTTGCACACGGATAGCTGCTGTTTGGCTTCCTTGGCCAGTTCGGGCGCTTCGTCCTGGCGCGGCTCGGGCAAGGCCTTGATCTCCTTGCCGTCGGGGTTGTGCAGGCGCGGCTTCATGGCGCCGTCCAAGGTCACATGGAAGACCCGCTCGCCATACGACAGGTCGAGGCGGCCGCTGTCGTCGAAGCCGCCGGTCGGGATGGTGCGGTCGCCCAGCTGGTCCTGGCTCCAGCCCTTGCCTTGCGCGATGCGCTCGACCAGCAGACGCGCCTTTTCCTGCACCGAGGCCGTGCGGTAGCGCCGCGCAATGCCCAGCAATAACTGGATGACGGCCGGATCGTAGCCGTCAGCGAGGCCGTCGAGCATCGCTTCGATCTGCGCGCGGCGCGGGTAATGGTCGCGCATATACGCTTGCAGCAGGCTGATCGCCACATGGCCAGGCGTATGCGCGGCCAGTGCCAGGATGCCCTTCTCGCCGATGGCGCTGCCCAGGTATTCGGCCATCTTGTTGCGGCGGATCTGGTCGAACACCTGCTCTTCGCTCATCTTGCCCTGCGCGCCATAATACTCGGGATAGCGCCTGGCCTGGTCCTGGTAGCTCTGGTAGGTCTGCGGCGCACGCGCCTGCGCTTCGGCGGTCGCCACTTCCAGGCTCGGGCCGCGCAGATCCTCGGTGATGAACAGGCGCAGCACCGTCTCGCCCAAGGCGGCGCGGCCTGCCTCGTCGAGCAGGCCCAGATAGCGCAGCAGCAAGGCGTTACCGCCCGGCTCCTTCAATTTGCAGGCCAGTACCACCCACCAGCGGATAATGTCGGCGTCGACCGGCGTGCCGTCCTGCCAGCGGCAGGCGGGCAGCGCCTCGAAGACGAACCAGGCCAGGCCGACGGGCGCCTTGCCCTTCAAGCCCTTGCGCGCGGCGGCCAGCAGGATCTCGGGCGAGAGGCGCGAACTCAGGTCCTCACCCAGTTTTTCCAGCGCCGTCATCAGCGCGGCGATCACGGTCTCGCGCGTCTCCTTGTCCAGCGCCTGGTACAGCGCCGGGACGGCCGCGCGGTAATCGAGGTCACCCAGCCAGCGCGCGGCGCCGATGCGCATGTCCTGCTTGCCCGATCCCAGCGCCTCGGCCACGCGCTTGCCGATATCGGGCAGGCTGGCCAGCACCTGCTGCGCGCTGGCACGGTGCTGCTTGCCCTCGCCCAGCGCGATCTCCATCACGCGCGGCAGCCATTGCGCCGGCAGCACCGGAAAGGTGGCCAGCACTTCCAGGGTGGGACCCAGCTCGGGCGCCACGCCCTGGCGCCTTTCGACGGCGCGCAAGCCCAGGCCCTGCTCGATCAGTTCGGGGCGTTCCGCGAACAGCGGCCAGACCATGTCAGCCGCCAGCACCTGCTGCGGCTTGGCGCCCCACCAGTTGCTGCCCATGCAGGCCATGGCCACGCTGTCATGCTCGTCGCCGGCCTCGCGCATGGCGCGCGCCAGCAGGCGCAGGTCGAAGGTGGACAGGTCCTGCCGCGCCAGCCATTGCTGGAAAAAGTCATCGTGCCAGAAGTGAAGACTGTTGCGCTGCGAAGTCATCAGCCAGCGCGCCATGTGCGCCACGCCAAAATCCGGCAAGGCAGCCAGTTTTCCCTGAAACTGGACCGGTTCGCGCATCATGTTGTTTTTCAGGAGCTGCGCCTCGCCCTTCGACGCCTCGCCATTGAACACGCGGATGGCCGCTTCCATGTAGGCAGGCTTGATCGCCTCAAAGCGTTTCAGGCGCTCCTGATGCCACTCGTACTTGTGCTTGGCGTGCTGGTTGTCTTCGCGCTCCCGCCGTGCTTCGGCGCGGCTTTTTTCCAGCAGCGCCGCATGATTGGCCTGCAGCAGCTGCAGCGCGGCGTCGCCCAGGCGCGTCGCCGGCGGCGCGGGCGGCAGCGGCGGCACGGGCAGTTCCGCCGCGCCCGCATCGCTGGCCGCGCCCAGCCACGACAAGGCATTGCGGATGGCCGCCTGCACCGGCTTGCTCGTCTCCTGCGCCAGCGCCTGTTCCAGCAGCGCAGCCTGCTGCGGCCCCAGGCTGCGGCCCAGCAGCTCGGCCGCCTGCACGCGCTCTTCCGTCTTGCCCGTCAACAGGCACTGCTGCAGCAAGACGGCCCTGCGTTCCACGGGAATGGCGGCCAGATGCGGAGCCGCTTCGATGCGCACGCTCTTGCCGCCATCGACGGCCAGGCGCACCAGGATGGCGGCATAGGCGTCGGCCAGCGCCGGCGCGGCGCCCACACGCCTGGCCAGCTGCGCCTTGCCGCTGGCCGACAACAGCGTTGGCAATTGCTCCACCTGCGCGGCATGCGCGAGCATGTAAGCGTCGAGCGCGCCCGGCGCCAGCAGGCGCTGCAGGCTGTTATCGCGCACGTACTCGTTCAATTCGCGCCGCTCGAACACCAGTTGCAGCGCGCCTTCTTCCGCCTCGCCATCGGCAGCCAGCAGGCGCGCCAGCAGCGCCACGTCCCAGCCGCGCCGGTTGACCGTGGTCGCCTGCGCGCGGGTCTCGGAAAAACTGGCGAACAACGCATCGCCGAGCAGGTAGTCGAGCCACTGCGGCACTGGGGCGCCCGTGCGTTCCAGCGTATCGCCCCCGTCGGCGGCCTGCAGCAGCTTGCCCAGGCGCACCAGCAGCGCCGCGTCCAGCGTCGCCGCGTCGGATTGGGCGTAGAACTGGTGCCGGTGGCGCAGGCTTTCATTGGCCAGCGCGCCATCCTTGTTACCCAGGTTATGGGTATAAAAATGCGAGTACAGGCGCCCGGGCTTGCCCAGCAAGGTGCCGCCGCGCGGCGCCGCCGCCTGCACATCGAGCAGCACGCCTTCCTCGCGCCCTTCGCAGACAAACTCGCAGGCGCGCTCCCACAGCGCAGGCGAGATCTGCGCCAGACCGCGCAAGCCCTTCTTCAACTGCGCATGCTCATCCAGGCCTGCCAGACCCACTACGCCCTGCGCCAGTTCCAGTATTTTTTTAAACATCGGGTGATCCGTCTTTCCTGTTCATCAAGGCCCTTGCCGGGCGTGTTTTCTTTTCGCAATCGGCGTCCGTATCGGCGGCATGCATCGTGCATCGAACTTGTATCCAATCAAGTTGCTGATTGTATATTCTTACCCTCCTGACAGCATGCACGTTTGCATGACGATCAACAAAAAAAAAGCGCTCCCGCAGGAGCGCCATCGCCACGACCGCTGCCTTATGCCGGCGTATCCTGCAGCCGGTAGATGCTGGAGAAATCGAGCCCGCCCGATCCTGCCTTGCTGTGCATGTCATACAGCGTGCGCGCCAGGGCGCCCAGCGGCACGCTGGCGCCCGACGCCTCGGCGCTTTCCATGGCCAGTCCCAGGTCTTTGAGCATCAGGTCGACGCCGAAGCCGCCCGTGTAGCCGCGCGACGCGGGCACGTTCTCGGCCACGCCCGGGCACGGGTTGTACACCTCCAGGGTCCAGTTGCGGCCCGAGCTTTGCGCCATCACGTCCGACACCACTTTTGGATCGAGGCCATTGGCCACGCCCAGGCGTATCGCTTCGCTGGTGCCGATCATCAAAATCCCCAGCAGCATGTTGTTGCAGATCTTGACCGTCTGGCCGCAACCCGCGCCGCCCGCGTGGAAAATCGCCTTGCCCATGACGTCCAGGTAGGGCCGCGCCGCCGCCAGCGCCGCTTCTTCGCCGCCCACCATGAAGGTCAAGGTGCCGTTGGTGGCGCCCGCCGTGCCGCCCGACACGGGCGCATCCAGCATGGGCATGCCCTTTTCCTCGGCCGCGCGGCCCACCTGGCGCGCCGCCTCGGTGGAAATCGTCGAACAGTCGATCAGCAGGGTGCCGGGCCGCGCCTGCGCCAGGATGCCAGCCTCACCGAGGTAGGCGCCCAGCACGTGGCGGCTGGCCGGCAGCATGGTGATGACGATGTCGGCCGCGCCTATCGCCGCGCCCTGGTCGTCGGAGACCAGGCCGCCGCCGTCGGCAAACTGCCGCACGCTGGCCGGCAGCAAGTCAAAACCCGTCACCGCATGGCCGGCCCGCACGAGGTTTTGCGCCATGGGCAAGCCCATGTTGCCCAGGCCGATGAAAACGATATTGGTGCTCATCGCCGCCTCCTTATTTCATCGAGATGGTGGTATTGACGCCGCTGCCGCCGTCGTCCGGGGCAAACCAGCGCGCCGTGACGGTCTTGGTCTGCGTCCAGAAGTACAAGGCCTGCTTGCCGTTCGGGCCCAGATCTCCCAGTTTCGAGGCGCGCGAACCGGTAAAACTGAAATAGGCGACGGGCACGGGAATGGCCACGTTGATGCCCACCTGCCCCACGTCGATCTCGTTCTGGAACTTGCGCCCCGCCCAGCCGGACGAGGTGAAGATCGAGGTGCCGTTGCCGTTCGGGTTGGCGTTGATGAAAGCGATGGCCTGGTCCAGCGTATCCGTCTCGACCACGCACATGGCGGGGCCGAAGATTTCCTGCGTATAGACGGAGTTCGACGCCGCTACCTGCGAGAAAATCGTCGGCCCCATGAAGTTGCCGCCCTCGTAGCCGGCCACCTTGAGGCCACGGCCGTCGAGCAGCAGCTGCGCGCCCTCGTCCACGCCCGCCTGGATCAGCTTTTCCGCCCGCTGCATGGCGGCCCTGGAGACCATCGGACCCAGGTCGGCCGTGCGGTCGCTACCCGGCCCCACTTTCAGCGCTTGCGAGCGGGCGACGATTTCCGGCAGCCAGGAACGCGCCTCGCCCACCAGCACGACGACGGAATTGGCCATGCAGCGCTGACCGGCCGCACCGAACGCGGCGCCGATCAGGTTATTGATCGCCTGCTCCTTGTTGGCGTCGGCCAGCACCACGCAATGGTTTTTCGCGCCCATCATCGATTGCGCGCGCTTGCCCGATTCGCTGGCGCGGCGGTACACATGCGTGCCCACATGGGTGGAGCCGATAAAGGAGACGGCCTTGATGTCGGGATGGTCGCACAGCATGTTGACGACGTCGGCGCCGCCATGCACGACATTCAATACGCCGGCCGGCAAGCCCGCCTGGTACATCAGTTCGACCAGGTACATGCTCGATGACGGGTCCTGCTCCGACGGTTTCAATACAAACGTATTGCCGCAGGCGATAGCAATCGGGAACATGAAGCACGGCAGCATGACGGGAAAATTGAAGGCCGTGATGCCGGCACCCACGCCCAGCGGCTGATAGATATTGTAGACATCGACGCCCGTGGCCGCGTTTTCCGCGATCTCGCCCAGCTGCAGGGTGGCGATCGAGCACGCGTGCTCCACCACTTCCAGGCCGCGCATGACTTCCCCTTCCGCGTCGGGCAGCGTCTTGCCGTGTTCGCGCGTGATCAGTTCGGCCAAAGCACCAATGTTTTCGCGGATCAGGTGCTGGTACTTGAGCATGATGCGCATGCGCGCCGCCAGCGGGGTATTCCGCCAGGTTTTAAAGGCTTCCTTGGCCGTGGCGACGGCCAGCTTGACTTCGTCCGGCGTGGAAAACGGCACCCTGGCGACGATTTCCTGCGTGGCCGGGTTGACGACGTCGCGCCACTCGGTGCTGGTCGAGGCGTGATGTTTGCCGGCTATGTGCAGGGGGATGGAAGGGATTTGGGTGAGGGCTTGGTTCATGGTTGAGGCTCCGGGTGTGCGATGTTCATAGGACTCGACGGAGCAGCGGAGTACTGGGGTCAGACCCGGCGGGTCTGACCCCGGCTTTCTGCTGTTCCGTCGATAGACTAAAATTATTTTTTAACGAGATTGCACGCCGCCCCATCCATCGGCTTGAACGCCTGGTCGGCGGGGATGGTGGACAGCACTTTCAGGTAGTCCCACGCGCCTTTCGATTCGGCCGGGGTTTTGACCTGCACCAGGTACATGTCGTGGATCACGCGGCCGTCGGGGCGGATCGAAGCGTTGTTCATGACGGCATCCTTGATGGGCAGCTCGCGCATCTTCTGGGCGACGATCTTCGAGTCATCGCTCTTCGCCGCCGCCACCGATTTCAGGTAGTGGTAGACGCTCGAATACACGCCCGCCTGCACCATGGTCGGTTTGGCGCCCTTGTTGAGCGCCTCGAAGCGCTTGGCAAACGCGCGGCTGCGGTCATCGTAATCCCAGTAAAAACCGTCCGCGTAGACCAGGCCCTGGGCCGTTTCCAGGCCCAGCGCATGCACGTCGGACAGGAACACCAGCAAGGCGGCCAGGCGCTGGTCCGTGCCGCTGCCGATACGGAATTCGCGCGCCTGCTTGATGGCCGAGACCACGTCGGCGCCACCGTTGGCCAGGCCGATCACCTGCGCCTTCGAGCCTTGCGCCTGCACCAGGAAGGACGAGAAATCGGACGCGTTCAGAGGATGGCGCACGGCGCCCAGCACCGTGCCGCCATTGCGCTTGACGACTTCGCTGGCATCTTTTTCCAGCGAATGGCCGAACGCGTAATCGACGGTGACGAAATACCACGATTTCTGCCCCAGTTTCGTCAGCGCCGCCGCCGTGCCGGCCGCCTGCGAATACGTGTCGAACATCCAGTGGAAGCCGTTCGGCGAGCAGTCTTCATTGGTCAGGCGCGTGGTGGCCGGGCCGCTGAACATGGCGATGCCGCCCTTCTCTTTCATCAGCTTTTGCACGGACAGGGCCACCGAGGAATTGGTCAGGTCGGCGATGGCGTCGACCTTGTCGCGGTCTATCCACTCGCGCGCCTTGGAGGCGGCGATGTCGGCCTTGTTCAAGTGGTCGGCCGACAGGATTTCGATCTTCATGCCCTTGCATTCGGCTTTCAGACAATCCTCGACGGCCATCTGGCTGGCGACGACGGAGCCGCGCCCGCCCATGGCCGAATACGGGCCGGACATGTCGGTGAGGATGCCGATCTTGACGACGCCATCGGAAATCTGCGCGTGCGCGCCGCCAAAGGAAAGGGTGAGCGCCAGCGCGCCCATGGCCAGAACGGTTTTTTTCATGCGTGTCTCCAGGTGGATGGGTTTTCTTATATGTTTAGATGCATTCTGCATGTGTAAAAATATGCGCTCAAGTGAAATTAATGCATAATTCCTTTGCAAAAATGCACAGAGAGGGATTGCCATGCTCGATTGGGACAATGTACGGGTCTTCCTGGAACTGACGCGCAGCGCGGGACTCGTCGATGCGGCGAAAAAGCTGGGCATCGACCATTCCACCGTGTCGCGGCGCATGCGCAAGTTCGAGGAACAGGTGGGCACGCAGCTGTTCGACCGCAATTACGTGGGCTACCAGCTGACGCCCGAGGGCCACCGCCTGATGGAATACGCGGAAACGATGGAAAGCACGGTGTTTGCCGCCACCGAGGAGCTGGGCGAACACAACCGCCTGCTGTCGGGCCAGGTGCGCCTGGGCGCCACCGAGGGCTTCGGTGCCATCGTGCTGGCACCCCACCTGGCGCAGTTTTGCGGCCGCTATCCGCACATCAGCGTGGACCTGATCGCCGTGCCCCGTTTCGTCAGCCTGTCCAAGCGTGAGGCGGACGTGGCCATTTCCATCGAGCGGCCCCTGTCCGGCCCGTACGTGGTGACGAAATTGTCCGACTACCGCCTGAAACTGTACGCCACGCCAGCCTACCTGGCGCGCCACGCGCCGATCACCAGCGTGGCGCAACTGGCGCGGCACCCGATCATCGGCTACGTGGACGACCTGGTCTTCAGTTCGGAGCTGCGCTACATGGACAACGTGGCGCCCGATTCCCTGCGCGCATTCCGCAGCACCAGCGTGATCGCCCAGTACCACGCGGCGCGCGCGGGCCAGGCGCTGGCGATTTTGCCCTGCTTCGTGGCGCAGCAGTCGAACGAGCTGGTGCCCGTGCTCGACGGCGAGATCGACCTGCTGCGCGCCTTCTGGATGATTTCGCCCAGCGAGCGGCGCAACATCGCCCGCGTCAGCGCCCTGTGGAATTACCTGCGTGCCGCCATCGACCTCAATCACGCCTACCTGATGGGCGAAACGGCCGTGCCCAGCTGGCCAAGCTGAGCGCGCTACACTGTCGCCACATATGAATAAGGGAGAACGCCATGCTGATGGATGCGAACCAGGCTGCACTGGTCATTGTCGACCTGCAAGGCCGTTTGATGCCGGCCATCCACGACGCCGGCCTGGTGCTGGCGCAAAACCTGCGCCTGGCGAAGATCGCCCGCCTGCTCGACGTGCCCGTGCTGGGCACGGAACAGAACCGCCAGGGACTGGGGCCGAACGTGGAGGAAATCGCAGCGCTGTGCGAACGGACCTTGCACAAGACGCATTTCGGCGCCTGCTTTGATGGCTTGCAGGACATGCTGCCCGCCGGGCGCAAACAGATCGTCGTCACGGGTTGCGAAGCCCATGTGTGCATGCTGCAGACGGCCATCGGCCTGCTGCAGCTGGGGTATGAAGTCATCATCGCCATCGATGCCGTCGGCTCGCGCCAGGCCACCAGCCGCGACGCGGCGCTGGCCCGTCTGGACAAGCTGGGCGCCCATCTGGTGACGGTGGAAATGCTGGCCTTCGAGTGGTTGCGTGACTGCAAGCACCCACGCTTCCGCGAGGTATTGGCGCTGATCAAATAGCCACTCCTTTACGCAGGATCAAGCCCGAAGACTGTTCATTTGCTAACTTGGTAACAGCGCCGCCATTCTGAGCGGTACAACTGTCCAACTGAGCTGGAGAACCATCATGGCCTATATCCTGCGGGGCAAACTGTGCGGCTTGATCTGTGCCGAGTGTCCTGAAGCCTTGTCGCACGTCATCGTGCGCCTGTACCGCCCGCGCGACACGCAAAACGTCACGGCGCTGGCCGTGGCCAGCGCCAAGGAAACCTTCGCCATCCTCACTGACGAGGAAGTGCAGGCCAAAGCGCCGTTCCTGCTGGCCGAAGCGCGCACGGACGAGGACGGCAACTACAGCTTTACCCTGGAAGGCGATTACCAGGGTGAGGCCGTCGAGGTCGATATCCTGTGCCCCACCGTGCCGCAGTTGAAGCCAGGCCCGAAAGACCCCGTGCCGCTGCAATTTTCCATCACCACCATCCAGCCCCGCTGGCGCCAGGTCGACAACGATTTCCTCGCCATCTGGGATTACTGCCTGCCGCAACGCTTCTGGTGCCTGATGCGTGCCCGCTTCGGCGCCTGGACCATCTGCGGCCGGCTGCGCACCTGCGATGCGCCCCACACGCCGATCGCCGGCGCCACCGTGCGCGCCTTCGACGCGGACTGGCTGCAGGACGATGCGCTGGGCGTGGCCGTCACCGATGCCACGGGGCGCTTCCGCATCGATTACCTGACGTCGGATTTCACGCTCACGCCGTTCTCGCCGTTCATCAACGTGGAATTCACCAGCGGCCCCGACGTGTATTTCACGGCGCAGCTGGGCAGCGTGACCATCCTGTCGGAAACGCAAGCGAACGGCCGTCAGCCGGGACGCGAAAACGTGGGCCACTGTTTCTGTGTGGAACTGTGCTCGAAAGACGTCTTGCCGCCCGACGTGGAAGGCGTGCCCCACTGGCAGCAGGTGGAAGTGTTCGACATCCACCCGTTCCCCTCGCTGGCCGGCTTTTCCGCGCAAGGCTATGCGGGCGGCGCCGGCGCATCGTATGTGTTCGCCGGCGGCGTCACTCTGAAAGGCAATTGCCCGCTGCGCAACAGCGCCATCCCCGCCAATCCGCTCGAATACCGCTTCCTGATCGGCGAATGGTCCTGGCCGGGCGGCAACGACGACCCGACAGCCTTGCCGACGGTGGCGCCGGCCAGCCTGGTGCCTTTGACGCAAGTGCTCGGCACCCTCGTCGGCTATGTGTTTTATACGAATGGACTGGGCCTCGCCGACTCGGCACAGGTGATCGTCGATGCGAGCGATCTGAAACCGGGTGGCTGGATACGGGTGGACGGCAAGCAAGTCACTGTGGACATGCGCGATGGCACGACGGCCATCGTCATCGTGCAGCAGAATATCTTCCTGCGCACCTTCGATTTGCTCACCGTCAATACGCCCGCCATCACCAGCCTGCATCCGGCCAAGCTGCCGGGCGGCTTGCCGATACTCGACGCGGGCCGCAGCCTGACGGCGGCCGAAAGCGAACCGATACGTCGCTACCGCCTGGGCTTCGAGGTGCGCGACGGCAACACCCTGGCCATCGTGGCCACGGATGGGCTCGATTCCATCGTCTTCGACAACTCGCCCGTCATCGTGGCGCTGGATCTGGAAGAGTTGCGCAGCAATGCCTGCAACCCCATCGCGGGCGGCCTCGTGCATATCCTGTACACGATCGACCACCCGCATTTGCGCTTTTTCAATATCACGATTTCCAACAACAACGGCATCGCGCACCCGCCGCCACCGCTGCCGGCCGCCAGTTTCACGCCGCCGCCACCGCCCAGCAATTATCTGTTCCGCGGCGGCGCGGGCGGACCGCATCTGTCGGGCAACAATGGCGGTTTTCCCGTCAACGTGGCGCTCGACCCGCCGTGCGCCTACCGCGTGGCCATCGAATGGCAGACGCGGCATTACCTGGCATCCAGCCACAGCATAGACCGACTCTACTGTAAATAAGCCATAAAAAGCTGCGGCGCGTCGCTCAGCAGGTGGCTGGCGCCCGTGGCCGAGAGGCGGCGGTAATGCCGGCGTTCGGCACTGACGGTGACAACATCAGCGGACGGCGGTAAAACATGGAATTGCTGACTAGAGAGGAAATCCATGCACCAGTCTTGTATTGCAATTGACAATTAGTTCCCACTAAAACCTTCCCGAAAAACCTGCGCCAGAAAGTCCACGAACGCTTGCACCTTGGCGGCGCGCAGCTGGCGCGGGTGGAACAGCGCCCACAGGTCCGGTCCCCGCGTGCGGAACGGTTGCAGCACGGGCACCAGAGTCCCCTCGCGCAGCGGCTGCAGCACGGAAACGGACAGCGCCTGCACGATGCCGCAACCGGCCTGGGCGGCGGCGATCATCGATTCGATATGGTCGAAAGCCAGCGCGGCTGGCGGCGTGTGGGCATACGGCTCGCCCGCGTCCCCGTCCTGGAACAGCCAGGGCCGCACCTGGCGCGCTTTCGGATACAGGAAATGCAGGCAAGCAAATTGATCGAGTTCCTGCGGCGACGACGGCAGGCCATGCCGGGCGACAAAAGCGGGAGAAGCGCAGCACAGGTAATCCATGCTCAGCAGGCTGCGCGCCACCAGCGACGAATCCTGCGGTTCGCCGATGCGCAGCATGACGTCGATGCCCTCTTCCACCATGTCGATCAGGCGGTCGCTGACCGTCAGGCGCAGGGAAATATCGGGATAGGCGGCGATAAAGCGGGGCAAGGCGGGCGCCACCAGGTTACGGCTGATGCTGCTGGGCATATCCACGCGCAGGCTGCCCGAGGGTTTCCCTGCCGCCTGCAGCAGGCTCGTTTCCAGCGCGGCCATATCGGCCAGCACCTGGCGCGCCTGCGCATGGCACTGCCGGCCTTCGGCCGTCAGTGACATGCTGCGCGTGGTGCGCTGCAAGAGGCGCACGCCGAAATGCTTTTCCAGCGCCGCTACCTGGTTCGTCACGGAAGACGTGGAAATGCCCAGGCGCTGCGCCGCCTTGCTGAAACCGCCCGCCTCGACCACGGCGCAAAACACCTGCATTGCTGCCAGCCTGTCCATGCTTTCCTCTCCTGTTTTCAATGATTATCCACGAAACTGAAATAGTGCATCGGGCCGCGCCCCGTTTTTCTTTGCACGCCGTCAGCCTAGACTGGCCGCATCAACCCAACGGAGAACACCATGCAAGCCCTCGTCCTGACTACCTTTGCCGCCCCCATGAGCATTGAGCACCTGCCCGTGCCGCAGCCCGGCCCCGGGCAAGTCCTCGTGCGCATCGCCGCCAGCGGCGTCAATCCGCTCGACACGAAAATCGCCGCCGGTGCCGCGCCGCACGCCCGGCCCCGCCTGCCCGCCATCCTCGGCATGGACGTGGCCGGCACGGTGGCGGCCGTGGGTGATGGCGTGACAACTTTTCACGTTGGAGCAACAGTGTATGGCATGGCGGGCGGCATCGGCGGCGTCCAGGGCTCGCTGGCCGAATACGGCGTCTTCGACGCCGCCCTGCTGGCGCCCGTGCCGCCAGGACTGAGTTTGCGCGAAGCGGCCGCCCTGCCCCTCGTCTTCATCACGGCCTGGGAAGGGCTGGTGGACCGCGCCCACGTGCAGGCGGGCGACAGCGTGCTCGTGCATGGCGGCGCGGGCGGCGTGGGCCACATGGCCGTGCAGCTGGCCGCCGCCCTTGGCGCCAGAGTGTATGCCACGGGCAGCGCCGCCAGCCGCGCTGTCATCGAGGCGCTGGGCGCGCGCTTCATCGATTACCGCACCAGCACGGTGGATGACTACGTGGCCGAGCATACGGGTGGCGTGGGTTTCGACATCGTCTACGATACGGTGGGCGGCGCCACCCTGGACGCCAGTTTCAAGGCGGCACGCATCTACGGCGGCCACGTCGTCAGCTGCCTGGGCTGGGGCACGTTCGCCCTGAGCCCGCTGACGGCGCGCGCGGCGACTTACTCGGGCGTGTTCACCCTGCTGCCCCTGTTGAGCGGTGAGCATCACGCGCGCCATGGCGCCATCCTGCGCGAAGCCAACAAGCTGATCGACGCTGGCAAGTTAAATGTACGGCTCGATCCGCGCCGCTTTACTCTGCACACGGCACACGAGGCGCATATGGCGCAGATGGACGGCAGCGCGCGCGGCAAGCTGGTGGTGGAGGTGCAGGACTGAATACGGGCTTGTTTCCCGCGCACTGAAGCGTTAATATGCAAGAATATACTTGCATATCAAGATGAGGCCGGCAATGCGTGAAAAACTGGAAAAACTGCTGGCGCAGGGACGCGACAGCGCCCTGCTGCGCTTTGGCCTGGGAGATGCCTGCCTGAAAGACAATGACGCCGAGCAAGCGGCCATCCACCTGGCGCAGGCGACGCAACAGCAAAAAAGCTATTCCGCCGCCTGGAAACTGCTGGGCAAGGCCCTGCACCAGCTGGGGCGGCTGGACGAAGCGCAGGCCGCCTGGACGACGGGCGTGACGGTGGCCCAGCAGCAAGGCGACCTGCAAGCCGTCAAGGAAATGACGGTGTTCCTGAAACGCCTGCAAAAACAGCGGCAGGCGGCCGAGTAAAACCGTTTAAGGCGCGTGCGCCGCGCCCCGCTCTTTCGCCAGACGCTTGGCCAGCAAGCCGCCCGCTTCGGCCGCATAGGCGCGGCAGGCATTCGCGTCGATCAGGGGATTGTCCGTACCACTGCGCCTGGCGGCCTTGCCCAGCACGTCCGTCGTGCCCGGATGCACGGGGATGATGATGTCGCACGGCAAGGCAGCCACCTTGGCGATGCTCGCTTCGAACGAGGCCGAAATGTCCGGCGTCTTGCCTTTGCCAATGTAAGTAAAATCGCCGCTCGCATACGGGTTCAGGCTGTCCGCGTACACCACCTCCAGGCAGCGCTGGCCTTCGCACGAGGTCCAGGTCCACGTCGTGCCGCCGGGCGTGTGGCCCGGCGTCATGTGGGCCGTCAATACCAATGGGCCCACCTTGACGGTATCGCCCTCGCCCACCGCCTTGACCTTGGCCACTTTGGCCACATGCACGACGGGATCAGCCTGGTATTGCGGGTCATCCTTGCCATTCGTGCCGCTTTGCAGCACGGGGGCGGCCGCTGCGCTGGCCACCACGGTGGCGCCGCTGGCCCTTTGCAGCGCGGCGATGCCGCCCGCATGGTCCCAGTGCGCATGCGAATTGAGGATATATTTCACATCCTCGATGCGAAAGCCCAGCGCCTTGATGTTTTCCACGATCAGGGGAGCCGATTGCGGCAGCGCGCCGTCGAGCAGGATGTGGCCCTGCGGGCTCGTCACCAGCACGGCGGACAGGCCGGCCGTGCCCACATACCAGCTATTGCCATAGATATTGAATGGCTTGACGGGCGCATTCCATTCCTTGCAATTGTCGCAATTAACCGGTTTATCCTGCAGCGGTGCGGGGGTCTTCGCCTGCACCGTGCCTGCCGCCATGGTCGCAACCGTAGCCAGCATCAACTTCGCCAATAGTGTCATCTTCATCTCCAGAGTGTAAAAAGAAGGGCGCCCGCACTGGCGCGCCCGGGGGGGTATCAATGCATGGGGCCAGTCCTGTCGGCCAGGGTGTCGCGGATGTGGCCGGCGTCGAGCGAGCGCCGCTGCGCGCCGTCGGCGTCCAGCAGCACCACGGTGACGTGCTTGCCGCCGCTGCGCATGCGCATTGTCAGGCAGCTGCCCGCCGCGTGGCTGCTGCCCGTCTTCGACAGCAAGATGTCCCAGCCTTGGCCGCCCACCAGCGGGTTCGTGTTGTGCAAGGTGCGGACCTTGCCATTGACGGCCACGCTCGCTTGCGGGTGGCTGGTGATGTTCGCGATGTCGGGATAGCGCGCGGCCGCCGCGACGATCTTCGCCACCTCGCTGGCCGTGGACGTATTCGCCGGCGAACTGCCGACGGGGTCCGTCAGGGTGGTGCGCGTCAAGCCCAGGCTGCGGATCTTCGCTTGCAATGCCTGATGAAATGCCACGCTGCCGCCGGGATAGGTGCGCGCCAGCGCGGCGGCGGCGCGGTTTTCGGACGGCAGCAGCGCCAGTTGCAACAGCGCGCCGCGCGACACGGCCACGCCCTCGGCCAGCAGGCTGTTGCGCTGCATTGAAGCGTCGGCATCGGCGCGCACGATGCGCAGCTGTTCGTCGGGGGCCAGGCCCGCGTCGAGCACCACCATGGCCGTCATCAGCTTGGTGATCGAGGCGATGGGCACGACGGCGTCCGCATCTTTCGCCATCAGCACCTGGCCCGTGCTATCGTCAAATACCAGCATGTGTTTTGCGCTGACGGGCAAGTCCAGCATCGCGACGGCGGCCTCGGCCAGGGTCGCTCCATTCACCTCGGGCTTGCCCTGCACCTGCAGCAGCAAGGTGGCGCAGGCCAGCAGCAAGGCGGGCACGGCCAGTTTCCAGCCGCCCGTGTCGGGGCCGGGCGCCATCAGCCGTTCTATGCGCGTCAGCAACGCCCCGCCGCGGGCCGACATCAGCAAACCGGAGTGCTGCGGCACAGCCGTGTGCAGGGACAAGGCATGCAGCGCCGTGGCCAGCTGCTGCGGGTCTTGCAGCGCTTGCGCAGCCAGCGCGTCGGCCACCTGTTCCCGTTCGACCCGCATGCGCGCCGACAGCCACCAGACGACGGGGTGAAAGAACAGCAGCGCCTCGGCCACGCTTTGCAACAGGTTGACCAGGTAATCCCAGCGCCGCACGTGCGCCAGTTCATGCGCCAGCAGCGCTTCGAGCAAGGCGACGGGCATGCCGCTCAGCAAGACGGCCGGCAGCAGGATGACGGGGCGCCAGAAACCCACCGTGACGGGGCTGGACAATCCCCCATGCAGCTTCAGCGGCACTTGCCGACTGCGGCGCAAGCCCATGTGCAAGGCCAGCGCATCGAGGCGCGCCTGCCAGATGGCTGGCGCGGCCACTGCCTGGCGGCGCAGCCTGCCGACCCAGGCCAGGCCCAGGCACAGGCGCAAGCTCATCAAGCCGACACCGGCGCTCCAGGCCAGCACCAGGGCCGGCATCCACGCTTGCAGCGCGGCGCGCCAGGCGGGCGGCGCCGCCACCGGCAGCTGGGCCGGAGATATGCCAGACAGCAGAGAAAGCAGGTGGATGGCGGGAATGCACAGGCACAGCAGCAGCGCCAGCGCGCAGACGGCATAGCGCCAGCGCGCGCTGGCGTGGCGCAGCAGCCGGAGCAGGACTGCGGAGACGGCGCCGACGATCACGCCCTGCCAGACAAAATACAGCAAGACCCAGCCCAGCGCAGGGACAAGGTTGCCCAATTCGATGCCCAGGCGCATGTCCAGGTTCATGGCGCCTTGCCATCCTTGCTGCGCAGGATCTTTTCAATTTCCAGCCGTTCCGCGTCGCTCACGTGTTCGCGCAGCGCCGTCAGCACCAGCGCCTTGCCGGAACCGGAAAACACCTTGCCGATCAAGTCCTTGAGCAGACTCGTTTGCAGCTTTTCCTGCGCCTCGACGGCTGCATACAGCTGCGGCCGCTGGCTTTCGTCGCGGCTCAGCAAGCCCTTGCCATGCATCAGCTGCAACTGGCGCAGCACGGTGGCGTAGCTGGCGTCGGCACGCTCGACCGCCAGCGCGTCATACACGGCGCGCGCGTCGGACGGACCGCGTTGCCACAGGATGCGCAGCAGGTCCAGTTCGGCGGCCGTGGGATGGGGAGTGGAGGTATTTTTTAACATGACGCCAGAATACCGATTCTAGAACGCCTTGTCTAGAACTTTTTTTCTAGTTCATGCCTGACTAAAAATCGCGCAGGCAGTCGAACAAGGCATACAGCGCCGCAACATCCGGCAGCGGCACCTGCATCAGCACCTGCTCCAGCGCCACGTAGATTTCATCGCGCTCCACCGTCTCGATGATGCTGGAACGCCGCTCGATCTGGTTGAACACGCTGACATAGGCAGTGACCATCTCCTGCGCCATGGCTTGCGCAGTCTCGGCATCGCTCACCCCGTCAAGCGTGCGCGCCGTGGCCAGCAGCTTTTTATACGCCTGCGCGGCCTTTTTGGCATATGCCGCCGAAATATGTGCGCGGCCATCCCAGTCGCGGAAGGCGTTGTGCAGGTTTTCCGCCAGCCATTCCGGCTTGCGCGGCCGCGTCACCGACAGGTCCAGGCCCAGCGCCGCCGCCTTCTTGTACTTGGCCTTGATGGCTTTGGCGGCGTCGGCCGGCAGGCTGGTCAGGCACAGGCTGGACAAGGCCGGCAACTGCGCCGGCGCGGGGAAGTCATCGGGACCGTAGCCGAACAGTTCATCCGCAGTGAAATCCTGCAAGCGGGTCAATTTGGCGATGCTGGTCACGTTCGACGCCAGCCCCGGCTTGCCCCACACGGTCAAGTCAGTCAACGCAGGGAAACGCTGTGCCACCACATCGAAATCGACGGCCGGCATGGCGCTCAGCGACAGGCGCGCCAGCTGATCGAGACCATGGAATGGCGCCAGGGCGCCGGACAACTGCAGGCGCAGGAAGCGGCCAGCATGCGGGTCGTCGATGTGCAGCGATGGCGACGGCGCGCCATTCAGTATCAGGGATGCCAGGCCCTCGTTCAGGCGCAGCGTCTGCAAGCCTTCGGCATGCACGATGAGGCGGCTGACATTGCTGTTGCGCAAGTCGAGCTCCTGGACCGTCGAGGACTGCCAGTGCACTTCATTGATGATGGGGTTGCCGTTGATGTAGGCGGCCAGCGCCGCGCTGCCTTGGCGCGTCTCGATGCTCGTCAAACAAGGCAGCTGATCCAGTTCGGACAGGTCGCCGAGCGCCTGCAGGATGCCATCGTCGATGCGGCTCGTCTTCTGGCGCAAGGCCTGGCCGCCGACGATCACTTGCTCGCTGGACACGGATTGGCGGCGCGCGACGTACGCGCCGCCAAGGTATTTACCCTGCTCAGTCCGCGTGCAGCTTGTGATGCATGCGGCGCAGCCCCAGCCACACGCCGGCCGCCACAAACGGCACGAGGGCGCCGACGAGGATTTCCGGATTCACGGGTAAACCCAGCACCTTGGCCGCCTTGCCCGTGTAGCTGAACAGGCCGATCACGTAATACGAGATCGCCGCCACGGACAAGCCTTCCACCGCCTGCTGCAAGCGCAGCTGCTGCGCCGCGCGCGCGTTCATCGATTGCAGGATTTGCCGGTTTTGCAATTCCTGCACGATGCCCACGCGCGTGCGCAGCAAGTCGTTGGTGTTGGCGATGCGCTGGGCCATCGCTTCCTGGCGGCTGGCCATCGCTTCGCAGGTATTCATGGCGGGCGTCAAACGGCGATCCATGAATTCCTCGACCGTGGGAATACCCTCGATGCGCTCTTCGCGCAACTCCTCGATGCGCGCCTTGACGAGGCCCATGTAGGCTTTCGAGGCGGAAAAACGGTAGCTATTGTCGAGTGACAGCTTTTCAATGCGGGCTGCCAGGCGCGTGATGCGGTCAAGCAAGGCTTGCTCGGCGACGCCCTCGTCGGCCTTGGCCAGGCCCGGCGCGTCATCCGTATCGACCATGGCGGCGGCCAGGGTCGCCAGTTCGTTTTCGATGGCGTTCAACGATGGTGCCGCCTGCATGGCGTAAGGCAAGCCCAGCAAGGCCATCATGCGGTAGGTTTCGATTTCCAGCACGCGCTGCACCAAACGGCCCGACTGCTGCGAGTGCATGCCCGCATCGCGGATGACGAAACGGCTGAAGCCGTCGGACTGGATCGTAAAATCCGTCCACAATTCGCCGCCCTGCAACACCTTGCTGCCGGCCAGGGTATTGCCCTCGAACACGCGCGACAAGCCCTGCATGAAGATCTCGGCCGGCTCGGTCGCCTGCTGCAGCACCACGTGCGCGGCCACCATCAGCTTGCCCTTCAAACCCGCCAGCCACTGCTGCGGCAACTGTTCCAGGGGCATGCGCTCGAACGCCTGTTCCAGGGGCAAGGCGGCGCCCGGATGTTCGGCAAAGGTAAACGTGGCAAATTCCGTGTGGCATTCCCATTTCAGGCGGAAGCGGCCAAAGTCGTAATAAAAATACTTGGCTTCGGCGGCGGGCGGCGTGACGCCGAAATGCGTGCACAGGGCCGCCAGGGTGGCGTGCTGGGCCGCCATATTCGACGCACCGGGCGCCGCGCTGTCATCCTTGTACACGGCCAGATGGGTGATCAGCTCGGGGGCATCGAGCTGCAAGAATGGCCGCGAGTGGATTTCCGCAGCCAGCGGCACGCGCAAGGCGTGGTTCAAACTGGAGTTAATCAAGTGCATGATAGCCAAAGGTAAAGTTGCAAAACTGCTTAGACCCGCGCGCGTGCTGTGGCGCCCGCGGCACGGGTCTGATTGTCACAGTGTAACAAAGCAGAATGCATGCCATCTATTTCCAGGGCTGGTCATGTTGTTTCAATAACCCCCGTCACGCCCTGCCCCACCCCTTGGCGGCTGCCCAGCCACCAGAATACGGCGGCCAGCACGACGGCCGACGCCTGTCCCAGCGCCAGCTTGAATGCGCTGTCGAACAGCAATGGTGCGACAAAACCGGACACCAGCGCAAACACCAGCATTTGCACGAAGTTTTGCAAGGACGCGGCCAGGCCCCGCATCTGCGGGAAAATGTCGAGCGTCGACATGGTCATGCCCGGCAAGGCCAGCGACATGCCAAACGCGTACAGCATCACGGGCACGACGGCGAACGGGATGCTGGCCACGAACCAGTGGTTGTAAACAATGTTAATCGCCCCCGTGGCCGCCATGGCCAGCAAGCCCCAGCGCACCAGCACGGTGCTTTTTACCGCATGGGCCAGCTTGCCCGACAGCGCCGAACCCAGCACCAGACCGGCCACCATGGGGATGAACATCCAGCCAAACGCCGTTTCCGGCAGGCGCAGCAATTCCAGAATGAAATGCGGGGCCGAGGAGATGTACAGGGCGAAGCCGCCAAAGGCGAAGGCCACGGCCAGCGAACGCAAGAGGAACGCCCGGTGGCGCAAGGCCAGCCAGTAATTGCGCGCGATGTTGCCGGGGTGGAAGGGTTGGCGTTGCTCGACGGCTAAACTTTCCGGCAAACCTTTCAGGCAGGCAAGCGCCAGCAACACCGTGACGGCAAACGTGAAGACGAACGTCGATTGCCAGCCGTAGGCCACGTGCAGCCAGCCGCCGATGATGGGGGCGATGGCGGGTGCGATGCCGAATACCATCATGATATTGGCCAGCATCTTTTGCGCGGCCGCGCCCGACAGGGTGTCGCGCACGATGGCTTGCCCGATGACCCTGCCCGCTCCCGCCGAGGCGCCCTGCATGCCGCGGAAGAACAGCAGCCAGCCAAAGCTGGGCGCGAAGGCGGCGCCGATGGAGCCGACGGCAAAGATCAGCAGGGAAGCGAGAATCACGGGACGGCGGCCGAACGAGTCGGACAAGGTGCCATAGAACAAGGTCATGAAGGCGTAGGCGGCCAGGTAGACGCTCAGGGTCTGCTGCACCAGCACGCTGCTGACGTCGAAATGCGTGCCGATCGCGGGAAACGACGGCAAGAAGGTATCGGTGGCGAACGGGCCCAGCATGGCCAGCCCGGCCAGCACCAGGGTCAGGTTGCGCGCCTTCATGCGCCCGCCTGCTCGGCATATTGGCGGCGCATGCCATCGAGGGCCGCCAGCGAGAATTGCGACACATGCTGCGCAATGCTGGCGATGCCCGCCTCGTCATAGGTGATCTCCGGCGCCACCAGTTCATGCACGATGCGTGAGCGGGCATAGAACACGGCCTGGCCAATCACGCTGAACACGCATTTCTGCACCACCTCAATCGGCATGGCCGGCCCCACCACGCCACGGATCAAGCCCGTGAACAGGGCGTGCTGCGGGCGCACATTGCGTTCGGCCAGCTTGTGGATGGCGGCCGTCGGCTCGATCAGTTCGCGCGCCACCAGGCGGCTGAACAGCGATGCCGGCCCCGAGCGCAGCATGTCGGACACGAGCGCCTCGATGGCCAGGCGCAACTGTTCCACTGCCGGCAACTGCGCCCGCGCACTGGCGGCCGCCACGTCGGCGGCCGAGGCCCGCGCCAATTCGCGCGCATGGTCGAAGGCGGCCAGATGCAGCTCTTCCTTGCTATGAAAATAGTAATTGACCATCGCCACGTTGACGTGGGCCGCTTCGCATATGCGGCGCACGGACGCGGCCTTGTAGCCCTCGTCGGCAAACAGGTCCGCCGCCGCCTGCAGGATGCGCGCGCGCGCCGGTTCACTTTCGTTTTGTATTTCTTCCGTCATGCCTATCCCATCATTTAAACAACCGTTTAATATTGTCCGATATTGTATCAAACGGGCGTTTAACTTTCAAACAGGCACAAAAAAGCCCGGCGTACCGGGCTTTTCAAGGAGGTAGCGGGAAGCTTAGTGCTTCATCGCCGGCATCGGGGCCGAGGCGGCGCCCAGCGGACGGGCCACGGCGGTCACTTCGATGGTTTCACGGTGCTTGTCCTCGCCTTCGAGCACCAGGGTCAGCGGGATCTTGTCGCCCGCCTTCACCTGGCCTTTCAGGTCCAGCAGCATGACGTGGTAGCCGCCCGGCTTCAGTTCCACGGCTTTGCCGGCTGGCAAGGCGATTTCCTTGACCTGGCGCATGCGCATCATATTGTCCGTCATGCTCATTTCATGGATTTCCGCCACGCCCGCCACGGGCGAGCGCACTTCCAGCAGGCGCATGGCTTTCGGCGCCGTGATCTGCATGAAGGCGCCCGTGGCTTTTTGCTGCGGCACGGTGGCGCGCACCCACGGGTCGGTAATCTGCACGGAAGTCTGGGCAGCGGCGGAGAAGGACAGCACGGTCAGGGCCGTGGCCAGCAGGGTTTTCAGATGGGTCATGATCATTCCTCGGTGTGGTTATAAGGTGTATTTCGATTTCATCAGGGTCTTGATGTCCTGCACGCACTCGTCGCCCGTCAACTGGTGTTTCAGGCCCAGGCGCATGCGCCCTTCCGTATCGAGCACATAGCTGATGGCCGTGTGGTCCATCGTGTACGAGCTGCCGCTCGGCACGCGGCGGTAGAAGACCTTGTAATTGAAGGCCGTCTGCGCCGTGTTCTTCGGATCCGTGCGCAAGCCCAGGAAGCTGGGGTCGAAGGCGCGCATGTATTCGCCCAGCAGCTCGGGCGTATCGCGCTCGGGATCGATGCTGATGAAGATCACCTGCAGTTTATCCCCATCGGCGCCCAGTTTCTGGCGGATTTCCAGCGCGCGCGACAAGGCTGTCGGGCAGACGTCCGGGCATTGCGTGAAGCCAAAGAAGACCATCACATACTTGCCCTTGAAGTCGGCCAGGGTGTAGACCTTGCCGTCGGGGCCGCTCAACTTGAAGTCGGGCTTGTAATCGCCTCCCGTCAGGTCGAGGCCGTTGTAATGGGGTTTCGGTGCTTGTTCGCAAGCGGCAAGCGTAAGCAATCCCGCCGTGCCGGCGAGAAGGAAAAGACGACGTTTCATGGTAATTCCGGCCCGATGGGCGTAGTTGAGACAAGTTGGGACGTGGAAGGCGTGACTGTTGCGTTCAGGCAGTCAAAGGCGGGCCGCGCGGGCTGGCGCCCAGCCACGCGAACGGTACTCGCGGTGCCTGGCAGAACAATGGCGGATAGTGGTCGTGGCCCGTGATGACGGCCAGCGGAGACAAGGTCGGCGGCGGCAGGGCCGCGCTGCCCGCATGGCTCATGCAGAACGGGCAATGCTCGATGTGGTGCAGTACGGAATCGGTGGTGGATTTGACGGCCGGCGCCAGGTCCGCTTGCGTGTAGACGGCGCCGCTGGCCGAGCAGATCTCGACGGCGGCATTGTTCGCGTTTGCGTGCAGCGCGGAAAACGCATACGACAGGGACGGCGACAGCGCATTGAGCAGTATCGCCAGGCAGGCGAACCACATGTGCCACTGTTTGCGTTTCAATAAAGATCCCATGGCCCCGATTATAGCGGAGTCCGGCTATCCGGGCGCCTGGCCACGCAGGAACAGGCTGGGGCGCACGCCGGCCACGTCCACGCAGGCGTCGCAAAACGCGGGGATCGAGGCAAAGCCGGAGCCGGCCGCCACTTGCGCCAGGTCGCGCTCGCCTCCTTCGCCATCGGCGCCCGCTTGCGCCGCCGTGTGCAGCGCATGCGCCAGGCGCTGCTCGCGCACCAGACTGAGCAATGCTTCGCCCTCGGCAAACAGGCGCGCGCGCGCCTTGTGCGGCGTCACTTGCCACAGGGTCGCCAGCCGGGCCGCCGTCCATTTTCCTTGCGGCGTATCAAAGATGTGCTGCGCCAACGCCTGACTCCAGCGCTTGCCGCCGCCGTGGCCGCCCTCCGCCTCATCATCTTCCAGCGCCAGCGTGAACACGGCCGGCTTGCCCCGTCCCGGCATCACGTCGCAGGCGAAGCGCAGAAAAGCGGGCACGACAAAACTGTCGCCGCTGCCCAGTTTCTTGGTGGTGATTTCATTATGCAAGGTGACAAAACCCTGGCGCACGGTGACGCGCAGCCTGAGCGGAAAGCGCAGGCCCAGCAAGTGCAAGGGATGATCGGAAACGAGGGCCATGCGTCAGGTCAATGTGGTGAACGAGCCATAAGCATGCCACACATCGCGCAAGCAGTCTGTCATCACAGCGACGCCACGCCATAGCGGCGCAAGCCATCGAGGTCCACCACGCGAATCGATTGGTAGGCGATGCTGATCAGTTTCAATTCGGCCAGGCGACCCAGGGCCAGGTTCACCCGCTGGCGCGAAATGCCGGTCAGCAAGCCGATTTCTTCCTGCGACAGCTCAAGCACGCTGGAGGTGCGCGGGTATAGCATGGGGTGGAACAGCTGCGCGATCGCTTGCGCCACTTGCGCGTCGACGGCCAGCAGGCGCTGGTTCTGGATGGTGGCGATGAATTGCCCCATGCGTTCGTTCAGCTGGCGGATGACGAAGGCATTGAAGGAAAGGCTCTCGGCCAGCAGCAGATGAAACAGCTCCACCGGCACCAGGATAATGTTCGCGGCGCGCACGGCCACCACGTCGTAGCGGCGCAATTCGCGCTTGAGCACGCTGCCCTCGCCGCACCAGCCGCCGGCCGGCACGCCGGAAAACGTGGCGCCGCGCCCATCGGCGTTGTAGACGGCCAGCTTGATCAAGCCCGTATGCACGCCGATCCAGTGCGCCGACGGTTCGCCGCGCCGCGTGATGAAGGCACCCGCCTCGTAATGCCGGAGCACGCTGCCGGTGCGCAACAAGGTCTGATGCCGCGCGTCGAGGGCCGTGAACCAGTCATGGCTGTCGAGTTCCGGCACGGCACGCTCTACACTATCATTGCTATTCATTCCATCCTTCAGTTGTCACTAAGATGACAGTGATTTTCCAGCACCGGTGCTATGCTGGCCGGTATCAATCCCGAAACAGGGAGCTACAGAATTCCAGTACCAATATTATTTACCAGGAGACAAGCATGACTGCTGATTTCAACACCGGCCTCGGCAAAAACAGCGCCAACTACGCCGCCCTCACCCCGCTCGACTATATCGCCAGGGCAGCGGCAGTATATGGCAATCGACTGGCAATTGCACATGGCGCCGTGCGGCAGACGTGGCAACAAACCTATGCGCGCACGCGCCGCCTCGCCTCCGGCCTGATCAAACTGGGCGTGGGCACGGGCGACACGGTGGCCGTGATGCTGCCGAACACGCCCGCCATGGTGGAAGCGAGTTTTGGCGTGCCCATGGCCGGCGCCGTCCTCAACGCCCTGAATATCCGCCTCGACCTGGCGGCGCTGACCTTCATGCTGCGCCATGGCCACGCGAAAGTCTTGCTGGCCGATACGGAATTTGCCGAGCTGGCGCGCCAGATGGCGGCGCAGATCCCGGGGCTGCGCGTGATCCAGGTCAATGACGTGCTGGGACCGGAAGTGGAGGCTTTTTCCGACCTCGACTACGAAAGCTTGCTGGCCAGCGGTGACCCCGATTACGACTGGCAGCCGCCAGCGGACGAGTGGGACGCCATCGCCCTCAACTACACGTCCGGCACCACGGGCGACCCGAAAGGCGTGGTCTACCACCACCGGGGCGCGGCCCTGAACGCCCTGTCGAACATATTAGAGTGGGACATGCCCAAGCATGCCGTGTATTTATGGACATTACCGATGTTCCACTGCAATGGCTGGTGCTTCCCGTGGACCATCGCCGCGCGCGCCGGCGTCAACGTGTGCCTGCGCAAGTTCGAACCGAAACTGGTGTTCGACCTGATGCGCGAATTGCGCATCACCCACTATTGCGCGGCGCCCATCGTGCATGCGGCGCTAGCCAATGCACCCGCCAGCTGGCGCGAGGGAATCGACTGGACCGTGCGCGGCATGGTAGCCGGCGCGCCGCCGCCGGCCGCCATGGTGGCAAAGATCGAAGCCATGGGCTTTGACTTGATCCACTCGTATGGCTTGACGGAAGTGTACGGCCCCGCCGCCATCTGCGCCGAGCAGGATGAGTGGGCGGCCCTGAGCCAGGAAGAGCGCGCCGTATTGAAGTCGCGCCAGGGCGTGCGCTACCATTTGCAAAGCGCCGTCGCCGTGATCGACCCGGAAACCATGCAGCACGTGGCGGCCGATGGCGAACAGATCGGCGAGATCATGTTCCGCGGCAATATCTGCATGAAGGGTTACCTGAAGAATGAAAGGGCGACGCAGGAAGCCTTCGCCGGTGGCTGGTTCCACACGGGCGACCTGGGCGTGATGTATCCGGATGGCTATATCAAGCTGAAGGACCGCAGCAAGGACATCATCATTTCCGGTGGCGAGAATATTTCCAGCGTGGAAGTGGAAGATGCGCTATACCACCACCCGCAGGTGCTGGCCGCCGCCGTCATCGCCCAGCCGGACGAAAAATGGGGCGAGACGCCATGCGCCTTCGTCGAACTGCGCGAAGGGGCCAGCGTGACGGAAGCGGAATTGATCGCCTTCTGCAAGAACAACCTGGCCGGATTCAAGGTGCCGAAAGCCATTTATTTCGGTCCCCTGCCCCGCACGTCGACGGGCAAGATCCAGAAGTTTGAATTGCGCAAGCGCATGCAGTCGGACAAGGCCATCGACGTTTAAGCGATAGCAGTCAGTCGCGCTTGCCGGCCTGCCACGCCGGCTGCGCCACCACCAGGCGCGAAAAACTGGCGATGCTGGCCACGGCGGCAAACCCTGCCGCCAGGCACAGCGCATACGTCGTGCCCCTGGCGGCGGAAACGGTGAAGCAGTAGGCGACCAGCGCGGCGCCCGTCGCCTGGCCGATCAGGCGCGAGGTGGCCACCACGCCGCTGGCGCCGCCTGCCCGCTCGGGCGGCGCGCTGCCCATGATGGCTTTCAGATTGGGTGCCTGGAAAAAGCCGAAACCGATGCCGCACAAGGCCATGCGCCAGCCGATATCAAACGCGCTGGGATGCACCGGTATCCACACCAGTGTCAGCAAGCCGCCGGCCAGCGCCGCCAGGCCGATGCCGCCCAGCACGCCCGGCGAGTAACGGTCGCTCAAACGCCCGGCCACGGGCGCCATCACGGCCACCAGCACGGCCCACGGCGTCATCAAAAAACCCGTCTCGACGGGCGAACGGCCCAGCGTGACTTCAAAATAGAATGGTAGCGAGACGAACGCCAGTCCCTGCGCGGCAAACGTGCAGATGGCCGTCAGCGACGACAGCAAAAACAATGGACGGCGGAACAGGTCGATCGGCAGCATCGGCGCCGCATGTCCCGCCTGGCGGCGCAGCAGCAAGGCAAAGAACACGGCCACGGCCACCAGTTCCGCCAGCAGGACGGCGCCGGACGCGTGATGGGCCGCGTCGCCGAACAGCAAAATGAGCAAGCCGAAGGCGCCCACGTTGTACAGCGCCGTGCGCGCATCCAGGGTGTGGCCAGACAGTTTGGTGGCCGGCAGCATGCGGCTAGCGAGGAAAAAGCCGGCCACGCCCAGCGGCACGTTGATCGCGAACAGCCACGGCCACGACGCCGTCGCCAGGATCAGCGAGGCGGCCGTGGGGCCGATGGCGAACGCGACGGCCACCACCAGCGCATTGTTGCCGAACGCGCGGCCCAGCAAGTGTTTCGGATACAGGGCGCGCAGCAGCGCCGTGTTGACGCTCATCATGGCGCTGGCGCCGACGCCTTGAAACAGCCTTGCCACCACCAGCGACGGCAGAGACCAGGCCAGCGCACAGGCGAGCGACGCCAGGGTAAATAACAGCATGCCGGAGATAAATACGCGCCGGTAGCCGGCGATTTCACCGAGGGCGGAAAACGGCAGCAGGGTCGCCACCATGGCCAGTTGATAGACGTTGACGATCCAGACGGAAGCGGCCGGCGTCGTGTGCAACTCGCTGGCGATGGCGGGCAAGGCCGTGTTGGCGATCGCCGTATCGAGCGAGGCCATGCCCACGCCGATGGCCAGCGCCAGCATGGCCCATAAACGGGCGCCGGGCGGCAAGCCGTCCTCGCCCACCATGACGGGTTGCGTTTGCCGCTGCATAAACTGCTGCATAAATACACTACCTGTTCATCTTGCTGATCCGGGCAATACACTAGCATGTATGAAAGAAAGCTGCAGGAGCGGCAAGCTTACTTCTGGCAGTCGATCACTTTAAACTCTTTCGAATAACAGATGCGCAACTCGCCCGAGTGCTTTTCATAGCCGAGCCAACGCCCCTTCAGCTGCGGGTTGTGCTGCTTCATCCACTGGAACAGTTCGTTTTTCGGCATGGTGGAATCCGGCAATTTCAAGGCCTGGAACAGTTCGCGTTCCTTCTCGAAATACTGCTTGGCCGTATCGAAATCGCAGGCGCCATGCTTTTCCCATTCGCCCTGCAGCAAGGCTTCACCGGGCTGCATGCACATGTACGGCAGGATCTCCGATGGCGCCAGCTTCGGCAAATTGCCCTTGCAATAGCGCGGGTGCATGTCCGTCTTGCGCGGCGGCGTCACGGAAATGTCTTCGCAGGTGGCGGGATTGGCCGACTGCGCCCACAGGCCATGCACGATCCAGCCGAAGTGGTTGCTCTCGGCGCACTGGAAGGCGGCCTTTTTCGACACTTCGCCACGGCGGCGCTGGCTGTCGCAAAAGCCTGGCGACCACGACAGCGCCAGCATGAAGTAATCGGTGGGCACGTTCGTGCTTTGCTTGTAGCAGGTGTTTTTCTCGTCCGATGGCTTGACGTCGTAATCGACATAGCTGACGTTGCGCGGAATGGCGCAACTGGCGTCGGCCGCGTGGACGGCACCGGCGGACAGGCTGAGGAAAACGGCGGCCAGGGCGGGCAAGACAGAGCGAATTTTCATCGTAATTCCTTCAAGATATAAAAACGCCGGCAACTGAGTGCCGGCGCGGTATCAATCAGACAAGCTGATCAGCAAACCTTGTGCATCCAGTTATGCGTGTCCGGTGCCGTGCCATGCTGCAAGCCCAGCAGCGCTTCGCGCAGGGCCAGGGTGACGGCGCCGTTTTCATTGTTGTTGATGGTCATTTCAAAGCCGTTGGCCTTGGCCACGCCAACGGGCGTGATAACGGCGGCCGTGCCGCAGGCGAACACTTCGGTCATGCGGCCCGAGGCGATGTCGTCGCGCCATTGCTGGACGGACAATTTACGTTCTTCCGTCGCATAGCCGAGGTCTTTCGCCATTTCCAGCAAGCTGCGGCGGGTGATGCCTGGCAGCAAGGTGCCCGTCAATTCCGGCGTCACGACGGTGACCTTTTCGCCATCCTTGTACACGAAGAACAAATTCATGCCGCCCATTTCCTCGATGAATTCACGGTGCACGGCATCGAGCCAGACGACCTGGTCGCAGCCCTTTTCCTGTGCTTGCGACTGGGCCATCAGGCTGGCCGCGTAGTTGCCCGCGCACTTGGCTTCACCGGTGCCACCGGGCGCGGCGCGCACGAAGTCTTCGCTGATCCACACGGTGACGGGTTTCACGCCTTGCGGGAAGTAGGCGCCGGCCGGCGAGGCGAACAGCACGAACAGGTATTCTTCCGATGGACGCACGCCCAGGTAAGGGTCGGTGGCGATCATCAGCGGACGCATGTACAGGCTTTCGCCCGTTTTCTTCGGCACCCAGTTGCGGTCTTGCGCAATCAGCGCGTCACCCGCTTCCAGGAACAGCTCGACAGGGATGGCCGGCATGGCCAGGCGCGCGGCGCTACGGTTGAAGCGCTCGGCATTTTGTTCTGGACGGAAAGTCTTGATGCTGCCATCGGGCTGGGCAAACGCTTTATAGCCTTCGAAGATGGCCTGGCCGTAGTGCAGCGACGAAGCGGACGGGTCCAGCGTCAAAGGGCCGTAAGCCTTCAGTTCACCCTGCTGCCACTTGCCGTCACGGTAAGGAATCACCACCATGTGGTCCGTGAAGATGCGGCCGAAGGCGGGGTTGACCATGCGCGCGGCGCGCTCGGCGTCGGACAAGGGGTGGGCGGACGGGGTGACGACGAGATTCGGTGTGGAAGTGGTCATGGCGGCAATGGAAACTAGTGAACAGTATCCCTATTGTAGCGCCTATGGCGACCAATCAGGCAAACGAGAATGGCCTCCGCCACGCGAAAACAGGGTGCCATAATTTGCGAATGATTCTCGTTTGCGTTAAAATGTCAGCCTTCCTTCTTCCCGCCATGCCTGATATCTGCATGGCGGCGCTATCGAAAGCCGCCATGACCACCTCCTCCCTCCCCCAGTTGCGTGCCAGCAGCACCGACGCCGCGTCCGCAGTGCGCCAGCCAAGCGCCGCCCCGCAACAGCGGCGCTGGCACTGGAGTTGGAAGCAGGTCTGGTTTCAATTGCACTGGTTTATCGGCATCACGGCCGGCACGGTGCTGGTGATCATCGGCCTGAGCGGCGCCACGCTGGCCTTCAAGGATGAACTACTCGATGTCATGAACCCCGGCGTGCGCCATGTGCCCGTGGAAACACGCGCGCCGCTGACGCCGGCCCAGCTGAGCAACATTGCCGCAGCCGAACACGGCCAGCGCGTCGCTTCCATCACCATGTATGCAGAAGCGGGCGCGGCGCCCCGTTTATTCTTCGCGCCGAAGAACGGCCAGCGGCGCGGCGAATCGATTTATGTGCACCCATACACGGGCGCGACCCAGCCGGCGCTGGAGGGGGCGGAATTTTTCGAGTGGACGGAGTCATTGCACCGCTGGCTGCTGCTGCCACGCGATCCGGGCCGGCAAGTGGCGGGCGCGCTGGCCTTGTGCCTGCTGGGCTTGGCCCTGTCCGGCCTGTATCTGCGCTGGCCCCGCCGTCCGCTGGACTGGCGCACGTGGCTGACCTTCGATCCTGCATTAAAAGGCCGCTCGTTTTTGTGGAATTTGCACGCCGTGGCCGGCACCTGGTGCCTGGTGGTGTACGTGGCGCTGACCCTGACGGGCATTTACTGGAGCTATGACGTGGTGCGCGACAATATCGATGCCTGGGCCGGCAAGCCCCCAAGGATGGCACAGGCGCCCATGAAAAAGGGGACGGGCAAGGAGAAGGAGGCGCCGGCCGTCGACATCGGCCTGGCCTGGAGCAGCTTCCAGCAACACGCCCCCGGCTGGACCCTGGCCACGCTGCGCCTGCCCGCGCGCCCCGGCGACGCCGTGCAATTCACCTGGCTGGCCAGCGACGCCCCGCACGAGCGGGCGCGCAGCCGCATGAGCATTTTGCCGGCCGACGGCACGCTCACGGAAAACGCGCCGTACAGCCAGCAAGCGCTCGGTTCGCGCCTCGTCAACATCATTTATCCGCTGCACATGGGCACGTATTTCGGCTTGCCCGGCCGCATCATCGTCACCCTGGCCAGCCTGGGCCTGCCCCTGTTCGCCATCACGGGCTGGATGTTGTACCTGGGCCGCCGCAAGGCAAAACGGGCCGTGCAGGCGCAACGCACCCTGCTGGGCAGCGGCGCGCCGGGCCAGGCGGAGACAGGCTTGCCCACCCTGGTGGCCTACGCCAGCCAGTCGGGCCAGGCCGAACGCCTGGCCCTGGAAAGCGCGCGCGCCCTGCTGCAGGCGGGCGTGGCCGTCGACGTGTAGTCGCTGGACCGCTTTGATCCCGCGCAATTGCGCCAGTACGCGCGGGCCCTGATCGTCGCCAGCACCTTTGGCGAAGGCGAGGCGCCGGACGGCACGCGCCGCTTCGCGCGCCTGCTGCGGCAAACGTCGGGCACGCCGCTGGCCGGCCTGGAAGTGGGCATGCTGGCCCTGGGCGACCGCCATTACAGCGACTTCTGCGGCTTCGGCCATGCGCTGGAGCGGCAATTGCGCGCGCTGGGCGCCACGCCATTGTTCCCGCTGATCGAAGTGGACAAGCACGACCCCGCTGCCCTGGCCGACTGGTCGCAAGCGCTGGCCCGTTGCAGCGGCAGCGCCATCGACGCCATCGGCGTGCAGGAAGAAGCGTCATACGCCGAGTGGCGCCTCGCGCGCCGCGTGCTGCTGAACCCTGGCAGCCTGGGCGGAGAGCTGCATGAAATCACCTTGACGGGCCCGGCCGGCGCCACCTGGGAAGCGGGGGCGCTGGCGGAAATCATCGCTTGCAACGCGGACGGCAGCGAGGGTGACGCGCAGGGTGAGCATAAAGTCCAGCATGCGCCGCGCAGCTACTCGCTCGCTTCACTGCCGTCCGATGGCGAACTGCAGTTGCTGGTGCGCCAGGAACGCCATGCGGGCGAGGAAAACGACGGGTACGGCATCTGTTCCGGCTGGCTTACGCGTTTCGCGCCGCTGGATAGCACCATCCGCCTGCGCCTGCAAGCCAATCCCGCCTTCGCGCCCGCCCTGGTCGACGTACCCTGCATTTATATCGGCAATGGTTCCGGCCTGGCCGGCCTGCGTGCGCACCTGCGCGCGCGCCAGCGGGCGGGGCTGGCCCGTAACTGGCTGCTGTTTGGCGAACGGCAGCAAGCTTTTGACAGCGTCTGCGGCGCAGAGTTGCAAGGCTGGCTCGACGCTGGCCACCTGGCGCGACTGGACCGTGTCTTTTCGCGCGATGGTGAAACACGACAATACGTGCAGGACCGCCTGCGCGCCAGCGCGGACGAACTGCGCGACTGGCTGGCGCACGGCGCCATCGTCTACGTGTGCGGCAGCCTGCAAGGCATGGCGGCAGGAATCGATGCTGTGCTGCAAGAAGTCCTGGGCCAGGAAGGCCTCGACGCCCTGCTGGCGGCGGGACGCTACCGCCGCGATGTGTATTGATCTGCCTCAGCACATGGTCAGCGCCGCCCGGCTATGTGGGCGGGCGCACAGTCAGCGCCAGCCATCGGACTAGAGTGGGGACATCGCGGCATGGCGCCCTGCCCGCCGCGCCACCCACTGTCTGCGAGGCTAGCCATGAAAAACCCCTGGATGAGCATGTACCTGAGCGCCGCCAACCGCATCGCCAACACGGCGCGCGGCCACGCCACGGCCGCCGTCAAGCGCGAAGCGGCGAAAAATACGCGGCAGTTGACGCAAGTGTGGTTCGATTCCTTCCTGCCCCCGGCAGGCAAGCCGCGGCGCAGCCGCAAGGCCAAATAAGCCCCTGGCAACAGGCGAACTGGTGCGGTGCGTCACAGCAATTAGTTGAAGTTTCAATCAGATGAACTAAACTGCAAGCATGGTAGTACATAGGAAGTGACCGGCAGGCGCCGCATCCCCGCGCCGCCACCGGGACACCGGGAGACGACCATGTTGACGCTCAAAGTGCTGGCCTGCCTTGCCCTGTCGGCCTTGCTGCTCGTGCCCCTCGTACTGCGCGACGCGATGCAGACGTCGGCCGGGCAGCAGATGCAGGTGCCGAATGTTGATGCCCATGCCATGTGGAGCCATTGGCCTCGGCAATAAGACGCGCGGCTGACAAAACACCGCTGACTGCGTTGCTTTGACTTGCCGTACTAGCGTACTGTCTGCGTCAAAGACGCCTTGCCAGCGGCGTTTTTCAGCGGCGCTCGCTAGTGGTGCTCAGCTTTAAGAGCCGCTTCATTGCGGGTGGGGAATTGTTCCCTTCTCCCATTTGTTTTTGTCTCGTTTTCCTCATCCCCTCTTCACCATAATTTTGATCCAGGTCATGGATTTCCCCCTTCGCTGCGTCCACACTGGAACAGTCCGCTTCGCATCGCGACGGACTTAACCGGGAGCATCGGCATGGGTATATCGGCTTGGAAAGACGAGATGGCGCTGGGCGTTCCCGCCATCGACGAGGCGCATGAGGCGCTGTTTCAGGAGCTGGCGCGGCTGGGGCAGTTGAGCGACCAGCATTTCAGCGTGGCGTTTCGTGAACTGATTGCGGCCGTCGAGCGCGATTTCCGCGAGGAAGAGGATTTGATGGAACAAATCGGTTTCCCCTCGCTGGCGAATCACCGGGAACAGCATGCGCGCGTGCTCAGCGGCTTGCACCATGCGTGGGCCGCCGTCGATGAAGGCGACCTGGAACAGGGACGCCATGCGCTGTCGCTCCTGCCGCAATGGCTGATCTTCCACCAGGCCACCATGGACCTGGCCCTGGCGGCGGCCCTGGAGCTGGTGCAGCGCCAGCCCAACTAGATCTACAGCAGCAGCACTGTGGCCTGCTCGGGCAGGACGACGCGGTAGTGTCCCGGGTATTTGTCTTCGCCGTCGAAAATCTTGCAAAACACGGGCTGATTGATGTCGTTGACGGCCGGCTCATTCATGGGCAAGGTGGCGATCATTTGCTCGCCATCCATCAGCTGCAAGGCACTGCCCCGCTCGGTCGCGCAAAAGGCCAGCGATTGCACATCGCTGGCGAACGGCCGCTTGTACCACGGCGTGATGGCCCGCACGGCGCGACGGGCGTCGCGCAAGACTTGCCCCACGCGCGTGACATTCCACGCATCGCGCGCCACGGACGGCTGGAGCACGATATTTGCCGTCAGCTCGCCCCTGCCCTTGTTCACCAGGAAAATGCCATCCTGCGCGGCGATGTCGTCGTTGAGCGGCACGACAAACACGCCGCCGGCGGATACCTTGATCGGCACGGGAGCGCCATTGCCTTGCAGGGCCACGCGCACATCGTCGATGGTGGCGCTGAGCTTGGCGGGAATCAGGCGCAGGGCCATGACCACGCTGCCGCTCGACACTTGCCACACTTTCCTGGCCGTCAGATAACTCTCGCGGTACGCCGTGAAACGGATGCGCGGCGCCTTGGCGTCGCTGTTGGCCGTGACCGTCACCGTTTGCGGGGGCAAGGCGTCCTCCGCTGGCGCAACGGGCGGCGGCACGGCATCGGTAACAGGCGGCACGCTGGCGCTCTGCAGCGGCGCGGGAACAGCCGGCGGCGGCGCGTGTTCCTGGGCCTGGCCCAGCGACACGACACACAACCATCCGGCACAAGCGATCCATGTACGCATGCATTTCTTTCAATGAGGAAAATATTTTGTCAGCCCCGACATTATCGCAGAAGCCAGCCTGCGCGTCGCTCCGGGTCCGCCGCACTCTGTGGCGCACACGCTTGATTATTTGGCAAATACCACCTATATTGATAATGATTCTTATTCACGAAAGTGAGTGGAATCGCGCGCCTTTCTTTTCCACTGCCCGACCGCGCCGGGCCTTGCGGTGGAACTGCTATCCAAGCCAGACCACGGGCCAGCGTCATGCCATCCCCCCAGCTACTGCGCACCTCGCCAGACGAGATAGGAACACACACGACTAAAAATACTCCAGGAAAATGATGCAATCGACCACCGCCTTCCCTTCTTCGCGCCAGCCCGCCT
Source organism: Janthinobacterium sp. PAMC25594 (assembly GCF_019443505.1). NCBI lineage: Bacteria > Pseudomonadati > Pseudomonadota > Betaproteobacteria > Burkholderiales > Oxalobacteraceae > Janthinobacterium > Janthinobacterium sp. PAMC25594. The sequence goes on from NZ_CP080377.1 coordinate 1,343,912, forward strand.
TGCGCCCCCTGCCCCGTTTATTACACATCAGCCTGCTTAGCCTTGCCGCTGGCGTGGCCCTGCCGGCACAGGCCGCCGATGCCGCCGCGGCCGACGTGACCATGCCGGCCGTCACCGTGACAGGCCAGTCGACAGCGACGACGGAAGGCACGCAATCGTACACGGCAGGCGAAACGCGCAGCGCCACGCGCATGGACCTGTCCCTGCGCGAAACGCCGCAATCGGTCAGCGTGATCACGCGCCAGCTGCTCGACGACCTGGGCGCCGTGCGCCTGGACCAGGCGCTGGCGCAGACGACGGGCATCCAGGTGAACCAGAACGACACGGAACGCACGACGTTTAGTGCGCGCGGCTTCGGCATCAACAATATCCATATCGATGGCATGGCGCGCGGCGGCAATGCGCCATTGCAAGACACCATCCTGTACGACCGCATCGAGGTCGTGCGCGGCGCCACCGGCCTGATGGGCGGCAAAGGCGACCCGTCGGCCACCATCAACATGATACGCAAGCGGCCGACGAAGGAATTCCAGGCCAGCGCCGGCCTCATCATGGGCCGCTGGGATGACCAGCGCGTCGAAGCCGACCTCTCCACGCCGCTGAACGCGCAGGGCAGCGTGCGCGCACGCACGGCCCTGGCCTGGCAAAAACGCGATTCCTACCTGGACATGTACCACGAACGCAAGACGGTCGGCATGCTCATCCTTGAGGCGGACTTGCGTCCCGGCACCCTGCTGACGGCCGGCGTCGACTTCCAGGACAACCAGCCCACAGGCGCCACCTGGGGCGCCGTGCCCTACTGGAACGCGGACGGCAGCCTGGCCAACTTGCCGCGCAACACCAGCTGGACGGCGCCATGGAGCACCTGGGCCAACAAGCAGCACACGGTATTCACGTCGCTGGACCAGCGCCTGCCCGGCAACTGGAATCTGCACCTCGGCTATGCGCGCACGGAAAGCACGAACCACACCACCGTTCTCTATGCGGGCAAAGGTTATCCCGATCCCGCCACCGGCAAAGGCATGGAACTGTGGACGGGCGCCTGGGGTGCAGGCAAAAAGAACAGCGACAATTTCGACATTTACGCCAGCGGGCCGTTTACCTTGCTGGGACGCAAGCATACAGCCATCGTCGGCTGGAATGGCAATAACGCCCAGGACAATTCGATAGGCGGCAAGGCGAAAATCAATTATGAACCTTTGGTCCCTGATTACCGCAGCTGGACGGGCAACATTCCCCGCCCCGTGTTCCACCCGGACGGCTCGCACACGGAAACCGTGACGCGCCTGGCGGGCGGCTATGTGGCCACGCGTTTGAGCCTGGCCGACCCGCTGCATGTGATCATCGGCGCGCGCAGCAGTACTTACCGCACGGAAAGGCGCAACTACAACACGCAAGGCGTGCACACGAACAGCAGTAACTTTGTGGAAACGCGCAATGAAGTCACGCCGTACGTGGGCGCCGTGTTCGACATCAACAAGCAGTATTCGGCCTACGCCAGCTTCACGCAGCTGTTCAATCCGCAATCGAGCAAGGACCGCAACAACCAGTTCCTGGCGCCGGAAACGGGCGACAATGCGGAACTGGGCATCAAGGGCGAATTCTATGAAGGCAAGCTGAACGCGTCGGCCGCCCTGTTCCACACGAAGAAAAAGAACCTGGCGGAACTGGACCGCACGGTACCGCCCGGCTTTCTGCTGCCCGACGGTGGCCAGGCCATGGTGGCCAATGGCGCCGGCGTGACGGCCAAGGGCGTCGAGTTCGACGTTTCCGGCCAGTTATCTCCCGGCTGGGAAGCGAGCGGCGGCTATACCTATCTGCACGCGGCCGAGGCTGATGGCCGCCGCGCCGCCACCACGCAGCCGCGCCATTTGCTGCGCCTGGCTACCAGCTACCGCTTCGACGGCCGCCTGGCAGGGCTGAAAGCGGGCGCCAGCATGACGGCGCAAAGCGCCATCTACAGCGAATCGTGGTACGGCCACCCGCCATCGGGCGAGATGACGAATATCCCGCAAGCGGGCTATGCACTGGTCAACGCCATGGCCAGCTATGCCATCAACCGCCACGCCAGCGTGCAGCTGAACGTGAATAACTTGCTCGATAAGAAATACTACCGCACCATAGGCTTCTACGACAGCGTGTTCTGGGGCGAACCGCGCAACATCAGCCTGGCCGTGCGCACGGCGTTTTAAGCACGCCAGTGCGCGGGTGCCGGCAAGGTAAAGCCATGCAGCAAGGGCCCGCCCGCGGGCGCCAGCACGGCGGCGGTGACGTGTTCGAACGCGCGCTGGCCCGCCGGCAAATCGCTGGCGAGCAGGCGCAAGGCCCCGTCCAGTTGCCCGGCGATGGCCGCGTCAAATGCCTGCAGGCGACGGAACAGATGCTTGCCGCCGCCGCTCCATTCGCCGGCCGCGCGCAGGTGCAGGTCGGCCAGCGCTTCGTACAGCTGGCAAGCGACGGCCAGCGCCTCGCCCGGGTGCCGGCTGTCGACCAGGTCTTCCAGCGCGGTGGTGATGGCGTAGCGCCGGCGCTGCAGGTTCTCCGCGTCGAGCAAGGGCGGCCCGGCCGTGTTGATGGCGTGCGCCAGCGCGTGCAGCCGGGTGCAGGCGTCGCTGGCAGCGACGATGTTTTCCCCTTCCACCACCATCCTCGCCAGCGGCACCGAGCCTCCCGGTGCATCCATTTCCTTGCAAAAATACGTGAATGTGGCCAGGTCGTGCGCGAACAGTTCCACCGTGCGTCCTTCGGCCACGATGGTCGAGCGCCAGGCGCAGTCGACGTGTTCGAACAGCAGCAGCAAATCGATATCGGAAGTGGGCGTCTGCCGGCCCGTGGCAAACGAGCCGCCGATGATGGCCGCCACAGCCGTGGGATAGTGTTCCTGCACCAGCCGCACGGCGATCGCGCGGATAGCGTCATAGGTGGGGATCGTCGTCAAAGCCAGTGCTCCATGCCGAAAAACGCTATCCTACCTGCAATATGCATGCGGCCGCCAGCCTGCTACACTGGCGCTCTCCGATCAAGGAACCAACATGGAATACGACTGCATCGTGGTGCCCTCGCCCGTGGGCGAGCTGACGCTGGTGGCGCGCGGCGCGGCGCTGGCCGCGATTTTGTGGGAAAACGACAAGCCCAACCGCGTGCGCCTGGGCGCGATGCGCGTCGATGACGGTTGCGCCGTGCTGCTGGAAACGGCGCGCCAGCTGGTGGAATATTTCGCCGGCACGCGCCAGCAATTCGACGTGCCGCTCGATTTTGCCGGCACGCCATTCCAGCAGGAAGTCTGGCGCGCGCTGCTGACGATACCGTACGGCCAGACGCGCAGCTATGGCGAGATCGCGCGCCAGATCGGCCGCCCCGCCGCCGTGCGCGCCGTGGGCGCCGCCAACGGCAAGAATCCCATTTCCATCATCGCCCCCTGCCACCGCGTCATCGGCGCCACGGGCGAGTTGACGGGCTTTGCGGGCGGCCTGCATGCGAAGGAAACGTTATTGGCGCTGGAAGGTATTTCCTTGTCCAGCGACCGCGAAGCGCTGAAAACGGGCCACGCCCGCCGCCGCGCCGTGCACATCGATACGGCGCAAGGCTGTTTATTTTAGGCGGCGGCATCATTCCCCGTGTGGGATACTCACGCCCTCGCTCAAAACCACACATCCTATGCCCTACCTTGTCATCCTGTTCTTTGTCGTACTGTATTTACTGGCCACGTTCTTTTTCCACATCCCCGTCCTGGTCGCCCTCGTGTATGGCGTGCTGAGCCTGAGCTGCTTCGTTGCCTATGCGATCGACAAGTCGGCCGCCAAACAGGGACGCTGGCGCACCTCGGAACGCACCTTGCTGCTGTTGGGACTGCTATGCGGCTGGCCGGGCGCCGTGCTGGCGCAGCAATGGCTGCGCCACAAGTCCAGCAAGCGTTCGTTCCGCGTGCTGTTCTGGATCACGGTCGCCCTCAATATCGGCGCTTTCGTATATTTCAGCATGCATTACGCGGCGCCCGATATCGGCACGGACGTCGCGCCGATCGAGCTGTAAAAACTGTCCTGCCCTTCACTCGCCCAGCAGGCGCAGCGACTCCAGCCAGTCCGCCTTCCATTCGCGCAGCAACGGTTGCGTGGCGAACGCCTTCTTCAGGTGCGCCATCGGCACGCGATGCACGTCGTGCAAGCCGAACGCCAGGGTCACCGGATGCCACAGGTGGCTGTTCTTGCCGCCGCGTGAATTCTTGCGCACGCGCGCGCCATCGTCGCCAAAGATGCCCACGCCGCTGGCCATGCCCTTGTCCAGGTCGACCTTGCCCACGCCGGCAAAGGCAAGCAAAATCTGCTCGCGTCCCAGGCCCTTCAGGGCGCTGGGCAAGACAAACGGCGCTGCCTTGTCAGCTCCGGCTTCCGGCTCGGCCGGCTGCGGGTGCTGCAACTCCTTGAGCAAGCGCAACAGATCGCGCTCCTGGAAGTGCAAGCCGTCCAGCGGCACGCGCAAGCCCTGCCCTTTCAGTTCGATGGGAAGATTGCCCGAATCGCGCGTAAAACGCAGCCACACGTCGTCCGCGCCCGAAGCCAGGTGCTGCTTGTCCTCGATAAACACGACGGGCGCCGCATAGCGCGTCACGCCATCATGGAACAGCTCGGCCCAGGCGTCGCTGTAATCGAGCCAGACATATGGCAAGCCGCCCTGCTCGAGCAGGCGCGCCAGGGTCCACGGCGTGCCCGTCTGTTGTGCCAGCCAGGCACAGGCGTCAAAGGCGGTGGCGCGGTACGGCAAAGGAAGGGAAGTCATGGCGGTTCCGTCGATAAAAGTGGAGCGCAGTGTAGCAGACGCCGCCATCCTCCCCTTGGGCAGGCGCAGCGGGCGCGCTGCGCGATGTGCTAGGATGGAAACATCAGCACGTGCCACGACCATTCCGGCCGGGTGGCACACCACCGCAAGGGGATGACCATGCATTCGAGCACCAACGCCGCCACCACGCCCGCCCCGCCACCGGAGCGCGATTCGCCCACGCCGGCCAGCGAAAGCCATGCCGAGCAAGCGCTGGATGAAGCGCTGAAGGAAAGCTTTCCGGCCAGCGATCCGATTGCCATTGCCATCCCCAAGCCGGTCAGCAAGACGCCAGCAGTTTAAACACGCGCACGTCCTGCATCATACTGTTCGCCTGCTCCTGCATGCTGGCCGCTGCCGCCGCTGCCTGCTCGACCAGGGCGGCATTCTGCTGGGTCACAGCATCCATCTGACTGATGGCCTGATTCACCTGTTTGATGCCGTCGCTTTGTTCGTGGCTGGCGACGGCGATTTCCCCCATGATGCCCGCCACCTGCTGCACAGAGGAGACGATTTTCTGCATCGTGCCGCCCGCTTCATCGGCCAGATTACTGCCAAGCTCGACTTTTTCGACCGACTCGGCAATCAGCTGCTTGATCTCTTTGGCGGCGCTGGCGGAACGCTGCGCCAGGGCGCGCACCTCCGATGCGACGACGGCAAAACCGCGCCCCAGTTCACCGGCGCGCGCCGCTTCGACAGCCGCGTTCAGGGCCAGAATATTGGTCTGAAACGCTATGCCATCGATCACGGAAATGATCTCGACGATACGCTTCGAGCATCCTTGATCGATACCATGGTCGCGACGACACGCTCAACCACTTTCCCGCCCTGCAGCGCGACCGCTGACGCCGACAAAACCAGTTGATTGGCTTGCTGGGCGCTTTCGGCATTCTGCTGGACGGTGCTGGTTAACTGCTGCATCGCCGACGACGTTTGCTCCAGTGCACCGGCCTGTGCCTCCGTTCTGGCCGAGAGGTCCATATTTCCTGCAGCAATTTCCTGCGAGGCAGTCGAAATGGTTTCAGTCCCGCCACGCACACGCCCCACCGTATGACGCAGGCTCTCCGTCATGCTTTTCAGAGCACTCATCAATTCGCCTGGCTCGTCGCGATAGTCGGTCGCGATTTGGCTGCGCAGGTCACCGGAAGCGACAATGCGGGCCACCTTCACGGCATCCTGCAGTGGCCTGGTAATACTCTTGCTAATGAGCACAGCCACCGCAATCCCAATGCCCAGCGAGAGCAGCAGTATCGCCAACAGCAAGCTGCTCGCCACCGTGATGCGCGCGCCCGACTCCGCTTCGGTCGCCGACGCGCGTTGGGTGGTCACCTCTACCAGTTGCTTGATGGCCTGCAGATGCTGGGTGTAACTGATCGTCATTTCTTTCATCGCAGCAGTAGCGCCAGCCTTATCCTGCGCCTCTATTGCGGGGATGAACTGTTGCAGTGCCGTCGTATAGAAGGCCTGTGCCGGCGCATGCGCCTTGTTCAGCAACAGCCCGGCGATATCGGCATCCAGTGTCGCGCCCTTCCAGAATGCATGGCGCTCATCGTAATCATGTTTGAGCGTTTTAAATTGTGCGATCAACTGCGCCTGTTCGGCACGATCCTCGGTCGCCAGCAGCTGAAAACTGACCAGATAGGATTCCAGTATGTACTCCGGCGGTGGCAACACGTCCGCAATCAGATCCTTGCTTTGCACAATTTTCTGATAGACCGGACCGTTCACTTTCCATTCTTGCAGAGTCTTGAACGACCATAGGCCATAGAGGATGAAGCCGGCTGAAAAGATCACAATCAGCACAGCTAAACGGTGCGATAGTTTGAGTACTCGTAACATATTCATGATGTTTCCTTATATTAGCTGTGCTTGCATCTGGTTCAGCTACGGAGTAACACTGCTCGCGCATGTATGGCAGGCGATCATTCGAAGTCCGATATATGATTAAAACGGTATTTAATTTTTATAAGAGGCAACTTATTTTACATCGAATTTATGCAAATTCAACGAAAAATTAATTAAATTAACAAAAACAACAAAAATAAAACAAAATACATAAATTTATGTCGTGAATCTCTACCCGCATGGCGACGAGTTCTATGTTGCTTGCACAACAAAGCGATCCTTTCTTCAGCGCATTCTTATTGCTGTGATTGCTTTCCGGACATCCGTGAACAAGCATAAAAAAACCCCGCCGGGCAGCGATGGTAAAACCATCGCGCCGGGCGGGGCCAGTCAAGCCGACACGCGCCTACTTCGGCGTGTCACGGTATTGCTCCGGCGTCGTGTCGCCGTCGGCAATTTCATACCACATCGCATTGAGCACGGCGAACGTCGCCGCCAGCGGAAGACCCAGTATCCAGGCGAAATACCACATAGTTAGTTCCTTTCCTTAATTCTTAGTAAGCGTGACCGCTGTCGTCCTGGATGGCTTTTGCATCAACCTTGCCCCACAGTACTTTATATACCCAGGTCGTGTACGCCACGATGAGGGGAATGAAGACGGCCGTGACGACCAGCATGATGAACAGGGTCATGTGGCTGGACGAGGAATCCCACACCGTCAGGCTGGCGCGCGGGTCGATCGACGAGGGCAGAATGAACGGGAACATGGCCGCGCCCACGCCGAGGATGATGCCGGCGATACTGGCCGCGCTGGCCAGCAAGGCAGGCACTTCGCGGCGCGCGCGCAGGAAGGCGAACGCCAGCAAGGGACCCAGCAAGCCTATCGCAGGGGCGATCCAGGTCCACGGATGGGCGGCAAAGTTGAGGAACCAGGCGCCCACGTGCACTTCTGCCGTTTTCAGCATGGGGTTCGACGGACCGTCGACCACCACCGTGCTGCTGATGCGGTAGCCATCGACCCACAGCCACAGGGCCACGCCGGCCAGCGCATACAGCACGACTGTCGCGATCGCCGCCACGCTGCCGTAGCGGCGCGCACGGTCAGCCACGGCACCATCCGTTTTCAGCTGCAGCCAGGTGGCGCCGTGCATCACCAGCATGGCCACCGAGACGAGGCCGCACAGCAGGGCGAACGGGTTGAGCAGCGCAAAGAAGGTGCCGTCATAGAAGATGTGCATGTCTGGCGAGAAACGGAACGGCACGCCTTGCAGCACGTTGCCGATCGCCACGCCGCAGATCAGGGCCGGCACGAAGCCGCCCACGAACAGGGCCGCATCCCAGCGGGCGCGCCAGCGCGGATCTTCGCGCTTGCTGCGGAACTTGAACGCCACGGGACGCACGATCAGCGCCACCAGGATGACGAACATGGCCAGGTAAAAGCCCGAGAACGAGACGGCGTACAGCTGCGGCCAGGCGGCAAAGATGGCGCCGCCACCGAGGATCAGCCACACCTGGTTGCCTTCCCACACGGGACCGATACTGTTGATGACGACGCGACGTTCCAGGTCCGTCTTGCCGACAAAGGGCAGCAGGATGCCCGTGCCCAGGTCGAAGCCGTCCGTGATGGCAAAGCCCACCAGCAAGATGCCGATCAGCAGCCACCAGATCAGGCGCAGTGTTTCGTAAGAAATCATTTCATGCAAAATCATGGTCTGGCCCTCCTTAGGCGCGTTGAGTATGAATGGCTGCGGGGGCTGGCACGGGGGCCGGCGCCGTCTCTTCCGGCCCCTTGCGGATGGCCTTGAGCATCAGCTTCATTTCGATAATCAACAGCACGGTGTAGATGGCGGCAAAGCCGGCAATGGTAATCAGCAGTGTCGTCGCGCCCAGGTTGGAGACCGCCACGGCCGTCGGCAGCACGCCTTCGATGACCCACGGCTGGCGGCCCACTTCGGCCACGATCCAGCCCGCTTCAATCGCCACCCACGGCAGCGGGATGGCGAATACGGCCAGCTTCAGCAGCCAGCGGTGCTTGTCCAGGGTGCGGCGCGTCGACAGGATGAAGAACGTGCCGGTGAGCAAGATAAAGAACATGCCCAGGCCCACCATCACGCGGAAGGACCAGAACAAGGGCCCCACGGGCGGCACGGTGTCGAGCGCTGCCTTGCGGATCTGCTCGGGCGTGGCCTGGCGCGGATCGTCGACGTAGCGCTTCAGCAGCAAGGCATAGCCCAGGGACTGGCCTTTCGACTCGAACATATCCTTCGCCTCTTGCGGCACGGGCGCGCCCGGCGCCACGCCGCGGATGGTTTGCAGCGCGTCGTACGCCTTGATGCCATCCTGGATCAGCAGTTCGCCGCGGTCGACCAGCTGCTCGATGCCGGGGATTTCCGTCGTCAGCGAACGCGTGCCGATCAGGCCCATCACCATCGGAATGTGCACGGCGTAATGCGTCTCGCGCGCTTTCGCGTCAGGAAAACCGAAGGCCGTGAAGGCGGCGGGCGCCGGCTCCGTGGTCCACATGGCCTCAATCGCGGCCAGCTTCATCTTTTGATGTTCCGACGACAGGTAGCCGCTTTCATCGCCGAGCACCACCACCGACAGGCTGGCGGCCAGGCCGAACGAGGCGGCCACCGTCATCGAGCGCTTGGCCAGCTGCACGTGGCGGCCCTTCAGCAGATACCAGGCGGAAATACCCAGCACGAAAATCGACGCGGCCGTATAGCCGGCCGACACCGTGTGCACGAATTTCGCCTGTGCCACGGGATTCGTCAGCACGGCGCCGAAATCCGTGATTTCCATGCGCATGGTCTGCGGATTGAAGGCCGCGCCGACGGGATTTTGCATCCAGCCGTTGGCGATCAGAATCCACAGGGCCGAGAAGTTCGAGCCGATGGCCACCAGCCAGGTGGTGACCAGGTGGCCGCGCTTCGACAGCTTGTCCCAGCCGAAGAAGAACAGGCCGACGAAGGTCGCTTCCAGGAAGAAGGCCATCAAACCCTCGATGGCCAGCGGCGCGCCGAAAATGTCGCCCACATAATGGCTGTAATAGCTCCAGTTCATGCCGAACTGGAATTCCATGACGATGCCCGTCGCCACGCCCATGGCGAAGTTGATGCCGAACAAGACACCCCAGAACTTGGTCATGTCGCGCCAGATGGGGCGGTTCGTCATCACGTAAACCGTCTCCATGATGGCGAGGATCACTGACAGGCCGATCGTCAGCGGAACGAATATAAAGTGGTACAGAGCTGTCAGCGCGAACTGCAGTCTGGATAAAGCGACAATATCGAAGTCCATATGATTTCCTTGGTGTTTCCCTACTGTAATTGTAAACTTGGTATCAATCTGATGCTGTTTCGCTTGGCGCCGTTGTGGCAAAGCTGTCAGGCAGCGCCGCCTGTGTCTCTCCTATTGTTCTTCAATCGCCGCGCAAGCCGGCCAGCGCCGCCTCGAAGGCGGGTGTGCCACGGCGCGCGTCACCGACGATGCGGCCATCGCTCAGGCTGACCAGCCGGTCCGCCAGCGTCGCTTCGCGCCGCAAGTGGGTTGCGATCAGCAAGCTGCGTCCTTCGCTGCGCGCGCGCAGGCGCTGCAGGACGTCGATCGCCACCTGCGCATTCAGCGCTTCCGTCGCTTCGTCCAGCAGCCACAAGGTCGATGCGTGCAGGAACAGCCGCGCCAGCGCCAGCCGGCGCGCCTGCCCGCCCGACAAGCCCAGGCCGCCCTCGCCCAGCATGGTGTCCAGGCCGCCCGCCAAGGCCCGCACTTCCTCATCCAGGCCGGCCGATTGCAGCGCCGCCCACAGCTGCGCATCGCTGGCGGACGGGTCGGCCAGGCGCAGGTTGTCGCGCAGGCTGTCCTGGAACAATTCCGTCTTCTGCGTGAACAAACAGGCGCGACCCGCGTGCACCGTGCCCGACAGGGGCGCCAGCTCGCGCGCGGCGATGGCCAGCAAGGTGGACTTGCCCGCACCGCTGGGGCCGATCAAGGCCACGCGCTCGCCATCGGCGATATGCAGGGAAATATCGTGCAAGATGGCATTATTGCTGCCCGCATGCGCGGCGCTGACGTGTTCCAGGCGCAAGCCCGGTGCGGCGTCGACGGGCGGCGGAGGTACATCTTCTCCATCGAGGCGCGGCGCCAGGCGGCGCATGGCCAGCAGCATGCGGCCCGCTTCCAGCGCACCACGGCGCAAGCCCGCAAACGGTTCCACGGCCGTCAGGGCGATCAGCAAGGCCAGCGCCGCCAGCGGCACGTTCAGCACCTGCTGCTGCACCAGCGCCGCCACGGCCAGCAGCACCCCTGCCAGGGTCGCGCTGCCAGCCACGCCATACGCGGCGCCGGCCGCCGTCTCCAGGCGCAGCAGGGCGAAATCGGCTTGCGCCAGCGAGCGGTCGATATGCCCCAGCGCGGCGCACTGGGCATCGATGCGGCCTGCCATCACCAAATCCGTCTGGCCAGCCACCAGGTCGATGGTGCCGGAACGCAATTTTTCGATGGCGCGCGAGCGCACGATGGCGGGACGGCGGGCACGCTGCGCCACGAGCCAGCTGATGCCGCCACCGGCGACCAGCAGCCACGCGGCCAGGCCCAGGCCCAGCTGCCACTGCATCACGCCCAGCGCCAAGCCGGCCAGCAGGGCCGCGCACAGCGCCGTGAAGGCAGGCACCAGCAGGCGCAAATACAGCGCTTCGAGCGCGTCGATATCGGCCGTCAGGCGAAACAGCAGCTTGGCGGGCTGGCGCAGCAGGCGGCTGGCCGCTTCCGGGCGCGTCCAGCCGCGGAACAGTTGCACGCGGATGCTGGCCAGCGCAGCGAACGTGGCGTCGTGCGTGACGAGCCGCTCCGCATAGCGCGAGCCCGTGCGGCCGATGGCCAGCAGGCGGATGCCGGCCGACGGGCCGAACACGTCGAACAGCACGGCCGTGGAGGCATGCAGGCCGGCAATCGAGGTGGCGGTAATAAACCAGCCGGACAAGCCCAACAAGGCCATGCCGGCCACCGCCGTCAGGGCCGCCAGCAAGGCGCCCCCGATCAGCTTGCCGGGTTGCGCCAGCAGCAATTGCCGCAGGACGGTGTTCGATATGAGGGAAGTTTTCATGCCGGCTGTTCCTGTTCGTGCTCCTGCGCCCGGACATCGACCTGCACCGTGCGCTGCAGCCGGCCAGCCAGCACGGGGTCATGCGTGGCGACGAGCATCGTCTTGCCCTTGGCCAGTGCCAGCAAGGCGTCCGTCACGCGCGCCGCCGTTTCGCTGTCCAGGTGGGCCGTCGGTTCATCGACCAGCAGCAAATCGGCATGCGGGTGCAGGGCCACGCGGGCCAAGGCCAGGCGCACGGCTTCGCCGCCGGACAAGCCCTGGCCGCCATCGCTGAGCATGATGGCCGGCTGCGCCTGCGCCACGCTAGCCAGGTCGGCCAGGTGCAGCGCCTGCGTCACCTGCGCCGCGTTCGCACCGAGGCGGCCCAGGGTCACATTCTGGCGGACGGACGCGGCAAACACGTGGGGACGCTGGCCCATCCACGCCATGCGCTGGCGCAAGGTATTGACGCTGCTGTCGGTCAGGCGCACGCCGCCGATGCGGATCTCGCCATCGCTGGCGGGCAGCAAGCCGGCCAGCAAGGATAGCAAGGTGGTCTTGCCGGCGCCGCTGGCGCCCAGCAGGGCCACGTGTTCGCCGGCGCGCACGCTCAAGTCAAAGCCGTCGAACACGGGCGCTTCGCCGGGATGGGCAAAGCGCAGTTCACGGATGTCGATGGCGGGCGGCGCTGCCACCGCCATGGCGGCGGCGGAAACGGCGGCAACTTCCACGCCGGCACCAGGCAGGGCGACGCCCTCGCCCGCCAGGTCATGCAGGCCGGCCAGGCCCGCTTCGCCGGCCGCCTTGTCGTGCCAGACGGCGGCCAGTTCGCGCAAGGGTTCAAAAAACGCGGGCGCCAGCAGCAGGATGAACAAGCCCTGCCCCAGCGTCAGTTCGCGGCCCCAGGTGCCGAAATTGATGCTGCCCAGCAAGGAGAACCCGATAAACGCCGCCACCATGGCCACCCCCAGCGCGGAAAACAGTTCCAGCACGGCGGACGACAAAAAGGCGATGCGCAGCACCACCATCGTGCGCCGGCGCACGGATTGCGACGAGGCGTCCAGGCGTTCCGCCGTGGCGTCGACGGCGTCGAGCGCGCGCAGGGTGGCCAGGCCGCGCAGGCGGTCCAATAGAAAGGCGTTCATGCTGCCCATTTCCACCATCTGCGCGCGGCTGGCCACTTGCGCGCCCATGCCCACCAGGGCCATGAAGACGGGAATCAGGGGCGCGGCGATGAGCAGGATCAAGGCGGCGATCCACGACAGCGGCGTTACGACGGCGAGGATCACGAGCGGCACGGTGAGCACTTTCCAGCGCGCCGGCCTGTAGCGCACCAGATACGGCACGATGGCTTCGGCCTGTTCGGCGATGACGCTGGCCGCCTGACCCGACTGCGCGCGCTGGCGGTCCAGCGGCGAACGCTGCGCCAGCGCTTGCGCCACCTGGGCGCGCAAGGTGCTCAGATGGGCGCGCGCCGCCGCGTACATGCGCCGCGCGCCCCACGCTTCGCAGCCGGCGCGCAGCACGCCCAGCAGCAGCACGCCAGCGGCCGGCAACAGGGCCGCGCGCCACGGTGCACCATCGAGCATGGCTTGCACGGCCCAGGCCAGCAAGGCCGCTTGTGGCAGCCACAACAAGGCGGCGCCGCCTTGCGCCAGGCTGGCGGCGCGGGGGAGGATAAAGCGGGGCAAAGACAGTGGCGTGGTCGGCATCTCTATACTTTTTGAGTTTTCAGAATTTTCTGTAAATTCGATTTTTTGTATAATACTGCGAAACATGACATATATCAATTGACCCTGCGGGTGTGGCGTGAAAAAATTCAGATAATTATGAAAACTCAAAATATCCACATGACGCCGCTGATCCTGACCTTTGTCAGCCATTTCGGCGAGATGGGCAGCCGCTGGGGCTTTAACCGTACGGTGGGACAAGTGTACGCCTTGTTGTTTGTCGCGGAGCATCCTTTGCACGCGGACGAAATCGCGGAACACCTGAGTTTTTCACGCTCGAACGTGAGCATTGGCTTGAAGGAATTGCAGGGCTGGGGCTTGATCCGCCAGTCGCGCATCCCTGGTGACCGGCGCGAGTATTTTTCGTCCCTGGGCGATGTGTGGCAAATCTTCCGCGTGGTGGCCGCCGAACGCCGCCGCCGCGAAGTGGCGCCCACCCTGACGGTGCTGCGCGAATCGCTGCTGGCGCCGGCCACGGAACCCGTGGACCAGTATGCGCAGGAGCGCATGCGCGAAATGTATGAATTGGTCGACCTGGCCAACACCTGGTTCGACGACTTGCAGCGCCTGTCGCCCGAATCGATGGCGCAGCTGATGAAAATGGGCGCCAAGGTGCAAAAATTGCTCAACGCCAAGGACCGTCTGTTTGGCGTCAGCAACAACAACGACTGAACCCTCCTCCTGCCTCCCCCTCTGGCACCAAGCGGCGTGTCCTCTCACGCCGTTTCTGATCGCCGCGAGCATTCTCGCTAGCACAGCCATAAATAGGCGTATGCGATATTATCAAATAAATCAATAGAATTATTTAAATTGTATTGATTTGCATCGAGACTAAGCTTGCATATGCGTACTCACGCAAAGGCGATCGGGCGACAAAATGACCTCCCTGACAGGATGGCGCGCACCCTGAAGCCGTGAAATGCCTTCAATAAAATAAAGGGGATTTTGATGAAAAGCATAACAAGCGTTGCCATACAGGCATCCATGCTGGCCGCCCTGACGGCCCTTGGGGGCCTGGCACAGGCTGCCACATGGATCGACGTGGGTCCGGCCAGCGGTTTCGTCATCGCCAGCAGCACCGTCACGTATTCACCATCGCCGGCACTGCAGGTGAAATATTATGACGATAATCTGGTGCCGCAGAGTCCTGCGGCCATCCAGGGTTACATCAATGGCGTGTTCGGCAGCAGCCTGGGCGCCGCCGTCTCGTTTTGCGACAACGCCACCTCGGGCTGCACTGCCGGCACCACGGCAGGCTTGAGCGGCGGCGTCAATTCCTATACGAGCGCGGCCGCCTATGACTATCTGGCCATCCACTTCGGCCAGGGCGAACTGGTGTTCCACTGGGCCGCACCCGTGGCCGCCGGCGCCACTTTCACGGTGGCGGGCCTGCCCAAGGATCTGAGCAACTACAGGGCCTTCATTTCCGCCGTGCCGGAACCTGAAACCTATGCCATGCTGCTCGCCGGCTTGGGCATGCTGGGCTTCCTGGCACGCCGCCGCCAGGGAAAGTAAGCCTCATATTAAGTCTCATCACGGCAGCGGCGCAGCAGCGCCCGCTGCCGCCCTCAATGCCAGCGGCATCTTTACGCCGCGCTTGCGGCGCCAGGCCCACTGTTTACACCATTTTTAGATCCCCCTCGCTATGCTCGACAGCATCAATCGCTGATCGACAAGGGAGAATTCATGCACGAACAACCGTTTCAGCCACGCGCGCGCAGCGTGATCCGCCAGCACTTGCCCGTGCGGGAACGGCTGCGTCTGGCCCGACTGGCCAACAGAAAAATCGTTTCGGTATGCTCGGCGCTGCTGTGCGCGGTGCCGCTGCTGTATTTGCTGAGCATGGTGCTGTTTGCGCAGCCTTAGGGCCGCGCGCTGACAGACAGGAAAGAGAGAAGTTGCGGCCGCATGGCGCAAGCCGTGGCCAGTATGAAACTGGTCCGCCCAGAGGGAATCGAACCCCCATTCACGGTTTAGAAGACCGTTGTCCTATCCGTTGAACGATGGGCGGAAAGGTGCAGTATTTTAATCTATGCGCGCCAGCAATGAAATGCCAGCGCGGAATAGAAAACGGGCTGTCATTTCTGACAGCCCGCTTATGACTTTGGTCGGAGTACAAGGATTCGAACCTTGGACCCCCTGGTCCCAAACCAGGTGCGCTACCGGGCTGCGCCACACTCCGAAGACAAGATAATAACGCCCCCATCCAATTTCGTCAATTGCCATAGACGAATTAGATGGAAATAACTATCGGTTCTTGCCTATCACGCCGTAACTTTATCCGCGATGCGGCGCGCCATCGATTCGGCCTGCTCTTTATCTTTCGCCTCGACCATCACGCGGATCAACGGCTCGGTGCCCGATGCGCGGATCAGCACGCGGCCCGTGTCGCCCAGTTCGGCCTCGACCAATTCTTTCTCGGCCACCATGGCGGCATTTTTTTGCCAGTCGAAACCGGGCGCCACGCGCAGATTGATCAGGGTTTGCGGGAACAGTACCAGTTCGGCCAGGCATTGCTGCAGGCTCTGGCCGCTACGCTTGAGCGCGGACAACACCTGCAGCGCGGAGACGATGCCGTCACCCGTCGTATGGCGATCCAGGCACAGCAGATGGCCGGAGCCCTCGCCGCCCAGTATCCAGCCCTTTTCCTTCATGACTTCCAGCACATAGCGGTCGCCCACCTTGGCACGCGCAAAGCCGATACCCTGCTGCTTGAACAGCACTTCCAGCGCCATGTTGGTCATCAGGGTGCCCACGGCGCCCGCCACGGGGCCCGTTGCCAGCCGGTCCTTGACCATGACGTACAACAGCTCGTCGCCGTTATACAGCCGCCCCGTGGCGTCGCACATGATCAGGCGGTCGGCGTCGCCATCGAGGGCGATGCCGAGGTCGGCACCGTGCTCGACGACGGCTTCGGCCATCGCTTTGGTTGCCGTGGCGCCGAAGCCCGCATTGATGTTGAAGCCATCGGGCTTGTTGCCGATGGCGATGACTTCCGCCCCCAGCTCATGGAACACGTGCGGCGCGATATGGTAGGCGGCGCCATGCGCGCAGTCGACGACGATCTTCAGGCCGCGCAAGTCCAGCTCGTTCGGGAAGGTGCTCTTGCAAAACTCGATGTAGCGGCCCTGGGCGTCGTCCAGGCGCTTGGCGCGGCCCAGCTTGTCCGACGGCACGCAGGCCATGGGCTCGTCGAGCGCCGCTTCGATTTCCAGTTCCACGCTGTCGGGCAGCTTGGTGCCCTGACTGGAAAAGAACTTGATGCCATTGTCATGATACGGATTGTGCGAGGCGGAAATGACGACACCAGCCGACAGGCGCAGCGCCCGCGTCAGGTAGGCGATCGCCGGTGTCGGCATGGGACCGGCCAGCATCACATCCACGCCGGCTGCCGCCATGCCCGCTTCCAGCGCCGCTTCCAGCATGTAGCCGGAAATGCGCGTGTCCTTGCCGATCAGCACCGTCGGGCGCGCCTTGCCGCCTTGCGACTTGGCCAGCACCTTGCCGGCCGCATAGCCGAGGCGCATGACGAAATCGGGGGTGATCGGAGCCGTGCCCACCAGGCCGCGGATGCCATCGGTGCCAAAATATTTACGCGTCATCGTATTTCTCTTCTTGTTGTTTATGATAAATCTTACAGGCTCAGTGTGCCATGCGCCAGACCTTCAACGCATCGACGGTTTCAGCTACATCATGCACACGGATAATTTCTGCACCTTGCGCTACCGCAGCAAGCGCACCGGCAACACTGCCGGCCAGGCGTTGCTCGACGGGACGTCCCGTGACGGCGCCGATCATCGACTTGCGCGACAGGCCCGCCAGCACGGGCAGGTCCAGCTCGCTGCGCAACTGGCGCGTGGCGCGCAGCAAGGCATAGTTCTGCTCCACCGTCTTGCCGAAACCAAAGCCGGGATCGACGCACAGGCGCTCGCGGGCGATGCCGGCCGCCGTCAGGGTGTCGATGCGTTCGCGCAGGAAGTCAGTGACTTCGCGCACCACATCGTCGTACTGGGGCTGGGCTTGCATGGTTTCTGGCACGTTTTGCATGTGCATGATGCACAGCGCGCAGTCGCTGTCCTGCACGGCCTCGATGGCGCCCGGCGCGCGGAAACCGTTGATGTCGTTGATCATGTCGGCGCCCGCCAGGATGGCTTCGCGCATCACTTCGGGTTTATACGTGTCGACGGAGAGGGGCTTGCCGCAGTCGCGCAAGGCGTACAGCACCGGCATGACGCGCGCAAGCTCGTCCTGCAGCGGCAAGGGCGGCGCGCCGGGACGGCTCGATTCGCCGCCGATATCGATGATGTCGACGCCGTCGACTATCATCTGCTCGGCGCGCGAGAGGGCAAATTCCAGGTGTTGATACTGGCCCGCATCGGAAAACGAGTCGGGCGTGATGTTCAGGATGCCCATCACCAGCGCCTGCGTGCCGGACAGGTTGAAGCCGAAACGGCCGAATTGCAAATAGTGTCGCATGTGAATCTTTGTAGTCGTCAGGGAAAAACTGCTGCGGCAACGAAAAAGGGCAAGGATCGCTCCTTACCCTCGTTCTTGCCATGCCATTGCGCGCCGCCCGTCAGGGCAGCCGTTATCAGGCTGGTGCCGTCACGTTTGGCGAGATGCCGCCCGTGCCGCTGTCACCGCCCGCATTGCGGCGTGGCGGAATGACTTTCGGTGGCCGCGGCTCCAGGCCGGCCATGATGTCATTGATTTGCTCTGCATCAATGGTTTCCCATTCCAGCAAGGCCTTGGTCATCATTTCGACCTTGTCGCGGTTGCTTTCCAGCAAAGTACGCGCCAAAGCATATTGCTTGTCGAGAATGTTGCGGATTTCAGCATCGACCTTTTGCTGCGTCGCTTCCGAGATCGTCTTGGTGGCGCCACCGAAGAAACCTTCGTTTTCGCTGTCTTCGTAGACCATCACGCCCATGCTGTCGGACATGCCGAAGCGGGTCACCATGGAACGGGCCAGCTTGGTGGCACGCGAAAAGTCATTCGACGCGCCCGTGGACATCTGTCCCACGAAAATCTCTTCGGCGATGCGGCCACCGAACAGGATGGAAATTTCTTCCAGCATCTTGTCCTTGTAGGCGGACAAGTTATCGTGTTCCGGCAACTGCCAGGTCAGGCCCAGGGCCCAGCCGCGCGGCATGATCGTCACTTTGTGCACGGGATCGGCTTTTGGCAACAGCTTGGCCACCACCGCATGACCGGACTCATGGTAAGCCGTATTGCGACGCTCTTCCTCGCGGATGATCATCGATTTACGCTCAGGACCCATGTAGATCTTGTCTTTCGCGTCTTCGAAGTCAGCCATTTCCACCAGGCGCTTGCTGCGGCGGGCGGCGAACAGGGCTGCCTCGTTGACCAGGTTGGCCAGGTCCGCGCCCGAGAAGCCGGGGGTGCCGCGGGCCAGGATATCGGCTTTCACGTCGGTACTGATAGGTACTTTACGCATGTGCACGTTCAAGATCTGCTCACGGCCGCGGATATCGGGCAAGCCGACGGAAACCTGGCGGTCGAAACGACCCGGACGCAACAGCGCTTTATCGAGCACGTCGGCGCGGTTGGTGGCGGCCACGACGATGACGCCGGAGTTCGCTTCAAAACCGTCCATCTCGACCAGCAACTGGTTCAAGGTCTGTTCGCGCTCGTCATTGCCGCCGCCCATGCCGGCGCCGCGGTGACGACCGACAGCGTCGATCTCATCGATGAAGATGATGCATGGCGAATGCTTTTTCGCGTTTTCGAACATGTCGCGCACGCGGGAAGCACCCACGCCGACGAACATTTCCACGAAGTCGGAACCGGAAATCGAGAAGAACGGCACCTTGGCTTCGCCGGCGATGGCGCGCGCCAGCAGGGTTTTACCCGTGCCCGGAGGACCGACCATCAGCACGCCGCGGGGAATGCGGCCGCCCAGTTTCTGGAATTTGCTCGGGTCCTTGAGGAAGTCGACCACTTCGTTGACTTCTTCTTTCGCTTCGTCGCAACCGGCGACATCGGCGAAGGTGACGGTATTGCTGGCTTCATCCATCATGCGCGCCTTCGACTTGCCGAACGAGAATGCCCCGCCCTTGCCGCCGCCTTGCATCTGACGCATGAAGAAGACCCAGACGCCGATCAACAGCAGCATGGGGAACCAGGATACAAAAATAGTTTGCAGGAAAGACGCTTCCTCTGGCGGGCGCACATCGAAGTGCACGCCATTGTCGCGCAGATCGCCGATCAGGCCCTTGTCGAGGCTGGTGGCGGTGGTACGCACCTTGGTGTCGTCCATCAGCTTGGCGGTGATCGACGAACCTTCGATCACGACATCCTTGACACGCTTGGCTTTGACTTCATCCAGCAAATCGGAATAAGCGATGGCCTTGCTGCCGCCTGTGGCGCCATGACTGTCGAATTGCTTGAACAGCATGAACAACAGCAGCAATACGACTACCCAGATGGCAGATTTGGAAAACATGTTATTCACGAAGACTCCTTGGATGCAGTGCGCATCTCTTTACCAATAGCTAGAAACACGATTTTACTCGCAATAAGCGGGCCGTGCCAAAGCCCGCCGATCCGTGCGCGCGAAAAAACCGCGCTCACGCAAAAAAAATGCAGTATAAACAATTTAGGCTTTTATGCCATCAGACGCTACTGCACTTCTCGTTCCCATGTGCGGATTCCTGCTTAAATATCAAGGGCGGAATCATCTTCTTGCACGGCATTTTTCAGCGGATTCTTGAGACCACGCCCCATCAGGAAGATTTCCGACGATTTATCGCGGCTGGCCTTGGGCTTTTTCTGCACCACGACCTTGAATTCAGCGCGGAATTTCTCCACGATCTGGCTGAAACCCATGTCTTTGAAACATTTCACCAGCAAGACGCCCGATGGCTTCAAATGCAATTGCGAGAATTCGATGGCCAGGTCGATCAGATGTTCCATGCGCGCGGCGTCCGCCGTGGCAATGCCCGACAGATTCGGCGCCATGTCCGACAGGACCACGTCAACCTTGCGTCCTTGCAACACCACTTCCAGCTGGCGCAGCACGCGCGCTTCGCGGAAGTCGCCCTGGATGAAGTGAAAATCGGCGATCGGCTCCATTTCCAGCATGTCCAGGCCAATCAGGGTACCATTGACCCCGCCGCCGTCCTTGCCGGCCAGCTTGCGCCGCAGATACTGGGCCCAGCTGCCAGGAGTGCAACCAAGGTCGACAATTACCTGTCCATGCTTGATCAGTTTTTCGTCTTCATCGATTTCTTTGAGCTTGTATGCTGCCCGGGCGCGGTAGCCCTCTTTTTGCGCCAACTTCACATAAGGATCATTTATGTGGTCGTGCAACCAGTTTTTGTTTAATTTCTTCTTTGCCATTCGCGTAGAATACTGCTTTTAAGGGAATTACTAAATATTATTATGCTAAAACTTACACCCGTAGAGCGCAGCGCACTGCGCGCCGAAGCACACGCGCTGAAGCCTATCGTCATCATTGGCGAAGCGGGCTTGACACCTGCTGTACTCAAAGAGATCGACCTTGGCCTGGATTCGCACGGTCTGATTAAAGTCCGCGTGTTCGGCGACGACCGCGAAGCCCGCGTCGGAATGTACGATACGATTTGCGGCAATCTCGGCGCCGCCCCGGTACAACATATTGGCAAACTGCTGGTAATCTACCGTCCGAAAAAAGAAGTGGTTAAGGAGAAGGTCAGCGCCGGCAAAGGCATGCGCGAAGTGACCATCGTCAAGGCCAGCGCCAGCGGCACCAAGCGCCCCAGCGTGACGAAAGTCATGATCAAGGGCAATGAGCGCGTTACCGAAGGCGGTTCCATCAAGCGTGCCAAGCCACGTCAGAAAAGCGCCAAGAAAAGCGCACTGGGCAGCAAGTAAGCCTGTTCACCCGGCAACCGCAAGGCTGCCGGGCTTGAAACAAGAAGCGGAGCACGGGATATCCCCTGCTCCGCTTTTTTATTGCCGCTGCGGCATTTCTCGGATTACGCGTGGCCTGCGGCCTCGCTAATCCGACCTACGTGTTGCCATGTAGGTCGGATTAGCGCACAGCGCGTAATCCGACAACACCACAGACGATTACTGCTGTTTCCAGATCAATACGCCCGCCAGCAAGCTCTGCACGGCAAAGATCAGGGTCGACACGCCATGCAGCATACCGAAGCGGCTGCGCATGGCCTCGTCCATGATGCCCGAAGGCGCTTGCGCCTTGAGCTCGGCCATCAGCGGCGAAATGCCGAAGTGGCTGAGCAGCGCGCACACCAGCATGGACAGCACCAGCGCCCCCAGCAGGCGGCGGCGCTTGAGCTCCAGCGCGCCAGCGCCCCACTGCAGCAAGGCCAGCAGAATCAGCGCGCAGGCGATCGACAGCCAGGCCTCGGCGCGGAACATGCTGCCGGCGATATTGCCCACCAGCACACGGTCGCTCAAGGTACCGAACAAGGTGGGCGCCACGATGAAGCCGATGGTCCACAGGCTGCCGGCCCACAGGGTGGCAACGAGGAAGCGCACGCGGGCGAGCATCAGATGTACTGTACTTCCAGGATTTCGTATTCGCGCGGGCCGGACGGCGCCTGCACTTCCACCACGTCGCCGGCGTACTTGCCGATCAGCGCGCGGGCGATCGGGGACGTCACGGAGACTTTGTTCTTTTTCAGGTCGGCTTCATCGAGGCCGACGATCTGGTACGTGACTTTCTGGCCCGATTCCAGGTCTTCCAGGTTCACGGTCGAGGCAAACACCACGCGGCCTTCCGCGTCGAGCGCGGTCGGGTCGATGATTTGCGCTGCGCCCAGCTTGCCTTCGAGCTCGGCGATGCGGCCTTCGACGAAGGCCTGGCGTTCCTTGGCGGCATCGTATTCGGCGTTTTCCGACAAATCTCCGTGCGAACGCGCTTCGGCGATCGCATCGATGACGATGCGGCGTTCCTTGGTCTTCAAATGATGCAGTTCTTCCTTCAGAAGTTCTGCGCCGTATTTGGTCAATGGGACTGAGGTCATGTTATCTCTACTATCTGCTGGTTATCGGTGCCATCGTCCGTGTTTTGCCACGGATAACGGACTTACCAAGTGAAAACCACAGAGGCCGCGCGCTGCTCTGCACGGAACTCTGTGGTTGATAAGCATGCAGTGTACCGCCTAACGGCGGTCACTGCAAACGCACTTAGTTCAAGGTCTTGTGCAGACCTTGCAAATCGTACACACGCAACTCATCCAGGTGACGGATGCCTTCGACGGCCGCTTCCGCGCCCGCGATGGTGGTGTAGGTCGTCACGCGCGACGCCAGGGCCGAGGTGCGGATGGCCCGCGAATCGACGATGGCGCTGCGTTTTTCTTCCACGGTGTTGATCACCAGCACGATTTCATGGTTCTTGATCATGTCGACCACGTGCGGACGGCCTTCGATCACCTTGTTCACTGGCGTGACGGCGATGCCGGCAGCAGCGATCACGGCGGCGGTGCCCTTGGTGGCGACCACGGTGAAGCCGGACTCGACCAGGTCACGCGCCACTTGCACGGCGCGCGGCTTGTCCGACGCTTTCACGCTGATGAAGACCTTGCCCGATTTTGGCAGGTTCACGCCGGCGCCCAGTTGCGATTTCACAAACGCTTCGCCGAACGTCAGGCCCACGCCCATGACTTCGCCCGTCGATTTCATTTCAGGGCCGAGGATGGTGTCCACGCCCGGGAACTTGACGAACGGGAACACGGCTTCCTTGACGCTGAAGTATGGCGGCACGACTTCCTGCGTGATGCCTTGCGACGCCAGCGACTGGCCGACCATGCAGCGCGCGGCGATCTTCGCCAGTTGCAAGCCGGTGGCTTTCGACACGAAAGGCACGGTGCGCGACGCGCGCGGGTTGACTTCCAGCACGAAGACGACATCTTTCATTTCGCCATCGATCTCTTGCTTCTGGATGGCGAACTGCACGTTCATCAGGCCGACCACGTTCAAACCCTTGGCCATCAGCGCCGTCTGGCGTTTCAGTTCATCAATGGTTTCTTGTGACAGCGAATACGGTGGCAAGGAGCAAGCCGAGTCGCCCGAGTGCACGCCAGCCTGTTCGATGTGTTCCATCACGCCGCCGATGAACGTCGTTTCGCCGTCGGAGATGCAATCGACGTCGCACTCGATGGCGTCGTTCAGGAAGCGGTCCAGCAGCACCGGCGAATCGTGCGAAACCTTGACGGCTTCACGCATGTAGCGTTCCAGGTCGCGTTGCTCATGGACGATTTCCATGGCGCGGCCGCCCAGCACGTACGATGGACGCACGACCAGCGGGTAGCCGATTTCCTGCGCCAGCGCCAGGGCGTCAGCTTCCGTGCGCGCGGTGCGGTTAGGCGGCTGGCGCAGTTCCAGCTTGTGCAGCAGTTGCTGGAAACGCTCGCGGTCTTCGGCCGCATCGATCATGTCGGGCGAGGTGCCGATGATCGGCACGCCATTCGCTTCCAGGTCCAGCGCCAGTTTTAATGGTGTCTGGCCGCCGTACTGCACGATCACGCCAACCGGTTTTTCGATGGCGACGATTTCCAGCACGTCTTCCAGCGTCAGCGATTCGAAGTACAGACGGTCCGAAGTATCGTAGTCGGTCGAAACCGTTTCTGGATTGCAATTGACCATGATGGTTTCGTAGCCGTCTTCGCGCATGGCGAGGGCAGCGTGGACGCAGCAATAGTCAAACTCGATACCCTGGCCGATACGGTTCGGGCCACCGCCCAGCACCATGATCTTTTTCTTGTCGGTCGGATTCGATTCGCACTCTTCGTCGTACGTGGAATACATGTACGCCGTGTCGGTCGAGAACTCGGCCGCGCAGGTATCGACGCGCTTGTAGACGGGACGGATGCCCAGCGCATGGCGCTGCAGGCGCACGGCCGTGTCGGTCGTCTGCAACAAAAAGCCCAGGCGGCGGTCCGAGAAGCCCTTCTGTTTCAACTTGTACAGGGTGTTCTTGTCCAGGTTGTCCAGCTTCTGCGTATCGAGCCACAGTTCCAGGTCGACGATTTCCTTGATCTGGATCAGGAACCATGGGTCGATCTTGGTGAGATTGTGCACTTCTTCCAGAGTAAAACCTTGGGCAAACGCATCGCCCACGTACCAGATGCGCTCAGGACCAGGCTCGCCCAGTTCCTCTTCGATCTTTTCGCGGTCCTTGGTTTTCTCGTTCATGCCGTCGACGCCCACTTCCAGGCCACGCAAGGCTTTCTGGAACGATTCCTGGAAGGTACGGCCAATCGCCATCACTTCGCCGACGGATTTCATCTGCGTCGTCAGGTGGTGGTCGGCGGTCGGGAACTTCTCGAACGTGAAACGGGGAATCTTCGTGACGACGTAATCGATCGACGGCTCGAACGAAGCCGGCGTGGCGCCGCCCGTGATTTCATTGCGCAGCTCGTCCAGGGTGTAACCGACGGCCAGCTTGGCGGCAATTTTTGCGATCGGGAAACCCGTCGCTTTCGATGCCAGCGCCGACGAACGCGACACGCGCGGGTTCATCTCGATGACGATCATGCGGCCATCGACGGGGTTGATCGAGAATTGCACGTTCGAGCCACCGGTGTCGACGCCGATCTCGCGCAGCACTGCCAGACTGGCATTGCGCATGATCTGGTATTCCTTGTCCGTCAGGGTTTGCGCCGGCGCCACCGTGATGGAGTCGCCCGTGTGCACGCCCATCGGGTCGAGGTTTTCGATCGAGCAGATGATGATGCAGTTGTCCGCCTTGTCGCGCACCACTTCCATCTCGTACTCTTTCCAGCCCAGCAACGATTCTTCGATCAGCAATTCCTTGGTCGGCGATGCTTCCAGGCCGCGCTTGCAGATGGTTTCGAATTCTTCTTCGTTGTAGGCGATGCCGCCGCCGGAACCGCCCATGGTGAACGATGGACGGATGATGGTCGGGAAGCCCAGGGTGCGCTGCACGGCCCACGATTCTTCCATCGAGTGCGCCACGCCGGAACGGGCCGAACCGAGGCCGATCTTGGTCATCGCGTCCTTGAACTTGGAACGGTCTTCCGCCTTGTCGATGGCTTCCGGCGACGCGCCGATCAGCTCGACGTTGTATTTTGCCAGCACGCCGTTGTTGAACAGATCCAGCGCGCAGTTCAGCGCCGTCTGGCCACCCATCGTCGGCAGGATCGCGTCAGGACGCTCCTTGGCGATGATGCGTTCAACCACCGACCAGGTGATCGGTTCGATGTACGTCACGTCGGCCATTTCCGGGTCCGTCATGATGGTCGCGGGGTTACTGTTGACCAGGATGACTTTGTAGCCCTCTTCGCGCAGGGCCTTGCACGCTTGCGCGCCGGAATAATCGAATTCGCAGGCCTGGCCGATCACGATCGGGCCAGCGCCAATAATCAGAATACTTTTGATATCTAAACGTTTAGGCATTTTTCTTTTTCTCCTCCGCAGCCATCAAGTTGATGAAGCGGTCAAACAGGTAAGCAACATCCATCGGGCCCGGCGACGCTTCAGGGTGGCCCTGGAAGCAGAAGGCCGGCTT
The DNA here is from genome assembly GCF_019443505.1 of Janthinobacterium sp. PAMC25594. NCBI lineage: Bacteria > Pseudomonadati > Pseudomonadota > Betaproteobacteria > Burkholderiales > Oxalobacteraceae > Janthinobacterium > Janthinobacterium sp. PAMC25594. The sequence goes on from NZ_CP080377.1 coordinate 1,369,884, forward strand.
GTCCGTGCGGGCAAAGCCCTGCAGGGAGCCGTCGAACAGCGATTCATGGGTCACGCGGCAATTCGCGGGCAGAGTTGCCGCGTCGACTGCGAAACCGTGGTTTTGCGAGGTAATCAAGACCTGTTTCGTTTCCAGATCTTGCACCGGGTGGTTCGCGCCGTGGTGGCCGAACTTCATCTTCAGCGTTTTCGCACCGGAAGCCAAAGCCATGATCTGGTGGCCGAGGCAGATGCCGAAGGTCGGGATGCCCTTCTCGATCAGCTCCTTGGTCGCGGCAATCGCGTAGTCGCACGGTTCCGGGTCGCCGGGACCGTTCGACAGGAAGATGCCGTCCGGATTCAGTGCCAGGGCGTCGGCCGCCGTCGCTTGCGCGGGCAGCACGGTGACTTTGCAGCCGCGCGCCGTCAGCATGCGCAGGATGTTGCGCTTGACGCCGTAGTCGAAGGCGACCACGTGGTATTTCGCGTCCGCGTCAGCCAGCTGGCCATAGCCTTCGCCCAGGGTCCATTCCGTTTCGCGGTACTCGTAGGCAGCCTTGCTCGATACCACCTTGGCCAGGTCCATGCCGGCCAGGCCGGGGAAGGAACGGGCCAGTTCCAGCGCTTGCGCGGCGGATGGCTCATTGCCTTGCGTACCGACCAGGATGGCGCCGCCCTGCGCACCTTTTTCACGCAGGATGCGCGTGAGCTTGCGTGTATCGATGCCGGCGATGGCGACGATATTTTCAGCTTTCAGGTAGTCGGACAGGGAGAGCGTGGAACGGAAATTGGATGCCAGCAATGGCAGATCACGGATGATGAGGCCAGCGGCGTGAACCTTGGAAGATTCGACGTCTTCCGGGTTGACGCCCGTATTGCCGATATGCGGATAGGTCAGGGTGACCATCTGGCGACAATAGCTTGGGTCGGTAAGGATTTCCTGATACCCGGTCATCGAGGTGTTGAAAACAACCTCGCCCGTGGTATGACCGGCGGCACCGATCGAAAAACCTTTAAAGATCGTTCCATCAGCAAGCGCTAATATGGCTGGAACGGCAGGGCCAGAAAAAAATGGCGGCAAGGGCAACTCCTGATAAAGTTACCGTAGCTGCGCCACGTCAGACCGACCGCCTAGATACCCGAGCCAGATGCACTCAGGGTGTTTCAACGGTCATTTTGAATGAGGGGATGGGTAGTCGCTACGGTATATGTGTGATTGGCTAAACCTTTGAATTATAACCAAAAGGAAGCTTTTCCACAAGGAAGAAAATACAGAAGGCCCGGCATTTTTTTGCGCAGCAGCATAAATCCTGCGCCCCATGAAAAAAGCCGCCCGGCTTGCGCGGGACGGCTGCTTCTGCAACTGCGGCGACTACTTAGGCCGTCAAAGCGGCAATACCTGCTTTGGCGATTTGCGCATCTTCGGCCGACTTCACGCCCGAGACGCCGACGGCGCCCACGTAGTGGCCGTCAAACACGATGGGCACGCCGCCTTCGAGCAAGCCGTCGATTTCCGGCGCGCTCAGGAACGATACGCGGCCGCCATTGATCATCTCTTCATAGATGCGCGATTCGCGGCGGCCCAGCGCGGCCGTCTTGGCTTTCGATGGGGCGATGTGCGACGAGATCGGCGCCACGCCATCCATGCGCTGCAGCCACAGCAGGTGGCCGCCGTCATCGACGATGGCGATCGCGACCGCCCAGTTATTCTTGACCGCTTCCGCTTCGGCGGCGGCAGCGATTTTCTTTACGTCGTCCAGGGTCAAAATCGGTTTCGATTGCATGGTGCATCCTTGTTATGTTGAATCAAAATTGTATACGAAATGCGCAGCGGCGCGATCGCATAATGATCGCTTACTGCTCGCGCTTGGCTTTCAGCTTTTGCTTGAGCTGCGCCATGACGGCAAACGTCGCCTGCTCGCCCGCCAGGATGGCCTGGTTGCGGCTGTTGAAATCGTTGCCCTTCATGGTGCCCAGGCTGGGCTGGATCACCACGTCCGCATCTTTCAATTCGAACTGGTTGATGCGCTGGCCCATGATGGCGAACGTCTGCATCAGCACCTCCATCGAACTGATGGCCTTTTGCGTATCCGTTTGCGACGAGATATTCACGGCGATGATGAAATCGGCGCCCATGTCGCGCGCAAAACGCACGGGCACGGGAGCGACGAGGCCGCCATCAACATAGGTGTGGCCGGCGATCGTCACGGGCTGGAACACGCCCGGCACGGCCGACGAGGCGCGCACGGCCATGCCGGTGTTGCCGCGTTGAAACAGGATCGGCTGGCCATTTTTCAGATCGGTCGCTACCACGCCAAACGGAATTTTCAGCTTTTCCAGCGGCACGCCGCCGACGGCCTTGTTGACATAGCTTTGCAGCGCTTCGCCTTTCAGCACGCCGGACGACTTGCCGAACAGGGGCAAGGCCCAGTCCGAAATGGCCGCTTCGTCCATGTCGAAGGCCATTTTTTGCAGCGCGAAGCCGGAGTTGCCCGCCGCATACAGGGCGCCCACCACGCTGCCGGCACTGGTGCCGGTGACGATGTCGGCGTGGATGCCCTGCGATTCGAGCGCCTTGATCACGCCAATGTGCGCGAAGCCGCGCGCCGCGCCACCGCCCAGCGCCAGGCCGATCTTGATCTTGCGCGGCGTGACGACGATGGGTTCCGGTGGCGTCAATACTTGTACGGGCTTCGGGGCGGTGGTATCGCACCCGGCCAGCGCAAAGGCGGCCAGGGCAAGCAGGGTCAGGCGTTTAGGGAACATGGTGGAAAGTGAGAACCGCGCGCGGCAGTGGCAACAAAGGAGAGCTGATTGTAGCGCAAGCGGGGCCGCTGGCACTGAAGGCAGTCTTAAATGTTTATGGTGACAAGGTTCGTGCGCCCCTGCCCCACTGCTAGACTGGCGCCTGCTCTTTACTCTCAATCAAACATGTCCGACGATTTGCAATTTGCCGACAGCCGCGCCTTGGGCGCCCCATTTGCACAACAGTTATCCAACGATCCGCCCGACGGCGCCCTCGCCTGGCTGACTTGCGTGCTGGTCACGCAGGCGCCCGCGCTGCGCTCGTCGAACGCCATCCTGCTGGCCTACACGGGCAACCCGGCCGCCTTGGACTGGATCGACGCGAATATCGGCTCGCCCGTGGCGGGACAATGGGGCGTGGCGGCGGCACTGCTGGGCACGCCTTGGCCGCGCATCCTCGATTGGCTGCAGCGCGGCGGCGTGCACCGGCTGATGGCGCTCGATACCCTATGCGCGTATCGCAAGCCGGCCGTCAACATGTCGCCACTGGAACAGATCGCCGCGCCCGTGCTGCCGCAGGCGCCCGCGCGCGCCGCACTCGGCGCCGCGCTGGCCGCCTGCCTGGCGGCATCTTCCACGCCGCGCATCCAGGCTGCCATCCACTCGATCAACAAGCATGTGGACGAGATCCTGCGCGGCGGTCCACGCGGCGTGGCCGTGGCCGACCTGCCGCGCCTGTACCTCGACCCGGCACCGTTCAAGGATGCATCCGCCATCCTGGAACAGCACGAGGCAGTGGTCGGTGGCATGCGCGAAAACCTGCAGAACTTGCTCAAGGGCATACTGTGAACAGGCAAACCCTGGTGATAATCGACTTGAGCGATATCAATTCCTCACGCCAGTTGCATGCCAGCCTGGCGGCCGCGCTGAACTTCCCCACCATCTACGGCATGAACTGGGATGCCTTCCACGATGCCATCACGGGCCTGGTGGACATGCCGCAACAGCTGGAACTGCGCGGCTGGCCAGCCTTCGCCACGCGCCTGCCCGCCGATGCGGCCATGCTGCAGCGCATCCTGGCGCGCATGGCACAGGACATGCCGGCCCAGGCAGCGCAGGTGCGCTATGCCTGAGCCTGCGACATTGTCTATTTCGAATATCCCTGCTCATTGAACTGCCCCGCATCCAGCGTGGCCCAGGCATGCCGGATGCCCCACCACATCAGATAGGCATTGCCGCCGCCGCGCGCGCGGAACCACGGTTTCACGGGGTCAATCGGCCGCACCTTGGCCGGCGGCAAGATCAGCACGCCCGTCGTCTGGCCGGCGTCGCTGGTGCCCGCCACCAGCACGTTCTGGCCAAAGTGATTCGCCTGCGCGATGCCCAGCGCCACGTTGGTCAAGGCCGTGGCAGCGCCCATTTCACCCAGCAAGGCTGGCGTATTGAAGGTCTGCTGGAGGAAATCGAAGGCCGGCAGCTCGGTCGTCAAGGTCTGCGCCAGGTAGGCGATACGGTCAGGCGACGCCGGCCGGGTGTTGTTCGCATCGTGGATTACATAGCCGATCTCTACCTCGCTCTTGCGCCCATTGCCTGCTGCCTGCGCCAGCGTCGCCTGCCACGCCTGCACCGTGGGCGGCGGCAAGCCATTCTGCGCTGCAAAGGCGCTGACCTGCTGCGTGGCCGGATAGCCTATCCACGCCAGCGCATCGCGCTCCGTCTTGTAATGGGGACCGGCCAGTACCAGCAAGACCATGTTTTCATTGATCTGCTCATCCTTGGGAAAACTGGGCGCATCCCAGCTCATCACCCAGACCGTTTCCTTCGGATGCGCCTGCAGATAATCGAGGGCGGCGGCCAGGGAGATAAACCCGGCATTCGCGCCGCCGGCCGTCACACGCACGTCGGGCGGTGTGGATTTGGTCCAGGATTTGGGGAAGTTCGGATTTCCGATGGAAAAGGTATCGATGATCTCCTCGCGCAGGACATCGCCAGCCTGGGTGGGATCAAACCGTTCTGCAGGCACCGCGTATTCGACATGGATACCCGCCAATTCATTCCAGCCTTTTTTGTGTTTGAAGTCGTGGGCGTTATAAAAATAGGTGGGGTTGGAGAAATATACACCGTGAAAATTACCTATCATTTCAAACAAATATTTCCCATGGAAATTAAAAAAAGTACCTTTACCATCATTTGATGAAGCTATGCCAGACACAGATCTGACCTCAGAAAAAATGGCAGGGTATTGTTCCAACATGTCGTCTTTTTTATTCGGCCGCACTTTCCCAAGGGTCCATAGCAGTTGCCATTCGGTTGGATAATCCTGGCGTTGCAGGGGATTGAGCCACTGCACTCCCACCACTTGAGCTATAAATGGCGCTCCTGCATCAAGCGCGTTGCGTTTATCGTCATCGGCAACTGCTGCCGGGTGCACAGCACAGGACGATAGAGCTATCTTTGCAATGAGGATAGCTATGACGAGCAGCAGGAAATTTTTGGCCACGTGCCGCTCCTTTATCCCGAGACGGAAACTGCATTATTCAATAATGATAGAAAAGTAAGTTGCGCAGGAACAATAAGTCGAGCTGCGGCATGGCAGCAGCATCGTTCCCTGGCGAAATATGCTTGACAGCCCCGCCCGACATCCCTTACATTAAGTGCATGTCCTCCTTCAAACATTCCTCCCCTTCCCTGCTGTCGCTATCGCGACTACTGCTAGCACGCGCATAAGTTTGCCGCATTGCTTCGCCTGGCCACACGCCGGCGTGTTTCAAAAACCCTGGAAGGTTTGATGATGTTTGCACCATCCCCCGCTACACCCGTAACTTCTGACGCGACCGCCACCGCTGGCGCCGTTGCCCTGCTTTGCCTGCTAAAACTACCGACCGCTTGCCTGGCCTAGTGTTGCGTGGCCGCCCGGCAAGCTTGCGCCACAACCATTGATTTCCCCCTATATTCAGGAGTACCCGATCATGATGTTGCAAAATCCAGCTTCCAAATACCGCGCCTTTCCTCCCGTCAAATTGACCGACCGTCAATGGCCGAACCAGATCATCAGCAAACCGCCTATCTGGATGAGCACCGACTTGCGCGACGGTAACCAGTCCTTGATCGAGCCGATGAGCGCGGAAAAGAAGCTGCGGTTCTTCGAGATGCTGATCGCCATCGGCCTGAAGGAAATCGAAGTGGGTTTCCCATCGGCATCGCAGACGGATTTCGACTTCGTGCGTAAACTCGTGGATGAAAAGCGCATCCCGGACGACGTCACCATCATCGTGCTGACGCAGTCGCGTGAAGAATTGATCCGCCGCACGGTGGAATCGGTCGTCGGCGCCAAGCGCGCCATCGTGCACCTGTACAACTCCGTGGCGCCCGTGTTCCGCAAGGTCGTGTTCGGCATGTCGCGCGAGGAAATCACGAATATCGCCACCACCGGCACCACCCTCGTGAAACAGCTGGTGGCCCAGCATCCGGAAACGGAATGGGGCTTTGAATACACGCCGGAATCGTTTTCCACCACGGAACTCGATTTCTCCAAGCATATCTGCGACGCCGTCAGCGCCATCTGGAAGCCGACGCCCGCCAACAAGATGATCATCAACCTGCCGTCGACCGTGGAATGCAGCACGCCCAACGTGTATGCGGACCAGATCGAATGGATGTCGCGCAAACTGGCGCGCCGCGATTCCATCATCATCAGCGTGCACCCGCATAACGACCGCGGCACGGCCGTCGCGTCGGCCGAGCTGGCCGTGATGGCGGGCGCCGACCGCGTGGAAGGCTGCTTGTTCGGCAATGGCGAGCGCACGGGCAACGTCGACCTCGTCACTTTGGCGATGAATTTGTACACGCAAGGCGTGCATCCGGGCCTGGACTTCTCCGACATCGATACCGTGCGCAAGTGCGTGGAAGAGTGCAACCAGTTGCCCGTCCACCCGCGCCACCCATATGCGGGCGACCTGGTCTTCACGGCGTTTTCCGGCTCGCACCAGGATGCGATCAAGAAAGGTTTTGCCAAGCAACAACCGGACAGCATCTGGGAAGTGCCGTACTTGCCGATCGACCCGGCCGACCTGGGCCGCAGCTACGATGCCGTGATCCGCGTCAACAGCCAGTCCGGCAAGGGCGGCATGGCGTATTTGCTGGAACAGGAATATGGCCTGGTCTTGCCGCGCCGCCTGCAGATCGAATTCTCGCGCGCCGTGCAAGCCGTGGCCGACGCCACGGGCCGCGAAATCGCCGCGCAGGATATCCATGAAATCTTCCAGAAGGAATACCTGCAGCAGACGGCACCGTACGCCTACGCTGCGCACCGCATGGTGGAAGACACCAGCAGCGATGAATCCGTGCAGATCGACATCAGCCTGTCGCACCGCCAGACGCCATTGGCCCTGCAAGGCGGCGGCAACGGCCCCATCGATGCCTTCGTCAATGCGCTCGGTCTCGATATCAAGCTGATGGATTACCATGAACACTCGATCGGCTCGGGTGCCAACGCGCAAGCGGCGTGCTACGTGGAATTGCGCCTCGATAATGGCCCGACCCTGTTCGGCGCCGCCATCGACAGCAATATCGTCACCGCCTCGTTCAAGGCCGTGCTGTCGGCAGTGAACCGCCGCATCGGACAGACGGAAGCTGAAAAAACAACAGCGGCCGACGTGGCGGCCAGCGCCGCCTGAGCACGACCCGGGCACCCCTCATAGGGAGAAAAAGCGGTACGGCTTGATCGCCGTGCCGCTTTTTCATTTCTCCGAGGCAATTGTTGCTGCAAAAGAAGTATCACGCACCGTATAATCGTTTCATAATAAGACCAGCGGAGACAAATTATCAGCTACCGAGGGAATCAGTATGAAATTGACGGATATGAAGATAGGCGTGCGCCTGGGCGCCGGTTTTGGCTTGGTGCTGCTGCTGATGGCAGTGCTGGTAGGCACGGGATTGTTGCGCCTGGACAAAATTGGTGGGCTCAGCGAGTCCATCATCGAGAATGACTGGGCCAAGGCCGACGCCATCGCCACCATCCGCAGCACCACGCGTTCGAACGCGGCGCTGGTGCTGGAACTGTTCATCCATGAAGATCCGGCCCGCGCCAACGCCATCCACGGCGAAATCGATGCCAACAAGGCCACCATCAGCGATGCGCTGGTCATCCTCGACCGTCTGATCGTGCTACCTGAAGGCAAGGAACTGCTGGCTACCCTGAAGCAGCAGCGCAAGGCCTATGTCGTCTCGTTCAGCCAGGCCGACAAGCTGCTGATGGCGGGACAACGCGCGGAAGCGGCCGTGCATGTGCGCGACGATACCCTGCCCGCCCTGAACCGCCTGCAAAAGACGGTGAACCAACTGAACGAAATCCAGCGCGCAGTAGTCGTGCATGGCGGCCAGCAAATCCAGCACAATATTACAGCAGCCAATATGCTGATGGCCAGCCTGGGCACGGCCGCCCTGTTGCTGGGCGTGCTCTTTGCCTGGTGGGTCACGCGCTCGATCACCACGCCCATCGCGTATGCCCTGCGCGTGGCGCAAGCCGTGGCCGCAGGTGACCTGAGCAGTAAAATCGTGGCCGACGGCAAGGATGAAACGGGCCAGCTGCTGCAGGCGCTGCGCGACATGAATACCAGCCTGGCCAGCATCGTGGGGCAAGTACGTGGCGGCACGGGCACCATCGCCGTGGCGTCGAGCCAGATTGCCAGCGGCAATGCCGACCTGTCGGCCCGCACGGAAGCGCAGGCCAGCGCGCTGGAAGAAACGGCCTCGTCGATGATCGAACTGACGAGCACCGTGCGCAGCAACAGCGACAATGCGCGCCAGGCGGACAGCCTGGCCCGCTCGGCATCCACCATCGCCCAGCGCGGCGGTACGGCCATGGCGGAAGTGATCGGCACCATGGATGCCATCAATGCGTCCTCGCGCAAGATCGTCGACATCATCGCCGTCATCGACGGCATCGCCTTCCAGACGAATATCCTGGCCCTGAACGCGGCGGTCGAGGCGGCGCGTGCCGGCGAACAGGGACGCGGCTTTGCCGTAGTGGCCACCGAAGTGCGCAACCTGGCGCAGCGCTCGGCGGCCGCCGCCAAGGAAATCAAGGAACTCATTGCCGACTCCGTCAACCGCGTGGGACAGGGCACGCAGCTGGTCAGCCAGGCGGGCGCCACGATGGGTGAAGTGGTGGCCAGCGTGGGCCGGGTCAGCGCCATCGTCGGTGAAATCAGCGTCGCCAACCACGAACAAAGCGAAGGCATCGAGCAGATCAATGCCGCCATCATGCAGATGGACCAGACGACGCAGCAAAACGCGGCCCTGGTCGAGGAAGCAGCCGCGGCGGCGGCAGCCATGCATGAACAGGCAGGCGAACTGGAAACCCTCGTCAGCCAGTTCAAGCTGGAGCAAAACGCCGTCGCCAAGGCGCCGCCCCGCCCCGCCGCGCCCGCCGTCCAGCGCTTGCAGTAAGGCCGCTATTCCACCTGGCGCGCCAGGCGGATGCCCGTAAATTGCCAGCGCGCGCCAGCCGGGAAGAAATTGCGGTAGCTGGCGCGCGCATGGCCGGCCGGCGTGGCGCAGGACGAGCCGCGCAGCACATACTGGTTCAGCATGAACTTGCCGTTGTATTCACCGAGCGCCCCGGGCGCCGTGCGGTAGCCCGGATACGGCGCATAACTGCTGCTGGTCCACTGCCAGCAGTGACCGAACATTTGCCGCAGTCCCGCTCCCGGCGCACCGGCGGCCGGATGCAGCTGGCCCACTTGCACGGCGACGCCCTGCGCAGCCACTTCCCATTCCGCTTCCGTCGGCAGGCGCGCGCCCGCCCAGTGCGCATACGCGTCCGCTTCGAACAGCGACAGGTGCACTGCCGGCGCCTGCAAATCGAGCGGGCGCAGCCCGAACAAGGTGAATTCCTGCCAGTGCCCGGCGTCATCGCGCTGCCAGTACAGCGGACACGCCAGCTGCTGGCTGCGCACCCAGTCCCAGCCTTCGGCCAGCCACCAATGCGCCATGCGGTAGCCGCCCGCCTCGATGAAGGCGAGAAATTCGCCATTCGTCACCAGCGCAGTGGCCAGCTCGAACGGCGCCACGTATTGCGGATGGCGCGGCAATTCATTGTCGAAGCAAAAACCATCGCCCGCATGGCCGATCTGCGCCAGGCCGCCGTCAAACGCGAGCCAGGCCGTGGGCTGTGCGTGTTCTTGCGCTGGCGCAGGAACACTGTCCAGCGCGTTGTCCAGCGCGTTGTCCAGATAAGCGGGAAACAGCGCGCTCTGCGCCAGCAGGTGCTTGACGTCCGTTAACAGCAACTCCTGGTGCTGCTGCTCGTGTTCGAGGCCCAGCGCCAGCAGCATGGTCAGGCGCTCGCGCTCGGGCCGCGCCAGCTCGCCCGCCAGCAGGCGGGCGATGCGCGCATCGACGTTGGCCCGATAAGCGCGCACTTGCGCCATGCCGGGGCGCGTCAGCAAGCCCCGCTGCGCGCGCGGATGCTTCTCGCCCACGCCGTTGTAGTAGGAATTGAACAGCACGCGGAAGGCGGGGTGGAACGGCGCGAACGCCGCTTCCATGCTTTCCAAAATAAACGTTTCGAAAAACCAGGTGGTATGCGCCAGATGCCATTTCACGGGACTGGCGTCCGGCATCGACTGGGCCCCGCAATCCTCGTCGGACAGCGGTTCGGCCAGGCGCAGCGAGTGCTGGCGCACCTTGTTATAGTGATCGATCAGCATCGTCGCCTTTAGTCTCTGATGACACGGGCGTAAATGACGGCAAACCACTGCTGCGGGTCCGTCCAGACTTGCACGGTGGAAAATCCTGCCTGCTCCAGCAAACCGACGAAGTCCGCGCGCGTGTATTTATAGCTGTCTTCCGTATGGATGCGCTCGCCTTTCGCGAAACGGCGCTGGCCACCTTTCCAGTGGACAACTTGTTCGCTGCGCGCTTCCAGGTGCATTTCCACGCGGCGCTCGTCGGCGTTGAAAAAGCCGTGGTGCCGCCAGGCGCGCACGTCGAAGTCCGCGCCGATCAGGCCGTTCACGTGACGCAGCATGTTCAGGTTGAAGGCGGCCGTGACGCCCAGCGCATCGTCATAGGCGGCGTCGAGGATGACATCGTCCTTGATCAGGTCGACGCCGATCAGCAGGCCGCCATCGCCGTCCGCGTTCGCGCGCAGGCGGCGCAAAAAGGCGGTCGCTTGTTCAGGCGAAAAATTGCCGATCGACGAACCGGGATAGAAGAACAATCGCCGCGCCTCGCGCACGCTGTCGGGCAAGTCCAGGCGGCTGGAAAAATCCAGGCCCAGGCCCGTCATCTCGATGTGCGGGAAGCGCTGCTGCAGCCGGCTCAGCGATTCACTGAGGAAATCATAGGAAATATCCACGGCCACATACTGGGCCGGGTGCAGCAGGGGGAACAGGCTGGCGGCCTTGGCGCAATTGCCCGCGCCCAGGTCGATCAGGGTGCTGCCCGGCCCCACGGCGTGCGCGATCTCGGCGGCGTGGCGGGCGAAGATGGCCGCCTCCGTGCGCGTCGGATAGTACTCGGGCAAGGCGCAAATGGCTTCGAACAGTTTCGAGCCCAGCGCGTCGTACAGGTACTTGGGCGAGGTCCAGGCCTCGCGTGCCAGCAGGCCGCTGCTGACCTCGACTATCGTGGCAGGAGTGGCGCTGGCCACTCGAACGTTGCTGGCGGGAGACAAATCTGACTGCTGTTGCGCGTGTGGCATGGTCATGGGCTGGCGTCGTCTATCAAGGTTTACGAAGGGCTTGCACGGTCAGCCACCGGGCGCCGCCCCTGCCACAGCGGTTTGCGGGCGCCTTTTCCGATGACTTTTTTCCATCATAGCGGAATCCGCACAAGCCAGCCGTGCGACAGGTAACGCAAGATCAAACTAGCGGTGTGCACGCAAAATTGGTATTGCCCAGCAAAAATGATAAGCCTGTCGTATACTACACATTGCCGGCCAATCAATCCGCGCCCCTTTGCAGTTCCCAGGCCCCCCTCTCCCCCGCGTGCCTCCCTTTACGATAGCCGTTAACACCATGCTCGAATTGCGCCATCTGTCGAAGTCCTATGCCCATGCCCGTCCCGTGCTGGCCAACATTTCCTGCCGCTTCAAGGCGGGGGAATTCATCGCCATCATGGGTGACTCGGGCGTTGGCAAGTCGACCTTGCTGAACCTGATCGCCGGCCTCGATACGCCCGATGCGGGTGCCGAAGCGCACCCTATCCTGGTGGACGGCATCGCCATGTCCAGCCTCGATGACGCCGCCGCCACCCGGCTGCGTCGCGCCCGCATGGGCTTTATCTTCCAGGCCTTCCACGTCTTGCCGCACCTGACCCTGCTGCAAAACGTGGCCCTGCCGCTGCTGCTCAACGGACTGCCCCAGGAGCGTGCCGCCAGCATGCTCGACGCGGTCGGCCTGGGCGGACGCGGCGGCGACTTTCCGCAGCAATTGTCCGGCGGCGAAATGCAGCGCGTGGCCATTGCCCGCGCGCTCGTGCACAAGCCGGCGCTGGTGCTGGCCGACGAACCAACCGGCAACCTCGATCCCGATACGGCACACAGCATCCTGCAATTGCTGCGCGCCGAAATCAAGGCCAACGGCAGTTGCGCGATCATGGTCACGCATTCGCTGGCCGCCGCCGAAATGGCGGACAGAACCATGATCCTGACGAAAAACGGCTTACAAAATACAACAACCGTCGATCAAATTAATCAAACAATCAGTTAATTTAACTGACCATCTTTCACAAATTTTGTTATCGTAGTATTATTGAAAACACTTGCCTGGTTATCAATGTTGTAACGCGAATGGTATCACGTCACCCGGACAGTCGTACTGCGATGACGAACTATAGCTGGGACCACATACAGTGGTCTCGTCCCTTGCATAACCTGAAGGAGGAGTAAATGAACGTTCGGCAAAAGAAGCTGGAAATGATTGAAGCGATGAACCGGGCGCGTGCGCTCGAACCATCGAGTTTTGTGCCCAACAAGCTGCTCGATACCCTGATCGAGAAGATGAACCTGAAAAATGATGCGGAACTGTGCCGTATTCTGGAAGTCCAGCCTCCCATCATCAGCAAGATTCGTCACGGCAAACTGTCGGTCGGTGCAACGATTTTATTGCGCATGCATGAAAAATCGGACATCACCATCCGCGAACTGAAGGAACTGTCCGCCACGCCAGTCCACTGAGATACACGCTGTTGTCATGCCATGCCAGGCACCCAGGTCCCCGGCGCCATGAACTTTTGCCATGCAATTCGCGCAGTTCGCTCACCGCACCACATCCGCGCACGATAGCGAAGAGACCCAGCCCAAACCATGCTGACCGTTTCTCTGCCCATCCGCTCCAGCGCCATCCCCTCCCCGCTTTCACTGCGCATTCCCCCTGCCAGCCAGCATTTCCACTCAAACTTGATCTGACACAACACGCATAGTCTCCGCAGGCATCAAGGTCAGCTTTTAACCAGTGATCCCAACCGCATGTCCAGCGACCCTCTTGCGCCGCCCGTGCTGCGCCTGACGCTCACGCGCGATCCCCTCGCCGACGCCGGCGACGGCCCCGCCGCGCCCGGCTGGCACAGCGAGACCCACGTGCTGTCGGGCGCGCGCGGCATCGGCAGTTGCCGCACGGCACTCGATATCGGTCCGGCCGACGTGGTGCAATTGCTGCTGTGCGACGGCAGTTCGCTGCTGGCGAGCGGCCTGGACCTGCCACGCTACCTGGGGCCGGCCACGGCGGCACGCGACGGCGCGCCCGCCAGCATCGAAGTGGGACTGGCCTTGCGCCCGCAGGCGGCGCGCCCGCCACCGGGCGCCAGTCGCGACGGCCTGGGCGCCTGGATGCTGCGGGCCGTGCGCGTGTACCGCTGCGGTGCCGCCGCCATGACGGCGCTGGCGGCGGCGGGCGCCTTCCAGGACCGCCAGCTGGAACAACGGCTGGGCCTGTACCGCTGCGGCATCGAGGCGGGCAGCATGACGGCCGTCGCCAGCGTGCCCGCCGGGCCGGAACCGGTGCTACTGCTGTTGCATGGCACGGCGTCGTCGACCCAGCGCAGCTTTGGCGGCCTGTGGCGCAACGGCCTGGCGCCGCAGCTGGCGGCGCACTACGGCAACCGCATCTACGGCTACGAGCACCGCAGCCTCAGCGACAGCCCCATCGAGAACGCGCTGGCCCTCGTGCGCCAGCTGCCGCACGGCGCCGTGCTGCACCTGCTGGCCCATTCGCGCGGCGGCCTGGTGGGCGAATTGCTGGCCCGCGCGCAGCGCATCGACAGCCGCAGCGCCGTCGACCTGGCGGGCGACGGCCTGGAACGGCTGAGCGAAAACACGGTGGGCGGCGAAGCGTTCAACAGCCACGATATCGGGCACTTCACGGCGCAGGCGCGGCTGGGCGGACGCGGCGGCCACGACGCCGATGCGGCGCGCCTGCGCGAACTGGGCGAGGAGTTGAAGACGCGCGCCATCCGCATCGCCCGCTTCGTGCGCGTGGCTTGCCCGGCGCGCGGCACCACCTTGATGTCGGGACGGCTCGACCGCTGGGCCAGCGTGATGTGCAACCTGCTGCCGCAGGACGATGTGCCCGATGGCGGCATGGCCTTCCTGCTGGCCGTGGTGCAGCAGCGCTGCGACGCGCGCATCCTGCCGGGCCTGGAAGCGATGATGCCCGACTCGCCGCTGGTGGCGCTGCTCAACGCGCCCGACGTGCGCGTGGCCAGCCCGCTGCACGTGCTGGCAGGCGCGTGCAGCGGCGATGGCTTGCTGGGCTGGCTGGGCGACTGCCTCGGCGACCAGCTGTACGGCGGGCAGAACGACCTGGTGGTCAATTGCGCCTCGATGGCGGGCGGCGCCACGCGCAGCACGCCGGTGCGGCAACTGCTGCTGCGCGGGCCGCGGACGCACCACCTGAACTACTTCGAGCGCGCACCGTCCGGCCTGGCGGCAGTGCAGGCGCTCACGGGCGACGACAGCGCCTACCAGCCGCTGGCCGGCATCGAGCACGGCGCGCTGGGACGCGGCGGCGAAGTGCCGAAGCGGCGCGCGCACGCCCCCATCGTGCTGCTGCTGCCCGATATCATGGGCAGCCATCTGCAAGTGGGCAGCAACCGCATCTGGTTCGACCCCGTCAACCTGGTCGAAGGGCGCATCGAGCGCCTGGCCGTGGGCCAGCCGCACATCGTCAGCGCCGGCTGGATCGAATCGTGCTATGAGCCGTTTGCCCGCTTTCTCGCGCAAAGCCAGGAAGTGCGGCCCTTTACGTATGACTGGCGTTTGTCGCTGCAGCACTCCGGCAATGCCTTCCTGCCCGTGCTGGACGAGGCCATGCGCGACGCCGAACAGCGCGGACAAGCGTTGCGCATCGTTGCCCACGGCACGGGCGGGCTGGTGGCGCGCCTGGCATTGAAGGAGCGCTGGCCGCGCTTCAGTGCCCTGCCCGGCAGCCGCCTGCTGCAGGTGGGCACGGCCAACCGGGGCACGCAAGCGATGGTGCAAGTGCTGCTGGGGCGCGACCGGCTGGTACAAATGCTGGCCTGCTGGATAGGCTGGAAGCACACGCGGCGCCAGTTTCTCGGCTTCGTGCGCGCCTTTCCCGGGGTGCTGGACATGCTGCCGTGGCCGCAGGCGGGCAGTATCGACTACTTCGACGCCAACGCCTGGGCGCAACTGGCCGCCGGCGACGCGCAAGCGGGCCTGCCCGACGGCTGGCAGGCGCCCGAGGCGCCAGCGCTGGCGGCGGCGCGCGCCACCGTGTCCTTGCTGGAGGCCGCCCCGCTCGACGCCCGCCATTGCAGCTACCTGGCCGGCTGCGCCGACACGCCGGTGGCGCTGCGCCTGCGCGACGGCGGCATCGAGACGGCCTGGTCGCCGGACGGCGATGGCCGCACGGCCTGGCAAGGCGCGGTGCCGGACGGCGTGGAAGCCTGCTACCTGCCGGTGGCGCATGGCGACCTGCTGCTGCAAAAAGAAACCTACCCGGCCATCGCGCAACTGCTCGACAACGGCCAGGGCGCGGGCCTGTCCCGGCGCCCGCCGCACGCGCCGGGCGGCGCCCCGCCGCGCTTCCGCGCGTACGCTCCCGATGCGCGGCCGCTGTACCCGCAGCCGCCGGAACTGCTCGACGCCGCCCTCGGCGCCGCCGGCCCCGCCAGCGCTGTCGAGAGCCGCGCGCCGCAGCTGAGCCTATCCGTCATCCACGGCAGCATGGCCTCGGCCGACGCGCCCGTCATGAGCGGCTGCTACGCTTACGAGTCGCTGCGCGGCAGCATGAGTTTTCTGGACCGCCTGCTGGCGGGCAAGCTGCAGGAAATCCACGCACTGGGGCGCTTCCCGCAACGTCCCGATGCGGCCCTGGTGGTGTTGCAGCCCGATGCGGCGCGCCGGCCCGGCGGCGCCATCGTCATCGGCCTGGGCGCGCTGGGCGAACTGACGCCGGGCGAGCTGGCGCGCGCCTTTGCCGGCGGCCTGCTCGAATACGCGTGCGTCTGCCTGCAGGTACGCGCCGCCGGCCGTGTGGCTGCGTCGCCGATGGGCGAACACGGCTTGCGCGTGGCCAGCCTGCTGTCTGGTTCCGGCTATGGCGGCTTGAGCATCGCCCTGTGCGCGCGGGCCCTGATCGACGGCGCGCGCAGCGCCAACCGGCGCCTGGAAGACGCGGGCATGGCTTGCCGCATCGGCCACATCGCCATCTATGAACAATCGGAAGCGCGCGCCATCGCCGCCGCCGTGGCCATCGAGCAGATCATGGCCGAGGCGCGCTACCAGGGCAGCTTCACGTTCGAGCGGCGCATCCGCCACAGCCCGGGCGGCTATCGGCGCATCTTGCCCAGCCTGAGTGGCGACAATGGCTGGCGCCGCGTGCAGATCGTCGCCGCGGACCTCTCGGGCGCCCTGCGCTTCACCGTGCTGACGGACCGCGCCCACAACAGCGTCGACGAGGAGCCGAACCAGCGGCAAGCCGTCGATGGCTTGATCATGGATGCCACCGACAACACCACCGACCAGCCGGGCCTGTCACGCGCCCTGTACGAACTGATGCTGCCCAATGGGCTGAAGGCGGCCATCCCCGAGATGCGCGGCCTGATCCTGGCCGTCGACCAGAGCGCCGCCATCTATCCGTGGGAACTCATGCGCGACGAGGCGGGCAGCGAGGAAAGCCCGTTGTCGACGCGCATCGGCATGGTGCGCCAGCTGGCCAGCCTGCGCGAGCAGCCGCCCGCCGTCAGCCCGCCCAGCAACAGCGTGCTGGTGATCGGCGACACCGATTCCGGCCTGCCCGAGCTGCCCGCCGCGCAGGCCGAAGCGCAGGACGTGGCGCGCATGTTCGGCGCGTACGGCTACCAGGTGCGCGAGCTGCTGCGCCCGCAGGCGCAGCGGGTGCTGGTGCACCTGTTCGACGAGCGCTATTTCGCCATCCACCTGGCCGGCCACGGCGAAGTGGCCGGCCCCGGCATCGCCCATACAGGCCTGGTGCTGGGGCCGAAGACGCGGCTGACGGCGGCGCAGGTGGGCAAGCTGAAACGGGTGCCGCAATTCGTCTTCATCAATTGCTGCCACCTGGGCGACATGCGCCCGGACGCCATCGCGCCGTGGTCCAAGCTGGCCGCCAGCCTGGCCACGGCCTTCATTGAAATGGGCTCGCAGGCGGTGATCGCGGCCGGCTGGCGCATCGACGACCAGGCGGCCAGCATCTTCGCGCACAGCTTCTATCACGCCATGCTGAGCGGCGAATACTTCGGCGACGCCGTGCGCCTGGCGCGCGAGGCGGCGTATCTGCAGTTCCCGGCCTCGAACACCTGGGGCGCCTACCAGGCGTATGGCGACGACCGCTACCGCTTCCCGAACACCCAGAGCCGCCCTTGGCAGGCGCCCGACTACCACTACCACGGCCACCTGCTGGCCGACCTAGAAACCCTGCACGCGCGCCTGGCGGGCGCCGATCCTGCGCGCCGCGCCGCCATCGAGGAAAAGCTGGCCAGCATCGAGGAAGCCGTGCGCGCGCGCTTCTTCGGCTGCGCCGACATCCGCGAAAACATGGCCGCCACGCGCGCCGGCCTCGGTGGCCTGGACAACACCCTGCGCGCCATCGAGCACTACCGGGCGGCGCACAGCGCGGCCGACGGCAAGGTGGGCTTGCGCGCGCTGGCGCACTGGGCGGAATTGGAGATACGCCAGGGCGCGGCCCTGTGCGGCCTCGATGCGGGCGCCGGCATCGAGGTGCCGGCCGTGCCGGATATGACACAGGGACGGCAGCTGCTGCACGACGGACGGCAGCATATCGACTTGCTGGTGGCGCTGGCGCCCACGGCCCAGCGCCTGGCCCTGCTGGGACGCTACTGGGCCTTGCAGGCGCGCCTGGCCTGCGCCGGGGGCACCTCCGGCGCGCCGGCGCTGCGCGCCATGACCGATGCCTGCCTGGCCGCGCTGGACGAAGCGCGGCTACGCAGCGGCGTGGCCGACTGCGACCTGATTTTCCATGTACTGGCGGGTGCCCTGCTGCTGAAAGCCCATGGCGACGACAGCGCCTGGCGCACGCTCGATGCGCAACTGGGCGACTTGCTGCACGATGCCATCGCGTATGCGCGCCAGCGCCACGCGGACGAACACCGCGCTATCGACGCCGGCGCCCCCGTGCGCGCCGCCCTGCTGGCGGCCCTGTGGCAGGCGCCGGATAGCCAGCCCTTCGACGCGCCCGCGCGCGCCGCGTTCCTGGCCCTGTACCACGATGCCGTGCAGCGCCACGGCAGCATCGGCGAACCCGAAGCGATCATGGTGCCGCTGCACTTCCTGCTCGAACTGCTGCCGCCCGACAGCGCGGATACCGGCTTGCGCAGCGCCGTGCAGGCGCTGGCCAGCCAGCTGCAGTCCTCACTCCCGGGCCTTAGCCTTAACCAGGCACCACTCCGTAATGGCGCGCATAGCGCTCGTCCAGATTCGCCAGCGGCATCATCATGAACATGTCGGCGCTTTCGAAATCAGGGTCCCACGCCGGTTCGCCGCAAATCCACGCGCCAGAACGCAGATAGCCCTTGATCAGCGGCGGCACTTGCGGCTTGTGCGCCGCTTCCACCTGGTGGATGGGGAAAGGCAGGTGCGGCGTGACGCGGTATTCGCTCGGGGCCATGTGCTTTTCGGCCAGCGCCTGGTACACGGCAACGGCGTTATGCCCGCCATCGGCCAGGCTGATGCTGGCGCAGCCGACCAGATAGTCGCAGCGCTCGCGGCGCATGTACTCGGCCAGGCCCGACCACAGCAGCATGATCACGCTGCCGCCCCGGTACTTGGGATGAATGCAGGCGCGGCCCGCTTCGACCATGCGTCCGCGCAGGTTCTTCAGGCGGCTCAGGTCGAACTCGTTTTCCGCGTACAGCCGGCCGATCTTGGCCGCCTTGGCCGCGCTCAGCACGCGGTAGGTGCCCACCACTTTCAGGGTATCGGCGTCGCGCACGATCAGGTGATCGCAATGCGCGTCGAATTCATCGCTGTCGAGGCCATCGGCATTCGCCAGCGAACTCAATCCCATGGTTTCGATAAACACCTTGTAACGCAAACGCTGGACTTCGCGCAATTCCGCCGCTGTCGTGGCCTGGCTCAGCACCAGTTGGACCGGCCGGGCCTTGGCTTCGTTTGATGCGACTATGTTCTGCATGGTTTCATCCCCTGTGATCAAGACGACTCCAGCGTACTTGTCTAATATGTCAGGAAAATGACAGCCGAATGTCATTTCCATGACGCAAGTCAATGCCAGGGGAAGAGCGTGCGCATTTACCACACTCGCCGGCGCCGTCAGTGAAAACGTCGCTTACAGGGTGATGCCGGGCGTGTAGTCGACGAAAGCATCCTGGCGGCAAAAGCCCACCAGTTTCATGCGCGCCTGCGTGGCGATGGAAATGGCCAGCGAACTGGGGGCGGAAATCGTCGCCAGCAGCGGAATCTGCATGCGCGCCGCCTTGCGCACCAGCTCGTAGCTGCCGCGGCTGGACAGGAACACGAAGCCGCGTCGCATGTCGACATCGTGCAGCGCGAGGTGGCCGATCAGTTTATCCAGGCCGTTGTGCCGGCCGACATCCTCGAACACGTGCACGATGTCGCCGTCGGGCGTGCACCACGCGGCCGCATGCACGCCGCCCGTTTCCCGCATCAGCGCCTGGTGTTCGCGCAAGCCCGCGGAGGCACGCGCCAGCGCGGCCGGAAGGTCGACGCGGATCAGGGACGGCGGCAGCGCCGCGGGCCGCAAGTCGAGCATGTCGATGCTGTCGATGCCGCACACGCCGCAGCCCGTGCGGCCCGTCAGCTGGCGGCGCCGGTCCTTCAGGCGCACGAAATCTTCCTGCGCGATGCTCAAGGACACTTCGGCGGAATCAGGGCGCAGGAACACTTCACAGTCGAAGATGGCGCCGGCCGAAGCGACCACGCCTTCCGTCAGCGCGAAGCCGTAGGCGAACGCTTCCAGGTCGCGCGGGGTGGCCATCATGACGACGTGGGAAATGCCATTGAAGACCAGCGCCACGGGGATTTCCTCGGCGACGTGGTCGATGGCATCGGTGGACTGGCCCGCGCGGTGGCGAACGATGGCGCGCTCGACGAAGCCGGCGCGTTCAATACTGATTTCTTCTGACATGGCAACCATGGGGGAACTATCACAGGCCCCATGGTAAACCAGAATGGGCAAGCGGGGGGCGACCCTCCGCTCGCGCCATCAATCCTTCTTCGGACGGCCCGTTTTCAGCTGCGGCAAGCCGGCCAGCACGTTTTGCAGGGTGGCCAGGTCGATCTGGCTGATCAGCGCCACGCCGATACGCAGCAATTCGCTTTTCTTGATCTCGAAACCGGCCTTCAGGCAAGCTTTCTTGACCTGCCCCAAGACTTCATATTCCGCTTCCGGCATGGTGAAGCTGTCGCGCACCAGTTTCGGCTTGCGGGCTTTTTCCTTGACGGCGACGACCTTGGCGAGCGGCGCTTTTTTCGCGGCGGCCGGCTTGGCTGCCGGTTTGACGGCGGCTTTCGCTGCCGGCTTGGCGACGGCCTTGGCGGATGGTTTCGCAGCAACCTTGGCCGCCGGCTTGGCAGCGGCTTTGGCGACTGGCTTGGCCACAGCCGGCTTGGCCACGACGGCCTTGGCTGCCGGTTTGGCGACGGGTGCCTTGGCTACCGCAGGCTTGGCGGCAACGGGCTTGACTGCCGCTGGCTTCGCAGCGGCGGCTTTGGCGGCCACTGGCTTGGCGGCGGCCTTGGCCACCGGCTTGGCGGCTGGCTTGGCTGTCGGCTTTGCGGCAGGCTTGGCGGCCGGTGCGGCCTTGGCTGCCGCCGCATTGATCGAAGCGCTGGTGGGGAACATCGATACGGGCGCGCTGTCGGCTTTTTTCACTGGGACGGTTTTGGTCATGGATTTTCCAATCTAATAAATAATATAAACAATATATACTCTTTTTTGAAATCTTGCTTGCTACACATCAAGCCATGCGCACGGCATGAGCTAATGAGCTATCAAGCGCTGGCGCGGATGGTGAAATCGACCCCGACCTCATCCCAGAATTCCTGCTCCTTCTCGATCCAGAATGACACGGTGGGATGGTGCGCCACCCAGCCGCGCTTGATGTCGAGCTCGATGCGGCTCTTCATGCGCAGGCGCAGTTCGCTGAAATCGGCTTCGATGCGCGCATGCATGAGCAGGATCGACAGGCGCAGCGCCAGCACGGCCTTGGCGAAATCGGGGTCGGACAGCACTTCGCCGATCTTGCGCAAATTGCCCTTCTGCGCCAGGATCAGCCGGCTCATGGTCTTCTGTTCGCGCGTGGTAAAACCGGGCAAGTCCGCGTTTTCCACGATGTAGGACGCATGCTTGTGGTAGCCCGTCTGCGACACGGCCAGGCCCACTTCGTGCAGCAGGCTGCTCCAGCGCAGGCTTTTCACCAGGGCGTCCGACGTGGGCTTGAGCTGCGCATACATGGCCAGCGCCTGCTCGGCCACCCGGCCGGCACGCTGCTGGTCGATATGGAATTTTTCCATGCAACCCTGCACCGACTGTTCCCGGCGGTCGCGCTTGGTCGAACGCAGGTACAAATCCCACATCACGCCCATGCGCAAGCCCGCCTCGATCGGCGTCATGACGGGTATCGCCATTTCGCGGAACAGGCCGATCAAGATGGCCAGGCCGCCGACGATGGTGCTGGCGCGATCGGGGCGCAAGCCGGGCATGTCGATGCGGCTGGTGTGACCGAGTTCGATGAAGCGCCGTGCCAGCGCATCGAGGCTGGCGCTCGTGAGCAAGCCGTCGCCCAGCTTGTTGCGGGCGATGATGTCGGCGATGGTGCGGATGGTGCCGGAAGAGCCGTAGGCCGTCTTCCAGTGCTGCGGACGGTACGGCGGCGCGGCATCCTCGAAATGGCTGCGCGCCGACAGGATGGCCGCCTCGAACGACGGCGCGTCGATGCGTCCGCCGATGAAGAACGACAGGCTTTGCTTGACGGTGCCCAGGCTGAACGACTCGACGCGCTCGATATCGTTGCCGCGCCCCAGTATCAGTTCGGTCGAGCCGCCGCCGATATCCATCACCAGCCGGCGTTCGCCGGGGATGGCCAGCGCATTGGCCACACCCATGTAGATCAAACGCCCCTCTTCCTCGCCCGAGATGATTTCGATCGGATGGCCGATGGCTTGCTCGGCCAGCGGCAGGAAGACGGCACCGTTGCGCGCCACGCGCATGGCCGATGTGGCCACCACGCGCACGGCATCGAGTTCGAAGCCCGCGAGGATGGCGCGAAAGCGCTGCAGGCAAGCCAGCGCCCCCTGCATGGCCGCCTCGGTCAGGTCGCCATTGGCATCCAGGCCGGCGGCCAGGCGTATCGGGTCGCGCACGCTCTTGACCACGCGTATGGTGTCGCCATCATGCTTGCCGACGTGTAAACGAAAACTGTTGGACCCCAGGTCCACCGCTGCATACATACTGGCCTCTTGTCTTGTCATTGCTGTACCAACTGAAAAAGTTGGCAAAATCAGTTGCTAAACTATATAAATCATTTAGACAATTTAAAAATCCTACCACACTACCCCCATCGTATGACAGCGGCGTGACAGGATTGTGACAAAACGGCAGCCGCGCGGCGGCTTATGGGACGATGGTGGTAAATAAATACACGGCAAAAATCACCAGGTGCACCGTGCCCTGCATGACCGTGGTGCGGCCCGTGCCCAGCGACAGGGTGGCCACCATCAGCGACAGCAGCAACAGCACTGTCGATTTGATATCGAGTCCCAGGGTGATCGTCAGGCCCGTGGCCAGCGACACCACCACCACGGCGGGTATCGTCAGGCCGATGCTGGCCAGGGCGGAGCCGAGGGCCAGGTTCAAACTCGTTTGCAGGCGATTGGCGCGCGCGGCGCGCACGGCGGCCAGGCCTTCGGGCAGCAGCACGATGGCGGCGATGACGATGCCCACCAGTGTCTTTGGCGCGCCCATGGCGGCGATCGCCGTCTCCAGCGCGGGCGCCAGCGACTTGGCCAGCAGCACCACGGCGCCCAGGCACACCAGCAGCGCGCCGGCGCTGACCCAGGCGACGGTGGGCGTGGGCGGCGCCGCATGCACCTCTTCATCGCCGACGGCTTCCTTGGGCAGGAAGTAGTCGCGGTGGCGCACCGTCTGCACCAGCACGAAAGTGCCGTACAGGACCAGCGAGATGACGGCGATGAAAATGAGCTGGCTGGAGTTGTAGTACGGGCCGGCGGCGCTGGAGGTGTAATTCGGCAGCACCAGCGTCAGGATGGCGATGGCCGCCAGCGTGGCCAGCGACGCGCTCACGCCCAGCAGGCCGAAGGTCTGTTCGCGGTGGCGCCCGGCGCCCAGCAGCAGGCAGATGCCGACGATGCCGTTCAAAATGATCATGATGGCGGCAAACACGGTGTCGCGCGCCAGTCCCGTCGTTTCCGGCCCGCCGGCCAGCATCAGCGAGACGATCAGCGTCACCTCGATCAGGGTCACGGCCAGCGCCAGCACCAGGGTGCCATACGGTTCGCCGATACGGTGCGCCACCACTTCCGCGTGGTAGACGGCGGCCAGCACGCTGCCGATCAGGCCAGCCACCAGCAGGATCTGATAGTAGCCGCCGACATTGAAGGTGGAACCGAACAGGAACAGCCAGCCGGCAAGCGGGGCGGCAAGCGGCCATACAGGCAGGGATTTGAGCATTTTCATTATGGGCCTGGCAAGAGTAAGAAAGGGGAACCGCGGTGCGGACGACAAGAGGGGCCGAGCGTGCACCCCACAGCATAACTTGCCTAGCTTAAATGAAAGTTAGAGAATGCACATGTTCGGCGTGCCGGCGGCCAACATGGCCTGTCTGGTAACGTGCCGTTGCAATTTTCTTGTCCTGTTCCTGCCCAAGGAATGCGGCAAGCAACCCAACTGGCTGGGCTCGCGCAAAAAATAGGCCGATTTACATATCCAGGGTGCTGGCGCCTTGCGCTTCCACCACCCTGTTGCGGCCCGCCTGCTTGGCCGCCTGCAGCGCCTCGTCGGCCCGCTTGAACAGGCTGACGCTGCTGTCCTCGGCGCGGATGGTGGTCACGCCCAGGCTGGCCGTCAGCTGCAGCACGGCGCGTTCCGTCTTGACCGGCAGCGCTTCGACGGCGGCGCGGATGCGCTCGGCCACCATCAGCGCATCGGCCAGATTCGTGCGCGGCAGCTGGATGGCAAATTCGGCGCCGCCCAGGCGGCCCATCAGGTCGCTGTCGCGCAGCTGCTGGCGGCACGTGTCGACGATGGTTTTCAGCACCGCATCGCCCACCGGATGGCCATAGCTGTCGTTGACGCGCTTGAAATGGTCGATATTGAGCACCACCAAGGCCGTCGGCAAGCCGGGCCGGCGCGCCAGCGCCATCCACGGCGCCAGCGCCTGGTAAAAGCCGCGCCGGTTCGGCACGCCCGTGGCCGCATCGAGCACCTCCAGGCGCGCCAGTTCGCTGCCCATTTTTTCACGCGACAGCAGCAGGTAGCCGAAAGCGTTCGTCAGCATCATCAGGTACAGGGCGCCAAAACCGGCCAGCTGCAGCAGCTCGGCGTCAACATCGGGCACGGCGGCAGCGAGCACGCCGCGCGCGGCGATCAGCAGCGACAGGATGCCCATGCTGACGACGAGGAAGCGGCGCAGCATGCTTGCCTCGCGCCATTTGAGGCACAGCGCGGCCACGCCGGCGAGGAAAAAGCCGGCCACGATCAGCGAGCCGCCGGCACTGCGCAGCAGCGGCGCCACGTCAAACAGATAGCAGGCGGCAAACAGCGCCACCGACAACCCCAGTGCCGGCAATACATAGCGGCGCCAGCCGCTGCGCCCGGCCGCCTGCCACAGCGCGCCCGCGTCCAGCGCCATGCCGGCAAACAGCAAGCTGTTGCCCAGCACGATGGAGAGGAAATCGGGCAGCACGCCGCGGAAATACAGCAGACACCAGGCCACGGCCTGGCACTGCTTGGCTACCGCCCAGGTGGACAGGCTGAGCGACTTCTTGCGCTCGTATTCGAAGAAGAACAGGGCCGCGCACAGGCTCAGGTTGCCGAGCGCCAGGGCCAGTACCAGGGTCTTGATATCCATGGGCTACGCTATCGATGCGCAGGCGCGGCGCGCCAGGTCAGATTTCGTGTTCGACATTCGTGCTGCCGTCGCCGACCTTGCTGGCCCACGCCTGCACGAAATACTGCTTTTCCACTTCACTGGGCGCCTCATGCCAGAACACGATGAGGGTGCCCTTGTGGTCATGGATCTGCGCCACTTTTTCAATGAATCCGAAGTTGGCGGCCACGTCGGCCAGCGCCGCCGCATAACCATATACGCGCGTCAGCCGCTCGATGCGGTCAGGCTCCGTAAAACTGTTCGTCGCGGTAATGATGGGGTGATCCAAAAACATGCTTGTCTCCATGGTGCCCGACTGCGTGGCCGTGCCGCCGCGCGCCATCTACATATACGCATGCTCGGCGCGGATTAATCGGGTATGCTCGCGGAAGCTTATCAGATTTCTCTGAATGCAACAAAGCATCTTCCCCAGTCCACTCAGCGAAGTCGTCCTATGCCGGATAGCCAATTACCTGCCGTGCGCGCGCCTCAGGTGCATACCTTTGGCGACCGGCGCCGCCTGGAATTCCAGCCAGGCATGATCCAGAGCGAAATGCTGCTGTCGCGCCCCGACCATCTGCTGCTGCGCTATGCGCGTGCCATGATGTGCTTCACCCTGTTCGTGCCGCGTCCCCGGCACATCCTGATGGTGGGACTGGGCGGCGGCTCGCTGCTGAAATTCTGCCACCGCCACCTGCCCGAGGCGCGCATCACGGTGCTGGAACTGCGCGCCGACGTGATCGCCCTGCGCGAGCAGTTCATGCTGCCGCCCGACGACGCGCGCCTGCGCATCATCGAAACGGACGCCGTCAGCTATATCCGCCAGCATCCGGGCTGCGCCGACGTGCTGCTGCTCGACGGCTACGACGAAACGGGCCTGCCACCCGCACTGGGCAGCGCGCGCTTCTATGCGGACTGCCTGCGCGCTCTGCTGCCCGGCGGCGTGCTGGTAGCCAACCTGTTCAGTTATGACGAGCACTACCCTGCCATGCTGGCGCGCCTGATGCTCACCTTCCGCGGCGCCGTGTGCCACTTCGACGGCATCGCCGGCAACAACCGCATCGTCTTCGCCGCCAGGCCAGACAAGCTCGGGGCGGGCCGGGCCCTGCGCGTCGTGCGCCTGGTGCGCTGGCGGCGCGTGTGCGGCCTGGGTTTCCTGAACCGCTGGCTGCCCGCATGGCAGTTGTGGCGTGTGCGTCGGCGGGCAGGCGCGGGCAGCGACTGAAAGTCGTCTTCCCCTGCCATGGATGTTGTTGCTTATTAGCAGTAATTTGGTGCAAAATCAGCATGATGGATGTGGTTTATGACAAACTATGGCCTGCGCGGGGCCGGCAGGCGCCGCCGAATCCAAGTATCCATGAAGTGAGATAGGAAAAACCATGCTGCGTGGCCGCCTGCCCTTGTCGATTTCCGCCGCGGCCGCGCTGACTTTTGCCTGCGGCGTCGGCATCACCGGCGTGCTGTTCGGCGCCATCAGCCAGCTCGAATACGACAAAATGAGCCTGAGTCTGCAGCAGCGCGCAGGCGCGCGCGTGGCCGCCATCGAGCAGGGACTCGACGACGCGGTCGAGGTGCTGACCACGACCAACCAGCTGTTTGCCGCCGTCGTGCCCGTCACGCGCGAGCAGTTCCACGCCTTCACCACGCCGCTGCTGCAACGCCACCCGTTCATCCAGGCCTTCAATTTCCACCGCCTCGTGCCGCATGCGCAGCGCGCGGCGTTCGAGGCCGAGCTGCGGCGCATCGTGCCCGACTATGCGATGACGGAAATGCACAATGGCGTCATCCATCCCGTGACCGAGCACGCGACCTACCTGATCGTCGATTATCTCGAACCGCTGCAGGGCAACCGCCCCGCCTTCGGCCTGAACGTGCGCCCTGACGGCTTGCTGGCCGGCGCGCTGGAACAAGCCATCATCAGCGGCCAGACCACCGCCACCGGCCTGCTGGCCCTGGCGCAGGGTCCGCAGCAGGGTTTCGTCATCCTGCGCCCCGTGTACCGCCACGGCGTGCCCCTGCAGACGGTGCAGCAGCGGCGCGCGGCGCTGATCGGCGATACGGCGGCCATCGTCCGCGCAGGCGAACTGGTGCAGAAAATCCTCGCCGGCGCCGACCTGCTGGGCGACCCGCAGCTTGAACTGAGCGTCTACGCCGACGCTGACGCCGACCCGCGCCAATTGATCTTCCGGCATGGCCAGGCGCCTGCCGCCGAAGCGGGCGACGCCTGGGAGTCGCTGCCACGCTGGCTGCAATTTGCCTATCACAGCCGTTATGACCGGGGCTTTTCCTCCGCCGGCCGGCCCTGGCATGTGCGCGTGGTGGCCCATCCGCGCCCTTTCCTGGCCGACCATCTGGGCTCATTGTTCACCCTGATCACCGGTTTGCTGTTCAGCGTGCTGACGGCCGCCTTCGTGCAATCGCTGACGCAGCGCTCGCGCCGCGTGCAGCTGCTGGTGGAACAGCGCACGGCCGATCTCAAGCGCAGCAATGAACTGCTCAGCGCCGACGTGCGGGCGCGCCAGCGCACGGAACGCGCCCTGCAGGAAAGCGAAAAGCGCTTCCGCCGCCTGCTGGCCCTGTCCTCGGACTGGTACTGGGAACAGGATGCCAACTTCTGCTTCACCCACATCACCGGCGGCTTTACGGACAAGTCGAACATGCCGCTGGAACGCTTCATCGGCATGACGCGCTGGGAAAACAACCCGGAGATGCGCAATTCGCGCTGGGGCAAGCAGCATATCGCCAACCTGGAAGCGCACCTGCCCTTTTCCAACCTCGAATATGCGATGCAGGACCGCGATGGCCAGCTGCGCTGGTTCAGCATCAATGGCGAACCGCTGTTCAACGAGCTCGGTGAATTTCACGGCTACCGGGGCACAGGGTCCGAAATCACGGAACGCAAGCTGGCCGAGCAGCAAATCCAGCACATCGCCCACCACGACGTGCTGACGGGCTTGCCCAATCGCGCCCTGCTGCGCGACCGCCTGGCACAGGCCATGGCCCTGTCGCGCCGCAAGAACCGGGCCATGTGGGTGCTGTTGATCGACCTCGACCGCTTCAAGTTCGTCAACGACAGCCTGGGCCACAAAGCCGGCGACCTGCTCCTGAAAACCATCGCCACGCGCCTGCAGGCCAGCCTGCGCGAAAGCGATACGGTGGCGCGCCTGTCGGGCGACGAATTCGTCGCCATCCTGTGCGAACAGGCCGACGAAGTGCTCAGCGCCGCCATCGTGCAGCGCGTGATGGATGCGGTGGCGCAGCCGGTACTACTCGACGGCAAGGAATTCTTCGTCACCTGCAGCATCGGCGTGGCCGTCTACGACATGTCGCGCTACGACGCCCCCGGCGACGTGACCTTGCATGGCGAGACGCAGAACCTGATCGAGCAGGCCGACATCGCCATGTACTGCGCCAAGAAACAGGGCCGCAACAACATCAAGTTCTACACGACGGCCATGAACCAGGCCACGCTGGAGCGCCTGCGCATCGAGACGGCGCTGCGCAACGCGCTGGAACGCGGGCAGTTCGTGCTGCATTACCAGCCGCAGGTGGACCTGGCCAGCGGACGCATCGTCGGCGTGGAAGCGCTGCTGCGCTGGCAGCACCCGGAACTGGGCATGGTGGCGCCGCAGCGCTTCATCGCGCTGGCGGAAGATACGGGCCTGATCGTGCCGATCGGCGCCTGGGTCATGCGCGAAGCGTGCACGCAGGTGAAACGCTGGCATGCGGCGGGACTGGACACGCTGCGCCTGGCCGTGAACCTGTCGGCGCGCCAGTTCAACGAGCCGAACCTGGTCGCCTTGATCGCCGAAGTGCTGCTGGAAACGGGCCTGCCGCCCGCCTGCCTGGAACTGGAACTGACGGAAAGCCTGTTCATGCACGACGTGGCGCTGGCCGTCAGCCAGCTGCACGACATGAAAGCGCTGGGGGTGCAACTGTCGATCGACGACTTCGGCACCGGCTATTCCAGTTTCGCCTACCTGCGCACCTTCCCCATCGACGTGCTGAAGATCGACCGCAGTTTCGTCGGCGACGTGGCGCGCGACGCGGACGACGCGGCCATCGTCGTCTCCATCATCGCCCTGGCGCACAATTTGAAGCTGCGCGTGGTGGCCGAAGGGGTGGAAACGGCCGAGCAGCTCGATTACCTGCGCCGCCATGGCTGCGACGAAGCGCAAGGTTATTTCTTCAGCCACCCGCTGCCAGCGCATGAGGTGGAGGCGCTGCTGAGCAGCGCGCACACGACCGCATAAGGTCAGGCCGGCGTGCTATTTCTTGTATCTGAGCGTAAACCTGAACGGTACTACCATCGCGCAAGGCTGGCCTGCGCAACGGCCCGGTGTAAACCGGAGATGCATGAACATGGCCGCCGCCAGCTTGCCGGACTCGCTGTCCGGGCTTTTCAGCAGGGTGACATTCTGCGCCACGCCCTGCTCATCGACACCGACATTGACGTGCAACTCGCCGATTGCGTCCTTGTATGAGATCAGGCTTTGCATGGCGCGCGATATTTCCAGTATGCCCTTTTCCGGATACGGCGGCGCATCGTCATCCTGCAAGACTGCGTAGTCTCTTTTCACAAGCTGCTGCTGCTCCGGTGTCAACTGGGCGTAGGACTTTTCCGGGGGGACGTCAAAGCCCCCGGAGGCAGTGCCACGAATGTTCGAGCCAATCGCCGCACTTTGTTCCTTGATGGTGTACAGATTGCTTACCACGGGCAACTCCGGCTGCGCCGTCAGGTGGAAGCTACCATTGAAACGCCCCTTCAGCACGCGTCCGTTGGGATACAAGATCTCACCGTCACCATCCGGTCGTCCTTTACGCCATTGCCCACGATAGGCGCCACCCATAAAAAATGTCATGGTACCGTAGCCTTCCGGACCATCCTGCCAGCCGCCCTCATACTGATCGTCGCCCGGAGAGCCGAACTTGACATTGCCCACCGGCTTGTCCTGCTCGAAATTGCTTTCCAGTTTTTTTCCGCCCGTAAAGATCACCACGGCAGGGCCCTGCAGCATGCCATCCCGGTAGGTCCCCTCATGCAAGCTGCTGTCCGCCCACTGTGAAATGCCTGCGCCTTCCGGCACGCCCTTGCTCAGCGTTCCTTCATAACGCTCCGTTGGCTTGCCGTCCTTGCTCCACTGCAAAGCACCGGGTCCGCTGGCATAGCCATCGTTGCAAGCGCCATTCCAGTAAGCTATGTGCCCGGTCACCCGCGCATGCTCGACAACGCGGCAGTCCGCTTTGCCCGCATAGGTGATGCTGGCGGCGTCGGCGCTGGACATGTATAACAAGGCGATCAGGGCAAAATGTTTGCGCATGTTTTTTTTGCAATGTTTTAAGTTGTAACATGCTAACATGGCTTATATAATAAAAAATACACACTTTCTCACGCGAGGCACCACGGTTTTATTGCAGGCACTCCTGGCGCAGGCAGCCTCGCCTCGAACTCATCCCAGCCGGCATGCAGCCCTGCCTCGGTGAGAAACGTCCCGACATCCAGCATGCTGTCGGCCGTGATCCGCATCTCCGGATGCTCCCATAGTGCATCGCACTCCGAGCAGACGATCACCTGCTGCCCTGTTTCTTTGATGGTGGCGTACAGCAGATCGCCATATTCGTCACAGGTTGGACATTGCATGCCGCTCTCCGTCATGGCTACAGCTTCTGTTGCAAAAATTCGAGGAAGCAGCTGATGCGCTGCGCCAGCTGCGTATTGCGGTAGTAGACGGCGTGGATCTGCTGGCGGTAGCCCGTGTAGAACGGCTGCAGCACCTGCACCAGGCGGCCGGCGGCGATGTCGTCCTTCGTCATGAAGTCGGACAGGCAGACGATGCCCTGGTCATGCAGCGCCAGCTGACGCAGGGTTTCGCCGCTGGAGGCGGCCAGCGCGGGCACGATCTGCAGGCTGTTGCCCGCTTCGTGGCGCAGCGGCCAGTGATTCCCCAGTTCATATTGCGCAAAACCCAACAGCGCATGGCCGGACAGCGCTTCCGGCGTGGCGGGTACGCCGTGGCGCGCCAGGTAGGCGGGCGTGGCCAGCACGTGCAGGGGACTGGCACTGAGCGGGCGCGCATGCAGGGTCGAGTCGACCAGGGCGCCGATGCGAATGGCGATGTCGGTGCGGTGCTCGAGCAGGTCGGCGATCTGGTCGTTGCTGGTCAGTTCCAGGCGGATGTCCGGGTACATGGCGCGAAACTCGGCCACGTGGGGCACCACGCAATGGAGCATGAAGGGCGAGGCGGCATCGACGGACAGGCGCCCGGCCGGCTTCTGGCGGCGGATGCGGATCGATTCCTCCACATCCTCCATCGAGGCGAGGATGGCGCGCGCCTTGTCCAGGAACAGCTGCCCCTCTTCCGTCAGCTCCATGCGCCGCGTGGTGCGCGTCAGCAGCGAGGTGGCCAGCTTGTCTTCCAGGCGCGACAGCGCGCGGCTGACGCCCGAGGTGGTTTGTCCCAGGTGCACGGCGGCCGCGCTCAGGGTGCCGCTGTCGATGACGGTGACGAAGATTTTCAGGTCGTCCGAATTGATATCCATTGTTGCCTTATTATTGACTGCGTTTCACATATCGCGCCATTATAATGGAATCATGGCAACAGTGAGGGTCGGCGACAACGTCAGGCAACGTAGAACAAAATGGCGATAAAATGACAGCTACTGCCGGCCAGCACGAACAGGTGCCAGATGCCGTGGCCATGGCGCAGCTTGTGGTCGGTGGCGTAGAAAGCGATGCCGCCCGTGTAGCACAGCCCGCCTGCCACCAGCCACAGGAAGCCGTTCCACTCGAGCGCCGCCAGCAGCGGCTTGATGCCGATGACGATGAGCCAGCCCATGGCCACGTAAATCACCAGCGACAGGATGCGCGCGCCTTTTGCGTACACATATTCCTGCACGATGCCAAACAGCGCCAGGCCCCAGACGACGCCGAACAGCGACCAGCCCCACGGCCCGCGCAGGGTCACCAGCATGAAGGGCGTATAGGTTCCCGCGATGAGCAGGTAGATGGCGCAGTGGTCGAGCCGCTGCAGCACGGCCTTGGCCTTGCCGCGCACGCTGTGGTACAGGCTGGAAGTGAGGTACAAGGTCAGCAGCATGACCGCATACACGCTGCAGCTGACGATTTTCCAGGGGTCGCCCGTGCGCGCCGCCACGACGATCAGGATGACGCCGCCGATGGCCGCCAGCGCGGCGCCCACCGTATGGGAAATGCTGTTGAACCGTTCACCGTGGTACATGCTTAAGCCCGCTTCGTTAAAAACAGGCTCATCCTACACGCTTGGGGTCAGACCCGTCGGGACTCGGCGTCCCCGTCCGACCCCAGTCCTTGCTTTGGGGTTTCAATCAAGCCGCTTCCGCTTTCTTGCGCGCGGGACGGCGTGCTGGCGTCTTGCGCGGCGCCTTGGCCGGCTTGTCTTCCGCCATGACGGCCACTTCCACCGGCGCCACTTCGACAACAGGCGCCGCTTCCACTACGGCGTCAACCGCCTTCTTGGCCGGCTTTTTCGATGCTGCCGCCTTGCGGGCCGGCGTGCGCGGCTTGGCCTTAGTCTTCGCTTCGGCGACGGTGTCCACAATCACTTCAGCTACCGGTTCAGGCACGGGCATGGCTTCCGCCACCACCACCTCGACGGCCTCGGCGCGCGCTTCACGGGCGCCATCGCCATTCTTGCGGCCGCCACGGCCATTGCGGCGCGAACCGCGCTTGGCGCTGCCCTCTTCCGCCACGACCTCGACCGCGGCTTCGGCCACTTCATGCACGATCTCCGGCTGTGGCGCCGGCGCATACTGCTCGATGACAGCCGATTCGGCCTCGGCCACCGGCACGAAAGCCTGTGGCGCGGACTCGCCGCGGCGTTGCTCGTTCTGCTTGCGGCCGCCACGACCATTGCGGCGCGAATCGCGGCGGCTGCCGCCTTCGCGGCTGTTGCCCTCTTCCGCCGTCGCGCCGGTCTCGCCACTGGCGCTTGTCTCGCTGGCGGCATCCGCGTTCACGGCGGCAGGCACGGCCACCAGGCCGCTGCTGCGGTAGACATAGGCACCCGATTTCTCATCGCGGCCAAATTCCAGCAAGCCGCGCGCCTGCGCTTCTTCCAGCAGGTTGCCGAAGGTGCGGAAACCGTAATACGATTCGCTGAAGTCCGGCTTGCGGCGCTTGATCGCTTCTTTCAGCATCGAAGCCCAGATCTTGCCGCTGTCGCCCCGTTCGGACACCAGCGCGTCGAACGTCTCGACGGCCATCTCGATCGCTTCCGTCTTGCGCGACTCGTATTTTTCCTTGCGGCGCACTTCTTCGTCGGGCGAGCGCTTGACAGCGGCAGCCGGGCTTTCGCGCGCATCGCGCTTGGCGGCCGTGCGGCGGCTCTCGCGCACCAGGTCATCGTAGAAAATGAATTCGTCGCAGTTCGCCACCAGCAGGTCGGAGGTCGACTGCTTGACGCCCACGCCGATCACCTGCTTGGCGTTTTCGCGCAGTTTCGACACCAGCGGAGAGAAATCGGAATCGCCGCTGATGATGACGAAGGTGTTCACGTGGGCCTTGGTGTAGCACAGGTCCAGTGCATCGACGACGAGGCGGATGTCGGCCGAATTCTTGCCGGACTGGCGCACGTGGGGAATTTCGATCAGCTCGAAGTTCGCTTCGTGCATGGTGCCCTTGAAACTTTTATAACGGTCCCAGTCGCAATATGCCTTCTTGACAACGATGCTGCCCTTGAGCAGCAAGCGTTCGAGGATGGGCTTGATATCGAATTTTTCGTAATTTGCATCTCGCACGCCGAGCGCGACGTTCTCGAAGTCGCAAAACACGGCCATGCTGAGGTTTTCTGGGGATGACGCCATAAGGGTGAATTCTCGCTGGATAATAAGGGCGGACGGGAAGCGCAACGCCTCCCTTTTCGCCTAGTATATTCGCCCATCGCCCGTTTCGGCGACAACTATCGTGCGCGGCGGCCTATTGCGCACCGCCGACGGCGCTGGCACCGGGCCAAACAACGCTTTCATCGACCGAATACAACTGGCACGGCAGGCTGCTGCGGCGCTGGCACGAAGCGAGTGCGCGCACCTCGGGACTTTCGCCCTCCTCGGCCCAGCCCCAGGCGCCGCTGGCCGACAGGGCAAAGGCGCGCGGCGCGGTTTTCTCGAGGAATACGCGGTAGGCCGCGCGGCCCTGCTCTTCCAGATACGGCACGGCGGCGATATCGTCCTGCGGGGCGAAATGCGTGGCGGGCGGCGGCGGCGCATCGGCCACGCGGTAAACCTGCCGCACCGGCATGCCGACTCTCTGCAGAAAGCGCTCGGTGGCGGGCAGCCACACGGCCACGCCGTCGCGGCTGCCCAGGGTCAGGTGGGCGTCGCGCTTGAACGGGCCATAGGCCAGCAATTGTGCCCGGCCGCCTGAACCGGTAAAGGAATTGAACAACCGCCGCGCCAGCGCCGGCGAAAAATACGAGTCGTTCGCGCCATACAGCCACAGGCTGGGGATGTGGTTGTAGGCGCCCAGGGTGGCGAAGGTCTTGGCCAGCGCCCCTTGCCAGTCGCAGCCGGGCATGTCGACGCGCAGGCCGCCGGCAAAATTGAGCACGCCGCGCACGCCGGGCACCATCCGGGTGGCCAGCGCCAGCGCCGCCATGCCGCCATACGACTGCCCCGCGACGACGATGCGCTGCGGGTCGACCCAGCTCTGGCGGCGCGCATACGCCAGTGCGGCCAGCATGTCGCGCGCCTGGCCCTGGGCGTTGCCCAGCATGTCGCAGCCAAAATCGCGATAGGCGCCCGTGGAGCGGGCAAAACCGGCGCGCATGGGCAGCATCACCGCATAGCCGCGGCGCACGAACTCGGTGGCCATATAGATGAAGCGCTCGCGCTGCTGCAGCCGGGCCGGGCCGGCCTGCTTGCCGTGATTCATCAGCAGCAAGGGAAACGGTCCGGGCCCGGCGGGACGGAACACCGTCGTCTCCAGCACCTCGCGCAAGCCGTCGCCGGCCGGCACCATGATCACCTGCTCGTTCAGGCGCGCATCGAGCGGCAACTGCAAGGGAACAAACTGGGCTTTCAGGGGCAGGCAAGGCAGACTGAGCAGCAAACCCAGGAACATGGGGCGAAGCAGATGAAAAATGGCGGACTCCGTGGATGACTTCCCTGCCAGTCTAGACAGTGAAATGCCACAGGACAATATAAAAAAATTACGTGATGCACCTATTTTTTTGCGGCAAGATCCAACAGAAAAAATTGTTGCCTTACACCACCACACTTTTCCCGCTGGCGGGAGTAAACTGGATGTATTCTGAAGGAGTCGCCATGTCCATCTCCGCCCTCACCACCGGTACTTCGGGGCTGACCGCCAACCAGCGCGCGCTGGATGTGGCCGCCAACAATATCGCCAATGCGAATACGCCGGGCTTCCAGCCGCAACAAGCCGAGTTCCAGGAGTCCAGTCCGGCCGGCACGGGCGTCACGCTGTCCGTCGAAGGGCGCAAGCTGGCCGCCAGCGAAAGCGTCAGCGGCGCCAATGCAACTGCGGCCAAGGCGGCCGAAAGCCGGCCGAACGGCGTCGGCCTGGCATCCGAACTGACGGATAACCTCGTCTACAAGGCCGGTTTTAATTTATCGGCGAATGTCGTCAAGGCGGCCGACCAGGCGCTGGGCAGCCTGATCGACGTCAAGACTTAAGCACAGTCACTACCGGTTAGATAGTCTGATTTTTCATTTCCAGCGCCAAGGGCGCCATCGCCGGCCGGATCAATGCCAGCAGCCGTTCGGCGGGAATGCCGTCGCGCGCCTGCACCGACAGACCGTGCAGCAAGGCCGCATAATAGTCGCCCAGCGCCTGCACGTCCGCATCCTCTTTTAATTCTCCCGCCAGCTGCGCCGCGCGCAAGCGCTCGATGACCGCTTGCGTGCGCGCGCGGCGGTGCTGCGCCAGCCAGTCGGCGATGCCGGCGTTTTCCGCGCTCGTGTTGGTCGCGGCCGTGACCACCATGCAGCCTTGCGGCTGGCCGCTGCGCGTGTACAGCAGCACGGCCTCTTCCAGCATGCGCGCCACCGCGTCGCGCACATTCAGGCTGGCCGCCAGCGCGTGCACGGCAAACGCGCCTTCTCCCGTTTCATACAACTCCACGGCTTCGCGGAACAGCTGCTCCTTCGAGCCGAACGCCGCATAGATGCGCGCCGAGGCGATGCCCAGCGCCGCCACCAGGTCGGCCATCGACACGCCTTCATAGCCGCGCGTCCAGAACGCGTCACGCGCTTTTGCCAGCGCCAGCGCGCGGTCAAATTCCCTCGGTCTTCCTGCCATTGTGATCCTCTGCTTACGAAGTGGCGGCCAGTATAACGCCTGGCACGCAAGCCGCCTTCGCGATTTATTTTGCATCGACGCCTTGACCGCGCCAACAATTTCACCTATTCTTTGTCGATCGACAAACAATAGGAGCCGATATGAAAACCATCCAAGGACCGAGCCTGCACCTGGCACAATTCGCCGCCGACACGGCGCCCTTCAACACCCTGCCCGCCATCGCCGAATGGGCGGCCGGCATGGGCTTCAAGGCCTTGCAGATTCCCGCCTGGGATGCGCGCCTGTTCGACGTGGCGCAGGCCGCGCACAGCCAGCAATACTGCGACGACCTCGTTGCCATGCTGGCCAGCCATGGCCTGGTCATCAGCGAACTGACGACGCACATCCTCGGCCAGCTGGTGGCCGTGCACCCGGCCTACGACGCGCTGTGCGACAGCTTCGCCCCGGCACACCTGCACGGCCAGCCGGCGGCGCGCACCGAGTGGGCCATCGAGCAAGTGAAACTGGCGGCCATGGCCTCGAAGCGCCTGGGCCTGACCGACATGGGCACGTTTTCCGGTTCGTTCGCCTGGCCGTATCTGTTCCCGTTCCCGCAACGCCCGCCCGGCCTGATCGAAACGGCCTTCGACGAACTGGCGCGCCGCTGGCTGCCCATCCTCGACGTGTGCGAAGAACAGGGCGTCAACCTGTGCTATGAAATCCACCCCAGCGAAGACCTGCATGACGGCATCAGCTTCGAGATGTTTTATGAACGCGTGGGCCGCCACCCGCGCTGCAAGATGCTGTTCGACCCCAGTCACTTCGTGCTGCAGCAGCTGAACTACCTGGAATTCATCGACATCTACAAGGAGCACATCCGCATGTTCCATGTGAAGGATGCGGAATTCAATCCGACGGGGCGGCAAGGCATTTACGGCGGCTACCAGTCGTGGGAAAACCGCGCCGGGCGCTTCCGTTCGCTCGGTGATGGCCAGGTCGATTTCAAGGCGATTTTTTCAAAGATGGCGCAAAACGACTACGCGGGCTGGGCGACGCTGGAATGGGAGTGCTGCCTGAAGGACCAGGAAGTGGGGGCGCGCGAAGGCGTGGCCTTCATCAATGCCCACATCATCCCCGTCA
Organism: Janthinobacterium sp. PAMC25594; assembly: GCF_019443505.1. Lineage (NCBI taxonomy): Bacteria > Pseudomonadati > Pseudomonadota > Betaproteobacteria > Burkholderiales > Oxalobacteraceae > Janthinobacterium > Janthinobacterium sp. PAMC25594. The sequence goes on from NZ_CP080377.1 coordinate 1,407,612, forward strand.
CCGACAAGATCTTCGACGACTTCGCCGGCGCCCCCGTCAGCAAGCAACAGATCAATACCCTGCTGGGCATCCAGCATAATTAATCAAGGAAAAATATGAACGACTTCATTCACGATTACGTCCGCATCGACGGCCAACGCCTGCATTGCGTCATCGCTGGTCCCGCCACCGGCAAACCCGTGCTCCTGATTCCCGGCTGGCCGCAAACCTGGTATGCGTGGCGCCACGTGATGGCGGCGCTGGCGGCCAATGGCTATCAGGCCATCGCCATCGACCCGCCAGGCAGCGGCCACTCCAGCCGCCCCGCCGATGGCTACGACACCGGCGCCGTGGCCGCCACCCTGCACCGCGCCATGCTGGCACTGGGCCATGCGCAGTACGACGTGGTGGGTCACGACATCGGCATGTGGGTCGGCTATGCGCTGGCCAGCGATTTCCCGCAGGCCGTGACGAAACTGGCGCTGACGGAAGCCGTGATTCCCGGCCTGGCGCCCGCGCCACCGATTTTCGTCGCGCCGTCGGATAACATCTTCCTGTGGCACTTCATGTTCAACCAGGTGCTCGATTTGCCGGAAATGCTCACGGCGGGCAAGGAACGCGAGTACATCCGCTTCATTTTCGACCGCTGGTCGTACCGCCGCGACAAGGTGGCCGTCGACGTGTATGCGGACGCGTATGCCACGCCGGGCGCCCTGCGCGCGGGCTTCGCCTACTACCGCGCCATTCCAGAAACCATCCGGCAAAATCTGGAACGGGCAAAACACAGCCTGCCGATGCCGGTGCTGGCCATCGGCGCCGACCACGCGACGAATGACGCACCCCTGCTGACCATGCAGGGCAAGGCGGATCAGTTACAAGGCGCCATCGTCGCCGAATGCGGCCACTTCATCATGGAAGAACAGCCGGAAGCCTTCATCGCCCACCTGCTGCCCTTCCTGGCCGGAGAGCCCGCATGAGCCTCGATCCACTGATCGCCGCCTGGCTGGAAGAGAGCAAAAATGCGCCGCCGCCCGCCTCGCTGGCAGACCTGCGCGCCGCCACGGAGACGGGCTTGCGCCAGCTGCACGGACCGATGGAGGACGTCGCCTCGATCAGGGATTACGTGCTGCCGGGCGAACATGCGCTCATCGTGCGCGCCTACGTGCCGGCTGGCGCGGATACGAGTTCCCCCCTGCCCGCCATCGTCTTTGCGCATGGCGGCGGATGGTGCCTGTGCTCGCTGGACCTGTACGACAATCCGTGCCGCGCGCTGGCCAACGCCACCGGCTGCGTGATCTTTTCCGTCGACTACCGGCTGGCGCCCGAGCACAAGTTCCCCGTGCCGCTAGCCGACTTTTACCGGGCACTATGCTGGGTCGCCCAGCATGCCGCAGTGCTGGGCATCGACGCGAAGCGCCTCGCCGTGGGCGGCGACAGCGCGGGCGGCAACCTGGCCGCCGCAGCGGCACTGATGGCGCGCGACCAGGCCGGTCCCGCGCTGGCGCACCAGTTGCTGCTGTACCCGGCGCTCGATTTCGCCTTCGACACGGCTTCGTACCAGCGCTATGCGGAGGGCCATTCGCTGACGCGGGAAGCGATGCGTTTTTGCTGGTCGGCCTACCTGAACGCGCCGGCAGAAGGGAGCAATCCGTATGCGGCACCGCTGCGGGCCGCCTCACTGAAGGACTTGCCACCGGCGACGGTGCTGGTGTGCGAATTCGATCCGCTGCAGGACGAGGGCGCGGCGTATGCGCGGCGCTTGCGCGATGACGGCGTGGCGGCGCAATGCGTGCAGCTCGACGGCATGATCCATGCATCGATACACATGCCGGGCCTGACGCCAGCGGCGCGGGGATTGTTTGACGTGGCGGGACTGGCGATGCGGAAGGCGCTGGGAAGGTAAGCAGGGAAGGTAAAAAAACCGCCGCCGGGGATGGCTCCACGGCGGCGTATCACATCAGTCCACCAGCTTGCGCACCTCGATGCCGTTCAACCATTTCACATGGCGCGGCCCCGTGCGGATATCCTTCGCAGAGATGAGCGCGATCTCGCCATCGTTGTCGTCGAGGGCCTTGCCGTGTTTTTCGTAGTAGACGATCACGCCCTCGCCTGCCGGCGCGTTATACAGCTCGCCCCAGGAAAATACCACCGCGTAGCCATCCGTGGCCGTGGCGATGATGGCGAGCTTCTTGACGTCGTTATGACCGGGCGCGTCGAGCACCGCCTTGTCGAGAATGTCGCGCAGGCGCACACCCTTGTAGCTGGTGATGGTCTCGGCCTTGTCGCCGTTATGGCGCGTGACGGCAATCTCTCCGCCATTCGCGGGCGGCAGCTGACGCAAGTCGGCCACCTTCAGGGTCAAGGGCGTTTCCACCATGCCCGTCACGGCGAGCGCGTGGCTCATGTTGTCGCGCGCGGCAGCGGGTGCCGACCACGCGGCCGGTGCCGCCGCCAGCAACGACGCCGCGGTACAGGCAGCAAATATTTTCTTGAACATGCCAAGTCCTTTCATGGAAAAGTCAAAAATCAGAACTGGTACTGTGCATTGGCCAACCAGGTGCGCCCGGCGCTGGGGAAGCCGTCGGACAGCGCGTAATTGCGGTCACCCAGGTTCGCCACGCCCGCTTCCAGGGTCAATGCCGGCAAGGGGAGGTACACGGCCTTCAGGTTCAGCGTCGTAAAACCACCGAGTTCCAGGGTGTTCGAGACCCAGCGCCCGCTGTTCGATTCAGCGATGGCCACCACGTCGACCTGGCGCGCCGCGTGCAGCACGGCATGCGCCGTCAGCTTGTGGCGCGGCACGTCCGTCAGACGGATGGCGCGGTCGCTGACATTTTTCATGTCCGTATACGTGTAGTTGCCGCCGAAATCGAGCCAGGCGCCGGCGCGGCCACGCAAACCCAGTTCCACGCCGCTGATATGCGCCCGGCCCGCGTTCTGCATCTGCGCGCGCACGCCCGACACATTCGCCACGCTCTGGATCTTGTCCTTCACGTCGCTGTAGAACAGCGCCGCCTCCAGCACCAGGCCTTGCGCATTGCCTTGATAGCCCAGCTCATAATTCATCGCCTGCTCCGCGCGCAAGGCCGGGTTTTCGATATACGTGCCCAGGCGCTGCGAATAGCGGTCCTTCAGGGTCGGCAGGCGCGACTTGCGCGCCACGCTGGCATACACGCGTGCATCAAGACCGATCTTGTGGAACAGGCCCGCCTGCAGGTCGGTGGCCGATTGATTCTCCGGCAGGGTATACGCATTGCCGGCGCTGTAGACGGTGTCCGGGCGCAGTTCATTGCGCGACACGCCCAGCGACAGTTCCGTCGCCGCATTCAGGGCGATGCTGTCTTCCGCGCCCAGGGTCCACAGGGCATCCTTGTACCAGGTAGTGCGCACGCCCTTGGCATCGCGTTCCTGGTGCTCGTCGGCCTTGACGCTGGCCACAAAACGCAGGCTGTGCGCGGCCAGGCGGAACGATTCAAGTTCCACCGCGCCGCCGTTCGTGCGGTCGTTATAGATGCTGCGCCCGCCGCTGACGCTGCCCTGGCCGCTGGTTTTCAGGGTCGTGTAGCTGCCATTGGTAAACGAGGTGATTTCATTGTCGTAGCTGTCGTGGTACAGCCGCAGTTTCAGGCGTTCCTGCTGGCCCAGGCGCGTCTGTGAGACGAAATACACGCTTTCCTTGTTCCAGTACGGCCACTGCCAGTAGCGCGCGCCGACGGGATTCGTCGATGGCGGCTGGCCCTTTTCGCCATGCTGCTTGTAGTAGCTCAGTGCATACTCGTCGCCCGCCTGCGCGCCTTCGGGCGTGTAGCCCACCTTGAACGACAGCTTGTGGTCCTTGCGATACGCATTGTTGCGCGTGCCGCCGTCTTCCGTGGCCGTGGGACGGAAGTCGGACGACAGGGGGAAACCGTCGCTGTCAATGTACGACACGCCCGCCTGCAGATACCACAGGCCCTGGTTCGTGCCCACGTTGGCCGAGACCTGGCGCTCGCTGCCCGAACCGAATCCCACTGACGTATCGCCTTCCATCAAAGCCGTCGGCTTGCGCGACACCAGGTTGATGGCGCCGCCCAGGGTATTGGCGCCGTAGGCCACGGAGCTGAAACCCTTGGCCACCTGGATGGCGGCCAGGTCGCTGGTCGTGAAGCGGTTGAAATCGACATAGCCGTCATACGGCACGTAGACGGGAATGCCGTCGATGTACAGCGGCACCTGGCGCGCATCGAAGCCGCGGATGGCGACGGTTTTTTCGTTGCGCGAATTGGTCGACAGCGATACGCCCGACAGCAAATTGAGGGCGTCGCCCACGTTGTCGCGGTTAAAGCGGCGCATCTCGGCGCGGCTCACTTGCGACCCCACCTGCTGCCCATCCAACTGCGCCACTTGCCCCAGCTGGTCGCGCTGGCCGATCACCGTCACCGTGCCCAGCACGAACGGCGCCGCCGCATCCACGTCTTCCTTGCCAGCAGCCTGCTGCGCCAGCGCCAGCATCACGGCGCCTGCCATTGCCTGTTTCACCATCGTCATGTTGTTCTCTTCCGCTATATATCGCCTTATACAGCGATATACAAAAAAATACAAAAAAAGCGGCCACTCGTGCGGCGGCCGTCATCCCATGGCGCAATATACAGACGTATACAACGATGCTCAAGCGACTAGGCCGGAAACAGCTATGCAGGTCAATTTTCCAGGAAAATTTCATGCACCGCAGCATTTCGCTGTGCGAACGAATGTTTCACAAAACGATTGACACGTCCAATTTGGCTAGGCAAACTGATTTCCAGGGAGTCAGAAAAATGAAGGCAAATATGACCAATACTCAGACCGCGGCCGATCCGGAACTGATCGTCTTCAGCGATGACGAAGAAGGCAAGGACCGCCAGTTCGTCAACGCGCTGGCGCGCGGGCTGGAAGTGCTGCGGTGCTTTCGCCCCGGCGAAGTGTTCCTGTCGAACGCGGACATGGCCAAGCGCACGGGCATCCCCAAGCCCACCATTTCGCGCCTCACCTATACCCTCACCAAACTCGGCTACCTGAATTATTCGGACAGCCTGGGCAAGTACCAGCTGGGCGCGGGCGTGCTGGCCCTCGGCTACCGCATGCTGTCGAACCTCGATGTGCGCAAGATGGCGCGCGCGCTGATGGAGGAGCTGGCCGAGCATGCGCAGGCCTCCGTATCGCTGGGCACGCGCGACCGCCTCAGCATGGTGTACGTGGAAACCTGCCGCAGCAGCGCCAACGTCACCCTGCGCCTCGATGTCGGTTCGCGCATCCCCCTGATGACGACGGCCATGGGCAAGGCCCTGCTGTGCATCCTGCCACAGGCCGAGCGCGACTACCTGATGGACCATGCGCGCCTGCACGAGACGGAGCGCTGGCCGCGCATCAAGGCCGGCATCGAACAAGGCTTCAAGAATTACCAGGACCGGGGCTTTTGCATCTCGGCCGGCGAGTGGCAGAACGACGTGCATGCGGTGGGCGTGCCCATGCTGGGTGCCGACGGCGAACAGGTGATGGCCTTCAATTGCGGCGGCCCCGCCTTCCTCCTGTCGCGCGAAAAACTCGAAGCAGACCTGGGACCGCGCCTGGTCGCCCTGGTCAAGACGGTGGAAAAAAACCTGGGCCGCGGTTAGACTGCGCGCCCCCTCTCAACGACAGATCAAATCAAAGCGCCGAGGAAACCGATGATACGCGACGAAGAAACCCTGAACATCCTGCTCGACAGCATCGCCCGTTTCGTGCGCGAAGTGCTGGTGCCGAACGAAGCGCTGGTGGCCGAAACGGATACCATTCCGCCCGCCATCGTGGCGCAGATGCGTGAACTGGGCCTGTTCGGCCTGTCCATCCCGGAAGCGTACGGCGGCCTGGAACTGAGCATGGAAGAGGAAGTCAGGGTCGCCTTTGAAATCGCCCGCACCTCGCCCGCCTTCCGCTCGCTGATCGGCACGAACAACGGCATCGGCTCGCAAGGCATCGTCATCGACGGCACGGAAGCGCAAAAACAATACTACCTGCCGAAACTGGCGGCGGGCGAGATCATCGGCTCGTTCGCCCTGACGGAGGCGGGATCGGGGTCGGATGCGGCATCCCTGCGCACGAGCGCCGTGCGCGACGGCGATTTCTATATCCTCAACGGCAGCAAGCGCTATATAACCAACGCGCCCGAAGCGAGCATTTTTACCGTCATGGCGCGCACGGACCCCGTCAAGCGCGGCGCCTCGGCCATTTCCGCCTTCATCGTGGAAAAGGATACGCCAGGCCTCTCGCTGGGAAAAATCGATAAAAAAATGGGCCAGCAAGGCGCGCATACCTGCGACGTCATCTTCGAGAATTGCCGCGTGCCGGCCGCGAACGTCATCGGCGGCAAGGAAGGCGTGGGTTTTAAAACGGCCATGAAGGTGCTCGACAAGGGCCGGCTGCACATCGCCGCCGTCTGCGTGGGCGCGGCCGAGCGCATGCTGGCCGACGCCCTCGCCTATGCGATGGAGCGCCAGCAGTTCGGCCAGCCGATCGCGGAATTCCAGCTGATCCAGGCCATGCTGGCCGACAGCAAGGCGGAAATCTACGCGGCGCGCAGCATGGTGCTCGACGCGGCGCGCCGGCGCGACAACAAGGAAGACATCTCGACGGAAGCGTCGTGCTGCAAGCTGTTCGCCTCCGAAATGTGCGGCCGGGTGGCCGACCGCTCCGTGCAGATCCACGGCGGCGCCGGCTACATCAGCGAATACGCGGCCGAACGCTTCTACCGCGACGTGCGCCTGTTCCGCATCTACGAAGGCACGACGCAGATCCAGCAGATCGTCATCGCCCGCAACATGATCAAGGCAGCGCAAAAGTGAAGGAGGCCGCGATGGACATTCCCGCCCTGCTGGCCCACTTGCCGGCGCGCCTGTCGGCCATCCCCGCCCACTGGGCGGCGCGCGCGCCCGATGCACCGGCGCTGCATGAACGGGGCCGCAGCTGGACCTACGCGCAGCTGCAGCACGGTGTGGAAAGCGCCGCGCAGCTGCTGCGCCGGCTGGACGTGCGCGCCGGCGACCGCCTGATGGTGGTGGGCGAGAACAGCGCGCTGCAGGTGGCGCTGATTTTTGCCGCCGCCAGCATCGACGCGTGGATCGTCAACGTCAATGCACGGCTGTCGGCGCGCGAGATCGACACCATCGCTGCGCACAGTTCGGCGCGGCGCGTGCTGTTCCTGGCCGGCGCCTCGCCGGAAGCGGCCGCGCATGCGGCACGTCTGGGCGCGGCCAGCGCCGCGGTCGACGGCATGGGCGAGCTGCTGGCGGGAGAACTGAATGAAGACAGCATCGCCGAAGCCTGCGTGCCCGGCAACGAACAGGTGGCCGCGCTGATCTACACGACGGGCACGACGGGCCAGTCAAAAGGCGTGATGCTCACGCACCGCAACCTGCTGTTCATCGCCGCCGTCTCCAGCACCCTGCGTGGCCTGACGCGCACCGACCGCGCCTACGGCGTGCTGCCGATTTCGCACGTGTACGGCCTGGCCTCGGTGGCCCTCGGTACCCTGTATGCGGGCGCCGCGCTGTACCTGGTGCCGCGCTTTTCCGTCGACGGCCTCCTCTCAGCCTTGCAGGACGACGGCTTGACCATCGTCCAGGGCGTCCCCGCCATGTACGCCAAGCTGCTGCAAACCCTGGGCGGCGCCGATACGCCGCTGCCCACGCGGCTGCGCTTTGCGTATGCGGGCGGCTCGCCGCTGGCGCCGTCGCTCAAGCACGACGTGGAAAAGCTGCTGGGCACTGCGCTGCACAATGGCTACGGCATGACGGAAAGCGCGCCCACCATCAGCCAGACGCGCCTGGAAACGCCGCGCCGCGACGATTCCGTGGGCATGCCGATACCGGGCGTGGAAGTGCGCGTGGTGGACGTGGCAGGCACGGACGTGACGCCGGGCGAGCCGGGGGAATTATGGATACGCGGGCCGAACATCATGGCCGGCTACTACCGCGAACCGGCCATGACGGCGGCCACCATGCGCGACGGCGGCTGGCTCAATACGGGCGACATGGCGCGCCAGGAACCGGACGGCGCGTTGTTCATCGTCGGGCGCACCAAGGAACTGATCATCCGCTCCGGCTTCAATGTGTATCCGCTGGAAGTGGAAACAGCCCTGAACGCCCACCCATCCGTGGTGCAGTCGGCCGTGGTGGGACGCACGCTGGACGATGGCAACGAGGATGTCATCGCCTACGTGGAGCTCGATCCGCGCCAGCCAGCCAGCGTGGCACAATTGCAGGCCTGGCTGGCGCAAACCCTGTCGCCGTACAAATGCCCGTCCGCCATCATCGTCATGGAAGCGCTGCCGGCGGCCGCCACGGGCAAGATTTTAAAAGGGCAGCTGCGGCAAATGGCGCAGAATGCCCGATAAGTTGACAATGTTGTACCAGACTCGACAATAAAACCAAGCCACATCACCGGAGGAGACACGATGAAACGCACCTACACACGCATCGCCATGGCAGCGCTGGTCGCCAGCGCCTGGATGACGCAGGCCAGCGCCGACGAATTTCTGGTCGGCGCGGAAATCCCGCTGACGGGCAACCTGGCGCGGGTCGGCGCCGGCATGCAGGAAGGGATCATGGTCGCGGCCGAAGTCTTCAACAAGACCAACGGCAAGCACACCATCAAGATCATCACCGTCGACGACGAATCGGCGCCCGCCAAGGCCATCGCCGCCGTGGAAAAGCTGGCCAGCCAGGGCGTGGTGGCCATCACGGGCGGCTATGGCTCGAACAATATCTCGCCCGCCTCGGACACGGCAAACAAACTGGGCCTGGTCTACATCACCTCGGGCGGGGTGGACGACAGCCTGGTGGCCAGCGGGCGCAAGAATTTTTTCCGCATCAATAACACGGCCGGCTATGAAAAAGCCATGCTGGGACTACTGCAGGACGTGGGCGCCAAGTCCGTCTCCATCGTGTATTCGACCAAGGACGCCACCACGGGCCTGGCGAAAGACGTGGAAAAAGCCCTGGCGGCAAAGGGCGTGAAGGTGACGACGCACTCGTTCGACCCGGCCATTACCGACTTCAAGCCCATCATCAACAAGATCAAGCTGCAGGATAAATCGGAAGTCGTGGCTATGGTCGGCTACGAAAACGATTACGTGGGCATCATCCGCGCCGCGCGCGTCCTGAAGCCGAAGATCAAGGCCATGGTGGGCGTGTGGTCGCTGGCCACGCCGAAGATGGCGGCCGACTTCCCCGACCTGATGCCGAACGTGTTCGGCACGGCCCTGCTGCCCTTCCCGACCGAATTCAAGACGGCCGACGGCAAGGCCTTCAGCGACGCCTACAAGCAGCTGTACAAGAAGGAGCCGGACTACCTGGGCCAGTTCGGCTACGTACAGTCGATGCTGCTGTTCGAAGCGATCGCGCGCGCGGCCGACAAGGGCACGCTCAAGAAAGGCGGCGTGGCCGACGAGATGCGCAAGACGGACCGCGAAACCCTGATCGGCCGGGTGCAGTTCGCCGCCAACGGCGACAATCAGAACTTCGTGCACCGCATGGCGCAGCACCAGGACAAGAAGGTGGTGATCGTCTGGCCGAAGGAACACGCGACGGGCAAGCTTGCCTACCCGGCCCTGCCCTGGTAGGCAGCCTCCCGCTGCGCACGCGCGCGTCCGCCAGGACGCGCACCGATGAACGGCAGTCCCGGCGCAGCTTCGCGATGCGCCAGGGCTGCCTGACGGGATGACGACATGACAGAATTAATCTTGCAAGCGCTGTATTCGGGCTTGCTGCAGGGCGGCTCCTACGCCCTGATCGCACTGGGCCTGGCGCTGGTCTTCGGCACCATGAAAGTGATCAACCTGGCGCACGGCGAACTGGTGCTGCTGGCCGCCTACATCGCCTACAGCGTCGAATCGGGCCTGGGCCTGGGTCCCATGTTCGCCATTCCCATCGCGCTGGTGATCGTCAGCCTGACGTCCGTGGGCGTGTACCTGATCGTCAGCCGCATCAAGAAAGACCGCGAAATCAATTCGCTGATCCTCACCTACGGCATCGGCGTGATACTCACCAATGTCATTTTGCTGGTCTGGAAGGCGGACATCCGCTCGACCTCATCGAGCTGGCTGCAGGAAGGCATCGAGATCGGCCCGTTTTTCAGCATGCGCAGCGAAGTGATTTTCTTCGGCGTCAGCCTGGTGCTGATGGCGGCGCTGTGGCGCTGGCTCGCCACCAGCTGGTATGGCCGCGCCGTGCGCGCCGTCTCCAGCAACCGCGACGCGGCCAAGCTGATGGGCATCGATCCGGGCCGCACGGAACTGGTCTCATTTTTAGTCGCCGGCATCCTGGCCGCCTTCGCCGGCGTCGCCCTGTTCAGCTATGGCGTGATCCAGCCCGCCTACGGCGGCGCGCTGACGGTGAAAGCTTTCATCATCACGGTATTGGCCGGCATCGGCTCGATCCCAGGAGTGCTGCTCGCCGCCGTGCTGCTGGGCGTGGCCGAAGCGCTGACCGTCACCCTGGCCAGCTCCGCGCTGCAGGAATTGTCGGGCATGGTGCTGTTCCTGCTGGTGCTGTTCATCATGCCGAACGGCCTGTTCGGCGCACAACGGAGGCGCGGATGAAGCGCTCGACACTGATTTCAACGGCGGGCCTGCTGCTGGCCGCGTATATCGCCGTGCCGCTGGCCCTGGGCGCCAACCAGTATGTGATGAGCATGGTGGTGGCGGCCCTGATCATCGGCGGCGTGGCCATGTCCTGGGCCCTGCTGGGTAACCTGGGCGGCATGGTCAGCTTCGGCCATGCGGCCTTCTTCGGCGTGGGCGCGTATGTCTCCGCGCTGGCCACCGTGAAACTGGGCGTGCCCGTGTTTGCCGCCATGCTGCTCGGTGGCGCGGGGGCGGCCATCGCCGCCGTCATCATGCTCCCCGTGCTCCGCCTGCGCGGACCGTATTTTGCGCTGGCCATCCTCGCCTACGCCCACATCTTCCGCATCCTGGCCACGGAGTGGAGCTCGGTGACGGGCGGCGCCGGCGGCATCAACAATATTCCCGCCTTGCCCACCGTCTTCGGTTTTGATTTGGCCAGCAAGACGGGCGCCTACCTGGTGGTGCTGACCCTGGTGGTGTGCTGCGCGTTTGCCTACAGCCGCATCCGCGCCAGCCATTACGGCATCGCCCTGCGGGCCATGCACGACAGCGAAGACGCCACGCGCGTCGTCGGCGTCAACAGCACCTTGCTGAAAGGCGCGATGCTGCTGGTGTCGGCCTTCATGGCGGGCCTGTTCGGCGCCTTCAACGCCCATTACATCAACTTCCTGGAGCCCGACTACGCCTTCAATAGCCTGTGGGTGACGTTACCGATCGTGGCGGCCATCTTCGGCGGCTACCGCACGATACTCGGCCCCGTGCTGGGCGCCGTGGTGGTCTACCTGGTCGACCAGCTGATCTTCAAGTCGCTGATCCCCACCGGCCACCAGCTGGTGCTGGGCGTGCTGCTGGTGGCGATGATCGTCTTCAGTCCGAACGGCCTGCTGCCGCTGTTGCGCAAGATGTTCAAAGCGAAGGAGAACGCACATGCTTGAACTCGATAATGTGTCCGTGCGCTTCGGCGGCCTGACGGCCGTCGATTCCGTCACCTTAAAAGTGGGCAGCCACGACGTGATCGGCCTGGTGGGCGCGAACGGCGCCGGCAAGACCACGCTGTTCAATGCGATTTCCGGCCTGGTGCGCCCTACCAGCGGCGGCATCCGCTTCGAAGGGCGCGACATCATGGCCACGCCCATGTACCAGCGCGCGCGCCTGGGGCTGGGCCGAACCTTCCAGATTCCGCAGCCCATGCATGATTTGACGGTGCGCGAAAACCTCGTCGTGGCGCAGCGCTTCGGCACGGGCAAGGTCGACATGCGCAAGATCGATGAAATCCTCGAGTTTACGAGCCTGCTTGACAAGGCCGGGCGCGATGCGGCCAGCGAACTGGCGCTGACGGAACTCAAAGCGCTGGAAGTGGCCAAGGCGCTGGCGACGAACCCGAAACTGCTGCTGTTAGACGAAGTGCTGGCGGGTCTGGAGACGAACGGCAAGCGCCGCTTCATGGGCATGCTGAAGGATTTGCATGCCAGCTTTGGCGTGGGCATCGTCATGATCGAACACGACATCGAGACCATCAGCAATCTGTGCCAGCGCGTGGCCGTGCTCAATTTTGGCCAGCTGATCGCCGACGGCACGCCGGACGCCGTCTTCCGCGACCCGGCCGTCATCGAGAGTTATACAGGGGCAGCCCATGCTTAATATAGAGAATCTGCGCGCCGGCTATGGCGCCATCAACGTGCTGTGGGATGTGTCGCTGTCGATCCAGAAGGGCAAGCTGACCACCATCATCGGCCCGAACGGGGCCGGCAAGACGACCTTGCTGCGCGCCATCATGGGGCTGCTGCCCGTGGGCGCGGGCAGCATCGCGCTCGACGGCGTGGCCATCAACGGCACGCCCACCTGGAAGATGAGCGACGCCAGGGTCACGATGATCCCCGAGGGGCGCATGACGTTTCGCGACATGAGCGTGGAAGAAAACCTGATCATGGGCGCGTTTCCGAAGGAGCACCGCAGCCACATGCCCGCGCGCCTGGCCGAAGCCTATGCCATGTTCCCGCGCCTGCACGAACGGCGCAAGCAACTGGCCGGGTCGCTCTCCGGCGGCGAGGCGCAGATGCTGGCCATGGGACGGGGCTTGATGTCGGACCCGTCGCTATTGATTATCGACGAGCCGTCGCTGGGACTGGCGCCGCTGGTGGTCAATGAACTGTTCGAGATCCTCGCGCGCCTGAACGACGGCCAGCGCACCATCATCCTCGTCGAGCAGAACACGGCGCGTGCCGTGGGCGTGGCCGATCACGTCTACCTGATGCAAAGCGGCAAAGTGGCGCTGTCGCAGGCAGCGCTTGACGTCGACCTCGACCACCTGCACGAACTGTATTTTGCGCGCTGAGCGATATCAGCCGCACGCGGCTGGCATCACTCGTCGTCGTCGGCCAGTTTGTCAAACGCCTGCAGGGCACTCTTGCCCAGTCCGGTCGTCACGAAAGGATCGTCGGCAGGAAAGTGGCCGCTATCGGCCAGCATGCGCAGCTTGCTCAAGCGCTCTCCCAGCGCCAGCGCCTGCGCCTGCGGATCGGCATCGGCGTTGGCATCCACACCCACCTGCCCGATCGCGCGGGTCACGGACTGGGGAAACTCCCACAATTCGGCGATGCGTACCGACAAGATGCGCGCTTGCGCAAACACCTGCGCAATGAAGGCGTCCGATTGCGGGAAGGCGTCAGGCGCATGCATCTGGTCGATCAGCCGGAACGCCACCACCAGGCCGACATTGGCCATCAGCCCCGCGAGATAGGCATCGAAGGCGTTGGCATGCATCGTCGGCGCGACCAGGCTGGCCGCCAGCGCACATTTCTCGGACTGGCGCCAGATCAGCGGCGCCGTGCGCACGGTCAGTCCGCCGCTTTGCATGCTGACGATGGGACGGAAGGCGACGCGGGCGAGCAGCATGCGCATGCCGTTTTGCCCGAGCAGCATGATGGCGCCTTCCATGTTATTGATCGACGGGCTGGCGTTGTAGCGCGACTGGTAGCAGGGCCGGTTCGCTTCGCGGTAGACCTCGGCGACCAGCAGCACGTCCTGGGCCAGCTGGGCCGACAGCTTGGCCGCGCTCATGTTTTCATCTTGCAAGGTACGCATCAACTGCGGAATGATGGCTGGAATGCGCGGCACCAGCGCGGCGCCAGCGATCGGTTCACGGGCCAGGCGCGCCAATTCGTCCAGAATCTGCTGTTCCGCCTCCGCCGGAGCCTGCGCCGACCCCGCGGCCGCCAGCCAGCGGTAGTAGATGGCATCGATTTCGGTGATAGTGGCCGGCTGCAGTGCCATCTCGGGCGCCGCCTCCGTGACTGGCGCAGGCTTGTTTTTTTCGTCGCCGCCGTTCAGTAATTTTCCTATCCAGCCCATTTTGCTGTCCCAAGCCCTGTATCCATCATTATCGCGAAGTTCGCTCCGTGATTTTACTTGATGACAGCAGCGCTGGTGCGGCTGGCGTGAGCGCTTTGTCCACCTGCCGCAACATGCTAAAGTGGCACTCTCGCAGCTTCCCTGCTTTGCAAGGTCCATCATGAACAATCCGCTGGCCCGTTATGTCACCAGCCAGGCGTATAACAACGCGTGGGCCAACCACCGCCTGCTGAAGGCTTGCGGGCAGCTGACCCAGGCCGAGTTCCAGGCCACGCGCGTCAGCTTTTTTCCCACCATCGGCTTCACTCTGAACCACATATTGACGTGCGACTGGTTTTATCTCGACGCGCTCGAACGCGAACTGCGCGGCGCAGCGCCCCATCCCGACTGCTACAGCTTTTTCGAGCGGGACGAACCGTTCGATAATTGTGCCGCGCTGCACGCGGCGCAGCACGCCTCGGACCTACGCCTGATCGCCCATTGCCGCAGCCTGTGCGATGCGGACCTGGCGCGGCCCGTGACGATCCTGCGCGATAATCCGCAAATCGACACGCGCCAGCGTCTGCTGGCGCACCTGTTCCAGCACCAGATCCACCACCGGGGACAAGTGCACGCCATGCTGGCCGGCACGCGCATCGAAGCGCCGCAGCTCGATGAATTCTATTGCGCCGGCGAAGCGGGCGAGCGGGCGCAGGATTTCCTGGAGCTGGGCTGGACGGAAGACGACGTGTGGGGAGCGCGCTGAATCATTCCTCGGCGTGGCAGCAGACGCACAGCTTGTTACCGTCGAGGTCGCGGAAGTAGGCGCCATAGTAATTGGCGTGGTAATGGGGCCGCAAGCCGGGTGCTCCCTCGCACACGGCGCCCAGCGCCAGCGCGGCCTGGTGGCAGCGGTCCACCTGGGCACGGCTGGCCGCCAGCCAGGCCGTCATCTGGCCATTGCCCGGCGTCGCCGGCAAGCCGTCATGCGGCGCCGTCAGCACGAACAGGGGGCGCGGCGCCTGCCGCGCCATCCAGCCGGCCCAGGGTTGGGCCGGATCATGAAATTTTTCGATCAAATCGAGTTCTCCCAGCAGGGCCGAGTAAAAGGCGTAGGCGCGGGGAAAGTCATTGGTACCGAGGCAGATATGGGACAGCATGCTGCTCCTTCATGAATTCAAGCATGTGCGGCGAAATGCGCCAGCTGATTATATTGGCATATCGTTTCCGACTGCATTCCATCTCGGCAAACAGGTCGGTGGACGCACCGCAAAACCTGGACTCGATCGCCGTCATGCAGGGCAACGGTTTCACCAATATGGCCACTCGGATTTGCGGTACTTTGAACGCCACAAGGAACACGCTGGCGCCTGAAAAAACCGAACGAACGCTCTATTTATCCGCCAACTCTCCCCCTGACGTTGTAAGATAGGCAAATATGGCACGGCATCGGCCGTGCCGCTTGCCAGCCTTTCGCGCATGCGGATGCACTCACATTCAGGGAAAAACCATGAGTAATACAGACAAAAAAGCCTACCTCGTCGGCGGCGGCATCGGCTCGCTGGCCGCGGCCGCCTTCATGATCCGCGACGGCGGCATGCAAGGTAGCAACATCACCATCTTCGAAACGTCGCCCGTGACGGGCGGCAGCCTCGATGGCGGCGGCAATGCCGAGGATGGCTACACCTTGCGCGGCGGGCGCATGCTGACCACCGATAATTACGAGTGCACCTGGGACCTGTTCAAGAGCATCCCTTCGCTCGAACATGCGGGCCAGAGCGTCTACGATGAAACCATCGCCTTCAACGAACTGCACATTCCCCACTCGCGCGCGCGCCTGGTCGACCGCAACCGCTTCAAGGTCGATGTCAGCAGCATGGGCTTTTCCATGCAGGACAGGCTGGAACTGCTGAAGCTGACGGAAGCCGATGAAGACACCCTGGGCAGCAGCGCCATCACGGATTGGCTCTCGCCCGAATTTTTCGACACCAAGTTCTGGTACATGTGGGCCACCACGTTTGCCTTCCAGCCCTGGCATAGCGCCGTCGAATTCAAGCGCTACCTGCACCGCTTCATGATGGAGTTTTCGCGCATCGAAACCCTGGCCGGCGTCAAGCGTACCGTCTACAACCAGTACGACTCGCTGGTGCGCCCGCTGGTCGCCTGGCTGCAGGAGCAAGGCGTGAACATCATCATGGATTGCACGGTGACCGATATCGAGGTTCAGGAACCCGAAGGCCGCCTGACCGCCACCGCCCTGCACTGCCAGCGGCGCGGCCTGGCCGACGTGATTCCCGTCGCGGCCGGCGACCTGGTCTTTTTCCAGAACGCCTCGATGACGGATGCCTCCAGCTATGGCAGCATGCACAGCGCGCCGGCCAAGCGCACGAAAAACGACAGCCAGGGTTGGCTGCTGTGGGAAAAACTGGCCGAAGGCCGCCCGGAGCTGGGCCGTCCAGCCGCCTTCAACAGCAGCATCCCCGAATCGTACTGGGCCTCGTACACGGTCACCCTGAAGGACAGCGCCTTCTTTGACAGGATGGAGCAATTCACGGGCAACAGCGCGGGCACGGGCGGCCTCGTCACCTTCAAGGACAGCAACTGGTTCATGTCCATCGTGCTGGCGCACCAGCCTCATTTCGCCGGCCAGCCTGAGGGCGTGCAAGTATTCTGGGGCTATGCGCTGCACCCTGACCGCATCGGCAACTTCGTCGCCAAGCCCATGTCCGACTGCAGCGGCGAGGAAATCCTGCGCGAGCTGTGCGGCCACCTGAACTTCGACCTCGACATCATGGCCACGGCCAATTGCATTCCCTGCCGCATGCCCTACATCACCAGCATGTTCATGCCCCGCGCAAAGAGCGACCGCCCGCTGCCCGTGCCGGCCAACTCCGTCAACCTGGCCTTCGTCAGCCAGTTCGTGGAGCTCACCGACGATGTCGTCTTCACCGTGGAATACTCGGTGCGCGCGGCGCAGACGGCCGTCTACCAGTTGCTCGGCGTGCAGCGCGACGTGCCGGCCATCCACGCGCACGACAAGTCGCTGAAGGTCAAGCTCGATGCCGTCATCAAGGCCTTCAAATAAGCGCATTTTCCGGCGTCAACGCAGTTTCTGTCCTGTCGGCCGCGCCTTTGTCGCAGCGCAAAGCACGGCGATATTGAACTGATAACGTCAGGGTTCGGGAATTTCCCCTATCTTGCCAAGTCCAACATGAAACTGCGGCTACGCCTGTTCGAACATGTGCTGCTGGTGCTGGCATTGGCCGTTGTCATCTTTGCCGCCGCCATCGTGCTGGCACGCATGACGCAGTGGGCGGAAGCGCGGGAACTGCCCCTCTATCTCGTGCAGGGCATGCATCTGGTGGGCAAGGTGCTGTTTTTCCTGGATGGCTGCATCGTCATTGCCGTCAGCAGCATCCTGGCCGCCCGGCTGTTCCGCCTGCTCACCAAGGAGGATATATGAACCACCTTCATTACCTGCTGACCCTGCGGCATCCGCGCCGCTTCTGGTGCAGCGCCCTCGTCATCGCCGTGGCCTCGGCCATCCTGCTGGGCCCCTGGCTCGACAGCATGCCATGGCTGGTGGCGATCCCCCTCGTGGCCGGCGGCTTGCTGGTGGCGCTGGGCGAGCTGTGGGATGACATGCATGGCAAGCGCCTGCGGAACGGCGACGACGACGCACAGGCGCCCTGCCGGCATCCCTAGGCTGATGCTTGCACGCAACAACGGCCACGCCATCGGCCGCGCAGGCGCTTGATTTAAGACTGGCTTCAGCCTCGCCGTGCATCGTGGATAGGGCGCCAACAACAATGGCGCCTCCCTCACCATCACGGGCACGGCCCAGCGAAAGAGCCAAGATGAAAACATGGATGCGCGCCAACAAAGGTTTTTTGATGTTTCTGCTGCTGTTCGGCGTATTCCGCACGGCCGTGGCGGACTGGAATCCCATACCGTCGGCGTCCATGCGCCCCAACCTGCTCGAAGGCGACGTGGTCTTCGTCAATCGCCTCGCCTTCAACCTGAAAGTGCCGCTCACCGATATCGTGCTGCAGCGCCTGGGCGACCCGCAACGGGGCGACATCGTCACCTTTTCCTCGCCGAAAGACGGCACGCGATTGATCAAGCGCATCATCGCCCTGCCCGGCGACACGGTGGAAATGCGCAATGAACAGCTGGTCATCAACGGCCAGCCCGCCCGGTACACGGCGCTCGACACGGCGCCTGAAAGCATCGCCCACCTGGGCCAGCTGACGGCGCAGCGCATCAGCGAGCGCAACGCGACCGAGCAGCACCGCATCCAGGTCTTGCCGCAAATCGCGGGCGCGGCACGCAGCTTTACCCCCGTGACGGTGCCGGCAGACCACTTCATGATGCTGGGCGATAACCGCGACAACAGCGCCGACTCGCGCTATTTCGGCTTCGTGCCCCGCGCATTGCTGATCGGCAAGGCCGAGCGCATCCTCGTCTCGGCCAATATTCAGGAGCATTGGCAGCCGCGGCTGCAGCGTTTCGGCATGAAACTGGAGTAATCACTGCCCTTGCAACGGCGCCATGCTTTTCGGTTAGCATGGCGCATCATGCAAAATTTTCCCTCAGCCAGCCTGCAAGCCGCCAGCGACGATGCCGCCCTGGAGCAACTGGCGCAGTTCCTGCGCCGCCATCCCGACGTGCTGCTGCTGACGGGCGCCGGCATCAGCACGGCATCCGGCATTCCCGACTACCGCGACACGGACGGCGTGCGGCGCGGCAACACCCCCGTGCAAGGCCCCGATTTTCGCCGCCAGGAAGCCGTGCGCCGCCGCTACTGGGCGCGCAGCATGGTAGGCTGGCCCACCCTGGCGCGCGCCACGCCCAATCCCGGTCACCTGGCCATCGCGCATTTGGCGCAGCGCCAGCGCATCGGCGGCCTGGTCACGCAAAACGTCGATGGACTGCATCAGCAGGCGGGCAGCGCCGCCGTCACGGAGTTACACGGCAGCATACATGGCGTCGTATGCCTCGATTGCCGGACCCACCACACGCGCCGCCTGATCCAGGACCTGCTGGAACGCGACAATCCGCAACTGCTGGGCGCCACGGCCACGCCGGCGCCCGATGGCGACGCCTTGCTAGAACCATCCCAGCTGGCCACCTTCCACCTGCCCGCCTGCCCCCGCTGCGGCGGCACCCTGCAGCCGGACGTGGTGTTTTTTGGCGATGGCGTGCCCGCCGCCTGCGCGGCCGAGGCCGAAAGCAAGATGCATGCGGCCGGCGCACTGCTGGTGGTGGGCTCGTCCGTCATGGTGTATTCGAGCTTTCGCCTGTGCCGCATGGCGGCCGAAACGGGCAAGCCCGTGGCCGCCATCAACCTGGGCAAGACGCGCGCCGACCCTTTGCTGGCCTTCAAGGCAGAAGCGCCGGCACAGGACATCCTGCCTGCGTTAGCGGCCATGCTGGGCTGATGCCGTGCCGGCCCTGCGCCACTCTGGCTATACTGTGGCATTAACGAGGAGAATTCATGCTGGAACTGTTGAGTGAACACGCCTGTTTTGGCGGCGTACAACGCTTTTATCGCCACGACGCGCACGCCATCGGCTTGCCCATGCGTTTCTCGGCTTTCATTCCGGATACGCCACCAGGCGCCACGATCAGCACCAAACGCCCCGCCCTGTTTTACCTGGCGGGCCTGACGTGCACGGAAGAAACGTTCATGATCAAGGGTGGCGCGCAGCGCGTGGCGGCCGAAGAAGGCTTGATCCTGATCGCGCCCGACACCAGCCCCCGTGGCGCCAACATCGCGGGCGAGACGGATGCCTGGGATTTCGGCGCGGGCGCCGGCTTTTACGTCGACGCCACCGAAGCGCCGTGGAGCAGCCACTATCGGATGTATAGCTACCTGCTGGAACTGCGCGCGCTGCTGGAACAGGAACTGGCGATCGATGCGCAACGCACGGGCATCTTCGGCCACTCGATGGGCGGCCATGGCGCGCTGGTGCTGGCCTTGCGCAACCCAGACCTATTCCGCTCCGTCTCCGCCTTCGCCCCCATCGCCGCGCCGAGCCAGTGCCCATGGGGCAAGAAAGCGTTTACGGGCTACCTGGGCAAGGACGAAGCCAGCTGGCAGCAGTACGATGCCAGCGCGCTGATGCGCGGCCAGCAAGGCAAGCCGGCACTATTTCCTAACGGCATCTTGATCGACCAGGGCCTGGCCGACAAGTTTTTACCGGAGCAACTGTACCCCGAGGTGTTCGAAGCGGCATGCCGCGACGCCGGCCAGCCATTACGGCTGCGCCGCCATGCCGGCTATGACCACGGCTATTACTTTATCGCCAGCTTCATGGAAGAGCACGTGCGCTTCCATGCGAGGAACTTGCGCGCCGCCTGACCTGCTGCCCTACTGCGCCGTACTGGTATGCCCGTTGAAATGCCTCGTGTACCAGTCGGTAGCCAGCAGGGCCGCCTGGTGGCGCGTGTCGGGGCCGCCTGGGGCGGCGATCTGTTCCAGCTGCTTGTCGCAGCGCAAGGTGGCAAACGCCATGCGGTTCAGGCCGGCCACGTCGGGGTCACGCCCGCCCACGATCAGCAACGATGGCACGCGCACGTTTTCCAGCGCCGCCTTGCCCGCCATTTCCACCTGGCCATCACAGACGGCCAGTGCGGCGATTTCCGCGCTGCGCCAGGCCGCCAGTTGCATCACCACGGCGGCGCTGGTGCCATAGCCATACAGGCCGCAGGGCAAGCGCCGCGTGGAAGGGTCGACCTGCAGCCAGCCCAGGGCTTTTTCCAGCTGGCGCGCCAGCAGCACGATATCGCTGCGCACGAAGTACGCGTGACCATCGCCGCCGCCGCCGGGCGCGACACCGCCTTGGTCGAAGCGCAGGGTGGCGATGCCCGCTCGCAAAAAATCCTGGGAAGTGGCGTGGCTGGAGGCGCCCAGGTAGTCGCTATCGGCGCCAGCGCCGTGGGCAAACAGGACGATGCCCACGGGCCGCTCGGGCATTTCAAGCACGCCGTCCATTTGAAGTTCATCGGCCGTGATGCTGACAAATTGTTCTTGCATGGCTGCCTCCGCTATCGAGCTGGAATTAAGCTGACATCGCGCTGATTTTGCTCTGATCTTGCCGGACCGGGCGCCGCCTGCGCGCCCTGAGCGGCAATTCTCAGTGTACCAGCCTGCGTCCGTTCACGCGCGGCGCACGTCAAATTTGCCCCACGCCCGCATCAGACGGCGCCGTGCCGGTCCAGCCCCTTCAGCACGGCATCGGGGCGGATCGGCAAATGCCGCACGCGCGAGGCCACGGCGGCGAAGATGGCGTTGCCAATCGCTGGCGCCACGGCCGTCGTGGGCGGCTCGCCCATGCCCGTCGCCGTCGCCGTGCTGGCGACGAATTCGATGTCGAGCTCGGGCACGTCGGCCATGCGCAGGGGCGTGTAGGTATTCAGGTTGGTATCCTTCACTTCGCCGTTGAGGAAAGCCGTGCCTTCATGCAAGGCCATGCTCACGCCCCACAGCGCGCCCCCTTCCGCCTGCGCCAGCGCGCCATCGGGGTCGACGATGCTGCCCGCATCGATGACCATGAACAGCTTTTCGACTTTCACCATGCAAGTGCTGCGGTCCACTTTCACCCGCGCGACGCAGGCCGTCCAGGTGGGCATGTCGCGCTCCTGGCCAAACGTGGCGGCGATGCCCAGGCCCGTGTCGGGCGGCATGGCCGTGCCCCAGCCCGCCTTGTCCGCCACCCGCCGCAGCACGTGGGCCAGGCGCGCGGCGCCGCCGACGGCGTTCGGCGCGCTGCCCGCGTTGCGCCCCGTCGCCTGCAGCAAGGACAGGCGAAACGCCAGCGGATCGACCTTGGCCGCCTGCGCCGCCTCGTCCATGAAACTTTCCACAGCCCAATTCGTCCAGCCGGGACCCACGGAACGCAGCCAGCCGGGGCGAAAACTGCTGTTGGCCAGGTCGTTCGACACGGCCCGCACGCGCTGCGCACCCACCGTGTACCAGTGGTCGGCGCCGGCGATGGCGAACGGATCGTACGGATGGCCCTGCTTATCCTTGGCCAGGAAGGCGGGAATCATCGCTTGCGTGGGCCAGCCCGCGCTCGCTTCGTGCACCATCGCCGACACCTTGCCGGCCTCGTCGAACGCCATGCGCACATGCTGCACGGATGGCGAACGGGGCGAATCGAAACGCGCATCGTCGGACCGCGTGCAAATCATCTTGACGGGCCGCCCCACGGCTTGCGCCGCCAGCGCGGCCGGCACGCAATAATCGCCATTCAGGCGCCGCCCGAAGCCGCCGCCGAGCAGATAGGTGTGCAGCATGACCTTGCTCTCCGGCACCTTCAACGCCTGCGCCAGCACGGGCAGGATCAACGATTGCCATTGATTGCCCGCATGGATATGCCAGACGCCGTCGATTTCCTGCGCCAGCGCATTCACCGGTTCCAGCTGGAAATGCAGCACGGTGCTGGTCGTGTAATGGCGTTCCAGTTGCAGGCTGGCATCGTTGAACGCTTGTTCCACGCCATCATCATCGACCACGCGGGCGCCCAGGCCGGCATCGGCCAGCTGCTTGCCCGCATAGTTGACGATATCCTGCTCCGACACGTGGGCCGCCGCACCGGCCCGCCATTTCACCTGCACCAGGTCGGCCGCGCGCATGGCGGCCGCATACGTGTCGGCCACCACCATGACCCAGCCGGGCACCGTGCCGCTGGGGTCTTGCAAGGCGAACGAGCGCAAGTAGCCCTTGACCTTTTTCGCGGCCGTATCATCGATGGACACGACTTTCGAGCCGTAGCGCGTGGGCGGGATCTTCGGGCGCGCATACAGCATGCCCTCGATTTCCGCATCGATGCCGTACACGGCCGTGCCATCGATTTTCGCGGGGATGTCGAGCGCCTGCACCTGCTGGCCGATCAGCCTGCGCTGCTGCGGCGTCTTCAGCACGATGGCTTGCAATTGCCCGGGCGTGTACTGGCGCGCCAGCTTGCCACGGCGCACGATGTCGCCATAGCTGATCGAGCGTCCCCGGCCATGCACGACACCGAGCCGGGCGTGGCAGGCGGAGACGGGCACGCGCAGCAGGCGCGCGCCCTCCTCGACCAGCGCGAGGCGACCAGCCGCGCCGGCACGGCTGAGCGGATCGAAATTCTGCCAGACGGACCAGCTGCCGCCCGTGACCATCAAGCCCCATTTCGGGTCCGTGTCCACGTAATGCAGGCGCACCTTGCTCCAGTCCGCTTCCAGCTCCTCGGCCACGATACGCGCCAGGGCCGTGCCGATGTGCTGGCCCATTTCCGCCTTGGCGATATTCACGGTGACGATGCCGTCGCGGCCGATCTGGAACCAGATGCTGGGGTCGAACACGGGCGCGGCAGGCTTGACGGGCGGCGCGGACGCCGCCTTGCCGGCGGCCAAGGAGCTGTCCGCGCGCAAGAAGGCCAGCGTAAACCCCGTGCCGGCGGCGGCGATCAGGAAGCCGCGCCGTCCCAGCGAACTGGGGCGGGCAGCAGAATGTTCTTTCGGCAGCTTAAACACGGGGCGCCTCCTGCATGCCGGCCGCCAGTTTAATTGCCTTGCGGATCCGTACATACGCCATGCAACGGCACAGGTTGCCGCTCATGACGGCATCGATATTCGCATCCGTCGGCTGCGGATAGTCTTTCAACAAGGTGGCCGCCTGCATGATCTGGCCCGACTGGCAATAGCCGCACTGGGGCGCCTGCGTGGCCAGCCACGCGCGCTGCAGCGGGTGCGTGCCATCGGGCGAGAGGCCTTCGATGGTGGTGATGGCGCAACCGGCCACGGCGGCAATCGGCGTGATGCACGAGCGCATGGCGCGGCCATCCACGTGCACGGTGCAGGCGCCGCACATGCCGATGCCGCAGCCAAACTTCGTGCCTTTCAAATGGGCTTCGTCGCGCAACACCCACAGCAGGGGCGTCTCGGCGTCGGTCTCGGTGCCGAAGGGCTGGCCATTGACGGTAATGTTATACATAAATATTTAAGACACTTTCAAGAATTACTTGCCGGCGCGCGCGCGCGCCACGGCCGCTTCCAGGTTCGTCCAGGCCGGCTGGGTGCTGCGGCTGCGGCGCAGATAGGCGGCCAGCTGGGCCACGTCGTTGTCCGTCAGCGAGGAGGCAAAGCCGGGCATCAGCACGCCGGGCATGGCGTCATCCTTGCTGATGCCGTGCAATATCACCTGGATCAGGTTGGCGGGATCGGGCGCGCTGACGGCGCTGTTCAGGCTCAGTTCCGGACGCAGGGCTGTGGGTTTTCCATCGCTGTTCGAATGGCACGATGCGCAGGCGGCCACGTACAGGCTGGCGCCTCGGTCATTGTCGACCAGGCTGACGCGCTGCGAGCGGGCGATGCCGGCTTTCACGACGGTATCGGTATCGACCTGGCGTTGCTCTACGCCGGCCACGCCGGCAAAATACGTGGCCAGCGCGCGGATATCGCCGTCGGGCGACGCGCCCATGCCTTCGTGCACGACGGCCGACATGGGGCCGGCCGCCACGCCGTGCAAGGCCGTCGCCCCCGTGCGCAGGAAGGCGTACAGCTCGTCCTGCGTCCACGGCAACGGTGCCGTATTGGCGCTGGTCAAGGCCGGCGCATACCAGTGATCGATGGAAGCGCCCAGATACGACGAGCCGGCAAGCTCGGCGCCCAGCGCATTGCGCGGCGTGTGGCAGGCGGCGCAATGGGCCAGGCCCTCGGCCAGGTAGCGGCCCCGGTTCCAGTCCAGCCCTTGCGCGGGGTCAAGCTGATACCTGGCCGGCTTGAAAAACAGCAACTTCCAGCCCGCCTGCAAGGGCCGCAGGTTCAGGGGGAACGGCACGCTGTTGGCGGGCGCGACCGCATACACGGGCGGGCGCGTCATGAAATACGCGTACAAGGCCGTCAGGTCCGCGTCGGAAACGAGCGTGAAGTGGGTGTACGGAAAGACGGGAAACAAATGCGCGCCATCGCGGCCCACGCCTTCGCGCATGGCCCGCTGGAAGGCGGCCAGCGACCAGCGGCCGATGCCCGTCTGCCGGTCCGGCGTGATATTCGTGGCATAAATCGTGCCGAACGGCGTGGCCAGGCCATTGCCGCCCGCGTAGTCGGCGCCGCCCTGGGCCGTATGGCAGGCGGCGCAATTGCCCATGCCGGCCAGGATGCGGCCCCGCTCCACCACTTGCGGGGAAAAGGCCGTGGCGGCAGGCGGATCGATGGGCGCCAGCGCGGGGCGCCAGTAATACAAGTAGGCAGCCAGGGCCGCCACGATGAGCAATGCCAGCGACAGCAGCAGGCCGGTGAAAATCTTTTTGAGCAAAACAGGAGTCCGATAAAAGGCTAAGCACGCGCCTGCCGCGCACGGACGGCGGCAACAGGGCGGATTATGACAATGATAGGGGCAATCTTACCGCGATTGTGACTTGTTGTATGTACGCAATGACACGCAGGCAACGCCGCGGGCGGACTGCGCCTTATAATCAGCGTTTCAGCACGCCGCCGCTCCTTCATGCATACCGTTACCATCATCCTCATCCTCGTCTTGACCGTCGTCCTGTGCGGCTTTCTCGCCCGCTCGCGCTGGGTCAAGCTGCCGCTGCCCCTGATCCAGATCGCCGGCGGCACGGGATTGGCCCTGTTTGGCGTGCAAGTGCCGCTCGATCCCGACATTTTCTTCCTGCTTTTCATCCCGCCGCTGCTGTTTCTCGATGGCTGGCGCATTCCCAAGGGCGCCTTCTTTTCCGATGCGCGCTCGATCCTGATGCTGGCCATCGGCCTGGTGCTGTTTACCGTGCTGGGCATGGGTTTCTTCATCGACTGGCTGATTCCCAGCGTGCCGCTGGCCGTCGCCTTCGCGCTGGGCGCCATCCTCTCGCCGACGGACCCCGTGGCCGTGTCGGCGATCGCGGCCGGCAATCCGATTCCGCCGCGCCTGATGCACATCCTCGAAGGCGAATCCCTGCTCAACGACGCCTCGGGCCTGGTCTGCTTCACGTTTGCCGTCGGCGCCATGATGACGGGCGGCTTTTCCATCGGCGCCGCTTCGCTGAGTTTCCTGCAGGAAGCGGGCGGCGGCATCGTCATCGGCCTGGCCATCTCGTGGGGCGTGGGCCTGGCGAATAAATGGCTGGTGAGCAAGGTCGGTGAGGAACCGGGCCTGCAAATCCTCATCAGCATCCTGATTCCGTTCGCCGCCTACCTGGGCGCCGAACAAATCCACGGCTCGGGCATCCTGGCCGCCGCCACGGCGGGCGTGTCCATGCATTACGCAGACCTGATCGGCCGCCCGCTGGCCGCCACGCGCACCCAGCGCAAGGCCGTGTGGGATACCGTGCAACTGGTCTTGAATGGCGTGATCTTCGTCATGCTGGGCGCGCAACTGCCCACCACCGTGGCCGGCTTGCCCGCCGCCTCCATGGAAGTGGGCGCCGGCAGCGCCTGGAAACTGCCCCTGTTCGTCGTCGCCATCACGGTGGGGCTGACCTTCATGCGCTTCATCTGGGTCTTCATCTCGATGAAACTGACCCTGTTCAAGCACCACAAGAAAATGGCCGGCGAACCGAAGGACGCGGCGCTGCTGGCCCGCCCCAGCCTGCGCCTGCTGCTGGTGGCCTCGTTTGCGGGCGTGCGCGGCGCGCTGACCCTGGCCGGCATCCTGACCCTGCCGTTGTTCTTGCCTGACGGAAATCGTTTCCCCGCGCGCGACCTGGTCATCTTCCTGGCCATGGGGGTGATTTTGCTGTCGCTGATATTGGCCAGCGTCACCCTGCCCCTGCTGACCAAGGGCCTGGTGTTCGCGCCGCCCGCGCGCCGCTCGACGGAAGAGCGCGATGCCCGCGCCGCCGCCGCCGAAGCGGCCATCGCGCGGCTGGAAAAAGTGTGCGAAGGCATCGACAAGAATGACAAGCAGCAAGTCGTCACCGAGGCGGCCAACCGCCTGATCGAAGCCTACCGGCGCCGCCTCGCGTACGGCGAAAGCAGCAACGACGAGGCGACGCGGCTGCAGGAACTGGCCAAGGCCGAACGGGCGCTGCGCCTGGAAGCGCTGAACGCGGAACGCGATGAACTGTACCGCCGCCGCATCTCGGGCGAACTGGACGACACCATCCATTTGCGCCTGCTGCGCGAAATCGACTTGCTGGAAGCGACACTGGAAGAATAGCAACACTCTGTTGCACGGCAATAGTGTCGATCAGTCAATTCTCATGGTAAAGAATGCAAGTTTCAGCATTCGTGTTTATAATGCAAGATTGCATGGCATAGCGCCATGATTTACTTTCAGCATGGACTTCCGTACAGTCTGTGTTGTTGAGTAAGAATTTGAATAGCCGCCCGACCTGCATAAAGATACCCGACGCCGTGCCCTCCTCCCCCCGCCACCGGCAGCGCTGCGCGCCGCCCGCCCTGCCCGTGCTGCTGACCTCGCTGCTGGCCTCGCTGTTCGCCATCGGCGTGCTGGCGCCGGTCGCGGCGTGGGCGCAGACGGGCGCGGCGGCCGACGCCAGACGGCCGGCCGAAGTGGCCCAGGTCCTGTTTGGCATCATCAGCTATGTGCGCTGGCCCGTGGCGCATCCGGAAGTGCGCGTCTGCATGCTCGGTGCCCCCCGCTACGGGGCGGCCATCGTCGACAAACCCGCCTCCAGCCTGGGCCAGCGCATCCGCGTGAAAGTCCCGGCGGCGGCCGCCGCTGCCGGCGACTGCGACGTCATCTACCTGGGCAGCCTGCCCGAGGGAGAGCGCGAACACCTGCTGGCGCAGATCATCGGCAAACCGATTTTATCGGTCGCCGAACCTGGCACGTCCTGCAGCGTGGGCACCATGTTCTGCCTGCGCCTGAACGACGCGCAGATCGGTTTTGACGTCAACCTCGACGCCATCGCCCGCAGCGGCCTGCGCGTGCATCCGAACGCCTTGCAAATTGCACGTCGCAAGGCAGCGCCGCCATGAGCGCCCGCATGAGCAATAAATCTGCCCGCCAGCCCCGCCCCACGCTCGACAGCGTGCTGCGGCGCGCCCACCTGAGCGTGTCGCTGATCGCCGTGCTGGCGGCCGGCCTGACCCTGACGGCCGTGGCGCTGCTGGCCTTGCGCGTGTATTCGGACCAGAACCTGCGCCTGGTGGCCCGCTCGATGAGCTACACGGTGGAAGGGGCCGTCGTCTTTGGCGACTCCATGGCCGCCAGGGAAGCGCTGGCCTTGATTGGCGTCAATGAAGATGTTGACCAGGCGCAAGTGAGCGACATGGCCGGCAAGGTGCTGGCCCGCTGGGAACGGGGTCAGCACGGCACGCGCTACTCCATCGAACGCGCGCTGACGGGCTGGATACTGCCCGATTCGCTGACCTTCCCCATCATGCGCAATGAGCAGGCCATCGGCAGCATCAAGCTGGTGCCGCACAGCCGCAGCCTGCTGCCCTTCCTGCTGAGCGGACTGTCCTGCCTGCTCGCTTGCCTCGTGCTGAGCCTGGTCGTCGCCGTGCGCCTGTCGCGCCGCATGGAAACAGAAATCACCTCGCCCCTGCGCCACCTGGCGGAAACGGCCCACCGCGTGCGGCGCGACCGCTCGTTCGAATTGCGCGTGCCGCCCGCCAACATCGCCGAACTGAACCAGATCAATGACGACTTCAACGCCCTGCTCGACGAACTGGAAGCGTGGCAAAGCCATCTGCAAAAGGAACACGCCTCGCTGTCGCACCGCGCCAACCACGACAGCCTGACGGGCCTGTCGAACCGCGCCTTCATGGAAGCGGAACTGGAACGCGCCATCCTCGAAGCGCGCATCGGCAATGGCAAGGTGGCCGTGCTGTTCCTCGACAGCGACCGCTTCAAGTACATCAACGACACGTTTGGCCATGCCTCGGGCGACCGCGTGCTGGTGACGATCGCCGCGCGCATCAAGCAGCAATTGCGCGAGGGCGACCTGGTGGCGCGCCTGGGCGGCGACGAATTTGCCATCCTGCTCAAGCCGCTGCGCAACAGCAGCGACGCCATGCACATCGCCGACAACATCATCACCGCCATGGCGCAAGCCATTGAACTGCCTACCGGCAACAGCATCGTCAGCTCGCTGACCATCGGCGTGGCCGTCTTCCCCGATCACGCCATCGACGCCGTCTCGCTGGTGGGCGCGGCGGACGAAGCCATGTACCGCGCCAAGCAGGCGCAGCGCGGCACGCGCCAGGTGGCGCGCCTGCCGCAACCCCCGCACCTCCACACTCACCCCTGAACCAAGGAGCAACACCATGCAATTCATCTACAAGCAATTACGCCGCGGCTTCCTCGGTCTGTTCATGCTGGGCCTGTTGGCCGCCTGCCAGAGCACGCCAGAGACAAAACCGCTGTTCAACGCCGAACAAGTCGCCACCCTGAAGGAACAAGGTTTCAACCAGACGGACGAAGGCTGGGAACTGAGCTTTACCGACAAGCTGCTGTTCGATTTCGGCGCTTCCAGCCTGACGGCGCCGAGCCGGGCCGCCATCCAGAAAATCAGCGCCGCCCTGCTGAAAGTGGGCATCACCCACATGCGCGTGGAAGGCCATACGGACAACGAAGGTGCCGAACTGCTCAACAACAAGCTGTCGCTGGCGCGCGCCAACGTGGTGGCCGATGCGATGGGCGTGGCCGGCATTCCACGCGGCAATATCGTCGTCAAGGGCCTGGGCATGAGCAAGCCCGTGGCCTCGAACGCCACCAAGGCTGGCCAGGCGGAAAACCGCCGCGTCACCGTCATCGTCTCGGCGCCTTGAGCGTGGGTATGCCCGCCGCGCGCTGGGTCGTGATGGGCGTCTCCGGCTGCGGCAAGAGCGCCGTCGGCGGCCTGTTGGCCGACGCCTTGCACGTGCCCTACGTGGAAGGCGACGACGTGCATTCCCCGGAAAACGTGGCCAGGATGGCGGCCGGCATCGCGCTCGACGATGCCGACCGGGCCGGCTGGCTGGCCGCCCTGCGCGACCGGATCGCCACGGCCCGCGCGCAAGGCGGCGGCCTGGTCGTCTCCTGCTCGGCCCTGAAGCGCGCCTACCGCGACGTGCTGCGCGAAGGCGACCCGGCCCTGCGCCTTGTCCACCTGGACGGCCCGCGCGCCGTGCTGGAGCGCCGCATGCAGCGTCCCGGCCATTTCATGCCGCCCAGCCTGCTCGACAGCCAGCTGGCCACCCTGCAGCCCCTGCAAGCGGACGAGGCCGGCATCGTGCTCGACATCCGCCAGCCGCTGCCCATTTTGCTGGAACAGATCCTGCAGGCGTCCTGACCGGCAGCCGCGCGGCTGGACAGCCCGCGGCCCCCTGTGTAGACTGGCGCGCACTTTCATAGGGATTTTCATGAACACACCAACAACAAAACCAGCACCGGGCCCGGAATTCTGGGAACGCGCCGACCAGGTCATCGCCCTGGCCAACGAGCAATGCCAGCATAGCGGCGGCAATGAAGTAGCCACCTCGCTGCTGTACGCGGCCGCCCGCTTCAACGCCTTCCTCGTCGCCAGCAAGAGCAACGACGTGGCCAAGATGCAGGAAGAGAAGGAAGGCGCCGTGGCCTTCTTCACGGAACAGTACAAGCGCATGCTGACCGACAACTTCAACGACTACATCACCAACTTCGACAAGTACACGCAACCGTCGTCCGCCCCCAAGGATTGATGTCCGCAGTCAGCCTGGACAGCCACCGCGTCCGCGCCACGCACGCCGGCAGCGTGCTCGACGGCGCGGTGCGCTACGCGCCTCTGCCCTCGCTGTGGCTGATGGCCATGCTGGCCGGCGCCGTGACGGGCGCCCTGTTTTTCTTCAGCTGGACCGGCCTGCTGCTGTTTGTCAGCGGCACGGCCATCGTCCTGCTGTTCGGCCACTCGCTGGGCAGCCACCGCAAACTGATCCACGACAGCTTTCATTGCCCAACATGGCTGGAATATGTACTCGTCTACCTGGGTGTGCTGGTGGGACTCAGTGGCCCGCTGGGCCTGCTTCGCCAGCACGAACTGCGCGACTATGCCCAGCGCCTGCCCGACTGTCACCCCTATTTGCGCCACGGCGCCGGTTTCTGGCGCGATGCTTGGTGGCAATTACACTGCCGCCTGGACCTCGACCATCCGCCGCACGTCGCCATCGAGCCGCGCATCGGGCACGACCGTTTTTACCGTTTTCTGGAAGCCACCTGGATGCTGCAGCAACTGCCGTGGGCCGTGCTGTTCTACGCCTGGGGTGGCTGGGGCTTCGTCTGCTGGGGAGTGTGCGCGCGGGTCAGCGCCGGCGTGCTCGGTCACTGGCTGATCGGCTACTTCGCCCACAACCATGGGCAAATGCACTTCCATGTCGATGGCGCCGCCGTGCAAGGCAGGAATATCCGCCTGACGTCGCTGCTGACCATGGGCGAATGCTGGCACAACAACCACCACGCGTATCCGGGCTCGGCCAGGCTGGGCCTGCTGCCGGGCGAATGGGACCCGGGCTGGTGGGTCTTGCTGCTGTGGCAACGCATGGGCCTGGTGTCCGGCCTGCGCCTGCCGCAAGACCTGGCGCCGCGCCCGGAACTGCGCCGCCTCGATCATGCCGACAATCAGGCGGCGTCGCCACCGGCCAGGTAATTGTTTTTGACGCGTACGTAATGCTCGGCCGAATAGCGCAGGTAGGCGATCTCGGCGTCCGTCAGCGCACGCACCTTGGCGGCGGGCCGGCCCACGTACAGATGGCCGCTTTCCAGCACCTTGCCCGGCGACACCAGGCTGCCCGCGCCCAGCATCACGTGTTTTTCCACCACCACGTCATCCATGACGATGCTGCCCATGCCGATCAGGCATTCGTCGCCAATGGTGCAGCCATGCAAAATCACGGAGTGGCCGATGGTCACGTACTTGCCGATGGTCAAGGGCGAACCGTCGGGCTTGGCCGCATTCTTGTGCGACACATGGCCCATGGAAAAGTCCTGGATATTGCTGCCCTCGCCGATGACGATGCGGTTGACGTCGCCGCGCAGCACGCTGTTGCACCAGATGGAGCAGTCGTCGCCGATCTGCACATCGCCAATCACTTGCGCCGTGTCATGCAGGTAGACGCGCTCGCCCACGACGGGACGGGTATTCAGGTAGGAGCTGACAGGCATCGCTTTCTCGCTTTTCATTAATTAATAAACATTCACACCCAGCCGGCGGCCAGCGCAAAAATCGCCAGGCCATGCGCCAGGGAGCTCAACTCGGCCATCGTTCACATCGGGAAAAGTACGGTGCCAACGGGCACGGGCGCAGCAATTGTATGCGGCGGCTGGCAAAATGGCTATGCCGCCGTCAAGCCGCCTTGCGCCAGCCATGCATCAGCCCATGCGCCGCCAGGCCGGCCGCCAGCCCCCACAGGGCGCCGCCCACGCCCAGCAAGGTCACGTTCGCCGCCGTCGCCAGGAAAGTGATCAGCGCCGTTTCGCGCATGCGCACGTCCGCCATCGCCTGTGCCAGGCTGTTGCCGATGGCGCCCAGCAGGGCCAGGCCCGCCAGCGCCGTAATAAAACTGCGCGGCAAGACCATGAACAGGCTGGCCAGGGTGACGCCGAAGATGCCCACCAGGATGTACAGCACGCCGCACGCCAGCCCCGCGACATAGCGTTTCGACGGGTCCGCATGGGCATCCTTGCCCGTGCAGATGGCGGCCGTGATGGCGGCCACGTTGAAGGCGTGCGCGCCGAACGGCGCCATGAGCAGCGAACCGAGTCCCGTCACCGTCAAAATGGGATTGGCACTGACGGGGTAACCGTCATTGCGCAGCACCAGCATGCCGGGCATGTATTGCCCCGTCAAGGTGATCAGGAACAGGGGCAGCGCCACGCCCAAGAGCGACGCCACGGAAAAGCGCGGCATCTCGAAGACGGGCGCGACCAGGGCCAGTTCGATGCCGTGCGCATCGATGCGCCCCTGCGCCAGCAGCAGTGCCAGGCCGATCAGCATGATGCCCACCACGGCAAAGCGTGCCGTGAAGCGGCGCAGCACGGCGTACGACAGCAGCAGCACCGCCACCAGCAGCGGGTCGGCGCTGGCGCCGCCAAACGCATTCACGCCGAACTGCAGCAGAATGCCGGCCAGCAAACCGGCCGCGATGCCGCCAGGAATCAGCCGCACCAGGCGCTCGAAGGCGCCGGACATGCCCAGCAGAATGAAGGCGATGGCCGACACCATGTAGGCGCCGATCACCTCGGCATACGGCGTGTGCGGCATGACGGTGGCCAGGAAGGCCACGCCGGGTGTGGACCAGGCCGTGATGATGGGCGCGCGGTAGCGATAGCTGAGCCAGATGCCCGTCACGCCCACGCCGATGCTCAGCGACCAGACCCAGGATGCCGTCTGCGCCGCGCTCAGCTGGGCCAGCTGGGCCGCCTGAAACACCAGCACGAAGGTGCCGCCATAGTTGACGAACACGGAGATGCAGGCGGCCAGCGTGGGGGCCGCAAGATCGCGCCAGCGCAGCCGGTCGGCCATGGCGGCGGTTGTTGTGGTGGTGGTTGTCATGTGTATGCCCCTGCCATTGAAAGGGAGCATCTTAATGGCCATATGGACTGCTCAAGCAGTCCAATTCAAACACATATAACAGACCACTTTGACGGCATCAGCCCAAGGCGCGCGCCAGGCGGACGATGCCGCTGTCGATCTCGTGCGGCGTGAGCGCCGCAAAGCCCAGCAGCCAGCCGCCACGGGCCGGCGGCGTCGCATACAGCCGGCTCAGACCGGGCAGCACGATGCCCGCCTGGGCCGCCCGGCGTAGCGTTTCCAGCTCGTCCCTGCCCTCGTGCAGCAAACATGGCATCTGCAAGCCGCCCGGCGGCAGCTGCGCCGTGACCACGTGCGGCAAGTGGCGCCGCACGGCCTGCGCCATCGCGTCGCGGCGCACGGCATAGACCTTGCGCATGGCGCGCACATGGGCCGCGAAATGGCCGTCCGCGATGAAACGGGCCAGTGTCAGCTGATCCAGTTGCGGCGTGTGACCATCGAGGATGCTGCGCGCATAGGTCATCGGCGTCACCAGCGCGGGCGGCAGCACCATGTAGCCGATGCGCAGGCCCGGATACAGCGACTTGGCGAAGGTGCCCAGATAGATCGTGCGCTGCTGTGTGTCTAGCCCCTGCACGCAAGCCGTCGGCAAGCCCGCATAGTGAAACTGGCTGTCGTAATCGTCCTCGATGATCCAGCCCTGGCGTTCCACAGCCCAGGCCGTCAGGGCCAGGCGGCGCTCCAGTGTCAGCGTGGCGCCCGTCGGGTATTGATGCGACGGCGTGACGTACACCGTGTTGGCGCCGCTGCGGTCCGCGCGCAGGTGGTCGATGGACAAGCCCTGCGCGTCGACCGGCACGGGCAGCACCTGCAATTGCGCCATCTCGAACGCCTTGCGCGCGCCAAAATAGCCGGGATCTTCCATCAATATCGGGCCATGCGCGTCGGCCAGCACCTGCGCGCACAGGTACAGGGCCTGGCGCGTGCTGCTCAAGACCAGCACCTGATCCGCCGTGGCCCGCGCGCCCCGCTCCAGGTTGACATAGTCGGCGATGGCTTGCCGCAAAGGCTCCGCGCCTTGCGGGTCGCCGTGCAGCAGGACGCCGGCCTGGTGTTCGCTGGCCGCCTGGCGCCGCAAGCGCTCCCACACGGCGAGGGGAAAGGCGCGCGTTTCCGGCAAGCCCGTGGCAAACGCCTTCACGCTCTGCTGGTCGGCCACGCCGCCGCTGGCGAGAATCTGCGCGCCGCGCATGCTGAGGGCCACCGGCTGCGCGGACGCGGGCCGCAATGCCGAAGACGACTTGCCCAGCAAGCTCGCGCCTATCGTCGCCGACACGAAACTGCCCGATCCCGTCTGCCGCTCGATGTAGCCATCGAGACGCAGCTGCGCGTACGCCATTTCCACCGTGTCGCGCGACACGCCCAGCGATTGCGCCAGCGCGCGCGTGGCCGGCAGGCGCAGGCCGGGCGCCAGCACGCCATCGAGTATCAGCTGGCGCAGCGCGCGCTGCACGCGCACGCGCAAGTCGAGCGCCGCCAGTTCAGGCGCGGCGAGGCGGATTTTCAGGGTGTCGAGTTCGAACTGCGGCGTCATGGAGCTTTCGGCGCGGCGCGGGCCGCCTCCACGGCCGCCATGCTGCTGGCCGGCGAAAAGCCGTGCTGCTGCAGCACCGCGACCAGCTGTTCGCGGGCGCAGCCCAAACGCAGGTTTTCCGCCACCCAGTCCTGCCAGGCGGCGCCGATCTCCGGCATCGGTTCATCTTCCAGCGTGAGACCGAGTATGCAGCGGGCCAGCAAGCCGTTGATCCGTTTGGTGTCGATCAGGTGCTGCACCACCGCGTGGCCCGACTGGGGAAACGGGTGCAGGGTGCAGCGGCCGAAGGCGGCCAGGCGCTGCGCGTGCATGGCGTCGAGATTCACCGATTCGCTGGCACTGGCGCCAGAGCTGGCCGCGTCAGGCCGCGTGCCGAACAGCAGGTGCAGCTGCGTATGCTCGGTCGCCCTGGCGCGGCACAGGGACGCCAGGTCGTAATAGCCGGACGGCGGTGGATCCTGCGCCAGCGACTCCATCACGGGCAGCCAGCGCAGCTCGTGATACAAACGCGCCTGCCGCACGTCGAGGAAGGACAACGGACCGAAGGCGACGATCTGCTGCACGTCCAGCAGCAAGCCAAACATGACGGCCGCGTATGCGCCCATGGACTGGCCCAGGGTAGTGACCTGGCTTGGCGCGATGCGGCGCACCAGCTCGCGCAGGGCCTGCGCCGTTTCATCCACGTGATTACCCAGGCCCGCGATCTGGCGGTGATACCAGGCATTGCCCGAATCGCGCACGAGGATTTTGTTCAGATGCTGGCCGCTGACCTGCTCCAGTTTTCTCAGGCGTCCATAAAAATCGAAGGCGGGGCGCGTGGTCCACGAAACGAAGCCGAAGGCGATGACCAGCGGCGCGCCGGGCACGATGCGGTCGACCAGCACGTCGTCGCCAGTGGTGGCGACCAGTCGATTATCCAGCGTTTGCGCTTGCAGCATCGGCCCGGCTCCCCGATCAAGGTTGAAACAGCAGAAAGCATGAGTTTAATGCCAAGGCTGGCAAAATGGAAAGCAATCGCCGCTACGGTACGCTGGCCGGCACGAAAAATCTGCTAATGTGCGGGCATCCCCCCTCACAGGAGCATCCCATGCTGCATCGCCTGACGCATCGTCTCAAATACCTGTCCCTCGCCGCCGCCATCGCCATGGCCGGCGGCTGCGCCGCCACGTCCGACAGCGCCAGGCCAGACAACGGCCTGGCGCCGCAGGCCAGCCTGACGAATACCTACTGGAAGCTGACGCAGCTCGATGGCGCCCCGGTGACGATGGCGCCGCAGCAGGAGCGCGAAGTGCGCATCACCCTCACCGACGATGGCAAGGTCCAGGGTTTTACGGGCTGCAACCGCGTGATGGGTGGCTATACGCTGGCTGGCACGGCCCTGCGTTTCACGCAACTGGCCGGCACGCGCATGGCCTGCCCGCCGCCCCTGATGCAGCTGGAAAGCGCGGTATTGGCCAACTTGAACAGCGTGACGGGCTACCAGCTTGAGGGCGAGAAGCTGATCCTGCTCAAGGATGGCGCGCCCGTGGCCCGTTTTGAATCGGTCTACCTGTGAAATAAAAATCGACTGCCGTTACAATGGCTTCCAGCCCATCATCCGGAAGGAAGCCATGTCCGCACTGCCCTCGCCGTTTTCACCCCCGCCACCATCGGCCGCCGGCCGCTATCGGGCTTTTCTGTTTGACATGGACGGCACCGTCATCAATTCCATCGCCGCCGCCGAACGCATCTGGGGCACCTGGGCGCAGCGCCAGGGCCTCGATGTAGCGACCTTTTTACCCACCATCCACGGGGCGCGCTCGGTCGATACCATCGCCAGACTGCGCTTGCCCGGCATCGACGCGCAACGCGAATCGCAGGGCATCACGGATGCGGAAATCATCGATGTGGCAGGGATTATTGAAATCGCGGGCGCGCTGCGCTTTTTACAGTCGCTGCCGCCCGCGCAATGGGCCATCGTCACCTCGGCGCCGCGCGCGCTGGCGACGGCGCGCCTGAAGGCGGCCGGCATGCCCATTCCCGCCATCATGGTGACGGCGGAAGACGTCAAGGCGGGTAAACCAAAACCCGATTGCTACCTGCTGGCGGCGGAAAAACTGGGCGTGGCGCCCGTCGATTGCCTGGTGTTCGAGGATGCGTCCGTCGGCATCGAGGCGGGCGAAGCGGCGGGAGCGAAAATCATGGTGGTCACCGCCACGCATGCGCACCCGCTGGCCACGCGCCATCCGGCCATCGCCAGCTATGAGAACATCGTGGCGACCGTCGATGACGATGGTTTCATCGTGCTGGCGCAGTCATCTGACCCTGCTGCTGCAGCACCCGCGACAAGATAGCCTGCTCCAGCGCGGCGAAAGCCGCATGGCCGCGCTGACGGGGGCGCGGCAAGTCCACCCGCACGTCCAGGGTGATCCGCCCCTCCTCGATCAGCAGCACCCGGTCGGCCAGCGCCACCGCTTCGGCCACATCGTGCGTCACCAGCACGGCCGTGAAACCGCGCGCCAGCCACAGCGACTCGATCAGCTGCTGCATCTCGATGCGCGTCAGGGCGTCGAGCGCCCCCAGGGGCTCGTCAAGCAGCAGCAATTGCGGTTCGTGCACCAGGGCGCGCGCCAGCGCCACGCGCTGCTTCTGCCCGCCCGACAGGGCCGCCGGCCAGTCGTCCGCCCGCTCGGCCAGGCCCACCGTCCACAGCGAGGCGGCCGCCGCGCCGACGGAGCGGGGTAGCCCCAAGGCCACGTTGTCGAGCACCGTTTTCCACGGCAGCAGCCGCGACTCCTGGAACATGATGCGGATGTCGGGCGCGCCCACGCCGCTGCCGATGGCGACCCTGCCTTCATCGATGCTTTCCAGCCCCGCGATCGCGCGCAGCAAGGTGCTCTTGCCACAGCCGCTGCGCCCCACGATGGCGACGAATTCTCCCGCTTCCAGCTGCAGGTCGACGTTGTTCAGCACGGACCGGCTGGTGTAGGATTTACTCAGGTTCGTCAGTTCCAGCGGCACGCCCCTGCGCTGCAAGGGAGCCTGCGGAGCTACCTTCGCCTGCGGGGGCGCACTGGCCGGGTCGTACTGCACGAAGTGCGACAAAAAATCCGTTTCGATCTGGATGGGGGCGAGCAGCATGGTTTTTTCTTTCCTCATTATCGGTAGGCGGGATTCCAGCGCAGGCAGTGGCGTTCCAGCCGGCGCGAGAATAAATCGGCCAGCTTGCCCAGCAAGGCGTACAGCAAAATCCCCACCAGCACCACGTCCGTTTGCAGGAATTCGCGCGCATTCATGGTCATGTAGCCGATGCCGGCCTGCGCCGAGATGGTTTCGGCGACGATCAGCAGCACCCACACGAGACCCAGCGAAAAGCGCACGCCAACTAAAATGGAGGGCATGGCGGCCGGCAGGATCACGTCGCGGTACAGGGGCCAGCCGGACAAGCCGTAGCTTTTCGCCATTTCGATCAAGCCCTGGTCGGCCGAGCGGATGCCGTGGAAGGTGTTCAGGTAGACGGGAAAGAACACGCCGACGGCCAGCAGAAACAGTTTCGCCGTCTCGTCGATGCCGAACCACAGTATCACCAGCGGGATCAGGGCCAGGGCCGGGATGTTGCGCACCATTTGCAATGTCGTGTCGAGCAGGGTTTCCGCGTGGCGGAAGCTGCCCGTCAATAGCCCCAGCAGCAAGCCCAGTCCCGCGCCGATGGCGAAACCGAGCGTCGCGCGCCACAAGCTCGTTTTCAGGTGCAGCCACAATTCGCCCGACGCGGCCAGGTGCCAGAAGGCTTTCGCCACGGCCCACGGCTCGGGCAGGATGCGGCTCGACAGCCAGCCCCACTGCGCGGCCAGTTGCCAGGCCAGCAGCAGCGCCACGGGCAAGGCCCACGGCGCCAATGCATTGCGCCATGGCGTGCCGGGCGGATGCTTGACGGTGGCCGTCGCCATCTCAGGCCGCCTTTTTCTGTGGCGCGGCCGGCACGATATTGCTGGCCATGACTTCGCCGAAAGGCCCCGTCAGTGACTGCTCACCCACGGCCTTGCCCTTGCCCAGCAGCGGGAACACCAGTTCGGCGAAGCGGTACGATTCTTCCAGGTGCGGATAGCCCGAAAAAATGAAGGTGTCGATGCCCAGGTCCGCGTATTCCTGCATGCGCGCCACCACGGTCGGACCGTCGCCCACCAGGGCCGTGCCCGCGCCGCCGCGCACCAGGCCCACGCCGGCCCACAGATTCGGCGACACTTCGAGCTTGTCGCGCCGCCCGCCATGCAGGGCCGCCATCCGTTGCTGGCCCACGGAATCCATCTTGCCGAACGCCGCCTGCGCCTTGGCGATGATGTCGTCGTCCAGGTGGCTGATCAGTTCATCGGCCGCGCGCCAGGCCGCCTCGTTCGTTTCGCGCACGATCACGTGCAATCGGATGCCAAACCGGACCGTGCGGCCTTTTTTTGCCGCGCGCGCGCGGATGTCGGCGATTTTCTCGGCGACGGCGGCGGGCGGCTCGCCCCACGTCAGGTAGACGTCCATCTGCTCGGCCGCCAGTTCATGCGCGGGCTCCGACGAGCCGCCAAAATACAGCGGTGGATACGGTTTCTGCACGGGCGGGTACAGGGTTTTCGCGCCTCTGACCTGGATATGCTTGCCCTCGAAATCGTAGCCGGCCGCGCCGCCCTCGCCCGCCAGGGTGGCGCGCCACACCTTGATGAATTCATCGGAAATTTCATAGCGCTTGGCGTGGTCGGCAAACAGGCCGTCCGCTTCCAGCTCGCCCTGGTCGCCGCCCGTGACGATGTTGATCAAGAGACGCCCGTTCGACAGGCGGTCGAAGGTGGACGCCATGCGCACGGCCAGGCCCGGCGTGGACAGGCCGGGCCGCACGGCCACGAGGAACTTGAGCTTTTGCGTCACGCTGATCAGCGACGACGCCACCACCCAGGCGTCTTCGCAGGAGCGGCCCGTGGGCAGCAGCACGCCGTCGTAGCCGAGCGTGTCG
The DNA here is from genome assembly GCF_019443505.1 of Janthinobacterium sp. PAMC25594. Classification (NCBI taxonomy): domain Bacteria; kingdom Pseudomonadati; phylum Pseudomonadota; class Betaproteobacteria; order Burkholderiales; family Oxalobacteraceae; genus Janthinobacterium; species Janthinobacterium sp. PAMC25594. The sequence continues at coordinate 1,447,550 of NZ_CP080377.1, forward strand.
GCGGCCACGGCCACCTGGCGCAAATAATCGGCATCGACGGGGCGCGCGCCCTGCGACGTGCCCAGGTAGCGGCTGTCGCCGTGGGTGGGGATGAACCAGAAGACATTCAATGACATGATATTTTTTCCTTATTTTGTGCTGGTAGCGAGCTGGCGCGCCGGCAGCAGCGCGTCCTTGACAACGATCGGTTTCGGAATCAGCTTCAGGCTGGAAAAGGCGTCGGCCACCCTTTGCTGCGAAGCGATGACGTCAACGGAAACGGGTTTCACGCCATACGCATAGCGCGAGGCGGCCAGCGCCACGACATCCTTGCTCAGCCCAGTCTGCGCCGACAAAATCGTCGCCACTTCGTCCGGATTGTTGCGGCCCCAGTCATCGACCTTGGCCACTTCTTCGAGCACGATGCGCAGGATCTCGGGATGCTTTTCCGCATACGTGCGCGAGGCCAGGTAGAACTGGTAGTTCGCCACCAGGCCCTTGCCGTCGGCCAGCACGCGCGCGCCCAGCTGCTTTTCGGCGGCCGCCAGGAACGGGTCCCAGATGGCCCAGGCGTCCACGCTGCCCCGTTCAAAAGCGGCGCGCGCATCGGCCGGCGGCAGGAAGACGGGCTGGATGTCGGCATACGCGACGCCGGCCTTTTCCAGCGCTTTCAACAGCAGGTAATGCACGTTCGAGCCCTTGTTCAGGGCGATTTTCTTGCCCTTCAAGTCGGCCAGGGTACGCAGGCCGGAGCCCTTGGGCACGACGATGGCTTCGCTGGCCGGCGACGCCGGCTCATTGCCGACATACACCAGGTTGGCACCGGCCGCCTGCGCAAAGATCGGCGGCGCTTCGCCCACGGTGCCGAAATCGATGCTGCCCACGTTCAGGCCTTCGAGCAGCACGGGGCCGGCCGGGAACTCCGTCCATTTCACGCCCACACCCTGTTCGGCCAGGCGTTTTTCCAGGGTGCCGCGCCCTTTCAGCAGGGTCAGGGTGCCGTATTTCTGATAACCAATACGCACCTGGACCTCCCCCTTGGCCTGCGCCAGCGCCGCGGCCGGCATGCCGGCCGTCATCACGCCGGCGGCAGCGGCAAACAGCAGGCCCAAAGTGGTACGGCGCGAGAGTCGTTGTGCGTGGCGGTGTGTCATGGTGCTTCCTTGGTTGGTAAGTAACAAATAATCAGGCGGCTTGAAACTGGGGAGCGTAAGGCTGGTCTTGCAGCGAACGCACGGGATGCGGGACCTCCGCTGGCGCGGGCGGACGCCGGCCCTGCAGCACGAACAGGCCGGTAGACAGCTCCTCGATGCCGGCCTGCACGCGTTCGGCAATCGGCGCGTCCAGGCTCAGGCCCCGCTCTTCGTGCCAGGCCAGCTGCTGCGCATTGACGTAAATGCTGGTGAACACCTGCTTGGCGCCCAGCGCATGCAGCACGGGGCGCAGCGCATAGTCGAGCGCCAGGGTGTGGGCATGGCCGCCGCCCGTGGCCAGCGGCAGCACCAGCTTGCCGGCCAGGCCATCTTGCGGCAGCAGGTCGAGGAAGGCTTTCAGCAGCCCTGTATACGACGCCTTGTAGATGGGCGTGGCGATCACGATGGCATCGGCGTCGGCCACGGCGCGCACGGCGCGGGCAATCGCCACGTCGTCGTAGTCGGCCAGCAGCAAGGCACGCGCCGGCAGGTCGCGCACATGCAGCCTGGCGTAGCTGTGGCCCTGCAGCGCCAGCTGCTCGCCGATATGCAGCAGCAGGCGACTGGAACTCGATGGGAGTTGCGGGCTACCGCCCAATAACAAGATGCTCATGTGATGCCCGTCCCTGTAGGTGGTCGAAAGTGGCGTTGCTCGGATGCTTGCAGCCTATCGCCATCAGCCGCCCGGCAAAACGAATGCTTTCGCGCTTCGATATGCGTTTTTTGACTATCCGGGGCTGACGCCCCGCAAGCGAAGGCGCTCCTCCCCACATGGCTTTTTTCGCATATCCATGCGCGGTTTTCTTCGTGTACGGCACGCGCCTGGCGGTGCAATATCGGCCTCATCGTCTTTCTGGAATGTCACTCATGTCTAGCGCTTTACTCCATGCCACCCTTCCCCTGTCGCCCGTGCCGGAACCCTTGCAGGACGCCATCCGCATCGCCACCTCGCTGGCCGCGCGCCTGGCCGAAACGGCGAATGCCCGCGACCAGGCCGGCGGCCATGCGGCGCAGGAGCGTGAATGGCTGCGCGAGTCGGGTCTGCTGACCTTGTCGATCCCCGTGGAATTCGGCGGCCAGGGCGCTTCGTGGCCCCTCGTGTACCAGGTGATCCGCATCCTGGCGCGCGCCGACAGCGCGCTGGCGCATGTCTTCGGCTTCCACCATCTGCAGCTGGCCGGCCTGCAGCTGTATGGCAGCGCGCAGCAGCAGCGCCGCCTGCTCACCCTGACCGTCGACGAGCGCCTGTTCTGGGGCAATGCCTTGAACCCCCTCGACAAACGGGTCACGGCCAGCGACACCAACAGTGGCTTTATCCTCGACGGCATCAAGAGCTTTTCTTCCGGCTCGGTCGGTTCCGACTGGCTGACCGTCTCCGCCTGGCACGCACCCACGCAGACGGCGCTGATCGCCGCCCTGCCGACGCGCCAGGATGGCGTGACCGTGCAGGCGGACTGGGACGCCTTCGGCCAGCGCCAGACGGACAGCGGCAATGTGCATTTCCAGGCGGTCGCCCTGCCCCACGCGCTGGTGCTGCAGGCGCCCGCGCAGGCCGCCACGCCGCAAGCGACCGTGCGCTCGCAGATCGCGCAGCTGATCATGGCCAATTTATACCTGGGCATCGCCGAAGGCGCGTTCGAGGCGGCGCGCCGCTACACCAACGAGCAGGCGAAAGCCTGGTTTGCCTCGGGCGTGGCCAGGGCAACGGACGACCCTTTGGTGCAGCACCGCTACGGCCAGCTGTGGCTTTTGCTGCGCCCCGCGCAAGTGCTGGCTGACGGCGCGGCGCAGGAACTGGAAAAGGTGTTCCGCAAGGGCGCGCTGGTGACGGCGCGCGAACGGGGCTTGCTGGCCGTGGCCGTGGCCGAAGCCAAATGCCTGGCGCACAAGGCGGGACTGGAGATCAGCAGCCAGATGTTCGAGCTGACGGGCGCCCGCTCCACCTCGGCCCAGTACGGCTTCGACCGCTACTGGCGCAACGTGCGCGTGCATACCCTGCACGACCCCATCGACTACAAGCTGCGCGACCTGGGACGCTTTGCCTTGACAGGCACGGTGCCCGAACCGACGGCATATTCATAATTCACTCACCAAGGAGCCCGCATGACCATCGCCCGCCGCAGCATCCTCCTCAGCGCCCTGACCCTGGCCTTGACGGCCAGCTTCGCCCACGCCAAGGACCCGAAAGAGATCACCATCGGCACCAGCGCCGGGCCGTACGCGGACCAGATCAAGCTGGGCATCAAGCCGATACTGGAAAAGCAGGGCTACAAGGTCAGGCTGGTGGAATTCAATGACTACATCCAGCCGAACTTCGCGCTGGCCGAGGGTTCGCTGGACGCCAACGTATTCCAGCACATCGTCTACCTGAAGAAATTCGCGCTGGAGCACAAGCTGGCCCTGACGGACCTGATCACGATCCCCACGGCGCCGATCGCCATCTACAGCAAGAAGCACAAGACCCTGGACGACGTGAAGGAAGGCACGACGGTGGGCTTGCCGAACGATCCGACCAACCAGGCGCGCGCGCTGGTGCTGCTCGACCAGCTGGGATGGATCAAGCTGCGCGCCAGCTTCGACCCCGTGCGCGCGTCGGAAAAGGATATCGCCGTCAACACGAAGAAAATCAAGCTGCTGCCGCTGGAAGCGGCGCAGCTGCCACGCTCGCTGGGCGACACCGACTACTCCTTCATCAACGGCAATTACGCGCTGGCGTCGGGGCTGAAACTGACGGAGGCGCTGGTGGCCGAGAAAATCTCGCCCAACTACATCAACCTGGTGGCCATCCGCACGGCCGACAAGGACAAGCAGTTCGCCAAGGACCTGGCGGCCGCCTACCGCTCGCGCGAATTCCTCGACATCACGAATAAACACTTTGCCGGCTACTCGAAACCCGATTACCAGCAAGCCTTGCAAACAGCAGCCAAATAAGCCATGGCCAAGACGATACGCTTCAACGCCTTCCAGATGAATACCGTCGGCCACCAGTCGCCGGGACTGTGGACGCATGCGCGCGACCGCAGCCACCGCTATACCGACCCCGAACACTGGACGGAACTGGCGCGGCTGCTGGAAGCGGGCCTGTTCGACGCGGTCTTCCTGGCCGACGTGCTGGGCGTGTATGACGTGTACCGGGGCAGCCTCGATGCGGCCCTGGAACACGGCGTGCAGGTGCCGCTGAACGACCCGCTGGCCCTCGTGCCCATCATGGCGCAGGCCACCACGCACCTGGGTTTCGGCGTCACCTGCGCCCTCACCTACGAGCATCCGTACACGTTCGCGCGGCGCATTTCCACCCTCGACCACCTGACGGGAGGGCGCATCGGCTGGAATATCGTCACCGGCTATTTAGACAGCGCCGCGCGCAACCTGGGCCTGAGCCAGCAGCTGGGCCACGACGAACGCTACGACCTGGCCGACGAATACCTCGACGTCGTCTACAAGCTGTGGGAAAAGAGCTGGGACGACGATGCCGTCGTCAACGACAAGGCGCGCGGCATCTACGCCGATCCGGCCAAGGTACATCCGATCAACCATGCCGGGCGCCACTACCAGGTGCCCGGCATCCATTTGTGCGAGCCGTCGCCGCAGCGCACGCCCCTGCTGTACCAGGCGGGCACCTCGCCACGCGGCACGCGCTTCGCGGCGCGCCACGCGGAAGCGACATTTGTCAGTGGCCCCAGCAAGACGGTAGTGAAACGCTATGCCGACGACCTGCGCGCCGCCGTGCGGCAAAGCGGACGCGATGGCGATGCGCTGCTGATCTACGCGCAGGCGCTGGTCATCACGGGCGCCACGGAAGCAGAGGCGCGCGCCAAGCACGCCGACTACCTGCGCCACGTGAATATCGAGGCGGCGCTGGTGCTGCTGTCTGGCTGGACGGGCGTCGATTTCAGCCGCTACCCGCTCGACGCCACCATCGACTACATCGATTCGTCGGCCGGCCGCTCGGCGCTGGCCTCGTTCAGCCAGGCCGACCCGGACCGCACGTGGACGGTGCGCGAGGCCGCCGAATACATCGGCCTGGGCGGGCGCGGCCCGGTGCTGGTGGGCGATGCGCGCCAGGTGGCCGACCAGCTGGAAAGCTGGCTGGACGAGACGGGCATCGACGGCTTCAATCTGGCCTTCGCCGTGGCGCAAGACAGCATGGCCGACGTGGTGACCCACATCGTGCCGGAACTGCAGCGGCGCGGCCGCTATCGCACCCGTTACGAGGAAGGCACCCTGCGCCACAAGGTCTTCGGCCAAGGCCCGCGCCTGCCCGCCGACCACGCGGGACGCCAGGTCAGCATCGCGCCCGGCAGCGCCACCTTGGCTGCGGCCTGAATATCCGCTTCGCCAGCAGCTATGCATGCAAGGATGCGTTTGCGTCCAGCCCCGTTCCGTGTCAGCATACGCCACCTTGGCAACACGGATAAGGATTGCAATGCCCCTCACTCTTACACGCGCGCTGGCACTGGCGCTGCTGGCAGGCCATGGCTGCCTGGCATTGGCGCAGGCGCCAGCCACGCCGCCGACGCCGGGCTGCGACGTCTGCGCCACCTGGAATGCGGACCAGGCGCCGTTCCGCATCTTCGGCAATACCTATTATGTGGGCGTGAAAGGCCTCAGTTCCGTGCTCATCACGTCGCCGCAGGGCCACGTGCTGATCGACGGCGGCTTGCCGGAATCGGCGCCCAAGATCATCGCCAATATCGCCACCCTGGGCTTGCGCATCGAGGACGTCAAGCTGATACTCAATTCGCACGGCCACATCGACCATGCGGGCGGCCTGGCCGAACTGCAGCGGCGCAGCAATGCGCTGGTGGCCGCCAGCCCGTCGGCGGCGCTGGACCTGGCGTCGGGCGAAGTGGGGCCGGACGATCCGCAATACCACGCGCTGCCCAAGTACCCGCCCGTGAAGGACATGCGTTTGGCGCGCGACGGCGGCCAGTTCAATGTCGGCCCCATCAAACTGACGGCGCACGCCACGCCGGGCCACACGCCCGGAGGCCTGAGCTGGACGTGGCAATCGTGCGACGGCCCCCGCTGCCTGAACATGGTGTACGCGGACAGCCTCAACGCCGTCTCGCGCCCCGGCTTCAAGTTCAGCGCCAGCAGCGAGTATCCGAACGCCCTGGCGGATTTGCGCCACAGCTTCGAGACCCTGGAAAAACTGCCCTGCGACGTACTCGTTTCGGCGCATCCGGAAGCGTCGCAATTGTGGGAGCGGCTGGAAGCGAGCGCCACGGCCGGCAGCGACGCCTTTGTCGACCCGCAGGCCTGCCACGCCTATGTGGCGGCGGCGCGCACCTTGCTTGAGGCGCGGCTGGAGCAGGAGCGGTAGGCTTGTCAACCGTGCACGCTGGCGTGGCGCCGATCTGCTACGCTGGCGGCTATCACTTTAACCAGGAAATGCCATGTTCACATTCGCCAGACTGATTCCCCTCGCCGCCATCGTCGCCATCACCGCCGGCTGTGCGCAAACGCCAGTGCGCAGCGACGCCGCCGCCGCCGCGCCAGGCGCCACCTCGCCCGCCAAGCCGGCGCCCAAACTGACGGGCACGCAGTGGAAGCTGAAGGAATTGAAGGGCAAGCAAGTGGTGCGCAAGGCGCCCGAGCAGCGCGACGTGACCCTGCTGCTGGCCGAAGGCCGCGCCAGTGGCCATAGCGGTTGCAACCAGATGATGGGCGGCTACACCAGCGATGGCGTCAGCACCCTGAACTTTGCGCAGATGGCCGGCACCATGATGATGTGCCAGCCGCAGGACATGGACCTCGAACGCGAGCTCCTGACCACCCTGGGCGAAGTCAATGGCTACCGCTACGCCGACCAGGAATTGCTGCTGCTGAAGGATGGCGTGCCCGTGGCGCGCTATGAAGCGCTGACGGTGAAGTAATCCCAACCGCAAATACCGGGGTCGTACCCTCAGGGTACGACCCCGGCCTTATCTGGGTTAACTTTTCCTTCCGCCGCACCTAGTCGTTGCGCATCTGCGCCTGCGATACGTTACTCTCAGGCGGCACGCTCTGCGTCAGCCACACATTCCCCCCGATGGTCGATCCCGCGCCGATGGTGATGCGCCCCAGCACGGTCGCGCCCGCGTAGATGACCACGTCGTCCTCGACGATGGGGTGACGCGGCGTGCCCTTGATCAGCGCGCCGGAAGCGTCGGCCGGAAAACGCTTGGCGCCCAGGGTGACGGCCTGGTACAGGCGCACCCGCTGGCCGATGATGGCCGTCTCGCCGATCACCACGCCCGTGCCGTGGTCGATGAAGAACGAGGCGCCGATGTGCGCGCCCGGGTGGATGTCGATGCCCGTCAGCGTGTGCGCGATGTCGGCGATCAGGCGCGCCAGGAACGGCGCGCCGAGCGCGTGCAGCCGGTGCGCGAGGCGGTGGTACAAAATGGCGATGGTGCCCGGATAGCACAGCATGATTTCAGCCACCGAGGTGGCGGCCGGATCGCCCGCGTAAGCGGCCTGCACGTCCGACACCAGCAGGGCGCGGATGTCGGGCAGGCTGGCGGCGAACGCGCGCGTGATGTCGCGCGCCTGCTGCGCCAGGGCCGCGTCGTCGCTGGCGCCATCACCCTCATCGCCGGCCGGCACGGCGTGAGCCGGAGCGGAGAACAGCAAACCGCGCCGCACCTGCTCGCTGAGCCGGTTCAGGGTAGTGTTGAGCGTGTCGCCGACAAAATAGTCGATGCTTTCATCGGTCAGATTCGGCCGCCCGTAATGCGTGGGAAACAGCGCCGCCGACAGGCCGTTGACGATGGTGGTCAGCGCTTCGCGCGACGGCAGTTCGCGCACCCTGCCGTTATGGCGGATCTTGTGCTTGTCTTCACGCGAGCTGCGCAGCGCCTGGATCACGGGCCCCAGGTTCCACTGGGCCGTGTCGTCGGCGGGCGCCGCGGGATAAATACTGTGCATGGCGTATCACTTCCAGAAAACGGCAAACAGGCCGGGTCGCCCAAGCATAGCGGCCAGGCACCGCGATTCAAACGAAGAATTCCAAGGTTTCATATGCGAAAAACGCATATGGATGGCCAGCCGCGGCGACACCGGACCCGATTCCCGCCGCTAAGTAACCCCCAATAAATTATTGTGATTTCTGACTTCCATAACCGGCGCTCTGCGGCGTTGCCCGCTGCTAGCAGTGCTCGCACTGCGTCGCAGCGCGCGCCTTGCATAGCATCCTGTTCTGTTCGTCATAAATTCACAATAATTTCCTGAGGATTACTTAGCGTAAAATGACGGACTAACAAAAACACTCTTCAACATGACTAAATTATTAACCTGGATTTTGGCGGGCCTGGCGATGGTCGGACCGCTTGCAATTGACACCTATCTGCCGTCTTTCCCCGCCATCACGCAAGATTTCAATGCCAGCCCCCTGCTGGTGCAGCAGACCCTGAGCTTTTTCCTGTTCACGTTCGCCTTCATGATGCTGTTTTACGGCACCCTGTCCGACTCGTTCGGCCGCCGTCCCGTGATTCTCGTCTCGCTGGTGCTGTATGTGATCGCCTCCGTGGGCGCCGCGCTGGCGCCGTCGCTGGGCTGGCTGCTGGCCTGGCGCGTGCTGCAGGGCCTGTCGGCGGGCGCCGGTTCCGTGATCGGCCGCGCCATCGTGCAAGACCGCTATTCGGGCGCCGCCGCGCAAAAAATCCTCTCGCACATCATGATGGTGTTCGCGCTGGCGCCGGCCATCGCGCCCGTGCTGGGCGGCTGGCTGCAGGTGAGCCTGGGCTGGCGCTGGATTTTCTGGTTCCTCACGGCCTTCGGCGTGCTGATGTTCATCGTCGTCTGGCGCGCGCTGCCGGAAAGCCTGCCGAAGGAGCAGCGCCACGCCTTCCACCTGGGCGACATCGCCGTCAATTACTGGAAAGTGCTGTGCCACCGCCAGTTCCTGCTGCTGTCGACGGCCATCGGCGCCGCCTTCGGCGGCTTCGCGCTGTACATCGGTTCGGCCGCCTACTTCATCATCAACATCCTGCACCTGCCGGAGACGGCCTTCGCCTGGCTGTTCATTCCCTTAATTAGCGGCATGGTGTTCGGTTCGGCCCTGTCGGCGAAAATCGCCCACCGCTATAGCCAGCGCCAGATGATCTGGGCCGGCTTCATCCTGATGCTGGTGGCGGCTGCAGCCAACATCGGCTACAACTACTTCTTTGCCGCCGAAGTGCCATGGGCCGTGCTGCCGCTGTTCTTCTACTCGTTCGCCCTGTCGATCGCCATGCCGCCGATGACCCTGATGGCGCTGAACCACTTCCCCAACAACAGCGGCCTGGCCTCGTCGATGCAGTCCTTCATCCAGATGCTGCTGTTCGCGCTGGTCTCGGGCCTGGTGGCGCCGCTGCTGTTCGACAGCGCCCTGAATCTGGCGTATGGCGTGATGGCGGGACTGCTGGTGAGTTTGGTTTGCTGGGTGTTTGCGCAGGGCAAGGCTGAAGCGTAGGTCGGATTAGGCCCGCAGGGCCGTAATCCGACACCACCACAGGCCAACAATGTCGTCGGATTACGGCGCCTTGCGCCTAATCCGACCTACGGCCACGGTGCCGGCGTCACATCCAGATATTGCGCCCCGCCCTGCTCAGGGGCCGGCTCCGCCCCATCGCGCGTGACTGGCTGATTCAAGGAACCGGCCGGCGAACGCAAACTCAAGATTTCCTTGCGCGTCTCGACGAAGTCGGCGGAACTCAAGGGATGTTGCTGGTCCGGCCAGTGGCTGACGGCCCATTCCTGCAAGGTTTCAAAGCGCCGCCACAGTTCGGCGATGAATTCGCGGCGCGCCTCTTCCTCCTGCTGCGGCGTCTTTGCGGCGCCTTCTCCGATAGGTACTTGCATGGCTGCTCCCTGGCTGATCAATCGTCCTGCCAGCCTACTCCGGGACCAGCCAGGCGTCTGTTCGCGAACGAACACAGAGTTATTCGGGCATCTTGCGAAAGCCCACGGCCAGGCGGTTCCAGGTATTGATGGAGCCGATGGCCAGGGTGACGTTGACCATTTCCGCCGGCGTCAATTGCTGCGCCAGCGCCGCATACACGTCATCGGGCGCCTGGCTTTGCGGCAGCAGGGTCAGCGCTTCCGTCCAGGCCAGCACGGCCCGCTCGCGCGGCGTGAAAAACGGCGTTTCGCGCCAGACGGACACGGCATACAGGCGGCGTTCCGTTTCGCCCGCCTTGCGCGCGTCGCTCGTGTGCATGTCCACGCAAAAGGCGCAGCCATTGATTTGCGAAGCGCGCAGGCGGATCAGCTCGAGCAGCGAGTGTTCCAGCCCCAGCTTGGCAATCGCCGCTTCCAGCGCGTACATGGCCTTGACGGCGTCGGGCGAAGCTTGTGTAAAATCGAGTCGTTGCTGTGTCATGATGCATTCCTTGATGATGAGAGATGCTCCATTGTAGAAGCGCAAGAAGAGCGCGCGGCAGGCCAATCCTGCCGAAAAACGGCAGACCACCAACAGATACCCCATGGAATTACATATCCTGATCGACGGCACGCGCGACCTGGGCGGCCAGCTGTACCGCCAGCTCAGCGCAGCCATCCGCTCGGGCCGCCTGACGGACGGGCAGCAATTGCCGCCCACGCGCCTGCTGGCCAGCCAGCTGGGCCTGTCGCGCAAGACGGTGTCCGACGTGTATGAGAGGCTCGGTTACGAAAAGCTGCTGGTCGGTAAAGTCGGCGTGGGCAGCTTCGTGCAGACGCCGCACGCCTCGCCGCAGCGCCGCCATGCGAGCACGCCGCTGGCCAGCGCGCAGCGCATCGCCCGCTGGGAAGCGACGCCCACGCCCCTGCGCCAGGCCAGCCAGGAAACGCCAGCGCGCTACGCCTTCATCGGCGGGCGCGCCACGCCAGCGCACTTCCCGCAGGATGAATGGCGCACCTGCATGCTGCATGCGCTGCGCCAGGGTGACCAGGCGCGCGGCCGCTATGGCCCCGTGGAAGGCTTGCCCGCCTTGCGCGCGGCGATCGCCGGCCATGCCGCCTTCAGCCGCGGCATCCATTGCACCGAGGAACAGGTACTCGTTACCAGCGGCGCGCAGCAAGCCTTGCACCTGCTGGCGCTGGCCCTGCTGGAAGCGGGCGACACGGTTGCCGTGGAAGAACCCGGCTACCCGGTGGCGCGCGCCGTGTTCGCCAGCCAGGGCGCGCGCGTGGTGGGCATCGAAGTGGACGAGGACGGGCTCATCGTCGCGTAAATCCCCGACGGCACGCGCTTGATCTATGTCACGCCCGCCCATCAATTTCCGCTCGGCATGCCGATGAGCATGGCCCGCCGCCATGCCTTGTTGGAGCGTGCCCGGCAGTTGGGTGCCATCATCATCGAAGACGATTACGACAGCGCCTTCCGCTATGAAGGCCGGCCCGAGGATGCGCTGCAAAGCATGGACCGCTACGGCGTCGTCGCGCACGTGGGCAGCTTTTCCAAGATCATGCTGCCGGAACTGCGCCTGGGCTATGTGGTGCTGCCGCAAGCCCTCGTGTCCGCCATGCAGACGGTGAAATACCTGAGCGATTGCCATACGGCCAGCCTGGGCCAGCATGCGCTGGCCAAGTTCATCGGCGACGGCCATTTGCTGCGCCATATCCGCCGCTGCCACGACATCTATGCGGGACGGCGCGAACGGCTGCAGCACTGGTTCAACGGCCCGTTGTCGCCGTGGTTCCGCCTGGTGCCCGCCAGCGCCGGCTTCCACGTGGCGGCGCTGGCGCAGGCGCCGCTCGATATCGCCGAATTGCTGCGCCGCGCACGCCTGGCCGACGTCAGCCTGTATGCGCTGGCCAGCTTTTACCATGGCCCCGCCCGCCACGAAGGCCTGTTCCTCGGCTATGGCGCCATCGACAAGCTCGACATCGACACGGCGCTGGCCATCGTGCTGGCGATCCTGCAAGACATGGCGCCCCTGCCCCTCAGCGGGGTTGCCAACCGGGCTGCCAACGATAGTGCCCCGTGATCGGATAACTGAATAAAATATTTTCCTCGCGCGCGCCTTCGCCGATGTTGTGGATGATCAGCGGCACGCCGCTCCACGACTGCTTGTCGCTGACGATGCCGATGTGCGTGAGGTTGCGCGGCAGGCGCCAGGTGACGATGTCGCCCGCGCGGTAAGCGTTCGCTTGCGTGGCTGGAGGCAGGCTGGTGCCGTGGCGGGCAAAGTAGGTGCCCAGGTTCGGCACGCGGCGGTGGTCGATATTGCGGTCCGGCCCCTTCATCTGCCAGCGTCCCTGCCGCTGGTACACCTGCCATGCCTTGCGCATGTCTTCGTGCACCAGCACCTGCAAGTCCTGCCCCAGCTGGCGGTAGGCGCGCACGACCACATCCGTGCACACGCCCCGCTCGAGCGGCACATCGCCGCCCGGATAGGCCAGGCGTTCGTAGCGCGGATCGTACTGCACCGTCACGCCCACCTGACTGCGGGCGGCGGCAACGAGGGCTTGCGGGCTGGCAGGGACTGCCGACGCCAGCATGGGCGCCAGGGCAAGCATCACGGTGAAAAGCGGTTTGATGGGCATCAACGTCGGGGCTTGCGTGTAAATGCCAACTTTACCGCAGCGGCAGGAAAAACGTCGGACGCTTAGACGGTCGCCAGCTGCGCCAGGTGGGCAGGGAAATCCACGGCCGGACCGGCCGCATTGACGGTGTCGAAGTAATCATGCCAGCCCGTGGCGGCGATACCGGCCAGCAAGGCGTCCAGTGCCGCCTCGTCCGGGAAGCGCCAGACGGCATAGAATTGCTGGGCAGCCGCATGCAGCTTGCCGCCGTCGATGGCGCCCATGGCCAGCGCTTCGGCGCCGCTGCCGGACAAGGCCGCCATGCCGGCGCCCACCGTGGCGAAATACGATTGGCGCGCGGCGCCGTCGAGGGCCAGCCAGGCGGCTTTCGGGCTGTACAGCTCCAACAGATAATGCATGTTTTCTCCTTCGGTGATGAATGATCAGGCCAGCGAGCGCTGGGCGCGCTTGCAGATGCGTGCCGTGGCGGCAACGGGGCTTTCCAGCAGCCATTGCGCGCACAGGCTGCGCACCCAGTCCGGCTGGCTCTTCGCCGCATCGTTGAGCCAGTTGGCCACGGAATCTTGCACGTAGACGGCAGGATCGGCGCGCAAGGGTTGCAACAGGGGCAAGGCCAGCTGCGGCTCTTCTTTTAACTGGGCGATATGCGCGCACCACACGCCGCGCGGGCGCAGCGCTTCGCAGGCAAAGCGGCGCAGGCGTTCCGACGGGTGCGCCGTCCACGGCGCCAGCAGCGCGATGGCCTCAGGCAGATGCTCGGCAAGACGGGGCCGCAGCGCCAGCCAGGCCCATTCGCGCACGCCAAAGTGGCCATCGTCGGCCAGCGGCCGCATGGCGGCCAGCTGTTGCGGCAAGGACCAGCCAGCCTGGGCGGCGATGGCAAAACAGGCCCAGCCGCGCACCGTGTCGGACGGGTGCGCTTGCAGCAGCGCCGGGTCGGCGTCGGCTTCCAGCAGCAATTGTGTCGCCAAGGCCATGCGTCTGGTGATGCCCGCAGCGGCCTGCGCACGCATCCGCTCCAGGCGGGCGGCGCCGAGATCGGGCACGGCTGCGGCCAGCAGCTGGGCAAAATCGATGGCCAGCCCCTCCGTCAGGGTGGCGCTGACCACGCTGCCCCCATTCAGCAGGGCCAGGCGCGCGGGGGCGATGTCGGCGACGCCACGACTCATGGCGCACCCTGCATTTCACCTTTATCCGTCTTGCGCCAGGCTTTTTCCAGCAGTCCACTCAATAATTGCATTTCCTCGGCCGTGAAATCGGCAAACAGGCTGGCGATCCATTGCGCATGCTCATCGACCAGGGTGGCGGCGGCAGCTGCTCCCCTGGCGCTCAGGCGCACCAGCAGCTTGCGCCGGTCGAACTGGTCCGCGTGGCGCGCCAGGAAGCCATCGCGCTCCAGGCCGTCGAGCAAACCCGTGATGGTGCCGCGCGTCACGCCGGCCCGCTCGGCCAGTGCGTGCGGCGAGAGTCCGTCGGGCACGTCGCGCAGCAGGGACAGCAGTACAAACTTGCCTTCCGACAAGCCATGCCGGCCCAGGCGCGTGGCGCAATCGCCATCGATGGCGGACGCCAGGCCCAGCACTTCAAAGCACAGGCGCAAGCGTCCGATGGATGCCGGAGCGTCCGCGCCCAGCGCGCGGCGCTGCACGTCAGCGAGCAGGGCCGTGTATTTCTGTTCGAGTTTTATCATATGGCGCAATATAATATGGCGCCATACTACATGTCAAATGAAAAACCGTGAAGGTTTTCCCGTAGCCTTAAAGACGGGCTTTATCCCTCGCCCACACGATGATGGCATTCGCATCGATGGCACCCGGCTGGCGCGCCACTTCCACGCCGCGCAAAAACAGGGCCAGCGTGGGAATGCTGCGGATATTGAAACGGCTGCCCAGGTCGGGCGACGCTTCCGTATTCACCTTGACAACGCGGAACGCTGGTTCCAGGGTCCTGGCGGCTTGCACATAGAATGGCGCCATGCTGCGGCACGGGCCGCACCAGGGCGCCCAGAAATCCACCAGCACGGGAATGTCGCTGCGTTCGATATGCTTGAGGAAACGGGCGCTGGCCAGGTCCACGGGCTGGCCCGTAAACAAATCCTTCTGGCACTTGCCGCAAGTGGGCTGTTCAATCAGGCGGACGGCCGGCAAGCGGTTGACGGCGTCGCAATGGGGGCACACGATGTGCAGGGAGTCTGGCGTGGTCGGGGTCATGGCATTCCTGGAAAGGGTAGCGTACGGTTGCCGGACATTTTACGGCGTATCGTGCGGCGGCGCTTATCCGCATAGTCCACTATAGTGTGCTGGAACGGCGCGCATATTGCCCGGCCGGCCAAGGAGAAACATGCCTGATGTCGCAAACAACATGGAGCTGAAGAACGCCGAACTGGCTGCAGCCCTGGCCGTGCAGCGTGCCGCCTGCCTGGCCCACCCCCTACCCACGTTCGCCGAGCGCAAACGCGACCTGCAAACCCTGCAGCGCTTCATCCGCGACCATACAGACGCGCTATGCGAGGCGATCAGCGCCGATTATGGCAACCGCTCCCGGCACGAAACCTTGCTGGCGGAGATCTTTCCCGCCATCGACGGGATCGATCACGTACTGAGCCAGTTGAAAAAATGGATGAAACCGCAGCGCCGCAGCGTGGACTGGCGCAATTTTCCAGGCGCCCGCAACCGCGTGCTGCCTCAGCCGCTGGGCGTGGTGGGCGTCATCGTTCCGTGGAATTTCCCCGTCAACCTGAGCCTGGTGCCTTTGACTTACATCTTTGCCGCCGGCAACCGCGCCATGGTCAAGATGAGCGAAAACTCGCGCCACCTGGCGCGGCTATTGATCGACACCATGCCCGCCTATTTCCCGCCGGAAAAGCTGCAGTTTTTCGACGAGACGGGTGGTGTGGGCATCGCGTTTTCGCAACTGCCGTTCGACCACCTGCTGTTTACGGGTTCCGGCCAGACGGGCCGCGCCGTCATGGCGGCGGCCGCGCGCAATCTGTGCCCCGTGACCCTGGAACTGGGCGGCAAGGCGCCGGCCATCGTCTGCGCAGACTTTCCCCTGCGCACGGCAGCCGAACGCATCCTGTTCGTCAAATACCTGAACGCGGGGCAAATCTGCACTTGCGTCGACCATGTCTGGCTGCCCGAAGCCAGCATCGCCGCCTTCGTCGAGCACGCGCGCCAGATCATGCCCACGCGCTGCCCGCGGCTGGACACGCCCGACTATACGTCCATCATCGACGAGGCCGCCTTTGAGCGCCTGCTGCAGGCGCTGGACGAAGCACGGGAACGGGGTGCACAAGTGATTTCCCTGTTGCCAGGTCCGGCCTGGGACCGCGCCACGCGCAAGATCGCGCCGCACATCGTGCTCGACGCCCCCGCGGACAGCCTGCTGCTGACGCGCGAAATCTTCGGCCCCATCCTGCCGCTGCGCGGCTATACGAAGCTGGAGGCCGTGATCGCCAGCATCAACGCGGGGCCGCGCCCGCTGGCCATCTATCCGTTCAGCAACGACAAGCAGACCGTGCAGCTGCTGATCGACACGGTGATGTCGGGCGGCGTGTCCGTCAACGACGCGCTGTACCACGTGGGCCAGCATGATTTACCGTTCGGCGGCGTGGGCGAGTCCGGCATGGGCCACTACCACGGCGTCGAAGGTTTTCACACTTTCAGCAAGCTGCGTCCCGTGTTTTACCAGGCGCGCTACAGCGCGTTGACACTGCTGTGGCCGCCGTATGGCAAGCTGGCCAGCCGTGTATTGAACTTCCTGACCCGCTGATTACAGGAACAGCGAGGCGGCGATGGCCCACATGACGAGGGCGATAATACCGTCGAGCACGCGCCAGGCCATGGGATTGGCAAACACGGGCGCCAGATAGCGGGCGCCAAAGCCCAGCAGGAAGAACCACAGGGCCGACGCCATGATGGCGCCACCGGCAAAGTAGAAGCGTCCCGCGCCTTCATGCTGGCCGCCGATCGAACCGAGCAAAATCACCGTGTCGAGGAAGGCGTGCGGGTTCAGCAGGCTGAACGCCAGCGCCGCGCCGATCACGGCCCAGTAGCCTTCGGGCGACTTGGCCGCCGACACCGTCATGGCCGTTGGACGCCAGGCCGACTTGGCCGCGCGCAAGCCGTAGGCGATCAGAAAGGTGGCGCCAGCGGCCTTGGCCCACAGCAGGAAATCAGGATTGTCGGCAATAAAAGTGCCCATGCCGGCCACGCCGGCCGTGATCAGGATGGCGTCGCACAGCAAACAGACGAGTATGCAGGTGAGCACGTAATGGCGCTTCAGCCCCTGCTTGAGCAAGAATGCGTTTTGCGTGCCGATGGCCACGATCAGGCTCGCTCCGAGCCCCATGCCTTTCAAGAAAATTGCGCTGTCCATATCGATTCCTTTCTATTGCTTCCATCACGCGCACGGCCGCCCACGCTCTGCCGGCAACGGCAAAGTCATCAGAGGTAGGTGGAGGGTGGTGCGGAACCAGGGGGACCGCGCGGGAGAGTGGAGTTGTTACCCTATTTCAACAGTGGTTGTTACCCTATTTCAACAGTGTAAAGAAAAAGTAAATATAAGTATAATGAATGATTCTAACCATATATAAGAGAATCTTATGCGTGTCGTCGATTACCGTGGATTGGCCGCCCTCGACGCCGTGATTGGCCTGGGCAGCTTTGAAAAGGCCGCGCAGGCGCTGGCGATCAGCCAGCCGGCCGTGTCGCAGCGCATCCGCACCCTGGAAAACCTGGAAGGCACCCTGTTGATCATCCGCAGCCACCCGCCCCTGCCCACGGAAGCGGGCCAGCGCCTGATCGCCCATTACCGGCAAGTCAAGCTGCTTGAAGCGGCGCTCGACGCCCAGCCCGGTCCCACCACGCAATTGCCGGAGCTGGCCATCGCCGTCAACGCCGACAGCGCCGCCACCTGGATTCCGGAAGCGCTGGGGCCGCTGCTCTCGCCGCCATCCTGCCTGCTCGATATCCGCCTCGACGACCAGGACCATACCTTGAGCCAGCTGCGCGAAGGCCGCGTGTTTGCCTGCGTCACCAGCGCCAACGACCTGGTGGCCGGCACCACGGCCACGCCGCTGGGCGGCATGCGCTACCTGTGCGTGGCCTCGCCCGCGTTCGCGCTGCAATGGTTTCCCCATGGTTTTACGGTGGAAGCCGTCAGCCAGGCGCCCGCCATCACGTTTGGCAGCAAGGATGCGCTGCACGAGCGCTATCTGCAGCACCGCCTCGGCTACACGGGCCGCTATCCGCACCATGTGCTCGGTTCGGCGCGCGACTTCGTGCGCTTCATCGAAGCGGGCTATGCCTATGGCATGGTGCCCTTGCTGCAGGCGGAAACGGCGCTGGCCGCCGGCCGGCTGGTCGACGTGGTGGCCGGGCAAGCGCTCGACGTGCCCCTGACCTGGCATGCCTGGGATATCCAGACGCCGCTCACGCGCACCCTGTCGGACGCCGTCATCGCCACGGCGCGCAAATGGCTGCTACAAGACAACTTTGTTTCCGAATAATTTCTATGCTACTGCAACAACTGATACATACCGCGCGCCGCTTGGCCTACACTGCAAACATCCTTCATGACAACCAGGGGACGGCATGACGATCGTGCGCACCACTCTGCTGGGCTTGCTGGCGACGCTGCCTGTGGCCGCCGGCCTGATCGCCTGCTTTCCCTTGACGGCCATCAATGCCCTGTCGTCCGGCAGTGCCTCGCAAGTGACGCGGGGCCTGGCCTACGGCCCCCTGCCACGGCAAAAACTCGATGTCTACGCCCCCAAAATCCGCACGGGGCCCGTGCCCGTGGTGGTGTTCTTTTATGGCGGCAACTGGACGGCGGGCGAGCGCGCCGACTATGCCTTCGTTGGCCACGCGCTCGCTGCGCGCGGCTACCTGGCCGTGATCGCCGACTACCGGCTGTATCCGGATGTGCACTACCCGGAAATTTTGCAGGATGCGGCCCGCGCCGTGGCCTGGGCCGCGATGGAATCGAGCCGCCATGGCGGCGACCCCGCCCGCCTGTTCGTCATGGGCCATAGCGCCGGCGCCTACAATGCGGCGATGGTGGCGCTCGACGCCAGCCTGCTGGCGCGCCACGGCATGCACCCGCACGACTTGCGGGGCTGGATAGGCTTGGCCGGTCCCTACGATTTCTTGCCGATCGAAAATACCACCACCCGGCCCGTCTTCTTTTACCCGGACACGCCCGCCGCTTCGCAGCCCATCCACCACGTGACGGCCGAGGCCCCGCCCGCCCTGCTGATCGCCCCCTTGCCCGGACAGGACAAGCTGGTCAATCCACAACGCAATACGGGTGGCCTGGCCAAGGCCTTGCGGGCGCTGCACAGGCCCGTGACGGAAACGTATTTCGACAAGGTCAGCCATACCACCCTGGTCGCCTCGCTGGCCGGCCCCCTGCGCATGCTGGCCCCCACGCTGGACGCCGTGAGCGCCTTTATCGACGCCAACAGCAAGGTCGATACCATGCTGACACGTAACATGGGCGTGGGCACGGACGGGCGGGAAACTCCCGCCATGCCGCCACGTCTTGCGACGGCGCAAAGCGCCACCACGCAGGCTGCCGTCGCGCGCGCCCACGACAAAACGCCCGCCCCCTGAAGGGCGGGCGCTCTGCCCGGACCACGATGCACGATGCACGATGCGGCGCCAGCTAAGAGCCTATCCCAAGGCTCGGCCCTCGCGATGCGAATTCAGCTGGCATTCAGCTACCGGCAGCAGCCCGCTTACTCTTTACGGCTGGCGCTGCTGGTTTTGCTTTGTGCGGAGCCCGCTTGCGATGCGCTGCCGCTGGCCGAGCTTTCGCTGCCGGACGACTGCTGGCTGCCCTGGTGGTTGCCGCTTTGCAGGCTTTGGCCATCACGGCTTTGCGCTCCGCGCTGCTGGTCGCGGTTGGTGCCGTTTTGATGGTAAGCCTGGAACGGTTCGGCGATGCGCTGCATGGCTTCCTGCTGCTTGCGCACGTTTTTCTCCGTTTCTTCCGAAGCGGTGCGGGCCACTTCTTCGGCCAGTGCCTTGGCGGTACGGCTCGTTTCATTCACATGTTGCTCGGCCACGTTGGCCAGTTCGACCTGCGTATCGGCGGCCAGACGCGACAGCTGTTGCTGATACTTGCGCAATTGCTCGGCAGCTGGCTGGCCCGCTGCGGCAGCCACCTGGAACACATCTTCGGCGCGCTCGACCGTCAGCAGGTTCTGGCTGGTCACGGTGCTTTCTTCCAGCAAGCCTTGCGCCAGTTGCATGTTCAGGTCATTGAAGTGCTGCACCGACTGGAACAAGGACTTCGACAAACTATTGAAAAAAGCCAGTTGCGCTTCCAGGTGGTTTTTGGCGGCTGGGGTAACACTACGGGAATATGGATACATGGAGTTCCTCATTAAATAGCGGTTGGGTAAACACAAGGCGACACCACCGGTTGTCGAACGCTGAAGCAGACGACCGGGCTACGCCACGAAACGCGAAAAACATATCCGATTGGTGGGAAGATGCTTTGCAACGCGAGTCCCAAGGCTACGTGAGCACCGCAGGTGAGGCATGATCTGGATCAAACGTGCGCTAAGCTGCGCAGAAAGTTTTGGCTGGACAGCTTGCCCTTGGCAAACGTCAGTGACAGGAAGGAAAATCTGTGACAGGCACGCTCAACGCGCGGCGCCGCTGCCCGGCACGACAGGCTTGTAACCATGGCTGCGCAGCGACGCTTCCAGCCAGCGGTTGCCATACCAGCCACGTGCCAGCAGGTAACTGAGCTCCGCGGCGGCCAAACCACAGGCAGGCATCCATCGCCAGCATGAGCAGCAACAGCCACCAGCGGCGCTTGGCCACGGCCCAGAACGAGCCCAGCAACAGGGCCGGCCAGGAAAAACCCGCTTTCACGTAGGCATAGCGGCCCGCATCGTCGGCAAACAGGGTGGCGCTGTGCTTCATGCTGCTCTCTTCTGGTAATGAACGGTGTCAGGGTTCGGGATGGTGGCAGACGGCTTCGACATTGTGACCGTCCGGCCCCAGCACGAAAGCGCCATAGTAATTCGGGTGATACATGGCGCGGATGCCGGGCGCGCCGTTATCCTTGCCGCCCGCTGCCAGTGCGGCCTGGTAAAACGCGTCCACCTGGGCGCGGTTGTCCGCCGCGAAGGCGAGATGCATGCCGGCATGCGGCGCGGCGCCCACGCCGAACCAGAAATCGGGCTTGCCATCCCTGCCCAGGCCGACCCAGCCCTGCGCTTCCATCACCACCGACACGCCCAAAGGCGCCAGGGCGGCCGAAAAGAAGGCCTTGCTGGCCTGTGCATCGCTGACATTCAAACCGATGTGATCAAGAATCATGATGGTGCTCCTCGCAGGTAAGGGGACAGGAAGCGCAGTATGCGCCAATATTGCCTTTTAAGCAAGCAAGGCAGCAGGTCCTGTGCGGTCGGATCTTGCACGCACAGTTACCCCATCACTATTACCTTGCACCTGCCTCGCCTAGCGCAGGTTGCCCGTATGCCCGAGCGAATAGCGGCCTGGCTGCGGCCACACGGTGAGGCCGTGCGGTTCCTGGCCGACTTTCACTTTCGACACGTCGCCACTGTTCGTATCGATGCGGTAGACCACATCGTCGAAACGGCCGGACAGCCACAGATACTTGCCGTCGGCGCTCACATTGCCCATGTCGGGGCTGCCGCCGCCGGGAATCGGCCAGTTCGCCACCACTTTTTCCGTGGCGAAATCGATCACGCTGACGCTGCCCTTGCCATTGCGCTTGCCATGGATGCGGTGCGTGCCGCGGTTGGCCACGTACAGCTTTTTACCGTCGCGGCTCGGGTACAGGCCGTGTGCGCCCACGCCCGTCTGGATGAAGCCGATTTCCTTCAGGGTGGCGCCATCGACGATGTGCACGCCGTCGGCGTCCATGTCGGCGATAAAGAATTTCTTGCCGTCCGGCGAGATGCGTATGTCTTGCGGCATGCCTTTCTTGACGCTGCAGATTTCATTCGCGGGGCCGCCCACGGGACCGGACTCGGCAAAGCGCTTGGCCGGCATCTGCAATTTCAGGTAGCCGTCGACCTTGCGGCCCACCAGGTCGATCTTGGCGATGGTGCCGTCGAACTCGCAGGTGAACATGGCGTAGCGGCCGTCATTCGAGAAATCCGCATGGTTAATGCCGCCGCACTGGGGCGTGTCGATCGAATACTGCACGGCCATGGTCTTCGGATCGCGGAAATCGAGGCGGTGGCGCGCTTCGGCCACGACGATGGCCGACTTGCCATCCGGTGTGAAATACATATTGTAGGGATCATCGACGGGCACTTCCTTGCCCGGCTTGCCCGTCAAGGGGTCGACCGGCGTCAGACTGCCCTTGTCCGTGCGTTCGGCATTGTTCGCCACCCACAGCGTGCGCAAGTCCCACGACGGCACCACGTGCTGCGGGCCGCTGCCGACCTTGAACTTGTCGACCACTTTCAGGCTGTCCTGGTCGATCACATACACGTCGTTCGAGCGCAGGTTGGGCACGTAGACGCGGCGCAAATGATCCTTGACGACGGGGCTCATATTGCTGCTGGCGATGCTGCCATACACGTTTTTCGGGTCCACCAGCGGCGGCATGCCCGGCAGCGGCGAATAGGCGGCAGCCGGCGCGGCAGCGGCAGGAGCCGGCGTGCTGGCGCCGATGACCTGGCTGGCCACGCCCAGGCCGGCCAGAGCGGCAGCCAGGACGGACAAGGTGACGATGGTGCGTCGTTGAGATTTTTTCATGTGTTTTCGCGTCATTTCGTTGCAAAAGCCGGAAGTTCAGCACTGCCGGCGGAGAATTTACTTGTTACGTTGTAGCAGCTGCCTGATGGCGACCACCGACGTGTCCACCTGCAGCTTGATGCCGATCTGCCCCAGTTCAGCCGTGGCACGCGTGGCGTCGCCGCGCACGCCGTCCGCCACGCCGGGCTTGGGTCCGTGCGCCATGGCCTCGCTGCGCACCAGCGACGGGTCCGTCGCCAGCATCAGCGCCGCGTCCGCCAAGCCCGCGTGCAGGCCGATCTCGGCGCTGCCGTAGCCGCGTTTTTGCAGCTCGGCAATATAGGCCGATTGTGTGATGTCATAGTAATCGAGCAAGGCATACGCACGCGCATCTTTCGCCGTGGAAGCTTTGCCCCAGGCCCGATTGAGCTTGTTCGCCACATTCTGCTCGTTCTTCTGGTAACCACCGTGATCGCCGAGGAAAATGATGTCGCGGAAACCATGCTGGCGCAGGCTGGCGGCCGCCCCTTCCAGCACGGCCTCGAAGGCGGCTGGCGGTATCGAGATCGTGCCGGCAAAACGCATGTGGCCGGCCGGCGGAGAAATCGCGCCTTCCGGCACGTAGGAAACGACGGGCGCGACGATGGTGTTGCCCAGCTTTTGCGCAATCTGGCGCGCCAGCAGCCCGGCGCGCACATTGTGCTTGCCCAGCGCAATATACGGCCCGCTCTGCTCGACGCCGCCGATCGGCACCAGCACGGTGGTGGCGCCGTGGTCGATACGGCTGCGCAACTCCGTACTCGTCAGCTCTTCCAGCATGACACTGCTGCCAGCAGGCGTGGCCGCCAGAGCGGACGCCGCAGGAATCAGGCAGAACAGGGTCAGGGAAAACAGGGAGCCGAAGGGCTTGGACAGAATGGAAGGCGCGCGCGGCGCAAGGGGCACATTCGGCAGGGGGAACTGCAGAGTCATAAGCAAACATCTTTCCAAGGTCAAAGCGTGACGCCGTGCCCGGCCTTGCCAGGCAAGCTGGCTGCCACGCAGGAATTGTATGCCATCATGACAGGAAGGGCACGTTAATTTGACGCGGTGCTTTGCAAGGAATTGACGTGGGGAAACTATCTGTCAGGCGGTGCTCGCCTTGACCCCGTCCACCACGCCATCATGGAGCGTCGCGTGGCGCTTCTCGGCATAGGCCTTGAGCGAGCGCATCGTTTTGGGAAGCCCTTGCCGCACTTGTCTGGCAACGCCTGGTCCGAACAGAAAGGCAAGCGCTCCAGTGAACCACACGCGGTGAACGACTGCAGATCCGCCGTCTACGGCAGTAACCGTGTGCTCGAAGTGGATGCGGAACAGGGGAATGTAGCCCTCGACGGTGAACGAGCGGCCTGCGGTGCGCTCGGTAACCAGCATCGCAATACCCATCCCCTTGTTCGGCACTATCCTGCCCTGTGTTCCCGCGGCGAATGGCCCATTGAGCCGGGCTTGCTTTGTATCCGGATCCCACAGGTGCCATCGGTCGACTTCGCTCCAGATTTGATCGATGACCGTGGGCGGGACGGCAATGTGGATGCTTTCTTCGATATGCGCCAATTTGGGGATCTCCCTATCATTGCGATAAAAGTAACTGCGCCTGCTATCCGCATCGCGCAGTGCCTGGGTATTGGTCAGCGGCATGGCATTCATCATGTGGAATATCCATGACAACTGCGACAGTCAAAGGATCGTTTTCCGACAGGCACAAAGACAGCCGCTTTTCCTTTGCATCGATAAAAAATATAGCTGCTGAGATTGCAGGGTACACTGTTTTTTTATCATATAAATAGAGTTAGATTCTGGTTATACTTGTCGCAGACAAAGCCAGACCATGATGACAGCTTATTTGGTGCCAAGATTAAGGGATGCGCCAGTGAGTAGGAACCACAAGCTGCCGCTCGCCATGACCGTGAGCCCATTGGATTTTGAGAAGTTATGAACGCAACACATTGGAGGGTTCAGGAGCTAAATCACCACTCAGCGGATATCGTCTGGCTTGATGCCGAGGGCGCCGGCCGTGCATATCATTTAGTACGCCTTCATGATTCGAAGACGCATCCCGGCCTGGACGTTAACACCGTTGACTCCATCGAGCGCTTCGCATTCGGCAATGATGTGGTCAGCGCGACCAGGTGGTTACGTGCGCGTGTGCCGGGAATTCAGCAGGTCGTAGTTGTGTTTGGAAAAGACGAAAGCTTCGTATGCAACAGTGTGTTCCTGGTCGAAAATTGGTCGGATATTTTTGTCCCTTCGCGTGACGACGCGATGATCTGTTCGAACGACACGCCGCTTGTCCTGTTTTATTGCCATGAAAATGCATTCGAGGTAGGGCAGCGAATTGTCTTTGATTAAAGGCCGAGTTCGGCCAGAAGCCGACCTCCATATGATCCAGTATAAGAAGGGGCGAGTGCTCGTGGGAAATGCCGTTTTAAGCCGGTTGTCCATGTTGGGCGTTGTTTTCTTGTGCCTTTCGCTGTCGTCCTTGACCAATGCTTCCGAACAACAAAGCGATATGGCATCGATCAAGCAGGAGCATTGCGAAGAAAATAGTAATCTTGAGAGTACTTTCTGCATGAGTCGAGAGCTAAAAGAATCCGACACGCGTTTAAACGTCGTCTACAAGACATTGATGTCTGCGCTTACCAAGCCACGAGGGTTGCAACGCGCGCAACGTGCATGGATTGTTTTCCGCGACGCGGAGTGCAAGTTCCAGAACGCGGCGATGCATGGCGCAAGTGGTTACAACTTTTCGATGGACCTGTGTTTGATGCAGCTGACTGAACAGCGCATATCGGTGTTAGAAACCGTTAGGCCCTGCAATGGATGCGTAGAATTCAAGGATGAGTTTTATAGAACGGGGAAAGGATTCAGCTTACCAGAGCGTAAACGCACTCCTGCTTCGGGCAAGCTATGACACGGGGCGAGGCTTGGTGGCTTTTAGTCCCGTTTTAACGCGCTTCGACTGCTACGTCCGCCAAGGGGCGGACTCCGCCTACGGCGGCAACCGATTGAATCCGCAGCCAAGAGCAGCCATTCGCGTTGACGTGACAATGCGTGACTTTTCTCGCTCGGCATTTCGCTATGCTCATGGGCCGCTAGCGGCCAAAAGCGATTCACGCGACTATATTAATTGCCATCAGTCCGGTTTGGGGCCATTCATGATTCAAGTAGAAGTTCTCGACGAAAGCGTTTCATGGCCATTCACAATTCCTCCCGGCCGGAGCAATCACGATGGGGCTCCACCGCGTGTGGCCGAACTCTGCGTAAATGCCAAGTATTGGCATTTAATTGGGTGGAAGGACTGTAGTTCGAACTCCATTGGAATAGCCAGAAAAAACCAAGTAATTTCAATTGACGTTGAAAACATGGAGGCCTTATCGGTCTGCTTCATGCGCAGAGCGAAGGGTCCTGGCTTTGTTTCATTTGAGGTAAGGATGTTGGAAAATCGACGCTCTGTGGTCTTCTTCGCGGCGGACCATTTTAATGAAGATGCATTACTCTGGCTTCAGAGCAATACCAACAGACTGGCGGCCTTATTTGGTATGCCGATAACAATCAACGACTGTGGCTCGGACTACTAGCTATCAGTCCAATCGCGAAGGTCCGAATTGGGGCGGAACCTGCCGATGACAGCAACCGGCCAAGAGCAGCCTGTCGAAAATTTATGAATGGGTTTATATGAACGAGCGCCCAATACCCCCTGCAGCACTAAGAGACGCGGCTTCGGTTGAAATGCTGCGTGTTTGGGTAGCTGAGAAGCAGTTGCACTGCTCACTGAAGATTGGCATGTACAGAGATGGTGTGGGCATTGATGAGGAATCGGCCTGGGGGACAATACTTGCAGATGCAGCTAGGCATATATCGAGAGCTCTGCATCCTGAAGATGCAGAAGCGGAAGAGGCCGCACTAGAAAAAATTCGCCATCGATTAAACGAGGAACTTGCTGCCCCAACATCCGACGCTAAAGGCAGACTCTTATAAATGCCGGCAGCCGGCCAAAAGCGGACAGACGACTTGATAAGCTTGTGCTCTTGGGCGACAACGACGGAAAAGGAATATATATCATGTACCGATTGCTGCCTCAATCTACGGCCGTGTCGCAAGCAATGGGGCGCTGGGCCAATTTTGTCGGCGAATTCGACGAAGTCTTTGGATATAGCTATTTGGAAGACGTTTTCTTACGTAATCCTTCCGGTGGCCAATGTGCAGTTCTTTTTACAGTAAATCCGGAAATCGTTCCACTAGGAATGAATTTAATCACTGCTTTTATCGAATCCTTTCTTGCTCATCCCGAGACCAAGCGATTGATTCCAAAAGAAGAAAAAGTCGTCGAAATTGAAACTCGACTTGGGTCTCTCGATGATGGCGAGATTTTCATTCCTGTACCTTTTCCATTTATGGGTGGGGACAGCTCAGTCGCGTCATACAAGAAGGGGAATTTCTTCACATATGTGGAGTTGGTGGGTGGATTGCAGGATATCGAACCGTCTAGAGCGGTGGGAACATAGCCTAATGTGTCGTCCGATTTGGCGCGGAACCTGGCAACGACGGCAACCGGCCAGGAGCAGCCGTTGAAGCGAAACTTAAGAAACTAAAATCAATGATAAAAATTATGGAATATGAAATACGACTTCAGTTGGGACAGAAAATTTCCCGCATTTCTCTATTTTTTTTCTCGTTAATTTTCTTTGGTTGCGCCTTTGCTCCTGAAGTTGTACCGGTTCATGTAAGGTTTTTTTCTTTGGCGCTATCGGCACTATTTTCTTGCGTAGGGAGCAACAACTATGCTTTGGTTTCACCGACGAAAAGCTTGCAATGGAAGTTCATGCCACCGATACCAAGAGCTTTGTTTCTCGCTTTTTTTCAGTTGCTAGTATTGTCGACTGTGATGATGTTCTTGGATGTTTAAACTGCCACGAGTTCACTTGACACTGCTGATTTGTTCATAAGCTTTGGCTGGGCGACAGTTACAAACGGTCAGTAAAGCATCCAATGGGGCGGAGCCTGCCAACGACGGCAACCGGCCAGAAGCGGTCATACGCGTTCTATTCTAAAACTGAAGCCTTGCAAGGAAACACTTGGATTTCACAGAACTTGCTTTTAAGAGGATCGATGGATCCTGGATAAAGACACTCGACTACGTCGATTGGGCAAATGAGTTGCTGGAAGGCGGTTGTGATGCGCCTAGCATTTGGGAACTCGCTGTTTGCCGCTGGGACGACTACGTCGATTCGGATCAAGTTGAACGATTATTTCAGTCATCCATAAACGAACTAAGATTGGAACTGCCGAGCGACTGGTACAGCGCTCTATGTACTTACTCTAGTAGCATTTGCCAAAAGATGCTTCAAGGCCTACTTATGCCTTGGGAATGCGTGCAGGAAATGCTAACAATTTCTGATGATTACAATGAACCTTATATCCACTGGATCTGGCTGGATCTCGTAAACGATCTCGATCCAGCAAAAGCTCAAACCGACTGCATAAAATTTAACGGAGCGCTTGACCTAAATAAACCCGAAGAGTGCATCCAGACAGTCGCTCAGCAATTCGTTTTCCTCTGTTCTGTATCTCTACCTGAAAGATTTCCGTGGATCTGGCGCTGCGAAATGTGCCAGGCACTTAGCGAGGAAAACACATTTACGCAAACGAAGACATGCACCTGTACCCGCTGTGGGGGCATCGTTACAATGAAAAATATGCGATTTTTCGAAAATCGAGCCGCATTGGTGAAAAGTCTCGACGGTGGCGAAAAAGTCGGCGAAAAATGTTGAGCTGTGTCCGTTTTGGGGCGCAAGCGGACTCACGCGCCCGACAGTGAAGCAGACACCCTGACTGCTGCGGAACCGGACGGCGCCGCCCACCTTCCCCTCCGCCCTGCCAGCCCGAGCAACTTTACTGACACTCGCCACAGCTGCAGGACATCAACGCTCCCGCATAGGACAGTGATACCACCAAGGAAAAACCCCGGCGTACCGGGGCAGTCACAAGGTTTAACCGCGGGCGCTGCGGCCTGGCAGCGCCAGGCGGCGGCTGGCGGCGCTTGAAATCGGGGTCGGCAAGCCGCCCGCCACTTTCAGCGCTTTCCCCTGGGCGTCGCCACGCAGGCGGAATACGGCCACCACGTCGACCAGTTCCACGGCGCGCTCTTGCAGCGAGGATGCGGCGGCGGCCGCCTCTTCCACCAGGGCCGCGTTTTGCTGGGTCACCTGGTCCATCTGCGAAATGGCCTGGTTCACCTGCTCGATGCCGGCGCTTTGCTCGTGGCTGGCGTTGGCGATGTCGCCCATGATGTCCGTCACGCGGCGAATGCTGGCGACGATTTCTTCCATGGTCGCGCCCGCCTGGTCGACCAGCACGCTGCCCGTGTTGACTTTATCCACGGAATCCTCGATCAAGCCCTTGATTTCCTTGGCGGCCGCCGCCGAGCGCTGCGCCAGGTTGCGCACCTCGGTGGCGACCACGGCGAAGCCACGGCCCTGCTCGCCCGCGCGCGCCGCTTCCACGGCCGCATTCAGCGCCAAAATGTTGGTTTGGAAGGCAATGCCGTCGATCACGCCGATAATGTCGGCGATCTTCTTCGCCGACTCATTGATGGACCCCATCGTGCCCACCACTTGCGCCACCACGGCGCCGCCCTTGCGGGCCACGTCCGAAGCGGACACGGCCAAGGTATTCGCCTGGCGCGCATTGTCCGTGTTCTGGCGCACGGCCGAGGTCAGCTCTTCCAGGCTGGAAGCGGTTTCTTCCAGCGACGACGCCTGCTGCTCGGTGCGCACGGACAAGTCCGCATTGCCGGCGGAAATCTGCGCGGCCGCCACGCTGACCGTATCGGCCGAGGTGCGCACGGTAGCGATCACGTCGACGATGCGTTCCAGGAAGTTATTGAAGGCGGTGGCCGTGCGGCCCACTTCATCCATGCGCTCCACGGGCATGGCGGCGGACAGGTCCAGCGAGGCGCTGACGCGTTCCAAGGTGTGTTCGATATTGCCCAGGCCGCCGCTGATGGTGCGGTAGATATGCCAGGCCAGGGCGCCCGTCAGCAGCACGGCCACACCGAGCACGGCCAGCATGGTGTTGAACGCCGTGTCGTAGGCGGCCAGGCTTTCCGCTTTTACATCGTCGACCAGTTTGTTGTTGTAGGCGATATGGTCATCCATGCTTTTTTTCGCGGCGGCGGCCGTGATGGCCAGCGGCGTGCCGGCCAGCAAGGTGGCGCGCACGCCATCCATGTCGCCCGCGTAGGCGGCGGCAAAGAATGGCACCAGCGCGCGGCGGTACGCTTCCATGGCGGCCTGGTCGGCGTCGAGCATCTTGCTGTCCGTCGCGTCGTACAGGCGCTCGGCGCGGTAGGTGGCGATGACCTTGTCGAAATTCGTGTTGGCCTCGGCCACGGCCTTGTCCAGCGCCGTCTTGTCGGTCAGGTTCGAGAATACGGACAGGCGGTAGCCGGCCAGACGCGAATCGGCCAGGAAACCCTTGGCCGCATTCAAGCCCTGGATACTGGGGATGATGCGGTTTTGCACGGTGTCAAAACGTTCCTGGGCGCGCTGCAGCTGGATGGCGCCGCCGGCGCCCAGCAATAGCAGGGCCAGCAAGGCGATGGTGAGGGTCAGGATTAATTGCTTGGTGATATTCATGGTGTTCACAGTCAAAAAAGCAGCCTGGTAGGGCCAGGCGGGATGAGTAGCTGCCGATCAGGTGGCCGGAGACCGGTTGCAAACGGCGCGAGCTTAGGCCGCCAGCGGGGCAGCGTCAGGCGTGCGGCGCAGCAAGTCGCCATGCTGGCGGCAAAATGCCAGGCCCGCCTTGTGGCCCACGTCGAACAGCAACTGCATGTTCGAGCTGGACCAGTCCAGGGTGTCGGGCCAGTGCTGCTCCGGGATGCCGCCCATCAGGTCGAGTTTCAGCAGGCGCCGCTTGGGCTGGCCCGTGCTTCTGTCCGTGTTGTGTTCGAGTTCAAACAGGCGCAGCTCGCTCTTGGAAATCTTCACCAGCGGCGTGATGATGGAGCGCACCCAGGCGTCGTACAGGTTGCGCGGCTTGCGCAGCAGGCGCTCATCGCCGAGGATGTCGAGGATGACGAGGGTGTCCGCGTCATGATGCTCGCCCTTGCCTTCGATAAACGGGTCGAAATTGAGCGTGTCGAGCGCCGCGCCTTCGATGTAGTCGTCGCCATCGATGGTGGTGGGCGCATACAGGAAGGGAAACGACAGGGCCGCGCGCACGTGGATCGGTGCGATCTCGTGCTTGCCCCAGATTTGCATGCGGTGCTCGCTGAGGTTGTAGGCATTGATGTAGAAATCGGGACGCATGCGCGCCACGCCCGAGAAATCCACGGCTTTTTCCAGGAAGGGCAAGTGCGCGCACAGGCCCAGGCTTTTCGCCGACAGGTCCGATGGCGACAGCGATGACACCATCAGCTTGCCCCAGTCCGACCAGGCCGTGGGCACGCCCGCAAACGTTTGCTGGAACGCCTGAAAAAAAGGATTGTTGGCCGGCGGCTGGAAAGCGTCGCGAAAAGTGCTCGCATGCATGCCCGGCTTCTGGAACACCTTGTAATTGATCGGAATCATCTTGTAGATGCTGTCGGCCACGCCCGTGTCGGCCCAGCTTTGCAGCGCTTGGCGCGGCGTGGCTTCGTGTGGCGTCGTGTAAAGCAAACCCATCAGCACACCGGCGCCCGAGGCCGAAATGACATCGAATTCAATGCCTTCGTCGAGAAACGCGGCCAGCGCGCCCGCGATCAAGGTGGAATTTGGTGCACCGCCACCAAGCAGCAGGCCCGTCTTGCGGGCGGGTGTCGCGGCTGGTGCCGGATGTGGCGGCATCGTGCTTACTGTCTTCATGCACACTCCCTGAACGGAACCGGGCTCACGCCCTAATTGTTGGTTACTACACGCTTACTACGCTGATTCATGCCCATGTTCCAGCAACTGGAAACTATTGCAATATTGCCGAAACAGATATTAAATTAACATAAATAAATTCCTTATGGCAATTTAATTAACGCATGATAGGTATTCAGAAAGGGTATAAGTTGACGGCACGCGGCGTGGCGTGACGCATCGCAGCAAATAAATATTCTGCAATGTTAGGAAAAATCTCTTTTGGGTAGGAATATTCCTCAACTGGCCGCCATGGCGGCTGCCAGACCGTTCAGGGGATGGGAGGTGGGGCTGAAAAATGCAGGTGGGTACACAGATGGTCAACAAAGACGCGGATTTTCGGTGACAGATGGCGGCTTGATGGCCACAGCACCCAGAACTTGCTCGCGTGCAGCAAGTAGTCGCCCAGCACGGCTTGCAGTTCGCCCCGTCCGATGGCATCGCGCACGATAAAATCAGGCAAATACGCGAGGCCCACGCCCTGCGTGGCGGCGCCGATCAAGGCTTCGATATTGTTGCAGGTCAAGGCAGTCGGCAAGCGCAATTCGCCGCCGCTGTCGCCCTCGGCGCGCTGCAGCGCCCATTCCTGCAACTTGCCCGTGGTGGGGAATTTATAGCGCACGCACGCATGTTCTTCCAGCGCGCGCGGCGTGGCCGGCACGCCATGGCGGGCGAAGTACGCGGGAGAACCCACGATGGCAAACGCGAACGGCCCCAGTTCGCGCGCCATCAGCCGCGAATCCGTCAAGGTGCCGCTGCGCATGGCCACGTCGATGCCTTCGGCCACCACGTCGACCAGCCGGTCATTGAAATCGAGGTCGAGCTCGATCTCCGGGTACTTGCGCGTAAAGTCCGCCAGCAAGGGCAGGATGATGCGGTAGCCGATCACGGGCAAGCTGACGCGCAGCTTGCCACGCGGCGCCTCGGCCAGGTGCGACAGTTCCGCCTCGGCATCGCCGAGGTCGGCCAGGATGCGCTGGCAGCGCTCGTAAAACAGCGCGCCCTCGTTGCTCAGGCTGATGCGCCGCGTGCTACGGTTGAGCAAGCGCACGCCCAGCTTTTCTTCCAGCCGCGCCACGCTCTTGCCCACGGCCGAGGCTGACACGCCGAGCAAGCGCCCGGCCGCCACATAACTGGAGGTTTCCGCCGCGCGCACGAAGGCGGCAATGCCGTTCAGATTATCCATATCTTCTTTATTAGGGAATATTTATCCGTTATGAGTGGATTTTCAGCCATTTTTTCATGGATTGCGTCCATATTATCATCAGATTCCCTCTTTCTGGAATCACTCCCATGGATACGAATCTTCCCGCGCATGCCCCGGACCAAGCGACTGCACGGCGTATGCTGGTGCTGGCCGCCGTCTGCCTGGCCGCGCTATGCATGCCGCTCAGTTTTACGGGACCGGCCATCGCCATTCCCGCCATCGCCGCCGACCTGCACGGCACGCCGCTGGCGCTGGCGTGGATCACGAATGCCTTCATGCTCAGCTTTGGCGGCTGCCTGATGGTGGCCGGCGCGCTGGCCGACCGCTACGGCCGCAAGCGCGTGTTCTTGCTGGGCATGGGCGTGTTTTCCGCCGCCGCGCTGGCACTGTCAGCCGCGCCAGGCATTGTGTGGCTCGACGTGCTGCGCGCCGTCCAGGGCCTCGGCTGCGCCATGGCCCTGTCGAGCGGACTGGCGGCGCTGGCGCAGGAATTCGACGGCCCGGCCCGCGCGCGCGCCTTCAGCCTGATCGGCACGGCCTTCGGCGTGGGCCTGGCTTTCGGTCCCTTCCTGGCCGGCACCTTGATCACGCACACGGGCTGGCGCGCCATCTTCATCGCCACGGCCGTGGCCGGCCTGGCCGCCCTGCTGGCCGCCGCGCGCGCCATGCGCGAATCGCGCGATCCGCAGGCGCAGGGCGTCGATTGGCCCGGCGCCCTGACGTTTACGGGCGCGCTGTCGCTGTTTACGTATGGCTTGCTGCAAGCGCCCGACAGTGGCTGGGGCAGCGCGGCCAGCGTGGGGCTGTTCAGTGGCGCGGCCCTGCTGCTGGTCGCGTTCATCCGCGTGGAGCGGCGCGCCGCGCGGCCCATGCTGGACTTGACCCTGTTTCGCCTGCCAGCCTTTGCCGGCGTGCAACTGCTGGCCGCCGCGCCCGCGTTCTCCTTCGTCGTGCTGCTGGTGCTGCTGCCGGCCCGCTTCATCGGCATCGAGGGTTATGGCGCCTTCGACGCGGGACGCATGATGATCGCCCTGTCGGCGCCCATGCTGGTACTGCCTGTCCTGGCCGGCATGGCGGCGCAGCGCATCGCCGCCGCGCACATTTGCGCCAGCGGCCTGCTGCTGGCGGCGGGCGGCCTGCTGTGGCTGTCGACCTGCGCGCCGGGCCAGTCGCCCGCCAGTTTGCTGGGGCCGCTGCTGCTGATCGGCTGCGGCATCAGCCTGCCCTGGGGCTTGATGGATGGCCTGGCCATCAGCGTCGTGCCCGTCGAGCGGGCCGGCATGGCCGCCGGCATCTTCAACACGACGCGCGTGGCGGGCGAAGGCCTGGCGCTGGCCATCGTCAGCGCGCTGCTGGGCACGTTCACTGTGGCGGCGCTGGGCCGCGCCGGCCTTGCCGGCATCGGCGCGCAACAGGCGGCGCACGCGGGCCCCTTCCTGGCGCTGGGCGAGCTGCGCCATGCGGCTAGCCTGCTGCCCCAAGTGGGCGCGACCGAACTGGCGCAAGCGTACGGCATGGCCTTCCGCCACTTGCTGTATGTGCTGGCCAGCATTACGACGGCCTCGGCCCTGCTGATCCTGGCATTCCTGCGTCATCCTGCCACTGCCGCAACAGACACGGCCGCCCTGCCCGCCTGCAAGGCACAGCAATAATTCACCATCGTAGTTTCTCTTCCGTACACGGCGGCGCCAATGCGCCGCCGCCCGCCTTTGATGTTTCTCCGCAACACCTCAAAAGTTTAAGAAGAATTCAAAGAATAAAACTAGTTTACTCATCAAAGCGCTTTGAACTATACTCAAAGCGCTTTGAAACATAGTTAAAGCGCTTTGGTTGTGCAAATTGATGCACGCCGATCCCACACCTATAAAAACACTGGAGACGCAATGAACAAACATTTCTTGAAAACTTTGCCTGCCGCCGTGGCGTTGGCCTTGAGCGCTTCGGCTGCCCAGGCCGCCCTGCCGATCGACTTCGGCGGCTACATCCGCTCGGGCTTCGGCACCAGCAGCGAAGGCGGCAAGGAAGCCTGTTTCGGCCTGGCCGGCGCCTCGTCCAAGTATCGTCTGGGCAATGAGTGCGAAACCTACGGCGAGCTGAAATTCGGCGGCGAAGCCTTCAAGGCAGCCAACGGCACCACCTTCCGCATCAATACCCTGGTGGCGTTTTCCGTCAACCAGAATCAGGACTGGGAACAATCGGACCCGTCGTGGCGCGAAATGAACGTGGTGGCCGACAAGATCGGTACGGGCGCCTTCGCCGAAGCGCGCGCCTGGGTCGGCAAGCGCTACTACGACCGCCAGGACGTGCACATCACCGATTACTACTTCTGGAATAACAGCGGCCCCGGCGCCGGCCTGGAAAACATCGACCTGGGCGCCGCCAAGCTGGCCTACGCCGTCGTGCGCACGGCCGATGACGGCGACAGCAAGCGCATGGGCCTGTCCCACGACCTGCGCTTCTCCGGCATCAAGGTCAACCCGGATGGCGAACTGACGCTGGGCCTGCAATTCAATCAGAAACGCAACGCGCAAGGCGCGGCCCCCATCGCCAGCGGCCACCTGCTGACCATCATGCATACGCAGGGCAACCTGCTGGGCGGCTTCAACAAGGTGGCATTGCAATATGGTAAAGGCAGCGCCGCCAACACGGGCGGCTTCAACCTGGGCGCCAACAAGGATGACAAGGTCGTGCGCCTGACGGAACAAATCATGATTCAGCCCAAAGGCGCCTGGTCGGGCATGGGCACCTTCGTCTACGAAGACAAGGAAACGGCGGGCGTGAGCAGCAAGTGGACCTCGATCGGCGCGCGTCCCGTCTACCACTTCACGGACAACTACAGCCTGGCCGTGGAACTGGGCCACGACATCGTCAAGCCGGAAGGCGGCGAGAGCCGCAACCTGACCAAGCTGACCTTCGCGCCGCAACTGTCGGCCGGCAACAGCTTCTGGTCGCGCCCCGTGCTGCGCGCCTTCTACACCTACGCCAAATGGAACAAGGCCGCCCAATCGGCCGCCGCGGCGGAAACCGCGCTGTCGTCGACGGGCGTGTTCGGTGGCAAGACCAACGGCAGTTCGCTGGGTTTCCAGGTCGAGTCGTGGTGGTAAGCGCGGGACTCTAGAACTTTGGTAAGCGTCCATGGACACTTGCCACAGGCAGCAACACCGCCCGCTTTTTCAGGGGCAAGGAATATCCGGACCCACCATTTCGCCGCTGCACGCGATGGCCGGCAGCTTCACTGTAGTGATTCAGCAGTATCCTCTTTTAGCGCGGGCGCCCCTGGGTTTGCCCGCGTATTTTTTTGGGCGCTGCCGCCGCAGGTCATCCCCCTGATCATTCCGGCATTTATCAGATAAACTACCCTGCATCGCTCCCGATCCACCCCAGACGCAGCATCCATGAACCTCAAAAATCTCGCCAAAACGCTAGGAATATCCGAAACCACCGTCAGCCGCGCCTTGAATGGCTATCCGGAAGTGAGCGAACGCACGCGCGAGCGGGTGCTGGCCGCCGCGCAGGCGGCCGGCTACCGTCCCAATCCCATGGCGCGCAGCCTGGCCGTGGGACGCACGAATATCGTCGGCATCATCTACCCGCTGATGCCGAACGACCTGGCCGACCCCATGTTCATCGACATCGTGGGCGGCATGTCGGAAGCGCTGGAAGCGCAGCAGATGGACATGATGATCGCGCCAGCGTCGGCCACCAATGAATTCCACACGTATCAACGCATGGTCAAGGGCCGTCGCATCGATGGGCTGGTGGTCGGACGCACGAAACCGTACGACGAGCGCATCGCCTACCTGGCGCAGCAGGGCATGCCGTTTGTCGCGCATGGCCGCACGCAGCTGAACCAGCCGCACGCGTGGTTCGACTACGACAACGAGGCGGGCATGCGCCTGGCCGTCGAACGCCTGGCGCAGCTGGGCCACCAGCGCATCGGCCTGATCAGCGCCACGCCGGACCTGAACTTCGTGCGCCAGCGCGTCGAGAGTTTCCAGCACGCCATGCAGGCGGGCGGCCTGGCCATCGATCCGGACAACCTGGTCGACAATGCGCACGACCGCCGCGCCGGCTACCAGGCCATGCAGCGCCTGCTGGCCCGCTCGCCCCGCCCCACCGCCGTCATCGTCGACAATCACATGTCGGGCGTGGGTGCGGTGCGCGCCCTGCTCGACGCGGGCATCGCCATCGGCAGCGAGATGTCGCTGATCGTCTGGGGCGTGATGGAAGATTCCCTGGCCGGCCACAACGTCACCACCGTCGTCCAGCCCGACCCGCGCGGCGCCGGCGCGAAGATGATCCACATGCTGCTGGCCCTGATGGATGGCACGCCCGTCGCAGATCTGCAGGAACTGTGGCCGTGCGAACTGTTGCCGGGCGAGTCGGCCGGGCCGGTAGCCGCCTGATGCCCCTGCGCCGCCACCCTTGAGCAGCGTGGACGGCGTGCGCCTCAGCGGGCCTGGCTTGGCGAGATAATCTGCATCTGCTGCGCGCTTGCCGCGGCCTGTCCCGCACATTGGCTGACCTTGTCTTCACTCCCCTCGCAGAACAGGACGGAAACTCCTTTTTGCAAAGCCAGGCCATG
The DNA here is from genome assembly GCF_019443505.1 of Janthinobacterium sp. PAMC25594. Classification (NCBI taxonomy): domain Bacteria; kingdom Pseudomonadati; phylum Pseudomonadota; class Betaproteobacteria; order Burkholderiales; family Oxalobacteraceae; genus Janthinobacterium; species Janthinobacterium sp. PAMC25594. The sequence continues at coordinate 1,484,659 of NZ_CP080377.1, forward strand.
GGTGGGCGAGAGAACATACACGCCGCCTTTGCGTTTTGTAATCCTGTTCATCGCCGCCGAAAAATCAGCTGGCGAAGGCTGCCCGGTCCTCGCTTCCAGCCATGCAAGCAAGATCACCTTGGTCTCCAGGGCCGGCACCTGGCTCCCTGGCTCAAATCCAGGATGAAACATCAGGGCCGAATCGGGCTGTTCGGAAGAAAATTCCCTCACCTCGCCGCCCATGAATGCGATTGCGCATGCCGATGCGCAAATGCCTTCGGCAACCGTTGTTATTTTTTTTTCTGCAATTAATTTCCCGATCCTGAGCCCCCAGGAAAATGAACCGCCGCCTGAATTCTTGAAGACGACCTTGGAAATTTTCTCAGTTGCAAGAACTTCAGATAACTTTTCATACTCTTCCAATCCGATGCGGCCGCTGACGGTGACGGCATGCCCGTTGGCAACCACATCGGCCCTGGCCGCATGCGCGCCAAGTATGAACAGCAGGAAAAATATCCCGATGAAACGATAGAGTAATGCTTGGCGGTAAAGAATTTTCATCGGTGGAAAGCGCAACCCTTGTGTCTTCGCCTTGCGCAGGGCCAGAGCAGGCTTCCTCGACGCACGACGATGCAGCCATTATGCAACTGTTCCACCCGAACAGGCGCTGGAAAACAGGGACAGTGCAAGCGCCACGGCGCCGGGCCGCAGCCTCGAAAAAATTTCACGGTTTCGGCACACGGTATCGCTTTACTTTTCAAAGCGCTTTGAACTATACTCATTTCATACCCAAAGCGCTTTGAATTTTAAAATAAGACGTTCGCCTACCAACCAGCAGCGCCGCCCTGATAGCCGAGGCTACAGGCAACTTTTAAGAAATCATTCATGCCGACCATCCAGAACAATCTCGCCAACCTGCCCGCCGACTGGTGGCGCAGCGCCGTCATCTACCAGGTCTATCCACGCAGCTTCCTCGACAGCAATGGCGACGGCATCGGCGACTTGCCCGGCATCACCTCCAAGCTCGATTACATCGCCGCCCTGGGTGCCGACATCGTCTGGATCTCGCCCTTCTTCACGTCGCCAATGAAAGACTTCGGCTACGACGTGGCCGATTTCTGCGACGTCGACCCCATGTTCGGTACCCTGGCCGATTTCGACCGCCTGGTGGCGCGCGCCCATGAACTGGGCCTGAAAGTAATGATCGACCAGGTGCTGTCGCACTCGTCCGACGTCCACCCGTGGTTCGTGGAAAGCCGCTCCAGCCGCGACAATGCCAAGGCCGACTGGTATGTATGGGCCGACCAGAAACCGGATGGCACGGCGCCCAACAACTGGCTGTCCGTGTTCGGCGGTTCCGCCTGGCAATGGGAACCGCGCCGCGGCCAGTACTTCCTGCACGATTTCCTCGCCAGCCAGCCCGACCTGAATTTCCATAACCCGGCCGTGCAGCAGGCCCAGCTGGACAACCTGCGCTTCTGGCTGGAACGCGGCGTCGATGGCTTCCGCTTCGATTCCTGCAACTTTCCGTATCACGACCAGTTGCTGCGCGATAATCCGCCGGCCGCCCAGCGCGACGCCAGCAGCGTGTCGGCCATCAACCCGTACGGCATGCAAGCGCACGTGTACGACAAGACGCAGCCGGAAAACATCGCCTACCTGCAGCGCGTGCGCGCCATACTCGATGAATACCAGGCCATTTCCATCGGCGAAGTGGGCGACGACAATGCGCTGGCCACCATGGCCGCCTACACGGGCGCCGACAAGCTGCACATGGCTTACAGTTTCAACTTGCTGACGGCGGAGTTTTCCGCCGCGCACATCCGCACGCAAGTGGAAGAGTTCGAAGCGCAAGTGGCCGACGGCTGGGCTTCCTGGTCCGTGGGCAACCACGACAGCGTGCGCGTCATGACGCGCTGGGGCGGCGAAAACCCGTCGCCATCGCTGGCCAAGGTGGTGCTGGCCGTGCAAGCGGCGCTGAAAGGCACGCCGTGCCTGTACCAGGGCGACGAGCTGGCCCTGACGGAAGCGGACATTCCTTTCGAAGCGCTGCAAGACCCATATGGCATCCCGTTCTGGCCGCAGTTCAAGGGCCGCGACGGCTGCCGCACGCCGATGCCGTGGGTGGCTGACGCGCCGCATGGCGGCTTCAGCACTACCACGCCGTGGTTGCCCGTGCCGCCCGAACATTTGGCGCGCGCGGTCGACCTCGAAGAAAACGATGCCGCCTCGCCGCTGCGCTTTGCGCAAAATATCCTTGCCTGGCGCCGCACCTTGCCGCAATTGCTGCGCGGCGATATCGTCTTCTTCGATGCGCCGGAACCCGTGCTGGCCCTGCGCCGCGACTTGCCGGGACACCCGTCCGTGCTGGCCGCCTTCAACCTGGGCACCGAAACGGTCACGTTTGACTTGCCGGCCGCCGCAGCAGCGACCGACCTGGCCGGTCACGGCTTGCCGGGTAGCAAAGATGGCCAGCAGATCAGCCTGCCACCGCATGGCGGCTGGTTCGGCACGCACGCTTAAACAGTATCCTTTGGCGGCCATGCCGCCAATTACAATAACGAGCCCCGCGCATCAGCGGGGACGGATTGACACAGTGAGGACGACATGGCAGGACTGAAATTAGCAGGGCTGAAGAAGGCATATGGCGACGTGCAAACCCTGCACGGCATCGACCTGGAGATCGCCGATGGCGAATTCATGGTCTTCGTGGGGCCGTCGGGTTGCGGCAAATCCACCTTGCTGCGCAGTATCTGCGGCCTGGAAGAAATCAGCGGCGGCGACTTGTTCATCGGCAAGACGCGCATGAACGACGTGCCGCCCGCAAAACGGGGCATCGCCATGGTATTCCAGAGCTATGCCCTGTACCCGCACATGAGCGTGGCGCAAAACATGGCGTTTGGCCTCAAGTTAGCTGGCATGAGCAAGGTGCAAATCGCCGACGCCGTGCAGCGCGCCGCGCAAATCCTGCGCATCGAACCTTTACTGGAACGCAAACCGAAAGACTTGTCGGGCGGCCAGCGCCAGCGCGTGGCCATCGGCCGCGCCATCGTGCGTAAACCCGACGTCTTCCTGTTCGACGAACCGCTGTCGAACCTGGACGCCTCGCTGCGCGTGCAGATGCGCATCGAACTGGCGAATCTGCACCGCGAATTGCGCTCGACCATGATCTACGTCACGCATGACCAGGTGGAAGCGATGACCCTGGCCGACCGCATCGTCGTGCTCAACGCGGGCCGCATCGAACAGGTGGGCGCACCGCTTGAGCTGTACCATCATCCAGCCAATCTGTTCGTGGCCGGCTTCCTCGGTTCGCCCCGTATGAACTTCCTCAAAGGCAAGATCCACAGCTATGTGGACGGCGTGGCCACCATCGCCACCAACGCGGGTGGCATGCTGCAGGCGGCGTTGACGCAGCCATTGGCCAGCGGCACCCCCGTCACCATCGGCGCCCGCCCCGAACACGTGCAGGCGTGCGCGCCCGGCGCCACTGCCGCCATCACGGCCAGCGTGCAGGCGGTGGAAAAACTGGGCGACATCAGCTATCTGTATGTGCAGGTACCGGGCGGCGACGAGCCGCTGGTGGTGCGCGCCGATGCCGATACGGACTGGGCGATTGGCCAGTCCGTGGCGCTGCAGGTGGCGCCCGCCCGCGTCCACGTGTTCGACGAGCACGGCCAGACCCGGACCTGACACCCGAATTAAGGGGCCAGGCGCTACAGGCGCCGCCTGGCCCGGTTGCATCGTTTCAGCCTTGATACTCAACATAAACTTAGCATAAAAAAAGATACTGGAGATTGACATGTCCTTCACGCACCCGAAACGCAGCTTCATCAAAACCACGCTGATCGCCGCCGCCCTGGCCGGCATCGGCAACCTGGCCGCCGTCAGCATGGCAAACGCGGCCGAAGCAGGCACCCTCTTGATCTGGATCAATGGCGACAAGGGCTACAAGGGCCTGGCCAAGGTCGGCGAGGAATTCACCAAGAAGACGGGCATCAAGGTCGTCGTCGAGCACCCGGAAGATGCGCCGAACAAATTCCAGCAGGCGGCGGCCGCCGGCAAGGGCCCGGACATCTGGATCTGGCCGCATGACCGCATCGGCGGCTGGATCGACGCCGGCCTGCTGCAACCAGTGACGCCAAGCAAGGAAGCGCGCGCCGCCATCCTGCCGCTGGCATGGAACGCCTTTACCGTGGGCGGCAAGACCTGGGGCTACCCGATCTCCATCGAAGCCGTCGCCCTCGTCTACAACAAGGACCTGGTGCCGAATCCGCCAAAAACCTTCGAGGAAATCGCCGCGCTGGACAAGAAACTCTCCGCACAAGGCAAGAAAGCCATCCTGTGGGATTACACGAATACCTATTTCACGTGGCCTTTGCTGGGCGCGGGCGGCGGCTTCCCGTTTGAAGTCAAGAGCGACGGCCGCTACGATGCAGCCAAGACGGGCGTCAACAATGCCGGTTCGCAGGCGGGCGTGAATGCGCTGATGACCCTGATCAACAGCGGCGCCATGCCGAAGGGCGCCGGCTATGCGGAGATGGAAGCGGGCTTCAACCAGGGCAAGATCGCCATGATGATCAACGGCCCATGGTCGTGGGACAATGCGCGCAAATCGAAGATCAATTACGGCGTGGCAACGATTCCGACCGTAGCAGGCAAGACGGCCACCCCATTCGTGGGCGTGCTCGGTGCGATGATTTCGAAAGCCAGCCCGAACAAGGACCTGGCGACGGAATTCCTGGAAAACCAGATGCTGCAGCTCAATGGCCTGAAAACCATCAACGCCGACGTCCCGCTGGGCACGCCAGCTAATAAAGTGCTGTTCGCGGAATTGAAAACCAACCCGAACATCCAGGCGACGATGGAAAGCGCCCAAGCGGGCCGCCCGATGCCGAACAACCCGGAAATGGGCCGCTTCTGGTCGTCGATGCAATCGGCGCTGGAAAACATCACGCAAGGCCGCCAGACGACCAAGGATGGCCTGGATGCGGCGGCGAAGCGGATTACGACCGCCAATTAAGCCCTATTTTGTTTGAGCGTAGGTCGGATTAGCGTGTAGCGCGTAATCCGACATGTGCCGCCAACAATGTTGTCGGATTACGGCCCTTTGGGCCTAATCCGACCTACGTATCATTACAGGTATCCATCGTGCGCAAGTTTATCGGCCCTACGGTATTGACCATCAGCATGGCGCTGGGTCTGTATCTGCTCTTCATGTTGTACATATCCGGCCAGACCATGCTGGCCGCCGTTTTCCTCGGCTTGCTGACCTTGACGACGTTTGTCTTCACGTCGCCGCGCGCCTATGCCTACCGTTATCTGTTTCCCGGCATCACGGCGGTCATCGTCTTCGTGCTGCTGCCGATGGTGTACACGGTGTCGATCGGCTTTACCAATTTCAGTTCGCGCAACCTGCTCACCTACGAGCGGGCCACGCAATATTTGCTGGACGAGACGCAGCGCGTGGAAAGCACGGGCTACGCGCTGACCGTGCACCCGGACAACAAGGAATACCGCTTGCGCCTGGAAAGCCCGGACACGGGCGAAGTGCTCTTGACGCCGCCGCTGGCCCTGAAGCGCGCCGTACCTTTGACCGTGGAAGTGGCGCCGGCTGACCCCGTGCAGGCGCCCGTGCTGGCCCCGCCGCTGCCCATCAAGGACATCATCGCGCTGCAAAAGGATTTGAAGCTGCTCACCCTCGTGCTGCCGAACAAGATCGAGCTGCGCATGGTGGGCTTGCGCGAATTCGGCCCCGTCGCGCATGTCTACAAGCAACTCCCCGACAAGACCCTGAAGAAAATCGCCACGGGTGAACTGGTCAAACCGAACTTCAAGACGGGCTTTTATGAAATGCCGGACGGCACGAAACTGGAACCGGGTTTCAAGGTCAACGTGGGCTTCGCCAACTTCGTGAAAATTTTCTCCGATGAAGCGTTCCGCGGCCCCTTCCTGCGCATTTTCGTCTGGACCATCGTTTTCGCCCTGATCAGCGTGGCCACCACGACGGGCCTGGGCATGGTGCTGGCCGTGCTCTTGAACTGGGATGCGCTGCGCTTCCGCGGCCTGTACCGCACCCTGCTGTTCCTGCCGTACGCCGTGCCCGGCTTTATCTCCATCCTGGTCTTCAAGGGCTTGTTCAATAACAACTTTGGCGAAATCAACCTCGTGCTCGACGCCCTGTTCGGCATCAAGCCCGCCTGGTTCTCGGACACCACCCTGGCCAAGGCCATGATCCTGATCGTCAACACCTGGCTCGGCTACCCTTACATGATGGTCGTGTGCATGGGTCTCATCAAGGCGATCCCGTCGGACCTGTACGAAGCGTCGGCCCTGGCCGGTGCGGGACCGCTGACGAATTTCTTCAAGATCACTTTGCCGTTGATCATCAAGCCGCTGACGCCGCTGATGGTGGCCAGCCTGGGTTTCAATTTCAATAATTTCGTACTGATCAGCTTGCTGACGGGCGGGCGTCCTGATTTCCTCGACACCACCTTACCGGCCGGCACGACGGACTTGCTCGTGTCCTACACCTACCGCATCGCGTTCGAGGATTCCGGCCAGAACTTTGGCCTGGCCGCCGCCATCTCGACCCTGATCTTCTTCCTCGTGGCCGCGATTTCGCTGGTCAACATGCGCCTGACGCGCATGAACAAAGCATAAAGGACAGCATATGGCTATCGTTGTCGATCGTTCCAACCGCTGGCGCATCCTGGCGGCCCACGTCGCCGTGATCGCGCTGATCGCGCTGGTGATGTTCCCCTTCCTGATGATCTTGTCGATCTCTCTGCGACCCGGCAACTTCGCCTCGGGCAGTCTGATCCCGCCCGAGATCAGCTTCGAGCACTGGCGATTGGCGCTGGGCATGTCTTACCAGGCGCCCAACGGCACCCTGGTCGAGCCGGACTTCCCCGTGCTGCTGTGGCTGTGGAATTCCATCAAGGTGGCCAGCATGAGCGCCACCGTCACCGTGCTGCTGTCGACCACCTGCGCGTATGCGTTCGCGCGCATGCAGTTCCGCTTCAAGTCGCAGACGCTGTCCGCGCTGATGCCGCTGCAGATGTTCCCCGCCGTGCTGGCCCTGGTGGCCATCTACGCCATCTTCGATGTGCTGGGCAGCTACGTGCCGTGGCTGGGCATCGACCACCACGGCAGCCTGGTGCTCGCTTACACGGGCGGTATCGCCCTGCATATCTGGACCATCAAGGGATACTATCAAACCATCCCCATCGAGATCGAGGAAGCGGCCAAGGTCGACGGCGCCACGCAGTGGCAAGCGTTCATCTACGTGCTGCTGCCGATGACGGTGCCCATTTTGATGGTCGTATTCCTGCTGTCGTTCATCGGCGCCATCATCGAATACCCGATCGCTTCCGTGCTGCTGCATGAACAGAACAACCTGACCCTGGCCGTCGGCTCGAAACTGTTCCTGTACGAGCAAAAATACCTGTGGGGCGACTTCGCCGCGGCAGCCATTTTGTCCGGCTTGCCCATCACGGCCGTATTCCTGCTGGCGCAAAAATGGATGATCTCCGGCCTGACGGCTGGCGGCGTGAAGGGCTGACATGAAGACCGTGCTGACCGCCCTCGCCGCTTTGCTCTTCTGCGCACCGGCGCAGGCGGGCAGTTTCGCGGACAATCCCATCGTCTACTTCGCCGTGACGGATCGCTACGCCAACGGCAATCCCGGCAACGACCACAGTTATGGCCGCGCCGCCGACCCGCAAGGTGGCGACGTGGGCAGCTTTCACGGCGGCGACATCGCCGGCATCACGCAGCAGCTGAAAGCCGGCTATTTCACGGAGCTGGGCGTCAACGCCCTGTGGATCACGGCGCCGTATGAACAGATCCACGGCTGGGTGGTGGGCGGCAAGCAGCAATTCCAGCACTATGCCTACCACGGCTACTGGGCACTCGACTACACGACCATGGACGCCAACATGGGCACGCGCGAAGAGCTGCGCGAGATGATCGCCACGGCGCACGCGCAAGGCATCCGCGTGCTGTTCGACGTGGTGCTGAACCATCCCGGCTATGCGGACTTGCGCACCCTGGCCGAATACAAGGTACCGGTGCTGTGGCCCGGCCATGAAAAGGCCGGCTTGCGCGACTATCACAGCTTCATCGACTACAACAACTTCGAATTCAAGCAGTGGTGGGGCCCGGACTGGGTGCGCGCCGGCTTGCCCGGCTATCCCGACGGCGGCCAGGACGACTACACGATGCAACTGGCGTACCTGCCCGACTTCCGCACGGAAAGCGGCAAGGCCGTGGACTTGCCGCCTATCCTGCAGCGCAAGATGGATACGCGCGCCGTGGCCCTGCCCGACACCACCGTGCGCGGCTACCTGGTGCACTGGCTGGCCAACTGGGTGCGCGAATTCGGCGTCGACGGTTTCAGGGCCGACACCGTCAAGCACGTGGAACCAAACAGCTGGCTGGCCCTGCGCGCGGCCGCCACCGATGCCCTCAAGGATTGGAAAACGCGCCATCCCGAGCAGAAAATCGACGACGCGCCGTTCTGGATGACGGGCGAAGCGTGGGGCCACGGCCCCGAGCGCAGCAGCTGGCATGACGCGGGCTTCGACTCGATGATCAATTTCGATTTTCAAGGCCGCGCTGGCGGCGACTGGACAAGCATCGATGGCGTGTACCGCCAGTACGCGGGCCTGCTAGGCAAGCGCATTGGCAATGCGCCCCGCTACGACATCCTGTCGTACATCTCCTCGCACGACACCAGCCTGTTCCCGCGCGAGCAATTGAAACATGGCTTGTCCGCCCTGCTGCTGGCGCCGGGCGGCGTGCAGCTGTTCTATGGTGATGAAAGCGCGCGCCAGCCTGGCGCGGCGCCCGTCGGCGACGAACAGCAGGCGACCCGCTCCGACATGAACTGGACATCCATGGACTCTGCAACTCTTGCGCATGCGCGCAAGCTGGGCCAGTTCCGCTTGCGCCATCCTGCCCTGGCGCGCGGCGAGCATCGGTTCATCAACGACAAGCCGTACGCCTTCGCCCGCGTGATCGATGGTGACGCCGTCATCGCCGTGCCCGAAGCGCAAGGCGCCATCGCACTGAAGGTGCACGGCGTCTTTGCCGATGGCACCAGTGTGCGCGACGCCTACACCAATCAAACCTACATCGTCAAAAATGGCGCCGTCGCCGTGAACGCGGCCGGCAGCGTCCTGTTAGAAAAGGCAGCACCATGAGTACCTATGACGTCTTAGTGGTCGGTGGCGCCGGCATCGATACCATCGTGCGCGTCCCCGACCTGCAATTGCCCGTCGCCGATTCGCTGCACGTGGCGCCCATCCTCGACTATGTGGCGCACACGGGCAATGGCGTGGCGCTCGGTTGCCACGCGCTGGGCTTGCGCTGCAAGTTCATCGACTTCATCGGCGACGATGCGCAAGGCGCGGCCATCCTGCAGCGCTATAAAGATGCCAGGCTCGATTTTTCGCACATCATCGAACCCTCGGGCACGCGGCGCAGCGTCAACCTGGTCGACCCGCAAGGGCGCCGGCTGTCGCTGTACGACGGCCGCCATCCGGAAGATGTGCGCATGCCGGCCGCCTTTTATCTTCCCTACCTGGGGCCGGCGCGCCACGCGCATTTTTCCATCATGGGCTGGGTGGCCGAACTGTTTGACGATGCGCAAGCGTGCGGCACCACGGTGTCGACCGATTTGCACGACTGGGATGGCGTCAACCCGCACCACAAGGTGTTTGCCCTGCGCGCCGACCTGGTCTTCCTCAGCACGGCGGCGCTGGGCGAACGTCGGGACGACGTCATGCGCGCAATTATTTCGGAAGGCCGCGCGCAGGCCGTGATCGCCATGGCCGGCGCCGACGGCGCCTACCTGCTGGAACGAATCAACGGCGAAGTGCGGCACTACCCGACGGCAGGCTTGACGCTGCCCGTGGTGGACACGAATGGCGCGGGCGACTCGTTTGTGGCAGCCTTTTTGCACGCCTGGCTGGACGGTGCGGGCATCGACGCCGCCATGCGCCACGGCGCCATCGGCGGCGCGTTTGCCTGCGCCCAGCATGGCACGCATGAACGGTTTATCGAGCTGGCAGAGCTGCATGACTTATATCAAGACGGCACTAGCTTATGACTTAATATTCTATCAAGCGTAGCAACGGGCTAACGGACGCATGGCACAATGGCTGCGGATTTCACCACCGCATACCATCGACACCGGAGACCACATGAGAATCGAAACCCTGGCCGTGCATGCCGGCTACACCCCCGACCCGACCACCAAGGCCGCCGCCGTCCCCATCTACCAGACGGTGGCCTACGCCTTCGACAATGCCCAGCATGGCGCCGACCTGTTCGACCTGAAAGTCGCCGGCAATATCTACACGCGCATCATGAACCCCACGCAGGACGTGCTGGAAAAGCGCGTCGCGGCGCTGGAAGGCGGCGTGGCCGCGCTGGCCGTGGCGTCGGGCATGGCGGCCATCACCTACGCGATCCAGACGATCGCCGAAGCGGGCGACAATTTCATCTCCGCCAGCCAGCTGTATGGCGGCACCTACAACCTGTTTGCCCACACGCTGCCGCAGATCGGCATCGAAGTGCGCTTCGCCGACGCGCGCCAGCCCGAGACCTTCGCCGCGCTGATCGATGCGCGCACCAAGGCCATCTTCTGCGAATCGATCGGCAACCCGCTGGGCAATGTCACCGATGTAGCCAAACTGGCCGAGATCGCGCATGCGCACGGCATCCCGCTGATTGTCGATAACACGGTACCGAGCCCCTATCTGTTCCGCCCCATCGAGCATGGCGCCGACATCGTCGTCCATTCGCTGACCAAATACCTGGGCGGCCACGGCACCACCGTGGGCGGCGCCATCGTCGACAGCGGCAAGTTCCCGTGGGCCGAGCACAAGGAACGCTTCAAGCGCCTGAACGAGCCGGACGTGTCGTATCACGGCGTCGTCTACACGGAAGCGTTCGGCCCCGCCGCCTTCATCGGCCGCGCGCGCGTCGTCCCGCTGCGCAATATGGGCGCGGCGATTTCGCCCTTGAGCGCCTTCCAGCTGATCCAGGGCATCGAGACGCTGGCCTTGCGCATGGACCGCATCTGCGACAACACGCTGGCCCTGGCCAAGCACCTGAAAAACCATCCGAAAGTCGCGTGGGTCAATTACGCGGGCCTGGAAGACCACCCGGACCACGCGCTGGTGAAAAAATACATGCACGGCCGCGCCTCGGGCATTTTGTCGTTCGGCCTGAAACTGACGGCAAGCGAAGACCCGCGCGCGGCCGGCGCCCGCGTGCTCGACGCCCTGCAGCTGTTCACGCGCCTGGTCAATATCGGCGACGCCAAGTCGCTGGCCACCCACCCGGCGTCCACCACGCACCGCCAGCTCAATCCGGCAGAACTGGCCAAGGCCGGCGTGTCCGAAGACATGCTGCGCCTGTCGGTCGGCATCGAGCATATCGACGACTTGCGTGAAGACCTGGAGCAGGCGTTGAACGCGGCCTGAATCAGGTTGAAATCAAGCTGAAATCAGGTTGAAATCAGGCTGAAAGCCTGTCCCGGCATAGGCATGCAGCCCCCGCCGGGACAGGTTCCTGCATGCCGTAAAGCGAAGCCGGCGTTCACGCAGAGCGCCAGCGACGCTGCTGTCATCGTCCACATGGTTGCACTGGATCGCCCCCAGGTCCAGCCCGCAACCTCCTTACCCCCTCCCCGCCTCCCCTGATGTCACGCCTATGCCGTGGCGACTTCTTCGCTGCGCCTGCCCGGTTTGATGATCGGCGAACGCCCGTGCTTCCGGCATGCGGCGGGCAGCCGGCCTATGCGCCGCCGCTCATGCTCGATATTGTCGTGTTGCGAAAACGAATCGAAACGAACAATAAAGAAGAATTAGATGTTGTTAAATTTTCGAACGTGCGTAGAATAAACAAAAAAAGCGCGTTATTCTTCACTTCAGCGCAGTTCTCTTCCTGTTCGCATGAACGCCCGGATGCGCCCATGGCAGTGGCAGGCAGGCGCATGACAGCGACTGCGTGGCGCGATGAGAAACACCTGAAACCATGCACTTTTTATAGCCCATAGCGGCCTATCACCACCTTCAGGATCATGATGCAATCGACAATCAAGCAGCTAGCGCAACAGGACTGTGATCTTTTAATCGTCGGCGGCGGCATCAACGGCGTCGGTATCGCGCGCGATGCGGCCGGCCGCGGTTTGCGCGTCATCCTGTGCGAGCAGCACGATCTGGCCCAGCACACGTCCTCGGCCAGCACCAAACTGATACACGGCGGCCTGCGTTACCTTGAGTATTACGAATTCAAGCTGGTGCGCAAGGCCTTGCAGGAACGCGAATTGCTGTTGCGCACGGCACCGCACATCATGTGGCCGCTGCGCTTCGTCATGCCGCACGACGCCGGACAACGGCCGGCCTGGATGATCCGTGCCGGACTGTTCCTGTATGACCATCTGGCGCGACGCGCTTTCCTGCCGGCCTCGCAAGGCGTGTCACTGCGCCAGCACGTGGCGGGCGGACCGCTGAAAGGCGATTTCGGCAAGGGCTTCGTGTACTCCGACGGCTGGGTGGACGATGCGCGCCTGGTGGTGCTCAATGCGCTGGACGCGAGCGAACGCGGCGCCAACATCCTGACGCGCACCCGCTGCGCGGCGGTGCGCCAGGAAGGCCAGGGCTGGCACGCCACGCTGGAGAGCGAGCAGCATGGCCGCATCGACGTGACGGCGCGCGCCATCGTCAACGCCGCCGGCCCCTGGACCGCGCAATTCGCCAACGCCGCCTCGGGCGTGAGCAATACGCACGGCCTGCGGCTGGTCAAGGGCAGCCACATCATCGTGCCGCGCCTGTTCGATCATCCTTACGCCTATATTTTCCAGAACCAGGACAAACGCATCATCTTCGCCATTCCCTATCAGGACGAGTTCACCCTGATCGGCACCACCGACCTGGAATACACCGGCGAGCCCGGCAAGGTGACGATCAGCGACGGCGAAGTGAGCTACCTGTGCGAGGTGGCCAACCGTTATTTCACCAAACAGATTGCACCGAGCGACGTGGTCTGGACCTATTCCGGGGTGCGACCGCTGCTCGACGACAGCGCGCAAAACGCCTCGGCGGTGACGCGCGACTACCTGCTCGAATGCGACCCGGACACCGCCCCCTTCCTCAATATCTGGGGCGGCAAGATCACCACTTACCGGAAACTGTCGGAAGAAGCGCTGGCCATGCTGCAGCCGCGCCTGGGCGGCGCTGCGCCGGACTGGACCGCCTCGGCACCCTTGCCGGGCGGCGACTTGCAGCAAGCGGGCGCGCTGGTTGAGAACATCGACTTCGAGCGCTTTGCACAACAACTGCAGGCCCAGTACCCATGGCTGCCTGGCAAGCTGGCGCAACGTTATGCGCGCTGTTACGGCACCCGCGCCAGGCGCATGCTCGGCACGGCAAAGAAGATGACGGATCTGGGCGAGGAACTGACGCCCGGCGTGTACGAACAGGAAGCGCGCTATCTGTTCGAGGTGGAATGGGCACGCTGTGCCGAAGACATCCTTTGGCGCAGAACCAAATGCGGCTTGTACTGCCAGCCGCGGCATGTGGCGCGTCTGGAGGAATGGATCAAACAGATGTCGATGCCTGAGATGAGCGCTTGAACAAATAAGCCTGAGAGCCAGGCGGCTTTGCCTTGCCTGGACCATCTCCCTGGACACGGGATGACAGTTTTACCGAGTGACCGGCGCGGCAAAGACCGGCAAAAAAAATCAACTATAGACGGAGAAGAAGACATGCAGAAAATGGCGATGAAGGACCAATACATTCTTGCGCTCGATCAGGGAACGACAAGCTCACGCGCAGTGTTGTTTGATCGGGCCGGCAACATCGTCTCGGTGGCACAAAAGGAATTCCCGCAAATATATCCGCAGCCGGGTTGGGTCGAACATGACCCGCAGGATATCTGGTCGACGCAGGCCGGCGTCGCCGCCGAAGCCGTCACGCACGCGGGACTGAATGGCGCATCGATCGCCGCCATCGGCATCACCAACCAGCGCGAAACGACCATCGTCTGGGACCGCGAGACGGGCCGCCCCGTGTACAACGCCATCGTCTGGCAAGACCGCCGCACGGCCGATTTCTGCGATGAACTGAAAGGCCGCGGCCTCGAAGCCATCGTGCGGGAAAAAACCGGCTTGCCGATCGATTCGTATTTCTCCGCAACCAAGATCCGCTGGATACTCGACAACGTTCCAGGGGCGCGCGAACGCGCCAACCAGGGCAAGCTCGCCTTCGGCACTGTCGACAGCTGGCTGGTCTGGAATCTCTCGCAGCAGGGACTGCACGTCACCGATGTCACCAACGCCTCGCGCACCATGCTGTTCAACATCCACACGCTGCAATGGGACGACGAGTTGCTGGCCATGATGGATATCCCGCGCAGCATGCTGCCGGAAGTGCATCCGTCTTCCGCCGTCTACGGCACCACCAAAACCACCTTGTTCGCCTCCGCCGTGCCGCTGGCCGGCATCGCCGGCGACCAGCACGCGGCGCTGTTCGGCCAGATGTGCACCAAGCCAGGCATGGTCAAGAACACCTACGGCACAGGTTGCTTCCTGGTGATGAACACGGGCGAAAAACCGATTGAATCGAAGAACAATCTCGTCACCACAATCGCGTGGCAGATCGGCGAACAAGTCAACTACGCGCTCGAAGGCAGTATTTTCATCGGCGGCGCGGTCGTGCAATGGCTGCGCGACGGGCTCGGCATCATCAAGAGCGCTTCTGAAATCGAGGCACTGGCACGCTCGGTGCCGCATGGCGACGGCGTCTATCTGGTGCCGGCCTTCGCCGGACTGGGCGCACCGCATTGGAATCCGCGCGCCCGCGGCACGCTGTTCGGCGTGACGCGCGGCACCACCTCGGCCCACATCGCGCGCGCTGCGCTCGACAGCATCGCCTACCAGTCGCTGGACGTATTGAAGGCCATGGAAGCCGACTTGGGCGGCAAGATCACCGAATTGCGCGTTGACGGCGGCGCGGTGGCCAACGATTTGTTGATGCAATTCCAGTCGGACCTGCTCGGCGTGGACGTGGTGCGCCCGCAAATCACCGAAACGACGGCCCTGGGCGCGGCGTATCTGGCCGGCCTGGCGGTCGGTTACTGGAAGGATGTCAGCGACATACAGGACCAATGGAAACTGGACCGCCGCTTCACGCCGGCGCTCGACGCGAACACAGTGAAGACCCACATACAGGGATGGCAGCGTGCGGTCAACGCCAGCAAAGCCTGGGCCGATGCGGTCTGATCGACCACACGCCCATCCCGCCCACCTCACTGGAAGTCTCACATGCATCCTTTATTCGCCGAATTCATCGGCACCACCTTGCTCGTCCTGCTGGGCAATGGCGTGGTCGCCAACGTCATCTTGCAAAAAACCAAGGGCCACAACAGCGGCCTGGTCGTGATCGCCATCGGCTGGGCGATGGCGGTCTTTGTCGCCGTGCTGTGCACCGCCACCGCCAGCGGCGGCCACCTCAATCCGGTGGTGACCGTGGCGCTGGCGGTGGTCGGGAAATTTCCCTGGGCAAATGTCCCCGCCTATGTCGCCATGCAGATGCTCGGCGGCATGATGGGGGCGTTTCTGGTCTGGGTCATGTACTACAAGCACTTCGAGGCCACCCCCGATGGCGACACCAAACTGGCGGTCTTTTGCACCGGCCCGGCGATCCGTGGCACCTTCGGCAGCCTCGCTTCCGAAATGATCGCCACCTTCGTCCTCGTGTTTGCCGTGCTGAACATGGCGGCGCCGAGCTTCGGACTGGGCGCCATGAGTGCCTTGCCGGTCGCCCTGCTGGTGCTGGGCATCGGCGTGTCGCTCGGCGGCACCACGGGTTACGCGATGAGCCCGGCGCGCGACTTCGGTCCGCGCATCATGCACGCGATCCTGCCCATCCCGGGCAAGCGCGACAGCGATTGGCGCTATGCCTGGGTACCGGTCGTCGGCCCGCTGCTGGGCGCCGTCCTGGCGGCACTGCTGTACAACTATAAGTTTTAATTCCGATCCCACTACTCCCCCGCGTCCGCCGTACAGGGCCGTCTTGCCAGGCAGGACGGATGACAACGCACGGCCGACGCGGCGTGGAGTAGGCACTTTCACCAGGAGACACACATGGCAGCGAAAAAAATCTTGTTTTTGACCGGCGATTTTGCGGAAGATTATGAAATGATGGTGCCGTTCCAGGCATTGCAGATGGTCGGCCACACGGTGCATGCCGTCTGCCCGGGCAAGAAGAGCGGGGACAAGATCAAGACCGCGATTCACGACTTCGAGGGCGACCAGACCTATACGGAGAAGCCGGGGCATCTGTTTGCGCTCAATGCCAGCTTCGACGAAGTCGAGGTGGGCGACTACGACGCCCTGATGATCACGGGCGGTCGCGCGCCCGAATATCTGCGCCTGAACCCGCGCGTGATCGAGATCGTGCGCCAATTCTCCGCCGCCGACAAACCGATCGCGGCCATCTGTCATGGCGCGCAAGTGCTGGTCGCCGCCGATGTCATCCGCGGAAAACGCATTGCGGCGTATCCCGCGTGCGCGCCGGAAGTGCGCCTGGCCGGTGGCGACTATGCGGACATTGCAGTGGACCAGGCAGTCACCGATGGCGGTTTCGTCACGGCGCCGGCATGGCCCGCGCACCCGCAATGGCTGGCGCAATTTCTCCAGCGACTGGGAACAGCAATCACGCTCTGATCCGTGAAACAGCTAAGTAATCCGCAGTCAATTATTGTGAATTTATGAAGAACATAAGCGGATGCTTGCAAGCCGCCCGCTGCGATGCAGTGCGAGCACTGCTAGCGCGGCTGGGATTGCGGCTGGGCCATGTATCACTGCCGGCATAAATCGACGACTGGCGCAACGAGCTGGAACCGGCCTTGAATGCGGCCTGAGGCCCTGTTTCAAACCGCACGGAGGGGACTTCATGCCATAATCGGCGGCATGTCTTCTCCTCCTACTCCCCCTGAGCAGCCGGTATCTGGCCTGTTCCGCGCCGAATATGCGCGGCGCATGAATGCCGTGCTCGATCATATCGACCACCACCTCGACACGCCGCTGGACCTGGCGCAGCTGGCCGACGTCGCGCATTTTTCGCGCTTCCACTTTCACCGCGTGTTCGCCGCCTGGATGGGCGAAACGCTGGGCGACTATGCGCGCCGGCGTCGCCGCGAAAAACGCTGCCATGCTCACGGCCATGCGCCAGCGCCGGCAAGATAGCAATCCGGATCAGGCCATGCGCAATGCGGATCAGGAAACCGGGCCGAACTTCCAGCACCATGGGTACTCCAATCCATTTTATAGAGAGAGTCCCATGCAAGTTACCATCATCGACCTGCCGCCCGCCAGCGTGGCGTGCCAGCGCCATATCGGTCCCTACGGCCCCGCCATCGGTGCATTCTGGCGCGACACCGTCGCACCATGGATGCAGTCGCACGGCCTGGGCGACGCCACCTGCTACGGCATCGGACATGACGATCCCAGCATCACGCCGCCCGACAAATGCCGCTATGACGCCTGCGTCGCCTTGCCAGAGGGCTTCCAGCCAGGCGGCCGGGCCAGCATCACCACCCTGCCCGGCGGGCGCTATGCGGTAACGCAGTTCAAGGGGCCGTCCAGCGCCATCGCCGAGACGTGGACGCGCATGACGCGCGAATAGCTGCCGGCCAGCGGCCTGCAGTGGGACGAGCGCCCCTGCTTCGAGCGCTTTTCCGCCGCCACGGCCATGGACCCGGCCACCGGCGAATTCTCTTGCGAGATCTGCATTCCCGTGCGGCCCCTGTAACAACAGCGTAGGTCGGATTAGCGCGCAAGCGCGTAATCCGACGCCACCAGGGACATGGCCAACAATGTTGTCGGATTACGCTACGCTAATCCGACCTACGCGCGAGCCACTGCGCGACTTGCCCGACCCTGTCTGCGACCGTGCCGGACACATCGACATACGCAATCCCCCGCCGCGCCAGCTCGTCCCTGTACCACGCATGCTGACGCGCGCGGAAATCGCCGTCGCGGCGCGTGCCGTCCTGGATGAAGGGGAAATCGGGGGCGCACAGCAGCACCAGCTCGTAGCGGTGTTCGGCCAGCCGCGCCAGTTCCTGCTCGGCCCTGCCGAACATCTCGACACAGTAAAAATAGGTGGTCAGGGGCGACGTGTCGCAAAACAGCCAGCGCTGCGCGGCCATGGCGGCTTGCGCTTCGCGGCGCAGCTGTTCCCTGCCGATTTTCAGCAGATCGTCGTAGTGCAAAATGCCATCCTGGCTTTCCCACAGCTCACGGCCATACTCGGCCACCCAGCCGGTATCGAAATGCGCCGCCAGCGCGGCGGCCAGGGTCGTCTTGCCGCTCGATTCGCCACCCAGCACGCACACGCGCGTGACAAAATCGGCGCGCACGACGGGCGACAGGAAGGCGCTGTGGGCCTGCGGGTCTTGCCTTACCCGCGTTCCGGACACGGGCACCAGCGTTCTCGCCTGGTCCACGCTGACATGCGCCACCGGCCCGCTTGCGTAATGCCGTTCCAGCACACGCGCAAAGCCGGGACCGTAATCCTCGCTGCTGAACACCGCATCGACGGGCAGCGCCAGCACCGTCCAGCACAGCCAGCCCATGAAGTGGCGATGCGCGTCGCCCTCGTCGTCGTTGTGCGGCAGCGGACGCGCAGGCACGCGACGCGCCACGCACAGGGCGGCCAGGCGCGCATCGTCCAGTACCACGACCACCGCCTGCGGGAACCGCGCGCGCAGCCAGGTTTCCCGGCGCGCCGGTTCCAGGCCGGGAAATTCAGGCCTGGTGTAGCTGACCACCAGCAGCTCTTCGCACCCTTCCGTGGCGCGCTGTATCAATAGTTCATGGCCCAGGTGCAGCGGGCAGAATTTGCCCACGACCAGGCCCCGTTTGTATCTGCTCATACTGCCGCTTCCCGCAAATCCGACGTGTATTGAATGATCTTGTCTTCCGCCAGCAAGGTCTCGACCGTGACGACGCCGAAAAAAGGCGCCAGCAAGGCGCGCGCCTGGTCGGCCTGCGGCATGGCGCCCGGCGCCAGGCGCAGCGCGACGCTGCCATCGCCATGCTGGTGCACGCCGAACAGGGCGATGGCCAGCGGCTTCAAGGCGTGCGTGATGTCGATATTGTTGATCCACTGTCCCTGCGCCGTGCGATAACGCAAGGGGCTGCGGCCCGCCAGGCCCGCCAGCACGGGACCGTCGGGGCCATGCGCCAGCGAGGCGTAATCGCCCGTGCGGTAGCGCACCAGGGGCAGGCAAAAGTTAAACCCGCCCGTCACCGTGATTTCGCCGCGTGCCCCATCCGGCACGGGCTGGCCCGCGCTATCGAGGATTTCCACGTACAAGCGGTGCTGCAGCAGCACGTGCCCGCCCGCCCGCTCGTCGTAGACGGCCACCGGCCCCACTTCATTGAGCGAATAGATGTCGAGCACGGGGCAGCCGAAACGCTGTTCCAGGCGCGCGCGCATGCCGGGCAACAGCATCATCGAGACGGACAGCAGCGCGGCCGGCTTGTGCGTCATGGGCAAGGTCAGCAGCTCGGCAAACGAGATGGGATCGCCCGCGATCAACTCGGGCGCCATGGCGTCCAGGTAGCGCGCGCGGTCATCCGGCTCGCGCCAGTCGTCCGGGTGCAGGTTGATCTTCGCCAGTCCCGATTCGTTCATCGTGGGCGTGACGGAGACATAGGTGAAGCAGCGGCGCTGGTGCCCCAGCAGCATGACACCCACCTGGCCCGCGCCATGGCGCAGAATCACGCCGAAGCGGCGCAGCGCGCGCTTGTGGAAGGCCCGGTAGCGCCCCGCCACCAGCGGGTGCGAGGCGATCAGCAGCGGGTGGCCCGTGGTGCCCGTCGTCTGGAAATTGATCATGCGCGCCAGGTCCGCATCGTCGGGCACGAAGGCGGCGATATCGTGCGCCAGTTCGGCGCGGCTGATGGGCGCCACGTCCGCCAGGCGAGAAGGCGGCGAACCGCAGGCGCGGTAATGCGGCACCGTGGCATAAGTCACCTTGAGAAAATCGGGCAGCCAGGATGGCGGCGCGGCGGCGCTCCAAGCGACTACCGCGTCCATGACCTCCTGCTCATAGACGCGCAGTGCTTCAACCTCCCCGGCCAGCAGCTTGTTGCCGCTGCGGTTGCGGTACCAGGGCGCGCAAGGATGGCTGCGCAGTTTTGCCAGCATGCGCGCGCCGGCCGGCGTCAGGGTGGGACAGTAATCGCGGTCCGATGCCCAGGCGCCGCCCGGCAGATTGACGTCAGGTTTGCCAGCGAGCGTCATTCGCGCGACCACTTGTCGGCCGATTCCTCGGCCGCCTTTTTCGCCAGCGCCTCGCGGATCTCGCGCGAGCGCTGCTCGGCCAGGCGGCTCGCTTCGAGCAGGCGGCGGCGCTCCGTGCCGCTGATGGCGGACAACCTGTCCGTGGCCTGCGCCACGCTTTCGTCGCGGGGCCGAAAGCCCAGGCGCGCCAGCACGATGCGCGCCAGCTCCTCGCGCCGCTCCGGGTCTTGCGTGAACTGGTGGGCGGGCGTACTGGCGGCCAGTTCGCGCGCCGCCTCGCCCAGCACCTGCAGCAGATCATGCTGCGGCAACTGCTGGCCGATGAACCACTCGTCGGCCAGCAGCCAGCACAGGATCATGGCCAGCGCCAGACGGTTGCGGTCGGCCTTCACCTGCGCGCCGATAAACCCCTGCAGCGACGTGGCCGGCGCGCGCGCGCCATGCAGCAGCACAATGTCGTTGACCAGCGCGGCAACCGCCACGGCCTGCGCATTGGCGACGCCGGCGATGCGCGGCTCGGCGAGGAATTCGACGGGGGTGTCGGCCAGGCGGTGGGTTAATATTTCGAGTAGTGGGCCAAGAGTGTTCATCGCTTTACTTTTAAAATCCAACCCTAAATGCAAATGCCGGGGTCGGTTCCTTCGGAATCGCAATACGGTCCATTGGACCGTATTGCCCCGCCGGGTCCGACCTCGGATTTCGCCGTTGGGGTAATTTAAACATAGTGGCGCCGGCTGAACGCGCGCGCAAAGTCCAGCAAGTCCTCGTAGCGCTCGACGGCGTGGATATCCCAGCCCTGCTCGCCGCGCGCGCGTTTTAAAACGTCATAGGTTTGCTGCAGCCACTTGTTGGCCGCCGCGCCATCCCAGTCGCGCGCCAGGTTCAGGGCCATGGTGCCGCCCGCGCCGCCCTGGGCCAGCGCCTTGGCGGAAATATCCCAGCCGCTGTTGCCCAGTTCATCGTTGTCGAACATGGTGGTGATGCCATCGTCGGAAATCATCAGGATGTGCGCGGGCCGTTCGCGCTTGCCCGCATAGGTCTTGCGCAGGCAGTGGATGGGAAAGCACGTGCCGCCGCCAAAAAATTCCGTCAGCACGCCCAGGATCATGTCTTCATCGCGCACGAAGCCGGGCGTCTGCATCACCTCGTTCTTGCCGCTCCACAGGGTCACCTTTACTTTCGCGCCGGCGCGCAGGGCGGACAGGGCGATGACGGCGCCGGCCAGTGTCAAAAACGAGGTGTGCGCCTGCGGGTTCGGCATGGAGCCGGAACTGTCCACGTACATGTCCAGGTCGACGGGCACGGCGTCGATGGCGCGCGCCGGTTCGCGACCATACACGCGGCGCACGGTGGTCACGCCGGGCACGGGGCGCGGCGACTGCATCACGGATTGCAGCCAGTCGATTTCCTCGAGTGGATCGCCGATTTCCCACGCCTCCAGCCCTTCCATCTGCGGTTCCTGCGATTCGGGGACCGGACGGCTGGGAAACGCCACCAGGTGCGGCAAGGCCCGCTCGCGGTAGTAGCGGATGGCGATTTCATGGTCGCTCAGATCGATGCCCGATGCCTTCAAAATGTCGCCCAGCTCGAACGGTTCGCGCAACTGGCCGCCGCCCGCCTTGGCCGGCGCCTCGCCTGGCGGCTCCTCGCCATCGAGGCCGGAAATGCGCTTGTCGTGCACGGGATGGATGGCGCCGCCCTCCTCGTCATCCTCGATCTGCTGCGCGCCGTAGGTCTGGCAGCCCCTGGCCGCGTCGCGCGTGTCCTGCAGATAGCGGCTCGGGCTCAGAGCGTCCGTATCGTCAACCAGATAGGGCAGCAGCAAGGTGGCGAAGCGGCCCGCCGCCAGCATCCAGTCGTTCGCGTAGACGCGTATCAGGCGCGCGCCCAGCCAGGCGTCCGTATCCAGGCGCTCGTCGGCACGACCGCCTCCCAGTTCCCCCTTTTCCAGCTGCCACAGGTTTTCATAGATGCGCATGTACAGGGTCCACACGCCGCCGCTTTTAGCGTCAGCTTGCACCTCGCGCCCCTGCTGCAACTTGCGGTAGATGTCGGCCATGCGCAAATTCGCCTGGCGCTGCAAGCGGTCGTTGATGAACAGGTCCGTGTACAGGTTGGCCACCATGGGCGCATGCTGCTCCAGGGTGGGCAAGGCGCGGCGCATGCGCGCCAGCAGGCGAAACTGGTCGCCGGCGCTGCCCGGCGCGAGGATATGGTGGCCGATTTCATGCGCGAGGATTTCCAGCGCATAGTCGTCCAGCCCCAGTTCCGTCACCAGCGGCAGGTCCACCACCACGCTCTGGTCCAGCAGGCGGATCATGGCGAAGCTGCCGGACAAGCCCTGCTTGCTGGCCTCGACGTGGCTGGCGCACAGGCTGGGGTCGCGCAGGCGCGTAAATTTGCTCCACACGGCCAGGGCGTCGGGCCAGGCGGCGCGCCAGGCCTCGATCAGAGCGGGGACGGCATCGTTCTTCATGCGAGCGGCAGCAGGCGGATCGCGTGCGTCCACGGCGACGTGACGGCGATCGTATGCGCATTCGCGGCGATGGCCATGTCGCCGGCCGGCACATCGAGTTCGATGCGGCGCGCGCCGATCTGCAGGGTCGCCCCATCGAGCCGCACGGACGCTGGCATATCGGCATTCGCCTGCTCGAACTCCTGCGCCATGGCGCTGTGCAGCACGGCGCCATAGGCGTCGGCCACCAGCAGGTAATGACGCTCGCCGCTATACACGACAAAGCCATCCGCAGAAGCGCGCACCAGCGGCGGCGTGCCGAAAGCGCCACCGAGGCCCGTAAAGGAACCGAACTCCCGACCGTCCGCATTGCCGCGCCACGGATTTTCCTGTAACTGCGCACGCACCTGCGGCCATGGCGCACCAGGCTCGCCGAAGGCGGCCAGCGCCAGCGCGGGCGGCAAGGTGTCGGCGGCGGCCAGCGCGCCCTGGCGGAAATGCGCGACGCCGGCGCGCCAGGCCAGCACCTGGCCCACGGCGCGCAGCTGCGCCAGCGTGGCGATCCGCGCCGCGAGGGCGGCCAGCTCGCGCTGCCACTGCGCGGGACGCGCGCCCGCCACGGAGGCGATGTGGAGGGCGGCGTTGCTGAGCATGCCCAGCACGTCGACCGGGGCGGTGGAGAGCAGCGGCGCAAACGATGGCGCCAGTTCGCGCCAGACGGTATTCAAGAAAGGGGTTTTCGCGGCCGGACCGGCCAGCCCATGGCCCACCAGTTCCAGGGCCATATCGTAGGCGGCCAAGGTGACGCCGCCCACGCGCTCGGGCGCGGCGGCGGCCACGGCCACCACCAGCGGATCGACGCCATCGCGCAAAAAGGCGGAAAAAGCAGCCATGTCGAGCGCGGGAAAGCGCCGGCGCGCTTCCGCTGCGCGCGCATTGAACTGGGCGCGGCCGCTGGCAAGTATCGAGGCAAAGGCAGGAGAAATCATCGCGGCCCGTCAGTCGCTGTGCGAAAAGTGCAGCAGATAGCGTTCATTCCCCAGTTCGAACGCGATCTCGTCCCAGTGGATCGCGTACCAGAAACCGGCGGGCGGCGTCATCGTCACGGCGTGCAGGGAAAATCCGCCCAGCGCCTCGTCGAGCGACTCCAGGAACCTTGCCACCAGTTGCGCGCGAAAGCGCCCCGGTGGCGCCACCTGCATGTGCCGCGACGAGAAAAACCAGCGCTGGCACACCTGTTCCAGCTGGGCGCGCCCGCACGGCGCCGCAGGGAGGCGCCACAGGGCCGCCGGCAAGTCGCGTGCGGGTACGATGACGTGCAGGGCATAATCCTCCACACGCAAGCCCAGCGCCGTGGCGAGGTCCGGCGCATCGGGCAGGCGCTGCAGCTCGTAGCTCGCGCACAGGTCGCTGGCTTCACTATTGAGTAGAGCCAGCGCGTCCAGGAAGCCTTGACAATGCTGGATACTCATTGCGAACGCAGCCAGCTGCGGTAATTCGTATAGCGCTGATGCAGGTATTTGAGTTTCAGCAAATCGTCATACAGAGGGCCGTACAGCTTGCGCCCCTTCGTGCGTTCGCCGATCAGCTTTTCAATGCGGTTCAGGCGCGCCAGGGTCTCGCGCTCGCTGACGCCATCGAGTCCCAGGTCGAATTCGGCCGACAGCACGCCGACAGGATCGTCGCGGTCCAGGTCCAGGCGGTTGAATTCATCGTTCGACAAATCGAACAAACGGCGCAGCCAGCCCAGTCTGTCGCTGCGGTAGGCGGCGTTTTCCGGCAGCGCGAAAAACGGCGCGTCCGGGTCAGGCTGCAGCTTGTTATGCAGGACGAAGGGCAGCACCTGGCGCAAGTCTTCCAGCTCCACTTCACCGTTACCGCGAAAATACGCCATGGCCTTGGCATAGATCAGCAACGCCATCAGGGTGCGCACGGAGATGCCGTTCAGGGTCTGGCAGCCGAGATCCTTCAAGCGGTCGCGCCCATTGTCGGCCGCCTGCGCGGCGCCCCGGTCGGCGCCCGCCAGACGGGCCGTATCCTTGGTCATGTATTCGAACTGGCCGCCCGCCGTTTCGAACAGCTCGAACTGGCTGGCGAAGAATTCCAGGCGGCGGCGCACGGCGTCGGGTATGCCCACCTGGCGGATGGATTCGCCGATTTGATCCACCTCGCCTTCCGTGAAGATGATATCGGGCGGCACCAGCTCTTCGGGACGCACGTTTTCTTCCACGCGCAGCAGCAGCTCGTTCAGAAAGCGGGGATTGAAAGCGAGTGCCTGCACCGTCACGTCGACCCGGTCGCGCAGTGCCTCGATCACCTGGTAGGTGCCGCCGCCCTGGTCGTCATTGGCCGTCAGATACCAGGCCGCTTCCGGGCATTCATAAATATGGTTCAGCACTTCCGCGTAATTGTCGCCCATGACGGTCAGCAGCGCGCTTTGCGTGCGCGTGGGAATGCGGTTGTATTCATCGACGATTTTCACGCGCATGCCCAGCCAAGCGCGCCAGGCGATGCGGATATCGTCCATGCTTTGCGCGTTGACCAGGTCGGCCGGCAGCGGATTGCCGAGCAAATCGGCCACCGTCATCTGCGGGTGGCCGTGCTGCATCGCGCGTTTGACTTCCTTGACGGTGGAGCCGGCCAGCACGCCCATCAGCAAGGCGCTGGCCGTCTTGCCACGCCCCGGTCCGCCGACGAACAGGCATTTGCGGCGCGTGGCGAACGTCAGCAGCGGCAGCAAAATAAAACTCGAATAGCTTTGCGCCGACGGCAAATTCAGGGTGCGGCGGCTGTCGCCCACGGAATAGGTCTGCGACGGGCCGTCGTTGTACTCGATGTCGTAATGGGGGCTGATGATGGCGTGGTTGACGATCCAGAAATACGCCTGGCGCAGCTTTTCATCGAACGGCCTGGCGGCCGCCTCGCCTTCCGCTCCCAGCGCGATGGGGCCCTGGTACAGGTCGGCCACGTCGAACTGCCGCGCGGCGGGTACGGCCTTGGGCTTGGTGGGGGCCTGGGACAGGCGCTGGAACAAATTGAAGGCGGACATGGCTCGTTTACTTTAGATGGGGTCAGACCCGGCGGGTCTGCCCCGGGTATGAAATTATTACATATCAAGTGCCTTCGCCTTGTTCAAATCAACAACGGTTTCGTCCAGCTTGCGCCAGCGCCACCAGCCCAGCGCCACGCAGGCCAGCAGCAAGGCCAGCAAGCCCGCCACTTCATGGCGAATTTCATACAGCGAGGCGCCCATCTGGTTCAGCGCGACAAAGCCCTGGATGCCGGCCGTGGACGGCAGCAGCCAGCGCAGCCATTGCAGCACGACGGGCATGGACGACACGGGCCAGGTCAGGCCCGCGAGGAACAGCACGGGCATCGAGGTGGCGATCATCAGCTGCGTGCCCCGCTCGCGCGTGCGGAACAGCATGCCCAGCAGCATGCCGAACGCCGCTTCCGCCAGCGAGAACAGCACCAGCAGCAAGAGCATGCCGCCGAAGTTGCCGCCACGGGGATAATCCTGGAACCAGAAGACAAAGCCGAAGAAATAGCAGCAATTGAGAAAGGCCACGCAGGCAAACGCCAGCAGCATGCCCGCATAGCCGCCCGCCGTGCGCCGGCCTGCCACGGGGAAGGTCTTGCGCTGGTACCAGGTGCCGAACAGCATGGTCATGCCGATCAGCAAGGTTTGCTGCACGATCAGTGTCGCCACGCCGGGCACGACATACGCGCCATAGCCTTCCTTGACGTTAAACAGGGGCACGGCATCGAAGGCGATGGGCGAACGCTGCTGGTTGGCCTGCACGGTCGACGGCGTGCCCGCGCCCAAACGCTTGAGCTCGATACCGGCCGACACGGTGCCCACCACTTCCGCCAAGCCGTTCAAGGCCACCTTGTTCAGCATCAGATACAGGCCATTGCCCGCCACCTGCGCGTGGGCGGCGCGGCCGGCCAGCACGTCCGTCTGCAAGCCTTCGGGCAGGATCAAGACGCCCATGACCTTGTCGCGCCACAATAAATCTTGCGCGACGGGCAAGTCCGGCGTTACGGCGATCACCTGCAAGGAGGGATGGGCCATGGCGAAGCGCGTCAGCTGGCGCGACATGGCGCTGCGGTCCTGGTCGACGACGGCCACGGGCACGCGCTGGACGATTTCCGTCGAGTACGGCAGCGGATAGAAGAAGGAATAGATGATGCCGCCAATAAACAGCAAGGTCAGCGCGCCCTTGTCCGTCAGCATGGCGCGCCAGGTGGCGATAAAGGATTGCCACATCATGCGCGCCCCCATGCCGCCGGCGCATTCGCGCGGCGTGCCAGCAGGAATACGCCCACGGCGCCGCAGCCGACGGCAAAGCCGGCCAAAATGAGCATTTCCTGCACGCCATAACGCCACGGCGCGCCGGCCAGCCAGTATTTGGTTTGCAGCTGCAGATAATGCGTGAGCGGCAAGGCTTCCGCCCAGGCGCGCGCGGGCGCCGGCATGGCCATCAGGGGAAAGGCCTGGCCCGCGAACGCGAACGCCGGTGCCGTGATAAATGCCGCGCCCGACAGCGCCAGGCGCAGCGACAAGGTAGCGGCGATCAGCAAGGTGGCCAGGCCGCAATACGCGAGCACCAGCAGCAACATGCTCAGCAGCAATGCCGGCAAGCTGCCCGCCACGGCCCAG
Source organism: Janthinobacterium sp. PAMC25594 (assembly GCF_019443505.1). NCBI lineage: Bacteria > Pseudomonadati > Pseudomonadota > Betaproteobacteria > Burkholderiales > Oxalobacteraceae > Janthinobacterium > Janthinobacterium sp. PAMC25594. The sequence continues at coordinate 1,512,086 of NZ_CP080377.1, forward strand.
TCCCGCGCCAGGCTGAAAAACAGCAGATACAGCAGCGCCAGCGCACAGTAGGCGATGAGGGGAAACAGCAGCTTGGCGCCGACGGCGCGCAGCCAGCTGCCGTTGGCCGAGGTCAGCCATTGCGGCACCGTGCCGTCGCGTAACTCGCGTCCGATGGACGTGACGACGGCGACGACGATGAAAATCTGCAGCATGGCCGGCATCAGGGCCAGGGTCAGAAACGCTTCATAGCTGGTGTTTTCATTATACAAACTGTTCAGGGTCGTGCGGATCGGTTCGAACTGGGCCGCCGCCTGCACGCCCGACATGCCTTTTTTCATCCTCGCCGTCATCTCGATACCGGCCGACAAGGTCGTGCTGACCGTGCGCACGTCGCGCAGCAAGGCGCCCGCGTGCGAGGAAAACTGCGCGTTGTACAGCCATTGCACGGTGGCTTGCCGGCCGCTCAGCAGCTTCTGTTCAAAATCGTTCGGGATCAGCAGATAGCCGAACGCCGTGCGTTCGCGCAGCCGGTGCAGCGCTTCGTCGCTGGACGCCACTTTCGCCGCCACCGCGATGCCGGGCGACGCGTCGAGCCAGCGCGTGAGCTGGCGCGACAAGGTGGAGTTGTCGTTATCGATGACGACGATGGGCAAGTCGCGCGCGATGCCGGCGGAAAACACCAGCCACAATATGCCGCACAGCGCGACGGGAATCCAGCTGAGCATGCCCAGATCCCAGAAATCGCCGCGCAGCCGCGCCCACTCGCGCGCCAGCGCAGAAACCGGCCCTTTATCCGCTTCGTTCATCGCGTATCAGAGCGGTGGAAACACGACCGACATGCCCGGACGCAAACCCTCGACCTTGATGGCGGGACGCAAGCGGATTTCAAACGTGCGCAAATCCGTGCCGCCCGGACGGGCCGCGCGCCACGTGGCGAAGTCCGGCAGCACGGCCACCGAACTGACCTTGAAGCTCACTTGCTGTTTCAGCGCCGGCACATTGGCCGTATGCATGCTGCCCATGGCAAACGCGGCCATGTCATCTTCGCGCACCTGCAGCACGGCCCAGGCGTCATCGAGATTCACCAGGGTGATGACGGGGAAGCCTTGCGGCGCCAGTTCGCCCGGCTGTATCTGGATCTTGCTGACCTGCCCGGCCACCGGCGCGGCGATCTTCGTTTCCGCCAGAGCGATCTGCGCTTCCGTCAGCACGGCGCCCACCTGGCGCGCCTGCGCGGCGGCGGCCGTCTTGTCTTCCGGACGGGCGCCCTTTTGCGCCATGTCATATTGCGCGCGGGCCGCTTGCGCCAGCTGGTCGGCGGCGCGCCATTGCGCTTGCGCCTCGTCGCGTTTCTGCTGGGCAATCACGCCTTGCTCGTACATATTGTTGACGCGGGTGTACGTGGTCCTGGCGATGGTCGCCCCCGTTTGCGCCCGTTCCCAGTTGGCTTTTGCGGCCGCCACTTCTTCCGGACGCGCGCCCGCTTGCGCCTTTTGCGCCACGGCATCGGCTGCCTGCGTGGCGGCTGTCGCTTGCGCGATCTTCGCGTCCACTTCCGGGCTCGTCAGCTGGAACAGCAGCTCACCTTTCGGCACCGTCTGGCCCAGCTTGACGTACAACTGGCCCACCCTGCCCGGCACTTTCGACGAGACATTAACTTCCTGCGCATCCATCTGCCCCTGCAAAGGCAGGCGCTGCGGCTGGAATGCCTGGTACAGGCCCCAGCCGACGAAGCCCAGGACGATGATGGCGGCGACTATGGCCAACGGTTTTTTGGAGGTGCTCATTATTATTTGTCCACAGGTAATTGGATATCGGCCGCGGCGGCCAGGCTGCCCAGACGCTGCGTCTCGCCCGTCGCTTCCAGCAATTGCGCCAGCCCCATCACATAGTTATAGGCCGTCTGTGCGCGCTGGGTTTCCACCTTCGCCAGGTTCAGGCGCGCATCGACCACTTCCAGCGACGTCACTTGTCCTTGCTGGAAGGCGACTGTTTGCAAGCGGATATTTTCGCGCGCCAGCTCCACCGACGAGGCCGTGGACAGGTACTGGATGCGGGCGTTTTCCAGCGCGCGCCAGTTCTTTTCGATCAGGGTGGGAATGTCGCGCTCGGCCTGGCGCGCCACCACTTCCACGCGCTCCTGGTCCAGTTTGGCGGCGGCGATCATCTTGCCCGTGTTGATGCGGTGCACCAGCGGCACGGACACGACCAGGCCGATGGCCCAGTTCGAACGCACGAGCTTTTCGCTGCCGCGATTCAAGTTGTAGTTACCGATGGCAAACACGGTGGGCGCATATTCCTTGCCATGCAGCTTCAAGGCTTGCTCGGCCTGCACGCGCTTGCTGTCGATCTTTTTCCAGTTCGCATTTTCGCGCATGCCCGTGTTGATGAACGATTGCAAAGTGCCGACTGGCAAGCTGTTGACGAACAGGGGCGTGCTGGGCCGCACTTGGGTATTGACGGCAAGCAAACGGTCGAGCGCCACCTGGGCGATTTCCTCGTCGCTGCGCGCCTGCGCCTCGTCGCTGCGGGCGCTGTCCAGGGCCACGTCGGCGCGCAGGCGTTCCGCGCGCGAAATCAGGCCGCCCTTTTCCAGCTTGGCCGCGTCGCGCTGGTGCTGCGTCACGCCGGCCGTCACTTCGGCCCGCACGGCCACCACCCGCTTGGCCAGCAACAACTGGAAATAGCGCTGCGCCACCAGGGTGGCCAGCTGTTCTTCCGCTTCCGTGTGCTCCGCCTGCGCGGCCAGGGTCAGGCTGGAAGCGAGGCCCTTGACGGCATCCAGCCGTCCGCCCGTGTAGATGGGCCACATGCCCAGCAAGCCGAACGAGGTCAGGTCCGTCACCACTTCGCGGTTCAGGGAGTTGGGAATCTGTGGCTTGGGCAAGCCGGGAACCGGCGGCAGCACCGATTCGATGCCGCCCACCACGCCGGCCAGGCCGCTCGTATCGATGCTCAAGTCCGTCGACAAACGGCCGCGAAACGCCGTCAAGTCCACGGAAGGGCCATCGATATTCGACAGCGCCTCGGCCTTGAGGGTTTTCGCGCGCACGTCGAGCGCGGCGCCCTGCACGGCGCCCGAGGCGGCCGCCGCTTGCTGCAGCGCTTCGCTGAATGTCAGCGGTTCCGCCAGGGCGGGCATGGCCGCGCCCAGCGCGCCCGCCAGCAATAATGATAAATGTCCTTGCAATCTGCCCATGTAGCGTCCAGTCAATGAATGAGGGGAAAGCACGGGGTTGCCATGTTTATACTTTCACAATAGCAATTATATCCATGGATGTCCATTCCACCCTGCACTATTGGTTACGCAGACTGACAGACAAAAACGGGCGCCTCTTGCGGGGCGCCCGTTCTACTCAGCGTAAGCGGCTGGCGGCTTACTTCTTGGCCTTCTTGCTACCCTTCCCTTTTTCCTTTTCAAACACGGCAAAGAACTCGGACGCCATGTTGCGGATGGCGCGGCCGATGTTGGCGTAGTCGTATTCGTTCAGGTTGGCCAGTGACACGCGGCCGGACGGATGCGTGGTGCCGAAGCCACGACCCGGCAGCAGGATGACGCCCGTTTCCTCGGCCAGGCGGAACAGCGCTTCGTTCGGTTTCAGTTTTTTCAGCAGCCACTGCGAAAACTCCACGCCATGCATCTGCGCGGCCAGCGATTCCATGTCCAGCAGGTGGTAGTAGCGCACGGAATTGGCGTCGTGCACCATCGGCAAGCCCAGTTCGCGGTACAGCGCTTCTTTGCGGCGCAGCACGATGCGCTTCATCGACTGCTTGTACTTTTGCTCTTCGTCCATCAGCGAGAACAGCGAGAACAGGGTCATCTGCGCCTGCACGGGGGTGGACAGGCCGGCCGTGTGGTTCAGCGCCACCGTGCGGCTGTCGGCCACCAGGCGGTCGATGAATTTCAGCTCGCGCGGCTCCGTGGTGATGGAGTGATAGCGCTCATCGAGCTGTTTCTTGATGGTTTCCGGCAACTTGGCAATCTTGTCGTCGAGCACATTGTTTTCATGCGTGGCCACCACGCCCATGCGCCAGCCCGTCGCGCCGAAGTATTTCGAGAACGAATACACGAGGATGGTGTTGAACGGGCAAATGGCGAACAGCGAGACGAAATTGTCGGCAAAGGTGCCGTACACGTCATCGGTCAGGATGATCAGGTCCGGGCGCTTCTTGATGATCTTGGCGATGTATTCCAGGGTCTCGTCGTCGATCTTGACGGATGGCGGATTGCTGGGGTTGACGAGGAAGAAAGCTTTTACTTTCGGGTCCAGCAACTTGTCCAGCTCCTTCTTGGTGAATTGCCAATTGTTCGATTGCGGCGCATCGATGTGCACGGTGTTCAGCTTGTAGTCGTTCAGCTGGGGAATCTCGATGTACGGCGTGAAGATCGGCATGCCCAGGGCGATGGTGTCGCCTTCCTGGATGATGTGGTTCGATTTCAGGCTGGCAAACAGATACGTCATGGCGGCCGTGCCGCCTTCGACCGCGTACATGTCGAAGTTGCCGACAAACGGGTGCTTGCCGATCATTTCGCGGTGGATATACTGGCCGACGATTTTCTCGGACAGGCGCAGCATGCGGTCCGGCACGGGATAGTTGCAGCCCAGAATCGCTTCGCACATTTCATAGATGAAATCGCCCGCGCTCAGGCCCAGCTGGTCGCGCACATACGACACGGCCGCCTCGATGAAATGCGCGCCCGGGTTGCCCTCATGTTTGCGCACGAAAATTTCAAAGCGCGCCTCGATGCCCTCGCGCGTGGGAAAGCCGCCCACGTCGTCCATGTAGACATACGAGCGCTCCGCTTCCGTCATGGCGAACTGGCCGAACTGGAAGAAGCCGTGGCGTGGGGTGGTCGCCAGGAAATTCGGGTTGCCGCGGCCCGCGTTCAGCATCAGGCGGTTGCTTTGCTTGGCCGTCTGGATCAGCGCATCCTTCAGTTCGAAGGGGCTCAACAGGGCGAGTTTGCTTGGGTTACTGAAATCCATTTTTGCTACTCCTTAAAATGACTGACAATGTTCAGGGTTCTTGCAAATACTTGCAGACTCAGACGAAGGCCACAATCAGCGGCCCCAGCAAGGTCAGGAAAACGTTGGCCAAGGCATATGTGATGGCAAACGGTACGGTGGGAATCGAGTTTTGCGCCGCGTTCAGCACTTCGCCGAACGCGGGATTGGCGCTGCGCGAACCGGACAAGGCGCCCGCAAACACGGCGACGTTGTCATAACGCAAGATGTAACGGCCGATCAGCATGGTCAAAATCATCGGCAGGATGGTCACCACCACGCCCACGCCAAACAGGGTCAGGCCGTGTTCGCGCACGGTTTGCACCGCTTGCAGGCCGGACGTGAGGCCGACGACGGCAACAAAACCGGCCAGACCCAGGTCCTTCAGGATTTGCACGGCACCGCTCGGCATGTAGCCAAACGTCTGGCGCTTGGCGCGGAACCAGCCGAACACCAGGCCCGACAGCAGCACGCCGCCGCCACTGCCCAGTGTCAGCGGAATCGAACCGATGCGCGCCACCAGCAAGCCCACCAGCAGGCCAACGACGAGGCCGGCGCCCATGTAGACGAAGTCCGTCTTGGCGCTCGGCACGATCATGTAGCCCACTTCGGCCGCCACGCGCTTGACGTCCTGCTCGGCGCCATAGATGGTCACCACGTCGCCCGTCTGTACGATGGTTTCCGGTTGCATGGGCAAGATCTTGCCCATGCGGCTCAGCTGCACGACAAAGATGCCGTGACGCACGCCCGGCGCCGTCGCGCTGCGGATTTCGCCCACCGTCTTGTTGTGGTAAGCCTTGTTGGTCAGCACCATATCGCGGCGCTGCATCACCAGTTCCATGCCTTCGACGGCAAGCAATTCCTTGCCCAGCTGGGAAGACACGCTGAGCATGGCTTCGCGCCGGCCCACCAGCAGCACGATATCGTCGGCCGCCAGCACCAGATCCGGGCTGACGTCGATGATCTGGCTATTGCGCTTCACGCGCTCGATGGTGATGGCCGTGTTCGGATGAGCACTTTCGATCTCTTCCACCGTGCGCCCGGCGCCCGGGCCCACGTCGTAGATGCGGCCGATCAGGTCAGGCGCGGCCGGCGTCTGGCCCGGTCCCAGCACCTGCACGCCCGCCTGCAGCGCCGTTTCCGCCTTGATCGCATCTTCGCGGATGGTGCGACCCATGAGCTTAGGCAAGATATTGACGCAGACGATGATGGCCCCAAACGAGCCGAACACGTAGGTGACGGCATAGCCGACGGCCACGTTGCCCTGCAAGCGCGCCACCTCGTCGGCCGCCAGGCCCAGCTTGGTGATCGCGTCGCCCGCCGTGCCGATGATGGCCGACTGCGTCAAGCCGCCCGCCGCCACGCCGGCCGCCAGGCCCTTGTCCAGGCCAAAGACCTTGGCCATGATGACCACCGTCAGCAGCGCCGTCACGGCCAGCACGACGGCCAGGATGATTTCGCGCACCGACTGGCGGCCCAGGGAATTGAAGAACTGCGGTCCGCTTTCATAGCCGACCGCGTAAATGAACAGGGCAAACAGCACCGATTTCACGCCGGGATCGATGGCGACGCCTACCTGGCTGACGAGGACCGCCACCAGCAGTGAACCGGCGACCCCGCCCAGCTGAAACGAGCCGAACTTGATCTTGCCGATGTAGTAACCCACTGCCAGGGAGAGAAACAAGGCAATTTCGGGCGACTTCTTGAATAACTCATGCAACCATTCCATACGGACCGCCTTTCGTGTTGAAGGAATTCTTTACTGCGTGTGCTCTTGCAAGCTGCTCATGCGTGGACGGAGCCGGCCAGGGCCACGATGAGCGGCCCCAGCAGAGGCAGCACCACGTTCGAGATCGCATACGTAATCGTGTAGCCCAGCAAGGGCGTGGAGTTGCCGGCCGCGTTCTGCACGGCCGACAGGGCCGGCGTGCTGCACTGCTGGCCGGCGATGGCGCCCAGCAGCACGGGCGCTTCCAGCTTGAGGAAAAAGTGACCGACCAGCAACGACAGCGAGGCGGGAACGACGGCGATCAGCACGCCCATCAGCGGCAGTGACAGGCCGTACTGGCGGATCAGCTCGATCGCTTGCGGCCCCGACGCCAGCCCCACGCAGGCGATGAAGGTGGCCAGGCCGATATCCTTCATCATGTCGAGCGCGCTGGGGTGGATGCCCGGCATGCCGGGCTTTCTTGCCTGGTACCAGCCGAATACGAGGCCCGTCAGCAAGGCGCCGCCGCCCGTGCCCAGCGAAAACGGGATGCCGCCCAGCTTGGCGGTAAAACCGCCGATATACACGCCGAGCACGATGCCGATGCTGGCGTAGACGATATTGCTGCGCTCGCCCGTGGGCACGCGCTTGCCGATGGCGGCCAGCGCCGTGTTCAGCTCCCGTCCTTCCGCCGTGCCGTACAGGCGCAGCACGTCGTCGCGCTGCAGGGCCAGGTCGGGCAAGGGCGGCATGCTGTGCTCGCCACGCACGACGGCCGCCACATGCACGCCGGAAGGCAAGGTCAATTGACGCAGAGGCTGGCCCACCAGCGCGGCTTGCTGCAGCACCACTTCGACGGCGGAAACGGCCATGTTCAAGCCCGTCGTGTCGGCAAATTCCTCGCCCAGGACGGCTTCGGCCGCCACCAGCGCGGGACGGTGGCCGATCACCAGTACTTCATCGTTGACGCGCAGGCGCAGTGCGGGTTCCAGTTCCAGCACCTTGCCGTGCCGGCGCACGCGCGTGATGCTGGCGCGGCCCGCAAAAATATGCTGCAAGGCATCGAGGCGGCGTCCCGCGCCACGGCTGATGCGGTAGGCGCGGCCCACCATTTCCGGCGTGGCCTGCACCCCGTCGCCATCGGTCTGCGCGCCGCCCATCTTTTCCCACAGATTGTCCGCTTCCTCGCGCAGGTTGACGCGCAACAACAGCGGGAAAATCTGGCTGGTGACGATGACGATGGCGATCAGGCCGAAAATGTAGGTGATGGAATACGCGGTGACCACGTTGGCTTGCAGTTCGGCAATGCGGACGGCCGGTAGCGCCAGCTTCGAGATGGCATCCGTGGCCGTGCCGACGACGGCCGATTCCGTCGCCGCGCCCGCCATCATGCCGGCCGCCGTACCCTGATCCAGGCCCAGGAAGCGCGTGGCCAGCAGCACCAGCGCCAGCACCACCACCACTTCGATCAGGCAGAGTATTCCCAAGCGCAAGCCCTTGGCATTCAGGTTGGCAAAGAACTGGGGACCGCCCGCATAGCCGAGGGCAAAGATGAACAGCATGAAGAAAACGTTCTTGACGCTGGCATCCAGGGTGATGCCCAGCTGGCCGATCAGCAGCGCGGCGATCAGGGTGCCGCACACGCCGCCCAGCTGGATGGGTCCGAAGCGTATCTGCCCTACCGCATAGCCCAGTGCCAACGCCAGGAACAGGGCCAGTTCCGGCACCTGGTGCAATACCGACGCGATCGAATCGAGCATGGACGAACCTTCGAAAAGATAACGGATGGTTACAAGGGAACAGAGCGCTCGGCGGTTGGCGACGGCTGGCTGTTAAACGGGCGCACGAGTCCCGCACGACACCTGCGATAAGCGCTTGCGCCGGAGAAATGTTGTTACGAGGAATCATGTTCGGTGAAAATTTCACAAGTGTCAACAGGTGTTCTGTTGAACTAGCCTTGCGTTTCATCAAACATCCTGCGCACGATTGAAGTACCTGTTTGACACCGATCAACAAAACCACTAGTAATGATTTTGACGATACCAAAGTACCTTGCGCGCCAGCGACAAGGCGTGAGGAGGACGCGTGGCGAGCCACGCGACGACGAGGCAAGTCATGCATGACGGCCAGTCCCCGCTTCTGAGGGGCGCCAGCAGGGGATGTATTCATCGAATGGGATAGTCTCCAAGTATGGAACAACAGCACTTCCAGGCTGACCAGCAGTGCTTGGAATTAATCCAGATCAATAAAACCGCAAATAGAAAATAAATCTTGCGTGCTGCTCTGGACGGCAGGCGCACCCCTCGCCTACGCTGTTTTTTTATCTGAAAAACAAGAGGAACCCATGCAGACTGCGCGCTTGAATATTATTGGAATGGATCACGAAGGCTGCGCCGACAGGCTGACGGGCGCGCTTGAGGCCGTCACAGGCGTGGCCACCGTGTGCGTCTCGCTGGCGCGCCACGGCGCCACGGTGCAATTTGACGAACGGCTGGCCACGCAGGAACGCCTGCTGGCCGCCGTCAACGACGCCGGCTTCATGGGCGAAGCGACGGATGAAGAACAGCTGGCCTCGTGCAGCGGCGCCTGCGGTCACTGCCGCCACTGAGCGCCGGCTCCAGCCCTGCTCCGCTCAGCCTTCCCGCGCGCCCCGGTCGCGCAGATGCGCCAGCACGCGGCGCGGTCCCAGCGCCTGCAGGTCGAACGGCGGCAGCTCGATGGCGTCGAGCGTATTTTTGAACAGCAAGCCCAGTTCCGTATCGCCTTCCAGGCTCAAACGACGGCTGAAGAACAGCGTATCAGGATCTTCCTGCCGCCGCGCCAGCAGCATCAGGTCATGCACGCTGGCGGCGATGCACAGGTCCGGCACGTCCACATAGCGCTCGGCCACGAACACCGTACCCTGCCACTCGAAATCGAAGGCGATGCCTGCATCAAGCAAACGCAGGCGCAGGGTGCGCCCTTCCAGGCTGCGCCGCACATCGTCGGGCAATTGCGGCGCCAGCAAGCGGTTCAAGCCTTGCACGAACAGCCAGGAGGCGGGATACGGCGGCAGCTTGGACAGCAATTCGGCCAGCGGTTCGGGCAGCCGGTACGACATGGCGGGCTTGCTCATGGCGGGCTTGGCCGGGATGGGCAATCTTTCCAGTTGATCTTGCATGGTGCTTCCTTTCGATGCGTTCAATGAGCGGCGTGCTGTTCCATGCCGGGCTGGCCGTGCCAGTAGCCGTCGCAGGCGCCGGCCGGCTGGCAGGCCGCCAGCTGGGCCTGGGCGCCCACGCCGCTGACCTGGCCGCGGCGGGCGCGGTCGAAAATGGCGATCACCTGTTCCGTATGCATGGCCTGCGGGCTGATGCGCGCCACCGCCACGCCCATGTCGCGCATGGCGTCGAGTTCGCGCACCAGGTTGTAGACGAGGGCCGACTGCGTCTGCGTGCCATTCAATACGAGGAACGGCACTTCGTCGCGCGTGCGCAGCAGCAGGCCATCCGGCTCTTCCAGGCAGCTGTAGCCGCAGTCGTCCTTCGGCAGGTTGCGGTTGCGCGCCGTGAAACAGCGCGCGGAAAACGCCAGCGGCATGCGGCCGTAGGCGAATACTTCCGTCTCCAGCCCTTCCGGTTTCTGGCGCTGCATTTCGGCCAGCGCCGTCTGCCCCATTTCCAGCGGCATCACCCAGCGCCGCGCACCGAGGCGCGCCAGCAGTTGCAGGCTGGGGCCATTGAACAGGTTCAAATGGGGGCCGGCGACGAAGGGCGCGCCCTTTTCCATGCAGTGCACGGCGCCCATGTCGTTGGCTTCGACCGTATAGCGGCCATTGCCCGTGATGCGGCGCAGGGTCGCCAGTTCGGCGCCCGCCTCGATCAGCGCCTGCGTCGACAGCACCACTTCCTTGCCGGCGGCGGCCAGCATGTCGGCGATATCGAGCCAGTCGGCCAGGCGCAGCTCATGCCGGCGCGAGCAGACGGTTTCGCCCAGGTAAACGATCTCGACGGCCGTGCCGGCGATCTGCTGGTAAAACTCGAAGACGGTGGCGCGCGGCCAGTAGTACAGCAAAGGGCCCAACGATAGTTTTAGCATGCCTTTTCCAGTATTTTTTAAGTTACAAAACCGTAGCGAGCGGCTCGCGGCGAGGCCGAGAAGCGCAGCCGTGCTCGAGCACGGTGAGCATCGCAGGCCGCGCCCCGGGACGCGCAGTAGGTTTTGCTATTTCCAGGAGCGGTGGTAGGCGCCTAAAGTGTGCTGCTGGCCCTCGGCCAGCTTGTCCATGGCCGCCATCCAGCCCGGCTTGACGGCGTAGCGTGCATTGCCTTCGCGGCAGGCGTCGATCGCCTCGCGCCACACGCGCGTCACCTGGGCCACGTAGGCGGGACTGCGCTGGCGCCCTTCGATTTTCACGGCGCGCACGCCCATGGCGATCAGTTGCGGCAGCAGCGCCAGGGTATTCAAGCTGGCCGGCTCCTCGATCGCGTAATACTGTTCGTCATTGACTTCGAAACGCCCCTTGCACAGGGTGGGATAGCTGGCGTTTTCACCGGGCGCGTAGCGGTCGATCAGCACGCCGTTCAGGCGCGACTCCAGACCGTTCGGCGTTTCCAGCCAGCGCACGGCCTTGGCCGGCGAGCACACGCCGTGCGTGTTCGGCGCCTCGCCCGTCGCATACGACGACAGCGCGCAGCGCCCTTCGACCATCACGCACAGGCTGCCGAAACCGAACACTTCGATCTCGACTTCCGTCTTGGCGATCAGTTGTTCCACCTGCGCCATCGACAGCACGCGTGGCAGCACGGCGCGGGCGATGCCGAAGTGTTCATGGTAAAAATTGATGGCTTCGTAGTTGGTGGCCGAGCCCTGCACGGACAGGTGCAGGCGCAGTTGCGGCTGGTGCTGGGCCGCGTAGGCCATCAGGCCCGGATCGGCGACGATCATGGCGTCGATGCCCGCTTGCGCGGCGCGGTCGATGGCGCTGCGCCACACGGCCCAGTTGTGCGGCTGCGGATAGGTATTCAGCGCCAGCAGCACCTTGCGTCCGTACTGGTGGGCGTAGCGCACGCCCTCGGCGATGGCCTTCTCGTCGAAATTGAGGCCGGCGAAATTACGCGCATTGGTGGCGTCGCGAAAGCCCAGGTAGACGGTATCGGCGCCATTGTCGACGGCCGCTTTCAAGGCAGGCAGGCTGCCGGCGGGGCAGACCAGTTCCAGCGGTCCGGCCACGCGGGTGGCGGTAGTTGATTCAAGCATCATGATGTTCACAGTCCCGTATCGGCTCAGGGTGCAGACTATAGCCCCGCCCATGCCGCCCAGTCCTTGACGCAGGTGAAGGAATGCATGCATGGCTGGCGCACCTTCCACTTGCTTGACCTGGCTGTAAAATGCCCCCCTTTTCTCCCTCTTCGATTGCCCGCCATGACCCGCAAACCGCTGCTGATTTTTCTTCTGACCCTGTTCCTCACCGCGCTGCAAGTACAGTGGGCCGGCCCGGCCGATGGCTATGACGCGGCGACCCTCTCCGTGCTGTCGCCGGAAGTGCTGGGCGCCTATCCGGGCGTGCTGCTGCTGTTCCTGCTGGCCGTGTTCGCGCGCCGCCAACTGCCGCTGCTGCGCCAGGCCGCCATCTGCACGGGCCTGCTGGCCATCTACTGGCTGCTGGCCAATTACGTCACGTTCGACGCGCGCGTGGCCAGCTGGAGCACCTATACGCCGCTGGAAATCTGGGCCCACGTGCTGCCCGCCTCCGTCGCCAGCATCGCCGCCTGCGGCGCCGCGTTCTTTTGCGCGAGCTGGCTGATCCTGCGCGAAACGCGCTGGAACAAAACCGGCTGAGGTGGTTTTTTCACCTGGATCAAGGATACGCGAATCGCTTGCACGCCACCTTTGACTGCACTACATTTAGTAGATAACCTTCATAAAAACACCGCATGTTGTGTTTATTGGAGGTTTCATGACAACGAATGCAGTTTCCCCCACACGCGGCCAGGTCGATGTCGCCGCGTCCATCAATGAATACCTGGAACGGCGCGACTGGCGCGTCAACGCCAACGCCAACCAGGGGTATTCCCTGGGTGGCCTGATCCTCAATGTCTCGGGCAAGGTCATCGCCAACTACTGGCTGGACCAGGTGTATCCGCCGGAAGTGGGCGCGGCGCACCGCGAAGCGGCGCTGCACATCCACGACCTCGACATGCTGGCCGGCTATTGCGCCGGCTGGTCGCTGCGTACCCTGCTGCATGAAGGCTTGAATGGCGTGCCGGGCAAGATCGAATCGGGCCCGCCGAAACACATGTCGAGCGCCATCGGCCAGATCGTCAATTTTCTCGGCACCCTGCAAAACGAATGGGCCGGCGCGCAGGCGTTCAGCTCCTTCGACACCTACATGGCACCCTACATCCGCAAGGACGGCCTGCGCTACGAAGACGTGCGCCAGTACATGCAGGAGCTGATATTCAACCTCAACGTGCCATCGCGCTGGGGCACGCAGACGCCGTTTACCAACCTCACGTTCGACTGGGTCTGCCCGGACGACCTGCGCGAGCAGATTCCCGTCATCGCCGGCCAGGAGATGGACTTCAGCTATGGCGAGCTGCAGGCCGAGATGGACATGATCAACCGCGCGTATATCGAGATCATGATGGCGGGCGACGCCAAGGGCCGCGTCTTCACCTTCCCCATCCCCACCTATAACATCACCGAGGATTTCGACTGGCATAGCGAGAATGCGGAACGCCTGTTCGAGATGACGGCCCGCTACGGCCTGCCCTACTTCCAGAATTTCATCAATTCGGAACTCAAGCCGAACATGATCCGCTCCATGTGCTGCCGCTTGCAACTGGACTTGCGCGAACTGCTGAAACGGGGCAATGGCCTGTTCGGTTCCGCCGAGCAGACGGGCTCCTTGGGCGTGGTGACCATCAACTGCGCGCGCCTGGGCCACCTGTGGCGCGGCGACGAAGCGGCGCTGCTGGCCGACCTGGACCGCCTGCTGGAGCTGGGCAAAGTCAGCCTGGAAATCAAGCGCCGCACCATCGAAGAACTGATGCAGCAAGGCCTGTTCCCCTACACGAAGCGCTACCTGGGCACCTTGCGCAATCACTTTTCCACCTTGGGCGTGAACGGCATCAACGAGATGATCCGCAATTTCAGCGGCGACGCTTACGACATCACGTCCGCCGAGGGCCATGCGCTGGCGATACGCCTGCTCGACCACGTGCGTGCCCGCATGGTGGCATTCCAGGAAGAGACGGGCCATATGTACAACCTGGAAGCGACGCCGGCCGAAGGCACGACGTACCGCTTTGCCCGCGAAGACCGCAAGCGCTATCCCGCCATCCTGCAGGCGGGTACCGTCGACAACCCGTATTACACGAACTCGTCGCAACTGCCCGTGGGCCACACGGACGATCCGTTCGAGGCGCTGGAATTGCAGGACGCACTGCAGCGCAAGTACACGGGCGGCACGGTGCTGCACCTGTACATGACGGAAGCGCTGTCGGACGCGAATGCCTGCCGCGAACTGGTCAAACGTGCCCTGAGCCGCTTTTCGCTGCCCTACATCACTGTCACCCCCACGTTTTCCATCTGCCCGCGCCACGGCTACCTGGCCGGCAAACATGAATTCTGCCCCACCTGCGACGCGGAACTGATCGCCCGCAAGCAAGCCCACCCTGCTCCATCACTTGAGGAAACGCCATGAATGCACGTCCCGACTTCACTCCCGCCATCACCCTGCTCGACACCGAACGCCAGCGCTGCGAAATCTGGACGCGCGTGATGGGCTACCACCGCCCCGTCGCCTCGTTCAACATCGGCAAGCAGGGCGAATTCCACGAGCGCCAGTATTTTACGCAAGCGAGCGCCCGGGTTGGCCAGCCCGCCTGCCATGGCGCTTGAACTGAAAGTAGGCGGCCTGACGCCCTTTTCCGCCACCGACTATCCGGGCAAGCTGGCGGCCGTGGTCTTCGTGCAGGGCTGCCCCTGGCGTTGCGGCTATTGCCACAATCCGCACCTGCAGGCACGCACGCCGGAGGGCGCCATGCCGTGGCAGGACGTATTGACCTGGCTGCGCCGCCGCGTCGGCCTGGTCGACGCCGTCGTCTTCAGCGGCGGCGAGGCGTGCATGGACCCGGCGCTGGCGCGCGCCATGCTGGACGTCAGGGAACTGGGTTTCGGCATCGGCCTGCACACGGCCTGCATCTATCCGCAGCGCCTGCAGGAAGTGCTGCCCCTGGTCGACTGGGTCGGCTTCGACATCAAGGCGCCGTTTGCCGACTATCGTCTTGTGACCCGCGTGGCCGGCAGCGGCGACCCGGCGCGCGCCTGCCTGGACGCCATCCTCGCCAGCGGCGTGGCCTACGAATGCCGCACCACCACCCATCCGGACCTGCTGCCCGATGCACAACTGCTGGCACTGGCCACCACCCTGGCCGCCAAAGGCGTCGACAACTACGTGCTGCAGCAGTTCCGCGCCGAAGGCTGTGCAGATGCGGCGCTGGCCGGCCGCCCCCTGCACGGCTATCCGTCGGCGAGCACGGTGGCGCAAATCGGCGCCATGTTTCCCCGTTTTACATTCCGTAATCATGGCAGTTGAGCCTGTAACCACATAATTTTGCAAAGCCCCGCAAAATTACCCGTTCTGCAACGCTGAAATGCCTTGCGTGCTGTAATGTATCAACTGTGCCGCGCACCACGCGCAGCCCGTCAGATTCCTCACACAGCATTACAGATAAGCGTCATCCATGAACGATTTCACAGCAGTCAGTCCAGGCATCCCTTCCACCCACGCCGACATCCTGTACGGCCCGCCGCGACCGGATCTGCTGCGCGAGGAAGTGCTGGCCGACCTGCTCGAAGCGACGGCTCGCCGCTGCCCGCAGCAAATCGCGCTGATCGACGGCGCGCGCCGCATCACGTATGCCGAACTCGATGCGCAGGCTGGCCTGGCCGCGTCGCGCCTGGTGGCGGCCGGCGTCAAGCCCGGCGACATCGTGGGCCTGTGGCTGCCGCGCGGCGCCCCTCTGCTGCTGATGCAGGCGGCCATCGCCAAGGCGGGCGCCGCCTGGCTGCCCGTCGATGAAGACACGCCCGTCGAGCGCCTGCAAGTGTGCCTCGATGACGCCAACGGCTTTGGCGTCATCAGCTGCGCGCAGTTCGCGCCGCGTCTGTTGGATGCTGGCGTCCAGCGTCCCGTGTGGACGGCGGAAAGCCTGCTGGCCCCCGCCGCGCCGGGCGAACTGCTGCCCGCGCGCGGCGCCGTGCTGCCCACACACCCCGCGTACGTCATCTACACGTCCGGCTCGACGGGCAAGCCCAAGGGCATATTGATCAATCAGCGCAGCATCTGCCACTTCCTGCGCAGCGAAAACGCCGTGCTGGAAGTGACGCAAGCCGATACCGTCTACCAGGGCTTTTCCGTCGCCTTCGACATGTCGTTCGAAGAAATCTGGATCGCCTACCTGGTGGGCGCCACCCTGTGGCTGGGCCCCAAGGAGATTTCGGGCGACCCGGAAGCCTTGCCGCGCGCCTTGGCCGCCAATCACGTCACCGTGCTGCACGCCGTGCCAACCCTGCTGGCCCTGTTCGCCGAGGAAGTACCGAGCCTGCGCCTGATCAACCTGGGCGGCGAGATGTGCCCGGAATCGCTGGTCGAGCGCTGGTCGCGCCCGGGCCGCGCCATGTTCAACACCTATGGCCCGACAGAGGCGACCGTCTCGTGCAGCCTGGCGCGGCTGCGGCCCGGTGAACCCGTCACCATCGGCACGCCGCTGCCCAACTATGGCTTGCTGGTGCTGCAGGTGGCCGAGCCGGGTGAGCACCGTCCCTTGATCCTGCTGCCGCGCGGCGAAACGGGAGAGTTGTGCATCATCGGCCCCGGCCTGGCCGAAGGCTACCTGGGCCGGCCCGACCTGACGGTGGAAAAATTCCTGCCCAATCCATGGGCGACCAGCGAGGATGACGCACGCCTGTACCGCACGGGCGACCTGGCGCGCATCGATGCCGACGGCCAGGTGCTGTGCCTGGGCCGCGCCGACGACCAGGTGAAAATACGCGGCTTCCGCGTGGAGCTGGGCGAAATCGAAGCCGTGCTGGCGCAGCAACCCGGCGTGGGCACGGTGGCCGTCTTGCTGCGCAAGGATGACGGCATCGACCAGCTGGTGGCCTACATCGTCGGCAGCGACGATGCGCCCGACGATGCGCTGACGACGAAAACCCTGCGCAGCGCATTGAACCTGCATCTGCCGCCGTACATGGTGCCGGGCCGTTTTGAATTGCTGCCGCTGATGCCGCGCCTCACCTCAGGCAAGATCGACCGGAAGGCGCTGAAGGCCATGCCGCTCTCGACGCCGCCGGCCGGCGAGGCGGGCGAATCGGACGTGCCGGAAACGCCGGCCGAAGCGGCCCTGTTCGCGGCGCTGGCGACACTGTTCCCGGGCCAGCCGATACGGCGCCAGTTTGACTTCTTCAGCGATCTCGGTGGCCACTCGTTCCTGGCCGCGCGCCTGGCCTCCGCCCTGCGCGCCGATCCGGCTTACGCCCACATGACGGTGCGCGACATTTATCACAATCGCCAGATCGGCAAGATCGCCGCCGTACTGAACGAAGCGCCAGCGCTGGCCACGCCGGAAGCGGATTGGACGCCGCCATCGGCCACGAAGCGCTGGATTTGCGGCGCGGCGCAGGCGGCGGCCGTGCCGGGCCTCGTCACTCTGCGCATGGCGCAATGGATGGCGCCGTTTTTCACCTATCACTTCTTCACGGGCGACACGGGCGACACCGTGCCGCGCGCCATCGCCGCCTCGATCGGCGTGTTCTTGCTCGCGACCCTGGCCGAATTTGCCATCGCGATTGCCGGCAAGTGGCTGATCGCCGGACGCCTGAAGCCGGGCAGCTATCCGCTGTGGGGTTTCACCTATTACCGCTGGTGGCTGGCCGACCGTCTGGTCGAATCGGCGCCCGCGTATCTGCTCAGCGGCTCGTCACTGAACAGCTGGTGGCTGCGCGCGCTGGGCGCGAAAGTGGGCAAGGAAGTGGTCATCGGCTCGATGACCCTGCGCGCGCCCGACCTGCTGTCCATCGGCGACAACGTCAGCGTCGGCAATGCCGTCAACTTTGAAAACGCCCGCGTGGAACGGGGCCGTTTGCTGCTGGGCCAGATCAGCATCGGCGACGATGCCTGCATCAGCTCTTACGCGATTTTGGAAGGCAATACCAGCGTGGGCGCCTTCGGCCACCTGGAGGGACAATCCGCGCTGGCCGATGGCGCGTCGGTGCCGGACGGCCGCGTCTATACCGGTTCGCCCGCGCGCGACATCGGCCCCTACGACCGGGCCAGCCAGCCGCCGCGCCCCGCCGTCTCACGCCTGCGCCTGACGGGCGAAACCCTGTTCTTCTGCTTCGGCATGGTGCTCATCGCCGTGCTGTTCTTCATGCCCGTCTTCCCCAGCTTCGTGCTGATCGACTGGTTCGACGAACGTGAAATGATGCCGTGGCTGCAGGGGCGCGACGTGACGACCCAGCTGGCCCGCTACTTCCTGCTGGCCTTCCCCGCCAGCGCCGTGCTGATCGTGCTGACCGCCCTGCTGTCGGCCGCCATCCGCTGGGGCGCGCTGCCCCGCTTGAAGCCGGGTAGCTCGCCCGTGCACAGCAATATCTACTGCGCCAAGTGGCTGGTCAGCCATATCCAGGAATCGAGCCTGAACGTCCTGCACGGCATTTACGCCACCGTGTACGCGCCATACTGGTACCGCCTGCTGGGCGCCAAGGTGGGCAAGGGCGCCGAGATTTCCACGGCGCTGGGCGTGGTGCCCGACATGCTGACCCTGGGCGACGACACCTTCATCGCCGACGCCGTCATGCTGGGCGACGAGCAGATCGACGGCGGCTGGATGACCATGCGCCCCACCGTCATCTCGCACCGCAGCTTTGTCGGCAACGGCAGCTATATCCCGGACGGCACCGTGCTGCCCGAACATGTGCTGATCGGCGTGCACACGCACGCGCCGCGCAATGAGCAAATGCACAGCGGCGACACCTGGCTCGGCTCCCCGCCCATGCACCTGCCCGCGCGCGAACAGGTCAGCGGCTTTGCCGAGCACCTGACGTTCAAGCCATCCATGCTGCGTCGCCTGGGCCGCAGCCTGATCGAAGCCTTCCGCATCGTCGCGCCGCACGCGGTGGTGATCGCCGTTGGCTACACCCTGGTGCTGGACGTGATGCCGATCGCGGGCGCCGGGCGCTGGGGCGAAGTGGTGGGCGACCTTGCCATTGCCGGCATCGCCTACGGCATCGGCAATTTCCTCGTCGTGGTGCTGTTCAAGTGGCTGCTGCTGGGACGCTACCGCAAGCACGCGGCGCCCATGTGGACGCCGTTCGTGTGGATTTCGGAAGGTGTCACGAACCTGTATGAAGGCATCGCCGTGCCCAACTTCATGCGCTACCTGCGCGGCACGCCGTGGCTGCCGCTGGCTTTCCGCCTGTTCGGCTGCAAGATCGGCCGCGGCGTCTACATGGACACGACGGACATCACGGAATTCGACTGCGTGCATATCGGCGACTACAGCGAATTGAACGCCCTCACCTGTCCCCAAACGCATTTATTCGAAGACCGCGTCATGAAAATCGACCACGTGGAGATCGGCCAGCGCGTCTACATGGGCCCGCGCAGCTCCGTGCTGTACAGCGCCAAGGTGGGCGACAATGCGCGCCTGGGCCCGTTGACCCTGGTGATGAAGGGTGAACACATCCCCGCCGGCAGCAACTGGGCAGGCTGCCCGGCCGCGCCTTTGCGCAGCTGATCGCAGCGGATGGATGCAACGGTGCTCTGGTCGGGCGACGACGTGCTGGTGATCGGTATCGCCGCCGTCCTGCCGCGCGCGGAAGCCCGCCAGCGCCTCCGCGCCGCCGTGCGCGAAGCGGCCGCGCAGTGGCTGCAACTGGACATCGAGGCGATCTCGGCGGAGTCGACGCCGGGCGCTCCTCCCCGTTTGCTGCTGCCCGGCGGCGTGGCCAGCCTGTCGTTCAGCCATGACGAGGGACTCTCGCTGGCTGCCGTCCACCTGCATGGCGCGGTCGGCATCGACGTGATGCGCGTGCAGGACATTGCCGACTGGGCGAATCTGGCGCGCGATTACCTGGGGCCGCAGGTGGCCGAGGAACTGGCCGCCTGTCCCGATGCACTGCGCCCGCTGCTGTTGGCGCAGGCGTGGACGGCGCGCGAGGCGGCGCTCAAGTGCGCGGGCAGGCAGTTGGCAGAGTGGGATGGGGTGGCATTGAATTGTCATTTGCAAGCCGTGGAGACGCCGCAAAATTTCGTGGCAACGTTAGCGACAATCCGGGGTCAGACCCGACGGGTCTGACCCCAGCTTCACGCTGTTGGGTTAATTCCCACTCAATCCTCTTTACCGTCATCAGCCGCGCCGATCTGGACGAAAATCAGTTTTACGATAATACTGACGAGCAGTCCCAGCACCCCGATCAATTCCAGCATGGTCTTTCCTTTGCAGTGACAGAAGACCAGGCCACTGTAGCGCGAACGACGGGGCCAGGCCAATATCAAATCAGGCAGTCACCGATCTCGAAAAGGCATACGATTGATTTCCATCAGACAGTTCCGCTATTTTGTCGAAGTCGTCGATGCAGGCAGCTACTCGCGCGCGGCGGAAAAGTTATATATCGCGCAGTCGGCCCTGAGCCGGCAGATCAAGGAGCTGGAAAGCGAGGTGCAAGCGCTGCTGCTGACGCGCGACGCGCGCCATATCGAACTCACTCCGGCGGGACAGGTCTTTTATGATCGGGCCAAGCGCATCCTCGACGACATCGACGAAACCGTGCGCCAGACGCGCCATGTAGGGCAAGGCGCGCAAGGCATCATCCGCCTGCTGCATTCGAGCTCCGTCACGCTCACGCCCGCCATCGGCGCCGTGCTGAACCGCCTGCTGGCGCAATTCCCCGGCGTTTCGCTCGACGTGTCGAAAGGCTCGTCGGAAAACCAGGCGTTTGATATCGAGGAAGGCCGCGCCGACCTGGGCCTGGTGCGCCTGCCCACCTTGCGCAAGCATGCCAATATCGTCGTGCGCGAACTGTTTGCGGAAAAGCTGGTGGTGGCCGTGTCGGCGATGTCGCCATTGGCCGCGCTGGAGCGCACGACGATCGCCGCCCTGCGCGACGAAGCGTTCGTCTCGATCCCGCACCAGGACCGGGGCGGCCTCAGTTACCTGGTGGCGGGCCTGTGCCTGGCGCAGGGATTCTTTCCGAAGGCGGCGCGCGCCCTGTCGCGCAAGACCTCGCAGCTGAACCTGATCGAGGCCAACATGGGCATCGCCATCGTCCCCGACAGCATGCGCCTGGTGGCGCCGCCCGGCGTGCGTTTTATTGCGCTGCCCGACGAGCAATCGCATTCCGTCGTCGGCCTGATCTCGCCGCGCGCGGCCAGCGGCATGGTGGCCGCGTTTACGGAAGCGTTCGTGCGCGAGATGAACGCATTGGCAACGACGGATTAACCTTCCGCATACAGCGCCGCATCCACGTCGCGCACGGCCGCCATCAGCAGGGCCAGCTTCATGACATCGAGCTTGCCATCGGTGCGCACGCGCGAGCACAGGTCGATGCCGTAGGGCCGCACCTGGCGCAGCGCCTCCGTCACATTGTTTGCATCCAGGCCGCCAGCGAGGAACACGGGACGGGGGCTGGCGCGCACGAAGCGCGCACTGACGGACCAATCGTGTGTGCGGCCCGTGCCGCCCAGTTCCGGAACCAAGGCGCCCGGACGGCCAGAATCGAGCAAAAAGGCATGCACATGGGGCGCGTAGGCGGGGATCAGCGCCAAAGCCTCGGGCCCTTCCACGTGGATCACCTGCACGCGCCGCACATGCGGCAGCAAGCGCGCCAGTTCCTCGACTTCACGCGGGTCGATATGGCCGACGATCTGCACGGTGGATGGCTGCGTGGCGCGCACGTGCTCGGCGATACGCTGCGCCGTCGTCTCGGACGTCAGCAGGAACGTGGCCACGGGTGGCGGCGTCCAGGCGGCGATCTGCGCGATGCGCGCGTCGGGAATCGGACCGGGGCCGGATGGCATGGCCGCCACCAGGCCCAGCGCGTCGGCGCCGGCGGCTATCGCCAGTTGCGCTTCGTCGATGGAAGCGATGCAGCAGATCTTGATGCGGGTTCTCATGGCCTTGCGTGTTCAAATGGAATGATCAACATTACAACACAGGGCGGCGCGCGCGCCAAGACACGCGGTCAAGGCCCCGCACGATAGTGTGCCAGAATGGCGTCATTGCCCACTTCACGAGGAATCCATGGCCGACTACAAAAACCCCAGCTACGTGGCCCGCTCCATGCACCCGCGTTTCGATGAACTGACCTCGCCCGGCGAAGCCGTGCCGTATTCGGGCATCTACCGCTGCGACGGCTGCGCGCACGAGATCGTGTCCACGGAAGGCCACGTCATGCCACCGCAAAACCACCATCAGCACAGCAGCGAGCAAGGTGCTATCCGCTGGCGCCTGATCGTCAGCCCGCGCTGATTGACAGGCGCCAGATGGCGGACGATACTGGATTTATCCGGCATCGCCATTGGAACGTCACGGGAACACCCGCATGCGCATCGTCGATTTTGAAGTCCGCAAGGAGTGCCCGCCGCAGCTGTGCGACTGCGAGCGCGAGCGCCTGCTCGACGATGCGCAGGCGGACCTGTCCATCCTGCGCCTGAACCTGGCGGAAGAAAAGCGCCTGCTGGCGCATATCGAGGGCATCGCCACCCATGCGCAGTTGCAGAAGCTGCAACTGCTGCTGAAGAAAAACCTGGGCGTGGAATTGCAGATCGCGCCGGGCAGCGGCGAAGTGCGCAGCGTGCGCGGCTTCCAGATCCGCCTGCTGGAGCAACCGGGCCTGTGCCGCAAGACGCGCGCCGCCATACCGGCCGCCGTGCGGCGCTGCCTGGCCGCGCATCCCGAGATCGCGTTTGCGATCCTGAATGAAAACGATTTGCTCGGTGGGGTTTAGACGCCGGCGCGGATGGGAATGACCTTGCCCTTCGCTTCGCGCGCCCTTAACTGCCCGCATCCCCCTTCCACATCCTGCCCGGCCGAATCGCGCAATTTGGTCAGCACGCCGCGCGCGTGCAGGGCGGCGGCAATGGCGCGCGCCTTTTCCCAGCTGGGACGCTTGAACGGCAAGTCGTCGATGGTGTTGTACGGAATCATGTTCAGTACCGCGTACTTGCCCTGCAAGAGCGTCACGATGCCGTCCATCTCGTCCTCGCCATCGTTGATGCCTTCCATCAGGGTCCATTGATACTGCACCGGGTAGCCGGTCAGGCGCGCATACGACTCGCCGAATTCCACCAGCTCGCGCGGGGTGAGCCTGGGCGCGCGCGGCAGCAACTGTTCGCGCAACGCCGGCTTGGTCGTGTGCAGGGACAGGGCCAGCGCCGGCTTGACGCGACCCTGCGGCAGGCGCTCGAACGCGCGCGGGTCGCCCACCGTGGAAAACACGAGGTTCTTGTGGCCGATGTTGCCCTCCGTGCCCAGCAGCTCGATCGCTTCCATCACATTGTTCAGGTTATGCGCCGGTTCGCCCATACCCATGAAGACGACTTTTTTCACGGGACGCATGGTGCGCGCCAGCACCACCTGCGCGACGATTTCGCCGCTGGTGACTTGCCGGATCAAGCCGTCGCGGCCCGTCATGCAGAACTGGCAGCCGACGGCGCAACCGACCTGGCTCGACACGCACAGGCCGTCGCGCGGCAGCAGCACGCTTTCCACCGTCTGGCCGTCGTGCAGTCCCACCAGCAGGCGCGCGGAACCATCCGCGCCAGGATGAGTACTGAGCAATTTCAGCATGCCCTGCAATTCGAGGTCGAGCGCAGGCAGGGCCTCGCGCACGGGCAGCGGCAAAAAATCTTCGGCGCGGCGCCGGCCCTGGTCGTGCGGCTGGCCCTGGATCCAGTCGCGCAGCACGCGCTGTTCGTGCAGGGGCTTGGCGCCCAGGGCGCGCAGGCGCTGGCGAAGATGATCGATTTGCATGGATTCCGAATAAAAAAACGGCGCGCAGGAATGAAGCCAGCGCGCCGTGTTACAGGTAAAAGCGTTACACCTTCTTGACGAACTCGGTTTTGAGGCTCATGGAACCGAAACCGTCGATCTTGCAGTCGATATCATGGTCGCTGTCGACCAGGCGGATGTTCTTGACCTTGGTGCCCATCTTGACGACACCGCCGCCGCCCTTCAATTTCAAGTCCTTGATGACGCTGACCGTGTCGCCGTCCTGCAGGATATTGCCGGCCGAATCGCGGTACACCTTGGCGCCCTCTTCCGCCGCTTCCGCAGCCGTGGCCGACCATTCATGCGCGCATTCAGGGCAGATCAACTGGCTGCCGTCTTCATACGTGAATTCGGATTTGCATTGCGGGCATGGTGGTAATGTGCTCATTTTCTTCTCTGTCTGGTGAACAGCGTGTGCTGTAAAAGCCGACATTATACTGCCTACGCCCCGCATCAGCGTGCTTTTTCACCATCATTGTCAAGGCCGGCGAATAATCTCGATGGTGCTGTGGACAATTTCCTCGTGGATGCCGATGCGCGCGCGCAGCTGGGCGGCCGTCAATGCGGCATCGCGGCTGACGACGGACAAGGCGCACGAATACAGCTGCTTGCCGACCCGCCACACGTGCAGGTCGACGATGCGCGGCGTGTCGCCGGCGCTTTCCACTTCCACGGCCTCGCGGATTTCGTCCACCACGGGATGGTCCATCTCGCGGTCCAGCAAGACCTTGCCCGTCTCGCGCATCAGCTTTTTCGCCCACAGCGCCACCAGCACGGCACCGACGATGCCCATCACGGGATCGAGCCACTGCCAGCCATAAGCCCACGCGCCGCCCAGCGCAACGATGGCCAGCACGGACGTGGCGGCGTCGGCCAGCACGTGGATGTAGGCGGCTTTCATGTTCAGGTCTTCGCCGTGGCCGTGGTGATCATGATGGTCGTGATGCTCGTGGCCATGGTGGTGATCGTGGTCGTGGTGGCCGCCGAGGATCAGCGCGCACACCAGGTTGACAGCCAAGCCGAAAGCCGCCACCGCCATCGCCTGCGGATAGTGGATGGGCTGCGGCGACAACAGACGCTCGACGGAAGCGAACACCATCAGCGCGGCCACGCCAAGCAGCAGGATGGCGCTGGTGTAGCCGGCCAATACCTCGATCTTCCACGTGCCGAAGGCAAAGCGGGGGTCGCGCGCATAGCGGCGCGCCGCCGCATACGCAAACGCGGCCAGGCCGATGGCCAGCGCGTGCGAACTCATATGCCAGCCATCGGCCAGCAGGGCCATGGAGTTGTACCACCAGCCGGCGACGATTTCCAGCACCATGGTGGCCAGGGTGATCCACATGACGATGCGCGCGCGGCGTTCCGCCTTTTCGCTGGCCCCGCCAAAGACGTGTTCGTGCTGCCAGGCGGACAGGTCTTCCTCGATATGTTGCAGTTTCATGCTGATCTCTCCGATGGATTATTTGAGGTAGGTGCGCAGGATGGCGGCGATGTCGTCGGCGCCCCTGGTACGCTCGTCGCTGGCAAGGTCGGGACTGGCCACGTGCTCGCGCAAGTGCTCTTCGATCACTTCGGCCATCAGGCCATTCACGGCGCCGCGCACGGCGGCGATCAGCTGCAGCACTTCGCCGCAGTCGCGGCCCTCTTCCAGGCCCCGCTCCAGCCCCTCCACCTGGCCGCGGATGCGCTTCACGCGATTGAGCAGCTTGGTCTTGTTGTGCGATGTGTGTCCCATGATTCCACCTCGATAAATACTATAGGGGGGTATACTATCAGAAAGTCGTCAAGCTGCGTCAGAGCCAAAAAAAGCCGCGCATCCTCGCGGATGGGCGGCTGGTTCAAAGCAACATCGAGCAACATCGGCACTACGGGGCCGGCGCGGCGATTTTTTGCAGCTTGCTGGCCAGCGAGGCATCGGACAATTCGCCCAGGTGGGTATCGACCAGGCGCCCCCGCGCGTCATAAAACAGGGTGGTGGGCAGGGCAGAGGAACCGGCCGCCTTGCCCAGCGCCGCCGCGCTGTCGAGCACCACATTGCGCAGGGTGACGCCGCTCCTGTCCAGGAAAGCGCTGGCCGCCGCCGCATCCTCGCGCTGGTTTGCATATACAAAGACGATATCGGCACGCGCCTGCTGCGCGGCGGCCAGCACGGGCATTTCGCGCCGGCATGGCGGGCACCAGCTGGCCCACAGGTTGACCACCATCGGCTTGCCGCCGGCCAGCGCCGCCAGGGTCGTTGGCGCGCCGTCGAGCGCCTGCAGGGCCACGGCCGGCAAGGCTGTCGGCTTGTCATACGCCAGCCCTAGCCCTGCGCTCAACACGCCCCAGGCCAGCGCGCCGGACGCCACGCTGATGGCCAGCGGTCGGCGCATGGCCGCCATGGCGGGACGCCGGCAGCGCCACGCGGCGATGGCCAGCGCGGCGGCGACGCCGGCCGACGCCAGGAAGCCGCCGTCGCGGATATTCAAAATGGACCAGGGAGCCGCCAGGTATTGTTCATGCCAGCGCAGCACGAACGCCAGGCGCGCCGCCAGCAGGCCGGCGATCAGCAGGTCGGAAACGAGGGGGCCGGCGTCGGGCAGTTGGCGGTAGCGCCGCAGCCACCATGCCACGCCATAGGCGACGCACAGGGAAACGAACAGCAGGACCAGGCCCGTGGGCAAAGCCAGGGGGCCGATTTGCAGGGACAGCATGGGCGCTCTCTATAACGTCGAATGGACGGCCATTGTGGCCCATGCGGATTAAACAGGCATTAATCCGGCGTCAAAAAGCGGCCAGCGCTTCCTTGCGCACGAAATGCATGGCTTGCGGCTGGTCCACCAGCACGCACTGCTTGCCCGTGCGCTTGCAATGGTCATGCACGCGCCAGTAGGCGTCGTGGCTGACGCAGCCCGTCTGGCAAATCACCAGGTCGGCCGCCACCAGACCCGCCTCCAGCGCCGCCACGTCGTCGGCGTCATCGTCGCCGCCAGCATGGTGCAGGAAGCGACCGCCGGCCTGCTCGACGGCCTGCTGCGCCCTATGCGCGCCGTCCGCAGCCTGGCCCGCATCCCGGGCCAAATAGCTGCCCACATACAGCACGGCTTTTTCACGCACGTCGGCCTGCAAGGCTGGCACGGGCAGCCACTGCAGGCGCAGCAACTCGCGCATCAGGTCCTGCACGCGCTCGCTGAGCCACTCGACCTTGCGCGCCAGCCGGGCGCGCGTCGGCAAGCCCGGCACGCTGGCCACCAGATCGGCCAGTGCGTCGCGCGCCAGCGCCAGCTGCGTATCGCGGATCACCACCTGCGCCCGCGCGCGCATCAATTCCGACTCCAGCTGCGCGATGCGCGCCGCCTGCGCGGCCAGCTGCGCACTGCAACGCGCCTGCGCCCGCCCATACTCGCCCATCAGCACGCGATGCTCATGCGCGATCGCGTCCTCGTTGCCATACACACTGCCCATCATGCCCTCCCATCGCTACCCCATGGATACGAATTATAAATGAGAATCATTATTATTTGCGCATGCACATGCGCGCAGCAGGGGTATGCGCTGGCCGCCGGCGTCACGCGGCGGGCGGGCAGGACAGCAGGCGTTGCCAGACGTCGTCCTGCACTTCGCGCACCTGCCGCAAGCCGTCGGCACCGCGATAGATGTCCAGCGTGTTCGGCCAGGCCAAATCGATGAACAACTGCCGTGCCGGATCGATCAGCAGGGACTGCCCCACATAGTTGCCCTTGATCTCGCCCTTGTTGACGGTCAGCAGGCGCGCGCCGCCCGCAAGCGCGCGCTCGTCCAGCGCCACGCCGCTGCGCTCGGCCACGTCGCGCAGCCAGCGTTCGCGCCAGCGCGCCTGCTCCGCGAACTGGCCCTCGGGTGGCCGGTCCAGCTTGACGACGGCCGCCACGGGACCGCCTATGCCCGCCTGCAGCGAAAAGCCCATGCGTTCCTGCAGTTCGACCGTGTAGGCCTCGCCTTTGACGTCGATCTGGTAGCGCCCCGTCCCGTCCTGTACCAGCAGGTCGGCCTGATGGTAGGCAGGTTTGACGCAATTGGCGTACTGATAGACGAGCACATCGAGGAACGGCGGTGCGGCCGGGGTGGACGCCGCCATGGCGGGCGACAGGCTGGCACATAAGGCCGCGGCGGCCGCGTATTTCATCTTGCTCATGCTTGCTCCTGTTCACGTAAAAAGACGATGACGGCCGAAAACACCTGCGGCAGGCCATCGAGTCGCTCATGGTAGCTACTTTGAATATTTCTTTCTGGCACACGATTCAATTGAATCGCGCTTGTTCGATCATTATTTCTAGTGTGTAATCTTGCAAACAAGTCATTACATCAACTGCCGATACGTTTACCTCACCACACGGAGTCCCAGGCAATGTCCGCAATTCTCCATGCAAGCGCATCTTCCTTACGCGTCGATCACGACGGCGGCCAGACAAGATGAACAATCGCCCATTCACCGAGCGGCGCCGCCAGCAATTTCTTGGTGAAGAACTGTATGTCAAAACGCGCAACAATCAATTTGCGCTGATTGCAGGAGGACTGGAAAACAAAAAAGTCGCCGAAACAACGCAGGAGAATGCTTCCGTCCATCATTTTTTGTATCTGGAACTGCTCTGGATCTGGATGCTCGACTATACGGCTGGCGAGCCGATTCATGCGCTGGCGCCGCGCATCGCGGGCATCGTGGATAAGTTTGAAGAATGGAATGCGGTCGATCAACTCTATCAGCAGGATGCGGCGCTTGAGTTTCCAGAGTTTGGGCCCTACGAATATGAGGGAGCACCGGAGTTTTACGTCCTGTCCGACTATCAGGACACCTTGCAACTGCTGAGCATTGCGATCCTGCTGCGCGATCAGCGTTCGGTACTGCGCATCATCCACGTGCTGCGCAGCCACCGTGGCCGCGATGGCCTGTTCGAGCAATTGATCGACGGATATGTGGAGGAGGGACAAGCACTCGACGCCCGCATCATCGCCAGGCCCTATGACACCCTGCTGCAAGTGTTCTATGAGGAGGATGAGGAAGCTACCTTGGCCCTGCTCCAGAAATACCTGAAACAATGGTATCCGGCCATGAAACATCATCCGCGCTGGTACAACGAGCATCTCAATATCAGCGAGGAAGGCTATGCCGGCTACTGGGCATTCGAAGCGGGGGCGACGGTTTTCCTGCTCGACCTGGACGATAGCCAGAGCAGATCCCTGGTATACCCCAGGGATCTGGTCGACTATGCGCGACGGCTACGGAAGGAAGCGCGTTACACCAGTGAAGTTGCATGGCCGCAACCATAATCAGCAAGAGACAAGAATGCAGACGCTGAACGAACAGGATTTTTTGGCCCGGCCCAGGGAAGCGCGGCTGTCCTACGCCATCCACCTTGAAAGCAAGGAAAGCCAGGACGAGTGCTACGACATGGTGGCAGCCGGCTTGCAACAGCCGGCGCACGTGCTGCAACATATTCCACCAGAAAATTTCATGACGGCCACGCGTGAGCGGGCCTGGGATGGCGTCGACCAGCTCGCCCTCGCCTGCAGCGCCGGCCACCTGGTGGACGAGTTGCAGCAATGGTATGAGGCCAGCCGCCGCGAGCCCTGTTACGACAGCCACCGGCGCGACACCTCGTTCCGGGGCTACTGGTCCTGGGAAGCGGCCGCCATCACCTGCGTGCTCGATATCGACGACAGCGGCTATCGCGGCGCGCCCTTCTATCCGGCCGACCTGGTGGCGCTCTGCAGAATGCAAGGGAAAGGTCCCGGCGCATGAAAGCTACCAGCGCCACCACCGTCATCGCCATCGGCATCGCCGTGGTTGCCGGACTCTGCTTTGCCCTGCCCACGCTGTCGCGTGTCGCCAGCAATCCCTTTCCGGGCATTTATTCCATCATCGACCCCGTCACCGGCGAGACCAAGGATGTCCTGAAAGTCAAACCGCTGCTGGGCGAGTACGTGGTACTCGCGCGTCTTACCGGCCACGGACCATGGACAGGCCCCATCTACGCTAAAGTCATGGGCAACGGCGACAGCTATGCGTCGCCGCCACTGTTTCAGCAGGGCCGCATGGTCAGCGCGCTATCGCTGGACGAGATCGGCTACCTCTACCACACGCCGGGCAACAGCGACTCGCGCGTCGGCCCGTCCGATACCGGCTATATCAGCAATATCGCGAGCTTCGGCATTACTCCCCTGTTCCACCGGCCGCTCCTGGCGGGCCACGACGAGCGCGGGGAACGGGGCCGGCACGCGTACACGCCCGGCGCCGGTGAGCGCAAGGTATCGGTCAGCACCTTGAACTACAGGCCGCGCATGATTCAGGTGGGCATCAGTTCCGTCGACAATCCCGACAACGCTGTCGATACCGATCCCCTGAGTCCTTACATGAGCAGCGCCGCCAGCTGCTGCTTCTACCTGCCGGCGCAGGCCGCCGCGCCGTTGCAGGTCAAGCTCGAATATCGCTGGCTGCCCAAGGGCAAACCTGAAGTGCTGGCCCTGACCTTGCCGGCCAACAGCGACGCCGACGAACTGCTGATACTGGTGCGGGCGGATGGCACAATGAGCGTGGAATTTCGCACCCCCGGCAAGGACCTGGATCTGGCGCCTGAGGGCGTCAGATCCATCAATGGCAAGCCGTATCCGCTGCCACCGGCCGCCGAGCGCAAGGCGCGCCTGGCTGCGGAACTGGTGCGAAAAAAACGCTTCTTGAACGATATGTCCAGGCTGCGGGACAAGGCCGCCGGGGAATCCGGCGACGTGGCCTATCAGCTACGCTATCTGATCGAGGAGTACGAGAAAACCATCAGCTATCTGGAAGCGTTTTCCGCCTGCACAGGCACCCTGGCGACGTGCGACAAGCAAGCCACGGCAGCGGCCCGCGCGCCATAGCGCGGCAACGTCCACGAAACGCCATGCCGAACGACATCCTGGCCGCCATGGCAGTGGCCACGGCGACCTTGTCCGGCCCCCGTAGCGCAGGAATGAAGCGCGTGAATGCCGCCTCATAGAAAGCCATGGCCGGAGCGTGCGCCTGCGTCAGCAAGGCCTCGGCGATATCGCGATCGATATCCTGGGCGCGCCAGAACTGATGGCGCGTGTCGTACTCGGCCTTCAAGGCCTGCCGGCGTTCGACCAGGTAGGATTCGAGGATGTATTCCGGCGGCGGCAGCACGTCGGCCACCAGGTCCTTGCCCTGCACGATGCGCTGGTACACGGGCCCGTTGACCTTTAATTCATGCAGCACGCGCAGCGACCAGCCGCCATACACGATCAGGCCCAGCGAAAAGATGGCGACCAACAAGGCCAGCCGGCGCGACAGTTTGACTTGGCGAAGCAGCTGCATGTGCGTATCACCTCGGTTGTCCGGACCATGCCGTCAATGCCGCTGACATAGGCCGCGCTGGCCAGTATGAAATTTCTGCGCGGTATTTGTTGATTATGCAACTTTTTAAGGGGAGTTAGGAGGGATGGAAGAAAAGAATCTATCGCAGGGGCAGAGACCGGCGCATGCGCTTGCCGCCAGTGCCTGAGATGAGGGGACGGCGCTGGCCGCTGCGCGGCCAACGTGCCGCGCGGAGCGCGGTGGTTGGGCGATTCGGAGAGGGTTGGGCCGGCACGGCCCAACCCTTCGAATCCCACCGTTCCGTCCAGACAAACAAAAAAGCCTCCCGCAGGGGAGGCTTTTTTGTTTGATTCTGGCGGAGACGGTGGGATTCGAACCCACGATACAGGTATAAGCCGTATGCATCCTTAGCAGGGATGTGCCTTCGGCCACTCGGCCACGTCTCCTAGCTGATTACTCAACTATGTCTCTGTAGCTAACTGCGCTGCAGCGACGAACGTCATAATATCGACTGCCCCCCCTTTGGTCAAGGGCGTGGGGCAATATTTTTGGATATTTACGCTTTTTCCAGCTCGAACGCTTTATGCAGCGCGCGCACGGCCAGTTCCATGTACTTTTCATCGATCAACACGGAGATCTTGATTTCGGAAGTGGAGATCATCATGATGTTGATGCCCTCTTCCGACAAGGTACGGAACATTTGCGATGCGACGCCGACGTGGCTGCGCATGCCCACGCCGACGACGGACAGTTTCGACACTTTCGCGTCGCCCGTGATGCTGGCGGCGCCCAGCGATTCGCGGTTCGCTTCCAGCACGGCCAGCGCGCGCGTGTATTCGCCGCGCGAAACGGTGAAGGTGAAGTCCGTTTTACCGTCGACCGACTGATTCTGTATGATCATGTCGACTTCGATGTTCGCATCCGCCACCGGTCCCAGGATGTGGTAGGCCACGCCTGGACGGTCGGGCACGCCGAGCACGGTGATTTTGGCTTCATCGCGGTTGAAGGCGATGCCGGAGATGACTGCTTGTTCCATGTTTGTATCTTCCTCAAACGAAATCAGGGTGCCTGAATTGGCTTCTATTTCCAGCGGCAACATCGGGTCGGTCAGCGACGACAGCACGCGCGTGGGCACGCGGTAGTTGCCGGCAAATTCCACCGAACGCGTTTGCAGCACTTTGGAACCCAGCGAAGCCAGTTCCAGCATTTCTTCAAAGGTGATGGTCTTCAGGCGGCGCGCCTCGGAGACCACGCGCGGGTCGGTCGTGTAGACGCCGTCGACGTCCGTGAAGATCAGGCACTCGGCCGCCTTCATGGCGGCGGCAATCGCCACGGCCGAGGTGTCGGAACCGCCGCGGCCCAGGGTCGCGATGTTGTCGTTCTCGTCGACACCCTGGAAACCGGTAATGATGACAATCTTGCCCGCATCGAGGTCGCGCTTGACTTTTTTGTCATCGATCGACTGGATGCGTGCCTTGGTAAAGGCGGAATCGGTCTTGATCGCGACTTGCCAGCCAGCATAGGATACGGCTTGTTTGCCGATCGCCAGCAGTGCCATCGACAATAGGCCGACGGACACTTGTTCGCCTGTCGAGGCGATCATGTCAAGTTCACGGGGATCGGGTTGATCCATGATTTCCCTGGCCAGTCCAATCAGGCGGTTGGTTTCGCCCGACATGGCCGATGGCACCACCACGATTTGATGCCCCGCGTCGTGCCACTTGGCAACGCGCTTGGCGACATTCTTGATACGGTCAGTCGAGCCCATCGACGTACCGCCATATTTGTGGACGATTAAAGCCATAAGAGTGAAGTTTCCGCTCAAGAAGAATAAAAAAGGAGGGCTTTACTCTACATGCCGCAATGCAAAATAACAAGCTAAAAAGCGCATTAGCTCATACCGATTGCGCATATGGAAATAACCAATCCATGCAGTCCAGCTGGCTTGAGCAGCCACTTGCCGGCCACCCCGAGAGTGGCCGTGGCGGCTGCCCTTACGCTCAGCAGGAGAGCCAGCGCAAGGCCACGCGGGGACGCTCCAGCAGGCTCAGACAATGGCAATCGAGGCCAATCCCGGCCGCATACAGCAATTGTTGCGCCGCACAGACAAGTGGCAGGCGTTCGCGCTCCCAGGCGGGCACGTCGAACGCCTGATAATGGTATTTCAAGCTCTTGGTGGGACGGTTCAGGGCCAGCTTCAGGCGCTCGCCGCCCTGGCGAAAATCGATGGTCAGGGTCTGCGTTTGCAACCAGGCAATATCGATACCCTGGCCGCCCGCTTCCACCGCATCGAAATGCAGCACGCCGCCATACGCAGGAAAGGTCAGGCTGGCCTCGCCCTGCCACGTAAATTGCTGGCCGGCTTTTTCCAGGCCGGGAATGCCCGCGTCGTCACGCTCGCGCATGCCGGCAAGGTCATTCAGCTTGGGCGTCAGGTACAGCCGGTCGCGGTGGCGCCGCACGTGGCATTCGGGGTGCGTGACCAGCAGTTGCGCATCGGGCCGCGCTTCCAGCAATTGCGCCAGCATTTCCGCCAGCCATGCCGTCGACGGCATGCGCAGGCCGCGCGTGCCGAACCAGTGGCGCAGCAGGTTGTAACAGCGGTCCGCGCTCAGTTCACGCAGCTTGCTCAATTCGATGCAGTCGCCGTCGAGGCAATTTAGCAAATCCTGCGTCGCCAGTTCCGTCAGCAGGCGCTGCGCCGATTGCGCATGCTGGGCGCTGCGGGCGAAGCGCTCCTGGAAGCCGGGAAACGCCTGCGCCAGCACGGGCATCACCTGGTGCCGCAGAGCATTGCGGGCAAAGCGGGGATCGTCGTTCGACTCATCGTGGATATGCGCGATCGCATGGTGCGCCACATACGCTTCGAGCTGCTTGCGCGACACGGACAGCAGCGGGCGCGCCATCACCAGGTCCGGGTTGCCCAGCAGCTCGGGCGCGCTGTTGGCGCCATCCATGCCGGACAGGCCCGCCGTGCCGGAGCCGCGCAGCAATTGCAGCAGCACCGTCTCGGCCTGGTCGTCCTGGTGGTGGGCTGTGAGCAGCAGGCGCACGCCGTGCGCCGCGCACAGCTCGCCCAGGGCCGCGTAGCGGCGCTTGCGGGCCGCTTCTTCCGTGCCCGTCTTCGCATTCTTTTCCAGCGTGACACGGCGCGCCTCGAAAGCGATGCCCAGGCCCGCGCACGTTTGCTCGCAATGGGTCAGCCAGGCATCCGCATTCGGGCTCAGGCCGTGGTGCACGTGAAACGCGTGCAGGGCCACGCCCTGCTCCTGCGCCCAGGCATGCGCCAGGTGCAGCAGGGCCGCGGAATCGAGGCCGCCGCTGAGGGCAATGCCGATGGGGCTGCCGGGCGGCATCGCGCAGTTTTCCAGCGCGCGGGCGAAGATGTCGGGCACGGTGGCGGTTTGTTGCTTTTTCATTCGGACTCCGGGAATGCAAAGAGGGACAGGCTGCTAAACGGATGGTGTCGTTTAGCGGACTGTCCCTGGTGTGTTCTACTGTCTTGTCGGCTTACGTCAAGTCGGCTTACGCTGCGCTAAGCCGACCTACGCCGACCTGCACTGGCCGGCGATGGCTTACTCGCTGGGCGTGGTTTCCTTGAACTTGCCGTAGCTCAGCAGTTTTTCGTGGCGGGCGGCCAGCAGGTCCTTGGTTTTCATGCCGTGGAACTGGCGCAGGGTGTCGGCCAGTGCGCGTTTGAGCAAGGTCGCCATCTGCTTCGGATCGCGGTGGGCGCCGCCCAGCGGTTCGTTGATGATCTTGTCGATCAGGCCCATGGCTTTCAGGCGGTGGGCAGTCAGGCCCAGCGCTTCGGCCGCGTCGGAGGCGCGCTCGGCGCTCTTCCACAGGATCGAGGCGCAGCCTTCCGGCGAAATCACGGCATACGTCGAGTATTGCAGCATCAGCACGGCGTCGCCCACGGCGATGGCCAGCGCGCCGCCGGAACCGCCTTCACCGATGATGGTGGCGATCAGCGGCACTTTCAGTTCGGCCATCACATACAGGTTGTGGCCGATGGCTTCCGACTGGCCGCGCTCTTCCGCGTCGATGCCGGGGAAGGCGCCTGGCGTGTCGACGAAGGTGAAGATGGGCAAGTTGAACTTTTCAGCCACTTTCATCAGGCGCATGGCCTTGCGGTAGCCTTCCGGCTTCGGCATGCCGAAATTGCGCAGGGCGCGCTCTTTCGTGTCGCGGCCCTTCTGGTGGCCGATGACCATGCACGGCTGGCCGTTGAAGCGGGCCAGGCCGCCCACGACGGACAGATCGTCCGCGTAGCTGCGGTCGCCATGCAATTCGTGGAAATCGGTAAAGATTTCATTCACGTAATCCATGGTGTAGGGGCGCTGCGGGTGGCGCGCGATCTGCGCCACTTGCCACGGCGTCAGCTTGGCGTAGATATCCTTGGTCAGCTGCTGGCTCTTCTTGGCCAGGCGGTCGATCTCTTCCGAGATGTCGACGGCCGAATCGTCTTGCACGAAGCGCAACTCTTCGATCTTGGAATCGAGTTCCGCGATCGGCTGTTCAAAATTGAGGAAAGTCGTTTTAGTCATTGTACCTCCAGGTTTTACCGGCCACGGCGCCAGGGCGCGCGGCGTCATCTATGTTTATTTTACCGTACCGGCTGCTGCGCCGGGGGCTGCATCGGGTGCGGCAGGGGCGGCTGCAGGGTCGAGACTGCGCCACAAATACCACGTCGCCACGGTGCGCCACGGTTCCCAATTGGCGGAAACTTCGCGCGCATCGCTGCGGGAAACTGGTTCACCGGAAAAATAATTGACGCTGATGCCCTGGATCAAACCGGGGTCGTCGAGCGGCAAGACATTCGGCCGTAACAGATTAAATATCAAAAACATCTCGGCTGTCCAGCGGCCGATGCCGCGGATCTGCACCAGTTCGGCGATGACGGCTTCGTCATCCATCTGGTCCCACTGGCTCGCGTGCACGCGCTTGGCCTTGAAATGGTCGGCCAGGTCGAGAATGTATTCGGTCTTGCGTTTGGACAAGCCGCAGGCGGACAGTTGCTCGGCGCCCGCCTTCAGCACTTGCGAGGGCGTGCATTTCGGGCAAGCCAGCAGCAGCTTTTTCCAGGCAGCATCCGCCGCCTTGGGCGTGATCTGCTGCCCCACCAGCGAACGGGCCAGGGTGGTGAACGGGTCGCTATGGCCGACCAGGTGCAGGTCGCCAAATTGCGGGATGAGCTTTTTCATGATGCGGTCGCGCTTCATCAGCTCGATCTTCGCCTCTTCCCAGTAGTGCGGCACCTGGATCACTTGCGCCAAGTCCGTCACCTTGGGGGCTTCCCCGTTTTCCCTGGACGTAGCCATCATGCGCGGCGCCAGTTGGTCGAGCCGTCAGGCTTGTCTTCGAGAATGATACCGGCCGCCAACAGCTCGGCGCGGATCTTGTCGGACTGCGCAAAGTCGCGCGCCTTTTTCGCCGCGCCGCGCGCCGCGATGGCCGCTTCGATGCCAGCGGCTTCATCCTGGCCGCCGACGGCGGCGCCGACGGTGGCTTGCAGGAATTGCTGCGGCGTACGTTCCAGCAAGCCGAATACGCCCGCCAGCCCCTTCAATTGACGCGCCAGGGCCGGCGACTTGCTCTTGTTGACTTCCGTCGCCAGGTCGAACAGGGCGGCCACGGCCAGCGGCGTGTTGAAATCGTCATCCATCGCTTCGCGCACGCGCACGGCGTGGGCTTCATTCCAGTCGATGGCGCCCTCTTCCACCACCACGTCGGCCAGCGCCGTGTACAAGCGCGTCAGCGACAGGCGCGCATCATCGAGGTGCACGTCCGAGTAATTCAGGGGGCTGCGGTAGTGCGCGCGCAGGATGAAGAAGCGGATCACTTCGGCATCGAATTTTTGCAGCACTTCGCGGATGGTGAAGAAATTGCCGAGCGACTTCGACATTTTTTCATTGTCCAGACGCACGAAACCATTATGTATCCAGTAATTCACGCTGGTATGGCCGAATGCGCCTTCGGATTGGGCGATCTCGTTTTCGTGGTGCGGGAATTGCAGGTCCGCGCCGCCGCCATGGATGTCGAACTGTTCGCCAAGCAAGGCGCAGGACATGGCCGAGCACTCGATATGCCAGCCCGGGCGGCCCTTGCCCCACTTCGAGTCCCACTTGACTTCTTCCGGCTCGGACTCCTTCGACGACTTCCACAGCACGAAGTCGAGCGGATCGCGCTTGCCCGTGTTCACGTCCACGCGCTCGCCCGCGCGCAGGTCGTCGAGCGACTTGCCCGACAGCTTGCCGTAGTTGGGGAAGTTGCGCACAGCGTAATTGACGTCGCCGTCAAGACCCTGGTAAGCCAGGTCCTTCGCTTCCAGCTGCTCGATCAGGCGCAGCATCTGCGGCACGTATTCGGTGGCGCGCGGCGTGTGGTCGGGCGTCAGGATGCCCAGCGCGGCCGTGTCTTCATCCATGTACTGGGTGAAACGCGTCGTCAGCTGGGAAATCGTCTCGCCGTTTTCCACGGCGCGACGGATGATCTTGTCGTCGATGTCCGTAATGTTGCGCACGTACGTGACGTCGAAACCGGAGGCTTTCAGCCAGCGGTAGATGACGTCGAACGCCATCATCATGCGCGCATGGCCGATATGGCAATAATCGTAGATGGTCATGCCGCAGACGTACATGCGTACCTTGCCAGCTTCCATCGGGACGAATACCTGCTTCTCGCGAGCCAGGGTGTTGTAAATCTTTAGATTGCTCATCGTACTTTGCAAGTGGAGCGACCGCCAGCCTGGCAAAACGACAGACAGGCGCGGACACCGGGGGTGCCGCGCCACTGAACTGCCGTGTGCGCCAAGACTGGTCGAGCCGCTATAGTGTTGTTCTTGTTTGTTAGAATTAGGGCGTTAGCGGTCAAGTATAACATTGATAAAAACCATACTGGCCCGATATGGATCAGGTTTTTACGATGTTCAACCGAAACTCATTGCTTTAGCACGACAGCAAGTTTAGAGAAAAATAACGATCAAGGACACCTTCATGCAAGAAATCAAATCGAAACGCCTGTCTTTCCTGGCGCGCTTTTGCACCCTGTTTGCCGGCCTCACCCTGGGCAGCGCCGTCGTGGCAGCCGCACCCGCAAGCCCTTCGCCTACCCTCGACCCCACGCCGCACGTGGCCCTGAAAACCAGCATGGGCGAGATCGTGCTGGAACTGGACCAGGAAAAAGCGCCGCAAAGCGTGGCCAATTTCTTGCAGTATGTCAAAAGCGGCTACTACAAGGGCACCGTATTTCACCGCGTCATCGACGGCTTCATGATACAGGGCGGCGGCTTCGACAAGAACATGAAGCAAAAAGCCACCAAGGCGCCGATCAGGAATGAAGCGCAAAACGGCTTGCAGAACGTCACCTACAGCATCGCCATGGCGCGCACGGGCGACCCGCATTCGGCCACCTCGCAGTTCTTCATCAACGTGAACAATAACGGCGCGCTCGACTACCCTGGCCGCGACGGCTTCGGCTACACGGTGTTCGGCAAAGTTATCAAAGGCATGGACGTGGTCGACAAGATCAAGGCCGTGCCCGTGGTGGACAAGGGACCGCACCAGAACGTGCCAGTCACCCCCGTGGTGATCGAATCGGCGACTTTACTCAAATCAGCGCCCGCAAAACTGTAAAATAGCGTTTTTGCGGCCCTGAACCACGGGGGCCGTCGAATCATTCTTCATCTAATTTATTAAGGATCATCATGACCTCCGTCATCATCACCACCAATCTGGGCAAGATCACCGCTGAACTGGACGCCGAAAAAGCACCGAAAACGGTTGCCAACTTCCTGGCCTACATGCAAGCCGGTCACTATGACAACACGATTTTCCACCGCGTCATCGACGGCTTCATGATCCAGGGCGGCGGTTTCGAGCCAGGCATGAAACAAAAGCCTGCCGACACCACCGTGGAAAACGAAGGCAAAAACGGCCTGAAAAACGATACCTACACCCTGGCCATGGCCCGCACGTCGGATCCGCATTCGGCATCGGCCCAGTTCTTCATCAACATCAAGAACAACAGCTTCCTCGACTACCCAGGCCAGGACGGCTGGGGCTACGCCGTGTTCGGTAAAGTCACCGAAGGCAAGGAAGTCGTCGACGCCATCCGCGCCGTGAAAACCTCGCGCGCCGGCATGTTCGCCGATGTGCCAGTGACGGACGTCATCATCGAAAAAGTCGAAGCAGCGTAATCAAGCTACAGCATCATGAATAACAGGCATTGCAGCGTTTTCGCCTCTCCATGCACTTCACTTCTTGGGAGCGTTGAACGATGACAATGCCTGCCGCACTCTTTATTTCCGACCTGCATCTGCAGAGCTCGCACCCGCGCACCAGCGCGGCGTTTCTTTCTTTCCTGGAACACCATGCGCAATATGCGCAAGCGCTGTATCTATTAGGCGACCTGTTCGAATACTGGGCCGGCGACGATGACCTGGAAGACCCGTTCAATGCGCGCATGACGGCCGCCATCCGCGCCGTCAGCGATGCCGGCGTGCACGTGTACTGGATAGCCGGCAACCGCGACTTTCTTGTCGGCTCCGGCTTTGCCGCCGCCGCCGGCGCCACCCTGCTCAGCGAACCGCATGTGGCCACGATTGCCGGCCGGCGCATCGTCTTGCTGCATGGCGATGCCGAATGCACGAAAGACGTGCAATACATGGAGTTTCGCGCCATGGTGCGCCAACCCGCCTGGCAAAAACAGTTCCTGTCCATGCCGCTGGCGCAGCGCAAGGCCATCATCGATGGTTTGCGCCAGAGCAGCCGCGCGCACAATGGCGAAAAATCCATGGATATCATGGATGTCACCCCCGATGCGGTGGCGCAAGTGTTTGCCGAACAGGCGAGCACCATCATGATCCACGGCCACACGCACCGCCCTGCCCTGCACCAGGTCGACCATACCTTGCGCTATGTCCTGCCCGACTGGGAATGCGACGTCACGCCGCCGCAACAGCCACGCGGCGGCTGGATCGCCATCGATGCACGCGGCAACATCACGCGCCATGACCTGAGCGGCGAGATCATCGACTAGGCTTGCGCCGACCGCCGCACAGGCGTTTGTCCGATAGCCGCGCCCGCCTGGCCTTGCTGTAATGGCGCCATGCACACAGTTTATATCGGCACGGCCGGCTGGAGCCTTTCCAGCGCCGCCGCCAGCCACTTCCCCCTCGATGGCAGCCATCTGCAGCGCTATGCCCAGGTCTTGCCTTGCGTGGAAATCAACAGTTCCTTCTACCGCCCGCACCAACCCGCCACGTATGCGCGCTGGGCCGCCAGCGTGCCCGAGCACTTTCGCTTCAGCGTGAAATTGCCGCGCAGCATCACACACGAACGGCGCTTGCGCGACTGTACGGCCGAACTGGAGCGCTTTGCGGGAGAAGTCATGCAACTGGGGAATAAACTGGGCTGCGTGCTGGTGCAGCTGCCGCCCAGCCTGCGCTTTGATGGGGACGTGGCCGGCGCATTTTTCCATGCGCTGCGCCAGCGCTTCGACGGCATGCTCGCTTGCGAAGCGCGCCACGCCAGCTGGTTCGCGGCGGACGCGACCGAGCTGTTAACGATGCTGCGCATCACCCGCGTGCGCGCCGATCCGCCCGCCGGCCAGCCCGGCCCGCACGTGCCGACAACGAGCGTGGCGTATTTCCGCCTGCACGGCAGCCCCAAAATATACTACTCGGACTATCCGGCCAGCGCTCTGGCGGCGCTGGCCGCCGAATGGCGCGCATCGGCGCATGCGAACAGCTGGTTCATCTTCGACAACACGGCGGCCGGGGCCGCCCTGTTCAATGCGCTGGACTTGCAGGCGCGGATCACCGCCTAATGCAACGGCGTCTGCAGCACCGCCTGGGTCGTGAAGCCGTACAAGGTACCGTTGCCGAAGGCGAGGATACTGATGTCCGGATGGCCCCATGCCAATGCAGGCGTGGAAATGACGCCAGCCGTATCGATCTTGCGCACCCAGCCCTGACCGCTCAGGTACAGATTGTCGCTCGCGTCGAAGGCCAGGCTGGGCGCCCCTGTAAACGGCAAGCCGCCCACGCCTGGCGGACCATCGCCGCCGCTGCCCTTGTTGAGGGTACCGGCAAAAATGCTGGCCTTGCCAGTGCGATCGACCCTGAAGACGACTTGATGCACATGATCGTCAAAATACAGATTGCCCTTGCTGTCAAAAACCAGGCTGCCCGGGTCCATATATTGCCAATTGTAACCAGTCTCGCCCAGCGAGCGCATCATGGCTTCAAATGACACAAACGCCGAGAACGTTCCGCCGGGAGGACGGCGGAAGATGCCGTCACGACCCCAGCCCAGCCAGGCCATATAGCCATCCTTGTCGATCGCCAGCCGAGACTGCAAAGACTTGCCGGTGCCGGCAGGCAAAGCTTCCTGCGTCGACACCTGGCCATCCTTGCTGATCTTGCGCAAGTTAAACGCGGTGCCGGCCGCTGCCTTGTCGGCAAAATAGACGGCGCCATCCTTGTCGCAAGCGATTGCGACAGGACCAAACATGGTCGCGCTGGCGCGCGGCCCATCATTGCTGCCGGCGACACCAGCGATGCCCGCGTAAACGCTGAATGCGCCATCCGGAGTGACACGGCGTAACACCTTGTTTGACATATCGAGCAAATAGACGTTGCCGGCAGGATCGCTGCACATGCCCGAGGTACCCACGTATCCCACACGGGCAGCCCCGCCGACAGCCTCGATCACCTGCATGTTACCTGGCATGAAAGGCATGGCGGACAACACCTTTGTCGCATCGAACCGGACCAACCGGTGCTTGCTGGCATCGTGGACTATCATGCCGCCCGAAGACTCCAGCAACAGGGAGTTGAGATACGTCCAGCCGGCGGAAGCGCCAGCCGCATCGGTCACCGTCCCGCCCACCAGGGTCGTCACTCTGCCATCCGGAGTGACGCGGCGAATAGAGGCGGTATCGGCCAGCAGCACATTGCCGTCACGGTCAGTGGCCATGCCGCGGATGTTACTAAAGCTGGCGGCGGCGCCTTTGCCATCCGCGCTCACGCGCTTGTTGCTTCCCGCAACCACGACGGCCACGCCCTGCTGCCAACGATATAGCCGGCTGCCAGCGCCTTCGCTGAAGTAAATCGTGCCGCTGGCATCGACGGCCAGTTGCGATGGGGATATCCGGAACCCCTTGCCATCAACCAGCTTTTCAGAGCTGACGAGGCCTGCGGGCGTCACCCGGCGAATCATTTGCCGCTCAGCATCAGCAAGCAGGACATCGCCATTGCTATCGATGGCCATGCCCGTAGTCCAGCCGAATTGCGCCAGCGCCCCTTGCCCATCAGCGATCACCGCTTCCGAAGCAGACCCGTCGCATGCCGCGCTGCGTTGTCCCGCCACCGTGCTGACCACGCCGGCTGGCGTAATCTTGCGCAAGAGGGTATTGCAATTCTCGAAAAGATACAGATTCGCCTCGCGATCGATGACCAGGGTCGAAATCCCGCTACTCATGTGGAAAGTGGCTGCGGTTGCGGCGCCATCGTCGGCGCCCGGCTTGCCGGAAATACCCGCGTACACGCTCAAGGCGCCGGCTGGCGTGACCTTATGGATGACTTGCCGGACAGCATCGGCGATATAATAGTTGCCGGCCGCATCTTGCACCATGCCGGACACATTCTGGATTTTTTCCTGCACGCCGGCCAGCACAACGGGCAGGCAACGCACGGCCAAGGTGTTGACGTCGGCATTGCCCACCGTCGCCGCGCCCCTGGCGATGCTGCAACCGAGACCCTCGGACGTGCTGTCGATCTTGCCATCGTAGCTGGCGCCCGGCGCCAGCTTGCCCGCAAAGTGAAAGGCGCCGTTGGCGTTAACGGTGACTTTGTCGCTACCGTTCGCCAGCACCACCTGGGCGCCGGGCACCAAGCCGCTGACCGTGCCGCCTACCAGGTAGCCAGGCGCTTCAGCCACCGGCACGACCGGCGCACCAGCATCGCTGGAACCACCGGAACCGCCGCCGCAGGCGCTCAGTCCTATTAACAAGGTGACGCCGCAGGCCGCGCGCCCCAACAGACTCTGTTTCTCCATGCACTTCATTCTCATCGTTGCTTTCATTACTGTTGAAGAAGATTTTCGCCGAGTAGTTGCCATTGGGCATTATTCGAGAGCCAGCATATTACCCGTTTAACAATGTTGAAAATACACAGATTGTATTGACATGCGATTTTTTACTGTTATAGTTAACTACAACACCAAACAACCATATCAGGGAGCCCCGATGCCTACCGCATTTTTCACGCGCCGCGCCGCCCCGCCCTTGTTGGAGCGCATCCCATGAGCGCGGCATGGAACGACAATAGCCCCATCTACCGCCAGCTCAAGGCCCGGGTGGTGGGCATGATGCTCGATGGCGTGCTGCAGTCCGGCGACGCCCTGCCGTCGGTGCGCCAGGTGGCGGCCGATTATCAATTGAATCCCATCACGGTGTCGCGCGCCTATCAGGAACTGGTCGACGATGCCCTGGTGGAAAAACGCAGAG
This sequence comes from Janthinobacterium sp. PAMC25594, assembly GCF_019443505.1. NCBI lineage: Bacteria > Pseudomonadati > Pseudomonadota > Betaproteobacteria > Burkholderiales > Oxalobacteraceae > Janthinobacterium > Janthinobacterium sp. PAMC25594. The sequence goes on from NZ_CP080377.1 coordinate 1,555,661, forward strand.
GACTCGGCATGTATGTCCTGGAAGGCGCGCGCGATAAATTGCTGGCCAGTGAACGCGAGCGCTTCATGCGCGAAGAATGGCCGGCGATGCTGGAACGCATCACGCAACTGGGCCTGGACCTCGATCAACTACTGCAAGCGAGCCGCGACAGTGGCGCACAGGGAGAGAGCACATGAATGCATTGAACAACGATAGCGTCATCAGCGCGCGCGGCTTGCGCAAGCAATATGGCAAGCAGGTGGCCATCGACGGCATCAGCTTTGATATCGCGCCAGGGCGCATCGTCGGCCTGATCGGACCTAACGGCTCCGGCAAGACCACCACCTTGAAAGCAATCCTCGGCCTGACGGGCTTCGAAGGCGACCTGTCCGTGCTGGGACGCGACCCGCGCGTGCAGCGCGACGCGCTGATGGAGGACGTGTGTTTCATCGCCGATGTGGCCATCTTGCCGGGCTGGCTGCGCGTGCGCGACGCAATCGATTTTGTCGCCGGCGTGCATCCGCGCTTCGACCGCAGCAAGGCCGAGCGCTACCTGGCCCACACCAAGCTGGCGCCGAAGATGCGGGTCAAGAGCATGTCAAAAGGCATGATCGTGCAATTGCACCTGGCGCTGGTGATGGCCATCGACGCCAGGCTGCTGGTCCTGGATGAACCGACCCTGGGCCTGGACATCCTGTACCGCAAACAGTTTTACCAGAACCTGCTGGAAGACTATTTCGACGAAAACAAGACCATCATCATCACCACGCACCAGATCGAGGAAGTCGAGCATATCCTCAGCGACCTGATGTTTATTCGCGACGGCAAGATCGTGCTGGCCTCGTCGATGGAAGAGGTGGGCGAACGCTACATTGAAGTGATGGTGGGGCCGCAGCACGTGAATCCGGCGCGCGCGCTGCAGCCGATCAGCGAACGCAGCGTATTCGGCAAGTCCGTGATGCTGTTCGATGGCGTCGCCCGCAGCCAGCTGGCCACCCTGGGAGAATTACACACGCCGAGCCTGGCGGACCTGTTTGTCGCGACCATGAAAGGATCGTACCCATGAGCATCACCCCTGTGAACAAGATGAAATGGCTGATCCGGCGCGAATTATGGGAGCACAAGGGCATGCTGCTGTGGACGCCCGCCATTATCGGCATCGTCATGACGCTGCTGGCCGCCCTGATGACGGCAGGCGCCGTCGCCAAGCTCAAGATGCGCACGGCGCTGATCATCAACGGCGAAGAGATGTCCTGGAGCGCCGTCTTCAACACCCGGACCTTGAGCCCGCGCCGGACGGAAATCATCGACACCATCGCCAACAACTATACCTACGTGGCCGCGCCGCTGTTCCTGGCCCTGGGCTTCCTGGTATTTTTCTATTGCCTGAGCGCCCTGTATGACGACCGCCGCGACCGCAGCCTGCTGTTCTGGAAGTCGCTGCCCGTCTCCGACGCCCAAACGGTGCTGTCGAAGCTGGCCATCGCCATCGTCGTCACGCCGCTGATCGTGGTCGCCGCGGCCTGCCTTACCTCGCTGGCGCTGATCCTGATCCTGAGCGGCGTGCTGGCGCTCAACGGCATCTATGTCTTTACGGAACTGCTGGCCGCGCCGGGCTTGTATCTCGGCCCGTTGCGCCTGTTCGGCCTGATTCCCGTCTATGCCCTGTGGGCCTTGCCCACCGTGGGCTGGTTGCTGATGGTATCGAGCTGGGCACGCTCGAAGGTCCTGTTCTGGGCCCTCGGCGTGCCACTGCTGCTGCTGATCCTGACCGTCTGGGTCGGCAAGCTGAGCATGACGGAAACCGATATCGGCTGGATACAAATGAACGTGATCGCGCGCGCCCTGCTGGGCACGATTCCAGGCAGCTGGTACCTCTTCGAGCCGGGACTGCTGCCGCACCTCAACACCATGGCACCAGGCTCGCAGATGGCGCGCATCGACATCTTCGCCAACTCCTGGTCCAGCCTGGCCATGCCAGCGGCCTGGCTGGGAGCGGTGGCGGGCGCCACCATGATCTACGCCGCCATCCGCCTGCGCGGCTGGCGCGAAGAAGGCTGAGCTGGGTGGCGCCCTGCGCGTATGCCAGCCCGGCATACGCGCAGCTGGCCGGCTGGAATCAGGCCCGCGTCAACTGGCCGATCACGCTGGCCACCTTGGCGGTGATCATGTCGACGGCGGGGCCGTTCGCGCCATGCGGCAAAATGACATCGGCATTGCGCTTGGTCGGTTCGATGAATTGCTTGTGCATGGGGCGCACGGTTTCCAGATACTGCTCGATGACGCTTTCCACCGAGCGGCCGCGTTCCGTGATATCGCGTTGCATGCGGCGGATGAAGCGCACGTCGGAGGCGGTATCGACAAAGATCTTCAGCGACATCATGTCGCGCAAGTCTTCGTCATACAAGGCAAACAGGCCTTCGATGACGATCACCGGCGCCGGTTTGACGGGAATGGTCCTGCTGGAGCGATTGTGCAGCGTGAAGTCGTACTCGGGCATCTCGATCGCTTCGCCATTGCGCAAGGCCTGGATGTGCTGCACCAGCAATGACCACTCGAACGCCTGCGGATGGTCGTAATTCTGCTGGCGCCGCACTTCAGGAGTGAGGTGCGTCTGGTCGCGGTAGTAATCGTCCTGCATCACGACCGAGACCATGTCGGCGCCAAAGGACGCCAGCACCTGCTGTGATACGGTGGACTTGCCACTGCCGCTTCCGCCAGCGACACCAATAACAAACGGTTGGAAGGAAATAGTATTCATGCCGAATGATACCGGAAACATGAGCGGACTGACAGGGAGCGGCTGCAAAGCCGGGCCTGTCACGCGCCATGCATCAGCCGTGCATACAGCTCGGCCACCCGCTCGGCCGTGATGCCGTCGCGCTGCTCCACCGCCAGCGGGTGATCGGTCGGCTCCAGCTCGATTGCCGGACGTATGCCATCGTCGCGCAGGTGGACGCGGGTTTTCAGGTTCAGGGTAGCCGGATACACGGGCAGCTGCGTGCTGAGCCAGCCGAAGAAGGGGCCGATGTGCGCGCGCTGCGCGTCGTTGAAGCACGCGTCCCAGGCGTGGAAACTCTCGCCGCTGAGCGACACCCACACGCCCCAGCTGAATGGCTCGTCCGAGCCATGCACGGGGATGTCGAGGGTGGCGCGCACGAAGCAGTGTTCGCCGTCGACGATGCAGGCGTCGCTGTCGAGCTGGCAGCGCGCTTCGCGCTCCGCGGGCGCCATCTGGTCCATCAGCCACGGCGCATCGGCGCCGAAGCTGGGCATGCCCGTGTGGGTCTCGCCGCAGGAGCGGCACAGGAAGGAAAACGTCACGCGCTGATGCCGCTTTACTCGAACTGCTTGCGGAACGCTTCGAATTGCGCCGCCAGGCCATCGAAGTCGCTGCGCAATTGCAGCACTTCCTGTTCCAGCTGGGCCACGCGGCTGCCCTGCTGCGGCGCGCTGACGGCGCCGGCGAAACCGGCCGCCGTCTCGATCTGCGCCAGCGCTTCTTCGCCGCCCAGCAAATGGCCGTAGCGCGGTTCCTTGGCGCCGGGAGCGACGGCCAGCTTGGCCACCAGCGGCGGGTATTTGTCGATCAGGAACTGCAGGCCGGATTCCACTTCCGCCACGGACTTGAATTCATGCACGCGGCCGCTGCGGCTGCGGATCTCGCCGGCCGTCTGCAAGCCGCGCAGCATCAGGATCGTCAGGATGGCCAGTTTATCTTGCTCCAGCGACCACTTGATGCGCATGCGGTGTTCATACTTGGCGACGCGTGCGCCCGCCTGCGTGATGCCGTTGACGAACTTGCGCTGCATCAAACGCTGCAGCACGTCGTACACGGTTTCCTCGGACAGGGCCATGACGGGGTCGCGGCTGGACAGCTGGTTGCAGCCGTTCGTCAGCGCGTTGAGCGACAGCGGATAGCTGTCCGGCGTCAGCGCTTCCTTTTCGGCCAGCACGGCCAGCACGCGGATCTCGAAGGGGTCGAGCAGATTCGGATTGTCACTGCCCTTTTCTGCTGCGTTTTCAGCTATGTTTACGTCTGTAGTCATGCCTGTATCCTTAATCAACCAGCTTGTTCATTTGCTCAGAATCAAATTTATCACACTCAGGCACAGCCTGGCAGCAAATGCCCGCCGCCTTCAGGGTGGCGAGAATGGTTTCAATGCGCTGCTCCTGCGCCACGGCATGCGTGATCAGGCCCTGCAGGGCTTTCGACAGCGGGTCGTCGCCGTTCGGCGTGACGCCATACGCGGCGAACAGATGCGCAGTGCTGCCTTCGCGCAAGGCGCTGACATCTTTTTGCACGATGTGCGCGGGGTTGCCCACGGCCGTGGCGCCGGACGGCACGGATTTCAACAGCACGGCGTTCGAGCCCACCTTGGCGTACTCGCCCACGGTAAAACTGCCCAGCACCTGGGCGCCGGCGCCGACGATGACGCCGCGCTCCAGGGTCGGATGGCGTTTGCTTCCGCTGTGCAGCGAGGTGCCGCCCAGAGTCACCCCCTGGTAGATGGTGCAGTCGTCGCCGACGACGGCCGTCTCGCCGATCACCACGCCGAAGCCATGGTCGATGAAGACGCGCCGGCCGATGACGGCGCCCGGATGGATCTCGATGCCCGTGATGATGCGCGCGATATAGGAAATGAAGCGCCCCACCCACTTCATGTGCCGCCTCCAGCACCAGTGCGCCCAGCCATGCATGACGATGGCGTGCAAGCCCGGATAACAGGTCAGCACCTCCCAGCCATTGCGGGCGGCGGGGTCACGTTCAATGATGCTGTTGATATCTTCGCGCAGGTGGTGGAACATAATGAAAATGAATGAGGTGGAACGCAAATGGTAGCGTATTCGGCGGCGTGCTGCCGGAGAGGCAGATAAACAACCGCCGCCTCAAGGGCGGCGGTTGATCAAAGAAGCGCTACAAAACGTTTAGGGCAAGGCGCATTGCCGAAGACAGTACGCAAGTACGGCGAGGCAATGCAACGCCGCCCTGGACGTTTTTTAGCCTTCTTTCGCGATGCGCTGGCGGCGGGCTTCATAGAGACACACGCCCGATGCAACGGACACGTTCAGGCTCTCGACGGAGCCGAACATCGGGATGCTGACGAGGATGTCGCAGGTGTCGCGCGTCAAACGGCGCATGCCTTCGCCTTCGGAACCCATGACGAGGGCCGTCGGGCCAGTGAAATCGGCTTCGTACAAGCCTTTTTCGCCATCGTCGGTGGTGCCGATCAGCCAGATGCCGCGGTCCTTGAGTTCGCGCATGGTGCGCGCCAGGTTCGTCACGGTGATGTACGGGACGGTTTCGGCGGCGCCGCTGGCGACCTTGGCGGCCGTGGTATTCAAACCCACGGCGCGGTCCTTCGGCACGATGACGGCATGTGCGCCGACGCCGTCGGCCACGCGCAGACAGGCGCCCAGGTTGTGCGGGTCGGTGATGCCGTCGAGAATCAACAGCAGCGGCGGGCCATCGATGGCGTCCAGCAGCTCATCGAGATTGCGCGCCAGCGACAGCTGCGACGCAAACGCGATCACGCCCTGATGGCGGCGCGTGCCGACGATCTTGTCGAGACGCGACGAATCGACGGGCATGACGCGCACGTTGGCAGCCTTGGCGGCGGCGATCATGTCTTTCATGCGGCCGTCGACGCGGCTGGCATCGACGAAAATTTCTTCCACGGACGACGCTTCGTGACGCAGGCGCGAGGTGACGGCGTGGAAGCCGAAAATCATTTTATTCTTCATTATCTATCTATCGCTTATCGCTTGTTCTTGCTTGATTTTGATACAGTTTTTGCTGCTCGTGGTGCCGCCGCGGCAGGTGCCGCGGCTGGTTTCTTGCTGCGCTTCGGTGCGGCTGCCTTGGGAGCTGCCGCCTTGGGGGCTTCCTTCGGCGCTGCCTTGGCTTGCGCCTTGGCGGCAGGCTTGGCGCCGTTGGAACGGCCGCCGGAACCATTGCCGGGGTTGCCACCGTTGTTGCCGCTGGCTTTGATCTCATGGCGCTGCTCGGTCGTGGGACCGGGCTTGACCATGGATTTCTTCTCGCCCTTGCGCTTGCCGCCGCCGTTCGACTTGGCCGGCGCTTCTTCGCCCGCCAGTTCCGCATCGGTGACCAGGCGCAGGTCGATCTTGCGCGTTTCCAGGTCGACTCTTGCCACTTGCACCGTCAGACGGTCGGTCAATTGATAACGCTTGCCCGTGCGTTCGCCGCGCAATTCATGGCGCGCATCGTCGTACTGGAAGTAATCGGTGCCCAGCTCGGTGACGTGCACCAGGCCTTCGACAAACAGGGTGTCGAGCTGCACGAACACGCCGAAGGTGGTTACGCCGGTGATGGTGCCGGTGAACTCCTCGCCCAGCTTGTCTTGCATGAAGTAGCACTTCAGCCACGCTTCCACGTCGCGCGACGCTTCGTCGGCGCGGCGTTCGTTGGCCGAGCAATGCACGCCCAGCGCGTCCCAGACCGTCAGGTCCGTCTTCTTCGGCTTGCCGTCGGCCTTGTCCTTGGCCTGCTGCTTGCGCGTGGCGTTCGACACATTCGTGTTCAGCACGACTTTATCGGACAGTTTCGGCTCGTATTTCTTGCCTTGCAAAATGGCCTTGATGGCGCGGTGCGTCAGCAGGTCGGGGTAGCGGCGGATCGGGCTGGTGAAGTGGGCATACGCTTCATAGGCCAGGCCGAAGTGGCCGATATTGTCCGGGCTGTAGACGGCTTGCTGCATCGAACGCAGCAGCATCGTTTGCAGCAGGGCCGCGTCGGGACGCAGCTTGATCTGCTGCATCAGGGTCTGGTAATCCGATGCCGATGGCGTGTCGCCGCCCGTCAAGTTCAGGCCAACTTGCTTGAGGAAGGTGCGCACTTGCGTGAGCTTTTCCTTGGTCGGGCTGGCGTGGATGCGGTAGGTGCCTGGATGTTTGTTACGCAGCAACAAATCGGCCGCGCAGACGTTGGCCGCCAGCATGCACTCTTCGATGATCTTGTGCGCTTCGTTGCGCGTGCGGGGGATGATCTTTTCGATCTTGCCGGCGCTGTTGCAGACGATATACGTTTCCGTCGTCTCGAAATCGATGGCGCCCCGCTCCGTGCGTGCTTTCAGCAAGGCGCGGTAGACGGCTTCCAGGTTTTGCAGGTGCGGCAGGATGTCCGCGCGGCGTGCCGCTTCGGGTCCCTTGGTGTTGCCCAGCACGGCTGCGACTTCGTCATACGTGAGGCGCGCGGCCGAATGGATCACGGCCGGGTAGAACTGGTACGCCTTCAGTTCACCCTTGTCGCTGACGACGGCGTCGCAGACGAGGGTCAGACGGTCGACGGCCGGGTTCAGCGAGCACAGGCCATTCGACAGTTTTTCCGGCAGCATCGGGATCACGCGACGCGGGAAGTAGACGGACGTGCTGCGCTCCAGCGCGTCGATATCGAGCGCGTCGTTCGGCTTCACGTAATGGCTGACGTCGGCAATCGCCACGATCAGGCGGAAGCAGTTGGCGCGGCCGATTTTGACGGGTTCGCAATATACGGCATCGTCGAAATCGCGCGCGTCCTCGCCATCGATGGTCACCAATGGCACGTCGCGCAAGTCGACACGCTCTTTCAGGTCGGCGTCGCGCACTTCGAACGGCAGTTTTTCAGCTTGCTTGAGGGCGGCGGCGGAGAAGATGTGCGGCACGTTGAATTTACGCACGGCAATTTCAATTTCCATGCCGGGGTCATCCAGGGCGCCCAGCACTTCGACAATCTTGCCGACCGGCTGCTTGAAGCGCATCGGTTGCTCGGTCAGCTCGACGCTGACGATCTGGCCGGCCTTCGCCTTGCCCACCGAACCGGTGACGAGAATGTCCTGGCCGATGCGCTGGTCTTCCGGCGCCACGACCCAGGTGCCGTTTTCCTGGATCAGACGGCCGATGACGTGGCTATTGGCGCGGTAGGTGACTTCCACGATCGTGCCTTCAGGGCGGCCGCGGCGGTCCGTGCCGACGATGCGGGCCATGACCTTGTCGCCATGCAGTACTTTCTGCATCTCTTTCTCAGGCAGGAACAGGTCGGCGCTGGCGTCGTCGGGAATGACAAAGCCGAAGCCGTCGCGGTGGCTGGTGACGCGACCGGCGACAAGCGCGCTCTGGTCGGCCAGACTGAAAACACCGCTGGCGTCAGACTTCAGCTGGCCGTCGCGCTCCATCGCCTTCAGGCGACGGACCAGGACATCCATGGAATCGGCATGCACTTGCAGCGTTTTCCCGAGAGACTGCGGGTCGAGAGGCGCGTTGACACTGCGGAATATGCCGAGAATGTCCTCCCGGCTGGGGATGGTGTGGGTATTTTGGCTCAAAAGTATTTCTATAGTTGTTATTGACAGTGATCAAACGGAAGACAAAGACCGATGACATCACCGTCAATATTGACACGGTGATGTCCGGTAGTGTACCGGAGGACGCCTTGGTTTGCCTAACGGACAGCGTGTCGGAAACAGTACAAGACGCCCGCCGATGAAAAAAAGGAGAAAAGCTGCGCAATGCATTTGACTTCGGCAAATATTGCTCTATAATCCCTGTCTCTTGCAGCGACAAACCCTCACAGGGATGCAGTTGCAGGAAAGTGGTACAGGGTTGATGTGCAGTATGGAGCGAAAGCTCATCTGGCGCAAAACTCTTCAAGCCGCTATAATAGCAGAATTGTTGCTAAGTTATTTCGCAACAAGTAATACAGCAGCATCAGTGCCCACGTGGCGGAATTGGTAGACGCGCATGGTTCAGGTCCATGTGCCTTCGGGTGTAGGGGTTCGAGTCCCTTCGTGGGCACCATTACCAAAATTCGCAAAAGAGCCGCAAACTTTCACGAGTTTGCGGCTTTTTTCATTTCTGCACCCCTGCCAGCGGGCTCTGCGAACTTATTTCGCCTTTTGCGTATTTTTTCATTGACCGCCACGCTGGCAGCCTCTATGATCCTGCCTTCTCTGCAGAATACGCAAAGAAAGCAGCAAAGCAGCATCAGTGCCCACGTGGCGGAATTGGTAGACGCGCATGGTTCAGGTCCATGTGCCTTCGGGTGTAGGGGTTCGAGTCCCTTCGTGGGCACCATTACCAAAATTCGCAAAAGAGCCGCAAACTTTCACGAGTTTGCGGCTTTTTTCATTTCCGGCGCCAATCGATCCTGTCGGTATTCTTGACAGTTGCCGGCCACGCAAGCGCCAAGTCCCTGATTTTAAAGCTGAGCACGCTTCTTGCCTGCAGGATGGCATCCCCATTCCTGGAGCGCCACCATGAAAAGCCTCGTCGCCATCCTCGCCTTGATACTGCCCGCCGGCACCATCGCCTCGCCCCTGTTCCATCTGCAATACGTGCCCGGCACCTCGTTGCAGGCGCAGCAGGGATTCCAGACGGCGGCCGCGCGCTGGTCGCGCGTGCTGAAAGACAATGTCACCATCGACCTGACGGTGGGCTTCAATTCGCTGGGCGGCAATATCCTGGGGCAAACGGGATCGTCGGAAGCGTTTTACCGCTACCGCGACTTTCGCGGCGCCCTCGCCGCCGATGCCACTTCCACCATCGACCAGCGGGCGCTGGCGCACCTGCCCGACAGCGACAGCTTCGGCATGCTGATCAACCGCACGGCCAACAATCCCAACGGCCCCGGCAGCGCCCTGCCCTATGTCGACAACAATGGCGATGCCAACAATCAATATTTATCGCTGAGCAATGCCGAAGCCAAGGCCGTCGGCCTGACGCCGCCGCCGCAGTCGCTGGACGGCTGCATCGGCAATTGCGACGGCTTCATCCAGTTCAACAGCGATTTCAATTTCGATTTCGATCCCGGCAATGGCATCGGCGCCAACAGCATCGACTTCATCGGCGTGGCCATGCATGAAATCGGCCATGCACTGGGCTTTATCAGCGGCGTGGACATCCTCGACTTCAACTCGCCGCCGCTGGGCGGACCCTATGACGACACGGAATTTACCTACGTCTCGGGACTGGACCTGTTCCGCTACTCGGCCCAGAGCGCCGCGGCCGGCGTGATCGACTGGACCGCCGACAACCGCGACAAATATTTTTCGCTCGATGGCGGCGCCACGCGCGGTCCGCTGTTTGCCAACGGCAGCTTCCACGGCGACGGCGACCAGGCCAGCCACTGGCGCGACAACCTGCACCTGGGCATCATGGACCCGACGGTGGCGTATGGCGAATTATTGCGCCTGCGCTGGAACGATTTGATCGCCCTCGACGCCATCGGCTGGGATATCGCCCCGAACGCCATCCCGGCGCCGGGCACCGTCTCGCTGCTGTGCCTGGCCTTGGTACTGCTGGCACTGCAGCAACGACGCCAAATACGCTGAAAAAACAGGTAGTTTTGAGCCATTTCTCATAGGGGAACCCTTTTTTCAGCAGAAAAGAGGGTTTCTTGAAGAAAAGAACAAAATGTTCATTGACCGAATCGCCGCCAACCCTTATTATTTTGTCCGTCGCTGCAGAACACGCAGCAGACAGCAAGAAGCAGTAAAACGCAGCACAATGCCCACGTGGCGGAATTGGTAGACGCGCATGGTTCAGGTCCATGTGCCTTCGGGTGTAGGGGTTCGAGTCCCTTCGTGGGCACCACCAGCAACGAGTTGTTTTCGTTGTAGTCCGCAGTACAGTAGTGAGATAACGCAGTAATCAGCAGCAAGTAGTAGCAGCATCAGTGCCCACGTGGCGGAATTGGTAGACGCGCATGGTTCAGGTCCATGTGCCTTCGGGTGTAGGGGTTCGAGTCCCTTCGTGGGCACCATTACCTAATTCGCAAAAAAGCCGCAAACTTTCACGAGTTTGCGGCTTTTTTCATTCCAGAATGCCGCGCGGTATTCCCAACCTGCGGCACCCTCCCCTTATTTGGCCAGCGCCGCCTTCACCGCTTCGGCCAGCGTCGTCGTCGGACGGCCTATCAGCGCGCTCAATTGCTTGCCATTGTCTTCCAGGCCGCCCTGGGCCGCGCCCGCATCGGAGTCGGCCAGCAAGTCGGCAAAGCCTTCCGGCACGCCCACGCTCACCAGCGCCGCCTTGAAATCCGCCTGCGGCAAGTCTTTATATACAATCGCCTTGCCCGACTGGCGCGCCACTTCGGCAGCGTACTCGGCAAGGGTAAAGCCGTGGTCGCCAGCGAGCTCATAGATGGCTCGCGGCTGGTCCGCCGTCAGCACGGCAGCGGCGGCCGCCGCGTAGTCCAGACGCGCGGCCGACGAAAAGCGGCCGTTTTGCGCCGCGCCCAGCACCACGCCGTGCTCGAGCACGGGCGCCAGGTGTTCCGTATGATTTTCCAGGTACCAGCTGTTGCGCAGGAAACTGTAGGGCAAGCCGGATGCGCGAATCGCCGCTTCCGTGACGACGTGCTCGGCGGCCAGGCCCAGCGGCGATGTATCGGCGCGCAAGACGCTGGTGTAAGCCAGCAGGGCCACGCCGGCGCGCCTGGCCGCATCGATGACGTTCTGGTGCTGCTGCGCGCGCTGGCCCACTTCGCTCGACGAAATCAGCAAGATTTTCGTTGCGCCCTTGAATGCCGCATCGAGGCTGGCGCCGTCGTTGTAATCGGCCTGGCGCACTTGCACGCCCAGTGCAGCCAGGTTGGCGGCCTTGGCCGGATTGCGCACGGCGGCGATGATGTTGGCTGCGGGGACGGATGTGAGCAGGCTGGCGATGACGTGCTGGCCCAGATTGCCTGTGGCGCCGGTAATGACGATCATGATTTCTCCTTGGAGGGTGGCTGGTAAAACCCTATAATAGGACTATTACTTACTTATTGTAAGTACGTACCTTTTGGTAAGTATGAATGCAATCAAATTAACAAGGCCACCTATCATGTCCACAGACACTCCCGGCGCCAGTCTGCGCGCCGCCCTCGCCCGGCAAAACCAGGGAGCGCAACTGCTGGCGGCCGCCTGCCCGTCGCGCGCCGTGCTCAGCCACCTGACCAGCCGCTGGGCCGTGCTGGTGCTGGTATTGCTGCTGAGCGGCACGCGGCGCTTCAGCGAACTGCGCCGCGAAGTGGGCGGCGTCAGCGAAAAAATGCTGGCGCAAACCCTGGAAGCGCTGGCGGGCGACGGCTTCGTGCTGCGCCAGGCCTATCTGGTGATACCGCCCAAGGTGGAATACAGCCTCACGCCGCTGGGACGCGAAGCGGCCGAGCGCCTGGCCGTGCTGGTCGACTGGATCGAGGATAATTACCCGCGCATCGAACAGGCGCGCGCCGAACTCGCGCTGCCGTACGCACAAAACGCGGCGTAACACGGCGCGCAAACGCATTGCTTTTGGCCATCAAGAATTATCGTTTACTCCTCCTTGCCTTGATGTAATACTAGCCTCACAATACGCGTAAGGACGCGACACCATGAATCAGTTGATTTCTTCCATCGCCGACCGGGCCAACGTGCTACTGGTCAGCAATTCGCCTAACGATGTGCGCGAACTGCTGTATGTGCTGGACCGGCATAACCTGGGCACGGGACTGGCGGGCGATATCGACGAAGGCGTGGAACTGGCGGCCGGCGGCACCGACCTGATCCTGCTTGACGCGGCCCTGGCGGGCACGAATATCGGCGCCACCTGCATGCGCCTGCGCAATGCGGGCGGACGCCACGGCGTGCCCCTGCTACTGATGTCGGCCACCCCCAGCGCCGAAGAACAGGGCCGCAGCGTGGGCGCCGGCGCTTCCGACTACATCAAGATGCCCTTCAATGCGCGCGACGTGGCGGAAAAAATCCTCATGGAACTGGCGCTGCACAAGGCCGACGCGTCCGCCGCCCGTCCCCGCGCCACGCCCGCCGCGCCGCCGCGCCCCGTGCATCCGCAAACGCTGGAAGTCAATTACCACTCGATCCTGGCCGGTTCGCCCGATGCCGTGCTGCTGTTCGACATCGACAACAAGCTGCTGATCGACGCCAACCACCTGGCCGAACAACTGTTCGGCATGCCCCTGGCCGAACTGCTGCAAGGCGGCATGGAGCCGCTGTTTCCCCAGCATCAGGGCGATGGCCGCGCCTCGCCGCAACTGCTGGAAGAAAAGATCCGCGATACCCTGCAAGGCAAGATCGTCGTCTTCCGCGCCAGTTGCTGCCACCGCGACAGCCACCCGATCGCCTGCGAAATCCGGCTGATGCGCCTGTCCGTGCCGGGCCGCCAGCTCGTGCATGCGCGCATCATCGATTTGACCGAACGCAACCTCGCCGAAGCGATGCGCGCGGGCCAGAGCGCCTTGCTGGAAATGGTCGCCAAGGGCGCGCCCCTGATCCCCACCCTGAACCAGCTGCTGCTGCTGATCGAAGGCCAGTCGCGCGGCGTGCTGTGCTCCATCATGCTGCTCGACGACGACGGCATCCACATGCACAGCGCGGCCGGCCCCAGCCTGCCGCCCGAGTACATGGCCCTGCTCGAAGGCGTGGCCATCGGCCCCGGCGTGGGATCTTGCGGCACGGCCATGTTCCTGCGCGAGCCGGTGGTGGTCAGCGACATCATGCGCGACCCGCTGTGGGCGCCCTACCGCGAGCTGGCCGCCCCGTTCGGCTTGCGCGCCTGCTGGTCGCGCCCCATCTTCGGCCAGGATGGCAGCGTGCTCGGCTCTTTCGCCATGTACTACCGCGAAGTGCGCCAGCCCGATGCGCGCGACCTGGAACTGATCGACACGGCGACCGACCTGGCCGGCATTGCGATTGGCCGCATGCGCCACGAACGCGAGCTGCAGCGCCACCGCATCCACCTGGAAGAGCTGGTGGCCGAACGCACGGCGGCCCTGACGCAGGCCAAGGAACATTCGGAGCAAACCAACCTGGAACTGGCCGCGGCACTGGAAAACCTGTCCATCACGCAAGAAGAACTGGTGCGCCGCGACAAGCTCGCCGCGCTCGGTGCGCTGGTGGCCGGCATCGCGCATGAACTCAATACGCCGATCGGCAACGGCCTGGTGGTGGCCACCACCATGGCCGAGCGCACGCGCGAAATCCAGGCCAGCTTCCTCGATGGCTTGCGCCGCTCCGAACTGGGCGCCTACCTGACCCAGGCCAGCGAAGCGGACGCCATCATGCTGCGCAACCTGCAGCGCGCCGCCGACCTCGTCTCCAGCTTCAAGCAGATCGCCGTCGACCGCGCCAGCTCGCAGCGCCGCCACTTCCTGCTGCGCCAGTTCGTCGCCGAACTGATGCTGCCCATGTCCACGCCGCTCAAGGCCGCCGGCCTGAGCCTGACGCAGGACGTGCCGGACGGCCTGGCCATGGACAGCTATCCCGGTCCGCTGGGGCAGGTGCTGAGCAACCTGCTGGAAAACTGCCTGCGCCATGCCTTCGAGGGCCGCAGCGGCGGCAATATCGCCATCGCCGCGCGCGGCAGCGACGACGGGCAGACGATCACCCTGTCCATCAGCGACACAGGCGTGGGCATCGCCGCCGACGACCTCGTGCATGTCTACGACCCTTTCTTCACGACCAAGCTCGGTTCCGGCGGTTCGGGTTTGGGCCTGCATGTGGCGCACAACATCGTCACGGGCGTGCTGGGCGGCCATATCGATGCCATCAGCCGCACCGGCACTGGCAGCGGCACCACCTTCACCCTGCAGCTGCCCGCCGCGGCGCCGCAATCGCCCGCCCCCTGAATGGCAGGCGCGCTACAATGCCCGCAAGCTTTAATTTCGGAGCACCGATGAAATACCTGATCGCCGCGGCCCTGCTGGCCGCTTGCGCTTGCGCAATGGCCGGACCGGCACCCTGGTACCAGTGGCGCAGCAAGATCGACGGCACCCTGTCGTGCGCCCAATCGACACTGGGATTTGGCTGGGAACTGGCCTCGGGACCGTACAAAGATAGCCGTTGCGAAAAACCGGCGCTTGTTAAATAATGGGGCCATGACCACACGGGGCACCGGCTTGAGAGCAAGCGATGGCATTGCGGCGTCGAAAGAGTATGGAACGATAAGAACGTATCTATTCAAACCGAGGAGACCACATGTTTACGAATCCCGAACAATTCGCATCGGCCACCAAGGCCCTGTTTGAATTCCAGCTGATGACCTTCAACACCCTCACCTCCAAGGCCGTGCAAGGCGTGGAACAGGTGCTGGCGCTGAACATGGCCACCGCCAAGTCCGGCATCGAGGACGGCCTTGCCGCTGGCAAGGAAATCAGCCAGGCCAAGGATCCGAAGGCCGCCATGGCCGCCGCCGCCGCCCAGCTGCAACCGGGCGTGGCCGGCGCGAAAGCGTATAAACAGCAACTCGACGACATCATCAAAGAAATCCACACGGAATTCACCACGGCCGCCGAAGCCCACGTGGCCGAAGCGAAAAGCAATTTGAGCGCCCTGATCTACGACGTCACGAAAAACGTGCCGCCAGGCTCGGAAAACGCCGTGGCCATCGTCAAGGCCGCCATCGACAACGCCTTCCTCGGCTACGAACAAGTGACCAAGGCCACCAGGCAAGCCGTGAAAACCGTGGAAGATCAAATTGCCAAGGCCAGCGCGCAAGTGGCGCAGGCCACGGCGGGCGCACAAGCTGCGGCTGAAAAGGCGGCGCCAGCTGCCAAGCCGAAGGCGGCTAAAAAGTAAGCGATGTAGGTCGGATTAGCGCGGCAACGCCGCGCGTAATCCGACGCATTGTTGGCGCCAATGGTGATGTCGGGTTACGCGCGCAGCGCTAACCCGACCTACAACCCGGCCGACGACGCATCCACCGGCACGATCCGGTACACGCACCACCTCCCCTCCAGCAGATATTCGCCCCCCATACCCGCCGAAAGATGGCCAGCGCCTAGCTGTAGAAATCCTGGCATGCCTTCGCCTCGACGGTTCCGTCCAGCTGGCGGCGCCAGGCCGCCATGCGCCACGCGGCCCAGGCGGCGGACACGGCGCCCGCGACGAGGATGAGCCGCGTGTCGATCAGGGTCAGCACGGAACCGCTGAGGGCGACGACGATGTTGGCGATGCAAAAGGTGGTAGCCAGTAAACCCATCACGGCGCCCTGCCCGTGCGCGCTGAAGCGCTCGGCGCACCAGCCCTGTATCACCGTGTTGTACAGCGCATTCGGAATGCCGAACAGTACGATGGCGGCGATGCCCACCCAAATATTGCCCAGCGCCAGGATCCCGACGGCCAGCGCCACGCCGCAGGCATACCAGCAGGCGCGCAGCAAGGGCGCATGGCGGCTGGGCCCGCCCGCCAGCAGGGACGTGACCGTCATCGTGCCGCACAGACCTACATTCACCCAGGAAATCTCCTGTGCATGGTAATTGGCCGTCTCGACCAGCCACAGCGGATAGAACTCGTAAAAACTGGCCACGCCGCAGGTGAACGCCAGTTGCACGATGAACAGCGTGCGCAGCTCCTCATGGCGCAGCAGATTGAGCGAATGGCGGTCGCGCGCCACTTGCCACCACGACGTCGTCAGCAGGGACGGTGTTTCGCGCGGCAAGCCCACGGCCACCAGCACGGCGACGAGCATCAGGGCGGCGGCGGCGATCCAGAACGGCACCGTCACGCCCCAATGCAGGGTCGCGCCCGCCAGGATCGGGCCCACCAGCCAGCCCAGGTAAAACGCACCATTCAGCCACGACATGGCGCGCAGGCGCAAGGGGCCCGTCAGCTGGTCGGCCAGCATGGCGCGCGCCACGGCGCCGTTCCCTTCCAGCAAACCGGTGATGAAACGGGCGACGATGAACAGCGGGTAAGACTGGATCACCAGCGCCCAGGCCGTGATCGCATGGCCGATGGCGGCGCCCACGGCCGTGCGCATCAGCAAGGGCCGGCGGCCATAACGATCCGACAACGGCCCCAGCACGGCAGAGCCGATCAGCAAGCCCAGCGGATTGATGGTCAGCGCCAGGCCGAACAGCAATTTCGACGGCAAGCCGAGGAAATTGTTGAAGGCATTCGGCGCCTCGGCCGCGAACAAAGGCGGCAGGATCGGATAGGGCAGCGAGGCGCCGATGGTCGACAGCAGCGCCAGCAAACAGGCGGCGGAAATCAGGATGATGTTTTTCATGCGTAATCGGCAGATTTTAGTCTGGCAAGCATACGTGACCATGCCACCCAAACAAACTTAAATGTTTATGAATGATACCCATCGTTGCTGCCGTGAAGCGTGCCAGGCATCGCCTCGGCTATCATTGCCCAATGAATCACGTTTAACAGGGCAAACATGACACTGTCAGAAATGGAACGGCAACACAGCTTTACTTACCCTTCGCTGTACCGCCAGCTGGAGCGCGACGGCATGCTGGCCGTGGGCGAGTATGGCCCCGACTGGTACAAGCTGGTCTATCCCACATTAAAGGATAAACCCACCCTGCTGCTGCATGCCGATGATTTCGAATTGCTCAATATCAAGGCCGTTGCCGAAGCCGCGGACACCTTGCGCGATGCGGACGATTACCGACAGATCGACCCCGCCTTGCAGCTCATCCCCTTCGCGCAAACGGGCGCGGGCGACCATTACTGCTTTTTCGCTTCCAGCCAGCAGGACGGCGAGATGCCCATCGTGCTACTGTGGCATGACCAGAATGAAGCCCAATACTTGGCGAAAAACCTGCACGACTTCCTGTTTCACATGTTGTTGAACAGCATGGCCGACCAGGATACCTACAACGACGTCAGCGATGAGGCATTCAGGGAGCAACTGGCAAAAACCCTGGGCACGCATGCGCGCTACCTGACGGCGCGGCAAGCCGACGTGCTGCAAACGCTGCTGGCCAGGGATATCGTCGATTACGAGGTCATGCTGCCCAAAGGAAGAAAAGAGACGCATCGGGGCTTGCTCACCGATATCGAACTGGCCAGCCTGCGCGAGGAATGCATTCCTTACGAAAAGTTCGACAGCTGTTTCACCTACAGCACGGCTGGCTGAACATAATTCGCTGGGCAAGCGGCGGCGGAAGGCTTAAACTGTATATAAACACAGTAAAAGCCATCGCCTTGCCACTTGCCCTATTCCCATCCCCATGCTGAGAGTCCTGGAAAATCCCCTGTACTATCTGGACAATTTCCAGGATGTGCTGAGCTGGATAAGCGCCCGTTACGCCGATCTGCTGAGCGCTGAAGAAACGCAGTTCATCGCCGCATTCGGCGCATTGCCGCAGCCGTCGCGCGCGCTGTTCGTGCGCCTGGTCATGCGCAAAGGCTGTTTGTTTCGCGCCAGCAAGCTCAATTACCCGGAAATCGGCGACACGCGCGCCGCCGCCCTGCCCTTGCTCGCCACGGGTTGGGTCGAGGCCGATCCTGCCATCTCGCTCGATGAACTGTTCGAGCAACTGCTGAAAGGGGAAATCGCCCAGGCCTTCCAGCTCGCCGCTCCCCTGAAGGCGGCGCGCAAGGCCGAGCAGCTGGAAGCCTTGCGCGAGCAGCATGCGGACAATAAACCGTTTTCCACCTGGCATCCGGCCTCCGGCGACGTGCTGTACCGCATCGGCCTGCAAGCGCTGTGCGACCGCCTGCGCCTGATTTACTTTGGCAACTATCACCAGGACTGGTCGGAATTCGTGCTGTCCGACCTCGGCGTGTATCAATACGAAAAAGTGGAATTTTCGCCCGCTTCGCGCGGCTTTCGCACGCGCCAGGATATCGAGCACTATGAAGTGCTGCACCAGTGCCGCGAACGCTACAACGACAGCGCGCCGGCGGACGAGGTGCTGCAGGAACTGGCCGCGCTCCCCTTGCCCGAGGACAATACTTGGCTGGCCAGTCGGCGCGACAAGCTGCGCTTCCAGATCGCCCAGCACCTGGAGAAATGCCAGGACTGGCCGGCCGCCTACCGCGCCTACGCCGCTTGCCGCTACCCGGGCGCCCGGGGCCGCGCCATCCGCGTGCTGGAAAAAGATGAGCAGCCGCAAGCGGCCTACGAGCGATTGACGATCGCCCTGGCTGCGCCGGAAAGCGAGGCGGAACAGCAATTGCTGCTGCGCATGGCACCGCGTTTGCGGCGCAAGCTGGGTCATGCGAAACAAGCGGCCAACGTGGCGGCCACCGTGGAGCGCATCGACCTGCTGCTGCCGTATCCGGCGCAAGCCTGCTACGTGGAGGGCGTAGTGCAGCAGCACCTGATGCAGGACGACTCTCCCGTGTATTACGTGGAAAACACCCTGATCAACTCGCTGTTCGGCCTGCTGTGCTGGCCCGCCATCTTCAAGCCCATGCCCGGTGCCTTTTTCCACCCGTTTCACCGTGGCCCGGCCGACTTGCACAGCGCCGATTTTTACCAGCGCCGCAGCCTGGACTTTGCCACCTGCCTGGCGCAATTGGACGACGGCACATATCAAGCGACGATACGCGCCACGCTTGCCGCCAAGCACGGCATCGTTTCGCCTTTCGTCAGCTGGGAGATGCTGGACGGCAGCTTGCTGGACCTGGCGCTGGCCTGCATCCCGGCTGCCCACCTGAAGAAGGCGTTCGAGCGCATCTTGCTCGACATTAAAAGCAACCGCAGCGGCTTTCCCGACCTGATCCAGTTCTGGCCGGCCGAGCAGCGCTACCGCATGATCGAAGTCAAGGGTCCGGGCGACCGCCTGCAAGACAACCAGCTGCGCTGGATCGCGTATTGCGCCGAGCACGCCATGCCCGTCAGCGTGTGCTACCTGCAATGGCAGGTGGCTGCATGAACCGCAAAAGTTACACGATCGCCGTGCGCGCCCTGTGCGAATTCACCGCCAAGGTGGGCGACCTGGACTTGCGCTTTACCCCCTCGCCCACGGCGCAGGAAGGCATGGCCGGCCACGCTACCGTCACTAGCCGGCGCGACGACGACTACCAGCGCGAAATCAGTCTTTCCGGCCACTTCGGACCCCTGCATGTGCGGGGCCGCGCAGATGGCTACGACCCGGCACGCCGCCAGCTGGAAGAAATCAAGACGTACCGGGGCGACTTGGACGCGATGCCAGCCAACCACCGCCAGCTGCACTGGGCGCAGGCGCGCATCTACGGCCATTTTCTGTGCCAGCAGCTGAACTTGCCCATGCTGCGCGTGGCGCTCGTGTATTTCGACATCGTGAGCCAGAAGGAAACGGTCATGCACGAGGAATGCACGGCCGAGGCGCTGCGCATTTTCTTCGAGCAGCATTGCGCGCTGTTCCTCGACTGGGCCGAACAGGAAATCGCGCACCGCGCCAGCCGCGACGCGCAACTGGCGACCATGGCCTTTCCGCATGCCGACTTTCGCCCGGGCCAGCGCCAGCTGGCAGAAGCCATGTACAAGGCCAGCAGCCGCGGCTGCGGCTTGCTGGCGCAGGCGCCGACCGGTATTGGCAAGACGGTGGGCAGCCTGTTCCCCATGCTGAAGGCCACGGCCGCGCATGGCCTCGATAAACTGTTTTTCCTGGCCGCCAAGGTGCCGGGCCGGCAAATGGCGCTCGACGCCTGCGCCATCCTCAAGGAGAGCGCACCCCTGCTGCCGCTGCGCGTGCTGGAACTGAGCGCCAAGACCAGCGCCTGCGAACATCCCGACAAAGCCTGCCATGGCGAATCGTGTCCGCTGGCCAAGGGGTTTTACGACCGGCTGCCGCTGGCGCGCGAGGTGGCGCTGGCCAGCGGCTTGATTTTGGACAAGGAAGCCGTGCGCGCCATCGCCTTGCAGCAGGGTATCTGTCCCTACTACCTGGGCATGGAGCTGGCGCACTGGAGCGACGTCGTCATCGGCGACTACAATTATTATTTCGACCTCAGCGCCATGCTGTACGGCATGACCCTGGCCCACGACTGGAAAGTCAATGTGCTGGTCGACGAAGCGCACAATATGGTGTCGCGCGCGCGCAGCATGTATTCGTCCGAACTGGCGCAGATCGACCTTAAAATGCTGCGCAAGTTCGCGCCCGAGGGCTTGAAAAAGCCGCTGGACCGCCTCTCGCGCCAGTGGACGGCTTTACTAAAAGAGCAGGATGGCGACTACCACGTGCATGCCGCCTTGCCCGACAAATTCTTTGGCGCGCTGCAAGGCGTGGCGACGGCCATCGGCGATTACGCGGCCGAGCACGCGGCGGCGCTCGATGAAGACTTGCAGCGCTTCTATTTCGACGTGCTGCTGATCAACCGCCTGGCGGAAAGCTTCGGCGCGCATTCGCTGTTCGACGTCAGTAAAACGGACACGGGCTCCACCGTCTGCATCCGCAACATCGTCCCGGCGCCGTTCTTGAAAGAACGCTTCGCGGCCAGCCACAGCACGGCCCTGTTTTCCGCCACATTGAGTCCGTGGAATTACTACAGCGACACCCTGGGCATGCCGGACGACACGGCCTGGGTCGACGTGGAATCGCCGTTCCAGGCGGAACAATTGTCCGTGCGCGTGGCCGACACCATTTCCACGCGCTACCAGCACCGCGCCGCCTCGCTGCTGCCCATTGCCCAGCTGATGGCGAAGCAATACGCGGAAACGCCGGGCAATTACCTGGCCTTCTTCAGCAGTTTTGATTACATGGAAAAGACGGCCACGCTGTTTGCCCAGCATTACCCCGACGTGCCCCTCTGGCAGCAGCCGCGCCGCATGGACGATGCTGCCCGCGCGCAATTTTTGGGCCGTTTCGGCCTGAACACGCGCGGCATCGGCTTTGCCGTGCTCGGTGGCGCGTTTGGCGAAGGCATCGACTTGCCCGGCGCGCGGCTGATCGGCGCCTTCATCGCCACCCTGGGTTTGCCGCAGATCAACCCCGTCAACGAACAGATCCGCCAGCGCATGGGCGAGCTCTTCGGTTCCGGCTACGACTACACGTATCTGTATCCGGGCATGCAGAAGGTGGTGCAGGCGGCCGGCAGGGTCATCCGCACGCAGTCGGACAAGGGCGTCGTGTATCTGATTGACGACCGTTTTTCACGGCCGGAAATCCGCCAGCTATTGCCCACCTGGTGGGATGTGCAGCTAGCCAACCAGTAACTTCAGCTTCTGGTAGCCCGCCTTGCTCACGGGAATGCGCGTGTCATCGCGCAGGATGGCCACGTGGCTGTCTTTCGTCGCCGCCTCGATGCGGCGGATGCCGTCGATATTGAGCAGGTACGACCTGTGCACGCGCAGGAACTTGGCGGGGTCGAGCTGGGTTTCCAGCTCCGACAGTCTCTGGCTTTTCAGGTAGGACTTGCCCTCGGAGCGGATGCTGATGTAATCGTCCTGCGCTTCGATGTAGTCGATGCGTGCGCTGGCGATCACGTGAACTTTCGCGCCGTCGCGGATCAGCACGCGGGCCAAAGGTGCCGCGCGCGTGGCCGCCTCGCGCGCCAGCGTCAGCACCGTTTCGGGCGTGCCGCGGTTGGCGCGCGCATGGGCCAGCGCCTGGTCGAAACGCTGTTCGCTGTATGGTTTCAGCAGATAGTCCAGGGCATGGCATTCGAACGCCTTCAGGGCGTACTGGTCGTAGGCCGTGACAAAGATCAGCTTTGTCTTCGCGCCGATCAGCTCGGCCACTTCAAAGCCGTCCAGGCGCGGCATCTGGATGTCGAGGAACACCAGCTCCGGTTCCAGTTCCGCGATGGCCTTGACGGCGTCAAAACCGTTGGCACATTCGGCCACGATGTCGATATCGTCATGGCGCGCCAGATATTCGCGCAATACGCTGCGCGCCAGCAATTCATCATCGACGATGGCGACCCGCATTCTTGCCTGCATCATGCTTCCTCCGTCTCGCCGGTCTGCGCCGGCATGGAAATCATCACTTCGAACTGGCCGTTGCGCCGGCCCCAGTGCACGCCCGCTTCGTGGCCATACGCGCCGGCAAGGCGCTGGCGCACATTCTCCAGGCCCACGCCATTGCCGCGCTCTGGCCCTTGATCCGCATCCACCGGGTTGCGCACGGCGATCTGCAGCAGGCTGCCCGCGCGCCGGACCTCGATGGCGATCAGGCCACCCTCCGTCAAGCCACAGATACCATGCTTGACGGCATTTTCCACCAGCGGCTGTATCAGCATGGGCGGCAACAGACACGCCAGCGCGGCGGCGTCGATGGCTTCCGCCACTTGCAGGCGTGCGCCGAAACGCACTTGCTCGATGGCGAGAAAGTGGCGGATCAGCACCAATTCCTCTTGCACGGTGATGTGCTTGTGCGCTTCCAGGCTCAGGCTCTGGCGAAAGAAGCTGGCCAGTTGCAGCGTCATCTGGCGCGCCCCCGCCGCATTGATGGACGTCAGGGCGCTGATGGAGTTCAGGCTGTTGAACAGGAAATGCGGATCGATTTGCGTGCGCAGCATGCGCAATTGCGCTTCCTGCGCCATCAATTGCGCTTCCAGCCCCCGCTGTTCGGCCATCCTGGCGCGCACGAATTCCAGCAACAGGTAATGCACGGCGGCAGCCAGGCAATACAGCAGCGCGCCCAGACCGAAGAACAGGGCCAGCATCGACTGTGTCAGGTCCATGCCCAGCCAGTGCTGCTCCAGCAACAGGCTGACGCTGTTCAAAAATTGCAGCAGGGTGGCCCACAGCAAGCCCGCGAACAGGGCCGCCGCGCTCATCACGCTGGCGATGGCGAGCGGATGGCGGGCGTGCAAGGGGTAGGCGCGGCACAGGTAAAACGCGGAAAAACCCGAACCGATCGCATACACGAGCGTGGCGGGCACCACCAGCACGACGGCGTTGAGCCACGGCGCATGCGCCACCCTGGCCAAAATAAAAGCCAGGGCCAGGCCCAGCGCGATGCACACCAGGAACACCACCACGGCGCCGCGCCGCTTCGACAAGGGTCCGGACATGCGCGCCTAGTTGCGGATTTCGAGGCCGCCCATGATGGCGTAACCCGTCACGTACAGACGCTTGCTCTGGTTCGGCGGCACGATGGTCTTTTCTTCGAAACCGCCAAGGATGGGCGTGCCCTGCAGCACGACGCTCCAGTCGGGCGGAATCTTGATGGTGACGCCGCCGCACAGGGCAGACACGTTGAGCACGGCTTCGCCTTCGATCGACGCCTGGCGCAAGTCGATTTCACAGCCGGCCATGATGACATTGATATCGCCGCCCTTGAAGCGCTGCGACGACACGCGCCGCACATAGCCGCCGAGGATGGCCGTCACTTCGATGATGCTGTCGTCGTCCGCCTGGTCGCTGGCGCCGGGCGCTGCAGTGGCATCGGCCGCATCCTTGTCGAGGGAAACGGCGCCATTGCGGGCCTGGCCAAAATGGTCGGCATCGTCAGGGGGAGCAGCCTGGCGCTGGCGTCGCTGCCGCTGCTGCCCGCCCGGCAGCGATTTCGACACGACGGCCACGCCGGCGGCAATGATGAGTAGCGGCCACAGCATGCTCCAATTGATATAGAACAAGCCCATGGCTTTCAGGGTCCAGCTCAGGCCCAGCAAGACCATCACGCCGCCGAGGATGTAGCCGGAGCGGGTATGGCTTTGCGATATTTTCAGCAAGCCGAAAATGATGAGGATGGTGGGCCAGAAGCGGAAGGTGTAGCGCACATTGATGAAGCCGAGGTTATCGAGCAGGAACAGCAGCCCCAGGCCGATGACGATGACGCCCAGCACGATCTGCGATGGCGAGTGCAGCGGCGGTCTATTTTTCATGCTCGGACTCCCGGTAGGCAATAAAATGTTTGTTCAGCAGCGGTTCCAGCACGAGGCCCACGCCCCAGGCGATCAGCAAGGCTGGCCAGCTATTGTAGAAGGTCATATTCCACAGTTCTTCATACGACACATACCACCAGGCGGCAAAAAAGATCAGCCACAGGCCGCTCAGTACCTGCTTGGCGGACACGGGCGTGAGCAGCTTGTTGAGGCCGAAGACGACCAGTATCAGCGGCCAATAATGCCATAGAGCATAGTAGTCATGGAGATAGATCACATCGAGCCGGTCCAGCAGGATGATGGCGCCGATGGCGATCAGCAGCACGCCCCACAGCAGCTGGGTACGGCGGTAGTACGCTAGTTCAGGTTTCACGATACCTCCTTGGTCTTGGTTGATCGTCAAGATACGCGCATTTCGGCGATGGGAAAACCTCGTTTCGGCGAATGGCGGACAGGTGGCGGTGAATGGCGCGACGCAGGGAACGACAGGCAAAAAAAAGACCGGCTAAGCCGGCCTTGAAAGGGTTCGCAGTACACACCGCGACCTGGAGTTGCAGTGCACAGCCGCACGGCGCGAGCGCGCCGGCGGCAAGAATCTGGTGCCGATCCTTGAGGCGACCGGCTGACCTGCTGGAAGATCGAACATGCCGCCAACTTCACGGCAGTGCGTCTCAACCAAGCAAAGCCATCATACTCCCGATCGCCAAACAGCACCGTTCGCTAGCGCACACAGAGGCGGTTTTGCTGAGCTGCATCAAGCGGCGATAGCGTGCGGCGGCTTGAGCATGTCGTGCTTGATCCACTCCAGCACGGCTGGCCCCTGCGGCTGCCAGCCCAGCAGGGTGCGTGCCCGCTCGCCGCGCACGCGGCTGTTGGAGCCGAGGCCGTACGACGCCATCTCGTAGCCCCATTCGGCAATCGCCTCGGCCAGCGGCCAGTCCTGCGCCGGTCCCAACTGCAATGCCAGGGCGATGGCGGCCGTCATGTCGCGGAAGGCCGCCTCGCCCGATTCGACAAAGTAAAACGTGCCGGCAGGCGACTTTTCCAGCGCCAGCAAATACAGGCTGACGACGTCGTCGATATGCACGTTCGACCAACTATTGCGGCCCGGCCCCACGTGGCGCACGATGCCGCTCTTACGCGCCTGTTTCAGCAGGCGTGGCAACTGCACGCTGTCGCGTGGCAAGGCGCCGTGGCCATAGATCAGGGTGTTGCACAGCACGCTGGCGCGCACGCCTTGCGCGGCGCTGGCCAGCACCAGGTCGTCGATGGCGACCCTTGCCGCCTTGTCGGCCGTGGGCGCCGGCAGCTTGTCCTCGTAATAGATCTGTTCCGTGCCCTCGCCACCCGAGGCATCGCCCACGATGGACGAGCCGCTGGTGTGGAGGAACGGCTTGTTGCTGCCAGCCAGCGCTTCAATGATCGCTTCGACGGCGGCCCGGTGGTCGCTGCTGGCCGCATTGATGACGGCGTCCGCCGCCCTCGCCTGCTCGATGAGCAATGCGCGGTCGTTCAAATCGCCTTGCACGCCCACCACACCCACCTTGGCCAGCTCGGCCACCTGCTCCGGCTTGCGCACGAGGCCCGTGACCTGATGGCCGGCGCGCACGAGACCCGCCGCGATGGAACTGCCGATGAAACCTGCCGCACCCGTTAAAAACACTTTCATAGTTGCTCCTGTCTGGTTAGATTGCTGTCAATCACACCAGCCCAGTATGCCCGCTTTCGTCTTTCACAAAAAGCCGCCGCACGGCAAAAGATTTATGCTTTCGGCGCAACAATCTTGTTTTTCAGCTGCAGGGCGGCGATGTAGCGGCTCTGATAAGCAGGGTCTTGCGGCGTCAGCAAAGTGAGCCTGTCGCGCGCGCGCGTGGCGGCCACATAAAAACGGTTTTCCTCTTCCAGCGGGTCGGTCTTGCTGCGTGGGAATTCATCGACGGCCAGGTAAGGCAGGATGACATGGTTGTATTCCAGGCCCTTGATCTGGTCGATGCAGGCGATCACCAGTTTGGCCTTGCCGGTCGAGACCGTCACAGCGTCTTCCATCTCGCCCAGCCAGCCGGCAAAGCCGCCCAGCGCCACGCCCGCCTCGCGGCACACGGCAATGAAGCCGTGCAGGGAACGGGCCACGACCCGCGCCTGCGCCGGATCGACATAGATGCGGCGCGCCGTCTGTTCCAGCTGCATCAGGCCGAAGATGTGCTGCAGCGCGTCGCCCGCCAGAGCGTCCGGGGGCAAGGCGCGCAGGTAGTCGACGGCGGCCAGGGTCAGCGCCGCCTTGTCCTGGTTCTGCGACTTGGCCAGCTGGTTGGTCAAAAAGCCTTCCAGCAAATCCGGGTAATTGGCCACGTCGGCCTTGGCTTGCTGCAATTCCGCGCGCGTAAACGGGATTTCCGCGAACGCCACCAGGGCTTCGAGGATGTCGCCACGGCGCGGGCCGCTCTTGATCGCATGTAAATCCTTGCGGGCGATGGCGACCATGCCGCGCAGCATCAGTACTTCCAGGCTCAGCAAATAGCTGTTCATGTCCACCAGGCCATACGCGATGCCGCTCTGGAAAAGGGCCGTTTCCACGCGGATGGCCTGGTCGCGGTCGCGCAGCAAGATGGCCGTCGTGCCCGCATGCGCTTGTTCGAGCGCGGCGATCAGCTGCGCGCTGCACGCCTGGGGCTGCGCATGGTCGTACTCCAGCACGTCGATATGGGTGGCGCGCGACAGGGCCGACACGCTGGCCTTGTTTTTCAACACGCCGACAGCCTGCGCCAGCTGCGGGCCGTAGCGGTAGGATGCCGTCAGCGGCAAGCGCTGCAAGGCGGGGAATTCCTGCTCGAAACGCTGGCGCAAAAAGCGGTGGTCGGCGCCCGACCACGTATAAATCACTTGATCCTTGTCGCCGGCGCCGCAGAAAAACGCGTTGCCGCGGCGTATCAGCATGGTCAGCAGGCGGAACGACGCCTCGTTCAAGTCGTGCAATTCATCGGCCACGATGATCTGGAAGGCCGGCAATTGCTGGCGCAGCGGTTCGTCGCCGTCGAGCATGCGCACCAGGTCGTAGGTGGCGTCGAACGGGGCGCGGAACTGGATATCGCCCGTGTCGGCGCCGCGCAAGCCTTCATATTCGCGTAGCCATAGATAATGCGTGCGCGACATGCCCAGCAGCTCCAGGTTGTCATCGAGCGAGTTGCTCTCGAAGTCAGGATTCTGGAAATCCAGGCGCGCCTTGGTGCGCAACTGCAACTTCAGGAACTCGGCGATGGCGCCGTTGGTCGTATTGATTTCCAGCGGATAGCGGTGAGCGTATTTCTCGGAGACCACTTCCAGCGCTTCCCAGGCCACGGGGCGCAGCTCCTCATCGCTGCGCATGGAGGCTACCTGCATGTTTTCCAGCTGCAGCAGCACCTTGGCGGCAAACGCGTCGAAGGTATCGACGGTCAGGCGCTTGACGACGCCGAGCGGCACGCCCACTTCCAGCAGGCGCTGGCGCAGCGCCACGCGCGCCGCTTCCGTGAAGACCAGGGCCAGCATGCGCTCGGGCGCGCGGCCACGGTGCAAGGCTTCGGCCAGGCGCAGGGCCAGGGTCGTCGTCTTGGCGGCGCCGGCATTGGCGTCGATCAAGACCACTTTCTTTTGCGCCGTCTGGATGGCCACCTGCTCCGGCGTGGGCGTGATGCGTTTGGGAATGAACTGCGGGGCGTTATCTGTACTCAAGGGTATCCTGAAATGATGTCTGTTCTCGGCGCGCTACCAGGCGCAGGTGCGCAGGCCGGCAAAGATGTCGCCCCGTTCGGGCGCGTGGAAGGCGCGCATGCGGGCTGAACGCAGGCGCGGCGACGTGGCGAAGGCGGCGCCGCGCAGCACCTGGTGCCGCATGAAATACGGCGCCGAATATTCGCGCCACGCATCCACCGCAAAGCCCGGATACGGTTCGAACGGCGTCGCCGTCCACTCCCACACCTGGCCCCAGTGAAAGCGCGGATGGCCGGACAGCGCAGCATACTCCCATTCCGCCTCGGTCGCCAGGCGGCGCCCCGCCCAGGCGCAGTACGCTTGCGCTTCATACAGATTGATGTGGCGCACGGCCTCATTCGGCGGCAAGGTCGTGCGCTGGCCGAAACGCATGGTGCGCCACTGCGTCGCTTCGCGCAGCCAGTACAGGGGCGACGAGCGCTCCTGCCGCATCAGCCAGGCGCTGCCGGCCGCGCTCCAGAACTGGCGGTTCTGGTAGCCGCCATCGGCGACGAAATCGGCAAACTGGGCGTTGGATACGGCGCAAGCATCGATGGAAAACGGCGCCACGTAGCAGCTATGGGGCGGCGATTCATTGTCGAAGGCAAACCCGGCCCCGCGCGGCGAACCGAGTGCGATGGTGCCGCCAGGAAAAGCGATCTGCCCCGCGCCGGGCGGCAAGGCCGGGCTGGCAGCGAGGGATTCGGAGGCTTCCAGGCCCAGCCATTGCAAACCGGCCAGCATTTCCTCGCCACACAAGTCTTCATGCGCCAGCGCCAGCCGGTACGGCGCCAGGGCGCTGTCGACGTTCGGTTCGCGCGAGAGTTTATCGAGCACCCGGTCCAGCACTTCGCGGCAATACGTTTTCACGGCGCCCGGACTGGGCAGTTCCAGCTTCCAGCGCGCACGGTGCTCCACCATATTGGCGTCGAACATATCGTCGCCGCGCGTCAGCAGGGAATTGTAGATGGCGTCGGCCGGATGGCTGGAAGCGGCTTCGCGCAGGATGAACCACTCGGCGAACCAGGCGATATGCGCGAGCTGCCATAACGGTGGATTGAGGCGCGGATGACGGGGCAGGCCCGCCACCACGTCCAGCCCGGCACTGACATAACAGTCGAACAGGGAAAGCGTGTCCTGGCGCGCGGCCTGCAGCGATTGGGCCAGTTGCTGCGCGCCGGCGTGGCGAAAAGAGGCGTTGATTAAAGTCATGGCCTGATTGTAACGACTTATGCCAACATTGCACCAGCCGCCAGGGGGAACTATCGCCCCCCTGCGGACTACTTGACCAGCAACCCGCCCTGCAGCGGCGTGACGACGGACTTCGGCATGCTGACGATGAAGCTGCTGCCCTTGTCGGCCACGGACTGGATGGCCAACGTGCCGCCGTGGCGCAGCAGCACGTGCTTGACGATGGCCAGGCCCAGGCCCGTGCCCTGGGTTTCGCGCGAACGGCTTTTGTCGACGCGGTAAAAACGTTCCGTCAGGCGCGAAATATGTTCCTGGCTGATGCCGATGCCCGTGTCTTGCGCGATGAATTGCGGTCCGGCCGGGCCATCCTGCCAGCGCAGAGCGATGCTGCCGCCGGCCGGCGTATAGCGCACGGCGTTCGACGCCAGGTTGCCAAACGCGCTGTACAGCTCGTCGTAGCTGCCCAGCACGTCGGGACCGTTGCATTCCATCTTGATCTCGTGCTTGCCGGCCGACAAGCCCTTGGCGTCGCGCAAGACCTGCTGCATGAGCTTCTTGATATCCACGGGCTCGGGGCGCAGCGGATAGTCGACCGATTCCAGGCGCGACAGGGTCAGCATATCCTCGATCAGATGCTGCATGCGGTGGCCCTGCTCCGTCATCAGTTTGAGGTGAGCGGCGCGCGTGGCGGCGTCCAGGTCCAGCTCGGCGGAAGCGATTTCCAGGAAGCCCACGATGACCGTCAGCGGCGTGCGCAGTTCGTGCGAAGCGTTGGCGATGAAGTCGCGGCGCATCATTTCGATGCGTTCCGTTTCCGTCACATCGTGCGTGACGAGGATCTGGCGGCGGTTCTCGAACGGAATGATCTGCACGATCAGCTTGCGGTTGCGGAAAGTGATCGTCAGCGGCTGGTCGTAGCGGCCCAGGATGATGTAATCCATGAACTCGGGGCTGCGGATCAGGTTGGTCACACGCATGCCCTTGTCGCGCTCGTGCGTCAGGCCCAGGTGTTTCTCGGCGGCCGGGTTGCACCATTCGAGGAACAGCACATCGTCCATGATGACGACGCCGTCGGGCAACAGGTGCATGGCTTGGCGGAAACGCGCCAGCCATTCCGTCAGCTCGGCCTGGTTTTTCTCGTCGTCGCGGCGCATGCGGTACAGGCGCGCGAAGATGCTGGTCCAGGCGCCCCAGCCGTCGGGCAGCTTGGCGCTTTGCGGATTGTCCAGCCAGTTACTCAGCTGGAACAGATACGACAGCTGCACGAACACCATCATGGCCATCAGCACGAAGGCGATGCCCAGCGCATACGTGGCGCCAAACAGATACCAGACGATGGACACGCCCAGCAGCGCCAGCACCATGCGCAAGGCGGCCGGCACCCAGAACAGCAATTTCGGATTCATAAGAGACAGGCTTTATTTTTCAGACAACATGTAGCCGACGCTGCGCACGGTCTTGATCAGGCTTTCCGCCTCTTTCAAGGCTTTGCGCAAGCGCAATACGTGGACATCGACCGTGCGTTCCTCGATCACCACATGGTCGCCCCACACCTTGTCGAGCAACTGGCTGCGCGAAAACACGCGCTCCGGATGGGCCAGCAGGAATTTCAGCAGCTTGTATTCGGCGTGGCCGATATCGATCTTCTGTTCATCCATCATCACGGTGCAGCTGACGGGATCCAGGGCCACGTTGCCGGCGCGCATGGGCGCCTGCGCGTGTTCCGGACTCTTGCGTCGCAACAGCGCTTTGGCGCGCGCCAGCAGCTCGCGCGGCGAGAACGGCTTGGTGACGTAATCGTCGGCCCCGCTGTTCAGGCCGGCCAGCTTGTCTTCTTCCATGCTCTTGGCGGTGAGCATGATGACGGGGATGGCGGCGAAATTGCGGTCGGCGCGGATGCGCGACAGCAGGCGCAAGCCCGTCTGGTCCGGCAGCATCCAGTCCAGCAGGATCAGGTGCGGCGTGCGGTGCTGGATGAATTCCCAGGCATCGGCAACGTTTTGTACGGAACAGCAATTCCAGCCCGATTCGCGCAGCGAATACGTCACCAGCTCGACGATGGCTGGCTCATCTTCAACAATCAATACCGTGGTTTTATCAGATGCCATAAAGCTTACTCAGGGAGCTCCTCGGAAATGGCGGGAGCCGCCACCTTGGTGTGGCGGATGTCCTTGCCTTCAACCACGTAAATCACGTATTCGGCGATGTTTTTCGCATGGTCGCCGATCCGTTCGATGGCCTTGGCCACCCACAGGGTATCGAGCGCCGCCGAAATCGTGCGCGGGTCTTCCATCATAAAGGTGATCAAGTTGCGCATGATAGACCGAAACTCATGGTCGATGATGGCGTCTTGTGCAATTAATTGTAAGGCCTGCTTGCCATCGTTGCGCGCGAACGCATCGAGCGCATCGTGCAGCATGTCGGTGGCCGTGTTGGCAATGCCGCGCACCATCTCGTAATGGTTGACGACGCCGTTGCCCCGCTTGTGCAGATTCTTCGCCACGCGGGCGATTTTGGTCGCCTCGTCGCCTACGCGCTCGAGGTCGGTAATCACCTTGATGGTGGCCATGATGGTGCGCAAATCGTTGGCGGCCGGCTGGCGGCGCACGATCAGATGGCTGCACGCGTCGTCCAGCGACACTTCCAGCTGGTTGACGACGTCGTCTTCGCGCATCACGCGGTCGGCGCGTTCCGGGTTGCCGATGCGAAAGCACGTCATCGCGTCGAGGAACTGGGTTTCAACGATGCCGCCCATCAGCAGAACTTTCGAGCGGATCGCTTCGAGTTCGTTGTCGTATTGCTTGGATGAATGTTCGCCTAACATGCTGTCTCTCCGTATTCAGTTGTCTTGTATGTCGTTATTCTGGGTGGATCAGCCGAAGCGACCCGTGATGTAATCCTGCGTTTCCTTGCGGGCCGGATTCATGAAGATCTGGTCCGTTTCGCCGAATTCCACCAGTTCGCCCAGGTACATATAGGCAGTGTAGTCGGAGCAGCGCGCCGCCTGCTGCATATTGTGCGTCACGATGGCGATCGTGTAATCCTGTTTCAGTTCGCTGATCAGCTCTTCCACTTTCGAGGTCGAGATCGGGTCCAGCGCCGAGGTCGGCTCATCGAGCAGCAAGACGTCCGGCTTCACGGCCACGCCGCGCGCGATGCACAAACGCTGCTGCTGGCCGCCCGACAGCGACAGGCCGCTCTTGTTCAGCTTATCCTTGACTTCGCCCCACAGCGCCGCCTTTTTCAGGGCCCACTCGACGCGCTCGTCCATCTCGCCTTTCGACAGGTCTTCATACAGGCGCACGCCGAAGGCGATGTTGTCATACACGGACATGGGGAACGGCGTCGGCTTCTGGAACACCATGCCGACCTTGGCGCGCAGCATGTTGACGTCCTGGTCCGCGTCGAGCACGTTGCGGCCGCGGTACAGGATCGAGCCTTCCGCGCGCTGGCCCGGATACAGATCGTACATGCGGTTCAGGGTGCGCAGCAGGGTTGACTTGCCGCAACCGGACGGGCCGATGAAAGCCGTGACCTTCTTTTCGTGGATGTCCAGGTTGACGTTATGCAAGCTTTGCGTTTTGCCGTAAAAAAAGTTCAGGCCCGAAATCTCGATGGTTTTTTTCTTTGGTGCCAGGTCTTGGGCTGGGTTCATTTGCGTATTCATATGGGTTCGCTTCGCTCGGTATCTGTTTAATTAGGGACTTTTTGGCTGAACACGGTGCGCGACAGGATATTCAAGGCCAGCACGCTGAAGGTGATCAGCAATGCGCCGCCCCAGGCCAGCGAGCGCCAGTTGTCGTACGGGCTCATCGCGAACGATGCGATGACGGACGGCAAGTTGGCCATCGGCGCATTCATGTTAAAGCTTTGGAACTGGTTATTCAGGGCCGTGAACAACAGCGGCGCCGTTTCGCCGGCGATGCGGGCCAGGGCCAGCAGCACACCGGTGATGACGCCGGCTTTCACGGCGCGCAAGCGCACCAGGGTGGCCACCTTCCAGCGCGGCGCACCGAGGGCAAACGCGGCTTCCAGCAGGCTGTTCGGTACCAAACGCAGCATATTGTCCGTCGTGCGCACCACCACCGGCACGGCGATCAGCGACAGCGCGATGGCGCCCGCGTAACCGGAGAAGTGTTTCACGTGGGCCACGTACAGCGCATACACAAACAGGCCGATGACGATCGATGGCGCCGACAGCATGATGTCCGTCACAAAGCGCGTCACTTGCGCAAACTTGTTTTCTTCGCCGTATTCGGCCAGGTAGATGCCGGCCAGGATGCCGATCGGGGTGCTGACGACAGTCGCCAGGCCCACCATCAGGGCGCTGCCGACGATGGCATTGATCAGGCCGCCGCCTTCGCTGCCGGGGGCCGGCGTGGTTTGCGTGAACAGGTCGATCGATAGCGCGCCGAAACCCTTGATCACCAGCGTGAACAGAATCCACACCAGCACGGCCAGGCCCAGGGCCATGGCCGCCACCGACAGGGCGATGCCGATGCGGTGCATCAGCAGGCGCTTGCGGTAGACAGGATTCATGGCCGGCTTGGCCGGAACGTCGTGCGTGCTAACTTGGCTGAGTTGGCTCATTTCGTGCCTTCCTTGCGGGACATGCCTGCCAGCATCAGCTTGGCGGCGGATAAGACGATAAAGGTGATGACAAACAGGATCAGCGCCAGCGAGAACAGCGACGCGACGTGCAGCTCGGATTGCGCTTCGCCGAATTCGTTCGCCAGCAGCGAGGTGATGCTGTTACCGGCGGCAAACAGCGACCACGACAGCTTGTTGGCATTACCGATGACGAAGGTCACGGCCATGGTTTCGCCCAGCGCGCGGCCCAGGCCCAGCATGACGCCGCCGACGACGCCGGTCTTGGTGTATGGCAAGACGATCTTGCGCACCACTTCCCAACGCGTGCAGCCCAGGCCGTATGCGGATTCTTTCAGCACGGCAGGGACGATCTCGAATACGTCGCGCATCACGGAAGCGATGAAGGGGATGATCATGATGGCCAGCACCAGGCCGGCCGTCAGCAAGCCGATGCCCATCATGGGGCCGCTGAACAGCTGGCCGATGACAGGCACGTTGCCCAGCGTGGCTTTCAGGATAGGTTGGACATGGTCGGCAAACAGGGGCGCAAACACGAACAGGCCCCAGATGCCGTAGATGATCGATGGCACGCCGGCCAGCAGCTCGACAGCCGTGCCCAGCGGGCGGCGCAGCCAGGCCGGGCAGATTTCCGTGAGGAACAGGGCGATGCCGAAGCTGACGGGAAAGGCGATCAGCAGGGCAATCACCGACGTCACCAGGGTACCGATGATGGGGATCAGGGCGCCGTACTGGTCATTGACGGGGTCCCATTCCGCGGACACGATGAAGTGCAGGCCGAAGGTCTTGAAGGCCGGTATCGATTCCATGATCAGCGAAATGATGATGCCCACCAGGACGATCAGCACCGACAGGGCGAACAGCATCGTCACCTTGTGGAACAAAAAATCCTGGATGCGCTGCTTGCGCATGGTGGAAAGCATTTGCGCGTGACTGATGGAATCGGTCATGGTGCCGCCTGGCATGGGGATCGTGGAGGAGGTAGATTGTGCGCTCATAATGTGCCATGTGGGTGGTACTGCAGGTACGGCTATTTTTATTTTGCTCTTTTAGCCGGGAACGCCTGCAAGGGCTTGCGGGCGGTCCTGGCTAACTCCCTGCCCCGCCGTGCTGCTGGCGGAGGGACAAGGATAGGTACTTCAGTATGCAGACTATCGGATTAGTAAATTGCTTTGCCCGATGCATCTTTCAGGTTGGCTTTCCACGATTCCTGCACCAGTTTCACGACCGATGCCGGCATCGGCACGTAGTCCAGTTCGACGGCAGCAGGGCCGCCGTTCTTGTAGGCCCAGTCGAAGAATTTCAGGACTTCTTTAGCCTTGGCTGCGTCAGCCTGGACTTTATGCATCAGGATGAACGACACGCCCGTGATAGGCCAGCTGTTCTTGCCAGCCTGGTCGGTCAGGACCACGCCGAAGCCCGGGGTCTGCGTCCAAGGTGCCGAAGCGGCTGCTGCCTTGAAGTTTTCGTCGTCAGGCTGCAGGAAGTGGCCGTCCTTGTTTTGCAGCTGGGTGTGCGACATCTTGTTTTTCTTGGCGTAAGCCCACTCGACGTAGCCGATCGAACCCTTGATACGCTGCACGTTGGCGGCGACGCCTTCGTTACCTTTGCCGCCCACGCCCACGGCCCATTTCACAGCCGAGCCGGCGCCGATTTTCGATTTGAATTCCGGGTTGGTTTTCGACAGGAAGTCGGTGAACAGGAAGGACGTGCCCGAACCGTCGGCGCGGTGAACCACGGTGATTTCCGTATCCGGCAGCTTGACGCCACTGTTCAGTGCGGCGATCTCAGGCGCGCTCCACTTGGTGATCTTGCCCAGGTAGATGTCGCCAACGACTTTACCCGTCATTTTCAGCTGGCCTGGGGTTACGCCGTCCAGGTTGACGATGGTGACCACGCCGCCCATGATGGCCGGGAACTGCATCAGGCCCGCTTCTTCCAGCTCTTCCGCCTTCAAAGGCATGTCCGAGGCGCCGAATTCAACAGTCTTGGCCTTGATTTGCTTGATGCCGGCGCCGGAACCGACGGACTGGTAGTTCAGGCCGTTGCCGGTATTGGCTTTGTAAGTCTCGGCCCATTTGGCGTAGATCGGGTACGGGAAGGTAGCACCAGCACCTGTCATATCTGCCGCCATGACGGAAGCGGAAGAAAATGCCATCGCTGCCGAAGCACCCACGACGATAAATTTGAACATTTGCTTCATTTGCATATCAAGTCCTCAGGGTTGTTAGGGCTCAAAGTCCCGGTTGAATGCTGCGCAGTCTAGCAAGCGAATATGACAGCTTTATGACATGGGTAAAAAATCCTGAAATAATTGGCTACGCCCCGAGAATTGCCCTTTTCGACGTGAAAAATGACAGGACGGGCGACGCTTTATGACAGCTTATGTCACGCTTACGTCATATTTCATGATTACACTCACAGCGCGTCATACATGATGAAATACGGCTAGAATTAACTATCTGCAAAGACAAAAGAATATGAAACCTGAACTGCACATGGAAGTGACCAAATCGGGCATCCTGCTTGACCGCGAACTGTCGCAACTGACTTTCAACCGGCGCGTGATGGCCCAGGCGGAAGACCCGAACATTCCGCTGCTCGAGCGCCTGCGCTACCTGTGCATCGTCAGCAGTAACATGGATGAGTTCTTCGAGGTGCGCGTGGCCAGCCTGCTGGCGGCCGGCAGCATCGGCGGCACACTGGCGGGCCACCCTGCCCTGGCGGCCAACCTGGAGCGCATCGGCAAGGAATGCCATGCGCTGGTGGAGCGCCAGTACGAGATATTAAATAGCGAAGTCTTGCCGGCCCTGCGCGAAGCGGGCGTGCATCTGCTGCGCGACAGCGACCGCAACGAGGCGCAGCGCGCATGGGTCAAGCAGTATTTCGACCGCGAAGTGCGCCCCCTGCTGACACCGATCGGCCTGGACCCGGCGCACCCCTTCCCGCAAGTGGTGAATAAAAGTCTCAATTTCATCGTTTCGCTGAGCGGCAAGGATGCGTTCGGACGCGGCACGGCGATCGCCATCGTCAAGGCGCCCCGTGTCTTGCCACGCGTCATCAAGCTGCCGGACGACATTTCCGGCGACGGCGTGTCCTTCTGTTTATTGTCCTCCGTCATCCATGCGCACATTTCGGACCTGTTCGCCGGGCGCGAAGTGATCGCCTATTCACAATTCCGCGTCACGCGCGACAGCGACCTGTGGGTCGATGAGGACGAAGTCAAGAACCTGCGTCAGGCGTTAAAAGGCGAACTCGTGGGGCGCCAGTTCGGCACCTCCGTGCGGCTGGAAGTGGCGCGCAATTGTCCGCCAGAACTGTCGCAGTTCCTGCTCGACCAGTTCAACCTGGATCAAAGCCGCCTCTACCGCGTCAACGGCCCCGTGAACCTCGTGCGGCTGTCGGAAATGATCGACCACGTCAAGCAGCCCGAGCTGCGCTTCCCGCCGTTCTTCCCGGGCCTCGCGCATAAAGCCATCGGCAACGACATCTTCGCCGCGCTGAACAAGCACGACATCCTGCTGCACCATCCCTATCAGTCGTTCCAGACGGTAATCGACTTCATCCGCAGCGCCGCCTACGACCCGTCCGTCGTCGCCATCAAGCAGACGATCTACCGCACGGGCATGAACTCGGACCTGATGGAATCCTTGATCACGGCCGCGAAGATGGGCAAGGAAGTGACCGTCATCGTGGAATTGATGGCGCGTTTCGACGAAGAAGCCAATATCAACTGGGCCGACAAGCTGGAACAGGCGGGCGCGCAAGTCGTCTACGGCGTGGTGGGACTGAAAACCCATGCCAAGGTGGCGCTCGTCATCCGCCGCGAGGACGGCGCGCTGCGCTTCTACGCCCACCTGGGCACCGGCAACTACCATCCCACCACCACCAAGCTGTACACGGATTTCGGCTTGCTGACGGCGAACCAGGACCTGGCCGTGGAAGTGAACGAAGTCTTCATCCACCTGACCAGCCTGACCAAGCCGCACAACCTGAACCATTTGTGGCTGGCGCCGTTCGGCCTGCAAAGCGAGATCATCAAGGCCATCCGCAACGAGGCGAAGATCGCCCGCGCCGGCCGGCGCGGACGCATCATCGTGAAAGTCAATGCGCTGGTCGATGAATCCGTGATTCGCGCCCTGTATGCGGCCTCGACCGATGGCGTGAAGATCGACCTGATCGTGCGCGGCGCCTGCACCCTGAAGCCGGGCGTGCCTGGCCTGTCGGAAAACATCAAGGTGCGTTCCGTGATCGGCCGTTTCCTTGAGCACAGCCGCATTTACTATTTCCGCAACGACCTGGCGCACGATGTCTACCTGGCCAGTGCCGACTGGATGAGCCGCAACCTGTTCCGCAGGGTGGAAGTGGCCTTTCCCGTGCTGGACCGGGCGCTGAAACGGCGCGTGATCGCCGAGGGCTTGAATCCGTATTTGAAGGATAATACGAATGCATGGGAGCTGGAGCCGACGGGCCACTACGCGCGCCGCAAGCCGCGCGGCAAGCAAACGCCGTTCAGCGCCCAGCAGTATTTGATGCACACACTGGGCACGCCGGGCGCGGAGGTCGGCGAATAGGCAACTCTACACACAGGAGCACAGCATGGATCTCATCTTGTGGCGACACGCAGAAGCCGAGCCGGGCCTGCCCGACCTCGAACGCGCCCTGACCATCAAAGGTCAGAAGCAGGCGCGCCGCATGGGCGAATGGCTGGCCTCGCAACTACCGGAAAATTGCCGCATCCTCGTCAGCCCCGCCCTGCGCACCCTGCAAACGGCGGAAGCGCTGGGGCGCAAGTTCAAGCTGATGCCGGAACTGGCGCCGGGCGCCGAGGCGGAAGACATCCTCAAGGCGGCCAACTGGCCCGGCGGCAAGGAAAGCGTGCTCATCGTCGGTCACCAGCCCACCCTGGGCCAGGCGGCCGCCCTGCTGCTGACGGGCGAGGAGCAGGAATGGGAAATGCGCAAGGCCAGCGCGTGGTGGTTCTCGCAGCGAGAATTAGGCGACCCGATCAGCGTCTATTTGAAGGCCGTGATGGCGCATGATCTGGTGGTGAAATAAGGGGAAATGCGCAAGGCCAGCGCAAGGATGGACAGGTTCTCGCAGCGAGAACTGGGCGACCCGATCAGCGTTTATTTGAAGGCCGTGATGGCGCATGACTTGGTGGTGAAATAGGCCACGGGGTCGTAAAACAGCTGAATGCGCAAAAAGTGCGCTGGGACAAATACTGGTAGGAATTACAACTCAGCAGCCTTGTAAAGCGCTGCCGATCTGCTAGAGTTTAATTGCATCAACTACGTGCAAGAGCCTTGCTCCGGCACATTGAGCAACCCAGCGGACGGCCGTCCAACGGCGGCCGAAAGACCATGTTAATCACCTTCCTCGTTTTTCTCTTCATCGCCATCTTCGCCGCCATCATCGGCTTCGTCGCCTTTGAACTGATCGAAGAAATGCGCGGCAGTCACCACAAGCTGATGGACCGCTACCACGAGTAGTGTTCACCTCGGCAATATCGCATGGCGCCAGTGACGGCCTACAGGCCCGTCCCTCGCGCCATCCTTGTTTTTACACTCCCGTCTTGAATTTCGTATAAATGCGCGTCATCAAGCGGCGGATATCGGCCGTGGTCGCCTCTGGCGCCGCCATGCGCTGCTTGTCGGCATCCGACAGGAAGATGGCCTTGTTCTCGCCGATATCCTTGCGTACATACTTGATGCTGGCCGGATTCGGATTCGCGTAGAACACCTTGTTGCTCAGGCTGGCATGCACTTGCGGACGCAAAATGTAGTTGATGAACAGGTGCGCATTGTTCGGATGGGGCGCGTCGGCGGGGATGGCCATGGTATCGAACATCAGCGCGGCCGTCTTCGGCACCAGCACCTGGATCACATTGCCATTCTTCGCCTCGATGGCGCGCTGGCGCGCGATATTGATGTCGCCCGACCAGCCCAATGCGACGCAAACGGAACCGTTGGCCATGTCGTTGATGTAGCCTGATGAACTGAACAGGGTCACGTAGGGGCGGATCGCCTGCAGCACCTTGCCCGCTTCCTGGTAGTCGGCGGCCGTTTTCGAGTACGCGGGCTTGCCCAGGTATTGCAGGGCGGCCGGCAGCACTTCCGACGGCGAGTCGAGGAAGGACACGCCACACGCTTTCAGCTTGGACGCGTATTTCGGGTCGAAGACCAGGTCCCAGGCATTGTCGGGCATGGGCATGCCGCCCAACGCGGCCTTGACCTTGTTGACGTTGATGCCCACCGTCGTGTAGCCCCATAGCCAGTCGACCAGGTAATCGTTGTTCGGGTCGATCTTCGACAGCTTGGCTTGCAAGTTCTGGTCGAGGTTGCCCAGGTTCGTCAGCTTGCTCTTGTCGAGTTTGCGCAGCAAGCCCGCATCGATCTGCAGGCGCGCCCACTGGGCCGTCGGCACCACGATATCGTAGCCGGACTTGCCCGCCACCAGTTTCGCATTGAGGATTTCGTTATTGTCGAAAACGTCGTAGCGTACCTTGATGCCCGTTTCCTTCTCAAAATTCTTGATCGTATCGTCGCCGATATAGTCCGACCAGTTATAGATGTTCAGGACCTTCTCTTCCTGGGCCTGAGCGTGGGCAGGCAATGCCAGCACGGCCGCCGCCAAGGTCAGTCCCACTCCAATGCGCCGCCCTGCTTGCCATGTGTTTGCCATCGTACCGCCTCCGAAAATTAGTCAGAAAATAGTGACGATGATAGCAAGAAGGGCGCGATCAGGTCTAGCCCGATCGCGCCCTGCCTGAGGACGTCTAACAAAACCTACTGCGCGTCGCGCTTTGCGGCCTGCGATGCTCACCGTACTAGAGTACG
This sequence comes from Janthinobacterium sp. PAMC25594, assembly GCF_019443505.1. Lineage (NCBI taxonomy): Bacteria > Pseudomonadati > Pseudomonadota > Betaproteobacteria > Burkholderiales > Oxalobacteraceae > Janthinobacterium > Janthinobacterium sp. PAMC25594. Next base: position 1,596,474 of record NZ_CP080377.1, read on the forward strand.
GTTGCGCTTCTCTGCCACAAATCACTGCCGCTCGCTACGGTTTTGTTAGACGTCGCAAATCTTCCTCACTGCGAATGCAGTGAAACTGGAGGCAGACCCGACGGGGGAAGCTACCCCCAATGAAATAGCTTCCAATCCCGCAGGGACTGACCAGAGAGCATTACACCTTGTCCAGCCCCACTTGCGCACCCGAAAATACCAGGTTGCCGTTCTGGGCGTCGATGCGGATCTCGTCTTTCGGGCCGAACTTGCCTTCCAGGATCAGCTTCGACAGCGGATTTTCGATCTGCTGCTGGATCGCCCGCTTCAAAGGACGGGCGCCATACACCGGGTCGTAGCCCGCTTCGGCGATTTGCTGCAGTGCCGCGTCCGTCAAGCTCAGCTGCATGTCCATGCGCGCCAGGCGTTCTTCGAGAATCTTCAGCTGGATCTTCGCGATCGCGCCGATGTTTTTCTCGTCAAGGCCGTGGAACACGACGATTTCGTCGATGCGGTTGACGAATTCGGGACGGAAGTGCGAGCGTACCTCGGCCATCACGGCCAGCTTCACGACACCGGGATCATCGCTTTCCATCGCCTGGATTTTATGCGAACCCAGGTTCGAGGTCATGATGATGACGGTATTCTTGAAGTCCACCGTGCGGCCCTGGCCGTCCGTCATGCGTCCATCGTCGAGCACTTGCAGCAGCACGTTGAAGACGTCAGGGTGGGCCTTCTCGACTTCGTCGAGCAAAATTACGCTGTACGGCTTGCGGCGCACGGCTTCCGTCAGGTAACCGCCCTCGTCGTAACCGACGTAGCCGGGCGGCGCGCCGATCAGACGGGCCACGGAATGCTTCTCCATGAACTCGCTCATGTCGATGCGGATCATCGATTCTTCCGTATCGAACAGGAAGGTCGCCAGCGCCTTGCTCAGCTCGGTTTTGCCGACGCCCGTCGGTCCCAGGAACATGAAGGAACCATATGGACGGTTCGGGTCGCTCAAGCCGGCGCGCGAGCGACGGATGGCGTCCGCCACGGCCGTGATCGCTTCATCCTGGCCCACGACGCGCTCATGCAGCTTCTCTTCGATATGCAACAGCTTGTCGCGCTCGCCCTGCATCATGCGCGACACGGGGATGCCCGTCGCGCGCGACACCACTTCGGCGATTTCCTCGGCGCCCACTTCCGTGCGCAGCAGTTTCGGCTGGTCGGGATCGCGTTTCGGGATGCCGCTGTCAGCCTGCTTGAGCTGGGCTTCCAGCTGCGGCAGCTTGCCGTATTGCAATTCCGACACTTTCTGCCAGTTGCTCTCGCGCGTCGCCTGCTCCATCTGCAGCTTGACTTGCTCGATCTCTTCCTTGATGTGCGTGCTGCCTTGCACCACGGCTTTTTCCGCCTTCAGGATTTCCTCGAAGTCGTTGTATTCGCGTTGCAGCTTGACGATTTCTTCCTCGATCAGGCCCAGACGGCGCAGCGACGCTTCGTCCTTTTCCTTCTTGACGGCTTCGCGTTCGATCTTCAGCTGGATCAAGCGGCGTTCCAGCTTGTCCATCACTTCCGGCTTGGAATCGATCTCGATCTTGATCTTCGCCGCCGCTTCATCGATCAGGTCGATCGCCTTGTCGGGCAGGAAGCGGTCCGTGATGTAGCGGTGCGACAGCTCGGCGGCGGCGATGATGGCCGCGTCCGTGATTTCCACCTTGTGGTGCAGCGCATACTTATCCTGCAAGCCGCGCAGGATGGCGATCGTCGCTTCCACGGTCGGCTCGTCGACGAGCACTTTCTGGAAGCGGCGTTCCAGCGCGGCATCCTTCTCGATGTACTTGCGGTACTCGTCGAGGGTGGTCGCGCCCACGCAGTGCAGCTCGCCGCGCGCCAGCGCCGGTTTCAGCATATTGCCGGCATCCATCGCGCCGTCGGCCTTGCCCGCGCCCACCATGGTGTGCATCTCGTCGATGAAGACGATGGTTTGCCCTTCATCCATGGCCAGTTCCTTCAGCACGGACTTCAGGCGCTCTTCGAACTCGCCGCGGAACTTGGCACCGGCAACCAGGGCGGCCATGTCCAGCGCCAGCACGCGCTTGCCTTTCAGCGACTCGGGCACTTCGCCATTGACGATGCGCTGCGCCAGGCCTTCGACGATGGCCGTCTTGCCCACGCCCGGTTCACCGATCAGCACGGGATTGTTCTTGCTGCGGCGCTGCAGGATCTGGATGGTGCGGCGGATTTCATCGTCGCGGCCGATGACAGGGTCGAGCTTGCCCTTGCGCGCCCGCTCCGTCAGGTCCAAGGTGTATTTTTTCAAGGCTTCGCGCTGGCCTTCGGCCTCTTGCGAGTCGACCTTGTTGCCGCCGCGCACGGCGTCGATGGCCGCTTCCAGGGCCTTGCGGGTCAGGCCGTTTTCGCGCGCCAGCTTGCCGCAGTCGGACTTGTCGTCCGTCATGGCCAGCAAGACCATTTCGCTGGACACGAACTGGTCGCCCGCCTTTTGCGATTCCTTGTCGGCCAGGTTCAGCAAGGCCACGAATTCGCGGCTGACCTGTACGTCGCCGCCCGTGCCCGATACCTTCGGCAAGCGTTCGATCGAGGCGCCCAGGGCCTTGGACAGGCCGCCCACGTTGACGCCGGCCCGCTGCAACAGCGAACGGGCGCCGCCGTCGTCCTGGTTCAACAGGGCCGTCAGCAGGTGGACTGGTTCGATATAGGGATTGTCGTTACCCACGGCCAAGCTTTGCGCATCGGCCAGGGCTTCCTGTAATTTGGTAGTGAGTTTGTCTTGTCGCATGAAAAGCGCTCCCGGTTAATTAGTTGTTAACCAAATTGGGGTGAGGCAGTACTTTTCAAGCATACACAAAGCAGAAAACTGATGCATTCTTGCAAATGCAAGCGTGCGCGGCTGATACGCCTCAAATAGCGCTGGCTTTTGCCGTCCATTTGTCCAGCGCCGTCTCGTCGCTGTCGCGCGCATCGACCCAGCGCGCGCCTTCCGGCGTGTCTTCCTTCTTCCAGAACGGCGCTTCCGTCTTCAGGTAGTCGATGATGAATTCGCAGGCGGCGAAGGCCTCGCCCCGGTGGGCCGACGAGACGGCCACCAGCACGATCTGCTCCTGCGGCAGCAATGGCCCCACGCGGTGGATCACCAGTGCGCCGGACAGGGGCCAGCGGCCCCGCGCCTGCTCGACGATGGCTTCGATGGACTTTTCCGTCATGCCCGGATAGTGCTCGAGTTCCATGGCCGCCACGTCCAGCCCTTCGTTCATGTCGCGCACCGTGCCGACAAAGCCGACGACGGCGCCCACCTTGGGGTTGCCTGCACGCAATTGTGCAATTTCTTGACTCAAGTCAAAATCGGCTTGCTGGACGCGGACGGAAGTGCTCATTTGGCATGGCCTCCGATACGGCGCAGCAGGGTTTCGATACGGCTGGCCGTCCGCGCATCGGTGGCGGCGGCGATCGCGCACAGTTGCATCAGCTGCGACACTTGCGTGAGCGGCTTCTGGCCCGATTTCAGCGACGATTGCAGCACTTCCACCTGCATTTTCAGGCGGTCGCGGGCAAATTCGGCGCCGCTGTCGACGCCGGCGACGATTTCCAGGCGCAACACTTCATCGCGCAAGCGCTCCTGGTTGGCCTGCAATTGCTGCACGTAGGCGGCGTTGCCCTCGCCCAGTGCCGCCTGGGCGGCGGCAAAGCGCTGCTGCAGGCTGCGTTCATATTGCGTGTCCAGCGCTGGCAAGGCGCTCCAGCGTTCGGACCAGCTGGCCGCATCGGCGCTGGCGTCGCCGTCCGCCAGTGCGGCTTCGAGCGATTGCACCAGGCGCAGCTTGTCGCGCAGGGCGTTGGCCTGGGCCGCACCGGCGCGCTCGGCGATGGCGTCCGCTTGCGCTTGCACGCCAGCCACAGCCGCCTGGTAGCGCTGCTCGATCTTCGCTTCGCTGGCGCGCGGCACGGGACCGGTGGCGTTCCAGGCGGCGCGCGTGTCGCGCAGCAAGTGGTGGATGAAGGCCGTGCGGGCCTTGTCGTCGCCCTCGGGCACGACGGCCGTTTCCAGGCTGGCGCACAGCGCTTCGCGTGCATGCAGGTGTTCGCGGCGCTCGTGGTCGGCCGCGTGGGCCGTTTCCTTGCGCCTGGAGAAGATATCATCGCAGGCGGCGCGGAAGCGCTGCCACAGCGCCTGTTCCGCGCGGCGCTCCAGCGGCAGGGCTTTCGCCAGTTCCTGCCATTTGTCCTGCAAGGCTTTCAGCATGTCGACCGTGTTGCGCTCCGATGGTTTGAGCAAGCCCACTTCGACGATCAATTGTTCGCGGCGCGCCGTCTCGATCTGGCGCTGCGTATCGAGCGGCTTCGACAGGGCGTCCAGCGCGGCGCCGAACTCCGCATCCAGGCGTTTCTTTTCCTTGCGGTCGATGGTGCCCAGGCGCGTCCACGCCTGGCGCAAACGCTGCGAGGCGGAGGCGACGTGTTTCCAGTCGGTACTCTCTTCGGCCGCCAGAGCCGCCGTTTCCGCGATCAGTTCCTGGGCCTTGGCCGCATTGCCGTGGCGCTCTTCGGCCAGTTGCTTGAAATGCTGGGCCGCCGGCGCGTACGCCAGGCTGCAAGCGGCGTCGAAACGTTCCCACAGGGACTTCGGTGCCGGGCCGGACAAGGTATCGAGCGACTTCCAGCGCTCGCGCAGGCTGCCCACTTTCTTGGCCAGCTCGGCCATTGGAAGTTCTTGCGCCGGCAATTCCTCGCCCGCCTTGACCAGCTCTTCGCGCGACACGTTGCCGCCCCAGCGCGCCCAGTCGGCCAGGCGCTTGAATTCTCCACGCACATGTGCCAGGCGATCCGCTTGCGCAGGTGTCAGGCGGCCGTGTTTGCTATCGCGCAAAGTCTTGTCATGCTCGGAAGCCACGTGCAACAAACCATCCTGCAGCGCCGCTTCCATGGCGTCGAGCACCTTGAAGAACTGCTCCGTCGCTTCTTTCGACACGGGCGCGTGCTCCTGGCGCGGCTTGCGCAGTACAGGTATCGGCTCGGCATGGGCCGCTGCGGCCTCTGGCGCCGCCGACTGCACGGGCGCCGGCGCGCTGGCCAGCACGGCCGCAAATTGCTGCTGCAGGCTGTCGGACAAACTGGATTCAGGCAGGCGCGGCAGGGCTTGCCACGCGCGTTTCAGGCTATCCACGTCGAGGGTGGCGGCGTCCTGCGCCTGCCATTCGGCCAGCGCGGCCTGACGCGCGTCGAACAAGGCCTGGTGCTGCTGCAGCGCTTGCAAGGCGGACTGCGCCTGTTCGCGCGCCTGGATGAAATCGCTTTCCAGGTGTTTCGGCAGCGAACCGCGCTCCGGCGATTGCGCATGCTGCGCGTGTTCCACATCCAGGCGGGCCAGCGCCTGCGCCAGTTCCGCGGCGGACTGGCCATTGCTGGCCAGCGCGCGCATGGCACCCACGGCGTCGATCACGGCGCGCTGCAACACCACTTGCGCTTCCAGGCGGGCGGCCAGCGCGGCGCGCGCGGCGGCAAAGGCGGTCTCCAGTTCGGGCGTGGCCTTGATGACTTGCCATTGGCGGTCCAGCTCGGCTACCTGGTTCGGGCTCAGCTTGTCATCGTTCAACAGGCGCTGGGCTGTGTCGATGCTGGCCTGGGCGCGTTGCGTCTCGGCCGCCTGGTGGCGGATCAGGTCGATGCGCCCCTGCATCAGCTTGGCAACGCGGCGGTCCGTATTGCGCATGGCGTGGTGGACTTTTTCCAGCAGGGGCAAGGCATGGACGTGTTCGGCCGCGATCAGGCGGGCATCGGCAAATTCGCTGGCCAGGATGAATTCACAGGCGGCGGCTTCGTCGCCCGCCACGGCATGGGCACGCGCAACCTGTTCGGCGCGGCGCGATGCGCTCTGCGCCGAGGCGGCGGCCTGTTCTGCCACGACAGGATCGGGGACGGCAGTCTTGCTGGCAGAACGCTTGAAGAGAAATTCGAACATGACGGGTTTCGCGTGGATCAAAACCACCATCATAACAAAGCCCGGGGTATTGCATCGGACAGGACTGAACAAGTTATCAAATGAATAAAGCGAATCTTTTTCCTCTATTTTTTCCTATGACAGCTCGCCAGCGACCATACCCAAAGTGCCCACAGCAGACTCCGCTTGTCGGGGTGTGCGCTCGCTACCCGTTCAAGCCTGCGCACGCAGCGGCTGTGCCGCCACCGGCAACGCGGACGCGGCGCCATCGGCTGCCGTTTCAGCGCCGCCGGTTGCCGGCAGCGGCGCCGGCAAAGGCACGGGCAAAACAAAGGGCAGCACTTGCGCCTTGCCACGGCGCGCTTCCTGCGCGCGCGCATCGTGGGCGAGGAACTGGTAGGCGATGGCAAACCACGCTTCGCCCACGATGACCTTGCGGGCCAGCGCGAACAGTTCGCGCTCTTCTTTTTCCAGGCGCTGCAGCAAGGCCGCGCAAAAGGCGTCGATGGCCGCGCACAGCTGCTCGGCCTGCAATTCGGAATGGTCGAAGGCGGCGCCCGCGCGCTGCTGCACCACATTGATGCTTTCCAGCGCCACGTGGTTCAAGCCATTGATTTCATCGAGCAAGCCGTCCGCATGGGGCGCAGCCTGGCGGATGGCGGGCACCAGATACATCTCCACCTTGCGCCAGTAGCCGCCCTGGTACAGCCGGCTCAGCCAGTCGCCCGTGTACTGCAGTTGCGCCAGGCTCAGCCTGCTCTGCTGGCGCAGTTGCACCTGCATGTATTTTTGAAATGCCAACAAACTCATGCGGATACTTGCCTGTTCTACCGACAGGGAAACCAATATATATGTTGCCGTAAGCATGCACTCACTCCCGAAAATGCGCTGGATGTCTGATCCTGGAAGTGAAAGTGTAAAGACTACCGACAGGGGGCGGTTTGATCCTGCACAAACCCGCGGCAAGCCCCCGCGCTTTCTTTTACGGCGCGCGCAAGCCGATATACAGGTTGACCACGCCCGGCTCTTCCGATGGCGTGACTGCGCCGCCAAAATTTTTCACCAGCCGCTGCATGCCCTTGTTGCGCGCCATCGCCTCGCCCACCAGCGCTTCCGTGCCGCGGCTGCGGAAGTAGTCGACCAGCTTTTCAAACAGGATATGGCCCAGGCCCTTGGCTTTCAGGGCCGAGCGCACGGCGATGGCGAAATCGGCGTGAATATTGTCCGGGTCGGCCACGGCGCGCACCACGCCCAGGGTTTCCGGCTTGCCGTCCGGGCCTGTGTGCGTGGCGATGAAGGCCATGGCGCGGTCGTAATCGATCTGCGTCAGGCGCGCCAGCTGCGACACGGGCAGCTCGCGCATCGAGGTAAAGAAGCGCAGGCGCACGTCGTCCGGGTCCAGCGCGTGGAACAGGTCCATATGCTGCGGCGCGTCTTCGGGGCGGATGGGGCGCAGCAAAATGGATTGCCCCATCCACGTCACGCGCTCTTCCAGCTCTTGCGGATACGGGCGGATGGCCAGGCGGTCGCTCTTCTGGCCCGGTTGCAAACGGATGCGCGCGTCGAGGGCGATCACGCCGTCGGCGTCGGCCACCAGCGGGTTGATGTCGAGCTCGGCCAGCTCGCCGATATCGGCCACCAGTTCGGCCACCTGGATCAGGGTGTAGCAGATGGCGTCGATGTCGGCCGGCGGCTGGTTGCGGTAGCCGGCCAGCAGTTTCGACACGCGCGTGCGCGCCAGCATGTCGCGCGCCAGCACCATGTTCAGCGGCGGCAGGCCGATCGAGTGGTCGGCCGTCACTTCGACGGCGATGCCGCCCTGCCCCACCAGGATGACGGGGCCGAAGGCGGCGTCCGTGGTGACGCCGACGATCAATTCATGCGATTGCGGCCGGCGCGCCATCTGCTGCACCGTAAAGCCGTCGATCAGCGCGTCGGGGCGCATGCGGCGCACGCGCTTGAGCATGGCGGCGGCGGCCGCGCGCAGGATGTCGGGCGTGTCGAGGTCGAGCGCCACGCCGCCCACGTCGGATTTGTGGCCGATGTCGGGCGAATGGATTTTCAGCGCCACCGGATAGCCGATGTCCGCCGCCACGGCCAGCGCCTCTTCCACGTCGGCCGCCATGCGCGTCATCGCCACCGGGATGCCGTAGGCGGCCAGGATTTCCTTCGAGCGGCACTCTCCCAGCACCGTCTGGCCGGCCGCCAGCGCGGCGGCGACGATTTCGCGCACGCGCGCGCGGCGCGGCGTGGCCGACATGGGCAGCTGCGCCGGCACCTGCATCAGGGTTTCCTGGTTGCGCCGGTACTGCACGATCTGCATGAAGCCATGCACGGCCTTTTCCGGCGTATCGTAGGTGGGAATCCCGGCGCGGTTGAAGACCTGGCGCGCGGGCGCCACGGTGGTGCCGCCAAGCAGACACGACAGCACCGTGCGCGAGGTGGCCTTGATCAGCGGCGTGACGGCTTCGGCGATGTCGATCGACGAGACCATGGCCGTGGGCGCGTGCAGCAGCAGCAAGGCGTCCGCCTGGGGCTCGTCGAGCAGCGGCTTGATGGCGTCGACATAGCGCTGCACGGGCGCGTCGCCGGGCAAGCCGACGGGGTTGTCGTGCGACCAGCCCCGTGGCAGCGCCTTTTCCAGCGCGATCACGGTATCGGGCGACAGCTCGGCCAGCTTGCCGCCGCTGCCCACCAGCGCATCGGTGGCCATCACGCCCAGGCCGCCGCCGTTGCACAAAATCGCCAGGCGCTCGCCGCGCTGCGAACGGATATGCGTGAGCGTTTCCACCGCGTCGAACAGTTCTTCGGCCGAATACACGCGCAGCATGCCGGCGCGGCGGATGGCCGCGTCGTACACGGCGTCGGAACCGGCCAGCGCGCCCGTGTGCCAGGCCGCCACGGCGGCGCCTTCCGCCTCGCGTCCCGCCTTCAGGACGATGACGGGCTTGCTGCGCGCGGCCGCGCGGGCCGCCGACATGAATTTGCGCGCCGCCTGGATGTCTTCCATGTACAGCAGGATGGCGGCCGTGTCGATGTCGCCGGCCAGATAATCGAGCAGGTCGCCGAAATCGATGTCGTAGCTGCCGCCGAGCGAAATGAACTTGGAAAAGCCCACGCCGTGCGCGTTGGCCCAATCGAGCACGCCCGACACCAGCGCACCCGATTGCGACACGAAGGCGATCTTGCCGCTGGTCGCGCCAAGGTGGGCGAAGCTGGCGTTCAAGCCCAGTTTCGGCACCAGCAACCCCATGCTGTTGGGGCCGAGGATGCGCAGCAGATGCGGCTTGGCCGCCTTCAACATGGCCAGGCGCAGCGACTGCTCGCGCACGGGGTCGAGGCCCGACGTCATGACGATGGCCGCGCGCGTGCCCAGCGCGCCCAGGTCGCGGATCAGCGCCGTGATGGTGGCGGGCGGCGTGCAGATGATGGCCAGGTCCGGCGCCTTGGGCAACTGGGACAGCTTGCGGTAGCATTTCAGGCCCATCAGCTCGTCGTACTTGGGATTGACGGGCCAAATGTCTCCTTGATAGCCTCCCCCCAGCAGGTTGGCGAGGGCGATGGCGCCCAGCTTGTGGTCGCGCGCCGTGGCGCCGATCAGGGCCACCGAGGCCGGCTTGAACAACTTGTCGAGATTACGGATACTCATGTTCTGGCCTCATGGATTGCCGGAATGGCTGCGCCAGTGTATAGGATGCGCTGCCAAAAAAACTTGACCTTGTGGCGCGTTTCGCAAAAAAACCGCGCGCGCCTACCAGCGCGAGCGGTGGCTTTCCGTCACGCCCGCCAGCTGCGCCACGATGCGCTTGGGAGATTGCGCGCTGGTGCGCACCCAGCCGCTGAAAGTGCCGATGGGCTGGATGTAGCGGCTGGCGGCGAGCCACAGGTTTTTATCTTCGCGCCGCGCCCCCTCGGGCTTGAAATGCAGGTCCAGCAGATCGTCGTCCGTCCACACGTGCCAAGGCGCCAGCGGGTTGTCGGGATTGAAGTCGAAATGCGCGCGGCCCAGCGCATACAGCTGGCCATCGAGCCACAGCGCGTTTTCATGCGCGCCAAAATAACCGGCCTGCAGATTGAAACCCAGGTCCAGGCTGTGCGCCGAGGCCCAGCGCCATTCCGTCTCGCGCGCCAGCAAGCCGTTCGAATAGTCGAAACTGGCCACGCCGTCATCGAGGCTGTAGCCCATGGCGCCGCAGCGCACGCTGCCCCACAAGGGCAGGCCGCCCGACTTTTGCGTCGCATGCACGCTGCCGCCCTCGGCCACCGGCCCGATGGCCAGCAGGGTCGGCGCCACGGGCGGGCCGAATTCCGCATCGATGCCGAAATGGCCGCAATCGAGCCGCAAACGGTAGCGCTGCTGCGGCTGCGCCTCGATGGCGATCAGGTGCGAGAGGAAGCGGAAACGGCTGCTGGCACCCGCATGCGGCGCCAGCGTGGCGCACAGGCCGGGGATGCCATCCTGCGAAAAGCTGGCCACGATCTTGCCCTTGTGACGGTCGAAGGCATACGCGAACGCCGTGCTGGTCCAGCCCAGGTCGACGATGGCCACGCCGCAGAACAGGGCGGGCGTGGACAAGGCCACGTAATGCCAGCGCTTGTGGTGGAACAAACGCCAGAGGGCGCCGCGCGCGTGCGGCGACGCCAGCGCGGCCCAGTCGAAGGTGTTCAATTGCCCCGTGTAGCGGCCAAAGCATGGAACTCCATCAGCGTCGAGCAGGTGGGCAGGAGCCGGCGGCAGCATCATGCGGCCCGCCTTGCGGCAGCGCCGCCGTCGTGCAGGGCGGCGGCCAGCTGCGCGCCAAATAGCGCCGGCTGCGCCTGCGCAATGTCAATCTCCGGGCACGCATGCCAGAGCGCCAGCCGCTGCACGGCGCCGGCCACGTCCTGCACCAGGCGGGGACTGAGGCGCACGCCGTCTTCCAGCGCCAGCGACTTGATCTCGAAACGCCCCTGTGCGCGGTGCGCCTTGGCATCCAGCCGCCCCACCAGCGCGCCGCGGCGCAAGATCGGCAGGGTGAAGTAACCATACCGGCGTTTTTCAGCCGGCGTGTAGCATTCGAGCCGGTAGTCGAAATCGAACAATTCCAGCGCGCGGCGCCGGTCCCACACGACGGGGTCGAACGGCGATAGAATCGTCGTCAGGGTGGGCGCCAGCTTGCCGGCCGCCGCGTTGCGCGCCAGTTCCGCATGATCCGCATGCACGTAGACGGCATCATCCCAGCCGGCCACCGCGCAGCGCAGCAGCGCGCCTTCGTCCACCAGCGCCTGCAGATCCTGCGCCAGGCTGGCGCGCGCTTGCTTCGTGCGGAAGTAGTCGCTGATCCAGCTGGCGCGCGCCAGGCCCAGCGCCTTCACGCTGGCCAGCAGCAGGTGGCGCCGCACCTGCTCTTCGGGCGGCAGCAAGCCATCGTGCCAGCCGGGCAGCACGCGCTCGGCCAGGTCGTAATAGCGCTGGAACTGATGGCGCTTGGCGATCATCAGCACGCCCGACGTAAACAGTACCTCCAGCGAGCGTTTTTCCGGCTTCCAGCTCCACCAGCCGCCCACCTTGCCGTCCGTGCGTTCGAAGTCCGCCGAGCGCGCGGCGCCGTTGGCGCGGATGTGCTCGAGCACCGAAGCGACGGCGTCGCCCTGCTCGGCCATCCATTTGACCGAATACTTCCAGCCCATGGCGGCCGGGTCCAGCATGCGGTGGCGGTACAAGCCGTAATCCTCGATGGGCACGAAGCAGGCTTCATGCGCCCAGTATTCGAACAGCGCGCCCTCGGCCAGCAATTGCTCCAGCCACGGCTGCGGATAATCGCCCAGCCGGCTCCACAGCACCAGATACGGGCTGCGCGCCACCACGTGGATGGTGTCGATCTGCAGCACGCCCATCTGCCGCACGGCGGCCAGCACGTCGGCCTTCACGGCCTTCTTGCGGCGCGCTTGCAGCAAGCCTTGCGCGGCCAGGTGCAAGGCGCGCGCGGCGGCCAGCGATAAAGGGGGGAGGTCGGAAGGAATGGGCTGGTGTGGGCTAGGCATAACAGAAAGATACCGCATTCCGCGTGACACTTGCACGTTTTATCGCTATCGGCTTGCCCGGCAACGGCACGCAGCCCGGACGCACGACGCCGCAGCGGACGACAAGCAAGCGCGACGCATTCCCGCCAGCTTGTTAAGAATCTCTTAAGAACTTCTGCGCATGATCCGAAACGAAATATTTTTTGGGAAGCCAGGTTCGTAATTGTTAATGATTCTTATTACTTTCATGATTCCCATTCCCCAAATAAACCAGACCAATAACTAATCCACCTTCCAGGAGTTTGCATGTCCAACCGCACCCGCCGCGCGCACCTGCCGCGTCCCACCACCCTGGCCCTGGCCATGGCCGCCCTGTCCTGCCTGCCGGCCTATGCCCAGACGGGCACGCCTGCCAGCATGCCCGAAGTGGTGGTCTCCGCCTCCGGTTTCGAGCAGGATATCAGGCAGGCGCCGGCTTCCATTACCGTGCTGACGCGTGAAGAGCTGTCGAAGGAGCGCTTCGGCAACCTGACGCAGGCGCTGGAAAGCGTGGAAGGCATCGACGTGGGCGCGGCGGGCGACAAGACGGGCGGCATGAACATCAGCATCCGCGGCATGCCCAGCGACTACACCCTGGTGCTGATCGACGGACGGCGCCAGAACGCGGCCGGCAACGTCACGCCGAACGGCTTCGGCGGCACGCAGACGAGCTTCATGCCGCCGCTGGCCGCCATCGAGCGCATCGAGATCATCCGCGGCCCCATGTCGACCCTGTACGGCTCGGACGCCATGGGCGGCGTGATCAACATCATCACGCGCAAGGTGGGCAAGCAGTGGATGGGTTCCGTCTCGGCTGACTACACTGTGCAGGAAGAATCGGATTTCGGCGACGTGAAAAACGGCCGCTTCTACCTGAGCGGCCCCATCGCCACCGACCTGCTGGGCCTGTCCCTGCGCGGCAGCAAGCAGCGCCGCGATGCGGCCGACATCCGCGTCCCCAACGCGGCCGGCGCGGAAGTGCCCGCCAGCATGGGCGCCAACCCCGTGCGCGCGGACATCGCCAACTTTGGCGCGCGCCTGGCCTTTACGCCAAACCGCTACCACACCGTCATCCTCGACGCCGACGCGGGCCGCCAGACCTACGACAATTCGAACGGCCAGCTGGGCACCAAGACCGTGCAGGGCGGCTACGGTCCCGAGCAAAAATACAACCGCGACCAGTGGACCCTGTCGCACACGGGCCGCTTCGGCTTCGGCACGCTCGACAGCAGCTACATGGTGAACAAGACGGAAACCCTGGGCCGCACGATTCCGCCAGGCACGCCGGGCGCCGTGGCCGGCAGCGCGCGCACCTTGGAAGTGGAAAGCCAGGTGTTTGACACCAAATTGGTCATGCCTTTGGGCAAACACATGGCGACCGTCGGCGCGCAATGGTGGAAAGCGGAAATGACGGATGGCGTGGCGCCAAAGAAATTCGAATTCACGCAAAAAGCCCTGTTCGTGGAAGACGAATGGCAGCTGCTGGAGCATCTCGCCCTGACCTTCGGCGCCCGTTATGACGATCACAGCATCTTTGGCGGCCAGACCAGCCCCCGCGCGTATGCCGTGTGGAACGCGACGCCAAGCTGGACCGTCAAGGGCGGCGTCAGCAAAGGCTACAAGACGCCGCGCGTGGAACAGCTGTCGCCAGGCATCAACGGTTTCGGCGGCCAGGGCACGATCCCGCTCGTCGGCAGCCCGGACCTGAAGCCGGAAACGAGCACGACGACGGAAATCGGCGCCTACTTCGACAACCTGGCCGGCTGGACCGCCAGCGGCTCCCTGTTCAACAATGCATTCAAGGACAAGATCACGACAGGCACGGGCCTCGTCAACTGCGACTACCGCCCGTCGCCGAACCGTCCCGGTTGCGTCAGCTTCGGCAACTGGCCCAACGTCGATGCGTTTGGCCAGTCGGTCAACGTGGATGAGGCCGTCACGCGCGGCGTCGAGCTGAACACGCGCTTCCCGCTGGGCAAAACCTTGTCGGCCAGCGCCAACTACACCTACACGGAAAGCGAACAGAAGAGCGGCAGCAACGCCGGCAAACCGCTGAGCGACACGCCCAGGCACGCCGCCAACGCGCGCCTCTCGTGGGATATCTCGCGCGCATGGAACGGCTGGCTGCGCGCCGAGTACCGCAGCGAGCGCTTCCGCGATCCGGGCACATCGGCTTCCACGCGCGCCGCCAAGGCCGCGCTGGGCGACTACAAGGGCTACACCATGCTGCACCTGGGCACCAGCTATCAGCTGAACCAGCGCGTGACCCTGAACGCGGCCGTGTACAACCTGCTCAACAAGGACTTCATCGACTACCAGCCGTACCGTGGTTCATCGGCGCCGACATTGACTTACGCCAACCGCTACGTCAACAGCCTGGACGGCCGCCGTCTGTGGCTGTCGGCGACTGTCGATTTCTGATCCAGCGGGCGGCCTCTCGGCCGCCTTCGTCAGGCCGCTTTGGGCTTGTCGATGCAATAACCGATCGCATGCACCGTGCGTATCAAGTCCCGCCCCAGCTTCTTGCGCAGGTGGTGGATATGCACTTGCACGGCATTGCTTTCCACCTCGTCCCCCCAGCTGTACAGGTTTTTCTCCAGCTGCTCCCGGCTCAGCACCCGGCCGCCGTGTTCCAGCAGCAATTGCAGGATGCGGAACTCCTTGACCGTCAAGGTCACGGGCACGCCCCCTTGCCTCACCTGCCGGTCGGCGATATCGAGCACCAGGCCGGCGATGCGCTCGCCCACCGTGTCGCGCGCCGTGACGACCAGCACGGCGCCGCTGTAGCCATTGTCGCGCAGCACGCCCAGCGCCTGCATGCCGTCCTGCCCCGGCAAGCCCAGGTCGAGCAGGATGCAGCCATAGTCGTGCAGGCGCACGGCCGTGTGCGCGTGTTCAGCGCTGGTGACCCAGTCGACGGCATGGCCGCCCTGTTCCAGGCCGATCTGCGTGGCGCGGCCCAGTTGCGGGTCGTCTTCGGTCAGCAGGATGCGCATGGGGAAGCGGCGCGGCCCGCTCAGTCCTTCTTCTTGATCAGGCCGGCCAGCGCGGCGAACGGATTATGCGTGGCGGGCGCCACCTCGGCCGACAGCAGGCCGGCGCCACGGTCCGCTTCCAGGTAGCGCGAGTGCTCATTGTCGTGGCAATACAGGCACAGCAGTTCCCAGTTGCTGCCGTCCGGCGGATTGTGGTCGTGGTTATGGTCGCGGTGGTGCACCGTCAGTTGCTGCACGTTGGCACGCGTGAATTCGCGCGTGCAGCGGCCGCATACCCATGGATACATCTTCAGCGAGCGCTCGCGGTAGCCGCTCTCGCGCTGGTCGGCGGCGCGGCGCGCTTCGGCCACGATCTTGTCCAGTCTTGCCGCGTCGGGCTTTTTACTCTGCATGACAACTTTCGATATGGGAGGTAGAAGCGCCCATTTTAATGAGGATGGGGACGCAATTGTACTTTTTCTGCCACGCCGCCAGCCCGTGTCGTCGCCGGCGTGCTTTTTTTAGCGTGCGCGGCACCACAGATACTTGATTTAACGCAGAATAAGCCCAGCGACAGACCGCGAACAGACGATGGGAGCGGCGGCAACAGCGTGACGCGCAAGGCAGCCGATTTCGGCTATCATGCGCGCCACGCCGCCCCTCCCTTTTACCATGACTCTAGCCTGCAAGCGCCCGTGATAGCGATAACAAGACCCCTGCAACGCCTTGCCCGCCGCCTGTACCGTCTCAGCCTGGTACCCCTGTTCGCGCTCATCTTGCTGCTGGCGCTGTGGGCGGCCGTCTTTTACCAGGTGGGCCAGGAGCGCGCCAGCGCCGTGCGCGACGCCGTGGCCGTCAGTCAGTCGCTGGCGCGCACCCTGGCCGACCATACCAGTTTCACCCTGCGCCAGGCGGACCACGCCACGCAATTGTTCAAGCTCAAGTACGAGGAATCGGATGGCGGCCTGCGCCTGAATGAATTCATGCGCCGCCAGGGCCTGCTCGACAGCGTGCTGCCGTCGAAGCTGGCATTGCCGATCGCCCTCGTCGATGCACAGGGCAATGTGATCGACAGCGCCAATGCATATATGCCAGAAAACCTGGCCAGCCAGGCATTTTTCAAGGCGCTGGCCGCGAATGCGTCCGACACGGCCCTGGTCGACACGCCCATGCTCGACGCGGGCGCCAGGCACTGGACCATCCGCCTGGCACGCCGCCTGAACGATGCGCAAGGCCGCTTTGCCGGCGCCATCATCATCCACGTCGACCCGACCTATTTTGTCGACGATTACGACCGCCTGGACCTCGATGAACAGGGCGCGCTGATGCTGGTGGCGCGCGACAGCGGCCTGACGGTGGGACGCATCGGCGAGCAATTGATCCTCAGCGACCGCATCGACTTCCGCATGCCCGGACCGCCCCGGCATGCCGCCGAAGAATTGCTGATCGAGCCGCCCGTCGACGCGACGGCGCGCATCTACAGCTACCGCGAGCTGCCACGCTACCCGCTGCTGGCCGTGGTGGGCGTCAGCCGCGCCGTCGCCCTGACGCGCTTCGAACAGCGCCGCCTGGAGTATGTCGGCGCGCTGCTCGCCGCCAGCGTGCTCATTGGCGGCTTTACGGGCCTGCTGATGCGCCAGAGCGCGCGCCTGCGCCGCAGCATCCGCCAGGCCAAGGAAACGCAGGCCCTGTTGCGCGCGGCGCACCAGGGCAGCCTCGATGCCGTGCTGCTGCTGAAGGCCTGGCGCCCCGCGCCGGGCAAGCCGGTGGAAGACTTCATCTTCGCCGACGTCAACGAGCGGGCCGCCGACATGCTGGGCAAGCCGCGCGCGGAACTGCTGGGCCAGCGCGTGCTGCCGCGCGTGCCGCTGCTGCGCGGCGAGCGTTTTTTCAAGCGCTTCGTGCTGGTGATGGAAACGGGCCAGCCGCTGGAAGACGAATTCGAGCTGACACTGGCCTCGGGCGGCACGCGCTGGCTGCGCCACCAGGTGGTGCCCATCATCGACGGCGTGGCCGTCACCACGCGCGACATCAGCGCGCGCAAGCACGACGAACTGGCGCTGCAGGATAACCGCAGCTTCCTGCAGTCGCTGATCGACCATTTGCCCGTGCTGGTCTACGTGAAAAGCGCGCGCCCGGAGAATTTCGGCAAGATGGTGGTGTGGAACAAGGCGGCCGAGGATATCACCGGTCACCTGGCCGCCGACGTCATCGGCAAGACCGATTGCCAGGCTTTTCCACCCGACTTCGGCCTGCACGATGCCGAGGACGACCGCGCCATCCTGGCCGAGCGCGGGGTCATCGAGCATACGGAAAAGCCCTTGCGCCTGCGTGATGGCAGCCTGCGCTACGTGCACGCCGTCTCCGTGCCCGTGTTCGACGAGCGCCAGCAGATCGAACATATCCTGTGCATCGCCGAGGATGTCTCGCAGCGCCGCCAGCAGGAACTGGAACTGCGCCAGAAACAGGCGGAGCTGGCCGCCGTCACCGACGCCTCGCCGCTCGGGCTGGTGCGCCTGGACCGCCAGCGCCGCTGCACCTACGTCAACCGCACCTTCGAATCGATCACGGGCCTGCCGCGCGCCGCCGCCCTGGGCGCCGGCTGGACCAGCGCGCTGCACCCGGACGACTATCCGCTGATGCACGTGGCGCTGGAACAGCTCAAGCGCAGCCACGCGCCGTTCCAGTCCACCTTGCGCTGCCTGCAACCCGACGGCAGGCTGGTCTGGGTCTCCGTCAAAATTGCCCCCATCCTCATCGACGGCCAGATCGAAGGCTATGTGGGCAGCCTGGACGACATCACCACCTTGCGCGAATCGGAAGTGGCGCTGCTCGAGAGCGAAGCGCGCCTGCGCACCATCGCCGACACCCTGCCGGCCATGATCGCCTACATCGACGCCGACCAGGTCTACCGCTTCCTGAACATCGCCTATGAGCGCGAATTCGGCCTGACCGGCCGGCCGGCGCTGGGCCGCAGCGTGCGCGAGACCGTCGGCGAGGCGCGCTACCGCACCGTGGCGCCGTATATCGAGCGCGTGCTGGCGGGTGAAACCCTGAGTTTTGAAGAGGAAGATGAAAGAGAAGGCATCGAGCGCTGCCTGGAAGTGATCTACATTCCGCAGATCGGCGAAGACAAGCTGCAGGTGGCGGGTTTTCACGTGATGCGCCAGGATATCACCGTGCAAAAGCGCGAGAAACAGCGCTTGCTGCAGCTGGCCCAGGTCGATGTGCTGACCGGTTTGTCGAACCGCGCCGGCTTCCAGCAAAAACTCAGCGACGCCATGCACGCCAGCCGCCGGCAACAGCACCTGATGGCCGTCATGTACATGGATATCGACCGCTTCAAGCCCGTCAACGACACGCATGGCCACGGCACCGGCGACGCCCTGCTGCGCGCCTTCGCCCAGCGCCTTACGCAGACCATGCGCGTCAACGACATCATCGCCCGCCTCGGCGGCGACGAATTCACCATCATCATGGAACAGATCGCCCGGCCCGACGACGCGGCCGCGCTGGCGGAAAAAATCGTCGCCGCCATGCGGCAGCCGTTCGAACTCGATGGCATCACCGTGCGCATTTCCGCCAGCATCGGCCTGGCCTTCTACCGCGACGAAGACATTTCCCCCGCCGTGCTGCTGCAGCGCGCCGACGTGCTGCTGTACCAGGCCAAGCAGGATGGGCGCAATACCTACAGGGCCGGCGCATTGACGGCTTGATGGCTGAGGGCAAGCCCAACTGAAGGCTGGGGTCAGACCCAACGGGTCTGACCC
Source organism: Janthinobacterium sp. PAMC25594 (assembly GCF_019443505.1). Classification (NCBI taxonomy): domain Bacteria; kingdom Pseudomonadati; phylum Pseudomonadota; class Betaproteobacteria; order Burkholderiales; family Oxalobacteraceae; genus Janthinobacterium; species Janthinobacterium sp. PAMC25594. Next base: position 1,615,184 of record NZ_CP080377.1, read on the forward strand.
CTATCATTCCGCCCCCTGTCATTCCTGCTATATTGGCGCCTGTCTCCCCTACCCTTGCCCCACCATGCGCCTGCTGCACACTTCCGACTGGCATCTGGGCCAGACCCTGCACAACTATGAACGGGGCTACGAACACCAGCGCTTCCTCGACTGGCTGCTCGACACGCTCGTGATGGAGCAGGTCGACGTGCTGCTGGTGGCGGGCGACGTGTTCGACAACGCCAACCCGTCGGCCGCCTCGCAAAAGCAGCTGTACGTATTCCTGCAGCAGGCGCGCGCGCGCCTGCCCGCGCTGCAGTTGATCGTCGTCGCCGGCAACCACGATTCGGCCGGACGGCTGGAAGCGCCCGGCCCCCTGCTGGCCGCGCACGGCACGCACGTGATCGGCCACCTGCTGCGCGGCGACGATGGCCAGATCGACCTGGAGCGCCTGCTGCTGCCCCTGACGGGCGCCGATGGCCAGGTGCGGGCCTGGTGCCTGGCCGTGCCCTTTTTGCGCCCTGGCGACGTGCCGAAGCTGCCCGCCGGCGACACCCAGGATGCCTACCTGGGCGGCATCGCCCTGCTGTACCGCCAATTGACGGACCTGGCGCTGGCGCGCCGCCAGCCAGGGCAAGCCATCATCGCGATGGGCCACTGCCACATGGTGGGCGGCGAAATGTCGAACGATTCCGAGCGCCGCATCGTCATCGGCGGCACCGAGATGCTGCCGTCGGGGATCTTCGATACCGCCATCGCCTACGCGGCGCTGGGCCATTTGCACAAGGCGCAGGCCGTGGGCGGGCAAGAACATATCCGCTACTGCGGCAGCCCGATTCCCCTGTCGTTTGCCGAAGTGAACTACCGCCACCAGGTGCTGTGCCTCGATATCGACGGCGAGCAATTACGCGAGGTACGCGTCATCGAGGTGCCGCGCGCCGTGCCCCTGTTGCGCGTGCCCGCCACGCCGGCGCCCATCGCCGAAGTGCTGGCGCAGCTGGCGGCCCTCGACGTGCCGGATTCTCCGGCCGAAGCGCAACCGTTCCTGGAAGTGCGCGTGCGCCTCGATGCGCCCGAGCCGGGCCTGCGCACGCGCATCGAAACGGCGCTCGACGGCAAGAGCGTGCGCCTGGCAAAGATCGAAACGTCGAGCGCCGCGCGCAGCAGCGCGCCCGAGAACATGACGCTCGACCAATTGGGCCAGCTGCAGCCCGACGACATCTTCCGCCGCCTGTACCAGCAAAAATACGCCAAGGAAGCGCCACCCGAACTCCTCTCGGCCCTGGCCGAACTGCTGCTGCCCGGCGCCTGACTGCTCCTGAAAAACCATGAAAATCCTGAAAATCAGCGGTAAGAACCTGGCCTCGCTGGCCGGCGAATTTGAAGTCGACTTCCAGCAGGAGCCGCTGGCGTCTTCCGGCCTGTTCGCCATCAGCGGCCCCACAGGCGCGGGCAAGAGCACCCTGCTCGACGCCCTGTGCCTGGCCCTGTACGACGCCACGCCGCGCCTGCTGAAAGTGCTGGGCCGGGGCAGCGCCCTGCCCGACGTGGGCAAGGAAACCGTCAACGCGCAGGATACGCGCACCCTGCTGCGCCGCGGCACGCCGGACGGCTATGCGCAAGTCGATTTCGTCGGCAACGACGGCGCCAGCTACCGCGCGCGCTGGAGCGTGCGCCGCTCGCGCACCCGGGCTGAAGGGGCGCTGCAGGCGACCGCCATGAGCTTGCATCAGCTGCCCGCGCTGCAAGCCATCGGCGGCACCAAGACGGAAGTCAAGGAAGAGATCGAAAAACGCATCGGCCTGTCCTTCGACCAGTTTACGCGCGCCGTGCTGCTGGCGCAGAACGAATTTTCCACCTTCCTCAAGACGGAAGACAATGAACGGGGTGAATTGCTGGAAACCCTGACGGGCAGCAGCATCTATACGGACATTTCCATGCGCGCCTTCGAGCGGGCAAAAAAGGAAAAGCAGATCCTCGAACGCCTGGGCGAAAAACTGGCCGACCAGCGGCCCTTGTCGCCGCAAGAGCGCAGCGAGACCGAGGCACTGTGCGGGGCGGCCGAGACCAGCCTGCAAACGATCGACCTGCGCAAGGCGGTGCTGGAACTGCAGCAGCGCTGGCACCAGGAGACGCACAAGCTGCAAACCCAGGCGACGGCCGCGCAAGAGGCGCTCGATAGCGCCGCCGTTGACCGCGCCGCCGCGGAAGAACGCCGCGCGGCGCTGGCGCAGTGGGAATTGCTGCAGCCGGCGCGGCCCCTGATCGACGACGTGGCGCGCCTGGCCAGCGACATCGCCGGCAGCGGCGCCGCGCTGGAAGCGTCGCGCGCGCAGGCGGCGCACGCCGTGGCCAGCGAAGCGCAGCTGGCGCAAGCCGTGCGGCAGGCGGCAGCGGCCTTGCTGGCCCGGGAAGCGGCGCAGCGCGATGCGGCGCCCCTGCTCGACCAGGCCAAGGCACTCGACGCCGGCATCGCGGCCCACTTGCCCGCGCACCGCCAGGCGCAAGATGGCGCCCTGGCTGCTGACCAGGCCAACGAGGCGGCGCGCAGCGCGCTGCAGGCACTGCAACAGCGCCAGCACGCCGCGCAGGCGGAACAGGAAGCGGGCCGCCAGTGGCTGGCATCGCACCAGCAGTGGCAGGCGCTGGCGCAATCGTGGCAGTTGTGGGATCAATTGTTTGCCCAGGCCGGACAAGCAGCCGCGCAAGCCGATGCGGCCGACGCCAGCATGGCCGAATCGGCGCAGCAGGTGCGCCTGGCCTTGGACGCCACGCAGGCGGCGCAAACGGCGCTGGCCAGCGCCGCTGCCGCGCTTTCCATGCGCGATGCGCAGCGGCGCGAAGCGCTGGCGCTCGTGCAAGCCATCGATGGCCAGGCCTTGCAGGAACAGCGCGGCCAGCTGGAAGACCATGCGCGCGTTTTAACCAGCGCGGAAAAAACCTGGAGCGAACTGGCACGCCAGCAGCAGGCGCTGGCGCACTGGCAAGCCAGGGCGGCCCAGCTGGCGCAGGCCGCGCAAACGGAAAGTACGGCATGGGCGGCGGCGGCGGCGCAAACGCCGCTGCTGGAAGCGCGCCTGGCGCAGGCGGAAAAGTCGTTGAAGGGCGCGGAAGCGGCATGCGCGGCCAGCGTCGAGCAGCTGCGCGCCACTTTGCAGGACGAGCAGCCCTGCCCCGTCTGCGGCGCGCTGGAGCACCCGTACAGCCACGCCGACCATACCAACCACGCCTTGCAGGCGATGCTGGCCAGCTTGCAGGATGACGTACTGGCTTGCCGCACGCAAGCGCGCGACAATCTGGAGCGGCTGGCCACGCACAAGGCGGCGCTGGCCGCGACGGCGCGCGAACAGGCGCAAACGGATGCCGAACTGGCGGCCCTGCCGCCCGCCATCGACAGCCTGAATGCGCAGTGGCGGCCGCATGCGGACACATTGGAATTGCCGCCGGCAAAGCAGCGCACGGACTGGTTCACGCGGCAGCTGGCGGCGAATGCGGCCGGTTTGCAGGCGCTGGCGCAGCAGGAGGCGGCGCTGCGCCAGGCCGGCGCACGGCGCGAGCAGGCGCAGGCGGCGCATGAACTGGCGTCAAACGACCACGCGCGCTGCGCCAGCGCCGTCGCCGATGCGCAAGCGCGGCTGGCGCAACTGCAAGCGCAGCAAGCGGGCAACGCCGACAAGGGCGAGACGGCGCGCGCCGCGCTCGATGCCTTGCTGGCGCAGCTCGATGGCGCGTTTGCCGACGCCGACGGCGCCGAGGACTGGAAAGACAGCTGGCGCGCCGGCCCGGCCGCCTTCCGCACGGCGCGTGAAACGGAAAGCCGGCAATGGCTGAAACAGCAGGCGGATCAGGACCACCGCGGCCACGCGCTGGCGACCCTGGCCGCGCAGCTGGAAGCGGCGCAGCTGGCCGCCGGCAAGGCGCAGCAAACGGCGCAAGAAGCCCACGCCGTCTTTGCCGCTGCCGACAAGCAGCGCACGGCAATGCAAGCGGAACGCAACGCGCTATGGCAAGGCCAGAGCGTGGCCGAGGTGGAGCGCGCGCTGGCAGCCGCCGTCGCGGCAGCCAGGGAGCTGCTGGCGCGACAGCAAACGGCGGCGCAATCGGCTGGCCAGCAGCGCACGCGTCTGGAAGAAGCGTGCGCGCAGCTGTCGCAGCGCCTGGTCGCCTTGCGTGAACAGGAACACGGCGCCACAACCGCCCTGCACGACTGGCTGCGCCAGTTCCAGCTGGCCCACCCTGGTCACGCGCCCGCCGACATGGACGCCTTGCGCGCGCGCCTGGCCATCGCGCCGGACGCCATGCGCGCCGAACGCGACGCCCTGCAAGTGCTCGCCGACCGCCACACGGCGGCCGTCTCCGTGCTGGCCGAACGCCGGCAGCAGCTGGCGGCGCACCTGGCACAGCCGCCAGACGGCCTGGAAATGGACGTGGCGGCGCTGCAGGCGGCGCTCGACGCACTGCTGCTGGAACGCCAGGCGGCCAACCAGGAAGCGACGCGCCTGCGCCTGGCCATCGCGCAAGACGACGCGCGGCGCCACAGCGCGCAAGCGATGCTGGCGCAAATCGAGGCGCAAGCCGTCATCGAGCGGCGCTGGGCCAGCCTGAATGAATTGATCGGCTCGGCCGACGGCAAGAAATTTCGCAACTACGCGCAGCAATTCACCCTGGAAGTGCTGCTCGGCTATGCCAACGCGCATTTGAACCACCTGGCGCGCCGCTATCAGCTGGAGCGCATCGACAACCCGAACAATCCCTCGCTGGGCCTGATGGTGCGCGACCAGGACATGGGCGGCGAGCTGCGCTCCGTGCACTCGCTGTCGGGCGGCGAATCGTTCCTCGTCTCGCTGGCCCTGGCGCTGGGCCTGGCTTCGCTGTCCTCGAACCGGGTGCGCGTGGAATCGCTGTTCATCGACGAGGGCTTCGGCAGCCTGGACACGGAAACCCTGCGCGTGGCCATGGATGCGCTCGACGGCCTGCAAGCGATGGGCCGCAAGGTGGGCGTCATCTCGCACGTCCAGGAAATGACGGAGCGCATCGCCACCAAGATCCTGGTCCAGCCCGGCTCCGGCGGCAAGAGCGTGGTGACGGTGCGCTAGCGTGGCACAGGTTCGCGGCCCAGCCTGAGCAGATCCCAGCCCAGTTCGCGGCGGATCTGCTCGGGGTCGGGCGGGGGCCGGCGTTGGGCCAGCTCCGCTTTCAGCCACTTCCTGACCAGCTCCTTGGCGGGCTGTACAGGCTTTTCCTTGTCATGCTTGTCCATGGTGCTACCTCTTCAACGGCGGTCAGACGACCTCCTATATACGCTCAACGTCATGGCGCGGATTCAGTTGACGTGCGCGTGGCGCAGATGCAACAACGTGTAACGATGGCCGGAGTGCGTTAAAATCGCCGCCTTCGCGCAGGCACCGCCTACGCCCCGCAACAATTCAAGGAAACCCATGAAAGCCGCCCGCAGCCTCACCTTCAAGTGCGTAAAATGTCACAAATCCATGCAGGTCTACCTGCAAAAAGTCTCTGCCTGCTCGCATATCCAGCCATATCAGGGCATTTGCGCATGCGGCGAACTCAAGCGCCACGCCACGGGCCAGGCCGATGCCGTCAAGTCTTACCTGGAGTCGGCGGATGGTAACTGGGCGCACCACCACTAATGGTTAAAGAATGGGCGTAGAACGCCGTTAATAACGGTACTTCGCTCACTGAGAAACCGCCATGTCCCAGCTTCCCGCCCTTGCCAGTCGTCAACCCGCCGCGAATACGCTGGCTGGCCAGCAGCCGTCCCGCACAGGAAGCGGCGCCATGGGCCTGGCCGCTTCGCCCCTGATGCAGCGCACGGCGCAAGACGTGGTGGCCCTGTCAAAAAACGGCCTGGACCTGTCGGCCAAGGGACTGTCGCAACGGACCGATGCGCTGGGCAACGCCACCGTCGATGTGGCGCAAGATTTTCTTGGCAACATGACGCGCCAGCTGTTCGGCGACGGCGCCACGATCGCCTTTGATTCGGTCGACCTGCAAGCCGGTTCCAGCTTCAGCAGCGGCAGTGCCAGCGTTTCGGGCGCCGGCAGCAGCCGCGCCGCCGCCGCCTTCAGCCTCGATGAAAACGCGCATTTCATCGGCAAGGGCAAGATCACCACGGCCGATGGCCAGACCTTCGACTTCGAACTGGAAGTGCAATATCAATCGAACATCAGCGCGGGCGCATTGGTGCAAACGCAAGATGATGCGCAGGAAGTTCCGCCACCCGATGACGCCGCCCTGCCCGCCAAAGAGTTGCCCGCCACGACTTTTGCCGGCAATCTGCGCGACCTGTTCAAGCTGCTGGGCCAGCAATTGCAAAGCAACATTTTTAATAACAACGTCAACAGCAACGCCGATGGCGCCAGCGCCAGCGGCAAGGATGGCGACCTGGCAGGCAGCCTGAGCTTGCGCTTGCTCAAGCTGGTGCAGCCGGACGCGGCGGTCAAAGCCGACAAGAAAGCCGTGGAAACCACGCCGGAAGAGCAGGCGCGCGCCCGCGCGCTGGCACTCGCCTATGGCACGGACACTGCTAACGGCACGGCCAGCGACGTATAATGGAAGACGGCCTGCGCAGGCGACCATGCCGCGCGCCCCCTTCTATCGATTGAATCCCATGTCCGACACTTCTTCCCCTACCGTTCATCCGCAGATCCACTGGAGCGAAAACGGCGCCGAGCATTCGGCCCGCTGGCGCTCGGAAAGCGGCATGCCGCCGCCCAAGCGCGTCGTCATCGCCGATGACCGCACGACGGCCGACCAGGCTTACCGCCTGGCCTGCGAAGGCACGGCCATGCTGTGGCGCGGCGACTTCCAGAACGCGCGCCAGCTGCTGCAGGCGCTGGCGCGGCGCGCCGACCACAAGAACGACAAACCGAGCAAAAAGGCCAAGGCCGCCAAACTGGCGCAACCGGAACCATCGGCCACGGAAGCGTTTCACTTGCACCGCCAGGCGCAGTCGCAGCGCGCCCGCACCCTGGCCATGCTGTTGCTGCCTTTTGACGCCGACTACACGATCCCGCTGCGCCGCGCGCCGGACGTGAAACTGGCGTGCAATGAAGCGTATGGCCGTGGCGAAGAAGCGTTCGTCGCCTCGCTGCGCGAGCTGCTGGGCCTGATTGGCGCGCACGAATGGCGCCGCACGGGCGTGGAACTGCCGGCCCTGGGCCAGCGCATCCACCCGCATTACGGCGTGTTCGCGCCGATTCGCGGCGAATACGTGGGCCTGGTGGCGGACGCGCCACTGCCCGCGCGCGCCAGTCTGGCCTTCGACATCGGCACCGGCACGGGCGTGCTGGCCGCCGTGCTGGCGCAGCGCGGCATCCAACGCATCGTCGCCACCGACCAGGACCCGCGCGCCCTGTCCTGCGCGCGCGAAAACCTGGCGCGCCTCGATTTGCTCGATAAGGTCGATGTGGTGCAGGCCGACCTGTTCCCCGCCGGCCGCGCGCCGCTGATCGTATGCAATCCGCCATGGCTGCCCGCGCGCCCCAGCTCGCCGATCGAATACGCCGTCTACGATCCGGACAGCCGCATGCTGCGCGGTTTCCTCGCCGGCCTGGCCGCTCACCTGGAAGCCAACGGCGAAGGCTGGCTGATCCTGTCGGACCTGGCCGAGCACCTGGGCCTGCGGCCGCGCGCGCAATTGCTCGAATGGATAGCGCAGGCAGGCTTGAAGGTCGTCGACCGCCTGGACGTGAAACCCACGCACCCGCGCGCGCAGGACGCCACGGACAGCCTGCACGCGGCCCGCTCGAAGGAAGTCACGTCGCTGTGGCGCCTGGCGGCGGCATAATCGAGGGTCTGAAACCAGGCCATTGCGCATTGCAGCAAACCCGGCTATAATTCGGCTGCGGGGTGGAGCAGTCTGGCAGCTCGTCGGGCTCATAACCCGAAGGTCACAGGTTCAAATCCTGTCCCCGCAACCAATACATAAAAACCGCTGACTCCTGCAAGGGATGCAGCGGTTTTTTCATATCTGCATCGCTTATGCGTCGCGCGGCGCGTAGTGGGCGATGCCATGGCCGAACGACCAGTTTTCAGGCGCCACCTCGACGAGGTTGATAAAAATGTCCTCGGGACGCAGGCCGGGACTGCTGGACAGGCGCTCGGCAATCCGGGCATAGAGCGCCTTTTTCTGCGCTATCGTCCGGGTCTTGCTGACCGTGATCTGGATCATGACGAGATCGTCGCTGCGCGCGATGCCAAGATACGACTTGCCGTAGCTGAAATCGTCTTCGTCGTGCTCGCTGATCGTCATGAAGCGGTCATCGTCCGGCACGTCAAACGTTTCGCGCATGGCCAGATACAGGCCATCGAGTATGGCCTGGCGATAGGCGGCGGGCTTGCCCCGCCGCAGGGATACGCGTGTCATCGGCATGCGTGACTCCTTCCTGATGGTTGATTGAGATAGCTAACGATAGGCGCTATTGACCATATTGAAAACACATGGCACCATATTTCAATGATTCGTTTTTTAAATGATTATCCGTGAAGACGCTCGATATCGAGGCCGTGCAAGCCTTCGTTCTGGCAGCGGAACTGAAGAGCTTCACGCGCGCGGCCGAGGCGCTCGACACCACCCAGTCGGCCGTCAGCCTGAAGATCAAGCGACTGGAAAAGATGCTCGGCCGGCATTTGCTGGAGCGTACGCCGCGCCTGGTGGGCCTGTCTGCGGACGGACACCAGTTCATGGTCGCAGCGCGCAAGCTGGTAGCCGCCCATCAAGGCGCCCTTGCCGCGTTCAGCGTCGGCAAGCGGCGGCTGGTGATCGGCATCAGCCACCACATCGTCGGCGCGGAACTGCCACTGTTGCTGAAACAGATGCACGACGCCGAGCCGGATCTGGTGCTGGAATTACGCATCGCCGCATCGCACGAAGTGCTCGCCTGCTTTGATCGCGGCACGCTCGATGCCGCCATCGTGCTGGGGCATGACCATCTGCGCAAAGGTGGCGACGTGATACTCGAAGAACGCTTTGGCTGGATGGCCGCCCCCGGCTTCGCATACCACCCGGACGAGCCCCTGCGTCTCGCGGCGCAATCCGAGTCTTGCCGGGTAAGAAGCATTGCACTCGCCGCGCTCAAGGAGCACGGCATCGCGTGGACCGAGGTTTTCGTCGGCGGCGGCATCGCCACCATCGGCGCCGCCATTGCGGCAGGTTTCGCCATTGCGGCGCTGGGGTGCCGGGTGGCACCCGCGGGAACGATGGATGCGGGGCCAAAGTTCGGACTACCGGCCCTGCCCACGCTGGACGTGCTGCTGTATTCCAATGCCTCCGATCCACAGACGCGAGACTCGCTGCGCCGCCTGGCCGCCGCCATCCGCTCGACGGCGGCATGAATCACACGACGATGCCTGCGCCGCAATGGCGCGGCCGTGCCGCTGCCTTGCCCCCCTTTTCTGCGCAATGCCCCTGGCCATTGCGCATTGCAGCAAACCCCGCTATAATTTGCCTGCGGGGTGGAGCAGTCTGGCAGCTCGTCGGGCTCATAACCCGAAGGTCACAGGTTCAAATCCTGTCCCCGCAACCAATACATAAAAACCGCTGACTCCTGCAAGGGATGCAGCGGTTTTTTCATTCCAGGCCGGGTCAATACTGTCAATACTTTTACGCGGTGACGCTGGCCCGGATCTGCCTGGCCGCCGCGTGCAGGCTGGCCGCCACCCGTTCCAGCTTGTCGGTGCCCGCCGTTTCAGCCAGGGCGGCAAAGGCGCTGATATGAAACGTGGCCACCATGGCCGGCGACACTTCGAGTTCCAGCGCGGTCTTGCTCAATTCCGTCGACGCCTCGAGGTAAGGCTCGCTGCCCGCCTCGAAAGCCTGCTTGGTTTCCAACAATTCCTGGCCACCTTCCGCCTTGGCCAGGCAAGCATCGACTTTTTGCTGGAAGGCCGGCAAGGTGTCGCGCACGGGGCCGGGCTCAGACGCCGGTTCCGGCTCCGCTGGCGCGGGAGCGGCATGCGCCGGCTTGTCCACCATCGGCATGTCACGCAACGTCAGCCAGCGCTCGACGGCGAGAAAGTCGGCAAACGGCTCCTCCACCTTGGGATTCATCAACCAGACCTCGCCCGTGCGCCAGTCGATCCGGGCGCCGCGCTCATTTCTCGCCAACAAAATATCCTTGCCGCCATCGGCATTCGACACGCGGCCGATGTCGAGCCAGTTCATCAGTTCCGCCTGGCGCGACATCGCATTGACCCGATGAAAAAAGGCCAACCATAAAAATCTGGCGACCAAAAGAACCAGGACACCGCCAACCATCCACATCATTTTGCGCTCCGCACCACATCGACAAGCCGCATTTTCTCACATGAAAGCTTGCGCCAAGGAAACTTTTACATCTGCCGTGCGCAGGCGCAAAGCCACCACCGCGTGCGGCCCGCGCGCACAGTCGCATTTCAGCAACGCCGCGTTTTCCTGATTGCCTGGCGTGCGCCGCTGCGCTATTATGAGAACAATTCTCATTTAGATTGAGGTGCCCTGTCCGCATGCCGTCCGCCCCGTCCCCGCCGTCCGACTTCCAGGCCCTGTATGCCGAGCACCATTCCTGGCTGCTGCACTGGCTGAAGCGTCGCCTGTACGACACGGGGCTGGCGGGCGACCTGGCGCAGGATACCTTCCTCAAGATTTTCCTTGCCCGCGGCAGTGCCGGGATCGCGCAGCCGCGCCCCTTCCTGGCCACCATCGCCAGGCGCCTGCTGGCCAATCACTGCCGGCGCGAAGAACTGGAACGGGCCTACCTCGACGCCCTGCTGCATCAGCCGCAAGCCTGCACGCCCTCGCCCGAAGCGATGTCCATCCTGCTCGAATCGCTGCAACTGATCGACCGCGCGCTGGACCAGCTCTCCACCAAGGCCAGGGCCGCCTTCCTGCTGGCCCACCTGGACGGCATGAGCTATGCCGAGATCGCCGCCGAACTGGACACCACCACGCATTCCGTCAAAAAATACCTGAGCAAGGCCAATCTGCTGTGCTTTTTTGCCGTGCCCGATTTTGCCGCGTCCTGACATGCGCACCGCCACCGTCCATGCACTGGGCCAGCCCATCGACCTGGCCATCGCCATGCAGGCAGCCGAATGGCTGGCCACCCTGATGAGCGGCGAAACGACCCCGGCGGAAAAATCGGCCTGGCAAGAGTGGCGCCAGGCGCACCCCGACCATGAACGGGCGTGGAAACACATCGAAAGCGCCAGCGGCGGCTTGCGCGAACTCGATGCGCAGGCGTGCCGCACGGCGCTGGCACGGCATCCTGCCTCGCCGATCTCGCGCCGCAACAGCCTGCAACTGCTGGCGTGGGTATCGAGCATCGGCCTCACGGGCTGGTTCGGCGCGCGCTCGGAATATGCGCCCGACATGGCCCGCGCCGCGCTGGCCGACCTGTCGACCGGCGTGGGCGAGCGCCGCGAGCTGAGCCTGCCCGACGGCAGCCGTCTGCACCTGAACAGCGGCAGCGCCGTGAACATCCGCTTCAGCGGCACGCAACGGCTGCTGCAACTGGTGCAAGGGGAGGCATTCATCGCCACCGCCCGCGAAACAGGCCGGCCCTACCGCCCCTTCCTCGTCGAAACCGCGCATGGCTACGCACAGGCGCTGGGCACGCGCTACTCGGTGCGCCAGGCCGAGGGCAGCACCGTGGTCGCCGTCGAGGAAGGCGCCGTGCGGCTGATGCCGCGCCATGGCGACGGCAACCGCGTGATCCATGCGGGCCAGGGCGGCGGCATGACGGCGCGGCAGCTCTTGCCCGCGCACGCCGTCTCGCCCGACATCTGGGCCTGGCGCCAGGGCTTGCTGCTGGCCGACGCGATGCCGCTGCGCGACTTCCTGCATGAATTGAGCCGCTACCGCCACGGCTTGCTGGGCTGCGACGACGCCGTCGCCGGCCTGCGCATCTCCGGCGTCTTCCCGCTGGCCGACCTGGACGCGGTGCTGCTGTCGCTGCCCGACTCCCTGCCCGTCGATGTGCGCCTGCGCACGCGCTACTGGGTGCAGGTGGAAGCGCGCAGGCAGCATTAAACATTTATTGTGAGTCCACCGCAAAAAAACCTTACCCGATTTCGTTTCTCGCGTGACCTGTGTAGGCAACGTTCTTTTTGACGACTACACCACAAGGTAACCATGTCTCCTGCCATTCATTCCAAGCCGCGCATCAAGCGCATGGCGTACGCTATCCAGCTCATCTGCATCGGTTCGGCCCTGTTGCTGAACGCCCAGGCGCCAGCCCTGGCGCAGGAAAGCGCCGCGGTGCCAGCGGCCAGCCTCGACTTCCAGGTGCCGGCCGGCGACCTGGCGGCGGCGCTGCGCCAGGTCGCCAGCCAGTCCCGGGTCATCCTCAGCTTCACGCCGGAACAGACGCGCGGCAAGACCTCGGCGGGCCTCACGGGCCGCCACGACGTGCTGGCCGCCCTGAACGGCGTGCTGCGCGGCACGGGCCTGAAGGCCGAGCGCAGCGCCAACGGCAGCTATGTGCTGCGTCCGGCCCAGGCCCAGGTGGAATCCGGCGCGGATGCCATCGCCATGATGCCGGAAGTGTCGGTCAAGGCGCAGCAGGATGCCACCGAAGGCACGGGCGCGTATGTCTCCACCCTGCCGGTTTCCACGGCCACGCCGCTGGGTCTGTCGATCCGGGAAACGCCGCAGTCGGTCAGCGTCATCACGCAGCAGCGCATGCAGGACCAGGGCCTGAACACCATCGCGCAGGTCATGGCGCAAACGCCGGGCATCACCCTGTTCTCGCTGGGCAGCGAACGCTCCGGCTTTACTTCGCGCGGCTATGCGATTACCAACTACCAGCTCGATGGCGTCAGCACGCATTCGGAAAACCTGGGCCTCAATGCGATACCGTCGCAAAGCCTGGCCGACATGGCGCTGTACGACCGCATCGAAGTGCTGCGCGGCGCCTCGGGCCTGATGACGGGCGCGGGTGATGCCTCGGGCGCCATCAACATGGTGCGCAAGAAGCCGACGGCGCAGTTCCAGGCCTCCGTCGAGGGCGAACTGGCTTCCCGCAATGAACGGCGCGGCGTGGCCGACGTAGCCGGCCCGCTGAACGAGGCGGGCAGCCTGCGCGGCCGCCTGGTGACTGTGTATGAAGAAACCGACAGCATCATCAAGGACTACAGCCACGACAAAAAAGTCGTGTATGGCGTGATCGAGGCGGACCTGTCACGCGACACGAAGCTGACGGCCGGCATCACGCACCAGCGCAAGCGCTCGAAAGGTTCGCTGTCCTACCTGGGCTTTCCCCTGTTCTACAGCAATGGCGCAATGACGGACCTGCCCCGCTCCTTCAGCCCGGCGGCCGCGTCGAATCGCTTCGGCAGCAATTCGACCGACCTTTTCGCCACCCTGGAACACGCGCTGGCAAACGACTGGAAGCTGAAAATCTCGGCCAGCCGCGTGCAGTCGTCGCAGGAAGAGCGCTCCGTGTTCATCAACGTGAGTAGCGCCTTTGCCGATCAGGCCACGGGCGATGGCCTGCGCATGAGCGCCGACTACCGCGATTACCAGCTCCAGGTCAACAGCGTGGACGTCAACGTGCGCGGACCGTTCAACGCATTCGGCCGCCAGCACGAACTGGTGCTGGGCATGGACTACAACGAATTTCAAAGCACGACGGATGGCCGCCGCGACACGCACATCCAGGGCCAGCCCGTCAACCTGTACCGCTGGAATCGCATGGCAACGCCCGTGTTTGGCGATACCTTCGTCACCTACGACAGCACGCGCCGCCAGGCCAGCGCCTACGCGGCCAGCCGCTTCAACCTCTCCGAGCGCCTGAAACTGATCGCCGGCGCCAAGGTGCTGCGCTACAGCGAGAATTACATCGCGGACGCGCCTGCCGCGCAATTTTTCAGCGCCTCGCCAGCCTCGGACAGCAGCGTCTTCACGCCGTACGGCGGCCTGGTCTACGACATCGACGCCACGCACAGCGCCTACGCCAGCTACTCCACCATCTACCAGCCGCAAGCCTCGCAAGACCGCTACGGCAAGCTGCTGGCGCCGCGCGAAGGCAAGACCTATGAGGCGGGCATCAAGAGCGGCTGGTTCGATGGCCGCCTGAACACGTCCGCCGCGCTGTATCTGATCCGCCAGAAAAACCTGGCTGAAACGGATCCGGGCCACACCCTGCCCGGCTCCAACGATCCGGCGTTCCGCACCATCAAGGGCGCCGATACCAAGGGCCTCGACCTGGAAGCGACGGGCTCCCTCACGCCAAGCTGGAATGTGTCGGCCTCGTGGTCGTACAGCCAGACGGAAAACAATGCCGGCAAGGCGATCCAGACCACCTTCCCGCGCCACCTGGTGAAGCTGTGGAGCACTTATCGGCTGCCCGGCGAGCTGCATCGCCTGACGGTGGGCGGCGGCATGAACTGGCAAAGCCGCGTGTATTCCGACATCGAGGCATGGCAGATCAAGAGTACCCTGCACTGGGAACAGAAGGCATACTCGGTGGCCAGCCTGATGGCGCGCTACGACGTCAACGACAAGCTCTCTGCCACCGTCAACGTGGCCAACCTGTTCGACAAGCAGTACACGGCTTCCGTGTCGGACTGGTGGTACTCGGGCATGCATGGCCCGGCGCGCAAGGTGGCGTTGAGCGTGCGGTATCAATTCTAAAGCACCTCGTCATACACAACTCTGACGTTGCCCGGCGGTTGGCGATCTGGCGGCACCACGTAGGTCGGGTGCAGGCACATCCCGCGCTGGGCTGCATAGCTTAACGGCCCCAAGCCGAATGCCTGCTGTCCGTTGAAATCCAGTTCGGTAGTATCTTGCAAGCACAATCCCTGGCTGGAGCGGACTTGTGTATATGCGGGCAAACGAACAGCTTATCTCCCTAACTTCGGACTCCCCCTCCGATGCCGGCGGCCATCGCGCGCCCAAACTTTCCCAACTATATTGAATATTCTTGACTGCAAGCCTGCAATCGCATCAAGACCCGCATGAATGCGTAGCAAGATAACAACAACACTAAAACTGTGACAATTGATGAGTCTTTTTTGAAAACATTAATGTAACTTTAGCTTCCAATATGCCCACACGATTATTTAATTATAAATATTTATACAACTTTTATGATTCTTTGGATTGCAAATGCCTTAGCCAATAATCTTCTCCCGCAGCCATCATGACTGCGCACCCGGAACCTGGGCGATTCTCCGTCGTGCCCATTGCCGAGCCGTCCACTCGCGCAATCGGGAATTCGGCCGCCTTCCAGAAAGTTCTGCAACTGATTGCCCGCATAGCCCCGACCGACCATACCCTGCTCATCACCGGCCCTACCGGAGCCGGCAAGGAAGTCGTTGCACAGCTGGTACATCAAAGCGGTCGCCACACCGGGGCGCGCTTTGTCGACGTCAATTGCGGCGCCATTCCCGAGCAATTGGTGGAATCCGAACTGTTCGGCTACACCCGCGGGGCATTTACCGGGGCCGCCGCGGACCGGCCCGGATACTTCGAAATGGCGGCGCAGGGCACCTTGTTTCTCGACGAAATAGGCGAATTCCCACTGGCGCTGCAGGCCAAGCTGTTGCGTGTGCTCGAAACGCGAACTTTCCGGCCTCTGGGCGCACAAGAACAGCGCCCGTTCACCGGCCGCATCGTGGCGGCCACGCACCGCAATCTTGAAGCCATGGTCAACAGTGGCCGGTTCCGGGAGGACTTGTACTATCGCCTGGCGGTGTTCACCATCGAAGTGCCCGGCCTGGATCAACGCAAGGAAGACATTCCGGCGCTGGTGCGCCATTTTGCGATACGCGAGCTGACACCGCCACGCTTCAGTGTCGAGGCACTGGAACGGCTGAAGCTGCGATCCTGGCCCGGCAACGTGCGCGAACTGCGCAATCTGGTCAGCCGCATCGCCGTGCTCAGCGACGAAAGCGAGATCAGCCTGGACATCCTCGAGGCGTTTCTCGGACCCGCCACTGCCCCGACATTGCCGCCCGAGGCATTGATCGACGCCGTCCTGTACCTGGCCGCACCAGACAAGATGGCGCTGCTTGAACGCTTGCTGATCGACCGCGCGCTTAGCCTGAGCGGCGGTAGCAAGACGGCCGCCGCCACCATGCTGGGCGTGAACCGCAAGGTCATCGAACGGCGCCTGCTGGCGCGCGACAGAAGCCGTACAGGTGTCGATGAATGCCTGCTGGCCGGCAGGCGCATGTTGGAGCGGGGCGAGTTCCGGGAGGCGACCGCCACGCTGCGCCGCGGCCTGACCTTGCTGGAAAGCGGCGGCGCGCCCGAGGCCAGCCGCAAGCTGCGGTTTGAACTGCACCGCATGCTGGCCGTGTCCTATCGCGGCATTTACGGCTGGCACAGCCCGCAGGCACAGGCCGAGCATGAGTCGGCGCTACGGGCCGGCCAGGGCGTGGTCGATTCGGTCGAGCTGAACTCGCTGATGTTCGGCATCTGGAGCGTGCAACTGATGATGATGCAGCTGTCCGCCGCGCGCGCCACCGCGCAGGACATGCTCAAACTGGCGCACACAACCGGGCATCCGGCAATTCATGCGGAGGCGCAATTTGCGCTGGCCAACACCCTGTTCTGGCTGGGCGACAGCGATGAAACCCTGGCCTGCCTGACGTTGAGCAAGCTGCTCGATGCCGAGCCTACCGAACGCCGCAGCGTACAGGGAATCGATCTGTTCGGCCTGGCCATGACCTTTGCCGGCCTTGCCGCCTTCCAGACCGGCGCGCTGGCGCGGGCCCAGCACATGCGCGAACAGCTGACCCTGCGCTGCACCCTATTTGAGTCCAGCCCGTTTGACCGGGCCATCGCATTGCAAGGCGCCGCGTGGCTGACCTGCCTGTTCGAAGACATGCCAGCGCTGGGTCCGCTGTCGAGCGAACTGGCGCGGCTGGCGCATCAGCACGAGTTCAGCTTCTACCGGGGCGTGGGCGAGATATTCTGCGGCTGCCACATGGCGGCGCTGGGCAATCCGTTGCAGGCCGAGCAGCACATGCGCGACGCCTATGCCTCCTGTTTCGTCGAACAGGGCGGCGCACTGTTTCACTCCTTCCAGGCCTGGAAACGGGCCGATGCGCTGCTGGCCGCGGGCCGTGCCGCCGACAGCGCCGCGCTGATCGAACAGGCGCTGGACATCGCCCAGTCCCACCACGAACGCGCTTATCTGAGCGAACTGATGTGTGTGGGCGGCCTGGCCAAGCACATGCTGGGCGATCTGGACAGCGCCGAAGACAGCTTGCGCAACGCGCTGTCGACCGCTCAGGCGCTGGGCTCGGTGCCGGGACGCATCCGCGCCGCGACCCATCTTGCTGAACTGCTGTTGCAGGACGGCCGCCGCGGCCAGGCCATCGCCGTGCTCGATAAAAACATTACCGATATACAAAGTGTCGTTCCGTACCCGGCGTTGACGCGCGCATTGCAGCTGATGGAGCAGCTCAAGCACCGGGATCTCTGTGTTTCACCTGTTGGGGAGGTCCAGCATGGCATTTGAATTGAAGCAATCCGATCTGGAAGCGCTGCTGCAAGGCGGCTGTTTTTTTGGCAGCGGCGGCGGCGGCACGCTGACGTCGGCGCGCCACCTGGCGCAGAACTTTGTGCCGGGACCATATTATCCGGAACAGCGCATCCGCGTGGTCACAGTGGAAGAGGCGACCGAAGGCGAGGCCGTGATGGTCGCTTACCTGGGCGCGCCGGTGGCCATCAACCAGGTCACCTATCCTGAAGGGCCGGTCAGGGCGGTGGAACAGATCAAGGCTCATCTGGAAAAGAACGGCCGCAAGCTCGCCTATATCGTGCCCCCCGAAAGCGGTGCGCTTGGTTTTACGGTGGCCTGTCTGGTGGCGGCCCACTTCGGCCTGGCCGTGATCGACGCTGACGGCGCCGGCCGCGCCGTGCCATCGCTGCCCATGCTGACGTTCGCGGCGGCTGGCATCAATCCGCGGCCGACCATGCTGGTCAGCCAGGACGGCTTGCAAGTGGAACTCGATGTCACGCCGCGCGGCAACGAAAATGGCTCCACCGGGCATCAGCAGGATGTCGCGGCCATCATTGAACAGATGCTGCGGCCGATTGTCTCCGTGCAGGAGTTCAAGCAGTTCGGCGGCCTGGCCATGTGGATCATGGGGCCGTCCGAGCTGGCGCAGGCGCTGCCGATACGCGGCACGCTGAGCCGTGCATTACAGTTGGGCCGCTTGCTGCGACAAGGCGAACTGGACAACGCCTCCGCGCTGGTCCGCTGCCTGCAAGAGAAGTTCGGCCTGGCCGCGCGCGTCGTGTTCGGGCCGGGACGCATCGTCTCCATCAAGGAGGAGACGGCCGGCGGCTTTGACGTGGGCAAGGTCAGCATTGATACCGACGGCGCGCAGTGCACGGTGGTGTATCAGAACGAATCGCTGCTGGCCTGGGACAGCAGCAAAGGCCTGCCGATCGGCATGGCGCCGGACAGCCTGGCCTATTTTGCCGATGGCGCGGGACAGCAGGTGTTTACCAACGGCGATCTGTTGCAGGCTGACGGCACGCTCAATCCGCAGCTCAAGGGGCGGCCGCTCAGCGTAATCGGCATTGCGGCGGCGGCGCCCTTGCGCGAACCTGGCGGCCTGATTCTGGACAGCTTTATGGCGCAAGTGGCGCAGCTCGGTTATCTGGGACCGTATCTGCCGCTGGCTGAAGAAGGGAGCGCGCAATGAGCAAGCGCTTACGCATCTGTATCCTGGCGCCGGTCAATACCAGTCTGTACAACGATCTGTTGCTGCAGGCGGTGGAGCCTGTCATACCGCCCGATGTGACGGTCTCGGTACGCAACCTGACAGCCGGGCATGACTGCATTCAGAGCCGCATCGATTTGCTGCACAATGGCTATCCGGTCGTCGAGGCGGCCATCCAGATCGAAAACGACGGCTACGACGGCATCTGGCTCAGCGACTTTGACATGTGCGGCGTGGAGGCGGCGCGCGAAGCCATCAACATCCCCATCATCGGCGGGTTTCCCACCTCGGCTTTTACCGCGCTGGCGCTGAGCGAGCGCTTTTCCATCATCACCATCCTGCCGAGCACGCCGGCGATGCAGCGCGGCCACGTGCCGACCTACGGCCTGAACGATTCGTTCGCCTCCATCCATTCGATTGACGTCAAGGTCGCCGAACTGCATGACCTGGACGTGGTGGTCGAGCGGACGCTGGAAGCGGCGATCAAGGCGGTGCAGCAGGACGGCGCCCAGTCCATCCTGCTTGGCTGCACCGGTTTTGTTGGCGTGGCTGCCCAGGTCACGGCCCGGCTGCAGGCGGCGCTGGGTTTTTACGTACCGGTGATCGACCCGAATCAGGCCGGCTTCAGCTTCCTGGTATCGCTGGTGCGCATGGGAATTCGTCCAAGCCGCGCCTGTTATAGCAAGTACGGCGCCTAGCCTTCCCGGATTCGTCCACCATTGCGCGCCGCAATGGACGAATCCGTCCACGCGTTTTCCGCCCCGCCTGCGCTCCCCCTCTGAACGGCATGCCAGTCTGGCCTGGCACGCCGCTTGCTGTAGATGTCCTTGTCTCCGCCCCATCGTCGCGGAGGCCTTGGCCCATCTGACAGCGAGGTTATCCTGGAAAGCACACGACAGAACGATACGACCGCATCCATCGTCACGCTATGGGCCGAGATCAATCCCGTTGCCGGCTACCTGTGCGGCCGGCAGCCTGTACTGTCGACGCTGTTCAAACCGACCGTGCACAACGTCAAGGAGATGCGCTACCGTATCCATGCGCTGCGTCAGCAATTGCCGCAGGTGGCCGACTCCCGGCTGCGCGCTACCTCCGACGCCTTGCTCAGCGCGCTCCAATCGCAACTGGCCTTACCGCATCCCAGCGGCGCCGGACCGTCCGCCGCCGCCATGGGTGGCGTGCGCGCCGCCGCCGACGGCCTGAACCGCGTGTTCCTCGCCGATGACCGGCAGGCGTGCTGCATGGATGCGTATCTGGATGCGGCGCACGACCTCGTCAATTTTGAAACGCTGCGCTGGTGGGGGCACGATTTTTCCCTGCTGACGCGGCGCGAATGCCTGGACGCCGCGATCCAGCTGCGTGGCGCGTTGCTGTTGTTGCAACAGTCATGGCCTGAGTTCGGCGGCAAGGTCAACGCCATCCTCGCCGCGCTGCGCGAGTACCGGATGCTGTTCGAGATCGAGGGCCTCGCTTCCGGCGCCTTCGCCGAATACTGGCCGCTGTTGCGGACCGGTGACGCCATCGCCGGACCGCAGCGCACGCCCGGTTTTCCGGCCTGCCTGCAATCTCGCTACCAGATACAGGAAAGCCCGCAACAAATCGCCGCGCTGGCGCAAGCCTGGCTGGAGCGGGAGGTTCCGCTGGCGCGGAAGGTCGCCCGGCAAATCGCCGCCCTGCCCTTCGCCAGCGGCGCCGATGACCTGCAAGCGGTGTGGCTGCGCGTCTGCATCCATTACGAAGTCGATTGCGGCGACTGGACGGCGCGCGTGGCGCGCGCTTGCGAAGACTATGGCGCGTGCTACCTGCTGGCGCGTGATCCTGATGCCGGCGCGCGGTGCGGCGGCCGGCGCTGCCCGGCGGCGCAACAGCGCCTGTCCCTGCTCAGCATGATCAACGCGTGGGCCTGCGCGGCGGCACGCGGCCGGCCGGCCCCGGCGCCAGACGACGATGCCGCGTCGCCGCTGGCCGGCCTGGACACGGCGCTGGCCGAACCCCTCTGCGAAGGCATGGCCTTCTGTCTTGAGTTCGACTACTGGGACGCCGCCCGCACGCTGCTGGCCGTGGCCGCGCCCACCCCGGTGCAATCGGCCTACCTGGCCCTGTATGGCGCCACGCCGGAAGCCCAGGCCGAGGGCGTGCTGTGCGCCCAGCTGGAGACCTACATCCGGCGCCTGCTGCGCTATGTGCGCGCGCTGGGCGACGCCCGCATCCACGACGGCGAAACGACCTACACCGATTTCATCGCCTGGGCTGCCGGCGCTACCGGCCTGTCCATGGAAACGCTGCACGCCGAATGCTTCGGCCTGATGGCCGCGCCCGGCTGGGCCGCCTGCCAGGCAGTCGGCCCAGCCGCGTATACCTTGTCGCGCCAGCACAGCGCGGTGCGCGGCGTCAGTCCGCGCGCCTTCCACAGCGCCGCCGCGCGTCAGCGCGCCCATGCCTGGCCGATCGGCAAATCCTTGCTGGCGCAAGGCACCGTTTGACACCGGTGCCGGCGCCAATTTCCGCCGACGGACGGAAATTCCATATTGAGCATCCCGGCGACGGCCGGGACTTGGAGAACGTCATGCCAGCAGCAGAAGCGCAGTCCCAGGAGTTGAAAAAACAGTACCGGAAACAGTTATTCGAAGCCATGGACAAACACATCCAGCAGCAGGAGCAGGCCCATGCGGGTGCGCACAAGCATCTGCTGGCCGCCGCCCGGGCCTCGCGGCCAGCAAGCGAGCTGCGTGTCGGCATCGTCGGCGGCGGCCAGGCCGGCATGTACGCCGCGTTGTTGCTGGAAGAACTAGGCATCGGCTACCGCATCTTTGAAGCGTCCGGCGAACGCATGGGCGGCCGGGTGAAAACCCATTACTTCAACGACAAGCCGCACCAGTACGCCGAGCTGGGCGCGATGCGTTTCCCGCACACCTGGATGCAGAGCCGCCTGTTCAATTTCTGGGACTACCTCAACGCGACCGCCGACAGCGTGCCGGGCGGCGCGCCGATCGAGCGCATTCCCTATGTGCTCTTCGACCAAAACCAGGCGCAGGATGCCGGCAACCTGATGTGCTTCAACGGCCGTCCGCCGGTGACGCGCAACGCGGTCGCCAAGGACAATACGCTGCTCGGCTTTGACGCCGCCTTCGACAGCGGCGAGTTCGCTTACTTCAAGGATAAGCAGGGCCGCTTGAAACCCGCGCAAGCGCTGCTGACGGCCGCGCTGGCGCCTTTCATGGAGCTGCTTGACGACGGCCAGATCGATGCGGCCTGGGAACGCATGCTGCGTTTCGATACCTATTCGGGGCGCAGCTATCTTCAAGAGATAGGCGATGGCCAGCGGCCGTATCCGGCAGCCATCGTCGATTACATGGAAACCGTGCTCAGCTACACCGGCGTGTATGACCTGGCGTTCACAGAAATGCTGCTCGATAATTTCTCGTTTGAAGAGAAAAACTGGTCGGCCATGGACGGCGGCACCGACCGCGTCACGCAGGAGATGGTCAAACGCATCCCGGCCGAACGCGTGCAGATGGGCGCCAAGGTATTCCGCCTGGAAGAGCGCGACGGCAAGCCGGTGCTGCATTACCGCCATGGTGACGGCGCGCTGGCACAGGAAGCCGAGTTCGATCACGTCATCATGACGTTGCCATTCAGCGCGCTGCGCTTCATCGACACGCCGGCCAACTGGCCAGCCAGCAAGTACGACGCCATCCGCACGCTCAAAATGACCAATGCAGTCAAGGTCGCGCTCGGTTTCAAGAGCCGCTTTTGGGAAAGCACAGGCCCCTATAGCACGCACATGGCGGGCGGCCAGAGCAATACCGACCTGCCGGTGCGCAGCGTGGTCTACCCGTCGTTCGGCATCGGCGAACCTGGCCCGGCCTACCTGCTGGCCAGCTATTGCTGGCAGAACGACGCCGACAAGTTTTCCCACCTCTCGGAACAAGAGATGTTCGATACCTGCCTGCGCCATCTGGTCACGCTGCACGGCGAAGTGGCGCGCGAACAGTATCTGGGCCATGGCGCGGCGGTGACCTGGAACCAGGAACCGCTGGCCGGCGGCGGCTTTGAATTCTTCGCGCCGGGACAGTTCACGCGCAAGTTCCTGGCCGCGCGCCAGCCGGTGGGCAACGTCCACTTCGCCGGCGAGCATCTGGACATGGTGCATTACTGGATCGCCGGCGCCTACGATTCGGCCTTCCGCAGCGTATGGGAACTGACGCTCCAGGAAGGCTTGCTGAACCGCAAGCTGATGCACCGCTTGCGCGATGCGCTGGGCGGCGGGCTGGTCTTGCCGACCATGATTCCGTATTTCGGCGACGAGGGCATCGCCGCCTTGGCACGCGAGGTATTTTCCGACCAGGCATCCGTCTGAACCCAACTGATTTTTCAGCCTTTTTCCAGGAGCATGCAATGAGCGACAACAAATCCTACGCCGGTTCCGGCGCCTACACCGCCGGCCTGCGCGCACCGCTGCGCAGCTTGTACAAGAGCGCGAGCGCGCCCGAGGCGAACGCGCGCGCCAGCGACGTGATAGCGCCACAATTTGTCTACAGCGGGCTGACCTCGGCCGACCTCAACTACGATAGCAGCGAGTATCCGCAGAGCGGCACCTTCGGCGGCGTGCTGCCGCCGTGGCTAGACGACATCAACACGGTGCCGCAGAACTGGCAGGCCACGGCCGCCGACAAACAGGACTCCCTCGACCGTCAGACGCAAGTGTCCGCGGCGATGAGCTACATCGCCAACCATGTGCCGGGCCAGCAGTACAACGGCACGACCACCGCCCAGATCATCGAGCAGTATTTTACCCAGGGCATGTGGGATCCGAGCCTCTTCTCCCAACAGCAGGTGGCTGCGCTGAGCGGCAACTGGGTCGCCGACGACGGCGAACTGGCGCGCCAGCGCCTCGGTAGCGCCAACCCCAACGTGATCAAGCTGGCCGACGCCGCCAGCTACGACATCGCCGCCTGGACAGGCGCGGCCAGCAACGGCGCGCAACTGTCCGCCCTGCAAGCGACCCTGAGCGCCGCCCAGAACGCCGGCGCATTGTTCGTCTGCGACTACCGGCCGGTGCTGGGCGCCGCCGTCACCGGCCAGTTGGTGCGCAAGGGCAGCCACCTGGCCGCGCCGCTGTGCTTCTTCACCATCGACGCCAGCGGCGCCGCACTCACGCCGCAGGCGATACAGATCAGCGCCACCGACAGCGGCGCCTACATCTTCACGCCGACCGACGCGGCCGACCCGCAGCGCGACGCCTGGCTGCTGGCCAAACTCTGGGTAGCCTCATCCGACCAGCAATGGTGGTTCAGCGGCTCCCACCTGTTCAACACCCACACCATCGACATGCTGTTCGGCACGGCAGCGCTGAACCAGATCCTGACCGGCGTGCTGCCGGCCAACCATGCGCTGGTGATCCTGGCCAAGCCCTATCTGCAAAAATCGTTCAACATCAACAGCGGCGTAATCGGCATGAAGGCCGATATCAGCGACACGCCCATTTATCAGAAAGGCAGTTTTTGCGACAATGTGCTGCCGACCGGGCGCGTCGGCCTGTATTCCGTCATCAGCAGCCTGTACCAGAACTACCGCTTTGACGATAACGCCTTTCCGGCGCAAATCAGCAAGCGCGGCCTGAACAGCGGTCCGATCACCAAGGTGGTGTTTCCATATCGCGATGACGGCCAGCGATGGTGGACGGCGGTCAACAACTTCGTCAGCGGCATCGTCAACGCCACCTACGCCAACGACGCCGCCGTGGCCGCCGACGCCGGCCTGAACGGCTGGATGAATGCGGTGCAAGCGGCCTTCAACCACGATGGCGCCACGCGCTTTACCTGGACGCCCAGCGTGGCCTGCCTGAACAGCGTGTTCAGCAACCTGCTGTTCACCTGCTCGGTGCAGCACACCGCCGTCAACAACACCATGTTCAACGCCTGGGGCTTCATCCCGAATGGCGCCTTCGCCATGCAGGCACCGCCGCCGGCCAACGCCGCCGCCGTCTCGCGCCAGACCGTGCTCGCTTCGCTGCCGAATCCGGCACAAGTCGTCAGCGACAAGAACAACACCATTCAACCGCAGATTTCATTCGTGATGTCGGGCACCAGCGTGGTCAGCGAAACCCTGGGCGTCACTCCCGCCAGCGGGGCCGACATGCAGCAGATTTATCCCTACGCGGCCGGCTCGCCGCAACAGGCGGCCGTCGGCGCTTTCTGGAACGAGATCTGGCAAGGCCCGGCGTCGGTGACGTCGGTGATCGGCGCCAACCAGCAAGCCCGCGTAGCCTCCTGGCGCGGCGCCACGCCGGTGCCGAACAGCCTGGCGTATTACTACCTCAGCGCCAACCTGGTTGCGTGGCAAGCGCCACAGCATCTGAACGCGGCGACCACCAACGCCATCCAGATCTGAGCGGCCAACACGCCCGGCCGAATCCTGTTTGATCATCAAGGAAATCCCATGC
Organism: Janthinobacterium sp. PAMC25594; assembly: GCF_019443505.1. Taxonomy (NCBI): domain Bacteria; kingdom Pseudomonadati; phylum Pseudomonadota; class Betaproteobacteria; order Burkholderiales; family Oxalobacteraceae; genus Janthinobacterium; species Janthinobacterium sp. PAMC25594. Next base: position 1,640,292 of record NZ_CP080377.1, read on the forward strand.
CTAACAATTATTTATTGACTCAGCAACAATACCGGCGTCAGTTCGGCGCTCCGCAAGCGCTGCCTGAGGCCGCGCCAGTGGCCAATGCCAGCGCCAGCGCCAGCTTGCTGCAAGCGCCGACGGCGGCACCCGGCGAGGAGGTCGACACCGTCGCCACCTATCTGAACAAGCGGCTGGCCGAGATCGGCGTGCGCCACGTCATGGCCATTCCCGGCGACTACATCAGCGAATGGGTCGAGACGCTCGACGGGCCTGACAACGCCGGCCTGGTGCGCGTCCACCCGAACAACGAGATGTGCGCCACCTACGCCGCCGACGGCTGCGGCCGCGCCGTTCCCGGCTCTGTCGGTTGCGTGGCCACCACCTATGGCGTCGGCGCACTGAACGCGGTGCAGGCGGTAGCCGGCGCCTTCGTTGAAAACGTGCCCATGGTGCTGATTAACGGTTCGCCGTCGGCGGCCCAGTTCAATTCGCAACGCGACCAGGGCGTGCTGTGGCACCACATGTTCGACGGTGCGTATACCGACCTGCGCGTGCTGCGCGAAGTCACGCGCATGGCGGTGCGCATCGACAATCCGGCGTATGCCGCCGACCTGATCGACGCCGCCCTGACCGCCTGCATCACCGATTCCAAGCCGGTGTACATTGAAATTGCCAACCAGATGGAGGCGTATAAATTAAGCAACGTCGGTTCGCGCCCGCCGCTGCTCAAATCGCCCGTGCCGCAAACGCCGATTTCGCTGGGCGAGGCGGTGGCGGCGACGCTGCCGCTGCTGCTCCAGGCAAAAAATCTGGTGGTATTGGGCGGCGTGGAATTGGCGCGTTTCGGCTTGCAGGATGCGTTCGCCAATCTGCTCAGGACGCTGAAGGCGCCGTATCTGTCCAGCCTGCTCGGCAAGAGCGTCCTCAGCGAATATGACGCGCCGTATTTCGCCGGCACCTACAACGGCAAGAACTCGCAGCAGAACGTGCAGGATCTGGTGCGCTCCGCCGACCTGATCCTCAGCCTGGGCGTGCAGGAGACCGACTTCAACTTCTCCGGCCTGGCCAGGACCGATTACAACCCGGACCTGCCGCCACCGCTGCCGATGAGCGCGGCCATCGAAGTGCGCATGGGCGCGGCGCGCCTGAACGGCGGCGTGGCGGGCGGCCTGTATTGGGGCGACGTTGCCCTTGGCAGTTTCATCAGCACCCTCAACGAGGTGATCAGCCGGCCGAATGGCACCGTCATGGCGGTGCTGGTGCAGAACTATCCGTCGCTGGCGCCGGTCCAGCAGGCGCTGCTCAACGCCGACGGCAAATTGCCGGCGGCGCCCTTCCCCGCCATCGTCGGCCCGGTGTGGGACATTCCACTGCCATCCACCTTTGCCAGCGATGCGCAGATCACCTGGGACAGTTTCAAGTCACTGCTGCACCACGATTATCTGGACACCTTCGGCAACGACGAAAACGGCGACGCGCCGGTAGTGCTGGCCGACACCGGCCTGACGTTCTACAACCTGAACAATATCAAGTCGCCGCAAAACGGCTATATCGCCCAGCTGGCATGGGGCGCGATTGGCTACTCGCCAGCGGCCAGCTGCGGCGTCAAGCTGGCGCTGCAAGCGGCCGGCAGCAAGCGCCGCGTGGTCTCCGTTTCCGGCGATGGCGCTTTTGCCGAAAGCTGCAACGCCATCGGCACGTTGGCCGAGCTGGGCCTGGACAACGTGGTGTTCGTCATGGCCAACGGCGTGTTTGCCATCGAGCAATTCCTGATCAACGCCAACGCCTTCGCGCCCGGCTCGACCAATAAATTCGCGCCACTGTGCCGGGTGCCGCAAACGGCTTTGTGGGACTGGACCGCGCTGGCGCGCGGTTTCGGTGGCGTGGGCTACGAGGCAAGCACCAATGCGGAACTGGCGGCCATCCTCGAAAAAATCAAGGCCGGCTCGCCACCGGGGCCGCAGCCGCATGGGCCGGGCATCAGCGGCGGCAGCGGCGGCTGCACCTTTGGCGGTGGCGCGCCGCTGGCGCCGCACTCCACCTTCACGCTGGTGGCGGTGCGCAACGTCTGCAAGGACTTGCCAAGCAACACGCGCTGGAAGCTGGACGGCACGCCGCCCGCCGCCAATCACGCCATCGTCTGATTTTTGAAAGGCACTTTCCATGAGCACAAACATCCAGGACTTGCTGGGCGAGCAGGATGATCCTGTCATCGCCGAGTACTTGTCCATTATTAAAAACGGTCTGCCGAAAACCACGCGGCCGCAGAAAATCGCCATCGTCGGCGCCGGCATGGCCGGTCTGGTGTCGGCGCAGCTGCTGGCCGAAGCCGGCCATGAGGTAAGCCTGTTCGAGGCCGGCAGCCGCATCGGCGGGCGCGTCCACACGCTGCGCGGCGAACGTTACTTCGGCCGCGCTGATCTGTACGGCGAAGCCGGCGCGATGCGGCTGCCGCTGCAGATTCACCACCTGCTGCGCACCTATATCTGCAAGTACTCGGTGCCGACCAACTTCTTTTACCAGGTCGACGTCAAGCGCGACACCATCAAGGAGCAAGATCAGCTGGCGGTGCTGTCCGGCGCCGTGGTCGCCGCGCCGGCGCTCAAGGCGTATCAATCCTGGACCTACGTCAACGGCATCAAACTGCGCACCGGCGACTATCTGAAGCATGAATATCCGGGCAAGGCGCTCGGTTATGACCTGAGCAATCTGCCGCAGGCACAGCAGCGCATGAACGGGCCGACGCTACTGGCCAGCGTGACCGACTTCGTCAAGGACTTCGTCAATGCCGCGCCGCGCGAGAACTGGCCGGAAGCGATCGCGCGCTACGACAGCTATTCGATCAACGGCTTCCTGCGCCAGTTCTCGCTGCTGTCGGCTGAAGGCGTGGAATTCGTCGAGGTGATGCAAAACCTGGAGAGCCGGCGCGCGCTGTCGTTCGTGCAGAACCTGATCGAAATGTCGCTGATTAACTCCGACAATATGTATTGGGAAATCACCGGCGGCAGCGACAATCTGGTGCGCGCGTGGCTCGCGCCGCTCAAGGCCGCCGGCGTGCGCGTGTGCTTCAATCAATGGCTGCAAAGCGTGGAATGGTCCGACAAGGGCGATCGCGCGCAGCTCAACTTTCAACCTTACGACGCCACATGGGACGGCGTCGTCGGCCTGGGCGCGGAGCTGGCGGAGCACAGCCACCCTTCGCGCGTCAGCGCCGACCACGTGATCTTGACCGTGCCCACGCCCTGCCTGCGCACGGTCGATTTCAGCCCCATGCTGCCGCACGCCAAGCGCAAGATGATACGCCAGCTGTACTACGATTCCGCCTGCAAGGTTCTGATGAGCTTTGACGAACGTTTCTGGGAAACCCGCGACAACATCTGGGGCGGCGGCTCGTTGACGGACCTGGCCAACCGCACCATCTACTACCCCAGCCACGGCTTCGGCGAGTCCAGCGGCGTGCTGTTGGCCAGCTATACCTGGGAGACCGAGGCGCATGGCTGGGGTTCGCTCAACAACGAGCAGCGCATCCAGTTCGCGCTGGACGGCGTAGCCCAGGTGCACGGCGACTACGTGCGCAAGCATTTCATCGCCGGCCACTCGGTCAACTGGGATGACAGTCCGCTGGCGATGGGCGAGGCGGCGATGTTTGCGCCGGGCCAGCTCAGCGAGCTGCAAGCGGACGTCGCGCCGCCGGTCGGCAATCTGCACTTCGCCGGCGACTGGACCACGCTGCGCCACGCATGGATCGAGGGCGCGATCGAATCGGGAATTCGCGCGTCGCTGGAGATCGAGCCGACAGTCGCTGCCAAGGCCGATGCGGCGATGTACGCGCCGATACCGCCGACCATTCTCTGAATCCATGCAGGAGTCCACCATGACCACAACTTCCAACGTGCACTACCAGGTGTCCGTCGATCCGCAACGGCATGAACTGACTGTCTGCATGCGCCTGACGGGCGACCTTGCGCGCGGCAGGATCCGCCTGGAGACGCCCACCTGGGTGCCGGGCGACTACAGTTTTGCGCCGCTGGCGCGGGAGCTTTTCGAGCTGCAGGCCCACGACAGCCACAGCGGCGCGCCCCTGCCGCTGTGGCGCGATGGCTGGCAAGCCTTCGTTGTCGACGGCGGCGCGGGCGACGTCACCGTCCGCTACCGCGCCTCGGCCTATGCGGCTGAATTCGGTGAACAGGCCGGCATCGTCGACAGCGAGTACGCTGTGCTGCTGGGCACGCGCTATCTGCACAGCCCGGATCATGCAGGCCCCTGCTCCGTCAGTTATGAGCTGCCGGAAGCGTGGCGCGCCAGCATCCACCATCCGTCCGGGGCGACGCCGCTGGGCGCCAACGGGTGGCGCTATCCCAGCTACGAGATCCTGCTCGATACGCCGGTCGTCATGGGCGGTTACCGCTTGCTCGAGCGTACGGTCCAGGGCACGCCGTTTTACTTTGCCTTTGTTGACAGCGGCGTGGGTTTCGACGAGGGTGTGGAGGCGTTCGTCGACCAGGTGGCGCAGGTGACGGCGGGCTTTGGACGCATGTTCGGCACCTTCCCTTTCGAGGATTACACCTTCGTGCTGAGCCTGAACCCGGCCGCCGAATGGGGGCTGGAGCATCTGACCAGCACCATGTGCGGACTGAGCCAAGACGTCTTCGTCGATCCCGCACAGAACGCCATCGGCGTGCGCGTGTGCGCCCACGAACTGTTCCATGCCTGGAACGTGCGGCGCCTGCGGCCCGCGCCACTGCTGCAATTGCAGCATGCGCTGACCTGCGGCAGCTTCAGCGAAGGACTGTGGATGGCCGAGGGATTCACGCGCTACTACGAATTTCTGTCTTGTACCCGGGCCGGCATCTACAGTCCCGGACAATTCTTCAGCAGCGTGGTTGGCTATCTGGAACACCTGCGGGCGGTGCCCGCCTACGAGCGCGTCAGCGCGGCCGATTCTTCGCTGGCGACTTACCTGAATCACCCCAAGTACCCCGGCCGGCCGGCCAGCAGCATCGACTATTACGACAAGGGTATGCTGATCGCCTTCGATGTCGATGCCACGCTGCGCTTGGGCTCGAACACACAGACGCTGGACCGCAGCTTCCGCGGCTTCTTCGAGGAATATCTCAGCGGCGGCCCCGATCATGAGGGCTACACCAACGATGATGTGATCACCTACTTCGATAGCCAGCGCGCAGGACTGGGGGCACAGATCGGCGCGGCGGTACGCCATCCGGGCGGGCTGGGCACGGAGGCGCTGCTTGGCGAACTGGGCTTTGCCGTGCAGCACAGTACCGTGCTACAGCTGGGCATCATGTTCCTGAACCAGGGCGCACCGGCCATCTATAACGTGCTCGACAACACGCCGGCCGGAAATAGCGGGCTGGCGCCGGACGACGTTATTACAGGTATCAATGGCTATCCGTACACACCGGCAGCGCTGGCCTGGGCCTCCGCCAAGACGGCGCCAGTGGCGCTGGAGGTGCTGCGCGGCCACCGGCGGCTTATCTTTTCGGTGACGCCTGCGCCTCAGAGCAAGATCAGCGCCTTGATCTGGGCAGGCAACGAGACGCAAGCCGCGCGCCTGGCCACCTGGCTGGAAAACGATTTCGCCCCACTGCCCGGCGAACGCTTCGCCACCGAGTTCTATGAGAACTTCCACGGCATTGAAACGGTAGTGTAAGCGCACGGCCGCCTTGCCGACGTCGCTTTTTCCGACGCCAGCAAAGCGGCCTCCAGTGAAAGTCCTTTGATCCTCATTGGCCTCGCATGTCTGTTGCCGCCCGCCTGCATTCCGATCCATTCCGCCCCCCGTATCACCGGGCAGCACAAATCGCCGCTGCCTGCCTTGCTGCCTGCAGGGGAAAAGCACTGCTGATACGCAGCCGTGAAATTTCACATTTGCCAGGCCACGGTGATACAATTTTCGCGCATCAGCAAACGAATGACACCCAAGGAGAATGTGTGAAGGACCTCGCCCCCGCCCTGCCAGCCGATCCGGCCGACCAACCCGCCAATCCCTCGCGCCGGCGCATTTTTCAGGCCGCTTCCGCAGTCGGCCTGGCCGCCAGTCTGCCGGCGCTGGCCGACGCCGCGCCCGCCAGAAAGACCATCGCCAGGGGTTCGCTCGACGCGAAACTCAAGGCCCACGTCAAGAACGTGGTCGTGATCTACCTGGAAAACCGCAGCTTCAACAACCTGTTCGCCAACTTCCCCGGCACCAGCGCGCCCCTGTCCGCCGTCACGGCGGAACAGGCGCGGCAGCTGGACCGCGACGGCAAGCCGCTGGCCACCCTGCCGAAGATCTGGGGCGGCCTGGTGCCGAACCAGCAAAATATCGGCGGCACCGATTACCTGATCAAGGAAGAGCAGATTTCCGGTCTGCCGAACGCGCCCTACAAACTGAGCGACGCGGCCGGCAAGCCCCTGCCCGAGAGCATCATCACGCGCGACCTCGTGCACCGCTTCTATAACAACCAGATGCAGATCAACGGCGGCAAGAACGACGGCTTTGCCGCGTGGGCCGACAGCGGCGGCCTGGTGATGGGCCACTACGGCGAAACGTCGAAAAACCTGAACCTGTGGCAGATCGCCGAGCAGTACACCTTGTGCGACAACTTCTTCATGGCGGCCTTCGGCGGCTCCTACATGAACCACCAGTTCCTCGTCACGGGCCGCGCCAACGAATACTTCAATGCCGCCGAGACGGCGGCGAAGAAAAAGATCGCCGTGCTGTCCGATGGCCCGCAAGGCGTGCGCCTGGCGATCTCTCCCGAGTGCCCCGCCTCCGCGCTCGATGGCAAGCCGAAGTACGTGAACGACGGCGCCCTCACGCCGGACGGCTATGCCGTCAACACCATGGCGCCGCCATATCAACCGAGTTACGTCCGCCCCGCCTTCGATGGCGATCCGCTGCATGCCGACCCGGCCGACGCGAACACCCTGCCACCGCAAACCTATGACACCATCGGCGACCTGTTGTCGCGCAAGGGCGTCAGCTGGGCGTGGTACGGCGGCGGCTGGCAAGCGGCGCTCGACCAGAAGGGTGGCGGCAGCAAGCCGAATTTCCAGTTCCACCACCAGCCGCTGAACTACTTCAAGCAGTTCGCGCCTGGCACGGCTGCGCGCGCCGAGCACCTGCGCGACGGCGGCACGGGCGACAGCCCGATCTCGAACAAATTCCTCGCCGCCGCCGTGGCGGGCAAGCTGCCGGCCGTGACCTTCTACAAGCCGCAGGGCAACCTGAACCTGCACGCGGGCTATTCGGATATCGAATCGGGCGACCAGCACGTGGCCAACATCATCCAGCATCTGAAGGAATCGCCGCAGTGGAAAGACATGATCGTGGTGATCACGTTTGACGAAAACGGCGGCTGGTGGGACCACGTGGCGCCGCCCAAGGGCGACCGCTGGGGCCCGGGCACGCGCATTCCCGCCATCGTCGTCTCGCCGTACGCGAAAAAAGGCGCCGTCGACCACAGTTTTTATGACACGACGTCGATCCTGCGCCTGATCACGCGCCTGCACGATCTGCCGCTGCTCGAAGGCCTGAAAGTGCGCAACGACGCGTTTGCGTCACGCGGCGCGCTGCCGCCGGGCGACTTGACTGGCGCCTTGAGCTTCCGTTAAGCCCCACACGGTGCGGCACGCCTGTGATACACTGCGTGCCGCACTTAAATCCGCAGGACAGGTATTCCTGACGGTTGTTCCAACAATGAGCCCGACTCCAGTAGCCGGGCTTTTGTTTTGTGGATGAAGTTAAAGCGTATAGACATAGGCGGGCAGCACCTTGCCCGCCCCTTGGCTTTCGCCGGCCAAGGACAGAGGTTAGCAAATGAGAGATAAAAAAGACAACGCCACCATCGACTTGCCCGGCTTCGGCCAGCTGCCAGCGCACGAGGCGCCAGAGCCGGCGCCGGAACCGCAGCGCCGCGCGCGTGCGCGCAAGGTGGCCTTGAAGCAGGTGCAGCTCGAATTGCTGGAGCCGACCGACGCCACGGGCCTGCCCGTGTGGACGCGCGACGCCGGCCTTGATCTCACTGGCTTGCCCATCTGGGCGCCAGATAATTAGTACCCGCGCCGGCGGCCGTTTGCCGCCGGCTTCCACACCACCATCCGCACAAGGGCGTAGAACGCCTGTAGACTGTGCCCATCCACCCGCTTTTTACCGGCTCCGCCCCTATGAACACCACCACCGCCACCACCAATTCTTTTTCCAGCCTGCCGCTGACGCCCGCCTTTTTGGCCAACCTGGACTCGCTCGGCTACCACGAGATGACCACCATCCAGGCGCAAAGCCTGCCGGCGGTGCTCGATGGCCGCGACCTGATCGCGCAAGCGAAAACGGGCAGCGGCAAGACGGCCGCCTTCGGCATCGGCATCCTGCACAAGCTCAATCCGGCCTGGTTTGCCGTGCAGGGCCTGGTGCTGTGCCCCACGCGCGAACTGGCCGACCAGGTAGCCAATGAATTGCGCCGCCTGGCGCGCGCGGCCGGCAACATCAAGATCCTGACCCTGACGGGCGGCGCGCCGATGCGCCCGCAAATCGCCTCGCTGGAACACGGCGCCCATATCGTCGTCGGTACGCCGGGCCGCATGCGCGACCACCTGGGCCGCGGCACCATCAACCTGAGCCACGTGCAGACGCTGGTGCTCGATGAAGCGGACCGCATGACGGACATGGGCTTTTACGAGGAAATCGCCGGCATCGTCAGCGCCTGCCCGGCACGCCGCCAGACCCTGCTGTTCTCGGCCACGTATCCGGAAGACATCCGCCGCGCCACGGCATCGTTCCTCGTCAATCCGCTGGAAGTGACGGTCGAGGCGCAGCACGACAACGACAAGATCGAGCAGCGCTTCTATGAAATCGGCTTCGACGAACGCAATGGCGCCGTCGGCAAGCTGCTGAAACACTTCAAGCCGGAATCGACCTTGGCCTTCTGCAACACCAAGGTGCATTGCCGCGAACTGGCCGACGAACTGCGCCAGCAAGGCTTTTCCGCGCTGGCCCTGTATGGTGAGCTGGAACAGCGCGAGCGCGATGAAATCCTGGTGCTGTTCGCCAACCGCAGCTGCTCCGTGCTGGTCGCCACCGACGTCGCCGCGCGCGGCCTCGATATCTCCGACCTGGGCGCCGTGATCAACGTCGACGTCTCGAAAGACACGGAAGTCCACATCCACCGCATCGGCCGCACTGGCCGCGGCAGCAAGAAGGGCCTGGCCCTGTCGCTGTGCGCGCCGAACGAGAAAAAATGGGTCAAGCTGATCGAGCAGTACCAGAACAGCGCCGCCGAATGGCACGACCTGAAGGAACTGGCGGAAGATGACGGGATCGAGGCGCTGCCGGCGCCGATGGTCACCCTGTGCATCATGGGCGGCAAGAAGGACAAGCTGCGTCCGGGCGATTTGCTGGGCGCATTGACGGGCGATGCGGGCCTGACGAAGGAGCAAGTGGGCAAGATCAACGTGTTCGAGTTCATGACCTACGTGGCGCTGGACCGCAAGGTGGCCGAAGCGGCCTTCAAGCGCCTCAACGCCGGTAACTCCCTGGGCCGCGACTTCGGCAACATCAAGGGCCGCAGCTTCAAGATGCGCTTTATCGAGGCGTAAGCTGCTGCAATGCACGCAGGGCCGCCATGGCCCTGCGTCCCGGATAGTCTTCCCACACGGGATAGCGCCCGCGGTAGTAGCAGCTCCAGTAACTGATGCTGCGCCGCTCCAGGGTAGCCACATACGCGGGGTTTTCCCGCAGATAGCGCGCCAGCGCTTCTCCATTCCAGGCCGGCAGCGCCGCGCCAATCACCTCGATAATCTCCAGCACGTATTCGCCGCACAGGTGCACGACGAACGGCACCGTCCATACCCGCTGCTGCAGCAGCAGCTGGCTTACACACGCTTCGCGCAGATGGCCGTCATGGTGGCGCGTGCCCAGGCACAGAGCGATCACGCCCGCGTCGCCGGGCAGCCGGGTACAAGTGAGCAACCGCTCGCGGTCGTAGTACGTGCGCGTCGGGATCAGCAAGGTCTCGCCATTCTGATACACGGCAAATGGCGGGTGTGCCCGGCTGCTCCCCAGCGCGGGCAACAGCTGCGCCACAGTGCCGGCCAAGGCGGCCGGAAAGGCGTCCGCTTCAGCCATCGCGCCCTTCCCGGCACACCTTGCGCACGCCCAAGGCAGGTTTATCCACCTTTTCAAAGATCACATTCGAATACCATGCGGCAGGGTCGCCTGCGCTGGGCTTGCCCAGCGAAATATGGTAGCCGCCCTGCGTGAACAGGGCCGTGGTTTCCTTGCCCGGCGCGGTCCCCCGCAGGAAGGCCGGCCAGGCCGCCTTGTCGACTGGCGTAAAACGCGCGGCCAGCAGCGCCAGCAAACGCGCATGCGTGGCTGGCGCATACGGGAACAGGTACAGGTATTCGACAAGTTCACCGCCGTCGGCCAGGCGCGTGACGGCGGCCGTCGCCGCCTCGATCTCGCCGCCAAAGCGGCACAAGGTGCCGCCACTGTAGGCGAAGTCGATGATGGTCGCCGGCGCGCACGCCTGCCGTTCGCGGTCGATGCCGACGGGCGGCAGCGCGCGCACTTGCGCCAGCAGCGCCTCTCCTGACGTGGCCAGCGCGGGAAAGCCCGGACACTCGCTGGCCGCCTGCGCGGCAGAAAAGACCAGGCAACAACTCAATAGCAGCACACGACGCTTCACGGCATCTCCAGTTTCATCAGGCGGCCATTATGCAGGACATCTTCACAAAGGCCGCGCCTGTTGCCCTTGCGGCGTATCGTCGATGTCATAGCCGGCCGCGCGCGCCAGTGCGCGCAAGCGGTCCGCCTCGGCCCACAGGCGCTGCGCGCGGGCGAGCGCCCTTTCCGCCATCCAGGCCTGCACCTGCCGCGGCACGTCCACCTGCGCCGGCTGCCAGCGCAGCAAGTCCAGGCCCAAGGCTTCGTCGAAGCGCAGCAAGGTCGCTTTTTTGGCGCTATGGGGTACATCGCTTTTCAGCAGCTCCCAGGCCACGGCCAGCGCGCGCGGATAATTCAGGTCATCGTTGATGCAGGCCGTAAAACGCGCCAGCCATGCGGGATCTGCCTCGCCGTCCGCATCCCCCAGGCCATGCACGGCCAGGCGCAGGCGCGCCAGACCGCTGGCGGCGGCGCGCAGGGCGTCATCCGTGAAATTGAGGCTGCCGCGGTAGTGGGCGCCCAGGCACAGGTAGCGGTAGGCCAGCGGATCGACGCCCTGCTCCGCCAGGCTTTGCAAACGCAAAAAATCGCCCGAGGATTTCGACATCTTCGCATCCTGCGTCTTGAGGAAAGCGCCGTGCAGCCAGAAATTGGCCAGGCGCGTGCCGTGGCGCGCCTGCGTTTGCGCGATCTCGTTGCTGTGGTGGACGGCCACATGGTCTTCGCCGCCGCAATGGATGTCGAAATACGTACCCAGGTGCTTTTCCGCCATGGCCGAGCATTCGATATGCCAGCCGGGAAAACCCAGGCCCCAGGGGCTGTCCCATTCCATCTGCCGCTGGCCCGGCACGCCGCTGAACTTCCACAGCGCGAAGTCGCAGATATCGCGCTTCTCGCCCAGCTCCACCCGTTTCCCCGCCTGCAGGCCATCGCGCTTCAGGCGCGCCAGCTTGCCATAATCGTCCTGGCGCGTCGTGTCGAAATAGATGCCATCGTCCGTGCGGTAGGTATAGCCCTTCGCTTCCAGGTCGCCGATGAACGCGATCTGTTCCGCGATGTGATCGGTGGCGCGGCACCAGACGGTGGGCGGCAGGATATTCAACTGGCGCAGATCGTCTTCAAACGCGCGCGTGAATGCGGCGGCGATGTCCCAGGCCGACTCGCCGCTGCGCCGGCTGCGCGCCTCGACCTTGTCGTCGCCGCTGTCCGCGTCCGACGTCAAATGGCCCACGTCCGTGATGTTCATCACGTGGCGCACCTGCAAGCCGTTGAACGCGAGCGCGCGGCGCAAGCCGTCGACGAACAGATAGGTGCGCAAGTTGCCGATGTGCGCGTAATCGTAGACGGTGGGGCCGCAGGCGTACAGGCCCGCCTGGCCCGGGGCGATGGGTTCAAACGGCCGCAGGCTGCGGCTATACGTATCGTACAAATGAAGTGTCATGCGGGACTTTCATGCGCGTTGCGGAAAAAGAAAATGGCCACAGGTTTTTCAACACTGTGGCCATCGAATGAGGAGTAAAAAGTTTAACGGCGCCGGGCCGCATCCTCACGAAGCCAGGCGCACGGACACAGCGCAGCAGCGGCGCCGGATGCAAAAACTGGAGCGAGGATGAAAGTGATCATGGGACAAATATCGCATGGACGCGGGCGGGCCGTCAAGCCCTCCCGCGTCCCCCGCTTATTTTTTCGCCTGCTCGATATGCGGCAGCAGCACCGTCAATATGCCCAGCAGCGGCAGGTAGGAGCAGATTTGATACACATAGGCGATACCCGCCACGTCGGCCAGATGGCCCATGGCGGCCGCCGCGATGCCGGACACGCCGAACATCAGGCCAAAGAAGATCCCGGCGATCATGCCCACCTTGCCCGGCACCAGTTCTTGCGCGAAGACGACGATGGCGGAAAAGGCGGAAGAAATCACGAAACCGATGATCACCGTCAAGACGGCCGTCCAGAACAGGTCCACATACGGCAACAGCAGGGTGAACGGGGCGGCACCCAGGATGGAAATCCAGATCACGCGCTTGCGGCCGATGCGGTCGCCGATGGGGCCGCCCATGAAGGTGCCGGCCGCCACGGCGGCGAGGAACAGGAACAGGTATAGCTGCGCATCGCCGAGCGACAGGTGGAATTTGTCGATCAGGTAAAACGTGTAATAACTCGACAAGCTGGCCATGTAGATGTACTTCGAGAACACCAGCAGCGCCAGCACGCCCAGCGCTTGCAACACCTTGTTGCGCGACAAGTTCGGGCCATGGCCGCCCGCCTTCGGCTTGAAGCTGGCCAGGTGGCCGCTGTACCAGCGGCTGACCTTGTACAGCACGCCGATGGCCAGCACGGCCAGCAGACTGAACCAGGCGATATTGCCGTGGCCACGGTTGACGATGACGGCGGCCGCCAGCAGCGGCCCCAGCGCGGAACCGACGTTGCCGCCCACCTGGAACAGGGACTGGGCAAAGCCGTAGCGCCCGCCCGAGGCCATGCGCGCCACGCGCGACGCTTCCGGGTGGAAGGTCGAAGAACCGACGCCGATCAGGCCAGCGGCGAGCAGCAGGGTCGGAAAGGTCGAGACGATGGACAGCATCAGCACGCCGGCCAGGGTAAAGCACATGCCGACCGGCAACAGGAATGGCAGCGGACGGCGGTCCGTGTACAAGCCGATCCAGGGCTGCAGCAACGAGGCCGTGCACTGGAACGTCAGGGTTATAAGGCCGACCTGGGTAAAACTGAGTGAAAACTCGGCTTTCAGCATCGGGTAAATCGACGGCAATAATGCCTGGATCAGGTCATTGAGCAAATGCACGAAGGCGACGGCGCCCAGGATGTGCATGGCCAGACCGGATGGTTGTTGGGAACGATGAAGCGAGGGGGCCACCGGCACGGGTTTGGCCAATGCTGGAGCAGTTGTGGTTGTATGCATGTGTCATCCGCAATAATCGGGCTCGGCGGGCGGCCCGGCAAAGAAGCCAGTATAGTATGGTCGCCGAACTGATAACTTCCAATAATCGTCGCCCAAGTGACAACCACGAGACAAACCAACGCCCCACATGTATACCCAGCAACCTGCCCAGACCCACCCCGCTGGCGTGCCGTTCAGCCGCAGCACCAGCTCGCACGATTACCAGCACGTGCCGCGCCCCGTGACGGCCATGTCCAGGCAATATGCGGTGGGCGACTATACGGCGCCGCACAGCCATGTGCGGGCGCAACTGCTGTATGCGACGGAAGGCGTGATGCGCGTCTCCACCGGGCACGGCGTGTGGATATTGCCGCCCCGGCGCGCCCTGCTGATCCCCGTGGGCATCGTGCATGAGGTCAACATCTTGAGCGAACTGAGCATGCGCACCGTGTACATCGATGCGCAGGTAGCGGCCCAGTATGGCGCCGATTGCAAGGTGCTGGAAGTGAGCCGGCTGCTGCGCGAGCTGATCCTGGCCTTGCTGGCCGAACCGATCGAGTATGCGCTGGCGGGGCGCGGCGACTGGCTGGCCCACCTGATCCTGTCGGAACTGGCGGCCGCCGATACGGTGCCCCTCGCCATCCCCTGGCCGCGCGACCGCCGCCTGGTGGCTGTCTGCTCGGCCATCATGAGCGCACCGGGCAGCCGGCGCAGCATCGAAGACTGGGCGCAGGAGGCGGGCGCCAGCGCGCGCACCCTGATCCGTCTGTTTCCCAAGGAAACGGGCTTGCATTACCGCCAATGGCTGCAGCAAGTCCACCTGGCCGAGGCCTTCTGCCGCCTCGACCGGGGCGAAGGCGTGGCCGCCATCGCCTATGCGCTGGGCTACGCCAGCCCCAGCGCCTTCAGCGCCATGTTCCGCCGCATCCTGGGCCGCACGCCGCAGCACTACCTGAGCGAGTGGCGCGCCGCGTAGGTCGGCAAGCGCCGCTGCCGGCATTGTCGGCTTACGCCCTGCGGGCTAAGCCGACCTACACCTTGATTTTTCACCTGCAACCAGGCGATACGCCAGCCGCGTAGGTCGGCTTAGCGTGGCGCAGCCGCGCGTAAGCCGACAAGCTACGCTGCCGGCATTGTCGGCTTACGCCCTGCGGGCTAAGCCGACCTACTTTTTTTCGCCAGCAATCAAGCGGTAGGCCAGCGCGCCCAGCAAGGCGCCGATGATGGGTGCCAGCCAGAACAGCCACAACTGGCTGGTGGCCCAGTCGCCCACGTACAAGGCCACGCCCGTGCTGCGGGCCGGGTTGACGGAGGTATTCGTCACGGGAATGCTGATCAGGTGGATCAGGGTCAGCGCCAGGCCGATCGGCAGCGGGGCGAAGCCGGCCGGGGCGCGCTTGTCGGTGGCGCCCAGGATGACGATCAGGAAGAACATCGTCAGCACGATTTCAATCACCAGCGCCGACAACATCGAATAGCCGCCCGGCGAATGGGCGCCATAGCCGTTCGAGGCAAAGCCCTTGCTGACATCGAAACCGGCCTGCCCGCTGGCGATCACGTACAGCACGCCGCCGGCCACGATGGCGCCCAGCACTTGCGCGATGATGTACGGCAACAGTTTATTGGCGGGAAAACGGCCACCGGCCCACAGGCCGATCGAGACGGCAGGATTCAAATGACAACCCGAGATGTGACCGATGGCGTAAGCCATGGTCAGCACCGTCAGGCCAAACGCCAGCGCCACACCGGCAAAGCCGATGCCAAGGCCGGGAAAGGCAGCCGCCAGCACGGCGCTGCCGCAACCGCCCAGCACCAGCCAGAACGTGCCGAGGAACTCGGCTCCATATTGTTTCATGATGTATTCCTTTAAAGTGACGAGAAAACGTGCCAGGGACGACGAATCGGACCGCTCACCACCTTTGCCCGCGCCCAAGGGGCGACGACAAAGCACAGCACTACCAACTCAGCGCAGCGCACGCTGCAGAGCGCAGATAATGACATGATGTCATTATCAATGCAACATTATTTTGTGCAATAATGCTAATGGTTATCTTGTCACTTAAAGGTTTTTTGATAATTTTATGGCGCGGGGCGGCGCATGTATTTTTGCGGCGCCTCCAGCGGCGCAAAACCAAAGCCCGCATACAGGCCATGCGCGTCGTCGGTGCCCAGCATCCAGGCGACATCGCGCAAGCGTACATCGCCGAGCACGGCGGCCACCATCTGCTTGCCATACCCGCGCCCCTGATATGGCGGCAGCACAAAGACATCGCGCAGGTAGGCAAAATCCGTGTAATCGGTGATGACCCTGGCGAAGGCCACTTGCTGCCCATCGACGTAGCCGCCGAAACTCAGCGCGTTGGCTATGCCCTTGCGCACCGTCTCGATCGCCACGCCACGCTTCCAGTACGACTGCTCGCTCAGGTAGCGGTGGATCATGAGCACGTCCAGTTCGCCGCGTTCGCTGGAGATGCGTAGTGGCGCGTGCATCAGTTCTTGTACAGCAAGTCGGCTTCGGCAATGCTGGGCTCACCGAAGTACACGGTGCGCAAACCGCCCTTGTCGTCGCTGCCCATGTACACGCCCGTCATGCTGCGCGCGACCGGGTCGTACAGGATGGTGTAGTGGTGGCCGCAATTGTGCGGTTCGCAGACGCTGCTCAGCAGGCGCGCCTTGCCGTCGATCTCGACGGGCTTGAGCGGACTGGCCACGCCATCTGGCACCCAGCGCTGGCGCTTCAGGCCGGCTTTTTTCAAGCCCACATTGAAGGCCGTGCGAAAGGCGTAGTCCGCCTTGTAGACGTCGGGGAAATACGGGCAGGTATGGCCGCCGTCGCAGCTTTGCGCTTGCTCAATGAGCGACAGCCTGGGCGTACGCGCTTGCGCCGGCATGGCGGCCAGCGCCACGGCGGCGGCCAGGAACAGGGGGGACAACAAACGTGCGGACATGACTTCTCCTGAAAGCATAGTGTAATGGGGGGCAGCATAGCAGAATGCCATGCTTGCACACCCGCATCAGGGAGAGCAGCGGATGCCGACCACGCCGTTGACCTTGCCTTCCGGCCAACCCGTCTCGCGCCAGCGGTACACGCCGGGCGCGACGATGATCAACTGCCATTCCACCAGCTTGCCAGCGGCATTGAGGCGGGTTTCATTGTCATAGCGCAAAGTCAGGCTGCGCTCCGTTTCCGCCACCACGGTCGCGGCAAAGCGGTTGGTTTCACCGAGCTTGCTTTTCCAGGTGCGGTCGTTGAAGATCGCCAGCCGCTGATGATCGTCAGACAGCTGCATGCGCGTAAAGTGCCGCGCTTCTTCGCAAACACTGCTCGTATTCACGCTGTCGGACCAACTGCCAGACAGTTGCGCGGCATCAAAAGGAGTCGGGGTGGCGGCCATGGCCGCGCTCAGCAGCAAGATTGCAAGCATAGTTATCGAAAGAAAGCGAAAAGTATCATCATGGTCAACGCAGCGCCTGCGTGATGCTGGACGGCAATGCCGGTGTACGCCGGTGCAACGTCGCCTGCTCATAGGCATAGGCCATCGCAATGAGCGGCATGTCGCCATGGGCAGGTCCGATGAAGGACAAACCGACGGGCAAGCCCGCAACCACGCCGGCAGGCACCGTAATGTGCGGCAAGTCGGACTGCGGCGATACGCCATGGCAGGTCGGACCCACCAGCGCATCGAGCTCATGCGAGCACAGCAACGCTGCGATGCCGTCTGGTCCGGGCGCAGGCGGCGTCTCGATCAGTTCCGCGCCCTGTTCGCGCAGCACCAGCAGTGCCTGCTCGATCACGGCATCGGTCCCGGCACACTGGCCGAACAGGTGGCGCGCCACGCCGATGCGGCGCCCATGCAAGCCGGCGGCGTCGAGCACCATGCCATCGGCCAGGCGCTCGCCCGTCAGGGCAGCGAGCAGCCAGGCCGCTTCCCGCACGCTGGGCGCCATCGGTCCCGCCGTGGCTGGCTCGCCGCCCTGCCCGGCGGCTGCCCTGCCCGTGGGTTTGATGGCGACCAGGCCGCAATTTGAAGCAGGCGCGACGATGGAGCCGTCCGCCGCGCTGTCCACGGCCAGGATGGTCAGACCGGCCCAGCTGGCACTGGCATGCGGCACGCTGACGGCGGCCCACTGGCGCAAATTGCTTTTGCCGATGATGACGGCGCCGGCCGCGCGCAAACGCGCCGCGACAAAAGAATCGCAACTGGCCTGCGTGGCCAGCTGCGCCTGCGTGCGCGTCTTCATGCGGTCGCCGGTGGCGATATTGTCGCGCAAGACGACAGGGATGCCATGCAAGGGGCCGCGCACCTTGTGCCCCTGCCGCTCGCGGTCCATTTCCAGGGCAATTTTCAGCGCATCGGGATTGATTTCAATGCCGGCATAGGCACGCGCGCCGATGCTGCACAGGGAGCGGATACGCGCCAGGTACTGCGACGTCAGCGCATGCGAACTGAGCTTGCCTGCCCGCATCATCTGCTGTTGCGGCAAGACACCCGCATCGAGCAGGTGGGCCATGGGGCTGGCGGGCGCCGTGGCACGGGCCAATACGGGGCGCGACACGCGCGCCGGCACGGCCGCCACGACAGGCGTCGCGCCCCGATATGCGCCGTCGCGCACCATATGACTACGCTGCATGCTATCTCCAGGAAACTTCAGTGCTTCTAACGCAATAATGTGCTATCCATAGCATAGCAGTCCTTGCAACTCAATTGTTGTCAAAGGGAATTATTTTTTAAGCAAAAAAAACGCCGCCCGAAGGCAGCGTTTCTTGATGGTCAAGCACTGGGGCAAATCAGTTGCGCACGACACGCTTGTATTCGTTGGTACGGGTGTCGATTTCGATGACATCGTCCTGTGCCACGAACAGCGGCACTTGCACGATGTGGCGGTGCGCTTCGATGGCGTTTTCGATCTTGGCTTCTTTCAGGACGTTGCCCGAAGTGTTGCCCTTGACCGCAGGCTCCGAGTACACCACTTGACGGGCGATGGTCGTAGGCAGTTCAACGGAGATAGCCTTGCCGTCGTAGAAAATGGCTTCGCATTCCATGCCATCCTTCAGGTAATGCAGTGCATCGCCCAGGTTTTCTTCTTCGATTTCATACTGGTTGTACTCGGTGTCCATGAAGACGAACAGCGGGTCGGCGAAGTACGAATACGTCACTGGCTTTTTATCCAGAACAACAACGTCAAACTTGTCGTCGCCGCGGAACACGTTTTCCATCGGGGTGTTCGTCAGAAGATTTTTCATCTTCCATTTGTAGGTGAAGCCCGTGCGGCTCGAACCGTTGACATCAGAACGCAACACGATCATTGGCTTGCTGTCGACCATGATGATATTGCCAACACGAATTTCTTTTGCGGGTTTCATAGGAATGTACGTAAAAAGTGGGTTGCATGAAGACCATCTGCCGCCTGTGCGCCATCAGCGCCGCAAGCTTGCGTTTGATCGGTTAAAAATACGTTAGAAATAACCGGGCATTTTACCTTAATTTTTGGCAAGCGCCTATCTCGTCGCGCCGGCGAACGCCAGCAAGTTACTTGCCAGATCGCCATTGGACTGCATCTGCCGCTGCCAGGCCCGCGCGCGTGCCCTGATGCGCGGCAGGTCGGCCTGCAAGGCGGGCCACAGCAACGTCCACGGCAAGGCGTCCGCGCTGGCGCCATTCCAGGCCAGCGCCGCCTGCGCCAGGCTGTCGATGGCACCGTCCGCATCGGCCGCATAGCGCTGCAGGAAGGCGCGCAATTTCACGTGATGCAAGTTTTCATCCTGCAAATAGATATGCCAGAGAAACGGCTGGCCGGCCCATTGCGCGCGCACGAAGGAATCCTCGCCGCGCACGAGATTGACATCGCAGGCCCACAGCAAGCGGTCGTAATCGTCTTGCGGCACGAAAGGCAGCACGCGCACGGTGAGCGCGCCACGCGTGCGCGCAGCACCAGCCGTCGCCGCATCGTCGCCGATAAATGCCTGAACGGCATCGAACGCGACGCCTTCCGGCACCAGGCATGTCACGGCTTCGCGCCCCGCCTGCCACACGCCAAACAACTGGGCGACGGGCGCGGACGGATAGCAGAACAGCGATACTTTCAAAGCAGACATTTCCGCCGGACTCACGCCGAATTGCCCCAGGAATGCCGCCATGGCGCCGGCATCGGCCTGGAATGCCAGCCTTTTTTCATCGAGCGCCGCCTCGCGCAGCAAGCCGCCCGTTTTATTGGTAAAACCGGGGAAGAAGAAATGCTTGATCATGCCATGGCGTGGCGAGGTCAGCGCATGGCAGCCCTCGACCCACTCTTCCGCCGTCAAGCCTTCCAGGTTCAGCCACACCGGCTGCGGCGCGCACTGCGCCATGGCGCCGATGTAGCCGGGTGGAATGTCGCAGGCAAAAAACTCGATGACGATATCGGCGATATCGGCCGGCGCAAACACGCCATCCTGGCCGCGCCAATGACGGATCATGACGCCGGACACGTGCTGCACTTCGGCAGCCACATCGATTTCAGGACAGATGCGCTGGAAACTGGATAAATCATCGACCCACAGGGTGACGGCCACGCCGTGCTCGCCGCCCAGTTGCCGCGCCAGGCGCCAGCAAATGCCGATATCGCCGTAGTTGTCGACGACTTTGCAGAAGATGGCCAGGGATGGTGCGCGATCGGTAGGAAGTGGCATAGTCAACGGGAAGAGAAAAACGTGGGCACGACGCCCAATAACAAAAAAGCCGCGCTGTTACCAGGCGGCTTTGTTGTTGGCTGATTCAGCCGGTCTGGCGTCCCCAAGGGGATTCGAACCCCTGTACTCACCGTGAAAGGGTGATGTCCTAGGCCTCTAGACGATGGGGACAGAAAATCTGTCCAGGATGCGCTGCTTTGCATCCCGACCTGTTACTTTACCTGCTTACTGCTTGCGAATCTGGCGTCCCCAAGGGGATTCGAACCCCTGTACTCACCGTGAAAGGGTGATGTCCTAGGCCTCTAGACGATGGGGACAGAAATCTGTCCTGAATGCATTAACTCCGCATCCTGACCCGGTACTGCAGCGATCGCAGAAACAAAAAAAGCCTGACTTGTCAGGCCCGTTCAGCACTGCACTCACTTTACAACTCAATCCTGGCGTCCCCAAGGGGATTCGAACCCCTGTACTCACCGTGAAAGGGTGATGTCCTAGGCCTCTAGACGATGGGGACCTGTGCTGGCTCTACTCTCAGCGGACTCTTCGTTGAAGGCTTTGCTTAGCCCCTCAAAAAAGCGTGCGCGAAGTTTAACACGAAGCGATTCACGAAATCAACTACCGGGGGTTTTATTTTCCATCTTATTTGCAGAGATCTCCCTATGGGACAGAAGATACTCATACGATATGGAAATACTGTGTCATTGCAATTTCAGCAGGCGCAAAAAAAGCCGCATAAGCGACCTGACATGACTATGGATGTTGATTCAGGGCGACGGTGTTGTCGGATTACGCTGCGCCTCGGCGGCCCCGCTAATCCGACCTACGCCATATTCCCCGAGGGGGATGGCGAGAAGTGTCTCGGAAATAAAAAAAGCCGCTCGAGGCGACTTTGATTATCATGTGATTTCTGCGCTGTTGGTGGAGGTAAGCGGGATCGAACCGCTGACCTCTTGCATGCCATGCAAGCGCTCTCCCAGCTGAGCTATACCCCCCGGGCGCAGAAACACTGCTACTTCTTCACTACCACAACACCAGACCGAACTGGCGTCCCCAAGGGGATTCGAACCCCTGTACTCACCGTGAAAGGGTGATGTCCTAGGCCTCTAGACGATGGGGACCATGGAACTACAGTTTGCTACCTTACTTCTGCGCTGTTGGTGGAGGTAAGCGGGATCGAACCGCTGACCTCTTGCATGCCATGCAAGCGCTCTCCCAGCTGAGCTATACCCCCCGGGCGCAGAAATAATAAAAGCCGCACTTGGCGACTTTGTTCCACTACTTGCTTTCCATTCAGAACCTGTTTTTTACGGGCCTGAACTTACAACAATCAGTACAAACAACTGCCACTACTATACCACAACTACCTGGCGTCCCCAAGGGGATTCGAACCCCTGTACTCACCGTGAAAGGGTGATGTCCTAGGCCTCTAGACGATGGGGACCGCGGAACTTCCAAACAACATCTGCACCACTTCAACGACTAACAAAACCTGACTGCGATTTTGCTGCTGGTGGAGGTAAGCGGGATCGAACCGCTGACCTCTTGCATGCCATGCAAGCGCTCTCCCAGCTGAGCTATACCCCCGTTGGTGCAGAAACAAGAGTATAGCAAAGAAGTTTCACTCTGCAAATACCCTTTTTCGTCTATGAGCAACTTTTCATAGGGGCGGTTTCCGCACGCTGTTTTTACGCGTATTTCATCGCGGCGATTACAGCCACTTTGCCAGGCGCGCCAGCACGGTGTCGCGGCCGAACATCACCACCACCTGGTCGATGGCCGGCGTCTGCAGCTGGCCCGTCAAAATCAGGCGCAAGGGCATGGCCAGCAGCGGCATCTTGATGGTGTTGGCAGCCAGCACTTCCTTGATCATGGCGGCAACGGCTTCCTTGCTCCACTCCACCGTGGCGATGCGCTCGGCAAACTGCGCCAGCACGGGCTTGATCGCATCCGTGATGTGCTGCGTCACCAGTTCAGCTTCCGGCTGCGGCTCGCGGAAGAACAGCATCGAGGCGGCAGCCAGTTCATTGACGGTGTTGGCGCGCTCTTTCATCATGCCCAGCACTTGCGCCAGGTCCGGCGCGCCTTCGAAGACGGCGCCGGCGGCGACCATTTGCGGACGCGCCAGGTCGGCCAGGCGGGTATTGTCGGCCTGCTTGATGTACTGGTTATTAAGCCACTTGAGCTTTTCCAGGTCGAACTGCGCGGCCGACTTGGTCAGGTGATCGAGGTTGAACCATTCGCAGAACTGCTCCACCGAAAACACTTCATCGTCGCCATGGCTCCAGCCCAGGCGCGCCAGGTAGTTCAGCATCGATTCAGGCAGGAAGCCCTGCGCCGGGTAATCCATCACGCTGACGGCATCGCGGCGCTTCGACATCTTCTGACCGTCCGAACCCAGAATCATCGGCAGGTGGCCATACAGCGGCAACGGTGCGCCGATGGCGCGCAGGATATTGATCTGGCGCGGCGTGTTATTGACGTGGTCATCGCCGCGCAGCACGTGGGTGATGCCCATGTCCCAGTCGTCGACGGCCACGCAGAAGTTATACGTCGGCGTGCCGTCAGGGCGGGCGATCACCAGGTCGTCGAGCTCGCGGTTCGAGATCGTGATCGTGCCCTTGACCACGTCGTCCCACGTCACGTCGCCATCGAGCGGATTCTTGAAGCGCACGACGGGCTTGCGATCCGCTGGTACGGCAGGCAGGGTCTTGCCCGGCTCCGGACGCCAGGTGCCGTCGTAGCGGGGCTTTTCGCCGGCCGCGCGCATGCGCTCGCGCATCGCTTCGACTTCGTCCGGCGACGAGTAGCAGTGATATGCCGTGCCTTCGGCCAGCATCTGCGCCACCACTTCGCGGTAGCGGTCCATGCGGGCCATCTGGTAGAACGGGCCTTCGTCGTGGTCCAGGCCCAGCCACTGCATGCCTTCGATGATGGCTTGCACGGCTTCCGGCGTCGAGCGCTCTACGTCCGTGTCTTCGATGCGCAGCACGAAGGTGCCGCCGAAGTGACGGGCATACGCCCAGCTGTATAAAGCGGTGCGGGCGCCGCCCAGGTGCAGATAGCCGGTCGGGCTGGGAGCGAAACGGGTACGGACGGGAGTAGCGGTTGTGGTCATCGAAGTAATCAGGCCTGAATAAGTAAAACGCCATTTTACTCTGTTGACCGCCGCCGCTCCACAAGGGCCGTCACAGCTGCAGCAAGCGCCTTTTCACCTCGTCCGCCTGGGCATGCAGCGCCTGATCGAACAGGGCGACCAGTTGCGACAGGGGCCGGTGCAAAGGCTTCACGAGATTCACCGTGAACGGCAAGGACACGCCGAAGCGGCGAATCTGCAGGCCCTGCCCCGCATAATCGAGGGCCGTAAGCGGATTGACGATAGCCAGTCCCACGCCTTCGCGCACCATGGCGCAGACGGAGGCGGCGCTGTGCGTGTCGAGCGCCATGCGCCGCTCCACGCCGGCCTGCGCGAAGATGGCGTCGATCTGCTGGCGGTAAGGATCGACGGCGGCCAGGCTGATAAAAGGCTGGCCCGCGAAGTCCGCCGGCTGCAGCACGGATTTCGCCGCCAGCGGGTGCCCATCGGGCAGCACGCACACTTCATCGACGGACATCAGGGTATCGAGCGCGGTGCCCGGCGGCGCATTGCCCACTTCCGTCAGGCCGATATCGTGGCGCTGGGCCGACAGCCACTCTTCCAGCAGCGGCGACTCCTGCGGCGTGATGCTGATGCTCACCTTCGGAAAGTCGGCCACGAAGCGCTTGCACGCCTGCGGCAGCAGCGACTGGGAAAACACGGGCAGGCAGGCGATCGACAGCTGACCCTGGTCAAACTGGCGCAAGGCCGCCGCCGTGCTGACGATGCGCTCCAGGCCGAAATACGCGCGCTGCACTTCCTCAAACAGCTGCAGCGCCTGCGCCGTCGGGCGCAGCCGTCCCCGCTCGCGCTCGAACAGGGTCAAGCCCGTCAAGTGTTCAAGGCGCGCCAGCTCGCGGCTGACGGTGGGCTGCGACGTGTGCAGCATGGCGGCGGCGGCCGTCACGCTGCCCGTCGTCATGATGGCGCGAAAGACCTCGATATGGCGCAGGGAGATAGTCATAGCCATATCATAAATGAATAAGGTAACCCTAAATAGATATTTTATGTTTACACAGAAAACCCGCATCATGGCCAGCATCGTAGGTCGGATTAGCGGGCAAAGCCCGCGTAATCCGACGTCACCCATAACATGACAAAGACCATCACCATGAAACCAGTGCCAGACGCCACCCTCGCCCAACTCGCCCAGGAACACGGCACGCCATTATGGGTGTATGACGCGGCCACCATTCGCGCGCGCGTGGCGCAGCTGGCGCAGTTCGACACCGTGCGCTTCGCACAAAAGGCCAATTCGAACATCCATCTGCTCACCCTGATGCGCGAAGCGGGCGTGCACGTGGACGCCGTCTCGCTGGGCGAGATCGAACGCGCGCTGCAGGCGGGCTTTACGCCGGCGCAAACGAATGGCGCCGCCGGCGTGGTATTCACCTGCGACCTGTTCGACCGCGCCACCCTGGCGCGCGTGGCGGCGGCAAAAATTGAAGTCAATTGCGGCTCCGTCGACATGCTGCGCCAGCTGGGCCCCGTGTCGGCCGGCCACCGCGTCTGGCTGCGCATCAATCCCGGCTATGGCCATGGCCACAGCAACAAGACCAATACGGGCGGCGAAAACAGCAAGCACGGCATCTGGCATGAAGAACTGCCGGAGGCGCTGGCCGTCATCCGCGCGCATGGATTGCACCTGGTAGGCCTGCACATGCACATCGGTTCGGGCGTCGACTACAGCCACCTGGAAACCGTCTGCGGCACCATGGTCGACCTGGTGAAAAACATGGGCCACGATCTGGAAGCCATTTCCACGGGCGGCGGCCTGTCCGTGCCCTACCGCGAAGGAGAGCAGCCGGTCGACACGGACCATTATTTCCAGCTGTGGGATGCGGCGCGCAAGCAGATCGAGGCGCACCTGGGCCATCCCGTGCACCTGGAAATCGAACCGGGCCGCTTCCTGGTGGCCGACGCGGGCCTGCTGGTGGCCGAAGTGCGCGCCACCAAGCAAATGGGCGGCAACCACTTCACCTTGCTCGATACGGGCTTCAATGAATTGATGCGCCCTGCCATGTACGGCAGCTACCATGAGATGTCGGTGATCGCGCACGACGGCCGCGCCCTGGAAGCCCAGCGCGCCACCGTGGTCGGCGGCCCCCTGTGCGAATCGGGCGACGTGTTTACCCAGCGCGATGGCGGCGTGGTGGAAACCCGCTTGCTACCGGCCGCGCAGGTGGGCGACTACGTCGTCTTCGAAGGCGCGGGCGCGTATGGCGCGTCGATGTCGTCGAACTACAACAGCCGTCCGCATGCGGCCGAATACCTGGTCGATGGGGCGCAATCCCGCTTGATCCGCCGCCGCCAGACGGTGGCCGAGCTGATCGCGCTGGAACAACTGTAAAACCGTGCCCGCGTGCGGGCATGCGCATCTGCTAACATCGGGGCAACTCGATGAAAGCCCGCCATGCCCGCCCAAGTACTTCCCTTCCGCAGCGCCACCCGGCTGCTGCTGTCCCTGCTGCTGTCCGCCGTCCTCGCCGGCTGCGCCGCACTGCCGTCGCTGGAAGGCCGCGTTCCCTCCAGCGTCATCACGGATACGGCGCAGACCAAATTAGCCACGGCCATTGCGCCCATGGTGGCGCAGCATCCCGGCGTGTCCGGCATTTATCCGCTGGCCGACGGGCGCGACGCCTTTGCCGCGCGCGCCCTGCTGGCCGCCGCCGCCCAGCGCAGCCTGGACGTGCAGTACTACATCTGGCACAAGGATATTACGGGCACCTTGCTGTTCGACGCCCTGCGCCAGGCGGCCGAACGGGGCGTGCGCGTGCGCCTGCTGCTCGACGATAACAACACGGCGGGCCTGGACCAGACCCTGAGCATGCTGGGCAAGCAGCAGAACCTGGAAATCCGCCTGTTCAATCCCTTCGTGCCCCGCGCGCCGCGCGCGCTCGCCTTTGCCACCGACTTTTCCCGCCTCAACCGGCGCATGCACAATAAATCGTTCACGGCCGATAACCAGGCCACCATCGTCGGCGGACGCAATGTGGGCGATGAGTATTTTGGCGCGGCCGGCGACGTGCTGTTCGCCGACCTGGACGTGCTGGCCGTCGGCCCCGTCGTCAACGAGGTCTCGCACGATTTCGACCGCTACTGGAACAGCGCCTCGGCCTACCCGGCCAGCCTGCTGCTGACCAGCCCAGTCGAGGGCGACGCGGCCACCATCGCCGCCGAAGCGGACCGCATCGACGACACCAGGGCGGCCGAGGAATACGTGCAGGCGCTGCGCACCTCGCCCTTCGTCAGGCAGATGATGGAACGCACCCTGCCCTTCGAATGGGCGCGCACGCGCATGGTCAGCGACGACCCGGCCAAGGTGCTGGACAAGGCCAGGCCCGGCACGGGCGTGGCGGAAAACCTGCAAAACCTGCTGGGCGTGCCGGAAAAGGAAGTGGACCTGGTGTCGCCGTATTTCGTGCCCGGCAAAGCCGGCACGCTGGCCTTTGCGGACCTGGCGAAAAAAGGCGTCGGCGTGCGCATCCTGACGAATGCGCTGGAAGCGACCGACGTGGCGGCCGTGCATGCGGGTTACGCGAAGTGGAGAAAGCCGCTGCTGGAAGCGGGCGTGCTGCTGTATGAATCGCGCCGCTCGTGGGAACGGGGCGACGCGCGCGCGCAGCCCGGCCACCTGGGCAGCTCCGCATCGAGCCTGCATGCGAAGACCTTTGCCGTCGATGACAAGCGCATCTTTGTCGGCTCGTTCAACTTCGATCCGCGCTCGATCGAGTTGAACACGGAAATGGGCCTCGTCATCGACAGCCCCGCGCTGGCCAGCCAGCTGGGCCTGGCCATGCGCACCACCATCCCGCAGCGCGCCTACCAGGTGCTGCTGGGCGACGACGGCAAGCTGTACTGGATCGCCCGCGACGCCAGCGGCGGCGCCACGCGCTACGACACGGAGCCGGGCACCAGCGTGTGGAAGCGCATGGGGGTGGCGATTCTGTCGGTGCTGCCGATAGACTGGCTGCTGTAAGCGGTTTTGCCAACACTGTTGTCGGATTACGCGTGGCTTTGCCCCGCTAATCCGACCTACGCTCGCTCCAGGCTAACGCAGCCGACGTAGGTCGGGTTAGCGCTCCGCGCGTAACCCGACAACACCACAGCCCCGGAGCCTTACCGCACCGCTTCCGTCAACACCCGCCCTTCCGACGCGGACGGCTGGCGTATGCGCAGCAAATGGGCGAGCGTAGGCGCGATATCGACCACTTCCGCGTACTGGCCATAGGCGCCCGGCTTGATCCAGCGGGGGCCGAAGACCATCAGCGGCACGTTGGTGTCATATGTGTACGGCGTGCCGTGCGAGGTGCCGCCAACGCCCTTGCCGAAGTACCAGGCCGGCTTTGTGACGACCATCAGGTCGCCCGACAGCTGGCGGTTCCAGGCGCGGCGCATCAGGGTGTCCATGCGCGTGGCGACGGCGCCCGCTTCCATTTGCGTGCGCGTATATACTTGTGCCAGACCGTCCTGCTGCAGCAGGAAGCGGGCCGCCGCGTCTTCCAGGGCGGCGCGATGGACGCCGCTCTTTTCCGCCAGCGCGTAATCGAGGTAGATATTCGGCAGCGACGACGCCGTCACCAGCTTGTCGATGCCCAGCGTCGTGGCCAGGTGCTGGTTCAGGCTTGCCACCATCTTGTCGCCGTCGATGCGCTTGGCGGAAAAACCGCCGCGCGCTTCCGTAAATTCGGGCACGTTGGCAAAGCCATGGTCGGCCGTCAGCACCACCAGCACGTTATCCATGCCGACTTTTTTATCGAGGTCGGCAAAGAAACCGGCCAGCATGCGGTCCAGGCGCTGCAGGTGGTCATGCGACATCCTGCTTTCCGGGCCGTAGGCGTGGTTCACGTAGTCGTGTGCGGACAGGCTCACGCCGAGGATATCGGGCACGCCGGCCGGGTTGCGGCCCAGGTTTTCGCCATCGATGGCGGCGCGCGCGAATTCCAGGGTCAGCTCATCGAGGAAGGGACCGGACTTCAAGCGGCTGTAGTACTCGCCATCGAGCTTGCCGCTGTCGCTGTAATAGGCGAACGGGAAGGTGTTGCGCGTGCCCGGCTTGGCCGGCACGATATCCTCGCGCGCATCATTGGCGTAGGCGCTGTCAGCCAGCAAGGGCGTCCAGCTCTTGCCGTAGTAGCGGTCCTGCGGCTTGCTGGCCTGGTAGCGCTGCACCCATTGCGGATGCTGCTGCATATAATAAGTGCTGCTGGCGAAATTGCCCGTTTTTTCCATGTACATATAGGCCGTGCCCGTTTTTCCCGCCAGCAGGATGGCGCCCCGGTCCTTGCCCGAGACCGTGACGACCTTGGCCTTGTCGCCCGTGGCATAGCGCAGCTCGTCGCCCAGGGTGCTCACGCGCAGCTTCACGGGCGAGGTGCCATCATCGGGTTTCGTCTCTTCGCCGATGTAGTGGAAATTGCCATCCTCGGTGCAGTACACGGATTTTTTCGTGACGGGATCGATCCAGTTATTGCCGATCACGCCATGCTGGTACGGATAAGCGCCGGACAGCACGGCCGAGTGGCCGATGGCGGTGACCGTGATGCCATGCGCCTGGTGCGCATCGCTGAACCACGCGCCCTGCTCCAGCAGGCGGCGGAAGCCGCCCTGGCCGAACTGGTCGCGGTAGCGCGTCACCTGCTCTTGCGGCAAACCATCGACCACCAGCACCACCACCAGCTTCGGCTGCGCCGCAGTGGCAGAAGCAGCAGCAGGAAGCGCCTTGGCCGCATGCGCCTGGCACGCCGCCGCGCCAGCCACCAGCAGCAACGCCTGCGCCAGTTGTCGGGAAAGGGAGAAATTCTTGCTCATATGCACTCATCCAAAGTTAGGCCACCGGGCAGCATACGCAAACTGTATGACGCAATGATGACAAGAAGCACGACCATGAAAAAGGCCGGGCACCATCGCTGGAACCCGGCCTGATGCCGACATGAATCAATATGCGCGATTACTTGACCGTCACCTTGATGCTTTTGCTCAACTCCGGCCCATACGACTGGTGCGCGCCGTTGGCGAACTGCATGGTGAGCGTGTACTGACCCGGCGGCAAGGTGACGTCCGTTTCCGTCTGTCCTTTGCCGAAATGCAAATGTTTATCATCCATGGGGATCATCTCGCCCGCCTTCATCGGCCCCATATTGATGAGCAGATGATGGTGGCCCGTCCTGGCCGTCATGTCACCGGCCGGCTTGACGTCCATGCCGCTGACGGCAAATTTCACCTTGAACGGACTGGTCACCGTCGCACCGTCAACAGGCTCGACGAAGGACACGGATTGGGCGAAGGCGCTGGCGGCCAGCAGGCTGCCGGCAACCAGGACTGCGGCCTGGCGCAGGAATACGGTGGTCAATTGCATGATGTCTCCTCTTGTTTAGTAACAACACGGACTGCATGAAACCATATTCCTGCTGAGACTGGCGCCGGGGAGCGCCAAATCCAATCATCAGTCGTTCTTGATGACGATCGACGGGAACTTGCTGGTCATATCCTTCGCCTTTTCCGCCACCTTGATGGCGATGGTGCGGGCGATCTGCTTGTAGATCTCGGCAACAGGACCATCCGGCTCAGCCACGACGGTCGGCGTGCCCGAATCCGTCTGCTGGCGGATCGCCATGGTCAGCGGCAGGGCGCCGAGGAATTCCACGCCGAAGTCCGCGCACATCTTCGCGCCGCCGCCGGCACCGAAAATTTCTTCCGCATGGCCGCAGTTCGAGCAGATGTGCGTGCTCATGTTTTCCACCACGCCGAGGATCGGAATGCCGACTTTCTCGAACATTTTGAGGCCCTTGCGCGCGTCCAGCAGCGCGATGTCCTGCGGCGTCGTGACGATCACGGCGCCCGTGACGGGCACTTTCTGCGACAGGGTCAGCTGAATGTCGCCCGTGCCTGGCGGCATGTCGACGATCAAATAGTCAAGGTCGCGCCAGTTGGTCTGGTCCAGCAGTTGCTGCAACGCTTGCGTGACCATCGGGCCGCGCCACACCATCGGTTCGTCCGGATCGATCATGAAGCCGATCGACGACACTTGCAGGCCGTGGTTTTCCATCGGCTCCATGCTCTTGCCGTCGAGCGTCTTCGGCTGGCCGCTGATGCCCAGCATCATCGGTTGCGACGGGCCATAGATATCGGCATCCAGCATGCCGACGGTGGCGCCTTCGGCAGCCAGGGCCAGGGCCAGGTTGACGGCCGTGGTCGATTTGCCCACGCCGCCCTTGCCGGAAGCGACGGCGATGATGTTTTTCACATTGCTCATCGGCTTCAAGCCGCGCTGCACCGTATGCGAAATGATTTTCGACGACACGCCCACGCTGACGTTGCCCACGCCCGGCAGCACGCGCAGGGCGGCCAGCACGGATTTGCGGATCAGGTCGATCTGGCTTTTGGCGGGGTAGCCCAGCTCGATATCGAGGGAAATATCATTGCCATCGACCTTCAGATTCTTGACGGTTTTGCTGGAAATGAAATCTTTATGTGTATTTGGATCAATAACCTGGGCCAGCGCGGCCTTGACGTCTTCTACTGTGATGCTCATGTAAATCTCCGTGTGTACTACATATGTGCAATACGCGCAGTCTAGCGCAAAATCGCCAGGGGCGATCAAGACAAAAGCATCACTTGCCGGCGCTGCATCTGCTCATATTGCCTTTCCGCTGTTAAAATGTCCTATTATCCATCCCAAAAGTGCATCAATCATGACTCGCAAGCTGTTCGTCACCACTGCCCTGCCTTACGCAAACGCCGCTTTTCACATTGGCCACATCATGGAATACATCCAGGCTGATATCTGGGTCCGGTTCCAGCGAATGCAACGCGATGGCGCAGCCGGCCGTGAAGTGCACTTTGTGGGCGCCGACGATACGCATGGCACGCCCATCATGATCGCCGCCGAAAAGGAAGGCATCACGCCGCAGCAATTCGTCGCCAACATCGCCGCCGGCCGCGCCCAGTACCTCGATGGCTTCCATATCGCCTTCGACAACTGGTATTCGACCGATTCGCCGGAAAACGTCGACCTGTCGCAATCGATCTACCGCAAGCTGCGCGATACGGGCCTGATCGTCACGAAAACCGTCGACCGCTTCTTCGATCCGGTGAAAGGCATGTTCCTGGCCGACCGCAACATCAAGGGCGAATGCCCGAAATGCGGCGCCAAGAACCAGTATGGCGACAATTGCGAAGTGTGCGGCGCCGCTTACCAGCCGACCGACCTGGTCAATCCGTTCTCCGTGTTTACCAACGCGACGCCCGTGATGAAGCCGTCGGAACAGTATTTTTTCAAGCTGTCCGACCCGCGCTGCTTCGAATTCCTGAAAAGCTGGCTGAATACGCCAGGCCGCTTGCAGCCGGAAATGGTCAACAAGGTCAGCGAATGGCTGGGCGAAGCGGGCGAAAAGCTGGCCGACTGGGATATTTCGCGTGATGCGCCCTACTTCGGCATCCCGATTCCCGATGCGCCAGGTAAATTCTTCTATGTGTGGATGGATGCGCCCGTCGGCTACTTGGCCAGCCTGAAAAACTATTGCGACAAGAAAGGCATCGATTTCGACGCCTTGCTGAATGATCCTGCGACGGAACAGATCCACTTCATCGGCAAGGACATCGTTTCCTTCCATTTGCTGTTCTGGCCCGCCATGCTGAAATTTGCCGGCCACCCCGTCATCGATAAACTGAAAGTCAACGTTCACGGCTTCCTGACGGTCAACAACGAAAAAATGTCGAAGTCGCGCGGCACGGGCATTTCGCCGCTGCGCTACCTGGACCTGGGCATGAACCCGGAATGGCTGCGCTACTACATCGCCTTCAAGCTGAACTCGAAAGTGGAAGACCTGGACTTCAACGGCGAAGATTTTGTCGCCCGCGTGAACAGCGACCTGATCGGCAAGTACGTGAACATCGCCAGCCGCTGCGCCGGCTTCATCGCCAAGCGTTTCGACGGCAAGCTGGCATCGACGCTGTCGGAAGGCGCGCAAAGCTGGATCAACCGCGCGCTGACGGTGGACGTGAACGGCGTCATCGTCGAGCGCCAGGCCAGCATCGCCGCGCACTTCGAGAACCGCGAATTCGGCAAGGCCTTGCGCGAAATCATGGAAATCGCCGACATCACCAACCAGTATGTCGATGAAAACAAGCCGTGGATCCTCGCCAAGGACGTCGACAAAACAGCCGAGTTGCACGACGTGTGCACCACGGCCCTGATCCTGTTCCGCCAGCTGACGATTTTGCTCTCGCCGGTGCTGCCGGGCGTGGCGAAGAACGTGGCATCGTTCCTCAACGACGCCGAGTTTAGCTGGGCCGATACGCAGGTGTTCGGCGACGCCGTCGCGAACAGCATGCTGGGCCGCACCATCGGCGCCTACAGCCATTTGATGACGCGCATGGATGCAAAGATGATCGAGGCGCTGTTTGACGCGCCGCAAGCGACCGCCGCTATCGCCGCACCGGCCGGCGACGCCGCGAACGATGCCACCGTGCCAGCCGTGCCCGCTGCCGCCATCGAGGAACTGGCGCCCGAAATCAAGATCGACGACTTCCTCAAGGTCGACCTGCGCATCGCCAAAATCGTCAACTGCGAACTGGTGGACGGCTCCGACAAGCTGCTGCGCCTGACCCTGGACGCGGGCGAAGGCCGTTTGCGCAATGTCTTCTCGGGCATCCGCTCGGCGTACCAGCCGGAAGAACTGATCGGCAAGCTGACCGTGCTGGTGGCCAATCTGGCGCCGCGCAAGATGAAGTTCGGCATTTCGGAAGGCATGGTCATGGCCGCCTCCGCCGCCGACGAGAAGGCGAATCCGGGCATCTACATCCTGAACCCGTGGCCGGGCGCCGAACCTGGCATGCGCATCCGCTAAGCCCCCCCCCACAAGGACCGATGATGAATATCGTGGTGCGCGAAGCAACAAATGCCGATGCACAACTGATGGCCGATCTGACCCGCGCCGCGTGGGCCGGCAAGGTAGCCGCCTCGTCCAGTGGGCACCACGAGACGGCGCAGCAGGTGCAAGCGCAACTGCGCCACGGCGGCGGTTTTTTGTTGCTGATCGACGACATTCCAGCCGGTTCACTGCGCTGGATGCCGCTCGACAGCGATCCCGCCATCTGGAAGATTTCACGCATGGGCGTGCTGCCCGCCTACCGGGGCAGCCATGTTTCACAACATTTGCTCGAAGCCATCATTCATCATGGCCTGTCGTGCCAGGCCGAGGAATTGCGCCTGGCCGTGCGGCGCGACCAGCGCAAGTTGATCGATTTTTATGCGGCCTTTGAATTCGACCTGGCCGAAGAACTGGAATATTCGCACGCCAACCCCGCCGAACCGGCGCCGATGGTGATGCGGCGCTTGTTACGTTATTGATTGCGTTATTGATTTTTAGCAATTTCGCCCCCGGACTTGCCGATACTACAACCCGCCAGGCGGCACGGCGCGGTAGAATACGGCCGGCTGACCTTACTTATAAGACACTCAGAAGAGAATATGAAACTGCCTGCAAAACACAACAACTACGTATCCGACCACACCTTGTTCATCGCCGAACTGAAGGCCAAGAATCCTGGCATGGAAGCGGGCCAGCAAGCGGGCCGCGCCCTGCTGTGGGACAAGCCGGCCGTCAGCATCGATGAGCAGGAACGCCAGCTGGCATCGGCCGTCAAGCAACAGGCTTACGTTTACCAGAACAAGAACTAAGATCTGGAACCGGCACGATGCTGCCTGAAGAGTCTGCAGTGACGCCGGAAGCCGACGCTTCCGGTGCCGGCGCAGTCATCGAGTCGCCCGAACCCGCCACTGGCGGCGACGGCAGCGGCGACCCTGCAGCATCTGCAAGCACGGACGCGGCGCCTGCCGCCGAGCCACCCGGTATCGCCCGCCTGTATGGCGAACCGATGCTGCGCATGCCGACGGATTTATACATCCCGCCGGACGCGCTGGAAATCTTCCTCGAAGCCTTCGAAGGCCCGCTCGACTTGCTGCTCTACCTGATCCGCAAGCAAAACTTCAACATTCTCGATATTCCGATGGCGCAGGTGACCCTGCAATATCTGAAATACGTCGACCAGATCCGCGTGAGCAACCTGGAACTGGCCGCCGAGTACCTGCTGATGGCGGCCATGTTGATCGAGATCAAGTCGCGCATGCTTTTGCCATCGCGCAAGAGCGAGGTCGAGGAAGACGGTGGCGATCCCCGTGCCGAGCTGGTGCGCCGCCTGCTCGAGTACGAGCAGATCAAGCTGGCCGCCTACGACCTGAACACCATTCCCCAGTTCGAGCGCGATTTCGTGCGCACGCAGATTTTCATCGAGCAAAGCCTGACGCCCACCTGGCCCGACGTGGAACCGGTGGACTTGCAGCAGGCGTGGCTCGACGTGCTGAAACGCGCCAAGCTGACCCAGCACCACCGCATCAGTCGCCAGGAACTGTCCGTGCGCGAGCACATGTCGAGCATCCTGCGCCACTTGCAGTCGTCGCGCTTCGTCGAGTTCAGCGAACTGTTCGACATTGCCGGCGGCGTGCCCGTGGTGGTGGTCAACTTCGTGGCCTTGCTGGAACTGGCCAAGGAAACCCTGATCGAAATCACGCAGGCAGAACCGTTTGCCCCCATCTACGTCCGGCTGGCCTATTCGCCCGCCTGATCCCTTCCCTTTGTCACTGACCACCGTACAACGGGGTTTTAGCGAAAGCAATCCATGAAAATTATTTCCGACATCGAAGAATTGCGCGACCAGCTCAGCGGACAGCTGCGCACGGCGTTCGTCCCCACCATGGGCAACCTGCACGAAGGCCATCTGTCGCTGATGCGCCTGGCGCGCAAGCATGGCGACCCCGTCGTCGCCTCGATCTTCGTGAATCGCCTGCAATTCGGCCCGAACGAAGACTTCGAAAAATATCCGCGCACCATGGCGGACGATATCGCCAAGCTGGAAAAGGAAGGCGTGTACGTGCTGTTCGCGCCGACGGAAAAGGAACTGTACCCCGAACCGCAGGAATACCGCGTGCGCCCGCCCGATGACCTGGGCAATACCCTGGAAGGGGAATTCCGCCCCGGCTTCTTCGAAGGCGTATGCACGGTCGTCACCAAGCTGTTCTCGTGCGTGGGGCCAAAAGTAGCCGTGTTCGGCAAGAAGGATTACCAGCAACTGATGATCATCCGCAACATGGCGCGCCAGTTCGCGCTGCCGACGGAAATCATCGCCGCTGAAACGTATCGGGCCAACGACGGCCTGGCCTTATCCTCGCGCAATATGTATCTGTCGGAAAGCGAACGCGCGGAAGCGCCGGAGCTGTTCAAGGGACTTAATGTCGTGGCCGAGGAAGTGCGCAAGGGCAACCTGGCCGTCGGTGAACTGGAACAGGCGGCCATGCGGCTGCTGGACGGCCGCGGCTGGAAGTCGGACTACATCGCCGTGCGCAAGCGCGCCAACCTGCAAGCGCCGAGCGCCGCCGAACTGGCCGCCGGCGAACCGCTGGTGGTGCTGGCCGCGGCCAAGCTGGGGCAGACGCGTCTGATTGATAATCTGGAAATTTAAACGCATTCACAACGGGGCCATTCGGCCCCGTTTCTTTATCTACCTCTCCATCCCGACCAGCTTGAGCTCGGCAAACAGCGGCCTGTGATGGCCGCGTGCCGCCTGCAACATGTCATAGCTGGCCGCATCGAGCACGATTTCCTCGCCCGCCCACAACTTGCGCTGGTTTGCAGGCAGCCTCAGGCTGCGCAGGATGGCCCGTGCCTGGGCCGGATCGGCTGCCAGCAGGCGGATGGCGTGCGCACCGCGCTGCGCCCCTGTGAGTATCGGCAAGCCGCCCTGCGGGCCGTTCTGGCTCAGGCTGACATAATCATGGCCACCCATGCGATGCAGATAGGCATGCCGGCCATCGCCATCGGCTGCCGGCTGCGCGGCAGGCTCCGGCGCCTCGACGACGGCAGGCGCGATAGGGGCGACGCTGGTTTGCTCAAGGCTCACGCCGCAAGCCGCCAGCAAGGCCGTGCTCAGGGCAAAGAATAATACGGGTGCTCGGCGCATGTGGCGCTCCTTCTTGTCGGGGTCGGGGACAGAGGTGGAATAGTGCAGCGATCATGAGCCACTTTAGTTGACGTGTAAAGTTAACTTTGGGAAATATTTCATTCTGCGTAGCAATCAGCTGCATGGCAGCGTTTGCCCGACGGCTGGCGCCGTGACTGTTGATCTGGATTGCACACTAAAACCATCAAACCAGTCTTTATCCACGCAACAATAAAGATCACAATCGCCATACGGGCTCGCAGACACATCGCGCGGGCCGCCCACCATGACAGGAGAAGCAGCATGCATACCATACTCACCCCAGCCAGGGTCGCCATCGTCACGGGCGCCTCGCGCGGCATCGGCGCGGCCATCGCCCGCCGCCTGGCGCGCGATGGCATGCAGGTCGTCGTCAATTACGCCAGCGACAAGGCGGCGGCAGACGAGCTGGTGGCCAGCATGCTTGCCGACGGCAGCGCCGCCATCGCGGTCAAGGCCAACGTCGCCGATGCGGGCGAGGTGCAAGCGCTGTTCGATGCGGCCGAAGCGGCCTTCGGCGGCGTTGATGTGCTGGTCAACAACGCCGGCATCATGCCGCCCGCGCTGCCCGCCCTGGCCGACACGGACGACGCCACCTTCGACAGCTTGTTCGCCATCAACGTCAAGGGCAGCTTCAACACCATGCGCCAGGCGGCGACGCGCTTGCGCCACGGCGGCAGCGTGGTCAACTTCTCGACCAGCGTGATTGGCCTGGCCCTGCCCGGCTACAGCATCTATGGCGCCAGCAAGGCGGCCATCGAGACGATGACGACTATCTTCGCCAAGGAATTGCGCGGCAAGAACATCACCGTCAATGCCGTCGCACCCGGCCCCACGGCCACGGCCCTGTTCTTGAATGGCAAGACGGCGGAAATGATAGAACGCATGAGCAAGATGGCGCCCCTGGAGCGCCTGGGCACGCCGGACGACATCGCCGCCGCCGTGGCCTTTTTGGCTGGCCCCGACGGCCGCTGGGTGAATGGACAAACGTTACGCGCGAATGGCGGCCTGGTGTAAGCAAGGTGCAGGCCGACGAAAAAAACGCCGCCAGTTCGCACTGGCAGCGTTTTTCTTGATAACGGTCAAGCCTGGATCAGGCGCCGGCTTTTTCCAGCTTCTCGAAAATCTTGTTCAGCTTTTCATCGAGGGTCGCGGCCGTGAACGGCTTGACAACATAACCGCTGGCGCCAGCTTGCGCGGCGGCGATGATGTTTTCTTTTTTCGCTTCGGCGGTCACCATCAGCACGGGCAGCTTGGCCAGTGCGGGATCGGCGCGGATATGCTGCAGCATCGTCAGGCCATCCATATTAGGCATGTTCCAGTCCGAGACGACGAAATCGTAGGATTCCGCGCGCAGCTTGGCCAGGCCCATCACGCCGTCTTCCGCCTCATCGACGTTGGCATAACCCAGTTCCTTCAACAGATTCCGGACAATGCGGCGCATCGTCGAAAAATCGTCAACGACTAAAAATTTCATCTTTGGATCAGCCATGAATAACTCCGTTGTTTCTGTAGCGGTTTGTTAATAATATCGACATGAATGCCGACATTATGGTCGACACTACGGCAGCAAGTTGTAGGATAGCATTTTCGTTGCTTTTAGGCGAACAAACTTGCCCCAGATCATACAAAACGTGGCTTACACGCGCAAAGCACGCATGCCATGCGCAGCCAGGTGTCCCAGCACCATGCCGGGCAGCGCCGTCAGAGCGCCGACCTCATGCGTAGCACCGATGGCGATCGCCTCGCGCGGCATGCCGAACACCACGCAACTGGCTTCGTCCTGCGCAAAATTATACGCTCCTGCGGCCTTCATCTCCAACATGCCTTGTGCGCCATCCTTGCCCATGCCGGTCAGGATCACGCCGACGGCATTTTTACCCGCCGATTGCGCGGCCGAACGGAACAGCACATCGACCGAGGGGCGGTGGCGGTTGACCGGTTCGCCCTGGTCGATCTTGGTCATGTAGTTGGCGCCGCTGCGCGTCAGGGTCAGATGCGAATGGCCGGGCGCGATGTAGGCGTGGCCGGGCAGCACCCGTTCGCCGCCTGCCGCTTCCTGCACCGAGATCTTGCACAGCGAATCGAGGCGACGCGCAAACGAACGCGTAAATCCTTCCGGCATGTGCTGCGTGATCAGGATGCCGGGGCAATCGGATGGCATCTGCATCAAAAATTCGCGGATCGCTTCCGTGCCGCCCGTGGAGGCGCCCACGATGATCAGCTTTTCGCTCGACGTCAAGGGACTGCGCAGCGCAGGCAGCGGTGCGGCTACCCGGTCGCCCGCCGACGGCAGCGTGCGGGCGCGGATGCGCGCCTTCGAGGCCGCGCGGATCTTGTCGGCGATCATGTCGGTGTACTCGCGCATGCCGCTCTGGATGGAAATCTTTGGCTTGGTGACGAAATCGACGGCGCCCAGCTCCAGCGCGCGCATGGTGATTTCCGAACCGCGCTCGGTCAGCGACGACACCATCAGCACCGGCATCGGACGCAAGCGCATCAGTTTTTCCAGGAAGTCGAGGCCATCCATCTTCGGCATCTCGACGTCGAGGGTCAGCACGTCGGGGTTGGTCTGCTTGATCATCTCGCGCGCCACCAGCGGATCGGGCGCCGCCCCCACCACTTCCATGTCGGGCTGGCTATTCACGATTTCCGTCATGACGCTGCGAATGAGCGCCGAATCATCCACGATCAATACTTTGATCTTCATAAAATATCCTTCCAGGCCTTGCGGCCCTTATTCTTAATCGGTAAAAACGCCAGACAAAACCGTAGCGAGCGGCAGTGATTTGTGGCTAAGAAGCGCAACCGTGCTGAAGCACGGTGAGCATCGCAGGCCGCAAAGCACGACGCGCAGTAGGTTTGGTCTGGTGTTACTAGAACAGCTCGATCTCGCCACCCACGGGCGCAACCTTGAGACGGCTGGCGTAATCGAGTTCGCGGCGCACCAGGGTGTCGTTGTGCGTCTGCATCAGCTTTTTCACCAGCACCTTGCCGCTGCGGGGGAAAAAATACACCTTGCGCGGGTGGATGTCGTTCAAGTCTTCGGCCACCACGCGCATCTTTTCCGCCTTCAGGTAATTGATGACGAAAGCCGCATTGCGTTCACCGACGTTGATCGCCGTGAAGCCGCGCAGCACGGCGCCGCCGCCAAACACCTTCGCTTCCATGTTCTCGCGCCGCGCGCCGGCCTTCAGCAGATCGTTGATCAATATCTCCATGGCGTAAGTGCCATAGCGCATCGACGCGGAAATCGGGCTATTCGGATCGCTGCCGCCGTCGGGCAGCATGAAATGGTTCATGCCGCCCAGGCCCGTAACGCGGTCGCGGATGCAGGCCGAGACGCAGGAGCCGAGCACGGTGACGATCAGCATGTCCTTGTTGGTAAAGTAATACTCACCAGGCAAGATCTTGGCGGCGTCACAATTGAACGTCCTGTCGTAATAGACGTTAGTGGCAAATTGCTCTTTGGATTCCAGGCTCATATTTCACTCTCATGTACGATGCGACGATGCCTTGGGCGCGGCGCCCCGAGGCTGGTCGAGCTCATAGACTGTTTTACCGCGCAGCTTCAATGAATCCGACACGTACAGGAAATTCTCCGAATGGCCCGCAAACAGCAGGGCATCAGGCTTCATCAACGGCACAAAGCGCGACAGGATCTTGCGCTGCGTCGCCTTGTCAAAATAAATCATCACGTTACGGCAGAAGATGACGTCGAACTGTCCCGTCAGGGGCCAGCTGTCGGCCAGCAGGTTGAGCGGCTTGAAGGTGATCATCTGGCGCAGTTCCGGGCGCACCCGCACCTGCCCCTCGCGATCGCCCTTGCCGCGCAAGAAAAAGCGCCGCGCACGGTCGGCCGGCATCTTCTCGAGCCGGTCCAGGTTGTAGACGCCATTGGCGGCCGTGGCCAGCACGTTCGTGTCGATATCCGTGGCGATGATGGTGACGGGCGGCGTGAGCGTATTGAACGCCTCGCACACCGTCATGGCGATCGAGTACGGCTCCTCGCCAGTGGAACTGGCCGAACACCAGATGGTGATCGGACCGCTCAGTTTTTTCACATGCTCGGCCAGCAGCGGGAAGTGATGCGCCTCGCGGAAGAACGACGTCAGGTTGGTCGTCAGCGCATTCGTGAACGCTTCCCACTCGTCGCCCATGCGGCCCGCTTCCAGGTCGTCCAGGTAGCGGACGAACGAGGAGATGCCGGTCGCGCGCAGGCGCCTGGCCAGGCGGCTGTAAACCATCTCCTGCTTGCTGTCGGCCAGCGCGATGCCGGCCCGCTTGTAAATCATGGCGCGGACCCGTTCGAAGTCCTTGCCAGTGAAATCAAATTCCTTGACCGAATCCGTTTTAGTTTGCGGCATTTTGTTTTTACCTCTCTATGACTACTCTGACCAATGCCTTTGCAAGTATAACTAGCGGGACCGGGTTGGCGTCAGAACTCTTCCCAATCATCGCCGCCGGCCGCCGCCAGCTTTTTCGCGGGCGGTGGCGTGCCGGCCTGCGCCGTCTTTGCCAACCGCCGTGTAGTTGCCGCCATATTCGGTGCCGGCCGTGCCGGCGCCTTCACCGGCGCGGGCACGGACGCCTGCGCCGCGCTCTCGCCGCCCAGCTTGAAAATGCTGACGGCGTCGGCCAGTTTCTGCGCCTGCTCCTGCATGCTTTCGGCCGCCGCCGCCGCTTCCTCGACCAGCGCCGCATTTTGCTGCGTCATCTGGTCCATCTGCGCGATGGCCTGGTTCACTTCCTCGATGCCATGGCTCTGTTCCTGCGTTGCCGCCGTGATCTCGCCCATAATGTCGGCCACCTGCCGGATCGATGTGACGATCAGACCCATGGTCTGTCCCGCCTCATCCACCAGGCGGCTGCCCGCATCGACCTTGTCGACCGAGTCGCCGATCAGGCCCTTGATCTCTTTCGCGGCGCCAGCGGATCGTTGCGCCAGATTGCGCACTTCCGACGCCACCACCGCAAAACCGCGTCCCTGCTCGCCTGCGCGCGCCGCTTCGACGGCCGCATTCAGCGCCAGGATATTCGTCTGGAACGCGATGCCGTCAATGACGCCGATGATATCGACGATCTTGCGCGAACTGTCCTTGATGGAGCCCATGGTGTCGACCACTTGCGCCACCACCTTGCCGCCCTGCTCCGCCACCGACGATGCCGACACGGCCAGCTGGTTGGCCTGGCGCGCGTTGTCCGCGTTCTGCTTCACGGTCGACGTCAGCTCTTCCATCGACGACGCCGTCTCTTCGAGCGAACTGGCCTGCGTTTCCGTGCGCGCCGACAGGTCCGCATTGCCGCTGGCGATCTCGCGCGACGCCACGGTGATGGTGTCCGTCCCGGTGCGCACGTCGCTGACCGTCTGCACCAGGCTCTCGTTCATGTCCTTGAGCGCCTGCTGCAGCGCGCTCGTTTCATCCTTGCCTTCGACCACCACGCGCGCTGTCAGCTCGCCGGCAGCCACCTTCTGCGCCACCGCCAGGGCGCCCGACAGCGGCACCGTGATCGAGCGCGTGATGAAGATGGCGCACCAGGCGCCGATCGCCACCGCCGCGCCGCCCAGGATGAACAGTACCATCATGAGGCGCGCATCGGCCGCCAGCGAATCGTCCATGAAGCTTTGCTGGGCCACATGCTGCAAGTCGAGCAGCTTGTTGATATCGGCCAGGGTCGTCTTGTTCAAAGGGTCGATGCGGGTTGCAATCACCTTCGCCGCGCCCTCGCTGTTAAACGCCAGCACCTGCCCCATCGCTTCCTTGAAGGCGGCATCGACCTCGCCGTCGACCCTGGCGATATTGGCCAGCAGCGTCTTCTCGCCATCGGACAGG
Source organism: Janthinobacterium sp. PAMC25594 (assembly GCF_019443505.1). Taxonomy (NCBI): domain Bacteria; kingdom Pseudomonadati; phylum Pseudomonadota; class Betaproteobacteria; order Burkholderiales; family Oxalobacteraceae; genus Janthinobacterium; species Janthinobacterium sp. PAMC25594. Next base: position 1,682,514 of record NZ_CP080377.1, read on the forward strand.
CCCAAGGTGGCCAGCTTGCCGCGCGCGCCGTCGTACAGCTTGCGCTGCTCGCGCACCTTGCCCTCTTCCACCTGCATCAGGCCGACATCGCCCTGCAGGCCGATATTGCGCATGGCGATACCGGTTTCCAGCATCGCGCTTTTCATCAGCGACGCCTGCGTATTTTTTTCGCTGGCCAGTGCCAGGCCCGTGAGCAACTGGGCCTTGTTACGATAATTCAGTGCATTCGCCGAAACGATCACCACCACCAGGATGGCGAGGATGCTGCCGAAACCTATCCCCAGCCGGGTACCTATCTTAAAATCGCGCAAACTCATTACAGTCTCCAATATTTATGTGAACGGCGCCCGTTCAACCGGACGGCGCCGTGTTGTGGCCTGGTCTCTGTCGGACCTTGCAGCCTGCCGGCGCGCCTCTAGATGCTGCTCGCGCCGGTACATGCATATCTGTAGTGATACTTTGCGTGGCAACACGGCGGCGCACCGGGCGCCGCCTTGCTGCCGCTTACGCCGCCAGCTTGTCGATCAGGCCCATCTCGCTGCTCGACATCAGCTTGTCGATGTCGACCAGGATCAGCATGCGCTCGTCGATGGTGCCCAGGCCGATCATGTAGTCGGTCGAGAAGGCGGTGCCCATTTCCGGCGCCGGTTTCACCTGCTCCGGCGTCAGGGTGGTGACGTCGGAAACGCTGTCGACCACCATGCCGACGATGCGACCACCGATGTTCAGGATGATCACCACCGTGAACTGGTCATACACGGGCGTGCCCAGGTTGAACTTGATGCGCATGTCGACCACGGGAATGATGATGCCGCGCAGGTTGATCACGCCCTTGATGAATTCAGGCGCGTTGGCGATGCGGGTGACCGCTTCGTAACCACGGATTTCCTGGACCTTCAGAATATCGATGCCGTACTCTTCGGAGCCCAGGGTGAAGGCCAGGAATTCACGTCCGGCGATGTCCTTGCCGTCGCCCGTATTGCTTCCGGATGTTTGTTGAGTATCTGACATGGTGCGTTTTCCTATCTTTTATCTATCGGTATTACGAAAAAATGGACTCGTCGGCCAGCTGGCGAGAGGAACGGATCAGGGCGGCGACATCGAGAATCAGCGACACACCGCCATCGCCCAGGATGGTGGCGCCAGAAATGCCCACTACCTTGCGGTAATTCGATTCGAGGTTTTTCACCACGACCTGCTGTTGTCCCACCAGGTCGTCGACAAACAGGGCCGCCTTGCGCCCTTCCGTCTCGAGGATCACGCAGATGCCTTCCGACGGACTGGTAAAGCGCGGCGCGATGTCGAACATCTGGTACAAGGGAATCAGCGGCAGGTACTCGCCACGCACTTTCACCACTTGCCCCTTGCCACTGATGTCCTTGATATCCTCAACGGCCGGCTGCAGCGATTCGATGACAAAGCCCAACGGTAAAATATACACTTCGTCGCCGACGCGGATCGACATGCCATCGAGGATGGCCAGGGTCAGCGGCAGCGAGATCGAAATCGTCGTGCCGAAGCCCTTCGCCGAACGGATGTCGACGACGCCACCCATGGCGCTGATATTGCGCTTGACGACATCCATGCCCACGCCGCGGCCCGACACGTCGGTGACCGCCTCGGCGGTGGAAAAGCCGGGCGCGAAGATCAGCTGCCACACGTCGGCGTCGCTCATCGACTCGGACACGTCCAGTCCCTGCTGCTGCGCCTTGGCCAGGATGCGCTCGCGGTTCAGTCCCGCGCCATCATCGGATACTTCGATGATGATGTTGCCACCCTGGTGGCTGGCCGAAAGGAACAAACGGCCGGCCTCGGTCTTGCCGGCGGCCACGCGGGCGGCCGGCATTTCCACGCCGTGATCGATACTGTTGCGCACCAGGTGCGTCAGCGGATCGACGATGCGCTCGATGAGGCCCTTGTCCAGTTCCGTGGCGGCGCCATTGGTGATGAAATCGACCTTCTTGCCCAACTTGGTCGCCAGGTCGCGCACCATGCGCGGGAAGCGCGAAAAGACGAAATCCATCGGCATCATGCGGATCGACATCACCGCTTCCTGCAAGTCGCGCGTATTGCGCGTCAGGTGGCTGACGCTGTCGAGCAGTTTCTCGTGCAGCATCGGGTCGAGCGCGCCAGCGCGCTGCTCGATCATCGCCTGCGTGATCACCAGCTCGCCCACCAGGTTGATCAGCTGATCGACTTTTTCAATCGAGACGCGGATCGACGACGATTCGGTACCGGCCTTGTCGCCCTCTTTCCTGGCCGGTTTCTTTTCCGGCTCCACCTCGGTCGCGGCGCTCGCCACGGCCGGCACGGCGGCGGCGCCGGCGTTGCCCGCCTTGGCGGCATCGGCACGAATCTGTTCGAGCGGCTGGAAGAAACCGTAGCCCTGTTCGGCGTCGCTCTGCACGCCGGCGGCGGCGCGGATGTCCTCGATCGGCTGGAAGAAGCCATAGCCGGGATCGGCCGCACCCTGCGCTCCAGGCGCGCCTGGCAGCGGGTCGAAGAAACCATAACCCTGGGCTTTTTCCTGCGCCGCGCGGGCCGCTTCGGCTTCGCCTGGCGCCAGTGGCGGCGCCTGCGTGATGACCATGTCGTCGGGATTGAGCACGAACGAGCAGATGGCCAGGATATCGTCCAGGCTTTCATGCGTCGTCACTTCCAGCACCTTGCGCGCGTCGGCCAGGGTGGACACGGCGACGTCGCCCAACAAGCCCAGTTCGGCCGCCAGCGCATCGACTTCGCGCTCTTCCATCTTCGGCAGCTCCAGGCGGATGCGATGTCCGCCGGCGTGGCTGACGGCTGCTTTTTCCGCCGTATGGAACGCTGGCGCGATGGGCGTGAGCGCGGCCACGGGCACGTCCTGCGAGAACGACTGCAGCATCATGCGCACATTGGCCACGGCATCCTGGTCGACGGCGCTGCCCAGACGATGACCGTCGAGCTGCATCTTGAGGATGTCCTTGGCGGCCAAAAAGGCGTCGACGTGTTCCGCCGTCAGGGCCATCTGGCCCTGGCGGATGCGGTCGAGCAGCGACTCGAGGATGTGCGTCACCTCGCTCATGTCGGAGAGGCCGAACGTCGATGCGCCGCCCTTGATCGAATGGGCGGTGCGAAAAATGGCATTCAGGTCTTCGGCGTCGGGCGCCGCAATATCGACGGCCAGCAGCAGCCGTTCTTTTTCAGCCAGCAGTTCTTCGGCCTCATCGAAAAAGACCTGAAAAAACTGGCTAATATCGATGGTCATAGGGTGACTCCGTCATGTGCATCGTTGCGCTGCGCGGCTGGCATCAGCCGATCACCTTCTTGACCACTTCAATCAGGCGTTGCGGATCGAAGGGCTTGACCAGCCAGCCATTGGCGCCGGCGGCACGTCCTTTCGACTTCATTTCGTCCGACGACTCCGTCGTCAGCATCAAAATCGGCACCTTCTGGTAGGTCGGCAGCTCGCGCAACAGCTTGATCAGCTCCAGGCCATCCATGCGCGGCATGTTCTGGTCCGTCAATACCAGGTCCACGGTTTGCAGCTTGGCTTTTTCCAGTCCATCCTGGCCGTCGACGGCCTCCACCACCTGGTAACCGGCGGCTTTCAGGCTGAACGCCACCATCTGGCGCAATGAGCTGGAATCGTCCACTGCAAGTATCGTTTTGGCCATCTTTGCTCCCACTTATTCCGGGCATCCTGCCCGAGTATTTGATTAATCAATCCATGCAACCGCAAGCGTTCCACACTGGCATGCTAGAACAGCTCGATGTCGCCGCTTTCCAAATGCTGTTGACTGACAGCCTTGCGCAGCACGCTGCGCAACTCCAGGCTTTGAATCGCCAGCGCCATGCTGACCCGCCCCAGCAAGGCGACAATTTCTTCATTGTCGCTCTCCGGCAACATCTCCGCGCCATGCGAGCCCAAGGTACCGAGGAACTCGCGCAAGCCCGTCACGCGCTTCAGGGTACGCTCGATCAGCTGACTGGTCATGTCCTGAAACTGCATGCTGGTGATGGCGGCATTCACGTAGCCGCCCACTTCGTCCTGCAGCGCCAGCAGTTTTTCCCGCTGCTCCTCGGCCGGCACGCCGCCTGCGAGCAGCATGGCGATGGTATCTTGCTGCGCAGCGACGGCTGCGTGTATCGCCATGAAATTGAAGGACAGCTTCTCGATTGCCTCTTCCAGCAAGATACCGGTCTGCACCAGGTCGGTTTCCACCTCCGTCAAGTGCTTGCGGCCATGGTCCGACACGCCAGACAGCAGGCGTTTTACATGCGAGCCAAGTATTTTCTTTCTTGTCATAAAGGTCTCATTGTTTCAGTACACCACGCGTTGACAGCCTTGCGTGTTATTTTTTCGCCGCTGCCGGGCCGGGAACTGGCGCCGCCGCGGGCGGCGCACCAGCCGCCAGCCCCGAAGCGACAGCGGCGGAAGCGGCATCGCTCACCGGCAGCTCTATCGCCGCCCCATCGCGCAAAACATTTTCTTCCGTGCGTTTGTTCATGACGATGATGCTGATGCGCCGGTTGATCGGATTGAAGGGATCGAGCTTATCCAGGTGAGCGGCCGAGCCCAGTCCCACCACGCGCAATACTTTTTCTTCCTTCATGCCGCCAATCACCAGTTCGCGCCGCGACGCATTCGCGCGGTCAGCCGACAATTCCCAGTTGCTGTAGCCGGCATCGCTCATGTAGGGCGTCGAATCCGTGTGGCCGGACAGGCCGATGCGGTTCGGCACTTCATTGAGCACGAAGCCGATGGCGTGCAGGATTTCCTTGGTATAGGGTTGCAGATTCGCATTGGCGAGCGCAAACATCGGACGGTTCTGCTCGTCGACGATCTGGATGCGCAAGCCTTCGCTGGTGATATCGAGCAGCAACTGGTTCTTGTATTTTTTCAGCAGGGGATCGGCGTCGATGGTCGCTTCGATGCGCGCCTTGAGCGCCTGCAGGCGCTTGCCTTCCTCGCGTTCGAGCGCGGCCTTGGCGGAATTGAGGTCGAACGACTTGCGCTGCGGCTCTTCCTGCGCCTTGCGCACCTGTCCATCCTGGCGTGACAGGTCCTGGCCGCCGCCCTGGATCACGGAATTGCTCTCGCCGCTGCCGGAACCGCCCGCCATCGCCACTTTCAGCGGTGTCTTGAAGAATTCGGAAATGCCGTTCAAGTCGCCCTTCGAGGTGGAGCCCAGCAGCCACATCAGCAGGAAGAAGGCCATCATGGCCGTGACAAAGTCGGCGTAGGCGATTTTCCACGCTCCGCCATGGTGGCCGCCAGCCGTCTTCTTGATACGCTTGACGATAATCGGGCGCATGCCTTCATCGGCCATGGCGTCCCCCTTCCGTGTGCTGCAAATGAATCATGGTGTCCAGGCGTCTGTTCACTGCTTACTTCGTTTTCGATTTCTTGATGTGGTCTTCCAGCTCGTTGAACGTCGGGCGCTCGGTCGAGAACAGGACCTTGCGACCGAACTCCACGGCCAGCGCCGGCGCATACCCGTTCAGGCTGGCCAGCAGGGTTACTTTCACGCACTGGAACATCTTGCTCGACTCTTCCAGCTTCTGCTCCAGCAGGCTGGCCAGCGGGCCGACAAAGCCATACGCCAGCAAGATACCGAGGAAGGTGCCGACCAGCGCGTGCGCGATCAGCATGCCCAGCTCGGCCGGCGGTATGCCCACCGACTCCATCGTGTGCACCACGCCCATCACGGCGGCGACGATACCGAAAGCGGGCAAGCCGTCGCCCACCTTGGCGATCACGTGGGCCGGCACGGCGCCTTCGTGATGGTGCGTCTCGATTTCGTTGTCCATCAGGTTTTCGATCTGGAACGCATCCATATTGCCCGATACCATCAGGCGCAGGTAATCGGTCATGAATTCGACGATGTGGTGATCGGCCAGCACGGCCGGATACTTGGAAAACAGGGGACTCTCTTCGGGCTTGTCGATATCGCCTTCGATCGACATCAAGCCTTCCTTGCGCACCTTGCTGAGCACTTCGAACAGCAGCGACATCAGTTCCATGTACAGCTCTTTGGTATAGCGCGAACCCTTGAACAGGCTGGGCAAGGCGGCGATCGTCGCCTTGATCGCCTTGTTATTGTTACCAACAAGGAAGGCGCCCAGGGCGGCGCCGCCGATCATCAGCAACTCCAGCGGCTGGAACAGCGCCGCCAGATGGCCGCCGGCCAGCGCGAAGCCGCCAAAGACCGAGGCGCAGACGATGATGTATCCGATTATGACTAACAAAGTGCCCTGACTCCCAATAATGGCCGGGGCTGTGTGCCCGGCATGTTCAAACCTGTTCCTGCCCTCTGGCGGCTGCGCCGCCGACGAAGACAGCGGCAAAAAAAGTAACCGGGAGTTAATTGAAATGTGCTGCTTTTCAATGCAAATCCGAGAAAATGCCGTGTGGAACTACAATAACGTGAGATTGCCCTCCGGGCAAGCAAATAACGCAGACAATTGCTTAAAAGCACCATATGTAAAGTAAAGGGCCACCCTCTGTGGCGGCGATGGTCTTATCGGGTTCGCGTGCGGCAATCTGGAATTCGTAACTAAGAAGCATACTGCCGGGCAACATTTCCCTTTCCGCCTTGCGCCACAGGGCAGCCATCGCCGCTGGCGACAGGTAGGCAAAGACCGCATCGTAGCGGCTGAAATCGAGTGCTTCGTAGTCGCCGCGCAGGAAGCGCGCGCGGCTGCCCGACAGCCGCGCGCGCAGGCGGCTTGCCAGCCACGGCAGCGGCGCCAGCTCGATGCCGGAAAACTGCCCATCGGGACGGCGCCGCGCCAGGTCCAGCACCAGGCCGCCCAGGCCGCTGCCGATATCGACCAGACGCACGCCGGGACGGTCCGCGATCAGCTCGGCCACCGCCTGCCAGACCTTCGGCCCCGACGGGTAAAACGGCACTTGCGTGCGAAACGTGGACCAATACAAGCTCAACAGGAAAACAAAGGCCGCCAGGAACACGACCGGGGGCCAGTGCAGCAAGCTGGCCGCCAGCAGCGCGGGCGCGAACAGCAGGCCGATGGCGCACCACCAGCGCGCCAGTCCCGCACGCCACGTGATGAGCGCCGCCAGCACACCCTGCAGCAAGGCCACGACGGACAACGACATGGCCACGCCTGCGCGCGCCAGGCCATACACCAATAGCAACATCAAGGGAAAGGCCAGCACCTGGATCAGGATGGCCTTGAGCGCGGGCGCGCGCAGGATTTGTTGCAGCATGGGGCAGTCAAAGAAGGAAAACGCCAGTGTAAGCGAAAGCACCATGAAAAAACCGGAGTCCGGTCTGGCGACCAGCTCCGGCTTGAGCGATGCGGGGCAGTATCAGGTGGCGATGCTCGGCGACGCGACCGCGGCTGCTTCATCGCGCGCCTTCTTGGTCTTGCCGGCACGCGAAGGCATATGGCACAGGCCGCAGACATAATCGGCGTTCAGGTCGAGGCAGTTGACGACAAACTTGCCGCCGCACTTGCCGCAGGGCGCCATGTTCAGCATCTTGCTGCTGAAAAAGCGCACCAGGGTCCAGGCCCGCGTCAGCGACAGCAACGGCTCTTCACCCGCTTCGGGCGGCATCTGCTCGAGATACAGTTTGTACGCCTTCATCACGGCTTCGATGCCGGTGGCGCCGGCGTGGTCGACGAGGAATTTGTGGATATTGATGAATAGCGAGGAATGGATATTCGGCTGCCAGGTGAGGAACCAGTCGGTGGAAAAGGGCAGCATGCCCTTGGGCGGCGAGACGCCCTTCAATTCCTTGTACAGATTCAGCAGGCGTTCGCGCGACAGCGAGACTTCCGTCTCCAGCAGTTGCAGGCGCGCGCCCAGCTGTATCAATTCGATGGCCAGCTGGATTTCTTGCGCTTCCGATACGACACTTTTCTTGGCCATGCTGTGTACTCCACTACTGACTGATACCGGCGACTGATACTGACTGAAGGTTGCCAGCAAAATGTTCAGGGCAATGCAACGCCGCCATGGACGTTTTGATGGGAACCTTAAGCGATTTCTTCGACGCCCTGGCCTGCCATCAGAATAGCGGCATGCGACTGGGCCAGCGAGCGGTCTTTATTGTAGTTCGTCAACATGCCCAGGATGGCGCTGTCGTCGAAGCGGAAGCGGGCCAGCATCATGTTGCCGCCAGCGAGCTTCAGGATCTGCGCATTGCTCATGCCTTCGATCAATTCGGCGATTTCGGCGGCTATGCCCAAACGGAAGATGGCCGTTACCTTGTCCGCACGAATCATTTGCTGGGCCAGCATCAGGTAGCTCAGGTTAGCGTCGCGAATCTCAGCCATCATGTCGTTAGCAGTCATTTCCATCTCCTCAATCCGTTGAATTCAGCTGGCGTTGTCTGTTGCCAGTGAGATACATTCTGCAGGAGCAACATCAAACGCAACAGAGGCGAAGGACTGTATTTTTGGTCGGGAAATGGCGGGCAGGACCGTAGGTGTTTGTCTGACAAACACTACTCGATCATGGTCGCACGCCAGTAACGGCGCGGATGCGGGAGGTGGCCGTTGAAGGGGATTTACCCGGATTCAGGCCTGTAAAAAATATCACTTTTTTACAACAACTTGATCAAAATCAAGTCTGCTTACCTAGATAACGGCTGCCTTGACAGGAACTTTAGGGCTTTTTCGAAAAATATTTAAAAGACCCGCATTCTTTTTGGCGGCTTGACGCCGTTCATGTAATCGTTGACGGCGGCAAATCGCAGAACTTTAGGGCGATTTGAAAATATTTTAAAAAAAACGTGATTTTTTTCGTTGACGCCCCGCAGAACGTCACTTTCCACCCCTCATCCGAGGCGCAAATGCCGCTTTTTGGCGGGGATTTGCTACACTGCCTGCTTCCGCACAATACTTTAGACCTCAAGCAATATCGTGCTATTAACGCAAGTCCCAACATGAAAGCTACCATGATTTCTCGACATGACTGCAGCGCGCGCGACCTCGATGACCCGCTGGCGCCCCTGCGCCAGCAATTCGACTTGCCGCAAGGCGTGATTTATCTCGACGGCAACTCCTTGGGCGCCCGGCCGAAAGCGGCCCTGGCCCGTGCCCAGCACGTCATCACGGCCGAATGGGGCACGGACCTGATCCGCAGCTGGAATAGCGCGGGCTGGTTCGACCTGCCGAAGCGCCTGGGCGACCGCCTGGCGCCACTGCTCGGCGCGCAGACTGGCGAAGTGGTGATCACCGACACCACCTCCGTCAACCTGTTCAAGGCGCTGGCCGCCGCCCTGCAGATGCAGGCCAGCGATCCCGCCCATGCCGCGCGCAGGGTCATCGTCAGCGAACGCAGCAACTTTCCCACCGACCTGTACATGGCGCAAGGCCTGGCCGCCTGGCTCGACCGCGGCTACCAGCTGCGCCTGGTCGACAGCCCCGAGGAACTGACGCAAGCCATCGATGCCGCTTGCGCCGTCGCCATGCTCACGCACGTCAACTACCGCACGGGCTACCAGCACGACATGGCCGCCATCAGCAGCCATTGCCACGCGCAAGGCGCGCTGGCACTGTGGGACCTGGCCCATTCGGCCGGCGCCGTGCCGCTGGACCTGAACGGTGCCGGCGCCGACCTGGCTGTCGGCTGCACCTATAAATACCTGAACGGCGGCCCCGGCTCGCCCGCCTTCATCTGGGTGCCGAAAAAACACCAGGCGCGCTTCCGCCAGCCACTGTCCGGCTGGTGGGGTCACGCCACGCCGTTCGCCATGGACCCGGGCTTCGCGCCGGCCGACGGCATCGCCCGCGCCCTGTGCGGCACGCAGCCGATTGTCTCGCTGGCCCTGGTCGAATGCGGCCTCGATATCTTTGCGCAAACGAGCATGGAAGCGATCCGCCGCAAGTCGCTGGCCCTGACGGATTTGTTCATCGCGCTGGTGGAGCAGCGCTGCGCCAGCCATCCGCTGGGCCTCGTCACGCCGCGCGAGCATGCGCGACGCGGCAGCCAGGTCAGCTTCACGCACCCGCACGGCTATGCCGTGATGCAGGCACTGATCGCGCGCGGCGTGATCGGCGACTACCGCGAACCGGCCATCATGCGCTTCGGCTTCACGCCCCTGTACACGAGCTTTGCCGACGTGTGGGATGCCGTCGAGATCCTGCGCGACATCCTCGACACACTCGCCTACGACATCGCCGCCAAGCGCGACGCCGTCACCTGAACCCGAACCAAGAGAACACCATGAGCAAAGAAAACAGCAGCGGATGCCCCATGCATGCGGGCGCCCAGCAAGGCGCCGAATGGCATGGCGCGCAGATGGATTTCAGCGAATCGATGAGTTACGGTAACTACCTGGCGCTGGACCGCATCCTGACGGCCCAGCATCCGCTGTCGCCGAACCACAACGAGATGCTGTTCATCGTGCAGCACCAGACCAGCGAATTGTGGATGAAGCTGATGCTGCACGAAATGCACGCCGTGCGCGCCAACCTGCAAAGCGGCGACCTGGCGCCCGCGTTTAAAATGCTGGCCCGCGTGGCGCGCATCATGGATCAATTGGTGCATGCCTGGGACGTGCTGGCCACCATGACGCCGCCCGAATACACGGCCATCCGGCCCTACCTGGGTGCCTCGTCCGGCTTCCAGTCCTTCCAGTACCGCGAGATTGAATTCATTTTGGGGAACAAGAACGCCGCCCTGCTCAACGTGCACACCACAAAGCCCGACACCTATGCGGTGCTCGACGCCGCCCTGCGCACGCCGTCCGTCTACGATGAAGCCGTCAAACTGCTGGCGCGCAGCGGCTTGCCCATCGCGCCCGAGCGCCTGGACGCCGACTGGACCCTGCCGACCGCCTCCGACGCCTCGGTCAAGGCGGCCTGGCTGGAAGTCTACCGCGACCCGTCGAAACACTGGGCCTTGTACGAGCTGGCCGAAAAGCTGGTGGACCTGGAAACGGCCTTCCGCTTCTGGCGTTTCCGCCATGTGACGACGGTCGAGCGCATCATCGGCTTCAAGACGGGTACGGGCGGCACGGCCGGCGTGAGCTACTTGCGCAAGATGCTCGACGTGGTATTGTTCCCGGAATTATTCGCCCTGCGCACGGAGTTGTAACTTAAGGAGCATCGATGTCGTCTCTGGTCCTGACCCTGGCCGGCCTGTGGAATTCCGGGCCGCAGCATTGGCAAACCCATTGGGAAGCGCGCCACCCGCAATGGTCGCGCGTGCCGCACCGGGAATGGCAGACGCCGGACAAGGATGAATGGGTGGCGGAACTCGACCGCGCCATCGCCGCCTGCGAACGCCCGCCCGTGCTGGCGGCGCACAGCCTGGCCTGCGCGCTGGTGGCCCATTGGGCGGCCAGCGGCTCGCCGCACAGGATCGCCGGCGCCTTCCTGGTCGCCCCCAGCGATGTGGAAGCGCCCTCCTACCCGTCGGGCACCACGGGTTTTTCTCCCATGCCGCTGCAAGCCTTGCCGTTTCCCAGTCTGGTGGTGGCCAGCGGCGATGATCCCTACGTCAGCTTCGCGCGGGCACGCGCGTTTGCCGCCGCCTGGAGCAGCGATTTCACCATGATCGGCGACGCCGGCCATATCAATGGCGACGCCGGCTACGGCCCCTGGCTGGACGGCGAACAGCTGCTGCTCGATTTTTGCGCCGCGCACCAGCCCTGAACAAGGGCGCGCACACGATACGCGTGCGCCCATTTGCCCGCGGCAGAGAACACAGGCAGAATCGTGGCCTTTCCATTGCGGCGCCCCGGCGCCAGCCCCACGATGAAACGTCCGCTCTTGCCAGTTATCCTGCCCTTGCTGCTTTGCTCCGCCCTCGCCCACGGCACGCCCTTCTATGAAGGCAAGAGTCTCGCCCATCCCGCCATCAGCGCCTCGCAGGACAGCGGGGCTGACGTCGCCTTTCTCAAGGAAAAAGAAGGTGTCAACGGCTATTACTGCGAGTGCAAGAGCGGCAGCTCGAAACCCATTTTGCTCGACCAGTTCGGCAACGCCGTCATCCGCTCCGTCTTCTACGCCTCGCTGGACAAGGAAACGGACGACAGCGTGCAAACCATGCTGGTGCTGTTCCGCCAGGGAGAAAAAAATGGCTTGCGCGCCTACCGCTACCACCGCGGTTCCGGCAAATACCGGCGCCTGGACGGCCTCCAGCCGGCCCTGAACCGCATCGTGGCGCAAGGCGCCGCTCCCAATGCGGGCCAGGTCAAGGCGGCGCTGGCGAAACTGGCACCCATGGACTACAGCGTCGCGCGGGGCAAGAGCGGCAATGCGGACTTCGACGCCATCGACCATACGCAAGGCACCATCGTCGGCTACTACAGCGATGACGGCAAGCCCGTGGCGGCAGGCGGCAAGGACGCCATCACCTACAAGAAGACCTTCCAGAAGAAAGGCGAGCGTTTTCTCACTGCCAGCTACACGCTGTACAGCGACGCGGGCGCGGGCATCCTGCCCAATTACCGCCTGTGGCAAGTGACGTGGGAAACGGCGCCAAAGCAATTCACGGGCAGCCAGGACGGCCCGTCCGTCATCTACAGCCTGGCCTGGGACGACGGCTCGGTGGTCGAGCGGGGCCAGTACGTGAAAGGCAAGCGCCAGGGACTGTGGGTGCGCGAAGGCATGCATGAAGGCAGCGAAAAAGGCCATTTCGTCGACGGCCTGCAGGAAGGCCTGTGGTCCTTCAACTATCCCAAGCAAAGCGAGAGCGGCATGTACAAGGCCGGCAAGCGCGAAGGCCGCTGGACGGTCGTCAACTATGCCGATGCAGAGGAGGTGACGGGTTTCGACACCTACGCGGGCGGCCAGCTGAACGGCCCGCACGAGCGCCGCATGGGCGGCAAGCTGCAAACGCGCGGCAACTACGTCAACGGCACGCGCCATGGCGCATGGATCACGGAAGACGGCGACGGCAGCTTTATCGACGGCTTGCGCGACGGGCCGTGGAAACTCAAGCTCAAGGACAAGGTCACGCAAAGCGTCACTTTCGTGAAAGGTAAAAAACAGGGCGAGGCACTCGACACGGACGCCAGTGGCGCGCTGCGCCAGCGCGACCATTACCAGGCCGGTGTGCTCGATGGCACGCGCACGCGCTATCTGGGCCCGGCCGGCAAGGAATACGTGGTCTACACGGCCACCTACCGCAATGGTCAGCTGGACGGGCGCGAACAGGCGTTCGACGACAGCGGCAAGATCCTGCGCCTCGATACGCTATGGGACAAGGGCAAGAAGCAGGGCCTCGATGCGCGCTACTACCCGAACGGCAAGCCGGAACGCCTGGCCGTCATCGACCAGGGACGCCTGCTCACCCACCTGCGCGAATACTATGAAGACGGCCAGCTGCTCAACGACATCCACCGCTGTACCTTCAAGGAGGACGGCAGCACGCGCGACGACGTGTGCGAGTACCACCACATGTACTACCCGGACGGCAAGCCGCAGTACTACTACGCCTTCCAGTACGGCCAGCGCCAGGAAGGCTATTCGAACTACCCGGACGGCAAGCGCAAGGACGAACTGCTGGTCGACCGCGCGGCCGACACCTCCGTCTTCAACGCGTATTATGCAAGCGGCCAGCTCAAATGCACGGAGCCGCGCAGCGGCCACAGCACGCGCACGGTCAACGGCCAGACCATGATCAGCTACGCCTCGGCCGACCGCGATGGCGACAATATCTGCTACCACCCGAACGGCAAGATGGCCAGCATCTACACCTTCCGCAAGCGCGTGCTCGTCGAATGCGGCAAACGCTTTGACGATACGGGCAAGCAGACGTTCCCGGGGCCGGAAGGCTGCCCGCCCCCCAGGCAGGTGGACTATCCCATAGGACTGTGACGATGACGCAAGCAAGACAGCCGCAGCGCATCCAGAATCCCGAGCGCATCGATGCCGGGGCGATCCGCGCCGCCATCGCCAGCGGCCAACAGGTGCTGGTGCAGTTCAATACCCTGGCCGAGCCGGGGCCGCTGCTGGCCGACCTCGACGCCCTGGCCGCCACTTGCGGCACGGCGCTGACCATCCGCATCTACGGCTACGACCCGAGGGTGTTCGATGCCCGCATCCTGCGCGCGCTGCCGCATGTGGCCAGCCTGTCCATCGATTGCCACCGGCAAGCCATCCATCTGGAAGCGCTGGGCGAGCTGCGCCACCTCAAGCGCCTGAGCCTGGGCGTGTACGAGCTGGCGCAAGGCGACATCCTGCAACTGGACAATTTGCGCGCCCTCGAATACCTGAACCTGGGCGAATCGGCCAGGAACAATATCGACCTGGCGCCGCTGCGCCAGTATGCGCATCTGGCCAGCCTCGTCATCGAAGGCCACAGCCAGCATATAGACACCCTGGCTGGCCTGCCGGCGCTGCACGAGCTGTCGCTGTACCGCATCAAGAACAAGGTGCCGCTGGATTTCATCTCGGAGATGGCCCGCCTGGACAGGCTGCTGTTGCAGCTGGGCGGCCGCGAATCGCTCGCGCACATCGAGGCGCCGCTGTTGAGGAAACTGGAAGTACTACGCGTGCGCGGCCTGGAAACGCTGGGCGATATCGGTCGTTTCCCCCTGCTGCAGGCGCTATGGGTGGAAGACCAGATCAAGCTGCGGCAGATCGCGCTGGGGCCCAATTCCGTGCTCGAACGCCTGAACCTGCACACCTGCAAGACGCTCGACAGCCTGCCCGGCCTGGCCACCTTGCCCGCCCTGCGCCAGTTGTCGGCATCCGGGACCATGCTCGACATCGACGCCTTGCTGGCGCATGGCTTGCCCGCATCCCTGACGCATGCGCGCCTGCGCACCGGCAGGAAAACACGCGACGACGCCATCGCCGCGCAGCTGGCGCAACTGGGCTACGCAGAGGCGCGCCCTGGCTAAGATCAGCGGCCGGCCGCCAGCTTGCGCTGCCATAGCGCCACGTCGATCATCACGCCATCGACGCCCGTGTTGCGGATGTAGACGCGGTAGCTGCCCTGCCCCATGTCGCCATCGAGGTAGGCCGTGCGCTCATTGCGCTGCAGCCTGGCGCCCTTGGCCAGCTGGCGGTAGCGCTCGACCACCGCATCGAAGCTGGCATAGCTGCGCAACGCCACTTCCAGGTCGCGCGGCGGGCGGCCTTCGGCATGGTCCAGCACATTGTTCTGTTTCTTGCCCTTGAGCGTGAGCGGATAGGCAAACACGCCGGCGCCGGCCGACGTCAGCACCGTGGATTTATCGAGCAGCAGCGGCAGCAGCGCCGGCGGATAGGCGGGCGGCAGCTGGGCGCGGTTCCAGCCCGGCAGGGCCGGCTGCGCCAGCACATATTCGACGCTGGCGATCCTCTGCCCATCGGCGCCCGCTTCCTTGTCGCCCGCGATCAGCGCCAGCATGGGCGGCAATTGCCTGGCCCAGGCCAGCAAGGGCGCCGCTTCGCCGACCAGCATGCCCTTGCGGTGGAATACCGTCAGCACCGCATTCGGATCGGGATTGCAGACTTTCGCCAGCGGCTGGCCCTCGAGGTGGCAATGCCCGTTGACCAGGCCAAAGGCGAGGATGACGCCGCGCTTGTCGAGCAGCATGGCGCCCCGTTCACGGCCCTGATTGCGGTCATTCATCGACGCCAGCAACTGGCGGCCATCGGCCAGCGCGGTGCGCGTGGCGTCGCGCTTTTCGCTGATCGCTTCGAGCGCCTGCGCCAGCAGCAGTTCATCGTCTTCCGTGTAGCTGCCGCGCGCGTAGCCGAAGAAATCGAACAGGGCCGCGCGCACCTGCGCATCGTCGCTCAGGCGCGGCAAGGGACCGCCGGTCAGCAGCGAAGACAGGCTTTTCCCGGCCGGCGCCGAAGGTGCAGCCGTGGCGCGGGCGGGCTGGGAAAGGACGCAAGCCGCTGCCAGCAAGGCGCCGCCCAGGGTGCGGTAATGCGAAAAGATGATATGCATGATTCTGTCTGTCGGGAGATTTGGCCGCTACCAGCGGCCACTGGCCACGCATGGCGCGCCGGCGATTCTAGCATGGCGCCAGCCCCCATGCCGTGCGGCTGGCGGACGGCGTGTGCGCCAGGACGGCTGTTATGATGGCCGCAATGAGCATCTCTTCCCCCGCCCCAACACTGCTTGTCCTCCTGCCCGGCATGGATGGCACGGCCCGGCTATTCCACCGTTTTGACGCCGCCTTGCGCGCGCAAACCGCCATCGAGACCCAGGCCATCGCCTATCCGGCCGCGCCACTCGATTACGCGGCGCTGGAAGCATTCGTGCGCGCGCGCTTGCCGCAGGACCGCCCTTTCGTCGTGCTGGCCGAATCGTTTTCAGGACCGCTGGGGGCAGCTTTGCGCGCCGATCCGCCGCCCGGCATGCGCGCGCTGATACTGTGTTGTGCGTTCGTGCGCAATCCGCGCCCGCTGCTGACGCCACTGCGCCACCTGCTCGGCATGGTGCCCTTTGGCGCCCTGCCCGGCTTCGCCCTGCGCCAGGCGCTGCTGGCGCCGTATGCGACGCCGGCCCTGCAGGCCGAACTGACGGCGGCGCTGGCGCAAGTGCCGCCCAGCGTGCTGCGCCAGCGCCTGCGCGCCGTGCTGGAGATACCGGAAAAAGACACCTCGCCCAGCTTCGCGCGCGGCAGCCTGCCCGTCCTGTATCTACGCGCCCGCCACGACCGTCTGGTGCCGCCGGCAAACGCCTTGCAGATACTGTGCCTGGCGCCAGGCACGCAGCTGGTCGATATCGACGCGCCGCACATGCTGCTGCAGGCGGCGCCGGCAGCGGCCGCCGATGCGGTCGCCGCCTTTGTCAACGGCCTGTCAGCCGCGCAGGAATCTGATTAAACGCGCGCTGGCCAGCACGGCCAGCCAGCTCAAGCCGCCCGACAGCACGCTGAAGTAGATGGCCCGCAGCGGATGCTGCGGCAGCAGATACGCAAGCACGGCCGCGCCCAGCAAGCCGCACAGCGCAGGCTTCCACCAGCCTGGCGGCAGCAGCGCCAGCAGCAGATTCGTGCCCACATACACATAAAACACCAGCAGCAGGGCCAGGCCACCGGCCACGCCGCGCGAGCCGAGGCTGCCGAACAGCTGCGTGTACAGGAAAAATCCCAGCCAGCTCAATACAATAAACAGCAGGCAGCCCAGCGCGTGCGCGCCCAGGCCCGCCATCCAGCGGATTTTCATGATGACCCTTAAAAAAAAGCCGGCCCTTTCACGAGGAAAGGGCCGGCCTTGATGCATTAGCCGCTGTGTCGGATTACGCTTACGCTAATCCGACCTACACGCATCTGAATTACTTCGCCGTATTGAGCAGCAATTCGTTGAGGCGCTTGACGAAACTGGCCGGGTCGGCCAGCGAACCGCCTTCGGCCAGCATGGCCTGGTCGAACAGGATGTTGGCCCAGTCGCCGAACTTGCCGCCTTCGGCATCTTCGTATTTCAGGCGCGTCACCAGCGGGTGGTTCGGATTGATTTCCAGGATCGGTTTCGATTCCGGCGCGCTCTGGCCCGCAGCCTTGAGCATGCGCAGCAGGTTGCCCGACAATTCGTTTTCATCGGCCACCAGGCAGGCTGGCGAATCGGTCAGGCGGAACGTGACGCGCACGTCCTTGGCCTTGTCGGCCAGCACGGTCTTCATCTTGCCCACCAGGTCGGCGTACGAGGTTTCCGTTTCTTCGTGCTCTTTCTTTTCCGCCTCGTCTTCCAGCGCGCCCAGGTCCAGGCCACCCTTGGCGACGGAAACCAGTTCCTTGCCTTCGAAGTCCTGGATAAACGACAGCATCCATTCATCGACGCGGTCCGTCAGCAGCAGCACTTCGACGCCCTTCTTGCGGAAGATTTCCAGGTGCGGGCTGTTCTTGGCGGCGGCGTAGTTGTCGGCCGTGACGTAATAGATCTTGTCCTGGCCTTCCTTCATGCGCGCCACGTAGTCGGCGAACGAGGTGATTTGCCCGTCGCTGTCGTTGGCCGTCGAGGCAAAGCGCAGCAGCTTGGCCAGGCGTTCCTTGTTGGCCGCGTCTTCGCCGATGCCCTCTTTCAGCACCTGGCCGAATTCCTTCCAGAAGACGGCGTACTTGTCCTTCTTGTCCTGCTCGTCCGCGTTCGCCAGTTCTTCCAGCATGCCCAGCACGCGCTTGGTCGAGCCTTCGCGGATCACCTTGACGTCGCGCGACTCCTGCAGGATTTCACGCGACACGTTCAGCGGCAGGTCGGCCGAGTCGATCACCCCGCGCACGAAGCGCAGGTAGGTCGGCATCAGTTGCTCGGCATCGTCCATGATGAAGACGCGCTTGACGTACAGCTTGATGCCGCCGCGCTTGTTGCGGTCCCACATGTCGAACGGCGCCTTGGCCGGGATGTACAGCAGCTGCGTGTATTCGCTGCGCCCTTCCACGCGGTTATGCGTGTGGCTCAAAGGCGACTGGAAGTCGTGCGAGACGTGCTTGTAGAATTCGTCGTACTGTTCCGGCGTGATGTCGGCCTTGTTGCGGGCCCACAGGGCGCTGGCCTGGTTGACGGTCTCGAATTCGTCCTTCAGGACGGTTTCTTTTTTCTCTTCGTCCCACTCTTCCTTCTGCATCACGATCGGCAACGAGATATGGTCCGAGTACTTGCGGATGATGGACTTGAGCTTCCAGCTCGACAGCAATTCGTCCTCGCCTTCGCGCAGGTGCAGGATGATGTCCGTGCCACGCGACGGCTTGTCGATGTTTTCGATGCTGTAATCGCCTTCGCCGGCCGATTCCCAGCGCACGCCTTCAGCGGCGTCCGCGCCGGCGCGGCGCGTTTCGACGGTGATCTTGTCGGCGACGATGAAGCCTGAATAGAAGCCCACGCCGAACTGGCCGATCAGGGCCGCGTCCTGCTGCTGGTCGCCCGACAGCTTGCCGAAGAATTCCTTGGTGCCCGACTTGGCGATGGTGCCCAGGTGCGAGATCGCCTCGTCGCGGGTCATGCCGATGCCGTTGTCGGAAATGGTGATGGTGCGCGCATCCTTGTCGAAGCTGACCTTGATCTTCAATTCGTGATCGTTGCCGTACAGGGCGTCGTTATCGATCGCTTCGAAGCGCAATTTGTCGGCCGCGTCGGACGCGTTCGAGATCAGTTCGCGCAGGAAGATTTCCTTGTTCGAGTACAGGGAATGGATCATCAGGTGCAGCATTTGCTTCACTTCGGTCTGAAAACCCAGGGTTTGCTTTTCGGAGACAGCCATTTTTACCTCATAGTCTTGTGGATGGGACGGATTTGATGAAGTTGGGGATTATATAAGCGATTTCAAGGGCTCCCGTTTCACGCCGTGTCTTATCCCAGCGCGCGGTCGAAAAAGTCCCATACCCGCTCGTCCTGCACCGTGGCCAGGTTCAGGCGCATGCGGGTCGACGGCAGCTGGCGCGGCGAAAACAGACTGCCCGGCGCCAGCACCAGGCCTTCGGCCAGCGCCTTTTCGGCCAGCACATTCGTGTCGCAACCCGCATCGGTCCAGAGGAACATGCCGGCCGGCGCGGGATCGAAGCGCAGGCCGGCCCGCTCGGCGCGGCGGTAGGTCCCCTCGCGCACCTTGTCGAGCCGCGCGCGCAGCCGTTCCGCATGCTTGCGGTACAAGCCTTGCGAGAGGATTTTATAGACGACGCGCTCGCCGATGTCGCTGGTGGTAAGCGTGGCGAGCATCTTGCGGTCGGCCAGCCGCTGCGCCCATTCAGGCGAGGTGGCGATGAAGCCCACGCGCAAGTTGGCCGCCAGGCTCTTGGAAAAGCCGCCCAGATAAATCACGCGGCGCAGCTGGTCCAGCGCGGCCAGGCGCGTGGCCGGCTGCACCTCGCCGCCCGGATGCATGTCGCAATAGATATCGTCTTCGACGACGAGGAAATCGTGCTGTTCGGCCAGGCGCAGCACCTGGAAAGCCTTGGCCGCCGACAGCGACGTCGAGCTGGGGTTGTGCAGCACCGAGTTGATCACGTACAGCCTGGGACGGTGCAGGGCCGCCAGCTCGGCCAGCACGGCGATATCAGGGCCGTCGTTCAAGCGCGGGATGCCGATGACGTGCATGCCCATGGCGGCAAAGGCGCCAAACATCAGCCAATACGCGGGATCGTCGACGAAAATAGTCTCGCCAGGGCGGACAAACTCGCGCGCCACCAGGTCCAGCGCCTGCATCACACCCACCGTGGTAACGATCTGCTCGGGCGGACAGGCGATTTCCAGGCCCGCCAGTTTCAGCTGCAACTGCTGGCGCAGCGGCAGGAATCCCTGCGGCGATCCGTAACCGAGCAGCAGGCTGCCCGGCTGGCGGCTGACGTCGCGCAGGGCGCGCGCCACCAGGTCGCCATCGAGCCACTCGGCGGGCAGCATGCCGGTGCCGGGCGCGGGGATGACCGGCGTCTGGCGGAACATGTTACGGATCAGCCAAACCACGTCCATCGGCTGCGCCGCCGCGTCCTGCGCGCCGGTGGGCGGCGTCGGCGTGTTCAGCGGCGAGCGCTCGCGCACGAAAAATCCCGCGCCGCGCCGCGATTCGAGGTAGCCGCGCGCCACCAGCTTGTCGTAGCTGGCCACCACCGTGGCGCACGACACGCTCAGGCTGGCGGCGCACTGGCGGATCGAGGGCATGCGCGCGCCGCCGCGCAGCAGCTTGTCGTCGATGCGCGCCGCCAGCGAACGCGCGATCTGGTCGATCAGGGTTTCGCCCGAAGTGCGCGACAGCAAGGGCAGGGATGGAGAGGCGAGTGTATTGCTCATATGACCATGACAGTATGTGAAATTATGCGTGGAAGTGTATTTTTACTGTATTGCTATTCACCTCTAGGATAGCAGTACGGGGCGGATTGATCCACCCCGCCCATTGACCCACACCACCCGTACCAGGACAGCCATGCCATCGCCCGCCACCACTTCCCCCAGCTCCCTCCCGCGCCTCGGCGCCGACCGCACAGGCCTGCTGCTGGGCCTCATCGCCGTCGCCCTCTTCAGCCTGACCCTGCCTTTTACGCGCCTGGCGGTGGCGGAACTCGACCCCACCTTTGTCGCCCTGGGCCGCGCCTTGGTGGCCGCCTGCCTGGCCGGCCTGTGGCTATGGCAGCAGCGGGCGCCGTTGCCGCGGCGCGAGCAATGGCTGCCGCTGGCGCTTGTATCGCTGGGCTGCGTGCTGGGTTTCCCCTGGCTGACGTCGATCGCCATGCGCAGCCTGCCCGCCTCGCACGGCGCCGTGCTGGTGGGTATTTTGCCGCTGGCCACCGCCGTATTTGCCGTGCTGCGCGGCAAGGAACGTCCATCGCCGGGATTCTGGCTGATGGCCCTGCTCGGCACGGCGCTGGTGGTGGCGTTCGCGCTGCGCCAGGGCGGCGGCAGCTTCCACCTGGCCGACTGGCTGATGTTCGCCGCCGTGCTGCTGGGCGCCCTCGGTTATGCGGAAGGCGGACGCCTGGCGCAAGCCATGCCGGGCCAGCATGTGATTTCCTGGGCGCTGCTGCTGGCCATGCCTTTTGTCTTGCCCGTGGTGCTGTGGAACGCCTGGCCGCAGCGCGCGCTGATGGCGCAGGCCAGCGGCGCGGCCTGGCTGGGCTTTGCCTACATCTCCGTGTTTTCCATGTTTATCGGCTTCTTTTTCTGGTACCGGGGCATGGCGCTGGGCGGCGTGGCGCGCGTGGGACAGACGCAGTTGCTGCAGCCTTTCCTCACGCTGCTGGGCGCGGCCGTGCTGCTGCACGAGCCACTGACGGGCGAAAGCCTGCTGTTTGCCGGCGCCGTGATTGCCGTCGTGGCCATCGGACGCAAGCTGAAGTAAGGTTCCCTGACGCCCATTTGCAACGCCCTTGTGCGTGCGGATGGGCAGAGCGGCGTGCAAGCCGTACAATACCGCAGCACCATGGCGACGCCTATCCGGCGCCGCTTGCGCACGCACCGCCACAAGCGGGCCAACAAATCCAGCCGGCGCAGCTCGGCATCTTCTGTGAGACTCGTATGAAAATTGAAAATCCGAATCCGATCCAATGGCGCTTTGCCGAACGCGCGGAACAGCTGCAAAGCTCGTTCATCCGCGAAATCCTGAAGATCACGCAGCGTCCCGAGATCATCTCGTTTGCCGGCGGCCTGCCCTCGCCCGCCACCTTCCCCGTGGAAGAAATGAAGACCGCCTTCGACAAGGTCCTGTCGAACAATGGCAAGGTGGCCCTGCAATACGGCCCCACCGACGGTTACCTGCCGCTGCGCCAGTGGATCGCCGACTCGCTCTCCGGCAATGGCAGCACCATCCTGCCCGAGCAAGTGCTGATGACGTCCGGCTCGCAGCAGGCGCTGGACTTGCTGGGCAAGGTCCTGATCGACGAAGGCAGCCGCGTGCTGGTGGAAACCCCCAGCTACCTGGGCGCGCTGCAGGCGTTTTCCGTCTACCGTCCCGAATTCGTTTCCGTCGACACCGATGACGAAGGCCTGGTGCCGTCGTCGATCGACCCCGTCGCCGATGGCGCGCGCCTGTTGTACGCGCTGCCGAACTTCCAGAACCCGACGGGCCGCAGCCTGTCCGTGGCGCGCCGCGTGGAACTGGTGGAAACCTGCGCCCGCCACGGCCTGCCGCTGATCGAGGATGATCCGTACGGCGCCCTGAGCTACAGCGGCGAGCCGTATCCGAAGATGATCAACATGAATCCGGACGGCGTCATCTACATGGGTTCGTTCTCGAAAGTGCTCACGCCCGGCATCCGCCTCGGCTACGTGGTGGCCCCGCCGCCGCTGGTACGCCGCCTGGAACTGGCCAAGCAGGCGGCCGACCTGCACACGTCGCAGCTGACGCAGATGGTGGTGCATGAAGTGATCAAGGACGGCTTCCTGGAGCGGCACATCCCCAGCATCCGCAGCCTGTACGGCAACCAGTGCCAGGCCATGCTGTCGGCGCTGGAAGAGCACTTCCCGGCCGGCGTCACCTGGACCAAACCGGAAGGCGGCATGTTCATCTGGGTCACCCTGCCGAAACACATCGACGCGATGCAACTGCTCGATGAAGCCATCGCCAACAAGGTCGCCTTCGTGCCGGGCGCGCCGTTCTATGCGAACACGCCGGAAACGCACACCTTGCGCCTGTCGTTCGTCACGGTGCCGCCGGAACGCATCCGCGAGGGCATCGCCATCCTGGGCAAACTGATCGCCGCAAAAATGTAATTGCGCTCTTCACGCCCCGCCTGCGCGGGGCGTGTCATCGCTGCCCCAGCGCCAACGGGCACGCCGCTCTCCGCCCAAAAACCGCCTTCGCGACAGCAACCGCGTGTATTTATTCTTAAAAATAGTATAAGAATAATATTTTCCCAGCTCCCACAGCATCGATTTTTCCACCCAAAAAATTGGCAAAGCGGTATGATTTGACCGCTGTATCCGATTTGAACCCGGTCAGCATCACGGAAAATGCAGCAAACGCTGGCAGCGCAGAGTACATCGAGAAGGCCGGAAGCAATGAGTCCAGGCAGTGTGGAGCATTCCCAGCGGCGCAACGCCGCCATTTTGATTGTCGACGATGCGCCAGCCAACCTTGAGCTGCTGCGCAAGCTGATGAGCGAACAGGGTTATCAAACCTATGTCGCCACGTCCGGTGAGCGGGCGCTGGCGATCGCCCAGCGTGCCCATCCCGACCTGATCCTGCTCGACGTGCTGATGCCGGACATGGATGGCATCGAAACCTGCCGCCGCCTCAAGCAGCATCCGCTGACGCAGGGTATTCCCGTCATCTTCATGAGCGCCAGGACGGAGACGGAAGACGTGGTGGCCGGTTTCGACTGCGGCGCCGTCGACTACATCAGCAAACCGCTGCGCATGGCCGAAGTGTGCGCGCGCGTGCGCGCCCAGCTGCACATCCGCAGCAGCAATGAAACCCAGCAGGAGCAGGCCGAGCGCCTGCGCACCATCGTCAACAACATGGCCGAGGGCTTGCTGATCATCGAGGCGGACGGGCGCATCCAGTACACCAACCCGGCCTGCGACCAGTACCTGGGCTACCGCGAAAACGAATTGGCCGGACGCTCGATCGCTGAACTGCTCAGCCCCCTGGTGACGCAGGAATACCTCGATTACTTCAGCATGTACGCCGCCAATCCGGAAAAAGCGCACAACCACGGCACGCGCGAAGTGGTGATCCGCCACCGCACCGGCGCGGCGCTGAGCATGGACCTGACGCTGACACCCATGTATCTGCGCCAGCCCCTGTATATCGGCCTGCTGCACGACATCACGCACCACAAGCAGTCGGAAGACGCGCTGCAGCGCGCCGCCTATCTCGATCCGCTGACAAAAATAGCCAACCGCCGGCATTTCGACAGTTTCCTGGAAAAAGAGTGGCAGCGCGCCGTGCGCGGCGGCGGAGCCCTGTCGCTGGTGGTGCTCGACGTCGACCACTTCAAGCTGTACAACGACAGCCTGGGCCACCCGGCCGGCGACAGCTGCCTGCAGCAGGTGGCGCAAGCCATCGCCTCGCATGCCGCCCGCCCTGGCGACCTGGCAGCCCGCTACGGCGGCGAGGAATTCGTCATGCTGCTCGCCGACACGGATGCCGACGGCGCCCTGCATCTGGCCGAAGCCATCCGCATGCACATCGAAGCACTGCAGCTGCCGCACCCGCGCTCCGCCACCTCGCCGTGGATCACCGTCAGCATCGGCGTGGCGACCATCCACCCGCACCAGCTGGACGACCGCGAAGCCCTGTTCGTCGCCGCCGACCGCGCCCTGTACGTGGCCAAGGAAGCGGGCCGCAACCAGGTGCGCGCCACGCACTCGGGCAGCACGGCATGGAAAACGGTCAAGGCGTTGGTACTGCGTTAACAGGGAAGTTCAACGAAACATGTCGCGAACCAGGAGTAGACCCACGCCCCAAACAAAGGCACCCCGGGCCAAGCGGGCCTGAAAAATGTCGAGGGCAAGGCGCAGCGACGCAGACAGTACGCAAGTACGGCAAGGAAGCTGCAACGCCGCCATCGGCATTTTCTCAGGCCCGCGTCTCAGGCCCGCCATTCTTAAAATTAATCAAAACTTACGTGACACGCTCAGCTTCGCATTGCGCCCCACGCCGGTCACCGCTTCACTCAGATACGGCATGTAGTGGCGGTTGAAGACATTATCGACCGCCAGCCGCACCTCCGTGCCGCGCCACACGCCCTGTTTGCCATTCCACGACGCGAACAAGGTGTGCAGCGCATAGCCCTTCGATGGCGGCAGGCGGTACACGCTGCCCACGGGCAGCACGCGCTCCTGCTTCGCCACGAAGCGACCCTGCCAGCCGATGCTGGCACCCAGGTCGGGCAAGCGCCAGCCCAGGCCCGCCATCAGTTTGTCCGGCGCAATCGTCGACACGGGTTCGTCCTGACCCCACGGGTCGCGCTGGGTACCGCTGCGCGTGCCGCGCTGCTTCGACAGCGAGGCGCTGGCAAACAGGCGCGGCGCGTTGTAGTAGGACTCGACCTCCACGCCCTGCGTGCGGAAACCGGCCAGGTTGCGGTAGTCGGACAGCGCCGGCGGCACCTTGCCCGATCCCGGCTCGTAGCCTTCGACCAGCACGCCCAGGCGCGGGCCGATATTGTCGCTGACGCGATTGCGGTAGACCGTCAGGCGCAGCTGCGCGTCGTCGCGCTCCATGAACACGTTCTGGCGGTGCAGCATGACACCCGCGCGCACGGCCGTCACGCGCTCGACGGCCAGGTTGCGGCTGGTAGCCGGCGTCGATGAACCGAGGCGCGGCGACACATAATATTCATTCGAATACATCTCGTCGATGGTCGGCGCGCGCCAGGTGCGGCTCAAGTCGCCGAACAAGGCCAGCGTGCTGGACGCCTTCCAGAACAGGCCCAGGCGGGGCGACCAGTCTTCGTGGGCCTTTTCGCTGAAGTCGTGACCGGCCGCCGCCAGCGGGCTGTTGTAGCGCGATGCCTTGTTCGGCACGCCCTCGGAGACGACCCGGTCATGGCGCAGCGCCGCCGTCAGCGTCAGGTCGCCATACGTCATCGCATCCTGCAGATACAGGCCCGTGGTTTCCTGGCGCCCGGCCGGCATGTAATAGGGCTGGAAGTAGCCATAGTTATAGCTGGGATCCTTCAGCGCCGTCGACGACGGGTAGTACATCAGGGTATCGCGCACATTCTTGTGCCACTGCAGGCCCGTTTGCAGCACGTGCGACACGGCACCCGTCGCAAACACGCTCTCATTGCGCACCTCCGCGATGCGGTCCACGTACGAAGCCCAGCTCTCGTTGCCCAGCGAACCCAGATAGGAACCGAGTGAAGCGGACGGCAGGCGCTGGTCATGCTGGTCCGTGTGCGAATAGCCGGCGCTGGCCGTCAGCTTGATCCACGGATTGTCTTGTGGCGCATACTGCCACTTCACGGAAACCGTGTCGTCGTCCTGGTCGCGGTACACGGCCTTGCGCCGCCACGCCTCTTCCAGTCCATATTTTTTGATTTCCGCCTCGGTCGGCGTGGGCACGTCTTCGCCCATGGCGGCGAACGGCCCCCAGCCCGAACTGCCGCTCTTCATCGCCGTCAGGGTCAGCAGTTGCTCCGGCGTCAGCCGGATATTCAGTTTCGCCAGGCTCGATGGCGCGTCGATGGCGGAGAAGCGGAATGGCTTGCCATCGGGTTTGCGCAAATCATCAGACTTGCGCCGCGTGGTAAAGGCCATCGCATCGAAGCGACCATCTGCGCTGCGGCCATACACGGCCACGGTGGCGTCGTTTTCGCCATTGTTCGAATGGCGCGAATACTTCAGCATGGCGCCCACGCTCTCGCCGCCTTCCAGCAAGTCTTGCGCATCCTTGGTCTCGACCGTGATGACGCCGCCGAAGCCGCCGTTGCCGTACAAGCTCGTATGCGCGCCCTTGTTCACCTCGATCTGCTTGATCAGTTCCGGTTCGATGAAGATGGAGCCCTGGCGGTATTTCTCGAAGCCCTTGGGCACGCCGTCGAGGATGACTTTCACGTCCTGCACTTTATTGAAGCCCCAGATATTGAGGCTCTGGCCGCTGGGACGGGCCGTACCGGCCAGGTCCACGCCGGGCAGGGTGTCGAGCAGCGAGGCGACGTTGTCGGCCTGCTGGCGTTCGATGTCGGCGCTGTTGATGTACGAGCGCCCTGCCGTGCCGGCGCTGATGGCGTCGCCAAACACGCTGATGGCGGGCATCTGCACGGCATCGGCCTTGTCGG
This sequence comes from Janthinobacterium sp. PAMC25594, assembly GCF_019443505.1. NCBI lineage: Bacteria > Pseudomonadati > Pseudomonadota > Betaproteobacteria > Burkholderiales > Oxalobacteraceae > Janthinobacterium > Janthinobacterium sp. PAMC25594. Next base: position 1,709,570 of record NZ_CP080377.1, read on the forward strand.
CCATCGCCGCCGCCCACGCAGGGCCCTGCGCGCCGCCCAATGCCAGCGCCAGCGCGGCGGCCAGCGGGGTCAATCGTTGTTTGCTGCTCTTCATCGCTATCCTTGCCTGGGTTTGCTACTTCATGCTTGTGGAATGAAAAAACGCTGGGCAGAGGACAGGCGGTGCACGATCAAGCGGCGGCGTTGACGCAAGCGTTGCGGCGGAACCCTGCCCGCGCGGACACGCCGCCAGCGCATGGCCGGCGGCGCACTGCAGTCACCGGGATAAGTTGCCTTAGTGAAATGCGGAATACATCATATATCGGATGCGAATGATTCGCAATACGATTTAATGAGTAGTTATTCCGGATAGCCGGTGATATCGGCGATCTCGCGGTATAGCGGTTGCAGCCGCGCATACATTTTCTGGTACACGCGCCGGTACAGCTGTTCGTAGATTTTCCGGTGCTCGGGATGGGGATGAAATACCTTGCCCTTGCGCGTCATCGCCTGCACGGCGGCGGGGAAATCCGCATGCCAGCCCAGGCCCACGGCGGCGGCGATGGCCGCGCCCAGGCCCGAACTCTCATACACGTGGGCGCGCGCGGCGGGCAAGCCGAAGATGTCGGCCGTCAGCTGCATGGCAGAGTCGCTTTGCGAACCGCCGCCCGCGATGCGCAGCTCCGTAATCGCCATGCCGCTGCGTTGTTCGATGCGCTCCTTGCCTTCGCGCAGCGCATACGCGAGACCTTCGAGGATGGCGCGGTAGATGTGCGCGCGCGTGTGCACGTCGCCAAAGCCGATCATGGCGCCCTTCGCTTCCGGGCCGGGCACCTTGATGCCCGGACTCCAGTACGGCTGCAGCATCAAGCCCATGGAGCCGGGCGGCACGGCGTCGACCAGGCGGTCGAACAGCGCTTCGGCGGACAAGCCCGTGCCATCTTCGGCGGCCGCCGCCCGTTCGCGGTCGCCGAACTGCTCCTTGAACCAGTTGACCATCCAGTAGCCGCGAAAAATCTGCACTTCCGTGCTGTAGGCGCCCGGCATGGCGGCCGGATACGGCGGAATGAAGCGCGTCACTTCCACGTATTTGCGGTTGGTCGTGTTGATGGTGGCCGTGGTGCCGTAGCTGAGGCACGCCACATGCGGTTCGACGCAGCCCGCGCCCAGCACCTCGCACGCCTTGTCGGCGGCCGCCGCCAGCAAGGGCGTGCCCTCAAGAATGCCCGTCGCCGCCGCCGCCGCGGCCGTGATGGCACCCATGCGCGTGCCCGGCGTCACCAGTTCCGGCAGCATGGAGCGTCGTATCGCCAGCGCCTGCCACTTCCAGTCGAAGCGCCCGGCCCAGGCGTGGCGTTTGTAGTCGAACGGGATGTACGCCACTTGCGAGCCGGTCGAATCGATATACTTTCCGCAGAGGCGGTGGTTCAAGAAGCCCGACAGCAGCAGGAATTTATGCGTGCGGCGCCAGATGTCGGGCTGGTGCGCGCTGATCCAGTTGATCTCGGCCTCGCGGCGGAAGTAGGCGATCGTGCCATCGAGGCGCATGGCGCGGAAGGCGGCGCGCCACCACGGCGCCAGTTGCGGAATGTCGCGCGTGCTGCGCTGGTCCAGCCAGGTGATGGCGGGCCGCAGCGGGGCGCCATGTTCATCCACATTGACCACCGTGCCGCGCTGCGTGGTCACGGCCACGCCGGCCACCGAGGATTGATTGATGTCCGTGCCGCGCCACAGCTGCTGGCACGCTTCGCACACGGCTTGCCAGTAACCGTCGGCGTCATGCTCGGCCCAGCCGGGGTGCTCGGAGTAATACGCTTCGAGGAACACTTGCGCCTTGGCCGCCAGGTTGCCGTCCCGGTCGAACAGCAGCGCGCGCACGCTTTGCGTGCCATTGTCGATGGAGAGGATATAGGGGCCATTGCCCGCTGCGGAGGCCATCGCTTATGCCACGCTGGCCAGCGCGGCGCGCAGCGCCTGCAGCAGCGCCTGCGGATCTTTTTCCGGCTGCGCGCTGAAGACGGGTGCTTCCCAGTCCTGCCCGCGCACGGCCACCACGCGCAAGCGGCCCTGTTCATTCCAGGCCGGATACCAGCCCACGTCGACGATGTCGCCATTCGCGCACGTGATTTGCAGCAGGTCTTCGCCCAGGTCGTCGACGAGAGCCTCCACGCTCTGGCGCAGGTCCAGCGCCGACAGGCTGTCGTAGGTGATGCGGGCGTCGCCCAGCGCCAGGGGCTGGCCAAACAGGGTGGTGTCGATGATGTTCTCCTTATTTTTTATGGTTTTTCAATCGCCTTGCGGCACGCTGTAATGGCGGCGCCACAGGGCCAGGTAGCGGGCCTGCTCGTCGTCCCAGCGCGCATCGCTCCACCCCAGTTCATGCTGGCAGATGGCGCGCAGGCGCGGCATGATAGCAAGCGCGCCGCCGGCCAGTTGCAAACCGAGGCGCGTGCGCCGCAGCAGCAGGTCGTCCAGGTGCCGCACGTCCTCGTTGCGCGCGCCCCAGCGCAGTTGCGCCCACAGGGTCTGCGTGCCGGGAACCGGCGCCAGTTCGCCCTCGTGCGCCGCATCGCACAGCGCCTGCGCGGCCGCGCCATGACGGCCCAGCAGGCGCGCGCGCTGTTCGCCGTCGAGCAGCAAGGCCTTGCCCGACAGGGGCGGCGTGGCGTCAAAGATCGGCAAGGGACGCAAATCCGCCTGCCAGCCCGGCAGCAGCGGCGCGGCGCGGCGCAAGGCGTCGAGGGCGATCACGCGGAACGTCGTCAGCTTGCCGCCCGCCACCGTCAGCAAGCCGTGTTCCAGCCATAGCGCATGTTCGCGCGCTTCCTTCGACGGGTCAAGCTGGCCGCTGTCGATGACGGGGCGCACGCCGGCAAACGTGGCCAGCACGTCGTCGTCGCCCAGCGCCAGCTGCGGGAACTGCCAGCGCAGCGCCGTCATCAGATAATCAAGTTCGCCGCGCGTGATGGCCGGCTCCAGGTCCAGGCTGGCGCCGTGGTCGACATCGGTGGTGCCCACCAGGGTCACGCCCTCCCACGGATACGCAAACACGGGACGGCCATCGTGCGGGTGCATCAGGCTGACGGCTTGCGCCAGCGGCAGGCGCCAGGCGGGCAGCAGCAGATGGCTGCCGCGCAAGGGCCGCAGCTTCGGCTGCTCTCCCACCTGGCCGCGCAAGCCGTCGGCCCAGGCGCCCGTGGCGCTGATCACCAGGCGCGCGCGCGTGGTGAATGTCGCGCCAGCGACCGCATCGTTCAAGGTGGCGCCGGCAACCTTGCCATCTTCGCGCAGCAGCGACGCCACGCCCAGGTAATTGACGGCCACGCCGCCATGGCGGCGCGCCTCCTGCAGCACGCGCAGCACCAGGCGCGCGTCGTCCGTCTTGGCGTCCTGGTACAGCATGCCGCCCCGCAGCCCATCGCGGTTGACATGTGGCGCCAGCATGGCAAAATCGTCTGCGGCCAGATAGCGGCGCGCGCGCCGGCCCGCCATCACGTCATAGATAGCCAGGCCCAGCATGAACTGGCGCCGCCCCGGTTTCCTGCCCGTGTAGTCGCCAAAGGCAAAGCCTTGCGGCTCGACCAGCCCCGCCGCATCGGTCAGCAAGGCTTGCCGCTCATGCACCGATTCGCGCGTCATGGCGAACTGCCCCTGCTTGAGGTAGCGCAAGCCGCCGTGCACCAGCTTCGAGGAGCGGCTCGACGTGCCCCAGGCGAAATCGCGCTGTTCCACCAGCAGCGCCTTCAAGCCGCGCCGCGAGGCTTCCAGCAGGATGCCGGCGCCCGTGATGCCGCCGCCGACGATCAGCACATCCCACTCGCGCGCCAGGATGCCAGGCAAATCGCCCCTGTTCACGATGGGCCGCCGGCGTCAGGCAGCAGTTTGCCGGGGTTCATCATGCCCTGCGGGTCGAACTGGCGCAGCAGCGCGCGCATGGCCGCGATGCCCAGCTCTCCCTTTTCCGCCGCCAGCCACGGGGCGTGATCCGTGCCCACGCCATGCTGGTGGCTGATGGTGCCGCCATTGGCCACGATGGCGGCGCAGGCCGCGTCTTTCAAGCTACGCCAGCGCGCCATATTGTCTTCATACGTGGACGCCAGCCGGTACACATACGTGGTGTAGACGCTGGCGCCCTGCGCATACACGTGCGACAGGTGCGTGTACACGTGCACCCGCTCACCGTGCGCGGCCAGCGCAGCGGTGCCCGCCTGCTCCAGCGCCGCCATCATGGCCGCCACGCGGGGCCAGTCGACGGCCGTTTCCACCGTGTCGATGACATAGCCGTGTTCCCAGGCGCCATTGCGCAGGTAAACGTTGCGAAATCTCCCCTGCTTCCACTTGTCGCCCATGTGGCGCCCCACGTGCACGCCCTTGTGCCGCCGCGCCAGCGCCAAGGCGCCGCGCAGGGCCGCGCGCGCCGTTTTTTCTTCTCCGCTGACGCCCAGCATCAGCATGCATTTTCCTTCTGCGCAGCCGCGCAGGGACAGGTAGCGCTCCAGCAGTCCCACCAGTTTCTTGTGGCCGGCCAGGGTCAGCATGGTTTGCGTTTCCAGCGCGTTCGACAGGCGCAGCATGCACAGGGGCAGGCGCGACTGGGCCAGCGTCCGCACGGCCGCCTGTGCCTGACCCCAATCGGCGAAAAACACGGCGTGGAACGCTTCGTAGGGCGGCAGCGGCGAGATGCGCACCGTCGCCTGCGTCAGGATGCCCAGCCGCCCCTCGGAACCGAGCACCATTTCGCGCAGGTCGATGCCGGCCGCCGAAGCCGGAAACGTGGGAATCGTCAGGGTGCCGGACGGCGTTTCCACCTCGCCGCCCGCGAACAGCTGCTCGATGCGGCCATAGCGCAGCGATTGCTGGCCAGACGAGCGCGTGGCGATCCAGCCGCCCAGGGTGGAATATTCGAACGACTGCGGATAGTGGCCCAGGGTATAGCCATGCGCGCGCAGCTGCGCTTCCAGGTCGGGGCCGTAGACTCCCGCGCCAAACGTGGCCAGCTGCGCTTCGCGGTCCAGGTGGTCCAGCGCAGACAAACGCCGGAGGCTCAGCGCCAGCACGGGGCGCGACCCCGCCGCCACCGTCAGGTGCCCGGCCACGCTGGTGCCGCCACCGTGCGGTATCACGGACACGCAGGCCTGGCGCGCGTAGTCGAGCAGCTGGCGCACCTGCAGCGCGCTGTCGGGAAACGCCACGCCATCGGGAACAACACCGATGCGGCCGTGGCGCAATTTGAACCAGTCGGGCAGGCTTTGACCGAGCGCATGGCGCACGCGCGTGGCAGGCAGGGTATCGATCAGTGGATGCGGCGCCAGGCGCGAAGCGGGCACTTGCGCGCAAGCCTCGTCCAATGTGGCATCGAGCATGCCGCTGCCCGGCCCCAGGCGTTCGCCCAGGAAGGCCAGCGCCTCCTCGCTCAGCGCGTACGTGACGCTCTCGTCCCCCCAGCCATTCCAGCGTTGCATTGATATCCCCTGTGTTGGGCCAGTTGCGCGCCACGGCGGCTTGCTATACTGTCCTTGCCTTATTTTCTTGCCAGATCAATAGCATATGCCGCCACAAACGAAGGGTATTGGTTTTTCATGACAATCGCATTGTTCTATCATGACAAGTACTGACGGCCGTGTCGCCGGCGCCTATCTGCTGCCGCTGCTCGAAGCGGCCGGCGCGCACGGCATCGCGGCAGCCACCCTGGCGCAAGCGGCCGGCGTGCCGCCGCACAGCCTGGAAGCGTCAGCGGCCAGCCTGGCCGCGCGCGACTACGTGCGCCTGCTCGATGCGGGCGCCAGCCTGGCGGGCGACGCGCATTTCGGCCTGCACGTGGGCCAGCGCGTGCGCATGGGCACGTACAGCGCGTACGGCTTGATTTTGCTCAGTTGCAAGAACGTGGGCCAGGCGCTGGAACAGACGGCCCGCTACGAGCGGCTGGCGCACGACCTGGGCCGCTCAACGCTGCAGCGCGACGGCGCCGTCGCGCACTACCGCTGGGCCAGCAATTACCCGGGCGCCAGCCGGCACCTGGTCGACAGCGTCTTTGCCGGTGTCAAAGTGTGCGGCGACTGGCTGGCGGGCATGCCGCTGCCGCCGGCCCGGCTGGCGTTTGCCCATGATGGTGGCGGCGAGCTGCTGCGCCACGCGGCGCACCGCGACGAATACGTGCGCGTGCTGGGCAGCCTGCCCGCCTTTGGCGCGGACGCCAACACGGCCACCTTCGACGCGCAATTGCTGGACTGGCCCGTGCCGAATGCCGACGTCAGCCTGTACCCCGTGCTGTGCCAGCACGCGGAACAGCTGCTGGCGCAGCGCCAGGCCGAAATGGACACCGGCGCCGGCATCGAAGTACAAGTACACGCGTCCATCGTGGCGGGCTTGCGCCACGGTTCGGCGCGGCTGGCAAGCGTTGCCGCCGCACTGGCTGTGACGCCGCGCACCTTGCAGCGCAAGCTGGCCGACGCGGGCACCAGCTTCCAGGCCCTGCTGGACCAGGCCCGCTACGGCCTGGCGCGCGATTATTTGCGCGAGCCGGACCTGTCGCTGGTCGACATCGCCTTTCTGCTCGGTTACCAGGAACAAAGCGCGTTCAACCACGCGTTCCGCGTCTGGGCGGGCACCAATCCCGGCGCCTGGCGCCTGCAGCAATTACAGGAGAAGCAAGCCGGTTTGCACGCGTGCGCGGGGCATGCCTGACGCGTTTTCTGGCTATACTGGCATAGTCTGACTTCCCACGATCACTCCAACCCGCAATGCAAAGGATTAATATGCAACTCAAAGACAAAGTCGCACTGATTACCGGCGCCGCCAGTGGTATCGGCAAGGAAATGGCCATTGAATACGCGAAACAGGGCGCCAAGGTCGTCATCGCCGACCTGGCCCTGGAAGCGGCCAGCAAGACGGCCGAGGAAATCAAGCAATCGGGCGGCCAGGCGTTTGCCGTCGCCATGGATGTTTCCAGCGAAGAGCAGGTCGACAAGGGCGTGGCGGACGCCGTGGCCCACTTCGGCGGCATCGACATTCTGATCAGCAACGCGGGCATCCAGATCATCAGTCCCGTCGTCGACTACCCGTTCGACCAGTGGAAAAAGATGCTGGCCATTCACCTGGACGGCGCCTTCCTCACCACGCGCGCCTGCATGCGCGAAATGATCAAGGCCGGCCGCGGCGGCGCCATCATCTACATGGGTTCCGTGCACTCGCACGAAGGCTCGCCGTTCAAGAGCGCCTATGTTGCCGCCAAGCATGGCTTGCTGGGCCTGGCCAAGGTGGTGGCCAAGGAAGGCGCGAAAGACCACATCCGCGCCAACGTCATCTGCCCCGGCTTCGTGCGCACGCCGCTGGTCGACAAGCAAATTCCCGAGCAGGCGGCCCAGCTGAAGATCACGGAAGAAGAAGTCATCAAGAACGTGATGCTGAAAGAAACCATCGACGGCGAATTCACCACCACGCAAGACGTGGCGCAAACGGCCGTCTTCCTGGCTGCGTTCCCGTCGACGGCACTGAGCGGCCAGTCCATAGTAGTGAGTCACGGCTGGCACATGCAATAAGACGTAGCGTTTCCGGCAGGCGGCGCCGTCCGCCTGCATCACCGCAACCGAAAGACTTCCCAATTGCAAGACAACACTTACCGCCACCCGCGCGCGGGCTGGCCGGGGCGCCTGTTTGCCGCGCTCGCCAATTGCACGCGTTTCGCCAACCTACGCCAGGCTGTCATGTCGCGCCTGCCTTTCCTCACCCTGCACAGCGACGTGCGCGATGTCGTCTACGTGAGCTGGCTGGTCGACGCCGCTGCCGCGCAGAAATTATTGCCGCCAGGTGTGGCCTTGTGGCAGCGCGACGGCAAGACGCCGTTTACCGTGCTGACCTACCGCCACGGGCATTTCGGCCCTGCCCTGCCCGGTCCGTTACGCAAGCTGCTGCCCTCGCCCCTGCAAAGCAACTGGCGTTTATATCTGGACCACACGCCACCGGGCGCACCCGCCGTGCCCTGCGTGTATTTTCTGAAAAACATCATGGATAGCCTGCCCCATGCGCTGGGCACGCGGTTGTTCAGCGACATCCTGCCGACCCACCTGGCCGCCGGCATGACGCTGGAAGTCGGCGCCACGCAGGCGCACTGCAGCATTGCATCCGGCACCGGCAGCGCCCCTGCGCTCGAGGTGCAGGCGGACATCACGGCGGAGCATGATCTGGATGCCGACTGGCATACGCTGTTCGGCAACTGGCACGCCGCCGTCGCCTTCCTCGCTTGCCAGGATGCGGCCATCGCGCACGTGCCGCGCAACGGCAAACTGGTCTTCGGCGAAATCGACTTGCCCGTTGATGTGGATCAAGTGCAAGCACTGACAGCCTTGCGCGCCGACTGCGGCATGCTGAGGCAACTGCCACCCGTATCCACGCCGTTTGCCTTTCTCGTACCGCAAGTGGACTTCAAGGCGCTGTCAGAGCGCCTGCTGTAGCGCGGCGCTCGGGCGCGCGCAAGGGCGTGGCCGGCCCGCCGCGCCGCCGTTCCAGCTTGAACAACGCCATCGCTTGCTCCAGCTGCAAGGCCTGGTCTTGCAGCGACGCGGAGGCGGCCGCCGATTCCTCCACCAGCGCCGCGTTCTGTTGCGTCACTTCATCCATCTGCGTGACGGCCATGTTGACCTGGCCGATGCCATGGCTCTGTTCGCGCGAGGCCGAGGCGATCTCCGCCATGATACCGTGCACGCCCTGCACGGCGCCCAGCATCTCGGCGCTGCTGGCGCCCGCCTGCTGCGCCAGCTTCGCGCCCGCCTGCACTTGGGCCAAAGACGCCGTGATCAATTGCTTGATTTCCGTGGCCGCCGCCGCACTGCGGTGCGCCAAACTGCGCACTTCGCCCGCCACCACGGCGAAACCACGCCCCTGGTCGCCCGCGCGCGCCGCTTCCACGGCCGCGTTCAGGGCGAGGATATTGGTCTGGAAGGCAATGCCTTCGATGATGCCCGTAATGTCGCCGATCTTCTTCGATGAAGCGTTAATGTCCGCCATCATCGTCACCATCTGGCCGACGATTTCGCCGCCGCGCCCCGCCAGGCCATGGACCTTGCCCGCCATGTCGCTCGCTTGCACGGCGTTGCCGCTGTTTTGCTGCACCGTGGCCGCCAGTTGCTCCATGCTCGATGCCGTTTGCTCCAGGGCCGAGGCCTGCGCTTCCGTGCGGCCCGACAAGTCCATATTGCCGGCGGCGATTTCCTGGCTGGCCATGCTGATGCGCAGGAAATTGCCGCGCACGTCGCCGACGATGGAGTGCAGGTTCACGCGCAGCTGGCGCAAGGAGCGCAGCAGCTGCCCCATCTCGTCGCGCCGCGTGGTATCGAGCTCGCCCGTCAGGTCGCCGCCCGCCATCACGTCGCAGGCCTGGCGCGCCCGCTGCAGCGGTTGCAGCACCACCTTGTGCAGGGCATGCCAGAAATACAGGGTCAGGCACAAGGCCGCCACGGACAGGCCCGTCAGCCAGCGTTGGGCCGCATCCGGCAACAGGCCCGCATCCCAGGCCAGCTGCAGCAGCAAGAGTACGACCAGCGCCCCCAGGTTCCAGCCGATGCGTTTGCCCAGCGGCAGGTCACGCATGCTCGCCAGCCTGGCGAGCATGCCCGTGCGCACGGCCGCGCCCTGGCTGAGGGCGATGCCGTCGGCTTGCCCCGCCTTGATGCGCGCGTACAGGGCGGAGGCCTGCGCCACCTGCTGGCGCGTGGGCTTGGTGCGCACGGACACGTAGCCGACAGCCACGCCGTCTTCCACCACCGGCGTCACGTTTGCCAGCACCCAGTAGTAATCGCCATCCTTGCAGCGGTTTTTCACCATGCCGCTCCACGAGCGTCCCGAGCGGATGGTGGCCCAGAAATCGGCGAACGCTTCGACCGGCATGTCCGGATGCCGGAGGATGTTTTGCGGCGCGCCGATCAATTCTTCCGCACTGTAGCCGCTGACGGCGATGAAATACGGGTTCGCATACGTGATATTGCCTTGCAAGTCGGTAGTCGAGACGATGGTCTCGGTATCGCTCAGATTGATCTCGGTATCGTTGACGGGAAGATTGAGTCGCATGGTCACATCCTCAGTGGTAGCCCGTACGGTGACGGGTATGCGGACAAGGAACGGTCGCCAGACAGGAAAACGGACGCGGCACTGGCACCATTATTTTAATATTTTATTATTAACAAAATAGACTTTATTCCTGCCGTGGCTGCCGCTATGCCACGGCAGGTTCGTCGACCCAGTAACGGTCGACGTCCAGCAAGCCCCACTGGGCAGCGCTTTCCGTGGAAACAATGCGCTCCTGGCAACCGGGTGCCGCCAGGTCGATGATGCTGGGTACGATACAAGTGCCGGCGCGGATGGAAAAAAATACGCGGACCGTGGGCGAGGTCAGCGTCTTGCCCGCCGCCTGCCCCACCACCACGGCCAGGCGCTCCGATTGCAGCCGCACCAGGGTGCCCAGTGGATAAATGCCCAGGCATTTGACGAAGGCGGCAAACAGTGTCGCGTCCAGATGTCCGCCGCGCCAGGCCGCCATGCGGCGCAGCGACTCGGCCGGGCACCAGCCCTGCTTGTACGGCCGGTTCGAGGTGATCGCGTCGTACACGTCGCAGATGGCGCCCATGCGCGCATACAGGCTGATTTCCTCGCCGCGCAAGCCCTTGGGATAGCCGCTGCCATCGAGTTTTTCATGGTGGTGCAGACACACATCGAGGGCCACCGGATCGATCTCGCCCACCTCGAGCAGCATGCGATGGCCGGCGGCCGGATGGGTACGCACGGAAGAAAACTCCGCGTCGCTCAGGCTGCCAGGCTTGTTCAGGATGGCCGCTGGCACGGCCATCTTGCCTATGTCGTGCAACAAACCCGCCAGGCCGGCCGAGCGCACCTGCTCCGGCGCCAGCTCCAGCTCCCTGGCCAGCGCCGTCATCAGCGCACACACGGCCACCGAGTGCATATACGTATAGTTATCGGCGGTTTTCAGGCGTGCCAGGCCCAGCAGCACGCCGCCGCCGCGCAGCACCGAGGCGGCGATGTCGTCGACCAGCTCGTAGGCCTGCCCCACGGCCAGGGCCTTGCCCATGCGCGCTTCGTCAAACATCGTCTGCACGGCCTGGCGCGTGCGCTCGAGCAGGCGCCGGGCGTGCGCCATTTCCGCCTCGCGCGACAGGGCAGGCGCCACATTCACAACGGGGACGGAGACGGAGACGGCCGGCACTGCCGCTTCCGTGCCGGCTGCGTCGGCTGCAGGAACGGGCGGCGCGGCAACGGCAACAGGTTCAGGCGGCGCCAGCCCGCGCGCCGTGTCGATCCACACTTCATTCAGGCGGGCCGCCCGGATACGCTCCAGGTCAGCCGGCGATTCGAGTAAAAAGGAACGCTTCCAGAACGGGTTCTCAAGCCAGGAGCGGCCGAGGCGCTCGACATACATTCCCAGCATGAGTTCGCTACTCCTTATTTTTTTCAGCACGGCGGTTCTCCACACATTCAGATCGCGACATTTACTTGCGCATTATCAATATCATACGCCAAAAATAATGATTAAACCGAATAAATTGATTTATATAGCTAAATCACAACAAATACAGCAATAATCACCAATTATATCGTTTTCATTAGAAAATAATAATTAATCAATAAATATATCAATTAATCCATATTGATTTCGTGGAATTGTATGCATCCTGCCGATGATGGAGGCGCATGCCTGCCGGCGGCCTCATGGGCCACCACACGGGCATGATGTGCAGGAAAGGAAAGACGAGCGCCAGCGCCAGACGTCGCGAAAAGACGCTGGCGCTATGCGGGGAGAAGTATCAGATGATGCGCGAGCGGCGGCCTAGCGCGGCACGTAACGCCAGTTGCCGCTGTCCAGCATGAAGGTCAGATCCGTCTTGAAGCCTTGCGGACGGCTCGGCAGGCTCACTTCCGTGTCGCACACGAGGTAGCCCGTCGAGCGCCTGACTTCGCATTCGTTGATGGCCTTGACCTGCAGGGAGGCCTCCGCTTCCGCCATCTGCAAATCCTTGGCAAGTTGCGGATTGCCCGCCGCTTCTTCCTTGACCCAGGCGCGTGCCATGGCTTGCGCCTCGGCCGGCGACGGTCCCGCGAACTTGGCATGCTTGCGCTCGACGCCGACCCAGATATCGCCCTCTTTACGCAGAGGCAACACATTAAACCCGTCGCGCATGCCGGCGCTCATGGCCACCAGGCACACCACTTCGCCTGGTACTTCCAGCGAATCCTGGCAACCCTGCAGGCTCTTGACCTTGACGGCGAACGGCATGCTCGATTGCGTCTTCGCTTGGGTCCTGGCCACGCCCGCCTGCACGGCGGCGTCGATGTGTTCGAGTGTCGGCATGGTGTCCGCATGGGCCGGCAAGGCGGCGAACAGGGCGGCGGCGGTCAGGGCAAGGGAAGTCAGGCGCATGGGTATCAAAAGTAGTGAGCTAAGGCCGGCAGTCTAGCACTTTGCATAAAAACGGCTGTTTCTGTAAGAAAACAGCTGCGCGTCCGCCCACTCGACCAACTGGCACTTCCCGCCGGCTAACCGGCGGTCAACTCCCGCAGCGGGCACGTCTTTATTGCTATGATGTCGGGCTGCCGGCGGTACAGCCGGCCACGTCAATACCATATCGATAACGTCGTCATCAGAATCGGGAGTTTGAATGAGTTTACGTCTGCTGCTCTTGGGAGCATTCAGTGCCGCCATGGCCACCACTGCCGCCGTGCCGGCATTGGCCGCGCCGCGCGGTTTCACCGTGGAAGACATGGTCGCCATGGAAAGAGTGGGCAGCCCCGTGCTGTCGCCGGACGCCACGCGCGTCGTCTACACGGTGCGCACGACCAACCTGGACAAAAACCGCGGCAACACGCAGCTGTGGCTGATCGACCTGCGCGCGCCGAACGCGGCACCGCGCCAGCTCACGCGTGGCGATGCCAGCGCCAGCGACCCGCAATGGTCGCCGAACGGCGACGCCATCTACTTCCTCTCGGGCCGCTCCGGCTCCTCGCAAGTGTGGCAGCTGCCCCTGAACGGCGGCGAAGCGGCCAAGGTCACCGACCTGGCGCTGGACGTGGATACTTATCGCCTGTCGCCGCAGGGCGACCGCCTGGCCTTCAGCATGGGCGTCTTCCTCGATTGCGCCGATATCGCCTGCACGAAAAAACGCCTCGATGAAAAAACCAAGAACAAGGCGAGCGGCATGGTCTACGACCAGATGTTCGTGCGTCACTGGGATACCTGGGCCGATGGCCGCCGCAATGCGCTGTACTCGGCACCGATCGACGCGACCGGCAAGGTCAGCGCCGCACCCGTCAGCCTGAGCGGCACCCTCGATGGCGACGCGCCATCGAAGCCATTCGGCGACAACAGCGAATACCACTTCAGCCCGGACGGCAAGACGGTGGCCTTCTCCGTGCGCGTGGCCGGCCGCACGGAAGCGTGGTCGACCAACTTCGACGTCTACACGATCTCCGCCGCCGGCGGCCAGGCGCCGCGCAACCTCACCGCCGACAATCCGGCCTGGGATGCGAAAGCCACCTGGTCGCCCGATGGCCGCACCCTGGCCTATGTCGCCATGACCAAGCCGGGCTTCGAGGCGGACCGTTTTCATTTGGTGCTGATGGATGTCGCCACGGGCAAGAAGCGCACCCTGGCCGACGACTGGGACCGTTCCGTGGCCGACTTCCGCTGGACGCCGGACGGCAAGGCTTTTCTCGTCGCCGCCGATGACGTGGGCCAGCACCGTCTGTTCCACATCGACGCGGCCAGCGGCAAGGTCAACGCGCTGACGGGCAAGGGCGCCGTGGGCGACTTCGACGTGCGCGGCAATACCATCGTGCTGGCGCAAGCGAACCTGGCCTCGGGCGCGCAGCTGTACACGCGCAAGCTCGACGCCAGGTCGGAATCGGCGCCGATGGTGCAGCTGACCAAGCAGAATGCGGCAGCGCTGGCCGACGTGCGTTTCGGCGAATATGAACAGTTCTCGTTCGCCGGCGCGAATGGCGAAACCGTCTACGGCCACGTCATGAAGCCATGGAACGCCAAGGCCGGCGAAAAGTACCCGATCGCCTTTTTGGTGCACGGCGGCCCGCAAGGAAGCTTCGGCAACAGCTGGAGCTACCGCTGGAATCCGCAAGTGTATGCGGGCGCCGGCTACGCCACCGTCTTCATCGACTTCCACGGCTCCACCGGCTATGGCCAGAAGTTCACGGATGCCATCAGCGGCGACTGGGGCGGCAAGCCGCTGCTCGACCTGCAAAAGGGCCTGGAAGCGGCCACCAAAAAATTCCCGTGGCTGGACCGCGAGCGCAGCTGCGCGCTGGGCGCGTCATACGGCGGCTACATGATGAACTGGATCGCCGGTAACTGGCCGGACGGCTTCAAATGCCTGGTCAACCACGACGGCGTGTTCGACAACCGCGGCATGGCTTACGCAACGGAAGAACTGTGGTTCACCGAGTGGGAAAACGGCGGCACCTATTACGACGCACCGGCCAGGCACGAACAGTTCAACCCCGTCAATTTCGTGAAGAACTGGAAGACGCCGATGCTGGTGGTGCAGGGCGACCTCGATTTCCGCATCCCCACCGCGCAAGGCCTGGGTACCTTCACGGCGCTGCAGCGCCGTGGCATCCCGAGCAAGCTGCTGGTCTTCCCAGACGAGAACCACTGGGTGCTGAAGCCGGCCAATTCGCTGCTGTGGCATCACACCGTTTTGGATTGGTTGAATACCTACACGAAAAAATAAGCGGATACATGTCGGATTACAGCCTTCGGCTTAATCCGACCTTGTATTATTCCCCTCATGCCGTTCGTGGTATTGCGAACGGCATCGACCGCTGTCAAAATCTTGGTAGGCATATCAAGACCGGGTAACTGGATGCCGTATCCGCCCTTAGGCCCCGAGCCAGCTCCGTAGATCTCGCACCAGTTACCCATCCTCCATGTCAAGATCGGACAGTATCTTTGGCACCGGCATGCCGGTTAGCCCGCATTTGCAAGGTAGATCGCAAGAGGAACACAGCATGTTTAATTTAGGAATCGACGTTGCCAAGGCCAAGCTCGACTGCGCGCTGCGCCTACCCAACGGCAAGCATCGTAACAAGGTTGTCGAGAACAACCACACAGGATTCACTGCGCTCAACGCATGGCTGCTGAAGCACGCTGCCGGCAGCCCCAGGGTGTGCATGGAAGCGACTGGCACCTATTGGGAAGGGGTGGCCGAATATCTCGCTGGACTTGGCATGGTGGTCAGTGTCATCAATCCGGCCCAGATCAAGGCCTTCGGCGCTTCGCGCCTGGTGCGCACCAAGACCGACAAGGTCGACGCACAACTGATCGCCGACTTCGCCCACGAACGCCAGCCAGAGCCCTGGCTGGCGCCATCGCCCGCCGAGCAATCGCTGCGCGCGTTGGTGCTGCGCCTGGATGCCCTGCAGGCGATGCGCCTGCAGGAAAGCAACCGGCTTGAAGTCGCGCGCGCGGCGGTACGCCAGGGTATCGAGGATCATATTGCCTGGCTCGACGCCGAGATCAAGGCGCTGATCCTGGCGATCCGCCGCCATATCGATGACGACCCGGATTTACGCGACAAGCGCGAACTGCTCGATAGCATCCCTGGCCTGGGCGAGCGGACGATTCCGGTACTGCTGTCCTACTACGCCAATCCGGACCGCTTCGACAGCGCCAAGCAGGCGGTAGCGTTTGCGGGACTCGACCCGCGCCAGCACGAGTCGGGTTCCAGCGTGCGTGGCAAGCCACGCATGTCGAAGGTCGGCCACAGCTTCCTGCGCAAGGCACTGTACATGCCGGCCATGGTGGCAGTCCATAAGACGCCTTGGGGCAAGCGCTTCGGTCAGCGCCTGCGTGACGCCGGCAAGGCGCCCAAGCTGATCATCGGCGCCATGATGCGCAAGCTGGTGCATGTGGCATTCGGTGTGCTCAGGTCGGGAAAAATATTTGATCCGGCCTTGCATGCCGCTTGACGGGGATAACAGTATCTACGCAAAAAAGCCGCGCGGTGCATCTCTGCACCGCGCGGCTTTTTCATGTTCACGTAGGTCGGATTAGCGGTGCGTAGCGCCGCGTAATCCGACATCACCACCGCTCCCGTTCAATAGCTATTAAGCGCCTTGGCAAACTTCACGATCCACAAGCGGCTTGGACGCTCGCGGTCGTCGCCGCGCGCCACGCGGATGGTGTTGGCGGCGTTGCAGCCGGCCGTGCTGCTGGTGACGATGGTGCCATTGGCGTCGACCGTGCACTTGGTCACGTCGGCGCCATCGACTTCCACGCCATTCGCGTCGAATACCTTGGTTTTCAGGCCGAAGTCATTGTCGTTGGCCAGCGCGATGGTGGAGTCGTCGATCAGGGTCAGGCCTTCGGCCTTTTCTGCCGCCCAGCCGATGGCGTTCAAGTCCAGCAGCATAGTTTTCTTCAGCGGCGTGACAGCGGCCCAGTCGGCGCCATTGACGGCCGCGCCGCCCATGCTGCTTTTTTCCAGGTCGGAGGTCGTCGCGTTGAAGGCGGCGGCCGCAATGTCCGTGGCGCCCTTCAGTTCGACCAGCATCAGTTTATTGAAGACCTTGCCCGACGGCGCGGCGCCCTGCTCGATGACGAGGAACTTGCCGCCGCCCAGCGCCACCATGTCGCCCAGCTTGGCGTTGCCCGTGCGGCCATCCTGGTAGTCGGCCGCATTCAAGGGATACGCATACATCTTGCCGCTCGTGCCCGTCGTCGGGTCGAATTCGATCCAGCGCGTGAAGCGGGCGAAGCGCTCGACCTGTTCATTCTTCTTCGTCACCGTGTACGGCGCGCTGCCGTCGGACAAGGGGCTTTGCAGGAAGGCGTACAGCTTGTCGTTGCTCGTGTCGAGCGTCATGCCTTCCATGCCGCGGTTCGCGCGGCGCTTGGCGAACAGCGCCGGCAAGCCCTTGCCCGGCTCGTACTTGGCCTGGATGATGCCGGTGGCGGCATCGATCTTGACGATGAAGGGACCGTATTCGTCCGAGACCCACAGCGCGTTGCGCTTGGCATCGACGACGATGGCTTCCGAATCGAGGCCGCCCGCATTGAAGACGGCCTTGCCGGCGGCATCGAACTTCATCGCATCCATGACGGGAATCTCGGCCGAATTGCCGACCGCGCCCACAGGCACGGGCAAGCCCGAGCTGTTGACGGTGGCCGATACCTTGATCGGCGTGCTCGATGTCAGCACGGCGCCGTTCTTGCCCACCGTGATGACGCCGAACGAAGGGGTAAAGCTCGGTGACGGGAAGATCTTGCTGCCGATCGTGCCCTTGCCCGAAGGATCGGGCAGCAGCGGGCCGTCGCCGTTCGGGCCACGGTCCGTCAAGCCATAGAATTCCAGGTCGCCGGCCGCATTCTTGCCCTTGTAGGCCAGGCCCGAACCATACGACGGCAGGAAGCCGTTCGGGAATTCGCCCTTGATCCTGGCATTCGCGCCTTCGTACGGCACATAGTATTTGCCGGCAGCCTGGATCTGGTAGCGCGTCACGGTGACTTTCACTTCGCCGACCGGATTGGCCTGCGTCAGCGCTTCGTTGACGGGCGCGCCCGCTTTCGAGGCCAGGGTGTCTTCGAAATGCTCGCGCACGAGCGCGCGGCGCTCGGCATCGACCGTGCGGCCGGCGAATTTCCCGCCTACCGCCGCCAGGTGCGCGGCCAGCGCCGTGTTGAAGACGGCCGGCGCGGCGGCAAAGTCCAGCGTCTTGCCGGCCAGCGCAGCTTTCACTTCGGCCGTCAGCTTGATGCCGTTCGAGGGATCGCTGTCGTCGTCGAGCAGCTGCAGCGCCAGCAGGCGGTTGACGACCTTGTCGTCCGCCACATTCGTGCTGGCGGCCAGCGCCAGCGGCGTGACGACGGCGCCGCATGGCGCCGAACCGAGGGCCAGGCCGCCCACGCTGAAGGCCACCGTCTCGCCCGGGTTGCAAGTAAATTCGCCCTTGGCATTGGTGCTGGCCTTGGCCGCGCTGCCGGCCACGTAATCGAGGCCTTCCACCGCACCGTCGAGGAACACGCCCGTCTGCGCCACGGGCTTGGAAGGTTCCGCCGGCGTACTATCGCTGCCGCCGCAGGCGGACAGGCACAGACTGGCGGCGATGGCCAGCAGGGTCAGTTTCGGGGTCGACGTTACAGCAGCGTTCATGCATTCCTCGGCTAAAGTGGGATTGAAGCCGAGGAGAGTAACTGTTCAAAGTGACAAGCCCGTGACAGCCGTCACGCCAGTGGCGTATCCGCAACAGGCCCGCCGATGCCGCCAAAGCGGCCATCGGCCTGACGCCGGAATTCCTTGGGCGTGACGCCCTTCACCTGCAGGAAGCGGCGGTTGAAGTTGGCCACGTTCTGGAAACCCACGTCGTAGCAGACGTTCGACACGTATTGGTCGGTGTCCATCAGCAACTGGCACGCCTTGTTGATGCGCAAACGGCTGATGAAATCGGTAAAACTGTTGCCCGTCGCCTTGCGGAAGAAACGCGAGAATTTACTCAGCGACATGCCCACCTGCTCGGCCAGCATTTCCGCCGAAATCGGCTCGCGGTAATTATCGGTGATGTAGTTGAGGACGGAATTCACCTTGGCCAGGGTGGCGTCATCATCGTAGGAGCGCAGCGAGGCGCTCGACAGCAAACGGTAGTTGGCCGTGCGCGCCAGCTTGCTCATCAGTTGCACGAATGCGGCGAAGCGCTCGGCGCCATGCGTGGCGCGGATGCGCGCCAGGTGCTGCTCGGCCTCGTGGCCCATATCGAAAAACTCCACGCCATAGCTGGAGCGCTCCAGCAGCGGCAGCAGCTCGCGCAGTTCGGGGATGACGCGCGCGGCGCCGGCCAGCGGCGCGTGGGCGAACTGCACGATCATGTCACGCAGGGCCACGCCCCCCTCCGGCATCACGTTGGAAATCCAGTTGTGCGGCAGGCGCGGCCCCGTCAGCACCAGGTGGCCGGGCGAGAATTCGCCGATATAGTCGCCCACGAACAAGCGCCCGCTGGTGGCGACGATCAGGTGCAGCTCGTATTCTTCATGGCAGTGCCAGCGCACGCGCGAGCTGGGATAGCCATGTTCCAGGTAATTGATGATGCCATCGTAGCTTTCGCGCTCCAGTTCGGGCGCCTTGCGCTCGCCGTCCTTGTGCCATACATGTTCCATGCTCGTCTCTCCCAGGCGGTCCACGCCCGTGCCATCGAATGTACCTCAAAAAAAACCTCAGGCGCCAAAACGGCCCAGCGCCTGCTGGCGAAACTCCTTCGGCGTCATGCCCTTCAATTCCAGGAAGCGCCGGTTGAAATTGGCCACGTTGTTAAAACCCGCCTCGTAGCAGATGTTGCTGACATAGCGCTCCGTCTCCATCAACAGCTGGCACGCCTTGTTGATGCGCAGGCGGTTGACGAAGTCCGTGAAGCTGTTGCCCGTGGCGCTGCGAAAGAAGCGCGAAAACGTCCGCTCGGGCATGTCCACCTGCTCGGCCAGCTGTTTCAGCGAGAACTGGCTGCTGTAATTGTGCACGATGAAGTTGATGGCGGAACTGATGCGCGCCAGGGCCACGTCGTCGTCGCTCGACTGCATCGGCACCGTCGACAGCAGCTGGTAGTCGCTGGTCTGCGCCAGCTCGCCCAGCAGGGTCAGAAACTCGATGAAGCGCGGCAGGCCGCTGCTGTCGCGGATGCGCCGGAAGCGCCGCAGCGACTGTTCGCTGACGCCGAAAAATTCCACGCCATGCAGGGCGCGCTGTAGCAGCGGAAAGATTCCCTTCAATTCGGGAATGGCGGCCGCCATCGACGCCAGCGGCGCATGGCCGAACTGGATCACCATGTCGCGCAGGGCCACGCCTTCCGGCGGCATGTCGAGCGAGACCCAGTTGTGCGGCACGCGCGGCCCCGTCAGCACCAAGTGGCCGGGCGCAAACTGGCCGATGTAGTCGCCGACAAAGACCTTGCCGCTCGTCGCGACGATCAGGTGCAGCTCGTACTCGTCGTGGTAATGCCAGCGCACCAGCGCATTCGGAAAGCCGTGCTCCAGGTAGCGGATGAAACCGAAACTGCCTTTCGGCTCGAAGCCGGGCGTGGCGTCGCGCTGCTGTTCCAGCTCCATCTGCGGCAATCCGGCATCGGCTTTGCGTGGCATGGCGCGCCCTCCCCGTCAGGCGACGATCTGTTCCAGCGCCGCGCGCGCGCCCAGCCCATACAGGCTGGCCAGCGCTTCGCCCACCGCCTGCGTGAACGCGGGTGTGTCGGACAGGTCGCCAAACAGCTCGCGCATGGACAGCAACGGCGCGGCGTCCGCCCCGCCCTGCAGCGCCAGAGCGCGCAGGCGCGCCGCGTACGGATCGTTCAGCGGCATTGCGCGCCCCGCTTCGTCGTGGCCTTCCAGGTAGCGGAACCAGCACGCTACGGTAAACGCCAGCAGCTTGATGGCACCGCCTTGCGCCAGCGCTTCGCGCACGGATGGCAGCACGAATTTCGGAATACGCGCCGAGCCTTCCGTGCCGATGCGCGCCAGTTGGTCGCGCACGGCCGGATTCGAAAAGCGCTCGATCAGGGTGGCCTTGTACCGTTCCAGATCGATTCCTTCCACGCTATCGAGCAAAGGCGTGACTTCATCATCCATCATGCGCCGCACCAGCAGGCGGATGCCAGGATCATCCATCGCTTCATGCGCAAACGTGTAGCCGAGCTGCATGCCGATGTAGCACAGGGCCTGATGGCTGGCATTCAAGAGACGCAGCTTCATCTTTTCATACGGCAGCACGTCGTGCGTCATCTGCGCGCCCACCTTTTCCCAGGCCGGGCGGCCATGCGGGAACTCGTCTTCGATGACCCACTGGCGGAACGGTTCGCATACGACGGGCCAGGCGTCGACGATGCCGAAGCTGTCACGCAGCAGCGCCCGGTGTTCATCGGTGGTGGCCGGCGTGATGCGGTCGACCATGCTGTTGGGGAAGCTGCCATGCGTGGCCAGCCAGCGCGCCAGTGCTGCGTCGCGCAGGGCGACAAAGGCCAGCAGCATCTTGCGCGTCACATCGCCATTGTTTTGCAGGTTATCGCAGGACATGATGGTAAACGGCGCCAGTCCCCGCTGGTGGCGCAGGGCCAGGGCGGCGGCCAGGTAGCCGAACGAGCAGCGCGGCGCCTCGGGATGCGCCAGTTCATGCACGATATCGGCATGATCCGCGTCAAATTCGCCCGTGCCCTGATTCACATAGTAGCCGCCCTCGGTGATGGTCAGCGCGACGATGCGCGTGCCGGGGTCGGCCAGCTTATCCAGCACGGCTTGCGGCTCGTCGGGCGCATACAGATACTCGCCGACGCTGCCGATGATGCGCGCGGTATCGCCGGCCGCGCTTCGTTCGACCACCGTGTACAGCCCGTCCTGCGCCCGCATGGCGTCGCGCATGGCCGCGTCATGCGCCAGCAAGCCCACGCCGCAATAGCCCCATTGCTCATTTCCGGGCAAGGCCAGCAAGTCATCGAGGTACACGGCCTGGTGGGCGCGGAAGAAGCCGCCCACGCCGATATGTACGATGCTGGCCACGAGCGCCTCGCGCGCATACGCGGGCACGGCTACGTTGCCGGGCAACTGCGCCAGGTTCGCCTGGTTCAATGCGATGGCTTCCATTACAGCGCTCCTTTCGCCGCCGCGTAAGTCTTGCCGGCGCGGTCAAAATAGTGGACGAAGCCCGGCTCGAACGTCAAATGCGTCTGCTGGCCCGGCTGCAGGCTGCTGCGTTCCGCGCCGCGCGACACCAGCTGCACATTGTTCGGCAAGCGCACATAGGTCAGGGTTTCCACGCCCAAGGATTCGACCAGGTCGACGGTGACGGGCACGCTGCCCTGCTGCGCCGCGCCCAGGTGCACGTGCTCGGGGCGGATGCCGACAAAGCCGTCCGCCTGCGCCGCGCTGCCCGCCTGCGCCAGCAACTGCGGCGCCGCGTCGGCGGGCACCACGTTCATGCTGGGCGTGCCGATGAATTGCGCCACAAAACGGTTGGCGGGACGGTCATACAGTTCCAATGGCGAGCCATGCTGTTCGATCTGGCCGTCGCGCAGCACCACCACGCGGTCGGCCAGGGTCATCGCTTCGACCTGGTCGTGCGTCACATAAATCGTGGTGGCGCCCAGCTCACGGTGCAGCTTGGCGATCTCGATGCGCGTCTGCACGCGCAGGGCCGCGTCCAGGTTCGACAGCGGCTCGTCGAACAAGAACACTTTCGGGTCGCGCACGATGGCGCGGCCGATGGCCACCCGCTGGCGCTGGCCGCCCGACAATTCCTTGGGCGTGCGCTCCAGGTATTTCCCCAGGTCGAGGATGGCGGCCGCCTTGTCGACTTTTTCGCGGATGATGGCCGGATCGACGCCGGCCAGTTTCAAGGCGAACGACATGTTCTGGAACACCGTCATGTGCGGATACAGCGCATACGACTGGAACACCATCGCCAGGTCGCGCTTGGACGACGGCACGTTGGTGATGTCGCGCCCGTCGAGCGACAGCTTGCCGCCGTCGATCGGTTCCAGGCCCGCGATCAGGCGCAGCAGGGTGGATTTTCCGCAGCCGGACGGCCCGACGAAGACGACGAACTCGCCCTGTTGGATGTCCAGGTCGATGCCCTTGATGGCGCGGTGCTCGCCAAAGAATTTTTCGATATTGCTCAGTTGAAGGTAAGCCATGATGTCATCCAATAGTGTTTACTTAACAGCGCCAAAGGTCATACCTTGGACCAATTGTTTCTGGCAGAACCAGCCCAGCGCCATGATGGGCGCGATCGCCATCAGCGAAGCGGCCGACAATTTGGCCCAGAACAGGCCTTCCGGGCTGGAATACGAGGCGATGAGCCAGGCCAGGGTGCCCGCGTTGGAGGCGCCCAGGTTCAGCGACCAGAACGATTCATTCCACGACCACACCATGCAAACCAAGGCCGTGGAAGCGATGCCGCCCACGGACAGGGGCAGCACGACGTGGCGGAATTCATCCCACACGGTGGCGCCATCCATGCGCGACGCTTCCAGGATTTCGCGCGGCAGCTCCTTCATGCTCGTGTACAGCAGCCAGATCATGATGGGCAAATTCATCAGCATGAACATGATGGTCAGGCCGATGCGCGTATCGAGCAGGCCGAAGTACTGGTAGCAGATATAGATCGGCATCAGCGCGCCCACGCCGGGCATGTAGCGCGAGCTGAGCATGAATTTCAGCAAACCGATGGTGCCGCCCGTGGGAAAGAAGGCCATCGAATACGCGGCCGGGATGGCGATCAACAGGCCGATGGCCGTCGATACCACGCTGGTAAACAGCGAGTTCCACGCGTAGCCGAAGTAATTGTCGCGCGCCAGCACTTCGCGGAAGCTGTCCAGGGTCGGCGTGAAGAACAGCAGCGGCGGCGTGGAAATGGCTTGCCCTTCCGTCTTGAAGGCCATCAGGCCCAGCCAGAAGATGGGAAAGAACAGCAGCAGCGCGCACAGCCAGGCGGCGGCCGTGCGGCCATACAGATTGAATTTGCTATGCATCAAGGTCTCCTTATTTCGACAAATTCTTGCCGATGACGCGCATCAGGAAGAAGGCGGCGATGTTGGCAATGAGCACGGCGAACAGGGCGCCGGCCGAGGCCGCTCCCACGTCATACGGCAGCAGTGCCTGCTGATAAATCATGAAGGTGATGGTGGTCGTGTCGAAACCGGGACCGCCGCCCGTGGTGGTGAAGATTTCCGCAAAAATCGACAACAGGAAAATCATCTCGATCATCAGCACCACCGAAACGGCGCGGCCCAGGTGGGGAATGTAGAGATAGCGCAACTGCTGCAGATAGGTGGCGCCATCCATGCGCGCCGCTTCCAGCTGTTCGCGGTCCATCGATTGCAGGGCCGTCATGAAGATCAGGCAGGCAAACGGCAGCCATTGCCATGAGACCATCATGATGATGGAAAACAGCGGGTGGGCCGACAGCCAGTCGACGGGCGTGGCGCCAAAAAACAGACTGATCTGCGCGAACAGGCCGTAGATCGGATTGAGCAGCATGTTTTTCCACATCAGGGCATTCACGGCCGGCATGACGAGAAACGGCGAAATCAGGAGCACGCGCACGATGGCGCGCCCGGGGAACGCTTCATTGATCAGCAAGCCCAGCGCCGTGCCCAGCACCACCGTGATCAGCATCACGGAAAACAGCAACGTAAACGTGTTCTGCAAGGCCGGCAGGAACGAGGCATCGGTAAAGAAAAAGTGGAAATTGGCCAGGCCATGGAAAGGATGGCCGCTCGGATCGAGCATGGAATAGCGCACGAACGCGTAAAACAGGGTAATCAGCAGCGGAACGACGGAAATGACGGAGACGGCGACCACGGCCGGCGTCAGCAAAGTCCGGGGGATAATGCGTTTCATAATGTTCTCTTGGGACGTGAGGTATCTTTTAAACCCGCAAGGCGGAAATACCGGGGTCGGACCCTGAGGGGGAATGCGGCCCAATGGGACGCATTCCGATCCGAAGGACCGACCCCAGCTTTCGCGGCTGGGGTTACAACAGCAACACCTGTTTTACAAACCAGACGGCAAGAAAGGTCTTACTTGTAATAGCCGCCTTTACGCATTTCCCTCTCCGCCGTCTGCTGCGACAATTCCAGCGCCTGGTCCACCGTCACCTTGCCCAGCAGCGCCGCCGCCATCTGCTGACCGGCCGCCACGCCGATCACCTGGAATTCGGGGATGGACGCGAATTGCACGCCCACGTACGGCGACGGCAGCATGGTGCTTTGCACGGCGCGCGTGGTGGCCAGGGCCTTGCCTTCGGCGGCGGCAAATTTCGCCACTTTCTGGAACTCGGGGCTCGCATACGTCGACTTGCGCGTACCCGTCGGCACGTTGGCCCAGCTCGTTTCCTTGGCCACCAGTTTCACGTAGTCGGGCGAGGTGGCCCAGTTGATGAAGCGCTGCGCCTCGTTCGGGTGCTTCGAGCTCGACGGGATGGCCAGCGACCAGATCCACAGCCAGTTGGCGCCCCGCTCCGTCACGCCGATGGGCGACTGGGCAAACGCCACCTTGTCGGCCACCTTGCTTTGCTTGGGGTCCGTGATGAAGGAGGCGGCGATCGTCGCGTCGATCCAGATGCCGCACTTGCCCTGGTTGAACAGCGCCAGGTTTTCATTGAAGCTGTTGGCGGCCGCGCCCGGCGGGCCGTATTTCTTCATCAGGTCGACGTACATGGTGACCGCGTCCTTCCACGGCTTGCTGGTAAATTGCGGCTTCCATTGCATGTCGAACAGCTGGCCGCCGTAGGAATTGGCCATGGTGGTGATCAGGGCCATGTTGTCGCCCCAGCCCGGCTTGCCGCGCAGGCAGATGCCGTACACGCCGTTGGCCGGATCGTGCAGCTTGGCCGCCACGTCGCGCAACTGGTTCCAGGTGGGACGGTCCTCGATCGTCACGCCCGCTTTTTTGACCAGGTCGCTGCGGTACATGATCATCGAGCTTTCGCCATAGAACGGCGACGCGTACAGCTTGCCGTCGCCGGACAGGCCTTCGCGGATGGCGGGCAGCAGGTCGTCGATATCGTATCTGGCGTCCGGCTTGATGGGGATCAGCCAGTTTTTCTTGCCCCAGATGGGCGTTTCATACAGGCCGATGGTCATCACGTCGAACTGGCCGCCCTTGGTGGCGATATCGGTGGTCATGCGCTGGCGCAAGACGCCCTCTTCCAGGGTCACCCATTTGAGCTTGATATCGGGATTGGCTTGCTCGAAGAACTTGCTGAGCTTTTGCATTTCGATCATGTGGCCGTTGTTGACGGTGGCGATGACCAGGTCGGTGGCGGCAATCGCGGACGAGGCGAAGCAGAAGGCGCCGGCGCACAGCGCGGCAATGGCGGAACGTTTCATTGTGTGTCTCCAGTGTTTTTTGTCGTTGGCAATGCCCAGGTACTTGGCACCACGACCACAATGTAGCACCGGACTTTGATACTTTCTGATACTCCAAAACCGCAATTCGATACTCTTTTGCAGCGCCGCTATGCACCAGAGTATCGATATTAAGTAAAAACAACACTTTGAAAGAAAGTATCGTCACTTGCACGTTTTGTATCGGCCTGGTTAAAAAAGCGCTGCTAGACTTGGTTTTCGGCATTAGACCGTGTGCGCTGGCCGTCCTCCGGGCGCCAGCGCTACCACCTACATTCTTCTGGAGACCGCATGAATCGCACTGCATTGAAAACCTTACCTGCCCTGCTCCTGGCCATCGCCAGCGCTTCCGCCATGGCCGATCCCATGTATCCAAGCGATGCCGAAGGCTTCCACGGCTACCTGCGCGCCGGCGCCGGCAGCAATACCTCCGGCGACGGCGGTTCGCAAGGCTGCTTCGGTCTGGGCGGCAATACCATGAAATACCGTCTGGGCAATGAGTGCGACGCCTACACGGAATTCGGCTACACCAAGTCCGTCGCCAAGTCCGGCGGCGTGAACTACCTGGCCACCATCTGGGTCAACGCCTACGCGCCAAACTCCGATTTCGGCGACAACAAGCTGGGCATCGTCAAGGCCTATGTCGAAGCGCAGGGACTCGATTTCCTGAACGGCGGTACGGCCTGGATCGGTAAACGCTTCTACTACCGTCCTGATATTCACATGCTGGACTTGCAGTACATCAACATGAACGGCACGGGCGCCGGCCTGGACCGCATTCCTGCGGGCCCCGGTAAATTCTCGTACGCCTTCTTCAAGGACAACGACATCAACACCGTGTCGAAGACCGGCGTCGTCAGCACCAAGTCGGCCGTGCGCCAGAACTTCATCTACGGCGAGATTCCCGTCAATGAAAACGGCACGCTGGACCTGGCCGCGACCTACATCATCGGCGAAGGCAAGGACAACGACGCATTTGGCCAAAAGCACAATGGCTGGCAGTTGTCGGCCTTCCACCGTCAAGCGAAAGTCTTCGGCGGCGGTAATACCTTCGGCGTGCAGTACGGCGTCGGTCCCGGCACTGGCAAGGGCGCGCAGTTCGGCGCGTCGGGCGACACCAATTTCGGTTCGGACGTGAAACGCACGCGTATCTTCAATGACATGGCGATCCAGCCGATGGCCAATTTCGGCATGGAATTCGTCGCCCTGTGGCAAAAAGACGAGTCGAACGCCACCGGTTCCTCGACCTGGACCTCGGTCGGCGTGCGTCCTGTGTACGCATTCACCAACAACTTCAAGCTGGTGGGCGAACTGGGCACGGACCGTGTGACGCAAGCGGGCGGCCTGCCGGCCAAGCGCCTGACCAAGCTGACCATCGCCCCGACGATCTCGGCCGGCCCAGGCCTGTGGTCGCGTCCTGAACTGCGCGCTTTTGTCACCTACGGCAAATGGAACGATGCGGCCACCGCCTCGGTCAACGCGTCGAACAACGGCGGCCCGATCTACAACAACAATACCAGCGGCACCTCGTATGGTTTCCAGGTGGAAACTTGGTTTTAAGCCAGTTTAACGGTCGCAATTAAAAAGGGCGGAACCTCGGTTCCGCCCTTTCCTGTTTACCCTGCCGGATGCAACTTAGGGCAAGGCCACCGGCAGTTCCGGGTATTCCTGCGTCAGCGCATACTTGGTGCCGCCCACGGTGACCGTGTAGTTGGCCGGTCCCGAGATCGGCAAACGGTAATTCAAGGTCAGCGCCACGGAGCCGCCCGGCGCCAGCGATTGCCAGGCGGGAATCGCGAAGCGAGCCCGGTTGTAGTTCTTCGTGAAGCCGCCGATATTGTTCGGCCCCGTGTAGCCGGCATTGATCACCGTCAAGCCGAAGCCGGACTGGTCGCTCATGTCCGATGGCGCGGAAACAGGGTAATCGAACTCCACCACAGTGCCGCCCGGCAAAGTCGACGCCGTGTTGTTCTTCACCGTCATCACGGGATTGATGGGGAAGTTGTTGTCGCCCAGCTTCCAGCCGCCCAGGGTGATGCTGACGTTGGCCGCCGTGGCCGGCATGGCGATTTCGGCGCGCTTGTTGCCGTACGCGCCAGCCGTGCGGAAGGCCTGGTACAGCACGTCCGTCAGGGTGGTGCCCATGAAGTACTCGCCCTTGCCGCCGTTGCGCGTGGCATCCCAGGCATAGTCGCCCGCCATTTCCCAGATCATCACGCCACCGATATTGTTGTTGACGATGTACTGGGCCTTGGCCGCGATCGACTGCGTGGTTTCCGTGGAAATGAACACTTTTTTCGTCGCATTCCACAGCCACGGCGCCACCATGGTGCTGCTGTAGTACGGCACATACGTGCCCACCAGCGCCTTGTCCGTGACTTTATACGCATCGAGGTAGCTTGGAACTATGCCGTTTTGCAAGTTCAACGCATGCCAGATGGGGTTGCCGCCGCCGGGCGTGGGTTTGCCTTGGGAGTCGAGGTCGTACCACACGTTATCGATGCCGGTGGCGCCCATGCCGCAGGTTTTCACGCCCGCGCAGGTGACTGTGGAATTGGTCAGCGCCGTCGTGCCCCACAGGCCGTTGGTGCCGCCCGTCACATCCTTCCAGCCCCGCGTGTAGAACGGCACGCCGATATTGATGCGGCCCGCCTGCATGGCGCCCCGGTAGTAGCGGTAGGCCCAGTCCGTGTTCAGGTAGCCGATGTTCTGGTACTGGTAGGCGTTACCGGCACGCAATTCACCATCATTGCCATCGTCAAACAGCGCCGCGTTCGGTCCCACATACTGGTTCCACGCGCCGTGCAAGTCGTAGCTCATCAGGCTGGCGTAATCGAGATATTTCAATCCCGACATGTTTTCCTCGCCACGCAAGACCCAGCCCGAAGCGGAGCCGGCGATGGTGAGCAGATAGTATTTATTGTCCTGCACGGCCGCTTCGTCGAGCTTCTGGCGCAGTACTTTCAGCAGCACGTTGTAGCTCGTCATCAGGCCGGCCAGACGCGGTTTCGAGGCGGCGAAGTCGTTCGGATTGCCCGCTTCATTGTTGGTGGTCGGATGTTCGTAATCGACATCGACGCCATCGAAGAAGTTGTACTGGCGCACGAAGGCCACCATGGAGTCGGCCAGGGTGTTGATGCCGGCCGTGTTGATGCTGCCGTCCGCATTTGTCGTGGCCGTGTAAAAGCCGCCGCTGCCGGCCCAGCCGCCCACGGAAATCATCAGTTTCACGCCTGGATACTTCTTCTTGTATTGCGCCAGCAAGTTGAAGTGGCCCTTGTACGGCAGCGACGGGTCCATGGCCGCCGCCGGCACGCTGGGCCAGGTCAGGCCCGTATCGGGATTGGCCGCGCCGCTGCCGATGGCGATTTTCGAGGTGGCCGGATCGACGGAGGCGAACGCATAGTTCAGGTGGGTGATCTTATCCCACGGCAAGTTATTCACCAGGTAAGTCGGGCTGCCATCGGCGCCCGTGCGCCAGCTGGCGAAATAGCCGACGATGCGCCGGTTCAAGCCATTGCCCAGCACTTCGCGCCCGTTCGCGTCATACACCTTGCAATACGGCACATTCGGCACGGCCGAGATCAAGCCGTCGGGACGGCAAGCCGTGGGGGTAGGCGTGGGCGTTGGCGTCGGTGTCGGGGTCGGGGTCGGGGTCGGGGTCGGGGTCGGGGTCGGGGTCGGGGTCGGGGTCGGGGTCGGGGTCGGGGTCGGGGTCGGGGTCGGGGTCGGGGTCGGGGTCGGCGTCGGGGTCGGCGTCGGCGTCGGTGTCGGCGTCGGTGTCGGCGTATCGATCACGGCCCAAGGTCCCCACTGGTCGGTGGCGCTGGGGACATTGCCCTGCGTCCACCACTTCGCCTTGTAGCTGACGCCCTGGTATATGACGCACTGGCCGCCCGTGTAGGCGGTGGCGGCATCCCAGACGGCGCACGCCTCGACGGCGGCGAGCAAGGTGTTCGGGGTGGCGGTCGTGCCTTCCTGGCCGCCGCCGCAAGCGACGAGCACGCCGCTGAGCAGGGCCATCAATAATGCATTCGATTTCATGAGGTGTCTGTCTCCGTTATGGTTATACAGGTTGTACATTGTGAGCTTGTTGCAGGCCCCTCAAGGGGCTCTTGTCAACTGTTATCCCTGGCTGGCTTTTCCTTCTTGGCTGCTACTGCAACTTCACATTCCAGTTGGCTTCCACGCATTTCACGTAGTTCCCGGCCAGCAAGGCGCTGTACGGCGTCTGATAGCTGACCAGCTGGCATTGGTTCTCGCCACCGGCGCTCCAGTTCTTTTCCCAGTAGATGTTGTAGGAAGCGGAACTGGCCGGGGTGAAGCGCTGCATGTTGGCGCACGACAATTGTTCGCCGGAATAATCCCAGCCCATGTCGGCGGCAAATTGCTTGTAGTAATCGATGCGGTTTTGCGCGGCCTGCTTTTCCGTGCCCTGCCCGCATTCGGCATTGATGATCATGATGGTGGTGGCAAAGTTATTGCCCGCACCGGCCGCCGTATCGGCCGCGTTCGGCACCCACGTGCCGTCGAGCACGTGCAGCATCGATGGTTTCGGCGGTTGCGGATAGACAAAGAAGAACGTGGCCGAGGCCAGGTTCAGCCAGGTCGACGCGACGAGGTCCGGGTTCTTCAGCAGCACGGACTGGTCACCGTCATGCATCGCTTGCGAAAACGGACCGTAGTTGTAGTTGTACGACAGCTGCTTGGCGCCGCGTCCAAAGTACTTCTTGAAGCTGCCATCGGCGTTCTTGCCGCAGGTCCACACCTTGTTGAAGACGGGATCCGCGCACTCGATGTTGTAGCCGCAGCCGGCGCCCGTTTCATCGCAGCCCAGCTCTCGCAAATATTTCAAGCCCTGGCGCCATTGCGGCAAGGGGCTGCTGGCGTTATGGTCGCCCGTTTCCTGGCCGAAGTGGGCAAACATGGTGGCCAGGCTGTGGCGGCAGATGGCGTCCGCGTTGCGCCCGTCGCCGTAGTCGTCGCACACGGCGGGGAACTTGGCCACCGCTTGCAGGAAGCGCTGATACGTATAGCTGGCGTCGCGCGCGGCAAAATAGTAATCCCACTTCGCCGCCGGCAGCAGGCGTTCCACGCGCTTGACGTTGAGCGGATTGCCGGCCAGGCCAGGCTGGACGGCTTCGACGGCTGTATTGCCCAGGGTGCGGATCGAGGCCTTGACCTTGCGGAAGAAATCGTTGTTCGTCAGCGCCGCCTCGTTCGCCTCGGCCTGGGCTTTGGTGGGCACGCCTGGCGTGGGCGTCGGTGTCGGTGTCGGTGTCGGTGTCGGTGTGGTGGAATCCAGGCTCCACGGTCCCCACTGGTCGTTGCCCGGCGCCGTGCCCTGCACCCACCATTTGGCCCGGTACACCTTGCCGTCGTACACGGCGCACTGCCCTGCCGTGTAGATGGCAGCGGCGCTCCAGGCCGTGCAATTATCGCTGGCGGCGGTGGCGGCCAGCAGGGTCGATGGGGGTTCGGTGGTGGTGGAATTGCCGCCGCAAGCGAGCAGCGCGCTGCCCAGCAAGCCAGCCATGAATGGCGTAGCCAGCCGGCTTGATTGCCGTGTCTTCACATTGTCTCCTGAACGTTATACGAAAACTATCGAAGTAGCTTTTTATGTTGTACGTAAAGAAAGCACAGCGAAGCATCGGCTTTCTGCACAGAGAATGCGACGCCGAAAATTGGTAGTCAAGTGGTTTTATATAGCGGTGTTTTTTACAATACCAGTGACTTCAGGCGGTACGGCCACGGTACGCCAGGCGCAGAGTGAGGGAGAGAGAGAAAAGCGAAGTTTGCGGCACCTGCCGGCAATACCGCGCCGGCAGCGCCGTGGCAAGTGGTATCAGCACTGCCGCAGGTATTGTCAGGCCGATGGCGTTGCCGCGCGTTGGTGTTGCGGATAATACAGTTCATAGAACCAGCCATACGCGCTTTCGATCTGCGCCTGGATGCGCGGGGGAATCGCATGCGGCTTCGGCGCGCTGATCGTCGCCTGCTGGCGGTGCGTGTATTTCATGCGGTAATGGCTGTCGCTTTCCTGTATCCCCACGGCAAGATCGTGCGGATCGATCTGGAACGGCGCCAGGCCCAGCCACGCATACAGGTGCGACAGGCATTCCACCGGCCGCACCATCAAGTCTTCGAAACGCACGAAATACAGCTTTTTCTGCACCTCGAGCGGCAGGTCCAGCACGGCGTGCAGGGAGCTCAGGGGCGCGCCTATGGTGCGGTCCTTGGCAAACAGCATGTCGGCACGGCCCAGACGGTCGAAATCGGCCAGGTGGTCGACAAAATCGAGCAGGATGGTGCGCTGGTGCTGCGCTTCGATGGAACCATAGACCTGGCCCAGTTCGCGCACGCAGACGATGATTTTCGCTTCCGGCGCCAGTTGCAGCAGCATCTCCACGCAATGCAGCCAGGCGCGGTTCTTGTCCACCACACCCTGCTTGCCGCAATCCTGATACCAGCCGCGTAGGAAGCCCTGCATGGCTGTTTTCAGATGGCCATAACTGGCGTCGAAAGTACTGTCGAGCTGTGACAGGAAAAACGCGTCGTCGCTGACCATGCGCCGCATGCCCAGCAAGGTATTGCACAGGGGGGAGCTATTGCCTTCGCAATGCAGGTCGGGATGCTGCGCCAGCAACTGGCACAGCAAGGTGGAGCCAGCGCGTGGCAAACCGGCCACGCCGATGAAATTGGATGTCATGCGATGGTACTTTCTGTTCAGCGCTGCTCTTCTGACGGAAAACAAGGATGGTGCAGCCATTATAAGAGTGATGCGATGACGCGACGGCATAAAAAATGCCGCTTCGAAACACGAAGCGGCACTCCGACGCCATCATGCGGTGACGCAGCGGGCTTTACTGGCTTTCCTGGCGCGTGTTGCCGCCTGCTTCGGCCGGCAAGCGCAGGCCGGAATCGACCACGCTCAGGCGCAAGCCTGGCAGGACGTTGCTGACGACGTTGCCGGCCAGTTGTACCACCGGCGCGCTGCCTGCGTTACCCTTCTCTCCCTCGCGCGGCGCCTCCTGCGTGGCGGCGGGCTTGCCTGGTGCCGTCTCGCCACTGACGATCATGTCGGCCTGCACCATATTGCCCTGCGATGGCGCCACGGCAACGGCCGCGATCACGCTGGCGACCGCGCTTTGCAGCGCTTCCGTCGGCTTGACCTTCAGCACGCCTTCCACATAGTTCAAGGCGTAGTTGTTCGACGCCTGGCCCGATGCCGATACCAGATAATTGCCGGCCGCGGATGCCGTCGTCGCCGGCGTGCTGAACGTCAGCTTGCCGCTCACTTCGGCGGCCACCGTGTCGCCACCGAGCAGGCCGCTGTAACCGGCGCTGAAGTCGGGGTTGACGCGTCCCTGGTCTTTTTCAGTGTTATCGACTTTGACCGTCAGCGCCGCCTGCGAAATCGTGGCCGTGGTGCTGGCGCTGGTGTTGACCACGTAATTGCCCGCATCCGTGCCGCCCAGGCTTATGCCTGCCACCGTCACCGTCTTGCCGACGCCCGCATTCTTGTCGCTGAAACTGGCGCCATCGCTGGCAATACTCAGCTGATCATTGCCGATGCGATTGTCGCGCAAGGAGACGGCGGCATGCGTGGTGGCGTCATACACCTTGTTGACGCCGCTGGCGCTGACCGTCAGGGCGGCTGGCGTAATCGTGGCCGTGGTGCTGGCCTGGCTGCTGGCCAGTACATAGTTGCCCGCATCGGCACCGGCCAGGCCCAAACCGCTGATGGTCACGGTCTTGCCGATCGCCGCATTCTTGTCGCTGAACGCGCCAAGCACGGGTCCGCCGCCCAGGCTCAGGGCGTCGCCGGCCACCATGCCATTGAAACTGGCGCCCGCCAGGTTCAGGCTGGCCGCCGTGCCACCGTCATACACCTTGTTCGCCGCCACGATACCGGAAATGGCGCTGATGGACGCCTTGCCGATATCTGCCCGCACCCCGCTGGCATTGCTGAAGGCATAGTTGCTGACCAGACCAGTGCCGTCCGTGACCGTCGCGCCCGTAACATTGACCACCTTGTTGCTGCCCGCGTTCTTGTCGCTGAAGGCGCCTGTCTGGTTCGCCAGATTCAAGCTCAGCGTTTCCATGCCGACCAAGCCGCTCAAGGCGCCGCCCGACAGCGCGGCCTGCCGCGTGCCGTCATAGTCCCGGCTCGCCGCCGTCACGCCCGTCACCGTCAACGCTTTCGGCGTGATATCGGCCCGCACCCCGCTGGCATTGCTGAAGGCATAGTTGCTGGCCAGACCAGTGCCGTCCGTGACCGTCGCGCCCGTGACATTGACCACTTTGTTGGTACCCGCGTTCTTGTCGCTGAAGGCGCCTGTCTGGTTCGCCAGATTCAAGCTCAGCGTTTCCATGCCGACCAAGCCGCTCAAGGCGCCGCCCGACAGCGCGGCCTGCTGCGTGCCGTCATAGTCCCGGCTCGCCGCCGTCACGCCCGTCACCGTCAACGTTTTCGGCGTGATATCGGCCCGCACTCCGCTGGCATTGCTGAAGGCGTAGTTGCTGGCCAGGCCAGTGCCGTCCGTGACCGTCGCGCCCGTGACATTGACCACCTTGTTGGTGCCCGCGTTCTTGTCACTGAAGGTGCCTGTCTGGTTCGCCAGATTCAAGCTCAGCGTTTCCATGCCGACCAAGCCGCTCAAGGTGCCGCCCGACAGGGCCGCATCGAGCGTGCCGTCATACACGCGGCTGCTCGCGCTCACGCCGCTGACGGTCAACGCCTTTTGCGCAATAGTGGCCGTCACGCCAGTGGCGTTGCTGACCGAATAATTGCTGGCCAGCCCCGTGCCATCGACCAAGGTCGCGCCCGTCACCGCGACGGCCTTGCCCGTGCCCGCGTTCTGGTCACTGAAACTGCCCACCTGCCCCGTCAATCCCAGCGTTTCACCGCCCACCAGGCCATCCAGAGTGCCGCCGGACAGGCTGGCCTTGGTATTGCCGTCGTAGGTCTTGTCGCTGGCTTGCACGCCGCTCACCGTCAAGGCCTTTTGCGTGATGCCGGCCTTCACGGTGGTCGGGTTGCTGACCGTGTAATTGCTGGCCAGCCCCGTGCCATCAGCCAGGCTGCTGCCGCTGACGACGATGGTTTTGTTGCTGCCTGCGTTTTTGTCGCTGAACACGCCCGTCGCGCCGGACAGCAGCAGCGTTTCACCGCTGACCAGACCCGACAGGCTTCCACCGGACAGGGTCGCGTCGAGCAGGCCGTCATAGACTTTGTTGTCGGCCGTCATGCCCGTCACCGTCAGTGCCTTGGGCGTAATGTTTGCGCTCAGTCCGCTTGGGTTGCTGATCGTATAGTTGCTGGCGAGGCCGCCATTGCCGCCATTGACCAGGGTCGAGCCGCTGGCGGTGACGGTTTTGCCGGCGCCTGCGTTCTTGTCGTCGAAAGTGGCCACCAGTCCCGTCACGCCCAGCGTTTCCGAACCGACCAGGCCGCTGATCGAACCGCCCGACAAGGTCGCCTTGGTGTTGCCGTCGTAGACTTTATTGACCGCTGACATGCCGGTGATCGTCAGCGCCTTCGGCGTGATATCGCCGCTGCCGCTGCCGGTGCTGAGCGTCAGGTTGTAATTGCCCGCATCCGTGCCGGCCAGGGCGATGCCGCTCACGGCCACCGTCTTGCCGCTGCCGACGTTCTTGTCGGCAAACGCGGCCGTCGTCGCGCTGAACGACAGGCTGTCGCCGCTGAACATGCCATTGAACGTGGCGCCGCCCGCATTGATGGTGGCCTTGGTGTTCGCGTCATACACCTTGCTGTTTGCCGTGATGTTCGTCACGCTGCTGATGGTTGCCTTGCTGATATCGGCCGTCAGGGCGCCCGGATTGCTGACCGTATAGTTGCTGGCCAGCCCAGTGCCATCGGCCAGGGTGGCGCCGCTCACGGTCACGCTCTTGCCCGTGCCCACGTTCTTGTCGCCAAACACCCCCGACAAGCCGGACAGGCCCAGGGTTTCCCCGCCCACCAGGCCACTCAGGGTACCGCCAGACAGGGCCGCATTGAGCGTGCCGTCATACACGCGGTTGCTGGTGGTGACACCCGTGATGGTCAGGGCCTTGGCCGTGATATCGGCCAGCGCGCTACCCGTCGTGCCGGCAAGGATATAGTTGCCCGCATCGGCGCCACCCAGGAACAGACCGCTGATGCTGACTGTTTTTCCGGTGCCGGCATTCTTGTTGTCAAAAGTGCCCGTGCCGCTCAACGTCAGCGCATCACTGCCGATCTTGCCGGCGAATACAGCCGCGCTGGTGTCGAGCGCAGCGCCAGTCAAGCCGTCGTAGACCTTGCTGCCGGCCAGGATGCCGCTGATGCTGCTAATCGTCGCCGGCGTGATGTTGCCACTCACGCCAGTCAACGGCGCCAAGATATAGTTGCCGGCCGCGCTACCGCCGAGGGTGGCAGTCGCATTCACGGTGATGCCATTGCCGACATTCTTGCTGGCATAGGTCCCCAGCAAAGAGAGCAGATTGACATTACCAAGATCACCGGCCAACAGGCCTGCCAACGTGCCGCCGCTGATGATGGCGGTGGTGTTGCCGTCATATACCTTGTTGCCGGCACCGGCGCCGTTCAGGCTGAGCTGGCGCTGCGTGATCACCAGGCCGCCATCGATATAGCTGACCGCATAGCCGGACTGCCCGCCCGTGGCATACAGGCCGCTGGCCGACACGCTGTAGGTGCCAGCATTGACGGCGCCAGCGGCATTGCCTGCATAGGCGAGCGTACCGAGCAGGCTGGCGCCCGCCACCGTGTTCGAATACGTGACGCTATTGCTGCCACCGGCATAGACCACGCCGTCATACACCTTGCTGTCGTAGGAAACGCGCACGGCGACCTGCTTCATGAACGAACGCAGGAAAGGCGCGCTCTGGCCATCGTAGGCGACCCACATCTGGCCCAGTTCCCAGCCCGCGCCCGTGTAATTCGACAAATTCTTCAACTGCGCCGTCGTCACGCCCGTGCCACCAGCGCTCGATATCTTGCCGCTGGCCGTGCTATCCCAGTAACTGCCCGTGACGCTGCCCGCGCCAGTGCCTACCAGGCCGCCACCGGCGCCGCTCACGCTGCCGTTCGCATAACTGGTCGCGACACTGCCGCTGTTGCTGCCCACCAAGCCGCCCGCGCCGCTGCTGCCAGTCACCGCACCACTGGCATAACTGTCCTTGACCGTGCCCGTGTTCGTCCCCACCAGGCCGCCGACATTGTTGGCGCCAGTAACGGCGCTGGTGGCAAAGCTGCCGCTGACGCTGCCGCCATTCGTGCCCACCAGGGCGCCCGTATTGTCGCCGCCAGCGACCGTGCCGCCAGACAAGCCCACATTGGCGATCACGCCGCCGCTGCCGACGACGCCAAACAAGCCCACGCCCGCCACGCCCGGCTTGATAATATTCAGGCTGGAAACAATATGCCCGGTGCCGTCGAGGCTACCCGTGAAGGCCGACCCCGCCGTACCGACCGGGATGAAGCCCGTGCTGCCCCACACGTCGTTGCCGTTCGCGGCCGTGCTGGCTGCGCTGAAGCTGCTGCCCAGCGTGTAGCTGGCGGCCTTGTTCATTGCCATCAATTGCAGCTGGTGCGTGGAATTGATGGTGTTCGACCATTCCGACGCCAGCATGGGGCGCGTGCCGGCGCTGGCGCCATTGATCGATCCATCGCCGCTGACGAGGACCCAGTTGTTGCCCGTCGCGCCGGCCGTGCCGGTGAAATTAAATCCCGCGAAATTACTACCTTGCAACATTTGCGCGCTGGTCAGGCCCAGCGCGTTCGAGGTGGCCCCGTTGCCAGTCACGCCGATGGCGGCGATCATGCTATTCAAGCTCTTGTCGAAATAGGCATTCGTCACCGTGCCGCCGTTGTTATCGCCGACGATCATGCCGACGCTGGCGCCACCCGCCGTGAGCTTGCCCGAATAATAGACATTCGTCATTGTAAACAGGTTATAACCAACCACGCCGCCAACGGTGGAATTGCCAGTCACATTGCCGGTGGCATAGCTATTGCGTATCGGGCCATACGACAAGCCGACCAGGCCGCCGATGTTATTGCCACTGCCCGTCACATTGCCGGTGGCATAGCTGTTATCGACCGTGCCGCCGGACTCTATCCGCCCCAGCAAGCCACCCAGGCCAGAAGTCCCCGTGACATTGCCCGTGGCATAGCTGTTCATCACCACGCCGGTAGTATCGTTGATAGCGGCCAGGCCGCCGCCATAGCTGCCGCCCGCGCCACCGACACTGACGGCGCCCGTGGCATAGCTGTCGCTGATCGTGCCGCGGTTGTAGACGGCCAGACCGCCGGCTAAATAACTGCTCGAGCTGGTAGCGGCCGAACTGGAACTGCTCTTGATCAAACCACCAGCGGCATTCACGCCGACCAGGCCTGCAGCGGCGCCGTATCCATAGCCAACCCTGATATTCGTGGCGGCGACCGTCCCTGCAGCACGGCTGTTGCTGACCGTGCCCGCATTGGTGCCCACCAGTCCGCCCATATTGACGTAACCGGCGCCGTGCACGGCGCCGCTGCTGCTCACATTGTTGATCGTGCCAGCATTGTAGCCAGCCAGCGCGCCTACATCCGTGTAGGTAGCGCCGGACACGGCTTGCGAACCCGTGATATTGACATTGTTCAAGCTCAAGTTGCGCACGCTGCCGACGAGGCCAATATTGCCGAACATGGCCGCCGGCGTCTCGGCGCGGTTGATGGTCAAGCCATACAGTTCATGGCCCAGGCCGTCAAACTTGCCAGTGAACGGCGTGCCGGCGCTGCCGATCGGCACAAATCCCTTGCCGCTGTCCCAGCTGCCCGTGACACTGGCATCGACATTGCTGCCCAGGACATAGTTGCCGGACAAATTGCCCCGCATGCCCTGCACATCGCTGCCGCTGCTGCTGTTGAAGGCGCCCAGGCTGTTGATCACCTGATACACGGTCACGCCGCCATCGCTGCCCAGCTTGGTGCTGAAGTTATTACCCGATGGCAAATCGACTTCCGCCTTGACGTTGTAGGTGGCCGGATTGCTGGCGGCGGCGCCACTCTGGCCGTATTCCAGCGCCAGGCTGGCCGTGCCCGAGCCGCGCATGGCCTTGTTGATATTGATATTGTTTTGCGCCGTCAGGGTCAGCTTGTTGGCCGACCAATTGACGTTATCGTTGACGTTGATGTTGCCTTGCGTACCGCCTGCACCCGATACGCTCTGGATATGCACGTTGCCCGATTTCAAGGAGTTGCTCAGGAAGGTGCCCGTCATGTCGCCGCCGGAGACGGCGATATTGAAGTCGGTCGGGTCGATCAGCCACGTGCCCGACAAGCCCTTGTTCGACACCGTGCTCACCTTCAGCGCATCATCGATCTTGACGTGCGCGGCCGAGGTGTCGACAAAGCCGCCATTGCCCGTCAGGGGCGCGCTGGCGTCCAGCGTGCCGCCCGCGTTCACCGTGCCGCTCTGCATGTCGCCCAGCAATTTGATCGTACCGCCGCGCGTATCGATCGTGTGCGCCTCGATCACGCCCGTGTTGTTGACGACGGTTCTCAGCAGGTCGCCCGCCGCCTGCGCCGTCAAGACCACGCTGCCGCCATCGGCGCGGATCAGGCCGCCATTGTTGACCAAGGCGCCCACGGCGCCCGCGTTGACGGCGACATTGAGCAAGCCGTCGCCCGCCACGTCCAGCGTGATGGCGCGGCCCGCCGCCAGCGCCACCGAGCCCAGGCGTGCCTGGATCGTGCCTTCGTTCGACACGTTGGCGCCCAGCAAGGCCACATAGCCGCCCGGCGCGCTGATCGAACCCTGGTTCAGGACTTTACCCGTGCCATTGCCGGAAAACTGGTACTTGCCGGCCATGAAGTCGGCGTTGTTGATATCGAGCGTGGACGCCACCAGGCCCGCCGTGTTCACGGACGCGCCCTGGCCGAACAGCACGCCGTTCGGGTTGACAATAAACACCTTGCCATTGGCCGACAAGTTGCCGAGGATGGTCGTGCCATCGCTGCCCAGCACGCGGTTCAGCGCCACCGCATTGCTGTTGGGCTGCTGAAACTGCACCGACTCGCCCTTGCCGACATTGAAACTGGCCCAGTTGATGACGGCGTTCTGGCTGCCCTGCCTGATCACCGTGGCACCGGGCGTGCCGTTGATCGTTGCCTGCCCCGCCACCACCGTGCCGCCCGCCGGCCCGGCCAGCGCAAGACTGCCGTAGCCCATCATCAGCGCCGCCGCCATGCTGGTCAAGGCGAAATGCGCCCCGCCCCCGCTGCATCCGGGCATCGAGCGCTTGCCGGCCGATTTGACGTTTTCGGACACGGCGGCGTAGGCGCCGGTGGCCTGGTTCCAGATGGAGCGGTAGATGCGGTTCATGGCGGAGTCCTGATTTTTTAACTTATTAGTTAACTTGCATTAATTTAGAAATACTTGACGGCTTGCAGCCAGAAACGGCCAGCCGCATCCGGTGCCGAGGTCGCCTTGGCATTGCCCAGCTTGTACGCGTAATACGCCTTCAGCACGAGCGCATTGGCGCCCGTCCACGTCACGCCCACGCCGGCGCCGCTCAGGGTGCGGCGGTTCTCGCCGGCGCTCCACGCGTCGCGGTTGAGCTTGACGGTGCCCGTGTCGGCAAAGCCAATCAGCTGCAGCTGACCAGCCACCGCAGTGAACGCCGGCAAGTTGTGCCGCAATTCCAGATTCAGCACATAGCCCTGGTCGCCGTACGCCTCGCCGCCCGGGTAGGCGCGCACGCCGCCCACGCCGCCGATGCCCATCTTTTCCGAGACATCGAGATTTTTCGACGCGGCCTGGCCGCTGAGGCTGCCGAACAAGCTCGTCTCGCCGCCCAGGCTTTGCACGCGCGCCGCGTTGAAGGCGAGCTTGTTGAAGTGGCCGTTGCTCTTCACCGTCAGCCGGTCGATCAGCAAGGCGAGCGGCGTCCCGATGTCGATCTTGCCCGTCGTGTAAGTCACCGAATAGGTGCTCGCGCCACCGCCGCCCCAGCCATCCTTGGCGTCGCCGTTCAGGTTCAGCATCCACACGCTGGCCGTCTTGTCGTTGACCGTGCCCGTCGATTCCGTGCGGTCCTGGAACGTCTTGTCGTCGTAGCTAACCTGCGCATACAGGTTGCTGCCGCGCGAGCGGATCAGCGGATAACTGCCATACGCGCTGGCGATCTTCGCCGTGCCCTTGGCGTCGAGCACGGCAAATTCCTTGCCCAGCTTGTAATCCATATACGTGTAGGCGCCGCCCAGGCGCAGCAACCCGGCCTGGCCCTGGTACGCCAGGCGGCCGTAGTTCAAGCCGTCGGCCGAGGTAAACGCGCGCACGCTGGCCACGTCGCCGATGCCGGCCAGTTCATTGATGTTCAAGGTGGCGCCGATGCGGTTGCGGCCCGTGTAGCGGTTGCCCTGGTTATCGACGTCGATGCTGCCGTTGAAACGCGATCCCGGCTGCACCTCGACGATGAGGTCGGATGCGCCCAGGGACGCGCCCGGCGCCAGGGTCGAGCTGACCTGCACGCCCGGCAAGTCCGACAGCAGCAGCAAGCGCCGCTCCAGCGGCGGCGTGGCAATCACTTGCCCGTCGAGACCGGCCAATATCGTGCCCGCCAGGCCGTCGGACAACGTGCTCTGGTTGCGCAACTGCACCTGGCCATACCGGCCCGGCAGCACATCGATAACGACCACGCCATCGTGGATATCTTGCGCGGGCAGATACGCCTGCGCGAGGAAATAGCCACGCTGCTGGTAATAGCTGGCAATCTTGCTGGCCATGGCGCGCAGCTCGCCCAGGGTCAGCTCGCTGCCGGGCACGAAACCCGTGGCCGCGAGCAGTTCGCTCTCGG
Source organism: Janthinobacterium sp. PAMC25594 (assembly GCF_019443505.1). NCBI lineage: Bacteria > Pseudomonadati > Pseudomonadota > Betaproteobacteria > Burkholderiales > Oxalobacteraceae > Janthinobacterium > Janthinobacterium sp. PAMC25594. The sequence continues at coordinate 1,751,288 of NZ_CP080377.1, forward strand.
CAAAGACGGGCGGCGCCGTCACCTGCAGGCGCCGCACCGTGATGCGCGTGGTATCGCCCACCGTGGTGGCCGGCACATTGCCCTGCTGCACGCGGATGGCCGGCGGCGCCTTCGGCAATTGCGGCGCGACAGGAATCTGCTGCAGCTGGCTGCCGGCGCTGGGGGGATCGACGGCCCAGGCGGCCTGGATCGCCAGTAACAAGGTCAGGGGGAGTAATTTGGTGTTCAAGGTTATCCTTTCTGGCGGCGCGCCCGCGCCAGGCACACCGCTTTTGGCTGCACCAACGGGGGAATACAAGAGCTGAAATGGCAGTATCTTTTTAATATTAATGTTAAATTCAATGGCAACTGAAAAATCAAGTTCTGCTCAGCAACATTAATCCATTTTAGCCCTTCGTCAGGCGAGAAAATACCTATCGGATGACCTCGTTCACCACATTGGTGCGACCTTAATGGCGATAGCCCTGAAATGCGAAAACTCCCGTGAAAATGTGCGTTTCAACTGAAAAATTCGTTGTCTCAACGCAACAATATTGCAATACCACCACTATCAATATGCTATTCCTCGCACGCACCACAACTGGAAATTAGGCAAGGCATTGGCATTACTTCAACACAAAACAATGTTATTTTTTCCATACGCGGATACGACTCCGATGACACACTTTCTTTTGGCGTATTGGTATGTCACATACTTGTAAAAATAAATTTTTAATATGTGAATATTGATATAAATATTATTTCTGACGGTGCGGAACGGGGATGGGCGGCGGGTTAAATTTCCGCGAGGAACACTGGCGTGGCAGGCATGCAACACCTCAGCCAAGGGTTGAGGTGTCGCATGCCGGTGGAGAGGAAGAAGAGAGGGAGTGCGCTACTGTACTGCTCTGGCCAGGCGCTACCTGAACAGCACGTATTTCGCCAGGGTCGCCGCATCGGCTTCGCTAAGCTGGCTGAATGGCGGCATGGGCACGGGGCCCCATTTGCCGGCGCCGCCACTGCGGATGTTCGCCGCCACGGCCGCGACACCATCCTTGCCCTTGTATCTGGCGGCCACTTCCGCAAAGCCCGGACCGACCACCTTCTGGTCGAGGGCGTGGCATGCCATGCAGCCATTCGCCGCCAGCAAGGTTTTGACATCCTTGCCGCTGGCGGCAGGGACAGCCGCTGCGGCTGGCCTGGCCATGGCCGCGGCAGGTGCGGCGGCGCCCCGCTCCGCTCCATAGGTTTTCACCAGGTAGTCGACCATGGCGGGCATGTCCGCGTCGTCAAACTGGGCGCCGAACGGCTTTTTCATCTTCTTGACGGTGGCTTCCCAGTAGGCGCGCGGCGAGGCAGGCGGCTGGCTCGATGCATACTGGGCCGCGTGGCACGTCATGCAGTTGCGCTGCACCAGCTGGTAGCCGGGCAATTCGCTGGCTTTGTAAGTCGCCGTTTCCGGTGGCAAATGGATTTCCAGCGCGCAGGCGCTGCCCGCCGCCGACAGTGCCAGCGCGGCAAACAAGATCTTCATATGGTTCTCCTTACACTGCCTGGATGCGCGTGGTTTCCACCACGTTGCGCATATAACCCATGGGATTCCACAGGGCTTTCATCGGTTGGCTCTGGCCGATGCGGTTGACGGCGCGCACCATCAGCACATGCTTGCCCTTGCGCGGCGCCTTCAGGACCATGCTCCACTCCCGGAAAGAGAAGCGCCCCAGGTCCTTGCCCAGCCTGGCTTCCTGCCAGCTGTGGCCACCATCGGCTGAAATCGCCACTTCGCTGATGCCCTGCCCGCCATCGAAGGCGATGCCGCGCAAGGCCAGGTCGCGCCCGGCCTTCACTTGCGCGCCATCTTGCACGCTGGTAATAAAGGAGCGCACGTTGAGGCGGCTGATGGGGGTCGTCTTGCCCACCGGTGTACCCGGCTCGATGAAGCCGGAACCATTGTCGGGGATGCGGTAGCCCGTGCTCATCCAGAAGCCGTCGAAGGGTTTGTCCAGCACGGTGATGTCGCTCAGGTGCTTGACCCAGTAAGTGCCGTAATAGCCGGGCACGATCAGGCGCAGCGGGTAGCCGTTGAGGAAGGGAATGTCTTCGCCATTCATGGCCCAGGCCAGCAGCACGTCGCCCGCCATGATGTGCTCGACGGACAAGGCTTTCTGAAAGTCGGGACCGTCGCCCACGGGCGGCGTTTCCAGGCCATTGAAGGCCACTTGCACGGCGCCGGCGCTGATGCCGGCCTTTTCCAGCACGGTTTTCAGGGGGATACCGGTCCAGCGGGCATTGCCCATGGCACCATTGCCCAGCTGCCCGCCATTCGCGCGCGGGGCGAAGAAGCCGCGGCTGTTGCCCGAGCATTGCGTCACGGCTACCACGTCGACGGGCACGGCCAGTTTTTTCAGCTCGGCCAGCGACAGTTCCAGCGGTGTTTTCACCAGGCCGGCGATGCGCAGCCGGTAGCTGTCGCCATCGATGCTGGTAGGCAAGCCGCTCCAGTGATAGCGCACAAAAAACGCGTCGTTGGGAGTAATCGCGCCTTCATTGAAGACGCTGAACGGCGTTTCCAGCTGGGGCGGACGGCTGGTCAGCAAGATCAGCGGGCGCTTTTGCGGGAAGGCCACCAGTTCTCGCTCGCCGTTTTCAAACGGCAAAGTGACGGACTCCGCCAAGGCTGGCCCCGCCACGGCGGCGGCGCCCAGGGTGGCCGTGGTGCGCAGGAAGCGGCGCCGGCTTGCTGGCAACACGGTCGTATCAGACATGTTTGAGCTCCACTTTGGTGTCGGCGGAGGCATCTCCGTTGCGGTCATCGTTGACCAGTTTCTTGATGTAGTACATGACGCTCATGATGGCCACGCTCAGCAGGCCGAACCAGAACGACACGCGCTGCTCCGTATCGGACGACACGCTCATGGCGCCGAGGATCACCAGCATGGCGATGATGGTGAAATACGTCAGGTAGGGGAAAAGCCACATGCGCACTTTGATGCGTTCCGGGCACTCACGTTCCAGGCGGCGGCGCAGGCGCAATTGAGATATCGCAATGAGCAGGTAGACAAACAGGATCAGGATGCCGTAGGAATTGACGATGAAGGGGAACACCAGGTCGGCCGACACGTACGAGACGGCAATGGCGAAATAGGCGAACAGAGTGCTGAACAGGATGGCGCGAATCGGCACGCCGTTCTTGCTCAGCTTGACCAGGCCCGTGGGCGCATCGCCGCGGCGCGTCAATGCAAAGATCATGCGCGACGAGGCGTACAGGCTGGAATTGAGGGCCGACAGCACGGCCGTCAGGATGATGGCGTTCATGATGTGGGCCGCGTACGGGATGTTCATCACTTTCAGGGCGCTGACGAAGGGCGTGGCGATGGCCGGCGAATCCCAGGGCACGATGCAGACCACGACAAACATGGAGCCCACATAAAACATCAGCACGCGCGTGATGACGGAGTTGGTGGCGCGGGCGATGGCCTTGGCCGGGTCCGACGTTTCGGCGGCGGCAATGGTGACGATTTCGGCGCCCGAATAAAAGGCCGTGGCGGCGACGGCGCCGCTCAATACAGGACCCCAGCCGTGCGGCATGAAGCCGCCGTTGCTGGTCAAAAAGCCCAGGCTCGGGATGCTGTTGGGCAAGCTGCCCGTGATGAACAGGGCGCCCACAAACAGGAAGACGACGATGGCGACCACCTTGATCGAGGCGAACCAGAATTCGAACTCGCCAAACGCTTTCACCGAGAACAGGTTGAGCACCGTCATCGACACGAGCAAGACCAGACTGATGGACCACGATGGCACCTCGGGCAACCAGAAATTGACCAGCTTGGCCCCGGCGATGGCTTCCAGCGCCACGACGACGACCCAGAAATACCAGTACATCCAGCCGCTCATAAAGCCGAGGAATTTCGAGACCTTCGGCTTGTCGTCGAAGGCCAGGCGCGCATATTCGTAAAAGGAACCGACCACGGGCAGGGACGAGGCCAGCTCGCCCAGCATGCGCATGATCAGGACGACCAGGCCGCCCGTGAGCAGGAAGGAAAGGATGGCGGCCGGGCCGGCGGCCTTGGCGATGACGCCGCTGCCGACAAAGAGGCCGGCGCCGATCACGCCGCCGATGGCGATCATGCTCATGTGGCGTTGCTTCAGCGAGTGCTGCAAGCCCGTGTTGTTATGGTTGTCGCTAATCATGTGTGTCTCCTAGTAATATCTGAAGCTCGGTGCGCCCTCGCCTGCTGCGGCCTGTTTCTGCCGCGCGGCTTTGTTTTATTTGGGCAACACCGTCAAGCAGCATCGATACATCATCAAATCAGTCTGGTTGGCTGCATGCCATAAGTCAATCTGGAAATGCAGCGGCCCGGCGCGGCAGCCAAGAGGCAAGCGCGCTGGAGAGTAAGTACGGGGTATGGCTGAGTTATTGCTGGTTGAAAAAAAGGGAGCGGCGGCAACACTTGTGGCGTGCGCGCCACTCCCGGGAACGTCTTACACCTTGCCCTTCCATGGCACGAGGGTACGTTCGAGGTAGCGCATCATCAAATCAAACAGGAAAGCAAAGAAGCCGATCACGATAATGCCCATGATGACCACATCGCTGGCGAGGAACTCGGAGGCGCTCAGCACCATGTAGCCGAGGCCGCGCGTGGCCGCCACCATCTCGCCCGCCACCAAGGTGGTCCAGCCCACGCCGATGCCGATGCGCATGCCGGTGAGGATTTCCGGAATCGCGGCACGCAGAATCACGTGCACGATGACCTGGAAGCGGGTGGCACCCATCGAATAGGCCGCGTGGATCTGCTCCAGCGACACCGAACTGACGCCGGCACGGGCCGCGATCGCCATTGGCGCGAAGATGGCCAGGAAGATCAGGTAGACCTTCGAGAATTCGCCGATGCCGAACCAGATGATGACCAGTGGCAAGTAAGCGAGCGGCGGCAACGGACGGTAGAACTCGATCAAGGGATCGAAGATGCCGCGCGCCACGCGATTGACGCCCATCATCACGCCGATGGGAATGGCCAGCACGCAAGCCAGGCCGAAGGCGCCGAACACGCGCACCAGGCTGGCGACCGTGTGTTCCCACAGGGTGGCGCCGCCGAAGCCGGTGGTGGCCGCCATGATGAATTTCTCGTACACGGCTTGCGGCGAAGGTAAAAACAAGGGTTTCACCATGCCGCTGGCCGTCACGCCAAACCACAGCAACAGCACGACGATGACGGTGACGCTGGCAATGCGGCTGGAATTGCCCTGCCCCGGCGCGCCGAACGCTTCGCCTGGCATGGCGCAGCGGGGGGCGAACAGGCGGCCAAAAAAGCCGGCGCGCTTGGCGGTGGCGGGAGGAAATCCCACGACGGATGGGCTATGCATGGGACACCTCCAGCTCTTTGTTGACTGCGCGCTCGTCGCCATAAATGATGTTGAGCACCGTTTCGCGCATCTTGATGAAGTCCGGGCTCGATTTCACGGCGCGCGCATCGCGGCATTCGAGGAAGCGCTTGTTGAAATCGAGTTCATACGTGTGCGTGATGCGGCCCGGACGGGGCGACATGACGATCAGCCGGTTCGCCAGGAACAGCGCCTCGTCGACGCTGTGGGTGATGAAGAAGAACATGGTGCTGGACTTGGCCCAGATATCGAGCAGCAATTCCTGGATGGTTTCGCGCGTCAGCGCGTCGAGCGCCGCCATCGGTTCATCCATCAGCAGCATGGCGGGATTGCTGGTCAGGGCACGGGCGATGCCCACCCTTTGCTGCATGCCGCCTGACAACTGATAAATCATATTGTCGTGAAAGTCCTTCAAGCCCACCAGCGCCAGGTTCTTCGCCGCCTGTTCGCGCCGCACGGCTTTCGCCACGCCTTGCAGCTTCAGGCCGAATTCCACGTTTTCCATCACATTCAGCCACGGCAGCAAGGCGTGTTTCTGGAACACCACGCCACGGTCGGCGCCCGGTCCTTCCACTTTATTCTCCCCGAGCATGATTTCGCCCTTGGACGGGGCAATAAAGCCCGCCATCAGGCTCAGCAAGGTTGTCTTGCCGCAACCGGAAGCACCGAGCGCGACGACGAAGTCGCCGCTATTGATGGTGAGATTGACATTATTTAAGGCATGTACGCGTTCACCGGCCGTCTTGCCCGGATAAATCACGCTGACATCCTTGACGTACAGATTTTCCATGATGTCCCCGCATAGGTAGTACTTCAGTTCAACGCATTCTGTTCAGTCAGCGCGCCCGCAGACGCGCCATGGCACAACGTTTACTTCAGCAGGCCGGCGGCCTGTGCATACCTGGGTGTCACATATTTGGCGTAGTCAGGGGCCAGCGTATCGATCTTGCCTTCCGTCTTCAAAAATTGCGCCGTGGCCAGCAAGGCTTGCGCCACGCCGCCCTTCGCGCCGCCACCGAGCCAGGCCGGCGAGGCCTGCTCCTGCAGCGATGGATAGGCGTACAGGGCCACGGAAGCGGCCACGTCCTTGGCAGCCGCGCCCGAATGCTTGACGTTGGCTTTGACTTGCGGAGAGTCAATGGTCCATGCCTTCGGATTGGCGCGGTAGTCGGCATCAAAAGCGGCCATCACCTTGACGAACTTGGCCATGAAGTCGGCGTTCGCTTCGCCCCAGGCGCGCTCGACGGCCATGCCGTCAAACGTGGCCTTGCCCTTTTTGCTCAGTTCGCCGGAGGTCACCAGCACCTTGCCGTTTTGCTTGAGTTTGCTCAAGGCCGGGTCCCACACGAAGGCGGCATCGATGTCACCGCGTTCCCAGGCGGCGGCAATCTGGTTCGGCTGCATGTTGAGCAATTTCACTTCGGATGGCTTGATGCCCCACGTTTCCAGCGCGAACATGGTGTGGAAGTGCGTGGTGGAAACAAACGGCACGGCGATCTTCTTGCCGCGCAAGTCGGTCGGCTTGCTGATGCCGGCGCCGTTGCGGGCCACCATCGCTTCGGCTTCATTGATGTCGTCGATGATCCAGAACAGCTGCAGATCGACGCCGCGGCTGACGGCCGCCGTCAGCGGGCTGGAACCGATGACGCCGATCTGCACGTCGCCGGACGCCATGCCGGTGGCTACCTTGGCGCCCGAATCGAACTTGCGCCAGTTGATTTTATAGCCGGTGGTTTTTTCCACTTCGCCGCTGGCGATGGCCACCAGGAAGGGACCGTTAATTTCCTGATAGGCAATCGTCACTTCCTTGCCTTGCGCGAAGGCCGTGCCGCTTGATGCTACCGCCACGCCCAGCACCAGGGTGCCGAGGACGGCGCGGCGCAGCGTTGAAAATACCGTTTTGCTCGGGGTTTTGCTCGTGTATGTGTTCATGTCTCACTCCAAGTTATTGTTATGTGTGAACGTTCGGGCAATCTCATCCCTTTCGGGAGACGCCGCTGTTTGCTCTTTGTCAACCATGCGGCGGCTTAGTACGGCTACTGCTATTACTATTTAAAACACCTCATCCTTCAAGTGATACCAGCGGTACAGGAAGCGCTGGCCCAGGCGGCGGAACGGGGCGAACGCTTGCGACTCGACCAGTTCCATCATGTTCGGGTACGGCAGTTTCGAATTGAAGATCGGCAAGCCCGTGTCGCTGGCCTTGCCCGCGATGCGTTCCGCCATGCGCCGCCCCGCCTGCGCCGAGTACATGACGCCGTTGCCGCCGTAACCGAGCGAATAGAAGATCGATTGCTTCGGGTCCGGTTGCACGATGCGCGGCATCATGTCGTGGCTGACGTCGACCCAGCCCCACCACGAATAATCGATGCCGATCCCGGTCAGCGCGGGGAACTTGCGGTGCAGATCGTTGATCAAAAACTGTTTGTATTTGTCGTCCGGCGCGTCGGCGCCCGTGATGGCGCTGCGGCTGCCGATCTGCACGCGGTTGTCCGGCATCAAGCGGTAGTAGTGGCGCAAAATGCGCGTATCCGTGATCACCTGGTGGGTGCGGAAATTGCACGCCTCGATTTCCGCCGGGGTCAACGGGCGCGTGACGAGCGAGTTCGACAGGATAGGCAGCAAGCGGTTTTTCACTTGCGCATGCAGATGGGGCGAGGTGTAGCCGCCCGTGGCCACGGCCACGGCACGGGCACGCACCACGCCGCCCGGCGTTTGCAGATAATGCACGCCATTGCGCGTTTCCCAGCCCATCACGGGGCTGGACGGATGCACCTTGGCGCCCAGCGCGCGCGCCTTGCGCAGGTAGCCGAACGCCAGCTTGCCCGCGTGGATGCCGATGCCTTCCGGCTCGTGCAGCGCGCCGGCCGCTTCCTTGTCGTCGACAAATTCGCGCTTGACGGTGTCGGCGTCGAGGATGCGCGCGTCATACTTGAAGACCTCGCGCATGAGCTTGGCTTCTTTTTCCAGCGCAGGCATGGCTTTCGCCTTGTGCGCGATGTACAGGTGGCCTCCCGGCTGCGGCTCGCAATCGATGTCGGCCGTGATCTTCTTGAATGTTTCCATCGCATCGCACACTTCCGCGTGCAATTTCAGGGCCGTGTCCATGCCATAGCGGTCTATCCACTGCGAGCGTTTCAGGCGGCCCGTCGTGCATTGCGCCTGGCCGCCGTTGCGCGTGCTGCAGCCCCAGCTGACCCGGTTCGCTTCCAGCACGGTGGCCTTGATGCCGTGTTCCTGGGCCAGGAAGATGGCGCAGGAGAGACCGGTAAAACCCGAGCCGATGATGGCCACGTCGACGTCGATGTCATGCGTGATGGGGCCGTCGTCGGCGGGCGGCTCGCCGGCCGTGCCGATCCAGTAGGTGGGCGCGTAGGCATTGCCGTGGCCGGGACGCTGGGCCACCAGCGGATCGAAGGCGGGATCGTAGGGCGTGCGGGCGGCGGTGCTGTTGCCCAGTACGTCAGATGGGGTGTCGACAGGTTTGTTCATGATCATTCCTGGTGAACGTACTGGCTTAAGCTTTGACGACAGGTGGGCGATCCTTGCGGAAGGCGTTCTTCACGGCGATCTTGCCGTCGCGGAAAGTGAAGATGTCGACCATGCGCGCCTCGATGCGCGTACCGTCCGCCTTGGTGCCGGCAAAGGTCGACTCCGTCACGCCGCGCTCGCCGCTGACGAAGTGTTCGGGGTTGAGCCAGGCGGCGTCGGGGAAGGTTTGCCAGGCCAGTTCGAAGCCGGCGCGCACGGCGTCGCGGCCGATGAAGCTCTTGCCCAGCAAGTCAGGACCGGCCACGGCGTGAAATTCGCAGTCGTCGGCCATGGCGGCCATCAGTGCCTCGATATCGTGGCGGTTCCAGGCATCGCCGAACGCTTGCAGGAAATCCGTAGTAACAGCGGTGGTGACGGCGTCGGTGTGCGGTACAGGGTGGTTCATGGTGGTCTCCGTAAATCGTTTTTGATACGCTACGTTCCGTTTTTTGTCTTTTATTGAATTTAAGCCTTAAGCATGGCCTTGTCAAATCAAATAATTCAAAAAACGGGACGCCTTGTATTCTTTAATGAAACTGTGATGTTTTGGTGACAATCTGTGAGAATTTGGTCACAAGGCTTTGTCGGATTACGCCGGGCTTTCGCCCGGCTAATCCGACCTACACAGTCGCGTAGGTTGGGTAGGTTGGATTAGCCCGCCAGGGCGTAATCCAACAACACCCGCTACATCAAACGTAATCTTTATATTTATCCAGATGACGCACCGGCTTACTCAGCGCATCGCGGCGGAACGGGTCGCCCAGTTCGCGCGTGCACATGATTTCGATGATGGTCGTCTTGCCTTCATTCATCTGCATGGCTATCGCTTTCTTCAGGGCCGGCCCCACGTCTTCCAGCTTGTCGACCGTGATGCCTTCGGCGCCCATGGCGCGCGCAATCTCGGCAAAGCTCTGGTTGTCGAGTTCACCGGCGACGAAGCGGCGGTTGTAGAAATCGACCTGGTTTTTCTTTTCCGCGCCCCACTGGCGGTTGTGGAACACCACGGCCGTCACGGGAATGTTGTGGCGCACGCAGGTCATGGTTTCCATCAGGCTCATGCCCCAGGCGCCGTCGCCCGCATACGACACGGCCGGACGGTGCGGCGCGGCCACCTTGGCGCCGATGATGGTCGGGAAGGCGTAGCCGCAGTTGCCAAAGCTCATCGCCGCAAAGAAGCTGCGCGGCTTCTCGAAGCGCAGATAGCTGTTCGCCACCGAGTTGATGTTGCCGATGTCGGTCGACACCATCACGTCTTCCGGCATGGCTTTTTCCAGCTCGCGCAAGACCTGGCGCGGGTGCAGATAGTTGCCCGGCTCTTTCTTTTGCTCTTCGATCATGTCCAGGCTGTACGCATCTTTTTCGTGCGTCCAGTTGTCCAGTTCATCTTCCCACGCGGCTTTTTCCGCCTCGATGGTGGCCTTGCGCGCGTCGCGCGTGGCGTCGCAGTCGAGCGTCTTGCCGTCCAGGCGAGAAAGAATCGCTTTGGCGGCCGCCTTGGCGTCGCCGCAGATGCCCACCGAAATCTTTTTCACCAAACCGAGCATCTTGTTGTCGGCGTCGATCTGGATGATCCTGGCGTTTTTCGGCCAGTAATCCATGCCGTGCTGCGGCAAGGTGCCGAACGGTCCCAGGCGCGAACCGAGGGCCACGACGACGTCGGCCTGGGCGATCAGTTTCATCGCCGCCTTCGAGCCTTGATAACCGAGCGGACCGCACCACAGCGGGTGGCTGGCGGGAAACGAGTCGTTGTGCAGATAGCTGTTCACCACTGGCGCACCGAGGCGTTCGGCCAGCGCCTTGCACTCTTCGATCGCTTCGCCCATGACGACGCCGCCGCCCGAGATGATGACGGGGAACTTGGCCTTGGCCAGCAGTTCGGCCGCCTCATTGAGGCTGTGTTCGCCGCCGGCGCCACGGTCCAGGCGGTTCGGTTTTGGGATTTCCGCCTTGATTTCGCCATAAAAATAGTCGCGCGGGATGTTCAATTGCGTCGGCCCCATTTCCGACATGGCGCGGTCAAAGCAGCGGCCCGTGAATTCCGCCATGCGGGCCGGATTGGTGACGTGGCCCTGGTACTTGGTAAATTCCTCGAACATCGGCAATTGATTGGCTTCCTGGAAGCCGCCCAGGCCCATGCTCATCGTGCCCGTTTCCGGCGTGATGATGACGACAGGGGTGTGCGCCCAGTAGGCGGCGGCGATGGCCGTGACGCAATTGCTGATGCCGGGGCCGTTCTGGCCGATGACCACGCCATGGCGGCCCGAAACGCGGGCATAGCCGTCGGCCATGTGGCCGGCGCCCTGTTCGTGCACGACGGGAATCAGCCGGATGCCGGCCGGGGCAAAGATGTCCATCGGATCCATGAAGGCCGAGCCCATGATGCCGAACATGTCGGTCACGCCATTGGCGGCCAGGGTTTCCACGAACGCTTCGGAAGGCGTCATCTTTTGCGGGCCCGTGGGGGTGGCCGCTGCGGCGGCGGCTTTTTGCTCGGTCATGTCATTCATGGGTGTCTCCTGGTCTGTGGTAATGAACTGCACTGAAATTATCAAAAAACGGTATATTTTGTTCCGAAATTTGATATACAATTCAATTTAAGCGCTCGGCAATCAAAAGTCAAACAGAATTTCGAGGAAACGGTACAATTTGAGTTCGAAAATGAAATAACACGACAGACACCACACCGAGGCCACCATGGACATGATTTCATCCCCAAAACTTGAGCCGGAAAAACTGGAAGGCGACACGCCCACGATGCGTTTGTTTGCCTTGCTGGAAGTGATTGCCGAAAAAGACCAGTTGCTGTCGCTGCAAGCGCTGGTGGAAGAAACGGGGCTGCCGAAACCCACCCTGCACCGCATGCTGCAACAGCTGGAAAGCGTGGGCGTGCTGCAGCGCGAAAGCGATGGCCGCCACTACAGCACGGGCGTGCGCCTGCGCCGCCTGGCGTCGAACTTGCTAATTAACAACACGTTCCATGGCGCCCGCCGCATGGTCTTGCGCCAGTTGGTCGAGGAAGTGGGCGAAAGCTGCAACCTGACGGCCTTCAGCGGCAGCGAAGTGGTGTACCTGGACCGGGTGGAAACGGCGGCCCCGCTGCGCTTCTACCTGCATCCCGGTTCACGGGTGCCGGCCCACTGCTCGTCGAGCGGCAAGCTGTTCCTGGCGCAGATGACGCCCGTGCAACGGCGCCGCCTGCTGGGCCACATGGAATTGACGCGCTTTACGGACAAGACGGAAACGGACCCCGTCAAGCTGGAACGCGAACTGGAACTGGTGCGCCGCAACGGCTATGCGCTGGACGACGAGGAATTCCTGCCCGGCCTGCTGTGCGTGGCCGTGCTGGTGCCGAACCCGAACGGCCGCTCGAACCTGGCCGTGGCGATCCAGGCGCCCATCATCCGTTTGACGCACGACAAGGCTTTACATTTCTTGCCAGCATTGCAACGCGCCGCGCAAGCCCTGGCCGCCATCGAATCGGAAACCATGCCGACGACGGGCGGGGACGACGACGCACTGCAGGCAGGTAATTCATAACCGCTGCGGCACCCATGCTGCGGCTAGACCAGGAGAACAAGGTGCCAGATTCACGCCAACATCCCCCCGCCGCAGCGGCGCAAACCATGCAGTCCGTGCGCGGCCTGTTCCATATCGACAGCGACCTGCTCGTGCCCGTCTTCACGGAGCGCGACCCGCACGTGCCCGACATCGATCCCGCCTACCGCTTCAACAAGGACGTGACCCTGGCGATTTTGGCCGGTTTCACGCATAACCGCCGCGTGATGGTGCAAGGCTTGCACGGCACGGGCAAGTCCACGCACATCGAGCAAGTGGCGGCGCGCCTGAACTGGCCTTGCGTGCGCGTCAACCTGGACGGCCACATCAGCCGCCTGGACCTGGTCGGCAAGGATGCCATCGTGCTGCGCGAGCAGCAGCAAGTGACCGAATTCCAGGAAGGCATCGTGCCCTGGTCATTGCAGCGTCCCGTGGCCCTGATCTTCGACGAGTACGACGCGGGCCGCCCCGACGTGATGTTCGTCATCCAGCGCATTCTGGAACGCGACGGCAAGTTTACTTTGCTCGACCAGAACCGCGTCATCACGCCGCATCCCCACTTCCGTTTGTTCGCCACCTCGAACACGGTGGGCCTGGGCAACCTGAACGGCATGTACCACGGCACGCAGGTGCTCAATCACGCGCAGATCGACCGCTGGAACATCGTTGCCACCTTGAACTATTTGCCGCAGGACGAAGAAACAGCAATCGTGCTGGCGCGTGTCCCTGCCATGAACGACGCGGCGGGCCGCCAGTTGGCGGCCTCCATGGTGGCCGTGGCCAGCCTCACGCGCCAAGGCTATGCGGCGGGCGACCTGGCGTGCCTGATGTCGCCGCGCACGGTGATTACCTGGGCCGAGAATTGCCAGATCTTCCGCGACCCGGCGCTGGCGTTTCGCCTGTCCTTCCTCAACAAATGCGACGAGGCCGAACGGCCCATGGTGGCCGAGTATTACCAGCGCTGTTTCAATGAGGAATTGCTGGCGAGCCAGGCATGAGTACGGACGCGACCGCGCCTGCCGCCTACACGCGCGCGCAGCAGGAAACGGATGAGCTGTGCGCGGGCGCCATCCGCGCCCTCAGTGGTTCTTCCTCGATACGCTACCGGGGCCGGCGCCTGCACGACGGTCACCGCCCCCTGCCCATCCACGCGGCCCATCTGCAGCCCGATGCGGCGCTGCAAGATTTGCCCTCGCTGCGCGGCGCGGCCGACAGCGTGGCCCTGCGCCTGCTGCATACGGATGCGGCCCTGCACAAAACGCTGTGCCCGCCCGAACCCGTGGCGCGCCTGGTGTTCGAATTGCTGGAGCAGTTAAGGGTGGAAACGCTGGCGCCCGATCAACATGCCGGCGTCATCGCCAACCTGCGCCACCGTTTTACGGCATGGTCGCACGCGTTCTACGATTCCGGCCTGGCCGAAGGCGCGTCGGGCTTGCTCTTGTATACAGTGTTCCAGATGTGCTGGTCGCGCCTGACGGCCAGGCCCGTGCTGGAAAAGACGGAAGATTTTATCGAGGCCACGCGCTGGTCCGTGTCGTCACAGCTGAGCGGCGACCTGGCGGGCTTGCGCCGCCACCGCGCCGACCAGACCGCCTTTGCGCGCCACGCGCTGGCCATCGCCCATGCCGTCGACGCCATGCTGAAACAGGCGCAAACGGCGCGCGACGGCAGCCAGGACGACGGGGGCGACGCCAAGGCGCAGGCGGCGTTCAAGCTGCTGCTCGATTTCGACAGCGACAATGACCACCTTCCCGATGCCGCCCCGCTGGGCGACAGCCGCGCCTTCAGCGATGGCGACGGCGGCTACAAGGTTTACTGCACGGCGTATGACCGCGAAGACAAGGCGGGCGAACTGGTGCGCCGCGCCCTGCTGCTCGACTACCGCGAACGCATGGATGGTCGCATCGCCAGCCTGGGCATCAACACGGCGCGCCTGGCACGGCGCTTCACGCAATTGCTGGCCGTGCCCCAACGCGACGGCTGGTCGTTCGGCGAGGAAGAGGGATACATCGACGGCCGCCGCCTGGCGCAGCTGATCAGCTCGCCGTCCGAACGCAGGCTGTTTCGCAAGGAACAGTTTTTGCCGCAAGCCGATTGCCTGGTCACCTTTCTTGTCGATTGCTCCGGCTCCATGAAGACGCACGCGGAATCGGTGGCCGTGCTGCTCGACATTCTGCTGCGCGCGCTGGACCAGGCGGGCATCACCACGGAATTGCTGGGCTTTACGACGGGCGCGTGGAATGGGGGAAGAGTCAGGCGCGACTGGATGCGCGCCCGCTCGCCCGCCAACCCGGGCCGTTTGAACGAACTCGTGCACATGGTCTTCAAGGATGGCGATACCAGCTGGCGCCGCGCGCGGCCCGATATCGCCGCCCTGTTAAAGGCAGATCTGTACCGCGAAGGCGTCGATGGCGAAGCGGTGGATTGGGCTTGCACGCGCATGCTGGCGCGCCCGGAGCGGCGGCGCATCCTGCTCGTCGTGTCAGATGGTTGCCCGATGGATACGGCCACGAATCTGGCCAACGACGAGTTTTACCTGGCCCAGCATCTGAAACAGGTGGTGGCGCGCCGCGAAGCGCAGGGCGCCGTGGAAATCTGCGGGCTGGGACTGGGCCTGGACCTGGGCGCCTACTACAGCCGCAGCCTGGCCACCACCCTGCCCGCCTCGCTGAACAATGAGCTGTTCAGCGAGATCGCGCAGTTGCTGGGTGGACAGAAACGCTAGTGCCTCAAGCCACTTCGTAGCGCACCGTGTGCGCCTCCATCGGCAGCGGGATTTCCCAGTTCCACAGCATGCCCTGCAGCTTCTTGTTGCTGAGCGAAGTGTCGCGCTGGCCGTTGCGCCGCAGTAATTCCTTGCGCGGCTGCTCCAGGTACACGAGTTCCACCTGCGCATGGTATTTATACAGCAGGTTCAGCGTCTTCTCGCGCATCAGCCGGGACAGATGCGTGGCGTTCCACACGAACGGTTCGCCCTTGCGCAACAGCTCGCGCGCGCGCTCTTCCGCGTAGTCGCCCACCTGCCCTTCGTTCTTGCCGTGCTTCAAGCCCAAGGCCGTCCGCGCATCGTCAAACGACACGACGGGCAGGCGCGGATGGTGCTTGTCCACCCACGTATTCTTGCCCGATGCGGGCAAGCCCGACATGACGATCACGTGCGAACCCGGCTCCTGGAACAGGGAATAATCGGGATGCGCCTCGGCGCCGCGAAAGTATTTCACGCGCGTGTGGTCGTCGACAAAGGCGCGCCGCTGGCCATAGCAGCCCTCCTCGCGCGCCAGTTCGCGGAACAGCTCGATTGCGTCAAGGATGCGCTGCGGGTCCGGGCAGATGCGGCCGCGGATGTCGGCCTCGGCCAGCATAGCCAGCAAGCGGATATCGACCTGCCACGACAGTTCGCGCACGGTGAACTCGGGCGTGACGCCGCGCCGCGATTGTTCCAGCGCAAAGAACGGCACCTGATGCACATTGATCAGGCGGCAGATTTCCTCGCGCACGGCAAACGGCACGTCGCCATCCCACAGGGCGATGCGCGCATCGAGCGCGCCCTTGCGCGAATGGCCGGGCTGGCCGATGGCGCCCGTGACCGGGTCGATCACCGTGGTGCTGCACTTGGCCACGTCGTGCAGCAAGGCGGCCAGGAAGACGATTTCCTGCTCCGCCCTCGTGGCTTGCTGATACTCAGGCATGCCCAGCAGGGATTCCACCACCATCATGGTATGCGTCCACACATCGCCTTCCGCGTGATACACGGGGTTTTGCGGCGTCGTTTTCGCCAGTTCCAGCTGCGGGAAAGCAGCCAGGCAGGCGCTGAAGTCGGGCGACTGGCCCGCTTGCGGCACCAATTGCCGCAGGGTTTTCCAGTGCATCATTGTGTACTCCTTGAGAATGCTGCCAGGTCGTCGAGCGAGCGGCAGGTGTGCAAGCCCAGGCTCTCCCACGTGACCAGCGGCTGCGGCGCGTACAGGTCCACGCCGTCGGCCAGCTGGTTGGGGATCAATGGCCGCGTGCTGTGGTGCGAACCGCTGTCGAGGATGGTTTGCGTAAAGTCATGCCGCACCAGCTTGTAGCGGGCCAGCACTTGCTCGTCGTCTTCCACTTTCAGGTACAGCCCTTCCGCGTGGTCGGACTTGTCCGTCTGCTTCCAGCACAGGTCAAGCGGCAGGCGTTCGCGCGCCACCACGTTTTCAAAGGCGTCGCGCCACAGGCGGGACTTGGCCAGCGAATGGCGCAGCAGCTGCCACAACTGTTTCGGCGTCGTGGGCATCAGGCCCGCATACAGCACGGGGACCGACAGCACGGGCGAGCCGGCCAGCATGGCGTGGCGGCGCGCCGTCGACAAAAACATCTGACTGCGCCGGCAATACACGTCGAATTCGTTGAAGTAATGGGGCAGCCGGTCGTAAAACACGGAATGCTTGCTGTAAGACCATTCGCCAAACAGCACAAACTGCTCTTCCAGCAAGCCCAGCAAGGCGTGTTCGTGCGCATGGGCCCACGGTTTGAGCAGGTTGAACTGGCGTTCGCTGCCGCCGCCCGCCAGGTAGTGGCCGCGCGACTGCAGCAGCACCTCGCCCGCATCGCTGAACGACACGGCGGAGTTGGCGCCATCGATTTTTTCCTCGATGACGACGTACTGGCCGGCCAGCTTTTTCAGCGGCATCTGGTCCGAGCCGTCGTCGCCGTCCTGCAGGCGCGAGCCTTCCAGGTGCGGCGTGCGCGGGTATTTGAATAAGGGCAAAGATTGTAAAAACATAGCGTCCCACGCCGCGTTCACCGGGGCGTGTCCATACAGGGTCAGGGGTGCTGACGACGTGTTCGGGCGTGGACGATCAGGACGGTGGTCCTGGATACGTGTGCGGAAGGAGCAAAAACAGTGCCGCAGCAATCGGGGGCGTCAACGCGCCGAACGATGCTGCAAGAGCATTTCGTCAGCGTTAGCAGGTGATGGCGAAGAAGCGAGGCACTTTTGGCTCCAATAAGGAAGAGGTTCGAGAAAGAACAGGGAATATAAAGGCTGTTTGCATATTTTGCAAGGCGCACATTTCAATCGTGCGCCTTGCAGCTTGCCGTTTAGAAGCGGTACTCGAGGTTGAGCCAGACGCGCGGTTTGGGATCGCTGTTCGTTTCCGACAGTGAACGGCCGCCTGTGGTGCGCCAGGCCAGGGCCACGTCCGCACTCCATGCCTGCCGCTGGTAGCGCAAGCCCAGGCCGCTGCCGCGCAGGCTGCGCCGGTTATCGCTGGCGGGCGCCGGCTTGGCGTTGACCGTGATGCGGCCCGCATCCATGAAGGCATACGGCGCAAAATCACCCGCGCCATAGCGCAGTTCCAGCTGCGCCAGGCCGCCTTCGTCGCCAGTGGCTTCGCCCGATGGATACGCGCGCACGCCACTGGCACCGCCCAGGCTCAGCTTCTCGGACGAGTCCAGGTTTTTGTCCGCCTGCTGCCAGCTCAGGTGGGCCATCAGGCTCAAGCCGGCGGGCAAGGATTGCAGGCGCACCACGTCGAGGTTGACCTTACGGAAACTGCCCCTGGTCTTGTAGTAATCGACAGCGCTCAAGCCCGTATCGAGCTTCAGCCTGCCCGGCGTCCAGCTCAGGCTGCCGTAGGTCATGCCATCGTAACCATCGCGGTAATCGAATTGCAGGGCCAGCGGGAGAGACCGGCTAGACTTGCTTTCATAGGTCCGCGTGCTGTCGCGGTTATCCTGCAAGTCCTTGGCTTGGTAGGTGGCAATCAGCGTCAGGTTGGCCCGTTGCGAGCGCAGGATGGGATAGCTGAGTCCGGCGCTGGCGACCTTGGCCGTGCCGTTGGCATGCAGGCTGGCAAATTCCTTCGCCAGCACATAGCTGGTATGCGAGTAGCCGACATTGCCGCGCAAACCGGATGCGCCCAGGGGCAGGCTGTAGCCAAGCGAACCCAGCCACAGCTCTTCCTCGCTGAGCAGCGCCCGCACGGTAATCTGGTCCCCCAACAGGAAGGGGCTGTTGATGTCGACATTCGCGCGCACGCGGTTTTTGCCCGTGTAGCGGCTGCCGGCATTGTCCAGGCCGATATCGCCGCGCACGCGTTGGTCACGGGAGATCTGGACAATCAAGTCACCCGTCCCCGCCTGCTCGCCGGGACGGACGGTGGCGGCAGACTGGATACCAGGCAAATCGTCGAGCAACAGGGCGGCACGCTCCAGCGGTGCGCTGGCGATCACGCTGCCCGGAAGCAATCCATCGAGGAAGGCCGTCGCCTGCCGCGCCAGCGCGCTGTCGTCGCCCTCCGCCTGCACCACGCCATAACGTCCCTCGATCACCTCGATGCGCAAGTCACCGTTCGCCAAGTCTTGCGGCGGCAGGATGGCGCGGGCGAACGGGTAGCCGCCCGCCTGGTAAACCTCCGTGATGCGCTCGCCCAGGCCGCGCAAGCCGGCCAGATCGAAGGTCTTGCCCGTGACGTCGCCCAGCGCCGCGCGCAGCGTTTCTTCGCTGAACACGGAATTGCCGCTCAGCTTGACCGCATGCAAGACGACGGCCGCCCCTCCCGGCGCGATGGGCGCGGAACCCAGCGGCGCCTGTATCTTCAAAGGCTGACTTTCGCGCGGTGCTGCGATCGGCGGCTGGAGTTGCTGCAAGGTCTGGCCCGCGTCAGGCGGAACCTGCGCCTGTGCGGCGGGCGAAAAATGTAATAAGGCGACGCCCAGCGCCATGGCAATAGTGTTGCGCCGAGGTGGTTGTTGTTTTTTCATCGATTTTTTTGTTTGTTGAATCAGTACAATCATTGCGCTACATCTCCTGCTACCGGGGCGGCAGCCAGTACATTAATGCCACCGTTGACGACAAAGATGCGCGTAAAGCCAGGCGTGCCACTGCCCCCCTGCGCTGGCGTGGCGTGCGCCGCATCAGTCACCGGCACTAGCGCCAGTCCGCCAATCAGGTTGACGCCGCTATCAGGCACGCTGCCGGCGCCGGGCGCAGCATATGCCGCGACACCCGCTACGGCCAGTGCCCCGGCGTTTGCCGCCGTGCCCGCCGCCACATCATTGGTGCCCGTGGTGACCTGGCGCCGCGCCAGGCGAATCGCATTTTCCAGTCCTGGATCGGCATCGATGCTCAAGGCGCCGTTTTGCGCCGTCACCACATAGTTGCCGTTGGCCAAGGCCGAGGCATCAATCGTGTAGCTGCCCACGTTTTCACCGGCAGTACGGCGCAGGACGCCGTTCAGACTGTCGCCAGCGACCAGCGCACCTTGCGTCACCTGGTAAGTCAGGCCCGGGTCGACATTACCGTAGACCTTGCTTTTCGCATCGGCCGTCACCGTGATCGGGCGCGCGGCTATGCTCAAGGCGCCGTTTTGCGCCGTCACCACATAGTTGCCGTTGGCCAGGGCCGAGGCATCGATCGTGTAGCTGCCCACGTTTTCACCGGCAGTACGGCGCAGGACGCCGTTCAGGCTGTCGCCAGCGACCAGCACACCTTGCGTCACCTGGTAAGTCAGGCCCGGATCGACATTGCCGTAGACCTTGCTTTTCGCATCGGCCGTCACCGTGATCGGGCGCGCGGCTATGCTCAAGGCGCCGTTTTGCGCCGTCACCACATAGTTGCCGTTGGCCAGGGCCGAGGCATCGATCGTGTAGCTGCCCACGTTTTCACCGGCAGTACGGCGCAGGACGCCGTTCAGGCTGTCGCCAGCGACCAGCACACCTTGCGTCACCTGGTAAGTCAGGCCCGGATCGACATTGCCGTAGACCTTGCTTTTCGCATCGGCCGTCACCGTGATCGGGCGCGCGGCTATGCTCAAGGCGCCGTTTTGCGCCGTCACCACATAGTTGCCGTTGGCCAGGGCCGAGGCATCGATCGTGTAGCTGCCCACGTTTTCACCGGCAGTACGGCGCAGGACGCCGTTCAGGCTGTCGCCAGCGACCAGCACACCTTGCGTCACCTGGTAAGTCAGGCCCGGATCGACATTGCCGTAGACCTTGCTTTTCGCATCGGCCGTCACCGTGATCGGGCGCGCGGCTATGCTCAAGGCGCCGTTTTGCGCCGTCACCACATAGTTGCCGTTGGCCAGGGCCGAGGCATCGATCGTGTAGCTGCCCACGTTTTCACCGGCAGTACGGCGCAGGACGCCGTTCAGGCTGTCGCCAGCGACCAGCACACCTTGCGTCACCTGGTAAGTCAGGCCCGGATCGACATTGCCGTAGACCTTGCTTTTCGCATCGGCCGTCACCGTGATCGGGCGCGCGGCTATGCTCAAGGCGCCGTTTTGCGCCGTCACCACATAGTTGCCGTTGGCCAGGGCCGAGGCATCGATCGTGTAGCTGCCCACGTTTTCACCGGCAGTACGGCGCAGGACGCCGTTCAGGCTGTCGCCAGCGACCAGCACACCTTGCGTCACCTGGTAAGTCAGGCCCGGGTCGACATTGCCGTAGACCTTGCTTTTCGCATCGGCCGTCACCGTGATCGGGCGCGCGGCTATGCTCAATGCGCCGTTTTGCGCCGTCACCACATAGTTGCCGTTGGCCAGGGCCGAGGCATCGATCGTGTAGCTGCCCACGTTTTCACCGGCAGTACGGCGCAGGACGCCGTTCAGGCTGTCGCCAGCGACCAGCACACCTTGCGTCACCTGGTATGTCAGGCCAGGGTCGACATTGCCGTAGACCTTGCTCTTCGCGTCGGCGGCCACCATGATGGGGCGAGGGTCGATGCTGGCACTGACGCCGCTGGCGTTCAGCACATAATTACTGTTAGACAGGCTCAAGGTGCTGGAGTCAAAGCTGCTGTAACGGCCGACGTTACGGCTGCCGACACTGGCCGAACCGGCGACCGTAGGCGCGCTGTCGCCATTGACCAGTCCCGACAGCACGAAGCCGGCATTGAACGTGGCGCTGCCATCGTAGGTCTTCGTCACGGCCACGTTCAACGGACGGGGCGTCACCGTCCAGTAGACAGGACCACCCGGCGTCAAGGTATAGCCAGCCTTGCCCAAGCTCAGGCCGGTGCCATAGGTGATTGTGTAGAGGCCGGTCGAGGAGGTGGCTGAAGGTGCACCCAGCCAGGAAATGGTGCCGCTAACGCCGGCATCCGTGACCAGTCGCCCGTCCACCAGTGCGTCATACAGCGCATAATTAAAGATCGGCATGTTGCCATATACGCTGCTGCCGGGCGTCAGGCGCAAATACACCGGCTTCGGAGTGTTGCCGGCGGCGTCGCCGACCGAGACGATGGCCGACGATAATTGGGAAATGGGTGCCGCCGCATAATAAACCGACAGGCCGCCTGACTGCCCGGGAGCCAGGTCGGGCACGCGCATGAACATGGCATAGCTGCCATCGGTCTGCCCTGAGGCGATCAGCGAGCTTTTCGGATCCTTGAACACCACGTTGGAAAACTGGCAGCAGTCGCTATGGACGGTGTTCACGCCAGCTGTCGTCGAATAAAACAGCACGGCCGAGCCATTGCTGCCGCCGCTGATTTCACTGACCATAATGGCATTCGATGGCGCATTCGCGTCAGTCAAGGGCACGAACGCGCCGCCGCTGATAGCGCCCTTGGTCTTGAAATTGCGGTCCGACGTACCGATGAAATCGTCGCCGGTACCCAGCCACATGCGCACATTGTTCAGCGGCGCAGCGCTCTGATTGGTGACCCGGCTATCCATGTTAATGAAAGCCTCGCCAGCCTTGAGCGTGTAGCTGTGCGCCACGCCGGCAGATTGCCGCAAGGTCTGGAAGGTCAGCGTGCCCGTCGTCACCACGGTGCCCACTCCCTCTTGATAGCCGGCGATATTGAGGGAACGATTACTGAGCGCATTCAAATAGCTGCCGGCCGAGCCCATCCCCGCCGCGCCCCCATTCAAATTGGAGGCCAGCACTTCCCCATTGCCATTCCAGGAGTTGCTGCCATCCCCGCCTGCGGCGATGGCAAACTCGAATGGCCTCGCGTTATAGGTAAGCTGGTACCAGCCGTTACGGCCCTCGGTGGAGTTATCGAAATAGGCCGGGCCTTTCAGCAGGCCATCATCCGTGAACGAATTTTCCACGCCATTGCCATAACGCACCTTGCCATTGTCCAGCACCAGATTGTTCACGCGTCCGCCGCTACCCTTTTGCCAAGTAAATGTGTCCGCATGCGGAATGTTCACGGCGACGCCAAGCGAAACACTATAGGCGCTGCCAGCGCCATCGGCCGTGGCTTGCCCGTACTGGTATGCGAGCTGGCCCGTGCCCGTCGCGTTCAGGTTCGCATTGATGTTAATGTTGCGCTCGGCAGTCAAGGTCAGCTTGTTGGCCGACCAGTTGATCGCGTCATTCACGTAGATGTCGCCGTTGCCGCCCGTCGTCCCCATGCTGGTCGTCATGATGGAGAAATTGTTGCTGGCCAGGGCGCTGGACACCGCCGCCCCCGTCATGTTGCCGCCGCTGGCCGCCACTGTAAAGTCGTTCGGATCGATTAGCCAGGTGCCGGTTTTGCCGCGCGGCGCGGCCGTGGTGACTTGCGCAGCGCCGATGGCGACATGGTTTGCGCTCGTTTCGATGAAGCCACCGTCACCACTCCGAGGGGCGCTGGCATCGAGCACGCCGGCCACGTGGACGCTACCCTGCTGCACGTCACCGAGCAGCACGATCTGGCCTTTTTCGCCCGTGGTCAGGGTATGCGCCTCGATCACGCCCGTATTGTTGATGACGCTGGAAGCCAGCTGGCCGGCCGCCTTGGCCGTCAGGTAGACCTGGCCGCCGTCGGCGCGGATGGCGCCACCATTCTCGATCAGGGTATCGAGCGCGCCCTGCGTCACCTGCAGCTTGACGGGACCGCCCAGGTCCAGCGTGACCTGGCTGCCAGCGCCCATCAGTACGCTGCCAGCATGCGCAGCGATGCTGCCGCTGTTACTGATACGGGCGGAAATCAGGGCCACATAACCGCCGTCGGCCGCGCGGATCGCGCCTTCATTGACGACGCTACCCGGCCCCTTGCCGTTGAAGACATGCTTGTTGCCGCCCAGGCTGGCATTGTCCACATCCAGGGTCGAGGCGACGAGGCCGCCCACATTGACCTGGGCCGTGCGGCCGAACAGGATGCCGTTCGGGTTGATCAAATAAACCTGGCCATTGGCGTTCAGTCTCCCGAGTATCTGCGAGCCATTGCTGTCGAGAATGCGGTTGACCGCCAGTGCATTCGACGACGGCTGGACGAAATTGACGGTTTCCTTGCTGCCCACATTGAAGCTGGCCCAGTTCAGCGACGCCTGCTGGCTCGTTTGGTGAATCGTCGTCGTGGCGCCGGACTGGGTGATGGTTGCCGTGCCGGCCACCACCTGGCCACCTGCAGGCCCGGCGCAGGCGGGTCCGCCCAGCGCCAGCGCCGCCATGGCAGCAGCAGCGGCGGCCAGCTTGCGGCGCCCGCCCTTGCCACGCCCGCGCGAGGTCTCGGCAACGGCAACCCAGGCGTTCAGGACATGGCTCCAGACGAGCCTGTAAATGTGATTCAGTGATCCGTGGCGATGCATGCTATCTATCCTTGTCGAAGTTGTACAGGGAGCGCACAGGCGATGTCGTCCATGCCTGCGCGTGACGCGCAGGCAGCGCATGCCACGCTCCCGTCTCTGTTGCCTTCCGCTACATATATGTGGCAAAAAGCTACAGAAATTTCCTAAGGGGAATGTAACAAAGATTCAGGATTTATAAGTGAGCAAATCTGAGCGATTCCCGACTGATTCAGTCGGGAATGCAGGACCCGCTAGGCAGGGATGTGCAATGAGAAACTGATAACGCCATCCAGTCCAGCGCTGTCGAGCGTGACCTTGCCGCCATGCAGGGACACAATGCGCTGCACCAGATACAGGCCCAGCCCCGCGCCAGGCTTGTGCTGGGCAATGCGACCACGGAAATACTTCTGGAACAGGCGTGGAATCTCGTCGGCGGGCAAGGGATCGCCGGGATTGCTGACGGTGATCTGCAAGCCGCCGTCGCCGTGCAGCGCAGCGTGCACGCGTATGGCCAGCACCTGCGGCGCATGCCGGTCCGCGTTGCTGAGCAGATTGCGCAAGGCCACGCGCAGCAGACCCGGGTCGCATTGCAGGCGCTCCGGCAAGTCAGACAAGGTCGCGGCCACCCTGCCCTCCGGCCATTCGGCCAGCACCGCCTCGAGCAGCAAGCGTGGATCGCAAGACTGGGCGCGGAAGGTGGCGGCGCTCGTTTCCATGCGGTCAGCGCTCAGGTACTCGTCGACAAGCGCCGTCATGCGGCCGCTGGCCTCGCGCAAGTTCTGGCAGCGCTGCAAGGTCTTGTCCCATGCCGCGTCGGGATTGCGGGCAATCTGCTGGGCCGTCGTATTGATGATGGCCAGCGGCGTATGGAATTCGTGCGAAACCATGGCGACGAAATCCTGCTGTTCTTCGCGCGTGCGCGTTTCCACCGCCAGCGCCCCGCGCAGGTCCGCTTCCAGCACCGTGCGCCGTCCGATTTCCTGTTGCAGCGCGTCCGTGCGCAGCGCCACCAGCCCTTCCAACCTTTCGTTGAGTGCACGCACGGCCCGCACGGCTTCGGCCTGCGCCCAGTCCTTGGCGCGGCGCAGTTCCGCATAGCGCCGGTTCAGCCGCAAACTCATCAGCATCATGTGGACAAACGCGCCCAGGGAGGCCGCATGGTTGGTCCAGAAATTCGGCGGCAGCACGGCCATGTTGCGCAAGAAGCTGACCAGGACGCCCGCGTAAAAGATGCCGAAGATCAACAAGAAGGCGCGCGCCGGGCGGTGGCCGCGCAATGCCAGCCATGTGGCCAGAGTGACGAACACGGCGATCAGCGGCAAGGCAGCCCCCTGCACCACGAGCACGCCGGCCGCGTAATCACCGAGCAATACCAGTACCGCCCCCGCCAAGGCGGCGGCGACGGTGACGCCGACAACACCACGGCTGAAGCGGGGGAACAAGGTTGGCAACTCCAGCTGCAAGGTGGAAAAACGGGCACCGATGGCGATGGACATGGCCATCGACACGCCCAGCATCGGGTCCGACAGCCAGTTCGGCATGCTGAAGATTTGCTGCGGAATGGCGATCGTCAATGCTTCGGTAGTCGCATTCGTCAACACGTACAGCAAGTACCAGCCACTGTGGACTTCGCGCGTCATGCGCCAGAAGAATACGTGAAACAGGATCAGCAGCAGGTAGCTGCCGAATTGCAAGCCGTAATACAGATACTCGCGGCGCGACGATTCATCAAACCTCGCGCGCGGCCACATCGTCAGCTCGGTCGACATGGCTTTCTTGCTGTGCAGGCGCACCAGCCAGCGTTCGGTCGCGTCATCCTGCAGACGAAATGGAAACACCACCTGGCGCGCATCGACAGGCCAGGCACCGCGTGCCACGTCCGCCCCGGCCGCCTGCAGGGTCCAGTGCCCCGCAAGATCCTGCCGGTACAGGCGCACATCGTCGAGTACGGCATTGCTGAAACGCAACACCCACTCGTCGGGTGCATGCGCGGCACGCGCCACGTCCAGCCGCAGCCAGACCGCGTCGTCCGTGTAGCCAGCACTGACGGCGCCAGGCAACACACGCCAGCCGGGCGCCGTCAGTACCGAGCCCGGTCCCAACACACCGCCCGGGTCGCGCAACATCAGCATGTGACCGCTGGCAGACACCGTTTGCGCGCTTTCAGGCAGCACCAGCGGGGCCGGTGGCGACGCGGCCCATGCGGCCAGCGGGCAGATACTGGAAAAGACGAGGAAAATGGCAAGCAGGATAGTCATGGCGGCGCAGCTTATCACAGGCAGATCAAGGCATTGACTAGCCGCCTTCACGCCACATGGCTGATCGGTTATCCTTGCGCCATGCTGAACCTTATCCTGCTTGAAGATGAAGCCGTCCTGCGGCAAGAACTGACTGAATTTCTCGGCGATTGCGGCTATCGCGTCAGCGCCGTCGCTGACCTGGCCGGTTTTCATGCCTGCTACGCGCCTGCGCGACACCACATTGCCGTCGTCGACCTGGGCCTGCCCGATGGCGATGGCATGGAACTGGTGCGCTCGCTACGCGTTCAGAACCAGCAGATCGGCATTGTCGTTTTTACCGCGCGCGGCGCCACGCAGGACAAGGTCAGCGGGCTCAATTGCGGCGCAGACTATTACCTGCCAAAACATACCGATCTCGATGAACTGGCGGCGACCCTGGTCAGCTTGCGTCGCCGCCTGGGCGAACCGGCCGCCACGCCAGGCTGGGTACTCGAACTGGGACCGCGCCGGCTGTTGCCGCCCGGTTGCGACGCCATCGCCCTGTCGCAGCAGGATGCGATCGTGCTGCAGGTGCTGATGACTGAACCGGAACGCATCGTCAGCCGCCAGCAGATCGTCCAGTCGCTGGGAGAGGACTTCCTCGACTACGACCAGCGCCGCCTCGACACGCAGATCCGCCGCCTGCGCCGCAAGACCGAGCAAGCCACCGGGCTGTCCCTGCCCATCAATACGGCGCGCAACGCCGGCTACCGCTTTTTCGCCAACGCCGCGGTACGGCCCTGAAGCAAGGCGCCGGCTACGCGAACAGTTGCGGCGCGGCGGCTACCATCAGCGAGATGCCAATCAAGGTCAGCACGGCGAACGCTATGCGGCGCATGCCGCGCTGGGCGATCGGCGGCGGGTAGCGCTTGCCGGCCATGGTGGCCAGCACGCCGACAGGCAAGGCCAGCATGCACAAAAGTAACACTTTCGCGTCCAGCTGGCCCTGGCTGCCCGCCATCAGCGAACGTCCGCCCGCGCTGATGGCGAACAAAAAGATCAGGCTGTAGCGGATGGTGGTTAAACTCATTTCCTGGCGGTAAAACTGGTACACGAGGGGCGGGCCAGCCAGCGAAAACAGGCCCGAGAACAGGCCACCGCACACGCCGCTGATGAAGAAACTGCGTTTGTCGGCCGCGCCCGGTCCCGGCGGCGCCTGCAGCAGAATGCTGACGCCGCCATACACGATGGCCGCGCCCAATAACAGTTTCAGGACGGGCGCATACGCCTGATCCAAATATCCCAATAGCAATACGCCGGCCGCCATGGCCGGCAGCAAGCCGATGCTGGCCGCGCGGATGGCACGCCAGTCCAGGTGGTGCAAGGCGCCCGGCAAGGCCACCAGGCAATTGGCCAGTGACAACAAGCTGACGAGGGCCGCCAGCACGGGCACCGGCGCCAGGCCGAGGCCGCTGGCCACGCCCATGACGATCATGCCCAGGCCAAAGCCCGTGACGGTCTGGAAATACGTGCCCGCCGCCACCACGCCCAGCAGCGCCAGCACGGGCAAGCTGAACAACTCAGCGTCCACCCTGGGCCTGCACGGCCGTGACCGCAATCACGTTGTAGACATCGTCGGCGCTGCAGCCGCGCGACAAATCGTTGGCCGGCTTGTTCAAGCCTTGCAGCAGCGGGCCGATGGCGACGGCGCCGCCCATGCGCTCGGCCAGCTTATAGCCGATGTTGCCCGCATCGAGGTTCGGAAATACCAGCACATTCGCGCGACCATTCACCACGGAATCCTTGACTTTTCTTTGGGAAATCTCGGCCACGATGGCCGCGTCGAGCTGCACGTCGCCATCGATGGCCAGCAGCGGACGCTGGGCCTTGACCCGGTCCGTGGCCGCATGCACCTTGTCGACGGCCGCGTGATGGGCGCTGCCGCTGGTGGAAAACGACAGCATGGCGACCCTCGGCTCTTCCATCAGCAAGGCTTGCGCGCTGTCGGCGGCGGCCATGGCGATGTCGGCCAGTTCCTCGGCCTTAGGGTCAACGACGAGGGCGCAGTCGGAAAAGATAAAACCGCCCTTCAGGCTGTGGAACGGTTCGCACAGCATCATCAGGAAAAAGCTCGACACGAGCTTGAAGGCCGGATCGACGCCGATGATCTGGATGGCGCTGCGCACCACGTCGGCCGTCGTGTGCACGGCCCCCGCCACGCAGCCGTCCGCGTCGCCCAGGCGCACCATCAGGTTGGCGTAGCACAGCGGGTCTTGCACGGCGATGCGCGCCTGCTCCACCGTCATGCCCTTGGCCTGGCGCAGCACAAACAATTGCTGGGCATAGTGCTCCGACTCCTCGGACGTGGCCGGGTCGACCAGGCGCACGGCATCGAGATCCAGCGCGTGTTCGCGCGCCAGCGCCAGGATGGCGGCCGGCTGGCCGACGAGGGTGATATGCGCCAGGCCTTCGGCGGCTGCGCGCGCCGCCGCCTGCAGCACGCGCGCATCGTCGCCCTCGCACAACACGATGTTTTTCGGCACGACGCGGGCTTGGGCGATGATGCGGTGCAGGGCTTTCATGGGTACTCCAATTCGGTAAAAAAAGTGCCGGAACCATGGAAGCATGCAGATAGTTCCGGCACATAAAACCCGGCAAGCCGGGGTCATACAAGGATCGGTCAGGGTGGTGTCGGATTACGCCAGCGCCACGCGTAGGTTGGGTAGGTTGGATTAGCCCAGAGGGCGTAATCCAACAACACCCGCTACATCAAACGTAATCTTTATATTTATCCAGATGACGGATTGGTTTACTCAGCGCATCGCGGCGGAACGGGTCGCCCAGTTCGCGCGTGCACATGATTTCGATGATGGTCGTCTTGCCTTCATTCATCTGCATGGCTATCGCTTTCTTCAGGGCCGGCCCCACGTCTTCCAGCTTGTCGACCGTGATGCCTTCGGCGCCCATGGCCCGCGCGATCTCGGCAAAACTCTGGTTGTCGAGCTCACCGGCGACGAAGCGGCGGTTGTAGAAATCGACCTGGTTTTTCTTTTCCGCGCCCCACTGGCGGTTGTGGAACACCACGGCCGTCACGGGAATGTTGTGGCGCACGCAGGTCATGGTTTCCATCAGGCTCATGCCCCAGGCGCCGTCGCCCGCATACGACACGGCCGGACGGTGCGGCGCGGCCACCTTGGCGCCGATGATGGTCGGGAAGGCGTAGCCGCAGTTGCCAAAGCTCATCGCCGCAAAGAAGCTGCGCGGCTTTTCAAAGCGCAGATAGCTGTTCGCCACCGAGTTGATGTTGCCGATGTCGGTCGATACCATCACGTCTTCCGGCATGGCTTTTTCCAGCTCGCGCAAGACCTGGCGCGGGTGCAGATAATTGCCCGGCTCTTTCTTTTGCTCTTCGATCATGTCCAGGCTGTACGCATCTTTTTCGTGCGTCCAGTTGTCCAGTTCGTCTTCCCACGCGGCTTTTTCCGCCTCGATGGTGGCCTTGCGCGCGTCGCGCGTGGCGTCGCAATCGAGCGTCTTGCCGTCCAGACGGGCAAGAATCGCCTTGGCGGCCGCCTTGGCGTCGCCGCAGATGCCCACCGAAATCTTTTTCACCAAACCGAGCATCTTGTTGTCCGCGTCGATCTGGATGATCCTGGCGTTTTTCGGCCAGTAATCCATGCCGTGCTGCGGCAAGGTGCCGAACGGTCCCAGGCGCGAACCGAGGGCCACGACGACGTCGGCCTGGGCGATCAGTTTCATCGCCGCTTTCGAGCCTTGATAACCGAGCGGACCGCACCACAGCGGGTGGCTGGCGGGAAACGAGTCGTTGTGCAGATAGCTGTTCACGACGGGCGCACCGAGGCGTTCGGCCAGCGCCTTGCACTCTTCGATCGCTTCGCCCATGACGACGCCGCCGCCCGAGATGATGACGGGGAACTTGGCCTTGGCCAGCAGTTCGGCTGCCTCATTGAGGCTGTGCTCGCCGCCGGCGCCACGGTCCAGGCGGTTCGGCTTCGGGATTTCCGCCTTGATTTCGCCATAAAAATAGTCGCGCGGGATGTTCAATTGCGTCGGGCCCATTTCCGACATGGCGCGGTCAAAGCAGCGGCCCGTAAATTCCGCCATGCGGGCCGGATTGGTCACATGGCCCTGGTACTTGGTAAATTCCTCGAACATCGGCAGCTGGTTCGCTTCCTGGAAGCCGCCCAGGCCCATGCTCATGGTGCCCGTTTCCGGCGTGATGATGACGACCGGGGTGTGCGCCCAGTAGGCGGCGGCGATGGCCGTGACGCAATTGCTGATGCCGGGGCCGTTCTGGCCGATGACCACGCCATGGCGGCCCGAAACGCGGGCATAGCCGTCGGCCATGTGGCCGGCGCCCTGCTCGTGCACGACGGGAATCAGCCGGATGCCGGCCGGGGCAAAGATATCCATCGGGTCCATGAAGGCCGAGCCCATGATGCCGAACATGTCGGTCACGCCATTGGCGGCCAGGGTTTCCACGAACGCTTCGGAAGGCGTCATCTTTTGCGGCCCGGTGGGGGTGGCCACTGCGGCGGCGGCTTTTTGGTCGGACAAATCAGTCATGGCTCAGTCTCCTTACAGTTTTATGAAAAATCGGTATATTTTGTTCCGATATTTGAAATACGTATTCAATTTAACGGTTGCGAAATGCGCTGTCAATGAAAATTCATGAAAAATTGGACTGTTTCATTCCTGAATCCGGAATCCGTGACTTTGCCCCACTCCTGAAACAACAATGGCGGGCTATCCGCAACAGATAGCCCGCCATCGATACCTGCTGCGCTGTGCCTTAGAACTTCAGGCGCATGCCCGCCGTGAAGGCGCTGGAGTTATGCCCAGGCAAGGGCACGCTGCCGCCACTGGAAGCGTCGCCAACGAAGTTGGTGCCCGCGCCATCGTTGCTGATGCGCCCGTACGACGTGTACAGATTGGTGCGCTTGGACAAGGCATACGTGTAGCCGATGGCCAGCTGGCGTCCGCCGCGGCGCGCGCTGGTGCGGTCATCCTTCTTGATGTACGACGCCATCACGCTGCCCGCCGCGCTGACCGGCGCGGACACGCCCAGCATGACGTTGCGGAAATCCGCGCCCGCATCGTCCTTGTCCGTTTCATACGCGGCGTGCAGTTTGGCGGGGCCGAAGTCGTAGGTACCGCCCAGCAAAGTCACCTTGGCTGTGTTCAGCTCACTATCCTTGCGGTTGTCGTGCGCCAGGGTCAGCACCACCGGACCGTTGGCGTAGTCGATGGAAAAGTCGATGGTGCGGCCCAGGCTGGCGCTGTCCGGCTTTTCGCCGAGGCCAACCATGATGGCGGCCGACAAGCCGTTCACCTTCGGCGTTTCGTACATGATGGAGTTTTTCGTGCGCAGGCTGGCCACACTCATCAGGTTGAGCGAGGCGCCCGTCAGACCCGTCTCGAAGGGATCGATATTGTCCAGTGCGGTGAACAGCGGGTTGTGCTGCAAGCCGATATTCACGGCGCCGAAGCTGCCGGACAAGCCCACGTAGGCCTTGCGCCCGAACAAGGCGCCCTGACGGTACGCACCAGTATCGAGGTCGAGGCCATTTTCCAGCAAGAAATTAGCCTTCAGATTGTTGCCCAGGTCTTCCGTGCCCTTGAAGCCGATGCGGCTGCCCGACTGCACGCCGGTGGCCAGCTTGGTGACGGAGCCTTCCGCGCCGCCGTGTTCGGACGTCAGGCCCGCGTCGAGCAAGCCGTACACGGTGACGGACGATTGGGCGCTGGCGCCGCCGGCAAAGAGTGCGGCCAGGACGGCCGCCGCTACGAGTGTGTGTTTCATGTCATCTCCAGGTATTGTGGTTTTTATAAACGCTTGAAACGATAATCAACTACCTTGCTACAAATCTGGCTCAGGCGATCAGCCCGGCCATCGGCGACGAGGGCGCAGCGCTCATGGCGCCTGCTCTCCGAGGCATGCGTCCGGCCAGGTAAGCCTCGCGTCCGCCCTGCACTGCCAATTTCATGGCGCGCGCCATGCGGATCGGCTCGCGCGCCGCCGCGATGGCGGTATTCATCAGGATGCCGTCACAGCCGAGTTCCATGGCGATGGCCGCGTCCGACGCCGTGCCCACGCCGGCGTCGACCAGCACGGGCACGCGGGCTTGCTCGATGATCAAGGATAGATTCCACGGATTCAGAATGCCCATGCCCGAGCCGATCAGGGACGCCAGCGGCATGACGGCGATGCAACCAAGGTCTTCCAGCATGCGCGCCTGGATGGGGTCGTCACTGCAATACACCATCACCTGGAAGCCGTCGCGCACCAGCTCCCCTGCCGCTTTCAGGGTTTCCGGCATGTTCGGAAACAGGGTCTTTTCATCACCGAGCACTTCCAGCTTGCACAGCGGGTGCCCGCCCAGCAGTTCGCGCGCCAGTTGCAAGGTGTAGACGGCGTCGCGCGCGTTGTAGCAGCCGCCCGTGTTGGGCAGAATCGTGTATTTCGACGGTGGAATGAAGTCGAGCAGGTTGGGCTCGCCCTTCTCCTGGCCGATGTTGACCCTGCGGATCGTGACGGTGACGATCTCGGCGCCGCTCTCCTCGATGGCCAGGCGCGTTTCCTCGAAATCCTTGTATTTCCCGGTGCCCACCAGCAGGCGCGACTGATAGGTGGTGCCGGCCAGGGTCAGGCCGCCGGGTGATTGGCTGGGGGTGGCGTCATCTCTCATCGTGGTGCTCTCCTTAGTTGAACCAAAGCGGCCTCATGCCGGGGGGCTTCGCCGCAAAATGCAAAATCGACGTCGGGCCGCCGTCCCGACACCAGGTCGGCGATCGCCCTGCCCGCGCCGCAGCCCATGGTCCAGCCCAGGGTGCCGTGGCCCGTGTTGAGGAACAGCTGGCGGTAGCGCGTGGCGCCGATGTAGGGCACGTTCGACGGCGTGAGGGGGCGCAGGCCGGCCCAGTAGACGGGGGCGCCGTAATCGCAGGCATGGGGAAACAGCGCTTGTACCCGGCGCGTGATGGCGGCGCAGCGCACGGGATTGAGTTCGCGCGTGTAGCCGTTCAGCTCGCACGTGCCCGCCACGCGCAGGCGCTCACCCAGGCGCGAAAAGACCAATTTATAGCCATCGTCCGTCAGCGATACGCTGGGTGCACTGACGGGGTCGATGATCGGATAGGTGGCTGAGTATCCCTTGCCCGGATACAACATCAAGCGGATGCCCAGCGGCTGCAGCAGCGGTGCGGAAAAGCTGCCCATGGCCACCACCACGGCGTCCGCGTGCTCGAGGCGGTGGCGGCCCTGCGCGTCGATGCATTCCACGCCCGTGATGCGCTCGCCCTCCGCCAGCAGCCGTGTCACCATCGTGCCGTACTGAAAATCCACGCCAGCCTTGGCGGCGCGCGCGGCCAGCGCCGTGGTAAACAAATGCACGTCGCCCGACTCGTCGCTGGCCGTGAAATCACCGCCCACGATGCGGCTGCGCGCGTGGCGCAGGGCCGGTTCCAGCCGTATCACTTCATCGGCGCTGACGGTATTGCGCGGGCAGCCCAGTTCGCGCAACAGCGCGGCGCCCGCTTGCGATTTATCGAACTCCTGCTGGTCCGTATAGAAATGCAAAATACCCCGTTCCAGATGGTCATACTGGATGCCCGTCTCGCGGCGCAAGGCTTGCAGGCTCTGGCGGCTGTACTCGGCCAGGGCGACGATCTGGCGCATATTGCGCGACACCCGCGACGGCAGGCATTCACGCAGGTAATGCAGTACCCACTGCCATTGCAGCGTATCGAGGCGGGGGCGGAACAGCAGCGGCGCGTCGTCCTTGCCCAGCCAAGTCAGGACTTTGCGCAGGGTGGCGGGATTGGCCCACGGCTCCGCATGCGAGACGGAAATCTGCCCGCCGTTGCCGAAACTGGTTTCCTGTGCGGCGCCCGCCTGGCGCTCGAGCACGCGCACGTCGTGGCCCGCCTGGCGCAAATACCAGGCCGATGCCGTGCCGACCACGCCGGCGCCGAGGACAAGGATCTTCATGGCGAATGGCCAGCGCTCAGCGCGTCAGCAGGACGGCGATGGCGACGAAGGCGGCGATCCACACCGTTTCCATCACCAGCATGATGACGGGACGCCAGCCCAGCGAGGCCAGCGACTGGAACGACGTCTTCACGCCCAGGGCGGCAATCGCAATGACGAGGCAGGCGCGCGAGGCATTGTTGATCCAGCCATTCACTTCCTGCGGGATCAGGCCCAGGCTGTTGGTAATCACCAGCCAGACAAAGCCGATCAGAAAGAAGGGCACCAGCGGCGGCGCATCGACTTCACTCTTGCCATCCTTGCGCTTGAACATGATCGACAGCCCCAGCACGACTGGCACGAGGCAAGCGACGCGCGTCAGTTTCACGAAGGTGGCCACGTCGCCCGTATGGTTGCTCACCAGATAGCCGGCGCCCACCACTTGCGCCACGTCGTGGATGGTGCCGCCGATGAAGACGCCCGCTTCCGTGGGGTCAAAGCCCAGCAGCTTGACCAGCAGCGGGTAGACGATCATGGCCAGGGTGGACAGCGACGTCACGCCCACCACCGTCAGCAAGGTGAATTTTTCATTCTCCTTGGTTTGCGGCAGCACGGCCGAGATGGCCAGCGCGGCCGAGGCGCCGCAGATGGCGACGGAGCCGCCCGACAGAATGCCTTCCGTGATCGGGCGTTTCAGCCATTTGGCCAGCAGGTAGCCGAAGCCCAGGGTGGCCACCAGGCCGCCCACGACGATCAATAACGGCGTCACGCCCACCGAAGCGATCTGGTTGAAAGTGATGCGCGCGCCCAGCAGGGCCACGCCCGTGCGCAGCAGCACCTTGCTGCAAAACTCGATGCCGGGCTTGCAGGTGGGGTCGGAAGCGAGGAAGTGGAAAGCCAGGCCGAAGAACAGCGCGTACAGCAGCTGGGGGCCGCCATAATTGCTGGAAATAAAGGTCGCCGACAGGGCGATCGCCAGCGCGATGGCCACGCCGGGCCAGCTGCGCAGCACGGCGCGGGGGCGCCAGATGGCAACGGCGGAAGACAGGTAGGGAATGTTCTTGTCGACAACGCGCGTTATCGCTGAGGAGTTAGTTTTCATGCGGGTCCGCTCATAATGTTTTAAAAATTGGGACAATTCATCTCGTTTTTTAATAATACACGATGAGCTAGCGAAGTCCATGCTTTTCCATGAAAATCGAAACCGGATGTTCCGGAAACTGACGGTTTTTTATTTTTCACCCCCGTAAACGACGAGCGGCGCGGCCCTGGGCAGGGACGCGCCGCTGTTTGTTTGCGAGTTAAAGAGTTACTTTTTGTTCAGGCGGGTGATCAGGCTGGACGTGTCGTAGCGGCTGCCGCCCGCCTGCTGCACTTCGCCATAGAACTGGTCCGTCAAGGTTGTCACGGGCAAGTCGCTGCCGTTGCGCTTGGCTTCGGCGAGGCAGATGCCCAGGTCCTTGCGCATCAGGTCGACGGCGAAACCGAAGTCAAACTTGCGCTCGATCATGGTCTTGCCCCGGTTTTCCAGCTGCCACGACTGCGCCGCGCCCTTGGAAATGACATCCACCACCAGCGCCGCATCGAGGCCCGCGTTTTCCGCAAAGGCGATGCCTTCGCTCAAGGCTTGCACCAGGCCCGCGATGCAGATCTGGTTGACCATCTTCGTCAGTTGCCCCGAACCGGAGGCGCCCATGTAGGTGACGGCGCGCGCGAACAGTGCGATGACGGGTTCGGCCCGTGCATACGCTTCGGCGTCGCCGCCCACCATCACCGTCAGCTTGCCGTTTTCCGCACCCGCCTGGCCGCCGGACACGGGCGCGTCGAGAAAGAACACGCCCTGCTCTTGCGCCGCCGCGTGGATCGTGCGCGCCGCTTCGGCGGACGCCGTCGTATGGTCGATCAGGATGCTGCCCGGCGCCATGGCGGACAGCAAGCCGCCCTCTTCCAGGATGACTTGATACAGATCATTGTCGTTGCCGATGCAGGTAAACACGAACTCGGCACCCGCTGCCGCGGCGGCAGGCGTGGCGGCGCTGCTGCCCTTGTGTTGCTCCAGCCAGGCGGCCGCGCGGGCCGGATTGCGGTTGTACACGGTGACGTCATGCCCGCCCGCCGCCAGATGACCTGCCATGGGGAAACCCATGACGCCCAAGCCGATGAATGCCACTTTTGCCATATTGTCCGTCCTGTCGAGGTATGAATCCGATTATTGTTGCACAAATGGCCGGGCATGACAGCAGGCAGCGGCCCGAAACCCCTAGAGCGCCTGTCGGCGCAGACGGCGCAAGCGGCTGATGGTGCGCCAGATCAGGTAGGACATGGGCACGACCAGGGCCAGCTGCACCGCCGTCAGCACCATCCGCAGCGTGTCCATCTCGCGGTCGCCGCTGCCCATAAGGTTGTACATCAACAACAAACCGGTCAAGCCGAAATACGTCAGCAGGCGTTGCTGCCTGGCGATCTTCGATGGCGTATCCGTATAGATGTCATTCGGCTTGCCGTCTGGCGCAGGCTTGCGCCAGCAATAGCTGCCCCACCAGCAAAACACCAGCTCCCAGCCGGCATCCTGGCAAAGCTGCTCATATTCGCTGCTGCGCTTCCATGCCGGAAAGGAATCGAAGCGGTAGACGTCATCGGCAGGCTCACCCCGCACAAAGCTAAACCGGCAGGGCGCGAGAAAGCGCTGCAAGTGCCATCCAGCCAGGGCCTGCGCACGCAGCCATTGCTCGATCTCGCCGTCATCGAGCTCGATGAACCATTTATAGACATGCGACCGTTGCTCACTCATCCTGTTTCACCTCAGTATTTTGATAAAAAGGGCGCACTCGCCTCGCCCACGCGCACCATCACCCGCAGGCGCCGCAATTGCGCCAGCAACACATGACGTCCCATGTCCGTCATGGTGTAGACCTTGCGCCGCTCGGCTTCCCTCACCATCACGATCAAGCCCTGTTTTTCCAGGTTGGCAAACGCCC
Organism: Janthinobacterium sp. PAMC25594; assembly: GCF_019443505.1. NCBI lineage: Bacteria > Pseudomonadati > Pseudomonadota > Betaproteobacteria > Burkholderiales > Oxalobacteraceae > Janthinobacterium > Janthinobacterium sp. PAMC25594. The sequence continues at coordinate 1,788,396 of NZ_CP080377.1, forward strand.
CATACAGGGTGCCCGGCCCGATCTTGACGGCACCTTCGCTGATGGCCTCGACCTGCTGCATGATGGCGTAGCCATGCGCAGGCTCGCGCAAGGCCAGTAAAATGTAGTAGGTGGCTTCAGACAAGGGCAGCAGTTTGTCTATCGATGCATCCATATTCCTCCAGTAAGGCGATAGTAGATATAGCGCAGATCGGTATATCGTTAGGTGATATATCGACTTGCGCTATAGTAACATGCCAATCCGGCATGCCTACACTTTTTGATAAGATCGGGAAAAACAGCGCCACCGCCGCCCTGGGCGGTGGCCGCTCGGAGGAAGCAATTACAGCAGGGCGCGCAATGCGGCCATCAAGGCTGCACACTCGGCCACGTTGCCGATGCTGATACGCAGATACTGGCTGATGCGTGGTGCATTGAAATGGCGCACGATCACGGAACGGGCGCGCAAGCCGGCCGCCAGTTGCGCCGCATCATGCTGCGGGTGGCGGGCAAAGACAAAGTTGGCCACCGACGGCAGCACCTCGAAGCCCAGCGCCGTCAAGTCTGCCGTCAGCTGTTCGCGGCTGGCGATGACGGCCTGGCGCGTCTGCTGGAAGTACGCTTCATCATGCAGCGAAGCGACGGCGCCGGCCAGCGCCAGCCGATCCAGCGGATACGAATTGAAACTGTTCTTCACTCTTTCCAGCGCCTCGACCAGGTCCGCATGCCCGAAGGCACAGCCGACGCGCAAGCCGGCCAAGGAGCGCGATTTCGAGAACGTCTGCACCACCAGCAAGTTCGGATAGCGCTCGACCAGGGCCACGGCGCTCTCGCCGCCGAAATCCACATACGCTTCATCGACTACGACCACGGCGTCGGGATGGGCGCGCAGCAGGGTTTCCACGCCGGCCAGCGGCAAGTCCACTCCGGTCGGCGCGTTGGGATTCGGAAAGATGATGGCGCCGCACGGCCCCTGATAGTCTTCCGGGCGGATGCGCATGGCGTCGTCGAGCGCTACCGTGCGGTAATCGATGCCGTACAGCTTGCAATACACGGGATAGAAGCTGTAGCTGATGTCCGGGAACAGCAGCGGCGCATCGTGCTTGAGCAAGGCCATGAAGGCCAGCGCCAGCACTTCGTCGGAACCATTGCCGACGAACACTTGCGCGCTATTCAAGCCGTGGTAGTCGGCCAGGGTTTGCTTGAGTTCGCTGGCCGTGGGATCGGGATAGAGGCGCAGGCTGTCGTTGGCTGCTTCGTGCAGCGCGGCCAGCACCTGCGGCGATGGGCCGTAGGGATTTTCGTTGGTGTTGAGTTTGACCAGGTCGGGCAGTTTCGGCTGCTCGCCGGGGACGTAGGGGGTCAGCTCGCTGACGATGTTGCTCCAGAATCGGCTCATTGCTTTGCTTTGGTATGGGGGCAGGATGGGGATACGGTAGATTACCATAGGCTGAGCTGGGTCAAGGAGGGGTGCAGCTGTTGAGGCCAGATATGCGACAGCGCAATAGCCGGACCGTGCACGATACCCTCGGGACACGGTTTGACAGCGCTGAAAGAAGCGCGGAGCATGGAGTGGGCAACGAAGAGATGCGGTCATGAGCGGACGGGGCGACACACAGGAGCGGGATACGGCGGATATGAAAATGGAGCATGCAGATTACGCGACCAAAAGCGACGTGGCTGCGGCCAGATCGGCCATGATTTTATGGTGCGTGGGGACGATAATTGCCATGTCGGTCGTGGCGTTTGCGGTGGCACGGCTGGTGCACTAGCTTGCGTTAATGGCGGCGCTGGCTTTCAAGGCCTGAATGGAGGAAAAATCGCCTTGCGCTGCGCGCTTTGGGCGGTTTTTTCTACCTGGGCTTGATGCGCTGGTGGTTTTTTGACCTTGCGGGTATAAAAAAAGCTCCCTTGCGGGAGCTTCCTTTATATATTCTGGCGGAGAGGGTGGGATTCGAACCCACGGTACGATTTAACGTACGCTTGATTTCGAGTCAAGTACATTCGACCACTCTGCCACCTCTCCGTTTACTGCGGTCTATTCATTCAAACTGGCGTGCCGGTTTGAACGAGGCGCTATTTTAGCATGGGTGTTGTTGGGTTGGGTAGGGGTTTTATTGGCGATTTGCAACTCAATGCTGGCCACCAAACCGAAAAACCAATTGGGCGATTCGGGGAGCCTCGCGCGAGTACGCGCTCGTCTTCGAATCCCACACGCAAGGCGCGCAGGCGCCTTGCTCCTCTTCGCCGGCACAAATAAAAAAAGCTCCCTTGCGGGAGCTTCTTTTATTTGTTCTGGCGGAGAGGGTGGGATTCGAACCCACGGTACGATTTAACGTACGCTTGATTTCGAGTCAAGTACATTCGACCACTCTGCCACCTCTCCATTTGCTGCGGTCTTTTCCCGCATTGCTGCGAGAAGGCAAGATTATAGCAGCCGCTTGAAAAAATGGAAGGACTATTTTACGCCTTCAAATGCGTCAGGCCGCCCATGTACGGGCGCAGCACTGGCGGGATTTCGACGCTGCCGTCCGCTTGCTGGTAGTTTTCCAGCACGGCCACCAGGGTCCGGCCCACTGCCAGGCCGGAGCCGTTCAGGGTGTGCGCCAGTTCAGGCTTGCCGGCGGCGTTGCGGAAACGCGCCTGCATGCGGCGGGCCTGGAAGGCTTCGCAGTTCGACAGCGAAGAAATCTCGCGGTAGGTGTTTTGCGCCGGTAGCCACACTTCCAGGTCGAAGGTCTTGGTAGCCGTAAAGCCCATGTCGCCCGTGCACAGGGACATCACGCGGTACGGCAAGCCCAGGCGTTGCAAAATCGTTTCCGCGTGGCCGACCATTTCTTCCAGCACCTGATACGAGGTATCCGGGTGCACCACTTGCACCATTTCCACCTTGTCGAACTGGTGCTGGCGGATCATGCCGCGCGTGTCGCGACCATAGCTGCCCGCCTCCGAGCGGAAGCATGGCGTATGGGCCGTCATTTTCAGGGGCAACTGGTCCAGCGCCAGGATTTCATCGCGCGCGATGTTGGTCAGCGACACTTCCGAGGTAGGGATCAGGTAGAAGGTCTCGCCCTCGCCTTCCACGCCGCCTTTTTTCACCGAGAACAGATCGGCTTCGAATTTCGGCAACTGGCCCGTGCCGCGCAGCGAATCGGCGTTGACCATGTACGGCGTATAGCATTCCGTGTAGCCGTGCTCATCCACGTGCGTGTTCAGCATGAATTGCGCCAGCGCGCGGTGCAGACGGGCGATGCCGCCCTTCATGACGGAGAAGCGCGAACCGGTCAGCTTGGTGGCCACTTCGAAATCGAGACCCAGCGGGGCGCCCACGTCGACGTGATCCTTGACTTCAAAGTCAAAAGTGCGCGGCGTGCCGACCTTGCGCACTTCCACGTTGCCCGACTCGTCCGTGCCCACGGGCGACGATTCGTGCGGCAAATTCGGCACGGCCATGATGAATTCGCTCAACTTGGCTTGCACCAGGGTCAGGGCCGCTTCATCGGCTTTCAGTTCATCGCCCAGGCCGGCCACTTGCGCCATCACGGCCGAGGTGTCTTCCCCCTTGCCTTTCAACATGCCGATTTGCTTGGACAGCGCGTTGCGCTTGCCCTGCAGTTCCTCGGTGCGCGTCTGGATCGCCTTGCGTTCGGCTTCGAGGGCATTGAAACCTGCCACGTCGAGCTGGAATTTGCGCGTCGCCAGGCGTTCTGCGACGGTGGCGATGTCTTTACGGAGAAGTTGGATATCTATCATGGGTGGATGGCGGTGCCGATGTATCGAAAGCACTCATTGTACCAAGACCCTGTTCACTTCGATGAGTTTTGCGCACGCTCCACCATCGTCATGGCGGCATGGCCGGGCACTCGCGCCCTCTTTATGGCTGATGCTTAAATAAAGGCGGCTTTTTCAGCAGCGGTCAGGCGGCGGGCGCTGACGGTGACGACGGGCATCGTGCTGTCGGCAGCCTGCGCGACCACGGTGCTGCTGGCGCTCACTTCCACCGTATTCGCGCCGGCGCTGGCGAAGCTGGCGCCGATGGCGATGATGGCGGCGGCGACAAAGGTGATTTCCATGTTTTTCAGTGCGTGCGTGATGTGACTCCTGGTTAGTTTGCGTCGTTGACTGCTGCTGGTATGGTGGTACTTTAGCCAACGGCGACAAACAACGCCACCGGCTTGCGACCAGCGGCGAAAAACAGGGAGCGAACGGTGAAAAACAGGGACTGAAACGCAGACAATAGTTACAAGGCCTCATGCACCAGGCGGCCCAGGCGGCCAATCGCCTGCTCGATGCGCGGCGTCCACGCATTGCCGCAATTGAGGCGCAGATAGTTGCCGAACTTGCCCGAGGCCGAGAACAGCTGGCCCGGCATATACGCCACGCCGTCCGCGATGGCCTGGCCGTGCAGGGCCAGCGCATCGACTTGCGGCGGCATCTGCACCCACAGCACAAAACCGCCCTGCGGCTCGGACAGCATGCAGTCCGCCGGAAAGCTCGCCGCCACGGCGTCGGACATGCGGGCGATGCGCTGCACCAGGGTGCGCCGCATCTTGCGCAGCTGCTGGTCGTAGCTGCTGCCTTCCAAAAAATCGGCCAGCACGGCCTGGAAGAAATGGCTGGTGGCGCCGCTCGACACGGTTTTCAGCAACGCCACTTCCTGCGCGAAGCGCCCGGCCAGCACGTAGCCCACGCGCGACGCGGGCGTGATGGCCTTGGAAAACGAGGAACACAATAAAACGTTGCCGCTCGTGTCGTAAGCCTTCACGGGCCAGGGACGCTGCGGCGCAAAGCACAGGTCGCCATACACATCGTCTTCCACCAGCGGAATATTGAATTCCGACAGCAGGCCCGCCAGCCGCTTCTTGTTTGCTTCCGGCATGACGCAACCGAGCGGATTGTTCGCATTCGGCACGAACAGACACGCTTGCACGAGGCCGGCGCGCAGGGCCAGCTCCAGCGCGTCGAGCGACGGCCCCGTCTTCGGGTCGGTGGGGATTTCCAGCGCCTTCATGCCCAGGCTTTCGATCATCTGCAGCAGCACGAAATACGTGGCCGATTCGATGGCGATGGTGTCGCCCGGCTTGGCGACGGCGCGCAGGCACAGGCTGATCGCTTCCGTGCAGGAATTCGTCACGACGATTTCGTGCGGGTCCAGCTTGCCCCAATCCAGCGCGCGGCGCGTGACCTGGCGCAGGAAATTGCCTTCGCTGACGTCGTAGCAACTGACCTTGCTCAACAGAGCGGGCTCGCGCCGCGCCACCGCGCTGATGGTGCGCTGCATGCGCTTGATGGGCAATATTTCATCGGGCGGCCAGGCTGTGCCCAGCTGCACGATATCGGATGTTTCGTTGTCCTTCAGCACGCGCATCAACAGATTGTTGATGCCGACAAAGGCCGGCTCCTTCAAATGCTGGGCGTCGGCACTGCACGCGCGGCGCGGCGCCCGGTGGCGCACGAAATAGCCGGACTGGGGCCGCGCATCGACCTGCCCCCGGTCTTCCATCAGGCGCAAGGCTTGCATCACCGTGCTGACGGAAATGCGCTTTTGCTGCGCCAGGTGGCGGATCGACGGCAGGCGGTCGCCGGGCGCAAACACGCGCGCGTCGATCAGGGCGCCCAGTTCGTTGGCCAGGTGCTCGTACAAATTCAAATGCGCGCTCATGTTCATCCCTTCAGTATGCGGCCGCCGCGCGCGGCACGCACAGATACAGTTGCCCATTTTTTTGACAAGCACAGTGTACGACAAGGGACACTGTATGCATCACAATTTCGTTTTCCTGCATCTGTCATGGTTCAAGCCAAGCGCCTAAGCTGTTCCTGTCAGCACAACAGGAGCGATGCCATGCATACCGACCACGAATTACGCAGCGAACGGCCTTTGCGCCTGGAAAAAGCGCACGCCAGGGTCATCGAATGCCTGTCCGGCACGGCGTGGATCACGGCCTACGCCCAGTTCGACGATTGCGTGCTGCGCAGCGGCGAACGCTACACGATACCGAATGACGGCCTGGTGCTGGTCGAAGCCGTGGGTAGCGGACGCATCCGCGTGCATGGGACGGCCGCACCGCGCCCCGCCCTGCTGCGCTGGCTGCATCGGCACCGCCCCCAAATATTAATCACAAGGAATACATGATTCAGTCACCACCTTTGCGCGTCCTCGTCACGGGCGCCGCCGGCATCATCGGCACCGCTTTCTGGAAGCGCCGGCACGGGGAATTCTCCCTGCGCCTGGCCGACCTGCACACAGGCAAGCTGGCTGAAGCGCCCTGCCCGTCCATGCAACTCGACGTGAGCGACTACGCCGCCTGCCTGGCCGCCTGCATGGACATCGATGTGGTGCTGCACCTGGCCGGCGTGCCGCACGCCAGCGCCGATTTCGATGCGCAACTGCTGCAGCCGAACATCATCGGCACGCACAACATCTTCCGCGCGGCACAGGCGCAGGGAGTGAACAGAGTGGTGTTTGCCAGCAGCGCGCAAGCCATCGAAGGCTATCCGCTGGACGTGCAAGTGCACGAAAGCATGCCGGTGCGTCCGGCGAACATGTATGGCGCCAGCAAGGCCTTTGGCGAAGGCGTGGCCTCCGCATTCGCGCACCAACATGGCATGACGGCGATCGCCGTGCGCATCGCCAACGTGGCCCACTTTGCGCCAGGTCAACAGCACAGCGCGCGCGACATCGCCGCCTTCATCAGCGAGCGCGACGTGGTGCAACTGCTGGCCTGCTGCGTGAGCGCACAGGTGCCGCCTGGCTACCACGTCGTGCATGGGGTGTCGGACAACCGCTACAAGCGGCTATCCATCGAAGCGACGCGCCGGCTGGTCGGTTACGCGCCGCAGGACGACGGTTTTAGCTTGCTGGGCCTGTAGCCTCAGCCCTTCCCGGCCTTGCGGTCAAGCTCGCGCAGCCAGGCCAGCTTGTCGGCTATCTTGCTTTCCAGGCCACGCGGCACGGGCTGATACCAGCCCGGCTCAGCCATGCCGTCCGGGAAGTAGGTTTCACCGGCCGCATACGCATCGGGTTCGTCGTGCGCGTAGCGGTAGGCGTGGCCGTAACCGAGTTCCTTCATCAATTTCGTCGGCGCATTGCGCAAGTGCACGGGCACTTCCTTGGATTTATCTTTCTTGACGAACGCCATGGCCGTGTTGAAGGCGTTGTAGCCGGCATTGCTTTTCGCGGCAATCGCCAGGTAAATCACGGCCTGGCCCAGCGCCAGCTCGCCTTCGGGCGAACCCAGGCGTTCATAGGTTGCCGCCGCGTCGTTGGCCATGGTCAGCGCGCGCGGGTCAGCCAGGCCGATGTCTTCCCAGGCCATGCGCACGATGCGCCGCGACAAGTAGCGCGGGTCGGCACCGCCATCGATCATGCGGCAAAACCAGTACAGGGCCGCGTCGGGGTTGGAGCCGCGCACGGACTTGTGCAGGGCGGAAATCTGGTCATAGAAATTGTCGCCGCCCTTGTCGAAGCGGCGCGAATTGAGGGTCAGCGCATTGTCGACAAAGGCCGCATCGATCTTGGTCGTCCCCGTCGAGCTGGCGGCCGTCTCGGCCTGTTCCAGCAAGTTCAGGAAACGCCGCGCATCGCCGTCCGCATAGCCGATCAGGGTATCGGCCGCCGCTTCGTCAAACGTCAGATGCGTCAGGGCCGAGGACTGCGCCTTGGCCAGCAGCAGCTTCATCTCGTCTTCGTTGAGCGATTTCAATACATACACTTGCGCGCGCGACAGCAGCGCCGAATTGACTTCGAAGCTGGGGTTTTCCGTCGTGGCGCCAATGAACGTCACCAGGCCCGATTCGACAAAAGGCAGCAAGGCATCCTGTTGCGACTTATTAAACCGATGGATCTCGTCGACGAACAATAAAGTGTGCTTGCCGAACTGGTCCAGGCTGTGACGGGCTTGATCCATGGCTGCGCGGATATCTTTGACGCCGGCAAACACGGCCGACAAGGCGATGAATTCGCTGTCGAAAGCGTTCGCCATCAGGCGCGCCAGGGTCGTCTTGCCCACGCCGGGCGGCCCCCACAAGATCATCGAATGGGCCTTGCCCGCCTCAAACGCCAGGCGCAGCGGCTTGCCCACGCCCAGCAGATGCGTCTGGCCAATGACTTCGTTGAGGGTAGCAGGCCGCAAGGCTTCGGCCAGCGGCTGGCGCGGTGCGGTGGAAAAGAGATCCGCCATAATGAGGTACCTAATAAGAATGCAAAAGCCCCGCATTGCTGCGAGGCCGGCTCATACGCAAGGCGCGACAGTCTTAATTATTAATGACGTCGGCGCCCTTGGGCATGACAAATTTAAAGTGATTGGCGGACAAGGCCGGATTCTTCTGGAAATTCTTGAACGCCAGCACCGAGGTCTGGCCGAACGAGTCGCGCAATTCCATCGCTTCCGGCACGCCGTTGCGCAGGCCGATGGTGATTTCGTCAAACGTCGTGTCCTTGGCCTTCGGCGTGGCTTTCAGCCACTCCAGACCGTCGCGCGTGCCCGCTTCGGCCAACGTAAAATTCTTTTCCAGGTCGTTGCTGCCGAACAAGATGGCAGCTGGCGAGGAACCGAGCGCGTCGCCCAGTTTCTTGACCGTCACCTGGCTCAAGTCCTTGTCGTAGATATACAGCTTGTCGCCGTCCGCCTGCAGCAATTGCTCGTACGGTTTCAGATAGGTCCAGATGAATTTGCCCGGACGGGCGAATTCAAACGTGCCGCTGGCTGGCGTCGACACTTTCGCCTTGCCGCTGGCGTCCGCCTTCTTGACTTGCCGCTGCACGAACTCGCCCTTGGCCGACTTGGTGCCGGCGGCAAAGCTCTTGAACTGTTCCAGCGCGCTGGCCGAGGCGCTGGCCGCGAACAGCAGGCTGCAGGCGACGCTGCTTGCGCCGATGATCATTTTTGCTGCGAAAGTCGTATTCTTCATTCTGTTTACCCTTGTTCGGCACTGGCCGCCGGCACCAGGATTTCCCGGTTGCCATTGGATTGCATGGTTGATACCACCCCGCTCTGCTCCATCTGCTCGAGCAGACGGGCGGCGCGGTTGTAGCCGATGCGCAAATGACGCTGCACCAGCGAAATCGAGGCGCGGCGGTTTTTCAGCACCACCGCCACCGCCTGGTCGTACAGGGCATCGGCCTCGCCGCCGCCCTCGCCCGGCGCGGCGCCTTCGGCGCCATCGCCTTCCAGGGTGCCGCCTTCGAGGATGCCCTCGATGTAATTCGGTTCGCCCTGCAGCTTCAAATAGCTGACAACGCGGTGGACTTCTTCATCCGACACAAACGCGCCGTGCACGCGCATCGGCAAGCCGGTGCCGGGCGGCATGTACAGCATGTCGCCCATGCCCAGCAGCGCTTCCGCGCCCATCTGGTCGAGAATCGTGCGCGAGTCGATCTTCGACGAGACCTGGAAGGCGATACGCGTGGGGATGTTCGCTTTGATCAGCCCCGTGATCACGTCTACAGATGGGCGCTGCGTGGCCAGAATCAAGTGCAGACCGGCGGCGCGCGCCTTTTGCGCGATACGCGCGATCAATTCCTCGACTTTTTTGCCCACCACCATCATCAGGTCGGCCAGCTCGTCGATGATGATGACGATGGTCGGCAGTTTATCGAGCGGCTCGGGCGAATCCGGCGTCAGGCTGAACGGGTTCGGGATGTGTTCTTCGCGCTTTTTCGCGTCGGCAATCTTCGCGTTGTAGCCGGCCAGGTTACGCACGCCCATCTTGCTCATCAGCTTGTAGCGGCGCTCCATCTCGTTCACAGCCCAGTTCAGCGCGTGGCCGGCCTGGCGCATGTCGGTCACGACGGGCGCCAGCAAGTGCGGGATGCCTTCATAGACGGACATTTCCAGCATCTTCGGATCGATCAGGATCAGCCGTACGTCGAGCGGGTCAGATTTGTACAGCAGCGACAAAATCGTCGCATTGATGCCCACGGATTTACCGGAACCGGTGGTGCCGGCCACCAGCAAGTGGGGCATCTTGGCCAGATCGGCCACGACGGGCTTGCCGGCGATATCCTTGCCCAGCGCAATCGTCAGGCTGGATACGCCATCGTTGTAGACCTTGGAGCCGAGGATTTCCGTCAGGCGCACGATCTGGCGTTTACTATTCGGCAATTCCAGCGCCATGTAATTCTTGCCGGGAATGGTTTCCACCACCCTGATCGACGTCAGGGACAGCGAACGGGCCAGGTCGCGCGCCAGGCCCACGATCTGGCTGCCCTTGACGCCCGTGGCCGGCTCGATTTCATAGCGCGTCACCACAGGGCCGGGGTAAGCGACCACTACCTTGGCATCCACGCCAAAGTCGGACAATTTCTTTTCGATCAGGCGGCTCGTGAATTCCAGCGTTTCCACGGAAACCGTTTCCACCACGGGCGGCGCCTCGTCGAGCAGCGATAGCGGCGGCAGCTTGCCATCGCCGGGGGTTTCAAACAGATGCGCCTGGCGCTCCTTTTCCACGCGCTCCGATTTCACCACCGTCACAACCTGTGGCTCGATCTTCACGGGCGGCGCGGCCACATGCTTTTCCACATGCTTGGCCCGTTCGATGACCACCACTTCGTCACGGCGCACGGCAGCCACTTCGCCCTGGCGGCGGTCTTCACGATCCTGGTAGCGCAGCACGAACCAGTTGAACGCATCTTCGATGGCGCCACCGATGCGTTCGGCCACTTGCAGCCAAGAAACGTGGAAGAACAGGCTGAAACCGAGGCCGAACAGCAGCAACAGTAATAAAGTAGCGCCCGTGAAGCCGAAGGCCACGTGGGCCGAGTGCCCCACCAGCTGGCCCAGCACGCCGCCCGGCTCGCGCGGCAGCTGCACGTGCAGGCTCTTGGCCATACGCAGGTATTCCAGGCCCATGCTACCGATTAGCATGATGGAGAAGCCGACGATGCGGATCAGCATCTCGACATGATGCTCGCGCTCCACGTCCTCTTCTTCCAGCAGGAAGCGCTTACTCAGGCGGCGATAGCCATTCCATACCGTGCGCAGCAGCCAGACGCACCACCACCAGGCGGAAAAGCCGAAGATATACAGCAACAAATCGGAGAAGGTCGCACCGAGCTTGCCGCCCAGGTTGGCCACCTTGTCGACGGAGGTCGCGTGCGACCAGCCCGGGTCGAGCTTGTTGAAGCTGGCCAGTATCAGCACGAAATACAGGGCAAACGCGGCCAGCGCGAACCAGCGCGCCTCGGACAGCAGCCGCACCAGCCGGTTCGGCAGAGGCCGGCGTTCGACCGGTTTACGGGTGTAGCTATTTTGATTGGCCTGGGCTGGTTTAGTCATTCTGGGAAGCGCTGCAAGGTGATAAATGTTTCTGAAAGGGAATTTCCCATAATAAGGAAGTATTCTAAGCCATATATGCCCCGGACGGCCCCACGATTCGTCGCTACAGGCGGCTTGGTCTATAATCGTGGATTGCTTGCGCAAGCGCAATACGCCCTTGTTCTTCGCGCGTATGCCCCCAATTCGGACAGACCCCACTCATAGAGAAGCCTCCCATGACTACTACCAAACACGCCCGCGTTTTGATCCTCGGCTCCGGCCCAGCCGGCTACAGCGCCGCCGTCTACGCCGCCCGCGCCAACCTGAACCCGATGCTGGTCACCGGCGTGGAACAAGGCGGCCAGTTGATGACCACCACGGACGTGGAAAACTGGCCCGGCGACCCGATGGGCGTGCAAGGCCCCGACCTGATGCAGCGTTTGCTGCAGCACGCCGAGCGTTTCAATACGGAAATCGTGTTTGACCACATCCACACCACTTTCCTCAACGAAAAGCCGATCCGCCTGAAGGGCGACAGCCACGAATACACGTGCGACACGCTGATCATCGCCACGGGCGCGTCCGCGCAATACCTGGGCCTGCCATCCGAAGCGCACTTTATGGGCAAGGGCGTGTCCGCCTGCGCCACCTGCGATGGCTTCTTCTACCGCAACCAGGAAGTGGCCGTCGTCGGCGGCGGCAACACGGCCGTCGAAGAAGCGCTGTACCTGTCGAACATCGCCAATAAAGTCACGCTGATCCACCGCCGCGACAAATTCCGCGCCGAAGCGATTTTGATCGACCGCCTGAACGCCAAGGTTGCCGAAGGCAAGATCGTGTTGAAATATAACCACACCCTGGACGAAGTGACGGGCAACGAAGGCGGTGTGACGGGCTTGAACATCAAGTCGACCATCGACGGCAAGGTCGAAGCATTGAGCGTGCATGGCGTGTTCATCGCCATCGGCCACAAGCCGAACACGGGCATCTTCGAAGGCCAGCTGGAAATGCACAACGGCTACATCAAGACCAAGACGGGCCTGGAAGGCATGGCCACCGCCACCAGCGCGCCGGGCGTGTTCGCCGCCGGCGACGTGCAAGACCATATCTACCGCCAGGCCATCACCAGCGCCGGTACGGGTTGCATGGCAGCACTGGACGCCCAGCGCTACCTGGAAGGCCAGGAGTAAGCGTCGCATGGCGTCGATGAAAGACTTTGCCGACCTGAAAGCGGTCAGCAAGCAGCTCAAGGAGCAGGCCGATGCGCGCGCGCAAGCCGCGGCTGAACGCGCCCAGCAGGTCAAGGTGCAGGCCGTGGAGAGCAATCTGTTCAAGGCCAGCATCGGCGGCGTCAAGCGCCTGCCCGAGTCGGACCGCTACGTGCCCAGCGTGCCCAAGGCGGGGGCCATGGCGGCCCAGCAGCCGGCGCGCAAGCTGACGCAGGAAGAGGATCATGCGGCCGTGCTGCGCGAGTCGCTATCGGACTTGTTCGAGGTCGACCATTACCTGGAAAACGATCCGGCCCTGAACTACGCCCGCCCCGGCGTGGGACCGGACGTGGTGAAAAAGATGCGCAAGGGCCACTGGCCCATCCAGGATGAGCTGGACTTGCACGGCTTGCGCCGCGACGAGGCGCGCGACGGCATCGGCGCCTTCCTGAACCAGGCGACGCGGCGCAAGCTGCGCTGCGTTCGCGTGATCCACGGCAAGGGTTTTGGCTCGAAAGGCCAGGAACCGGTCTTGAAATCGATGGTGCACAGCTGGCTCGTGCAAAAGGATGAAGTCATCGCCTTTTGCCAGGCACGCCGCTCCGAAGGGGGCGATGGCGCGCTGGTGGTCTTGCTTTCCGCGGCGCTGCAGCCCATTCGTTAGCCTTGACAGCAAGATATTACAATTCAGTAACAAGTTAGCCCTCGCACACGGCCCCGTTTGTCACCATTCGGGGCCGTGTCATGTTAACCTGTGACAATTATTTCCTGCTTAGCGTCTCATGCACGCGCTCCACCCATGATGCCTCCCCAACTGCCGCCTGGCTCGCTGATCAAGATCATTGAGGTCATCGCCATCCTGGTGGGCGCGTTTTCCGGTTTCATCGAAGCGCGCCGCAAACGCATGGACCTGGTCGGCGTGTTCGTCGTGGCCTTCATCACGGCGTTCGGCGGGGGGACGTTGCGCGACATCCTGCTCGACAAGCGGCCTTTGTTCTGGGTCTCGCACCAGGAATACGCGATTCTGATCTTCGTGCTGGCCCTGACGGCCGCGCCCTTGATCCAGCATTTGCGCCAGATCGTCTCGGAACGCCTGATCGTCATCGCCGACGCCATCGGCCTGGGCATGTTCGCCATCGCCGGAGTCGCTGAAGCGATGCGCGCCGGCATGCCGATCTTTATCGCCTCGATGATGGGAGTGATTACGGGAATCTTTGGCGGCGTGATGCGCGACATCGTCTGCAACGAAGTGCCGATGGTGTTTCGCGACGGCAAACCGTACGCCATCTGCGCCTTTTTCGGCTGCTGGGCTTATTTATTACAGATGCACTTCGGCGCCCAGCACGACTTTGCGCTGTGGACCAGCGCCAGCGGCATCACGATTCTGCGCCTGATATGCTGGAAATTCGACATGCGGCTGGGGCGGTGAACTCAATCCAACAGCTTTGCTGGCTCAGCAGCGTCGGCTTACGCGCTGGCGCGCTAACCCGACCTACGCGTATCGACGTATATCAGGCGGTAGGTCGGAATAGGCTCGAAGAGCAATAATCCGACAACATTGTTGGCTTGGATTTACACCGCGTCCGGACCCGTTTCACCCGTGCGGATGCGGATGACCTGCTCCACGTTGCGCACGAAGATCTTGCCATCGCCGATCTTGCCCGTGCGGGCCGCCTTGATGATGGCGTCGACCACCAGTTCCGACACGCTGTCGTCCACCACCACTTCGACTTTGACTTTCGGCAAGAAGTCGACCACGTACTCGGCACCACGGTACAGCTCGGTATGACCCTTCTGGCGGCCAAAGCCCTTCACTTCCGTCACGGTCAAGCCCGTCACGTTTACATCGGCCAGGGCCTCGCGCACTTCGTCGAGCTTGAATGGTTTGATGATGGCGGTAATCTGTTTCATGGCTACTCCTTAAAATTGTTGGATTGTGGACAGATGGCTGCTTATTCGTAGAATTTCGAGGTAATCGGGTAACGCCAGTCGCGGCCGAAGCCACGGTGCGTGACGCGGATGCCCACCGGCGACTGGCGCCGCTTGTATTCATTGATCTTGATCAGGCGCGTGACCCGGGCCACATCGGCCGGCGGGTAGCCAGCCTCGATAATCTCGGCGATCGGCCGGTTTTCTTCCATGTACAGCTGCATGATGCCGTCAAGTATTTCATACGGCGGCAAGGAGTCCTGGTCCAGCTGATCGGCGCGCAACTCGGCCGACGGTCCGCGCGTCAGGATGCGCTCGGGAATCACGTCCGACACGCTGTTGCGCCAGGCGCACAGGCGGTACACGAGCGTCTTGGCGATATCCTTGATCACGGCAAAGCCGCCCGCCATGTCGCCGTACAACGTGCAATAGCCGACCGCCATCTCGCTCTTGTTGCCCGTCGTCAAGACGATGCTGCCATGCTTGTTCGACAGGGCCATCAGCAGGGTGCCACGGATGCGCGCCTGGATGTTCTCTTCCGTCGCGTCTTCCGCCAGTCCCGCGAACTCGTCCGCCAGGGTGGCGCGGAAAGCATCGAAGGTTTGCTTGATCGGAATTTCATCGTAGCGCACATTGAGGCGTTTTACCATGTCGCGCGAATCGATCCACGAGATATCGGCCGTAAATTGCGACGGCATCATCACGGCGCGCACCTTGTCGGCGCCCAGCGCGTCGACGGCGATGGCCAGGGTCAGCGCGGAATCGACGCCGCCCGACATGCCGATCAGCACGCCAGGAAAACCGTTCTTGCCGATATAGTCGCGCACGCCCAGCACCAGCGCCTGGTACACCTGCGCCTCGGTGGTCAACGGCGCGGCCAAGGCCTGCGGCACGGGCGTGGCGCCGTCGAACTCGACCAGCTGCAAGTCTTCCTCGAAGTGGCGCAACTGGGCGCAAATGGTGCCGGCCGCATCCATGACGAACGAGTCGCCGTCAAAAATCAGCTCATCCTGGCCACCGACCAGGTTGGCGTACACGAGGGCCATGCCTTGCGCGCTGACGTTCTTGCGCATGGTTTCATAGCGCAGATGCTGCTTGTTCATGTGGTAAGGCGAGCCGTTCGGCACCAGCAGCACTTGCGCGCCGGCCGCGCGGGCGCGCATCGGTGCATGCTCGAACCACGTGTCTTCGCAGATATTGATGCCGAAACGCACGCCCTTCACGCCAAACACGAAAGCCTGGTCCGACGACGTGAAGTAACGTTTTTCATCGAAAACGGTGGTATTCGGCAAGTCATGCTTGCGATAGGTGCCCAGCACTTCGCCGTTCAGCAGCACGGAGGCGGCGTTGTGGCGCACGCCCTTTTCGTCTTGCAGCGGCAAGCCCACCACCACGTGCATATCCTTGAACTGGGCCAGGTCGCGGGCCAGCTCGGCAAACGCCTGCTGCGTTTTTGCGTAGAATGCATTGCGCAGCAATAAGTCCTCGGGTGGATAGCCGACCAGCGACAGTTCCGGCGTGAGCACGATATCGGCGCCCGCTTCAAAGGCGCGGCGGGAAAGGTCGAAGATCTTGGCACGGTTGCCGGCCAGATCGCCGACCGTACTATTCATTTGAGCAATTGCGACTTTGACTGTCATGATGATGATGGATATTTTCGTTCTATTAAACAAGACAGGGGCGCGCAGGCCGACGGCGGCGCCCCGAGAGTGATGAATGCACACTACAACAATGAATTATCGCACGGCTATCGTCACTACCCTGGCTGAAATTGGCGAAGCGGCCTGGTCTGAACTGCTGGCGCGCCAGGCGGACGCCACTCCCTTCCTGTCCTACGCCTTTTTGCATGCGCTGCACGAGTCCGGCTGTGCCAGCGCGGACACGGGCTGGCAGCCGAATTACCTGGCGCTGTGGCAAGGCGAGACGCTGGCCGCCGCCCTGCCCCTGTACCTCAAAACGCACTCGTATGGCGAATACGAGCTCCTATGACCAATCCCCGCTAATGTCTGACTGACCGACCGGCAAAGCGAGCCAGCGCGTATAGGCGAAAATTCTTTCTTCCCGTTAAATAAATTGGTCAGACAAATATTCAACTGTCTGACCAACGTAACAAATCAACGTAAGCGATATCCAAGCTTAATCTGCATCAATACCTGCCCTCGAACCTGCTCGTCGACCACATGGCGAGGCGAAATATATCTTAGTCTGAATCGTTTATCTTACTTCCAGAATGGATAAACTTTTAGGTTCGTTTAATTAGGTTAGACTTTAAACGAATCCGACGAATACCGTACCCATAGAACCTATAGACTTTTAGCCGCTTTAGGATGCACACTGCTATCTGCGAAACCACTGCAGACTGCACAGATGAGCACAGCAAGCGAAGATGTTTTTGTTGTCGGACACAAATGGAGAAAAAATTCCGTCCTGATTCAAACCAAGGCGGCGATTTCTGGCCGCGCCCACATTTCATACAAAGAATTAAATTTTAAAAAACTGAATATTAGTCCAAAAGGATTACTCGCAAAATGCATCCACGACTCGTCACCGCCAATAGACAACTCGCACGCACACGTAGTTCTAAGTACAGTGAAATGCATCGCACCAGAAAGCATCGAGTTTCGGCGAATCCTTAGCGCCGAACCATGCACCCTCAGGCTTATCGACATATCAAATTTATTTGCCATATCAGACGCGCATTTTAAAAAAACGAAATTGCTGACCAGTCCGGCTAGTGCAGAAAAATTTAGGTCATTCATATTGCGGTGCCAATCAACGCTGTCGGGAAATCTATTAGCAGGTCAGTGCACATATAAATCACCACTAAAAGTTCCGTCACGCTCACCGCGAAAGGATATCGCATCGCACGGAGATGAAACCCAAACCCTAGGTAAAATAAAACCGAGCGAAGCAATTGTCGTCCAAGACATCGGTGCGTTCAAAGCCTTGGCGCAGAATCACTATGAGGCGACGCTAAAGCCCATCTTACAAACCTGCGCAATGATATTCGACACGCACGATGAGTTGAAGGAATTGCTTATACAAATCGGCAAAGAGCCATTACCCGAAAACTTGACGGTAGCGAATCTTGCCAACCTAAAACGAAAGCGAGGACCAATTGACTACAGAATGATAAAAAAACAGTCACCGACAAACCAGCTTATCATCGCTCTCGCAGTGATAAAGAGGGACAAGCTTGCCAAAAACTCCCCGCGCGCTTCGATAATACCTCCGAAAGGGATTCCACTTGTAGACAAGCTCAGCGGCGCAGGAAGCGCGCGTAGTCGATACGCAACATTGCTAAGTCAGCTTTATCTTTCAAAGCAGGTTGTTATGGCGTGTTACGTTGTTCTTCTATTCCACGGACGCTGGAACGGGGATACCCTCATTTCCGTGACACCTTCTAACGTAAAGAGAACTGCTCACGGCTTTGAAATAAGCGGTATCAAGGGCAAGACAGGTAGCAATCAGAATACCAGCGTATTAATCGACGACAACTCCACTATCATAGAAGAGACATTGGCAGTCCGTGCGCTGGAACTACTGCTTTGGCACAACAAGAACATCGACCTGCATGCAAACCGGGAGCATCCCTCGATGTTCGTAGCTATGGGACATAGCTACCATGGAAAGATTACATTTAACGTCTTTTTGAGCGCAAAATATTTTCACGAATTCACATCTGCTTGGAATCTTCCACGATTTACGGCCTCAGACATCCGCCCGAACGCGGAGCGGCATCGCTTTCTGCAAAATGGGATGCATATCGAAGATACTCAGGTTACTCTTTACCATAAGAAGGCGTCAACAAGCGCGCATTACGTCGCAGGAGAAATAGCAACCGGGATAAACGAAGCAATAATAATTCGATATTCTGCAATGCTGGCAAGCGCAATCATATATCGGTTTGACAACGCGCCCATTTCAGGAATATTCACCGAGAACCAAAAAAACACGATTCAACATTTACTTCTGCCACCAACACGTTTCTCAAGCAATAACGATGACTATCTGGTTGATATGTGGCTTGCCGCTCCTGGGGACTTTTCATTCACCGTGGGATATCCCGAAGTTGACCAATGCGTACGGCAACGTAAATATTACTTATCAAATATGCAGTCACTTCAAAGGTCAAACCCTGAAAGGTTTGCTCATTCTGACTTGCCCAGAATATTAGTTTGTATAGCCCTTTATGGGCTAATAAAAGATAGCGACTTTCGGCATTACTTAGAACAAGTTGAGGAAAGAATCAATGCGCAAAAACCAAAAACGTAGCTCCGGGCTTGCTCAAGCCCCCGTTTCGCAAGAACAGGTCGGCAACCCCTGGGACCTAGTACAAAAACATGTTCGGCTTGTTAGCGGATGGGATTCAAACACAGTCGAAATTGATGTCGCACATCCACTTAGTAAAGCGCCGGACATAAAGTCCTATAACTTGGAGGAGCTGAAAATTGGTCGTTTGGGTCACGTCTCCACAGATGGAAGCGGCCACTATCGCCTCTTAGACCATCCCGAACTTTTAATTACACTTAAAGCCGCCATAAATTCATTACTTTTTTTACGCACCGAGAAGATTGACGATTGTGTAGTACAACTTATAAATAACGCTCTTCGGCTATACTGCTGGATGATACACAACAATATATTTAAGTTAACGCAGCTTACAAAAGAGGATGTCGATTCGCTAAACCGCGATTGGTTAATAGGTGGATGGTGGCAAGCCCTTGATTATAAAAACGCCTTAGAAAAGGTGATGACGGCTGCAAATTCTGATACCTCAGTGCGCGAGCAACTACGCGGACGTAATAATAGCAAATTTTTTACCGTGAACACTGACGCTTTAAGCTTCATGACTGGCCTGCCGCTGAGCGCCTCGTACCTGCCGGAAATCTATGCCTCTCGCCTAGCCAAAATGCTGGGAGCCGAAAATCTAGATGTTAATCGCGTTCCCAGAGAGACGAAGGTAACGTTGACAACCTATATGCGGTTAATGTCTACGCTCAATCATTTCGCTAGCTTCCCCCCTGAACTCGGCGCCCTCGCTTACAAGCCATTCCTTCGGCCTGGAAAAATTGCCGAGAAAGCATTCTCGACGCCAGCTGGTAGAACAAAAAATATTTCTATTGAAAATATAACGAGGGTTACTAACCAAGCCTTGCTCTGGCTTGTAGAATATAAGCCTATTATCTTATTTGTCGCGGCCGCGGTTAGAGATGCGCTGGAAATTTATATTAATACAAACGCAGTAAGCGAACGAAACGTTAAATTGGCGGCGCAGAACGCGTACGCATATCAATTAGAGGTTAGGAGTAAAGGCATCGCGGGAATAACCCGGATGACGCGCACCATTCTATCAAAATGCATCGACGCGCTTCAAGTGGCGGCCTATTGCCTTATCGCAATTAACCATGGACGAAGAAAAAACGAACTCGTAGGGCACAACTTGCCGTATGGGCTCTACTTTGGCTGCTTGCGCGAAATATCCACGATTTACGAGGACTGGCGGGTCGACATTTATGTAGAGAAATCTTGTCGAAGTTATGTGTCGTTTTGGTGTAATGACCTAGTGAGGCAGGCAATCCTGACTCTGGAAAGCATTTCGCAAATATTTCGAACTTTGAATACAAGTCAAAAAGTGTATTACGACAACCCGACGGACGGCCGATATGACAAGCTTTTTTGCACGCGCGCATTTACGAAAATTGGATTTTCGTCTCCACCCGAGGGGTTTGAATTCGGCAACAGGGCAGCGTGGTTCTTTGAACTTGCAGAGGTGGACACCGACTATTTTAGGGAAAAAACACAGCCATTTCGACGCGCCTACGCGTGTCTATATATGTATCGATACGACATGCCAAAGCCGACTGCACTTCAATTAGCCCTTAGGCAGGACTCCGCTGCAGTTACGGAAGTCTACTACACTGACGCTCCGGGCATTTCTCCTGCTGATGGCGTCCAAGCTGTTTATGCCGGTGGTTACGATAAGGACATCATCGCTCTGGAACAAGTTATGGAAGAGGTTCGACGTGAATACTTTGGCGACCTTGTCCTTCGCATGCTGAAAGGTGAGGCGATGGGCGGCAACTTTCCCAAACTGACTTTCAAGCTTATGCAGCGCCTGTCAAAGAACGTGAAATTTGACGAGCTTGAGCTTGCGTCAAAAGCGGATGCGATAACTACGGAACTTCAACGAGATGGCTACTCGATTTCACCGAAAGAGCATGGAGGGTGTTGCGCGACCGATGCGTCAAAAACTAGCGGCCGTTCAAACTGTGTTGTCAACGGAAAAATTCACCCTGAGAATGCGAGCCCCAAGACCTGTGACGGATGTTTGCATCTTCTGGTAACCGAAGCCTACCGAGACGGTCTGGAGGAGCCGTTACTCGATATGAGGCGGAAAGAGCGCGATTTTAAGCTCCCGGCTGCCGAGCGACTGAGGATTAAGCGCGATGCCGACGACTTGGAGGCATTTATTGAAGCGGACAAATATGTTGCCGTGGAAAATCAACGCATGATTTCCAAACTGACTGAAAAATGGTCAAAAATTTTCTTTAAGAAATAATATCACATGGCTAAGCACATCTCTGCAGTAACAAAGGAGCAAGTGGCGGCGGCAATTCTTGGAAAGTTCGAAATTCTCGAGAAATGGATATCAGAAGGTATTCCGTGGAGAACTTCAGGGGACGGGTCATTTCTGCGAGATACCAACGGCGAGCTTCAGCTCGATTTCTTTCCAAAAAACGTTGTTCAGTTTGGAAATTGGACGAGCTGTCAAAGCACAGGGCTTACTACTACGGAAATTGAATTAGTTATTTATACAAATCGCTCGACTCTCTATCTTTCGAATAAAGAAAAACTCGTAGCTATAAAAAATATTTTTCCAAAATTGGCTGCAAAGGGTGCTGCTCAATTGAAGGCGTCGAATAAATTTTTTGCTATCGGCGGACTTCAACAAGAACTCGAATATTATAAGAAGCTCTGCGCCGTTCAAGAAAACGACATTACTGCTGGAGGGCTTGAGCTAAGCCGCCTTCAAATCGACTTGGGTAAATCAAATCGAGCATTAAAAAATCTTACGGAACGTTATAATGACGAAACGCGTCAACTTAACAAGCGCAATGCTGAGCTAACATCTACATTAAATAAGCTTTTGCCACTTCGTAAAGAGGGAAATTGATGCCCTCGAAATCCACTCAAGCTGTTGGCATCGAAAATGCAAAAAAACTCGAAGACTGGGTCAATGTCACTTTAAATAGAAACGTTCCAAGGAATTCTGACGGAAAAAGCTCAAAGCGGGCCATATGCAAAATGCTTGGTATAACGAAATCTACTATCGGAACAAATGTAACGTTATGCAAAATATTCGAATACCTTGATTCTCGCATAAGTGGCTCCGATTTTATCAGTCCGCGACAGGCTTCAGTCGACATTATACCAGGACCTAGTCCAGCCGAATTTATTCGTCTACTCGACAGCTTGCAGAACGCACAGGCGGAGCTTGCGCGCCTAAGTCATCTCAGTGATACAGGAAAGTGGATACCGAAATCATGATAGAAATTTTGACTGGGTGTGTTGCTCGCATTGTGCATGTTTCCCCGACCGGGGGAGCGATTTTTCGGTTACTGCTAAAAGGAAGCGCGAAATCCGTTCGCGTTATTGCAAGCAGGCGAGTAATGTCGACATCTCCGATTTTGGGTGAAGAATTGATACTCTACGGGCGTTATGTAAATCATCGAACATATGGAATTCAGTTTGACGTAAGCGCAGCGACGCGTGTCCTCCCCAGCGGAGATAACATCATTCGCTTCCTGCGCTCGCATCCTAGGTTCGCTTGGGTTGGGCCTCGGTTTGCTCGGGAGCTTTTGAACCGACTTGGAAATGACTTGGCCAAAAAAATCATGGCAGGTGATTATATGGCGATTGCGGCGGCGTCAGGGATGGAGCCTTCTGACGCGATGCGCCTAATACGCGAGTGGCGAGAATACGCACTGAACGTTCAGGTATCAAATGAATTTGCGTCGCGCGGGCTTTCTCTTGTATTTGTGAAAAAGGCACTGTCACTCTGGGGAGATGCAGCCGGTGCTGTTGTCGCGGTCAACCCCTATATATTGGTAGCGATTGCAAGCTGGGCCGAAATTGACAAGGTCTGCACAACTGAACTTTCCATATGTGCTGATGACCCACGGCGCCTGGTGGCAGCTTGCGTGTCGTGCGTAGACCAGTACTTGACTCGACGCAGGGTCGTAAAAATGGGTCTGCAACAGTTGAGCACTCACCTTCAGATACGCCTCGGCTGCGAGTCGTTAGCCTCGTGCTCAGTTGAGATAGCTACTTCGCAAGGCCTGCTTCAGATTCATGAGGCTGCGGGTCGCAAAACTGTTCAGACTGTTGGTCAAGGCATTCTTGAGCGGGCAATCCTACGCGCCGTCCGACATTCGATTACGGCACCACTTACAGCTGACGCCAATCAAGGGGACGTTCCGAGACCGACTGGTGGAGAACTAACTTGCCGAGGTCCTGGCTATCGCATTCTGCATATTTGCTGTTTTGACTCTCTTAAGCTTGCACGTTTTGCGTCACAGGAAACGCTACATATATTTCCGTCAGAGTCAATGCGTCAGCTATTCTGTCCTTACACTGACAAAACAATGCTTTATGTCGACGTCAATAAAAAGGATTGGGGCAAGAAGGATTTATTGCCGGTTTTCTATATCTACGGCGCGGATATGCTCGACCTCACAAAAGCCACGAAGCTAGTGTACGACCTTCCGTTGGGCTGTGACGTGTGTATAATTTCTCCGAACAATATCGAGCGCCGCGTTGATTCATTTTGGAATTTTTTGCACTCTTCAATATGCTGTTCCCGAAATGATTCTGCTGACCATTACATCAGCTGTACAGGTGAAGAGATTGGCGCGGATTCAAATTTGTCCACTAGCCCGGAAAACCAACTAGCTCCCCGTTTAGCGGATGCGGGGCAAGTTGACAATGGGTCACCCAAATGCCGGAATGCGGTGCGAGTTCGCCGCATCGACGCGGCGAGCTGGGGTGAAGTCATTGCCCTCACTTTGGAAGCATTCCGCGAGGCCGCCGACAGCGACTCAGCATTAATCCTAACGATGCTCAAAAAAGATGCAATCCGTCTAAATCGCGTTTTACACGAGGAGCATTTGGAACTCAGGCTCGCCCTTGACCGTCCTACTCCTGGTGTAAGAATATATAACGGTCTAATGGCGACGATTGATGAAAAAATAGTTGCACGCATGGACATAAATAGTAAGTCAATATTTACTGGAGCAGTTGGAACAATAAGACACATAGAACCGTTACCGCTCGGTCAGGGCACGGCGTTTATTGAACCCAACATGATTGTTGCGACTGCTATATTTGATACTGTTGGACTTGTCGATTTAACTTCTGAAGACTGCTCGTCACTGGATTTTGGGTATGCGGTTTCTGCCGACCTCGACAGGTGGGGCTCGGTTTCCCATCGAATTTTCGTCACGCGGGAACAGGTCGGCTGTCCTTCAACGTGTTTGGCATCACAATTCATGAGGACTGGAAAGCTTTTTACTATTATCAGCGAGGCACCGCAAATACAGCGGATGTGCTAGCGTATTTTGGCTATTTCTTAAGATGAAAGTTCCTCATGTCTATAAATAACCGTGAAAACATTGTCTCGTTAAATGCGAAACGAAAAAAGCCAGCCATTTCGTGGTGCACGTATAAACCGGGCCTTAAATTGCCGAGCATTCGCTGCGGCGACTTATCTCTGCACAAACCTTTTCAAAGCTTTGCCTTCTCGGTTGCAGACAATACCAACTCCGAAGTTAAAGCTTTTGCCTCTCGTATGAATTCGGTAGCGTACGCGTTACTCGACTACGAAATTTATCTTGAGTCGGTGGGTTTAACATGGCTCGACGGAAGTGATGGCGTCCTTGCAAATTATCGTAATTACGCCTTTGCTAAAGTAAGAAATTCGAAATCTTCCCGTGGCAATCTCACTGCGAAGAAATCTGTAAATATAAAAATGCACGTTTTATACGAATTTTATTCGTGGGCGTCGAGCTCGATTAGCGAACTTGCCCCGAGTATTGGCACTGAGACTCATGTAGCAATTAAATCGACATTACCACTGCATTCGCTCAACCCAACTCATTGGACCGGGCAACCACGCAAACTGTATCCGCAGTGCTTTACGGGCGTCGCCGAAAGCTCAGCAAGTATGAGTGGTCAACATTGGGCAACTGTTGCAGAAATTAACGACATTGAAGAATACTTTCGAAACGTTAAATTTGTGAAAACTGGCGCTAGAAATATTTTGTTTATGCGAGTAATCGACCAGACTGGGCTACGTCGCGAGAGCACAAACTCTTTAGTCATCGGTCAATTCAGCGACAAAAATATCGAGAAATCAATAAGTACATTGAAGATTCATTCGATTCAGCCTTATAAACAAAAAAACGATGAACGAAACTTCTTTGACATTCCAATTCCTCTTTCCCTGGAAATAAATAGGTTCATCAAATCAATTTATGGTGACGATATCTTTGTCCGCGCTGCAAAGAATGCATCCATTAACATGCTTCCGCTTTTTGTATCCGAAAAAACTAGAGCGGCGATGGATGACAAGAGCTGGACCGCGATTTTCACCGATGCGTTTAATGCGATTGATGCACCGAAAGGCGCTGGAGTCCATGCCATCCGTCGAAAATTTGCCGAAGATTGGTTTGAAAAAGAAGTTCAGAACTGTATCGACAAGGGTCAACCGATTTCTTACGCTGACATTGTGGCGGGTTTGGCTAAAGTGCTTGGTCATGATTCCAAGCTAAGCCAGGAGGCCTATCGCCGCGTTTCGAGGATGTCCCATGGAACAACCACACTAGATACATTGACGGAGGAAAACCGAGAGTTGGCTGTACGTGTTATCCAGTTAAACTCGCTGCTTTCCTGCAAGGATGAAGAAATTTCTAGACTTAGAAATATGCTCGAAGATGTTGAGTTAAGGGTTAAAAAAAAGATGGGGCTTATCGCAAAGCGGCCTACTTCGCAGCGCGTTTGAACGGCGCTCTATCGGCCAACTCGTCAATATATTCACTCATCTGGCCTGTCTCTTGATTGAGAAACTCCTGTATTGCATGCTCAAACCTCCGGTCTGCAACCCAGTGTGCTGACCATGTGGGCGTCGGCTCAAGGCCTCGAGCCAGCTTGTGCTCACCTTGGGCACCTCCTTCAAATGCGCGAATCGACGCATCGATACAGTAGGCGATTGCTTGCATATAACAAAGCTCAAAATGCAGCCCCGACACAAACTTGGTAGTGCCCCAGTATCGGCCGTACATTGCGTCAGGACCGACAAAATTGAGGGCCGCAGCTATCGGCTCGCCAGCTTGTTCGGCGAAGATGAAAAGCAGATTTTTCCCTATTGAAGCTTGTATCTGAGCAAAAAATTCCCTCGTGAGATAAGGGGTCGAGTAGTGGCTCTCGTAGGTTGCCGAATAGCACACGTAGAAGAAATCGAGTTCTTCGCTGGTCATGTCCTTCCCGGAGGCAAACCGAAAGCTAACGCCGGCCTCTGCGACGCGTCTTCGGTCCTGCTTCACCTTCTTTCGCTTTTCGCGCGCCATTGAACCAAGGAACTGGTCAAAGGACTCATAGTCGCGGTTCAGCCAGTGAAATTGAACCCCCTCCCGCAACATCATGCCGGCACGACGTACCACCTCGAGGTCTTCTGCCCTGGGGAACAAGATATGTAGTGATGAGACGCCGACTTCCTGAGCGAATTGAATCGCTGCGCGAGCAAGAATTTCCTTGTCAGCTTCGTTGGTTGCCAGCAGCCGCGGGCCTGTGACAGCGGTAAACGGGACGGCTGAAACGAGCTTCGGGTAATATTCGAGTCCATGGCGTTCATAGGCGTGTGCCCATGCATGGTCGAAGACATACTCCCCTCGTGAGTGTGACTTGGCATACAGCAGCATCGCGCCGGCGAGCTTGCCTTGGCGCCTCAGGACAAGGTATCGTGGGGACCATCCAGTGCGGTTGGAAGCGCAGCCAGAGGTATGTAGCGCATCAAGGAAACGATAGCTTACGAACGGGTTGCCCTCAGTCAGTGCCTCCCACTCCCCTTCTGCGATTGTGCTTAGTGACTCGAGTACTTCGACGACCGTTTCCAAGAAAATTCCAGTAAGGTTAGCTCTTTTTCCTAAGGGATGCACGAGGCGGACCAACGCCCCTGACGGCCTGCCTAAGGCGGGCGTCTTGATGACAATTGTATTTGTACCAGCGATATTCTATCAGGTACCCAAATTCGCACCTCGAGGTCCGTGCAGTAGCGTAAGGTCAAATGACGCGCGGGTTCGTAGACGAGACTCGTTTGCTTGCCCGACGTCATGCGTCAGTGCCGCCCGGATTGCTCGATTAGTCACTTACCCGACCATATTGGCGACCCTGGCCGACTCAACCTGCTACGGCCGGCAGTCTGGCGCCATGACGGCTGCGGTCCGGCACAGAGTCCGGCAGCGGGCGCGCCTCAGCGCGGTCTCTACGCCCAAAAATTTCGGTAGGCGCGGTGGTAACGGAGGTAACTGGCCAGCGCGAGCGGCTCCGGATTCGAGGAGGCTCAGGTCCTGTTGAATTCTCAGTCGCCCACACCACCCGGCTATTCGCGTCGAAAGCACTCGCACGAGATGCATTCCTCTAATGGCCACCCAGTCGGTACGGTGAATGGCCACCACACAGCCTCTTCAGTACGCAGGCCTGGCACATAGCGATTGCTCATCTGCCCACCCATTGACGCTGCAAGCCTCCGGCATCCATTCCGAAGCCGTAATTTTGACGAAAAAAAACCCGCCAACGGAGGGCGGGTTGAATCCAATTCTTGGAGGAGTTGGAGGAGACAGGCCAATTATGCTGCACTGCGCCATATTTCGCCAATCATCATTTGTAATGAGATGTATCACTGCTGAGAATGACGCTCTCGGCCCGCATGGACGTGTTTGAATCCTTCAAAGGGGGAAGTAATATCTCCGAATGCCGACCCAGCAATTGCGTTGGAAATAACAGCTGAATTTATCCACAGATGGCGTGGACAGCACTGTGGACAACTCCATCATACGCGCCGCACAACGAGTACAGGTGCGGGTTTCTTGTGCCTGCTCAAATTTCCGGCAGGGACCTGGTCGACGTCTCTTGACAGTCCAGGTACTGACTATCCTCAAGGAACCTCGCTCTTTCCTTGACCGTTTTCGGGCGGACCCTCAGGAGCTTTTGGCCAGGGCGCAGTGCCGTCAGTCGATTTATACGTATCAAATGGATAGCACGATGTAGACATGTCGTTTATATCATTATCACCTCTCCCACCACACTCTTCGTCGGGCGCGTGCTCCTGCAAGTCTGCAATGCACATCTTCGCCATTACATTTGAAATGTACAACGCATCCCATAGGAAATTAATTTAGATGTGTATTTTTCCTGACGTTGAATTATACTGTATAAAAACACAGTAGTTTTTTACCAAAAACCATCTCCTGCCAATCTAACCAAGTAAACCAAACCGATGCTGTGCCCACCCCTCATCCAAAGCGATTCAGCCCGCGCGCTTCTGCAACTGCCTCTGCAGGATGTGTGGCGTGCGAGCGAGCTCGCTCTATCCAGGTCAACGACCTGCACGACGGGCCATGCGGTTTTGGATGCGGAACTGCCGAACGGTGGATGGCCCAGGTCCGCCCTGGTGGAAGTGTTGCTGCAACAAGCCGGCATCGGCGAGATGCAGTTACTCAAACCCGCTCTCGCCAAGTTGGCGGCGACACAGCGCATTGCCTTGATTCAGCCGCCGTATCTACCGCACGCCATGACGTGCAGGTCCTGGGGTCTTATCGACCGCAACCTGCTTTGGCTTCGGCCGGGCAGTTCGGCCGATGCGCTCTGGTCGGCGGAACAAATATTGAAAAACGGCTCGTGCGGGGCCGTCGTGCTTTGGCAGTCGAACGTCCGCTCAGAATCCTTGAGGCGGTTGAACCTGGCAGCCCAAAGCACAGATACATGGCTGTGGCTGATGCGGCCGCTTTCAAGCAGCGCCGACTCGTCGCCATCACCGCTTCGAATCGCGCTTCGGCCCGCTCTAGGCGGTGTGTCGGTCGACATTATCAAACGTCGGGGGCCTCATTGTGACAACCCCTTTTTTATACCGCTTGCGGACATGCCCGCTGGTCGTCAGCATCTGGATGTAGACCATGAAATTACTGTTAAGCGTGTACCTTCCACTACTGCCATTAGAAACGCTGCGGCCATCTTGGTCTGAGCCAGGTCCGTATGCAGTAATGCATCAGGAGCAGGTCACGGCAATATCGCCCGATGCCGCGCACAGCGGCGTGCGCTTGGGGATGCGCATTGGGGGCGTGTCGGCCATCGCACCTGGTACGGTGATACTTGAGCGCAGCCTTGAGAAGGAGGCCTTGGCGCTGGACGCCATCGCGATGGCTCTGTTGCAGTACACCCCAGAGGTAACGCTTCAAGACGACTTCTCTATCCTGATGGATGTGAGCGCCAGCCTGCGTTTATTCAAAGGGCCACACGCCATCTGCGGGGCCATAGCTCGCAGTATTGCTGCGCTGGGTTTCACCGCGCGCCTTGGCGCAGCGCCTACCGCGCGAGGAGCATGGCTGCTTGCCAGGAGTTTTCGCCGCAAAGGTGCCGTGTTCCGCCGGCGCGCGCTAACTATGAAATCGCTGGAACGCATGCTCGACAGACTGCCGTGCGGATTGCTACCCGCCGCCGCCGCATACGACGAATGGCTGGCCGGCATTGGAGCCAAGAACCTCGGCGCATTGCAACGTCTGCCACGCCCAGGCCTACTTCGACGCACTAGCAAGGACCTGCTTGCGGACCTCGACCGAGCGTATGGCCAGGCGCCGGAGATGTTCGAGTGGATTAAAGTCCCATTGACGTTCTCAGAACGGGTTGAGACCTTCGACCGTATCGAACATGCTGATGCTCTGCTGCATGGCGCGACGCGACTTATCCTCCAACTCGTGGGTTGGCTGACGTCTCTCCAACAGGCGGTTCGTGTTTTCACCATTGTTTTGGAGCATGAGCGCGGGCGTGCGGCGATGCCTCCGACTGAACTCGAAATCGCGCTTGCGGAGCCAGCCTGGCACGAGGCCCACTTGGTGCGATTACTCAAGGAGCGCCTTGGCAAGGTTGAGCTCATCGCGCCCGTTATCGCATTGCGGCTGGACGCGAAAAAAATCGAACCAATGCTTCCTCCTAACGAGTCCCTGTTCCCAGAGCCAGGTGGGTCGCCACAGGACTTCCATAGGCTGCTGGAGCTGCTTACTGCACGCCTTGGGGCCGAGAACGTGCTGACGCCGGCCGCAATGCAGGATTACCGCCCCGAGGTCTGCAACGAATGGGTACCCCTTACGGAAAAATATCGCAAATTGGATGACGATGAAGTCCTGGAAGGACGCCCATTCTGGCTCCTGCCAAAACCGATTCCACTGTTGATGCGTGGCGAGCGGCCGTTCTACGGGAGCCCGTTGAAAATTATTCAAGGTCCGGAGCGTCTCGAGGCCGGATGGTGGAACGACCAAACGGCGGCGCGCGACTATTTCATTGCGCAGGGCACCGACGCGTCCTGCTACTGGGTCTATCTCGAACGGACGAAGGAGGCCCGCTGGTATCTGCACGGTCTATACGCCTGAGCCATGAACACCACTTCCCTCCCCTTGCCGGCCCCAGTACTACCCGACTATGCCGAGCTTCAGGTATTCAGCCACTACACTTTCCTGCGAGGCGCTTCGGCTCCTGAACAACTGGTCGCACGCGCCGCAAAACTTGGATACGCTTCCATCGCGATTACGGATGAATGCACTTTGGCCGGCGTCGTCAAGGCCCACATCGCCGCCAAGGAGTTCGGAATCCATCTGGTCATCGGCAGTCAAATGACGGTGACTCCCGAGGATGGAAGTTCTCCTTTCGCTCTCATCATCCTGGCGACGAATAGAAATGGATACGGGAACCTCAGCGAACTGATTACCGTCGCGCGGACTCGTACTGAAAAAGGTTCCTACCTAGTCCTGCCCCGCGATATCGCCTCGCCGGTTGGTGACCTGGTGCATTTGCGGAGCCTGCCAGATTGTCAGTTCATTCTCGTGCCGAAATACAACGCCAGCTATGATGAGGTGGAACGCCAAGCTGCGTGGCTGATTCAATGTGTACCTGGTCGCGCCCGCATCGCACTCACCTTGCACCACCGCGCCCAGGACGAAAAGCATCGGGCACTGGTGTCCGGTATATCCGAGGAATTCGGGATGCCCGTCGTCGCAACCGGTGATGTCTGCATGCACGTCCGTTCATACAAGCCCCTTCAAGACACGATGACTGCAATCCGCCATGGCATACCGGTCGCACAATGCGGGTACCGGCTGGCGCCAAACGCTGAGCAACATCTGCGTTCCCGAGTACGCCTGGGTAACCTCTACTCGCGGGAAGCGCTCGACGAATCGGTACGGGTCGCGCAGCTTTGTGAATTCTCACTCGATGAGCTGCGATATGAATATCCGCAAGAATTGGTTCCTGACGGCGAAACGGCGACGTCGTACCTTCGCAGAGAGGCATACATTGGCGCGCACTGGCGTTTCCCGGCAGGTATCCCAGAGAACGTCCAGGCGCTACTGGAACGCGAGCTTGGCATCATCGCCGAACTCCAGTACGAATCGTATTTTCTAACGGTCTTCGATATCGTGCGGTTCGCCAGGTCGCAGCACATTCTCTGTCAGGGCCGTGGCTCGGCCGCAAATTCGGCTGTATGCTACTGTCTGGGCGTCACGGAAGTCGACCCATCGCGCGGCACGTTATTGTTTGAACGGTTCATCTCAAAGGAGAGAAACGAGCCGCCTGATATCGATATCGATTTCGAGCACCAGCGGCGCGAAGAGGTCATTCAGTACATTTACAAGAAATACGGTCGGATGCGTGCCGCCCTTACAGCCGTAGTCATTTCGTATCGACCGCGCAGCGTGCTACGCGATGTCGGAAAGGCCCTGGGCGTTGACCTCTCGGTCGTAGATAAGGTCGCGAAGGCCTCCCACGGTTGGGGTGGGAAATCGGACCTTCAAGAGCGCCTGGTCTCGTGCGGCTTCGACCCAAACTCACCCATCGCTGAGAAGTGGGCGGAGTTGGCCGACAGGTTAATGCGTTTCCCGCGCCACCTTTCACAGCATCCAGGCGGGTTCGTCATCTCCCACACCAAGTTGTCCAGGCTGGTGCCTATCGAAAACGCTGCGATGGCGGAACGTAGCATTATCCAGTGGGACAAGGACGACATCGATGCCGTCGGTCTCCTCAAGGTCGACGTACTCGCACTTGGGATGCTGTCGTGTATCCGGCGTGCACTTGACCTTGTATCGGAGCAGCGTGGAGCGCGGTTCGAGCTCGGCGACGTTCCGGCTGAAGACCCAGCCACATACGAGATGATTTGCCAGGCCGACACGGTAGGCGTATTCCAAATCGAGTCGCGCGCGCAGATGTCGATGCTACCGCGGCTTCAGCCCCGCACGTTTTACGACCTCGTCATTGAGGTTGCCATCATTCGTCCGGGCCCCATTCAGGGCGGGATGATTCATCCATTTCTACGCCGCCGCCAGGGTATCGACCCGGTGTCGTATCCAAGTCCTGAAATCGAGTCAGTCCTTGAACGCACCTTGGGCATTCCGATTTTCCAGGAACAGGTCATGCAAATCGCCATGGTTGCAGCAGGATTTTCACCTGGTGAAGCTGATGCATTGCGCAGAGCGATGGCGGCATGGAAGCGTAAAGGCGGTCTCGAGCAGTTTGAAGACAAGCTAATGCAGGGCATGGCGGAAAGGGGCTACACCGCTGAGTTCGCGACATCAATTATCGGCCAAATTAGAGGGTTCGCCGAGTACGGTTTCCCCGAGTCTCATGCTGCCTCTTTTGCACTTCTGGCGTATGCCTCGAGTTGGCTGAAGTGCCATGAGCCAGCAGCGTTCCTGACCGCGCTGCTGAACAGTCAGCCAATGGGGTTCTACTCGCGTTCCTCCCTCGTACAGGATGCTTGCCGCCACGGCGTGGAGGTGCGCCCTGTCGATGTGTCCGTTAGCAACTGGGATGCACAGCTTGAATTCATTGCAAAAGGTTCGCAGCCGGCCGTTCGTCTGGGCCTCAACAACATCAAAGGCCTCGAGCAAGAGGCGGCCTGGCGCATTGAGGAGGCGCGCGCCATCCAGCAGTTCGAAACCACGGCCGACCTAGCATCACGGGCGAATCTGAATGCAGGCCACCTCAACGCACTGGCGAGCGCCAACGCCCTTGAATCGCTCTCTGGCAACCGCCGCCAAGCATTGTGGGAAGCGGTAGCAAGCGTGCCTGACAAAGGGCTGCTACGGTCCGCCACGGTCGTTGAAGAGCCGGTCGAGATGGAAGCGCCGAGTGAAGCGGAAAACATCGTGGCCGACTACAGGCACCTGGGACTGACACTGGGGCGCCACCCGCTTGCACTCCTGCGCGCGCGACTCGCTGCAATGAAGTTCCTACCTGCGGAAGTTTTGAACCAGTTTGACAATGGCAGGCTCGCACGTGGCTGCGGCATCGTCACGGTGCGCCAGCGGCCGGAGACCGCCAAGGGCGTGGTATTCGTGACCATTGAAGATGAGTCCGGCACCGTGAACGTCATTTGCTGGCCCAACCTTGTCGAGCAGCAGCGCAGGGAGCTGATGGGTGCCAAGCTACTTGGCGTCTACGGTGTGTGGCAGTCTGAGCGCAACGTACGACACCTGGTTGCCAAGAGGCTTGTGGACCTGAGCCACATGCTCGGGGAGCTGGACACCAAATCTCGGAATTTTCATTGAAAGCAAGGGGGTAATGGCGAAGTTCACGTACATAAATGACCTTCGCGAAGCGGCTGCTATCGCCCAAAAGCGGAAGTACAAGTGAGCCGAAAACTCAGTATCTGGCGTTAAAGTCTCAAAGCTACTGTCCAGTCTTTTTCATTCGGTATGCAATGGCCGCATACAAAAAAGCGACTCCGGCCATTCCGGCTGACACGCCATATTGATGGCCAAGGCAGAGGCTAGCGCTGCTCAAACCAAAAATACCTGCAACGATTGCAATACCTTTTGATTTCTTCATTTATCTAAATTTTTAGGAATAAAAATGACGGGGCTGCTTTTGGCCGCCAGCGACCCATGAGCATATCGAATTAGCAAGCGAGAAAAGGCACGCATTGTCACGAAAACGCGAATGGCTGCTTCTGGCCGGTTGCAGTCGTTGGCAGGTACCGCCCCAAAGCCGCCCTTCATGGTACTTTGACGACATCAGCCTACGCTCGGATTGGCCTAAAACTCAGCTCTGTGCAGGCACCGCAAAGTCTCTAGATAACAATCCATACACGTGTTGGTCAACAAATACCCCATTCAGAAATTCCTCCTGCCGCAAGACTCCTTCACGCACGAAACCTAATCGCTCTGCAACTCTTTTGCTAGCTTCATTCCCGGCAGCAAAACGGAGCTCAATTCTGTTTAATTTCAATTCTCCAAAGCAGTGGGCGAGGACGGTACGCACAGCTGAAGTAACAATACCTCTGCCTGAGAATGTTCGCGCGATGAAGTAGCCGATTTTTGCCTTTCTGTCCCCTTCATCAATGTCTCTGAGCCGAATGGCACCGCATAGGGTGTCGTCTACGAAGATATGCCATTCAAATATTTCACTGGTGGACGCTTGTTCGACGGCGGTCAAGAGATGCGTCCTGGCTACTTCAGCGGAAGACAAAGCTGATAAAGCAGGTAGATACTGAAAAAGGTACTCAGCATTTTGCTGCACCAGCAATGCCAGCGCCTCCGCATGTTCGACAACAACCGGAACGATAGAAATTCCCGTGTCCGACTTTAAGGGTATTAAATGCATATTTTGAGAAATTTGAGGCTAAGGAGGGAGGTCTGCTATTGGCCGATAGCGGCACAAGAGCATAGCGGATTGCCAAGTAAAAATTCTCACACATTGTCACGCTGCGCCAAATGGCCGCTTTTGGCCGTATCCGGCTGTCGCCATACAATGTAGCATCTTGCTCGCTTAACGTCTTGCATCTTGTTGTGTGATGCTACACGCCTCTAGCTGCCGCCACCGTGCGGGCTTTCATCTTGCTGGCGCGGCAGCGGGAGAAAGGCCTGGAGACTTGGCGACGGCACCCGGTGTCGGTTGAACGGCCGTCGCCGGAGCAGCCGCCTTAGCTTCTCGTACACCAGCTGACGAGTAAACATAGATTGGTAGGCCGACCACAAGAATCGCCAGGACCGCAAACGAACCTACCAATGTGCATTTGGTAGCGAGAAGAGAGTCTCTATACGCGCGCTCACCAAGCTTGACCGTTTCCCATTCGCTCTTCAGCACTCCCTCGGCATAGGACGCTGCCTTCTCCACCGCAGCAATAGGCCCAGCCACGTCGCCATCTTTGTTGACTATATAACTCTGCTGCGCGCCCATCATTGAACTCAACAGGCGCAGCAACTCTTTGTGGTCATCTTGGGATGCATTTAGACGCAGCCGAATGCGGTGATAAGTTTCAGCTGCGTCATGGCGAACGACGGTAATTTTAGTTTTGTCAATACCGAATTTTTCAGTTTCGTCGCACTGCGGCGCTCGAAACTCCTGTACCGAACGCGCCAATGTCCTTGTATTTGAAAACAGCGCAGCTAGGTCGTCGCGCAATGCATTAATCCAGGCTTGGCGAAACTCCGAGACCTTTGTCTCCTTGGATGCAATGAGGTTTGCGCGTGCGATTCCACCTGCGACAATGGCAGCGGCAACAGTGCCGATAACGGGTATGAGCGGAGTGACTTCAAAGGTCATTTGTCTGGGGTAGCTGCGATGTGAACAACACGTTGTAATCAAGCACGCCGTATGCGAGCTCCTTTGTTTTCAGTCGGAGGTGTGGAGGGGTCTACTCGCACACGCCCGGCTCAATTGGTAATGTGCATCACCCCACCTCCGCTAAGACCTGAAGCATATGCACCTCTGACATGCTGCGCAAGATATAGTATGCAAAGAATATCCGGCTCCGCATGCAATGTCCAGAAGTCAAATTTTCTATATTGACAATGAAAAAACGATGGACGCCCATATTCCAAAATGCCGGATAAAATCAGACATCAGCTTTCAACCCGGAGAACGCCATGTGCGTCAA
Source organism: Janthinobacterium sp. PAMC25594 (assembly GCF_019443505.1). Classification (NCBI taxonomy): domain Bacteria; kingdom Pseudomonadati; phylum Pseudomonadota; class Betaproteobacteria; order Burkholderiales; family Oxalobacteraceae; genus Janthinobacterium; species Janthinobacterium sp. PAMC25594. The sequence goes on from NZ_CP080377.1 coordinate 1,823,966, forward strand.
CTACGTAACTGTCTCACGGCAAGTGGCCTTCGACTTCTTTCGCACTTCCATGGAGGACAGCGACGATTGGCGTGATGAGCTGTACCAGGACTACGTTGGCCCAATCATCGTTCATGACCAGGCCGGCAATCGCAAAGGTCTGACTGGCACATACGGGTTCGTCCCCAAGCGGCACATGCCACCCGGCCAGCGCCTCACGACGATGAATGCCCGTGCGGAGACAGTTGGCCAACTGAGGACGTACAAGTCCGCTTGGGCCAAATCTCAACTTTGCCTCGTTCCAATGGTCCGCTTCTTCGAGCCAAACTGGGAACAATCAACGCATGTGCGATGGTCTATTGGAATGGCCACCGGCGAACCGTTTGCCGTCGCCGGCCTCTACCGGGAATGGGTCGAGGAGGAAGGGAAGAGAACATTTTCGTTCACCCAGCTGACCATTAACGCCGACGACCATCCCTTCATGAGTCGCTTCCATCGCCCTGGAGAGGAGAAGCGTTCGTTAGTCATTGTCCCAACCAGCGAATACGACGAGTGGCTTGGTTGCAAAGACCCAGAACGCGCAAGGACATATCTTCAGCCGTATCCGGCCGACCTGATGTGCGGAGAGCCGGCACCGAAGATTCCAGGTGTCAAGCAACGTGAACTTTTTTAAGCTGAAGGTTCTCGCCAAAAGTGGCGTAATGAGCAGATTCAAGTGCTATATCATGGTGCAGCAATCATTGGAGGCATTGCTGGCGGTTTGCAGGGCAACTAGGTCGGTCATGGGAAGAGCCCCACCGCGAATACCGGCATTGGCGCGATAACAGGCGCAATGTTCGCTGAGCTACTATCGTCGCACCAAAACTACTACGCCCAGAATGTGCAATGTCGCAGCACCGCAATAGAACGCCTTTACGCAAGTTGCCGGCGCGCACACCGCCAGACCTCACCTCCACGTGCACACCGCCGTGGAGGTTTTTCATGTCGGCTAGGGCCAATGCCCGCTGTTTAAACAGTCAGCGGAGAGTCGGAAGGATTGGTAGCTCAGTAAATTTCGGCTCGTCCAGTAGTTTAGCCTTGTACGCCATTAGCTCGTTGTCCTCGACATCGAATCGTTTCAGCCACTCATCCGCAGCCACGCCAATCAATCGAGGCTCAATCCCTGCGGATGCATAGTGCATTCCAATTTCCGTAGTCCTAATAGGTTTGAGGAGCATATTGGGAAGCACCAACCGCGCAGGCATCGGAAAGTCAGCAGGTGCGGCGTCGGGTTGGGGGCCGCCCTGTATGACGAGTCCAGTTCCATAGTCAAACAGGCCAAACCAGTCCATAGGTAATTCCGAACGAATGGTTGATATGCCTCCGACTTTTTCCACGTAATCATTGTCTATGGCCGTGAGCCAGCCTACGGTCTTAATGCCCAGGTCCGCAGTGGCTGCGCCGGCGACAAGATGGCCTGCATCAAACCCCTTGAACTTGGACGTCAGAAATATCTCAAATGCCTGGTTCTCGTCATAGCGAGCGGCTGACAGGATGAGACTGTAGCCGCCGTACCCGTGTACGGCACACAGGCGCCGTGCAAAGCTGACGAAGAGCTCCTGGAAAAGCCCAGGATTTTCTTCGCTAAACAAGATGGGAAGGCTAAACCGCAGCCCGCATAACCCCCAACCTCCCATCGCCGCTCGCCAGGCCTGAAGACCGACGACTTGAAACTCCCATGGACCGGCGTCCTGCGCCTTCACACCACTGGTGTAGTGAAAACTCACAGCATCGTTTACGTCCATACGTTCCAGCATTTTTTTCAGCGGTTTTGCCTCCACATAACTCATTTTCTCCGGGCCCTCTGGCGGTTCCTCCCGGTAGAGCCAAGTCAGCTCAGGTTTTGCCTTCGCCTGGAACTCTTCGAAACAAGCGCTGATGGCATCGCGGACGGCTGGCAGATGTGCATCCCTAAAGAAAAGGGTGCCGGCAATTGCCGGCACGCCGCCGACATAGTCCTGTGGCCCTTTCTTGGTAAGCAAGCCCCCAGGTACATTCATGGCCTCGGGGTGCTCGCGCATCAGTGTCTGCAGGTCAAATGGCAAGTCAGTCATGTCAAATCCTCAATATGCGGGCACGCCGCCAGGCGGCGGTCTTTTAAAAACAGCCATGTAGATTATCCCAAGAATAGCGGCGGCCTGTCCGAGCTGCTCTACCGGAATTTCTGGTAGCTTAGGCTCGGTTTGGTCGCAGTCGCATTGGTCAGGAGCCAACGTCACCATTTTCTTCCTATCCCCGGCTATGACTATGTAGTCCTGTTGCTGGCCGGGGCGGAAAGGGTCCCCAGGAAATTTTATCTCCACCACCTGTTTGATGTTGTCCTGTGTAGGAGGCTTCGTCGGGTCCTCGACGATAATGACATCCGGCCTCCGTGTGTAGCCTTGACCTGGCTTGTAAGGCACAGGGCGGCTTGAGTCTTTCGGCCAAAGTGTCTTCGTCCAGCCGGGCCATAGGATTCTGCTCTTCGTATCCACGACCTTATCCAGAAAAGGCTCTGGGGGCCGTTTCGTCATATCGTATGTGAACTCCGCCTTGTATAGACTTCGGTGGTCAAGAATCACATCGAGAGCTTTCAATCGAGCCGAGACACATTCTTGTTTCAGGGACCGGCCGTCTGCACCAATTCCCGGCATTTTTTGGCATTTGCACACGGCCGAGCATACGACCTTCTTATCGGGGAAATCGAGCTGCGGCTTGTTAATCGGCACGACGGTCGTAGCGCCTTCCTTGCTCATGCCTCCCACGGCCAACGGCGCTTGCCCTGTCGGTGGGGTGCTATTTGGCCCCGTCATGCGTCAACATCCTGAATCAGGTCGAATGCAAGCGACTCGAGGTCGTCCCGCTCTACCCACTGAGTAAAGCCATCGTCGTCAGTACTACCCGTGATATATTTGCCATCAGTCGACCGTACACGCACGTCCAAGTTACGTACGGGTTCACCTGTTATAGCGTCAACGACCTGAAACCGACCGCGGAAGCGTTCGGAGTCGTCCGCAAGGGGTTCATCTTGGTATGCGCTGGCCAGCCCGGTATGAATAATACCAAAGCCCTGCATCAGAGCACCTGGCGCGAGACTGCTGGTGGCGCCAGGCGCGGCGCCGCCCGATGGCGTCGTTAGGGTGTACATCTGGCTTGAGATTAGCGTGGCGCCACAAGCGGTTTTACAGCCATGGTAGGCCACTGCCTTGCCAGCATCGATGAGGCTGGAGTCGCCTTGGCTGATGGGAAACACCCCCTTACAACGCGGGCAAGAAGCCATGTCACCGACACGAGCCCAGCCTTTGCCATGAGTATCCGATAGCGGTGAGCAGGTGACGACAGTGCCGCCGTGGCTCGTCTTATCGCCCAGCAAGATGACGGGATTGCTCAAGAGTTTTGCCCTTTCAATATTATTTAGGCAATATTAGCATAGTTGTTAAGCTCGACGTTTACGTCACCTCTATGGTCGAAGTACCACAGCGAGATGCCGTCCGCCGACAAATAGCATTCTGTGCCGAGGTTCGCAGACTCGCCCCCCCCCTAGTCGGGTTTCTTTTCAAAATATGCTTTGTGACCGATTCAGATGGCTATGTTGCACAAATAAATTGATAGCGTCGTACCTAGACCCCAGATTGAGCTATCCCGTGGCCACCGTCGTGGGTGTGCCGAGTCCGGTTAAACGCGGCTTCGCAGTACGGGCTCGGGAAATTACCCAGCATGACCATTCGAGGATATTCATCGCCGCCTTCTAGGCCGAGAACTCGACGCTGGAGTATGATGGGGAGAGGCCAATATCGATGCAAAAGGCACTATGAATACTGAACTCGACGATGAGCAGCAAAATGAATCGGAAGCGGTGCTCTTTGCCGCGCTGCCATTTGATTTCCCACGTCCAAGCAACTTAAGCGCCGTTTCAGGCGCCCAGCCTAAATTTTCCATGAATCGGTACCAAGGCCGTTTCTACAGCCCTGGCTGCTCACCGCCGGAGCTACTCGAGCGCTGGAACAACTGCGAAGACATTGCGCAACAACTGGCCGTAAAGTCCCTTGAGTCCAAAGCCGGGAAACGCTCGCACCTGTCAGAGACTGAGATTCTCGACCAATATTTGCCGCGGCTGATTGCAACGGGCTGGGTATCCGAGCCAGAGGCCCGGTGGGTAATGCGCCGAACCGCCGAACTGGTTGGATGGCAGGCGCCGCCATCCGCGTCCCCCTGACTTGCTTCATGACAGGAGCACATGGCGATGAGAGTACGACCACGTCCGTACCCAGCCGCCGCGAACTAAACGAAAGCCGCAACTAGGCGGCTTCGTCATTTATGCCTGGGGCTTAGGGTGCAATCGTCACCGACATTGCCGATTCGCCCAGCCACTTTTCGAATACCTTTTTGAAAGCACGCGCCATCGGTGCTTCTTCAAAGTGATACATCGACGGTGCAAGCTCATTGAAATGGCGTTCGCGCAGGTTGCCCCAGCTCCGGACGTCGAGAGGCAGATGCTCACAGGCGATGGCGCCTTCGCGGACATGCCGGCGGTCGCTGCTAACGCCCTTGAGCAGTCGGCTCTTATTTTCAATCAGCCAGCGCTTGAACGACGTGGACCAGGTCCGCAACATCTCCCCCCTAGCTCAGCGGGATGCCCTCTCCACTCGCTCAGCCAAAGCCTGGGCCTTCGGCAGCTCGGGAATGCGAAACGAATCCTTGGGCGGCATCGAAACGATGCGCCGTAAAGTGTTCCACGTACTTACCGTTGGACAGCGGTATGTTCTCAGCTTCGAGCGACTCAATGGGAGAAGAGAACGGTAGGCTCAGTGACGATGTCGGTGATGGATGTCCGGGTAATGTGCGTGCACGTGTGTCTGCGGGAAATGTCTATGGGAGTGAGTATGCGAGCCTTTGCCATCCCACGGGAAGTCATGTTCATGTCCATGGTGTTCGTCGTGTGAATGCTGGTGAGCGTGCTCCATTTCCTCATGGGTATGCTCGTGGCCATGACTTTCTGTGAGGTGCAACCAAATGCCCGCCCCCATCAGCGCCGCAGCCAGCCAAAATCCGGCGGCTGGCGTTTCACCGAGCAGTATGAGTGAAACCACGGCACCAACAAAGGGCGCGGCCGAAAAATACGCGCCGGTGCGAGCGGTCCCCAAGTTACGAAGGGCAAGGACAAAGAGCACCAGGCTAAGGCCGAATCCACAGAAACCGACCACGCCCGTCATCAGCACAGTTGTAAGCGCTGGCAGCGTAAGACCTAGCGACGCGCCGATAGCAAGATTTACCGCGCCGGCGACCAATCCTTTTGTCGCAGCTATTTGCACCGCATCGCTGGCAGAGACCTTGCGGGTGAGGTTGTTATCGATGCCCCAGCAAAGGCAGGCGCCAATAATGGCAAACGAGCCCCATGGTAGCCCCTCTGCAGGTACCTGGTCCCAGGTCAATGCTACGCCACCAGCAACTATCAGCAACATGCCGATAAATATTCTATGGTCAAAATTTTCTTTGAATACGAACCAGGCAAGTAGTGAGGTCAATACCCCTTCCATGTTAAGAAGCAGGGATGCGTACGAGCCCGGAGTGAGCGCGAGGCCAAGCATAAGGAGCGCGGGACCTGCGACCCCACCGAACAAGGTCGCTCCTGCCAACCATGGTACGTCACGAGAGTTGATTCGGTCGCCGGAGGTCTTTTGGTGGTTGGTGGCTAGGGCACGAATCCCGAACCAGACTGACAGCCCAATACCACTACCGAGGTACAGGAGTCCAGCAAGCTCGAGTGGTGCTACTTGACCTACCAATAGCTTTGCAAAAGGAGTACTGGCGCCAAAGGTGATGGCGGCAAGAAGCGCGTAGGTGACACCTTTTTGCATGTTGGTCAGCTCGTTGGTTCGGTTCGTAATTGTAGGCCAAACTTCGTCCCAGGTAAGGGATTTCCGTGGGAGATAAACAAACGATTCATTCCCGTCTCGTCTGAGAAGAGTGCTCTTTCAATCGAATCTTTGAACTGGCTCGCTGCTTGCACTATCGGAAGCCGTTTGGGTTTGAGAAGGGTTATGCACCTAGAGGGAAGGCCAACGGATATAACTGTGAATCGTATACGAGTTTGTTGGAGGAGAGGGCTCAACACCCCGCGGCCGACAGAAGTAAGAGCGCCAAGCGGGATACCAAGGGCGCACACTGGGCAGAAGCTAGAGGTGAGGTAGGAGTGGGCAACATCCGCTTAAAGTCTGGCTTACGGTTCTGGCGCAGTTGCGTGACCCAGAATGCTCGTGTGGTTTGGCAGAAAATATCGCTAAACCATCGGGTCAACGTGCGACGTTTGCAAAGTGCAAATGGTAGGGGGCACTTTGGCCCGAGGGATGTAACTTCTACAAATAAAAGAATGGATGTGCCGTCGCGAGAGCATTCCAGAAGCTATAGCAATGCCGACACCCTGGTGTATCCCGCAGCAAGCTTTTCGGGCTGGTTTGGATGTGGGTAGCGAATTTGACAGCCGTTTGTTTAATGTCAGGAAGCCGCACAGTGCGAAACTGAAGAACCACCGCTTTTACTATTTCGCCGACAACAAAAAGTGGAAACATCCGCCTTCCTTCGGGGCGGAATCGCGAGTCACCTGCCTGCCCCCGTCACGGGACGAAAGAATATTCAATAGTTCCCTTCATTGCGACGGCGGCGGTCGTCGCGGTCGTTGTAATAACGTTCCTCATCAGGAGCCTCGCGAAGGACACGCCCCTGTTCGATTACCACAGGAATTTGTTTCCGGTCAATTACCGTGCGGCATCGCTGAACCGTCCTGTAGCCGGCCGAATCCGAAGATATGCGGTCACCGGCCATTGCGCCGGCGATAGCACCTACCGCAGTGGCGGCTGTCTTGCCATTACCGCGGCCAATCTGATTTCCCAGAATTCCCCCGGCAATACCACCGAGAATGGCACCGCCGTAGCCCGAGTCTACCGATTGGACCGGAACTTGTTCATTCCAGCAATCCTGCCGAGGGGACTCGACGGTCCGATATTCGGTTCGTGGTTGTTCGAAGGTCTGGTATTCCGGCTGTCCAACGGTACCATATCGGGGCCAGGGCTGTTCCGCGGCCCGATATTGGGTGGCGCAGCCCGTCAAGGACAGCCCGAGGACAGCTATCCAGCCGAGTTTAGTTTTTTGCATGGGGGTAATCATATGAATTTAAAACGGTTCGGCAACCTCATCACCATCGCATCGATATCCTAAAAAATCGTTGGTTTGGGGCGCGCAGCATTGGTTGGGATTAAATTTAGGGATTCCATTTGGCGACACTGCCAACATATCCATCTACCGGTGGCCGCAACAATTTGATTCATTTCTTGCCGGGCCCCCTGTGAATGTACATGTGATGTAGTGTACGGACAGAGTAATACGCGCCACGTCAACTCGGTAGCCGTAGAGCTGTATCACTGGTAAGCAGTTGTAACTACTGAAGACGCCCGAAATTTAAGGACCGCTAGGTCGTCGCACCGAAGCTACCACACCAAAAATGTGCAATGTCGCAGCAACCGCAGTCGAACGCCTTACTCAGAGGGCAACGCCCGGTGTTTTTAGCAATCAGAGGCGAGTATGACGGGCTGGTACGAGCTGACCTACGCGCTGTGACGGCTTGAGTCATGGGAACCGGATTGTGCTTATCGCGACGGACGGATAACGCCCCAAAGCAGACATCGATGGTCATCGGTCATTGCGTAAGTCAGCGGAATTCGCTGCGTTAGCTCACGTACTCGGAGGTAGATAGGCGGCGCTGGGCGCCCTCTAGGAACATCATTGCCCACACTTACAGTTTGGTAATCGCAAGTTTGATTCCATCAGCCACAGTTACGTCGAACGGTATGCTCTTCACCGCAGTCGTAGCTTCTTCTTTCTCTTACAGTCATTTACCTGCGAAATGCCAGGCGCGTCCAACTCACACCTGCAATACGATTCTCTATCGAGACAGACTGCGTGCGAATGTTGAGAACAAGCTGTAAGCCTTGCAGCGCCGCCAGTTCGATGGTTTCCGCCGCCGTGACTTCAAACATGCGTCGACCGTTTGGAACTGGGCCATGGCGCAACGACATAATTATGATACCCGCTGCAGAGAGCAATGAAGCGATAACGGGCATCGCTCGGCAACGCTGTACTTCATCGAGGTGCATCCACACCGCCGTCAACATAATGACATCAAACGCCTCCTTCCTCGCTCGAAGGATTGACAAATCTGGAAGGCTATCGTCGAGCCACTCAATGCCATATTCCATGTGCAACTCGATACCAGGAGTACGTAACTCCTCAGTCGGTTCGACGGCAACTACTTGATGGCCCATTGCGAAAAATGCGGCCGCATCAGTACCAATACCTGAGCCGATATCCAATACTTTGCTTGTGACTGTAGGTATGAGGTCGAGAACAATCTGATGTTGGGACTCAAAAGATATGTTTTTCCACCGTTCCACCAGAAATCTGGCCTCTTCGGCGTAGCCCTCAGTACCACTGATTCGGGTGGACATCTGACGGCCTTTCTTCCGGCAGCGGAGGGAAATATTTCAGGCAATAGCTGGTCATTTTAAATATCTAGTATTCTGCATCACATTATTAATCTGCATTCCCGATGTCTTACCAACGTCCTACCGCTCTTGGCCGGTTGCTGTCTACCACCAATCAGGCCTATATGCCGGAACTATGGGCTATTGGCCACATTCGCGGCTAACAGAATTCTGGCTTCCTTAAAATTCCTTATCAGTCTTGAGTCCAAACGTATTGCAACAGCAACCATCCCTCGGCCGGACCACCGTCCGTCGTGCCAGGGATGAAGGAGCATTTGGAGATGCCCACACGCGCCGCCTCATCTAGTTCCACGTGACCGCTAGATTTGACAACCTTAGATTGTATAACGGCTCCATCGCGCCCAATTAGCAAGGCAAGCCTAACCGTTCCGGTTTTTTTTGCATCAAGTGCTTCCTTGGGCCACACCGGCTTAGCGCAGCTACTGAAATCGAGTGTACCTCCCTTGGCAGAACTGTCTGCGGTCGCTGCCGCGCAATGAACCGATAGGCTGGCTAGGGCTACGCCCGCCACTACGCTAAACGTTTTCTTGGCGCGGGGGACTAAGCGGTTGTGGAACTTAATCGATGAGCAAGGCATCAGCTGATAGTCCTTTTGAAAAATTCATTCTATGCGCCACTCAAATTAATCAACACAGTGTTGTCTGCTAAATGGATGCACCTGGTCGAATGCCGACGGTTATGAGCATGAACGACAAAAACTGCACCCATCAGCACGAGCATGCCGGCTCCAGTTGAATAAACTCACCACTCCACCTATAAACTGGGATAATACTCGTTCCAAGCTTACTTTTTTCATGCGCTTACGTTACATTGCGCGTATATTCAACCGTTTTAGCCACTTATCCCCTTGGAGACACTATGACATCGTACGCAGAGTATGTTGAACAAATCGCAAAATTGCAATCATTGGCCGAAGCTGCCCGCAAAGATGAAATCAGTGCTGCGATTCAGAAAATCAAGGAACTGATGCAGTTGCATGGAATTACCGCGGGGGACCTCGCCGCCGGAGGCCGTGCGAAGCCGGCAAAAGCCAAGGGCTCGGTACCAGCACAATTCAAGAACCCTGAAACGGGTGAGACGTGGACTGGCCGAGGCCGCGCGCCGCGCTGGCTTGATGGCAAGGACAGGGAGCAATTTCGTATCACGGGTTAAGGAGCGGGACTGGGTGCGAATACCTCATATCCGCGCTGAAGAGGCCTGAACATTGTTAGCACGGCATCTAACTGTCCATCGCGGTAGCGCACAAACATTACTTGTGTCACCACGCTCTGCGGGATACCGCGACAAGCCAAATCAAAGCGACAGGTTATCTAAGTTGGATAACACCATCGTGTAGATATTGCTGGCATTCGGTGTCGTTCAATTCCTCTTCGTCAGTGGTGGTCAGAACAGGCGAAATTACATTCCTTCTTGGTCAGGCAGCTTCAACCTGCCAGTGTGGAAATCATACTCGTAGACCTCCCCATATCGCCCCCATTCGACGGCAACTTCCAGCACTCGCTTCGCTTCATCCTCCTTCAAGAACTCCTCCAATAGTTCAATGAAGGGCTCTTCTGGTGAGGAACCTGTTGGCTCCTGTTCGAGTTGCTGGCGAATGCGTGCCGCCAAAGGAACATGGGTCAACAGCTGTTGCCCAAAGATTTCTTGTCGTAGCGGTCTATCGGCTTCTGCGTAGCGTTGGCCCAATGGAGTAAGCGAGATGTCCCCCTTTTCCACATAGGCTAAACCAAGTAAGCCCAGCGCTTCGTATGTCGGGAACAACTCCTCATCAGATAGTTCCGCTTCTTCTGAAAGGTGTGGCAAATCCGCTCTTCCGTTAAATGGCGCATCGGCGAGTAGGTCAAGGATGCTTTCAATACGGCTCACATCGGTTTCCGGCAAACGATAGTTGGAATGTGTCGCGAGAATAACTCCGGGGGGGGCTTCATGAATCGGGCGCATTGTCATCAGACCGTACACTTCGTCGATGAGGGCTCTGACCTGCGTTGAATCGACCGTGCGAGGCCGCGGTAGTTCGATTTTGACTTCATTGCGAATTCTTCCAGGTCCGCTCGATAGAATAATAATCCGGTCAGCCATCATGACCGCTTCCTCGATGTTGTGTGACACAATCAGAATACCTCTGGTTGGAATCCTGTTGCTATCCCACAGGTCCAGAATGTCGTTGCGTAGCGTCTCACCCGTCAATACGTCGAGAGCAGAAAATGCCTCGTCCATCAGCAATACGTCTGGATTGGTCACGAGCGCTCGCGCGATACCAACTCGCTGCCGCATGCCACCCGATAGTTCGCGGGGTAAAGCGCCACCAAAACCGGCCAAGCCCATCAGCTCCAGCATGGCGTCGGCGCGCTTTTCCCGCTCCGCGGGCGATATCCCTTGTGCTTCCAATCCAAGCTCGACGTTCTGCTGCACAGTGAGCCACGGAAACAACGCAAACGATTGGAATACCATCGCTATGCCAGTTGCCGGGCCGCGGATATTTTTGCCCCGGTATCTGGCTTTACCTGCATCAGCTGGAATCAGTCCAGCCATGATACGCAGCAAGGTTGATTTACCGGAACCCGACTTTCCAAGCAGCGCGACGATTTCACCTTTTGCCAATGAAAAATTAACATCATCTAGGATGAGACGTGGTGCACCGTCAGCGCTGCGAAAGGACTTGGCAACGCCATTCAGTTCCATCAGTATATTTTCTGTCATGACTCTTCCTCAAAGGCTACGGTCTTCGGCCAGCAAATACAGTTTGCGCCAGAAGAAGCGGTTCAACAACATCACGAAGACGCACATTACCCCTATGCCTAGCGCTATGCGGTGGAAATCGCCAGCGTCAGTCATTTGCTTGATGTAACTGCCCAGCCCATCCGCGACCAAAGTAGTCTTGCCCCAAGTTACATACTCAGCAACGATGCTGGCGTTCCACGAACCGCCACTGGCGGTAATGGCGCCGGTGATATAGGCTGGGAATACGGCCGGAAGATATACCCGCTTCCATTTGAGCCACCCCTTCAAACCAAGATTATCAGCCGCAAGACGCAACTCGTTCGGAATGGTCGATGCACCGGCCACGACGTTAAATAGGATGTACCACTGGGTGCCGAATACCATCAGGGGACTGAGCCAGATGTTCGGATTGAGCTTTAGCGTCACCAACATGTACACAACTACCGGGAACATCAGATTGACAGGAAATGCCGCCAAAAATTGTGCGACCGCCTGCACTCGTTGCGAATACTGGGGACGCAATCCTATCCAGACCGCAATCGGTACCCACACGACAGATGCCAGACCAATGAGCAGCATCACACGGCCGAGCGTAATCAAACCCAATACGACTACATGCGCCGCCTCCGCCCAGCCGACATCACTGTGCACAAACATCACGAGACGATAAACGGCCAACAGGGAAGCGGCCGGCACCAGCACGTCCCAGACACGCGCCGCGTACTTGCCGAGCGGGTGCGAACGCGTCTCGTCTGTGTCGCGCTCATGGCGCTGGCTAAACCAGCCCAGCGCGCCGCTCAGCTTCAGCCAGAATCGGTCGGTCAGCGCTCTTATCCAGCGGCTACGCCTGCCCCAGTCCAGCAGCCAAGAGCCCTGCGCGGTATCGCCCTGCGATTCTTCGAAGCGAAATTTGTCTGCCCAGGCCAGCAGCGGGCGGAAAAACAGCTGGTCATACAACACAATTCCGGCCAGCATGGCACAGATGGCCCAGGCAATGGCGCGGCCATTCTCCGCCTCAATGGCGACAGCGATATAGGCGCCAATACCGGGCAGCTTAATATCTTGCCCGGCCACTGAAATCGCTTCGGCCGCGACAAGAAAAAACCAGCCACCCGACATCGACATCATCATGTTCCACAGTAGGCCGGGCATTGCGAACGGCAGTTCAAGCCGCCAAAAGCGTTGCCAGCCCGACTGGCAGAATACCCGCGACGCTTCATTGAGCTCCGGTGGCACGGTGCGCATCGACTGGAACAGACTAAATGCCATGTTCCACGCTTGCGAGGTAAAAATCGCGAAGATGGCCGCACACTCGACGCCCAATAAATTTCCGGGAAACAATGCGATGAATGGCGCAATCGCTATGGCCTGGAAGCCAAGAATAGGCACTGACTGCAGGATATCGAGCAGGGGAATCATCACCTTTTCGGCCGCGCGGTACTTCGATGCTATCGCGGCGAAGACGAAACTGAACAGTAACGAACACGCCAGGGCTGTAAACATGCGCAACATCGTTCGCAACAAGTAATACGGCAGATTGACCGGGTCTAGTGAAATTGGCGTCACTTGGCCAACCGTGAAAGGCCTAGTCATCTGCATAGCACCAAACGCTGCCGCCGCCAGTACGGCGAGCACCAGGGGCAACAAAATCCAGTCCCAACGGTTGGGCGCACCAGCAAGTAGAGCACGTTCACCGCGGCGCGGGTTAAACAACTCGAACATCATGCGCTCCCGATTAGTATTGCGCGTGCAGACGGATGGAGCCGACGGTCACCGGACCACGGTCTCGGTTATAGGCGGGATTAGCAATCCGTTGATAGTCCAGGGTTACCCAAGCGGCTTTCGCGACTTTCGCGCTGTAGTACGCTTCCACTATTGATTCCGGTCGGTAGTTTAACTGTCCGTCTCCAATGAAAGCGCCATGCCCTCCGGCTGCCAAATAGTCCCTGTGTGCACTCGATAGTCCATTGCGAACCAGCGCGATGCCAACGGAATCATCACTGCGACTCCAGAGGCCACCTTTCAGAACTAGCCCGGTGGAAATCGAGCGTTCTATTTCAGTAAATGCGTAGGTTTCCGACGCTCCGTCGTTCCAACTTCCACGGGCGAAGACGCCGATATCGGATGTCAAATTCTGTTCGGCACTGATGCCAAAGCCGATTTTCGTACGTTCGGAGCGCACGCGCGACACATCTGGTATGCCGCCATGGCTACGAGCCTCGGCTAACGCATCTCGAAAGCTCCCCATCTTCGCCCTGTTACGAAAAGCCAACACACGGAGCTTACCGGCCTGTTCGCCTACTGTGTGAGTATGTTCCAACTCGATTTGGTCGCCATAGTGTTCAAAAACATGCTTATCGAGCGGCAATCCGTTTGATACGGCCGGTTGCATAAACCTTCCGGCGCGCAGCACCCAATCGTCATAAAAATACTCGACAGAAGCCCCCCATGTATAGCCACGCGCATCCGCCGCAAAGTCATAAGCACCGTGGGCGAGGAGCGCCCAATTCATAAACTGGGTACGCGCATCGTGCGCAAACTCATTGGCGTCGAATATATCAGTGACTGCAAGGTTACCGACGGTGATAACGACGCGCCGTTTTTCCACCATGCCAGCCAGCTGATTAACATCCGTCTCCACGGCTTCCTTTTCGCCGCCCAGTCCCCACGTTTGACGTAGGAATAGCCGAGCCCGGTAGAAGGTGGGATTGGGACCTCCCGTCTTCTGCTGCTCCCCGTTGGTCATGCCCCCCAGACCGGTCAGTCCGGACAGGGGTACGCCTTGGACCAACTCAGGGTTAACATAGAGTTCGCCGCCAGCCCAAGGACGCCAGCCAAGCGCCGCGGTGGAGCTGAATGAATACGATTTTTCCGTGAAAGGGCTCAGACTGTTCGTCCCGTTATAGGCGGCCGAGAACGAGGGTTTTTTCTGCCAGATGTATGTGGCTTGAAAGTGAGCGTTCCATGCTTCCTCGATAGTATCCTCGGCACGCGCCGAAATGGTCCAGCCTAGGAGCACTACTGCAATGAGAGCGCATCCGACCTTGTTTTCGTTTTTTGACATTGGCACCTCAACTTGAACTGAACGACTGACGGCAACGTGCTCCTACGCAGTCCGAACAGGTGCGCAGCGCAAAAAGCGCTGCCGAAAAATATGAAAAATCCTCCAATTATGGAATATTTTTATGACAGGGCAGTTACCATCACTCGGGATGATACTGCGGGCGCCTATTAATACGGCTAAAAATACGGCTAAACACAGGTTGCAAGCAGACACATAGCATGCATTACAACACATCCGCAGCGCAGTGAAAAACGGTGAAATCAGCAAGGCCCTGGCGACCGCACTGCACTGGAAAGACACAGCCAGTCTCCAGGAAGAGCGCGGGATAACAAGACACAAAGGCGGCTATCTAGGCCGCCCCTTACGCTATACAAACATCAGGAAACCGTCAGCAAAACACGCTACGCCCGCAATACCTATCGGGATGGAAGCCCACCAAATACGCCGAGCTTTCATCAGCCCTGATATGGAGTTAAGCAGAATCGATACCTGAAGGAAAATTACGGCAATACCAAATGGTTTGCCGTGTTGCTTGGCGGCATCGCGTTGTTGTTCAAGTTCGTGGGCGCGCGTTTGAATACCCTGTTTCTCACTTGCATAGCGACCGATGGCAGCGCGGTACTCCTGCTCTTTTTCCGCATAGGCGGCACTCGCAGGATTTCCCTTTGACAGTGCCATGGCCTGCAATTTCAGTTGCTCGGCTTGCAATTCATACAGATGCTGCTTGGTGCTTTTCGCCTGGTAGAACGACCACTGGTCCGAGGCCAGAGCTTGGCTTATCACGCTTTGGGTAGAGTACCCGCCACCTTTAAAGGTAGACAAGGTCGCGCACACCGCAAGGATTACCGTCGCAAGCGCCATCTTGTTGAGCCAGGGTTCCTTGATTTCTTCCGCCATCGCTTGCCTCTTCATTGAAAAAGCCAGCATTGTAGACGGCAGCGTCGACATGGGCCAGACGTGCTGCACATGCCGCGAACCTGGGTCTCAGCGTTCAGCTCCCATGCGTTCGCTGCGCACTTTGTCCTTAACTTCACGTTGTTTTTGTTACGTATGCTTACCCCGGAAACATCTTCCATACATCCCGTTAGCGGCTTCATCCGTTAATGGTCTATCAGCGCGACGTCAGCGCCATACCGGAGAACGAAAATGGAAACCACCGCCGCATCGAATCCCATCCATCCACTGATGGCCGCCGCCGCTGTCTCACTTACCTTGGTGAGCCTGGTTGGCGCCGCCGCGATTGCTGGGCTTCTGCCAAACTCTCATGGTGCAGCCGTAAGCAGTTCGACAGTAGATAGGACGAGCAGCGGTAGTGCCCCGCTGGCACAGCAGTCTGCACCGGCCCCAGTCGTGCGAGAGATTGTGCGATACAAAACCGTCGTGCACCATGAATATCCCCGTCGTCACGAGACCGCCTACGACAAGGACCGGGTCCAACTGGCTCAAGCTGACCAACCCCGGGATTATCGACAGGCGCCGGCATATCAGCAGCCCGCTCCGGTCGCCCAGAACAGCCCACTTGGCATAGGCATTGGCGCCTTAGTCGGCGGCTTAATAGGTAGTCACGTTGGTGGCGGCAACGGCCGCACCTTGGCAGCAATCGCGGGCGCCGTTGGTGGCGGCTACGCGGGCAACGAAATCGCCAAGCGTAACCAGTTCGCCGGCCAGCAATAATGTCGGACCGGCGTCAGAAAGAACGTAAGGAACCATCATAAAAAAAGCAAAATCAGCTTGGCACTTTTAGCCCTCGCCCTCCCAGCAGCAGCCTTTGCAACCGAATATCAGACAATTGAACGCCCTCGCCAAGAGTGCTGGAACGAACAAGTTCAAGTGCAGCAGCGTGGCTACGACGCCGGCGGCGCAATCATTGGAGGCATTGCCGGAGGTTTGCTCGGCAACCAGGTCGGCCATGGGAATGGCCGCACCGCCGCCACCGCCGTTGGCGCGATAACAGGCGCAATGGTCGGTGAGCGTATGTCGTCCCAGCCAAGCTACTCCACCCAGAGTGTGCAACGCTGCCGTACCGTCATCGACCGCGTTCAAGTGCCAGTCTATCGCGAACCACTCCAGGTATGGGTGGAGGAGCAACCGGTGTACGTGCCGCGTGCGGAGTACTACTACGTTCGGCCTGGCGAACGCGAACATCGGGAGCACTGGGACCACGACGGTTGGCATGAGCGGCGCCATGACCGAGATGAGCATCGCCACCACCACGAGGACGAAGACTAATCCATGTGGCCCGCCTACCTTCCACCAGCCAGCGGGCACCTTAAATATCTGTGTGGAAGACGCAGACCTGAAACGGTTAGCTTTTGGAACTCTTATAGTTTGCTCTGTGGCTGCTTGGCCTGCCCAGGCCGGCTTAGGGCTACCTGATTGAATCCGCAAGCAATTATAGTCATTGGCAGCTTGCGCCCCAAAGCGGACCTTCACATCACAAGTAATGCATTGTGAATCTGCACACTAGGTTTTACGCAGCTATCGCAGTTGAAGTTCCCAGTAGCCAACATCAATCCACCGTTCGAACTTACGCCCGACACGTTTAAAGTGCGCGACTTTCTCGAATCCAATTTTTTCATGTAGAGCCACACTCGGAAGGTTGGGTTGAGCGATGCCTCCAAGCGCCACCTGGATATCTTTATTACGTAACGTATCAATCAAAGTGAGATAGAGCTGTCGGCCAATTCCTTGACGCGCATATTCTGGCGCAACATAAACCGTAGTTTCTACCGAAAAACGGTACGCACTCCGGGCACGCCAGGGAGTGGCATATGCATAGCCAATAACTTTGCCTTCCCGCTCGTAGACATACCAGGGCAATCGCGCGCTCACACTTTTGATACGGGATGCCATCTCCTCTTGGGTTACAGCATCTTCTTCGAATGTAATGGTCGTGTTAAGGACATAGTGATTGTAGATTGCAGCTATCACGTTGGCGTCGCTAGGTATAGCTAGTCGTATCATGGAAATGGTTTGGATAAAGTTTGCGTTGACATGGATGTCTCCGTACTATTCGCGGGTTGAATCACTGAAGGCAAACGTTCGTTCGGAGCCCAACGACCAACAGGCCTCTTTTGACAAAGTGCTGACCGCACCCTTGTTTTTTATCCCAAGGTATGCGCTGCGTTCAATGCTTCGTCTGAGCTAATAATCGACGCATATTCGCCATCCAGATTGGCAAGCGCCATAGCGTGAACCTCTTCGGCGGAACGCTCTACACCGTTGAAATCGGTTTTCGCATATGCGTACGTGCCGTCTGGTACAACGAAGGTTTTGAAGCCCAAGTTGCCGGCTGTTCGCGCGGTACTCTCCACGGAGTTATTGGTACTAACTCCAACGATGACGACACTTGATTGTCCACGCACATGAAGCCAGCGGTCAAGCGCGGTGTTGATGAAGGCGTCAGGCACATTTTTCTCGACTACATGTTCGTTTGCCAATGGAGAAAGCTCCGGCTGGAACTCTACACCCGGTTGGCCTGGCCAGAACGACGAACCGGGCGTCCTGGAGATGTGGCGCACGTGAACCACTGGCGCTTTCCGAAGCCGCCATTCATTCAGAAGTCTCGCAATCGTCGCCTCTGCTTGATGATTATTCCTAACCTCAGCCTTTGGCCAAGTCATTCCTACTTGCATGTCAATGATTAAAAGGGTAGTCATATAAATTTCGCAAGTGTCTTAAACACAGAGAATCAGAGAGTTGAATGGCTGCTTTTGGCCGAAAGCGGCTTAACGACCCAACGCCTGCCATAATAACTTTTCGAACCTTTCTTGCGCAAAGTAGAACTTCTCCCGCACTGCTATCCATTTCTCTACATCCTCGTAGGACGGCTCAGCAATGGCCTGCAATTCATCCCAAGCATCATGATGAGCGTCTGCAGCAGCATTCGCCTCGTCTCGCGCATTGATTACAAATTCAGGTAACTGAGCCATACGATGACCTTTCTCGATGGGAGGCTGCTTCTGGCCGACAACGGCGAAATTATGGCGGATTGTTTCCCCGATTTATCCCCGAGGGATTCCCGGTTGTGCTAGGCCAATTATTGTTGATATTGCCTGTTATTGTCATGAAGAGATATTTGTGTGTGTCATATTTATCGCCAATATCCAGCTTGAAGTTTCCCTTCGATGCTGTCGCCTCAGCGTCTATTCCACACAAACATCCGACTGTATTGGCTCTGCAGCCACAGTCGTTTTTGAGAACCGGTTCGATTCCGGTGCGCAGACGAAAATCTTCTGAGGTAGCAACGTAGCAGAACGACTTTGAACCCAGTTTCGTTTCAACATAAATCATTTATATTCCTTTTTTTAAATCACAGTGCCATCAATTACGGCCGCTTTTGGCCGTTTACTGCCGTCTTGAGGCAAACTTCAACGGTTGATGGTAGTTACGAGCTGGTTCGCACGTTTCAACGATTGTGTATCGGTCGCGGGGAAATGTAGCCCGAACGACAATATCTGTGCTGGCATACCGTCAACTGTAAGGTTCAATTCGTAAAAAACAGGTTCCCCGTCACCGGCAGTAGAGACATATCGAAGCTGAACAAATTTCGGAACTTTCATAGTTCTATTTTGATGCGCCGCAACTTCCAACTTAATACTTTTCCCATCAGGTAGAGCTACGATAGGATGCATGCTTGAGAAACCACCAAGACTATCGTCGATTCGCCTTAAGGTGTACTCGGTGGTAGCGATATCTCCGGCCCCTTCCCCAGGTGCAAACATAGCCGCAGCGTCCCTGTAACGTTGATGCTGTAACGCATCCAGAAATTTATTGGCGACAGCGGTAGTGCTCACGTCACCGATTGTGGCGGCATTGGAAGCAACCGATGCGCAGAGCATAAGGGTGTAAAGGCTGAATAACTTAAATTTCATTCTCAATATGTCCCAATCCATGACAGTCACCTCGACTGCCATTCGATAAAATCGTCCGCTCTTGGCCGGCTGCTGTTGTTGCCAGGTATCGCCCCATTACAAACATTCAGTTTTCCAATAGTCGTCAGCTGCGGGCGGCGCTCATTAAGTCGGGTTTTACTTGATTAGTGCCAAGCAGTAAAAGCGGTCCGCTCCACTTTCTGGTAGTGGGTCCGGTCCACGAACCCATCCCAAAGACTCATACAGGTGAACCGCAGCCCCCATGTCGCCCCAAGTCTTGAGTTCCAGTTGAGTGAAGTTATGGATAACGGCCTGTGCTATTCCCTCGCTCAACAGCATTCTGCCGATGCCCTGTCCGTGCATGCTCGCATCGACGTGGAAGCCGAACAGCTTGGCGACAGCCCCTTCCATACGCTGAATTGCAAGGCAGCCGACTAGCTTGCCATCTACCTCTGCCACTAATTCGATTTCGTTAGGGGTGTTGGCTTGGCCAAGCGCACCAATGGCAGCATCTAAAGTGTCAAAATCCGCGATTAAACCGAAAGAAGCTAATGATTTCTGTACTACAGCCTTGGCACCGGAATTATCAATAGGAAGAGCTTTACGAATTGACATTGCTACCTCTTGAGTGATTCAGAGCAATGATTCTATGCGAGAGCTTTCCCCTATGTCGAGGGAGCGCCATTCCTCCCAGCCATCACGGACCGTCTGGTATTGGCCGAACCCGGCCGTTTTCCTCAGCATAGCAGGTCGTCAGTACAAAAATCTAGCGCGTCTCACGACAGGCTGGGTTCGCCCCGGAGCGGACCTTAGCACGGTGTCCTAGCAATCACATGACGCGCCGCTCCACATTCGCCCAACAGATTCTCTTGCGTCATTCGGGCCGATGCTCGACTTCAAACTCATCTGATTCCTTAACTTTCAGACCAGCTTTCTTCGCCATTTGAACAATCTCTGCCGATTTTTCCTCCGACATCAGCAGTGCGTAATACGCATCGTTTCCTAAGTCGAGATGAAGCAAACGGCCTCCCCTGGGTTTGACCCAGGAGGAAAACTCTAGCAGTGCTCTCGGAACCGTAGTACGTGTTCCGCCTTGCAGGTGCCAGGTTTCGTTAATTCCGGCAACGGTAAGCAGTTCGTTCGCCTGCCATTCCACTTCCTCAGTGGCCTTCCAGTCGACTTGCAGCAAAACCCACTTGCCCCGCCGCTGCCCCTCGTCGTCGAGTATGCCGCTCTCGATTGCTTCACTTGTTGTATCGCCGCGCCCTAAATGTGAAATTACAAGCTTGGTTAAGCGCTGACTTTCCTCTGTTCCCAACTGCGCAGTTATGGGAGTAAGGAAACGTCTTAGGGCTTGTTTAGCCTGTGTAGACGCAGAAAAATATTCTTTCAGAATCTGTGCGTCCGAGAGGTTCTCGTCTTCTTCAACAGGTGGCTCAGGTGGGGCGGTCAAGTCCCGTCCCAAAAGTTTGCTAAGCAGCTTAAGCATTGGCAGTTAGATAAAAGTTGTTTGAGGAGTAGTTCGTGATGTCCGCTTCTGGCCGATTTAGGCCGGAAAAGCAGGATTGTTGGAAAGCTTAGAAAGGAAGCGCCTCATATGCGGGTCGGTTCGCTCGAAAGGTACCAAACGGAAACCATCGTATCGATTGGAATTCTTCCTCATCATACTTAATCTTCGTTGTCCGGTCGGCCTTTACCACATACCACAGCGATACATCGGTGTGGTCTGCAGTCAAACCCACAGTCGTGGTTACGGTAACCATCAGAGGGGCATCAATGCGATGCGAGGAGACCAAGCCCAGTTCCTCCTCAAGTTCACGGATGACTGTATCACGCGGATGCTCGTCTCTTTCGACGTGACCACCAGGAGGTAACCAGAGCTGGGCGTTCCGATGGTCAACGAGTAGTACATGCTCATCATCCACCACCACGAAGTAGGACACTAGGTGTTTTGGCGGCGTTGCGGGCTTCGCTAAGCGGTACAATTCTTCGCCAGAATCAATCCACTCAAGTGCATTCGCAATTTGGCATCGTTCCAATTCATCCAACGGAATGATGGCGGTTAGTTCTTCTCGTATTTTATGACGCATCTTAAATTATTCTGCCTAAATCTTGTGCGGGCATTGGAAATGCATGGGAGTGGCTGCTTGTGGCGGAAAAGGGCCTGTCGCGGTTGGCGGCTCTCGCCTGCGGATTCAATCCGTCAACGCGACACACCGATTCGCCATCCTGGATGACCAAGAACTGCGAGTACATGAGCGATGCGGCGGCTAAAACCAAAGGTTTCGATGCAGGCCACGGAAAGGCCTGCACGACGAAGGCATCTGACTCATTATCGCGTTGCAATGCTGACATAAGATGGGATTGCTCAAGTAAGCTTTTCTTTGAGGAACGCAGCGATGTACGGCGTGGCTGCGGCCGCGACGGTAGATGCTGCGCCGGGGGCGATACCCATCCGCTCGGCTAAGGCTGCGGTCACCTTGCCGGCAAGCATACCCTCACCGCCGTCCAGCAACGATTTGAAGAAGCCGTCGCCTCTGACCAGTCCGGCCGCTAAACCGGCAAAAAAGTTCCGGCCCGTATGTTCCTCTCCCGATGTTTCGGACTGCTCTTGGAGGTGAGCGTGCGTCACATCTACCGCTTGGCTCAGCATTTGCTGAGCGTCGTCCGCATTGATACCTTGTGCTTCCAGCGCCTGGGTCGCTTGAGCCCCATGGTCAGACGACAGAAATTCCGAGATGAGTTGTTGCGCATCCATTTGAATACCTCTTCCGGTCAAAACTACTGTTAGGGAAAATTGGTAAATCGGAAGTTCAGAATATCCATGTTTAATACGCGGTGTCAATGGTGTAATTACGGATTATCCACTCGCATTACCCACACCGGTCACGTCGCAACTATCCCCAGCCCACAGACGACTGACCTTGCGCCTTGGGTGATGGTCCGCTCTGACGGGTTGCCGCTGTTGGTAGTTTCCGCCCCAAAGCGGAAGTTCGGATTGCCGCGTCAACAGCGGAGCCGGCTTCTTATACTTCGCCAAGAAGGCGAACGACAGCGAGCCTAGCAGATGTAATCAACGAGGACGAAGGCGCACTGCAATTGGGTGTTCAGCACGCAGCTGTAGTAGGTCCCATAGATTGCCATACAGGTCCTCGAACACGGCCACCGTGCCGTACTCGGCTTCCTTGGGCTCCCGAATGAATGTGATGTCATGAGCACGCAAACGTTCATAGTCGCGCCAGAAGTCATCAGTGTTCAGAAACAGGAATACGCGCCCACCAGTTTGATTTCCAACATACGGCTCTTGTTCAGGCTTAGATGCTTTGGCCAACAACAGTGTGGTGCCGACCCCGCCTGGTGGGGCGACGACAACCCAGCGCTTATCCTCCTCCCACTGATGGATATCGTCGAGTAACTCGAACCCAAGTTTATTGACGTAGAAATCGATTGCTTCGTCATAGTCGCGTACGACAAGCGCTATATGTACGATGGCTTGCGGCATGCTGTTTCCAGATTTAGGTTGAGAAAGTCCAATAGCTTACCACTGGCACTTAGCACTGTTTTCGGCCTACGCCTCCATCTGCAATCGCCCCAAAGCCGCCGGTCAACAATATCTCTTTGGTAAATTACGCTAATCAAACAGCACCGCTGTTGACCATGGTGCAAGCACGGTCCAACCTAGACGCTCGTATAGGGCGCGTCCGGCCTCCGTTGCGACCAAGAGTCGCTCTGTCGCACCGGCCTTTTCGGCCAACTTATCTAGGCTTTGCATTACCACGGTAGCCAGGCCAGAGCGGCGATGGGCTTCATCGGTAACGATTTGGTCAAACACAGCGCATCCCGCACGAATTGCGACGCGACCTGACGCAGCCAACTCGCCACTAGCATGGACGACGCGTGCTAGGTACCTGTTTAGAATTGGGTGATCATATTCCTATTCGCAGCTTGCCCTACTTCAAAGCCAGGCGCCTGTTGAGTACACTGTTGATTCCTGTCACCTCACCGCCAGCGCCATGACCCAAGCCCTTCACAGCCGAGCCCGCACCACCCACCTGATCCGGGAAGAAATCCGCAACTCGACACTGCCCCAACGGGAGCTTGCCGAGCGCTATAACGTGAGCCGCCTGACGATCCGTAAATGGCAGAACCGCGACAGCGCCGAGGACCGTTCGCACCGGCCCCACACCATGCATACGACGCTGACGCCAGCGCAGGAACTGGTCGTCATCGCGCTACGCACCACCTTGCTTTTGCCCACCGACGACTTGCTGGCGGTGGCGCGTGAGTTCGTCAACCCGGCGCTTTCGCGTGGCGCCCTGGGCCGCTGCTTGCGGCGCCATGGTGTCTCCAGTTTGCTTAAAATGGCCGCACTCGAAGACGACAAACCGGTTACCAAAAAGTCGTTCAAGGACTACGAGCCGGGCTTTTTACATATGGATATCAAGTACTTACCGCAGATGCTCGATGAAACCGAACGCCGTTACCTGTTCGTCGCCATTGACCGCGCCACACGCTGGGTCTTCATGGAAATCTATGCCAACCAGTCCGACAGCAGCAGTACCGACTTCCTGCTCAAACTGAAAAATGCTTGCCCGATCACCATCGTCAAACTACTCACTGACAACGGCAGCCAGTTCACCGACCGTTTTACCAGCAAGAAAAAAGACCCTGTCAGCGGCGACCGTATCCCGAGCGGCAAGCATGTCTTTGACGTGCTGTGCAAGCAATTGGTGATCGAACATCGATTGATTCCGCCGCGTCACCCGCAAACCAACGGCATGGTCGAACGCTTCAATGGCCGTATCAGCGAGGTCGTCAACCAGACTCGTTTCGGCTCCCGGGCCGAACTGGAATCGACGCTGCGCAATTACCTGAAAATCTACAACCACAACATTCCCCAGCGCGCCTTGGATAACGCAACACCGATTCAGGCGATGAAGAAATGGCAGGAGAAAAAGCCGGAATTATTCGTTAAACGCGTATATAACCAGGCCGGTCTTGACAGGTAACCACCATGCTCGGCCTCCAGAAAAATATCGTAGTCCGCGGGTAATGTCGCCTTGCCGGGCATTGCCGTCGGGCCGTGCATTAGATACGCTGCGTCCTCAGTTCTCCAGCACTCTGGAAGTGCCGCACGCATGACATAAGGCGCAACCGCTGCCTTCAAAAAGATAAGGGGCGCATTTGTTTGCGCGGCACAGGCTTGCAGTGCCGGCCCAGCGTCGAGGAATACATGGCGGCGCGTCTCTTTAGCAGTACCGACCTCGACGCATAGTCCACCGGAGTCCTGGAGCGGGAGCGGAAGACCCCGAGCCAGGCTCCGGCCAGTGAGCCATCGTTCGATGAGAGCTAAATTCAAGTTCATAGTTACCTTTGAGATTAGTGGCTCCAAGTGTCGCACACGTTTCAAATGCTTTCCCACTCATCGATTCTCTGTGTCTGCTTCTGACCCAAGCTGTGTAAAACGCAGAGAAATGCGGCGTGAAAAAAAAATAGACCGTTCAGAACGGCCGCTACACGGTTTTTACGGCACAGAAAATGGTCACCCTACTCATAAAAATGTCGTGTTTTTGCGTTTTTACACAGCCAGTGCCGGCTGCCGTCGTTGGCGGCTATCATCACAGTAACGCAAGTGCAGCATATATGTAAGTAGTCAGCCCTAGCTTGCGGAATGGCAAGGAACGGGGCAGTGCTTAGAACGTTCTGCAATCTAACTTACGAGTCCCTTGCGTGCCGTTGGCGGTGCCCCACCTCTGCAGGGGCGCGGCGTCAGCATAATCGCGCCGCCGACCCCAGCAACCTCAATAGCCATCTGTCCCGATTGGAGGACGCAGTTGAACCATGCCACGAACTGCGCTCGACTTTCTTCTGGAAATTACTTTCTTTCAGGAAATAGTTTAAAATGCTTGGGTAGTTTTTTCACAACACCATAGGGAGTCATCGTATGCAATACCAAGCGGCTATTCAGCGCAGTGCGCCCACTGCTTTCTTGTTTCTTGTAGACCAGTCGGGCTCCATGGGTGACCGCATGTCAACATCTGAAAAGACAAAAGCCCAGTTCGTCTCCGACGTCCTCAATAGAACATTTATGAACTTGGTAACTCGCTGCACGAAAGCGGATGGTGTCCGTGACTACTTCGAGCTGGGCGTTATCGGCTACGGCAACGGAAACGCGCAAAACAGTTTGCATGGTCCGCTCGGCGCCAAAATCCTGAATCCTATCTCGGCAATTGAGGCCGCCCCCCTTCGGGTCGAGGACCGCAAGCGAAAAGTGGACGACGGCGCCGGCGGCGTCATTGAGCAATCTGTAAAATTCCCCGTATGGTTCGAGCCACAGGCGAACGGCGATACGCCAATGTGCCAAGCGATTCGTCTCGCAGGTGCAGAGCTCGCGGCGTGGTGTGACAGCCATCCGGACAGCTACCCTCCAACCGTCCTGCACGTCACTGATGGCGAATCCACGGACGGTGACCCCGAACAACTAGCTGACACGTTAAGACAGTTCTCGACTAACGATGGAAGTGTATTATTGTTGAACCTCCACGTTAGCGCGCAGGGCGGTAGCTCGGTGTCATTTCCTGCCGGTGAAGGGAACTTGCCTGACCAGTACGCGAAACTCTTGTTCCGTATGTCGAGCCAACTTCCTGAACATCTTGTAAAAGCGGTGCAGGACAAGGGACAGCAGGTTTCTTTCGAATCGCGCGGCTACATCTTCAATGCCGATGCCGGCGAGATTGCAGACTTCTTCGATATCGGAACACGCCCATCGCAGTTGCGCTAATTCCTGTGCGGCTACGTCAAGATTTCGCGGCTTCAGTTCCGAAGGACCTGGAGCGCCCCGAGCTGAACGAGGACGCTTGGGCATGCGACGAATTGCTCTCCTGCTACGCATTGTCTGATGGCGCCTCGGAGTCGTACGACTCAAAGCGTTGGGCGCGCGCCCTTGTCGACAAGTACTCGGCCAACCAAATGTTTGACTGGGATTGGGTGAGCACCGCCATCACGGCGTACAACACCACGGTCGATTTCTCTGCGCTCTCGTGGTCGAAACAAATGGCATTTGAACGCGGAAGTTTTGCGACGCTCCTGGCGCTGCAGTTGGCAGAAAATGGCAGCGAGGTCGAAGTCCTGGCGGTAGGCGATAGCCTTGCCGTCCATGTGCGCGATGGACTCCTTCTGTCCACTTTCCCGTATGAGCAGGCAGAGCAATTCGATGAGAACCCGATGCTGCTGTCGACTCTTTCGCCGAACAATTCTTTCGTTAAAGAGCCAGGGTTCTTCCAGCGGAACAGTAGCAAGACCTGGACCATTTTGCCAGACGATGTAATCTACCTGATGACCGATGCTGTAGGGCAGTGGCTACTCAAAAATCAGCGCTCCGGGGAATCGGCACTAGAACTCCTAGACGCCGTAACGATACAGGAAGAGTTCTCCGCGTTAACCCTGCGACTACGGTCGGAGAATAAATTGAAACTGGACGATTCAACGCTCATCCGATTGATTGTTGAGTCTTCCTGAGCAAACCATGGCATACCCAAGCATCGAGCAGTACCAAATTGCTCTGCAGTACCCAAAAACGGCGTTCACTGACCCGGAACTTGCTGCGGGGAGAATTCGGCCCTCTGGAATGGGCACCCCAATCGTCGTGTCTGGTGGATTCGCCCTGACCTATGCGCTCGAGACAAATCGCACTAAGTATGCCGTGCGTTGCTTCCACAAGGAAGCGAAGGGTATCGAACGGAGATATGCGGGGATTTCGTCGAAACTCGCGTCCTTGGCATCTCCTTACTTCGTAAGGTTCGATTTCCAACCGACAGGCGTCAAGGCGAACCAAAGTGTTTACCCGGTCGTAAAGATGGCGTGGGCCGAGGGGAAAACGCTAGGCGACTTCGTAGAGTCGAACTTTCACGACTCGATACAGCTAACGAACCTTATTGCGTCTTTGGGGAAGCTTGCGGCGTATCTTGAGGAGCAAAATATCGCTCACGGAGACATCCAGGAGGGCAACCTCATGGTGGCCGACAGCGGTCGTCAACTTCAGCTCATTGACTACGACGGAATGTTCGTCCCGGAAATAGCGTCGCTCGGCGGAGCGGAATTGGGCCATCGGGACTATCAGCACCCAAAGCGTGACTCCTCCCACTTCAGTGCTCGACTAGACCGGTTCTCCTTCATTGTTTTAAACCTGTCTTTGCGTGCGCTGTGCGCGAGGCCCTCCATCTGGGATTCGTCACAAAGCGGCGCCGGTGTCATCATTTGCAGGGCGAACGATTTCGCGAATCCCGGCGGTTCGCGCATCCTTGCGGAATTAGCCAAAATCCCTGGTCTGGAGCGCGATGTCCAAAATTTCGCGACCATTTGTACAGCGCAGTTTGTGCAAATTCCAAGCCTTGACGATTTCATCTCACGCAGGAATATCCCGCAGCGGATGAGCGAGAGTGAGTTGTCCATAGCCGCGTCGACTGGCTCCGGTTACATAAGTCCCTACACCGTTCTCGATGCGGCTAATTTCTCCGCATTTCAGGAAAACATCGGGTCAATGATTGAATTAGTTGGAAAAATCGTTCATGTGAGCCCAGATTACCTAGAATATGCTTTCCTGAATTTCGGCGACTGGAGAGGAAAAAGCGTAACGATAGCATTATGGAGCGATGCGTTAGCTAGAAGCAAGGAAAGGCCCACCAAAGCTTGGGTCGGCCGCTGGGTTACGGTTCGCGGCTTGGTCCAGGCTTTTCGGAAAGGTGCCTATGACCACATGACAATTGCAGCCGCGACACTCGCTCAGGTGACCGTGTTGACCGAGAAGGAAGCCAAGTACCGGTTGACGCCTTATCAGAAGCCCGACCTGATTCCAGCGCGAACGAATAACAGCACGTTGCAGAAACTCGCCGTAGAGAGTTCTAAGCCTGTCGTAGAAAAGGCGCCGCCACGCACGAGTGCGGCACCAAGAAGCTTGAGCGCGAATCAACTTGCTTTGGAGCGCATGCGGCAGCAAACACCTCCGCCCCCGTCAAGAGGGAAAGTGGCGTCGCCAGTGTACTCAGGCGGCCCAAGCCACCAGAACCCACCGACACCTGCCAAAGCCCGGGCGACGGTCATTCCGAGGCCACCAGTAGTCCCCGTGCCGCCGTCACCCTCGATGCAACCGCGACACGAAGCGCTCACTCAGAAAAGGTCAGGGGGAATCATTGCGTGGCTTTCCAATTTGTTTAAATAATTCCCTTTGCGCAAACGAGTGTTCCACGGCAAGATGGGCCAGCTTACTTACTCACCGTGGAATAGCCTAAGAGAACGAGTCGATGTTAATTAACCTGGACGCTGAGAATTTTCCGCATCGACAGTTTCGCTGTTTGCATTAACGACTCTAAGGGAGAATCGCTTTCCGCCCCATCGTTCGCCTGGTCTCTCAGCCACTTCAAGGTTTCACGGAGCCGTGCCGCAAGATGGTCAATCATTGCGTCCCCGAGCGCGCATTCTGGCTTCAACCAATTGTGCCCATCGTCGCCTCGCTCACGCTCAAAAACATCAAAGACGATGTCCCGAACATCGTCGTAGTCCACCTCCCATTCTTTCGCCGACAAAGGGTCAAAGGATTTCAGAACCTGCTCGACAATAGCTTGGCTGCAGGGTTCAATTCGGGCACCGAAATGCTGAGCAAAGACTTCATCCTCTTTCTCATTGCCCGCTCGAGAATTAGCTGCAAATATTTCAAGGCTTTGGTACGTGTTCACTCCCGCCAAAGTGTTGACGGTAGTGGCTACCAAGTCAGCGCTTGAACGGAGCCAAGCTACTTCATGCTCCTCGGCGCTGAGGAAACGCATATTGCTAACCGGCAGATAGCCTGCATTTTTTGCGTCCATAATTCCTAGCCCCGTTTGGTCCGAGCAGGCGCTAATGAGGCAGGTCTGTTCGCGACCTCCAATAAACGTTACAAGTTTGGCCATGCTGATTGAAAGCTTTGGCAGGTCCTCGCGAATTGCCTTCGCAAATAGGTCGGCCGCGGCCTGGCTGTCAACCTCCCGACTCCGCGCACCAAGCTTCGCCTGGATACTTTCCTCCGTGATAGGCACCGCGCAGATGTGACCCTGTCCATTTGCGCAAGCTACCGCGGCAGAGAAATTCTTCCCCACGACAATTTGAGCCCATGTATTTTGAGTCGCGCTAAAGGGCAGTTCAAGACCCATCTCTTTGAGGGAATCGCTGAACTGCTTGGATGTGCTGGTGAGTGTTTGATGTGTGAATTGCATCGTCAACCTTTCTTCGTCCGATTAGATGACCTGGCCGTTTAAGAAATCGAACGTAGTTAACGAGGAAATTCAGTACCAAATTGAGTATGAATAGTGTACTGGTCGGCCAGAACCAAGGAACCACCCTTCGAGAAGCGCACGCATGCGCCTCTCTCCTGACGAAAATTCTACCTCAAGGTCGTAATCAGGGAAAGAAGTATTTGACGGCGGCAATCAAGCGCTCGTTCGGTTGGGCAGTCCAACTTCCATCCGCGCACTCAACCGTTTCAATCAGCTTGGCAAAGCATCAATCGGTCGTGATGATTATCGTACCAACAATACCCGAGGTCGCCTCCGGTGACGAGGCAGCTGCGACTTTGGTGCCATCGTGGTCACCATCGCTAGTCTTTCCTCCAATCGCTCTTCCGTGTCCGGTACCGTTGACGCGCACGCGAAGAGCAACTCGTCGTCAAGATGGTGCCATGTAACAGTCCTCGCCAAACCTACCTCTGCATATAAAACCATCCGCTACACGTGCCGTCACTCAATGACGCATACCGGCATCTGTCGGCGCCCAGCTCATTCTTTTGGCGCCTCGGGTGCTCCACATATTTTTTTGGAGAACATATGGAAAATTCAATTTTGGATTTGGCCGAATTGGCCAACCTGCTCGGCCGTAGCCCGGAAACAATTAAAAAGGACATCCGCCGTAACCGTCTGGCCGTTCCTCCTCGCCTGCATATCCCCGGAACGCGGCTCCTGCGATGGCGCCGGGTCGACGTTGATGCCTGGCTCGCAAGCCACGTCGAGTTTCGCGTAAACGCGACAAGCGGCAAATAGCAACTAGAAGATTCAAGTCCCAATTCGAGCACTCATTACTTCACCATGGAAATCATAAACATGAACCCTACCGCCTCGCTCGCCCCAGTTGATTTTAAGGTCACAAACGACAATGCACTTTCCCTTCTCGCCGGTTTCAGTCGCGCCGCTCGTGCTGCCGGTTGGACCGACGAACAGATAAAGGAAACAACCGAGCGAGCAATGTTGAGGGAGTACCGGCTTTTACAGGTCACTCTCGCCGCATACACTGCGGAGTATCTCACCGAGGGCTAAGGCAGCATACCCAGATTGCCTGCCTTGGTTCGTTTCAGAAGTGCATTATCAGTTCAATCAGCCCTCATGGTCGCCGGCCTTTTAATTGCGATTCTCCGTCAAATCTACTCGTGCCAGGGCCTACCGCAGCGTACAGCCGCCTTGATTTTCCATTTTTCGGACGGGAAAAAATATTTTCAATGCATATAACAAAATTCGCTCCTCTGTGCCTACACCAAAGATTGGCGCCTCTTGCGCTCCGAAAACAATTTCCCAAAGGACAAAATTATGCTGACAATCTCTGACGTGTCGAACCTTGTTAAGCTCGAAACTGAATACAACGCTGCAGTCGAACACCGTAGTGCTGCAAGAGAAGCGGCAAACTTAGCCGACTTCCGGTTTCACGCAACATTAGAGGTGTGTGAGCACGCAATCAATTTGAAGCACGCATTGGAGAAGAATAGATTTCATGAAGTTCAGGAGGCGTTTCTCCCTGTTCACCGTATGCTGATGGATATGCAGAGGGAGACCGAAGCTTTGTACCAGCATGCTGACGCGGCGTATAAAAACGCCCACACAGCCGCAAAGAAGAGTTTTTACGCGGTCAAAGAAGCACGCGTGTCTGCAACTTCAGGTGCGCCGCAAACTCAGTCAGGCACCGATAAAATTATGTTGAAAGATATTTCATAATTTGATGAGGGGCGTGCTACCAGCCTGCCCCTCATATTTTCTCGCGCCCGTCGCCCGTCGCCTGTTGATGTATCGCACTGCATCAGACCAGGACAAGACATGGGGTTTAGTGGGATGAAACTGAAGGTTGTCAGTGTGCGAGAGCGCCATGGCGCGACGGAGGCGTTGAGCGTCGCCTGTGCATTCATTTATCTGGGAACCGGATATACTTTGCCGGGACGCGCTGAGTTAGCCATACGCCGTTGTCCGAACATCTGAACTCGTAGCCGTCGAGAAGCATTGGATGTGTCTCAACAATTAGTACTACAGCCGTACCCCGTCGCGTACCCACCTCCGCTGCAGTTTGTTTCGTCGCAGACAGATGTACGTCTCGCCGCGTTCCTGGCAGCAGACCCTGCCGGCGAATCGATGCGATAAACTTTTGCACCGTACCGTGGAAAAGTACCGGAGGCGGGGTTTTGACCGGGAGCTTCAGGTCGACATCGACAGAGTGCCCCTGCGCCGCGCGGATACACGTCCGGTCTTCACTCAACGAAAACCGCTGCTTATCGTTGTCGGCCACTATTTGCATTAGCTCGTCATGAGTGAGCGCGACACCGGCACCCGCTGCTTTCAAGAGCAACTCAGCGACGTCAACCCATCCACGTTTATCGATTTCAAGGCCGATTGCGTCTGGCCGATGCCGAAGCCATCGGGATAGCAACTTGCTCTTCTGTTCCAAAGCTGTCATTTTATTTCTCGCTTTCAATTCATAAACGCAGCCTGCATTTTTCGGAATTCACTTGGAGTTGCTGCTGTTGCCTCCCGGTGCATAGTCGTCCGTGCAGCGCTTGGCGTCGGCTTAGCCGACCATACACAACGAGCTAAGGCGCACGGGCGTGATGCTCGAACTGCTGTGGTAGGAATATAGGGCCGCGCTACTGGACGGTTAGATAACGTTGTCACGCCGCGCTCGAGCCTGTCGGAGTATCTCCACGACTCTGGCGTCCTCCTCAAGTGCGCGGAGAACCTCCGCCTCTGTAACGTTGGGCAGAGCAAAAAGACGGGCTACCGTCGAAGTTGACCTCGCGACGTTTGTTACCGCATCAAGGGGAACTCCGGCGCACAGGGCCTCGAGCATTGTCGCTAGGGTTGCGGCGACGCCAGGCTCAACGAGCGCCAGGTATGGGTTGGTTGGGGCAACCAACTGATGCAGGCGCTCTTCCGGCCACCCGACGTGGTCGTCGTCGAGCGATAACCAATTCGTGAGCCCCCGTTCCTCCGCGTCGAAAGATATGGTTCCAAACCGAGTTGGCGCTGGAAATGTAGCGGCACCGATGACGCGCTTTTGAAGCGCGGGCGATAACCGCATTAACGCGTTCTCATACCCGAACGCGCGTACCCAAGATGTCGCTAACACAATCCGTAACTCAGGGTATGGGTACAAAAGGAGCTCGAGCAGCGAAACGTACCGAAAAAGAGGTTCATCGGTTGGCTTACCACGCACAAACACCCTCGGGTGCAGAGGTTCTTCAGGCGTAACGCGGACATCTGCTGGATGCAAAATGCCGTCAAAATCGAGATAGAGTACAGGGTTCATGACCGCCAAATGTGTGGGCATTGATGACACAGTAAGGACGCTCTGGCGTCCAGGGTGCACGCAGATGTAGGGAGAATTTGCAGTCAAAAGCTAGCCTAGACCTCTATCGATAACGACGTCCGTTGTGCTAAAAGAATTGCTCTGGCGCGCTCCAATTGGATTCCTGCAAACCCAACCCATTCATCGCAGAACACGGTGTGCGGCTCCAGGACCGAGTCGACTAGAGTGCGGCCGCTCGATGAATCGTCAAGGATGACGTACGCGAACGGTCTCGGGGCGCCGTTTGACCTCAACCAAGCCACGATGTCTGTAACACGAAATGAACCCACCTCGGTTGCGCTCCGCCAGCGTGAATGCAACGACGCAGCAACGAAACCGAGCCCTCCTCGAATGAGTGCTTCCTTAATTTCGTCGCGTGACATATAGGTCGCCCATGATGAACTGATTACGTAGATGGGTTCGAACTCGTGGTGCAGCCGCGCTAGGTTAGCCCTCATTTCTTGATGAAATACGTTTGCCCAGAGCTCTATTGCCAGATGCGGATTGCCGGACCTGAGCGCTGCCACGACCACTCCTGACGTGTAGTCAGGGTGGATAGCAATGACATCGTCAAAATCGAGAAATACCAATGGCTTCACAGCTCTCCTTTAATTCGGTTTTTACTGTGCGTCGGCGACAGAGCCGCTTCTAAATATCGCTCCGCCGGGATGGCAGCCGCATCGTGCCTGACCTATTACTTCATTCGAGTGCTATTGTTCGTTGCGACCCGCGCCTTGAGTTCAGCAATGCGCTGCGCTGCCGCGCTGCAATCAGCCGCAAACATTTTGCCTTGAGCATCAACCTGGTAGAAGGGATAGCGGCTAGTGAAATACAGCGATGCATTGCTACGGCACGCAGTATCCATAGTGAAGTCCATAACCAGGTAGCGACTCACGTACTCGTTAAGGCGAGGGGCGACGCTAGTGCCTGCAGTCCCCGCTACTTTTTGCGCATCAGGCGTTTTCGCGTCCCGTAGCGACTTCAGGGTCGCTGTCGCGCCGGGGCTAAATGTGCTGTTCGCCCATGTCCCGACACTGATGGGCATGCCCGTGCCATCCACATTGGCCAACGCGTAGCTGCCCTGAGCCGCGGCGCCGACAGCCTTGACCACCGCTTGGGCGGGCAGGTCCAGCATCACGCCGAGGTACTCCAGCCCATTCAGCAGTTCTTGGCCTTGCAGTGACTGGGCGCCGTAATATGTCGTGTCGCTCTTGACTGACCCTTTCAGCACATTTAGGTATACCGACTTGTCTTGCAGGAAAACGACGTTTGCAACGTCTAGTTCGAGCAGGCGCTGCATGCCCTCGGAGAATGCGTTTGCCAACGTCGCGCCGTTCCGTGCACTCGATGCCATCGCGTTAGCCGCGATATCGGTTAGCGGACTAATTTTGAAGTTGTTGTACTCAGTTGTTACGAACGGCGTTATCAACTCCAGCGAACCACCGGGCTGAATAGTGTTGTCTGCAGCGCGTGCCACTGTTCCCCCAACTGCCACGAGGCGTACTGGACCCAGTGGTGCGGCGGTTGCTGTAATGACGAACTGGCCGTTGAGGTCCGCAGTGGTCGGGACACCTAACGCCGCACCAGCGCTGCCATTGGCCTGCACGCTATAGGCGGTCACGGAGGCCCCTACATATGCGGTCCCACGAATGGTCTGGGTAGCAACGCCTGGCGCAGCGGTGCCGGTCAAAATGTTGGTTACGGTCGTTGGAGCCGCCGTCACTGGAGGCGTTACCGTGGTTGGTGGCGAGACTGGGGTCGTATTGCTATTGGCCCCCCCTCCGCCGCATCCACCAATGATAAGCATGGCGGCGGTTGCTGAAATTTTTTGTAGAGTTTTCATTTTTCTTAAGGATGGACAAGCGTAGGCCCTCGCGGGCAGATGTAAGACTTTTGTACCTGGGGTCATCTGTGAAGACGTGTTTCGCTTAGTGTGGCTGCCGCGCACCTTTGGCTAGCATCCATCGGGTTTCCAGTCCCATTTCCCACTGATGGGGTCGTGGCAGTACTGGGCTTGGAACCGCTGCGTGCAGCCATTTTCAAACGTACGTACGCAGTCGCCGTTACTGCACTGGTAGGTAGACCGAACTGTTCGTCCCGGTGGCGGGCCGCAATTCGACTTTGCCTCTCGTTTCGGCGTATTTGACTGGATATATCCGGTCTCGTCCCACCAACTGGTGATATCAGTAGTTTGACAATCACCTAACTTTTTTTGCTCACATTGGCGAAATGCCCGGTCTACGGCATTCTGCTGTGTGTCGACGCCTGTGCTCATCGCACATCCTCCTACCCCGCACACCATCGCACCGCCGCCGAAGCCTTTTTGCCTATGTATTACGGCGCACGTTGCCGCCTGCTTAGTAAAGCCGCTTTCTTTTGCATAGGCTCTACATCCCTTTACTGCAGCCAAGTCAGCCTCTTTTTGATTTGCGTAACCCCACGCGGCGTAAATCGTGCCGTGTGGTATCCCGTCGACTTGCGCGATGGCGGTGTAAGCTTGACTGAACAAAGGCGTGAGGGAAGCAACTAATAGCAGCAGAAACCGCCGGCCCTTTCTAGTAACGTCATGATGATTGACCATACTTCTACTCCTTAGTTGGTCATGTTAAATTGCGCCGTCGATGTTTCATTCATGCCATTTTCCAGGTCCCACTAAGCCTCGAAGTCCGCGTCTGAAGGTTTTGACTTCTTGCAGAACACGTTCCGTTCCTCCAGCGGCAATGACGTCAAGGGGAGTCTGGTTGCCGAGCGTTGCCACAGCCGTGGTGAAGAACCGATACTTCTCAATTCCATTGCATGTTCGTAGCGCCTTGCAGACAACCTCAAGAGCGTCAAGGTCGAATTTTGCATCGGCAAAAAAAGCGGGAACATATGTCTTTTCCCAGACGAATTCAACACGACTCGGCATTTTGAAAATTTTGTGGTCTTTCAGTTTTTGCGCAAACATAACCATGCTCAGCCCTGTCCGGCGCAAAAACTCATCAATGAAAATGATGTGGCCGGCATCGATGAGATTGGCTCCATCCTTAGCGATTGCGAGGTCGAGACCCCATTGTGCTGTGCGCCTTCTGGTTGCTGCGTCTTTGAGTTTCCCAGGCAGCCGTAGCATTTCCTCGGCATATTCAAGAAATTTCTTTTCATCCTGTGGCGTCAATCCTTGAATCGCACATTCAAATGCGCTTATAACGTCACGTTCACAGGGAGTAGACCTGAGTTCCTCGGGAGTCTCCAAGAAAGCCGCAATTGCGGATTTAAACAAGCCATATGACGAAAGGAACTGAGGAGACGGCATAGCGTTTTGGCTTAAAAAATAGACTATTAGGCAACAAACTGTTTTGTGTTCTGCTGCTATACAAAACCACTATAAGTCGTTGATGTTTAACTACACTGATGTTGCGGATGGGCAAGCTAGCAAATTCGCAAGAATAATAGCCTCAAAGGCTGTAGATGTAAAGCGTGTAGACTCAAAGGCTGTGGATTCATGGGCTGTAGACACAAAAGCTTCTCTCGGCGACGCTGCTTGCTATATGTTTAAACCAACTTCCGAAGCAGAATTGCGTGCCATAGTTGCCAAAAATCTCCGAGCCAGTCGAGCACTTAGGGCTATCTCGCAAGAGGACCTTGCCGCTCTGGCGGGCGTTCATCGTACGTTCGTGAGCCAAGTCGAGCGCGAGTTAAAAAACATTTCAATCGATAGCTTGCGCAAATTGGCTAACGCGCTGAGCGTTGATGTACATGTGCTTTTACAGCCCTAGCGCACAGTTGATTTTAGGTTCAAGACGTGGAGCGACGCCTACGAACGCATGTCGTAAAGTTCGTGGCACAGATTCTCGCGGACTTTAAAAAACAGATACGGATTTTTCATCAAGGTAAGGTCCGAGCACAACTGTAAGCGTGCCGCCCTGTGGCGAGCTGCCGACACGGATTTGTTTGGTCAGCAGGATGTTTTTACACCTTCAGCCTTGGCATAGCGACTTGTAGCAGTAGTGACATTCTTTTGTAGTCGCCGCTATATAAGCGGCGCGCCCGCAGCAGTTGAAGGTGCTTTAGCTTCGAGTCGTAGGGGTGATGGTTAGACTTTTTGACCGTACTATTATCTTTCGCGAGCCCTTGGTTAATGCAACATACAGATTGTTGGCACTCATGCTGTCCGCGTCGTTGATGAACACGTTGTCGGCCTCAATGCCCTTTAGCAGCAGTGTGCTGCCAACTGCAATGGCTGGAACTGAGGCAACGAAATGTCTTCTGTGTTCGCGGTACTCCGTGACACCAACCAATAGATTGCTTGCTTGGCCTGTTGTAGCGATGCGGAGGACTTTCAGCGCTGCGTAAAACATAGAAGGCAGGAAAAGGCGAACTCCTTTTTGCGCTTCCAAGCACTCCAGGAAGGCTAGGACTGACCGATATGTGAGCGAAGCAGCTAGGTCAATGCCAGCCTGTTCATGGGCGGCGGCCGGAGCTTTATTCTTCCCGTTTTGGATTGAGGCTAAGCGCTTAAGTAGCGTGGTCGCGCTGACCTTTGTCATAACACTTGAAGCAAAACCCAAAACTATCTCTTGGATTCGGGAGACGGCAGGGGCCTTCCTGCAATGGCTGCATCAATATCTTCGGCCAACCTCACAAGGCATTTCAATTCGACGGTCTCGACGACAAGTGCACCTGGGAATCCACGTGCCAGCTCCCAACGTCTCAGTTCACTTGTAGCGTCCCCAACCACAAGGGTGCGCCCGGTCGTCACGGATATGGAGGCCATAGAGTTGGAGTAACTCGCATCTTTGCCTTCATTTTTAATGTGAGTCAAAGACTCCTTCGATGCAGTCGAGAGGTCAACATTTTTTTGCTGGCGTATCTCTTCGCGAAGTTCGAGCAACCAATAGCCTAGGGGGCCGGTGCCGACACGCAGCCATCGCTGAGGTTCCGTAAGCTCGTGGGGTCTGGAACTTTTTTTGTACATCCTCCCAAGTCGGCATCGCTTCGTTGAAAGTGAAAATTTGTTGTAGTGGGTCGCCCAGGACTGCAACTGGCAGCAACTCAGTAGGACGCGAAACTATGCTGTGTTGGACAACATCACAATCCTGAAACTCATCGACTATAACCCTGCCGTAGTTTGCGACTAGAAGCGAGTCGATATGCTGCATCATTCGCATAGCTGGCAAGGCTCTAGATTTTGCTCTGCCTGCCGCGTGAGTGCACTAATTTACGGCGCCAAGCAAATTTATGTTTTTAGGAAGTGCAGATGCTATAAAGCGAAGCGAGCTGAAGAGAATCGGCGTCCCAAAATTGGCTCAAGATTGCCAGATAAACACAACCAATGAAGGTGCGCATAGGGTAGTGTTGACTGTGGCATGATATGAGACAGACACGGCTCACGAATTTCTAAATGACGGCTTCAGGGTTTACGAAAGTGAGTGCTACTCGGACATTTACATGCGTAAACCGGGATGCGTCATATGTGTTCGACTGGGCCTGGGCCGACGCGTATCAGCAGCATGGCCTGGAATATTACCCGAAACTATTGTCGGCGATCCCGTTTACGCCCGTCAGCGGCACGCGCTTGCTGGCCCGCGATGGCCAGGCGCGCGCGGCCCTGCTGGCCTTCCTCCAGACGCAGCAGCAAGCCAGCGAGGTGTCGTCCTGCCACATCCTGTTCCCGCCGGAAAGCGAAGCGCGCCAATTGGAAGAAGCCGGCTACCTGATGCGTAGTGGCGTGCAATTTCACTGGCTCAATCCCGGCTACACGGATTTCGAGCAATTCCTCGCCACCCTGGAACACAAGAAACGCAAGAATATCCGCGCCGAGCGGCGCAAGGTACAGGAAGCGGGCGTGACCATGCGCCAGGTACGCGGCGTCGATGCTGTTGATGCCGACTGGAAGCTGTTCCATCGGTGCTACAGCAATACCTATGCGGAACACCGCTCGTCGCCGTACTTAAGCCTGGACTTCTTCCGGCGCATAGCCGCCAGCATGCCGCAGAACATTTTATTGGTGATCGCCGAGCGCGAAGGCCGGGCCATCGCCGCCTCGCTGGTGATCTACACGGCCGACACCCTGTATGGCCGCTACTGGGGCGCGCTCGAGCACGTACCCTGTTTGCATTTCGAGACGGCCTACTACCAGCCGCTGGAGTTTTGCATCGCCAACGGCATCGCCACCTTCGAAGGGGGCGCCCAGGGCGAGCACAAGATGGCGCGCGGCTTCCTGCCGCAAAAGACCTGGTCCGCCCACTGGCTGGCGCACCCGGCGTTTGCCGACGCCGTGCAGCGCTTCCTCGAACGCGAACGGGGCGGCATCGATGCCTACCTCGATGAATTGAACGAGCACAGCCCGTTTCGCGCATAAAAAAATGCTCCCGGCCATGGCTGGCGGGGAGCGTTTTTTAACTGGTGCAGTTAGGCTTTTGCGGCATCTGCCTTGTAGGCGGCGACGCCGTTCAGGATTTCTTCCTTGGCCACGTCAGGGCCATACCAGCCGTCGATCTTGACCCATTTGCCTTTTTCCAGATCTTTGTAGTGCTCAAAGAAATGCTGGATCTGGCGCAAACGCAGTTCGTTCAGATCTTCCGGCTTTTGCCAGTGGCTGTAGATCGACAGGACCTTGTCGACTGGCACGGCCAGCACTTTCGCGTCTTCGCCCGACTCGTCGGTCATTTTCAGCACGCCGATAGGACGGCAGCGCACGACCACGCCCGGGATCAGCGGGAACGGGGTGATGACCAGCACGTCAACCGGGTCGCCATCCGGCGACAGGGTGTTCGGCACGTAGCCGTAGTTGCACGGGTAATGCATGGCGGTACCCATGAAGCGATCAACGAAGATCGCGCCGCTTTCCTTGTCGACTTCGTACTTGATCGGATCGGCATTCATCGGAATTTCGATGACGACGTTGAAATCGTTCGGCAGGTCGCGGCCGGAAGAGACTTTATTCAAACTCATGGGGTTCCTCATTAGCGGATGGTGTTTTAACCGCGTAATTATAGCGAAGTACAGGCGGCTTGTGCGATGCAGCAGCGGCCCGCCCGCGTTTTGCGCATCCAGCCAACAACAGTGGCAGGCACGGCCCGCCAGCGCGCGCGGCCTGCCACAGAGAAAATAAACAGACCATCGACAACAATAAGTATAAACACTTAAGTAATACTACGACCAGTCCAGAGATAATACCTTGACTACCTGTGTATTTTCATTTCAATATCACCCTGCAGCAGGCATGGTTATTATAAGACGAATTGTATTTATTGCAGCAGTTTATAACAACAATTTTATTGTCATTCATCCAGCGATGTCTTCGCATAATGACGCAAGCGCTTCAATATGCTACGCCGAACGTCTACGCAGCCCGGCAATCCACTCTTCCAGCATAATATTTGCGCTTATTTGAAGCATGTATTTGATTCAAATAGTGCCCCAGCCAAAAAAGGGCGCGACCAGAAGACAATCATCAATTCTGATAAACTGTCACATTCTGGTGATTCCAAACTTTGTATATTCTGCAATCGACGCCTTCCCTGAATTCAATATGACGCATCAACGCGCCACCGATAAATCCTTGCAAAAAGGAATATGATGATTCCCTCTTTCCGGCCCGGTCCTTTATTAAAGGTCACCGGCGTTATTTTCATTCTGTTCGGCCTCGCCCTGCTGGGCGGCGGCATCTGGCTGGCCATGCTCGGCGGCTCCTGGTACTACTTGCTGGCCGGCATAGGCATGCTGATCGCAGGCGTGCTCGTCTTCAAAGGCAAGCGCAATGCGCAACCATTCATGGCGCTGCTGCTGCTCGCCACCCTCATCTGGTCCGTGATTGAAGTGAAATTCGACTGGTGGCAATTGCTGCCGCGCCTCGATATCTGGTTTGCCGCCGCCGTCTGGCTGCTGCTGCCCTTCGTCAGCCGCCGCCTGGCGCCACCCGCCGCAGCGAAACAGGGGCAAGCGGGCAAGACAGCCCTGTCCGCCGCCGTGGCCCTGACCGTCATCGCCGGCGTCATCGCCCTGTTCCAGGACTACCATGACCTGCATGGCGACGTGCCGGCCGAAAACATGGCAGCCACCGCCACTGGCGACCTGGCGCCCGGCGTCGAGCACAATGACTGGTCCGCGTATGGCCGTTCCGGCTATGGCGACCGCTATGCCCCGGCCGCGCAGATCACGCCCGCGAATATTTCTGGACTGAAAGAAGCCTGGACCTACCACACAGGCGACTTCAAGGGGCCAAACGACCCGGGCGAGATCGCCAATGAAGTCACGCCGCTGAAGGTCAATGACATGCTGTACCTGTGCACGCCGCACAATATCGTCATCGCCCTGAATCCCGACACGGGCAAGGAAATCTGGCGCCACGATCCGAAGATCAACCGCGACGCGGCCAGCTACCAGCACATGATCTGCCGTGGCGTCGCCTACTGGGACGTCAACGCGGGCCGCGCCAAGAACAACCCCGCCCCCGAGGCGGCTGGCATGGAATGCCCGCGCCGCATCCTGGCGCCGACCATGGATGGCACCATGATCGCCGTCAACGCCGATACGGGCGAGTCGTGCAAGAGCTTTGGCAACAACGGCGTCGTCAACCTGTATAAAAACATGGCCATGATCAAGCGCGGTTTCCTGATGCCAACGTCGCCACCGGCCGTGGCGCAAAACGTGGCCGTGATCGCCGCCAGCGTGACGGACAACCATTCGACGGAAGAACCATCGGGCGTGATCCGCGGCTACGATCCCGTCACGGGCAAGCTGCTGTGGAACTGGGACCCGGCCACGCCGGAAGATACCAAGCCCTTCCCTGAAGGCAAGAACTACACCAACAACTCGCCCAACTCGTGGGGCGTGGCCAGCATCGATGAAAAGCTGGGCATGGTCTACATTCCGATGGGCAATGAAACCCCCGACACCTGGGGCGGTAACCGCAACAAGAACGGCGAGAAATTCAACAGCGCCATCGTCGCGCTGGACCTGGCGACGGGTAAGGTACGCTGGGTCTACCAGACCGTGCACCACGATATCTGGGACATGGATATCGGCGGCCAACCTTCGCTGGTCGACATCGACACGCCGAAAGGCAAAGTGCCGTCCGTGGTCGCCACGACAAAACGGGGCGATATCTATGTGATCGACCGCCGCGATGGCAGCCTGGTCGTGCCGGCGCCGGAAAAGCCTGTGCCAACGAGCAATCCTGCCGCCGGCGACACCCTGTCGCCCACGCAGCCGTTCTCGGCCCTCACCTTCTTGCCAGAGCGCAATATCAGCGAAGCGGACATGTGGGGCACCACGCCGTTCGACCAGCTCGCTTGCCGCATCATCTTCAAGGAACGCCGCTATGAAGGCCCGTTCACGCCGCAAACGGCTGGCAAGGGCGCCGTCATCTCGCCCGGCCCGCTCGGTATCTTCGAATGGGGCGGCGCGGCCATCGATCCCGTGCGCCAGTTGTTGATCGTCAACCCTGACTACATGGGCTTCCTGGAAAAACTCGTGCCGCGCGCGGAAACGACGGCCAAGGGCGGCACGGGTGGCGAAATGGGCTTGCAGCCACAGACGGGCGTCCCGTTCGCCGTGGAAATCAAGGCCTTCCTGTCGCCGCTGGGCTTCCCATGCCAGGCACCGCCGTGGGGCTATGTGGCCGCCGTCGACCTGCGCACCATGAAAAAAGTGTGGATGCACAAGAACGGCACCACGCGCGACAGCGGCCCCGTGCCGATCCCGTTGCCACTGGGCGTGCCCAGCCTGGGCGGCATGGTCACCACCGGTGGCGGCGTAACCTTCCTCAGCAGCACGCTCGACTACTATATCCGCGGCTACGACGTCAGCAACGGTAAAGTCATCTGGAAAGCCCGCCTGCCGGCAGGTGGCCAGGCTACGCCGATGAGCTACGTGTCGAACAAGTCGGGGCGCCAGTTCGTCGTCGTCATGGCTGGCGGCCACGGTTCGCTGGGTACCAAGATGAGCGACACCCTGATCGCGTATGCCTTGCCCGAAGGCACGGCCATCTCGAAGAAGTAAAGTAACAGCGCACTCTTCCATGGAGTGCGCCCATAAAAAAAGCCGTTCAGTCTGCACTGAACGGCTTTTTTACGTCTGATGAAATGGCTTACAGGATGGTAGCCAGCGCGCACTGCCGGTAATGCGCGGCGGCCTGTTCCGTTTGCTGCAAGGCATCGTGCATCTGTGCCAGCTTCAGGTGGGCGTCGCGCACCATTTGCGGCTCGCTCGCGTCCGACAAAGCCTGCTCCAGGTGGCGCTGGGCCTTGCCCCACAGTTTTTGCTTGAGGCACAGGGTGCCCAGGGTCAGCGCCAGTTCCGCATCGAGCGGACGCTGTTTCATCCATTGCTCGCAATGCTCGATCTGCAGCAGCAGGGCCGGCGTGCCGGCCGGCGCCGCCGCTTCGCGGTAGGCGCGCACGACGCGCTCGTCCCAGTCGGCGGCCAGCGACTCTTCGCACACGAGGCGCGCTTCGTCGTGCAGGCCGCGCGCATTCAGGGCCGTGGCGGCGCGGCAGGCGATATACGGCTTGACCCGATCGCTGCTGGGCACGGTGGACCAGACGCGCATCAGCGATTCGGCGTCATGCGAGGGGTCGGACAGCAAATGGTCATAGGCCAGCTCGCGCAGGCGCGACGACAGGGCCGGATGCAGGGCGCGGTGCTTGTCGAGCGAACGCACGAGGCGCAGCACTTCCGGCCAATTCTTCGCCTGCTGCTCGGCCTTCAGCGACCATTGCAGCGCGTGGATGTGGCGCGTGCCGCTGGCATTGAGTTCGCGCACGGCCGCCAGGGCCGCTTCCGGCTGGTGGTCGTCGACCAGCAATTCCGTCACCGTCATCAAACGGGCCGTTTTCAGGCTGGCATCGCCCTCGACACGGGCCAGCCAGCTGTCGCGGCGCTCGGACTGACGCATGCGGTGGGCGGCGCGCGCGCCGATCAGCGCGGCCAGGCCGGCATTTTCTTCCAGCTCGGCGGCGCGCAGGGCGGCCTTCTCGGCATGGCCGAAACGGCCTTCGAACAGGGCTTTCAAGGCTTCGCGCAAGCCCTTGTTGCCATCGCGCTCACGCTTGCGCTGGCGGTAGGCCGCCACTTGCGCCGGCATGCGCACGGTGGCGCGCACGGCGCGCACCAGCAGGTACAGCAGCACGAACAGCGCGACCTGCAGCAGCAGGAAGAAGTTCAGCGACAAATCGATGCGGTACGGCGGATAGAACAGCACCACGTTGCCGGGATTAAAACGGGCCGTCACGGCGATACCGATCGCTGCGGCCATCAGGGCGAGTAACCAGAGAAATAGACGCATGGGCTCAGGACTTCGCTTTGTAGTTGCGCACAGCCGTCAGGCTGTCGGACAAGGTTGGCATTTCGATGGCCAGGTTGCTGCCCTGCACCTGGCGCAGCAAGGCTTGCGCCGTCTGCGTGCTCTTGGCGCGGGTGTCGAAATACTTGGCCAGCGCATCCTGGGCGGCGATCAGGTCATTCCTGAACGCCGTTTCATTGCGCGACAACAAGGCCATGCGGGCATTCAGCAGGCGCAGCTTGACGTTTTCCCGCAAGAAATACGATTGCGTCGGCGACAGCATCAGCGCTTCCGGCGTATCGACTCGGCGGATGCGGATCAATTGACGCACGTCATTCCACATGTCGCCGCTCCAGGTATTGAAGCCGTCGCGCACTGTTTGCAGCAGCGGTTCCGGCGCCGGCGGTCCGACCAGCTTGCCGCTGGCATCGCGCACGGGCTTGGCCCCGGCCTTGGCCTTGCCCGGTTTTTCCGGCGCGGCCGGCAAGGCCGGCGTTTCGTCGGACAGCATCGGCAAGGCGTCGATCTGGGCGATCACGGCATCGAGGCGCAGGGCCACGCCCGTCGAATCGACGCTGGGCAGGGCCTTGAGTTTTTCCATGTCGCGCCCGATGGCGCGGCGGATGGTGATGAATTGCGGCTTGTCGGAACGCGACAGGCTGCGGTCCGCGTTTTGCAGAGCGATCAACGCGCCGGGCAC
This sequence comes from Janthinobacterium sp. PAMC25594, assembly GCF_019443505.1. Lineage (NCBI taxonomy): Bacteria > Pseudomonadati > Pseudomonadota > Betaproteobacteria > Burkholderiales > Oxalobacteraceae > Janthinobacterium > Janthinobacterium sp. PAMC25594. The sequence goes on from NZ_CP080377.1 coordinate 1,868,772, forward strand.
GTTGCCGGCCAGTTGCAGCTGCTGGCTGGCCGTCGACAGCACTTGCTCGATTTCCGTCAGCGCCCACTCGTCGCGGTTCTTCGACAAGTCGTTGTACAGTTGTTCCAGCGCAAGCTGCTGGCTTTGTGTTTCGCTCTGGCGGTTTTCCAGCGCGCCCACCTTGATTTGCAGCTCTTTCGTGCCTTCTTGCACGTTGCGCGCCAGCACACCCGTTTCGGCGTTGCTGACATCGCCCTTTTGCAGGCGCTTGGCCACTTCTTCGCGCAGGTTGCGGATCTGCTTGCTGGTCGACCAGCTTTGCGCCGCCAGCAGCACGGCCAGCACGATGACGGCGATGCTCATGGGCTTTTGCAGCTGTTCCAGCAGGGTCGGCGCGCGGCCGGCAGGTTGGTCGGCCGCCTGCGGCGCCGTCTTCACGGTGCTGCCAGGCGTTGCATTCGGTTCGGAGAGTGTAGGCATTTCGTTCATGGTCGTGATTGTAACGCGGCGAGCACGCCTGCGTCGCCTGATCCTGTCAAGGTGACACGGGCAAAACCCAGGGCCGCCGCCGTTTGTGCAATGCGCGCGTGCGGCACGATCAAATGCTGCTGTTGCATTTTTGCAACAACCATCTTTTCATCGCCCATTTCGCCCAGCAGCGCCAGCAAACCGCGCAGCGCTTCCGAGCTGGTGATGATCCAGTCATTATTATGCTGCAACAGGTTTTCCAGGGTCGCCCGCAAGGCCGGCGTCAGCTTGGGCACCTGGCGGCGATAGGCTGTGACGAACTCGACTTCGGCGCCGGCCGCGCGCAAGCCGTCGGCCAGGTAGTCGCGTCCGCCGTCGCCGCGCACGATCAGCACGCGCTTGCCGCGCAGGGCCGGCAAGTCCAGCGCCAGCAACAGATGTTCGGAATCGCTGCGCGCCGTGTCAAACGGGCTGGTGATGCTGGCGTTGGCATCCGTGACGCCATGCGCGGCCAAGGCCATCCGGCTGCCCTCGCCCACCACGGCCAGCGGCACGCCAGGCGGCCAGGCGGACAGCTGCGCAAAGACGCAATCGATGGCGTTGGGCGAGACAAAGGCCACCAGGTCGTATTCCACCAGGCGCGCCAGCACGGCTTGCAGCTGCGCGCATTCATCGTCGCCATCGAGCGCGTGGATTTCCAGCAGCGGCAGCAGGGTCACGCGCCAGCCCAGCGCCGCGATCCGGGCGGCCAGCGGCCCCGCTTGCGCCGCGGGCCGCGTGATCACCACGCTGTCAGGCATGCGGCGCCAGGCCTTCATGGTTGTCGGGTGTAACGGCGCACGAGGCGAGGATGCCGGCGGCGTCCTGGCCGCGCAGCAGTTCGGCCACCTGTTCGCCCAGCAGTTCCGGCGCGCTGGCCGGGCCTTCAAGCTCGGCGCTGGCCATGCGCGCGCCGTCCGGCGTGGCGACCATGGCGCGCAGGCGCATCTGTTCGCCCTCGACGGTGGCAAACGCGGCCAGCGGAATCTGGCAGCTGCCGCCGAAAATCTTCGACACCTTGCGCTCGGCCGTGACGGCTTGCGCCGTGGCCGTGTGGTTCAGCGGCGCCAGCAGGCGCACCAGGTCGGCGCCGTCAACGCGGCCGCTGCGGATTTCAATCGCCATGGCACCCTGCCCTGCGGCCGGCAGGCTGTCTTCCGGCGCCAGCACGGCGCGGATGCGCGCTGCCAGGCCCAGGCGTTTCAGGCCGGCGGCGGCGAGGATGATGGCGGCGTAATCGCCACGGTCCAGTTTGCCCAAACGCGTATCGAGGTTGCCGCGCAGGGGCAGAATCGTCAGGTGCGGGTAGCGCGCGGCGATCAGCGACTGGCGGCGCAGGCTGCTGGTACCGACCACGGCGCCGTGCGGCAGCTCGGCCAGGCTGGCATAGTCGTTCGAGACGAACGCGTCGCGCGGGTCTTCGCGCTCGAGGATGGCGGCCAGGCTGTAGCCTTCTGGCAACTCCATCGGCACGTCTTTGAGCGAATGCACGGCCAGGTCGGCGCGGCCTTCTTCCATCGCCACTTCCAGCTCCTTGACGAACAGGCCCTTGCCGCCTACCTTGGACAGGGCGCGGTCCAGAATCTGGTCGCCGCGTGTGGTCATGCCGAGAATTTCAACGCTACACCGCGGATACAGGGCGGCCAGGCGCGCACGCACATGTTCAGCTTGCCACATGGCAAGACGGCTCTCGCGCGTGGCGATCACCAGGCGGGCAGGAATATTTTGGGTCAATTCGGATGCTTTCAAAACAAGTTCTTTCGCTGTGGCTGTCGTTGTCGTTGCCAATTCGCCTGCCCGATATCAATTTTGTATCGGGTGGCGCCCGGCATCGCTATAATCGTTATCCCTTAGCCTAGAAGGCCAAGTCAGGCTAGCGTCCATGTTGAAGACCACAAATTTTATCATGCGCCCCTCCCCTCTGCGGCCAAACGCCCGGTGCGATCCACATTCCCTTGCTTTTACACTTACTTTGGTTCTTTATTATGCTCAATGACGCAGTAGCACCAGAAATAGTTCCAGCGGCCGCTTCCGACAAGGATGCGCCACTGAAAGAAGATATCCGCCTGCTGGGCCGCCTGCTGGGCGACGTGTTGCGCGAACAGGAAGGCGACGCCGTCTTCAATGTGGTGGAAACCATACGCCAGACCTCCGTGCGCTTCCGCCGCGAAGCGGACGCGGACGCCGCGCTGGAACTCGACGCCATGCTGAAAGAACTGAGCCGCGAACAGACGATTTCCGTGGTGCGCGCCTTTTCCTATTTTTCGCACCTGGCCAACATTGCCGAAGATCAACACCACATCCGCCGCCGCCGCGCCCACCTGCTGGCCGGCTCACCGGCGCAAAAGGGCAGCGTCAGCTTCGCGCTGAAAAAACTGCGCGCCGCCGGCGTGCCGCGCAAGACGGTCGACACCTTCTTCCAGGACGTGCTGATCGCCCCCGTGCTGACGGCCCACCCGACGGAAGTGCAGCGCAAGAGCATCCTCGACGCCGAGCACGACATCGCCCGCCTGCTGGCCGAGCGCGACCTGCCGCAGACGCCGAAAGAGCGGCACGCCAACATGCAGCTGCTGCGCTCGCGCGTCTCCACGCTGTGGCAGACGCGCATGCTGCGCTACTCGAAGCTGACGGTGGCCGACGAGATCGAAAACGCCCTGTCCTATTACCGCATCACCTTCCTGCGCGAACTGCCGGGCCTGTATGACGACATCGAGGACGATATCGCCGCCGAATACCCGAACGGCGACGGCACGATCGAGCCGATCAATGCCGCCTACGTGCAGATGGGCAGCTGGATCGGCGGCGACCGCGACGGCAACCCGAACGTCAACGCGGGCACCATGCAGCACGCGCTGGCGCGCCACGCCACCACCATCCTCGACTTTTACCTCGACGAAGTGCACGCGCTGGGCGCGGAATTGTCCGTCTCGACGCTGATGGTGGGCGTGAGCGCCGCACTGCAGGCACTGGCCGATCAGTCGCCGGATGCCTCGCCGCACCGCAGCGACGAACCGTACCGCCGCGCCCTGATCGGCATCTATGCGCGCCTGGCCGCCACCGCCCGCGCGCTGGGCGCCACCAACATCCTGCGCAAGGAAGTGGGCGCGGCCGCCGCCTACCCGGACGCGGCCGCCTTTGTCGCCGACTTGCGCACCATCGTCGCCTCGCTCGAAGCGCACCATGGCGCGGCCCTGGTGCGCCCGCGTTTGGCCACGCTGGCGCGCGCGGCCGACATCTTCGGTTTCCACCTGGCGTCGCTGGACATGCGCCAGACCTCCGACGTGCACGAGCGCGTGCTGGCCGAGCTGTTCGCCAAGAGCGGCGTGGCCGCCGATTACACGTCCCTGTCCGAGGAAGACAAGCAGGCACTGCTGCTGAGCGAACTGGCCCAGCCGCGGCTGCTGTACTCGCCCTATATCAGCTATGCCACGGAAACGGATTCCGAGCTGGCGATCCTGCGCGCGGCGCGCGACATCCGCCAGCGCTACGGCGCGCGGGCCATCCGCAACTACATCATCTCGCACACGGAAACCGTGTCCGACCTGCTGGAAGTGTTGCTGCTGCAAAAGGAAACGGGTTTGCTGCGCACCGACTGGCAAGCTGGCGACAGCAGCTGCGAGCTGATGGTCATCCCCCTGTTCGAGACGATCCCCGACCTGCAGCGCGCGGCCGGCATCATGAGCGAGGTCATGGCCTTGCCTTTGGTCAAACAATTGATCGCCAAGCAGGGACAGTTGCAGGAAGTCATGCTCGGCTATTCCGATTCGAACAAGGATGGCGGTTTCCTGACCTCGAACTGGGAACTGTACAAGGCGGAACTCGCATTGGTGAGCGACTTCCAGAAGGCCGGCGTCAAGCTGCGCCTGTTCCATGGCCGTGGCGGCACCGTGGGCCGTGGCGGCGGACCCAGCTATGAAGCCATCCTGGCCCAGCCGCCGGGCACCGTCAACGGCCAGATCCGTCTGACGGAACAGGGCGAAATCATCGCCTCGAAGTTTTCCAATGCGGAAATCGGCCGGCGCAACCTGGAATTGCTGGTGGCCGCCACCCTGGAAGCGAGCCTGGCGCCGCAGGCGGCCAATCCCGCGCACGCAAGCGAGCTGGCGCAGTTCGAAGCCGTGATGGCGCAGCTGTCGGACCTCGCCTACCACGCCTACCGCCACCTCGTGTATGAAACGCCAGGCTTTACGGAATATTTCTTCTCGGCCACGCCGATTGCGGAAATCGCCGAGCTGAACCTCGGTTCGCGCCCCGCCTCGCGCAAGGCCAACCAGCGCATCGAAGACTTGCGCGCCATTCCCTGGGGCTTTTCCTGGGGCCAGTGCCGCTTGCTGCTGCCGGGCTGGTTCGGTTTCGGCAGCGCCATCGAGGCCTGGATCAACGATGGCGAGCCAGCATCGAAAGATGACAGGATCGCCACCCTGCGCGCCATGTACGCCAAATGGCCGTTCTTTGCCACCCTGCTGTCGAACATGGACATGGTGCTGGCCAAGACGGACCTGGCGATTGCCTCGCGCTATGCGGAACTGGTGGCAGACCAGGAATTGCGCGAACGCATCTACAAGCGCATCACGGACGAGCATGGCAACACCTTGCGCTGCCTGGAGCTGATCACCGGCAACACGGAGCGCCTGGCGGGCAATCCGCTGCTGGCCCGCTCGATCCAGAACCGCTTCGCCTATCTCGACCCGCTGAACCACTTGCAAGTGGAATTGATCAAGCGCAACCGCGCCCTGTCGGCGGAAAGCAAGATCGACGAAAGGGTCCACCGCGGCATCCAGCTGTCGATCAACGGCGTGGCGGCCGGCCTGCGCAACACGGGCTGATCACGCCAGGCTGCCATCGGCAGACAAGGGCCGGCACTGCAAGGGCCGGCCCTTTTGCTTGCCCAATTGCAAAATATTCTCAATAAAACAACAATTAGTATTACACTAGCGGTAGACACCTTCCTCACTTCGGCCCCATGCACACCGCAGCGGCCAACCATGACGCCAGGGACGCGGATGAGCAAATGGTCGATTGAAACGCTGAGTGCGGCCTGCGCCGCCCTCATCCTGATCATGCTGGGTGGGCTGGCGGGCGCGGCCTGGCCGGCGCTCGGCTTCTGGGAACATGTCTGGCTGGCCCTGCTGCTGGCGACCGCCGCCGGCACGGCCATGTGGCTGATGCGCAGGCTGCGCGCCCACCTCGCCAGCACGCGTTCGCAGCTCGATGCCAGCGTCATGCGCTACCGGCACCTGAGCGAAACGGCGCAGGACGGCATGTGGCAGACGGATGCGCAAGGCCGCATTCTGTACGTCAACCAGCGCCTGTGCGACATGCTGGGCGTCCCCGCCGAGCAGCTGCTGCTGCACTCCATGGAAGAATTCCACGACGAGGCCACCTTGCTGCGCCTGTGTCCGCTGCGCCAGACGGCGAGCGATAGCTGCATGGGCGAACTGCATTACCAGCATGGCGACGGCACACAGCGCTGGGCGATGCTCAGCGGACGGCGCCTGTACGACCAGCACGGCACTGTGACGGGCGCACTGGTGCTGGCCAGCGACATCACCGAACACAAGCGAGCCGAACACGCGTTGAGCCTGGCCCATGCGGAGCTGGAAAGCCGCGTGGCCCTGCGCACGGCCCAATTGCTCGATGTAAATATCCAGCTCTCCGCGGAAATCGCCATGCGCGCACAAACGGAAGCGGCCCTGGCGCGCAGCGAAGAGCGGCTGCAGGACATCATTTCCATGATGCCCCTGTCGCTGTTCCTGAAAGATGCCGATTCGCGCATCGTGCTGATGAACCAGGCCTGCGAGCAGCAATGGGGCGTGCGCCACCAAGACATCGCCGAAGGGCGCGACCTGCAACACTTTCCCAGCGATCAGAACACGGGCTTCCACGCGGCCGACCAGGAAGCGTTTGCCAGCCGCAAGGTGGTGATACGCGAAGAACTGGTATGGAACGCGCAATTGCAGGAAAATCGCCTGGTGCAGACGCACAAGAAACCCGTGTTTGACGCGGAAGGCCGGCCGCAGATGATCATCGCCATGGCCGTCGACATCACCGACAGCAAGCGCAACGAGGAAAACCTGGAGCGCACCTTGGCGCAATTACGCGAACTGAGCGACCACCAGCAAACCATCAAGGAACAGGAAAGACGCCGCATCGCGCTCGATATTCATGACGACCTGGGCCAGAATCTGATGGTGCTGCGCATCGATGTGTCGCTGCTGCACGCGCGCACGGCCACCACCCACCCGCACCTGCATCGCCACGCACAGCGCGTGCTCGACACCATCGACGCCACCATCCGCTCCGTGCGCACCATCATCAATGACTTGCATCCCAGCACCCTGGAGCTGGGACTGGGCCCGGCGGCCGAGTGGCTGATCCGCCAGATGGAGAGCCGTGGCACCATCCGCTACCAGCTCACGCTCGACAGCGAGGCGCCCGACCTGGGCCTGGACCAGCGCCAGACATCGGCCATCTTCCGCGTGCTGCAGGAATCGCTGTCGAATATCGTGCGCCACGCCCAGGCCAGCGAAGTGGAAGTGGCGCTGACGCAAGATGCGGACGCCATCGTGCTGCGCATCAGCGACAACGGCATCGGCATGCAGCCGGGCGACCACGGCAAGCGGGCCGCCTTCGGCCTGAAAAGCATACGCGAACGTGTCCATGCGCTGGGCGGCGAACTGCGCATCGACAGCCAGGCGGGCCGCGGCACGGCGCTGGCCATCCACCTGCCCCAGCAGGCAGGCCAGCAGCATGTCGATCATGCCAAAACACAAAAATTAGCAAAAACAGTAGTAAATTAAGTATGCATTTGCGGCATAAAAAAGTATAGTAAGTTTTTTCTTTGAGGAAACTATCATGCCGCCACGGTTCGCCTGCTTCCCCGCCCCACTGCTCGGCCTGCTCCTGCTGGCCGCCATTCCCACCGCCAGCGCCACCATGTATGCCGAACGCGGCTTTGGTGAAAGGGATGGCAATGGCAGCATCGCCTCCGACCTGAACCCGGCCGGTCTGGTGGCCGGCATCATCATGGAAGAAGCAGGACGGCGCCGCGCCGTGACCTATCAGCATGGCCGCATCCGCGAACTGGGCACCCTGGGTGGCAATGAAGGCTTCACCAAGGCCATCAATACCCATGGCGTGGTGGTGGGCTCGGCGCAGACGGCCGCCGGCGCCTGGCACGCCTTCCGCTACGACGCGGCGGGCGGCATGCGCGACCTGGGCACCCTGGGCGGCACCAGCAGCTATGCCACGGCCATCACGCGCGACGGCATGATCGCCGGCTATGCCGACACCAGCGCCGGCGATTTCCACGCCTTTGTCACGAAAGCCGACCACAGCCTGCAGGACCTGGGTACCCTGGGCGGCGCCAGCAGCTATGCCAGCGGCTTGAACAGCCATGGCGTGGTGGTCGGCACGGCGCAGCGCGGCGACGGCTACCGCCGCGCCTTCGTCTACCGCCCCGGCACGGGCATGCAGGAAATCGGCACCCTGCCCGGCGGACGCATCAGTTCAGCCACCGCCATCAATGACGCCGGCCTGATCGTGGGCGCGTCGGAAACGGAGAAGCGCCGCTGGCACGCGTTTGCCTGGGACGGCAAGCGCATGCTCGACCTGGGCGCCCTGATCGGCCAGGGCGACAGCTACGCCACGGCAGTCAACGCGGCCGGACACGTCGTCGGCAGCGTCAGCATCAAAGGCTTTGAACCGATGACTTTTGTCTACAAGGAAGGCGTGATGACGGTGCGCCGCCGCGACGACGGCCTGTACCTGACCAACAAGATCACCGATGCGGGCCTGGTGGTCGGCGCCATCTACACGGGGCACAAATTCCAGGCCTTCGCCGTACCGTCGCAAGCGGCTCCCGCACCACAGCGCAGCAATCCATTGGACTGGCTGCTCATCACCATCCTCATCTCCGCCAGCGGCGTGGTGCTGTACAAATTGCAGCGCAACTATCGCATGGGCCTGCTGGGCGCGCGCACGCGTTTCATGTAAGCCAACGCTACGGATGGACGAAAAAAAAGAGGCTTGCGCCTCTTTTTTTGTGTGCTTGCCCTACGCTTAGTTTTGCGTGAGGAAAGTCTTGAGTTTGTCCGAACGCGAAGGCTGGCGCAGCTTGCTCATGGCTTTCGCCTCGATCTGGCGGATGCGCTCGCGCGTCACGTCGAACTGCTTGCCCACTTCTTCCAGCGTGTGGTCGTTCGACATTTCCACGCCGTAACGCATACGCAGCACTTTCGCTTCGCGCGGCGTCAGGGAATCGAGCACTTCCTTGATCACGTTGCGCATCGACGCATGCAGCGCGGCGTCCAGCGGCGCCAAAGTCGTGTTGTCTTCGATGAAGTCGCCCAGTTGCGAATCGCCATCTTCGCCCATCGGCGTTTCCATGGAAATCGGCTCTTTGGCGATCTTCATGATTTCGCGCACCTTGTTTTCCGGCATTTCCATCTTGACGGCCAGGGTCGCCAGGTCCGGTTCGCTGCCCGTTTCCTGCATGATCTGGCGCGAGATGCGGTTCATCTTGTTGATCGTTTCGATCATGTGCACCGGCACGCGGATGGTGCGGGCCATGTCGGCGATCGAACGCGTGATGGCCTGGCGGATCCACCAGGTGGCGTAGGTCGAGAACTTGTAGCCGCGACGGTATTCGAATTTATCGACCGCCTTCAGCAGACCGATGTTGCCTTCCTGGATCAGATCGAGGAATTGCAAGCCGCGGTTGATGTATTTCTTGGCGATCGAAATCACCAGACGCAAGTTGGCGACCGTCATTTCGCGTTTCGCGTGACGCGCGCGCTTTTCGCCGGCGGCCATCTGCTTGTTGATCTTGCGCAAGTCAGCCAATGGCAGTGCCACGCGCGCTTGCAGGTCGATCATCTTCTTTTGCAGTTCCTTGACGGCAGGCACGTTGCGGCTGAGGATGGCGCTGTACGGATACTTGCAATCGACTTCGCGGTCGACCCATTCCAGGTCGCATTCATTGCCCGGGAACACCTTGATGAAGTGGGCGCGCGGCATGCCGCATTTGTTCACGCACAGTTCCAGCACGGCGCGCTCGATGTGGCGCACTTCTTCCATCTGGCCGCGCAGGGTGTCGCACAGCTTTTCGACGACCTTGGCCGTGAAGCGGATGCCCAACAATTCCTGCGAAATGGCTTCCTGCGCCTTGATGTAGGCTTTCGAGTTGTAGCCCTCGGGCGCCTTGCGCATCTTGTCGTACTGCGTCGAAATGACGTTGAATTTCTCCAACGCATTCTTTTTCAGCTGGGCCAGCTGTTCGCTGGAGAAACCGGCCGCGCCGCCATTGGCGTCGCCGTCTTCTTCCTCGGCTTCTTCTTCCTCTTCCTCGTCGTCACCGCTGGCGGCGGCGGGCGCGGGAGCGGCGGCGGGTGCCGGGGCATTGCTTTCGTTCAAGTCGACAAAGCCGTCGACCACTTCATCGACCTTGATTTCGTCGCGCGCGATTTTTTGCGACAAGGCGACGATTTCGCCGATGGTGGTGGGGCAGGCGGAAATGGCCTGAATCATGTCCTTCAGGCCGCCTTCGATGCGCTTGGCGATCTCGATCTCGCCTTCGCGCGTCAGCAGCGCCACGGCGCCCATTTCACGCATGTACATGCGCACGGGGTCGGTGGTGCGGCCGAAGTCGGAGTCGACCGTCGACAGGGCGGTCGCGGCAGCCGCTTCCACTTCATCGTCGCTGGTGACGGTGGCGACGTTGTCGGTCAACAACAAGCTTTCCGCGTCAGGGGCGCGCTCGTAGACGGCGATACCCATGTCGTTGAAGGTGGCGATGATGCCTTCGATCGCTTCCGGGTCGATGATGTTTTCCGGCAATTGGTCATTGATCTCGGCATAGGTGAGGAAGCCGCGTTCCTTGCCCATGTTGATCAAGCCCGTGATCTGCTTGCGGCGGCGTTCCAGGTCCGCTGCCGACGCTTCCGGATCGCCCAGCGCATCGGCCAGACCGCCCTTGGCCTTGCGATCGCGCGCTTTCGACACGGCCTTCAATTCGGCCCGTTCGACGGCGTTCAGTGCTGCCACTTCATCGTTTTCCGGCGTGAATTCGCTTGGCTTGCGGCCACGGCGGCCTGGCACCTTGACGGTCGGCAAGAAGTAATTCGAGGTATCGATGGCGGCCAGGGCATCGGCGTCCGTGGTCTTGCTGACCACTTGCGCGCCGGTGATGATGGTCACGGGCGCCGCTTCAGGCTTGGCGCGCACGACTTTCGAACGGGCTGCCGTCACCACTTTATTCGTGGCGGCGCTTTCGCTGATCTTGCGCGGCGCGGCCGGGGCCTTGGCGCCGGGGGCGATCTTCACGCTCGGCGTCTTGACAGGTGCAGCGTCGGCCACTTCGGTCACTTCGGCAACGGCTTCGACAGCCGCCGCTGGCGCTTCGGCAGCCGACTCGGCCGGCGGCACGGCGGCCAGGCGCGAACGGCTTTTCTTGACCACCGTCACGACGGTGGGCGCCGTCGTGACGGTGGCTTCCGGATTGTCTTGCGCATTATCGATGAAGTAAGATAAAGTCGTTTTGGGTACGGCAAGTGGTGCCGCGGCTGGGCGTGGCGCCTTGGCGGACAACGTTAAAGTTTTTGGCGTATTCTTCATGAGATATCTCTTAATGCGAGACCAGATGGTGTCGGCGCGAAGTGAATGATTCCACCTAAGCCTGCGAAACCGGACTCGATGGAGCGTATTGTTGCGGCTGCCGTTAACGGCAGCGGCGCCTGCTTATCAGGGCGCTCAAAGCCCGCGCATCCCGTAATGAGGGCGGCGGGGCCGAAGCCGGATCAGATAAATAAGCGATGTACATTGCGGAATGAAAAAAAGCCCGTACCAGAACGGGCTTGAATCTATTGTTCTTCAGTGAAGACACAGCGGAGAGCAAGATTATGCACGAAGGCCAGTTATCTGGATAATTGATAAGCAAAATATCCGATATCAAAAATACTAATAATTGAGGCCCTGCACCGCACTGCTCCTATCCCCTGCCCACCTGAGCCAGACCGTCAAACACGGGGTCCAGTCATCAGCGCAAGCCGACATTATACACATTTCCCGCATTTCGCGCTGCGGGCACTGTAGTACGGACCCGCTTATCTCTGTGCAAGTTGCCAAAAAAGACAATGCACTTGCCTGTGGCGCGTGCTATGCTCCCCTTTTATAGCCCAACCAATGATGTCGATGACCAGCTCCACGCCAGACCAGCAAGCCACCACTCCTGACACGCCAGTCGATGCAGCCCCAGCGGCGGCACCGGCCGCAGCGACCACGCCGGCGCCTGCCGGCCTGACCGCACGCGCCCTGCTGAAGCAGTTCCAGGAGCAATTCCCGCCATTCCGCGATTGTCTGCCCTTGTCGATCGGTATCGACAAGCAGATCCTGGCGCGCCTGCCGGACCTGGACCGCAAGCTGATGCGCACGGCATTGGGCATCCACACGGGTTCGCTGCGCTACCTGCGCATGATGGAAAAAGCCAAGATCCGCTACGACCTCGACGGCACGGCCGGCGCGGAAGTGACGCAAACCCACCGCGACCACGCCACGCAAGTATTGCAGCAGCGCTTCAAGAAAGAAGCCGAGCGCAAGAAAGCCGAACGCGACGCGGCCGCCGCCGAAGAAGCGAACCGTTTGCGCCTGGAAAAACTGAATCAGCTGACCGCGAAATTCTCGCGCAAAGGCTGATCCGGTTTCATGGACACAGCTGCCGCACCGCCACTGCCCCCGTATCAAGGCATTGCACTCGAGCACGTCAAACTGGTACGCACCAGTGACGATGCCAGGGCAGCCATGGCCGCCCTGCTGGCCGCCGATGCCATCGGCTTCGACACGGAATCGAAGCCCACGTTCGTCAAGGGTGAGTCCTCCACGGGACCGCACCTGATCCAGCTGGCCACCGACGACATCGCCTACCTGTTCCAGGTGGGCAGCACACCGGCGCCGGCCCTGGCCGAACTCAAGGCCATCCTCGAATCGACCACCACCCTGAAGGTGGGCTTTGGTTTGTCCGACGACGTCAAGCGCCTGCGCAACAAGCTGGGCATTGCGCCAGCGCAGGTGCTGGACCTGTCCGTCGCCCTGCGCGGCGGCCAGCGCAACGACCTGGGCGCCAAGACGGCCGTGGCCAAGTTCTTCGGCCTGCACCTGCAGAAATCGAAAAAGATCTCCACCACCAACTGGGCCACCTCGCGCCTGACGGAAAAGCAGATCCTGTACGCGGCCGACGATGCGCAAGTGGCCCTGCGCGTGTACCGCCGCTGGATCGCCGATGGCGGTAAAGTCGCGCCGCAAAAAGCCCCGCGCGCCAGCACGCCGCCTGTCCCGCCGCCTATCGCCGCCTGAGCCGGGCACCTTCCTGCAACATGAGCAAGAGCAAGTCCATCGGCACCACGCCTGACGCGATCGCCGCCGCCGAACAGGCACTGGGGCGAACGCTGCCCCTGTCCTACGTGCAATGGTTATTGGTCAACAATGGCCGCGCGCTGGGCGCCTTGAGCGTGTTTCCCGTCTACGACGCGGACTATGCGCGCAAGACGTGGGAATCGATAGAGCGCCATTACCGCACGAGCTGGCAGGAATGGCTGGAGAATGTGGGCGCGAACGACAGCGATGCCAGCGCCCTGCTGCCCTTTGCCCAGTTCGGCACAGGCGATTACTATTGTTTTGATTATGCGCAAACGGGGCCCACCGGTGAGCCGGTGGTCGTGCTGTGGTCGCACGAAACAGGCGCCACCAGCACGGTGGCGCCCGACTTTGCCGCCTTCCTGGTCCTGCCCGGCCGTCCGGGATGAAACCCGGCGGCCGAGGCAAGCTTATTTGACGAGGCGCAAGGTCAAGGGATAACGGTAAGTGATGCCATTGCTGGCCTTGACGGCGGCAATGATGGAAAACACCAGATTGCCCAGCGCCACCAGCCAGAACATAAAAATGCCGATGATGACGAAAGTCAGGATAAAGCAGACGACGTACCAGATGATCAGGGTGATCTGGAAATTCAGCGCTTCGCGGGCGTTCTCAGCCGAAAATTTATCCGCATCATCCTTCTTGATCAAATAAATGATCAGCGGCGCCACCCATCTGGTGAACAGGCCGCCAATATGGGACAGGATGGCGATCGTCGTATCTTGCGTACGACCCACTTCCGGCTGCGTGTTATCCATTATCATTCCCATCATTAGTTATAGATACATCAATATAACAGTAATATTTCTTTTTGAAATGAAACACTTGCTGCCGCAAGGGACTTTTTTCATGCGGCGCTTGCCGCCGCCAACGCCAGCCGCCCCAGCGTGGCGATGGCTTCTTCCAGCTGCGGACTCCACGGGTGGCCGTAATTGAGACGGATGCAATGGCGAAACGCGCGCGTGGCGGAAAAGATGGGACCGGGCGCGATGCTGATGCCGGCCGCCAGCGCGCTGCGGTGCAAGGCCAGCGCATCGATGCCCACCGGCATTTCCACCCAGACGAAATAGCCGCCCTGCGGCCGCGTGACCCGCGTGCCGGGCGGAAAATGCACGGCGATGGCTTGCAGCATGGTGTTTTGCTGCGCCGCCAGGGTCAGCCGCAACTGGCGCAAATGGCGGTCGTAGCCGCCGTGCGCCAGGTAATCGGCCAGCGCCATCTGCAGCGGTATCGGCGCCGACAGGCTCGTCGTCAGCTTCAGGCGCTCGACCTGGCGCGCATGGCGGCCCGCCACGGCCCAGCCCAGGCGGAAACCGGGTGCCAGGGTCTTCGAAAACGAGCTGCAATGCATGACCATGCCCGCGCTGTCATGGCTTTTCGTCAAGCCGGGGCGCTGCTTGCCGAAATACAGCTCGCCATACACGTCATCTTCGATCAGCGGCACGCCATGGCGCGCCAGCAGTTCCACCAGTGCGCGTTTCTTTTCCGGCGGCATCAGGCTGCCCAGCGGGTTCTGGAAACTCGTCATCAGCCAGCACGCCTTGGGCTGGTGGCGTTGCAGCAACTCTTCCAGCGCCGCCAGGTCGACGCCGTCGCGCGGGCTGGTGGCAATTTCCACCGCCTTGAGTTCCAGCCGCTCCAGCGCCTGCAAACAGGCATAGAAGCTGGGCGACTCGATCAGCACCGTGTCTCCGGGCCGCGTGACGGCTTGCAGGCACAGGTTCAGCGCTTCCAGCGCGCCATTCGTGATGACAATGTCGTCGCTGGACACGAGCACGCCGTCGAGCTGGTAGCGCAGCGCGATCTGGCGGCGCAATTCCGCATTGCCCAGGGATAAATCCGTGACCGTGCTCCACGGATCGAGGCGGCGCATGCTGGCCGACACGGCCCGCGCCAGCCGTTCCATCGGGAACAGATGCGGACTGGGAAACGCCGAGCCGAACGGCACGATATCGCGCGCGCCGACGGCGCCCAGCACCTCGAACACGAGGTCGCTGACATCGACGGTGGTGCTGGCGTCGAGCGGGCGCGAACTGTCCGGCTCAGGCGCCAATGCAGCGCGCTGCGGCGCCACGTAATAGCCGGAGCGGGGACGCGAGACGATCATGCCGCGCGCTTCGAGCAAATAATAGGCCTGGAACACCGTCGACGGGCTCACGCCGCGCCGCGCATGCTGCTGGCGCACGGAAGGCAACTTGTCACCAGGCAGCAACAGCTGCGTGCTGATCATGGCGGCGACTTCTTCCGCCAATTCCTCATATCGTTTCAACCTTGCTCCTCAAACTGATCCGTATTTTTATTACACAACTGATCCTGTCACAGTGACAGCGCCCGTTATATGCTAGGGTAACAACATCCGGGCAGCAACACCGGCACGCCATATCGACCGATGAGACAGGTGATTTTTCCCATGCAACTCTCCATGCTACCGCATTCCCCCCTCGTGCTGGTGCTGGCCCTGGCTTGCGCCTTGCCCGGCATGGCGCTGGCCGCACCGGCCAGCGTGCCGGCCGGCCACGACAGCCTGGAACAGCGCATCAAGGCGTGCACGGCCTGCCATGCGCCGAAGGAACGCCACGACGCCTTCTTTCCCCGCATCGCCGGCAAGCCGGCCGGCTACCTGTACAACCAGCTGCTCAATTTCCGCGAGGGAAGGCGCCAGTATCCGATGATGAACTACATGGTCGAGCACTTGCCGGACGATTACCTGCGCGAAATCGCCGAGTATTTTGCGGCGCAACACCCTGCCCCGCCGCCGGGCCAGCCCAGCAACGCCGGCACGACAGCCCTGGCGCGCGGCAAACAGCTGGTGCTGCACGGCGACAGCGGGAAAAAGATTCCCGCCTGCATCGCCTGCCATGGCGAGAAGCTGGCCGGCGTGGCGCCCGCCATCCCCGGCTTGCTGGGCTTGCCACGCGACTACATCAACGCCCAGCTGGGCGCCTGGAAGAACGGCATCCGCCGCGCCCATGCGCCCGACTGCATGGCGCAAGTGGCGCAGCGCCTGTCGGATGCGGACGTGGGCGCCGTCTCGGCCTGGCTGGGCACGCAAGTGGCCAGCGCCGACGCGCGCCCCGCCAGCGGCATCACCCTGCCCCTGCCGCTGCACTGCGGCGGCGTGCCGGGTTCTGCCGCGCAGGTGGCGCCATGAAGAAATGGATGATCGCGGCCGGCCTGGTGCTGATCGCCGGCGGGAGCGCCAAGTTCCTGCTGTACCCGGACGACGACATCGGCCCGCCCGCCGTTGCCAGCACCCTGAGCCAGCAACAGCTGGTCGCGCGCGGCGCCTACCTGGCCAAGGCCGGCGATTGCATGGCCTGCCACACGACGCGCGGCGGCGTGCCCTACGCGGGCGGACGGGCCTTGCAGACGCCGTTCGGCAAGGTGCTCTCGCCCAACCTCACGGCCGACAGGGAAACGGGCATCGGCAGCTGGACGGCAGACGATTTCTGGCGCGCCATCCACAACGGCAAGTCGAAAGATGGCCGGCTGCTATATCCGGCCTTTCCGTACACCAGCTACACCAAGGTGCAGCGCGAGGACAGCGACGCTCTGTACGCGTATTTCCAGAGCGTGCCGCCGCACCGGCAAGCGAACGCGCCGCACGCGCTGCGCTTCCCCTACAACCAGCAGATCGCGCTGGCCGCCTGGCGCGCGCTGTATTTCAAGCCGGGCGTGTACCAGCCGCTCACCAGTAAAAGCATGGAGTGGAACCGCGGCGCCTACCTGGTGCAGGGCCTGGGCCACTGCAGCGCCTGCCATAGCAGCCGCACCACCCTGGGCGGCAGCGACGACGGCCTGTCCGGCGGCCTGATCCCCGTGCTGGGCTGGTATGCGCCCTCGCTGACGTCGGACGCGGAAGCGGGCCTGGGCGACTGGGACACGGCGCATATCGTGGAATTGCTGCAAACGGGCGTCTCGCCGCGCGCCACCGTCTTCGGTCCCATGGCCGAGGTGGTGCGACAAAGCTTGCAGCACATGGGCACCACCGACGTGCAGGCGATGGCCGTGTACCTGAAAAGCCTGCCCGCCCCCGCGCAGCCGTCGAAAAAGGCGCCGCGCGACACGTCGGAGCAAGCCCGGCAGCAACTGGCGCTGGGCGCGAAACTGTATGAGGCGCAATGCGCGAGCTGCCACCAGGCCGACGGCAAGGGCGTGCCGCCCGGCTACCCGCCGCTGGCCGGCAACCGCGCGCTGACGACGGACTCGGCCGTGAACGCCATCCGCCTCGTGCTCAACGGCGGCTTTGCGCCCGGCACCAGCGGCAACCCGCGCCCCTACGGCATGCCGCCGTTCGGCCCCGTCATGGATGATGCGGAAGTGGCGGCCGTGGTGACGTATCTGCGCGCGTCGTGGGGCAATGATGCGCCGGCGGTGTCGGCGCTGGAAGTAAACAAGTACCGCAGCGTGCCGCTGGAGTAGCAGACATGAAAAAGCCGGCTCGCGCCGGCTTTTTACTTGTCAGGCAACCGCTCTCAGCGGAACTTGCTCTTGTGCCCCGTTTTCAAGTCCAGCGCATAGCGCACGCCGTTGTCCGTCAGCATGACTTCATCGGGCGGCTCCTCGCCGGCCAGGGCGCCGTCGATCAGGGGCAAGCCTTCGCCCTTGCGCATCAGGTCATCGCAGCGCTCATACACGTTCGCACAGCCCGTGGAAGCCATCAGCGATTGCACGATGGCCACTTTCCACGCGTCGACGCCGCCGGCGTTGAATTCGCAGATCAGATAGCCTTGCACGCCGCCAAACAGCTGTACCACCAGGCCCGGCAAGCCCTCGTCTTCGCCCTTGATCAGGGTCAACAGCTGGTTCTCGCCCGCCTTCTTGATAGCCGGCAGCTTTTTCTCGATGGCGGCCTTGACGCGGCGCTTGATCAGCGCGTGGTCGACCGGTTCGTCTTCCTTGAAGCTCCAGATGCGCGCGCGGATCTGCGACTTCGAATTGTAGGCGGCGCGGGCGATGAATTGCTTCGACGAGCTTTGCACGATGGCCGTCGAGCCGGGCTTCATTTTTTCCTGCGGCTTGCCTTCGACTTTTTCAATCGCGGACGCGTAAATCCACGATTGGCCCAGCAAGCTCTTTTCCTTGCCCTGTTTGATGGTGATGATCAGCATGTAATTCCAGTAGTGTGAGCGGCGCGTACCGCTCGTCGTATGTCCAATACCGGCATGATACCTCATGCCATCCTGTCGCATCCTCCTGCATTCCATGCCGCTGCCGGCGCAGTCTGTCGCAGCGCGGTTCGCAGGCGCCACCGGCTGGCATACCATGCCTGCAGTCCAATTCAAAACAGGGAGCAAGAATGACACAGCCACTTTTCCACCCGCGCCACCGCCGCCACGCTGGTGCCGCCACCGCCCTGCTGCTGGCCGTCTGCGCCCTGGCCATCCCGGCCGCACCGGCGCTGGCGTCGCCGCTCGACTGGATCTCTGGCAACAGCATCCAGGGCAGCGGCAAGCTGCAAAAGCAGACGCGCGAAGTGGGCAGTTTCCATGCCGTGGCGCTGAACGTGCCGGGCACGGTCGAATTGCGCATTGGCAACACGGACAGCATCACCATCGAGGCCGACGACAATATCCTGCCGCTGATCGAGACGGTGGTGGAAAACGGCACCTTGCGCATTCGCCCCGCCAGGCGCAATACGTTTTTCCGCCAGAGCAACCTGACCATCGTCATCCAGGCGCGCCAGGTGGAACGCATCAGCGTGGGCGGCTCGGGCAGCATCACGGCGACGGGCTTGCGCGCCGAGAAGCTGCGCTTCGACGTGGGCGGTTCCGGCTCCATCGATGCGCGCGACCTCGACAGCCGCATGACCTCCATTTCCATCGGCGGCAGCGGCAACTTCAAGGCCAGCGGCAAGACGGAACAGCTGACGGCCTCGGTCGGCGGCTCGGGTAATATCCAGGCGGGCCGCCTGGCCGCGCGCGAGGTGCAGGTGAGCATCGGCGGCTCGGGCGAGGCGCAAGTATGGGCCAAGGATGACCTGAGCATCAGCATCGGCGGCTCGGGCGAAGTGAGCTACTACGGCGATCCGCGCATCAGCCGCAGCATGCAGCGCTCAAGCAGCATCAAGCGCCTGGGTGCCGCGCCGAATTAGGCCGTCAGGCTGGCCAGCACGGCGGCCAGCTCGCGCGTGGCCGCCTCGCCCAGCGGCTGCAGCGGCGCTCGCGGCGTACCCACATCAAAGCCCCGCAGCGCCAGGCCCGCCTTGACGGTGGGCGGCAAGCCCCCTTTCATCAGGCATTGCAGCAATGGCAATTGCTGGAAGAACAGTTCGCGCGCGCGCGGCAAGTCGCCCGCCTGCACGGCCGCATACAGGGCCAGCGGCAAGCCCGCATGCAGGTTCGGCGCGGCCGTGCACCAGCCGCGGGCGCCGGCCGCCAGCGCGGCGAAGGCCAGGGTGTTGCTGCCGTTGTAGAACGGCAACTCGCCCCCGCTCAGCTGCGCCAGCCGGTGCATGCGCTGAACGTCGCCCGTGCTTTCCTTGACCATCGTCACATTCGGCACCTCGCGCCAGATGCGCACGATCAACTCGGGCGACATGTCGATACCGCTGGTGGCCGGATTGTTGTACAGCATGATCGGAATACCCACGGCAGCGCCGATGCGCGCCACGTGGCGCACGATTTCTTCCTCGCTCAATTTCCAGTACGACACCGGCAAGACCATCACGGCGTCGGCGCCCTGCTTTTCCGCAAAGCGGGCGCGGCGCATGGCGCCCGCCGTGGTCAGGTCGGAAATGCCCACCACCGTGGGCACGCGCCTGGCGACGGCGGCCAGCGAGGTGGCGGCGACGGCATCCCATTCCCCATCCTGCAGGTAGGCGCTCTCGCCCGTGCTGCCCAGCGGGGCGATGCTGTGCACGCCGTCGGCGATCAGGCGCTCGATCAGTTGCTGCAGGCGCGGCAAGTCGACGTCGCCGCCGTCGGCCATGAACGGGGTGACAGGGTAGGCAATGATGCCTTGAAATAAGGTTTGCATGATGTGGTGTCCTCCAGTGTATGTCGTTAAGCCAGGCAATCGGCATGCTGGCGCAGGGCGCGCCGCGCGTAATAGGCGAAGGTCACGCTGTCGCGCCGCGCCGTAGAAATCCAGTCGTGCGCCTCGCGCGCCAGGGCCGGCGGCAGCGGCAGGATGGTGCCGGCGGCCATGGCCAGCAATTGCAGGCGGGCTGCCCGTTCCATCAGCAAGGCCAGCATGCACGCCTCTTCCACCGTGCGGCCCACCACCAGCTGGCCGTGATGGGCCAGCAGGATGGCGCGCTTGTCGCCCAGGGCGCTGGCGATGATCTCGCCCTCTTCATTGCCTACCGGCACGCCCGGCCACGAGGGCAGGAAGGCGCAATCGTCGAACAGGGGGCAGGTATCCATGTGTGACACGATCAGCGGCTGCTCCAGCATCGACAGCGCCGCCACATGCGTGGGATGCGTGTGGATGATGCAGGCCACGTCCGGGCGCTGGCGGTAGATCCAGCTGTGGAAACGGTTGGCCGGGTTGGGAATGCCCTCGCCGTGCACCACGCGCAGGTCGTGGTCGACCTCGATCAGGTTGCTGGCCGTGATTTCATCGAAGCCCAGGCCCAGCTGTTGCGTGTAAAACGTGCCGTCCTGGCCACCACGGCAGCTGATCTGCCCTGCCAGGCCGGAATCATGCCCGCCATCGAACAGGATGCGGCAGGACAGCGCCAGGGTTTGCCGCGCCGACCACGGGCTGTCCTGCGTGACGCTGGCCAGGCGCCGCTCGGCGATGGCCACCAGCGCGTCTTTCGACAAGGCCAGGCTGGCGCCCGGGGCGGCCACTTCATACGGAGTATTTTGCTGCATCGTCTTTCCTTCACTCATGCTGACTACGCTTCCCGGCATGCACGGCAGTGGCCGCGCAACCCAATCCAAGGAAACTGAGTGTATTTTAGGACACTTTGTGTCATGAGGTACAATAGTTTTTTAAAATCGACCGATGCAACCATGGCTATGCGTCTGAAACTGCTGAGAAAACACAAGGGCTGGACCCTGGAACAGCTGGCGGAAAAAAGCGGCTTGACGAAGAGTTACCTGTCCAAGGTGGAGCGGGGCCTGAGCGTGCCCTCGATCGCCGTGGCGCTGAAACTGTCGCACGCGATGCAGGTGGATGTGGAGCAGCTGTTC
The DNA here is from genome assembly GCF_019443505.1 of Janthinobacterium sp. PAMC25594. Taxonomy (NCBI): domain Bacteria; kingdom Pseudomonadati; phylum Pseudomonadota; class Betaproteobacteria; order Burkholderiales; family Oxalobacteraceae; genus Janthinobacterium; species Janthinobacterium sp. PAMC25594. The sequence goes on from NZ_CP080377.1 coordinate 1,889,807, forward strand.
AGCGACAGCCACCGGCAGGCGGCCGTCACCATCACGCGCGCCGACGATCCGGCCAGCGCGGGGGCGATGCCGCCGCTGCCGCATTTCGCCAGCATCGCGGCCGGCGTGGCACCGAAGAAAATGCTGCCCTTCATGGTCTATCCGGCGCCCGATTTCGTCGCCTCCGCCTTCAAGGAACATGCCGGCGAGGAATTCCTGTTCGTGCACCAGGGCACGATTGAAATCGAATTCCCCCAGGAAACCGTGCAGTTGCACACGGGCGACTCCGTGTATTTCAACGCCCTGATTCCGCATCGCACGCGCAGCATCGGCGCACAGCAGGCGCAGTTGCTGGTGATCGTCAGCAATGACGAAGACGCGGCTCCATAAAAGCGGCGGCGCAACGCAAAAAGCCCGGAGCGATCCGGGCTTTTTGCGTTTCAAACAGTCAACATCAGCGCGCCGGCTTCACCGGTTCGCGGTCGATCAAGACCGTGTTGACGCTGTCGGTCAGCCAGATCTGGCCATCCTGGATCGTGCATTGCAGCTGCATGTTGCGCTGTGCCAGCTTGCTCATGTCTTGCGCCGCCTCGGATGGCAGGTTGATGACGGTCAAGTTCTTCGCCCGTTCCAGCTTGTTGGCGATCTGCTTCCACCAGATGTGGCTGGTTGCGCCGTAGCTATACACGATGACCTGTTCCGAACGCCCGCACGCCTTCAGGATGCGCTTTTCGTCGGGCTGGCCCACTTCGATCCACAACTGGATGGCACCCGTCAGGTCCTTCTGCCACAGGTCGGGCTCTTCCGTGTCGAACAAGCCCTTGGTGAAGGTCAGCGCCTCGTCGGCGTGGATGGCGAACGCCAGCAGGCGCACCATCATGCGCTCATCCGTTTCGGACGGGTGGCGCGCCAGGGTAAGCGCGTGATCCTGGTAGTAATTGCGGTCCATGTCGGCGATCTGCAGATCGGCTTTGAAAATTGTTGCTTTGAGGGCCATCGTGTTTCTGTCTCGGTAAAGTGAATAGTGAAGTCGGTATCAGCGGAAAACCACCGTCTTGTCGCCATTTTTCAGGATGCGGTGCTCAACGAACCATTTCACGGCGCGCGCCAGCACCACGCACTCGACGTCGCGGCCGATGGCCGTCAGGGTGTCGGCATCCATCGCATGGTCGACGCGCTCGACATCCTGCTCGATGATCGGGCCTTCGTCCAGGTCGCCCGTGACGAAATGGGCCGTCGCGCCGATCAGCTTGACGCCGCGGTGGTGCGCCTGCGCATACGGCTTGGCGCCCTTGAAGCTGGGCAGGAAGGAATGGTGGATATTGATGGCGCGGCCGTCGAGCGCCTGGCACAGGCCGGGCGACAGGATTTGCATGTAGCGCGCCAGCACCACCAGGTCGATCTTGTGCGTGTCCATCAGCTCGATGATCTTCGCTTCCTGCGCCAGCTTGGCCGCTTCCGGCGCACCGGCCGCCAGCGGCAGGTGGTGGAAGGGAATATTGTAGCTGGCCGCCAGCTGGTAGAACTCCATGTGGTTCGAGACGATGGCGGGGATTTCCACGTTCAGCAAGCCGCTCTTGTAGCGGAACAGCAAATCGTTCAGGCAATGGCCGATCTTCGACACCATCAGCATGACGCGCGGCTTGACGCGTGCATCGTGCAATTGGCCATGGAATTGGCCATTGAGCTGCATGACTTGCGACAGGTCGGCGAAGTCGCTGCGCAACTGGGCGTCGCTGACGGCGCCGTCTTCCAGCGCGAAATGCACGCGCATGAAGAACAGCTGGGATTCCTGGTCGCCGAACTGGGCGGAATCGAGGATGTTGCAGCCGTGTTCGGCCAGAAAGCCGGACACGCGGTGCACGATGCCGCGCTGGTCCAGGCAGGACAGGGTCAGGATATATTCGGGATGCGTCATGGTCGCGGAATAAGGCAAAAAATAGGGCTATGCTCGGCTCAGCCACGCGCGCCGGCCATCGGCTGCGCTGCCGCGAGCCGGCTATTGTCGCACGGCCGGGCCTGTAAACCTGCATTTTCCACACAAGCAGCGTGGCTGCCCGCAGCGGCAAGCAGATTGACGTTCCTTTGATCTGGCACAAAGCCATCGCGTTTTTCCATCTGCCAGGCACCATTCTCGCGCCAAACCCGCCTCCCGCGTGGAACCTGGCACGCCGTCCGGCGTCTATCTCTTTGCTTGTTTCAGCACACGTCGCATCCGGTACACCGGGTGTTTCTCGGACCAGATTTTCATTGAGGTAGAACATGTTCACAAACAGTATTTCCCCCAGTCTCAGCCCCGCCCTGAAGTCCCACCTGGAGGCCCAGTGCAATTTCGCCACAGAACTATCGCGCAAGCTGTTCGATACGGCGCAGCAACTGAGCGAGCTGCATCTGCGGCTGGCGCAAGACTTGCTGCAGGAATGGAGCAACGCCAGCCAGCAACTGCTGTCTGCGCGCGACACGGGCGAGTTCATGTCGCTGGCCGCCGCCCAGTTGCAGCCGGGCAGCAACAAGCTGCGCCAATACCAGCAGCAACTCGGCAATCTCGTCGCCAGCGCCAATGTCGAGATGAACCGCACGGCAGAGAACCACCTGCCCGAAACAAGCCGCACGGCCGTGGCCTTCGCTGACGAAGTGGTGCGCAAGACGGCCGAAGAAACAGAAAAAGCCACGCAGCGCCAGCGTGACATGATCGAAAAAATGCACGCCACGGGCCGCAGCGACGGTGTAGCCCGCGGCCGCGAGAGCAGCCGGCAATCCGATCAGGCACATTGAACACCCCCACTCGACAGCAAGGAGAGCGACATGGCTAGCAATCAAGGTAATGAACAGGGCAAGGGCGCTGGCAGCAGCCAGAAAGCCGGCGAAGCGGGCAGCGCCAAAGGCACGAGCAAGCGCGGTTTCGCCGCCATGAACGAAGAGCAGCAACGCGAAATCGCCAGCAAGGGCGGTCAGGCAGCCCATCAAAAGGGCACGGCGCATGAATTCGACTCGGAAGAAGCACGCCGGGCCGGACAGAAAGGCGGCGAAGCCGTCAGCCGCAACCGCGAACACATGGCGGAAATCGGCCGCAAGGGCGGCGAAAGCCGGCAATCGGCCCAGCGCGCCAATGAAAGCCGCGGCAGCACGGCGGCACGCGGCGGCGGCGCCGAGCAACAACAGTCGAAGGCTGGCCGGCAGGGCAACAAGGACGAAGACGACAAGGGCTGACCTGGCTGATCTGGCACGCGGCTTGACGACGGCACGGGGCGGCCCTGGCAGCCCCGTGCCGGGGCTGGCACAGCGCGGGGCGCGGCGGTATGGTACATTCTCGCCTTACTGACACATTCGCGCCCCGCCCCGCCCTTCCCCGCATGCAGCCATCCCTGAAATACCTGAGCGCCTATTCCGAACAAACGCAAGCGCAAGTGCAACAACTGATCGCGCAGGACAAGCTGGCCGAAGTCCTGTTAAAACGCTACCCGAACGCGCACGATGTGCGCAACGACAAGGCGTTGTACCAGTACGTGCAAGACTTGAAGAATGAATTCTTGCGCAATGCCGAACCCATCAACAAAGTGGCGTTCGACAGCAAGATCCACGTGATCCAGCATGCGCTGGGCTTGCATACCTCGATCTCGCGCGTGCAGGGCGGCAAGCTCAAGGCCAAGCATGAAATCCGCGTGGCCACCATGTTCAAGGAAGTGCCGCTGGAATTCCTGCGCATGATCGCCGTGCACGAACTGGCGCATGTAAAAGAAAAGCAGCACGACAAGCCGTTCTACAAGCTGTGCACGTATATGGAACCGCAATACCACCAGTACGAATTCGACGTGCGCCTGTACCTGACCCAGCTCGACCTGTCAGGCCAGCGCCTGTGGTCGTGAGGCGCGGAGCTCAAGATCTTACTGCGGCGCGCACTCCTTCAGGCGTTGCACCAGCGCTGCGGGATCGGCGTCGGCATTGAGGAAGGCCGCGTGCTGCGGGCGGATGAAGCCCTGTTCCTTGCCGTTTTGCACGAAAGCAATCAAGCCATCATAGAAACGGTCGACATTGAGCAAGCCGATGGGCTTGGCGTGCAAGCCCAGCTGGGCCCATGTGAGCATCTCGAACAGCTCTTCCAGGGTGCCATAGCCGCCGGGCATGGCGATGAAGGCGTCGGACAGGCTGGCCATCATCGCCTTGCGCTCATGCATGTCCTTCACGATGAACTGGCGCGTCAAGCCCATGTGGCCCACTTCGCGTTCAACCAGTTGGGTGGGAATCACGCCCGTCACCTCGCCGCCCAGGCGCAGCACTTCATCGGCGATCACGCCCATCAGGCCGACCTTGCCGCCGCCATACACCAGCGAAATATTTTCCGCCACCAGCACGCGCGCCAGTTCGCGCGCCGCCACCGCATAGTCGGGCGAGACGCCCGCGTTGGCGCCGCAGTACACACATAAAGCCTTGATCACAGTAATCCCTACCCTTTCAATTCATCGATCGCCGCCTCGACCTCGAGGCGTTCCTTGGCGTCCAGTGCCGCGCAGTCGGCCGCCTTTTCATACAGGGCCAGCGCTTCCGCCAGCTTTTTCTTTCCGTCGAGCATATTCAACGCGCGCGCATATTCGCTGTGCGCCAGCGCCGAATACGGCGTCAGGGCCAGCGCCGTCTTGAAGTGCTGATAGCCATCTTCCTTGTTGGCGCCGTAGGTCAGGCTGCCGATCATGGCGCCGACCTTGTCGATAATTTCCGTATGATAAATCCCAAACGCAATATGCGCTTCCGCATGCATGGGCGCCACCGTCATCGTGCGGTCCAGGCTGTTGCGCACGCGCGCCCCCATGCCTTGCGCCAGGGCCTTGACGACGGAGGTGCCCAGCGCGTAGCGGCCCAGGCTATAGGCATGCCAGTAGTAGCCGGCCGGGTTGTCCGGCTGTTCGCTCTGCTGGCGCTCGCAGCGCTCCGCCACTTCCTCGTACATGTCGAGTTTCTGGCGGTCGTTCACTTCCAGGTGCGTGGCATGGATGCAGGTCGCCTTGTGCGCCACCGCATAGCCGGGCACGCCGACGGCCAGGCCCAGCTTCACGGCGCGTTCGAAGTCGCCCGCGTGGAAGGCCAGCCAGGCTTGCACCAGCGCCGGGTGCGTGGGAAACGGTTCCACATCGCCCGCATGCAGGCGCGCCCAGGCCGCTTCCAGGGTCTGCGGCGTATAGACATAGGCTGCGTCCGGATAGGGGAATTGTTTCCAAGCCATATCTCTCTCCTGTAAATGACGACGTGGCGCCAGCAGCCGCGTCAGTCGTTCTTGAGTTTGGTCACATACTCTTCCGACAGTTTGCGAAACAGCAAATGCGTTTCATTGCGCAAATATGGCCCGATCAGCGACAGCACCTGGTAGCAGCCGCGTGCCAGCGCATCGGACATCGATTGCTGCTCGCTGTACTTGCGCGGATTGCGCACATATTCGTACGACAGCCAGTAGGTGGCGACGACCACCATATTCGTCGCCATCGCGGCCACTTCCATGTCCGACGCTTCCAAAGACTGTTCGCTGCGCAAATCTTCGCACAGCTGCGTGGCCACCTTGATTTTGTGCGCCAGGATCAGCTTGAAGTGCAGTTCCAGCTTGCGGTTGCGCGACAGCAAATCATTGAGGTCGCGATAGAAAAAGCGGTAGCGCCAGATCAGTTCGAACATCAGGTGCAAATACAGCCAGACATCCTCGATATTCGAACGGCGTCCGTCAGGCACGGTCAGGATGCGTTCGATTTCCGCCTCGAACTGGACGAAGATCGAGTTGACGATGTCATCCTTGTTACGGAAGTGGTAATACAGGTTTCCCGGCGAAATATTCATCTCTTCCGCAATCACGGTCGTCGTGATATTCGGCTCACCAAACTCATTGAACAGGCGCAGCGACAACTCCAGGATGCGTTCGCGGGTACGGCGTGGTGCTTTTTGTAGCATGGCGGGCAATCTCTCTGTGTTCTGCCTCAAGCATACCACCTAAGATAGCCGTAATGAAACACTACGCCCCACGGCACCGGCGAAAAGCGCAGGCAAAAAAAAGCCTGCGCGAGCAGGCTGGAGGGATGTTGCGCCAGCTCAAGCGGCCGGCGCTTTTTTCTTCACCGTCGGCTTGGCGGCGGGCTTGCTCACCGGCTTGCTCACCGGCTTGCTCACCGGCTTGCTTATTGGCTTGCTTATTGGCTTGGCTACGGCGCGCGGCGCGGCCCTGGCTGCCGGCTTGGCCGGGGCCTTGGCGACGGCCGCCTTCGGTGCGGCTTTCGGTGCCGCCTTCGGCTTGGCCGCCGGCGCGGCCTTGGCGGACAGCGCCGCCACCTGCAAGCTCAAGGCATCGATTTTGGCGTGCAGCGCGGCGATATCGTTTTGCATCGGCACGCCGATGGTGGCCAGGGCACGCGCCACGCGCTCTTCAAACACCTGTTCCAGCTTGTCCCAGGAGCCGCTGGCCTGCTTGCCCACGCCATCGGCCAGCTTGCCGACGCTGTCGCCGACATCGGCCACCTTGTCTTCGGCGCGCTTCTGGAATTCCGTGCCTTCCTTGACGAGCTTGGAAAACACGCGCCCGCCCTCTTCCTGCGCCTTGGCGAAGGCACCGAGGCCCGCTTGCCAGATCTGCTGCGCGGACGAGCGCACGGTGCTCGCCAATTCCTTGTCTTCCGCCAATTCCTTCAATTTCTTCACCATCGCCCGCTCCCGTCATATGAAAGGCCATGCCACTTCATGGATGCTTTTTATTCTAGAGAGCAAAACTAGAGACGGGAGTCTAATTCGATGGAAAGCTGCTTCTCAACGTGCGCCAGCGCACACAGCGACCTGCACGGCAAGTGCCTAGGCGGCCGCTTTCACCGGGCCATGCAGCAGCTTGTGCAGGCGGAAGCCTTCGCGGATGTTCTCGCGCAGCACGGCGCCTTTCCACGGCTTGGTATAGAAGCGGTCGACGGCGCCGCGGTTGATGGCCGCCATGATGGGCGTCAGGTCGGCAAAAGCCGACAACATGATGCGGAAAGTGTCGGGGCACAGGTGCTTGACCCGTTCCATGAATTCGGTGCCGCTCATGAGCGGCATGCACTGGTCGCACAGGATCACCTGCACCTTGTGGCGCGCCAGGATGTCGAAGCCCTCGGCGGCCGTCTGCGCCGTCAGGATGCGGTAGCCGTCCTGCGCCAGGAAGTCGCTGAGCACGTCGAGCATGAAGACATCGTCGTCGACGATCAGCAAGGTTTGCTGCTCTTCGCTGCCGTCATCGTGCGGCGCCTGCAGCAGCTTGCCCGCCATCAGCATCTGCTCGAATTCTTCCTGCGGCACGGGGCGGCTGAAATAATAGCCCTGCATCTCGTCGCAGCCGTGGCGCCGCAAATAAGCCAGCTGCGCATCGTTTTCCACGCCTTCGGCGATCACTTCCAGCTTCATGCTGTGCGCCATGCTGATGATGGCCAGCACGATGGCCGCGTCATCGGGATTGCTGGTCACTTCGCGCACGAAGGCGATGTCGATCTTCAGCTTGTCGATGGGGAAGCGCTTCAGGTAGGCCAGGCTGGAATAGCCGGTGCCGAAATCGTCGATGGAAATCTGGATGCCCAGCGCCTTCAGGTTGCGCAGCACGGCGATGGTTTCCTCGGCATTCGACATCAGCGAGCTTTCCGTCAGCTCCAGTTCCAGCAGGTCGGGCGCAATATCGTGCTTGCTGATCGCCTTGAGCACCTCTTCTTCCAGGCCGCCGACGAAGAACTGGATGCCCGACACATTCACCGACAGGTGCACGGGGCCGATGCTGCTGGCGCCCCATTCGCTGATCTTCTTGCAGGCTTCGTCCAGCACCCAGTTACCGACGCGCACGATCAGCCCCGTTTCTTCCAGCAGGGGGATGAACACGGCCGGCGAGACCATGCCGTGGCCGGGGCGGCGCCAGCGTATCAGCGCCTCGGCGCCGCTGATGCGCCCCGAGATGATATTCACCTTGGGCTGGAAGAACAGCACGAATTCCTCGTTGTCGATGGCACGCCGCAGGGCATTTTCCATGTCCAGCCGCGCCATCGATTGCGCGTTCATTTCCGCCGTGAAGAAGCGGAAGGCATCGCGTCCGGCCTCCTTGGCACGGTACATGGCCGTGTCGGCATACTGAATCAGGGTGTCCGCATCGAGGCCGTCTTCGGGGAACACGGAAATGCCGATGCTGACCGTCACCGTCACCTCGTGGCCCTGCAAGTCGAAGGGCTTGCGCATCGCTTCGCGGATCTTGTCGACCACGCCCACGGCATGCTGGATGCCTTCCGGCAGCACCAGGATGGTGGCGAATTCATCGCCGCCAAAGCGGCCGATGGTATCGCGCACGCGCAGGCAATCGACGAGGCGGCTGGAAAACTGGCGCAGCAGGTCGTCGCCGAGGGTGTGGCCCAGGGTGTCGTTGATATTCTTGAAGCGGTCGATGTCCATGAACAGCACGGCCACGGCCCACTGGTGTTCGGCCGCCTGGGACAGCGAATGGGTCAGCGAGGCGTAAAACTGGCTGCGGTTCGGCAAGCCGGTCAAGGTATCGAAATGGGCCAGCTTCATCAGGCGCTGCTCGGCATCCTTGCGCTCGGTGATGTCGCGCGCCACGGCCACCAGGATCCAGCTCTGGCCCGAGCGCAGGGTGCGCCGCTGCACTTCCACCGACAGCGGCGAGCCATCCTTGCGCTGCAGCTGCAATTCCGTCATCGGGCCGCCCTGGTCGCCGGCCAGCAGCTTGTTGTACAGTTCTTCCAGCTGGGTCTCGCCCTCGCTCGCGCGCCCCGGCCCCACGCGCAGGAAATCCTCGCGTTCAAAGCCCAGCATGCGGCAGGCAGTCTGGTTGACGTCGACGAAGCACATGCCGGCGCGGTCGACGAGAAAAATCGCGTCGGCCGTGGCATCCATCGCCAGGCGGAAGCGGCGCAAGTCTTCATCGAGACGGATGCGCGCCGCCATGTCCAGGGTCAGCTGCTCGTGGTGGCGCTTGATCTCGTCGTACAGCAGCAGGTTGTCGTAGGCGACGGCGATCTGCGCCGCCACTGTGGCGGCGACCCGCTCGTCGACTTCGGAAAATTCATTCGCCCCAAGCTTGTCGACCAGGTACAGCCAGCCGTGGCTGCGCTCGCGCGAAGCGATGGCGACGCCCAGGAAGGAGTGCACGGGCGGGTGCGTGTCGGGCAGGCCCAGCGCGCCGGGGTCGCCCTTCAAGCCATTGACACGGTAGGGCTGGCGCTGTTCCAGCAAGCGGTTCAGGATGCCCGTGCGCGGCGCGCTGGCAATGCGCTCGAGGTCTTTCTCGGCGCCGCAGGAGGAAAAATAACTGAGCTTTTCGGCGCCCTCTTCCAGCACGCCGATGCAGGCGTACCTGGAGACGCAGATATTCTGCGCCACCTTGCAGCCCGCTTCGATCAAGGCGCGCGGATCGCGTTCGGCGCCCAGCTCGATACCGAGCTCGATCAGGGCCGTCAGGCGCAGGCTCACCGCTTGCAGGCTCGACAGAGAGCGCGACAAACGCTCCGTCATGATGCCCAGGTCTTCGGGCATGGCGGCATGGCCTTCGCGCTGGCTGGCCAGCTGCGAAATCTGCTGGCTGCTGGACTCGACTTCGTCGAGGTAGCCGCTGACCTGGTGATCGATGGCGGCCAGCTTGCCAGTGACGGGAAGGCCCGCAGCACCGCCCGCGCCCGGCACAACGGACGCCTGGACGGCCGCCGGCATCAGTCCCAGCGCCTCGTTGACCGTGCGCACGATGACTTCGGGATCGGACGGCTTGGGCAACACCCAGCGCACGCCGCATGCCTGTGCCAGCAAGATCGCTTCCTGCTCGCGGTAGGTGGCCGTATAAAAAATGATGGGCACGTCGGTCAGCGCGGGATCGGCATGCACGCGCGTGACGAATTCGTAGCCGTCCATGTTGGGCATGAGGATGTCGGAGATGATCAGGTCCGGCCGCTCGGTGCGCAGCACTTCCAGCGCGTCGGCGCCATTGGCCGCCTCCAGCAGGCGGTGGCCGCCGTAGCCCAGCAGTGCGGTCAGGAATTCGCGGTTCAGCACATGATCGTCAACGATCAAGATGGTAGCTATGTCGTTTTTAACTGGCGTCGACGGCGCCCCGGGTAAAAAAGATTCCAGCTCCGCCACGAACAGATCCGGCTCGATCGGCTTGCCGATATAGCCATTGAAACCCGCTTCGAGCAGGCGTTCGCGGTCACCCACCATGGCCAGCGCCGTCACGGCCAGGGCCGGGATCTTGCGCAGCAGCGGGTCTTTCTTCAGCTCGGCCACCACGCCATAGCCATCGAGCTTGGGCAAATGCACGTCGCAGATGATCAAGTCCGGCAATTCGCTGCGCGCCATGCGCACGCCCTCTTCGCCGTCATAGGCGGCCAGCGGCGTGTACCCGAAGGCACGTAACAGGTACACCATCAATTCCATATTGGTGGCGTTATCTTCGATAATCAGGATACGTGCGGACAATTAGCACCCCCCATGAAAACTGCATAAACTCATTTTTTGCCTGCACTCATCTTTCCGCTTGCGCGGCAACATGCTAATCCTACGACATCCTGCCCTGCATCCCCGCAAATATCTCGCATGCGGATCGCCGTGGCGCGCCATATACGGTCTCGGCAATCATTGCTGACCGTCACCTTCGTGATGCTAGCTTAATACAGTACGCCAGTGGAAAACAGCATTTTCTGGGCCAGCACCTGTTAAACATGGGCAACAGCAGAGTCAAAAGAGACAGTCTTGCCATGCTGATAAAACACAACAGAATTCAGGAAAAATGGAGGCCAGACGGGGACTGGGCGACTTCGTACTTGATAGTGATTTCCGCCAGCAGCTGGCGCAGCACGCGCGCATCGCTGGCCAGCGCCACGTGGCCGATGGCGCCAAAGGCCAGATTGCGCGCGCCGGGCAAGTGCGCGGAAGTTTGCGGCGCGACAATATTATCGTGGTGCGAATAGATCGAGGTGATCAGGGCGCGCGTTTCAGGTGCCTCGCTGGCGGCCAGTTGCGCCAGCCAGCCGCTGGGCGCGCCACCGATACGGCTCATCTGGCGCGCATTCGTGCCCGCCGCCAAGTTGGCCAACGCCGTGCCGTGGTGCGGCGTGCCGATGGTGATGATGCGCGCCACGCGGGCTGCGCCGTAATGGCGCAGCCAGGCGCGCGCCACCAGGCCGCCCATGCTGTGCGCGACGATGATGGCTTGCGACTTGCCCGTGAGCGTGCACAACACCTGCAGCGCCTGCTCCACTTGCGTCACGTAGCCATCGATGTTGGCATCGATCGGCTCCAGGTCGATCGCCTTGTGCACGATGCCCGCCTGCGCCAGCTGCCGGCTCAGCTTTGTCCAATAACCGCCGTTGCACACATAGCCGTGCACCAGCAGCACCGGCAGGCCCTGGCCAGGCGTGATGCAGTCGGCCGCATGCAGGCGCGGCCGCAGCATGCCCCACGACGACGTCCACAGGGTGGCGCGCAACTCGCCCAGGAACAGGCGCGCGGCGCCCCGGACACCGAGCTGATATTCCTGTGGCACGGGGCTGCCAAAACTCCGGCTCTGCCAGAAATTGCGCGCCACGATCAGCGCGCGCACGGCCAGCAGCATGGCCAGCGCCAGCAGCACGGCCATGACGGGCGACGCGACGCCCCACGCATGCATGGCCAGGTAGGCAAAACCCAGCACGGCCAGCACTTGCAGCAGCATCAGCCACTTGAGGATGCGCGCGATCATGCCGTGGCCGAGGCAGGCATGGGAACGGGCGCAGGCTTGCCCGTCACCGCTTGCGCCAGGCCGCTGGCCAGGCGCGCGGCCAGCGCATAGATCGTCAATTGCGGATTGGCGCCGATCGAGGTGGGAAACAGCGAGCCGTCGTGCACCGACAGGTTGCGCACGCCGTGGTAGCGGCCGTCGGCCCCCGTCACGCCCAGGCGCGCATCGTCCGACATGGCACAGCCGCCCATCACGTGGGCCGAGACCACCCGCGCCAGCAGCGCCTTCATCGGCAAGCCGTTGATGGCCTGCTTCGCCTGCGCCCAGCTCGTATAGTGGCTGGCCAGCTCGTGTACGGGATACACGCTCTTCGCGCCGGCGGCGAACTGGATTTCCGCCATCGACAGCAGCGCGCGCCGCACGCCATCCCAGATGAAGGGCGTGAGCGGATAGTCGAGCACGGGCGCGCCGAAACTGTCGATGGACACGCTGCCGCCCGCCGCCTCATGGTGAAAGCCGTCGCGCAGCAGCGCCAGCAAACCGTGCGCATGGGGGAATTCGCGCATGGTGCGCGCATGTTCGTCGCCGAAGCCGCCCATGGTGGTGGCCATCAGCAGCGGGTGCAAAGGCGGCGCCTCAAGCTTGTAGCCGATGGGACCATCGATGGGCGCCGTGTGCAGGAAATGGTCGGAATAAATCGTCTGCGGCGCGCCCGCATAGGCATCGACGCGCTGGGGGAACAGACCGGCCGAGATCACCGTCGGGTGCAAAAAGGTGCGCTGGCCCAGCAAGCCATGCGGGTCGGGCGCCTGCGAGCGCAGCAGCAGCGCCGGCGAGTTGATGGCGCCGCCGGCCAGCACAAAGTGTTTGGCGCGCAAGGTGAGGCGCACGCCTGTGGGTACTTGCCAGGCGGCGTCCAGCGCCGTCACCTGCAGGCTGTCGATGCGCTCGCCCTTGAAGAGGAAACGCTCGGCGCGCGCATGCACGAGCAACCCCGCACCCAGCGCCAGCGCCGAGGGGATCGTCGTCACCAGCATCGACTGCTTGGCGTTGGTCGGGCAACCCATGCCGCAGTAACCGAGGTTCCAGCAGCCGTTCACATTGCGCCGGATGGCGGCGGTGGGGATGCCCAGCGCCGTGGCGCCACGGCGCAATAAATCGTTGTTTTCGTTGGGCGGCGCGGCCCAGTCGCTCACGTGCAGGCGTTTTTCCATCATGGCGAACCACGGCGCCATGGCGTCCACGGAATAGCCGGACAAACCAAAATGCTGGCGCCAGTATTCCAGGGTGCCGGGCGGCGTGCGAAAGCTCGAGGTCCAGTTGACGGTGGTCGAGCCGCCGACGGTGCGCCCCTGCAGGATGTTGATGGCCTTGTCGCGCGTCTTGCGCGCGGCCGATTCCTGGTACAGCGCGGGATAGGCCTGCGCTTCGCGCATCTTGAAGTCTTTCGAGGACTTCAGGCCGCCCTCCTCGACGATCAAGACTTTCAGGCCGGCCAGCGCGAGGATTTCCGCCGTCACGCCGCCGCCGGCGCCGCTGCCGATGACGACGACGTCCGCCTCGAAGCTGCGGTCGGCGGCCAGGGTGCTGGCGTCGGTGACGTTCCAGCCGGCGGCCACGCCGATGGCGATGGGATCGGGTATAGGGGATGTGCTCATGGATGCCTTATGCGCTCAGTTCGGGCAGCGGTCCCGGATAGCCGATGGCTGCCCAGTGGGCGGCATCGGCGTACCAGGCGCCGAGGATCAGGTCGTGCAGGGCCAGGTAGGCCGTCTGCAGGGTGGCCAGGCGGTGCGTGCGCCATGCCTGCAGAAAGGCGGCCACCTGGACGGGATCGGCTTCGCGCCAGCCATCTTTTACGCCGGCGACGAAGCGCCGCGCAGGCGCCAGCGCCAGCAAGCCAAACAAATCCTGCACTTCCTGCTGCGCCGCCAGGGGCAAGCCATGGATGGCCGTGTCCACGCCGGCAATGGCGTCGTCGAGGGCCTTGCTGCGCGCATCGCCCCCGTGCGGCAAGGCCTCGCCCAGCATGGCCGGCACGATGGCCGCCAGCGCCGCGCGCGCCGCGCCATCGAGCACGAAGCGACCCGGCGGCGGCGGCCCCCGCAGCGCGCGGTAGGCGGCGCCGCCGGCGGCCAGCGCACAGGCGCCCAGCACGCCCAGTTTCAGAAACGATCTGCGTTGCAATCCCATGTGTCTCCTTGTTTTGTACGGCCTTTTGCAGGCCAGTGTACGCCAAAGGCAGTGGGCGTTTGAACGCAAAAACTAGAGCGGCGCGTCTAGTTTGCGCGACTGGAAGCACAGCAGCAGCATGGCCAGCAGCGCCGCCAGCGCGCCGCCGATGGCGATGCCGGGCAAGCCGAAGGCGACGATCAGCACACCGCCCAGCGCACCGCCGGCGGCCGTGCCCGCATTGAAGGCGGCGATATTCAGGCCCGCCGCCACCGCGTCGCTGCCCGGGCAATGCCGCTGCGCCAGGCGCAGGAGGCGCATGGTCGACAGGGTCACGAGGGCAAAGAACAGCATGCCCAAAGTGCCGCACAGGGCCAGCATGGCAAACCGATGCGCGCGCAGCACATAAAAGCCCAGCAGGTTGAGCGCCAGCGCGGCCAGGGCCAGCACGGTGGCGCGCAACGCGGAAGGGCGATCCGCGCACCAGCCGCCCAGCAGGTTGCCGCCGATGGCGCACGCGCCAAAGCACAGCATGGCGGCACTCAGCCAGCCCGCATCGAGCCCGCCCACTTGCAGCAGGAACGGCGACACATACGTGAAAAAGCTGAAGGTGGCCACGCTGACCAGCGCCGCCACCCCGGCCGCCAGCAGCAGGGGCGGCTGCAGGATGGCGCGCAGGCTGGCCAGGGCCGGCGTGGCGGCGGCCGGCTGGCGCGCGGCCGGCATGGCGCAGCGCAAGCCGGCGCCGCCGCACAGGGCCAGCACGCCGATGGCCGTAAACACCCAGCGCCACGACGCGACGGCGCCCAGCCACGTCCCCAGCGGCACGCCGCCGGCCAGCGCCAGGGTCAGGCCCAGCCAGACGATGGATAGCGCCCTGCCCGCGCGGGACGGGTCGACCAGGCTGGTGGCCGCGTGCGAAGCGACGGCCATGAACACCCCATGCGCCAGACCGACGACAAAGCGCACACACAGCAGCGCGCCCAGTGCCGGCGACCCCGCCATGGCCACGCTGCCGGCCGCCAGCACGAGCATGGTGGCCACCAGGATCTGGCGCGTGGGGCGGCGCGCCAGCAGGGCCGTCAGCACGGGCGCGCCGATGGCCGCCCCCAGCGCATACGCGGCGATGGCGCCGCCGGTCGCCGCCACGCTGGCGTGCAAGTCGCGCGCCATGGGAGTCAAGAGGCCGGCGGCGATGAATTCGCACAGGCCGAAGGCAAAGCTGCACAGCGACAGCCAATAAATAGAGGGAGGCAGCGCACGGCTGCGCGATGAAACGATGGACATGGCAATTCCCGACAATCAAAAACGCCATGCTGGCCCCTGGGCCGTCATCTGTAAAATATCTTATTTATCTTGAAACGAGACGCTTGACGTCTCAATTTAAGTCTCATTGAGTGGCGGACAGCCGCAGTTGCGCCAGCAGCCGCTCGCGCACGGGGGACGTGCGCTGCGGATCCCACGCCATGTACAGGTCGAGCTGGCGCAGCGCCTCGGGCGCATCGCTGTGCAGCGGCAGCATGACCACGCCCGCTGGCGCGCAGGCGGCGAGGCTGGCCGGCAGCAGGGCCACGCCGAAACCGGCCGCCACCAGGCCCAGCACCGTTTGCAAGCGGCGCGCCTGCTGCGCCACGCGCGGCACGAAGCCCGCATGCAGGCACAGGCTGGCCAGCTGGTCGTGGAAACCCTGGCCCAGGTCGCGCGGCGAGGCGACGAAATCGTCATCGGCCAGGTCAAGCAGGTCCACCCGCGCCTGGCCCGCGCAGCGGTGGTTGAACGGCAGCGCGATCACGATGTCTTCGCCGGACAGGCGCTCGAAGCGCAAGCCCGGCGTGCTGCGGCCCGGCGCGCGCAGCAGGGCGATATCGACCTCGCCTTTTTCCAGCCACTCGACCTGCTGCTGCGTCGACGCTTCGCGCAAGGTAAATTGCACGGCGGGCGAGGCGGCGCGGAAGGCGCGCAAGGCATGCAATACGTGGGCATACGGCGTGAAGTGGATGAAACTCAGGCGCAAGTGCCCCTCGATGCCCTGCGCCACGCGGCGCGTGGCCGCCACGCCCTCTTCCAGGCTGGCCAGCACCTGGCGCGCCGTGGCCAGGAAAGCATCCCCTGCCGGCGTCAGGCTGACCTTGCGGTTGGTGCGCTCGAATACGGGGTAGCCGAGCAAGTCTTCCAGCCGCAGGATCGCCTGCGACAGGGGCGGCTGCGCCATGTGCAGCCGTTCGGCCGCGCGCCGGAAATTCAGCTCCTCGGCGACGGCGATGAACTGGCGCAGCAGCCGCGTCTCGATCATGGGCCTTTTTTGGCGACCGCCAGGATATGGCGCGCGATGCCGCGCAAGATATTGACTTCTTCCGTCTCCAGCCCCGTGCGCGAAAACAGGCGTTTTAAGCGCGGCATCAGCTTTTTCGGGTTGTCGGCATCGAGGAAATCGATGGCGACCAGCGCCTGCTGCAAGTGATCGTACATGCCGTCGACCTGCGCCAGGCTGGCCGCGTCGCCATGAAAACCGACGGGGCTGGCGAGCTGCCCATCGCCGAGGGCCGCCACGCGGCATTCATAGGCCACGACCTGTGCCGCCTGCGACAGGTTCAGCGACGAGTACTCGGGATTGGCGGGGATGTTGATCAGCACATTGCACTGCTCGACGATCTCGTTGGGCAAGCCGAAGCGCTCGTTGCCGAAGATGACGGCCGCGTGCAAGTCTTCGCCGGCCGCCAGCTGGGCCGCGATGGCGCGCGGGGCCGTGACGGGCGGCGAGAATTCGCGCAGACGGGCCGACACGGCCGCCGCGTAATTGCAGCCTTCGAGCGCCTCGGCGATCGAGCCGACGATGCGCGCGCCGGACAGAATATCCTGCGCGCCGCTGGCAAAGGCCACCGCTTCCGCATCCGTCAAGGCATCGGGGAAGCGGGGGTTGACCAGCACCAGATCGGAAAACCCCATCGTTTTCATGGCGCGCGCGACGCCGCCAATGTTGCCAGGACGACTAGTTTCGACAAGAATAAATCGCAGGCGTGTGAAAAGAGACGTGTTGATTTCGGGCAGATTCATTTAAAATAGCGCTATTGCGCGGTATCGATACAGGAAATTTCGGGAAACGGAGTCACAAAACGCTGACGCCAGGCCGGGATTTTAACCACTTCGGCACCGCTCCGCTCTTTAATTCATTCTTGCACTCTATCGTACCGGCGCCGCAAGGCGGCCATGGGCGGTCGCGTGCTTTTAACGGAAGCTCACATGCACCCAATGCTCAACACGGCGATCAAAGCCGCCCGCCGCGGCGCCGCCGTCATCAATCGCGCCTCTTTTGACCTCGACCGCGTCGTCGTCACGGAAAAACAACATAACGATTTCGTCACCGACGTCGACCAGGCGGCCGAACAAGCCATCATCGAGGTGCTGTCCAAAGCCTACCCGGACCACGCGTTCCTGGCTGAGGAATCGGGAGCTTCCGCCAACTCGCACGACGAGAATGAATATCAGTGGATCATCGACCCGATCGATGGCACCACCAACTTTATCCACGGCTTCCCGCAGTACTGCATCTCGATCGCGCTCGCGCATCGCGGCGTCGTCACGCAAGCCGTCATCTACGATCCGGTACGCAACGACCTGTTCACGGCCACCAAGGGCGCCGGCGCCTACCTGAACGAAAAACGCATCCGCGTCACCAAGCTGGACCGCATCTCGAACGCCCTGCTGGGCACCGGCTACGTGGCCGGCAGCGCCCGCGCGCTGGACGAATACCTGAAGATGTACGCGATCATGGGTGAACGCAGCCAGGGCGTGCGTCGCGCCGGCTCGGCCGCGCTGGACCTGGCCTACGTCGCTTGCGGCCGCCTGGACGGCTTCTACGAAAAAGGCCTGAAGCCCTGGGATATCGCCGCCGGCGCCCTGATGATCACGGAATCGGGCGGCATCGTCGGTGAATTTTCCGGCGAATCGGACTACCTGTACAAGGGCGACGTCATCGCCGCCAGCCCGAAGATCTTTGGCCAGATGATCACCCTGCTGACGCCTTTCGCCTGATCGCCAGACGCGCTCTGATGTAAAAAAAGCTGCCGGAGGAAACTCCGGCAGCTTTTTTATTGCCCGCAGGTATAGCGATCAGTCGCTGACGCCATACGACGCCGACGTCAGGATGCCATTCGGCGTACGTACCGTCACCGTCAACAGGCCGTTGCGCACACTGTTCGGCTGGCACGCGGTGCCGATCTGGGTCACGTCGCTGATCATCTGCACGGGATAGATCCAGTTGGCGGAACTGGCGCTGTCCATGCTCGGCACGACGAAGCTGGCGCCGCTGACGATGCTGCCATTGCTCGCCGAGAAGCTGATCGTCGTGCCGGCCGGCAGCGGATTACCGGGCAAGTCAAACGCCCGCTTGGTCACATCCTTGCCATTGATCACAAACACGGTGTCATTGTCGTCGCGGATGGCGAGCTGGAAGGTGTGAACCTTGTTCTCGAACACAGTGCCATCGACGCACTTGTCCAGATCAATGGTGGCAGCGCCCAGCGGCGTGAAACGCGCCGTGCTGCCCGACAGCACCTGCACCAGTGCCTGGCGTATATGCACGGTATTGGCCGCCGTGGTGTTGACGCTGGACGCCGACCGCAGCACGCCGTTGTACTGCTTGTCGCCCGTCGCGTCCCATTTTCCGTTGCCGTTCGAATCGATAATGGGTTCGCCATCGGCGCGCACGGCATTGCCCGTGCTGTAGGCGTCATCCTTGAAATTGGCATTGTTGCCAACGATGGCGCGGTCATTGCGGAACGGCTCGCCCAGGTCGACATACGTCTCGCCGCTGTCGAACAGATTATTGCCATTCGTATCAGCGAAACTTTCCTCGCCCAAGGCGTATGCCAGGATGGTCACGCGGCCGTCAAGCGGACGGGGGTTGCCGGGGCAAAAACGCACGCTGCACGAACCCGGTATGCCCTTCTGCGTGATCACCGTACCGTCCGTCAGGGTAGTGTTGACCAGGCCCGTCAGGCAGGACGCATCGACGGTACCGCCTTCGGCCGTGAAGCTGACGGCCGTGCCATCGGGCACGGGATTGTGGAAGTGGTCGCCCAGGCGCGCCGTGATGGTGGCACCCGTCGGCGCGGTGCAGCCGGCATAATCCCGGCCTTCCGTATTGAACATGGACGTGCTCAAGGTAAAGCTGTCTTGCTCGGGCACGCCGGTGGACACCACCAGCTGGTCCGACACCGTCGACAGGCTGGTGCCTTGCAAGGTGGCCGTGACGCGGATCGGCGTGTTCACGGTGCCGGAGGCCACCGTGGTGCTGACGCTGCCATCGGCGCCGCTGGTCGATTGCGCCGGATTGAGACTCAGGCCACCAGCCGTGGTGTTCAGCGAAAAGTCAACCACATGGCCACTGACGGGATTGCCATTCCTGTCGAGCACCTTGAAGGTGACGATGGATGACTCTTGTCGGCCCGCACCGCCCGTGCCTTTCAGGGCGATGTTTTGCGGCAGCGCCGAGACAAAGCCGATCTGGCCGGCAGCGGCCGTCTGCACCGTCAGGGTGCCCGCCTGGCTCAAGGTGGTGGCATTGAAGACGGTGCTGGCCGTGATCACGTCCGGCGCGCCGCAGCCCTTGTCGATATACGAGGTGCTGGCCACGCCATTGACCGTATTCACGGGGCTGCTGATGACCGCCTTGCCGGCGCTGGCGCAAGGCGAGCTGAAGATGACCGACTGTACCGGCGCATACACGGCCGCGCCATTCATCACCGTCACGCTCAGGCCGGCCGTGCCGCCCGCCGACAGGGTCGCCGGCACGACGCCCACGCCGCCCAGTGTCAGGGTCGGGTAAACCACCGTGTAATTGATATTCGACGTCAACACGCTGCCATTCACCGTGGCGCTGGCCGTCAGCGCAAAAGCGCCGCTCTGGCTGCCGGCAGCGATGACGATGCTGGCCACGCCGTTCGCATCCGTCAGGGCGCTGGCCGCGCCCGGGGTGAAGCTGGCGCTCTTGTCGCTGCTGTTCAAGATCAGCAAGACGCCCGGCAGCACGGCGCCACTGCCATCCTTCACGACGGCTTGCACGGTGGCGCTGTTGCCAGGGCTGACCGAGGTGGTCGCCTTGCCGGCCCCGTCTTTCAGGCTCAGCGCCAGGGTCGCCGGCAACGGCACGACGGGTGTCACGGGAACCACCGGCGTGACGGGCGGCACCACGCAGCCGGGCAGGTTCGGATTGCGGCTCGGGTCCAAGGTGCTGCAATCGCTGCTGCCGGAACCGCCCCCGCCACAGCCGGCCAGCAACGTCACTGCCGTGCCGGCAGCCAGACACAGCGCCCAGCGCGCCGACACACCGCTACTCATCAATCCAGACATGTACTTCTCCCTGTTATTTTGCTGCTGATCATGTGTTACTGCTATCTTGTTCAAGCCTGGTCGCGCCCCAGGATCAGGCGGATGCCGGCGCCGCGCCCCAGGCTGGCGACGGCCACCAGTGGCATGGCCTCCCCCCGCTGCGCCAGGGCTTGCCGCAAGGCATCGGCCTGGCGTGCGTGGCCGGGCGCGTACAGGATCTGGCTGCGCTCCTGGCGAAAACCGGGCTGGTTGCGCAGCCGGCTGACCGCCATGCCCCGCGCCTGCACGCGCAAGCGCACCTGCGCCGCCATGCCGCGTATGCCATTGCCATTGATGATTTCGATCTCGGCCGGCGCCTCCGGCGCGACGGCCACGACTGGCGCGGCTGGCGCGGCCGGCACCAACGCCAGCTGCGCCGCCTGCACCAGTTGCAAGTTATTGCGCGCCAGTGCCGTGCCGCCATCGCACGCCATGGCCTGCTCGAGCATGCCGGACGCTTGCGCCAGCTCCCCTTGCAGGTAATACACATAGCCGAGATTATTCAGCGGCTGGGCAGCCGCAGGGAAGTCGCGTACCAGCACCAGCAGCGCCGTGGCAGCCTGTTCAAGCCGGCCCTGGCGCGCGTCGAGCACGGCCAGCGCATTGCGCGCCGCCAGTTGCTGCGGGTCAAGGGCGATCGAGGCGGCATAGGCTTCGGCGGCAAGCGCAAGCTGGCCCCGCTCCTGGTAAAACTTGCCCAGTTCAAAATACGTGGCGGCATTCTGGCCGGCGGAATGACTGATGCGCTGCACGCCCTGGACTTGCCACTGCGGCGGAGCATGGCTGGCTGTGCAGCCCGACAACAGCAGGAATGCCAGCATATACAAGCCTGCCATCCCAAACCGGCTGAATGGCAGCCTCATACCGCCCCCATCGCTGGCAACAGGGCGCGGCGGATCTGCAGCAGGGCAGGCCCCATGAGCACCACCAGCAAGGACGGGAAAATGAAGAAAATCAGGGGGAACAGCAGCTTGAGCGCAATCTTCGCCGCCGTTTCCTCGGCGCGCTGGCGCCGCTTGGTGCGCAGCTGGTCCGATTGCACGCGCAAGGAGGCGGCGATGCTGGTACCGAAACGCTCCGCCTGTATCAGCAGGGTCACCAGCGCGTCGACGTCTTCCACGCCCGTGCGCAGGGCCAGGTTGCGCAAAGCCTTGTCCTTGGCGCTGCCTGCGCGCAGCTCCAGCGTCACCAGTTGCAACTCCTCGGCCAGGATCTCACTTTTCATGCCAATTTCCTGCGCCACGCGCGCCAGCGCCGCATCCATCGCCAGGCCCGCCTCGACGCAGACGGTCATCAAGTCCAGCGCATCGGGAAAGGTTTCGAAGATTTCGCGCTGCCGCTCTTGCAGGCAATGCTTGAGCCAGAAGTCGGGCAGGTAATAGCCGAGGGCGGCGGCCAGCACCAGCCACAGGAACAGCTGGTGGTCGCCATGGCGCAGCAGCAGATATGCCAGCAGCGGAAACAGCAGGGTCAGCCCCGTCTTGGCCGCATAAAACAGCGCTGGTGCGGTACTCTTGCGCCAGCCCGCATTGATGAAGCGGATGCGGATGGGCGACACTTCCCAACCCTCTTCAGGCAAGGATAGCTTGACCAGCGGACGGGTCAGACTGATCAGGTGTCCCAGCCAGCGCTGGTTCATCCGGCCAGCCTTGCCGGTATCTATTTTCTGCACGTCCAGGGTATCGAGGCGCATTTGCACCGCGTTGCCCGCAAACAAACGCGCCAGCACCAGGACGATGCCGAACACGATCAGGAACAACACCACCAACAAGCCTATCTGCATGCCGCTCATCGCGCCACCTTCCGTATAGTCAACTGCCTCATCTCATGGCCTCACACGCGAATGCGGATAATCTTGCGAATCACAAAGACGCCCACTACCAGCATGCCAAAGGCGCCCCCGACCATCTTGCGACCGCCGCTGTCCGTATACAACACGGCGAGGAAATCCGGGTTAATCACCTGCATCATCAGGGCTGCGGCGAAGGGTAGCGAACCGAGTATCCAGGCGGACATGCGCCCTTCGGCCGACAGCACGCGCACCTGGCCCATCAATTTAAGGCGGTCGCGGATGATGGCGCTGATACTGTTCAGCAACTCCGTCAGGTTGCCGCCCGTTTCACGCTGGATCAGCACGGCGATGACGAAATAGCGCAGGTCCGTACTGGGCACGCGCGCCGCCAGGCCCGACAGGGCATCGGACATCGCCACGCCGAAATTGACTTCGTCAAACACGGCGCGGAATTCATCGGCCAGGGGACCCGTCATCTCGTCGCCGACCATTTTCAGGGCCGTGGGAAAGGCGTGGCCGGCACGCATGGCGCGGCTCATCATGTCCAGGGCGTCGGGCAACTGCTGCTCGATGCGCACCAGCCGGCTGGCCTTGGCACGCATCACGAGCAAGAACGGCAGCGCCGCACAGGCAAGGCTCAGCAGCAGACGCAGATACCAGGGCAAGGGGCTGAGGCTGCCCAGCAGCAGCCCGAATAGCAAGCCCAACAGGCAATAGCCGAGCAGCTTGCCCACGTTCCAGTTCTTACCCGACTGCAGCAGCAAGCGATCCAGCCATTGCACGCCGGGAAGTGCCTCCAGCAAGCCCTGTACGCCCGCATGCGAGCTGAGCTGCCGGTTCTTGGTGATCGACACGGTTTTCTGCGCGTCGTCGCTGGCCGTGTTCATCGCCAGCAAGCGGCGCGCCACGCGCCCAGCGCCGGCGCCGCGCGACTGCAGGTTGAAGTAAACGGCGCCGACCAGCAGCATGACCGCCAGGAAGATCAGCAGATACACCAGATACGAGAGATAGCCCATGCCGCGTCAGCGCCCGCTGCCGGTCGGCTCGAAGACCGCGCTGGAAATGCCGATGCCAAAACTCTTCAGGCGTTCCAGGAAATGGGGACGGATGCCGCTGGCCGAGAAATACCCGACGACCGCCCCGCTCTCCCCCACCCCCGTCTGCTTGAAACTGAAGATTTCCTGCATCGTGATGACATCGCCCTCCATGCCCGTGATTTCCTGGATCGACGTGACCTTGCGCTTGCCGTCGATCAGGCGCGACACTTGCACCACCACCGATATGGCCGAGCTGATCTGCTGGCGGATGGCCTTGCTGGGCAAGTTGGCGGCCGCCATGCTGATCATGTTTTCCAGTCGCGTAATGGCGTCGCGCGGAGTGTTGGCGTGGATGGTGGCCATCGAGCCTTCATGGCCCGTGTTCATCGCGCCGAGCATGTCGAGCGCTTCGGCGCCGCGCACCTCGCCCAGGATGATGCGGTCGGGACGCATCCGCAAGGCATTGCGCACCAGCGCGCGCTGCGACACTTCCCCCTTGCCTTCGATATTCGGCGGGCGCGTTTCCAGGCGCACCACGTGCGGCTGCTGCAATTGCAGCTCGGCCGCGTCTTCCACCGTGACGATGCGTTCGGTATGGCCGATAAAGCCGGAAATCACATTCAGCATGGTGGTCTTGCCGCTGCCCGTGCCGCCGGAAATGAGGATATTCATCTTCGCCTTGCCCAAGCCCTGCAGCACCTCGGCCATCTCGGCCGTCATGCTGGTGTAGGCGACCAGGTCGGCCAGGCGCAGGGGATCGACGGAAAAACGCCGGATCGACATCACGGGTCCGTCGATGGCCAGTGGCGGGATGATGGCGTTGACGCGCGACCCATCGGGCAGGCGCGCATCGACCATGGGGCTCGATTCGTCGATGCGGCGGCCCACGCGCGAGACGATCTTGTCGATGATTTTCATCAGATGGGCATCGTCATTGAACACGACATCGGTCAATTCCAGCTTGCCGCGCCGCTCGACATACACTTGCTTGTGGCCATTGACGAGGATATCCGACACGGTCGGGTCCGACAACAAGGTTTCCAGCGGACCAAAACCGAGCATCTCGTTGCGGATGTCGCGCGTCAGGTTCTTGCGCTCGACATCATTGATGACCACGGCTTCTTCGTCGAGCAGGCGCTCGACCAGGCCGCGCAACTCGTCGCGGATCTGTTCCTGCGTCAGCCGCTGCATGCTTTCCAGATCGACGCGCTCGAGCAGCAGCGCGTGAATGCGCTGTTTCAGCTCGCGGTAACTGCGGTTGTCGATGGACGGCGCGCGCTGCGGCGTCAGGGTAGCGATCTTGCCGTTACCGAGACGCTCGCGGATCGACAGGCTGGGGGCGGGAGAAGTTGCCATAAAAGAATTCCTGTTCGAGTGGTGTTAGGCGCGCCGCAGCATACGACTCAGCCAGCCCTGCGGCACGGCTTCGACGCTGACGCCCGTCAGGCTGGCGGCAAACTCCTGCAGCGAGCGCGTGATGGGGCTGTTCTTATCCAGCTGCAAGATCGGCATGCCCTGGTTGACCGATGCGGCGGCCGACGCATAATGATTCGGCACCGTGCGGTCGATCGTGGTGCCATACGCCGCCTCCAGGTCCTGCAAGCGGATTTCGCCGCCCTTGTCGTGCCGGTTGACGATCAGGCGCACCTTGTCCTTGTCGTATTCCAGCGAACGGAACATGCCCAGCAGGCGCTTGCCATCGCGGATGTACGGCAAGGTCGTTTGCAGGATGGGGAAAATCAGGTCCGCGTGGTCGAGCGCACGCACGCTGACCGCATCGAGGTTGCGCCCCACGTCGAGCACCACGAAATCATACTGGCGCCGCGCCAGCTTGATGATGGCGTCGATATGTTCGGGCAGCACTTCGCTGGCGTGGGCCGGGTCTTCCGGTGCCGCCAGGACGCTGAAATTGGGCAGCACATTGAGCATGCTCGAAGCGAGGAAGGACGGGTCCAGGCGGTGGATGTCGCGCGTCACGTCGGACAGGGTGGCCAGCGGCTTGCTCTCGGAGACAAACAGCGAGGCATCGCCGAAGTGCAGGTTCAGGTCCAGCAGGGCAACACGCTTGTGGCCGCTGGCTGCCAGGGCATAGCCGAGGTTGGTGGCGATGAAGGTGGCGCCACTGCCGCCCTTGCAGGAAATGAAGGCCAGCACCTTGCCATTGCCATTGTCGCGCCGCTCGAGTTTCTCCTCGATGCGCTCGAGCGCCGGGTAGATGCTGGCGGCGGCGGCCGGCGACGGCAACACTTCGCGCACGCCGGCACGCATGGCTTGCAGCAGGAATTCGGGCGAATGCTGCGGACACAGCAGGATGACGGCCAGGCGCGGAAACTGATTGCTCAGCCGCTCGATGGCGGCCAGGTCGGCGCCATCGTTGCCGGGCCGGTCGAACATCAGCACATCGGGCAGCTCTTGCGCCGAATACAGTTGCTCCAGCGGTCCGCTGCGGGCATCGACGTCGTCCGCCGGATTGCGGTTGCCGACCAGGCTGCCCAGCTCGGCCAATGCTTTTTCGTCGCGGGATATGATGGCGATTTTCACGATATGCCTTGCCTGTTCTGTGGTAACGGTGACATGTTCATTGGCGTCCGAGGCTGATCGTCATGCCGCCCGATTGCGGCACGGGCGCGCTGAACGACTTCTGGTACGCGTTGTAGCCCGCCACCGCCGCCGTGCCATCAAGGCCAGTCACCGGGTCGCGGTTCAGTCCCGCCTGCGGGTTGATCACTTGCTGGGCACGCAGCAAATCGACGCTGCGGCCAAAGTTGCGGTCGAAGTGCGGCGTGGTGGCGCAGCCGCTGGCGGCAAACGACGCCAGCAGCACGCACAGCAGGGGAAGGAATGGAGGACGCTGCATGCTCACTCTCCTATTGAATGTCGAAGCCAGTCGCCGCTGCGGCGCCCGGTTGTTTGTCGGCCGCTGGCGGCGCCTTGGGATTGCCTTCCATCTTCCCTTGCAGGAAGAATTGCGCGCGGCTTGGCGCCACATAGGCATCCGTCGGCAGCACGTAGTCGCTGGCCAGCGGCTTGACCAGATGCGGCGTGATGATGAACACCAGTTCGGTGCGGTCGGTCTGGAAATCGCTGCTGCGGAACAAGGCGCCCAGCACGGGAATCTCGCCCAGCATCGGCAGCGCCTTGATATTCGTGGTCACGTTGTTCTTGATCAAGCCGCCGATGGCGAAGCTCTGGCCGTCGAACAATTGCACCGTGGTGGTGGCGCGCCGCGTGGTAAACGCCGGCAGGATGGCGCGGCCGGCGGTGCCGCCCGTGCTGATGCCGATGCCGTCCTTGTTCAGTTCCGACACTTCCGGCGCCACCTTCAGGTTGATGCGCCCGCCATCGAGCACGGTGGGCGTGAACTTGACGGCGATACCGAACTCCTTTTCTTCCAGGGTGATTTTGTTGGTGGCGCTGTCTTGCGAGACGGGAATGTAGATCTTGCCGCCGGCCAGGAAGCTGGCCTCCTGGCCGCTGATGGCCATGATGTTCGGTTCGGCCAGCACTTTCACGAGGCCGTCGCGCTTTTGCGCATCGAGCGTGAGGAAATTGCCGTTTTTACCGTTGAAGCCATCGATCATGCTGGGATTGCCACTCAACAAGTTCGACAGGAAACTGTAAGTCCAGTTGCCGCTGCTGGCGCGCGCGCCGATGCTGGCGCCCAGCTGGTCGACGAGGGTTTTCGAGACCTCGGCAATTTTTACTTCCAGCATCACCTGCTGCGGCGCGGCGATGGTCAGCATATTGATCACGCTCACGCCCGCGGCGCCCGCGCCAGCACCGGCGGCACCGGCGGCAGCGGGCGCTGGCATCACACCCGCTGTCGCAACGGGCGCCGCCGCTTCGCCGGCACCGCGCTGTGCGAACGCCGTGGCCATGGCCATGATCTGGCTGGCCTTGACGGCATCCGAGACCATGCCCGTCAGCACGATCGCGCCGCCGGCCGAGCTGGCCTTGAGATCTGTTTCACGGGGAAACACAAGCGCCAGCTGCGCCTGCAAGCCGTCGGCATCGACACCGACTTCGATATCGACGATCACGGGACGGTGATCCTTGTCCCACAGAATCAGATTGGTGCTGCCCGGTGCCAGGCCCCAGATATACAGCTCGCTGGAACTGCCCAGCAGCCTGGCGCCCGCCACCTTCGGATCATTGACGGCGATCTGCGAGACGGCACGCGTCAGGCTGCGCAAGGTCGACTTGCCGACGGACAAGCGGATCGGCGGACCCAGCCGGGCGATATCGGCCCCCAGCGACAACGGGGCCGCCTGGCTGACGGCGTCCACCTTGCGCACGGCGGGCGCGGCGCTGGCGCCGGGCTGCCACAGCAAGCTCGCCGTCAAGCCACTCAGGGCCAGGGCCAAGGTCAAGCGGGGCCTGACGATACGGGTACGAAATGAGGTCATCAACTATCCCTGGTTCTGAAATTTTTAAAATTGCTGGACACGCGTGTCCATGCCCGTGATCACTTTGACGCTCTCGGCCGGTGGCGCGGGAGCACGCGGCGCCTGCCGCGCTGGCGCTGGCGCAGCCGCGCGCGGCGCGGCGACCGGCACCAGCGGCTTGAGACCCAGCAGCGATTCCTTGGTGGCGCCGCCCGTGTTGACGGGCGCCGGATCGATCTGGTTGCGCAGCACCAGCGACAAGGTACCCACGCTGCGCGCCAGGTCGAGCTTTTCCACCTGGTCCGGCGTCAATTCCAGGGTCACCGCATTGACCACCTTGGGCTTGTTGTCGTCGCGGTTCGATTCCTGCGCCACGGCCAGCACCAGGATGCGTTCGAGCACGATCTTGGAAATGGCCAGTTCGGCGCCACCGCTGGCCTTGGCGCGGTCGTCCTGGGTATTGACGAGGATGTCGACAAAGTTGCCAGGCAAGGCAAAGCCCGCCACCCCCACCACATCGTTGACGCGTACGGTCATGGCGCGCTTGCCGTCTGCCACGATGGACGACAGGCCACCGCTCGTGCCCGGCGGTGCAAGTTTGCTTTCCAGCACCGGTTCACCCAGGCTGATGGCCGTGCGCGTAATGCGCCCGTCGAGCGCCTTGCTGTCGGCAAAGGCACCGGGCGGCTGCGCGCCGGCGGGCCAGTCCATGCTGCGCAACATGAGCGGAGTGATCTTCGTACCCACGCCGATATCGACCAGGGCCACGACGATCTTCTGGTTCGACGGCGTACTCTGGCCGCCCATCCAGATCGCCGCCGTCAGCACGGCGGCACCAGCCAGCACCAAGGCCAGCAGCAACATGAGTAAAGCACGGGTATTTCGCATCGTTTTTCCTCTGACTTCAGCTTGATTTCGGTTCACGCCGCTCTTGCACGGCCATGTCATCGGCGCCCTGGCGCTGATTCGCGCCGGCAAAATAATTGTTCCAGGCCCAGTCCAGCACCTGCTCGTTCAGTTGCGCCGCCGTGCCCTCGTAGCGGGCCAGGTCGCGTACCTGGCGCAGCAGGTCGCGCGGATAGCAGGCCAGCAAGGGCGTCGCGCCGCGCGCATGGCGCTGCAGCAGGAAGGCAAAGGCGGCCGCGTCGAACTCCATGCCGTAGGCGGCACAGGTCTGGCGAAAGACGGTTTCGTAATGCGCCGCGCTGAGCGCCGGCACTTCGATCTTGTAGCCCAAGCGGCGCAGGAAGGCCGCATCCGACAGGCGCTCGGGCAGGAAATTCGAGGAAAACACCACCACCACGTCGAACGGCACCTGGAAGGTGTGGCCGTTGTGCAGCGACAGGTAATCGATGGCGCGGTCCATCGGCACGATCCAGCGGTTCATCAGTTCCAGCGGCGAACAGCGCTGGCGCCCCAGGTCGTCGATGATGAAGATACCGTTGTTGGCCTTCAGATGCGGCGGCGCGCGGTACAAACGCGTCACGCTGTCGAAGCGCAGGTCCAGCATTTCCAGGGTCAGCTCACCGCCGGTGAGCACGGCCGGACGGCGCACGCCGCGTACCCAGCGCGCGTCGAGCTGCACGGCGCGCTCGATACCGGCCGGCGCTTCAGGCTGCTGCGCCGCCGGCAGATGCAGCACCGGATCATAAAAGGGCACGACTTCGCCATCGACCATGATGGCGTAAGGCAGGGCAATGGCCCCTTGCAGCAAGTCTTGCAGGCGTTCGGCCAGATACGTCTTGCCGCTGCCGGCGGCGCCGTAGATGAAAATGGCGCGCCCGGAATTCATGGCCGCGCCCAACTGGTCGAGCACGGCAGGATTGACGACCACGCCGTCGAAGCTGGCCTGTACCTGCGGGCGCGTGACATGCATGTTGGCCACGCTTTGCGCCGCCACCTGCGCGTTGTAGGCGGCCAGCGGCACGGGGCATGGACCCGCATAGGCATTGCGCGCCAGGCACTCGAGGGCGCGCTGGCGGCCGCTGTCCGTCAACTGGTAGTGGATGTCGGCATCCGTGCCGCTGGCGCCGCGGCGCATGACTTCGCACATTTTTTCCTGCCGCATGAAGACCATGACGGGATCGATCACGCCCAGGCCCAGCTTGACGTAGCTGGCCAGCTCGGGCAGGTGCAGCTGTCCCCGCTGGAACAGCACCTTCACCAGCAATTCGACCAGGAAAAAGAAGGGCAAGCCCGTCTCTTCGACGGTGCGCGGGGCACGCTGGGCCGCTGGCGCGGCAAGCAGATCAGCAGGCATGGGCACAGGTACAGAAGACGCCATGGATTATGCGAACCTTCCCAGCTGGCCGCTGGCGGCCAGCAGCAGGTAGAGCGAGGTGCCGCTGGCGATGGCGATGGCATAGGGCAACTGGCCGCTGGGCTTGGCAGGCGCATCGATATCGGGCCGTTGCGTAGCGATGGCGCGCATCAGGCTATTCAATACCAGGTAATAGCTGTTGCTCGCAACCTGGCGCAGCGTGCCGTGGAACGCCGCCACGGCCAGCGCCAGCACGCCGCCCGCGAGCAGGCTGGCCAGCAAGCAAAAGAAGACGCTGTGCGGACCGACAAAAGCGCCCACCATCGCCATCAGTTTCACGTCGCCGGCGCCCAGCGCCTTGATCGCGTACATCGGCATCAGCAGCGCCAGGCCCAGGGCCAGGCCACCCAGCGCCGGCCAGAAGCCGAGCGCGCCGGGCGCGGCCGTCAACAGTCCTGCACCGGGCGGCAACAGCGTATTGAGCAAGAGTCCGGCCAGCGCACCGGCCAACACCAGGCGGTTCGGAATGCGGCGGCTGCGCACGTCGTGATACACGGCCAGCAGCAGCAGAACGGCCAGCAGGACTGCCGGCAACCAGCTCAGGAAAAGATCGGTGTACATGAATTATCCGGCACAGGAAGGACAAGGACTCGGTACAAAAAAAAATGGCCCGGCGCCATGCAAGATGATCCGGGCCATCACAGTGGCAAGTACACGCTTGGCGTGCGGCTTGCCCTGATGGATATGCTTAGGTTGCGGTAATCTTGGCGGCAATTTTGGTAAATACGCCTGCGATGTTAGTGCCGATCGAGGTCACGGACGCAACGATCACGGCAGCGATCAGCGCAGCGATCAGGCCGTATTCGATTGCGGTAACGCCATCTTCTTCAGCGATAAAATTTTTGATGAAATTCATGATTAATCCATTCAGAGTAAGTGTTAACAACGTCATGTAGGACTGCTGATGCAAGCAGTAAATCGATCACTTATGAACCCTTGCATATGGCCAGCAGCGCAAGCAGGAACACCACGGCCATCAGCGACAGCAGCAAAGCGTGTTCGAAAAATGAGTTACCACTTTGATCTTGCAAGAAATACGCAAGCTCACCCGTCCCACCATCGTTCAAGCGCATTTCCAGCTCCTGTCACCGTTCGCATTTTCAATCTGGCTAACTCAGCGACGATCACCGATTGCTGATAACGGTATTGTATGGAAAGACACATTGATACTAATCAGACAAAAGTCATTTTGTTGCCGGTACAAAAGAGCCTTTTTTCCTACATGACATCAGTACATTTGTACTGACATCAGCATTCCTGGGGCGCCGCCAGCCCGTTTTTCACCGCGTAGACATACAATTCCAGCCGGTTGGCAACGTCCAGTTTGTTGTAAATCGACGTCAAGTGATTGCGCAAGGTTTGCTCGGAAATGAAAGCGCGCTGCGCGATGGTCTTGTTGAGTGCCCCATTGCCTTCGACCATCATGGCGACAATCTTGCGTTCCTTGAGGGTCAGCAGGGCAATGCGCGCCATTTCGGGATCGGGCGGCGCCGGCATGGGCACCGGCTTGATCAGCGCTCCCAGCAGACTGCCCAGCAAGGCCTGGTCCAGGCACAATTCGCCCCGATGTACCCTGGCAATGGTATCGATCACCTGCTCCGCCGCCGCCTCCTTGCCGATCACGCCGCGCGCGCCGCTGCGCACGGCGCGGCCCAGCACCTCCTGGTCGCGCGTGCCGCTGAACATCACCGCCCGCGTGACGCCATTGGCCAACAGCGCGGGGATGAAATCGACGGAACACACGCCGGCGAGGTCCACGTCCAGCACGACAATATCGGGGCGCAAGCTCTCGGCAAGCTCCAGCGCGCCGCCTATCGTGCTGGTACTGGCGACCACCTGCATCGCCGGTTGCGCCTCTTCCAGCAGTTTTTCCAGTCCCCACAACATGGTTTTATGATCATCAACCAGCATGACGCGGATGGGATGCAGACTTGACATACGATGGCCTTTAACAGGGCAGCCGTGACGCTCTTGCCGTCAGACTGGAATTTCAATATGCACGGTGGTGGCGCCATCAGCGCCCTGGCTGACCTGCACCCGACCGCCCAGCGCCATGGCGCGTTCAGCAATGGAGGCAGGCATGAACTCGACGCGGGACGACGTTTCGCCGGCATTCTCTATCGATATCGACAAGGCATGCGCATCGCAGACGAGTGTCACGCGGCCCTCGCGGGCGGTGGTGTGCTTGCGGATATTGCTCATGCCTTCATTGACGATCTGGAATACTTCGGCTGCCAGCCGGTCGCTGAGATCAAACGCGCTGTCCGAGACGATCTCGATCGTGATGCCAAAAAACTTCTTGAGCTGCTCCGCCTGGCGCCGCAACGCCACCAGCAAGGTCACCTGTTCCCGCTCCGCGCCGCCGCGCACCGTCTGCGCCATCCGGCGCAGGTCGCCAATCACCTGGCCACTCATGTCGATCAGCTGATCGAGATCGGCCAGCAAGGGGCTGTCGGCGGCCACCTTGGCGCGCAAGGCGCTCAAGCCATGGCGCAGGCCGATATACGGCTGGATGGTCGAATCGTGCAAGTCGCGCGCAATCTTTTGCCGCTCGCGGTACGCCGCGCCGGAGGCCAGCTTGTCGAGAATGGCGATGTTTTCAATCAGGGGGAACACTTGCGCCACGATATGCAGCAGGAATCTGGCGTCGGCCCGGGTCAGCCGGTTCTTCGCGGAGATCACGTAGATGCGGCCCAGTCCCTTATGCAAAGGCAGGGGCACGCTGATGAAGGAGCGCGCATCGAGCAGTTCGGCCAGCGCCGTGCCCTGCGGCCCATGCGCATCGAGCCGCTGCCACTTCGCACTGCCGCGTTCGACTCCCGTGAGCACGCTCGCCAGTCCCAGGCGCGCGCGCAACGACGGCGCGTACAGCACGCTCTGGCTGGCATCGAACACCATCAGCGGCGCCACCGCGGCTTCGCTCAGCTGGCTGACACGCCCAGCATGTCCGCCTCTCTCTTCGAGCGCCGTACGCAACTGCCACTGCGCCCCATCGCCCTCGCGCATGACGAGGATACAGCTGCTGGCGTCAAAAAAGGCACGCGCTTTCTGCAAGACCGACGCCACCGTGTGGTCGACGCCAAAGCGGGGATTCGATTGCTGGCTGACCTCGCGCAACAACGCCAGGCGGCGCTTCTGCAACAGCCCCAGGCCGCCCCAGTACGCAATCATGTAGCCGAGCGCCATGACAAAGGTGGTGCGCAGCAACAGGTGCGAAATGATCAGCTCGGGGGTCGATGCCACCGATGCCAGCACCAGCAGAACACAGGAGGCAAGCGTGATGCGCGCGCCTTCATCGAGTCCGCGCTGAAACGACGCCGCCAGGATAACGAAGAAAAAGAAAGGGAAAAAATAGCTTTCGGCGCCGCCGGTACCATACACGATCAGGCCGCACCACAGCACGTCGAGCCAGCATATCACCTTGCCATGCACTACCGGATGCTTGAAATAAAGAAAAACAAACAGCACTGCGCTATGCAGAACGTATGAACACAGGATCAACCAGGCCAGCTGATTCGGCACACCCAGCTTGCCCGGGTTGATGATCAGCGTTAATAACGCCGTCACCGACAGCAGCAGGCGCATGCCAGAGATCATGATCAAATCTGCATGATCGACCATTGGCAATGCCGTATCGGCATTTGGTTCCTCTTGCAGTTGTTGCTGTTGCAGCATGCTGATTTATTCACTTTTCAAAAACACCATCGGCTGGATCACCAGGACAATGGTTGATTATTCTTTAATTTATTAAGCCTCCGCATCTTACTCTCAGGAACGTTACTCAGGGGTATGGAGTAATCAATTAACTACATTTATTACAAGAAACTTGATTTATATGCACTTTGGTGCCACCCTTGCGCACTCGAAGCGAGATACAATGAAGAGTGCCCCATGGGCAACAGGCCCGCCATCACACCGATGCCGGCGCGAGCCTTGATACGGATACCAGACATGATGCTCAACCAGGCCACACCCTTCCGGTCCCCGCAAGGCAAATTCAGGCAATGCGGCTCCGCCATCGTCGAGTTCGCCATCATCGCACCGGTCTTCCTGCTGTTCATGATAGGCATCATCGAACTGAGCATGGCATATTTCGCCAATCTCACCATGCAGCATGCGGTGCGTGAGGGGGCGCGCTATGCCGTGACGGGCAACAGCGATCTCGATCCCGCCAGCAGCAACCAGCAGCGCTACCAGGCCGTCATTCAAAAAATGAAAGCCAGTTCGATGGGCATCTACGACAAGGTCAATCCCGTCATCACGGTGAACGGCGTCAGCGGCACCAGTGCCGGCATGTTCGGCAACGCGGGCGATATCGTCGTCATCTCCGTCGCATACAACTGGACATTCGCCACGCCGATGATGGCCGCCTTCTACAAGGACGGCAAGGCGCCCTACGTGGTGGCCGCCACCATGCGCAATGAAAGTTTTGGCGGCCTATGATGCGTTCCCACTCTCTTTCGCGGCGTGCCGCGCGCGGCATCGCCGCCGTGGAATTTGCCATCGTGCTGCCACTGCTGGCCCTGCTGCTGTTCATGGTGGTCGACCTGTCGCGCGCCATCCAGGCCAAGATCATCCTGCTCAACATCAGCCGCGAAGGTGCCAACCTGGCCTCGCGCTCGACGACCGACCTGAACGGATCGAGCCAGACCATCATGAATGCGCTGGCCGCCAGCACGCCGCCGCTGGACATGAACAAGCGCGGCATGATCTACATTACCAAGATCATGGGCTACACGGCGAAAAGCGGCTTGCGCAATATCGTGCTGGAACAGTACCGCTGGGACGCCGGCGCGAAGGTGAGTGGCTACCTTCCTGCCAGCCAGGTGTGGCAATGCGGTAGCTGGAGCAATGGCACGTGCACCAATATCGCCCAGGCCGACAGTGCTCCCGCAGTGTCACTGATGTCGGGCCAGCTGTCCGATGGCGAACTGATTTATGCCGTGGAGACTTTCTATAATTTCGACATGCTGTTTGGCACATTGAAAATCGGCAACAGCACGACGCCTGTCCTCGGCCCCAACCTTTATTCGATGACGGTATTTTGATGCGCATTCCACACAAGAAACAAAACGGGCAAGTGCTGATCATGGTGGCGCTGTCGGCCGTCGTCCTGATCGCCTCGGCGGGCCTGGCCATCGATTCGGCGCTCGGCTATTTCGTCAAGGCCAAGCTCAACGCGGCAGTCGATTCGGCCAGCCTGGCGGCGGCGCGCGGCGTGACCCAGGGTGATACGCAGGCGGCGCAGGCGGCCAACGCGCGCCAATCGGCCAAGGAATTTTTTGACATCAACTATCCCGACAAATTCCTGCTCTCCACGCCCGTACTCAACCCCGTCGGTGTGACCTTCGACAAGGGCACCGTCACCATCGACGTCTCCGCCACCGCCTCGATGCCCGTCTCGCTGATGGGCATACTCGGCTTCAAGACCCTGAACGTGGCAGCCGCCGCGCAAACCATCCGCAAGGACCTGGACATGGTGCTGGTGATGGATACCTCGGGTTCGCTGTCTGGCAATGCCACTGCCGTACGGGCGGCAGGCATTTCCTTTCTGAATAAATTCAATTCCACCGTGGATCGGGTTGGCCTCTTGCATTTCGCCTCCGAGGCGCAAATCGACCTTCCCATCAAGCTACTCAACCGCGGATTTGACCGCACCACCACCACGGCAAAAATTAGCAATTTTGTTTTTTCTGGCGGCACCAATTCGGCCGAAGGCATGTGGCAGGCGCGCAAGCAGCTGAAAGACATCGGCCAGATCAACCGCTCGAGCCTGCGTGTCATCGTATTTTTCTCCGATGGCTCGCCATCCGCGTTTTCCTCCTATTTCTTCCCCGCCATGTCAAGCAACTGCACGGCGGGTGGGCTCGCGACTGTGGACAAACTGCAAAGCAACAGTCAGCCGCAGTTGTTTGGCCTGTACGAAAAATGGGCGGCGAGTACGCTGATGGATCCCACCAACTGCGCCGCTAGCGCGATTAGCACCCTGCCCCCCTGGTACAACGCCAACAATCCGGCGCCCCAAGCCAACGATATAGCGCTGCAGGAGTTCCCCATCGTGACCAACACGCCGCGCGTTGTGACCAGTTCGGTGTCCACGCAGCAGCAACGATGGACCAATGTACATCGCGCTTCGCGCAACCTGCCCGAAGCGATAGCGGCCAAGGCACGCCAGGAAGGCATTTTCGTCTTCACCCTGGGCATGGGTCCATCGCTGATCGCACCGGAGGGGCCGGATAATGAACTAGGCGCAGACTTGCTGCGCTGTTTGGCCAACACGAGCGATGCGCCTACGCGTTGCCGCAAGCCGGCCGAACCCATGGGCCTGTACTGCTATGCGGCCACCGAAAGCGACCTGAGCCCCTGTTTCACGCGGCTCGCCTCGGCCATCCTGCGCATTTCCAAATAAGGCATGGCCATCGGCTAGAAGGCGAAGCAGCTGCAGCCCAGCGTGCCCCAGAAGCCGGAAAAGTCGCTGATCGGCACGGCCGACTTGCGTGCCCGGTCGTGGGCGTGGGCGTGCACGCCGCAGGCGCCCGCGCACTGGTGCGGCAGCAAGGCTTGCGCCGGCCTGGCCGCGGGACGGTAATGGCCGGGCACCGCGCGCACGGGCGACCACTCGGGCAGCACGGGAATCGGGGGCGGCGCCAGGGCGGAAAATGGCCCCTGGCCGTAGACGATCTTGCCACCCACCATGGTCAGCACGGAGTCGATGGACTTGATCGCCTCTTCCGGCACGGCGAAATAATCGGCCGACAACACGGCAAGATCGGCCAGCATGCCCTCGCGTATGCGCCCCTTCTTGCCTTGCTCGCTGGAAAACCAGGCGCTGCCCGCCGTCCACAACTCCAGTGCCGTGTCGCGCGACAATCTACCCGCCGCCTCCGTCAGGGCCAGGCCGCCCACGGTGCGTCCCGACACCAGCCAGTACAGCGCCGTCCACGGGTTGTAGCTGGCCACCCTGGTGGCATCCGTGCCGCCGCCGACCGGTACGCCCGCGTCCAGCATGCGCTGCACGGGCGGCGTGGCCTTGGCTGCATCGGCACCATAACGCTCGACAAAATATTCGCCCTGGAAAGCCATGCGGTGCTGGATGGCGATGCCGCCGCCCAGCGCCCTGACGCGGTCGATATTTTTCGGACTGATGGTTTCCGCGTGGTCGAACAGCCAGTGCAAGCCGGCGAACGGCGTGTCGCGGTTGACCTTTTCAAACACGTCGAGCATGCGGCTGATCGATTCGTCATAGGTGGCGTGCAGGCGGAACGGCCAGCGTTGCTCGACCAGGTGGCGCACGACCTTTTCCAGTTCATCCTCCATGCCGGCCGCCAGCTCCGGGCGCGGCTCGAGGAAATCCTCGAAGTCGGCGGCGGAAAACACCAGCATTTCGCCGGCGCCGTTATGCCGATAGTAATCCGTGCCGTCGCCCGGTTTCAGCATGCCGGTCCACTTCTGGAAGTCCTGCAGTTCCGCGCCCTTGTTTTGCGTGAACAGGTTGTAGGCGATGCGGATGGTCAGCTGCTCTTTTTGCGCCAGCTCATCGACGACGGCGTAATCCTCGGGATAGTTCTGGAAGCCGCCGCCCGCGTCGATGGCGCTGGTGATGCCGAGCCGGTTCAGTTCGCGCATGAACTGGCGCGTGGAATTGACTTGCAAGTCGAGCGGCAGATTCGGGCCTCGCGCCAGGGTCGCATACAAGAGCATGGCGTTCGGCCGGGCGATCAGCAAGCCGGTGGGGTTGCCGGCGGCATCGCGCACGATTTCGCCGCCGGGCGGGTTCGGCGTATTTTTATCGTAGCCGACGGCGCGCAGGGCGGCGCGGTTGAGCAGCGCGCGGTCGTACAGGTGCAGGATGAAGACGGGGGTATCGGGCGCGGCCGCGTTGATTTCATCGAGCGTCGGCATGCGTTTTTCCGCGAACTGGAACTCCGTCCAGCCGCCCACCACGCGCACCCATTGCGGATTCGGCGTGCGCAGCGCCTGTTCTTTCAGCAGGCGCAAGGCATCGGCCAGCGAGGGCACGCCTTCCCAGCGCAATTCCAGGTTGTAGTTCAAGCCGCCCCGGATCAGGTGCAGGTGCGAGTCGTTCAGGCCGGGAATGACCGTGCGGCCAGCCAGGTCAATCAACTGCGTGGCGGGACCACGATGGCGCATCACGTCTTCCACGTCGCCCACGGCGAGGAATGTGCCATCGGCGATGGCAACGGCGGACGCCAGCGGCCGCGTTCGGTCGACCGTGTGGAAACGGCCATTGAGTAAGATCGTGCTTGCGCTCATGCTGGTTCTCCTGAATCCGTTGCTGGACGATACATCGATGAACATGGCCTTCGCTGGCGTTGAACTGGTGCCCGATCATGATCAGGGTATGATCGTTCGGAGCCCGCAGTTTTTGTGCGGCTTGGCTTCTATTTCCGCCCTTTTCCCACGCGGTGTATGCGGGGCCGGTGCCATGCAGTATGGACGAGACACTTTGAAAACAAAAACGGAAAGATTGCCAAGCTATATACAATTTTTTCGATGATTCCGATTGAGCGCATCGGGCAATACAACACCAGGAGAAAACATGGGATTTGAATTCAGGATTGCGGCCAGCCTGACGCAGGAGCAGCGCCAGCACATCGCGCAGCTGCTGGCGGCACGGCCGCAGGCGCCGCGCCCCCCCGGCGGCGCCATGCCCGACACCGAAGCGAGGCTGACGGACGCCGGCCTGTATGTGTGCCAGCACCTGCGCCCGGACCCGTGGCACGGCCTGGCCGCCGTGCGCGCATGGCTCGACGACCAGGGCGTCGATTACGCTGTCGGGGAGATCGACGACTAGGCCTGCAGGCACCGTAGGCGATAGCCCTGGCTAGAACTCTTCCCATTCGTCATGTTTGGCGAGGCGCTTTCCCTCGCCTGCCTGCGCCTTGGCCGGCAAGACCTTGGGGACGGGACGGGGCGCCTTAGCGGGCGTGCGCGCGAGCAAGCGCGCAACGGGGCGGGCTTCCTTGCGGCGCGGCGCGGGCGGCGCGGCATCCACCTGCGCGGTCCTGAACACGCTCACCGCATCGGCCAGCCGGGCGGCCTGCTCCTGCATGGATTCCGCCGCTGCGGCAGCCTCTTCCACCAGCGCGGCGTTTTGCTGGGTCACCTGGTCCATTTCGCCGATCGCCTGGTTGACTTGCTCGATGCCGGCCCGCTGCTCGTCGCTGGCGGCCGAGATCTGTCCGACAATGCTGCTGACCTTGTGCACGCTGTCGACGATTTCGCGCATGGTGTGGCCCGCCTCGTCAACCAGGCGCGCGCCGCTCTCCACCTGCGCCACCGAGTCGTTGATGAGGGCCTTGATTTCCTTCGCTGCGCCAGCCGATCTTTGGGCCAGATTACGCACTTCCGTGGCGACGACGGCGAAGCCGCGCCCCTGCTCGCCCGCCCGGGCCGCCTCCACGGCCGCATTCAGGGCCAGGATATTCGTCTGGAAGGCGATGCCGTCGATCACGCCGATGATGTCGACGATCTTGCGCGACGAGTCGTTGATCGAACCCATGGTGTCGACCACTTGCGCCACCACTGCGCCGCCCTTGCCGGCCACGGCGGAGGCCGACGCCGCCAGGCCGTTGGCCTCGCTGGCATTCTGCGCATTGCGCTGTACCGTGCTGGTCAGTTCCTCCATCGAGGACGCCGTCTCTTCCAGCGAACTGGCCTGCTGTTCCGTGCGCGCGGACAGGTCGATATTGCCCGAGGCAATCTGGCGCGAGGCCGTGGCGATGGCCTGCGTGCCGCCGCGCACTTCGGTGACGATGCGCAGCAGGTTGGCCGTCATGTCTTTCAATGCCTGCATCAGCTCGCCCGTCTCATCCTTCGAGCGCACGTCCACCTGCACCGTCAAGTCGCCGTGCGCCACCTGCCTGGCCACGTCGATCGCCGCGCGCAGCGGGCCGGAAATGTTGTGGGCGAGCCACCAGGCGATCAGGGCGGCCAGGATCAGCGCCGCCGCGCCGCCGCCCAGCAAGGTCCAGTGCGTGCGCGCCTGCAAGGCCGCCGCCGCTTCCGAGCGCCGGGCCAGCAGCACCGTTTCCGCCTGGCCGATCTCGCCCAGCAGTGCCCGCATGGCATCCATGCCCTGCTTGCCCCGGCCTTCCTTCTCCAGCGCCAGCACGGGCTCGATGGCCGCCGTGCCCTGCGCCACGGCGCGCCGCAAAGCAATCACGGGATCGAGCGCACCAGCCAACCAGGCTTGCTTGGCAGCATCGAGCTTCGTCAGGCGCTCCTGCTGGGCAGGGTTATCGCTGGTCAAGCCGCGCGCAGCTGCAAGGTGCGTGCCAAACGCGGCCTGCCCCGCCTTGTACGGTT
Organism: Janthinobacterium sp. PAMC25594; assembly: GCF_019443505.1. NCBI lineage: Bacteria > Pseudomonadati > Pseudomonadota > Betaproteobacteria > Burkholderiales > Oxalobacteraceae > Janthinobacterium > Janthinobacterium sp. PAMC25594. The sequence goes on from NZ_CP080377.1 coordinate 1,929,888, forward strand.
CCAGCGACGCCTCCGCGCCCGTGATCACGTAGCCGCGCTGGCCCGTTTCCACGTTGATCAGGCTTTCCAGGAGCGCGCTGTTTTCAGCGAGCACCTGGTAAGTGTGGGTATTGATGGCATTGGCGTCGGCCAGCCGCGAGACATTCAGCGTGGCGACGGTGACCAGGGCGGCCAGCAACAGGACGATGGTGCCGAAACCGCCATACAGGCGGGTGGCGATGCGAAGATCGGCGATACGCATGATATTCCTCCAGGAATGAACACCCCGGCGCCACGGTGAGTCCCGCGCATGGAGTGCTACAGGCAATAGTAGTGAATAACGCCAATCCGGAGCGCGCCCTAGCCACGCATTTCCTTTACCTGTGGCATTGCGTACCTGAAACAAACCCGGCGCTTTTTTGCCATGCTGTTATACTTCGCGTGTGCGGCACATATGACCAGTCCCCTTGCCGCTGTCTTTCGACCCCTAATCTGATTGCCTGCGACTGGCGCCCCCCGATGGCGACAGGCCGATCTCACAATAAAGTTACCATGTCCTTTTCCTCCCTCGGATTGTCCGACGCTATCGTACGTGCCGTTACCGAACACGGCTACACCGTGCCGACCCCCATCCAGACGCAGGCGATTCCCGCCGTGCTGGCTGGCGGCGATTTGCTGGCCGGCGCACAAACCGGTACCGGCAAGACGGCCGGCTTCACCCTGCCCTTGCTGCACCGCCTGTCGACTGACGCGAATGGCGCAGCCATCACCAGCAACACGTCGACGCGCCCGATCCGCGCGCTGATCCTGGCACCGACGCGCGAACTCGCCGCGCAGGTCGAGGAAAGCGTGCGCACCTACGGCAAATACACCAAGCTGAACTCGACCGTGATCTTCGGCGGCGTCGGCATCAACCCGCAAATCAAGCAGCTCAAACACGGCGTCGACGTGCTCGTCGCCACGCCGGGCCGCCTGCTGGACCACATGGGCCAGGGCACGGTTGACCTGTCGAAAGTGGAAATCCTGATTCTCGACGAAGCCGACCGCATGCTCGACATGGGCTTCATCCGCGACATCAAGAAAGTGCTGGCCGTGCTGCCGCCGAAACGCCAGAACCTGCTGTTCTCGGCCACGTTCTCGGAAGAGATCAAGGCCCTGGCCGACGGCTTGCTGAACAAGCCAGCCATGATCGAAGTAGCGCGCCGCAATTCGACCGTGGAAGTGATCCAGCAAAAGATCCATCCGGTCGACCGCGACAAGAAGCACCCGATGCTGTCCTACCTGATCAAGTCGAACAACTGGACGCAAGTACTGGTATTTACGCGCACCAAGCATGGCGCGAATAAACTGGTCGAGCAACTGGGCGCGGACGGCATTGGCGCCCTGGCCATCCACGGCAACAAGAGCCAGTCGGCGCGCACGCGCGCGCTGTCCGAGTTCAAGGATGGCACCCTGCAAGTACTGGTCGCCACCGACATCGCCGCGCGCGGCATCGATATCGACCAGTTGCCGCACGTCGTCAACTACGACTTGCCGAACATCCCGGAAGACTATGTGCACCGTATCGGCCGTACGGGTCGTGCCGGCGCCAAGGGCGAAGCCGTGTCGCTGGTCTGCGTGGATGAGCACGAAATGTTGAAAGACATCGAAAAGCTGATCAAGCAAACGCTGCCGCGCGAAGTCATCGAAGGCTTCGAGCCGGACCTGAACGCCCGCGCCCAGCCTGTGCAATTGCGCAGCGGCACCGGCGGTCACCGCAACAACAGCCGCGCGCCAGCGGGCGCCGTGGTGCGCGTGAAAACCGGCGGCAGCGGCGCCAAGCCACGCAGCGCCGGCCCGGCGGGCGGCGGTGGCGGCGGCGGCAACCGTTCCGGCAATGCGCCGCGTTCGGCAGCGAATCACCGCTCCGGCGGCCGCGGCCGCTAAAACGCGGCCTGAAAGCTACTGCGCGGGGCGCTATTGCGTTTGCGTTGCTCGCCGTACTCCAGTACGGCTGCGCTACTCGACGCAATATCACTCCCGCTCGCTACGCTTTCAGACCCCGTTTGTCTTTCTTGAGATGCGCTCCCCAACCTAGTTGGCGGGCGCATTTTTCATGCACGCCACCTTTTTGCCGATTTGGGCTAGGATAGTGTCCATCACCCTCACCTGCGTGCCGCCATGCCGAACTTCGCTGCCAACCTCAGCATGATGTTTACCGAACTGCCCTTCCTCGACCGCTTTGCCGCCGCCAGGGAAGCGGGCTTCGATGCCGTCGAATTCCTGTTTCCCTATGTCGTCGAGGCGCGCCAGATCGCCATGCGGCTGGAACGCCACGATCTGCAGCTGGCCGTCTTCAATTTTCCGCCCGGCAACTGGGAACACGGCGAACGGGGCATCGCCTGCGATCCGCGCCGGGGCGAAGAATTCCGCGGCAACGTGCAACTGGCGCTCAACTACGCGCTGGCGCTGGGCGCAAAACAGCTGCATTGCATGTCCGGCATCGTGCCACCCGGCATGAGCCTGGAACGGGCGCGGCAAAGCCTGATCGGCAACCTGCAATATGCGGCCGACGCCTGCCGTCCGCACGGCATCCACGTGCTGATCGAGCCCATCAACCGCTACGACATGCCCGGTTACTTTTTGAACCATAGCCAGCAGGCGGCCGACATCATCGCCGACTGCCAGCGCAGCAATATCTTCCTGCAATACGACATTTATCACATGCAGCGCATGGAGGGTGAACTGAGCAACACCATCCGCGCCCTGCTGCCCCTGATCCGCCACATCCAGATCGCCGACACGCCGGGCCGCCACGAACCGGGCACGGGCGAAATCAACTACCGCCATCTGTTCAAGCTGCTCGACCAGGTCGGCTACGCAGGCTGGGTCGGCTGCGAATACCGTCCCAAGGGCGACACCGTGGCCGGACTGGGCTGGCGCGAGCAATTGACGGGCGCCTGATCGCAGCACGCTTGCGCCCGCACAAGGCGGACAGCACAGGCCGGCACGACAATACCTTTCCATACAGTACTTCCTGTCGAGAGGTGACGTGTCCGCCCTGCCCGCCCGCCATGGCCGCGCCCTTGGCCTGAACCTGTACCTGAGCCTCTTCCTGGCTGCCGTGCTGTGCGGCTGCGCCACTCCACGCACCGACCTGGCGCAGGTGCGCGCCCTGGCCGCCGGCAGCGATGCCTTGAACGCCTTCAGCGAACTGGCGCAGCGCCACGTGGACAGCTACCAGCGCGCGCGCCCCTATCTGTCGCCGGCCGAAGACGCGCGCGAACGCCTGCTCGATGCCCAGCGCCGTGCCGCGCGAGCGGACGTCGCGCGCCTGGCGCAAGCCGTGCGCCTGTACCTGCAAGCGCTGGGCCGGCTGGCGCAAGCCGATGCATACGACGTGCAGCCCGAACTGGCCAGTGCCGGCGTCGCCATCCGCGCCTGGCCGGGCAGCGGCATCGATGACCGGCATGTCAGCGCCTACACCTTGCTGCTGCAGCAACTCTCACGCCTGGGCGGCGCGGCCAGCCAGCAGGCGCACCTGGCGCAGGTACTGCACGACGGCGATGCGCCGCTGCAAGCCCTGCTGGCCGCGCTCGACAGCTTGCTGGCGCTGTACGACAAGAGCGGCGACAATGAGCGCGACATGGTGCTCGGCTTGCTGGACGTGGAAATCGCCTATGCCGACACGCCGCAACAGCGCCTGCTGGCCGTGCTGGCGAAAAACATGCAACAAAGCAAAACCGAGGAATATCGGCTGCTTGGATTGCGCCATACCCTGGCGCGCCGGCAACTGGCGGCACTGGGGCGTGAACACGCCCAGCTCGCTGCCACCCTCACCACCACGGAGGCAAGATGGACGGATCGGTAGGCAGCGAACGCCGCGAAGCGGCTCTGAGCAGCGCCATGCGCGTCGAGCAACTGGCCGACAGCCTGTCGCAGGCGGCCGTCACCCTGCATGGCGCCGTCATGCGCGCCATCCGCAAGCGCGCCAGCCAGGGAGAAAACGGTATCAGCCACAGTCAGGCGCAAGCCGTCTTCGCCCTGGAAGTGGCCTTGCGCCAGCAAGCCAACCAGCTGTATGCCGATGCCGCCGGGCATACGGTCGCCGGCCTGGAAACGGCGCAGCGCCAGCTCAGCGGCCTGCTCGACACGGTGCGCCTGCGCATCGCCCGCAACGACGACGTGCGGCACTGGATCAGCCTGGCGACGAGCTTGTTGCACTTGGGCAGCGCCGTCCTCGCCCGCAATCCCGAGCGCATCCTCAGCACCCTGGGCAAGGTGCGTGAGCGGCTGCAAGAGATGGCGCCGGACTGATTGAATTTGGCCGGCGAGCGCCTATACTGGGACGTCCCCGCATGGCAATGCGTGCCCGCGGGAGCACCAGAGGAGGCCAATATGCGTATCGAACCGTATTTGCAATTCAATGGAAATTGCGCGCAAGCGCTGGAATACTACCGTCAGCACCTGCATGGCACGGACCTGTGCCTGATGCCGTTTCGCGGCTCGCCGGGCCAGCAGCAGGTCAAGGAAGACTGGTACGACAAGATCATGCACGGCTCCGTGCAGTTGGGCCCCACCATGCTGATGGGCTCGGACGGTGGCTGCCAGGAAGATGGCGCCAAGGGCATGAGCGGCAGCTCGGTCTGCCTGACCCTCGACACGCCGGAGGAAGCGGAACGGGCCTTCGACGCGCTGGCGCGTGACGGCAACATCCAGATGCCGCTGGAAGAAACGTTCTGGGCCAAGCGCTTCGGCATGCTGAAAGACCAGTTCGGCGTCGCCTGGATGGTCAACTGCCTGAAGGAGCCAGCATAGAACGGCCCATGCCTGCCTGCGCCGCATCAAACGCGGCGCGGGTAGTAGCGCAAGCAGAGTGGCCAATCTTGGACTACCATAATGGAAGTAACCTCTACCGGGTGACAACCATGAATGGATTGCCGCAAGACCAGCTGCAACGCCTGCAAGGCGTGCTGGAGCAACGCAAACTGGCGCTGCAGGAACAGATCGAGAACGAGTCGGCCGAAGCCGATGCGCGCGCCTCGCTGCTCAATGAAATCGAAGCCTCGCCGGCCGACAACGCCAGCGTGCGCACCTTGAACGCCCTCGTCAGCGAAGCGGCCGAACACAATCTGGCGCAGCTGGCCATCATCCGGCACGCGCTGGCCAAGTTTGCCGATGGCAGCTACGGCCTGTGCGACAACTGTGGCGAAGCCATCGGCCTGTCGCGCCTGAACGCGCGCCCCGAAGCGCGCCTGTGCATCGATTGCCAGACGCGGCTGGAAAAAGCCCGGCGCGGCGTGGCATGACGCGAGCATGACGGCGGCGCAACAACAAAGGGCAAGGCATCGCTGCCCTGCCCCCTGTTTTCCAGCGTGACTACCATGTTGCCTGTCGTCCTCCGCCAGCATCGTGCGTGCCGGCTGGGTGGACGGGTCTCCTCTACTGCCATTGCCCTGCTTCAAGTGTCCAGCTGTACCTTGGTTAGCTCATGTGCTGTCCGCCATTGATGGCGATGTTCGCGCCCGTGACGAACGCCGCCTCGTCGGACGCCAGGTAAGCCACCAGGGCCGCTACCTCGTCCGGCTCGCCCAGGCGGCCCAGGGGAATCTGCGGCAGGATCTTCGTTTCCAGGATATCGGCCGGCACGGCCGTCACCATCTGCGTGCGCAGGTAGCCGGGCGAGACCGTGTTGACGGTGATGCCGTGGCGCGCCACTTCCAGCGCCAGCGCCTTGCTGAAGCCATGCACGCCCGCCTTGGCGGCCGCATAGTTGCACTGGCCAAACGCGCCCTTCTGGCCATTCACGGACGAGATATTGATGATGCGGCCCCATTTCTTTTCCAGCATGGGTTCCAGCACCTGCTTGCTCATGTTGAACAGGCTGTCGAGATTGGTGCGCATGACCTCGGCCCAGTGCGGCAATTCCATCTTGCGCATGCTCTGGTCGCGCGTGATGCCGGCGTTGTTGACCAGCACGTCGATGCGGCCGAACTGCGCCAGCACGCTTGCCACAGCTTCGCTGCAGGCAGCGAAATCGCTCACATCGATGGCCAGCGGGTGAAAATAATACTGCTGCGCCTGTTGCTCGTCGAGCCAGCTGGCCACGCGCGCATTGCCCGGCGTATGCGCCGCCACGACGGCAAAGCCCGCCGCATGCAGGCGGCGGCACAAGGCCGTGCCCAGGCCGCCCATGCCGCCCGTGACCAGTGCTACCTTTTGTTCCTTCATCGCTGTCTCTCCCCGCTTGTTATGGTTGTTCTGCGTGGGATCAAGTGTAGGAGCAGTTTTTCTTGTCGGCTTTGCGCCAGATCAAGTGCTCAGCCTGATGCAGTCGTGCGCGCCCGGCACCCCGGACTGTGCCAGAATGGCAGCTACCGCACAGCGAGAGGACAGGCCATGACATATAAAACCGTATTGCTCCACATCGACGACAGCGCCGGGCGCGCCGCCCGCATCGAAGCGGCAGCCAGCATCGCCCAGGCATGCGGCGGCCACCTGACGGGCGTGGCGCTGACGGGCGTGTCGCGCCTGCTGTACCAGAACCAGCCCGACCTCGATGCCGACCCGAACCTGAGCTTGCATTTGAACTTCCTGCGCGAACGGGCGACGCGCGCTCTCGACGGTTTCGAGGCGCAGGTGCGCGCGGCCGGCGTCGCCTCGTTCGAACAGCGCGTGCTTGACGACGAGGCGGCGGGCGGCATCAGCCTGCTGGCCCGCTATGCGGACCTGGTCGTCATCAGCCAATACAATGCCAAGGATAAATCGCCGTCCGTGATGCGCGACTTTCCCGCCTATGTGCTGCTGCATTCTGGCCGCCCCGTGCTGATCGTGCCATATGCGCCGCCGCTGCCCCTGCTGGCGCCGCCGGCGGCCGCGCGCAATGTGCTCATTTCCTGGAACGCCAGCAAGGAAGCGAGCCGCGCCGTGAGCGCCGCCCTGCCTCTGCTGCAGCGCGCCGGACAAGTCCACGTCGCCATCTTCGATGCCCAGGTGCATGCCGCCGAACACGGCGAACAGCCGGGCGCCGAGCTGACGCACTACCTGGCGCGCCACGGCGTGGAAGCGCGGCTGCATCTGCTCGATGGCGGCGGCGTGCGGCGCGGCGATATCGGCGAGGCGCTGCTGTCGCACGCCGCCGACCTGTCGGCCGACTTGCTGGTGATGGGAGCGTATGGCCATTCGCGCCTGCGCGAAACCATCCTGGGCGGCGTCACGCGCACGATTTTGCAGAGCATGACCATCCCCGTGCTGATGGCACACTAGGGCCTGTTGAGAACGGCGGGCTAGCCGCCCTGCCAGGGCTGGCTGCGGATCTTCGCCACCTGGCGCTGCGCCAGCCACTGCCACAGTTGCAGCGCGTCGCCCTGCGGCAGGGCCGACATGTGGCGCGGACTGGCCAGGGCGATTTCGCAATCGCGGTCCGACCATTCCTCGAAAGTGACTTCGCCTCCGCTAGCGACCTCGACCTGATACATCAAGCCGTCGTCGTAGCCAAAGCGCAACAAGACGGCGGCCGGGCTGCCGTCCGGTGTGGCGCCGCGGTAGACCTCGGCCAGCGCATCGGCCAGCTGTGCCGGCGAGGGCGCGCAGATGTCGCGCCCATCGGCCCGTGTCAGAATGAACCATGCCTGTGTCATGACGCGACCTCCTATTCATACTCGTTAGCATGCGAGGCAAGTACTACAGGCAGTCACCTTGGTCCAGTGTCACTACGGGCGCGCGGAAACTATCCCTGTCGGCATTGATTACCAATAATTACCAATACTAACAAGGATCATACCTAAAATTTCATGCAGCGCGGCATTTATGCATGTTGCGCGGCTGGCGCGCCGGTTCACGCCACCAGCACGGGAATGCTGAGCGGGTCGAAATCATGCCAGTCGCCATTGGCGATCGTGCCTTCCGCTTCCTCGATATGCTCGGCGCCCAGCCGGTGCAGCGCCTCGAGCGCCCGTTCGCGCTCGTCGAGGCCGCCCAGCGCGACGGCGATCAGCATGCCAGGATGGCGTGGCTGGCGGCGGTTTTCGCCATTGTTTTCGCCATGTTTTTCGGACTCGCCCGCCTCCTTCATTTTATTGAAACTGTAGAGCGAGCCCACGTGGGCGCCCACCAGCGCGCCGACGACGGGACCGAGCGGCCCCGTCGCCAGGGTGGTGGCCGCGCCGATGCCCGCACCCACGGCGGCCCCGACGGCCACGCCTTCCACCACGCCTTCCGGCGTCTCTTTGGCGCCGGGCGAGATGTCGCGGTCGCCGCCGAGCGCGTGCAAGTCGTGCTGCCCCGGCTGGTTGACAAAGAAGGCGCTGATGCGGCTGTCGGAAAAACCCGCCTGGTTCAGGGCGGCGCGCGCGGCGTCTATCTGTTCCTGCAACTGAAAATGACCTGCGATGATGCGTGACATGATACGGCCCTCCTGGTCGGCTGCGGGCGCACCGTGCGCCACCGTTCCAGCGTGCGCCTGAGCACCGCGAAACACCGTTCGATTACGCACACAGCCGCTCACTCACGCCCACTCATGTGCTCAATCATGCGGATACGCCAAACGGGCTGCGTATATCGGACAGGAATTGTTGTGCGCGCGCATGTTGCGGCCGCGCAAAGAAATCCTCGGGCGTGGCCCGCTCCAGCACGTGGCCGTGATCCATGAACCAGACACGGTCCGCCACTTCGCGCGCAAAACCCATCTCGTGCGTCACGCACACCATCGTCATGCCGCCCTGCGCCAGGTCGCGCATCACTTGCAGCACCTCGCCCACCATTTCCGGGTCCAGTGCGCTGGTCGGTTCGTCGAACAGCATCAGCGGCGGCTGCATGGCCAGCGCGCGGGCGATCGCCACGCGCTGCTGCTGGCCGCCCGACAAGGCCGCCGGCATGGCGCGCGCCTTGTGCGCCAGCCCCACCCGTTCCAGCAGGGCCAGCGCCCGCTCCTCGGCTTCGCGCCGGGTCAGGCCGCGCAAGCGCTGCGGCGCCAGCGCACAATTGTCCAGCACCGACAAATGGGGAAACAGGTTGAATTGCTGGAATACAAAACCGATGTGCGAGCGGAAGGCATTCACGTCCAGCCCCGGCGCATAAATATCCTGGCCGGCCACCGTGATGCGGCCGGAAGCGATTGCCTCCAGGCGGTTGATGGTGCGGATCAGGGTCGACTTGCCGGAGCCGGACGGGCCGCACACGACCAGCACTTCACCCTTGGCGACGTGTTCATTGATATCGCTCAAGGCGTGATAGTCGCCATAGTATTTGTTGACGTTGTCAAAGGTGATCATGCTGCCGCTTTCAAAAGACGCGCCTGGCGCCGCTCGAGCCAGAAGGCGGCGCGCGACAGGCTGAAACACAAAACAAAATACGTCATGCCCAGCAGGGCATACACTTGCACGGGCTTGGTCAACACCAGGCCATTGACTTGCGAGGCGATGAACGACACCTCGGCCAGGCCGATGATATAACCGAGCGAGGTTTCCTTGATGGTCGAGACGAACTGGTTCACCAAGGACGGCAGCATATGGCGCAGCGCCTGCGGCAGCACCACTGAGCGCATGCTGTCCAGATAGTTCAAGCCCAGCGAACGGGCCGCCTCCACCTGGCCCGTGGGCACGGCTTGCACGCCGGCGCGCACGATCTCGGCCAGATAAATGCCGTCGAAGATGACGAGGGCCGCCAGCATGGTGCCGAATTGCCCGCTCTCATGCCCGGTGATGCTGGGCAGGAAGAAATACGCCCAGAAGATGACGAGCAGCAAGGGGATGCCCCGCACCACGTGGATCAGCGCGGCGACGGGCCAGCGCAGCAGGCGCCAGGGACTCAGGCGCGCCAGCCCCAGCAGCAAGCCGAACGGCAGGCTGAGCACCAGCGCCAGGCTGGCCAGCACGACCGTCAGCGCCAGGCCGCCCAGCGGTCCCTCGGGATAGCGGCCCACAAGAAAATACAGCCAGTAATCGTGGAGGAGTTCCAGCATCAGGACACCTTCCTTTGCAGCACGGCCGCCAGGCCGGCGATCAGCAGCGAGACGGCCAGGTAAGCCGCGCTGGCGAAGACGAACGCCTCGACGCTGCGGAACGAGGCCGCTTCCACGCGTTGCGTCTGGTACATCAGCTCGGCCACGCCGATGACGGTGGCGATGCTGGTGTTTTGCCACAGGGTCAGGGTTTGCGACAGCAGCGGCGGCGCGGCCAGCCGCAGCGCCTGCGGCACGATGCACAGGCGCATGGTGGCGAGAAAGCTGAAGCCCAGCGCCCGGCCCGCCTCGAATTGCTGTGCGGGAATGGCGCGGATGCCGCTGCGGATATCTTCCGCCATGTAGGCGGCCGTGTATAAAGTCAAGGCCGCGATGGCGCTGGCCGCTTCGATATTGCCGGCATACAAGCGCTCCTTCCACGTCTCGGGCAGCAATTCGGGCGCGCCGAAATACCAGAACAGGAAGTGGGCCAGCAAGGGCACGTTGCGGATCAGCTCGACGTACGCGGCGCCCAGGCCGTTGAGCAGGCGCGACGGCGCGAGGCGCAGCATGGCCACGCCGCACGCCAGCGGCAAAGCCAGCAACAAGGTGATGCCCATCAGTTGCAGGGACAGCAGCAGGCCGGAGACCAGCCAGTCACGGTAGTCGCCGGACAGCAAAAAGTTCAGATCAAACATGCGGAAGCGTCAGGTAAGGTTCAGGCGTCGATCTTGTCCGATTCGATCTTGAAAGTCCGTTTTTCAAATTTCACATTGCTCGTCGGGCCATACCATTTGAAAAACAATTTTTCCGCCTCGCCCGATTTTTCCAGTCCCCGCAGCACCTGGTCGACGGCTGTTTTCACGCCCTTCTCACCCTTGCGTATACCGAAGGCAAACACTTCCTGGCTGATGTTTTGCGGCAGCACAAGGTAGTCTTTTTGCGCGGTGCCCAGCTTGGCGTAGTTGTTCAGCAGCGAGACTTCATCGTCGACATAGCCGACGCCCTTGCCTTGCTGCAAGCCCAAATAGGCCTGGCCCGCCGTCTCGAATGTCACCACATCCACGCCGGGCACGGCCTTGCGGATGTTCGGTTCCTGCGTGCCGCCCTTGACGGTCAGCACTTTCTTGCCGGCCAGGCCCGCGACCGTCGTGATATTGCTGCTTTTTTTGACCAGCACGCGCTGGCCCGTGTAAAACGTGGACAGGGAAAAATCGATCAGCGCTTCGCGTTCCTTGTTGTGCGTCAGGGACGCCGTCAGGATGTCGATGCGCCCCTGCTGCAATTCAGGAATGCGGGCAGCCACGGCCAGCTGTTTCACGACCGCTTTGACGCCGAGGCCCTGGGCGATAGCGCGGCACAGGTCCACTTCATAGCCGACCAGCTGGCGCGACTTGGCGTCGATAAAACTGTTTGGTTCGTCCGTGCCCAGGGTGCCGCAGACCAGCTCGCCTTTCGCCTTGATGGTGGCCAGCTGGTCCGCTTGCGCCACCTGCGTGAAAGCGATGCTGGTAAATAACAGGGCGGCGAAATGAAGGCGGGTCTGCATGGGATTCCTCTGGTGGATAATGAATGCCGCCATTAGACCGCAGCGCCCTTATTTCCAAAAAGGAATCTTTTCAGCCTTACTTATAAAGAATTCATCTAAGGCGGATGATCGCCGCCTTGGCCCCCTCGGCGCCCGGATAGCTGGGGTCGAGCTGCAGCGCCTGGCGATAGGCTGCCACCGCCTGCGGACGCAAGCCTTGCTCCACATAAAACTCGGCCAGACTGTCGTGCAGATTCGCGTTCTGCGGATGCAGGCTCACGGCCGCCTGCAGCACGGCCATGCCTTGCGCCACGGCGCCGCTGCCTTTCAAACGGTAGGCTTCCAGGTTCAGCGCCGCCGGACTGGCCGCGCCCAGCGGGTCGCGGGCCAGCGCCAGGCGCAGGGCGGCCAGGGCCGCTTCCCACTTGCCGGCACCCAGCAAGGTCAAGCCTTGCAGCGCATGCGCGCCGTCGCTGAGCGGATACAGTTCCACGGCCAGGCGGCTGGCCGCCAGCGCCGCCTCGGTCTCGCCGCGCGCGGCCGAGGCTTGCGCCAGCTCCTGCAGCTCGGACACGAAATCGGGATACGCACGCTGGCCGTGGAAAGCGGCGCGCAGCTTCCTATCCAGCTCAGGAATGCGCACAGGCCCCATCGGCCAGGCGATGGCGGCCGTGCGGTCCCAGCTGGCGGCCAGGGTCACGATGGCTTGCTCGAAGGCGGGGGCGAAGCGGGGCAAGGCGCCCGCCTTTGTGCCTTGTGACAACAGAATATAGTCGCGGGCAAACGCCAGCGCGCCGCCGCGCGAGTAGGTGTTCAGGTCGATGCCCGACCGGCGCAGCGCCCCGGCCATGCTGGCGCCAGCCGCCAGGAAAACGCAGCCGCCTGCGGGATGGCGGGCCGCCTCGATGTAGGCGCGCGCCGCCGTGGCATCGGGCGTCAGCGCTTGCCCGTTGATTTGGGTAAAGGCTACTCGCGTGGCGGCCGCATCGGCATACGCTTGATCCGTGCGCTCGGCGTAGGCCATGCCTTCCTCGAACAGGCCTTGCGCCACCTGGTAAGCGCGCTGCGCGCCCGCATCGGCGATATACGTGTGCAGCTGCCACGGTTCGTCCGTGACCACCTCGAACAGGCGCTGCACGAACGCTTCCGGATTGATGCGTTCGAGATTGGCGGCGACGGCAATGGTCAGCTTGCGCGAAGGAAAGCTGACCAGATAGGTGACGGTTTCCGGCTGCTGGCCGCTGTGCGCAATGGCGTAGCGCCCGCCCGTCGGGAGGACTTCCCAGCCCATGCCATAGTGCGTCAAGCGGCCCGCGCGCGTGGCCATCGGCTGCACCATGGCGGCCACGCTGGCGGCCGACAAGATCTTGCCTGCGTGGACGCCCCTGCCAAACGCCAGCATGTCGGGCACGCTGGCGCGCGTGCCGCCAGCCGAAAAGCGGCTGCTGATGTCGACGAATTCCGAATTCTTCCATTCCTTGCCGGCCAGCCGGTAGCCGCGCACGCGATCGGCAATCACGGCATCCGGGTCGTCCATGACGGTGGCGTCCATGCCCAGCGGCCCCCATACGTGGCGCCGCATGTAGCCGCCATAGCTTTCGCCCGAGGCACCCTCGATGACGGCGCCCAGCAAGTTGTAGCCATAGCTGGTGTAGCGGAAGCGCGTGCCCGGTTCGGCGATCAGGTCGAACTGTTCGAAGACGGCGATGGACTGGCGCGTATCCTTGTGCTCCTTGAAATGCTGTTCCGCCTTGCTGTCGCGGTAGGCATCGATGCCGCCCAGGTGGCCCAGCAGCTGGCGCACCGTCACGGGAAACGGTTTGACGGGGAAATACGGCACATAGGTTTGCACGGGCGCATCGAGGTCGACCTTGCCCTGTTCCACCAGTTGCAAAATGGCCACCGCCGTCATGGGCTTGGTAACGGACGCCAGCCGGTAGCTGGAGCGGGCCGTGGCCGGCACGCGGTTTTCCAGGTCCGCATAGCCATAGCCTTTTACCCATTCCACCTCGCCCTGGCTGAAACCGACGGTCACGCCCGGGATGCGCTGCGTGCCCATGCGCCGGGCGACCCAGCCGTCGAAGTCCGCCAGGCGCGCGGCCAGCGCGGGAGCGGGAACAGAAGCGGGAACAGATGAGGGGGCGGCCTGCGCCGCGCCGCAGAACAGCGCCAGCGCGCCGGCGAAAGCGTAGTATTTGCTGCTTTGCATAGTCATTATTCCATGGTGAGGGCTGTGTGCACAGCGCGGCGCTGATGCATGGTAAGTGTCTTTTACACACTTTTGGCGGGCCGTGCACGAAATGCACGTGGCCGGCACGAATGGCACCGAAGTTGATGAAAATGTTGCAAAGGGTTGGCAAATGAGCAGCTACAATGCCCGCCATGTCCTCCCTCTTCCGCTACCTGCTGCGGTACTGCCTCGCTTGCTGCCTGGCCTTGCCCTGTTTTGCCATGGGCATGGACCGGCTATCGCTGGACGAGGGCTGGCGCGCCTGCGGCGCCAGTGCCGCCGCGCCCGCCGCCCCGCTGCACCAGTTGCTCCGGCCGGGACAGCTGCTGTGCGTCGAGCGCGCTGTCACCCTGGCCGCCACGCCACCATCGACGCAGCTGCTGGTGCTGTCGGCGCTGGCTTCCAGCGAGCTGTGGCTGGATGGCCACTTGATCGGCAGCAATGGCCAACCGGCCCGCCAGGCCAGCGGGGAGCGCGCGGGCGACATCGATTTCGCCATCCACCTGACGCCACAGCAATTGACCGTCGGCAAGCACCATCTGCGTCTGCTGCTGTCGACGCAGCAGGCGCCGGCCCGCCTGGCGTCGCCATTGTATGCGCTGTACCTGATCGACCGGCAAGACCACCGCGCGGCGCTGGCCTGGTACCGGCTGCCGCCGCTGCTGCTGGCCGGGGCGCTGGGCGCCGTCGCCCTGCTCTTCCTCGCCTTGACGGTGCTGTACCAGCGGCAGCGGCACTGGGCCATGTTTGCCGCGCTGTGCCTGGTGGCGACGCTGCTGCTGGTGGTGGAACTCTGGCGCAGCGTGACCGGTTACGCCTACCCCTGGCACTTGCCGCGCCTGTACGCCGTCAGCGCCCTGACCTGGCTGTTTTCCACCCTGCTGCCCCTGTATTTTTATACGGCGTACCGCCTGCCCCGTTGGCCGCTGGCGGCGGCGGTGTTGCTGGCGTGCATCGCGCTGGCCGGCGCGCTGCCCGCGCATTTCGACACGCGCTGTTGGCTGATGTTTTTAACGGGCCTGGCAGCGAGCCTGCTGCTGAACCTGGGCGCCCTGTGGCGCCGCTTGCCGGGCAGCCGCGGCGGCACCTTGATCGCGCTGGCCTCATGCGCCCTGTTCCTGCTGACGGGCAGCCAGTTTGCCGAAGGCGGTTTCGCCCTCGTCGTGTGCTTCTTGCTGCTGCCCCTGTGCGCGCAATTGCTGGCGCAGCTGTTGAGCGAACGCGGCAAGGCCGCGCGCGCCCGGCAGCTGGAAAACCAGCTCTTGCGCAAAAGCATGCAACCGCATTTCCTGATGAATTCCTTGAGCCTGATCGGCGAACTCAATGCGCAATCGCCGCAGGCGGCCGAAACCTTCGTCGAGGCACTGGGCGCCGAGTTGCGCATGCTCAACGAGTTTGCGCAGCAACCGAGCATTGCCCTGACGCAGGAACTGGCCCTGTGCCAGAATTACCTGAGCATCATGAGCACGCGGCTGCAGCAGCCGTGCCGTTTGCAGCTCGATGGCGAGGCGGCGGGCGTCACCGTGCCGCCTGCCATCCTGCTGACGGCACTGGAAAATGCGTTCAGCCATAACCGCTACCGCCACGGCGCCCTCTTCGTGCTGCGCAGCGCCAGGCTTGCGCAAACGCAAGTGCTCACCCTGGTCCTGCCCGAAGGCGAAGCGCGCGCCCATGCGGGCGGCGGCGTGGGCGAACAGTACATCCGCGCCAGCCTGCACGCCGTGTTCGGCGATGCGGCCCACTATGCCAGCGAACAGCATCAGGCAGGCTGGCGTCTCACCTTTACCTTGCCGGCGGCGCCATGAATGTGTTGATACTGGAAGATGAACCGTTGATCGCGCAAGGCCTCGAACGCGAGGTGCGCGCGCATTTCGGTGCGCGCCTGACGGCGCTGGCGCTGCATGACAATGTGCCGCAAGCCCTGGCCGCCCTGGCGCGGGAGCAGGGCCAAGAGCAGGTCGACTTGTTGCTGCTGGATTTGAATTTGCACGGCGCCGACGGCTATGACCTGCTGCGCCTGGTCCAAAAGGCCCCGTTGCAGACCATCATCATCTCGGCCCATGCGGAACGCTCGATCACGGCCTTCGAGTTTGGCGTGCTCGACTTCGTTGCCAAGCCTTTCAGCCGCGAACGGCTGCACAAGGCGCTGCAGCGCTATACGGAACGACAGACGCAAGCGGCCTCGCTGGCCATCAAGAAACGGGGTGCGCTGGAATGGATCGCCATGGCCGAGATCGACCACGTGCAAGCCGATGGCCACTACAGCAATATCGTGCTGCGCAGCGGCGAACAGTGCTTTCATGACTTGCCTATCGACAAGCTCATGGCCCTGCTGCCGCCCCACTTCCTGCGCGTGCACCGCTCCTATATCGTCAACAGCCTCGGCTTCAAGCGGCTGCAGATCGGCGCGGGCGGCAAATACGCGCTCGACACGCAAACCAGCACGGGCATCCCCGTCTCGCGCAGCAGCTATCCCGCACTGAAACAACGGCTGCTGGGCTGAAATCCCCGCTTACCAGTGCCGGGCAAAGTTGGGAAATGGCGAGGCCATGTGTTCGGGTTCCACAGGCGGCGCCATCCAGTCGCGCGGGTCGACCTTGTAGTACTGCAAGAATTGCGCATACAGTTCTTCATGGTGCTCGGCCATCTGGTACGGCTTTTCAAAGAAGGTTTCCGTGGCCACGGCAAAGAATTCGGCGGGATTCGTGGCGCCGTAATGGTCCATCACGCTTTGCTGCTGGAGCATGGCGTCATGGCGCAGGTTGTCGAAGTCGCGCGACAGCACCGTGGCCCAGCTGCGGTAGCTCGACACGCTGGGCAGGTACGGCGCGCCATTCGCGGCGCCCGATTCGCTGTCGAGCTGGTGGGCGAATTCATGCAGTACCACGTTGTGGCCATCGGTCCAGTCGGCGGCGCCCCGCTGCACGTGATCCCAGGCCAGCACCACGCGGCCATCGCCCCAGGATTCGCCCAACAAACCGTTGGCCGATGGCGTGACCACGCCGCCCGGCCCCACTTCATTGCGCCTGACGATGAATTCCGTGGGATACACGAGGATGGTGTCGAGCTCGGGATACACCTGCGTCTGGCGATTGAGCAGCAGCAAACAGGCCTGGCCGGCGATGGTATAGCGCATCTCGTCCGTGATCTCCAGGCCGCCGCAGCCGACAAATTTCTTCTGGTACAGAAATTGCACGACGAGACGACGCAACTGCTCCTGCAGCGGGGCCGGCATGCGGGGATACACGGGAATATTCTTTTCCAGCACGGCCAGGCCTTCGGCCGGCAAGGGCCGGGCCAAGGCCCGCTTCAAGCGCCAGCGGGGAAACCACAGCGACAAGACGATGGCGGCCGTGACGAGGGCGATCCACAGCAGCGGATTCATGCGGCGGCCCGCTTCAGGACAATGAAGGCGATGGGGCAGGAGAACACGGCGTAGGCAGACAAGGACAAGCTCCTTCAAGTGGACCCGCGCGTTGCGGGCAGCAGTCCAGCCCACATGGGGATGCTTGCAGTCTTTTCAATCAGACTACGTGAAACGGCCTGCCTGAACGCCAAAAGCCGGGTTGCAACCCGGCTTCTATTACGTCACAACGCCTGACAAAACCGTAGCGAGCGGAAGGGAGAGGTGGCTAAGAAGCGCAACCGTACGAAGGTACGGTGAGCATCGCAGGCTGCCTATCCCGACGCGCAGTAGGTTTGGTCAGGTGTTATTCGGCCGATTTTTGCTGTGGCGCTCCAAACAATGCCGCCACCAGCGGATCGCGCGTCACGGGACCGCGGTTGACGCGGATCGCGTAATGCGTGTCATCGGCCAGGATGTGGAAGTGACGACCGCTGCCTGCCATGCTTTGCTCGCGCAGGCCGGGACGGTCCTTGCGCGGTGGCGCGCCTTCGCGTTTCGGCTGGACGATGGCGGCCAGGAAGGCGCGCACACGCTCAGGGTCCGGCGTCAGCTGGTACACTGCCTTGCCCAGGTAGGTGGCGGTGCCTTCGATGTAGCGGGCCAGTTCGATCACGCCCGCTTCGCGCAAGTCGCGGATGTATTTGCGGGCGCCCGATGGCGAAAACTTGAGGAACCAGGCGATTTCATCGGCCAGCATCTCGTGCAGCGACAATTCGCCGATCAGTTTTTGCATGTTTTCGATGCGGCGCAGGGTGGCCGACGTCGAACGCACGCGCTCGATCGGTGCCATGGAAATGGGATTCAGGCGCTCCGGGGGGATGGGTGCTGCGCGCTCTACCATTTGCGAGCCTTTTTCGGGGCTACGAAGTTCCTGGTGCGCTGCCTTTAATTCGCTCTTCACGTGAGACTGAGTCATTGCATGCATTTGAATACTCCTTTTAAACGATTGCCGGTAGCCCGGATTGTTAAGTTCTTGGCAATTTTTATACCAGAACACCACGAATCCTGAGCGTCTGGACATAGAATGCCACCCTGCTCTTCCCTGGTCTGTGCGTTAACGAACATTAGAAGCAAGAAAGTGAAAAATATTGCCCTAGTGAATTCTTTCTCTCGCGGCATCTCAAAATGACATCTAAAAGCGCTGTACTTCCCCCTCTGCGCTCCCATTCATGGCGCAAAGTGAAATAGCGAACAGAAGCGGAAGCTCCATTGCAATAAATTCAAGCTTCGCGCGCGGCGCTCACCGCCCGCCTCGCGATACTTCGACTCTTGCAAAGGAAACATCATGAAAATGCCTGCCCTGTTGGCCGCCGCCTTGCTCGTCACCCTGTCCGCCTGTAAAAAACCGGCCGAGGCACCCCTGCCCGAAACGGCGCCCAACCCCACGTCCGCGCCACAAGTGATGCCCGCCCCCGTCACGCCGGCCGTGCCGGAAGCCGGTCCCGGCCACGTCACGCCGCCTGCGCCACTGACCGATCCGGCCACCGCGCCGGCACTGCCGCCCACCACGGCGCCGAAATAAACCCGCCAGCCGGCGATCGATCAGGCGCCCGCGCGGCGCCGCCCCTACTCCACGGGGGAGTTACGCGTTGCCAGCCTGTTTGCAACGCGTTTTTTTACGATTGGAGTCGGCCACGCCGTGAAGGTTCACCCGCATGCCGTCCCGCACGCGCAGCGCCCGGAATGCGGCAATCCGCACAAGTTTTCCCCTCGCCGTGCGGAAAGACGGAATATCGATATTTCCCATTTTCAATAGAATCAAATTAAACCTTTATAAACAATCACTTGCAATAAACGTCAAAATGCGCTCCACTGGCACGGAAGATGCTTTTATATTTTCATAACCGCCACCAGAGCGGCAGCCTGACCCAATATAAAAACCATCTACCTTTTTTGGAGACAACAGCATGGCAAGCACCTTCCGCATCTCGTCCTTCCTGAACACCAAGGCACTGGCCGTGGCCGTCGCACTGGCCGCGCAATTCCCGCTCGCCGTCCACGCGGCCGACCTGGTCCGCCTGGGCAACCTGAAATTCGCCCATTACGGCGCCGTTGCCTACATGAAGGAAATCGCGCCCAAATACGACCTGAAAATCGAGGAACGCATCTTCGCCAAGGGCCTCGACATCGTGCCGGCCATGATCGCCGGCGAAATCGACGTCTCCGCCAGCGCGCTGGAAGCGGCCATCACGGGCCGCGCCACGGGCTTGCCCGTGTACCTGGTGGGCGGCTTCGCCAAGGGCGGCGTGCAGATCGTCGGGCGTCCCGACCTGAACATCAAGGGCATTGCCGACCTGAAAGGCAAGAAAGTCGGCGTCACGCGCGGCGGCCCGCAGGAAATCCTGCTGTTTGCCGAACTCACCAAGGCCAAGCTGACCTGGTCCGACAAGCCGGGCAAGGACGTGCAGATCCTGTACATGGGCTATCCCGACCTGAACCAGGCGCTGCTGACCAAGGACATCGACGCCATGAGCCAGTCCGAGCCCTACTCCACGCAGGCGATCCACAAGAAATACGGCTCGGCCATCATCAAGCCCTACGACACGCCGCTGGGCGAGCCCGTGCGCGCCCTCGTGATGACGGAAAAAATGTACAAGGAAAAGCCGGCCGTGGCCCAACGCTTCATGGATTGCTTCGTCGCCGCCACGCGGGCGTTTTTGGCCGACCCGAAACTGGCGGAAAAATACGTGCGCGAATCGATGTTCAAGAATCAGATCACGTCCGAGGATTACCGCGATGCCATCGATAACGCCATCTTCACGGAAGACATCACGCAGAGCCACGTGCAGCTGACCACCGACTACATGGTGAAATTCGGCGTGGGCCGCATGGCCAAGCCGCCAGCCGCCAAGGACTGGGTCAAGCTGGACCTGCTGGAAAAAGCCAAGAAAACCTACGCACCTCGTTAATCTGAAAGTGTCACGATGAATATTCAAATGATGAAACGCTTCGCGCACGGTGCCATCGTGCCCGTGGTCGTGTTGCTGTTCTGGCAGGCGCTGTCCACGTTCGGCTGGATCAATCCGCAAATCCTGCCCTCGCCCGTGGCCGTGCTGGTGAAATGGTATGAATACCTGATTCCCATGCAAGCGTACACGCCCGAAGCGGGCAATTACCTGGTGTGGATGTTCTCCGGCGAATTGCCGCATGACGCCTGGGCCAGCCTGTCGCGCGTGCTGGGCGGCTTCGCCATCGGCGCCGGCCTGGCCTTGCCGCTGGGCTTGCTGATGGGCACCAACAAGACCATCTATAAACTGTTCGACCCGCTGGTGCAGGTGCTGCGCCCGATTCCGCCGATCGCCTACATCCCGCTGGCCATCTTGTGGTTCGGCCTGGGCAACCCGCCCGCCTTCTTCCTGATTAGCATCGGTTCCTTCTTCCCCGTGCTGATGAATACCATCGCCGGCGTGCGCCAGGTCGACGGCATCTACATCCGCGCCGCGCGCAACCTGGGCGCCAGCCAGATGACGATGTTCCGCCGCGTCATCCTGCCGGCGGCCACGCCGTACATCCTGGCCGGCGCGCGCATCGGCATGGGCACGGCCTTCATCGTCGTGATCGTGGCGGAAATGATCGCCGTCAACAGCGGCCTGGGTTTCCGCATCCTGGAAGCGCGCGAATACTTCTGGTCTGACAAGATTATCGCCGGCATGTTTACCATCGGCCTGTTCGGCCTGGCCATCGATATGGCCATGAATGCCCTGAATAATCATTTGCTGCAGTGGCACCGCGGCCTGGAACACTGAGAGGAACGGTCATGACCACGATCAATATCAATGCAGTCAATAAAATCTTCACCACGGGCGGCGCCGACGTCATCGCCCTGAAGGACATCAACCTGGAAATCGCCAGCGGCGAGTTCATCTGCCTGCTGGGGCCGTCCGGCTGCGGCAAGTCGACCCTGCTCAATGCCATCGCCGGCTTCTCGCAGCCCACGTCGGGCCAGATCCTGGCCGGCGGCAAGCTGATCACCGAGCCCGGTCCCGACCGCGGCATGGTATTCCAGGAATACGCGCTGTTCCCGTGGATGACCATCGAGAGCAATATCGCTTTCGGCCTGGAAATCGCCGGCAAGACGCCAGCCGAGATCAAGGAACGGGTCGACATGCTGCTGAGCATGCTGGGCTTGACGGAATTCCGTGCCCGCTACCCGAAAGACTTGTCCGGCGGCATGCGCCAGCGCGTGGCCATCGCCCGCGTGCTGGCCCTCGATTCGCCCATCATGCTGATGGATGAACCGTTCGGCGCGCTGGATGCCTTGACGCGGCGCAACCTGCAAGATGAATTGCTGAAAATCTGGAAAGTCTTCGGCACCACCATCGTCTTCGTCACGCACTCGATCGAGGAATCGGTCTACCTGGCCGACCGCACCATCGTCATGACCTACCGTCCCGGCACCATCAAGCGCGACGTGGCCATCGACCTGCCCCGCCCACGCGACCCGAGCGCCCCCGAGTTCAACCACCTCAAGCGCATGCTGGGCGAGATGGTGATGGAAGAGCAGCAGCGTCATCACAATGCCGAAACGATGGCCAGCACTGCAGATTAGTGTTGCCTGACCCAACCGCAACGGCCGGGGTCGGTCCCTTCGGGATCGGAATGCGCGCCATTGGCGCGCATTCCCTCTGAGGGTCCGACCCCAGTCCTTCGCTTTGGGGTTACATCTGAACAAACAAACACACGGAGCACCATGGCATTCGGCAAATGGACCTTGAGACCCGCGCTCGCCCCCCTGCTGGCCGTGGGGTCACTGGTCTTGCTGACGTGGGCGTCGTATGCCTGGGTCAAGCAGCGCCAGCTCGATGAATTGCACCGCACCTTGGATTCGCGCGCGGAACTGTACGCGGCGTCCATCGGCGGCGCCCTGAATAAATACGAATTCCTGCCCCTGGCCGTGGCCCAGAGCGATGCCGTGGCGCAATTGCTGGAACAGCCCAGCGCCGACAAAGTCACGCGGATCAACGCCTACCTGGTCGACATGAACCGCCGCGCGGGCGCCTTTGCCGTCTACGTGCTCGACGACAAGGGCACGACCCTGGCATCGAGCAACTGGCAAGACCGCAGTTCCTACGTGGGCGTCAACTACGGCTTCCGTCCGTATTTCAAGAACTCCATCGCGGGCGGCATCGGCCGCTTCTACGGCATCGGTTTTTCCACCTTCGAGGCCGGCTATTTCATTTCGCAGCCCGTGCTGCGCGACGGGCGCATCATCGGCGTCGTCGCCGCCAAGGTCAACCTGGACTGGATCGAGCAATCGTGGCGCACGCCCGGTGCGGGCGAACAGATCTGGGTCAAGGATGCGAATGGCGTGATCATCCTGGCCACCACACCCGCCTTCAAGTTCAAGACCCTGGCCCCGCTGTCGCCGGCCGCGAAGAACGATATCAGCGCGCAGCGACAGTTCCTGCAGGAAAACCTGCCCATTTTGCCGCACAAGGTGCTGCGCCAGTTCGCCGACGGCGCCAGCGTGATGACCCTGGAGCGCCAGCAGTCGGGCGACACGCCGGCCCTGTCCGGCAGCGCCGACAAGGTGGACTATCTGGCCGTGAACCGCGCTCTTGGCCCGCTGCAATGGCAAATCACCGTGCTGGCCGAACTCGACCAGGTCAACGAGGCGGCACGCAACGCAGCCATGGCGGCCGCGCTGGGCTGGGCCTTGCTGCTGCTGGCTCTGATGTATGCGCGCCAGCGCCGGCGCCGCATCGCCGACAAACTCAATGCGCAGCAAACCCTGGCGCGCGCCTATGAACAGCTGGAAATCAAGGTCGAGCAGCGCACGGCCGACCTGGTGCACGCGAATGGCCGCCTGCAGGCGGAAGTGGCCGAGCGTGAGCGGGCCGAGCAGACCTTGCGCTATGCCCAGGCGGAACTGGTGCAAAGCGGCAAGCTGGCGGCCATCGGCCAGATGGCGGCCGGCGTCACGCACGAGCTGAACCAGCCGCTGGCCGCCCTGCAGACGTTTTCCGACAATGCCAAGGTGTTTTTGGCACGCGGCCAGATCGATGACGCGCTCGACAATCTGTCGACGATTTCCGACCTCGTCAAGCGGCTCGGCTATGTCACCTCGCAACTGAAAGGCTTTGCGCGGCGCAGCGACGATGCGCGCAAACCCGTCAGCGTGCGCCAGGCGTTTGCACAAACCATGCTGCAAATCCGCACGCGCAAGCATTCGCAGCGCCTGACCCTGCATGAAAGCTGGCTGGAAGACGACATCATCGTGCTGTGCAACGCCATCGGCCTGGAACAGGTGTTTACTAATCTGATCACCAACGCCATGGATGCCGTGCCGGAAAGCGAGCCCGTGCAGATATGGTTCCAGGTGCGCCGCGAAGGCGGCCTTGCTGTACTGCATATCACCGATAATGGCCCCGGCATCCCGTTGGCCTCGCTCGACAAGATCTTCGATCCCTTCTATACCACCAAGGAACACGGGCTGGGCTTGGGATTATCGATCAGCGCAGGCATACTGCGCGCGGCCGGCAGCGCACTGGCCGTACGCAACCGCAGCGCGCAGGAAGGGGGCGGCGCACAATTTACCATCACCCTGAGCTGCGACCCGGGGGATAGAGACGAAGGAAACATCTGATGCACGAGAATAATTTTGAAGGCATGCAAGTGCTGCTGGTGGAAGACGACGCCGTCGTGCGCAAGGGCGCCCGGCAATCGCTGGAACTGGCCGGACTGCAAGTGACGGCCGTCGCCACGGCCGAGGAAGCGCTGCCCTGGCTGGTGCCCGAATTTGCCGGTATTTTATTGAGCGATATCAAGCTGCCCGGCATGGATGGCTTGAAACTGCTCGATATCGCCGTGGCGCAGGATGCCAGCCTGCCCGTCATCCTCGTCACCGGTCACGGCGACGTGTCGATGGCCGTGGGCGCCATGCGCCGTGGCGCCTACGATTTCATCGAAAAACCGTTTTCCGCCGACTTGCTGGTGGAAGTGTGCCGCCGCGCCCTGGATAAACGCCACCTGGTGCTGGAAAACATGAACTTGCGCCGCCAGCTCGAACAGCGGGTCGGCATCGAGGCGCGCATCGTGGGCCGCAGCGCGGCCATGGCCAAGGTGCGCCAGCTGGTGCTGAACCTGGCGCCGAAGTCGGCCGACATCATCATCCTGGGCGAAACGGGCACGGGAAAAGAACTGATCGCGCGCTGCCTGCACGACTTCAGCGAGCGGCGCGACCACCCTTTCGTGGCCATCAATTGCGGCGCCCTGCCCGAATCGATCTTTGAATCGGAACTGTTCGGCCATGAGGAAGGCGCGTTTACGGGTGCGCAGCGCCAGCGCATCGGCAAGATCGAATACGCGAACGGCGGCACCCTGTTCCTCGATGAAATCGAAAGCATGCCGCTGGCCCTGCAAGTCAAACTGCTGCGCGTGCTGCAGGAACGGCAAGTGGAGCGGCTCGGCTCGAACAAATTGATATCCGTGAATTTCCGCGTCATCGCCGCCGCCAAGGAAGATTTGAATGTGCTGGCCGAGCAGGGGAAATTCCGGCCCGACTTGTATTACCGCCTGAACGTGGCCAGCCTGACCCTGCCCGCGCTGCGCAACCGGCGCGAGGATATCCCGCTGCTGTTCGAATTTTTCGTGCTGCAGGCGGCGCTGCGCTATGGCCAGCCGGCCGCCCTCGTCAGCGGCGAGCTGATCTCGTCCCTGATGGCGCAGCGCTGGGCCGGCAATGTGCGCGAGCTGCACAATGTGGCCGACCGCTTCGTGCTGGGCTTGCTCGACGACACCCTGAGTCCGGCCGGCTGCCGCGAAGCCTCGCTGGCCGAGCAGGTGGACACCTTCGAGATTTCCATCATCGAGGAAGCCTTGCGCCGCCACAATGGGAACGTCATCGATGCGGCAGCTGCCTTGAATATCCCGAAGAAAACCCTGTACGACAAGCTCAAGCGCTTCGATATCTCGACGGAGCAATTCCGATAATCAGTAGCAACTAGCCGACACAGCCATGCGGCGGCGTCCTACCCTTGCCGGCGCTCTCCTGTGTGAGAATGCCATCTCACATCAACACTTTGCACAGGACACCACCATGAAAACCGCCGCGCTCTTGCTGGCCGCCACCCTGATGACCGTCGGCGGCGCCTGGGTGCAAGCCCAGTCGACGACGAATGTCAACCAGACGGGCAACCACACCAACAATCCGAATGATCCGGGACAGCAATCGGACGAATCCGACAAACTCGACAACAAGGGCAAGCTGGTGCACGACGCCAAGCCAGCCAAGGCGCGCACGGACAAGCGCACGCGGCGTGGCAAGCCCACGGCGGATGACGTGGACAAGCCATATAGTGGCAAGCCCACGGCCACGCCGGCCGCCAGCGCAACGGCCACCTCGCCACCAGCGACGACGCGCTGAACTACAGCATGTGACGGTCGAACAGCCAGGTGCCGTAGCGCTCGACAAAGACATAGGTGTTGGAATAGTGGGGCTGAGTATTGCTGAGCCCTACGAACTCGACCGTCAAGCTGATGGTCTGTGCGTCATGCACGGTCCAGTTCCATAAGCGGCGCGCAAGCAGATAATTGTAGTCATCGATACGCGGCGGCTTGATCAAGGCCAGTTCGCCGTTGTAGGTCGTCACCATGCGTATCGCATGCGCAGGCTGGCGCACCTGCCCTGTCACCTGGAAAAATTGCACGATCGGATTGATGGCCGCCTTGACAACCGCCAGGTCGTCGGCGCGGGTGATGGCGGACAAGTCCACGCGCCGCTTGAATTTCCGATTCGGCGCCTCCTCCATAAAAGCCAGATCCAGCGCGCCTGGCACAGGCGCCGAAGCGGCGCGCATGGCATACGGCGCATCTTCCGCCTGCGCGGCTGGCAGCGCGAGCGCGCCGCACAGCAGGGACAGCAATATCGATAATCGTAATGTCATGGGCTAACTCCTGCAACGATCCATGCCGCGAAACGCGCGGCCCGCTGATGCCAGTCGCAGGTGGTCCTGATGCCGCCTGCAGCTCAAGCATAAGGCAATCGTGCACAAGTGAACAGTAGCCGCACGCTATCATCGCATCATTAAGAAATAACAAGGATGGCAATGAAAGCAGCATGGCAAACGATGGTGGCGGCAGGCGTATTGGCCGCCGCGGGCGTACAGGCGGCGCCGACGGTGGGCGAGTGCATGGAACTGACGACGGGCATCAAGTTCAGCAAGAACAATGGCGATGCGCAAGTCAACGTCGAGGAAGTCTTCGAAGGCAAGAAACTCAAGGGTATCCAGCTGATCCTCGACGGCGGCGTCTTGCTGGCCACGTCCTACCAGGACATCCGCGACGGCCAGGTCTTTCTGACCGGCATGGTCCATTACAACGAAGACGGCAGCGTGCGCAGCAAGAACGTCTACACGCCGCAGTCCGCCATACCCGCCGCCATGCGCCCCGGCCAGGAAGTGCGCGTGCAGTTCACGGACACGCAAACGAGCACCCACTACCCGCTGGCCGGCCTGTCCGACAAGATCACCACCTCCACGCGCACGGATAAACGCGATTTCTCGATCACCTTCCTGGGCAGGGAACGCCTGGAACTGGGCGGGCGCCGCTTCCCCGACGCCTGCAAGTTCGAACTGCGTGACGTGGGCGGCAAAAGCAAAGGCAAAAGCGGCGAATACGTGTGGTATGCGCAGGGCTACGGCGTGATCATGACGGACAAGCTGGGCCAGGATGGCGAGGTGCAGCCCGCGTATCGCATCGCATTGACGAACATCATCAGCGCACCCTAAATACTTTGACAATATTGCGTTAGAATCGGTGACACACTTCTTATCAGCAAACTATGTCGCCGATCGAACGCAAATGGTGGTTCATGCTGCCCGTCATGACGGTCGCCGCCGTCGCCACCCTGTTCCTGCTCGACAGTGCCAACGTGCCAAACACGAACCTGTTCGCGCGCAGCCTGATTTTCGGCCTGTGCTTCGCATCACTGCACCGCGGCCTGTCGTTCTGCATCTGGATGGGCCTGCTATGGGGCGCGCCGGGGCTGGCGGACAGCAAGCTGGCCAAGGGCAAGCCGGCCAGCCGGTAGAGGCTGCATCCACGGCAACGCTGCCTCCTTTCCGGCAAAGTTTGCGCAAGCACAACTAATCCGCCATCGCGCGCCTCTACACTGTCCTGTCTGGTCAGCATGGAGCGGCGATGGCGTATCCCAAACTTCCGTATGTCAGCGGCAAGAGTAACGCCCTGCTGCACTGCGACCGCATGCAGGACGCCATCGTGCGCATCCGCCCCGAACTACCCGGCAACATCATCGTCATCCATGGCGTCAATGACGTGGGCACCAGTTTTGGCGCCGTGGAAAAGGGTTTATGCCAGGGACTCGACGCGCGCATGTATGGCGGCGGCCATGTGTTCACCCCGGCCGCTTACCGTATGCCGCAGGAATCCGATAAGCGTGAAGTGATCGCCGATCCGGACGCCATCTATTTCAAGCGCCAGCCTGACGATACGACGTACAGCCCCGTGATCCCGTTTTACTGGGGCTTTCGCGAACAAGGCAACGCCAGCAAAGTGGTCAACGGCCAGAACACGGACCGCTACGGCAACCGCCTGGACAAGGACATGTCGAAGAATGGCGGCCCGTTCGGCAATGCCACCAATACCCTGCCCGACATGTGGAACAAGGGCTTGTTCTCGCCGTACGACGTGGGCGGCGACCCCGTACGCCCACTGATGACGGCGCCGGGCCGCATGTACATGGTGCTGGCCGCCAAGCGCCTGGCCGCGCTCATTGCCATGATCCGTGACTACGACAGCAACGACGTGGTTTCCATCGTCGCGCACAGCCAGGGCTGTCTGATCTCGCTGCTGGCGCAGGCCTTCCTGCTCGACGAAGGCAAGCGGCCCGCCGACACCTTGATCCTCACGCACCCACCCTACAGCCTGGTGGAAGACACCACCATGTTTTTCGGTACCGCGGAGGCGAGCCGCATCTTCGGCGGTGGCCAGGATGCGGTCATGCGCAAGCAGTACATGGCCATCAACGACCGCCAGACCTTCCATGCGCGCCTGCAAACGCTGGTGCAGATCGTGCAGGGCGTGGTGGCAAAAAAACATGCCACACCCGCTTTTGCGCAGATCAAGGATCACGCCGTCTGTCACGGCATGGCGGGCGCGGCATGGCGCGCGGAGGCGGACCGCGACAACCGGGGCAAGGTCTACCTGTACTTTTGTCCCGAGGACATGACGGTGGCGCTGGACAATATGCAGGGCATCGGCTGGCAGGGCGTACCCGATCATCAGAACGGCCATGGCCTGTCGACAAGCAAGGGCAAGAAGGAGGGAGGTATCTGGGGCGCCGGTCCCACTACTTGGGAAAAGGAGTATCAAATGCGCAAGCCGCTGGCGGAACTAGGGGCGGGATTTTACCAGCGGGTCTTTACCAACAAACAGCGGTCCAATGCAGCTGGCAAGAATAGCGGGCCGGTGCTGGTCGGCCAGCCGCCGCACGACTTCGCCCTGCGCCTGGAAGGCGAGGACGACCACGCCCACGTGGCCGGCGCCAACCGTGGCCATCGCGGCAACCATGACGAGGCACCATGGCCGCCCGTCAAACCCGGCAAATGGAATATCTTTTCAACGGAAGCGGGCCGGCGCGAAGGCTTGCGCACGATCAATGGCGAAGCGCTGCGCGCGCCCAGGGCGGCCGTGCTGGACGGCGGCGAGATCCGCCCTGGGCAATTCCCCAAGGATTCCGACCAGGCCAAGCTGCCGCGCGACCAGCAAGGACCGTGCGAAGAGGTCGATCCGATCGATGCGGCCATCGCCATTACCAGTAAAAAAGGCGTGCGAAAACTTCCGAGGGAAGTCGTCGACGATCCTCGCCCCCTGCACGACCGGAAATCGGAATACAACTATGGCCCCTTCAGTCCGTCCGCACTCAAACAGGTGGAGCAAGCTCTCAATCGGGGCAAAGAACCGGGAGACTGGCGCAAGCTGGAACGCGTCGCCCGCTACCCGCGCGGCGGCGACCTGCTGTACATCGATCCACTGGAAACCCCGAACCAGGCGCGCAAACGCTGGCAGAACGAGGTCAGCCCAAAATCCTTCCACGGGGCCATCATCGGCAATGCGGAAAACCACCGCAACGTGACGGCATATGACGTGGCCATCGGTAGCGGCAAGGCGAGCAGCGATCCGAAGTTTTACCAGTATTTGTGTGCGGTGGCGGATTGGCGGCTGCAAAACGACAAAAAAAATCCTATAAGAAAATCCATCCTGAGATGGGAGGATTTCATGAAAAAATTTGAAATCTATTGGGCTGCAGAACCTCTACAACGCAAGCAAATCATTGAAGGTAATGCCCATTATTACAGTTCGGGAGAATTACCGGCCTTTGTGCCCGCATTGCAAGCAGGCCTGCCGTCTACCGTCGTTTGTGAAACAGTGAATGGCAGGCGTACCGAATCGGTCGTCACTCCTTTCGTACATAAAGCCAGCGATGACATTCCAAGATGAGAAACTTTTTCCCAAACTTGCTCTACCCCGTCTGCGTAGCCCTCGCATTGATGACTCTGCTATTGCTTGGGTCTGTATTGATCAGTCCTTCTTATTTACTGGAGTCCACGATGAGCAGCAAAATATGGCACCACCTGCAATGGCTGTTGCTGATCCCACCCATTGTAGCTGCCACATTGCTCGGTTCTCGCTGGCTGCATTCGTCCGAGCCTGTGGCCGTCACAAAGCCGCAAGTGCAACAGGCGGCACCCACCGAGCAGGACAAGCGTGAATATGTGCTGGAAGTGATCGGTCTGGGCGTCACCCTGGACAAATACCGGCAGGGCAAACTGTGGGAAGCGCTGCAACAGGGTAATGCCTATGCCAGCATCCGCGAACAGGACAAGGAAAAATACACCTGGGATGCCATGCAAAGAGCTGGGATAGCAGGTGGCCGGTGGTGACACGCTGGAAAATGGGGCGAGGGATACCCCCATGTATTTCGGTGTTCCCGTCTTTAACGCGGAACCACCTATCTTTAATTCGCGCATGCTGGATCGCCCAGATTCGCCAGCCATAGGCCTGGCCGGTGGCGCCACGTCATCAGGTATGCACTGGCACTTGTTTGCCTCCGGTCCGCGCCGTCTGAGCGAACACCCAGACCGCATACTGGAAGACGTATTCGCCTTCTTCGATACCCATCCCGACGTGCCCTACATCGTGCTCAATTCGGAAGACAGCATGCCCACGCGCGATCTGTACAGCCCGGACAACTCGCCACCGCTCACAAGAGACGGCCGCTACATCCCCGAAATGCCCGACGCCTCCGCCTTGTTCGTGCTGGCGCGGCGCGAACGCATCGATGCCGTGCGAAAGTTTGCGTATGAGGACGCCCCGCCTGAAGACAGCGTCGACGATTTGAATACCTACGGCGTGGCGCGGCGGCTATACCTGGCTTACTATGAGTTGATGGGAACCGTGCCGCAGGCACGTCTGGAAACTGATCCGACAGCCATCACCCGGCGCCAGCCCAGCATCGCCGAATGGCTGCCCGTCGCCGCTCAATTCGCCCGGCGTTCCGACATCCGCGGCACGGGCACGTTCAGCATGGTCGACAGGCTCCAGCACAAGACTTATCAGCCACCCAAAGACTGGCAACCCACGCCCTGGTTTCCCTTGCCCTTCAACAAGGAACAACTGGCCCAGCTGGATCGTCTGCCGACCTTCGGCTTCATCCACCGGCCGACTTTTATCAAGATGACGGATGAACACGGCAAGCCGCTCGCGCGGCGCGACCAGCGCGAACAAGCGTTGCAGGCGGGCTGGCAGCAAGCCTTGCGCAGCTTGCCGGAAGCGGAGCGTCCCGCCGCGCCGGCGCGCCTGGTCGCCGCGACGGGCGGCAATCAGGCCCAACTGGTGACACTGCACAAGACCTTGCTGAAACATGCGGAAGATGGCGGCACGGAACTCGACAGCGGCAATACGGCGCAATGGATAGACACGGATCAGCGCCTGGGCAACACGGGCGCGGCCACCCTGTTCGTGCAGATGGCCATCGCCGTGATGGGCAGCTACCGCGATGGCGGCGTCAGCGCGGTGGTGAATTTGCGCAACCCGGACGAAGCGACCATCGTGCTGGTCAGCCCGCCATCGGACGAAAAACGCCGTACGCAAAAACACCCGCACGGCGGCGACGTGCTGCGGCATTACGCCACGCCGGCCATCGACCCGGCGAATTATCCAGCGAACTGATTATTTACCCTGTACGGCAAGCTGCGCCAGCGCATTGCCCCGCACCTGGAACGCCACCTGCGCCACCGTCTTGCCGGCATCGTCAACGAGGGCCAGCGCATGCTTGCCCGGCACAGGGCGCCAGCTGATGCTGTCAAGGGCCGCGCCCATATCCTTGCCGTCGAGCACCCAGCGCAAGCCGCGGCTGCCCTGCGCCTGGAAGAACACGCGCTGCAGGGCGGGCGGGATGTCGGGGTCGATGGCGAGGATGCTGTCCTCGGCCGGATAGACGATGGCGGGCGGTTTGACGGTGTCGCCCAGCACGGCGATGACGGGGCTTTCCGTGCCAGTGATAAACCATTCGCGGCGCGGCGCTTCCAGCGCGGGCTGGTACGCCACCATCTGCTGCAGCACGCCGGACGGCGCTTTCGGGGCGTGGCTGGGCACGTTCTTGTGCAGGTAATCCATCACGTCGCGCCACACGGGCGCGGCGCCCGTCACGCCCGACACGTCCCACATGGGCTTGCCGTCGAAATTGCCCACCCAGACGCCCACCGTATAGCGCTCCGAGTAGCCCATGCACCAGTTGTCGCGCATATCCTTGCTCGTGCCCGTCTTGACGGCGCTCCAGAAATTCGTTCCCAGCTCGTTGCGCAAGCCAAAGGTCATGCTGCGCGCGGCGCGGTCGGCCAGGATGTCGCCGACGATGAAGGCGGCGCCCGCTTCCATCACGCGGCGCCGGTCCTTGCCCGCCTGCCCCGGCTGCAGGCTGGCCGTGCTGTACAACCCGCCATTGGCCAGCGCGCGGTAGGCGTTGGCCAGTTCCAGCAGGGTCACTTCCGATGAGCCCAGCGCCAGCGAGGGGCCGTAGTATTCGGCCGGTTCCGTCAGGCTGGACAGGCCCACGTCCTTCAGGCGGTTGTAGAAGCCGTCCTGTCCCGTCAGCAGCACCGTGCGCACGGCGGGAATGTTGAGGGAACTGGCCAGGCTGGTGCGGGCGCTGACGTAACCCTTGAAATTGCGGTCGTAGTTTTGCGGCGCATACATGCCCGACGCGGTGGCGACGTCGAGCGGCGAGTCGTCCATGACGGAGGCGGCCGTCATCAGCCGGCGCTCGATGGCCAGTTCATACAGGAAAGGCTTCAGGGTGGAACCCGCCTGGCGCAGGGCCGTCACGCCATCGACGTGGCTGCCGCCCGCATTGCCGACATAGGCGAGGATGTCGCCGCTGCGGTTGTCGAGCACGATGATGGCGCCGTCGTTGACATTGCGCTCGCGCAAAGATCCCAGCTGCTGGCGCAAGTTTTCCTGCGCGAAGCGCTGCAAGGGACCGTCGAGGGTGCTACGCACGGACGCGCCCGATTGCTTGAGCAGCTGCTGCGCCACCTGCGGCGCCGGCGCGAGGTCGGCGTACAGGGCCGTGCGCTGCAAGGCCGTCTGCACGCGCTGGCCAATCAGCTGGCAACTGCTGTCCATGCGCCACTCTTTGGCCAGCGCGCAGGCACGGCGCGTGACGGTGGCCGGCGGCGCGTTTGGCGCCCGCACCAGGCTGGCCAGGATGATGCCATCCGTCTGATTCAGGCCGGACGGCGCCTTGCCGAACAGGCTGTACGAGGCGGATGCGATGCCCTGCAGCTCGCCACGGAACGATACGAGGTTCAAATACGCTTCAAAAATCTGCGCCTTGCTCCAGCTGTCCTCGATGGCTTGCGCCGCGCGCATCTGGTCCCATTTCTGGCGCAGGCTGCGGCCGCCCGAGGACGCCTGCAAGTCCGCGTCCAGCTGGCCCGCCAGCTGCATGGTGATGGTCGAGGCGCCGCGAGGTTTCTTGGAAAACAGATTATCCCAGGCAGCCGTGGCCAGCGCGGACACATCCACGCCGCCATGGCGCATGAAGCGCTGGTCTTCCGCCAGCAGCACGGCCTGCTGCACGGCGGGAGAGATGTCGGCCAGCGGCACCCACGGCAAGCGCCGCACTTTCATGTCCACGCGCAAGGATTGCAAGGGCGCGCCGCTGCGGTCCAGCAACTGCGCTTCCGAACTGCGGTAGGCAGCCTGCACCTGGGCCGGCGTCAATATCGCTTCAGCGAAGACCGGGCCGGCCAGCAGGCAGCCCATCAGTAAAACAAACCCTTTCACTGCCTCACCTTCACATTCGCGTTCGGCGACTCGCCAAACATCTCGGGCGAATACATGGCTTCGATGCGCGTGGCCGGCAGGCTGAAATCCCCCGCATTGTTCAGGCGCACCGTGTATTCCACGCTCCAGTTGCCCTTCGGCACGAAGGCGTAGTAGGCGCGGAAAGCATCAAACGCCCGCTCCTCGAACGTGGGCCAGACCCAGCCCGTGGATTTTTCACCGGCCGTCAGCAGCTGCGAATCGCGCCCCAGGCCATTGCCCAGCACGGTGGCGCTGGCGGGAATCGGGTCGTCGACCACCACCCAGCTCATGTCCGCTTGCGCCGACAGATCCAGGCGCACGCGGTAGACATCACCGCGCGACCATAGGCCTGTGGTTTTCTGTTCCACTGGCGTAATGGTTTTCTTGATCGTGTAACCGCTGGACACGGGCGCCTTGAGCGGGATGGCCGCCAGGCTTTGCACCGTGGCCCACGGTTTACCCGTGCCGCTGTGCGCCAGGCCCAGCGTGTCCGTGCCCTTCGGCCACGCCTGCAGCACGGGGCCGACTTTCGCCGCGCCATTCCACACGAGCGCTTGCGTATCGCCGCCCAGCTTGACGGCGCTGGCGCCCGTCACTGGCGTGGATTCGAACTTGGCCGAGAACTTATTGATGGCAAGGGTGCCCCAGGCGTTGGCCACCGTGGTATCCCAGCGCCCCTTCTTCTGGCGCCCCATGCTGCCGCGCACCAGGCGGCCGATATCGTCCTTCCATGCCGGGTCGTCCATCACGGCCAGTAATAAACGGTTGGCGTTGACGTCGCCGGAGACCATCAGCCACCACCAGTTATCCTTGCGCTCGGTGGAAAAGCCCATGGTCGTGCCCTGGAAGTTCAGGCGCGAACGCAGAATCTGCTGCGCCTCGGCCAGCAAGGCATCGCGGCGCGCCAGGCTTGGCGTGCGTTGCAGCAACAAGCTCCAGTCGATGACGGCCGAGGTCGGCCACAGGTTCGGGCTGATGCTGATGCTCTCCAGCGCATCGGGCGGCACTTTATTGGAACGCGACAACGCTTCCAGCGCAGCGAGTTTACGCACGGCCAGGTCGGTCGTGGCCAGCGCGGAATGGCGCACGATGCGGCCCTGCACGAAGGCCGTCAAGGCTGCTTCCATGCGGTTTTTCGTCTGTTCGGGAATCGCATAGCCCGCTTCCCTGGTGGCCGACAGTACATACGCCGTCAGGCTGTCGCTGCCCTGCTCCATGATGGGGAAGTATTTCAGCAAGCCGTCGCTGTCCAGGTAGGCGGGCAGGCTGGCGGCCAGCTTGTTCCACGCCTCCTGGTCTTGCAGGGCGATGGCCTTCGACGTGTTCTGCTCGAAACAGGTGTACGGGTAGGCGGCCATGT
The DNA here is from genome assembly GCF_019443505.1 of Janthinobacterium sp. PAMC25594. Classification (NCBI taxonomy): domain Bacteria; kingdom Pseudomonadati; phylum Pseudomonadota; class Betaproteobacteria; order Burkholderiales; family Oxalobacteraceae; genus Janthinobacterium; species Janthinobacterium sp. PAMC25594. Next base: position 1,964,639 of record NZ_CP080377.1, read on the forward strand.
ATTCGCGCACGCCGGGCAGCTCGCCGCCCAGCTTGGCGACAAAGCTGGTCTGGATGCCGCCCCTGCCCGGCAAGGCGCCGGCCGGCATTTGCACGGACATATTGACGGGCTTGTCGATCTGCAGCAAGGTGGCCTGGTACGTGCGCACGGGCGTGGCCTGGCCCACTTTTTGCGTGATTTTCAGTTTATCGGAGGTGTTGCCAAGCCCGCTGCCCGCCTTCGCGACGATCTCCCACACGATATTCTGCGCGCCGAGCGGCACCTGGTAATCCCAGCCCGTTTCGCGCGCTTCGCCGGCCGCCAACGTCAAGCTCTGGCGCGGCAAGGCCTTGCCGGCCGCCGTGGCGTTCAGTTCCACGCTCAAGGAGGCGGCCGAGGTGTTGCGCACCGTAAAGCCGGCGCGCAGCTGGTCGCCTTCGCGCACGAGGGTCGGCAAGCCCGACATCAAAATTAAATCTTGCGAGCTGCGGATGTCCGTGCTGCCCGTGCCGAACAATTCCTTGCCCGCGCTGGCGATGGCGACGATACGGAAGCCCGTCAAGGAATCGTTGAGCGGTACTTGCACCGTCGCTTCGCCCTTGGCGTCGAGCTTGACGGTGCCCTTCCAGAACAGCAAGGTGTCGAACAGTTCGCGGCTGGCACCCTTGCCGCCGCCACCGCCGGCCGGGAAGGCCTTGCGGCCGAAGTGGCGCTTGCCGATCACCTGCATCTGCGCCGTCGCCGTTTCCACCTGCAGGCTGCGCTGCGCCATCATGGTATCGAGCAACTTCCAGCTATCGTTGGGCATCAGTTCCAGCAGCCCCGTGTCGACGGCCGCCAGCGCCACTTCAGCGCCGGCAGGCAAGGCCTTGCCGTCGGCGCGGCGCACGCGCACGGAAACCTCCGCCTTGTCGCGCGTCTTGTACACTTCCTTGTCGGACACCACCATGACGTTCAGCTCATGCGCCTGCCACCCCACGTTCAGCGGTGCGATGCCCATCTTGTAGGCCGGCTTGCCCAGGTCGACCAGAGCCGTCGGCTGCACGCCATCGACACGCCCGCGCACGACAAACACGGACACATATACATTCGGCGCGTAGTTCGGTTTGACCGGGATATTCACCACCGGTTCCCGGCCATTGAGCTGGCGCACATAGGTGTCGAGGATGCCTTCGCGCTCGACCGTGATCAGTGCCGTGCCCGAACGGAACGGCATGCGCACCTGCAAGCTCGCTTCCTGGCCCGGCTCATAGCGTTTCTTTTCCGGCAATACATCGATACGGTCATTGTCGCTGGCGTTGAACCACCAGTCGCCGCTGCCAGCCACCCAGGTTTCGCGGTTGGCGACGGCCGCGTTGCCGGCTGCATCCTGCGTGCGGGCGCGCAAAATCAGATTGCCGCTGGCGGGCGCCTTCACATCACACATCAACAGGCCCTTGTTGTCCGTCTTGCCAGAGCAAGCCGGGCCCAGCTTGACGACTTCGCTGCTGTTTTCATACGCATAGAAGCCGCCGATCAGGCGCCGGCGGTGCGAGTAACTGTTGCGCTGGAAGAAGTCGACGGCGACCGGCGCATTCGCCACGGGCTTGCCATTGGTACCGAGCACGGCCACCGTGAACTTGAAGGCATCCTTGCTCAAGGCCCAGGCGTCGGGCTTGATGCCGATCACAACATTCGATGGCCACAGCGGTACGCGCGTGGCAACCGAGGCCGTCTCGCCATTTGCATCCTGGAACGCCATTTCCGCCACAAGGTCGCGCGGCACGGACAGCTGCGGCAGCTGGTCGATGACGATGCGCGCGCCGCCGGCCTTGTCCAGGGTCAAGCTTTGCGTGCGCGCGGCAGCCGCTCCGGCGCCAGAGGGGCCGCCACGGCCTTCGTCCTGCCACTCGCCCTCATCGTCGTCGTAGCCCGTGCCCTGCTTCACCAGGCCTTCCTTCACGTCGCCATTGCTGAAGCTGACATCGGGATAGTCGGCAAACGTCACGCTCTTGTCTTGCAGCAGCGTGCGCAGCTTGACGGGCGCATTCGTGGCGGCACCGCCGGCCAGATACGTGATTTGTGCATCGAGGGCCAGCTGCCTGACCTGCACGGCGGGCGCTTTCGGTCCCTGCAGCACGGCTTTCATGGTCGGCACGCGGAACGCTTCCACGCGGAAACTGCCGGACGGGCGGCCCGCCATGGTGACGCTGTATTCGCCCTGCTTGGCGTCGGCGGGAATACCCCAGTCGTTTTCCGCCGTGCCGCTGGCCGACCAGCGCAGCGGTAATTGATAGTTCTGGTCGCTGCCCTGGTGCGTGATGACGACGGAGGTGGCACTGCCGGGACCGTTGTTCTTGTCGACCAGGCTCATGCCCTCGGCCGTGTGCTTGCGGATGAAATGCTTCATGTGCACGGTTTCGCCAGCGCGCAGCAGGGTGCGGTCGAATACCGTGGCCAGCAGGGTGTTGTCGGCGCGCGTGTCGTCCGTGGGCAAATTGAAACGCCAGGCTTCGATGCCGCCCACCCAGTCCGACAGGGTGAACGTCATGTCGCCGCCGCTGCGCGCGCTGATAAAGTAGCCGCCATTGTTCTTGCAGCTGGAATTGGCCAGCTCGCCGGGGATGTGCGCCACGCCGTCCGCGCCCGTGGCGCCTTGCCACAGCAGCTTGCCGGCGCAGTCGCGCACGGCCACTTGCGCTTTCGCAACAGGCGCGCCCTTGTCCAGCGACGTCACCCACACGAGCGACGATTGCGCGCCATGCTTGAAATGCGCCGCCAGGTTCGTCACCAGCGCGGCCGTGCGGATGTACGCCGTGGTCGGTTTGCCCAGCAACACCTTGCCGAGGATGGGACTGGCCAGCTCGACCACATAGAAGCCCGGTTTCAGCAAAGGAATGCCGATCACTTCAAAGGTTTTTTTGCCATCGGGACGTGGCAGGCTGATGGGGCGCGCGCCGGCGGCGTCCGCCAGCACGGATTTGCTCATGTTGCCCGCATACTGGGCGTACGGTTGCCAGTACTCGCCCCCGTCGCCATTGCCGGCCAGGCGCTGCATCCACTCGATGATGAACTTGTCGTCATTGTCGGGCACGCGCAAGGTGGCGCCCGTGGCGGCTGCCGATGGCGTTGTCACTTCCTTGCCTGACAGCACGGGCTCGATATTGCGCACGGTGACGGGCAACAAGCCGTCGCCCTTGGCTTCGATGATGCCGAACGGGGCCGGGAATTTCAGCAGCGGCGGCTGTTCCCCCGTGCGCACCGTCATCGGAAAGCGCGCGCGGTTGAGCAAGGCGCGGCCCGCGTCATCCGTCAGCTTCGGCGGCAAGTTCAGCACAAAACTGGCTTGCACGGGGAAGGGGCCGTTGAACGTGGCGCCGTACAGGAATTCCGCTTTTTCTTCGTCTTTGGAAATCGTCGGCGCATACGTCTTGCCGCCGCCCTTCAGGGTCATGGCGCGCACCTGCGCCGCGCTCACGGGCGCGGAAAATTGCACGCGCATGGGCAGGAAGGGGATGCACTGTTCCTTGGGATTACTGCGCTCGCAGCTGAATTTGGCCGTGAAATCGGGCCGCGTCTTGAACTGCAGGGTTTGCGCCTTGTCCGTGGCGATGCCGCTGGCGCTGGCGATGCCCTCGCCCCATACGAGCGAGACCTTGGCGTTGGCGGGGAAGCTGCGCTTGCATTGCAGCACGGTGACGGGCAGCGGCGGCGCGCCCTTGCTGGCGACGGGCATGCCCACTTTCCAGACCGTGCCCCGCTTCTTGAAGTAGACAGTCAGGTAGCGGTCGAGGAAGCTCTTGCGCAGGGTCAATACCTGCTCCAGTTCCTTGCCTTTGAACAAGCGCACGGGAATCTTTTCATTGATGCCGTCGGCGCGGCAATACGCGTTCGCGGCCACGCTGGCCTCGTTCGGCGCGGCATCCAGGCCCAGCACGAAGATCTGGTTTTCATCGATATACGGCTGGCCGTCATACGGTACGGCCTCGACGATGGCCGGGCCGCCCGTGGAAAAGCGGTACGACGTCGTTCCCTGCAAAGGCTGGCCCGCCAGGTCCTTCAACCCCGGCTTCAAGCTGAAGCTGCAGGCCACGCCGGCCGGCAAGTCGCGCTCGAAATCATAATTCCAGTTGCGCTCGTCGGCCCAGCGCCCCGCACCCGCCACGACGCCAGGCTCGGCCTTGCCGCAATCGATGGCGAACGGTGCGGGCAAGCCCATGTCGCCGAACGGCACCATCGGCGTGGCGAACTGGGCCCGCACCTGGCGCACGGCCTTGACCGTGCCACTCGGTGAAAACAGGGCCACGCCGCTATCGGCCCAGGCCGGCATAGCCAGGCCCAGCGACAGCGACAGACATAGCCGGCCCAGCTTGCCAGACAGCGGGAAAGAAAAAACACGAGGAAGGTCAGGCACGGGTAACTCCTTGGTGAAAAGTGGCGGAGCTGGCTGCGGCGCGCAAAAGTTGCCTGGAGGAAGCCAGACAAGGCAAGCGAATGCGGCAGGAATACAACATCAATGTAATATTAGTTATCAAGCTCATCATTGTTGCTAATATACAGTGGCATGCCAGTAACAAGTCGTACGATTGCCTCCCGTCGCGGCGCCCGGAAGTGGCCGTGATTGCAAAACTTTCCCGAGGCGAATTAGTTTTTTTCAACAGCAAAGTATTTGTCGTGAATCTGCAACACCATTGATATACCACAATGCTTTGTGCGCCAACGCACCGACTGGTTGAACCTGCAACCGTATTCTCTAGTCCAACAGCAGTGCATTTATCGCAAGAAAGCGCACCTGGAATTGTTGTCTATCGTCTATCTCTAGCAATAGCATGTCTGGCAGTTGTCGCATTGATGCAGCAGAGAAAATCTCTTATCAACGTTGGGAGTTACTTGTGAATAATCTAAAAAAAATCGCCGTTGCCGCCGCAGTACTGTGCTCCGCCCTCGGCGCACAGGCCCAGGAAATCAATCCCTCCTGGTACATTCAACCTAGCATCAACGCACTCAAGCCAGATTCCGACTTTGCCACGGATAAAACCGGCTATGGCGCAGGCTTGCGTTTCGGTAAACCTGTTTCCCCGGACTGGGATATCCAGCTGGGCACCACGTACGCCCGCTCCAAGGATGGCGGTCAGCGCTACCAGCAAAATACGCTGGGCGTAGACGGCCTGTACATGTTCTCGCGTAAAACCTTCCGTCCCTTCCTGCTGGTCGGTGCCGGCATGCAGCGCGACAAGGACACCAGCTCCGCCTTCGGTGAACGCACGAAGAGTTCGCCGTACGCCAGCGTGGGCCTGGGCTTCCAGTCCAGCATCACGGATCAATTGTCCCTCCAGGCTGACGTACGCAATGTGCACGGTTTCCTGCGCGGCAATACCTTCGACCCGAGCAGCAAGTCGAACAACTACTACGTCACCGTGGGCCTGAACTTCGCGTTCGACAAACCGCCTGCACCGCCGCCACCACCGCCACCGCCGCCAGTGCGCGAGGAAGTCGTCGTGGTCGTGCCGCCACCACCACCGCCACCACCGCCAGCACGCTTTGAAAAAGTGACGATGGCGGCAACGGAACTGTTCGCGTTCGACAGCGCCAAGCTGGGTCCGACACAGACCAAGCTCGACGAAATCGCCCGCGTGCTGAACGCAGCGCCGGACGTCAACAACGTCGTCATCAGTGGTTATGCCGACCGCATCGGCTCGCCCAAGTACAACCTGAAACTGTCGCAGCAGCGCGCTGATGCAGTCAAGGAATACCTGGTCGCCCATGGTGTGGCCGCCAACCGCCTGACGGCCGAAGGCAAGGGTTCCACCAATCCTGTCGTCACCTGCGATAACAAGAAGCGTGCCGACCTGATCAAGTGCCTGGAACCTAACCGCCGCGTTGAAGTGGAACAAATCACCATCGAACGCCGCGTGCAGTAAACTCAACAGTGGTACGCCACTTGTGAATAAAAAAAGGGGCTCGCGCCCCTTTTTTGCATTGAAAGTCATCATGAATTTTTCTACCCGCTATCCCCGACTGGCCGGCCTGGCGCCGTTCGGCAAGCAAATGCGCAGCGTCATCGTCTGTTCCGTCACCGAATGGCTGGAGCACCGCGCTTCAAGCAAGGGCGCCGCCCTCGCCTACTACACCCTGTTTTCCATCGCCCCCATCCTCGTGCTGGTGATTGCCATCGCCGGCTTTTTCTATGGTCCGGCCGCCGCGCGCGGCGAGCTGATGGGTCAACTGCAGGGTTTGCTGGGCACGCAGGGCGCCGAAGCCATCCAGCTGGTACTGGCCGGCGCGAAGAACCATGAGCAGGGCCGCATCGCCACCCTCATCGCCAGCGCCCTGCTGCTGTTTGGCGCCACCAGCGTGTTTGCCGAACTGAAAGCCAGTCTCGATGAAATCTGGCAAGTACCGCCGCTGAAGGAAGCGGGCGCCTGGGACATGCTGCGCACGCGTTTGCTGTCCTTCGGCCTGGTGCTGGTGCTGGCCTTCCTGCTGATGGTGTCGCTGGTGGTGAACGCCGCCATGGCCATCCTCGCCAACTTCTGGGAAGGCGTGTGGAAAGACACGGCCGTGCTGTTTACCATTTTGTCGAACCTGATCGGCTTTGCCGTCATCGCCAGCCTGTTTGCCGTCATCTATAAAATGCTGCCGCGCGTACGGTTGTCCTGGCGCGACGTGCTGATCGGCGCCGTGGGCACGGCCTTCATGTTTTCCCTGGGGAAATATGCGATTGGCGTGTATATCGGCAATAGCGGCGTGGCCAGCAGCTATGGCGCGGCCGGTTCGCTGGTGGCCCTGCTGCTGTGGGTGTATTACTCGGCGCAAATCTTCTTCCTGGGCGCCGAATTCACGCGCCAGTTCGCCCTGCAGCTGGGCAGCATGAAGGACATGCCGAAGACGGACGACGGCGACGTGCAAGTCAAGATACTGAAACGCCACCAGTCCTGAACGGACTGACGCATGTCAAAACGGCGCCCACGGGCGCCGTTTGCATGTTAGAGAACTACTCGCCCAGCAGCTCGGCCACCACTTCCATGCCTTGCACGCGCTCGGCCACCACCTTCACCATGACGATGATGGGCACGCCCAGCAACAAGCCCCAGACGCCCCACAACCAACCCCAGAACAGCAGGCTGATGAACACGGCCGTGGGATTCATGCGGGCGATGCGTCCCGTCATCCAGGTGGTGACAAAGGTGCCCACCAGGGTGGCGATGGCCATCGACGTGCCCGTCACCAGCAAGACCATTTGCAGCGATTCGAACTGCAAAAAGGCGACCAGGCCCGTGGCGATGGTGATGAGCAGCGGGCCGAAATACGGCATGATGTGCAGCAAGCCGGCCACGATGGCCCAGGCGCCCGCGTTTTCCAGGCCGATCATGCGCAGGGCGATCCACATCAGGACGGCCAGCAAGACATTCGTGACGAGCAGCATGAACATATAGTTCTGGATCGAGGTATTGATGTCTTCCAGGATGTGCACGGTGACCTTCTTGCGGCTCAGCGACGGTCCCGTCAGCTTGACGAGCTTGCGCTTGAAGGTATTGCCCGACAGCAGCAGGAAAAATACGAGGAAGATGACCATGGTCGCCTGGCTGAGAAAGCCCACCAGGCCCAGCGAGCCGGCCCAGACCCAGTCCATGATCTTGAAGTTGGGCGCCTCGGCGGCGGCGGCGGCGCGGTTGTTGCGGCGGGCCTCGGCGCCGGCGGCCACTTGCTCGATTGCATTGGCCACGGCCTGCATCTTCTGGAAGGTGCTGTTCTTGCCGCCCGTGTTCTCGGCGATCAGCCGCGACAGTTTTTGTGTGGCGGCCGGCAACTCTTCCACGATGGATTCAAATTCGCCCTGCACGCGCTCGATCACGACGACGGAACCGAACAGTATCAGGGCCGTGACGATCGTGGTGCCGATGGCGCGCGGCAGACGCAGCTTTTCCAGCCAGGTAACGACGGGATTGAGGGTATAGGCAATGAAAATGCCGAAGATGACGGGAATGAGGAATTTCTGTGCCCACTGCAGCGCATAGATGAAGCTGACGGTGGCGATGATGCCCAGGGCCAGGCCACGCGCATTGACATGCAGCGGCAGGCGCAAGGTTGAGTCTGGCTGCTCCACGGGCGCGCCGGGAGGTGGCCCGGCAGGCTCGGTGGAGGCAGCCGCCACCGGCTCGGGCGGGGTATCTGTAGGCTGGATATGCATGCGATTCCCGCGACGGTCGGTGGAGGGCCGCAGGACCAGCCCTGGGGCTGGGCACTGCGGCAGGTCAGGCCATTACTTGACGCGGATGTCGTTTTTCACCGACTTCACGCCCTTGACGCCACGGGCAATTTCGCCCGCTTTGGCGGCATCGGCTGGCTGGGCAACGAAGCCGCTCAGCTGAACCACGCCCTTGAAGGTTTCAACGTTGATTTCCGTCGATTTCAGGGTAGGCTCATTGAAGATGCTGGCTTTCACTTTGGTGGTGATGGCCGCGTCGTCCAGGTACTCGCCCGTGCCTTCTTTGGTTGGGGTCGAAGCGCAACCTGCAACGGCGAACAGGGAAGCGATGAACAGGCCAGTAGCGATAGATTTAGTGAATTTCATGGTTTTTTCCTTAGGAGTGGTCAATCAATGTGCTCACAATGAGCTTCTTATACCAGTGTGGTGACTGCGCGCCGGAGGGAGCTCAGTAGCCAAACTGGGTTTTTGCAGCCTTGATACAGTCATCCTTGGCTGCGCCGGCCAATGCATCGCATTTTTCTGTCGCGACCTTGTACTCGGCTTTTCTTTTTGCTTCACGCGCATCGCTGCGCGCTTCGATGACTTTCTTGTCTGCCTTGGCGTCAGCCAGGGCCGCCACCTTGGTGGACTTGGCCAGCTTGACGCAGACATCCTTGTCGTTGCCCGTCAGCGCATTGCAGCGGGCCAGGTCGACGTCGTAATTGGCATCGGCAATCTTGATGCGCGCCTTGGTGTAGGCACGCAGGGTATTCGTATATTGCGCCTGAGCAACTGCTTCATCGTAGGCGCGTACGGCCTTCGCTTCGGCGATGCAGACATCCTTCGGGTTGCCCGTGATTTTTTCGCACTCGGCATGTGCCAGCTTGTAATTCAGGCCCGCCTGTTCGTTGGCCGCCTTGTAGGCTGCTTTCGCTTCCGGCGTGGCGGCCACTGCCTGGCCGCCCCAGGCGGCGCATGCCAGGCTGACGACGATGGCGGTGAAGAGCTTATTCTTGTTCATGTTGTATTTCTCCCTGGTGGTAGCAAGCATGTCTGCTTGGCATGACTACCGTTTTACGTGGATCGCCGCCGCTCTTCTGTACGCTGCCGTACACAAGTAATTTATTTTGAACGCGGAAGGCAGTCAGGGAGAAATAACAACGTTTTGCTGGGTCGCTCCAACCCACAACGCCATTTTCGACAGCAAATAAGTGCGTGCGGCAGCGTACAGACCGGGGACAGGGGCGTGACTAAGATGGCACTACACCCTCACCTCGTCAGGAGAATAAAATGAAAACCAACGCCACCTTGGCTGCACTGATGCTCGCTGCCACCGCCGTGCTCAGCGGTTGCGCCACCGGCCCTACCCAGTCACAACAGTATTACCCGGCCAACCAGCCTGAGTCCGCCATGTACGGCACTGTCGACTCCATCCAGATCGTGCAAGGCGGCGGACAGAGCAGCGGCGCCGGCGCCGTGGTCGGCGGCATCGCCGGCGCCCTGCTGGGCAATACCATCGGTTCGGGCAGCGGACGCACGGCCGCCACCGTGGCGGGCGCCGTCGCCGGTGGCCTGGTCGGCAACCAGGTGGAAGGCCGCAAGCAGCAAGCGCAGGCCTACCAGATCAGCGTGCGCCTCGACAACGGCGAATACCGCACCGTGGTGCAGGACAGCGCGAATGATTTGCGCCCGGGCAACCGCGTGCGCGTCGTTGACGGCCGCGTCTACCGCTATTAATTTTCGGCGGCGCTTGCCAGCAAGCGTCCGCCATCCCGCATAAGTCGTACGATAACAAGGAGTTGCCATGGGCACCATCATTCTGATCATCTTGATCCTCGCCCTGGTCGGCGTCCTGCCTACCTGGCCGCATAGCCGCAACTGGGGTTACGGCCCCAGCAGCATCGCCGGCCTGGTCGTAGTGATACTGATCCTGCTATTACTGACGGGCAGGTTGTAAAAAAAGGCGCTGCGGCGCCTTTTCTATTTCAAGGAGGAAATATCATGACTATCCACAAGACACTCTTGGCCACCCTGTTCGCCTGCAGCCTGGCGCCACTGGCACTGGCCCAGACGGCCACACCGCAACCGGGCGACCCGCAACGCTGGTACCAGGAAGACAGCACGGCGCAAGCCCAGCTGCGCACCTTGCGTAAGGAAATCGCCGCAGCCCTGGCCGAGGCCAAAAAAGCCTGCCGTTCAGAACCCTCCGCCACGCGGGCCAGCTGCCTGAAGGATGCGCAAGATACTTACCGGCAAGACATGGCGAACGCGGAAAAACTGCGCGAGGCGGCGCATCCGCAGTGATGCGCCGTGCCGTTGCGACGCAGCCTGATCAGGCTGCGTCGCGTTCGTATGGGGGAAGTTCGTGCACCACCAGCGGCGTGTCTTCCGTGACAAAGGCCAGCCAGCCGGCCGCCTTGATGGCGCGCAAGGCGTCCTGGTAGCCCTGCTCCCAGCGCCATTCGATGGAGCCCTTGGAAAAATTGATATCCTTGGCCGCCATGTGCCAGTCGCGCCCCGCGTACGGCAAGCGCACGATGTGCATGGTGCTGTCGCAGCCCAGCGCTACCAGCTCTTCCGTCTGCTGGCGGTTGTGCGCGCTGTCGGGCAGCTTGGCGTACAGTTCGCGCAATTTGTGCTGCAAGGTATGCGTGTTGACGTAATCTTCGATATGCCGTTTCGAGCGCGAGGCGAAGGTGACGTCCTTTTGCCGCGTCTGCACTTCATCGAGGGTGGTCGGTTCCGGGCCTTCCGAACTCCATAAATCCACCATGAAGACGAGGGTGTCGACGTGGGGCGTGTCGTCGAGCACGGTTTCCAGCGGCGTGTTCGAGTACAGGCCGCCATCCCAATATAAATCGCCATCGACGCGCACACCGGCAAAGCCGGGCGGCAAGGCGCCGCTGGCGCGGATATGCTCGGCCGTCAGCGCTTGCTGCTGGCTGTCGAAACTGACGAGGCTGCCGCATTTGACGCGCAGCGCGTTGACCGTCAGGCGCATGCCGCCCGGCTGGTTCAGGTAATCGAAATCGACCAGTTCCTCCAGCGTGCTGGCCAGCTCGCCCGTATCGTAGAAGCTGGCTTCCTCCGGTTTCACGGCGATTCCGGCGGGAAACAGGCTGAAGGTGCGCGGCTTGAAGAAGCCGGGCACGCCGCGCAGCACCGTATCGAGCGTGGCCAGCCAGATGTTCGAGCGGCGCTGCTGATCAGAAATCATATTCATGTCGACGCTGTCGCGGTGCGCCACGCGCTGCCAGAACTGTTTCAACCGCACCAGCCTGTCCTCGTGCTTGTTGCCGGCCAAAATGGCGGCATTGATGGCGCCGATCGAGGTGCCCACCACCCAGTCGGGCGCCAGACCATGTTCGTGCAGCGCGTGGTAGACGCCGGCCTGGTAGGCACCCAGTGCGCCGCCGCCCTGCAGTACCAGCACGATGCGCAGGCGCGAGGGATTTAACTGATTGATCGGTGTCTTCGAATGCGTCATCAAGATGGCCCCTCTGTCCGCCGCGCGGAATGCGGCGGGTATCATTGTAAGGGATTGCGTCGGTGCGCGTCGGACCTTGGGTGCGGGCAAAAAAAAGTCGGACCTTGGGTGCGGGCAAAAAAAAACGCCGTCGATGACGGCGTTCCTGTGCAACATGGCTGGCGTTCAGCGCTTGCGGCGCAGCCAGCTGGCGGCAACGGCGGCCACGGCCACGAGGACCAGGGCCGGCTTGACCAGCTTCTTGCGACCGATGAACGATAGCGCCGTCAGCACGTAGGGCATGGCGCCTTGCAAACGCATGCCGCCCGGCGCCAGCAAGGACTCGACGCGGTGGCCGGCAAAACCGACCGCCGTCTCGACCACGCCCTGCAACAGCGATTCGGGACGCAATGCATAGCCTACGTTGGCGCGCGCATGCACGATGCCGACGCGATACATTTCACCCTGGGCGATCAGCATGCGCTTGCGGGCGGCTTGCGCCGCCGGTTTGTCGTTTTCCGACATGAATTCTCCTCGTAAGGCAGCTGAGAGCCTATCCCAGTAGATGAATACATCCCCTGTTGGCGCCCCTCAGAAGCGGGGACTGCGTTGATCGTCGTCGCGTGGCTCGCCACGCGTCCTCCTCACGCCTTGTCCGCGCTCCTGATGAACTACCAGCAGATGACGCTCACTACTGGAATAGGCTCTTACATCAGCATGTCGCGGTCGGCCTTCAATTCCGCCATGGTGGCGGGCATGGACAACTTTCCTTGACTCAGCATGGCGCGCGCATACATGACCAGCGCGATGGCCAGCAGTACGAACACGACCGTCATGATCGCCAGGATCTTCCAGCCCAGGCTATCCCAGGCCAGGAAAACGATCAGCACGCTGCCGTAAGCGATGGCAAACAAGCCCGCCACCGTCGCCAGCGCGAAAATGACCACCAGCTGCAGCATGTGATTGCGCACTTCCGACAGTTCGATGGTGGCCAGTTCCAGCCGCGACAACATCAGTCCGACGGCATTCTTGGCCAGGCCGGCGACCGAGCCGATCAATCCCGGCCCCTGGTGAGACGAAGCAGACTTGTCCATATCGCTCCTGACAGTGGATTACTTGCGGCCCAGGATGAAGCCGACCAGCACGCCGACGCCAGCGGCGACGGCCACCGTGCGCCATGGATTTTCCTTGACATAACCGTCCGCCTGGGAGGCGAGCTGCTTGGTGGCAACGATGGCAGACGCTTGCGCTTCGTGCGCCTTGGCCAGGGCGGCGTCCAGGGTTTTCATGCCCTTGACGCGCACTTCATCGGCTTTTTCGCCGGTCAGGGCGGCAGCGGCGCTGAACAGGGCTTGCGCATCCTTGACCAGGGTTTTAACATCGTTATTGACGGTGGTGATATTGTTTTCCAACATGGTTTAGCTCCTTAGCTGTGGATGAATGTAGTTACTATACCTACTTTACTCAAAAACACTATTCCATTAGATCGCGCATATCATCGGCGTGCTCTTCTTCGACAGCCATGATTTTGATCAACAAATGGCGCGTGGTCGGGTCTTTGTCGCCGATTTTGACGATCATCTGGCGATACGACTCGATCGCCACCCGTTCCGCGATCAGATTGGCACGCACCATGCTTTGCACGTCTTCGGAGTCATCATACTCGGCATGGCTACGTGCAAGCAATGTTGCCGGATTAAAATCTGGCTTGCCATTCAATTGCACGATGCGTTCGGCCAGCCAGTCGGCGTGTTCCTGCTCCTGCTGCGCATGTTCCAGGAACTCGGCCTTGATGGTGCCATTGTCGCGCCCACTCACGGTGTAGTAATGGCGCTTGTAGCGCGCAATACACACCAGTTCGGTGGCCAGCGCCCCATTCAGCAGGGTGATCAACTCCTGGCGATCGCCCTGGTAGCCGGCCGTCACGGCGCCGTCGTCCAGGTTTTTGGCGGCCGCGCGGATGGCGGCCGTGTCGATACCAGCTGGAATCTCAACAGATGTTTGGGTCATGATGTTTCCTTTCAAGTCTTGCATGGGTATCCACCGGCCAACCTTCGGCCGGTGCTGCCTTTCTACTGCCGCGTCAACTGACGCGGCTTAGCGGCGGGCGGGAATGGCCGTGTTATCTTCGGACAAGACGATTTCCACACGGCGATTCAGCTGGCGATTCGCCGCGCTGTCATTGCCGGCGGCCGGATAGGCGGCGCCGTAGCCTTTCGTGGCGATGCGGTCGCGGCCGATGCCTTGTTCCAGCAATGCATTGCGCACGGATTCGGCGCGGCGTTGCGACAGTTCCAGGTTATGCGCGGAGCCGCCCGTGCTATCCGTAAAACCTTCGATCAGCACGGTGCGCTGCGGGTTGTTTTTCAGTACGTCGGCCAGCTTGCGCGCCGTATTCACGCCATCGGCCGTCAAGTTCGCCTTGTCCGTGCCAAACAGCACGTCACCCAGGGTGATGACCATGCCGCGTTCGGTTTTCTTGGCGGCCAGGTCGGCCAGTTGCGCTTCGAGTCCGGCGGCGCGGGCTTGCGCATCGCGGGCCGACGCTTCGGCCGCTTGCGCCTGGGCCTTGGCCGCTTGCGCATCCGCTTGCGCCGACTGGGCGCGGGCCGTGGCCTGGTCAGCCTGCTGCGTGCGCGCATCGAGGCGCAATTGATCGCGCTGCTTGCCGGCGTTGGCGACATCGGCTTCCGCGGCTTTCTGCTTGGCGACTTCTTGCGCCGTGGCTATCTTTTGCTTGGCCAGATAGGCCAGCTTGTCGACTTTTTCGCTATCATCCTGGCGCGTGGCGGCCGCGTTTGCCGCTTCCAGCGCAGCGCTGGCTTCGCGGAATTCGCGTGGCGCATAGGTCGATACCAGCGGGTTCGATTGCGCCGCCATGTAGTCGCCGCGCGTCTGGTCAAGCAGGCTGGTGGTGGTCGGTGCGGAGCTGCAGGCGGCAACAAGAGCGGCCATGGCCAGCAGGCCGGGAATCGTGGTGTAAGTGGCTTTTTTCATGATGGAATCCTGTTATTAGTTATTGTTGTTGATTATTGTTTTGGAGCTTGCTGATTGGCACGGTCGAGTTCTTCGCGCATGACGCGGATGTTCTCGTTGATTTCATCGGCGGCGCTGGTGGCCTTGGCCGAGTTGGCCTTGCTTTGCGCCAGCTTGGCATCGGCTTGCGCCTGGTCGGCCAGGTCGCGCGCCAGTTTGTAGTCGTGGTCTTTCAAGGCTTGGTTAGCCATGCGCATTTTTTCGCGGGCCGAACGCATTTCATCGGGCGCCAGCTCGGCGGCGCCGGCGCTGGCGGCATTATCGACGGCGGCGCGCGACACGGCGACATCGGCCGTGGCTGGCGTTTTCAGGCTGGAACAGCCCGTCATCAGAACAACGGCGGTGAGGCAGGCGGCCAGAGCGGTCACGGGGGTTTTGATGAAATCTCGGTTTGTCATTTTTTTTCTCCTGGAGAATGTTAAGCGGTAGGTATCAACGTCGGTACATCTGGAATCAGGAACTGCGTTTGATGTATGACGTTATAGGCTCTTGCTCCCCACATATCCGTTCGGTGCCGCACATAGAGTAAGAAATCGACAATACTTGCATGGGCAACGTGCGCCAGCGCACGTGCCGGGCCGTAAAAGCGAGAAACGGGCCCGGCTTTGTAGCGATTCCTGTAGCATCGTGTCTACTTGTCCAGAAAGAATAGTCCCCCATGCAACTGTCACGCCGCCAGAAAATCGCCCTCGCCAGTGCTACCGTACTTATCGCATTACCCGTCGTCGCCACCGTCGTCCTGCTCAATATGGACTGGAACCGCGCCAAGCCCTGGCTCAATGCGCGCGCCAGCGAAGCGCTGGGCCGGCCCTTCGCCATCGCGGGCGACCTGTCGCTGACATGGCAACAGCCATCGACGGCGGGGCAACAAGGCTGGCGCGCCTACCTGCCGTGGCCGCACTTGCAGGCCAAGGACGTGCGCCTGGGCAACCCAAGCGCCATGGCAGGAACGGATGAGCAGGCGCAGCTGGCCAGCGTGAGCCAGCTGGCGTTCACACTCAATCCCCTGGCCCTGCTGGGCAAGAAAATCATCATCCCGCAATTGCGCTTCGACACGCCGCAGGTGCGCTTGTTGCGCAACAAGGATGGCAAGAACAACTGGACCTTCGACAAGCAGAAGCAGCCGTCGCCTTGGCAGCTGGAACTGCAAAGCGTGGTCTTCAGCAAGGGCAGCGTGACCTTGGACGATGCTGTCACGCACACGGCGATGCGCGCCGACGTCGACACCATCGCGGACGATGCGCGCTACGGCATCGCCTGGAAGCTGTCGGGAAAATACCGCGGCGAAAGCGTCCAGGGCGGCGGCAAGGCGGGCGGCGTGCTGTCGCTGCAGCAGCAAGGCACGCCCTTCCCCATCCAGGCCGACATGCGCGCAAGCGGCAGCAGCGTGGCCATCGAAGGCACGCTGACGCGCCCGGCGGACCTGGCCGCGCTCGACGTGCGCCTGAAAATATCCGGGCCCAGCATGGCGCGCCTGTATCCCTTGACGGGCGTGTTGCTGCCGGAAACGCCACACTTCAGCACGGAAGGCCATTTGACGGGCACGCTGGCGCCGCGCGGCGGCGAATGGGTGTACGACCAGTTCAGCGGCAAGGTGGGTTCCAGCGACATCAGCGGCAAGCTGGCGTTTTCCGCCAGCAAGCCGCGCAAGCGCCTGACGGGTGAAGTCCACTCGCGCCTGCTGCAATTTTCCGACCTGGGTCCGCTGGTGGGCGCCGATTCCAGCGCCAGCAAGAAGGAGCGTGGCGTGCCGTCGACGCAGCCGGCCGGCCGCGTGCTGCCGGTGGAAACCTTCAAGACGGAGCGCTGGACCAGCCTGGATGCCGACGTGCGCTACACGGCCGATAAAATCACGCGTGACGCCGAGTTGCCGATCAGCAAGCTCGACACGCATCTGGTACTGACGGATGGCGTGCTGTCCCTGACGCCGCTCAACTTCAACGTGGCGGGCGGCACCCTGACGTCGCAGATCAAGCTGGACGGCAGCGGCAAGGTCATCGCCAACGGCATCGCGGCCGAACTCAAGGCCAGCGCCCGCCATCTGCACATCCAGCAACTGTTTCCCCGCCTGCCGGCCCTGCAGGCCAGCGTGGGCGAAATCAATGGCGACGCTTCGCTGTCGGCCACGGGCAATTCCGTCGCCAGCCTGCTGGGCGGTTCAAACGGCGAAGTGCGCGCGCTGATCGACCGGGGCAGCATCAGCAAGCTGCTGCTGGAAGAAATGGGCTTGAATATCGGCAGTATCGTGCTGACCAAGCTGGTGGGCGACAAGCAGGTCAAGCTGAACTGCATGGCCGCCGATTTCGTCGTCACCAAGGGGCTGATGCGCACGCGCCAGTTCCTCGTCGACACGGACGATGCCGTGCTGCATATCGACGGCACGGTGAACCTGGCCAACGAGCAGCTGGACCTGACCTTGCAGCCGGACAGCAAGGGCTTGCGCATCTTTTCGCTGCGCTCGCCCCTGTATGTGCGGGGCACCTTCAGCAAGCCCGACGTGAGCGTCGACAAGGGCGTGCTGGCCCTGCGCGCCGGCGGCGCCCTGGCGCTGGCCGTGGTGGCGCCCGTGGCGGCGCTGCTCCCGCTGGTGAATGCCGGTCCCGGCGAGAACAGCGAATGCGCAGCCCTGCTGGCCCAGGCGCGCATCAAGCCGGTGGCGCCGAAACCGGGCAAGACACCGCGCAAAAGCCGGTGAGTCACACTTGGCCGTGCACGATTACAATTGTTACAGCCCTATGTGCGTTGCCGAACAGACCCTGCCTTGTCACAATCCTATTCTGTGATCGTGCCTGAAACACCCAAGACGTGGCGATACGAAATTCCACCGGCCCCCTGCCAGGCCGGCGCCACGAGGTCCGAATTCATAGGAGAACTATCATGCAAATCATTAAAAAAATCGCCGCTACCACTTCCGTTGTCGCTCTGCTGCTGAGCTTGACCGCTTGCGCGAATATGTCGGGCCAGGATAAAAACACGGCCATCGGCGCTGGTATCGGCGCCGTTGCCGGCTCCGTGCTGACCGGCGGCAGCGCTGTCGGCGCTGTCGGCGGTGCCGCAGTCGGCGGCGTGATCGGTAACCAGGTCAAGCCGAAGTAATTGGCGCTCAAGAAAGCGGGGTGGGTGCCCAGGCGCCCACCCCGCTTTTTTGCGTCCGCGGCACACAGATGAGGAAAATCAGACGAAGACGTTGGCCATGCCGATGGCGCCGCTGTCCTTGACCAGCGCATAGCAGCGGCAGGAAACGGCTTCCAGACCGGCCGAATCGAGGATTTCGATATTGCCGCGGCTGTAGGTAATCAGTTTTTGCTGTTGCAGCGCGCTGGCCGCCTTGGTCACGCCGACCCGCCGCACGCCCAGGGTATGGGCGAGGAATTCATGCGTCAGGTGAAATTTTTCCGACTGCAGGCGGTCGCGCGTGATCAGCAGCGAACGGGCCAGGCGCGCCTCGAGCACGTGAAAGCGGCTGCACACGGCAATCTGGATGGCTTGCGCCAGCAAGGTGTCCGTGTAGCGGTACAGCAGGCGCTGCAGGGAATCGAGCTGGGCGAACTCGGCGCAGAACTCGGCCCGCCCGATGCGGCTGGCCGTACCGGAACGTTGCACCACGGCACGCACTTGCGCCAAGTCATGGCCCAGCGCGACGGAAGCGCCCAGCACGCCTTCGCGGCCGACGGAACCCACTTCCAGGGTCATCCGGCCTTCCGCCACGGCCAGCAGCGAGATCAGGCAGTCGCCGGGGAAATAGATGTGACCGATATGCTGGCCCGGTTCGTACAGCACCTCGCCCACCTCGACCGTGACGCTATCGAACAGCGCCGTCAGGTGCCGCAAGTCGTGCTCGGGCAGGCTGGCCAGCAAGCGGTTACCGGCATCAAGCGCGCCCGCAGGCGTGCCCAGGCCGGATCGGCCTGCATCGCGGGACAGGGTCATGCTGGCGTTCGTTGGTGGCATTGCTTTTCCTTGGTGTCGTTACAACTCGACATAATTTTTACTTAGCCTACGGCGCAGTACCGTCCCTGTATGTACGGTGACGCACGGAAGCGGGGCACGCGGCACAGCACACTGGCTGCATGCACGGATAACACGCACTACCCATTTCATTATTTCAAAAAAACCAAGGAGCTCTCCATGACTACCACCACCAAATCCCTCCATCCGCTGGTGCTTGCCGCCGCCGTCGCCGTCCTGCTGTTTTGCGGCGTGGGCACGGCGGCCCTGATGGGCTGGCTGCCCTCGTCCCAGCGCGATGCCCAGCCACTGGCGGCCAGCACGTCGGCCGAACAGCTGGCCAGCTTGCAGGCGAACCAGCCGCAAGCGAACTTGCAGCCTGCCGGCGCGCAAGCGCTGGCCGCCCTGCCGCCGCAGCAACAGCAGCAACCCGTGCGCCAGCCGCAGCCACAGCAGCAACCACAGCAAGAATATGCGGCCGCCCCGGCGCCGCAGGTGTGCAGCAATTGTGGTGTGATCGAAGCCATCCATGAAGTCAATACGCGCGCCGAAGGCAGCGGCGTGGGCGCGGCCGGCGGCGCCGTCGTCGGCGGCTTGCTGGGCAACCAGGTGGGCGGCGGCCACGGCAAGCAGCTGGCCACCGTGCTGGGCGCCGTTGGCGGTGCCGTGGCCGGCAACCAGATCGAAGGCAGCGTGCGCGCCACGCGCAGCTACAACATCGTCGTACGCCTCGACAACGGCAAGACGCGCACCGTGCACCAGAGCGCCGCGCCGAACTGGCGCCAGGGCGACCGTGTGCGCGTCGTCAACGGCGGCTTGCGCGCCATCGGCTAAGCGAACCGCGGCGGTATCGCTGCCGCCATGCGTGGCAAATCGAACACACGCCCGGCCCGTCCGGGCGTTTTCTTTTTGGCAATGTTCGTTGGCGTACAGATGAGTACGCCGTCCCGCGAGATGATGCACTCAGGAAAGTTCAACGAATATCTTCAAGGAGCTGCGATGGAAAACGACAAGGCAGGCGGTAAGCGGATCTGGCTCGGCTTTATCGGGGCCGGCATTCTGGCCACCGCGCTGGGTTTCTGCGCGCTGGACCTGGCGCCATTGCAAGCGAGCGCCCCCGTGTTCGGCGTGATGCTGCTGTTGACGGGCGGCATGGTCAGCTGCCTGGCGGGCGCCGTCGGCATGGCCGGCATGCTGGCCTGGATACCGGGCATGGCAGACGACCACGCTGACCGGTCCCGATAGTTGATCCTTGTGTACGACAGCGTACAGAACTCAAGCGAAACAAAGTAGACACTTAGTCATGGCATCAGCGTTCAGCGACCCAATCGCCGCGCAATGACAAAAAACCGATGACGGCGCCACGCGCCAGCGCCCGCAAGGGCAAGGCAGTCGCCGTCATCCACACATTACTCTCGGAGGACATATCATGTTGTATACAATCGCCGTCGTACTCATTATTCTTTGGCTGCTGGGCCTGGTAACTTCCTATACCATTGGCGGCTTCATCCACATCCTGCTGGTAGTCGCGGTCATCATGATCCTGTTGCGCCTGATCAGCGGGCGCGGTTTATAGCCCAGGCCGTTAGCCTGGCCTGACAAGAGCGGCGCGCGTGCAAACGGGCGCCGCTCTTTTGCCGCCATTTACCGACAGTGGGCACGCACTGGCAAGCAGCTTCATTTTGCAGTAACGTGTACGGGTAGTCCTGGGTATGTCCCAATAACAAAACAAGGAGAAAATCCATGAAAGCATTCAAAAACGGCCCTGGCGCCAAATCCCTGATCGGCATGCTGGTCCTCGCGCTGGCCGCCACTGGCTGCGCGGATATGTCCTCGACGCAACGTGGCACGGCCACGGGCGCCGGCATCGGCGCGGGCCTGGGCGCCTTGATCGGCGGCACCACCGGCGGCGGCAGCGGCGGCCGCACGGCCGGCGGCGCCCTGCTCGGTGCGGCAGCTGGCGCCGTGGTCGGCAATATCTGGTCGAACCGCATGGAAAACCAGAAGCGCGCGATGGAACAAGCGACACAGGGTACGGGCGTGCAAGTGTCGCAGACGGCCGATAACCGCCTGAAAATGGAAATTCCAAGCGATATTTCCTTCGACACCAACCGCGCCGACATCAAGGGCAACTTCCGCCCCATTCTCGACCGTTTTGCCGCCACCCTGAATGAAAACCCGAACACCACGGTCAGCATCATCGGCCATACGGACAGCACGGGCAGCGCTTCCATCAACGAACCGCTGTCGGTGGAACGCGCGGCCCACACGCGCGACTACCTGGCCATGCGCGGCGTGTCGCCAACGCGCGTCGTCACGGAAGGCCGCGGCGCCCGCGAGCCGATCGCCTCGAATGCGGATGCGGCCGGACGCGCACGCAACCGCCGCGTGGAAATCTATGTTGCAGAATTAGCACCACGCTAAGTTGACACGCATCAATAAAAAACCCGCTGGCAAGGTGACTTGCCAGCGGGTTTTTTCTATGTAAAACGGATTATTTCGACGTCGTTGCCTTGGCGCCGCTTTCGCCCTCTTTCGCCACCTTGGCAAAATCGCCCGCCGTCACGATCGACACGGCCGATGGCTTCAGGTACTCGCGCAAGCCCTGGTTCACTTGCGCCAGGGTCAATGCTGCCACTTTCGTTTCCAGGTCCTTGTCGTAGGCCATGGTGCGGTCTTGCGCCAGGTAGCCGGCCAGTTCCCGCGCCAGGCCGCTATCCTGCGTGCGGCCCACTTCCTGTGATTGCAGCCAGCCCTTCTTCGCCTCGGCCAGTTCCGCTTCCGTGTAGCCGTCGGCCAGCGCCCTGGCGATTTCCTCGCGCAGGGCCGCTTCCACCTTGGCCGTGTTTTGCGGCGCGCTGATGGCGTAGGCAAACCAGAAGCCGGCCGGCTCGCGCGACGGGATGCTCACTTGCGAGCCGACGCCGTACGACAGGCCTTCCTTCTGGCGGATGCGGTCGGCCAGGCGGCTGCGCAAGGCGCCGCCACCGAGCATGTGGTTGGCGATCACCAGCGCCGGATAGCCGGACGCATCATCCTTGAGCGCAATCGGCTGGAAGGCAAACAGCACGCTGTTGGCCTTGTCCGGCGTTTCCAGCGTGACTTTCTCGCCGCTGACGGGCTTGACGGCGTCGGGAATGCGCACATACGGCTGCTGCGCCTTCCAGTTGCCGTACAGGCTGGCCACCTGCGCCTTCAGCGCGGCCGGGTCGAAGTCGCCCACGGCGGTAAAGGTGGCGTTCGACGCGCCATAGTAGGCGCCATGGAAGGCTTTCACATCGGCCACCTTGATGGCTTTCCATTGCGCCAGTTCTTCCGGCAAGGTGCCGATATGGCGCACATGGCCTGGCGGCGTGGCGTCGAGCAGGCGGCGGAAGGCGTTCACGGCCTGCGGCTGCGGTTCAGGCAATTCCTGCTCCGCGCGGCCGACCTGCTCGCGCTGCAATTCCAGGAATTCCGTTTCGTTCAGGGCCGGCTTTTGCAACACTTGCGCCAGCAGGTCCATGGCGGCCGGCAAATTCTCGCGTTTGCCCGTCAGCATGGCGGTCACGCCCTCGGCGTCGCCGGAAATGGCCACTTGCGTGCCCAGCTGGTCGAATTTGTCCTTCACTTCCTGGCGCGACAGTTTATCCGTGCCGCGCGACAACAGATTGGCCGTGTAGCTGCCCACTTGCCCCTTGCCGCGCAAGCTCTCTTCGCTGCCGATCTGCAATTTCAGCACGACGCTGACGGTGCTGCCCTTGGTTTTCTTCGGCAGCAAGGCCCCCTTCAAGCCGTTCGGCAAGGTGAAGCGCTGGGTACGCGCTTCGATATTCTCGGGGCTCGGGTCGAACATCTCGCCCTGCGCCACCACGGCGCGTCCCGTGTAGCCGGCCAGTTGCGGCGCCACGTCGGCATAGGCCGGCACGACGGTGCGGTCCGGCGCATCGGTGGGGATGAAACGGCCCAGGGTGCGGTTCGAGCTCTTCAGGTATTTCTCGGCCGCCGCCTGCACCTGCGCCGTCGTCAGTTTTTCCAGCTGGTCGCGCTGCAGGAAGAACAAACGCCAGTCGCCGGCCGCCAGGGACTCCGTCAGGGCGATCGTCATGCGCGCCGTGTTCGAGGTGATCAGTTCCACCTGCTTGTTCAGTTGCTGCTTGACGCGCGCCACTTCCGCCTCCGTGATCGGCTGCGATTTCAACTCTTCCAGCACTTTCAGCATGGCCGCTTGCGCCGCATCCAGGTTGCCATCGACGGGCACCAGCGCGCCGAACAGGTTGTAGCCCGGCTCCAGGTTGCTCACGGAGTTGTATTCGATCTTGCTGGCCAGCTTGGTTTCCACCAGCGCCTTGTGCAGGCGGCCGGCCGGTGCGTCCGTCAGCACGTGGCCGAGCACCTCGATGGCGACGGCGTCCGGGTTACCGGACGGCGCCACGTGGTAGCCGGCGCCGACGAACTGCGTGCCGCCGCTGCGGCGCACCGTCACGGCGCGCTCGCCATCTTGCACGGGCTCGGCCGTGTAGGTGGGTTCGATCACGCGCGTGGGTTTCGGGATCTTGCCAAACAGGTCATTGATCTGTTTCAAGACCTTGGCTTCATCGAAGCGGCCCGCCACCATCAGCACGGCGTTATCCGGCTGATAATATTTATGATAAAACGCGCGCAAACGGGGAATGTTCACCTGTTCGATGTCGGAGCGGGCGCCGATGGTCGACTTGCCATAGTTGTGCCAGTCGTAGGCGATGGCCTGGATGCGTTCGCTGGTCACGCCGATCGGGTCGCTCTCGCCCATTTCGAACTCGTTGCGCACGACGGTCATTTCGCCTTTTTTCGTGACGGGATTCCACAGGTCGTTCTGGTCGATGGCGGCGTTGACCATGCGGTCCGCTTCCATGGCCAGCATCTGGCGCAGGTTGTCGTCGTTGGCGGGGAAGGTGGCGTAGTAATTGGTGCGGTCGTACCAGGTGGTGCCGTTGAACTGCGCGCCCGTCGAATTCAGGATCTCGACGGGGGTTTTCGTGCCCTTCCTGACGCCGAAGTTGGCGCTGGGCTTGAACAGCAGGTGTTCGAGCAAGTGGGCCATGCCCGTTTCGCCATAGTTTTCATGGCGCGAACCGACCAGGTAGACGATGTTGGTGGTCAGCGTCGGCTTGCTGGCATCGGGGAACAACAGCACGCGCAAGCCATTGCTCAGCCGGTATTCGGTGATGCCTTCGACGGACGTGACCTTGACGGCGGCGCCGCGATTCGGTGCGGCCTTGCCGGTTTTCTGGGTCGGTGCGGCTTCCACCGGGGTGGCGGCCAGGATGAACGACGGCGAGAGGATGCCGGCGGCAAGCAAGAGGGCGGTAATAGGTTTCAAGTCAGAATCCTGGTAACACTACGTTATTAGACGAGCGCAAAAGCGGGCGCAATGGAATACGAACGCAAGAATTGCCATGGACCCGCGCTGCGTCTTCGCTGCCCAGGGAAATCATTGCTCTCACAATTTACGGCATACTTATCAGTTACGCAAGTCCCTGTCATCAAGCTGTTATATGCCCGTGTTATACTGCACGGTTCCAGAACTATCTGCCTGTATATGAGACGAGCTCTCGTCCTGCTCTGCCTTTTTGTTTTCATCGCCTTGCCCCAGGCGTTCGCCAGCATGGCTTACGCCAGTCCTTCCCCATTCCAGCATGCAATCGCGGCCGGCACTACCGCCACGCCTGCCTTCGTCACCGATTGCCTTGACCCCGGCGCCCATGCGGATTTGCCCGGTGACAACTGCGACGCCGACGAATGCGACAACGACCCCATCACGCTATACCCGACCTCGCGCCAAGGGGCGCCGTTTTGCGCCATCATTTGGCAGGCGGGACCGGGGGCACTTGCCGAGGCGGACGCGCGGCAGGCCACCCGGCCGCCGCGCGTCCGCCACTGACACCGCAGCACGCAGCGCATTCAGGCCCGGGGCAATACGCCGCCGGGCACGCTTTATATTGATTGACTTTACAAGGTTACACACATGGAATGGTTATTTGACCCGACAATCTGGGTCGGCCTGCTGACGCTGGTCGTACTGGAAATCGTACTGGGTATCGACAACCTGATCTTCATCGCCATCCTGGCGGAAAAGCTGCCGCCGCACCAGCGCGACAAGGCGCGCGTGCTGGGCCTGACCCTGGCCCTTGTCATGCGCCTGGGCCTGCTCTCGCTGATTTCCTGGCTGGTCACCCTGACCACGCCATTGTTTTCCCTAGGGACATTCTCGTTTTCCGGGCGCGACCTGATCCTGCTCGTCGGCGGCCTGTTCCTGCTGTTCAAGGCCACCACCGAGCTGCATGAGCGCCTCGAAGGCGTCACGCATGCCCAGACGGGCCCGAAAGTCTACGCCGGCTTCGGCCTGGTCGTGGCGCAGATCGTCGTGCTCGACGCCGTCTTTTCGCTCGACGCCGTCATCACGGCCGTCGGCATGGTGGACAACCTGTACGTGATGATGGCGGCTGTCGTCATTTCCATCGTCGTCATGATGCTCGCCTCGAAGGTGCTGACGCGCTTCGTCAACGCCCACCCCACCGTCGTGGTGCTGTGTCTGAGCTTCCTGCTGATGATTGGCCTCTCCCTGGTGGCCGAAGGCCTGGGCTTCCACATTCCGAAAGGCTACCTGTACGCCGCCATCGGCTTCTCGATTGTCATCGAGTTCTTCAATCAGCTGGCGCGCCGCAACTTCCTCAAGCTGCAGTCGAACGCGCCGCTGCGCGACCGCACGGCGCAAGCCGTACTGAGCCTGCTGGGCGGGCGCAAGGGCCGCGAAGCCGTCGAAGAGCATGAAGTCAAGGCAATGCCCGATGTCTCCGCCTTTGGCGTGGAAGAGCGCAACATGGTCAGCGGCGTGCTGACCCTGGCCGAACGCTCGATCCGCTCCGTGATGACGCCGCGCGGCGACGTCTCGTGGGTCAACCTGAACGACAGCAGCGAGAAGATGCTGCAACTGCTGCGCGACACACCGCACAGCATGATTCCTGTCTGCAATGATGACCTGGACAATGTGGCCGGCATCGCGCGCAGCAAGGACCTGATCGAAGACCTCGTCTCGCATGGCAAGATCGACCCGGCCAGCATGCGCGAAGCCGTCGTCGTGCCGGAAGCGGCCGGCGTGCTGAAAGCCATGGAAACCCTGAAGCGCTCGCGTGGCCAACTGGTGCTGGTGGTCGACGAGTTCGGCACCGTGCAAGGCGTGCTCACGCCGATCGACATCCTCGAAGCCATCGCCGGCGAATTCCCCGACGAGGACGAGCTGCCCGACGTGGAGGTGCTGGGCCCAGGCCACTGGCGCATCGATGGCGCCACCGACCTGCATTACCTGGAGCAAGTCTTCGAGACGGAGTCCCTGGTCAGCGAAGACGGCGACTACAACTCGCTGGCCGGCTTCCTGCTGGCGCACTTCGAAAACATGCCGGCCGTGGGCGAAGTGCTGGAGCTCGATGATCTGCGTTATGAAATCGTCGAAGCGGACGAGCGCCGCATCACCTGCGTGGACGTGCGCCGCATCGAGCCCGATCACAGTTTGTAACACAATGGCAAGCGTGCCCCGCTTGCCATGCCGTATGCTGGGGTCTGCCTTTTTTGGAGATGCCAACATGAAACGATCCCTGCTACGCCTGACCCTGCTGGCCTGCGCCGCCTTGGGCGCCCACGCCAATGTCATGGCCGCCTCGCAGGCAGCCACCATCAAGCCGGGCCTGTGGCAAGTCGACAGCAAGATGGCCTCGCCCGACGCCGCCACCGACAACGCCATGTCCATGGTGCTGCAGCAACTGGGCAACCTTCCTCCCGATCAACGCAAACAGCTGGAAAGCATGGCCGCCAGCCGCGGCATGGCCATGCCCACCGTGGGCGCCGACGGCGCCGTGCGCGTGACGGCGTGCGTGACGCCGGACATGGCCGCGCGCAAGCAGATTCCCACGGGCCAGCCCGGCGACTGCACCTCGAAGAACAGCGACATCGCGGGCGGCATGCACGTGTCATTCAGCTGCACGAAGCCGAAATCGAGCGGCGAAGGCCAGGTCATGTTCACGGGCGACCAGGCGTTCAGCATGCAGCTGGCGGTGACCACCAGCGCGCGCGGCACGCCGGAACAGGTGAATGTGACGAGCAACGGCAAGTGGCTGGGAGCTGGCTGCCCTGCGCCATCAACCGCTGCTGCTCAGAAGCCGTGACGGAAGCCCATATTAAAAGCGGCGTCGCCGCGTCCCGCATCGCTGGCATTGCCCACCGTGTAGCGGGCGCCGTTCTTGTTGTGGATCTTCGCGTAGGACGCGTAGAAATCGCTACGTTTTGACAGCGAATACGTAAGGCCGACGGCGACCTGCGTGGCGTCGCGGTTGGCCAGGTCGCGGTCATCCTTGCGCACCCAGGACGCCAGCAGCTTGAAGCCGCCCGCGGGCACGGACACGCCCAGCAAGGTGTCGCGGCTGTCCGAGGACGACATCGACAGGGCCAGCGAGCTGTACGCATTGCTGGGGTCCCACGGCGAGCTGCCATAGCCCTTGTTCACGCCCACGGCGGCAAAGGCGGTGGCCACTTTCAGGTCGACATTTGCCGCGATCAGGGTGTTACGCGACGACATGTCGATGGCGGGCAAGGTGCCGGAGGCGAGGATGAAGTTGTTCTTGCGCTGGTGCGACACACTGAGATTCACGGCACCGGCCGAATAGCCGAGGGTGGCGCCATACGCGCGGTTGTTGGCGCTGCTGTACGGCGACTCGCCAAAACTGTAGATGGCGCTGGCGGACACGCCGCGCAAGGCAGGCGACACGTATTTGACGGTATTGTCGTAGCGTTTCACGCTGTAGCCGGCCAAGTTGCTGGCGCTGCCGGCCATGCCGCCCTTGAACGGGTCGGCCACATCGGTGAGCGCCAGGTATTGCAGGTTGTACTGGCGCCCCAGAGTCAGCGCGCCCAGGCGGCTGTCGAGGCCCACGTAAGCCTGGCGGCCGAACAGACGGCCGTCTTCCGACTGGCCCGTGTCGTTCTGCACGCCCGCTTCCAGGGCAAATACGGCGGACACGTCATTGCCCAGCGCTTCACGGCCCTGCAGCCCCAGGCGCGAGCCGGACGCGACGCCGCCGGACACCTTGCTGCCGGCGCAATTGGCGGCACAGCCCCGTTCGGCAACGATGCCCGCGTCGAGCACGCCGTACACGGCAACGTTACTGGATGCGGCACTGCCCGCGCCATCGGCGGCCTGGGCCGTTGCGCCCAGCGCGAATGGCCCCATCCCTATCACAGCAAGCGCAAAATACGAGGTCTTCATGATAAATATCTCGGTGACGTGGGTGAAACTTCCCGGTATTGATCAGGACATGCGCTGTGTGTCTGATCTTAGTGTTACCTTATCCTCGCTTTTTGTCCAGCCATCCGTGCGTTGTGCCACAGAAACTTCAGCTTAGTCCCGGGAAAAGAGTCGCACACTGACAACACGCAAGAGTGACCATGATTGTGGCAATCTGCGACAAAATGGCGTGAAAAGCAGGCCCTGCCGCAAAGCAATGTTCGGTGGCGAACGTTGCGCGATTTGACGCAGGCGGTACACTACTGGTTTTACCGACAGCGGCTCGCCCGTTTTTCTGCATGCTAGCTATCCTCGAACGCATTGACCCGAACTCCAGCAATATCGACTTGCTGGTGGAATTATTCAACTCACTGCGTCCCAAGCGCCCGCACGACAGCGCTACCGCGATCGCCAACGTGCGCACCCTGCGCCAGCTTCTCAAAGGTAACCCCGCGCAAGCGCGCGCCCTGCACGAATACGTGCTGCGCGTGCTGGCCGCGCGCCGCCACGCCAGCCTGTACACGGACATCGGCGTGCTGTCGAACAGCGGTTTTTTCACCGAATTGAAACGCCGCATCGCCTACCGCATGCTGCCGCCCGCCTTGGGCGACGAATACCTGAACGACGCGCTCGACCAGGTGCTGTACCTGAAGACCGATTATTTGTGGATCATCAATGTGCCCGCCACGGACTGGCTGGAGCTGTTCGACGTGCTCACCAGCGACGACATCGAACTGGCCGTCGGCGATGGCAATATCATGCTGCCCGGCATACTCGACGCGATCCGCACCCTGTCCTACCGCGTCTGCGCCATGGGACTGGAACCGGAGCTGACGCGTTTCCACAATGAAATCGAAGTGTTCCAGTCGCCATTCATGGTGCAGAACACGGAAGTGAACGCCTACCTGGACGCTTACACGAATTTACTGCAAGGCAACATCGAGCACATCGAGGATGCGCGCCACCTGCTGGTGATGCTGGACCAGTGCGATGCCGTCATCGCCAAGATCCGCAAGAAGGCGCTGTACCAGGGCACCAGCATTCCCCTCACCTATTTATTGGTGGCGCTGGCGCAAAGCATCGACCGCCTGCGCAAGCTGCTGTTCCTCGTCGACACGAGCGGCGAGCTGCCCGCATCGAGCAACGTGGATATCGCCGCCATCACGGTGGACGCCACGCAAGACTTGCTGCACCCGCAACCGGTCAGCCGCCGCCGCGCGGGCGCCGTGGGGCTGGCGCTGGAACTGATCCGCGCGCATAACCACAAATACAAGGTCAGCGACCTGTTTTCCGACAATATCAACTTGCTGGCGCGCAATGTGACGGAAAACGCCAGCCGCACGGGCGAGCACTACATCGCGGAAAACCGGCGCGAGATGGGCGCCATGTTCCTCTCGTCCGCGGGCGCGGGCGTGATCATCGGCTTCATGGCGTTGTTCAAGATCCTGATGTCGTATCTGCGCTCGGCGCCGCTGGTCGAAGCGTTCATGTTCAGCATGAATTACTCGATCGGCTTCATGTTCATCCACTTGTTGCACTTCACGGTGGCCACCAAGCAGCCGGCCATGACGGCCTCGCGCATCGCCGCCGGCCTGCACAGCAAGGATGGCCGGAATATCGACCTCGACAGCATGGCGGAACTGATCAACAAGGTCTTCCGCACGCAAAACATGGCCGTGCTGGGCAACCTGGCCACAGCCATCCCCACGGCGTGGCTGATCGCGCTCGGCTACAAGGCGATCACGGGCCACCACCTGGTGTCGCCGGAAAAAGCCATGCACTTGCTGCACGATATCGACCCCATCGGCAGCCCCGCCATTTTCTACGCCATGATTGCCGGCGTGTGCCTGTTCGTGGCCGGCCTGATTTCCGGCTACTATGACAACCAAGCGCTGTACACGCGCTGGGCACAGCGCATCGCGCAATTGCGCGGCCTGGGCCGCGTCATCGGCCAGGATCGCTTGCAGCGGCTGGGCCTGTACCTGGAAAACAACCTGGGCGGCCTGATGGGGAATTTCTATTTCGGTATCCTGCTGGGCTCCATCGGCACCCTGGGTTTCCTGATCGGCTTGCCCATCGATATACGCCACATCACCTTCTCGGCCGCCAACTTCGCCACGGCGCTGGTGGGACTGGACCACAACATGAGCTGGCAGCTGGCCGTCAAGTCGCTGTCGGGCATCTTCGCCATAGGCACGGCCAACCTGCTGGTCAGCTTCGGCCTGGCCCTGTGGGTAGCCCTGCGTTCGCGCCAGGTGCGCTTCAAGCACGGCATGCAATTGTTGAAGATTCTGGGCAAGCGCTTCCTGCGCTCGCCCATCGTCTTCTTCTTCGGTTCGAAAAACCCGCCACCCCTGGCACTGGCCGATGATACGGCAAACCTGTCACCCACGACCAAGGCTCAAAAATGACCACCAGGCGCATGCAATCCTGCCTCACCGCCCTACTGCTGTGCTGGACCCTGGCTGCATGCGCCTCGCTGCCCAATGTCAAGAACCTCAACACCACCTTGGCCCCCGTGGCCAGGCCGAATGTGATCACGGGCAAGGGCGCCTTGCTGAACGTCAACAGCCGCGCCGCCCTGCTCAACAAGCGCTGGGCCAAGTCCGGCATGGACTTGAAAACCCAGGCCGCGCTGGAAGAGGCGGCCACGGGCGTGCCTTTGATCAAGGGCAACAAGGTGACCCTGCTGTTTGACGGCCCGCAAACGATGGCCGCCATGTTCCAGGCCATCAGCGAGGCGAAGCACAGCATCAACCTGGAAACGTACATCTTTGACCAGGACCCGCTGGGTATGAAATTTGCCGATATGCTCATCGAAAAGCAGCAATCGGGCGTGACGGTCAACGTCATCTACGACAGCGTGGGCACGATCGGCGTGCCACAGGCGTTTTTCGAGCGCATGCGCGCGGCCGGCGTGCGCCTGGTGGCCTTCAACCCCGTCAATCCGGCCAAGCTGAAGGGCGACGACTGGAAGATCAACAACCGCGACCACCGCAAGGTGCTGATCGTCGACGGCAAGACGGCGTTTACGGGCGGCGTCAATATCAGCGATACCTATGCGAAAAGCTCGCTGTTCCGCTCGAAATCGAAACCCACCGACAAGAAGGACGTGGGCTGGCGCGATACCCACGTGAAAGTGGAAGGCCCGGCCGTGGCCGCCTTCCAGTGGCTGTTCATCCGCACCTGGGCCCAGCAAGACCAGGCCGACTTGCCGGACGCCAATTACTTCCCCGTGCTGTCCGAAGTGGGCGACAAGCTGGTGCGCGTGGTAGCCAGCGAACCGGACGGCGGCTTTGAAATCTACAAGGCGTATATTTTAGCCATCCAGGAAGCCAGGAAATCGATCCACATCACGTCCGCCTATTTCGTGCCCGACCAGCAGACGGTCGATGCGCTGGTGGCCGCCGCCAAGCGGGGCGTGGACGTCACCGTGGTGCTGCCCGGCGTGTCGGACAGCGGCCTGGTGTTCCATGCGGGACACGCACTGTACGACCAGTTGCTGGCCGGCGGCATCCGCATTTTTCATTTAAAACTGGCCGTGCTGCACGCCAAGACGGCCGTCATCGACGGCGCCTGGTCGACCGTGGGTTCGACCAACATCGACATGCGCAGCTTCCTGCATAACAGCGAACTGAACGTGATCGTGCTGGGCGACAGCTTCGGCCGCGAAATGGAAAACGCCTTCCAGGAAGACTTGCGCGACTCGGAAGAGATCACCAGGGCGAAATGGGAAACGCGGCCCATCTCGGACCGCATGAAGGAATGGGCGGCGCGCTTCATGAACTATTGGCTGTAAGGGAGTAGCCGTCAAAAAGTCCAGGGCGTTGTTGCATTGCCTCGCCGTACTATTCGTACTGTCTTCGGCAACGCGCCTAGCCCTGGCCATTTTGCCGGCCACTCCTGCTACCGGTGCAGGTCGGCGTAGGTCGGCGTAGGTCGGCTTAGCGCAGCGTAAGCCGACACCATCACGAAAACCACCAAAGCCAACAATAGCGTCGGATTACGCGCGGCTTCGCCGCGCTAATCCGACCTACAGCGGCCGCAAGCTGGCCCACACGCCCCCCTGGCGCTCGAACGCTTCCGTGCTGACTTTTTCAAAGTCGGCCTTCTCGTCACTCCAGCTGTAGCGCTCGACCCGGATGCCGCTGTCTTCGATGCGGATGACATTGAACGAGTTCGACTCGCCCCTGCCCCGCGTGGACGTGGCCGTGCCCGCCTGCACCATCAGGGCGGCGTAGCCGTCGATCTTGTAGCGCGCCGAGGTGTCGCCTGCATGGCTGGCGTGAAAATGGCCGGCCAGCAACAGGTCCACGCCACATTCGGAAAACATTTGCAGCGCCAGCGGCGCGCGCTCCACCAGGTCATCCTTGTCGAAATGCTCGGGCAAGTCGAATGGATGATGCGTGACGATGATGCGCGTCAGACCGGGCGGCAAACGGCCCAGGCGTTCACGCAGCACATCGATCTGCTCGTGGCTGATGCGGCCATCCTTGAACGTCAGGGAGCGGGCCGTGTTGATGCCCAGCACGGCGATTTCCTCGTCCACGTATTCGGGCGACAAATCGTCCGTCACATGGCGCCGGTATTTCACCAGCGGCGTCAGGAAGCGGGAAAAGACGTTATACAGGGGCACGTCATGGTTGCCCGGCACCACGACCTGCGGCCCCGGCAAACTGTCGAGAAAAGCCCGCGCCTGCTGGAATTGAACGCTGCGGGCGCGCTGCGTCAGGTCGCCGGAAACGACGACGACGTCCGGCTCCAGGCGCTCGACCAGGGAGCGCAGGGGCGCCAGCAGGGCCGCATCGACCTTGCCAAAATGCAAATCGGATAAATGCACGAGGGTACGCATGGCCTACTCCTGGGCTGGCGCCCGCGCGGGCACGATCACGTCCAGCGCGGCGGGACGGATGCGGTAGCGCAGCGGCGTATTCATGATGGTCACTTCGCCATCGGTGGCCACGCGCAGGCGGCGGTGTTGCGTGGCAATTTCCAGGTCATTGGCCGTCAGCATATCGAAATCCTTGGCTTGCGACAGTTTGCCGAACAGCGCGTGCAAGGCCAGTTTCAGCAAGCCCAGGCGGCCCGGACGCTGCGCCACGTACAGGCTCAACCGGCCGCCATCGAGCCGTTCGCGCTCGCCGATATTCAAGCCTTCCATCAGATACTCATTATTGCCGATGAAGACGAAAGGCGTGCGGCGCGCATGCACGGCGTCGTTGAGTTTCAATTGCACGCTGAGAAACGGATAGCGGCGCAAAGCCGCCACCAGCGCCCAGCTGAAGGCCAGCCACTTGCCACGTCCCAGCCGGCGCTGCTGCTTTTCGCGATCGCGCACAATATCGGGATACAGACCCAGGCTGGAATTATTCAGGAAGATGCGGCCATTCACCTCGCCCACGTCGACCTGGTGCGGCACGCCGTGCGCCACATTGGCGATGGCCGCATCAAGCGCCAAAGGAATATTCAAATCCTTGGCGAAATGGTTCAGGGTGCCCAGCGGCAAAACGCCAAACGGCGTGCCGCTGCCGACAACGACGGAGGCGACGGCATTGATGGTGCCGTCGCCGCCACCGGCCACGACGATGGGCGCGCCATCGCGCAAGGCTTGCTCGGCCGTGGCGATCATGTCGGCGCCGCTTTGCGCCAGGGTGATGGCGGCGTCGAGGCCTACGGCCAGGAACTGTGCTTCGAGCTGCTGCGCCCAATCGGGCGCATAGCCACAGCCGGCGCCCCCGTTGATGATGACTGCAATTTTACTCAGGATCATTCCCCTTATGTGGTTTGCCGGATATGCCGGCGGCGGCGCAGGGTCGACACGCCGGCGATGCAGATGGCCAGCCAGCCATAGCTTTCCGCCATGGCCGCCAGCACATCGCTCAGGTAATGCGCGCCCAGGTAGATGCGGCTGAAACCCACGAGCGCCGCCATCAGGAAGGCCCCCAGCGCGATGGCGATGCGCTTGCCCCAGGCGCCCGGCGCCGTCTGGCAAATCAGGTAGGCAGCCAGCAAGCCGTACAGGGCCGTCGAGGTGGCCGTATGGCCACTCGGAAAGCTGTACGTGCTCAGGGCCGTCTGCAGGATGGGTTCGTCAAAGCTGGGCCGCGCGCGGACAAAAATGTACTTTAGCAGCAGGTTCAAAAACATGACGCCCGGCATGGTAATGACCAGGGTAAACAACCAGTAGGTGGCGCCCTTGCGGTGCAGATACCAGCCCAGCAGGGTCGCCAGGGTGATGGCGCCGATCACGCCGTGCAGGTGCGTGACGACCAGCAGGCAGCTGGTGATCCACGGCACGGCATGCTGGTTGAACCACTGCGCCACCTGCAGGTCGATCACGGTAATTTGGGCCATACCCATCACCGCTTCGGCGATCTCGTGGAACACCACGATGGCCACCAGCATCAGCGCCACGCCCACCGTCATATGCAGGCCCAGCTCGCCTTCGGGCGACAGGCGCGCCTCGACGAAGCGCCGCAGTTTCGTGGTCCAGCCCGTGGTCATGCCCATGTCATTTTTCTCTTGCAAACTCATCTCTCTTTCATGTCCCTGGTGATGATCAAAAAAACCACACCCGTAAAAAAATACTGTTTATTCATACAGTAGCTGTGTTTTCATACAGTAGTTATGCTATTCTGATGACTCGTTCAACACATCTCCCTCAAAGGAATTGTCATGGCAACATTGAATAGCGGTTTTGGCTCACGGTTCGGCCTGGAATACGCCCCAAGCTCTTTCCTCGTCCGCATGGGCAAGCGCGAAATCCTCGTCTGCCGCGACTTCCGCAAGCGCTACTACACCGTCAATCCCTTGATCGAGTGCGGTACGGGCATCGAGCCGGGCTATGTTGAAGTGCTGCTGATGCGCCGTTGGCTCCTCATTTTATCCAAGGCGCATTAAGAATGACTTTAAAACAAGGTGCTCGCACCCTGTTGTAAAGTCAGCTCGTCCGGCCACGCCGGGAACGCCTCAGTACCGGCCAGCGGCAACGCTGGCCAACCCCTCATTACTGCGTGCGTTCCGGTGCGGCCGGGCTGGCAGGTGTATTGGCAACAGCGTTGGCAGGCGGCAGCTTGTCGAACACATTTGCCTCGTACCACAGCGTGACGAACAGCACCATCACGACGGGGCCGATGAACAGACCCACGAGGCCCAGGGTTTCCACGCCGCCCAGAATGCCGAACAACACGGCCAGGAAGGGCAGGCGGGTGGCGTTGCCGATCATGCCGGGACGCACGAAGTGGTCGGCCACGAACAGCACCACGGTGCCCCACGCGGCCACGCCGATGGCGGCGCCCACATTGCCCTGGAAGACCAGCAAGGCGGCGGCGCACACATACGCGAGCGGCGCGCCAAACGGAATGATGGCCAGGATGCCGGTGGCAAACGCCCACAGGGCCGGCGACGGCACGCCGGCAATCGCATAGGCGATACCGATCAGCACGCCTTCGGCCAGACCCACCAGCACCAGGCCGTTGACTGTAGCGCGGATGGCCGTCGGGATCTTTTGCGCATAGCGGCCCCACCGTTCGGGGCGCAAGAAGTGGCTGCCGACAGCCGTGATCTGACGCGTCAGCGCTTCACCATCCTTGTAAAAGAAAAACAGGCACAAAAAGGCCAGGCCGAAGTCGACCAGGCGGTGGAATACGTCCGCGCCTAGGATTTTCAGGATGTCGCGCGCGGAATGAAAGCCGCCCACGGCGCTGCCCGCAAAGAAGTGGCCGAGGCCGTGGGGCTGGCTCAGGGTGGCTAGCCACCAGTCGCCGATGGCGCTGCCGGCCAGCGGAATGTGCGCCACCCAGTCCGGCACGGGCAAGCCGTCGGTATTCGCATGGACGACAAAATTGGCCAGCACGGGCACTTCGCGCGCGGCCTGCGCCACGCCGAACAGCACGGGAATGATGAAGATGCAGGCGAACGCCAGGGTCAGCACGGCTGCCGCGATAATGGTGCGCTGGCCCAGCGCCGCGCGCACGCGCAGGTACAAGGGCCAGGTGGCCACGCACAGGATGCCGGCCCACACGAGCGGCAAAAAGAAACGCTGCATGACGAAGGCCGTCACGGCAATCAAGGCCAGGGAAAAGCCTGCGCTGACGATGTCGCGCTGGGTATCGGTCATACCACTCCATTCGTGCCCCGCACCGGGAACAGGGACGGAGGCTTAGTTACGCGCCAGTTGCGCAGGCGTAGCGTAACACGGAGGTTCGTTACATCACACCAGCCCCAGTTCCACCGGCTTGACGCCGGCAAACACGTGATCGAGTTGCGCTGGCGTCAAGCCGAAGGTGCGGCGCAGCAAGCCGCCCAGCACGGCCCGGTATTCATTCAGCACGGGCATGTCGCGGTTCTGGAACAGATTCGCCTGCGAAATCGCCACCTGCTCGCCCGCCACCTGCTTGCCCTTGATACCGCCACCGAGCACCCAGAACACGCTGCCGTGGCCGTGATCCGTGCCGCGGTTGCCGTTTTCGCGGAAGGTGCGGCCAAATTCGCTGACCACCACCACCACGGTATTGCGCCATGCACTGCCCATCTCCTGCGAAAACGCGGCCAGGCCCCGTCCCAGCTCATCGAAGCGCCCCGCCAGGTAGCCGCTGGCGCCGCCCTGCCCCACGTGCGTATCCCAGCCGCCCACGTCGACGAAGCCGATATTGTATTTGTCCTTCATCAAGCGGGCGATACGCTGCGCTTCCAGTTCAAAACCCTTGGTACTGATGGCGTTGCGGTTGGCCGCCTGCATCTCTCCCGTCAATTCCTTCGTCACATCGTCGCGCACGGCAAAGCCCGCGCTGACCGGCTGCTGCAAGGGCGTGCCCTTGTACATGGCGGCGATGAGCTGGCTTTGACGCGCATCGATGCCCGACTTGCCCACCGAGCGCAGCCCCATGTTCGGCACTTGCACGCCGCCCTGGAAGATCAGGGGCAGCTGGTCCGTGAAGGAAATGGCGTGATTACCCTGATTGGCATTCAGGCTTTGCGCCAGCCGGTTCAAAAAACCCGAGCGGAAGTCGCGCCGGCCGCCGAGTTCCTGCCCCAGCTCGATGCTGTCCTGCGTCTCGAAATGGCTGCGCGTCAAATCCGTCGTGCCCGCAAACGGGATGAAGGCCGCCTCGCCGCCGTTGAACATGGGGTAGATGGTTTCGCGCAAGGCCGGATGCAAGGCCCAATCGCTATTCAAGGTCAGCGCGCCGTTTTCCGTACCAGGTTTCGCAATGGCAATATTCGGCCGCGATGCATAGTAAAAATCGCTGCCGACCGGCACCAGCAAATTGTTCGCGTCATAGCCGCCGCGCAAAAAGACGAACAACAGCCGGGCATCCGTGGCGGGTGCGGCCAGCAAGCTGCCCGCATGCGACAGCAAGGGCGCGGCGGCCAGGGCTTTCAACAAGTCACGACGGTTCATGGCGATTCCTTTAGCGGTGCATCATTTCTGGCGAGGAAAGAAGAAACGTGTTCCACTCCTGCGGCGAAGCGGCCTGCTCCAGCGCCTGGCGCGTGGCGGGGCTCAAACCTGGCTGCAGCGACTGGTAATACAGGGCGCTGGCCAGCTGGGGAAACGCCACTTTTTCCTGCGGCTGCGGGCCATCCGTCTTGAACAGGCCGGCGCTGCCCGAACCGATGGTGCGGGCGATATCGAAGCGCGTCGTCATCTGGCCGGGACTGGCCCAGGACGCATCCGTCATGGGATAGCCATCGGGCGTCTGGCGTCCGTACAGGGGCTGGCCCATGCGCGAAAGCCAGTTCAGCATGGGGCCCGCGTTGAGGATGGGCTTGTCGTCATAGCTGAGGCGCACGGCCGACACCACATAATGCATGGGGTCCTTGAATTTCTTGCCCAGCGATTGCCTGAATTCGGGACTGTTGAACATGGTCTGCAGCACGTCGGCGATCATGCCGTCGCTGTGCTGGAAGGTGGCGGCCATGCGCGCCACCAGCGGCGCGGGAGGATTGTCGCCGACGAAATACTGGGCCAGCTTGCCGCTGATAAAGTGCGCGGTGGCGGGACTGCGGCTGAGGCGGTCCAGCGCTTCGTCGAGTTCGGCCAGCCCCCTGCCCTTCACCGTTTGTCCGAGGAATTGCTTGTCGCCGTAATCGTGACGGTTCGGATTGAATTCGAACAAGCCCCGGCGCACGTATTGCGATTGCAGCGCCGGCTTCACCTTCGGCGTATCCGGTCCCAGGTTGACGCCAACGCCCGTCAGGATGCGCGCCAGTTCCTGCACGTCAGCCTGGCTGTAGCCGCCGTTGACGCCCAGCGTGTGCAGCTCCATCAGTTCGCGCGCATAATTTTCATTGATGCGTTTGACGGCGTTGGCTTCATTGTCCAGGTAGCGCAACATGGCCGGATGGTGGACGGTCGCGCCCAGCAAGTCGCGAAATTTCCCCAGGGCATGCGGGGCGATGGCGTTCGCCTCGTAATCGCCCACCATGGCGCGCAAGTTGTGCTTGCCCTGGTGCACGCTGAAATGGTTGAGCCAAAACCAGCTCAGTTGCTGCTGCAGCTGGTTGGGCGAATACACGTCGAGCAACAGCGAACGCGTGGCCGCCTCGCGCGCCAGGCGGTTCAGTTCCTGCTGGTAATCCTTTTGCGCCTGCTGCTTTGCCATGTCATCCATGACGGCGGCCGACTCCTTGCGCTTTTGCTCCATCGACATCACCAATTGATCGAGCGGCACCTGGCTGATCGTCATGGCGTCGATCTGCGCCTGCACGGCGGGCGGCAGGCTGATTTTTCCTGGATGCAACTGTGTCTGCAGGTAGGCGCTCCAGCCTTCCTTTTGTAACTGGCGCACGCTGCCCCCGTTCACGCCCCAGCTGACCCGTTCCAGCATGGCGATGCCTTGCGCGGCATTGTCGGGCGCGGCGGCGGCATGCTGCGCGGCCGGCGGTGCCGTCGCGGCGCAGCCGGCCAGCAACAGCAGGCACATCAAGGTCGTCGGCAACAGTCGGTTCGGGCTCATGGCAATCCTTCAAGCGGTTTCATGCAGAATACCTGAGGGTACGCCCAGCTTGACCTGCGCATGATTGCCATTTGCAACGAGTTGTAATCAATAATGCTATTTTGATCATTCCGCACATTTGTCGCGCAAGAAATCGCGCAGCTGCAGCACCAGCGGCGTCACCTGGGCCCGGTGCATGCATACCAGCTGCAAGGGCGTGGCCTCGCCCGCCACCTCGGGCAGCAACACCTGCAGGCGGCCGGCCGCCACGTCGCCGGCAACGTCGAGCCGCGATTTATAGGCGATGCCCAGGCCCGCCACGGCCCAGCGCCGCACCAGGTCGGCATCGTCGGCGCTGCGGTTGCCGCTCACTTGCACGGTGACTTGCTCGCGCTGCGGCAAGCGATAAAAAGTCCAGCGGTCGTGCAAGCCATCTTCCAGCGCGAAGCGCAGACAATTACGTTGCGACAAGTCTTCCAGCGCCAGCAGGGGGCCGTGCTCGCGCAGGTAAGCGGGCGACGCCACCAGCACGCGGTCGTTGGCGGGCGCGATCGGCATGGCGACCATGCTCGAATCGTCCTGCTGCCCGTAACGCAGGGCAATATCGACTTGCTGGCGCACCATGTCGGCCACGCGGTCGCTGACGCTGAGCTGGTACTGCAGCTTCGGGTGGCGCGACTGAAATTCGTCCAGCCAGCCCAGCATCAGGTTGCGGCCCAGGTCGGACGGCATGGCAATTTTCAAGGTTCCGCCGAAACTGTCCTTGCCGGCCAGCAGCGCGTCGTGGCCCGCGCGCAGCAGGCGCAAGGCTTCGCGCGCGTGTTCCAGGTATTGCGTGCCTTCCGCCGTCAAACTCAGCGAACGGGTCGTGCGGGCCAGCAGGCGCAAGCCCAGCTCCCCTTCCAGGCGCTTGACGGCGGCGCTGGCCAGCGCGGGCGAAATGCCGATCTCGCGCGCGGCCGCCGACAAACTGCCCCGGTCGGCCGTGCGCACAAACACCTGCAAGTCATCGAGTCGCAGCAATTTTCAGCATTCCTTTGAAAGTGTTTCGGTACGCGCCCTCTTTTTCCCGGACGCGAAAGCAACCATCATACGTCATCGCCTGCCCACTCTTGACCAAGGATAATCATGAAAGCCATCGCCTACCACCACAGCCTGCCCATCACCGATGCCGACGCCCTGCTCGACATCGAGCTGCCCACGCCCGTCGCCACGGGGCGCGACCTGCTCGTCGCCGTGCACGCCATCTCCGTCAACCCCGTCGACGCCAAGGTGCGCAAGAACCGCGCGCCGCAAGACGGTCAGCCGGAAGTGCTGGGCTGGGATGCGGCCGGCGTCGTCACGGCCGTCGGCCCCGACGTGACCCTGTTCCAGGCGGGAGATAAAGTCTGGTACGCGGGCGCCATCAACCGCCCCGGCAGCAACAGCGAATTTCAATTAGTCGACGAGCGCATCGTCGGCCACATGCCGGCCAGCCTCGATTTCGCCCAGGCCGCCGCCCTGCCCCTCACCAGCATTACGGCCTGGGAATTGCTGTTCGACCGCTTGCAGCTCAGCCGCGACAAGAGCCTCACGGGCAAGTCCCTGCTGGTGATCGGCGCGGCGGGCGGTGTCGGCTCCGTGCTGGTGCAACTGGCACGGCAGTTGACGGGGGTCACCGTCATCGGCACGGCCTCGCGCGCGGAAACGGCCGACTGGGTCAAAGAACTGGGCGCGCACCACGTGATCGACCACAGCCTGCCGCTGGCCGCCGAAATCACGCGCCTGGGCTTGCCGCCAGTCGATTACGTCATCAGCCTGAACCAGACGGATCAGCATTTCGAGCAAATCGTCGAACTGATCGCGCCGCAGGGGAAATTTGCCCTGATCGACGACCCCGAGCACATTGACGTGCGCAAGTTCAAGGGCAAGAGCGTGTCCTTGCACTGGGAATTGATGTTTACCCGTTCGCTGTTCCAGACGGAAGACATGGTGCAGCAGCACGCTTTGCTGGAAGAGCTGGCGCAACTGGTCGACGCAGGCGTCATCAAGACCACCGTGGCCGAGCGCTTTGGCACGATCAACGCGGCAAATTTGAAACGCGCGCATGCCCTGCTGGAAAGCAATACGGCCAAGGGCAAGATCGTGCTGGAAAATTTTAATTAATCAGGTAATCAGGATGGCCCGGAAATCATTGACATTCGTCAAGGTCGGGCCAGTAATCACGGAATCTCCCAGCGCCTGGAAGAAACCGTGGCCATCGTTGTTGTCGAGGCTGTCGCGCGGCTTGGTGCCCAGCGCCCAGGCGCGCCGCAGGGTGTCCGGCGCCAGAACCGCGCCGGCGATGTCTTCCTGGCCGTCGACGCCATCCGTGTCGCCGGCCAGCGCGTGGATGCCCGCGTGTCCGTCCAGCGCGATGCCCAGCGCCAGCAGGAATTCCACGTTGCGCCCGCCGCGCCCGTTGCCGCGCACGGTGACCGTCGTTTCGCCGCCCGACAGCAGCACGCACGGGGCGGGAAACGGCTGGCCCCGCATGGCCGTTTGCAGCGCGATGCCGGCCATGACTTTGCCCACGTCGCGCGCCTCGCCTTCCAGGCTGTCGCCTAATATATACGGTGTGATACCGGCCGCGCGCGCCACGGCTGCCGCCGCTTCCAGGGCCATCTGCGGCGTGGCGATCAGGGTCGTCTGCGTGCGCGCCAGGCGCGGGTCGTCGGGTTTCACGGATTCGCCGCGCCCGCTTTCCAGCGTTGCGCGTATGCTGTCCGGCAAGTCCATGCCGTAGCGGCGCACGATGGCCAGCGCGTCCTCGCACGTCGTCGCGTCGCCCACCGTGGGGCCGGAAGCGATATCGCCCAGCTTGTCGCCGGGCACGTCGGAAATGGCCAGGGTGATGACTTGCGCCGGATGGCAGGCGGCCGCCAGCCTGCCACCCTTGATGGCGGACAAATGGCGGCGCACGCAATTCATTTCGCCGATGGTGGCGCCCGACGCCAGCAGCGCGCGGTTCAAGGCTTGCTTGTCTTCCAGGCTGATGCCGTCCAGCGGCAAGGCCAGCAGCGACGAGCCGCCGCCCGAAATCAAACACAGTACGGTGTCCTCGGCCTGCAAGTTGGCGACCAGATCCAGCATGCGCCGCGCCGCGTCCATCCCGGCCTGGTCCGGCACGGGGTGCGACGCTTCCACGATCTCGATGCGGTCACACGGCACGGCATAGCCGTAGCGCGTGACCACCAGTCCCGACAGCGGCCCCGGCCAGTGCCGCTCCACGGCTTGCGCCATGGCGGCCGACGCCTTGCCGGCGCCGATGACGATCAGCCGTCCCTTGGGCGCGGGCGGCAGATGGGGCGGTATGCAATGCGATGGCTGGGCCGCTGCGATGGCGGCCTGGAACATGGCTTGCAGCAAGGCGCGCGGCGCCGGGGTCGTCGTCATGGTGTTCTCCTCGGATATCCGAACCCGATCATAGCAGTGCCGGCAGCCCGGCAGCTAGAATGGCGCCTTGACCACATCACAGGAACACCATGAGCGACGCCATCGAATGGACCAGTCTTGCCCGCACTTTCGGGCTGTTTACCGTCACGGCCGTGGCTGAACTGCTGGGCTGCTACCTGCCCATGCTGTGGCTGAGCAACAAGGGCAGCGCCTGGCTGCTGTTGCCGGCCGCTATCAGCCTCTTGATCTTCGTGTGGCTGCTGACCTTGCATCCAGCCGCCAGCGGCAGGGTGTATGCCACGTATGGCGCCATCTATATCGCCACGGCGCTGGGATGGCTGTGGCTGGTGGACGGCATCACGCCCGCCTGGACGGACATCGCTGGCGTGGGCCTGGCCCTGGCTGGCGCCGCCGTCATTGCCATGGGGCACAAGACGGCTTGATGTGCATCAGCCGGCATGCGCGCGGAAGTTCGTTTCCGCCGACCACACGGCGCTGGCGCGGGCCAGCAGCACGGCTTCGCCATCGGCCAGCCAGTCGTCCGCATCGGCGATCTTCCACATGGCTTGCAGCAGCTTGCGGCGCAAGTCCGGGTCATCGATTTCATCGAGCAGGCTGTCGATCACGCCATTGGCCAGCTGTACCGCGCCATGCACGGTCGAGGTCAGCATGTCGTCGCACAAGTCTTGCAGCAACTGTTGAAAAGCGGCCGGCGCCAGGTCGATATGCTCGAGGATCTTGCTGCGGTGCATGGCTTGCAGCTCGGCGCTGGCCAGGTTGCCATCGACTACCATCATCAAGGCCAGAATACGTCCCGCTGCCTGGGGACTGTTTGTTTCATACGTACGCATAATGTTTCTTCCATTGTGAGTTTGAAAAGCGCGCCCCGCCATTGCAGGGCGCGCGGTACGGCATTTACTTTTTGTCGCTGCGGGTGATGAACACGCTCGCCACGCAACTCGATACGATCAGCACTGCCACCACCAGCAACGAAGCTTCCACCGGCACGTGGTACCACGGCATGATCAGCATCTTGGCGCCGATGAACACCAGCACCATCGCCAGGCCATACTTGAGCATGTGGAAGCGGTCAGCCACATCCACCAGCAGGAAGTACAGGGCACGCAAGCCCATGATGGCGAACAGGTTCGACGTGAAGACGATGAACGGGTCCGTCGTGATGGCGAAAATCGCCGGGATCGAATCGACCGCGAAGACCAGGTCCGTCACCTCGATCAGGATCAGCACCAGGAACAGCGGTGTGACATAGCGCAAGCCGCCTTTTGCCACGAAGAAACGCTCGCCGTGGTCGCCGTCCGCTACCCGCAAGTGGCGGCGGGCAAAACGCAGCAAGGGGTTGTTCGCCACGTCCGGCTCTGAGTCGGCCGCCACCAGCATGCGCATACCGGTAATCAAGAGGAACGCGCCAAACAGGTACAGCACCCAGCTGAACTCGCTTACCACCCATGCGCCGGCCATGATCATTACGGCGCGCATGACGATCGCGCCCAGCACGCCGTAAATCAACACCCGGCGCTGGTACTGGATCGGCACCTGGAAGGCGCTGAAGATCAGCAGGAAGACGAACACGTTATCGACCGACAGCGCTTTCTCGATCAGGTAGCCGGAGAAAAATTCCAGCGCCTTCTGGTTGGCGATTTCGGGTCCGGCCGTGCCGTTCAGATACCACCACAGGCCGCCGTTGAACAGCAGGGCCAGGCTGACCCACACGAGCGACCACGTCGCCGCTTCCTTGACGCTGACCTTGTGCGCCTTGTTGCCGCCGAAAACGAACAAGTCCAGCGCCAGCATCACCAGGACAAAGGCGATGAAGCCGGCCCACATGGGTGCCGTTGCAATGCTCTCCAGGCCGTTCATCGGTGGCCTCCGCAACTGTCTGTTTCTATCCTGATGCCCATGGCACTCTCCTTGCATGAATTGAGCAGCCATCATAGTCTGAATATAAACATCGAACAAATCGAATATAATTGACGAATACAT
Organism: Janthinobacterium sp. PAMC25594; assembly: GCF_019443505.1. Lineage (NCBI taxonomy): Bacteria > Pseudomonadati > Pseudomonadota > Betaproteobacteria > Burkholderiales > Oxalobacteraceae > Janthinobacterium > Janthinobacterium sp. PAMC25594. Next base: position 2,008,888 of record NZ_CP080377.1, read on the forward strand.
CGAAAAACTCGATGTATTAGCTTCAGGGAAAAGCATGTCGACACTTAACTTCAAGCACTTGCGCTATTTCTGGATGGTGGCCAAGACGGGCAGCATCGCGCGCGCGGCCGAACAGCTGCACCTGACGCCGCAATCGATCTCCGGGCAGCTCAGCGAGTTTGCCGACACCCTGGGCGTGGAATTGTTCCGCCGCAGCGGGCGCCAGCTGGAATTGACGGACACGGGCCGGCGCATCCTCAGCCATGCAGAAAGCATTTTCAACACGGGCGATGAACTGCTGGAAATCGTGCGCGACCAGTCGCGCTCGGCGACGACGACGTTCCGCGTGGGCTGCGCCGATTCCGTCTCGAAACTGATCGCCTGCCGCCTGGTCGCGCCCGCGCTGGGCCTGGCCGAACCGCTGCGCATCATTTGCCGCGAAGGCCGGCTCGCCAGCCTGCTGGCGGACCTGGCCGTGCACCGGCTGGACCTGATCATGGCGGACCGCCCCATGCCCGCCCATTTGAGCGTGCGCGGCTTTAACCATTTGCTGGGCGAAAGCGGCATGACCCTGTTCGGTACGCCAGCGCTGGCCGCCACCCTGACGGGGGACTTTCCGCTATGCCTCGATGGTGCGCCGCTGCTGCTGCCGGGCGAAGACTTCGCCATTTACGGGCGCTTGCTGCAGTGGCTGGGCGACAACCATCTGCATCCGCGCATCGTGGGCGAATTCGACGACAGCGCCATGATGAAAGCCTTCGGCCAGTCCGGCGCCGGCCTGTTCTTCGCGCCCACCGTCATCGCGCCCCAGGTGTGCGAACAGTACGCCGTGGTGGCGCTGGGGCGGGTCGACAGCCTCGTCGAGCAAGTCTACGCGATTACCACGGAACGCCGGCTGAGCCACCCCGCCACCATCGCCATCAGCCAGAGCGCGCGGCACGAACTGTTCGTGTAGCAGTTCTGCAACTGACGTTCCACAATTAAAACCCCGCGAATACATTTGAACAAATACATCTATATAATGGCAAGCCTCCCCGACGCCCTGCGCGCCCCTTCCTGGACTTGCCGCAATGAAGCACTTGCACGACATCCCCTCTGCCTTCAAGCATGAATTTGCCAACCCGCGCCTGTGGTGGTCGCGCGCCGTCGTCGTCGGCATGGCCGCCATCGCGGGCCTCGTCGTCGTGGGCTTCACGTGGCTGGCGGAGGAAGCGCTGGACCTGTTTCTCTTTTTTAATGGCAAGGCCTGGTGGTTCGCCCTGCTGTGGACACCAGCTTGCGCCGCCCTGCTGGTCTGGCTGACGCGCCGCTACGCCATGGGCGCGGCCGGCTCCGGCATCCCGCAAGTGATGGCGACGCTGGACCCGGCCGTGGCACCCGAGCAGCGTTCGCTGTTCGTGTCGCTGAAACTCAGTGCCGCGAAAATCGTCCTGACGGCGGGCGGCTTGCTGGGAGGGTTGTCTCTGGGGCGCGAAGGACCGTCCGTGCAGATCGCCGCCGGCGTGATGCTGGCCGCGCGCCGCTGGCTGCCGCGCCACTCGCAGGTGAGCGCCCATTCCCTGCTGGTGGCCGGCGGCGCGGCCGGCATCGCGGCCGCCTTCAATACGCCGCTGGCGGGCGTCATGTTTGCCATCGAGGAACTCTCGCGCTCGCCCGAGCAGCGCAACAGCGGCCTCATCGTGGCCGGCATCGTGCTGGCCGGCATGATGGCCGTGTCCATCCACGGCAATGCCACCCACTTCGGCATCATCCACCCTGGCCCCATCGGCCTGGCGCTGGCCTTGCCAGGTTTACTCGTGACCCTGGTGGCGGGCGTGGCCGGCGGCCTGTTCGCGCGGCTGCTGCTGGCGTCCGCCCGCGGCAATCCGCTGGGGAAGTTATCCGCGTGGAGAAAAGGCCGGCCCGTGCTGTTCGCCGCCGTCTGCGGTTTGCTGGTGGCGGCCATCGGCATCGCCAGCCATGGCGCCACGTTCGGCAGCGGCACCGTGGCCACGCGCGCCATGCTGGAAGGTTCCAGCGACGCCTCGCCCGCCTTTGTTGCTTTCAAGTATGTGGCGACGTGGCTGACCGTGTGGTCGGGCGTGCCGGCCGGCATCTTCGCACCGTCGCTGGCCATCGGCGCCGGCATCGGCCACGATATCGCCGTGCTGCTGCACTACCCGCACGCGCCCGCGCTGATCGCGCTGGGCATGGTGGGTTTCCTGGCCGCCGCCACGCAGGCGCCGCTGACGGCGTTTATCATTGTCATGGAAATGGTCGACGGCCACGGCATGGTGCTGAGCCTGATGGCCTGCGCCGTGGTGGCCAGCACCGTCTCGCGCGTCCTCAGCGAACCGCTGTACGGGGCGCTGGCGCAACTGCAGCTGCAACGGTTGCCGCTGCAGTTGCAGGTTGGCCGGGATACTACATCGTAAACGGAAACGGCTGCATGCCCGCCTGGCGGTCGTCTGGGGCGACCACGGCCAGCAAGGCGTTCAAGCCCTGGTTCAGGTGCGCCAGGCTGTCGGGGTCCAGCTGGGCCAGCGCGCTGGGCAGCAGGCCGCGCGCGGGCTGCGGCGCGCCGGCGATCACGGCTTGCCCTTCCAGCGTCAGGGTGAGTGTGACCACGCGCTGGTCGGGCTGGTCGCGCGCCTTGCGCACATAGGTTTTTTTCACCAGCGCGTCGACCAGGTTGCTGGCCGTCGTCTGGTGGATAGACATCTTGCTTGCCAGTTCGCCCATGCGCAGGCCTGGGTGCTCCAGCAATTCCTGCATCACCCACAATTGTGCGCCAGACACGCCGCATTGCTTCTCGATCTGCGCCGAGTGCCGCTGCGCTGCACGCATAACGACGCGCATGTTTTGCAAGGCCATGCCCTGCGCCCGGGCTACCGCCGAAACTTCCGCTTCCACCACCATTGCCTCCAGTTATCCTGCCGGCTTCACGCCTGCTGGCGGGCCGGAATCCCTGCATGATACCTGCAAAGGAAGCGCTCGACTAACTGCCTGTTACAGGCTGTCCATGGCGCCACGCCTGCTCCAGCACCAGCTTGCCGGCCGGGTCCCACTGGCGCTCGATGCCCTGCTTCTTGCCGTGTTCGTACGGCACGATCTGCCGCAGGCTGCCGTCGCTATACCAGGTCTGCAGCAAGCCGTGGCGCTGGCCGTCGCGCATGGGAGTGACCTGGGCGCGCACGCCGTTGTCATGCCATTCCGTGACATCGCCCTGCTCGCGCCCTTGCGCGTCCTGCTGCCAGGCGATCGACGGCTTGCCGTTGCTGCCCCACTTCTGCATGCTCAGCAGCTTGCCCTTGCGGTACAGGGCCTTTTGCGCCAGCTGGCCATTGTCATGGCTTTCAAACGACCAGCCATCGGCTTCGCCATCCACCAAGACCTTGCGCGCGAGCACCTTGCCATCCTCGGCCAGGGTGAGGAACTCGCCATCCTGCTTGTCATGAATAAAATGACTGCGCTGGAACAGCTTGCCATCGGCGTAAAACACTTCCTGCAGCCCATGCATCTTGCCGCCTTTCAGGAAGGCGCGGCTGCTCACCTTGCCATTCGGACCGTACGACACATACTCGCCATCGGCCATTTGCTGGCCGTGGTAGCGGATGCGGTTCATCCGCTGGCCATTCGCATGGTAAGTCTCGACAATACGCTCGCGCCCGTTCGGCAGCCGGGTCACCTTTTGCTTGAGCTGGCCGTTGTCATAGAACGACGTATCGCCCTGCGCCGCCAGCGGCAAGGCAATCAACGCCGCCAGCAGCGCCAGGCGCATGGTCCGCATAGTCTGTCGATATAGCATGCGATCCCTCTACTTCGCGGCCACGGGCTGGCCATCCTGCCACGCCTGTTCCAGCACCAGCTTGCCGGCAGGGTCCCAGTGGCGCTCGATGCCCTGCTTCTTGCCGTGTTCGTACGGCACGATCTGCCGCAGGCTGCCATCGCTGTACCAGGTCTGCAGCAAGCCGTGGCGCTGGCCCTCGACAAACGGGGTCACGCTGGCGCGCACGCCGTTGGCATGCCAGTCAGTCGTGTCGCCGTGGTCGCGCCCCTGGACGTCTTTCTGCCACGCAAAATTGGGCCGGCCATTCGGTCCCCACGTTTGCAAGCTGAGCACGGCACCCTTCTGGTACAGCGTCTTGTTCGACAGTTTTCCATTGCCATGGCTTTCAAACGACCAGCCGTCGGGCTGGCCGTGCACCCAGACGGTCCTGGCCAGCACGCTGCCATCCTGGGCAACCGTGACAAACTCGCCCTCGCGCTTGCCATCGACGAACTGTCCCCGCTGGAACAGCTTGCCATCCGCATAAAACGATTCCTGCACGCCATGCATCTCGCCATTGCGTTGATAAGACCGGCTGCTGACGGCGCCATTCGCGCCATACGACACCTGCTCGCCATCGGCCATCTCGTCGCCGTGATACAGCGTGCGGCTCATTAGCTGGCCGTTCTCGTGATACGTTTCCGAGATGCTGTCGCGCCCGTTCGGCAGCGGCGTCACCTTTTGCTTGAGCTGGCCATTCTCGAAGTACACGCTGCCGCCGGGCAGCTCCTCGCCCTGGGCATCGAAATAAGTTTCGCGCAGCAGCTGGCCATTCTCGTAGTAGTATTTGCGAAAACGCACGAACTTGATCTGGCTCAGGTAGAGATCCGTGGCATAGGTTTCAAAGGCCAGCACGCCCGGCGTGTCGGGAAATTCGAGCCGCACATGCCAGGCGCCCAGCGCCTCGTCGCGCACGGGCGGCGTGCGCAGCGCATACACGGCGCCGCGCTGGTTGCTGGGCATGAAATTTTCATCCAGATACATGCTGTGGTCTTCCTCCTGCAAGGTTGGCATTGGCGTTGGCGTTTTCTCGGCCGGCTGTTCCTGTGCCGCCAGCGGCAAGGCCAGGGCCATGCCCAGCAGTGCGGCCAGTGCCGCGCGCGTCGTCTGTGGTGTGTGCATTGTGTTCCGTTGCGATGTTATTCTGCGACTGCCATCATAAAGGAAGGCAACGTTTTCCCCTGTCACGAAAGAAAGCCATGCACTTGCCCGCCGCCCCCGGCGACACCCGGATACTGGACATCATCGACGCCTGGATCGCCGACCTGGCGCGCGGCGATTACGCGTGCGCCCATGCGCGCACGGCGCACGACGCGTATTACGGCTGGACGCCGGCGCTGTTGCGCGCCGTGATCGAAGGGTATGGTTCGCCGGAAGCGTATGCGGATGGCCGGGTCTACCGGGTCACCCCGGCGGCGCAGGCCAGCGGCGCGCCGCACGAGCGCTGCGTCGAGCGCCCGGACGGCCAGGATGGCGGCATAGTGATCGCCGAGGTGCGTCATTCCCTGCCCCTGAACGGCGCCTGGTCGGACCTGACTGCCACCTTTCGCGTGGAGGGCGCCACGCTGGTATTACAGGAAATTCACGTGTTCTAAGAGCCACCCCTTTAAAGGTGTACATTGACAGCACCGTCTTTTAATACCCGTGCCGTTGATACGTGGCGTCGCGCAACAGCGCCGGCCACGTAGCCTTTTTTTACTGTTTTTTTCGGGCCGCGAGGGTGTTTGCGCAGCGTTTTTGGTTTGGCGTAAGCGGCAATCTGAAGCAGTAATTTGCTCAGCTCTGATGCACACATGGCGTCGTAGCGCCGCCATGCTTTGGTTGGCACAGCCATCACCATGCCGGCATAGTGCGCCCGTACCTCCACGGCCACATAAAACGGCGATAGCTCAATGCCGCTGGCAACCAAGTCGTGCGCGGTGCTTACCGCGCGCTGCAAGACAGTCAGCACGTTATAGGCCAGGATCGCGATACCGAACGCGAACAAGGCTGCGCGCGGGTGTCCGAGAGTCTTGACTTCACTGTGCAAGACCGATTCGAGCCGCTGGAACATTGTCTCGATCCGCCAGCGCTTGCTGTATAGGCGAGCAATGGCGCGTGCGCTGAAATGCTCTTTTGGTAGATTCGTCAGTAATCGGAGAATCATTTCGCCATCGTTAGTGGGCTTGTAAAGTTGCAGTTCAATGCGACGTGATGCTACCTTCTGTCCTGTAGCTCCAGGGATGGCAACGCACTGTTCAAAGACGGCGCCGGTCGCGATTCTCCCTCGATATGTCAGCTCGTCGAGCGGTGCCGGATTGGGCGTACGACCGTGCTCACGCACGATGAAGGCACACCCACGGCGATCCCATTCGGACAGGATCATGCGCGTGCTGAAGTTGCGATCAGCAATCCACAGGTCGCCCGGATGCGAACGCTCTAGTAACGGCGGCATTACGGCGCGTTCCTGCGAGTGTGCATCTTCGCAAGGCTCCATATCGACGACCAGGCCCGAATCAGGGTCATACACCACAAGGGACTGGCCAGGCATTGCGGCGCCGCGAAAGGCGCGTAAAGGCTTCAACCGCTTTTCGCTTGCAGGCAAATGGTTACCGTCCACGATTCGGGTGCGGTAACCCGGAACCAGCGGTGCATTCCCCTGCAAAAATGGCGTGATCACATCTCCAAGGCGCTCGACGCTGCCGGTGACCAGAGCCCGTACCAGGTTCGGCTCGGTATGCTTGACCTTGTCATATAAAGCTTGCACCGAAACAGGCAAATCAGGGTAAGCCTGCGCTGCAGCGTGAAGCGATGGCCGCAGCCCAACTGCGACCACGGACATCAGTTCGACTGTCGTCGAGAACAGTAGCTCCCTCTGGTATTGGGCGCCACGTTCACGCTCGAACAGTGCATCGACCCAAGCAGGATCGAGGGCACGTTGCAGCGCCAGCCTTGCCATTACAGTCAGCGGGCTGATTTTTGCGCAGTGCGATACCACAGCATTCATCATCATGGCAGTTTCCTCCTGTCCCAGTTAGATGATGTTTGCTACAAAGAGTGCAGGTTTTATTTCATCTGTGGCGACGCACCTTTAAAGGGGTGGTTCTAAGAGCCTACCCCAGTAGATGAATACATCCCCTGCTGGCGCCCCTCATAAGCGGGGACTGCGTTGATCGTCGTCGCGTGGCTCGCCACGCGTCCTCCTCACGCCTTGTCAGCGCTCCTGATGAACTGCCAGCAGAAGACGCTCCCTACTGGCATAGGCTCTAAGCCGCGCCATTCTTGACGGGAGACAACTGGCTCGCATGCAGCCGCGCATACGCGCCGCCCTGCCGCAGCAAGGCGGCATGGCTGCCCGACTCCACCAGGCGCCCGCCCTGCATGACGACGATGCGGTCGGCGTTTTCGATGGTGGATAAGCGGTGGGCGATGACGATGGTGGTGCGGTTGCGCATCAGCACTTCCAGCGCCGCCTGCACGGAACGCTCCGACTCCGTATCGAGCGCGCTGGTGGCTTCGTCGAGCAGCAGAATCGGCGCGTCCTTGTACAGGGCGCGCGCGATCGCCAGGCGCTGGCGTTGGCCGCCCGACAGGCGCGAGCCGTTCTGGCCCGCCTGGGTCGCGTAGCCTTGCGGTAACTGCATGATGAAGTCGTGCGCGTAGGCGGCGCGCGCCGACGCTTCGATTCTGTCCTGGTCCGGGGCCGGGTCGCCATACGCGATATTCGCCGCCATGGTGTCGTTGAACAAAATCACATCCTGGCTGACGAGGGCGAACTGGCGCCGCAGGGCCAGCAAGGCGTAGTCGCGCACGTCAACGCCGTCGAGCAGGATCTGGCCGCCGCTGACGTCGTAGAAGCGCGGCAGCAAGCCCAGCAAGGTCGTCTTGCCGCCACCCGAGCCGCCCACCAGGGCCACCGTTTCGCCGGCGCGGATGTCGAGCGTAATCTCGCTCAAGGCCGTGGGCGCATCGGGATCGTCGCTGTTGTAGCGGAAGTTGACGTTCTGCAAGGACAGATTGCCCTGCACGGCCGCCGGCGCAATGGTGCCCGGGTCCGGTTCCAGCGGGGTGTCGATCAAGCCGAAGACGGATTCGGCCGCCGCCAGGCCACGCTGCAGCGGCTCATTGATTTTGGTTAAATTCTTGATCGGCGACTGCATCGCCATCAGCGCGCCCATGAAGGCGACGAAGGCGCCCGGCGTGATGGCGCCGCTTTGCGCGCGCAGCATGGCAAAGTAAATCACAGAAGACAGGGTAATGCCGACGAGCATCATGATGAAGCCGGAATTCATGGCCGAGGTGGCCGCATGTTTGACGGCCAGCTGGCGGTTGCGCTTGACGACGTCGACGAAGCGCGCCTGTTCATAATCCTGCCCGCCGAAGATTTTCACCACGCGCTGGCCGGCGATGCTTTCGTCCAGCACGGAGGTCAGCTCGCCCACGGCTTGCTGCGAACTCTTGCTCAGGTGGCGCATGCGGCGGCCCGCCAGGGTCACGACCAGGGCCACGATGGGCATCGAGGCCATGCAGAACAGGGCCAGTTTCACATCGATGCTGAACAGCAAAATCAGATAGCCGATGGTGGCGACGGAATCGCGCACCATCACGTTGAGCACGTTCAAGCCCGCCTGCGACACCTGGCTGGCGTCGAAGGCCACGCGCGACTGCGTCAGGCTGGTGGTGGTGGTGTCGAAAAAGCGGCTGGGCAGGCGCATGATGGTGGCGAACATCTTTTCGCGCAAATCGGCCTGCACCCGGCTCGATAGCCATACGGAACCGTAATCGCCGGCAAAGCTGGAGACCATGCGCAGCACGGCCAGGCCCAGGATGGTGGCGGGAATGACCCACAAGTCCACCTGTCCCGCATGCGCGGGCAGGAAACGGTCGACCCAGCCCTGCAGCATGCCCATCACGCCGGACACGGGCGCGACCTGCTCGCTGGCCGTCGTGCGCATGGCATCGACGACGTTTTGTAACTGGCGGATTAACAACACATCGGTGGCGGACGCCACGCCCACGGCCAGCAAGGTAGCGGCAACGATGGCGCCATAGCGGCGAAACTGGCCGGCCAGGCGGAAGAACAGGAGGCGACTTTGCTGCATGTAGTTGGGAAAAGTGAGGGTAAAGCGTGATTCTAACCGCTGCCAGACTTACCTAAGTAGGTCGCAATAAATTATTGTGATTTCTGACTTCCATAACCGACGCTCTGCGGTGTTGCCCGCTGCTAGCAGTGCTCGCACTGCGTCGCAGCGGGCGCCTTGCAGAGCATCCGGTTCTGTTCGTCATAACTTCACAATAATTTCCCACGCCCTACTTAGACGAAAGTCGCACCTTGCCGGCGCAGAACCGGCAAGGGCAATGCACGGAAAATCAGCTCTTCGCCACTTTCCACGCGGCCGTGCCGGCCTTGCAGACCTTCAGCTTGAGGGTCTGTTCCTGGCCCTTGGCGCTCAAGCCCACCTGCACCTTGCGGCAAGTTTGCGCGTCCGTCTTTTCCGTGTCGCTGGCCGTGATCTCGGCGGCGATGCGCACGGAATTGCGCAAGCCTTCATTGCTCCATTGCACGGTTTCGCCATCCTTCTTGTCATTGAGCACGTCGGTGACGGCTTTCACGAAGACGGGCTTGTCGTTTTTGTTCAGGTAGGCCATCGGCGTATCGGCCAGGAAACCCAGGCCGACGGCGGAAGCGGAAGCGCTGAAGACGACGCTGCCGAAGATCAGGGCGGACAACAGTGTGGCGGGACGAATACGCATGGAAAACTCCTTGTAAAGTAAAGAATAGGGACAGGACCGGGAACCGCCGGGGCGGCCCTTAGCCGGGATCCGCCGGCGAAATACCCACGGCCAGCAAGGCATCGATGCTGGGCACGAAGTAAATCGCCGACGACAGCGGCGTGGAAAAATCCAGCAGCCTGTCCGTCTTGGTGACGCCATCATAGCCTACGCCGTACATTTGCCGCAGCATGCCCATGGTCACCGTGATATCGCGGCAAAAACCGACAAACATGACGCCCGCCTCGCCGGCATTGGCGTAATTGGCATTGCGGCGCACGATATCGACTTCCTCGCCATCGCGGATGAACTGGTTGCGGCCCACATGGGAATCGACGGGCAGCGGCGACAATTCATGGCTGCCGGCCTTGGTGCGGCCCCACACCTGCTCGGCCGCGTGCACGGGCAAGGCGCGCAGGCGCTCGACGTCCATGCGCCATTTCTGCAGCAGCACGGTGGAGCCGCCCGCACCCGCCTCGCCGTCCGGAATGATGGCCACGCCGTGGGCGCGGAACGGATTCGGATTGGCGACGCCGTCGGCAAAGCCGTCGAAGGTCACATTATTGTGATATGGAAAACACACTTGTTCGCTGGCCAGCTCGGCGAAGGGACTCAGCAAAGTGAGCGTCGTGCGCATGCTGTCGTACAGGGTGGCCGCGTTCGACTGCGTGATCCAGACCCAGAAATCGTGCTGGGTGGCGGGCGCCGTCTTGCCGTTGGCGCCCACGAGATCCTGCGCGAACGATTCCATGTTGTCCGGCACGCCGCCGGGACAGGCGGCGCGCCACAGCTCAGGCTTGAATCCCAGCACCACATTGGCCGTGCCGCCTGTCAACTGATGGTGGCGGTTCAGGGTGGGGTCGAGGATGCCCGTGACTTCGGATTCCCACAATTTACTGAGCGACTTGAACAACTGCCGCATATCGACGCCGGCCTTGACATTGAACTGCAAATGCACTTCATCGCGCGCGACGACGGACAGCATGCTTTGTGGAATTGCCATGACAGATGTTCCTCTTTTAGTTTTCTCTATGGATATTAAACCAGAAGTGCAGGTTGGTAGTTTCATTTAGGCAACATGCGATCTTTGTAACTATAGGTCGTCATGAATTGGACGATAATGCAATGATGTAGAGCAAGAATCAAGAATGGAACCATTGCATGAAATTGTATGAAAAGCTCGTCGGCGACATCGAGCAACTGGTGGACAAGGGCGTGCTCTTGCCCGGCGAACGCATCCCCTCGGTGCGCCAGACCAGCCAGCAGCACAAGCTCAGTATCACCACGGTGCTGCGCGCCTACGTCAAGCTGGAAAGCATGGGCGTGCTCGAAAGCCGGCCCCAGTCCGGCTACTTCGTGCGCCAGCGGGCCAGCGATACGGCCGCGCCGTCCCTGTGCATGCAGGCGTCGCACCCCAGCCCCGTGCCGGCCGAAGTGCACGTCAGCCGCCTGGTGCTGTCGACCCTGCGCTCGATCGGCTTGCACGATGCCATTCCGCTGGGCTCGCCCTACCCCGACCCTTCGCGGTTTCCCTGGGAACGCATCAACCAGTATGCGGGTGCCGTGGCGCGCCGCAACCGCGTGTGGAACATGACGGACGACCTTCCGCCGGGCAACCCGCAGCTGATCCGTGAAATCGCCCGCCGCTACATGGAAAACGGCCTGGCCGTCGATCCCGACGAAATCATCGTCACCGTGGGCGCCACGGAAGCGATCAACCTGTGCCTGCAAGCGGTGGCCAAGCCGGGCGATACCATCGCCGTCGAGTCGCCCACCTTCTATGCCATGCTGATGGCCGTCGAACGGCTGGGCATGAAGGTGGTGGAAATTTCCACCGATCCGTATGAAGGCATCAGCATCGAGGCGCTGGCCAACATCATGGCCCGGCAACCGATCGCCGCCGTCATGGTGATGCCGAACTTCCAGAATCCGCTGGGCTTTCAAATGTCGGACCAGCGCAAGTGGGCCCTGGTCCAGCTGCTGGAGCAGCACGACGTGCCCGCCATCGAAAACGGCGTCTACAACGAACTGTATTACGGCGACGCCCACCCGTCCTCGCTCAAGTCCTACGACCGCAAGGGCCTGGTGCTGCACTGTTCCTCGTTTTCCAAGAGCCTCAGTTCGGCCCAGCGCGTGGGCTGGGCCCTGGCCGGGCGCTATCGGGGCAAGGTGGAGGAACTCAAATTCCTCAACACCCTGGCCACGTCCTCGTTTCCCCAGCTGGCCATCGCCGAATACCTGCAAAACGATGGCTACGAACAGCATCTGCGCCGCACCCGCAAGGCCTACGCCCAGCAGGCACGCATCATGGCGGCCGCCGTGCAGCGCTTCTTTCCCGCTGGCACGAAAATCTCGCACCCGCAGGGCGGCTACGTGCTGTGGGTGGAATTGCCCGGCGACATAGACTCCATTCAGCTGTACCGGCGCGCGCTGGAATGCAAGATCACGGTGGGTCCGGGGCGCATGTTTTCCGTCAGCCAGGCCTACAAACATTGCATCCGCCTCAATTACAGCTATCCGTGGAGCGTGGGCGTGGAACAGGCGATCATCCTGCTCGGCAAACTTATCACCGAATTCCTGTAGCCACTCCACGCAGTCCCGTCACCCGCCCACCAGCGACATGCGCACGGTGGGATACTGCTTGCGCCCGCCCACCTGGGCCAGTGCGCCGCGCACTTCCGAGTAGCGGTCGCCACGGCGCTGCCAGTGCCGGCGCAGCACGGTTTCCAGCCCTTGCTCGGTATCCAGATGGGGCCTCAGGTCGAGGCCGTCGTGGGCGAACAGGCAGGTGAACAGCTTGCCGTCCGACGAGACGCGCACGCGGCTGCAGTCGCCGCAGAACGGCTGCGACACGCTGGAAATGAAGCCCACTTCACCGCCGCCATCGAGGTAACTATAACGGCTGGCCGTCTCGTGCAAGATCGGCTTGCCTTCGCCCAGCGACACGAGGGGAAATTCGGCGGCGATCAGCGCCCGCGCTTCGTCCGACGTGACGACATGCGTGCGCGACCAGGCGCCGATGCCGCCCACGTCCATGAATTCGATCAGGCGCAGGATAACGCCCGTGTGGCGGAAATGGCGCGCCAGCGGCACGATCTGGCTATCGTTGACGCCTTTCTGCACCACCATGTTGACCTTCACGGGATGCAAGCCCACGGCTTGCGCCACCTCGATGCCGTGCAGCACTTTCTCGACGGGAAAGTCGACGCCGTTCATGCGCTGGAATATGCCGTTGTCCAGGCTGTCGAGGCTGACGGTGACCCGCTCCAGGCCCGCATCCTTCAGCGAGCGCGCCTTGGCCGCCAGCAAGCTGCCGTTGGTCGTCAGCGCGATGCCCACGGCGCGCCCGTCCGGCGTGGTGAGTCTCGCCAGCATCTCGATCAGCTGTTCCAGGTTCTTGCGCAGCAGCGGCTCGCCGCCCGTGATGCGGATTTTATCGACGCCCAGGCGCACGAAGGCGCGCGCCATCGTTTCGATCTGCGCGAAGGACAGGCGCTCGCTCGATGGCAGAAACGGGTAATCGCTGGGGTACAGCTCGGCCGGCATGCAATAGGTGCAGCGGAAATTGCACTGGTCGATGACGGAAATGCGCAAGTCCGTCAGGGGGCGGCCCAGCATGTCCACGCAGGGCTCAAAATAGTCTGGCTGCCGGAGCGCTGGCTGCGGATACAGGATGGTGTTCATTGTTGCTTCCCCTCGATAGGCATACGTCAGGATGTAGCATAAGACGAATGGGGGCAGGCAAAGAGGTACAGTCCGGCGCCAGCCGATAGAGTACAGACGCGCCGGACTGTGCTCTTACTGCGCAGGCGGCGCGAACATGCTGGCGCACAGCTGCGCGCCCGCCGCGCTCAGGGATGCGCTGCCGCCGCCGCTCTCCGCCGCGGCGACCACCACCAATCCCGCGCTGGACAGCGCATTGAGCTGGCGCAGCAAAGTACTCATCTGTACCCCTGCCCGCTTGGCCAGCTTGGCCAGCGACCACGGTTTCTCCGGCGCCTCCTGCCGTGCTTGCCACAGCAGCGCCAGCAGCGCTATCAGCGCCGCGTCGATCCCTTCTTCCTTGTGCATGTTTTTTCTCCTTGTCCACATCATAAATCACGGCCGGCGCCGGCGCGACCGGCATCGTCGTCTTGCCATCTGTACTCTGTTTTTTTGTCCGGAACTGTGCGCCTACGGGGAGGTCCGCCGCCCCTACCATGTGATTGTCCCATCGCATATCACCAGGAGAGTCATCATGAGCAAGCCAAAGTCCGACGCGCGCATCGCGCCCTACACCCATGCCGCGGCCGGTTGGGGAGCCCTCAAGTACGTGGCCATCAATCTGTTCAAGGAAAAAGTCAGCGCAGGCAACTACCGTTCGCTGTTCGAGCAAAACCAGCCCGACGGCTTCGACTGTCCCGGCTGCGCCTGGCCCGACCGCGAACACGCGTCCACGTTCGAATTCTGCGAAAACGGCGTCAAGGCCGTGGCCGCCGAATCGACGAGCAAGCGCGTGCGCCCCGAGTTTTTCCAGGAACACACGGTCACCGAACTGATGCAGCAGTCGGACTATGACCTGGAACAACATGGCCGCTTGACGGACCCCATGGTGTACGACGCGGCCAGCGACAAATACCAGGCCATTGCCTGGGACGACGCCTTCGCCCTCGTGGCGCACCACTTGCACGCGCTGGACGACCCGAACCAGGCCGCCTTCTACACGTCTGGCCGCGCCAGCAACGAAGCGGCCTTTTTGTATCAACTGTTCGTGCGCGCCTACGGCACGAACAACTTCCCCGACTGTTCCAACCTGTGCCATGAAGCGACGAGCCGTGGCTTGCCGGAAACGGTCGGCATCGGCAAGGGCACGGTGCTGCTGGACGATTTCGAGCATGCGGACACCCTGCTGCTGTTCGGCCAGAACCCGGCCACCAACCACCCGCGCATGCTGGGCGAATTGCGCGAAGCGTCGCGCCGTGGCGCCGTCATCGTCTCCATCAACCCGCTGCACGAACGGGGCCTGGAACGCTTCACCAGCCCCCAGCACCCGCTGGAAATGCTGACGGGCGGCAGCACGAACATCTGTTCGCTGTTCATCTGCCCGACTCTGGGCGGCGACTTTGCGCTGATCAAGGCCATGGCCAAGCGCGTCGTCGAGCTCGATGACGACGCCATCGCCCACGGCCAGGAGCGCGTGCTCGACTGCGCCTTCATCGCCGAACACACGAGCGGCTTCGACGCCTTCGCGGCCGACCTGCGCGCGGAAAGCTGGGACTTGCTGATCGCCGAATCGGGCGTGGCGCGCGACAAGATCGAAGAGTTGACGCAGATCTATGTCAAAGGCAAGGCCGTCATCGCCACCTGGGGCATGGGCGTGACGCAGCACAAGAATTCGCTGGCCACCGTGCAAATTCTGTCGAACTTGATGATGATGCGCGGCAATATCGGCAAGCGCGGCGCGGGCCTGTGCCCCGTGCGCGGCCACTCGAACGTGCAGGGCGACCGCACCATGGGCATCGAGGAACAGCCGACCAAGGAATTCCTCGACCGCCTGGGCCTGGTCTTCAACTTCGAGCCGCCGCGCCACCACGGCTATGACGCCGTCGGCACCATCGCCGCCATGCTGGAGAAAAAAGTGAAAGTGTTTGTCGCGCTCGGTGGCAATTTCTCGATGGCCACGCCGGACACGCCGCGCACCTGGGACGCGCTGCGTTCGTGCGACCTGACCGTGCATATCGCCACCAAGCTCAACCGCAGCCACCTCGTGCACGGCAAGGATGCGCTGATCCTGCCCACCTTGGGCCGCACGGAAATCGATGTGCAGCAAGGCGTGGCGCAAGGCGTGACGGTGGAAGACTCGATGAGCATGGTGCACATCTCGTTCGGCATGAACCAGCCCGCCTCGCCCAATCTACGCTCGGAAATCGCCATCGTGGCCGGCATGGCGCAGGCGACCGTCGGCAGCGAAAAGATCGACTGGCTGCGCTTTTCCGGCAACTATGCGCTGCTGCGCGATTCCATCGAGCAAGTATTCGATGACTTTTTCGATTACAACTTGCGCATAGCCAAGCCGGGCGGCTTCCACCTGGAAATCGCCTCACGTGAAAGAGTCTGGAAGACGCCGAGCGGCAAGGCGCAATTCCTCGTCAACGCCGTGGAACTGGACACGCCGATCCACCGTGCGCGACAGCAATATGGCGAGCGCCTGATGGTGCTGATGACCACGCGTTCGCACGACCAGTACAACACGACGATCTACGCCATGGACGACCGCTACCGTGGCGTATTCGGCCAGCGCCGCGTCGTCTTCATCAACAAGGATGACCTGGCCATGCTGGGCTTTGCGGCCGGCGACTGGGTCGACCTGATCGGCGTGTGGCATGACGGCATCGAACGCCGCGCCGACCGCTTCCTGCTGGTCGAGTACGACATTCCGCGCGGCTGCATCGGCGCCTACTACCCGGAAACCAATCCGCTGGTGCCGCTGGACAGCGTGGGCCACGGTTCGCGCACGCCGACCTTCAAATCCATCCCCGTACTGCTGTCGCCTTCGGCCGCCCTCAGCTGATCAGGAGAACGCCATGTTCGGTTTCGATACCCTGGACCTGTCGCGCGCGCAATTTGCGATGACGGCCATCTTCCACATTTTGTGGCCCATATTGACGATCAGCCTGTCGCTGTTCCTGTTCGTCGTCGAGGCGCTGTGGCTGCGCACCAGCGACCCCGTCTACTACCGCCACGCGCGCTTCTGGAGCAAGCTGCTGGTGCTCAACTTCGCCGTCGGCGTCGTCAGCGGGATTCCCCTGGAATTCCAGTTCGGCACCAACTGGGCGCCGTTCTCGCACCATTCCGGCCAGTTCATCGGCAACATCCTCGGCTTCGAGGGCGCCATGGCCTTCATGCTGGAAGCGGGCTTCATCGGCGTCATGATGTTCGGCTGGGGCCGCGTACCGAAGGGCGTGCACCTGTTTGCCACCGGCATCGTGGCGCTAGGGTCGAGCATTTCCTCGTTCTGGATCATGGTCGCCAATTCCTGGATGCAGACGCCGGCCGGCGTGCGCGTGGTCGATGGCAAGATCATCGTCACCGATTACGTGGCCGCCATCTTCAATCCCGACATGGCCTGGGCCGTGGGCCACATGTGGGTGGCCGCCGTGGAAACTGGCTTGTTCGTCATCGCCGGCATTTCCGCCTGGTATATGTTCAAGCGCCGCGAGCCGGCCTTCTTCGCCCGCTCGTTCAAGCTGGCGCTGATGCTGCTGCTGGTCATCGCGCCGTTGCAAGTGTGGCTCGGCGACTCGAGCGGCGTCGACGTCTTCAAGACCCAGCCCGCCAAGGGCGCGGCCATCGAAGGCCACTGGCACACGAATCCCGATGGCGAGGGCGCGGCCTGGTCCCTGCTGGCCTGGCCCAACCAGGCCGAGCAAAAGAATGACTGGTCGCTCGAAGTGCCCGGCATGCTCAGCGTGATCGCCACGCATAGCGCCACGGGCAAGATCACGGGCCTGGCCGACATCGCCCGCGCAGACCAGCCGCCCATGCTGCCGCTGCTGTACTACGCGTTTCGCGCCATGGCCGGCATCGGCATGTGGTTCGTGCTGCTGGCGTTCTGGACCTTCGTGGCCTGGCGCAAGGTGGGTGGGCGGGTGCAGGAGTTCGTGCGCAACCGCAAGCTGCTGCTGGCCTGGGTGCTGACGATACCGCTGCCGTATATCGCCGTCGAGTGCGGCTGGATCGTGCGCGAAGTGGGACGCCAGCCATGGGTCGTGTACGGCTTGCTGCGCACGCGCGACGCCGTCTCCGACGTGTCGGCCCATGCCGTGGCCGGCAGCATGCTGATGTTCTGCGTGTTTTACATCGTGCTGTTCCTTGCGTTTTTTGTGTTCGCCAGGAAATGGTTGCAACAAGGCCCGGACCTGGCGCTGCCGCTGCCGGACGCCGCCCATGCCGTGGGGTATTGAAATGCGCCCCCATCAATCAAGGAGTATGTAATGGATATCAATTCGCATGCCATGCTGGGCAATGCCTGGTTCGGCCTGATCGGCCTGATGCTGGTGTTTTACGTGGTCACGGACGGCTTCGACCTGGGCGTGGGCATCCTCAGCCTGTTCACCGGCCGCGAGCAGGAACGCAACTTGATCTTCCAGTCGATAGCCCACGTGTGGGACGCCAATGAAACCTGGCTGGTGGTGGTGGGCGGCGCCCTGTTCGGCGCCTTTCCCAGCGCCTACGCCACCCTGCTGGAAGGATTGTACATTCCCATCATGCTGCTGATCGCCAGTCTGATCATGCGCGGCGCCTCGATCGAGTTCCGCCATGCGGCCGGCAACAAGCGCCTGTGGGACCTGATCTTCGGCGTAGGCAGCCTGCTGGCCGCCGTGGCGCAAGGCGTGGTGCTGGGCGAAGTCATCACGGGCTTGCAGCCTGGGCCGCTGAGCGGCGTCTTCACGGCCTGCACGGCGCTGGGCGTCGTGGCCGGGTATTGCCTGCTGGGCAGCACCTACCTGATCAAGAAGACGGGCGGCCAGCTGGAAGCGGCGGCGCGCCGCTATGCGACGGCCAGCGTGCTGGCGACTGTCGCCGCCGCCATCGTGCTGTCGGCCGGCACCATGGTCTTCAGCGCCATCGGCCACGACCGCTGGGCGCAGCCTGGCGTGTTCGGCGTGCTGCTGGCCCTGGCCGCTATCGCCGCCAGCGCCTTTATTTACATCCTGTGGGCCGTGCACGTGAACGGCGTGCGCGGACCGTTCCGCGGCGCCATCGTGCTGTTCCTGGCCTCGTTCGCTGGTCTGGCCATCAGCTTCTTCCCCGACCTGGTGCCGGGCAAGCTGAGCATCGCGGCGGCCGCATCGGACGAGCCGACGTTGATCTTCATGCTGATCGGCATGGGTTCCATGCTGCCGATCATGATCGGCTACAACCTGTTCCAATACTACGTCTTCGAGGGCAAAGTCGTGCCCCGCAAGCATTGAGCGGCATCCAATATGATCATTCGGCCTACTACCAACTGGTTCCGCATGCTGTTCGTCTGGAACGGCTCCGTGCTGCAAGCCATCATCCCGCAGTTGCTGCTGATGCTGGTCGTCAGTTCGCTGGCCCTGCTGACGGATGGCCGCATCTTCGGCGTCAAGATTCCGCTCGATACGGCGCCGTTCCCCATGGTCGGCATCAGCCTGGCGATCTTCCTCGGCTTTCGCAACAACGCCAGCTATGCGCGCTTCGTCGAGGCGCGGCATATCTGGGGGCAATTGCTGATCGCCGCGCGGGCCCTCGCGTCACAGGCGCTCACGTATCTGCCACAAGAAACGAGCGGCCTGGACCATGAATTGCTGCTGCGCCGCCTGATCGCCTTCGTGTATGCGCTCAAGCATCAGCTGCGCCAGACGGACCCGCAGCAAGACCTGGCGCGCTACCTGCCGGCCGAGGAAGTGCAGCGCTTGCAGGGCATCGTCTTCAAGCCCGTCGCCGTACTGCATACGGTGCGGGCCATGCTGCACGAGGCCGTGCAGCGCCAGCCGGGACAGACGCAGCTGCTGTGGATGCTCGACACGCAGCTCAATGACCTGGCCGCCACCGTGGCTGGCTGCGAGCGCATCAAGAACACGCCGATTCCGTATCCGTATGGCGTGCTGGTGCACCGCACCGTCTACATGTACTGTTTTTTACTGCCGCTGGGCCTGGTGGACGCCATCGGCGTGGCCACGCCCCTCATTTCCGTGTTTGTCGCCTACACCCTGTTTGCGCTGGAAGCCATCGCGCAGCAGATCGCCGAACCGTTCGGCCTGGCGCCCAACTGCTTGGCCCTGAACGCCATGACGCGGGAAACGGAACGTTCGCTGCTGGAATTGAACGGCGAGCCGCTGCCGCCCTCGATCCGGCCCTGCCCGCGCTATCAGATCGATTAACCGGAGGAAAAATCATGGAATGCGACATCACCACCATCGAGCGCGATGGATTTCTGGAAGTGCCCATGGTGCGCCACCAGGGGGACGTGGCCACGGCGGGCCGTGACATGGTGGCCGAGGAATATCCCGTGGCCCTCGTCTACAACGGCATCGCGCACGCGGTGATGATGGCCACGCCGCGCGACCTGGAGGAATTCGCCGTCGGCTTTACCTTGACCGAAGGCATCGTCGGCAGCGTGCGCGACATCTACGACCTCGATGTATGTTGCGGCGCGGATAGCGCGGAAGTGCGGCTGACCATCGCGCAGCCCGATTTGATCAAGCTCAAGGCCCGCCGCCGCGCGCTGACGGGGCGCACCGGTTGCGGCGTGTGCGGCATCGAAAGCCTGGCCCTGCTGGACCTGGTGCCGGAAAAGATCACGCGACCGCTGCCGCCGCTGGTTGCCAGCAGCGCCATCATCGGGCGCGCCGCGCGGGAACTGCTGCCGTACCAGGAACTGATGCACAAGACGGGCGGCGTGCACGCGGCCGCCTGGTGCACGGCCGAGGGCGCGGTGGTCAAAGTGTTCGAGGACGTGGGCCGGCATAACGGCCTGGACAAGTTGATCGGCTATCTGGCGCTGCACCGCATCGCCATGCACGACGGCTTCGTCTTCCTGTCCAGCCGCGCCAGCTATGAACTGGTGCGCAAGTCGGCGCGCATGCATATCGGGCTCGTCGCCACCATCTCCGCCCCCACCTCGCTAGCCATCCGCATCGCGCGCCAGGCCGGCATGCAACTGGCCAGTTTTTGCCGCCGCGACGGCTTTGTCGACTACACGGCCGGCGACGCGCCGCCGCCTTGACGGAGGAAAAACGGGGCAAGCGTACCGTCTGGCAAGCCGATGCTACATTTTTTTCCGTAAAGCAAGTGCACGCTTGACTTGCCCACGCTGGCGGCTTTCTATGGCAATAGTTTCTAATCATTAACTTTGCCGGCTGCCACGCTCCTGGCGCGGCAGCGATGAAAGGATGGCGCGATGGCCCTGGCACAAGAACAGCATCTGGCGGAAACCTGGCAGACGGGCGGCTTGAAACCGCGCGCCTGCGATTGCGGCGGCACCGTCTTTACCATCCTGCACCAGCGGGTGATGGCGGACATGCGGCGCCGACAATTTCTCGGTGGCACGGCTGCCATGCTGGCGCCATTCATCGGCCTCGGCCTGTCCACGGGCAACGCCATTGCCCAGCAGCCCAAGACATCCGAACGTCCCCTGCTGTTGACCAATCTGCGCCTGTTCGACGGCACGGGCAAGGCGCCCCGTTCGGGTGTCAATGTGCTGGTGACGGGGGCAAGCATTACCGCCCTGCCGCCGGCCGGCGAGAAAGTCGAGGGTGCGCAAGTGATCGATTGCCAGGGCAAGCTGGTGATGCCGGGCCTGATCGATGCCCACTGGCACACCATGCTGGCCGCCATCAATCAGGTGACGGCCATGACGTCCGACGTCGGTTATCTGTACCTGGTGGCGGCGCAGGAAGCGCGGCGCACCCTGCTGCGGGGCTTTACCTCCGTGCGCGATCCTGGCGGCCCCGCCTTTGCATTAAAACGCGCCATCGATGAAGGCATCGTCGACGGCCCGCGCATCTTTCCCTCGGGCGCCATGATTTCGCAAACCTCGGGCCATGGCGACTTCCGCATGCGTTCCGATATCCCGCGCGCGGCGAATGCGCCTTTGAGCATGGTGGAATCGATGGGCGTGGCCATGATCGCCGATGGCGAGGCGGAAGTGCTGCGCCGCGTGCGCGAGCAACTGATGCTGGGCGCGACGCAGATCAAGATGATGGCCGGCGGCGGCGTCGCCTCGATGTACGATCCGCTCGACAGCACGCAGTATTCGGAACGCGAACTGCGCGCCGGCGTGGAAGCGGCCGCCGACTGGGGCACGTATGTGATGGCCCATGTGTACACGCCGAAAGGCATACAGCGCGCCATCCGCGCGGGCGTGCGCAGCATCGAGCACGGCCAACTGGCCGACGACGAGTCCGCGCGCATGATGCGCGACACGGGCACGTGGTGGAGCCTGCAGCCTTTCCTGCAAGATGCGGATGCGAATGTCTACCCCGATGCGGTGCGCAAGGCCAGCCAGAGGATCGTCTCGGAAGGCACGGTAAAGGCGTATGCGCTGGCGCAAAAGTACGGCATCAAGACGGGCTGGGGCACGGATATCCTGTTCAACGCGAAAAACACGCCCACGCAAGGCCGCCAGTTGGCCAAGCTCATGCGCTTTTACGATCCGTTGACCCTGCTGGCGCAGGCGACGGGGCAGAATGGACAATTGCTGGCCCTGTCCGGCCAGCGCGCGCCCTACCCCGGCGCCCTGGGCCGCCTGGCGGCAGGCGCCCTGGCCGACTTGCTGGTGGCCGAGGGCGACCCCACGAAGAACCTCGATTTCCTCGCGCATCCCGAGGAAAGCTTGTTCCTGATCATGAAAAACGGCCGCATCTACAAGGACAAACTGGGCGAGCAGCTGGCAGGCTGAGGCCAGCGGCGTTGGCAAGCGGGCACGCCTGCCGCATAATGCGGGCATGTTCAAACTGACTTTTCTCGGCACGTCTTCCGGCGTGTCCACGCGCCACCGCAACGTCACGTCGCTGGCCCTGCAAACCACGCACAACCGCGACTGGTGGATGATCGATTGCGGCGAAGCCACGCAGCACCGGCTGCAGCGCCTGCCCTTGTCCGTGCACGACCTGGTGGGCATCTGCATCACCCACGTGCATGGCGACCACAGCTATGGACTACCGGGCCTGCTCGCCAGCGCCTCGATGACGGGGCGCAAGAAACCCCTGCTGCTGATCGCCCCGGCCCCCATCAAGGCCTGGATCGACGCCACCCTGCTGCACACGGAACTATTTTTGACGTACCCGCTGATCCACATCGACGTGGACAGCGCGCCAGTCGTGCATGCAGCAGCGGGCTTGACCATCTCGCGCCACGCGCTGTCGCACCGCGCCCCGAGCGTGGGCTACCGTTTTGCGCTGGAAACGAGCAGGTGGAAGCTGGACAAGGCGGCCCTGCAGGCGGCCGGCGCGCCGCCCGGCCCCGCCTGGGGACTCTTGCAGGCGGGCCAGGATGCGATCCTCGACGATGGCACGGTCTTGCGCGCCGCCGCTTTCCGCCAGACGGAAACGCAGCGCGCCACGGTGGTGATCGGCGGCGACAACGACACGCCGTCGTTACTGACGGACGCCTGCGCCGGCGCGCAACTGCTCGTGCATGAAGCCACCTACACGGAAGCCATGCTGCAAAAGGTCGGCCCCGGCCCCACGCACAGTTCGGTGCAGCGCGTGGCGCAGTTCGCCGAAGCGGTGCGCCTGCCCAATCTGATTTTAACGCACTTCAGCGCCCGCTATCACAATGCGGACGGCATGGCCGAGCTGGAAGCGGAAGCGCGGCTGCATTACTCGGGTGAACTGTTCCTGGCGCGCGATTTCGACAGCTATGAACTCGATGCGACAGGCCTGCTCGCCAGGCTGCCGGCAAAGAAATCTAGTGGGGATTGACGCCATACTGCGCCGCATATTCGGCCGCCAGCGCGCGCGCCGCCTGCTGCTGTGAGGGCGTGAGGATTTCCAGCAACTGGTCGCGGTTCTTGACCGATTGCGCGCTGCCCGCCTCGGCCGGCATGGCGATCCACGCATACGCCTGCACGTAATCGAGGTCCACGCCCTGTCCTTGCGCGTACAGCAAGCCGTATTCATTCTGCGCGGAAAGGGAGCCGGCTTCGGCCGCCTGCTTGTACCAGAACGCCGCCTCGGCGTAGTCTTGCGGTACGCCATCGCCCTTGCGGTAAGCCTGCGCCAGATTGAATTGCGACTGGCCATCGCCCGCCTCGGCCGCCTGGCGCCCGTAGGCCAGCGACTGGGCCATGTCTTGCGCGACGCCATCGCCGCTCGCATACATCAGTGCCAAATTGGCCAGCGACGGGGGAAAACCCGCTTGCGCGGCCGCCGTGAACAAGTCCACCGCTTTCGGCATGTCTTGCGTCACGCCATGGCCCTGGCAATACAGGCTGGCCAGCAAATGCTGTCCGGCGGGATCACCAGCCGCGGCGGCGGCGTTGAATTGTTTAAAGGCCTCGGCATGATTGCCGTCGTTATAAGCGAGGATGCCCGCTTCATTCAAAGATTCGGGAGAGGATGTCATCAGAATTCCTTATCGGGGATTTTTGGGCATTGTACACAGCACTGTTCCACACAGAATGCACGATAGGAACCGTGTGGCGCATTGCCCAAATCCTGCGTTATGATCATTCTCCGCCTGATGCAATCGGGACATTGTGCCCCAAGAATAACGCCATGAAATTGATTGTTCTGCTTTTATCCCTGCTTTCCACCTCCGCTTATGGCGCCACCTTGCATCTGGATAAAGCCGCGACAGGCAAGGTGCGGCAAGCGGCCGATATCCGCTATGTCAATCACGATGAAAAACAGACTTACCAGCTGAAAATCGGCAAGCATTGGATCGCTGGCAGCTGCAGCAGCAGCGGCACGGGCAATTTGCATGCGCTGCTGCTGGACATGAATTTCGACGGCCATGCCGACCTGTGGGTGACCGGTTACACGGATAGCCAGGGGCGCATCCGCTGTTCCGATGTATGGCTGTGGGATGCGCAAGCAAAACAATACAGTTTCAACAAACCGTTGTCGGCGATTCCGAATCTGGACATCAGCATCGCCGATCAAGGAATCGCAGGCGGCATCGCCAATTGCGGCTGCGCGGCGCAATGCTTTTATGAAGACAGCTATGCCTGGCAGGCCAGCAAATTAATTACCATCGCCCGGCGCGAGCAGGATTGCGAGCGCTATCGGGAATATCGTTTGAATGAAAAGAATGACTTGATACTCGTCAAGGATGAAATCATCGATAGCGACAATCCCGGCCAGCAGGCCATCGAACATACCAAAGCCTATGACTGGCAGCGCCACGCGCACATCATGCGCAAACCGTGGGATTAAATCCTTCACTACCATCCAACAATTCACAACAATTCACGCACACATGACGACACATCCAGCATCGATTACTTTTCATCCCGCCAAGGCGGAAGACACCCCGGCCTTCATCGCATTGCGCGGCAAGACGCGGCAAAACGCCGTTTCCCAGGAACGCCTGGCGGAAGTGGGCATCACGGCCGACACCTGGGCGGAAATGATGCGCTCAGGCAGCCTGCCCGGCCAGGTCTGCCATCATGACGGCCAACTGGTCGGCTACTGCTTCGGCGAGCGCGACACGGGCGAAATCATCGTCCTGGCCCTGCTGCCGGAATTCGAAGGCCTGGGGATAGGCAAGACCTTGCTGGAACTGGTGATGGCCGACCTTCGCGCCCGGGGCCACCAGCGGCTGTTCCTCGGCTGCTCCAGCGACCCCGCCTCGCGCTCCTACGGTTTTTACCGCTACCTGGGCTGGACCGCGACGGGAGAGACCGACAAGTATGGCGACGATGTGCTGGAGTTTCGCCTGACAGCCTAGGCTTTAACGCGATTGGCATCCCACACGCGCAGGATCTGCGTAATGGCAGGGTCAAACACGGCGTAGCCCACGCCATCGCGGGCCTGGATCGCCACGCCCGATAGAAAACTGTCGAACACGGCCGCCAGCGCTACCCCATCCGTCTGCGCGGATAACTCTCCGCTGGCCATGC
Organism: Janthinobacterium sp. PAMC25594; assembly: GCF_019443505.1. Taxonomy (NCBI): domain Bacteria; kingdom Pseudomonadati; phylum Pseudomonadota; class Betaproteobacteria; order Burkholderiales; family Oxalobacteraceae; genus Janthinobacterium; species Janthinobacterium sp. PAMC25594. The sequence goes on from NZ_CP080377.1 coordinate 2,033,997, forward strand.
CCCGCTCGACGCAATGCACGAAGCCGGCACGCGTGTGCGCGCGCGAAGCCGTCAGCGGCGCGGCCACGGCCGCATGTTCGGCCGTCGGCGCGCTCATGCAGCCGAGCGCTACCATGCAGCCGGGCGGATGGCCCGCATCAGACTGCATGCGGGCCGACTGGCGCAAGGCCAGTTCGATGGCCGCGCGCGGCGCCAGGCCATCGTCCCACAGACATTCCGTCACGCGCGCAAAGGTGCCCAGATAGCATTGCGCCGCTTCGCGGAACAGCGCTTCCTTCGAGCCGAACGCCGCATAAAAGCTGGGCGCGGAAATGCCGCCGCCCAGGCTCGCCTTGAGCTGGCTCAAGGACGTCGATTCATATCCCTGCTGCCAGAATAAAAACATGGCCTGCTCGACGGCTGCCTGCCGGTCGAACGTGCGCGGCCGTCCCATTTGCGCCATTCATCGCTCCTTCTCATCTACGCATTTTCTACTTACATACTACTCGATACAGAAGTCATTGACAACGGAGCGCGCCATCGCCTATATTTATACCGATCGATATATATATACCGCCATGACGGTCAGGGCACTCCTGCGCCTGATCTCTTTACAAGGATGTTTGCCGTGAATCACGCCACTATCACTACCGGAACCAGCCCCGTGCTGGCCGACCGCCTCCCCGTCGCCGGCCTGCTGGCCCTGGCCATGACGGGTTTTATCTGCATCGTCACGGAAACCTTGCCCGCCGGCTTGCTGCCGCAGATCAGCGCGGGCCTCGGCATCAGCGCCGCGCTGGCCGGGCAAATGGTCACGGCCTACGCGCTCGGTTCCTTGCTGGCAGCCATTCCGCTGACCATCGCCACGCGCGGCTGGCGCCGCCGCAACGTGTTGCTGCTGACCATCATCGGCTTTCTCGTGTTCAATACCGTCACGGCGCTGTCGTCGTACTACTGGCTGACCCTGGCGGCCCGCTTCTTTGCCGGCATGGCGGCCGGGCTGGCGTGGAGCTTGCTGGCCGGCTATGCACGGCGCATGGTGGCGCCCCACCAGCAAGGCCGCGCCCTGGCGCTGGCCATGGTGGGTGCGCCCATCGCCCTGTCGCTGGGCGTGCCGCTGGGTACCCTGCTCGGCTCGCTGGTGGGCTGGCGCGCCGCGTTCTGGATCATTTCCGCCCTGACATTAGTCCTGATCGCCTGGGTGCTGGCGAAAGTGCCGGACTACCCGGGCCAGTCCGTCCATGAACGCCTGCCCCTGCGCCGCGTTTTCACGACGCCGGGCGTGCGGCCCGTGCTGGCCGTCGTCATCGCCTGGATGCTGGCGCACAACATTCTCTACACCTACATTGCCCCGTTTGTGGCCCCTGCCGGATTGACGGGACGCATCGACCTGGTGCTGCTCGTCTTCGGCGCCACCGCCATGGCCGGCATCTGGATTACGGGGAAATTGGTCGAGCGCCACCTGCGCGCCACCGTGCTGTTCAGCCTGGCCGCGTTCGCCGCGACGGCCCTGGTGCTGGGCGTCGGGTCGCACTTGCCTGCTGTCATCTATGTCGGCATGGCCGTCTGGGGCCTGAGCTTTGGCGGGGCGGCAACGCTGTTGCAAACGGCACTGGCCGACACGGCCGGCAGCGGTGCCGACGTGGCCTTGTCAATGAACGTGGTGGCGTGGAATGGGGCGATTGCGGCCGCGGGCGTGGTGGGTGGCGCCCTGCTGGAAACCTGGGGCGCGGGCGCCTTTCCCTGGGCCATGGTGGCTTTGCTGGTGCTGGCTTTCGCGGTCGCCTGGTCGGCCCGCAAACATGGCTTCCGACCGGGACGGCGCAGCGGCGGCGCGCCCGTGGCCGGGCACTGAGGCAACCGTTTAATCAGCCGCCCGCACCGTCAAGGTTTTTTCTCCGCCTCTTCTTTATCAGCGGCCGCCAGCCCCCAGTCATTCCAGCCTTCGCCAAACAGCTCGATAGGATGCTGCGTGCGCTCGGAACCATTGCCGCAACGCATGGCATCCGGCGGACAATACTTGTCGCAGCCCCAACAGATGCGTTCGGGGTTCTTGGGGTTCAAGGGAAAGGGCTTGGCCATGGGAGGCGATCGTGGTCGGTTGAAGGTTCCTTGTTGACTCTAGACCTGGCGCGGGGGGCGGTCAAACGAATTTCGGTGGGGAATTTGTCTGGGATCAATTCTATGCAGATGGCTGGTGTGTCGGCAAGACGCAGTACACTTCCAGCACGGTCCGCGCCATATTGACACTGCCATCGGCGGCCGGCTGTGCCTTGAGTTCGTCCAGCGCATACACCATCGTCACAATGGCGCCGGGCACGAACAACTTGATGTCCTGCTTGCTGTGCGTGTAGATGCTTTCGTCGACTGTCGAACCGTCAGCCAGGCGCAGGGTGAAGCTGTTGACTTGATCGCCATGGCGGCTATCCTGGCCCGCGAAATACGTGCGTTCGATGCTGCCCGTCACCGTTTGCGTCTGGAGGCGGCCGGCTTTGATGCCGTCCCACCATGCTTCGGAGGCGAACAGGCCGTGCCTGCCTTTCAGGCCCATGTGGGGCTTGGCGCTGTCAAGGGTCAGCGATTGCGTCTTGGCGACGCGATCGGGGTCTTGTGCCAGGGCTTCGGCGAGGGTGTAGACAGGTCACATAAGGGTGCAAGAGTTCTTGTAAGCGCTCACTCAGTGTTTGCGCCGAATGACGTATGCATTGCCGGCAGCTTCAAAACCGAGCGTGGGATAGTAGGACATGGCATCGAAAAGTTATGACGATATACGACAGTGATGTTTTTCATCGGTTCACGAGCGTAAGGAGATCGCGCATGGGAAACCTCTTCTGCCAGATAATGGAGCAATAAGCGGTTCTGTCTTGCGGGCAGGGGCTGGCGCGGCATGAGGCTCCAGTCGCGCCATAGACAAGATGCATACCCGCATTTAACGCTCATCAAGACCGAGGCGGCCAGCTCACGCAAGCAGGCACGCTGAAACTTATCTGATAAAAAGCAAACTTGACAAGGATTATAAATATGTTGCTACCGTTACGATTGAATAAACGCGTGTACGCCACCCTTGCTGGATCCTTCTTTCTTGTTGCGGGTGCCTCATCGGCGTTTGCTACCACTCTTGACGAGGATCGGACACGAGGTGACATACATGGATTGTTTGAGATAAGGGATGCCGCTGTACAGTTCATTGCAGCTGAAAATCTGAAAAATGGAACAAACTGGCAGGCCATGGAGCCGAACCGGAAGATTCTGGTTGCCAAATGCGCGGTATCTCTGCGCGTGAAATGGGTTCCGAAGAGCCATGGCCTGTCTGGACCGAATGTTGCTGTAAGTTGCGGCCAGACCGTAAAACCCACGATGCAAAAGAAATGGGAAGTGTTCGTACCAATCAATAAGGAGCCGATGGCGCATACATGAGCACATCGGGGTCATTCCATGGCATTGCACACGAACTGAGGTGCTGGCCGTCGTAGAAACTGGCTCAACCGAGGAGATCAGCGGAACCACGCGGCGCTGCCTTAGCACTGGCACCACAATTTCGCTTCTGAATCACTAATCTGGTGCAACCGAACAACGGCAGATATAATAATCGACTCAGATTTATTGATACAACAAGACCACATGAAAATAAAAATATCATTCATCGCCTCGCTAGGAATGCTATCGCTAATTCAAGCACCCCCATCCTTCGCGGATAATATCAACGGGAAAAATCTCTATGTACAGCGATGCTCCATGTGTCATGGAACAGATATCAGGGGAACCGGCCCATTGGCAAATAAAAGTAATCCTCCCACGCCTGACCTTACAACATCCGCCTTCAAAAAACGTCTGAAAGATTATCCTGGCGTTATTGTTTCATCAGTCATACTTCGCCCGAATGGCGACTTGATTCCAAAAACTTTGCGAGAAAATGGCGTAAAAATATCGGCGTACGCCTGGAAAGTTCAGGATTTTCGCGACTTGAATCAATACATGAGTGGTGTGATTTTAAAGAATCGATGATTTTCAGATAATATTGGTCCGCGAAGTTGCCGTTGGAGGATTCGAAGGGCGCGAAGGCAGCAAACGAACATCGAAATTCTTCGGAATATCAAGAGTACGATAAAAAAGCCAGTCAAATGACTGGCTTTTTTCATTATGCCGGACTTTCTTGAAACTGCTTTGCATTATCACAAATTTCATACCAAGCAGGCTTGGAGCCAACATAAACATGAAATTGCATTCTTACCTCAGGGTCATCATCCAGACAGTTAACCGATATTGGAAATGAATCACTCTCTGAGCCAACTTCCCCCAACGAGGTTCCGCAATTTTTGCAAAAAGTTCTTGCATATTTAAAGGGAGGCTCTGGTTCATATCGTTGAATAAATTCTCGCCCCTCCAGCAAGGTAAATGAATTTTTATCAACAAAGGCCAAGGCACTCGCTCCGGCCTTCCGACAACGAGAACAGTGACACATGCCCATCATGCTCGGGGGTGATGCCAATTCAAACTTTACTGAGCCACAGTAGCAACTACCTTTGATCATGAGATGTCCTTTTTGAAAGTTGACACTGTATTTTTACACAGTACTTCTGGACAGACAAGGTACACATGGAGGAATTTTTCAGAAGCTAAAGCAGAAAGCACCATACGGGCGTGAGGGCCAGATACCGATCAGATACTGACAAAAACTGACAGTCAACCTACGTATGATCGGCGAATCAAAAACCAAAAACCAAAAAGTTACAGGGATAAATTCACCATGACTACTTTTACTCACTCTTCAGGCCAGCACTTATCCGTTGATGATGCCGAAATATACTTTGAAATCATAGGCAATCCGATAAGGAGTCCATTGCTGTTACTGCACGGCGGCTTAGGCAACCTCACAGACTTCAATGGTATTGTCGGTCAACTTGCAAATGAATTTAGATTGATTGGCGTTGATTTTCGTGGGCACGGCAAGTCGATGCTCGGGAAATCCCGCTTGACCTATCAACGATATCAAGCAGATGTTGAAGCTATTCTGGCACACTTGAACATCGATTGTTTTTCCATACTGGGCTTTAGTGACGGTGGTATCACCGCCTTGCGCATGGCCGCTGAAACCCCTGCGCGGATCAAGGGACTGGTGGCTGTGGCGGCTCAAAGTCAAATGGAAGCGGACGCCCCGATCCTTCCTATGTTAAGTGGCGTGACGGCTGATTTCTGGGAGACAAAGTTTCCCGATGCAGTCTCCTACTACAGAGAGAACAATCCAGAACCAGACTTTGATGCGTTGATCAAATCGGTTGTATCGCTCTGGACAAATATAAAACACAGCGCTTACCCTGGCAATCTGATCAAGCAGATCACGGCACAAACGTTGCTGGTGCGTGGCGACGAAGATCATCTTTGTTCGTTAAAGTGCATCGCTGACCTACGAGATCAAATAAAAGGTTCTGCCTTCTTGAACATCCCATATGCAGGGCACGAGGTCTACAAAGATTCTCCTGTTTTATTCATGGAGGTGGTGTACGATTTTCTTATCAATCAGCTCAGTCGGAAAGCTGATTAGACGCCGCGCGTTACCGTTTTCCCACTTCACCCTCAGCCACGCACTGTCGGGTGGCAGTTGTAGATAGAGTTGCTGAGTCAAATCGGCAAGCATGCGCAAATTTTCTGTCCGGATCCCCCACACGTTTGCTAACTCATCATGTTTACCGCCCAGTTTCCCCCATACTTCGCAAAGTGAATGCGGCGCAAACAACTCGTTTGCGGTCAGGACAATCACAGGAACGCGCGACTCCTTGCGCAGCTCGACGACGTATTGCCCATCGACGTTCCCGAAGGCGACAGTGTAGTTGGTGCCGGTGGGGATGCCGTTAATGGAATTGCGCACACGTAGATGAAAACTTCGGTAAGAGCATGAGGTTGCACTCGCTCAACGGCCCCATTGCTTGGACGCTGCTAAGTCCTATAGCATGCCCCGGCTATGCATACAGTCAAGCACCCGACGCGCACCAAAACTGCGGGCGATCTGCCTGCTGTCGGCACCGGCATGATCCCTGCGGAAGGGATCGCCGCCATGGCGCAGGATCAGCTCGAACGCCGGCACACTATCGCTCTCGGCGGCGAGCATCAGGGCCGTCCTCCCCTTCGCCGGAGCGTTGACGATGGCATTGGGATTGGCGCCGTGTTCGAGCAAAATTTTGATGATCTCCAGTAGTTTGGGAATCGGGTATTGCGATACTAGATCGCCGACCATGGTTTGCACGACGCTCTGGAAAATTGCTGCATATTCCGGATTTTTCATTGCCTGGGCCATGCCATCCTGGTCACCCAGCATACCTGCCATGGAGACCTTGGAGCGGCGCAGGACCTCACGCAACAGTGGATCGTGCGCGGCACTGGTGGGTGCCCGCATAGTGCCCAGGGTCAGCAATCACAGCTTGACCTGTGCATATCTGGCTCTATAAAGTTTGAAGTCAGCTTAAGATAAAGAGCTATGACTGCTAAGTGACGGTTTAAAAACTTCATAGCAACTTTCGGGTCAAAGCATCTTTGATGTTTTTGGAGCGATTGATGATGTGGACGCAAGAGAATCGAAACCGGCATCAGCAGGTGAGGACGGCACTCAAACGTGGCTATCCCACAGATGTGAAAGATGAAGAGTGGCGCCTGATCGCGCCGCTGCTGCCAAGGCAAGCGAAGACGGGAAGACCTCGCAAGACGGACTTGCGCGCAGTGATCAATGCGCTGCGTTACATGGTGCGGTCCGGATGCGAGTGGCGCATGCTGCCCAATGATTTCCCGCCGTATCAGACGGTCTATTACTGGTTTCGGCGCCTGATGCGGCGCATGCTGTTTCGTACCATTCATGACTTGGCGCTGATGCTGGATCGCTTGTGCAATGAGCGGGAGGTGCTGCCGAGTGCCGGTGTTGTCGATAGCCAGAGCGTGAAAGCACCCGGCGCGCGAACGCGAGGTTATGACGCCAACAAGAAACTCAGCGGGCGCAAACGCCACATTGCGGTCGACACGGATGGTCGCTTGCTGGCGATAAACCTGACGCCAGCCGACATTGCCGACTCCACTGGCGCGCAGATGGTGCTCGATGGATTGATCAAACGCTGGCCGTGGGTGAAGCATCTGTTTGGGGATGCTGCATACGACCGCAGACAGTTGATGGACAAGGCCGCGTTTCTCGACTTTACTGTGGAAGTCGTGCGGCGTCTGCAGGGGCAGCAAGGTTTCGCTGTTCAGCCAAGGCGCTGGGTGGTCGAGCGAACGTTCGCATGGCTGATGCGTTACCGGCGTCTGGTGCGTGACTACGAACAGCGCATTGACGTGTCGGAAAACATGATCTATCTGGCCATGGGATCGTTGCTGCTGCATCGACTAAATTTCCGCTAAGTTATTAAACCGTCTCTTAGAGGGTGTAGACAAAATCAACTCTTATAAGCGAGTCTGTTGAGTAGCATACGCGCTTCAGCCAACCAAACCCAAGCTGCCGAGACATCGAGTTTGCGGTCGTGATGCATTACCGTGCGGCGCCAGCGTTCAGTCCACGCATGGGTCCTTTCGACGACCCAGCGCATGGGAAGGACCATGAATCCGGCATTTGTAGCCGCATCATGCACAGGAGCGATCTTGGGATCGTGTAGCGTTCCGGTGGTGCCATTGGCTGGATGACGAACTACTTCAACGCGAATACCGTGTGCCTGCTCGATGGCATGCGCACATTTTCCGCCATAGGCACCGTCGGTATAGAGCTTCTCGAGGCGAGGGCTCTTGCTGCACGCTTGCGTCACCACCGCTGGTGTGGCATCCCGATCTTGCACGCTCGCGGCGGTGACCGACACTGCGATGAGCAGCCCCATCGTATCGACCACGAGATGACGCTTGCGCCCTTTGATCTTCTTGCCTGCATCAAATCCGCTTTCGCCACCTTGCGGCGAGATACGGGTGGACTGTGCATCAATCACCGCCGCGCTTGGCGTACTTGCTCGTCCCATGCGGATACGCCATTGTTCGCGTAGCCGGTCTTGCATCTGTTCGAATACACCTGCGCCAACCCAGCGCGAAAACGCCTTGTAGACCGCCTGCCAGGGTGGAAACGTCTCCGGTAGCAGCCGCCATGCGCAGCCGGTGCGCAGCACGTAAGAACACGCGTTGACGAGATCGCGGCGACTGTAACGCACGGGCTTGCCGCGCTGTCCCGGCATACGTTCGAACAAATCGGCAACCAGCTCCCATTCCGCATCTGTCAGGTTGGTGCTGTATGGCGAGATGGCCTCGCGCCTGTGGGCTGCTGTGTAGCCATACCGCTTCGTTCCTTCGGCTCGCACAGCGAAGGTCCGGTGTACCGGCTTGAGCCGTACGACACCTAGCGCGCGTAGCGCGCGACGAATCGTTGCTGCGCACACGCGTAAAGCACAGCGGTGATGAAGTTCGTCGGCGATTTCCTGCAAGCTGGCCTGCGCGCGCTCCATTACGATATCGTGTAAAAATGCGATATGCTCAGGCTTCAACGCAGGTGGCCTGCCGCCGGCTCTGCTTGACGGCTCCGTGCCGTCGAGTGGATATTTCGTTGCCATGGCATGCTCCTCCCACATCGCGATAGCATGCCACAACTCCGGTATTGATTTTGTCTACACCCTCTTAGTGCAACCAGAACTCCTGAACGGCGGACTAATATCAATTTAGTTTTTTAAAAAAATTAAACTTAGCTTAATTTCTCTCAAGCTGCTATCGCGCAGGTATTTAGCGAGGCTAACCTGATCAGAAAAATTATACTTTACTGATGCCAATTTTAATATTTGAGAAAAGCCTGGCTCGTAATTTCCAATGCGCTGAATTGGCTATTTGCAGCACACACAGGCTCGCCGCCGAGTAAAAATAAGCATACATTGCCAAGGAAACGAGCCGTGAAAAATGGCTCAAAAGTGCGTCAAAATGCGTCAAATCGCATGCCCCCTCTCCGCCCCGCCGCGCCAGTGCTCATGCGCCTTCGGCCATGGCGCAAAGTTGAGTCAAAAGAGCCCTATATAGCGGGCAGGTGTGGAGGGGGGGACAACTGCGCGCACCGGGCTGAAATGGGCTTTTTTCTTGCTTTTGGTGCAACATCATTCGTCGGGACGTGAAAAAGCCGTCTCATAGATGGCTATGGCTGGGACGCTCCGGCGCGGCTGCGCTAGCGCGGCCCCGCCCTGCCGACTATCGCGGCGTGGCGGTCATCCTGGGCGGCCGGCGCGGACCTTGGCCGCTTGCTCCTTTTCGTAATCGTCGCGGCAGTCCACATCGCAGAACAGCAGCGCGGGCGCCAGCGCCTCGTCGCAGTAGTGGCAGCAGCCATGCGCCACCAGGGCGGGCCGGCGCCGCACAGCGGCCAGGCCGCGCGCCACCTCGGCGAAGATGATCTTGTCGGTGTTATCGATGTGGTCGCTCATGCCGCGCCCTCCCCGCCCGTAGCCAGGTCATACGGGGCAAACCTCACCACTTCCACGCCGGCCCACTCGTTGATCGCTTCGAACTGCGCCTGCAGCGGCACCAGCTCGTTACGCGCGAAGACGCGCGCGGCCGGTTCGACGGCGCCGAAGCCGCCGGCATTGTTCGGCAGGATGCTCATCAGCTGCGGCGGCACGCGGTGCGCGGCCAGCTGGTCGTCGCGCGTGACGCTCTTGATGTTAAAAAACTCGTCCTTGGCGGCCACGTCCGACACGGGCAGAATCTGGATGCCGTCCTTCTTGCCGTTCGGCGCGTACATGAACAGATTGCGGAAGTTGCCAGGGCCCTTGCTGTCGCGCATGGCCTGGCGCAGCTTGTCCACGTCCTGCGTGTTGGCGGCGGCGTCCGTCATGTAAAACACGAATCCCGCATGCGAACCGTTCTTGTAGTACTTGCGGCGGAACAAGGTGGCCGCCTCGTTGAGCCAGGCTGATTGCAGCGCGCTCAGGTACTGCGGCACGCCGTACAGCTCCTGGTTTACATCAGGTTATTTGATTCGTTCGATGTGTCAAAAACAGCTCCTGGCCGAAGACGGACCTTGCCAAGGTGGACGCCACCAACTGACTAGCAAAGGAGCTGCAAATTGTATGCGGCGACTTTCCAATTCCAATGCAGCGTAGCGCTCGGTAGATCGACCGAGCGCAGCACCTTGTCGCCCATCAGTGCCAAGCCCGCGAAGACGTGTTCCACACGCGCCCGAGTTTTGGCGATGCGTTTATTCCGGCGTTCCTTCGTTTCTGAGATCGGCTTGTCTTGGCTGCCCTTACGTTGGCTATGCATACGCCAGCTCCGCGAAATCGACATGCTATTCCATCACCTCGCAGCACATCGTCAAGCTTATTCAGCTTCGCTTCGCATTCCTAGTCGGAAAATAGGCTGGCTTTGATCATTAGAATAAAGTCAGAATCGGCTCGCCTACATCATTCCAGAGCTTGGGTGTTTTTTCGAGGTGCCCATCAGACGCGCAATTGAAAATCATGTGTCAGCACAATATTTTTTAACATTCGTTCCATTTGATATATATCAAATTTCTCTATCTTCCAAGGCAGAGAATACTTAAGTTCCATGGATATTAAATTGACAGATTCCAATAAAACAATGAATTTCAGATTGGAAATTATTTACAAATTTCCATATTAATTTAAATATTATTATATCTACTACGGAAATCGATTGAAAAAGTGTCGATGGGAATATTGCGAGAGGTACAGCAATGGACGCATCGCATTATCACACCCGCGCATCCACCCAAAGCGCACGGTGAGTAATACCGGGAGAAAATGCATTGATTTTAATTAAGGAGCCGTTATGTCACTGACTGAAACCACGCTGACCACGCCGGATCAAAATCAGGTTATTTTCTATGAGGGACAAAACTTCCAAGGCAAAGCCTATCTGTCCACACTGGGCGCGGAAGTCGATATTTACAAAAGTTACCGCCATCTGAACGATCGATTGAATTCGGTTAAGGTGGGGGCCGCCTGCAAAATCTTGGCATTTCGTCATGCAGGTTTTGGGGCACCTACGAACGAACTGAATACCGATACGGGCAATATCAATGTGGGTGGCATGAGCGCTTTTGTGGTGCTCAATAAAGTCGGCCACCATGCGTTGTTATTCACGTTCGACGACAGCACCGATCTGCGGCGCAGCATGACGCTCCAGAGCGCGGGTTTCGGTTCTGTCACGCAACCTAATCCCGAGCCGGAGCAAGGAATCGACCCGAATATTCCGCGCGCATTCGTCACGCTCAAGGAAACCGATATCGAAACCAAACCCGTGGTGACGGCGATATTCGTCAGAAAATCCAACGGCGAGTATGAGTCCCCCAATGGCTCCCTCCATTTCTATTGGAAGGATGGCAAGCCTCATGCAAAAAACATCCCGGAATATGAATCGGCAAGTCTGAGCTATACGCAGGAAGGTAATTTATTCAAATTCACCTGGAAATAATCAACGAGCATACGTGCACCTCGCGTCACTGCGGGAAGACAGGTATGTCGAGATGCAATAGGGAATAATTGGAAAAGAAATCAGTGGCGCCGGTAACTCTTGGCGCCGCTGTCGCTCAAACAATACTGCCCGCCACGCGGCCCGGTACAATAGTTGCCGCTGCGGCAGGTGCAACCCGAAGTATCGGCCACTGGCACTCTGGCTGGTTGGCCGGCGGCAGAACATATTTTTTTCGATGCGCTGATCGAGCCGTCATTGCAGACGAAGGTTGCGCCATCACAGTGAGAAATTCCGCCCTTGCGACCGGAGCACGGCGTGTTAGCGGCCAGAAGCGGGATGCATACCAACAGGGATGCGGTGAAAAGCAATTTCTTGACAATTGGGAATCTCATTTTTTCACTTCTATGGACCAACAAGGAACTCCGTCAGGGTCGTTGTTCATACACTCGCGCATCAATCCATTTGACATCCTGATCGGACGCAAGCGGACGCAAGGGTCAGGTCCGCCATTCAGACACGGACTGGTGCGTTGGGTGGCGTGGAAGGTGGCTCAGTTGAAGACCTAATTAGAACCACGAACGCGCGCCTGCGGCACGTGAAGCTGCCGCGCAGCGGCAGCGATTGGAGGATTCGGGGCGGGCTGGGCCGGTAGGCCCAGCCCTTCGAATCTCACACGCAGGGCGCGAAGGCGCCCTGCTCGCTTCCGCCAGGAAATAAAAAACCGCCCGAAGGCGGTTTCTTTATTTCCTGGCGGAAGCGGTGAGATTCGACGCCAAAAATTAATATCCTATTAAATCAAAGACTTAAGCGGCTTTGAAAAAACACTTTGTACCACTCATTTGTACCAAAATCTGTACCCCCGATGGGGAATCATAACTGATGAACCAGGCTCGCTGCAAGCAGGTTGTACTGGGATTTCGAGGTGATTGGACGCAGCGTATCAGACCGCCTAACTTAGTTCGTCATCGCAGGCGCAACGCCAAGTCCGGCCAAGGCAAGCGCAACGGCGGTTCTGGGCTGTCGACAAATTTGAGGATCGTGGCGGATGTTGCCGCCGGGTTGCCAATACCTATCTCTTGAATTGTTCGGTCAGATCAGTGCGCACCGCATTGTATGCTTTCATTGGCGACGGTTGCCTGGGCGACGGTGAGTTGGTTCTCTGGCGCCGAAAGCCCCCAACTACCAGGGCCGCCGAGGGCGGTTGCGGGATGCCCTCTTCGCGGCGCACGTCTGAATCGAAAAAGCCCGCATAAACGCCAAGTTGCCACTTGAGGCGATATTGCCCGCGATCCCTCCCGTTAGGCCATTGTAGGCGCACGCACGTCGGCCGTGCCTGGACATCTCAGCGCCGCATTTCCTACTTGACCAAGTGGAGGAAAAGGCCAACCACGATAAAGGTACCCAGCACACGCAGTGAATGTCTTTTCCAAGAGAGCCATCATCCCAGCCACCAGAATTCCCATCCCAAATATGCCAAGCGTTAAATTCCTTCAGGTGTTCAACAAGCGCGCGGATTGACGGCGGATGCGGCCGACCAGACGCTTCGGGGTCTGGTCGGCCAGTGCCAGTCAGCGTTGCCACCAAGCGATGAAACCGGCGGCAGCATGCGCGGTCTTCTTCGCTTTAACCGAAGTAGTCGCTACTGCTACGTTCGGCGCCGATTTAACGCTGGTGTTGAGTAACCCAGTAGACGTCATCTAGCGCATCCACGATAAGCTCGTACGTCTCACCTTGATGCGCTGGGAGACCGTAGGTGTTTAGATTCGTGTGATTATGCACCCATCCGTAGCTGGCCCCTCTTCAAAGCTCGGCACGTTTTGAGTACATTACTTTTTTCCAGCGAATCCGAGCGCGCACCATGAGCCAAGCCCTGCATAGCCTTGCCAGAACGACCCACCTAATCCGTAAGGAGACTCGGGAGTCGACATTAACCCAGGCGGAACTGGCGCGCCGTTACAACGTGACCCGCCAGACCATTCGCAAGTGGCAGGGACGCGATAGTGCGGAGGACCGCTCACATCGTCCCGACACCTTGCACACCACGCTCACGCCAGCGCAGGAAGCGATCGTCGTCGAACTGCGCACGACGCTGTTGCTGCCCACCGACGACCTGCTGGCCATCACGCGCGAGTTCATCAATCCCGCCGTCTCCCGTGCTGGCCTGGGGCGCTGCCTGCGCCGCCATGGCGTGTCCCAACTGACCGACCTGGTGCTCCAGGAGAGCGGTGAGCCGGCTAAGAAAAAAACCTTCAAGGACTACGTGTAGTGACCTGCATTTGAAACGGGCCCGACCAGCATTCCAACCGATTCTCGGCCAGGAATAACTGCAACTGACGGCCCCCTCAAACCAGCATTAGCTGCAAATGAACCTGCATTTATCCGCGCCGACCTGCATTTCATCGCCGCGAACCAGCATTATCTGCAACTGACCAGGATGTTCAACACGGCCTTGGTATCGGCCTCGATTTCGGCCAGCACGCCCATCCAGTGACCTATGACCCGCTTGACGCTCGGTGCCGGCTGGGTGTCGCGCCAAACCGTCAGAATGCGCTGGTAACCGACCAGATCGGCCCGCTGCACGCAATACGCGGTCGTCATCTGGGTTGCCTCGATGTCAGTAAATGCTCCGGGGGTACGGCGGGCCTGCTCCAACAGGCCAACCTGGGCGGCCGTGTCGCTCTGGATTCCACGCAGGTGCTCGATGATGAGCGGTAATCCGGTCGGATTCGGCCAGGCAAGGATTTCGATTTCCTCGGTCGTGCCGGTGCCGGTGGCGATCCTCAAGACATCGTGGACGCCCGCTCCGATCAAATCCGCATTCGGGATATTCGTATGCGTCCACGTAAACAGTTCATTTTTCTGCTCCACCAGCAAGCGCAGGTCCTGCTTGAATCCCTGTTCCAAGCCGGGAGGCGCTGCGTCTCGGTTGTCGGCCTCAACCATTTTCCAAATCCGCTCGACGTGGCTTTCCTGCTCGATTTCAGGAAAGAGGCTGATATTCCAGGCAAGGCAGCAGCTCATGGTGGCCTTCTTCCGCGTCTCGAATTCGTCAACGAAGAGAACGTGCGGCAGCATGAAGGACGAAAAGCAGTTGGCGACTGTAAATTGTTTAAATTTCATGTACAAGATTAGATGGGCAGGCCAGCAGCGAGCATCCGGTCGCGCAGCTCCGCTGTGCGCGCCGGTTCGAGTTTGTTGTTGAACAGCGCGCGGATTTCCGCAGGCTTGGCGTCGAATTGTTCGACCATGTCCTTCAGCCTGTACCCATGGCGGGTCAAGGTCGGCTCCAGATCGTCCAACTGGCGCGACAGCACGGTTTCCACGAGCGCGGCCGTGACGGGCTTCTCGCCGGTCTGGTAGCCTGCTTCCAGCGCCAGGGTCAGGTGCAACTGGACTTGCAGCGGCGTGCGCAGCTTGGTGGACAGGATATCGATGGCCGCACCGTCCAGGATCGACTCTGGATCGGTGTTCGGGGCAGAGCTGGCACCAAGCAGCCACAGGATGTATTCGCGCTGGCTGCCGGCGACGCCATCGAGCGTGAAGATGTCGGTCCGGTAGCCGATTTCCTCCATGGTCGGCCGGCGTAGGTCGTTGCGCAGCTTCGGATGGCCGGCCAGGATCACTGACAGTCGGCCGCCCGCGTCCTCGACCACTTCCATCAGGCGCTTGAGGCCGATGAGTGTGTGGCCGTTCAGGTCGTGCGCCTCGTCGACGAACAGCGCCACCGGCCGCTTCCCCTTTTTGACGATTTCCTGCAATTCGCGTTCGCGCTTCTCGCTCTGCTTGGGAATTTGCACCTGCTTGTCCTGCGTCAGGTCGTAGTAGAGCGTGGAGATCAGGATGGCCAGCTTGATGCTGTGCTTTTCCACGGACAGCGACTTGGCGACGGCCACGCGGTTCTCGTCTTTCAAAATCTGTTGAAGGCGGCGCAGCGTGACCGTCTTGCCGCTCCCGACTACACCGCACAGGGCGATCAGCCGCCCCTCAAGGACCGCGCCCTTGATGTCCTTGATCAGCTGCTTGTGGTGGTCGGTTTCGTAGTAGCCGGCCTGGCTGAGCGGCTGTGTCAACCCGTAGTACTGCATCACTTCAACTCGCATGGTCCTCTCCAGTCTTCTTGTTTCGGAAATAATCTCGTATGCGTGCGAGCACGACGCTGCGTGTCAGCGTCTCGCTCAGCACCTGGTCGATGACGGCGCGATCCTCCTGCGACAGCTTGGCCAGCGGCCTGGCCAGCTCGTCCGCAATTGCGAGCTTGGCCACGATGACGTTCGCAAAATGGAATTCGTGCGCCTCGGCGTCGAAGGGCTGGATTGGCAATTCACCTGGTAGATTCAGTGGAGCTAGGTGCAGCTCCTTGCCGGCCAGCGCCTCGATGGGCAGCTTAAGCTGGTCGGCCAAAGTGCGGATACGGTCGGCGCGCGCGTCAGCCGCGCCGCGCTTGAATGCACGGTAGCGGTTCAACGGGATCGGCCCGGCGACCGGATAGTATGGGCCGGTGCGCACGCCTTCGTACTCGACGTACAGTTCGTTGTCGAACAGCCCCCACAGCAGCAGCACGTATTCGCCGGCCATGTCCGGCTCGACTTCGTAGCTGGTGCCCTCGACCGACACGCGCGCATCCACGCCCACTCGACGCCGTTCCGGCTCGCGGGCGAAGCGGCAGTACTGCTCCCACGCGCACATCTCCCGGATGCCACCGCTCGGGAAATTGGCGAGCCAGTCCTCGATGCGCGAATGCTGCTCGGAGCGGTGATCCTGGCGAATGTAGCGCATCAGGTAGCGAAACAGCCATTCGTTCGCCTGTTGCTCGGTTTCCGGCTTGTGGAAATGGTACAGCGTCTCGTGGGCTTCCTTCACCGTGCGGAACGGCCGTTCGACTTTTCCCTTGGAACGCGCGGTGACCCGCTCGCCGTCCTTGCCGGCAGGGATGTGCGTCATCCACTCGATGCCCAGCGCGTGCATTACGTTCTGGAATACCCGGCTCTTGGCGACAGGGCCGTTGTCTAGGTAGATCATCAACGGCCGTCCCTGGAACGGGTATTCGGGGTCCGCCTTCGCCGCCATTGCGTTGAACAGGAAGCGCAGCGCCGATTCGGCATCCTCGCCATAGACGCAGCGATACTCCTGGTAGGGTACGCCGCTGCGGTCGTCCACGACGCTGTACAGCATCAGCGTCGGCTCGCCCTTGCCAGGTTCGATCCAGTCAGGCTTGTCGATCCGCTTGAGGTCGGACGGCGACATGTCGAATTACCAGCAGTCGTTGCTGTGCTCGGCCTGGAAGCGCACGGCTGGGGGCTGCCGGCGCAGTCGTGGCTGGTCGAGGTGCCAAAGTGTGAGGTACTGGTTGACCGTGCTGCGCGTCAGCACGCCTTTCGGCGCGCGCACTAGTCCCTGCACCGTCTCGACGCCGTATTCCTCCAGCAGCTCGATGGCGCGCTTCGTGGACAGGTGACGGCCCTGCTTGTTGGTGGTGCGCAGCTTGAGGGCGGCGACCAGCTCGCAGTAGCGCTCCAGTTCGGATTTCGGCAGCACGCGCGGCTTGCCATGATCGATGCGGTGGACGACGCGCGGCTTCAGAAAGTCCTTCAGGGCGCGATACACCGACGTGGTGGAGATGCCGTACAGCTCAGACATGGCGCGCACCTGGGCGGCACGCTCCGGACTTTTGTGAGGCAAGCGGTCAAGCCGCTGCCGCAATTGCAGCAGCGATTCGGCCGGAATTTGCTTACGCCACCCGGCCGCCATCGCTTTCAGCCTTGTCGATGTAGTTGTAGAGCGTGGATTTGGAAATCCCCATCATCTTGCAGATTTCCTCAACGGTGTGGTTGCGCTCTCGGTGCAGTTTCACGGCAAGCGCGAGCTTGACCGGATCGAGGCGCTTCGGCCGCCCGCCCATGCGGCCACGCGCGCGCGCCGCGACCAGCCCGGCCTGGGTACGTTCACGGATCAGGTTGCGCTCGAACTCGGCTAATGCGCCGAACAGGTGAAAGACCAGCTTGCCCCCACTCGACGAGGTGTCGATGTTCTCTTGCAGGCTGCGCAGCCCGACCTTGGCGGCTTCAAGCCGTTCGACCAGTTCGATCAGGTTCTTGAGCGACCGGCCCAGCCGATCCAGCCGCCAGATGACCACCGTGTCGCCGGCGCGCAGCATGCTCATGAGGGTGGCCAGTCCGGTTCGGTCCGCCCTGGCACCGCTCACCATATCTTCGAAGACGCGCTCGCAACCGGCAGCCTGCAACGCATCGCGCTGCAAGTCAAGGTTCTGGTCGTCGGTCGAAACACGAGCGTAGCCGATCAGCATGGCGACTTGTCCAGTAAATCACGAAAATTCAGTATAGCTGGACTTTGAATATTGGAAAGGGATTGTGGATGGTCTTTGTGCTTGCGCTACCCGCCGCCCGTCGGCCGGGCGCGGGAGTGCAAAAAACCCTCATTTGTTGGACACGATTGGGGCGTTACCGAAGTCCGTATGTTGAAATGGCGGTCTTGCACATTCGACACATCACAAGTCGCTGACCGCGAATTGGTAAGTTAGGTTCGCCGTCGGCGAAATCAGGTGGGTATACTGTGGCGAGGCAGGCTGATGGTGAAAACACAGCCGATCCCATCAAGACTATGCACTGTCAACGTGCCGTCGTTCGCAGCTACTGTTTGTTTTGCGATGGTCAGCCCGAGGCCTATCCCGGTTCGATTAGTTCCGGCTTGCGAGAAAGGTAGGAACATGGTGTCCGCTACCCCAGTCGACAACCCGCCGCAATGATCCTTGACATCAATCAGGATTCGGTCCCCCTGCGCATACGCTGTCAGCAAGACCTCTGTACCTGGCTCGGTGAATTTGAACGCATTCTGCAATAGGTTGGCGACTGCAGCAATAAGCAGATCCCGCGTCCCTCTAACCGCCAAGTCGGCATCTACCGGCAAGGTGCGGAGCGCGCAACCGTACACCTGAGCTGAGAGCATGGCGGCGTCGTAAATCTCCTGGATAAAACCAGCAAGAGAAAAAGAGTTCAAGGTGAGTTCAGTCTGCCCTGCGGAACGAACGTCTTGTATGGAATTCGTGATCAATTTTTCGAGGCCATTCAGGCTTCGTTCAAGAATCGAGCCCGTAGCGCCGGTAAAACTGAGGTTACCAGCTTTGGCAGCTGCAAAGGCAAGCGACGCCGTTCCAAGCAAATTTCTAAGTTCGTGAGCGAAGAAGCCTATCCGCTGATTCAACTCATCGGTATATCGTGCGGCATGAAGGCCATCCCTTTGATAGCCGAACTCTGATACTGCATCAGAAATGGCGTTGTCCAAGCATCGGTTCAGTGTACGGAATTCATCCACCTCAAAAGGTGCATCCTGTTCCACCGCCAGATCAGTAATAGATTGGCAAAGATCTCCGTAGTCGTGCACTACCTGGTCAACGGTCAGACCCAGCTCCAACAGATCTTTGCCGTGTTGAGAGGCTGACGCGCCCACTTCTGACAGTGCTACGCCTCCTCCGGCCGGTCCTGAAATAAGTTCGCTATTCTCCCGCTCGGGTGTTTGCTCAACAACGAGGGTTCTGATTAACTGGTCAAGAAATAAGGGGATGCCGTTCTGAAGCTGCACTTCTGTAGCTGAGCGACCAGGACGGTGCCCCACTTTAATCCGACAGCGAGCAGTCAACTCGTCCCGGTTATTTAACAAAAAATGATGCAACATGAAAGATTCTCCTTCTATTACTTGTTATAGGAAATCTAGCATAGTTTTTACAAGTTTTGGTAGTGTCTGAAAAACTTCCTTCTTCAAGATGGGTAGCGCTTGCTTGCGTCCGGTATGGATTCTTCTCCACTGACTCAGGTGTATGTTCAGAACGGCTCCGTTCCACCACGTCAATAAACGCTGGTTGGGCGTACTGGCCGATATTATGGCGGTGTAGCACATCCTGGTCAGTTGCAGATAATGCTGGTTCGCGGCAATGGAATGCAGGTCGGCGCGGATAAATGCGGGTTCATTCGCAGCAAATGCTGGTTTGAGGGGGCCTTCGGTTGCAGGTATTCCTGGCTGAGAATCGGTTGGAATGCTGGTCGGGCCTGGTTCAAATGCAGGTCATTACAACTACGAGCCGGGATTCATCCATATCGACATCAAGTACCTGCCGCAGATGCCGGACGAGTCATCGCGGCGCTACCTGTTCGTCGCTATCGACCGCGCCACACGCTGGGTCTTCATGGAGATCTATGCCGACCAGTCCGACAGCAGCAGCACCGACTTCCTGATCAAGCTGAAAAATGCCTGCCCGGTCACCATCATCAAACTGTTGACCGACAATGACAGCCAATTCACCGACCGCTACACCAGCAGGAAGAAGGATGCCGACGGCAAGCAGATACCGACTAGCAACCATGTGTTCGATCGACTCTGCAAGCAATTGGGCATTGAACACCGCCTCATCCCGCCGCGTCATCCGCAAACGAACGACATGGTGGAGCGCTTTAACGGACGCATCAGCGAGGTCGTCAGCAAGACCCGGTTCACGTCCGCTGCAGAGCTCGAATCGACCCTACGCAGCTATCTGAAGATCTACAACAACAGCATTCCGCAGCGCGCGTTAAACCACATGACACCGATTTAATCACTCAAGGACTGGCAAATAAAGAAGCCCGAATTATTCGTTAAGTACGTGTACAACCAAGCGGGTTTTGACACGTAGGTACCCGGCCGTCCTCACCAGGTTTACGGAGCGTTAGTGCTTTGCGCCGCTTAACCAACGCTTCAGGCAGTTCAATGCCACCCACTACCATTCGTTTTGGCGCCTTTGATGGGTTAGTCACCACAGTCGATGACTCTCCGACGGTCTCACCATTGCATTCGCCTACATGGCTAGTCCCGTTTGGCAACTTGAAATGGGGAGCCTTTACGCATTCTGTCACGATGCACCTGTCCTCGTAGAGCTCACCAGGCGCGCCGCCAGCACCATGGATCCCAGGCATCCCTTCACACCGGCCATCCACTCTCTCGGGCTGATGGCCGGCCGTCGACAGGAGGCTCGACTGCGACATAACCGGGATGTAAGCCGGAACCCCAGAAAATTCCGCGTCGCTGCTTGTCAGAATGGACTATGGCTCAAGCTGACGAGTGGGATACAGCAGCCCGGAATTTTCGGCAGTTCCTGCTTCCCCCTATGGCCCGGACATAATTCATTTTGTGACACAGTAAGACTAGATTGCAACATCGCTATCCGTGTAGTGCTGAGCGCCGGACTTCCGGCTCAACACGAGATCCGCCAGCGTGAGCACCAATCCAATACTGAGTCCGACAGCCAAAATCGGCATGGCCGATCGCGGTCCATCTGCCATGAGTCTGTCCATCGCGAGAGGAACCGAACACAAGATCGCGACATTGTTGAGGGTTTCCGCAAATGCCAACACCATCCCCTTGTCCGCACCGGCCCGCGCAGCCAAGATCACGGTACTCGAGGGCGCACCTGCGCCCAAGGCCGCGCCCCAGCAAGTCAGGCAAGCCAGGGAGCCGAGCAACGGTAACGGTAACAACATGAACAATGAGATGGATATCGTCACCAGTACGGTCACGAACACCAGCGAGACTTCTTCACGACCGCATAATTTTCGCAGCCATCCCGCCGAGAGATTGCCCATCCCCAAACCTATGCCAAAGGCCGTAACGGTGAGCCCGACCCCTGAAGCGCTAAAACCATAGCGTTGTTGCAGCACTTGCCCCGAAAGCAAGAATGCCGCGACTGCGGTGCCGTTCCATGCGCCTTTGGCGATCAGCGGCCTGAGCACTGCCCCGTTCTTTAACCAACTCAAGCCCGGCTGCGCTGTCGTAACAGTGTGCTGCATACGACGCGGCATCACGCGAACGCCGACAGCAAACGCGAGCAGGCAGCCGACAAAGGAGAAGAGAAAAGGCATGCGCCAACTGTACAGGTCCGTGAGTATCCCGGCCAGCGCTGGCCCTGCGGCAATGCCCAGTGTCATACCGAGCATCACGACGCCCATCGCTGCCGCTTGGCGCTCGCGCTCAACGACATCGGCAATCAAGGCGAATGCCACGGGGATGAGCGCGGCCGAGGCCATGCCGCCAAAAATTCTCAACCCAACCGCCACTTCCAGAGATGGGGCGAAGACGATGCCGATGCCATCGACGGCAAACAACAACAAGGCAACGAGCAATAGGCGTTCCCGATTGACCCGGTCCGAAAAATAGCCAAACACGGGCGCGGCCAGCGCGTAGGAACAGGCATAACTCGATATCAGCCAGCTCGCCCCCGCAGGAGAGGTCCGAAAGGCTTGCGCCAGTGGACTCAACATCGACGACAGCATGAATTCGGTGAAGCCGACGAAATAGACGGTCATTGCCAAGACTAGGAGAAACATGCGACTGTTTCGCGGCGCTTGCACGGAGGTGGAAGAGATAGTGGAGCGATTATTCATGGGTGCGGGCGAGGTCAGTAGAGTCCTTCGGTACCCAATTGATAGGTATTGCGAAGTATATTGTCGAGAAACTCTTTAAAGGGCATCGTGGAGACTAGGCCGTGCGCCGCATCGTATTGATACAAGTCCTCACCCATGCCGCTGTCGAGAAATAGAGCGTAGGAAAAGCGATCAGGACACGTTCTGCCGTCCGGCCGCTGCTCGGCCACGCGATGTGCCACGGCAGCAACGGGGGTGTGCGAGTGGCGCGTCAACATCTCCATCGCACAGCCAAAGTTGACAATGAATGTGCCCGCACGCGGCGTGATCGGCAGCCAACTATCGCCTCGTCGCACCTCCAAGCCAGGTTCCAGAGATCGCAACACCGTCACCCAGCCAGAGTCTTTGTGGGTATTGAGTCCGCGCGCACGGACCGATGGTCGGAAGTGATTGAATGTCATGTGGTAAGAACCTTTATCGGACAGGCAGCCTCCGGTTGCCGGGTTCCACAACTGCGTAGGAATATCCAGTTGCGCCAGCACGGCCCGCAAGATGGCCAGGCCCAGATTGCGCATGGCTATCGCTTGGAGCGTGAGCACAGGCGGGAAGACACGATCCCAAAAACGGCTCTCCAGGAAAAACTGCTCAACCTGGTCGGTATCGCGGACGAAATAGCCTTCATGCTCGGCAAGCCGATCCGCACTCCATGCGTGAAAACCCTGGTAGCTATCAAAGGGGCCGCCGCTGCACGATTGGTAAAAGTTCGTCGCAAACAGATCACCGGCGGATAGATCGAGTTGCGCGGGAATATCGATGAAAAAAAAACCGTCTTGCAAAGCCTGCGATAGGCCCCCTGGCGCGGCAAACACCAGCGCATCGTTTTCGAGTTTGGCACTCGCCCATGGGTATTCACTCTTCGTTAACATAATTTGCTCTCCAGGCTAGCACCGCTCCTACAGTTGTTGATCATGGGCGTCATATGTTCGGGCAACCTCTTGGACCGCGAACTCCGCGACGGACTGCACCTTTTGCATCCCATCTGCCGCCCATCGATAGATATCGCCGCTCAAATCGCTATCGAGAAAGACCACATAAGAGTACCGGTCAGCCTGGCCGGCTTGACGCACAGTGCGTGCCACGCCATGTACGTTGGCGCGCACCGGCTGCACCATGTCCTCGGACAGCACTTCAAGGGAACTGCCGAAATTGACAATGAAATACCCTGGCTCGGGGTTGACCGCGTGCAGCTCACCGTCGATATGCGCCAGCAACCCCGGCTCGATGGAACGCAGCACGGTCACCCATCCAGAATCTCGGTGAAACTTCGACCCGCGCGTGGGCTTGTCTGAGCGAAAATGGTTGAAAGCGAACAACTGGTGGCCCCCTCCCTCAGACAAGCCACCGGTCAGTTGCGCCCACAGTTGCCGCGGTATCGCCAATCGCTGGAGCACTGCCCGTAATACTTGAATACCTACCCCGGCAAGGACATCCCCCAGTTCGTTCAAGTCAGGGGGAAGCAATCGCCAATTGCCGCGCTCGATATAAAAGTTTTCCCACTGATCATGCTCGCGATCAAAATAGCCCTGATACGCTCCGGGGACAGCGCAGGACTTGAACCCGGTATAGGCCGCCAACTCGCCTGTCGCAGCCGGTTCGAAGAAGTGCTGGGCAAAGCAGTCGCCGGCGCTCAGTTCGATGTCGGACGGGATGCGGAGAAGAAAAAAACCCTGTCGCAAAGCACGTTCGAAGCCATCGCTGTCATCGAAGATGAGTTCGTCGCCGTCGAGACGGGAACGCGCCATCACGACCGGGGGGATTGTCCCTGCAGCTTCCTGCTCCAATGGCATGGTCGGTAGGTGGACGGGGCGCCTTTGCGTCGGCGATGGAATGTGCGACATGACTATTCTCCTTGCGTGATTGAGTTGACTTGAGCGCGTTGCGCTCAAGTCACCGCTGCGTGAACTTTGGGATGAAATTCGTAGTTCATCTCGGCCGCCTTGCGCTTCTGGAAGTCCAGAAACGACATCTTCGCGACGGGCTGCCCGTCGACATCGCATTGATATAAATCCTGAGTCCAGGCCGGTCCAATGTAGACACCGAATGTGAAGCGCTCCGGTTGTTCCGCCGTCCTGGGTGCCATGCCACGCACACGGTGGTAGCTCGCGCGCATCGCCTTCGACAACTGTTCAGTGAGCACTTCGAATGCGTGGCCAATGACGACCGTGAAATGACCGGCAAGCGGATCGAACGGCACCCATTCCCCCTCCTCTAGCGACTCCAAACCAGGCTCTGTGGTGTACAAGGTCGTGATAAAGCCGCTATCCTTGTGCGCAGTCAAACCAATCGGGTGCTGCACCGCCGAGCGATAGTGATTAAAGATGCAGTACTGAAGCGACTGGTTGTTCGACAACCCCGATGAGATCGTGTCAATGTGAGCGGCATCAATACCAGTACGTCGGAATAAATCTAATAGCACAGTGCGACTGAGCTCATTCAGAGAACCGAGTAGTGTGGTGACCTGCCCCGGCAGATACTCCCCCCATAGCGGCAGCTCAATCTGCAGCAATTCGTCTTGATCTCCTCCTGTTTGCGAATATCCTAGCAAGGACTTCACCAGATCCCGCGAGCGGAAACCGCGATATGCGTCATCGGACTGGCCAAGACAGTCGAGATAGTATTTCTGTGCTAATTCGATGCCGGCCCGAAAGTCCATTCCTTCAGGATAGCGAAGGTAGAATGCTCCATGCTGGCGCATCCTGTCGAATCCATCTTGGTCCGCGAAGTGAAGTTGTCCTTTGGCCAGGGTTGCGGCCGGAAGAATCGTGCTCATGTGAGTTTCCATATAGTTTGGCATAACAGTAAAAAAATGCGGGGGGATTTAGCGCCGTGGTGTGATCGTGATGGTTCCGGCTTGCTTGGGGCGTGGCATCGAACTATGCGTGGCGACTGCCGTATCGATCTGGCTGACACAGACCTCGTAGCCGGTATAGAGTTCAACCAACACCAACGCCTGGACTCTAACGGCGAACAAACGACCAGGGCACTTTCTCGGATTACGTTCCGCATTGACCATGCTAAAAGAGTTGATCTCATAACGATTGCGAGCTAAGACCGAAGCGGGCAGTTCGGCACAGGTCTTCATCAGTTGTTCAATGTTCCTGGCATCGAAGCGATCGGCATAAGGAAATACGCGCGCATCTCTGTTGGCACGACGCCGGTCCAGCCACAGTATGGTGTTGGCGGGAATTGTGACGCTCAAGCCGCGATGCTCAATCACGACCGGTCGCGTGATCCTGCGCCACAAGGCGCTAGGATTGCTGCCTCCCAGACGTAATGCTTCGAGGACGAGCACTGACGACACCGCAAGTGGGTCGGTTCTCTCGTCGATGGCCTGCAGTAAGCGCCCCCTCTCGTGCGGATGGGTTTCGAGAAACGCGATGCTCCACAATAGGCTCAGCGCCGTCGTATCGTACGTGGCAATGATGACCGTGCCCAATTCCTTGAGCTGCTCGGCCGACAGCGCGCGTATCGACGCCAAGGTAAACGGCAGCTCAAAATGGTCGAACTGCGCACGGATCATATTCGCTGCGGGCGCTCCGGTGAGCGACTGAAAATTCGCCTCCAAGATATCGCGCGTTAAATCGACCACCAGTTCGGCGTCCTTGATGGCTTGCGGCGCCATTTTGCTGATCACTTCCGATGCGATCTCAAAAAAACTTTTGGCAATGAACCCGTATTGGGCGGAGTCAAGATACGCCGTCAAAGGCTTGTCCCGCAGATCCAATATCCCAGGGATTACGCTGTCGATATGCGCGATCAACTGCAGCGAAAACGCATCGAGCGCCAATGGCTGCCCACTCAGCTTTGCCAGCCAGGCCTTGGCCTCTTCCCGGATCGGCTCATCGAGGCCGGCGAGGTATTTTGAGTTCCCTAACACACGCTCGACCACGGCGCGCTTCGCCACACGCGTGGGATCGCCCGAGTCTAGGGCCCCCATAAAGGATCCGAACAGACCGGCATTGGTGTCGATCGAAGGCGCCAAGTCCACATCCTGCACCAGCGGCATATTGGTACTCTGGTAGAGCGCGAGCGTTTCACCGAGCCAGAAAGTACACAGTCCCTCGTTGGCGTCGGCTAATTCAGCGATCCCCGACTGTTCGAAGTAGCTGGAAGCATCGAGGCCTTGCTCCTGGGTCGCCACACGGAAGGCGCCCTCGTGATCCGACGACACGCCAGAACCTGGATGATGGGCGATGACACCGGCATAGGGTAAATAGGATGGGCATCCCTTCCCGGTATCGGTACTCTCTCCATGCAGTCCGGTCCGCTCGCACGGTCGGCTTTTTTCAGGTTGGCATTCCAGTACATTTTTTATCATTCTTGCGCCTCCTTATCATACGGCAATTCAAGCACGCTATTTTTTATACCAAAGTCGGTATGCTCGTCCTGCCATGTCACGTTGTTGAACTCGAGTAGAAATTCCGCGACAGAGCCGAGCGTGCTGGCGCTTCGACCATCGGCGCTCACTTGATAAAGATTGCTGTCAGCGGAAGGATTCAGGAACGCGGCAAAGGAAAAACGATCCTCCCGACCCGAATGGGGGACGCATTGTCTGACACGATGTAAGGGCGCATGCACTTGCACGGGAAGCTGCTGGGTGAGCGCCTCAAGAGCCCCGCCAAAATGCACCAGGAAATATCCGTCAACCGGTGCGATATCCTGCCACCGGCCATCGATGCGCGCCTCTAAGCCTGCCTGATCAAAGTACAGCACCGTAATAAAGCCCGTATCCTTGTGGGCGGGTGCGCCCGGTTGCGTGCGTTCGGGACGGTAATGGCTGACCCCGAACCACTGCACGCCGCACCCGTCGATGCAACCGTCGGTCACGTCGCGCCACAAAGTTGGATCGATCCCCGCGATGCGCAGAATCTCGCCCAGAATCATCCTGGCATATCCGTACATCTGCTCACAAGCAACATTAACGGCAAGCGGAAACTCGACTTCGCGCCGCGGCGTATCGATCAGGATATGCTCTGTCTGAAAACGATCGCGGTCGAAGTAAATACCAGCCTTGTGTCGATACCCGCGGTACTTCATGTGCGCATGCGATGTAGTGGTATCGGCGTCAAGATAAAATTCACGCGCCAGCTTGATACCCGGCGCCGGATTGAAATCGTCCGGAATGCGCAGCGCAAAGCAACCGGCGCGCAACACCTCAAAGATGGCGTCAGGGTTGTCGAAGCACAAATACCCCTCCTTCATCCTGGCGCGGTGGGGAAGGTAGCGGTCACCGCTTATCATGGGCTCTCCCCGCGTCTCTGTGTTCCCTGGTAAATTTCCTCGTCGTTAGCATCAATCAGGTTCCGCGAGCTGCATATCCGTCTCAGGCCAGCCTCCGTATTGAAGCAGTAGATCCCTACATCGCTGTCTGGTTCGCAGAAACTGGAGCTGAAATGCCCAAAGCTAAACCTATCGCTGGACTGGTGGCGGACACGGTGCATAATCGCGGCGACCGGTTGGGCCGACTCACGGGTCAGCACCTCCATCGATAAACCGAAGTTCACCACGAAATACGCGGGATCAGGTACGACTGACTCCCAGTTCTCGTTGCGATTGATCTCCAGGCCAGCAGCGGTGGTACGAAGCAGGGTCACAAAGCCATCGTCTTTATGCGACGCCAAACCAACACCCGGCAAGGCGGGACGGTAATGGTTGAAGGTCAGATGGTAGGACCCTGCCGCGTCGGAGCAGCCCCCTGTCGCAGTCGGCCAATCACGTTCAGGTATGTCGGTGAGACGCAGCACCGACCTAAGGACCGTATGGGCGAGGGCAACCATCTGCTCGCCAATATCCATAATCTCAATCGGGTAGTCTCGCTTCCAGAAGCGGCGCTCCAGCAGAAATTGCTCGATCTGATTGCTACGCTCGTGGAACCCGAGCAATGGATCGCCGAAATGCTCGGACGTCATCGAGCGAAATCTTCCGTAAGGCTGAGATGTCGATCCTTGATAGAATCCGCCGGCAAAGGCGTCACCGGCCGATAGGTCGATGGTGGCGGGAATGTACAACAGAAAGATGCCATCACGTAATGCGCAGTGTCGTTGCGACTCGGAAGCAAAGGTCAAGGCATCTCCCTCGACACGCGCTCGAACGAGCGAGGCGACCACCTCCACTGGCCGCTCATCGACCCGCTTGCTGTAGACGTCCTGGTAAATGGCGCCCCGCTTTAAATCCCACTGTGGAAAAATGGAAGGCTGAGTCATCTTTAACGCCTCTTCAGTTTAATGGAAACAACGGTCAGCGCCTGCAACTCAGGCAGTACGGTTGGAAACACCCCATCGGCAATTTCCGCCAGTGTGCTGAAGGAGCCCGGATAGACCATGACGGCATTGCCGTCTTTAACTAGGCAAGAAAAAATGGCGAACTCCTCGAGAAAATAATCGCAGGAACGTCGAATAAGGTATGTAGACCGATTATGACCGATCTCATCCAGGTCACTGCGATGGTAGTGACGACCAAACGCTTCGACCGAGTCCTTGAATTCAGGCGTGCGGTCGAAATAGTCTCGAATATGCCGACTGTATTGCGCATAGGCGCTGGTTTTCTGAATATCCTGGCATGTCACGAATTCGAATTCGGTGGTACCTCGATAGGATTCAACCAGTGAGCGATGTTCATCGATAAACTCGCGGCCTGATTTCAGGGCTGCTGGTAACGCCACTTCAGCCAGTAAGCCTAACTTGGTTTCCAGCGTAATTCGATGAATGCTATCGCCGATGAGTATCTTACATTTCGCGAAGCGGCGTGCTATCCATTCAAGCAGGGCATGAAATCGAGCCGGTTCAAAATTGCGATTCTCCAAACTGACACCAAGAAAGCATTCCGTTTCTGATTCGAAACTGGATCGCCGACTTGGTGGAGATACAAATGCAACCTGGGCTCGATATCGGCCCGCACGCTCATATGCAGGTGTGCGTTCATATTCATATATAGGCAATTCTACCGTTCGCGAATCCACTATCCCATCACTTTGAATTTCTCGCTGCCACTCCATTATGAAATCCTTTTAGGTTGAAAAATTGTATCAAACAACACTCGTGAGACGAATTGACATGCGTCTTCATTAATCGTCAATTCGATATAATTTCAACAACTTAAAAAATAATTCAACTATTATTTCGGAAATCGACTAAAACTTTCCGACATGGCTTAGGCTTTAGCGCAGTGGAGTTATTTGTTTAGTGGAATGATATTTACAAAAGGATTGCATGGTAAGTCCATTTTTTTGGACTTCGCAGGGTTTGTGCGTATTCCGGTGATCGTGCCCATCCGTTCTGGTCTATCACGCCCACTTGCGCACCAATCTCTCAAGTTATCGTGAAAACCCGGTAGTGTATGCGCGCACGTTCTATCCCATTCAATGACGAGATCGGTACTGTCACCTAGCCTCAGGCCTGCTGTGGTTGAAGCGGCCCCAAGCTAAGGAACGTGAGCCAATAAGGATGGCTGGATCCGTACAGCAATTGTTTTGGACTTTTACCGACTCGTTCCGGAATCCAGCTACACAGGAAGCGCCGGTGGCTCAGGAAAAATTGTAGCAAGTCCAGATAATACGAGCCACCCAAGTGACGACGCAGGGTAAAGTAGTTGCGCAGCCTCGAATTGAGATTTTCGACCTGGGCACTGCTTCGCGGAGTGTGCGCCATGGCCTGTGCCACGGCGTCTAAGACGGCATGGAATTGATCGGCCCTTCCGGCGCGCAGGCGGTTCCAACCAAGAACCGGGTTCCTGTCGCGTGGCTGAGCCGATGACGAAATTTTCCGTATAATTCCGTGCGAATCCACGACTCATGCTTAGGTCAAGCAGCCCCGTGTCTCTATCGGCCAGACGGCATCGACCACGCCGGCGCCCAACCCGCCGCGCACGGCGGCATAATGCGTGTGAAGTTGACGGTCGGGTCGCAATGGCCGGGGATCAGCCAGACCATGTCGCCCATTTCCGGCAACGGCGCCGCACCGATGGCGGTAAGGAGGCCATGCTCGTCACCGCCGTTGTGGTAGCACAGCGTGCCACCGACAATCGTGGGCAGACCGGTGTCGATCACATGTGCATTATGACCGGCATCGAGCACAGCATGGTCCAGGCTGCGGCTGATCACCTGGCATTTCACGAACAGCGCCTGCTCGAAAGCCGGTGCGGCGGCGTCCATTCGTTGGCGCCGTAGTCGCGATCTATGAACAGATCAGTGCCCGGCCGTATTTCGCCGTAAATGCCGATGACTATCGTGCCAGCAAGTGCTCGTACCACCGCCCGTCACCATGCCCACACTCAGTCCAGCCCGTTCCTCACTTGCCCGTGCCAGTGCCACCCGGCCAGCCGCTGCCGCCACGTTAGCCTGGCGTGTGCCAGTGCGCGAACATGCTGAGCTTGGCCCTGGTAGTCTTGTAGTCCGGCCAAACGCAGACCGTTGCGCACGACCTATCGCGCAAGTTCTCCGGCCTGGTCTGGCGGGACGACACAGCGGCCTTGGCCGATATCAACCTCAACATACACATCGATCGCCGCGCTCTACCCCCGCACGCTTGCCAAGCGGCATAAATTGGCGCAACATATAATGCCAAATACTAAATAATGATAAAAATTTAATTATCTTTAATTATCTCACACCGATGCCTTCGCAGAAGTCACTGGTCGGCGACACCCAACCTTGAATGAGTCAATCCGCCTATGAGTTACCGCCTGGTTGCACAAGAAAATTTCACAGTAGAGCAAACTGTGTTCATGGAAAAACTAAAGGAATCCATCAATCTCATTTCTACTCAGTCAAATATCATCCTTGGCGCAAAAGATATTAATTCCAGGCATTTCACTTCAACCGATGCATATGCCAATCTCGTTGGTCTGCTCAATGGGAAGGATGTGGAGAATCGATTGGACCGGGATATGCCATGCAAAGGCACAGCCAGCTTTGCTGAAAGTTATATAAAGGAAGATGGAGATCTTCTTCAGTCAACCAACATTAACAATAAAATAATAACACTAAATATTCACGAATATGACGATGGGATGAAAGCGCTGGTATTTAACAAGAGCATGATAAAACATCACCTATCGAGATCGATTTTGGGATTGATGTACGATGCCTACGAAATAGATATAAAGAATTTCTTTATTCTGATACCGAACTACGCCATGGAATTCGGCATGGAATGCAGTATTGCAAATACAGGTGATGAATTCAATATTGAAGGTTTGAAATTGACAGAATACGAACATGAAATATGTTTTTTGATAATAATGAATTGGAACTTTAAACAAATAGCTTCTTTCATGGACAAATACAGGCCAAAGCAGAATGCAAGGACCGCCGATACTATCTACAAATGCAGAAATCGAATATGCGAAAAATTAAACATGTCCAATTTCAGCTCTTCCAATTTTAGAGATATTTTGATTGCCGCCGGCTTGCATAGAAAATTACCGAAATTATTTTTTAATCGACTAATTGTCAAGACAAATTTTTTAATCGACTAATTATCAATACCCGCTTGGCTGTACACGTGCTTAACGAATAATTCAGGATTTTTTCCACTCTTTGAGTGCTTAGATCAGCTATCGCTCTTGTATCTACAGCGAATTCAATTAAAGCTAAGGTGATGCATCATTCTGATTTCGCCAATGAAGCTTATTTTCGGATGGAGGGATTTCCGGCGTGGCCGCGTTACTCAGCATTCGTATTTAAGGCGGCACATGAACTTAAAGAATGCTTCGCTTGAGACAGTTGGAGGCATAAGCAAAAGTTTTGACATG
Source organism: Janthinobacterium sp. PAMC25594 (assembly GCF_019443505.1). Classification (NCBI taxonomy): domain Bacteria; kingdom Pseudomonadati; phylum Pseudomonadota; class Betaproteobacteria; order Burkholderiales; family Oxalobacteraceae; genus Janthinobacterium; species Janthinobacterium sp. PAMC25594. The sequence goes on from NZ_CP080377.1 coordinate 2,065,616, forward strand.
GCAGGGTTACCAATAAAGTGATTGCCGACAAAGTTTTTATGCCGTTCCCTCAGCCGCAACGAGAGGCTATGTTTCTACAGAGGCGTCAGCGGTTCTTAGCTCAAATGCAGTTTTCTGACGGAACTGACGAGGTTGCCTATTTTGCCAATTCTGGGTCTATGGCCGGTTGCCTGTTCCCTGGGAGCGGAGCTCTACTATGGGAAAGTAACGATCTAAAACGTAAGCTTCGATATACCTTGCGGGCTATTGAGCTTAACGGGATTTGGATCGGCACAGACACTCATCTCTCCAATCGGATTATTGAAGAGGCACTAAAACAGCAATTGATTCCGGGGATGAGTTCGTATAACAATATTGCCCGCGAGCGACTCATAGAAAGCGGTTTTCGAGTGGGCTTCCTACTTGCTGGGGAGAATGGCGATTGCATTCTAGAAGTAAAAAGCTCCACAGCTGGGGAGAACGCGTTGAGCGCTATCCAGACTGCCTGGTTCCAAGAGGAATAAAGCAGCTGAAGGGCCTAACGGGACAAGTGTTGAAAGGCAATCGTGCAGTTCTTCTCTTCCTCATCCAAAGATCTGACGCATACAGTTTTGTAGTAAGCAGTTCGTTTTATCCTGTTTACGCCGAAGCCTTTGAAGAGGCAATAATCGCAGGTGTCGAAATTATGGCGCTCAGCGTCTCATTCAGTCGCGCTGGCTTTGGCATTCCCAAACTTCTGCCATACGCCAACGATCTGATGAGTTCGGTCAACACCCACCGCTGAGGGTAACACTTAGGGAAAACGCTGATTGATCCAGTGACCGCAGAAAAAGCGCAGCAGACTTCAAATCGTGACTGACCAACCAGATTTGAACTTGCTAGACCTCGTCGATCTGTACCAATGAGTACAAAGTTTGAACATGCGTTTACTTGAAACCTGAGACCATGGTTTACTTGAAACCTGAGACCATGCAGGCCCTAGACGAGCTCCGAGCGGAAGATGAAGCATGACGTTTAACAGCGATACAGGCAGCAACGCATCCAAACCACAAAGAGTCCCTTACCACTTAGACATGTTCTTAGTTAAAACGCAGTCAACGTTCTATTTGATAGTCAATTTGATAGTCGACCATTATTAAAATAAAAAAATATCAATAAAATCAAATAATTAAGACGAATAATTGGCGGAAGCGGTGAGATTCGACGCCGAAAATTAATACCCTATTAAATCAAAGACTTAAGCGACTTTGAAAAAACGCTTTGTACCACTCATTTGTACCAAAATCTGTACCGACGATGTAAATCATAACTGATGAACCAGGCTCGCTGCAAGTAGGTTGCACTGGGATTTCGAAATGATTGGATATAACGTATCAGACCGCCTAACTTAGTTCGTCATCGTAGGCGCAATGCCAAGTCCGGCTAAGACAGCCGCGGCCGTTACCGAAGGGGATGGCGAAAGACTGCTTCCGTCCCAAAGCGAACTTGGCAGTTTAAGCAGATGGCTGTGTTACGACAACGTTTTTGATGGGAGTACAGTCAGCATAATTTACGTGGAAAACTCTCACCTCCTCCAAATTACGAGGATCGCCAGTGAGAATTGACGCTAGTTGTCCAGCAAGCGCTACGATGGCGTTGGAGTTGTGTACGACATCAGCAATGAGTTGTAATGGGTACCCCATTGTCATTCTCGACAGCGGATGTAAAGCGCCTTGTGCATAGCTGTTCAGTGCCTTCCAAGATGCGTTTTTTCGTTTGCGCGCCGAATTGCCCCACTCCGTTTCCCCCTCCCTCCATTGTCTGGCGAACGCCGCGACAAAGTCGTAAGACCCTTTAAATCCCAGTTCCAATAGGTCCTCGTGGAGCGGCTTCAGGCTACGCCGCTGCTTGCGTGATTTGGCCGCCTCTGTCTTGAGCTACCTGGTTCGGTGCCCCCCCTGCGCAAATGAAGGGATGGCCATCAACGCCACGCCACCTGTCCGTCGGCGCACAGGTGGCAATCCAGGCAGACATCAAAATATTTTATTTGTTACACACCTTTCCATGGTCGCCATGGAAGCCTTTGGTTTTAGCATCTGCTTCGGTCATGTATTCACCTTTCTTGGTCTTTCCATAATACTTATCACCTTCGCAATGATAAACCTTGCTTGAGGGGTTAACCCAAACCTTGCCGGCACCACCGCCTGCCATCGGGGCCACCTGAACGGGCGCTGCCTTTCCCGTAGTTCCCGACGCGGAAGCCGCGCCAGCTGCCATCGCTGGCGATGATGCTCCGGTCGCCATACCGCCATGCCCCCGGCAAGCGTGGGTAGTTTTGGCCACTGGCGCCGAGCCATCTTTACACAGGGCCATTGGAGCTGCTGCGGGCGTCGTCGGACTCCCCATCGTCGAGACCGATGGCTTAGGCGCAGTTGCGCTTGTCGCGGTTTGCGCAAATGCCTGCGATGCGAAGGCAGAGCCTATTGCGAGCATTACTAGAAATTTATTCATTTAGAGTCTCCGGTGTACACGAAATATCGTGCCTATTACAGTAACGCGGCTAGACATTTACCGTTGACCTAGCCGCGAAATCATATGGCGAATACGTAGAAACATGAACGAGTTTACTGTCACGGCACATGGCCCGTCTCCAGATCAAAAGCAGAGAATTGCGTAAGTTGGAGCCTACAGTGCCAGAATTAACGAACGCAGAGCTGGCACATCACAAAAAAGTAATCTGGCACTCCGGCTTTGGTAAGCACCGCCCCGGCAGAATCAGCCATTCCTCCATTCCAATGCAGAAGCGACCATGAGAAAAACAACAAAAGGAAACCTGGCGCTGCTGGCAAGCCTGTTCGCCATCGGCGCGGTGCTGGGCGAGGCCTGGTCGACGGCCGGACAGAAGGCCCCGCCGGCGCCGAAAACGGCCCCGCTGGTCAGTATCACGATAAGCCGCACGATGGACGTGCCCATAGAATTGTCGGCGCAAGGCCATCTGGTGGCGCTGAACCTGATCGAGGTGCGCCCGCAAATGACGGGGATCATCCGCAGCGTCCACTTCAAGGAAGGCGAACAGGTGCGCGCCGGTCAATTGCTGTTCACGCTGGACGATAGCGATACGCTGGCCCTGCTGCGGCGCAGCGAAGCGCTCGCTGCCCAGATCAAGGCGCAACTGGCCGACGCCAGGCGCGACCTGCAGCGTTCAAGAGAACTGGTTGCATCCAGGTTTATCGCGCCGAGCGCGATCGATACCGCCACAAGCAAGGCCGACGCGCTGCAAGCCCAGCTCGACGCCGCCAGCGCCGAAGTCGACAGCGCTCGCGTAGCGCTGGCGCATACCCGCATCAGCTCGCCCATCTCCGCCAAGTCCGGCGCACTGGCCGTGCATCCTGGCAGCCTGGCGCAAACCAGCGCGGCTGCGCCGCTGGTCACGCTGGCCCAGTTCGATCCGATCGGGGTCGAGTTCAATCTGCCGGAAGCCAATCTACAGGCGATCCTGGCGGCGCGCGGCGCAGCCAACGGGCCGGTGTCGGTGTCGATCGATGGCTTGGCCGGCCAGCCTGTCGCCGGAAAACTCAGCTTCATCAACAATACCGTCAACACCAGTACGGGCACCATCGCGCTGAAGGCTGATTTCGCCAATCCGGCGCTGGCCTTGTGGCCGGGCGCGTTCGTGCGCGTGACCGTGCACGCTGGGCGCAATCCGGCTGCCGTGGTATTACCGCCGCAAGCGGTCATGGAAGGACCGGCCGGCCGCTTTGTATATCTGCTGGGTGCCGGTGACAAGGTTGTGGCCAGGCCGGTGACCTTGCTGCGTGTGCAAGATACGCTGGCGGTGGTCGACGGGCTTGCGTCCGGGCAACGCGTGGTGCTCGAAGGCGGCCAGAACCTGAAGCAGGGCATGGCGGTGCGCATCGCCCCCGAGACTCACGCCGCTGCGGCGGTGCCAGTTGCCGCTAACGCGGGCAGCAATGGAAAGGCAGCGCAATGAAGATGGTTGAATTCTGCCTGCGGCGTCCCATCGCGGTACTGCTGTTCTGGATCAGCGTGATCGCCGCCGGCCTGGCATGCTGGCTGCAACTGCCATTATCGGCGCTGCCCACCTACGACACGCCGACCATTCAGGTCGGCGCCAGCCTGTCCGGCGCCAGCCCGGAAACGATGTCGACATCGGTCGCCACGCCGCTGGAAAAACAGTTCACCGCGATTCCCGACTTACTGACGACCACTTCCACCAGCATCCAGGGCGAATCGAAGATCACACTGGAGTTCGACCCGGGCCGCAACATCGACGCCGCGGCCGGCGACGTGCAGGCGGCGCTGTACCGCGCCACCCGCTCGCTGCCTGCCGAAATGACAACCCCGCCGTCCTACCGTAAGGTCAATCCATCCGATATGCCGGTGCTGCTGATCGGACTCAGTTCGCCGTCGCTCAAATTGACCGACCTGAATGGCTTTTCGGATAAGCTGATCGTTCCGGCGCTGTCGACGCTGAGCGGGGTGGCGCAGGTGAATATTTCCGGGCGCAAGCGTTACGCGGTGCGCATTGAGGTCGACCCGGACCGGCTGGCCGCGCTCGACCTGACGCTGGCCGAAGTCAGCATAGCCTTGAAGGCGGCCAATTCGAACGCGCCGCTGGGGCAGTTCGACAGCCGACGCCAGATGATGACCTTGCAACTGCCGCCCGGCCTGATGAAGGCCGATGATTTCAGCAAGCTGGTGATCGCCTCGCGCAACGGACAGCAGGTGCGCCTGTCGGACTTTGCAACGGTGCTTGACAGCATAGAAAACACCCAGGACACCAGTTCGGTCAACGGCGCCAGCGCGATCCTGCTGCAAGTGATGCGCCAACCGGGCGCCAACACGGTCGCCACTGTCGAAGCGATCCGCGCGATGCTGCCCAAGCTGGCTGCGCAGATGCCAGCGTCGGTTCAGATCCGCCTGCTGAACGACCGCTCGATCTCGATCCGCCAGGCGATCCACGACGTCAACCTGACCATGCTGCTGACCATCGCCCTGGTAGTGATGGTGATCATGCTGTTCCTGCGCCACGCCGCCGCCACCGTGATTCCGTCGATCAGCCTACCGGTCTCGCTGCTCGGCACTTTCGCGCTGATGGCCGCCTGCGGCATGAGTCTGAATAATATTTCGCTAATGGGGCTGACGATCGCGGTCGGCCTGATGGTCGATGACGCCATTGTGGTGCTGGAAAATATCATGCGCTACATTGAGGAAGGCCTGACACCGTACCAGGCGGCGCTGCGCGGCACGGCCGAAGTGGCGTTCACGGTGGTATCGATCTCGGTCTCGCTGGTCGCCGTGTTCATTCCAATTTTCTTCATGCCGGGCACGCTCGGCCTGCTGTTCCATGAATTTGCCATCGTCGTCACGCTGGCTATCCTGGTGTCGGCCGCCGCCGCGCTGACCCTGATCCCGGTGCTCGTGCCCATGCTGGTCAAGCCGGACCGCCAGGCCGGCGCCGTCACGCCAGCCTGGAGCCGCTGGTTTGAAAGCGCTTTTGAATGGACGCTACAACGCTATGCAAGCGCGCTGGACTGGGCAATCGGCCACCGGCCGCTGGTACTCGGCGCGGCGCTGGCCACGCTGGCCCTGACCGCCGCGCTGTACGTAACTGCGCCGAAGGGATTTTTCCCGCAGGAAGACACCGGCCAGATTTCGGCCAACGTCGATACCCCGCAAGACATGTCTTATCTTGGCCGGTTGGCCGTGCTCAAGCAGCTCGAAGCGGTGCTGCTGCAAGACCCGTATGTCAGCGACGTGGCGTCCAAGGTCGATCACGACACCACTTCGTTCTACATCACGCTGAAGGCGGCCAGTGTGCGCCCGGCGATGCCCGCGGTGCTGGCTAAACTACGCGCCGAAACGGCCTTCCTACCGAATATCCAGGTGTTTTTCAGCCCAGTGCAAAGCCTGAAGGTCGGTGGGCGCAGTTCCAAGAGCACTTATCAATATACCTTGCAGTCGGTCAGCCCGGGCGACCTGGATATGTGGTCGGAAAAGCTGCTGGTCGAGCTGAAAAAGTCGCCGTTGTTCGTCGGCGTGAACTCCGACTCGCAGCGCAACGGCCTCGATGCGCGGCTGGCGGTCGACCGCGACCGTGCCGCGCTGCTCGGGATCGACATGGCCAGCATGCGCAACACCTTGTACGCCGCCTACGGCACGCGCCAGGTGTCGACCATCTACGCGCCGGAAGACAGCTACCAGGTGATCATGGAACTGGGCGATGAATTCCGCCGCGACGAAGCGGCGCTGGCCAAGATACAGGTGCGCGGCGACGGCGGCGCTCTGGTGCCGCTGGCCGCCTTCACCAGCGTCGACCGCGGCAAAGGCACGATGGCGGTCAACCATCAGGGCCAGTTGCCAGCGGTGACCTTGTCGTTCGACTTGGCGCCGGGCGCCGCGCTGTCCGACGCCGACGCCGCGCTCAAAATCGCGCGGCAAAACATCGGCTTGCCGGACGCGATCTTTGGCGCCTGGGCTGGCCAGGCTGCGCTGTTCCAGCAGTCGCAAAGTGCTCAGCTGTGGCTGATCGGCACTGCGGTGGCGGTGATTTATGTCATCCTCGGCATGCTGTATGAAAGCTGGATCCATCCGGTGACAATACTGCTCGGCGTCCCGTCGGCGGCGGTCGGCGCGCTGCTGGCGCTGCGCCTGACGGGGCTGGAGCTGAGTTTCATCGCCATCATCGGCATCCTGCTGCTGGTCGGCATCGTCAAGAAAAACGCCATCATGATCATCGATTTTGCACTTGCGGCGCAGCGCGGCCAAGGTATGGCGCCACAAGAGGCTGTGCGCCGGGCATGTCTGCAGCGCTTCCGGCCCATCATGATGACCACACTTTGCGCTATCATGGGCGCGTTGCCGTTGGCCCTGGGCCTGGGCAGCGGCGCCGAATTGCGCCAACCGCTTGGCGTCGCCATCGTCGGCGGCTTGCTGCTGTCGCAACTGATGACATTGCTGATCACACCGGTGCTGTATTTGTTTTTCGACCGTCTCGGCGATCGCACGCCGGCACTGCCATCTGCCGTTTCCCTGTCCTGAAGGTATGAGCCATGCATCCAACCCCAGCCCGCCACCAGACCAAGGCTGGCGCCCGATGAGCAAGATCTTGCTGGTGGAAGACCAACAGACCGCCGCCGCCTACCTGTCCAAGGGGCTGGGCGAGGCCGGCCTGCTGGTTGATGTTGCACGCAATGGCCCGGACGGACTGCATCTGTTGCTGACCGAAAGTTATGAACTGGCGATCCTCGACGTGATGTTGCCGGGTCTGGACGGCTGGGCCATCCTCGAGCTGGCGCGCAAGGCCGGCAACCGCACGCCGGTGTTGTTCCTGACTGCGCGCGACGATATCGAGGACAGGGTGCGCGGCCTGGAGCTGGGCGCCGACGATTACCTGGTAAAACCGTTCGCCTTCAGCGAACTGCTGGCCCGGGTACGCGTGATCCTGCGCCGTCACGACGCCGCAGCTCCCCCCGCCGGCAGCGAACCGACCGCTTTCGTGCTGGCCGACCTGAAGCTCGACCTACTACGCCACCGCGCCACGCGTGGCGCCGACCGGATCGACCTGACGCCGAAGGAATTCGCCTTACTGAGCCTGCTGATACGGCGCGCCGGTGAAGTCCTGTCGCGCACCGTGCTGGCCGACAAGGTGTGGGACATGAATTTCGACTCCGACACCAACGTGGTCGAGGTTGCGGTGCGCCGCCTGCGCACCAAGCTCGATGACCCGTATCCGATCAAGTTGTTGCACACGGTGCGCGGAGCGGGTTATGTCCTTGAACTACGGAACTGATTTGTGAACAAGCTCGATGCGTGGCTGTTGCGCCGGCCAGCCTGCGATCCGCGCCGCTGGTCGCTGATGCTGCGTATGACCTTGTTCTTCGCGCTCGCCATTGCGCTGATCCTGATCGCCGTGTCGGCCATGATGTACCACGAACTGGTACATCAGCTGCATGAAAAGCAGGAAATCGAGATCCGCGATGCGTTGCGCATTGAGCACGAAGTGCTGGAAAAACAAGCGCGCAAGAGCGTGCCCGATTTATGGCAGCACGAATGGGGCGAGCAGGTCGAGGAAGGCAAGCGTTTTTCGTGGCGCCTGTGGTCCGGCACCGGCCTCATGCTGGCCGAGTCGAGCCTCATGGCGGCACCGCCGGACGGCTACGCCACGCCCAACCGGCGTGGAAAATTCTCGCGCCGCAACGTCATGGCAGATGGCCAGCTGCGCCATCTGCTGCTCATCGCGCAGCGCAGTGACGAACGCGACGGCGCCGTCTGGATCATGCACGGTGCGCTTGATGTATCGGAAGACGAGCAGGTGGTCGAACGCTACCTGTACAAACTGTCGAGTGCGCTGGCTGTCGCGATCGTGCTGTCCGGCCTGGTCGGCTGGCTGTTGGCGCGCCAGGGCCTAGCGCCGGTGCGCGCGATGAGCTCGGCGATTGGGCGGGTCAGCGCCGAAAAACTTCATGCGCGCATCGGCAGCGAAGTCTGGCCGGCCGACTTGCGGGCGCTGGCGGTCAGTTTCGACGGCATGCTCGCGCGCCTGGAGGCGTCGTTCGAACAGTTGTCGCGCTTTTCGTCCGATCTGGCACACGAATTCCGCTCACCGATCAACAACCTGGTCGCCGCCGCCAGCGTCACGCTGACGCGGGCGCGCAACGCCGACGAATACCAGGAAACGCTGGAAGTGGTCATCGAAGAAGGCAGCCGGCTCTCGCGCATGGTGTCAAGCATGCTGTTCCTGGCGCGCGCCGACAACGCCAAGCAATGGGTTGATCCTGAGCCGTTGTCGACCGCCCAAGAATTCGACAAGCTGCTCGACTTTTTCGAGGCGGTGGCCGAGGACAGCGGCGTGTCCATTACCGCGACTGGCGACTTCCCTATCCTTGCCGATCCCTTGTTGCTACGCCGTGCCTTGTCCAACCTGATTGCCAACGCCTTGCGCTATACGCCGCGCGGCGGCGCCATCGGCTTGATGGCGCGCGACTGCGGCGACGCGATCACACTGAGCGTCGCAGACAACGGTAGTGGCATTGCGGCGCAGCATCTGCCGTTCCTGTTCGAGCGTTTCTACCGCGCCGATGCGGCGCGCAGTTCCGGCGAAAGCACAGGCCTGGGCCTGGCCATAGTGCGTTCCATCGTCGAATTGCATGGCGGAGGGGTGGCTGCCCACAGTGTAACTGGTCAGGGAAGCTGTTTTACGCTGTCGTTTCCGAAACTGGCGCCCGTACAGCGTATCCGTCCGTCCGAGCCTTGAACCCTGGGAGCAAAGCATTTTCCCATGCCCCATATTCCCGAAAAAATCGCCCACCGGGCGATGCCACTTCCAGATAACAGAAATGTAATTTTCGATTCACCATACGGTCACATTGTATTTCTAGACTTGTTGATTTCTACACCTCTCGACAAGTACTGGAAACAATATGATGGATCGAAAACTGCAGTATTTCGCACGCTCAACGATATCGACCCAAGTGCTGCTGGCCCTGGCTCTCATGACAGGCCAGGCGCATGCTCAGAGCCGCGACGCCAGCGCCGACAGCGTGCCGGAATCGTCCACGGCGCTGGACGCCGAGGCGATCAAGCAACGGGTGGTAATCAGTGGTTCGAACGTGGCCAACCGCGCGCCGGTGCTGGTGTCGCTGAAAGCCACCCAGCCGCAATCGATCATCACCGCCACCTTCATTGAACAGGCCGTCACGCCGCTCGACGACTTTAACGCGGTGGCGCGCATCGCGCCGAGCATTGGCGCCGGCGTCTCGCCGAACGGTCCGGGCCTGGCCGAAACCAAAGTCACGCTGCGCGGCTTCCAGGACGGCGAGTACAATATGACGTACGACGGGATCCCATTCGGCGACACGAATAACCCGACCCACCATTCGACCTCGTATTTCCCGGCGCGCATTATCGGCGGCATGGTCATCGAACGCGGTCCGGGCAATGCCAGCAACCTGGGACAGGCGACCTTCGGTGGCTCAATCAACCTGTTTTCCAAGGAGCTGTCGCAAGACAGGCACTTCACGCCCTACGCCACTGTCGGTTCGTGGAACACCAGGATGTTCGGCGGCCAGGTCGACAGCGGCGTGCTGGACAACTTCGGAAACGCCCGGCTGATGTTCAACGCCTCGCACCTGAGCAGCGACGGTTACCTGAGCTACAGCGGCGTCAAAGAAGACAACTTCCAGTTCAAGTTCGAGGTTCCACTGACGGCGGCAGCCAAGCTGACGGTATTTTCCACCTATAACAAGATCCACAGCTTCATTCCCGACAAGAGCGGCGCGACGCTGAGCCAGGTAGCTCGGTTCGGTAAGAATTATTCGCTCAACAACGATCCCACCAGCCAGAATTATTTTGGCTATAACTACAACGACAAGCGCACCGATTTCGACTACGCCCGCCTGGATGCCAGACTGGGCGGCGGCTGGGTACTGGAAAACACGCTGTACACCTACGCCTACGACAACAATACCTTTTCCGGCCAGGACGCCAGCGGCGCCACGGCCAACGGCACCAAGGCAGGCGTCTCCGGTAACAAAAACGTGCCAGGGTACAACAAGTTGAATTCCTACCGGGTCAACGGCGACATCGTCAAGCTGAGCAACCACCTGGAAGCGGGCGTGCTGCGCACCGGCGTCTGGCTGGAAAATGCACATTCCGACCGCCATCTGTATGACATCGATTTCACGCTCGGCCTGCCTAATCCAAAGGAAGCGACCACTCCAAAGAGCGTTTCCTATGACCAGCAATCCTCATGGAAGCAATACCAGCCCTTCATCGAATTCGAATGGGCCGCCGCGCCGTCGCTGACTGTCACGCCCGGCCTCAAATACGTGCATTTCAAGCGCGCGCTGAACGCCGGCGTCAACCAGGGCACGCGCATCCCCACGGATGCTGAGCAGACCTACACCAGCACCTTGCCGTTTCTGAGCGCCAACTACAGTTTCACGCCTGAGTGGTCGGCCTATGCCCAAACCGCGCGCGGCTTCCTGGTGCCAGACCTGTCGATGTTTTACGTGAACAACCCGAGCCGCAGCAAACCGCAGCCGCAGACGTCGACCAACTATCAGCTCGGCGCGGTGCACCAGTCGAGCAACCTGTCGCTTGACGGCGATATCTATTACATCGACTTCAACAACAAGATCGCCTCGACCGGCATGGGTAACGACCTGGTGTATTACAACCAGGGCGGCGTAGTCTACAAGGGTATCGAGGGGGCGGCGACGTATTACGTCGGCAGCGGGTTTTCGCTGCATGCCAACGGTTCGCTGAATAGCGCAAAAAGCAAGGAGACTGGCCTGAGCATCGCCAAGGTACCGCAATCAACGACCGCGCTTGGTCTGCTGTACAAGGCCAATGGCCTATTCGGCTCGCTGATCGCCAAGCGCAACGGCAGCCAGTATGCCAAGGACGGGCAGCCGGCCGCGTACAAATTGGGGGCCTACATCACCACTGACCTGTCGTTGGGCTATCGCTGGAAAACGCCGGGCAGCATGGTCAAGGCCATCAAGCTGCAAGGCGGCATCAACAACCTGCTGAACAAGCAGGATGCGACGTCGATCTCAGTCAACAGCAAGGGCGCCGCATTCGACCAGTACACCTTTATCCCGGAACGCAGCGCGACTGTGTCGCTGAGCGCCGATTTCTAATTGAGTAAATAGAAAGCCATCCATGAAAAAACTGACTTTGCCCTTGTTTGCCCTAGCCACATGGGCTGCCAGCCCGTTGTACGCCAACGCCGCCACGCCATCGTTCGTCGCCGCCGAACAAACCCGCATCATGCAAATTCTACCCGAGCCACCGGCCGCCGATTCGGCCGTTACGCGCGACGAGCTGGCCCTGCTACACCGCCTGCAAGATGGCCGCACCGCGCAGCAAGCGGCACAGGCGGTGGCCGACGACCGCGATGAAAGCATCTTCATTTACCGCGACGTGCTGGGCGATAAGTTCAACGCGGCGCTGTTGCCCGTGACAGCAGCGTTTTCGGCGCGCGTCAAGAACGATGAGGAGATCAATACGCTGCCGGCCAAGCAGGGCTACCACCGCGTACGTCCCTACAACCTGGACAAGACGTTGCAACCGATCTGCAAGACCAAAACCAAGGACGACTCATATCCGAGCGGCCACACCACCGCCGGTTACCTGCAGGCGCTGGCATTGATCGAACTGGTACCGGAAAAACGCGATGCCATCCTGGCCCGCGCCGCCAGCTATGGCAATAATCGCCTGGTGTGCGGCGTACATTATCCGAGCGACGTGCAGGCCAGCAAACTGCTAGCCTATTCGGTGCACGCAGTGATGGCCAACAATCCGCAATATCAAAAGGAAATGGATGCGGCCCGGAGCGAATTGCGCAAGGCATTGGGCTTGCCCCCGATGAGCGTCAATTAATTTCGTGACAAGAGGTTTGACGTTACTCTGAGACGATTCAGAGCACGGCGAGCATGCAATTGTTGCCATTAAGAAATAATTGCATGCTATTTTATTATGTGTAAGATTGCGCTAGCTTGGACCTTTCGCTATTGTTCATCTTCGCGCCGTGCTGCCGGATGTAACTCAGAGGGTGCAGGTTGTTACTTTAGGGAAATTTAAATAAGCACAATATAAAATATGAGACATGAGGATTACTTTGATTAAAAATACCCATGCGGCGCACGGGCAAACCGAGCACATGAAGCTTTACTCTTGCCAGTTGTTCGGTTGCTCGCAGAATTGACCCACTCTGTTTGACCCGACCTCCACTGCCTGGCAAACGCTGCCACGCGCTCGTATGACCCTGCATAGCCGAGCTCTTTCAGGTCCTCATGGATCTGCTTCAAATTGCGCCGCTGCCTACGCGGTTTAGTCATCTCGGCCTGTCCCACCCGGATAGCTGCACCGAGTATTTGTTTAATCCGCTAACTAAGCGTCGCTCCACATCGGAGGGCTCAGTGGTTTCGATCGCAGATAGCGTCGGACGGTATTGCGTGAGATATTCAGTCGCCTGGCGATTCCTCATATTGGGATCTGGTCACGAAGGTGAGCTGACCGGCTACGGTGGCGGTCTCGTTCGCCAGTAGTGGTTGATCGCGCACGAGCGGCGGAATGTAGGGTTCGCGGAATAGTCGAGCGTTCGTATCTGCGGTGGCGTTGGCCGGCGCCGGCACCGTCGGTGTGAGCACGACCGGCAACAGGCCGTCGTCGCGCATCAACGCAGGCACGCCAAGGCGTCCTTGTTGATAGAGGCGGCGCCAGCTGAAAACCTGGTTGGCGTTAACGCCGTGTTCGCGCGCGCTTGCGCGCTGCCATCGCGTACCGTCGAAACCTCTACCGAACCGCCGGGCAACATCACCACGACGACCTGAAAGCGGCCGCCGACAATATGCACGGTGTCGAACAAGCCAAATATTTCGGCCGAGCCGACGTTGGTGCCGATATCGAAGTCAGCCGGCGCCACGCCGGCAAGAAGGTCGCGGACCGAGCCGCCTATTTCGACCTCCTTACGCTATACAAACATCAGGAAACCGTCAGCAAAACACGCTACGCCTGCAATACCTACCGGGATGGAGACCCACCAAATACGCCGAGCTTTCATCAGCCCCGCTATGGAGTTAAGCAGAATCGATACCTGAAGGAAAATTACGGCAATACCAAATGGTTTGCCGTGTTGCTTGGCGGCATCGCGTTGTTGTTCAAGTTCGTGGGCGCGCGTTTGAATACCCTGTTTCTCACTTGCATAGCGACCGATGGCAGCGCGGTACTCCTGCTCTTTTTCCGCATAGGCGGCACTCGCAGGATTTCCCTTTGACAGTGCCATGGCCTGCAATTTCAGTTGCTCGGCTTGCAATTCATACAGATGCTGCTTGGTGCTTTTCGCCTGGTAGAACGACCACTGGTCCGAGGCCAGAGCTTGGCTTATCACGCTTTGGGTAGAGTACCCGCCACCTTTAAAGGTAGACAAGGTCGCGCACACCGCAAGGATTACCGTCGCAAGCGCCATCTTGTTGAGCCAGGGTTCCTTGATTTCTTCCGCCATCGCTTGCCTCTTCATTGAAAAAGCCAGCATTGTAGACGGCAGCGTCGACATGGGCCAGACGTGCTGCACATGCCGCGAACCTGGGTCTCAGCGTTCAGCTCCCATGCGTTCGCTGCGCACTTGACCTTAACTTCACGTTGTTTTTGTTACGTATGCTTACCCCGGAAACATCTTCCATACATCCCGTTAGCGGCTTCATCCGTTAATGGTCTATCAGCGCGACGTCAGCGCCATACCGGAGAACGAAAATGGAAACCACCGCCGCATCGAATCCCATCCATCCACTGATGGCCGCCGCCGCTGTCTCACTTACCTTGGTGAGCCTGGTTGGCGCCGCCGCGATTGCTGGGCTTCTGCCAAACTCTCATGGTGCAGCCGTAAGCAGTTCGACAGTAGATAGGACGAGCAGCGGTAGTGCCCCGCTGGCACAGCAGTCTGCACCGGCCCCAGTCGTGCGAGAGATTGTGCGATACAAAACCGTCGTGCACCATGAATACCCCCGTCGTCACGAGACCGCCTACGACAAGGACCGGGCCCAACTGGCTCAAGCTGACCAACCCCGGGATTATCGACAGGCGCCGGCATATCAGCAGCCCGCTCCGGTCGCCCAGAATAGCCCACTTGGCATAGGCATTGGCGCCTTAGTCGGCGGCTTGATAGGTAGTCACGTTGGTGGCGGCAACGGCCGCACCTTGGCAGCAATCGCGGGCGCCGTTGGTGGCGGCTACGCGGGCAACGAAATCGCCAAGCGTAACCAGTTCGCCGGCCAGCAATAATATCGGACCGGCGTCAGAAAGAACGTAAGGAACCATCATGAAAAGCAAAATCAGCTTGGCACTTTTAGCCCTCGCCCTCCCAGCAGCAGCCTTTGCAACCGAATATCAGACAATTGAACGCCCTCGCCAAGAGTGCTGGAACGAACAAGTTCAAGTACAGCAGCGTGGCTACGACGCCGGCGGCACAATCATTGGAGGCATTGCCGGAGGTTTGCTCGGCAACCAGGTCGGCCATGGCAACGGTCGCACCGCAGCCACCGCCGTTGGCGCGATAACAGGCGCAATGGTCGGTGAGCGTATGTCGTCCCAGCCGAGCTACTCCACCCAGAGTGTGCAACGCTGCCGTACCGTCATCGAGCGTGTTCAAGTACCAGTCTATCGCGAACCAGCCCAGGTATGGGTTGAGCAGCAGCCTGTGTACATACCGCGCGCGGAGTACTACTACGTTCGGCCTGGCGAACGCGAACGTCGGGAGCACTGGGAGCACGACGGTTGGCATGAGCGACGCCATGACCGAGATGAGCACCGCCACCACCACCATGAGGATGACGATTAATCAAAATGGTCCGCCGACTCTCTGCCCGCCGGCGCGCACCTCACATATCTTTTGGAAGACCCTGAGGTGAGACGGTTATCGTAGTCATTTTCATTTTTTTTCCACGCTCAGTGACAGCTAAGTCTTGCTCCCTATGCTCTCCATGGCGCACCCCACGCGCACTACCATTGGAGGAGATATGTACCACTACACCAAACTAGCGTTGCTGGTCGTTGCCTTAGCCACGGGCGGCGGCATGGCCTATGCCGTGACCAGCCAGCAGGCCGACATGGAGAACGATGCCCTGGCCATCGGCAAGGCAAAAGTTTCACTGACTCAGGCCATCGCAACGGCCGAACAGCAAACGGGCGGCAAAGCCTCCCGCGCCGCGCTCGAACATGAGAAGGGCAGCTGGGTCTTCGACGTGGAAGTCGTCAAGGGCGGCAAGGTTTTCGACGTCCGCATCGATGCCGACAAGGGCACCGCCCTGTCCTCAAAAGAAGACAAGGCCGACCACCACCATCACGAGCACGACGACTGATCCACCGCCACGATTCCGGCCCGCCTTGTGCGGGCCTTTGCAACAGGTACATCATGGAACCACTGAACTTCGCCCTTTTCTCCTTACTCAACGGCCCCGCCGCTCCTTCTCCGTTTGTCCTCAGCGCCGCGCTGCTGTTTGGCGAGTGGCTGATCTGGCTACTGCCAGCCGCCGCCGTCATCGCCTGGCTGCGCAGCGGCGAGGCGACGCGGGGCCCGCTGCTGGCTGCCACAGCGGCGGTGCTGACGGGCTTGTGCCTCAATCAGTTGATTGGCCTCGGATGGCAGCATCCCCGCCCGTTCATGCTGCATCTTGGCCATACCTTCATCTCCCACGTGGCCGATTCCTCCTTTCCCAGCGATCACCTGACCGTCATCTGGTGCGCCGCCTGCAGCCTTCTGCTGCAGCGGCCCACGCGCGTGGCCGGCACTGTCATTGCAGTCCTCGGCATTGCCGCCGCCTGGGGTCGCATCTACCTGGGCGTGCACTTTCCGCTGGACATGCTGGGCGCGGCTTTGGTGGCCATGTACAGCGCGGCAATCGTGTCGCACCTGCCTACGCGCGCCACCTTGGCCACGCTGCACTGCACCACACGCCTGCACCGCGCGGTGTTCGCCCCCTTCATCGAGCGCGGCTGGGTGCACGACTGAGCGCTATGCCTGGCCTAAGTCTTGCACCGCACACTGGAGACTTTCCCACTTGCAGGAGTTCGCCATGCCATTCCAGTTCCCCACGACCCGCCGTGAATGGCTGAACAAGGTACCCCATGCCACCGTGCTGTTCTGGATCATCAAGATGATGTCGACCACGGTGGGCGAGACGGGCGCCGATTACCTGAACGCCGATCTGCATTTTGGCCTGGGCGGCACCACGGCTGTCGTGGGCTTGCTGCTGGCCCTGTGCCTGTGGGTGCAAATGCGGGCCAGCCGCTATATTCCCGTGCTGTACTGGCTGGTGGTCGTCTGCATCAGCGTCTTCGGCACCTTGCTCACCGATAACCTGAGCGACCAGCTGGGCGTACCGCTGGCCGTCTCCACGTGCGCCTTCAGCGCCGCGCTGGCCCTCACCTTTATCGCCTGGTACCGGCGCGAGCGCACCCTGTCCATCGACAGCATCGTGACGCCCCGCCGTGAATGGTTTTACTGGAGCGCGATCCTGTTCACGTTTGCCCTGGGGACGGCGGCCGGCGACTGGGTGGCCGAGGGCATGCAGCTGGGCTATGCCTATGCAGCCCGACTGTTCGGCGCGCTGATCGCCGCCACGGCCGCCGCACACTACCTGTTCAAGCTCAATACCGTGGCCTGCTTCTGGATCGCCTATGTGCTCACGCGCCCGTTCGGCGCCGCATGCGGCGACTTGCTGTCGCAACCTGCCGCCAATGGCGGCCTCGGTTACGGCACGATAAACACCAGCATCCTGTTCCTGGCCACCATTGTCGCCCTGGTGGCTTATCTGTCGGCCATGCAGAAAAATATCGCGCCGCTGAAGGCGGATGTGTGAAAATCGCAGCAAGACACTGACGAAGGAAGAGCATGCGCGTATTGCTGGTGGAAGACGATGCCATGATAGGAGCCGCCGTGCAGGCTGCCCTGCGCGACGCCTCGTATGCGACCGACTGGGTGCGCAATGGCCAGACGGCGCTCGATACGGCTACCTGCCAGCACTATGACCTGGTCCTGCTGGACCTGGGTTTGCCCGGCAAGGATGGGCAGGACGTGCTGCGCGCGCTCCGCGCCAGGAACAATGCGGTCCCTCTGCTGATTATCACGGCCCGGGACGCCCTCGAACAGCGCCTGCAGGGACTCGATGGAGGCGCGGACGACTATGTACTCAAGCCATTCGAGATGGCCGAGTTGCTGGCGCGCATGCGCGCCGTATTGCGCCGCAAGGGCGGCTCGGCGGCTCCCATGCTGGGTAACGGCATCGTCTCGCTCGATCCCGCCACGCGCGAAGCCACGGTTGCCGCCGCGGCGCCTGTGCAACTGTCGAACCGCGAATTCGCACTGCTGCAAGCCTTGCTGCTGCGCCCCGGCGCCATCCTGTCGCGCAGCGAACTGGAGGAACGCATCTATGGCTGGGGGGAAGAAGTGGAAAGCAATGCCGTGGAGTTTCTCATCCATGCGCTGCGCAAAAAACTCGGCGCCGCCACGATCAAAAATGTCAGGGGCGTGGGATGGATGACTTCAAAAGGCGCATAAGCAGTCACATAAGCACCTCGCTGCGGCTGCGCCTGTCCCTGTGGCTGGCCCTGGCGATTTCCTGCATGGCCGTGCTGGCGGGCGCCTTTGCCTTTTACTCCGCTTTCCAGCAGGCGCACGAGCTGCAGGACAACATGCTGCGCCAAGTTGCCGCGTTGGCGAGCCGTCACCAGTTGGCCGCCCCTGCGAAGAGTGGCGCAGACGAACATGCGGATAACGACAACAAGGTCTTCGTCCAGCCGCTGGGCACGCATGCGGCCGGGGAACTGGCCCTGCCTGCCGATTTGCCGGATGGCCTGCAGACCGTGCGCGCGGATGGCGAAACCTACCGCGTGATGGTGCTGGGCGGGCATGGCCAGCGCCTGGCCGTCGCGCAGGAAACCTCCGTGCGCGATGAAACGGCGCGCGACAGCGCCCTGCTGACGCTCATTCCCTTCCTGATCCTGGTGCCCGCTCTCCTGCTGGTAGTGGCCGACCTGGTGCGCAAGGTCTTCAGACCGGTGCTGGATGCCGCTGCAGCGGTCGACGCGCGCACCGAGCAGGACTTGCAGCCCATCGGTAGTGCCGCCCTGCCTTCCGAAGTCAGGCCGTTTGCCGATGCCATCAACCGCCTGCTGGCGCGCGTGCGCCTGGCGATGGAAGAGCAGCGCCGCTTCATCGCCGACGCGGCCCATGAATTGCGCACACCACTGACGGCCCTGTCGCTGCAAGCCGAACGCCTGGCGACCACCTCCCTGCCGGCGGAAGCGCAATCGCGCCTGACCACCCTGCGCCAGGGTATCGAGCGGGGCCGCGGCCTGCTGGATCAGTTGCTGTCGCTGGCGCGGGTGCAGGAACCGTCCGATGCGGCGCAAACGCAAGCGGTGTCGGTACGGCAAATCTACCGGCAGGTGCTGGAAGACTTGCTGCCGCTGGCCGAAGCGAAGCACATCGACATCGGCGTGATTGACGGCAGCGACGTGCAGGTCCTTGCCAGCGCCATCGACCTGGCCACCCTGGTGAAAAACCTGGCCGACAATGCCATCCGCTATACGCCGCAAGGCGGCCGCATCGACCTATCGGTACGCCTGCAAGGCGTAAGCGCTATTCTCGCCGTCGAAGACAGCGGTCCCGGCATCGCCGAGGCAGAGCGAAGCAGGGTTTTTGATCCATTCTACCGGGTGCTGGGCAGTGGACAGGAAGGCTCAGGCCTCGGCCTGGCCATCGTGCATGCCATCTGTACGCGCATCGGCGGTACCGTCAACCTGGCCTACACCGATGCCGCCCGTGGTGCGGGGTTGCGCGTGGAAGTGCAGCTGCTTGCTGCCGCACCGTAGCTAGACTAGACTAGACTAGACTAGACTAGACGTGACGTGACGTGACGTGACGTGACGTGACCGCCACCATAGCTTGTTGGCACAGCAAAAAAATGTCGAACTGGATATCGATAGTATCGACGACAGCATCTACATTGAAGCCCCCTCCTGCCTCCTGCGGGAAGTGATCTCCAACCTGCCGGACAATTCCATACAGCACATGAGGCAGCCTGGAACCGTCACCATATCCTTGCTGCAGTTGCCGAACTCCGTCTTGCTGTGCCTTTGCGATACAGGACCCGACATTCCTGAGGCCGAGCGGAGCAAGGTGTTTGAACGATTCTACCGGTTTAATAGCGGCAAACCGAACTGCTCAGCTTTGGGTCTTGCCATTATCAAGGAAATATGCGAAGCGCTACAGGCGCAATGACGTCGAACCCCTCCCCGAAGCTGGCTCAGGGTTGCAAGTCGATATACTATTTCACCTGACCTTTGCGTAGCGCAAAAGCTTGCGCATCCCCCATCAATGCTACGCCACCCGCGCCGACGTGCAGGTAAAGACTCGCAAGATGCCCATTTTAATATTCCCAGCTTGCGCTCAATGGCAAGCATTTGACATTGCCAAGTTGTAACGCAGTTTGGCGCGCCGCGCGCTTATGATCCGCTTGTTTGCGATAGCGCGCCTGTGCGCATCTACTTTTCACATCGGGAATACGCACCATGAAATTCAGGGAGAGGAGCGCTGCGGCGCTGAGCCTGTTACTGTTGTGCGCCTGCGTCGAGGCGCCCAAGGTGGATTGGAAAGCTGGCGCCAAGCGCGCCTGGGTTGTCGCCTTGTACGAAGCAGGGCATAGGCAGGATCTACCCGCCTGTCTGGAGCAATTATCCGATGCGGATCTGGCTAACCGGCATTTTGTCGAGCTGCGCTACCGCCATGTGCGCATCATGTACAGGGCTGTAGCCGAAGTGCCACCAGATCTTGCGGTCACGTCCGGCACCCAGGTGGAGTTGTGGCCTGCAGACTGCGGACAGGGACATTTGTCGCGCATTTCCCGGTTGTTGCCCGCTAGCAGCGATTGAATGAAACCATATCCATGTCTATGAAATTTATCTACTGGCCCGCAGCTTTCTTGCCGCTTTGTCTGGCATTGTCCCTGCACGCGCAAGAGAACCTGACATTGGTGCAGCTGCAGCGCATTGCGCTCGAACGCAACCACGACGTACGCGTGTCGGCACTGGCGCTTGACAGTGCCGCCGCTGCCGTGACCAGCGCCGCCGCCGCGCCCAATCCCATGTTGACGGTGCAGACGATGAACATCAACCCCGGCCTTGGCGTGGGCGCAGGCAGCTTGCGCAGCAAGACCGTCGACAGCAGCGTTCGCATCGACCAGTTGCTGGAGCGGGGCGACAAGCGCGGCCTGCGCCGCGACGGTGCACTGCATCAGGAAGAGGGCGCGCGCGAGGACGTGCGCGAAGCGCGGCGCCAGCTGCGTCTCGCTGTCAGCCAGGCTTATTACGATGCGCTGGCGGCGGGCGAGCGCCTGACCATCCTCAATGATACGGCGCAGTTGTATCAGCGCACCGTCGAGGTGGCGCAGAAAAAGCGGCATGCGGGCGATGTGTCGCCGGCTGACGTGGCGCGGCTGCAAGTTGAAGCGCTGCGCGCCAGCAACGATACGGCGCAGGCGCGCGGCGATGTCGCGCGTGCGCGCCTGGCGCTGGCCTTGCTGACCGGTATCGACAACCGCTTGGCGCAGTTGCCGCTTGCCGATGGCTGGCCTGCAGTCGCAGCCACCACCCTGGCGCAGGCCGATTCGGCCGAGGCAGCCATCGCGCGTCGCCCCGATGTGATGGCGGCGCAGGCGAGGGTGGCGGCGGCCCTGTCTGCACACAAGCTGGCGCTCGCCGCGCGCACGCGCGACGTTTCCATCGGCGTACAGGCCGAACATTACCCGGCCAGCGCCAGCAATCCACAAGGCAGCGGCAACAGCTTCGGTATTTCGCTGCAAGTGCCGCTCTTCCTGCGCTACCAGTATGACGGCGAGATACGCAGCGCCCAGGTGGCGTTGGACCTGGCGCAGGAAAATCTGGAGCAGGCGCGCATCTTGGCCAGGGCGGAGCTGAGCCGTTCTGCACTCGATGTGCGCAGCAATGGCGAGCGCTTGCTACGCATTGACGACAGCCTGCTGCCGGCCGCGCAAAAGTCTGCCCAGGCGGCGGAATTCGCTTACCAGCATGGCGCCCTGCCGATCGCCGATGTACTCGATGTGCGGCGCAGCTACCGCGCCGTGCAGCTCGAAGCACTGGCCGCCCGAAGCGACTACGCCAAGGCGTTGGCCGCCTGGCAGGCATCCTTTCCCACCGCATCTCTTGAAAGTACGACACCATGATATCGCGCAGTACTTTGACCTATGGCGCCCTGTTCGTCCTACTGTGCGGCGGGTCCGCTGCGGGCGTGCAGTATCTGCAACGGGCGCACGCCGCCGCCTTGCCGGCCGCCGCTGTGGCCACCAGCGTTACCGCGCCCGGCGTGTTGCATTTTTCCGCGAATGCGCCGCAGATGGCGACGCTGAAAATCGCCGCAGTGAGTGCCGTGCCGCTGCCGGCCAGCGCCGCCCTGAACGGACGCATTGCCTACGATGAAAACGTCACCACGCGCGTCAGTTCGCCCGTGCTGGGCCGCGTGCTGGCGTTACATGCCGATAGTGGCGAGCGCGTGGCGCGCGGCGCCTTGCTGGCCGACCTCGATTCGCCCGACCTGGCCAGTGCCGAGGCCGACTGGCGCAAAGCCCAGGCCGACGAAGTGCGCAAGCAACTGGCCTATCAGCGCGCCGACACACTGTTTCGGGGAGAGGTGCTGGCGCGCAGGGATTATGAGTCGGCCGATGCCGATTTCCAGCAGGCACGCGCGGAAACGCGGCGTGCGGCCTTGCGCATGCATAGCCTGAACGCGGTCGGCAGCGACAATGGCCGCTACACGCTGCGCGCGCCGCTGGCCGGCACCATCGCCGACCGCCAGATCAACCCGGGCCAGGAAGTGCGTCCCGACGCGCCCGCGCCCCTGTTCGTCATCAGCGACTTGCGCCGCCTGTGGCTGCTGGTCGACGTGCCGGAAAGCGCCCTCGCCAGCGTGCGCCAGGGACAGGCCGTCAGCGTCGAGACGGATGCCTACCCGGGGCGCCGCTTCAGCGCCACGGTGGCGCACGTGGCGCCGGTGCTGGACCCGCTGACGCGGCGCATCCAGGTGCGTTGCACGCTCGACAACGCCGATGGCGCCCTGAAACCGGAAATGTTCGCGCGCGCCTCCTTCCTGGCCGGCGATGGCAGCGTGCTGGCCGTGGCCTTGCCCAACACCAGCCTGTTTGCAGAAGGCGTGTACAGCTATGTTTTCGTGGAAAAACAGCCAGGCACGTTTGAAAAACGCCGCGTGAACGTGCGCGTCAAGGGACGCGACAGCAGCTTTGTCGATGCGGGCGTGAGCGCCGGCGAACGGGTCGTCACGGAAGGCGCCTTCCTGCTCAACGCCGAGGTAGCCAGCAATGCTCGCTAAGCTGATCGATTTTGTCCTGGCGCAGCGCGTTTTCGTGCTGATCCTGACGGCGGCGCTGGCCGTCTTCGGCTACCGCGCGCTGAGCAACTTGCCCATCGAGGCCTTTCCCGACGTGCAGGACGTGCAGGTGC
Organism: Janthinobacterium sp. PAMC25594; assembly: GCF_019443505.1. Classification (NCBI taxonomy): domain Bacteria; kingdom Pseudomonadati; phylum Pseudomonadota; class Betaproteobacteria; order Burkholderiales; family Oxalobacteraceae; genus Janthinobacterium; species Janthinobacterium sp. PAMC25594. Next base: position 2,088,632 of record NZ_CP080377.1, read on the forward strand.
AGATCGTCACGCAGTATCCGGGCCAGGCGCCGGAGGAGGTCGAACGCAACGTCACCTTGCCCATCGAACGCGAAATGAGCGGCGTGCCGCAGCAGACGCAGCTGCGTTCCGTGACGATTACCGGCCTGTCCGTCGTGACCCTGACCTTTGCCGATGGTACGGACGATTATTTTGCGCGCCAGCAAGTGCTGGAAAAATTGCAGAACGTCACGCTGCCCACGGGCGTGCAGGCGAGCCTGGCGCCCTTGTCGACGGCGGTCGGTGAAATCTTCCGCTATGTGATCGAGGCACCGCCGGGCATGGATGCGAACGAAGTGCGGGCCTTACAGGACTGGGTCGTGCGGCCTGCGCTGCGCATCGTGCCCGGCGTGGCCGATGTCGTCAGCTTCGGTGGCACTGTCAAGGAATACCAGGTGCAGGTCGATCCGGCCGCCCTGCAGCGCTATGGCGTCACCATCGACCAGCTCAGCGCAGCCTTGAACAACAACAGCGCCAATGTGGGCGGTGGCCTGGTGCGGCGCGGCGACGAGGCGCTGGTGGTGCGCGGCATCGGCATCTTCGGCAGCATCGACGATATCGGCCGCGTCATCGTCAGCGCCAAGGGCGGGCGCACGGTGCTCGTGTCGGATCTGGCCGAAGTGACTGTGGGCAATCGTCCCCGTTCCGGCGTGGTGGCCTTCAACCGCGAAAACAGCGTGGTGGAAGGCATTGTGCAGATGAGCAAGGGCAGCAATGCGGCCAAGGTGGTGGCCGACGTCAAACTAGCCATCGCCGGCCTCGATGCGCGCCTGCCGAAAGGCATGCATTTGCGCACGATCTACGACCGCACGGAACTGATCGGCCACACGGTGCACACGGTGGCGGAAAACCTGCTCCTGGGCGCGGCGCTGATGATCGCCATCCTGGTGATTTTCCTGGGTAACTGGCGCGCCGCCCTGATCGTCGCGGCCGTAATTCCCCTGTCGCTGCTGTTCGCCTTCATCATGCTCGATGCGCGCGGCATTCCCGCCAACCTGATTTCGCTGGGGGCGGTCGATTTCGGCATCATCATCGACAGCGCCGTGGTGCTGGTCGAGGCCTTGCTGGTACGGCTGGCGCTGCTGGGCGAGCAGGGGCGGCATGATGCCTCCCTGCGCGAGCGCACCCTGAAGCAGACGGTGGTCGACCTGGGCCACCCCATCCTGTTTGCCAAGGCCATCATTATTGTCGCCTTCATTCCCATCTACACCTTCCAGCGCGTGGAAGGCAAGATTTTCTCGCCCGTGGCGTTTACGCTGAGCTTTGCCATGCTGGGCGCCATCATCCTCACCATGACCCTGATCCCGACCTTGCTGGCCTGGACCATGCGCCGCCATCCGATGGCGGAAAAGCACAGCGCCTGGCTGCAGCGCATCCAGGACGGCTATGGCCGCCTGCTGGCGGCGGCGCAGCGCCAGCGCATCTTCGTCATGCTCGCCTCGGTGCTGGCGCTGGTGGTGACCCTGGCGCTGGCGCCCCTGCTGGGCAGCGAATTCCTGCCCAAGCTCGACGAGGGCAACTTGTGGCTGACGGTCAGCCTGCCGACGTCCAGTTCGCTGGAAAAGACGCGCGCCGTCGAGCAGCAGGTACGCGCCATCATCCTGTCCTATCCGGAGGTGGGCAATGTCATCTCGCACGTGGGCCGGCCCGACGACGGCACCGATCCCAAGGGCAGCAACAATATGGAAATCCTGGCTGACCTGAAACCGCGCGGCAGCTGGCGCTTTGCGGACAAGGAGGCGCTGGTGGCCGACATGTCGGCGAAGATACGCACCTTGCCCGGCGTGCCGACGAACTTTTCGCAAGTCATCGAGGACAATGTAGAAGAGGCGCTGTCCGGCGTGAAGGGCGAGATTGCCGTGAAGATTTACGGTCCCGACCTGGACGTGCTGACGCAAAAGAGCGAGCAGATCGCCGGCATCCTGAGCGGCATTGCGGGTGCGGCCGACGTGGGCGCCGTAAAAATCGGCGGACAGAGCGAACTCGACATCGTTATCGACCGCGAGCGCATCGCCCGCCTGGGCGTCAACGTGGCCGATGTCAACACGGCGATCCAGACGGCGCTGGCGGGCAACGTCGTCAACGCGTATTTCGAGGGTGACCGGCGTTTCGACATTACCGTGCGCCTGAAGGAAGCGGCGCGCGATTCCGTCGATGCCGTCGGCGCTCTGCCGGTCAATTTGCCGGGCGCCGCCGGTACGGTGGCGCTGGCCGAGCTGGCGCACATCGAGGTGCGCCAGGGCGCGGCCCGCATCAGCCGCGAAGCGGGCGGGCGCAATGCGTCCGTCAAGGCCAACCTGCTGGGCCGCGACCAGGGCAGTTTCGTTGCGGAGGCTCAAGAAAAAGTGGCGCGCCTCGTGCACCTGCCGCCGGGCTACCAGATCACCTGGGGCGGGCAGTTCGAAAACCAGCAGCGCGCCGTGAAGCGCCTGGAAGTGATCGTGCCGATCACCGCGCTGATGATATTTTCGCTGCTGTTCTGGGCCTTCCGGTCCGTGCGCAAGGCCATGCTGATCCTGTCCATCGTGCCATTTACCATGATCGGCGGCATCCTGGGCCTGGCGCTGGTCGGCCTGCATTTTTCCGTCTCGGCGGCCGTTGGCTTCATCGCCGTGGCCGGTATCTCGGTGCAGAACGGCGTCATCATGGTCGAGCAGATCGTCGAGATAGCCCGGCACAACGCGAGTGCCGTCGATAGTGCCATCGCCGGCGCCGTGGCGCGCTTGCGGCCGATCCTGATGACGGCATTGATGGCGGGCCTGGGCTTGCTGCCGGCGGCACTGTCGCACGGTATCGGCTCGGAAACCCAGCGCCCGTTCGCCGTGGTGATCGTGGGCGGCATCGTGTCGGCTACCTTCTTTACCTTGCTGCTGTTGCCTCTGGCCTACCCTTATTTTGCGGAAAAGAAAGCGTAAGCTATGCACCGTGGTTGACACTACTGGTCCGTTGGCACCAAAAAGTGTCGTTGTTCCCAACGCAGGCAGAGGTGCCTACCTGCCCTCCGGCCCTCAGCAACGCCCGGGCTGGCACAGGCACTGGCAGCGATACTTTCTCCGACATCGGATTACTGGTTTGGTTTGCCGTCAACCCAGACCCCGCCTTTGTTCGTAAGTCTCCAACTATATGAGGTTCGTGGTGAGAAGACTTCGCCCCGGAGCGACAATTTTTGAATTGCTCACGTGAACGAGATGCTATTCTAGGTGCCGTCGACTGGGTTCGGCCGGAAGCAAGTCTTCCTCCATCTGTTTAGCTCCCAAACTTTGCTTATGAACTCACTGACGCGGAACGATCTATTTGTTGATGCATCGCTGCTCGACTTCAACTCACTGCTTCTGGAATGGCCGGGTCTGGTACTTGGCGAGATCCGCCCAATAGGAGCTTCCGTATTCGGCGATCTATTCTTCGAGCGCAGGTCAGGTGAGGTAACTAAGTTAGACGTGCTGAAGGGTGGGATGCACTTGATTGCTATAAGCTTCCAGCAGTTTGCTGAAGTGATGAATTCTCCAGAATGGCAGGAGGAGCATCTTCTAAGTCAGAGCGTAGCATTGCTCAAAGAAAAGGGGGTCTCACGGGCCCCAAGCCAATTCTTTGGCTTTGCCCCTCACCCGTCATTTACAGGCAAAACTGACTGGTCAAGAGTAAAGTCGCTGGATGCTGTCGTGTGGCACTCAATCTGCGCGCAAATGTTAGATGTTACTCCCCTATTGAAAGGGGCGGCGATGCCCGAAATTACTCCTAAACGGCCGTGGTGGAAGCTCGGAAAGGGCTAGCGTGAAGGCCTACTTTGGGGTGCGGATTCAATCGCTGGTCGTAACACTCTACACCTGCGTCGTCGGGTACCCGCATCAGCTCGCCGATCTCCGCCAAGTCCGGCGCGCTGGCCGTCCATCCTGGCAGCCTGGCGCAAACCAGCGTGGCTGCGCGGCTGCTCACGCTGGCCCAGTTCGATTCGATAGGGGTCGAGTTCAATCTGCCGGAAGCCGATTTTTAGGCCATTGTTTAAAGCTCTGTATCCCCTTTCATCGCCGCATCATTTTTCCTCTCTTACAATACCGGTCCGACCACCGGGACAAGCACCCTGGCAGGATATGCCATAGGCACTAAGGCATATGCTTTTTGAAAAATATAAATAGTAATGATTCTCATTTATAGTATAGTGCGTGCAGTTTTCTTCTTGTAACCTTGCGCCTATTTCATCGATGCCAACCTTACACCCCACTCCAGTCCCAGCCCACCGTCCCCTCGCCGCTCGCCTGATTCTTGCTGGCCTGCTCCTTGCCAGCGTTTCACCGTGCGCATTGGCGCAAACGCTTGCCAGCACGCAGAATCCGCTCGCCACCGTGGTCGTCACCGGCCAGGCCGAAGCTGATGCGGGCGGACAGATCGCCAAGAGTGCGCGGGCCGGAATGCTGGGCGAAAAAGACTTGCTCGATACGCCCTTCAGCGTCAACAGCTACACCAACCAGCGCATGCTGGACCAGCAGGCGTTGACCCTGGCCGAGGTGCTGGGCGGCGACCCGTCCACCCGCTTCACGGGCCAGATCGGCGGCGTCACGGATTCCTTTTTCATTCGCGGCTTTCCTCTCAACGAGGGCAATTTGAGCGAAGTGGCGTTTGACGGCGTGTATGGCGTCTCGCCAAATTACCACCTGTTTACGGAATACCTGCAGAGCGTCGAGGTGCTCAAGGGGCCCGCCGCCTTGCTGTATGGCATGTCGCCAAATGGCGGCGTGGGCGGCGTCGTCAATGCCGTGCCGAAACGCTCGCTGCCGCGCGACCTGACGCGCATGACTGTCGATTACGGCTCAAGCGCACAGCTGGGTGCGGCCATCGACGTCAGCCGCCGTTTCGGCGAAGAGCGGCGTTTCGGCATCCGCTTCAATGGCTTACACCGCCAAGGCAAGACGCCGCTCGACCATCAGAGCTCGCGCGCGGAAGTGGCGGCCATCGCCCTCGATTACCGGGGAGAGCGGCTGCGCGCCTCGCTCGATGTGATCGAGCAATACCAGTGGATCGACGCACCCACGCGCCCCTTCCTCGTCGCCGCGCGCCTGCCGGTGCCGGAAGCGCCCGACGGGGGGCGCAATATCGCCCAGTCCTGGGGCTGGTGGAAATCCAATGACATGGCCACCTTGGGCAAGGTCGAATACGATGTGAACGATAACCTTACCGTCTTCGCCGACGTGGGCGGCACGCGCTCCGATGTATCGCGCTATTCGGACCAGACGCCAACCATTACCAGCGCGGCGGGCGACATCGCAGTCACGCCCATGAACTGGAAATTCCGCGTGCGGCGCGCTAGCGGCGACGCGGGCGTGCGCACGCGCTTTCGCACGGGCGGCGTCGAGCATGCGCTGGTCGTGATGGGCAATGTCTACCGCGACGAGTTTGGCAGCGTGAGTAATACCGGCAAGCTCATCACCTCGAACATCTACCATCCCGAGGCCGTGCCAGACCCCGGCATTCCCGCTCCGGCCCGCGCGCCTAAGCTGTCCGCCTCGACCCTCTCCAGCCTGGCCCTGGCCGACACGCTGGACATGCTGGACCGGCGCGTCCAGCTGACCCTGGGCGTGCGCCGCCAGCTGGTCGAATCGAAGAACTACCACGCCGCCAGCGGCGCCCTCACCACGCGTTACAAGCAAGGCGCGCTGACGCCGCTGGCCGGCATCGTGGTCAAGCCGCTGCGCCACGTGTCGCTGTACGCGAACTATATCGAAGGCTTGAGCAAGGGCGATATCGCGCCGAACATCGCCAACAACGCGGGCCAGGTCTTCGCGCCCTACAAGAGCAAGCAGTATGAAGTGGGCACGAAGGCCGATTTCGGCGTGGTGCTGGCGACCCTGGCCGTATTCCAGGTGAGCAAACCCAGCGGCCAGCTGTATGGCAAGGTGTACAGCATGGATAGCGAACAGCGCAACCGGGGCCTGGAGCTGAACCTGTCCGGCGCTGCCAGCAAGGCCGTGCGCCTGCTCGCCGGCGTGACCCTGCTAGACGGGCGCCTCATCAAAACCAACAGCGCCGCCACCATGGGCAAACGCCCCGTGGGCGTGCCCACGTCCATGGCCAACCTGGGCGGAGAATGGGATTTACCGTACTGGCCGGGCCTGACGGCCACGGGCGCCGTCAGCTACACCAGCAAGCAGTATGTTGACCAGACGAACCTGCAATCGGTGCCGTCGTGGACCAAGGTCGACCTGGGCCTGCGCTACCGCACGGCCATCGCCGGCAAAGCGACGACCCTGCGCGGCGGCCTGATGAACGCCTTCAATCGCCACTACTGGGCCGGCGTGGCCTCGTATGGCACGATCTCGCAATCGGCGCCCCGCACGGTGCAGCTTTCTGCGGCGGTTGATTTCTAATTACACGCTTGGCGCGATGGGCAATGGCGCCGGCAATGGGCCCGCACCATGCGCTTCATGGACTGGGGGGAGCGTTACACCGGGGAGGCGATATTTTTCCTGAGCAGCGATTTGACGCTATCCTGCACCTCGGATGGCGGAAACTCCGTGAACGCTGCGGAAAATTCCCCCAGCGCTCTCTCTTGCTGAGACGATAGAGACAAACTTATTAATACACGGCCTCCAGTTTGGGCACCTGCCGCTCAAAACCGACGATGTTTTGCAGTTGTACGTCAGATGGGCAAGATGCCAGCTGCTCCCCATGGATGCCACTGCCGATCAACTGTCCAGATTTCAACATGTAAATACGATCGAAGTTCACGATGGATGCTAGGTGGTGCGTGATGATAATCAGCTTGCGTGATCGGAACTTCGTCATCAGGTTCTCAAAAATATCGCGTTCGCCATGAACATCAAGCGCGCTGGTCGCTTCGTCCAGGATCAGGACCTCAAGCTCATCCAGGATGGCACGGGCCTGGGCAATGCGTTAACGCTGGCAACTCGACAGGTTGATGCCACCCTCGCTGATCAGCGTCTGATAGCCTTGCGGCAAGTTTTTCACAAATTCCGGCGCGCCAACGCACGTCGCCGCCTCCCGAGTCTGATCCATCATTGCTCATGGGGCTTTGAGCGCAATGTTTTCCGCAACGCTGCAATTCATCAGGCGCGACTATTGCAACACCAGGCTGACGCGCCGCCTGAGCAGCGTCGGGTCGATCAGGCGGGTAATGTTCCCAACTTCCGTTCGATCTCACACACATAGCTGCGAATAGAAATATCAAGTGCGGCAAGACTTGCTCCAATGGTAATTTTTGGTGAGATTTCCACACTGCAATTTAGCTAAAATGCATGAGCGTGAAACCTTCGCATTGTTGGCAGTGACATACCACATTCGATCACCAAAATAAGGAGTGCATATGCGAACTATCTATAGCTTTAGAACGCAGAGTGGGACGGCACGAATCATCTACGACTCGGGAAACCACAGGTTTCATGCGGTCTTTGGTGACGAAAGCCTTGGTAGCTACCACGCCCCTGAACAGGCCGCAGAGGATCTTGCTGGCGGCCATACGCTCAGCCACTCATCAGGCATCGATCTTTCAGCACTAGGGATACCCGAAGAACTTGGAGAGTGGCAGCGCGCAATCTGAGCAAGTACATTTTCGGCAATCGCCTTCGCTAAATAAGCCGCGCTACCCAGGCTTAATCGGAGACGGATGGCAGTGACCGCGAATGGCCCATGCTGTGTAAAAACGCAGTTTTGTGTAAACGGATGCCTGAATCGCCACGAGTCTGCTAGGTGTTTAGAATTGGGTGATCATATTCCTATTCGCAGCTTGCCCTACTTCAAAGCCAGGCGCCTGTTGAGTACACTGTTGATTCCTGTCACCTCACCGCCAGCGCCATGACCCAAGCCCTTCACAGCCGAGCCCGCACCACCCACCTGATCCGGGAAGAAATCCGCAACTCGACACTGCCCCAACGGGAGCTTGCCGAGCGCTATAACGTGAGCCGCCTGACGATCCGTAAATGGCAGAACCGCGACAGCGCCGAGGACCGTTCGCACCGGCCCCACACCATGCATACGACGCTGACGCCAGCGCAGGAACTGGTCGTCATCGCGCTACGCACCACCTTGCTTTTGCCCACCGACGACTTGCTGGCGGTGGCGCGTGAGTTCGTCAACCCGGCGCTTTCGCGTGGCGCCCTGGGCCGCTGCTTGCGGCGCCATGGTGTCTCCAGTTTGCTTAAAATGGCCGCACTCGAAGACGACAAACCGGTTACCAAAAAGTCGTTCAAGGACTACGAGCCGGGCTTTTTACATATGGATATCAAGTACTTACCGCAGATGCTCGATGAAACCGAACGCCGTTACCTGTTCGTCGCCATTGACCGCGCCACACGCTGGGTCTTCATGGAAATCTATGCCAACCAGTCCGACAGCAGCAGTACCGACTTCCTGCTCAAACTGAAAAATGCTTGCCCGATCACCATCGTCAAACTACTCACTGACAACGGCAGCCAGTTCACCGACCGTTTTACCAGCAAGAAAAAAGACCCTGTCAGCGGCGACCGTATCCCGAGCGGCAAGCATGTCTTTGACGTGCTGTGCAAGCAATTGGTGATCGAACATCGATTGATTCCGCCGCGTCACCCGCAAACCAACGGCATGGTCGAACGCTTCAATGGCCGTATCAGCGAGGTCGTCAACCAGACTCGTTTCGGCTCCCGGGCCGAACTGGAATCGACGCTGCGCAATTACCTGAAAATCTACAACCACAACATTCCCCAGCGCGCCTTGGATAACGCAACACCGATTCAGGCGATGAAGAAATGGCAGGAGAAAAAGCCGGAATTATTCGTTAAACGCGTATATAACCAGGCCGGTCTTGACAGCTAGGCACAGATCAAGTCTGAGCTAGTCTGTTGATTTGCACCAAAAACTGACCCACTTAGCCGCATAATTTGCATCGAAAATTGACCCACGTTTAGCACACAATCCTACTTATCTGAATGAGTAGGGGATCGGAGTGATTGACGTGGCGTTACTAGGAATTATTAGGCGCTGGCATCTTCGCGACCAAGTCTCATTGAGGGAAATCGCCAAGCGCCTCGGCATTTTGCGCAACACCGTCCGGCGCTACCTACGCTCGGAGATAACCGAGCCCGCCTATCCGGAGCGCCAATCGGCCAGCGCCATCGGCTATACGCTTTTCACCTCGCAGGCTGGCTCAAGACCGAGGCGGCCAAATCACCCAAGCAACGACGCAGCCTAAAACAGCTTCACGAGGACCTAACGGAATTGAGATCAAGGGGTCTTACGACCGAGTGGCGGCGTTCGCCTGGCAATGGAGGGAGGGTCACAAACAGCGTGGGGCAATTCGGCACACAAAAGAACATCCATCTTGCCATTTGAGAAGACAACCTATTGATTTAAGTCAAATTCTTGTTAATCTTAGACCAAGATCAGCATCTAGGTGAGAGACTGCATTTGATAGATGGAGTCCATGCCATGCACGAGAACAATATGCACCTACTAAACGGTTATACTTTTTTCATCACCACCGCCCGCCTAGTGGATGGGCGCTATCGAGGACGGATTTGGGTTTCGCAGCGAGGTGACAACGGAGTTGTCCTTGAGCCAGCAGTATTTATCGAGACACCAGGGGCGCTAAAATCAATTCAGGCGACAAAAATCGAGGCTTCAGCCTATGCTCAAGAGCTGATACAGAGCCGCGCACTTGGTACATTCCTGGATGCGCTGATGGAAGACACTGCCAAACACTATTCGTACTGAGCAACCAAATCCAGATGCAAGGATTGCTATCACCTATCATGATCCGCGAGCGCTCCCGCACCCCTGTCAAATTTGGAAAGAAAAGTTGTCAAAGAAAGGCCGGGAGACTTTCCGTCGTCACGCGCCCCTGGCAAGAGTGCGCATAACAAACCTGATTTCTCCCTGATTCTTTTGCCTTGTACAATGCTTTGTCAGCGGCCTCGACCAGCTCAATAGGCTGATTTTCTAAATGAATCGGAGAAAACGCCTCCACACCGATACTTACCGTCACAACTCCAAGTGGATTTCCAGTATGTGCAATCCCCATCGATTGAACAGCACCACGGATGCTCTCGGCAACTGCCAATGCACCGGCGAGATCGGTTTCTGGCAGTAAAACGACCATTTCCTCACCGCCATAGCGGGCCGCCAAATCTCCTGGTCTACGCATCGAATAGGCTACCACCTTGCCAATTTTTCTCAAGCACTCGTCTCCGGCCACATGACCATAAATATCGTTGTATTGCTTAAAAAAATCAACGTCGATCATAATTAACCCTAGCGGGTTTTCCCCACGCTGCGCACGATTAAACTCATCCATTAACGATTCGTCAAAATGACGTCGATTCGCCAGTCCGGTCAGTCCATCCTGGTTAGCAAGCCGGGACAACGTTTCATTAATCAGTTCTAGCTCAATGCCAGCCAGCACTAGTTTTTGTTCAATTCTTGATCGCAGATTTATTTGTTTCGCTATACGATAACCAAGGTAGGAGATGAGCAACACCAGCCCCCCCCCCAACTAAAAACTGAATGTAAACATCACTGCGCCAACTCTCCAATACTTCATCTTCTGATAATGCAGCAGAGACGGCCAAAGGATATTCCTCCACCCTTCTGTAGCTATTAATACGTGTAACGCCATCCAATTTTGACTTTATCGATGCCGTACCTACCGGCCCCTTTGAAAAATAATCCTTAAATAATGGAAACTGCGATATGTCCTGCCCAAGCATTTTTTCATCAAATGGCCTTCTTAATAAAAGTATTCCATTCCCATTTGCAATGAAAATTGCCCCCTGCTTCCCTATAGAAAATCGGTCATAAAATAATCTAAAGTAATCCATATTAATGGTCGCAAGAACAATCCCTGCAAAACGTCCATCGGGGAAGTTGATACGACGCGACACAGTAATAATCCAGTCACCTGTCGATTTACTTCGCACTGGAGGGCCAACGAAAGGGGCACGGTCGCTGTTATTTTTGTGGTACTTAAAATACTCTCTATCGGAATTATTCAAATTCTTCAGCAACACTTTCTGAGAATTGACCAGCCAGCTACCATCTTGTGCATAGACGAAAACACCTTGCAACTGGGGTAATTCACCTACACGCAAAACCAACAGGTTATGAATACGGGACAGTTCAAGGTCTGAAACTCCATCTTTTTCTATACGCTCCACCAAGCCAACCAATGCAGTATCAGTCTCTTTGATCGTGTCATAGGCATGCTGGGCTACCGACTGCGCCAAATTGGCACTTGCCTGAGCGGCCTCGCGTAGCTGCACTTCTCTTGCACGCCATGCCATCCATACCTGCGTTGCAAGAAGTGACATGCAAACCACGACAACAAATGTGATCGCCAGCGGCAGCAAGGAAAAGCGTGTGAAGCCCGAGCCCATCAGACGAGCTGGCAGGCTATTTGAATCAGCCATGGAACAACTCCCAGTTTTACGTGGGTAAGAGTGTGCGCCAAATAGCGCTCCAAATACTCACGCATCGTAACAAATAAGATGTATAAAAGTTAAAAACAACACTACCACGTCGCAAGCATAAGCAGATGTCGAACGGTGCACATTTCTGCGTAACTTGAGCTACAGAGGCGGTTCGGCAACAAAAGAGATGGGCATTCGGCGCACCAGTCCAATATGGCAAAAAAGTGCGTCAAATCGCACGCCCCCTCTTCGCCCCGCCGCGCCAGTCCTCATGCGCCTTCGGCCATGGCGCAAATTTGAGTCAAAAGAGTCCAATATAGCGGGCAGGTGTGGAGGGGGGGCACCTGCGCGCGCCGGGCCGAAATAGGCTTTTTTCTTGCTCCAAGAGCAACATCATTCGTCGGGACGTGAAAAAGCCGCCTCATGGGCGGCTTGTGCGGTGGCTGGGGCGCTCTGGCGCGGCTGGGCTGTTTGCGGCCCCGCCATGCCGGTTATCGCAGCGTGGCGGTCATCCTGGGCGGCCGGCGCGGATCATCGCCGCCTGTTCCTTGTCGTAGTCGTCGCAGAAGTCCACATCGCAAAACAGCAGCGCGGGCGCCAGCGCCTCGTCGCAGTAATGGCAACGGCCATGCGCCACCAAGGCGGGCCGGCCACGCACGGCGGCCAAGCCGCACGCCACCTCGGCAAAGATGATCTTGTCGGTGTTGTCGATGTGATCGCTCATTGCGCGCTCTCCTTGCCCAGGCCCAAGTCATACGGGGCGAACCTCACCACGTCCACACCAGCCCACTCGTTGATCGCTTCAAACTGTACCTGCAGCGGCACCAGCTCATTGCGCGCGAAGACGCACGCGGCCGGTTCGACGGCGCCGAAACCGCCGGCATTGTTCGGCAGGATGCTCATCAGCTGGGGCGGCACGCGGTGCGCGGCCAGCTGGTCATCGCACGTGACGCTCTTGATGTTGAAAAACTCGTCCTTAGCGGCCACGTCCGACACCGGCAGAATCTGGATGCCGTCCTTCTTGCCGTTCGGCGCGTACATGAACAGGTTGCGGAAGTTGCCCGGCCCCTTGCTGTCGCGCATGGCCTGGTGCAAGTTGTCCACGCCCTGGGTGTTGGCGTCAGCATCCGTCATGTAAAACACGAAGCCGGCGTGCGAGCCGTTCTTGTAATACTTGCGGCGAAACAAGGTCGCCGCCTCGTTAAGCCAGGCCGATTGCAAGGCGTTCAGGTACTGCGGCACGCCATACAGCTCTTGGTTGACGTCCGGTTCCATCAGGTGGAACACGCGGTCCTTGTCGAACTGGTGCACGGCCTGGTAGCCGTTCACAAAATAATAGGTATCCAGGTCGACGCCGCGCCGCATGTACTTGGCCAGCGCATGCTGGTACGTGATGGCTATCCTGCCAGCTTAAACAGGCTCACCAGTTGCTGCAGTTGCTGTGCCTGGTCCCGCATGGCCTGCGCGGCGGCGGCGGCCTGCTCCACCAACGCCGCATTCTGTTGTGTCACGTCATCCATGCTAATGATGGCCTGGTTAACCTGCGCAATGCCCTGGCTCTGTTCCTTCGTGGCGGTACTGATTTCCAGCATCAATGTGGTCACCCTGCCGATGCTGTCGACCACGTGGCGCATAGCCTCCCCCGCGTCTCCTGCCAGTTCGCCTCCATACCGCACCTGGGTGCCCGAGGCGCCGATCAGATCCTTGATTTCCCTGGCTGCACTGGCCGACCGCTGTGCCAGGCTGCGCACCTCACCGGCCACCACGGCAAAGCCGCGCCCCTGCTCACCCGCGCGCGCCGCTTCGACGGCTGCGTTCAGGGCTAGGATATTCGTCTGGAATGCGATGGCATCGATGACGCCAGTGATCTCCGCGATCTTCGCCGACGACAGGCGAATGGCATCCATGGTATCGACCATGCGCGCAACCACCGTGCCGCCCTGCCGAGCCAATTTGCAGGCTTCTTCCGCCAGTGTGCTGGCCAGCTGGGCATTGCCAGCATTCTGGCTGACGGTGCCCGTCAATTCCTCCATCGAGGCGGCCGTCTGCTCCAGTGAACTCGCCTGCGCTTCCGTGCGCGCCGACAGGTCCAGGTTGCCCCTGGCGATTTCCTGTGACGCCGTGGCGATCGTCGAGGCATTGCCGTGAAGCTGGTGTACCGTGCCGGCGAGATCCTGCTGCATGCGCGCGATGCTGTGCAACAAGCTGCTGCTATCGCCAACGCGCAGCGCCACCGGCGTGGACAGGTCGCGTCCTGCGATGCGCCGCGTCACTTCGCCCGCATAGGCCGGTTCGCCGCCGAGGGCGCCGAGCACGCTGCGAATCACCTGCCAGCCCAGCGCCGAAATCACTGCCAGCGCGGCCAGGAAAAACCACAGCGATTGCAGTGCCGCCTGCCAGAACGCATTGTCGATATCGTCACTAAAGAAGCCTGTGCCGATCCACCAGCCCCATGGCTTGAAGGCGATGATGCCGTTGAGCTTTGCCACCAGCTGACCCTCGCGCTTGCTTTTCACGGACACCAGGCCGACCTCATCGCGGGCAAGTGCCTCCACATAGGCCTGCGAATCGGGTTGGCCATCCATCGTCTCCCCCTCGGCGATCACCCCGATATTCCTGGGATTCGGATGCACCAGGTTCAAACCATTGGGCAGCCGTGCCCAGTAATAGCTCTTGCCGTCGTTATTGAGCTGGGTCAGCGCTTCTTTTGCGGCTGCCTGGGCTTGCTCCCGCGTCAGGCGGCCGGCCAGCTCCTGCGCATGGTAGTGCGCGGCCAGGTGCTCTCCCATCTTGAGCATATTGATGATCTGGGCTTCGCGGTCATGCAGCATGGCATTGTGCAGCGTACGCAAGCTGGAGCCACCTAGCATGGCCATGGCCAGCAGTGCGGCGCCAACGAGTAACAGCAGGCGTTGCGAGACTTTCATTGGGCGTTCCTTGTTGTGCGCAAACGCGGGCAATCGCCTACGACAGGCGTGCCTGTCCCTGCCCGCCGTTGTGAGGGGCGGGCGCAGGGCGGAGCAGCGGCGTTCTAGCGCTTGGGTTTGACGGCGAGATGCGGAATGAAATACTCAGGCCGCAGTTTGCGGGTAATTTCCAGCATCGGCAGCACATGATCGAGATGGCTGCGCATGGCGGCGACGGCATGCTGCGGATTGCCCGAGGCCACAGCCTCGACCACGCCCGCGTGTTCGGCCATGACGTCGCTCATGCGCCCTTCCAATGGCAAAGTCAGCTGGCGATAGCGGTCCATCTGCGTTTTCGCCTGCAGGATCATGGGCCAGACGCCGGGATAGCCGGATAGCTCGGCCAGGGCCGCGTGAAAATTCTCATCGGTACGGTGAAATCCCCGGATGTCGTTGCGTTCGATACACTCGGCCTGGGCCGCCAGGATCGCGCGCAGACAGGCGATGCCTTCCGGCGTCGCCCTTTCGGTGGCCTTTTCGATGATGGCCGTTTCCAGGGCACAGCGCACAAGCATGGCTTCCTCCAGCGAGTCGAGCGGAATGCGCGCGACAAACGTACCCACGCGTGGCAGCACTTCGATCAGGCCCTCTTCGGCCAGGCGTTGTACTGCCTCATGGACGGGCGTGCGGCTGGTGCCCAGTTCATCGGCCAGATCCTTCTCGACAATGCGGGTGCCGGGCAGCATGCTCATGTCGACGATACGCTGGCGCAGCAGTCCATAGATGCGGCGGGCGGCACTGACACCGGTTTCGCCATCGGCGAGCGTAAAAGGAGACGTCGAATTCATAGACTGAGTGTAGATACGGCAAAGTTAGGCAGGAAAAACAGTGTATTCGATGATACCGCGTCTGCGTTCATCCGGCAGGCATTTCCGTGCGTGCGATGATGGCGCCGCGCTGGCCAATGACTCGGGCGGCCAGGCGGTGTCCAGCACGCGCCGCCGCTACCGGCGGCTGGCCCGCCAGGCGTGCCGCCACATAGGCCGCGCCGAACGAGTCGCCGGCCGCCGTGGTGTCGACCACCTGCGCTACCGACTCGGCAGCCACTTCCTGCACCGTATCCTGGTAGCTGACGATGCACGGCTGGGCTCCCTGCTTGAGTACGATTTCAGCCACCCCCAGCGCGCGCGTGCGCGCCAGGACCTGGGCCACATCGGCCGGCCCATACAGGGCGTCTTCATCCTCGAGCGTCAGCAGCGCTAGGGAGGACAAGCTCAGCACGCGATGGTAGAGGGAAGCGGCGGCATCGGCGCTTTCCCACAGACGCGGGCGATAGTTATTATCGAAGATGATCTGGCCGCCTTGTGCATGACACTGCGCCAGGGTGGCCAGCAGTAGTTCGCGGTCTGCCGGCGCCAGGATGGCCAGGCTGATGCCGGACAGATAAACGTGGCGGGCATTGGCAAGCTGCTGCAAGATGGCAGACGCCTTCGGCCCGCGCATCCAATGACGCGCGGCCGAATCGCTGCGCCAGTAATGAAACTTCCGTTCGCCGTGCGCATCCGTCTCGATCAGATACATTCCGGGCAGCTTGTCGCCCAGCCGCTGTACGTAGCGCGTATCGATGCCCTCTTCCTGCCAGCTGGCGCACATGTCGTCGGACAGGCCATCGACGCCAAGCGCCGTCACGTACGCCACCGCATGCCGGCGCGGATCAGCCAGGCGCGCCAGATACAACGCAGCATTCAGCGTATCGCCGCCAAAGCGGTAGGCCATGGCCTGCACCCCGGCCGCGCGCTGCAACTCGATCATGCATTCGCCGATGACGAAAACGGTTTGTTGTGCTTGCATTGCGATAATCTCCCAATTTTTCATCAATTCAAAGCGGCGCCGCGCCAGCCATCTTTCTGGATGCCAGCGCGGCGCGGTGCTACTCGAGCAGGTGCTGCAGGCTTATTTCTTGTCCCAGGTCGAGCCAAACAAGTTCGACTGGCCGATGGCAGGGAAATCAACGAATGCCTTACTGCAATCGACCACTTTATCGACGTCCACTGCCTGCGTGGCCGTGCCGCTGACCGTCACGCGTTCAGCGGCATTGGCGAAGATTGGCAGGTTGGTGCCCTTGATCGTCAGGTTTGCATCCGACGACGTCATCGTCGTGCCGTTCGGCGAATCCGTCACCACGTTATTCAACGACATCACTAGAGGATACTGCGGATTGTCGAAACCGCCCGTATTGGCCTTGAAGCCCTGCAGCTTGATGGCCGTATTGCCCAGGATCCGCACATTATCGAGGGTAATGTCATGGAAGTTCGGATATTGCGGACCAGCCGTCGGCAGCGCCTTGGTGCTGTAGTAGGTGGTAAACAGCAGCGCGTTCAAGGCATCGCGGATACAGATATTGCGGTAGTGGACATTGCTCACTTCGCCGCCGCGTGCGTAGTCCGACTTGATGCGCAAGCCTTCTTCCGAGTGCGTGAACGAATTGTCGTACACCTCGACGTTGGTCACGCCCGCATTCGTTTCACTGCCGACCGAAATGCCATGCCCCCAATAAATGTGGTTATGCGCGATCACGATACCGTGCTTGCGGTCCGAACGCACATCGCGCTTGCCGTCGATGGCGAAAAGGCCAGATCCGGGCGGCGATGGATTTGCACTACCTTTCAGGGCCACGTCATCGTCACCTGTGCTGACAAAATTGTAGGCAAAGACGAAGTTCTTCAGGTAGCCGTCAAACGACATGGCGCCCGTCGACGTGGTCTTGCTGCCCGTGGCCAGCTTACCCGAGATGGCCTTGCCGGCAGCGCCCGGATCGAACGCATCGGTATTTTTAACGTTGTCCGCGTTATAGGTATCGCCGTTGTACAGCGGGTTGCCGTTGCCGGCCGGATTGGCGAAGGCCGCAAGGGTCGGCGTTTGCACTTTTACGCCCCACACCGTCAAGCCATCGACGCCGCTCGGCACGACGTGGAAGTTGGCGCTGTTATTGAGCGAGATGCGGTACAGGGTCAGGTTTTTCGCGTAGTTGAACACCATCATGCGGAAGTTCGACTGCGAACCCGTGCCAGTCACGCCGTTCTGCACCATGTTGCCCAGGAAGGCCAGGTCCCACCAGCTCATGTTGCGTGCCGACGATTTCGAGTCCACGACGGTGCCGCCGTTATCGCACGACACGCCGTCAAGAGCCTGCTTTCCCGTGGCATACATGGCGTAAGTGTTCGAGCAGGTCATGTCGACCTTCATCAACGGATACAACTTGTTGGTGGTGATGATTTCCGCATACGCGCGGCTGTCGATCGAGCCATCGCCCATGACTGCCGAGTTGACCAGATTGTTACCGTTGATCAGCGCCGAGCAGTTGCCCGAGCTGCCGGCCTTGGTCGAGCTGACAGCCGTGTTGCCACAGTACGGACCGGCCGGATTCGGCGAATACGTGGTCACGTCGCGCGAGGCGTACAGGGTCACTCCCTTGTCGATCCACAGGGTCACGCCCGATGGCAGGGTTAACGGACCGCTGATGAAGCCATCACCCACGCCCGAGCCGTTGACAACCAGGCGCACGGCGAACTTGCTGCCGCGGTATTCCGGTTTGGCCAGTTCCTCACCCGTGACGCCGGCGATATTCACGTTCTTGACGTTGGCGGTCTTTTGCGCGGCCGTGGCGGCGGCGTCCGCGGCGGCGATCTTCGCGCCCACCTCGGCATCGACCGCGGCACCACAAGCATCCAGTGCAGCCTGAATGCGGGCCTGATCGGGATTGGCGGTGGCCGTGGTGACGGCGACGCCCACACCCGCTTTCGACGGATCGGCCTCCGGCGGCAGCGAGCCGTCCGGACGGCGCACCAGGTTCGGCGATGCTTCGAGCGTGGCGCACACTTGCGTGTCTTTCGGCAGGGTCGGTTCGGCCGGCAGGTCCGGATCGAACGCCGTGGTGCCGACCTGGAACACGCTGCCCGGGCTATAGCTGGTAGCGTTTTCGCCTTTGGTGTCGCCACCGCCGCCACAAGCGGCCAGCATGACGGCCAGCGGCAGGGCGACGCATGCCTGCGTCCAGCCTGTGTTGAGTTGTTTGATACCTGACTTCATGAATGTATCTCCTGATGGAAGCGCGCTCTGAGGCGCGCTGTATGCCGGCTTGCGCCGGCTTCTTTTTGAAAACAAGGTTTAAAAGCGGGCGATCAGGCCGATGCCGAAGGCGCGTGGCGAATTCCCGGGCGCCAGGAAGGCATCGTCCGTACCCGCCTTGTTGCTGTGCAGCGGCGACTGGCCCAAGTTGACGTTTTGCTGCGACTTGTTGTTGATGCGCGTGAAGTACACATAGGGCATGAACTGTTCGTCGATCTTGTAGGTCGCGCCCAGCGATACTTGCGTGGCGCCGAAGTCGTCGGGGCGGCCAAAGGTGGTGTTGTCGAGCTTGCCCAGCTTGCCGGCGGCCAGCATCACCGTGGTGTCGTAGCCCACTTCCTGCGTGAGCGACGCCATTACCGAGCGCTGCTTCATGCTGCCCGTTTGCAGGGCCGTGTAGATATTGCCCGGCGTCGGCAGCGACTGCAGCGCGTAGCCGTAGCTGCCCGACTCAAAGCCCAGGCCGACCGAGGTTTTGGTCGGGAATTTGTAGGTCGCCAGCACCTTGTAGAACGAGGTGCTCACGCCGCTCACCGAGGTATTGCGCATGCCGAAACCCTTCGACAGGTTTTCCACGTCCACGCCCGTGTTTTGCTGGCGGTCGTAGCCGGCGCCAATCGAGAACGCGCCGATGCTATATTTGGCGGCCAGCGAATAGCGCGCGCGGTCGTCGCCGGTATCGCGTACTTCATCGAAGCCGTAGGAAGCACCGGCCTGGAAACCGTTCCATTGCGGCGTCAGGTAGTGCGCCGAATTCTTGTAACGCGCTTCGCCGCGGCCGAACAGGCTGTCGGCATTGCCGCTCAGCTGAGCCGAGGTGTTGTTCCACACGTCCAGACCCTGCACCGTCAGACCCAGGTTGCCGCCCAGCGCGCCGCCCGAACCGACCAGGCTGCGGTAGACGGAATCGTTATTGCCGATCACGAAGCGGCCGAAGCGCTTGCTCTCGATACCGACGAAGGTATTGCGCGATTCGATGGTCGACGATTTACCCTGGCCATTGATGCCGCCTTCGTCAAAGTTGTTCAGGCTGCCTTCGATCTGCCACAGGCCGCGCACGTCGCCCTTGATGCCGATCGAGCCGGCAAAGCCGATGCGCGAATTGCCGTCCGAGACGCGGCCACGGCTGCCGTAGGGAGTGGGGCCGCCTTCGGCTTTCACCGATTCGATCTCGCCGTTCAGGAAACCGTAGATGCGGGTTTCGACATGGCGATTTTCCAGGATGCCCTCAGCCAGCGCGCTGCCGGACAAGGCCGCCAGGATCGCCGCCGCCAGGACTCGGCGGGTGCAACGGTTGTTCAGTGGTGTCATGTGCTTCTCCTCTTCTCGCGCCTTGATTGGCGCATATGTATAAACATCAAAAAAAAACAGCTCCCCGCCGCACCGCGTGGTGCAGAAAACAGCGGGGGGAAACAGGGAGTGCCGGTCGTCAGGTGCTGAAGGCTGGTTTACCCAGCGATACGGCTGGCGCCATCTTTTCGCGTATCAGCATGCACACCACGACGGCGGCCACCAGATCGAATATGGCCAGCAGCATGAACAGGGGGCTGTAGCCGACCAGGGTCACCAGCACGCCGAACACCAGCGTGAAAATGGTGGCGCCCAGGTAGCCGGACATGCCGGCCAGTCCTGTAGCGGTGGCCACTTCGTTCTTGCCGAAAACGTCGGAGGTGATCGAGTACAGCGCGCCCGATAAAGTCTGGTGAGCGAAGCCACCCACGCACAGCAGGGCGATGGCCGCATACGGACTGGCCACCAGGCCGATACAGGCTGGGCCGATCATGCAGACGGCACCGACGATGACCACTAGCTTGCGCGAGGTGAACAGCGATACCTTCCAGTATTTGTGGAACCACGGGCTCAGGTAGCCGCCCAACACGCAGCCGATGTCGGCGGCCAAGAACGGCAGCCAGGCGAACATGGCGATTTCCTTGATGTTCATGTGGCGCTCGGTGGCCATGTACAAAGGGATCCAGGCATTGAAAGTTTGCCAGGCCGGCTCCGACAGGAAGCGTGGGATGGCGATGGCCCAGAAATTACGGCTGCGCACGATCTGGTGCCAGCGCGCCTTCGGCGCCACCCCGTTGCCAGACGCGTCGCTCTGCTCCTGGCCTTCCAGGATGAAGTCGCGCTCCTTGTCGGTCAACAGCTTCTGGTCGCGCGGATGCTTGTAGAAGGCCAGCCACAGTCCCGTCCAGACGATGCCGATGGCGCCGACGATAACGAAGGACATCTGCCAGCTGCCGTGCAGGATGGTCCACACCACCAGCGGCGGTGCGCAGAGGGCGCCGATCGAGGACCCGATATTGAACCAGCCAATGGCGATCGAGCGCTCCTTGGCCGGGAACCACTCGGTGGTAGCCTTCACGCCAGCGGGAATGCCAGCCGCCTCGGTCAGGCCCAGCATGCCGCGGAACAGCGCCATGCTTTGCCAGCCCGTGGCCATCGCCGCACAGGCGCAGGCCACCGACCAGGCCAGCGCAAAGACTGCGAAGCCAAGCTTGGTGCCGATGGCGTCGATCACATAGCCGGCGATGGGCTGCATCAGCGCATAGCAGACCTGCCACGCCACCACGATGTACGAATACTCCTGCGTGGTGATATTGAGTTCACTCATCATCGTTGGCGCCGCCACCGACAAGGTATTGCGTGCCAGGTAATTGACGATCAGTCCGGCCGTGACCAGACCGACCATCCACCAGCGCATGCCGCGTATTTTAGTCATGTTGTCTCCCTCTATCCATCCAAGGCGGCGCCGTTGCGCCGCCACTTTTTGGGCCGTTCAGCCCTCCTGGGGAAGTGCCTTCGGCCTCGGTTTTTATGGGTGCTGCTGTGTTGCGGTATTGCTGTTGCGGTCCAGTTTTTCTGTTTTACAGTGCCTGCAAGGCGCCGCGCATACCCTGCGACGCGATATCTTGCAAGGCCGTGGCCACGGCTTTCGCCAGGCCCGGCACCGCGTTCAAGTCACGGCTCCACACGTTTTCCTGCGCCAGCCAGTCCTGCGCCAGTTGCTGCAAGCTCAGGCGGCCGGCATCGACATTGGCCCAGTTCTGCCTGAACCACGTCAGGCTGGCTGCATCGTCGGACAAGGCGACGACGTCGCCGCGGTACAGCAGCATGGTGGCGGCCAGCGCCAGCACCAGGCGTTGCGGCAGTCGTCCATGCAACTCCACGTAGCGCAGCAACTGCGGCGCGATGCGAGCGGCGAACTTGCTCCAGCTGTTGAGGGCGATGGACGCCAAGCGGTGCTGTATGTAAGGGTTGCGGAAGCGCAGCAGCACGTCGCGCGCAAACTGCTGCAATTCATCCTGCGGAAGTGGCAAGGCCGGAATAATTTCCTGCGCCAGGGTGTCAGCCAGATAGCCGCCCACTTGCGCGTCGTTGACGGCCTCGCCCACGGTTTCCAGGCCAGCTAACAGGGCCACGGGCACCAGCGCCGTATGGCCGCCGTTGAGGATGCCCACCTTGCGCTTCTTGTAGGGAGTGATGTCGTCGACCAGCAAGATATTCAGGTTCGCGCCCGCCAGCTTCAATTCATCGGCCAGCGATGCGGGGCCTTCGATGACGAACAGGTAGTAGTATTCGGCGGCCACCATGAACTGGTCGCGATAGCCGAGTTCCGCCTCGATGGCGGCGGCGTCCTGCGGATAGCCGGTGACGATACGGTCGACCAGGGTCGAGCAAAAGACGCAGGCGTTGTCGAGCCAGTCGGCAAAGCCCGCGTCGAGCTGCCACAGGCGGGCGAAGTGCAGCACGGCCGCCTTCAAAGCCGGGCCATTCTGTTCGATCAGTTCGCACGGCAACAGCACCACGCCTTTTGTACGGTCGCCCTCAAAATACGCGTAGCGGTCGAACAGCAGGCGTGCCAGCTTGGCGGGAAAACTCGATGGCGGCGCGGCGTCAAACGCATCGCTGTCGTTGGTGACGATGCCCGCCTCGGTAGTGTTCGAAACGATAAAGCGCAGTTCGGGCAGGCTGGCCAGCACCAGGTAGTCGCCATACATGCTGGCCGGGTTGATTTCGCGCTGCACGCAAGAGATGGTGCGGCAGGTGCTGACGGGCTGGCCCGCTTCATCGAGGCCGCGCACGACGGTGGTAAACAAGCCATCCTGCACGTCGAGCAGGGGCGAGCCGCTGCCGCCACGCGGACGCACCACCACCACGCCCGCGTTCAAGCCGCTGCGTTCGTTGAGCAGGTCGACCTGCCAGTCAAAAAACCCGCGCATGAAATTGCCCTGGCCGAATTGCAGGATCTTAATCGGCAGGTCGAACGGTGTACTGCGGCGCAATGCTTGCATGGGAATGTCGTTCACAGTGAAATGTCGCGTTTCCAGAAGATGAAGTCGTATTGCTGCAGGCGGTCGGCCTTGGCCTGGTACTGGCCGCCGGCGGTCGCCACCACCATGTCGAATAGGCCGTTGGCTACGTCCGGCAATGGCGTGCCGTCGATGACGGGGCCGCAGTCGTAGTCGATCAGGTCCGACAGCTTTTTCGCCACCCGCGTATTGCTGGAAATCTTCAGCACCGGCACGATCGGATTGCCCGTCGGCGTGCCCAGACCCGTGGAAAACAGCACTACATTGGCGCCTGAGGCCACGATGCCCGTCACCGATTCGACATCGCCACCCGGCGTGCACAGCAGAGACAAACCTGGTTTCGGACTTTGCTCGCCGTAGTCGAGTACAGAGACGATGGGCGAGGTACCACCTTTCTTTGCCGCGCCAGCCGATTTCATCGCGTCCGTGATCAAGCCGTCACGGATGTTGCCGGGGCTGGGGTTATCGGCGAAATGCGTGCCGACCGCTTCGGCACGCGCCTCGAAGTCGCGCATCAGGCCGAGGAAACGGCGCTTGTCGTCGTCGTTTTCGCAACGCTCGATCAGGTTGGCCTCGACGCCGCACAGTTCAGGGAATTCGGCCAGGATGGACGAACCGCCCACGGCCACTACCATGTCCGACACCAAACCCATGGCAGGGTTGGCGGAAATGCCAGAAAAACCGTCCGAACCGCCGCACTTGACGCCGATTTTCAGGTGCGACAGCGGCACCGGCTGGCGCCGCACCTTGTTCGCTTCCCTCAATTGCGCCAGGGTATCCGTCAGCACGGCCTTCATCATGGCGTCTTCGCTATCCCATTTCTGCTGCTCGTAGATCAGGCAGGGCTTGTCGAAATGCGGGTTCTGTTTGGCCAGCGCTTCCTGGAACATGGCGATCTGCGCGTTCTGGCAGCCCAGGCTGAAGACCGTAATACCCGCCACGTTCGGATGGTCGGCGTAAGCCGATAAAATCTTGCACAGCGAGCGTGCATCGGCACGCGTGCCACCGCAGCCGCCGTTGTGCGTGATGATGCGCACGCCGTCCAGGTTCGGGAAGGGACGCACGACAGGTTTCGGCGCCTCCATGTCTTCGCCCAGCAAGGACAGGGTGAATGAAGCCAGGTCGTTGCGCGTATAGCCGAGTGGCGCTTCGAGCGCATTGCGCAGGTGTTCGACGTTGCGGTTTTCGCAGAAGACCAG
This sequence comes from Janthinobacterium sp. PAMC25594, assembly GCF_019443505.1. Taxonomy (NCBI): domain Bacteria; kingdom Pseudomonadati; phylum Pseudomonadota; class Betaproteobacteria; order Burkholderiales; family Oxalobacteraceae; genus Janthinobacterium; species Janthinobacterium sp. PAMC25594. The sequence goes on from NZ_CP080377.1 coordinate 2,112,586, forward strand.
AGGGAAGATCAGCCAGTAATTGGCCGTCCCAACCCTGCCGTCGGCGCGTACCACGCCAGAAAAGGTGGCGCCTTCGAGACGCGCTACGTCGGGCGGCGTCCAGGTGTAGGGCGCTTGCGGTTCCAGCTCCACTTCGGCCGCGTAATGGTGCAGGTTTTCCGTGGTGACGGCTTCGCCGCGGCGGATATCCACCGTGGCCTTGCCGACGGGGACGCCGTACAGGCGCAGGATATCGCCGGTAGCGAAGGCGCGGCGGGCCAGCTTGTGCTTGGTTTTTACGGCGCTGCTGATGAGGATGGACTCGCCTTCCCAGTTCACCACTTCCCCAGCGGCGAGGTCTGACAAGGCGACCAGCATGTCGTCGTCGGGATGGATGCACAATACTTTTTGCATGACAGCTCCTGGCGGCGGCTTAGAGTTGGAAATACTTCTGGGCGTTTTCGTAGCAGATGCCACGCACGATGGTGGCCAGCGCCTCGAAATCATTCGGGTATTCCCCGCCGTGCACCCATTCGCCGATCTGGCGGCATACCAGCCGGCGGAAGTAGTCGTGGCGCGGATAGGACGCGAAACTGCGCGAATCGGTCACCATGCCGACGAACACGCCCAGCACGCTGTGATTGCCGAAGCCGACCAGTTGCTGCAGATTGCCTTCCTTGTGGTCGTTGAACCACCAGGCCGGGCCGAACTGCAGCTTGCCTGCCACCGTGCCGTCCTGGAAGTTACCCACCATGGTCGACAACACTTCATTCATGTTCGGGTTCAGGCAGAACAGCATGGTCTTCGGCAGGCGGTCGTCCAGGTCCAGCGCGTTGAGCAGCGATGCCAGACCCGCGCTGCAGCTCATGTCGGAGATCGAGTCGTAACCCGTGTCCGGTCCCAGCAAGCCGCGCATGCGGTCGTTGTTGTTGCGCTGCGCGCCGATGTGCAGGCACATGGTCCAGCCATAGTTCGCATACACGCGGCCGATCGCCTCTAACAGACCGCGCAGGTACAGGCCGTTTTCCACGTCGCTGAGCAAGGTGCCTTGCAGACGCTTGGCGAACAGCGCTTCGAGTTCCTCGGCGCTGGCCGCCTGCACGGGCAAGGTCACGTCGACGGCGTGGTCCGAGATGCGCGCACCGCGCGAGTGGAAGAATTCCACGCGCACGGCCAGCGCGGCGATCAGCGAGGCAAACGAGGTGACGGGAACATCGGCCACTGCGCTCAGGCGCTGCAGGTACTCGGGGAAGCGCGGCTGGTTGATGCGCATGGCCTTGTCCGGACGGTAGGCGGGCAGGACGCGCGTCTTCAGGCCGGAGGCGGCGATTTCAGCATGCTGCAGCAGGTCGTCGGCCGGATCGTCGGTGGTGCAGGCGATTTCCACGCCCGCCTGTTCCAGCAGCGACCAGGTATCCATCGTTGCTAGCATATCGTTGGCCTGTTCCCAGATCGCGTCCGCATTGGCTTCGTTGATCAGCAAGTCGATATTGAAGATGCGGCGCAGTTCCAGGTGGCTCCAGTGGTGGATTGGATTGCCGATGGCCAGTGGCAGCACCTTGCAAAAAGCACGGAATTTTTCCTGGTCCGAGCGCTCTCCCGTGATGAATTCCTCGGCTACGCCGGCCGTGCGCATCAAGCGCCATTTGTAGTGGTCGCCAGCCAGCCACAGCTCGGCGATGTTGCGGAATGTTTTGCGGCTGGCGATCTCGCCCTGCTGCAAATGCGAGTGGTAATCGATGATGGGCAGGTCGGCCGCCACTTCGTGGTAAAGCTTGCGCGCTGTTTGAGTGGTGAGAAGAAAATCCTGATTCATGAACTCGGTCATCGTAGCTATCTCCTTGCTGCGCGCGATGGGTCTCGCGCTATGTTTTGTCGTGGCACCAAACTGGCGCACTCTGATATATCAGAATAGTAAATGTAATATATCAGTAAACGCAAGCGTAAATATCAAGAAGCACAAGTGGAAGGGCAGGAAACAACAGGTTGGAATTTGTGGGAATCGTCGAGGAGTTCGATGAGTGGCACGTCATGTAGATGGAAATTCTTACTGATAACGACCGTCAGGGGACGAAACGCCATAGAGTTGACTTCCCGCACCATGGCAGCATCTCGCACATCGCTGATGCGCAGCACGAGGAAGCGAGAACGCTCCACTCCTCAGGGCAGTTGGCCAGAATCGAATTTGAGTGTTTGCGAAATCAGGAAGGTGTGCAGTCCGCTGCCGCCAATCAAGACCCGGGCCAATTCAAAAAAAAATACGTCACAGTGCTGGTAGCGCATCGAGAATAAGCGTCCATTTGTTCTGTAAGCGTCTTCCTGTTCGTTTGCTCGCAGAATTGACCCACTCTTGTTAAGTTGCACTGAAAATTAACCCACTTTCCCCACGAATTTGCAACGGAATCTGACCCACGTTAGTAGCACAATTCCACCTGTCTTATCGGCAGGAGATCGGAGTAATCAACGTGGCTCTACTCGGTATCATTCGACGCTGGCACCTTCGTGACCAGATCCCAATACGAGAAATCGCCAGGCGACTGGATATTTCACGCAATACCGTCCGGCGCTATCTGCGCTCGGAAACCACTGAGCCCTCCTATGCGGAGCGGCGATCAGTTAGCGGATTAGACAAATACTCGGTGCAGCTACTCGGTCAAGTAGATCCAGTGCTCCAGATGTATCCCCAGCGACGACTGACTTCCCCTACCACCACGGCCGTTCGGCAAACTCCCACCCGTATAGTCCGGCGAATCTCCTGCCCTCGATATTACATTTTGGAAAGGTAAGTTGAATTGTTACAAAGTGTAAGAATTTTCCGTGTTTGCCACTGCAATAATATTTGCAAATAATACATTGGGCGATGAAAAGGATATTCGGTCGCGTCGTGTCCTGCTAAATAGCCAAATGGGATCAGTTTGAAATCTTCAACTCAACAGTGCTTGCCTGAAATGGATAGGTTAAGAACCGGACTCGCCAGTCTTTGCATGGTGGCCAAGCATTGCGAAGTCAATTCCACACCCGAGCAGTTGCTCCACGCCTTGGGGCTGGACGAAGTCCTGGATGGTACCCATGAGCTTATGAGGGCCATCAAGTTCCTCGGCCTCAAGGGCCGGCAGGCGAACATGGTCTGGCCGAGACTATCCAAGATCTCCTGGCCCTCCATAGCCGAATTGAATAACGGACAATTTGTCGTGGTAATGCGCGCCGACAGCGAAAAAATCATCATCTTCGATCCCATGCGTCCGCAATCGTCGCTGGCGTGTACCCGCGACGATTTTCTGAGCGTATGGGACGGAAAAATCATATTAATAAAGGGCGCGGCCAGCGGCGGCAAGGACGCTCAGATTTTCGGTTTCAGATGGTTTATCCCTGAAATAAAGAAATATCAAGCCATATTGCGCGAGATCTTCATCGCTGCGTTCGCGATTCAAATATTCGGACTGGCCGCACCGCTGTTCAGTCAAATCATCATCGACAAGGTGGTGGTTCACCGAAATTTGTCCACCCTGCATGTGCTGGGTATTGGCATGCTGATCCTGATCCTCTTCGAGGCGATCTTGACGGTGCTGCAGAACTATCTAATGACGCACACCGCCAGCCGGATCGACGTGGTGCTGGGAAGCCGAGTGGTGCGGCACCTGCTGCGTCTGCCGCTGCGCTTCTTCGAGAACCGCCGCATCGGCACCATCGTCGCCCACGTGCGCGAACTCGAGACGGTGCGTCAATTCATCACCGGCAGCTCGATCGGCTCCATGCTTGACCTGCTCTCGATCATCATCCTCGTCCCGCTGATGTTTTTCTATAGTAGCCGGCTCGCTTGGCTCGTGTTGGCGACGCTGCCATTGTTTGTGGCCAGCTCATTGGCCATCGTGCCCATGATGCGCCGCCGCCTTGACGTCAAATTCCGGCTCGGCGCCGAGAACCAGTCGTTCCTGGTCGAGGGTGTCAGCGGCATCCACACGATCAAAGCTCTGGCGATCGAACCGATCATGGAGCGGCGCTGGAATCACATCCTATCGCAGTACGTGACAGCGTCCTACCGGGCCTCGTTGTTGGGTGGCATCGGCGGCGCACTGGGCCAGTTCATCCAAAAATGCGCGGCGCTGGCGATCCTGTGGAGCGGCGCTGAAGCGGTGCTGGCGGGCGATCTCAGCGTGGGCCAGCTCATTGCCTTTCAAATGCTATCGACCCGGATCATCCAGCCCATCGTGCGAATCGCACAACTGTGGCAAGAGTTCCAGCAGGTGGCGCTGTCGGTTGCCCGCATCGGCGACATCATGAATCAGGAGCAGGAACCGCGCCAAGCCGCCGGACTGTCTGGCCTGGGGCAGCTGCGCGGAGACGTGCGGCTTGACGAGCTTTGCTTCCGCTACGATGAGCGCGGACCGCTGACATTGAACCATCTGTCGCTCTCCGTGTGCGCCGGCCAAACGGTGGGGATCGTGGGCCGTAGCGGCTCAGGCAAGAGCACGCTGACGAAGTTATTGCAACGACTCTATTTCCCCGAGTCCGGCAAAATTTCCATCGACGGCACCGATATCCGCTTCATTGACCCCGCCTATTTGCGCAGTCAGATCGGTATCGTCCTCCAAGAGAACTTCCTGTTCAACGGCACGATCGGCAGCAACATCGCGATCAACCAACCACGCGCCGCGCTGGACAAGATCGTCCACGCGGCGACAATCGCCGGCGCGCACGAGTTCATCAGTGGGCTGCCGAACGGTTACGACACACTGGTTGGCGAACGCGGCGTCAGTTTGTCGGGCGGCCAGCGCCAACGGGTGGCCATTGCGCGGGCCTTGATGGGCAACCCCCGCATCCTGATCTTCGACGAAGCGACTAGCGCCCTGGACTACGAGTCGGAACGCATTATACAAAACAATTTGGGGCAGATCTGCCAAGGCCGTACGGTGTTTATCATTGCCCATCGGCTATCAACGGTGGCACACGCCGATACCATCCTGGTTCTCGACCGCGGCGCGATGGTGGAGCAGGGTAGCCATAGGGCACTGCTGGAGCAAGGCGGCTTGTACGCCCATCTGTTTTCGCAGCAAGAGGAGTTCGCTTGATGGCGCCGAAGATGGTTCAGGGCACGGTGTTGACTAAGTTGGTCCGGCAATTCCGGCGCCTCCCCGCGCGGAACGACGAGCGGCTGTCACGGCTGGAGCTGGCCTTCCTGCCCGATGCGCTGGAGTTGGAGCACACACCGCCCTCGTCCGTCGGGCGCGCCGTGGTGTGGATCATCGTCGGATTTTGCTTGATCGGCACCTTGTGGTCGTGCTACGGCCAAGTCGACGTGGTGTCCACCTCGGTGGGCAAGATCATCCCCAGCGGCAAATTAAAAATCGTCCAATCGGTCGATGGCGGCCGGGTCCGCGCCATCCTGGCGCAGGAAGGGCAACTGGTCAGGAAAGGCGACGTGCTGGTCGAACTTGAGGCTGGACTGGACAATAGCGACTTGCGCAGCTCGTCCCAGCGTCTGCAGTTTCTGCGGGCAGAAAAAATACGCCTAACCGCCGAACTCGATGGCGCCAGGCCGAACTACGAAACGGGTGGCATCGCACCCGAGGTGGCCATTTTGCAGGAATCGCTGCGGCTGGCCCGCAACAGCGCCTTCGAGGCCAAGCTGGCGGAGGCAAGCAATGCGCAAAACGCGAAGGAGTCGAACCTGTCGGCGCTGCGCGATGGACTCAACAAGCTCGAGGCCAGTCTCAAGATCGGTCAGGAAAAAGAAGAGCGGGTGCGACCTTACATCGGTAGCGTGATGACACGCTTCGACTACCTCAAGCTTAAAGACGATCTGAACCAGCTGGAGAATAACGTCGCCTCTCAACGCAACGCGCTGAAAAGCGCGATGCAGGACGCCCGGGCCGCGGCGGAGCTGGTCCGGCAGACCCGGCACGAGCACAGCGGCCAGTTGCTTACTGAGTTGAGCGATTGCAACACGCGACTGGCGGCCTTGGGTGGCGACGTTGAGAAGGCGGGCACGCTGGTCGGTCAAAAGCGCATCGTGGCCACGGTGGATGGCAAGGTGCAGCTACTATCGGTGACCTCAGTTGGACAGGTCGTGGCGCCGGGGCAGACTGTAGCCACCCTGGTGGCTCTGGGGCAGGCCCAGGTGATCGAAGCTTATCTGTCCAACGAAGAGGCCGCGTTTGTACATGCCGGGCAGGCCGCCGACATCAAGGTCGACGCCTTCCCCTTCCAGCACTACGGTTCACTGAGCGGCCTGGTGCTGGACGTAAGCCCCGACGCCGAGGAAAGACAATTGAGCGGGGCGGAGATGGCCGCCCAAACCCGCGGCGAGAACGAGCTGCCGACCAAGGCCGGCCTTATGTACAAGCTCAGGGTGCAAATCACCGGCAAGGGCCCCGCGTCCAGCGACGAGATTCTCAAGACGCGGTCCGGCATGACGGTGCAAGTCGACATCAAGACTGATCGACGCCGGATTATCGAATTCTTCCTCGAACCAATGAAGAAATATCTAAAGAATAGCATCACCTCCCGCTAGCCGCGCTCCAGGAGGTCCACAGGAATCTGCACAGCGCCGTACGGCGCCGTGCCGACCGGATAGGTCGACCGGCAATTCGACCGTTTTTTACAAGTGAGAACTAAATGGGCTTTTATAATGATGGTTGTGACGATTACGATGACAGAAGCTACATCACGGCGCCAGACAATTCCACCGGCGGTAGCGGCAGTTATGTGACGGTGGGCTATGTGGAACCGGTCCTCGGCCCGGTAGGTGTTGGCGCGTCCGTCACCGTCACATCGAGAGGGGACGTCTTGGTCAGCGGCGTGGTCAGCACGGCCGGACCGATCGCCGTGGCGGGTACGACGCCCGCCGGAGTTGCACCCGCCGATTACCTGACGGGCGGCGCCGTCAGCGGCAATCTGCCCAACGGCGTCGGCGCCACGATCGGTATTCCGACCAATGCGTCGACCGCGCAGCCGACCTACGGCACGGCCGGCGCGGGCGTTAGCTATACGGTACAGCCAACCCAGGTTTATAACTCGTTTGTTAATAGCGTGATCAACGGCGTGACCAACATTGTCAATCAAGCGGTCAACTATGGCAACAACGCCATGGGCGTGCCAGCGCATTGAAAAACCGCATCGCCTAGCCTAACCTGAGTTTCGCCAGCGCGCTGCGACGAAGCCAGTACGTTGGGAGGGGACGCTCTCCCAACGAGCCGCACCTGGTAATTTTTTCTGGCATACCATCCACAATTATGAATTTATGAATTTCCTGCTGACCTGCTGCACCTTTTTGGCCGTGATGGCGTCAACCGGCGCTACCGCGCAGACCACCCCGGACGGCAATCTGGAAAATCAAGACGTTCGTATCGAACTGAGGCTGCGAGAGGACGGCACATATGAAGAGATCATAGACCGCACCGGCCTAGTGGCGGACCAGGCAGTACTGGAACGCTGGCGCGACCTGCAGATTCGTTTCCGTCCTGATGCGCTGGACATGACGGTGACGCGCGTCGAGGTGCAAAAGCCTGATGGCCGCAAGCAAACGCTGCCCGTGCTGCGCAACGCGTCGCCGGCTGCCACCGGGGCTGCGTTACAGTTCAAGATCCCGTCACTGCAAATCGGTGATGTGCTGTCTTACCAGGTCAAAATCAACCACAAGGTACGCTTGCTGGACGGTCGGTTTTCAATCGGTTACAACCTGCAGACTTACGTTCCCCACCCCCAAACAACCTTGCGGGTGCGCATACCGGCCGCCCTATCGCTGAAAGTGGCCGCCGACGGCTTTGATACCCGCCAAGAGAGCATCGAGGGTGACCAGCGTGTGATTACCCTGCGTTACCAACGCACGCGGCCGGGCCCGCGCAATCCGGACCGCATCGATGAGTTGCTGAACTCGCCACATTTGCTGATATCCTCCTTCGCCGGCTATCCGAGTCTGGGCCAGGCCATGGGCCGCCGGTTCACACAGGCTGCGCAGGTCACGTCGGATATCCGCGCATTCGCTCAGCGACTTGTCTCCGAGCGCCACACTCCACGTGACAAGGCCGCGGCTCTGTATTACTGGGTGAATGCCCACATCGTCTACGACGACAGCGACATCTACGCCGACGGCGTGTCGCCGCGTCCAGCTGGGGAAATCCTGGGGCGTCGCAAAGGCGATTGCAAAGACCATGTTGTGCTGCTGATGGCGTTGTTGCGCGCGGCCGGCATCGACAGCACGCCAATGCTGATCAGCACGGAAAACAACTTCACGCTGCCCCCCGTCGCGGTCGCGCAAATATTCAACCACGTGATTCTCCACATTCCCTCGCTGCACGTGTATGCCGAAGCGACGCATGGCGCGTTGCCGTTCGGTGTCTTGCCACCTTATGAAACGGGAAAACCGTTGGTGAGCCTGGCTGCAGACGCCCGGATCAGCCGTACCCCGCAACGCACACGGCAGGATGCCAGCATCACGGAAACGACCTTGACGCTGGCCGCCGACGGCGCCGTTCGCGGCGAGGTGAAGGCGGAAGTGCGCGGCACACTGGTCGGCGAGATACGCAACATCGCCCGCGAGCTGGCACCGCCACGCGACGCCGGTGCGGTGCGCAATGCGCTCCTGGCCAAGGGACTGGCTACGCCGGAAGGCACACTGCGATTTTCCGATGACGAGATCGCCAGCGTTAGCCGCACGCATATGCTGTTTCGCGGCGACGGAGCGCTCAAAACGCACGGCGCCGGCGAGCTGATACCGGTGTCCTATTTACGGAACAGCTATGCGCTGGACAGGCTGGCCAAGCTGTTCGCACCGGAACAGGACCACGGCGCATTCCTGTGCGGTGCGCGTCATGTCGAAGAGAACTTCGTGCTCGAATTTCCTCCGGGCGTGAATGTCAGCACGCTGCCGTCGCCGGCCAGCTACGCCGATGCGCGAAGGGAATACACCTCCAACTATGTACTGGAGCGGCTGTCTTCCGGCGACCGCGTGCATGTAACACGACGCTTGCTGGACGACACGCCCACCGCCGTGTGCACAGCCACCGACTATGCTGACTTTCATCGCCTGGCCGCTGTCGTAGCCCGGGACATGGGGGCCGGCATACGTTATACCCATCAATGAAAAGTGAGGAAGTGGTTGCATGCCCGTCGTGACAGAATCAGAACTCCTAGCCCGTATCGGCGATCTCAGGCCGCGCGGCAGAGATACCCACCTGCCATGTTGTTTGCTCGCCTATATGAAACTGTATGGTTACCGGGGCGAACTTGCCAGGGTGCTGCCGGCCGCGCCATTGCCGGTATCGGGCGCCGACGCGCGCACGCCGCAGTTCCTGGCGCGCCGCCTGGGCCTAGCGTTGCGGCCACTGGCCTCCGAATGGATCGGTGAGGCCTTGACCAGCCGGTCGGTGCTATTGATGTTGGCCGATGGCGGCGCGGCCTTGCTTCTCGGCGTAACCCCCGGTGCTTACACCGCCTGGTTGCCGGTGCAGCCTGAAATGCTGACGCGCCTACCCGACAGCGCGGCGGCGGGCGCGACCGCCTGGGCGATAGAAAGCACAGGTACGGGCATGCTGCTGAACCGCCGGCCGCGCGCCGCGCGGTTCTGGTTACTTGACGACTATGCGGAGGTTCCGATGTTTGATCGGGCGACTCTGCGGCGGCTGGTAGACACTTATTTGGCCGACGCACCGCCGGAAGCTGAACCAGCGGCACTCGCGGAACTCAGCGTCGCAGCGCTGCTGCGATCGCACGCCTCAATATCGCCCGACCACCCGCAATATTTCGGCCGGTTCCGGAACATTAATCTGCGGCCCGAAGCTGGCTTCGTGGACGCGCGCCACGTTCCGGCGCTGATGCGGCAGTTGCTGGAGCGAATCGCGCACCACCAGGCTGATCGCACGCATGATCCCCTGGTCTTGGCAGCCAAGGTCTTCTCCGACTACCTGACCATCCATCCCGTCCTCAACGGCAACCGCCGCCTAGGTATGGCGCTGGTATCGGCCGTGCTGGCGCGGGACGGCTATCGGTTGGACTGGGATGCCATCACCCTGACGGAGTGCTACTACATGGTACGCTGCGCGGCCCGGGGGCATTTGCGGGACATGGTAGCGCGACTGCGCCGCGTTTGCACGATCATAAGTCACTCCGCAGAGCAACTTATAGTAAAGTCGCTGGCCCATCGGCCGCTTCCCCCCCGTGTTCTGCAGGTGTTACAGAGCTTGCGCCACCATGGGTTTTCGGCATGGCTGGTAGGCGGTGCGGTCCGCGACCTTCTTGCCGGCGTGGCGCCGGCTGACTTCGATATCGTCACCAACGCCGGCTCGGCCGATATATTTGGATTGTTCGACACCGCGCATATTGTCGGTGGCCGCTTTCAGGTCGTCGTGGTGATGTTGCCCGGCGGTTCGGTAGAGGTTTCGACGCTACGCGACGGCAGTGCGCCATCGCGCGGCTTGTTAAGTGCGAATACCTACCCGGACGTCTCTCTCATCGGAGCCGATGCCGCCCTGCGCGACTTTACGGTTAACGCGCTGTATTACGACCCCATCGACAACGCGCTGCTGGCCCCCTCCAACGGCATGGACGACCTTGCGGCACACACCTTGCGCGCCATCGGCGACCCCGTCGTCAGCTTCACCGCCGATCCACTGCGTGCGTTACGCGGAATTCGTCACGCGGTGCGCTTGTGCCTGGCGATCGATTCCGCCACCATGGAAGCGCTATGCAACGTGAAGACTGCGATCATGCAGACCGCCTCTGGGCGCCTAGCGCGCGAATTGGGTAAATTACTTAAGAGCGGCAACATGGTGGACGCACTGAATATCATGTTTGTCACCCATTTGCTGGAACCCCTATTTCCTGCCGTTCATCGCCAGATGTTCGATCAACGCGCCAAGTATTTTCTTCACACCGCGCTCACACTGGGCGATCGCGCTCTGTCGCAAGGCGTGACGGTACCCACCGCGTACTTTTTGGCCGCTCTGTTGTGGGCAGATTTACATGCCAAGCACAGCGCTTATCGCGAAAAATTCGGATCGGAGCTAGGTTGGCTACTGGCTGTGGACGAGCTTATAGACTGCCAAACCGGACCGCTCAAGTTCCTGCTAGAAAGTGCGCCGAGAACGCGTCACATACTGGCGTTACAACCGCAAATCGAACGTGCCGGCAGCGGGGAGGAGGAACTACGCAGGCATCACGGTTGCGGAGATGCCTGGCGCTTGCTTGACGCGCGTCGTCTGGCTGGCTATTGCTGACCGGCCTTACCGTGACGCAGCAACGGCCTGCCGCAAAACTCCTCGATCTGTTTAATTGCCGCCATCGCCGCCTCGTCGGAGAGGCCAATCCCGAATGGGAAGGCGCTCGTCTTGGTGAATAACATCAGCCTTTCACCGCCCAGGCCGAGCATGGCCATCTTGCCATCCGCGGTCATGGGAAGAGGAAGTGGCTTGCGTTCAATTGCGATCAGATCGCCGCACACAATCGCGGAGGCAGCCGCTGTTCCAGCGGGCGCGCCGTCCTTGACGAACAATATTTCTTCCTTTCCGCAAACATTCTTGAACAGTACGGCGCCCGCTACAAACACGAATATAAGAATAACCGCCCCTGTTCCCACCGCGTCCATTGTCAATGTCATCAGGACATTTGCATTCTTTTTCACCGTGAAAGCGAGGATTGCGAGCGCGATCGTGCACAGCAAGATTCCTTGGAGCCGGAACGGCGCCGGCGACGCTATTTGCAGAATAAGATCGTTTTTTTGCATTGAACCACGTCTCCTTTATCGGCCTCTGGACGCAAGAAAGTATGCGCGCTGGCAATTATCGCATGTTCGGGGTAGCGTCTTGCTTGAACCATTTTGAGCTGGCTCTAGGGAGCGCTGATCAATTCGATTTCTGGCAATTCACTGCTTTAAAAATCAAAAACTTACGGGTGATGCTCAAGCGGAAACACGAATTAATCAGCAGCTCCCTAGCGTACTTAGCTTGAAGTTAAGGCAGCCTTTGAATAAGCTTTTCGCGCAAGAAGTGGTTTCCTATCTCTACATTTATCTAAGAGAAGCATGGTGACCGCTAAGGAAACGCTGATTTATTCTTCGGCTGCCGTTCACGGCAGCGCGCCGAACTGAGACAATAGCGACACGTTCATTGCCCCACCGCCGACCATGCAAAAGAGCTTCTCCGACCTCGAATACGCCGCCAAGAAGAAACTCACGCGGCGCGACCGCTTCCTGGCCGAAATCGACAGCGTGACGCCGTGGGGCAAGCTGCACAAGCTGATCGAGCCGTTCTATCCCAAGGTCGAAGGCGCCGGGCGCCCGCCGATCGGACTGGCGCGCATGCTGCGCATGTACGTTGCCCAGCAGTGCTTTGGGCTGTCGGACGAAGGCATCGAGGACGCGGTCTACGACAGCCAGTCCATCCGCGCTTTCGTTGGCATTGACCTGGGCCGCGAGTCGGCGCCGGACGCGACGACGTTGCTGAATTTCCGCCACCTGCTGGAAGCAAACGCGCTGACGCGGCAGATCTTCGATACGATCAACGGACATTTGGCCGAGAAAGGCTTGGTGATGTGTGAAGGCACCATCGTGGATGCGACGTTGATCGCCGCGCCACCATCCACCAAGAACAAGGATGGCAAGCCCGATCCTGAAATGCACCAGTCGAAGAAGGGCAACGACTGGCACTTCGGCATGAAAGCGCATATCGGCGTGGACGCCGCGTCGGGTCTGGTTCACACGCTTGTCGGCACGGCTGGCAATGTCGCCGACGTGACCCAGGCGCACGCGCTGCTGCATGGCGATGAAGTCGCCGCGTTGGGTGATGCTGGCTATCAGGGCGTGGAAAAGCGGCCTGAAAACATCGACAAACCGGTCACGTGGCATGTGGCCATGAAGCGCTCCAAACGCAAGGCGCTGCCCAACAACAAACTGGGGCGCCTGACGGAAAAGCTGGAACATCTGAAAGCGAGCGTGCGGGCGAAAGTCGAGCACCCGTTCCATGTCATCAAGAACCTGTTCCGTCATCGTAAAACGCGCTATCGCGGCCTGGCCAAGAATACAGCACAGCTGTTCACGTTGTTCGCCTTCGCCAATCTGCTGCTGGCTGGCAGGCGCTTTACGATCACCGAATCCCGTAGTCCGTCCTGATTACCGAAAGACGCGAAGCATCGCGTCAAATCGACCGGAAATACGCGTGATCGCCTCATCGTTTGACCATTTGGCGCGTCAATTTCGCTAGGAGCGAATTGATCAGTGCCTCCTTAGCGCTGTCCAGCGCCGGGCCAGTCCATTCTTTCCAGGACCTCTGTTTGGCATTCCTCGGTCTTCATTCTTACGAATTGCCAATTGACACTAAATAGTGTATTGTGAAAATAATATATCTGGCTCTTCATCCTCAGAATGAATACAGATAGCTGCAACAAACGAGGGTTCGATCTCGCAGGATGAACACCTACGGATGTGCTTCCATTATTCATAACTCAGGCTTTCAGCAGAAAGCTTAAATCCCCTATTTGGAGAAATTGTTATGAACATGGAAAAACATCGTACTGTTTGCGGCGGCTTTATTGGCATCCCCACACGAGTCCTGCATCACTTGCAGGCTCATCCTGACGTAATTGTGCATCTGAGCAATGCGATCAGCAAAATCCATCTTCCGAGCGACCGAAAAAAAATAGAATGCGAGGTTGAGATGGGTTGTATCGTCGGTCGAGGAGGGGTAGTAAAGACAAATGCATTGAAAATCGATGATCTCGCTTTGTTTGCATTGCGGACTAATCGTAAATTCCCATCACGTGTTGCTCCATCAGGCCAAGTCGGGACCGAATCCTCGACCATTGTTATTATTGCCAAACCATCCTTTGCTGAGGGGCAGTACGAGTTGATTACTGCTTGGATTGGGAGCTTGGCAAAAAAAGAACCCTGGGATCCAAGTATTTTAAGTCAAGATGAATTCGAGGACTGCTTGCATTTTTGGAGTACAACGGCGCTCGTATTCGATCCTGCGACTATGGGGACAGTGTCGGAGAACAGTTGGAGAAAAGTCTTGGCGCTCGCTAACCCCAAATTTGGTTGAAAAGTAAGCGCCTTCCCGGAACCGCCTGTATTTAAAGTTGGCGATAAGCCACAGTAGTTCCCGTCACTTTTTGATGGAAACCACTGTGGATATTGATGGAAAGGCGGACACCCCAAAAGGCTGGCCGAGCTATTTGGCCGCATTCAGGCAAACCTCTCACCACGTCTACTTACACACCCGGGGCTATCTTCGACTACATCGAGATGTTCTACAATCCGAAGCGCCGTCATGGATTCAACAACAAGCTGTCCCCGGTCAATTACGAAAAGCAGTATTTTAAGCGGCTCGCGAGCGTCTGGTGAACTTGTGGCGATTCAGACTGTAGATCGAAGGACACGATTTTTCTCCAAGGATTGATGCTGAATGAGCGAGCTGCACTGGCTATCACGCATTGCCCAGCGTGTCGCCAGGCCGAGCAATGCCGTATCTGGAGCCAAGCAATTCCTCGCTACTCTTTTGATGCGGGCGCGTGCTTCAGCATTAGCGACGCGACTGCCGAGACAACGCTGACGATGCCTGCCATCAAGAATGCAAACCGGTAACCCGCAAGTTCGGCCGCCTGGGGTAGTTGCCCGGCGGCCAATCGCGCCGCCATTACTGCATGGGCGACTGCACCCAGTACTGCTATGCCCACTGCTCCACCTAGTTGGCGTGCAGTGTTCTGTAGTCCTGCTGCAAGACCCGAGTCTTTCCGCGGAACTCCTGCAAGAACTGCTTGCGTGGCACTCATCATCACCAACCCGTTGCCAGCGCCGACCAGCAATGTAGGTAGCAGAAATTCGCTGACCTGCAATGGATGAACAGGCAACCAATTAAGCCAGATCAGGCCTGCTGCAGACACGGTAATCCCCCCATTTTTAGAGCGCGCTAAAAGTAGAGGTTAAGCGGCCAAGGCAAGCTTCTGTTTTGGTGTGATGCCGCCAAGTGCCATGTTGGGCCGGTCGTGATTGTAAGTCCACAGCCAGCGAGTTGCAAAATCCTGGATCTCATCGAGTGTTTCGAACAGGTGATGTGCCAACCAGTCGTAGCGCACCGTGCGGTTATAGCGCTCGACATAAGCATTCTGCTGCGGCTGGCCAGGCTGGATGAAGTCGATGCGAATGCCGCGGTTGGTGGCCCAGGCCAACGTCACAGCGCTGATGTACTCCGGGCCGTTATCGCAGCGAATGACCTAGGGTTTGCCACGCCATTCGATGATCCTGTCGAGGGACCGGATGACGCGTTCGGACGGCAATGAGAAATCAACCTCGATGCCGAGACCCTCACGGTTGTAATCGTCAATCACGTTGAACAAGCGGATGCTACGGCCATCAGCCAGTTGGTCGTGCATGAAGTCCATCGACCAGGTCTCGTTGATTTGTGCAGGCACGGCCAGCGGCAGCGGCTTCTCCCGCACCAGCCGCTGGCGTGGCTTGATCCGCAGGTTCAGTTCCAGTTCGCGATAGATCCTGTAGACGCGCTTGTGGTTCCATTTAAACCCCTTCACGTTGCGCAAATACAGGAAGCACAGGCCGAAGCCCCAGTTGCGCTGATTGTTGGTCAGGCGTACCAGCCAGTCAGCCACGACAGCGTTTTCCACATCGAGCTTGGCGCGATAGCGATAGCAGGTCTGGCTAATGCCAAATGCCTGGCAGGCTATTCCAATGGTGGCTGAACGCTGGGCCACGGCCCATTGCGCCATCTCCCGCCGCTGAGATGGCATTACCACTTTTTTGTCAGGGCCTCCGCGACGATCTCGGCTTTCAAGCGTTCCTCGGCATACATCTTCTTCAGGCGCCGGTTTTCTTCCTCCAGTTCCTTCATGCGGGCCATCAGCGAGGCGTCCATGCCGCCAAACTTGGAACGCCATTTGTAGAACGTGGCGTTGCTGATGCCGTGCTCGCGGCACAGCTCAGGGACTGGTGAGCCGCCCTCGGCTTACTTGAGGATGGCGATGATCTGGCTATCGGTAAAACGGGACGTCTTCATGCAGAACTTTCAAAAAATCTGAGTTTGGAAAATTCTACTTTTAAACGCGATCATTTGGTGGGGGGATTACCGATAATCGACAAATGGTCGACCGACACGACGCGCTCCTCTATCATCTCTTCCAAGTATCGGTAGGTCAGCGGATAATCTAGGTACCATCGAATGCACACCAGGATCACGTAAATCAGAAAACGCATGCATTTGATGCCGAGCATGTCGATTGGTCCAGCGTTCAAAAACTACGGTTTACCTGATCTGCCTGCCGATGAGCACTAATACGACAGAATCGGCAGCAGTCAGACTGGATCGTATGGGCAAACCCAGCTTAGTCATGGGCTAGCCTCATTGGTACCAGTTTCGTGGCTTGGGTATGACCAGATTGGCGCGTTGCACTTTCACGGCGCTCAAGCTTGAAGAGTCCGACCACATCGGCCAGTGAACTTGCCTGCTCTCGTAGTTCAAGCGCCGCTGACGAAGCTTCTTCAACGAGTGCCGTGTTTTGTTGGGTCATGCTGTCCATCTGACCGATAGCTCCGTTAACCTCTTCGATGCCGCTACTCTGTTCCGCGCTAGCAACGCTGATTTCACCCATTATTTCCCTGACGCGCTGCACGCTGACAACGACTTCTTGCATCGTTGTGCCGGCCTTTTGCACCAACGCGGAGCCACTACCGACTTTGTTGACTGAGTCGTTAATCAGTGTTTTGATTTCCTTTGCAGCTGCGGCAGAGCGCTGTGCCAAATTGCGCACCTCGGTGGCTACTAAAGCAAAGCCGCGCCCCTGTTCGCCTGCACGCGCAGCTTCCACAGCCGCATTCAAGGCCAAGATATTGGTCTGGAAAGCGATGCCATCGATCACGGAAATGATATCCACGATCTTCTTCGACGAATCGTTGATCGATTCCATCGTCTCAGTTACCTGTACCATCACCTCACCGCCTTGTTGGGACACTGACGAAGCCAATTTCGCAAGCGCATTGGCCTGGTGAGCGTTGTTCGCATTTTGTTTTACTGTCGATGTCAGCTCTTCCATAGCGGTAGCAATCTTTTCGAGGGATGAGGATTGAAGCGTTGTACGCGACGCGAGATCTTCATTGCCGCTGGCGATTTCACTCGATGCGCTGCGGATAGAGTCAGTACCCTCGCGCACCTGTCCAACAATGGATAATAGGCTGTCGCGCATGGTCTTAATCGCGAATAGCAGGCTCGACTTGTCATCTTGCTTTATGTCCACACTAATCCCCAGGTCGCCACGCGCAATCTTGTTAGCTATTTCGGTAGCGTAAGCGGGTTCTCCGCCTAGTTGCTTCAAAAGTATGCGCTTGATAAAACCCGCGATCAATAAGCTGATGAAAAAGGCTACTATTGCTACGATTATGCTTAGCTGTCGTGAAGTGTCTGCGCGAGATGCCGATAGCAATGTGGCGTCATCCATTTGTTGCTGAGTTTTTTTAACAACAACAGCCATGTCCGACACTATCTGGCGCCGCAAAGGGCTACACTCATTAACTAAGAAGTTGCCGAACTCCTTCATGTTTCCAGTTTCTCGCAGTTGGCGAGGGCGCTTGAGCGATTCGCTCATTGCAAGTAGACCAGTGCGTACTTTGGCAAACTCAGGGTCATCGCCATAGACTGGCATGAGCTTTTCTAGTGCTGTAAGGTAGATCGCTTTTTGCTCATCAACAAGGGCTAGCTCTTTATTCGCTTGTATCTCATCAGTAAATATATATGCATTGCGTGCCGCCAGACCGGTTTGGGCAAGGGCTTCACGTGCCTGATATAGCGGACCGAGGCGTTCGACAGAGATTTTGTCAATTTGATTCACCGCCCGCCCGATCGACGATATTCCCGTCAAGGTGATTGCTGCCATTACAAGTATAAGCGCGGTCAGCAGTCCGAATGCGAGGGAAAGTTGCGTCCCAATTTTAAGATTTTTAAAGGTGTGCATGTTCATTCTTCCGAAAATAGATTGAGGACTCAGCTGGGGCATCCTGCTTTGATCGCACGACCTTTGTTGACACGGCCTTGGTAGGTACACGCACCAATGTCGGCATAGTCAAACGGCTAGCTGCCGGCTTGACGGCGGCCTGCGTACGAGACGTCTTGTTGGAGACACAACTAATCATGCGCCTACCTTCGGGATCGACGGTGAGCTGGAAAACGCCGACAACTTCGGCTAGCATCTGCGCTTCTTTATGCAGCGATGCGGCTGCGCTGCTGGCTTGTTCGACCATGGCGGCGTTCTGTTGGGTCGCTTCATCCATCTCGCCTACGGCCTGGTTGACCGATTCGATGCCGGTGCTTTGTTCCTGACTGGCCAGGCTGATCTCTGACATGATGTCGGTTACGCGTTTTACGCTACGCACAATCTCTTCCATCGTAGTGCCGGCGTCGTCAACCAGGCGCGCGCCGATGTCAACCCGCTGCACCGAACTGCCGATCAAGGCCTTGATTTCGCTGGCGGCCGAGGCCGAACGCTGAGCCAGGTTACGCACCTCGGTTGCCACGACAGCAAAGCCGCGGCCCTGCTCCCCGGCGCGAGCCGCTTCCACGGCGGCATTCAGCGCCAGGATATTGGTCTGAAATGCAATCGAGTCAATCACGCCGATGATGTCGACAATTTTCTTGGACGATTCATTGATTGCCGCCATAGTCTCGACCACTTGCGCCACCACGGCCCCGCCACGTACCGCAACTTCGGATGCGGACTCGGCCAGTACATTGGCCTGCCGCGCATTGTCGGCATTCTGACGCACGGTGCTGGTTAATTCTTCCAGAGACGATGCGGTCTCTTCAAGCGTTCCTGCCTGGCGTTCGGTGCGCGATGAGAGATCAAAGTTTCCGGCTGCGATCTCGGTCGAAGCATTGAAAATTGTTTCGGTGCCAGTCCGCACCTGTGCAACGATCTCGACCAAATTGTCGCGCATTTTTTTCATGGCGAACAGCAGGCTGCTGTGGTCGTCTTTCGCTGTGTGAATCGCGACGGACAGGTCGCCAGCAGCGATGCGGGTAACGATACTGACTGCATAATCCGGTTGTCCTCCGAGCTGCTGCAGCAGCCCGCGACCGATATACCAAGCACTGCTAACGCCGGCGGCAATGGCAACCGAACACAGCAGTAGCATCCAGGTGAAGAAGCTGCTGCTCAGCGCGCGGGCGCCGGCGGTAGCGTCCTGGCTCATCTTTTCTTCCAGGTCGATCAGTTTATTCACCGATGCCAACCAGTCTACGAAGGCCGGGCCGACCTGTTGCGCCAGCAGGCTGGAAGCCTGCGCAAATTGCTCGGCACTACGCAACTCGATCACCTTGGCGATCAACGGTTGCACGCAGCGCTCGGTGTCCTTGATGCTGCTCAAGGCTGCTTTTTCGTCGGCAGTCACGGCACTGGTAAATAAGGCATCGAGGGGGACCGCCGATTGCTGGTATTTGTCATCAAGCGCCTTGATTTTGTTCACCTGCGCCTGCAAGGCGGCGGCGTCAGTGGCCAACACCACGTCGCGCACGGCAATCGCACGGTCGTGGACGCTGCCGCGGAAGTTGATCGCGTGGCGCTGTTTAACGTTATTGACATCGTTGACGCGGCTAAGCGTCTGATCGATACTGCCGACTCGATTCATGGCCAGGCCGGTGAGTACGATTGTCAGCGCGAAAGTGATGCCGAAACCTATTGCCAGGCGGGTGCCGACGGTTTGAGTGGAATTGTTCATTCAAGTCTTTATATAGTTTGCAGGACAGAGCGATAAGTAAGCCATTGTCCGATAAATGATGATTCTTTGCGGCAACCTCTTTGGCGAGCAGATAGGCGTTGCAAATTTTAAATTTGCAACATTTAATTTCTTGCAATGGATACGCAGCGCGGAAAGACAGGATTTTTCTAAAAAGTGTCAATTGATGCAGGATGGCAACTGCCTCTCTGTTTGCCAACCGATGGTGGAGCAGCGTTTCTTGTTTTCGAAGATGAAAGCTGGGCGACCAGCGGCCTGATGGCTCACCGTACCTTGCCTCATACGTGGCTGGCGAAGCTGGTGGCGAGCAGGCTCGCAGCAGCGACGACAGACAATTGCAACCTCAGCGGTAAATACCAGATGGGCAACCCGGCATGCCTGAATAGCCGCCAGTCCTGGAAGTAATGGACGCCAAAGCCGGTGGCCAGCAAGGCACTGCCCGCAAGCGGGTCAAGCGCCAAGGCCAACCAGGCCAGCAAGGCGGGAATCACACTCCAGGCAAAGCAGACGTTGCGCTTACGATCACTGACGAATTGCACGCTCATGGCGAAACCCCAATGCAGAGCGCCTACAAAACTGAGGATCACAGCGCCGTATTGCAGTGATAATTGCTGCCAGACACCGCTACGCTGCGTATCGAGCCAGCTCGCCGCCAATAACGCAAGGAACGGTATCAGGCCAGCGTAAGCGAGGCAGGCAACGATGCGCGGGGTACGGTCCCGGCTCATTTGACGCGCCCGTTCCAGCTCGTCGGCCACAGCCGCCTTCAATGCTAGCTTGTTCATGCAACCCTCTTTGTTTGTCAATGTTGTACAGCGTTGATCGCTACCTGAGCAGCCATTGCACGATTGTAGCTATAATGAACCGCATAGTCTAATATATATAGGTTCAATGTAGGTTCATCGCAACAAATACTCACTACCGAAAGAGGTCAAGTCATGCCCCAACCTGCCGAAAACGGCATTACGACAACTGTTTTTTTTGATGGCTCCTGCCCTTTGTGCCGTTGGGAAATCAGCCTCTATCAAGGTGCTGTGCCGACGACCCCCATCGAATGGGTCGATGTCAGCGATTCCAAGCTGAGCGCAATGGAGGGTTGCAGTTGCCAGGAGTTGATGGCGAGATTTCATGTGCAAACGAAGGACGGCACCATGCTGAGCGGCGCAGCGGCGTTCGTTGCACTATGGCTGCTATACCCGGCCTGGCGCTGGCTGGGAAAATTGGGCTCATTGCCCGGCATGCAAACGCTGCTGGAGTTGCTGTATCGTGGCTTCTTGCGCCTGCGTCCGCGCATACAGTGGCTGGTCAGACAATGCGGCACTGCCCAGCGGCAGTAGTGCAAGCATGGTCGGGCATGACACAACTCTGGCGAAACAGGCAGCAGCACGGCAAAAGGTAATCCTTGCACTTCAACAATTCGATGCAATGAACCGAAAATGAACCGCATTAGACACAAGGAAGAGCAAAATACGCTGGACACACACAACACCGGTCGATAAGCTGAAACTCGATATCCTCTGGCGCACAGGTCGCGCCGGGCGCGTACAGACTGCGGCGTCGGCATCGAAAAGTCGGGCAACGCCCGCAGGCACTAGAGGAACAGATAGGTACACCCCCACCCTTGAATGGAGCAGCATGCCATGATGTCCAGTCTTCCTGATCAGTTTCACGCGCTAGTGCTTGGCGCGTCGGGCGCGGTCGGCGCCGCATTCGTCGACCTGTTGGGTGCCATGCCACGCTGCGCATCCGTGTGCGGTCTGCATCGCCATTCGACACCACAACTCGACTTTGCCGACGAAAACAGCATTGCCGAGGCCGCACGAGAACTTGCCACCAAGCCGCCCTATCACCTGATCATCAACGCCGCAGGCATGCTGCACGACGGCAATTTCATGCCTGAGAAACGCCTGGCTGACCTGAATTATCAGCAGATGCAGGCAATTTTCCAGACCAACACCATGGGGCCGGCGCTGCTCATGCGCCATTTCTTGCCGCTACTCGATGGTGAACGCGCCATCATGGCGATGTTATCGGCGAAAGTGGGCAGCATAGGCGACAATCAGCTAGGCGGCTGGTACAGCTACCGCGCCTCGAAGGCCGCACTCAACATGCTGGTCAAGACGGCAGCCATTGAATTGGCGCGTACGCAAAAGCACAGCGTGCTGGTCGCGCTGCATCCGGGCACCGTCAACTCTCGCTTGTCGCAGCCATTTCGCGGTGAGCTTATCGGACGTCCGGCGCATGACGCCGCCAGCGACATGCTCGCAGTACTAGATACCCTGAGGCCGTCTGACAGCGGCACATTCCTGGCATACGACGGGACGCGCCTGCCCTGGTAGTACGCACCACGCCGGCACGCGCGCCACGCTTAAGCGGCGCCGGCAATGATGCGTTGTGCCAGTGCATGACCGCTAAGCCAGGCAGCCTCCACTGTGCCACCGTTCAGCCAATCGCCGCAGATACCCAGACCCTGCCCTGCCTCCCATATGCAGACGTCGTTACGCGCCTGCGGCGTACTGGCATAGCGCCAACGGTGTACGCTCCAGCGTTGCGGCACCTGCCCGCCCAAACTGATAAAGGCTGCGAGCAGCTGCGCGGCAACGCTATCGGCATCGAGCTCAATGTGCGCCTCGCTCCATTCGGCACTGGCATGCAACAGCCAGCTTTCGCGACCGCTACGGCCAGGCTTGGCGCTGTCGCGTGCCACCCAGCGCAGCGAACCGGAGTTGAGGAAAGCGGCATTGAAGTCCAATGCCAACGGCTGCGCATACTCCAGCATCATTGCCCAGCAGCCTGCCATATTTGTCCCGGCCGCCAGCGCGGCCTGCAATGGCGCCACCTGGTCCAGCAGTGGCACCGCCTGCGGCGCCGGCACCGCAAGCACTAGCATGTCATAACGCTGCGCAAGAGGCCCCTCATCCTGCACATGCAAGCGCCAAGCGTTGTCTTCACGTTGCAACGCACTGATCGCCATCCCTGTCTGCAATGCCAGATCTGCGGCCAGCCACGCGCCGATAGCTGACATGCGCGGAACGCCGACAAAACGCTCGACCGGTGCACCGCCGCTGCATCCGTCAGCATCGAAGCTGCGCAGCTGCAGCTGCCAATGCGCAGCCACGCCGGCCTGCTCCCAGCGGCCTACCTCGGCCCGGAATTCAGGGTTGCGCGCAGTAAAATACTGTGCGCCATGGTCGCATTGCCAGTCGGCGCCGCGCCGTGTGCTCATGCGCCCTCCCGCGCCGCGGCTCTTGTCAAACAGAGTGACCTGGAAGCCAGCCTGATTCAAGGCCGTG
This sequence comes from Janthinobacterium sp. PAMC25594, assembly GCF_019443505.1. NCBI lineage: Bacteria > Pseudomonadati > Pseudomonadota > Betaproteobacteria > Burkholderiales > Oxalobacteraceae > Janthinobacterium > Janthinobacterium sp. PAMC25594. The sequence continues at coordinate 2,135,581 of NZ_CP080377.1, forward strand.
GCACAGGCCAAACCGGCGATGCCGGCGCCAATGATGGCGATGCGAGAAGAGTTCATCATGAGATGCTCAGTCTTCTGTGCAGCAACTTGCCCGGCTGCAAGCGCAGTACCATTCCCGCCTGGCCAGACATGCGCCAGGCTGGCGAGTACCATGAAATGTGCGGGCAGGACTGGGCTTTCGTGATGGTGTAATACGGCATAGTGCTCCTGATAAGTGATGACTTTCCGCTTACAGGCCCGCAGGCAAAGGCAGCGCCTCCGCCCGAGCAAGCCGCAACAGCGCTTCCTCCAGGACCATGCGGGCGGTCGCGGCGGCGTGCCCCAACTGCTCATGCAACAGCGCGTCGGCCACATTGCGCGACGAGCATTGTTCGCTGTAACGCTCGAAGCTGTTGATCATCAACAGGATCTCCGTCAGATGGCGCGGGCATTCACAGTGGACCGTACTGCTGGCCGCCGCCAGCTCCGCCAACGCCCGGTCGTCGAAGCGGCGCGGGGCCGGCGCCGCCGGCCGCTGCCGCGCAAGCTGAGCTTGCGCCAAGGGCAACGCAGCCAGCGCCGCCTGGCACAGCAACACTATTTCTGCAACATCGTTGGGTACGCGCGCAAGCAGGCAGCCCTGAGCGCGCAACTGGCGTATGGTCGCGCTGGCGCCGAAACGGTACAACACCACCACCGCCATCCCCAGTTTTTGACGCAGCGCGCCAATCGCCGGCACCACGCCCTCATCGAGTTCCGATATTTCCATCAACAGCAGTTGCGCGCCAGTGCCAGGCCATGTCGCTGCCGCCTCGTCCAGATTCTGAAAGTGGGCGACGATATCGAGCGCCAGTAACTCTCGCCCGCCGACGGCCAGGCGTCGCGCCAGTGCCGTGCCCATCAGTGCCAGGCGCATAGGTTGCAAAGGCTGCAAAGGCACACCAGGCTCGGGTACCAACGCAAACTGGCCTAATTGTTCCAACTGCAGCTTCGCCAGCGCGCCAATTGGATGGCCCTGGTCGACCAGTTGCTTCATCAGCCGCAGCCGACGAACCTGATCCTCGGAATACAAACGCTGGCCATGCGCGCTACGCCCGGTATCGGAGATGCCGTAACGACGCTCCCACACGCGCAACGTTTCAACCGGCAAGCCAGCAAGTCTGGCAGCGACCCCGCTGCGATATTGAACAGGCTGACTGTTGTCGGACTGAGGAGGAAGTAAAGATAGCACCATAACTCGAACCGATAATGAACCTATAATTCCTGATTATATCGCGCAATCGGCAGATAACAGATGAAAATCGCCGAAGACACCGCTACAAATCCAGTTCATCGCGACGCCAACTCTCAGTGAGCCGGGAACAGACTCGACTGTTTTGCGAGTTAAATGCAACAACATTCAACATGAACCCGCCGCAAGCGGCTGATGCCTCGACGGCTTCGGTGCAGATGCGATGGCGCGTCGCCCTTATGCCCGACCAAGGACCGCAGCGCCAGCCATCAACTCGTCGACCAGCGAGAGCGAACTGGCTCCGCCAAGCGCGAACGGATCGAACTCGGGCAGCATCGAGTACCGCAGCAGCGTGCCCGGATTGAGCTTGTCGAGGTTGGTCTGTCCCATCGTCCAGCCAGCGTAGCGACGCTCGCTCATTTCTTCGTAGTGCAGCAGTGTTACGCCTGTGTGTCGTGTATCGGCGAGTATGCGGGCATACAGGATATTGACCTGTTCGCGTCCTCCTTCGATCAGCTGCAGGTAAAACCGTTCGCTGTGGCACAGGACGCCGGTTATGCCGCTGGATGGATTGTGGCGGCGGGACTGCTGGAGTATGGCGCCGATGGTAGCGACATCGATAGTGCCCGCAGCGCGGCTGGCATAGAGTAAACGGACGAGCATGGGAACTCCTTGGGATGGTGTATCAGCGTTTGATCAATGAGAGGAACTCCCGCCGCAGCGCGGGGTCCTTGAGGAAAGAACCGTGCATGACGCTATTGATCATACGCGCGTCATTGTCTTTAACGCCACGCCACTGCATGCAGAAGTGATCGGCCTCCATGATCACGGCCAAACCGTCCGGCTTGACCTTTTCCTGCAGCAGTTCGGCCAACTGGACCACGGCTTCTTCCTGGATCTGCGGACGGCTCATGATCCATCCCGCCAGCCGCGCATACTTGGACAGGCCAATCAGGTTGGAGTGCTGGTTGGGCATCACACCTATCCATACTTTGCCCATGACGGGGCACAAGTGGTGCGAACAGGCGCTGCGCACGGTGATCGGACCGATGATCATCAGCTCGTTCAGGTTGGCGGCGTTGGGAAATTCTGTCACGGGCGGCGGGGGGATGTAACGCCCACCGAACACTTCCAGCAAATACATCTTGGCCACGCGGCGCGCCGTGTCCTGCGAGTTGTGGTCGTTGGCGGTGTCGATCACCAGACTCTCGAGCACGCCCTGCATGCGCAGGCTGACCTCGTCCAGCAGTTCATCCATTTCGCCGCTTTCGATGTAGTCGGCGATATTGTCGTTGGCGTGGAAACGGACACCGCTTGCCATCAAGCGGGCGCGTATGCGTTCGGAGGCAGGTGTGCCGGCGACCCGGTAGTCAAGCTGCTTTTCATTCGTCATGGGAATTCCTTGTTGTTAGTAGTGCGTTGTAGCGTTTAGCCGAGCAGGGACGGGTTGCGCTGCCAGATGCTGAAGCACAGCCCCCCGGCGAAGCTGACCCATGCCAGATAGGGCCATAGCAGCATGGCGGCGAGGCGTTCGCGGCAGCCGAAGAGTACGATGGTTGCCGCGATCATCAGCCACAACACAACGATGCACGCAAACGCCGCCGCGCCCAGATGCCAGGCAAAGAATAGCCAGCTCCACAGTGCGTTGACAGCCAGCTGCGCCAGATAAAGCAGCAGCGCCGGGTAGGCGCGGCTTGCAGCGGTACGGCCGACGCGCCAGGCGGCGATGGCCATCATCAGATACAGCAAGCTCCACACGGGACCGAACAGCCAGGCGGGCGGTGCCCAGCCGGGGCGGTCCAGTTGCGCATAAAACACGGCCGCGTGGACGGAGGCGAACGCGCCCAGGGCTGCAAAAGCGGCGGTCAGCGCGATCCAGCCGGCCAACTGAAGCAATGCGCCCGGCTTCATGGACTTGGCTCCGTTCATGCCTTCCTCCCCTTTGTTGCTGCATCGGGCAGCGGCACGCGGAAGCGGCTGCGCAGCCATCGGATCGGGGCGTCGATCAGTGGCAGCTTTTCCAGCAGCTCTTCGGCGGCATCCCAGTAGTCGCGGTGCATGAAGACCAGGCCGTCCGCATTGAAGCGCAAATGGCTGCCGCCGGATATCTCATACGGCACGCCGCGCAAGTGGAACACGAATTGCCAGGTAACGAAGGCCTGGTCGCCCTGCACCACGCGCTCGTCGATGATGAAGCGCGGCTGCTCGGTGTGGACAAACATGTGGCGCAAGATAGCCTCTATCGCTGCAACGCCATATACATCGTTGAACGGATCGCGAAACTGCGCGTCCGCCGCGTAGAATTGGCCCGCCCGTCCAACGGTGTCCGGTGTCAGCGTGGCATACCATGCCAGCAGTGGTTGAGTATCGTTCATTTTTCCAGCAAAAAGTAAGTGATGGCGATGGGCCGGTTCAAGGGGCGCATGCGCGCCTGCCGAACATCAGCGTGACCTGGCCCAGGCGCCACAGCGACGTCATGGCCGACTAGGCCTTCTGGAGCAGGAATTGCACAACATCGGTTCGTCCCTCGTCAAAGGCAGCTTCGCAATAGGCGAAGTACATATGCCAGATCCGCATGAAGGGTTCGTCGAAACCCAGGCCCGCGATCTGCGGATGGTGTAGGCGGCAGCGAGCATCCCAGCGGCGCAGCGTTTCGGCGTAGTCGCGGCCGAAAGCGTGACGTTCGACTGGGCGCAGGCCGCTGCGGGCCGCCTGGCGTTCGAAACGTTCGACGCTGGGCAGCATTCCGCCGGGGAAAATGTACTGCTGGATGAAATCGGTGCTGCTGCGGTAGCGCGCAAAATGCTGTTCGCCGATGGTGATCGACTGTACCAGCGCCTGTGCACCGGGCTTTAGCCGCGCCGCGACGGTGCGGAAATACTGCGGCCAATACTGCTCGCCCACGGCCTCGAACATTTCAATCGACACCACGGCGTCGTACTCGCCACGCAGGTCACGGTAATCGCACAGCTCCAGCTGCACGCGGTCGTTCAGCCCCAGCGCCTGCACGCGGCGCTGCGCCACCTCCAGCTGCGACGGCGAAATCGTCACGCCATGCACGTGGATACCTTGCTGCGCGGCCTGCTCAGCAAAGCCACCCCAGCCGCAGCCGATTTCGAGCACGCGCTGGCCGGGCCGTAGCTGTAGCGTGTCGATGATACGCTGGTACTTGCGCCGCTGCGCGTCCTGCAGCGTCAGCTGGTAGTCGCCGTCGAACAGCGCGCTGGAATACGTCCAGCTGGGATCGAGCCAGAGCTGGTAGAAGTTGTTGCCGATGTCGTAATGCGCGTGGATGTTGCGCATGCTCCCCTTGCGCGTGTTGGGGCGCAGCCAGTGCCGCAGCCGGTACCAGCAGCGCGCCAGCGCACCGCCGAACACCAGCTGGTTCAGCGACGCTTCGTTGCGCAGCGCCAGGCGCAGCAGCGCGGTCAGGTCCGGCGTGCTGGCCCAGCCAGCCGCGTAGGCCTCGGCAAAACCGATGTCACCCGCGCGCAGGATGCGCTGGCAGGCGCGCCAGTCGTGCAGCTTGAGCGTCGCGCCGGAAGCCGCATGGGCGTCGCCGAACACCATGCGCGTATCGCAGGGGGTGATCAGTTCCAGGTGTCCGTGACGGATATTGTTCAGTAGCCTGAGGAATAACCGCGCGCCGATGGGGGCGGACAGCGTGACGGTAGACAAGGTACGATTCATCGGGCAGGCTCCTGGTGCACGGTGGTTTGATGAGAGGGGGCAGGCGGCTTGCTGAAAAACGGAACGTGTTTCAGCCAGAGCCTGAACGCCTGCCAGTGAATGCGGAACACGATGCCCAGCCCCAGCAGCGGATAGCGCAGCAGGGCACCAGCCAATGCGCTGTCGGTCATCGCCACGGGACGCCCGCTCAGCGCAGTGCGCAGTAGCATGCCGTCGCCGTCGTGATAGTCCAGCCCGGTGCAGTGGCTGGCACCGTCCAGGCGGAAACGAAAGCGGTAGTGTCCCTTGACCTCGCAGAACGGCGACACGTGCATCTGCTTGTCGGCAATAGCAGTGGCCGAGCCACCGGCCGTATGGGCGATACGCATCAGGTAGCGGTGACTTTCGCCGAAGGTGTTGTTGACCTCGGCCAGCACGGCGCGCAGCTGGCCAGCAGCGTCGTGGCAATGCCAGAAACTGACGGGATTGAACACATAGCCAGCGACGCGGGGAAAGGTTTGCAGCCAGATTTCGCCGTCGGCGTCGATGTGGTGGTCGCGCAGCAGAGCGCGCATCCATTGCTCCAGACTCGAACCATCGCGCGGGCCAAAATCACGCCGCCATATCGACAGCGGCCGCCAGCGGTCCACGCCGAACCAGCGCGAATGACATTCGTCCAGCCGGGCCAGGTTCAAGCGCACATAAAATAGTGGATAGACGAAACGGTGTGGCGCCGGACGCAGGCGCACATGCGTCACCTGGCCGTGCAAAAATTGGGCGGCAGGCTGCTTCATGGCAGCACACTCCATGCTGGCGCCGTGTCGAATGCTGCGGCGATGCGCAGTGCCGATTTCAGGCCGTCTTCGTGGAAGCCGTAGCCGGTCCAGGCGCCGGCGAACCACGTACCGCCCTTGCCCTGGATTTGCGCCAGCTGCTGCTGTGCGCGCACGGTAGCCATGTCCATTACCGGGTGGGCGTAGTCGAACTTGGCAATCAGTTTACTCTCGGCCGGCAGGGTGTGTGGATTGAGCGTCACGATCACCGGTGCCTCGAACGGCAATGCCTGCAGCTGGTTCAACCAGTAACTCACGCACACGGGACGCTGTCCGTCCGACTGCGCGCCCGCCAGGTAGTTCCAGGCCGACCAGACCTTGCGCCGCCGTGGCATAAGATTCGTGTCCGTGTGCAGGTAGGCCGTGTTGGGCTGGTAGCGCACGCCGCCGAGGATAGCGCGCTCTGTCTGGCTGGCGTCGTGCAACATGGCCAGCGTGGTCGGCGCGTGGGTAGCGAACACGACGGCGTCGAACTCGTCGGCGCCCGCGCTATTGCTCCACACCTGCATCCGGCCTGCGCTGCGCCGCACGGAAAACACCGGCATGTTCAGACGAATGTCAGGCAGCGTGGCGGCGATCTTGTGGACATAGTGGCGGGCTCCGCCTGCGACCGTGCGCCACTGCGGACGGTCGTTGACCTGCAACAGACCGTGGTTCAGACAGAAACGCAAGAAGGTCGCCGCAGGAAATTGCAATATATCGCTTGGCGAACTGGACCATATTGCCGCCGCCATCGGCAGCAGGTAGGCGTCGCGGAAGCGCGCGCCATAGCCCTGCTGCTGCAGAAGCTGTCCCAGCGTCAGCACTGTCTGGTTCGAGCATTGCAGAAAGCGCTCCGCGTTGCGGTTGAAATGCAGGATGTCCCACAGCATGCGCAGGAAGGAAGGTGAGCCGGCGTTGAGCCGCTGCGCAAACACGGTATCGAGGCTGGAGCCTGCCCATTCCAGCGCTCCGCCGTCCATGGACACGCCGAACGACATGTCGCTGGCGATGCTGTCGACACCCAGCTCGTCGAACAGCGCCACAAGGTTGGGATAGGTGCGCTCGTTATAGACCAGAAAGCCCGTATCGACGCCGTGGCAGCGCCCTTCCAGCGTCACGTCCACGGTGTTGGTGTGGCCGCCAAGATAGCCGGCGGCCTCGAACAGCACGACGTCGTGCTTGCGGTTGAGGAAATAGGCGCTGACCAGACCTGAAATGCCTGAGCCGATGATAGCGATGCGTTTGCGTGGCGGGTTCATGTAGTTTTGTTGATTATTCTGAGCATTTTTTACTGGCGTGCTAATATTACTACCTTCAAATAATAAAAGCTACTGATTAGTATCGAAAATTACCAATGAGTATCCTTCCAAGACTAAGCTTTAAAAATCAAGCATTTAAGCTGCGCGAGAACGCCATCCTCGATGCCGCGACGGCAGTACTGAGCCAAAAAGGCTATGACTTGATGACCATGGATGACGTCGCCGGTACGGTCGGCATCTCCAAACCCAGCCTTTACAAGCACTTCAAATCAAAGGAGGAGCTAATCGGTGAGGCGCTAATACGACTGCTCGACGGCGCGCTCGAGTATGTCGCCGCGCTAGACACCGCACTCAGTCCGCTGCAGAAATTGTCAGCCCTGCTCGAGTGGGCGCTGCGGGTGCGCCTGGACGGCGGACTGCCGTTCCTGCCATCGACCAGCCCGCACGTGCGCGACATGTTGATCCGCAATGTGAAGTACATGCTGCGAGTAATGAAACTGAACCGGCAGCTGGAGGCCTTGGTGAAGCTGGCGCAGCAGCAGGGGCAATTGAACCGCGAACTGCCCACAGACGTTGTACTGTTCAGCTATTACTCTCGAACCTGTGACCCTGCGGTCGAGTATTTGCAAAAATACAGCAAGATGGTGACTGAGGATATCGTGCGCCATATGCTCAAAGTATCGTTTGAAGGCTTGAAGTGAAACAGACTCAAGCACCCTACCCGCACTGCGCCAACTGGTGGCACGACGGGGCGCTGCTGCGCCGTTTTGTGTCGGACCTCATGCATGCTGAATTGCTCATGATGCGGCGTGGGAGCGCCGGCTTGCCGTCGTTGCCGTGGACCGATGGCCTGCAGCTGGAAGCTGACTTGGGTATCGATTCACTGGAGCGCTACACCCTTGCGACGGCGCTGTCCGCTTGCCTGCATCTGCACGAGAGTGGCGCCGACCAGGCGTTGCTGGGGTGCACGACGCTCGAGCAGTGGATCGCCTGCGCCAGTAACGGTCTGGACCAGTACAGCGCCGAGCTGAGCTTTACAAGCTCCGGCAGCAGCGGCGTGCCCAAGTCCTGCCCCCAAAAACTCGACATGCTATGGCAAGAGGCGTGCTTTTTCGCAGCACAACTGGCGCATGCGCGGCGCGTCATTTATACCGTTCCTGCGCATCACATTTATGGCTTCCTGTTCAGCGTGCTACTCCCACTGGCATGCGGCCCGGTGCGCGCCTCGCTGGTCGATGCGAGAAATATGCTTCCGATGGAGTTGATCGTGCAGACCACGGACGGGGACGTGATCATCGGTTACCCGGAACTTTGGTCCGCCGTTGCCCGACACGCCCCCATTTGGCCTAGTGGTGTTACGGGCGTGACGTCGACCGCGCCATGCCCGCCCGACCTGGCGCTGCAACTGACGGCGTCCGGCTTGTCTATGATAGAAGTATACGGTAGCAGCGAAACCGCAGGTGTGGGCTGGCGCACCGATGCGCGCAGGCCCTATGTCTTGCTGCCGCACTGGCGGCGCTCCGCGTCCGCCGACGCTTTGGTGCGCCAGGCACCCGACGGCGCCGAGCTCCACTGCGAATGCCAGGATCAGATCGACTGGCAGGGCGAGAATAGTTTCGTACCAGTGGGCCGGCGCGACCAGGCAGTGCAAGTCGGTGGTACGAACGTTTATCCGGCGCAGGTGGCAGAGATGCTCAAGCGCCATCCTGGCGTAAGCGAAGCCCACGTGCGGCTGATGCGTGCGGACGAAGGGCAGCGGCTGAAGGCGTTCGTGGTGGCCGCACAATTCGACGGAGCCGACCGCCTGCCGGATCAGTTGGCGTCCTGGGTCAGGGACCGTTTGCCGCCTGCAGCGCGCCCAGTGTCGTTCACGGTCGGTGCCGCTCTGCCAGTGAACCTGCAGGGTAAGCTTACCGATTGGATCATCAGCGATGGTCCAGGTGCAGATGGACCGTAATATGGATGGACAAGCCACGCTTGTATGGACCCGCTGCTGGGTGAGGCTTGGAGACACTATACAGCTTGATTAACACGATAACAGAGATCCTCTTGCGATCCGTACAGGAGTTGGCAACAATGAAAATGCTTGCAGAAACACAGTTTGACCAGCCTGGCATCACCATGCTGCTGGAAACGATGGATGAAGTTGCGCTGAATGCGCTCGGCTTCGGCGTCATCGGCTTCGGAAAGGACGGTCGGGTTCAGCGCTATAACACCTTTGAATCGAAGGCGGCCGGACTCAGCGTGGAGCGCGTGCTGCAGCAGGACCTGTTCATGGTAATCGCGCCGTGCATGAACAATTTCCTCGTCGCACAACGGTTCGTGGACGCGCATGAAAGCGGGCAAACCCTGGACGACACGATCAACTATGTGCTGACATTGCGCATGCGGCCTACCAAGGTTAAGCTGCGGCTACTGTCGGACCCGCTGGCCGATCTATCCTATGTCTTGGTGTATCGCTTATGAGCAGCCTCATCCATTCTGAGGAGTCTCAGGAATACGAAGCATTGCTTCAGTTTCTGTACATGGCGCCGGTAGGCCTGGTTCAAATCTCGTCGGACGGTACAATTGTCATGCTCAATCCGCTTTCGGCCCAACTGCTGATGCCGCTGAGCCGAGACGGCGAACTGACCAACCTGTTCGAAGCGCTCGCACCGGTTGCACCAGACCTGCAGCTGCAATGCAGTCAATTTTGTGCAGACTATGGCCAAATCTGTGACGCAACTCGGCTGTACCTGCACGCGGACGGCGCGGCCAGCGGCCCGCAGGTGCTATCGTTGAGTATGCTGAAGCTGGATGCGGAGCGGCTGATGGCGGTACTAAACGATATCACCATGCAAGACAGGCGCGAAAGACAGCTGCGCAAGACCGACGCTTGGCTTAACGCGATCATGACGAATATTGCCGACTACGCGTTGGTGAGCTTGGACAAGCGAGGGCGAATCGAGTCCTGGAATGAAAGCATTGGCAGGGTAACTGGACATACACCGGGCATCAAAGGGCAGCCATATGCAATTTTTTACCCCTCCGAGGCTACCACCCCAGAACAACAGCTGGACCGTTTGCGGGAGGCAGACGAAAACGGCTGGGCGTTGGATGAGGGGGCGAGGCTGCGCGCCGACGGCAGCGAATTCTGGGGCAGCTCAATGACTTCGCCACTGCCCATCCGTATCGATGAGAACTCTCAGCCCATTCAGTTCAACGATGAAGAAGCTGCCTATTGCATGATCATTCGGGACATTTCAGATAAGCGTGATGCCAGCGAAAATCTTCGCAAGGCAGCTTATTGCGACCACCTCACAGGCCTGTCAAACCGGCGTGCTTTTTTTGAGGCTGCCGATCTGGAGATACTGCGCCGCAAAAACGCCTTGCGGCCAGTGTCGCTGATCATGCTCGATGCAGACCATTTCAAGGCGATCAACGACCAATACGGTCATCCGGCAGGCGATGCAGTACTGTGCCATCTGGCTGCCACGATGAAGAGCGTATGTCGACAGGTTGATGTACTGGCGCGCATCGGAGGCGAAGAATTTGCGGTCATTTTGCCCTCTGTGGATCTGGCCGATGCAATGACAGTGGCGGAGCGCTTAAGGGCCCAAGTAGAACTCATTCCCGCCATATATGAACAGCATGTCATCGCCTACACTATTAGCATAGGCGTTGCGGCAATGGACGATAACCTGACGGGATTCGACGGACTGATGAAACGCGCCGATCAAGCCCTGTATGCAGCGAAACGCCGAGGCCGAAACCAGGTCGCATTCTTTGACACCGATGCAGCTGATTTTCCTACACAACATATAGGAGTAGGCCATGAGCGGTGAAAACGACAGTGCCTATGAGTCTTTAATACAGTTTTTGTATCGTGCGCCTGTTGCGCTCATACAGCTGCAAAAAGACGGCAGTATAGAGATGCTCAACCCTATGGCTTCACAATTATTAATGCCGCTCTCTCAGGATGGGGATCTTGTCAATTTCTTTCAGGTACTACAGCCGTATGCACCGGGTCTGATACGCCTGTGCACTAACTTCAAACATGAGCAAGGACTGATCTGTGAAGGTATGAGGGTTGCAATAAATAAGAATCGACGAGATCATCCTGAAAGCCCCGCAGTATTATCACTAGGCCTGCTTAAAGTGGATGGCAATCGCTTAATGGCAATATTGCTGGACGCGACCCATGAGGTAGTCCGGGAGCAAAGCATACTGGCTAGTCGTCTCGCGAGTGCAGCAAAGCTGGATGCGTTGACACAGTTGCCCAATCGCGCGGGCGCACTCGAATTGTTACATGCCATGACACAGCGCGCGCGTGCCCCCAGTGGCGATTATTGCGCTGTGCTGTTCATCAACTTTGATCGTTTTAAGCAAATTAATGACACTTTAGGCAACGAGGTCGGAGATCAGGTCATTGTTCTTGTGGCGGAACGCCTACGCGCGACTCTGAGATCGAGTAGCCGGCCACCTGGAAAGCGCTCCTCGGCTGAACTGGCAGCGAGAGTAGGAGGTGACGAGTTCGCAGTACTATTGGATGGGCTGGCTGATCGAGACGTCGCATCACGAATTGCTGCGCGCTTGCTTGACCGCCTGAGCAAACCGTACATCATTGGGAATCATGACCTCACATGTACGTTCAGCGCCGGTGTAGTGGCGCTGAACTCTGACGCTTATGATGCGGATGATCTGCTTCGCGACGCTGCGATTGCCATGGCCATCGCCAAGGCTGGAGGCGGAGACCGTTTTGAGGTATTTTGCCAGCAGATGCGTGATGATGCGCTGTTGCGCAGAGGCTTGGAAACCGATCTCCGATATGCAATAGAGCGGGGTGAGTTATATAACTTGTATCAACCTGTGGTCGGACTGTTGGCGGGCGGGAAATTTGATCCGGCAGCAGGTGTCGAAGCCTTGGTGAGGTGGAAACATCCAGTACGAGGGATAGTCGGGCCTTTGGAGTTCATCGGCATCGCCGAGGACTGTGGCCTGATCGGTGCAATCGGTGAAAAAGTGTTGGAAATGGCATGCCGCGATTTTGTAGGCTGGAAGCAACGATTGGGAACGCGAGCACCGCGGCTGCTTGCAGTAAATTTATCACGTGCACAGCTAAGCCAGGAAGATTTGTGCGACAAGGTGAAAGCCATTCTTGCAGCCTGCGGAATGGAGCCAGATAAATTGCAGTTGGAGATTACCGAGAGTTTGGCGGCTCAGGGAAAAGACATCCAAGAACAGTTACTTCGCCTGAAAGCGCTTGGGGTCAAGCTCGCCCTGGATGATTTTGGAACCGGCTATTCCTCGCTATCGAGCCTGCACCTATTGCCCGTCGATACTGTCAAGATTGATCGTTCATTTGTTACCTTAGCCGGCTCCAGTCGCCATCATGAAGTCTTAATAGAAGCAACTGTGAAAGTCGCACGTAGCTTAGGCATGAATACAGTAGCGGAAGGAATAGAGACTGAAGAGCAAGCAGCCGTGGTTTACGCCCAGGGATGCAACAAGGGCCAGGGGTATCTATATAGTCGACCTATTAGCGGAGAGGCAGTTGAGGAATGGTTAAGTGAAATGGCTTAGATTGAAAAGTACAGCGTATAACAGCGATATTCCAGAGATTTGCTTGCGCCTGGGATTCAGCTCATCAATGCTGAGATTCGGGGTGTCTGCAATTGGAACAAAATTTACGTTTGATTCACCAAGCGCATATAAAGTGGCAGCCTCAAGATTGCTAACAGTCTCATGGAGAGCTACGCGGTATTATTCACCCAGTGAACAACCTGCGCGCACTGCACTACATGAGCGATGTGCTGAAAGTCGACACCCAACAGAAGAACGCATGGCACCGCCACTGAGTGGCCCTCGGCCTAGAAGCGATCGAGCGCCAGCTGGCTGGCAGTCCGGCTTCAGGCCTGTTTGCCATGGCAACACGCCTACCATGGCCGACTGCTGCCTCGTTCCGCAGCTATACAACGCACGCCGCTTCGATTGGGACCTGTCGGCTTAATTGACGATCACGGCCATCGACAACCGTTGCGTCGTACAAGAGGCCTTTCAACGCGCAACGCCGGAAAATCAGCCCGACGCGGTGTGATCCGCAGGTCAAACGCGCCAGCCACGTTCGACCATGGCATTTACGTCGGCGCTGTCTACGAGGTGTGTTGAACACGTCGATCACCCGCGCTAGCCGCGCCGGTCCTGAACTGCGTAGCCAACCGGGCCAGTCTCTGGGCCAGCTCCGTGAGACTGGCGGCAACGCCGGCCGCTTCTTCGACCAGGGCCGCGTTGTGCTGGGTCACCTTGTCGATGTCGACAATGGCGTGGCCAATCTGCATGATGCAGCGCTGCTGTTGCATGCTGGCCCGGCTGATCTCCACCATGATGTCCGTAACACGCTGCACATCTGATTGCGTCATTGCGCGCGACACCGTAACCTCCGGGTTGACGCCAACCAGGCGTCGGCGCAGCGCACGCGCTGCCCAAATGCTTGTCGATGGCAATCTCACCAGCGTTACGCTAGTGTTCATCAACACGCGAGCACAGCGTGAAACGTGGGGTTGGAAAACGCTGCAACGTCTCAAGACAGCGCAGGGCTGGAAAATCGCGAGCGAATTTTACACGTCCCATCAATATTAAAGCGCAGGCCGATCGTCAGGCGCTGGTCTTTAGAACTCCGCCCACTCCTCGCTATCGGCAGCAACGGCCGCCTTGGGTGCCGCCAACTTTTTCAGCGGCGGGCGGGTAGCAGCGGGAAGCGCGGCCACCCGCGCCGTCGCCGCTGGCGCAGTGGCGACGGCATTGAGCCGAAACACGCTGACCGCTTGCGACAAGCTCTCGGCCTGATCCCGCATCGCGCTCGACGCTGCGGCCGCTTCTTCGACAAGGGCGGCATTTTGTTGCGTGACCTGATCCATCTGGGCAATCGCATCGTTGACTTGTTCAATGCCGCTGCGTTGCTCCTCGCTGGCGGCCGCCATGTCGCTGATGATGCTGTTGACCCGCTGGACGCTTTGCACCACTTCCTGCATTGTCGCACCGGCGCGGTCCACCAGCTTGCTGCCCATGTCGGCCTTGGTCACAGAATCGTCGATCAGCGTCTTAATTTCCTTCGCCGCGCTGGCCGAGCGCTGCGCCAAATTGCGGACCTCGGTGGCGACGACAGCAAAGCCGCGCCCTTGTTCGCCGGCACGGGCGGCCTCCACGGCGGCGTTGAGCGCCAGAATATTGGTCTGGAACGCGATGCCGTCGATAACGCCGATGATGTCGACAATCTTGCGCGCCGACCCATTGATGGACGCCATCATTTCCACCACTTCGGACACCATCACGCCGCCGCGTACGGCGACGTCGGAAGCCGACTCCGCCTGATCGCGCGCCTCGCGTGCGCTGTCGGCGTTCTGCTTGACGGCCGATGTCAGTTCTTCCATAGATGATGCGGTTTCCTCCAGCGAACTGGCTTGCTGTTCGGTGCGTGACGACAGATCCATATTGCCGGCCGAAATTTCGGCAGAGGCGGTAGCAATCGTATCGGTACCGTTCCTGACCTCTCGCACGATGCTCGTCAGAGCCGTGTTCATCTTGCTGAGCGCGCGCATCAAGTCCCCGGTCTCATCCTCGGTGGTGACTTCGATCGTGCCGGTCAGGTCGCCTTGCGCCACACGCTGCGCGACGGCAACTGCCTTATGCAGCGGACGGGTAATGTTTTTGGTCAGCAGCACCGCCAGCAACGCGGCCGACAGTGCAGCAACGAGGCCGCCGCCGATCATGATGATGTCGGTGCGCGCACGCTGATCTGCAGCGTTCTGCACCCGCTGTTGCAGCAATTCCTGCTCGGTCTGGATGATCTGGCGCAGCACTACGCGCATGCTGTCCATGGCGGCCTTGCCTTTGCTCAATTGCTCCAGCTCGACGACCGATGCCATGACGTCGGCGGCGTCACCACTTTGGCGGCGCAGCGCGATCGCGGGCTCGATCGCGTCGGTCAGCCATTTTTGCTGGGCGTCTGCCAGAGCCTTCAAGCGCTGTTGCTGGGTCGGATTATCAGACGTCAGCTCACGCAGCTTGCCAAGGTGGAGGCTGAAATTTTTTTTCCCCTCGTGGTAAGGGTCGAGAGACGCATCCTTCCCGGTCAACGCGTAGCCGCGCTGACCGGTTTCGGTGTTAATCAAGCCTTCCAGCACCGAGCCCGCTTCACCGAGCACCTCGTAGGTATGCACATTCAAGGCGTTCGCGGCGCCAAGGCGGCCGAAGTTGGTCTCGGCCAGCGCCACCAGCCCGATGAGCATGGAGACAATGACGGCGAAGGCGAGGTAGAGGCGTGCGCCTATTTTTAGCTTGGAGAAGGACATGGTTGCTTGGTAAAAAAGTTAATGGAAGACAGTACCTGGATTTATTCCTTGAAGATCTTGAGCAGCGTGACCGCCGGCGATGCCGCGCCAATCTTGCGGTCGCTCTTGGCGGCGTCGATAACCTCGACCAACTGGTCGTATTTATCCGCCTGGCGATCGTCCAGGTTGGTCATGTTCATGCTCCAGCGCGTGAAGGTGCGGAATTTGGCGGGCTCGTTGTAGAGGATGCGGGAGTTCTTGTGGCGCGGATCTTTTTCGATCTTGTTGTAGAGCGCATTGAGCGTCGCCAAAGGCCCTTCCAGCACCTGCAGAAACCAACCGCCGTTGTAGAACAGGCTGCCCGTGACGTCAATGCCGTTATTGTTGTTCTTGGCGGTGTTAAGAATCTGGTTCAGTTCAGTGCTCGACATTTTGCGGGTTGCCTGGCTAATGTAGACGAGTTGGTTAATTGACATGGTAATTACCTAGATAGAGTTAAATGCCGCATCCGCCTGGCGGCGCGGGTGGTTTTCTGACACCGGCTACTGCTGCCGTGCCAACATCGAACTACGGGAACGACGATACTTGCCGAGCACCTCCTTCAAGTGCTGCAACGTCAACATGATATTGACGCCTCTTGGCGAACGGCCCAGCGCAATGACGCCAGCACCGCCGACCCAGATTTCCACTGCGGTAGGGACCAAGCCGTAGCGTTCTTCACATTTGCGCAGCACTTCCTTGGAAATGCCGGTTTCAAGGGACACGGTTGAGATTGTTGTAATTTCCTCCACGATTATCTTGCCCAACCTAATTAATATCAGTTTGTCCTAGACAAATTATCGTTTACTGGCTTTCACGAGGCAACAATTTATTTCCAAAAAGATTTATTTAGTGAAAATATGCATCATTTTTTCTTTTAGAGAAACGTCGCGAGATAAGCCGGGCGAAACGCGGAGCAAGCGTAAGCATCTGCTCAGCGACGTCTTGACTGGAGCGGCAATTTAATCGATGTGAATCGCCACGAGTCTGCTAGACATCGTCCACCCGACAAACGCCAGTAAGCAGCCGCGTGCACAATGGCGTGGTGGCGGTGGACGAACCAAATCAGCGGTGGTGCTCGGACGGCTTTGAGATCGCCTGCGACAATGGCGAAGTGGTAACCGGTGTGTTCGTGAAGGATTGCTGTGACCGCGAAATCATTGCCTGGCGCTGTTAAGTTGCACTGAAAATTGACCCACTTTTCCCACGAATTTGCAACGGAATCTGACCCACGTTATTAGCACAATTCCACCTGTCTTATCGGCAGGAGATCGGAGTGATCAACGTGGCTCTATCTTTTGGAAGACCCTGAGGTGATTCGTTGATTCGGTTGCCTCTCAAGTCGCTGCTCGAGCAACTGGACCCGCAGTTGTTCACGCAAATCCACCGCAGTGCCGTTGTCAATCTGCAGGCCATTGACCGGATAGAACGCAGTGAATACGGGGCACGCAGCGGCTCCGGGCTGGAGGTCATCCTGAAAGGCCGGACCGAGCGCCTGGCCGTTAGCGAGGGATTTACCAAGCAGTTCCGCCAGATGTAGCAGGGATGTTAAAGCCTCCCTGCCGATTGCCCGCCTTCGTGACGACGGCGGATTGTTGGTTCAGTTCGTGGTTAATCATTTAGACATATTAAAAAAGGAAAAGAATGAAAAATATATGGAGAGTCTCCCTGGCCTCGTTATTGCTGACCGTGACAGGAGCATTCGCAGCCACACCCCCGGTGGCGCCGACAGTTGAGGTCAATCAGGCAGTCCGGGTGGAGGTCATCGATACGCTGATTGCCAAGCTCAATGCCCACTACGTTTTTCCAGACAAAGCCAAACAAGTCGAAGTTGTCTTGCGCCAGCATCAGCGCGAGGGCAAGTACAATAGGGTCACGGACGGTCAACAACTCGCCAAACAGCTAGCTCCCCCGCTACCGAGTTCCCATCCCGCGTCTCCGCCAGGTATCCAAGAATCCGCAGCCTGCGAATGATTCTGCCAGCCATCTTGCGGCTGCTTACGTCGCATGCGCCGAGCACACCCATCGAGATATGACGTGTGGTAGCGTAGCCTACGCAAGCCAAAAACTTAAGCGTCTTAATGCGATACTCTTGATCAATCTGTTGTTTGCTTTTCATTTAAGAAAAATCCTGTACATTGTTACTGTGCATGAACTTATAAGCCTGAAGGTTTTCCTGCTTGTTCGGGAGTTTGACGTCCGTCGGATCGCCATACTCCCGCGCGCCCGAACTGTTGTGAATAGTTAAGACTAAATATCGCGCATCGGGGTACTTGCCATCGGTTTGCGCCCCATGGCCACGCGTAAGTCAAGATCGTTGGAAAGCATTGCCGCTAGAATGAGTCGGGTAGCTTCTGCATGGCCTTTTTCTTTCCAGATGCCTACAGCATCCGCCAGAACGTGTTCATCGGCGTTTACGCTGAATTGCTGACGGTTGTCCGATCGAAGTGCCATCAACATTTCTAGAGCCCCGTCAAAGCGCAGCCTTGCCTCGCGTACCATGGCCTTGTTAAAACTGGATTCTGTCCCGGTTGTTTCGTCCGAACCGAGCTCTTCATTCGGCAATGTCAGGGCTTTGGCATACTTGATGTAGAACTCTTTGCGCAGCGGGGAATTTTTCGACACGCATGCGTAGTCGGCACGGACACCAATAGCACGCTTGTCGGCTGCCAGCATCTGCCCCATATGCTGCGCAGCGTCGAGAATCCAGATGATTTCATTTTCCTCGTCATACTTGACAATGCCCAAGTCGATGAACTTCTGGACGTAATCCATCAGATCGGATTCCGCCATAGACAGGTCCAGGCAAGCCTGGTCGCGGTTCAGGTAAAAGATGCCGATATAGTTCCCCATCGAACAGGAGTTGAGGTAGAGGTCTACCAAGTGGCCTTGAGGACCGGTTTTGGCGATGAGACGGCTACGACGATCAGACCAGTAAGTGTTGGGCAACTTGAAGAAACGCATGGTAAAAATCCTTTACTTTGATGAGATTAACTCGGGTTGTTGGGCGGTGCTACCTGACGGTCCGTGACTGTGAGACAGTGTCCTTCCTACTTCCGTATAGGGCAGCTAGCGGGGAGTGAAGAAAGTGGTATGAAATAGGCCTAGATTTGCGCGTGATCGGTTTAGATGCGATTCATCTGAAACCAGGCAGTCTCGGAGTTTGGGATACTCATTCGGTCGGGAGATCGCGAGTGGCGGGCGAAGTGCTGCAACGTGAAGGTGGCCGTAATCACGAAATTTCGGATTCTGCGGCTACCCGGGTCATGGAGACGGCTGCCAAATGGATGCGTTTCAACTTGAAGTAATGCAGTATCGCCTGATGGATCTTCGAAGGACCTTCGAAGCATAAAGATAAAGAAAGATAATTGAGATGCTCAAGCAATGAGTAATGCACGTGCGCGCGAGGATGTTCCATTTCGATACGCGGTTTTATGGTTGTTTTTTTGATCACATTGTGATCGTGTGGAAAGCATCGCAATGACTGTGGACGGGCATGCATGAGCTGGAATGGTTTGTTCTGGGTTCGGTGTGTTTCGGCAACGTGCGCTATGTTTGCGGCGTTGATCGTTTTCGCCTGCGGCCGGCACCCAACCAGGGAGGACGCTGTCGCGTCCTCGCCGGCCTCTGGCCGGCAGCACGGAGTCCATCAACAGTCACGGTAACGTACACATACCGGGTTGTTATGAGCCGGTGGATACTTTGTGATGGTTCGGTTCGTCGAGGCACCAACTTCCACGTTTCGTCCTCGTGCTTGAGGCGTCAGGCGGCCAAGTCCAGGCAGGGACGTCTGGCCTGCTGATGATCCGCTCGCTGCTTACGCCAGGGGATATTTCATGCGTTTGATTGCCTTGCCTTTGCTTGGAAAGGGCTGCTTGGAGACGACGAGGACGCAACAGCGTCCTCCCTGGCGGTGGAACCGCAGGCCAGGTTGCAGTAGGTGGATGAGGTATCGAACCTACTCGAATACCATCCTAGGCCTCCCCTGCGGCAGCACGGTGGGCCTGATTGCCTTCCAGAGCGCGGCCCTGCTGCAGGCGATGACGCATGATGCAAAACTGCGCGGGGACGGCGGCACCTGCGCCAACAACCTACTGCTGTAATTTCAAGCCGACTTGCAGGTTGTCCACGTTGTACGCCCGCAAGTGATTGAAACGACGGCACTAGGCGCGGCATCCCGTGCCGTGGCACTGTCGCCGATCCATGCGACCTGTTCATGCCATGTATGACTGTGCAAGATACGGTACAAGTCCTAACTCACTTTGTTGCGCAGTATGTGCACGAATTGCAACGACCTGATTTCACACAACGTGGCTATGGTCATCACGGAACGGATGGCCAGCCGCTCGATGGGTCGTACTACCAGGCACCCCAGCATGGCGGAACCGTTCTTGCATGGGGATATCCATCCTTACATGTTCAGTTCGCCGGGATCGTTGCGTTTGCAGCCTGAAGTGGGCTTTCCCAAGTCGCTGTTTGGTATCCGCCAAAGAAATGCAACCAAGCGACTTTTTGGGTTGCCTCCCATCCGTCCAAAATCGAACACCATACTTAAAAATTGGTCTCTCAAAAAATATATTGAAAAAACTGATGTTAATTTCAGGCTATTTTCAACCTTACAATCAGGAACCAACTTTTATGCCAATCGTTTTTGACTATATTTGTAATGGCTACCTTTTCACTACTCACCAGGAGATAGTGAGGGCCTAAGTGTTTAGAATTGGGTGATCATATTCCTATTCGCAGCTTGCCCTACTTCAAAGCCAGGCGCCTGTTGAGTACACTGTTGATTCCTGTCACCTCACCGCCAGCGCCATGACCCAAGCCCTTCACAGCCGAGCCCGCACCACCCACCTGATCCGGGAAGAAATCCGCAACTCGACACTGCCCCAACGGGAGCTTGCCGAGCGCTATAACGTGAGCCGCCTGACGATCCGTAAATGGCAGAACCGCGACAGCGCCGAGGACCGTTCGCACCGGCCCCACACCATGCATACGACGCTGACGCCAGCGCAGGAACTGGTCGTCATCGCGCTACGCACCACCTTGCTTTTGCCCACCGACGACTTGCTGGCGGTGGCGCGTGAGTTCGTCAACCCGGCGCTTTCGCGTGGCGCCCTGGGCCGCTGCTTGCGGCGCCATGGTGTCTCCAGTTTGCTTAAAATGGCCGCACTCGAAGACGACAAACCGGTTACCAAAAAGTCGTTCAAGGACTACGAGCCGGGCTTTTTACATATGGATATCAAGTACTTACCGCAGATGCTCGATGAAACCGAACGCCGTTACCTGTTCGTCGCCATTGACCGCGCCACACGCTGGGTCTTCATGGAAATCTATGCCAACCAGTCCGACAGCAGCAGTACCGACTTCCTGCTCAAACTGAAAAATGCTTGCCCGATCACCATCGTCAAACTACTCACTGACAACGGCAGCCAGTTCACCGACCGTTTTACCAGCAAGAAAAAAGACCCTGTCAGCGGCGACCGTATCCCGAGCGGCAAGCATGTCTTTGACGTGCTGTGCAAGCAATTGGTGATCGAACATCGATTGATTCCGCCGCGTCACCCGCAAACCAACGGCATGGTCGAACGCTTCAATGGCCGTATCAGCGAGGTCGTCAACCAGACTCGTTTCGGCTCCCGGGCCGAACTGGAATCGACGCTGCGCAATTACCTGAAAATCTACAACCACAACATTCCCCAGCGCGCCTTGGATAACGCAACACCGATTCAGGCGATGAAGAAATGGCAGGAGAAAAAGCCGGAATTATTCGTTAAACGCGTATATAACCAGGCCGGTCTTGACAAATAGGCGACAAGGTTTTCCGCATATTTTTGAGGATCATGAGCGAACGTTTTTGATGGCACTTGAAAGCCTGTCGTAGAACATGTATTTTATGACAGACACAAATTAAGGGTTTAGAGAAAATCAAGTTATACTTTGATATAATTTATTTTCTAAGAGCTGCGAAATGCACACAACAAGGCTGCGCAAGGTCGGTGGTTCAATTATGTTGGCCATCCCGCCCGCCTTTCTCGAACAACTGGACTTGCAGGCCGGCGCAACAGTCAGCGTGGCCGTTGATCACGGTTGCCTCGTGGTCGATTCCAAACCACGGCCACGCTACACACTCACGGAGTTGCTGGCCGCGTCTGACTATTCGCAGCATCAGCCAGCCGATGAGCGCGATTGGATCGATGCCCCGGCGATAGGTGGTGAGCTATGAAGCAAGGCGACATTTACATCGTGTCGCTCGATCCGATAGCAGGGCGTGAGAAAAGCAGCAGCCTTCCCGTCTTAGTCGTATCTCCTGCCGAATTCAATGCAGCTACCAAGCTGCCGGTGATTCTGCCAATTACCAACGCCAGCGAATTTTCTTCCCGCTTGGGCTTCTCGGTGATCGTGACCGGAATCAAAACCACTGGCATCGTGCGCTGCGATCAGCCGCGCGTGATCGACTTGGTGGCGCGCCACGCCCGCAAGATTGATACTTTGCCGAAATCGACGTTGAACGAAGTACTGGCAAAAGTCGCAACGCTTTTCGAATAAGCAAAGAATGAGCATGAATGCACCGGTCCAGCTGGCGGCGAAGTTGGATCAGCACATGCATCAGATTTCTGTTTAATGAGTCCCTGATGTCTATACCATGCGCAAATACACGATGAGATACATATCCGACATACATGAAATTTTAGTTCGAACCTGTGGTGATCTCATGACCAAAAACGACCTTATTGGAGCGACCGTGCGCGAGGGCGGTACTTTGACGGCGCGCCACGTGGTAAGGGCGCTGATGGCTGGCCAGCACAGCGTAGCCGCGAGCGGCGTGGGGTGCAGATGAACGCGCAACCACGCATTATGATCGCAGACGATGATGCGCAGATGCGCGAGTTACTTGTCTCGATATTGCACCAGCGTGGCTATCGCGATATCGTTCATGCCAGTAGTGGCACGCAGGCCTATGCATTATTGGCGGACGCGAAGGAGCCGTTCGACTTGGCGCTGCTGGACCTGGAGATGCCTGGCATGAGCGGCCTCGAAGTGCTTAGCGCCTGTCGCGCCTTACTACCGCATTGCATGTGGGTCATAGTCAGCGGACATAGCGGACTGCCCAACGTGCTGTCGGCCATTAGTGCGGGTGCACACGGCTTTATTGTTAAACCGTACAGTATGGTAAAGGTCTTCGATATTCTGGACAAATTCGATAACAGGAGCTAGCAATGAAGGAGGTTACCGGCAACCCAGCGGTTGACCACCCGCGCCGCATACTGCTGGCCGATGAAGAGTCGTCATTCGCATGAAAGATTGCGCAGAATAAAACTTTGGCTGAAGTGCCAGATGAGCAATATAAGTTAGCGCGTATGGCGGCGCTGTTCCACCACGTGTGCGATAGCGGCGATTTGTAGCATGGAAACATATGAAAAAGATCGATATATCCGAATTGAGAATTGGCATGTACATTGAGGATTTCTGCGTGCCTTGGCTAAAGAATCCCTTCTGGTCCCTTTCTTTGCTGGTGGACACGCCAGATAAACTGGCCAGGATCATAGCAAGTAACATTGTCGAATTGGTGATCGACCCGAGCCGGGGCGTCGACATCGCGCTCGCGCCGTCAGCCGGCGTGGCAAAGGCAATACTAGCCAAAGCGGCTCCGTTTCGTTATCCGTCGGTTGAACCGACGTCGATGGCGACCGAACTCGATCGCGCCGCGCAGCTCTTGACCGAATCAAAAACTGCGGTCAGCTCAATGTTTCATGAAGCGCGCATGGGAAATGCGATCACCGCCGAACAAGTGCAGCCGCTCGTTGACGAAATCGCCATGTCGGTCATGCGCAACCCGGATGCCTTGGTCAGTTTGGTTCGGCTTAAGCATGCTAACGAATATACCTATATGCATTCGGTAGCGGTATGCGCGCTGATGATTGCGCTGGCTCGCCAGTTGAAGATGCCCGACGCGCAGGTCCGCGAGCTCGGGCTGGCCGGACTCATGCACGATATCGGTAAGATGCTGGTTCCGCAAGACATCCTGAACAAACCGGGTGACTTGACCCCAGACGAATTCACGGCCATCAAGGTTCATCCGGAAGCAGGGTACCGGCTGTTATTAGCGGGCAACGGCGTGAGCGAGGTAGTGCTTGACGTCTGCCTGCACCATCACGAGAAGATGAACGGCACCGGCTACCCATTGGGCCTAACAGGCGACGCGATCAGCGTGGCCGCGCGCATGGGCGCCATTTGCGATGTCTACGATGCGATTACTTCCGATCGCCCATACAAGTCCGGCTGGTGTCCAGCTTCTTCCTTGAGCAAAATGATGGAATGGTGTAACGGGCATTTCGACCCCGACATCTTAGGCGCTTTCATTAAATGCATGGGGATTTACCCGGTAGGTACAGTAGTCAAGTTGCAGTCTGGTCGCCTTGCGGTGATCGCCGACCAAGGCTTGGGAAAGTCCCTGCTCGCCCCGACTGTGTGTGTATTTTTCTGCACCAATTCCAAAACCTTATTGGCGCCGGAACTAGTCAATCTTGCTGAGCCAGCCGTCAAAGACAAGATAATCGGACGTGAAGATGCAGCAAAATGGGGCGTCGGCGATACCAGAAGATATTGGATCAAGCACCCTGCCGCATTGTGAAATTTTTTGATAGCCGACGCGCTGTCGAAATGATTCATCCATTCAGCCGACACCTGGTTCTCGACAGCAAACAGTGCTCATGCGATGGCATGGGAGACAACGTTCTATAACTGGACCTAACTATCGATTGTGGAAGTGAAGCGCGCATTCACGCAGCGTTGCAAGCACGGTCGGTTTGAAATGAGAGACGCTACACTTATTGCTGGACATTGTGGGAGTCCCTTTCGTTCAGCGATTTCAGTTCGTCAAGCCCGACCAGTTGCGCCAGCGCGACATCCGCCTCCTGTGCGTCGCCGCGCCGCGCGGCCCGCTCGAGCTCGCCGGCGCACAATGTCAAACCGGGGTAGCCGAAAGAGCCGGCGGATCCTTTCAACTGGTGTGCCAAGTCGGTGACCTCGCTCCAGGCGTGCGTGCCGACATCCCGCGCCAGTTGGGTCAGCTGCGGCGCCAGTCTCGCCTCAAACGTTGCACGTATGGCATCGTATCCGTCGATCAGTTCGAACTGACTGGCGGCAGCCTTGGGTGAGACATCCTGCCCGAGCAAGCGCACCAGCAATTGACCCAGCGCGCGGAAGTCGATCGGCTTGCCGAGACACTCGCTGCAGCCGGCTGCGCGGTAGCGCTCGATGTCGTCCGCCATCACGTTCGCGGTCAGGGCGATGATCGGTCGACAAAACCCGGCCACGCGCAGCACTTCGGTAGCCTGGATGCCGTCCATCACCGGCATCTGCATGTCCATTAAGATCAGGTCGAAACCGCCGACGAGGGCCAGTTCGGTCGCCTGGGCACCGTTTTCGGCCACCTCATAGCTGACGCCAATACAGTCCAGATACGCGCCGATCAGCATACGGTTGTCGGGTCCGTCTTCGGCCACCAGGACATGGCCTTGCAAGCGCAGATCGGATGCATCGGCTTGGCGCGCAGTGTCGAGCACAGGTGGCGCCTCGTTGAGCCACGTACTGGCCGTGGCGAGCTGGGCGTAAATGGTTACTTCAAACATCGAGCCATGCCCGAGTTCGCTGGAAGCGACCACACTGCCGCCCATCTTGGCGGCCAGCTGGCTGACTATGTGCAGACCCAAGCCGGTGCCACCATACTTGCGCGCCACTGTGCTATCGGCCTGAGAAAACGGCTGGAACAGCTTCTCACGGTGGACATCGGAGATGCCGATACCGGTATCGACGACATTGCAGATAAGCTTGTAGGACAGCGGGTCATACCATAGCGTCAGCTCGACGTGACCGAGGTCGGTAAATTTGATAGCGTTACTGCACAAATTGAACAAGATTTGCTTCCAGCGCGTCGGATCACCCATCACCAGCGCCGGGAATGGGTATTCGATCTTGATGCCGAAGCCGATGCCCTTGCTGGCCGCCCGCGCTCCCATCATCGCATGCACTCCCTGCCCCAGTTCGAGCGGCGAGAACGCGAGGTGCTCGATACTAAGGCGCCCTGCCTCGATCTTGGAAATGTCGAGGATGTCGTTTATTATGTGCAGCAGGTCCTGCCCGTTGCGCAAGATTACCGCGCCGGCGTCGCTGCTCGCGCCCGCCGTCTGTGGCTTGACCATCATTTCGGCGAAGCCGATGATGGCCGTCAACGGGGTGCGGATTTCGTGGCTCATCATGGCCAGAAATTCCGACTTAGCGCGATTTGCCGCTTCGGCCACTGTTTTTAGCGCCCGCGTCTCTTCCATGCTGCGCTCGCGCCGCATGAGCAAACGGATCAGCAGGATGAATGCGGTCGCCATCGCTAACGCGGCAAAGCCGCCGACCACTGACAGGACTATGGCGAAATGGCGCCACTGGGCCAAGTATAGTTCGTCGGTGACTGTGACGTTAATGATCAGCGGATAATTGTCGATCAGGCGCACCGCGCCCAGCCGCCCGACTTTGTTGCCATCGGCCGTAAACCGCGGCGAGGCGGTCTGCACCACGTCGTGCGACTTCTTCATCTGCTCGATTACCTGATACGACGACCCGCTCATGTTAGGTTTGCCCATCAATAAGTCGGTGTGCGGCCAGCGTGCCAGCAGGATGAAGTCGCGCCGGTACAGACTGACCGTGGCACCGCTGCCCAGATTGATCTTGCTGTAGAAATTGCTCAGGAACGTGCTCGAAAAGCCGACCAGCGCCAGGCCGATGAATTCGCCCTTCGGGCCGTTCAGGCGCTGGCTGAGGTAAAACGTCCACTGGCCATTGCCCTTGTTGCGCACCGGCCTGCTGATGTACACACCAAGTTTCGGCTGCTTGAGATGGGCCTGGAAATAATCGCGGTCGGCCAGATTGATCGCCGGCGCCGGGTGGGAGCGGGTGAAGTTGATGACGTCGCCATTAGCGGCCACGATGGTGACCACGTCGACCTGTGGCAGGCCGCGCGTCTTGTCGCGCATGCTGTTAAAGTGCGCCAGCGAAGCCATTTTCTCGCGCAGCTCAGAAGCGTTGGTGACATTATTCGCCTGCACGCTCTCGGCGACGCTGTCGAGCACCAGGAAAGCCGAACTGATCTCCTGCGACGTCTGCTCAGCCAACACCAGCGACAGGTTGTCAAGGTGCGCGCGCCATTCTTCGATTGATCGCGCGCGCGCAAACCAGATGGACGAACCGAGCGCAATCAGCACCGTTAGCACAAGGAAAACCGCCAGAAAACTTGCAATGTAGCTTGAGAGGTTTTTGGCAGGCATAATTGGTTAGAAGTGTACACGGTAGCCAGAATTTGAACCGCTGATGTCCATGCATTTTGGCCGGATCTGACAGCGACTCTAATGTTTCGCGCGAAAGTCAAAAGGAATCGGATCATCCGGAGCAAAATCGAATTCTTTTACTGCTTTGATGTGCTTACACATACAGAATTTTCGCCATTCTTTGCAAGTTAACCCCTGCAGACGAGCTTCCCCTCGGCTTGGCCCTTGCTCAGTCCAAGGAACAGGTCGCACGAGTGGGCCTTATCACTGATGAAGTAGTCAAGGTGGCCCTCCAGCTGCCAGTCTGGCAGCGCTTGGCCAGAAACATCTGCTGCTGCGGATCGTATGGAATATAACTCGTCAGCATCTCATAATAACGTCTATTTTTCCTGTTTGGATGCCTCATTTTCGGCCGCGCACACTTCTATGCTGAATTTTGGATAAAAAAGGCAAGAGTGGCGTAAATGATGAGAATTTGATGGCGAAAATGCGGAGGTTGCGCAATTTTCGCGCACTAATTTGACGCCAATAAGTACCTTGCAGGAAATTAATTTACCAAAATGCATGATCTGTGACGAGTGCAATGATTAGAATATGGAAACCGTGCACTTGGAGCGTGCTGCTCAGGCACTGCAAGTGAGAAACCTGAAATCCTTACCGTCCAGCACACTGCACGTAACCGGTTACTGAGCGGCGTTGTATCTATCGGATCAGCTCTGCTTCGCGCATCTTTCAACGCCTGCACGGTGAGATCCGATTCGATCCGGTCACCCCTTTCATGTCGTTCGCAGATCAGTTTTATGCGCTGGAGGGACAAGTCCGTCCAAGCCACAGAGCTGATGCCCGACGGCGAAAAATTTCGGCCTTATCACGTAACGCGGCAGAAACGTTCTTACCCAAGCAACGATAAGAGTGTTGTCAATTGTTCTTATTTTTGAAAATTAAAGTAAACCAGGTTAACTTGCCGACGTACAATTTCTTTCGCTACTTAACCGGGAGGCGTCGCATGGCTATCGCAAACATGAAAGTTGGCACCCGTCTTGGGCTGGGCTTCGGCCTGGTTCTGGTACTGCTGTTGCTAGTCGCATCGCTGGGCCTGTTCAACATGAGCACGATCCATGCCAAGTTGGAACGGATCGTCAACGAAACCGTGGTCAAGACCGAGTTGGTCAACAATATGGCCAAGTCGGTGCATATCGTGGCGCGGGTATTGCGCTCGGTGGTGCTGCTTTCCGACGAGGCCGCGATTCGCGCCGAGATGGAGAAAGTTACCAAGCAGCGTGCCGCCTACAGCGACGCGATCGAGCAGCTGGGCAAGTTGCCAGCCACGCAAAAGGGACTGGAAATACGCGCGCGCATCGTTGATTTGCAAAAGGTAGCCCGCCCCCTCAACGACAAGATATTCGAACTAGCGCTGGCCGA
Source organism: Janthinobacterium sp. PAMC25594 (assembly GCF_019443505.1). Lineage (NCBI taxonomy): Bacteria > Pseudomonadati > Pseudomonadota > Betaproteobacteria > Burkholderiales > Oxalobacteraceae > Janthinobacterium > Janthinobacterium sp. PAMC25594. The sequence goes on from NZ_CP080377.1 coordinate 2,163,621, forward strand.
CAACGACGCCGAGGCGACCAACGTGCTGATGAAACAGGCCGGCCCGGCAATCCAGAGCTGGCAGGACGCGATGGACGAATATATCGAACTGCAAAAGCAGAACAATAATGCCGAAGCTGGCGCCGCCTACCAGCGCGCCCGCTTGCTGATGCTGTCGCTGAGCGCCTTCGCGATGGTGCTCGGGGCGGTGGCCGCCACGCTCATTGCCCGCAGCCTACTGCGCCAGTTGGGGGGCGAACCGCATTACGCGGCGGAGGTCGCCGGCCGCATCGCCGCCGGCGACCTGTCGGTCATGGTCAACACCAGACGCGACGACACCCACAGCGTGCTGCACGCGATGAAGATGATGCGCGACGCACTGGCCAAGATCGTGGCCGAGGTGCGAGCTGGCACGGAGACCATCGCTTCGGCCTCGGCCCAGATCGCCAGCGGCAACCAGGACCTGTCGGCGCGCACCGAGCAGCAAGCCAGTTCGCTGGAGGAAACCGCCTCATCGATGGAGGAGCTGACCAGCGCGGTTCGCGCCAATAATGACAACGCGCGCCAGGCCAACCAGCTGGCGAAGTCGGCCTCGCCGGTGGCGCAGCAGGGCGGCTCGGTGGTGGCGCAGGTGGTCGACACCATGGGCGCGATCAATGATTCGTCGCGCAAGATCGTCGACATCATTGCCGTAATCGACGGCATCGCCTTCCAGACCAACATCCTGGCGCTGAACGCTGCGGTCGAGGCGGCCAGGGCCGGCGAGCAGGGGCGTGGCTTCGCGGTGGTGGCTTCCGAGGTGCGCAACCTGGCGCAACGCTCGACGGCGGCGGCCAAGGAAATCAAGGAGCTGATCGGCAATTCGGTCGAGAAGGTGGGAATCGGCAGCAAGCTGGTGGAGCAGGCCGGCCAAACCAAGGAGGAAGTGGTGAACAGCGTGCGGCGCGTGACCGACATCATGGCCGAGATTTCCACCGCCAGCGACGAGCAGGGCGCCGGGATCGAGCAGATCAACCAGGCCGTCAGCGAAATGGACACGGTCACGCAGCAGAACGCGGCGCTGGTGGAAGAGGCGGCAGCCGCCGCCGAGGCCATGCAGCAGCAGGCCGCCAATCTGGAGCAGGTGGTCAGCGTGTTCCGGCTCGACGACACGCAGCGGCGCGTGTCGCCGACCGCAGCACTGGTCATCGACAGGCCGGCGGCGCGTCCGCCGGCGGGGGCTAAGCCGCTCAAGCCGGCGGCGCCGCGTCCCGCCGTGAGCGGACCGGCCCAGCCGACAAAGCGAGTGACGGCGGCGTCCGCCAACGGCGAAGGCTGGGAAGAATTCTAAGGGTATTGTCAACTTGCTGAACCGAGACGGCGAATTGTAGAATTCCAGGCGAACTTGCATCTGGTCGGGTAACACGGTGTTACGGATTAGGCGTTTTTTGCTACGTCGGTTACCTCATTACATATAGACAATGCCTGCGGACGGACATGCCGATGCTGCTCCGCTATCAAACGGCTACGCTGACACCGGAAGGCATTGTCGATCGGTCCATGAGCCGACGAAAAACGCTGAGCGTGGCCGGATGACTTGAAACGGCGCATCTGTCGTTCTAGTTGCCGCGCCGGTTGATGCGAGAGTTCAGCGCGGTTATTCAGACCTTTGTGCTGGCGATGCTCCACACGGGGCATGATTTGCGTCTTCGCTGCGGCATAGCTCTTCAGCTGTAAGCGATCACGCAACAGCGTAAGTACGTCGGCCGCCAGGGTCATGCAGGTCCGATCGTAGCGGATTCTCGGCAAACATATCCTTCCAGATCCTTGGCGTGAGCTGATGCACCAGGGATGCTCGGTGCTGGCCGACACGCTGCAGCACGTCCACGAAGTAATCGTACGGGTTGATGTCGTGCAGCCGGCAGGTGGCCAACAGGCTTTGCACAATGCCGATGTGCTTGGCGCCCAACTCAGCCCAGCTGAACAGCCAGTTCTTTTTGCCCATTGGGATCACCCGCAGGGCGCGTTCGAGGTGGTTCGTGTCGATCGACACCTCAGGGTCATCCAGATAGAAGGACAGCCCGACCCGGCGCTCACGGATATACGTCAGCGCTCCGAGAAAGGGGCTGCTCGGCAGGAATCCCTAGTAGAAGAGTCCTGCCCTGGCGTTGCGCCTACCGCTGGCCCTAAAGCCACTACGCTTCCCAGCGCTGTGACATCATCAGCGATTCACTAGTGTCATTCAAGACGGTGCAGGGTTAACCCTTACGTTCACCCTGCCAGCCGAGTTATCGAATTGCTGCCTTGGAACTGCTCCATGCCAATCTCAAAGGCAGCTAAAAGAGGTGTATGTGATGCTGGGAGAAGGCCAAACCTCCGCGACGAATTTCAGCCCCCTCAGCAGGCGGCGTCTGATCAGATCTGAGCAATTCTTATCATTCCAAATGCTACGAACTAACCTTGCATGTTGGAAGTAACCTGAATAGGGTACCTGTATAAATAAGCTCAACCGCCAAGGCCTCTGCTTCGATACGAGCTGCCCTTTGAGCCTGAAAACATGTGGGTGTGCGGATTTCCACAATTGGAGTATAGGGTTTGCCCGCATAAGCGGTAACGAAGATCATCCCCTGATAAGCGCCTGATGAATTTAGGTAAGCACAAATCTGGTACTCATAATCACCCATATTGTGTTTGTTGATTACGTCCATGCGCTCCTCCTAGTTAGGTGTCAAGACCGGCCTGGTTATATACGCGTTTAACGAATAATTCCGGCTTTTTCTCCTGCCATTTCTTCATCGCCTGAATCGGTGTTGCGTTATCCAAGGCGCGCTGGGGAATGTTGTGGTTGTAGATTTTCAGGTAATTGCGCAGCGTCGATTCCAGTTCGGCCCGGGAGCCGAAACGAGTCTGGTTGACGACCTCGCTGATACGGCCATTGAAGCGTTCGACCATGCCGTTGGTTTGCGGGTGACGCGGCGGAATCAATCGATGTTCGATCACCAATTGCTTGCACAGCACGTCAAAGACATGCTTGCCGCTCGGGATACGGTCGCCGCTGACAGGGTCTTTTTTCTTGCTGGTAAAACGGTCGGTGAACTGGCTGCCGTTGTCAGTGAGTAGTTTGACGATGGTGATCGGGCAAGCATTTTTCAGTTTGAGCAGGAAGTCGGTACTGCTGCTGTCGGACTGGTTGGCATAGATTTCCATGAAGACCCAGCGTGTGGCGCGGTCAATGGCGACGAACAGGTAACGGCGTTCGGTTTCATCGAGCATCTGCGGTAAGTACTTGATATCCATATGTAAAAAGCCCGGCTCGTAGTCCTTGAACGACTTTTTGGTAACCGGTTTGTCGTCTTCGAGTGCGGCCATTTTAAGCAAACTGGAGACACCATGGCGCCGCAAGCAGCGGCCCAGGGCGCCACGCGAAAGCGCCGGGTTGACGAACTCACGCGCCACCGCCAGCAAGTCGTCGGTGGGCAAAAGCAAGGTGGTGCGTAGCGCGATGACGACCAGTTCCTGCGCTGGCGTCAGCGTCGTATGCATGGTGTGGGGCCGGTGCGAACGGTCCTCGGCGCTGTCGCGGTTCTGCCATTTACGGATCGTCAGGCGGCTCACGTTATAGCGCTCGGCAAGCTCCCGTTGGGGCAGTGTCGAGTTGCGGATTTCTTCCCGGATCAGGTGGGTGGTGCGGGCTCGGCTGTGAAGGGCTTGGGTCATGGCGCTGGCGGTGAGGTGACAGGAATCAACAGTGTACTCAACAGGCGCCTGGCTTTGAAGTAGGGCAAGCTGCGAATAGGAATATGATCACCCAATTCTAAACAGTTAGGGGACAAGTATACAGGAATCTCAGTTTATAGATTGACAGGGGCTCGTTCAAAAAGTTTCTGCGTCCCATGGGGGGGCTTGCGTTTGATGAGCAGGTCGTTGCTACCGGCGCTATTGCGTTACTGCCCCGACAGTGCTGGGGAGGGCTGCGATCCTATCCACCCAAGTTAAGGAGCAAGCCCGCGCAATTGCTGGCAAATCAATGAAATAGTGCTTGACGTGGCACTGGCTTTGCGCGGCCGCCGCCTTGCTGACCTCTTTTTTTTCGACAGCGGCAAGGCGGCGGCCAATGAAGGTCATTTGATTTTCATTGGCCTTTCATGTCGCTCGCTTCCTTGCTGTCCGATTTCTCCGACCATTTTCAATCCGACCAGTGCCGTCTTACCGCCCGCCATCCTGATCATCCGACAGCGTTTCAACGGCGCCGCAAACTGCCACTACCGTCCTTGGTGGCGCTCATGCTTACCGGCATGCGCAAGAGCGTGCAAACCGAACTTGATGAATTCTTTGGCCATCTGCAACAGCAGGCGCAACTGACGCACCAGGTGAGCGCCCAGGCTTTCGCTCAGGCACGCTCAAAACTTGCTACCACGGCCATGCCAGAGCTTAACGACTGACTCATTGCGCAAGCACAGCAGCATGGCTACCTGCCGCGCTGGCACGGTTTCAGGCTGGTCGCCGCTGACGCCTCGACCGTTCGCTTTGGCTTGCGCGCCAGCCATGTCAAACGTGCCGCCGTGGCCGATCAGCTGGTGTTTGGCTTGTTTCTGCCCGGTGCCGAATTGATGCTCTCGGCCTCGCTATACAGCACCGACGTCGGTGAACGCCAGATGCTGTTCGAACAGCTCGACCGGCTTGGCAAGGATGATCTGCTGTTGCTCGACCGAGGCTACCCGTGCTATTGGATGCCTGCCGTATTGAACCAGCGCCGCATTGCCTTCTGCATGCGTGTCGAACAGGCGCGCGGTGGCGGCTTTCCCTGCGTCAATCAGTTTCTGAAGTCGGGGCTGCAGGGGCAGATCGTCATGCTGCGGGCGCCGGATCGACGCGATGCGCTTGACTATGAATGTCCCATTGCGCCGCAGACCGTGCGCCTGATACGCCACGTTGCCTCGACCAGCAAGGTGCGTGTTCTGATGACCAATTTACTGGACGTTGAACAATTCCCTGCCGCATTGTTCGGAGACCTCTACCACCAACGCTGGCGCATCGAGGAAGCCTTCAAGCGCCTCAAACACCGCCTCCATCTGGAGCACGTGACGGGACTGTCACAGCAGGCCCTGATGCAGGATCTGGCCGCCAAGGTACTATGCGATAACCTGCAGGCGTTGGCGAGCTGTGCCGCCGGCCAGCAAGATGCATTGCCGACGGACAGACGCATCAACCGCGCCTATGTCCATTCGGTGCTCAAGCCGCTCTTGCCATCGTTGCTGCTTGGGCTGGCGGCAGCCCACTTGCTTGCCGACGCGCTGACTCTGATCGCCAAGCGAACGTTTCTACATCGCCCAGGACAATCAAGGTCACGGCAAACCAACGCCTACAAGCCCCATAAATACATGGCCTACAAGGCTGCTTGATGGCAGCCTTTTGCTTAACTTGGGTGGATTGGGCTGCGATCCACTGGTAGAAATGACGGTGGCATTGGTGCCGAAGCTCTTGAAATGCCTGTGATTGTATAGTGGGCGATGGCATTTCCACTACTCTAACGAACGTTCGTTGAGATTCAGGCAGAAGTAAATTCGTTATAATTGATTAGTACATATCGATGACACACGACAGTGGTATTTGTTTCTTAAATTCGCAGCGCTAACCTCCCAACTTACGGACTTTATGAACTCCTCTCAGTCCAGTACTGATCAATACGCTTTTCTACAAGCCGGGGGTGAGCTTGCATCTATCATCTCTAAATTCGATTGGTCTACAACGTCACTTGGCGCCATTTCGCACTGGCCGCAACATGTGAAGACGACAGTTGCACTGATGCTGCGCTCGCCTGTCGCTATCGTGACTCTGTGGGGTGAGGCTGGGGTGATGATTTACAACGATGCATACTCACGCTTTGCCGGAGGACGCCATCCGCAACTACTTGGATCAAATGTACGCGATGCGTGGGACGAAGTCGCAGCGTTCAACGATAACGTGATGCGGGTTTGCTTAGCTGGCGGTACGCTGACCTACGTAGATCAGGAATTGACGTTATTTCGCTCAGGTATGCCCGAGCAAGTGTGGATGAACCTTGATTACTCTCCGATTATGGACGAGAAGGGTAGCGTGGTCGGTGTCATTGCGTTCGTGGTCGAGACCAGTGCCAAAGTGCGCGCCGAACGTCGTTTAAGTAGCGAGCACGAACGCTTGCACAAAATGTTCGCGCAGGCACCTGGTTTCATGGCATTGCTTGACGGTCCAGAGCATGTCATTACGCTGGTTAACCAAGCTTATCTCGATGTTGTTGGTCAACGGCAGGTACTTGGCAAAACTGTTCGTACTGCCCTGCCAGAGGCTGCAGAGCAGGGTTTTGTGGCATTGCTTGACCACCTCTATGCTACTGGCGAAACACATACTGGCACCGCAGTACCTTTCTCAGTCCAAGCGAACGGACAAGGCTTCGCAAAGAACAGTTTTATGGATTTCGTCTATCAGCCGATGCGCGACGATAATGGTGTCGTTTCCGGTATTTTTGTCCAAGGTGTTGACGTTACACAGCGCATCCTCGCTGAGCAAGCCGTAAAAGGGAATGAAGCCATGTTTCGTACCTTAGCCCAAGCGATGCCCAACCAAATTTGGGCTGCGCCCGCAAGCGGCAGTTTGGATTGGTTTAACGACCAGGTTTATAACTATAGCGGTGCTGAACCAGGCATGCTCGACGGCGATAGATGGGCCGCGATCGTTCATCCGGATGATCTCGCCGCTAGCACCCAACTTTGGCGCCAGTCTGTGACGCTGGGTCTGCCTTATGAGATCGAAATGCGCGTGCGCCGTGCCGACGGTGTATATCGCTGGCATTTGGCGCGTGCCTTACCGATATGTGATGACCAAGGCGTGGTTACACGCTGGATTGGCACTAACACTGATATCGAAGAGCAGCGAGCAACGAGTGATTCCTTGGCACAGCAAGTAGAATTACGCACGGCTGAACGCGATCGCATGTGGCAGATGGCTACCGATATTATGCTAGTAGCAGATATCGAGGCACGCATTGTCGCTGTTAATCCCGCTTTTACGCATCAACTTGGTTGGAGTGAAGCTGAGGTAATTGGGACTTCTTTTATATCTTTGGCGCACTCCCTGGATCGCGACGTCATTGAGGGCGAGGCACTCCGGCTGAAACTAGGCGATAGTACGTTCAATCTGGAAAACCGGATTCGACGTAAGGATGGCGGGTACAGCATCTTGAGCTGGAGTGGTGCGACAGATAAAAAATTCATTCACGCGATCGGACGTGACATGACTGTTGAGCGTGCTGCGGCTGATGCCTTGAAACACACCGAGCAAGCATTGCAACAGGCACAAAAAATGGAAACCATTGGTAAGCTAACCGGCGGTGTCGCCCACGATTTTAATAATTTGCTGCAGGTTATCTCTGGCAACTTGCAGTTACTAGCGGTCGATACGGCTGGCAACGCGCGCGCTGAGAAGCGTGTCGCCGGTGCCATGGGAGGCGTAGCGCGTGGTGCCAAGCTGGCTAGTTATCTGTTGGCGTTTGGCCGGCGACAGGCACTTGAACCTAAAGTGGTCAGGATTGGGGGCTTCGTTGTTGCGATGGAAGATATGTTGGAGCGCAGTCTAGGTGAAGAAATCGAATTGGAAATTATTGTGTCCGGCAGCCTATGGAATACCCTTGTAGATACTGCTCAAGTCGAAAACACGGTACTCAACCTTTGTATCAATGCACGTGATGCAATGGACGGCGCCGGAAAATTGACAATCGAGGTCGGCAACGCACTGCTTGATGACGAGTATGCACGCGCACATGCTGAAGTTGACCCTGGGCAATATGTCATGATCGCAGTCAGTGACACTGGTATTGGCATGTCTGCGGAAGTGCTAGCTCAAGCGTTCGATCCTTTTTTTTCCACTAAACCAGAGGGTAAGGGCACTGGATTAGGGCTTTCCATGGTTTATGGTTTTGTGAAACAGTCGGGTGGCCATATCAAAATTTATAGCGAACAAGGATATGGTACGACTGTCAAACTATACCTGCCGCGTTCGATGGAAACCGAAAATGTTCCAAGCCTAGTCGACATAGATCCGATAGCCGGGGGCACTGAAACGATTTTGGTCGCTGAGGACGATGAAGGCGTGCGCACGACAGTCGTTGAAATGCTGCGCGAACTAGGCTATCGCGTTCTTAAGGCGAACGATGCGGCGAGCGCGTTGAATATTATCGACAGCGGCTTGCCTATTGATCTGTTGTTTACGGATGTCGTCATGCCTGGGCCGCTGCGCAGCCCCGAACTTGCACACCAAGCGCGTAAACGTTTGCCGGGCCTCGCTGTGCTGTTTACTTCTGGCTATACTGAAAATGCGATTGTGCATGGCGGGCGCCTTGATGCGGGTGTTGATCTACTGGGCAAGCCATATACGCGGGAAGCCCTGGCCAAGAAGATTCGTTTTGCGTTATCAAAAAAGAAGCAGGACGCTGAGCCATCAGATGCATCCTTGGAACCGAGTCGATTGCAAACGGAGCCACCGATGGCTATGTCGGGCTTGAGAATTTTGCTTGTAGAAGATAATGAACTGATACGCCAGAACACTGTGGAAATACTCCAAGAGCTGGGGCATGTGGTGACGCATGTCGAGAATGCGGAGCAGGCCATTGTCGAATTGCGCATGCATTCATGCGATATCCTCATGACCGATCTATCTTTGCCAGGGATGTCTGGTGAAGCCCTCGCGCTATATGCAAAAGCATTGCTGCCAAAATTGAAAGTCGTATTCGCTTCCGGCCGCCCTCAGGATGAAACTGTGCCAGGCGCCATTCTTCTTCGCAAGCCGTATGAAGTGACAGCTTTGGTCGCTGCGTTATCGGTTTGAGAGGCGAATTTTCTGTCGGTTTAGGTGACTACGGTTTTAGCGACACGGTGACCACTCTCCGCAGGTGCTGCAGCTAAACAAACGTCGATATGGTGCATTAGGGTCACATAGCAAATACTGATAACGGCTGTAGGGCTACCGTTTTCAAACTGCAATTTTTCGCCATCCTTTGTCAACCATGCCGAAGTGACCAGTGCATCAAAAGGCGGCGCTGAATTTTGTGCATCAATCGCAAATTTTTTGCCCTCCACCGACTGTGCATTGCGGAAAGCAATCTTGGTTCGTTCAGTGTAACAAAAGACATATGCCGGTGCAAAAGCCGATGTCTTCTTCTTGTTCATCTTCATCCTCATTCTCCATGGGTTCAGAAGTTTCAGAATAGGCACACGCCATAGAAAACCGTGCCGTGGCAATTATAGCTTTTTTGCAATATGTACATATTTTCAATATATGCAATATGGATATCTAATCGTGTGCGAAGATTGCTGTTTGTATCTTGAGCGATCGCGTTTGGCCGTGGTGGCTGAGATTATCAGATATAGCGCGTGTAGGGGGTGCCATAGAGCGCTTCAGCCTGGAAGTCGCGGACATCCTCCGCGTCCACGGCCCGGCTTGGCGGCACGCACCGCGTGGCCACATAAGCCTGGGCCAGCTCAAGGTCATGTCGGCCATCGAGCAGTGCCGCAGCGCGGCGCTGGGAGGACACGCGCTGCGCTGCGAGGCCTGCGAACACGTCGACATCGCCTACAACTCCTACCGAAACCGGCACTGCCCAAAGTGCTAGGCCAACGCTGCTCGCCGCTGGCTCGCAGCCCGCCAGAACGAGTTGCTGCCGGTCGAGTACTACCACGTGGTTTTCACCCTGCCGGTAAGCGTCCGCTCAAGGACGTCTTGAGCGCAATGGCAATTTGATCGATGATGGCATCACACCGCTGGGAAGCGGCGTAATCTCAGAGAGCTGCTGGTAAGTTGCAGTTCCAAGGCAAGAATTCATCAACCCGGTTGACGGGATGATCGGAGATATGCGTCAGCACATGACGCAACCAGGCTTCGGGGTCGACACCGTTCAGCTTGGCAGAGCCGATCAGCGAGTAGATCGCCGCTGCGCGCTCGCCGCCGCTGTCGGCGCCGGCAAACAGATAGTTGCGTCGACCTATGGCCACGCCGCGCAGAGCGCGTTCTGCCGCCGAGTTATCAATCTCGACGACGCCGTCGTCGCAGTAGCGCAGCAGCGCCGGCCAGAGTTTGAGCGCGTACAGGATCGCCGCCGCCGTGTCGGACTTGCGCGATAGCGTATCGAGCGTGGTGCGCAACCAGCGCTCCAGGTCATCGAGCAGTGGGCGCGCACGGGCTTGTCGAACCAGCCTTCGTTCGTCGGGCGGCTTGCCCCGGATCTCGGCCTCGATCACATAGAGTTCGGCGATCCGGCGCAGCGCCTCGGTGGTCAGCGGCGTCGCTCGTGCCGCGTGCAGATCATGGAATTTGCGCCGCGCGTGCGCCCAGCAGGCCGCTTCGTGGATCGTACCGCCTTCGAACAAGGCGTTGAAGCCGGCGTATGCGTCGGCTTGCAACACGCCTTCGAACTTGGCCAGATGCGTTTGCGGATGGATGCCCTTGCGGTCGGGCGTGTAGGCAAACCAGACCGCCGGCGGCGTGGTGTCGCCGGAGGACCGGTCGTCGCGAACGTAGGTCCACAGGCGCGCGGTTTTGGTCTTGCCGTTACCAGGCGCCAGCACCGGAATCGGCGTGTCGTCGGCATGCAGCTTCGATGCGGCCAGTACATGGCGTCGCACAGCGTCGACCAATGGTCGCAGCAGCGCGCTGGCGGCGCCGACCCAGCTCGCCAGCAGCGCGCGATCCAGGTCGACGCCTTCGCGGGCGTAGATGACGGACTGGCGATACAGCGGCAGATGATCGGCGAACTTCGCCACCAAAATATGCGCCAATAGGCCGGGCCCGGCGATGCCGCGCGCGATCGGCCGGCTCGGCGCCGGGGCTTGGACGATGGCGTCACAGCACGAGCACGCCAGCTTGGGACGCACATGGCGGATCACGCGGAAGCTGGCCGGCACGAATTCCAGTTGCTCGGCGACGTCTTCGCCCAACGGCCGCAGGCCGCCACCGCAGGCCGGGCAGGCATCGGCAGTCGGTGCATACACCTTCTCGTCGCGCGGCAGATGCTCGGGCAAGGGCCGGCGCACCGACTTGTTACGCGGCGCCTGGTCGGCCGCCGGCATCTCGCGCGCCGCCTCGGCCTCGTCGGCTTGCAGGTCTTCCAGTTGCAGTTCCAGCTGCTCGATTTGATGATCCAATTTTTCCGACTGGCGGCCAAATTGCATGCGCCGCAATTTCGCGATCTTCAGCTTGAGGTGCTCGATCTCGACGGCCCGCGTATTCAGTTGCTCGGCCATTCCGGCTAATTGCTCGTCACGCTCTTGTAGCAGACGCTCGCTGGCCAACAGCAATGCCTTCAAGGCATCGATATCGTTGGGGAGGTCGGCAAGGCTGAGCATGCGCCAAGTTTACGCGACGCTTATGACGTTTACAAGGCCGACGTTGGCTTCCAGGTCCGTTGCGGTCGCCGCCAATCTATGCCTTCGAGCAGCATCGACAGTTGCGCCTGCGTCAGCGCCACCGAGCCGTTGGCCGCTTGCGGCCAGATGAAGCGGCCCCGCTCAAGCCGCTTGGCCAACAGGCACAGGCCATCGCCGGTCCACCATAGTAGTTTGATGAGGTCGCCTCGCCGGCCTCGGAACACAAACACATGGCCACTGAACGGATCTTCCTCCAGCGCCGTCTGTACTTTGGCTGCCAGGCCATTGAAGCCGGAGCGCATGTCGGTGGTGCCGGCGGCGAGCCAGACTTTGGTGCCGGCGGGCAGGCCGATCATCGCAGCACCCGATCCAACACTTGCGCCAGCGTGGCCGCATTCGGCTGCCCTTCGATCCGCACGCGGACCTCGCCCAGCTCAAGGACGATAATGCCGTTGGCGTTGGAGGCTTCGTTACTCGGTGCCGGCGCCGTCGGCGCCAGCACCACCGGCAACAATCCGTCGTCACGCATCAACGCAGGCACGCCGAGGCGGCCTTGCTCATACAGACGGCGCCAGCTGAACACCTGATTGGAGTTGACGCCGTGCTCGCGGGCGATGCGGGCGACCGAGGCTCCCGGTTCCAGCGACAGCGCCACCAATGCGCGCTTGAACTCCAACGGGTGCTGCCGGTAGTGGCCACGCGCATTCGTGGAAATGATCGGTTGAAAATTTGTGTCCATAATCGAAATTAGTGGGCACAAATATTGTGCCGAAATTCGATCATGAGGGACACTGCTCAGACAGTCCAGACGGCACTAGCAAGACGCTTACCCCTGCCGGCACCGGGCGCCGCGCTCGCCTGGTACAACTAGGTGCTCATTTACCGCCTGCTATTCAAGACGGCGGCGCAGACGCTGTGCCGATCCGAAGCACCTGGGTGCCCGCATCGGCGCCACGCTGGTGTTGCACACATGGGGGGCGGCATTGACCCACCATCCGCATGTGCACGGGATCGTCCCTGGCGGCGGCCAGTCGCCCGACTGGTGCGCGCTGGATCGCCTGCAAACACGGATTCTTCCTGCCGGTGCGGGCGCTCTCGCGCTTGTTCGGGGAGTTTGCGGCGCTGGCGCAACCCAGCGCCTTCACTCGTTGGGTAGCTTCGCTGCGGCACTACGAGTGGGTGGTCTACGCCAAGCGCCCGTTCGCTGGACCCGAGGCTGTGCTAGCGTACCTGTCGCGCTACACGCACCGGGTCGCCATCTCGAACCGGCGTCTGGTGGCCATGGACGAACGTGGCGTGACGTTTCGCTGGAAAGACTACCGCGGGACGCGATGCACAAGACGATGACGCTCGACGTTGGCGAGTTCATGCGCCGCTTCCTGCTGCATGTCCTGCCCACAGGTTTCCACCGGATCTGGCACTACGGGATCTTTGCCAACGCCGGACGCAAGGCCAACCTGGCGCTGGCGCGCGCACTGCTGCATGTACCGCCCCCCCCCATCAAGGCACAAGCTACCGGACAGATTGCGCCAACGTTCACCTGCCGGCATTGTGGTGCGCCGGTGGCGATCACCGCCATCTTCTTGCCGATCCACCCGATTCACGCGCCGCAACGATACCAAGGTGCTCCGCCATGAACAACTTCGCATCCACAATTTGTTCATACGAGCTGCGCCCATAACGTCGGCCATGGCCGATGCGGGGACGCGTTGCCACCGCATCAAGAAGGTTCGATTGCAAGCGCGTGATCGTGGCCCGGCGTTCATCTCACGATTGTTAAAAGCCACTTGGGTGCTATCGACACCAGACCGGACGCCTCAATCAGCACCTACCAAGGCAACCGCACCATTCAAATCGCCATAGCCGGTGGCACATGCTGACGACAACGATATGGCCCGCGGTTTCCTGCTTCGCGGCTTGCCCAACGCCGGCCGGAGACGCTTGCGTGCATCAGTTCGGGCCTGTGACGGCGGCCCGCATCGGACAACCCTTAACGGTAACGGCCTCTCAGAACTCTAACTCATCTGACAGCTCGTGTCAGGTCAGTCTGAGCTAGTCATCTAATCTGCTCTGAGAAACAAAACCGAGGACTGATTTCGCCCGCTCGACATCCACCATCTTGCGTGTACTTCTTGTCGTCATATAATAGAATTCATTTGTTCGGCAGTGTGAGTTCAGAATCTGCTAGGAGATCGCTTCGCTTGCCAAGGAACATTGGCTTGTCCGGTCCTCGGTAACTCGGAAGCCAACGCCGGTCCTTTGGCCCGGTAGGGTGGTCATACTCCGTGGACGAAAAGAGAAGCTGGGCATCGTTCGCCTCACACATCTTCTCAAGCTCCGTGAGGTATCGAGCCAGGTCGGCGGTATGGAGCTCCTCCTGTTTCGGGGTATCGAGGATCAGGAATCGGAAGGGACGAGACTTATCGGACAGGTACGCCTCAAGCAGAGCCGCGTGTATTGCGAGGACCAGTCGGATCGTCGTGCTACTGCTACCTCCGCTGCCGATGGTCTCAATCGTTTCGCCCGCGAACGTAAAGCGGAGGTTTAAGTCAATATCGACGTTCGTGGACACGTTCTCCGTCGCAAGAGTCTGCATCCACTTCACAGTAAGCTCACGTAGGTTTAGCCGAAGCTTGTTGAAGTCATGGTCGGCTCTACCGGAGTTGGTCAGCTCGTCAATACGATCCTGAATACGGTCCCGCTCTCGCTCCAGCTTGAACAGCTTCGAACGCTCGTCCTTCAGTCCAGAGATTCGGCCTAACTCGCCCTGCACGCCGACCAGTTGCTTAGTCAAAGCCTGTACTGCGGTCACAAGTTGATCAACGTCCGATATACTGGGCGAGTCGATGTTATCAACGAGCGTCTGGCGCTCTGCAACAAGCTCCTCTAGCCGCTCTTCCAACTGCTCAGCCCGAATTTCGGCGCGCTGACTGTTCCGCTCAAGGTCCTTGATTTGGTCCTTCAGATACAGCAAATTCTTCCCGTACGATTCCGTGCTGCCTATAAACAATCCGCAGTTCGGCACACGGCAAATTTCTTGGAACGACGTGAAGACACGACGAGCCTCCTCGTTCAACCCTAGGGTCTTGATCTCGCCGTCGATCTCCGCACGGATGGTTTCGATGCCCGCGACACGGTTCCGCAATTCGTAGAGCTCCAACTGCCGAGACCGAATTTGGCCGTTCTTTTGACGTACGAGCTCCATAAGCGTCGAGCTCGCAGTCCCCTTCGAGTCCACTGATGCGCGAAGGCCGTCGAGCTGCTGCGTCAAATTTTCTGTCATCCGCTGAAGCGCAGCTTGGTTTGCGTCGCTGTCGTCCACGCCGCGACTCTGGTATTCAAGCACACGCTGTGCAGCGACGATCTTGCGTGTCTGGGCCTCGAGTGCGATCTTCTCTTCGATCAGGGTCTTCTTAACCTCGTACGAATGCTTCGGGTTCAACCCGAAAGCGAACCGCACCATCTCTACAAACTGGTCCGTGATGAACGAGCTCGGTGCGCGATAGGCCGCCGAATATCCGAAGCCCTGTATCAGGTAGAAGACCGGCAACAAAGTTGCGATATAGGGCTGGGCCACTTCGCCCTTGGTCGATATGAGCTTTGGTGGTTTCAGCCCAAGCGTTTGGAAAAGAGAAAGAGAAAAGGTGCCCTCTGAATGGTGCTCAGTCTGTTCACCATCGAAGTCAATTGTGGCGTAGAACCCCAGGTTCGTCGCGTCGATGGTACGGCGGATAACAAGCGGCTTCCCTTCCGACTCAGCGTGCAGCACAACTTCCTTGCACTTTTCTAAAATGTCGTTCCGAAAGTTGTTGGGGAATCCCATTGCGGACGCGAGCGCACGGAGGAGTGGCGATTTTCCGCTGCCGTTCGGCGCGAAAAGCATCGTTGTTCTGTGTCCAAACTCTAGAAGCGGACTTGCCCAACCGCCATCTCCCAACGGTTCAATCTGCAGTGACTTCAACCTCAATTCACATCTCCTCTAGCTCGATCCTCATCCCTGATGTATTGGTAGCTAATCTCGATGGTTTTCATGGATAGAGCCAACAGACTCTCTCCCTCAACGGCACCTGTGTAGACTTTTTTGCCTAAGTCGGTGGCAGATATTTCGCGCGTAACCTTGTCGATGGAAACCTGTCCGGTCGACTCGAGGAACGTCAGTGCTTTTACTGTCCTGATTCGCAGGTTACCTGACCAACCAATGTCCTGGGAGGACCATTTGAACCCGGCAACGGTCCGCTCCAGACACTCGCCAACTAACTGCCCAATCTCGGGTAGCCTAGGCTTTGACCGGCCTTTCGATATTGCCAAGATAGTCATGGCTAGCAGGGGCAACTGGAACAGAGCCTCGTTGTCGAGCGTGTGTACCGGCGAATTCTCTTCGCCGGAGAGTTTCAGTTTGAGTCCGAGCCGCCTCGCTTCGTGAAAGAACTCGGTCGAACTCATCGCGTAGCCCTCCGAACGATTGCGGCACAAAAGGCGCCAAACACCAAGTCCGTGTCAAGCGACGCAAACTTCTTGCCGATGACAGAGTCCAAAACCCCTTGAACGAAGTTCTCGAGGTCTGCTAAGACGCCACCGACGAGGAGCCAGGCTTTGCAGGTCTTGTCGATTTCGTCCAGCAAAATGTTGAAGGTCAAATCTGGGAACGTGTGCCTCGCGGTTCTAACCCAAACATCCCAAGAGACTTTCGCTCGCGACGCTGCCTCGATCATGGGTTCCGTGGCGCCAGCTTCCTTGAGCTTCCTTTGAAGGATAGACGCAGCCTTGACTGCTGCGGGGTCTCCTCCCAGTAACAGCACTTGGTAAACCTGAGTGGAGATGCTGAGCACCTGTAGCAGGTCCTCTAGTCCAACACCCGTTGCTAAGTCGATGTCAGCCTTGGACAGTCCCTTAATCGGAGCGCAGGACTTCTCCTCAACAAGCGTCACTAAGCTTCTCGCGATGCGCTCGACCTCCTCTTGATGCAACTCAATCTCTGAATGCCTCCAGATGGCGTTGTGCGCGGCAATACCAAAGGCCTCGAGTGTGTCGCCGATGTGCTGAACGTTGGCCAGCAAGGATAGCTTCCTTCTAGCCGCTTCGACTTGCACTGGTGAAAGCGGGCTATCGGGTGAAACAATGTCCGCGAACTTCTCAATTAATTGACGTGTATATTTCTTACTTGAGGTGCCGGCAGAGAGGTCTGCGACGACGTCATGCACCTCGTCTTTGAAGTGCACATTGCTTAGAACCGTAACCTCGCGGCACTGATCACCAAACTCTACGGTGTGTAGGAACAGCTTACCTGCGATGCTATTTCGGATGGCCTCTAACTTTTCAGGCGTGTCGAGCGCCCCCTTTTTTTTCAAGGCGAAGACCTCGTCAACATCCCATTGTTGATTTGCCTTGCCCTTGGTCTTGACTTGGAAGAAGTGGTACTCGACCACGCCTGCCATGGTTCTGCGCACGACAAAATCGTCGTGATAGTCACAGTAGACGCGGTCGACCTCCTTACCACTCAGAATCTCAAGCGCGGCATATGCGGCTGCCTGGAACTGCATGCGGAATCTCGCAAGGGTATTCCGACCAACAACTTCGCGCGGCGTTTTCTCATGGATGATCCCCATGGCTTTCGTCGTGCACCCATCAGATTTTAGTTGTACGTTTTGTCTCATATTCGCGTGCGCTTGCTAACGATGGGGTTCTGTTCATTCAATTGGCATGCAGCACAGATGATGGCGCGAGCAACTGCTTTGCGAATATTTCGCATCGGGAAGACATCCGAATCGCGGCTATATGACCTGCAACTCCTGGCGGGGCTTGTCCGGTGCACACGAAGCATAACATCTTGCCAACCTGAAAAATACGCGAAATCTCACAAGCCTAAGTAAATGCGGCGCATGGCACAAGTGGTGGCGCTCAACCTTACCGGAACCCTCACTCATCACTTGACAATCGATAACCAGCGCCAGCAAACCGCCCGCCTTTCTCGTCACGCATCGCATCCTCAGGCGGGTCGCATTCGCCGCGATCCAGTTGCCCAGCGCCAGCCAAAACCATGCTTGGGGGGCATGAGGACGGCATGCCCGGGAAGGGTGGCAGTGAGGCAGACGATGCTACGACTCAGATACAGCCTCCTCATCTTGCCGCTCCTCAATTTGCGTTAGCCAGCTCGCTCAGGCGAGCGAAGACACTGGCTTCTGTCAGGGCAAACTGTGGTAACTTAACTTAGCGCTGTTCAGCGCCGGGCCCGTCCATTCTTTCCAGCACCTCTGGTTGGCATTTCTCGGTCTTAATTCTAACTAATTGCCAATTAACACTAAATAGTGTATTATTGAAATAATATATATGGCTATTCATCATCAGAATAAATACAGATAGCTGCAACAAACGAGGGTTCGATATCGCAGGATGAACACCTACGGATGTGCTTCCATTATTCATAGCTCAGGCTTTCAGCAGAAAGCTTATATCCCCTATTTGGAGAAATTGTTATGAACATGGAAAAACATCGTACTGCATGCGGCGGCTTTATTGGCATCCCCACACGAGTCCAGCATCACTTGCAGGCTCATCCTGACGTAATTGTGCATCTGAGCAATGCGATCAGCAAAATCCATCTTCCGAGCGACCGAAAAAAAATAGAATACGAGGTTGAGATGGGTTGTATCGTCGGTCGAGGAGGGGTAGTAAAGACAAATGCATTGAAAATCGATGATCTCGCTTTGTTTGCATCGCGGACTAATCGTAAATTCCCATCACGTGTTGCTCCATCAGGCCAAGTCGGGACCGAATCCTCGACCATTGTTATTATTGCCAAACCATCCTTTGCTGAGGGGCAGTACGAGTTGATTACTGCTTGGATTGGGAGCTTGGCAAAAAAAGAACCCTGGGATCCAAGTATTTTAAGTCATGATGAATTCGAGGACTGCTTGCATTTTTGGAGTACGACGGCGCTCGTATTCGATCCTGCGGCTATGGGGACAGTGTCGGAGAACAGTTGGAGAAAAGTCTTGGCGCTCGCTAACCCCAAATTCGGTTGAAAAGTAAGCGCCTTCCCGGAACCGCCTGTATTTAAAGTTGGCGATAAGCCACAGTAGTTCCCGTCACTTTTTGATGGAAGCCACTGTGGCTATTGATGGAAAGGCGGACACCCCAAAAGGCTGGCCGAGCTATTCGGCCGCATTCAGGCAAACCTCTCACCACGTCTACTTACACACCAAGGGATATCTTCGACTACATCGAGATGCTCTACAATCCGAAGCACCGTCATGGATTCAACAACAAGCTGCCCCCGTCAATTACGAAAAGCAGTATTTTATGCGGCTCGCGAGCGTCTGGTGAACTCGTGGCGATTCAGGCAACGGAATGGAACGGATCAACGATGACGGTAGTGCTGAGCTCGCTGACGCGATGCAAAGCCTAGAGGCTTGCATCATTGAGATGGGAGTTTTTGCAGTGGTCACGACGTAGGGTAGCCCCCTTAAGAATCTCGACCAGTTCGGGGGTCTAGTGCATGCCGCCTTCGCCGCAAATAGATGACAAGCATGCGGTGTGAAAGAAGCTATATGTTTATAGAGGCCTGAAATCAGTCACAGGGCAACCATGGGTCAACTCTTAAATCCGCACCATGCGGTTCTCATACCCACACTCTCCAATACGAATTGTATGCACACAGCGCATCTACAGGCCGCATTGACGAGGCCAAAATAGTTGAGGAAGTCGGTCGTATCCACGCCGGCCACAGATACACCGGGCGGCAGAAATGCCGCCCGGTCCGCTGCACAAAGCGCTGCCTGATTATGTCTCAATCTGAAAGATCTCTGCCGTTCCAATAATTCAGAGGCAAACCCACAGAGGGAGCGATGATGGCGATAAGCAGGATTCAGTTTCAAACGGGTATGTCGCTGGTGAAATTCATGGCGAAATACTAGCAATATTACAGAGGCCAAACGCATAGCGGTCTTTGTGCTAACACGACTGAAACAACCATGGCGGATGTTTGTCGGTCGCCGCCTAATGTAGTTACGGGTGGGATTTGCAGAGCAAAAACAGCACACTCTCAATTCGCTTAGACAATCGCACTGCAAGCAGGCAGCAGTTTCGGTAAATGGTGGCAACGAAGCAGACATACGTCACGCCAAACAGGCGCTCCGTACCGACGGTATCCCGGAATGACTCCACGAGTCAAGGCTGCAGGAATAACCCCGCACCTTAGAGAATCTAGCTGGTCACAGTTGCAAGACGCGAGGACCGTAAGTGCCGGGCCGAAGGCCAGGCGCGCGCAGGCGCAATGCGCCGAAGCAGCACCCGAAAGGGCCACGCAGCGCTCGCGCGCGGAGTGGTGCCTGGCCGCCCACGGCCAAGGCATGCTCTCTGGGGGAGCCGACGACAGGGAGCGGCCCTCGGCCGCTAGGCGCCCCAGCGCCGACCTCGAGTTCGGGGGCGTATAGCCCCGGCCCCGACCGCGGTCGGGCAACCACCTACAGAAGGGAACCGACCAGGGCCCCCGTTGCCGGCTTGACGGCAAATGGGGAAGGAGGTGAGTCCGCCAGGACCGCGACACCCACAGGTGGAGCGCCGGCTGTAGGTGGTTGCCCGAGCGCGCGAGGGGCCGCAGGCGTGGTGGACCCCTAGGTCCAAGAATTCGGTAGGGCGTCCAGCCCGTGAAGCCGAATTCGTCCCGCCGCAAGGGGGAATTTATCCCCCCGCGCAGCCCACGTCAGTGGGCGTAGGGTGAGGTCGGAGAACTCACCGAAAAGCTGTTTCGCTCATGTTCCCGCTGGTGGCGCTATACGGAGATACATACACTCTGGAGCGCAATATGAATAAACGGGAACAAGGGATGCAGTATCGAGTGCTGGTACTTAGGGCGCTGGCACGCCTCGGCTATGCAACAACACGCCAGCTTGCAAAGATGGTCTGGTGGCGTTGCGACGATAGCACCAGGAAGATGGCAGGTCGGACACTGCGCTGGCTCCTCAAGCGCGGCTATATTGTTACCAGGCGAGATGGCGACAGCGTCAACGGCGAACAACTCGCAGCAGTCACTGCGGCTGGTGCGGCATGGCTCGCCGAGAACGGAGATCCCCTGCCCTACGGAAAGGCGCACGCGCGCGATTGGCTGCGGCATGCACACAGCCACCGCACAGCGTGCAACTCGGTGTACGCGGCGACGGTAGGCCTTTTTCCGGATGGCTGCGCATGGTCTGAACTGGAAATTCGCGCGGGTCTGTCCCCGATGGGACAGCTTGCGTACACCAGCTATGAAGGAGAAATCTTGAACAAGATTCCGGACGTTGTGCTCGACCGACCGGACGGCCTAGTTTGGGTTGAAGTAGAAAACGGCTTTCGCAGCAACAAGGACCTCACGAAGGTCATCGCAAGCATGAGAGCCATGACCAACGATAAGCGCATCACACAGGTACACTTCATCATCACAGCCCCCGGAGCCAAAACAATTGCTGACCGCCTGCGTAAGGCGTTGACGCATGGGCCGGAATCGGGATGGCCCCGTCAAGTGAAAGAAAGTGACGCGCGAATCCTCTCACAGTACTTAAAGGTTTTCCTGCTGAACAGCGATACGTTGGAATTATCGCCAGTAGCGTTTTCGAATAAAGAACCCCTAAGTTGACAAACAGCTAGGACCGGAATATACCGGTGTTGGGCTACGCCCCTCACATCGCTGCTTTCTCCAATGCTGTGCACCACATCGCGAGCCTCCTCAACCACGTCAGCTATGCGTTGCTCTCACCACCTTCGGTACTGTTACCTGAATAGCTTCGTGCGATACCAGAGGCGATTCTACAGAGCAGTCCCCATGCCGCCGGTACCTTCCAGAACCGTAGCGCGTGCTAATATGAGCAAATGAGCAAACCAATACAGAAGGCGAAAAGTCGCGCGCATCTTCGCGTAATAGAAGGTGGGCTGTCAGTGAAAGTGGGGGGAACGGCATCCCCAAGTCTTAACTATTTCGAATCTCGAGGCTCCACGCCATGCGCACAGGAGGAAAATCGCTTGCGATTTGCGATCCTGAACCTTGTTGTTGAAGAGGTCGGTATGAGCGTCGAGCAAATTTTGCAAGAAATCAGCGACAAAATAAATTCGGCGGAGGACGCCGACTTCGCAAGGGCCGCCTTCATCAAAGATCAGCTCGAGGCGATTGGATTACGCTTCTGCCTCGCACGTCTGGAGATGAATTTAGTTCGGGAAGGGTATCTATTACTAGCCTGGCCTTCGCGTTTGCTTAGCGAATATCCTGAGCTAAAGCCTTTGCACCCGCTATCACACCAAAGTTTGGAGCTTGGCTAAATAGCATACGCCTGCGATATCGGCGGCGGTACCAGTGCCGCAAGTCATTGCACTGCCATTTTCCGGCTGTCGGGGTGAGCCGGCTCTGGAGCTGCACACGCCACACGGTTACCTGCTTGCGGCCTCTCTGAACTTCATCAACTCTGCCGGTTCAATCTTCAAAGTATCGGCAATCCTACAAATGTTTACTAGGGCTATATTTCGGAGTCCCCGCTCTACGTCTCCGATATAGCTCCGAGCGATTCCACTTTCAAGCGCCAGCTTTTCTTGTGACCAGCCCATTCCTTTGCGCAGTTGCGCAAGGTGCTTACCAAAAGTAGCGCAAATCTGTGCTTCTTCTTCTGTCCTCATACAAAGCCCAAATACAAGGATATTAGGGAGCAGACCTATATGAGGCGACACGATATGAGTGACATTTTCAAAAGGAAGTGATATATTTAAAAATGTCACTCATAGAGGTCTTTTAGGGCTCTGCAGTCATTCGAACAACATAGGAGAAAGTATGAAAGGGAGTGCAGTTGCTATTTTTGTAATTTCAATAACATTGGCTGGATGTGCCGCGGTCGGCAATGAAAAGCTTCGCACTGAAACCGAGACATCGGTATCGACAAAGATTGTTGAGGGGAAAACAACCAAACAAGAAGTGAGGGAAATGTTTGGGTCACCGGAAAAAACCACGTTTACGGATGGAGGTTTGGAGGTTTGGAACTATGAGTTCGCCAAGATGTCTGCGGACGCTATCAACTATATCCCCGTGGTGAACTTGTTTGGCAGTAGCGCGAGCGGGAAGAAGAAGCAACTTGTTGTGATGTTCGACGGAAGCAATGTCGTCAAGCGTTATTCGATGAGTGAGTCAGATGTGTCAAAGAAAACGGGGCTCTTCAATAACTAAGCAACGTGACTCGTAAGAAAAAGAGGCAGGGAGAGTCGAAGTGAGAATGAAAGATTTGCCTGTAGTGAAATTTAAGACACCGTTGAGCCGGCGCATGTATGCATTTTTCTGGGCGCCCATCGATGTGTGTGTGACTGTCATCGTTGAGTGCGCTGGACTCGCGCGCCTAGGGTTCATGCTGGCTTTAATCGGATGGACTGTATTAGTGGCCTTCATGTACTTCACAAGCAGTCTGACCGCTCACGTGGCACTGGGACTTGCGGTCATCGCCTTTATGGTCGGCGCGGGTATCACAGCCCTGCTCGTCGCCCTTACCTTGCTAGAGCGTATGTGGCGGGGCTAAGCAGCTAAGCGAAAGCATTAGCAAATGCAAGGTCCGCCGTTGCAGTGAGGTCGGCCGGTTGAATCTAAGGCTTTGCTGAATACACAGTCCCTGCCACTGCGAGGAGACAGTCAGTACTCCCATGGCATCCGATCTTGCCACCGATATGGATGTCAACCCAGGTACCGGCTGAAGTTTAGTACGTCTCCTGGTGTTCAGGTCGGCCACGCTGCCGTGAGCAGCGAACGACGTGCTCATCAATGCCTTCTCGCTAACTCAGCATTAATGTTTTTGTATTCATTTTTATGCAGCCGCTCAAAGCATCCTAGAAAAATCGAAAGTATCGCTATGAATGCCACACTTCCTATCGGACACCGCGACCCTCGCACAGAGATGGTGCCCGTCACATATCTCCGCCTCGCTGTCGACCTGCTGGTGACAGCACACCACAACTTGGAATACTGGAACACAGTTCCTATTCCTTCGCGCCCAACCAACCGGGTCGCTTTCGAAGAACTCCGCCAGCTCACGGTCTTTCTTCCGCTGTTCCTTGTTACCCTTGCTTTTGTCAAATTCGGTTTTACTGGCGCCCTGCTCGCCTTCATCGTAGCTCTACCGCTGATGATATACCTGCATAAAAGCCTGGCCCGCGCCATCGTTCGCAAGGGCATTGAATCGCGCGAACGAGATAGCGGCCGCTACGCTTTCACGGAGTTCATGTGCCAGGAATTCGACCTGCCCCCTGAAGACGTGACAATCGGCTTGGTGCTAAAAATGAGCGCTGACTTCAGCACATGGCTGGAAACAGCGACTCGTTTGCGTCTACGTGATGAAGCTGCTGCATACAAGGGGCCTACCACGCAATCGAAAAAAAAAGCTGTCGCAGATATGGCACTAACGGAGCATGAATTTAATCTGCATCGTGCCGCCGGAATTGGTGCTATAGCTGCGGACGCATTAACCGCCACTGACGAAGTCGACGCTATGCCGTTGTTACTCAACCCAGCAACCGGCTTGCCGATGCTCAATGATGTGATCGACCTTCACGGCAATACGTTCGGTCTTACTAACGTCGATGACATGCTCAATGACATGAGCAACATCAACTCCGTTGATGTGAACTTCTATGGTGGCTTCGAATCTCACCTCACCGGGTTCGAGCCTGGCCTTGGCGGCTTCGAAAATGAATGATTAATGCTATGAGCGTTATCGAATCGACCGCGCCCTCCAGAGAAACACACAAGGGCGGCCGCATTGGAAACCAGCTCGCGTAACATGCGTGCGGCCTGGGGCGGCATACACGTTAGCAGGCTTGCCGCGCGGTGTCGCTCTTGGGTTATCTGATATGGCTTTTGTCCGATGGGATTTCGTCTCACAGTGATTCACCAGAATCACCTTCGGCTTTGCGGTGGCGATACCAGGTCGCTCTTGATACACCTTGTTGAATCCACGGGTGGGTGCCCATTGTCGTTGCTGGTCTTCCGACAAGCTGCGTCTTCCGATGTTGCAAGTCGCCAGGATGTGTCTGCGCAGAAACTGCACGCTTATGCCGATACCAAGTTGACCTGGAGACTTGTGCGACAACCCACGGCTGACTAACTGCCGTCGTCTGCGGTCTTCCGCCAAGCCGGCCACGCGCTGCCTGCTTCTCGGAGAAATCGAACCCTGACCGTCTTGAATAACGACGACTACCAATATAACGTTCGATAATGCGAACAATACCGATGACCTCCGAGTGTCCCAATGGGTGCTGGAAAAAGCCGTTACAACGCTCAGCGTAGTCCTGGAGACCATCCATGGACTGGGCATTGTTATAGGCCCAATGTCGCACAGCATCGAAAAGGGCTCGATTGCGGCCACCAACTTCAACTTCCACCAAATGGGTACTCTCTAACGAAGCACGCTGCCAGTTCTTATTGCTACCCCTCCTAAATGCCTTAATAACAACGTTCTTTGCGAGTTCTGCCAACGTATACGCAGGCATCTTCGCTGATCGAACCGTCAACCAAGCTGGGTGCATGGGATTCTGCGTTAGTAGACTGTTGTAACTTAGATCCCCCCCCACAGCCAGACGTAGCGCTTCCTTGACTACGCGTAAATAAGCAAGCGGTCGGTAACGGCCTCGCTCTGAGCGACATACTGGGGAGCTAAGACGGTAAACCAGATGGTGATTGCCGCTGTCCGGGTTGATCGTGATGAACGATGGCTCAGGCAAGCCCGCGGTCCTCCAGCGTTCGTAATCGGAATGGTCGCAATCAAATATCAGCCAATGCACATGCGCAGGCGGATTTAGCTCCACTGACCTTAGATCCTTCGCCCTCTCCCAGCTGGAGTGCGACATACCCAGCGAATAGTCATCAGTGGCTTGAGGCCGATGAGGTAGGCAGCTCACGTCATCACCAAAAAAAGCGAGCACCTGAGGCGGCAAACTGGTGTGCGTTCGAACTGCCCTATAGCTCTGCGTAGTGACCGATACACCCAGCTTGGCAGCGAGCCCTAGCCACTGACCTCTCACTTTGGCACGTTCGTCATCCGAAAGTACCACATAGTGACTGAAGGACTGATCTAACGCATCAATCGTACGCCGAATGGCGTCTTGATGAGCCTTACCTGGCTTTCCGAATGGCGAAGCCAAGAATTGCTCGTGGCGGTCGTTAAGACGCGCGAGAATTTGCTCTTTGGTGAACAAGGCACACCTCTGTTAGGTGTGCCGCATCAGCTAACTATTAGCTGGCCTCGAGTTGGCGACGTGCCGCCGAGAGCGGAATCGCACTATAAAATTTTTCCTCCGCTGTGCGGCGGGTTAGATAGGGTAACTGCCCGCTTTTGAGCAGTGATGGATGGTATGCCCGCTCTTTGAGCGGGCCTTCACGCGGCTGAGCAGCGCTCTACACAAAGGTATGGCCTACGCTTGTCACGCGGCGTATTGAATGCTTGGTTGAAAAGTTGGTCGGCGCTCAGGCCGATGGAAGGGACAGATGCCTGCGCGGTTGCGCTAGGAATGAGAAGCTCTTGCGTGCAAAGCGGAATATCGGTCATTGCGGTTTAAGATTGTTGAGGTATCCCGTATACTCAACTTTAATCCGCATCGCTGGCGCCCCACGCGCGAATTTCAGGATTTATTACAAAAACTAGCTTAGTGACAGGCACTTTTTTATTTTGCAAATAGTCTACCTCGATTAGATCGAGATGCCTGTATCTCCATGTACAACCCAGCGCCCCCTAATCCCGATTCGGCGTCTATCAACACGATGACTCGACACAAAAGCTGTACGACTAGCTCAAGATGCCCGATTAGCGCGCCTCGCAACGCTATATAACAGTGTGGCCGGATAGCGCTTCATCGTAATCGATAACAGCGACATACCACAGTTCTGTCAGAATGAAGCAAATCGCTGCTCTCAGTATGAATCACCTGGAGCTTCCTCAACTCCCTATCAAACGCAAACAGGGAGCAAAGCCCGTTAAGTCTTATGACTGAATCGCTTCATGATTTGGAACGGCCCTCCCTGTTCCTCGCCAGTCACCTCCCCATTCCCCATCCAACACGGAAATGAGATGGCTATCGACAGCTGGCCTTCCATCCAACCAACTGGAAAACGGCTTGGGTAAACTAAGCCCTTTGTATTGGAGATTTTTGACAAAAGGCATCATTAAAGTCGGATCGTAACCTTTTCCATATTTTCGTTCACTTCCCAACTTCAAGAAGAAATTTCTATCTGCATCACTCGGCAACGTGCGGCCGCTGTAGAACTGTCCCAAACCGGCGGGCCAACTCATGTCAAACTGCGCGTTGCGCAAACAATCCTCAAGTGTATGCCTGAAACTATGATTACCGTACCCAGCACCAAAGCCGAGCACATCACGTACAAAGGGTACGAATCGTTGCTCATATGCTCTACCCCATATTGGCTGCTCACTGGAGCGTTCAGGGATGGCGGAGGGGAATAGCGGCGACATTGCACCGCGTTTTTTTGCTGATGCCACAAAATCCATAAAACCCAACTCCAGCAGGATCGGATGAATCGGCACGATCCGGCGCGTAGCTTCGTTTTTCACACTTCGTTTTGGCAAACCCTGAGCCTCCGACTCAGCTTCGTCCGTCACCTGAATTCTCACCAATACGAATCCAGCTTCAACAATGATGTCGCTGGCAAGAAGCTGCAACGGCTCACGCACCCTAAATCCTTGATAAAGGCAGATTAAGGGAATCCAATATCGTGCACCAAGGTCCCACTTCATCCGCCCTCTCCAGTTTGGAGCTCCAGGGTCATACCAAGCAGAGGACAACAAAGTATTTAATTGCGAGGTCGAGTATGGGTATCGTGGCCGCTTTCGTGTCTTCTCCTCCGCCGCCGTTATTCTGGGCATATTGTCCAACTCTACGACCGGATTGCGAGGACACATCTCCTGCGTTTTTGCCTCACCAAAGGCTTCTGCCAATCCGGCTCGAACTTTCATGCAATATTTCATACTCCATGCAGCTTCACTTGCATGAAGGCGACTTTCGAAGAACTTATAGATATCCAGAGAGGACACATCCTCTAAGACCTTGTCTCCGCAAAATTCGATGAGGCGTTTCCACCACGAGAAATTTGTTGTCTGCGTCTTGCGTCCATGTGTAGAGAGCCTCCTGACATAAAGAGGCGTGACGTCAGAGAGCCTAGCCTTACCCTTTGCGATAACTGAGGACGTGGCACCAATTTCCCATGCAGCTGGAAGTGGCTCCGCGTCAGGAAGTACCGGCTGCGCAAACTCCCCGCGCTGCCGTGCAGCCAGAATTTGACAGCCTTCTTGTGCAGCCCTCAGGAATTCGTATGTCAGCGCTTGGAGGTCTTCGCCTGTAGGATCGACTAATCGGTAGCCACGGAATAGCGTCAATTGTTCCACGATCGGTATAAAAGCCGATACATCTCCCAAAACGACCGCATTTTTGATACTCGCAAGCACAGCAGCTACGTCGGCCGTCAGTTCGTCTGGCTCGTCACTGTGCATCCAGCGTTCCTGGCGGCTGCGTGCCGTGTAGTCAGCTGAAAGTCCTGCGAGATACAAAGCGGATAACTGTTCACCGAGGCCGGGACGATTAGCATCCAATGCCTTCAGCCTTTTTGCAGAGTCTTTTTTCAAATATGCATCGACGGCACCCTCGGTGCGCTGACCGAGTGCTAATTGCTGCCTAGTTGTTTGAAAGAGCTTGGTGCTTTGGGACTCTAACTCAGCCCACATTGCTTTCGCCACACTAAATTGGCGCCCTAGCGCTTTCTTGATGACGGTCTTGCCTATCGCCGCCCGAAGGTCAGCAGGTACCGTCTTCAGATAGACATACCCGGATTGGGTCTTACGTAGATTTGGGAGCATATCGACCTCTTCTGTCGACGTCGCTCTCTGCTTGTGGTTTGTACCAGTCATTTGTACCAAAGGGTAGTAAAACCCCTTAATAATAAGCGAAATCAATCACTTATGGTGAACTGGCGGAAGCGGTGAGATTCGAACTCACGAACAGTGTAACCCGTCGCTAGTTTTCAAGTCTTCAAAATACTTCATATATTTCAAATACTTACGCGGGATTTCGTTCCGTAGGCAATGTTTTTGCATCACCTTGTTACGTACTGTTTTCACCATTCCACACGGTCGATGCGGAAACGTTTTTTTGTGCGAACTGCCTTTGTCGGAAAGGTGGTATTGCACTGCTGACTCGGATGCGGCGTACCTCAATAGCAACTTTTCCATACGAATCTGGCACTCAAGATAAAAAAGTCGCCCTTTTTCCAACAAGAACAACTCAATACGACTTTTTATTGCATTATCTTGGTGGAGAGGTTATATTTAACATCGAAAAACGCCAGAAATACAACCCAATACAACTTTAGGTAAAAATGTCGCAACCTATTCCACACCCATCCTCGAAAAACATGCTGCCCCATCCATATTCACTCGAGTTTCCTGCCGCGTTGAGGGCGCGTCGCGAACTGCTTGGCATGAGCCGCGCGGCTTTGGCGCGAGCCGCCAACATTCATGGCGTGATGCCGCGCCGTTACGAAGAACCGGACTGCGGCGAGTTTGCCCGCCCACGACCTGAGACCACATGGCTAGCACTGAACCGCGCCCTTGGTTACGAAATTCCCACCGACCTTGAGCGCGACTTCGCCGAGGTTTTGGACATGCTGAACGATGGGTTGTTGGGAAGCGGACCATTGACCGCCCCGGACGAAGAACAATGGGCACCTAATACACTACCTGTCGAAAACGATTCAACAGCGTTGCCACGTGCAAGCGGGGTATATTTGGCAGATGCCACACTGGAGGAAATCGTTACGTTCCTGCATAGCAAAAACATCGAACCAACATTTCGTCACTTGCTTGTCAAGCACATTTGACCAAAGTGATGCCGAAAAATCAACGCTGGCGCCAGGGGCAGGTCCGCCATTCGGACACGAACTGATGTGTTGGGTGCTGTGAAAGCTGGCTCAGTTGAAGACCTGATTAGGGCCACGAACGCGCGCCGTGGGCGCGCGATGCTGCCGCCTAGCGGCAGCATCGGGAGGATTCGGGGCGGGCTTGGCCGGTAGGCCCAGCCCTTCGAATCTCACACGCAGGGCACAAAGGCGCCCTGCTCGCTTCCGCCAGGAAATAAAGAAACCGCCCGAAGGCGGTTTCTTTATTTCCTGGCGGAAGCGGTGTAATGCGAATAGCTAGGTTTCATGCTGCTTTCACGCGCCATGCAACAGCCATACCTACTAATTTACCTACACATGAACATAGGTACAAAAAAGTCTAGGTTTACCCGGATGTACGCAGTTACATTTGGTAACGTGCGGTAGCGTACGGATTTCCTTGTGGAAATGTACGACCCTGCGTAGGGGTTAGCTTTTCCCCAAGCCGAGCCTTACCTTCGGTTCCAAAGGCGAAAACCGGAGAAATAGATGATTTTAATTGTAGAAGATGATGTCGACTTGGCGGAAACCTGTTCGATGGTCTTGGAGGCCAGCGGATACGAAGTGCAACTAGCGCACAGTGCCGAGGAGGCACTTACGAAAATACTGGCTCGCAAGCCGGATATGCTCATCTCGGATTGCGCCA
Organism: Janthinobacterium sp. PAMC25594; assembly: GCF_019443505.1. Taxonomy (NCBI): domain Bacteria; kingdom Pseudomonadati; phylum Pseudomonadota; class Betaproteobacteria; order Burkholderiales; family Oxalobacteraceae; genus Janthinobacterium; species Janthinobacterium sp. PAMC25594. The sequence goes on from NZ_CP080377.1 coordinate 2,193,556, forward strand.
TGCCTGGCCAATCAGGCTTGGAACTCAGTCAACAATTGCGCACTCAATACAGTAGCAGCACCCTGCCAATTTTACTGATGAGTGGCTCGCCGCGTCGCCAGGTGGCTCCGGGGGATAGCTATGAGGCGTTTATCAGTAAACCCTTTCTGGCAGAGTCCCTGTTACTGGAAGTGAAGAAGTTGCTGAATGAATACGCTGCCGCACCGATTAAACTTATGCAAGGTAGCCAATGAAATTATCGACTTTCATCGTCTCAAATCTTGAAGTAATACTAGTGGAATGGGAAGACTTCGCCGGATCGCTGGCTCCCCTTGAGGATGCAACCAAAGTCGAGCTACGTGACCATGCGGCGGCAGTACTCCGGGTCGTTGCGAGAGATCTTGATACACCACAAACAGAACATGAAAGCATTGCGAAGTCGCAGGGCAAAGCGGTTTCCTCAGACACCGATACTGCAGCAGAACTACATGCTGAAGAACGGGTCGCGGCTGGTTTTTCCGGCGAACAGGTGATGGCGGAATACAGGGCGCTAAGGTCCAGCGTTTTGAGATTATGGGCAAAGAGTACGGAACTGACCTCGCGGGAGGATATCCAGGACATCATACGCTTCAACGAGGCAATTGATCAGGCTCAAACCGAATCCATGGCTCGTTACACGCAAATGCTGCGTGAGGCGCAAAACCTATTTCTCGCAATTCTTGGGCACGATGTGCGTACCCCACTCGGGGCGGTCAGCATGGGCGCTCAAATACTGCTGATGGATCAAACCTTGCCTTCCAAAGCGCTGAAGGTGGGGCTACGCATTCTGAATAGTTCAAAACGCATGGATGCGATCATACGCGACCTCCTAGACTTCTCAACCACCCACCTTGGCAATGGGATACCGATTGATCCACGCACGGTTGACCTGTTAGAAATATGCCAGCATACCCTCGATGAAGCAAAGGCCTTTCATCCTGACCGCAGGTTTGAACTGGTAGCCGAGGGGAACTTGACCGGCGCCTGGGATGGCCAGCGCATGGGCCAAGCATTTTCAAATCTAATATCTAATGCAATCCAACATAGCTCCGCTAACAGCGCCATCACAATTTCAATCATTGGCTCGCCACAAGAAATCACCTACACAGTCCATAACGACGCAGAGGCAATTTCCCCTACAGTACTACGAACGCTGTTCGACCCCATCAAGCGCTTCGCCATACGCCCCGCCAGCGAGCGTGTGGGACCGCGCATGCAGAATTTAGGCTTGGGGTTGTATGTAGTGAAGGAAATTGTCACAGCACACGATGGAGACATATCTGTTACCTCAAGTGTTAATGATGGGGTTACTTTTACAGTACGCCTGCCACGACAGATTCCTCACCGAAGGTATGATGATTAAGAAAGCCTAACGAACCCGCTACGCGTCGTGGGTCTCATCCCGCTAGCGTATGAAAACCGCCCTTCTAACGCCATCGCACCACCCGCACGAAAAACTGCTCAAAGTGCGTCAAAATGCGTCAAATCGCATGCCCCCCTCTTCGCCCTGCCGCGCCAGTCCTCATGCGCCTTCGGCCATGGCGCAAATTTGAGTCAAAAGACCCCTATATAGCGGGCAGGTGTGGAGGGGGGACAACTGCGCGCGCCGGGCCGAAACTGACCTTTTTCTTGCCTCCGAGGCAACATCATTCGTCTGGACGTGAAAAAGCCGCCTCGTGGGCGGCTTGTGCGGTGACTGGGGCGCGCTGGCGTGACTGAGCTGTCGCGGCCCTGCCCTGCCGGCTATCGCGGCGTGGCGCTCATCCTGGGCGGCCGGCGCGCGCCTTGGCCGCCTGCTCCTTGTCGTAGTCGTCGCGGCAGTCCGCATTGCAGAACAACAGCTCGGGTGCCAGCGCCTCGTCGCAGTAATGGCAGCAGCCATGCGCCACCAGGGCGAGCCGGCGCCGCACAGCGGCCAGGCCGCGCGCCACCTCGGCGAAGATGATCTTGTCGGTGTTATCGATGTGATCGCTCATGCCGCACCCTCCCCGCCTGTGGCCAGGTCATACGGGGCGAAACGCACCACTTCCACGCCGGCCCACTCGTTGATCGCTTCGAACTGCGCCTGCAGCGGCACCAGTTCATTGCGGGCGAAGACGCGCGCGGCAGGCTCGACGGCGCCGAAGCCGCCGGCATTGTTCGGCAGGATACCCATCAGTTGCGGCGGCACGCGGTGCGCGGCCAACTGGTCGTCGCGCGTGACGCTCTTGATGTTGAAAAACTCGTCCTTGGCGGCCACGTCCGACACCGGCAGAATCTGGATGCCGTCCTTCTTGCCATTCGGCGCGTACATGAACAGGTTGCGGAAGTTGCCCGGCCCCTTGCTGTCGCGCATGGCCTGGCGCAGGTTGTCCACGTCCTGCGTGTTCGCGGCGGCGTCCGTCATGTAGAACACGAAACCGGCGTGTGAGCCGTTCTTGTAGTACTTGCGGCGGAACAAGGTGGCCGCCTCGTTGAGCCAGGCCGATTGCAGCGCGCTCAGGTACTGCGGCACGCCGTACAACTCCTGGTTCACGTCCGGTTCCATCAGGTGAAACACCCGGCCCTTGTCGAACTGGTGCACGGCCTGGTAGCCGTTCACGAAGAAATACGTGTCCAGATCGACGCCGCGCCGCATGTACTTGGCCAGCGCATGCTGGTACGCCAGCGCCTTGCCGCTACGGCTGGGGCGGTCTTCCAGGTAGGCATTGCCAAAGGTCAGATAGTCCAGGGCCATGCGCTTGAAGCCATCGCGCGACAGATATTTCGTCGGCATCAAGGTGGACGTCAGCACGTTGGCCTTGAAGTGGATGGCGCTGCTGTGGTGCACGCCGGCATTGAACGACTTGGCCAGGCCGGCCAGGTTGACGGGCGGCTCATACCAGTGGCCGTTCTTCCAGCATTCGAAGCAATCGAGGATATCGGCGTGCTCGAGCACGGGCGTCGGGTCGCCGAAGGAAAACGCCTCGATGCCGGCGGCGGCCGGCGCCGTGGCCGCTGTTGATGGCGCGCCCTGGGCCTGCTGGCCGCGCGCGCGCAAGTGTCGTGCTTTTCTCAAGAATAAATCTCCATGAAAGAGTGGTGGTTGTCGGTGGTGCCTTCGAAGGGCTCGTGATCAAGGGCGTGCATGCAGGCCCATGCCAGATCGGCGTGGCCGGTTTCGTCGCTGCGGCCGGCGACATAGGTCACGTGCCGCCCGCTGGGAGTCAGGGTCTTGTGGATGGCCATGAAGGACTGCGCGATGTCGGTCCAGCCGGCATCGAATTCCAGCCGGCCCTTGCTGATGATGTTTTTGGCTTTTAGCACCATGCGGGTTTTGACTTCAGGCGAGTAGTTCAGGGCCGTCACAGCCGGGAAGAAGCCGCGCACGATGGGCAGCACGCCGATGCCCATGCCCGTGGTATCGATGCCGATGTACTCGACGTTGTAGCGCTGGGTCATCTGGCGGATGGCGTCGGCGTGGTCTTCGAAGCTCTGCCCGCGCCACTGGTGGCGCTCCAGGATGCGGAACTTGCCGCCGGCCGTCATGGGCGGCGCCAGCACGACGCAGCCGGCGCTGTCGCCGTTCAAGGCCGGGTCGTAACCAATCCACACGGGCCGGTTGCCAAACGGGCGCAGGCCCAGCAACGGTTTGTAGTCGTCCCACTCGACCCAGGAATCGACCATGCAGCGCTGCAGCTCGGCCAGCGGGAAGACCGAGGCCGAGTCGTCGATAAAATTGCACATCAGCAGGTTGTCGAACTGGTCCGGGCTGTATTCGAAGTTGCGCAGCTCGTCGATGTCGAACAGGTTGCAGCCGCCGCGCTCCGCGTCCAGGATGGTGACGATCTGGCGCCAGATCTTGTCCTCGCCCGTGAAGCCCGACGATAGGCGGCCATGGCTCACGTCGATGTTGACCTGGTCCGCCTTGGCACGGCGCTTGTTGAACAGCTCGCCCGTCCAGAATGGATAGGCCTGGTGCGTGGTCGAGGATGGCGTCGAGAAATACGTCTTGCGCCATTTCTTGTGGATGGCCATGCCCGAGGCCACCTTATTCAACTCCTGGAAATTCTGCGTCCAGAAAAATTCGTCAAAATAAAAATTGCCGTGATAGCCCTGCGCCGTGCGCGCGTTCGTGCCCAGGAAATACAGATGCGCGCCGTTCGGCAGCACGATGGGATCGCCCGTCAGCTCGATGCCGGCCGCCTCGCGCGCGAATTGCACGATGTATTGCTTGAAGACGTGCGCCTGGCTCTTGGAAGCGGACAGGAAAATTTGATTGCGGCCCGTCTGCATGGCGTCGGCCAGCGCCTCGCGGGCAAAATACCAGGTGGCGCCGATCTGGCGGCTCTTGAGGATGGCGCGCGTGCGCTGGTCGCCGTTGCGATACCAAACTTTCTGGTAATCGAACAGCGAGTCCTGGAAGGCGTCGAGCAGCTGGATTTTCTGCTCTTCGCTGAAATCGTTGCGCGTCGGCTTCTTCTTCGGCCCGGCATTGCGGTTCGCCAGATTGGGGTTGAGATCGACCTCGTTGCCGCCCGGTTGCTCGTAGCGGCGCACGCGCGCCGCCTGCACGATAGCGCGCATCAGCAGATCGATTTCCTTGTAATCGCTGCCGCTCTTGACCTCTTTTTCGATCAGTTTTACCAGGCGCAACTCGGCCGCTGCCTCGACGTGCTCGATGGCCTGGGCCTTGTCCCACTCGTCGCGCGCCTTCCAGCTGTTGATGGTGCTGCGCTTGATTCCCAGGTGGCGGGCGATGGACGAAATGCGCCAGCCCTTCCAGTACAGGGCGCGCGCGGCACGGCGCGGTTCGGACTCGGGCACGGCCAGTTCGGCGATTTTTTCGTCCGCCGTTTGTTCGCTTGTTTTCTCGATTGTCAGCATGCCGCCAGCGTAGGCCGCGCGCGCGCGGAGCGGGGGAAGACAAAAGTCGCTATGGCCCATAGCAACCCGCACCGCATTGAATCGCGGCGCCAAGACGTTGACCATGGCGTTATCCGATCAACCGAGACACGCCACCATGCCTAAATCCCAATTCTTCCGCGTCGCCACCGAAGGCGCCACCACGGACGGCCGCAACATCGACCGCGCCACCATCGAGCAGATCGCCGCCAGCTACAACCCGAAGACCTACGGCGCGCGCATCTGGCTGGAACACATCCGGGGCATCCTGCCCGACAGCCAGTTCAAGGCCTACGGCGACGTGATCGCGGTGAAAGCCGAAGAGGTGGACACCGACAGCGGCAAGAAACTGGCCCTGTTCGCGCAGATCGAACCCACGCCGGAACTGGTGGCCATCAACAAGGCGAAACAGAAGCTGTACACCAGCCTGGAAATCCAGCCCGACTTTGCCGACTCGTCGCAGCCCTACCTGGTCGGCCTGGGCGTCACCGACAGCCCCGCCAGCCTGGGCACCGAGGCGCTGAAATTTTCCGCCGGCCGCAAACAGCAAAGCGCCAACCTGTTCACGTCCGCCGTCGAGGTGACGCTGGAATTTGACGAGCCGCAGGGCACCAAGCTGGCCGACGCCGTGAAAAACCTGCTGTCGCGCTTTTCGAATAAATCCGGCACCGACGCCGCGCAGTTCGCCGACATCAGCGAAGCCGTGCAAGCGCTGGCCGGCCACGTCGTCACCGCCAACGACAACTACACGGGCACCCTGGCGCGCCTGGAGAAAACCGAAACGGCATTGAAGGCCACGCAGGACGAGCTGGCCGCCTTCAAGGCGCAGATGGACGAAGCGCCCGGCAACGGCCCGCGCCGCCCGGCCGCCACCGGCAACGACGGCGCCGTGCAGACCGAGTTTTAAGCGCCCGCGCCATTCCACGACACCCCATTCAACAACGGAGCACTGAATTATGAAAAAGCAAACGCGCCAGGTATTTGGCCAATATGAAACCCGCCTGGGCCAACTGAACGACACGGACAACGTGGCCAAGACCTTCAGCGTCACGCCCAGCGTGCAGCAGAAGCTGGAAACGAAGATGCAGGAATCGAGCGAGTTCCTGACGAAAGTGAACATCATCGGCGTGACCGAGCAGGAAGGCGAAAAGCTGGGCCTGGGCGTGTCCGGCCCGATTGCCGGCCGCACCAACACCAAGGACAAGGAACGCAAGACGCGCGACCTATCCACCCTGGACGGCACCAAATACCGCTGCGAACAGACCAACTTCGACACGCACCTGAACTATGCCAAGCTGGACGCCTGGGCCAAGTTCCCCGACTTTCAGTCGCGCGTGGCCAGTGCCATTTTGACGCGCCAGGCGCTCGACCGCATCGTCATCGGTTTTAACGGCGTGAAAGCCATGGCTGACACCGATCTGGACGCCAATCCGCTGCTGCAGGACGTGAATAAAGGCTGGCTGCAGCACCTGCGCGAGCTGGCGCCCGAGCGCGTGCTGGGCCTGGTCGCCAACGGCATGCCTGGCAAGATCATCATCGGCGACGTGGACGGCGCCGACTATGCCAACCTCGACGCGGCCGTCACGGATGCCGTCAACCTGCTGGACCCGTGGTATCAGGAAGACACCAATCTGGTGGCCATCGTCGGGCGCAAGCTGTTGAACGACAAGTATTTTCCATTGGTCAACACCAAGCAGGCGCCCACGGAAACCCTGGCAGCCGACATCATCATCAGCCAGAAACGCATCGGCGGCTTGCCGGCCGCGCGCGTGCCGTTCTTCCCCGATAACGCCATCCTCATCACGCGTTTCGACAATCTGTCGATCTACTTCCAGGAAGGCGCGCGCCGCCGCCGCGTGGTGGACGAGCCCAAGCGCGACCGCATCGAGAATTACGAGTCGTCGAATGACGCCTACGTGATCGAAGACTTTGGCCTGGCCGCGCTGGTGGAAAACATCGAGCTGAAAGACAAGTGATGGGCAATCTTTCCCCTGCCCTGCGCCACCGCGCGCGCATGCTGGCCGAGCGCACGGCCGGCGCCGCCGCGCCGCAAGGCGTGACCACCGGCACGGCCTACGAGCTGATGCTCTACAAGCTGTCCGATGACCGCCGGCGCCTGAAATCCATCCAGTCCGTCGAACGCAAGATCGAGGTCAAGGCCACCTTGCTGCCGGATTACGCGCAGTGGATCGACGGCGTGCTGGCCGGCGGCAAGGGTGCGCAGGATGACGTCTTCGCCACCCTGCTGGTGTGGCACATCGATACGGGCGAGTATGCGCGCGCCCTGGTCATGGCCGAATACGCGCTGGCGCATAAATTCACCCTGCCCGACACCTACAGCCGCGACATCGCCACCTTGATGCTGGACGAGTTCGCCGAAGGCTACTTGCACGGCAAGCTGGCCGCCGATCCGCAGCACGCGGCCCAGGTGCTGGGCACCGTCGAGCAACTGACGGCCGCCAGCGACACGCCCGACCAGGCGCGCGCCAAGCTGCACAAGGCCATCGGCCTGGCCATGATCGCCGTGCTCGATCAGGCCGACGATACCGACATCGCTCCGGCGCTGGTGGCGCAGGCGGAAACGGCCATGAGCCAGCTGAAACGCGCCCGCGCCCTGTCCGAATCGTGCGGCGTCAAGAAAGATATGGAACGGCTGGAACGGCGCATCAAGCGCGCGGCCGGTTCCACGTAAAGAGCATCCCCCGCAGCACGGCGGCACGGGGGGATTCTGGCCAACGCATTGGCAACAATCTCGGCCTGATGAACCCCGTCCACCGCCCCATTTTGAAAGCGCCCCGTATGTCCTTCATGGCCCTGCCCCCGTCAATCCCGCCCGGCACCACCCCGGCGCCGCCAGCGGCTACCCCTGGCGTCATAGAGAACGACGGCTGGTTTCCCGACATCCTTCTCACCGATATGCGCGACGCCATGCGCCTGGACGGCACCGTCACCGACGCGCGCCTGGTGCAAGCCGTGGTCGATGCCATCTTGCACGTCAACCGCGAGCTGGCCGACTGGCAGGGCAAGCAGGCCGCTGCCGGAGTCCCTGCCCTGGTGGACGTGCCGGCCACGCGCATCAACCGCGAATCCCGCTTGCTGGCGCAGTACCGGCGCGCCGTCTACAGCACGGCGAAAGCGGATCTGATCGAGCGTTACCGCGATTACGACAGCACGGCCACCTCCGTCAGCGACAAGAAAAGCATGGAGTGGCTGGACGAGGCGCCCGGCGCGCAGCGGCGCAATGCGCAATGGGCCATCGCCGATATCGTCGGCCGCACGCACCTCACCGTGGAACTGATCTGATGCAGGTGCGCACGCAGCAGCACGACACGGTAGACGCCCTGGTGTGGCGCTACCTGGGCGACGGTGCGGGATACGTCGAGCAAACCCTGGAAATGAATCCCGCGCTGGCGCGCCACGGCGCCGTGCTGCCTGCCGGCCTGGTCGTCACCCTGCCCGAGCCGACGACCAGCACGGGCCAGGTGGCCCCAGCCGATCTTGTGCAGCTATGGGATTGATCCTGGCATTTACCCTTTATCCATCATGAAAAATCTATCTAACTTCACCCCGGAGACTCAAGCAATGTCCGCAGAATCGTTTGGTGGTTTCGCCACCCTGGTCAAACTGTACGGCTTCAAGGCGGCGCTGGGCATGGTCGGCGCGGCCATGCTGTACATCGTGCTGCCGCCGCTGAATGCCGACGGCACCTTCAACAAGGGCGAATTCGTCGCCCGCCTGGCCTGCGCCGGCGTGTTCTCGTGCCTGCTGGGCGGCACCGTGTATCAACTGCTGTGCGCCCAGCTCCCCGCCATCGGTGCCATGGTCAACGCTTCCGCCATCGATCTAATCGTCGGCGCCCCCGGCTGGTGGGTATCGCGCGCCGTCGCTCTGTGGTTCCAGCGCCGCAGCGACAAGGACATCGCCGAGCTGGTCAAAGACGCGAAGGAGCATTGATGGCCACCACCGACAATCCACTGATCGCGCGCGTCATCGACGCCATCCTGCACGCCGAAGGCGGCTATGTGAACGACCCGCAAGACAAGGGCGGCGAAACCAATTACGGCATCACTGTCGCCGTGGCGCGCGCCAACGGCTACACAGGGCCGATGCGCAATCTGCCCGTGGCGGTGGCGCGCGCCATCTACACGGCCCGCTACATCACGGAACCGAAGTTCGACCAGGTGCTGGCCATCCATGCCGGCATCGGCGCCGAAGTGATCGACACGGGCGTGAACATGGGCCCGCACCGCGCGGCCGAATTCCTGCAGCGCTGGCTGAACGGTTTCAATGACACGGGCGCCCGCTATCCTGCCCTGTTTGTCGACGGCCGCCTGGGCGCGCAGTCGCTGGGCGCGCTGGCAGCTTTCCTCAAATGGCGCGGCCAGGACGGCGCCACCGTACTGCTGCGCGCCTTGAACGGCTTGCAGGCGGCGCGCTACCTGGACATCACCGAGGCCAACAAGAGCCAGCGCCGTTTTCTGTTCGGCTGGATCAAGGAACGGGTGGCCATGTGACCATGACCACCTGGCGCCCGCTGGCCGCCTGCCTGCTGTGCGGCGCCCTGGCGGGCTGGACGACGCAGGGCTGGCGCAAAGACGCCGCCATCGCCGAGCTGCAGCGGCAGGTGGCCACCAGCAAGACCGCCGCCGCCACCGCACTGGCCCAGGCCACCGCCCGCGTGCTCACCCTGGAGCGCGCCGCCGGCGCCGCCCTAATGCTGCGCGCCGACCACCTCACCCAGGAGCAAACCCATGCGAGAACTGAACGTGACCGTTTTAACGATGACGTGCGCAGCGGCGCTGTGCGCCTGTCAATCCCCGTCGCCAGCAGCCAGTGCGCCGCAACTGCAGATCCCACCGCTACCGCAGGCCATCGGCACGAAACGCGCGCCGAAATTGACCCAGCGACTGCGGCAGCTCTTGACGCCATTGCCGGCGACGGCGACGACGCTACCCGCCAGCTAAACGCCTGCATCGACGCTTACAACACCGTGCGAGACACCTACCATGTACAAACCGAATAGCCTGCGCCAGCACCTGGCCGCCGCGATTCCCCAGCTGCAGCGCGACCCCGACCGCTTGCTGGTCTTCGCCGACGAGGGCAACGTGGTGGCGTCGGCCACCGCCTCCCTGTCCTTCGAATACCGCTTCAAGCTCAACCTGATCGTCACCGATTACGCGGGCGACGCGGACGCCATCATGGTGGCCCTGATCGCCTGGCTGAAAGTCCACCAGCTCGACCTGTTGGCCAATGAAGAGCGGCGCAAGCACGGCATCGCCTTCGAGGTCGATTTTAATAACCATGAAACAGTCGATATTTCCATCAAGCTCGACCTCACCGAGCGCGTGGCCGTCAAGACTGGCGAAGCGGGCCGCCTCGACATCAAGCACCTAGCCGAGATACAGCACATGCCGGCCTACGCGGACGAGTTCTGGAAACTGTACGACGGCGAGACCCTGCTGGCCGAATGGCGCACGCCCGAGGCGACGCCATGAGCGACGACCTGCACGCTTTGGCAACCTGGGCCGGCGCCCTGCTGGCCAAGCTGCAGCCGGCCCAGCGCCGCGCCATCAATCACAAGGTGGCCATCGACCTGCGCCGCAGCCAGGCACAGCGCATCAAAGCGCAGCAGGGGCCGGATGGTGCGGCTTATCCGGCGCGCAAGCGGCGCAAAGAATTCAAGGGAAAGAATGGACGAATCAAGCGGCAGAAGGCAGCGATGTTTGCCAAGATTCGCACTGCCAAACACCTGAAGGTAAAGGCGACCGGAGACCAGATCGAGGTCGGGTTCTTTGGCTGGGTGGCGCGCGTGGCGCATGTGCATCAGTTTGGACGACAGGGACAGGTATCGAAGAAAGGGCCGATCTACAAATACCCGGAACGGCCGTTGTTGGGAATAAATGAAATGGATAGAAATTTGATACGCGAATCGCTCTTGGCCAACATCGATAAACTCTACTAGTACCGAGAATTACTCGCATTTGACTGGGCAAATGTATTTAAGCAAGCTCTCATTTCTACCAGCCAAGCATTCGCCCACTTGAATGCTTGGGCATGCTCTTCTAGTGATTCGGCTCTAGTCATTCGATTGACAGCGGTCCGCATTCTTGTCAACGAATAGCTATAACGCCTATATTTCTCCAAAACCAATATATCTTCATTATTCACATTTCCTCCCTGCATCGAAAAACAGATAAGTTTCATTTATACATTAACTCAAAAATTCATATTAGGCGATAAAAGATGGTATTTCAATAAGACACTGTGAATTCCCATAGGTTTAGCGTAATAACGTTTTTCCTTGATCTAGCCGAAACTACTACGTTCTAAACTTAATTAAAAAGCCAACAGCAAGCCGCTATGCTGCTTATCAACCCGCCCCCGCGTGCATCCGCACGCGGACTTCGGCAACATGCACTGCATGAACGCCGACCTGTCCGACCTCCTCCGCTTGCTGCAAAACCTGATCCGCCTGGGCACCATTGCCGAGGTCAAAGGAGCCAAGGCGCGCGTGCGGCTCGGGCCGACGCTCACCACCGAATGGCTGAAATGGGCCACCCGGCGCGCCGGCAGCACGCGCACCTGGTCGGCGCCCACCGTCGGCGAACAGGTACTCGTCTTTTCGCCAGGCGGTGACCTGACGCGCGGCGTCATCCTGCCGGCGCTGTACTCGCAGGAATTTGATGCGCCCGAAACCAGCGACACCATCCACACCACGCACTACCCCGATGGCGCCGTGGTGCAGTACGACCACGCGACCCACGCCCTGACGGCCAATTTACCCGGCGGCACGGCCACCATCACCGCCGACAAGGTGACGTCGAACGCGCCCAGCACCATTTGCACGGGCAACCTGACCGTCATGCAAAACCTGATCGTCAACGGCGCCACCGCACTGAATGGCGGCGTGAACGCCAAGGCCGGCGCCGCTGGCGGCGTGGCCATGGCCGTGCAAGGGACGGTCAAGGCCAGCGAGGACGTGCTGGCCGGCGCCATCAGCCTGGCCAAACATGCGCACGGCGGCGTCAAGGCCGGCGGCGACCAGTCGGGCGGGCCGCAAGCATGATGGGCATGCACGCCGCCACCGGGCGCAGCCTGACGGGCCTGGACCACCTGCGCCAGTCGGTGACCGACATCCTCACGACACCCATCGGCTCGCGCATCCGACGCCGCCGCTATGGTTCCGAAGTGCCCGAATTGATCGACCAGCCCCTGAACAGCGCCACGCAGTTGCGCATCTATGCCGCCACCGCCTTTGCCCTGCGCCGCTGGGAGCCGCGCCTGCAGCTCGCCAGCGTGCAGCTGACGTGCGACACGGACGGCGACATCGCGCTGCTGCTCGATGGCACGGCGAATGGCCAGGGCATCACGATGGCCGTGCCCGTCAAGCAAGGGGGCGCCGTATGAGCACGCCCATCGACCTGACCCAGTTGCCGGCGCCCAGCGTGGTCGAGGTGCTGGACTTCGAAGCCATCCTCGCCACACGCAAAGCCCATCTGGTGAGCCTGCTGCCGGAAGCCGAGCGCGCGGCCGTGACGGCCCTGTTGGAGCTGGAATCGGAACCGGCCACCAAGCTGCTGGAAGAAAACGCGTATCAGGAAACCATCCTGCGCAACCGCGTCAACGAGGCGGGCAAGGCCGTCATGCTGGCGTTTGCCCTGGACGGCGACCTGGACCAGCTGGGCGCCAACGTCAACGTGGCGCGCCTGGTCATCACGCCGGCCAATCCCAACGCCCTGCCGCCCGTGGCCGCCGTCATGGAAGACAACGACGCCTACCGCCTGCGCATCCAGGAAGCGCCGGACGGCCTGTCCGTGGCCGGCCCGAAAGCGTCCTACGAATTCCACGCCCGCAGCAGCGACGGCCGCGTCAAGGACGCGAGCGCCACCAGCCCGGCGCCGGCCAGTGTCACCGTCACGGTGCTGGCCAACAACGACACCGGCATCGCCGACGCCGCGCTGCTGGCCACCGTGGCGCGCGCGCTCAATGCCGAGGAAGTGCGCCCCCTGGGCGACCGCCTGACGGTGCAAGCCGCCCAAGTCCTCGACTACCAGATCGAGGCCACCTTGTTTATTGGCGTCGGCCCGGAAGTACCGATCCTGCTGGACGCCGCGCGCGCCAATGCCGTGCGCGTGTCGCAGCCGCGCCGCCCGCTGGGGCACAGCATCTATCGATCCGCCTGCAGCGCCGCCGTCCACGTCGAAGGCGTGCGCAAGGTCGTCTTGACCAGCCCGGCGGCGGACATCGAGCTGAACGCCACGCAGGCCGCGCGCTGCACGGCCATCAAATTGAATGTCGTGGTGCGCGATGAATAAGCGCGTGCCCACCCTGCCGCCCAATACCACGGCGCTGGAGCGCGCCATTGCCGTGGCCTGCGCCGAGCTGGTCAACGTGCCCGTGCCGCTGCGCGAGCTGTGGAATGCCGACCGCTGCCCGGTCGCCTTGCTGCCGTTCCTGGCCTGGGCCTGTTCCGTCGACCGCTGGGACGACGCCTGGCCCGAATCGATCAAGCGCGGCGCCATCAAGGCGGCCTATTTCATCCACAAGCACAAGGGCACGATTGCCGCCGTGCGCCGCGTGGTCGAGTCCCTGGGCTATTTGATCCGCATTACCGAGTGGTGGCAAACCACGCCGCCGGGCGTACCGGGCACGTTCCGCCTCGACGTCGGCGTGCTCGATACCGGCATCACCGATGCCATGTTTCAGGAAATGGAGCGCCTGATCGCCGACGCCAAGCCCGTCAGCCGCCACATGACGGGCCTGGCCATTTATCTGGAAAGTCGCGGCAGCATTTATGCGGGCGCTTGCGCCTACCACGGCGACGCCATGACCGTGTATCCCTGGATCGCGGAAACCATCGAAGTGCGCGGCACGCTGTTGCAGGCCGGCGCATCCCATACCATCGACACCCTGACCATCTATCCATGAGCACATACTTTGCCATCCTGACCGAAGTGGGCGAGGCCAAGCTGGCCAACGCCATCGCCCTGGGCCAAACCCTGAAACTGAAAAACCTGGCCGTGGGCGACGGCAATGGCAATTTGCCCATGCCTGTGCGCACGCAAAAGGCGCTGGTGCGCGAAGTACGCCGCGCGGGCCTGAACCAGCTGAGCATCGACCCGGCCAACACCAGCCAGATCATCGTCGAGCAAGTCTTGCCCGAGGACGTGGGCGGCTGGTGGATACGCGAAATCGGTATCTTTGACGAGGCCGGCGACCTGTGCGCGGTGGCCAACTGCCCGCCCAGCTACAAGCCCCTGATGATGGAAGGCAGCGGGCGCACGCAAGTGGTGCGCATCGTGCTGATCGTCGCCAGCACTGCCGCCATCGAGCTGAAAATCGACCCGTCCATCATTCTGGCCACGCGCAAATATGTCGATGACCAGGACATCGTCGTCCGTGCCTACAGCGACGAGCAACTGGCCAAGCACCTGGCCGCTGTTGATCCGCACCCGCTGCTGGCCAAGCTCGCCTATGTCGATCAGCAGGACACCAATGCACGCACCTATGGCGACCAGCAGCTGGCCAGGCATCAGGCGGCTCTTGATCCGCACCCGCTCCTGGCCAAGGTCGCCTATGTCGATCAGCAGGACACCAGCGCACGCACCTATGGCGATCAGCAACTGGCCAAGCACCAGACTGCTGCAGACCCGCACCCGCTGCTGGCCAAGGTCGCCTATGTCGATCAGCAAGACACCAGCGCGCGCGCCTATGGCGACCAGCAACTGGCCAAGCACTTGGCTGCTGCCGACCCGCACTCGCAATACAGCATGAAGGAGATCGTGACACCGCCGAAGTTTGACGCGTCAAACAAGCTGGCCAACACCGATTATGTGCAGCGCGCGCAAGGAAACATGGTGCGGTATAACGACGTCATTGAAAGCCGCACGCTCACCGCCGAGGATATCGGTTGCGCCCTGTACTTCCCTTATGCGGACAAGGCCATCACCATTCCCGACCCGGTATCGCTGGGCATTCCCAACAATTCCGGCAAGTGCGTCAAGTTCTTCGGGCTTTTCAATACCGGCACCATTCTTGCCGCGCCAGGCGTGATCATTGGATTTGATGTCGGCAATGTACCGACCATCACGATCAAGCCTGGGCAATTCCTGACCCTCATGGCGACCGCGACAAACGTGTGGCAAGTCATCGACTCGACCGCCGAGCTGTGGCGCAATGCCGACTTTGCCAATTATTTCAATAACGTTGCGCCGACACCTGCGCGCTTTGACGTCAGCACCAGAATTGCCACAACCGAAGCGCTTAAACGCAGCGGCATCACGCATTCGGCATCGTTCGGCTTTTCCGCAGCCGCGACGCTCACCGCCGAACAGGTGGGCGGCTTCGTCTATACCTTTGGCACGGGCGGCTTTACATTAAACCTCCCGTCCGTCGCCGGCCTGCCCACGGGGTCCAGCATCACCTATTCCAACCAGGGCGGGATCGCGTCCATGCCGGTGACATGCGCCGCGCAAGGCGGCAATACCATTCAGATCAACGGCGGCGTCACAGCCAACGTCAA
Organism: Janthinobacterium sp. PAMC25594; assembly: GCF_019443505.1. Classification (NCBI taxonomy): domain Bacteria; kingdom Pseudomonadati; phylum Pseudomonadota; class Betaproteobacteria; order Burkholderiales; family Oxalobacteraceae; genus Janthinobacterium; species Janthinobacterium sp. PAMC25594. Next base: position 2,208,959 of record NZ_CP080377.1, read on the forward strand.
AGTAGCTGGAGGCGACTCGTTGACATTTGTTGTCATCGGCGCCAATGAATGGGCGGCCATCGGCACGGGCACCCTCTCGGCCTCCGCGTCATTTGGCGCCAGCACTGGCACGTCGGGCTATCAGAAACTGCCGAGTGGCCTCATTTTGCAATGGGGAACGTTCATTTCCCCGGCCACGCCTGGCGCGGATGTCGCGGTCAGCTTCACCATCGCCTTTACGACGCTGCACATGGTGCTCGTCGGTGCTTCCAGTCCCGGCACATCGCCTGTCTCGGCCTGGTGGAAGAGCCAATCGCCCATCGGCTTTGTGGGGGCATCCAGCAGCCCAAGTACAGCCACCCCATGGATCGCCATCGGACGCTAAGGAAACCTATGACCACCCGCTACTCCCCTTCCGCAAAAACGTTTTATCCATTCGATATCGACTACCCGAACGGCGTGCCCGACGATGTGATGGAAGTCCCGTTGAGCAATTTCCACGCCGCGATGGCGCGCCCCGTGGGCGCCACCTTTGATTTTGTCAAAGGCAAGCTGAAGATTACCAAGGCGCCCGCCATCGCGTTCCGCGATATCGCCAGCGCACACCTTGATGCGACCCGGACGACGCGCGACGCCATCCTGAACCGTCTGGCCGGCATCGGCTTTGCCGCCATGGCCGATGGCGACGCCGATACCGTGCAAGCCATCGCGACAGCACGCACCTGGCTGCTCGACATCACCACCTGCCCGACGGTTGCCGCCGCGCAGGACATCGAGGCGCTGCAAGCGGCCGTCAGCGCTGAATTCCAGCGCATTGCCGACACCTTGCCGAATGAGGCCCGGCGCGCCTTCGATGATGCAGGCAACACCCAGTAACACCCCGACATTTATCACCTACCAGGAGAGCAACATGGCCACCGACTACCACCATGGCGTGCGCGTCATTGAAATCAACGAGGGTTCGCGCCCGATTCGCACCGTGTCCACCGCCGTGCTGGGCCTGATCGCCACGGCCGACGATGCCGACCCGGCCGCCTTCCCGCTTGACACGCCCGTGCTCGTCACCAACGTGCTGGCCGCCATGGGCAAGGCCGGCAAGACCGGCACCTTGTACCGCACCTTGGCGGCCATCGCCGCGCAGACCAAACCCCTGACGGTCGTGGTGCGCGTGGCCGAGGGCGAAACGGAAGCGGAAACCACGACCAATGCCGTGGGCGGCGTCTCGCCCGATGGCAAGTACCTGGGCGCCCAGGCGCTGCTGGCCGCACAAAGCAAGCTGGGCGTCAAACCGCGCATCCTGGGCGCACCGGGCCTGGACACCCAGGCAGTGACTAACGCGCTGGCCAGCGTGGCGCAGCGCCTGCGCGCCTTCGTGTATGCGTCCGCCTATGGCTGCGCCACCGTCACGGCGGCCACCACCTATCGCGGCCAGTTCGGTCAGCGCGAAGTGATGGTCATCTGGCCCGATTTCGTGAACTGGGATACCGCCATCGATGCCGAGGCCAGTATGTCCGCCGTCGCTTACGCCATGGGCCTGCGCGCCAAGATCGACGAGGAAACGGGCTGGCACAAGACTTTGTCGAATGTCGTCGTCAACGGCCCCACCGGCATCAGCAAGGATGTGTTTTTCGATCTGCAAGACCCGGCCACCGATGCCGGCGTGCTCAATGCCAAGGAAGTGACCACCCTGATTAACATGGGCGGATACCGCTTCTGGGGTTCGCGCACCTGCGAGGCGCCGGGCGGCTTCTTCTATTTTGAAAGCTACACGCGCACGGCCCAGGTGTTGGCCGACACCATCGCCGAAGCGCATTTCGCCTTTGTCGACCTGCCCTTGCATCCGTCCCTGGTGCGCGACCTGCTGGAAAGCATCAACGCCAAGTTCCGCGACCTGAAATTGCAGGGCTACATCATCGATGGCCATGCCTGGTATGACGAGCAGTACAACGACAAGACGGCGCTGAAAGACGGCAAGCTGGCCATCGATTACGACTACACGCCTGTGCCGCCGCTGGAAAACCTGAAATTCCAGCAGCGCATCACCGACCGCTACCTGGCCGACTTCGCCTCGCGCATCGCCGCGTAAGCATTCAATCACCACCCTGCCCGCGCCTGCGCGGGTGCATTGAGCTACTGGAGAAATTATGGGCCTGCCCCGCAAACTGAAAAATTTTAACTTGTTCCAGAACGGCGTTTCCTTCGTGGGCATGGTGCCCGAAGTCACCTTGCCGAAACTCAGCCGCAAGATGGAAGAGTACCGCGCCGGCGGCATGAGCGGCCCCGTGTCCGTCGACTTCGGCAACGAGGCGCTGTCGCTGGAATGGAGCGGCGGCGGCCTGATCGCCGAAGCCCTGAAACAGTACGGCGCGCACTCGCATGGCGCCGTGCAGCTGCGCTTTGCCGGCGCCTACCAGGAAGACGATGACGGCACGGTCGCCGCCGTCGAGGTCGTCGTGCGCGGCCGTTACAAGGAAATCGACATGGGCGGCGCCAAGATGGGCGACGACACCACGCACAAATACACCATGGCTTGCAGCTATTACAAGCTGCTGATCGACGGCGCGACCGTCATCGAACTGGACTTCATGAGCGGCACCGAAAACTTTGGCGGCGGCGACACCAACGCCGCCATCCGCAAGGCCATCGGCCTGTAATCCCCTTTTACTTTTCACCACCACTTACCAGGACAACATCATGCACAACGATACCCAAAACCAAGCTGTCATCGAGCTGGACGAACCGATCAAGCGCGGCGACAGCTTCATCACCGCGCTGACCGTGCGCAAGCCCAAGGCCGGCGCCTTGCGCGGCATTTCCCTGATCGAGCTGGCCAACCTGAACGTGTCGGCCCTGCAGATCGTACTGCCGCGCATCACCGAGCCGACCTTGACCGCGCACGACATCGCCAACATGGACCCGGCCGACCTGTTGGCCGTGGGCGCCGAGGTTGCCGGTTTTTTGGCGAGCAAAGCCGATCGCCTTTCGGTATCCCCGACGAAGTAGAAGACGCCATGGCCGACATTGCCGGCGTCTTTCACTGGACGCCGGCAGCGATGGACGGTTTTACGATTGATGAACTGATGGCCTGGCGCGAACGTGCCAGGCAGAGAAGCGGAGCGGAATAGATGGCTGGTCGGGATTTGAAGTTACAGGTAGTGTTTGCAGCGCTGGACAAAATCACCGGCCCGCTGAAAAAGATCATGGGCGGTTCCAGCGACACGGCCAAGGCTTTGAGGGCGACCAGCGACCGCTTGCGCGAACTGAACACCCAGCAACGAAACCTGGGCAAATTCCGCGAACTGCATAGCGGGATCAATGCGACACGCACCAAGCTGAAAGAAGCGCAAGACAAACTCAACGACCTTGCTGCGAAAATGAAGCAGACCGAGGCGCCTACGCGTGCCATGGCGCGTGAGTTGAAAGCTGCGACCAAGGTGACGCAGGACTTGACGCTGAAAGGCCGAGAGCAGAGCCAGCAATTCCGCATCCTGCGCACCAGCCTGAAAGACGCCGGCATCGACACGCGGCAGCTAGGCAAGGCACAGGAATGGCTCAAAAACAGCATCCAGCTGACGAACGTTGAGCTTGCCTCGCAACAAAAGCGTCTGGCCGCCTCCGCCGCCAAACAGCAGCGCGTGACCAACGCCACCCAGCATGCGGAAAAACTGCGCAGCAAGGCGGGCAGCATTGCCATGGCGGGCGCCGGCGCAACCGCCACCGGCGCCGTAGTCGCTGCGCCTGTCGTCAAGGGATTGCACGAAGCGAAACACTACGAAATCGAAACAGCGCGCATCCGTGCGCTGGGGACGCGCACGGGCCAGGAAAAAGAACACGCCATCGAGTTTGCCAAGCAGCTCAAGACGTATGGCGTCAGCCAGCTGGAAAAAACGGAAATGATCCGCGATTCCATTTCGATCTTCGCCGATGGCCACCACGCCGAAATGGCCCTGCCCACTATGTCGAAGATGAAATTCATCAACGATACGCTCTATCCTGAATCGGCCGGCGAGCGCAACGCGCAACTGTTCGCCATGCAAAAGGTCATCGAGCTGCGCGGCAACGCCGGTTCGGTCGAAGCCTTCAAGAGCGACGCGGACCGCGTGCAAAAGGTGATCGCGGCCACGGGTGGCCGGGTCGGCGGCGAAGACTGGCGGCAATTTACGATCCGCAGCGGCGTGGCCGGCAAAGGCCTGAACGACAATGCCTTCTTCAACCAGATGGAACCCATGCTGCAGGAACTGGGCGGCTCGACTGCGGGCGTGGGCTGGCGTTCCCTGTACAACAATATTTACCAGGGCAAGGGCACGCAGCGCGCGGCCAGGGAAATGCAAAGCTTGGGCCTGTTGAGCGGCAAGCACATCAAGTATGACAAGGTGGGGCAGATCAAATACATCCAAGCCGGTGCGCTGCTGGAAGGAGAGCTGTTCCAGAAAAGCCCGCTCGACTGGATTGAAAAGGTGTTCTTGCCCAAGCTGGCGGCCAAGGGCATCACCGACAAGGACGAGATCAACAGCAAAATCGGCGCCTTAGTTTCGAACAGCAACGGCGCCGCCTTCCTGATGCGCATGGTCGACCAGCGCGCACAGATCCGCAAAAGCGAACGCCTGAACCAGAATTCGGAGGGGATGGACAGCTTGCACGTCCGCGCACGTGGCCTCGGGGCCGGCGCGGAACGGGAAGCGCTTGCCAAGGTCTCCGACCTGAAACTGGTCATGGGTGAAAAAATCCTGCCTATGTACACGCAGGGGCTGGAAATGGCGATTGCCGCCATGACGCGCCTGAACGGCTTCATGGAGCGCAACCCCACCATGGCCAAGGTCATGATTACCGCCTTTGCCGTGCTGGCCGGCGTGCTGCTGGTGCTCGGCCCGCTGATGCTGGGCATTGCCGCCCTGATCGGCCCGTATGCCATGCTGCACGTCATGTTCGCCAAGATGGGCGTGATGGGCGGCGTGCTCACGCCCATCCTGCGCGGCTTGGGCGGCGCCTTCATGTGGGCTGGCCGGGCCGTGCTATGGCTGGGCCGTGCCCTTCTGATGAACCCGATTGGCATCGCCATCACGGTCATTGCCGGCGCTGCCTTCCTGATCTACAAATACTGGGAACCGATCAAGACTTTCTTTGCTGGCCTGTGGTCCAGCGTCAAGGAAGCGTTTGCCGGCGGCTTTACCGGCATCAATAGCCTGATCGCCAACTGGTCACCGCTGGGCCTGTTCTATCGCGCCTTCGCGGGCGTGCTGGGCTGGTTCGGCATCACGCTGCTGGCCAGGTTCACCGACTTTGCTGCCAGCATCCGGGGCCGCCTCGCCAAAGGACTGGCGCCGCTGGCTGACTTTTTTACTGGCGTTTGGTCGCAGATCAAGACCGCGTTTTCCGGCGGCATTGGCGGCGTCAGCGCCTTGGTCGCCAACTGGTCACCGCTGGGCCTGTTCTATCGCGCCTTCGCGGGCGTGCTGGGCTGGTTCGGCATCACGCTGCCGGCCAAGTTCACCGACTTCGGCGCCAGCATCCTGCAACGCATTACCGCATCCTGGGCGCCAATTTCCGCCTTCTTTGCGGATATCTGGGCGCGCCTGCGCACCGTTTGCACGGGCGGCATGAGCAACATCACGGCCCTGATTATCAACTGGTCGCCGGTCGGCGTGTTTTACCAGGCGTTCGCGGGCGTCATGAGCTGGTTCGGCATCGAGCTGCCGGCCAAATTTACTGAGTTCGGCGCCAACATCCTGCGCGGCCTGGTCAACGGCATCACCGGGTCCATGGGCGCCGTCAAGGACGCCATCAGCAATGCCGGGTCCAGCACCATTGCCTGGTTCAAGGAAAAACTGGGCATCCACAGCCCAAGCCGTGTGTTTGCCCAGCTCGGCGACTACACCATGCAGGGCCTGGCCGTTGGCCTGGACCGCAGCGAGGCCGCGCCGATTGCCAAGGTGTCTACCCTGGCGCAGCGCCTGACGCAACTGGGCGCCGGCATCGCCATCGGCACGGCAACCGCCCTGCCCGCCAGCGCCTTTGACATGCGCGCACCGCTGTCCCAAGGCGGGTTTGGCGCTGGCATGACAATTCAGGGCGACAAGATCGAAATCACCTTTCATGTGCAGGCCGGCACCGATCCCCAGGCCATCGCCCGCGCTGTCAGCGTGGCGCTCGATCAGCGCGACCGCGAAAAGGCGGCGCGCATCCGCTCGTCCATGCGCGACCACGATTAAAAGGAACAACCACCATGATGATGATTTTAGGAATGTTCGTGTTCAGCCTGCCCACGCTGGCCTATCACGAGCTGCAGCGGCAAACGGAATGGAAGCACGCCAGCACGGCCCGCGTGGGCCTGCGCGACGCGCACCAGTATGTGGGACCAGGCGACGACACCATCACCCTGTCGGGCTGGGTGGCGCCGGAACTGACCGGCTCCCTCTATTCCCTCGATGCGCTGCGCATGATGGCCGACACGGGAAAATCGTGGATTTTGATCCTGGGGACTGGCCGCATTCTCGGCTCCTACCGCATCACCAGCATGACGGAGGGCCGCAGCATCCTCGATGGCAGCGGCGGCGCGCGCCGCGTCGAGTTCTCGATTGCGCTCAAGCGCGACGACGACGGCGTGCTGGCCATGGTCGGCCTGGGCGACATCGGCGACCTGAAAAACATGCTCAGCATCGACGGCATGACCAACAGCATCGCGGGCGCGGCCAAGAGCGCCGTGGGCAGCGTGGTGGGCAATGTGGTCGGCGGCATCACCTCGAAATACGGCGGGGTGGTCAGCGAAATAAAAGACAAGATCGGCGGCAGCATCAGCGGCGCCATCGGTAGCGCGGCGGACAAGTTCAAATGAGCGAGCATATCCCCGCCTTCAAGGTCAGCATCGAGGACAAGGATTTGACGGCCATCGTTTCACCGCGGCTAATCAATCTCACCTTGACCCTGTGCCGTGGCGACGAGAGCGACCAGCTCGATATCTCGCTCGATGACAGCGACGGCAAACTGGCCTTGCCGCCGCGCGGCGCGCAGATCGCCCTGGCGCTGGGCTGGCAAGCGTCCGGCCTGGTGGATATGGGCAAGTTCACCGTGGACGAGGTGGAGCACAGCGGCGCGCCCGACACCATCACCCTGCGCGCCAGGTCGGCCAACCTGATCGACACCTTCAAACAGCAGCAGGAACACAGCTTTCACAAGACCACCCTGGGCGCCATCATCGAGGCCATCGCCTTCCGCAACGAGCTGGCGTCGGGCGTATCCGCGCGCCTGCGCGATACCGCCATCGAGCACATCGACCAGACCCACGAAAGCGATGCGGCCTTCCTGCGCCGGCTGGGCAGGAAGTACGACGCCGTGGCCACCGTCAAGAACGACACCTTGCTCTTCATCCCCATCAACCAGAGCCGCACCGCCAGCGGCAAGGCGCTGCCCGTCATTCCCATCACGCGCGCCCTGGGCGACGGCCACCGCTACCACAGCGCCGAGAGCGACGCCTACACGGGCGTGCGCGCCTTCTGGCATGACGAGCGCTACGCGCGCCGCCGCAGCGTGGTGGCCGGCGTGCCCGGCAACAGCAAGCGCCTGCGCACCACCTTCGCCAGCGAAACCGACGCGCGCGCGGCGGCCGTGGCCGAATGGCAGCGCATCCTGCGCGGCCTGGCCACCTTTGAAATGAGCCTGGCCCTGGGCAACCCGGCCGTGTTCCCGCAATCGCCCGTGACCGTGAAAGGTTTCAAGCCCGAGATCGACGCCACCGAGTGGTTATCGGTCAAGGTCACGCACAGCCTGGGCGGCAACGGCTTTACCACGCGGGTGGAGTTTGAAACGAAGACGGAAGCGGTCGAGGCCGAGCGCGAGGACGAGAAAGACCCGGATGAAGGCGTCACGGGCGTGGTGGCGAACTGGAAGGACGTGGCGGCGAAGAAGAAAAAGGCGGGGCAGGAAATGGCCGGCGCCAAGGGTACGCTCAAGGCGCTTGAGCATCTTTACCATAGCAAGCAGGCCGCCAAGCGGGCGGTCCTGAATGCGTGGAGGCATATTGAGGAAGTGCGGGACATCATCAAGGAAAACAGTGAGGTAGCCTGGAAGCCACCAGGTAAGGAAACTTCCAATCACATCACAGATGCAGTATGAATTCCAATACACGGAGATAACTATGAGCGATAACCAGCAATGCACTAATCACGCGAATGCGGCGGAACGTGAAGAAAAGGAAATCCGTAATCACATCCACCGCCAAATACTAGGGGAGTCAGACCAAGTTCATTCCAAAGAAATCTGGCAAAGAATTCTAGAGCAAGCTGATCCAAGGGCCATTGCAAACGCGCTGAGTACGCAACTAACGCATTTCAACTATCAGGAAGTGCCGAGCCGAAAAAAATGCAACCGCTGTTGCTAATGCTAACGATTTTCAGGAAGCCACATTGAGGGTAACTCGCCTGCCGGTCCGACACATTCCATACCTCTCCCGCGTGATCGCTCAATGTGGCCGATAGAGTAAGCCTTTCCGGCGATGTAGCATTTTTCTTCTTTTGCCGTGCTGGCATCATGATCTGCGAACGGTGGTTGTTCCTTGTAGAGTAGCCAACCACAAGCGATCAAGCAGGTGATCAATGCGGCAAGTTGGAAGCGTGCGGTGCGTTGTAGGCGCGAAAAACTCAACGATTTTTCAGCGCATGCCAAGCAGGGTAATGCCGTGTGGGAATGATGGATTGTCACCGGGTTAGGTTCAGCAACTGAGGGAGGGGCCAATGGAAGGGGTAGCGGGGTAGTTGCCTCGTCGATGCGTCCCTCTAAAATCGCTTTAACCTCCTGATATTTGCTTCGCGGTAGTTCCTTGAACTTTTGCAAGCCATAGTCAGTGATGAGTCCTCTGTAAATCTTAATCTCTTCATCGCCAACTAGAGCGGCAAGTCTGTCCACAAGCGATTTTATATTGGAGCGCTGATAAGAGGTAATCAGCTCTATCTCTTTTTCTTTATCGCCAACGTGAAGCGTCACAACATTGCTAAGCCGTGGCGCCTCGTTCATATTTCCCATTACAGCACTATTAACGTCCCGTTTAAACTCTACTTTGTCCACCATCTTTTACCCGATCAATCTTTGCATGCTGCAGCTACTTTCGTTATTCCAGTTCTACTTCTTTACTTTCCGGTAGTTAGGTTCGGCGATATGAATACCATTTGCAGCTCCTTTTACTGAAACCGGAACGGCTTCGATAAGAGGAGAATTCTCAACGGTTATCACTTTTAACTTTTCTCCTGGCCCGGTGAGCAAACACCTCTTGGAATCAAACAGTGCTTGCAGTCGGGTCTGCTCCCCAGCGCTTGCGTATTTGAATCCGGTAATCAAATCTTCAGCAGATATGCAAGCTATAGTAGGTGCTATCGGTTCGACAATATCCTCCGCCTTAAATTTTGACGAAGCTGCAAAAACACTTGACACGCCAAAGCCTAAAGTGACGGTCGTAACGACCAGCAATATTTTTTTCATCATTTAATAGTCTTCTTATTGGCGACATTCACGGTCAAGGGTCCAGCAACGTCACCATTAACCTGGTGTCCGACCGCGCCTTTGATGGTGATTTTTTGCTTACGCTGAGTCTGCGGAGCTACCGCTGCAGCTAGAGTTGGCGCAGTTCCTTCTATCATCCCCTCAACCAGCCCGAGCAGACGCAACTTTCCCCGAAGGTCTAGCTTTCGAAAGCCTAGCAGCAACTCGCTTTCCTCTGCCGGTAGCTCGTCCGAAGATGGCGTGCCATGCAATAAAAAGTGGGAATCCACCCCGGCCCCGCAAATAGCTATCAGGTAGTCCGAATCGGGCTTCCTAGAACCACTCTCATAATTTAACTGTGTGTCTTTTGTTACGCCAGCCAGGGCCGCAAACTTCTCTTGGCTCAAGCCCAAACGCTTTCGTTCAGCGCGAAGACGATCTTTGAAATACGACATATGACCACTTTTTTATTTGACATGTGGACATTCGTCCACTATAGTTACGCCATCCTGTAGCGATTACACATCATAACATTATGAAAAACGTATCCAAAATCGGGCGCACTGCCAAGGGCGCCACTTCGCAGCCTTTGGGCGTCCGCTTGGCGCCTGATGAAGTGCTGGAGGTCGAAGCCATTGCCGCCAAGCAAGAACGATCCCGTGCCTGGTTATTGCGCTTCCTGATCTTGCGCGGCCTCGCCGACTACAAGCGCGAAATCGCTTCCCTAATCCCCCACTAAGGACGACGCCATGTACCCAGATGCAAAACGTATCCGAAACCACCGCGTCATGTTGCGCCTGGACGATTACGAACACCAGCTTGTTTCCTCGCTCGCCGATTACCAGGGCGAAGCGCTTGCTGTGCTGGTGCGTCAGATCGTCATGCGTGAAGCCTTAGCAGTTATTGCAGGTGACGAAGCCAACATCGACAGCGTACAGCTTCGCAGTGCTTAATCCGAGACACTGAATAGTAACTTTTAAGCAACTGCAAAGCTACCCACATGCCAGATCACCAAATTAATCTCAATGACGACGAGCGCGCGCTGCTAGAAATCGTGCGCCAACGCCAGGGGCTGGCAAGTATCGATCAGGCGGCTGAATGGCTCGTCAAGTCGCGCTTACGCAAGCAGGCAAAAAACATGACAGGTCGCGGTCGCGCCCTGTACCAAGTGGAAAGAAAGCTGAAATGAGAGTCATCGGCCTGCCCTGCCCGCACTGCAGCTACACCGTCCGCGCCGTCAAAAGCCGCATGATGTCCGCCATGTTCAAGGAAATCACCTACATGTGCCAGAACCCTGACTGCGGGCACTCCTTCGTGGCGGGCCTGGAAGTGCTGCGCACCCTCTCGCTGTCCGCCATGCCCAAGGCCGATATCCGCATCCCGATGTCCCAGCATGCGCGCGCGGCAGCCACCAGCCAGCTGGCCTTGGACCTGACTGCGGGCTGCTGATGACTATTCCGATCCTCGCGCCGCCGTAGCCCGGCCGCCGTAATTTCCCTCTTTTGCTGTGCCCTGCTGCGCTCCCTTTTGAGCGTGCGGGATTCGTTCAACCTGAAATAAGGAAAACCGATGGAAAACACGCTGCACGCCGCCAGTCATGCCGATAATTCCCCGGCGCCAACCACGCCCCGCCCGGCCCTGCAAAAATGCGTCGTGCCGGTGGCGCCGACCTGCTTCCTTCTGGACGTTAGCGCTGGCGCCAACATCGCCGACCTGTGCGCCTATATCCGCGAGATTGCCAGGACTTATCACGCCTACGGCGCAGCCAATCTGACCTTCATCATCAGCAATGCGCAACCGTTGCAGGTTTTCGGCTTTTTCTCACCGGCCAACCAGCGCGCAATGGCTGATAGCTTGCCCATCGAGCTGTGCTACCTGTTCGCCAGCGAATCGGGCGTCGTGCAATGCACCAGCTCGTCGCGCACGCTGACTTACTGGGCCAAGTATTTTGCCAAGGCAGGGGCACGCTGATGCTGCGCCTGGCCAAAACCTGCGGCATCTGGCTGCTGTCGCTCCTAATCGTCATTGCCCCCGGCGTGCTGCGGGCCATTGGCTTCATCAAGGACTGAACCATGCCGGCGTCCCTTATCGACAATCACCTGTCCTTTCAGCCTGCTGCGGAGATTCTGGCCGCGCGCGACAAGGATATGCCGACGCCACCGGGCGCCGGGCATGCGCTGGCAGCCATCGCCGAAGCCAAGGCCCAGCTTCGCAGCATCAAGCCGCGCAACCTGGCGCCCTTCATGGCCCAGGCCTGGGGATTGTCGCCGCGTGGCGCGCGCCGTTCCGTGTTGATCGCCGCCGGCCTGGACGCCGACCGCTGGGAGTCGCCCATCCATTCATTTACTGAGGAAGAGCGCATCGAACTACGCGCCGCCACCTCTGCCGCTATCCGTGTGTACGAAAGACTGTTGAATGCAATCTAAACAAATCCTGCTGCCTGCTCCGCAGCGTCACGAAGCCTTTTTGCGATCCGCCCAGTTCGCGCCCGAGCTGGCCCGCATCCCGTACAAATGGCGCAACCGCGTCATCACGGCCACCCTGGCCAAGATGGCCTGGTCGTCCTGGTACAAAATCTATGAGTCCATCGCCACCAGCTTTGTGCGCGAGTTCGCCGAGCAGTACGTGCCGGCCGGCGTTGACCTGTCGCAAAGCGACGCCGACATTGTGGCCACCGCTGAACGCGCGGCGGCCGGCGTGACCAAAATGCTGTGGATGGCTGTATCCGACACGCATGCCCTGCAGATCATGGAAGACGAATGCGCCTCGTATGGCATCGAGCTGCCCGAGTTCGACGCGCTGACCGACACCATCGCCCGCCTGGTGGACGCCCGCTGGTGGCGCCGCCAGCTGCGCAAGCGGGTCAAGCGTGCCTTCGAGGCCGGCAATATCCGCCTGGGCTATGTCAACTATCGCGGCGAACCCTACGCCAGCAACGATGCCGTACTGTCGCGCCTGGCGCAGAACCGCCGCAACGCGGCAGCACTGGCCGCCACCCTCGTGCAGAACGAGAACGGCCAGCAATTCAGTATTGCCGAACTGGCCGAGAAGACCACAGCCAACAAGGCCATCCGGCGCGGCGAGCTGATGTTGCGCATCAACGGCTTCGAGCAGATCGCCCGCGAGTGCGGCGACCAGGGCATTTTCATCACCTGGACGTGCCCATCGCGCTTCCACGCCATGCAGCACAGCGGCAAGCCAAACGACAAGTTCGACGGTTCCACGCCGCGCGAGGCAAACGCTTACCTGGGCAAGATGACATCGCTGTGCCGCTCCGCGCTGGCGCGCCGTGGCATCGGCCTGTACGGCTTCCGTATCGCCGAGCCGCACCATGATGGCTGTCCGCATTGGCATCTGCTGCTGTTCGTGCGCCCAACCGCGAAATACAAGACGGCCCACCTGCAGGACGTGGCGGGCCGCGCCATCCGCATCATGAAGCGCTACGCCTGGCGCGTGGATCGTGGCGAACCGGGCGCCTTCGCGCGCCGCCTCGACGTGAAACGTATCGATTGGGCCAAGGGCAGCGCCGCCGGCTACATCGCCAAGTACGTGGCCAAGAACATCGACGGCGTGGCCGACCACAAGACGAAAGAAGGCTATGTCGTCACGGCCGACACCGAAGGCGATGTCGAACTGACGCCATCGGCACGCGTCGAGTCCTGGGCCGCGTGCTGGGGCATTCGTCAATTCCAGCAATGGGGCGGCGCGCCAGTCACGGTATGGCGCGAACTGCGCCGCATCGAGGAAAGCATGGTCAATGAAGCGCCGGCCGCCATGCGCCGCGCCTGGAATGCCGTGCAAAAGATCGACGGCGAAAAGCGCGCCTGCTGGGCCGAATACCTGCGCGCCCAGGGCGGCGCCCTGGTGCCGCGCAAGGAACTGGTTGTCACGCTGGCCAAGGACGAAAAGACCGTCATTGGCCGCTATGGCGAAACGCTGCGCACCACGCCCTACGGGGTGCGCTGCAGCGACCTCATCGGCGTGGTCTTCAAGTCCGTGCGCCATACTTGGACGCCGGTACAGGCCACAGGCGGGCGCGGGGTGGCTGTTGGGGTTGCCGTTCCTCGGACTCGTGTAAATAACTGTACGCACCCCGGCCGCCCTACCCCGGCCACGTCGCCGGCGGCGCCTGCGCCTGACCTGCCAGACGAGGCAAAAACAGCCGTAATTGCCGCCTGGGCGGCAGTCAACGCCTGCCCGTGGCCCCGGCTGATCCTCCCCGACACCCCACACCAAGAAGGAAATGGCACATGAGCACCTATGCCGTGATCGTTCGCACGCAAACCGAACGCTTTGAATATGCCGCGATTGCCGCTTCCAGCGGCGACGCGATCCAGGCCGCCCTCGACCACTTCGGCGTGTGCGGCGTTACTGCCAAACTGAAAGGAGCACCGCAATGCTGACCACCTCGACCGATTCACCGCGGCAAATCGCCTTGGGCGACCGCGTGACATTCGACACCGATGAAGGCTACCAGGCCGGCACCGTCAACGACCTGCGCCGCGACGTGGGCAATGGGGAGCTGCATGCGTGGGTGGAGCTGGACCACCAGTGGCCGGGCTTGTTCCGGGCGGTGCCGCTGGCGGCCATCGAGGCGGTCAAGAAAGCTGTCGCGCCTTTCGGGTGCCCAGCATGACAGCGGAACACCCTACGCATGCCGTGGCGACCTTGTTCGTGCGCGCCAATTCCATCGTCAAGACCATGCCCATAGCCTGAGGAAGCATCATGTCAAACGCAATTTATTACAAAACAATCAAACTTTCCACGTGCGCCTACGTCGGTATCGACATGGCATTGCGCGTCGCCATTGCGCAATCGAAAGAGCGCCTGAAATACATGCCGTTGGACGAGGACAACGCTGCAGGTCGCAATTACGAGGTCCAGCAGCTGAATAATCTGCTGCTGGCCCAAAGGGAGTTTACGGCATGAAGCCGGCACAACTACTCCCAAAGAATGACGGCAAGCTTTTCGCCAGCCTGCGGACGATGTTCGGGCAAGCCGTAGATGCAGTTGAATCTCGGATGATCGTAGATCGCCAGGTCACGCAGTCCGATGGACTCAAGAAAATCATATGCCTTGCCAATTTCGCTGACACCTGCGCCATCTATAGCCCTGTACACGGTACTAACGTCGTCGCGACGAAACAGGATGCCGACGCGACGGGGGGCGTCGGGAAAATCGTACTCGCTGGTTTCGTAGGTAGCCAGCCAGTCCGCGATCTGGGCGTCAAATTCAGGAGCAGAGTAGGTGCTATTCACGATTGTTTTCATATGCTTAATTCTATTGCGGTTGTAGGAGTTGCTAGTTTAGCAGGATTGCCGCATAAACCACCTGGGCGGCAAAGGCGGCGCGGTCGTCTACCCGACTGCGTTTGCAAAGCCAAGCAGGACTATTAAAAATGGACCAATACAAAGAATTCTGCCGGCTGCGCGACTACCGCAAGCCAGGCGCAGAAGTACCGCAGTACACGGAGGCCGAAGCGTTCACCTTGGCCACGAACAAATGCCAAGCATGCAGCCCGGCCACAAAGAAAGCGGCACCCAATGAATAACCTTTTTGACAATTCGATCCAGTCCGAAACCCTGACTGCGGAAGAACTGGAAACCATTTCTGGCTGCTGCCGGAAAGTGGATCAGATCAAATGGCTGCAGCAAAACGGCTGGACCTTCATCAAAAACCGGGCCGGCGCGCCCATCATCGGGCGCCTGTACGCCAGGTTGCGCTTGAGCGGCATCAATCCCGCCAGCCTGGTGAGCACGCCTGCCTGGGCGCCAGACCTGTCCAAAGTACGTTAATAGAAAGAAAACAATGCGACCTAAGAGCACTGGCTACAAACTTCCACCGCGCATGCTGCGGCGCGTGCGCAAGCTGAAATCGGGCGAAACATGGACCGGCTATTACTACAATGGCCGGGACGACGCCGGGAACCGGAAGGAATACCCGCTGGGTACGGATCTGGTCGAGGCAAAGCGCCTGTGGGCAGAATACGAATGCAAGCCCGTGCCAACCGACGCCACGCTGATGGAATACGTGTTTGCGCAGTACGTCCGTGACATCCTGCCGGGCAAGGCGCCAAGCACGCAACGCGAGAACTCCAGCTCGTTGAGCCAGCTGCGCCCGGTCTTCGACAGCGCGCCCATCGACGCCATCACGCCGCAGGACATTGCCCGCTACCGCGACGCGCGCAGCGCCAAGGTACGCGCCAACCGCGAAATCGCGTTGCTGTCGCATGTGTTCAATATGGCAAGGGAATGGGGCTACACCAAGCGCGAGAACCCATGCAGGGGCGTGCGCAAGAATAAAGAAGTGCCGCGTGACTTCTATGCCGACAAAGCCGTGTGGGATGCGGTGCGCAACGCAGGCTGTGAAGAACTGCAGGACGCCATGGACCTGAACTACCTGACCGGCCAGCGGCCTGCGGACGTGCTCAAGATGCGCGACGGCGATTTGAAGGATGGGGCATTGCAGGTGCGCCAGGGCAAGAGCAACAAGCTGCTGCGCATCGTACTCGAACACGATGGCATCAAGTCCGAACTGGCGATGGTCATCGAGCGCATCCACGCGCGCCCGCACCGGCCGCGCACCACCTTCATCGTCGCGCTGCCGAATGGTTGCCAGGTCAAGAAGTGGCATTTGCGCCTGCGCTTCGATAGCGCCCGGAAAGCGGCAGCGGAACTGGCGCTAAAGGCTGGAGACGAAGAGCTGGCCAGCCGCATCAAGGCCTTCCAGTTCCGCGATATCCGCGCGCGCTCTGCCAGCGACATTGCCGACCTGGGCGCCGCCAGCTCCCTGCTGGGGCATAGTGAAAAAGTCATCACGGAAAAGGTCTATCGGCGCATTGGCCAGGCTGTCCGCCCTACTCGCTAGCGGCGAGTTGCGGAAACCATTTCCGCAAATTAGCGCTAAGTTGAAACTGAGGTTTTACATCAGGGATTTTGCAGGCGACAGCACAAAAAAAATAAGCCCTTGATAATCAAGGGCTTATTTTCATATTTCTGGCGGAAGCGGTGAGATTCGAACTCACGAACAGTGTAACCCGTCGCTAGTTTTCAAGACTAGTGCCTTCAACCACTCGGCCACGCTTCCAGATGGCAGCATTATACATAAAGGTCAGTGGCTTACCAATGGCTAGCTCTCCCATGGCCTTATTTACCCCCACGACAAGGACCGGGGCCGTGCCTGGCGGGTACGACCCCGGCTCTTTGCTTGTGGCATAAACAATCATGCCAGCACACATGCCTTACACGCCCCAATTCTCCCTCAGCACTCTTTCAAACTCCCCCGCCGGCAACGGGCGCGAGAACAGATAGCCTTGCACTTCGTCGCAGCCTGAACTCTTCAGGAAGGCCAGCTGCTCGGCCGTTTCCACGCCTTCCGCGATCACTTTATGGTGCAGCTGCTGGGCGATGCTGATGATGGTGCTGGCGATGGCGCAGTCGCTGGCGTCCGTAGGGATGCCGGTGGTAAAAGACCTGTCGATTTTTAGCGTATCGATGGGGAAACGTTTGAGGTAGGACAAGCTTGAATAACCGGTGCCGAAGTCGTCCAGCGACAGGGCCACGCCCAGCGCCGTGATGCGGTCCATGATGCCGATCACGCGCTCGATGTTGTGCATCAGCGTGCTTTCCGTGATTTCCAGTTCCAGCCAGGCCGCTTCCAGGCCGTAGCGGGCCAGGGTCGCCGCCACCCTGGCGGGCAGGGCCGAGGTGAATTCGCGCGCGGAGACGTTGACGGCCAGGCGGATCGGCGGCAGGCCCGCCAGTTTCCACGCCTGCGCCTGGGCGCAGGCCGCTTCCAGCACCCATTCGCCCACTTGCACCACCAGGCCCGTCGATTCGGCCAGGGGGATGAACTCGGCGGGCGGGATCATGCCGTGCTGCGGGTGGTGCCAGCGCACCAGCGCTTCGGCGCCGATGATGCGGCCGCTGCCCAGCGCGTATTTCGGCTGGTAGTGCAGCAGTAGTTGCTGTTCCGATAATGCCTGGCGCAAGCCTGTTTCCAGGCGCATGCGCGCCTGCATGCCCAGGTTCATGTCCTGGCTGTAGAAGGCCACGCTTTCCGCTTCGCCGCCGCTGTCCTGCTTGGCGCGGTACATGGCGATGTCGGCCAGGCGCAGCAGGGTTTCCGCGTCCTGCCCGTCTTGCGGATACACGCTGATGCCGATGCTGGCGCCCACGCGCAAGTCGTGGCCTTCGATCAGGAACGGTTGCACCAGGGAAGCGAGCAGCTTTTGCGCCACCATGCTGGCTTCGAAGTGCTGGCCGATGTCGAACAGGCCCACGGCGAACTCGTCGCCACCCAGGCGCGCCACCAGGTCCTGGTCGCGCAATACCTTGCGGAAACGCAAAGAGACCTGGCGCAGCAGCTCATCGCCGATGCGCCGGCCCAGGGTGTCGTTGATCAGCTTGAAACGGTTCAGGTCGATGAACAGCACGCAGCCGAGCATCTTGCTGCGCTGCGCCACGCTGAGGGCCTGGTCGACCAGCTTGGCCAGCAAGGTGCGGTTGGGCAGGCTGGTCAGCGAATCGTAGTAGGCCAGGTGGTGCAAGCGCTCTTCGGCCAGCTTGCGTTCCGTAATGTCCGTCAGGTAGGCGATGAGTCCGATGGGCTTGTCGTCCAGGTCTTGCAGCGGCGACAGGGACAGGCTGGCCCAGAAGATCTCGCCTGACTTCTTTCGGCGACGCACCTCCATCAGGCGCCCTCCCTGTTCCAGGAAGGCGTCGTGGAAAGCCGTGTCTTCGTCGTCGTACAGGAACAGGATGTTGCGCCCCACGGCTTCCACCGAGGTGTAGCCGAACAGGCGCTCGGCGCCCTTGTTCCAGCTGGTGATGTAGCCCGTCAAGTCCATCGTCAGCACGGATTCGTGCAACTGGTCGAGGATTTGCGTCTGCTGCGCCAGCAAGGCTTCGACTTGCGCAAACGCATGGGTCGAGCGTTGCGCCAGCGAATGCACCTGCAGCACGCCGGCCGTCAGCGAGGCCAGGCTGGCCAGGTGGCGGCGGTCGGCGTCGTTGTACAGGCTGCGTCCCGCCACGCTGTAATGGCCGAAACAATGACCGTCGAAACTGATTTCCTGCAGCAAGGCGGGCGTATCGCGGGGAAACGGCACGGCTGGCACAGCGGCGCCCATGCCGCCCGCAGGCAAAAACTGGCCATGCGGGCTGGTCATCACGGCGCTGGCGATACGGCCCAGCTCAGCCACCAGCGCGGGACCGCGCAAACGCACGACGGCATCGCACAGGGCGGCGCTGTCACCGAGGTAATCCGACACCGGCAGCAAGGTCATGCTAGAGGTTCCGGCTGACCTGGATGGCCCATTGGTAGGCCTGTAGCAGGCTGCGCCAATAGGTTTCTCCATCGATGCCGGCACGGCGCAAGCCTTCGGGCGGCGGCGTGGCGCTTTCGACCAGCGCCAGCAAGGTGCCCAGCTCGCCATTGCGTTCAAGCAAGGCGTCATTGACTTCGGGCGCCAGGTTCAGGGTGGCGATGATCGCTTCCATCGGCATGCCCAGCAGGACGTCGAGCAGGGAAAACACGCCCGTCATGAAGGCCAGGTCTTGCGCATCGCGGTCGCCGCCGCGCAGTTGGCACAGCGCTTCCATCTGCGCCGCGCGCACGGCCGCCAGCGGCAGCAGCGCATGAATCTTGCCGTCGTCCTGTTGCCGCGCATACAGCAGCAGTTGCAGCCAGCGCTGCAGCTGGCGCCGGCCCAGCAAGGTAATGGCCTGGCTGAAGCTGGTAATCGGCGCCGTGAAACCGAAGGCGGCCGAATTGACCAGTTTTAATAGATGATAGCTGAGCGATGGATCTTGCTTGAGCGGCACTTCCAGCTCGTGTGCGTCGGCATCGCGGGCCAGCAAGCCCAGCAGGGCCAGCAAGCGCCGGCGCGAGGTGGCATCTTCCGGCTCGCTTTGCTGGCGCGCATGCTGCAAGGCGTAGTCGCCGGCAAACCAGCTCACGCCGATTTCTTGCAATGCGGCAAGCTGGCCCGCGTCGCCGATGTTGTAGGCCAGGTGCGGCCCCGGCAAGGGCAGCAGCTGATGCAGGGCCGGGCGTGTGCCCGCCGCGTCAAAACTCAGCGCGCGCGCGTCGACCTGCGCTGCCACCACGGGACCGGCATCGGCGCCATCGAGCAGGATGCGATAGCCGGCGTCGCGCCATTGCCGGCATTTTTTCTGGATCTGCTTGTCGCCGGCAAGCTGCGCCGGCAAACGGAAAATGGTGCGTTGCGGCACCAGTTGCGCCAGCACGGCCTCGTCCACGCCATGCGGGTCGGCCAGGGGAATGATGCAGTCGAGCGGCGCCAGGAAGGCATACGCGTCGGCAGCGGCCAGCGCCGCCAGCAGCGGCGCCGTCGAGGCCTGCGGTACATGCAAGGTGACAGCGACCCACTCGTTATGAGCATTGGCCACTGCTTGTAATCCCACCAACGGAAACAGGTTTGATTCAGACGCTGACATCGGTATCTCAGTGTGGGTAGGGCGCCATAGTAAATAAACTGACCAGCATTGGCAACCCTGGCCCGACAGGGATGCCATTTCGACAGCGAGAATCATTCTATCCGAATCTCACCCGCGAAACAGTTTAATTTTGGCAATAAATATTCAAAAAAAACATCCCCCCCGGGAGACCCGCCTGTCATGCGGGTTTGAAAAAAACACCGTGACGCCAGCGCCGTTCAGGCGCCGCCGCCATGCGCATGTTCGACCGCATATTTGATCAATTCGGCCTGTCCTTCGATACCCAGCTTGCGCTTGATGTTCAGGCGGTGCGTCTCCACCGTGCGCACGCTCAAGTCCAGGTCGCGGGCGATCTGCTTGTTCGACTGTCCCGCCGCGATGTGTTGCAGCACTTGCTGCTCGCGCGTGGTGAGGAAGGAATCGTGCACTTGCGGGCGCGACAGTTGCCGCGCCAGGGCCGCGCTGTAATAAATGCCGCCGGACATCACCGTCTCGATGGCGAAGACGATATCTTTCCCTGGGGCATCTTTTAGCACATAGCCGCGCGCGCCGGCGGCGATGGCTTGCGACACGTATTCGAGCTTGTCGTGCATGGACAGGATCAGCACGGCAATCTGCGGAAAGGCCTGCTTGAACAGCGCCGTCGCTTCGATGCCGTTGATGCCGCGCATATTGATATCCATCAACACGAGATCCACCTGGTGCGCACGCGCCTGGGCCAGGGCTTCGTCGGCGCCGCCCGCCTCGGCCACCACGTCGAAATGCGCCACCGCTTCCAGGCGCGCGCGCAAGCCGTCGCGCACGAGGGGATGGTCGTCCACCAGCAGGATGTTGATTTTCTCGCTCATGTCTCGGTATCTTCTCGGTATCTATTCATCAGTGTGTCGGTGGAAGGGCGAGCCGCGCCAGCACCACGGTGCCGGCCGGGGACGAGGTGATGAGCAGGCTGCCGCCGATGGCTTCCATGCGTTCCGTCATGTTGCGCAGGCCGATGCCGCGCTGCGGGTGCAGGGCGATGCCGTCGAAATCGAAGCCGCCGCCATTATCCTCGATGCGCAATTCCACCGCCTTGCCCGCCTCGCGCAGGCTCACTTCCACGCCGCGGGCGTGGGCATGGCGCTCGCAATTGGTCAGCGCTTCCTGGGCGATGCGGAACAGCACGGTATTGACCATGTCGGGCAAGCCCTCGCCCGCCGCCGCCGGGCTGGCCGTGAAACTGGCTTGCGCGCTGCTGCTGTCGTTAAATTCATGCACCAGGTGGTCGAGCGCGGCGGCCAGGCCCAGGTCGTCGAGGATGGCCGGGCGCAGGTTGTGCGAAATGCGCCGCACCTCGCCCAGCACCTTGTTCAGCTGCTCGGCGGCCCGCTCGAACGTGGCAGGCGCCTTTTCTTTCTGCTCGGCATTGCCGGCCAGGCGCGCGATGCCCGCCTCGATCTGCAGCTTGATGGAAACGAGCCACTGGCTGATGCCGTCATGCAAGTCGCGCGACAGCCGCGCCCGCTCCTCCTCCTGCGATTCGACCACGCGCTGCGCCAGCACTTTCAGCTTGGCGTCGGCCACGCGCAATTCGCGCAGGTTCAGCACCAGGCCGCAGGCGGCCACCAGCAGCGAACCGAGGATGGCGATGGCGGCGATCAGCTCCATGGTCGAGCGGATATTGCGCGACTGCTGGGCGTCGACCTTTGCCAGCGCCTGGTCCACGTCATCCATATAAATACCGGTACCCATCATCCAGCCCCATTCCGGCATCAATATCACATAGCCGAGCTTGGGCGCGGACTTGTTGGTCGAGGGCTTGATCCAGTTGTAGCGCTCGAAGCCGCCGCCGCTCTTCGCCCGCTGCATCAGGCGCTGGATGGTCAGGTTGCCGTCCGCGTCGCGCAACTCCCACAGATTCTGCCCCACCAGTTCGGGCTGGCGCGGATGCATCAGCGACTTGCCCTGCAAATCATAGATGAAGAAGTAGCCATCATCGCCATAGCTGAGGGCGGACAGGATGCGCTTGGCTTCCTCTTGCGTGGCGGCATCCTTGCGGCCCGATCCATATAAGGAGGCGATGGAATGGCTGGCCAGGGTCACGTAATGCTTGAGTTCGGCTTCCTTGCTGGCCAGATAGGCTTGCTGGATGGTGGCGCGCTGCTGCTCGGCCAGGGTGATCGCCTGGTGCCGCACGGCAAACGCGATGGCGCACAGGGCGAGTATGAGCGGCGTGATGGCCAGGAAGATGACTTTCTGTCTGAGTTTCATGGCCTGGCGCTCTGGCGGCGTCGATGCTGGTGGGAATGCGTGATTTTACGTCGCGGCGCGGCGATCGGTCTGCGTAGTAATACTGAGCGTTACTGCGTAGTCGTGCGCTTGCGGCAATTATACGATTCCTGAATACTTGCCATAAGCTGCAAATACACCAAAAGTCACATCAAACTGGCGACGACCAGGACCCGCAGCACACATCATCGCACGGCACAGCGCCCGTCAATCTCTGGAGGAAGCATGAACCGCATTTTCAAACAGCTCGGCTGGGCAGCGCTTGCGCTTGCCGGCGCCGGCTCCCTGGGCGTCGTCGCCCTGCAACGTGGCGAACCGATCAGCGCAATCTGGATCGTCATCGCCGCCGTCTGCGTCTACCTGATCGCCTACCGTTTCTACAGCCTGTTCATCGCCGACAAGGTGCTGGGCCTCGATGCACGCCGCATGACGCCGGCCTTCAAGCACAACGATGGCCTCGACCACGTGCCGACGAATAAATATGTGCTGTTCGGCCACCATTTCGCGGCGATTGCCGGCGCCGGTCCCCTGGTCGGCCCCGTGCTGGCCGCGCAGATGGGCTATTTGCCCGGCATGCTGTGGATTTTGGCGGGCGTGGTGTTTGCGGGCGCCGTGCAGGATTTCATCGTGCTGTTCATTTCCATGCGCCGCGACGGCCGCTCGCTGGGCGACCTGATCAAGGCTGAACTGGGCGAAATTCCCGGCATGATCGCCTTGCTCGGCTGCTTCATGATCATGGTCATCATTTTGGCCGTGTTGGCCTTGATCGTCGTCAAGGCGCTGACCGGTTCCCCATGGGGCAGCTTTACCGTGATGGCGACGATACCCATCGCCCTGTTCATGGGCGTGTACTCGCGCTTCATCCGCGTGGGCCGCATCGGCGAAATTTCCATCATCGGCTTTGTGCTGCTGATGCTGGCCATCATCGGCGGCCAGTACGTGCAGGAATCCGCCGTGCTCGGCCCCATGTTCACGTTTACCGGCACGGAACTGACGTGGATGCTGATCGGCTACGGCTTCATCGCTTCCGTCCTGCCCGTGTGGCTGCTGCTGGCGCCGCGCGACTACCTGTCGACGTTCCTGAAAATCGGCACGATTCTGGGCCTGGCCATCGGCATCATCGTCGTCGCGCCTTACCTGAAAATGCCGGCCATGACCAAGTTCATCGACGGTTCCGGCCCTGTCTGGTCGGGCAATCTGTTCCCCTTCCTGTTCATCACGATTGCCTGCGGCGCCGTCTCCGGCTTCCACGCGCTGATTTCCTCGGGCACCACGCCGAAGATGATTGAAAACGAAAGCCACGCCCGCTTCATCGGCTATGGCGCCATGCTGATGGAATCGTTCGTTGCCATCATGGCCCTGGTGGCCGCCTCGACCATCGAGCCGGGCATCTATTTCGCCATGAACAGCCCGGCCGCCCTGATCGGCACGACAGCCGAGTCCGCCGCACAGGCGATCTCGCAATGGGGCTTCTATGTGACGCCGGAAATGCTGACGCAGACGGCCAAGGACGTTGGCGAGCACAGCATCATCTCGCGCGCGGGCGGCGCACCGACCCTGGCGGTCGGCATGGCGCAGATTCTTTCCGGCGCCATCGGCGGCAAGGCCATGATGGCCTTCTGGTATCACTTCGCCATCCTGTTCGAGGCGCTGTTCATCCTGACGGCCGTCGATGCGGGCACGCGTGCGGGCCGCTTCATGCTGCAAGACTTGCTGGGCAGCTTCGTGCCAGCGCTGAAACAGACGGAAAACGTCATCGCCAACCTGCTGGCCACGGGCCTGTGCGTGGCGGCCTGGGGCTACTTCCTGTACCAGGGCGTGGTCGATCCATTGGGCGGCATCAACACCCTGTGGCCGCTGTTCGGCATCGCCAACCAGATGCTGGCAGCCATCGCGCTGATCCTCGGCACTTGCGTGCTGTTCAAGATGAAAAAAGGCCGGTATGCGTGGGTCACCATCACGCCGACCATCTGGCTGCTGCTGTGCACCCTGACGGCGGGCTGGCAAAAGATCTTCGACGCCAATCCGCGCGTGGGTTTCCTCGCGCATGCGAAGAAATACTCGGCGGCGCTCGATGAAGGCACCCTGCTGGCGCCGGCCAAGTCGGTGGCGCAGATGCAGCAGATCATCTTCAACGATTACCTGGACGCCGGCCTGGCCGCCTTCTTCGTCATCGTCGTGATCAGCGTGCTGTTCTTCGGCATCCGCACCATCATGAAGGCGCGCGCCGACAGCCAGCCGAGCACCAAGGAAACGCCGTTCCAGGCCATGCCCACGGTGCAATGATGATCGACGAAATCATCAAGGCTGGACGGTATCTGGGGCAAAGCATGCGGCTCATGTGCGGCTTGCCCGAGTACGACACCTATGTGGCGCACCGGGAAGTCACCCATCCCGGCGAGCCGATGATGACGTATGAAGAGTTCTTCCGCGAACGGCAGGAAGCCCGTTATGGCGGCGCAGGAAAACGCGGAGGGTGTTGTTAAGTCCTGTGTTGTTGCTCAGCAATAATTTGAGGGCGGTTCTGCGAGACCGCCCTATTTGTTTCATCTCGTATAAGTTCCCCTCCCCTCTCTTCCCTTAGACCCACATCAACATCAGGGTGTGTCTTCGCGTCTATATTTTTCCAATAGGAATTAAAAAACAGTCAACGGATCGATCGGAGAAGCGCCGCCACCATGTTCAATTTCCAACGCTCCAGCATCAGCCAGAAGCTGACCATGATCTCGGTACTGTCATCGGGCTGCGCGCTGCTGCTGGTGTTCGTGGCGTTTGCGCTGACGTCCGTACTCAGCCACAAGAACGATGAAGGCAAGCAACTGTTGTCGCTGGCGGGCGTGATCGGTGCGGCCAGCGCGGTGCCGTTGCTGGCGGGCAAACCTGCGCAGGCGCAGGCGGAACAGGTGCTGGCATCGCTGGCCGCGCGCGACGAGGTGGCCCAGGCGGCCCTGTTCGACCGGGGCGGCCGGCTGTTCGCCCTGTACCGCGCGCCGCAGCATGCCGATGGCCTGGCGGCGCCGGAAGACATGGACCCGGCCCTGCTGGCCGACATGGCCGTGCAGCCCGTCACGCAAGGCGCGGGCACGACGCTGGCGCCCGCCATGCGTTTGTACCGTCCCGTCTACCGGCCGGGCGAGCCGCAACAGATCATCGGCGCCGTGCTGATCGAGGCAGACCTGAACCACATGTGGCGCGACATCGGCCGCCACGTGGGCGCCATCGGCGGCGCCACCGTGCTGTCCTTCCTGATCGCCGTCTTCCTGGCACGGCGTTTCAAAAGCGTGATTGCCGAACCGATCACCAAGCTGATCGATACGGCGCAAAAAGTGTCGAGCAGCCAGACCTACAGCCACCGCATCGCGCACCAGCGCAGCGACGAACTGGGCGTGCTGATCGACAGTTTCAACGACATGCTGGCGCAGATCGATAGCCGCGACAGCACCCTGGCCAATTACCGCGACCAGCTCGAACGCCAGGTGGGCGTGCGCACGGCGCAGCTGGAAAAGGCCAAGGATGCGGCCGAGGCGGCCAGCCAGGCGAAGAGCGCGTTCCTCGCCACCATGAGCCATGAAATCCGCACACCGATGAATGGCGTGCTGGGCATGACGGAACTGCTGCTGGCCAGCCCGTTGAGCCCGCAGCAGCGCCACTACACGAGCATGGTGCAGCGTTCGGGGCAGAATTTGCTGGTGATCATCAACGACATCCTCGACTTTTCCAAGATCGAGGCAGGCAAGCTGAGCGTGGAATACATCCGCTTCAATTTCCGCGAATTGCTCGACGACATAGAGCACGTGTTCGCGCCGCAGGCGGAAGCGAAAAACATCAGCCTGGAATTCGATATCGCGTTTGACATTCCCGTCGCCATCTGCGGCGACCCGAACCGATTGCGCCAGATCATCGTCAACTTGCTGGGCAACGCCATCAAGTTCACGGAAACGGGCAAGGTCACCGTGAAAGTGGAAGTGTGCAGCGAAGACGCGCCCAGCGTGGGCTTGCGCTTCGAGGTGCACGACACGGGCATCGGCGTATCAAACGAAGCGCAGACGCGCATCTTCGAATCGTTCTCGCAGGCGGACGGTTCGACCACGCGCAAGCACGGCGGCACGGGCCTGGGATTGACGATCTCGAAACAGCTGGTGGAGCTGATGGGCGGCACTATCGGCGTTGATAATGCTTTAACGCAAGGCTCGATCTTCTGGTTCGAAGTAAATTTCGATAAGCGGCGGGTCGACAGCGATGACCCGTCCTTCAACCTGAAAACCACACGGGGATTACGCGCCTTGATCGTCGACCACACACCCGCCACGCGCGCCGTGCTGGAGCGGCAGCTGGCCAGCTGGCACATCGTCAGCGACAGCGCCGGCACGGCCAGCGACTGCCTGGGCAAGCTGCGCGCGGCCGCGCAGGCGGGCACGCCGTATGCCGTGGCCCTGCTCGACATGGAATTGCCGCGCACCAGCGGCCTGGCCCTGGCCGCCACCATCAAGAGCGACCCGCTGCTGGCCGACCTCAAGTTACTGCTGCTGAGCACGGAACAGGCGGCGGCCGACCCCGTGCAGCGGCGCGAGGCGGGCGTGGCCTTCCAGCTGATCAAGCCGGCCCGCGAATGCGACTTGTTCGACTGCATCGTCACGCCGCCGCGCGCCAGCGAGGGCATGCGCATCCATCCGCCGCATGCGGCCCGTCAAGTGGGCCGGCGCCAGCGCCGCCGCGTGCTGCTGGCCGAGGACAATCCCGTCAACGTGGAAGTGGCGCTGGCCATGCTCGACAGCCTGGGCCTGGACGTGGTCTGCGCGCGCAACGGCGACGAAGCCTTGCAGGCGGCGCAGGCCGAGGATTTCGATCTGATCCTGATGGACTGCCAGATGCCCGTGATGGACGGCTTTGCCGCCACGGCGGAAATCCGCCGCCACGAACAGCAGTGCGGCCACGCGCGCGTGCTGCCCATCGTCGCCATCACGGCCAATGCGCTGCAGGGCGACCGCGAGGCATGCCTGGCGGCCGGCATGGACGATTACCTGAGTAAACCTTTTACGCAGCAGGACCTGGGCCACACGATTGCGCGCTGGATCACCCTGCCGCGCGCGGCCACCGTGCACCACAGCGAGGCGCCGCAGGCGCAAACACCGCAAACGCTGCAGGAAGCGCCGCCCGAGGTGTCGCTACCCGTTTCCGCCCCCCGCCGGCGGGCCAGCCGCTGAACCGGCAAGCGCTGGAAAACATCCGCGCCCTGTCGCAGGCCGATGGCGATGCGCTGCTGGAACGGGTCATCCTCGCTTTTACCAGCGAGACGCCGCGCCAGTTGAGCGCCATGCGCGCAGCGATTGCCGGCGCGGATGCGGAAGCGCTGCGCAAGGTGGCGCACAGCCTCAAGTCGGGCAGCGCCAACGTGGGCGCCGATGGCCTGGCGCAGCTGTGCAAGGAGATGGAAAAACTGGGCCGCGCCGGCAGTACCGAGGGCGCGGCTGCCCTGCTGCAGCAGATGCAGCAAGCCTTCCTGGCCGTACGCGAATCGCTGAGCGCCATCCTCGTGAAGGAACACTGACATGACAGCGCCCCTCTCCCCTCCCCGCGGCCTGGTGCTGGTGGCCGACGACGATCCCGTGATGCGCCTGCTGATGCGGCAAATGCTCACCCAGGTAGGCCTGGACGTGATCGAGGCCGAGGACGGCGTGCAGGCGCTGGCCAGCTACAAGCACAGCGGGCCGGACCTGGTCATGCTCGACGTCGACATGCCGGCCCTGGACGGCTTTGCCGTGTGCCGCGAAATCCGCCGCCAGGAAGTGGGCGGCACCGTGCCCATCATCATGGTCACGGGCGGCGACGAACTGGAAGCCGTCACGCGCGCCTACGAGGTGGGCGCCACGGATTTCATTTCCAAGCCCATCAACTGGCCCATCCTGGGCCACCGCGTGCTGTACGTGCTGCGCGCCAGCGACGCCATCGCCCGCCTGCGCATCGCCGATGCGCACAACCGCGCCGTGCTGGCCGCCATCCCCGACACCTTCTTTCGCCTGAACCGCGAAGGCTTTTATCTCGACTACGAACAGGGCCACGACGCCAGCGCGGGCTTTTCCCTCAGCGACTGCGTGGGCAGCCATATCCGCGACGTGCTGCCGCCCGAAATCGCCGCGCGCCTGCTCGACAAGGCGCACGCCGTGCTGGCCACGCAGCATATCGGCTCGGTCGACTACACGCTCACGCACGAGGACAGCACGCGCCATTTCGAGGCGCGCCTGGTGGCGACGGGCGCCGACGAAGTGCTGGGCCTGGTGCGCGACATCAGCGAACGCAAGCGCACGGAAGAGCAGATCCGCCGCCTCGCGTATTGCGACAGCCTGACGGGCATCCCCAACCGCCAGGCCTTCCTGGAAACGCTGGAGCGCGAACTGCTGCGCTCGAAGGAGCACGACAAGAAATTCGCCGTGCTGTTCATGGACCTCGACGCCTTCAAGCGCATCAACGACACCCTGGGCCACGACGTGGGCGACCATTTGCTCAAGGTGGTGTCGGAGCGCCTGCGCGAAACCATCCGCCCCAGCGACCTGGTGCTGCGCGCCGAACACGAGTTTGAGGCCAGCTTCGGCGGCAGCAACCTGGCGCGCCTGGGCGGCGACGAATTCACGATTTTGATTCCCGACCTGGAGCGGGTGGAAGACGCGCTGAACGTGGCGCACCGGGTCAAGGAAGCCATGCGCCGGCCCTTCATGATCGAGGCGCACGAGATTTTCGTCACGGCCAGCATCGGCATTTCGCTGTATCCGGAAGATGGCGAGGACTGCAACTCGCTGTTGAAATATGCGGACACGGCCATGTACCACGCGAAGAACTGCGGCAAGAACAATGCCAAGCTGTACAGTTCATCGCTGACGATGGAAATCATGAGCCACGTCAAAATGGAAGTGGGGCTGCGCAAAGCCTTGCAGAACAACGAGCTGTACTTGCTGTACCAGCCGCAGATCGACGTTCCCAGCACGCAGATCGTCGGCGTGGAAGCGCTGATTCGCTGGCGCCATCCCGAGCGGGGCATCATTTCGCCCACGGAATTCATCCCGCTGGCCGAAGAAACGGGGCTGATCGTGCCCATCGGCGAATGGGTGCTGCGCACGGCGTGCAACCAGGCCAAGGCGTGGCAAAGCGATGGCGGACGGGCCATCCGCATGGCCGTGAACCTGTCGGCCAAGCAATTCAAGGATGAAAACCTGATGCAGATCGTGCTCTCGGCCCTGGCCGACACGGGCCTCGATGCGCGCCTGCTGGAACTGGAATTGACGGAGGGAACGTTGATGGACGATGCGCGCGCCACCATGGTGACCTTGGAGCAATTGCGCGGCATCGGCGTGTATCTGTCCATAGACGACTTCGGCACGGGATATTCATCGATGAATTATTTGAAGCGCTTCGACGTGCGGGCCTTGAAGATCGACAAGAGCTTTATCGCCGGCTTGCCGCAGGACACGGAAAACGCGGCTATCACGCGCGCCATCATCGCCATGGCGCATGGCTTGAAAATGGTGGTGGTGGCCGAAGGCGTGGAGACGGACGAGCAACTGCTGATGCTGGAAGAATACGGCTGCGACATGGCGCAGGGATACTTTTTAGGCCATCCGTCGCCGCACGACACGATCACGGCCATGCTGGCCAGGCAGGCGGGCCAGTTGGCCAGCCTGGAAACTAGAGCACTTCGAAGGCAAGGATTTGCGTGACTTGCTGCGGATTAAAATTATCGTCGGAAATCATCACCAGGCTGCGGCGGCCGTTTTCCAGGCGCGGACCCCAGCTGATGCCTTCGATATTGTCGATTCTTGCCAGGCCGACCTTTTCCAGATCCAGCAGCAATCGCTTGCGCGCCGGCACATAGGCTGCGCCCGCCAGCGCGGGGATGGCCTGGATGTCGGTGGCGCCAGCCGTGTCCATCGCGTAGATGCGCACATGGTTCGAATACACGCCGTCGGCGTGTTCCACGCCGGCCCGCTCCACCACCAGCACCTGGTGGTCGTTCACGGCAAGAATTTCCGACACGCCATTGTCCGCCTCGCGCCCCGGCGCGGGCCGCGACGCCACCGGTTCAATCGCATACGCATACTGGCCCAGCACGGTGCCGGCGCGGTCCAGGCGCGTGATGCGCACCACGGAGCCGTTGTCGGGCGTGGCCAGCGGGCCATCCTGGTACAGCGCCGCTTCCATGCCCAGCCACAGGCTCTTGCCGTCCGACGAGAAAGACAGTGCCTCGAAGCTCATGTTGTTGCGCGAGCCGATTTCTTCCTGCGAGACATTGAACATGGCGGGCGTGGGCAAGGTGGCCAGGTAGTGGCCGTCGCGGTCCGCGTGGCGCACGAACGGGTGCAGGCCCACCTTGCGGTTGCCTTCGCTGCCGTACCACAGGCTGCCGTCCTGCGGATCGACGCGGATGGTCTCGATGTCGGGCACCTGGTCGCCCTGGTCCAGTTTTGCGTGCGCCAGGTTCGGGTAGCGGCTGCCGTCGGGCTGCGTGAAGAAATGCACGCTGCTCAAGGTCACACCCGTAAATGCCTTGCTGTCGTAGGTCAAGGCAGCGCGGTAGAAGCGGGCCGGATTGATTTCCGAGCGGTCATCGCTTTCCATCACCCAGCTATTGTTGGCCGCATCATAGTCGATGCCGGACAAGCCGCCCACCGTGGTGCCCTCGAATGCCTGTTTCAAGGCGATGCGCTGTTCGCCGATCAGGCGCAGGCCGGCAATCGGCGCGTCGTGGGGGGAAGCTGGCGCAGGCGGAGAGGACGATGGCGGCGGACGCCAGGGCAAGCGCGGTGCGCGCGCGGTGGAACAATGGAGGCATGATCGGTATCAAATAAGTCAGTTGCGTAGGTCGGATTAGCGTAGCGTAATCCGACAACATTGTTGGCCCGGCCGGTAGCGTCGGATCACACCACCCCATCGGCCTTCAGCCGCGCAATGGCGGCCGCATCATAGCCCAGCGACGCCAGCACCTCGTCGTTGTGCTGGCCCAGGGTCGGCCCCAGCCACTGCGTCTTGCCCGGCGTGGCGGACAGTTTCGGGCTGATGGCGGGCAATTTGACGGGCGTGCCGTCGGCGAAATGGTGTTGTTCGAACATCTCGCGGGCGAGAAATTGCGGGTCGCTCATCATATCGCGCACGGAGTAAATTTTTCCGGATGGCACATCGGCAGCTTTGAGCACGGCCAGCGCGCTGGCTATCGTGTGGGTGGCGCACCAGGCGCCGATGGCGTCGTCGATTTCCTGCGTGCGCGCCACTCGGCCATCGTTGCGCGCCAGTTGCGGGTCGCCCGCCATGTCGATGCGGCCCATGGCCAGCATCAAGCGCTTGAAGATGGCGTCGCCATTACCCGCAATCACGATGTTTTCGCCGTCGCCCGTCGTGTAGGTATTCGAGGGGACGATGCCGGGCAAGGAACCGCCCGTGCGTTCGCGCACCACGCCCGCCTGGTCGTATTCGGGCACCAGCGACTCCATCAGGTTGAACACGGATTCGTACAGGGCCACGTCGACCATCTGCCCTTCCCCGTGCTCGCGCCCACCCGTCACGTCGCGGTGGCGCAGGGCCATCATGGCGCCGATCACGCCGTGCAGGGCCGCCACCGAGTCGCCGATCGACACGCCGACCCGCACGGGCGGGCGGTCGGCAAAGCCGGACACATAGCGCAAGCCGCCCATCGACTCGCCGATGGCGCCGAAACCGGGCAAGTCCTTCATCGGTCTCGTCTGGCCAAAGCCGGACAGGCGCACCATGATGAGGGACGGCTTGATCTGCTTGAGCTGCTCGTAGCCCAGGTCCCACTTTTCCAGCACGCCGGGGCGGTAGTTCTCGATGATGATGTCCGCTTCCAGGGCCAGCTGGCGCGCGATGGCGCGGCCCTCGGGCGACTTCAGGTTCAAGGTCAGACTTTTCTTGTTGCGCGCCTGCACCGACCACCACAGCGAAGTGCCGTCTTTCAGCACGCGCCAGGTACGGATGGGGTCGCCGCCATCGGGCGACTCGATCTTGATCACGTCGGCGCCGAATTCGGCCAGCATGCGGGCACAGAACGGCCCCGCGATCAGGGTGCCCAGTTCCAGGACTTTGATGCCCGTCAAAGGACCAGCCGACGTTTTTTCTTGCATGATTTAGGTTGCCCTGCGGTCGAGCATCGCGCGGGCAATCGTGCCCGCGTCGACGTATTCCAGTTCGCCGCCCACGGGCACGCCGCGGGCCAGGCGGCTCACGCGCAAGCCCCGCGCCTTCAGCATTTCGCTGATGTAATGGGCGGTCGCTTCGCCTTCATTTGTGAAATTGGTGGCCAGCACCACTTCACCGACCACGCCATCGTTGGCGCGGCCCAGTAATTTTTCGAGGTGGATATCTTTCGGGCCGATGCCATCGAGCGGAGACAATCTGCCCATGAGCACGAAATACAGGCCCTTGTAGGTGAGCGTCTGCTCGATCATCAGCTGGTCGGCGGGCGTTTCCACCACGCACAGCAAGCGCTTGTCGCGCTCTTCGTCGAGACAGGTCTCGCACACTTCATGTTCGGTAAAGGTATTGCACAGGCCGCAGTGATGCACGGCATCGACGGCCTGGAACAGGGCGCGCGACAGCATGGCCGCGCCTTCCCTATCGTGCTGCAACAAATGAAATGCCATCCGCTGCGCCGACTTGGGGCCGACGCCGGGCAGGCGCCGCAGCGCCTCGGTCAAAAATTCAAGCGACTTGGACATGGATCAACCCTGCCCCGTGCCACAGATCGAGCGCATGCGGGATTGCATCAGAATGGCATTTTGAAGCCGGCTGGCAAGTTCATGCCGCCGGTCAAGCCTGCCATTTTTTCCGCGGACGTCGCTTCCGCCTTGCGCACGGCGTCGTTGAAGGCGGCAGCCACCAGGTCTTCCAGCATGTCCTTGTCGTCGGCCAGCAGCGATGGGTCGATGGAGACGCGCTTGACGTCGTTCTTGCACGTCATGACGATCTTCACCAGACCGGCGCCGGACTGGCCTTCCACTTCCACCAGCGCCAGTTGTTCCTGGGCCTTTTTCATGTTGTCTTGCATTGTTTGCGCCTGCTTCATCAGGCCAGCCAGTTGATTTTTCATCATGAGAATGCTCCGTTCAATTCAGTTTGTGAGTGTGTTAATCATCAATGCAGGGTCGGCGCGGCGGAGCCGGCCGGTGCAGGGGTAATCGTTCCCGGCACAACAAAAGCGTCGAATGCACGCTTCATGTCGAGCACGAAGGGATCGCTGGCGATGGTTGCTTCCGCTTGCAGCTGGCACGCCTCGCGGTGCGCCTGCGCTTCCGCGCTGGCCGTGTACCAGACGGCGCCCAGTTCCGTATCGACCGCGACCTTGCGGCCGAAGCGCTCGGTCAGCGCGGCCGCCAGTTTTTCCACGTTGGCCGGGCTGCGCCACGTATCGATCGGCACGCGCAGGCGGAACGTGGTGCTGTGGCCGTCGTGCAGGCATTCGATCAGCTCGGCTTGCACGGCCAGCTGCTGGGCCACGCCGCGCAGGGGCAGCACGGCGGCGACGGCCGGCCAGTTGCCGTCCCAGTCCAGGCCCGGCACGGGCGTGATCACATACGGCCCGCTGGGCGCGGCTTGCTTGGCGGCACGCTGCGGCATGACGACGGCCGGCTGCTCGCTGCTTTGCGCGGCGGACGCGGACACGGCGATGGACGCGCTGTCGTCGGAAAATTCGGTGACCCACGGCGGCAAGTCGTCATCGGCGGGCGCCTGCTGTGGCGGTGCCTGGCGCGCCGGCTGCACAGGTGCCGCAGCGGCCACAGGAGCTTCCATCACGGCCACGGGTGGCGCATCGTCCCACGGCGCCGGCGCTTTCGCGGCGGCGGGCCGTGGTGGCGGCGCTGCCTGGACCTGTGCGGCCGGAGCTGGCGCAGCGGCGACAGGTTCCGCTGCTGGTGCCGGCGCAGCCGGCTTGGGCGCCGATGTTGGCGCCGACGGCGCGCTGCCCGGACGGCCTTTCGAGGCGGCGCGGGCCGCTTCCAGCGCCGCATTGATGGCGGCGCGGGCGGAACTGATCGGCGCGCCCGAGGCTGCCGGGGCAGCCGCAGCCGGCGGCGCTGCCGGTGCCGGAGCTGCTACTGGTGCTGGCGCCGGTGCAGCCGCGCGTGGCGGCGGCGCTTCGCTGCGCGCCATGCTGGCGGCGGCAGCGGCCACCACGGCGGGCGGTGTCACGGCCGCATGGCTGGCCACGCTGTTGCTGGCGGCGCGGGCGGCCGGGGCGGATGCGCCGGCTGCGGCGCGCGCGGCGGCCACGGCGGCGGGACGGTTGCCCGGGGCAGCCGCAGGTGCTGCCGCCGGCACGCCATCGGCGCCGCCTATGCCGGGCCGAAAGGCCAGCATGCGCAGCAGGGTCATGGTAAAGCCCGCATATTCATCGGGCGCCAGGCCCAGTTCATTGCGGCCATGCACGGCGATCTGGTAAAACAGCTGCACTTCTTCCGCGTCAAACGCGCCGGCCAGCCGCACGATGTCCGCGTATTCAGGCAAATCCTGCGGCAAGGCGGTCGGCACGGTTTGCGCCAGCGCAATGCGGTGCAGCAAGGTGCCCAGGTCCTGCAGGGCGCCGTTATACGACAGGCTGCGCGAGGCCATCTCGTCGGCCACGGCCAGCAGATCGGCGCCGTCCTGCTGCGCCAGCGCGTCGAGCAGGCGCACCAGATAGGATTGGTCGAGTGCGCCCAGCATGCCTTGCACGGCATCGAGCGTGACTTCGCCGGCCGCGTAGGCGATGGCCTGGTCCGTCAGCGACAGCGCATCGCGCATGGAACCGTGGGCGCCCTGGGCCAGCAGGCGCAAGGCCGGCTGTTCGAAGGCGATGCCCTCCTGCCCCAGGATATTGTCCAGGTGACTGATGATGTGACCGGGCGGCATCTGCTTGAGGTTGAACTGCAGGCAGCGCGACAGCACGGTGACGGGAATCTTTTGCGGGTCCGTCGTGGCCAGAATGAACTTGACGTGCTCGGGCGGCTCTTCCAGGGTTTTCAGCATGGAATTGAACGCGTGGTTCGTCAGCATGTGCACCTCATCGATCATATAGACCTTGAAGCGCGCATTGCTGGGCGCGTAGACCGCCTGTTCCAGCAGCTGCGCCATTTCATCGACGCCGCGGTTCGACGCCGCATCCATCTCTATATAGTCGACAAAGCGTCCCGCATCGATCGCCGTGCACGCTTCGCATACGCCGCAAGGCTGGGCCGTGATGCCGCCCGTGCCATCGGGGCCGATGCAATTGAGCGACTTGGCCAGGATGCGCGACAGGGTCGTCTTGCCGACGCCGCGCGTGCCCGTGAACAAATAGGCGTGATGCAATCGGCCGCTGTGCAAGGCATGCGTGAGCGCGCGCACGACGTGCTCCTGGCCGACGAGCGTCTCGAAATTCTTGGGGCGGTATTTACGGGCGAGGACTTGATAGGACATGCTGAGATTTTACCATGCGATTTTGCGGGTGATCCTGCGCGGCGGGCGCAAGCCTCATGGCCGGGCCAGGTCAATCCTGGCAAACGCGGCAAAGCAGCAATTGTATAACATGGAGAGTGGCATTCTGGAAAATCAGGCAAGCATGCGGACTGGCAAAACACAGCGCCGCAAAACAAAAAAGCCGCCAACGGCAGCTTTACTGTTTGTTTCCCGAAGGAGGCGAGCCTGATCTGCGGCACTCATGGTTAATAGCCGTGGCTGCTTCGTTCCCGACCTGACCAGGTTAGCCATGCCACGATGCGCAGGGGCCCGCCGGGGACAATTATAACCGGTCTGCGCAAGATTGGGAAATTGCCGTGTCAATGCTGTGTGCGTCGGCGCAGGTCGGCGTAGGTCGGCGTAGGTCGGCGTAGGTCGGCTTAGGCCGCAGGCCGTAAGCCGACACTGCTGAGCCGCAACGTCGGGTTACGCGCAAGCGCTAACCCGACCTACAGCCCCAGCTCCTGCCAGATCCCATCCACCTTGGCCTTCACTTCCGGCGTCATGGCGATCGTCGTGCCCCACTCGCGCGTCGTTTCGCCCGGCCATTTATTCGTCGCATCGATGCCCATCTTGCTGCCCAGGCCGCTGACGGGCGAAGCGAAGTCCAGGTAATCGATGGGCGTGTTGTCGACCAGGGTGGTATCGCGGATGGGGTCGACCCGCGTCGTGATGGCCCAGATGACCTCTTTCCAGTCGCGGATATTCACGTCCTCGTCCACCACCACGATGAACTTGGTATACATGAACTGGCGCAGGAAGCTCCACACGCCGAACATCACGCGCTTGGCGTGGCCCGCGTACTGTTTCTTGATCTGCACCACGGCCATGCGGTAGCTGCAGCCTTCGGGCGGCAGATAGAAGTCCGTGATTTCGCTGAACTGCTTTTGCAGCAACGGTACGAACACTTCGTTCAGCGCCAGGCCCAGCACGGCCGGCTCGTCCGGCGGCTTGCCCGTGTAGGTGGAGTGGTAAATCGGGTCGCGGCGCATGGTGATGCGGTCGATGGTAAACACGGGGAAACTGTCCTGCTCATTATAGTAGCCCGTGTGGTCGCCATACGGCCCTTCCAGCGCGTGTTCATAGCCGCTCGGATGATTTTCGTCCGGGTAGATATGGCCTTCGAGCACGATTTCGGCCGAGGCGGGCACGCGCAGCTCGCTGCCGATGGCTTTCACCAGCTCCGTGCGGCTGCCGCGCAGCAAGCCGGCGAACTGGTATTCGGACAAGCTGTCCGGCACCGGCGTGACGGCGCCTAATATAGTAGCGGGATCGGCGCCCAGCGCCACGGCGATCGGATACGGCTTGCCCTTGCTCTGAATCGCATGCTCGCGGAAGTCCAGCGCCCCGCCCCGGTGCGCCAGCCAGCGCATGATGACCTTGTTGCGCCCCAATACCTGCTGGCGATAGATACCGAGGTTTTGCCGCTTCTTGTTCGGGCCCTTGGTGATCACCAGGCCCCAGGTGATCAGGGGCGCGACGTCGCCGGGCCAGCAATGCTGGATGGGCAGGCGCGCCAGGTCGACGTCATTGCCTTCCCAGACGATTTCCTGGCACTTCGCGCCGCGCAACTCTTTCGGCGACATGTCCCACACGGATTTCACCAGCGAACCGAGGCCCAGCAGATCCTTGAAATCCTTCGGCGGTTCCGGCTCCTTCAGGCGCGCCAGCACATGGCCGATCTTGCGCAACTCGCTGACATCTTCCGCGCCCATGCCCAGCGCCACGCGGCGCGTGGTGCCGAACAGATTACCCAGCACCGGCATGTCGTATCCCGTCGGATTATTGAACAGCAAGGCCGGTCCGCCTGCGCGCAAGGTGCGGTCGCACACCTCCGTCATCTCCAAAATCGGCGAAATGGGGGTCGAAATAGGCTTAAGTTCACCCATTTGTTGCAGTTGAGAAATAAAATCTCGCAAATCTGAATATTTCATGTGTTTTTAATTTTTTTTGACGTCGGACGCCGTTGCTGAAGGATCTATGCCAAGTAATTGATTTTATTGGCTTTTGGCACAATGCAAGACAAAAAGTAAGACATAAAAGTAATAAGGAATCGATTCGTTAGTATTGACTTGATATAAAACGGCTTCTACAATTCGCCCAACTTGAAAGAGCACGCCGGCCCAGAGCTTGATTTTAGCGTTTCTCTTTCATTCACGGAGTCGGGGCTCCACATGACATTTTAAGGAGTGTTTTCAAAAGGCGTCTGCCTTACCCCCGGTAAAAGTTGTATTGCGACTGATCCAATACCAGCATGGGACCGATCAGCTCAAGCAAGCAATGACGGCGTTTCTCGCACGCATCCATACGCGGCGGAAACGATGATATTTCTGATGCACGGCATTGGCAGTACCCACAACACCGCGAGACCGCGGAGGGACTGCCTGTTGACGCGACATTTCGGGGAACTCTATGACTCATCGTAGCACTGAAGCAGCATTGCCTGCTTCAACCGTGGCTGGCCAGCCAGCGTTGGCGCGTTTGCGTGCCCGCGCACAAGCCGTTTCGGCACGTGGCGTATTGACCACGGCGCAACACACACTGACAGTCTTCGGCATTTCCGCCCTGGCACTGATCGCCCTGCTGATGTTCCGCCCGGACCTGGGCAAGCAACTGACGCACAGCCTGTTCCCGCTGCCCATGACGGAAGCGCAAGCCGTTGAAGCGCCGGCCCTGTCGGCACTGATGGAAGCGCCTGCATCCGTGCAAATGGCCGCCGCCAACGAGGCGCCTTTGACCAAGGAAGAAAAAGCCTTGCTGGGCACGCAAAAGCAGCAGCAATGGGTCACCAACTGGCTCTCCAAGCGCTACCGCGTGGCCAACGATGCCACCAATATGCTCGTCTCGACGGCGTACCTGACGGCGCGCGAAATCAAGCTGGACCCGCTGCTGATCCTGGCCGTGATGGCCATCGAATCGGGCTTGAACCCGTTCGCGGAAAGCCCGGTCGGCGCACAAGGCTTGATGCAAGTCATGTCGAAAGTGCACCATGAGCGCTTCCAGGAAATGGGCGGCGTGCAGGCAGCCCTGAACCCCGTCGCCAACATCCGTGTCGGCTCGCTGATCCTGAAAGACTACGTCACGCGTGGCGGTTCCGTCGAAGCGGGCTTGAAAACCTATGTGGGCGCCGCCAACTTCGCCACCGACTCGGGCTACGGCTCGCGCGTGCTGGCAGAATACCGCCGCCTGAAGCAAGTGTCGGCGGGCCAGCGCGTGCCGACCAGCACGCCGGTGATGGCATCGAACACGCCAGCGCCAACCAAGGCGCCTGCGCCAGAAAGCGGCAACATTAGCATCAAGATTGCACCGCACAACGAGATCGCCGGCCTGTGACCCTTTAAAAGCCCTCACAGGGGCATCCAAAAAGCAGCACCGAAAGAAAAAGCCACCGCACGCAAGTGCCGGTGGCTTTTTTGTTGCCCTGCGGCAGCAGCCGCAGGAACTACGCTATATATTACTTGCGCTTGTTGGCGCCCACTTCTTCCTCGCGGAATTTCACTGCCAATTTGTCCAGCACGCCGTTCACATACTTGTGGCCGTCGATACCGCCAAACGACTTGGCCAGCTCGACCGCTTCGTTGATGACGACGCGGTACGGGATTTCCATGTTGTTCTTCAGCTCGAACGCGCCGATCAGCAGGATGCCGTGTTCGATGGGCGACAGTTCCGCGATATTGCGGTCGATCAAGGGTGCCATGCTGTCGCGCAGCGCCAGCGAATCCTTGATGGCGCCGTACAGCAGCACCGTGAAATGATCGCCATCGGCCTTGTCGAAGCCGTGGGCCGCGCGAATATTGTTCACGACGGTGGTCGCGTCTTCATTGTTCAGCAGCCACTGGTACAAGCCCTGCAGCGCAAACTCGCGCGCGCGGTGACGCGGCGTGCGGTTTTTGCTGGGATTGGCGAGCAAATTTTTCTCAGTCATGATTGTTACCTGTTCTTAAATACGTATTTACTGCAAATAGTGACGAATACCGCGGCGTGCTGCCAGGCAGCACACTGCGGCGCAAGCACGATTAATCCTCGTCTGTGTCTTGCAACTCTTCCAGCGCTTGCGCTAAATTAGCCATTTCCACTGCCACGCGTGCCGCTTCGGCTCCCTTGACCAGCATGCGCACTTCCGCCTGCTCGTCGTTTTCGGTCGTCAACACTGCGTTGGCGATGGGGATGCCGTAATCGAGACCGATGCGCGTGATGCCCGCGCCCGATTCGTTCGATACCAGCTCGAAGTGGTAGGTTTCACCGCGAATCACGGCGCCCAGTGCGATCAGGGCGTCGAATTGCTCGGTTTCTGCCATTTTTTGCAGAATCAGTGGGATTTCCAGGGCGCCCGGCACGGTCACGTGCAGGATATCTTCATCGGCCACGCCCAGCTTGCTCAACTCTTCCAGGCATGCCGACAGCAAGCCACCACCGACGATTTCATTGAATCGTGCCTGGACGATACCGACGCGCAAACCTTCGCCGGCAAAATTGGTTTCATAGGTTCCTACGCTCATCATATGCCTCTTTAATCTGGTGGTTCAGGGCGACACACACATGCCGCCATCGTTTACTCTCACATCGACGTCTGGCCAGGATGGCACTGAAAACCGGTTACTTCCAGGTCGAAACCGGCCATCGACGGCATCTTGCGGGGGCTGGCCAGCAATTGCATCTTGCTCACGCCCAGGTCGCGCAGAATTTGCGCGCCGATGCCGTAGCTGCGCAAGTCCATGCTGGCGGCACGGCCTTTCGGCTTGGCTTGCGGCGTGTCGAGCGCGGCGAACTGGGCAAACAGCTCGCCCGACGTCTCGCCACAGTTCAGCAAGACCATCACGCCCCGTTCGGACTGCTTGATGGCCGCCATCGAGGCCGCCACCGTCCACGAGTGGGTGGTCGCTTCGCTTTCCAGCACGTCCAGCAGGGAAACGGGCTGGTGCACGCGCACCAGCGCTTCCAGGCCGGGCGCCAGGTCACCATGCACGAGGGCCAAATGGGCCGACGCGCTGGGCTTGTCGCGGAACGCGATCAGGCGGAATTCGCCATGCGCCGTGTGCAGGGTACGCTCGGCAACGCGCTCGACCAGGGATTCCGTCTGGCTGCGGTAATGGATCAGATCGGCAATCGTGCCGATTTTCAAGCCATGTTGCTCGGCAAACACCAGCAAGTCCGGCAGGCGCGCCATGGTGCCGTCGTCCTTCATGATTTCGCAAATCACGGACGCGGGCGTCAGGCCGGCCATGGCCGTCAAGTCGCAACCAGCTTCCGTATGGCCTGCGCGCATCAGCACGCCGCCTTTTTGCGCTTTCAGGGGAAAGATATGGCCGGGCTGGACGATATCGCTGGGCTGCGTACCCTTGGCCACGGCCACCTGGATGGTCTTGGCGCGGTCGGCGGCGGAAATGCCCGTCGTCACGCCTTCGGCCGCTTCGATGGAAACAGTAAAGTTGGTGCCGTAGGCGGTGCCGTTGCGCGACGTCATCATCGACAGGTTCAGCTCGTCGCAACGCTCTTCCGTCAGGGTCAGGCAGACCAGGCCGCGCGCATGCGTGATCATGAAATTGATGGCTTCAGGCGTCACGAAATCGGCGGCAAGCACCAGATCGCCTTCATTTTCCCGGTCTTCTTCATCGACCAGTATCACCATGCGGCCGGCGCGCAATTCAGCGACGATCTCTTCGGTGCTGGATATAGACATCATTGATCCTCTTAGTGAGACTAAAAACTGAAACATCGCGTGCGAATATTCCGCGAATTTCCGGGAATTTTCTTATAACCTGCTATTTTAAAGGATTTAGCGCTTGCAGACCTGAAATAAGACAGCTTTGCGGCATGCGCGCCGCAGCCTGTCCCGCAAAGCGCC
This sequence comes from Janthinobacterium sp. PAMC25594, assembly GCF_019443505.1. Taxonomy (NCBI): domain Bacteria; kingdom Pseudomonadati; phylum Pseudomonadota; class Betaproteobacteria; order Burkholderiales; family Oxalobacteraceae; genus Janthinobacterium; species Janthinobacterium sp. PAMC25594. Next base: position 2,250,449 of record NZ_CP080377.1, read on the forward strand.
GATTCACCGATCCAGCGCAAAGAGGGCGGCAAGACGCGCGCCGCCTGCCGTGCGAAGAGCATAAGATCAGCCAGTCACCGCCACGGCGCTGACACCCCACTCGCAGCGACACCCCACACAGGAGCGGCAACATGAAAACCAACGGATCGGCCATCTGGTCAGGCGGCATCAAGGACGGCAAGGGCGCCATCAGCACGCGCAGCGGCGCCTTGCAGGAATATCCCTACGGCTTTGCCAGCCGCTTCGAAGGCAAGCCCGGCACCAATCCCGAAGAATTGATCGGTGCCGCCCACGCGGGCTGCTTCACCATGGCCCTGTCGCTGATCCTCGGCGAAGCGGGCCTGACGGCGGAAAAGATGGAAACGACGGCCGAAGTGACCCTCGACAAGGTGGACGACGGTTTTGCCATCACGGCCGTCCACCTGATCCTGAAAGCAAAGATCCCGGGCGCCGACCAGGCAACATTCGAGGAATTGACGGGCAAGGCCAAGGCCGGCTGCCCCGTATCGAAGTTACTTAAAGCCAACATTACCCTCGACGCTACCCTGCTGCCCTAGATTTTCGTCACGGGCTTGACGGGCTCCACGGCAGCGACGGGCGCCACCAGCGGCAGGCGCGAGTCGCTGGCCGGCAATGGCCGGTTCATCAAGCCCGGATTCAGCGCCGCATTGTTCAGGTTATACGCGGCGATGGCTGCCGCCACGGACGGATCTTGCGCTGATGGCGGCGGCACGGCCATGCCCGCATTTTGCGCGGCCAGCTCTTGCGCCTGCGCATTTTGCTGTGCCAACTGGGCTTGCGACGTCGCCAGGCCCGCATCGGCTTGTACTTGTGCTTCGCCTGCCAGCGACTGAGCCCGGTCGGACGCCGCCTGTATCGCCCCCGCGGCCTCATTCTGCTGCGCCTGCTGATCGGCATTCATGCGTTCGCTGTCGATACGCTGGGCATCCACGCGCAGGCTGTCTGTCCGCTGCGTCTGCAGCAAGTCCTGCTCATCGATGGTAACGACTGCCGGCGACGGCGGCCGCAATTCCTGCAAGTCCAGGTTCAGCTCTTCCGTTTCCAGTTGCTGCTGCAGTTCCAGTTGCCGTTGTGCAATGGCCGCCGTTTGCGCCGGCGCCCCTTGAACCACGGCCTGCGCGGCATTCGCCGGCACTGTTGCGCCCGTCAAATCCGCTTCGACCACGGCCGCCAGCGGCGCGCCCTGCTGCCGGGCCAGCACGGCGCCCACCTGTGCCAGCACGTCCGTTCCCTGTTGCAAGGCATCCAGGGTGGCATTGCTGTCGGCCGCATACGCGGCCTGTAAAGTGACTGGATTGACATCTTCATTGCGCAAATCGATGCCGATGCGGGCCAGCTGTGCTTGCGTGAGCAGGCTGCCATCCTGCGCCAGCGCGGTGGCCGCATCCGTCGTGCCGTCGCCCGACAGCAAATCGTAGCGCTGCGCCAGGCTGCCCGGCGTGTCGCCGGCCGTCGCCAGCTGGCCGGCATCGATGCCGCTCGTTTGCAGCTGGGCGAACGATTCCGTCAGCTGCCGCGCCAGCGCCAGCAAGTCGTCATTGACATTCACGGGGGTATTTGCCGCGCCGGCCTGCTCTGTGGCGCCCTGCAAGGCCAGCAGTTGCCGGCGCGACAAGGCCACGCCGGACAGGAACTGCCCCAGCGGAGAGAGGTCGACCTGGGTCGATGACAGAGCGGCAAGGGCCGCCGCCGCGCTGGAAGGCGGCACGGGCAGCGCGGGCGCCAGCGCTGCCGTCTCGCCCACGCGGGACATGGCCGGGATGGTGTTGGGCACGGTTGCGCGCGAAATCGGGTCCATGGCTAGCCTCCACTGCGGAAAGCTTCATAGTATGCGCGTCTGCAAGAAAAGCAACACACACTTGGCAAGGCGAAGGATGTGCTGCAGTGTTTTTATATCAGGCGGCAGCCTTGTCCAGCGACAGCATGCGCTCGACATAGCGGGCGATCAGGTCGATTTCCAGGTTGACCTTGCCATCGACCGTCAGGTGTTTCAGGGTCGTCATGGCGATGGTGTGGGGAATCAAATTGATCGAGAAGCGGCAGCCATTGACGGCACCCGCGCCCAGGTCTTCCACGCGGTTGACGGTCAGGGACACGCCGTTGACGACGACGGAACCTTTGAAGGCCAGGTATTTCGCCAGTTCATGCGGCGCTTCGATGACCAGCTCCCACGATTCGCCCACGGCTTCGAACTTGCGCACGATGCCCAAGCCGTCGACGTGGCCGGACACCAGGTGGCCACCGAGGCGCTCGGCCAGGGTCAGGGCTTTTTCCAGGTTCACTTCCGTGGTCGTATCGAGGCCCACGGTGCAATTGAGGCTTTCACGCGAGACATCGACGGCAAAACCCGTGTCCGACTTTTCCACCACCGTCATGCAGGCGCCATTGATGGCGATCGAATCGCCGAGAGCCACGTCAGTCAGCGGCAAGCCGCCCGCATGGATGGTCAGGCGCACGCCGGCATCGAGGCCGCCGTCGAGTGCTTGCACGGTTTCAATCTTGCCGATGGCGGCAACAATTCCTGTAAACATGAACTAACCCTATAAAAGTATTAAAGTATTAATTGCGCTGGACGAATCTTGCAAGGATACGCAAATCTTCGCCCACTTGCTGAACCTGGTGAAATTGCAAAGTGCGCTGCTGTTTGAGATCCGTCAAGGCAGGCAAGGCAAACATGCCTTGCGCATCGCCCAGCAAGGTGGGTGCCAGGTAGACCAGCAGTTCGTCGACGCAGCCTTCGCGGATCAGCGAGCCGTTCAGCTTGGAGCCGGCCTCGACGTGGACTTCATTGCATTGCCGGCGTCCCAGTTCCAGCATCAGCGCGGCCAAATCGACCTTGCCGGCCGCGTTCGGCAACAGGATGACTTCCGCGCCCAGGGCGCGCAACTGCGCCTCCTTTTCCGGGTTGGCCACGGCGGCCACGATCCACGTGCCGCCGCCCTGCAAGATGCGCGCATCGAGGCTGATGTCGAGCCGGCTGTCGACGACGATGCGGCGCGGCTGGCGCGGCGTCTCGACGGCGCGCACGTTCAATTGCGGATCGTCCGCCCTGACTGTGCCGATGCCCGTCAGGATGGCGCAGGCGCGCGCGCGCCATGCATGGCCGTCGGCACGCGCCTCTGGCCCCGTGATCCACTGGCTTTGTCCATTGTGCAAGGCCGTCATGCCATCCAGGCTGGCCGCCGTTTTCAGGCGCACCCACGGCTTGCCGCGCTGCATGCGCGAAAAGAAGCCGATATTCATTTCATACGCCTCGTCGGCCAGCACGTCCGTGGTGACGGCGATGCCGGCCGCTTCCAGCTTGGCCAGCCCCTGCCCCGCCACCAGCGGGTTCGGGTCCGTCATGGCGGCCACGACGCGCCCCAGCCCCGCGCGCACGAGCGCATCGGAACAGGGCGGCGTGCGGCCATGGTGGTTGCACGGCTCCAGCGTGACATAGGCCGTGGCGCCGCGCACGTCGTTGCCGCGCGCCGCCGCATTCGCCAAGGCTTGCACCTCGGCATGATCCTGCCCCGCCGCCTGCGTCACGCCGGCGCCGATCACCTGGCCATCCCGGACGATCACGCAGCCGATGCGGGGATTGGGCGAGGTCGTGTATAAACCGCGCGCCGCCCATTCCAGCGCCAGGCGCATGCCATCGATATCGTTGAGTATTTCCACGGGCTTCTTTGCTTGAAGGTGAGTCATTGGTCAGTCTTGCTACGAACTGTCGGCCACGCCGCTGCAATTGGCCGCTTGCTGCTGCGGATCGCACACGCGCACCCTGCCCAGCATATTGATTTTAATATGCCGCACCTGCTTTCCCAAAGTCAGGGACAAGGTGCCCCAGCGCGCCGCCAGGCTATTGGTCGCGCTGCAACTGCGCCCTGCGCCATTGTAGGCGATATAAAACGGCGCCGTGGCCGAGGAAAATGTAAACTGGGCCGTAATGCCCGCCGGCAGCGGTCCCTGGCGGAACAGCAATTCGTCACCGTCATCGAACGCCAGGCTGGCATTGCGGTCGATAAAGACCAGCCAGCCCGTGCCCCAGTCCGTGCCACCAGGCCCGGCCGGCATCAGCAGCACGCGCTGGCCCCGCGCCATCGCCTGCGCCCGAGTCAATTCGATGGCCGAAAACAGGTCCGTGGCCGCCGCGCGCACTTGCTGGCGCGCCAGCACCTGCTGCAAGCCGGGCATGGCGGCGGCCGCCAGCAGCGCCGCAATCGCCAGCACGGCCAGCAATTCGAGCAAGGTATGCCCTGCCCACCGTGGCCGCTGGTGCGTGACCATGGCCTAAGTAATCCTCAGGAAATTATTGTGAATTTATGACGAACAGAACCGGATGCTATGCAAGGCGCCCGCTGCGACGCAGTGCGAGCACTGCTAGCAGCGGGCAACGCCGCAGAGGGCCGGTTATGGAAGTCAGAAATCACAATAATTTATTGGGGGTTACTTAGCGCCAGCAACGGCTGGCGGGGCCGCTGCTGCCGCGCTGGCCCGTGCTGCTCAGGGACAGCACGCCGCAATCGGCATCCTGGAATTGCGCATCGACCTTGGACGTGCCCGGCGTGGCCCGCAACAGCACGCATTGCCCGATCGCCAGGCCGGGACAGGCCAGCGCCTCGATTTCATACGCGCTGGCAGCCGGCCCGTCGCCGGACCACCAAGGAAACTGCTGCGCCTGCGACGCCGGCGAGGCCGAGGAAAAGGCCAGGTAATGATTGTTTTGCGAATAATAACGTTCCTGTTGCTGCATCAGCCGCAGCAGGGTCGCCTGCCCCTGTACCCGCTTGGCGCGCACGACATGGCCGTGATAAGCGGGCACGGCCAGCGCCAGCAGCAGACTCATGATTGCCAGCGCGGACAACAGTTCGATCAGGCTGAAGCCCGGCGCGTTGGCAGCAGAAGCGCCACCGTTTGCGGCGACCCAATTCCGGCTTGCCACTTCCATGCGACCTCCCCTCTTCCCAAAAAAGCGCCAGCCGATACGATGCGCATGCCATGCTCACGCCTATTTCTTCTTGGCCGCCTCGTGCAATTCGCGCCAGTTCGCCACTTCGCGCCAACTGAGGCGCCGCGCCGGCAGCGGCGCGCTGACGAACTTGAACCCCGCCCCGCTGGCCGCGCCGGGCAAGCCAGGTTGCAGCACAGCCAGTTCCTTGCGCCCTTCGGCCCGTCCTGCCGCCGTCGCGGCGCCCACCGTGCTATTGAGTTCCAGCGCCAGCGGCGGCGCGCGCGCCAGGCCATCGAACAAGCGCCCCGTCTGCTCGCCCGCCTGCACGACGCCGGCGCCATCGGCGGCGAAGCCGCTCAGCACATCGAGCACGTACAGGCGCGTGGCCGGCTTGCTGCACGGGTCGCGCCCGGGCAGGACGGTATTGAACAGCACCTTGCCGGCGGCCAGTACGGGACTATTGATGCTGCGTTCGCCCGTCTGCGCGGTGCCCATAAAATCGAGATACCAGCCGCGCATGGCCTCGCTGCCCGTGTAGCGCAGTTCGGCGCCGTCGACGCGCACGCCGCCCACCGCCTCGCCCAAGCCGCGCGGCTCCAGGTCGGCCCGGCTGCGCGTGGGGGATGTTTCCCGCAAATCATCGTGCACGGCATAAAACGACTGCGACAGAAAGGCGGCAGGCCAGGTATCGGCCGCTTCGACCAGCTTGCCCGTGCCGAACAGCAGCAGATAGCCGCCACCGGGCGCATACGCCACGCTCAGCTGCTGCGTCACCGGCTGGCGCCGCCCCTGCGCGTCGCGCGCGACAAAGACCAGCTTGCGCCCCTGGCCCTCCTTCCACGGCGGCCCGCCGGCCATGTCGAGACGCCAGATATTGCCCTGCAAATCGCCCGCATAGATATACGCCAGCGCACCGTCGCCGCCCGGCACCACGGCGGGCGGACCCAGGGCGTGGGACATGGCGTCCACGTCTGCGTCGCCATCGCTTTCATGGCCGCCGCCGCTGGCCACGGGCACCTTGAGCCGGAAGTAATTACTTCCCGACAGCCAAGGTGTACTGGGCGCCTTGTCCAGCGCCAGCAGGAAAATGGCGGCGGCCGCCGCGGGCGCCGTCGTATCCTTGCCATCGTCGGCATGATTGTTGTAGCCGCTGGCGACGATGGCAAAATCGCGGTAGGCCGGCGCACCCTGCTTGCCGCCCATGTTGATGCGGGCAAAGGATGGCGGGGCGCGCACGTTGCCCATCAGCCTGTCGTCGCGGTCGGTAAACTCCCACAGCGCCCCGTCCTGCGCGAAGCGCGCCGGATTGGTGATGTCGAGCGCAAACACGCCCTGCGCCCCGCCGCCCATGCCCGACACCAGCACCGTCCTCCAATGCCCCAGCGCCAGCACTTCCGCCGTGGCCGCTCCGCCATCAAGCAGCGGGCCGGGGCTGTAGTGAGTACTCGCAGCGGCTGCCGAAGCGCGCAGCAGCGCCTGCGGCAGATAGGCAAACAATTCGCTGCCCGTGCGCGCATCAAAGGCATGCAGCAAGCCGTCGTTGGCGCCCACATACAACATTTTTCGCCGCTGCAGCAGCACCTGGCGGTGCGTGCCATAGCCTGCCCCCGCCATGCCCAGCCCCGGCGCACCCACGTACAGCAGATTGCCGTATGGCGCCGCGCCCAGGCTGCCTGACCTGCGCCGCAGGAAGCCGCCCGGCTGGCCCACCTCGTGCGTGCGCTGGCCCAGCTGATACGCCAGCCGAGCTTCCCCTAGTCCATCGCCGCCGTCGAACGCGCTGCGCTGTTCCGCATCGAGCCGCGTCCAGGCCAGCGGCATCAGGGCGCCCTTGGCATCGAGCGTGTAGACGGGACGCAAGGACGTGGGCGTGCCATCCGGCACGGGCTTGTCCTGCCCGCCAGCGCGCCACCATGGCTTGCCGGGAAGCAGTGCGCCATCGGCCCCCACGGCAAACGCGGCGCGCGACAAGGTCATGCTGCCGTAAGCCAGCCGCAGCTGCGTCTGGAACCAATATGCCTCGTCCGTGCCGCTGGCCAGCGCCATCAGGGCCGGCCCCGCGAGCGTCGCCGGCAAGGTAGCCTTGTCGGCGGCGGCAAAGGCCGCGCGCAGTCCCGCGATCAGGGCGGCCGGGTCGCTGCCGGGCAAGTAATGGGCGGGCCAGCGGCCATCCAGGCTCCATTCATCGAACGCGCTGCCCGTTGCGCTCTTGAATGGGTTGGCGTCGCCGTTCGCATCGAGAAAACCGCCATATTTGGCCGCCAACAATAAAGGCGTAGAAGCGGGCGTAGAGCCGGGCACGCCCCCCGGGTCGCCCTGGCGCAAGTCGCCCGCATAGTGCTCGACCTTGGCCACGCCGTCGTTCTTGCCGCCAGGACGCAGCGCCTGCACGTGCGACCAATAGGCCAGGCCCGCCGCATGGTAGCTGGCGCCGCCCGTCCCGTCGGCCAGCAATTCCAGCGCCGCCAGGTCGGGCCGCGGCGCGGGATTGCACTGCACGCCGCCGCTTTCCAGGCTGCCCACCGCATGCGTCCAGGCCATGGCATCGAAGGGCGGCGGCGCAAAACCATCGGCGGCGCGGGCACGGTCGCCGTTCGATGCGGGAGTCACAGGGACATTGCCGGGCACGTAGCGGTCGAGCGCCATGCCCGCATCGCCGAGACTGACGACGATGTGGCGCTGGCAGCTGGCCGTTTGCGGGTCGCTCCATGGCGTCACGGCCGGCAAGCCGTCGTCGATGACAGGCGGGGCCGTGGCGGCTGGCACCACTGCGCTCGCTTGCCGCCCCTGCAGGTAGCGCAGCGATTCGTATAGCAATTCGGCCAGTGGCGCCGCGCTCGCGTACACGCCCGGATGCGCGGCGTTGCCGCGCCCCAGGCCATTGATGTAAGCGGTCACCCCGCCGCCAGGACCCGTAGTTTGAGACATATAGACGCCAGTGACTGGATTCCATTCGGCGCCAGCATTGTCTTGCGGCATATAGTCGGGCGCCATCCAGCGCTGCCTGCCCACGTGGGCCAGCGGCGCGCGCAGCACGCCGCCATACACGGGGCCGGCGCTGGCGCTCACGCCGTTCAAGTGGCCAAACACGCCCGCGCGCACCCTGCCGCCAAGGCGCTGCACGGCGCCCACCGGCTTGTAGTGCTTGCCATACGCCAGACACAAATCGTCACGCAGCGGCCCTTCTTCCGTGTCGCAGACGCGCACGCGCGCGAGGAACACGCCGTGCGTGGCGGCGACGCCGGGCGCGTCACAACTGCCGCCCGGGGGCAAGCTGGCGTCGCCGAACAGCAGGCGATTGCGGCAGGACACGATGGCCAGTTGCGCCAACGCAAACGGCGTCGCCGCCACGACGCCTGTCTGCAAGACCTTGCGCGGGAAAAAGACGGGGTGGGCAAAGAAGTCGATGGAGCTGTCAGCATCGGGCAGCCAGGCGCGCTGCAGCACCGTCTTGCGCACTTCGTCGATGACGCGGTCGCCGCCCGTGAGGGCATAGCGGACGATGTCAAGCATGCTGACGCTGGCCCAGTTCAGAAAGTTGCCGCTGAAACTATCGCCGCCGCAGCCGTGCAGCGCATCAGCCCGCTTCAGCACGGAGAAGTAAGCGGTCGCTACGCGCAAGTCCGGCTGCATGACGCCATCCTTGCTGCGATACGGATAGCTGTAGCACATGCGCGCATCGAAGTACCCGGCGTACTCGCGCTGCGGCGCATACTCGCCGCCATGCGCCGCAGCGGCGGCCACATGCGTGAGGGACAGGTTGAGCAGCAGATTCGGCGGCACCCTGGCGCCGTGCAAGCCCGCGTCGGCCCGCGCCAGCGTCACCGTCGGCTGGGCCGCGACGGCGCCGCCGCAAGCCAGGCCAGCCACCAGCAGCCAGGCGAACCACCAAGCGAATGACCAGGCCCTCATGGCGCCGCCCCGGCCGCCTGCTTGCGGTAATAACTTTGCAGCACGACTTGCGTGCTTTCCTGCGCGCCAAAACCGATGGCCGTGATGCGGTACACATAGCTTTCCGTCGCCAGGCCACCGGCCACGGCCGCCGCCTGCGCGCCGGGCGGGTGGAATGGCAGCAGTTCGATCAGGTAGCGGGGCCGGCGCGAGGGCAGGAAACCCTGCCCCGTCTGCATGACGGCGCCCGTAAACTGGCCATATGGCACGGCGCGGCTGCCACCTTCGGCGCCATCGAGGTCCGTGCTGAGCCAGAGCGCCGGCACGTCCGGGGCTGCTGGCAGGCACAGGCCCAGTGCGCCTCCTTCACCGCAGCCGTCGGCGAACCCGGCCGCGCTGCCTGGCGCGAAGAGGCTGCTACGCCCCGGCGCGCCGGGCAAGCCTTCGATATCGTTCTGCGCATCCACCAATGCCTCCTCCGCCGCCTGAAACGCGATCTGCCGGTCGCGCTCGCCGCGTGCCGCCTTTTCGCCCTGCAAGGCGATCTGCGCCGCCGATACGCCCAGCAGCAAGATGATCACCAGCAGGCACAGCACATACACGAGGGTGGCGCCACCGTGGCGCGCACGAGGCAAGTAAAAGCCAGCCATCGTGCCACCCTCCTATGCCGGCCCGTTGCGCAGCATGATGCTTGTCTGCAGCAGTTGCCGCAGCCGGGAGCGCGTCGCGGCGGGCAGGGACGCGCGCGCGATGCGCACGCCCGTGTCGACGGCGCCGTGCGCCTCGGCATACGCCTTGCCGAACAGGTCGAACTGCGCCGGTCCCAGTTCCGCCATCTTGTCCGCCTGGCCCGCCTCGCCATGCAGCAACAGCGCCACGCGCACGCCGGCCACGCGCTTCCAGTGCGTGCGGCTGTGCAAATCGCGCTGGCGCGCGGCCGCGTCGGCCCCCACCAGCACCAGCGCCGCGTCGTAGGCGTCGAGCGCGCTGGCGTTGACATAGCGGTTCGCCACGCCGTCGGGCGGCGTATCCGTGTCGAGCCCATACAGCACCTGGAAACCGTCGACGCCACGGATGACGGCGTCCGCGCCCCAGCCGTTCGCGCCACGGTACTTGCAGCGCAGTTCGCCTTCGCCATCGGCGCCCTGGGCCACATAGAAAATGCTCCAGCCCCGCTGCGCCTCCGTTTGCGCGGCGCCCACGCCGAAGCCCGCGCAGTTGAGCACGGAACCGTCGCCTCCCTCCTCCTTGCCGGCGCCGTAATAGCGCAGGGCCAGCACGTCGCTGCCATGCAGGGCGCCGGGCAACGCGCCGCTGATGCCCTCGCTGTTCTTGCCCAGGCTGTGCGCGTCGAGCCCCGCGATATTCGCGCTGTCGTGCGCGGCATGGGCGACGGGCGCGGCGCTGCTGTCCCAGTTCACATACGCCGTCTGGCGCACGGCGCGGGCGATGGTGTCGAGCGCATAGCGGCCATTGTCGTCCAGGCGCGCGCTGGCGGACTGGTCGCCATAGCTGCCGCTGGCCGCCAGCAGCACGCTACTGGCGGCCAGCATCAATAGCGCGCCCAGCGACAGGGCCACCAGCAATTCGACCAGGCTCACGCCACGATACGGGTACAAGGCGCCGTTCATGCGCCACCTCCGCCCAACTGGAATGCCAGCCTGGGCAGCGACTCGCCTGCCCCATTCACGGCGGGCGAGCCATCGGGCAAGCGGCCGCGCCAGCCCAGCTTGATGACGATGGGCGCGCCCTTGCCGCCGCTGCACGCCCAGTGCAAGCCTTGCGCAGCGGCATCCCAGGCGGGTGCATCACGGCAGATATGCAGGCGCGCGCCGGGCAAGGCCGCATGCAGTTGCTGTTTCCATTCGGCGATGTCGAATTGCGCCAGTTCGGCCGCGCCGCAGGCGGCAGTACCAAAACAGTCGGGCGCGCCGCCGCCTGCCTCGGCGTCGTCCGCCGCCGCATAGGCCACGTTCAGGTAGGGATTGCCCGTATCGGGGCCATTCATGAGCACGCTGTTCGCGCGCATGCGCTCGGCCATGCCGGCGGCCAGTTGCACGCCCGCCGACAATAGCGCCGACTCGTGGCGCGCGCGCAGGGAATGCAGTTGCAGGATGCTGGCGCCCAGCAAGCCCAGCGCCAACAGCAGCAACGACACCAGCACCTCGACGAGGCTGCTGCCACCGGCAGGAAACATAGTGCGACCGCCATTGCGCATGCGCTACTCCCTTCCGCAGAAAGAGTCGCAACAACAGGCGGCCCAGCTACAAGATAGGCGCGCGCAAAAAATCGGGTCTGCGCTGGCGCAAACAGCACGGCGATAAGATGAGAAGAACAGCGTAGGGATTGATCAGACCGCTTGCCAGGCGAACGCTGGCGTGGTGAACACGGGGCGCAGGAGCGGCCCCGTTTTCAACAAGGTGAACAAGAAGGTGTACGTCAGGGCTTGCTGCGCGCCTGTCCCACTTCGGCGATCGCATCCTGGAACTCGGCCAGGTCTTCGAAATTCTTGTAGACGGAGGCGAAGCGGATGTAGGCGATCTTGTCCAGACGCTTGAGTTCCTGCATGACGAGTTCGCCGATATAGCCGGAATCGACTTCGCGCAAGCCGCTGGTCAGCAGCTTTTCCTGGATGGAGGCGATGGCCGTATCCACCGAGGCGGCCGCGACGGGACGCTTGCGCAAGGCCAGCATCAAACTGCCGCGCAACTTATCCGCAGCGAACTCCGTCCGGCTGCCATTCTTTTTGACGACGGCCGGCATGATAAGTTCAATGCGCTCGTACGTGGTAAACCGCTTGTCGCATTTGCCGCAGCGGCGGCGGCGCCGTATGGCATCCCCTTCCTCCGATACGCGCGTATCGAGAACCTGGGTGTCGCCGTGCTGGCAAAATGGACATTTCATGGGCTGGCTACAACTTTATAGTAATAATTACGGGAAATCGCCGCCCTTGTACAAAGGGCGCCCGAATCACTCCGGGCGCCCTGGGGCACGAAGGAATGTGTCATACAGAATCTTACTCCGTATGACACATTCTGGACAAATAATTATGCGTACACCGGGTGCGCGTCGGCCAGCACTTTCACGGCCGCTTTCACGCGCTCGATGGTGGCGGCGTCATGCGGATTGTCCAGCACGTCGGCGATCAGGTTGCCCACTTCTTCCGCTTGCGCTTCCTTGAAACCGCGCGTCGTCATCGCCGGGCTGCCCAGGCGGATGCCCGAGGTGACGAAAGGTTTTTGCGGGTCGTTCGGGATGCCGTTCTTGTTGCAGGTGATGTGCGCGGAACCGAGGATGGCTTCGGCTTCCTTGCCCGTCAGGTTCTTGGCGCGCAGGTCGACCAGCATGACGTGCGATTCGGTGCCGCCGGAAACGATGCGCAGGCCGCGCTTGATCAGGGTTTTCGCCAGCACGTCGGCGTTCTTGACCACTTGCTTCTGGTATTCGACGAATTCCGGGCTCAGCGCTTCCTTGAAGGCAACGGCCTTGCCGGCGATCACGTGCATCAGCGGGCCGCCCTGGATGCCGGGGAAGATGGCCGAGTTGATGGCTTTTTCGTGCTCGGCCTTCATCAGGATGATGCCGCCACGGGGGCCGCGCAACGATTTGTGCGTGGTCGAGGTGACGAAGTCGGCGAACGGCACCGGATTCGGGTACAGGCCGGCGGCGATCAGGCCGGCGTAGTGGGCCATGTCGACCATGAACCAGGCGCCCACTTCCTTGGCGATCTTGCCGAAACGCTCGAAGTCGATCTTTTTCGAGAAGGCCGAGGCGCCGGCGATGATCAGCTTTGGCTTGCGTTCGCGGGCCAGACGCTCCATCGCCTCGTAGTCGATGTCTTCTTCCGCCGTCAAGCCATACGACACGACGTCAAACCATTTGCCAGACATGTTCAGCGGCATGCCGTGGGTCAGGTGGCCGCCTTCGGCCAGCGACATGCCCATGATCAGGTCGCCTGGTTTCAACATGGCAAAGAACACGCCCTGGTTCGCCTGCGAGCCGGAGTTCGGCTGCACGTTCGCGCATTCGGCGCCGAACAGCTGTTTCACACGGTCGATGGCCAGTTGCTCGGCCACGTCGACGTATTCGCAGCCGCCGTAGTAGCGCTTGCCCGGATAGCCTTCGGCGTACTTGTTCGTCAGCTGCGAGCCTTGCGCTTCCATTACGGCTGGCGACGTGTAGTTCTCCGACGCGATCAGTTCGATGTGGTCGTGCTGGCGCGTGTTCTCTTTTTGAATGACGGCGAACAATTCAGGATCGACGTTGGCGAGGGTGTGATCTTTTGCAAACATGTAAAAACTCCAAGTATGAGGGTGCTTGTACTGGCAGGTTGGATCGAATGAGGGGAGCCGGCGTTAAGTGAATAACAACATTGGACAGGCAGCCTCTTCGTGCTTTTCCATAGTGGCTACCCAGGCGAACGGCTGATGAAAAATCTCACGTTTCCCGGTGGGTGCCCACCTTTCGCCGGTTTGCCGATCGCCATCCAGGCAGATCGCCGACTTTTCGCCAGTCACGTGAGACGTAATGGAAATCAAATTGTAAGTTAAGTGTCCAAATTGAGCAAGGAATGCAACCGTGCGGCTATAATCGCCGCGCGCAGCCCGGGCATGGCCACAGGCCGCCCCGGAGCGTGACTGCGGCTCTTAAGCTGGACTTAAACCTGGCTGCGGCATGTAAGCGTATGTTACGAAGCTTGCCATTGCGCCCCCCGGATTTACAATGCTGCGGTGCAACTTATATGCAGCTTTTGCATGGCTTTCCAGCAAGCGCCCACAGTCACAAGAAGAAAAATCGCGTAAAATGTTGCTCAATCTCACTACTGGCGCAATAAACATGCCTTCAGTCTTTACCTGGAACGTACGTGTCTACTATGAAGACACCGACGCCGGCGGCATCGTGTATTACGCAAATTACCTGAAATTCTTCGAACGCGCGCGTACCGAATGGCTGCGCGCCATCGACGTGGGCCAGCAGGAATTGCTGGAACAGCACGACGCGATGTTCGTTGTCAAAAGCGTCAACGCCGACTATCATGCGCCAGCCAGGCTCGATGACACGGTAAGATTAACCTTAAGCATAGAAAAAATGGGGCGCGCCTCCATCGTTTTCCTGCAACAAGCCTGGTGCGGCGAGCGCCTGCTGAACACGGCCCGCGTCAAGATCGGCTGCGTCGACTCGACACTGCGCCCGCGCGCCGTGCCTGATGCAGTGGCGGCCCGCATGCGCGCCGCCTGAGCCCTACCGCCACCCCCCGGACAATTCACCCAACAGACTGCCAGCCAATGAACGTTACACAAGATCTTTCTTTCCTCGCGCTCATCTCCAATGCCCATTTGATCGTGCAACTGATCATGGCCCTGCTGCTGCTGATTTCCCTGACCAGCTGGACCTACATTTTCCGCAAGATGTTTGCCGTGCGCCAAGCGCGCAAGCAGACCATCGAATTTGAACGCAGCTTCTGGGCCGGCGGCAACCTGCATGCGCTGCATCAAAGCGCCAGCGGCAACCGCGACCAGAGCGGCGCGCTGGCCCGCATCTTCGATGCCGGCATGGGCGAATTCATCAAGGGCAAGGCATCGTACGGTTCGCGCGAAGCGCTGGACGTGGGCGCCGTGCTCGACGGCGCACGCCGCGCCATGCGCGCCGCCTTCCAGCGTGAAATGGACGTGCTCGAATCGCACCTGGCCTTCCTCGCCTCCGTCGGCTCCGTCTCGCCCTACATCGGTCTGCTCGGCACCGTCTGGGGCATCATGAACGCCTTCCGCGGCCTGGCCAACGTGCAGCAAGCCACCCTGGCAGCCGTCGCGCCCGGCATTGCCGAAGCGCTCATCGCCACCGCCATCGGCCTGTTCGCGGCCATTCCCGCCGTCGTCGCCTACAACCGCTTTTCGCATGACATCGACCGCCTGGCGATCCGCTTCGAGAGCTTCGTCGAGGAATTCTCCAACATCTTGCAGCGCCAGTCGCGCTAAAAGGGAGCAAGGTCCATGGGTTCCTCATTCAATAGCGGCGGCATGCGCGGTGGCCGTGGCCGCAAGTTCAAGTCCGAAATCAACGTCGTGCCGTATATCGACGTGATGCTGGTGCTGCTGATCATTTTCATGGTGATGCCATCGTCGAACAATCCCAGCGTGGTGAACCTGCCCAACGCGGAAAGGTCGGCGAAACCACCCGATGACTATATTCAGATTGTGCTGAAACCGAATGGTTCGCTGTCGATCGGCGTCATCGGCAAGGAACAGTTGTCGCCGGAAACGGAACCGAACCGCGACGCCCTGCTGCGCAAGCTGCGCGGCTTGCACGAGAGCAATCCCGACTATCCCGTGATGATCGCGGGCGACAAGGAAAGCAAGTACGACGATGTGATCCAGCTCATTTCGGAAGCGAAGAAGATGGGCATCACCAGAGTCGGCCTGGCCACCAAGTAAGCGCAGCACCCTGTTTCCAGACTTGACCGTTTTTAGATAGACTAGACTTTGCAGACCAAACAAATCGACCATGTACTCGGCAAGCCCTACAGCGTGCCGCGCGAACGCAGCCGCTGGCCCTCACTGGGCCTGGCGCTGGCGATGCACCTTGGCCTGCTGTTTTTCCTGTGGGTGGGCGTACACTGGCAAAATACGGAGCCTGTCGCCGTCGAAGCGGAAGTGTGGGACCTGAAAGTGCAGACGGCCGCGCCGCCGCCCGAGGTGACGACGGAACCGGAGCCGACACCGACTCCTCCGCCGCAACCGCAAGTGGAGCAGCCGGCCCCGCCGCCACCGCCGCCGGTGGCAGCGCCCGAGCCGAAGGTTGACCTGCGCGAGGCGGAGATCGCCCTGGAACGCAAGAAGGCCAAGCTGAAGGAAGAAAAAGAGAAAGCGGCAGCGGAAGAACGCCGCAAGCAGGAATTGAAGGAACGCGAAGAAGAAAAGCGCGAACTGGAAAAACAGAAGCAGAAAGAAAAAGACAAGGCTGACAAGCTGGAAAAAGAAAAAGCCGACAAGCTGGAGAAAGCCAAGGAAGCCAAAGAAAAAGCGGCGGAAGAAAAAGCCGAGAAAGAACTGGCCGATAAAAAAGCCGCGGCGGAAAAGGCCGCCAAGGCGAAGAAAGCGGCGGCGGAAAAAGCGGCAGCCGACAAATTGCATGCCGATGACATGAAGCGGATGATGGCGCAGGCAGGCAATGGCACAACGGGCACGGCCGCGAAAGCGACCGCGCCACGCAAGGACAGCGGCTATGTCGCTGCCCTGACGAGCAAGATCAAGAGCAATATCGCGTACAGCGGTAGCACGGACATGCCGGGTAACCCGCGCGCCGTGTTCAAGATCGAGCAACTGCCAACTGGGGAAATTATTTCGGTCCGAAAGATTAAAAGTAGCGGCCTGCCGGCGTATGACAGCTCGGTGGAAAACGCCATTAATAAATCGTCGCCACTGCCGAAGAAAAAAGACGGCACCGTGGAACGCGAGATTGAACTCATATTCGAGATGAAGGATTTGCCTAAATGATGACCATGAAAAAAATGAGCTATGTCGTACTCTGTGCCAGCCTGATACTGGGAGCCTCCGGCGCCCAGGCGCAGCTGCGCGTGGAGATTACGGGGATCGGCAGCAACCAGATCCCGGTGGCTGTCGCCAGCTTCGTCAATGAATCGGCGGCGCCGCAATCGCTGTCGGGCATCATCAAGGCCGATCTGGCGCGCAGCGGCGTGTTCAAGCTGATCGACGCCGATGCGCCCGTGTCGGAAACGGCGCCCGTCAGCTACGACCAATGGAAGTCGCGCGGCGCCGACGCGCTGGCGGCCGGCAGCGTACAAAGCATGGCCGATGGCCGCCTGGACGTGCGCTACAAGCTGTTCGACACCATCAAGGGCGCGCAGATTTCCAGCATGAACAATGCGGCGGCGCCGCAGTTCAATCGCTTGCTGGCGCACAAGATCGCCGATGACATCTATGAGAAGCTGACCGGCACGAAAGGCGCGTTCGCCACGCGCATCGCCTACGTCACGCAATCGGGCCGCGAATACCGCCTGGAAATCGCCGACGCCGATGGCGAAGGCATCCAGGTCGCCCTGCGCTCGAACGAGCCGATCATTTCACCGTCGTGGTCGCCGGATGGCACCAAGGTGGCGTATGTCTCGTTCGAAAAGAAAAAACCCATCGTTTACGTGCAAAACCTGGTGACGCGCCAGCGCACCATCGTATCGAATGAAAAAGGCAGCAATTCGGCACCCAGCTGGAGCCCGGACGGCGCGCGCCTGGCCGTGGCCCTGTCGCGCGATGGCCATACCCAGGTCTACACCGTCAATGCCGACGGCAGCGGCTTGCGCCGCGTCGGCAACAGCAGCGGCATCGATACGGAACCCCAATTCTCGGCCGATGGCCAAAGCATTTACTTCACCAGCGATCGCAGCGGCGGACCACAAATCTACCGCATGTCGGTCAGCGGCGGCGAAGCCAAGCGCGTGACGTTTGGCGGCTCCTACAACATCAGCCCGCGGATTTCGTCCGACGGGAAGACTCTTGCTTATATTTCCCGTCGCGACGGCAATTTCCAGCTCTACGCGCTCGACCTGGCTAGTGGCCAGGAACTGCGCCTGTCGGACACCGCCAACGACGAATCACCGAGCTTTTCGCCCAACGGGAAATATATCATGTACGCGACCGAATCCGGACGACGCAAGTCGCTGGCAGTGGTATCGGTGGATGGCCGCGTCAAACAGCGTTTGACTACGCAAGCTGGCAATATCAAGGAGCCCACCTGGGGTCCTTTCATGAAGTAAATGCTGTACAGTTTCACCTTTAACCATGACCCGGAGAATAAAAATGAGTAACTTTAAAAGTTTGGCTTTCATCGCCGCTACCGCAGCCCTGCTGTCCGCCTGCAGCACCCCAGTCAAAGTCGCAGAAACCCCAGTGGTTGAGCGCGCTCCTGAAAAAGTCGTCGCTCCAGTTGACACCCGTCAAGTTCAGCCAGTAACGACCGCATCGGTCGATCCACTGGACGATCCAAAAGGCGTGCTGGCTAACCGCAGCATCTACTTCGACTTCGACAAATACGTCGTGCGCGAAGCGGACACCCCAGTCGTGCAAAACCACGCTGCTTACCTGGTGAAAACCCCAGCACGCAAGATCCTGATCCAAGGTAACACCGATGAACGCGGTGGCGCTGAGTACAACCTGGCCCTGGGCCAGAAACGTGCTGAAGCCGTGCGCAAGTCGATGGCTGCCCTGGGCGTGCCAGAAGGCCAAATGGAAGCCGTATCGCTGGGCAAAGAAAAGCCTAAAGCACAAGGCAGCAACGAAGCAGCATGGGCTGAAAACCGCCGCGCTGACATCGTTTATTGATGTTCAAGGGTGAGCGCCGCAGCATTGACGCTTACCTAACTGGCCAGTCATAGGCATAATAATGGGGCGCAGCGCGGTGATTCACCGCCCGGCGCCCCGTTTGCATGTTTTGCGTAACCTTTGAAAGCCCGACCCATGATGACATTCTCGAAAGCCGGCGTCGCCGCCGCCTTGATGGCCGCGTTTGCCTACCTGCCCCTGCACGCCAACGCCGCCCTGTTCGACGACGACGAAGCGCGCAAGGCCATCCTGGAGCTGCGCGCCAAGGTGGACGCCATGGCGCGCGACCTGAACAGCCGCATCGACACCAAGGCGGACAAGACGAGCACCTTGAGCCTGCTCAACCAGCACGACCAGACCATGCAAGAGATCGCCCGCCTGCGCGGCCAGATCGAAGTTCTGGGCAACGACCTGGCGAACACGCAAAAGCGCCAGAAGGATTTCTACACCGACATCGACGCGCGCCTGCGCAAGCTCGAACCGCGCCAGGTCACCATCGACGGCCAGGAAGCGGCCGTGGGCGTCTCCGAGCAAAGCACCTACGAATCCGCGTTCGGCCTGTTCAAGTCGGGCGACTACAAGGGCGCCGTCACGGCACTGGACGCCTTCGTGAAACGCTATCCGGAATCGGCCTACGCGGCCAACGCGCAATACTGGCTGGGCAACGCCTATTACGCCCAGCGCGACTGCAAGAGCGCCATCACGGCCCAGCAGGCAGTGCTGAAACACTACCCGGACAGCCCGAAGGCGCCCGACGCCATGCTCAACATCGCCAGCTGCTACACGGAGCTGAAAGACAAGCCGAACGCGACCAAGACGCTGAACGCCCTGATCTCGCGCTACCCGGACTCCAGCGCGGCGCAAGCGGCCAAGGAACGGGCCGGTAAAAAGTAAAACCGGGGAAAAAATTGCCCGTTAGGTTTGACAGAATCCCGGGCACCCCCTATAATCTTCCTTCTTCGGGTCGTTAGCTCAGCTGGTAGAGCAGCGGACTTTTAATCCGTTGGTCGCAGGTTCGAATCCCGCACGGCCTACCACGAATACGCAGTACTGATCTGCTTGCGAGTTGTACTGGCAAGCATTTTTTTACGGCACAGTGTTACCGAAGTTGTTGTAAAAAGTTTTTGGGTCGTTAGCTCAGCTGGTAGAGCAGCGGACTTTTAATCCGTTGGTCGCAGGTTCGAATCCCGCACGGCCTACCAAATACTATGAAGAAGCCAACCGTTCGCGGTTGGCTTTTTTGTTTTGGGCAGCATCACTTGCACGGATGCCATTCCTGACGCAAATCAAATGCTTTATCACCCGCGATACAGCTTTGTCGGACTGTCGTATAATCAGACCATCATGAGCACCATCCTGCCCTCGACCACGTCCGCATTTGAGACGACGGAAGCCGCCGAAACCTATGACCACTGGTTTCGCGCCAAGGTATTGGCGTCACTGAATGATGACCGCCCTGCCCGCCCACATGACACTGTCATGGCGCAACTCAAGAAAATCGTCGCAGCCGGGCCTGATGACCATGCTGCCGATTCAATGGAAGGTTGAAGCCCAGGAAGATTTGACCGCGATACTCACGTACATCGCGCAGCGTAACCAGCCGGCGGCGCTGCAGCTTTACAACGGCATCGACAACGCCATCTCCCAACTTCCCCATTTATACCGACCTGGAAGAGTTTCAGGCACGCGCGAACTGGCTGCCCATCCAAACTATGTCGTCGTATATCGGGTTGCAGCAACGGCGATAGAAATTCTTGCCGTCCTGCACACACGACAACTATATCCCTGAGCCCCTCCCGGCATACCGGAAACCGGTCGTTAACGCGACACCAGCGCCGGCCTCCCGGCCAGCTGCGCCACCACACCGCCCATCATCCGTCCCAGCGGCACCTCCACCCAGCGGTAAAATGCGGCACCGGCCGCCAGGCTGGCGCCCCAGGCGGTCAGCATACCCAGCGCCTGCCAGGCCGGCTCCAATGGGACATAAGAGGTAAACAAGGCATTCACCAGCAGGCTGACGGGAAAGTGGACGAGAAACACCGCATACGAGATGCGTCCCAGGGCGTTGATGATGTTCCAGGCGCCGCCCTGCGCGGGCGTACGGGTACGGCCGAACAGGAACAGCGCGCAGGCGACGATCAGCGCCAGGGCGATGCGGCTGCGGTAGTCGACGGCCAGGGCCAGCAGCACGGGCACGGCGGCCATGACCATGAGCGCGACCATGGCACCGGGCTTGCGCCTGGGGTCGCTGGCCCACCAGGCCATGAGTCCCAGGCCATAGCTGCCGAAGAAATACGGCGCCCAGTTGTCCCAGCCCGCGTCGAGATTGAAATACAGCAAGGAAAAGGTGATGCTCACGGTGACGGCTAGCGGCATCAGCCAGCCCATGCGCCGCTGGCCCGCCAGGCGGCCGCCCAGCCACAGCAGCGATACCGTCAGCAGGTACAACTGGAAATCGATGGCCACGTACCAGGCGCCGGCCGACAGCGACTCATAGCCCAGCACGCCGTGCAGCAGCAAGGCATGGGCGCTCAGCTGGCCCAGGGTGACGGCGGCCGACATGGAATCGTGTTGCATCCATATACCGGCCACGGGCGTGATGATGGCGGCGAGCAAGGTGGCGGCCAGGAAAGGCGGCGCCAGCTTGGCATAGCGGCGCCAGACGGACCGCAAGGGGGTAGCGATGCCGGGACGACCGGCGGGCGAGAGGGATTTGGCGACCAGGAAGCCGCCGATGACGAGAAACACTTGCACGGCGATGCGCGCGCTGCCGCCCAGCCAGTCCAGCAACGCGGGCCACAGGGGGCGCACGTAATCGGACATCGGGCCGTAAAACGCCAGGTGATGCAACACGATCAACTGCGCCGCGCCCGCCTTTAAACCATTGATCCACCCAAACTGCGGACGACTTGCCAGGTCCGCCTGTGATACCGCTGCTACTACCGTCATTCCCATCCCTTGCCATGCCAGGTAGTGTCGCCAGCCCATCGCGCAACTGGCGCGCGGCCGGGGATTTACCGAAAGGCCGACATGATAGCCGAGCCTGGCAAATGGCGGGGTACGGCAGGCGACTAAGCCGCCGGCTTTTCCGCTTCCGGCGCCTCGGCGGCCAAGGGCTGCTGCGCCAGAATGGCGTCGAGCAAGCCAGGAAAACGGCTCTCGATATCGGCGCGGCGCAGGGTGTTCATGTGCGTCGTGCCCGCGTTTTCCGTGTAGACGAGGCCCGCTTCGCGCAAGACCTTGAAATGGTGGGAGACGGTCGACTTCGGCCGCCCGCCATCGAGGTCGCCGCACGCGGCCGCCTCCACGCGGGCCAGGTGGCGCACGATGTCGAGGCGGATGGAATCGCTCAGGGCATACAGCACTCTTTCGAGCACGAATTCGCTGGCGGGAGGATGTTTGTGTGGACGCATGAGCAGAATCATACAGCATGCGCTATACTAATTCCATTCTTCGAATATTTACGAACTACCGAATCAGCATCTCCCCACTTTTCCATCAACACACACAAAGGCCACCATGTCCGCCCTCTTCCAACCATTCAGTCTTAAAGACATCACCCTGCGCAACCGCATCGCCGTGCCGCCCATGTGCCAGTACATGGCCGTCGATGGCCAGGCCAACGACTGGCATCTGTCGCATTATGCGGGCATGGCGCGTGGCGGCGCGGGCCTGGTGATCGTCGAAGCGACGGCCGTGGCACCGGAAGGCCGCATCACGCCCGGCTGCACGGGCATCTGGAACGATGATCTGGCGCAAGCCTTCGTGCCCGTCGTGAAAGCCATCAAGGCGGCCGGCTCCGTGCCCGGCATCCAGATCGCCCACGCGGGCCGCAAGGCCAGCGCCAACCGCCCATGGGAAGGCGACGACCATATCGCTGAAGGCGACGCGCGCGGCTGGCAAACCATCGCCCCGTCCGCCATCGCCTTTGGCGGCGGCCTGCCGAAAGTGCCGCGTGCCATGGACCTCGACGATATCGCCCGCGTGCAACAGAACTTCGTCGACGCGGCCATTCGCGCGCGTGAAGTGGGCTTCGAGTGGCTGGAACTGCACTTCGCCCACGGTTACCTGGCGCAAAGCTTTTTCTCGTCCCACGCGAACCAGCGCGACGATATCTATGGCGGCAGCGTGGAAAACCGCAGCCGCTTCCTGCTGGAAACATTGAAAGCCGTGCGTGCCGTGTGGCCCGAACACCTGCCGCTGACCATCCGCTTCGGCGTGCTGGAATTCGACGGCCGCGATGAGCAAACCCTGCTCGAATCGATCGGCCTGGTGCGCCAGTTCAAGGATGCCGGCATGGATATGCTCAGCGTCAGCATGGGCTTTACCATTCCCGACGTGTCGATTCCGTGGGGTCCGGCCTTCATGGGCCCGATTGCCGAAAGAGTCCGCCGCGAAGCGGGCGTGCCCGTCTCGTCCGCCTGGGGCTTCGGCACGCCGGCCATCGCCGAGCGCGTCGTCAAGGAAGAACAGCTGGACGTGGTGATGGTGGGCAAGGCGCACCTGGCCAATCCGCACTGGGCATATTTTGCCGCCAAGGAACTCGGCGTCGAGCGCGCCTCGTGGACCCTGCCGGCACCGTACGCGCACTGGCTCGAACGCTATTGATCATCCTTGACCGTTGCCGGATGCCCCTCCAGGGGCAGTTCCGGCAGGAACAGCAGGAAGACCAGCCCCAATAGCAGCAGCACGGCGCCGGCGCCAAACACGCTGGCGATCGCATGGCGGTACACTTCCACCGTCTGCGCCGCCGCCTGCGCACCGAGCGCCGACACGGCTTCCACGCCGTGTTTGTGCAACTGGTGCGCCAGGATGGCGCCGGACGCCGTCACGCCCAGCAAGCCGCCCAGCGAGCGGAAAAAGGCCAGCATGGCCGTGCCCACGCCCCGGCGCGCCAGGGGCAAGGCATTTTGCACGGCGATCGTCATGTTCGGCATCACCAGTCCCAGCCCCGTGCCGAGGAAGAAGATGGCCGGCTCGATGATCCAGTAGCCGCGCGACGTTGCCATGGCCCAGGCCAGCACGGCAAACGACACGACCGCCACGCCCAGCCCCGCCACCTGCACCATCTTGTACTTGCCCGAGCGCGACAGCACGCGGCCGTTGAACATCGACGACGCCACCAGCCCCACCATCATCGCCACCGTCATCACGCCCGATTCGGCCGGACTGGTGCCCATCACCAGCTGGAAGAACAGGGGGAAGAAGACGCTGGCGCCCATCAAGCCCATGAAAGTCATGGCCATCACCAGGCTGGCGATATTGAAAGTGCGGTTTTCGAACAAGTCGGGCGGCAGCACGGGCTCGTCCACCCTGCCCACGTGGAAGGCCAGCCAGATACCCAGCAGCAGCGCGACACCGCCGCACACCTTGATGGCGAAGGAATCCCACGGCCACTCCGTGCCGCCCAGCGCCAGCACCAGCAAGGCCGCCGTGATGGCGCCCGTCAGCAGCGCCGACCCCAGGTAGTCGATCTGGTGCGCATGCGTGCGCGCCGGCTTGCGCATGGCGCGCGCGATGATGACAAAGGCGGCCGCGCCGATGGGCAGGTTGACATAGAAAATCCAGTGCCACGACAGGGCATCCGTGATGACGCCGCCCAGCACCGGGCCCAGCACACTGGTGACGGCAAACACGATGGGCACCATGCCCTGCCGCTTGCCCCGTTCGGCCGGTGGCACGATGTCGCCGATGATGATTTGCGCCAGCGGCATGAAGCCGCCCGCACCGAGGCCCTGGATGGCGCGGAAGATGATCAGTTCCGTCATGTTCTGCGCCAGCCCGCACAGCACGGAACCGAGCAAAAAGGTCAGCAGGGCCGTAAAGATCATCGGGCGGCGGCCGTACTGGTCGGCCAGCTTGCCGTACAGGGGCATGGTGGCCGTCGAGGCCAGCACATACGCCGTCACCACCCACGACAGATGCGCCATGCCGCCCAGGTCCTCGACGATGCGCGGCAAAGCCGTGGCGACGATGCTCTGGTCCAGCGCGCCGAGGCCCAGCACGGCCATCAGGCCCAGATAGATGGCGCGCACTTCGCGCTCGGTGACGGGCTTCGCGGCGTCTTTTTCAGCGCCTGCGGCGTGATCGTGGCCGCTCATGCCTGGCCAATCTCGAGCAGAGGCTGCATGGCGGCGGCCAGCGCATCGACCTGCTGCGGCGACAAGCGGGCGATGCGCCGCGCCAGCGCATCGCGGCGCCGCGCGCGCACGGTCTCGAGCATGGCCATGCCTTGCGCGGAGACCTGCAGGCCCGAGCGGCGCCGATCTTGCGGATCGGGCGCGCCGCGCTCGACCAGCCCCGCCTCTTCGAGCGACTTGACTTGGGCGCTGACGGTCGGCCCGCGCACATTCTGCAGCCGCGCCAGCGCAGCCACGCCGATGCCGGGCTGCTCGTGGATCAGCGCCAGCAGCATGTATTGCATCATCGATACATTGCCTTCCAGCTCGCCCCCTTCGCGCTGCATGGAACGCAGCAGGCGTTTGAACGCCACGCGCAAGTCATCGGACAGCGCCAGCGCGCGTTCGGGGATGGGAAGGTCTTCGGTAGTGGGCATGGGATGATATAAATAGGTAGGCTATCTATCCATATTAAACCGTGCACGAGGGTCATGCAAGGTTTTTTCCATCCCCGCCCTTCCCAAAACCGCCGTTGGCCGTCATAATAGCCGCCCTTGGGTCGTTAGCTCAGCTGGTAGAGCAGCGGACTTTTAATCCGTTGGTCGCAGGTTCGAATCCCGCACGGCCTACCAAGATATTAAAAAGCCCGCGAACGCAAGTTCGCGGGCTTTTTTGCATCTGGCGCACATCCGAAGATGCCGGGCACGCTGGCGTATCGCCGGTTGCAATTACCAATCTTTCTTTTTTTCCTCCGCCGCGATACAAGCCGATACCTTGCCCATGGCCAAGCGCAGTGCCTCAATGGCTTGTTCGCCTCCCGTGCCAGTCGCCACAACCAGCTCGGAAGCGTCGGAAGATTTCCCACTATATAAAATTGCAGGCGAAGTCGCACTCATTCTGAACTTATCAGTTTTCGTCTCAACTACAACTTTCGCCCTGACAATACGTCCCGTCAACATATAAGAAAATGGAATTTGAACATTCAGAATTAACTGGCCTCCGGCTGGGTCGGATAATTCAATCAGATTCCCGGAAGCGTTTGCAGTATTTGCCTTGCCAGTAAAAGCATTCAAGGCACCAGATGAAGAAATCGCACCGCTGGGGAAATTCCTCACCGCGCATGATTGAGCCTTATTGACAAGGCTTGCCGCGTCGCCAACCACATCCACACCCTCACCGACAAGCTCCACGAGCGTGCGTCCTGACATTTTCCTTTCATATTTAATCTGGTTCGCAGGTGCCGAAAACACACTACCACAGGCAACTGCAGCAAACAGGCCAACGATGATCCGGGCACGACGATTTTGAATATTTTTCATTATTTTAATGGGCGATTTATAGGAATAAAAACAGCGTTACTCATAATAATTCACCACACAAAGAAACGCAAAATACTCTGCAAATAAATTAATCAACAAAAATTGAAGTCCGCGCGAAATTAGCACCGGAAACGCGAGATGTGAAATTAATTCAGGCGACACCACTGCCCCTCGCACTTATCTATTCACTTGCTCGTACGGTATTCCGATGCGTTTTTTACGGAAAAAGATCCCCGCTTGGGCGGGGCAAGCGCAGGCAAGACCTTGCCAAATCATCGTTTGGCGGTCATAATAGCCGCCCTTGGGTCGTTAGCTCAGCTGGTAGAGCAGCGGACTTTTAATCCGTTGGTCGCAGGTTCGAATCCCGCACGGCCTACCAAGAATTTGCAGCAAACAAAAAGCCAACCGTTCGCGGTCGGCTTTTTTGTTTTGCGTGACCCAACTATTCCAGCCCTTCCCCATACCTTCCCGGCGTCACGCCCATCACGCGCTTGAACATGGCGATGAAGGCGCTGACGTTGTCGTAGCCCAGGTCCAGCGCAATCGTCGTGACGGGCTGGCCGGCCGCAAGCAGTTCCAGGGCGCGCAGGATGCGGGCGCGCTGGCGCCAGGCAGAGGGCGTAAATCCCGTCTCGGCCGTGAAACGGCGCGCCAGGGTGCGCGGCGAGACACCGGCCCAGGCGGCCAGCACTTCCACGCCCCGCTCATCGGCCAGGTCATCGAGCACGGCGCGCGCCACGCGCAGCAGGCGCGGGTCCGTGGGCAGGGGCAAGCCGAAGGATTCGTGCGGCGCGGCGGCGATTTCGTCGAGGATCACGCCCGCCACCCTGGCCTGCCGCGCGTCCGGCGCGCCGTCGCCCCAGGCGCTGGCGCGGCCCACCGCCTCGCGCAGCAAGCCCGAGACGCGCATCACGCAAGGCGCGGCGGGCAAGCCGGCGCAGCTGGCCTCGTCCACGTACACGCTCCAGCCCGCAAACGGGCCGTGCGAACGCAGCGCGTGCATATGATGGGGCGGCATCCACACGCAGTGGCTGGCCGGCACCACCCACTGGCCGCTGTCGGCGGTAACGGAGAGCAAGCCCCGCATCGCGCCGAACAGCTGGCCGCTGGCATGGCGATGCGGCGGCGTCACCCGTTCCTGCGGCTGGGCAATGCGCATGGCGCGCAGCGGCGACGCTGCAAAAATTGGCGGATTTGACGTATCGAATGACATAAACACCGCAGGCAAGACAGTTCCTCCATCATACAGTGGAGTCTTTCCATTTTGACGGAGTTCACCATGCGCGCAGAAGACGTATTAGCCGATCAACAAAACCAGGGCCAATTCAACGGTGTCACCGTGCGCAAGGGCACGGTGGGCGCCTTCCTGGCCAATGCCCGGCTATGGCTGGACGAGTCCAGCGACATCGACGACAAGGCCATCGCCGAGCGCGACATCCTCGACGCCCTGCCCGCCCTGCACGCGCTGGGCCTGTTCGACATTGTGCAAGTGCGCGATTCTGCGCTGCGCGAACTGGTGTCCGCTTCCACCGCTTGCCCGGGCTGACTCGTCCCCGGCGCGCATTTCCTCTATCATGCTGCTTTGCCCGCCCTCGCACCCGCCATGCCGTTTACCATTGCCACCCCCGTCCACAGCGAACTGATCATCAAGAAGAGCCGTTTCATCGGTTGCGTGCAGCCGATGACGGACCGCGCCAGCGCGCAGCAGGTGGTCAATGCCTTGAAGGCGCAGCATCCGGGTGCCTGCCATGTGTGCTGGGCCCTGCTGGCGGGCGGGCAGTCGGCGGCCGTCGATGATGGGGAACCGAGCGGCACGGCCGGGCGGCCCATGCTCGACGTGCTGCGCCACCAGGATCTGGAAGGCGTGCTGGCCACCGTCGTGCGTTATTTCGGCGGGATCAAGCTGGGCGCGGGCGGCCTGGTGCGCGCCTACACGGATAGCGTGGCGCAAGCGTTGTTGCAGGCGGAGAAGACGGCCATCGTGCGCCAGCGCACCCTGCGCTGCACGGTGCCATATGCGATGGAAGGCATGCTGCGCCGCGAACTCGATGGCGCAGGCGCCACCTTGCTGAACGTGGAACACGGCGAGCATGTGCTGTTCGACTTCAGCCTGCCTGAAACGGCCGCCACCGCCCTGCTCGCTCATCTGCATGAGGCGGGCAATGGGCGGATAGCCTGGCTGAAAGTAGAGTCCGAAGAGGAAGCGTAAAACCTACAGGTCTCGCGGCCGCTTGACCTGCAGCAAAATGAAATGGGTCCACGCCAGTGCCGGCAACACCAGCAACAGCAGCATCAGTCCGGCCGGCATATCCGGCACGAAACGCACGAAGCAGGCAAGAAAAGCGGCGATGGCCAGCCAGAAGCGCCAGTTGAACGCATATGCCTTGCGCGCCACCGTCGCCAGCGCGATGCGCCAGAATTCCAGCAAGGCCCACAGGCCGCCCGTCAGCAGCAGCGCGGCCAGGGCATTGGCGCCAGGGGCGTCGGCCCAGGTGCGCACCAGGTTGTACAGCAGCACGGGATAGCCGGCCGTGATGGCCAGGGTGGCCGGGCCGGCGGCGATGACAGCTTCAAACAGTTGCCCTTTGGAACGATGATCCACTACCTCTCCCCTATGCCACGACGCCCGAATGGGCGGCGGTCACTTGCAGCGCGCCGGCCGCGTCCTGCGCCCACACGCGCGTAAAACGGAAGTCGCCATGCGTTTCCACGTCGTGATAACTGCCCGTCAGTTGCATGCGCACGGACACCACGGCCACGTTGCCGTTGATGCGCACATGGCGCTCGGAGGCGCGCAAGTCCGTGATAGTCAGCAGGCGCTGCTCGTGCGCGGCCAGGTCCGCATGCTTGCTCAGCAAGTGCCCCAGGTGATTGGTAAACAACAAGTCATCGGCCAGCAACTGATTCAGTACAGCCACGTCGGAGGCCATCATGGCCAGGCGCAAGCGCTCTTCCGCATCGAGTACCTGTACTTCCGTTAAAGCATTCATCTTTTTCCTTCAAATAATTGGCACGACATTGATAAATAGGCAAAACATGCTGGCATGAAATCGGGTTTTTCACAATCCGCCGGAAGACTTATGCCTGTGGAGCATATTCATATAGCGTAATATTCGCAGCGGTATTGCGCAAAACGCCACCATAGTACTGTACAGCGCTTGCCCTTCCGCACCGGGCTGTCGCAAATATTCACTGTGGCAAAGTTGCATTTACCCCCTGCAGTCTCGAATAAAACCAAGATAAGGCCCCTTCATGGCAATTAACATCATTCTGAACCTGCTCGTTGCGTTGCTCGTCTTCGCCTTCATGTTCCACCAGCAACGCAAACACGCGACGTTTACCGTGCGCGTCTTCACGGGCCTGGGCCTGGGCGTGCTGCTCGGTGCGGCCGTGCAAGCGCTGTATGGCGCCGGCTCGCCCATCATCGCGGGCACCAATGAATACATCGACATCGTCGGCAGCGGCTACGTAAAACTGCTGCAGATGATCATCATGCCGCTGATCATGGTCTCCATCATTTCCGCCATCCTGAAGCTCAAGGACGCGAGTTCGCTGGGCAAGATCAGCGCGCTGACCATCGGCACCTTGCTCATTACCACCACGATCGCCGCCGCGCTGGGCATCCTGATGGCCAAGCTGTTCGGCCTGACGGCCGTGGGCCTGACGTCGAGCGCGGCCGAAGTGGCGCGTGGCGTGCAGTTGCAAGGCTCGCTGGAAACGGCGAAAGCCCTGTCCTTGCCGAAACTGCTGGTCAGCTTCGTACCGACCAACCCCTTCCTCGACATGACGGGCGCGCGCAAGACGTCGACCATCGCCGTGGTGGTGTTTTCCATCTTCATCGGCATCTCGGCCACGGGTATCGCCGCCAAGAAGCCGGAAATCTTCGCTGCCTTCGAAAGCTTCATGAAAGTGGCGCACGCCATCGTCATGCGCATGGTCACCCTGGTGCTGCGCCTGACGCCGTACGGCGTGTTCGCGCTGATGTTTGAGGTGGTGGCCTCGTCGAGCTACACGGACATTTTAAAGCTGATCAACTTCGTCGTCGCCTCGTACAGCGCGCTGATATTGATGTTCCTGGTGCACCTGGCCATCATCGCCGGCGTGGGCCTGAACCCGCTGCGCTTCGTGAAAAAAGTCTTCCCCGTGCTGGCTTTCGCGTTTACCTCGCGCACGAGCGCCGGTTCGATCCCGATGAGCGTGCAGACGCAAACCCAGCGCCTGGGCACGCCGGAAGGCATCGCCAACTTCGCCGCCTCGTTCGGCTCGACCATCGGCCAGAACGGCTGCGCGGGCATCTATCCTGCCATGCTGGCCGTGATGATCGCCCCCACCGTCGGCGTCGACCCGTTCACCGTCAGCTTCCTGCTGCCGCTGCTGGCCATCATCACCATCGGTTCCGTTGGCGTGGCCGGCGTGGGCGGCGGCGCCACGTTTGCCGCGCTGATCGTGCTGTCGGCCATGGACTTGCCCGTGGCGCTGGCCGGCTTGCTGATCTCCGTCGAACCGCTGATCGACATGGGCCGCACGGCCCTGAACGTGAGCGGCTCGATCACGGCCGGCACCGTCACCAGCCGGGTCATGGGACAAACCGACCTGGCCGTCTACAACAGCGACGATGCGCCCGACCTGGACGAGGCGGAACACGCCGCCTAGGAAGCTATCGAGCGGCGCGCCGCGCCTTGCCGCTTTCGTCTATATTGAATCGCAATCAATACGGAGGAAGGCGCAAGGCGATGGAACAAAAATGGCCGCAGCAAATCTGGATCGTGCGTCACGGCCAAAGTGCCGGCAACGTGGCGCGCGATGCCGCCGAAGCGGAAAAACAGTTATTGATCGCCATCGCCGAACGCGATGTCGACGTCCCCCTGTCCGATCTGGGGGCGCGCCAGGCGCAAGCCCTGGGCGACTGGTTCGCCACCCTCCCCCCTGAACAACAACCGACCGTCGTGCTGTATTCGCCGTACGTGCGGGCGCAGCAAACGGCGCAAGCCGTGCTGGCGTGCATCGATGCGGACAGCCTCGCTTCCGTGGTGGCCGACGAGCGCCTGCGCGAAAAGGAATTCGGCATCCTCGACCGCCTGACCGTGCACGGCATCGCCAGCAAGTACCCGGAATTGCACGAGCAGCGCCAGCACGTGGGCAAGTTTTACTTCCGTCCGCCGGGCGGCGAAAGCTGGTGCGACGTCATCCTGCGCCTGCGCAGCGTGCTCGACACCATCACCCGCGAGTACCG
The DNA here is from genome assembly GCF_019443505.1 of Janthinobacterium sp. PAMC25594. Classification (NCBI taxonomy): domain Bacteria; kingdom Pseudomonadati; phylum Pseudomonadota; class Betaproteobacteria; order Burkholderiales; family Oxalobacteraceae; genus Janthinobacterium; species Janthinobacterium sp. PAMC25594. The sequence continues at coordinate 2,281,297 of NZ_CP080377.1, forward strand.
GGGCGAACGGGTGCTGATCGTCGGCCACCAGGTCATCGTCAACTGCTTCCGCTACCTGCTGGAGCGCTGCGACGAGCACGCCATCCTGGCCATCGACAAGGCGGCCGACGTGCCCAACTGCGGCGTCACTTCATACGCCTTCAATCCCGCCCTGGGCAGGCACGGCAAGCTGCAGCTGGACCTGTGCAACTTCGTCGCGCCGCTGGAAGCGGCCGGCACCCCCGTCACGGCCCAGCCCGACATGCCGGCCGCGCCGAAATCCTGACACTTGGGAGTCTATGCATGGACGCCACCGCCATCACCCCTTCCCTGCTGCGCTCCTGGCCCCTGCCCATGCCCCAACCAGACGGCGACAAAGAGGTGCGCGGCCACCTGCTGATCGTCGCCGGCTCCGAAGAGATGCCGGGCGCCATCGTGCTGGCGGCCACGGCCGCCCTGCGCGCGGGCGCGGGCAAGCTGACCCTGGCGACGGGCGCGTCGGTGGCGGCGCAGGTGGCCATCGCCATGCCCGAGGCGCGGGTCATCGGCCTGGACGAAACGGCGCTGGGCGGCTTCCGCCACGAGGCACGGCACCAGCTGGCGCCCCTGGCCGGCAAGGTCGATGCCGTCCTCGTCGGGCCGGGCATGTGCGACACGGCGGCCAGTTGCGAACTGATGCGCCACCTGCTGCCCCTGTTTTCCGACAGCCGCCTGATTCTTGACGCCCGCGCCATGCAGGTCGTGCGCCAGCCGGCACACTTCCATTTTGAGCAGCCCGTGCTGCTGACGCCGCACGCGGGCGAGCTGGCCCAGCTCATGGGCCTGTCGAAAGACGCCGTGCTGGCCGACCCGCACGCCTGTGCCGTGGAAGCGGCGCGGCGCTGGCACGCCATCGTCGCCCTGAAGGGCGCGCTGACCGTCATCGCCATGCCCGATGGCAGCAGCTGGACGCACGCGGGCGGCAACATCGGCCTGGCCATTTCCGGTTCCGGCGACACCCTGGCCGGCATCATCACGGGCCTGGCCGCGCGCGGCGCACCGTTGGAGCAAGCGTGTGCCTGGGGCATCGCCCTGCATGCGCTGGCCGGCGAACAGCTGGCCCTGCGCTTCGGCATCCTCGGCTACCTGGCGCGCGAAATCCCGGCCGAGATTCCCGCCCTGCTGCGTAATCTGGCACCCTGAGCTGGCGCCCTGAGCGCTGCCACCCTGAGCGGCGCGGCATGGAAACAACAGCCATAAGCATATCCATAAAGAATCGTTCGCCCAGGCAACAACCTCCCTTAAGCTCATTCCATTGTTTTCAGATGAACAAGCTTAAAGGATACCGCCGTGCACCTGCGTCACTCATACGCCCCCCATTCCCTTCCCGCCACGCCGCTGCGCGCCATCGTGCTGGCCTGCGCCATGCTGGGCGCAGCCTCCGCGTGGGCACAGGACGCGCAAGCCACCACCGGCAGCGCCAATGAAACGGCCGGCGCCAGCATCGACCAGGTCACCGTCGTCGGCTCGCGCGCGCGCAACCGCACGGTGTTCGACAGCAGCGTGCCCATCGACCGTTTCGGCGCCCGCGAAGTGAGCAACGCGCTGGCCTCGGGCGACGTGGGCGCGGCCCTGCAAAACCTGTCGCCGTCGATCAACTTCCCCCGCATCGAATCGAGCGGCGCGTCGGACTCCGTGCGCGGCATCCAGTTGCGGGGCCTCGCGCCCGACCAGGTGCTGGTGCTGATCAACGGCAAGCGCCGCCACACGAGCGCCGTGCTCGACACGGAAAGCAGCTTTGCCGGCACCGTGCCGGTCGACATCAACGCCATTCCCCCGAACGCCATCGACCACATCGAAATCCTGCGCGACGGCGCGGGCGCCCAGTACGGCAGCGACGCCGTGGCGGGCGTCATCAACATCGTGCTGAAAAAGGCGCGCACGGGTGGCGCCGCTTCCGTCAGCTATGGCGCCAACCACACGCATTTCGACCCGACCGATCAAACCCTGACGGATGGCAAGACCGTCATCGTCAACGCCGACTATGGCGTGCCGCTGGGCGAAGCGGGGTTCTTCCGCTTCGGTGCGGAAACGCGGCGCCGCTCGCCCACGGAACGGGCCGGTCCCAGCGACGCGGGCTGGACTTCCTACAACTTCACGCCGGCCGACCAGGCGCTCGACGGCAAGGTGGTGTTCAAGTCCGGCGACTCGCGCCAGCGCAACAGCTATTTGTTCTACAACACCCAGCTCACCCTGGCGAATGGCCTCGACCTGTACTCGTTTGCCACCCTCAACGAACGCACATCGGACGGCAGCGCCTACTTCCGCTACCCGGGCGACCCGTCGAATGTGCCGGCCCTGTATCCGCACGGCTACCGCCCCGTCACCAACGGCGACAAGCGCGACCTCAGCATCGTGGCCGGCGTGCGCGGCAGTGCGGGCGAGTGGAACTGGGACGCCAGCGCGCGCCACGGCAGCGACCGCTTTGACTACGGTGTGAGCCACTCCGTCAACGCTTCGCTGGGCGCGGCCAGCCCCACCAGTTTCCACCTGGCCGGCTTCGACTTCCGCCAGGATGCCCTGAACCTCGATGCCACGCGCAGCCTCGACATCGGTTTGCCCGCCCCCTTGAGCCTGGCGGTGGGCGCCGAATGGATGCGCGAAACGTACCAAAGCTCGGCCGGCGACCCCGCTTCGTATGCGGCCGGCAATTTTACCGATGCGCCACCGGGCGCACAGGCGGGGCCGGGCTTGCGCCCGTCCGACGCCTATGACGGCAGCCGGCAGATCCGCTCCGTGTATACGGACGTGGAAAGCGACCTCACGCCGCGCCTGCTGGTGGGTGCCGCCGCCCGCTATTCCCGCTACAGCGACTTCGGCAGCGCCAGCACGGGCAAGCTGTCCACACGCTACAAAGTGACGGAGAATTTCCTCGTGCGCGGCTCGCTGTCGAACAGCTTCCGCGCGCCGGCCCTCGTACAGACAGGCTTTCGCTTCGCAACCTTGAACTTCAATGCCGATGGCACGGCCCTGCAAACGGCGGCCCTGCTGCCGGCCAGCGACCCGCTGGCGCGCAGCTTCGGCGCGCAACAGCTGAAACCGGAAAAGTCGACCAACGTCTCCCTGGGCCTGGCATGGAAACCGGCGGCCGCCACCAGCGTGACGGTGGATGCCTACGTGATCCGCATCCGCGACCGCATCACGCGTTCGAGCGACTTGCAAAGCGACGCCGTCACTGCCTACCTGGCCGCGAATGGCCGTAGCGACATCCAGTCCGTGGCCTACCTGGCCAACCTGCTCGACACGCGCACAAAAGGCCTGGACGTGGTGCTGAATCACGACCTGGCCTTCACGTCAGGCAAGCTGAACCTGAACGCGGCCCTCAACTTGAACAAGACCAGTCTCGACAAGGTGCGCCAGAGTTCCACCGCATTGAGCAGCATCGATCCCAGTCTGAGCCTGCTGACGGAGACGAGTTTGTTCCGCATCAAACATGCGTCACCGACCAGCAAATTGATCCTGGGTGCCGACTGGCAGGCGGCCGACTGGGGCGTGCAGGCGCGCGCCACGCGCTTTGGCGAGCTGAAAGATTTTTCGTACGACAGCGATGCGCCCCTGATCGACGGCATTCCCGCACAGCGCTTCGGCGCCGTCTGGTCGCTGGACCTCGAAGGCCAGTTAAAACTGAGCAAGCAACTGACCCTGAGCGTGGGCGGCAACAATATCCTCGACCGCTATCCGCAGCGCGTGCGCGAAACGAATAACGCCACGTATGGCGGCGCCCTGCCCTACAATTTCATCAACCCCATCGGCGTCAATGGCGCCTACTTTTACGCTAAATTAAGCTACACGTTCTGACACGGACAAGGATAAATCATGATCATCAAACGCATCTCCCACCTCGTCGCCGGCGCCTGCCTGAGCGCCCTCCTGCTGTCACCCGCCCAGGCTGCCGCACCGCTGGTGCTGATGACGGACTTCGGCACGGCCGACGGCGCCGTGTCCGCCATGCATGGCGTCGCCTATGGCGTCGATCCCAAGCTGACCATCTCGGACCTGACGCACCAGATTCCCGATTACGACATCTGGCTGGGCGCCTACCGCCTGTACCAGACGGCCAATTACTGGCCGCAAGGCACGGTGTTCGTCTCCGTCATCGATCCTGGCGTGGGTACCAATCGCAAGTCGGTGGTGCTGAAAACCAAAGGTGGCCGCTACTTCGTAGGGCCGGACAACGGCCTGTTCACGCTGATCGCCGAGCGCGACGGCGTGGCCGAATTGCGCGAAATCGATGAAAAGGTCAACCGCCTGGCGGGATCGAGCGAGTCGTACACCTTCCATGGCCGCGACGTGTACGCATATGTCGGTGCCCGCCTGGCCTCGGGCGCCATCACGTATGAACAGGTGGGCCCGCCATTGCCGAGCGAATCCGTGGTGAAGATCGCGTATCAAAAACCTGTACGCGACGGCAATACCATCTGCGGCATCGTGCCCGTGCTGGACGTGAAATATGGCAATGTGTGGACGAATATTCCGAAATCGCTGCTCGATGAATTGCAGGTGAAACTGCATGACCCGCTGCAAGTACGCATCTTGCACAAGGGTAAGCAAGTGGCCAAGGTCACGGCGCCATTCGAGCACACGTTTGGCGGCGTCGCCAAGGGCAAGCCCCTGGTCTACCTGAACAGCCTGCTCGACGTGGCCGTCGCCATCAGCCAGGGTGACTTTGCCGCCCAACACCATGTCGCCTCGGGCGTGGATTGGGAAGTGGAAGTGAGCAAGGCCCCTGTCGTCAAATAAACCCCTCGCCCGCGGCCGGGACGTCCTGTCCTGGCCCTTTCTTTCTCGTTCACGTGGCGCGCTTGCGCCATGTCAAAACGGATCGCCTCTGCTCCCGCCGATGGCCGCTGATTTGTAAATCCGGTGAACCTGCACGCACCTGCCTACTCTAAATGTTGCAAGCGATGCCAGCCTTGCTATGACAGCCTGCCCGCGCTGTGGCAGGCCGTCTGGCAGTTAGGATCACCACGACAGCTTTCCAACGAGAAAGGAACAATCATGACGGCTCCACTCCCTAGCACCAGCAAGCTTGTCCTCGGCACCGCCATCGTGTGCGCGCTGCTGGGCGGCTGCAACAAGCACAATGAGTCCACCACCACGGCCACGCCAGCTACGCCCGCCACCACGCCAGACACGGGCGGCAGCGGCACCTCGGGCACCAGCGGCACCACCACGCCGGACGCCACCACGCCCGCCACACCATCCGTTGCACCGGGCACCACTACCAACCCCGACGGCACGACCACGCCGCCGGCCACCCCACCTGGCAATGGCACCACGCCCGGCACCGGCACAGGGACTGGTAGCACCACGCCACCGCCACGCAGCAGCTAAAGGCTGCGCCCGCTCCACTGTAGCGGTCGGCCCTGCAGCCCGGCAACGAGCACGGGAATCAGCAACAAAGAGCCTTCCAACGAAGGCTCTTTGTCTTTGTCTTGCACGGCGCAGCAATTGCCCCCGCTGCAGCGCATCAATGGGCTGGCGCCACCGTCACCGCCCCCCGTGCGCTCAGCGCCTGGTGGTCCGCCGCCAGGAACAGATACATGGCCGGCACCACGAACAAGGTAAACAAGGTGCCGATGGACAAGCCCGTGAAAATCACCAGCCCCATCGCGTGGCGCCCGGCCGCCCCCGCGCCCGAAGCGATCACCAGGGGCAGCACGCCAAACACCATGGCCGCCGTCGTCATCAGGATGGGGCGCAGGCGCACGGCGGCCGCTTCTTCCACCGCCTCGCGCTTGCTCTTGCCCGTCTTTTGCAGCTGATTCGCCACTTCCACGATCAGGATGCCGTGCTTGCTGATCAGTCCCATCAGGGTCACCAGGCCCACCTCCGTGTAGATGTTGATCGACGCAAAGCCGAGGAAGATGAACATGGTGGCGCCAAACAGGGCCAGCGGCACGGAGACGAGGATCACGACGGGGTCGCGGAAACTCTCGAACTGTGCCGCCAGCGCCAGGAAGACGATCACCACGGCAAACAGCATGGTGACGATGAAGCCACCCGACTCCTGCACGAACTGGCGCGACTGGCCCGCATAATCGGCCGTGTAGCCGCTGGGCGCCACCTGGGCCAGCGCATCGCGCATGAAGGCCAGCACCTCGCCCTGCGAGGCGCCGGACACGCCGGAAAGCGTGACGGCGTTGAGTTGCTGGAAGCGGTTGATCGACTCGGGCACGACGTCGTACTGGATATGCGCGACGGTACTGGCCGGTATCATCGTGCCGTTGGGCGTCTTGATATGAAAGTCCAGCACGGCCGATGGATTCAGGCGATCGACCTGCAACACCTGCGGGATCACCTTGTAGGAACGTCCGGCGATGGAAAAGTAATTGACGTAGCCACCGCCCAGGGCCGCCCCCAGCGCCTGCCCCACATCCTGCTGCGTCATGCCCAGCGCGGCGACGCTGTCGCGGTCGACCACCACGGTGGCTTGCGGTTTGTCAATCTTCAAGTCCGTATCGATGAAATAGAACTTGCCCGATGCGCGCGCCTTCTCCAGCACCTGCTGCGCGATGGTATCGAGGTTTTCAAACGGCTCCGTGGTGGCGATGACGAATTGCACCGGCAAACCCGAGGAACCGGGCAAGGCGGGGAACTGGAAGGCGGCCACGCGGGCGCCGGCGATCCGGTTCCAGCCCGCCTGCAAGTCCTGCTGCACCTGCTGGGCGCTGCGCGCACGCTCGTTCCACGGCGTCATCAGCATGCCGCCAAAACCCGAGTTGACAGTCGGTACGCCCGTGATCTGGAACATCTGGCTGTATTCGGGCATGGCCTTGGCCACCTGGTAGATTTGCTCGGCATACACTTGCATCTGGTCCGAGGTGGCCGTCGGGTCGCCCACCACCTGCGACAGCACGACGCCCTGGTCTTCCTCGGGCGCCAGCTCGGACTGCGACATCTTGAACATCAGCCCCAGCACCACCATCAATAGTGCCGCCATGACGATGAGCACCACCCAGGTATCGAGCAGCGCATGCAGCAGGCGCTGGTACGTGGCGTGCACCTTGCCGAAGACGCGGTCGATCGCTTGCACGAAGCGGCCGCTATCCTGCTCCGGGCGGAAGAAGCGCGAACACATCATGGGCGACAGGGTCAGGGCCACCACGCCCGACACGGCCACGGCGCCGGCCAGGGTAAAGGCGAATTCCGTGAACAGCGCGCCCGTCAGGCCGCCCTGGAAACCGATGGGCACATACACGGCGATGAGCACCACCGTCATGGCCAGAATCGGGCTGCCCAGTTCGCGCGCCGCCAGCAGGCTGGCCTCCAGCGGCGGCTGGCCCTGCTTCATGTGGCGGTCCACGTTTTCCACCACGATGATGGCGTCGTCGACCACCAGGCCGATGGCCAGCACGATCGCCAGCAGGGTCAGCAGATTGATGGAATAGCCGAGCGCCAGCATGGCCGTAAACGTACCGATCAGTGATAGCGGCATGGCGATCACGGGCACGATCACGGCCCGCAGGCTGCCCAGGAACAGATAGATGACGATGGTGACGATCAGCAACGCCTCGACCAGGGTCTTGATGACTTCGTGGATGGAGGTATTGATGAAAAAGGTCGAGTCATACACGATTTCGCCCGTCAGGCCGGCCGGCAGCTGAGACTGGATATCGGGGAAGACGGCGCGCACGCGCTTGGCCACGTCGAGGATATTGGCTTCCGGCGCCACCTTGATGCCGATGAAGACGGAGCGCACGCCGCTGAAGGCCACGTTGAAATCATAGTTTTCAGAACCCAGCACGACGGTGGCCAGGTCTTCCAGCCGCACGATGGAGTCGCCGCTGCGCTTGACGACGAGCTGCCTGAATTCCTCGACCGAATGCAGGTCCGTGCCGGCCGTCAGGGGAACGGTCACCATCTGGCCCTTGCTGGACCCCAGCGCGGCCAGGTAATTATTATTGCCCAGGGCGGTGCTCACCTCGGCCGCCGTCACGCCGAACGCGGCCATCTTGTCCGCGTCCAGCCAGGCGCGCAGGGCAAACTGTCGCGCGCCCAGCAGTTCCGCCGTCTGCACGCCGCTGACGGAATCGAGCTTGGGCTTGACGACGCGGCTCAGGTAATCCGTCACATTATTCGTCGGCAAGGTATTACTGTAAAAACCCAGGTGCATGGCATCCGTCGTCTGCCCCATCTGCACCGTCAGCACGGGCGTTTGCGCCTGGGCGGGCAACTGGTTCTTCACGGAACTGACCTGGGTGTTGATCTCCGTCAAAGCCCGGTTCGCGTCGTAATTGAGGCGCAAGGTGGCCGTGATGGTCGACACGCCGCTGCTGCTCGACGAGGACAGGTAATCGATGCCCTGCGCCTGGGCGATGGCCGATTCCAGCGGTTGCGTAATGAACCCGGCCACCGTCTGCGCGTCGGCGCCGTAATACGTGGTGGAGATCGTCACGACGGCATTCTGCGTCTTCGGATACTGGTTGATGGGCAGGCTGAACAGGGAACGCAAGCCCAGCACCACCAGCAGCAGGCTCACCACCATGGCCAGCACGGGCCAGCGGATAAAGAGATCGGTGAAGTTCATGGCGGCGCCTCGACTCAATGTTCCTGCGGTGTGGGCTGCGGATTGTTGCGCGGCTCGACGACGTTGCTGATCACCACGGGGCTGCCATTCTTGAGCTTGATCTGCCCGCTGGTGACGACTTGCTGCCCCTCGGTGAGCCCCGTCAGCACGGCTACCTGATCGCCGCGTGTTTCACCCGTCGTCACGAATACTTGACGCACCACCAGCTCACCCGCCTTGGGCGGTGGCGCAGCGGGGGCGGCGCTGGCCGCGGGGGCCGTGACCTTGGGCGCCTGCGCCGGATGCACGACGAAGACGGTGGAACCATACGGGTTGTAGGTGATCGCCGTCTGCGGCAACGTCAGATACTGTTTCTTGGCCCCCACTTCCACGTTGACGTTGGCAAACATACCCGGCAGCAACTGCCGTTGCGGATTGGCCACCGTGGCCTCCACCTGCACATTGCGCGTGGCGGGGTCGACCTTGGAACTGATGGCGCTGACCTTGCCCGCAAAGGCCGTGTTCGCATGCGCATCGCTGGACAGGTTCAGGGCTTGCCCCACTTGCAGGCCGCTCAGCTGCTTTTGCGGAATATAGAAGTCGATATAGATGGGATCGATGGTTTGCAAGGTAACGATCTTGTCGCCGGGATTCACATACTGGCCCGGATTGACGGTGGTGATGCCGAGTTTGCCGGCAAACGGCGCGCGGATGGTTTTCTTGGCCACCAGTGCCGCCTGCTGGGCCGCCAGTGCCCGCTTGCTTTTCAGGTCGGCCGCGTCGTTGTCGATCTGCGCCTGGCTGATCGCTTGCACGGCAAATTGCTGGCGGTCGCGCGCCAGCACGGACGCAGCCAGTTCGGCCGCCGCCTCCAGCGCGCGCAGCTGCGCGATATCGGCGTCGGCATTGAGTTGCACCAACAATTGCCCTGCCGCCACATCCTGGCCGGACTTGAAATGGATGGACCTGACGAGACCGGCGATCTCGCTCGTCACGTCGACGCCGCGCACGGCCACCAGGGTGCCCACCGACGCCAGGTGCGGCTGCCACTCGACCTTGCGGATGATGGTCGCCGACACCGTCTGCGGGGTGGGCTTGGGCGAACTGGCCATGAGCTGGCGGATGTGCAGAAAAAATCCCAGCGCCAGCAGGGCAATCAACAGCACCACCGCCCCCAGCATGATGAGCATGCGCTTATTGCGTTTCGTCATGGATGCGCTCCTTGTCATTGCTTCCGGCTGCCATTGCGGTGTTGTATTGCAAGCCCCTCAGTCCCTGCCTGCCGCCACCGGCAAAGTGGTCGTGGCGGGAACGTTGTCCAGCGCGGGCCGGTTCCACCAGCCGCCGCCCAGCGCCTGGAACAGCGCGGCGCTATCGGCATGCCGGGCCGCCTGCGCCTGCACCAGGCCCACCCTGGCCTGCTGATAGGTGCGCTGGGCATCCAGCAGGCTCAGGTAGCTGATGGCGCCAAGCTTGAATTGCTGCGTACTCAGCGCCAGCGATTCGCTGGCCAGCGCCTCCACCTCGGCTTGCTGCTGCAAGGCGGCAGCATCAGCCTCGATGGCCCGCAAGCTGTCGGCCACATTCTGGAAAGCGGCCAGCACGGTGGCGCGGTAATCGGCCGCCGCACCCTCGTAGGCGGCGATCGCGGCACGCCGCCTGGCGCGCAGCGCGCCGCCATTGAAAACAGGCTGGGCCAGCCCGGCCGCCACGCCCCACACGGAAGAACCGCCATGCAGCAGCGCGGGAAAGCTGGTCGCCAGGGCGCCAAGATTGCCCGTCAGGGTGAACTGGGGATACAGGGCTGCCGTGGTGACGCCGATCTGCGCGCTGGCCTGCTGCAGCAGCGCTTCGCTGGCGCGGATGTCGGGGCGCTGGCGCACGAGGGCAGACGGCAGGGAAACGGGCAAGTCCTGCGGCAGGTGCAGCGACGCCAGGTCGAATTCAGGCATGCCAGGCTCGCTGGGCAGCCTGCCCGCATACACGGATAGCTGGTGGCGCGTCAGGGCCAGGGCTTTTTCCAGCGGTGGCACGCTGGCCCGCGTCTGCGCCACCGTGTTGCGCTGGAGCAGTACCGTGGCACGGCCGATGGCACCGAAGCGCAATTGCTGTTCGATCACGTCCAGCTGTTTCTGCTGCGCGTCGAGTATCTCGCCGGTGGCCTGCAGCTGGGCGCGCAACGATGCTTCGCGGATGGCCGCCGTCACCAGGTTGGCCGTCAGGGCCAGGTACGCCGCTTCCAGCTGGTATTGCCGATAGTCAACCAGGGCTTGCAGCCCCTCCAGCTGGCGCTTGTTGCCGCCAAAAACATCCAGCGCATACGACACATTCACCGAGGCATTGTACAAATTGAGGACGCCGCCCTTGCCCTCCAGACTGCTGTTTTTTTCACGGCTCACGCCCAGCTGCGCCCCCACCTCGGGATACAGCAGGCTGCCGGACAAGGCGCGGTAGTTTTCATCGGCCTGGCGCAACGCCGCCTGGGCCGATGCCAGGCCGGGACTGCGCGCGAGGGCGCCGCGCACCAGCCGGTCCAGCGCCGGTGACTGGAATAGCGACCACCATTGCGCGGGAATATCCTGGCCCGGTACAAAACGCTGCGCCTGGCCGGCGGGACCGGGCGCCGCCGCCGTTTGCGCCGGCAACGGTGCCGGCGTATAGCGGTCGCCACCGCCGGGGGCGGCGGGAGGCCGGAAGTCCGGTCCGACGGCGCAAGCGGCCAGCAGGCATGCCATGAGGATGCCGAGAAGGGGCTGCCGGATGCTGGAAAACATGGTGCTGGTCCGTTACGTTGCCGTGCCACATTGCCGTTGAAAAATATCGCAAAAATATCGCGATACCAGGCTGGCGAACTCGCCCACCCGTTCTACGATTGTAGAGCACCAGACGTAAAAAGAGCCTTCCGAAGAAGGCTCTTTGACCTGGCACAAGGATTGCGCAGCCGAGGCTGCCTGACTTACTTTTGCAGGCTGACCGACGCCACTTTCGGCGTGCGGCGTCCCATCAGGAACAGCACGGCCTTTTTCAGCATGCGGTAGACGAAGCGCACCAGCAGCAAGGTCAGTACGCACTCGATCAGGGTCAGGATCAGGGCGAAAGCCACAGGCATGCGCGCGGCGCGGCGGTGGAACTTGGCCACGGCGCCATCGCGGGCGATTTCGATGCTGTCATAGAAGGTCGGCACGACCAGCAGGGTCAGAATCGTCGAGGTGATGGTGCCGCCGATGATGGCGATCGCCAATGGACGGTAGAACTCGCCGCCCTCGCCCAGGCCCAGCGCGACGGGGAACATGCCGGCGATCAGCGCGAACGTCGTCATCAGGATGGGGCGCAGACGCATGCGGCCCGCATACATCAGCGCATCTTCGCGGCCATGGCCCTCTTCCTCGCGCTTGCGCGCCGCGTCCAGCAGCAGGATGGCGTTCTTGGCGACCAGGCCCATCAGCATGATGATGCCGATAAAGCTCATCAGGTTGAGAGTGTTGTTGGTGATCACCAGCGCCACCACCACACCGATCAGACTCAGCGGCAAGGACATCATCACGGCCACCGGCGCCGTGAAGGAACCGAACTGCATCACCAGGATCAAATACATCAGGCCGATACCCATCACCAGCGCGATCAGCATTTCCGTGAACAGCTCTTGCTGGTCCTGGCCGGCGCCACCGAGCGCCAGGCCATAGCCGGGCGGGAAGTCGATGGAATTGGCCAGCTTCATGGCATCGGTCGTCACTTCGCCATTCGAGCGGCCCTGCGCATTGGCCGACACGGTGATCGTGCGCTTGCCATTCTTGTGCTCGATGCCGGACGGGCCCTTGCCCATGGTGATGGTGGCGATCTGATCGAGCGGCACCATTTGCGAGGTGCCCGTCACGCTGATCGGCAAGCGCTCGATGTTTTCCGATGCCACGCGGTCATCGGGATGCAGGCGCACGGCCACGTCGCGCGTTTCGCCCGTCGGATCGACCCAGTCGCCCACTTCCACGCCGGCAAACGCCACGCGCAGCGATTGCGCCGCATCATTGACAGAAATGCCCATCGAGTTGGCCAGGCCACGGTTGAGCTCAATCTGCAGCTCGTTCTTCGGGTCCTGCTCGGACAGGCCCACGTCGACGGCACCGGGAATGGCGCGCAGCTTGTCCATGTAGGCGTTGGTAATTTCCATCAGTTTGCGCGAATCCGGGCCCGTGAATTCCACCTGGATCGGTTTTTGCGAACCATTGCTCAAGTCATCCTGCACCACGTATTCGGCACCCACCAGGCGCGACATCTTCTCGCGCAACTCGACGGCGATTTCCTTGGCCGAACGCTTGCGCGTGTTGCGCTTGCCGATGTCGACATACACGCGGCCACCGCCCGCATTGATGGAACTGTTGGTATCCTTGGTTTCAGGCAAGGTGCGCGCCAGCACGGCCGCCGCTTCCAGTTTCAAACGCGAGTACTCGATGCTGCTCGACGATGGCGTGCGCACATTGATCATCAGGTTGCCCGAATCGGATGCCGGCAGGAAACTCGTGCCGCCATGCGTGGCGTGCAGGGCGATGGCGCCCACCAGGCTGCCGAAGGCGATGACGGCCATCCAGCGGCGGTGATGCAAGGCCCAGGCGATCACGCGGCCGTAGCGGTCCGCCTGGTGGTCGAACCAGTGGTTGAATTTCTCCAGCACGCGGCCGATGCCCTTTTTCGGCGCCGCATGTTCCTCGACCGGGTCGCCCCAGTAGGCCGACAACATGGGGTCGAGCGTAAACGAGATGCCCAGGCTGACCAGCACCGAGCACGTCACCGTCAAGGCAAACGGACGGAACCATTCGCCGGAAATGCCCGGCATGAAGGCCACGGGAATGAAGACGGCGATAATCGAGAACGTCGTGGCGGCCACGGCCATGCCGATCTCGGCCGTGCCTTCCAGCGCGGCCGTGCGGCGGTCCTTGCCCATCTGCATGTGGCGCACGATGTTTTCGCGCACCACGATGGCGTCATCGATCAGCACGCCGATGGCCAGCGACAGGCCCAGCAGGGTCATGAAGTTCAGGGTAAAGCCGCACAGCCACACGGCGATGAAGGCGGCAATCACGGATGTGGGCAGGCTCAGCGCCGTGATCAGGGTCGAACGCCACGAGTTCAGGAAAGCGTAGACAACGAAAATCGTCAGCACGGCGCCCAGCACCAGCGATTCGATCACGTTGTTCAGGCTATGCTGGGCGTTTTCGCCGCCGTCGCGCGTCACTTGCAGGATCGTGCCTTTCGGCAAGGTCTTGTTGATGTCCGCCACCATGTCGCGGATCTTGTTGGCCACGCTGACGGTGGAGGCGTCGCGCACGCGGGTGATCGATATGCCCACGTTGGGCTTGCCGCTGCGCATGCTCAGACTGTTGACCTCGGCAAAGCCATCCTCGATGGTGGCCACTTGCGCCAGGCGCACGATTTCCTCGCCACGGCGCTTGATCACCACTTTTTCAAAATCGGCTGGCGACTCGATGCGACCCACCAGGCGGATGCTTTTCTCGTCCAGGGCGCCGCGCACCTTGCCCACCGGGGCATTCGTGTTCTGGTTGCGCAAGGCGGTGACGACGTCGCTGACGGACACATTGTATTCGCGCAATTTTTCCGCGCGCAGCAGCACGGACAGCTCGCGCTTCAGCGAACCGCCCACGTTGACCAGCGCCACGCCATCGACGGTGCGGAAGCGGTCCGACAGCACGTCCTCGGCCAGGCGCGAGATTTCCGCATGGCTTTGCGTATTCGACGACAGTGCCAGCTGCATGATCGGTTCGGCGGCCGGGTCGATGCGCTGCAGGATGGGCTCGCGCATTTCCGTCGGCAACTTGTAGCGCACGGCGGCAATCGCATTGCGGATATTGTCGGATGCCTCGATCAGGTTGCTACTGAAGGAAAACTTCAGGAAGATGGTGGCCGAACCTTCATTCGAATCGCTGTTGACCTCGGTCACGCCGGAAATGCTTTGCAGCGACTTTTCCAGGCGGTTCACCACTTCGCGCTCGACCGTGTCGGGCGAGGCGCCAGGGTAAGGGATGCTGACGACGATGAACGGCACTTCGACGTCCGGGTTCTGGTTGACGCGCAGTTTCTTGAGCGCCAGCAAGCCGACGCACATCATCGCCAGGATCAGGACGATGGTGGCGGTGGGCCGCTTGATACTGAAATCGGAAAGGAACATGGCTTAGTTTCCTTTACCGGCAACGACGGTGCTGCTGCTGGCCACGGCGGCGGCGGGCAAGGCTTTGCCGGCCGTCAATTCCACTTTCTGCCCATCCTTGAAGGTCGAACCGGGCGTGCGCAGCACGGTGTCGCCGCTGGCCAGGCCGCTTTGCACTTCCCACTGGCCCGTGCGCACGTCGCGCGCGCCGATGCGCAAATTCACTTTATGCAAGGCCTTGTCCTTGACCTTCCACGTGTACGTGACGTCGCCCGCCTTCACCAGGGCCGAGTCGGGTATCATCAGCGCGCTGATGCTGTCCGTCTCGATGCGCCCTTCCGCATACAGGCCGGCCACGCGCGGTTGTTCCTTGTCGTTGAAATCGACCAGCACGGCCACCTGGCGCGTGACGGCATTGGCGGCAGGATCGACGCGGCGCACCTTGCCCGAAAAATCCTGGCCCGGATACCCATTGATGCGGAACAGCACGGGCTGGCCCACCTTGACGACGCCGATCTTGTCGGCCGACACCAGGCCTTCCAGGCGCATGCTGGTCGGATCGATGACCTTGATCAATTCCTTGCCGATTTGTGCCGTATCGCCATTCGATACCTTGCGCTCGCTCACGATGCCGTCGAACGGCGCACGCACGAGGGTGCGCTGCAACTGCTGGCGGGCCTGCGCGGCGCGGCTCTTCGCGGCGGACAAATCGCTTTGCGCATTGTTGCGGCGGATTTCCGCGTCTTCCAGCGCCTGCGTCGAGGTCATGCCCGAGGCGCGCAGGGTTTTCATGCGCTGGAACATGCGTTCGGACTGTTCCAGCACCTGGCCCGAGGCACGACTGGCTTCCTCGGCCGAATTGAGGCTGTCGCGGATGGACGTTTCATCCAGGCGCACCAGCACGTCGCCCCGCTTGACGGCTTCGCCATTTTCCTTCATGACCTGGATCACCACGGCCGACACTTCGGCGCGCAAGTCCGCGTTGCGCTCCGGTTGCACGGAACCGGTGATGACGGGCCCCGACGCCAGCGCATTGCTCTGGATGGTCAGCAGGTCTTCCGGGGACACCAGCAGATTGACGGCGGCGCCCGCCTGTTCCTTGGCATTCTTGCCGCCCTTGCCGGGATCCTTGGACTCTTTGCCGCAAGCGGTCAGGGCGGAAGCGATTGCCAGAACAAACAGGGTTTTGCGCAACATGGGTAATTCTCCGGATAGATAGCACCGCGACCGTCCCCACGGCCCGGATAGGGCTGCAGGCGATGGCAGGCATTTATTTTTATTAAAACCACAAGCGCCAAAGTATCCATGAGCGTGTCCGGGCATGTCAATCGGCGGTTTCCTGTAATGCTTTAATCAATGGATGAAACGTAGTTTTTACGCCCTGAAACGCAAAACCCCGCCTCAAGCGGGGTTTTGTGTTTCAGGGGAAGCGAGCTTAGCGGCTAAAAACGGTGTTGATCAGGAAGCCGATCGCCACGCCCGTGCACAGGCCGCCGGCGATTTCCACCAGGGTATGGCCCATGCGCTCGCGCAAAGTCTTGTGCGCGGCGCTGGCCGCCTCCCCGGCCAGGCGGTTGATGGCGGCCGCCTGCTTGCCCACGTGCTGGCGCAGGCTGTTGGCGTCGATGATGACGATGAAGGCCAGGGTCACGGCCACGCCGAAGGCGGGGTGGCCTATGCCTTCGCGCAAGGCGATCAGGGTGGCCATGCTGGATACGACAGCGCTGTGGTTGCTGGGAAAGCCGCCATTGCCGACCAGGCCGAACGCCCATTGCCGCGTGCGGACACTGTTGATCAGGAATTTGATCGGTCCGACCAGGATCCAGGCGATCAGGGGCGTGACGAGGTAAGCGATATCCACGGGTATTCCTTCTTTTATAGGTAGAGAGTGTGTCTGGAGAGACGGGCGCGCCGCAATTATCGCAGATCATCCGCGCCAGCAGAACTGTCTGGCGTCAACCTATAAAACGCGGTCCCCGACGGCAACTAATATAAAATCATGGCATATACAACAATTGACGTATATCAACACTGAGCGCGGCGCGCACAGCGGCGCGGATAATCAAACGTCTTTCATACTTGCAACGGGGTCCTCATGCGGCATTTCAGAATTTCCTTTTTAGTCACTTTTATCCTGATGGCGGTGTCGGGCTGGTGGGGTTACAGCCATGGCGGCATGCCCGGCCTGATCAATGCCCTGTGGATCACGGGCGTGCTGGGCGTCATGGAAGTGTCGCTGTCGTTCGACAATGCCGTGGTGAATGCCTCGGTCTTGCGTCACTGGAATGAATTCTGGCAAAAACTGTTCTTGACGGTCGGTATCCTCGTGGCCGTCTTCGGCATGCGGTTGCTGTTTCCGCTGGTCATCGTTTCCGTCGCCACGGGCCTGGGCCTGGTCGACGTATGGACCATGGCCACCACCACGCCAGACGTGTATGCCAAGCACCTGACGGACAACCATGCGCAAGTGGCAGCCTTCGGCGGCGCCTTCCTGCTGCTGGTGTTCCTGAACTTCCTGTTCGACGACGAGAAAGAATTGCACTGGCTGGGCTGGGCCGAGGAAAAAGTCAATGCGCTGGGCACCGAAAGCCTGGCCGTGCTGATCACCATGGGCGCCGTGGCCGCCTGCGTGGCGATGGGCCCCGCGGAAGAAAAATACAGCGTGCTCGCTTCGGGCGTCGTCGGCATCGCCGTCTACATCGGCGTGAACTGGATCAGCGGCTTGCTGGAAGAAGGCGAACCGGACTTGCAGGATGACGCGGAAGAAGGCACCGCGCCAGCCAGGAACGGCAATGGCGACCTGGTAAAAACGGTGGCGCGCGGCAGTATCGGCGGCTTCCTGTACCTGGAAGTGCTCGATGCCTCGTTCAGCTTTGACGGCGTGATCGGCGCGTTCGCCATCACCAACGACGTCGTCATCATCATGCTGGGCCTGGCCATCGGCGCCATGTTCGTGCGCTCGATGACGGTCTTCCTGGTGCACAAGGGCACCCTGGACGAATTCGTCTACCTCGAGCACGGCGCCCATTATGCGATCGGCATCCTGGCCTTGATCATGCTGGCGTCCGTCAAGTACCATATTCCGGAGTGGTTCACGGGCCTGTCGGGCGTGGCCTTCATCCTCGTTTCGCTGAGGTCGTCCTTGCGTTATCGCAAACGGCACGCGGCACAAGCTTGAAATCGGGGGTTCCACCCCCAATTGAGAGAGTAATGGCACGAGCGCCTTAGGCGCTCATTCCATGCAGGCATGTTTAACAACGCCTGACAAAACCGTAGCGAGCGGAAGGAAGTTGTGGCAGAGAAGCGCAACTGTACGAAGGTACAGTGAGCATCGCAGGCCGCAAATTACGACGCGCAGTAGGTTTTGATTGGCGTTTTGAGTTAATTACTGAAAAGGAGCACCACATGGCAATCAGTTTGCAAAAAGGCGGCAACGTCAACCTGAGCAAGGAAGCACCGAACCTGAAGAAGATCATCGTCGGCCTCGGCTGGGATCCTCGTTCGACGGACGGCGCCACCTTCGACCTTGACGGTAGTGCTTTCCTCCTGAAAAGCGACGGCAAAGTCCGTGGCGACTCTGACTTCATCTTCTACAACAACCTGAAGTCGACCGACGGTTCCGTCGTGCACACGGGCGACAACACCACGGGCGAAGGCGAAGGCGACGATGAGCGTATCGAAATCGACCTGACCCGCGTACCAGCCGACATCGACCGCATCAGCATCACCGTCACCATTCACGACGCCGATGCGCGCCGCCAGAACTTCGGCATGGTCTCGAAAGCCTTCATCCGCTGCCTGAACGCGGAAGGCGAAAAAGAAATCGCCCGCTACGACCTGTCCGAAGACAGCTCGACGGAAACGGCGATGATCTTTGGCGAAATCTACCGCTACAACGGCGAATGGAAGTTCAAGGCCATCGGCCAGGGCTTCAATGGCGGCCTGGGCCCCCTCGCCCGTTCTTTCGGCGTCAACGCTTAATTCACGCTCGTTAAACCTACTGCGCCGCTCACTTTCGGGCCTGCGTTGCTCGCTGTACCTCCGTACAGTTGCGCGACTTAACCCGAAATCGAGCTTGCTCGCTACGGTTTTCCGAGGTGAATTATCTTAATGTCATATCATTACTGCCGCCTGCACAAATCAGGCGGCTTTTTTTTGGAGATTTATCATGCCAGTATTTAGTGTCACGGGCGACGTCGATCCCTTCCTCCACGTCAGCATGAAGCAGGGCGAAACCATCTATTGCGAATCCGATGCGATGGTGATGATGGAAACGGCGCTCGACTTGAAGGGCAAGATGACGGGCGGCCTGGGCAGTGCCATCATGCGCCGCTTCGCCAACGGCGAATCGTTCTTCCAGCAGCACATCGAAGCGGTGCGCGGCAGCGGCGACTGCCTGCTCTCGCCCACCCTGCCGGGCGCCATCGAAGTGGTCGACGTGGGCGCGCGCCAGTACCTGCTCAACGACGGCGCCTTTGTCGCCGCCACCTCGGGCACGGAAATGAAGGTGCGCACGCAAAGCATCGGCAACGCCTTGTTCGCCCAGTCGGGCGGCTTCTTCGTCATGGAGACGGCCGGCACGGGACAAGTGGTGGTGTCGGGCTTCGGCTCCATGTTCCAGCTCGACGTCGAGCCGGGCAAGGATGTCGTGATCGACAATTCCCACGTCGTGTGCTGGGACAATAGCCTGAAATACGAAATTTCCGTGACCACGGGCGGCGGCGCGGGCGGCGGCGGCATCGGCGGCTTCCTCGGCAATATCGTCAACAGCGTGACCAGCGGCGAAGGCATCGTGCTGCGCTTTTCCGGCTCGGGCAAGGTGTTCATCTGCTCGCGCAACCGCGACGCGTTCCTCAAGTGGACGGCGAGCGGCAAAGCCGGCTGATTCCCCCTCTCTAAGGCCAGGTTAAGTTTTTCTGGCTACACTGCCCGCGCGCGCACCTGCGCGCGGCTTCCCCTTTCTTTACCCGGTCCCCCGTACATGCAAAGAGTCTGGTTCAACAAAACATTTTCCTCGGTCGGCACGGCCATGCGCCTGATCCGCGAAGCCGACATGGCCGCCACAGGCGGTGTGCCCCGCTATCACATCGTGTGCAGCAATACGAACGCGCACGCGGCAGCCTTCTTGTCGGCCCACGAATATGCGGTCGAACCGTCAGGACTGACGGGGCACAATTATGTCGAGTGGTGCCTGGAATTTTGCCGCGAGCGGGGTATCACGATTTTCTGGCCCGGCAAGGAAGCGGGCCTGATCGGCAGCGCCAGCGCGCGCTTCGCCGCCCTCGGCACGCGCGTGCTCAGCGTGGCCACCGAAGAGGTACTGGACCTGATGCACGACAAGGCACGCTTCTGCGACGGCCTCGACCTGCCCATGGCGCGCCCGGCCGACTACCGCGCCGTGACCACCATCGCGCAATACGATGCCGCTTACGCCGAACTGCGCCCGCTGCACCGCAAGCTGTGCATCAAGCCGTCCGAATCCGTGTATGCCCTGGGCTTTGCCATACTCGATGAAGAGCGCAGCAGCGCCCAGCTGCTGCTGGCCGGCGCCGCCTACCAGGTCAATGCGCAGGAGCTGCGCAGCGGCCTGGCGCAGATGGAAACGTTCAAAACCCTGCTGCTGATGGAATACCTCGATGGCCACGAATACAGCGCCGACTGCGTCGCCAACCAGGGCAAGCTGATTTGCGCCGTGCCGCGCAAGAAGCTGCACGTGGCCGGCAGCGGCCAGCTGATCGAACTGCGCGCCGACCTGCTGGCGGCCTGCGACAAACTCGCGCGCGACTACCGCTTGAATGGCGTGTTCAACGTCCAGTTCCGCGAAGGCGCGAATGGCCTGGCCTTGTTGGAGATTAACCCGCGCATGTCGGGCGGCATCGGCATGGCGTGCGCGGCGGGTCCCAACCTGCCCTACCTGGCGCTGGCCGGCTTCGACCAGGGCTTTGACAAACTCAGCGTGCCCGCCATCCACGAAGGCCTGCGCGTGGGCGAAGCCGCCTACGCCGTGGAGCTGCCATGAACAGCGTCAAGCAGCAGATGCCCACGGGCGAGCTGACCCTGAAGGTGGACGAGGCGCGCTTTCCGCTGGACTGGCTGATCGGCTTTGCCGCGCGCGCCAACGCCAAGCGCGGCTTTTTGTTCCTTTCGAAAGTGCTGGGCAAGCACTGGCCCGTCACGCCGCGCGCCATGCAAGCCATCCACGACGACCTGGCCGCGCAGATCCCCCCCAGCCTGCCCGGTCCCGTGGTCTTCATCGCCATGGCGGAAACGGCCGTCGGCCTGGGTCAGGGCGTGTTCGAGGCGTGGCTGCGCGCCAACCCGAATGGAAAAGCGCTGTTCTTGCACAGCTCGCGCTACCGCGTGGGCACGGTGCCCTTCTTCGAGTTCGAGGAATCGCACAGCCACGCGCCGCGCCAGTTTCTGCATTTGTCCGACGCGGCCAGCGCGCTGTTTTCCACGGCGCGCAGCCTGGTGCTGATCGACGATGAAGCGTCGACCGGCAACACCTTCGCCAACCTGGTGCAAGTGTGCCGCGCGCGCTATCCGCAGCTGGAAAAGCTGCACCTGGGCGTCATCACCAATTTCATGGGCCAGGCCGCCAATGCGGGCTTGAGTGAGCGTTTCGGCCTGCCAACCACCGTCGGCGCGGCGCTGTCCGGCCACTACGCCTTCCAGGCCGGCGATGCGCCGGCTCCGATAGCGGCCAGCGCGCAGCGCTTCGAAGCGAATGCGGAACGCGGCGCCAGCCCCGCCTTCGGGCGCATCGGCGTGGGACGCGCCCTGACGCCGCCGCAAGGCCTGGCGGTGCAGCTGGCGCAGGAAATCGGCGCCGGCGACTCCGTGCTGGTGCTGGGCACGGGCGAATTCATGCACCCGTCGTTCCTGCTCGCGCGCGAGCTGGAAAGCCTGGGCAAGAACGTGGTGGTGCAGTCGACCACGCGCTCGCCCATCCTGTCTTGGGGCTCCGTCGGCCATATCGTCCACTGCGACGACAACTACGGCGAAGGCATCGCCAATTACCTGTACAACGTGGCGCCTGGCCAGTACCAGCACGTTTTCATCTGCCATGAAACTCCGGCCAGCCCGGCCCTCATGCAACTCGCCGGCCAGTTGAATGGCCGCCTGTTCCACTTTCAGTCAGAGACCAAAATTGAAGAAATTCCTGTTTGTTGATCTGGACGACACACTGTTCCAGACCCCGAAAAAATGCCCGGGCGAGACCGACCTGCAAGCGGCCGCCTATTTGAAAAATGGCGACGCCTGCTCGTTTACGACGGCGCGCCAGCGCGCCTTCTTTGAATTCGCGCAAAGCGGCATGACCCTGATCCCCGCCACGGCCAGGAATGGCGACGCGTTTCGCAGAGTCGACCTGCCGTTTACCAGCTACAGCGTGCTCGATTACGGCGGCATCGTGCTGCAGCCGGGCGGCGCGCTCGACGCGGGCTGGCTGGCCCTGATGCAGAACGACATGCAGACGGCGCTGCCCGGCCTGCGGGACGCCATGCGCATCATCGACGATTTCCAGGTCAAGACGGGCATGCCCTCGCGCGCGCGCTTGATCGAGGACTACAACACGCCGTTCTACATCGTCGTCAAGGACCATGAAGCGCGCGGCGAACGCCTGGCCGACATCGAAGAGCAAGTGCTGAGGCAGTGGATCGCCGGCGAAGGCGCCGACTACTTCATCCACCGCAATGGCAACAACCTGGCCGTGCTGCCGAAGACCTTGAACAAGGCACGCGCCGTGGCCTACCTGCGCGCGGAGCTGGAAGCCGAACATGGCCCCATCGTCAGCTTCGGCATGGGCGACAGCCGTTCGGACGCGCGCTTCATGGCCGAATGCGACTACGCCATCATCCCCAACGGCACCCAGCTGGCGGCACTCACGGTGGCGGCGCTATGACCGACAGCACGCAGCATTTCAGCGGCAGCTACCGCCTGGAAGACGTGGAGTTTCTGCTCACGCCGATGGCGCTCGAACCCATCCTCGACCTGGCCGAAAAAGAGCGGCTGATCCAGTCCGGCCAGCGCCACTACAGCGAGATGCTGTCGCCGGAATCCCTGCCCTCGCCCGCCTACCTGGCCCTGTTCCAGAGCGCGTTTGCCGCCAACCGCCTGCAGATGGCGCGCGACTGTCTGCGCCTGGCCGCCCTGATCGCGGCGCGCCGCACGGGACCCGTCACGCTGGTGTCGCTGGCGCGCGCCGGCACGCCCGTGGGCGTCATCCTGGGGCACTTGCTGCGCCAGGTGTTCCAGCGCGAGTGCAGCCATTATTCCGTCTCCATCATCCGCGACCGCGGCATCGATACGAATGCCTTGCAACACATCCTGGCACAGGGCCACAGCGACGCCTCCATCGTCTTCGTCGATGGCTGGACGGGCAAGGGCGTGATTTCGCGCGAACTGCGCCAGACGGTCGACGATTTCAACGCGGCCAATGGCACGACGATCGACGGCGGCCTGTTCGTGCTGGCCGACCTGGCCGGCACGGCCGCCTGCGCCGCCTCGGCCAGCGACTACCTGATCCCGTCGAGCATTTTGAACGCCACCGTCTCGGGCCTGGTCAGCCGCTCCGTGCTCAATGAAGCCATCGGCCCCGACGACTTCCACGGCTGCGTGTACTACGCGCAGTTCGAGCAGCACGACCAGTCGCGCGCTTTCGCCGACGGCCTGGTGGCCGACGCCCTGGCGATCGCCGCCAGCAGCGGCATCCCGCTGGCCGAAGCGAGCGATGCGCCAGCCATGGCGGCCCGCTCGCAAGCCTACATGGCCGCCGCGCAGCAGGAATACGGCATCAGCGACATCAACCTGATCAAGCCGGGCATCGGCGAAGCGACGCGCGTGCTGCTGCGCCGCGTGCCCGAGCGCCTGATCGTGCGCGACACGAATGCGCCGGACGTGGCACATTTGCTGCTTCTGGCGCAGGAAAAAGCCATACCCGTCACAGTAGAACCGGCGCTGCCTTACCAGGCGGTCGCCCTTATCAGGAGCGCAGTCGATGGATAACAACTCCCTACACCCGCAAAGCGAGCATAAAGCGGCGCTGGGCGCCTCCATGTATGTGCCGACCACGCACAAGGACTTGCTGGCGATCGCCAATGGCGACAAATTCAGCCATTTGCGCTCGGTCATCCTGTGCACCGAAGACGCCATCGCTGAACGCGATCTCAGTTACGCGCTGTTCAACCTGTCGCTGGCGCTGCAAAACATGTGCGACGAGTCGGATACCTTGCGCTTCGTGCGCGTGCGTAATCTCGACGTGCTGGCGCGCGTGCTGGCCATGCCCGGCGCCGAGAAATTGAGCGGCTTCGTGCTGCCCAAGTCCACGCGCCACAACTTTGCCGCGTATTTCGAGCCGGTGCGCCACACGCATCATCTGCTGATGCCGACCCTGGAAACGGTGGACGTGTTCGACGACGAGGAAATGAAGCAGTTCCGCATTATTTTATCGGCACCGGAAGTGCGGCGCCGCATCCTGGCCCTGCGCATCGGCGGCAACGATTTATTGGCCCTGCTAGGCCTGCGCCGCCCCACCAGCGGCACCATTTACCAGACCCCGCTGGGCCAGGTCATCGGCCGCCTGGTCACCATCTTCAAGCCGCACGGCTTCCAGCTGACGGCGCCCGTCTTCGAGCACCTGTCGCAGGGCAGCTGGCTCGATGCCGAAGTGGCGCAGGACATGGCGCACGGCATGATCGCCAAGACGGCCATCCACCCGGACCAGGTGCCACAGATCGAGCGCCACTATCAGGTGGCGCAGTCGGACATCGAACTGGCGCTGCGCATCATCGACCCGGACAGCCCCGCCGTGTTCCGCATGCAGGAATCGATGTGCGAAGTGGCCACGCACAGCAGCTGGGCGCTGCGCATCATCGAGCAGGCGCGCCTGTTCGGCATCCGCCATGCGGCCGACAACGCCGCCGCGCACCTGCCGAATATCTCATTGACTCAACTCTCAAGCGACGAAGGGATTGCACGACCATGACCAATTTCACACGCGGACAAAAAGGCAAACTGGCTGACCTGGGCTTGAATGGCCCGTTTGCCGTCACGCTCGATATCGTTTCGGGCTCGATGGAAGTGGACGTCAGCTGCTTCGGCGTCGATGCGGCCGGCAAGCTGTCGGACGACCGCTACATGGTGTTCTTCAACCAGAAAAGCGCGCCGGACAACGCCATCACGGTGGACTTGAACGGCCCCCGCTCCGTGTTCCAAATCGACCTTGCCCGCTTGCCCGCCTCGATCGACAAGCTGGTATTTACGGCGGCGACGGAACAGGGCAGCATGCGCGCGCTGGGCAACTCCAGCATGGCGCTGGGCCAGGCAGCCACCTTCGCTTTCACGGGCAATGACTTCCAGGATGAAAAAGCCGTCATCATCGGCGAACTGTATCGCCGCGACGGCAGCTGGCGCTTCGGCGCCGTGGGCCAGGGTTTCGCCGGTGGCCTGGCGGCGCTGCTGAAGCACTTCGGCGGCAGCGAGGCGGCTTCTTCGTCCCCTACTCCCATGTCCACGCCAGCGGCGCCACCGCCACCACCGGCGAATAAAATCTCGCTGTCGAAGATCCGCCTGGAAAAACGCGGCGACAAGATCTCGCTCGACAAGCGCGACAGCGGCGGTTACGGCCGCATCCGGGTCAACCTGAACTGGAACCAGAACGCGTCGCAAGGCCAGGCGCCCGCATCAAAACTGGACACGGGCTTCCTCGGCAAGCTGTTCAACAAGCCGGCCAGCCGTTCGGGCGGCATCGACCTCGATATCGGCTGCCTGTTCGAGATGAGCAATGGCAGCAAGAGCGCCGTGCAGGCGCTGGGCAACAGCTGGGGCGCGTATGACAGGCAGCCCTACATCCACCTGGAAGGCGACGACCGCACGGGCAGCGTCAGCAGCGGTGAAAACATCTTCATCAACGGCACCCATTTCGACCAGATCAAGCGCGTGCTCGTGTACGCCTTCATCTACGAAGGTGTGCCGAACTGGGCCGCCACGGATGGCGTCGTGACGATCGAGATTCCCGGCCAGCCGACGGTGGAAGTGCGCCTCGACAGCGACAGCCAGCACGCCATGTGCGCCATCGCCATGCTGGAAAACCACGGCGGCAACCTGCAGGTGACAAAATTGGTGGAATACTTCGGCGGCCAAGGTAAAATCACGGCGCACCAGGCGATGGACGAGAAATATAATTTCGGCCTGAACTGGAAAGCCGGCCGCAAGGATTGACCCTTTTACCTAAACAACCCTACCATGACCCCTACGACCAAAAAAGTCACCTTCGCCTTCGTCATCTTCCTCGTGGCCGGCTTCCTGCTGCTGGCCGCGTACACGTGGATGGCCCTCAGCTTCTCTTACTCGGAAGGCGAACGGGCGGGCTACCTGCAAAAGTTCTCCAAGCGGGGCTGGATTTGCAAGACATGGGAGGGTGAATTGCTGCTGACGGCGCTGCCGGGCACCATCCCGGAAAAATTCCAGTTCAGCGTGCGCGACGAGGAAGTGGCGAAGCAACTGTCGGCTGCCGCCGGCAAACGCATCCTCGTCACCTACAGCCAGCACAAGGGCGTGCCGACGCAATGCTTTGGCGAGACGGAATACTATGCCGACAAGGTCGTGCTGAGCCAATAATACCCGCAGTGCCGCGCCGGCTGGCCATTCCAGGCCGGCGCCCCCCCTCCCCGCCTTTCCCTCGCCTTTGCGGCAATAAATTCCTAGCAAGAAATTTGTTACGTGCCTCACACATTCTCACTTTCTTATACACTAGGACAATTAGTTCTGACTGAGACATTTTACTAATGTAGTAAATGTGCGTGATGATTGCGCCTTCGCATGATGCCCAGCCAGCCAACCTTCAGCCTGCATCATCACCGGAAATTTCATGCGCGTCCGCCTCTCCGGCCTGCTCCTGCTGGCCAGTTCTCTCCCCCTGTCCGCCCAGGCACAGGATATCTCCGGCATGGCCGGCGCCCTGAAAGTCAGTTCGACCAATGAGCGCACCTTTGTTGCCGCCGTCAGCTACACGCAGCCGGTGGGCGACTACAACGCCGCCAGCCTGTCGTATATCAACGAAGGCCACCCGGAAGACCATCACCGCGACGGCATGGCGGGCCAGTTCTGGCTGCGCACGAAAAAAGTGGATCAGGGCCTGATGCTGGGCGCTGGCGTGGGCCGCTACTTTTTCTTCGACACGGCCAGGACCGACGACGGCCTGCACAACTTCGACAATGACCATGGCTGGGGCTCCATCGTCAGCCTGCAGGCACGCTGGCAGTTCGACAATCGCTGGTATGCGCAAGCGCAGCTCAACCGCATCAAGCCCGATGGCAAGGACAACACCACGCACCTGCTGATCGGCGCCGGCTACCGCTATGACGGCGTGCCGGGCGCCAAGCTGCACTTGCAGAACTGGGCGCATGACGACACCTTGACACTCTCGACGGGCCACACCATCGTCAACAGCTTGCGCTCGGAAAGCGCGCGCCCGTTCACCCTGGAATACCGGCGCGCGGCGGGAAAATACGTGGACTGGACGGTCACCGCCCTCGATGAAGGCGATGCCGACCTGGCGCACCGGCGCGGCGTGGCCGCCCAGCTGTGGCTGATCCGTTCACTCAATGAAAAGGTGGAATTCGGCATGGGTGGCGGTCCCTACCTGGCGTGGGACGGGCGCGATACCCAGGGCCACAGCACGCGCCTGACAGGCTTGCTGTCGGCCACAGCCCGCTACCACGTCGACCGCCGCTGGGTGGCGCAAGTGGCGTGGAACCGGGTCATCACCGATTATCACCGCGATGCGGATGTGATTCTGGTGGGGGTGGGACGGAAGTTTTAATGGAAATACAGACGCAACCCAAACCTGGGACTGGGGTCGGACCTTAAGGTCCGACCCCGGCTGTTATCGGGTTCTCAGCGCGAACGCCAGACGGCACCAGCTTCGTTCGGCTGCGTCAGCCGCTCGATCACTTCGCGCGTCAAACTGGCCGAGCTGACTTGTCCGGCTTTTGCGCGGGCGGCGGTCAGCGAGCTGGAAAAGACCGTTTGCGGTTGCTCCAGGCTGGCGCGCAGGGCGGCCAGTTCGCGCTCTTGCTGCTGCGCGCGCGCCGTGTCCTGTTCCAGCAACTGCTGCCTGGCGACCGCCATCGCGCGCGTGGTCTCGGCAGCCTTGCGCTGCAGGGCTGCATGCGCCTGGGCGCTGGCCAGCAAGGCTTGCTGCGCAGCCAGCTTCTCGCTGGCCGCCTGCTGCGCGGCCCGCTCCAGCTGTTCGCGCTGGCGCATGGCGTCGAGCGCCTGCTGTTCCATCGCGGCGCGCGTTTCAGCGGCCGCTGTCGCCTGCTTTTCCGCTTCCAGGCGGCCGGCGATGGCTTGCGAGGCGCGCTCTTCGGCGCTGCTGGTCTGGCGTTGCTGCACCAGTTTTTGCGCGATCAAGGCCAGCGACTCGCGCTCGGCCGCGACGAAATCGCGCTCGGACGCCAGCAGCGCATCGGCGGCTTGCGCCTTGTCTTCTTCCACGCGGGCGCGCTCGCTATGCACTTGTCCCAGTTCCACGGCCAGGCGCGCCTGCGCCTGCACCGCTTGCGCGGCAGCCGCTTTCTGCTCGCCTTCGACCAGCGCCTGGTCCATCAGGATGCGAATGGCATCGGCTTCCTTTTGCGTCGCTTCCCGCAAGGCCTGTTCGGCCGCGTGCTGGCCGCGCAGCAGTTCCGCTTGCGCGTCTTCGGCGGCGATGCGTTCCTGCGCCGCGTTGAACGCCAGCGCTTCCGCTTCCAGTTTCTCTTTCAAGGCGGCCAGGGCGCCTTGTTCGGCGGCCAGGCGCCCCTGCTCGGCTTGCAGCAGTTGCTCTGCCTGCCGGGCTTTTTCCTGCACCAGTTGCGACGCTTGCGCCTGCGCAGCCAGTGTCGCCTTGCCGGCATCGACCTCGGCCTGCTCGGCATCATTCCGGCTGGCGGCCAGCTCCGCTGCCTGGCGCGCCAGTTCGGCGCGTTCGTGCGCCAGGCTGGCGGCGCGCTGCTGTTCTTCCAGTTCGCGCGCCGCTGCCACGGCGGCGGCCTGCTCGGCCGCTTCGCGCGCCCTGGTTTCTTCCAGCGCTGCCGTTTCCGCTTCCAGCTTGGCGTGGCCGGCGATTTCCGCATCCTGTTCGGCCGCTACGCGGGCCAGCGCCACGGCGCGCAGCTGGCGGTCCACCTCGATGCGCGCCTCGGTGGCGGCCAGGATACGCACGTCAGCATCGCGGCGCGCCTGCGCGCTGGCCACGGCGACCATTTCCAGCCGCTCGCGGTGGATGGCCGCATCGCGCAATTCCTTTTCGGTCTGCAGGCGCAAACGCAGGGACTGCGCCGCATGGCGTTCCGATTCCGCCTGCGCCAGGGCGATGGCTTCGCGTTCCTGCTCCAGGTGCGCCAGCGCGCGCGCTTCTTCCAGGGCGCGCACTTCGGCGGCGGCGCGGTTGAAAGCCGATTCCAGCGCGATCTGGTCGGCGCGCTCGCGCTGCACCGTCAAGTCCAGCGCTTCGCTTTCCGCTTCGGCCAGCATCTGCGCCGTCTGGCGCGCACCGTGCGCATGGCGCTCGCGTTCACGCGCCAGCACGGCGACTCTGGCGTCGGCCGAGGCGATGCCCACCATTTCTTCCTTGGCCGCCTGCACGGCGGCGACGCGCTCGACGGCTTGCAGGCGCGCCTGCTCCGTCTGTACCTGCAATTCTTCGGCGGCGCGGGCGGCCTGCTCGGCCAGTTCCGACTGCACCGCCACTTGCTCGCAGGCGCGCAAGCGGTTTTCCTGTTCCGCGCGCGAACGCTGTTCGGCGGCCAGGCGGATGGCGTTGTCGGACTCCACGCGCGCGCGCAATTCGGCCGTCTCCTGCTTGACCGCTTCCAGGCGGGCCACGCTGGCCTGCGCGGCGGCGCGCATGGTATCGAGACGTTCGCGGTTGGCGGCAATCGATTCTTCGGCTGCCTGCGCATTTTGCTGTGCGGCGGCGGCGGCGGCCGCGTCGATGGCGGCGCGGTCCTCGGCCAGCGAGCGCACGCGCGCCTCGGCCAGCGCGCGGCTCTCGGCGGCGCAGGTGGCTTTCGCCTCAGCTTCCACGCGGGCAATCGCCTCGTGGATGGCCTTCAATTCCATTTTCTGGCGTTCGGCGGTAGGCGCCTTGCTGTCGGTGTCAGTTGCCGGCTCGGCTTGCGGTTCGGCGTGCAATTCGGGCGTGATGGCGACGGCCGGTGCATCCGCCTTGCGCTCCAGGTCCTTGAAATCATGCAGCGAGACCATGCTGTCCTGGTCGAACTCGTCGTCGGCGCAATACGCGACGGTGAGGGAGGCGGCCTGGCGCGGATTTTGCTGTGCTTGCATGATTTCTCGCTTATTCGGGTGAATTCTTTTGCTTATGGGAATTTATTAGCACCATTATCGAGTAAGCACCTGCAAATCAGCGCGGCAAGAAGAGGGGCGTTTACGGCCCTCTTCTTGCGTTTAGTTCAAATAGGCCACAGGGGGGCTTCATCCATCAAGGCCACCTGCTCGCGCAACTCCAGGATACGGTCCTGCCAATAGCGCTGCGTGTTAAACCACGGGAAGGCGACGGGGAAGGCGGGGTCGTCCCAGCGGCGCGCCAGCCAGGCCGAATAATGGATCAGGCGCAGGGTGCGCAGCGCTTCGACCAGGTACAACTGGCGCGGATCGAAATCGCAGAAATCCTCGTAGCCGGCCAGGATGTCGCTCATCTGGCGCACCTGGTCGCCGCGCTCGCCCGACAGCATCATCCACAGGTCCTGAATCGCCGGGCCCATGCGGCTGTCATCAAAATCGACGAAATGGGGGCCGGCGTCCGTCCACAGCACGTTGCCGCCATGGCAGTCGCCATGCGTGCGCAGCACGGCCACGTCGCCCGCGCGGTCATAGCAGCGCTTGACGCCATCGAGCGCCTGCTGCGCCACGCTGGAATACGCGGCCAGCAGTTCGGGCGGCAGGAAATTGCCCTCCAACAAGAATTCGCGCGGCTCGACGCCAAACGTCTGGTGATCGAGCGCCGGCCGTTCCTGGTACGTGGACAGGGCGCCGACGGCGTGGATGCGGCCGATGAAGCGCCCTATCCATTCCAGGGTGGCCGGATCGTCCAGCTCGGGCGCGCGGCCGCCGTGGCGGGGGAAGACGGCAAAGCGGAAGCCCTGGTACTGGTGCAGGGTGCTGCCGTTGATTTCCAGCGCCGGCACCACCTGGATTTCGCGCTCGACCAGCTCGGACACGAACGCGTGCTCTTCCAGGATGGCCGCATCGCTCCAGCGCGCGGGGCGGTAAAATTTCGCCACCAGGGGCGCGCTGTCTTCGATGCCCACCTGGTAGACGCGGTTTTCATAGCTGTTCAGGGCCAGCAGGCGGCCATCGCCGCGCAAGCCCACGCTATCGAGGGCGTCGAGCACGCAATCGGGGCTCAGGGCGGAAAATGGATGGACGGGCCGGTCGTCCTCGTGCGGCTGGTTTTCATTGTGCATGAGCGACATTGTAAGGCGCGCGCGCGCCGCCGGTGCAAACACTTCGGTGATGAAGCGCCGCAAGGCGTATACTGGCGCCTTACATTTCATCAAAGAGCAAGCCATGTCACTCGAACAGCCATTATCAGAAAAAGAATTCGACGAATTAGACCAATTCCTGTTGTCGGAGCGCTGCTCCGAAGACGCGATGACCATGGATATGCTGCACGGCTATCTGACGGCCGTGGCCATCGGTCCGGAACCGATCATGCCAGCCGAGTGGTTGCCGCGCGTGTGGGGCGAGGATGCCGAAGATGCACCGAAATTCAAGAACAGCAAGGAAGAAGAACGCATCGTCAACCTGATCATGCGCTTCATGAACGAAGTGCTGGTGACGTTTGAAGTGGCGCCGAAGGAATTCGAAGCCCTGTTCGTCGAACACGACTACGAAGGCCAGACCCTGATCGACGCCGAAGCCTGGTGCTGGGGTTTCTGGGACGGCATGGAACTGCGTCCTGGCTCGTGGAACGAAATCTGGGATTCCGAAGTGGCCGCGCTGATGCAGCCGATCTACCTGCTGGGCGCCGACGAAATCAAGGAAGAAGAGTTGAAACTGGTGGAAGACCCGGTCAAGGCGCACAAGCTGGCGCAGGAACTGGAAGCGAACCTGCCGGCCATCCACCGTTTCTGGGTACCGCGCCGCAAGGCACCGGTGCAAACCATGAAGCGCGACGAGCCGAAAGTGGGCCGCAACGACGACTGCCCTTGCGGCAGCGGCAAGAAGTTCAAGAAATGCTGCGGCGCCGAGCCGGCAGCCGAGTAATACCTTCGCGTTACCCTGCGCCGGGCACTGTCCCGGCGCATTTCTCTCCCTCGCAGCCCTCCCCATTCGCTCGCCGCCACTGTTGTTGCCACGCGATTGCGCCAGCCTTTTCACTTGTCTATAATCAAGAATAATTCGTGCCGCCATTTGTGCTGCAGGACAACGCATGCCAGCCCGTTCCATGCCCTGGCCTGTCCTCTTCACGTCATGAAAATTCCAGCCTGTCTTGCTATTACTACGGGGGACTCAGTAGAAAATGAGTACTACAAAGCGGATAGAAAACAAGTGCATGGATTGCGAATATACGTGGTTCCCAAGAGGGAAAGACCGATCAATAAAGTGTCCCAACTGCGGGAACCGCAATATTGGCTTCTCAAGTATAGGCCGCTCCGGCATGGGCTACTCCATGCGCAGGCTCCTCTCCAGGAGCCTGATGATGCTCGGTGTTGTTATCATCGGTTTTGTAGCGTTCGGCCCACGAACGGATACGGAAGCCCCCTCGGCAAAGAGCCTGGTTACAGAGACAGAGCCTGCCGCAAGCTTCACGCAGATACCACCCCCGTCCGCCGCTCCGCGTTTAAAGAATGTCATCGTGACGAACGAAGAAATAGCGCCACCACAAGCAATCCCGGCTCAAGCACTTTCCATGGCAGAAAATGAACGCGTTGTCACCGAGGATGAGCTTAAGCTATCCAAAAAATTATTAGCCGAAAGTTTGCTGGCATTGCAGACTTGTGAAGACAGTACCGATGAGGCGAGCAAAAGCCGCTGCATCGCCCTGCAATGCACCAAGGCGGAGCTGGCACCGACCCCGGCATGCATGGATAGGCAGGCAAAAGACTAATTCCCCTGACGTCCGTCCGGCCTCAAGATCGGCATTGCCACTGCAGGAAGCGCGCCGGCCATCAGCCGCACCCTTGTGAAGCAGGCGCACGCCGTCTTCACCTCCGGGCGCTGAGCCGACCCGCAGCCACCTGGAACACACCTTCAGCCTGTGCGCCAGCGAGGTGTTTTTCGGCGCCTACGGCGGCAAGCTGCGCGACTTGCGGGCCAGCCACGCGGCGAGCACGCTGCGGCTCATCGTGCGTATGCTGCAGGCTGAGGCCAGTGCCTGCACTCACGCTCCCCATCTTTTTCAGCGCGATGCGGCGCGCCACGCTGGCGGCGATCATGCGGCGCATAGTTCGCCCTCTTGCGCCACTCTGTCGACGATATGGCGCCATTCGCACAGCTCATGCACGCCCGGCTTGCGTTCGCCGAAGAACATGACGATGGTGTCGCCCTTCGCGTCGAACAGTTCCACGGACGTCACCAGGCCGTCGACGGTCGGCTTTTTCACCACCCAGGCGCTGGCGATATGGTCTTCGCGCAAATGCAGGTTGAAGCGCGCATCGAGGACATTGATCCACGGCCCCATCACGGCGATCTTGTGCACGGGGCCCGAATGGATCTGGATCATGCCGGCATTGCCGACGAAGGCCATGATGGACACCTTTTCGAGGGCGGCATCGTTGAGCAGATCGAGCACGCAGGATTTGTCGATCTGCTGCACGAAGCGCGGCTCGGCCAGGCGCAGGCCCTGCAGGCGCGAGACCGCATATTTTTTCAGCACGGTGAAAAACTCATGCGTGTCGCGCAAGTCGGCCCAGGCGGCGCGAAAGCCGGCCACGTCGATCTGCGCGTCGGGCAGTTCCGCTGGCGGGGCCACCGGCGCCGTCACGGCGATGCCGGCCGCCTGGTCCGCGTCGGCAAAATGCGCCACCAGCGCGTCGTAGGCGGCCAGGTCGCTTTGCGGCTTGAGGAAAATCTTGTGCACGGCATGACCGGCCGCATCAAAGAATTGCAGGCTGCGCTGCACTTCCTTCTCACCCATCTCCCGAACGGCAAAGCCATGCGCAAAGTGGCGATAAAACACGCGCAAGTCGATGTCGCCACCGAGCACCAGGCCCACATGGTTGTTGTGACTGGCCTTGCGATAGACGCCCGTCTTTTCATGCACGCACGAGGCGTTGCGCGTCAGCGCCATGACTTCGCCCAGCGGCTCCAGCGCCTGGACGATGGCGGGCCAGTCGGCCTGCAGGCGCTCGGCGCCCAGCAAGGCGCCATCGGCCAGCGACAGGCCCGCATGCGCGGCGATCAGCTCGCCTTCGGCTATGCCCAGTTCCTCGGCGATGTCGCGGTGGCGGGCCTTCTTTTCGCGGCGCAGGCGGGCAAATTCACTGGCGACCAGCTCGGTATTGCAAATGGGGAACGTGCTCGACACGGTGTCTCCTTTCAAGGCGAACACTGGCTGGCATGGGCTGGCTGGTGGTGGGGAAATTGACGTTAATTATAAATGAGAATCATTCGCAATCAAGTCTTATTTGTGCGCGCATAAAAAAAGCGCCGCGACAGGAAACCCGTCGCGGCGCCAAAGGAGACCGATCGATACAGCCGATCAGTTCAGGAAAACAGGATCAGGCGCTGGCCTGCACGGCCGGCATGGCCGCCGCCTTGGGCGACGGACGCTGCGCCAGCAAGACCACGGCGGCCAGCACCATGGCGCCGCCCAGCAATTGCGTGCCGCTCACGGTTTCTTTCAGCATGGTCACGCCGAACGCCATCGTGATGACAGGTTCAAACGTGGAAATGATGGATGCCTTGGCCGCGCCGATCTGCGCCACGCCGGCAAAGAAGGCGGCAATCGCGATCGCCGTCGAGAACAGGGCGATGGCGCTGACGGCCAGCCAGCCCGTCGCCGTGCCCGGCAAAGCCACGCCTTGCCACAGGGCAATCGCAGTATTCGACAGGCCAGCCGTGCCCAGGATCACCACGCAGGCGGCCAATGGGTGAATATTCTCGCGGCTTTTCGACAGGCTGTTGCCAAACAGGATGTACACGGCGTACACGCCGGCCGCCATCAGCGCCAGCGCGATGCCGATGGGCTGGCCCTGCAGCTTGCCGCCCAGGGTGATGGCCATGCCGGCGATCGCCAGCGCCATCAGCACCAGCATGCGGCGGTCCAGCTTTTCCCAGCCCAGCGCCAGCGCGAGGATGGTGACCAGCACGGGATACACATACAGCAGCATGCCGCACAGGCCGCTGCTGGCATACATGAGGGCATTGAAATAGCCTTGCGACTGGGCCGTGTACATCAGGCCCATCAGCATGTAGCCGGCCAGCAGGCGGCCGCGCGGCAAGCGCCAGCCACCGAGCCACACGAGCGGCAGCAACAGCATGGCGGCGATGACGAAACGCAAGGCCAGCATGGTCGACGGGTTGACCCCGGACGCATAGGCCGCCTTGGCAAACACGGCGGAACTGCCGAAACCAGCAGCCGACAGCAACACCAGCGCAACGGCGCGGCGATCAGACATGACTAAACCTCTTTGAGTACGCCAGGGCAAACCTGCTGCGCGTCGCGCTTTGCGGCCGGCGATGCTCACCGTACTGAAGTACGGTTGCGCTTCTCAGCCACAAATCACTGCCGCTCGCGACGGTTTTCCCAGGCGTTGTAAATATTAATGCCAAGCAAGGCTGGAAGGTGATGCGTACGTGAAATGCATGCGTGAATCCTATTGCGGGTCACTTCACGCGATGACGGCATCATATTCGCTTGCGCAAAATGGAACAAACCAATATTCTTCACGGATAGGCCGAATATTACTGAGGCTCAATTCCCTTGAAGAGTGCCATGTCCCGTCCCTTGCCCCCGCTCGCCGCCCTGCACGCCTTCGAGGCGGCCGCCCGCCATGAAGGCTTCCAGCGCGCGGGCGAAGAATTGCACGTCTCGGCCGGCGCCATCGGCCACCATGTGAAACAGCTGGAAGCATGGCTGGGCGTGGTGCTGTTCCAGCGCATGCCGCGCGGCGTGGTGCTCACCAGCGCCGGCCAGCGCTATGCGGCCTCGCTGGGGCCGATACTCAACCAGCTGGCCGACGTCTCCGAGCAGGCGCGGCGCCAGGGCGATGACAAGGTGGTGACGGTGACGGCCACCAGCTCGCTCGTCTCGCGCTGGCTGATGCCGCGCCTGGGCCGGCTGCGCGACCGCTACCCGCAGATCGAACTGCGCGTGCTGGCGTTGATGCACCCGGTCGACCTGGCGCGCGACGGCGTGGACGTGGCCATCCGCCTGGGACCGGGCCGCTATCCGGGCCTGAAAGTGGATTTATTAATGGAAGAATGGTTTTCCGCCGTCTGCAGTCCCGGCTTTCGCGCCAACGCGGCCAGCCTGCGCCAGCCCGCCGACCTGCTGCGCTATCCGCTGCTGCACGACGAGCCGGAAGTGCACCTGCCCGGCGAAATCGACTGGACGCGCTGGCTGCACAGCTGCGGCGTGCATTACAGCGGCAATAGCGGCAACAGCGGCGCGCGCTTTTCGCACACGTATTTATGCCTGGACGCGGCCGCCAGCGGCCAGGGCGTGGCCATTGCGGCCAGCCCCCTGATCGGCGACGATTTAAGATCGGGCCGCCTGGTGCGCGTGTTCGAACACGCGGTGCGCGGCCCCCACTGCTATTACCTGCTGCGCTCGCCCCAGGCGGAAACCCGGCCCCTCGTGCATGCATTCTGCGAATGGCTGATCGCCGAGGCGCGCGCCGACCAGGAAACCGTCTGGCCCACCGTGGAGAACGCATGACGAACAGAGAACTGGCGCGCAGCGCCGACTATATTGTCCAGCACGAATACGAACTGGCCAAGGTGATGGCCGCCGATGGACGGCAAGCCAGCCTGGGCGAATTCTATGGCGACCCGGCCGTGGCCCTGATCGATATCCATGAGCAATGGTGCGCCGTGGCGGGCGAGGGATTGGTGCTGTGCCGGCTGGAGCAGCCGTTCGGCCAGTGCGTGGAATATTTCCGCCCGCCGGGCGAAGTGCGCTGGATCACGGCTTTACGGCAAACGGGAGCGTTTGCGCTGGAATGGCAGGATGAGGATGGGGATTGGCACAGCCTTGCCTTTGAGGTGGCTGTGTCGGGTTACGCGCCAAGGCGCTAACCCGACCTACGCCGACCTACGCCGACCTGCGCCAGCGGTTGCAATGACCCGTAGGTCGGGTTAGCGCGTCGCACGTAACCCGACAACACCATTACAATTTAATGAAATGCTCGCGGTAGTACTTCAGTTCTTCGATCGACTCGAGAATATCGGCCAGCGCCGTGTGCTTCTGGTGTTTCTTGAAACCGGTGGCGATTTCCGGCTTCCAGCGCTTGCACAGCTCTTTGAGTGTCGATACATCAACATTGCGATAGTGGAAGAATGCTTCCAGCTTCGGCATGCCGCGCACCATGAAACGGCGGTCCTGGCCGATGGTGTTGCCGCACATGGGCGACTTGCCTGCCGGTACGTATTTCTTCAGGAACGCGATCAGTTCCGCTTCCGCCTGCGCTTCCGTCACGGTCGACGCTTTCACCTTGTCGATCAGGCCGGAGCGGCCGTGCGTGCCCTTGTTCCAGGCATCCATCTTGTTCAGGGTTTCATCCGACTGGTGAATCACGAACACGGGGCCTTCGGCCAGCAGGTTCAAGTGCATGTCCGTCACCACCACCGCCACCTCGATGATGCGGTCGGTATCGGGCTCCAGGCCCGTCATTTCCATGTCGACCCAGACCAGGTTCATCTCATTTGGGCGTGCCGGAACAATCGGTGCGGGGGTGGATGCAGAGGTGGGTGCAGTTAAGTCGGTCGCTTGTGACATAATTCTCTCTTGGCCTAATCAAACTAAATAATCAGCCATTTTCTCACAGGCACAGAATGTATTCACTCGCGTTTTCGATTTTGTTTGTATCCGTCCTCGTTTTGACCCTCGCCGTGCGCTTCTGGCTCGCTTCGCGGCAGATCCGTCACGTGCTGGCGCACCGCGCCGCAGTCCCACCCGAATTCGCGGAAAAAATCCCGCTGGCCGCGCACCAGAAGGCGGCCGACTACACGGTGGCCAAAACCAAGTTCGGCTTGCTGACCTTGCTGGTCAACTACGCCGTGCTGATCGGTTTCACCTTGCTGGGCGGCTTGCAGTGGCTGGCGCTGTCCCTGAATGAGTGGATGGGGGCGGGTTCGCCCATGCTGTACCAGATCGGCCTGATCGCCGCCTTCGCCGCCATTTCCGGCCTGATCGACCTGCCCTTCGACTACTACCGCCAATTCGTGCTGGAACAACGTTTCGGCTTCAACACCATGGCACGCAAGCTGTTCTTCACGGACATGCTCAAGGGCGTGGGCCTGGGCGCGGCCATCGGCCTGCCGCTGATCTGGGTCGTGCTGACCCTGATGGCCAAGTCCGGCGACCTGTGGTGGCTGTACGCGTGGTTCGTCTGGAGCGGCTTCCAGTTGCTGATGATGGTGCTGTTTCCTACAGTTATTGCCCCGCTGTTCAACAAATTCACGCCGCTGGCGGACGAATCCTTGAAAAGCCGCATCGAAGGCTTGATGCAGCGCGTGGGTTTCGCTTCGAAAGGCTTGTTCGTGATGGACGGCTCGAAGCGCAGCGCCCATGGCAATGCGTATTTCTCGGGTTTTGGCGCCAACAAGCGCATCGTCTTCTTCGACACCCTGCTGTCGCGCCTGGCGCCGCAGGAAATCGAAGCCGTGCTGGCGCATGAACTGGGTCACTTCAAGCTCAAGCACATCGTCAAGCGCATCGCCATGATGTTCGTCATCTCGCTGGGCTTTCTGGCGCTGCTGGGCTTCCTGAAGACGCAGCCATGGTTTTATGCGGGCCTGGGCATCGATCCCGTCACCCTTGCACTGACGGGCCAGCCGACGGACGCGCTGGCCCTGCTGCTGTTCATGCTGGCCTTGCCCGTCTTCACTTTCCTGCTGGGACCGCTGACCTCGCTGAGCTCGCGCAAGCATGAATTCGAAGCCGATGCTTTTGCCGCCACGCACACGCAGGCGGACGACCTGGTCTCGGCCCTCGTAAAAATGTATGAAGACAATGCGTCGACCCTGACGCCCGACCCGCTGCACTCGGCCTTCTATGACTCGCATCCGCCGGCCAGCGTGCGCATCCGCCACCTGAAAGGGGCTACGACATGAATACGCCATCGACTTCGCAAGACCTGGCCCAACTGAGTTGCTCGCCACGCCAGCAGGCGCTGGGCGACACGGACATCGCCACCCTGCACGCCCTGCTGCCCCGGTGGTCGCTGCAAAATGGCAAGCTGTGCCGCGACTTCGGCTTCAAGAATTACTACCAGACCCTGGCGTTCGTGAACGCCCTGACCTATATGACCCATACGCAAGACCACCATCCGGAGCTCATCATTACTTACAAAACCTGCGCCGTGCGCTACGACACGCACTCGGTCAACCAGGGCGCCGGCGGCCTGTCCGAAAACGACTTCATCTGCGCCGCCAAGGCCGACCTCATTTACCAGAGCAGCCAGGTGGCCCCATGAGCGAAGGCAAGTTGACGGGTATCATCATCGCCGCCCACGGCCGCCACTACCTGGCCGACGTGGACGGCGCCAAGCTGCAATGCGTGACG
Organism: Janthinobacterium sp. PAMC25594; assembly: GCF_019443505.1. Lineage (NCBI taxonomy): Bacteria > Pseudomonadati > Pseudomonadota > Betaproteobacteria > Burkholderiales > Oxalobacteraceae > Janthinobacterium > Janthinobacterium sp. PAMC25594. The sequence continues at coordinate 2,320,720 of NZ_CP080377.1, forward strand.
CGCGGCAAGAAAACCAATGTGGCCGTAGGTGACATCGTGCACCTGACGCGCACCTCCAACGACCAGGCCGTCATCGACCGCATCGAGGAACGCAAGACCCTGCTGTATCGCTCGGACCAGTACAAATCGAAGCTGCTGGCGGCCAATTTGACGCAGCTGTTCATCGTCGTGGCGACGGAACCGGGCTTTGCCGACGACCTGATCTCGCGCTCGCTGGTGGCGGCCGACGCGGCCGGCATCGCGGCGCGCATCATCCTGAATAAAACGGACGTGACCGCCTCGCTGGAGCGCGCCCGCGAACGCCTGCTGCCGTATTCCTCGATGGGCTATCCCGTCGATGAAGTGTCGGCGCGCGCCGAACCCGAGCACGCCGTGGCCACCCTGGCGCCGCTGCTGGCGGGCCAGTCGTCGATCCTGATCGGCCAGTCGGGCATGGGCAAATCGTCGCTGATCAACCTCTTGGTGCCGGACGCGGACATCGCCGTGCGCGAAATCTCGGCCGCGCTCGACACGGGCAAGCACACGACGACCTTTACACGGCTGTACAAGCTGGACGAACTGGGCGCCAACAGCTCCATCATCGATTCGCCCGGCTTCCAGGAATTCGGCCTGTACCACTTGTCCGAAGGCATGCTGGAGCGGGCCTTCCGCGAATTCCAGCCCTACCTGGGTGGCTGCAAGTTCTACAACTGCCGCCACCTGATCGAGCCGCAGTGCGCCATCCTGCAAGCATTGTCTGAAGGCAAGATCGCCAAGATGCGCCATACCCTGTATGGCCAACTGCTGCACGAATCGGCGCAGACGCTGTATTAACCATACGCGGCAGCACAAACAAAGCAGCAATAAAACCTCGGCAGGCAAAATTTAATTTCGCTGCCGAGCCCGCCTTCCGACTTTAATCCCAAAACCGTTCATCCGCCGTTTCAGGCATTTCAGCGCGTCAAACCTGCCTTCCATCGCCTGCCACTGGCGACGGCCAGGTGCGTTTGCTAACTTGACACCAGTCCCTGCCGGAAACCCGCCAGCGACCACACGATCTAACTCTAACCAATCCTGTCATCCTGATCGAAGGTGAATGTCATGCATACCAAACGCTTACTCCCCCTCCTCGCCGCTATCTTCGCCCTTGCCGGCGGCACGGCCCAGGCGCAAACCGCCGCAGCACCGCAAACCGCTGACAGCGTGCGCGTGACCTCTGGCTCCTACTATCACGTCACGGCACAGGAAGCCCTCGATATCGAGCAGCAATACCGCCTGTCGAATGGACAACGGCTGGAAGTCCAGCAGCAGGGCAACCATTTCTTTGGCCGCCTGATCGACGACCGTGAATGGCAGGCAAAGCCCAGCGTGGAAATCTATCCCACCGGGCCCGGCCAGTTTGTCAGCAAAAAGGGCGCGACCTTCGTCTTCAGCAATGAAGGCGAGCATGTGGTGATCGACGACGCCCAGCTCCTGCCCGGCTTGCGCCTACGTGCCGACATGCGCAGCGCCAGCACCGCGGCTGGCAGCGCCAGCACCGCGGCTGGCAGCGACAGCATCCGCCTCGTGTCGCGCTAAGCGCCGGGGCCGGCATCGAATGCCGGGGGCAAATCGCCCCCGCCGGTGGCGCCATGCCGGATGAATAATTCTGACAGGCACACTGAACAATTCCCCTGAATGCAGCTTACAATGCGATGACACATGGCCTGTGCGGTCGCAGGCTGGCGCCACTGTTTGCAGGGAGAATGCTTGAATGGAAATGTTCGCGCTCGAACATGACGTAGCGCAGTGGGAAAGCGCATTGCTGCCGTTGCGCGGCGCCGGGCGCGTACCGCTGCTGCTGTTGCTGTCCTGGCATTTGCGCCAGCGTGATTGCACCAGAGCAATTGCGCTGAGCGAGGAAGCGCTGCTGCTGCTGCCGCTGGGCGGCCAGGAAGCGGCAGCACTGGAACAGGCGCGCGCGCGCCTGCAACTGGTGCAGGCGGAAGTAGCGTGGCTGCAAGGCGCGCTCGACTCCGCGGAAAGCCTGGCCATGGCGGCACGCGCCACCTGCGACGCGCACGGCGACGCCGTCGGCTGCGCCGACGCCCACTGGCTGCTGTCCTCGATCGCCGTCGACCGGGGCGACCATGCCCGTTGCGATGCCGAACTGCTGGCCGCGGCGCAGCAAGCGCGCGGCGCCGGCGATGCGATGCGCGCCAGCCTGGCCGACGCGGCCTCGGCGCGCTGGGCCGTGTTGCGCGATGCGCCAGCCGCGCAGGCGCGCTGGGGCGGCCACTTCCAGGCCGACGGCGCCAGCGGCAAGCTGCCCGCGCCGCTGGCCGCCTGGGTGCATGACTTCCGTGGCTTGCTGGCGCATACGTCGCGCGACCTGGGCGCGGCCGCCGGCCACTACATGCAAAGCTATGAAGCGGCGCTGGAAAGCGGCCAGCTGCGCGGCGCCATCACGGCCGCCATCAATATCGGTGACTGTTTCTCCAGCCTTAACGACAACGAATCGGCCCTCGAATGGATGCAGTGCGCGCTGGACCTGGCGCGCCCCACCGGCTGGCCGCGCAGCATCGGCGCCTGCCAGACGCATACGGCCGAAACCATGCGCAAGCTGGGACGCCTGGCCACCGCCGAAGACTTGCTGCGCGAAGCGCTGCACATCCTGGCCCCTATGTCGGGTGCGCGCACGTATGCCAACGCGCTGTTCCATCTGGGCGAACTGAGCCTGGACAAGGGCGACTACGACACGGCGCTCGACGCCTTCAGCCGCCTGGCGCAACGCGCCGAAGCGCTGGGCCAGGCCGATTTCCGCAGCATGGCGCAGCGCGGCAGCGCCCATGCGCTGTCTTACCTGGACCGCCCGGACGAAGCATTGCAGGCGGCCGAGCGGGCGCGGCAGCTGGCCACGGCGCAGGGTGACGCCATGCACCAGGTGGCGGCGCTGCGCGTCTTGTCCATGCTGCATGCGCGCCACGAGCTACCGCCGCCGGCAGGCATGCAGGAACGCAATCCGGCCCTGCATTTCCTGCACCAGGCGCTGCAGGTAGCCTCTTCCATCGACGGCTATGTGCCGCCCGGCGAACTGCTCGATGCGCTGGCGCGCGAATACGCGCATGCGGGCGACTATGCGCGCGCCTACGATATCGCGCTCGATGCGGGCGTGGCGCGCGAAAAAAGCCACACCCAGCAGGCCAGCAACCGCGCCACCGCCATGCAGGTCTACCACCAGACGGAACATGCGCGCTCGGAAGGCTATCACCACCGCGAACTGGCCGCCTCCGAAGCGCGCCGCGCCGAAGTGCTGCAACAGACCAGCGACACGCTGGAACGGCTGTCGGCCATCGGCCAGGAAATCACCACCCACCTGGACGCCAGCGCCGTGTTCCAGGTGCTCGACCGCCACGTGCATGCCTTGCTGCCAGTCAACACCTTCGCCGTTTACATGCTCGACGCGGCGGGCACGGCGCTGCGCCGCGCGCACGGCATCGAGGCGGGCCGTCCCCTGCCCGACAACGCCATTCCCCTGAGCAACCCGCGCGCCTACTCCGTGCGCTGCCTGCTGGGCCGGCGCGAAGTGTATATCGACCAGGTACCGCCCAAGCGCCACGCCTACACGGTGCCCGGCACCCTGCATAACCAGAGCGTGCTGTACGTGCCCCTGACGGTGGGCGAGCGCGTGCTGGGCGTGATGACGGTGCAGGCTTGCGATGCCCATGCCTACGGCGAACGCGAGCGGCTGATCTTCCGCACCCTGTGCGCGTACGGCGCCATCGCGCTCGACAATGCCAGCGCCTACCGGCAGCTGCAAGATGCCCAGGCGCAACTGGTGTCGCAGGAAAAACTCGCTGCCCTCGGCTCCCTGATGGCCGGCGTCGCGCATGAACTCAATACCCCGATCGGCAACAGTTTATTAATCGCCAGCACCATGCAGCAAAAGACGGAAGACGTGGAACGCCTGATGAACGGCCCCGGCCTGCGCCGCTCCGACCTGGCCGCCTACATCGAGGATGCCGCCAAGGCGTCGGCGCTGGTGATGCGCGGCCTGCACAGTGCGGCCGACCTGGTCAACAGCTTCAAGCAGGTGGCCGTCGACCGCACCACCGAACAGCGGCGCCAGTTTGACCTGCAACAGGTGAGCAATGAAATCATCGCCACCGTCATGAACCGCATCCGCAGCTCGGGCCACCGCATCGAGACGGACATCGCATTCGGCATCGCCATGGACAGCTATCCGGGCCCGTTCGGCCAGGTGATCACCAACCTGATCAACAACGCCCTGCTGCACGCGTTCGCTCCCGCGCCCAACGATGGCGGCGCCGGCGCGGGCTGCATGCGCCTGTCCGCCACGCCCGATGGGGCGCGCGTGCGGATCGTCTTCGAAGACAATGGCGGCGGCATCGCCGAACAGCATCTGTCGCGCATCTTCGACCCCTTCTTTACTACCAAGCTGGGCCAGGGCGGCAGCGGCCTCGGTTTGTCGATCAGCTACAACATCGTCACGGCCTTGCTGGGCGGCACCATCCAGGTGGCCAGCAGCTCCTCCGGTACGCGTTTCACGCTCGATCTGCCACTGCTGGCGCCGCAGATCGATGCGGCCACCCCGGCCAACATCTATTGAGCGGGCAAGAGCCAGGCTGGACGCGGGTACTTGTCTACACAAGTACCCGTCCGGCCAGTCTTTCCAATCTAAAAGCAAAACCCTTATAATTGAATGGCTGAAGTCCCTGCCATTGCATGATTTACAACTTGGCAAACCGCATCGACCCGCGCGACAAACAGGCACGGGCACCGATCAACACAGCAGCGCGCCGGGCGAGGCAGTCATCAGACGAGATGTTGTACGCTGATGCAACCCGGCGGGAAAGGCACGCCGCCGGCGGCCTGCGCATCTTCAAGTGGTCATTATGTCGATAAAAAAACCGATCAAGCACTACCTCCAGTTCTCCGATTTCACGTTGGAAGAGTACGAATATGTGATCGAACGCGCCCATCTGATCAAGCGCAAGTTCAAGAATTACGAAATCTACCATCCACTGATCGACCGCACCCTGGTGATGGTCTTTGAAAAGAACTCCACCCGCACGCGATTGTCGTTCGAAGCCGGCATGCACCAGCTGGGCGGCGCCGCCATCTACCTGAACACGCGCGATTCCCAGTTGGGCCGCGGCGAGCCGGTGGAAGACGCGGGCCAGGTCATGTCGCGCATGTGCGACATCATCATGGTGCGCACATTTGGCCAGGAAATCATCGAGCGTTTCGCCGCCAATTCGCGCGTGCCGGTGATCAATGGCCTGACCAATGAACACCACCCGTGCCAGGTGTTTGCCGACATCTTCACCTATATCGAACACCGCGGCTCGATCGCCGGCAAGGTCGTCGCCTGGATCGGCGACGCCAACAACATGCTGTACTCGTGGCTGCAGGCGGCCGAAGTGTTCGGCTTCCACGTCAACGTATCGACGCCGCAGGGCTACGACATCGACTTGTCGCAAGTCAAGACCGAGCGCTACACCTTCTTCGCCGACCCGTCCGACGCCTGTGCAGGCGCGCACCTGGTCAACACAGACGTGTGGACCAGCATGGGCTACGAAGCGGAAAACGCGGCCCGCATCGCCGCCTTCGACGGCTGGATCGTCGATGGCGCGAAGATGGCCCGCGCCGCGCCCGACGCCCTGTTCATGCACTGCCTGCCCGCCCACCGCGGCGAGGAAGTGGCCGCCGAGGTGATCGACGGCCCGCAATCGGTGGTGTGGGACGAGGCGGAAAACCGTCTGCACGTGCAAAAAGCGCTGATCGAATACCTGTTACTGGGTAAAATCCAATAATTCGCCAGGCACTGCAAGCATTCTGGCAGCATCGCAATACATACATCGACAACGACAACTGGAAGCAATATGAGCGACATTAAAAAAGTAGTCCTGGCCTATTCCGGCGGACTCGACACCTCCGTCATCCTGAAATGGCTGCAAGATAACTACCAGTGCGAAATCGTCACCTTCACGGCCGACCTGGGCCAGGGCGAAGAACTGGAACCGGCGCGCGCCAAGGCCATCAAATTCGGCATCAAGCCGGAAAACATCCATATCGAAGACGTACGCGAAGAATTCGTGCGCGATTTCGTCTTCCCGATGTTCCGCGCCAATACCGTGTACGAAGGCGAATACCTGCTGGGCACCTCGATCGCCCGCCCGCTGATCGCCAAGCGCCTGATCGAAATCGCCAACGCCACCGGCGCCGACGCCATCTCGCACGGCGCGACCGGCAAGGGCAACGACCAGGTGCGTTTCGAACTGGGCGCCTACGCGCTGAAGCCTGGCGTGAAAATCATCGCCCCATGGCGCGAGTGGGATCTGCTGTCGCGCGAAAAGCTGCTGAAGTACGCGGAAGACGCCGGCATCGACATCGACATGAAGCACAAGAACGGCGGCGCGCCGTACTCGATGGACGCCAACTTGCTGCACATCAGCTTTGAAGGCCGTCACCTGGAAAACCCGAGCGCCGAAGCGGAAGAAAGCATGTGGCGCTGGACCGTCAGCCCTGAAAAGGCGCCGGACGAAGCGGAATATCTGGACATCGAATACGAAAAAGGCGACATCGTCGCCATCAACGGCGTGCGCATGTCGCCCGCCACCGTGCTGGCCGAACTGAACAAAGTTGGCGGCAAGCATGGCGTGGGACGCCTGGACCTGGTGGAAAACCGCTACGTCGGCATGAAATCGCGCGGCTGCTATGAAACCCCGGGCGGCACCATCATGCTCAAAGCCCACCGCGCCATCGAATCGATCACCCTGGACCGCGAAGTGGCCCACCTGAAAGATGACCTGATGCCGCGCTACGCGTCGATGATCTACAACGGCTACTGGTGGGCGCCCGAGCGCGTCGCCCTGCAAACCCTGATCGACCACACGCAGGAAACCGTGAACGGCTGGGTACGCATCAAGCTGTATAAAGGCAATGTCATCGTCGTCTCGCGCGATTCGAAAACGGATTCGCTGTTCGACATGAACATCGCCACCTTCGACGAAGACGGCGGCGCCTACAACCAGGCCGACGCCGGCGGCTTCATCAAACTGAACGCCTTGCGCATGCGCATCGCCGCCATCGCCCGCGAAAAACGCGGCCAGAAATAATTGCTTACCGGGCGGCACCGCCTCCCGCGCCAAGCGAAAGCCGCCCACGGGCGGCTTTTTTACGTCTGAAACGCACTCGGCCGCGATTTACGGCCCTGCAACTCCCGTATCCCCCCCCCGTTTTGCTGTCCCCGTGGCAAAATGCTACAGTGCAATTTAGTCGAAACTTCCCGCTTCCGGAGCCCCCATGTTCAAAGACCTGAGTATCAAGAATAAACTGTACCTGGGCTTCGGCTCCATCGTGGCCATCATCCTGATCCTGCTGGGCGTCGCCTACAACAGCTTTTCGCGCCTGTCGGAAGCAAATGCATGGGACCGCCACACGATGGACGTGCTGGTCGAGATCGACAAGATCCACAATTCCATCCTGCAAATCCAGGTGGAAGTGCGCGGTTTCATCCTGACCGGCAATGAAGCCTCACTGACGCCGGAAACGGACGAGACGGCAGTGCTGAACCAGCACACGCAAAAAGCCATCGCCATGACGGTCGACAACAAGCAGCAGTCGGAACGCTTCCGCAAGATCGACCAGCTGACCACGACCTGGGTCAAGGACTGGATCAATCCGCTGATCGAAAAACGCCGCGCGCTGGGCAATGGCCCGGGTGCCACGGAAGCGGTGGCGCGCAGCATGCCGCCGACCGGCTACCCGGCCGTTGCGCAAGCCAACAAGCTGCTCGACGAAGTGGCGGCCGAAGAGTCCCGTTTGCTGGCCGAACGCACGGCCACCACCGCCAGGCTGCAGGAAACCATGCTGCTGACCCTGGCGCTGGGCGGCCTGCTGTGCGTCGTGCTGGCGCTGGGCATTTCCTATCTGCTGGGCCGTTCCATCCTCGGTCCGCTGAACAACCTGACGGATGCCGTCGGGCGCATCGCCGCCGGCGAACAGAACGCGCGCGCCGCCATCCTCTCGCGCGACGAGCTGGGCAAGGTGACGGAAGAATTCAACCGCATGGCGCAAACCATCCAGGACAACCAGGCCAATGAACTGGCCGCGACCAACAGCTTGCGGGCCAAGGTCGATTCGCTGCTGGAAGTGGTCTCAAAAGCTGCCTCGGGCGACCTGACGGGCAAGGTCAGCATCACGGGCAGCGACGCCATCGGTCAGCTGGGCAACGGCCTGGCGAAGATGTTCGAAAACCTGCGCAGCCTGCTCAACAATGTGCAAAAGGCCGGCATCCAGGTGACGACGTCGGCCACGGAAATCGCCGCCTCGGCACGCCAGCAGGAAGCGACCGGCATCGAGCAGGCGCAAACCAGCGTGGAAATTCTCAGCACCACCAAGGAAATCTCGGCCAATACGAGCCAGTTACTCAAAACCATGGAAGACGCCACGGCCGTGGCCGACTACACGACGAATGCCACGGCCGAAGCGCAAAACAACCTCAAGCGCATGGATTCGACCATGCAGCACATGGTCTCGGCCACCGATTCCATCAACGCCAAGCTGGCCGCCCTGTCGGAAAAGGCCAGCAATATCAATAGCGTCCTGATCACCATCACGAAGGTGGCCGACCAGACCAACATCCTCTCGCTGAACGCCGCCATCGAGGCGGAAAAAGCGGGCGAAGCGGGCCGCGGCTTCTCCGTGGTGGCCACGGAAATTCGCCGCCTGGCCGACCAGACCTCTGTTTCCACCTGGGATATCGAGCAAATGCTCAAGGAAATGCAGTCGGCCGTATCGGCCAGCGTGATGGGCATGGATAAATTCTCTGAGGAAATTCGACGCAGCGTGGGCGAAGTGCGGCAAGTGGCCGAGCAGCTGTCGTCCGTGATGGACCAGGTGCAGAAACTCACGCCGCAATTCGACGCCGTGCTGCAAGGCATGCAGTCGCAAGCGATAGGCGCGTCGCAGATTTCCGACACCATGATGCAGCTCAACGACGCCACCCAGCAAACGGTGGAATCCTTGAAAGCCACCAGCGAGGCGGTGCACCAGCTGCAATATGCGGCGGGCGACCTGCAGTCGAGCGTCTCGACCTTCGCCGTCACCATCTGATCCCATGAAAGTGCTGCTCTTTCACATCGGACGCGACCGCTATGGCCTGCCCCTGGCCGGCATCGTGCGCGTCTTGCCGCTGCTGGAACTGAAACAGTTGCCGCTCACGCCAGACTATGTGGCCGGCCTGATGGACTTGCACGGCACGCCCGTGCCCGTGATCGACCTGTCGCGCCTGGCCGGGCTGCCGGCCGCCGCCGCGCAGTTCGACACGCGCATCGTCATCGTCGACTACCGCACGCCTGGCGGCGCCACGCATGCGCTGGGCTTGATGACCTCGCAGGTGCGCGGCATCGCCGACATCGACCCGCAAGGGCTTGAAGACAGCGGCGTGGCGACGGCGCCGTTCCTGGGCCAGGTGGCCAGCGACGCCGACGGCATCGTGCAACTGGTCGAACTGGAACACCTGCTGCCGCCCGACGTGCGCGCGCTGCTGTTTCAAGACGCGAGCGCGGCATGACGGCGCAAACCCTGCTGCGCCGCGCGACCGGCCTGTCCGTCTCCAAAGCCGTGGCCGAACGGGCCGTCGGCCAGCGCATGGAGCAGACGGGCTTCAGCGACAGCGAAGCCTACCTGCGGGCGCTCACGCCGGCCGAAATGACCCAATTGATCGAACTGGTGGTGGTGCCCGAATCGTGGCTGTTCCGCGATCCGCAGGCGTTTTACGCCACCGTCGAACTGGTGCAGGAACGCTGGGCACGCGGGCGCGCCACGCGCATCCTCTCGATTCCGTGCGCGGGCGGCGAGGAACCGTATTCGATGGCCATGGCGCTGCGCGACGGCGGCGTGCCGAAACAGGCGTTCAGCATCGATGCGTATGACCTCAGTCCCGGCTGCATCGAACGGGCGCAGGCGGGCGTGTATGGCCGCAACGCCTTCCGCGCGCAGGACGTGGCCTTCCGCGAACGGTATTTCACGCACGTGGCCGATGAAGCCTACCGCCTCATCGAAGCCCTGCGCGAACAGGTGACCTTCAGGCAGGGCAACCTGCTGCAGTTCGATACCGCCACCTACAGCCGCCATTACGACGTCATCTTCTGCCGCAACCTGCTGATTTATTTCGACAAGCCGACCACGCGCGCGGCCATCGCCAATCTGTCCGCCCTGCTGGCCGACGACGGCATGCTGCTGGCCGGCTATGCGGAAGTGCCCTCGTTCTGCCAGAATGGCTTTGCGACGCTGCAGTTCCGCCAGGCCTTCGCGCTGAAAAAGGAAGCCACGCCACCGGCCGCCGTGATCCAGGTGGCCGCTTTGCCGCCGCCGACGCGCGCGCTGCGCAGCGTGCCGCCCGCGCCACGGCCCGCGCCGGCCCGCGTCGCATTTGCTCCGGCGGCGCGTCCGCGCCCCGTACCTGTGCAGGCGCCGCAGCCACCGGCGGATCTGCTGGCCGAGGCACGCCTGCTGGCCGACCGTGGCCAGTTGCGCGAAGCGGGCGAAAAATGCCACGCCCACCTGGCCCGCGTACCCGAAGCGGCGGAAGCGTATTTCATGCTGGGCATGATCAATGAACTGGCCGGCAAGATGGACCTGGCCGACGACTACTGGCGCCGCTGCATCTATTTGCAACCGGACCATTACGAGGCGCTGTGCCACCTGTCCCTGCTGGCAGAACGCAATGGCAACCACACGGCCGCCGCCACCCTGAAGGCGCGCGCGGCGCGCATCTACCAGCGCCGCCAGGCGTCCAACTAAGGGGCACGCATGACCAATCTCATCGCCACCGAGTCCCTCGCCAGCATCGACGACTGCTGGAACCATATCGGCGTGGTCGGCGACCAGAGCTGTCCCAAACTGCCCGCCAACGTCCATTGCCGCAACTGCGACGTGTATGCGGGCGCCGCCCAGCGCAACCTGCAGCGGCCCGTGGATGAACACTACCGGCGCGACTGGGCCAGCCACTTCCGCCAGGTCGATGCGGGCGGCGAAGTGCGCGACAGCTCGGCGCTGGTGTTTCGCATCGGCCGCGAATGGCTGGCGCTGCCCACGCGCGTGTTCGACGCCGTGGCGCCGCAAGCGAAGCCGCACGTGCTGCCGCACCGCAGCGGGCGCGGCCTGTCTGGCATCGTCAATATCGGCGGCAAGCTGTATCCGTGCATGTCGCTGGCCAGTTTGCTGGGCATCGACGAACAGGGTGCGCCCGCGGCCCGCGGCCGCCACACGTTTGCGCGCCTGCTGCTGATGCGCTGGGAAGAGCAAGCCTATGCCCTGCCCGTGGCCGACCTGCACGGCATCGTGCGCTACGCGTCGGGCAGCGTGCAAACGCCTGCGGCCACCATCAACAAGGGCCTGTCGCGCTTCCTGTCTTGTGTCATCACCGAGGGCGACATGCGCATCGGCTGCCTCGACACGGCGCTGATCGGCTTTCAACTTGCGAGACTATTACGATGAGCCAGGACCAGTACGGCGACCTGAGTGCCTTTTCCATGCTGGACCTGTTCCGCATGGAGGCGGACAGCCAGACCCAGATTCTCACCGATGGCTTGCTGGCCATGGAGCGCCATGCGGGCGACGCGGCCGCCGTCGAATCGATGATGCGCGCGGCGCACTCGATCAAGGGCGCCGCCGCCATCGTCGGCCTGCAAGTGGTGGTGCAACTGGCGCACGGCATGGAAGACAGCTTTGTCGCCGCCCAGCATGGCCGCTTGAAACTCACGCCGGAGCGGGTCGACGTGCTGCTGTCGGGCGTCGACCTGATCGTGCAACTGTCACGCCTGGACGATGCGGGCGCCGAAGCGTGGCTGGCCGCCAACGCGACGCAGATCAACCAGACCCTGAACGCCATCGCCGGCATCGCCGAGTTGCCGGAGCTGCCAGCCCTGCCCTCGGCGCCCGCGCCAGCTCCCTTGCCGCCGGAAGCGGCCGAACCACAGGCCCCCGTGGCCAGCGGCCTGGCGGGAGAGGAAGCGGAAACGGCCGCCCCGGCGCCGCGTACCGGTGCCGCGCCAGCCAAGACCCAGGCGCAGAACTTCGACAAACTGCTGTCGCTGGCCAGCGAATCGCGCATCAATGCGCACCAGATGCACCCGTTCATCGGCGCGCTGCAGCGCTTCAAGCGCAACCAGAGCAGTCTGTTTTCCGCCATCGAACACCTGCATGAGGCCATTGCCCGCTCGGGCGATCCGGGCCTGATGGAAAGGTCCCTGCTGGCGCTGCACAAGACGCAGCCGCTGAAGCAGTTCATGCTCGAGCACATCGCCGACATCGAAACCTATGAGCGGCGCCTGCTGGCCGTCTCGCAGGGCATGGTCGACGAAGTGCTGGCCCTGCGCATGCGTCCTTTCCGCGACGGCATCCATGCTTTTCCCCGCATGGTGCGCGACCTGGCGCGCAGCCTGGGCAAGGAAGTGCAGCTGGAGATCGACGGCGAAGACACGCTGGTCGACCGCGACATCCTGGCGAAGATCGAAAGCCCGCTGAACCACATGCTGAGGAATGCCATCGACCATGGCATGGAAGGCCCGTACGAGCGCATCGACGCGGGCAAGGAAGCAATGGGCACGATACGCATGGAAGCGCGCCACCGCGCCGGCATGCTGAGCATCGAGATCAGCGACGACGGGCGCGGCGTCGACCTGGAAAAAATCCGCCAGTCCGTCATCGAGCGCAAGATGGCCAGCCCCGCCATGGCCGCCGCGCTGTCGCCGGGCGAGCTACTGGAATTCCTGTTCCTGCCCGCCTTCAGCCTGAAAGCGACGGCCAACCAGTTGTCCGGACGCGGCGTGGGCCTCGATATCGTGCACGAGACGATACGCCAGCAAAACGGCACGGTGCGCCTGGAATCGGAGCCGGGGCGGGGCTTCCGCGCCCTGATTACCCTGCCGCTGACGCAGTCGATCGTGCGCGCGCTGGTGATCGACATCCAGGGCGAGGCCTACGCCATCCCCATCGTCAAGGTGGAAAGCGTGGTGCGCGTGCCGCAAGCGGCCATCCATACCCTGGAAAACAAGCAATTCTTTGAACTCAAGGGCGAGCATCTGGGCCTTGTGTCGGCGGCGCAGGTGCTGGAGCTGGGCGAAACGCCCGGCAGCGCCGACGATTTGCCGGTGGTGGTGATCGGGCGCGGCAAGCAGAGCTATGCGCTGGTGGTCGACGCCATCCGCGGCGAGCAAAGCCTGGCGGTGCAGGCCATCGATCCGATCTTCGGCAAGATGCGCGACATTTCCGCCGCCGCCCTGCTCGACGACGGCGAGCCGGTGCTGATCCTCGACGTGCCCGATTTGTTGCTGTCGATCGACAAACTGCTGCACGAGGGCGGCCTGCACCAGCTGGCGCAGGCGGGCCACGCGCAGCAGCGCCGCGCCAAGCGCATCCTCGTCGTCGACGATTCGCTGACGGTGCGCGAGATGGAGCGCAAGTTGCTGCTGGCGCGCGGCTTCGAGGTCGACGTGGCCATCGACGGCATCGACGGCTGGAACGTGGTGCGCAGCGGCGAGTACGACCTGGTGATCACCGACGTCGACATGCCGCGCATGGATGGCATCGAGCTGGTCTCGCTGATCAAGAAGGACCTGCACCTGCACAAGCTGCCGGTGATGATCGTCTCGTACAAGGACCGCCCGGAAGACCGCGCGCGCGGCCTGTCCGCCGGCGCCGATTATTATCTGACCAAAGGCAGCTTCCACGACGAGACCTTGCTCGACGCGGTGGCCGACCTGATAGGAGATGCCAGCTTATGAGTCGTACTTCATGAAAATTGCCATTGTTAACGATGTCGCCATGGCCGCCGAGGCCCTGCGCCGAGTGGTCGCCAGCACGCAGGAGCACCAGGTGCTGTGGATCGCCCGCACGGGACTGGAGGCAGTGCGCATGTGCGAGGGCAACCGTCCCGACCTGATCCTGATGGACCTGAACATGCCGGAGATGGATGGCGTGGAAGCGACGCGCCTGATCATGGAGCAAAGCCCGTGCGCCATCCTGGTGGTCACGGGGCGCCCGCAGGACAATGTCAATCAGGTGTTCCGCGCGCTGGGCGCCGGCGCGCTCGACGTCACGGCCACGCCCGTGCTGCAAGGGGAAGTGGGCGGCGACAGCGAACTGCTGGCCAAGATCAAGACCATCGGCAAGCTGATACGCCACAGCGCCGAAGCGCCGCCGCCGCGCCAGGCAAACGGCAATGGCGGCGAACGGGGCGACGGCCAGGTGTCGACCCTGCTGGCCATCGGCGCCTCGACGGGCGGGCCGTCAGCGGTGGCCAAGGTGCTGTCCGGCTGGACGGCGCCGCCCGGCTGCGCCATCGTGGTGGTGCAACATATCGATGAAACCTTTGCCTCGCACTTCGCCAAATGGCTGGACGATCAATTGGACATGCCGGTGCGCGTGATCGCCGAGGGCGACGAACTGGTGGCCGGCAGCGTGCTGGTCGCCAGGACCAATGATCACTTGCTGCTAGATCAAAATTATCGTTTGGGTTACGATGCGGCACCACGCGACTATGTTTACCGTCCTTCCGTCGATGTCTTCTTTCATTGCGTGGCACAGCACTGGCGCGGCGACGCCATCGGCGTGTTGCTCACAGGCATGGGCCGCGATGGCGGCGACGGCTTGCTGGCCATGCGCCGCGCGGGCAAGACGACGATAGCGCAAGACCAGGCCAGCAGTGCCGTGTATGGCATGCCGCGCGCCGCGGCCGAACTCGATGCAGCGCAACAAATCCTGCCATTGGATAGAATAGGCGCCAGCCTGCGCAACCGCCTGGGCGCAAAACTCAACAATGGGTGGGAGCCCTCCCCTAACATCTGAAAAGAATGCAATGCCAGAATTTTCCTCCAGTTTCACCCTGCATGAGCCCGCATTGACCGAATTCAAGGTCAGCGTGCTGCTGGTGGACGACCAGTTGATCATTGCTGAGGCAATCCGGCGCATGCTGAGCGACCAGCAGGATATCGAGTTTCATTACGTGACCGACGCCACGCAGGCGCTGGACACGGCGCTGCGCTTGCAACCGACCGTCATCCTGCAAGACCTGGTGCTGCCGGGCATCGACGGCTTCGCGCTGATCCAGCTGTACCGCGAACACGCGGCGCTCGCGCATGTGCCAGTGATCGTGCTGTCGGCCAAGGATGACCCGAAACTGAAGGCCCACAGCTTTGCCGTCGGCGCCAATGATTACGTGGTGAAACTGCCGGACCGCCTGGAATTGCTGGCACGCATACGCTACCATTCCAACGCGCACATCAGCCGCCTGCAGCGCGACCAGGCATTTCGCTTCCTGCGCGAAAGCCAAAAAAACCTGGCCGATGCGAATATTGAATTACAAAAACTCGCCGCCCTCGATGGCTTGACAGGCATCGCCAACCGCCGCCGCTTCGATGAAACCCTGCAATTCGAATGGCAGCGGGGCCAGCGCGACAAGTCGCCGCTGAGCCTGCTTTTCTGCGATATCGACCATTTTAAAAGCTATAACGATCACTTTGGCCACCTGGCGGGCGATCTGGGCCTGAAAAAAGTGGCCGCCGTGCTGACAGAACATCTGAAACGCCCGGCCGATCTGGCAGCCCGCTATGGGGGCGAGGAATTCGCCCTGATCCTGCCCGAAACGCAGGCCGCAGGGGCCTTGCTGATCGCCGAAGCGTGCCGGCGTCACCTGGAGGGTTTGCAGATCGAGAACCCGGCGACCAGCACGGGCATCGTCACCATCTCGATCGGCGTGGCCACCATCGTGCCGTCTCCGGACTCGACGGTCGAGCAACTGATCAACCGCGCCGACCAGGCCCTGTACGCGGCCAAGCGCGGCGGACGCAACAGCGTGTTGAGCGCCGATGACGTCGAAGACTGATTTTTAACTGAAGGAAAGTGAAGCATGAGCACACAACTGGACAAAGTCAGCGTCGTCAAAAAGTCGAATATCTACTTTGACGGCAAGTGCGTCTCGCACAATGTCATCCTGGCCGACGGCACGAAGAAAAGCGTGGGCGTGATTTTTCCGTCATCGCTGCGCTTCAACACGGGCGCGCCGGAAACGATGGAAATCGTCGGCGGCCTGTGCAAGGTGCGCCTGGCCGACGCGACAGAATGGAACAGCTATGCCGCGGGCACGCAATTCAGTATCCCGGGCAATAGCTATTTTGACATCGAAACAACGGAAACCGTGGATTACGTCTGCCACTTCGGTTGATTAAACAAACACAGGCTCGGGCGACAGGCGCACGCCATATTTCGCCTCGACGTCATCCTGTATCGCTTTCGCCAGCCGGGTAATGTCCGCGCCACGAGCGCCGCCATTATTCACCAGAACCAGCGCCTGCTTGGGATACACTCCCGCGGGCCCCAGGTTTTTTCCCTTCCAGCCACACTGATCGATCAGCCAGCCGGCCGCCAGTTTTTCCGTGCCATCGGGCTGAGCATGGTGGACGAGCGCGGGAAAACGTTCCAGCAAGGCCACACACTGCTCACGTGACACCACGGGGTTCTTGAAGAAGCTGCCCGCATTGCCGATCACGGCCGGGTCGGGCAATTTACGCCGGCGTATCGCCATCACCGTTTCAGCCACCTGTTGCGGCGTCGGTTCGGCAAGATTGCGCTCGGCCACGGCCTGCGCCAGTTCCGCATAACGCAAATTCGGCTGCCACTGGGCCGGCAAGGCAAACGTCACTTCCAGCACGATCAGCTCGCGCCCGTCTGCCTGCTTGAAAATGCTGTCGCGGTAAGCGAAATGGCATGCGTCGCGGTCCATGTCGAAGACGATGCCGCTGGCGCTGTGCATGACGCTCACGCTATGCAGATAATCCTTGATTTCAACGCCATACGCACCAATATTCTGGATAGGGGCCGCGCCCACCGTACCGGGGATCAGCGACAGGTTTTCCAGCCCGCCCACGCCTTGTGCCAGGGTCCACTGCACGAAGTCGTGCCAGTTTTCACCGGCGGCGGCCGTGACGAGGATGGTCTCGAAGTCCGCCTGCGCCAGGCGCATGCCGCGCGTGGCCATGTGCAGCACGACGCCGGGAAAGTCGCCCGTCAGGACAATGTTGCTGCCGCCGCCCAGTATCAAACGCGGCATGGCGGACAAGGCGGGATCTTGCAACGCGGCCTGCAATTCGGCTTGCGAAGTGATGCGTACGTAGGCGGCCGCGTTGGCCGTGATGCCGAAGGTATTCAGGCGCTGGAGGGAGTAATTGTGTTCGATGGTGAGCTCTGCAGACAAGGGATAGCGATTATTTTGCTCGATTATAGAGTGAAACCGACAAAAAACCAGCGCAAGACAAGGGCAGGCCGTCCGTTGTCCGTTAAAATGTCGCATCTTTAACGAGGCTGTGCCATTTTGCAAAGAATGCGCGCGCCCGGCGCGCTACGAGCGCGTTCGCTCTAACACGAAAGGAACAGACCATGCCGTCATTTGATGTAGTCTCCGAAGCTGATATGATCGAAGTCAAGAATGCCGTCGAGCAATCCAACAAGGAAATCACGACGCGCTTCGACTTCAAGGGCAGCGACGCCCGCGTCGAACACAAGGAAAACGAATTGACCGCGTTTGCGGATTCGGAATTCCAGCTCAGCCAGGTGCGCGACGTACTGACGAACAAATTAACCAAGCGCAAGGTCGATGTACGCTTCCTCGACGAAGGTGACATCAAGAAAATCGGCGGCGACAAGGTCAAGCAGATCATCAAGATCAAGAATGGCATCGAGTCGGATGATGCCAAGAAAATCGTGCGTGTCATCAAGGACAGCAAGATGAAGGTACAAGCGAGCATCCAGGGCGAAGCCGTGCGCGTCACGGGCGCCAAGCGCGATGACCTGCAGGCGGCCATGACCATGCTGCGCAAGGACGTGCCCGACATGCCGCTGGAATTTAACAATTTCCGCGATTAATTTCGATGAAGCGCGCGATCCGGCACGCGCTTGCACCGGCATGGTGGCAAGCTGCCCGGAGAGCCTGCCTGCCCGCTTGGGGTAGAATTGAAGCTGCGCACAGCTACATGCGCCCGCGCGCCTGACCGGCGGCGGGCTTGACCGTACATCTGGCTCAGTGATAACCACGGTAGTCTAAGGATAGCAATGAAACGTGTTGATGATTTCCGCCTGCGATTTGGCAAAAAAGAATATGTGCCCATCATGATAGGCGGAATGGGTGTGGATATTTCCACGTCGGAGCTGGCCCTGGAAGCGGCCCGGCTGAACGGTATCGGCCATATCTCCGATGCCATGGTGGAAGATGTGTCGGATCGTCGTTTCGACACCACCTTCGTCAAAGACAAGACGAAACTGTACAAATTCAACATCAACAACAGCGACAAGGCCGTGGTGCAGTTCGACCTGGGCCGTCTGGCGGAAGCGCAGCGTCTGCATATCGGCCGCACCATGGAAGCGAAAAAGGGCGATGGCCTGATCTTCGTCAACTGCATGGAAAAGCTGACCATGAATGGCCCCCGCGAGACTTTGCGCGTGCGCCTGAATGCGGCGCTGGACGCGGGCATCGACGGCATCACCCTGTCGGCCGGCCTGCACTTCGGCTCGTTTGCACTGATCGCCGACCATCCGCGTTTCCGCGATGCCAAGCTGGGCATCATCGTCTCGTCCGTGCGCGCCTTGCAGATTTTCCTGCGCAAGAACGCCAAGCTGGACCGCCTGCCCGACTTCATCATCGTCGAAGGCCCGCTGGCCGGCGGCCACCTGGGTTTCGGCATGGATTGGGCCAATTACGACCTGCACACGATTACCGCCGAAATCCTCGCCTACCTGAAGACGGAACAGCTGGACATCCCGCTGATCGCCGCTGGCGGCATCTTCACGGGCAGCGATGCCGTCTCCTTCCTGGAAGCGGGCGCAGCCGGCGTGCAAGTGGCGACGCGCTTTACCGTCACCGAGGAATGCGGCTTGCCAAACAAGGTCAAGCAGGAATACTACAAAGCCTCGGAAGAAGACATCATCGTCAACGGCGTCTCGCCGACGGGCTACCCGATGCGCATGCTGAAAAACACGCCCGCCATCGGCGCCGGCATCCGTCCAGGCTGCGAATCGTATGGCTATCTGCTCGACGCTACGGGCAACTGCGCGTACATCAACTCGTACAACCGCGAAGTGGCGGCCCATCCCGAGCAAAAAACCGTCGTCGTGATGGACAAGACCTGCCTGTGCACGCACATGCGCAACTTCAACTGCTGGACCTGCGGCCATTACACGTATCGTCTGAAGGACACCACGCACAAGCTCGACAACGGCGAATACCAGATCCTGACGGCCGAACACGTCTTCAAGGACTACCAGTTCAGCGTCGACAACCAGATCGCCCTGCCGGAAAAAGAAATCCAGGTACCTGGCTGAATCTTGCCAGCCTGAAATGAAAATGGCGCAGCCTGCGAAGGCTGCGCCATTTTTTATGCTGGGAACATTTCCAGCAATGCCCGTTTGATCACGTCGAACTTGGGCCGCCGCAGCACTTCTTCTTGCAGGCAAGCTTGCTGCAAAGTCTGCAAGACGGGCAAGGGCGTCGCGCAATGCGCGATCAACTCGCCCAGCAGCACGCCAAAAGCGCGCGCCTCTATACTCTGCAGCAAGTTCCCCTGCGACGAGCCGGGCGCAAACATGGACGCCGCGCCAAAGTCGCCCAGCAGGCAGGCGCCACCATCCGCATGCAGGATATTGTGGCCATACAAATCACCATGGACGATGCCGCGCGCATGCAACTGGCACACGGCCGAGGCGATGCCATGGGCAATGGCCAGCGCTTGTGGTGCATCAAAGTGCACGCCATCGACATACACATCGCGCGTGCATGATGCCAGGCTGGGCGGACCGGCCAGGTTGCGGAAGGCAGCATCGATGAGCGGCATGACCAGGCCCATCGCCTGTTGCGGATGCCCATCGAGCGTCCCAAGAATGGGAATCAGGCCCGGATGAGCACCCGCGCCGACACAGGCGGCCATTTCGCTGCGTGGCAAGCCGTCGCTGGT
The DNA here is from genome assembly GCF_019443505.1 of Janthinobacterium sp. PAMC25594. Lineage (NCBI taxonomy): Bacteria > Pseudomonadati > Pseudomonadota > Betaproteobacteria > Burkholderiales > Oxalobacteraceae > Janthinobacterium > Janthinobacterium sp. PAMC25594. The sequence continues at coordinate 2,340,711 of NZ_CP080377.1, forward strand.
CATCGCCCCCTTGAATACTTTGACGGCGACATCATCACGCCCATCGAGGCGGGCACGGTATATCACGCCCGATGCGCCCTCGCCCAGCTGCTGCGCCAATGCCAGGCGGGGCCAGGCCACACCCGCCGCACCGGCATCGGTCAGGGTTGCCAGTTCGCGTGCTTCCGTGAACGGGTTGCCCGCGTACGCAAGCCAGCTCAGGCACGGCAAAGACAGCAGGCAGTCGGGCAGCGCCGTGAAACGGTTGGCGGCAATGCGCACCAGTTCCAACTGGCGGCAATTGGCCAGGGAGGCGGGCAAGCTGGCCAGGCAATTTCCCGCCAGCATGAGTTTCTGCAATTGCCCGCACTTGCCCAGTTCATCCGGCAAGACTTCGATGGCATTGTCGGTCAGGGTCAGCCAGCGCAGCCTGGGTGGCAAGGCTGTGGCCGGCACGTGGCGTATCTGGTTCGCCTTGAAGCTGATCATGCTCAGTTTCTGGCAGGAACCGAGCACGGCAGGCAAAGTGGTGAACAGATTATCCGAGCAAAAAATGATGCGCAGCTTGTGCAGGCGCGGCAAATCGTCAGGCAGGCAGGACAGCGCATTGCCCGACAAATCAAGAATTTCCAGGCTGTCGGCCAAGTCGAATATCTCACGCGGGAAGTCGCTCAAGCCACAGGACAGCGTCAGACGGCGCACGCCGGCCAGTTGGCCAGTGCGTAATTGCTCCAGTGTATGCACAGCAGACAAGATATCCCTTTCAAAAACCCGGCAAGTGCTGGTATGGCTAAAACCACCAGACGAAAAAAAACCCGACCATTGCTGATCGGGTTTTTCTCTACTGCGTATAACAAGCCTGACGATAACCTACTTTCACACTGGTTGCAGCACTATCATCGGCGCAAAGTTGTTTCACGGTCCTGTTCGGGATGGGAAGGGGTGGCACCAACTTGCTATGGTCATCAGGCATAACTTGTACCGGCGTTTGTCCTCAGTGGAGCGACAAAGCCATGAATCTGGAAGAAGCAAAGATTGGGTAATGAATAGTAGTATCAACACACACGCAACGTTGTACCGTCTTATCCTCTGTACCTGCTAAGGTTATAGGGACAAGCCGTACGGGCAATTAGTACTGGTTAGCTTAATGCATTACTGCACTTCCACACCCAGCCTATCAACGTCCTGGTCTTGAACGACCCTTCAAAGAGCTCAAGGCTCTGGGAAATCTCATCTCAAGGCAAGTTTCCCGCTTAGATGCTTTCAGCGGTTATCTCTTCCGTATTTAGCTACCCGGCAATGCCACTGGCGTGACAACCGGTACACCAGAGATACGTCCACTCCGGTCCTCTCGTACTAGGAGCAGCCCCCTTCAAATTTCCAACGCCCACGGCAGATAGGGACCAAACTGTCTCACGACGTTTTAAACCCAGCTCACGTACCACTTTAAATGGCGAACAGCCATACCCTTGGGACCGGCTACAGCCCCAGGATGTGATGAGCCGACATCGAGGTGCCAAACTCCCCCGTCGATATGAACTCTTGGGAGGAATCAGCCTGTTATCCCCAGAGTACCTTTTATCCGTTGAGCGATGGCCCTTCCATACAGAACCACCGGATCACTATGTCCTACTTTCGTACCTGCTCGACTTGTCAGTCTCGCAGTTAAGCACGCTTATGCCATTGCACTATCAACACGATGTCCGACCGTATCTAGCGTACCTTCGAACTCCTCCGTTACACTTTAGGAGGAGACCGCCCCAGTCAAACTGCCTACCATGCACTGTCCCCGATCCGGATAACGGACCAAGGTTAGAACCTCAAACAAACCAGGGTGGTATTTCAAGGTTGGCTCCACGAGAACTAGCGTCCCCGCTTCAAAGCCTCCCACCTATCCTACACAGATTGGTTCAAAGTCCAATGCAAAGCTACAGTAAAGGTTCATGGGGTCTTTCCGTCTAGCCGCGGGTAGATTGCATCATCACAAACATTTCAACTTCGCTGAGTCTCGGGAGGAGACAGTGTGGCCATCGTTACGCCATTCGTGCAGGTCGGAACTTACCCGACAAGGAATTTCGCTACCTTAGGACCGTTATAGTTACGGCCGCCGTTTACTGGGACTTCAATCAAGAGCTTGCACCCCATCATTTAATCTTCCAGCACCGGGCAGGCGTCACACCCTATACGTCCACTTTCGTGTTTGCAGAGTGCTGTGTTTTTATTAAACAGTCGCAGCCACCAGTTTATTGCAACCCTTTCACCCTTCTGGAGTAAACCAGTCAAGCTACCGGGGCGTACCTTTTCCCGAAGTTACGGTACCAATTTGCCGAGTTCCTTCTCCCGAGTTCTCTCAAGCGCCTTAGAATACTCATCTCGCCCACCTGTGTCGGTTTGCGGTACGGTCTCGTATGACTGAAGCTTAGAGGCTTTTCTTGGAACCACTTCCGATTGCTTCATGAATAAATTCACTCGTCTCAACCCCTTGAATTCCGCACCCGGATTTGCCTAAGTGCCTTCTATGAGTCAAAAACCAACTATTCCAACAGTTGGACAACCTTCCGCGATCCGTCCCCCCATCGCATCATACGACGGTGCAGGAATATTAACCTGCTTCCCATCAGCTACGCATCTCTGCCTCGCCTTAGGGGCCGACTCACCCTGCTCCGATGAACGTTGAACAGGAAACCTTGGGCTTACGGCGTGGAGGCTTTTCACCCCCATTATCGCTACTCATGTCAGCATTCGCACTTCTGATACCTCCAGCATCCTTTACAAGACACCTTCGCAGGCTTACAGAACGCTCTCCTACCATATCCAATAAAGGATATCCGCAGCTTCGGTGACTGGCTTAGCCCCGTTACATCTTCCGCGCAGGACGACTCGATCAGTGAGCTATTACGCTTTCTTTAAATGATGGCTGCTTCTAAGCCAACATCCTGACTGTTTTAGCCTTCCCACTTCGTTTTCCACTTAGCCAATCTTTGGGACCTTAGCTGGCGGTCTGGGTTGTTTCCCTCTTGACGCCGGACGTTAGCACCCGACGTCTGTCTCCCAAGCTCGCACTCATCGGTATTCGGAGTTTGCAATGGTTTGGTAAGTCGCAATGACCCCCTAGCCATAACAGTGCTCTACCCCCGATGGTGATACTTGAGGCACTACCTAAATAGTTTTCGGAGAGAACCAGCTATTTCCAAGTTTGTTTAGCCTTTCACCCCTACCCACAGCTCATCCCCTAATTTTTCAACATTAGTGGGTTCGGACCTCCAGGGCGTGTTACCGCACCTTCATCCTGGCCATGAGTAGATCACTTGGTTTCGGGTCTACACCCAGCGACTGATCGCCCTATTCGGACTCGATTTCTCTACGGCTTCCCTATATGGTTAACCTTGCCACTGAATGTAAGTCGCTGACCCATTATACAAAAGGTACGCAGTCACGGAACAAGTCCGCTCCTACTGTTTGTATGCACACGGTTTCAGGATCTATTTCACTCCCCTTCCGGGGTTCTTTTCGCCTTTCCCTCACGGTACTGGTTCACTATCGGTCGATTACGAGTATTTAGCCTTGGAGGATGGTCCCCCCATATTCAGACAGGATGTCACGTGTCCCGCCCTACTTGTCGTACGCTTAGTATCACCGGTCCAATTTCACATACGGGGCTATCACCCACTATGGCTCCCATTTCCAGGGGATTCTGTTATCGGTCCGACTATCACGTACAGGCTCTTCCCATTTCGCTCGCCGCTACTTTGGGAATCTCGGTTGATTTCTTTTCCTGCAGCTACTTAGATGTTTCAGTTCGCCGCGTTCGCCTTGCATACCTATGTATTCAGTATGCAATACCCTAAAAGGGTGGGTTGCCCCATTCGGAAATCTGCGGATCAAAGTGTGTTTGCTCACTCCCCGCAGCTTATCGCAAGCTACTACGTCCTTCATCGCCTGTAATCGCCAAGGCATCCACCATGTGCACTTATTCGCTTGTCCCTATAACGTTAGCCTCTGATTACCTAAATAATCAAAGAGCGCTACAAGGATAAGAAAGTACAACGTTGTTGCTTGTTTGTTGATACATACAATCATTACCCATCGATTCGCTTTTTACGGCAAACCGATCAATAAATAATCTTTACTTCTTCCAGATTGTTAAAGAACGAAACAGCTTTGATCGCTAAAAGATCAAATCTAAACCCAGAGGCTTACATTTGTACTTTCGGTAAAACGTGGTGGAGGATGACGGGATCGAACCGACGACCCCCTGCTTGCAAAGCAGGTGCTCTCCCAGCTGAGCTAATCCCCCTGAGATTTTACTAATTAGCTGGTAGGGCTGGTTGGACTCGAACCAACGACCCCCGCGTTATCAACACGGTGCTCTAACCAGCTGAGCTACAGCCCCAACGCGGTGCTACTGACGACTACTGTTTCTTCTTAATTAAACAGCCGATAAGTGTGAACATTTGATGCGTGAATCATGACTGATTCGTGCAAACTCTAGAAAGGAGGTGATCCAGCCGCACCTTCCGATACGGCTACCTTGTTACGACTTCACCCCAGTCACGAATCCTACCGTGGTAAGCGCCCTCCTTGCGGTTAAGCTACCTACTTCTGGTAAAACCCGCTCCCATGGTGTGACGGGCGGTGTGTACAAGACCCGGGAACGTATTCACCGCGACATGCTGATCCGCGATTACTAGCGATTCCAACTTCATGCAGTCGAGTTGCAGACTACAATCCGGACTACGATACACTTTCTGCGATTAGCTCCCCCTCGCGGGTTGGCGGCGCTCTGTATGTACCATTGTATGACGTGTGAAGCCCTACCCATAAGGGCCATGAGGACTTGACGTCATCCCCACCTTCCTCCGGTTTGTCACCGGCAGTCTCATTAGAGTGCCCTTTCGTAGCAACTAATGACAAGGGTTGCGCTCGTTGCGGGACTTAACCCAACATCTCACGACACGAGCTGACGACAGCCATGCAGCACCTGTGTACTGGTTCTCTTTCGAGCACTCCCTGATCTCTCAAGGATTCCAGCCATGTCAAGGGTAGGTAAGGTTTTTCGCGTTGCATCGAATTAATCCACATCATCCACCGCTTGTGCGGGTCCCCGTCAATTCCTTTGAGTTTTAATCTTGCGACCGTACTCCCCAGGCGGTCTACTTCACGCGTTAGCTGCGTTACCAAGTCAATTAAGACCCGACAACTAGTAGACATCGTTTAGGGCGTGGACTACCAGGGTATCTAATCCTGTTTGCTCCCCACGCTTTCGTGCATGAGCGTCAATCTTGACCCAGGGGGCTGCCTTCGCCATCGGTGTTCCTCCACATATCTACGCATTTCACTGCTACACGTGGAATTCTACCCCCCTCTGCCAGATTCTAGCCTTGCAGTCTCCAATGCAATTCCCAGGTTGAGCCCGGGGATTTCACATCAGACTTACAAAACCGCCTGCGCACGCTTTACGCCCAGTAATTCCGATTAACGCTTGCACCCTACGTATTACCGCGGCTGCTGGCACGTAGTTAGCCGGTGCTTATTCTTCAGGTACCGTCATTAGCAAGAGATATTAGCTCTCACCGTTTCTTCCCTGACAAAAGAGCTTTACAACCCGAAGGCCTTCTTCACTCACGCGGCATTGCTGGATCAGGCTTTCGCCCATTGTCCAAAATTCCCCACTGCTGCCTCCCGTAGGAGTCTGGACCGTGTCTCAGTTCCAGTGTGGCTGGTCGTCCTCTCAGACCAGCTACTGATCGATGCCTTGGTAGGCTTTTACCCTACCAACTAGCTAATCAGATATCGGCCGCTCCACGAGCATGAGGTCTTGCGATCCCCCACTTTCATCCTTAGATCGTATGCGGTATTAGCGTAACTTTCGCTACGTTATCCCCCACTCTAGGGTACGTTCCGATATATTACTCACCCGTTCGCCACTCGCCACCAGAGCAAGCTCCGTGCTGCCGTTCGACTTGCATGTGTAAGGCATGCCGCCAGCGTTCAATCTGAGCCAGGATCAAACTCTTCAGTTTAATCTCTGTTACTTTGCCATTTTATTGGCACCGTCTTGCGACGGGTCGCTCACTCAAAAAACTGACAGGCTACTTCCGAAGAAGTATCCTATTTCATTATTTCTTGTGAACATTTGATATTTTAAGTTAGACGCCAATCCGAAGATTGGCGCTGCACTTACATCAAATGCCCACACTTATCGACTGTTAATTGTTAAAGAACGGTATTCGGTACTGCTTTCGCGCTATCGACAAAGCGTTGTGTTTGTCAGCTGCGAAGAAGGAAGAGTATGAAGCTTTTTCAGCATTTCGTCAACCTTCTTTTTTACCCGCCTCACTCAGCATTTGCATGCATCGTTCAGCGAGGGGGCGAATTATAGCCCCGCCTCGCACGCCCCGCAAGGGCTATTTTCTCGCCCTCTCCGCCCAGCAAGCCTTGTCTTCACTTCAAGCGCCTTTTTGTGCAGCCTGTCGCAATCGGCTGGCGTAGTTCGTGGTCTTTAGGCACAGTGGCAACATCAGACTCTGACGCTACTCAACAAGGGGTTAAACTTGCCCGCTGCGTCGATTAACTCTTGTACTTGAAAGTGCCCCATGCTTCCGATTTCCAGCCTGCCCCAATTGTTGAAAACCATTCTCGCCTGGTTGCAACGGGCATTCGACGCGACGACAACCTGGGTTACCCAACTGTCCTGGTGGAAATTTTTCCTGTTCGCGGCGCTGGCCCTGATCGCCGGCTCCATTTTGCAAGATGAGCTGTTCTCGTCCAGCCCGGACGAAGAAGTTGTCATCAAGTCGCATAAACGCAGCAGCAAGGGCACGGGTGATACCAATATCCTGATCGACGATACCGGCATCCATTTCAATCCCCGCAACAGCAAGAACCGGCGTAGCAGCACGGCCGACGCCGCCAGCGATCCAGTCGATGCCGCCGAGGCGGACGCCCAAGCCAGCGCCGTGCCGCCTGAGCCGCCCCAACCACCGGCCGCCCCCGCCAAGCCCAGCTATCCAGTAACGACGAATGCTTCGGGCGAAGAAGTCCATATTGAACTGCCGCCACAAATCGGCGAAGAGCTGTCGAATGCCATCGAAGAAGCGGTCGATGATGCGGCGGAGCAAAAAGTGTCGCGCTACCACCAGCAAGCGTCCACCTGGTTCAAGAGTTTCGTGTCCTTGCTGGTGTTGGCCCTTTTCGCCATGAAAGCCCTGGTTGGCGGCAAGAAACGCGCCGAGGCGGAAACTGTCACCGCGAATGAGGCGGCCGAACGCGAATCCATGCAGCGCCAGCTCAGCGAAGCGAAGATGCAGATGATGCAGGCGCAAGTCGAGCCGCATTTCCTGTTCAATACGCTCGCTTCCGTCGAGCACCTGATCCAGGTCGATCCGCCGCGCGCAGCCAAGATGCAGCGCAGCCTGATCCAGTATCTGCGCGCCGTACTGCCGCAAATGCGCGACAACGCCCTGATTACCAACCTGGGCCGCGAAGCGGACATGGTGCAAGCGTACCTGAACCTGCTGAAAATGCGGATGGAGGAACGCCTGACCGTCGACTTCCAGATTCCCGATGGCCTGCGCAGCGCCGCCTTCCCGCCCATGATGCTGCAATCGATGGTGGAAAATGCCATCAAGCACGGACTGGAAGTCAAGCCGGAAGGCGGCACCCTGCGCATCGTGGCAGAAGTGGCGCATAGCAAGCTGCGCGTGATCGTCACCGATGACGGCCTGGGCTTTGGCGTGGTGCCCAGCGATGGCACGGGACTGGGTTTGCCCACCATCCGCGAACGCCTGAAGCTGCTGCATGGCGACCAGGGCAGCCTGACCATTACGCCAAATCAACCGTCCGGCGTGTGTGCCGTGATCGAAGTGCCATATCAGCTGTCCAAATAAGACAGTTGATAAAAACGCTAAATCATTGAATAATCAATCTTCGCCTGTTCACACTTGAGACCTATGCCTACCGCTATTATTGCCGACGACGAAAGACTGATGCGCGACCAGCTGCGCCTGCGCCTGGGCCAGGCCTGGCCCGAACTGGAAATCATCGGCGAAGCCAAGAATGGCGACGAAGCGATCGAACTGGTGGAGCAACTCAAGCCCGACTTTGCCTTCCTCGATATCCGCATGCCGGGCAAGACGGGCATGGAGGCGGCGCAAGTGATAGGCAGCAAGACGCATATCGTCTTCGTCACGGCCTACGACACCCACGCCGTCGAAGCCTTCGAGCGGGGCGCCGTCGATTATGTGCTCAAGCCGCCCGAGCATGAGCGTTTGCTGGTGACGGTGGAGCGCCTGAAAACGCACCTGAACAAGCCTGCGCTGGACGTCAACAGCAGCGTTACGGCCATGCTGTCGCAGCTGGCGGAAAAAATCACGGCCAAGCCCACCTATTTGCAATGGATACAGGCCAGCATCGGCCAGGACTTGCGCATGATCCCGGTGGAAGAGATTTTATTTTTCCGTTCGGATGAGAAATACACTTGCGTGCAAACCGCCAAGTACGAGGCACTGATCCGCAAGCCCGTGCGCGATCTGGCCGAAGAGCTCGACCCTGCGCTGTTCTGGCAAATCCACCGCGCCACCCTGGTCAACGTGAATGCCATCGAAGGCGTGACGCGCGACATCCGCGGCCGCCACCTGGTACTCATCAAAGGCAAATCCGACAAGCTCGAAGTGAGCCGCAGCTTCTTGCACCTGTTCAAGCAAATGTAAGTCGCCCGCCGCCGCCCGGCCCATGCCGGCGCGGCGCCTTGATCTCTTCCGCCCCCTTCCTGCGCCACATCAAGCCATGCCGCCCCAGCAGGCATAGGCTACATAAAGTCCAACTCTCCATCCCTGTCTTGCCTGCCTTCGTACACGTTCGCAAGGAGAAGCCCATGCCCGACCGAGGCAGTCCCACACTGCTGCGCATCCTGCCGCTGGGCATGGCGGCGGCGCTATTGCTGTGCTTGTTTCCTCCGCTGAAAGCCCGCCGACAGCGGCAGGCGCGCGGGCAAGCCATCATCGACAGCGCCAGCGACGCCATCATCAGCATCGACAGCGGGCAATTCATCCTGCATGCGAACGCGGCGGCAGCCAGATTGTTCGACGACACGCTGGCCGGCATGCGCGGCATGCGCCTGGGCCACTATATCCTGCGCGACTTGCGCACCCTGGGCAGCCTGGGCAAGCACGAGGGCGACCCGCCGTTTGGCGACATCAGCCAGGAGCTGCGCCTGACGGGCCGGCGCGCCACCGACTACACCCTGACGGGACGGCGCAGCGATGGCGCCATGTTTCCCCTCGAAGGCTCGCTCTCGGCCATGCAGGAAGACGGCCATAGCGTATTTACCATCATCGTGCGCGATATCAGCGCGCGCCAGCAGATGCATGAACAGCTGGCCCGCTCCTTTTCGCAATTGCGTGAATTGTCGAGCGCTCTGCAATCCATCCGCGAAGAAGAGCGCAAACATATCGCGCGCGAACTGCATGATGACTTGGGGCAATTGCTAGCCACCTTGCGGGTCGACCTGACCCTGGTGCGCCAGCACTCGGACACCACCGCGCCTCTGCAAGCGTTGCTGCACAGCATGGACGGCTTGCTGGTGACGGCCATCACTTCGCTGCGGCGCATCGCCAGCAACCTGCGTCCGCGCGCGCTCGATGAAGGAGGCTTGTATTTCGCGCTGCAAAAATTGCGCCACGACTTCCTCTTGCGCCGCGCCATCCATTTTGACTTGCTGGCCGACGAGGCCGACCTCGTGCTCGACGACGCGCGCAGCACGGCCATCTACCGCATCGTGCAAGAAGCGCTGACGAATATCGCGCGCCATGCCGAGGCAAGCCACATCACCATCGCCCTGCACCGCATCGATTCCTCGCTGGCGATCACCATTCAGGATGACGGCCGCGGCATTGCCGAACATGACCTGGAAAAAGCCACGGCCTTGGGGCTGCTGGGCATGCGCGAGCGGGTGTGGGGCTTGAACGGCAGCATCCATATCGGCGCCGATAGCGAGCTGGGCGGCACGCGCATCGAAATCTCGCTGCCCATGCAGGCGGAAGTGATGGAAACAGCCACGTCATAACAAAAAAGGCGCCCGCAGGCGCCTTTGTCGTGGCAAAAGACTTTTGCTTAGAACTTGTGGGTCATACCCAGCTGATACATCGATTTTTCGCTGAACTGGTCGCGGCCAGCATAGCCGTAAACGGCAGTACGCTTCGACAGCGGGTAATCATAGCCCAGGCCATAGGCCTTGGCCGTTTCCTTGCCGCTGACGGTCTTGCTGTCTTGCTTCTGCTTCACGTAGCTGACCTTGATGGCGCCGCCGCCGATGTCATAGGCCAGACCCAGCAGGTAGCTCTTGAATTCGCCGGTAACGGCGACATCGGTATCTGCTTTCGAGTAATCGACGGTGATTTTGGCAGGGCCAAATTTGTAACCGCCGCCGACGATCCACAGTTTCGGCTCAGCCGCTGCGTTGGCAGCGGACTGCACTTTCTTCTGGTAGCCGGCGTGTGCGCTCGCTGGACCTTGGTCATACGTGGCAACCACGCTGAAGCCCGAATCGGCATCCTTGATTTCGCTGGCGACGTATTGGCCGCTGACGACGAAACCGCTGAACGATGGGCTGTTGTAGGTCACGGCATTGCTGACGCGCGACACGCCCACGACCGATGTGCTCGGGATGGCTTGCGGGCCATTGGGCGACTGGCCGCCGCGCATGACTGGCTCATTGATCTTGCCGATGACGCCGTAGGTGTTGAATGGATCGACGCGTGCCAGGGTGCCATCGATCAGGTCCTTGGTACGGCCCAGGTAGACGGTACCGAAGTCACCGGTCAGGCCAACCCATGCCTGGCGATCGAACAGGGTATTGGCGGTCGCTTGCGCACCGGTGTCAGCCTTGAATTCGCTTTCCAGGTTGAAAATGGCTTTCAAGCCATTACCCAGATCTTCCGTGCCCTTGAAACCAATGCGCGATGCCTGATTTTCACGTTCCAGCAACGCAGCGCCCGTGGTCTTGGCAATGCCCAGATCGACCACGCCGTAGACGGTAACGTTCGATTGTGCTTGCGCCGTCGCTGCTGCGAAGGTACCGATGATCAATGCTGCCAGAGTAATTTTTTTCACTTGAGATTCTCTACATTAAGTTGGACAAGTTGAGCTGCTGCTGAGCTGCTTAGCTGCTGAACCAAATCATGCCCACGAAATACTTCAACAATATGACATCGACAAGATGTTGCTTTTTGACACAACACCGTGTTACATAAAAACAACAGACGAAAAAAAACCGCCCGCAGGCGGCTTGTCTTGCCGTGCCGGCCTTACTTCAGGCGGCAGCTCAGCAGCCAGTAGTATTCCAGGCGCTTCATGCGGATTTCACGGGCCGAGTGGGCAAACTTCTTGCGCAGATGACTATCCGACGGGAAATTCTTCAGCACTTCATAGCGCTCGCCCGCATCCGTTGTGCGGAACTGGTGGGTATTGCCCAGCAAGTCAGTGCGCGCGATGACCGTGCTGCTGCCATCGACATAGGAATTGTCGATCAGCACCAGCAGGATGTCCTTGCCCAGCTTGTTGCGCAATTGCTTCAGGTATTTGTCCTGGTCTTCGCGCTTGACGTGCGACCACCAGAAACCGGCGAACACGGCCGTGAACTTGCCCAGCAGATCATCGGGCAAGTTGAATGCGTCGAGCTTGGCGAAGGTGACGTTGTCGGGCAAGCCGCGGGCCTGGGCCAGCGCCAGCATTTCATCGTTGATATCGGTGGCCAGCACGGACTCGGCCGACTCGGCGACCACTTCCGTCCAGTAGCCGGTACCACAGGCCAGTTCCAGCACGGTGTGGCCTTCCAGCACGTCGGCAACCTTGTCGCGCAACACTTCCAGGTCTTCCTGGCGTTCGGGCTTGTCATAGACGCGCTCGTACTGCTGCGCGATGGTGGCGTAATATTTGGCAAGCTGATCGGTAATCATTGTTTCTTCTCTTCTTAAATAATCTTGGCCAGACACATCGCCCGGCCGACTTCATGCATTGTTATAGTTCGTAGTGCTCTTTATCACCGCTCATCGCCTGCTCAATGAGCTTGCGGTTCAGGGTCGGCGTCAGCAACTCGATAAAGGTATAAATATAGCTGCGCAAATACGCGCCCTGCTTGACGGCCACGCGCGACACATTCATGCCGAACAGGTGGCCGACAGGGATGGAGCGCAAGCCTTTGTCGCGTTCGGCATCAAAGGCCATACCCGCTATGATACCAATCCCCATGCCCAACTCGACATAAGTCTTGATGACGTCGGCATCGATGGCTTCCAGCAAGATGTCCGGCTTCAGGCCGCGCAGCACGAAAGCGTGGTCGATCTTGTTGCGTCCGGCAAACGCGCTGTCATAGGTAATCAGGGGGAAAGCGGCGATTTCTTCCAGGGTCACGGACTTCGATTTGAGCAGCGGATGGTCGACCGGCACCACCACCACGTGCTCCCATTGATAGCAGGGCAAGGTAATCAGGCCATCGATGGCGGCGATCGATTCCGTGGCGATGGCAAGATCGGCCTGGTCGCGCTGCACCATCTCGGCGATCTGGCGTGGGTTGCCTTGCAGCAAAGACAAGCGTACCTTGGGGAACTTCAGCATGAAGGCTTGCACCACCTTGGGCAAGGTGTAGCGCGCCTGCGTATGCGTGGTGGCAATGGTAAAGCTGCCGCTGTCCTGCGCCGCGAACTCCTTGCCGATGCGCTTCATGCTGTCGATTTCCTGCATGATCAGCTCGACCGATTCCAGCACCAGGCGGCCCGGCTCCGTCAAGCTGCGGATGCGCTTGCCGTGGCGTGTAAAAATATCCACACCCAACTCTTCCTCCAGCTCGATGATGGCTTTCGATACGCCAGGTTGCGACGTAAACAAGGCCTTGGCGGCATCCGTCAGGTTATAGTTCTGACGGACCGCTTCGCGCACGAAGCGCAGTTGATGGAGATTCATTGCTGGTTTGCCCTAGATTGCCGTAATTTGCCGAGTTTCCGCCCCACCCATGATTTTGCGTTCATGCATATACGCATATCGCATATAAGCAAATGCGTACTAAGTAGTTTGGAATAAACACTAAGTTTATTACTATTGCGGGTACTTTGGGGGTGCAAGCATGACTTTGTCTTATATAGTCTCAGGATTTGCCGTAGGATTACTCGTAGGAATGACCGGCGTGGGCGGCGGCTCGCTGATGACGCCGCTGTTAACCCTGCTGTTTGGCGTGCCGCCCTCCGTGGCCGTGGGCACCGACCTGGCTTTCGCCTCGATCACCAAGAGCGCCGGCACCCTGACACACCGCCTGCGTGGCACCATCCGCTGGGATATCGTCAAGCGCCTGTGCATCGGCGCCCTGCCTGCCGCCGTCGTGTCGACCCTGGCGCTCAAATCCTTTGGCACGCTGTCGCCGGAAATCGGCCAGATCATCCGTTACTCGATCGCCGGCTCCGTACTGCTGACCGTGGTCGCGCTGGTCTTCAAGGGCCGCATGCTGACGTGGATCAACGCCCACCCTGAGAAACAATTACAAGGCAACAAGCTTGCCGCCGCGACCATCATTTCAGGCGTCGTGCTGGGCACGCTGGTCACGATCTCGTCGATCGGCGCCGGCGCCATCGGCGCCACCTTGCTGGTGATGCTGTATCCACGCATGAGTTCGGCCGAAGTGGCGGGCACCGATATCGCCTACGCCGTGCCCCTGACGGCCATCGCCGCCCTGGGCCACTGGTGGCTCGGTTCCATCCACTGGGAACTGCTGGCCTCGCTGCTGGTCGGCTCCCTGCCCGGCATCACGCTCGGTTCCTGGGTCGCGCGCTCCGTGCCGGAAAAGTTTTTAAGAGTGCTGCTGGCGATGACCTTGACCGGCGTGGCAATAAAGCTAATCTATTAAAGACAAGAGCAGTATCCAGAACATCATCCCAGGCAGTCTTCCAGTACCCCGGCTTTTTTAGGAATTGATATGTACCATTACGATCAGTACGACCACCTCATCATCAAAGAGCGCATCGCCCAGTACCGAGACCAGGTTGCGCGCCGTATCGCCAATGAACTGACGGAAGAGGAATTCATCCCGCTGCGCCTGCAAAACGGCCTGTACATGCAACGTCACGCCTACATGCTGCGCATCGCCGTGCCGTACGGCTTGCTGTCGTCGACGCAGATGCGCATGTTCGCGCACATCGCGCGCAAGTATGACCGCGGCTATGGCCATTTCACCACGCGCCAGAACATCCAGTTCAACTGGATCGAGCTGGAACAGACGCCCGATATCCTGACCGACCTGGCTTCCGTGGAAATGCACGCGATCCAGACGTCCGGCAACTGTATCCGTAATACAACATCGGACCCGTACGCCGGTGTCGCCGCCGATGAAATCATCGATCCGCGCCCGTACGCGGAAGTGTTGCGCCAGTGGAGCACCTTCCACCCCGAGTTCATCGCCCTGCCGCGCAAATTCAAGGTCGCCATCAATGGCGCCGAGCAAGACCGCGCCGCCATCGCCGTGCACGACATCGGCTTGACGGCCGTGCGCAACGCCGCTGGCGAGGTGGGCTTCAAGGTGATGGCGGGCGGCGGCATGGGCCGCACGCCGATCCTGGGCAGCGTCGTGCGCGACTTCCTGCCATGGCAGCATTTGCTGACGTACATCCAGGCCATCATGCGCGTGTACAACCTGCACGGCCGCCGCGACAACAAATACAAGGCGCGCATCAAGATTCTGTTGAAAGCCATCGGCGTGGAAGAATTCACGCGCCAGGTGGAAGCGGAGTGGGTCGATTTGAAGGATGGCCCGGAAACATTGACGACCGAGGAAATGCAGCGCGTGGCGGACTTTTTCAATCCGCCCGCTTACCTTGCCCTGCCGGAACTCGACTACAAGGCCGAACATGAGGACAACAAGGCGTATGTGAACTGGCTGGCGCGCAACGTCAAGCCACACCAGCGCCCCGGCTACGTGGCCGTGGTGCTGTCGCTCAAAAAAACGGGCGTGCCACCGGGCGACGCGACGGCCGAGCAGATCGACTTCGCGGCCGATCTCTCCGACCGCTACAGCTTCGGCGAACTGCGCGTGACGCATGAGCAAAACCTGGTGCTGGCTGACGTGGAGCAATCGAAACTGTTCAAGCTGTGGCAGGAAGCCAAGGCGCACGGCCTGGCCACGCCGAACATCGGCTTGCTGACGGACATGATCTGCTGCCCCGGTGGCGATTTCTGCTCGCTGGCGAACGCCAAGTCGCTGCCGATCGCGGCCGCCATCGCGGAACGCTTCGACAGCATCGACTTCCAGCACGACATCGGCGAGATCGAACTGAATATTTCCGGCTGCATCAATGCCTGCGGCCACCATCACGTGGGCAGCATCGGCATCCTCGGCGTCGACAAGGATGGCAGCGAATGGTATCAAGTGTCGATCGGCGGCGCGCAAGGCAACAACGCGGCCATCGGCAAGATCATCGGACCATCGTTCTCTTCCCTGCAGATGCCTGAAGTCATCGGCCGCCTGCTGCACGTCTACGTGCGCGACCGCCATGAAGGCGAGCGCTTCGTCGATACGGCCCAGCGCCTGGGCCTGGCGCCGTTCAAGGAACACGTATATGCAACGCCGATCACGGTCGGCAACCTGGTGGGAGAAGACGAATATGTTTGAAGTACGCGAAGAAATCATCAAGAACGCCGCCGTGGTGCCAAATACCTGGGGCTTGCTGCGCCTCGATGAGGGCGAGACGCCGGAAACGGTGGTCGTGCCTGCAGGCAAGGTCATCGTGCCGCTGCCCGTGTGGCAAGCCCAGCGCGAAACCCTGCTGGCACGCCAGCCCGACATCGGCGTCTGGCTGGCCAGCGACGAGCGCCCGGAAGAACTGGCCGCCGACGTGGCGCAACTGCCCGTCATCGGCGTGGACTTTCCGAAATTCACGGATGGCCGCGGCTACTCCATCGCCTTCAACCTGCGCGCCCGCCTGGGTTTCCAGGGT
The DNA here is from genome assembly GCF_019443505.1 of Janthinobacterium sp. PAMC25594. Taxonomy (NCBI): domain Bacteria; kingdom Pseudomonadati; phylum Pseudomonadota; class Betaproteobacteria; order Burkholderiales; family Oxalobacteraceae; genus Janthinobacterium; species Janthinobacterium sp. PAMC25594. Next base: position 2,356,667 of record NZ_CP080377.1, read on the forward strand.
GAATTGCGCGCCATCGGCGACGTGCTGCGCGACCAGCTGTTTTCCATGCATCGCGTCGGCTTCGACGCGTATGCGACCCGGCCCGACCGCAGCATCCATGACGCCCTGAAAGGTTTATCGGTCTTTTCGGAAACCTACCAGGCCTCGTGGGATCAGAAATCGCCGCTGTTCCGCCGCCACCAGCGCGAAGGCCAGAATCCTGACCTCGACAACGCAGCCGGCATCTGAGGAAGCGTCATGAGCGATTTGACTTCTTTGATTGACGCCACCGGGCAAACGCTGACACGCATCGCCGCGGAGTTTTCGCCGGCCGTGTTCGCGTCCAGCCTGGCAGCCGAAGACATGGTGCTGACCGACATGATTCTCAAGGCAAAGCTGCCAATCGGCATCTTTTCCCTGGAAACGGGACGGCTGCACCAGGAAACCCTGGCCGTGCTCGACAAGGTCAAGGCCCGCTACGACCACGACATCACCCTGTACCGCCCGCAGCCGGAGCTTGTCGCCGCCTACGTGGAACAGAACGGTCTCAACGCGTTTTATGACAGCGTCGAGATGCGCCGCGAATGCTGCCGCATCCGCAAGGTCGAGCCGCTGGGCCGCGCCCTGGCCGGCAACAAGGCCTGGGTCACGGGCCAGCGCCGCGCGCAGTCCACCACGCGCGCCGAACTGCATGTGCAGGAAGACGATCCGGCGCACGCGATGACGAAATTTAATCCGCTGGCCGACTGGTCCGAGCAGGATGTGTGGGACTATATCCGTGCCAACGACGTGCCCTACAACGCGCTGCACGACCAGGGCTACCCGTCCATCGGCTGCGAACCGTGCACGCGGGCCGTCCAGCCGGGCGAAGATGTGCGCGCCGGACGCTGGTGGTGGGAAAACCCGGACTCCAAGGAATGCGGCCTGCACATGGTGGACGGTAAGTTGATACGCATCAAATCCGTGGCAGCCTGAACAGACACAACAGACTCAGCAGAACAAGAAAGCACCCCATATGAGCAATATTTTGAACCAGCGTCACCTCGACAGCCTTGAATCGGAAGCCATCCACATCCTGCGCGAAGTGGCGGCCGAATCGGCCAATCCCGCGCTGCTGTTTTCCGGCGGCAAGGATTCCGTCGTCCTGCTGCGTTTGGCCGAAAAAGCCTTCCGTCCAGGCAAGTTTCCATTCCCGCTCGTGCATATCGACACGGGCCACAACTTCCCGGAAGTCATCACGTTCCGCGACAAGAAAGTGGCCGAACTGGGCGAACGCCTGATCGTCGGCTCCGTGGAAGACTCGATCCAGCGCGGCACCGTGCGCCTGCGCAACCCGGCCACGGATTCGCGCAATGCGGCGCAAGCCGTGACCTTGCTGGAAACGATCGCCGAACATAAATTTGACGCCTGCATCGGCGGCGCGCGCCGCGATGAAGAAAAGGCCCGCGCCAAGGAACGCATCTTTTCCTTCCGCGACGAATTCGGCGCCTGGGACCCGAAAGCCCAGCGCCCGGAACTGTGGGACCTGTATAACACGCGCGTGCATCCCGGTGAAAACATGCGCGTCTTCCCCATCTCGAACTGGACGGAACTGGACGTGTGGCAATACATTGCCCGCGAAAAGCTGGAATTGCCGCCGATCTACTTTGCCCACGAGCGCCAGGTGATCCCGCGCAACGGTTTATTGGTACCGCTGACGGACCTGACGCCACCACGCGAAGGCGAAACGGTGGAAACGCAAGTCGTGCGCTTCCGCACGGTGGGCGACATTTCGTGCACCTGCCCCGTCTCGTCCGACGCGGCGACGGTCGACGCCATCATCGCCGAAACGGCAATCACGCAAATCACGGAACGGGGCGCCACCCGCATGGATGACCAGACTTCCGAAGCCTCGATGGAAAAACGCAAGAAAGCAGGGTATTTCTAATGAACGCAGCAATCTCCAGCACCACTCTCACCGACAGCGTTGAACGCGGCATGTTGCGCTTTATCACGGCCGGTTCCGTCGATGACGGCAAGAGCACCCTGATCGGCCGTTTGCTATTCGACAGCAAGGGCATCTTCGCCGACCAGCTCGACGCCATGTCGCGCTCCAAGCACAAGCGCACGGTGGGCGACACGGTCGACCTGTCGCTGCTGACGGACGGCCTGGAAGCGGAACGCGAACAAGGCATCACCATCGACGTGGCCTACCGTTATTTCGCCACGCCGAAACGCAAGTTCATCATCGCCGACACGCCGGGCCATGAGCAATACACGCGCAACATGGTCACGGGCGCCTCGACGGCCGACGCCGTCATCATCCTGATCGACGTGTCGAAAGTCAAACTCGGTGACGACGGCAGCGTGGAATTGCTGATCCAGACCAAGCGCCATTCGACGATTGCCCATTTGCTGCAGATCGAGCACGTGGTCGTCGCCGTCAACAAGATGGACCTGGTCGACTACGATGAAACGGTGTATAACCGCATCGTCGCCGCCTACAGCGAGTTCGCCCAGTCGCTGGGTCTGAAGGACATCACGCCGATTCCATTGTCGGCCTTGACGGGCGACAACGTCGTCGAACGCGGCGACAAGCTGGGCTGGTACACGGGCCCGACCCTGATCGAGCTGCTTGAATCCTTGTCCGTGTACGACGAATCGCACGACACGCCATTCCGCTTCCCGGTGCAACTGGTGGCGCGCCACAATGGCCATGAAGCAAACGATTTCCGCGGCTACATGGGCCGCATCGAAGCGGGCAAGGTCAGCATCGGCGACACCCTCGTGGTGCAGCCGTCTGGCCAGACGGCAACAGTCAAGGATATCGTCACGCTGGACGGCTCGCTGCCGACGGCCGTGGTAGGCCAGTCCGTCACCTTGCTGCTGAATGAATATCTCGATATCTCGCGCGGCGACTTGCTGGCTGGAGCAGACCGCCCCGCCACCCTGCTGAAACAGGTGGTGGCCGACGTATGCTGGCTGTCGGAAGACGCGCTGGATCTGCGCCGCAAATACTGGATCAAGCACGGCACCAGGCAGACGGCGGCCAAAGTGACGGCGATCGACTCGATCCTCGACATCAATACGCAGCAGCGCCATCCTGCCGAAGGCTTGAAGCTGAACGACATCGCCCGCATCAGCCTGAACGTGCAGCAGGCGCTGGCGGCCGACGCGTATGCCGATATCCGCGCCACCGGGGCGTTTATCCTGATCGATGAAGTGACCCACCAGACGGTCGCCGCGGGAATGATCCGCGTCAGCTAAGGAAGGCAAGCACCATGAACAACTCCACATCTCTCCCTGGCAAGGTCTACCTGATCGGTGCCGGCCCCGGCGCGCAAGACCTGATGACCTTGCGCGGCGCGCGCCTGCTGGCGCAGGCCGACGTCGTGCTGCACGACGCGCTGGTGACAAGCGAGATGCTGGAGCTGTGCCCGCAGGCGCAAAAGATCCTGGTCGGCAAGCGCTGCGGCCAGTTGTCGACGGCACAAGCCTTCATCAACAAGCAACTGGTCGACAACGCGCGCAAGCATGCCATCGTGGTGCGCCTGAAAGGGGGCGACCCCATGCTGTTCGGCCGTGCCGACGAAGAGCTGCGGGCGCTGGAAGAAGCGGGCATCGCCGTCGAAGTGGTGCCCGGCATTACCACGGCCCTGGCGGCCGCCGCCGCCACCTTGCAACCGCTGACCAAGCGGGGCGTGTCGCGCAGCGTGGCCTTCTTTACCTCCAGCACGGCGCCGGGCGAACCGGAGCAGACGCGCATTCCCGACTGCGACACCTTGGTGCAATACATGGGCGGACGCGAAGCCATCGCCACGGCGCAGCGCCTGCTGGCCCTGGGCCGCCGGGCCGACACGCCCGTGGTGGTGATTGAAAACTGCAGCCGCCCGGACCAGCGCATCGTGCGCCTGACGCTGAGCGCGCTGGCGCATGGCCTGGGCGACACGCACGGTCCCGTGCTGGTGATGCTGGGCGACGCCATGGCCACGCGCGCGCACCAGGCCATCGAAAATGAGGCTGCTGTTCTGGCGCGCCATGCCTGAATAAATACACCGTATTTTACCGACTTTAAAGTCAGTAACCGACGTCTTCAAAAGAAACATGATACGATGCTCACGCATCTTTTCTCGAGAAGTTATTGCGTAACAGCAATGAAATTCCCGCTACACCCCGCCATAGCGCTTGCTGTGCGGCCTCCCCGTTGACGGGAACCGCGTAGCAGTCTCCCCGAAAAAAGCTGCGCCCGCAGGCTGCAATACCGCCGCCGCGCAACTTTAGCCGTTACGATCCAACCATGAATTTCACTTCCATGCGCGAAGCCCTGACTTCGCTCAGCCGCAGCAATGCCGGCGTCGCCAGCGCAGTACTCCTGAGCATGGCAGCCTCCATCGCCCTGTGGACGGTGTTTCCGAATATCGACGATGAAAACCATTTATTGGAATGGCTGCAGGCGCTGTTCCTGGCCCTGGCCTGCACCGTGCACGGCATGTGCGCATGGCAAGAGCCTGACCGCCAGTCCCTGCGTTTCCTCATGCACGCGGGCTTGTCGGCCCTGCTGTTCGGCTTCCTGCTGCGCGAACTCGATATCGACCAGTTCGGCACGGCCCCCGCCTGGGCACAGCTTGAAAAAGCCTTGCGCGTGATGGAATTGCTGATCCTGATACGCCTGCTGATTTTCTTCGCGCCGCGCGCGCGCAAGGTGTTTGCCGCGGCGCCGCGGATTTTCAGCATGCGCATCACCATCCTGACGGCCATCGGCGGCTTGCTGATGGTCGCTGGCTGGCCTTTCGACAAGAAGGTATTTCACGGCATGCCGGACGCTTACGCGCTGCTGGGCGAGGAAGTGCTCGAACTGGGCGCCTATTTGCTGCTGTTCCTCGCGTCGCTGTCCGACACCACGGCCGCCGCCCGCATCAGCCTGGCGCCAAACAAAAAAGCGGCTTAAGCGCCTTCGAATGAGGATGGCAGCGGCAGCAGCCGCTGCAAGGTCGCGGCCACGCGCAGCAGGCGCGGGTCGTCGTCCTCGGCCTCGTCGCAGGTATCGTTGATGCAGAAAAACGGCAAGCTGCCGAAACGCGCCGCCAGCTCCTCCAGCTGCTGCGGCGCCTCCACATCGCCGCTGGCGATATGCAGCGGGTCGAGCATGTGCGACCGCGCCAGCCCCTGATGCACCATCCAGCGCGGCACCAGGTCGGGCAGCAATGCCGGCACCTGCCACGAGCGAAACACCGTCGCGCGCACGCCGGCAAACATGGCCGGTGCCAGCCCTTCCAGTGCATGCAGCGCGCTTTTCAGCATGGGCCGCGGCGCATGCGCATACAGGCGCGGTTCATGCCGGTAATCGGCGTACTGCGCCGACAGCCATTGCCGCGACAGGGTGGCGCAATTGACGGGTGCCGCCACGTCGGCGCGCAAGCCCTGCAAATCGGGCTGCAGCGCGCTCTCCGTAAACACGCTCAGACGCCCCTCCCCTTCATCGCCAAACCAGAATGCGGGCTCGAACGGCGCGCCAAAAAAAACGTCGTCGTTCAGGTACAGGAAGCGTTCGGACAAACCAGGAATATGGTGCAGGTACGATTCGATATGGCCGGAATCGAACACGGGCAGGGATGCATCGGGCATCAGGCTGGCATGGTCGATCACCGTCAGGCGCGGTGAGGCGCGCAGCCAGTGGGGCACTTGCCGGTCCGTCAGCAGGTAGATATGTCCGTGGCCGGGGAAGAAGCGCTCGAGCGCGCGCAGGTTGTAGCGCAGTTCGCCGTTGTCGCGGTAGCGCCCCGCCACGTTGCCGTGCAAGGCCAGCTGGCCGGGATGCGCCTGCGCCCAGGCGGCATAGGCGTGCCGCCGGCGCGTGCGCCATGCGGGATCGGCGCCGTCAACCCACAGGTAGACGATGTCGATGTCGATGCCGTTCAAGGCAGGGGGCTGGAGCCTGGCGCCGCCACGCAGTAATCGGCGATGGCGGCCAGTACGCTGGCGTTCTCGCCCACCGCCTCGACCACCTTCAGGCGCAGTGCCGGATGCCGCTGGCGCAGCTCTTCCAGCAACAGCGGCAAGTCACGCAGCACATGCCCGCCCTGCCCCAGGAACACGGGCACCACCGTGACATCGAGGATGGCACCGGCGGGCAGTTCGGACAGCAGGGTCGCCACCAGTTCGGGCAGGCGCGGCGTCATCAGCTCCAGGAAGGCCAGATGCACGCTGGTGCCGGGCATGCGCGCCTGGCTCATGTCGCGCAGGCGCTCGAATGGGGCGGCCCACGATGCGGCGCGCGCGCCATGGGCAAACAAGATCAGTGCCTGTTGCACGTTCGTCTCCATCAGTGCCGCTCCACCCACCACAGGGCGCCCAGCGCCAGCAGCAGATACAGGGTGCTCGGCGCCACCGCCGTCAGGAAGGCCGGCCAGGTGCTGAGCAGCCCAAGATGCGAAAACAGGGTATTGACCAGCATGAAGCTCACGCCGATCATGATGCCGATGAAGATCTTCAGGCTGATGCCGCCGCTGCGCGTGTGCATGTAGGCGAACGGCAGCGCCAGCGCCATCAACACGAAGATGGCCAGCGGATCGATCAGCTTTTTCCAGAAGGCGATGCGGAAGCGTTCCGTTTCCTGCTTGTTCTCGGCCAGGTGGCGCGTGTACACGGCCAGTTCGCTGGCCGACATGCGCTCGGGATCGGAAGCCGACACCGTCAGGATCTTCGGCGTCACTTCCGACGTCATGTCCTTGCTGGCGCTCTGCACCGTGCGCACCAGGCTCGTTTCCTGCCCATAGTAGTTCGTCAGCTTCGGTTCGAAGCCGGGCGAGGTCGCCGCGCTGTTCGAGAACGAGGTTTCCGTCACATCGGTCAGGCGCCAGATGTTATTGCCCTGATACGTCGCCCCCTTGGCCACGGTCAGGGTGCGCAAACGCATATCGGTATCAAATTCATACAGCTTGACGTTTTTCAGCTGGCCGTCGGGACGCGCTTCGCCCACATTGAAAAAGCGCGAACCGGTGACGGTGCCCGTCAGGCCGTCGCTCTTGACCATGTCCTTGGTCCACAGGCCCGAGCGAAACTCGCTCGACACGGCCGCGCCGCGCGAAGTGAGCTTGAGGCGTTCGGCCAGCGGCTCGGTGCGCGGCGTGATCAGCTCACCAAAGATGAAGGTAATGACGACGAAAACGATACCGATGCGGAACAGGAAACCGGCCGCCATCGCCGTCGACATGCTCGAAGCGCGCATGATGGTAAATTCGGAGCTGGCCGCAAACTGCGCCATCGTGTAGATCGTGCCGATCAGTGCCGCAATCGGCATCACCTCGTACACATGCCCCGGCACCAGCACCAGCACATACAGGAAGGCATACTGGATGGTGTAGCCGTTGCGGCCCACCTTGGGCAGTTCGCCCGTCAGGTCGATGAAGGCTTGCAGTGCCAGGAAGGCCAGCAGCACGAACAGCACCGCCTGGAATATCGAGACCGCAAAATAGCGCTGTAAAATCTTCATTTCGATGCCGCTTTACTTGGTTTGCCGGCGCGGCGCGCGCGCTTGAAGGACGCCAGCAGGACCAGCGGATGATAGCGGTGATTCACATTCAAACGCCATGCAAACAGCGCCACCACGGCCAGTGCCGCCAGCAGGTGCAGCGGCCACCAGGCCAGACCGAATGTCAGGCGCCCCTGTTTCACGCTCGCTTCGACGACCTTGATAAGGTTGCTATACGTAAAGAAAATCAGCAGGGCCACGATCAGGTTGGCCGAACTGCCGGCGCGCGGATTGACAAAGCCCAGCGGAATGGCCAGCAGGATCAGCATCAGGCCGATCATGGGCGCACTGACGCGCCACAGCAATTCGGCCATGGTGTAGGGATTCGGATCGGCGATGAGCGCCATGGTGCTCATGGCGCGCACGCCCAGTTCCGCGCCCGGTTCCTGCTGCTTGCTCTCGATGCGCATGATGTACTGCTCGAATTCCATGGTCTGGAAGTCCGCCTGCGTCGGCACGCCCTGGTAGCGGCGGCCGCTCTTGAGCACCAGGAAGCGTTCGCCCTTGGCGTCGGTATTGATCACGCCTTCCTTGGCGACGACGACGACGGCGCTGCCTTTTTCATCGACGGTATTGACGAAGACGTTCTGCACCACGTTCTTCTCGCCGCTGACGCCCTCGACGAAAAAGATGCGGTTGCTGCCGGCCGATTCGCGGAACTGGCCCGGCGTGACTTTCTGCAGGTCTTCGCGCTTTTCAAAGCGCGCCACATATTCATCGCTTTTCTTTTGCGCCCACGGCGTGGCATACAGGCTCAGGATGCCGGTGGCCAGCACCAGCGGCAGGCCGAAGCTGAGCACGGGCCAGATCCAGCGCGACAGGCTCAGGCCCGAGGCGAACCACACCACCATCTCCGACTCCTTGTAGCTGCGCGTGACGACCATCAGCACCGAAATGAAACCGGTAAGGATGATGATGGTGGGCAGCTGCATCAGGGCGGAAAAAACCATCAGCGACATGACGTCGGCCGACGCAATCTTGCCGCCCGCCGCCTTGCCGAGAATACCGATCAGCATCCAGGTGAGCAGGATGCTGAACAAAACAGTGAAGGTGGCCCCGGCGGCACTAGCCAATTCACGTCGAAGGGCGCGTTGAAAGATCATTCGGAGTTTATAATTCGGGTCAGTTAGTTGAGTAACACGTTACTAGTAAATGAAAACGGAGAACCAAATGGACTTTAGCATAAAAGCATTCGATACCAAGAGCACCCTCGGCACGGCCAAAAGCGGATGCATCGCGGTTGCGGTATTCGAAAACAAAAAACTGTCGCCAGCGGCAAAATCGCTGGACAGCAAGGGTGCGATTTCGGCTGCGCTGAAGTCCGGCGACATCAGCGGCAAGCCAGGCAGCACCTTGCTGCTGCGCGCAGTCGATGGCGTCGCCGCCGAACGTGTTCTGCTGGTAGGCATGGGCAGCGATGAAGCTGTCAGCGAAAAAAGCTTCGCTACCGGTGTACAAGCGGCCCTCAAGGCTTTCGGCTCGCTGGGTGCTGCGGACGCCATTATCGCATTACCGCTGACGGAAGTGAAAGAGCGCGACGTAAATTGGGCAATCCGTTGCGTGGTGCAAGCCGCCCACGACAGCGAATACCGCTGCGACTCGCAAAAAAGCAAAAAAGATCCGGCGCCAGCAGGCGTGCGCAAGATCGTCCTGTCGGCACCAGCAACGGCAGCCACGCGCGGCGCGCTGGCGCAAGCCATCGCCATCGCCAACGGTTCCGACCTGACGCGCAATCTGGGCGACCTGCCGGCGAACGTCGCCAATCCGACCTACCTGGCCAACACGGCCAAGCAGCTGGCCAAGGATTACAAGTTTGAAGTCGAAGTACTGGACCGCAAACAGCTCGAAGCGCTGAAAATGGGCAGCTTCCTGTCCGTCACCAACGGCAGCGAACAGCCGCCGAAATTCATCGTCCTGAAGCACATGGGCGGCAAAGCCAAGGATGCACCGGTGGTCCTGGTCGGCAAGGGCATCACCTTCGACACGGGCGGCATTTCGATCAAGGCCGGTCCTGGCATGGATGAAATGAAGTACGACATGTGCGGCGCCGCCTCGGTGCTGGGCACCTTCCGCGCCATCGGCGAAATGAACCTGAAGCTGAACGTCATCGGCGTCATCGCCGCGTGCGAAAACATGCCGTCGGGCCGCGCCACCAAGCCGGGCGACATCGTCACCTCGATGAACGGACTGACCATCGAAGTGCTGAACACCGATGCCGAAGGCCGTCTGGTGCTGTGCGACGCGCTGACCTACGCCGAACGTTTCAAGCCGGCAGCCGTGGTCGATATCGCCACCCTGACGGGCGCTTGCGTCGTCGCCCTGGGCCACCACAACAGCGGCCTGTTTACGCGCAGCGATGCGGCGCATGACCAGCTGGCCAATGAACTGCTGGCAGCAGGCAAGCAGTCGAGCGACACGGCATGGCGCATGCCGATCGAAGAGGCCTACAACGAGCAGTTGAAGTCGAACTTCGCCGACCTGGCCAACATCGGCACGCCAGGCGGCGGTTCGGTGACGGCAGCGGCCTTCCTGGAAAACTTCACCAAGAAGTACACCTGGGCGCATCTGGACATCGCCGGTACGGCATGGAAATCGGGCGGATCGAAGGGCGCGACCGGCCGTCCAGTACCACTCTTGACCACGTTCCTGATCAACCGCGTCTAAGTTGACGCCTGCCGATAGCGCCCTGCGCTATCGGCGTCGCGAAGCAGCCGCCACGGTCACTGACCCTGGCGGCTTTTTTATGTGTAAGTGAATCAGTAGACGACGGGATTGGGCAAAGGCGATGGCGCCACCTTCGGCTGCACCACCGTTTCCGGCACGGCGGCCGGCGGCGGCGGCGCGGAAACCGGCGCGGGCGGCGGTGCCAGACGGGCCGGGTCTTGCATGACGATGGTCAGGACCGATGGATAGTCGAAGCCCGCGCCCGTATTGCGGTCGACGAAGTAGCCGACGCCCAGGGTCAGGATGACATTGCCCCAGACGCTGCCATTGAGCTTGGGGTCGATGTGGTCGTCCGTGGCGATGGCGGGCGAACCGTGCTTGCGGCAATCGACCTTCAACGGTTCCTGGCTCTTGCGGATGGTGATGCGCCCGGGCGTGGTGACGAACCACTTGCCCACGTCGTTGCTGAGGATACAGCCGGCGCCATTGAGCTCGCGGTTGTCCTGGATGGTTTGCACCAGCACCATCTGCTCGGTATTGCCCGTCAAGGTGGCGCAGCCGCCCAGGCCAAACAGCAGCAGCGTCCTGGCTACAAGGGCGACAGACGATGGCACGCGCATGGGAAGCTCGCTTAACGGACGGGAATCGGCTGGTCGCCGGGCACGGCGACGGCGGTGACGCTGTTTTTCGGGCTGCCCTCGATCAGGCGGTCGGAATACACGAGATAGACCAGCGCATTGCGCTTGCTGTCGACCATGCGCACCACGCGCACGTGCTTGAAGAAGATCGAGGCACGCTCGGTAAACACTTCTTCCTGGCGCGGCAGCTTGCCCTTGAATTGCAGCGGCCCCACCTGGCGGCAGGCGACGGCCGCATCGGCCTTGTCCTCGGCCAGGCCGACGGCGCCCTTGATGCCACCGGTCTTGGCGCGCGACAGGTAGCAGCTGACGCCAGCGACACGGGGATCGTCGTAGGCTTCGACGACGATCTTGTGGTCAGGGCCGATCAGTTTGAACACCGTGTCGACCGAACCGATGGTTTCGGCATGTGCCGCGGTGCAGGCAAAGCCCAGCACCAAAGCGGCAGACAGCAATTTACGCATGAAGATAATCCCGGGCACGCACGCAGGCGGCCATCAGTTGATGGGAGCGAAACGCTGGACCATCACGCCTTCGACTTCGATCAGTTGAAAAAACACGTCTTTCGGCCGGGTCCAGATGGAACCGTCCGCGGCGCGATACACGATCATCGGCGTCAGATCCGCTTCCAGCGTGGCTTCGCACACCAGTTCATAAATGCCACCCTTGTAGTGTCGATAACGCATCGCCGTCCCCTCAAGCCGTTGAATCTTCGCTCTTGTCGTCGGCCAGTGCCTTCTGCTTCATCTTCAGGCCCTGGATCACTTTCAGTATGCCTTCCATGCCGGCAGCGCCATCGGCGCCGCTGAAGGCATCGAGCACTTCATTGAGCACCTTGTTGCGCACGGTCGCCTCATCGGAGGACATTTCCAGCGCGCGCTGGGCTTTCGCCGCCTTTTCGGCCGCGCTCACGCGCGGCTTGGCCGCCGTCTTGCCATGCGTCAGAGCTGCCTGCCAGATAACCCAGCGACGCTGGGTCTCGAAAATCAGGTACTCATCCGGTTTGTCTTCTCTTCGCCGCACAATGTGGCCGTCACGCTGCGCCCACGCTTCAAATGCAGTTCGCATTTTCTTCCTTTGCAAATGCTACGCGCAAGTCTCACTATTAAAACTGCAACATTTCAAAATAGTACCATCTATTGATGTCGCAAAACAGTCTCATAGATATAGTACTGCAATTTATATAACAAGTCTGGCGGCGCCAGGAACGGAATTGACGCTCCGCCCCGGCACAGTGGTCATGTAATCGGAATAGCAATTACAACTAATTACAACTGCTTCCTGTTCGGTTCTCAACTTGGCTGTAACAAAGCGGTGTGACACAGTTGTTACATTGTGCCATTTTAGTAGTTTTTATCGCGTTTCAGCGAGAAACTTTACACCTTTGTCGCGTTAAACGGCGAGACGCAGCCTGCCACGCCAGCCACTTATGCCAAATCAAACATAGGGGTTGATCAATCATACACAAAAACATAATATTCATGCGCCACGATTGGCTAAATATAAATACTTTATTAACACTCTTTTTCCCTGTAGGAAAATAAGGTGCTTGCGCGACCAGCGGCGGGCAGCACGCCGGCGACACGCATGCGGTAAGATTCGCGCTTATCGATACCTATTCAAGCAAGGATTTTTACCATGAAACTCGCCACCTGGAATGTCAACTCACTCAAAGTGCGCCTGCCGCAAGTGCTGCAGTGGCTGACCGACAATCCGGTCGACATACTCTGCTTGCAAGAGACCAAGCTCACGGATGACAAGTTCCCCGTCGCCGAGATCGAGGCGGCTGGTTACCAGGTGGTCTTCAGCGGCCAGAAAACCTATAACGGCGTGGCCATCCTGTCGAAGCTGCCGATCACCGACGTGGTGAAGAACAATCCCCGCTATGAAGATGCGCAGCAGCGCATCCTGGCCGCCACCATCGGCGGTGTGCGCGTCGTCTGCGCCTATGTGCCGAACGGCCAGAGCGTCGACTCGGACAAATACGAATACAAGCTGGGCTGGCTGTCCGCCCTGCACGACTGGCTGGCCGAGGAAGCGCGGCAGCATCCGCAACTGGCCGTCGTCGGCGACTACAATATCGCGCCCGACGACCGCGACGTGCACGACCCCGTCGCCTGGGCCGGCCAGGTGCTGGTCTCGGACAAGGAACGCGCCGCCCTGCAACGCCTGTTCGACATCGGCCTGACGGACGCCTTCCGCCTGTTCGAGCAGGCGGAAAAATCGTTCAGCTGGTGGGATTATCGCCAGCTGGGCTTCCGCCTGAACAAGGGCCTGCGCATCGACCATATCCTGCTCTCGCCAGCCTTGAGCGCTCGCTGCACGGCCTGCGTGATCGACCGCGTGCCCCGCAAATGGGAACAGCCGTCCGACCACGCGCCGGTCGTGGCGACGATTGACTAACTAACGGCAAGCCGCTCCAGCAAGGCCTGCGCGTTCACGGCTGGCACGGGCGCGGAAAACAGATAGCCCTGCGCATAGCGGCAGCCGTTCGCCTGCAGCAGGGCGAACTGTTCTTCCGTCTCCACGCCCTCTGCCACGGTCGACAATTGCAGGCTGTCGGCCAGCGCGATAATGGCCGCCACGATGGCGCGGTCTTCCGCGCTGTGCTCGAGGTCCTTGATGAAGGCACGGTCGATCTTGACCTTTTTCACGGGGAAGCGTTTCAGATAGGCCAGGCTGGAATAGCCGGTGCCGAAATCGTCGATCGACAGGCGCAGGCCCATGCCATTGATCTGCCGCAAAATCTCCAGCGTATGCTCGCCGTGCTGCATCAGCGCCGTCTCGGTGATCTCGAATTCCAGCAGCGCCGGATCGATGCCCGTTTCCCGCACCACGTCGCCGATGGCCGCCACCAGGCCCTTGTGCATGAACTGGCGCGGCGACAAATTCACCGCCAGCGGCACGGGCTGCAAGCCCTGGCGCTGCCAGGCCATGCTTTGCTCGCAGGCCTGGCGCATGACCCATTCGCCCACCGGCACGATCAAGCCGTTTTCCTCCATGATGGGAATGAAGCGGTCAGGCAGCACCAGGCCATGGCCTGGACGGCGCCAGCGCAGCAGCACTTCCATGCCATGCAGGCGGCGCGTGGCGATATCGATGATGGGCTGGTAAAACAGTTCGAACTGCTGCAGCGCCAGCGCCGTGCGCAAGCTGCTTTCCAGGTCGAAGTGCAGGGCCGCCGCCTGGTTCATCGTCTGCGTGAAGAACTGGTAATTATTGCGGCCATTGCCCTTGGCGTGGTACATGGCCGCATCGGCATGACGCATCAGGGCGTCGACATCGCCGCCATCGTCCGGATACACGCAGATGCCGATCGACGGCGTCACGTGCAGCACATGGCCATCGAGCGGAAAAGCGGGCGTCAGCGCCTCGATGACCTTCTCGGCCACGCGCGCCGCCTCGTCGGTGTCGCGGATGCCCGGCACCAGCACGACGAATTCATCGCCGCCCAGGCGCGCCACCGTGTCGCTGGCGCGCACCGCGCGGCACAGCCGGGCAGCCACTTCCTTGAGCAGCAAATCGCCCGTCATGTGGCCCAGCGAATCGTTGATGGTCTTGAAGCGGTCCAGGTCGATGAACATCACGGCCAGCTTGCGCCCGGAACGCTGCGAGGACAGCATGGCCCGCTCCAGGCGGTCCGACAACAACGCGCGGTTCGGCAAGCCCGTCAGGTTGTCGTGGTAGGCCATGTGGTGCACGCGCGCCTCGGCCTGGCGCCGCTCGGCGATCTCGCCCTGCAGCAGCAGATTGGCGCCGGCCAGTTCAGCCGTGCGTTCGTGCACGCGCAGCTCCAGTTCGTCGCGCGCGCGGCGCACCGCCTCGGCCGCCTCGCGGCGCGCCGTCACGTCGTCGACCAGCCACACGGAACGGCCATGCGCATGCGCCAGGTCGAACGGCCGGCCGGACAGGCGCGCCCAGAAGCGGCTGCCATCCTTGCGCACCAGCTGGTATTCCGACATGTGCACCCTGCCGGCCTCGAAGTCGCGCGCTGTCTCGCCGCGTGCCGTCTTCCACGCGGCCACGTCCGGATACAGGGCCTGCACCGACAGGCCGTTGATCTCGCCGGGGCCATAGCCGAACAGCTCTTCCATCTTGCTGTTGGCACGCAAATTGTAGCCGCCCTCCACCACCGAGATGCCCAGCACGGCGCTGTCGAGGATGGCCTGGTTTTCCAGCAGCGCATTGCGCAAGGATTCTTCGGCGCGCTTCGCTTCCGTGCGGTCCTCGATGATCCAGATGGTGCCGGCGGCCGGATCGTCCGGATTGACCACATAGGCGATCAGCTGCGCCCACAAGGTCGTGCCGTCGCGGCGCATCATTTCCACTTCCGTCTGGAACGGCTTGGCCACCGACAGGAAAGGGAAGGCCGCCGCGCCGAGCAACTCGTAGGATTGCTGCGACACGTACAGCGCGCGCCCGGGCAGGCCCAGCGCCTCGTCGCCGCTGTAGCCGAACATCGCGGCAAAGCCCAGGTTGTAGCGCGTGATCTGGCGGTTCTTGGTATACAGGATGCTCACCGAGGCATTCGTCATGATGGCCGCCACCTCCATCTGCGCCTGGCGGCTGTCCGTGACGTCTTCGAGTATCCAGATGGTGCCCTGCTCGCTGTGCGCCTGGTCGACGGCCTTGGCGCGGATGCGGCACCAGAACAGGCTGCCATCGCGGCGGCGGAACAGCGTCTCATCCTGCTCGTACGGCAAGCCCTGCCCCAGCAGCGGCGTGGCTTGCACGCCAAACGCTTCGTAGGCGGCGGGCGAGGGAAACAACTCGGCGGCGGGCAGGCCCGTCATCTCCTCCTGCGCGTAGCCGAACATTTCGGCGAAGCGGGGATTGCAGCGCAGAACCAGGCGCGAACGCGAAAACAGGATGCCGACGGATGCATTGTCGAGGATGGCCTGCTGCTCCAGCATCAGCTGGCGCGTGGCCTCCTCGGCCGCCTTTTGCGCGCTGCGGTCGTCGAACAGCCAGATCGTATCGCGCAAGCCGCGGTCGGTCTGGCTCTCCGGGTTCAGCACGTAGCCATACGCCAGCGCCCAGAACGTGGAGCCGTCGCGGCGGCGCATCTCCATCTCGCCCTGGAACGGCTGGCCGCGTCGCAGCAGAGGCGACGCTTGCCGCACCACGTTCTCGTAGGCCGCGCGCGACGGGTACAGGTCGGCGACGGCCAGGCCCACGCCGCTGTCGCCATCGAAGCCGAAGCATTCGGCGAAGCGGCGGTTGTAGCGCAGCACGCCCTTGTCGCGCTGGAAGCCGATGGCCAGCGGCGCGTTGTCCATCACGGCCTGCATTTCCAGCATGGCGCGACGCAGCTGGTCTTCATCGCGCCGGTGGTCGCTGATATCTTCGATGATCCATACGGTGCCGTCATGGGTATTCAAGGGATCGACGGCGCGCCCGTGCAGCCGGCTCCAGAACAGCGTGCCATCCTGGCGCCGCAATTCCAGTTCGGTGCGGTACGGCTTGCCCTTGGAAAGCAACGGCGCCGCTTCCAGCCCCAGGTTGCGGCAATGCTCGGCGGAGCGATACAGCACCGCGCCCGGCATGCCCGTCAACTGGTGGCGCGCATAGCCGAGCATCTCGGCGGCGCGGATATTGCACTCCTCGATGAAGCCGCCCCTGGAAAACACGATGCCGACGGCCGCGCTTTCCAGGATGGCCTGCTGTTCCAGCAAGGTCTTGCGCAAGGCTTGCTGGTCGCGCTGCTGCACGCTGATGTCGGCAAACACCAGGGTCGCGCCCGGCAAGCCATCGCCCACCGGCAGCGGCTTGGCCCATACCTGCACGGCGATGGTCGCATCGATTCCCTCCAGACTGCTGTCCCAGTGCCGCTCGCGCCCGGCCGCACCGAGCGCGCCACGCAGCATGCTGGTGCTCGACGCGCGGTAGGCGTCCGTAAAACAGTCGGCCAGCAGGCGGCCCGACACATCCCTGCCCAGCAAGGCGCTCAAGGCGCCATTCACCGCGACCACCATGCCGCAGGCATCGCAGGCGCAGGCGGGCAAGGCGATCAGCTGCAAGGCATCGGCGATGAAATCGGGACTGGTCGGTACGCGGTTCATGGACACCATGGGTCGGTTGTTAGCGGTCGGAATGCACTTGAACAATATATTTGTCAGGCATCATAGTGCTGTTAGATCATAAACCAGTTTCCCGGGGTTTTTTCATATTCCTTATTGGCAATATCTGAAACGCCACAGACCAGTTGCAACACGCTCGTTGCAATGCCGTTGCATGGCAAGAAAATGAAACAAATCGTTTAGAATAAAGCATGCGCCGCCCGCCCCAACCTCCGCTCGACCACCGCGACAAACCCGTCATCTGGACCGTCTCCGTCTCACGGTTGTTCGACCTGTTCCGCGACATCACGCTCGAATACGACGACCTGGCGACGATCGAACCGATCAACCTGGGCTTCGACGACGCCGTGCGCCACATCCGCGAACGCATGGCCACCGAGCGCTGCGACGCGGTCATCGCGGCCGGCTCGAACGGCGCCTACCTGAAAGGCCGGCTGTCGGTGCCCGTCATCATCGCCAAGGCCAGCGGCTACGACGTGATGCAGGCGCTGGCGCGCGCGCGGCGCATCTCGCCGGACATCGGCGTCGTCACCTACCAGGATCCGATGCCGGAACTGGCCGAATTTGCCGCCACCTTCGGCTTCCAGATCGCCCAGCGCACCTATGCCACCGAGGAAGACGCGCGCGCGCAGATCAATGAACTGAAGGCGGCGGGCGTCAAAGCCGTCGTCGGCGCGGGCCTCGTCACCGACCTGGCCGAGGAAGCCGGGCTGGCCGCCGTCTTCGTGTATTCCGCCACGGCCATCCGGCGCGCCTTCGACGACGCGCTGGAACTGGCGCGCCTGACCCAGATCGAATCGAACAGGGGAAGGCGCGCGGTGGTGGCCGACACCCTGCGCGCGCGCCACGGCCTGCACGACCTGCGCGGCGAATCGGAAGCGATGGAAGCGCTGCGCCAGTCGGTGGTGCTGTATGCGCGCTCGCCGGCGACGGTGCTGATCCAGGGCGAAACGGGCAGCGGCAAAGAGCTGGTGGCACAAGCCATCCACCGCGAAAGCCCGCGCAGCCTGGGCGCGAACCGGCCCTTCATCGCCATCAATTGCGGCGCCATCGCCGAGTCCCTGCTGGAATCGGAACTGTTCGGCCACGAGGACGGGGCGTTTACGGGAGCGCGCCGGGGCGGCCATGCGGGCCTGTTCGAAGCGGCCAACCACGGCACCCTGTTCCTCGACGAAATCGGCGAAATGCCGCTGGCCCTGCAAACGCGCTTGCTGCGCGTGCTGGAAGAGCGCGAAGTGGTGCGCGTGGGCGGCACGCGGCCCATCGCCATCAACGTGCGCATCATCAGCGCCACGCACTGCGACCTGGAACAGCGCATCCGCGAAGGCCGCTTCCGCGCCGACCTGTTCTACCGCCTGGCCGTGCTGCGCCTGCATTTGCCCGCCTTGCGCGAACGCGCCAGCGATATTCCAGGCCTGGCCGAATGGTCGCTGAAAAACGCGCTGGCCGCGCTGGGCGCCCGTCCGCACCCCAACCTGCACGCGGAAATCATCGCCTGCGCGCCGCTGCTGCGCCGCTACGACTGGCCCGGCAACGTGCGCGAACTGCGCAACCTGGCCGAGCGCCTGGCGCTGTTCTTGGCCGCCGAACCGCTGCAGGCACTCACCCCCGCCTTCGTGCTGGGCGTGGCGCCGGAACTGGATCACGGCGCCACCGCGCCCAGCGTGCTGGCGGCACCGGCTGCCGCCGCACCGCCGCGCCCGGAAGACGAAAGCGCCAGCGCCGTACTGGCGCGCTTCGGCGGGCGCCGCGACGCGGCCGCCCATTACCTCGGCATCAGCCGCACCACGCTGTGGCGCCGCCTGCGCGCCGGCTGAATGTTCAAGCACGGAAACGACCATGGCTCAAAACGATGCGCCACGCCTGCCAGCACTGGTACGGCAGCGGCACCCGCATCTTTTGCACCGTTCATCCCTGCCTGCCGCCGGTCATCCCGCGGTGCTGGCGGCGCGGCGCCTGGCCCGCTAGCATCGTCGTCAAGGAGGAACACATCATGAAACGAACACTGCAAACTTTGATCTTGCTCAGTACCGTGCTGCTGGCGGGCGCCAGCCGGGCCGCCGCCCCGACTGCATTCACGGTCGACGTCACGGGCCAGGGCCGCCCGCTGATCCTGATTCCCGGCCTGGCATCCTCGGGCGAAGTCTGGCAAGGCACGGTGGCGCGCCTGTGCGGACCGAAGACAGGACGCGCCTGCCATGTGCTGACCCTGGCCGGCTTTGCCGGCGTGGCGCCCATCGAAGGCGACCTGCTGGCGCAGGCGGAGCAGCAACTGGCCGACTACATCAGCACCCAGAAACTGGGCCGGCCAGCCATCATCGGGCATAGCCTGGGCGGCTTCCTGGCGTTGAAAATGGCCATCGACCATCCGGCCCAAACGGGCAAGCTGCTGATCGTCGACTCGCTGCCGGCGCTGGGCGCGGTGCAAATGCCCTCCATCACGCAGGAACAGCTGCAAGCCATGTCAAGCCAGATGCAATCGGCCATGCGCGCTCAGGATGCGGCCAGCTCCAGCGCCAGCCAGCGCCGAACGGTTGCCGGCATGGCGACGGCGCCGGCCGATGTGGAGCGCATCGTCGGCTGGGGCCAGCGCTCGGACCGCGAAACGATTATCCGCGCCATGGGCACGCTGATGGCCAGCGACCTGCGCCAGGAGGTGGCGCGCATCACCTCGCCCACGCTGGTGCTGGGCACCTGGATCGCCTACAAGGACTATGCGCCGCGCGCGGCCATCGAAGCGACCTTCCAGCAGCAGTATGCACAGCTGCCGGGCGTAAAAATCGCGCTGGCCGACACGGCGCGCCATTTCATCATGTACGACCAGCCGGACTGGATGTATGCGCGCATCGAACAGTTCCTCAACTAGACCGTGAGCGCGCCCTTGCACCGTCCGCCGCTGCTGGCCAGGATCAACTGGTACTGGACCTTCCAGTTGGCCGGCTGGGGCGCACTCACCCTGTTCAACAGCGTGTATGGCGGCTCCTCGCAGCTGCGCATCGTCGTGACGATTTCCTGCTGGGGGTCCTTGGGCGGGCTGTTGCTGTCGCACCTGTGGCATGGCATCCTGCGCCGGCGCGGCTGGGCGGCGAACGGCTTGCGCTGGAAACGCATCCTGCCCTCGCTGGCCTTGCTGGCCGCCATCCAGACGGCCAGCGTGACGGCCGCCTTCCACGCCATGTATCCACCCGACGTGCTGCGTGGCCTGGCATGGCTGCCCGGCGCGCTGCTGTTCTGGTTCGGGGTATTTCTGACCTGGACGGTGTTTTACTTCACCACGCTGTCGCTGCGCCGCGCCGCCCACCTGGAAGCGGAAACCCTGCGCCTGCAGCTGCATGGACGGGAAGCGGAACTGCGCGCCCTGCAGGCGCAAGTCAATCCGCATTTTTTCTTCAACAGCCTCAATAGCGTGCGCGCCCTGATCTTCGAAGACCGCGAGGCGGCCGCGCACATGATCGACCAGCTGGCCAACCTGATGCGCCACGCGCTGCAGTCCAGCCAGCATGCGACGGTGCCGCTGGCGGCCGAACTGGACGCCGTGCGCGCCTACCTGGCGATCGAGCAAATACGCTTCGAGGAGCGCCTGCGCGTCAGCTTCGACATCCCCCCCGGCATCGATCACGTGCGCGTGCCGCCCATGGCCCTGCAAACGCTGGTGGAAAACGCCGTCAAATATGGCGTGGAGACAAGCGCCGATGGCGGCGACATCCGCATCGCGGCGCGGCGCGGCGCGGGCATGGTCGCGCTGCGGATCGAGGTGGCCAACACGGGCGAACTGCGTGGCGCGTCCGGCTCCATCGGCATCGGCCTGCGCAATGCGCGCCAGCGTTTGCAGCTGGCCTGCGGCGAGCACGCCAGCCTGGAACTGCGCCAGCAGGCGGGCTGGGTATATGCCACCATCCATTTGCCGGAGCTGGCATGAACGGTCAGCCGCTCAAGATACTGCTGGTCGATGACGAGCGCCTGGCGCGCGCCGAGTTGCGCCGCCTGCTGGCGCCGCATGTGCAGCGGGACGCCGTGGAGATCGTCGGCGAGGCGGCCAGCGCGGCCGACGCCATCGCGCAGATCGGCAAGCTGCGCCCGAACCTGCTGCTGCTCGACGTGCAGATGCCGGGCGGCTCCGGTTTCGACCTGCTGGCCGCCTTGGATGATGCGCCCGACGTCATCTTTTGCACGGCCTTCGACCAGTACGCGCTGCAGGCGTTTGAAGTGAGCGCCCTCGACTACCTGCAAAAACCCGTGCAGGCGGCACGCCTGGCCACGGCCCTGGCGCGTGCCGGCGCGCGGGCGCAAGCCATGCCGCCGCCCGCGCCGCGCAAGGTTTTCATCAAGGATGGGGAACGCTGCTGGTTTGTCGCGTTGGACGATATCCGCCTGCTGGAATCGGAAGGCAACTACACGCGCGTGCATTTCGGCGCGCACCAGCCGCTGATGCTGCGCACCCTGAACCAGCTGGAAGAAAAGCTCGACCCCGCCCTGTTCTTGCGCGCCAACCGGCGCCAGATCGTCAACCTGGCGCAGGTGGCGCAAGTGGCGCCGAATGCGGCCGATGGCCTCGACCTGCACCTGCTGGACGGTAGCGTGGTGGAAGTATCACGCCGCCGCGCGCAACAGTTCAAGGCCGTCACCGGCCTGTAGTCCCCTACTTCAGCGCGGGGATGGGCTGCGCCTGGAAGGCGGGGCGCGGCTGCTCCTGGAGTTTTTTCGCCAGCATGTCGAGCGCCACTTCCAGCTGGCGGTCGGCGCCATTGAAAGTGGCGTGCGGCGGATTTTCCACCTCGACATCCGGCACCACGCCCACGCCTTCGATCAGCCACTGGCCATCGACGCCGAACTGGCCGTTTTCCGCCACACGCGCCATGCCATTGTCGGCCAGGCGCGTATTGTCGCTGAGCCAGACGCCCGCGCCGGCCGTGCGCTTGCCCACCAGCGGCGCCAGTTTCAATGCCTTGATGCCGGCGGCGAAGGTCTCGCCATCCGAATACGTGAGTTCATCGACCAGTACCACCAGGTGGCCGCGGAAGGTGTTCTGCATGTTCGACGATGGCTGCACGCCCGGCGGCGCCCAGTAGGCCCAGGCCTTGCGCAGCAGTTTTTCGATGATCCAGCTGTCGATATTGCCGCCGTTATTGCGCCGCACGTCGATGATCAGGCCTTCGCGGTTGATGTTGGCGTAAAAGTCGCGCGCGAACGATGCGATGTCGTTCGCGCCCATGGCGCGCAAATGCAGGTAGCCGATGCGCCCCTGCGAGGCGGCGGCTACCTGCTCGGCGCGGCTCAATTCCCAGTCGCCATAGCGCAGCGCCGTCTGTTTCGCCATGTTGACGGGCGTGACGATGACGGCGCGCGGCGCGCCTTTACCTCGCTGGACCTGCAGCAGCACCTGCTTGTCGGCCTGGTTCAGCAGCAGGTCGCTGATGTCGCGCGCGCCCAAGACGTCCTTGCCGTTGACGGCCGTGATCACGTCGCCCGCCTTCACATCCACTTCGGGGCGCGACAACGGGGCGCGCGCCGAGGGCAATTCCGCCTCGCTGCGGTAGACGTGCTCGACCAGGTAGCCGTCGCCAGTGCGCGCCAGCACGGCGCCCAGGCCGGCCGGCGTACCTTCCTGCTCCGTGCGGCGCAATTCGCCGGGACGGATCTGCGAATGCAGGGCGCCCACTTCGGCCACCATCATGCCGAGTAAATCATTGAGCTCGGCCCGGTCCGTGACCCGCTCGACCAGCGGCGCATATTTATCGCGCGCCGCCTTCCAGTCCACGCCGCGCATCTTCGCGTCGTACAGGAAGTCGCGGTGCAAGCGCCAGGCGTCGTTGAACATCTGCTTCCATTCCAGGCGCGGATTCGACACAAACGTCCAGTCGTCGACTTTTACTTTCGCCTTCGACAGGTCGGACGGCAGCTTGGCGCCCGCCTCGATCACCAGCATCTCGCCCGGTCCTGTGGCCGTCGCCGTGCGGTAGTACAGATGCTTTTTATCCTGCGCCAGGTCGAATTCGCGCACATTGGCCACCAGCAGTTCCGGCTTCGAGCCGGTATTGCCAATGGCGAGTGTTTTCAGGCTGGACTTGTTCTCGCCGCTGTCGCGCTCGAGGAAATACAGGCGCTTGTCATCCATGGCCAGCGCACTGTAATTGCCCGCCGCCAGCGGTACTTCATACAGGCGCTCGGCCAGTCCCTTGAAGACGACATCCGGCAGCGCGGCCGGCGTCTTCCTGACGGCCGTCTTGCCGCCGGCTTTCTCCAGCGCTTTTTCCGCCGCCTGTTCGGCCGCCTTTTCATCGTCCGTCTCGGCCGGCTTCACTCCCGGACGGCTCAGTTCATCGTCAGGCTGGAACGGGAAGCGGTTGCCCGGCTGCAGCGCCAGCGCATACACGCCGATGCGCTTGTCGAACACGGGACCCATGTTGCGGTCGCCCCACGGCGACCCGTTGGCCAGCTGGAAATTGCGTGCCGACATGAAGTACAACCACTTGCCGTCCGGCGAAAACACGGGCGAAGCGGAGGTATAGCGGTCGCTGGTGACGAACTGCAACTGCTTCGAGGCGAGGTTGTAGAGGCCGATCTGCTCGCGCTGCTCATTGCTGGCCACGCGCACGATGGCCAGGTTGCGGCTGTCGGGCGACCATTGCACTTCGTCGTGCTTGTCCACGCCCGCCTTGCCCGCGTCGTCGATCAGCTGGTTGCCCTTCGTTGCCAAGTCCAGCAGCCAGAAGCGGCCCTTCTTGTCCGTGTGCGCCAGCCAGCGTCCGTCCGGCGACGGATACAGTTTCCAGCGGTGATTGTCTCCCTGCGTCGTCAACTGCTCACCCTTGCCCGAACCATTGGCCGCGTACTTCCAGATTTCATTTTCGCCGCTCGTGTCGACGATGGCGAAGACGGATTTTTCATCGCTGGAAAAGACGGCATCGCGCGCCCGTGCTCCTTCGGGAATGGCGATGTCGACTCTGCGCAAGCTGCCCGTGCCGGCGATACTGACGCGGCCCCGTGCAGTGAGGATGATGCGCTCATCCTTGCCCGACAGCTGCACGTTGCTCAAGGTGTCGAGCGGCGAGCGGATCTGGCGCGCGCGCTGCTGGTCGAAGTCGGACACGAGGCTGATCGGCAATGGCGATGAGTCCGTCCCTGCGGCCAGGTCCAGTACCCGCAGGTCCGCACCCAATTGATACACAATCTTGCCATCGCCCAGCGCGGCGTTGCGCACGTCCCACTGCGTGTGGCTGGTCAAGGCGCGGCGGTCGGAGCCGTCGGGCAGCATGCTCCACAAATTATCGCTGCCGCCCTCGTCGCTGATGTAATAGACGCGGCCCTGCCACCACATGGGGCGCTTGTTGTTACCCTCCAACACGGCAGGCAGCGTATGCATGCGCACGGCCTCGCCCTTGCCATCGAGCGCATAGCGCCACAGAGTGGCATGCGCACCGCCCCGGTAGTTGCGCACATTGTCGTTCGTCATGGCCAGGCCGAAACGCGTGAAGAACAGCGTCTTGCCCGCATCGTCGAGCACGGCGTCATTGGCGTCAGCCACGGGAAACACGCGCCGCGTCTGTTTCACGGGATCGATGGCGGCGACGATGCGGCGCGAAGCGGGACCGTCCGTATTCTGCGTGCTGACCAGCACTTCGCCCTGCGCCGTCCAGCCCAGCACCAGCACGCCGCCATTATCAAAGGAAATACGGCGCGGCAAGCCGCCCGCCAGCGGCATCACATACGCTTCCTGCGCCCCTTCATAGGCTGCGGAAAACGCCAGCCACTGGCCGTCGCGCGAAATCGCCGCGTTCGTTTCATAGCCGGGATGCGTGGTCAGGCGCTGCGCCGCGCCGCCGCGCACGCTGCTTTTCCACAAGTCGCCTTCGGCCGTGAAGACGACGGTATCGCCGCGCACGGCGGGAAAACGGAAATAGCTGCCGGCAGGCGCGGCAGCGGCGGCCGCAGCGTTAGCCAGCAGGCCGGCGGAAAACAGGAGAGAGGCGAGAGTGCGGGAAATTTTCATGTGAGCATCCAGATAGCGGTCAGGGCGATAAGACGGCATGGACATCATGTCGATACCGGACAGCAATTCTGGCATAAGCACGACCAAAGAAAACCTTCTTTATTGCCCACAAAAACGTAAAAAAACCCGCGCCACTTGCGTGGGGCGGGTTTTTTGACAAGAGCAGAAACGCGCTGAACGCCGAACAAAACCGTAGCGAGCGGCAGCGAGTTGCGGCCGAGAAGCGGAACTGTGCAAGAGCACAGTGAGCATCGGAGGCCGCAAATCGCGACGCGCAGTAGGTTTGGTTCGGTGTTTTATTCCACTTCCACCGTTTCCGGCGCTGCCGTCGGTGCCGCGTCTGGCGGTTCCGGAAATTCCAGCAAGACCTGGTCCTTGTCGTCGAGGTCGACGGTGACCCGTCCGCCCGTGACCAGGCGGCCGAACAGCAGCTCGTCGGCCAGGGCCTTGCGGATCAGATCCTGGATCAGGCGTGCCATCGGCCGCGCGCCCATCAGCGGATCGAAGCCTTTCTTGCCGAGGAAAGCACGCAGCTTCTCGGTAAACACGGCCTCGACCTTTTTCTCGTGCAACTGCTCTTCCAGCTGCATCAGGAACTTGTCGACCACGCGCAGGATGATGTCCTGGTCCAGCGCGCGGAAGCTGATGGTCGCGTCGATGCGGTTACGGAATTCCGGCGTGAACATGCGCTTGATGTCGGCCATCTCGTCGCCTGCCTGCTTGGAGTTGGTGAAACCGATCGAAGCTTTCTGCAAGCTTTCCGCGCCCGCATTGGTGGTCATGATGATGATCACGTTGCGGAAATCGGCTTTGCGGCCATTGTTATCCGTCAAGGTGCCATGGTCCATCACTTGCAGCAGGATATTGAAAATGTCCGGATGGGCTTTTTCAATTTCATCGAGCAGCAAGACCGAATGCGGCTTCTTGGTGATCGCTTCCGTCAGCAAACCACCCTGGTCGAAACCGACGTAGCCCGGCGGCGCGCCGATCAAGCGGCTGACGGCGTGGCGTTCCATGTATTCCGACATGTCGAAACGGATCAGCTCGATGCCGAGGATGAAAGCCAGTTGCTTGGCCACCTCGGTCTTGCCGACACCGGTCGGACCGGAAAACAGGAAGGAGCCGATCGGCTTGTCCGTCTTGCCCAGGCCGGCACGCGCCATCTTGATGGCCGAGGCCAGCGCGTCGATGGCGGGATCTTGCCCGAACACGACGTTGCGCAAGTCGCGGTCGATCGTCTGCAGCTTGCTGCGGTCGTCCTGGTTGACCGTTTGCGGCGGAATGCGCGCGATCTTGGCGATGATGTCCTCGATCTCGGCCTTGCCGATGGTTTTCTTTTGCTTCGACTTCGGCAGGATGCGCTGCGCCGCGCCCGCTTCATCGATGACGTCGATCGCCTTGTCGGGCAGATGGCGGTCGTTGATGAAACGCGCCGCCAGTTCGGCCGCCGTCGACAACGCCGATGCCGAGTATTTCACGCCATGGTGCTCTTCGAAGCGCGATTTGAGGCCGCGCAAGATCTGCACGGTTTGCTCGACGGTCGGCTCGTTGACGTCCACTTTCTGGAAGCGGCGGGAGAGCGCATGGTCTTTCTCGAACACGCCGCGGAATTCCGTGTACGTGGTCGCGCCGATGCATTTCAGCTGGCCATTCGCCAGTGCCGGTTTCAGCAAGTTGGAGGCGTCCAGCGTGCCGCCCGAAGCCGAGCCCGCACCGATGATGGTGTGGATCTCGTCGATGAACAGGATGCCGTTCGGATTGTCCTTCAATTGCTTGAGCACGGCTTTCAGGCGCTGTTCGAAGTCGCCGCGGTATTTCGTACCAGCCAGCAAGGCGCCCATGTCCAGCGAATACACGACGGCATTTTGCAGGATTTCCGGCACATCGCTTTGCGTGATGCGATAGGCCAGGCCTTCGGCGATGGCCGTCTTGCCCACGCCCGCCTCGCCGACCAACAGCGGATTGTTCTTGCGGCGGCGGCACAGGATCTGGATCACGCGGTCGACTTCTTCCTCGCGACCGATCAGCGGGTCGATCTTGCCTTCGGCAGCGGCCTTGTTCAGGTTTTGCGTGAACTGGTCGAGCGGGCTTTCCTTCGGCTGGCCCTCGACAGGCGCGTCTTCCACGCCTTCGGAAGCTTTCGCGCTTTCCGTCGACTGGTCCTTGCGCACGCCGTGCGAAATGAAATTGACCACGTCCAGGCGCGTCACGCCCTGCTGGTGCAGGTAGTAGACCGCATGCGAATCCTTTTCGCCGAAGATGGCCACCAGCACATTGGCGCCAGTGACTTCCTTCTTGCCATTCGATGCGGACTGGACGTGCATGATGGCGCGCTGGATCACGCGCTGGAAACCAAGCGTCGGCTGGGTGTCGACTTCGCCCGTGCCAGGCACGGTCGGCGTGTTATCGCCGATGAAATTGGTGAGGGTCTTGCGCAGGTCCTCAATATTGACCGCGCAGGCACGCAACACCTCGGCAGCGGAGGGATTGTCCAGCAGTGCCAGCAGTAAATGCTCAACCGTGATGAATTCGTGCCGTGCCTGCCGAGCTTCGACAAACGCCATGTGCAAACTTACTTCTAATTCCTGCGCAATCATACTTCCTCCATCACGCACTGCAGGGGGTGCCCCGCCTTGCGCGCATGCGTTAAAACGAACTCCACTTTGGTACACGCTATATCTTTAGAGAACACGCCGCACACTCCTTTGCCGTAGCGATGAACACTGAGCATGATTTGCGTCGCCGTTTCACGGTCCTTGTTGAAATACTCCTCAATGATGGCCACCACGAATTCCATCGGGGTGTAGTCGTCATTGAGCAAGGCCACCTGGTAGAGCGGCGGCGGCTTCAGCACTTGCCGCTCCAGCAGGGTTTCTGTGTCGTGCTTGGTTGCCATACGCTTATTCTAATGCTTTCACAGTGGTTGTCATGCGCAATATCTACGCCTTTCCAATTGTTTTCAATCTTACGCGTTTTCTTAATAGTGCGCAGATGGCGACCTTGCTGTCAAAATCAAGAGTTGCTTTTTTGGTTGCCGTGAAGAATTTGGCAATATCGATGGAAAAGCGCTTGACTTCATTATTTATTCCGCCAACAATGCTGTATCGACTGTTGCAGTAATGTACAGCTTGATAAGAAGTGAGACGTCGAGGAGGGGGCAAGAAGCTTCTTGCTTTTATGGCTCGTGTGATTTGTTTTAATTTTGAAAGTTCTTTTTATGGCAACAGGTACAGTTAAGTGGTTCAATGATTCCAAAGGTTTTGGCTTCATCACTCCAGATGACGGCGGCGAAGATTTGTTTGCTCACTTCTCCGCAATCAACATGAACGGTTTCAAGACCCTCAAAGAAGGTCAAAAAGTTCAATTCGAAGTCACGCAAGGCCCTAAAGGCAAGCAAGCTTCCAACATCCAAGCAGCCTAAGCATCGCCGGCCCTCAGATGTGAAAAACCCCGTTTCCTTGAAGCGGGGTTTTTTTTCGTCCGCAGGGTGCGCTGCACCCTGCCCTGCCCCGCGTGTTACATGTGCTCGATCATCACGTCGCCGAAACCGGAGCACGACACTTGCGTCGCGCCTTCCATCAGGCGGGCGAAATCGTAGGTGACGCGCTTCGAGGCAATCGACTTTTGCATCGACGAAATGATCAGGTCGGCCGCCTCCAGCCAGCCCATGTGGCGCAGCATCATTTCCGCCGACAGGATCAGGGAGCCGGGGTTCACGTAATCCTTGCCCGCATACTTCGGCGCCGTGCCATGCGTCGCTTCGAACATGGCCACGGAGTCGGACAGGTTGGCGCCCGGCGCGATGCCGATGCCGCCCACTTGCGCCGCCAGCGCGTCGGAAATGTAATCGCCGTTCAGATTCAGGGTGGCGATGACGCTGTATTCGGCCGGCCGCAGCAAAATCTGTTGCAGGAACGCGTCAGCGATGGAATCCTTGACGATGATGTCGCGGCCCGTCTTCGGATTCTTGAACTTGCACCATGGGCCGCCATCGATCAGCTCGGCGCCGAATTCCTTTTGCGCCAGCGCATACGCCCAGTCGCGGAAACCGCCTTCCGTGTACTTCATGATGTTGCCTTTGTGCACGATCGTCACGGAGGGCTTGTCATTGTCGATCGCATACTGGATGGCCTTGCGCACCAGGCGCTGCGTGCCTTCGATGGAGACGGGCTTGATGCCCAGGCCGGACGTGGCCGGGAAGCGGATCTTCGTCACGCCCATTTCATTGATCAGGAAATCCATCAATTTTTTGGCTTCAGGCGAGCCTTGCTGGTATTCGATGCCGGCGTAGATGTCTTCCGAATTTTCGCGGAAAATCACCATATCCGTCTTTTCCGGCTCTTTCACGGGCGATGGCACGCCCGTGAAGTAGCGCACGGGGCGCAGGCAGACGTACAGATCGAGCTGCTGGCGCAGGGCCACGTTCAGCGAGCGGATGCCGCCACCGACGGGCGTGGTCAGCGGGCCCTTGATGGAGACGACGTACTCTTTCAGTACGGCCAGGGTTTCTTCCGGCAGCCACACGTCGGGACCGTACACATTCGTCGATTTTTCGCCCGCGTAGATTTCCATCCAGCTGATCTTGCGCGCGCCGCCGTAGGCCTTGGCCACGGCAGCGTCGATCACCTTGATCATGACCGGGCTGATATCGATGCCCGTGCCATCGCCTTCAATGAAGGGAATGATGGGATTATCTGGTACATTCAGCGAAAAATCGGCGTTGACGGTGATTTTTTGGCCGTCAGCAGGTACAGTGATATGTTGATACATCGTGATCTCCGAAGTGGGACACACCGCTGGCGGGCAACACGGGCCGGCGACGCGCTCTGCGGTTGCAGAGTTTACAAAAACAAGTCCGAACATGGCGGCAACAACGCACTTTAGCAGGGAAAGAAACCCCGGACCATCCGCGGCGCCAAAGAACCTCGCTGCCCTATCGCCCATGTCTTCTATAAGACATAAGACTGTGTTTCACATTATGCACCACTATCTTACAGGGCGCCACGCTTTCGCGGCGCCAACCAGCAGCCACCATCGCTTACATCAATTCCTCTACCAGCATGCCACTCATCCTCTTCAATAAACCATTCCAGGTCCTGTGCCAGTTTTCGCCGCAGGACGGCCGCCTCACCCTGGCCGACCATTTGACCATTCCCGGCATCTACCCGGCCGGCCGGCTCGACGCCGACAGCGAAGGCTTGCTGCTGCTGACGGACGACGGCCGCCTGCAGCACGAGATCAGCCACCCCGACCGCAAGGAAGCGAAAACCTATTTGGTGCAGGTCGACGGCGTGCCCGATGCGGCCAGCCTGGCGCGCCTGCAGGCGCCGCTGGATCTGGGCGACTTCATCACCAAGCCGTGCAAGGCCGTGCGCATCGCCGAGCCGGACTGGCTGTGGCCGCGCACCCCCCCGATCCGCGCGCGCGCCGACAAGCCGACCTCGTGGCTGGCGATCACGTTGAAAGAAGGTAAAAACCGGCAAGTGCGGCGCATGACGGCGGCCGTCGGCCTGCCCACCCTGCGCCTGGTGCGCAGCGCCATCGGGCCGTTCTCGCTGGCCAGCCACCCTCTGCTGCCCGGTGAATGGTGTGAAGTGCCAGCCGAGAACATTGGAAAAGCGTGAGCAGGACAAGAAAAGTGGCTTCGGCACTAAAATTTTGCCAATAAGCACTATTTATTTTTAGATAATGTATTAAAATCATCTGACCTTAACATGACGGAAAAGGAAAGATGATGACAAAAGTAATACTGATGCTGGCCGCTTCCCTGCTTGCCGGCGCCGCACTGGCGCAATCGGGTGCCCAGGTGCATGCTTCCGCAGCGACCGATGCCGTCAAGCCGCCACCCGCCTCGGCAGCCAGCCATGCCTCGGCCGCCACCGACGCCGTCAAGCCGGCAGCGGCCTCGGTCAACGCCTCTGCCGCGACCGATGCACCGCGCCTGATTCCGCAGCCGCGCAAGACGAAGCAGCCGGCCGCTGAAGCAGGCAAGCCCGTGAAGTAAGTGCTACCCCGGGGTGACGGCAGCAGCCCTGTTGCTGTCACCCCACGCTTTCGGCGCGGCCAGGCAGCATGCTTGACCAGGCAGCCGCCAGCATGGCTTAATCGCCGCTTCGCAGCCACCGTCCCGCGCCATGAAAACTTCCCTTCGCCGTCTCAGCCTGTCCATCGCCCTGCTCGCGTGCGCCAGCATTGCGCACGCGCAAACACCGCAAGGCAAGAGCTTGCAGCTCTCTGCCGGCATGCATTTGATCCAGGCGGAAGTGGCCGCCACGGAAGCGCAACGCGAACAAGGCTTGATGTACCGTGAAAAGATGCCGGCGAATGCAGGCATGCTGTTCGTCTTTGGCAACCCGTCCACGCAATGCATGTGGATGAAGAATACGCCGCTGCCCCTGTCCGTGGCCTTTATCGATGCCAGCGGCAAGATCGTCAACATCGAAGACATGCAAGCGCACACGCTCGACAGCCATTGCTCGACCAAAACCGTACCCGTGCGCTATGCGCTGGAAATGAACCTGGGCTGGTTCAAGCAAAAAAACATCAAGCCGGGCATGAGCATCGGCAACCTGCCCGCGACGCGCTAGGCAGTGGCGGCCGCGGCCGCAAAGAAACGCGAAAAAACCCGCCAGAACGAATCTGCGGGTTTTTGCTTTTCAACCAGTGCCAGCGTACCGGCACAGGCAAGCCACCATGGTGGCTTGCCTGCTGGCGAATATTAAGCGGACAGTGCTTTCAAGGCAGCTGCCAGACGGCTCTTATGGCGAGCTGCCTTGTTTTTGTGGATGATCTTCTTGTCAGCGATACGGTCGATGGTCGACACGGATGCTTGGAAGATTGCAGCAGCAGCTGCCTTGTCGCCGCCCTGGATCGCTTTGCGAGCAGCTTTGATAGCCGTGCGCAAGGTCGAACGTTGGGACGAATTGTGTGCGTTTTGCTTAACTGCTTGACGAGCGCGTTTGCGCGCTTGTGCGGTATTTGCCATGGAATTTCCTAAAACAGGGTCAAAGTGCGTTTGCAAACATTAGTGTTTGCCAACCGGTGCGTTCTGTGCGTCTGCCGAACCATGTGTGCCAAACCAGTGCCTGTCAAACATTAGTGTCTGCGTAACAGAATTCTGTACAGCCTTCGATTATAGCGATATTTTCAAGCGGGGGCAAATCAAAAAACCGTGTGTGACACCAAAAACACGTGAAAATGGGGCTGGCAAGGGCGAATCGGCAGCGAATCGGCAGCAATTGTTACCATATTTTAAGCGTTTAACGGTAGCGCGCCCGGCTATAATCTGCCCCCATGAACTTGCTTAAAACCCTCGCCGCCATCTCCAGCATGACCATGCTGTCCCGTGTAACCGGATTATTGCGCGAAAGCCTGTTCGCGCGCGCCTTTGGCGCCGGCGCCTACACGGACGCCTTCATTGTTGCCTTCCGCATCCCCAACCTGTTGCGCCGCTTGTTTGCCGAGGGCGCGTTCTCGCAAGCCTTCGTGCCGATCTTGTCTGAATACAAGAACCAGCATGGCCAGGAAGCCAGCAAGCAACTGGCCGACCATGTGGCCACCACCCTGGTCTGGGCCACGTTGCTCGTGTCCGCCATCGGCATCGTCGGCGCGCCGTGGTTCGTGTATGCGATCGCCACGGGCCTGACCAAGGACGCGGGCGCTTTTGACGCGGCCGTGTGGATGACGCGACTGATGTTCCCTTATATTACTTGCATGTCCTTCGTGGCCCTGGCCGGCGGCATTCTGAATACCTGGCGCGAATTCAAGATTCCCGCCTTCACGCCGGTGCTGCTCAATGTATCCTTCATCGCCGCCTCGCTGTTCCTCGCGCCGCACCTGAAACAGCCGATCTACGCCATGGCCATTGCCGTGTTCGCTGGCGGCCTGCTGCAGGTGGCCATCCAGATTCCCGCGCTGATCAAGATCGGCATGCTGCCGCGCCTGTCGCTCAATCCCGCCATCGGCCTGTCCGACGGCGGCGTGCGCCGCGTGCTGAAAAAAATGGGACCGGCCGTGTTCGCCGTCTCGGCAGCCCAGATCAGCCTGATGATCAACACCAGCATCGCCTCGCGCCTGACGGAAGGCAGCATTTCCTGGCTGTCGTATGCGGACCGTCTGATGGAGTTCCCCACCGCCATGCTGGGCGTGGCCCTGGGCACCATCTTGCTGCCCAGCCTGTCGAAGGCCAACGTGGATGGCGACAAGACGGAATACTCGGCCCTGCTGGACTGGGGCTTGCGCCTGACTTTCCTGCTGGCCCTGCCCGCCGCCGTCGGCATGGCGACCCTGGCCACGCCGCTGATCGCGACATTATTTCACTACGGCAAGTTCACGGCCGAATCGGTGACCATGTCGACGCAGCCGCTGGTGGCCTACAGCCTGGGCCTGATCGGCATCATCCTCGTGAAAACCCTGGCGCCCGCGTTCTATGCGCGCCAGGACATCCGCACGCCCGTGAAAATCGCCATCGGCGTGCTGATCGTCACGCAGCTGATGAATCTGCTGTTCGTGCCCTACATCGCCGTGGCCGGCCTGGCCCTGTCGATCGGCCTGGGCGCCTGTCTGAACGCCACTTTTCTCTACTGGGGCTTGCGCAAGCGCGGCATCTACCAGCCGAAACCGGGCTGGGCCAAGTTCTTCCTGCGCCTGCTGCCGGCACTCATCGTGATGGGCGGCGTGGCGTATGCTGGCGCCCTGCGCATCGACTGGATCGCTATGCAAGCCCATCCGCTGCTGCGGGCCGGCGCGCTGGCCCTGCTGGTGAGCCTGTGCGGCGTGGCGTACTTTGCCACCCTCTTTTTAGTTGGCTTCCGCTTCCGCGACTTCAAGCGCAGCGCCTGACACGCAGTGCGGGCCCCGCCGCCGGCGCCTTGCCGTCGGCAGGACGCCCCGCGCAATGTGGCGGGGCGAAAAAAAACCCGCCGAATAAGCGGGCGGGTTTGGCGATACGACAAGACAGCGTGACGTGATCAGGCCGCTTTTTTTGCGGCACGGCGACGCGCCATGAAGCCCAACAGGCCCAGACCGCCCAGCAGCATGCCATAGGTTGCTGGTTCAGGCACGGCGCTGACGCTGTACGTCCCCGAGTAATTACCGCCAGCCAAGGCGTTACCGTACAGTTGCAGCTTGAACGGACCGACACCGGTGTATTCCACGCCAAAGAAGCGCAGGCTGCCAATCGATAATGATTCACCCAGCTTCCCGTTCAAATTCGATTTCAGCGCATTAAACGAAAGTTGCTGGCCGGTAATCGACAAGCCGATGTTGTACTTGCCAGCGCCCAAGCCGTTGAGGAAGATTTCATCGAGGCCGCCGGACAGAATGCCATTGCCGACGACGGCGTTGAAGGCATGCGCGCTGCCATCAGCACTAACATTAATGACTTGGTCACCTGCGGAAGCACTGAACGACGCCGCAGCCAGAATACCGGCAGCGATAAATTTCAATCTCATAGTTTATCCCTTAAAAAGTAATTTATGCCTGCGATGCGCAGGCCAGCAAAAGCTTTAGTACTGAAAGTACTGAACAGAATGGTAGCATAAATACATCTAATTACTTGCAAATATTTTATCTAAGTTTCGTCTGAGATAACCGTTTACGAAGTGAACTATTTGCCTGTATCGAGCACTTTCCATAGGTAAATAGTTCCGCACGCATCGTCCCGCTGCCAGCCGCCCGCTATCGTGGCACTGGTACCGCGGCTGCGTCGGCTGGCAGCTCGGCCGGAGCCTGAATCTGGGGCGCTTCTGGCGGCGCGTCTTCTTGCTGCGCAGAAATAGTTTGGGGGAATAACGATGGCGGCGGTGCGGCGGCACCGCCTGGTGATGGTGCGTCCGATTCATTTGCCAGACCGGCTTCCCCAGCCTGCGCCGCCGGCTGGAGCGCTTGTGCGTCGACCATGAAATGCCATTCCGACAGCCGCGCCTTGCCGTCGAAACCGGCAAACCGGGCCTCGAAGTTCCCTACTTTCAACGCTGCGGCCGGCGACAGGCTATGCACGCCGATGATGCCATTGCTGCCGGGCTGGTACAGCAAGCCCCACTCGGCACGCCCCGTGATCGGGTCGACATACAGCTTGCGCAGATGGCGGCGCAGCTGCGGCACGCGGGGGTCGCGCAGCAAGGCGGAAAGCGTCGGCGGCTGTTGCGGCTGCCCCGGGGGCGTGGCGGCGGCATAACTGCGCAGGGCATCGGAAAACTGCGCGCCGATGTCGAGCAGCTCCTGCTCGGCCGCCTGACGCTGCAGCAGGGAAACCATCTTCAGGCCGGCCGCGCCCACCAAGCCCAGGATGGCCACCAGGATGATCAGCCCAAGGTAGGTGAAGCCGCGCTGGCGGTGCGCACGAGCATGCATCGCAGCTACCAGTCGGCAAACGGCGTACCGTTGCGGTCCTTGCCAGGCGCGCCGCTCTTGACGTCATACACCTGGCCCGGCGTATCGTCGGGCGGCGCCACGATCAGCCATGTCGATTCGCTCTCCGTGATGGGGTCGATGGGCATGGCGCGCAGGTATTTCTTGTCCACCAGTTGCTCCAGGGTATCGGGATAGCGGCCCGTATCGCCGTGGTACTGGTCGATGGTGATGCGCAGATTGCGCAAGTTGTCCGCCAGCACGGTTTCCTTGGCCTTGTCCAGGCTGGGAAAATAGCGCGGCACGGCCAGAGTCAGCAGCAGCGCCACGATGCCCAGCACCACCAGCAGTTCGATCAGGGTAAAGCCGCGCGCGCGCGCGGCATGGTTATCGGCAGCCATGGTTCACCATAAACGGTAAGGCACATTGTTCAGGCCGGTCTTATTGGAAGTCGAGTACACATCGTA
Source organism: Janthinobacterium sp. PAMC25594 (assembly GCF_019443505.1). NCBI lineage: Bacteria > Pseudomonadati > Pseudomonadota > Betaproteobacteria > Burkholderiales > Oxalobacteraceae > Janthinobacterium > Janthinobacterium sp. PAMC25594. The sequence goes on from NZ_CP080377.1 coordinate 2,392,345, forward strand.
CACGTCGTCGCCCTCGCGCGGCTCGGTCGCCTCGCTGGCGTAGCTGCGCCGGCCCCACGTCTGCGCATCGCTGAGGCTGGCATCGGCATTGAACGGGTCGCGCGGCACGCGGCGCAGGAAGAACAGCTTGCTGCGTTTCGGGTTGCGCTGGTCCGGCACGCCCTCGACCAGCACTTCCAGGCTTTTCGGGTAGCCGCTGGCGTCGGGCGCGCGCAGGATGCGGCCCTCGTCGCCAGCGCGTTTGTAGGCGTCGAGCCCTTGGCGGATCTCGCGCAGCGCGCGCCGCAGTTCCTGCTCCTGGCGCCGCTGCATGGCCACCTGCGTGACGGGCACCACCAGCGTGGCCAGCACGCCCAGGATGGCCAGGGTCACCAGCAGTTCGATCAGCGTAAAACCGCCGTGCGCGCGCGCCAGTCTCATTTGACAGGGGGCGGCGGCACCGGCACCGGCTGGCTGGACGAGAACGGCAAGGGCGTCGCCTGCAACGGCACGGGCTGGCCGGCCGATATCGGCAAAGGCGACGCGGCAGGCTCGGGTGACGGCGCCACTTCCGGCGCGGGCACGCTCTGCGGCAAGGTCGATGGCACCTGGCCCGGCGTCATCATCGGCTGCGCCGGCGCCGGCTGCATGCCGACGGCGGACGGGCCGGAATGCACGCTCACCGTGCCCGGCATCTGCGTGGGCGCCTTGGCCGCCATGTCGGGACGGCGGCGAAAGCTGCCTTCCGTGCCGGCCGAGAATTCCGACTCCCGCGCTTCCGGACGCTGTACCGTGCGCACCAGGCGGGGCGTGATCGACAGCACGATTTCCGTCTTCTGGCTGTCGTCCTTGCTGCTGCCGAACAGCCGTCCCAGCACGGGTATATCTCCCAGGCCCGGCACCTTGTTGCCCGAGCTGCGCTCCTCGTTGTTGATCAGCCCCGCCAGCACCTGGTTTTCGCCATCTTTCAATTGCAGCATGGTCGACGCCTGGCGCGTGCCGATCTGGTACAGGGTCGAGCCGCTGCGGGTGATGGTGGCCGCGCCCAGGTTGCTCACTTCGAGCGAAATGCGGATGCCCACCTCGTTATTCAGGTAGATGGTCGGCTCGGCGTTCACCGTCAGGCCCACGTCCAGGTAGCTGACGGATTCGGAAGCGAAGCCGCCCGTGCCGGGCGAAATGGTGGTGGTCACCACGGGCACCCTGTCGCCGATGACGAACTTCGCCTTTTCCCGGTTCCGCACGCGGATGCGCGGGTTGGCCAGGATGTTCGCATCGCCATCCTTCTTGTTGATGTTGGCCGTCACGGACAGGTCGCTCACGCCGATGCTGCGCTGGTTCAAGTTATTCAGGTCATTGATGGTCAGGCCCATCCCGCCCGAGGTGGAGAGCGGCGTCAGGGTCAGGCCCGTTGGCCAGGCCACGCCCAGTTCCAGCAGGCGGCTGCGCTTGACTTCGAGGATTTCCAGCTCCAGCACCACTTCCGCCTCGGGCACGTCCTGCAGCGCGATCAGGCGCTCGGCCAGGCGGATCGCCTCGGGCGTGTCGCGCACGATGACGAGGTTGAGTTTTTCATCGGCCACCACGTCGCGCGTCTTCAAAATCGTCTTGAGCGTGTTGGCCACCTGTTTGGCGTCCGCATTGGCCAGGAAGAAGGTTTTCACCAGCACTTCCTGATACTCCTTCAATTTCGCCGCCACGTTCGGATAGATCAGGATCGTGTTCGCATCCATCACCTGCTGCTCCAGCTGGTTCGTCACCAGCAGGAAGTAGACGGCCGATTCCACCGTGCTGTTTTTCAGGAAGATCGAGGTTTTCGCGTCCGCCTTGACGTCCTTGTCGAAGACGAAATTGAGACCCGAGCGGCGCGCAATCAGTTCGAACACCTGTTTTAACGGCGCGTCGCGGAACTCGATGGTGATCGGCTGCTTGTACGATTTGGCCAGGCCCGATTCGACGATAGGCGGCGCCGTCTTTTCATCGACTTCGCGCAGCAGCGCGCGCGCGCCCGCATGGTTCGGCTGCTCCGTCAGGATGGCGTTCAGGCGCTGGCGCGCCGGGTCGTATTGTTTTGCCTCCAACGCCGCGCGTGCATCGGCCAGCAATTTCTCCTGGCGCTGCGCGCGTTCGAGCGCGCGCAAGCCGCTGTTGGCGCGCTCGTTCTGCGCATCGATGTCCAGCACGCTCAGAAAGGAGGCGCGCGCCAGGTCGCCCTGCCCCGCCTGCGCCTGGCGCTCGGCCTGCTGCAAGCGGGTGCTGGTGGCCCGTTCGCGCGCCTGCAGATACGCGCTGCGGTATTGCGCGTTGCCGGGGTCTTGCTGCAGCGCTTCCTGCAGCTTTTGCAGGCCGGCCGGGATGTGATTCTGCGCAAGCAGCTCGCGCCCGTCGCGGTAGGCCTGCTGCCCGGCGCAGCCGGACAGCAGCACCAGCAGCGCCAGCAACGGCGCCGATGAAAAGGAACGAGACATCACTCGAGTACTCCAATGTTGAGCTGCTGAAGCTGGTTCAACGGCAGATAGGTGAGCGTCATGACGGGCGGCGCGATCGTCACGACCTTGTAGGTGCCATCGATGACGGTATGGGCGCGCACGATATACGTCTTGTCGGCGCGCGACAAAAACACTTCCCAGGCGCCGTCGGCGGCCGCCTTGCCCAGGTAGACGAAAGGCAGCGGTGGCGCCATCGGCGGTGGCGGCGGCGGTGGGGCGACGGCTACCACCTTCGGCGGCGGCCGATTCCAGTTCTGGCTCTGGAAGACGCCATCGGCGCCGCCAAAGGTGTCGCCCTCCTCGCCCGCCACCTCGCTGCGCGGCAGCAGTGCCAGGATGGCTGGCTGCGCGACGGCAGGCCTGGCAGCGCGCTGGCGCGCGGGCGCGACGGCCCGCTCGACCGCCTCGGCCACCCCGGACACGGGCTGGCGCTCGCCGAACAGCAGCAAGGCGCCCGCGCCCAGCAAGCCGGCCAGCATGAGCCAGTGGCGCGGCGTCATGGTGCATCTCCCGCGCTGTCAGTCAAATAAAAGGTCAGGCGCAGGCGCGCTTCGAGTTGCGTATCGGCGATCTGCTCGCGGCGAAAACTCAGTTCGTCGAGCGAGGCGAACGGCATGGCGCGCAGTGCTTGCAGCGCGAACTGCCACACGGCCGCATAACTGCCCTTCAGCGGCAAGGTCACCTGGTATGTGGCGACCCTGCCGGCCTTGTCGTAGCCGCTCTTGTATTCGCCCTGCGCCAGCAGCAAGCCGTTTTTCGCGGCCAGGTCGAACAGCTGCTTGACTTGCTGCTCGACGTGGCGCTGCTGGCCCAGCGTCGCATGGAAGCGCGCCAGGTTCTCGCTCGATGTCGCCACCGGTGCCGCAGCAACTGCGGCCAGGGAGGCCACCGGCAATGGACGCGCTTCCAGCCGCGCCGCCACGGCGCGCTGCTGCCAGGCCCAGGCCCAGGCGGCCATGCCCAGCATGAGCAAGGCCACGGCCAGGCAGGCAGGCGCGCCCGCGCGGCGCAGCAGCAGTTGCGCGCGCAGGCGCAGCATCGCGAGGTCGATAACCATCATGGCGTGCCCCAGCGCGCTTCGAGCTGGAAGCGCAAAGGCTGGTTCGGATCGAGCGCGTTGATTTCATGGCGCAGCAGCTGCACGCGCACGCCGAACAGTTCCTGCCGCTTCAATTGCGCGATGTAGGCCACCATGGCGTCGCTGCTGGTGGTTTCGGCCGTGATCTTCAGCACGCGCTTGCGCGCATCCGGTTCCAGCGCCAGCAGCGCGATGCCCGGCGGCGTGGCGCTGGTCAGCGCATCCTGCAGGTCGCGCCACGGCAGGTTCAGTTGCAGGATGGCCGCATTCACGGCCGCCGCCTGCGCCGGCGCAATCGGTACGATCGCCACGGGTGCCGGCCCCTGCGTGGCTTGCGCCACGCGCTGCTGCGCGCGCTGCCAGTGCGCCGCGCTGGCCTGCTGGCGCTGCCGAGCGGCGCTGCCGGCCCACGCCGCCGTGACGATCAAGGCCACGCCCAGCGCGCCCACGCACCACGCCCAGGCGGGCACGCGCTGCAGGCTGCGGCGCCAGCCTGGTGGCGCGAAATCGATATCGAGGCGCGTCATGCCAGGCCTCCGCTGCGGGCCAGGCGGGCGGCCGGCGACAGGGTACCTTCCCCATCCGGCGTGGAAAAAACCTGGCAGTGGAACGCTTCCGCCTGCGCCAGCCAGGCGGGCGGTGGCGCGCCGCACAGCTGCAGCAGCGCCGGTGCGGGCACGCCTTGCAGCAGCGCTTCGCGCGCCAGCGTCTGCTCCAGCCAGTCGCGGCCTGCATCCTGCGGCACGGGCAGCGCGCGCACGGCGCGCAGGCCTCCATCATGACGCACGCCCAGGGTCAAGGTGTTCTCCTGCAACTGGCCAAACCAGGCGCCCGGTTTCAGCGCGCCGTGCCAGCGGTTCCAGTGGCGCGCAAATTGCGGCGTAATAAAGATCAGGGCCAGCTTGCGTTCGGCCGCCACGCGCGTCAGCTGCGCCAGCAGCGCGCGCGGCACGGCGCAGAAAAACGGTGCGCGCGCATCCCAGGCACTGCTGCTGTGCCACAGGCCGGGCGCATCGCCATACAGCGACTGGAAGCGCAGCGCGGCGGCCGCCTCGATGTCGGCCAGGCGCGCGGCGCCCTGCGGCATGTCCACTTGCCACAGGCGCGCCAGCGCGTCGTCGAGCACCACGGCCAGGGGCCAGCCAGCATATTGCCCCGCCGGCAGAATCTGCTCCAGCGCCTGGCCCAGGGCGGCAAAGTCGCCATGCAGGCCCAGACCGGCGTGCGGCACATACGCGGCTTCGCCCAGCAGGCTCCAGGCGGGCGCGCGCCAGCGGCTGCCGCGCCACAGGCTCATGTGGCCCGCCGCCACGCCCAGGCGCAATGCTTGTCCCAATCTCAACTTCGCGAAACTTCTACGCATGCAGGGTGACCCTCTTGATTTCCGTGATGGTGGTGGCGCCCCGCTTGACCAGTTCCAGCGCCGCCAGACGCAGGCTGCGCGTGCCATTCGCATACGCGGCCGCCTTGATCTGGCGGATCGGTTTTTTATCGACGATGAGTTCGCGGATTTCATCGGTCAGCACGAGGATTTCGGCGATCGAGCGGCGTCCCTTGTAGCCCGTGCCGCGGCAGTCGCCGCAACCCTTGCCCTGCTTGAATTGATACTGCGCCACGTCGGCGCGCGCCAGGCCCACGCTGGCCAGTTCACTGTCGTCGGGCGTGTAGTCGGTGGCGCAATGGGGGCAGTTGGTGCGGATCAGCCGCTGCGCCCAGATGCCGTTCAGGGCCGAGACAAACGCATACGGGTCGATGCCCATGTGGGTAAAACGGCCGAACACGTCAAACACATTATTCGCATGCACGGTGGTGAGCACCAGGTGACCGGTAAGCGCCGACTGCACGGCGATTTCCGCCGTCTCGCGGTCGCGGATCTCGCCCACCATGATTTTATCGGGATCATGGCGCAGGATCGAGCGCAAGCCCCTGGCAAAGGTCAGTCCCTTCTTTTCATTCACGGGTATCTGCAAAATGCCGGGCAGCTGGTATTCGACGGGGTCTTCGATGGTGATGATCTTTTCGCGCCCGTTGTGGATTTCCGTCAGCGCCGCATATAAAGTCGTGGTCTTGCCCGACCCCGTGGGGCCGGTGACGAGCAACATGCCGTAGGCTTCCTGCGCCAGGGCGCGCAACGCTTCGAGCGATTGGGCGTCAAAGCCCAGCGCTTCGAGGGTCAGCGCGCCATAGGCCTCGATCATGGCGCGCTTGTCGAGGATGCGGATGACGGCATCCTCGCCATGGATGCTGGGCATGATGGAGACGCGCAAATCGATTTCGCGCCCGCCCGATTCGACGCGGAAGCTGCCGTCCTGCGGCACGCGGCGTTCGGCGATATCGAGTTCGGCCAGCACCTTCAGGCGCGAGATGATGTGTTCGGCCACTTCGATGCCGTTGACGGCCGTGGCGTGATCGAGCACGCCGTCGATCCGGTACTTGACGGCCAGGCCGCCGGCCGTGCTTTCCAGGTGGATGTCCGAGGCGCCCGCCTTCAGCGCGTCGTACAGGGTCGAGTTGACCAGCTTGACGGCGGGGCTGGCCGCTTCCGAGACGCTGGCGAATGACAGCACGGCGGCCGTCTTGCCGTCGCGCCGCGCGTCCGAGGCGGCACCGGGCAGCAGGCTGTCGACGGCGCGCGCCGATTCTTCCTGCTTCGACAGGTAGGCGCCGATGTCGGCCTGCAGCGCCAGGCGCACAGTCAAGCTGGCCTGTCCCGCGCGCGCGCCCAGCCAGGTTTGCAGGTCGAGATCGAACGGGTCGGCGATCACGCCCAGCAGCTGACCATCATCGGCGCGCAGCAGCACGCTGTGGCGCGCCAAGGCCTGCGACAGCGGCAGCAGGTCGAAGGCGGGGACGTATGCCAGCATGTCGGCCGTTTCCAGCACGGCCAGACCGAACGGGCGCGCCAGTGCGCGCACCACGGCGCGCGCGTCGATGCCGCTCAAGTGCCGCAATTCTTCGACCAGGCTGCGCTTCGATTGCCGGCACAGGGCGCGCGCGCGCTGCAGCAGCGCGGCGTCGATGGTCACGCCGGGCGCGCCGGGTTCGGGACTGGTATGCATCATGAAATATCGCCGGCAAGGTCAAAGATGGGCATGTACAGCAGGATCACGATGGCGCCCACGATCAGGCCGATGGCGGCCATCAGCAGCGGCTCGAAGGTGCGCGTGAAGCGGTCGATCCAGCGGCTGATTTCACCGTCGTAAAAGGCCGCCGACTGCGTCAGCATGGGGCCCATGTCGCCCGTGCGCTCGCCCACGCGCAGCATGCGCAGGGAAATCGGCGTCGTCAGTTGATGCTGCTCAAACGCGGACGACAGGGGCTGGCCCGCCTCGATGGCGCCGCGCGCGCCCTGCAGGGACGCCTGCATGCGCGGCGAGACCATCGCTTGCACGGTGGAAATTGCCTGCACGATGGTGATGCCGCCTTCTGCCAGCATGCCCAGGGTCAGGTACAGGCGCGACAGTTCATAGATGCGCACGCGCTCGCCGATGCCGGGCAGTGTCGCCAGCAGGCGCGCCACGCCGCCGTGGCGCAGCAGGCGCCGCACGGCCGTAAATACGACGCTGCCGACCAGCGCCAGGCCGAGCAACAGCAGCAGGCCGTGTTCGGTGACGAACTGGCCCCAGCTGAGCATGACTTGCGACATCCACGGCAGGTTGCGCCCGGCGCCCTGGTAAACCTCGGCAAAGCGCGGCACCACATAGCTGATCAGAAAGGCGCTGACGCCGCCGCCCACAGCCAGCAGGATGGCCGGATAGATGGCGGCGCTGACGATTTTACTGCGCACCGTATCGATGCGCTGCTGGTAGTCGATGTAGCGCGACAGCGCGCGCGGCAAGTCGCTGGTGCCTTCGGCCGCCTTGACGATGCCGATGTATAAGGGGGGGAACAGTTCGGCCTGCTCTGCCAGCACGGCGGAAAAACGCTTGCCTTCTCGCAAGCCTTCCAGCAGACGCGTGAGCACGCTGCGCGTGGCGGGCGACGCTTCCTTTTCCAGCAAGGCTTCCAGCGCTTCGACGATGCCCAGGCCCGCATTGAGCAGCGCCAGCAATTCCTGGCTGAACAGCAGCAAGGGCAGCGCCCGCGCGCGCTGGCGCCCGGCCGCGCTGAACGGCGTGGCGCGCAGCGGACGGATGGCGCTGACGAACAGTCCCCGCGCCTCGGCCTGGCGGCGCGCGTCCGCTTCGTCGCGGCCGTCGATTACGCACGTCGTCAGGGTAGCAACGGCCTGGTCCGTGGAAAGCGCGCGCACTTCAAACTGCATGATGGCGTGGCCGTGACGAAAGAGTGGGCGCGCTGGTCTTAGAGCCTATGCCAGTAGGGAGCGTCTTCTGCTGGCAGTTCATCAGGAGCGCGGACAAGGCGTGAGGAGGACGCGTGGCGAGCCACGCGACGACGATCAACGCAGTCCCCGCTTCTGAGGGGCGCCAGCAGGGGATGTATTCATCTACTGGGATAGGCTCTTATTGCGAGCTGATGTCGGCATTCTCGCCGCTGCCGCCCGGCTGGCCATCCTTGCCCATCGATACGATGTCATATTCGCCCTTGCTGCCGGGTGCGCGGTATTGATAGGCATGGCCCCATGGGTCGAGCGGCACGGCCTTTTTCAGGTAGGGGCCATTCCAGCGCGTGCCGGCGGCCGGCGGCGCCACCAGCAGCGCGGCCAGGCCTTCTTCCGTGCTCGGGTAGCGCCCCACGTCGAGGCGGTAAGTATCGAGCGATTTTTCAAACGCCTCAATCTGCGCCTTGGCCACCGTCACTTCGGATTTGCCCAGCTGGGCGAAATATTTGGGGCCGACATAGGCCGCCAGCAAGCCGATGATCACGATGACGACCAGCAATTCGAGCAAGGTAAAGCCGCGCGCATGGCGCGTTGCCGCAAAGTTCTGCCTGTGTGCTGCATGCATCCGGTAACTCCTTCTTGCCTACCTTCAATACATTGCCGCCATGTGCGCCGCTGGTGGCTGCGCACAGACGGCGCGCGCCTGCCTGATGCCTAGCAGGCTACCATGCCGCTTATGGTTAATACAATCTTTTATTTGTACTGAAAACAACAAAAACCCTGGGGAAACCATCGCGTTTGCACTAACGCAAATCGCGTGCCACCGGACCTGGCGCGGGCGTACAATCGGCGCATGAGCGGCCCTGCCGCCGCCACCTGCCGAAGGAATTGCATGTCTACAATCCGCTTGAGCCTTGCCCTCCTGGCCGCCGCCAGCGTGCTGCCAGCGGGCGTATCGGCGGTGCAGCGCCAACCGTATATTGTGCAACTGTGTGTGCAATTGACCCCGCTGCCCGACGCGGCGCAGCGGGAAGCGGGACGGCGCACCGTGCTGGCGCTGATACCCGATGCCACGGTGCAATACCAATATACGGCCGCGCTGAACGGCTTTGCCGCCCTGCTGACGCCAGCCGAGGTCAAGCGCCTGCGCGCCAGCCCCCTCGTCGCGCGCGTTTCCCCCGATACCGAAGAGCATGTCAATGACAGGGGCGCGCGCAGCGTGCCCGATGCGCAGCGCTGAAGCCTGGCCCGGGCCGGCAGAGCCGGTGCTTACGCCACTGGCAGGCGCTGGCGGCGGCGCAAGGCAAAGCCGATCAGCGCCAGGCCGCCCGTCAGCATCATCCATTCCGACGCCTCCGGCACGGCCGATATCGACGCGATGCTGGCATAGGTGCTGCCGGCGATGCTGGCGGGCAAGCCGCCATTGACCGGCGTCAGTTCGAATTGCAGCAAGTTGCCATTCGCGTTGCCCATGTAGGACATGCCGGTGTAGTCGAGCATGCCCACGCCAAACGTCGTGCCCGCGTTGCCGGCCGTGTTCAGGAAGTCGCCGCCGAAGACCACGTTGAATGCGAACTTGCCGCCCAGGGTCACGTTGTGAAACCAGTCGTTGTAGGCGCCGCTATTGCCGAAGGTCAAGGTGCCCGGCACGCTGCCGCTGACATTGCCTTCCTGCGACGCCAGCGCGCCGAACGCGCCCGAGAAGTTGCTCAAGGTGGCACTGGCGCCCGGTGCGGAGCTGTTGCCGGCGATAAAGGCAAAGTCGAGGAAGCCGGCGCCCGAGAACTGGCGCGTGTCGATTTCCACGTGGTAACTGAGCGTGTCCGCCAGCGCCAGGCTGGAGCTGCCAGCAAGCAAGGCGGCCAGCACGGCGCGGCACAGGGTACGGTTGAGTGTCGTTGTCAACATGATGGTGTCCTCAGAAGTTGCCGGCGTAGATGCTGGCGGAATAATGGATCGTCACTTTCGACGGATTGCTGAAGCTGACGGCAACCGAAGCCGTCGCGCCCGGCGCCAGGCTGGCCCCGTTCACCGTGACGTAGGGGGCGCCCGCATGGCTGCCCGTGGCGTTGCTCAGGCTGATGCCCGCCGGCAAGCCGCCGAACACCACCTGGAACGGGCCGCTCAAGGCGCTGCGGCCCGTGTTGGTGAACGAGAACGTGCCCGTGTACTTTTGCGTCGCGCGGTTGAACGTCAGGCCCGAGCTGGCTTGCGCCACGGCGGCCGTGATGTCGCGGTAGGCGGGCTGCAAGTCCAGGCTGACGACGACGGGGTCGTGGTCCGAGGCGCGGTACGGCAAGGCGTTGTACAAGTCTTGCGGCTTGGCCGCATCGATGCTGTAGTCGATCACTTCCGGCTCGTCGGCATTGACATGCCACTCGGCCACGCCGACCACTTGCGGGCTCAGTGCGGCGCTGGCCAGCGCATGGTCGAGGTAGCCGCTCTGGCCGCCAAACACATACGAATACGGCATGCCGGACGGACGCACGAAACGCTCGAGTTCATTCACGAAGCCGGCGCCCGTGATGACCTGGATCGGGTCTTCCGCGCCATACGAGTTCAAGTCACCAATGACGAGCACGTCCGCGTCGCCGGCAGCGGCTGCCACTTGCGGCACGAAACTGCCCACCAGCCGCTGCGCCTGCTGCACGCGCGTGGCGTTCCAGCAACTCTGGCTATCGTTCTGGTCCGCGTCCAGCCCGCCGGACGGGCAACTGCCCTTCGACTTCAGGTGATTGACGATCAGCGAGAATTTCTCGCCATTGCCGGCGCGGAAGGTTTGCGCCATCGGCGGACGGTTGTTGATGGCGTTGGCATCCGACAAGGCGCCGCCCACCAGGCCCAGCTTGGCCGGCTTGTAGATCATCGCCACGCGGATGGCGTCCGTGCCGGTCGCGGCCGGCTTCGGCACCACGGCGTAGGTGACGCCGCCGATGGCAGCGTTGAGCTGCTCGACCAGGTAGGTGACGGCCGTTTCGCCATTGTTCTGGATTTCCATCAAGCCCACCACGTCCGCGTCGATGGCTTTCAGTTCGGCGACAATCTTGTCGCGCTGGCGCACGAATTCCGCTAGGTTGTCGGCACCGCGGCAATTGCTCTTGCTGGTCGACGTGCCCAGGGTACAGCCCTGCCCCGTCTGGCCAAACACGTTGCTGCCATTCGTAAAGGTCGTGAAGAAATTGAGCACATTCGCGCTGGCCACCTTGACGTTGCCTGCCGCCAATTCCGGCGCGCCGCCGCGCGGGTTATCACGCGAAAACTGCGGCGCTTGCGTCGGCTGCAGTTTGTACGCGGCGCCACCACCGCCGATGGTGCCAAAATCGACCACCCCCGTCAGGTCGGCGACCGTATCGCCGCTGCGCACGGTGCCATCCTGGCCGATATACGGTATCGTCGGCGGTGCAACGAAGATGCCATCATCAAGCACGATCAGGTTGTTCGCATTGGCCGCGATCAAGGCTTGCGCTTCGGCGGAGCCGGCAGGGTAACGGTTGGTCGGCACTTCGCGCCGTCCGGCCGACAGGGTCAATTCGCCGCGCGCGCCCAGGTAGGCGTTCTGCGACACGGTCAACGGTTGCGTGAAGCGCACCAGCATGCCTTCCACGGCCGCCAGGTTGTCGTTGGGCAAGGTCACATTCGTCGGCACGACGGCGTGGCCCGCGCTTTGCGTGAGGATGGCCGTCACGTCTTTCAATTCCGTGTAGGAATTTTTTGCGCCCGTGGGCGTGTATTCAAACACCGTGCCCGTCACGCGCACCAGTTCGCCTGGCTGCACCGTGGTGCCGGTATTGCCCGAGTAGACAAAGATGCCGTCCGACGTCGATGGGTCGCCGTCGCCGGCCGCATCCTGGATGAAGAAGCCGGTGCCCACTTTCAGTGTCACCACGCCTTCGCTTGTCTGCACGGAATTGGCGTACGGGCTGGCCGCGCCGCTGCCCTGAATTTGCGGAATCGTGTGGCTGATGGCCGCCAGGCCCTGCACGGCCACGTCCACCTTGCACGAGGCTGTCTGCTGCTGGTCGTTGCTGAAACTGACGATGACGGGATAATTGCCCACCGGCACGCCAGCAGCCACCAGCAGGCTCACGCTGGCGCTTTCGCCAGGCACGCCGGCAGCGCTGAAACTGGCCAGGCTGATGCCAGCCACGGCGGGCGAACTCAAGATCGCGGCATTCACGACGCCATCGACATCGGAAGCGCGCAGCACGGCGTTGCCGCCATTGCCCACGGCCAAGGCCAGGCTGGCGGGGCAGCTGGTGATGATCTGGTGCACCACGGGGCCGCCGCAGGCATGGCGCGGCGAGGCCGTGTTGCGCGGCGTCACGCTGCCGCTGGCGAAGTCCAAGCCATTGTCGTCCGTATCGCTGCAGCCGCCGTTCGCGCGCGCAATCGACAGGGTGTTCGATGGTGCGGGCGCCACATTGCCCTCGAAACCGTTGGCCGTGCCGAAGCCGACCAGGTCGATGACGGCTGCGCCCGTCGGGTTGACCACCGTTTGCGCCGTCTTGCTATTGCTCAACAACACCTTGCCCGCCGTGCCCGACATGGCCAGGCTGCCCGCGGCATCGGGCGTGGGCAAGTCCTGCGTGCCGCCCGCGCCCTTGGCTTGTTGCACCAGCAAATACTGGCCCGCTTGCAAATCGATAGCCGGCAAGGCCGTCACTGCCCAGCTGCTGCCGGTGGCGGAAGCATATTGCACGCTCCAGTTGCTCAGGTTCACGGGACTGGCGCCACGGTTGAACAGTTCGATGAAATCGTTGCGGTATAGCGCCCCCGTATTGCCGCCACCACCATACACCTGGCTGATGACGATATCGGAAGCGGCCAGTGCCGGCATGCCCAGCGACGACAGCAAGCCCGCCATGAGGGTCAGGCGCCACGGCGCGGCGCGCAGGGACCGCCCGGCTGATGCAGGGTGAGCCGGAGTGTAAGTATTTTTCATGAAAATTCCTGGTGGAAATTTAAAGTTCCGGTCTGCCAATACAAGCAGGCGGCGCTGAATTTCAGGCAATAACATTAGCCAACTAAATAGTCTTTTTACTATCAGATGATAGTAATATTCAAGCGTGACCGCTTGATGACAAAAGTTGACTGGAATGCATGCACTTTGCACGTACAGGAATGCCAAGCTGGACTATCACACAATATTTTGTTGCATAAAAGTATGCATAAATGTATGAATTGATAATAAAAATAAACTATGGGAAATTGCGTAGAGTGCAAGTATGCTACCATTTGTTTGCGCTAGATAAACATCTGGCGGCAAACAGACTCTCAGTTGCCGCCAGCAGCCACGGCAACGGGCAAACAGCAGGGATAGGAAAGATTGATCATGAGAAAAAATAGTTACCCTTCATACTCAACACTGTTGCTTGCAGGATCTCTGCTGCTGCCTCTGCTGCCGGCCCAGGCGAATACCTACGCTGGTTACTATGTCAATCCGCAAGCCGTGCCGCCTGGCAAAAAACCGAATTGCTCGCAGTCCATGCAAGATGGAAACACGAAAGAAGCGCAGGGCCAGGGCGCATCCGGCGTCAGCATGGAAGGCGTGAGCAGCCCGTGCAGCCTGTCCAATGGCGATATCAATTACGATGAATTCAAGAATGATGGCGTCGGTCCCGGCGCGGTCAGCAGCATCGGTGACGATGCCGCCTATCACCGCAGCCTGCCCAGCGACGATGCCAAGACCGGCGTAAAACGCTTGCCATCGGATGCGCTGGAGTTCAGCAGCGTGAGCAGCCGTCCGCTCGCTTCCATACCTGGCGCCTTGACCAGCACGGGCACGGACAGTTTCAATGCGGCATCAACGTTGCAGCCATTCGCGCCGGCTGGCCTGGTCGGCTGGCCTGCGGCGAGTGCTGGCGGCACCGAACGCCTGGCAGCTGCCAGCTTCGTCAGCCCCGACGCCACTGGCGGCGCTTCCGGCGACCCTGGCGTGTTTGGCACCAATCCGACCGTCGCGAGCGTAACGCCGCCCGTCGTGACACCTCCGGTAGTGACGCCACCGGTGGTGACGCCGGTCGATCCGAATATCCCGGCCATCCCGGAAGCGTCCACCTGGGCCATGCTGCTGGCCGGACTGGCCCTCGTCAGCCTGGCGCTGCGCCGCCGCAGCTAATACCTGTCAGCGTCGGTATGGCGTACTCAACGGTTCGCCGATGAAGATGCCCTGCGCCGGCCAGGCCACGCTCTTCCAGTAAGCCTCGATCGCCGTATCGCCGGACAGATAGCGCTGCAGCAGCACCGTCGGTTGCGGAAACTTCTGCCAGTAATTACACGGTTCGCTAACGCTGCCATAACTGGCCGTGGCACCCGCCTCGAGCCAGCGCAAGCTGCTCATCTGCCCCGTTCCCAACAAGTCGCCGCCATACGACGTCAAATGATCGGCCAGCGCGCCCGCTGCAAACTTGAGCGTGTCAAGCTTGGCCACGCGCGCCATGCCCGTCTGGTAGACCATGATGTCCGTTGCGCCGTCGAGCTCGTCGGCGCGCAGGCGCTTGATGTTCAGTTTTTTTGTCGGCAAACGTCCTGCCGGCGGGAAAAACGGCGCACGGCTGTTGCGCGCCGTTTCACCGGTCGTCAAATAATACGCATTCGCTTCCTGCAGGCGAAAACCGGCGCTGACGCCACGCTCGATCAGCTCGCGCGCCTGCGCCACCGATTCGGTGGGCAACAGCATGCTCAGGCGCATCTTGTATTGCGCATACGGCAGGCCGTGCGCGGCATTGAAATAGGGACTGGGCTGGCCCGCGCCGCAGCTGCGTGCACACAGTCCCGCATCGATGCCCAAGGTGTAGGCGGAAGTGATGGAATTGCATTCGACGGCGTACGGCGCCGTCCAGACCATCAGCACGGCCTGGATTTCAGGGCTGAGCTGGCTGTCGATCTGCTTTTTCAGAGTAGCGAACTCGACGGCGCTGAGCTTGTGCGGACGATTGGCGATGCGCACGTGAACGATATTGGCAGCCGGTATATTGCGCGCCTGCCGATAATAGTCGGCGATGGCCACGCTATTGGGCTCATCGTCGTTGACCACCAGCGCCAGCTGCCCGGCCGATAGCGCCGGCGACATGGCGGGGGCGACAAACTGGGCGCGGGCGTCGGCCTGCACCAGGACGCTGGCGAGCAAGGGTAAGAGCAGGTATTTCAAAGCGGAGAGACTGGCCTGTACTGGTCGAAGGGGCAAGAAACGCTTGCGGCATGTTACTAATCTACCTTGAAAGACTTTGCTTTACCAAGCGATATTGCCGGAAAATGCCGCTCGATGAAGACCTCCGAACGCCAGAACCGTCGTCCTGGCGCTGCATGCGTGCCTAGACGCGTTTGTAGACATCTTCGTAGCGCACGATATCGTCTTCGCCCAGGTAGCTGCCGGACTGCACTTCGATCAGGTGCAGCGGCAGGCGGCCGGGATTTTCCAGGCGATGCGTCATGCCGATAGGAATGTAGGTCGACTGGTTTTCACTCAGCAACTTGACTTCATCGCCGCACGTCACCTGCGCCGTGCCGCTGACGACGATCCAGTGTTCAGCGCGGTGATGATGCATCTGCAGGGACAGCTTGCCGCCAGGATTGACCGTAATGCGCTTGACCTGGAAACGGTCGCCCAGGTCGATGCCTTCGTAGCAACCCCATGGGCGATACACCTTGGTGTGCTGCAAATGCTCGGTACGGCCCGTGCTTTGCAAGTGGGAAACCACTTGCTTGACGCGCTGTACCTGGTCCTTGTGCACCACCAGCACGGCGTCCGCCGTTTCCACCACGACCACGTCCTGCACGCCGATCAGCGCCACGATGCGGCTTTCGGCGCGCACCAGCGAATTGCTCACGTCGTCCAGGTACACATCGCCGCGCACGGCATTGCCGGCTGCATCGCGCGGCAAGACCTCGCGCAGCGCGGACCAGGAGCCCACGTCGCTCCAGCCGATATCGGCCGGCACGACCACGGCGCGGCTCGTGTGTTCCATCACGGCATAATCGATGGAGTCGGCGGGACAGGCGGCGAACTCCTTCTCGCTCAGGCGACAGAAATCGAGGTCGCGGTAAGCCAGGCGCACTGCCGCTTCGGTGGCGCTGGCCATGGCGGGCTGGAATTGCGTCAATTCCTGCAAATAGCTGGCGGCGCTGAAGAGAAACATGCCGCTGTTCCAGAAGTAGTCGCCGCTGGCAACAAAGCCGGCCGCGGTCGGCGCATCGGGTTTTTCCACGAAACGGTCGATCTGGTAGCACGCTTCGCTGCCCGCGATGGCTGCGCCGCGACGGATGTAGCCATAACCTGTTTCCGGCGCCGTCGGCACGATGCCGAAGGTGGCCAGCGCGCCTTGCGAGGCGGCCTGGAGCGCATTGTCGATGGCCGCATGAAAGGCCGCCCGGTCTTCAATGACGTGATCGGCAGGCAACACCAGCATGATGGCTTGCGGGTCGAGCGCTTGCAAATACCAGGCGGCGGCGGCGACGGCCGGCGCCGTGTTGCGGCCCGCCGATTCGAGCATGATGGCCAACGGTTCGATGGCGATATCGCGCATCTGCTCGGCCACCAGGAAACGGTGCTCGTCGCCACAAATCAGCAGCGGTGCCATCATCTCCGGCCAGCCAGCCAGGCGCAGCGCCGTTTCCTGCAGCATGGTTTTGTCGGATACCAGCGGCAACAGCTGCTTGGGCAGCGCTGCGCGCGACAGGGGCCAGAGGCGGCTGCCGGCGCCGCCGGACAGGATGACGGGATAAATCTTCATGGTGGACGTCCTCTATTTATTTCAATAATGCAAGTTCAACGGGGCTGCGGCGCTTGCTGCGCCGGTCGCGCGCGTTCGACCATTGATCGGTCAGGCATTCGGACACGTGTTTCATGTCTCCGTTGCGGTCGACACTGTATTCCTTGAAGACGATAACTTCTTCCAGAGCAATGTTCTGCAGCACGCGCGTATATTCAAAAAGCACGCTGCGCACCACGCGCGCACCGGAACAGATATGGCTGCCATGACCGATCCAGGTGGGGCCGATGATGGTGGCGCCCGCCTCGATCTTGCAGCCCGAGCCGATATACACGGGCCCTTCGATGTGCGTGCCTTCCCACTCTATACTCGTATTCAAGCCCACCCATATGCCCTCTTCCAACTGTACACCAGGCACGTCCATGTGGGCCACTTCCCCCATCATGACGCTTTGCGATACTTCCCAGTAATCCTTGATGTTGCCGATATCGATCCAGTTGAACGTGCGCGACTGGGCGTAGAAAGGCAAGCCTTTTTCTGCCAGCAGGGGAAACAAGTCCGAGCCGATGTCGAAGACCGTGTCCTTGGGTATCAAGTCCAGCACGGCAGGCTCGAAAATATAGATGCCGGTGCTGACATGGTTCGACAGGGCCGTTTCCTGGCTGGGCTTTTCCTGGAACGCCTGGATGCGGCCATCCTTGTCGCTGACCACCACGCCATAGCTCGACACCTTGTCCCACGGCACTTCGCGCGTGATCACGCTGGCCAGCGCCCCCTTGCGGCGATGCTCGAACAGGGCCGACTGGATGTCGAGGTTGATCACCGCATCACCGCACAGGACGATGGTGGTATCGTCAAAAAAGCCGCCGAATTCCTGGATCTTCTTCATGCCGCCGGCCGAGCCTATCGGCTGTGGCACCACCACGCCGGCATCGGTCATATAGCCTTCGAACGAGTAGCCGATCTGCACGCCATACTGATGGCCGTCGCCGAAATACTCTTCGATCTTTTCATGCAGGTAACTGACATTGACCATGATGTCGCGCACGCCATACTTGGCCAGGTGCTCGATCAGATAGGCCATCACGGGCTTGCCCAGGATGGGGATCATGGGCTTGGGTAAGTCATAGGTCAGCGGGCGCACGCGCGTCCCCTTTCCTGCGGCCAAAATCATTGCTTTCATTTCACGCTCCAATGTCAGTGGGGACGCCGAACTCTGCCTGCGCCTACCCGAAGCGATAGAATATCACCAATTTGGCAACACTATTACCTTTTTCATACTATTTTTTGCGCATTGCAACATGCCAGACTGCCATCTTTTGTAGCGACCGCGTCAGCGGTACCTGGCGCATTCGCGCAGGAATACCAGGATGTCCCAGGTATAGCGTCGCAGCAGCCGGCGCGGCTCTTGCAGCAAACGGTAAAACCACTCCATGTGGATGCGCTGCACAAAAGCGGGCGCGCGGCGCTTGCCGCCGGACCAGAAGTCGAACAGCGCGCCCACGCCCACCAGTACGTTGGCGTCCAGGGCATCCTGATGAGCGAGTATCCAGCGCTCCTGGATAGGGTTACCCATCGCCACGAGCACGACCTGGGCGCGCGTCGCATTGATTTGCCGCACCAGATCGGGCGCACTGCCGATGCCGGCATGGCCATCGCAACTGCCGACGACGTCCTGCCCCAGCACGGTGCGCACATGCGTCACCGCTTTGGCCAGGATGTCGGGTTGCGCGCCCAGCATGAACACGCGCAGCGGCTGGGCGCTTTGCCCGAACAAATACGGCGTGAAATCGGTGCCATTCAGATTCGCGGCGAAACGGCGCCCCTGCATCAGCCTGGCGGCGATATCCATGCCGACACCATCGTTGACGATGAGGTAGCGGCGCGAGGAGTCAGCTTCCAGTACGAAGCGGTTCTTCACGATAAAGTTGGTATTGGCAAAAAACAGCGCCGTCTTTTCCCCGCGCGCGATGATGCCCAGCAAGTGCTGCGCCAGCCACTCGCGCGTCGTGCTCAGCACGGGAAAGCGGCTGATGTTGATGGTTTCTGGTGCTTCCATGGTGCTTGTGCGCCTCCTTCAATCCGCGGCCGCGCCGCGGTGCTTCAAATTGCGTAATTGCCTGAGCAGTGACAATGGATCAAAGCCCCCTGCCGTGCCGCGCAGCGCGCGCCCCAGCAGCAGCATCGGCAGCAGGTAGGCGATGGCGCCGGCAAACAGGGCCAGCACCAGCAGCACGATGGCGCTGCCCTGCCACCAGCGGACCATCGCGTACAAGGTCAGCAACAGTGCCGCAGCGCCCGCCAGGATAGGCTGCAGCGCCACCAGGAAGGACGTCCAGGGCAAGTCCATGGCCTTGCATGCCAGGTGCTGCGACCACGGCAACATCAGCAGGTAGGCGGCGGCAAACGACAAGCTCATCGCCAGCAAGCCATACTGGCTGAAGCAGGCGGCCAGGATCACGGCGAGGCTCAGCTGCAAGATACCGAGCAGCGGCGGCCAGCGGCTGTGTCCCAGGGCAAACAGTACATAGTTGTTCAGTTCCGCTACCGAAGAGAGGCAATACAGCAGTGCCAGCGCGGCGATGGTACTACTGGCAGGCAACCATTTCTGGCCAAATACCGTTGCCACCAGCGGCTCGGCCAGGGCGGCCTGGAACAGCAGCATGGGCAGCATCAGGAACAGCATCATCGCCAGCAATTGCAGGTAAGCCTGGCGCAGCTGCTCGGGCTTGCCGCTGGCGGCGGCGAACACGGGCAGCGAGACGCGCAGCAGCGACGCCGTGATGACCAGGTACACGGCCGACGTCAGGCGCTTGGCCAAGTTGTACAGCCCGGTCGCATACGGTCCCAAAAAGAGACTCACCAGCAAGGAATCGCCATTGCTGTTGGCAAAAGACAAGATGCCGGAGACGCTGACCTGGCGCACATCATGCCAGTAGCGGCTGGGCCGCGCGCGCCACGCCAGGCTGGGCAGCCAGCCGCTTTGCAGCACCACCAGCAGCAGCGCCAGTCCGGCCGCCATCACTTGCTGCACCACCAGCGACATGGCGCCCCAGCCACGGTAGGCCAGTGCAATGCCCAGCACGCCACCGAGCATGACGGACACGGTGGAGCGGATGGCCAGCTGCTTGAATTTCATCTGCCGTACCAGCCGCGCTTCGTAGGAACGCACCATGCCAAAGAACAGGATCGAGAGGCTCATGCCTTGCAGCACGGGCGCCAGCGATGGTGCGCTGAACAGCGCCGAGACGGGGCCGGCGCTCAGGAACATGCAGGCGCACAACAACAGGCCGGCGGCCGTGCAGCGCCAGAACAGCGCCGAATAGACGCCGTCATCGGGTTCTTGCGCGCGTATCACGGGCATGGCCAGTGCATCGAGCACGACCAGGCGCGAGAACAGGATGAACAAATGGGCAATCGTCAACAAGCCGAATTCGGCAGGGTTGAGCAGCCGCGCCAGGATGGCGAAGATGATGAAGGACAAGCCCTGCTGGGCCAGATTGTCGAGCACGGCCCAGAAGGAGCCGGACGCCATGCCAGGCGCCTTGACGTTGCCTTCGGCTTTGCTCTCGCTCATGCCGCTGCCCCGCTCACGAGCGTGCCTTGTAGCTGGCCACGGTCGCGCTGACGAAATCGCTGATGCGCGCGGCTATCGTGCCAATATCGAAGCGGTGCGAATGCTGCAGCGCATTTTGCGCCAGGCGCATGCGCGCTGGCTCGTCCGGTTCCAGCACGTCGCGTAGCAAGGTGATCAGTTCGTCGTGCTGGCCCGAGGCAAAGGTGTAGCCATTCTCGTTTTCGCGGATGCTCTCGGCGATGCCGCCGGAACGCGCGCAAATGACGGGCACGCCGTAGGCCAGCGCTTCGACGACGATGCGGCCAAACGGCTCCTTCCACTTCGACGGCACCACCAGCACGTCGAACAGCGGATAGACGTCATCGGGCTTGACCCAGCCCATGAACTCGACGTCGGCATCGCCGAATTTTTCACGCAGGCTGGCCACATACGCTTCGTCCTCGCCCGTACCGCCGATCAGGAAGCGCACATTGCTGTTCGGCCCCATCAGGCGCGCCGCATCGGCCAGCACGTCGACACCCTTGTGCGGCGCCAGCACGCCCATGTAGCCAACGACCAGCTTGCCGTCGCGCGCCTTGGGCACCCGCCCCGCGATGGGGAACACGGGACCGGGAATGACGGCCGAAGTGGCGTGCTTGAAGTAGCCCAGTTCCAGATGTTGATCGACAACAAAACGCGTTTCGCCAAAGACCCCGTCCACCAGGTGCGACATCGGTTTCTTTCCAACTGACAACACCTTGCAACTGCCGCACTGGCCCGTGCAATTGGCGCCGTTCTTGAACAGGCCGCCACGCCAGCAAGCCAGAAAGTAACTCTGGATGACGTGTACCACGGGCACCTTGTGCATGCGCGCCAGCAACCAGGTTGCCACATTGATGTTTTCAATGCTGACCGTCATGACGACGTCGGGCCGGAAAGCATTGACGTGCGGGCGCAAGCGCCAGTAGGCGCGCGGATTGAAATTTTCCAGCACATGCCACAACATCTTCAAGGCTGCCGGGCGTTTGGTAAAAAAGTAGTCCCAGTACACATTCGGCGAGCGCATGATATGCACTTCCACGCCCTTGTACTGTTCCACGCCGGCGGCGTCGCCGACAGTGACGACGCGCACCTCGTGTCCCTGGGCCAGCAAGCCGCTGGCGATCATGAACGAGCCTTCCGGCCCGCCCCCTTTGCCGCGGGGAGGAAAGGCGGCACACACAAGCAAAATTTTCAAGTCGGCGCTCGATCAGTAAAAAGAGAGAAAAAAGTGGACATGGCGTCAGCTGACGGTCGCCCTGTTCTTGACGCCCAGGCGCGCGAACATGCCCTCGATCCGTCCGGCGTACTTCTTGCCGAGGTTTTTCACGGCCAGCGCGCAATAGCGTTCCACCGTATAGAAGTACAGGGTCGCCAGCGCAATGTTCAGCCCGAAAGTCAGCGCGACGACGACGGGATGGGCAATATCGTCCGGATACAGCTTCTTGACCCAGTACAGCACCGGCATGTGCAGCAGGTACAGTGAAAAACTCAGGCTTCCCATCAGCCGCAGCAAGGGATTGCCGAACAGCAGGCGCGCGCTGAGGGAGTCGAAGGAAAAGGCGAAAATAAAGAAGGCCACCAGCACCGCCATCACCAGCGTGCTGAGGTTTTCATGGGTCATGCGCTCGCTGAGCTGGATGAAGCCGCATTCGACGCCCAGGAAAAGCAGCAACAAGCTCACATGGATGATATTGATCAACTGCGGCTGGTGAAATTCAATGTGCATCTTCCGGCGCACCACGCCGGCCAGCACGCCAAAGGCAAAGTAGTGCAGATTGGCGCCCACAAACGTGCCCGGCAGGCTGCGGCGCAGCATGATCAGCAGCACGCAGGCGAAGACGATAAAGACCAGTGGCAAGGCATTCTTGGTCGACACATAGTGGGCCGTTGCGCTCCACAGCAGCAGGAACAGGACATAGAACTGCACTTGCGGGCCTATCGTCCAGAAGACAGACTCGTTACCGATGAACAACAGATGACGCAGCAAATTGTGCGTGCCGATCTGATACTCGAACTGCGGGTCGAAGCAAGTGAAGATGACGAAGGACGCAAGGATCGTGAACAGGTAGGCGGGCGCGATGCGCGTAAAGCGCGCCAGGCTGTAGGCAGTAACGTCCTCGGCACAGAATTTCTTGTCGAGATACAGGTAGGACAAGAGAAAGCCGCTGAGCGAGAAAAAAATCATCACGCCCAGGTTATGGAAATGGTGCGACAGGCGTAAAAATCCTTCGCTACCCATGTGGGCGTAAATCACCATCAGGGCGGCAAAACCGGCCAGGCCGGAGATTGAATCGATTTTCTTGTTCACTGAGATAGCTCACCGGTTATGAAGGAAAAACATAGCCGTCTCGGCTGCTCCTGCGATCGGTGCATCAATACACCGCCGCGCAGCACTATTATAATTAGATTAATTTTTATTGTGCGTACATTATGACATGCCGCTTGAAATAATTACCTTTTACACCACGGTTCCAGCAAGGAAACATCTTTGACGCCAGCTTATTTTCGCTTGCGCAGAAGTTCTTCATAGATTGCCACGTAGCGCCCGCCGATATGATTCCAGCTGTACTGCTCGGAAAAATGCTGTAATTGCAGGCGCCGCGCCGCGTACGCATCCTGGTCTTGCGCATGCGCGGCGGCAATTGCCGCCACCGTCTGCACCACGTCGCCAGTGTGCAAGATACCGAGCTGCGCCTTTTCCAGCAGCTTGCGAAATGGCGGAATATCGCTGAGCACAGGCGTCAAGCCCGCGCTCATCGCTTCGATGGCGGCAATGCCAAAGCCTTCATGACGCGACAGGCAGATATAGTAGCTCGACTGCGACATCAGCTCGGCCAGTTGCGCATCGCTGGGATTGGCGACGATGCTGACGCGTTCGGCAATCCCCTTCTCGCGCGCCAGCGCTTCCAGGTCGGCGCGGCTGAGGTCATACTCGCGCCCGGCAATCACCAGGCGCCATTCAGGATGGCGCGCGGCCAGTCCGGCAAACAGGTCCAGCGTTTCCTTCAACCCCTTGTTCGACGACCAGCGCCCGAAATACATGATGCACGGCAACTTCGTGGCAGAACCCTTGGCCTGGTACTTTTCCACATTGACGCCGTTTTCAATCACCGTCAGGCGCGGCGCCTTGATGATCTTGCCGAACAGATTGCCATCGTTGTCGCTGGTGCCGACCACGCGCGCATACGCGTGCGAGGTGGCGCGCGTGACGGTATGGAAGAAGATCGTCTTCAGGCGCGAGGCAAAGCTGGTATGGAAGAAGCCGCCATGGGTGGAGGCAACCAGCGGACGCCGGTGCAGCCACTTGGTGGCGGCCAGGTAATCATAGGCAAAATCGACGCCATGCACGTGCACCACGTCATAATCGCCCAGCAGTCGCACCACGCCGGGCGAGAACGGATAGCGCGTCGAGCCCGAATAGGGAATGCGGATCACGCGCACGCCATTGACCACCTCTTCCGCCGGCAGGATGTCGGCCGGGTTCACGAATACGCGGTTCAGCGTGATGATGGTGGGAATGTGACCGTGGCAACGGGCTTGGTAATGGGCAATATTTTGTACGACATCTTCCATGCCACCGATCGATGGATAGTACTGGCGAACAACATGTGCAACTTTAATCGGCATAATGGGCTTTCCCGGCAACAAATTGGCCGGAGCGCAGCGGAGAGGTCAGCCATTTCTTGTCGCGCACGGCGCAACAGCCGAGCAAGAACCAGAGGACACCGGCCGACTTCAGCGCGAACAGGGAGGTACCGCTGATGCACAGGATCAGCGACATATAGATAACGATATAGGTACGGAAGCGCTCGCCGTGTTCGTCGCGCATCTTGATCATCCACAGGCCGATCCACAGCACCACGCAGCCAAACAGGCCAAAGCGCGTCAGGATGATGGAATAGCCCATGTCGCCGAAGTTGATGTTGTAGCCGGCCAGTCCGAAAATTTCAGCCGTGCCGAAACGCACCATGGTAATGCCGCTCAAATACAAGCGGCCAGGAATGTTGTCACTGTAGCGCCCATCGTAGTACAGGCCGAACAGGATCAGGATGACGGCACACACGAAAGGCAGGATCATCACCAGGCGATTGCCGCGTCCTGAAAAAAGCAGGCGCATCAGCACCATGAAACCCATGGTCACCAGGCCATAGCGCGAATCGGCCAGGGTGATCATGATGGCGGCGGCGCCGAGGAAAAAGGCCATCGAGCGCCATTGCTCGCGGCCCTTGGACAAGCCCCATGCCGCCACGATCACGGCAAAGTTGCCAAGCGAGACAGGTTCGAGAAATACGGACGAGACGCGATGGTTGCCCAGCAGGAAAGGCAGGATGGTGCGGCCGATGCCGGCCGGGCGGATGCCGTTCAGCGCCAGGGTGCTGCCTTCAGCCCAGTTGGTACTGGTCGCGATATTGCCTTGCGCCAAGTAATACGAATACACATTGAACAGCTTGGAATACACATCGACCAGCAGCAACTCGAAAAAGCCCACCGCCAGCACGATATAGATAATGATCTTCAACAGACGGTCGGCGAATTTCTCGTCACCGAAATTGCGCCCAAGAAAATAGAAGAGCACCAGGATGATAATGTCGCGGAAACCCTTGGGATCGAGCGAACTGCGCAGCAAGGCCAGCAGCAGCAAATACGAGGCGATCAGGGTCAGGATGGCCACGAAAGACAGTTCGATGCGGCGCAACAGGAGCACGGCACAAGTGACGTAGATGCACAGCTCGGAAAACGCCACCAGCGCCGTCGATGCCTTGAAGAAATGCGTGTGCACAAAGCACAGCACCGCCTGGTAAACCGTGGCGGCGATCAGTATGGCCAGCAACAAATGGCGCTTGTTGCTCTCCTCGCCAGCGTCGGGCAAGCTGGCGTGGGGGGTGCGGGCGTAGAGAGTCATGCTTGTTTCATCATCGGTTAATAAGACAGATTGGTCAGGCTGCACGCCGTGTTATTGCTAGTCATCGAACTTGCCGGCCAGTTTTTCCGTCGGCGCCTTGCCGATATGGGCAAACAGGGCATTGACGAACTGATCCTGCAACGCATATGCCGCCGTCTTGTCGGCCTGGATGCTCGAGACGCGGAACAGCAAGCCATCGGGCACCTTGCCGCCCAAGCCATAGAACAGTTGGAGCAGCTTGCGCCCCACGCCAGGCAAGGTGGCGCGGTCGCCAACGGTCACCCAGTAGGTAATCGGCTCATTGCGGCTGCCACTGACTGCCACCAGGCGGCGCACGGGAATGTTGCGCTCGGCCACCTTCAGCGTGCCCACGTCATTGCTGGTGATGGCAAAGCCTTGCGCCGTATAGCAAATTTCGGGGCGGTGTGCCTGCGTCGCTTCGCCGCGCTGGTCATCGCCATAGGCGACCGACAGCAAGATGCGTTCGCCAGCGGCGTTCACATAGGTGCGCGCCAGCGTTTGCGTGTAAATCTTCGCCAGCGCAGCCTCGGCTTCCGGGTTGACCACGGCGGCGGCCGCATCGCGCTCTTCATGCCACTCGCCGAACTCGGCCGGCACCAGCGTCGTCAGGTCCAGCATCGGCTTGCCTTCGGACATCTTGACCGTGGGCGTCACTATCTTCGTCAGCACCGAGGTCGAGACCATCAGCACGCCCAGCAGCAGGCCCGCGAACAGCGTCTTGCGCTGCATACTTTGCAGTGTATCAAGCATGTTTTTTCTCCCGCCGCTGCACATACGACTGCAACAGCCAATCAACGCCCAGGATCAGCAACAGGGCGGATATGAACAGCACCATGCCGGCAAAACCATGCAGGAAGCCCTGCCCTGCCGCGTCGCCGAAATAATACGTAATCAGGGTCAAGGTCATCACGCGGATCACATTGGCCGTAAAGGAAATCGGCACGATCAGTACGGCCAGCACGCCGTTGCGCAGGGCAGACGTATGGCGCACCAGATTGAGGTAGAACAAACCCAGGGCTTCAAGCGTAAACAGCGTGTGCAAACCGGCGCAGGCATCTGCTACCATCAACTGATATTGGCCCATCTGCAAAATCACGCCGCTGCGGGCGATCGGATAACCGAGGAAAAACAGCACATGTTCAGTGACATACGACACAGCCGTCTTCATCGGCATCGTCAACATTGCCACCAGGATGCCGGGCAAGGGAATCATGAACAGCATGAAAAACAGGGGAAACCACATGATGCGCAAGGCCAGGGTACCGCGCTTGATCAGCAGCACCGCAGCCAGCAGGACGATGTAGGAGCCGATTTCAAAGATGGAAAACTGTTGCGAGCGGCCCAGCACATACATGACCAGGCCCACCACGGCGACGACCCAGCCTGCCCTGGACGAAGGCTGGCCCTCGGTTCTTGCCATCATTTCCGGCCACTTGCGGTACAGCAGCCAGGTCGACAGCACGAGGATGATCGGGCCATGCGCCTGCTCCTCGCTCATCCACAAGCCAGTGATCAAGTCATAAAAGGACGGGACGTACAGGGCCAGCAAACCGACCACGACCGGTCCCCATTCGGGAATGGCGGCCTTCCACCACGGTATCACGGCGCCGCGCGAGCTTAAGGAAGAGGTTTGCATTACTACCCCATGAATGACTGTCGTATCAAAAGCGCCTGCCTTACCGAATGGTACAGCACAGCATCGTTGGCATCGGTTAAACCTCGGCCTATCGTATTTGCAAGATAGCTCCCCCAGAAACCTTTAAAGGATAAGAAACTATTTTAACAAAACATTAAGATTATAACGGAGCCGCGACGCTGGTCAAGCTGAAATACTGCATTTGGGCAGGCTATTTTTTCGTCCACGCGCAAATATTGGCAAAAGAGACAAATCCCTGTGCAATCAATCACTTGCCATATGGAAAAATGATTCTCTTGATCAACTTTAACCTGCCGCAGCTGCCACGACGGAAACGGACTTACACGAACGGCAACACGCGTACTTCAGCGGCAAGCTGCGCGATAAAACGGCGCGCATGACCGCTCCAACTGGCGCGACCATGCGTGCGCAACAAGCGTCGTGGCACAACGCTACGCCACCGTCTATTTTTGCCACTCGGCCTGCAGCAGGGTCAGGGAATTACGCGTCACGCCCACGACCGGCTGCACACTGAAGATATAATTCTTGCCCCACCACGCGCCCGCTGACCAGTACGTCCAACCGGCCCATGGCGCGTTACGCATCGACGTCAGCGCCGCCTGCAAGGTGGGTCGGCACTCTGGCGTGTCGGCAACGCCAAATTCGCCCATGAACACACTTTGCTTGTTGGCCACGGCCCAGACCCTGACCTTTTCGAGGATATCAGTCAGCTTGGCCGGAGAGATGCAATCGGCCTTGGTTCCCGAGTAATTCGAGTCGACATACTGGTGCACCTCGATCAAGGTGCGCGCCAACGGGTCTTTCACGCTAGCAAAAGTCGTGGCGTTGGACACGCCATCGCGCGGCGTGGCCCAGTCATGCGCGCCGCTATAGGTACCGCCAGCAATGACGACCAGGTGTTTCGCGTCATTTTCACGCAATTTTGCCAGCGTGGCCTTGGACGTTTCGCCCCATTGCCTCAGGCTCGTCAGCACCGGCTCGTTCATGAGTCCAAGCGCGACCGTATCAGTATCAGGGAAGGCTGCACTCATGCGTACCCAGAAATCGGCGAAGTCCTCGGTCGTGGCGCCAGGCCTGCCCAATGGAATATTGTTGTAGGCACCATAGTTATGCGCATCAAGCAGCACGCACATGCCGTGCGACTTCGCCGTCTCCACCACCTTGGCAATAAACCTCAGCTGTGTCGGGTCGAGCGGACCGCCGGCGACAGGCTGCAAGCGTTCCCAGCGGAACGGCAGGCGCAGCATGTTCGCGCCCAGATTGGCAAAGTAGCTGATATCGTTCGTGCTTGGATACATGAAATCCTTGAATACGGTACCGGGAATCTTGCCACCATTGAATTCCGCCCCGGCCAGGTTGACGCCGCGCAAGGGCGCCTTGTCCAGGCAAGTGGCGCCGGCAGGCACGGCAACGGCCATCGCCGCAGTCAGCAACACGCCCAGCGCGCCGCGGCGCACACGTCCTGCGCCCGCTATGGCGCCGCCGGCATCTGGCCCCCTGCGATCGCTGCTCAATTGCCGGATTGTTTCGAACAGAAATTTCATGTTGCCATCCCTCCATTGTGGAAATACATCGTTTGCCCACTATACATTTCCCATCCTTGCTGGCGCAATACAAACCCGGCCTGGCTTGATGTTGAACATGGTCTGGCCTTGTCAATACGTGCATCGTGTCTCCACCGGCAGGTATTCCCGCTATCGGATCGCAAGCTGCCATATTTGCCGGGCGCCGGTCCGCTCAGACAGCGATAGTTTAATCATGGGTGGTCATTGATTCGACGCCTGGACAAGCCGCTCTATTTCATCACGAAAAGAATTCGTGTGGCGCTTGTTCACAGCATGAAAATGGCCGCACATGGCGGCCAGGCAAATTCGGGGAGAGGAAGCATGCATAGCATGCCTGGTTAGGCACGATATGCGCAGGGGCAGCGATAATGCGGGGTTAAAACTCTTGCATAACGGTACCAACAATTTCAACACCGTTACGCTCCAGCTGCTCGGCGAAGGCTGCCAGATCGGCAAGTCCGGTGGCATTCTTGCGCGCCACCAGCAAGGCGCCACCCGCGCGCGCGGCAACGGCCAGCGCGTCCGAGCCGCTGGAGAATGGCGCGACGTCGTACAGCACCACGTCATAGCGCGAGGCGATTTGCTCGTTGAGTGTCGCAAATGAAGTGCGGCTAAGCAATTCCTGCGGATTCGGCGGCAAGGTACCCGCGCTCATGACCGACAGGGCAACAAACGAATCGATCTTGGCGATCGCGTCCAGGTCGCCGCGGCCAGCCAGCAGGTCCGACAGGCCCTGGCGCCCTTTCAGGCCGAAGAATTCCTGCTGTTGCGGCGCGCGCAAGTTCGCATCGACCAGCAAGGTTTGCTCGCCGAGCTGAGAAAAGACCACGGCCAGGTTGGCGGCAAAGATGGCGGCGCCATCGTCCGCATTGATACTCACCACCACCAGCGCCTTGTGGCCGCGCGCGAACCAGCGCAGCATCAACTGGCTGCGGATGGCGCGCAAGGTTTCGACTTGCTGGCCAAATGGCTCGTACGCGGCAATCAGCTTGTCCGAAAAATTACCGCTGCCGCGCGGCAGGTAGGGATAATTGAACTGGCGCGCGAGTACCTGCTCGATATCGGCTTCGGTGATCAGGCCCAGGCGCTGCGCCGCTTCACCAAAACGGATGCCCAGTTCCTTCTGCATGCGCAGCACGCGTTCGGCATTTTCGGGCGTGATCTTGCCCGACTCCAGCAGCAAGGCGCCGATGCTGGAATCGCCAACGTGCGCCGTGTGGGCGCCAGGTGCTGGTACATGGCCAGGAAGTGCAGGATGATTCATTGTGTTTCCTATCGAATTAATTCAAACGCAAGCGGCTCGACAACACCGACTTCAGGGACTTGAAGCGGCGGCGCTTCGGCGCTTGCCAGGCGATCACGCCCAGCACCGGAATTTGCAGCGCATCGAACAGATCGCGTTCGGAGCGCACGCGGCGGTCCAGCATTTCCAGCAGAATACTCAAGCCCAGGCCCAGCAAGCCGCCAAAGAAGAAGGCAAGCACGGTGTTGAGGATGACTTTCGGCCCCGCCGGCACGACCGGCGGCACGGCAGGATTGAGGATGGAGATATCGGACTGTTCGGCCTGGCCTTCGATGCTGGTCTGCGAAAAACGCTGCGACGTGGCGTCGTAGGCGCGCTGGGCGCTTTCGACATCCTTCATCAGCACGCCCATTTCATCGCGCGTGCGGTTCAGTTCCAGCACCTTGCTTTTTTGCGCCGCAAGCGCGCCACGGATGGCACCTTCGCGCTGCTGCAAAATCTGCGCATTGTTGCTCACGCTGCCTGCAGTGAGACGGATAGCCGCCGCCAGGTCGCTGCGCAATTTATCGAGTTCCGCCTTGGCGCTGATGTATTGCGGGTGGTTCTGCGACAGGCGCTGTGAAATCTCGGCAAACTTCGATTCGGCCGTGCCCAGGGCAATCTTCAAATTCTGGATCATCGGATTTTGCGCCACATCGGGCGATTCCAGCGACGATGTGCCTTGCGCCATGCGCTGGCGCGAGGTCGCTTCCATCGACTGCGACTGCGCCATCACCAGTTGCTGCGACAAATCGTTCAGGCGGTTCGATTCCACGTCGACGCGGTTATCCAGGCTGACGATGCCATTTTCCTGCTGGTACTTGGACAAACGGCTTTGCGTTGCTTCCAGCACATCGCGCATCTGGCGCGTCTGGTCATTGAAATAGGCCGAGGCTTTTTTCAAAGGCTCGACTTTCAGCTGGATGCTGACGCGCTGGTACTCTTCCGCAAAGGCATTCGCGATGGCGGCCACGAAATTCGGGTCCGAACCGCTGAAACTGATTTCTACAACGCTACTTTCACGCGAAGGTACGACCTCAAGTTTTTTCAGCAACAGATCGGCCAGCCAGTCACGCACCGCGCCCTCGCCGCCCGTGGCAGCGTTGAACTGGGCGATGACGGCGGGATTTTGCGCCAGCTTCAGAGAATCGACGACATGCAGGGCAACGTTCTTGCTGCTGATGATATCGATTTGCGTGGCCATGTAGCCGGCCATCAGTTGACCCGGCATTGCCAGGCCCGTGACGGTATCGACGCCCTTGTAGTTGAGCAACACGGATGCCGTGCCCTTGTACGTCTTGGGCAGGAGCAGGCTGATCGCCAGCGTTGTCGCCACCACGGTCACCAGGGTGATCCAGATGACGCGCTGGCGAGCGCGCAATATCAGTAAAAACTGGGAGAAATTCATAGAAGCCGTCTCATATCATCGCAAAACAATCGGTACAAAATAGGCAGCAAAGCGCTGCCACCATCACTTAAAACCAGCTTTCCTTCACATACACCACGTCGTCGCTGAGCAGCAGGTCATCGTGATTGGCATCGATGATCTGCAACTTGCCGTCCGCCCCGCGGCGCTTGATGCGGATGTTGCGCTCGGTACCGCGCTGGGTCAGGCCACCACCGGCCGACAACGCCTGCAGCACCGTCATCGAGCGCTCCAGGCGCATGGGGCCTGGACGTTGCACTTCACCATAAATATAGATGCGTGGAGCGCGTTCTACAAATACAACATCGTTGGCGGCCAGGTCAAAATCGCGGTTCAGGTCGGAAGTACGCACCATTTCCACGACATCGACGACATCGGTCGTGGTCTTGCCATCGCGTTTGCGGATCAGGCTGACCGTATCGCCGCCCTCGGGGCCGATGCCACCGGCCAGCGCCAGCAAGTCAAGCAGGCTGCGGCGGCCATCGACCGGATAACGGCCCGGTCGGTTCACCTGGCCCAGCACCGACACTTGCTGACTTTGCAACAAGGTAACGATGATATTGACTTGCGGCTTTTTCACAAAGCCGCCCGTTTCGAGCTTGTTGGCAATCTTCTTTTCCGCCTCGGCGACGGGCATTTTCATGACGTTGACCTGGCCGATCAGGGGGAACGTGATGTCGCCCGCTTCGCTGACGCGCGTTTCCACGCCCAGATCCGGGTTGCCGTAGACGGAAATCTTCAGCACGTCGCCCGCGCCGAGCACGACTTCTCCGGCATTGGCACTGCCCAGCGTGAAGGCCAGCAGTGAAGTCATTATCAAAAGTATCAGTCGTTTCATCATCAGCTCGATCTCGTCGGTCATTACAGTTAGTTAAGCAAAATATCAATGGTGCCAGGCATGCTTATTTCAGGCCAGCAACGCCTCGTGCGGTAGCCGCAGCGCTGGCGCTTGCCGCGGCTGCAGAAGCGGCACCCGATGCCGCAGTGGCGGCAGAAGCAGCAGGCCGGTTCAGATACTCGATCTTGGCCGCTGCGCGCAGGCGCTCCATTTCTTGCTTGGCGGCATCCTTTGTCCTGGTATTGACCAGGTACTGCTCGATCTGCGGCGCGGCGGCGGCCAGCTTGACTGGCACCTCCTTGATGTCGACGATCGTCATCAGCATCGCGCGTTCACCTTCATTGATGATGAACAGCTGGCCTTTCGGCATGGATTGCAACTTGGTAACCAGTTCCGGCGCCAGATCCGTCGTCGTGCGCGACACCTGGCCACGCGCAAAATCGATCTTGTTGCTCTCCATCCAGGCCGCCACCTCATCGAGCGACTTGCTCTTGTCGATCACTTGCTTGAGCGCATCGCTCATATCCTTGCTGGCGATCAGCAACTGGCGCATGTCGAACTGCTTGCGATTACTGAACAATTCAGGGTGCTTGTTGAAGTAATCTTCCACTTCGGCCTTGCTCGGAGGCGCAATGCCGCTCAATTTCTTTTGCATGTAGGCCTGGCTGATGATCAGCGCCTTGGCCCGCTCGATGGCTTGCATGACCTTCGGATCGCGGTCGATCTTTTCTTTCAACGCAACATTCTCGACCACTTGGCGGTCGATCAGCGCTTCGAGCAATTGTTTGCTGGCCGCTTCCTGCTGCGCCGCCGGCACGCCGGCGCGCTGCAATTCCTCGTTCAGCTGCAGCGCCGTGATTTCTTCGCCATTCACGCTGGCGAGCGCCTGGCCCACCTTCTTCTGCTTATCGCCACCACAGGCGGCCAGGCCGGCCACTGTCAACAGGATAACGCCAGCGGTCAGAATGCGGTGTTGTACATCAATTCGTTTCATTTTCATCGGACTCGCCATCTCAGAGGGTTCAACATGTTTTCAACCGCCGCCACGCTTTTCGGGCAGGCGGATCAAAACGATGCATGCATACATAGTTTCAGCACGCTATCTTACAGGCTCTGCAATCACTTTAGCATGCAACAGGTACAAATTATGCAACAGAATTATAGAAATCACAAATGATGCAACTAATTTTCTTTGGTCAACATAAATGCCAGACGGCGGGCAACTTGGGAGTTGTCGCCACGCCACAATGCTTGGCTGTGCGGCAATCTTCTTGATAGCCTGTCGTACCATCAATGGGCATTTTCCCGTTTCAGCACCACTTGCACCGTGCGCACCACGATCCACAGGTCCAGCCACAGCGACCAGTTACGCAGATAATCCAGGTCGAAATGCACGCGCGCTTCCATCTTGTCGAGGGTTTCCGTCTCGCCCCGCAAGCCATTGACCTGCGCCCAGCCGGTAATGCCCGGCTTGGCCTTGTGGCGCAACATATAGCCCTTGATCAACTTGCGATACTGCTCATTGTGTGCCACTGCGTGTGGTCGCGGGCCAACAATACTCATACGCCCTTGCAACACATTGATAAACTGCGGCAACTCATCGAGCGAACTGCGGCGCAGGAAAGCGCCGATGCGCGTCAGGCGCTGGTCATCCTTGGTGGCCTGCACAACCTTGGCACCGTCTTCCGACACCGTCATCGAACGGAATTTATAGACGATAATTTCTTCGCCATACAGGCCGTAGCGACGCTGCTTGAAAATGACGGGACCGGGCGAGGTCACCTTCACGGCGATGGCAATCATCAGCATCAGCGGCAGCAGGCACAACTGGATCAGGCAGCCAAGCACCAGGTCGCTCATGCGCTTGATCGTGCTGTTCCAGCCGGTAAATGGCGATTCGCAGATGGCGATGACGGGCATGCCGCACACGTTGTCAAAACGCGCCTGCATCAGGTCAAATACATAAATATCCGGCAGGAAATACACCGAGGTGGTGGTGTCCTGCAATTCATCGAGCAACTTGCGGATGCGCGGCTGCGCCGAGATGGGCTGGCTGATGAAAATCATCTTGGTCTGCTTGCTGCGGACGTAAGCGGCAATCTCATCCATTCGGCCCAGCATCGGGTGATCCATGCCTTCTGGCCAGCGCTCCTCTTCCCGGTCGTCAAAGTAGCCTTCCACCTGCATGAACAGGTTCGGGTGCTTGCTGATGGCGTCGGCAAAGCGCACGCTGACATTGTTGGCGCCGATGATGGCGACAGAGCGCACTTCGTCGCCGTTGCCCTGGATGGAATGCGCGCGCCGCGCCGCCAGTTGCAGGAAAATCAGCAGCAACGGCGTGATGACAAACCAGGCATACACGACCTTGACATGATAATGCTGCGCCAGGCCGCTGACCACGCCGAGCATGACCAGGATCAGCGCCGTGATGGCCCAGCCGACGATCACGTCGCGCGCATAGGCCCACATGCGCCCGGCACGCCAGGCGCGATACGGATCGATATGCTGATAGATGGACGATGAAATGAAAAACGCCAGTATCATCAATACCAGGGCATAACCGTCGAAGGAAGAACCGAGTACGATCGAGCATCCATACAGCGTGAACATGATGACCAGAGGGTCAAGCACACGCTGGAAAAAGGAAATCAGGGGTATATCGTTAATCGTCATTTTACTTTTCAGAATTGAACATTGGCGGAGAACGAAACCCCTTGGGCTCGGTAACTATTGCTGCCCACGATAGGATTGCCACTGCGCCTGCCGCGAAATGCATCGGCTTCCAGCGTGATGTTGCGCAGCGGTGTGTAAGTCAGGCCCAGCGAACTGCTGGTGCTCGCATCGGACAGGCCACTCAGGGCCGTGAAGCCATTGATGGTGCTGAAGTCACGCTTCTCGTGCTGCACCTGGGCATTGACACCCACCTTGGCCGTAGCGCTCCAGAAGGCCGCCACGCTGGCGCCCTTGTTCAGGCTGCTACCAACGATGCCGCCCTCGACCACCTGGAATTCGCGCCACAGTGCCGCATTGAAACGCAATTTTCCCGTCGCCACCCAATCGGCAATCAGGCGGCCGTTGGTGCCGCTGCTGCTGCCCGCACCCGACAGCGGATGCGTACGCCGCACCCAGCCGCCGAGGAACGACAGCTTGGTCGGTCCGCTGACGAGCCACAGCACATTGGCCTTGATTTCATCCTGCGTGTAATCGTTATCGGGAAAACCCGTCCCTGCGCCGCCCTTGAATTGATAGTCCGACTTCAGGCGGCGCAGCTGCACGCCCACCTTGCTGCCGCTGGCGGCGAGATAATCGAGACCCAGTTCGGTCGCGTCTTCCGAGCGGTTGTTGATCTTTTGCGCGCGCAATTCATAGTCCGCATCGAAGCGCGAAACACCTGCGCGCACCTGCCAGCTGGGATGGAACAGCCAGGTCACATCCGCATAATGGCGGCGCTGCGTGCGCAAATTGCGCTCGCTGGAATTGGTATCGGCAAATGGCGCCAGCGTTTCAAGGTAGCTGGTACCCAGATGGCCCTGTACGTGGTTGCCCAACTGCCAGGCCCAATCGACCAGCGCGTCCTTGCCGTTGTAATCGAGTTCCGTAAAGCGGTTGAAGGTCACGCGGCTCAGCTTGGCGTAGCCCGTGAACAGCTGCCGGCCGACGGGACGTTCGAACAGGAAGCCGCCCTGCACCGTCCGGCTGGTATCGCCCAGATCCGGCGTTTGCCCCGGAAACTCGCTCAGGCGCAGCAAGTTGTCGTCATAGGCAATCGACGTCTGGATGAACGGATGAATCGTGTCGCTGATTTCAGCATGGACGGCCGTGCTGAAGACAGCGCCGATCAGCAGCGACAGCGGGCCCAGGCGCGGCGTACGAAAAACAGCTCGTGCTGCATCACCGGCAGCACACTTTTTTTCAGTCAAGCTCAACATTTTTTTCATCTTTGTGATTACTGCATTAACTAATGGCGCCGATGACGCGATTACCAATAAGCCCATTGCCCAGTCATGAGTACCCAGACACCCAGCAAGCCATTCGTCACGCCGTGCGCGATGATGGCCGCCCACAGGGTGCGAAAACGCACGTAGAGCCACCCATATGCTAAGCCGGCAACAATGCCCGCAAACCACAAATTATGTTCAAAGCCAAACAGTATCGCCGTAACAACAATATAGCGAAATCTCAGCAGTGACGGTTCAACGGCCAGAAAATTCGGCGATTGTAACCAACGTAATAGAAAGGAGCGCCAGAACAACTCTTCCATCACGGGCACCACCAACGCGGCGCCGGCGATGCGCGCCAGCACCAGTGGCCAGTCGTAGCCATTACCGGAGCGCGGATCGAAACCGGCCGACTCGCCGATGACCATCCAGGAGGCGCCCAGGTTGAGCCACAGCACCAGCACCACGATGCCCGCCAGCACGGCCCAGACAATGGCACGCCAGCCCATGACCGCCGGACCGGGCCAGGCCAGCTCCGTATAGTGCCGGCGATATCGCCACAGCAGAGCCAGAACGACGCCAATTTTCACCACATACAAATAGCGTAGTTGCTCCTGAGCATAGCCCGCCCATATTAACACATCAGCAATAAGAATAAAAAATAGATAAGTAAAAAAAGGCAGCACGCGTGGCAGCGCGAGTCGGTCAAACATGAAGGCGCTCCCCCGTTTCCGGTCTGGTGATGGCTGGCAAATACAGATTGCTTGCGGCCGGCGCCGCTACAATAACAACACGGGGAATAGTATCAGCAATATTGTCTTTGATGCATCAACAAGACGCAATGCCGCTCCGGGGTCTGTAACGGAGAGTATGTTACCACCCGACACGCTACACGCGTCGGGCGGCAACACCCGCTTCAGCCAGAGTTTATCACTACAGTATCAATTTTGATATTGATTGCCGCAGGCGGCAATCAATGACAGGCAACTCAGCCTTTGGCGCGCGCTTCGATCGCTTCCCACTTTTCTAGCGCTGCCAGCAACTCTTTCTCGATTTCCGCCACGCGCGCATTGAGGCGTTTGCCTTCGGCCGGCGTTTTCTTGTAGAAATCGGGATGCGACAATTGCCCTGCCAGCACGGCTTGCTCATCTTCCAACGCCGCCATGATGTTAGGCAGTTCGTCGAGCTCGCGCTGCTCCTTGTAGCTGAGCTTTTTCTGCTTGGCCGCCGGTGCGGCAGCCTCGACCTTCACGGCCGGCTTGCTGGCTGGCGCCGTGGCGATCGGCAAGGTGCCCACGCGCTCCCAGTCCGTGTAGCCGCCGACGAATTCGCGCCACTTGCCCTCGCCTTCGGCGACGATCACCTGCGTGACGACGTTGTCGAGGAAAGTACGGTCATGGCTGACGAGGAAGACGGTGCCGGTGTATTCTTCCAGCAACTCTTCAAGCAATTCCAGGGTATCGATATCCAAGTCATTGGTCGGCTCATCGAGCACCAGCACGTTGGCCGGCTTGGCGAACAGGCGCGCCAGCAGCAAACGGTTGCGCTCGCCACCAGACAGCGACTTGACGGGCGAACGGGCGCGTTCCGGCGCAAACAGGAAGTCGTTCAGGTACGTCATCACGTGGCGGCGCTGGCCATTGATCTCGACCCAGTCGCTGCCCGGCGCGATGGTTTCCATCAGGTTCGCTTCTTCGTTCAGCTGCGTGCGCATCTGGTCGAAATACGCCACTTGCAGCTTGGTGCCCAGGCGGATGGTGCCCGTGTCCGACTCTTCCTGGCCCAGGATCATCTTCAGCAAGGTGGTCTTGCCGGCGCCGTTGGCGCCGATCAGGCCGACCTTATCGCCGCGCAGGATGGTGGCGCTGAAATCCTTGACGATGACCTTGTCGCCATAGATCTTCGAGACGTTTTCCAGGTCCGCCACGATCTTGCCCGAGCGTTCGCCGGCCGACACGTCCAGCTTGACTTGTCCCTGCTGGTCGCGGCGCGCATTGCGCGTCAGGCGCAGCGCTTCCAGGCGGCGCACGCGGCCTTCGTCACGCACGCGGCGCGCCTTGACGCCCTTGCGTATCCACACTTCTTCCTGCGCCAGGAACTTGTCGAACTTGGCGTTTTCCACGTCTTCGATTTCCAGCTGCTCGGCCTTGCGTACTTGGTACGCCGTGAAGTTGCCCGGGTACGACAGCAAGCGGCCGCGGTCGAGTTCGATGATGCGCGTGGCAACGTTGTCGAGGAAGGAGCGATCATGGGTAATGAACAGCACGCTGCCCTTGAAATCGCGCAACAGGCCTTCCAGCCACAGGATGGAGCTGAAATCCAGATGGTTGGTCGGCTCATCGAGCAGCAGCACGTCGGGCGCGGACACCAGCGCGCGCGCCAGTGCGACGCGCTTTTGCATCCCGCCCGACAGGGTTTTCATCAGCATGTCGCCCGTCAGGTTCAGACGATCGAGCACGGTTTCCACCTTGTTCGGCAAGCTCCACGCATCGGCCGCATCGAGTTTGACCTGGATGTCGTGCATGCGTTCCATCAATTCGTCGTCATTGCCCTGGCCAAACTGGCCCGTCAACTCGTCGTATTCCTTCAGCCATGCCTGCGATTCGCCCATGCCGGAGGCGACGGCGTCGAACACGGACATGTCCGGGTCGAATTGCGGTTCCTGCTCCACATACGCGATCTTGATGCCTTGCTGCATCACCAGCAAGCCGTCATCGAGTTTGAACTTGCCCGAAATGACCTTCAACAGCGACGATTTGCCGGTGCCGTTGCGGCCGATCAAGCCGACCCGTTCCGAGTTTTCCAGTGAAAATTCCGCGTGATCAAGCAGCGCGACGTGACCGAACGCAAGTTGCGCCGATGAAAGAGAAATGACAGCCATAATGAGTAAGAGTGCTCGGGCGCCGTTTCCTGCACACCGCGTGGTGCGCAAAACAGCTGCCGATTAGATGAATGAAGCACGCATTGTACCGATATCTCGGACTTCAATCGCTATCGACCTGTAATTGTTGCCCGCATGAAGTCAGGCTGCCGACGCGCGCTGCGTGGAAATGTGGTGTCGCCAGCAGGAATCGAACCTGCATTTAAGTCTTAGGAGGACCTTGTACTATCCATTGTACGATGGCGACACGCGCAGCGGCATTATACAGGCTGGCGCGCGCCATTGACAGCTTGCCAGGCACGCGCATGGCTGTTGGCGCTCCAGCCTGTCGGAAATGATACTGATGTGCAATATTTCAGCACCGGCTCTTAGTCGGGCAGCACCGCCGTCACCTCGATTTCCACTCTGGCGCGATCCTCGATCAGGCCGGCCACCTGCACCGCCGTCATCGCAGGAAAATGCTTGCCGATCAGCTCACGGTAGGCCACGCCGATTTGCGGATACGCCGCCACGTACTCCTTCTTGTCGAGCACATACCAGTTCATGCGCACGATGTGCTCGGGCAAGGCGCCCGCCTCGGCCAGCACGGCGACGATATTCTGCAGCGCCTGGCGCACCTGCCCCGCGAAATCGTCCGTGTGAAACTGACCCTGCGCATCCCAGCCTATCATGCCGCTGACATACACCGTGCGCCCGCTGGCGGCCACGCCGTTCGCATAGCCGCGCGGCCTGGCCCATCCCGCTGGTTGCAGCACTTGCATCGTGTTCTCCTGGTTATTCATACCGTTCATGCGTCCACCGCCGCCTCGCGCAGCAATTCGCGCGCGATGATCAATTGCTGTACTTCGCTGGCGCCCTCGTAAATGCGCAAGGCGCGAATTTCGCGGTACAGGCGCTCGACCGGATGCCCGCTGACCACGCCCATGCCGCCGAACAGTTGCACGGCAGCGTCGATCACCTGCTGCGCCGTCTCGGTGGCCGTCAGCTTGGCCATCGCCGCCTCCTTCGTCACCTTGCGGCCCTGGTCGCGCTGCCAGGCGGCGCGGTAGGTAAGCAGGGCGGCGGCGTCGATGCCGGTGGCCATTTGCGCCAGCTTGGCCTGCGTCAGCTGGAAGTCCGCCAGGGTCTGGCCGAACATCTGGCGCTTTGTCGCGTGGCGCAGCGCTTCATCGAAGGCGCGCCGCGCAAAACCCAGCGCGGCGGCGGCCACCGAGGTGCGGAACACGTCGAGTGTCGCCATCGCCACCTTGAAGCCCTGCCCCGCCTCGCCCAGGCGCTGCGACACGGGCACGCGGCAATTGGCAAAACGCAGGCGCGCCAGCGGATGCGGCGCGATCACGGCGATGCGCTCGGCGATTTCCAGCCCGGGATTGTCGGCATCGACGATGAAGGCGCTGATGCCGCGCGCACCGGGCGCCTCGCCCGTGCGGGCGAACACCACGTAAAAGTCGGCGATGCCGCCGTTCGAGATCCACGTCTTTTCGCCATCGAGCACATACGCGTCGCCGTCGCGCCGCGCAGCGCACGCCATGGCCGCCACGTCGGAGCCGGCCTGCGGCTCGGAAAGGGCAAACGCGGCGATGCGCTTGCCACTGGCCACGTCCGGCAGATAGCGCGCCTTGTTCTCCAGGTTGCCGAACAGGCCGATGGCGCCGGAACCGAGTCCCTGCATGGCAAAGGCGAAATCGGCCAGGCCGTCGTGGCGCGCCAGGGTTTCGCGCATCAGGCAAATGGCGCGCGTGTCGATCTTGCCATCGGTGCCGGTGGCGTGCGCTAGCCAGCCGCCCTGCCCCAGTTGCGCCACCAGCGCGCGGCAGGCCGCGTCGATGTCGGCGCCATGCGCGCCATCGAGGTGCTGCGCCGCCCAGGCATCGAGCGCACGCTCAAGTTCGGCGTGGCGCGCCTCGAAAAATGGCCAGTCCAGATAGCTCGTATCACGCATGTCAATTACCCTCGAACTGTGGTTTTTCCTTCGCCACGAAGGCGTGATAGGCGCGGTGGAAATCGTTGGTGGCCATGCAAATGGCCTGCGCCTGCGCTTCCGCCTCGATGGCTTCATCGACGCCCATGTTCCACTCCTGCTGCAGCATTTTTTTCGTCATGCCGTGCGCGAAGGTGGGGCCGCCGGCCAGGCCGGCGGCGAACAGCTGCGCCGCCTCGGCCAGTTCTTCCGGCTCGACCAGGCGGTTGAGCCAACCCCAGCGCTCGGCCTCGGCGCCGGCCAGGGAGCGCCCCGTGTACAGCAGTTCGGCGGCGCGGCCCTGGCCGATCACGCGCGGCAGCAAGGCGCAGGCGCCCATGTCGCAGCCGGCCAGGCCCACGCGGGTAAACAAAAAGGCCGTCTTGCTGCGCGCCGTGCCGATGCGGATGTCGGACGCCAGCGCCAGCATGGCGCCGGCGCCCGCGCAAATGCCGTCGATGGCGGCGACGATGGGTTGCGGACAGGCGCGCATGGCTTTTACTACATCGCCCGTCATGCGGGTAAACGCCAGCAGGCCGGGCATGTCGAGCTGCGTCAGCGGGCCGATGATGTCGTGCACATCGCCGCCCGAGCAGAAATTGCCGCCGCTGCCAGTGATCACCACAACCTTGACGTCGTCCGCATGCGCCAGCGTGCGGAACAGCTCGCGCAGCTCGGCATAGGAATCGAAGGTGAGCGGATTTTTGCGCTCGGGCCGGTGCAGGGTCAGGGTGGCGACGCCTGCGTCGACGGAAAACAGAAAATGCCGCGCGGCGTAGTCGGCCAAGCTGGCGCGGTTGCCTGGCAGGTCTTGCGGCTGGCCGGGTAAGTGGCGCATGGTGCTTCCTTTATTTATCGATGATGTCACGATCGTGTTCATTCAAGTGCTGTTTCATCTGCGACAGCAGTTCGATCAATCGGGTTTTGTCGTCCGGCGTCACGCCGTGCAGCAGTTCGGCGATCCAGCCCTCGTGCACGCGCGCCATCTCGTCGAAGGCGCGCCGCCCGGCCGGCGTCAGCTTGACGCTGTACGAGCGGCGGTCCTTCGGGTCGACCACGCGCACCACCAGTTTTTCCTGCTCCAGTTGGTCGGTGATGCCCGTGATATTGCCGCCCGTGACCATCATGCGCTTGGACAGTTCGCCCATGCGCAAGCCTTCGGGAAAGCGCTCGAGCTGCGCCATCAAGTCGAAGCGGGGCAAGGTGATGCCGAAGCTGGCGCGCAAGCGCGTGCGCACCTCGTTTTCGATTTTCACCGTGCACGAGAGCATGCGCAGCCACAGCTTGAGCGACTGGTGGTGGTCCTGCGTCAGGCGGCTGGACAGGTCCAGTACCGGTTGTTCTTGCGCGTCAGCGCTTTCTTTATCCATGATCTTCATTCAGTTACATTACTTCACCGCCGGCGACGGCGATCGATTGTCCATTCATGGCGGCCGATGCGGGCAGGCAGAGCCACGCCACCGCATCGGCCACTTCCTGCGGCTGCACCAGCCGGTGCTGCGGATTGGCGGCCGCCAGTTCCGCGCGCGCCGCGTCTTCGCCGCGCCCCGTCTTGCGCACGATATTCTGCACGGCTTGCGCCACCATGTCCGTTTCCGTGTAACCGGGGCAGACGGCGTTGACGGTGACGCCGCGCGGCGCCACTTCCAGCGCCAGCGCGCGCGTCAGGCCAATCACGCCATGCTTGGCGGCGACATAGGCGCTGACGTAACGGTAGCCTTTCAAGCCCGCCGTCGACGCCACGTTGACGATACGTCCCCAGCCCGCTTCCAGCATGGCCGGCATGGCGGCCTGGCAGCAGTGAAAGACCCCCGTCAGGTTCACGGCCAGCATCTGCTGCCAGATGGCGGCGTCCGTCTTGCCGAAGGGCGCCGCGTGCGCCTGGCCCGCGTTATTGACCAGTATATCGATGCGGCCGAAATGCGCCCCCGCCTGCGCGAAGCCGGCCTGCACGGACGCTTCCACGCTCACGTCGAGCACGCAGATGGCCACCCTGCCCGCGTGGCCCGCCTCTTCCAGCTGCATGCGCGCGCGCGCCAGCCGCGCGCCATCGCGCCCGGCCAGGGTGACCCGGGCGCCCGCGTCGAGCAAGGCGCACGCGCAGGCCAGGCCGATGCCGCTGCCGGCGCCCGTCACCAGCGCGTGTTTTTCTGACAGCGTGTCCATCAATGCTTGCTTGCTCATGTCATCCTTCCAGCAGCCGCGCGGCCACCTGTTGCGGGGTGAGGCCCGTGCTGGCGGCGGCCAACTGGCGCTCGCGCTGCAGATTGCGTTCCAGCTGCTGCTGGCCCGGCCGGTACTGTTTCGGCCACGCTGCGCCTGCGCCGCTGTAGCCGATGCGCGCCATTTCGGTCAGGGTCCAGGCCGGGTTGGCCAGGTGCGGGCGGCCCACGGCGCACAGGTCGGCGCGCCCGGCGGCGATGATGCTGTTGGCGTGGTCGGCCTCGAAGATGGAACCGACGGCCATGCTGGCGATGCCCGCCTCGTTACGCACGCGGTCGGCGAACGGCACCTGGAACATGCGTCCGTACACGGGCTGTTCGAGTTTACTCACCTGTCCCGAGGAACAGTCGATCAGGTCGGCGCCGGCCTGCTTGAACAGGCGCGCGATGACGACCGCATCGTCGGGCGTGATGCCGCCTTCCACCCAGTCGTGGGCCGAGATGCGC
The DNA here is from genome assembly GCF_019443505.1 of Janthinobacterium sp. PAMC25594. NCBI lineage: Bacteria > Pseudomonadati > Pseudomonadota > Betaproteobacteria > Burkholderiales > Oxalobacteraceae > Janthinobacterium > Janthinobacterium sp. PAMC25594. The sequence goes on from NZ_CP080377.1 coordinate 2,435,622, forward strand.
ACGCTCATCGGTTTATCTTGCGGCCAGGCGGCGCGCATGGCGCGAAACACGCGCAGCGGATAACGGCAGCGGTTTTCCAGGCTGCCGCCAAATTCGTCGGTGCGGCGGTTGGTCAGCGGCGAAATAAAACTCGACAGCAGATAGCCGTGCGCACAATGCAGTTCCAGCCAGTCGAAACCGGCGACGGCGGCCGCCAGGGTGGCGTGCACGAAGTCCTGCTCGATGCACGCCAGGTCGCTTTCCGTGGCCGCGCGCGCCACCTGCGACACGCCGGCCAGGTACTGCTGCTCCGAGGCCGAGATCAACGGCCAGTTACCCTCCCTGAGTGGCAGATCGATGCCGTCCCACATGGGCCGCGTCGAGCCTTTCGCGCCCGCGTGGCCCAGCTGCAGGGCGATCTTCGCATCGCTGTTGGCATGCACGAAATCGACGATGCGCCGCCACGCCTGCGTATGCGCTTCGCTGTACATGCCGGGGCAGGCGGGCGTGATGCGCGCATCGGCCGACACGCACGTCATCTCGGCAAACACGAGGCCCGCGCCGCCCATGGCGCGCGCGCCCAGGTGCATCAGATGGTAGTCGCCCGCCACGCCATCGACGGCGCTGTACTGCGCCATCGGCGAGACGGCGATGCGGTTTTTCAGCAGCACGCCGCGCAACCGGAACGGCGTGAGCATGGGCGGCAAAGCCTGATCCAGCATGTCCACGCCGGCCTGCTCGCCCGCGCGCCGCGCCAGCCACGATTCATAGTCGGCCACGTACGCGGGATCGCGCAGGCGCAGGTTTTCATGTGAAATGCGCTGGCTGCGCGTGAGCATGGAATAGGCGAACTGCGGCGCTTCCATGGCACTGTAGCGCTCGACGTTTTCAAACCACTCCATGGAATTGCGCGCCGCGCTCTGGATCTTCAGCACCTCGATGGCGCGCAGCTGCTGGTAGGCGGCCAGCGCGGCATCGCTGTCGGCATGCTGGCCGAAGCAGCGCGCCAGCTCGATCGCGTCTTCCAGCGCCAGCTTGGTGCCCGAGCCGATCGAATAATGCGCCGTGTGGGCCGCGTCGCCCATCAGCACGACGGGCACGCCGTCCTGCCGGTGCACCCATTGCCGGCAAACGATGCGCGGGAAGGTGATCCACTGCGCCGAGCCGCGCAAGTGCGGCGAATTGCTCAGTAGACCTTGCCCATCGAGTTCCTCGGCGAACAGCGCTTTGCAAAAGGCGATGCCCTCTTCCTGGCTCATGCTATCGAGCCCCGCCGCGCGCCACACGTGTTCCGGCGTTTCGACGATGAAGGTCGACGTGTCGCCGTCATATTGATAGATATGCGCCTGGAACCAGCCGAATTCCGTCTGGCGGAAGGCAAACGTGAACGCCTCGAATTTCTTGCGCGTGCCCAGCCAGACGAAGCGGCAATGGCGCTGCTCGATCTCGGGCTGGTAGCTGGCCGCATAGCGCGTGCGAATGCGGCTGTTCAAGCCGTCGCTGGCGATCACCAGCTCGGCGCCGTACTGCTTCGCGATGGCCTGGTCGTCCTGCACTTCCGTCTCGAACACCAGCTGCACGCCAAGTTCCTCGCAGCGCGCCTGCAGGATATTGAGCAGGCGCTTGCGGCCGATGCCGCAAAAACCATGGCCGCCGGAGCGCACGGTCTGACCCTTGAAGTGGATCTCGATATCGTCCCAGTGGTTGAACGCTTGCAGGATGGCGCGCGCCGTCGGCTCGTCCGCGTTGGCCAGGTTGCCCAGGGTCTGGTCGGAAAACACCACGCCCCAGCCAAACGTGTCGTACGGGCGGTTGCGCTCGATGACGGTGATGCGGTGATCCGGGTTCTGCTTTTTCATGAGCAGGCTGAAATACAGGCCGGCGGGACCGCCGCCGATGCAGACGATATTCATGGGGTGTCCGTGCGAAGTTTGAAGCGCTGCAGCTTGCCCGTTTCCGTGCGCGGCAGGGAAGGCAGGAAACGGATGGCGCGCGGATATTTATACGGGGCGATCTGCTGGCGCACGAAGTCCTGCAATTCAGCCGCCAGCAGGTCGCTGGCCTGAAAACCATCCTTCAGCACGATGTGCGCCTCGACGATCTGGCCACGCTCGGCATCGGCGCGCCCCACGACGCCGCATTCGGCCACGGCCGGATGGCGCAGCAGCGCCTCTTCCACTTCCGGGCCGGCGATGTTGTAGCCGGCCGAGACGATCATGTCGTCGCTGCGCGAGCGGTAATAGAAATAGCCGTCGGCATCCATCTCGAAGGTGTCGCCCGTCAGGTTCCAGCCGTTCTGCACATACTCGCGCTGGCGCGGGTCGGACAGGTAGCGGCAACCGGTGGGGCCTTTCACGGCCAGGCGGCCCGTCACGCCGGGCGGCTGCGGCACGCCCGCGTCATCGACGATGCAGGCCTGGTAGCCGGGAATGGCCTTGCCGATGGCGCCGCGGCGGATGCCCTCGCCGGTGGCGGAAATGAAAATGTGCAGCATCTCTGTGGCGCCGATGCCGTCCGTCATGGCCAGTCCCGTCGCAGCCTGCCAGGCGTCGCGCGTGGCCAGCGGCAGCGCCTCGCCGGCCGAGACGGACAGGCGCAGGCTGCGCAGCTCGTGCTGCGCGGCCAGGGGCACCATCTGGCGGTAAAAGGTGGGCGCCGTGAAGCAGATCGTGGCGTGATAGGCACCGATGGCGCGCAGCAGACCCTCGGGCGTGAGTTTTTCCAGCAGCACGGCGCAAGCGCCAAAGCGCAGCGGGAACAGCAGCAGGCCGCCCAGGCCGAAAGTGAAGGCCAGCGGCGGCGTGCCGATGAAGATATCGTCGGCGCGCACCTGCAGCATGGAGCGGGGAAAGCAGTCGCAAATGGCCAGCAGGTCGCGCTGCATGTGCATGGTGCCCTTGGGCACGCCCGTCGTGCCCGAGGTAAAGCTGATCAGGCAGACATCGTCGGCCGCCGTATCGTGCGCGGGAAATGGCGCATCGTGGGCGGTCATGTGCCGTTCCAGTTCCGCGTCGGCGGCGCCAAAGCACAACATCGGCGGCAAACCGGGCACGCCATCGAGTTCCGCGCGCAAGTCCTGCGCGCACAGCACGGCGTTCACTTCCGCCTTGGCGAGGATGGTGGACAGTTCACGCGCGCGCAGCAGCGGCATGGTGGGCACGGCGATGCAGCCGGCCTTCAGCACGGCCAGCAGGCAGGCGGCCATCATCGGGGTATTCGCGCCGCGCAGCAGCACGCGGTTGCCGGGAATCAGGCGCAGGTCGGCGCGCAGCACGTGGGCGATGCGGTCGACCTGCCGCGCCAGATCGACGTAGCTCCAGCGCTGGCCGTCGGCAAGGATGGCGATGCGCTCGCCGCCACCGCTGGCGACGGCCGCATCGAGCAGCACGGCGACGCAATTGAGACGGGGCGGATACTGCAGCTCGGGCAAGTCCAGGCACAGCTGCGGCCAGAGTGCGCGCGGCGGCAGGTGCGCGCGCGCAAAGTCGTCCTGGGGAGATGCGGTGCTAGGCGAAGGGTCGCTGCTCATGCTCATCCTGGCTGGTAGCGGGCGCGTGCACATGGCCCGAAAGCAGATACTTTAAACCTAAAGTATTTTTCCAGCAAGCGAAAAACAGTAGATTCAGTCGACGCCGTCCTGTTGCCGTAGCAAGCGCGCCTGCTGCGCCACGCTGCGCGTCAGTGCGCCCAGCGCCGCCTGTATCTGCTCGCCATCGAGCACCGAAGCCTGCAGCAGGGCCATCATGCCAGCTTCCGCCCCATGCAAACCCAGGGTGCGGCAACCGAGGTGCAGCCGTTCGAGCTGCTGGCGCGCCTGGACCGGTTCGCCGCGCGCCAGCAAGGCGTCGACCTGTTCGCTGGCGGCGCCCACCTGCCCCTGGAAACCCGTCAGGTAGGCCTGCAGGCGTTCGCTGTCGATGCCGAGGCGCTGCAAGGTGTCGCGCGGCGCCTCGGCCGGCAATGCGGAGACGTCGAAGCAGGCGTCGATATGCTGGCGCACCTGCTCCGGCTGGAAGGGCTTGACGATGTAGCCGGCGGCACCGGCCTGCACGGCGTCGCGCACCGTATCCTGGTCATTGGCCGACGATACCAGCACCAGCGGCATGGCGTCGAGCGCGCTGTCGGAGCGGATTTTCTGCAGCAGCTCCATGCCGGACAGGCGCGGCATGCGCAAATCGCAAAAGCACAGCGACGGGCGCAAGCCCCCTTCGAGCTGCTCCCACGCCGCCGCGCCATCTTCGGCTTCCACGATATCGTGCACGCCGCAGCTGTCGATCAGATGCATCAATACCATGCGCGACACGACATCATCGTCAACCACCAGTACTTTCATTGCTTTCTCCATTGCCGGCGGCGTCAGGGGCCTGGCCGTATTCTACCCAGTTTCGCCGCGCGCTCGAAGGCCGGCATTGCCTATTTTACATTTCCTTGCCCGAAACGGCTATTTGCGCCAACAGTGCGCGCAATTGCGGCAAATGCAGGGCCACCTGCGTCCAGCGCCCGCCGTCCGCCGCCTCTTCCATTTCCGTGCACAGCATGTGCAGCTGCGTTTCGTCGAGATAGGCGGCGCTGCCCTTCAAACCGTGCAGCAGGCGCCCGGCGTTGTCCCTGTCCTGCGCCTCCAGGGCGGCGTCGAGTTCGCGCAGACGCCCCTCCAGGTCGGCGACGAAGGCGACGCGGATGCGCCGTTGCAGTTCACCGCTGCGGATGGACTGGGAGGGTGCCGCGACGGGGGCCGCCGGCGCGATACCGAACAGGGCATCGAGTTCGGCCTGACCCCGCGCGCTGGCGCGCGGCACGTTCGACGGCATGCGCGGCAACATGAAGCCGCGCTGCAGCTGGCGCTCGATGGCGCGCGCCAGCAAGGCATGCAGCGCCGCCTCGTCCACGGGTTTGCTGAGGAAATCATCCATGCCGACGCCCAGATAGCGGCTGCGGTCTTCATCGCTGGCATTCGCCGTCAGGGCCACGATCATCAATTCCTGGTCGCGCACGGGCTGGTCCGGCCAGCCGCCCACGCGGATCAAACGCGTCGCCGTGGCGCCATCCATCTCCGGCATGCGCCCGTCCATCAGGATCAGGTCATAGCGCGTATGCACGCAGGCCGCCACCGCCAGCACGCCATTGACGACCACATCGACCCTGTGCCCCAGTTCTTCGAGCATGACGCGGATGATGATCTGGTTGGTGGGGAAGTCTTCCGCGCACAGCACGCGCAACTGGTGGCTGTGCGGCGCCAGCGCCACCTGCGGCACCAGCGGCGGCGCCACGCCATCGGCCAGCGGCAAGGTGAAGGCAAAGGTGCTGCCCTGCCCCGGCGTGCTGGCCACCTCGATCTCGCCCTGCATCAGTTCAACCAGCTGGCGGCAGATCGCCAGGCCCAGCCCCGTGCCGCCGTAGCGCCGCGTGGTGCTGGCGTCGGCCTGCTCGAACTTCTGGAACAGGCGCGCCATCGCGTCCGCATCGATGCCGATGCCGCTGTCGCTGACCGTAAAGCGGATCAGGTTGACACAGCGTCCGCCGCTGCCGCTGGCCACGCCGGCCCGCTCGACGCAGACGCTGACGCCGCCGCGCTGGGTGAACTTGAAGGCATTGCCGACCAGGTTGACCAGCACCTGGCGCAAACGGGTCGGGTCGCCCACCACGAAGGGCGGCAGGTCGGGCGCAAAATCGATGGCAAAGCCGATGCTGCGCGCGGCCGCCTGCTCCTCGAACAGGCTGACGACCGTTTCGATCGCCGCACCGAGCGCGAAGTCGATGTTTTCGATACTCAGCTTGCCCGCCTCGATCTTGGAAAAATCGAGCAAGTCATTGATGATCACCAGCAGCGACTGGGCATTGGCCTGGCCGCGCAATATCTGCTCGCGCGTGGCGTCATGCAACTGCTCGTCGCGCAGGGCAAAGCCCAGCATGCCGATCACGCCGGCCAGTGGCGTGCGCATCTCGTGGCTCATGTTGGCCAAGAATTCCGACTTCTGGCGCGTCGCATCCTCGGCCTTGCGCTTGGCCAGGCGCAGGCTTTCCTCGTTTTTCGTCAGGCTGCTGTTGACTTGCGCCAGCTTTTCCGACTGGGCCAGCACTTCGACTTCCTTGCTCTGCAACTCGGCCGTGCGTTCGCCGACCAGTTTTTCCAGCTCGTTCTGCTGGCGCCGCAGCGCGCGCACGCGCTGCCGGTAAGCGCCATACATGGCGCCCAGCAGCAGCGCCGCCATCAGGGTGCGGAACCACCAGGTTTTCCAGAACGGCGGCAGGATCGTGATGGCCAGCGTGGCGCCGCTCTCGTTCCACACACCGTCCTTGTTGGCAGCCTTGACGCGAAACACATAATTGCCCGCATCGAGGTTGGTGTAGGTGGCAAAACGCCGCCCCGCATCCGTCATGACCCAGTCCTGGTCGAAGCCTTCAAGCCGGTAGGCGAACATATTGCGCTGGGGCGCGGCGAAATGCAGGGCCGCGAATTCCAGCGAAAAGACGCTTTCGCGGCTGGTCAGCACCAGCTGGCGCGTATGGTCGATCGCCGTCCTGAGCACGTGCGCGAATTCGCCGCGGCCGATGGCCACCGGCTTGTTGAAGATCTGCAGTTCCGTGATGGCCACCAGCGGCGGCACGCGGTTGTCGTGGATATCCTGCGGCACGAACGCCGTCATGCCGTTAAAACCGCCAAAATACATGGTGCCATCGGCCGCGCGCAGGGCCGCGCCATCGAAGTACGAGCCTTCCACCGTGCCATCGGCGCTGTCGTAGTTGCGGAACAGGCCGCTGCGCATGTCGAGCCGCGTGATGCCGCTATTCGTGCTCAGCCACAGCTGCTCGTTATCGTCGCCGAGGATGCTGGCGACGGCATCGTCGGCCATGCCATCCTTGCGCAGGAAGCGCCGGAAGCGGATTTCGCCTTTCGCATCGACATCCATGCGGTTCAAGCCATTGGCCGTGCCCACCCACAGCACGCCGCGCTTGTCCTCGTGCAGGAAATGCACTTCGTCGTGACTGAGGCTATGCGGGTTTTGCGGATCGTGGCGAAAATGCCGGAAATGGCCGCTGGCGCGGTCCAGCAAATCGAGGCCGTGGAAAGAACCTATCCACAGCCGCCCCTTGCCGTCTTCCAGCACGGGTCGCACCATGTTGTCGGACAGACTGTGCGGGTCGGCCGGATCGTGGCGGTAGGTGGTAAAACGACGGCTGGCGGGGTCGAAACGGTGCACGCCGCCCCGCGTCGAGACCCACAGCATGCCGCTGCGGTCGCTCACGACATTGCGGATGGTGTCGCTGTTCGGGTCGCCGGCGGCAAAGCGCATGGTAAAAAAAAGCCCGAGTGCCGGATCGAAGCGGTGCAAGCCCGTCGAGCCGCCCACCCACAGCACGCCGTCCGGCGCCTTGTACAGGGTGGTGACCTGCTCGTCGCGCGACATGCCGGGCGAGCTGCGCAGGTCGAACAGGCGCGAGCTGCCGTCGCGCGTATCGTACAGTTTCAGGCCGCCCTTGGTGGCCAGCCACAGCTTGCCATTGCCCGCGTCGGCCACGGCGCGCACTTTCTTGTCCGCCAGCGCGCCCACATCGCCGGGCGCGCGCGCCATGCGAGAAAAGCCGCCGCTGCCCAGGTCGACCCGGCTCACGCCGTTGTACCAGGAGCCGACCCAGAAGGTGCCCGCGCGGTCGCGGTACAGCGACGACAGCTGGTTGTCGGCGACGCTGAATTTGTCGCCCGTCTGGTGCCGGTACTGCAGGAAGGTGTCGCTCTCGGGCAGCCAGCGGAACAGGCCATCGGCATTGCTGCCCAGCCAGACGGTGGCGTCGATATCCTGGTACAGGCTGGCCACGCGGATGGCGGAAAAGCCCTGTTTTTCATTCAGGCGCAGGCGTGACTGCGGCGCCTGACCGGCGCCTCCCAGGCGCCAGCGCTCGGCGCCGGCCATGGTGCCGATCCACAGATTCTGCTGGCGGTCCACCAGCAGCGACTGGATCACGTTATATTTTGAACCGGGCTCCGTGTCGACGGCGAAATGCTCGAAGCGGTCGCTGCCCGGCGCCAGCATGTCCAGGCCCGTGACGGTGCCTATCCACAGACGCTGTTGCGCGTCCAGCACCAGCGCCTTGATTTCATTGTCGCCCAGGCTGTGCGGGTTGCCTTCTTCATGGTGCCAGGTGCGGAAAGCGCCCGTGGCGGGGTCGAAATGCTGCAAGCCGTCCGAGGTGGCGATCCAGAAGCCGCGCGCGCCATCGTCAAGAATGGCGTGGATATGCCGGTTGCCGTTGCCGCGCTTGCTCTTTTCGGCTGGGACGTAGTGAATGAAGGTCTGGCTGGCGGCGTCGAACCGGTCCAGGCCGTTGTCGGTGCCCACCCACAGCTGGCCCTGGCTATCGACGTGCAGTTCGCCGACCCAGTTGTCGGCCAAGCTGGTCTTGTCGCCCTCGATATTCTTGTAGACGACCATGCGATAGCCGTCGTAGCGGCTCAGGCCAGACTGGCTGCCGAACCACATATAGCCCTGGCGGTCCTGGGCGATGGCCAGTACCGATTCCTGCGCCAGACCCTGGTCGACGCTGAGCTGGTCGAAACGCAGGGTGGGTGCGGGCGCCGCCGCGGCCGGGCCGCCCGGCAGCAGCAATACCACTTCGCAAACACGTCGAAATACCAGCACGATCGTCCTGTCAAAAAAAACGCGAAAACTCCCGCAACTGTTCCGGGGGCCGTCTCAAGAACCAAAAAACGCCAGTACATCGTCCTTGCGGGCCTGCGTATCGCGCTGTCCAAGACGGATCAGTTCGTTAGTATACGTCGATTCGAACAATAAATACGATGCCAGCGCCGCGCCGCGCGCTTCAGCCGCGCCGATGCCCGACAACATGGTGCGGATGGGACGCGGCAAACTGCCGATATGCCGGCTGGCGATGGCGTCGAGCCGTTCGGAGGGAGCAATGACCAGCAATTCCACGGGCCGCAAGGCCGTCTTGCCCAGCAACTCGGGCGGCAGCATCGACAAGGTGAGGTTGATGCGGTTCAGGCGTTCGATGTCGACGGCCAGGCCGTCGAGGAAGATCGACGACAGCGCGTGCCCGGCAATCTGCGCCAGGCTCGGGTAGCGCGCCGCTTCGGACGCGGCCGGTGCCGGTTCCGTCATGCGTCCCGCGCCCACCACCAGCACCTTGTTCGCCCCCAGGTGGATGGCCGGGGAAATGGGCGCCAGCTGGCGCATGGAACCGTCACCGCAGTATTCGCGCTGGCCACCGATATACAGGGGCACGGCGGGAAAAATAAAAGGGATGGCGGCCGAGGCAAGCAAGTGTTCCACGCCGATCTGGTCTTGCAAGGCCAGCCGCTGCGTGCGTACCCACGGCGCGATCTCGGCGGCCGTCTGGTAAAACGTCATGTGGCGGCTGCCCGAATACGACGACGCCGTCACGGCCAGCGCATGCAGCAGCCCATCGGCCAGCGCCGCGTCCAGGCGCGGCAGGTCGAGCATGCGGTGCAGCAGGCTGACCAGCGGGGTATTGTCGAGCAGGGAGTTGGGCGGCGAGGCATGCCACTGGCGCAGCAGCCAGCCAAACGACAGCAGCGACAGCCAGCGCGCGCCCGAACGGATCACGCCCAGCGAATCGGCCCGATACACTTGCTCGACCTCGATATGCTGCCACACGTCGAGCAGCTTTTGCACGCCTTCGCCGAAATTGTCGGCCCGGCAAGCCAGCGCCGTGGCGTTGATGGCCCCGGCCGAGGTGCCGCAGATGATGTCGAACGGGTTGCGCGCCGGCGCCCAGCCCGCTTCCCACAATATCGCCGAAATCGCCTGCAGCACGCCCACCTGGTAGGCGGCACGGGCGCCCCCTCCCGTGAGTATCAAGCCTGTTTTATTTTGCATTCCCATGCCGGCAGATTAGCAGGGTCTTGATGCTTTGTGGAAAAGATTAGTCACCTCTGACCATGCCTTCACGGCGTGGATCAGCCCCGCCAAACCAGAAATCCTTGCCATGCGCATTCAGGCGCATGATGCCCTGCAGGCCGGAATTCTGTTCGATGACGCGCACCTCATGGCCCATCGCTTGCAGCGCCTCGACTTGCGCGGCAGGCGCGCGGCCCTTTTCCAGCTCCGTCGGGCCATTGCGGCTGCCGAAGTTCGGCAGGCTGATCGCCTGCTGCACGTTCAAGCCCCAGTCCATGGTGCCGACGAGCACCTTGGCGACATAATTGATGATGGACGAGCCACCGGGCGAACCCGTCGCCAGCACCAGCTTGTGCGTGCCCTTCTCGAACACGAGGGTGGGCGACATGGCGCTGCGCGGACGCTTGCCCGCCTCGACGCGGTTGGCGATGGGACCATCCGCATCGCGCGAATCGAACGAGAAATCCGTCAGCTGGTTATTCAGCAAAAAGCCGTCGACCATCTGGCGCGAGCCGAACGCGTCTTCCACGCTGGTGGTCATCGACAGGCCGCCGCCAAAGGCGTCCACCGCCACCAGGTGCGACGTCGACGGGCGCTGCAGCGCGTTATCCATACCCCACGCCACCTGCATGCCGGGCGGCGTGCCGGGCAAGGCACGGCCCATGGATTTCTCGCCGATCAGCGACGCGCGCTGGGCCAGGTAGGTTTTATCGAGCATCGAGGCGATACCGTTGCCCGGCAGCGGCACGAAATCCGTGTCGGCCACGTAGCGGTTGCGGTCCGCGTAGGCCAGGCGCCCCGCTTCCGAAAACAAATGGATCGCCTGCGCATCGAGCACGCCGTCGACGGGCGCATATGGACGGATATCCTTCACTTCCAGGATGCCCAGCATCTGCGCGATGGCGATGCCGCCCGCCGATGGCGGCGGCATGCCGCACACGGTCCAGGCCTTGTAGTCGCTGCACACGGGCTCGCGCACCTTGGCCCGGTAGTTGGCGATGTCCTGCGCCGTCAGCTTGCCCGGATTGCTCGGATGCGACGCCACCTTGGCGGCGATGTCGCGCGCGATGCGGCCGCTGTAAAACGCGTCGGCTCCGCCGCGGGCGATCTCGCGCAGGGTGCGCGCCAGCTGCGGGTTTTTCAGCACATGGCCGACGGGCCAGGGCTTGCCTTCGCCATCATAGAAATACGCGGCGGCGACAGGGTCGCGCTTCAGGGCCTGGTCCCAGCTCAACAGGCCGTTGAGGCGCTGGCTGACGGGAAAGCCGCCGTGCGCCAGTTTGATGGCGGGGCCGAACAGGGTCGCCCACGGCAGCTTGCCGTGTTCCTTGTGCGCCAGTTCCAGCATGCGCAGCACGCCCGGTGCGCCCACGGAACGCCCGCCCACCACGCCCGTGGCGCGCGAGACGGGGCTGCCGTCGGCGTTCTGGAACAAGTGTTCATCGGCGGCGGCAGGCGCCGTTTCGCGCCCGTCGAACGCCTGCACGCCCTTGGCCGTGGAGTACAACAAAAAGGCGCCGCCGCCGATGCCCGACGATTGCGGTTCGACCAGGGTCAGCACCAGCTGCGTGGCGATGGCCGCGTCGATGGCGCTGCCGCCTTTTTTCAGCATCTGGTAGCCGGCATCGGCGGCCAGCGGATTGGCGGCGGCGACCATGAATTTCTGCGCCGCCCAGCCACTTTTTTCCGCATACGCGGTGGCGATTTCCGGCGCCTTTTGCGGCACTTCGGCAAATACGGGGCTGGCAGCCAGGGCTCCCAGCAAGGTCAGGCTCAGCGCCAGCGGCTTCAATGTGATCATGGATTCTCCGATAAAAAAAGGGCGCACAGCCGAGCAAGGCTGTACGCCCCATACGGGGGTATCCTACATCAAATGCCCATTAGGGCACTGCCTTCGTAAGAGTGCCTGGCGATGTCCAGGGCTAGGCGCATGGCCGAAGACAGTACGAATAGTACGGCGAGGCCGTGCAACAACGCCCTGGGCATTGTCCAGGCGCTCTTACTTTGGCTGCATGCGGATCGCGCCATCTAAACGTATCGTTTCGCCATTGAGCATGACGTTTTCCACGATGGCTTTCACCAGTTGCGCGTATTCGCCGGGCTTGCCCAGGCGCGATGGGAACGGCACCATCTTGCCCAGCGCATCCTGCACTTCGGCCGGCATGCCCAGCAGCATCGGCGTCTCGAAAATGCCGGGCGCCACCGTCATCACGCGGATGCCGTTGCGCGACAGGTCGCGCGCCATCGGCAGGGTCAGTCCCACCACGGCCGCCTTCGACGAAGCGTAGGCCGCCTGGCCGATCTGGCCATCGTAGGCTGCCACGGACGCCGTGTTGATGATGATGCCGCGCTCGCCTTCAGCCGTCGCATCCTGTTTCGCCATGGCATCGGCCGCCAGGCGGCACATATTGAAGGTACCCACCAGGTTGATGTTGACGACTTTCTGGAACAGCGCCAGCGGATGCGGGCCATCCTTGCCCACGGTCTTCACGGCCGGCGCCACGCCGGCGCAGTTGATCAGGCCGCGCAGAGTACCCAGCTTGCCTGCCGCCGCCACCACGGCCATGCCGTCTTCTTCCGACGTGACATCGCACTGCACGAACACGCCGTTCAGTTCAGCGGCCAGCGCCTGGCCCGCCTCCGTCTGCACATCGGCCAGCACGACCTTGCCGCCAGCGGCCGTCAGCATGCGCGCCGTGGCGGCGCCCAAACCCGATGCGCCGCCCGTGATGATGAATACATTGTCCTGAATCTGCATGAAATCTCCTGAGTGATAAGGGCCGTGTTCCCGGCGCCCGATGGTTGATGCACGATGCCATTATTACGCTATTACGTTTACGTAAACGTAATGTCGGCGACAATTGTAGCCATTTTTGAGCTCACCGAGCGAAAACTTGCAGCCGCAGCCAATGGCAAGGCTAAAAACACTGCATGAAAGCGCCGTTGCGGTGGCAGATGCGGCCGTTGGCATCGAGCGTGGCATTGCCCGCGCCGTTGTAACGCGCGCCGGACGCGTAACGGCAACCGCCCGTGTCGCAGGCACCGATGGGCTGCGGCGCGCGCGGCATCGGTATGGCCGGGCCGGGCGGCGGGGGTGCCATGGGCACGACGGGTGGCGCCGTGCGCTGCACGGGCATGCGGCCGATTACCTGCGCCACGGAACGGCGCGGCTGCACGGGCGGCGCCGGGCGGCAAGGTTCCACGGCCAGCTTGCCGCTGTCGTGCGGGTCGAGCTGGCACACGGGCAAGGACTCGGCCGGCGCCGCCGGCTCCTGCGCCCAGGCATGGCCGCCAGCGAACAGCAAGGCGCAGGCCAGCGCCGGTATGGTTTTTATCATCGTCTTCATGCCACCTCCCCAAGCATCGATCTTACCGCTTTCATTATTGGCACACACGGCGCCAGATGCCATGCACATGCTGCAACAGTGTTTTATTTCCTTTCAGTACTTTCCTTCTTGCCAGCATGGCATTACAATAAGAACGATTCTTATTCTCATTCACAGAATGGGAGCGCATTTTTTACTCTTTTCATTCATTTATACCCGAGCCACCCGGAAGGCAGCCAGGAAATAACAACATCCGGAAAGTTCACCATGACCCAGCGCAGTCCCGCCTTCGCAACCTTCTTAGCTCCCGTCGCCACTCCCGCCCGTGCCACCCTGCTCCTGCCCTGCCTGCTGTCGCTGGCCGTCAGCAGCGCCTGGGCCGAAGGCACTGTGGCCGCCGATCCCACCATGAACACGGTGGTCGTCACCGCATCGGGCACGGCCATCGACATCAAGGATGCGCCGGCCAGCATCAGCGTCATCACGCGCGAGGAAATCGAGCGCCAGCCCGTGTATGACCTGAACACCCTGCTGCGCCGCATCCCCGGCGTGACGGGCGGGACCGGCCCCGAAGGCGAGGCGTCGAAGATCAAGCTGCGCGGCTTGCCCGACAAGTACACTCTGATTCTGGTCGATGGCAAGCGCGTGGGCAGCTCGGGCGACACGGCTTACCGTCCCGACCTGGGCCGCCAGGACTTGAACTGGATCTCGCCCGACATGATCGAGCGCATCGAAGTGGTGCGTGGTCCCATGTCCTCGCTGTACGGCTCGGACGCCATGGGCGGCGTGATCAACATCATCACGCGCAAGGTGCCGGGCAAGTGGAACGGCTCGGCCACGGCCAACTACACGCAACCGCAGGACAGCGACCGCGGCACGGCGCACCAGCTGGGCTTGAACCTGGCCGGCCCCCTGTCGGACACGGTCGGCATGCGCCTGGGCGTGAGCCAGACGCGCCAGAATCCCGATGAAAAATCCTTCGACAAAGCGGGCGCCATGGGCGGCGAACGCAACCAGACTGTCTCGGGCCAGCTGACCTGGGCGCTGGACAAGAAACAGAACCTGTCGCTGGACGCCAGCTATGGCAGGCAGGAAGCCAGTACTTCGAGCGCGCATGATGCGGATGGCGAGCCGCTGGTCTACAGTTGGGGCGCCAGCAAGCTGATACGCAAGAGCGTCAGCCTCGGCTACGAAGGCCGCTGGGACTTCGGCAAGACCACGGTCAACCTGTATCACAACGACTTCGATAACGAAGTCGTCGACTCGGTAGCAAAATCCAAGGACAGCACGCTCGATGCCAGCCTGGAAAAACGGCTCGGCTGGGGCGGCATCGAACAGATGCTCGTGATGGGTGGCCAGTGGAAGCACCAGGAACTGACGAACACGAATACCATCGGCACCGTGCCCACCGATTACCTGGGTAACACCGTGAGCGGCGCGACCCTGTCGGGCACCACCTCGGCCCTGTTTGCGGAAGATCAATTGTTCCTGCGCGAAGACTTGACGGCCACGGCCGGCCTGCGCCTGGACCACCACAGCAAGTTCGGCAATCACTACAGCCCGCGCCTGTACCTGGTGTACCACCCCGCCCCCGCCTGGACCATCAAGGGCGGCGTCTCGCAAGGCTTCCGCGCCCCGAGCCTGAAGGAAAACTCGCCGGCGGCAGCCACCAACTCGGGCGGACGCGGTTGCGGCAGCCTGAAACCGCTGGGCTACGTCACCGGCTCCTGTTACATGGCCGGCAATGCGGACTTGAAACCGGAAACGAGCACGGCAGGCGAAATCGGCGTGGCGTGGGAACAGCATGGCTGGGACGTGGGCCTGACGTACTTCCACACGGATTTCAAGAACAAGATCGACTACGCGCCGCTGGGCTTTTACCAACAGCGCTGGTGGACCAAGATGACGAATATCCAGAAGGCGCGCACCAGCGGCCTGGAAGCGACGGCCACCATCCCGCTGACGAAAAACCTGAACTGGCGTAACAACGTCACCTACATGGCGGAAGCGAAAAACCTGACCACGGGCGCCAACCTGCTGTCCACGCCGAAACTGTCGTGGTACTCGGCGCTGGGCTGGCAAGTCAACGACCAGCTGTTCGGCGAAGTGTCGGCCCAGTACACGGGCAAGGAACTCGATGCCGGCAAGCTGGCCGACAAGGCCTACACCATCGTCGACACCGTCGTGTCGTACAAGGTCACGCCGCAATGGACCGTGCGCGGCGGCGTGCAAAACCTGTTCCAGAAGGGTCCGATGGCCGATGGCCTGGTCGACTACTACGTGCCGGGACGCCGCATGTTTGTCGGCCTGACCTCGCGCTTCTAATCGGCTAGTAACGGGGCGGCGGCGTATCGGGCGGCGGCGTGGCGGCGTTCGCTGGCACGCCGCTGAGCATCTGCCCGGCGACGGGCACCTTGTGGCCGCTCGCATACATGCATTGCTGATAAGAATCATCGTAGCTGCGCTGCATGCCATGCGAGGAACTCTCGGCCGCGCCCATGCCGGCCAGCTGCGCCTGCGCATAGCCACGGCAACTGCCGTCATCGACGCGGAATTGCTCGAGGCTCTTGCCCGTGCCGGGCAAGGCCATGGCCGACGGCCCTTCCGGCAGCACCGCGCAGGCGGCCAGCAACAGGGGCGCCAACAGGCCGGCACGCCCCATCCACACTCTCGTGTTCACGTTCATCTCCCCGTCAGCGCACGCTGGTCGGCAGCACGGCACGCCATGCCGTACTGCAATTTTTCACATAGGGATAGTAGCCCTGCGGTCTCGCGCATTAGTACCACATCTGCGCCGTCGGCTCGCCGCCCTGCTCGATGTAAACGGGAGGCACGACGGGCGGCGCCTGCACGACCACCGTGCGTCCATACGGATAAGGATAGCCATACCACCAGGGATATCCCACCCAGACGCCCACGTGCGAACGACCATGGAAGTGGCCGTGGCCGCCGTGAAAGCCGCCATGCCGGCCCGGCGCCGCCTGAGCCACTCCCGCCGTGACCGCCAATACCAAGAGCGCCGCCAGCGCGCCGCCCTTCCTGCTGATGCTGTCCATGACATCCTCCCGCCTTGCCTGCCCAACTGTGACGCTCATTCCATTATTGACAGCGGGCCGGCACAAGCAAAGGCGCCGTAACAATTGCTCACCTTTGATACGCCGGGGATATGGACAGCAGGAAAGTTTCATTTGACACAATGCAAACAGCCCCGCAGCGCGGGCCACGGGGCTGCAGGAACCGCACCCTCTTATTGCGCGGGCAAGCTTTGCACGGGTGTCGCCGGCGCCAGGATGGGCGGCGCGGGCGCGTGGATGGGCGCCGGTGCCTTGACCGCCAGCCAGCCCGTGGCCGGCAGCAGCGGCACCAGCAGCAGGGCCACGATATTGATGATCTTGATCAAGGGGTTCACTGCCGGACCGGCCGTATCCTTGTACGGGTCGCCCACCGTGTCACCCGTGACGGCCGCCTTGTGCGCGTCCGAACCCTTGCCGCCGAAGTGGCCATCCTCGATGTATTTCTTGGCATTGTCCCAGGCGCCGCCGCCCGTGGTCATGGAAATGGCCACGAACAGGCCCGTGACGATGGTGCCCATCAAGAGGCCACCGAGCGCCGCTGGCCCCAGCAGCATGCCCACGACAATGGGCACCACCACGGGCAGCAGGGACGGCACGATCATTTCGCGGATGGCCGACGCCGTCAGCATGTCGACGGCCTTGTCGTATTCGGGCCGCGCCGTGCCTTCCATGATGCCCTTGATGTCGCGGAACTGCCGCCGCACCTCGACCACCACGGCACCGGCCGCACGGCCTACCGCTTCCATCGCCATGGCGCCGAACAGATACGGTATCAGCCCCCCGATGAACAGGCCGACGATGACCATGGGGTTCGACAGGTCGAACGTAATGTGCTGGCCCACGGATTCGAGCGCATGCGTGTAGTCGGCAAACAGCACCAGCGCAGCCAGCCCGGCCGAACCGATGGCGTAGCCCTTGGTGACGGCCTTGGTGGTGTTGCCGACGGCATCCAAAGGGTCGGTGATGGCGCGCACGGAGTCGGGCAGGCCCGACATTTCCGCGATGCCGCCCGCGTTATCGGTGATGGGGCCATACGCATCGAGCGCGACGATGATGCCCGCCATCGACAGCATGGCCGTGGCGGCGATCGCAATGCCGTACAGACCGGCCAATTGATACGAGACGAGGATGGCGACGCAGACGGCCAGCACCGGATACGCGGTGGACTTCATCGACACGCCCAGGCCGGCGATGATATTCGTGCCGTGGCCCGTCGTCGACGCTTCGGCGATGTGGCGCACGGGCTTGAAATCCGTGCCCGTGTAGTACTCGGTGATGTACACCATCAGGCCCGTGAGCACGATGCCGACGACGGTGGCGCCCAGCATCTTGTAGCGCATGGCGTCGTCCGGCCACAGCAGCCACGTCACCACGGCAAAGCCCACCAGCGACAGCCCGGCCGCCCACCACAGGCCCGTGTACAGGGCCGACATGATCTTCGCGCCCGGCTTGGTTTTCACCATCGAGCAGCCGACGATGGACGCGAGGATGGAAACGGCGCCCAGCAGCAGCGGGTAGATGATGGCCGTGCTGCTCGCCTCTGCCATCAGCAGCGCACCCAGCAGCATGGTGGCGATCAGGGTCACAACATAGGTTTCGAACAGATCGGCCGCCATGCCGGCGCAGTCGCCCACGTTGTCGCCCACGTTGTCGGCGATGACGGCAGGATTGCGCGGGTCGTCCTCGGGGATGCCCGCCTCGACCTTGCCCACCAGGTCCGCGCCCACGTCGGCGCCCTTGGTGAAGATGCCGCCGCCCAGCCGCGCGAAGATGGAAATGAGCGAGGCGCCAAACGCCAGGCCGATCAGCGGTTTGATCAGGTCATGCTGGGTCAGGCCGGGCGCGCCCGTCGTCACCAACAGCCAGTAGAACAGGGTCACGCCCAGCAAGCCCAGGCCGACCACCAGCATGCCGGTGATCGCGCCGCCCTTGAAAGCGACGTTCAAGGCCTGGTTGATGCCCAGGGTGGCCGCCTGCGCCGTGCGCACATTGGCCCGCACCGAGACATTCATGCCGATGAAGCCGCAGGCGCCCGACAGCACGGCGCCGATCAAAAAGCCCAGCGCGGTGTGCAAGCCCAGCAACAGGTAGATGGCGATCAGCAGCACCACGCCGACGATGGCGATGGTGCGGTACTGGCGCGCCAGGTAGGCGGCCGCGCCCTGCTGGATGGCCAGGGCGATTTCCTGCATGCGCGCATTGCCGGGATCCTGGCGCAGGATCCAGCTACGCGACACCAAACCGTAAATGACTGCGACCACGCCGCAGGCTACCGCAAACCACAAACTGGCTGCCATATCGTCCCCTTCTGTTTTTATCCGACGTCATTGCCAACAGCTGCAGACCGCACCGGGTAGGCACGCGCAGCCAGGAAAACACGACCTGCAAAAAACCTGAACCACGAAAACGTTATGCATCCAGCCATGCTGGCAGTCTGCCTGAAAAGCGGGCAGAAAAAAAGCGGACACTCAGGTCCGCTTTTAAAAACTGCTTATTCCGCCAGGGCGGCAAAGGCGCTGTCGCGGATTTGCTCGACCGGACCGACGCCGGCGATGCGGCGGTATTTCGGCGCGCCCGGCAGGCCGGACTTGGCCCAGTCGTTGTAGTAACCGAGCAGGACCTTGGTCTGGTTGTGGTACACATCCAGGCGCTTCTTGACGGTTTCCGCCTTGTCGTCGTCGCGCTGGATCAGCGGTTCGCCCGTGATGTCATCGACGCCGTCGACCTTCGGTGGATTGAACTTGACGTGGTAGACACGGCCCGAACCCGGGTGGCTGCGGCGGCCGTCCATGCGCTCGATGATCGAAGCGTCAGGCACGTCGATTTCCAGCACGTAGTCGACATTGATGCCGGCATCTTTCATGGCGTCCGCTTGCGCGATGGTGCGCGGGAAGCCGTCGAACAGGTAGCCATTGGCGCAATCGGCTTCCTGCAGGCGGTTCTTGACCAGGCCGATCATGATGTCGTCCGACACGAGGCCGCCCGCATCCATGACTTTTTTCGCTGCCAGGCCCAGTTCCGTGCCTTCCTTGATCGCCGCGCGCAGCATGTCGCCCGTGGAGATTTGTGGAATGTTGTATTTTTCTTTGATGAAGTTAGCTTGGGTGCCCTTGCCGGCACCGGGTGCTCCTAAAAGTATCAGACGCATTGAAAGTTCCTAAAAAACAGATTTTGGATGGTGGTATGTGTAATTATTTTTTTTAGATGATGTTGCTATGGCTATCTTTCCCTACGAAACTTACCACAAAAAATCCCCGGAGCGCCAGTTTGCTATCGAATTGCCATGCCCTGATTGATCAAAGCCAGCAATTAGCGAGACGGACGTTTCAAAATGTGGTTTTTACTGCAGGCGCACAAATTATATTTGCACGCCTGCCGTTTTGCGGGTAATGCCTACAGGGCGCCGTAGTGGGACTGCACCCTGGCAAGATCTTCCGGCGTGTCGACGCCGGCGGCCGGCGCCGAGTCCGTGACGTGCACGGCGATGGCATAGCCATGCCACAGCACGCGCAACTGCTCCAGCGCCTCGATCGCCTCCAGCGGCGAAGCGGAGAGCGTGGGATACGTTTGCAAAAACGCATTGCTGTACGCATACAGGCCGATATGGCGCAGCGGCACGTAGCCGGCCGGCAAGCTGTCTTTCGACTGCGCGAAGCCATCGCGGTGCCACGGAATCGTGGCGCGCGAGAAATACAAGGCGCGGCCATTCTTGTCCAGCACCACCTTGACGACATTCGGGTTGAAGGCATCAAACACGTCATGCAGCGGATGCGCACACGTGGCCATGGGAACGGTACTGCTGATCTGTGCGGCGCAGGCGGCCAGCAGGGCCGGATCGATCAGCGGTTCGTCGCCCTGCAGGTTGACGACGACGGCGTCCGGCGGCAAAGCGAGCGTGCGCGCCACTTCAGCGATGCGGTCCGTGCCCGACGGATGGTCGCTGCGCGTCATGCACACTTCCACGCCATGCGCGGCGCAGGCGGCGCGGATGCTGTCATGGTCGGTGGCGACGATGACGCGCGCGGCGCCAGACAGGGCCGCCTGCTCGGCCACGCGCACCACCATGGGCTTGCCGCCCAGGTCGGCCAGCGGCTTGCCCGGCAGGCGCGTCGAGGCCAGACGGGCCGGGATGATGACGATGAACGCCATCGTTATTCCACTGCGTCTTGCAGGGTGCGCGCTTCGTCCGCCCACATGATGGGGATGCCATCGCGGATAGGATAGGCCAGGCGGTCGGCGCGGCAAATCAGTTCCTGCGCCTTCTTATCGTGTTCAAGCGGACCCTTGCAAACAGGGCAGACCAGGATATCAAGCAGTCGAGCGTCCACGACATTTCTCCACAATTTGTTGGGCCAGCGCGCTATCGATGCGCGCACTGACGGGGACGACCCACAGTCTCGGGTCATCTTTGAGATATTCAATTTGCGCACATTTTACTGCATCCTTCTCGGTGATCAAGATCACATCCGTGTCGAGTGCCGCAAATGGCTGGTCGAGAAAGTCGTGATGGTCGGGCAGCGGCAGCTCCGTGAAGTCCAATCCGGCCCCGCGCAGCATGGCAAAGAAACGCTGCGGATTGCCGATGCCGGCCGCCGCCACGATGCGCTGGCCGCTGGCCGCCAGGGTTTCAAGCGGCAGGCTTTCGCCGCGGTTCGCCATGCGTTCGGCCACGCCACCGGCCAGCAGCATCTGCACCACCAGAGAGCCCTGTGGCGCGACCGTGGCCACGAGATCCGGCGCCAGCGCGGGCGCATTGATCACCGTCACATCGCGCCGGCGGCGCGGCGATTCGCGCAAAGGTCCCGCCGGCAGCAGCCAGCCGTTGCCCGCGCCGCGGCCGTCGAACAGCACGATTTCCACGTCGCGCCGCAAGGCGTAATGCTGCAAGCCGTCGTCCGTGACCAGCACGTCGACGTCCGGATGCGCGGCCAGCAGCGCCCTGCCCGCTTGCGCGCGGTCGCGCCCCACCATCACGGGGCAGCCGCCGCGCTGGAAGATCAGCAGCGGCTCGTCGCCCACCTGCCGCGGCGTGGAAGCAGTGGTGACGGCGCGCGGCAGGCGGTCGGCGCTGCCATGGCCGCGCGAAATGACGCCCGGGCGCATGCCCGCGTCGCGCAAGGCTTGCACCAGCCAGATCGTCAGCGGCGTCTTGCCCGTGCCGCCGATAAAAATGTTGCCGACGACGACGACGGGCACGGGCAGGCGCGTCGATGTCAACACGCCGGCGCGGTACAGCCCGCGCCGCACGGCGCTCAGGGCGCCGAACAGCAGCGAGACGGGCCACAGCGCGCACGCCAGCGGGCCGCGCGTCAGCCAGGCGCGGGTGAGAGTGGTTTCAAGCTTGGCGGGGGAGGATGTGGGCATGGGTGTCAAGTAAAATTGGAACCCAAAATCGACACCTGGGGTCGGACCCTGAGGGTCCGACCCCGGCACTTCGGTTGGGGTTGGGGGTTGGCCTTACTTGCCACCGGCTTGCGCCGCAAACGTCAGCTTTTCATAGCCGGCCAGGCGCGCCGCTTCCATCACGTGGACGACCATCTGGTGCATGGCGAACTGGTCGGCGTTGACCACCACCACGGGCGTCTGCGCGGGCGCCTTGCCGCCGTTGGCCGCCTTGGCCGCGTTTTGCAGGGCATCGGCCAGGCCGGCCACGTCGCGGAACGAGATGGGTTCGCGGTTGACCGTGTAGTTACCCTTGGCATCGATGGTGACGTCGATCTGCTGCGGCTTGTCCTTGGCTTGCTCGGCGTCGGCCGTCGGCAAGGTGATCTGCAGCTCCGTAAATTTGCTGTAGGTGGTGCTGACCATCAGGAAGATCAGGATCACCAGCAATACGTCGATGAACGGGATCAGGTTGATTTCGGGGTCTTCACGCCCCTTGCCTTTGCGGAAGTTCATTGGCGGCCACTGTGGACGATATCGACGAACTTGACCGCTTGCTGCTCCATGTCAATAACGAAGCTGTCGACGAGGGCGCGGAAATGGCGGTAGAAGATCAGGGCCGGCATGGCGATGGCCAGGCCAAACGCTGTGTTATACAAGGCGACGGAAATACCGTGCGACAGCGCCGAGTTCGACGCGGTGGCGCCGGGCGAAGCAAAAATCTCGATCATGCCGATCACCGTGCCGAACAGGCCCATCAACGGCGCCAGGGTGGCGATGGTGCCCAGGGTCGTCAGAAAACGTTCCAGCGTGTGGGCCACGCCGCTGCCCGCCTCTTCGATCGATTCCTTCATCACCTCGCGCGGCGCGTCGACGTTGCGCAGGGCGGCGGCCAGCACCACGCCCAGCGGCGAATTGTCTTCCAGCTTGGCCACCGTGTCCGGCGTAATTTTGCCGCTGCGATACACCTGTACCACTTCATCGAACAGCTTGCGGGGCAGGATCTTGGCGCGTCGCAAATACAGCAGGCGCTCGACGATCAGGGCCAGGGCGACGATGGAAGCGATCAACAACAGCCAGATGGGCCAGCCGGCGGCTTGAAATATAGCGAGCAAAAGAAACTCCTGGTAAAGGGAAGGCGGTGAATTATCCGAACAGCCTGTATTGTACCGAGCGCCGAAGACCGATGGTACGTCCGCGCAGGAATGGCGCAATGTAGCGCGTTGCCGCGCCGGCGGCAAGTGGCGCTTGCATGCGTACTTGTCCACACCGCGCGGCGAGCGCACAGTTTTGCACACTTTGTGTGGATAAGATTGTGAGCAAGCATGAAGTCCAGAATGCAAGTCATTGATTTACATGACAATTATCATGCTGCGCAAAATACAGGCATAGCAGCTTATCGACAGTAGTCAATATCAATAAATTAATAGTTACAGAGTTCTGCACATTTACTGTGGACAAGATTGTGCGCAAAGCCGAGGAATTCAATTAAGCCATTGATTTTAAAGGTTATTAAGTCAATGCGCAAAAAAGTGGCAGGCAGAGCTAAACAAGTGGCATTGCAAGCGTCAAAGTTCTGCACACAATCTGTGGACAAGATTGTGCGCAAGCGCAAGAATAGACGCCAAGTACCTTGATTTATATCGTTTTTATTTCCCTGCATAAAAAAATAGCAGGGCGTGAAAAACAGAGGTTTTCATGCCAAAAACCATCGTCAAACAATACTTTTCCACCGAGAATGCAGTTCCACACATAAAGTGTGGATAAGATTGTGAGCAAGCCGATTGACTCCATGCAAGACCCTTGATTTAAAAGGAGTTTTTTTCAATGCTTAAAAATAAGGCAGCGATGCTGCCTGTGCATGCAGTGGAAAACCCGGACAAACCACGAAACGGTTTATGCAGTTTTGCACACATTCTGTGGATAAGATTGTGAGCAAGGCGTACACCTGGATGCTACACCCTTGATTTATATGGTTATTTTTATGCTGCGCAAAATTCAGGCAAGCCATGCCATGGCCGTTTCAGTGGATCATTCTCGCGCCGGCTCCGAGTTCTGCACATTTTTTGTGGATAAGATTGTGCGCAAGGCCATGCATGCGATACTAAGCGCTTGATTCCTATGTACTTTATTTCCGTGCGCAAAAATGTGGCAAGGCATTTTCCTTTGCCGAAAGGGGCCTGTCCGGCAACAATTGTCCAAGGCAAAAAGTTCCGCACACTTTCTGTGGATAACTTTGTGCGTAAGTGGCAGGGGCTGCACTGATGTGCTTGATATTAAAGGTTTTTTTCCCTGTGCACGCAAATCAGGCATACGGGAATTCTGCATGAAATCAAATACTTAGAAATAGAACTTGTTGTTTTGCGCGATATATGACATAAGCATGACCTCGCCGATAATATGTGGACAGCTTGCTTCTTCCCCCCTGCCTGATGATGAACGACTCCCCGACTGACAGCGGCTTTGCCGCCCCGCCCGTGCTGACCGTCAGCGCACTGAACCAGGCCGTCGCGCGCCTGCTCGAACGCTCGTTTCCCCTGACCTGGATCGCCGGCGAGATTTCCAACTTCACGCGCGCCGCCTCCGGCCACTGGTACTTCACCCTCAAGGATGACGGCGCCCAGGTGCGCGCCGTGATGTTCCGCGGCCGTGCCCAGTTTGCCGGCTTCACGCCGCGCGAAGGCGACAAGGTCGAGGTGCGCGCCCTCGTCACCCTGTACGGCGCGCGCGGCGATTACCAGATCAATGTGGAAGCCATCCGCCGCGCCGGCGTGGGCGCCCTGTATGAAGCGTTCCAGCGCCTGAAAGAAAAACTGGCGGCGCAGGGCCTGTTCGACCAGGAACGCAAGCGCGCCATTCCCATGTTCGCGCGCAGCATCGGCATCGTCACCAGCCCGCAGGCGGCCGCCCTGCGCGACGTCCTGATCGCGCTCAAGCGCCGCGCCCCGCACGTCCACATCATCCTGTATCCGACGCCCGTGCAGGGCCAGCAAGCTCCGGAAAAAATCGCGCATGCCATCCACACGGCATCCACAAGGGCCGAGTGCGACGTGCTGCTGGTGTGCCGTGGCGGCGGCAGCATCGAGGATTTATGGTCATTCAACGATGAAGGCGTGGCGCACGCGATCGCCGACTGCTCCATGCCCGTGATCAGCGGCGTGGGCCACGAAACGGATTTCACCATCGCCGACTTCGCGGCCGACCTGCGCGCGGCCACGCCGACGGCGGCGGCCGAACTGGCGGCCACGCCGCGCGCCGACTGGCTGGCCTCCCTGCGCGCCGACGCGACCGACCTGCGCCGCGCCATGCGCCGCCGCCTCGACGATGCGGCGCAGACGCTGGACCGCCACAGCCGCCGCCTGCTCAACCCGAAGGCGCAGCTGCAACAGCAGCGCTTGCAGCTGCTGGCCCTGTCCACGGCCATGACGCATGCGGCGCGCGCGCCCGTCAGCCAGTCGCAGTACGCGCTGGAACGCCTGCGCAACCGCTGGGCGGCCTTGCGGCCCGACGTCACGGCGCCGCGCGCCCGCCTGGTGGAAATGCAGCGGCGCGGCGGCGCGGCCATGGCGCAGCTGGTGACGCAGCGGCGCCACCGCCTCGACGGCCTGGCGGCGCAGCTGGAGTTACTGAATCCGCAGCGCACCCTGGAACGCGGCTACGCGATTTTGCGTGACGAAAAGGGAAACATCGTGCGCTCGCCGGCGCAGCTGCAGGCGCGCCAGAACGTCAACGTGCGCCTGGCCGAAGGCAGCGCGCAGATCGGCATCGCCAGCGTGCAGGCGACTCTGGAATAAGCGCTGGAATAAAAAAGGCCGGGGAAGCTCCCCCGGCCCAACACCTTCCCCTACTGAGTGGACTGCAACTACTCTTTCACACTACGCCATCAAAACTTCATCGACACGCGCGCGCCCACCGTGCGCGGCGCGTTGTAGAAGGCGCCGTAGATCTGCTGCGTGGGCTGGCATGGCATGCCCACGTCCGTGCAGATTTCATTGACGTCCAGCTTGACCGCCTTGTCCGTGGCGTTCTGCACGAACGCTTCCACCGTGTACGCCTTGTTGGCCGGCTGGAAGCGCAGGCTCAGGTCCAGGGTCGTGTAGGCTTCCTGGCGCTTGACGCCCGCGTGGCCCGGCACGTCGCCGTTGAACGCGCCCGCGCCCACATACGACATGGTTTCGTAGTGCACCGAGGCGCGCGGCGTGAGCTGGCCGCCGCCGACACTGAAATCATGCTCGTACTGGACGGTCGTGGAAAACTTCGGCGCATGCTTCATGGTGCTGCCGCCCACGTTCACCAGAGGCGCCGTCGAGCCGCAGGACTGGCCATTCGCGCGCGCCGCATCGACGTCGCACGACATGAAATCATCGTACACGGCTTTGAGCCAGGTGGCGTTGCCAGTCAGGCGGTCGACCTTCGTTGGCCGCCACACCCATTCCGCTTCCAGGCCCTTGACGGTGGCGCCGGCCGCGTTGAAGTTGGCCAGCACGCTGTTGACCACCTGCGATTCGAGCTTGTCCTTGTACTTCATCAGGAAGGCATCGAGGTTCAGCGTCAGTTCGCGGTTCAGCAAGTCCGACTTGAAGCCGATTTCATAGCTGGTCAGCTTTTCCGGCTTGGTGGTGGCGCCGCCGTCGCCGATGGCCGGCGAATGGAAGCCCGTCGTCACGGAACCGAACAGCAAAATGTCGGGGCGCAGCTTGTACTCGATGCGGCCCAGCCAGGTGGCCTGGCCGTATTTCAGGTCGGCCGTATTGTCGCCCGGCGTATTGCCGCAGGCGGCGGCCGTGATGGCACCGCCTGGTCCGATATTGTGCGTATTGGCCAGGCCCGTGCCCGGCGTGACCAACTGGCGCAGCTGGTCGGCAGTGAGGACCGTGGTGCCCAGCGGCGTGTTCGCGGGCCAGTTCGGGCAGGCCCAGTTCTGGCCGCCGATATCGAATTTATGGTCCTGCGTGTAGCGCGCGCCGGCCGTCAGCTTGATTTGATCGGTGACTTGCTGGCTGACCTGGCCGAACACGGCCTTTGATTTGAGCTGGCGGTCGCCCTGGATGAAGGACATGGCCGAGGCATACTGGCCCACGGTGGGCTGCACG
The DNA here is from genome assembly GCF_019443505.1 of Janthinobacterium sp. PAMC25594. Classification (NCBI taxonomy): domain Bacteria; kingdom Pseudomonadati; phylum Pseudomonadota; class Betaproteobacteria; order Burkholderiales; family Oxalobacteraceae; genus Janthinobacterium; species Janthinobacterium sp. PAMC25594. Next base: position 2,462,354 of record NZ_CP080377.1, read on the forward strand.
AAGATCACGGCGCCGTTGGCGATATCCTGCTGCACGGCCGCCTGCGAAATCTGGCTGCGGTCGATATCGAAGCGCACCTTGTTCTTTTCATTGAAGAGGAACAGGCCGGCCACCCACTGGAACGGCGCATCGTCGTCCGAACGGGCCTGCAGCTCGTGCGAATAGCTGTCGAACTGCGCCCAGTCGGTGCGGTTTTCCGACTTGAAGCCGGGGAACAGGCCCGCATCGGCATCGTTGCTGTTCTGGCGCTTGTAGCGGCTCCAGCTGCCCAGGTAAGTGAAGTCCAGCGCCTCCGTCGGCTTGTAATTGAGCTTGCCCTTGTAGGTCAAAATCGACTGGTCCAGCGTGCCCGGCGTGTCGATCAGGGCCGAGCGCAGCTTCTCGCCCGGCTTCGGTTCGGCCGCCAGGTAGACGTTGCCCGCGCCCTGGTCGAGGAAGTAATCGGCGATGAAGGTGCCGCGCAGTTGCGGCGTGAACTTCCACAGCAGCGAGGCGCGCACGCCCATCTGGTCGCCGGCGCCATACTTGGCCGTGCCCGGCATGACGTTCGAGCCGCGGCGAAAATCCACCGTGCCGTCATGGCTATCCTTGATGGCGGCGATGCGCAGCGCCACATCGTCGGAGAACGGGATATTGAGCATGCCCTGCGTCTGCAAATGGCGGTAGTCGCCCACCGTGATGCCGGCCGAGCCCATGAACTTGGCCGTGCTCGGCGCGGCCGAGACGAGGTTGACGGCGCCCGCCGTCGAATTGCGGCCATTCAGCGTGCCTTGCGGACCACGCGCCACCTCGACGTGACTCAAGTCATACATCAGCGCCGTGGCGCCCTGGGGACGCGGCGAATACACGCCGTCGACATAGAAGGCGACGGCCGGGTCGCCCAGCTCCGTGTGATTGGCCGAGCCGACGCCGCGCATGTAGACGTGCACGCCGCCCGAATCGCCATGCTGCTCGACGACAAGGCTGGGCACCATGGTGGCCAGCGAGGCCAGATCTTTCACTTGATTGTTTTGCAGGGTGTCCTGGTTGAAGGCGGTGACGGCCAGCGGCGTCTCCTGCACGAAGGTGTTGCGGCGCGTGGCCGTGACGACGATGCGGTCCATCTGCTCGGCGGCCGGTTTTGCCGCGTCAGTGGCTGCTGTGTCCTGTGCCAGCGCGGCGCCGCTGCCCAGCAAGATGAACTGGGCGAAGGTCGCATGCGCCAGGCTGAGGGCGATGGTGTTGCGTTTGAGCTGCTGCATTGTTGTTGTCTCCTGTACCGCTGGTTGAATGATGATCACATAGCTCTTTGGCTATTGCTGCACATTTTTTGGGTGTCAATCTGAAGTCATGTCGCCTCCGTGCGGGGTCTATGGGTAGCCACGGCGCGCCCGGCCGTGTCGAATAAAAAGGCATGGCCCTCTTCAGGTGCGAAGCCGATGGCGCTGCCCTGCGCCAGCGCATGGCGCACCTCGCCGTGCAGCTTGATGGCCACCGCGTGCGGGCCGCCGTCGATGCGACCATCGAGCGTCGCGTGAATGATCTGCGCATCGCCCAGCTGCTCGATCAGGGTGACCGTGGCGCCATAGCCCTCGCTGTGCGGCACCAGGCGCAGGTGCTCCGGGCGTATGCCGACCAGCATGCCCGCCGCGCCGCCGAGCTGGCCAGCCAGGGCCGGGACGGCGGCGCACGGCAAAAAGTTCATGCGCAGCGCGCCGATGAAGCCGGCCACGAACTGGCTGGCCGGATGGCGGTACAGGGCCAAAGGCGCGCCCACCTGCTCCAGGTGGCCGCCGTGGAAGACGGCGACCCGGTCGCCGAGGGTCATGGCTTCGACCTGGTCGTGGGTGACGTAAATCATGGTGGTGCCCAGTTCCTGGTGCAGCTTGGCCAGCTCGATGCGCGTCTGCACGCGCAGCGAGGCGTCGAGGTTGGACAGCGGCTCGTCAAACAAAAACACCTTGGGCTGGCGCACGATGGAGCGGCCGATGGCCACGCGCTGGCGCTCGCCGCCCGACAAGGCCTTGGGTTTGCGGTCGAGCAGGTGCGTGATCTGCAAAATCTCCGCCACCTTGCCGACGGCGGCGCGCACTTCGGCTTCTGGTTTACCCGCCAATTTGAGGGCAAAGCCCATGTTGTCGCGCGCCGTCATGTGCGGATACAGGGCGTAGCTCTGGAAGACCATGGCGATGCCCCGTTCGGCCGGCGCCACGTCGTTGGCCAGCAGGTCGCCGATGCGCAGCTGGCCCGCGCTGATGTCTTCCAGTCCCGCGATCATGCGCAGCAGGGTCGACTTGCCGCAGCCGGACGGTCCCACGAAGACCATGAATTCGCCGTCATGGATATCGAGGTCCAGGCCCTTGACGATTTCCGGGCCGTCGCCGTAGGTCTTGCGGATGCCGCGCAGGGAAATGGCGGCCATCTCAGTGCTCCCCGACCAGGGCAACGGCATGGGACGCACGCTGGGCGATAATAAAATCGCGGTACCACAGGGCGCTGTCCTTGAAGCTGCGCTGCTGCGTGGCGTAATCGACGTACAGCATGCCGAAGCGCTTGGCGTAGCCCGAGTTCCACTCGAAGTTGTCCATCAGGCTCCAGTAGAAATAACCGCGCACGTCGATGCCCTGCGCGATCACGGCGCGCAAGGCGTCCAGATGCAGCTGCACATATTCGATGCGCGGCGCGTCGTGGATCTTGCCGTCGACGGGCTTGTCGGCGACGGCCATGCCGTTTTCCGTGATGTAGACGGGCGGCAGCCGGTATTCGCGGTGCAGGCCGACCAGCAGCTCCGTCAAGCCTTGCGGATAGGTTTCCCAGCCCATGTCGTTGACACCGAGCTTGCATTCGGGCTTGCGCGGCGGCGTCTCGGCGCTCATGAAGGCGCGCGTGTAGTAGTTCACGCCGAGGAAATCGATGGGCTGCTTGATATCTATGAAATCGTTTTCAAAGATAGCCAAAGCAGAAGCATCTGGGTGTTTCAGGGCCAGCGCCGGGTAGCGACCCTTGAAGATGGCATCCATATACCACTGCACCGAACGCGCATATTCGAGTTCGGCCAGCTCGCGGTCTTGCGCGCTGTCGGTGGCCGGCGTGGCCGTCCATTGATTGAGCACGATGCCCAGTTTCGCGGACGGATTGACGGCGCGCATCGCCTGCATGGCCAGGCCGTGCGACAGCAGCAAGTGGTGCGACACTTGCACGGCGGCGGCCGGATCGGCCATGCCGGGCGCGAACTGGCCCGTGCCGTGGCCCAGCACGGCCGTGCACCACGGTTCATTGTGCGTGGCGATGCTGGCGACCTGGTGGCCGAAGCGGCGCGCCACCTCGGCCGCGTAGACGGCGAAGTGGTAGCAGGTGGCGCGATTGAGCCAGCCGCCCTCGTCCTGCAAGGCTTGCGGCAAGTCCCAGTGGTACAGGGTCAGATGGGCATCGAGTCCCTTGGCGGCCAGCGCGTCGAGCAGGCGCGCATAAAAGTCGAAGCCGGCCTCGTTCCAGGCGCCGGAACCCGTCGGTTGCACCCTCGACCAGGACATGGAAAAACGGTAGGCGTTCACGCCCAGGCTGGCGATCAGCTCCACGTCCTCGACGTAGCGGTGATAGTGGTCGCAGGCCACGTCGCCATTGCTGCCATCGATGATCTTGCCGTCCGTGTGGCTGAAGGTATCCCAGATGGACGGGCCGCGGCCGTCGATGGCGGCGGCGCCCTCGATCTGGTAAGCGCTGGTGGCCACGCCCCAGGTGAAGGTGGCGGGAAAGTTAATGTCAGTATCGTCGTTATGCATGGTGGTCATGTCAGTGTGAGGGGTTGAGATAAATGTGTGGATCAGCCTTTGACGGCGCCCTGGGTCAAGCCTTCGATGAGGCGCTTCGAGGCGACAAAAAACATCAGCAGCAGCGGCAGCACGGCGATCGCGGCGCCCGTCATCAGCGCGCCCCACTCCGTGTTGTTCGGCGCCTGCATGCTGCGCAGGGCCAGCGGGATCGTGTAGTTCTCGACCGAGCGCATGACGACCAGCGGCGTGATGAAATTGTTCCACGAGTTGATGAAGGTGATCAGGCCCAGGGTACCCATGGCGGGACCGATCAGCGGCAGCACGACTCTCCAGTAGATGGCGAATTCACCGCAGCCGTCGATGCGCGCCGCCTCGATCAAGTCCCTCGGAATGGCCGTGCCGATGTACTGGCGCATGAGGAAAATACCCAGCGCGCCGGCCGCTCCCGGCACGTACAGGGCGCGCGGCTGGTCCAGCCATCCGAGGAAATCCATCAGCATGAAGGTCGGGATCATGTTCATGAAGGACGGGATGATCATCGACGCCATCACCAGGGTAAACAAGGGCCGCTTGAAGCGGAATTCGTACATGGCGAACGCATAGCCGCCCAGCGAGCAAAAGAACAAGGTCAGGGCCGTGGTCATCAGGGCCACGTACAGGCTGATGCCGATATTGCGCCAGAACGGCAGGCGCTCCTGCAGCAATTCCAGGTTGTGCAGCAGGGCCGTGCCGAACCAGCGCGGCGGCGGCAGGCTGTAGATCTCGGCGCTCGTGTGCGTGGCGAAGACGAACATGAAGTAGAACGGCGCGACCATGATCAGGGCGCCGATGGCCACCATGGCATAGGCCGTCCAGCGGGTAGTTTTCATTTTGCCTCCCTACGCTCGTTGCGGCTGAAGATGCGGTTGTTCACCCAGGTGGTGCTGGCGATGATGAGGAACAGCAGCCAGGAAATGGCCGATGCCGTGCCGAAGTCACCCGAGGAAAACGCCGTCTTGTAGACAAAGATGGCCGTCGTCATCACCGACTGGCTCACGCCGCTCGATTCGGCCACCAGCACGAACGGTTCCTCGAACAGCTGCAGATTACCCATGATGGTGAGTGTCACGGCCAGATAGATCATGGGGCGCAGCTGCGGCAGGGTGATGTACCAGAATTGCTGGCGTTTCGAGGCGCCGTCGATGGTGGCCGCTTCATATAAATCCTTGGGGATGACCTGCAGCGCGGACAGGTACAGCACCAGATTCCAGCCCAGGTAGCGCCAGAAAATCACGAAGGCGACGGCCGGCTTGATGAACAGCGAGCTGCCCAGCCAGTCGATCGATTCGGCGGGGAACAAGCCGCCCACCAGCGGCAGGCTGGCGCACCATTGGAGCAGCACATTGATCTGGCCATAGTCGCGCGAGAACAGGGTGTTGAAAACCATGGCGATGGCCACGCTGGAGGTGATGAACGGTAAAAAGTAAATGCCGATCACCAGGTTGCGCGAGCGCTTGAAGCTGTTGTGGATGAAGGCCGCCAGCGGAATGGCCACCAGGTGCTGCGGCACGCCCGAGGCCAGCGCCAGCCAGACGGTATTGCCCAGCGAGCGCAAAAACCAAGGGTCGCTCAAGGCATACTTGTAGTTGTCCAGCCCCACCCACTGCATGGCTTCCACGCCGCTGGCCGCTTCCCACTGGTTGAACGACAAATAGATGGAAAACAGCAGCGGGAACAGGCTGAAGACGGCGAACAGGATGAAGAAGGGGCTGATGAAAATATACGGCGCCCACTGTTTCATGTTGTAGCGTTTTTTGGCGGGCCGCGCCGGGATGGACCCGGTTTCGGCGCATTGCATGGTCGTATTCATGCCGCTTCCTAGCGCCGCGCGCGGTGGGTGATCAGGGCCTTGGCGTCGGCCAGCGCCGTCTTGATATCCTTGTTTTGCGCCAGCACGCTTTCCAGTTCCATGTTGACGATGTCGCGCGCCACGGCGTCGAACTTGTCGACGCGGATGACGGGGATTTTCGCCGCCGTGTCGCGCGCCAGCAGGCGCGTCTTCTGGCCGCCGAAGTACGCTTGCGGCTCGTCCATCATCGGGTCCGCATACGCCGCCGTCAATGCAGGGAAGGCGCCGATCTCTTTCAGCGAGTGCAGCTGGATATCCTTGTTCACGGTCATGAACTTGATGAATTCCCAGGCCTGGGTTTTATTCGCGGCCTTTTTCGGGATGCCGTAGAAGGAGCCGCCGTACGACGCCAGCGCGCCGGCCGGCAGGTTCGCCGCGCGCCACTGGCCGGAGGAAGCCGGCGCCAGCCACTTGGCCAGGTGGCCGCTGAGCCAGGAACCCATCATCTGGCTGGCCACCTTGTCGCGTTTAAAACCTTCGGCCCACTCACCCGTCCAGGCCACGGTGCGCGCGTCGATGCCAGCGATCCTGGCCGCCTTGGCCAGTTCGAACGCCTTGACGAAGCGGGGCGAGTCGACCAGCACCTGCCCCTTGTCGCCAAAGTAAATGCCTTCGCCATCTTTCAAATTGGCGCGGATAACGATGTCGGCCAGGTCGCTGGCGCCGGCCAGCAGATAGGTGCCCGTTGCCGCCTTGAGCTTCTTGCCGGCGGCGATGTAGGACTCCCACGAAGCCGTCAGATCGCTTTCCTTGATGCCCGCCTTGTCCATCAAGTCCTTGCGGTAAAACAGGGTGCCCGGCCCCAGATCGGCCGGCATGGCGCCCAGGGTGCCGCGCGAACTGGTGGCCTGGACGAAGGTGAACGGCACGAACCGGGCGCGGTACTGCCCTGCCCCGTAAGGTGGCTGCAACAAGTCTTCCATGCCCTTCGATTCGGCGAAGCTGCCCACATAGCGGAAGTCGATGGCCATCACGTCGGGCAGGCGCGCGCCGGCCGCCAGCGCCGTCGTCATCGAGTTATGGTGGTCGTCGATCTGCAGGCTGACCAGCTTGACCTTTACTTGCGGATACAGCTTTTCCCACAGGGGCAAGGCCGTCTTGACGGCGCGGTCCAAGTCGGGGAACGAGGCGACAGTGATGGTCGCCGGGGCCAGCGCCGGCAGGACGGCGGCCGGCGGGACGGCGGCGGGCGCGGCGGCCACGCCAGCGGCCAGGGTCAGCGCGGCCAGGGGGGCGGCGCCAAGGATGCTTGACTTCATTATTCATCTCCGTTTATTGAGCGTCTTCTATCTTGAAAACGTTTTCACAACATGTGTCCATTTAACACCGCAAAGAAAATCAAGTCAACCGAAAAAGTTGTCATTTTTATTGAGGGCAGCATGGCAAGCTGCACGCCGTGGCGCGGGTTCTCCTATGAAAAAGTGCAAAAATTCGTCATTTGAGCCGTCGTTGTTTTTTGTGAAAACGTTTTCAAGCGCCGACCCACGGCCCTGCCGGCATTTATGGTAATCTTTCGATGAAAAGGTTTTCAGAGCACTGACAACCAGCCATCTTGATACCCAGGAATCACCTTGAACGATAGCGTCCACGCTGCTCCCCCCTCCACCCTGCTCGATGTGGCCCGTCAGGCCGGCGTGTCGCCCAGCACTGTCTCGCGCATCCTGAACGGCACGGCCAGGGTGTCCGACGACAAGCGCGACGCCGTGCTGGCGGCGATTGCGCACATGAAATTTGCGCCGAACCAGATGGCGCAAGGCTTGAAGAAGGGACGCTCGATGACCATCGGCATCGTGGTGCAGGATATTTCCAGCCCCTTCTTCGACGAAAGCCTGCGCGGCGTGGACGATGGATTGAAAGACACGGGCTACGCGTCCGTGATCGTCAGCGGGCACTGGAATGCGCAGGAAGAGGCCGACCGCATCCGCCTGTTGCTGGCGAGGAAGGTCGACGGCATCATCCTGCTGTCCGGGCGCATCTCGGACCAGAGCGTGCTCGATTTCTCGCAGCAACGGCCCATCGTCTCGACGGGCCGCCTGCTGGCGACGAAAAACGCCATCGGCTTCAAGCTCGACAACGAATACGGTGCCTACCTGGCCGTGCGCCACCTGGTGGAACTGGGCCACCGCCGCATCGCGTTTGTTGCCGGCCCCGCCAACAACACGGATGCGGCCGAACGGCTGACCGGCTACCAGCGCGCGCTGCGCGAAGCGGACATCGCCATCGATCCGAAGCTGATGGTGGAAGGTGATTTCCACGAGGCCAGCGGGATGCTGGCCATGAACCATTTATTTGATACGCAGCAGCAATTCAGCGCCGTCTTCGCCGCCAACGACCTGTCCGCCTACGGCGTGCGCCTGTGTTTGTACCGCAAGGGCATCCGCGTGCCCGACGACATCTCGCTCGTCGGTTTCGATGACTTGCCCGGCTCGTCCTACACGACGCCGCCGCTGACGACCATCCACCAGCCCCTGTACGACATCGGCCGCATCGCCACGGAAGCGCTGCTGGGACTGATCAATGGCGAAGCCGTGCAGGCGGCCATTCCGCCGCTGGAACTGATCGTCAGGGAAACCACGCGGCGCATCCGGTAAGGCTTGCGGATGGGAACTTTTCCACCCGATTCAAGCTAAACGAGAATCACTACGCCAACGGCATCCGCGACGCGTGTGGGAATCTGCAGCAATGGCGCATCCGCTTTACAATAGTGGCTCGTTCAGCAAGAATGCTTGGTTCAAGCACGCAAGGCTCAACCCTCCGGCCCAGGCCGGAAGACTCCGAACACTCACCATAAAGGGACATCACATGGAACATACTCTGCCACCACTGCCGTATGAAATGGACGCTCTGGCGCCGCATATTTCGAAAGAAACCCTGGAATACCACTATGCCAAGCATCACCAGGCGTATGTCACCAACTTGAACAACCTGATCAAGGGTACCGAGTTCGAGAACCTGTCGCTGGAAAACATCATCAAGAAATCGTCGGGCGGCATCTTCAACAATGCGGCGCAAGTATGGAACCACACCTTCTACTGGAACGGCATGAAGCCGGCCGGCGGTGGTGCTCCTACCGGTGCCGTGGCTGACGCGATCAACGCCAAATGGTCGTCGTTCGACAAGTTCAAGGAAGAATTCACCAAGTCGTGCGTGGGCAACTTCGGTTCGGGCTGGACCTGGCTGGTGCAAAAAGCCGACGGTTCCGTCGACATCGTCAACACCTCGAACGCCGGCTGCCCTTTGACCACCGGCGACAAGCCGCTGCTGACCTGCGACGTCTGGGAACACGCCTACTACATCGACTACCGCAACCTGCGCGCCAAGTACGTGGAAACGTTCTGGGGCCTGGTCAACTGGGAATTCGTTGCCAAGAACTTCGCGTAAGCGGTTCCTGACAACGTAAACCGGACACGCCTGCGCCGCAGTGACGTGTCCTGGAAGAAAGCCTGCGCTTGCGAGCGTGGGCTTTTTTTATGTCTCCGCAGAAAGTACATGCGGGCAGCACACACTGGTCAGACGAACAAGATCCGCATGCGCGATGTTATAAGATACGCAAGCGCACTCCCGTGCTTGCCGGCCAGCCTCGCCGCCATCCCTTGCTGAAAGAAAACAATGAAAAAAATCATGCTTGCCCTGCTCGTCCTTGCCTCCGGTTCCGCCTTCGCCAACTCGGCCTGCGACACGCCGCGCAACGACTTCGACGGCCTGTATTGCCTGAACAAGGTGTACCAGGAAGCGGACAAGGAACTCAACGCCAACTACAAAAAACTGAGCTCCCAGCTCGATGCCGGCGGCAAGCAAAAGCTGAAATCGGGCCAGCTGGCGTGGATCAGCAACCGTAACCAGAATTGCTCCAAACGCGAAGCATCGGACTTCTATGTCAACCTCGATTGCGCCACCCGGACCACCATCGAACGCGCGCAATTCCTGCAAGACCGCGTGCGCGAATGCGTGAGTGGCGGCTGCCAGAACAGCAAACTGTGATGTAAGTCTGCGCCAGCGCAAACGCAAGCGGGCGGCAAGCGCCCATACTGACCGCTCCGATTTCTTTCCCGTTTGCGCCATGAGCAAACTCATCGACATTCCCCTGCGCCACTGGGACGCCAGCGGCAGCGCGGCGCAGCAGGCGGCGGCGCTGCGGGCACTCGAAGACGGGCAAATCGTGCTGCTGCCCGCCCTGGGCTTTCCCCTGCGACAGGACGAGCATGCCCTGCTCGACGGCGCTGTGGGTAGCGCCAGCAGCGCCAAGAACATCAGCTGGGAAGCGGCGCGTGGCGTGCGCGGCCACGGCGATGCCTGCGATGCGTCCCTGCTGGCCGCGCTGATGCAGCGCTATGCGGGGCACACGCAGCGCTTGCTGGCCGGCTTGCTGCCTGGCTATGCTCCCCATCTGCAGCAAGGCAAGGGCAGCTTTCGCCCCGTGGAAATCGCCGGCCGGGCGACCTCCTGGCGCAAGGACGATACGCGCCTGCATGTCGACAGCTTTCCCTCCGCACCCACGCAAGGCCGGTGCATCCTGCGCGTCTTCACCAACATCCACCCGCGCGACGCTCCCCGCGTGTGGAAACTGGGCGCGCCATTCGAGCAGGTGGCGCGGCATTTCTTACCCGTCGCGAAGCGTCCGCAACCCGTGCTGGCGGCGCTGCTGCAATGGCTGCGCATCACGAAGTCGCGGCGCACGGCCTACGATCACTACATGCTGCAGCTGCACGACGCCATGAAGGCCGATCTCGATTACCAGGCGCAGGTGGAGCAGCAAACGCATGCGTTCGCGCCGGGCCAGACATGGATCGTCTTCAGCGACGCGGTATCGCACGCGGCCCTGCGGGGACAGCATGCGCTGGAGCAAACCTGGCTGCTGCCCGTGCGCGCCATGGCCGCGCCCTACAAGTCGCCGCTGGCCATCCTCGAGCGCCAGTTGCAACGTCCGCTGGCCTAGACCAGGCTCAGGCCGGCAAGCGGGCCGCCTTGAAGCGCCGCCAGGCCTTGTGCATGCGGCCATCGCTGCCTTCCGCCTGCGCGCGCGCCGCCAGATAGCCGCGGATGAAGGCCGCGTGCAGCCGCAGCCCGTCCTGGGCGGACTGATCAGCCTGGTCGGCCTGGCCAGTCTGAACTTCGGGCAATTGCAGCAGCAGCCGGTCGGCCACCTGCACATCGTTGAGCCAGCCCAGTTCATCCTGCAACGCCGACAGCCGCCCCACATACGGCTTCACGGCCCCGCCCGCAAACAGCGAGGCAAAAAATTCCGTCGCATACCGCGTCTTCTTGGCGGCGATGCGCACCTGGTGGCGCTGCTGCGGCGTGGCATGCAGCAGGCGCTTGCCGCGCTTCATCAGGCGGCGCTGGTCCTTGCGCAGGGTAGCACGGGCAAACGGCGACACGCGCGCGTCCAGGCGCCGTAATTGGCGCATGGAGCAACCGTCGCGCCAGGCGCGCGCCTGCAGCCAGCGCTGCACACCCAGCATGCAAGCCGTGTAGCGCGCCGAGGTAACGGCCTGGGCCGCTTGTTGGTGCTTGAGGCGCGCCTGCGCGTGCGCCGCCTCGGCCAGCGCCGCCGCATCGGCCTGCGCCTCGCCATCGAGCCGCGCCAGGGTATTGCCAGCGAGCACATCCCAGTCGCGCGCCTCGCCCAGCGCGCCGCCCAGCCAGTCGAGTTCGCCCTTCAGGGCATCCGGCAGCGCCAGCAGGGACTTGAACATGCCCAGCGCCGAGCGCAGACGGCGCAGTCCCACGCGCATCTGGTGCACGCTTTCCACATCCTCGCCGGCCGCCACGCCATCCTGGTTGCCGCTGACCTGTTCCAGGCAATTGCCGGTGATGGCCAGGAACACCTGCTCCACCGACATCGCCGCGTCCAGCGCCAGCGGCTGCGCCTTGACCGCCTGCAGAGGCTGCGACGCCGCGAGACGGTAACCGCGTTCCGCCTTGCTCATGTGGCCCAGCTGCAGCGGCACTTCCTGCAGCAGCGCCAGCGCCACGTCGAACAGGCTGGAGGCTTGCCCCTGCTTCAACTCCAGTTCGATCTCGCTGACGGGCACGCTGCGTATGGCACCATCGGCACCGTCCGCACCGCTTTCAATGACACCCTGGTCCAGCACGCATTCGATCTGGTCGCCCTGTGGCGTGCGCAGCTGCCATACGGTGCGCTCGATGCGCGTGGTAAACACGGGCTGCAAGGCGTCGCGGACAGTGTCCTGGCGCAGCAGCGCGCGGATCGGCTGCTTGCGGCCGATGGCCGAGTCGAGCGCGGCGAGATCCGGCCGCGGCCCCGGCACGTCGCCCTCCCATTCGTGGCGGCTGTGCAAGCCGCCGTTGACGCTGCCGCCCGCCTTCAGGGTTTGCACCCAGTGTCCGTCCACCTGGCGCACGCGCAAGCCGGCATGGTGGCGGCATAGCTGTAAATCGGGCGTATCGACATAGATATCGTGCATCTGCAGCACCTGCACCTCACCTTGCGCAGTCTGCGCCAGCAGCGGGTGGGCGCGCAGACGAAGGGCGTCTTGCGGCGCCAGCAGCAATTTCAATTCGATTTCCATGACCGCTCCTTGCGAGATTCCTGAACGCCCATTGTAAGGCGCGTCCCGCCGCGCGCAAGGCGCACGCACGCACACCTTGATTTTGCGCCAAAATAGGCGATTCATTGACAAGGAGATGCCATGACCTACCACGCCGCCGAGAACCGCTACGACAGCATGCCATACCGCACATGCGGGCGCAGCGGGTTGAAACTGCCGCTGCTGTCGCTGGGCCTCTGGCACAACTTTGGCGACAGCAACAATCTGGCGTCGCAGCGCGACATGCTGCGCACCGCGTTTGACCTGGGCATCACGCATTTCGACCTGGCGAATAACTACGGCCCGCCGTATGGCAGCGCGGAAAGCAATTTCGGCAAATTGCTGCGCGACGATTTTTTACCGTACCGCGATGAACTGATCATTTCCACCAAGGCGGGCTGGGACATGTGGCCCGGTCCGTACGGCCAGGGCGGCGGCTCGCGCAAATACGTGCTGGCCAGCCTGGACCAGAGCTTGCGGCGCCTGGGCCTCGATTACGTCGACATCTTTTACTCGCACCGCTACGACGCCGACACGCCGCTGGAAGAAACCATGGGCGCGCTGGCCACCGCCGTGCAGCAGGGCAAGGCCCTGTACGTGGGCCTGTCGTCGTATTCGCCGCAAAAGACGGCCGAGGCGGCCGCCCTGCTGAAAGAGTGGAAAGTGCCGTGTCTGATCCACCAGCCGGCCTACAATATGCTCAACCGCTGGATCGAGGAAGACGGCTTGCTCGATACCCTGCAAGAGCAAGGCATGGGCTGCATCACGTTCACGGCGCTGGCGCAGGGTTTACTCAGCGACAAATACCTGGACGGCGTGCCGCAGGATGCGCGCGTCAACCGCCCCGGCGGCGGCTCGCTGTTGCAAAAACACCTGAGCGCGGAAAACCTGGCCCGCGTACGCGCGCTGAACCAGATCGCCGCGCAGCGGGGGCAAACGCTGGCGCAAATGGCGCTGGCCTGGGTGCTGCGCGATGCAAGAGTCACCTCGACCCTGATCGGCGCGAGCAGCAGCGCGCAAATCCGCGAAAACGTGGCCGCGCTGCAGCAGTTGTCGTTCACTTCCGACGAGCTGGCCGCCATCGACGTACAGGCGCGCGAAGGCCATATCAATCTGTGGGAAGGCCCGTCGCGGGCCGTGTAAGGCGTTCAAAGTGGCGCTGGCGGCGACATGGGCGGTGGCAGCAGGGCCAGCAATTCCTGCGCCACCTGCCGGCGCCGTTCGGGCGTGGCGTACACGCCCACGTCCACCTGCGCGCCGCCAGCGCCGCTATCCTTGATGTGTATCAACTGGCGCGGCCCTTGCGGCATAGCGATGCGCGTGCGCCACGGAGAAAAGTGGTGGCGCCGGCAGTGGCCGGCGCTGACCTGTTCGATGATCAGCTCGCCGTCGCGCAGGGCGATGTGCTCATAGTCGCGCGCATGGCGCAGGTAATGCAGCAAGGCGATGGCCACCAGGCCCAGTTCGGCGAACGAAAAGACGGGAATGATCCAGAGACCGCGCAGCGCAAAGGCGGCGGCAATGACCAGAGAAAACAGGCATAGCAAACCATAGGCGCGCAGCAACTGGCGCGCCGTCAAGGCACTGTGGCGCGCCAGCAGCCATTGCGGCTGCTCGCGCGAGTGATCGCGTGGCATGGCACCTCCCGCACTATCGCTCCATCACCCTATCAACCCTATCGCCGCGGCGGCACCCGCGGCGGCGGCCAGCTCACGCCCGGCTCAGGCGCCCATGCGCACCAGTGCATGGCCCACATGCTGCCACCAGTGATCGCGCGACTTGACCTGCTTCAGGCAAGACGTGTCGATTTCCGCAGGGAAGACGCGATCCTGGCACGCCTTCGTTTCCAGCGCATAACGCTGGTTTTCCGCCGCCGCCAGGGCCACGACAAGCCAGAACGCCAGCGCCAGCAACACCACCAGCACACTCCAGGCCAGGTGATTGGTATTACTTTTTTCGCCAAAAAACTCGCGCGGCCGCGTCTCGCGGTACATCGACATCACGTCTTTTTCTTTCTCTTCCGACATCTGCGTTTGCATCCTCTGACATCCTATCCTGTGCCGGCCGGCTGGCCATGGCGGCGCGCACGCCGCCTTGCCCGCATTTTACGCTGATGGCGCAGGAGGGGCGGTAATTCGTGGCGGCAATTCCCCTTCGCCCTCCTCTGCCGGCGGCACGGGCGCCAGGCTTTCCACATGGTCGACATCGATGTCGCCGCCATCGGGTGACGCGGTGTGCGGTTCCACGCCGGCCCGCTCGCCCGTGCCGGCCGCATCGCTGTCGTTATCGAGCTCTTCCGCATCCTGGCCAGGCACGCCCTGCATGTCACTGCCGCTGTCGGAACTGTCGCTGGGCCCCAGCGCTCCCTTGCCATGGCCGCTGCCCAGCACGCGGTCGGGCGTGACGGGCAAATTGTCCGGATCGAGTGTGCTGCTGCTCATGGCTGACTCCCGTTAACAAAAAAACCAGCTTACTCCCCTGGCCTGACCAGCGGCGCACGCCTGCACGGCACCTCCCCGGGGAAATGCGGCATCGCACAACTATTTTCAGAAAGTACTTCACAAATGTACTATTCATTGATATAGTTAATTCAAGTAAGCATCTTCTCATCCAGAAATTGCTTCATCGGCGGCACGGCGCCCACCAGCGCCTTGCCACCGAACCGACCGGTACGTGGCGATCCGGCCCATCCACCCAGCCATCATGCACATATTGGAGTTTTATCATGCAAGCCAAATCACTCATCGCAGCATTGTTTGCCATCACCACCGCCACCTCGGCTTTCGCCCAAAGCGCCGCGCCTGCCGCTGCCAGCCAGCAACTCACACGCGCCGACGTCACGGCCGAATACGTCCGTGCCCGCAACGCCGGCGAAATCGCCACCAGCGAAGTCGACTACCCGAAAATGCCGGCCACCGCCGCCAGCAAGGTGACGCGCGAGCAAGTCATGGCCGAGTTCTACGCCGCCCGCAAGGCTGGCCTGATCCCGCAAACGGAAGCGGACTTTGATGTCGCGCAAACCACCAAGCACGTCGTGAAATAAGAAACCAGTCAGCCGGTTTCAGTCAATCAGCAAAACATCTCAGTTGCGGCGCAGCACTCGGGCCACTCCCGAAGCTCACCGCGGCGAGCTGTGATACCCCAGCAACACCCCCAACACTATCTCTCCCGGAGTCCCTGCATGTCCCTGCACCGCCGTTTGCTTGCCGCCAGTCTGATCCTTGCCTTGAGCGCTTGCGCCGACATGGGCCATATCGCGCCGCAATCGGCCATGCTCGACGCCAACAAGCTGAAAGCGAGCCAGGCCATGGATGCCGCCGCCAGCGCCGCCATACAATGGCCGCGCGCGCAATGGTGGCAAGACTTGCACGATCCCCAATTGAACCGTTTGATGGAGCAGGCGCTGGCCGACAGCCCCACCCTGCGCGGCGCCCAGGCGCGCGTGCGCCAGGCCGAGGCGCTGGCCGGCGCGGCGGAAGACAAGACCCGCCCGCAGGCCGATGCATCCGTCTCCATCAACCGCGAACTGTATTCGCAGCACGGCAGCACGCCGGCGCCGCTGGCCGGCAACTACGCCTGGCGCAACCAGGCCACCGTCACGGCCTCGTACGACCTGGACCTGTGGGGCCGCAACCGCGCCGCCCTGTCCGCCGCGCTGGGCGACGTGCAGATGGCGTCAGCCGAATCGCAGATGGCCCGCCTGGCCCTGGAAACGGCGCTGGTGCGCACCTACATCCAGCTGTCGTATGAATTCCAGCTGCAGGACGTGATCGAACGCAGCCTGGCGCAGCGCGCCCGCATCCTCGACATCACGCGCCAGCGCAAGGCCGCCGGCATCGGCACCGATATTGACGTGGCGCAGATCGAAACCACCCTGCCGGCGGGCCGGCGCCAGCTGGAACAGTCGGCCGAGTCGCTGGCCCTGCTGCGCAACCAGCTGGCGGCCCTGGCGGGCAAGGGTCCGGCCGCCGGTGCGGCGCTCACGCGCCCCGTGCTGCGCCTGGACCAGCCGCTGGCCATTCCCGCCGCCCTGCCGGCCGACCTGATCGGCCGCCGTCCCGACATCGCCGCCCAGCGCTGGCGAGTCGAAGCGGCGGCGCAGCGCATCGACTCTGCCAAAGCCGAGTTCTACCCGAACGTCAACCTGGTGGCCTTTGCCGGCTTCCAGGCCTTCGGTTTCAGCCATTTTCTGGATGCTAACTCGGACATCCGCGGCGCCTCTCCCGCGCTGAGCCTGCCCATCTTTGCCGGCGCCCGTTTGCGCGCCCAGCTGGGCAGCCAGACGGCCGTGTACGACGGCGCCGTGGAACAGTACAACGCCACCGTCATCAACGCCATGTCGGATGTGGCCAACGCCGTCACCCGCGCCCAGTCGCTGGCCAAACAGCACCAGTTGACCGTGCAGGCGCTGGCCACGGCGCAGCGCGCGCGCGACCTGGCGGAAAAGGCCTACAAGGCGGGCATGAGCGACGCCATCGCCATGCTCAACACGCAAGTGGCGCTGCTGGCGGAAGAACAGCAGCAGGCGCAAAATGGAGCGCGCGAACTCGATCTGTACGTTTCCTTGATGAATGCATTAGGAGGCGGCATCTAGGCTTGCAATCCTGGTATTGCACTAGCTCAACAAGATACAATCGGAACTTTATTCACACATGAAGGAATATGCCATGACCGCTTTTGACGCCACCTCCAAGCGGCTGCAAAACATCCGCACGCGCATGCCAGGCTTCCCCATGGAACTGATGCGCCTGTTGCGCATGACGTACCACATTCAAAAAGGCATGAAGGACTTGACCAATGCTGCGCT
This sequence comes from Janthinobacterium sp. PAMC25594, assembly GCF_019443505.1. Taxonomy (NCBI): domain Bacteria; kingdom Pseudomonadati; phylum Pseudomonadota; class Betaproteobacteria; order Burkholderiales; family Oxalobacteraceae; genus Janthinobacterium; species Janthinobacterium sp. PAMC25594. Next base: position 2,479,352 of record NZ_CP080377.1, read on the forward strand.
GAAAAAGCACGACCTGGTCGATGCCAGCTACATGGTGCTGGCCGTGCTGTACGGCACGGATGACGAAACCTCGAACGCCTGCACCCTGGGCATGGCGTGCCATGAAAAGCCGGCCAACCTGACGCGCGTCTGCAACGACCTGGAAACGCGGGGCCTGATCCACCGCGGCACGCGCCCCGGCGACCGCCGCTCGGTGATGATCTCGCTGACCGACAAGGGCCGCGCGCTGATCGAAACGGCGCTGCCCGACGTGTACCAGGAAACCTCGGCCCTGTACGAGGGTTTTACGGAAGAAGAGCTGCAAGTGCTCGACAAGCTGTACGTGCGCCAGTTGCGCAACCTGAATAATCTCAACAACCAGAACTGATAGCCTATCGATGACGCCAGCCACAACACCTACATATGGCCCCCTGAGCCGGGCGGCCCACTGGCTGGCGCTGGCGCTGCAGGACTGGCGCAAGACGGAAGGCGAACGCTGGATCTACGTCGGCAAGACCCTCATCGCCGCGTTCTGCGCGCTGTGGCTGGCCTACCGCCTGGGACTCGATTCGCCCAGCACGGCGATGACCACCACCATCATCCTGGCCCTGCCCAGCAGCGGCATGGTGCTGGAAAAAAGCTTTTATCGCCTGTGCGGCACCCTGCTGGGCTGCCTGGCCGCGCTGACCCTGATCGGCCTGTTCCCGCAGCAGCCCGTGCTGCTGTTCGCCGGCCTGGCCCTGTGGGTGGGCCTGTGCACGAGCGGCTCGGCCCTGCACCGCAACGCGCAATCGTATGTGTACGTGCTGGCCGGCTACACGGCCTGCATGATCGTGCTGCCCGCCATCGAGCAGCCGATGCAGGTGTTCTCGCTGGCCGTCACGCGCGTGGCCGAAGTGGGCCTGGGCATCATCTGCTCGGCCGTCGTCTCCAGCGTGCTGCTGCCGCGCCACCAGGGCACACAGGTGATGCGCTCGGTGCAGGCGCGCTATGGCAAGTTCCTCACCTTTTGCCATGACGTGCTGCAGCAAAAGCTCACGCCGGCGCAGGTGGAATTGACGCATTTGCAGTTTGCCGCCGACGTGGCGGCGCTGGAACTGGGCCGCTCGGCCGCGCTGTTCGAAGTGACCAGCAAAGTGGGTCACGTGCGCGCGCAAAACCGCAAACTGCACGCCTTCAACGCCACCTTCATGACGGCGCTGACCACCTTCTATACCTTTCACCGCCTGTTCGACCGCCTGCAGCGCGATGGCGAAACCCAGGTCATGCAGGCGTGCGCGCCCCTGTACGCCATCGTCGCCGAGGCGCTGCAAGCGACGCCTTCGCAAGACTCGCTCGACACCATGCAGCGGCACCTGCAAGCGGCGCTGGCGCAGGCGCGCGCGGACATCGATAGCGCGACCATCGTGCATGCGCAGCGCATCGACTTCGACACCGTCTGCGAGTTGCTCGAGCGCTTCGCGCGCGACATGAGCCGCTTTCACGAAGTGTATTTCAGCCTCGTGCATGACACGCCGCTCGACGTCAGCACGCCGCAGGCGTATGCGCCGAAGACGCCGCCCGCGCTGGTCATCGCCAGCGGCGCGCGCGCGGCCATCAGCCTGGCCCTGCTGGCGCTGGGCGCCTACTTCCTCGCCTGGCCCTACGCCAGCACGGCGATGCTGATGGCGGCCGTGTTCTGCGCGCTGGCCTCGTCCTCGCCGCGCCCCATCATGATGATCCGGCAAGTGCTGACGGGCTTTTTGATCGCCATGCCGCTATCGCTCGTCTGCGTGTATTTCGTGCTGGTGCACGGCGACGGCTTCCCCATGCTGGTACTGAGTTTTGCGCCGTTCCTCGCCGTCGGCCTGTACCTGATGACCAATCCCGCCAAGCTGGGCGTCGGCCTGGGCGTGTCGACCTTCATCACGCAGATGGCGCCGACGAACGTGATGCATGTCGATGGCGCAGCCTTTTTGAACACGGGCATGGCGCTGATCGTCGGCCTGATGCTGGCTGCCCTCGTGTTTGCCGTGCTGCTGCCCGAGCACACGATGGGCCACAAGGACCACATCGGCCGCGCCCTGTGGCGCGAAGCGCTGCATGCGTGCACGGCGCCCGCGCGAAGAGTCAAGCATCGTTTCGACAACCGCGTGCGCGACTTGCTCAGCCAGCTCAATGCGGCGGCCGGACCGGCGCCGGGCGAGGCCACGCGCGCCGTCGTGCGCCAGGCCTTGACCCTGCTGGAAATCGGCCATTCCGTGATCGAACTGCGCGAACTGATCGCGACCGCCCGCCCGGGCGCCACGCGCCACGCGCTGCAGCAGTGCGTGGAGCACATCGCCGGCTGGCTGCGCACGCGCAGCGACACGGCACTGCAGGCGGCGCTGGCCGCCACCCTGCAGGCGGGCGCCGTGGTGCGCGCGGCGCAAACGCAAGCCGATGCGACAGCCGAACGCAGCGCCCGCCTGCAGACGGCATTGGCCGACCTGCATTCGATCTACACCTCATTACTCGACCATATGGCGCCTGGCGCCGGAGACCACCATGCCGCGTGAATTCGCCCTGTTCGGAATTCTGATTCCTACCCTGCTGCCCCTGTTCATCCTCAGCATCGGCCTGCAAACCCTGCTCGACCGCGTGCTGGGCTGGCTGGGCGTGTACCGCATGGTGTGGCACCCGTCGCTGGCGCGGCTGTGCATCTTCATCGCCATCTTCGGCGCGCTGGCTTTATCGCTGTACAAATAACCTTCGAATAAAAAAAATGTTCAACCCAATCAAGGAAAGGCTGCCGACATGGTAAGCAAACTGACCCGCTATGCAATCACCGTGCTGCTCCTGGCTGCCGCCCTGTGGATAGGCAAGACCGTCTGGGACCGCTACATGGAGTCGCCGTGGACGCGCGACGGCCGCATCAAGGCCGACATCGTCAACATCAGCGCCGACGTGGCCGGCACCGTCACGGACGTGCTGGTGCGCGACAACCAGGTGGTGCAAAAGGGCGACGTGCTGTTCGTCGTCGACAAGGAACGCTATGCCAGCGCGCTGGCGCAGGCCGACGCCGTGCTGGCCGCGCAAAAAACGGAAATGGGCCGCCGCGGCAAGGAAGCGCAGCGCCGCGCAGGCCTTGACGCCAGCATCATCTCGACGGAAAGCCGCGAAAGCGCGGCCTACGCCGCCAGCTCGGCCTCGTCGCAAGTGCAGGCCGCCGTGGCCGCGCGCGCGCTGGCGCAACTGAACCTGGAACGCACTACCGTGCGCGCCCCCGTCAGCGGCTACGTGACGAACCTGAACGTGCACAAGGGCGATTTCGCCGCCGTCGGCGCCCCCAAGCTGGCCGTCATCGACAGCGCCTCGTATTACGTCGTCGGCTACTTTGAAGAGACCAAGCTGGGCATGCTGGCGCAGGACGACAAGGCGGAAATGAATCTGATGAGCGGCGGCACCCTGCATGGCCACATCGAGAGCATCGCACGCGGCATCACCGACCGCGACGCCGCCACGGGCCGCGAACTGCTGGCCGACGTCAATCCCACCTTCAACTGGGTGCGCCTGGCGCAGCGCGTGCCCGTGCGCATCCACATCGACGAGCAAGACAGGAACCAGGTCCTGGTGGCCGGCACCACCTGCACCGTGGTGATCACGCCCCATTCGGCGCCGGCCAAGGCGGCGTCGGCCGCGCCGCACAAGGCCTAACGGCCGCCGGCCACGTCGAGGATGCTGCCCGTCACATAGCTTGCCCGCGGCCCCAGCAGGTACAGGATGGCGTCGGCGATTTCTTCCGGCTGGCCGCCCCGCTGCATGGGCACGCCGGACGCCAGGCGCGCCACCCGTCCCGGTTCGCCGCCAGACGCGTGGATGTCCGTATGGATGATGCCGGGCCGCACGCCATTGACGCGGATGCCTTCGGCCGCCACTTCCTTCGCCAGCCCGAGGGTCAGGGTATCGACGGCGCCTTTCGAGGCCGCGTAATCGATGTATTCGCCCGGCGAGCCGATGCGCGCGGCCACCGACGAGACGTTCACGATGCGCCCGCCCTGCCCGCCGTTGGCCGTCGACATGCGCCGCACGGCCTGCTGGCAGCACAGGAAATAACTGATCACGTTGGTGCGCAGCACGCGTTCCAGGCGCCGCACGGAAATGTCGGCCAGCCGGCATTTCTGCTCCAGCACGCCCACATTGTTGACCAGCGCCGTGAGCATGCCCAGGCGCGCATCGACTGCATCGAACAAGCGCGCCACGTCCGCTTCGTCGCCCACGTCGGCCTGCACGGCAATCGCTTCGCCGCCGCCAGCGACGATGCGCGCGCACAGATCCTCCGCCGCCTGCGCATCGCGCACATAATTGATGCAGACGGCATAGCCCTGGCGCGCCGCCAGCTGCGCCGTCGCCGCGCCGATGCCGCGGCTGCTGCCGGTAATCAGGATCACTTCCTTCATCGTTGCACCTCGTTTCATTTAATTCATGTGCTGGCCTCAACCTGGGGTCAGACCCGTCGGGTCTGACCCCGGCTCTTTGCTTCATGGGTTCGGCAGCAATACCTGCATGCAACCACAAAAAAACCCGCGCGCGGCGGGTTTTTCGTGCAAACGCATTCAGTTTCGGAAATGCGTCATGGCATAGCCTAGATGCTGCCACCAGTGCTCGCGCGACTGCACGGACGCCAGGCATTTCGCATCGACCTCGTTCTTGAACGCGGGGTCCACGCACGCCTTGGTCACCAGCGCGTTGCGCTGGTTTTCCACGCTGACGACGGCAAGCGCCAGCCACGCCACGAGGGCGAGGGCCAGTACGCACAAGGTCCAGGGCAGCTGTTTCATGGCGCTCGCCGCTTACTTCTTCGCTGGCGCGGGAGCGCGCTCTTTCAGGGTGCGCGCCACCAGTTCATCCATCACGCGCAGGGTCGCCGCCTGGGTCTGCGGCTCGGATTGGCCCGGACGCGACAATTGCGACGGCGACGTGACGAAGCGGCCGTCGATGACGATGGTCGGCGCGCTGTCGATCTTGCTGGCGACGATCAGCTGCTCGTTGCGTTTCAGCTTGGTCTGCACGCCGAACGAATTGAACATGTCCAGGTATTTGGCCTTGTCGATGCCGTTCTTGACCAGCAAGTCGAGGATGGCGTCATCGCGGTTCAGGCGGTTGCGCTCGACGTGGATGGCACGGAAGATCTTGTCATGGAACTGGTCCAGCTGGCCCATCGCTTCCAGCGTGGCATACGCGTGCGCCTGCGGGTCTTTCGGGCCGGAGAAGGCCAGGTGGATGCGGCGGAAGGCGATCTTGTCGCCCTGTTTCTTGACCCAGTCGTGCATCAGCGGATCGAGCGCGTAGCAGTGCGGGCAGGAATACATGAAGTACTCGACCACTTCCACCTTCTTGCCCGTGTCCGTGCGCACTGGCGTCGGGAGCGTGGTAAAGCCGGTATCGGCCGCCATGGCGCCGCCGGTGGCCGCCACCAGGCTGACGGCGGCAAGCAGGGGACGCAAGAAACGCAGAAAACGCAGAAAACGCATAATAATCCTTCTTCATAAAGTGGTCGTGAACGGAGTGAGATTACCACTTTTTGCGCCGATCGATGCAGCCCGGGCGGAAAAAAGCCGAGTTTATCGCCCCGCTTTGCGCACGCTTAAGCCGCATTTAAGCCCCGCTGCGCCTCTGTCTCAGAAATGGTAGCGCGCCGACACGCGCAGCTGGCGCGCATCGTTGAGGTAAATGCTGGAATGGCAACCAGGCGCATCGCCGTAATGGCGGCGGTTGGCCAGGTTGCTGCCGGCCAGTTCCAGCTCCCAGGCGCCCAGCTTGCGCACGTAGCGCCCGTCCACGGTGGCGAATGCGGGCACTTGCGCCAGGCAGCTGCTGGCGAAATCGGGGCCATAGCGCAGGGCGCGCTGCCATAGCACGCCCACGTCGGCACTCGCGCCGGCCTGCCCCGTCCAGTACAGGCGCAGGCTGGCCAGGGTCTTGGGCACGAGGGCGATGTCCGGGCCGTCGTAAGTGTAGTCGTCATAGCGCGCATGCACTTGCCGCAGCTGAGCGTCAAGGCGCCAGTCGCGCGCCAGCGCCATGCTGGCCTCGATGGCGATGCCGTCGCGGCGCGAGGGGTCGAGGTTGCCCGCAAAGCCCAGCTGGCCCAGGTTCTGGTCGAAGACGATCTGGTTGCTCAGGCGCTCGCTGAACACGCGCACGGAAGCGCTGCGCGCCGCGTCGCCGAAGGTGGCGCCCACTTCCGTTTCGCGCCGCAGCTGTCCCGCCAGCGGACGGTAGCCGGCGCGGGTATAGCCATCGTCATCGATGCGGTAGCTGCGCGCGGCCTTGGCGTACACGCTCAGTTGCGGGCGCAGCTGCAAACTGCCCTGCACGTCCCAGGCGTTCTGGTTTTCCCAGTCGCTGCCGCCGGCGGGCATGTCGGCCGGATCGAGCTGGAACTGTTCATGCCGCAAGCCCAGCAGCAGACGCGGCGCATATATGCCGCCGAACGCCAGCTCTTCGCGCAGCAGCAGCGCGCGCGAATACTGCCGGCGCCGTCCATCGCCATCGCGGCCCGAACGCCGCTCCCACTGCATCAGGTCCAGGCCCACTTCCGTATCCGTGCCCACGCCGCCCACCTTGCCGTAATGGCGCACGCGGGGCGCCAGTTGCCGGCGGCGGCTGCTGTACCGCGATTCGCTGCTGCCATCCTCGCCCGCATACTGGGCCGTGGCGCGCTTTTCCCGCTGCGACAGTTCCACGCCCAGCTCGACATTGCCCACGTAGCGCTGCACGAAAGCGCTGGCGCGCCGCACTTCATAGCGGTACAGGTCTTCCGGGCGGGCCGCCAGCAAGGCCAGGAACGGCGCCTCGGGCGCGGGATAGCGGGTGTCCTGGTTCAGCTGGTCGGCGCTGAAGCCAAAACGGCCCTGGCGCAGCTTCCATTCCGCGCCGCCGTTGAAGCCGCGCTGGTGAAACACGCTGCCATCGCGGTAATTACCATTGCGCAACTCATCGATGGCCACATCGAGCGACATGCCGCCGTGGTCGCGCGACAGGGCACCGCGCACGCTGTGCTGGCCGCCCTGCGCCAGCTCGGCGGACAGGTCGCCATGCGTGACGCCGGCCGCGCCACCATCCACGCCGTCCTGCGCGTACGCAGGCATGACCATGGCGCACAGCAGCAAGGTGCGCGTGGCGATGGTCAGGGCGAAAGGGGCAGGCATCATGGCGGAAAGCTGGGTGCGCTACCGGGGCGCGGACGCACGGTAGCAGGAGGATGGCAAAAGCGAATCATTATACGCACGGCGCGCGGCGCCGGGGCCGTCAGCTGCCCAGGCGCCCTTCATCGGCCAGGAAGTCGATGAAGGTGCGCACTTTCGAGGACAGGTAGCGGCGGCTCGTGTAGACGGCGTACACGCTGCCGCCCGCCAGCTTGAAATCGTCGAAGAGACGCACCAGCCGCCCCGCCGCCAGGTCCGCATCCGTTTGCCACGACGGCAGCAGGGCGATGCCCATGCCGTCGAGCGCGGCCGCATGCAGCAGGCTTTCGTTATTACATTGCAGCACGGGCGTAAACTTCACCGTCTCGTGCCCCTGCGGGCCGTCAAACGTCAATTCATTGCCATTTGACAACAGCGAATAGCTGATCATGGCGTGTTGCGCCAGATCCTGCGGCGCCACAGGGTGGCCCGCCCGCGCCAGGTAGGCGGGCGCGGCCACCAGGTGAAAGGCGATGCTGCCGATGGGGCGCGCGATCAGGCTCGGCGACGGTGCCTGGCTGACGCGCAGGGCCAGGTCGAAACCCTCTTCCACCAGATTGACCACCCTGCCACTCAAGTCGATGTCAAACGTCACTTCCGGGAAGCGCTCGCGGTAAGCCACCAGGGTGCGCGTAAAGATGGCGTTGGCGAACCAGACGGGCGCGCTCAGGCGCAACATGCCGCGCGGCACCACCGTCGTGCGGCCCACGGTCGCTTCCACTTCATCGAGATTGTCGAGCATGTCGCGGCACTGTTCAAAATACACCTTGCCGATTTCCGTCAGGCTCAGATGGCGGCTGCTGCGGTTCAGCAAGCGCGCGCCCAGGTGGCGCTCCAGGTGCATCACGTGCTTGCTGACCATGGCCGGCGACAGATCGAGGCGCTCGCTGGCGCGCACGAAGCTGTCCAGTTCCACCACGGCGCGAAACACGCGCATGCTGCGCAAGGTATCCATGACCATCCCATCATCAACAAAATGGAAATGATATATCAATAATAGCGATCTTGATCAACTGACCGCGCATGACTATCATCGATAGCATCAGTCATTTCACTCCGGAGCCGCCATGCAAGAGCACACCTTCCCCACCTATTTCCTGTCGCACGGCGGCGGCCCGTGGCCGTTCATGAAAGACTAGTTCGGCGACCGCTACGACGTGCTGGAAGCATCATTGCAGGATATCCCGCGCCAGATCGGCGCGCGCCCGAAAGCCGTGCTGGTCGTCACGGCGCACTGGGAAGGGCCGCAGTTCCTCGTTTCGGCCAGCCCGCAGCCGGGCATGATCTACGATTATTCGGGCTTTCCGCCGCACACGTATCAAATTCAGTACCCGGCACCGGGCGCGCCGGAACTGGCGGCGCAGGTAAAACAGTTACTCGACGCGGCCGGCCACCCGGCGCGCCTGGACCACGAGCGCGGTTTCGACCACGGCACCTTCAGCGCCCTGTTCCCCATCTACCCGCAGGCGGACGTGCCGCTGGTGCAGCTGTCGCTGAAACACGGCTACGACCCGCTGACACACGTCGAGGTGGGCCGCGCGCTGGCCGGCCTGCGCCGGCAAGGTGTGCTGATACTGGGCAGTGGCCTCAGTTATCACAACCTGCGCCAGTTCGGCCAGGCGGGCGCCGTCGCTTCGCATCAGTTCGACGCCTGGCTGCGCCAGACGATGGCCTTGCCGCCGGCACAACGGCTGCAACAGTTGCTGGCCTGGGACCAGGCGCCGGGCGCGCGCCAGGCCCATCCGCAGGAAGACCATCTGCTGCCGCTGATGGTGGCGCTCGGTGCGGCCGAGCAGGAAGCGGCGCACGTGGTGTACCACGAGGAGGATTTTTTTGGGGCGCTGGCGGTCACCAGTTTCAAATTCGGATAATCCGCCAGCGCATAAAAAAAGCGCCGCGACAGCAATGTCGCGGCGCTTTTTGCATGGATATAACTTGAATCAGGTGCCGCGCTTGCCGCGCGCCGCATTTTTCGCCTTTTCAGCGGCAATCGCTGCCGCTATGGCCGCTTTTTCCGCCATCTCGGCCGCGTGCTGGGCCAGCAGGGCCGCGCGCGTATCCGGCGTTTCCAGCGAGATACGACCGAGGATGCCGCTGCGGTAGTCGAGCAGCAGGGTATGCGACGCTTTCTCGAAATCGTAGTCGCCGCCCTTGATGCGGAAGCCGCGCTTGGCGGCAATGCCTTCGACCACGCCGATGGCGTCGACTTCACCAATCTTGGTGCCATAGCGGGCCGTCAGCAAGTCCGGATAGCGCTTGAGCAATTCCTCGGCCAGGAACACGGCTACTTCTTCTTCGATCAGCGCGTTCGAGCCGATGGCGTGGCTGGCCGCCAGCATCAGGCCATCGCTGGGGATGGCGATCTTCGGCCACAGCATGCCGGGCGTGTCGACGAGGATGGTGTTCTTGTCCAGGTACAGCTTTTGCTGCATTTTTGTGACGGCCGGTTCGTCGCCCACCTTGGCCACGCGCTTTTTCAGCAGCGCGTTCATCAGGGTCGACTTGCCCACGTTGGGGATGCCCATGATCATGATGCGCAGCGGTTTCGTCGGCACGCCGCGGTGCGGCGTCAGGGACTTGGCCAGGTCAGGGATGCGCGCCACGTCGCCCGGCTTCTTGGTCGTCATCGCGTACGCGGTCACGCCCTCCTGGGCATTGAAATACGCCACCCAGGCGGCCGTGGCGGCGGGATCGGCCAGGTCGGTCTTGTTGAGGATCTTCAGGCAAGGGCGCTGGCGGAACAGGCGCAACTCGTCCACCATGGGATTGCAGCTGGCTGCCGGCAGGCGCGCGTCCACCACTTCAATCACCAGGTCGGTGTTCTCCATGGTCTCGGCCGCTTTCTTGCGGGCCGCGTTCATGTGTCCTGGGTACCATTGTATCGCCATGCTCTTGCCTTCAGTTCGTTCAGTCAATCCGCTATTTTACGTGGTTGCCGCCACGACGTCCCATTTTCCGCCGCCAGCGCCAGCCGTGCGACGCGAACGAGACAATTGGTGATAATTTGGCAGTTACTTGAATGATAATATCCGCAGTCCGTCCAGCGTGGCCGGCTTCCCCATTGCACGCTTAACCTGATACGCATTCCATGCATCTTCCCCGTTTCCTCCTCCTCGCTCCCCTCTGCGCCTGCCTGCTGCCCGCCATGGCCCAGGAACAAACGGCGGCGCCTGGCGACACGGTCAGCCAGGAAATGCAGCAGGTTGTCGACGTGCAAGGCACGCGCGATCCTGACTTGCGCCCCTACCGCACCATGCTCAAGGGACTCGACGCGTATGCCGACCACCAGCGCCTGGCGCCGGGCGCGCCGCTGCGCTTCATGCTGGTTCCCGCCACGCCCCAGGCCAGGCTCGATGGCGTGACCTTGCACCTGTCGGCCGACAACCTGTCGATCCCCGTGCCCCTGGCGGCCGATGGCGGCTTCACCTTGACGCGCGACAAGACGGCCTACGATGCGAATGCCGACCTGGTCAGCAACAAGAAGCGCGACACCCTGCGCTGGCGCGCCGACATCCATACGCCGGGACTGCCCGCGAACGTGCGCCGCCTGGGCGACTTGCGCCTGGAATGCGAAATCCGCTGGGCCGTCGAACAGGACCAGCTGCCGTTTATGCGGCGCAACCTGTTCCGCCTGGCGGGCGGACCGTGCCACTCGTCGCTGATCCACGTGCTGTATCCCGTGCCGCGCAGCCTCGCCGCCGTGCAGGCGCGCTCGGGCGAGCGCACGCTGGACATCCGCGTCACGCAAGACCGCCAGCGCTACGTGCCGCCGCTGCATGACCAAAGCTGGGAAGACGACACCCTGCTGACCATCACTTACGCCGACGACGGCCACATGGCCGGAGCCGCCCCCACTGCGCCCTTGAAGGCAACGCAGCGCGAGTGATACGCACCCGGGAAGCCGGGTCAAATATTTCCACAAGGATTTTTATATTTACTGTAAGTAATAAAAAAGTATGCTCTAATATCGCCTCTTAAATGAAAAGCAATTATTTCCAGGCTGGCTCCGCCAGGTGCAGGGAGATACGCGATGGGGATAGGTCGATATGATGATGGAACACACTGGCATGGCGCCCAAGCGCATGCCGCGCAATGACTGGAAGAGGGAATGCCGGCAGTTGCAGGGCCAAGTGGCGCAGCTGGAAGAGCGCCTGAAACGCCAGAGCGCCGACAGCTATGGCTTGCAAATGCTGTATGACCAATTGGTCAATGAAATCAAGCACCACCGCGACATGCTCCAGCTCGACAGCTTCGACGCGGAGAAATCATCGCTCGTCTACACGCAAGCCTGGCGCCGCTTCATGGCCGGCGACGCGCTCGACTACCAGACCCACCGCCACACCAATTCCAGCAGCCGTCCCAGCTTGCTGTAGTTCGCTGCGCCGTTACAGCTCCGCCAGCGCCTTCACATGCGCCGCCACGCTGCGGCCCAGCGACGACAGGTTGTAGCCCCCTTCGAGGCAGCTGACGATGCGGCCCTTGCCATACTGATTCGCCACGGCCATCATTTGCTGCGTCAGCCACGTGTAGTCAGCCTCCACCAGGCCCATGCCGCCCACATCGTCTTCGCGGTGGGCATCGAAACCGGCGGAAATGAAAATCATCTGCGGCTGCTGCCGGTGCAGTGCCGGCAGCCAGTGGTCGAGCACCAGCTGGCGCACGGCATCGCCCTTCGAGCGGGCCGGCACGGGCACGTTGACGCGCGTATCCGTATAGGACTCGACATCGCTGTATGGATAAAACGGGTGCTGGAAAAAACTCACCATCAGGATGCGTGGATCGTTTGCCACGGATTCGGCCGTGCCATTGCCATGATGCACGTCAAAGTCGACGATGGCGACTCTGTCAAGGCCGCGCACGTCGAGCGCATGCTTGGCGGCGATGGCGACATTGTTGAACAGGCAGAAACCCATGGGCTCGCTGGGCCGCGCATGGTGGCCGGGCGGTCGGATCGCGCAAAAGGCGTTGCTAATCTCGCCATCGATGACGGCGTCCGTGGCAGTCACGGCCGAGCCTGCCGCCGCCAGGGCGGCCTCGTAGCTGTGCGCGTTGAGCAAGGTGTCGCCGTCGAGCGGATAGTAGTCGCCCTCGGACGGCACATTGTCGCGCACCAGGCCGATGGCCGTGGCACTGTGGTTGCGCTCGATATCGGACAATTGCGCGCGCACGCCGTCGCGGTGCTCGACCAGGTCGCTGATATGCGCGAGGATCAATTGATCGTTGATGGCCTGCAAGCGGGCCGGCGATTCAGGGTGCCAGTCGCCCATTTCATGGCGCTGACAATCGGGATGGGTATAAATGGCTGTGCTCATGCGCTGTACTGGTTACCTCTGTCTCTGTCCATTCTCCGGGAACACTGCATGGCATTCCTGTTCGCCCTGCGCGTTCTCGCATAAAATCACTGGCTGGTCTGTGCCACCTTTGCTGTCACTCTAATCTACCACGAGCGCGCAGCTGGCGGGCGGCGCCGTTTGACCTGGCCAAAGCGATTGTAAATTAAATAATCCGTTGTACTGTGATAGAAATAACATGTTTTCGAAAATACACCAGGCCGCACAGCAAATCGGCGAAGTTCTCGTCGGCAAACAATTGCAGATCCGCCAGACCCTCGCCTGCGTGCTGGCGGGCGGCCACCTGCTGATCGAAGACGTGCCCGGTGTGGGCAAGACCACGCTGGCGCATGCGCTGGCCATCTCGCTGGGCCTGCAATGGAAGCGCCAGCAATTTACCAGCGATCTGCTGCCCGCCGACGTGGCTGGCATGAGCGTGTATGACCGCGCCAGCGCCAGTTTCATTTTTCATCCAGGCCCCCTGTTCACGCAAGTACTGCTGGCCGACGAGATCAACCGCGCCACGCCGAAGACGCAATCGGGCTTGCTGGAAGCGATGGAAGAGCGGCAAGTGACGCTCGATGGCGTCACGCACGCGCTGCCGCAGCCGTTTTTCGTCATCGCCACGCAGAACTGCGCGCATCAGCTGGGTACCTTCCCCCTGCCCGAATCGCAGCTCGACCGTTTTCTCATGTGCGTCACCCTGGGCTACCCCGATGCGGCCGCCGAACGGGCGCTGCTGCTGGGCGCCGACCGCCGCGCCATGCTGCAAACCTTGCCGGCCGTCATGAACGCGGAAGAATTGCTGCAGGCGCAAGCAGGCCTGCGCGCCATCCACGCCTCGCCCGCCGTCGTCGACTATGTGCTGGCCCTCGTGCACGCCACGCGCGCGCCCGGCGTGTTTGCCGATGGCCTCAGCCCGCGCGCCGCGCTGGCCCTGCTGCAGGCGGCACGCGCCTGGGCCGCCCTGGCCGGACGCGACCACGTCACACCCGACGATGTGCAAGCCGTGCTGCTGCCCGTCTGCGCCCACCGCCTGCATGCGGCACAAGGGTCCACGGACAGCCGCGCGCTGCTGCGGCATCTGCTGTTGAGCATCCCCGTCTGAGCGGCATGCGCTGGCGCACGATTCCATGGCTGCCGGCACGCCCCTGGCTGGGCGCGCAGCGCGTGCACATCCGTCCCTCGCGCGCGGGCCTGGCGTTTGCCGCGCTGCTGCTGGCGCTGTGGATCGCCGCCGTCAATTACCGCCTGGGCCTGGGCTATGCGCTCACGTATTTCGCGGCCGCCTGCGCCATCGCCGACATGCTGTTTACAAGCCGCAACCTGGCGGGCCTGGCCTTGGCCGCCACGCCGGGCAAGCCCGTGTTTGCGGGCAGCCACGCCTTGTTCACCTTGCGCCTGATCAACCGCAGCAGCCGCCCGCGCCATGCGATCGGCCTGGCGGCGAGCGGCGCGTCGGCGGCGCCCGGCCTGGCCGATATCGCCGCCCACGGCGAAACGGCCATCAGCATCGGCATGCCGGCCCGGCAACGGGGTTGGCTCAATGCGCCAGCCGTACGCCTGTCCGGCAGTTTTCCGCTGGGCCTGTTTGTGGCATGGTGCCACTGGCAGCCCGACGCGCGCGTGCTCGTGTATCCGCAGCCCGAGCAAGATGCGCCGCCGCTGCCCTGGCCGGCCGGCACAATACAGCAGGAACGGCAGCCAGACTGGCCAGACTCGCCCGATGGCACCCTGGAACTGGCCGGCGTGCGCGCCTACCAGTCGGGCGACCCCTTGCAGCGCCTGGCCTGGCGCCAGATCGCCCGCCATGATGGCGAGCATTTATTCAGCAAGCAATTCCAGCCTGGCGCCGACGCGCCGGCGGGCGCGTCCCATGGCAGCCTCATGCTTGAGCACGCCACCCTGCACGCGCTGGCGCCGGAAGCGCGCCTGTCGCGCCTGACCGCCTGGGTACTGCAGGCGGAACGCACGGGCTTGCCGTATGGCTTGCGCCTGGGCGCGCTAACGCTAACGCCCGCCCTGGGCGCCAGCCAGCGCGACGCCTGCCTGCGCGCGCTGGCCCTGCATGATCTGCCACAAGACCGGACGGCGCCATGAAAGCCTGGCTGAGCGGCTTGCCACGCGAGAAGGCCGACATTGTGCTGCTGTTGCTGGCCGCCGCCATGGTGCTGGCGCCGCACGCGCTGCACCTGCCCCCATGGTTGTCGGTAGCGACAGCCGCACCGCTGCTGTGGCGCGCCGTCATTACCGTGCGGGGCCGACGCCAGCCGTCGCTCGCCGTGCTGGCGCCGCTGGCCCTGCTGGGCATCGCCGGCGTGTACGCCAGCTATGGCACCGTGCTGGGACGCGATCCCGGCGTGGCCCTGCTGGCCCTGCTGCTGGCCTTGAAGTCGCTGGAAATGCATGGCCGGCGCGATATCTTCGTGCTCGTCTTCCTCAGTTTCTTTTTGCTGCTGGCGAACTTTTTCCATACGCAAGGCATCCTCGGCGCCGCCTGGATGCTGGCCACCGTCCTCGTGCTGCTGGCGGCCCTGCTGTCGGCCCAGTACGGCGCCGTGCAGCCGCGCCTGGCGCAAAGGCTGGGCTTGCTGGGACGCATGCTGGCACTGGCCCTTCCCCTGGCGGCCGTGATGTTTCTTGCCGTGCCGCGCCCCGACGGCCCCCTGTGGGGCGCGCCGCACGAGGGCGCGCAAGCGCGCACGGGCTTGTCCGACAGCATGCAGCCGGGCGCCATCGCCTCGCTGGCCCTGTCAAGCGAACCCGTCTTCACGGCCCGCTTTTCCACGCCGCTCCCGCCGCAAGACCAACTGTATTGGCGCGGCGTGGTGCTGGGCGACTACGACGGCGCCACCTGGACGCGCCGGGGCGCGAAGGGACGCGCGCCTGCCAGCGACAGCCGCATCGACATCGCGCTGGAAGGGCCGCCCAGCCACTATGCAGTGACCTTGCCAGCGAGCGGCCAGCGGCGCATCTTCGCGCTCGATGTGCCGCGCAGCATCGAGCGTCTGCCCGGCAATCCGTATGTCGTCTCGTCCGCGCTGGAAGTGCTGACCATACAGCCCATTACTTCGACCGTGCATTACCGCGTCAGTTCCCAAGCGCGCTACCGGCTGCAGGCCAAGCTGCCTTTGGCCCAGCAGCAGCCATGGCTGGCCTTGCCCGCTGGCAGCAACCCGCGCAGCATCGCCTGGGCCCGCGCACTGCGCGGCAGCGGCGCGCACGCGCTGGCGCCCGCCGACGCCATCGCCGCCGTGCTGGAGCACTTCCGCCACGCGCCATTCCGCTACACCCTGCAGCCGCCGCTGCTGGGCAAGCATGGCGTCGACGACTTCCTGTTTACAACACAAGCGGGCTTTTGCGAACATTACGCGGGCAGCTTTGTCGTGCTGATGCGCGCCATGGGCATTCCCGCGCGCGTCGTCACCGGTTACCAGGGCGGCCTGCGCAACGCTAGCGACAACAGCCTGAGCGTGCGCCAGTCCGACGCCCATGCCTGGAGCGAAGTGTGGCTGGCGGGCCGGGGCTGGGTACGCATCGACCCCACCAGCGCCGTCGCGCCCCTGCGCACGGAGCGCAACCTCGATGCCGCCCTGCCAGCGGCCGCGTCGCCGCTGACGGCCTGGCGCGCCCTGGCCGGCCTCGATGGCGGCGCGACAGGGGCGCTTGCCGCGTGGCGCCAGCAATGGCAGCAAGCCGAGCAGGCCTGGAGCAGCTGGGTGCTCGACACCACGCCGCAACGCCAGCGCGCCATGCTCGATCGCTTGAAAAACCTGCCGGCGACGACCCTGGCACTCGCTTGCGCCGTGCTGGCCCTGCTGTCCGCCGTAGTCGGCGCACTGGCCTGGTGGCGGCAAACGCGGCAAGGCGATCCGCTCGACGCCCTGTACCTGCAGTTTTGCCGCCAGCAGGCGCGTCGCGGCTACAGCCGTGCGCCGCATGAAGGGCCGCACGGTTATGCTGCACGGCTGGCCGCAGGCAAGGCCACACCCAAGGCGCACGCCGCCATCGCACAGTTTCTGGCAATCTATGCCACGATGAAGTATGGTAATGCCAACCCAGATGAACAATCCCGCGCGCGGCGCAGCTTGCGCCACCTGTTAACCCAATGCCGATGAGACGCTCCTTGTTACCGATCAAAACCTCCGCCCTGTCCCTGCTCCTCTCCCTTCCCCTGTGCCTGTCCACCGCGCACGCTGGTGAAAACAGCAACATTTCCGCCGCTGACCGCGCCCGTGCCGTGCGCGCGGCCAAGGCGCCGCCCGCCAAGGCAACGGCCAAAAAAGCACCGGCGAAATTCGACTTCGAAGGCGAGTTTGTCGACTATGCCAACTGGAAAGAAGTACGCGCCTTCCTCGACGAGATGTCCGCCAAGCATGGCTTTGACCGCGCCGAACTCGATACCCTGATCGGCAAGGTGCGCTATGTCGAGTCGACGGTGCAGCTGATGAAACCGGCGCCGCCGGGCAAGCCGAAGAACTGGCAAGCGTACAGCGCCCGCTTCATCGAGCCGGTGCGTATCAATGCGGGCGTGAAATTCTGGGAAGAGAACGCGCAAGCGCTGGCGCGCGCCGAACGCGAGTATGGCGTGCCGGCCGAGATCATCGTCGGCATCATCGGCGTGGAAACCGTGTACGGACGCAACACGGGCCGTTTCCGCGTGCTCGACGCGCTGACGACCCTGGCGTTTTCCTATCCGGAAAGCCCGACGCGCGCCGCGCGCATGGAATTTTTCAAGGGCGAACTGGAAAATGCGCTGCTGTACGCACGCAAGGATGGCATCGATCCCTTGACCCTGCTCGGCTCATATGCGGGCGCCATCGGCCTGCCCCAGTTCATGCCGAGCAGCATCATGAAATATGCGGTGGACTTCGATGGCGATAGTCATATCGACTTGCGCAACTCCACCGCCGACGCCATCGGCAGCGTGGCGCATTTCCTCGTCGAACACGGCTGGCGGCGCGATGACCCGGCCATCAGCACGTATCGCGTCACCGTCTCGTCCAGCCACGCCTGGGAAAAGTTCATCGGCCAGGGCTTGCAAGCCAAGTACCGGCTGGAAGAGTTGCAGGAAGCGGGCGTGAGTACGGTCGCAGCCACGCCCCAGAACATGTTATATGGCCTGATCGATCTGCAAAATGGTTCAGAAGCAACTGAGTATCACTTGGCAACCAATAACTTCTTTGCTATAACTCAGTACAACAGAAGTTATTTTTATGCCATGTCAGTGATCGACTTGGGCAAGGCCATCAGCCAAGTGCGCGCACGCTAACCGAAAGTCGGTGTAAAGTTATAATATTACTTGTAAGAAAGCGTAAGCGATGTTGAAGCGACCAGCAAACAGGTCTATGGTGGGGCCGATAACATGTGCCAGCCTCGCTCGCCAGCCTTTGTGCGGCACGGAATACAGAAATGGTTTTATACTTAACTTTTGTCAAAGTACAATTTTTGTTCTATCATAGAGCATAATAAAGAATAAATAGGTGTTGCAACGTGACAACACCCATTTTATCCAAAGCAAGATTACAGAGCTTTCCGGCCTGAAATGGAATCCTGCTGTACAATTGTGTATATATCATGAAAAACTGTATCCCGGATCGTACCGTGTGTGAATTCGTTCCTTTTAGTAAAGAATGAACATGAACGCAGCAAGAGCGAGCTCCGAGTGTTTTTTACTTTGCAGTGCAACTACAGAAGGAACATTAACATCATGACAAACCAAGTCGGCATTGATATGAACAGCGATTCGGACTCCGACGATCTGCTTCAATACAACCCAAACAGATTGCTCGATACCCTGATCGAAAACCTGCGCCTGAAAAACGACGCAGCACTGTCCCGCGCGCTGGAAGTGGCGCCACCGGTCATCAGCAAAATCCGCCACCACCGCCTGCCGGTCGGCGCATCGCTGTTGATCCGCATGCACGAAGTCAGCGACCTGAGCATCCGCGACCTGCGTTACCTGATGGGTGACCGTCGTAACAAATTCCGCATCAGCGACAAGCAATTCAAGCCAAAAGAAGGCGAAACGCCACAAGGCTGATCCTGCCAGTTTCGCAGGTTTTCCCTCCCCGCCATGGGGAGGGGGTAATTTTCAGGCCGTCCTGGCCGACCCGAATTTCCATTTTAAAATTGAACAATCAGGCTGGGAATACGCCGGTGGACAAGTAGCGGTCGCCACGGTCGCAGACGACGAACACGATCGTCGCGTTTTCCACCGTTTGCGAGATGCGCAGCGCGATTTCGCACGCGCCGGCCGCCGAGATACCGCAGAACAAGCCCTCTTCCGCCGCCAGGCTGCGCGCCATGCGCTCGGCCACGCCCTGGCTCACGTATTCCACCTGGTCCACGCGCGACTTGTCGTAAATTTTCGGCAAGTACGCTTCCGGCCACTTGCGGATGCCGGGAATCTGCGATCCATCCTCGGGCTGTGCGCCGATAATCTGGATGGCGGGATTCTGTTCCTTCAAGTAGCGCGACACGCCCATGATGGTGCCCGTCGTGCCCATGGCGCTGACGAAATGCGTGACCTGGCCATGCGTATCGCGCCAGATTTCCGGTCCCGTGCTTTCGTAGTGGGCGCGCGAATTGTCTTCGTTGGCGAACTGGTCGAGGATGATGCCACGGCCATCCTTCTGCATCTGCTCGGCCAGGTCGCGCGCATATTCCATGCCGCCCGTCTTCGGCGTGAGCAGGATGTCGGCGCCGTAGGCGGCCATGCTCTGGCGGCGCTCCACGCTGAGATTGTCTGGCATCAAGAGCAGCATCTTGTAGCCGCGCAAGGCGGCGGCCATGGCCAGCGCGATGCCCGTATTGCCGCTGGTAGCCTCGATCAGGGTATCGCCTGGCTTGATGACGCCGCGCTCTTCAGCGCGCTTGAGCATGGACATGGCGGCGCGGTCCTTCACGGAGCCGGCCGGGTTGTTGCCTTCCAGCTTGCCGAGGATGACGTTGTTGCGCGCAATCGCATCGGCGCCCGGCAAGCGCGTCAGTTGCACCAGCGGGGTGTTGCCTATCGTATCTTCAAGTGTCTTGTAAGCCATCGTGTCTGTTTGAGTAATTTCAACAAAGACCCATTCTAATATGAGATGCTGGACGGCGTATGGCTAAAAGCCGCCGCCCCGCCAGGCTGCCCCAACCGTGGCCACCCGCGCGCCAGTCCGCATGCTCCCTGGCTTTGCGCCCTGCCAGGGTTGCCGCGCGCGCTGCGCCAGCGGGCCGCGCGCGCATGCGCTAGACTCGTGGCGGTTAGTTATTTTAGTAATTTGCTTATTCAATCAATGGATCAGTCATGAGCAGCAGCACACCCGAATTCATTCCCGAAACCACGCAGGACGATCCCGTCCAGTTCGCCACGCTCGACTTGCAGGGCCGCAGCCACCAGATCTCGCCCGTCTTCAATGCGCTCGAACTGCAGCGCTTGCAGCGCTATGGCACACGGCGGCGCTTTGCCGATGGCGCCACCCTGTTCGAGGCGGGCAGCAGCAGCTTCGGCATGCTGGTGATACTGTCCGGACGCGTCAGCATCACGCGCCACGAGGTGCTGGGGCAGGCGTCGCAGCTACGCGAAGTGGGCGTCGGCCACTTCATTGCCGAGGTGGCGCAATTGTCCGGCCGCCCCACCCTCGTCAACGGCAGCGCCGTGGGCGAGGTGGAATTGCTCGACATCAGTTCGGAATCCTTGCGCGCGCTGATCGTGGCGGAAGCGGAGATGGGCGAACGCATCGTGCGCGCCCTGATCCTGCGCCGCGTGGCCCTGATCGAATCGAATTCGGGCGGCCCCGTGCTGGTGGGACCGCGCGGCAATGGCAATCTGTTTCATCTGCAAAGTTTTCTATCGAGCAATGGCCACCCGCACACGGTGCTCGATCCGGCCAGCGATGCGGCCGCCGCCGCGCTGGCCCAGCGCTACCAGCCCACGCCGCAGGAGTGGCCCTTGGTCGTCTGTCCCGATGGCAAGGTCATGAAGAATCCCGGCAATGCGGAACTGGGGCGCTGCCTGGGCATGTTGCCCGATTTGTCCGGCGACAAGATCTTCGACGTGCTGGTGGTGGGTGCCGGCCCCGCCGGCCTGGCCACGGCCGTGTATGCGGCCTCGGAAGGGCTATCGGTGCTGGCGCTGGAACAGCGCGCGTATGGCGGCCAGGCGGGCGCCAGCGCGCGCATCGAAAATTACCTGGGTTTTCCCACCGGCATATCCGGCCGGGCGCTGGCGGGACGCGCCTATGTGCAGGCGCAAAAGTTTGGCGTCGAGATCGCCACCCCGGCCAGCGCCGCCAGCCTGCTGTGCGACACCTGGCCCCTGCGCGTCACCCTGTGCGACGGCACCGAGGTGCGCGCCCGCACGGTGGTGCTGTCGTGCGGCGCGCGCTACCGCCGCCCCTCGCTGGCCAACCTGAAAACATATGAAGGACGGGGCGTGTATTACTGGGCCTCGCCCATCGAAGCCAAGCTGTGCAAGCAGGAAGAGATCATTTTAGTCGGCGGCGGCAACTCGGCCGGCCAGGCGGCAGTGTTTCTCTCCGGCCATGCGGCCAAAGTCCACATGGTGATCCGCGGCGCAGGGCTGGCGGCCAGCATGTCGAGCTACCTGATCGAGCGCATCGCCGCCACGCCCAACATCATTTTGCACACGCACACGGAAATCATCGCCCTGGAAGGCGACGACGATGGCTTGACGGGCGCCCGCTGGCGCAACAAGCAGACGGGTGAAGAGTGCGACTGCGCCGTGCGCCGCGTGTTTCTTTTTGTGGGCGCCGATCCGAACACGGACTGGCTGCATGACTGCGCCGTTGCCGTGGACGAACAGGGTTTTATTCGCACGGGCTTCGACGTCACGCGCGCGGAATGCCGCGCCCATGGCCATGGCCACGCCGAGTATCGAGCGGACTTGCCGGACCGGGCCGCGCTGGAAACGAGCGTGCCGGGCGTGTTCGCCATCGGCGACGTGCGCGCCGGCTCGACCAAGCGCGTGGCCGCCGCCGTCGGCGAAGGCGCGGCAGTCGTTTCCCAGATCCACGGTTTTCTGGCCCGCCTGCCCGTCAACAACGTCTAGCGCAAGGGCATGGGGTATGTTGCCACGCTGACATTTCCGTCGCGATCGATGGCCTGGACGCCAAAGAAATAGTTGTCTTTCGACAGCTTGACCCTGGCCTCGGTGACATTGCCCACGTCCTGCGCGCCCTGCCACTGGTCTGCCGTGGTGGCGCGCCAGACGATGCGGTAGCCGGCCAGGTCCGGTTCCGTGTTCGGCTGCCATAGCAAGGTCGTGGCGTTTTCCAGCTGCGCCGTGCGCACTTGCACGCCGGCTGGCGCGGCCGGCGCCAGGGCCAGCGAGGCCAAGGCCGCCGCATTCACGCGCGCCACTTTTGCCACGTAGTCATAATCGACGAATTGCGGCAAGTCGCCATACTGCACGCCATTTTCCACGCGCACATCCTGATGCTGGTGGGTAAAATCTTCGTTCGGCTCCGTGAAACGCAGCGCCGCGTAGCCTTGCGCCAGAAACGGCATATGGTCGCCGCCGCGCAGGTAGCGGTCGGCGCGCTGAATGACGTTGACCTTGAAACCGGGCACATAGCGCTCGCCCACCTGTTTTACATGGCGCGCCAGCTGGCGCGAAATGGAATCGTTTTCTCCACCCGTGGACACCAGGGCGCGCACGCCGTCGCTCATTTCCCTCAAGGCGGGAATGCCCTCGGCAAACAAACGCACCTGGCCACCGTCGACCGTGCCGTCGTCGGCGCGCGAACTGCCGATGATGTCGTTATTGAGCATACCGGCGATGTTGAGCTTGTTCAGCTTCGCCTGCTGCGCCCAGTGGCCGGAACCCAATAGCCCCTGTTCCTCGGCCGCCACCGCCATGAAGACGAGCGTGGCGTCGAACTGGTAGCGCGCCATCGCGCAGGCCATCTCGATCACGGCCGCCGTGCCCGAGGCGTCGTCGTTGGCGCCGGGCGCGTCGCCCTGCGCATCCATCACGTCCGTGGCGCGCGAGTCATAGTGGCCGCTGATGACATAGATGCGCCCGGCCGACTGCGGCTGGCTGCCCGGCAGGGTCGCCACCACGTTGACGATTTCCGTCGGCCGCGCGATGCGCTTCGACACGGGCGCGATATGGCTGTCGAACGCCACCTGCAAGCGGCCGCCCGCCTGCGCGCCGCAGCGCTCCAGCTCCGCCTTGATCCAGCGCCTGGCCGCGCCGATGCCGCGCGTGTCGGACACGGTATCGGACATGGTGTGGCGCGTCTGGAAACTGACCAGCTTGCGCACATGCGCCTCGATGCGCTGCGGCGATATCTGCGCCACGACACGTTCGATCTGCGGCTGCGCCGGTTCAGCGCCCGGCGCAGCCGCCACACTAGCCGACAGCATGGCTGCCGTCATTCCCGTCAAAATCCGTACCATGCCTGCATCCCCCGATGATTGATTGAGCTGGCCATTCTCGCATTTTTGACGGCAGGCAAGGATGTTCCAGGCCGAAAATCGTGCATTGTAGAAACTGCTACAATCGGCCACTTCCCGTCCCGCTCACGAAAGACACCCGCATGCGCCAGACCACCCTCCCACCCGCACGCCGCAGTCTCAGCCTGCGCGCGGTCCGCTGACGGTGCGCCGCATGCTCGTCAAATTGCTGCTGCTGGCCACCCTGTTTGCCGGGCTCAGCATCGCTGCGCTGTACAGCTACGGGCGCTTCGCCGAACGGTCGCTGGGAGCACCGGGTACGGCCTTGCCCGTGGCGGCCGGCGCCACCCTGCTCGACCGTGTGCTGGCGCCGCAACTGGCGCAACGCCAGGAACAGAGCGGCACGGCCCTGATCGACGACAACCTGGAAGCGTTCGCCCTGCGCGCCCTGAGCGCGCGCGAAGCGGGCCGCAGCATCGACCTGCAGTACTACATCTGGCATAACGACGTCACGGGCCGCCTGCTGGTGCGCGAACTGCTGCGCGCGGCCGACCGCGGCGTGCGCGTGCGCGTGTTGCTTGACGATATCAATGCGCGCGGCCAGGACGCCGCCATCCTCGCACTCGACAGCCATCCGCTGATCGACGTGCGCATCTTCAATCCGGGCCGCAACCGCGACGGCATCTGGTTGCGCGCCGTGGAAATGGCCTTGCGCGCCGTCAGCCTGAACCGGCGCATGCACAACAAGGCCTGGATCGTCGATGGCAGGGTGGCCCTGGTCGGCGGGCGCAATATCGGCGATGAATATTTTGATGCCGCCGAGCAAGTTAATTTCCAGGATGCCGACTTGCTGCTGGTGGGCCCCGCCGTGCAGCAGACGAGCGACATCTTCGACCGCTTCTGGAACAGCCGCGCCGTCATCCCCATCGGCGCCTTGCACGCTGGCAAGAACGCGGGTGCGCCGGAGCTGCAGGCTGTGCGCGCCCGCCTCGATGCGCTCACGGGTGAACTGGGCGCTTCGCCGTACCTGCGGCAACTGACTGATGCGGGCCAGCTGCAGGCCCACCTCGATGGCCGGCTGCGGCTGCACTGGAGCGCGCAGGTGCAAGTGCTGTCGGACCCGCCGGAAAAAGCCGCGCCCGTGGCCAGTTTGCAGCGCAGCGAGCACTGGCTCATGCACAGCTTGCTGCCCTTGCTGACCGAGGCGCGCGAAGAAGCGCTGCTGACTTCGCCCTACTTCGTGCCCGGCGCGGCGCTGACGCGGAGCCTGGCCGACAAGGTCGCCGCCGGCGTCAAGGTCAGTGTGCTGACCAACTCGCTGGCCGCCACCGACGTGGCCCTCGTGCATGCGGGCTATGCGCGCTATCGCGAAGCGCTGCTGGGCGGCGGCGTCGACCTGTATGAATTGAAGACCCTGCACCGCAAGCGCATCAGCCTGATGGGTTCGAGCCGTGCCAGCCTGCATACCAAGGCCGTGGTGGTCGATGGCCAGCGGGGCTTCGTCGGCTCCTTCAACCTCGATCCCCGCTCGGCCCAGCTGAACACGGAAATGGGCGTGCTGTTCAACGATGCCGCGCTGGGGTCCGACATGCGCGCGCTGTTCCTGCATTCGACCTCGGGCGACACCAGCTACCGCCTGTTCCTCGACAACGGCGCCCTGCGCTGGTCCGACGCCACCGAGCAGCCAGCCAAGGTGTGGACGCACGATCCGGAATCAGGCTTCTGGCGCCGCATGCTGGTGTCCGTGATGCGCTGGCTGCCGATCGAGTCGCAACTGTAGGCGCATCGGCAAGGCAAAGTGGCGGCGCATAAAAAAAACCCCGCGCGGCCGGTACCACGCGGGGTTTTCTTCTCGTGCTGCGCGGCACCACCACGCAACACGCTTTACAGCAACACGCTTACTTTTTCTCGGCTTCAGCCTTCTTCGCATCGGCGGCAGCCAGCTTCGCTTCTTTCTTCGCGGCAGCGGCGGCAGCCTTCGCTTCTTTCTTGGCAGCAGCAGCTTCTTTTTTCGTCTCAGCGGCTGTCTTGGCTGGCGCCGCAGCGGTGTCGGTCGCAGCAGCTGGCTTCGGTGCGGCTTCTTTCGCTGCAACTTCCTTCACAGCAGCTTCCTTTTTTACCGGGGCGGCTTTCGCCGCCGGGGCGGGCGCCGCTGGTGCGCCGGACTTGGCCTGGCCATTCACCTGCAAGCCCGCTTCCGACAGTTTCACAGAACTTTTCGGACCGATACCCTTCACGCGGCTTTCGAAATCGGCCCAATCCTTGAAGGCGCCGCCCTTGGTACGCTCGTCGACGATGGCTTTCGACGTGACGGGGCCGATGCCCTTGACGCTGTCGAGTGCCGCCTGGTCCGCCTTGTTGACATCGACCTGGGCAAAGGCAAAACCCATCGTCGCGATCAGGGTGACGATGGCCAGCAGTATTTTTTTGAACATGGGTATCTCTCCGTGGTGTGGTTTCAAGATGACTCGAACGCAAAGGAGGAACAGCGCCTCAACGGCTTTAACGGCTGTGACGTGATATGGTTGACAAGACGGGACAGCGGAAGGACGGGAAAACCTGCGCCAGATCAAACGCCCGGCGCAGGCAAGATGCGGACTACAGCGGCATATTTATTGCGGGAACAGCTCTTCGCGGGTGACCGTGGCCGTGCCCAGCTTGCCGACGACGATGCCGCCGGCCCGGTTGGCCGTACGCACGGCGTCGCCCAGGCCCATGCCGGCGCCCAGCATGG
The DNA here is from genome assembly GCF_019443505.1 of Janthinobacterium sp. PAMC25594. Classification (NCBI taxonomy): domain Bacteria; kingdom Pseudomonadati; phylum Pseudomonadota; class Betaproteobacteria; order Burkholderiales; family Oxalobacteraceae; genus Janthinobacterium; species Janthinobacterium sp. PAMC25594. The sequence goes on from NZ_CP080377.1 coordinate 2,505,007, forward strand.
CCGCCATGGTGGCGATCACCGTGTCGCCCGCGCCCGAGACGTCGAATACTTCGCGCGCATCGGTCGGCATGTGCAGCACCTCATCGGCCGTGTACAGGCTCATGCCCTCTTCGGAACGGGTCAGCAGCAAGGCGTCCAGGCCCAGCTGCGCGCGCATCTGCTGCGCGCGTTCCGTCAATTGCTCTTCCGTGCTCCAGTTGCCGACCACGCGGCGCAGCTCGGACTTGTTCGGAGTGAGCACTGACGCTCCCGCATAGCGGCGGAAGTCATCGCCTTTCGGGTCGACCATGACGATCTTGCCGGCCGTTCTCGCCGCCTTGATCATCTCGGCCACTTTCACCAGGCTGCCCTTGGCGTAGTCCGACAAAATCACCACGTCGTAATGCGGCAAGAGGGCATTAAACTGCGCCAGCTTGTCGCGCAGCACCGTATCGCTCGGTGCATCCTCGAAGTCGATGCGCAGCATTTGCTGCTGGCGGCCGATCACGCGCAGCTTGATGATGGTGGAAATGGCCGCGTCGCGCTGCAGATAGCTGTGGATGCCGTCCCCTTCGAGCAGACGCTCGACCTGGCTGCCGGCCTCGTCGTCGCCGACCACGCCCAGCAAGCCCGTCTTCGCTCCCAGCGCGGCCGCGTTGCGCGCCACGTTGGCCGCGCCGCCCAGGCGCTCTTCGCGCTTTTCGATACGCACAATGGGCACCGGTGCTTCCGGCGAAATACGGCTGACATCGCCGAACCAGTAACGGTCCAGCATCACATCGCCCACCACCAGCATGCGCACCTGGGCCAGCGCGGCCGGCGCCGTCAAGGCTGCCACCCCGTGGGCGCTCATGCGCGTGTCAGGATCGAGCGGCCGATGCCGTGGTACTCGATGCCCGCCTCGGCCATGACGGCCGGCTCGAACAGGTTGCGTCCGTCAAAGATCACGGCCTGCTTCAGGCGCGCCTTGACCTGTTCGAAATCGGGACTGCGGAAGGCTTTCCATTCGGTCACGATGACCAGCGCATCGGCGTCCTGCAGCGCATCCTTCGGACTGTCGGCAAAGCGCACCCTGGCGAACTGCTCCGGCGTCAAGTCCAGTTGCAGCACGCGGCGTGCCTCGGGCATGGCGACGGGGTCATACACGGCCACCGTGGCGCCGCGCGCCAGCAAGTCCGCCAGCAGCACGCGGGCCGACGCTTCGCGCATGTCATCCGTGTTCGGCTTGAAGGCCAGTCCCCAGACGGCGAAATGCCGGCCCGTCAGATCTGCGCCGAAGCGAGTGACCACTTTGCCGCCCAGCACCATCTTCTGCCTGTCATTGACGGCTTCGACGGCACGCAGGATCAGCAACTCCTGCCCATAGCCGCGCGCCGTGCGCTCGAGCGCCTGCACGTCTTTCGGGAAGCAGGAACCGCCATAGCCGCAGCCTGCGTACAGGAAGCTGTGACCGATGCGCGGGTCGGAACCGATGCCGTGGCGCACGGCTTCGATATCGACGCCCACCTTGTCGGCCAGGTTCGCCAGTTCATTCATGAAGGAAATACGCGTGGCCAGCATGGCGTTCGCCGCATACTTCGTGAATTCGGCCGAGCGCACGTCCATCCAGTGGGTGCGCTCGTGGTTGCGGTTGAACGGCGCATACAGGATTTTCAGCAATTCGCGCGCGCGCTCGCCGTCCGGCGTGGCATCGACGCCGATGACGATGCGGTCCGGGCGCATGAAGTCTTCGACGGCCGCGCCTTCCTTGAGAAATTCCGGGTTCGACGCCACCGAGAACGTGGCGGCCACGCCGCGCGCGTCCAGTTCGCCCTGGATGGCGGCGCGTACTTTTTCGGCCGTGCCGACGGGCACGGTCGACTTGTCGACGATGACCTTGAAGTCCGTCATGTACTTGCCGATGCCGCGCGCGGCCGCCAGCACGTATTGCAGGTCGGCCGAGCCGTCTTCATCGGGCGGCGTGCCGACGGCGATGAATTGCATCACGCCGTGCGCGGCGGCTGCCTCGACATCGGTGGAAAAGGTCATGCGGCCGGCGGCGCGGTTGCGCGCCACGACTTCTTCCAGCCCCGGTTCATGGATGGGGATGCCGCCGCTGTTGAGCAAGGCGACCTTCTGTGCGTCCAGGTCGAGGCAAAAAACGTCGTTGCCCAGCTCCGCCAGGCAGGCGCCCGTCACGAGGCCCACATAGCCCGTGCCGATAATGGTGATTTTCATGGTTGTGCCGTATTTGTAAACGTATTTGTAAATATAGATGCTGCAAACAAGTACACGCCACGTTGCACTATGGCAAGGTGGCGTGTCGGGTTAATTCATGACGTTGAGCTCTTCTGTGCGGCGCGGCGGGTAGGTTTCCCACTTGTTGCAGCCAGGGCAGTGCCAGTAAAACTGGCGTGCCTTGAAGCCGCAATGGCTGCACTGGTAGCGGGCCAGCTTCTGCGTGTAGCCGTGCACGAGGTTTTTCACCATCGACAGCTCGGACCAGATGGCGGCCGGCGCATCCATCATGCGCGCTTCCAGCAGTTTATCCAGGCCCAGCAGGGTCGGCGTGCGGCGCAGCTCGGCGCTGACCAGCTGCTTCGCCGCTTCCACGCCGTCGAGTTCGATCACGGCCTTGAAGACGACCTCGATCAAGTCGATCGACGACGCCTCTTCCAGGTAGGAGCGCAGCAGGTTGACGCCTTCCTGCGCGCGCCCCACCTTGGTGTAGCCATCCATCAGGCGCTGCGCCACCAGGGCCACGTGCGGCACGCTTTGCTGCTCCACGCGGCGCCAGGTGGTCAGCGCGCCTTCCACGTCGCCGCGCGCCAGCAGCACGTCGCCCGTCAGGATGGTGGCGCGCACGCTCTTGCGGTCCGTCTGCAGGGCTTTTTCCAGCAACGGCATGGCTTCGTCCGGCTTCATGTGCACCAGCGCGTCATGCGCCAGTTCGCAATAAAACTGGGCGATTTCCTTCTGGCGCGCACCGGCGCCCGATTCCTGCAAGCCCACGGCCGCTTCGATGGCGCGCGGCCATTCCTTTTCGCGCTGGTAAATTTCCAGCAGCGCGCGGCGCGCCTGGGCCGCATATTGCGTGTCGATCAGGCTGTTGAAGGTTTCCTCGGCCCGGTCCAGCAAGCCCGCCTTCAGGTAATCCATGCCCAGCTCGTAGGCGGCATGGCCCTGCTGTTCCAGCGGCAAGTCCGGGCGCGCCAACAAATTCTGGTGCACGCGGATGGCGCGCTCCGTTTCGCCGCGGCGGCGGAACAGGTTGCCCAGCGCAAAGTGCATATCGGCCGATTCCGGGTCCAGCTTGACGACTTCGATGAAGGCATCGATGGCCTTGTCGTGCTGCTCATTGAGCAGGAAATTCAAGCCCTTGAAGTAATTGCGCGGCAGGCTGCGCGATTCGGACACCAGTTGATGAATGTCGACGCGCGCGGCAATCCAGCCCAGCGCGAAAAACACCGGGATACCCAATAGCCACCAGAGTTCAAAATCCATGCGATTGTTTTTATTCGAGTAAGAGAGATAGGAGCGACGGCGCCGCTTACTGCGCGCTCACGCTGTCCGGTTGCGGCTGGACATTGCTGGGCACGCCAACGGTTTGCAGCGCGGCAATGGTAGTTTTTTGCTTGCTCGCTTCGCGGCGGTGACGGAACACGGTCGGCGTCAGGGCCAATACGCCCAGGCTGGCGCCGGCGACAAAAAAGCCCAGCAGCATCAGGACCAGGGGGCCGCGAATTTCATAATTGAGGAAAACATGCAGGTCGACAACCTGCGCATTCTTCAGCGCAAAGCTGAAGAACAGGACGAAAAGAACACAGCCAACGATGGTGGAGATGATTTTCATCGATACGCCCAGAAAGTACAAAAAATGCCGTATGGCACAACCTCGGAATGCCTGGCAGAAGCGTAGCGAGCGTCAGTGATTTGTGGCCGAGAAGCGCAACCGTACTGAAGTACGGTGAGCATCGCAGACCGCAAAGCGCGACGCGCAGTAGCTTATGCCAAGTATTCTCAGCATATTAACAAAAAAAAGCGGCATCCAAGGACGCCGCTCTTTATTTTCCGCCTTCCAGCAGACGATTAATCCTCGATGATCGGTTGTCCGACCATCGCGTCCACCCGCTCGCGCAACTGTTTGCCCGGTTTGAAGTGAGGCACCCGTTTTTCAGGAACCATCACCTTGTCGCCGGATTTCGGGTTGCGACCGATGCGCGGGGGCCTGCTGTTCAGGGCAAAACTGCCAAAACCGCGGATCTCGATACGCTGACCGGTCGCCAGGGCGTTGGTCATCGCATCGAGAATGGTCTTGACGGCATACTCCGCATCTTTCGCCACCAGCTGAGAATAACGCTCAGCGAGGCGGTTGATCAGCTCGGACTTTGTCATCTGCCGTATCCGCAGTCTTAGTTCTTGTTATCGAACTTAGCTTTCAACAAGGCGCCCAGGCTGGTGGTGCCCGAAGCTGCGTTGTTGTCGGTAGCTGCCATCTTCTGCATGGCTTCCTGGGTTTCCACGTTGTCTTTCGCTTTGATCGACAGTTGGATACCACGGGCTTTGCGGTCGATGTTCAACACCATGGCTTCGACGGTATCGCCGACTTTCAGGTGCGTACCAGCATCTTCAACGCGGTCGCGCGAGATTTCGGAAGCGCGCAGGTAGCCTTCAACTTCTTCGGACAGTTGGATCACGGCGCCTTTAGGCTCAACCGATTTAACGGTGCCGGTTACCAGCGAGCCTTTGTCGTTCATGGCTGCGAAGTTGTTGAATGGGTCACCTTCCAGTTGCTTGACGCCCAGGGAAACGCGCTCGCGCTCAACATCGATGGCCAGAACGATGGCTTCCAGTTCGTCACCTTTCTTGAAGCGACGCACGGCTTCTTCGCCGGTTTCGGTCCAGGACAGGTCGGACAGGTGCACCAGACCGTCGATGTTGCCGGCCAGGCCGATGAACACGCCGAAGTCGGTGATCGATTTGATCGCGCCGCGGACTTTATCGCCCTTCTTGTGGGTAACGCCAAAGTCATCCCAAGGGTTGGCTTTGCACTGTTTCATACCCAGCGAGATACGACGACGCTCTTCGTCGATTTCCAGAACCATCACTTCTACTTCGTCGCCCAGTTGGACAACTTTGTTAGGAGCAACGTTTTTGTTCGTCCAGTCCATTTCGGAAACGTGTACCAGACCTTCGATACCCTGTTCCACTTCAACGAACGCGCCGTAGTCGGTCAGGTTCGTTACTTTACCGAACAGACGGGTGCTTTGTGGGTAACGACGGGACAGACCGGTCCAAGGATCGTCGCCCAGTTGTTTCACGCCCAGCGAAACACGGTTTTTCTCTTGATCGTATTTCAGGACTTTGGCGGTGATTTCCTGGCCAACCGTCAGGACTTCCGACGGGTGACGTACACGGCGCCATGCCAGGTCGGTAATGTGCAGCAAGCCATCGATACCGCCCAGATCCACGAACGCGCCGTAGTCGGTGATATTTTTGACGACGCCGGTCACGACCGTACCTTCTTTCAGCGTTTCCATCAGTTTCTGACGCTCTTCGCCCATCGAAGCTTCGATGACGGCGCGGCGGGACAGAACCACGTTGTTACGCTTGCGATCCAGCTTGATCACTTTGAATTCGAGGGTTTTGCCTTCGAATGGGGTGGTGTCTTTGACAGGACGGGTATCAACCAGCGAGCCCGGCAGGAATGCGCGGATGCCGTTGGTCAACACGGTCAGACCGCCTTTGACTTTACCATTGACGGTACCGACGACGATTTCGCCCGATTCCATCGCTTTTTCCAGAGCCAGCCACGAAGCCAGACGCTTGGCTTTATCGCGCGACAGGATGGTATCGCCGAAACCATTTTCCAGCGATTCGATCGCCACGGAAACGAAGTCGCCAACTTTGACTTCCAGTTCGCCGTGGTCGTTCTTGAATTCTTCGACAGGGATGAATGCTTCGGATTTGAGGCCAGCGTTCACGATCACGAAATTGTGGTCGAGGCGCACGACTTCAGCGGAAATAACTTCGCCGGAGCGCATATCTTGACGCGACAACGATTCCTCGAAGAGCGCAGCAAAACTTTCCATACCGGTAGATTCGTTAGTTGTAACAGTAGACATAGGGTTCACACAGGTTATCCAGCAGAGATCGCACCATGCGACTTAAACTGGGTTAGGTTTTTGACACACCCGGACAGGCCAGGAGCCGTCAACGGGCACCACATAGCACAACAACACGCTATTTTGCTGCAGCTGCATACCATTTCAACACGGTTTCGACGGCAACATCTGCCGTCATTTCCGACGTATCGAGGACATGCGCCCCTTCCGCGGGGACCAGCGGCGCAATCGCACGGTGAGTATCACGTTCGTCCCGCGCCTGCAAATCCATCAGAAGGTCTTCCATATTAGCAGAAAAACCCTTGTCTATCAATTGCTTGTAGCGCCGTTGCGCGCGCGCCTCGACGCTTGCCGTGAGGAACACCTTCAATTGGGCATGCGGGAAGATCACCGTGCCCATGTCGCGCCCGTCGGCCACCAGACCCGGCGTCCTGCGAAAACCCAGCTGCAAGCCCACGAGCGCATGGCGCACAGTTGGCAATACGGCAATTTTCGACGCCGTATTGCCCACTTCTTCGGCACGGATCTGCTCGGTGACGTTTTCCTGCGCCAGCAAGATCTCGCCGCCCGCGAAATGGCAGGGCAGATGCTCGGCCAGCTTGGCCAGCGCGTGCTCGTCACGCAAGTCCGTGCCGCGGCGCAGCGCGCTCAAGGCCGTCAGGCGGTACAACGCGCCCGAGTCCAGGTAATGGAAACCCAGCTTGTCGGCCACGCGATGGGCCACCGTGCCCTTGCCGGAAGCGGTGGGGCCGTCGATGGCGATGACTGGGATGTTGGAGGTTGGCATTATTTTGTCACTTTAAAAAAACTAAACCCCAAGACAAGAGCTGGGGTCAGACCCGGCGGGTCTGACCCCAAATTTGCCTTCGGTTAAATAAGACTGTCTTTGGCAATCCCCGCAAACGCGGCGAAATACTCGGGGAAGGTCTTGGCCACGCATTTCGGGTCGTTGATGCGCATGGCGTTGCCGCGGCGGGCGGCGCCATCGAGCGAGGCGAGCGAGAAGCACATGGCCATGCGGTGGTCGTCATACGTGTCGATGGTCGCTGCGGCGATTGAGGCCGGTGGCGTCACGCGCAGGTAGTCGGCGCCCTCTTCCACTTCCGCGCCCAGCTTGCGCAATTCCGTTGCCATGGCGGTCAGGCGGTCCGTTTCCTTCACCCTCCAGCTGGCGATGTTGCGCAAGGTCGAGGTGCCGTCCGCGTACAGGGCGGCCACGGCGATCGTCATGGCCGCGTCGGGGATGTGATTAAAGTCCATGTCGACGGCTTTCAGCACGCCGTTCGAGCGCGCCTCGATCCAGTTCTCGCCCATGGTGATGGTGGCGCCCATTTGCTGCAAGGCTTCGACGAAGCGCACGTCGCCCTGGATGCTGTCGCGCCCCACGCCTTCCACGCGCACGGGACCGCCGCCGATGGCGCCGGCCGCCAGAAAATACGAGGCCGACGACGCGTCGCCTTCCACGTGGATCGTGCCCGGGCTTTGATAGTGCTGGCCCGGCTGCACGGTGAACGACTGCCAGCCGTCATGCTCGACCGTCACGCCGAAGCGGCGCATCAGGTTCAGGGTAATTTCAATGTACGGCTTGGAGATCAATTCGCCCGTCACGTCGATGGTGACCGCGTGATCGCGCGCCATCAGCGGCGCCACCATCAGGAGGGCCGTCAAAAACTGGCTCGACACGTTGCCGCGCACGGCGATGCGCTGCGCGTGGATGTGGCCGCGGCGGATGCGCAGCGGCGGGAAGCCCTGCTCGCCCGTGTACTCGATCTGCGTGCCGACGGCGTTCAGCGCGTCGACCAGGTCGCCGATCGGGCGCTCGTGCATGCGCGATACGCCTTGCAGCGTGTAGTCGCCGCCGATGACGGCCAGCGCCGCCGTCAGCGGGCGGATCGCCGTGCCGGCGTTGCCCATGAACAGGTCCGCCGCGTGGTGCGGGAACACGCCGCCGCAGCCTTCCACGTGATGCACCTGGTGCGCCGTGGCCGGGTCGCCGATGAGTTCATCCTGCGTCCATTTGACGCCCAGCGACGTCAGGGCAGTCAGCATGACGAAGGTGTCGTCGGAGGCGAGCAGGTCGATGATCTTCGTCGTGCCCCTGGCCAGCGCGGCCAGCAGCAGCACGCGGTTGGAAATGCTTTTCGAGCCGGGCAAACGCACCGTGCCTTCGGCATGCATCACCGGCTTCAAATCGATATGGTGGGGGTAGTGCTTGGTCTGGGTCATGCTGGAATCCTTGAGTATTTATCGTGTGGGCGCGGCCGGCATTTCCGCCGTTTCAATCGCCTCGATCCATTGCTGGCGCGCGTGCTGGGCGTTCGCATACACGCCCTCGATGGCGGCGCCGTCATTCGCGGCCAGGTGGGCGCGCAAGGTCGTCAACTGCGCCAGGTAGGCGTCCAGTTCATGCAGCAGCGCCGGCTGGTTGGCCAGGCTGATGTCGCGCCACATTTCCGGCGATGAGCCGGCGATGCGCGTAAAGTCGCGAAAGCCGCTGGCCGCATATTGAAACAGCAGGCCCGCGTGCGGCTTGTTGGCGATGTCGTCGACCAGCGCAAAGGCCAGCAAATGCGGCAGATGGCTGACGGCGGCAAACACCTTGTCATGCTCTTCGGGTGTCAAGGTATGCAGGATGGCGCCGCAGGCGCGCCACGCGGCCGCCACGCGTTCCACGTCGGCGGCGCTATTTTCCGCCAGCGGCGTGAGCACCACTTTCTTGCCTTGATATAGATCGATGATGGCCGCATCGGGGCCATTCGTCTCGCGCCCCGCGATCGGGTGGCCGGGCACGAATTGCCCGACTTTTCCACCGAGCGCCGCGCGCGCGGCCGCCACCACATCGCTTTTCGTGCTGCCCGCGTCGGTGACGACGGTGGCAGGTTGCAGATGCGGCGCGATGGACGCCAGGATGGCGCCCGTCTGCGCCACGGGCGCGGCGACCAGCACCAGGTCGGCGTCAAGCAAGGCATCGGCCATGTCGCCGCCGATTTCGTCGATGATGCCCAGTTCGAGCGCGCGCGCCATCGAGGCCGGCGAGCGGCCCATGCCGACCACGGTGCCGACCGCACCCGCGTGTTTCAAGGCGCGCGCGAACGAGCCGCCGATCAGGCCTACGCCGAAGATGACGATTTTATTCAGTGCAGGCGTCATATCGTCAGGCCAGCGCTTTCGTCAGCGCGGCGATGAAGATGGCGTTTTCCTGCGGCAGGCCGATGGAAATGCGCAGCCATTGCGGCAAGCCGTAGCTGCCGACGGGACGCACGATCACGCCCTGCTGGAGCAGCGCCAGGTTGACTCGCGCGCCCGCTTCGTCATCGTCGCCCACTTTCACCAGCACGAAATTGCCGTGCGACGGCACGAATTCCAGGCCCAGTTGCGTGAACGCTTCGGTGAACTGCTGGTAGCCGGCCGCGTTGTTGCGCGCGCTTTGCTCGAGGAAGGCCTTGTCGTTCAGGGCGGCAATCGCCGCCGCCTGCGCCAGCGAGTTGACATTGAAAGGCTGGCGGATGCGGTTCATCAGGTCCGTCAGCACCGGCTGGGCGATGGCGAAGCCGATGCGCAGGCCGGCCAGGCCGTAGGCCTTCGACAGGGTGCGCGAGACCACCAGGTTCGGATACTGGCGTACCCACGCCGTCGATTCGTACTGCTCGTCGGCCGACAGGAATTCGTTGTAGGCTTCATCCAGCACGACGACGACGTGCGCCGGTACTTTCTTAAGGAAGGCTTCCAGCTGCGCGGCCGTCAGGAAAGTGCCGGTCGGGTTGTTCGGGTTGGCGATGAAGATCAAGCGCGTATCGTCGGCAATCGCCGCCGCCATGGCATCGAGGTCATGGCCGTAGGCTTGCGCCGGCACGACGATGTGGCGCGCACCCAGGCCTTGCGTGGCCAGCGCGTACACGGCAAACGAATACTGCGAGTAGACCACGGATTGACCATGCTGCACGAACGCGTGCGCGGCGATTTCCAGGATGTCGTTGCTGCCATTGCCCAGGGTGATCCAGTCGGCCGGCACGTCGTAGCGCTTGGACAGCACGGCTTTCAAGTCGAAGCCGTTGGCGTCCGGGTAGCGGCCCAGGTCATCGATGGCGGCGAGCATCGCCTGCTTCGCCGATTCCGGCATGCCGTACGGGTTTTCATTCGACGCCAGCTTGACGATGGCTGCCTCGTCGAGGCCGAATTCGCGCGCGACTTCCGCGATCGGTTTGCCGCTCTGGTAAGGGGCGATGGCGCGGACGTATTCTGGACCGATATTTTTAGACATGGTGTTCTTTAAAAGTTGGTGAATGATTAGGCTGGTGGCTGTTGTTGGGTTACGCTGCGCTAACCCAAGCTACAGCCTACCGTGGTTGTTTGTTGGGTTACGCTGCGCTAACCCAAGCTACAGCCTACCGTGGTTGTTTGTTGGGTTACGCTGCGCTAACCCAACCTACGGCTTATTGTAGGTCGGATTAGGCCGCAGGCCGTAATCCGACACCACCGTCGGCGTCACAGACTGACCGGATACGACCCCAGCACCTTGAAAAACGCCGCATTGCTCTGCAGCTCGGCCAGCGCCTGGGCGACGGCAGCGTCGTGCACATGGCCTTCCACATCGACATAGAAATAATACTCCCAGCTGCCCATGCGCGCCGGGCGCGACTCGAAGCGCGTCATCGACACGCCGTGCTTGGCCAGGGGCGCGAGCAACTGGTACACGGCGCCAGCCTTGTTCGGCACGGCCAGCACCAGCGAGGTCTGGTCCTTGCCCGACGGCGCCGTCTGCAAGGTGCCCACGACGGCGAAGCGCGTGCGGTTGTGCGGGTCGTCCTGGATATGGCCCTTGACCACGCCCAGCTTGTACTGCGCGCCCGCCAGCTCGCTGGCAATGGCCGCCACCGTGCCATCTTCGCCGGCCAGGCGCGCCGCCTCGGCGTTCGAGGCCACGGCGCGGCGCTCGACGTGCGGATAATTCTGGTTCAGCCACACCTGGCACTGCGCCAGCGCCTGCGAATGGGCACAAATGGCGGTGACGCCATCCATGTTGCCGCTCTTCGTCATCAGGCTGTGGTGCACGGCAATGGCGACTTCACCGCTGATGATGAGACTGGTCTGCAGCATCATGTCCAGGGTGCGGTTGACGGCGCCTTCCGAGGAATTCTCGATCGGCACGACGCCAAAGTCCGCCGTTCCCGCCTCGGCGGAGCGGAACACTTCGTCGATGGACGCGCACGGCAAGCCTTCGACGGCGCTGCCGAACTGCTGGTACACGGCCTGTTCGCTGAAGGTGCCGGCCGGGCCAAGATACGCCACGGTGACGCGCTTTTCCAGCGAGCGGCAGGACGACATGATTTCGCGGAAGATGGTCTGCACTTCGCGGTCGCCCATGGGGCCGGGATTGCGCTCGGCCACGCCGCGCAGCACTTGCGCTTCGCGCTCGGGACGGAACACGGGCGCCTGCGTCTCGGCCTTCACGTGGCCCACCTGCTGGGCGATTTGCGCGCGGCGATTCAGCAATTCGAGGATTTGCGCGTCGATCGCATCGATCTGTTCGCGCAGCGGTTTCAATTTATCGGTCATGGTTGTTTGTTTCGTCAGCTGTACTTCAATCATGGCCGCGCGGCCTGCGCCGGCGGCGGGCCGGCGCGGTCGTCTAGGCGACTCAGCGTCCGGCAAACTCGTTCAGATAATTCACTAAGGCTTGCACGCCCTCGATCGGCATCGCGTTATAGATCGATGCACGCATGCCGCCGACGGACTTGTGGCCCTTCAGTTGCAGCAGGCCGCGCTGTTTCGCGCCGGCCAGGAATGCGTCGTTCAAGCTTTCATCGCGCAAATAGAACGGGATGGTCATGCGCGAGCGGTATGCCGGCTCGACCCGGTTCTGGTAGAAGTCGTCCGCATCGAGCGCCGCGTACAGCAGCGCCGCTTTGTCAATATTACGCTGTTCCATGGCTGCCACGCCACCTTGGCGTTTCAGCCACTGGAAAACCAGGCCGGCGATATAGATGCCGTAGGTGGGCGGCGTGTTGTACATCGACTCATGTTCGGCCACGATGGTCCAGTCGAAAGCGGACGGGCAGATCGGCAGCGCCTTGCCCAGCAAGTCTTCGCGCACGATGACCAGGGTCAGGCCGGCCGGACCGATATTCTTTTGCGCGCCGCCGAAGATCACGCCGTATTGCGACACGTCGATCACGCGCGACAAAATGTGCGAGGACATGTCGGCCACGATGGTGGTCCCTGCCGGCACGTCTGGCGCCTGCTGGAATTCCACGCCGTCGATGGTTTCATTGGTGCAGATATGCAGGTAGGCGGCGCCCGGCGTCAGCTTCCACTCGGCGACCGGCGGCACACCCGTGAAACGCGTGGCCTTGGACGATGCGGCCACGTTGACGTTGGCGTACTTGGCCGCTTCCTGGATCGATTTGCCCGACCACGAGCCCGTATGCACGAAGTCGATGGTGGCCGGCTGCCGCGCGGCCAGGCCCACCAGGTTCATGGGGATGATGGCGTTCTCGCCCAGGCCACCACCCTGCAGGAACAGGATCTTGTAGTTCTCGGGCACGACCAGCAGTTCGCGCAGGTCGGCTACCGCCTGTTTGTAGATGGAGATGAATTCGGGACCACGGTGGCTCATTTCCATCACCGACATGCCACTGCCATGCCAATCGAGCATTTCGGCGGCCGCTTGCGCCAGCACTTCCTTGGGCAGGACGGCGGGGCCGGCTGAAAAATTGTAGATATGGGTCACGATACGGTCCTTGGCAAAATGGGAATCTTATTGGGGCGACTGCGTGGCCGCCCGCATGACCTGGTCAAGCACGGCATTCACGCGCGGGATCAGCACGCGCTGGCTGATGGCCATCGACTCGGCCGACAGTTGCGGCATGGTGGCCAGCATCTTGCGGCCCAGCGGCGTCTGGTAGAAGGCCGTCAGCTGCTCGACTTCCTGCACCGTGTAAAAGCGCGCGTACAAGGGCACCATTTCGGCGCTCAACTCGTCGATCAGGGTCGGGTCGGCCAGCACCTGCGTCAGGGTGGCGATGGCGACGGGGATTTCTTCCTCGGCGCTGGCCAGCGCGCGCGCCTTGCGCTGCTCGTCCAGCTTCGGGTTGCTGCTGATTTGCTGCTGCGCCGACTGGCGGATCATGGCGGGCACCGATTGCAGCATCTGGTCGAAGATGCTGCGCGTCAGTTGCGGGAACTGCATCGCGTCGAGCATGCGCCGCACGGCCACTTTCATGGCGGGGCTGGGCGCGGCCTGGCGCGCGGGCGTGGCTTGCGCACTCTGGGCCAAGGCCGGCAGCGTGGCAAGGAAGGCCAGCGAAAACGCGGCGAAGAAGGTGGCGACGATTTTTCTCATGGCATGCGGGATGTTGAATGAAGGGTAAATGGGCTGCGGCCGGGAGGCTTGTCGGCTTAAGCCCTTTGGGCTAAGCCGACCTACGGGCCTAACAACTGGTGCGCCAATAGCAATTGGGGCTCCCGAAAGAGCCCCAATCATCTTACTCCGGCTGGGCCGGATCGACAGGATCGGCTGGTTCAGCCGCTGCCGGCGCAGGCGCGGCGTCCGCCTCCGTCGTCAGCTCGACTTCGTCGATATCCGTTTCCACCACGCGCTGCAGGCCGGACAGCTTGGTGCCGTCTTCCACGGCGATCAGGGTCACGCCCTGCGTCGCGCGGCCCATCTCGCGGATTTCCGACACGCGGGTGCGGATCAATACGCCACCGGTGGTGATCAGCATGATTTCATCGCTGGTATCGACCAGGGTCGCGGCAACCACTTTACCGTTGCGCTCGCTGGTCTGGATGGCGATCATGCCTTTCGTGCCACGGCCATGGCGCGTGTACTCGGTGATCGGCGTGCGCTTGCCGTAGCCGTTTTCCGTGGCCGTCAGCACCGACTGCTGCTCGTTCTCGGCCACCAGCAGGGCGATCACGTGCTGGCCTTCTTCCAGGTTCATGCCGCGCACGCCGCGCGCCGTGCGGCCCATCGGACGCACATCGTTTTCGTCGAAGCGCACTGCCTTGCCCGAATCGGAGAACAGCATCACGTCGTGCTGGCCGTCGGTCAGCGCCGCGCCAATCAGGAAGTCGCCGTCGTCCAGGTCGACCGCGATGATGCCGGCCTTGCGTGGATTGCTGAAATCCTTCAGCGGCGTTTTCTTGACGGTGCCGAGGCTGGTCGACATGAACACGTAATGATCTTCCGGGAACGTGCGGTTCTCGCCCGACAACGGCAGGATCACGGTGATCTTTTCGTTGTCCTGCAGCGGGAACATGTTGACGATCGGCTTGCCGCGTGAATTGCGCGAGCCTTGCGGCACTTCCCACACCTTCAGCCAGTACATGCGGCCACGATCCGAGAAGCACAGGATGTAGTCATGCGTATTGGCGATGAACAGCTGGTCGATCCAGTCTTCCTCTTTGGTCGCCATGGCCTGCTTGCCGCGTCCGCCGCGCTTCTGCGCGCGGTATTCGGAAATCGGCTGCGCCTTCATGTAGCCGGTGTGCGACAGGGTCACGACCATGTCTTGCGGCGTGATCAGGTCTTCCGTTTCCAGGTCGGTCGCGTTCAACTCGATCTGCGAGCGGCGCACGTCCTTGTTGCCGGCGCCGTATTCGTTCTTCGCCGCCGTCATTTCATCGGTGATGATGACGGTGACGCGTTCCGGCTTGGCCAGGATGTCGAGCAAGTCGGCGATATGTTCCATCACGTCCTTGTACTCGTTGACGATCTTGTCCTGTTCCAGGCCGGTCAGGCGCTGCAGGCGCATCTGCAAAATTTCCTGCGCCTGGTCGTCCGACAGCTTGTACAGGCCATCGGTCTGCATGCCGTAGTGCTTCGGCAGGTTTTCCGGACGGTAGGCATCGATGCCGCCTGGCGTCGTGCCGTCGCCCGTGCGGGCCAGCATTTCGCGCACGACGGACGAATCCCAGGCCTTGGCCATCAGCTCGACCTTGGCGATCGGCGGCGTCGGCGCGGCCTTGATGATGGCGATGAAGTCATCGATATTGGCCAGCGCGACAGCCAGACCTTCGAGCACGTGACCGCGTTCGCGCGCCTTGCGCAGTTCGAACACGGTACGGCGCGTGACCACTTCGCGGCGGTGCGACAGGAAGCATTGCAGCATCTGCTTGAGGTTCAGCAGCTTCGGCTGGCCATCGACCAGGGCCACCATGTTCATGCCGAAGGTGTCTTGCAACTGGGTCTGCTTGTACAGGTTGTTCAGCACCACTTCCGGCACTTCGCCCCGTTTCAGCTCGATCACCACGCGCATGCCCGACTTGTCGGATTCGTCGCGAATGTCGGAAATGCCGTCGAGCTTCTTGTCGCGCACGTTTTCGGCGATGCGTTCCAGCAAGGACTTCTTGTTGACCTGGAATGGCAGCTCGTCGACGATGATGGCGATGCGGCCGCCATCCTTGCCGTATTCTTCGAAGTGGGTCTTGGCGCGCATGACCACGCGGCCGCGGCCCGTACGGTAGCCGTCGCGCACGCCCGACACGCCATAGATGATGCCGGCGGTAGGGAAATCGGGAGCGGGAATGATCTCGATCAATTCATCGATCGTGCATTCCGGGTTGCGCAACACATACAGCGCGCCGTCGATGACTTCGGTGATGTTGTGTGGTGGAATATTCGTCGCCATGCCGACGGCGATGCCGGACGAGCCATTGATCAGCAGGTTAGGGATACGCGTCGGCAAGACCGTCGGTTCCTTTTCCTTGCCATCGTAGTTGGGCTGGAAGTCGACGGTGTCCTTGTCGATATCGGCCAGCAGCTCGCCGGCGATCTTGTCCAGGCGGCACTCGGTGTAACGCATCGCCGCGGCGCCATCGCCGTCGACGGAACCGAAGTTGCCCTGGCCATCGACGAGCATGTAGCGCAGCGAAAAATCTTGCGCCATGCGCACCAGTGTGTCGTAGATCGAGGCATCGCCGTGGGGATGGTACTTACCCATGGTTTCGCCGACCACGCGGGCGCACTTGACGTAAGGGCGGTTCCACACGTTATTCATTTCATGCATCGCGAACAAGACGCGGCGGTGCACTGGCTTCAAGCCATCACGCGCATCGGGCAAGGCGCGACCGACGATCACGCTCATGGCGTAATCGAGGTAGCTCTTGCGCATCTCTTCTTCGAGGGAAATAGGAATTGTTTCTTTTGCGAATTGATCCATTGGCGGTTCGACTGATCTCAGGCTGTGGTTAACTTATCTGTTACGCAATGTATGACGCAATACTGCATATCCTGGGTGGCTGTCGTCGTGGACGCCGCACCGCGCGCTGCTGGCCCGGCCCGGCTTCCATGTCGCAGAGTGCCCGAGCAAATCGGCGGGCTGGCGGCACGGTCAGTACGCGTACCGCAGGGGTACGTCCTGGCCATGCAGTGCCGCCGTGGGCATTTGCTCGACACTCTTGACAGTCAAGCACACGATTTTAGCATGCGCGCCCAGCTACCTGTACAAATTGGCCATGCCGACAATATTGTCAGATTGCACCAGGGCCGCGCACGCCGGCCGGCCGATAATGCACAATGGCAATATCAGTTCAATACGCCTGCCCTTCAAAGTGGCAAAAAAAACGATCAATTGTTACAGATGCGTTACAAATGGGCATTTTCGTTGCGCAAAAACAACGCGCGGTCTAAAATCGGGCAAGCTTTGATTTAACCACCGTCGTGTGCCCCTGATGCGTGTGGCAAAATGACTGGGAAGTTAATTGCTAGTTTCGCAATCTGAAACGAGCGCATATGGTCTACATGATAAAATCTTGGCACGTAGCACCAGTAGCGCAGTGTTGTTCTGCGGATATCACCCCCCGAAAGGAAAAAAGAATGAATAAATTTGTAACGCTGTTTTTCGCTGCATCCGCAGTGATTGCTGGCTCGGCTTCGGCCCAAACCCCAACCTCCCCACCATTCGCGCCAGTTACCACTGACATCAAAGCACCAAGCCCGAAAAGCGCTTACGTGCAAGATGCCCGCGGCGTGATCGTGCGCGATCCATTCGGTCTGTGCTGGCGCACCGGCTACTGGACACCTGCTGACGCAGTGCCAGGTTGCGACGTGCCACTGTGCGTAGAGCCAGAAACCCTGCAAGACGGCAAATGCGTGGCTCCACCAGCGCCAGTCGTACCAGCACCGGCACCAGTCGTTGTCGTACCAGTACCAGTCGTTGTGGCTCCTACCTCGGAAAAAGTCAGCTTCGCTGCTGATGCATTCTTCGATTTCGACAAAGCTACGCTGAAGCCAGAAGGCAAAGCCAAGCTGGACGAGCTGACCGCACAACTGGGCGGCATCAACCTGGAAGTCATCATCGCTGTGGGTCACACTGACTCCGTCGGCACCGATGCTTACAACCAAAAACTGTCGGTACGTCGTGCTGATGCTGTCAAAGCCTACCTGGTCACCAAAGGCGTTGAAAGCAACCGCGTGTACACCGAAGGCAAAGGCGAGAAACAACCTGTTGCTGATAACAAAACTGCCGAAGGCCGTGCGAAAAACCGTCGCGTGGAAATCGAAGTTGTTGGTACCCGCAACAAGTAATAGCTGAGCCCCTGGACTTGCCGCAAGTCATCGCGCAAGTCAAGGACAGCATGAAAAACCCCGCCAAGGCGGGGTTTTTTTTCGTCCGTGGCTGCCCGATTGTAAAATTGCCGCTATTATTCGACCTATGAACGCCGACCCTCTCGAAATCCAAAAATTCAGTGAGCTGGCCCACCGCTGGTGGGACCCCACTTCCGAGTTTCGTCCCTTGCACGAAATTAACCCCCTGCGCCTGGAATGGATCAACGCGAAAGTGCCGCTGGCCGGCAAGCGCGTGATCGACATCGGCTGCGGCGGCGGCATCCTGGCCGAATCGATGGCCCGCAAGGGCGCCGACGTGACGGGCATCGACCTGTCCGACAAGGCCCTGAAAGTGGCCGACCTGCACAGCCTGGAATCGGGCGCCAAGGTACGCTACAAGCTGATCGCCGCCGAAGCCATGGCCGAGGAAGAGCCGGGCCAGTACGACGTCGTGACCTGCATGGAAATGCTCGAGCACGTGCCGGACCCCGCCGCCATCGTGAAAGCCTGCGCCACGCTGGTCAAGCCGGGCGGCCACATCTTCCTGTCGACCCTGAACCGCAACCCGAAAGCGTACCTGTTCGCCATCCTGGGCGCCGAGTACCTGCTGCGCCTGCTGCCGAAAGGCACGCACGACTATGACAAATTCATCACCCCATCCGAACTGTCGCAATACGCGCGCAACGCCGGCCTGGACGTCAACAGCATGCGCGGCATGGGCTACAATCCGCTGACCAAGATTTACTCACTTAATAGCGATACCAGCGTCAATTATCTGGTGGCCTGCACCCGGCCGCTGTAACCATCACGCACAATACAAGGCGGCTGCGGCCGCCATTTTTCATTCTTACTTGACACCTTTTGCCCGCCATGATCACAGACCATCTGCCAGCCCCGCGCGCCATCCTGTTCGACCTCGACGGCACCCTGGCCGACACCGCGCCCGACCTGGCGGCGGCCATCAATCTGCTGCGCGCGCGCGCCGGCCTGGCGCCGACCCCGTATGACATCCTGCGCCCCACCGCCTCGGCCGGCGCGCGCGGCATGATAGGCGCGTCGTATGGCGTGCAACCTGGCGAAAGCGGCTACGAAGCCCTGAAAGACGGCTTCCTGAACAATTACGAAGCGGCCCTGGCCGTGGAAAGCCGTTTATTCGACGGCATCCCCACCCTGCTCGATGGCCTGCAAGCACTGGGCCTGGCCTGGGGCGTGGTCACCAACAAGGCGGCCCGCTTCACCGACCCGCTGGTGGGCCAGATCGGCCTGGGCGGCGCCGGCTGCGTGATCTCGGGCGACACCATGGCGCACCCGAAACCGCACCCCGCCCCCCTGCTGGAAGCGGCGCGCCGCCTGGAGCTGGCGCCGCAAGACTGCTGGTACGTGGGCGACGACCTGCGCGACATCCAGGCCGGCCGCGCCGCCGGCATGCGCACGGTCGCCTGCGCCTGGGGCTACTGCGGCCCCGTCGAGCCACAACACTGGAAGGCCGACCACCTGCTGGACACGCCGCTGGCCCTGCTCGAACTGGTGACTGGCGTGGTGAAGGCGGCGCAGGCGCGGCAGTTGGCGGCATAAATCGGCCTCCTCTTGATCTGGCGCGCCAACAAACGAATGCATCATGCAAGAGTGTGAAGATTGCGCTACAATGAAGGTTCTGTGGGGACGACCTGGTTTCGACGTGGGTTGCAAAGCAGCGCAGGGCATACCGAGGGCGGGCTACCTCGTAAATACAACCTGAAAAAACTTAACTGCAAACGATAACTCGTACGCACTGGCAGCTTAATTGCTGTTAGCTCTAGAACACCTCGTCCCTGGGGTGGGCCGTTAAAAGCTCTAGAGTCATTTACAGGGACTCGTCTGATGCTGGGTTACTTAGCGTCCGACTAAATAATAGGTAACTCGCTTGCCCATAACGTGCACATCCGTGCTGGCTGAGTTAAATTAAATGATAGTGCTAAGTATGTAGAACTGTCTGTGGAGTGCTTGCGGACGCGGGTTCGATTCCCGCCGTCTCCACCACTGAATAAATAAAAGGGCTTCCCCGTTTTGGCGGGGAGGCCCTTTTTATTTATTCCATGCATGCAGAACGCGGGCAGCGCATCCGCGTCCGGTACGGACGGGGGGGTTTTGCGGGGCCTTCGGCGAGCGCAGCTCGGCGCCGCAAAACCGGGTTGCGCTTGCAAGCGCACCCCCCTCCGATTCTTCTAGCCAAGTTTTGCGCCGCCGGCGGCTTTTCCTAACGACAAGCTTAGCGGCTCAGGCTGTATGCAAATGCCGGACCTGACCCTCGCTCCCTCGCTCCATCAAGGGCCAATGATATAGTGGCGGGAATGTATACACTGAAAGAAACCACCATGAAAAACGACGCAACCGCTCGCCCGCAAGCAAACCAGGCACCTGCCAGACTCAGCAAAGGGGACTTCGTCACCGCACTGCGCAAGCTGCTGCAGGAAGCAGGAAAGGCCGGCAAGACCGACGTGGACGTACGCGCTGCGACCCTGCACACCGACGTTGGCGTTTATCCCGCGCGCGGCCACTCGATGCCGACCTGTTGCACGGTGATGTATGAGGAGATGCAGCCGGGTGATGAGATACTGCTGGCGCCATCCGGCGGCAAAGGACCTACCCTGCTGGTACGGTATAAATTCCCGCGCTGAGAATCGCGATCTTAAGCTACTGATGGCGATTCAGAGCGGTAATCGGCCCCGTCCGCTTACGCCCCGAAGCGGTCATAGAACTACCGAAGTAGGCGGATCAATGAAGTGAATTCACAGCGTCCTGGATATCGTTGATCAACAATGCGAGATCGGCCTTGTCGCCGTGCATGTCGAGTTCACGAGTGGCAATCAATCCCATGGACAGCGGCCCTGGCGCTGGGTCGCAAGGACATCCGGACACAAATCCTTCGCACCAACCTGGTTGTCGCAGGATAGATTGTCCAGGCGGCCAGCCTTTCGCTGCCAGAGGCTGAATCTGCTGAATAGCTGATTGAATCTTCCACAAGAGCATTATTTTATCTTCCATTTTTCTTGCACGCACGCACGAGTGAGTGAGTAAGCGCTTGTGGCTGCGGATTCAATCGGTGGTCGCAACCCTCCCCGATTCCTCCGGCCAGCTCTTGCGCCGCAGGCGGTTTTTCCTGTGGCCGGGCACCAAACCAATATGGAAATTAGTAAATATGCTATATTTATTAATTGCGGAAACCTGACCTTTCACGGCCGGTGAAATCATGCGCAAGGGTGACCGACAAGCCATGGCGGCGCGATCTGAATGTATTGCCACAGAAACCCTCACCATGAAAATTGCCCGCCTCCTCTCCTCCAGTTTCCTCGTTCTGGCCGTGGCCCTCGTCGCTTATGGCCTTTTCGGCTTCTCCCGTTTTGCCTGGTACACCGGCGCCTACTACGATGAGCACATGATCTTGTTCGACCACGGCTTCCATCCTTTTGCATGGGGTATCGCGCTGCTGCTGATGGGGCAGATGGCCCGCTTGCAGCAGCGTCGAGCGGCGATGCTGCTCGCCGCCGGCACCGCCCTGGTGCTCCTTCTCTGGAAGCGTGCAACCGTGCCTGAGGCCATCGCCAATCAGCAACTTTTCCCCGGTCCTGATTTACTGGAGGGACTGATTGTTACCGCTGTCGTGGTCATCATCCTGGCGCTGATAGACCGTCCCGTCTAGCAGGCCATCCGTAAGGCACTTGATCGTAGCCGGTGACCCCGGGGGCAAGCCTGCCATTCATACACAATTCCGCACGCAAGAATTATTGCTGCGATATCAGTTGCTTGATCGCCCTCCGATATTTCTCTATCCTCTCCAGATCCTTCTGCGTCGGCGCCCCTATCCTCGACAAGTCGCTGTTTTCCGCCAGATCCGCCAGCTTGACGGCCTTGCCCACCGGATCGAGGGCCGCGCGGGCGATGAAATCCTCATACGACTCGCCCTCGACCTTGGTCACGGCGCGCACACCGTCGATGACTTCCTGGGAAAATCCTTCGCGCACCAGGTCGTCGAAGGTGACTTTGCCGTCGCTGTCTTCCACCACGTCATGCAGCACGGCGACAATCTGCTGGACGCCGGGAGCGACGCGCAGCATGACGCGCAAGGGGTGGAGTATGTACGGCGCGCCGCCCTTGTCCGTCTGGCCGGCATGGGTGGCGGAGGCGATTTCAATCGCGCGCTCCAGGGTGGCGCGTCTTGCGGGTTCACTCATGTTCACTCCTTGTTCACTCCACTTGGATTGATGTGCCCGTTGCGCGCCAGCCACGGCGCTGCAAGTGACAGACGCTGCTGCACAGCACGGCTGGCAACAATAAGTTGAGGACCGGTATGAGCATCAGCAAACACAACAGCAGACCCAGCGCAAGGATCGCCGGGCGCTGCTCGCGGCGCAACGCCGTTTCTTGTTCCATGCTGAGCACCTCTGCGGCCGCCGCGCCGTAGATCATTTGCACATTCCAGGCCAGCAAGTACGAGATCAGCACGCACATCGCACACACGGGAATTAACAGGGAAAGCAGCAGCAACAGGCGCCGCCGCCAGGCGGGGCGCGCGGTGGATGCATCCAGGCCGGCCGGCGCTTGCCACGCAACATAGCGGCGCGCCGCCACAGCCTTGGCGCGCTCCAGCAACAACCAGCGCAGCGGCAAGCGCGCCGTGCCGATGGCGCCGACGATAAAGACCATCACATAGAAAAAAGCAGCCAGCGCCAGCAGCGCCAGGGCGATCTGGCCGATCGACAGCAGGGCCTTGGCGGCGCTGCCCAGGCTACCGGCGATATTGCCCATCTGCGAGAGCGTGGCAGGCCCGTTGGCGAGTGTCCCGACGCCATCCATCACGCCCAGACCCAGCAAGCCCGTGACGGACACCAGCGCCAGCATGGCGCTCAGCTCGACAAAAAAACGACCGAAGCAGCCATACAGTCCCAGCCACAGCGCCACGACCGCCATGCACCACAGCGCGGAGCGCCACCACAAGCCCGCATGACGCGCATCGCGCAGTCCCAGGCCAATGCACGTGAAAGCTTCCCGCCAGGCCAGCAGCCAGGTTTGCAATGTTTGTGTCACGCTCAAGCGTACTCCGCAATGAAGGGGCGGATACGTCGATCCGGATCTTGCCGATTCTACATGGACGAGGCTGGCGCACGCGCCACTCAGGACGCAGCACCAAGCTGACGATGGCCCTCAGCATTCAAAAATCGCTATCGAAACGCAAAAACAGCCGCAAGCTGCTCGGCACTTTCGCATGCAGACTCATAACAGACCTGATTTCTCCCGGCTGCCTTGGCCTTGTACAAGGCCTTATCAGCGAGCTCAATCAATTCCACTGCCTGATTTTCCAGATGCACTGGCGTAAACGCCGCCACGCCGACGCTGACCGTCACCACGCCAAGAGGATTGCCCCGATGCTCGATTCCCAGCGACTGCACGGCATGGCGAACGCCTTCCGCCACCGCCAAGGCGCCAGGCAGATCCGTACCGGGCAATAAAATGACCAGCTCCTCGCCACCGTAGCGCGCAGCAAGGTCGCCCGGTCTGCGCATGCTATAGGCCACCACACTGCCAATTTTTCTCAAGCACTCGTCACCGGCCACATGGCCATAGATATCGTTGTATTGCTTGAAGAAGTCGACATCGATCAAGACCAGTCCCAGAGCGCTTTTTTCACGCTGTCCACGGCTGAACTCGGCAAGCAGCGACTGATCGAAATGGCGCCGGTTCGCCAGCCCCGTCAATCCATCCTGACTGGCAAGGCGGGCCAGGGTTTCATTGATCAATTCCAGCTCATTACGCGCCGCGACCAGCCCCGCCTCGCTCTTGACCCGCAAATCGATTTGCCGCACCACGCGGTAGCCGATGAAGGCAATCAGCAATACCAGTACGCCGCCCACGGCATTTTGCATCACCGTATCGAGGCGCCACGCAGCAAGCACTTCATCCTGTGACAACGCGGCAGAGACCACCAGCGGGTATTCCTCGATTCTGCGGTAGCTATTGATACGCGTCACGCCATCGACCCGCGACTTGATCACGGCCGTGCCAACCGGGCTTTTGGGCAAATAATCATGAAATACCGGGAATTGCGAGATATCGCGTCCCAGCAAGCTCTCATCGAACGGCCGCCGCAATAAAAGAATGCCCGCTCCATTCGCAATGAAAATGGCGCCTTTTTCCCCTATCGAAAAACGTTCGTAAAACTGCCTGAAATAATTCATGTTGATGGTCGCCAGCACCACGCCGCCGAAACTGCCGTCAGGCATATTGATACGCCGCGATACCGTGACGATCCAGTGCCCCGTTGATTTGCTGCGCACGGGGGGGGCCGACATAAGGCCCCCGGTCATCATGCGTTCGATGGTATTTGAAATAATCTCGATCGGAATTATTCAGATTGCTCAACAGCGTTTTCTGGGAGTTCACCCGCCAGCTGCCATCCTTGGCATAAATGAAGATGCCGTGTAACTGGGGCAGCTCGCCGACACGGGTGACCAGCAATTTATGGATACGGTCCAGTTCAAGGTCGGAGACACCATCTGTCTCCACCCGCTCCACCAGTCCGACCAGCACCGTATCGGCCTCCTTGATGGTGTCATAGGCATGCTGCGCAACGGATTGCGCCAGATTGGCGCTTTCACGGGCAGCTTCATTGAGCTGCACTTCCCGTGCGCGCAAGGTCATCCATAACTGGAGCGCCAGCAACGACAGGCACACCAGCACGACAAATGAGATGGCCAGCGGCAACAAGGAGAATTCCCGGTAGCCAGCTCCCAACAGGCGTGACGGCAAGCTGCGTGACCTGGTCATGGATTAACTCCCGGTTTGATATCCAGTGAAGTGTGCACCAAATAGGCAGCGACATATTCACACATCGTCACAAAAGATATAAAAAAGCTACCGCGACACTGGCCGGGCAACGTGTTCTTCCCGCCATGGCGGCGGTGAATCCTGTTCCAGCCCGCAATTGTTTGCGGAAGCGCAATCCCAGATGGAACGGAATGCGAAACAATGCCAGCTCCCACACCGTTGCGCCTAGCGGAGTCGACCATGCTTGAAGTTCAGCCCAGGGATAAGCGCGGTTTTTTTATCCTGCCCCAGGCTCCGGAAGGTGCCGGGTATTACGTCTATGGCACTCCCGGCAGGGGGGCGGGCCAGTACGCGCATCCAAACATGATGATGGCACTGCTGTATGTGGAGCGCGAATGGCAAGCGATCGATACACGAAAATTTGGCATCGGCAACATCAGTCTGGCTAACGGCACTGCGTATGGGGAACACTCAACGCACAAATCCGGCTTGGAGGTAGACATTCGTCCACTGCGCAAGGACGGCCTTCAACTCCCTGTTTATTGGTATGACAAAGACTACGATCAAGCCGCGACGGCAAAGCTCATCGCACTTTTTCGCGCCCATGCCAGTGTACGCCGGGTGCTGTTTAACGATACCGGCATTCCATTCGTGACGCCATTCAAAAATCACGACCATCACTTTCATCTGGAACTGAGAGCTTGACATGAAAAAACAGTGGGCTCTGGCGTGGGGCGCCTTCACCCTGTTTTCACTGGCTTATGCGGCTAGCGACAGCGACTGGGGCGAATACAAACCTTTCAAGGGTTCTTATCTGATGTATTCAAATACCTTGGGCGAGCAACAGCCGCCCACACCGCATGACCGCAAGATTTCTTTCATGGTCACGGGGACCGTGGCCAAGGACATGTTTGACTCCATGGGGCCGGACTCGAAAGAGCGCTGCAGTTTGGAGAAAGGCTATCGGCAGCGCGACAAGGAAAATGTTTCCTGCGTCCGGGATCATGACGGCTATAGGTGCCACTTCGGATTTAACCTGCGCAGTGGCAAAAGCATTGCGGGATCGATTTGCTAGATCGCCTGGGGTGACCGGGGCCTTAGCTCAGCCAATCCTGCACTAATCCCCAGTGAGTGCAAACAGGCTCCGCAGGCGCGCGCCCTCCACCCTGGCTTCCGCCAGCAGCATATTCCAATCATCGGGCGGGCGCCCTCCCTCCAGCATCTTGCGGAACACCCGGTAAGCGTCGTCGCTGCTCTCATAGGCACGCTTGCTGTCGTCGTCATTAACCCATGCAAACACGAGTACCCTGGCAGCTGCGTGATAGCGGAAGAACAGTCTGTATTGCTGGAAAAACTTGGCCCGGAACCAGTGTTTATGCGCATCGCCGAGAGTACCGCCTTGCCGATACTCGGGGCGTGTGGGATCTTGTGGAATGACATCGAACGCCAACTTGGTGATAGCGGCCAGCCGCTTGCTGGCGTTCTTCTTCACGTAGCCAACCGGATCCTTCTGCTTGAGCGACTCGACCTGCAGAACCAGCGCCTCAATCTGCGCAAGGAATAGAGGATGGACAAAGACTGTCCATCCGTGAATGACCAGCGGCGCAGTCTGGCCTGTGCTCATTCATCGTCTGCCGGCAACGCAGCATCGAGCTCGACTTCGATATCACCTACCAGCGATCGCAGGCGCTGGACGAGGGTAGCATCCACAGCCATCAGACGTTCCGGATGGCTGGCGAGGTCGCGTGCCAGGAAGCCCAGGAACTGCCCCAGCACCGGGTCATTGCCTGCAGAAGCGTCGGCGCGCGTCATGACCACTTCGCCATTCGGGCGAACGGAGTAGTGGATCTTGTCCCGCTTGCCCAAACGCAAGGCGCGACGCACGGTTTCCGGCACAGTGGTCTGGTAACGGTCGGTCAGCGTGGATTCGATGTCGTGGGAAGCGGACATGATGCTCTCCGGTCAAAGATAGGAATACTTGCATGGTAATGCGATTGCATTACCAAGTCAATGCAGTCACGCACCTTGAGTTGTCGCATTCCATCCGCCCCCCGCGGAAGAGGCCGGATATTACCTATATGACACCTGGAGCAGGCGCGCATTACCCCATCCCTCACCTCAACAGCGTACACTGGCTCCTCTTCCATCACCGCATTGGTTCACAGTGAAACTATCACGCTTTATTACCGGCCATCTGGAGCCGATCCTGGAAGAGTGGGAACTCTTCGCCAGGTCGCTTCCCATTCCTGGCACCGCCATCTCGAAAGCCGAATTACGCGATCATGCAAAGCAGATGCTGGAAACCATCGTGCGCGACATGGATGTCATCGAGAACGCGGCGCAGCGGAAAAAGAAATCAACCACGGGCGTGTCGGAAATAGCGGGCAAGGAAACGGCAGCGGCCACGCATGGCTCGCTGCGCCAGCAGATTGGCTTTACGCTGCCGCAACTGACGGCGGAATTTCGCGCGATGCGGGCCAGCGTCCTGCGCCTGTGGATGGCACAGGTGTCGGTGACATCGAAAACGGCGACGCAAGACATCTTGCGCTTCAATGAAGCGATAGACCAGGCGCTACAGGAATCGACCATACGCTATTCGCAGCAGAGCGACCGCACCCGCAACACCTTTCTCGCCATCCTCAGCCACGATCTGCGCAGTCCGCTGAGCACGATGACGATGGCCGGTGCGCTGCTGAGCAGACCGAGCGCAAGCTCGTCTTCCACGTTACAGATCGGGGCACGGGTTGCCCGCAGCGCGGCCACCATGACAACCATGGTCAACGATCTGCTGGAATTTGCCAGGACGCAACTGGGGGGACGCATGCCCATTTCGCCCAGCCTGGGCGACCTGGGGAAAATCTGCAAGACAGCCGTCGAGGATGCCTCGGCCGCTCACCCGCAGTGCAAATTTGAACTGAACACCACGGGCGAGATGATCGGCGACTTCGATGCGGCCCGCCTGGCCCAGCTGTTTTCCAATTTGCTCAACAATGCCGCGCAATATCGCAGCGACGACCAGCCGGTGAGCATCACGGCCTGCGGCGACGCCGATACGGCCGTGGTGCAAGTGAAGAATTTCGGCCGCCAGATCCCGGAGGCTTCGCTAAAGAGCATTTTCGATCCCCTGGTACAACTGGCCATTTCCGACGATCACAAGGCGCCCAACGCCACCAGTATCGGCCTGGGTCTGTTTATCGCGCGTGAAATCGCCAGCGCGCACGGCGGCACCATCGGCGCCGAGTCCAGCCTGGAATCGGGCACGGTATTTACCGTGTGCCTGCCCAGGGTGTGGCGGAACGAGGGAGCGAACGGCGGCTAGCCGCGGCCACCGGAGAAGACGATCTCCTCTGCCGGGACAGGCGCGTCCTACCTGCGGCTGAGCGGTACATACTCGCCCGGCAAGCTGGCCGCGTCCAGCGCATCGGCAAAGGCCAGCAGGAACTTGGCCGACCCATGTTCCGACACCAGCAGGGAGGCGCCCTTGTGGCGCAGCAGTTTCAGCACTTCCTGCTGGTGCGCCTGGTATTCGCTGGAGTGACCATAAAACGTTTGATACATCTCCAGCGTTTCCATGGCCTTGGCGGCCAGGATGAATTCGGGTTTGTCCATCATATCTCCTCATGATCAGCGCGGAAACACAGAAGACGCATTGGTCCCCTGTGCGCACGGCCATCGCCGTCGGCATGGCCGCACTTGCATCATACGCCTCTACTCAGCCGTCACCAACCGCATGCGTCTAGGCGCGGTACGGCTCGCCCGACAGGATGCCCTGGTACTGGCTGAGGGCGGCGCCGATCTTCATGCCCTCGGCGTCGATATCGTAGAAGCGGATATCCTTGCTGTGGCCGCTGCCGCGCACCTTCACCACCGACACCACGCGCTTGAACTGGCCTTCGAGCTCGATGTAACGCTGCATGACGATGGCGTCGGCCAGGAAGGCGTTGCCGTAAGAGCTGAAGCGCAACATGGTGTACTGGTCTTCCAGCTCGGCCGTCATCAGCACCGACACACCCATGTCCGTCAAGGCCGCCACCAGGCGGTACAGCGATTCGCGGAAATCCTCGCGGAACATCGAGGCCAGCGCCATTTCAAAGCCGGACAGCGAATCGATCACCACCCGCTTGGCCTTCATGCGCGTGATCATGCTCACCAGGTCATGCAGGATTTCATCGAGCGACAGGTCGAGCGTGCGCGTGTTGATGACGCCGATCCGCCCGGAACTGACGAGCGTATTCAGCTGATGGCTGAGCAGCTGGTTCGGGCTCTTCTCGAAGGCGGCGATCACGCCCGGCTCGCCGCAACGCACGCCTTCCGTGAGAAATTGCGTGGCCAGTACGGTCTTGCCGGAGCCGGACGGCCCCACCAGCAGCAGCGAATAGCCGGCCGGCAAGCCGCCGCCCATCATGGCGTCGAGCTCCGGCACGCCCAGCGACAGGCGTTCATTGCCGGAAATGCTGACCTCTTGCATGCCGCTGGCCTTCAGCACGGCGCGGGAAAAGATTTCCACGCCATTGTCATTGATGCGGAAGGTGTGCACGCCCAGGCTTTGCGCCTGGCCGCGCATCTTGACCACCTGAATCTTGCGCACCATGGCATCGCGGTGCACGAGCTGCGACAGCCACAGGATGCCGTCGGCCACCGTGAACACGGCGCTCGACTCGGCCTCGGGCGCCAGGTATTCGCCGATCAGGAAGGTCGTGGCCAGCCAGCTGGTCATTTGCGTGCCCAGTTGCTGCACGAAATGCTGCAAGCCGGCCGCGCCCGTGTCCATGGCCTTCGCCGATTGCACCACGGAGCGGAAGGAATCGACGAAGACGAGGCTGGGCGAGAACGCTTCCACCTCTTCGGCGATGCGCGCCAGCACGCGGTCAAAATCGCCTTCCAGCAAGTCCGCCGACAGATTGACGAATTTGATCGACTGGTTGATCTTTTCCACATCAAAGAAGGGAAACTGCTGCTGATAGCGCAACATCTTCAGCGGTGGTTCGCCCAGGACTGTGAAAAACAGCGCCTTGCGCTCCGGTGTAGCGAGGGAAAACATGATCTGGTGCGCCAGCGTCGTCTTGCCGCTGCCGGGCGTGCCCGCCACCAGGTTGAAGGAAAATTCCGGTATTCCGCCGCCCAGCAGTTCGTCCAACCCCGGCACGCCAGTAGCCAGGCGGTGGATGGTGACTTTGTTCATTCGTTCGGCTCCGTTCCAGCATTATTCACAACGTCATCACCCCAGGCTTTGAGGAGGATGCTATTCGTTAAGAGTTCGCCAATTAATAAAATAAGGGTGTTGATGAAGTGCATCATCATCGCCGTGCTTGCCGCGCAGGCGGCGCTGTCCGCCTGCGCCTGCAAGCTGGCGCGCAAGGCGGTCATGGCAGCTTCCAGTGCTTGCGGCGGATGGGGTATCAACCAGCTGAACTGTTTCTGACTCTGGTGCAGGCTGCGGGCATACATCGACTCCACGCCCCGCTCGCCTATGATCTGATTCAATTCAGTGGCCAGTTGCTCCCAAAGGCGAATACTGACGTCTACCACCGCACCTGGTTCGCGTAACAGCGCGTGCTCTATCCTGCGCTGCCGCTGTTCATGGACTGTGGCCATAATCGGATCTTTTCTCTGCGGTTTTCGGTGCATGGACCATGTTAAACAAAAGCATCAGGATTTCCTCGCCCATCAGCGCGGAACCGTTGCCGTGATTATTTTCGACAAAGCGTCGATATTGATGGGCTTTACCAGGTAGTGGTCAAACCCTGCCTGGCCAGCGCGGTCGAACTGACCAAGCTGGCTGTACCCTGACGTGGCGACAAAGCACGGCAGCGGCGCCGGCAAGGCCGCGCGTGCCGAGCTGATGACCTGGAAGCCATCCATGCCCGGCAAGCCGATATCGCACACGATCACATCGTAGGGCGCATCGAGCGCGGCGCGCAAGCCACTGGGGCCGTCGTTGCGCACGTCGACATGGTGACCGTCCTGCGTCAGCAGCAGCGCCAGCATTTCCGCCGCATCGGCATTATCCTCGATCAGCAATATGCGGCGTGGCAGTGCGCACGCCGCAGGTGCCGCCTGCATGTCCTGCGATGGCGGCGCCAGCTACGACAGGGGCAGCTGCAAGACAAACTGGCTGCCAAAGCCAACCCCGGCGCTGAAGACATCCACGGTGCCGCCATGCAGCTGGGTAATAATGCGCACCAGCGACAGGCCGATGCCCACGCCACCCTGCGCCCGTTCCAGCGAACGGAAGCCCTGGGTAAACAAGTCGAAGATGAAGGGCTGGATATCGAGGGCGATGCCGGCGCCATCGTCGCTGACGGCAATTTCCACCAGATCATCGTGACGCCTGACGACGATGTCGATATGGCCAAACTCGTGCGTAAATTTGCTGGCATTGATGAGCAGGTTGGCAAACACCTGCGTCAAGCGCACCAGGTCCCCTTCGATCACCAGGGCTTCCTTCGGCATGCTCACGCTCAGCACTTGCTGGCGCTGGCTGATGCTGGCCTGGCCGACTTCCACGGCACTGGCGATGATGTCGCTCAGCAGGATGGGCGCCAGCTGCAAGGTGATCTTGCCGCTGCTGACGCGCGAAGCGTCGAGCAAGTCGTCGATCAGGCGCGCCATATGCGCCACCTGGCGGCCGATCACGTCATGCACGTGCGCCAGCTGGGGATCGAGGTCGACCTTCTTGGCCAGCAAATCATTGGCCATCGCCAGCGGCTGCAAGGGATTGCGTAACTCATGCGCAAGCATGGCCAGAAATTCCGTCTGGCGCACGGTTGTCGCTTCGGCGGACGCCTGCATATCCTGCGCGCCAAACGTCGCCAGCACCAGGTTTTGATTGGCTTCGCGCAACTGCATGATCAACAGGCCAAAGGCGTCGGATTTATCCTTTTCCTGCAACTGCATCTTGGCCATGATCAACAGTTGATTGATCGTCTCGCGCAGCAGCTTGACTTCGCGGTGATGCAATGCCTGCAGATTTTGCTCGGAGGGCAACGGCTGGGCTGGCGCATCCTCAGGATCCGGCGAGAGTGCTGTGTGGTGCATGGTGACGGTGTGCGGCCTGTGGGGGCCGGCCTCAAGGACAACTCTTCGTTCCGCGGCGTTCACTCAGACCTCGCCGCGCACGCCAGCTCTATTGCTGCATACGGTGTATTACTTTCCAAGCGAACACGATACCCTATTTTCCTTATGAAATGAAAGCATTACATTGCTTGGGGCGGGCATCACAGCAGCTCCGCCATGACCAGGAAGCAAGGCTGTCATTGCAGTATAGTCAGGCCGATGCCAATCGCAATCCAGCTTGAATGTCATGCAAATCAACTACATACGCATCAGGCCGCCTGACGGAATGGTCACGCGCGCGCATTGGCAACATATTGCATTCCGTGCAAAAATGCGCCTGTCGCAACCCTCCCTTGCATTGCCAATGGACCAATACCATTTCCTCGTCGGCGAATTCGCAAAAAACAGTCCCTTCATTCCCGCCGCGGCCAGCACGCAGCTGTTTGCCTGGTTCGAACACGTGGGCGAGCGCGTCGAGCGCTACGGCAACAAGCGCGGCAAGATCGTCAAGTTCTCACAGCGAAATTACGAGAAGATGCTGTTCGCGCCAGAGACCGACAGCATCGGACTGCTTTCGCCGCGCATCGTACCGCCCGACGAAGCTGACGAGGCCGTCAACTGCGACGCGCAGGCGATGTATTCATCGGGCTCGGAGCTGGTTCTGTCCATACGCGCCAGCAAGCTTGCGCTGGCGCCGCTGTTCGACGGTGCGCGGGCCATACCCGGCCTGTTTGAGCATTGCGAATATG
This sequence comes from Janthinobacterium sp. PAMC25594, assembly GCF_019443505.1. Classification (NCBI taxonomy): domain Bacteria; kingdom Pseudomonadati; phylum Pseudomonadota; class Betaproteobacteria; order Burkholderiales; family Oxalobacteraceae; genus Janthinobacterium; species Janthinobacterium sp. PAMC25594. Next base: position 2,537,247 of record NZ_CP080377.1, read on the forward strand.
TGTACTGCTACGCTGAAACGCAGGGCTATGGCACCGGCTACGCACTCGGCTACCGGCAGCTCGACGAGGCCCATCCGATGACCTTTGGCACGCCTTGCCCCGCAAATAACTGGGCCGCCATCAAGCGGCGCGGGCTGCAAGATGCGCACCTGCGCGATGTATATCCCATCAATGGTTTCACGCAAGCCAGACTGGATGCGCTGCCGCCCCAGCGCCGGCAAGCGCTGCGCGACGCGATGCAAGCCCATGGCCGCTGTGAAGACCATGCCGGCTGGATTTTCTGGCACCTGCAGCCAGGGGAACTGGAAGCGGCCCGCGCCGCACTGAACGCACACGCCATGCTGGGCGCCTACATCAACCACCGAAGCTCATGACCCCACATTTATCGCTGCACTGCTACCTGCAAGACACGCCTTCGGACCAAGCGCTGCCCTGCTCCGACGTGACCATCCAGGCCGACCCGGCCACCCTGCGCGCCATCGCCCATTTTCTGCTCGCCAGCGCCGACGCGTTTGATCTGGCGCAAGACCGGGTCGGCATGCACGCGCACCTGCAGGATGCATGGGCCGGCTGGCAAGACGACTTCCCCGACCTGGTGGTCGTGGCGGCATAGACTGGCGCCCCGGTCGGCGCGCGTCGGGTAACATACGCCACCGTTGCCATACAGAGAACCTTGATGCCTCATTCCCGATTCGCCCTGCCGTCGCTGCGCGCCGCCGTGCTGGCCACCGCGCTGGCCAACCTGTCCGCCTGCGCCAGCCCGCCCGCGCACGAAGCGCTGTTTCTCACCACCACCCTGACCGCCCCGCATTCCTTTACCAAGGGCATCGAAGGCCCGGCCGTGGATGCGGATGGCAATATCTACGCCGTCAACTTTGCGCGCCAGCAAACCATCGGCAAGGTGCGTCCCGATGGCAGCGGCGAAGTGTGGCTGACCCTGCCCGGCACCAGCATCGCCAACGGCATCCGCTTCGGCAGCCGTGGCCAGATGTATCTGGCAGACTACATGGAACACACGATTTACCTGGTCGATCCTGCCACGCGCGCGCTCACCATCCACGCGCGCGAGCCGCGCATGACGCAGCCGAACGACATCGCCATCACGGCCGACGACGTGCTGTATGCGAGCGACCCGAACTGGAAGGAAAACACGGGCCGCGTGTGGCGCATCGCGCAGGACGGCACGGTGACGCTGGCGCTCGACACCATGGGCACGGCCAACGGCATTGAAGTGAGCCCCGACGGCAAGATCTTGTATGTGAATGAAAGCGTGCAGCGCAATATCTGGATGTACGACATCGCCGCGGACGGCAGCCTGAGCGGCAAGCGCTTGCTGACCAAGTTCGACGATTTCGGCATGGATGGCATGCGCGTGGATGTCGATGGCAATTTGTACGTGACGCGCTACGGCAAGGGCAGCGTGGTCAAATTGTCGCCGCAGGGGCGCATCTTGCGCGAAATCAGCGTGCCCGGCGCCAAGCCCAGCAACATCACCTTCGGCGGTCCCGACGGCCGCACGGCGTATGTGACGGAAGTGGTGCAGGGGCGCCTGCTGCAATTTCGCGTCGACCGCCCGGGCCTGGAATGGCAGCGGGCGCAGGAGCGGCGCAAGGCCGAATAGCATGTCGGGATGTCGGCTTAGCCGGAACGGCGTAAGCCGACAACATGGTTGGCCGCGACCGGGTCAGCGCGGAATGACGCGCTGCGCCTTCAGGCGCTCGAACAGATTGACGAAGGCATCCTGCGTATCCTGGTAATCAAGAAAGCCCGCCTTGCGGCTCTTGCCCATGTCCGTCATCACTTCCATCGGCCGCCCCAGGTCGGCATCCGTATGCCACCATGAGGCCAGGCGGGCTATGTCCGCTTCCGCCAGATCATGCTGCCGCGCGATGGCGCGCCATTGCGCGGGGGCGTCCTGCATGCGGTCGGCCAGCGGCGCCATGGTCTCGGGCAAGTCCGCCGCCGCCACGCCGAAATACGCGGCCAGGCGCGGCCAAAGCCACTTCCAGCGGAACACGTCGCCATTGACGATATTGAAATCCTCGTTGCGCGCGCAAGGGCTGTCCGCCGCCCACGCCAGGTGGCGCGCGATCTGGCCCGCGTCCGTCATGTCGGACAAACCGTGCCACTGCGCGGGCGAACCGGGAAAAACGAAGGGCGCGCCGCTGGCCTTGCACAAATTCGCATACACGGCCAGGGTCAGGCCCATGTTCATCGCATTGCCCAGTGCGTAGCCAATGATGGTGTGCGGGCGGTGCACGCTCCACGTAAAACCGTACCGGGTGGCCGCTTCGAACAAGCGATCTTCCTGCGCGTAATAAAAATTCTCCACGGGCTGGCGGCCCTGCTCTTCGCGGAACGGCGTCACAGGCACTGTTCCCTTGCCATACGCGTCGAACGGTCCCAGGTAATGCTTGAGACCCGTCACCAGCGCCGCGTGGCGCAAGTGGCCGTTCGGTCCCAGCGCGGCCAGCACATTGGCCACCATGGCGCCGTTGACGCGGATGTTTTCCTGCTCGTTTTCCTGGCGCGCCCAGGCCGTGAAGAAGACGTGGCTGGCGTCCAGGCCGGCCAGCGCGGCGGCGACGGCGGCGCCATCCGTCGCATCCAATTGCAGGGCCGTGCAGCCGGCGGGCACGGGCGTGCGTCCCCGCGAGACGCCCGTCACCTGCCAGCCTTGCGCCAGCAAATGCGTGGCCAGGTTGCTGCCGATGACGCCGCTGGCGCCGATGATGAGCGCGTGTTTTTGCATGTTAGAAGCCTCCGAAAGAAAAAACCATCATATCCGCGACTGAAATTCTTATCCACGATACTATTTCACCTTATTCATGAATAAAGTTCGCGAATCATGTTTTCATCGGAACATTTAAAGGGCCTCACGCCCTTCCTCGCCACGGCCGACGCGGGCAGTTTTACCAAGGCGGCCGAACGCCTGCACCTGAGCAGCTCGGCCGTCAGCAAGAGCGTGGCGCGGCTGGAAGAGCGGCTGGGCGTGCTGCTGTTCGAGCGCAGCACGCGCCGGCTGAAACTGAGCGAGGCGGGCCGCGCCTACTACGCCACCTGCAAGCGCGTGCTGCAGGAACTGGCGGACGCGGAAGACGTGCTGGCCGAACATGCGACGGAACTGGCCGGCAAGGTGCGCATCGGCGTGCCCGCCGCGTATGGCCGCCTGCGCGTGATGCCGGCGCTGATCGATCTGTGCGAAAAATATCCGCGCCTGCAGCCGGCCATCGCCTTCAGCGACCGCTTCGTCGACCTGTTCGAGGAGCGCATCGATATCGCCGTGCGCATCGGCGCGCCCTCGCACTGGCCCGCCGCGCTGGGGCAGATGCACCTGGGCGACGAACAGCTGATCCTGTGCGCGGCGCCCGCCTACCTGGCGCGGCGCGGCACGCCCGCATCCATCGCGCAGCTCGATGGCCACGACTGCATCGCCTACGGACGCGGCGACGGCTCGCCCATGCCGTGGCTGTTCCCGGACGAGGATAAGGGCGGCCAGCTGGAATACCGCCTGGCGTCACCGCGCATGACGGTGGGCGACGCGGAAGCGCGCACGGCCGCCGTGCTGGCTGGCCTGGGCGTGGCGCAGCTGGCCACCTGGCTGGTGCAGGAACACCTGGCCACGGGCGCCATCGTGGCCATCGTGCCGGAACTGGCCACGCCAGGCTTGCCCCTATACCTGGCCTGGCCGCTGGCGCGCCAGCTGACGCCGAAAACGGGCACCCTGTTGCAGGAATTGCGGCAGCGGCTGACAATCAGTTGACTCAGTTTGAATATATCGCTTGACCCTGACGTGACGTCAGGCGCGATGCTGTCCGTACGCACCAGGAAAGGAACAAGCAATGCTGTTGAAAATCGGTGAACTGGCCAGGCTCACGGGCCTGACCATCCGCACCCTGCACCATTACGACAGCATCGGCCTGCTCTCGCCTTCGGCGCGCACGCCCGCTGGCTACCGCCTGTACCAGCACGGCGACATGGACCGGCTGCACCGGATCATGGCGCTGCGCAAGTTCGGGTTGTCGCTGGCCGATATCGCCCACGCACTCGCCGGCCCGGATCTGCCGCTCTCCTCCATCGTGGCGCGGCAGATCGCCATGCTCGAGCGCCAGATCGCGCAAGCTTCCACCCTGCGTGTACGCCTGCGCACCCTGCGTGTACGCCTGCGCACCCTGCAGGCGCAACTGGCGCAGGGACAGGCACCGGAACTGGCCGAGTGGCTCACCACAATGGAGTTGATGACCATGTACGACAAATATTTTACCCAGGAAGAACTGCAACGGATGCCGCTGCTGTCCGATGCGGCCGTGGAACAGGAATGGAAAGAACTGGTAGCGAGAGTGCGCGCCGCCAGGGATGCGGGCGCAGGTCCCGACGATGCACGGGCGCAGGCGCTGGCCACGCAATGGATGGTCAAGCTGGTGCGCGACACGGGCGCCCACCCGGGCCTGTTCGCGCGCCTGAACAGCATGCACGAACAGGAGCCATCGATGCAGGCCACCACCAGCATCGATGCGGAACTGATGCAGTTCATCCTCGCCGCCTTCAACGCCTCGCGCATGGCGCTGTACCGGCCTTTCCTCGATGAGCAGGAATACGCGCACCTGGTGGCAAACTACGGCAAGCGCTCGGGTGAATGGCCGGCCCTGATCGCCGCCGTGCGCGCCGCCATCGATGCGCGCACGCCGCCCACCGACCCGGCCGTGCTGCAGCTGGCGCGGCAGTGGCTGGAGCTGTTCCGTTCGTATGCGGGCACGGACCCGGCCACGCAGCTGAAATTCCGCCAGGCGCACCAGCAGGAACCGCGCCTGATGGAAGGCAGTTTCGTCGACGCGACAATGCTGCAGTACCTGGGCGCGGCGATGGCCGTGGTGGCGCAGGAGCGCCCCGGCGCATAGGTTAACGTGCGGCATCTCGTGGGCGGGGCCATGTAGAATCGGTCATCGCCCATGAGAGGAACCACCGATGCGCCGCTTTCTGTTTGCCTGCCTGACCCTGCCCGCCTTCCATATCGCCATGGCGGCCGAGCCGTCCGTGCAAGGCGTGTGGCAAGGCACCTTGGGCAAGGCCAATATCGTCGCGTGCTTCAACCAGCCCAGCCCCACGCAAGGGTCTGACCGCAGCGGCAATTATTACTACACGCGCTACAAGACACCGATCATGCTGTCCATGCCGAACGGCAAGAGCGACTGGAGCGAATCCGACGCCAAGGGCGATACGACGGGCACGTGGCGCCTCAACGCGCCGCAGGGCGGCAAGCTCACCGGCACCTGGACGGAGCCGAAAAGCGGCAAGACCCTGCCCCTGGCCTTGACACTGCTGGAAGCGGCGGGCGACCGCGAACATCCATCCTGCGCCAGCGATGCCTACAACCTGGCGCTGGAAGACTTTCCCAGCACAAAGGTCAGCAAACCCGTTACCTTCGAAGGCAAGCAGTACCGCAACCTGCAAGTGGGCGACACCATCACGGTGGAATTGATGGCGCCCGGTGACGGCGTGGCGAAAATCAATGCGCAACTGCGCGCCGTGCTGGCGAAGAACAAGAAAGACCTGGCCGATTTCTATGCCACGCGCCGCGAATACCTGGGCCGCAACGGTTTCACGACGGAAGACGAAGTGTATGCGGAGCCCACCTACTGGTCGCCGCGCTGGGTGACGATCAAGTTCTACCGCTGGGCGGCCGGCTATGGCGCCAGCGGCATTTCCATCCGGTTCCGCACCTGGGACGTGAAAACGGGCCAGGAAACGGACGTGTGGAACTGGTTTGGCGCCAGCGCCAGCGATGGCGACGACAAGGCCGAATTGCCGGACCGCCTGCGCCAGGCCCTCTTCAAGGACGTAAAAATCGACGCCGAGTGCAAGGGCACGGATTACGACGGCCGCGGCCGCTTCCACCTGTCATTGAAACCCGAAGGCGTGTCGTTCTGGGAAGACTCGAACGGCAGCGGCTGCGAAAACGATTTTTTACTGCCTTACAGCAAGGTCGGCCCCTTCCTCACCGTCAAGGGCCGTGCCGCGCTCAGCGATCTGCTGCCGAAGAACTAGGCGCGACCGCCTCTGCCACCATCTCCGCCGTGGCGGCCGCCAGGGTCCAGCCCAGGTGGCCGTGGCCCGTGTTGTAGTACACGCCAGGGGCCTTGCCCGGCCCTACCTTCGGCAGCATGGCCGGCAACATGGGGCGCAAACCCGCCCACGGCACGACCTTGCGCGTACTCACGCCAGGAAAGCACTGCTCGACCCACTGCAGCAGCGGGCGGATGCGATCGGCGCGGATGTCGTGATTGAAGCCATTGAATTCCGCAGTGCCCGCCACTCTGAGCCGGTCCTCGCCCAGGCGGCTGCTGACCAGCTTGGTCGCATCGTCGAGCAGGCTGACCTGGGGCGCGGCCGCGCGGCTGGCGGCGTCGTCGAGCTGCACGGTAATCGAATAGCCTTTCACGGGATACACGTTCACGTGGTCGCCCAGCATTGCCGCCAGGGCGCGGCTGGCCGTGCCCGCGCAGATGACGACGGCGTCGAACAGGGTGCTGTCCTCGCCCTCGCCGATGCTGACGCGCACCTTGCCGTGCTCGCGCGCCAGCGCAGTAACGTCCTGACCAAAGCGGCAGGCCACGCCCAGGCGCGCGCAGGCGTCGGCCAGGCCGCTGGTGAATTTGTGGATGTCGCCCGTGGAATCGCTGTCCGTGTAGTAGCCGCCGTAAAAGTCGCCGGTGAGGGCCGGCTCGATGGCGCGCATTTCCAGCAAGCTCACGGCACGCCGCTCAAGACCGCCCTTGGCCAGCAGGCGCGACACGCCGGCCGCCCGTTCGAAGCCGCGCCGGTCGCGGTACACGTGCAGGATGCCGGCGCGGCGGTGATCGAAAGCTATCTTCTCTTCTTCCGCCCACGCAAACAAATGTGCGCGCGCGGCGATCGCCATGCGCGCCGTGGCGATGGTATTGCGCTCGTAGTCCGGCATGGCGGCGAGAAACTCCGCAAACCAGCTCAGCTTGTGCCAGCTGGGCCAGGGATGCAGCAACAACGGCGCATCGCGCCGCGCCATCCATTTCAGCGCATTCAGAATCGTTGCCTTGTGGTTCCACACTTCCGCGTGCGAGGCGGACAATTGCCCGCCATTCGCATACGACGTTTCCATGGCCGCATAGCGGTGGCGTTCGATCAGGGTGACATCGACGCCCCGTTTCGCCAGCGCATACGCCGTGGTGACGCCCGTGATGCCGCCGCCGATGACGGCCACGCGCTTCATGTCCTGAACTCCACCTTGTGCACGACGGTATCGCCCGCCTGCAAGACGCGGCCATCTTCGGCCAGCACGTCGATGCGGCGCACGGGCAAGCCTGAACCGCGCTGCAGCAAGGTCGAATGGGTCTCGCCTTGCTCAAACAATTGCGCCTCGCTCCACTGGCGCAAGCCGACCACGACGGGAAACAGCGCCAGCCCCTTGGGCGTGAGCACATATTCCTGGTAGGCCGTGCCGTCCGAGGCGGGGGCGACCGTAAAAATGCCCTCTTCCACCAAGGTGTGCAGGCGATCGGCCAGGATGTTCTTCGCCACGCCCAGGCTTTTCTGGAATTCGCCGAACCTGCGCATGCCGTCGAAGGCGTCGCGCACGATCAGCAGCGACCAGCGCTCGCCGATCGCGTCGAGCGCGCGCGCCACGGGACAGGGGTCGTTTTTCAGGCTCTTGCGCTTGGCCACGGGGTCTCTCCTTGATTGAGTGGTTGCATTTTAAAACTAATCACCGTAGACTCCAACTGGTTTTAATTTGAAACCACATACATCACCATGCGCGACACGACCATCCCCATCACAGCAGTACTTCCCCCCACCCTCGTCTGGCTGTTTGCCACGGCGGCCGGCCTCAGCGTGGCCAATGTGTATTACGCCCAGCCCTTGCTCGCCACTCTGGCGCGGGAATTCGGCATGACGGACGCCGCCAGCGGCATGGTCATCACGGCCACGCAGCTCGGCTGCGCGCTGGCCCTGCTGCTGCTCGTGCCCCTGGGCGACATGCTGAACCGGCGCCGGCTGACCCTGTTCCAGCTGGGCTTGCTTGCCATCTCCCTGGCGGCGCTGGGCTGCGCCCGTTCCACGGCCGCCTTGCTGGGCGGCATGCTGCTGGTGGGCTTGCTGGGGACGGCCATGACGCAGGGCTTGATCGCCTACGCGGCCAGCGCGGCGGCCAGCCACGAGCGGGGCAGGGTCGTCGGCATGGCGCAGGGCGGCGTGGTGATCGGCTTGCTGCTGGCGCGCACCCTGTCCGGCGTGGTGGCGGACCTGGCCGACTGGCGCGCCGTGTATTTCGTCTCGGCCGCCATCGCCTGCGCCCTGTTGCTGCTGCTGTGGCGCAAGCTGCCGCCGGCGCAGGCATCCAATCAGAAGCTGGCCTACGGCGCCCTGCTGGCTTCGATGCTGGAGATGCTGCTGCACAACAAGGTGCTGCGTGTGCGCGGCATGCTGGCCCTGCTGATGTTTGCCGTCTTCAATATTTTCTGGAGCGCCCTGGTGCTGCCCCTGACGGCGCAAGGCTACAGCCATGCGGCCATCGGCGCTTTCGGGTTAGTGGGCGTGATCGGCGCGCTGGGCGCGGCGCGTGCCGGGGCGCTGGCCGACGGCGGACGCGCGCAGTGGACGACGGGCGCGGCCCTGTTGCTGCTGCTGGCCGCGTGGCTGCCGCTCGGCTTTGCCGGCGCGGCCCTGTGGCCGCTGATCGTCGGCATCATCGCGCTGGACCTGGCGGGCCAGGCCATCCACGTGACGAACCAGAGCCTGATTTTCAAGGACGACAGCGACGCGCACAGCCGCCTGGTGGCGTGCTACATGCTGTTTTATGCGGTGGGAAGCGGACTCGGGGCGATTGCCGCCACCAGCGTGTATGCGCTGGCGGGCTGGCATGGAGTATGCGCGCTGGGCGCGGCGGTCAGCTTGCTCGCCCTGCTGTTCTGGCGGCTGACCTTGCCTGCTGAAAAAACTTAGTTCAGCATCGCCGTAGCGGAACCATGGCGATACGTCTTCAGCGCATCGGGCTGGATCTGGATCAGCGAACCGCTGACTTTAATCAAATGCAAGTCCGTCAACTGGTGCAGCACGCGCGACAGGGTGGCGGGCGCCAGGTTCAGGAACGATGCCAGCAGACTTTTCTTCAGGTCCAGCTTGACCTCGTTCGAACGCTGCTGGTCCGACGCCTGCAGCAGGTACTCGACCACGCGCTGGGTGGCGTTTTGCACGGAGCAGCGTTCCACGTTGCGGATAAAACCCATCAGGTGGTGCGACAGGCTGTTCATCATCTGGCGCGCGATGCGCGGCGACTGGTCCAGCAGGCGCAGCAGCGCGTGCGGCGGGATGCGCAGCAGCAGGCAGTGCTCCAGCGCTTCGGCGCAGAACGGATACGGTTCATCGAGGAAAATCATGGCTTCGCCGAAGCTCTGGCCCGGACGGATCAATTCCAGTACCTTGTCGGTACCTTCCATGGAAAACACGCTCAGCTTGACGAGGCCGAAGACCACCACATAGGCGCCTTCCGGCACTTCGCCTTTGCGGAACAGCACTTTGCCTTTTTCCACTTCGACGCGCACGACATCCTGGCGCAATTGCTCTAATTGCGAAGGGGAAATATGGCGGAACAGAGCCTGGCTCGATAGCAAGCCATCGACGTTGACCTTATGCATGACACTCTCTTATTAGATTAGCGAATGACTAAGAGTGTAATGCGCAGGCACCGTCAAGGCCATACGTCAAAGGAACTAGGGTTGTCTAGGCCGGAACGCCATGCAGATCAAACAATCGCGCATTCCTTGCGCATTATTTGCGCTTTGTTTGATCTTTATTTGCTTAACTCACGCTCGACGGCGTAGACGGCGATCTGCACGCGGCTGCTGAGCTTAAGCTTTTTGAGGATGTTTTGCACGTGGATTTTCACCGTGCTTTCGGCCACGTCCAGCTGGCGCGCGATTTCCTTGTTGCTCAGCCCTTGCGCCAGGCAAGCCATGGCTTCGCGTTCGCGCGGCGTCAATTTGTCGTAGTCGGCCTGGGGCGCGTTCTGCCCCGCGCGAAATTGCGACACGAGCTTGGCCGTCATGGCATCGGCAATCACGGATTCGCCGGCGGCGGCGCGGCAGATGGCCTGGCCCAGCTGCTCGGCTTCGATATTTTTCAGCAAATAGCCGCGCGCGCCCGCGCGCAGGGCCGCGCCCAGGTCGGCCGCGTTTTCGGACACGGTCAGCATCAGCACCACCATCTGCGGCATGTCCTGCAAGATCAGCTGCAGCGCCTCGACACCCGTTACGCCGGGCATGTTCAAATCCATCAGCACCACGTCGGGCCGCAGTTCGGCCGTCAGGCGCACGCCATCGAGCCCGTTGGAAGCCTCGCCCACCACCTGGAATAGAGGATTGCGCTGCAGCAGCAGCTTGACGCCGCTGCGCAGCAAGGTGTGGTCGTCGACCAGCAGGATTTTGATTGGAGCGTTCACGTATTTGTATCTTTTACCTGGTAAGAATGAATCTTCTGTTACGCGGCCTGGCGCCGGGCTGCCGGCAAGGCCAGCGAGATCGTCGTGCCGCCGCCGGGCCTGCTGTCGATGGCAAATTGCGCACCGAGCCGCTCGGCTCTTTCCTGCATGATACGCAAGCCGATCTGCAATTCCGTTTTCTTGTCGCGCAGGTTGGCGGCGAAGCCTTCGCCATCGTCGCGCACCTGCAGCGAAAAATCGCGCCCGTTTTCCACGCGCAGGGCCACGTTGCTCGCCTGCGCGTGCTTGCGGATATTCGACAGCGCTTCCTGCACGATGAACAGGATCTGCAACTGCTGCTCGGGCGCCAGCGGCGCGCCATTGCCGCTCATGTCCAGCGTGCCGGCGACGCCGGTCTGCAGCTCGAACTTGGCCAGCACTTCCGACAGTTTGCTTTCCAGGTCGCTGCCATGCCAGCGCGTGCGGAAATTGACCAGCAATTCGCGCACGTCCTGGTAGCTTTGCTCGACGCCCATGCGCATCAGCGGCAGCACCTCGGCCGCTTCGTCGAGCTGGCCCCGGCGCACGGAATCGTCGAGCATCTGTACTTGCAGGCTGATGAAATTGAGGCTTTGCGCAATGCTGTCATGCAAGCCTTCGGCCAGCAGGCTGCGTTCGCGCGCGACGGCAAACTCCTTTTCGCGCGCGATCAGGCGCTGGTTCTCGATGGCGATGCCCAGGCTCTGGCCCAGCGTTTCCAGCCAGCCCTGCTGCTGCGCATGCACCGCTTGCGGACCCGCGAAGTGCAGCGAAAAACTACCCACCACCTGGTCGCGCGCGAGGATGGGAAAGACGGCGATGGCAACAAAACCTTCGTCCTGGCAGCGAAAGCGCTGCAGCGCTTCGACCTGGCGGAAATCGCGGATCTGGATCACGCCCTGCGCCACGGCAGCGCCGCACAGGCAATCGTTATTGCGGATGCAATGTTCCTCTTCCACCATGGCGTCCGAAATGCCCTCATGCACGATGATGTGCACGGTATCGTGCTGCGGATCGAGGATGCGCACGGTGCCGCCTTCGGCTTGCGCGAACTGCATCACGTGGTGCAGGAAGCCACGGCACAGCGCATCGATGGCGTGCTGGCCCGCCAGCAGGGTGGAAATCTCATGCAGAGTGGCCAGCTGGCGTTCCTGCGCGGCGCTCAGGCCCGATGTGGCTTGCGCCAGGCGGCGCTGGCGCCAGCGTGACGCTGGAAGTTGTTTGCGGGAAGGTTGACTGCGCGGCGCATGCATGAAGAACTCGAATCTGAAAAGTGGGGCGCCCGGCAAGCGCTGCGGCCTGCCGGGCTGGTGAAGGTTACAAATGAATCTCGGTACCGAGCAGCTTGACGAACTGCGCCAGCCACGCCGGATGCGCGGGCCAGGCGGGCGCCGTGACGAACTGGCCATCGGTGACGGCGTCCGTGACGGCGATGTCCGCATACGTGCCACCCGCCAGCTTGACTTCCGGCGCGCAGGCGGGATAGGCGGAAATGCGCTTGCCGCGGATGACATCGGCGGCGGCCAGCAATTGCGCGCCGTGGCAGACGGCGGCGACAGGCTTGCCCGCGTCGGCAAAATGGCGCACGGCGGCGATGACTTTCTCGTTCAGGCGCAGGTATTCGGGCGCGCGGCCGCCGGCGATCATCACCGCGTCATAGTCGGCCGGATCGATCTCGTCGAAGCTGGCGTTCAGGGTAAACAAATGGCCCGGTTTTTCCGTGTAGGTCTGGTCGCCCTCGAAATCGTGGATGGCCGTCTTGATCGTCTCGCCGCTTTTCTTGCCGGGACAAACGGCGTGCACGGTATGGCCGAGCATCAGCAGGGCCTGGAATGGCACCATCGTTTCATAATCTTCTGCAAAATCGCCGGTCAAAAACAGAATTTTCTTCGCTGCCATTTAGTTCTCCTATGAAAGATTGATCCCGCAAGCCGTATCTTAGCGCGACTTGGCAGCCATACTGGATATTTATCAAACTTTTGCCACTGAATGCAGGCATTTAGAGGCTGAGCCAGAATTATTTCAAGGCTCGCAGGTCAAATCAAGAAGACCCTCTTTGAAAGCCTGGCCATGAGCACCTCCACCAGCCCCCTTGCCAACCCTCTTGTCGCGTCGGCCCTGATCCGTATCTTCGACCATTTCAGCGATGCGCAGCAGGCCCGCAGCGCCCTGCTCGACGACGGGTTCCCCGCGCACGCCGTGCAGCTCGACACGGTCGACGACGAAGCCGTGCCCGTACAGGGCAAGGCGGCGTGGCGCGGCATGTTCCGCCTCGTCGTCGCCATCGGCAATGCACAGGAAAGGGAGCGGGCGCACGCCATCGTCCAGGCCTGCAACGGCTGCGATATCGAACAGCGCACAGCCAGCCATGTGGCAAGCCGGCATGTGGGGACACAAGCGCTGGCGGGCTGACACCCTCCCCCGCGCGGCGAAATTATGGCAAGATCAAGCTTCCTTCATTCCACAGTGGAACTTGCCATGATTTATGAAATTGCCCACATCCAGATCAAATCGGCCACGCATGACGCCTTCGAAGCGGCCGTAGCGAAAGCCGTGCCCCTGTTCCAGCGCGCGCGCGGCTGCGAATCGATGCGCCTGGAGCGCTCGATCGAAAACGGCGATGCCTACCGCCTGGTGGTCGGCTGGAGCACCCTGGAAGACCACACCGTGCATTTCCGCGGCAGCGAGGACTTCCAGGCCTGGCGTGGCCTGGTCGGTGAATTCTTTGCCGCCCCACCCCAGGTCGAGCACATGAACACGGTGCTGACGGGGTTTTAAGTCGGGGTTTCACACAGCACACCGTCTGCCCGCCGAGCTTGTCGGCGAGTTTGTCCGCGAAGTTGTCCGATTACGCGCGGCCTTGCCGCGCCTCGGCGGCCCCGCTAATCAGACCTACGCCACGACTAGACGCCTGGGCGCAGCTTAGACGGCAGGATGATGGAAGACCTGCCGCAAATACGCGAGGAAGGTTTCATCCTTGCACAGGGTTTTACCCGGCGAATCCGACAATTTCGCCACCGACTGGCCATTGCAGCGCACCAGTTTCATGACGATGTTGAGCGGCGTCAAACCCACGTCGTTGGTGAGATTGGTGCCGATGCCAAAGCCCGTCATGATGCGGTCGGCAAAGTGCTGGTACAGGGCGAACGCCTTGTCCAGGTCCAGGCCGTCGGAAAACACGAGGCGCTTGGTATTGGCGTCGATGCGCAGGGCCGCGTAATGGGCCAGCGCCTTCTCTCCCCATTCGACGGGGTCGCCCGAATCGTGGCGCAAGCCGTCGAACAGCTTGGCGAAATACAGGTCGAAGTCGGCGAGGAAGGCGTCCATGCCGACCACGTCCGTCAGGGCTATCCCCAGGTCGCCACGGTATTCCTGCACCCAGTCTTCCAGGGCCGCCTTTTGAAAGTCGCGCAGGCGCACGCCGAACGACTGGAACGACTGCATGTATTCATGCGCCATGGTGCCGATCGGCACGATACCGAGCTTTTTCGCCAGGTACACATTCGACGTGCCCTTGAAATATTCGGGCACCTCATGCGCCAGCCGTTGCACCACTTCGTCGTGCCAGGCGCCGGAAAAGCGCCGGCGCACGCCGAAGTCGGAAAATTCAAACGGGTGTTTACGCCGCGGCAGCTTGCCGAATTCCTTGACGGCCGCCACTTTCAAGCCCAGGCGGTGACGCCCTTCGCGCATGGCAGCATCGAGGTCGAAACGGCGGAAATACAGTTCATTGATGATGTACAGCACGAAAATCTCGAAGCCCATCACGTGCACCTGCGGACCGGCCGCGTGCACCAGCAGGGTGTCGCCATCGGTGCTGACGTCGATGAACTTGCGCTGGAAGCGGAACACCGTCAAAAAGTCGACGAAATCGCTCTTCATGAAGCGCAGGGTGCGCAAATAGGCCAGCTCGTCATCGGCAAACGACATCGAGCACAGGTGGTCGAGCTGCTCTTCCAGCTCGACCTTCAGTTCGGCCAGGAGGAAGGCGGTGGCATTGCGGCAGACAAATTCGTATTCGGTATGGGTATTCGGATGACCGTGCAGCAATGCTTGCCACATTGTAAATTTATACAGATCGGTTTCCAGCAAACTGCGCACTATCGGGGTCATGTGTGTTTTCTCCAACTTCCTGAAGCCAGAATAGTACGCCACCGCAAGCATTTCAGCAGGGCACGCTCAACAATGGCTCAGGCCAGCGCATTGGCCAGCAATTCAGGCAAGACCTCGGCGGACGTGGCCAGCCGCGCGCCGCGCTCGTGCATGGCGGCCAGGAAGTCGCGCTGCTGCGCTTCGAAGCCCGTGACGGGGCTCATGCAGTCCGTCAGCAGCACCAGGCGCGCCAGGGCCGGCTTGCCTTGCTGGGCTTGCAGATAATCGGCGATATGTTCGGTGCTGGCTTTCACGCAGTGGCTGCCCGCCTCGCCCGTGACATAAATCTGCTGCGCCGGCAGCAGGGTATCGAGGAAAGCGCGGTTCAGCTGGGTGGCCGCATCCTGCGCATCGGGCACTTCCGCCATGACGGCCGAGTAATGCTCGGTCCACGGATTCGAACCCTTGCTCAGCTTGGCCACCACTTGCAAGTTAGCCACTTCCCAGGCGTTGTAGGCGGCGCGCACGGCCGCGTGGATATTCTGGCCCCAGCTGCCGATTTCGCAGTGCACGGGCCACACCATCAGTTGGTAACGTCCCGCTTGCTGCAAGGCATCGAGGTAGGCCAGCGCGCGCGGCAGGGCGCCGCTGGCGGCGGGCAGGAACAGGCGGTCGCGCACCTGCTGCGCGCTGATCTGCGTAAACGGCGCAACGGGGCCGCCATCGCCCGTGCGCCAGAAGGCGGGATGGGCGATGTCGTAGCGGTGGTGGGCGTCGAGGGTCACGCTGATCTGCGTCAGCCCGCCGCCCCCTTCACGGATCAGCTGCGCCACACGCAGCATGTCGGCGTGGGCGCCGGGCACGGCCAGGGCCGGTGCGGCATCCGGCGGCAGCCAGGTGGCGGGCAAGTCGCAAAAGTCGTTTTGCGGGTCGATGACGAGCAGGTGCAGCTGGCGTTTCATGGCGGTCCTCGTGCGTGGCAGGAACTTGCATGATAATGGCAACATCGCCATCACGCCAATCCGGAGCCCGCCATGCACCTTAGCAATCGCAATAACTTGCGTCCGAACAAATTACTGAACAGCAAATGGACAGCCGTCACGCCCGTCAACAAGGAAAAACACTTTCTCGTCATCAAACTATGCGCCGCGGCCACGCCCGATGAGCCCGTTACGCACGTGGAACTGGAAGCCGTGCATTCGGGCCGCGTGCAAATCCTGCCCTGGCGCGCGCTGCAGGATGCGGCGCAATGGCATCAGGGATGGAAGACATAGCGGCGCCGGCGCCGCTCGACCAGCTTGACGGCCACCTCGCCCGCTTCCGCCATGGCGTCCGCTTCCGTTGTAAACTGGTGGTCGGCCGACACCCGGTGCTTGCGCAGCAGATTCACCCGGTGCATGGGGTTGGCCGAGGGGGCATAGATGGCGACGTACGCGCCCCATAGTTTGCAGCCCCGCAAGCGCTCTGCCGTGTAATTCACTTCATAAAAATCAACATACTTTATCGGCACGATGTGCGCTCCAAAAATGACATGGCCGGACAGCTTGTCTCTACGGACTGACGCGGTAAAGGGTAAAACCATGCGCTCGCGATTGCTCAGGATACTCAATTCAGCTCTCTTTTTATCACGCGGCACAGGAGAAAAGGATGAATGACTACATCATCTGCATGCATGACGACACACAAGCATCTGCTTGCACCGGCCAGGCCGGTGCAGGCACACTTGTCGGGCTATCTACGTGTGCAAGCTGAAAGTATAGACGATGCGAAAAAATTATTACTGGGCAACCCTGTATTGAACGCGGGTGGCACGCTGAAAATCCGCGCACTGCCGCGCGACTGACGCGGCATGGCTGGCGCCTATTTTCCTGCCTCGGCGGCGGCATGCATGGACCAGACGACGCTGAGGATTTTCCATTCGCCGTCGCGCTTGACCATTTGCCACGCTTCCACGCCATAGTTGGATAATTTGTCGCCGACGAGGAATTCGTAGTCGAAGTTGACCCACGCCACATGGCGGTCCTGGGTGATCTTGACGTTGTAGAATTTTTCTTCCGTACGCTGCGGTTCGCGCTTGATGAAGTTGGCGAAACCGATATAGCCGGCCACCGCGACGCCATCGAAGTGGACGTCCGTCGTGTCGCGCATTTTCTTGATGAAAGCGTCGTCGGCCGGCGAGGCGAACAGGATGTTTGTGTGCAGCATCAGCGACGACAGCAGCTTGACATCCTTGGCGATCAGGGCCGCCTGGAAGTCGGCAACGACTTTTTCGATGGCGCCGATATCTTCGGGCGTGGAGGCGTGGCGGCCCACATGGGGCGGCGCCACTGGAGCAGTCTGCGCTGGCGCCATGCCTGCCGCCAGCAGGGAACATCCGAACAGTACTGCGCTTGCCAACTTTTGCATGGGGGACTTTCATGGCGAACGGCTCGCCGGGCTGGCACGGGGCGTGCCGCCGGCAAGCTTATGTCAACCATGGCAGATTGGCAACCCCCAATGGACCTGGATAGCAGCAACCTCAGGCAGCCAGGGCCTCGATCGAAGCGCGGCCCTTGGCGATCGCGCTGGCGACGGCATCCTCGCCCATGGCCACGCCTTCGGCTTGCACGAACTCGATGTCGGTGATGCCGATGAAGCCCAGCGCCGTGCGCAGATAGGTGCTCAGGTAGTCATACGCGGCGCCCGGGCCTGCGCTGTAGACGCCGCCGCTGGCCGTGAAAATCACCGCTTTCTTGCCCGTGGCCAGGCCGACCGGGCCCGTCGCCGTGTACTGGAAAGTGCGGCCCGCGCGCGCCACGTGATCGATCCACGCCTTCAGGGTCGACGGCACGGAAAAGTTGTACATGGGCGCGGCCAGCACCAGCACGTCGGCGGCCAGCAATTCATCAACCAGGGTATCGGACAATTGCACGGCCGCCGCCGCCTGCGCGCTGCGCTGCTCCGCTGGCGTGAAAAAGGCGCCCATCACTTCTTCCGTCAGGTGCGGCACCGGTTGCGCGGCCAGGTCGCGTTCGACCACGCTGGCGCCCTGCGCGGCCAGTTTGGCGACGAATTCGCCGGACAACTGGCGCGACAGGGAACCGCTGTTGCGCACGCTGCTATTGATGTATAAAACCTTGTTCATGAAGTGCTCCTGGGAAAACGGGTGACGGGAATGGCCGCATCGCAGCCCTTGCACACAGCATAGTTCGGGTCTACCATCGATGAAACCGTATAAATATCAATGGTTAGCATCGAATTTCTAGATAGGGAGTTATCATGAGAGAACCGGGCCAGCCTTCGCTCGACCAGTTGCGCGTGTTTGTCGCCGTCATCGACGCGGGCGGCTTCGCCCACGCTGCACGCCAGCTGCACCGCACGCAGTCGGTGATCAGCTACACCATCGCCAACCTGGAAGAACAGCTGAATGTGGTGCTGCTCGACCGCGGCAAGCGCAAGCCCACCCTGACGGACGCGGGCAAGGCCCTGCTGGCCGATGCGCGTGCCGTGGCCCTGAAGGTCGATGGCATGCGCGCGCGCGCCAAGGCGCTGGCCGGCGGGCTGGAGGCGGAAGTATCGGTGGTGGTCGACGTGATGTTTCCCACCTGCGTGCTGGTGCGCATTCTGGAAGCGTTCCAGGCGCAGTTCCCCACGGTCGCCCTGCGCCTGCGCATCGAAGCCATGGGCGCCGTGGCGCAGCTGGTGATGGATGGCAGTTGCCACATCGGCCTCGGTGGCTGGATGACGGCCACAGCCAGCGTCTTCGAGCGCCTGGCCGTCGGTCACGTGCGCCTGATTCCCGTGGCCGCGCCCAGCCACGCGCTGGCGCAGCTGGCAGGGCCGATCGCCTCCAACGTGGCGCGCGAACACGTGCAGCTGGTGCTCAGCGACCGCAGCGACCTGACGCAAGGCCAGGATTTCGGCGTGCTGGGATTGCGCAACTGGCGCCTGGGCGACCTCGGTTCCAAGCACGCGCTGCTGCGCGCGGGCCTGGGCTGGGGCAACATGCCCGAAGCGATGGTGCGCGAAGATGTGACGCAGGGACGGCTGGTGCACCTGCCGCTGGCCGTCGACAATGGCGAAAATTACCCGATTTACCTGATCCAGCGCGCCGACACGCCGCCCGGCCAGGCGGGCAAGTGGCTGACGGAACGGTTTGCGGAGCAGTTGCCGCTGCTGGAACAGGTCTTCTAGAAGCGCGCGCGGGCGGGTATCATGCGTGGGCAAGCCCCAAACAACTGCTGGGGTCAGACCCTCAACACCGCCAACGCAAAGCTCAGTGCCAACGTGTCCGGGGGTCTGACCCCGATTTCAGACACAACCTTGAAGAGATTCACCATGGCCGGCATCGACGACTTCGTCAACAAACAGAAACCAGGCGCGCGCTTCGTCATCACGGCGCAGATGCTGCGCATGACGCCGCAGCAGTTCGACAGTGTGGCGCTGGAATGGATGGAAGACGGTGGCCCCGGCTTCGACGTGGCCGGCATCCCGCACCGGGTGGTCGTCGACGGGCAGTTTTATATCGGCAGGATCACCGTGCAGCGGCACGGCGAGCCTGAGTAAATAAAAGCTAATCGACGCCCAGCACGTGCAGGCGGCGCCGCAGGCGCGCCACTTCTTCCGACAAGTCGACCACCAGCGCGGCCAGTTCGGCGTTCGCATCGAACACGGATTCGATTTCGTGCAGGCGGCGCGCGCGCACCAGGTCCAGGCTGGTGAAGCGCCAGGCCGTCAGCTGGCCGGGCGGCGGGCCGTCCTGCAGCAGCACGCCCGTCTGCACATGCCGCACCACCCAGTCCGGCTCCACGGCGCAGGCGCGCGCCAGTTCCTCCAGGCTCAGGGCCTGGTCTTCGAGCAGTTCGCCAATTACCTTGTTTGTCATGATTTACCCTCCCAGCTTCTGGCGCGGATTGAAAGCCATCTCGCGCGCCATGGTTGCATACAATTCGCGCGCCTTGTCATCGTTCGCCGGCGGCAGCACCACTTCCAGCAGCAGATACAGGTCGCCCGGCTGGGCGGCGGGAATACCGCGCCCCTTCAGGCGCAGCTTGCGCCCCGTCTGCGAATTGGGCGGCACCGTGACGGTCACGGTGCCCGATGGCGTGGGCACGTCGATGTCGCCGCCCAGCGCCGCCTCCCATGGCGTGACGGGCACCGTCTCGAACACGTCGCGCCCTTCCACCTTGTAGCGCGCATCGGGCTGGAAGCGGATTTCCAGGTACAAATCGCCGGCGGGCGCGCCGCCGCTGCCGGGATTGCCCTGCCCCTTCATGCGCAGCTGCTGCCCTTCCGTGACGCCTTTCGGTATCGTCACTTCCAGCGTGCGCTCGCGCGTCACCACGTGGCCTTGCGCATCCGCTTCGGGCACGCGCATGACGATGTGGCGCTTGGCGCCATGGTAGCTGTCGTGCAAATCGATGGTGATGGCGGCGTGGCTGTCTTCGCCCTGCATCTGGAAACTGCCGCCGGCGCGGCGGCGCCCGCCTACGTGGGCAAACAGGTCGGCAAAGAAGTCGCTGTCGTCGGCGCCCGACGATTCGTAACCCGAACCCCAGTCCGGCGGCGGCCGGAAGGGCTGGCCCTGCGCGCCCTGGTTGCGGCCCAGTTCATCGTAGGCGGCGCGCTTTTCCGCGTCGCCCAGCACGCCGTAGGCCTCATTCAGGGCCTTGGTACGCTTGTCGGCGTCCGGTTCCTTGCTCACGTCGGGATGGTATTTGCGTACCAGTTTGCGGTACGCCTTCTTGATCTCGGCCTCGGTCGCCGTTTTCTCGACGCCAAGCTCCTTGTAATAGTCCTTGTATTCCACCGCGCTTGCTCCCCATGGTTGAACTGCCTATGGGAAGAGTACACGAATTAGGCGGCAGACAGCGTGTGCACAATACAACGCTGCCCGGCGGCGTATCAGCGCACGCGGCGCAGCGAGGAAATGCGACGGTCGAGGCCAGCGTGCAGGCGGCCATAGCTGCCTGGGCCCATCACCACGCAGCGGCCACGGAAGTTGGCATCGACGCAGAATTCCCAGCGGCCGTAATTGACGACGAGCGATTCGGCACGGTCGTTGAAGCCATAGCGGCTCAAGTCGCGCACTTCGCGGTCCAGGCGCACGGGCCGGCCGCGCATGCCCGCATCGGGGAACAGCAGCACGGCGCCATTCATGTCGGGACGGTGTCCGCCGCCATGGCCGTGCCGGTTCATTTCGCGCACCGAGGAGATGGCGTCGTTCATGCCCGGCATGCTGCTGTAGCGGCCCGGGCGCAGCAGGCGGCATTGGCCGCGATAGCCCGCGTGCTGGCACACTTCCCACGTGCCCGAGCGCACGATGATGCTCGAGGTCTTGTCGTTGAAGCCCAGGCGCGACAGGTCGACCACGTCGGAGCGCACGCTGACGGCGGGCCCGCGGAAGCTGGAATCCTTGAACAGCGTCATTTCGCCGGCGCTGGCGCCGGCATGGGCCAGCAGGGTGGCGGTGCACAGCAGTGCGGTGTTCAGCGGGGACAGCATGGCAAACTCCTGATAATTTCATGACATGGCGGACAGTGTAGTGCGGACGGCGGGATGCGACTGTAACAAAGGGCAAGCAAATGTCAGCGCACGCCTGCCCATGTAAAAACCGCCCGGCGGGAAACTCCCGGCAGGCGGCTGCGCGCGACTGGCCCGTGCGGGCACTCGCTCAGTACATCAGCGGTAATAATCGTCCTGCGACGGCTCGCGCTGGTCCGTGAAGTGTTCCTGGCGGCGCGCATCGCGCGGATCGACCTGGCGCACCGACGACACCTGGCCATCGAGCCCGCGTCCCAGGTTTTCAAAACGCCCCTGCCCGAAGATGCGGCAAGTGCCCTGGTAGCGCCAGTTGCTGCACAGCTGCCAGTAGCCGCGGTCGATGTAGATGCCGGTGGCGCGGTCATTGAAGCCGATATCGCTCAAGGCTTCGATATCGCGGTTGATGCGCACGGCGGCGCCGTCGCTGGTGTACATCTCCAGAGTCGAACCACGGCCATAGCCACCATGGCCACGGTCGGGATCGCGCCCCGGGTTGCGGCCTGAATCGCGGTCAGGATCGCGCCCGGGATCGCGCCCCGGATAGCCGGGGTTGTAGCCGCCGCTGCCACGCGGCACTTCGCGCACCGAGGAAATGGCATCGTTCATGCCCGGCATCGACGGATATTCACCGCGTTCGAGCACGCGGCAGGTGCCGCGGAAGGCGCCATCGACACACACTTGCCAGGTGCCGGAATGGACGATGATGCTCGATACCTTGTCGTTGAAGCCCTGGTTGACAAGATACTCGGCCGGTTCGCGCAAAGTCAGCGACGGGCCGCGGAAATTATCGTCCTTGAACAGCGTGATCTCGCCGGCCTGCGCGCCTACATGGATGAAGAGGGAGGCTGCGCATAGCAGGGCGTGGGTAAGCGGGCGGTTCATGGGAAAGTCTCCGTGGATATAGTCGGTATCAATAGTTATCAGTGTAGCGGCCAGACAAAAAAACGGTGTAACAAATATACGGAAAAAAACAATAAATTGTTACCAAAAGAAAGAAAATGCCCCCCGTGCAACACCATCCTGCTGCCCGTGGCGCGCGGACAAGTTGGCACATTATCAGTAGAATCGCGTGTTTAGCCACGTTTGCCACCCATGCCACACACGACCTCGTTCACCTTGCCCGCCGTCCGCACTGAAGTGTCTTCATTATGGAAGCTGGCCTGGCCCATCCTGATTGGCCAGCTGGCCACCGTCGGCATGGGCGCGGCCGACGTGGCGATGACGGGGCATACGAATCCCGAGGAACTGGCGGCCGTGTCGCTGGGCGCGGCCATCTGGTCCATCGTGCTGGTCACCGTGAGCGGCATCATGATGGCGATCAATACCCTGGTAGCGTATGAAATCGGCGCCGCGCGCCACGACCAGGTGCCGCACATCGTGCGCCAGTCGCTGTGGAAGGCGCTGCTCGTGGGCCTGGTGGCCTGCCTGCTGACGAACATGGCGGCGCTGGTGTTCGACCACCTGATGCTCGAACCCGCCGTGGCATCCAAGGCCAAGCTGTTCGTGCACATCATCAGCTGCGCGCTGCCGCCGTTCGCCGCCTACCGCGCGCTGTACGGCTACAGCACCAGCATCAACCAGACCAAGCCCGTGATGGTCATCGCCCTGGCCGCGCTGGCGCTGAATATTCTCGTCAACTACCTGCTGATCTACGGCCATTGGGGCATGCCGAAGATGGGCGGCGTGGGCTGCGCCGTGGCCACCACCTGCTGCGTGTGGATGATGCTGCTGGCCATGCTGGCCTGGATCAGGATCGCGCCCGCCTACCATGCCACGTATCCGTTCACGCACTGGGAATGGCCGCAGCCGTCGTCCATCGGCCCCATGCTGCGCCTGGGCCTGCCCATCGGCGTCACCTACTTTGCCGAAGTGAGCGCCTTTGGCGTCATCAGCCTGCTGGTGGCGCGCTTCGGCGTGATCCAGGTGTCGGCGCACCAGATCGCCCTCAATTTTTCGTCCGTCGTCTTCATGGTGCCGCTCACCTTCGGCATTGCGCTGGTGACGCGCGTGGGCCATGCCGTGGGCGAAGCCAATCTGCGCCGCGCCCGTTTCATTTCGTGGGTGGGCGTGGCCATGTCGCTGACGGCGGCCATCGTCTCGGCCACCGTCATCACCGTCTTCCGCCACCAGATCGCGCAAGCCTATACGTCCGATCCGCAGGTGCAGGAACTGTGCGCGCAGCTGCTGCTGTTCGCCGCCCTGTTCCAGCTGTCCGACGCCACGCAGGTGGCCACTTCCTGCGCCATCCGCGGCTACAAGGTGACGCGCCAGCCGATGCTGATCCAGCTGCTGGCCTTCTGGGGCTTCTCGCTGCCCATCGGCTATGTGCTGGGCCTGGCGCCACAAGGCTTCATCTGGTCGCCGGCCGAGCCGATGGCCGCCGCCGGCTTCTGGATAGGCCTCGTCACGGGCCTGACGGTGGCCGCCGTGCTGCTGACCTGGTATTTGAACCGCCTGTCGCTGCAGCGCCTGCGCGCGGCGCATTGAACACAATGCATTGTACGCAGGGTGGCGCGCAATTTATGCATGCCGCCCTTGCTGCTTCGCCATACAAAGCACCACCAGTCAACTCTTTACGCCAAAATAAAGAAGGCAATTGCCGGATTATTCCGTGGCTGGCCCTATCGCATTAAACGCCGTGCTCTGGTATCGTTTGCCGTCAAGCATCTGCTTGACCATCCTTTTACAATCACCGAGACATCCATGCGTTTTCTTCTTTGTTTTCTGGCCGCGATGGCCAGCGTCCCCGCTTCGGCTGAAAAGCTGACCCTGGAACGCATCCACGCCGATCCGGCGCTGGCCGGCCCCGGCGTGCGCAACCTGAAGGTCTCGCCCGACGGCGAGCGCGTCACGTTCCTGCGCGGCCGCGCCGACAACCAGTTCCAGCTCGACCTGTGGGAATTCAAGCTGAAGGACAAGAGCACGCACCGCCTGGTCGACTCGAAGGCGCTGGTGCCGAATGAAACGATTTCGCCCGAAGAGCAGGCGCGCCGCGAACGCGAGCGCACGGCCAGCCTGAACGGCATTCTCAGCTACAGCTGGTCGCCCGATGGCAAGCAGCTGCTGGTGCCGCTGGCCGGCAATCTGTACCTGGTCGACGCGGCCCACCCGGACAAGGCGCGCCTGGTCGCCAAGGGCAATGTGCTGGACCCGAAAATTTCGCCGAAAGGCCGCTACGTCTCGTTCGTGCGCGATCAAAACATTTATGTGATCGACCTCAGGACGGACAAGGAACGACAGCTGACCACCGACGGCAAGGGCACGATCCACAATGGCGAAGCCGAATTCGTGGCGCAGGAAGAAATGGGCCAGCGCACCGGCTACTACTGGGCGCCCGACGATTCCGCCATCGCCTATAAACGCTATGACGAAGCGCCCGTGCCCGTCGTGCGCCGCTTCGAAATCTTCGCCGACCGCACCGACGTCGTCGAGCAGCGCTACCCTGCCGCGGGCGATCCGAACGTGCTGGTGCAACTGCTGATCGTCTCGCCGGAAACGGGCGCGCAGCGCCAGGTGGACCTGGGCACGAACCCGGACATCTACCTGGTGCGCGCCGACTGGAGCGCGGACAGCAAGTCGCTCGTCTACCAGCGCCAGTCGCGCGACCAGAAGACGCTCGACCTGGTCGCCGTCGATGCAGCCACCCTGGCGCAGCGCACCTTGCTGACGGAAACGTCGACAACCTGGGTCAGCATCCATGACGACCTGCGCTTCCTGTCGAACGGCACCTTCCTGTGGTCGTCCGAACGCACGGGCCGCAACCATCTGTATCTGTACGACATGGGCGGCAAGCTGCTGCACCCCGTCACTTCCGGCGAGTGGGGCATCGACAGCGTGCTGGCCGTGAACCAGAAGACGGGCAAAGTGTATGTGTCGTCGAACCGCGACGCCGTGATCGACAAGCAGACCTACGCCCTGGCCCTGGACGGCAGCACGGCCGAGAAGCCGCAGCGCGTGACGAAAGCGGACGGCTGGCACGACACGACGTTCTCGCGCAATGGCGAAGTCTTCGTCGACACGTATTCCGACCCGGCCACGCCGCCGCAAGTGAGCATCCACCGCCCGGACGGCGCCATGGTGGGCTGGCTGGAAGAAAACGCGCTGAACGCCAGCCATCCGTATTTCAAGTACAAGGCCGATCACCTGCCGACGCAGTACGGCACCCTGAAAGCCAACGATGGCCAGACCTTGCACTACTCGCTGGTGAAACCGTCGAACTTCGATGCCAGCAAACGCTATCCCGTCTACCTGTCGACGTATGGCGGCCCGCACTCGCAGCACGTGGCTCGCCGCTGGGGCAACAATTTCGACCAGTACATGGCGCAGCAGGGTTTTGTCGTCTTCCGCCTCGATAACCGGGGTTCGTCGCGTCGCGAGCGCGCCTTCACGGACGCCATCTATCACAAGCTGGGCGAAGCCGAAGTGGCGGATCAACTGGTGGGCATAGCCTGGCTGGGCCAGCAAAGCTTCGTCGATGCGAAACGCATCGGCGTGTTCGGCTGGAGCTACGGCGGTTTCATGACCCTGCGTTTGCTGTCGGCAGCGTCCGACAAGATCGCCATGGGCGTGTCGGTGGCGCCCGTGACCGACTGGTCGCTGTACGACACCCACTATACGGAACAATTCCTCGGCATGCCGAAGGAAAACGTGGACGGCTACAAGGCCAGCACCGTGTTCGCCCATCTGGACGGCTTGAAGTCGCCGCTGCTGCTGGTGCACGGCATGGCCGACGACAACGTCTTGTTCAGCAACAGCACGCGCCTGATCGACGCGCTGGTGAACCGCGGCGTGCAATTCGACCTGATGACGTATCCGGGCGCCAAGCACGGTATCTCGTCGCGCGCGGGCCAGCGCCATGTGTACAAGAAAATCGAGATGTTCTTCAAGCAGAACCTGATGCAGCCAGCACAGTAAGCTTGCGCCGCATCCAATAAAAAACCGCCGCCTGTCTTGCGACAGGCGGCGGTTTTTTTTACATTACTGCAGCAAGAATTACGGCTTGCGGGTGATGGTTTCGACTGCGTCTTTCACATCGCCAACCTTCTTCTGCACTTTGCCTTCGACCTGGTTTGCCAGGCCCTTGGCTTGCTGTTCTTCGTTGCCGACGACTTTGCCAGCGGCTTCCTGAATTTTACCGCCGACTTCCTTCAGTTTACCTTCGACTTGATCTTTGTTCATGATAAATCCTCACTGTAGTTGGTACATCTGTTATCCAGCCCGCAAGGGCCGGTACTGCGGCTCACACGCTGCTTGTTGCGTGTCGATGTGTCCATAATACGCAGTGGGGATCAAAGGCTCTGTACGGTTCCTAACACAGTGCCAACATCGTCAATCAGGCCGTCAAATCCTTGCGCCATACGGTGGCCAGCCACGGCTGCTGGTCGCGCGGCAAGCCGGGCGGACGGTAGTACTGCTCGATCAAGGTAAAACCGGCGGCCTGCACGTACGCGGCCCACGTCGCTTCGTCGTGGTAGCTGCCGTAGCGCGCGCCATTCCAGCCTTCCTGGTTCTGCCCGCGCGGATTCGAGCTGAACAGTACTCCACCGGGCTTCAAGCAGGAATACAGGGCGCGCAGCACGCCGGGCAAGGCGGCGCTGGGCACGTGGAACAACACGGCATTGGCGAATACGCCGTCGAAGTGCGCGGCCGGCAAATCGAGGTCGACGAAATCCTGTTGCCACACGGTGCAGCCGCTGTAGGCGCGCGCCATCTCGACGAAGCGGGGGCAGCCATCGACGCCCGTCGCATGGTGGCCCAGGGCCGTGAACGCCTTCAGGTCGCGGCCCGGGCCGCAACCGAGGTCGAGAATCTCCAAGGGCGCTGGCTTGCCGATGGCGGCCAGCAGCGCGGCGATGTTCTGGCTGACGTCGTGGTCGCGCGTGCCTTCGAAAAACTGCTCGGCGCTGGCGTCGTAATGGGCCAGCGTGCGCCCCGTGATGGCGTGGATGGGGTCTTGCGGTGGGGTCGGCTTCATGGCGCTCCTGTCATCGATGGGCGCATTTTACGCTGCCGGCGCGCTGAGCGTCCGGCACCGCTTATGACTACCAGACGCGCACGCGCTGCTCCGGCGCCAGGTATAGCTGCTGCCCCGGCTGGACGTCGAAGGCCGGATACCAGGCGTCGAGGTTGCGCACGGTGGCGGCGCGGTATGGCGCCGGCGCATGGCCATCCGTGAGGATTTGCTGGCGCGCCGCCGCTTCGCGCGCCTTGCTGCGCCAGCTGACGCCGTAGCCGATGAAGAACTCGCGGTCCGCGTCCGCCTGCGCCGGCTTGCCCTGCCGCGACAGGGTGAACGCATCATGCGCGGCCGCCACGCCGGCCAGGTCGGCCAGATTTTCGCTCAGGGTCAGCTGGCCATTCACGGCCAGGTCGGGAAACGGTTTGTAGGCCGCGAACTGCGCCACCAACTGCTGGGATGCCGCCTGGAAATGCGCCAGGTCAGCCGGCGTCCACCAGTCGCGCAACTTGCCCTGGGCATCGAATTGCGCGCCCTGGTCGTCGAAGCTATGGCTGATCTCGTGGCCGATGGTGGCGCCGATGCCGCCATAGTTGGCCGCATCGGACGCTTGCGGGTCGAAAAACGGCGGCTGCAGGATGGCGGCAGGGAAATTGAGCGCATTTTGCAGCGGCAGGTTGACGGCGTTGACCAGCTGCGCCGGCATGGCCCAGGCCTTGCGGTCAGGAGACTGGCTCAGCTTGGCCAGTTCCTGCTGGTAATGAAACTGTTCCGCCCGCTGCACATTGCCCAGCGCGTCGCCGCGCACCACGCGCAAGCCCGCATAGCTGGCCCAGCGTTCCGGATAGCCCACGCCCACATACAGGGTCTTGAGTTTTTCCTGCGCCTGCGCCTTGGTGGCGGGCGCCATCCAGTCCAGCTTGTCGATGCGGCGCGAGAAGGCGGCGACGATATTCGTCACCATGTCTTGCACGCGGGCTTTCGATTCCGGCGGGAAATAGCGTTCCACGTACAGCTTGCCGACGGCGTCGCTCAGGGCCGCATTCGTCGCGGCCAGCGCCCGCTTGCTGCGCGGCGACTGCTGCGGCGTACCGCTCAGGGCGCTGCCATAGAAGGCGAAGCGCTGGTCGGCGGCCGCCTTCGGCAAGGTGGTGCTGAAATGGTTGATCGCGTGGAAGGCAAGAAAATCTTTCCACGTTTCCAGCGGCACGCTCGCCACCAGCGCGGCGCTGCCCATCATGGCCGACGGGTGCCAGACGATGAAATCCGTCTGCTGGCCCAGCCCGGCCGCCTGGAAGAAGGCTTGCCAGTCCAGGCCCGGCGCCTTGCTGGCGAAGTCGGCGGCGCGCCACGCATTATTGCCCTTGGCAACATCGGCCGAATCTTCGCGGCTGGCGTGACTGGCGGCAATTTGCTGTTCCAGCGCAAACACGCGCGCGGCGCGGGCCGGCGCATCGCCGTAGCCGGCCTGCTTGAGCATGGCGGCGATATGCGCCTGGTAGCCCGCGCGCAAGCCCTGCATGCGGGCGCTGTCGCCCTGGTAAAAGGCGCGGTCGGGCAAGCCCAGCCCGCCCTGCAGCAGGTAGGCCACATTGCGCGTGGTGTCGTTCAAGTCTTGCGCCACCCACAGGCCGAACAGGTTTTCCGTATAAAAATTGGTGGCGTTGAGCGGGTCGACATCGGCGCGCAAGCTCTCGCCCAACGCGCGGGCCAGTCCCGCCTGGTCGCGTATGCCATTGATCTTTGTCAACAAGGGCTTGATCGGCGCCCAGCCTTTCGCTTCGATAGCCGCTTCATCCATCCAGGAACGGTAAAAATCGCTGACCTGGCGCGCGGACGCATCCGCCTGTGGCGCCGCCGCCAGACCTTCGACGAGGCCGATGATGCGCTCGTTGGTGGCATTGGCGAGCATGGCGAACGAGCCCCAGCTGCTGCGGTCGGCGGGAATCTCCGTGCTGCGCAGCCAGTCGCCATTCACGTAGTCATAGAAATCGTCACCAGGCAAGACTTTGACGGGGACAACGGCAGTGGCGCCGGTGGCCTGGCCTTGTGCCCGGGCCGGCAAACCGGCCAGCGAGGCGCCGGCCAGGGCGAGGACGATGGCAGCCTGGACTGGCGTCCGGGACCAGGAAAAACGCAAACCGTGCATGGCGATCCTTTCGATGAAAACAAGAAAATCATAGCCTGAAATCATACCTTTTTTGGGCCAAAAAACCGTCCCCAAACTTTTTTGCATGCGGACAAAAAATCGGCCTATAGTTTCACGACCCCGTGCCGCGTGTACGCCAAGGAGATTGCCATGCAACTGGAAGCGCTGTTCCAGCAACCCCACGCCCTGCCTGCCGCCCCGAAGATCGTCAATGAGCTGGTGCGCAGTTTCGATAACCCCGCCATTGCCACCGAGGACATCGCGCGCCAGCTGGAAGCGGACCCGGTGCTGAGCGCCAAGCTGCTGCGGCTGGCCAACTCGGCCTATTATCACGTCTCGCGCAGCATCGGCACGGTGGAAGACGCCGTGCTGATGCTCGGTTTTGTCACCGTGCGCACGCTCGTCATCAGCTCGGGCCTGGTCAGCGGCTACAAGACCGTGCCCGGCCTGAATCTGCCGCAGTTCTGGCGCTACAGTCTGCACAGCGCCGTGTCGGCGCGCTGGATCGCCAGGCAGACGGGCGACAACCAGGACCTGGCATTCACCATCGGCATGATGCATGCGATCGGTCAACTGGTGATCCATGCCGCCATGCCGGAGCAAGCCATGCAACTCGACAAGATCGCGCCGCCGCTCGATGCGCGCCGGCTCGATGCGGAACGGGTGTCGCTGGGCTACGATTATGCGCAGGTGGGCGCCGAACTGGCGCGCCGCTGGAAGTTTCCGCCCGCCTTTGCCGAGGCCATCGCCGCCTTTCCCGATCCGCTGGCCAAGGCGCCGTTGAACCGCCTGGCCGCCATCGTGCACCTGGCTTCCTGGCGCGCGCGCATCGAGGAAAATGCGTTGAGCAATGAAGAAATCATCGCCTGCTACCCCAATGAAGTGGCTGAAGCGCTCGGTTTACCGCCGTCCGTGCTGGTGGACAGGATGCCGCCGCCTGCCGAACTGAGCGCGGGGCTGGAAGAACTCGTCAAATAAACCGATCGCGGCCGGAATCGTCATCCCAGCATCCATGCGGGTTTGGCGGGCGATTCCGGCGGCCAGACCAAACCATGCACATTATTTTCACTTTTTTTTCAAAAACACCCTCAAGTTCCCGCTGAACCTGCCGCTAATCTGGACAAGCGGTAATCCATTCACTAGTTACGGGTGTGCTCATGACCTCCAACGACGTTCTCTCGATGTATGAAAATATTGCAGGAATGACCAACAAAATGGTCGTGGCCGCACGTTCGAGCGACTGGGATGGCTTGAATACCCTGGAAAACCAGTGCGCCAGCGCCGCCAGCGCGACCATGACGGGCAGCATGCCTGCCCAGGCCGGCGCCTCGCGCCTGCGCAAGATCGACTTGCTCAAGCAAATCCTGGCCAATGACCGCGAAATCCGCGCCATCACGGAACCGTGGATGACGCAGCTGTCGAACATCATGCCGGGATCGCGCGCCCGCATGTAAATAAGCAAGCTTGCCATGCCAGAAACGATAAAAGCACCCGAGGGTGCTTTTTTTACGTCTGCCGCCGTGCCAGGGAGCGCGCCATCTGCGGCACTCAAAAAGCAAGGAGGGGGAATTTGGAAGGCGAACCCCAGGTATCTCCTGGCGTCGCCTCGCTGCCGGTTGCATCCGGCGTTCGCGAGCACATCGTCGGCATCGCAAACCGCTTCCAGACCCAGGCGTTTACGCAACGCTACACCTGTTTTGCCGCGCCACACTATCGTTGGTGACTGCGACAGGCTGGGGCTGTTTTGTCGTAGAGCAAGTCCACTGAGTTAATCATATCACCATCTTTGAAAAACAGGCAACGCGATACACACGCATTTTCATGTATTTTTTAAATATCTTTTTTCATATCAAATCTGGGCGCGGCCTGACAACATCATTAACGCGAGAACGGCTCCGCTTCCGGCTCGGCGGCCGGCCCCTCCTCCACCGCCTCCGTCAGCACCG
Organism: Janthinobacterium sp. PAMC25594; assembly: GCF_019443505.1. Lineage (NCBI taxonomy): Bacteria > Pseudomonadati > Pseudomonadota > Betaproteobacteria > Burkholderiales > Oxalobacteraceae > Janthinobacterium > Janthinobacterium sp. PAMC25594. The sequence goes on from NZ_CP080377.1 coordinate 2,568,401, forward strand.
GCACCTCTTTCTTGCGGCCGAACGGCTTGCGCAGCAGGACCCAGTATTTCGACGGCCCGCCCGGCCCCGTCGCTTGCCTGCGCTTGCGCACGACATACACGATGAGCGCCGTCAACAGCAGGAAGGCGATGGTGCCAAACCCCAGCCACAGCAAGCCATTGCCGCCCGCTTTCTTTTCCTTGTCGCCCGCCGCCGGCGTCAGGGGCCTGGGCCTGGCATGGGGCGCTTCCGCCACGGCTGGCGCTGCGGCAGGTGGCACGGCCGCGGCGGCAGGCAGCGCCAGCGCCTTTTGCAGGGCGCCGATCTTGCCTTCCAATTCACCGAGCTTTTCATTCAGGGCCGCGTTTTTCTCATCCAGCGCCGCGCACGCTTGCGCCTGCCCAGCATCCGCCTGGGGCGCGCAGGCGGCCACGGGTGCCGTGGCGCGGCGCGGCGGGCGCAACGCGGCGGTGGCCGGCTTCGGCGCGGCGGGCGGCGGCACGAACACGCGCGCCGGACGCACCAAACCCTCGGCGCGCGCGCGGGCCGCCAGCGCGGCGGCATCGGGCGGCGGCGCGCCGGGCGCAGCGCGCGGCAGCGGCACGGGCACGGGTGCCGGAATGACGGGCCGGACCGGCACACTGGCAGCGGCGGCGGTAGCAACAGCGGCGGGCGGTGCCGGCGTCAGCCACAAGGTGGCGAGGCGCACGACGGCGCCGCTACCATTGCCTAATAACAAATACAAATGTACATGACCCGCCTGGATCGCTTGCCGCGTGGCCACGCGCGCATAGTGGCGCCCACCGCGCTCAAACGGGCTGATCGTCAAGGTTTGCAAGGCCGGGTCCATGCCGATGCCGCCGCCCCGGTATACATCGGGCGAGGCCAGGCGCACGCTTACGCCGCTGACATCTTCGGGCCCCAGCGCCGTCAATTCAATCTCGGCCAGCAAGGGCTGCCCCACATGCGACAGCACCGCCGTCTCGCCCAGTTCGGCCGCCATCACGGGCGGCAAGGCCAGGCTGGCGGCGACGCACGCGATCAGGGACCAACGGGGAACAATGCTGCTTTGCATGGACTGATCGCTTTGATAACAAGATAAATAAAGGGAACTCGTCTGTCTTTAACGGCAGGAAATCGCAAAAATATAGATGGGCCAAGGCAAAAATGATGCAATACAGCATCATCCTGTGTCTTTTTGACGTCTGGAGTACACTCGATCCACCTCCATCGATGAAAGGGATGCCATGAGTAGCAGAATCGAACGCGACAGTTTCGGCCCGATCGACGTACCCGCCGACCGGCTTTGGGGAGCGCAAACGCAGCGCTCGCTTGAGCACTTCCATATCTCCACGGAAAAGATGCCGCCTGAACTGATCGCCGCCCTGGCCACCGTCAAGCGCGCGGCCGCCCACGTCAATCTGGACCTGGGCCTATTGGATGGCAAGAAAGCCATCGCCATCACGCAGGCGGCCGACGAAGTGCTGGCCGGCAAGCATGACGCAGAATTCCCGCTGGCCGTCTGGCAGACGGGCTCTGGCACGCAAAGCAATATGAACATGAATGAAGTGCTGGCCAACCGCGGTTCCGAGCTGATCGGCGGCTTGCGGGGAGAAGAGCGCCTGCTGCACCCGAACGACGACGTCAACCTGGGCCAGTCCTCGAACGACATCTTCCCCACCGCCATCCATGTGGCGGCCGCCCTGGGCGTCGCCAACACGGTCTTGCCGCCGCTGCGCCAGCTGCGCGCCACGCTCGACGCGAAAGCCACGGAGTTTGCCGACATCGTCAAGATCGGTCGCACGCATTTGCAGGATGCCACGCCCTTGACCCTGGGCCAGGAATTTTCCGGCTATGTGGCGCAGCTGGACTTTGCCGAGCACATCATCACTGCAGCGTTGCCGCCGCTGCTGCAACTGGCCGCCGGCGGCACGGCCGTCGGCACGGGCTTGAATGCCCACGTGGAATTTGCCGGCCGCATCGCGCTAGAACTGGCACGCCTGACGGGCCAGCCGTTCGAGACGGCCAGCAACAAGTTTGCCGCCCTGGCCGCCCACGATGCGCTGGTCGCCGCCCATGGCGCTTTAAAAACCCTGGCCACGGCGCTGATGAAAATCGCCAACGACGTGCGCTGGATGGCGTCCGGCCCCCGTTCCGGCCTCGGTGAAATCACCATCCCTGAAAACGAGCCGGGCAGTTCCATCATGCCGGGCAAGGTCAATCCCACCCAGTGCGAAGCACTGACCATGCTGTGCTGCCAGGTGTTCGGCAACGACGTCGCCATCACCGTGGGCGGCGCCTCGGGCAATTTCGAGCTGAACGTCTTCAAGCCCTTGATTGCGCACAACTTCCTGCAAAGCGCGCGCCTGCTGGGCGACGGCATGCGCAGCTTCGACGCGCATTGCGCGCACGGCATCGCGCCGAACCGTGGTCGCATCGCCGAACTGATGGAGCGCTCCTTGATGCTGGTCACGGCGCTGGCGCCCCACATCGGCTACGACAAGGCGGCGCAAATCGCCAAGCAGGCCCAGCACGAAGGCACGACCCTGAAGCAAGCGGCACTGGCCCTGGGCTATGTGACGGAAGAGCAATTCGGTGCGTGGATCGTGCCGCTGGAGATGACGCGGCCCAACAAAAGCTGACTTACACCCTGCATTGCTGGCGGCTTCAGGTAAACTATGGATTAGTTGAGGTCGTCATCAAGTGTTGAAAACACATCGTTGCAATAAGGGATACAATGCAAAAAGTAAGCTTTGATTTAACATCCGAGTTCGTCGAGCTGAACCAGCTGTTGAAGCTGGTCGGCTTGTGCGACAGCGGTGGCGCAGGCAAGGTCATGGTCGATAGCGGCGTGGTGAAGGTCGATGGCAAGAAGGAATTGCGCAAGACCGCCAAGATCCGCGCCGGCCAGGTCGTCAGCGTGGGCGATATCCGTATCACGGTCGTCGCTCCCGCCTGATCCCGGTATGGGGCGCGAAAGCAGCCCCATGCTCCAGCCAGCACCGCTGCCAGCCCGGCTGCCCTAGTCAAGCGGCAACACGTCGTTATTGTCAGATAAATATCGATTGCGGAAGGGAAGCGCCATGGACCATCCCGAACAAGGTACGCGCAGCCAGGAGCGCCTGATCGGCGACTTGCGCCAGGTAATAGAAAACGCGGAAGAATTACTGCGTAACACAGACAAATACACCAGCAGCCTGTACCAGAGCGCGCGCGCCAGGCTGGAACTGGCCCTCGTCGCGGCCACGGCCGAACTGGCCCGCTTTGAAGAGGAGCAAGTGACGCGCATGATGGACGCCACCCTGGCGGCGAACGCCCTGTACCACGATCAGACGGGCGAAGCGCGCTTGCTGCGGGCCTTCGAATAAAAAACCGTCACGCCGTCAACACCGCATGCGCCAGCCACTGACGCAAGTGTGCCGCCAGGTCGAATGCAGGGTCCCGCTCGAACGCCGCATCGAGCGCGGCGCCAAACGTTTGTCCTTGCTGCAAGGCCAGCAAGGCCGCGTGCGCAGCCGCATCCACTACCAGCACCTGCGCCTTCCAGCGCATCCGGCAGACCAGCGCGCAGCTGGCCAATTGCATCTCTTGCGGAAACCTTCTCTCCCCATCACCATCCTGATGCGCCTGCCACAAGGCCGCCACTTGCCAGTCGGATGCCAGCAAGGCGCAAGCGGGATGCAGGATAAAACGCCGCGCTTCGAGTTGATCGGGAGGCAGGGCGGCCAGCGCCTCGGGCGCCAGGCCCTGCGCATCGGCCGCGTAATGGGCCAGGTGCACGGCCCATTCCAGACGCGCCATGTCCGGCAGATACGGCAACTCGGCCGCAGGCGGAAAACTGCTCATAAAATCCGCGAAACGGGCGCCAAACTGGTTCAAATCGGCGCTATCTGACGGATATTGGCGGCCGTACGCACGCGCCAGGCCGCCAAAGAAATCCGCGCCCACCAACGCCAGCACGACGGGATAGGCTTGCGCCAAGCTGCGGCGCCAGGTGGCACTCAGATTGCCGCGGTACAAAGAGAAACGCTGCGGCACCGCCTCTCCCGCGAACGATGGCAACGTTGCCGCAGTATCGAGCAAGGCCGTGGCAAATGCTTGCTGGCCGGCCGCCAGCGCGTCAAGTGACGCGGGCGGTGGCGGTGGCGGCACCGGCACCCCATGCCACGGCGAATGTTGCTCGTGCTGCGCCAGCATGGCTTGTGCCTTGTCCGCTTCGCCCAGCAGGATAGCGAGCGGCGGCAAATCCGTGTCCCATTCGACCAGGGTGGGCACGGCACCAAAGCGCAGCAAGGCGGCCGCATACAAGTCCCAGACGGGCTCGGCCACGGCGGCGCCATGGTGGTCGATCACGGCGTGCGGCGTCAGCAGATGGCCGCCCAGGTGCAGCTCACCCACGCTGCCCGGCGCGATGGCCTGCATGGCCGTCAAGGCATCTTCGCCGTGGTTGCACTGGTTCACATACAAGTTGTTGATATCGAGCAGCAGCCCGCAGCCGCTGCGGCGCGCCAGTTCCGCCAGGAATTGCGCCTCGCTCATGGCATCGTCGGCAAAACGCAGGTAAGTGGAGACATTCTCCAGCAAGATCGGCCTTTTCAGCACCTCCTGCACCCTCCCCACTCTTGCGCATAACAAGTCGAGGGCCGCGCCATTCAAGGCCAGCGGCAACAGATCATTGAGTTGCTGCTGCGCCACGGCACCCCAGCACAGGTGCTCCGACACGAGGGCCGGCTCGATGCGCTCAACCACGGCGCGCACGCGCTGCAAATGGGCTTCGGAAAAGCCGCGCGCGGAACCCAGGCCCAGGCCCACGCCATGCAGGCTGAGCGGGTAATCCTGGCGCAGGGCGTACAACACATGACTATCCCAGCCCGAAGGCTGCAGATAATTTTCGGTATGTACTTCCAGCCAGCCGACCTTGGGCCGGCGCGTCAGAAAATCGCGGTAGTGCGCGGCGCGCAAGCCGACGCCGGCAAGCGCTCGAAGTGGCTGCGGCATGGGCAAGCGGCGACAGCTTACGGCTGCGTGGCTGGCTTGGCTGCCTTGCCGGCCTTGATGGGCTTGACGGAGCCGCCTGCCTGTTCGCACGTGCCCTTGGCAACATAGGTCCATTCCGTGGGCAAGTTGTCCGCCTCCGCCTGGCCCGCGCAGGAATGCGCGCCGTCGGACGAGGCGCAATCGTTCTGCCCCGCCTTGGCGACGCCGTAGCATTTTTCCTTGTCGCCTGGGGCGGGACCATCGTGGGCGGCCGCGTTGACGGCGGTACCGGCACAGAGGCCCGCGAGGGCAGCGGCGATGAGAGCTTGACGTTTGTTCATGGGGATTCCTCTTGCATGAGTCAATGTAATCGATAAGTGGGCACGCCCCGGGCTGCGCCATGCGCAACACGAAGTGATGGACGTCATTCTACTGAATCGGCCGAGTCATGGCGAACGGAGACGGAGGGAAGGCGAAAAGGAAGACGAAACGGCAGACAAAAACGCCCACTCGCCACCGTCGATGACGCGGTGGTGTGGGCGTAAGTAGTGCGAGCGCCAGACGGGCGCTACAGATCTGCGCTCAGGCTGTCGTGTTGATGCGGTTACCGAGGTGAGCCGGCAGGCTTGGCGCCGACTGTACCGGTGGTAACGCTTCCAGCAAGGCCGTGGCGGTCGAACTTTGAATATCCTGGGCTTTTTTCAGGACAGTCAAACCGACGGCTTGCCGCGTGCCTGTCTCCGCCATCGTGGTTGACAGTTGAGCAATGCTTGCGACGTCCATACGTTTCTCCAATGAGGTTCTACCAGTATTAACGGATGGCCGCAGCAAACCTTTAGCTTATTTTTCCAGCTTATTTTCCAACTGCAGCAGCAACCAGGCCAGCACGTGCTCGCGCGCATTCAAGTCCAGCCATTGCACGCCCTCGCGCAGGTCGGCCGGTGCCGGGCTGTCGGAGGCAACGGCGATCACATGCGGGTCATGCGGATACAGGGGCGCCTGCCCCACTTCCGGGCGAAATACTTCCAGCTTGGGAATGGGGTCCGTCTTGAAACCTTCGACCAGGGTCAGGTCTGCCGGCCCCATGCGGGCCAATTGCTGCGCCAGGCTCGGTTCCGGCGCGCCGCGCAGTTCATGTACGATGGCAAAACGATACGGCGACGCCACCAGCACTTCCGCCGCTCCTGCCAGGCGCAACCGGGCGCTGTCTTTTTGCGGTGGTTCCAGCGCCAGGTCATGGTGGCTGTGCTTGACCAGGTTGACGCGCAAGCCCCGCGCCGCCAGTTCCTTCACCACAAATTCCAGCAGGGTCGTCTTGCCGCTACCGGAACGGCCGATCACACCCAGTACCGGGTGGGCGGGCATCGCATCGTGCATGATCACTCCTTGATTGAGAAGCAGTGATTATACGCAGCCCTACCGGCGCCAGCGCCTGACATTGCCCAGCTCGTCACACAGGTCAAGCGTTGCCGGATTTCCCGCCATTCCTGGCGTCGGACGGCACCGGCTTGCCGTCCTGCCGCGCGCGCCGGCCCGCCGACTTCGGCGCCGTCTTGCCCGCTGGTTTGCCCGCTTTTTTATCATTCACCGCCTGCGCATTCCTGGCCATGCGCGCCAATTGCCGGTGGGCGGCGATCGCGCCCGCCTCGGCATCGGATTGCACGGGCACGGCGGCAACGGCAGCCATCTCGCCGGCTGGCTCCAGCGGGGCGAAGTCGTGTGCCCGCCCGTCCGCTTCCCAGGCGGCCCGCTGCGCCAGCACAGCCAAGGGCACGACGGGGGCCGCGCGCGGCTGCGCCAGGGTCAGCGCCGCGCCCAGGCCGCTGGCGGCCGCCACGCGCGCGCCCATCTGGGGCAAGCCGCCATCGGCGGCGCGGCAAAAGCGCTGCAGGATGGTTTTGATGATCGACGTGTGATCGACCACCTGATGGCTGACGCTGCCCGGCGCGATCAGCGGCGACACCAGCAGCATGGGCACGCGCACGCCGTACTGGCGAAACGCGGGGTCGTCGTCGTCGGCGGCGGGCGGCGGCACATGGTCGAAAAAGCCGCCGTGTTCGTCATAGCTGAGGATCAGCAAGGTGCGCGCCCAGGCGGGACCGCGCGACAGGGCCTGGTAAACCTGCGCCACCAGCGCCTGGCCGGCGCGGATATCGGCCGGCGGGTGGTCGTCATTCTCGAAGAAATGCGGATCGATCCAGCTGACCGGGGGCAAGGTGCCCGCCAGCGCATCGCCGATGAAGCCATAGCGGCGACCGCTGGAGCCGAAGGGCTCATACCACTCGGACGAGCGGTAATGGTCGTCGCTGAAGGCCAGGCTCCAGGGTTTCCAGGCGGAATAGAATTTCCAGCCGACCTGGGCCCGGTCCAGGTGGCGCACGAAGGACTTGTTCGCATACAGGGGCACGCGCTTGCTGTCGCGGCTGCCGGCCGCCTTGCCGCTGATCGCATACAGGCGGTTGGGCCAGGTGGCGCCCGGCACGGAACTGTAGCAGCGGTCGCAGACGCAGAACTGCTGCGCCAGGAAATCATACATGGGCAAGTCGGCCGCATTGTAGTAACCCATCACCAGGTCGATGTCGGGGTCGCCCGGATGCGTTTGCGCATAGTCGTCGACGAAGCCGCCGTTATTGTTTTGCAATTGCTGCGCCACCGACAGGCCCGTATGCGACGGGTCTTGTTGCGGGCCGAAGGCCGTGCGCCGCAAATGGTGCACGGGATACGTCACGCCCGCATGCACATTGGCATGGCTGGCCTGCAAGCCGTCGATGTCGGTGCGCCCTCCTTCCAGGCTCAGGTAGCCCAGCATGTGGTCGAACGAGCGGTTTTCCATCATCAGCACGACGATATGCTCGATGCGCGCCAGGTTTTCCGGCACATCCGCATCAAGCACGCCTTCACTGGCGGCAGCAATCATGGGAACTCCCCGGCCGCGCACACGGGCGCAGCGACCCTGGTTCGACCAGGCCAGGTCAGTATGGTTCAGCTATGGCGGCCCGGCCTTGATGCGCAACAAGTCAATACGGCACGCGGTAGCGGTAACCCTTGAAACTGAAGATGGCCGCCTTCGGCTGCAACTTTTCCAGCACCAGACCCGGTGCCAGCTCTTCGCCCTCGTGGCGCAGCACCTTGTCGATCAGCAACAGACGGTCGGCCGGATTCTTCGAATAGATATAGCCGCCGATGGCAATGGCGGGAATTTGCCGCTGTATCGGCTCGGGCAGGTCGCGCATGCCGGGTACGGTTTCCTCGGCGGCGGGCGTGGGCGGCACTGCGGGCGCCGGGGCCGCAACGGGCGGCGACACGGCCTGACCGGGCGTCTCCTGCTTCGGCTCCGCCACGGGCCTGGCATGGTGCACGGGCGCGGCGGTGGCCGCTGGCGGCACGGAGGCCGCCAGCGGCGCGGGTGCGGGTGCGACCGCCGCTGGCGGGGCAGCCACGGGCAAGGGAGCGGGCACGGCCTGGGCCAGCACGGCTGGCACGACAGCAACGGCCGCAGGCGACGCCGCGTCCGCCTGCCAAGGCTGCCACAGCAGCAGTGCGGCAGCCACGGCCACGACGACGCCGCCCAGCGCCAGCCACACGGGCGTGCGCCGCGCAGAAGCGGACGCCGCGCCATCATGCAGCTGCACTTGCGGTGCGTGAATCGACGGCAACTCGCCCAGTTGGCGCTCGGCCTGCGATTTTTTCAATGCTTCAAGTATGTAGGACATCTTATTTCCCCGCCACGATCGCCGTCGCAGCGGGTGCTGCCACGGCAGGAGCTGCGCTGCTCAGGCGCGGCTCCGCGTTGTCACCCAGTTGCCTCAGGCGTATGTACGTTTTCGGACCTGCCAGGCCATCGGCCCGCAAGTTCTGGCTCTGCTGGAAAGCTCGCAGCTGGCCTTGCATCTCGGCATCGAGCGGCAGGTTGGCGGCCGGTGCCGGCAAGCCACGCTGCTGCGCCAGGCGCTGCGCCAGCCAATCCACGTCGGCGCCACGGGCACCCAGCGGCACTTCGTCGCGCCAGCCGCGCGGGGCGCGCCAGAAGGTGGTAAAACTGCCATCGCTGCGCTGCGCCAGCTGGGCCAGGGGCAGGCTTTGTGGTTTGCCATCGAGCATCAAGGTGGCCGTCTCGCCCTGCAAGCGCGTCAGCAGCGCCAGCTGTTCCCTACCCTCCCCGTCGCGCAGCGCCAGCATGGCGGGAGTATCGAGCACGCGCAGTTCGGCGATGCCGCCCCGGCTGTACAGGCAGCGCAGGCCGGCACGGGCGCCCGCCTGGCAAGCGTCGCCGGCCGGCAACTGCTCGCCCCACAGGGCGGCCAGCTGGCGCAGCACGGCGTTGCGGTCCGGCACGCTGGCAAGGACAGGCGCGGCCACCGCTGCGGACGCGGCCGGCACGGATGCGGCCAAGGCCGGTGCGACGGCCGCCGGGGCGGGCACGCTGGCACGCGGCATAAAGTGCCAGGCCAGCGCGGCCGTCACCAGCGCACCGGCCAGCACGCCACCGGCCACGTGCGGCCAGCGCAAGCCCCGTCCGGCAGCCGGCTTGCCCTCTTCCGCAAACACTTCCTCGGCGGCACGGCGCAATATCTGGCGCGTCACCTGCGGCTGGTTTTCCACATAGGCACCCAGCAGCGCGCGTTCGCACAGCAGGTTGATGCGGCGCGGCACTCCCTTGCTCAAGGCATGGATCTGCGCCATCAGGCGCGGCGCGAACGGCGTCTGCGCCGTGCTGCCCGCCACGGCCAGGCGGTGGCGGATATAGCTGGCCGTCTCGTCCGCCGTCAGCGACCCCAGGTGATAACGGGCGATCACGCGCTGCGCCAGCTGCTCCAGCTCGGGCCGGGCCAGCATGGCGCGCAATTCCGGCTGGCCGATCAGGATAATCTGCAGCAACTTGCGCTCGCTCGTTTCCAGGTTGGTCAGCAAACGCAGCTGCTCCAGCACGGCGGCGGACAGGTTTTGCGCTTCGTCAATGATCAGCACATTGTTCTTGCCCTGCGCATGGCTGGCCAGCAAATGCGCATTGATGGCGTCGACATAGCCTTTCACGCTGGCCACGCCGGGCGCCACGGCTATGCGGAATTCCTCGCAAATCGACAGCAGCAATTCCTCGACGGACAGTTTCGGATTGAAGATATACGCGAGCTGGCAGTTTTCCGGAATCTGTTCCATGAAGCAGCGGCACACGGTGGTTTTGCCGGCGCCGATTTCTCCCGTCAGCAGCACGAAACCGCCGCCGCTGCCCACGCCATACAGCAGGTGCGCCAGCGCTTCGCGGTGGCGTTCACTCATGAACAGGTAGCGCGGATCGGGGGCGATCGAGAACGGCGATTGTTTGAGCTGGAAATAATGCGTGTACATGGAGACCCTGCGGATGAAACGATCAAAATGCGCGGCGGCAAGCCGAACCCCTCAGCGGGTGCGGGCGGGCGGCAACGGCTTGTATTTGGCGCAATACACTTTCGCCTTGCTACGGAAGTAGACGATTTTACTGCCAGGCATGGAACCACGGACAGGAAAGGCGGAATTGTCGAGTTTATTGAAACGCAGGCCCGAGGCGCTGCGGATGGCCGGTTCCAGCTTTTCCGGCGTCGAATCGGCTACCACGCCCATGAAGACGAGGGGGCTGGTGTCGTCGCTGACGATCACGTCGGTCACGGGCGCGCCCCACAGGGTGGCGTCCGTGCGGAACCAGTAGGCGCCCCCTTCATGCTTGTAGGCGGGGCCGAAAGCCGTCAGCAAATAGGCATAGAAGGCCTTGTTGTCGATCTGGTCGATGCACAGCACGGCATTGCCCACCACTTGCCCGAACGTGGACGGCGGCGGCTTGGCCTGCGCCAGCACGCCGGACACGGGGACACCGAAGCCCAGCAAGGCGAACGCCGCCAGCAGGGCCGGCGCACGCCAGGGACGCATCAATGCACGGCGCACGCGCATGATCAGCGCTTGCGCTCTTCTTTCTTGACCTTCTTGGCTTCCTTCTTTTCCTTCATGCTCTTGGCCGGTTCCTTCTTGGCTTCTTTCTTGCTGTCCTGTGCCTTGCTCATCATCTACTCCATGCTTGGGCGAAAATGCCTGGGCCATTATGACACTCCCCCATGAAAATGCCACCCGAAAAGCAAAACGGCCGCACAAGGCGGCCGTTCCAGTCAGGCATCAGCGCCCTATCAGTGCAGGCACAGGCGGCGGCGCGTCTTTTCGATCAGCTCCGCATCGTAGGGATACAGGTTCTCGATAAAGAACAATTCCGTTTCGGCCTCGTCTTCCAGGCACATTTCGATCATGACCGGGCCATCGCTTTCGCGGCCCAGGAAATCCTTCGGCCAGCGGTTCTTGCGGTGCGTGCGCATCATTTCCATGCCCAGCTTGGCCAGCGGCGCCGACACGCCGGCGGCCAGCGCCTCTTGCTGCCAGTCGTCCCAGTACTCGCTCTTTGCTGCCTTGTCGTTCATCATGCTCTTCCAACTCAGGTGTAAAAGGCGGACTTTACTCTTCATGGCGCGCCTTGCCAAGCATGCATACAAGCAATAGCGCAACACCAGACATAGACCAGTCTGAAAAAATTGGCATTAAACAAGGCCAATTTCAATACCATTCACGAAACACAAAAATCCCTTTATTAACAAATACTTGCAATCACCACCTCGGGCATGGCGCGGCATCGCACAAAGCATTTGTTAATACCACTTAAATACCTGTTGACAAGCCATCGAGGCGACAATATAGTGCCTTCAGCTTTTTCGCCGCCCGACAAATAAAAAAACGAGACAGGCGCAATCAACCATATGCGGGACTGCACAACATGATCGAATACATAATCGGCGTCGACGGCGGGGGCAGCGGCACCCGCGTACGCCTGGCGCGCCTCGATGGCCAGGAACTGGCGCAGGGACAAAGCGGCCCATCCGGCCTGGGTCTGGGCATCGAACGGGCCTGGACGTCCGTGGCGCATGCCGTCACCCTGGCCTTCCGCGCCGCCGGCCTGGAACAGCCTTCCTTGCAGCGTATGGCCATCGGCCTGGGCCTGGCCGGCGTGCACAACAAGCAGTGGGCCGCCAGCTTTGTCGAACACAATCCCGGCTATGCCTTGGTGGCACTCGAATCGGATGCCCTGACCACCCTGCTGGGCGCGCACGCGGGCCAGCCCGGCGTCATCGTTGCCATCGGCACCGGCAGCGTAGGCGAAGTGCTGCACGCGGACGGCAGCCGCCACGAAGTGGGCGGCTGGGGCTTTCCCTCCGGCGACGAAGCGGGCGGCGCCTGGATCGGCATGCACGCCATCAACCACGCGCAGCAGGTGGTCGACGGGCGCGTGCCCGGCAGCGCCTTTGCCACGGCCGTCATCGACGCCTGCGGCGGCCAGCGCAACGCCATGCAAGTGTGGCTGGCGGCCGCCAGCCAGACCACGTTCGCGCAACTGGCGCGGCTGGTGCTCGAACATGCGGCCAGCAACGTGGTGGCGCGCACCATCCTGAACGACGCGGGCCAGCAGATCGCCCTCATCGCCAGGGCGCTCGACCCGGCCGGCACCTTGCCCGTGGCCCTGTGCGGCGGCCTGGCGGCGCCCTTGTCGGCCTACCTGCCGGCGGCACTGTTGCAACTGGTCGTGCCGGCACAGGGCGACTCGGCCGCAGGCGGCCTGCGCCTGATCAGCAAGCACTTGCAGGAGCAATGACCATGCTGACCAAACTGTCCGCCTTCAAACCGAATCCCGCCAGCGACACGCCGCTCTACATGCAACTGGCGAACATGCTGTCGGACGGCATCGCCAGCGGCGACTGGCGCGCCAACCAGGCCTTGCCCTCCGAGCGCGTGCTATCGGACATCCTGGAAATCTCGCGCGTCACGGCGCGCAAGGCCATCGACATGCTGTGCGACCGGGGCATGCTGACGCGCAGGCGCGGCTCGGGCACCTACATCACGCCCAAGCTGGAGCAGCCGCTGTCGCGCCTGACGAGCTTTTCGGAAGAATTGCGCCAGCGGGGCTTCACGGCCGGCTCGCGCTGGCTGCAGCGCGATATCGGCGTGGCGGCGCCGCTGGAACTGCTGTCGCTGGGCCTGTCGCCGCACATGCCGGTGGCGCGCCTGCGCCGCCTGCGCACGGCCGACGAAGTGGTGATGGCGATCGAGACGACCACCATCCCCGCGCTGTACATGCCGGACCCGCAGCAGGTCACCGATTCGCTGTACGGCTATCTGGAGTCGCGCGGCACCATCCCGATGCGCGCGCTGCAGCATATCCGCGCCGTCAACGCCACGGCGGAACAGGCCAAGCTGGCCAATATCAAGACGGGTGAAGCCATGCTGCACATCACCCGTGTCAGTTATCTCGACAACGGCGCAGCGGTGGAACTGACCCACTCGTATTGCCGCAGTGATTATTATGAATTCGTAGCGGAGTCGCGCAGATGAGCAGCACTATCAAAGGCAATATCCTTACCCCCGGCGGCTGGATCCACGGCGCCATCGCCTTCGGCGAGCGCGTCGACAGCATCACCGGCGATTCCCTCCACCCGTCAGGCAACAGCGACGATTATATTCTGCCCGGCTTTATCGACCTGCACGTGCACGGCGGCGCCGGCAAGGACATCATGGAAGGCGGCGAAGCCGTCTACACCATCGCGGCCATCCACGCGCGCCACGGCACCACCAGCCTCCTGGCCACCACCATGACGGCGCCGCCGGAAGATATCGACGTGGCCCTGACGGCCATCGGCATCGCCGCCAACCACCGCCGCCCGAACACGGCGCGCGTGCTGGGCGCCCACCTGGAAGGCCCGTACATCAATTCCGGCAAGCTCGGGGCGCAGCCGAACTACGCGCGCGCCGCCACCCTGGCCGAAATCGAGCGCCTGCAAACGCTGGCCAAACTGCGCGTCATCACCGTGGCGCCGGAAATCGCCGGCCACCTGGACCTGGTGCGCGCCCTGGCCGACGCCGGCGTGCGCGTGCAGATCGGCCACACGCTCGGCTCCTATGAGGACGGCGTGGCCGCGCTGGAGCATGGCGCCATGGGCTTTACGCACCTGTTCAACGCCATGAGCGGCCTGCACCACCGCGAGCCGGGCATGGTCGGCGCAGCCCTGGCGCACGCCGAATATGCGGAACTGATCCCCGACCTGCTGCACGTGCACCCGGGCGCCATCAAGGTGGCCCTGCGCGCCATCCCGCGCCTGTACTGCGTCACCGATTCGACCGCCGCCACCGGCATGCCGGACGGCGAATACATGCTGGGCCGCCACGCCGTGCAGAAATGCATGGGCGGCGTGCGCCTGCCCGACGGCACGCTGGCGGGCAGCACCCTGACCCTGGACCAGGCGCTGCGCAACCTGGTGGGACTGGGACTGGACCTGGCCGACGCGTCCAAGCGCGTGTCGACCAATGCCGCCGATTACCTGGGCCTGGAAGAACGCGGCCGGCTGGCCCCCGGCACTTACGCCGATCTGGTGGTACTCGATCGCGATCTCAAACTCAAAGCTGTATATATAGAAGGAGAAATCTGTGACCTCAATGATGCTTAAAGAAGCCATTTCCGCCGCCGAATGCGTCGCCCTGCAACTGGCCAGCGACACGGAACGTTACGCGGAACTGGGCCGCAAATTGAGGAGCACCTCGTTCTCGACCGCGCTGACCATCGCGCGCGGCAGCTCCGACCACGCCTGCAACTACGTCGCCTACCTGATCATGGCGCGCCTGGGCCGTGTCGTCGCCTCGCTGCCGATGTCGCTGGTGACCCTGAACAAATCGCCGCTGGTGACGCGCGATACGCTGGCCATCTCGATTTCGCAATCGGGCCAAAGCCCGGACGTGGTCGAACCGATCCGCTACTTCCGCGACGGCGGCGCCACCACCGTGGCCCTCGTCAACGACATCGATTCGCCGCTGGCGCACGCCGCCGAATGGGCCATGCCCCTGCGCGCCGGCAAGGAACAAAGCGTCGCCGCCACCAAGAGCTTCATCACCAGCCTGGTCGCCGGCGCGCGCATGGTGGCCCAGTGGCAGAACGACCCCGAGCTGCAGGCGGGCCTGGAAGCGTTGCCCGAAGCGCTGCTTGAAGCGACGCGCATCGACTGGTCGCCCGCGATCGATGTGCTGGCACCGGCGCGTAACATCATGGTCGTGGGACGCGGCATCAGCTTCCCCGTGGCGCTGGAAGCGGCGCTGAAATTCAAGGAAACCTCGGCCCTGCAGGCCGAAGCGTTCAGCGGTGCCGAAATCAAGCACGGCCCGATGGCCCTGATCGAAGACGGCTACCCGCTGCTGATTTTCGCCACGCGCGGCCCGACGCAAGCCGGCCTGCTGCAACTGGCAACAGAGATGCGCGGCCGTGGCGCCAAGGTTCTGCTGGCGGCGCCCGCCGACGTGGCCGAGCGCGACCTGACCCTGCCCGTGGCGGCCACGCCAGATCTCGATCCGATCGTCGCCATCCAGTCCTTCTACGTGATGGCGGCGAAACTGTCGGCCGCGCGCGGCATGGACCCGGATGCGCCGCGCCACCTGAGCAAGGTCACCAAAACGAACTAACAGGCAGTACCCGGCAACTGCGCCCCGGCACGGGACGCGGCTGCCGGCCGCAGTATGCGAAAAGAATATAAGCGACGGCAAGGGCATGTACCCGCGCCGCGGACTCATGGACATTGGAGCGCCACGCTCCAGGATAAAAATGACGATCAAGAGACTGTTGGCAGCATTTGCCTGCGCGGGCCTGCTCGCGCCACAGGCATGGGCTGCCGAGAAAATCGAATTCTGGACCTTCAGCATGAAGCCCAAGTTCACGCCGTATTTCAATGCGGTGGTGGCGCGCTATGAAGCGCAGAATCCCGACGTCAAAATCGAATGGATCGACTTCCCGTGGGACGTCATCCAGACCAAGCTGGTCACGCGCATCGTGGCCGGCACGCCGCCCGCGCTGGTCAGCCTGAACGTGCCCTGGGCCGACGAATTTGCGCGCGACGGCTTGCTCACACAAGTCGATGGCCTGATCGCGCCAGCGCGCGCCAGCTACATTCCCAGCGCCCTGGAAGACTTGCGCTTCAAGGGCCGCACCTATGGCTTCCCCATGTACAGCAATGTCGCGGTGATCGCCTTCAATACCGCCATTTTCAAGCAGGCGGGCCTCACGCGCGGCCCCGCCAGCCTCGATGAACAGCTGGCGTTCGCGCGCCAGATCGCGCAACGCACGGGCAAGGCCGGCATCGCCCCCGCCCTCTCTAAAATCGATGGCCTGTTCATGCAGCAGGGCCTGGCCGTCATCACCGACAACCGCGCCGTCTTCAATTCGCCGCGGCACGTGGCGCTGGTGCAGAAACTGGCCGACACCTACAAGGTCGGCGGCCTGCTGAAGGAAAGCCTGTTCGCCGAAGATAACTTCCCGGCCGTGATCGACGCCTACAAGGGCGGCCGCCTGGGCATGCTGCTGGCGCCGCCGACGGCCATGCAGCGCATCCGCGGCGATGCGAAAGACATCTACGCCATCACCGACGTGGCGCCCGCGCCGCTGGGCCCCACCGGCATCGCCGACGGCGGCTGGCTGGTGCACTTCGCCATCCCGAAAGGCGTGCCGGCGCACCTGCTGCCATCGGTCGGCAAGTTCGCGCGCTTCCTGACGAACGACGCCAACCAGCTCGAATTCGCCAGGCAGGCCAGCGTCTTCCCCACCACGATCAAGGCGGCGGCCGACCCGTTTTTTCTGTCCACGCCGCAGAACGCGGGCGCGGCCGAGAAAGCCGTCGCCGCCGGCGCCCTGTCGATGGGCCACTCGCGCACGCTGTACGTGGCCGGCATCGACGACTACGACGAATTGCGCCGCTCGCTGGTAAAAGCCGTCGAGGCGGGCGTGACGGGCAAGCAGGACGTGAAACAGGCGCTGGACCAGGCCGTCGCCATCTGGAACCGCAAGCTGGCCACCCTGCCGCGCCACTAAGGACACCATGAAACTCGCCCACCGCCACACTCTGCAAGCCTGGCTGTTTCTCGCCCCGGCCCTGCTGCTGCTGGCCGCCTTTTCCTTCTGGCCCGTCGGCTACGGCTCCGTGCTGGCGTTCACCGACTACAGCCTGATACGCGAGACGCGCTTCGTCGGCCTCGACAATTTCCGCTATATCTTCAACAACGAGATGTTCGTCTCGGGCCTGAAGAATTCGCTGATGTTTTTGCTGATGGTGCCCTTCGTGCAAGTGGGCGCCATCGTGCTGGCCGTGCTGGTGAACAACCGCCTGCCCGGCATCCGTTTGTTCCGCGCCGCCTTCTACGTGCCCGTGGTGACCACCGTTTCCGTGGTCGGCATCATGTGGGGCTTCATGTTCCACGAACAGGGCGCCTTGAACTACGTGATGCTGACCCTGAAACTCGTGAACGCGCCCGTGGGCTGGCTGACGAACGACAGCCTGGCCCTGTTCGCCGTCATGTTCGTCACCTTGTGGCGCGGCCTGGGCTGGTACATGGTGATGTACCTGGCGGCGCTGCAGTCGATCCCGTCGGACATGCAGGAAGCGGCCATGCTCGATGGCGCCAACCGCTGGCAGCGCTTCTGGAAAATCACCGTGCCGATGCTGCGCCCCACCATCATGCTGTGCTCCATCCTGTCCGTGCTGGCGGCCCTGAAGGCTTACCAGGAAGTTGACGTGCTGACCCAGGGCGGCCCGATGAACTCGACCTTCACGGCGCTGTACTACGCGTATGACCAGGGCCTCAAACACTTGAAACTGCCGCGCGCGCTGGCCGCCAGTTTCGTCGTCTCGCTATTCTGCATCGGCATCGCCCTGCTGTGCCTTCGCTATTTGAAACCGAAGCACCGCTGACCATGAAAACCCGTTTCCGCCCCCTGAAAACCCGCCTGCAAATACTGGGCCACTATGCCGTGCTGTGCGCGATCGCCGTCGTCTGCGTCTTCCCGTTCTGGTGGACGCTGGTGACGGCCATTTCCACGGAAGGCAATATCTTCGCCTTCCCGCCCACCTTCTGGCCGAAGGCGCCGTCTTTTGAGAACTTCATCGAAGTGTTCAATGCGATTCCCATCTGGTCGTTCTTCAAGAACTCCGTGCTGATCGCCGTGTTCACCGTGTTCTGGAAACTGCTGCTGTGCTCTTTGGCCGCGTATCCGCTGGCGCGCCTGAAATTCCGTGGCCGCAAACTCGTGTTCGGCCTGATCCTGGCCACGCTGGTGCTGCCGTCGGAGGTGAATTTTCTCGTCAACTTCATCACCATCACGCAAATGAGCCTGGTCGACACCTACACGGGCGTGATCCTGCCCAACGTGGTGACGGCCGTGGCCATTTTGCTGCTCAAGCAGGCGTTCGAGGAAGTGCCGCAAGACCTGATCGACGCCGCACGCGTGGACGGCGCCTCCGAGTGGGTCATCTTCAGCCGCATCATGCTGCCGCTGATCACGCCATGGCTGGCCACCGTCGGCATCCTGACGGCCGTCGAATCGTGGAATGAATACATCTGGCCCTCCATCGTCATGAGCAAGCCCGATGAATTCCCCCTGTCGGTGGGCGTGCTGTATTTGCGCGGCACGTTCGGCAGCAGCACGCGCGTGATCGCCGCCGGCACCCTGATCACCATCGTGCCGACCTTGCTGGCATTCCTGTTTACCCAGCGCTTCTTCATGCGCGGCATGGACGGCGCCGTCAAATGAGCGCCGCCATCGCCACCGACCTGCGCCGGCTTGCCGGGCAGCTGCTGATGACGGGCATCCCCGGCATCGAACTCGATGCGGCCACGGCGCAATGGCTGCAGGCCAGCGGCGTGCGCGCCGTGTGCCTGCGCGCGGCCAATCTGCGCGATGCGGCGCAGCTGACGCGCCTGAGCGCGGACTTGCGGCGCGCCCTGGGTCCGCAAGCGCTGATCGCCATCGACCCGGCCGGCGTGCCTTCGGCCTATCCGGCATGGCTGCCGCAGCCACCGGGCGCCATGGACCTGTGCGCCCTTGGCGACGCGGAGCTGGCCAACGGCACGGGCGCGGCGACGGCGCGCGGCTTGCGCGCACTGGGCATCAACTGGCTACTGGCGCCCCTGATCAATCTCGACACCGGCGCGGCGCAGGCGTTTGGCGGCGATCCGGCACAAGCGGCCGCCATGGCGCAAGCCTGGACGGCGGGCTGCCAGGCCGAGGGCGTGGCGTGCTGCGCCAGGCTGTACCTGCCGCGGCACGGCGCCGGCGGCCAGCTCCCCAGCGTTGACAAGACCCGCTCGCAGCTGGAAGAACACGATTTCGTGCCGTTTCGCCAGGCCGCCACGCGGACGGCCTCGATGATGGGCGCGCACGTGGCCTATCCAGCCCTCGACGCAAGCCAGCCCGCCAACCTGTCGCCCGCGGTGATGCATGGCTTGCTGCGCCAGCAGTGGGGCTATGGCGGCGTGCTGCTCACGCCCGGCATCGACGCGCAAGGCGCGCACGTCGGCGCGCGCGCCCTGCTCGCCGGCGCCGACATGGCGCTGCTGGCCGATGCCGCGCAGTTGCCGGCCGCGCTGGACGACGTGGGCGCCGCGCTGGCCTCTGGCGCCCTGCCGCTGCAAGCGGTGGGCGCGCGGCTGCAGCGCCTGGCGGCCATGGCCGCACGCTACCCGCCCGCCAGCGGCGTGTACGCGCAGGAGGCGGCCGACCGCATCATCATGGCCGAGGCCAGGCGACGCTGCCAGTGAGCGCCGCCCTTGCCACCGAATCAAACCGCACTTTCAAGACGACCCGAGGAAGCATCCATGAACGACAAGACCAGCAGCAGCAACCGTAGCCAGGGCGGCGTCCGCAGCCCGATTTCGTGGGTGCCCACCTTGTACTTCGCCCAGGGCCTGCCGTTTTACGCGGTCGCGCTGGTGGCCGGCCTGATGTTCAAGAGCATGGGCGTGCCGAACGACCAGATCGCCCGCTGGACGGGCCTGATCGGCTTTGCCTGGGTCTTCAAGTCGCTGTGGAGCCCCTTCCTGGAGCTGGCGTCGAGCAAGAAGACCATGGTGGTGCTGTTCCAGTTCCTTGGCGGCCTGAGCCTGGGCCTGATCGCGCTGGCGCTGCAAACGCCGCTGTGGTTCGCCGCCTGCATCGCCGTGCTGTTCGTCGCCGCGCTGGCCTCGTCGACGCACGACATCGTCTGCGACGGCCTGTACATCGCCAGCCTGTCCGACAAGCAGCAGGCGGCCTACGCGGGCTGGCAGGGCGCCTTCTTCAATGCGGGCAAATTCATCTCGCTGGGCGGCCTGGTGATCCTGGCCGGTTACCTGGAAAAAAATATCGGCGTCAAGCCTGCCTGGTCGGTCATCTTCCTGATCATCGGCGCCATGATGCTGTCGCTGGCCGCGTACCACCTGTGGGCGCTGCCGCAGGTGCGCAATGCGGCCGTGGCCGACGAGAGCGTGGCAGGCATCAGCCGCACCCTGTGGGACGTGCTGGTGGACTTCCTGAAAAAGCCCGGCATCTGGGGCATGATCGCCTTCATCATCCTGTTCCGCGCCGGCGAGGCGCAAGTGCAGACCATCGGCCCGCTGTTCCTGCGCGAAGCGCGCGAGCTGGGCGGCCTGGGCCTGTCGACGACGGAAGTGGGCGCCGTGTACGGCACGGCCGGCACTGTGGCCTTTTTGCTGGGCAGCATAGGCGGCGGCTACTTCACGTCGTGGCTGGGCCTGAAGCGCGCCATGTTCTTCCTGATCCTGGCCATGAATTTGCCGAACCTGGTGTTCTATTACCTGAGCCACAGCATGCCCACCGACCTGACCCTGATCACGGCCGCACTGAGCGTGGAAATGTTCGGCTATGGCTTCGGCTTCGTCGGCCTGATCCTGTTCATGATGCAGGTGGTCTCCGTCGGCAAGTACCAGACGGCCCACTATGCGTTCGCCACGGGCGTGATGCAGCTGGGCTTCGTGCTGTTCAAGATGATCAGCGGCGACATCCAGACGGCGCTCGGCTACAAGACCTTTTTCCTGTGGGTGCTGGTGTCGGCCGTGCCCGTATTGATCCTGTCGCGCTTCATGCGCATCGGCCCGAAGGATACCTCCGACCCATCTGATGCCGGCGCCACTTCCGCGCCGGCCAGCGCCAGCTAGGAATCACTCACCCCATGGCACACATCGTTTTAAAGAATATCGTCAAGCTGTACGACGACAAGCACCCGGTCATCCACGGCATCGACCTCGATATCCGCGACGGCGAATTCGTCGTCTTCGTGGGGCCGTCCGGTTGCGGCAAATCGACCCTGCTGCGCATGATCGCCGGGCTGGAAGACATCACGGACGGCGAGCTGCATATCGGCGGCAAGCTGGCCAACGACATCGCGCCGGCCG
Organism: Janthinobacterium sp. PAMC25594; assembly: GCF_019443505.1. Classification (NCBI taxonomy): domain Bacteria; kingdom Pseudomonadati; phylum Pseudomonadota; class Betaproteobacteria; order Burkholderiales; family Oxalobacteraceae; genus Janthinobacterium; species Janthinobacterium sp. PAMC25594. The sequence goes on from NZ_CP080377.1 coordinate 2,589,620, forward strand.
AGCGGGGCCTGGCCATGGTCTTCCAGAGCTATGCCCTGTACCCGCACATGACGGTGTACGAGAACATGGCGTTCGCCCTCAGCCTGGCCGGACACAAGAAGGCGGAGGTGCGCGCCGCCGTCGAGCGCGCGGCCGAGATCCTGCAGATCACACCTTTGCTCAAACGCAAACCGAAGGACCTGTCGGGCGGCCAGCGCCAGCGCGTGGCCATCGGCCGCGCCATCGTGCGCAAACCCAAGGTCTTCCTGTTCGATGAGCCGCTGTCGAACCTCGACGCCTCGCTGCGCGTGCAGATGCGCGTGGAGATTTCGCGCCTGCACCAGGAACTCAAAACCACCATGATCTACGTCACGCACGACCAGGTCGAGGCCATGACCCTGGGCGAGCGCATCGTCGTCTTCAACGGCGGGCGCATCGAGCAGGTGGGCAGTCCGCACGCGCTATATAACCATCCCGGCAACCTGTTCGTGGCCGGCTTCCTGGGCGCGCCGAAGATGAACTTCATCGCCTGCGAGGCCGTCGCCTGCGGCCCCGGTTCGGTGGCCGTGCGCCTGCCCGGCGGCGCCGTGATCGAAGTCGAGGCGCACGGTGACGCCGTGGCGCCGGGCGAGCAGCTGACCCTGGGCGTGCGCGCCGAGCATGTCAGCCTGCAGCACAGGGAGACGGAGAACAACAACGTGATCGATGCCAGTGTCAGCCATGTCGAATACCTGGGCGACGTGGCCATCGTTTACGCCAGCATGCCGGGCGTAAACGACATGCTGGCCGTCAAGCTGCCGGCCGAGGATGGCGTGCGCCGGGCGGGCGACGCCATGCGCCTGCATTTGCCGCCGCAGCGCTGCCTGCTGTTCGATGCCGCAGGGCAAGCACTGGCGCGCACGTTTGCCGCACCCGCTCAGCCGTTTATGTGACAATAGCCGCTCTGTATCATGCCGCTTCTGTTTGTCTTATGCAGGCAGACTGGCGGAAATGTGTTTTTTCGAGCTTCCCTGCCCCTTTGCGAGGCTGCTGCGCGATGTTGCGGCTGCCACTGCAGGTGCGTATTTTTGTTATTGATTGAAGGATAACCCATGTCCCAATTCCGTCTTGCCCGTCTCAGCCTGATCCTGGCCGCCATCGGCCTGAACGTCCTGCCAACCCTGTCGCACGCGCAGGATGCCAAGCCAGCCGCTGCCGCCGGTGCACCCGCCGCCGCCCCGGTCGACACAGTGCGCCCTGAAGTATTCAAGCTGCTCGATCCGGACGCCGTGAAGGCATCGATGGATGCGAAAAACTACGCCGACGTACAAAGCCGCATCGACCAGGCCGCCGCCATTCCCGCCCTGACGCCCTACGAATTGTTCGTGCTGAACCGCCTGCGCGTGGCGCTGGCCTCCACCACCAACAATGCGGCCATGGCCATGACGGCACTGGAAGCGGTGATCGAATCGGGCAAGCTGGACAAGAAAGCCCAGGGCGACTTCATCCAGGCGCTGGCCAACTACCACTACAACGCCAAGGATTATCCGAACGCCATCAAGTGGTTCACCCGTTACCAAACGGAAACAGGCGACGTGGCCACCGTGCGTCCCTACATCATTCGCGCCTACTACTTCAGCAATGATTTCGCGCGCGCGAAACAGGAACTGATGGCCGACCTGATGGCCAAGCAGCAAGCGGGCAAGACGCCGACCATCGAAGAACTGCAATTGCTGGCCAATACGGGTTCGAAGAGCAAGGACCCGGCCACCTACCTGGTCGCCATGGAAAATCTGGTGCGCTACTACCCGTCGGATGACTACTGGAGCGATTTGCTGAGCCGCACGCAAGGCAAGGCCGGCTATTCGGACCGCTTCGCACTCGACGTGCTGCGCCTGCAATTCAAGGCCGTGGGCACCATGCCACCGCAAGATTACAGCGACATGGCTGAAATCGCCTTGCAGAACGCCTTCCCGACGGAAGCGAAAAAAGTCCTCGACGCGGGCTTTGCCAAAGGTGTGCTGGGCACGGGTGCGAATGCCGCCAAGCACAAGAAACTGCGCGATCAAGCCAACAAGGCTGCCGCCGACGATGCGAAAAACATCGCCAGCGGCGAAGCCTCGGCCATGAAGAGCAAGGATGGCACGGGCTTGATCAACCTCGGTTACGCCTTCGTGACGATGGACCAGTTCGACAAAGGTATCGACCTGATCCAGAAAGGCATCGCCAAGGGCGGCTTGAAGCGTCCTGAAGACGCCAAACTGCGCCTCGGCTATTCCTACGCCATGGCCGGCAAGAAAGATGAAGCCATCAAGGTCCTGGAAACGGTCAAGGGCGGCGACGGCGTGGGCGACCTGGCCCGCTACTGGATCCTGTGGCTGAACCGTCCTGCCACGGCAGCGGCGGCACCGGCAGCAGCGGCGCAGTAATTCCTGCTCCCGCACCATGCGCAAAGCGGTTCCCGGCTCAGGCCGGGGCTGCTTTTTTTTCGACCTTTTCTCATCCTTCCATGCCGCCATCGACCTCCCCCGCCGAACGCCTGATCAGCCTGGACGCCTTCCGCGGCTGCGTGATCGTCACCATGATCTGGGTCAACTACCTGGCCGGCATGCCAGGCATTGCCTTCTGGCTCGAACATGCGGGGCCGCGCGCCGATGGCATCAGCGTGCCCGACCTGGTCTTTCCCGGCTTTCTGTTCATGGTGGGCATGGCCATACCGCTGGCCTTGCAGCGCCATTGCGGCCACGTCACGCCAGCCTTGCTGGGGCGTTTGCTGTGGCGCTCCGCCAGCCTGATGCTGGCCGGCGTGGTGCTGGCGAATGCCTACCGCTACGATGCGCAGGCGGCGCTGCTGCCGCAGACCGTGTACTTGCTTCTGTTTTATATGGCCATGATGCTGCTGTGGCGCCAGGGCGCGGGCAAGCTGGAACTGGCCGCCGGCGGCGTGCTGATGTTGTTCCTGCTGGCGACGTTCCGCGGTGAATTAAATAGCGAGTTTTCCAGCACCTGGCTGCAACCGTCATGGTGGGGCATCCTCGGCATGATAGGCTGGTCTTATCTGCTGTGCAGCTTGATGTACCTGGCGTGCCGGGGCAGCGGCACGGCGCTGATGGGCATGTTTGCGCTGCTGCTCGTGCTGTACATGGGCGGCACGGCGGGCAGTCTCGATTTCCTGCCGGCAGGCATCAATGCCATCGTCAATGTGCCGCAAGTGCTCGGTTCGACGGCGGCCAACGTGCTGGCCGGCACCCTGGTGGGCCAGCTGTTCCTGCGCGACGCGGCCCTGAGCCATGGGCAGCGCATCCGTTTCATGGCGTGGTTCGCGCTGGGCCTGCTGGCGGCCGGCCTGCTGCTGCGGCCGTATCACCACATCAACAAGATCGCGGCGACGGAATCGTATACCCTGGTCTGCAGCGCCCTCATCCTGGCCCTGTTCCTCGTGTTTTACATCGTCATCGATGTGTGGCGCTGGCGCGCCTGGGCGGTGCTGCTGTTGCCCGCCGGCACCAATGCCCTGTTCGCCTACATCGTGCCCGACCTGTGGCAGCAACTGGCGGCCGTGCTGCACCTGCCGCGCTTCTGGTGGCCCTACCTGGAGACGGGCGGGGCGGCCGGCCTGTGGAATGCCGCCGCCGTCACCGCCCTGATGCTGCTCTTCACCGCGCTGGCCACGCGTTACGGCCTGAAGCTGAAGTTCTAGCGCTAGACCTTGATATAAATCTTGCGCTTGTCCATGGCGTAGGCGATCAGCCAGCACAGCAGCATGAAGCTGACGGCAAACAGCAGCGAACCCACGCGCGCCGGCGCCCAGCCTGTAAACCACTGCTGGTACAGCCACTGGTACAGGTTGCCGCTGCCGATGCGCACGGTAAACGCGATGATCACCAACACTTCCGACACCAGGTAGATGAACAGGGTGTTCTTGCCGAAGACTTCAAAAAAATACGTCCAGCCCGTAATCTTGCGCACGTCGATGATGAACATCAGCAGCGCCAGCAGCAGCAAATCCAGGCCGATGCCCAGCATCACGTAAGAGCTGGTCCACAGCTTCTTGTTGATCGGAAACACCTCGTTCCAGCACAGGGCCACGGCCACGCAAATGATGCCGGCCACGGCCAGTTGAAGCAAGCTGGAGCGCAGCCGTGCCGGCGTCGCCTGGCGCAAAAAGCTGCCCGCCAGATAGCCGGCAATCACATTGACGATGGCCGGCAAGGTACCGAGCACGCCTTCCGGGTCGAAGGCGAGGCCTTCGCCGTGATACAGATGATTGTCGCCCAGCAGGATCAAATCGAGCTTGGCCGGCGCGTTGCCGTGCAGCGTATAGTCGCCCCAGGTCGCCAGGATGGCCCAGTAGCCGAGCAAGGCGCAGGCGCAAAAGACGAGCGCGCCCCGTGTCTTCCAGTAATGCAGGATCAGGGCGGCGGCCAGGTAGCACACGGCGATGCGCTGCAGCACGCCGGGGGTGCGCGTGTGCGACAGCGGCGACCAGGCGAACTGTCCCGCATCGTCGAGCTTGAAGAAGGGGAACCAGTACAGCAGAAAGCCCAGCAGAAAGATCAGCGCGCTGCGCTGGCACAGCTTGGCCAGCACGGCGCCATGGCCCAGGTGCTCATATTTGCCCAACGCAAAGGCCAGCGCATTGCCGACGACAAACAGGAAGCTGGGGAAGACCAGGTCCGTCACAGTAAAACCATGCCATTCGGCATGCAGGAACGGCGCATACACGCTGCCCCAGTCACCGGGCGTATTGACGACGATCATCAGGGCCACGGTCAGGCCGCGCAGGACGTCGAGGGCGAGGTAGCGCTGGTTCATGGCTGCGTCCCTTTCAGGATGGGCGCCAGGGCCGTGCCCAGCACCTGCTGCGCATCGCCGCTCAATTCCCAGAACATGCCGCCGCGCAAACCCTTGTCGCGGATATAGCGCACTTTATGGGCCACCGACTGCGCATCTTCATAGCTGATGAAGACGCCGCTGTCGCGGTTGTACAGATACGGTACTTGCGACGCGGCATTCCAATGGCGCTGGAAGCCGCGTGCGCCCTTGCCATCGACCAGGTAGCCTTGCTCCAGCAGATGCCGGTAAGTGAAGGTCGGCGTGGCGTCATTGCCGCTGGCCGCGCCCTGGCACGCCTGGTACAGGCCATCGCCATGGGGACCGGCGGCGCACTGCTTCCAGCCATAGCCATAGAAGGGCACGCCCAGCACCAGCTTGGCGGCAGGCACGCCGGCGCGCAGGAAGCGCGTCACGGTGGCATCCGCATACAGATGCTTGTCGCGCTGCGGATCGGCCGGGTCGGCATACAGGGGTGCCAGCTGGCCATTTTCGGCATCCCATACGCCGCGGTAGTCATACGTCATCAGGTTGATCCAGTCCAGCTGCGCCGCCAAGCGGACGATCCAGCCCGGCGCGGCGTCGCTGTCATCGCTCAGGCTGGCATGCGCGCCAGCGGCGATGGTGATCAGGTAATGGCGGCCAGCCGCCTGCTTGCCCGCCTGGTCGAAAGCGCTGCGCAGTTCGGTGGCCAGGCGCACATAGTTTTCCTTGTCGTCGCCGCGATGACAGACTTTGCCTTCGATACAGGGAATGCCCCCCGTGGCCGGATGTTCCCAGTCGATATCGACGCCATCGAGGCCATGCCGGCGCACCAGTTCCAGCGCGGAAGCGATGAATGCCTGGCGCGCGGCCGGCGTGGCGGCCACGTCCGAAAAGCGGTTCGACCAGATCCAGCCGCCCACCGACAGCAGGACGCGCAGCCGTGGATGACTTTGCTTGAGCGCATTGAGCTTGCGCAAATTCTCGGCATCGGCTTGCGGCGCCGGCAGCACGATGCTGCCATTGGCCGGCCGGGAAGGCTGGCCCTGCGCATCGAGGCAGGCGCTCACGCCACCACCCTCGGGCGCCGGGTTACCGTGTTCGCCATCCCAGCAAATGTCGGCGAACGCGTACTGGATCAGGCTGACATTGCCAGCGCGAATATTGTGCTCGTTAACGGGAAAATCGGCCGATTTCCAGCCGGGATAATAAGCCACCACTTCCGGCGCGAAGGTCGGCGCGGCGGGAGCGGCAGAGGCGGCCAGTGGCAGCGCGCAGGCGAAGCAAGCCAGCATTGCGTGTAATGTCATCGGAGGTATCCCACCCTATAAAGAAAACCATCTTGCAATAAAAAAATGGCGGAGCCAGCTGCGCTCCGCCATTGTCATGCCATCCCGGGTGTCCGCCGGGAGGCATTAACCAAGTAAAACGTCTTACATCTTGCCGCGCAGGCCAAAGAATACCTGGCGGCCGTTCTTGTAGAACGCGCGCGGCTGGTCTTTGGTCGACGCATACGACTTCAACAGCGGATCGTTCAAGTCCTTGCCTTCCAGCGACAGGGTCAGGAACTCGTTGATGTTGTAGTTGATGGAAGCCGAAACGGTGCCGACATCATCCTGGTAAATGGCGCTCTTGCGATCCAGGCCATTCAGGAAGGCGGAACGGAAGCTGTAGTTCAGGCGCGCACTCCATTTGGCGTTTTCAAAGAAGCCCGACAGGTTGTACGAGTTCTTCGACGTGCCGACCATATCGCAGTTGCCTTCATCGGCGCAAGCCGATTTTGGCGCCGCTTGCGTTTCCTTGCCGTCAGCATAGGTGTAGTTGGCGCTGAAGCCGAAACCATTGCTCAGGTCCTGGGTGTACTGCAGTTCCACGCCACGCACGCGCGCCTTGGTATTGATGGCGGCGCTCATGTTGTAGTCGGTTACGCGACCGAGAGTTGCGTTGTAGAACTTCGTCACCGACGAACCGTAGGTGACATACGAACCCAGTTTCATCTGATACAGGTTCACCGCGATCAGCGACTTCGGCATGAAGTACCATTCCACGCCCGCATCGACGTTGTTCGACATGATCGGCTTCAGGTTCGGATTGCCGCCGGAACCGGACATCGTCAAGTCGTTCAGGCTCAAGGCACCCAGGGCACCAAAGTCAGGACGCGCCATGGTGCGGCTGGCCGCGCCGCGCAGCACGACATTCTTCGCCAGGTCCGTGCGCAAGTTCACGCTCGGCAGGAAGTTGTTGTAGGTATTCGAGCTGAGGGTCGGTTTCCACACGTCGTTCGGCGATGCATTCGCCACATCGATCTGGGTCTTGACATAACGCACGCCGAAGTTACCTTGCACGTCGGCAAAGTTCAGGTCACCCATGACGTAGGCGGCATTGGCCTTTTCCGTCATCTGGAATTCGCTCTGGTAAGCATGCTTGCTGAACGTCGCGTACTTGTCGCCCCACTCCTTCATCGAGGAACCGCTGAAGGTCCAGGGGTTCTGCAGCACGTTAGGCAAGGGACTGGTCGGATAGCTCGTCAAGCCTTTCGGCACATTTTCCAGCAGGCCGGCGGCCTCCGGATAGGCGCCTGCGAGCCAGGTCAGGGAACGGTCATGCTTGGCGGTGCGCAGGCCAAAACGGATGGTCGGCACGGCATCCCATACGGTGCTGTAGGCACCGTCGACCTGGCCATAGTTTTCCTTGTCGCGCGTGGTGACATCCGTTGCCCAACCGGAGAAGAACGGGGCACCGGTGCGCGGATTCAACGTCGCGGCATTGTCGATGACGACATTGGCCGGCGCATCGATGCCATGCGTGGTCAGACTGCTGCCCGAATAGGCCAACCAGCCTTCATACGCGTAGTCGCGGGCATGGCCCGTACCGCGCGTGGTACCAACCTGGCCAGTAAACTTCAGATTGGCGTTGGCGCGGTACTTGAAGTTAAAGTCGACAAATTTCGAATCGCTGTAAGAGCCTGGACGGGCAATGATGTCTTGCACCGAAGCGCCCATGGCCGAGCAATCGGCGACCGGGCACTTCGACGGGAAGGCGATCGACGTAATCGTGTTGCCCTTGAGCGTGTACGACGACGGGATGGCGCCGCCCACATTGCTCCAGTTATTCGTCAGGACTTGATACGGCGCCAGCATGAAGTTGGTATTGACGTTGTCCGCATCGAGGCGGGTATAGAAACCGTTGACGTTGAAGCTCAGGTCGTTCGACACCTTGTATTCGATGTCCAGCGAGCCGCCCTTGCGCTCGCGCTTTTGCTCGAACAGCGAGGAACCCGTCAGAAGGGACAGGTACTTGCCCTCGATGCCAGGATTGGCGGCAATCCAGGCTTTCGCATTCGAGTTGTCGAGTTTTTCCCACCACAGGAATTCCTGGCCCTGACGACGCAAGGTGCGTTTCTCATCAAACACCTGCAGCAAGATGCCCAGGTCGTTGGCTTCGTTTTTCCAGTTGATCAAGCCGCTGACTTGCACGTCGGTTTTCTTGGACGATTCCGTGTAAGCGCCTTCGATCGAACCCATCAGTGTCAAATTCTTCTTGAAACTCAAGGGCTTGCGGGTTTCGATATTGACATTGCCGGCGGCGCCGCCTTCGATCAGGTCGGCTTGCGAGCTCTTGTGCACAGTCACGCGACCGATCAGCTCGGACGGGAACATGGAGTAGCTGACGCTGCGGCCACCGCCCGTGATATTCGAGATATACCAGTCGCCGCTCGACACGGTGTGACCGTTGAGGGTGGTCAAGGTCAGATTCGATGGCGTGCCTTTCAGGCTGACGCGGTCATTGTCGCCAAAGCCACCTTCGGAACCGCCCGCCGTGGCGACGGACACGCCAGGGATACGCTGCAGCGAATCGGCAACGCTCTTGTCCGGCATCTTGCCCACGTCTTCAGCCGTGATGACTTCGACCAGGGAGTCGGAATTACGCTTTTGATTGAGCGACTGGGCCATTGCGGCGCGCACGCCGGTTACCACCACAACACTTGAATCCGGCTGTACTGCTTCCTGCGCCTGGGCGGCAAAACTCGCACCCAGTACCATCAACCCCACGGCTGCCGCGATAGGCGTCAGTCGCGTTACACCGCTAGCTGTCAAATTGCGTTTCATGTACTCCCCCTTGATTTAGGCTCCAGGATTGGAACCTTTTCATTTTTAACGTAGGTCTTCTTTCCAGCCCGCCCACTCTCGCCGGCATGCTGCAGACCCTTCGGTACAACCACTTACAAAACCAATTCAACGCCAATATACTACTATCCAATACCAGAACACTACCAGTTGCAACTTTTTTTTTATAACGTTGTTTGAATCACACAGACCACTTCAGCTGAATCAATCCGTAGCCCGTATGAGCGGGGTAAATACCAGCGAGGCCAGGCATAAATTGCCGGCCTGATAATTCAAATTGGTTTTATAACGGTCTTTTTTGGTATTATCCAGCGACACAAAACAGATACAGAGCGCGTCTGCAACGCGCCGTAACGGAGACCTTCAGCGTATGACAACCCTGGCTCACATCATGCAAGGCCTGGGGCAGACGAGTAGCCTGCCCCTGTACCAGCAACTGCAGCGCGCACTGCGCGAAGCGATCGACAAGCGCATCCTTGGCCCCGAGGAAGCCCTGCCGGCAGAGCGCCAGCTGGCCAGCGACCTGTCCGTCTCGCGCATCACCGTGCGCAAGGCCATCGATGGCCTCGTCAACGAGGGCTTGCTGGTGCGGCGCCCAGGCTCGGGCAATTTCATCAATACGCGCATCGAGAAGAATTTCGCCAAGCTGACCTCGTTTTCCGAGGACATGCGCGCGCGCGGGCGCACGCCCCGCAGCGTGTGGCTCAAGCGCGCGGAGGGCACCGTCACGCCGGAAGAGGCCTTGCGCCTGCGGCTGTCGCCGGGCGCGCCCGTGTACCGCTTTCACCGCATCCGCTATGCGGACGAGATACCGATGTGCCTGGAGTACGCGACCATCGTCGCCAGTTGCCTGCCGGCGCTCGACGCCGTCGACGTGTCCATGTATGACGCGCTGGAACTGGCGGGCAACCGGCCCGTGCGCGCCTTGCAGCGCCTCAGCGCCTTGTTGTTGACGGGGGAACAGGCCAGCCTGCTGCAGGCGGAGGAAGGCGACGCCGGTTTGTCGGTGGAAAGACTGGGCTTTTTGCGCGATGGCCGCGCCGTGGAATTTTGCCGCTCCTACTTCCGCGGCGATATGTATGACTTCGTGGCCGAATTAAGTACCAATTAATACCAGCCGCCCGAATTAATCAATACCAGATAACACCACTTATTGCAGTGCAATATATATGCCGGCACCGCGCCGATATATTGCACCGGCATGGTGAATTAATCGGCGGCGATTAGGGGGCCTGCGTACGGAGAATATAAAAGGGGCCGTGCAATGCGGTTTTGCGCATTGCAGCAAAACCTGACATTTTCCCTCAGGCAGAAGGCGCGGCGCGGTGCCCCACGCACAGCAGGATCACGCCCAGCGCCACGCACAGCCAGCCGAACAGCGGCCCCAGCCAGCCGGCCCAGGTTGCCACAGGCAGCGCCGCCGGCAGTGGCGCCAGCAAGGTGCTGCCCGGCATGGCGCTGCTGGCCCGTTCCGCCAGCACCCGTCCATACGCATCGCTGACCGTCAACATACCCTCGCGCGCCGCGCGCAGCACGGCATAACCGTTTTCCACGCCGCGCACGACGGTCATGCGCGCGCCCATCCAGGCATCGAGCTGGAAATCCCAGGCCGGCACCAGCATCGCCTGCGCCCCGGCCGCGCCATACTCCTGACCCAGCGGCGCGAAATGCATGTCCTTGCAGATGGCCAGGCCCATGGCCTGCCCCGCCACGGGCTGCACGGCATACGCACTGCCAGCAAGAAACTCGCGCTCGGGCGGCGCCAGATGATGCTTCTGATAACTGACGGGCGCGGCGCCATCGGGAGAAAACAGCCAGGCCAGGTTGCGCCGGCTGGCAGCGTCCTGCACGCCAATGCCCAACGTAATCCATGCGCCCGTGCCGCGCGCCAGCGCCTGGAAACGCTGCCGCACGGCATCCGCCTGCGCGGGCGCCAGCACGGCTATCTTTTCCGGCAACAGCACCAGCCGGGCGCCCTGCCCGGCCAGCCGCGCCACGTGGCGCGCGTACTGGTCCCAGATGGCTTGCGCGCGCGCCGGCGGCGTGGCCGGGCCGATGAAGTCATCGATGGCCACCAACCCCGCCAGCGGCCCGCCTGCTGCCGGCGCATCGTGCACACGCCAGGCGCCAGCGGCGAACGCTACCGCCAGCAGCAACACGGCGGCACCCGCCGCCGGCGCATACGCGCGGCCGCCCGCCAGCAGCAAGGCCAGCGCCGAGGGCAGCAGGCACAGCAAAAACAGCAGGCCAGGCACGCCCGCCAGCGCTGCCACCTGCAGCACGGCAAGGTTATCGGTTTGCGAATACGCAAGGCTGCCCCAGTTACCATCGAGCAAGAAGGCAGCCATCAGGGTATCGATGGCCACCCACAGCACGGGATACGCCAGCACCATCCAGCCGGAGCGGTAACGCAGCACGAGGCGCCGCGTGGCCAGCACCACCAGCAGCCACAGCAAGGCCTTGACGACGATCACGGCCAGCACGGCCGGCAAGGGCATCAGCAAGCGAAAATAGCTGAAGTTCGATGACAAGCCCAACAAGGCAGCCAGGAAGGTCATCCAGGCGGCATCGCGGCGCGACGAGCGCAGGGCCAGCCACAGCACGGGCAGCGGCGCGCACCAGGCCAGCGGGCCCAGCGGCTGCGGCCCCAGCACCCAGTACAGCGGCAAGCCCGCCGCCAGCGCGGCGGCGATTTGCGACAGGCGCCGGCGCAGCGCGGTACCGCCGGCAAACAGGATGGGCGCAGACAAGGTATGGAGCATCTTCATGCTTTCAGGGGGAGCCAGATTTCCACACCGCCGATGCCGCTGGCGGGATCGAATTGCCGGTCGTAGCGTTCAAAATCGGGCGCGTCGGCCACTTCCAGCCCGGACTGGGGCAGCCATTCGTTCCACACCGTGTACCAGGTGGCGCGGATGGTGGAAATATGCCCGTGGTGGTGAAATACGGCGTAGCGGCGCGGGGCGATGCGCAGCCGCGTCCAGCCCTCGGGCACCCGGGAAAAGTCGCTCACCGGCATGGCGCACAGGTAATCGAAATTACCCGCATCGTCATTGTTGCAGCACACGCCATACAGCACCTGGCCGGGTGCCGCATGGGGCAGGAAGCGCTGCCACAAGGCGGGGATGCCGGCAGATGTTTCCGCGCGATAACGTTCGACGAGGCCCGCCAGCAGCATGACGGGGCTCTGCTCGAAACGGGGTGGTGCCAAAGGCACGCCAGGCGCCACATCCATTTTGATGGCTTCCACCAGCGCGAGGTTGGCGACGTGGCGCTGGGCCCGCACCTTTTCCGGCGTGACGTGGAACTGTTCGCGGAAAGCCCGCGTAAAGGCTTCATGGGAGCTGTAACCGGCCTGCAGCGCGACGTCAAGGATGTCTTGCGCGCCCTGCGCCAGCGCGCGGGCCGCCTCGCTAAGCCGGCGCGCCCGCACATAGCGCATCAGGGAGTGGCCCGTGGCCAGGCCAAACGCGCGCGTCAGGTGACACGGCGAGGCGCCGCCCACGTGGGCGATGTCGCCGAGCGAGATATTGTCCGCGTAATGCGATTCGATATACCAGAGTGCCTTGGCCAGATAGTGCATGAGCGCTTCCCGTTGAACGAGCAGCGACTGTAGCATTTTCAGCAAGCCGTGGCTTGACCGGAATTGCGCAATACGGGCTTATTTTCTGGTGCGCTTTTCGTGCACCAGCTGGCCGCCGCTGATGCGTGCCAGCTCGGCCATCTCCTGGGCCAGAAAGGCCAGCAGGTCGTCGATGCTGACGATGCCGGAAAGGCCGCCCAGGCTATTGACCACGGGCAAGCGGCGGATGCCGTTGACGCGCATGCGTTCGATGATGTCGTAGACGTCTTCGTCTTCGCTGGCGGTGAGCAGTTGCGCACTCATGATGTCGCCCACCAGCAGGCTGGCGGGGTCGAGGCCCAGGGCGATGACGGAAATGACGATGTCGCGGTCGGTGAGGATGCCGATGGGGACGCGCTCGCCGTTCGGCTGCTCGGCCACGATCAGGTCGCCCACATGATGCTGGCGCATCAGCAGCGCCGCGTCCTGCACGCTGGTGTCACGCTGGCAATGGATGGTGTGCAGGGTACAGATGTCGCCGATACGCATGTCGCCACTCCGTTTGAGGCAGAGTGCCCACGCTACGCCAGCCCGCCGTGGCGGGTTTGCGGCAGATCAATTGAAACGGTCTTACTTTTCTTCGGGGGGCGGCAGGAAGCAGGCTTCGACGATTTGCAGGTCGTTATCCTTGGCAAATTCGCGCACGAAGTGAAACGCCATCGGCTCGATCTCGCGCAGCTTGGTGTTGACCACCACCGACTTGACGCCATTGACGACGGTCGGGCGCACGTAGGGCGAATACTGGAGGTGCGCATTGCGCCCGCCACCTTCGGGATTGAAACAGGACATCACTCCACAAAGGCGCTCGGCCCAATCGCTGGGTCGAAATTGCTTGCCATTGCTGGTGAGACCAAGGATGAAGAACTCGTCTGAGAGTTCCCCTGTTTTTTGAGATAACTCGGCCATGTGGCTTGTCGGGACTGGATTGCGTGAATGGCCCCGGCGGGTAAGCCGGGCTGGTAATTCAACTACGTTTGCTGCGGTAAGCCAGTATTATATCTTATAGAAGACTTGGGTTCTACCTCGATCTGCCCTGACGCTGCAAACAGGGGCCGGCACGCGTAACGCGCCAGCCCCTATTTTAACCTTGTTCCGCGCGCAAGGCGCATGGATGGCGCGTGTGCGCCCGCGTCAGCCGAGGAAAACGGCGCCCGACATCAGCAGCAGCAGCAGCATCCACAGCAGCAAGGCGCGCCAGACCAGGCCGACCGTGCTCTGCAAGGCGCGCGCGCCCGGCTCTTCGCCGGGCAGGATATCGCTTTCGCTGTCGCTGTCATCGACGGCCATGTCGGGGGTCACCAGCACACGGGCCGCCGTTTCCGCTGGCGTGCCCAGGCGCACGCCCATGGCGCCGCCGCCGGCCGTCAGGATGATGCCGATGGCCTCGTCCTGCCAGCGCTGGGCGAAATTGCGCCAGGCGTAGATGGCATCCTCGAAATTGCCGACCACGGCAAACGCCACGGCCGTCAAGCGCACGGGAATCCAGTCGATCCAGTAAAAGGCGCGCGCGGCGAACTGGCCGAACGCTTCATTGCGCATGTGCTCGGGCTCGTTCCAGGCGCGCGCCAGGTATTCGGCCACGCGGTACATCACGGCGCAGGCAGGGCCCAGCGGCATCAGGAACCAGAAAAAGACGCCAAATACATTGCGATGCGTGGTGATCAGGGCTTTTTCCACGGCGATGCGGGCGATTTCACTCGTTTCCATGCCCACCGTGTCGAGCTTGGTCCAGTCGGCCAGCAAAGTACGCGCGGACGCCTCGTCGCCGGCGCTCAGGGCCAGCTGGATCGAGGTGAAGTAATGGCTGTAGTGACGAAAGCCCAGGGTCAGATAGACGATGAGGACGTTCCAGACGAAGACCAGGGGTGTCAGTTGGTAATACCGCAAGAGCCAGTACACGCCTGCCGTCGGCACCATCAGCACGCCGATCATGAGGAACCAGCCCATGCGGCCATGGTTGGCGTGGCCGGCATTGAACCAGGTCTCCATGCGCATTGCCAGGCTCTTGATTTCGGCGTAGATCGGATTGTCCGCGCGCAAAGGTTTGAGCTGCTCGATCAGCAATGCGCAAAGTATGGAGAGAAATGTCATCAAACGTCCTTTTTGTCTTTTTCAGCAATACCGCAATGCCCGCTACGATAGCGCAGTGCCGTGCTGGAATCAAACTTATTACGTGCGCGGCACCATTTTACGCGCGCAAGAGGTGAAACAGATTGCGCAGCATGCCGGCCGTCGCGCCCCAAATGTAGAAGCGCTCGTAGGGCATGGCGTAGAACGAGCGCCGTCCGCCGGGCAATTCCACCGACAGGCGCTGGTGGTTGAGGCCATCCATCAGGAAAGCCAGTGGCACTTCGAAGATTTCCGCCACCTCGGACGGGTCGGCGCGCAGTTCGAACGGCGGCGTCACCAGGCCCACCACGGGCGTGACCTGGTAGCCGGTGCCCGTCAGGTAGTCGGGCAGGCGGCCCAACACTTCGATGTGCTCGCGCGCCAGGCCGACTTCTTCCTGCGTTTCGCGCAGGGCCGTGGCGATGGGCGACGCATCGAAGGCTTCGCTGCGCCCGCCGGGAAAGCTGACCTGGCCCGCATGGCTGCTCAGATGGTCCGTGCGCATGGTCAGCAAGATGGTCAAGCCCTGCGGTCGCTGCACCAGTGGAATGAGCACGGCGGCGCGCACGGGCACGGCGCGGGCGGACAGGAAATCCTGGGTAATCTCGGGCTGCCAGTCGGGCTGCTCGGCCAGGCGCTGGCGCAGCCAGTCCGGCGTCAGGCGCACGGCGTCCAGCGCCGCCTCGCCGGCGATCGAATCGATGGCTAATTGTTGTGGATCAAATGCGATGGTGGCCATGCAGCTTGTCCCATAGACAATTCAGAATAAAAAAGGGGCGCCGAGAGGCACCCCTTTTCCCAACGCAGACGCTGATATTACGCGCTTGCTTTCGCCACAACGCGGCGATTTGGCAATTTTTCTTTGATACGCGCCGATTTACCCGAACGCTCACGCAGATAGTACAGCTTGGCGCGGCGAACATCACCACGGCGTTTCACTTCGATCGAAGCGATCAGCGGCGAGTACAGTTGGAACGTACGCTCGACGCCTTCGCCGGACGAGATCTTGCGAACGATGAAGTTCGAGTTCAGGCCACGGTTACGACGGGAGATAACGACGCCTTCGTAAGCCTGGGCGCGCTTGCGCGTACCTTCGACTACGTTGACGCTGACGATAACGGTATCGCCTGGTGCGAATTCAGGAATGGTTTTACCCAGACGAGCAATTTCTTCCTGCTCTAATTGTTGAATCAAGTCCATTTTTAACACTCCGAAAACCATCATGCCGGCGCACTGTGGATAGCAAGTATCCGCCCGGTAGAGGATGGGTAACACAATTTGGGCAACATGCCCGGCACTACTGGTCACCCTGCCGGCCGTCCGGAGACGGCTTACAGGCTGGCCAAGAATTTTTCGTCGGTCTTGCTGAGCAAGCCGGCGGCGCGCGCACTGACCAGCAGGTCGGGCCGCTTCGTCGCGGTCGCTTCCAGCATGCGCTGGCGGCGCCACTTGACGATCTCGGCATGATTGCCGCCCATCAAGACGGGCGGCACGGCCATGCCTTCATATGTTTCCGGCCGCGTGTAATGCGGCGAATCGAGCAAGCCATTGACGAAGCTGTCCTCGATGGCCGATGCCTCGGTGTTCAAGACACCCGGCAACAGGCGGATCACCGCATCCATCAGCGCCATGGCGGGCAATTCGCCGCCCGACAGGACAAAGTCGCCGACGCTGATTTCTTCGTCGACGCAACGGTCCAGCAAACGCTGGTCCACGGCTTCATAGCGGCCACACAGGATCACCAAACCAGGTTCGGCTTTCAGCTGCGTGACGCGCTCGTGCGTCAACGGACGGCCTTGCGGCGACATGAACACCACGCGGGGCGCCGCCAGTCCGAGTTCGGCTTGGCGTTGCTTTGCGGCATTAATTGTCGCTTCGAGGGGACGCGCCATCATCACCATGCCGGGGCCGCCGCCATACGGGCGGTCATCCACGGTACGGTGATTGTCGGTGGTGAAATCACGGGGATTCCACAGCGACAAGCCACATTTCCCCTGCTCGAAGGCGCGCCGGGTCACACCCGACTGCGTCAGCGCGGCAAACATTTCCGGGAACAGGGTCACGACATCAAATTGCATCGTTCACCATCCTGCAATGTTTGCCCGGCGCAAAATTATGCGCAGGCGGTTTAATAATCGAGGCCCCAGTCGACCGTGATCTTGTTGGCGGTCTTGTCAACGTTAATGACAAACTGGCCAACAAACGGGATCAGGCGCTCAGGCGCCTTTTCAACGGTCTCATCGGCAGTGGCGACGGGCGTAACGCGCAAGATCGACTGCGGACCATTGCTCATCATGTCGTGCACTGTGCCGAGGCACTCGCCTTGCAAATTCTCGACTGTCAGTCCGATCAGATCGGACCAATAAAATTCATCGGCCGTCAGCGTCGGGAAATGGCTACGCGGAATTTGCACAGAAACGCCTTTCAGCGCTTCTGCGGCATCCCGCCCGACCACACCCACCAGCTGGGCCACGACGTCGCCGCCGTGTAACTTCGCTTGCCTGACTTCAACATCATGCAAGGTCGGTTTATCAAACCACCAGGTTTTAACGCTTAATAATGCATCCGCGTCGTCGGAGAAAGGAGTGATCCTGACCCCGCCAGCAATGCCATAAGCACCGGAGACATAGCCTACCTGTACCAGGTCATCGGGGACTTTCACCCCGGATGCAGTCTTGACCGTCAAACCAGTGATCTAATTAAGCTGCTGCTTTGTTGTTGCTGGCAACCAGGCGAGCAACGGTTGGCGACAATTGTGCGCCAACGCCTTGCCAGTAGGCCAGACGGTCTGCGGTGATACGCAGTGGAACTTCGCCACCTTGCGCCATCGGGTTGTAAAAACCGATACGCTCAATGAAGCGACCATCGCGGCGATTGCGCGAATCTGTAGCGACGATGTTGAAGAACGGGCGCTTCTTGGCGCCTCCACGAGCTAAACGAATAACGACCATAATATTTCCAAAAAGTGTGCTGAGGCGGAAAAAGCCGCAAATTATAGCGCGCTTTACCGCCAGGCAGCAAGCGTTATGATGACGGGCGTGTAATTTGGGCTAATCAAACATTATGACCAGTCATGGCCGAAGACGCAATAGGCGTCTGCGCCTATCGTGCCGGCCATGGCTTGAAATCACGCGAAATCATTGCATAAACGCCACAGGAAAGTGCTATCGTTGTGCGAGACAATGGCCGATACTGGCAATCTATACCGATGAGCAACTCTGGAGTCCCATGACCACCGCCACCATTTTGCAACAGTCGCACAAGAACAAGGCCTTCACGACACTGCTGGCCTTCCTGCTGGGCATATTGGGCGCGCACCGCTTCTACCTGCATGGCGCCAAAGACCGCTGGGGCTGGCTCCATCTGGCCGCCCTGCCCGCCGCCTTGCTGCTGCGCCAACTGCTTCCCGAGGCCGACTGGTTTTACCAGATATTGCCGCTGACCCTGTCCGCCCTGGTCGGCTTCCTGGAGGCGCTGGTGCTGGGCTTGATGCCGGACGACAAATGGGACGCGCGTTACAACGCCGCCTCGGGCCGCCTGTCGGACACGGGCTGGCCCCTGGCCGTGGTGCTGGTCGCTACCTTGATGCTAGGCGCGGGCGTGCTGATCGCCACCATGGCGCGCCTGTTCGACTTGCTGTACACGGGCGGCGCCTACGGTTAATTTCAGTTTAAAAACAACATCAAATCACTTGCATCAGGCCCACATGTAAGTGTTGGTAAGCAATCATGATTTTCCCCTATACTGCATTCACAATGCCAACATTACTGGCACATTCCACACCCCCTAGGAGAAGATCATGATTCGTCGCCCACTCATCCTCGCAGTCGCCATCACGGCCCTGTTCAGCACCTCCGCCTTCGCGCAAAACCTGTCGCCGAAGGCGCAATACACCTACGATACGAAACAAGCCAGCACGCGCTATGCGGACGACAAGAAATTGTGCACAGAAGAAACCAGCTCAAAAGCCCGCATGCAATGCCTGCGCGACGCCAAGAGCGAATACGACCAGGCCATCATCAACGCCAAGGCCGCACAGAAAGCGGGCAATTCCTACGCCAGCCAGCCTTCCAAGCAGCCACAACACCAGATCTGCGCCGATTGCGGCAAGGTGCTGGCAGTCAACGTCACTGAAAAAGCGGGCGAAGGCGGCGCCCTGGGCATGATAGGCGGCGGCGTGGCCGGCGCCCTGCTGGGCCGCCAGGTGGGCGGCGGACGCGGCAAGGACCTGGCCACCCTGGCCGCCGCCGCTGGCGGCGCCTATGCAGGCAAGCAAGTCGAAGGCCACATGAAAAACAGCAAGGTGTGGACCGTCACCGTGCAGTATGAGACGGGCGCCAAGGCCGACTTCGCGTTTGATCAGGATCCGGGGCTGGCTGCTGGCGATCTGGTACGTAACTCCGGCAACGGCATCGCCCGCCGTTAAGAACGCAGAGTAAATCTGGGGTCAGACCCGGCGGGTCTGACCCCGGCATTTGTCTTTGTGGTTAAAAAAGCGCTGGAGAGTGATCTCCAGCGCTTTTTTGCCTTCAGCCGGCATTCACCTGCACGGTTTCAACTTAAAACTGCTCTTCCGACAAGGCCATCACACCGGCGCTGCCATCGATGATGGTGGCGCGCAAGCCCGGTGCCTGCGACAGGATGTGGTCGGCAAAGAAGCGCGCCGTGGCGATTTTTGCCCTGTAGAACGAGGCGTCGCCGCCGCCCTCTCCCAGCCTTTGCTGTGCCACCACGGCCGCGCGCGCCATTTGCCAGCCACCCAGCACAATGCCGGCCAGCTTCAGATACGGCACGCTGCCCGCGAACACGGCCTTGATGTCCGTCTTCATGTTCGCCACCACATACTCCACCACCGCTTCCAGCGCGGCGCTGCCTTCGGCCAGGTGGCGCTGCATGGCCTGGAAATCGGCGCCGGTCAGCTCGCCCAGCTGGGCTTCCGTGGCGCGCACCTGGGCGATGATGGCTTTCGCCACGGCACCGCCGTCGCGCACCGTCTTGCGGCCCACGAGGTCGTTCGCCTGGATCGCCGTCGTGCCTTCGTAAATGGTGAGAATCTTGGCGTCGCGGTAATGCTGGGCGGCGCCTGTTTCTTCAATGAAACCCATGCCGCCATGCACTTGCACGCCGTCGCGCGTGACATCCTGCGACATTTCCGTGGCCCAACCCTTGATGACGGGCACCAGGTATTCATAGGTGGCCAGGCTTTCCGCGCGCACTTCGGCATCGGGATGGTGATGCGCCACGTCGCTGATGGCCGCGCCCACGTAGGCCAGCGCGCGCGCCGCCTCCGTCTGCGAGCGCATCGACATCAGCATGCGGCGCACGTCCGGATGGTGGATGATGGACACCGGGCCGGGCGAGCCGGCCAGGTCGCGCGACTGCACGCGGTCCTTGGCGAAAGCCACGGCTTGCTGGTAGGCGCGCTCGGCCAGGCCGATGCCTTGCAAGCCGACGCCGAAGCGGGCGGCGTTCATCATGATGAACATGTATTCGAGGCCGCGATTTTCCTCGCCCACCAGGGTGCCGATGGCGCCGCCATGGTCGCCGAACTGCAATACCGCCGTCGGACTGGCCTTGATGCCCAGCTTGTGCTCGATCGACACGCAGTGCGCGTCATTGCGCTCGCCCAGGCTGCCGTCGGCGTTGACGAGAAATTTCGGCACGATGAACAGCGAAATGCCTTTCACGCCGGCGGGCGCGTCCGGCGTGCGGGCCAGCACCAGGTGGACGATGTTTTCCGCCATGTCGTGCTCGCCGTAGGTGATAAAAATCTTCGTGCCGAAGACTTTATAGGTACCGTCGCCCTGCGGCACGGCGCGCGTGCGCACGGCCGCCAGGTCGGACCCCGCTTGCGGCTCCGTCAGGTTCATGGTGCCCGTCCACTTGCCCGACACCAAGTTTTCCAGGTAGAGCGCCTTTTGCTCGTCGCTGCCGGCCGTCAGCAGCGCTTCGATGGCGCCATCCGACAGCAGGGCGACCAAAGCGAACGAGATGCTGGCCGAGTTGAGCATTTCGATGCACGGTGTCGCCAGCAGCTTCGGTAAGCCCTGGCCGCCGAACTGCGTCGGATGCTGCACGCCCTGCCAGCCCGCTTCGCCATACGCCTTGAAGGCTTCCTTGAAGCCCTTTGACGTCGTGACCTGGCCGTCGTGCCAGAAACTCGGCTCCTTGTCGCTGGGCCAGTTCAGGGGGGCCACCACGGCGCCGCAAAATTTGGCGTTCTCTTCCAGCACGGCTTCGGCCGTGTCGGGCGTCGCGTCTTCGCAGCCAGGCAAAGTGTGGATTTCGGCGAGGCCGGCCAGTTCGTTCATCACGAACAACATGTCTTTCAGCGGGGCTTGATAGCTCATCTATTTCTCCAAGAAAAAAGCCACGCACGGCTCGCCGTGTGGGGCGGGCCGGCGTGGCTCTGTCAGTAACAAAACCGGAAGGGGTGTGACTTAACCCAGTTCTTTGACCAGTTGCGGCACGATCTCGAACAGATCGCCCACGATGCCGTAGTCGGCCACGGCAAAGATCGGCGCTTCCGGATCCTTGTTGATGGCGACGATGGTTTTCGAGTCTTTCATGCCGGCCAGATGCTGGATCGCGCCCGAGATACCGACGGCGATGTACAGCGATGGCGCGACGATCTTGCCCGTCTGGCCCACTTGCCAGTCGTTCGGCACGAAGCCGGCGTCAACGGCGGCGCGCGAAGCACCCATGGCGGCGCCCAGCTTGTCGGCCAGCGGTTCCAGGATGTGGAAGTTCTCGGCCGAACCCATGCCACGGCCACCGGACACGATGATTTTCGCGGCGGTCAGTTCAGGACGGTCGGACTTGGCCAGTTCGCGGCCCACGAAAGTGGACTTGCCATTGTCGCCAACGGCGGCGACGGTTTCGGTGGCAGCCGAACCGCCGGTGGCGGCGGCGGCGTCGAAACCGGTGGTGCGCACGGTGATGACCTTGACCTTGTCGCCAGATTGCACGGTGGCAATGGCGTTACCGGCGTAGATCGGGCGCTCGAACGTGTCAGGGGAATCGACCTTGGTGATTTCAGAGATTTGCGCCACGTCCAGCTTGGCAGCGACGCGCGGCAGAATGTTCTTGCCGTAAGCGGTGGCTGGCGCCAGGATGTGGCTGTAGTTGCCGGCGATGGCCAGCACTTGCTCGGCCACGTTTTCGGCCAGGCCGTCGGCGAAGTATGGCGCGTCGGCCACGATGACTTTCGTCACGCCGGCGATTTGCGCTGCGGCAGCGGCGGCAGCCGAGGCGTTCGAACCTGCGACCAGTACGTGCACGTCGCCGCCGCACTGGGCGGCCGCGGTCACGGTGTGGTGGGTGCTGCCCTTTAAGGTAGCGTTGTCGTGTTCAGCAATAACTAATGCGACCATGATGATTCCTAGTAATGTGCAAGTGCCGGGGGTCGGACCTTCCAGGTCTGACCCCAGTTTTTGTCTTGGGGTATGTTTAAATAACCTTGGCTTCGGTACGCAGCTTGGCGACCAAGGTGGCAACGTCCGGGACCTTGATGCCGGCCGAGCGCTTGGCTGGCTCGACGACTTTCAGGGTCTTCAGGCGTGGCGCGACATCGACGCCCAGGTCTTCCGGCTTGACGGTCTCGAGCGGCTTTTTCTTGGCCTTCATGATGTTCGGCAAAGTCACATAGCGTGGCTCGTTCAGGCGCAGGTCGGTGGTGATGATCGCTGGCAAGGTCAATGCCAGGGTTTCCAGGCCGCCGTCAACTTCGCGCGTGACGGTGACTTTGCCGTCTTCCAGCACGACTTTCGAGGCGAACGTGGCTTGCGGCCAACCCAGCAGGGCAGCCAGCATCTGGCCGGTCTGATTGCTGTCGTCATCGATGGCTTGCTTGCCCAGGATGATCAGTTGCGGCTGCTCTTTCTCGGCCAGGGCTTTCACCAGCTTGGCGACGGCCAGCGGTTCCAGTTCGGTCGTCGTTTCCACCAGGATGCCGCGGTCGGCGCCGATGGCCATGGCCGTGCGCAGGGTTTCCTGGCACTGCGTCACGCCGCAGGAGATGGCGACCACTTCCGTGACCTTGCCGGCTTCTTTCAGGCGCATCGCTTCTTCCAGCGCGATCTCATCGAAAGGGTTCATCGACATTTTGACGTTGGCGGTATCGACGCCAGTGCCGTCACTCTTGACGCGGACTTTGACGTTATAGTCGACCACGCGTTTGACGGGTACCAAGACTTTCATAGCTATGCCTTTGGGAAATTATAAAAATGACGGATCAAGTGCTGATTGTGCGTTCGATTATAAGAGAAATTTGAATCCTGAACCGAATTTAAGCACGATCGTGCGATTTTTTGTTAGAGCAATCCATCTAAACTGTCCAGCTTCGGGGATTTCAGGGGAGTCTGCCGCTACGCTGCAGGGCAGCAAAAGGGCGCGAAAGTGACGCAAAAGCGCGGTACGGCAAGGTATCAAGCAGGCCGCGCCACGGCGGCCCCGGCTGGCAGAATTATTTGCGTTGCATCAGGAAGACGAATTCGGTACCCGTCTGCACATGCGACAGCAGGGCATTGCCCGTTTGCTTGGCGAAAGCCTGAAAGTCGCGCACGGAACCGGGATCGGTTGCCATGATGCGCAGCACTTCCCCGCTCTGCAGCTCTGACAAAGCCTTTTTCGCCTTCAGAATCGGCAACGGGCAATTCAAGCCGCGCGCGTCGAGTTCTTTGTGAAATTCCATAATCTCGGTATCAAGTAGTGTGTCGCTCATCATCAATATTCCACCATTGTTTTGTTGTACTGATTTTCGACATACTACTCTAAATCAGGGGCATTGACGCGCTGCACCAAAATAGTTCATCGGCTGTTGTGGTGTCACAACGGGATTCCACACGGCAAAACGGCCCGCAAACATCGTCTGCGGGCCGTTTTCAAGGGGCTATGGGGTGCAAACCCCGCATATCCTCTAGCTTACGCCTGTGTGGCACGTTCGCCGACCCAGGCCAGTACGCCGGCCAGGGCGTTCGCCAGGCCGCTCGGATCGGTGCCGCCCGCCTGCGCCATATCGGGGCGTCCGCCGCCTTTTCCGCCCACTTGCTGTGCAACGAAGTTCACCAGCTCGCCCGCTTTGACCCGGGAAGTGGCGTCGGCCGTGACGCCGGCGATCAGGCTGACCTTGCCATCAGCCACGCTGGCCAGCACGATGGCGGCCGTTTTCAGCTTGTCCTTGAGCTTGTCCATGGTTTCGCGCAGACGGGCCACGTCGGCGCCTTCCAGCACGGCGGCCAGCACCTTGATGCCATTGACATCGACGGCTTGCGTGACCAGCTCATCGCCCTGGCCCGACGCCAGTTTCGATTTCAGCGCGGCCAGTTCCTTCTCCAGCGCCTTCACATGATCCTGCACCTGTCCGATACGGGCAGTCAGCTCTTCCGGCTGCGCCTTCAGCGCTTGCGCCGCTTCGACCAGGCGGCGGTTAATCGTTTGCACCAGCGCCAGCGCGCCCTCGCCCGTCACCGCTTCCACGCGGCGGATGCCGGCGGCCACGCCGCTTTCGCCGATGATCTTGAACAGGCCGATATCGCCCGTGCGCTGCACGTGGACGCCGCCGCACAGCTCTTTCGAGCTGCCGATGTCGAGCACGCGCACTTCGTCGCCGTATTTCTCGCCGAACAGGGCCATCGCGCCATGCTTGACGGCATCGTCAAACGACATCAAATGGGCTTGCGTGGCGCGGTTTTCCAGGATCTCTTTATTGACGATGGTTTCCACTGCGACGATCTGTTCCGCCGTCATCGGCGCATGGTGGCTGAAGTCGAAACGGGTTTTGTCCGGATCGACCAGCGAGCCCTTTTGCGCCACGTGGCTGCCCAGCACTTCGCGCAAGGCCTTGTGCATCAAGTGCGTGGCCGAGTGGTTGCGGATGGTACGCGCGCGCTTGGCCGTGTCGACTTGCGCCGAGACGGCGTCGCCCACTTTCAGCACGCCCGATTCCAGCACGCCGTGGTGGCCGAACACGTCAGCCTGGATTTTCAGCGTGTCGCTGACGGCAAAGCTGCCCGCGCCTGCGGCGATCACGCCCTGGTCGCCCACCTGGCCGCCCGATTCCGCATAGAACGGCGTGGTGTCGAGCACGACGATGCCCGTGTCACCGGCTTTCAGTTCCTGCACCGGCGTACCGGCCGCGTACAGCGCGACGACCTTGCTGCTGAACGTCAATTGATCGTAGCCGACGAAGGTGTTTTTCTCGCCCGTGTACTCGACCTTGCTGTCCTTGTGCGTCTTGCCGCCCTTGCGCGACAGTTCCTGGCTTTCCTTCAGGGCCACGTCGTAGCCCACCTGGTCGAACGTGATGTTGCGTTCGCGGCAGATGTCGGCCGTCAGGTCCGGCGGGAAGCCGTAGGTTTCGTACAAGGTAAAAGCGGTGGCGCCGTCGATGCCCGTGGCATCCTTGGCCAGCTGCGCTTCCAGCACTTTCATGCCCGTTTCCAGGGTTTCGCCGAAACGCTCTTCCTCGGCTTTCAGCATGTTGGCGACGTTGTCTTTCGCTTCTTCCAGCTCCGGATAGGCGCCGCCCATCTCGATGGCGAGATCGGCCACCAGCTTGTAGAAGAACGGTTTCGTCTGGCCCAGCTTGTGGCCATGACGCAAGGCGCGGCGAATGATGCGGCGCAAGACATACGAGCGGCCTTCGCTGCCCGGGATGATGCCGTCGACGATCATGAAGGCGGCGGCGCGGATGTGGTCGGCGATCACGCGCAGCGACTTGTTTTCCAGGTCCGTGGCGCCCGTTTCGCGCGCGGCGGCGCGGATCAAATGCTGGAACAGGTCGATTTCATAGTTCGAATGCACATGCTGCAGCACGGCGGCCAGGCGCTCCATGCCCATGCCCGTGTCGACGCACGGCTTCGGCAGCTTGTGCATGACGCCCGCTTCGTCGCGGTTGAACTGCATGAACACCAGGTTCCAGATTTCAATGAAGCGGTCGCCGTCTTCGTCAGGCGAGCCCGGCGGGCCGCCAGGAATGTCGGCGCCGTGGTCGTAAAAGATTTCCGTGCACGGACCGCATGGGCCCGTATCAGCCATCTGCCAGAAATTGTCCGACGCGTAGCGCGCACCCTTGTTGTCGCCGATGCGGATGATGCGCTCGGTTGGGACGCCGATTTCCTTGGCCCAGATGTCGTACGCTTCGTCATCCTCGATGTACACGGTGACGGTCAGCTTGTCAGCCGGCAAGCCATACACCTTGGTCAGCAGTTCCCACGCGTATTGAATCGCGTCGCGCTTGAAATAGTCGCCAAAGCTGAAGTTGCCCAGCATTTCAAAGAAAGTATGGTGGCGCGCCGTATAGCCGACGTTTTCCAGATCGTTGTGCTTGCCGCCGGCGCGCACGCAGCGCTGCACCGAGGTGGCGCGCGTGTACGGGCGGCTGTCCGTGCCCGTAAACACATCCTTGAATTGCACCATGCCGCTGTTCGTCAACAGCAAGGTCGGATCGTTGCCTGGCACCAGGGAGCTGGAACGGACGATGGAATGGCCCTTGGATTCGAAAAATTTGAGGAACTTGTCGCGGATTTCAGATGATTTCATGTTTTTTTGGCAAAAAGTGGCGGCAGCTTTAAAGGGAAGATTATACGTGATATGGGGTGCGGCAATTATGGTGGGCACGGGCATTGTTGCAAGCCTGCCCACAGATGCGAGCCTGCCCGTTCAGGCCGGGTCGTGGCCGCTGGCGCAGGCGTGCAGCGGCGCGGCGTCCACCACAGCGGCGGCGCCGGCGGCGGCATTGCAGTCGGCGCAGCGGCCGTACAGGGTCAGTTCGTGGCGCTCGACGACAAAGCCTTGCGGCGCCATGCGTTTTAAGTCGCCCGGGCAATCATGCACGTCGAACACGCGCTGGCACGTGGTGCACTGGAAATGGTGGTGGTGATGATTGGCGGCCGTGTTCGACTCATAGCGCGGGTTTTCGCCCGGCAAGGTCACCACGTGCACCTTTTCTTCCAGCACCAGCGATTTTAAATTGCGGTAAACGGTGGCGATGCCCAGCTGCGTCACCTGCAAGCTGGCCTGTTCGAGGATTTCCTGCGCCGACAGGGGGCGCTGGGCCGACTCGATGGCGGCTTGAATAGCGGTTTTTTGACGTGTTGTGCGTTCCATAGCCGACAGAATACACCATCCGCCTGCATCCACCGCCCGGAAAAACTGTCACACAGTAATGATAATGGGTTATCATTATCATCTTCTGGCAGCCAACCCATCCGGCAATGGCCTGCCCCAACCCCGCCACCACCGATAGCGAATAAGGAATTCTTGCCCATGTCCGTCCGTCCTCAACAACCCACTCCCCTCGCGCTGGCCATCATGCTGGCCTTTGCCACCCCTGCCAGCGCCCTGGCGCAGCAAACAGCCACCTTGCCTGCCGTCACCGTTTCGGCCAGCGCCCTGGCCTTGGGCAGCGACGACATGAGCACGCCAGTGACCGTACTGGAAGGCGAAGCACTGGTGCTGGCAAGGGCTGCGACCCTGGGCGAAACCCTGGCGGGCCAGCCCGGCATCACGTCCAGCCATTTCGGCGCCGGCGCCAGCCGGCCCATCATCCGCGGCATGGATGGCCCGCGCGTCAAGGTGCTGTCCGATGGCGCCGAAGTGCAGGATGCGTCGACCATCAGCCCCGACCATGCTGTCGCGGCCGAACCGATGCTGTCGGAACAGATTGAAGTCTTGCGCGGCCCGTCCGCGCTGGCCTACGGCGGCGGCGCCGTCGGCGGCGTCGTCAACGTGATCGACAAGAAAATCCCCACCCGCGTACCGGCGAAAGGTGTTGAAGGCAGCGCGGAAGTGCGCGCCAACTCGGCGGCGCGCGAAAAGGCGGGTGCCTTTGAAGTGACTGGCGGCTCCGGCAACATCGCTGTCCATGCGGAAGGCGTCAAGCGCGATGCGAAAGAATACAAGGTCGGCAGCGGCTGGGAAGGCGGCTCCAAGGTGGCCGGCAGCTACAACAAGACGGACACGGGCAGCGTGGGCGTGTCGTGGGTGGGTCAACGCGGCTTCCTGGGCCTGGCCTTCACCAGCCAGCATGCGGAATACGGCTTGCCGGGCCACAACCATGAATTCGAAAGCTGCCACCCGCACGGCGCGCACCTGCATTGCGGCGGCCACGACGGCCACGACCATGGTGCTGAAGAGGAACATGACCACGAGCACGGCAGCGTTCCCTACGTGAAACTGAAAAGCGAACGCTGGGACGTGCGCGGCGAATTGCGCGACCCCGTGCCCGGCTTCGCCAAGCTGCGCCTGCGCGCCGCGTTCACCGATTACAAGCACGATGAAATCGAAGGTGCGGAAATCGCCACCACGTTCAAGAACAAGGGCCACGATACGCGCCTGGAAATGGAACACCATCCCGTCTTCGGCTGGCGCGGCGTGGTCGGCCTGCAAACGTCGAAGCGCGATTTCTCGGCCCTGGGCGAGGAAGCATACGTGGCGCCGACGGTAACGAAGAAACACGCAGCCTTCCTGGTGGAGGAATACAAGCTCGACCAATGGCGCTTCGAAGCGGGCTTGCGCCATGAATGGCAAGACATCGCGGTCGACAGCGCCACCCTGCAGGACCGCAGCGCCAAGGGCACCTCGATCTCGCTGGGCGCCGTGTGGAAATTTGCGCCCCAGTACTCGCTCGGTTCGACCATTTCCCGCACGCACCGTTTGCCCAGCGCCGAGGAACTGTATGCGCACGGCGTGCACATGGCCACGGCCACGTATGAGCTGGGCAACCAAAACCTGGGCAAGGAAACGTCGAACAATATCGACTTGACCCTGCGCAAATATGCGGGCGCCACGACCTTCTCGGCCAGCGCCTACCGCAACAAGGTCGACAACTACATCTTCGGCTCCACGCTGGACAGCCACGAAGGCTTCCAGCTGATCCAGTACGCCCAGCGCGACGCCACGTTCACGGGCGTGGAAGGGCAAGTGCGCCAGCAACTGAACCCCATGTTCGGCGCCAGCGTGTTCGGCGACTATGTGCGGGCCAAGCTGGCCGACGGCGGCGGCAATTTACCCCGCATCCCCGCCCAGCGCGTCGGCGTGAAGCTTGACGCCAACTGGCAGGCATGGAGCGGCGTGGCCGAGTTCTACCGCGTGGGCAAACAGGACAAGGTCGCCGCGTTCGAAACGGCAACGCCGGGCTACAACATGCTGAACCTGTCCGCCAACTACGACACGCGCATCGGCACCACGCCGGCCCAGTTCTACATCAAGGCGAACAACCTGACGAATGAACTGGCATACAGCCACACCTCATTCATCAAGAACGCGGCGCCGTTGATGGGGCGCAACTTGACTGTGGGAATGCGCGTGACTTTCTAAGCTGTTTGAAACGTAGGTCGGCTTAGCGCGCACGCGCGTAAGCCGACAACACCAGTAACGTCAACAATGTTGTCGGATTACGCGGGGCTTTGCCCCGCTAATCCGACCTACGCCATGGATGGAATAATATCTATCCTATCCGTGCAAAACCCATCCACGCCCCAGGCCAGCAGCTCGCTGGCCCGTTCGGGCGTGTTGACGGTGTAGCAGAACAGCCCGTATCCCGCCTCCTTGACCTCGCGCGCCAGTTCCGGCGTCAGTTGCTGGTGGTCGCAATGGATCGCCACCACACCCAGCTCGCGCGCCATCCGTGCCCAGTCTTCCGGTAGTTGTTCGACCAGCCAGCCGCGCGCCAGTTCCGGGGCCGCCTGGCGCGCCGCTTGCAGGGCTTCGATGCTGAACGACGAGAGCAGTGGCAATAATTCTCCTGCAGCAATTTCCTGCACGAAATAATCGCGCGTGGCCCGCGCCACCGCCGCACCCGTGGGTACGTCAACGCCGGGCGCCGGCTTGATTTCGATATTCATCCAGATGCGCTGCGCCTTGCAATACGCCACGACGGCGTCAAACGTGGGCACGCCCTCGCCCGCAAACTGCGGGCCGAACCAGGCGCCCGCGTCCATCGCGCCCAGCTGCGCGGCCGTGTAATCGCTGACATGACCGCTGCCGGCCACGGTGCGGCCCAGTTCGGGATCGTGCACGACGACGGGCACGCCGTCGGACGCCAGCATGACGTCGAATTCCACAGCGCGGTAGCCGTAGGCGAGGCCGCAGCGCAGGGCGGCCAGGGTGTTTTCAGGCGCCAGGGTGCCGCCGCCGCGGTGCGCCAGGGTGCGTGGATAGGGCCACATGGTGTTCCTTTATCATGATGAAGTTGTCGATGAGGACGTCGTGCCATCATCGCGCGCAAGCGCCACTGTGTAAAGGACACGATCAGGCGATTGGCGCCACATCCGCACGGTTTCGTCGCAACCGCGTTGCGCCCGCGTGCAGAGCCGCCCATAATTGTCGCATTGCCAACCCAAACGCCCACCAGAAAGCGGTCCCGCATGCACACCACCGATACCGTCCCGCGCAAGACGGGCTTTCCCTACCGGCGCCTGCTGGCCGATGCCCGTTATGCGCTGCTGCTCAATGTGCTGTGCGCGCTCTTCGTCACCTTCGTGCTGAGCGGCGGGCAAAGCTTCTGGCTCAACCTGCTGGCCTCGATGTGCATCGGCGGCATCGTCTTCCTGCTCATCGACGGCATCCGCCTGGCATGGTGGGGCGAACAGCGGCGCGCCCCGTTGCTGCCGTTCAGCATCCTCGTCATCGTCAGTGCCGCCGTGGCGCAGGTGGCCGGCACCATGCTGTTCGGCTGGCTCGCCAATATCGACGTTCCCGCGCCCATCTCCATGTCGTCACGCAATGTCGGCATGACGGTGTTCACCTTGGCGGCGGCGGGAGCGGCCATCCTGTTCTTTGGCAGCCGCGAAAAGATTGCGCGCCTGCAAATGGAGGCGGCCCAGGAAAAAGCCCGCGCCGAATCCGTGGCGCGCCAAGCCATGCAAGCGCAACTGCAGCTGCTGCAGGCGCAGATCGAACCGCACATGCTGTTCAACACCTTGGCCAATCTGCAGGGCCTGATCAGCTTTGATCCGGACCGCGCCCAGCTGCTGCTCGATCAATTGATCCAGTATTTGCGCGCCACCCTCTCGTCCTCGCGCGCCGGGTCCACCACCCTGGAGCAGGAGTTTTCCCTGATGCAAGCCTACCTGGGCCTGATGTCCACCCGCATGGGCGCGCGCCTGCGCTTTACGCTGGACTTGCCCGAGGCCTTGCGCGATAACAAAGTGCCTCCCATGCTGCTGCAGCCGCTGGTGGAAAACGCCATCCAGCATGGCCTGGAAGCAAAGATCGAAGGCGGCCATATCCATGTGCAGGCGTCCACTGACGACGGCGTGCTGATCCTGACGGTTGCCGACGATGGCCTGGGCCTCGATCATCCGGGCCAGACCAAGGGCACGCAGCTGGGCGTGGCGAATATCCGCGAACGCCTGCGCGGCATGCATGGCGATGCCGCCAGCCTGTCGCTGGCCGCCAACCATCCGGCAGGCGCGATCGCCCGCCTGACACTCCCCCTTCCACCCACCATCACGAGTCCCCTCGCATGAGCCACCACACCCCGCGCGCCCTGATCGCCGAAGACGAACCCATCCTTGCCGCCGCCCTCGCGCACGCCTTGCAGCGATTGTGGCCGGAACTCGACATTGTCGCCACCTGCCCCAACGGCGTGGAAGCCTTGCGGCAAGGCCTGGCGCTGCAGCCCGACATCCTCTTTCTCGACATCAAGATGCCAGGCAAGACGGGCCTGGAAGCGGCCGAAGAACTGGCGGAGCAGTGGCCGGACGGCGTTCCATTTCCGCACATCGTGTTCGTCACCGCCTACGATGAATACGCGCTGGCCGCCTTCGAGCATGCGGCCGCCGATTACGTGCTAAAACCCGTCAACGATGCGCGCCTGGGCAAGACGGTGGAGCGCCTGCAGCAGCGCTTGTGCGACAGCGGTACAACAACAGCAACCCCAGCGCCAGCGCCAGCCGCCACGCTGGCGCCCATGGCGGCGATGAAAACAACAGCCGCCAGCGACGACAACCTGGCCCGCCTGCTAAGCCAGCTACAAGCCATGCTGCCACCGGCCCCGCGCCTGCACATGATACGGGCGGCCGTCGGCAACAGCGTGCGCATGATCGCGTTGGCCGACGTCGTGTATTTCGAAGCGCTGGACAAATACATCAACGTCGTGTGCCAGGACAGCGAAGCGCTGATACGCACGAGCCTGAAGGAATTGCTGCCCCAGCTGGACCCGCAACAATTCTGGCAAATCCACCGGGGCACCATCGTCAACGCCAGCGCCATCGCCACGGCCGTGCGCGACGACGCGGGCAAGCTGTCGCTGACCCTGCGCCAGCATCCGGCGCAACTGCGCGTCAGTCCGCTATATGCCCATCTGTTCCGGCAGATGTAGCTAATGCAACTGGTGCTTTAAGTCAGACAGTTCATCGTGCACCTTGAGCACGGCGCTCTTCATTTCCGGCGTCACGCTGGTCGCCGTGCCGCAGGCCCGCTTGGCGCGGTCGCCCAGCGATTCCATCTGGTCGACGGCCTGGCGGATGCGCGCATCGTCTTGCGTGTCGATGGCTTGCCGCACGGCGCTCTTTTGCTGGTCCAGCTGGTTGATGCAATCCTTCAAGTCCATCGGCATGCCCTGCTGCTTGCCGCACAGCTGGGCCGCCTGGCCGATCGCGTGTTCGATGGCGCCAAAGCGCCGTGCCACTTCCTTTACCTGCATCATGATGTGTCCTCCCATGCTATCTGGAGTTGGATCGTCAGGCCGATCCAGGGTTCCCCACCACCCGCCACGGCATTGAAATTTCCATGAGGCACTTTTTTTGTAAGTGCTTGTGACATTTTAGATAATGATCAAATACCTCGGATACATTGGCGTACCTGAACCACCATGCCCTCCATGACCTCCTTGCCACCCCTGCCCCGCCGCGCTCCCGGCCTGCTGCTGATCGTCCTGCTGCACGCGGGGCTGGCCTATGTCATCCTGCAGTCGCGGCCCCGCCTTGCCACTGACGAGCACCTGCCGCAAGGTCCGGCCATCAGCTGGCTGCGCCACACGCTCCCGGCGCCGCCCAAGCCCCTGCCCAGCATCAAACCAGCCGCCGCGCGCGTGCCGCGCCAGCCAATGGCGGCGCCCGTCAGCCGCCCCCTGCCCGCCGCCCCCACCGTCGAGCAGGCACCAGCGCCTGTAATGCCGGAAGCGATCACGGCACCGCCAGCGCCCAGCGCGGCCGACATCCTGGCGCAAGCCAAACGCGACGTGGGTAAGATCGACAAGGATTTGCGCAAGGAATTCCCCCAGCGGGGCGGGGAGAAATTCGACGACACGGGCTTCAAGCGCATGCAGCAAGGGTTTGCCGAGGCCTACGCGGCCGTGCCGCCGAAATGGTATGAGGCATCGAAAATCGAGGAAGTGGGCGCGAATGCGGCCAGGGGCAGCCGCACCTACAAGATCACCAGCGCGCTGGGCACCTTGTGCGTGACCACGCGCGCAGGCAGGAATGGGGAAACGATGATCGGCAACTGCCCCAAATAGCCGCTCAACCCACCGCTTCGCGCGCGCCCAGCGGTTGCAGATGGCGCAAGCGCAAGGCGATCAGCACGCCGCCGCCCAGGCACAGGCCCAGCATGATGATGACGCCCGTCCAGCCATCGAAGCCCCACATCATGCCCGAGGCGGAACCGATCAGGCTCGATCCCAGGTAATAGAACAGCAGATAGAAGGCCGAAGCCAGCGCCTGCGGCGCGCGCGCACGGCGGCTGACCCAGCTGCTGGCGATCGAATGCGAGGCAAAGAAACCGAAGGTGGCCAGCGCCATGCCGATGACGATCAGCGGCAGCGAATCGAACAGGGTCAATACAATGCCGGACAGCATCACCGACAGCATGATCCACAGCACGCCCCGGCGCCCCAGGCGGTCCACCAGGCGTCCCGCCCAGACGGAGCTGAAGATGCCGATCAGGTACAGAAAGGCCAGCAAGCCGACCGTGCTCTGGCGCAAGTTGAACGGCGCGGCCAGCAGGCGGTAGCCGATGTAGTTATACAGGCTGACAAAACACCCCATCAGCACGAACGCCAGGCAGAACAGCCACGGCAAGCCCCGGTCGGAAAAATGCTGTTTTATCGCGTGCGGCAAGGCATTCCAGCCACGGGTACTGGGCACGAAGTTTTTCGATGCGGGCAGGCTGCGCCAGAATTCCGCCGCCGCCAGCACGCCGGCCACGCCCAGCACGCCCAGGGCCCAGCGCCACGAAAGGAAATCGCTGAGCATGGAAGCGATCAAGCGTCCCGACATGCCGCCAAACGCGCTGCCGGCAATATACAAGCCCATCGACAGGCCCAGCGACGGCCCCTCGATTTCCTCGCCCAGGTAAGCCATGGCCACGGCCGGCATACCGCCCAGGGCCACGCCCAGCGCGGCACGAATCGCCAGCAGCTGCGCGTAATCCTGGGCGAAGGCGGAAAAAATCGTCAATATGGCGGCGGAAAACATCGACGCCACCATCAGCGGCTTGCGGCCGATGCGGTCCGAGACGGCGCTGAGCAGCACCAAGGAAATGGCAAGCAAGCCGCTCGACACGGACAGCGACCAGCTGCTTTGCGCGGGCGTCAGATGAAACTGCTGCGACAACAGCGGGAACAGGGGCTGGATGCAATACAGCAAGCTGAAGGTGGAGAAGCCGCCGAAGAACAGGGCGCGGTTGCTGCGCTTGAATTCAGCCGTCCCTTTGGCGATGGCCGAACGGGGAGCGGGAGCGGCAGGAGAAAGCGCCGGGGTGGCGACGGAGGCATAAGCGAGCGATGAATCAGACATGGCCGTGTTTCGGAAAGGAAGCGAGTTTTCATCTTAGGATTGCCAACTCATATCGTCCAATATATATTCAAGGCCCAACTCATACTTTTAAAATATTACTTATATGGAACTGCGCCACCTGCGTTACTTCGTCGCCGTCGCCGAAGAGCTGCACTTCACGCGCGCGGCCGAGCGCCTGCACATCGGCCAACCGCCGCTGAGCCAGCAAATCCAGGCGCTGGAAGCAGAGTTGGGCGCGCAGTTGTTCGAGCGCAACAAGCGCTCCGTGCGCCTGACGCAGGCGGGCGCACTCTTCCTCGATGATGCGCGGCGCATCCTGGCCCTGTCGGAGCAGGCGGCCGTGACGGCGCGCCGGGCCCAGCGGGGCGAAGCGGGCGAATTGCGCATCGGCTTTACCTTTTCCACGCCGTTTACGCCGTATTTCGCCACCGTCATCAACCGCTACCGCCAGCAATTCCCGCATGTCACCCTGACCTTGCATGAAATGGCGACATTGCATCAGCTGGAAGCGATCTCGGGCAGGACGATGGACCTGGGCTTCGTGCGCCCGCCGGAAACGACGTACCCGGACGACATCCGCCTCACCGAATTGCGCCAGGACCCGCTGTTCCTCGTGCTGCCCGTCGCCCACGCGCTGGCGGCCAAGGACGCGATTGCCATTGCCGACATGGCGGGCGAAGGTTTTGTGATGTACCCCAAGGATGCGGGCACGGGGATTTATCCGCAGATCTTCCGCCTGTGCAAGGCGGCCGGCTTCGTGCCCCAGGTGACGCAGGAAGCGGGCGAAGCGTCGACCATCATCGGCCTGGTGGCGGCCGGCTGCGGTATTTCCGTGCTGCCCGCCTCGTTCGACCGCATCCGCATGGATGGCGTGTGCTACCGCCCCATCGCCGACCCGCAGGCGACCACCAGCTTGTTACTGGCACAACGGGAAGATGAGACGTCGCCGCTGGTGGCGGCATTCGTGAAACTGGCCGAGGCAGCGGCGCTGGAAGGGGGAGCGTAGGCTGCAGTGTCGGCTTACGCTGCGGCTGTGCCGCAGCTAAGCCGACCTACGGGACGCGCGCCGTCGTAGGTCGGATTAGCGGCGGCACGCCGCGTAATCCGACAACAGCGTTGGATTACGAATAATCCGCGTCCAGCTCCGAACCCGCGTAGTTTTCCAGATCCTCGAACAGGCTTTTCATGCTGGCCCGCGTAAGGATCTTATGCACGACGGTGCAGCTGCGGCGGTAGGATTCTATGCGGTCGAGCAACACCGGGTGATGCTGCACGGGCACCTTGGCCACCAGGGCGGCCCAGCCTTCCTCGAAGTCGGGCTTGTTCTTGCGCACGGAACGCACGAAGCGTTCAAACTCCTTCTGCCCCGTGCGCGCCATGATGCGTCCGCCACCTTCGATGGCGAAGATGATGGCCACGGCAATCACACCCTCGGCATTCAGGTCGCTATCGCTGACGGGGCCGTTGTCGTGGTGGCGGCGCAGCCAGCTGGCCAGGCGCACCACGGCTTGCACTTCCTTGCGCTGTTGCAACTGCACCGCATACTTTTCATAGCCGGCCCAGTTCTGGTTCGGGTCGGCCTGGCAAATATCGATGAACAGCTCGCGCAAACGGCGCTGCAGGTAGACGGGGTCCTGGTCGTATTCACCGACGAGGGCATCTTCCGGCAGCTGCGACAATTCCTTGATCAGGCGAAAGCCCACCTGGAACGCGTGCTCGGCGCCGTGCTCGACGAGGAAATCGAGGGCGGCCTGGTCGCCTTCATGCGCGACGGCCTGTTCCAGGCCCAAGGACACGCCGCCCACCGTCAGGAACAGCGCTTTCTGGATGCCGTCGGCCGTGCGTTCATTCGTGAACTTCTCGGCCACCATGGCCGTGATGCCCGTCAACTCGTCGGCCAGGTCCAGCGCCGCATCCTCGCGCGGGTCGTTCGGCAACAGCTTGATGGCGCGCACCAGGCGCGGAAGATTCTCTACAACAATTGCTGGCAGCATTAGACGTTCCCTGCTTTCATTACGAGAAAATACCGGTGCCCAGGCTGCGGCGCGTGCTGGAACGCGGCGCGCTGCGCGTGCTCGGCACTTGCTTGCGCAGGCGGTACAGCAATTCCTTGGTACTGCGCTGCAACATGGTCGGTTCTTCGTCCGGGTCATCAGAGTATTCGGCATCGGCCAGGTCGGCGCTGTGGCGGAAGTCGGGGAACAGTTCGAACAGCGAGCGGTCCCAGCCGTCCTCATTCGCTTGCGCCAGTTCGATGGCCAGCGGCACGACGTCGTTGTCGGACGAGGTCACGCCCGTCACATACGGTCCCTTGATGACGATTTCGCCCGCCACTTCGAGGATTTCCTTCGGCGCCATCGAGAACAGGATGGCGAACGCGGTGGCGCCCCAGTCGGTGGCGGACGCTTCGAGCAGCAGCTCGCGGCGGCGCTCGGCGTCGTCGGTGGAAAACACCACGCCGTGGATGTGCGCGAACAGCGACTCGGCGATGCGTTCAGGATCATCTTCGATCTGGTCGTCGCTCCAGGTGGCGGCGATGAAAGCCAGGCTGTCGGCCCAGGCTTTCGGCGGTACCAGCAAGGTGGCCAGCGACATCTTGCCGCCGTCGAAGCCGGCCAGGTGCAGGGCCGTCACTTGCGGCGGGATGGCATTGAGCACTTCCACCACGGCAAGATCGCCGTACTGGTCGGCCGCATCGGCAAACGCCTGCTCGGCGTGGCCCAGCGAACCGGACAGCACCAGTTCCATGACCTGCTTGGTCAGCGCGGGCAGGTTGCTTTTTTGATCATCCTTGTTATCGGCCATGGTCATCTCCATCCTGGTCAAACATCTGGGCGAAATCGTCGGTGGCTTCGTCGTCATCCATCTCGTCGTCGCCGTCGTCATTGGCCGCCAGCTGGTCGAGCGACTGGTCGTCGTCGTCCCACAGGCGCGGGTTCTTGAGCAAAAAGGCCGTGATGATGGCCTGGCGCGCCAGGTCGGGGAAGCTTTCTTCGATGGCGGCATACATCTTCGCCGCTTCCGGCGCGGCGCAGGTGGCCATGGAAAACACGCGGGCCGGGTCGCCGAACTCGTAGTCTTCGCTTTCGGCCAGCAAGCCCTTCGGGTCGCTGAAGGTGATGTGGTCGACCAGCGCGAAGGCCAGCATGTTCACGTCTTCGATGCCGCCGCCGCTGGCGTACTCGCTCACCAGCGCGTCGACCATGCTTTTATAGTTCTTGCGGTTTGGCGGGTCGCCAAGGATGCCATCGATCTGGCCTTCCAGCTCGCGCGACTGGTACGCGAATTCAGGGTGTACTCTTCTCATGCTGTGCTTTCCAATGTGATGCGCGGCGCTGTTACATAAAGCAAAAGCACCATTGTTGTTGTTTTTTCAAATCATTCAGGCTATACCGCGTCTCACAGAACCGTAGCGAGCGGAAGTGAGTTGTGGCTAAGAAGCGCAACCGTACTTTAGTACGGTGAGCATCGCAGGCCGCAAATCACGACGCGCAGTAGGTTATGTGAGGCGCTCTCAGTCGGCAGGTAATACTGTGCCATGCAGGCGGAACACGCCGCACCACAGGGCATACGCTTCCGCTTCCGGATCGATGATGATGCGGTGGTTCACGCTCTGGTCGTATTCGGCGCGCTTGGCCGGGTCGGCCAGGATTTCATACGCCTTGGTGACGCTCTTGAAGCGCGCCTCGGCGCCGGGGGCCTGGTTGCGGTCGGGGTGGAAGCGCATGGCCAGCGAACGGTAAACCTTCTTGATTTCATCGTCGCTGGCATTGGGTGCGACACCGAGGACGTTATATAAATTTTCCATAAATGGCTCCGGGGTCACGATTTGTTTGCTAATTAAAGGCAGATTATCCTATAGAACGGCGCCCGCGTCGCTTGCATGCTGGGATATGGGGGCAAATACGTGCTTATAAAGCGCTTGCGGTACGGTAAAATGCTTTTTACTGTCACTCTTCCGCATTGATCAATGAGCAACGATAAACCGAATACCGCCGCGCCAGCGCTGGCGCCCAATTTCTTGCGTAACATCATCGAAGCCGACCTGGCTGCCGGCACGCACGTACGTCCCGGCCTGCCCCAGGTGATCACGCGTTTCCCGCCGGAGCCGAACGGCTACCTGCACGTGGGCCACGCCAAGTCGATCTGCGTCAACTTCGGCCTGGCGCGCGATTACGCCGGCCAGTGCAACCTGCGCTTCGACGACACCAATCCGGCGAAGGAAGAGCAGGAATACGTCGACACCATCATGGACAGCGTGAAATGGCTGGGTTTTGACTGGGAACCGAAGACTGCCGATGGCCAGAGCCACCTGCACTACGCGAGCGACTATTTCGACCAGCTGTACGCGATGGCCGAGTACCTCATCACGGCCGGCTTTGCCTATGTGGACAGCCAGAGCGCCGAAGACATGGCCGCCAACCGGGGCAATTTCGGCCAGGCCGGCAAGAATTCGCCGTTCCGCGACCGTCCGCGCGACGAATCGCTGGCCCTGTTCCGCGCCATGAAGGCGGGCGAATACAAAGATGGCGAGCACATCCTGCGCGCGAAGATGAGCGAAGATGCCATGCGTTCGCCGAACATGAACTTGCGCGACCCGGCCATCTACCGCATCCGCCATGCGCACCACCACCGCACGGGCGACGCCTGGTGCATCTATCCGATGTATGACTACACGCACCCGATCTCGGACGCGCTGGAAAACATCACGCATTCGATCTGCACGCTGGAATTCCAGGACCACCGCCCGTTCTATGACTGGCTGCTGGAAACCCTGTCGGCGGGCGGCTTCTTCCAGCAACCGGTGCCGCGCCAGTTCGAATTCTCGCGCCTGAACCTGACCTATATCGTCACCAGCAAGCGCAAGCTGCGCCAGCTGGTGGAAGAACACATCGTCGACGGCTGGGACGACCCCCGCATGCCGACCCTGGTGGGCATGCGCCGCCGCGGCTACACGCCGGAAGCGATTCAACTGATGTGCGAACGCACCGGCGTCACGAAATCCGACGGCTGGATCGACTACAGCGTGCTCGAAGGCTGTTTGCGCGAAGACCTGGACCCGAAGGCGCCGCGCACGGTGGCCGTGCTGCGTCCGTTGAAGTTGATCATCGACAATTTCCCTGAAAACGACAGCGTGGAATGCACGGCGCCCGTGCACCCGCACTTCCCGGAACGGGGCTTGCGCACCTTCCCCATCTCGCGCGAGCTGTGGATCGAGGAAGACGACTTCATGGAAGTGCCAAATAAAGGCTATTTCCGTTTGTATCCGCCCACCGACGACAAGCCGGGCAGCCGCGTGCGCCTGCGCTATGGCTACGTGGTCGAGTGCACGGGCTACGACAAGGATGAAAACGGCAAGGTCATCGCCGTGCATTGCAATTACTTTGAAGACAGCAAGTCGGGTACGGAAGGCAGCTCGACCTACAAGGTCAAGGGCAATATGCACTGGGTCAGCGCGCCGACGGCGATTCCCGCCGAAGTCCGCCTGTACGACCGCCTGTTTACCGACCCGCAGCCGGACGCGGGCGGCAAGGACTTCAAGCTGGCCCTGAACCCGCTGGCCAAGGAAGTGGTGCAAGCGTGGCTGGAACCGGGCGCGGAACTGGCTCAGCCGGAACAGCGCTTCCAGTTCGAGCGCCACGGTTATTTTGCCGCCGACCGCGTCGACAGCCAGCCGGGCAAGCCCGTCTTCAACCGCATCGTCACCCTGAAAGACAGCTGGCAGCCCGCAAAATAAGGCGCCGGACGAGCCACAAAAAAAACCGCTGCGGCGGTTTTTTTTCGTCTTAGCAACATATATCAACAGAGAAATATTGCCTGTTGACTATATTCACGATAATTTTGTATATTAGGCAGCTATTGAGCAATTTGCAATGTCGATGGTGCTTGTACAACGCAGTCTAGCCACCGCCACCGAGGCGGCACCCGATTCCTCCTCCTGATGCGGATGGCGATGTCCTCTACTGCCGGTGAACAACAGTTATCGCTGGAAAAAAGGCCGCAGTGGCTGATCGGCTTCGCGCTGTCCTTGATGGTCGGCCTGCTGTTCTACATGGCCGCCTCGCTGTCGATCGAAAACGATGCCGGCGAGCTATTCAACAATCTGGCGCGCAATACCCAGAAAAACATCGCGTCGCGCGGCAAGTCATATGCCAATTTGCTGCGCGGCACGGCCAGCCTGTTCCACGCCAATGAACACGTGAGCCGCGAGCAATTCCACCGCTACGTGGCGAACCTCGCCTTGCAACAGAACTACCCGGGTGTGATGAATCTCAATTACAGCCGGGAACTCGGCGAGTCGCAGCGCGCCGCCTTCGAAGCGGCCATGCAGCGCGACTATCCGCCCGGGCGCGACGACTATCCGGCGTTTGCCATTCATCCGCCCGGCCCGCGCCCCCGTTATTCCGTACTGGTCTACATCGAGCCGATTGCCAGCGCGCCGGAAAAATATGGCTATGACATCGCTGCGCGGCCCCTGATCGCCGAAGCACTGGCGCAGTCGCGCGATACCGGGCAAATCAGCAATTCCGGCGTGCCCGTGCCGATGGAAGGCCGGCCGCAGCTGACGGGCATGGCCATGCGCCTGCCCGTGTACCGCTTCGGCATGCCGACCGGCACGCTGGAGCAAAGGCGCGCGGCTTACCAGGGTTCCGTCGGCATCGGTTACGACCTAGTGACGATGATGCGCAGCGCGCTGGCCGACATGCCGGTGCGCAATGTCCGCCTGACCCTGTTCGATATCGGCCCGCAGGCGCCGTTTGAACAGCCGGACTTGCCGTTGCAACTGCCGCACGAGATGCGCCCCATCTTCGACAGCACGACGGCGGGCATGCATGCGCCATGGTGGCTACCCGGCAACTCGGGCCGCTATCTGAGCAGCACGATGCTGATCGAGCACAATGGCCGCGCGTGGCAAGCGCTGTTCAGCGTGCGCAAGAGCGACCTGTATACCCGCTTCGACGCCTTCCTGCCGTGGCTGGCACTACTGACCGGTTTTGCCAGCACCATACTGCTGTACATGCTGTTTCATGCCCTGGCGTCGTCGCGCCGGCGCGCCATCCAGATGGCGACGGGCATGACGGCGGAATTGCGCGCCAGCCAGATCCGCCTGCAGCTGTCGCACCAGAAACTGCGCCGCCTGGCGGCCCACGCCGACCAGATCAAGGAAGAGGAGCGCAAGCGCATCGCGCGCGAAATCCACGACGACCTGGGACAGAACCTGCTGGTCTTGCGCATCGACGCCGACATGCTGGCCTCGCGCACGCAGCGCCGCCATCCGCGCCTGAACGCCCGCGCCCGCTCGACCCTGGAGCAGATCGACGCCACGATTAAAAGCGTGCGGCAGATCATCAACGACTTGCGCCCAACCGTGCTGGACCTGGGCGTGAATGCGGCCGTCGAATGGCAGGTGGCGCAATTTCGCCAGCGCACGGGCATCGCCTGCGAAATCAGCGAAAGCCATGACGATATTTATTTGAGCGACCAGTGCGCCACGGCCCTGTTCCGCATCCTGCAAGAGTCACTCAGCAATATTTCCCAGCATGCGAATGCCAGCCGCGTGCAAGTCAAGCTGGAAAAGTGCCGCGACACCGTATCGATGAGCGTCAGCGACAACGGCGTGGGCGCGGCCATCGACGGACGCAACAAGCTGGGCTCATTTGGCCTGGTCGGCATCGAAGAGCGCATCAAGTTGCTGGGTGGCACTTTCTACATCGAAAGCAGCCCCGGCGCAGGCATGAGCGTGCATGTCAGCGTGCCGCTGAGCGCGGACGCCACCGCGTTTCCCTACCAGGAAGATGGCCGGGCCAGCGCCTGACAGGCGCGCTCCGCTTGAAACAAGCTCAGCTTGCGTATTTTGTAATTAGATGCAATATTGATGTAGAACAACTCAGCGCCAGCCCGCCATGGGCCAGGCATTCCTCGACGACTTGCCAGGAGTACACACCCACCTTTGTTTCACTGTATTTCCCACAACACTCTTTACCACAAGGACATTCATGGATACGAACGACAGTTTCAAGACAATTGCCGATTTGAATTTGGACGCGATCAAGGTCAAGCTGATGCACCGGGAGTCAGGCGAAGGATGGAGCCTGGAGAAAGCGAATGCGGTGGAATTCGAATACCGGCGTTTCCTGATCCTGATGAAACAGTTTCCGGAAGAAGAAACGGCGCCGCTGATGGACGTCGATACCTTCTGGCACTACCACATCCTCGATACCCTGAAATATGCGGCGGATTGCGAACAGGTGTTCGGCTACTTCCTCCATCACTTCCCGTACATCGGCCTGCGCGGCGAAGACGACGAAGCGGCGCACCAGCGCGTGGGCGAGCGCATGAAACAGCTGTATGAGCAAACGTTCGGGGAAGATTATATCCGCGCAGAAACGGCATATTCGGGGCGCGCCGTACAGGCGGCGTATTCGGGACGGGCCGTGCAGGCCGCATATTCAGGGCGCGCGGTACAGGCGACCGCATACTCGGGCCGGGCCGTGCAAACAGCGTTTTCCAGCGCGGCGGTGCAGGCGACGGCGTATTCGGGCCGCGCGACGGGCGCTGCCAGCACCGCATTTTCCAGCGCACCCGCAACCTTGACAGCAGCGTTGCTCAAGTCGTCTTCGAGCGGCCTGGAAATGGGGCGTTTCTATGTCGATCGTCCGGTGTTGAACGGCGACCCGCAATAGAAAAAACAGATGTGGCTGCCGCACGCGGCAAGCCTGACTTACCCAGACGGCACCTCTCAGTTTGCCGTCTGTCAGGCGCTCTTAGGCAGCCATCAACTCGCGCAGTTCACGAATGCTGAAATCGCTGATTTCATGCATGCGGATGAGGATCGTGGCGCCGATCGGCAAGGTGTTGTGACGAATCTTGCTGATGACCGGTGGCGCCACTTCCAGCGCTCGCGACAGGGCGGCATCGTTTTTCAGTTGCAGCTTGTCGATGATCGCATCGAGGACGCGATTCGGGTTGTAGGTAGGCAAAGAGGTAATTTGTTTGAGAGACATGATCGAAAATCCGTACTTGTTGTATTAAGGCAAAAAGAAACCGAATGTCTCTTTTGCAATAATTCAGGGTAAACACACTAAAAAGCGCCATCACTTATGCGGCTTTTACGCCAAAAACAATATAATACACGCTATTGTTGATTTTTGCGTAACTTAAAGCAAAATTGTGATAATTGAAGAGAATTGACGCACTTTGAATGTGCTAGAGGATAACTCAAATCGGGGAAGTTTGCTGCAAGTCATCAATTTTTACAATGAGGAACGCCGCTGCGCATCAGCCAGGCAATCGCCATGAGCGTGCCCAGGCGGGCCATGTCCGCTGATAAATGCCAGCCTTGCGCGGCCACGCCGGCCGGGGTGGCCGTCAGGCAGGTGCCGGGGAAGGCGTCCACGCGGCACCAGGCCAGTTGCCGGCGAATTTCATCGGGCGGCGGCGGCGGCTGCAGCGCACGTTCGCGCCGCCGCATATAGGCGCGCACCTGTTCCTTGCTGGGGTGACTCGTAGCTCGCATGGATCGCTCCTGCTGACGGGAAACAGCGTCGCA
Source organism: Janthinobacterium sp. PAMC25594 (assembly GCF_019443505.1). Classification (NCBI taxonomy): domain Bacteria; kingdom Pseudomonadati; phylum Pseudomonadota; class Betaproteobacteria; order Burkholderiales; family Oxalobacteraceae; genus Janthinobacterium; species Janthinobacterium sp. PAMC25594. The sequence continues at coordinate 2,633,543 of NZ_CP080377.1, forward strand.
CTAATTGTAGAGCCCGCCACAACTAGCCAGGACGCGTGACGACATTGCTCACCATATCGCCAGCGCGCCATGACGCGTTTGCGTTGCATCAAATGGCAAGGCCCCGGTGTTGCGCCGAAGCCCACACTGCGCCATGCTCCAGCGGCCTGGCGGCCGATGGCTGGCTCTTATTTCTTTTGCTGGCGCACGCGCTGTTGCTGTTTTTCCTGCGTTTGCTGGCGATTCTGCTTGCGCTCGAACAGGGTGACCGCATCTTTCTTGGCTTGCTCGGCAGTACGCATTTCCTCATGCGCATCGTGCGGAACAAAAAATTCGGCATCCTGCGCCGCCACGACCAGCTTGATGGCGGCGTCGTCGTCGAGGTCATACAGTTCCGTCAGGACGGTGGTGACCTCGTCCAGGTATTCTTCGTAATTGAGGGTGGTCATGCTGTAATCCTTAAGTGAATGGCGCTGCGCACCGGTCCGGCAAAGTGCGCAGATAACCGGCCATTTTACCCGATGCCGGCCGCATCGGCAGACAGCGACTGCAAGGCATCGGCCACGCGCGCGTAGCGCAGGCGCACGCCCAGCTCGCGTTTGAGGCGCGTATTGTGCAGGCGGCGCGATTCGGACATGAACGACAGCAGCATCGGCGTGACCACTTGCCGCAGCTCGGCACGCGGCAGGCGCGGCGGGCGCGACAGGCCAAACGCATCGGCCACGGCATCGAAATATTCCGCCATCTTGAGTTCGCTGTCATCGCTGGCGTGATACACGCGTCCCGGCTTGCCGCGCCACAAGGCGCGTTCGATGATGCGCGCCAGGTCATCGGCATGGATATGATTGGTGTACACATCGTCGCCAGCGGCCAGGGCCGGCGTGCCTTCGCGCAGGCGCTTCAGGGGCAGGCGGTCGTCCGCGTAAATGCCGGGCACGCGCAGGATGGCCACCTTGGCGCCGCGGCGCGCGCCCCAGCCACGCAAGACCTGTTCCGCGTCGACGCGCCGCTTCGCGCGCGCATTCGCCGGCGCCACCGGCCGCGCTTCATCGACCCAGGCGCCGTCGCAATCGCCATACACGCCGCTGGTACTCACATACACCATGCGTGCATGCTCGGGTAAAATGGCGACCAGATTGCGCGTGCGCCGGTCCAGCAAGCCCGACGACAGAGGCGGCGCCAGGTGCACGATCATGGTCGCCAGTCCCGCCAGCCGTTTCAGGCTGGCGCGGTCGTCGAGGTTGGCCACGATGGGCACGGCACCGGCCGCCCGCAGCTGCGCGCAACGCGCCGGCTGGCTGGTGACGGCAAAGACGCGAAAGCGCGCGCGCAGCAGGGGCAGCAGACGCATGCCGACGTCGCCGCAACCCAGGATCAGCAGGCGAGGCAAGCCCACCGGCTTGCGCAAAGAGTGCATTAACATATTTTTCATCTCAAGGATTGTATGACTTTTCAAATTACTGTTCAGCCCAGCGGCCACCAATTCAGCTGTGAAGCGGACGAAACCATCCTGTCGGCGGCGATCCGCGCCGGCGTGGGCTTGCCGTATAGCTGCAAGAGCGGCGCCTGCAGCTCCTGCAAGGGCAAGATCGTGTCCGGCAATGTACAGCATAAGCCATACCAGGCCCGCTCCCTGACGGACGATGAAGCGGCGGCCGGCTACTCGCTGCTGTGCTGCGCCGTGCCGCAGGGCGACCTGGTGGTGCAGGCGCGCGAAGTGGCGGGCAGCAGCGACTACCCGATCAAGAAAATGCCGTCGCGCGTGACCACGATTGAAAAGGTCGCGCCCGACGTCGTCGTGCTGACCCTGCAGTTGCCGGCCAGCGAGCGCCTGCACTACCGCGCCGGACAGTATATCGAAATCATGCTGCGCGATAACAAACGCCGCAGCTACAGCATGGCCAGCGCGCCCGTCGACGGCGGCCCCGTGAGCCTGCACATCCGCCACATGCCGGGCGGCCTGTTCACCGACCAGGTGTTCGGCAGCATGAAGGAGCGCGACATCCTGCGCTTCGAAGGCCCGATGGGCACCTTCTTCCTGCGCGAAGATTCCGACAAGCCCGTCGTGCTGCTGGCCTCGGGCACGGGCTTTGCCCCGCTGAAAGCCATCATCGAACACATGATCAACGAGCAATCCCCGCGCCCGATCACCCTGTACTGGGGCGCACGCCGTCCGCACGACCTGTACATGGATGCGCTGTGCCGCCAGTGGGCCGCCGACTTGCCGCAGTTCACCTATGTGCCCGTCGTCTCGGAAGCGCTGCCGGAAGACGCCTGGAGCGGCCGCACGGGCTTCGTGCACCAGGCCGTCATGGCCGACCTGCCCGACATGTCCGCGTATCAGGTGTATGCCTGCGGCGCGCCGATCGTCGTCGAGTCGGCCAACCGCGATTTCGTGCAACTGTGCCAGTTGCCAGCCGACGAGTTCTACGCGGACGCCTTCACCACGGAAGCCGACCTGGCCAAGTAAGCCTCCAGACAGCGGGGGCTGCTGGCGCGGCATCCGTTGCCGCACCGCCTCACCCCGCTGTTTCCTGGAAATGTCATGTCTCTCGCCATCCTGCGTCACCGCAATTTCGCTTGTTACCTTTCCGCCCGCGTGCTGGGCACCGTGGCCGTGCAGATGCAAAGCGTGGCCATCGGCTGGCAGGTGTACCAGATCACGGGCAGCCTGTTCGACCTGGGCTTGATCGGCCTGGCGCAGTTCGCGCCCTTCCTCGTATTGATTTTGCCGGCCGGCCACGTGGCCGACCGCTACAACCGCCGCAACATCATCGCCTGGTGTTTGACGGCGCAACTGGCCTGCGCGCTGGCCTTGCTGGCGTTTACGTTAAGCAATATTTCCATCGTCTGGCCCGTGTTTGCCGTGCTGGTGCTGTTCGGCAGCGCGCGCGCCTTCATGATGCCGGCCACGCAAGCCGTGCTGGTGAACATGGTGCCCACGCAACACTTCAGCCGCGCCGTCGCGCTCAGCTCGTCGAGCTCGCACGTGGCCATCATCCTGGGACCTACCCTGGGCGGCCTGCTGTATTACTTCGGCCCCAAGGTGGTGTATTTGATTTCGTCCGCGCTGCTGGTGGTGTCCGTCTTGCTGATGCGCGCCACCACGCCCGCACCGCAAGTGGTGAAACGCGAACCCGTCAGCTGGCACACCTTGCTCGAAGGCTTGCGCTTCGTCTGGTCGAAACCCATCGTGCTGGGCGCCATTTCGCTCGACCTGTTTGCCGTGCTGTTCGGCGGCGCGACGGCCCTGCTGCCGGCGCTCGCGCATGACGTGCTGCATATCGGCCCCAGCGGCCTGGGCCTGCTGCGCACGGCACCGGGCGCCGGCGCCGCCCTGTGCTCGATCGCGCTGGCCATCTTTCCCATCACGCGCCGCGTGGGCGCCTGGATGTTCGGCGGCGTGGCCGTCTTCGGCCTGGGCACCCTGGTGCTGGGCAGCACCAGCTATTTCCCGCTGGCGCTGGCGGCGCTGTTCCTGATGGGCGCCGGCGACATGGTCAGCGTCTACATCCGCCACCTGCTGGTGCAGTTCGAGACGCCCGACGAGATCCGCGGCCGGGTCAGCGCCGTGAATGCCGTCTTCATCGGCGCCTCGAACGAGCTGGGCGAATTCGAATCGGGCTTGACGGCCGGCTGGTTCGGCCTGGTGCGCGCCGTGCTCTTCGGCGGCGCCGCCACCCTGGCCGTGACGGGCATCTGGGCCGTGCTGTTCCCCGTGCTGTCGCGCATGGACCGCTTCCCCCACCACGAAAAGGAAGCGGCCGCCAGAACGGCCACCGCAAGCGCAAGCTAACAGCTAAGATGCGCTATTGCCACTGACTGACTAACTTGCACCATGAAAATCACGTTTCCCTTGCACAGCTTCATCCGCAGCCGCCCCCACCTGAGCATGGCCACGGCCATCGGCGTGGCGGCCGGCCTGCTGCTGCCCTCGTCCTGGCAACAGATGACGCGTTTGCTGACGGCGTGGAACGTGGCCGTCTGGTTCTACCTGGCGACGATGGCCTGGATGATGATGCGCGCCAACCACCACAAGGTCAAAACCATGGCGGCGCGCCAGGATGAGCGAGCGGCCACGGTGCTGTCGGCCCTGTCCGTCGCATCCGTGATGAGCCTGGTGGCCATCGTCTCGCAGCTGTCTTCGATGAAAGACATGGCGCCGGACGAGCGCGCGCTGCATTACGGCTTGACGATCCTCACCCTGGTCGGCTCCTGGTTCCTCGTCGGCACCCTGTTCTGCTTTCATTATGCCCACCTGTATTACCAGGCCGACCCCGCGCTGCGCCCGCTGAAGTTTCCCGACGACGAGCAGAACCCCGATTACTGGGATTTTTTGTATTTCGCCTTCACCATCGCCGTGGCCGTGCAAACGTCGGACGTGTGCGTGCAGACGCGCCTGATGCGACAGATCGTGCTGGGGCAATCCGTGCTGAGCTTTTTCTTCAACCTGGTCGTGCTGGGACTGTCCATCAATATTGCCGCCGGCTTGATCAATGGATAAACAGCAGGAAAAAAGATTCCAGAAGGAAACTTGACCTGGCTGAAGGGTTAAGCTCATCTTAATCGTGCGCACTCTCTTGAAATACTGGAAAGAGGAGTAAGATAAGTTCCATGCACAGAGGTCATGTGCATGAAGCAACAACCAGGCCGCAGCACGCCTGAGATGGGTTTTTTTTGAATTGACAGGAGTAAGCATATGCAAATCAATATTCATACCGACAGCACCATCGCCAACACCGCTGGACTGAACGAACATGTGCAATCCGTACTTGAAAGCGCACTGAACCGCTTCCGCGACAACCTGACCCGCATCGAAGTCCACATCAGCGACACGAATGGCCCGAAAGGCGGCGCCGACGATATCCGCTGCGTCATGGAAGCACGCGTTGCTGGCTATCAACCGATTGCCGTGACCGAACAGAACGCCACCGTGCATCAATCCGTTGCCGGCGCCACCGACAAACTGAAACGCGCCATCGATAGCGCCCTGGGCCGCCTGCAAGACAGCAAGCGCCACGCCACCGGCAAGAATGCCGTGATCGATACGGCTGAAGCGGAAGAAACCGCCGAGTAACTTCCCCCACTGCAGCACTCTTCAGTGACCAAGGCAGCCGTTCAAGGCTGCCTTTGCACATCCGCCCCGCCTTTCGCGCGCGGCAACAACAATGCCAGAACCAGCGGCATTCCAGCTTACTGACACGGCAATGAAATAATTGTCGTATTTCCCACAGTAAGTGACATCAAGCAAGCCTTTGCCGTTACAGCCAAGGCCGCTTTACGCTATCATGAAGACACCGGTCCTCTGCTCGCGCGCACCGGCTTTTTGAAAGTGTGATTGTGGAACAGATCGGTAACTTCGGCGCTTCAGGCTGCAACATCGGCGATTTACAGCTATTTAGCGATGCTGCGGACAGCCAGACGGCCGCCATGCTGGCGCCCTGCCCCGTCATGCGCCTCGAAGCGGGCGAAGCCATTGCCGACAGCCAGGGCACCAGCCTGTACATCGTCCTGCGCGGCTCGCTGGCCGTGGCGGCCGACACCCACACGGGCATGGATGACGGCACCGTCAGCAAGGTCTTGCCCGGCGAAAGCGTGGGCGAACAATCGGTGCTCGATGAAGCGAGCAACCTGGCCGCCATTTCCGCCCTGGAAGAAACCGACTTGTTGGTGATCGACGCGGCCGTCGTCTGGGAATTGATCGAGCAATCGAACGGCCTGGCGCGCAACCTGTTGCGCTTGCTGTCCTTCCGCATCCGCGCCGCCAATGCCCTGCTGCGCCGGCGTCAGAAACTGGGCGAATTCTACCGCCAGCTGTCGATGGTCGACAGCCTGACGGGCCTGTACAACCGTGCCTGGCTGACTGATTTGCTGCCGAACATGATCATCACGGCCCACGCCAGCGGCTCGCCGCTGTCGCTGGTGATGATAGACCTCGACCATTTCAAGCGCTTCAACGACACGCACGGCCACCAGGCGGGCGACCAGGCGCTGCGCATCGCCGCGCAAGTGCTGGGTGCAGCGCTGCGGCCCACGGATTTTGCCGTGCGCTATGGTGGCGAGGAAATGATGGTGATCTTGCCCGATACCAACGAACACGTGGCCCTGCGGGTGGCCGAGCGCCTGTGCGAGCGCATGCAGCAGGCCGTCATCTTCGCCGACATGCGCAGCGCGCTGCCGCACATCACGGGTTCCTTCGGCGTGGCCAGCCTGGCGGCCGAACAGGACGACGAGGCGCTGATCGCCACGGCCGACGCGGCTTTGTATCGCGCGAAGGCTGGCGGCCGCAACCGGGTCATGCTGTAGCTCAGGCAGCCTTGCTATCGGCCGGCTTGGCCGCATCCGGCTTGGCGGCGTCGTCCTTCTTGCTGCTGTGCGCGGCGATGAAATCCGCATAACCCTTCTGCACCAGCTCGTACGTCTTGTCGATATTGCCGGCGATATCGCCATTCAGCACTTTCAAGCCGCCCAGGATATCGCGCGCTTCCTTGAAGCCTTTTTCCATGCCGCCGCTGATGGTGTCCATGAACTTGGTCAGGGCCGTATCGTCGTCCAGGCCGGGATTCTGTTTTTTGAACGCGTCAAAAAAACCCGTCGACAGCGATACGATGCGGCTCGCCGTCGCTTCGGCGCTATTGTCTTGCGAGGCCGCATTCTGGATCGCATCGTCGCCGTACTGGCCCTTCAGCGCTTCATTGATATTCGTGATGGCCGTCTTGTACAGCAGCGCCAGCGGCTCGTTTTCCGAACCGATCGAGACATTCAGCGACGCCTGCATGATGGAGGCATTCAACTGCAGCTTGGTGCGGTCGTTCACGCTCATTTCAGTGTTGACGCCGTCCTTTTGTTGGACTTTATCGTCCTTGCCGGCAACACCCGTACTGACGGAAGTCACGGAAGGGGTGGAATTGCCGCTTGCGGCGATGGGAATTGACACGATAGACCTCCTTGAACGGACAATGTATGCCACCATGCGGGAAACGCGGTGATGACCATCCTCTCGTGTAGTATCGGCAGGTTTTCAGAAAACTGTAGCAGCGACTCCTTGAGCGGCCCAGATAACCAATTAAGCAACGACATCAATGACTACCCAGACTTTCCTTTGGCACGACTACGAAACCTTTGGCGCCCAGCCGCGCCGCGACCGCCCGGCCCAGTTCGCCGCCATCCGCACGGATGCCGAACTCAACGAGATCGGCGAACCCATCATGCTGTATTGCCAGCCTGCAAATGATTTCCTGCCCGATCCACAAGCGTGCCTGATCACGGGCATCACGCCGCAGCAATGCTTGCAGCTGGGCGTGCCGGAGCACCAGTTCGCCGCCACCATCGAAGCGGCCTTTTCGGAACCGGGCACCATCGGCGTCGGCTACAACACCATCCGTTTCGACGATGAAGTCACGCGTTTCCTGTTCTGGCGCAACCTGATCGACCCGTATGCGCGCGAATGGAAAAACCATTGCGGCCGCTGGGACATCCTCGACGTGGTGCGCATGACGCACGCGCTGCGCCCGGAAGGCATTCAATGGCCAAAGCGCGACGATGGCCAGACCAGTTTCAAGCTGGAACACTTGAGCAAGGCCAATGGCCTGGCCCACGAAGCGGCGCATGATGCGCTGTCCGACGTGCGCGCCACCATCGCCCTGGCCCGCCTGATCCGCGAAAAACAGCCGAAACTGTTCGAATTCTGCCTGGCCCTGCACAAGAAGGACCGGGTCGCCAGCGAAATGGGCATGCACCTGGCCGCTGGCGAGCGCCAGCCTTTCCTGCACGTGTCCGGCATGTTCCCCGCCGAACGGGGCTGCCTGGGCATCGTCTGGCCGCTGGCCACGCATCCAAGCAACAAAAATGAAATTCTCGTCTGGGATTGCGCCTACGATCCGCGCGAACTGTTCAGCCTGGACGCCGACACCATCCGCACGCGTTTGTTCGCGCGCAAGGAAGCCATGCCGGAAGGCATGACGCGCCTGCCCGTGAAAAGCGTGCACCTGAACAAGTCACCCATGCTGGTCGGCAATTTAAAGACCCTGTCGCCCGCCATGGCCGCGCAATGGGGCATCGACGTGGATGCGGCGAAGGTCAACGCCCAGCTGGCTGCCACGGCGCCGAACATGGACGCCATCTGGGCCGAAGTGTTCCAGCGTCCGGGCGCGAACGTCGCGCTGGACGTGGATGAGGATTTGTACAACGGTTTCGTCAGCAACGACGACCGCCGCCTGCTCGAATCGCTGCGCCGCGACACGCCGGCCAGGCTGGCCACGGCCCGCCCCTCGTTTGCCGACGAGCGCCTGCAGGAATTGCTGTTCCGCTATCGCGCGCGCAATTTCCCGCAAACCCTGAGCGAAGCGGAAAGCCTGCGCTGGGAACAGCACCGCGCCGCCCGCCTGTTCGACGGCGACGGCGGTGCCCGCACCATCGAAATGCTGTTTACGGAAATCGACGTGCTGTCGGAATCCGTCGATGAGCGGGGAGAAGAGATTCTCGGTGAACTGTACGATTACGCGGAGATGGTGGCGCCCATGCGCGACTGAAGGACCAGGCCGGGTAGGTCGGATTAGCGGGGCAAGGCCCCGCGTAATCCGACAACATTGTTGACGTTACCGGTGTTGTCGGATTACGCGGCGTCGCCGCTAGTCCGACCTACGCTGCGCGGTGTTGATTGATCGCATCGCGCGTTTCAATCGCCACACGGCGGGCCGCGTCGGCGAAATCTTCGCCCGCTTGCGGCGTGGCGTAGATGATGGCGCGCGATGAGCTGATCATCATGCCCATGCCGTTCGCCGTCTGGCCCGCGCCGACGGTGGCGGCGATATCGCCGCCCTGGGCGCCGATGCCGGGCACCAGCAGCGGCATGTCGCCCACGATGGCGCGCACTTGCGCCAGTTCTTCAGGGAAAGTGGCGCCGACGACGAGTGCGCACTGGCCATTCTTGTTCCATTTCTCGGCCACCAGGCGCGCCACGCGCTGGTACAGGGGCACGCCGTCCGTGTCGAGGAATTGCAGGTCCGAGCCGCCCGGGTTCGAGGTGCGGCACAGGATGATCACGCCGCGGTCTTGCCACGCCAGGTAGGGATCGAGCGAATCCTCGCCCATGTAGGGATTCACGGTGACGGCGTCGGCGCCATAGCGCTCGAACGCTTCGCGCGCGTATTGCGTGGCCGTCGCGCCGATGTCGCCCCGCTTCGCGTCGAGGATCAGCGGGATGTGCGGGTAATTTTCGCGCACGTAGCGGCAGATGTCTTCCAGCTGCTTTTCCGCGCCCAGCGCGCCGAAATACGCGATCTGCGGCTTGAAGGCGCAGGCCAGGTCGGCCGTGGCGTCGATGATGCGCGTGCAAAAGGTGGTGATTCCATCGGGCAGATCGCGCAGTTCGGCCGGCAGTTTCGCCAGATCTGGGTCCAGTCCCACGCACAGCAGGGAATTATTGGCCGTCCATGCGGCGGATAATTTATTGATGAAATTCACGGCACACCTTCTCTATATTCAGTTGCAAACCCCGTATTGTAACGCGGCGCGGACCTGTCAAGTCAGCCGGTGGCAGCGGCTGGCGCTTATTAAACCGACATGGCGGGCCGTTTCAGGTATATTTGCCGCATCCCTTTTACTCTGCACGGAAACCATCATGCAAATCACCAAACAATTCACCCAATGGCTGCGCCTGACGCTGAGCATCACCATCCTGGCCGGCATCCTGACGGGCTGCGGCTACAACGACTTCCAGAGCAAGGATGAAGCCACCAAGGCCGCCTGGGGCGAAGTGGTCAACCAGTACCAGCGCCGCGCCGACCTGATCCCCAACCTGGTCAATACCGTCAAGGGCTATGCCACGCACGAGCGCGAAACGCTGGAAGCGGTGACCAAGGCGCGCGCCGCCGCCACCAGTTTCCAGATCACGCCCGAAGTGCTGAACGACCCGGCCGCGTTCGAGAAATTCCAGCAAGTGCAGGGGCAGCTGTCGTCGGCCCTGTCGCGCCTGATGGTGGTGTCCGAGAAATACCCGGACTTGAAGGCCGATACCAGCTTCCGTGACTTGCAGTCGCAACTGGAAGGCACGGAAAACCGCATCACGGTGGCGCGCCAGCGTTACATCGTCGCCGTGCAGGATTACAACGTGCATGCGCGCAGCTTCCCGAACAACCTGACGGCCATGGTCTTCGGCTACAAGGTCAAGCCATCGTTCACGGTGGAAAACGAAAAAGCGATCTCGACCGCACCGACCGTCAACTTTGGCAAATAAGATGAAAGCCTGGTCCTACCTCGCGGCGCTGGCGACGGCGCTGCTGCTGTGGACGATGCCGCCGGCCGGCGCGCAGGGCTTGCAGCCCGTGCCGCCGCTGGCCGCGCGCGTGACGGACAACGCCGGCATGCTCGATGCCAAGCAAAAAGCGGCGCTGGAAGGCGTGCTGGCCGACTACGAAGCCAAGACGGGCAGCCAGATCGCCGTGCTGCTGGTCAAGAGCACGGAACCGGAAGCCATCGAGCAATACAGCATCCGCGTGACGGATGCCTGGAAGCTGGGCCGCAAAGGCGTCGATGACGGCGTGCTGCTGATGGTGGCGAAAGACAATCCATCGTCCTTGCGCCGCCTGCGCATCGAAGCGGGCCGCGGCGTGCAGGGCGTGCTGACGGATGCGCAATCGAAACGCATCCTGCAAGACGTGATCGCCCCCCATTTCAAGCAAAACGACTATTACGGCGGCCTGGTCGCCGGCGTGGGCGCGATTGCCACCCTGCTGAACCAGGAGCAATTCCCCGCTCCCGCACAGCAGAAGGCGCCGGCCACAGTGGAAGCGGGCGGCCTGACCTTCTGGTTGCCGCTGCTGTTCTTCGGCTTTCTTGTGCTTGTGACCGTGTTCCGTTCGCGCGGCGGGCCGAACCGGCTGCAGCGCGGCAGCAACTGGTCCAGCGGCGCCACCGGTGTCGTGCTGGGCAGCATTTTGAGCCAGGCGCTGAACAACCGCGGTGGCGGCGGTGGTTTCGGCGGCGGCGGTGGTTTTGGCGGTGGCGGTGGCGGTGGTTTCGGTGGCGGCGGCGGCGGTTTTGACGGCGGCGGCGCCTCGGGAGATTGGTAATGACGAAACATCTGACATTCGGACAGCGCTGCGGACGCGCTTTAAAACATTTGCGCGGCACGCCGGCGACGGCGCGCCAGTCCTTTCCCGAACGCACCCTGAAAGCCATCGAGACGGCGATTGCCGACGGTGAAGCGATGCACCGGGCGGAAGTGCGCCTGATCGTCGAGGCGGCATTGACGCCGGGCATGGCCTACCAGGGCGTGAGCAACCGCGAGCGGGCGCGCGAACTGTTCGCCCAGTATGGCGTGTGGGATACGGAAGATAACGTCGGCGTGCTGATCTATATCAACCTGGCCGAACACCAGGTCGATATCGTCGCCGACCGCAATGTGGGCCGCCGCGTGACGCCGGAGCAATGGCAAGGCGTATGCCGCACCATGACCAAAGGTTTCAAGGATGGCAATTACCACGACAGCACGCTGAATGCCTTGCAGCAGCTGAATACCTTGCTGCAAAGCCACTTCCCCGCCGATGGCACGCGCGGCAACCAGTTGCCGAACGAACCCATCCTCCTCTGATTCCTTTCCGCCGAGGTGATTACATGAAACTTGTCAATAAAACCGCCATCGTCACGGGCGCCACGCAAGGCATCGGCCTGGCCTGCGCCACCCGCCTGATCGCCGAAGGGGCGCAAGTGATGCTGGTCGACATCAAGGAAGAGGGCGCGCAGGCGGCGGCCGCGCTCGGCCCGCAGGCGCGCTTCTTTTGCGCCGACGTCAGCCAGAAGGCGGACGTGGACGCCATGCTGAAGGAAACGCTGGCGCAGTTCGGCCACATCGATATCCTCGTCAACAATGCGGGCGTGACGCACGCGGCCGATTTCCTCGATGTCTGCGAAGACGATTTCGACCGGGTCATGCGCATCAACCTGAAATCGATGTTCCTGTGCGGCCAGGCCGTGGCGCGCGAGATGGTCAAGCGCAACAGCGGCTGCATCATCAATATGTCCAGCGTGAATGCGGAGCTGGCGATTCCGAACCAGGTGCCGTACGTGGTGTCGAAAGGCGCCATCAACCAGCTGACCAAGGTCATGGCCTTGAATCTTGCCTCGCATGGCGTGCGCGTGAACGGCATCGGCCCGGGCACCATCCTGACGGAACTGGCCAGGCAGGCGGTGCTGTCGAGTCCCGAGGCGCGCCACACGATCCTGTCGCGCACGCCGCTGGGCCGCTGCGGCGAACCGGAAGAAGTGGCAGGCATCGCCGCCTTCCTGGCCAGCGACGACGCCACCTACATGACGGGCCAGACCATCTATGTCGATGGCGGACGCATGGCGCTCAACTACACGGTGCCCGTGAAAGAGTGAAACAATCAAGTTATATCAAAAAAGCATAATAGATATCTGAAAAGACCATTAGACACATATCGTGCGACGCAGCATAATGCACCTGTCTCCACTATTCTCCTCCAAGAAAATAGTTTTAAGCCCGCTTTCACCAGCGGGCTTTTTTTTTGCTATCACGAATGAAACATGGCCATTTTTGCCATGTCGCCCGATTTTTCCAGTAAATATGCCTGCGCTGTAAGAAATGTTGCGGCGTGTCATAGGCCCGTCATTTTCGCCCCCTATACTTGCTTCATCTGCTGTACAGGCAACCGATATGCCTGACTACAGACAGGTGTGCCGCGATGGCACACCACTCCCCTTTCATGACCGTGGCGGGCGCCGGCAAGGCGCACGACATGGTGAGTACCGAGCAACTCTCACTCTTGACCCATTTCATTTGGGTTTTTGGCCCGCGCCCCCGCGGGCCTTTTTTTGCCTGTCCGGCAAGCTCTTGCGCAAAAACACGGTGGCCCGCCATGGCCATGATATTGTGACTGCCTTTCCACCTGTCCTGACGCACCATGCCTGTACCCTTGCCCGAACTCTGTTTTTCCGACCGCTACGCACGCCTGCGCTACCGCACGGCCCTGGTGTTGTATGCCCTGGTGATTTTGATCGGCGACATCCCGGGCGTGCGCGCCGACGTGGGCCAATATGCGTCGGGCGGCGTGCTGCATTCCTTCGGCTATGGCGTACTGGCCCTGATCCTGTTCAGCGGCACGGGCGGCGGCATGGCCCGCCGGGCGCTGCTGTCGCTGCTGATGGTGGCGGCCATGGGCGCGCTGGACGAATTCATCCAGAGTTTCCTGCCGTACCGCCATGGCGCCGTGAGCGACTGGGTGGTCGATATCACGGCCGCCGCGGCGGTCTGCCTGCCGCTGTGTTTTCTCTGGCCCAAAATGGTCGCCTCTGCCCTCGGCAAGGGGACGCCGCAAGCGAACGCCTGAAGCGGGCATGACCGCCCGTCAGGCGCGGTCTGCCTCGCTATCCTGCAATGCCAGCGGCAACTGCCCTTGGCTGCGCGCGCCAAGGCGCCGCATCAGGGCGCGCGTCTCGCGCCGGCTGCCGGCCCCCATGGCGCGTGCAGCATCGCGCTGCATGTCCAGCAACTGTTCCGAGCGCGCCAGCCGCACCAGGCCATGCAAGGCCTGCGCCAGTACATGGCGCGCACGGGCATCGCGCGCAGTGCCGACGACAGCCAGCACCAACTCATCGATCAGTTTTGCGGTAGGACCAGATGACATTTTTTCTCCCGGTTCAACAGTGAGGAATCGTGCGGGGTGCACGACCTAGTGATTACCAGCATCGTTTATACCAAGCACGGCAATTAGACACTTGATCTAGCTCAATCGCTGATGACGGCTGCAGAACATCCGTGCGCCACCACGCTCTTACATGCAGCCATCGCTGCTATCCGCATCATCGCGGGTGCCGATCCTGAGTGTTCGACCATGAGGAGACCAAGATGAGATCGAAAAAAACCCTGCTGCTGGCCGGCCTGGCCTGTACCTTGCTGGTAGCCTGTCATTCCACGGACAGTACCAGCTTGGCGCGCAGCAATAGCGGCGAGACCTATGCCGCACCGGCCGGCACGACGCCGCAAAGCAGCATGCCAGCCAGCGGCATGCGCAGCGATACGGATCAGTCCAGCATGAACATCAGTTCAGCGACGGTACAGTCGATAGAAACCGTACCGCGTGGCATGGATCAAGGCAGTGCCGACATGCAGGCGGGCACATCGGGCACCGCCGGCAGCACCTCGGGCGCGGCGGACAATATGCTGTACCGCGTCACCTTGCGCCTGGACGACGGCACGACGCGCACCTTCATGCAAAACACCCAGCCCGCCTTCCAGATCGGCGACCGGGTCAGCGTGCAAAAAGGCGTGATGCAGCGCTATTGACAGGTGCCGGGGTTTGCCGATATTTTGCGCACATGGCCGGCCGCATCAATCAGGCCAAGGCCAGGGTCAGCGGGCGGCTGCGCCCCTGCACCATGGCCGAGGGCCAGGCCGGGTCATGCGTCAGGTTATGCAATTGGTTACCGTCGAGCAGAAAGGTGTCTTCCACCGTGCTGCCGGGCAAGCTGGGGTGGAAGGCCAGCGCCATGCCCCGCTTGAGGAGGATTTCCGTGTGCGCGCCGGCCGCCACTTCGGGCGCCAGGTAGCCATGGATGCCGCCCTGCCGGCTGGTACGCACCGTATCGGGCTGGCCTGCGTACGCGTAGGCGCTGTCGAGCGCGTGATACACCATGCTCAGCGCATGGCCCGTTTCGCAAGCGTCGAGCGCCACCGCTTCCAGCGCCAGCATGGCGGCATCGGCATCGCCCATCACCAGCGCCACGCCATCGGCGCGATGCTGCGCCGGGCCGAAGCGGCGTTGACGACTGAGGCTGGCGCACAGGCCGAAACGCCGCGCGCACAGGGCCAGCACGGCTTGCGTGCCCAGCACCACCTGGGCCGGCGGCGCGCGCCGATACCGCTGCTGGCGCTCCTCGCCGCTGACCAGCACGTGCACGGCTTGCAAGCCCCGCAGCCACAGCGCGCGCACGCAGGCGGCAGCCAGTTCCAGCTCGCTCCAGTCGGGACGGGCCTGGCGCAGCGCATCGGCGGCCGCGCCGGCAGCCAGCTGCCCCACCTGCCGATAACGCAGTTGCTCCGATTCCAGCAGCACCAGCCGCTCTTCGCGCAAGGCCACGGGCAGGCTGCGCTCGTGCAAGCCTGGCCGGTCGGACAGGACAGGCGCACCACCGGCCACATGCTGCACGAAATGCTCGCGCAATTCATACAGCTGCGGCTGCATCCAGGGCGACACTTGCCACGTCCATGGCCCGCGCACTTCTTCCTCGCGCATGCGCATGGCTTCGGCTTCGTCCGTCAGGATGTAGGCCGCGTCGCGCGTCACCAGCACTTCCGCGCAGCCGCACTCGGCCGTATGACAATGGCTGTTCGACGCGCCCGCCGTGGCCCACGCAAACCAGTCCACGCCCCGCAGGCGCACGGCACCGGCACGCTCCTGTTCCAGCCAGCCCCGCATCTGCGCCAGCTTGTGCGCCACTTCCAGTTCCAGCGGCCAGTTCATGACCACTCCTCGTCCGGGTTCAGGCGCGGCACGATCCCGCCTGCCCTGCCTGGCGCCAGCCGGGCTTCCTGTTGTGCATGCATAGCTGCTCCCTTCCTACATGGAAACGTAAGACCGGCATGCGCATAAAAAGTTCGGCGCCCGGATTTGTCTCAGGCTTGCAGTCTATGACTTCCTTCTATTTTTGCAAGCCGCTATTTCGCCAGCTCGATCAGCACGGCCGTATATCTGCAAGTTCAGCAGCAGCTGTTTTTCCGTGATGAACTCGTCTTCGGCATGCCCCCTGTACACCGCATGCGGCATGGCCGGACCGAAGCTGACGGCGTTGGGAAACCGGCGTAAATTGATGTTCAGTTCCAGCGCGTCGGCCAGCATGTTGATGGCGTTGACGCCGTTTTCCGTGCCCCGTCCCGGCAATTTTCCAGCTTCTATGTTCTTCATCATTTCACCATAATTCCTGACGTATCGCCCGCACCGATTTCCAATCGATACGAGTTTTTTACCGATCAGTACGCAAATTCCCGATTCGCATTATCATGTGTCCAGCCTGTCTTCCCCGCCACGCTGTCCTGGGTGACCCTGCCAGCGTCAGGGGATAGACAAATCGTCCATTGTGATTTTCCACCACGTCCCGATATCGCTACCATGATTCCATTTTCCATACTCGACCTCGCGCCCATCGCCGAAGGCAGCAACGCCAGCCAGTCGTTCAAGAACACGCTGGACCTGGCGCAGCACGGCGAACGCTGGGGCTATAACCGCTACTGGCTGGCCGAACACCACGGCATGCCCGGCATCGCCAGCGCCGCCACGGCCGTCGTCATCGCCCATGTGGCGGCCGGCACGACAACCATCCGCGTGGGTGCGGGCGGCGTCATGCTGCCGAACCATTCGCCGCTCGTCATCGCGGAACAGTTCGGCACGCTGGAAGCGCTGCACCCGGGCCGCATCGACCTGGGCCTGGGCCGCGCGCCCGGCTCCGACCAGACCACGGCGCGCGCGCTGCGCCGCGACCTGCAGTCCGACGCGGAACAGTTTCCGCAGGACGTGCTGGAACTGATCGACTACATGTCCGACGAGCCGCGCCAGCGCGTGCTGGCCGTGCCCGGCAAGGGCGCGAAAGTGCCCGTGTGGATACTGGGGTCGAGCCTGTTCGGCGCCCAGCTGGCCGCCCACCTGGGCTTGCCGTATGCGTTCGCCTCGCACTTCGCGCCGCAGATGATGCTGCAAGCGGTGGCGTATTACCGCGAGCACTTCAAGCCGTCAAAACAATTGGCCAAACCGTATGTGATGCTGGGCTTTAATGTGTTCGCCGCCGACACGGATGCCGAAGCGCACCTGCGCGCCACCTCGATGCAGCAGGCGTTCGTCAACCTGCGCACGGGCCGCCCGTCGCGTTTGCAGCCGCCCGTGCCCGGCTATCTGGAGCAATTGGGCCCGCAGGAACGCGCCATGCTCGATTCCGTCCTGTCGTGCACGGCCATCGGCGCGCCGCAAACGGTGAAGGCGAAGATGGCTTCCTTCATCGCCGAAACGGGCGCCGACGAGCTGATGATCACCTCGCAGATTTTCGAGCACCAGCACCGCCTGCGCTCGTATGAAATCACGGCGCAGGTGCATGCGGAGCTGGCGCAGCAGCAGTAAATCTTCCTCCCTCGGTATATCCCCGTATACCCTTTTCCCGGCCGTCGGCAACGATCGCCGGGATTTTTTTGCCTGCAACATTTACCGGCTTACCTTATACGAAATCAGTCGTTCCATCGGCGTCAGGCGGCCTCTATGATGTTTCTCGTTGAAACAGCCGTTACCACGGCTGAAGCACCATGGCGCGCCATGGCGGCGCACTGATTCCCCGCCCCTGCTACCAGCACCGGGCACCACGCAGCATCACCCTCTCCATTTTCCATGGCCACGCCGGCCAGGCCGCGACACGCCTGTCCGCATGAGCTGACCGCACCTTTGACATGAAAGCAGACGCAATGAAGCAACGACAGGCAGCGCAAGGCTACCGCACACTGAGCCTCTTCACCACCCTGATGCTGGGTGCAGGCCTGCAGGCGCAGGCGGCAGGCGATACGGCGGACGCGGCGGCGGAATCGGCCGCCGCCGCGGCCGGCCCAATCGCCGTCATCACCGTCAACGGCGACCGCGCCCCGGCGGAGCGGCTGGCGGCGGGCGCCCTCGGTGCGCGCTCGGACCTGGAAACGCCGTTTTCCACGGCCCAGGTCAGCAGCGCACAGATCGAGGACCGGCAGATCAAGAGCCTGGGCACGCTGTTTGCCGATGACGCTTCGGTGGCGTCGAAAGGCGGCACCTACACGCAAAGCGCCTACGCCGTCAGCGTGCGCGGCCTGACCCTCGATTTCACCAACGGCTACAAGATCGATGGCCAGCCCTTCCAGATGTATGGCGTCGAACTGCCGCTGGAGATGTTCGAATCGGTGCAGCTGCTGAAAGGCGCCACGGGCTTCTTGTACGGCTTCAGCGCGCCGGGCGGCATCATCAATTACGTTTCGAAAAAGCCCGTCGAGCATCCCCTGTTCAGCGCCGACATCGGCTACACGGACAGCGGCGTGTTCAGCCAGCACATCGACGTGGGCGGCCGCGCGGGCGAGGATGGCCGCTATGGCTACCGCGTCAACCTGTCGCACGAGCAGGGCGAAACGTACAACGGCGCCGATCTGCGCCGCAAGGCGGGCGCGCTGGCCGTCGATGCGCGCCTGCAGCCCGGCCTGACCTGGAGCGCGCAGTTGCTGTACCAGGAGCGCGACTTGCAAGGCGGCGTGCCGACCATGTCGCTGGCCGTGTATCCCGTGCGCAGCGCCCTGCCCGCTCCCGTCAGCGGCAAGCGCGACCTGGGCGCCTATGCCAGCACCTATTATGATTCGACCATGTGGCTGGCCAGTACGGCGCTGGCGTGGAAGATCAATAGCGACTGGCAAGCCAATGTCAGCTATGGCCATACGGAAAAGCGCATCGACAGCGCCTATGAGACGTTGTACCTGACGAGCCAGTCGGGCGGCTACAGCAACCGCCTGAACCCGTTCTACGCGCCCACGCTGACGTATGACTCGCTGCAAGGCATGCTCGAAGGCAACGTTCACACGGGTGCCATCGTGCACAAGATCGCCGCCGGCTTCAATTATCAGACGCTGGACCGCACGCTCAACGTGACGCCGTCGCTGAGCATTTTCAGCGGCAAGACCACGGGCAATCTGTACCAGGCGCCACCCGTGCTGGTCGATACCTCGAACGTCAACCGCCAGGCCTTCTACACCATTTCCGACTACACGCAGAAATCGGTCTTCCTCAGCGACACGGTGGCATTCGCGCCGCACTGGTCGCTGCTGGCGGGCTTGCGCTACATGGACTACGAGAACAACAACTTCGCCGCCAGCGGCGCGCGCACCAGCCACTATCACAAGAAACCGCTCACGCCCACCGTGGCCCTGCTGTACCAGCCGTCAAGCCAGCTGACCGTGTACGGCAATTACGTGGAAGCGCTGGAAGACGGCGGCACCGTCTCGAATGTCTACGCGAATGCGAATACCGTGCTGGCCCCGCTGAAAAGCCGGCAAGTGGAATTCGGCCTGAAGGCCGACCACGCGAAATGGGGCGCCAGCGCCGCCTTGTTCCGCATCAGGCGCGGCGCCGCCTACGCCGACTACAGCAGCAACAGCCAGGGCATTTACGTGCAGGGCGGCGAACTGCGCTACCAGGGGCTGGAGCTGAACGGCCGCGCTGACCTCACGCGCGACCTCGAAGCGACGGCCGGCGCCACCTGGCTCGACGCCACGTATCAGGCCACCAGTCCCGCCATCGTCGGCAACCGCATCGAAAGCACGCCGCGCTTCCAGGCGGCGCTGGGCGTGAACGCCAAGGTGCGTGCCGTGTCCGGCCTGTCACTGCATGCCAACGCCAGCTATGTGGGCGCGCAGGCGGCCAACAGCGCCAATGCCTGGAGCGTGCCGGCCGTCACCCTGGCCAGCGCGGGCGGCGCCTACCGCAGCCGCCTGGGCGAAAACGCCGTCAGTTACCGCCTGGAAATCAGCAACCTGGCCAACCGCGCCTACTGGAATTCCACCGGCTCGAACGCGCTGCAGGCCGGCGCGCCGCGCACCATTTCGTTGAATGCCCGCATCGATCTTTAAATCCTGGAAAGCTGATATGACCACTCCTGCCCTCCCCCGCCGCCATGGCCGCAAGATCGGCACCATCCTGGCCCTGAGCGGCCTGGCCGCCACCCTCAGCGCGTATGGCGCGCTGGACGTGACGCCCACTACCACCATCCTCGCTACACCCGTCACGCCCGCCGCGCCGGCGGCGAAAAGGCCGAACATCCTCTACATCATGGCCGATGACCTCGGCTATTCCGACATCGGCGCCTTTGGCGGCGAAATCGAGACGCCCAATCTCGACGCCCTGGCGCGCGGCGGGCGCCTGCTGACCAACCACCATACGGGCACCGTCTGCGCCATCACGCGCTCGATGCTCATTTCCGGCACCGACCACCACCTGGTCGGCGAAGGCACGATGGGCGCGCCGCGCGACGAGCGGCGCGGCTTGCCCGGCTACGAGGGCTACCTGAACAACAGCGCCCTGTCGGTGGCGCAATTGCTCAACGATGGCGGCTACCACACCTACATGGCCGGCAAATGGCACCTCGGTTCCAGCATCGTCGGCGGCGCCGCCAACAAGGGCAAGACGCCCGACCAGTGGGGCTTCGAGCGCAGCTACGCCCTGTTGCCGGGCGCGGCGCGCAATCACTTCGGCCATGAGCCGGCCGATTCGCGCAACTACACGGAAGACGGCCGCTATGTGCGCCCCGGCGAGCCCGGCACGCCGGGCGGCAGCCCGGAAGCGTTTTATTCCACCGATTTCTATACGCAAAAGCTGATCAGCTACATCGATTCCCGGCGCGGCGACGGCAAGCCCTTCTTTGCCTACGCCGCCTACACCTCGCCGCACTGGCCGCTGCAAGTGCCGGAGCCCTACCTGAGCAAATACAAGGGCCGCTATGACCAGGGCTACGAGGTGGTGCGCGCCGCGCGCATCGCGCGCATGAAGGAACTGGGCATCATTCCCGCCGACTTCACGCCGTTCGGCGGCGTGCCCGACCTGCCCACGCGCACGCCGGCCAGCGCCAACAACGACACGCCACGGGCGCGCTACGTGAACGCCAACCATGGCGCGGAACTGGGCTATGTCGACCATGGCCCCGGCAATGTCAACAAGCGCTGGGACAGCCTGACGCCGCTGGAGAAAAAAGCCCAGGCGCGCTACATGGAAATCTACGCGGGGATGGTGGATAACCTCGACCACAACATCGGCCTGCTGATCCAGCACCTGAAGGATATCGGCGAGTACGAGAATACCTTCATCATGTTCCAGTCCGATAACGGCGCCGAAGGCTGGCCCATCAATGGCGGCGACGATCCGAAACGCACCGACGAAGCCAACGCCCAGCCCGAAGCCTATGCGCAGCTGGGCCGCGACAATGGCAAGGCCAGCGCGCAGCGCCTGCAGTACGGCTTGCGCTGGGCCGAGGTGAGCGCGGCGCCGTTCCGCAACGTCAAGGGCAACTTCCACGAAGGGGGCGTCTCGACGCCGCTGATCGTGCGCCTGCCGGGCCAGCAGCAGGGTGCCGCGCCCCTGCGCGCCTTTACCTTCGTGACGGACAATACGGCCACCTTCCTCGACCTGGCCGGCATCGCCGCGCCCTCGCAGCCGGCGCCGGCCGACATCGACGCGAAGACGGGACGCGACCGCAACCTGGGCAAGGTCGTGCATGGCGCGCGCCATGTCTACCCCATCACGGGCAAATCGCTGCTGCCGCTGCTGCAGGAGCGCCATGCCGGTCCCGTGCACACGGCGCCGTTCGGCGACGAGTCGTATGGCCGCGCCTACCTGTTCAGCGCCGATGGCCGCTGGAAAGCCGTCTGGGCGGAACCGCCGCAAGGCCCCGTTTCCGGCGCCTGGCAGCTGTTCGACCTGCACACGGACCGCGGTGAAAACCATGACGTGGCGGGCCAGCATGCGGCACTGACGGCGCAGCTGGTGGCGCAATGGAAGACCTATATGCGGCAAGTGGGCGGCGTCGAACCGCTGCGTCCGGGCGGCTTCTACGGCACCAAGTTCCCCGCCGAGCCCAACGATGATAAAAAAGCCGCGGCGGGCCACCCATGAGGCTGCGCATCGCCTCCCTGGCCGCCATGCTGCTGGCCGGCCTGCAGCTGAGCGGCTGCGACCGGCTGGCTACCGCCCAGGCTGCCGCCCGGCCCGTGCCGGCGGCGCTGGGCAGCGAAGCGCTGTGCGCGGCGGGTACAGGATTGCCCGCAAGCTGGGGCCGGCAGAAACAGGCGGGCATGGCCTGGATACCATCGGGCGACTTTACCCTCGGCAGCCAGCAAGGCTATGCCGATGAGCGCCCGGCCACGGCGTCGCAGGCAGTGGCCGGCTTCTGGATGGACCAGACGGAAGTGAGCAACGCCCAGTTCGCCGCCTTCGTGCAGGCCACCGGCTACGTGACGCAGGCGGAACAGGAAGGCGGCGCCGTCGTCTTCCAGCAGCCCACGCAGGAAGAGCTGGCCCGGCGGCCCTACGCATGGTGGTCGTATGTGAAGGGCGCCGACTGGCGCCATCCCACCGGTCCCGCATCTGGCGCGCCTGCCGGCAACACGCCCGTCACCATGGTGACGCAAGCCGATGCGCTGGCCTATGCGCGCTGGCTGGGGCGCGACCTGCCCACGGAAGCGGAATGGGAATACGCGGCCAAGGCGGGCCGCAGCGACGCCGAGCTGGACAAGGCGCCCGTCGACAGCCAGCGCCAGCCGACGGCCAATTACTGGCAAGGCGCGTTCCCTCTGCTCAATACGCAGCAAGACCATCACGCGGGTCTGGCGCCCGTCGGCTGCTATCAGGCCAACGCCTTTGCCTTGTATGACATGATCGGCAATGCCTGGGAATGGACGCGCGACGCCTACAGCGGCGCGCACCAGGCGCACGCGAATGGCGACACGGCCGCCGTGGCCGCCGTGTCGCGGCGCGCGCTGCCGCTGCAGCCCAACCAGCCCATGGTCATCAAGGGCGGCTCCTTCCTGTGTTCGCCCGACTTTTGCGTGCGCTACCGCGCCTCGGCCCGCGAAGCGCAGGAAGCGGACCTGGGCGCCGCGCATATCGGCTTTCGCACGGTGCTGCGCGACAGCTGAATGGTGGTTGTATGGCCTTTGAATGATTGCTGATCAGCATGCCGGGCAAGGTCAAAATCGGCCCTGCCCGGCAAGAAATGCGCAGCCCCGCTATCATGCTGATCCAAAAGCGTCATTCCAAGAAAGTTGTATCGCATGAAATCCGCACCCTCGCATATCGACGCCAGCACCCTGCTGAGTTCCACCCGCATCCTGTTGTTCGCCCTGTCCGCCGGCGTGCTCGTCGCCAGCCTGTACTACGTGCAGCCGCTCACGTCCATGCTGGCCGCCTCGTTTGGCGTGAGCGTGCCGCAAGCGGGTTACCTGGTCACGGCCACGCAGATCGGCTATGTGCTGGGCATCGTGTTCCTGGTACCCCTCAGCGACGTGCTGAACCGCCGCCAATTGCTGACGTGGATGCTGATCGCCAAGATCGGTGCCCTGCTGCTGGCCGCCACCAGCCAGAACATCGTCGTCTTTGCCATCGCCAGCGTCTTGATGGGCATCACGGCCAGCGCCTTGATGGTGGTGACGGCCATGGTGGCCTCGTATGCGCCCGACCACAGCCGGGGCCGCATGGTGGGCACCGTCATGACGGGTTTATTGCTGGGCATCTTGCTGGCGCGTACCGTGTCCGGCACCGTGTCGCAGATCAGCGGTGGCTGGCGCAGCGTCTACGTGCTGGCCGCCATCGTCGTGGCCGCCCTGCTCGTCATGCTGCGCCGCATCCTGCCGAACGAAGCGCCGCGTGGCAAGCTGCAATACGGCAAACTGATGGCCTCCTTGGCCGATATCATCCGCCAGGAACCGTTGCTGCGCCAGCGCGCCCTGTTCTCGGGCTTGGGCCTGGGCACCTTCAGCGTGTTCTGGACGGGCCTGACCTTCTTGCTCAGCGGCGCACCGTACCACTATTCGGAAATGCAGATCGGCCTGTTCGGCCTGGCGGGCGCCACGGGCGCCTTTGCCGCGAATACGGCGGGCCGCATGGCCGACCGCGGCTATGCGCGCCAGGCCACCTGGCTGCTGGCCGTCGCCTCGATCGCGGGCTGGGCCCTGATCGGCTTCGGCGCGCACTCGCTGGTGCTATTGCTGATTGGCATCGTCCTGCTGGACATGGGCGTGATGGGCTTGCAAGTGACGCACCAGTCCATCATTTATAAGCTGGCGCCGCATGCGCGCGCGCGTGTGACCACCGTGTTCATCGCGGGCGGCTTCATCGGCGCGTCGGCCGGCTCGGCCCTGGCCAGCGCCAGCTTCGCCGCCGGCGGCTGGCCCGCCCTGTGCATGGTGGGCGGCGCCATGCCGCTGTTGCTGCTGATCGTGTGGAGCAAGTACCGATTCGAGCAGCGAAAGCTGGGGTCAGACCCCCGGGTGAGTTAGCGCTAATCTTGATGTTGGCGGTGTTGAGGGTCTGACCCCGGGTTTATTTCGCGGCTTGCTCACGCGCCTTGCCAAACGCATCGCCCGCCTTCCAGGCCGGAATTTTGGCGGCATTCGCCACGGCCTGCCCCAGGTTCAGCGTGAATTGCGCCTGCTGCGTCATGCCCGACAAATCCCAGCTGGCGTCGTACTCATCGGTCACCTGATGGTAGCGGGGGCCGTAGGCGGCCGCCTTGGCTTTCGACTCTGCCACGTCCTTGATGTACTCGCGGCCGCCATTGATGGAAAACGCGGGCACGCCCGCCTTGGCAAAGCTGAAATGGTCGCTGCGGAAATAACCGCCGGCCAGGTCGGGACGCGCGGCAGCGATATGCATGCCCATGGCTTTGGCCGTTGCCTCCGCCATCGCCCCCAGCTCCGTGCGCTCGCTGCCCTGCGCGCCGATGTCATGCGTGGCACCAACGAAGTTCAAGCTATCGAGGTTCAGCGCGGCCGCCGTCTTGTTCAAAGGCCACAGCGGATCGGCCGCATACGCGGCGCTGCCCAATAGCCCCTGCTCTTCGGCCGCCACCCACAGGAAAATCTGCGTGCGCTTCGCCGGATTTTTCACGGCTTCCTGGGCCATGGCCAGCAGGCCGGCCGTGCCCGACGCGTTATCAACGGCGCCGTTGTAAATCGTGTCGCCCGAATTACCCTGCTGGCCCAGATGGTCCCAGTGGCCGCTGTAGATGACGGCTTCATCCTTCAATGCCGGGTCCGTACCCGGCACCATGCCGGCGATATTGAATTGTTCCACCTTGCGCACGATGGACTTCATGTCGCCCGACAACTTGGCGTTCAAGGCGACGGCCTGGAAATCCTTGCTTTCCGCTTGCGCGCGCAAGGCGTCCAGGTCCTGTCCACCGGCCGCAAACAAGCGGCGCGCCGCGTCTTCCGCGATCCAACCCTGCAGGGGAGTGCCGGCAGTGCGATCGGCCAACTGGAAGCGCTCGCTGCCGCTCCAGCTGTTCTGCACGACGCTCCAGTCGTACGAGGCGGACGGTTTCGTGTGGATCAGCAAGACGCCGGCCGCGCCCTGGCGTTTGGCTTCCTCGAATTTGTAGGTCCAGCGGCCGTAATAGGTCAGCGCCTTGCCGGCGAAACGGTTCGGATCAAGCGCGGTCGGCTGCGGGTCGTTGACCAGCATGACGACGATCTTGTTTTTGACATCGGCACCCTTGAAATCGTTCCAGCCCTCTTCCGGCGCCGTGATGCCGTAGCCGACGAACACCAGCGGCGCATCGAATGTGTGCGCGGCAACGGAGTCGCCCGTGGCCCAGACCCAGTCCGGACCGAACGCCAGCGGCACGGCCTTGCCGCCCGCCACCGCCTGCAGGCTGCTCTCGGCCGGCAGCGACTTCACGCCGGCGATCTGCACGCTCTGGCGGTAGCTGTTGCCGCGCACGGGTTGCAGTCCGGCCATCTGCGCCTGGGTTTCCAGGTACGCCACCGTCAGGTCGGCACCGCGTTGACCCGTGCCCCGGCCTTCCAATAAATCGTTGGACAGGAAGGCCAGGTGGGCGCGCAGCGGCGCTTCCTGTACCACGGGCAAAACGGTAGCGGCTTGGGCGGAAAACGCCAGCGCAGTCAAGGCGAGGGAAGAAAACAGCTTCTGCATAAGATCCTTTGGGTAAGAGGAGACGTTCAGTCCGGCGGATAGCCGGGCCGGCGATTGTATGCGATGGGGCAGGCGCAGCAAAATGCGGACGAAAAAAATCCCCGCAGCAAGGGCGGGGATTTCATTGAGGCGTAATTTACACCAGCAAGGCGGCCGCCAGGGATTCGATCTCTTCGGCCGATTCCTCGAGTATCGTGTGCAGGGTGCTGCCGCCAATCCCGAAGTCGATCTTCGCGGCTGCCAGGCGCCGCTCGGCGCTTTCCGGCGGGTGCAGGGGCGAGCCGACGGGCGACAGATCGTTGGCCAGCACCAGGGTCGCGCCCAAGGTGCGGGGCGGGAACGGGCTGCCGCCGTGCCACATGCCTTCCACGGCCTGCAAGACCATGTCGGGCACTTGCAGCTGGCGCAACACGCCGCGGCCGATCAGTTTTTCGCCGTATTCGATCCAGTCTTCCGTGTTGTCGTCGAGCAAGCCCGGATATTCCTCGGCGCGCGACAGCAGATAAAAGCCGCCCACCTCGTGCACGATGGCGGCGAACATGGCCGTTTCCACATCCACATGCGTGACTTTCCGCGCGATGACCTGGCTCAATGCCGCCACGTGGGCCGTGTGCTCCCACAGCTTGGCCCCCTTGGCGCGCAATTGCGGGTCGGTGATCTGACTGCCCAGCTGGCGCACGATGACGGACGCCACCATCGATTTCAAGGTGGCAAAGCCCAGGCGCGAGACGGCTGCGCGCACATTGGCGATTTCATTGCCGGAACGGTTGTAGGCGGCCGAGTTGGCCAAGGCCACGACCCGCGCCGACAGCAGCGGCTCGGCCATGACCATGCGGGCGGCCGCCTCGATATGGCAATCGGGGTCGTCCAGCGCTTCCTGCAGCTTCAAGGTGGCCTTGACGTTGGCGGGGAACGTCAGCTCGCCCTTGCTCGCTTGCAGCGCGATAATCTTGAATACTTCCAATCTGTCCATGGGTCGATCTCCGGTACGGGCCTATGCAGGCTCTGCTATGTGGATGGGCCGGGAATGCGCATGTATCCCCGGCCTTGTTCCCGTTTCCGGCAATATTACAGCAAGTTCAAACTCAAACCTATTACTTTCCGGAAACTTTCCCTGCCACGCCTTCGACAAAATAATCCATCTTCGTCAGCGCCGCATCGTCCAGCACGCCTTTCTCCAGGCGCACCTTGCCATCGTTATCCTTGATCGGCGCGCTGAAAGGATTGAGCTTGCCAGCAACCAAGTCTTTCTCACGCGCCAATACAAACTGTTTCACATCGGCGGGCACGGCGGCGTTGATTCCTTCCAGCTTGACCATGCCATCCTTGATGCCGCCCCAGGTGCTGCTGGACTTCCACGTACCGTCCAGCACGGCCTGTGCCTGCTTCGTATAATACTCGCCCCAATGGTGGGTGACGGCGGCCAGCTGCGCCTTCGGCCCGTACTTTTTCATGTCCGAGTGGTAGGCGATCGCATACTTGCCCTTCTCTTCCGCCGCCTGCACCACGGCGGTCGAGTCCGTGTGGTGGGTGACCACGTCCGCGCCCTGGCCGATCAGGGTGATGGCCGCGTCGCGTTCCTTGCCCGGGTCGAACCAGCTATTCACCCACACCACTTTCACTTCCGCCTTCGGGTCGACGCTACGCATGCCGCGCGTGAAGGCGTTTACGCCCTGCAACACTTCCGGGATGGGAAACGCCGCCACATAACCGGCCACATGGGTCTTGCTCATCTTGCCTGCCAACACGCCGGCCAGGTAGCGGCCTTCGTAGAAACGGGCATTGGTGTTGGCCACGTTCGGCGCCGTCTTGTAGCCAGTCAGGTGGATGAACTTCACATTAGGAAATTGCTTCGCCACTTTCAAGGTGGGATTCATGTAACCGAACGAAGTCGTGATGACCAGCTTGCTGCCCGTTTGCGCCAGGTCGCGGATCACGCGTTCCGCATCGGCGCTCTCCGGCACGTTTTCCACAAACTTGGTGGTGATCTTGTTGCCCAGCGCCTTTTCCATTTCCTTGCGCGCCTGGTCATGCTGGGTGGTCCAGCCCGCGTCGCCGATGGGGCTGATGTAAACAAAACCGACATTCAATGGAGCGGCGGCGGGCGCGGCGGCCATGGCAGGCATCAGAATGGCACTGCAAACGGCGGCGCACAGTAATTTCTTGGACATGGTTTTCCTTGTGGTGAGTGATTAATTTCCGGGATTGAAATTTTTCCCCAGCGAAGCGGGCATGTTGAGCTTGATGTAATTGGCATTGCTGGAAATGAGCACGAGCACGACGATGGCCGCCAGATACGGCAGCATCGACAGCAGCTGCGAGGCGATGGGCACGCCCAGCGCCTGCGCGTGGAAGGTCAGAATCGTGATGCCGCCAAACAGATAGGCGCCGCCCACCACGCGCGCGGGGCGCCAGGTGGCAAACGTGGTCAGCGCCAGCGCGATCCATCCGCGCCCCGCCACCATGCCCTCGACCCACAGCGGCGTGTACACGAGCGACAAAAAGGCACCGGCCAGGCCGCAGCAGGCGCCACCGAACAGCACGGCCGCCAGGCGGATGCGCCGCACGGGGTAACCGAGCGCATGCGCGGACGCTGGCGACTCGCCCACGGCGCGCAGCACGAGTCCCGCCCGCGTGCGGTACAGGAACCAGGCGATGGCCACGCACAGCAAGAGCGACAGATACACCATCGGATGCTGGCGGAACAGGGCCGGCCCCAGCACGGGAATGTCTTCCAATAAAGGGATGCCGAAGCGGCCGTTCTGCAAGCTGTTGCCCACGTACTTCAGGCCGATGTACGTGGACGCACCCGCGCCGAACAGCGACAAGGCCAGGCCCGTCGCATACTGGTTCGTGCCCAGCCACACGGTCAGCCAGGCAAAGAAGCCGGACAGCAGCATGCTGGCGCCCGCCCCCGCCAGGAAGCCCAGCGTGGGGCTGCCCGTGTTGACGGCCACGGCAAAGCCCGTGATGGCCGACACCAGCATCATGCCTTCCGCGCCCAGGTTCACCACGCCCGCCTTTTCATTCACCAATAAACCGAGGGCGGCCAGCATCAGCGGCGTGCCCGCGTTGATGCTGGCGGCGATCAAGGGCGCTATCGTCAGGGCCAGGTTATCCATGTTTTCTCCAGCGCAATTTGTATTGGATCAGCACGTCGCAAGCGAGCAAGGCGAACAGCAAGATGCCCTGGAACACCCCCGTGATCGCGCTGGGCAGACCCAGGCGCGATTGCGCCAGTTCGCCGCCGATATAGAACAGGGCCATGACGAAGCTGGAAAAAATCACGCCGACGGGATGCAGCCGCCCCACGAAGGCGACGATGATGGCGGCAAAGCCGTAGCCGGGCGAGACCGTGGGCGTGAGCTGCCCCATCGGTCCCAGCACTTCACAGGCGCCCGCCAGGCCGGACAGGGCGCCGCAGATCAGCAGCGACGACCATAAAGTCTTGCGCGAAGAAAAGCCCGCATACCGCGCGGCGGCCGGCGCCATGCCGCCCACGCGCAAGCGGAAGCCGGCAATGCTCCTGGATAAATACAGCCAGCCGCCCAGCGCGGCCAGCAGGGCGAAGATGATGCCCACGTGCAAGCGCGTGTCGCTGATCACCATCGGCAACAGCAAACCGTCGGACAGCAGTTTCGACTGAGGGAAGTTGAAGCCTTCCGGGTCGCGCAGCACGCCATACACGAGATAGCTGAGCAGCAATTGCGCGATGTAGACCAGCATCAGCGAGACGAGGATTTCGCTGGCGTTGTAGCGGTCGCGCAGCCACGCCACCAGGCCCGCCCACGCCATGCCGCCCGCCATGCCGGCCAGCAGGGAAATGCCGATGACGGCCGCGCCGCCGACGCCATCATCGAGGTACAGGGCCGCCGCGCCGCCGCAGATGGCGCCCAGGGTCAGCTGCCCTTCGGCGCCGATGTTATAGATGTTGGCGCGAAAGCAGATGGCCAGGCCGACGGCGATCAACAGCAGGGGCGCCACCTTGATGCCCAGCTCGGACCAGCCGTGCGCGTCGCGCAAGGGTTCGACGAAGAAGACGGCCAGTCCGGCCAGCGGATCGTGTCCCAGTGCAACAAATAGCAGCGCGCCGCACAGCACGGTGAGCAAGACTGCCAGCACGGGCGACAGCCACGACATCAGCCGCGACGGGGTTGGCCGGGCTTCCAGGCGCAAGGCAAACTTAGCCATGGGCGACCTCCTGCGGCCACAGCCCGCTCATCCATTGCCCCACCTGCGCCACGCTGGCCTCGCCCACCTCGAGCGATGGTGAAATTTTTCCTTTCGCCATCACCAGCAAACGGTCGCTGATTTCGAACAATTCATCGAGTTCTTCCGAGACGATCAGCAGCGCGCAACCGGCGTCACGCAGCGCCAGCAATTCGGCGCGGATTTGCGCGGCCGCACCCACGTCCACGCCCCAGGTCGGCTGCGCCACCACCAGCACGGTGGGTTCGCGCATGACTTCGCGTCCGACTATGTATTTCTGCAAATTGCCTCCAGACAAGCTGCGCGCCAGCGCCTGCGGCCCGCCCGCCTTCACCTGGAAGCGGGCGATGATGGCGGCCGCCCGCTGCGCGATGACGTGATGACGCACGAAGCCGTGGCGGATGGTGGCGGGGGTCTGCAAGCTCAACAGCACGTTGTCGGCCAGCCCCATGTCGGGCACGGCGCCGCGTCCCAGCCGCTCCTCCGGCACGAAGCCGAAGCCCAGCGCGCGCCGGCGTCCCGGCGGCAAGCGTCCCGCCGGCGTGCCGTTCAGCACGATGCTGGCGGGGGCCGCGCGCATGTCCTCGCCCGACAGCGCGGCCAGCAATTCCTGCTGGCCATTGCCGGACACGCCCGCGATGCCGACGATCTCGCCCGCCCGCACGTCGAAATTGATATCGATCAATTGCGTGGCAAACGGGTGGCTCTTCGGCAAATCCAGCTGCCGCACGCTCAGCATGATGGCACCGGGCGTGCGCGCCACGCGCGTGACGGCGGGCGGTTCGGCGCCGATCATCATGCGCGACAGGCTGGCCGCCGATTCCTCGGTGGGGTCGCACACGCCCGCGTTCTTGCCGGCGCGCACCACCGTGCACGTGTGGCACAGGGCGCGGATTTCGTCGAGCTTGTGGCTGATGTACAGGATGCTGCAGCCTTCGGCCGCCAGCTGGCGCAAGGTCATAAACAGTTTCTCCACGGCACCCGGCGTCAGCACGGACGTCGGTTCATCGAGGATCAACAGTTGCGGCTTGGCCAGCAGGGCGCGCACGATTTCCACGCGCTGGCATTCGCCCACCGACAAGGTGTGCACGTGACGCTGCGGCTCCAGGTCCAGGCCGTACTGGCGCGCCGTCGCCTCGATGCGCTGCGCCAGTTCCGCCATGTTGGTGCCGGCGGGCAAACCGAGGGCGATGTTTTCCGTCACGGTGAGCGTGTCGAACAGGGAAAAGTGCTGGAACACCATGGCGATGCCCAGCGCGCGCGCGGCCGACGGGTTGGCGATCTCGACCTCGCGGCCATTCCACAGGATCCGGCCGCCATCGGGCTGCACGGCGCCGTAGATGATTTTCATCAAGGTCGATTTGCCGGCACCGTTTTCTCCGAGCACGGCGTGAATTTGTCCGGGCGCCACGGTGAGGTGGATGCCGTCATTGGCCACCACGGACGGATAGCGCTTGCTGATGTCGTGTAATTCCAGACGTGCCGTCATTGTTTTTTTCGTGCCTCGTTACAAGTTATCCGTCTATCGATCGGGGCGGCATCAAGCCATCGCGATAGCTATCGTATCGGCATCCGCGGATGCTTGGGGGCTGGCATTTGGCAGTCCATTTCTATTTCTGCAAAAAAACAACACCTGTATACAATTTTGAAAAAAATTAGCTGCTTTGCAGCCCCCGCCTTGCCCCACAGGGGCTGGAAAATGCGATGATTATATGCAAGAAATGATAGTAAGTATGTAAATACTGCATATTGTCTGATGCCGCGCCTCTCGCATCATGGATTGAACGGCGCGCATTCTGCGGCAACGCAGCGCATCATGCGCGCTACGCGCCCCGCCATCCCTTGTATCCGTTTTCCAACACCGCCATCAGGAGCCGAAAGTGCCAAAAATCTTACCGTGTCTGTTGCCTTGCCTGTGCCTTGCCACGACCCTGGGCCTGGGAGCGACCGCCCAGGCTGCCGAATGGAGCGATACCTCGCTCAGCTGGCGCGCCGGCAATGACTACCGCGAGCCGTTCAATCCCGATGACATCAAGAAAAATATCTTTGCCATCACGCATGCCAGCGGCTACAAATACGGCAGCAACTTCGTCAACCTGGACTTCCTGATCTCCGACAGCAAGGACCCCGGTGCGCTGGGCAAGACGTCCGGCGCGCAAGAGGCGTATCTGGTGTACCGCAACACCATCGACATCGGCAAGGTGCGCGGCAGCGACATCAAGTTCGGCCCCGTGCGCGGCGTCGGCGTCACCCTGGGTTTCGACGTCAACACGAAAAATGACGTCGGCTACAACTCGCGCAAGCGCATGCTGGTGGCCGGCCCCACGCTGATGTGGGACGTGCCCGGCTTCTTCAACACCAGCCTGCTGTTGCTGCGTGAAAGCAACGCCCCCAGCGGCGCCTTCCCGCCCATCTCGCAAGTGACGGGCCGCTACACGTATAAAACGCACGCCATGCTGACGGGCGCCTGGGGCATTCCGCTGTCGCCGCTGTTCTCGTTCGAAGGTTTCTTTAACCTCATCGACTCGAAAGGCAACGATGAAGTGGGGCGCAAGACGGCGGTGGAAACGAATATCGACATGCAAGTGATGTACGACGTGGGCGCGGCCCTGGGCAGCGCGAAGAACACCTTCCGCGTGGGCATCGAGTACCAGTACTGGAAAAACAAGTTCGGCAACTCGCCCGCCACCACGGGCAACGTGGGCCAGACGGCGAAGACGCCGATGATACGCGCGGAGTACCATTTCTAAGAATCATTGTCACGCATCAACACACACGGTCGCGCCTGATGCCAGCATGAAGCTTTCCTGCTGGCGGAGAGCGCGACCGTGGAACAACTATTGCCATATTACGAGCGCGAGCTGGGCCTGTTCCGCCAGTACACGCGCGAGTTTTCCAGCCGCTATCCGAAAGCGGCCGGGCGCCTGCTGATCGCCGGCGACACCTGCGAAGATCCGCATGTCGAACGTCTGATCCAGTCCGTCGCCCTGCTCACGGCCAGGGTCGCCAAACGCCTCGACGACGCCTATCCGCAATTTACCCATGCCCTGCTCGACACCCTGTACCCGCACTATCTGCGGCCGTTTCCTTCGTGCTCCATCGTGCGCATCGCCGCCGACGAAGCGCACGGTGGCAGCCAGCTGGCCCAGCTTGCGCATGTTCCGCGCGGCACCGTGCTGCGCTCGCAGCCGGTGCAAGGCGTGGCCTGCAAATTCACCAGCGCGTATGACGTGACCCTGGCGCCGCTGGCCATTTCGCGCCTGCACTTTTCAGCGATCATCGACGCGCCGCCCGGCCTGCGCCTGCCCGACGGCGCCAGCGCCTTGCTCAGCATTCAATTCACCAGCAGCAGCGACAACTATCATCTCGATCAGCCGGGTTTTGCCAGCCTGCGCCTGTTTGCCGATGGCGAACCATCCGTGCGCGCGGCCCTGCTCGACGCCCTGTTCCTGCGCGGCGCGGGCGCGTACGTGGCGCTGGACGAACACAGCCCGTGGCTGGCCGTCGACGGCATTCCGCTGGCGCCGGCCGGCTATGCCCAAGACGATGCGCTGATCCCCATTTCCGCCCGTTCGCACCCGGCCCTGCGCCTGCTGACCGAGTATTTCGCCTTTCCGGAAAAATTCCATTTCATCGATATCGCCTGGTCCCTGCTGGCGGCCTTGCTGCCGAAGCAATGCCGCCAGTTCACCTTACACTTGCCGCTCAAGGGCGTGCGCAGCGACAGCCACGAGGCGCGCCTTCTCTCCGGCGTCAGCCCCGATAATCTTTTGCTCGGCTGCACGCCCGTCGTCAACCTGTTTGCCAAGTCCGGCGTGCCGATCCGCCTCACGCATACCGAGCCCGACTACGCCCTGCTGGCCGATGCCACGCATGCGTTTGCCTACGACATCCACAGCATCGAGGCCGTCACCGTGGTGCGCAAGGACCAGGCCGGCGAGCGCCTGAGCACCTTTTTGCCGCTGTATGCCTCGCTGCAAGGTGCCCAGGCAGAGCAAGGACAGTACTGGCTGGCGCGCCGCGACGAAACCGTGGCGGCCATCAGCCCCGGCCATGAAATGCGCCTGAGCCTGATCGACCCGCAGTTTTCACCGGAAAACGCCGCCTGCGCC
Organism: Janthinobacterium sp. PAMC25594; assembly: GCF_019443505.1. Lineage (NCBI taxonomy): Bacteria > Pseudomonadati > Pseudomonadota > Betaproteobacteria > Burkholderiales > Oxalobacteraceae > Janthinobacterium > Janthinobacterium sp. PAMC25594. The sequence goes on from NZ_CP080377.1 coordinate 2,667,549, forward strand.
ACCGTCTCGACGCAGCTGCTGTGCAGCAACCGCGACTTGCCCACGCAATTGCATTACGGCTTGCCCGGCGGCGACCTGCTGGCCGAAGATGTGCCCGACGGCATCCCCGCGCGCTTCCTGCGCAAGCCCACGCCCAGCATGCGCTTCCTGGCGGACACGCACTGGCGCCTGATTGCCCACCTGTCGCTCAATTACTCGGGCCTGACGCAAGCGGGCCTGGGCGAATTCCAGAAAATGCTGAGCCTGTACGACCTGCCCCGTTCGCCCACCACGCAGCGCCTGATCCAGGGCATCGTCACGCTGGAACACGGCAGCACGCGCGCCTGGATGCCGACCGTGCCGTTTCCCACCCTGATGCCCGGCATCGCCATCCGCCTGGGCATCGACGAACAAGCCTTCGTCGGCAGCAGCATCACTATTTTTGCCCAGGTGCTGCAGCGCTATTTCGCCCTGAACAGCCAGCTCAACTGCTTTAGCCAACTGACGCTGCGGTCCCAGCGCAGCGGCGAGGAACTCATCCGATGCCCGGAACGCAGCGCCGACGCCACGCCAGCGTGATCCAGCAATTGCTCGACGCGCCACAGCGCTTCGAGTGCTTTCAGGCGCTGCGCCTGCTGCTGGCATGGCTGGCCGAACACGGCATCGATGAGCACACGGCGCTGGCAAAGATCATGCGCTTCGACAACAGCGTCTCGCTGCGCTTTCCCGCCAGCCAGGTCGAGGCGCTCACAACAGGCGGCATGGCTGATGCCGATGCCTTGCTGCAAGCGCTGCTGTCGGGTCATTTACCACATATCCACCTCACGCCCGCCTTCATGGGCCTGCTGGGCTGCCAGGGCAGCTTGCCCAGCCACTATTCGGAGCGCATCGCCGCGCACCAGCATAGCGAGCGCGACACCAGCGCGCGCGCTTTTCTCGACCTGTTTTCCAGCCGCGCCGTGACCCTGTTTTACCAGGCCTGGCAAAAATACCGCATCGAGCAGGCCGGCCACAGCGGCGCCTTCCTGTCGCGCCTGCTGGACCTGGCCGCGTGCCAGCCGGGCCAGGACCAGGGTCTGGACCAGTACCAGGCGGCGATCGGCCTGTACAGCGGATTGCTCCAGCAGCGCAACATCTCGTCCATCGTCATGGCGCGCATCCTCGGCGACCACTTCGGCGTGCCCTGCCACATCGACGAAGCGACGGGCGCCATGGATGCGCTGGCGCCGCGCGAACAAACGGCGCTGGGCATGGCCAATGCCGTGCTGGGCCAGCGCGCCACCGTCGGCAAACGCTGCCGCCGCCCCGACCTGGCCGTACGCCTGCGCCTCGGCCCCCTCACGGCAGAGCAGCACGCCAGCTTTTTGCCGCGCGCCCCTGGCAGCGAGGCGCTGCGGCACATGCTGATGCTGTTCGGCCAGCCGCTCGTGCGCTACCAGATCGTGCTGGTGCTGCGCGCCAGCGAGGTACGGGGATTGGCATTGACGGCCACCGGGCAAGCTGGCCTCGGCTGCAACAGTTTCCTCGGCGCTGCGGCATCACCGCGCCACCGCGACGACATGCATTACGAAATGCAATTGATGCCCTCACTCAAAGATTGAAGCTTGCGGCCGCGCAAAACGCCTGTGTTCGCTATTGCTACAGTCGGTCAACGATTCCTACCGTGAAGCGATGCGCGATGAGCCTGTTCCCCGATACGACGGCGGCATGGATGGCATTAACGGGCGACATGCAGGGCCAGCGCCTGCTGCGCCTGCACTTTCCGCATGGCGACGGCCCTGCCGGCATCCAGTTCCTGGCCAACAGCCTGGCCGCCAGCGAAAGCCTGTCGCGCGACTTTTCCTACGTGGTGGAAGTGCTGTCCGACGACGCCGCCATCGCGCTCGACAAGGTGATGGGCAAGATGGTGACCATCGAACTGGTGCGAGAAGACGGTACCTTGCGCTACTTCAACGGCTATGTATTCGAGTTCCACTTCCTGCGCACGGACGGCGGCTTCGCCTTTTATCAAATGGTGCTGGAGCCATGGCTGGCGCATCTGCACTTGCGGCAAAACAATGTCGCCTTCCACGGCTTGACGGTGGCGGCGCTGACGGACAAGGTCTTCGATGCCTACCTGATGCGCGACTACAAGCTGGCCGCCAGCGGCCTGGACCCCGCCATCACCTACACGTGCCAGCACAACGAGAGCGACCATAACCTGTTGCACCGCCACTGGGAGCAACTGGGCTGGCACTACCGCTACGAACACCGCCTTGACGGCCACACCTTGTGGCTGGACGACGACAGCACCACCGGCAAGCCCATCGATGGAGAATCGAACGCCATGCCCTTCCAGCACCAGGCCGGTTCCCTGGAGGACGATGGCGTGCATCAATGGAGCACGGTGCGGCGCATGGCCCCGGCCCAGATGACAGTCGCCAGCTTCAACTTCAAGAATCCGCGCAGCGCCCGCGCCAGCCGCGACTCGCTGAACCGGCAAGGCGCCGTGCCGTCGCTGGAAGTATATGAAAACACGGGCAGCTACGGTTTTAAAAACATCGACGATGGCGAATCCCTGGCCCAGCGCCGCATGGAAGAGCTTGATGCCCAGGGCCAGCTGTTCGAGGCGCAGGGCAATGACCGCACGGCGCAGCCGGGACGCTGGTTCACGCTGGACGGACATTTCGACAGCGCAGCCAGCGAATACCTGATCCTGTCCGTGCACCACTACGCCAGCAACAACTATCAGCAAGGGCACGGCGCCACCTCGCACTACAGCAACACATTTACGTGCATCGCCCGCGCCATCCCCTGGCGCCCCGGCCGCAATTTTCATAGCCGCGAACCGAAGATCTACGGCGTGCAGACGGCCACCGTGGTCGGGCCGCCCGGCGAGGAAATCCATACGGACGGTTACGGAAGAGTCAAAGTGCAATTCCACTGGGACCGACTCGGTACCTTCGACGACAGGAGTTCGCCGTGGATAAGAGTGATATCGAACTGGGCCGGCCCGAATTTCGGCCACATCAGCCTGCCCCGGGTGGGCATGGAAGTGGCCGTGCAATTTCTCGACGGTAACGTCGCCATGCCCCTCATCATCGGCTGCGTCTACAACGCGCGCAATATGCCGCCATGGGAGCTACCGGCCAACAAGACGCAAAGCGGCATGCTGAGCCGTTCCTCAAAAAAAGGTTCCGCCGCGCACGCCAACGCCTTGCGTTTCGAGGACCGCAAGGATGCCGAGGAGTTGTGGCTGCATGCGGAAAAGGACCAGCGCATCGAAGTCGAGCATGACGAGTCGCACTGGGTCGGCAACGACCGGCGCAAAACCATCGACCGCGATGAAACCGTGCACGTCAAGCGCGACCGCACGGAAACGGTGGACCACGATGAAGACATCACCGTGCACAACAACCGCCGTGAGCGCGTCGACCACGACGAACACATCGACATCGGCGACAACCGCCGCGAACACGTGGGCGGCAACGAGCAGGTGCAGATCGACGGCCACCGTTCGGAACGGGTGACCCTGGCCAAGGACGAAACGATCGGCCTGGCCAAGGTGCTGACCATCGGCGCCGCCTACCAGACCACCGTCATCGGCGCCATGAACACCACCGTGGTGCTGGCGCAGGCCGAGCAGATCGGCCTGGCGAAAAGCGTCATCGTCGGCGCCGACAGCACGCTCACGGCCACCGATTCGCACACGATGACGGTCGGCACGTCCAGCATCACCATCACGCCGGGGCGCATTGAACTGGTTGCCGATGAAATCATCATTCGCGGCAGATCGAAGGTGCAGATCCACGGCGACGACATCGACAACAACCCGGACTGACGATGAACGACGCCGGCACAGCCCATTTCAATATCCCCAACCTGCTCTTCGACAACCGCACGCCGCACGCGGCCAGCCAGTTCGACATGGTCGACCAATTCGGCGAGGCCTTTCATGTGGTGGTAGCGCGCATGGGCTACACCTTGGGCCCCTGCGGCGCGGACGGCCTGGCCAGCCTGCTGCCCATGGCGCGCCAGTCGCCGCTGGCCACGGAAGACCGGCACCTGGATGGCGACACGCAGGCGGGCACGGTGCAGGAGAGCGACTTCGCGCCCTATAAACCGCGCTGCGACGTGATCGTCAATGGCGTGGCGCACGCGCCGCGCGGGCAGGCGATGCCGCAATTTCTCGTCAACCTGAAGGTGCGGTCAGAAAAGAAGACCCTGATCGACAAGACCCTGCAAGTATGCGGCGAGCGCGCCTTCCGCAAGAAAGCCATCCTCACGCGCCTGGCGCAAGGCTGCGCCCGCATCGCCACCGTGGGCTTGCTGCGGCCCAATCCGTGGCACTTGTCGGCGCCAGAACCGTTCCTGCAATTGCCGCTGCACTACGCCTACGCGTATGGCGGCCAATGCCGCATCGAGGCCGATGACTGCACCGCGGCGCAACACGATTCTTGCCAGACCAATCCGCTGGGACGGGGTTTTGCGCGGCACTGGTACCTCGATGCGAAACAGATCGACGAGGTGCCAGCGCCCCGTATCACGGATGCATCTCTGCCATGCACGGCCGCCCAGTTCTGGCAAGGCGCGGGCGGCAAGGAGTTGCCCGCGCCGGCGGGGCTGGCCGCTATAGGCCGTGGCTGGCTGCCGCGCCGCGCGCTGGCAGGTAGCATCGTCGTCAAGGACAAATGGGATGCCGATGAAGTCCCCGCCCTGCCGGAAGATTTCGATTTCGCCTACTGGAACAGCACGCCCCCGGACCAGCAATGTCCGCACCTGGCGGGACGGGAGCAATTTACGCTGACCAACCTGTGCCGCCACGACCATCGCTCGGCCCGCATCGACCCGCTCGGCAACACGGTGCTGCGTTTCGCCCTGCCGCAACAGGTGCTGTGCCTGCTGCTGGCGGACAAGAACGACCAGTTACTCGTCTGGCGACTGGCCATCGATACGGTGTTGATCGATCCTGAGGCGGCCAGCGTGGAGCTGGTGTGGCGCGCCGTCGTGCCGGCCGACGCGGGCCAGGTCGCGTCGCGCCTGCTGCACGCGATGGAGCCGGCGCAGATCGCACGCATCGAACTGCTGGAACAGGCCCAGGAAGCACTGGGCAAGGCGGCCGGGCAAGGTAAAGACAAATGACGAATGAAACCGTCACCAAGGCATCGCGCTTCTATTGCGTCAGCCTCAGCCCCGACATTTGCAAGACGCCCGTCGGCTCCAGCACGCCTCCTATTCCCTACAGCATCATCGGTGAATTCTCGGAAGCACAGAACGCCTCGCCCAACGTCAAGTCGCACAGCGAACCCGTCATCCTGCACCAGCGCAGCATCATTCCCACCGTCAAGGGCGACGCGGCCGGCAAGGCGGGCGGCGTCAAGAGCGGCACCGTCGGCAAGCAGGTCGACACCAAGGTCGCCAGCCCCATCCACCGCGCCAACGGCGCCAGCCTGGTGCAGATGGGGCGCGAAGTATGGATGAATTCGCGCAATACCGTGGGCAAGATTTACGAGCGGGGCGCGGAGGCGGCCAAGCCCGTGCTCAAGGACCTGAAGGCGGCGATACGGGAAGCGGCACAAGACTACAAGGAGCATGGCTCCAAGAAAATGCATGGCGCCGCCGAAGACCTGGTGGATGCGGGTGGCACCGTCCTGACAGGCAGCGCCGTATTGGGCGTGGCTGGCGTTGGCGTGGCGGCAACGGGAGTGGGCGCCCCCGTTGCCGCCGCGATGGAAGCGGGGGCGGCAGCAGGCGCGGTTGCCGGCACGGCGACCGTTGCGACAGGCACGGCAATGGAAGCATCGGCCACGGTGCTCGACCAGGCGGCCGTTTACATATTGACAGGCAAGACACCAGATTTGCTCAATACGGCCTCGGACATCGTCATGAATGCGGCAGGCACATTTTTGCAAACGGCAGTGTTCAGCAAGATTCCCGGCGGAAAAATACTGAGCAAGTTTCTCGGCAAGAAAGCGGCACCGACCATCAACAAGGTCAAGGACAAGCTGGTCGGAAAAAAACCGGACAAGCCGCCCCCAAAACTCGACAAACCTCCCCCAAAAAACGGCGGCGACGACGGCAAGAGCCGGGGCAAGAAGGAACCGAAATCGGAAGCCCCCTCCGACTGCTGCCCCAAGGATAGCGGCCCGGCCAAAAAACCCGTCAAGGGCCGCAAGCCCGTGCATTTCGGCACGGGCCAGGAAATCCTGTACCAGACGGATTTCGCGCTCGAACGCAGCATCCCCATCGCCTGGACGCGCTGCTACCGCTCCGGCGCCGAATGCGAAGACTGGGGCTTGCTGGGCGCGCGCTGGTCCACGCCCTACACCACCAGCCTGTCGCTGTGCGATGTGGGCATCGTGTTGCACGATGACAGCGGCCGCGCCCTGCGCCTGCCTGGCTTGGCACCGGGCCAGCAACACGACAGCCGCAAGGAAGGTTTTACGCTGACGCGCGACGGCGCCGACACTTTTACCGTGCTGTGGCGCGACGGCAGCGTCGACCGCTACGCGCGCGCTGAAGACGGCTGGCTGCCGCACGGCTACAACGGCGTCAACGCCATGCTGGCCCCGTCCGCGCCCGTCGCCACGCAACGCTTTGCACTCGCGCGCAGCGAAGGGCGCGATGGACGCGGCATCAGCATCGACCGCTTCATCGACGCCAAGCCGGGCGAAGTGCTGCTGCGCCTGCGCAGCGACGATGGCAGCGTGCTCGAAGCCATGCGCGGGGAGACGGAAAAGGCCATCCACATCGGAAGTATCGACGAGGTATTACCCGACGGCAGCCGACTCTGCCACGTCCGCTACGCCTATGCCAGCGAAACGGACGATGCACAACCGCTCTTCGCGCCCCGCCACAACCTGGTCAGCCAGTCGAATGCGCTGGGCGACACGCGCCGCTACAGCTATCGTCACCACCTGCTCACATCGTGCAGCAGCTACACGGGTTTTAGTTACGAGTTGGAATGGATCAACCTGGACGCGCTGCGCGCCCGCTGGAGCGGTTCCCCCTTGAGCGAACAGGAACTGGCGCAGCGCCATCCCGTCACCGTGGCCAACAGCTACCAGGCGCGCGCCATCGCCACGCGCGCCCAGGATGGCAGTGAGCATACGCGCATCGATTACGTGGACAACGACACCAGCCGCGTCACGGAAAACGGCGGCGTCCTCGAATACACATTCGACGCCAACTGGCTGGTCACCGAAGTGCGCCGCGTGAATGGCGACAAGGCCGCCTCGCTGGGCCGGCGCGAGTGGGACCGCGATGGCATGCTGCTGGCCGATATCGACGCCAACGGCGCCGCCACCCGCTACGCCTACGATGCAGCCGGCAACCTGACCCGCAGCATCGATGCCAAGGGAAACGGCAGCAACATCGCATACGATGGCAAGAACCAGCCCGTCGCCTTCACGGATGCGCTGGGCAACACCGCACGCCGCGAATACGATGCGGCAGGCCGTCCCGTCAGCATCACGGATGCGCTGGGCCACGTCACGCGCTACCGCTACGACCAGCGCGGCCAGCTGGTGGAACTGATCGACGCCAGGGGCGGCAGCAAGCATTTCCAGTACAACCGCCAGGGCTTGCTTACCAGCTACACGGACTGTTCCGGCCACAGCAGCGAATACAGCTACGACAAGCAGGGAAGATTGACGGCTGCACGCGATGCCATGGGCCACGTCAGCAGCTATGAGTACGATGGCCTCGGCCGCCTGACCGGGCTCATCGCACCAGACAAAACACGGGAACACTACGCCTACGATGCAGACGGCAATCTGGTCTTGCACGTGGATGGCGCCGGCCAGCAGACGCGCTACCGCTACAACGGCCAGGGATTGCCGGTGGAACGCATGGATGCCATCGGCCAGTCTTTACAGTATCGCTACGATAGCGCACTGCAACTGACGGAATTGATCAACGCCAAGGGCGAAAGCTACCAGCTCGCGTATCACGCGGAAGGCTGGCTGACGTCGGAAACGGGCTTTGACGGCAAGCGCACGCAATACAGTTATGACCGGGCCGGCAACCTGACCGCCACCGAGTGCGGCAGCCAGCGCACGCAGCTGCTGCGCGACGCACTCGGTTTGTTGCAAGTCAAGACCACGGCGGACGGCGTGGTGCGCTACGCCTACGATGCGCTGGGGCGGTTGACAGCCGTGTCCGCGCCGCAAGCCGAACAGCGTTTCTTCCACGATGCGCTGGGCCAACTGATCGAAGAGCGCAGCGCATATTTTCTGCAATCCCTGTCCGACGCCGGCAGGCTGCCCAACGCCCCGCGCGTGCCGGATGCCAGCTTCGTCATGACGCACGCCTATGATGAGCTGGGCAACCGCATCCAGACGGTCTTGCCGAACGGACGCCGCATCGACACCTTGCGCTACGGTTCCGGCCACTGGCATGGCGTGCTGTGGCAGGGCCAGACCGTGGTCGATGTCGAGCGCGACAAGCTGCACCGGGAAAAACAACGGCAGCTGGGCAGCAGCGGTTTGCTCGCCACGCGCCAGTACGACCCGCAATCGCGGCTCACGCAAATGACCCTGGCGCGCGGCCCCAATGCGCCCGCCCCCGTGCGCGAACGCCGCTTCGAATACGATGCGCAAGGCAACCTGAGCACCATTTTTCAAACAGGCGCCACCACTGCCGGCCCGCTTGGCAAACTCAGTTACGCCTATGACCCCGTCGGCCAGCTGCTGGCCGCCGTGCAGCCGGGCCTGGCCGAACACTTCGCCTTCGATCCGGCAGGCAATCTGCTCGACAAGGCTCCCGCGCCTGGTAACGTCCTGAAAAACTATGGCGATACGGAGTACGACTATGACGAGCAAGGCAATGCCACCGGCAAGCGCTTCCATCCGCCAGGCAGGGAGTCCACCTGGAGCGAGCTGGAACTGCAATACGACGCCGAAAACCGCCTCAGCCAGGCCACCAGGACAGAACGCCAGTCACGCCACCGCGCCCACTACTTTTATGACGCCTTCAGCCGCCGCATCGCCAAGCGGGTAGAAGAAGCACGCTGGAGCAATTGGCAGGCCATCGCCACTGACCAGCCAGCATGCACGAGCGCTGCCACCACCTTCTTCGTCTGGGACGGCGACACGCTGGCACAGGAACTTGGGCAAGAAGACACGATCACATACCTGTACGAGGCGGACAGCTTCGTGCCGCTGGCCAGGATCGCTTCGCAAGCCTGTCGCCAGGCCAGCACGGTCCACCTGCCGCGCGTCGTGCAATGGGATTTGCCTGCCACCCAGCACGACGCCGAACTGCAGGCGGCCATCGCGCAAGAACAGGCGGACACCGAAGCGCTGCATGTCTCGGCATGGCAGCGTACCCAAACAGCAGCCGAAGGCGCGGCAGTACACGACCACATCACCCACTACCACTGCGACCACCTGGGCACGCCGCGCGAGCTGACGGATGCGCAAGGGAACGTGGTCTGGAGCGGGCGCTACAAGGCTTGGGGGCGTTTGCTGCACGTCGAGGGAGAAATCGAGCAGCCGCTGCGGTTTCAGGGGCAGTATGAGGATGGGGAAACGGGGCTGTTTTATAACCGGTATCGGTACTATGATCCGGATGTAGCCAGGTACGTGACGCAAGATCCAGTTGGCTTGCTTGGTGGATTAAATACATATACATATGCACCAAATCCCACTGGCTGGAATGACCCATTAGGATTAGCAAAAAAATGTGCAAAAAACACACCATGCAATCCTTGCATTGGTAAAAATCCATCAGCTTCAGCAACAAAATGGCAAGGTAAGCCGCCCTACCCAGGGGTCGATGCATATACAAATATTGTTTTAAAAAAAGGGACTATCTTATATTCCCTTTATCCGTATGGTCCCAAACCCGGAAATTATTACAGCGACAGAATGACACTTATTTCCGCAAATGGAAGCGCATTGGCATACAATAATTTAACGCAAATCTCACATTCCGGAAATACTCCAGGGGCGCGACCGATGAGAGATCAGGTTCAAGCATTCAAACTATCGGAAGATATCTGTGCAGGCACGGGAAAAGCATTGGCAAATACATTACTAGGCGCAGGAGAAGGAAATCAATACTTTATTGATGATTCAGATATATCAAAACTCAAAGCTAACGCAAAAATATTTAAATTTCCGAGGCCGTAAATGAATATAAATAAGAATACTGGAGATATTGAAATAAATGAGAATTTTCACGTAAACAAAAACACATCAACCAAAGAAATAAAAAACATAAATTTTCTTGAAAGTTTTGGGCAAATAAATGAATTTGAAACATATAGCATGCAAAATATTAAATTTCTCAATCTGGAAACAAGAGTAAATCTTAGATTTAAAAATGGAATTCTTTACATTATTGAAATAATCTGGACAGATGGAATCACAAACAGACTTGGCTATGACTCCAGTCACTCGGACATGATCAATGAAAAAAAATATCTAAGTAAGTTAATTTCAAAGTCACTAGGTCAATCAGTTGAAACATCGACAAAGTATGAGGATTTTTTTTCTTTCTCGTGGGGATACATAATAGTCAAAGCAGATCAAAAATCATCACTTTGCTCAACAATGATAATATATGGCAAAAATACAAACATATGATGAAGAATAAATATTAATTAACAAAGTACTCCAATAAACCTTTCCTATTCCGATAGAGATATGGAAAAATACACACCAGACATAGAAAACTTAGAAGAGAAAGTTTCCGGAAAAATCTTGAGAAATTGCTCATGGTTTTGGATGAATTCAAGAAAGAGCAAATAAATATTTCAGATTTTGAAATATACATTCAAGATACAACGAAGATATTAAAATAACTTTCGTACCAAATTTTGCACCCGGTGAAAAAATACTAGGTGGGAAAACATCATTAGGAAGATCCATCACCTATACCATCTCAAAAAAGACGAGAAAAATCATCAGTTCAAACTATCATAGATAAAACGAGACTATCAATGAATTAGAGTTCACTCTAATTAATTATGAAAAAATTGCGTCTGGAAGAAAAATATCTTAAAAGTTTGCGAAGAAAAATTATCGCAAAGAAAACTGCGCCACTTACAAGCAACGAGCTTGATTTTTTTGCTCGCTTGCTCGAACAGCAATTTTATAGCCCGGAACTACATCGGGTTATCTGGGATATAGCATGGCAAAGTCTGCCAAACGCAGCCATGTTAAAAATTGCACAAAACATCATTACCATCAATGTATCTGCCGACGACGACAATGTTTTCAATGGCCATATTGAAACTATATTTAGTTATTATCTACATAACTCACCAAGCCATGAACAAAAGAAAATTCTTGATTGCTTTGAAAAAAGCAAATCCCTGAGATTGCGCATGATTGTGGCAGAATTTCATATGTGGAAAAATCATATTTTGAAAGGCTTGTATATGATGGCAAAAATACTTGATGAAACAAATACAGATCATGCTATCTCTGATTCAATTTGCATGTGGATCACGCAAAATGGAACTCTGGAACTAAAGAACTCTTTTCTTCATGATGCGGTCCAAGAACGGGAACAAGGAAATATTTCCTACGCAAAAACTCTAGAGTGGATATGCGAAAATCTAATCCGCTAGCGGTCAAGGCTTAGTTTCCGGTTGGGGATTATCGTATTACCACTCCGTAACCAGGTCATCCGGCAAGGTTTTAAAAAATGAAAAAAGTATCATTTGATACAAAAAATGGCTATCTCCTATTGGACGGCATCATGATGGCGCCACTTAACGAATCTGAGCTTATTAAAATCGCAAAAGAAAATAACATTGAAATAGAAGACAACAAAACAAATACTTATGTGCACAATTTATCAACGTGCGGAAGCTTGAATGAATTTGAATTTGGTATAAATTTTACTTTTGAGAATTATTGTATGAAAAGCGTTTGGCTATCGTGGGATGAAGGAAATACAAAAAAATATGGATATAACACGACAGAAAACCAATTAATAGCCGACAAAAACAGGTTAGCCAAACTACTTGCTAAAGTCTTGGGAAAAAATCCTGATGAGATAAAAAAAACATTTTCCGCATTTAATTTTTTATGGGGCAACATTTCAGCTTCAACATCTATTCAATCAGCTATGACATCAATTGGAATATCCTGGAATATGCACTATTTTCATACGCAATAAATCAAAGGGCAAAAATGAAAATTCTTATTTATCCGCATAAGGAATTTTTGTCAAGTATGACGTTTGAAATTAGAAATGGAACTAATATCCATATTAAGCTATCCAAGGCTTGGAATGCAAAACTAATCACGCCAGAAATAATCAATCTACTGATCAATAAAAAGTCATATAAAAATAGTTGGAAATATGTTTTTTGCATTTTTCTAAATCCAAGTTTCTTCTCCGCTTACTTTTATGCCCAATCAGAAAACTATAAGATAAGCCTGGTTGATGAAAATAAGAAACTGATAAAATTTCACAAAATTAAAATTATTGACAATGGACATAATTCGTGACTCTAAATTTAAAGATAGATATTTTTCTGCAAACGAATCAATCATTCTATTTAGAGGAAAAAAATCACATGTTAAACACAATCAATATAGGAATACTCTGCCTGAATTTTGACGAAGCAAAAGAATTTTACATTGACAATCTCGGGTTTTTTATTACGATGGATAGCATCATTCAGTGTGATTCAGGTACCAGTCGCCGCCTGACAATGGCGCACGAGTCCAAAAAAAAATTCTCAATAGAATTCATGCATCCTTCAAATATTGAGCAAGCGCATCGCGTAGGTAGCAAAGGTGCCACGATCAATCTATTTTACCAACGAAAAATATTGACACGCTCAAGGAGCGACTGGAAAAAACTGCTTTTTTCGTCAATTACGTACAGACTCCCTACGCAAGTTTTCTGAACGTCGAAGATCCGATGGGGAACAATATTTGCCTCTACGAACCGTGCTGAATCACTGCAATAATTCATACGAGATGCCTCATTCAAAATTCCGCATAACAGAATGAAAAAATTTGAAACCCCAAGCTATATTTTTGATTTCATTGATGGATTACTGCTCGTCAATGGAGAAATTGCATTACCGAAAAAAACTCCAGCAAACGATTTCATAAATAGCATTATCAATACATTCCATACCAAACCCACAACAACAGGAACTGGACTGTATATTTTTGATATCAATGGATGGGTAGGCGATTACGTTGTCGAGTTAATTATTATAAAAGAAAATTTCCCCGAAATAGATTACATAATAATGCATTACTTTGAAAATAATTCTGTAGGCAACGGCGTGAGTGAGTCATCGCTAGTCAAACAAATTCAATGAAAATCTGGCATTCCCGGAAAAATGAAAGGACTATCAGAAATAGTATTTCAATTTTTGTGGGGAAGCGTTATCGTACAGCATGACATAAAAATATCCTCCATCATGCATAATCTTGCAGTACAAAATAGCCAGAAAATCACCCGTCAGATTGAAAATGAATGATAATTGTGAATCGCATATCAATATAGATAAATCTATAGAAGTGCAGCAACGAATAATAGAATCCATAAATAACAGTGATGTTTTTTACCCAAAAGCAAGTGAGATACATTGGCTGAATTTATTAAAGAAGCTACCCAAAAAAATAAAAAACTGTCTTCTCAATGAGATTTCTTTGGGAAATTCATTGATAGCATTGCATTCTTCAGACTGGCCAGATGAGGGGAGCGTGGTGGCACTGCTCAGTAACAGGTTCAGAATGAAGGAATTCGACAAGGATTTACATTTCAGAGAATTGAATGACCCGCATTACTGCAAAGAAGAAATTTCATATATTGAAGATAACGTTACGCATTTTATTATCAATTAAGCAATTTCGAGAACAGCCCAGGATTTGACTTACCCATCGCCCTGCACGATACTTGCCGCTGTCGCCAAAGCTCCCCACCATGAGCAATAAACCATCAGCGCCTGTCATCACCGCCTACACTCACAGCATGCCGTCTCAGAACTCTCCCACCGCCCCCTACATCGGCCGCCTCGCCCCCTCTCCCTCCGGCCCCCTGCACATGGGCTCGCTCGTAGCCGCCATGGCCAGCTATCTCGATGCGAAGGTGCATCGCGGCACGTGGCTGTTGCGCATCGAGGACCTGGACTATGACCGCAATGTCGAGGGCGCCGATATGGCGATCCTGGCTACCCTGCAGCGCTGCGGCATGGCGTGGGATGGCGAGGCGACGTGGCAGAGCCACAGGCTGCCGCTGTACCAGGCGGCGCTGAAGCAATTACAGGACGATGGCTTCGTGTATGCGTGCGGCTGTTCGCGCAAGGAGATCCACGATTCGGTACTGCAGGCGAGTGCCCCCAAGGGCGGCGGCGCCGTGTATCCGGGTACCTGCCGCCACGGCCTGGCGCCGGGCAAGGCGGCCCGGGCCTTGCGGCTGCGCGTGCCAGAGGGGCCGCAAGCCGTATATGACTTTGCCGACCGCTGGCATGGTGCGCAGCGGCAGGACCTGGCTGGCGAAGTGGGCGACTTCATCGTGCTGCGCGGCGACGGCTTTTGGGCGTACCAGCTGGCCGTGGTGGTCGACGATGGCGCGCAGGGCATCACGCAGGTGGTGCGCGGTGCGGACTTGCTCGACTCCACGCCGCGCCAGCTGTACCTGCAGGATTTGCTGGGCTTGCCGCATCCCGGCTTTTTACACGTGCCTGTCGTCAACAATGCCAGCGGCGAGAAACTGTCGAAGCAGACGGGCGCGCTCGCCTTCGATACGGGCACCGATGCCGCCGAACTGCTGACGTCGGCGCTGCTGCCGGCGGCCCGCTTCCTCGGTCTCAACGTGCGCGCCGACGACGTGGAAGATTTCTGGCGGCAAGCCATTCCCGCCTGGGCGCAGCGGCTGGCGCGCCTTCCCGGACACACATAAAAAAACCCGCCGCGGCGCGAGCCGGGCGGGTTGAGGCAGGCGCTGGCCGCAAGGGCCGGCGCCTGGTATCAGGCAATTAGAAGTTGCCCTTGAATTGCACACCAAATTGACGTGGCTCATTGATGAAGCCCGTGCGGTTGTTGAAGTCGATGGCACCCGTGATGCGGCGGGTATCGGTGATGTTGCGGCCAAAAGCGGCCACTTCATACTTGCCGGCATCCCAAGTGTAGCCTACGCGCAAGCCGCCTTCCAGCAACGATTTGCCCGTGTATTCGGCCGCTTCGTACAGGAAGAAGTTAATCTTGCTGCGGTATGCCCAGTCCGTGAACAGGAACAATTCGCCGTTTTCCAGCGGGATCGAATAGCGGCCGGTGGCCGTGACGATCCATTTTGGCGCCTGTGGCAGCGGATTGCCGTTGATAACGACGTTGCCGGCGGCATTGATCGGATCAAGAATGGTGCAGGAAGCAAAACCGCATTTGCTGACGGCCAGGCCAGGGTCATTGATCTGAGTGAAGTTGTAGCTGCCACCCAGGGACATTTTCAGGCTAGGCGTCACGAAGCCTTCCAGGTCCAGCTCAACGCCACGGCCGCTGGTCTTGGCTGCATTGATCAGGCGGTTGACGTTCGAGCTGCCGCCGACCACGGTCAGTTGCTGGTTCTTGATCTCATAGTCGTAAATGCTGAAGGCGACGCGGGCGCGGCGGTTGAACAAGTCAGCCTTGATGCCGGCCTCGTAGGACAGGATGGTTTCCGCATCAGCGATGGTGACAGGCACCTTGTCGCCAGCTGGCGCGATACTCGGCGCGCGGAAGCCGGTGGCGATGCGGGCGTAGAAGTTCACGTCCTTGTTGTATTTATAGGTGCCGCTCAAGTCCCAGTTGACCTTGCCCTTGCTGACATCGGCGCTGGTGGGGGAGATTTGCTTCACGCGGTCCGCTTCGACCGTGTTGAAATCCTTCTTGTCCTTGGTATAGCGCAAGCCGCCGCGCAACATGAAATCTTCGTTGACGGCGTAGTTGACGGAACCGAAGGCGGCCCAGGCCTTGTTTTTCTGATGGCTGGCCACGTGCGAGGTCAGCGCGCCCGTGTCGCTGTTGAAGTTGTCGGTGAAACCGTTGGCATCTTCATCGAAGAAATACAGGCCCGACTGCCAGTTCAAAGGACCGGCGTTTTTCGATTCGACGCGGAATTCCTGGCTGTACTGGGTGACGCCGCTGATGCCGCCAGCCGTTTCAACCTGGAATGGCAAATTATTCGGGGCGCCAGGCACGCCGCCGTCGATGTCGCCATGGCTCAGGTAATTGTTGACCTTTTCATAGCCGGTGATCGAAAACAGCTTGACGCTGTCCAGGTCCCAGCTCAGGCGGGCGCTGGCGCCGCTGGTGCGCAGGCGCTGGAAGTTCTGGCCATTGGTGTACGATTTTTGCGGGTCGAAACCATCGACCAGGTCATTCGTACCCTTCTTGATTGCATTGGCGAAGAACAGGCGCGCGCTGCCGGTCGTGGTGCGCTGATGCACATTAAACAGGGCGTTGAACGTGGTGTTCGGTGCGTACAGCAATTGCACGCGTTCGGCGTGTTCGTTGTAGCCGTCCAGCGCATCTTTCTTGCCCGTAAAGGTGTTGTCGACATAATTGTCGCGGTGCTGGCGCAGGGTCGAAAAACGCAAGGCCCATTCATTGCTCAGGGGGACGTTGACAGCGCCATCGAAGTTGCTGGTGTTATGCGTTGCAGTCGAGACGTTGTAATAACCTTCGACCTTCTCCAGCTTGGGCTTGGCCGATTCGAATTTCACCACGCCGGCCGGCGTGTTGCGGCCGAACAGGGTACCTTGCGGGCCGCGCAACACTTCCACGCCGGCCACGTCAAAAATCGGGAAACCCTTCAAAATGGGATTTTCTTGCACGACATCGTCGTAGATCAGGGAAACAGGTTGCGATGCAAACGTATTGAAGTCCGTATTGCCGTAGCCGCGGATGTAGAAGCGGGGGAAGGTGCGGCCATTCGACGATTCCACGTTCAGGCTAGGCACTTTGCCGGCCAGCACGCGAATGTCTTGTCCGCCGGATACCAGCACGTCGAGCTTCTCGTCGCGCAGCAGCGACACGGAGACGGGTACGTCGCGGATATTTTCCTTGCGGCGCTGCGCCGTCACGGTCACGGTTTCCAGCTGGCTGGCGGCAGGGGTCGTATCAGCAGCGACTTCATCAGCATACGCCGAGCCGATAGGCAAGGCAGCGGACAGTGCCAGCATGGCGGCGCTTTTGGCGCACAAACGCTGGTGCATCTTGGACATCTTGATCATGTTGTTTCCCAGAAGTTTAAAAAAGAATTGCGAAATCTGTCTTCCAACCTGTCTCCGGCTTATGTACGGCGCTGGCGTTCTCTGCACTGTCATGGTGCAGCAGCGCGAGCGGATGTTTCTCCACTCCTGGCGTCACTGGCTCTGCCCTGGCTGTCCTCCAAGCTGACAGCGGTGGCGGCCGCATCTCTGGGATGTCTGATGCACACCAACTTTTGAGTAAGGCGCCAATTTAATTCAAGCGCCTTGTGCGCTGCAAGAATATTGTTATGTAAAATATTCATTCATCAACATAAAGGGCTGACTAGTGGTTATTCAGCCACAACAGTGCCCTTGCCTGGCTGTTTCACCCGATGATTTGCCGCAGGGCGCGCCTTTTTCTCGTGGCCTGCAGAAAGCAGAATTGGCATCCTGCAAGACAGCCCAGAGAGTAAAAATAGTTGTAATATCGCCAGAATTGAGTTGCAAGGCCGCCCCATTCCAGTGTGGCGGCGGCCCCTGCCCTCCCCCCTTGCACCATCGTCGATCGCCTCCATGCCAGAACCGAGCCAGAACCGCAACGCCGCCCCGTCCTCCATCGCTGCCGCCCAGGCCGCCCATTTACTGCTGGGCGCCCATTGCGACATCGTCTGGAGCACGAAAACCTTCGGCCAGTTCGATGCCGACCAGCCCTCGTGGCGCGCCTTCACGGGCCAGACCGAAGCCGAACTGCTGGGCCGCGGCTGGCTCAATGCCCTGCATCCGGACGACCGCAACAGGCCTTACGTCATGCCGTCACATCTGACGAGCGTGTTCGAAGCGGAATACCGGCTGCGCCACGTCAGCGGCACCTACCGCAATATGCTCGTGCGCATGCTGCCCGTGCTGGCGCCCGACGGCGGCATCGTTGAATGGCTGGGTTCGCATTGCGACGTGACACAGCAACGGCAGACGGAACAGCGCTTGCGCCTGGCCATGCAGGGCGGCCGCATGGGCACCTGGGAGATCGACCTGGGCAGCGGCAGCATGGCCTGCTCCGACGCGTTCAAGGCCAATCTGGGCCTGCCGCCTGCCAGCCACATCGACTACGCGCAGCTGACGGGCGCCATGCTCGACGGCGAGCTGCAGCACTGGCAAACGGTGGTGCACGCAGCCATCGCCAGCGCCAGCGATTTCGAGATCGACATCCGCGTGCGCTGGCCCGATGGCGCGCTACACTGGGCACACATGCGCGGCACCTGCACCAGCGACGGCGCCGGTAACGTGATCGCCCTGTCCGGCATCTCGCTCGATTTGACGGCCAGCAAGCAAAACGAGGAAACCCTGCGCCTGACCCTGGAGGCCGGTGAAGTGGCCACCTGGAACTGGGACATCGTGGCCGACCGGGTCACGGCCGACAGCAATATGGCGCGCTTGTTCCACGTCAATGCCGATGCGCCCACGGCGGCGCCGCTGGCGCGCTACCTGGACCTCATCCATCCCGAGGACCGCGAGCAAGTCAGCGCGCAGATAAGCCAGGCGGTACTCGCGCACACGCCATTCGAGGCCAGCTACCGCATCGGTTCCGGCGATGGCCAGTACCGCTCGGTCATCGCGCGGGGCCGCGCGGAATACGCGCCCGATGGCACGCCCTTGCAATTTCCCGGCGTCCTGCTCGACGTCACGCGCCAGAAACAGGTGGAAGATGCGCTACGGCGCAGCGAGGAACGCTACCGCACCCTGATCGAGCTGATGGACCAGGGCTTTTGCGTCATTGAAATGCTGTACGACGAGCAAGGCCGCCCCGTGGACTTCCGCTACCTGGAAGGCAACGCCGCCTTCGTCAAGCAGTCGGGTCTGGACAATGCCATCGGCAAAACCATCCGCAGCTTCGTGCCCGACCACGACCAGCACTGGTTCGACCTGTACGACCAGGTCCTCAAAACCGGTGCGCCGGTGCGCTATGAAAACGAAGCCGTCGCCATGGAGCGCTGGTTCGAAGTTTTCGCCGCGCGCCTGGGCGGCCCCGGCAGCCGCCTGCTGACGATACTGTTCAGCGACATCAGCGAGCGCAAGCGCTCGGAGCAGCAATTGCGCCAGCTGGCCGACAACCTGTCCGAGATGGACCGGCGCAAGACGGAATTCCTGGCCACCCTGGCGCACGAATTGCGCAACCCGCTCGCGCCCATCCGCAACGGCTTGCAGATCATGCACCTGGCCGCCGACAAGCCCGCCACCGTGGCAAGAGTGCGCGACGTGATGGAGCGGCAAGTCAATCAGATGGTGCACCTGGTCAATGATTTGCTGGACGTGGCCCGCATCACGCGGGGCCAGATCGAACTCAAGCTGGAACGCGCGGACTTGAAAACCATCATCGCCAGCGCCGTGGAAACGAGCATGCCGCTGATCGAAGCGGGCCGCCACCAGTTCCAGATGCAACTCGCTGAAGACCCGCTGCCGCTCGAGGCCGACCCCACGCGGCTGGCGCAAGTGCTGGGCAATTTGCTCAACAATGCCGCCAAGTACACGCCTGCGGGCGGCCATATCAGCTTGCGCGCGGTACGCGATGGCAACGAGGCCTTGATCGAGGTCAGGGACAGCGGCGTAGGCATCCCCGTCGAGTCGATCGCCACCGTCTTCGACATGTTTACCCAGGTGGGACAGAACATGGGCCGGGCTCAGGGCGGACTGGGCATCGGCCTGTCGCTGGTGCTGCGCCTGGTCGAGCTGCATGGCGGCAGCGCCACGGCGGCCAGTCCCGGCGCCGGCCTGGGCAGCACGTTCAGCGTGCGCCTGCCCCTGCTGGCAACGGAGCCTGCCGCTCCTGCCGTCCCGACCGTGCCGGCCAGCGCCGCCAGCGGCCCCCGCTTCCGCGTGCTGGTGGTCGACGACAACGTCGATGCGGCCGATACCCTCGCCGCCGTGCTCGACATGATGGGCCATGCCACGCAAGTGGCCCACGATGGCGCGCAGGCGCTGGCCGTGGTATCGCAATTCTTGCCAGACGTTATCTTCCTCGACATCGGCTTGCCCGGCATGAACGGCTACGAAGTGGCGCGCGTGCTGCGCCGGATACCGGCCGGCGCCAACGTCGTGCTCGTCGCATTGACGGGCTGGGGCGCAGAAAACGACCGCAGCCAGTCGAGCGCGGCCGGCTTCGACCACCATCTGACCAAACCGGCCAACCTGCTCGCCATCGGCGAACTGCTGGCCACCCTTTCCACTCCGAAAATACCGACAGACCATGACTGACTCCCCGAACCACGTCCGCCGCCACCTTCTGCTGGCCAGCGGCGCTGTCCTGCTGTGCCCAACGCCGCTGCTGTTTGCCGCGCCCGCCACCGGCATCGCCGCCGCCCAGACGCAACTGGCCGCGCTGGAACAGGCTGCCGGCGGACGCCTCGGCGTTGCCGCCTGGCGCCACGGCAGCGAGCTGCGCGTTGCCTACCGCGCCGACGAACGCTTTCCCCTGGCCAGCACTTTCAAGGCCATGCTGGCGGGCGCCGTACTGGCCCGCAGCGCCAGCCAGCCGGGCTTGCTGGCGCAGCACGTGCGTTACGAGAAAAAAGAACTGGTCACGTATTCACCGATCACGGAAAAGCATCTGGCCGGCGGCATGAGCGTGGCGGACCTGTGCGCCGCCACCTTGCAGTACAGCGACAATAGCGCGGCCAATTTCTTGATGACAATATTAGGCGGGCCGCAAGCCGTGACGGCGTTTGCGCGCAGCATCGGCAATACGGTATTCCAGCTGGAACGCTGGGAAACGGAACTCAATAGCGCCATTCCCGGCGAAGTGCGCGACACGGCCAGCCCCGCGTCGATGGCGCACAGCTTGCAGCAATTGTTATTGGGAAATAGCTTGCCGGCGCCGCAGCGCCAGCAACTGGACGCCTGGATGCGCGGCAACACGACGGGCGACAAGCGCATCCGCGCCGGCGTGCCCGACGGCTGGCAGGTGGCAGACAAGACGGGCTCGGGCGCGTATGGCAGCGTCAACGATATCGGCGTGGCCTACCCGCCCAGCGGCGCACCGCTGGTGATCGCCGTGTACTACACGCGCGAACAGAAAAACGCGGACACCAACCAGGACATCATCACGGCCGCCACGCGCATCGTGACGGCCGCATTGGCGTAATTACTTCGGTAACGCGGCCATGAAGCCGGCATACGTGGACCAGGCGGGATCGGCCGCGCTGCGGATTTCAATCGGGAACTTTGGACGCGGCGCCAGCGCCGTGTTCAGGCGATTGAAAAACTCTTCGCCCGACTGCGTGTAATAAATCCATTCGCGCAGGTTTTCACCCGTCGACACCAGCGCCAGCGTGGCGAAGCCGCCTTCTTCCACCACGGGCGCCAGCGCCGCTTCCAGCTCTTCCATGTGCTCGCGCTCGTTCGGCGCGGGCATGCCTGTTTCATCTTCATAACGCCAGGCGATGATGATGCGATCCGGCTGCGACGACAGGTCCCAGTCGTCATGGAAGGCGTCGACATAGCGGTAAATGATGGCCATCTCGTCGCTATGCGTGACGATGGTGCCCCAGCTGCGGGCGGAAGTGGAATTCTGGTTCATGGTTGCAACAGTCAAAAAAATAAATCGAGGGTGCGCAGCTTACAGCACTGGCGGGCAAGTCACATTCCAGGCGTCATACTGGGCGCCGCTCTTGCGCAGCCAGACGCGGGCGTAGCTGTCGCGGTCGCTCTTGAACACGAGCGCATAGCGCTCTTCGGCGCGCGGTGCGGCGGTGCCCACGTCGACGGCCGCCAGCGTAAACTTCAGCGCCCGCAATGGGGCGCAGGCCGTATTTCCCGCCATTAATAATCGTGCCCGCTCCAGCAGCGGCTTCTGGTACAGCAACACGCCTTCCAGTTCCACATCGGGTATCCGTTGCAGCATGCGCACGGGTTCGGCCACCGCGCGGCAAGTGCCACGGTCGAGCCAAGCGTAATACTCCATGCCCGCCTCCTGCCAGCGCGCCTGCTTGCCCTCGCCATGCTGCACGAACTTGGTGCGCTGCGTACGGCACAGCGCGCCATGACCGCGATACGGCGACGTTTCCACGCTGCCCACCACTTCGCTGCCACGGCCGCCCACCACGGGCACGCTCTCGAACACGGTGCGCGCAGCCGGCTCGCCCGGATATTGCTGCGCATAAAAATCCAGCAAGGACGCGCGCTGCTGCGCATCCACTGCCACCACCTCGGCGGCAGTGGCTGAGATGCGCACGGCCGATACGGTAAAGAGCGCTACAGAGCGCATGAAATATCCTGGCATGGCATTCCTTCAATCGACGTTCAGGGGCGGGTATCGCCCAAGCGCAGATTATATAGTTACCAGGAAATACAGGGAGCGTACGGCGTCAGGCCGTGCGGAAGTTGACACCGCCAGCGAGCAGCTTGGCGCCGCAGGTGGTGGTATCGCCTTCAAACGCGATGGCAATGCCGTTGATGCTATGCCGG
This sequence comes from Janthinobacterium sp. PAMC25594, assembly GCF_019443505.1. Classification (NCBI taxonomy): domain Bacteria; kingdom Pseudomonadati; phylum Pseudomonadota; class Betaproteobacteria; order Burkholderiales; family Oxalobacteraceae; genus Janthinobacterium; species Janthinobacterium sp. PAMC25594. The sequence continues at coordinate 2,690,113 of NZ_CP080377.1, forward strand.
GATGAGCCGCTGGCAATCTTGCAGCCCTGATGCCCCTTGATGGGGCAGCTGCACAAGTCCCCGACGCAGGCAACAACAATACCATTGACCGTGAAGTGCGTGGCGGCACAACTGAGCACCTTGCCGCCATGCGACGTAGTGTCGCCCAAACGGATGACTTTGCGCATGCTGCCTCCCCTTCTACTTGCCCGCCGAGCTTTCCAGGATGGCTTCCACCGATGGCGCCGCATAGTTGGCCGGATCGACGGCCGGCGTGACGCGGCTACGGAAGATATCACCATTGGCGTCCTGCTGCCGGCGTTTGGCGTCCGATGGCGGCGTGATGAAGATGATGCTGGCCTCATTGCTGTCGCGTAAATTAATCGCCGCACTGGCGCCACCGTCGCGATAGCTGCCCATCACGCCGATGGCCATCTGCATGAACCAGGTGGCTGCGCCCGTGTTGCCGAGGCGAAGATCAGTATTGATGAACTGCGCGCTCTTGCCGCTGTCGATTTCCGGTCCGCCTTGTGACGCATAGTCATGCAACAGGCTTTCCAACATCAGCAACTGTTCCGGCTGGTTCCCCATACCGGCCACGATACGCGCCGGCCCCTTGCCGCGCTCGGCTTCCGGCAAGGTCTGCAGCGCCTGCCGCCAGCCCGCGTTGAAAATATGCTGGCGCGCATCGCGCCGCGTGACGGGCTTGCCGTCCTCATCCGTGAACTTGACGAACACGGGCCGGTGCACGAAACCGAACGAGGGCAGGCGGTCAAATGTTTCCATCTGCTCCCGGTTCCACGGAATGGGAAACCACGGCGTCGGCTTCCAGTCACGCGGGGGACGATTTTCCCAGGGATTGAGCTTGTCGAACATATGCAAGCCGACACCACGGATATCGGGCCGCTGGGCGAAAGCGGCGGCAGCGGCGAGCCATTCGGCGACAGTGGGTTGACGCTCGCTGAAGGCTTCGGGTCGCTGCTGTTTCGCGCGTGAAGGAAGTGATTGAATCAGTTCGTTGTACATGGCGCGGAGTTGCTCCCTAACGAATTTATTCGCAGGGTCATCCCATACAAATGGGCGCAACGGTTCTATTCGTTCGCGGCGTGCCAGGATGAATACCGCCGTGGCATCAGGCATATCCGGAATGAAATACCCGTTTACCAATTTTCTTGCAGTTCCTGGCTTCCGGTTGCCATCCCGCGTGCCAACGCTATCCTCGGAGTGCAAGGCGACGTAAGGTACGTCAGGATGCTTATCGAAAAAATCAAACACATCAATCAGCAATTGGTCGGGATGTTCATCCAGCTTCCAGGAAGCCACGGAAAATAGATGCAAGGGCATGCCCCCCGTACCAGCGCCAGCCACGAGTCCCGCCATCGGCTCTATCAAGCTCGGTTGTGCAGTCGGGTCAAGAATGGGCGTTCCAGCATAAAACGAAGGCAGGTTCCAATACATCGGAGTGAAATTGATGCCATTTTCCAGCGCATCGTAGGCTCTGCTACCACCGTCGCCATCCTTGTCATTACCCGTCCAGGGATACTTCTTGGGATCTTGTTCGCGTATGCTCGTGTAAGGACTTCCTTTTTGCAAGGCTCCCCACAATTTACCCTGCCGATACTTGTCCAGCGTCACACCCAATCCGATCACTTCCAGCACATACTCTTGCCGTGGCTCCACCGGTTTCCTTGGCTGTTTTTCCTGAACCTGTAATGCAATTTCACGCGCCTGGCTCTTCGACAAAGCACCTAGCCATAACAAGCCAAAAAATAAAATTACAATAACTATTGATATTCCCAACCAACGAAGCGTCATCATAGCTTTCACCTTTTTGGTCCACTATTCAAGAGAAAAGATCATGGGTCCAAACAAGTTTTTTCGACGAGTCCTAGACCATCCAATTATTTTTCAGTCACTATCTTCATGTCTTTTGTTTGTGACACAACGATCTTCCATAAAGCACCCGATAACAATGGAAGTCCTGCGGGCAGAATTCCAGTGTTGTAATAGTCCATGCCGCCATTGATCGCAGCACTTCTCCATGCAGGTTCTACGGATAAATATGCTGCAAAATCAGATAAGAATTTTTCCTTTATCAGCATTCCTTTACGCCCTTTATCATTAGTCTTCAAATCCTTCACTCGCCAATCCGCCACAGCACATAAGTACTCGTAGAACTGTGGATCAGAGCTGGCCTTGCCACTACCTATGGCAACGTCATACGCTGTCACCTGGCTATGATTCTTCACGTTGCCAATAATCGAACTGTGAAAGGACTTGGCACTGACCTCGTGTTGCCAACGCAGACGTGCTTCGTTAGGGCTTTCCTGGATATTTGCCCATACATTGCCTTTCTTGTCCCTCGTCGCAGAAAGCACCTTGCGTTGTGCCAACGGGCCTTTGTCATCCAGCTTCTGTTCCTTGTTGTAGGCCACCGTCATCTTTTGCAATTCGGTTTCGCGTAAGGCCTCAACACTCTCTGGAAACTTGCGATAACCAGAAGGATCCGGACGCTCTTCCGATTTACTGATCAGGCCGCGACCGCTGGCAATTGCCGTTGCTGCATCATTAGGATCCACCGCTTCCGTCGGCCCCTCATCCTTCTTCGCTCTACCGTGCATTATTGAATCGCGGGGTATGTCTGCCGGGTCAATTTGCGAGGTGCCGCGCAGGTCTGCAGGAACAGGCTTGCGCAATCCTTCACCAGTAATTGTGCGTATACCGTTTCGCTGCTCGACAGGTTTCAGCTTGGTATTGATGGGCCATGCGACTGCCTTGTGCGTACCCCGATTGCCGCGTACAGATGCCTCCACATGTGCATGTTCGTCTTCTTTTTCCAGGCACAGTGGGTAATCATGGGGTGGTGGCATGCCGACAAGAGACACTGCCTTCTTTCCAGTGCCTGGATCGACACGTATCTTGTTACTGAACACCCGTTGATAAAACCTGCTTCCCAATTCGGAGAGTGCTTTTCGTACTTGTTCAGTACCCCGATTATGAAAGCGACCAGTGGAGTAATTTCTTCCTCCATAGGCATAAATTTCCTCTTCGGACTTCACCTCGGTTCCTGTTACAAAATCGGGTACGCCATCCCAGCCAATTCCCTGAATGTTATCGAGCGCTACAGTCATGTCTTCGGGACAAAAATACAGATATACTTTCCTGCGGTTATTTCGATCCGCTGCATTGCTCCAACTGGCGCCGACCATACCGCGATGCTGATCACCATTCAACTCAGTAAATAACGGAACGCAGGGTTGTCCATTTTCTTTCGCTACCCCAGCAACAATATTGATAAGCGTCTGCAGGCGCGCGGCCAGCGTCTGAACACCGTCGAGTAGATGATAGTGCGCCCGCATCGCCGCATCCTCGCCACCATCGAGTCCGCTTGCCTTCCTCAGCAGAAAGGGAATATTTTCCACCAGGCTATACGGCGGATGCGTGAGTATCAAATTATCGGCCGGCGCCAACCCTTTCTCCATCAGCATGGCTTGCGCCAACAGCGACAGCAGGCAACCCTGGCTGTGCGCAACGATGCTGACGGTATCATCCGAGTCGTAATCGCGGATCATGGAAATCAGTGCTGCCAGGCGCTGGGCCGCCAGTACCATGTACATGCGGCCAGGCGCCGTCTTCAGCGGACGCAAGGCATCACCCATGGGATCGGCAGGTGCATAAATACCCCTGCGCCACATGTCGGGCAAGCTGCTGGTGGCGTTGCCGAACGGCCCGCCTTCCTTGGACAAATCCTTGTCCAGCCGGTTGCCATAGCGATCAACGAACTGCCCATTGACGATGTCGATTTTGTCCTTCACCTCACGGTAGCCCCAGTAAAACGGGATCACGGGGCTGTTGGTATCCTTGGCGATCGTGCGTTTGAAGAACACGGCATCCGGGTCGTCTTCCAGCTTGTCCTTGTCCGCCGCCACCGGCATGCGGTAAGAAGCTGGCGTAAAGCCGCGCCCCAGCCTTTGCTTCAATCCCTCGCACAGTCCATCTTCCACCGCCTTGTAGCTGACGCCCACATCGTTGACGCCATGGATGACGATGATATTGCCCGGCAAGTTGCGGCGTATTTTCACCTTCTTGCAGACGCTGCGTTCGCAATGCAGGAGCGCCACGTCATCGCCCACCACGTACGGCACTTTCGGATAGCTGCCCATCGCACTCTCCTGGCGTCATCAATCCTTGTTGTTGAACACTTCGATGGCGGCCAGGTGCATCGCTGCACGCTCCAGCACGTCCGTCTTGCCGCCCCCATCGCTGCGCCCATCGGCAGATGAACCATCGCCCAGCTTCACGGCGAAGTGCGCCTGCGGTGCCAACTGCGGTTGTTGCGGCCCGCTATCGACGGGACTGTCGTCGCCCTCGTATTGAAAAATGAATTGCTGGTCGGCCTTGCCCTCGGCAAAGCTTGGTAACTCCACCGCCATGCTCTGCGGGTCGTTGAAAACGAAGTTGGGCGCATTGAAGTTCAGCGGCGACTTGCTGCCGAAGGTGATGCCGTCGGCGATGCGGATGAAAGCGCCATGCTTGGAAATCAACACGATTTCATCGGCCATGCCCGTCAGCTTGCCTTCGCTGGCGGTGAGCTTCAGGTTTTTCGCCGCGTTGAGTTCCATGTCGTCATGCTGGCTTTGCAGCAGGAACTTGCCATGGTGGGCGATGGCGCGGATGCCATCCGCATGGGAAAACAGCGAAATGCCCTTGCCCGCGTTCACGCTGTAGCGCTGGCCCGCCACCGCTTGCAGGTGCTGCTGCGCCACCGTATCGATATTGCTGACGGCATAGCTGACGATGGCTTTCGAACTGGCAAAGCTGATGCCGGCGGGCGCCGTGACGGCAATCGCCGCCGCACCACCGAGTTCGGCTCGGGGCTGCGTATTGCTGCCGCCTTCCCAGCTTTTCAAGCTTTGCTGCAACTCCTGCTGCGCTTCGTCCGCGTTCTCCAGCGCCTGATGCGTGGCAGCATAGCTGCCCAGCGAGCGAAACAATTCCAGGCAGTTTTCCATCAGACCCAGATATTCGCTGCGCGCCATGTGCCCGCCATCGCCGTTCAGGCGCTTCCAAGCAGAGATCAGCATGCCCTTGCCCGCCCGCATGGCCAGTTGCTCATCGGTACGCAGCTCGGCGCCCTCGCCGCGCGCCGTGCCCTGGCCATTGCGCCGGTCCTGCGTCAGCCAGCCCAGGTTGAGCTGGCTGGAACCGTGATCGCTGGCAAGCTGGGCGTTGATTTGCCCATGCACATCATCAAAGCGCAGCTGGTTGGCGCGCGTGCCCTTGATCTCGCGACTCTTGATGCCGGACAAATAACGGTTACCCGGCAGGTCGCCCGCCTTGCTCAAGGCAACCGGCTGCGCAGTATGGTTGTACAACTGTCCCACGATGATAGGCCGGTCCGGATCGCCGCCCAGGAAAGCCAGCAAGACTTCGCTGCCCACGCGGGGCAAGCCCAGGTAGCCGCATTGCTGCATGCTGCCAGGTCCGTTCCCCGCCCAGCTCGACGCGACGCGCACCCAGGCCGAATCGGCATCCGTGTCGGAGGCGCCCGTGCCGCCTGCATGCTCATGGTCCAGCTTGCGCGTGGCGGGAAAGCGGACCTTGACCCGGCCCATGGCATCGCAATGGACTTCTTCATTGGCCGGCCCCACCACCACCGCACTTTGCATGGTGACTGGCGGCAGGTCGATGCGCGTGTCGTAGGTCGGCACGATGGCCACGCCACGCCGCACTGCCGTCAGTTCGATATGCATGCGCAAGGGGCCGCCATCCACCACAGCCGCCAGTTCGCGCTGCGGCAGCGATGCCTCATCGGCCAGCCAACGGTTACGCGCAAACAGGCGTGCCACCCGGGCGGCAAGCTCCTTGGGTAAATTATTTTGCGCCGCCACGTGCAGCGACGTGACGACAAAATCGCGCGCGGCCGCTGGCAAGGCGTCGATATCGGGGTGCTCGGCCAGCGTAAAATATTCACCCGGACACAGGTCGCGTACGCTGCCTTCGGCATGAAAGCAATGGTTCTCGTAAGCGTGCTGCTGCATGGCCAGCATGCCCAGCTGGCACAAGGCATCATGATCCATGCCCGCGCGCGGCGGCAGCACGCGGTAATCATCAAGGGTGGCGGCAATGGCATTGCCATGCATGCCTTGTACCCCCTGCCCCAAGGCATCGGCGGTCATGAACGGCCGCGCACGCGGGTGTTCCTCGTTCCAGCTATGGCGCGTCACCTTGCCCGCCTGCAGCTTGCGCAGTTCGTTCCACGACGTCAGAGTGTCACGCTCTTCAGTTGCCCGGTCCGCGTGATAGCGCACGGTGTCCGCCATGTTTTTCCGCAAGCCATCGGCGTGGTTGAACAGCACCAGGGTATGCGCCGGCTCGGCATGTGCATTCGTATTGCCCTCGGCACGAAAAAACCAGGCGACGCCGCTGCGCTTGAGCAGGCGCCGCACGAAGGCCGCATCGGACTCATTGTGCTGCATGACAAATTCGCGCTGCGGATACGTCTGCGCTTCGAAGAAATCGGCAAACACATACTGGAAGGCATGCGCCATCACCGTATTGCTGCGTATCCATTCATCGAGCAGGGTCTTGACGATCTCAATATCCGTGAGGCGGCGGAAGACGCGCGTATTGCAGCGTTTTTCCATGATGGCGAAGGCGTCCGTCAGCACCAGTTGGTAACTGGCCAGCGCGCCATCGCTGTCGCCGGCGCTCGCTTGCGTGACTAGGCCGCAGATGCTGCGCAGCTGCCCCTGGTCGGTGACGATGTCGATTGCAGCCGGCAAGGCGATGAAACTGCTCAGCGGCAAATCCGCATGCGTCGAGACGCACAGCACACGGTATTCGATCCCGCCATAGATGGCCTCGTTGCCGACGATGCGCTGCGGTATCAGCGCACCAGCGGGCACCTTTGGGGATACGCCCAGGCGCAGGCGCAAGGGACGTTCGCCACCCAACATCGATGCATCACCGTCCATGGCGCTCTCCTCATTCACACTTGCATCTAATCAAGCTGGAGAACCGACAATGCCATGGGATGGCAAGGAAATACTTGATATTTAGTAAGAATCCGCCAAGGCTCCCAATACTTGCATCAACCTTTTCCTCTTGGCCAGCAGGGCGGGCCTTGAGCGGCACAATGGAGCGCCATCGCTGCGCCCCACTATCCCGGCTACACATCTCCTCACGCCATCAGCGCTGGTAATGCTTGAAGAAATTCCAGCTGATCACGGTGGCGTCCGGGCCCAGCTCATCGCTGAAGGGCCAGCCGGGAGGCCCCCCGCTCCACGCGTGATTCATGCCCTCGACCGTGTACTTTTGCGCGATGACGGCGCCGTTGTGCAGATACGTATCGATGGCGTAGCTGCGGCCGTACGGCACGGTCTGGCGCACGATGCTGTCGGCACGGTAGCGCACGCTGTCATTGTCGAGGCCATCGTCGCCATAATCGCTGGTCTGCAGGAATTGCTCGATGGTTTGCTCGCCGTTGACGGGGTTGACGACGATGTCGGCAGTGCCGTGAAACACCATCGTCGGCATCAGCCGGCGCGGCGAACCGGAACAGCGCCAGGCATCCTTGCCGCGCACTTTCGGGTCGAACGAGCTGCCGTTGAACAGCGAATCGGCGGCCGTGAGCATGCCGATGGCGCCCTTGTACATGCCGCCCGAATGCACCATCACGGCGGCGAACACGTCCGAGTAGCAGGCGGCCATGATGGAAGCCATGGCGCCGCCGGCCGAGATGCCCGTCACGTACACGCGGCTGTCCTGCACCGCATACTTGCTCTTGACCTTGTTCAAGATGCCCATCAACACGGCCGGCTCGCCCGTGCCCCGCTCCTGGTTCAGCGGCAACATGAAATTCCAGCAGCGCATGGGGTTCGCCGTGGCGTTCTGGCGCGGATAGACGACGATGAAATTTTCGCTGTCGGCCAGCTGGTTGTAGCGGCTGACGGCAGCCATGCTGTTGGGCTCGGAACCGCAGCCGTGCAGCATCAGCACGACGGGCAGCGGCGTGTTCGGGTTGTAATTGCTCGGTAACCAGACCTGGTACTCGCGCGAACCCCACAGGCTCGCGTACAGGCCGAAGTCCCATTGCCCGGCGGCAGCCGGCAGCGCGGCCAGCAAACCGCAGGCGGCGATGATTGCGGATAAGAAGTGACGCAGTTGCTGATGCAGATGTGCCATGCCAGTCTCCTGATTATTCTTAAGGACGAAAACAGTGACAACGAACCGGCTTGATGCACATCAAGCCGGTACTTCTACAACTTCTTAAAATTTATAGCCAGCCTTGGCGATGATCTGGCGCGGCGGGCCATAGAAACCGTCGAGGATGAACACGGCGGGAATGTTGTAGCCATCCGTGCGGTAGCGTTTATTGCCCAGGTTGCTGCCGTGCAGACTGAAGGTCCAGTTCTTCGGCGCTTCCCACACGACGCCGGCCGTCCAGATGCTGTAGCCGCCCTGCGCCAGAGTTGCGCTCAAGTCCGTGGTCGGATAGACCTTGCTGCGGTAGCCGTAGCCGACCATGCTGCGCAGGGCGCCGCCGAAGACGTCGCGGTCCGTGCGCGTCACATTCAAGCCCACTTGCCGCGCTGGCGTATTGCTGAACTTTTGCGTATCCGCAATGTTCTTGCCGCCGCTCATGAACTCGTCATAGTTGGCGTTCAGCAGCGCGAGGAAGCCGTTGACTTTCCACTGGCGGTTCGGCCGCCACGAGAATTCGAATTCGGCGCCTTTCACCGTCGCCTTGCCCGCATTCGTGAAGTCGCCATAGAAGCCCGGCACGCCGCCCGGCTGCACATAGCTGGTAAACACCGACAACTGGATATCCTTGTAGCGGTTGTAGAACAGGGCCACGTTGACGTCAAACGTGTCGTCGGGCGCCGCGTACTTCATGCCCACTTCCAGCGCGTCGAGTTTTTCATCCTTGTAGGGACGCGCGGAATCGGGCACCACCAGGTTGTTGGCGCGCACGTTGTAGCCGCCCGACTTGAAGCCGCGCGACAGGTTGCTGTAGAAATTCGTCGTCTTCGACGCTTCGTAGCGCACGGAGATTTTCGGCGAGGTATTGCTGACCGACAGGGACTTGTCGAAGTCGGCCGCCGTCTGGATGGGCCGCGTGAAGCCCACGTCGGCAAAAGCGCGGTTCAGCACGATGGCGCGCTTTTCCTCGCGCGTGTGGCGCAAGCCCGCATTGATGCTCCACACCTTGCCCAGCGGCCAGGTCCAGTCCGTGTACAGCGCCGTGCTGTCCGTCTCCACCGTGCTGACGGCGGCCGTAAACTGGCGCCCCAGGAAGTTATTGTAGATGCCGCCGCCCGCCGTGCCTTCGAAGCGGTACAGGCCGATCACGCCGGCGCCGTAGTCGCCGCTGTACGAGGCCTGCAATTCCAGGCTTTTCTGTTCGTCGCGCGAATCGCCGAAGACGTCGGCAATCGGTTGCGGCAAGCCGTCGAAGTCGATGGTTTGCTCGGACGTGCTGCGCCGCTTGGCGCCGATCACTTTCACGGACCACTGGTTCGACAGCGTGTAATTGGCCACCAGCGAGCCGCCCCGGTTATGCGTGAAGTTGTTGCCCGGCATGCCGCTCTGGATATCGTAGGCGCTGGTGCTGGCGGGACGCTTGAGCGGGTCAAACGCGCTCACGCCCATGCGCTGGAAGCCGCGCACGCCGGACTTATCATCCGTGGCGTCCAGGCTCAGCACGACGGTGAGCGGTATGTCCTGCGGAAAGTAGCCGACGGACAGGCGCGCGGCCGTGCTGTCCTGGTCGCTGACCTGTTCGCCATTAAACGTGTTGCGGCCGAAACCATCGCGGTCCAGCTTGGCGGCCGCCAAGCGCGCGCGCCAGGTGCCGTTCTCGTTGGCCACATTGAAGGCGGCCTTGAAGTTGCGCTGGTTGTAATTACCGATGCCAACTTCCGCCGAGGCGCCGTTTTCCTTCGCCAGGGGACGCGAAATGTACTTGATGGCGCCGCCGATGGTGTTCTTGCCGTACAAGGTGCCTTGCGGACCGCGCAGCACTTCGATGCGCTGCACGTCGAACACGTCGAGCAGCGCGCCTTGCGGACGGGCCATGTAGACGTCGTCAAAATAAATGCCCACGCCCGGGTCCACGCCCCAGACGGGGTCGGCCTGGCCCACGCCGCGAATGAAGGCCGTCAGTGTGGTGTTCGTGCCGCGCGAGGCGTACACGGTCAGGTTCGGCACGCGCTCCTGCAAGTCGGCCAGGTTCTGGATATTCGCCCGTTCCAGGGCCTTGGCGGAAAACGCCGTGACGGCCAGCGGCACGTCCTGCAGCCGCTCTTCGCGGCGGCGGGCAGAGACCGTCACGGTTTCCATGCGTTCTTTCGCATCGCTGGCTTCCTGGGCCGTGCTGGCAGCAGCGGGAGTGGCTTCCTGCGCCTGGGCCTGGGTGGCAAACGCGCCGGCAACGGCGAGGGCGGCGGGCATCAATTTCAAAGCAAGTTTCATAGCGTCTCCAATGTCAGGCTTGCTTGCCACCAGGGTAGACGGCCGGATTCCAGGATCGCAAGACGTAACGGTACCCGCGCGCAAAAAGCGTGCACCTGTCCTGCGATGACTGTTTCCCGGCCCCTGCCCGTGCGGCGAGTGGCCTGTTTATTTTGAATGTGTGGCGAGGAAGGACTGCAACAAGGTATTCACACGCTGCGCCTGGTCCAGGGGCGTGGCGTGGCGCGAGTTCGCGATGATCTCGATCTCGCACTGCTGAAACTGTGCGGCAAAGGCCCGCTTGCTGGCGACGGGCGTGTAATCCTGGTCGGCCGCCATGATGAAGACGGGCATGGCCAGGGCCTGGAAATGAATGTCGATATCCCAGTGGAAAATGGCGTCCAGCGCGGCCAGGTAGGCGCGCTTGTCCATGCCCGCCATTTGCGTGGCGAAGCGCTCGACCAGCGCTTGCTGGGACGGATCGGGAAACAGTTTCTTGCCGATGATCTTGCCCATGGCTTTCAAGCCGAAGGTGGCGATCACTGTGCGCCGCAGCCAGTAGGCAAACAGCAACGACGCCGGCTTGCTGCCCTGGAACGGTTGCGAGTTGATCAGGCACAAACTGGCCACCCGGCCAGGCGCGCGGTTGGCCATTTCCAGGCCCACCATGCCGCCCAGAGAAAAGCCGACGATGTGCGCGCGCGGCACGTCGAGCTGGTCCATCAAATTGAAAAGGTCGTTGGCGAAGTCGCCGATCTGCCAGTCGCCGTCTGGCGCGGGACTGGCGCCATGGCCGCGCAGGTCGGGCACGATCAAACGGTAGCTTGCGCCGAGGGCGTCGATCTGCGGGCGCCAGTCTGCGGCGCAGGAACCAAGGCCGTGCAACAAAAACACGGGATCGCCCTGCCCCTTGCCCAGGTCGAGGTAATGCAATGGAACATCGGATGTCGTGTGACGCCGCATTCTGTCTCCTTGCTGTTGAACATGCTTTGTGTTCAGGTGCAGGAATATGTTTTCCTGCTGTTGGAAAACATAATACGGAATCCGAATTCCGATTTCAAGTTAAATCGCTAAATATCTTAGGTCAGATAATTTAAAGCAACACGCACCAGTTCATCTTCCAGTGCCGCGCCCGATAAAAAGGACAGCGAACCCGTCAAGGTGTGCTGGTTCAGGATGCCCAGCAGCACGGGCGGCACCACCATCATCGCTTGCGTGGGATTCGGGTGGCGGATGCTGGCCGACTTGCTGGCCAGCACGGCCACCGTGCGTTGCGAGATCAAATGATTGATCTGGTGCACCCTGTCGCGAAATTGCGCATCCTGCGACGCGCGCGTGATCAAGGCCCGCAAGACGCCGCTGCGCCCGCCATTCACGGCCACGAACATGGCTACCATGGCGCGGATGAAGTCTTCCAGGCTGCGCCCTTCCCACTGGCGCAGCTCCGTCAGGGTCTCGACCTTTTCCACCATGTCGGAAAAAAAGCGCTGCAGCAGCAAACGGCTCAAGGTGTCCTTGTCGCCCAGCAAGCGGTAAAAGGTGCCCACGGATGTTTCCGCCAGCCTGGCCAGGTCGGCCACGCCGATTTCATCGAAACGGTTTTCCGCCAGCAACTGTTCGCCCACCAGCAGCAGGCGCTCGAACGCTTGCTTGCTGCGCGCCTGGGTGGGCTCCGGTGGAACGATCATCTGCGGGAAGGGCATCGGGAAGGAAGGCATGCGGCGTCGGCGTCTCGAATAGTGGAACCTGAGTTCCGTTATGGGTGCGCGTATTGTAACGCGGGAGACGGCCGATGGGGGGCGCCGCGTGGCGCCCTGGCGGGTGCTACCTGCCCTGCCACTCCATGTAGACGTCGGCGCGCTGGTAATGGGCGTCGCCGGCGGGCCGCGCCACGTGGGTAAAGCCGCTGCTTTCGTACAGGCGGATGGCGGGCGCCAGCTTGCTGTTCGACTCCAGGAACAGCAGCTGCGCGCCGCTGGCCTCGAAGGCGTCAAAGGCCCGCTCGATCAGGCGGCGCGCGATGCCCAAGCCCTGGCATTCCGGCGTGACGGCCATCTTCGACAACTCGATGCTGGCCTCGCCGGCACGGATCAGCGCGCACGTGCCGACGATCTTGCCGTCCAGGCGCGCCAGAAAAATCTGTCCGCCAGCGTCGAGTATCGAGCGTTGCGGATCGGACAGCACCTTGTCGTCGAGCGCCTCGACATAGAAGTAGCGTTCCAGCCAGGCGATATTCAGGCGCTTGAAGTCGGCCGCGTACTGGACGTCGTACGCGATGATCTCCACGGCGGCCCGTTCGCGCTGGCGCCGGCAGGCGGCGATCATCTCGCCGAAACCCTGCGCCTGCAAGCGCGCCTCGGCCCGGTCCAGGCTCGCCATCAGCTGCGGCGTGCCGTGTTCGAACACCGTATCGACGGCCGCGCGCACGTCGTCCCACAAAGGCGCCATGCTGCGCAGCAAGGCTTGCCCGGCGTCGGACAGCGCCAGCAGGCGCCGCCGCTCATCCTTGGCGTCCGGCAGCTCCGTCACCACGCCGGCATCGAGCAGCTTGCGCCCCAGCTGCACCACCACCGGATGCGTCTGCCCGATCTGCGCGGCCAGGGCCGTGATCGCCGTGGGGCCGTTGTCGCGCAGCAGCAATAACAAGGGGAAACAGCGCGACGTCAGTTCGACGCCGGCCGCCAGATAACTGGTATCGACACCGGCATACAGTTGATCGGAAAGACGGCGCAGGCGGCTGGCCAGCATCAGGGAGCCGTAGGTTTGCAGGTTGGAAGACATGTTGAATGAATATATGTAAGTAGTTACGTATACCCTAACGTAAACCAGCTTTCCAGGTCAAGCACAGGCTTGCTTAGTCCTCATCATCGGCCAGCGCCGCCTGCAGACTGGCCTGAAACACGGTCTCGACCACCTCCCCCAGTCCAGGCCACACCTGTGTCAGCCAGCGCCTGCCATCCTCGCTCACCTCGACATACGGCGCGTCGCGCCTGGCGCAGTCCAGGCCGATCGCGATGACTTGCTCCGCCTCCTCCAGGCCGCCCGCGATCAAGGCATCGATGGGGAAAGCGATCAGCTCGGCGGTCAGATGCGGACGCAGCAGGCAGGCGGGCGCGATGATGGCGAACGACGCTTGCGCGTAACTCCAGCAGTTGGTGGGCCAGTGGGCGTTTTTCACGTTGTCCAGGAAGACAGCATCACTGAGCGTTTCCGGATGGGCTTGCGCCTGCGCATAAAAGGCGGCCAGGGCGACGAGTTGTGGCGGGGAAGTCCAGGTGGGCATAGCGCATTGATCCAGGCAAAGCCGCACCGGGCTGGCGGCAAAGGCGGACTGTAGCATGTTCAATCAGCACGCTGAAACACCAATGGTCGGGGCATAATCAGGGTCGCCGCCACTCTCGCCAGGCACAGCCATGCCAACCGCCTTTGAACTCTGGAAAACCGAATTACTAATTGTGGGCAATATCATCCAGGATGGCGACAGCCTCACGCCACCCGACGAAGCCCAGCGGCGCTTCCAGCACTAATATGTTTGCGTATGCTCGCCAGGCATAATGACTTATATGTTTGAAGAAGGAAACCCATGCTGTTATCACTCGACGACCCCATCTGGCCCACCCTGGAAGGCGGCTACCGCATGCCCTACGACGTGGCCGTAGCGCTCAAGGCCATGCAGGCGGGCGAAGACGTCTGGCATGAACTGTGGGAAGAGCTGCATCACCAGGGCGACGTGGGCATCGCCTCGTATGCGGCCGTGCCCCAGCTCGTCGCCATGCTGGGCGGCGCGCCATCACGCGAGGAAGATTTCTATGCGCTCATCGCCCTGATTGAAATCGAGCGCCACCGCAAGCACAATCCGCCGCTGCCAGACTGGCTGGCCGACAGCTACCAGGCCGCCGGGGCGCAACTGCCCGCCATCGCCGCGCGCGACTTGCAGGGCCAGCTCGATCCCGTCATGCTGGAATCCGTGTTTGCCGTGCTGGCCCTTGCCAAGGGCAAGCTGCGGCTGGGCGCTGCCCTGCTGCACATGGATAGCTCGGAGGTGGACGAGTGGCTGGAAGAGCGTCTCGGCTGGTCCGAGGTCTACGGCGAAGGTGCATAACAGTCAGAAACGCTCGTCGCGCAGCGCCGGCAGCACCAGTTCGCGCACGAACGAGGCATTCGACAGATTCAGCAGCATGCGCACGACGGCAACGACGTCATGCACGGGGATCAGCTCGCCTTCGCCCCGCGCGGCGGCGTCCGCCAGCGGCACGGACAAGCCATCATAGGTATTCAGATAACCGAGCTGCAGCGCCGTCACGGCCAGTCCCTGCGCGCGGAAACCTTCACGCAAGGCATCGGCGATGCCGTTCAAGGCGAATTTCGAGGCGCTGAACGTCACTTCCGGGCGGCCGCTCTGGCGCAGGCCGGACGTGGACCCCGTGAGTATCAGCTGCGGTTTGCTGCTGGCCAGCAAGCGCGGCACCAGGCGCTTGAGCAGCAATATCGTCGCCGTGATGTTGGTATTGACCATGTCGACGATGGCCTCGTCCGCATCGCCGAGGAAAGCGTAGTCATCGCTGAAGGCCTTTTCTTCCCACACGCCCAGATTGTAGATCACCGCGTCCAGCACGGCGGGCGCTTCGCGGGCGATGCGTTCGACGGCCTCGGCGGGTGCGGCCAGGTCCGCCGCGATCCATTGCAGCTGCGTGCCCTGGCCGGCAGGCAAGTCGGCGGGTTGCTGGCGCGATACGCCGATGACGGCATGACCGTCAGCGAGCAAACCATCCACCAGCGCGCGTCCCAGGCCCCGACTGGCGCCCACGATCATGATGTGCATTGTGTGTCCTTTCCAATGAAGTCAACGCTGATGATAGCGGCGTTGTATTAAGCGCAGCTGAGGCTACTCCCCATACGCGCCGCATTTACTCACGCGGCGGAAATGCGTATGCTAGATCTGGCAATCTCCGATAACACACAAGAACGAGACACATGCCTACTTCCAACACCGCCGCCATCAACGCCGCAAGCCGTCCCCTCACCAAACAAGACTATAAGACCCTGTCGCTGGCCGCCCTCGGCGGCGCGCTGGAATTCTACGATTTCATCATCTTCGTCTTCTTTGCCAACGCCATCGGCCAATTGTTCTTCCCGCCGGAAATGCCGGAATGGCTGCGCTTGCTGCAAACCTTCGGCATCTTCGCCGCCGGCTACGTGGTGCGTCCACTGGGCGGCATCGTCATGGCCCACTTCGGTGACTTGCTCGGCCGCAAGCGCATGTTCACCCTGTCCATCCTGATGATGGCCGTGCCGACCCTGCTGATCGGCCTGCTGCCCACCTACGCCAGCATCGGCCTGGCCGCCCCGCTGTTGCTGCTCTTAATGCGCGTTTTCCAGGGCGCGGCCGTGGGCGGCGAAGTGCCGGGCGCCTGGGTGTTTGTGTCCGAACACGTACCGAGCCGTTTCACGGGCTTTGCCTGCGGCGTGCTGACGGCCGGCCTGACGGTGGGCATTCTGCTCGGCTCGCTCGTCGCGACGGGCTTGAACACCGTCTACACGCCGGCGGAAATCACCGATGGCGCCTGGCGCTATCCGTTCTTGCTGGGCGGCCTCTTCGGCTTTGGCGCCATGTATCTGCGCCGCTGGCTGCATGAAACCCCCGTCTTTGCGGAAATGCAGCAACGCAAGGCGCTGTCCACGGAAATGCCCTTGAAATCCGTGCTGCGCAGCCACCGCGGCGCCGTCGTCGTATCGATGTTGCTGACCTGGATGCTGTCGGCCGGCATCGTCGTCGTCATTTTGATGACGCCTGCCCTGCTGCAAAAGATCCACCACATCGCGCCGCGCACCACGCTGGTGGCCAATACCGTGGCCACCCTGTGCCTGGCCTTCGGCTGCATCATCGCCGGCATGCTGGCCGACCGCCTGGGCGGCAAGCGCGTGATCTTCGTCGGCTCCGTGCTGCTGGCCATTTCCACGTATATTTTCTACACCACCATCGGCAGCCGCCCCGACCTGCTGCTGCCCCTGTACGCGATGACGGGCCTGTGCGTCGGCGTCGTCGGCGCCGTGCCCTACGTGCTGGTGCAAGCGTTTCCGGCGCAGGTGCGCTTCTCGGGACTGTCGTTTTCCTACAACTTGTCGTACGCGATTTTCGGCGGCCTGACGCCCGTGGTCGTGACCCTGATGCTGAAAAACAACGTGCTGGGCCCCGCCTATTATGTGATCGGCGTGTGCGTGGTGGGCATGCTGACGGCCCTGTTCATCAAGGATCAGCGGCAGACCGTGGGACGATAAACGCGCCGCCTGCGCCCCAAGCCGCCTTCGGGCGGTTTTTTTTCGCCCCGATTTGTCGCGCTGCACCAAATTCTGAAAAGGCGTTTCACATCGCGAAATTTCAAACAGCAGACTCAACCATTGATGCTCTCACTTTTTGAAAATTCATTTCACATCCTGAAAAATCATAATTAAGCCATTGAAAAACAAAGACTTAATTTAAGTTATATGTCTTATATAAGACTTGAACATTGGCGCGAATCGGCCTACTATTTAGTCATGCAGTTTGCTTCGACAAGACGTTGTGGCGCACTCGGCGATTTTCTCAAACATAGCTTTTCTTTTTAGGAGATTCACATGTCCCAATATCAAGACGACATCAAAGCTGTTGCTGGTTTGAAAGACCAACAAGGCAGCGCCTGGAACGCCATCAATCCCGAGTCCGCCGCCCGCATGCGCGCCCAGAACAAGTTCAAGACCGGCCTGGACATCGCCCGCTACACGGCGAAGATCATGCGCAACGACATGGCTGCCTACGATGCGGACCCATCCAAGTACACCCAGTCGCTCGGTTGCTGGCACGGTTTCATCGGTCAACAGAAGATGATCTCCATCAAGAAGCACTTCAACAGCACCGACCGCCGCTACCTCTACCTGTCCGGCTGGATGGTCGCCGCCCTGCGCTCCGAGTTCGGCCCGCTGCCAGACCAGTCGATGCATGAAAAGACCGCCGTCACCAGCCTGATCCGCGAGCTCTACACCTTCCTGCGCCAGGCCGATGCCCGCGAACTGGGCGGCCTGTTCCGCCAGCTGGACGCGGCCCAAGGTGCTGAGAAGCAAGCGATCCAGGCCAAGATCGACGGCCACATCACCCACGTCGTGCCCATCATCGCCGACATCGACGCCGGTTTCGGCAATGCCGAAGCCACCTATTTGCTGGCAAAACAGTTCATCGAAGCGGGCGCCTGCTGCATCCAGATCGAAAACCAAGTATCCGACGAGAAACAATGCGGTCACCAGGACGGTAAAGTCACGGTGCCACATGAAGACTTCCTGGCCAAGATCCGCGCCATCCGCTACGCCTTCCTTGAGCTGGGCGTGGACGACGGCATCATCGTTGCCCGCACCGATTCGCTGGGCGCCGGCCTGACCAAGCAGATCGCCGTCACCAATGAACCAGGCGACCTGGGCGACCAATACAACTCCTTCCTCGACTGCGAAGAAGTGTCGGCCGACGCGCTGGGCAATGGCGACGTCATCCTCAAGCGCGAAGGCAAGCTGCTGCGTCCAAAACGCCTGCCAAGCAACCTGTTCCAGTTCCGCGCCGGTTCCGGCGAAGAGCGTTGCGTGCTGGATTGCATCACCTCGCTGCAAAACGGCGCCGACCTGCTGTGGATCGAAACGGAAAAACCGCATATCGCGCAAATTGGCGGCATGGTCAGCGAAATCCGCAAGGTCATCCCGAACGCCAAGCTGGTGTACAACAACAGCCCATCGTTCAACTGGACCCTGAACTTCCGCCAGCAGGTGTATGACATCATGAAGGCCGACGGCAAGGACGTGTCCGCCTACGAACGCGCCCAGCTGATGAGCGTGGAATACGACCAGACGGAATTGGCGATCACGGCCGACGAGAAAATCCGCACCTTCCAGGCCGACTCGGCCCGCGAAGCCGGCATCTTCCACCACCTGATCACCCTGCCGACCTACCACACGGCCGCCTTGTCGACCGACAACCTGGCCAAGGAATACTTCGGCGACCAGGGCATGCTGGGCTACGTGGCCGGCGTGCAGCGCAAGGAAATCCGCCAGGGCATCGCCTGCGTGAAACATCAAAACATGTCCGGCTCGGACATCGGCGACGATCACAAGGATTACTTCAGCGGCGAAGCGGCACTGAAGGCGGCTGGTAAAGACAACACCATGAACCAGTTCTAAGTTTTTGGCTTGACTGTAGAGTGAAAAACCCGCTTCGGCGGGTTTTTTTTGCGTCTGCGCTCGGGCAGGCGACAATTTCGTAGGTCGGCTTAGCGAACGCGTAAGCCGACATGCACAGGCGCAGTCGCATCGGGCTTTGCGGCCTGCGGTCCCCCCAGCAATAGCGCCGATACCAACTCACTTACCGGCAATCGATATCGATCTCGTTCTGCCCGGCCTTGCGGCCTTTTCTGTAGGTGAATTGGCACAGGCTGACGCTGTCGTCCATTCTCCTCGACAGCGTGACTTCCCCATGCACGCCGTAGCTGCATTGCAACCACTTGCCGTCTGGATAGCGGCCTTCCAGACGGTAGCTGAGCGTCGTTTGCCCTTTGTTCTTGCGCTCCCCGCTCGGCACCAGCTGCCCCCTGCGCTGCGGTGCGCCGTCGATCGGCGCCGCGGCGCTCAGGTAGAGTGGGCTGCCGATATACGGCGTCCAGCCAGCCGGCACGGCATTCAGGCTGATCGATGCCGCAGGCACGCTGTCCGGGCAAGCATGGGCGGCGGGGGCGGGGGCGGGGGCGGGCATGGCAGCCTGCGCGAACACGGGGAATAGGCAGCAGGCGGCGCCGGCCAGCAAACGTTGATGTTGCATCGATGCTCCCCTATTCGATGACGAAAAAAGCGTCGGCATTATTGCTGGGATCGATATACAAGCCATTCTTGTAACGGCCTTTGGAACGCAAGGTCCGCGACGTAACGAGAGGCGGGCGCTTGCCCTTCCACTGATCCATGACGAGGATGCCGTCCAGCGCCTGCCCTATATACAGGGCCGCGTGATTGCCATGTTGTTGATTCGCATACTTGCCGTTGATAAACGTGGCAATGGCTGTACCTTTGCGCAGCAAGCGATTTCCCAGCACTACTTCCCCCTGCTTCCAGGCCAACGTGGCAGGCGCACCCGCGTAGTGGCGGACCAGCGCGACGCACTGATGGTTGCCGACCATGGTGGTTTTTTCCAGGTCGTCGACTTTGGTGTAGGTGTAGGACATGGGGTTCTCCTAGCTTTGTGGGAGAGGCTTACGATACATTAGGGAAAAATATGGGGAATTGAGATGGGATAACGTTTGAGGGGGAATAATGTAAAACCGCGCCCGCGTGCCAAGCCAGTCTCAGCCCAGCCGGCTGGCAGCGAAGCTAGCAGCGACCCGAGAGGGGGATACGCATCGTAGAAAGATCCAGATCTACGCTTTGCATTTTCCCCGACCAACGCCGGAACATGCCCCCAAATATGCCCCGCTGGAGCACCAGGACGTCGGAATGGAGGACGGCCATCATAGGCTGGCGATGGGCTCTGCGCCGCCACATTGATGCCGCCGGCCATCGCCTCGCAGTCCATGTGCTTGGTTAAGCCGACCGGCGGGTCACCGATTTTTGTACGTTGATCTTCGTTCTCATGTTAGGCAAACAGGCTGATCCGGGGCTTCATAATCGTGGGGACTTGCCGGCTTAGATAACGCCGGAATCTTACCGGCTGAGGCCAGCGGGTGCAGGTTTTTTAAAGACCGCCATAAGCAAGGTCTTAACCAAACCAAAGTAACTCTTAAAACAGATCTTTATGCTATCCTCGACACAGGTAGTAGTTCTCAGCGGCAACTCTTCTGATAGTACTAGAATCCCTAGCAGCTTGAAGAAGCTATATGGATGGCCATCCCAAAAAAAGATTCCATTTAAGCAATCATCAATAATCAAAAGGACTGTAAAATGCGCCGAAAACCAATGGAATTATTGCGTGAACTGAATGAAATAAATGAGCGCAAAAAAATCCTTTCTGAATTGACCTTCGCGCTCGAACACCAAACCTACAAGACAATACCAAACACATCAAATTCCTATAGACAGGATGCTGGCAACACAAATACTAAAACTGAAAAACATGCACACGTTTATGCGCGAAAAAATGGAAATGGTGCAGAACTTTATTCCGTCAATATTAGCGGAACTGGGCATGATGGATCATCGGGCAAAGAAATTCCAAAAACCCACGCAGACTTTTTTCGCTCACTTGGCTACAAAATAAATATGAACAATGCATTGGAAAGCATAGATTACTCTTCAATTTCGCTGGAGGACTTTGAATATGTGATTTTAAGGGAAGATCAGTAAAAAATTTTACTCGTGGAAGACATTCCCTAGTTGGTATCATTATCCATCTAGAAAATTCTCGCCAAAGTGCCAACTTTATTATTATTGCGATGGTGATGGCGAGCCCTATCTGGCAAGAAATCGTCGCATCATTCTTACTTTCAGGGCTTCATCTATATGACGAGCAAGTTGTCTCCGTGCGATAAATAATTACAGGAAACGCAACCCTAAAATATATTATTGGATAAAACTCGCGTCAATTTTTTCTCAATCTCTACAGTTAACTAGGCTTGCCATCGAGCAAATGCAACGTATCTGTAATGACCATTGGAAACTCTCCCACTGGCGCCAGCCTTGATAGAAGTTCCATAGTTTCCTTACCGCCAAAATCTGCAATCTGTTGAAGGCGTATATCTGAGGCCCCGGGATCAGAAGCAAGAAGAAGCGCTTGAAGATACGAAAGATGTAAGTTGCGCGCTTCAACTAACACCTCAGTCCATGTACGTACTTCAATACGTTTATCATGCTCTTCAAATCCGCCCTTATCATGTCCGACTAAAACACCTCTAACTAAAATGTTCCGATCAGTATATACGGCCCGAATAATCCTTAGATACTCTGCCAGCTGATCATACTCTACAGGTTGGAGTGTTTTACCGGATTCTGGCCCCTTCAATTCAAAAACAATAAATTCTTTTTGTGCACCAGGATCACTTAAAAATACGAAATCTGGTTTTAAGTTTATTTTTTGGCTAGTTAACGCCCATTCGCCTAATGCCTCATCCGGCTTATGTTTTTTAGTAACTAAAGTCCTAATTTCCTGATTAGCTGTTAAACGTTCCCATTGCGGCCCTAACAGCCACGGAAATACCTCGATTAAACGCTGCAAATGTGTTTCGGTCTTATCTTCTTCGATCATGCGCCGCATCACCGTAATAGCGGCTACACGCTGAGCCATCGTAACTGCAAGCCCCATAGCTTCAGGCACCATACTTTTTCGTAAACTTTCAACTAGCTCAGCGAAGACTGCGGTTTCGGAATCGAGCGAAGAAAATATTTTCGTCCAAAGATTCTTTGTTAATAGTCTCGTAGGAGCATGCGTCCACGCCTCGGTAAAACTCTTCGTCGTGCGATTTTTTGCCTCTTCATCATTCGCGAGGCTTGGTAAAACATCGCTTAAAAGTTCAGCTAAGGCCTCTTCCTCGGCACCAGTAAGCGTCGATCGAGGTGTGACCAAACGAATCCTATCTACTATATCTTTCTTTGGTTGCTTAGCTGTTTAGAATTGGGTGATCATATTCCTATTCGCAGCTTGCCCTACTTCAAAGCCAGGCGCCTGTTGAGTACACTGTTGATTCCTGTCACCTCACCGCCAGCGCCATGACCCAAGCCCTTCACAGCCGAGCCCGCACCACCCACCTGATCCGGGAAGAAATCCGCAACTCGACACTGCCCCAACGGGAGCTTGCCGAGCGCTATAACGTGAGCCGCCTGACGATCCGTAAATGGCAGAACCGCGACAGCGCCGAGGACCGTTCGCACCGGCCCCACACCATGCATACGACGCTGACGCCAGCGCAGGAACTGGTCGTCATCGCGCTACGCACCACCTTGCTTTTGCCCACCGACGACTTGCTGGCGGTGGCGCGTGAGTTCGTCAACCCGGCGCTTTCGCGTGGCGCCCTGGGCCGCTGCTTGCGGCGCCATGGTGTCTCCAGTTTGCTTAAAATGGCCGCACTCGAAGACGACAAACCGGTTACCAAAAAGTCGTTCAAGGACTACGAGCCGGGCTTTTTACATATGGATATCAAGTACTTACCGCAGATGCTCGATGAAACCGAACGCCGTTACCTGTTCGTCGCCATTGACCGCGCCACACGCTGGGTCTTCATGGAAATCTATGCCAACCAGTCCGACAGCAGCAGTACCGACTTCCTGCTCAAACTGAAAAATGCTTGCCCGATCACCATCGTCAAACTACTCACTGACAACGGCAGCCAGTTCACCGACCGTTTTACCAGCAAGAAAAAAGACCCTGTCAGCGGCGACCGTATCCCGAGCGGCAAGCATGTCTTTGACGTGCTGTGCAAGCAATTGGTGATCGAACATCGATTGATTCCGCCGCGTCACCCGCAAACCAACGGCATGGTCGAACGCTTCAATGGCCGTATCAGCGAGGTCGTCAACCAGACTCGTTTCGGCTCCCGGGCCGAACTGGAATCGACGCTGCGCAATTACCTGAAAATCTACAACCACAACATTCCCCAGCGCGCCTTGGATAACGCAACACCGATTCAGGCGATGAAGAAATGGCAGGAGAAAAAGCCGGAATTATTCGTTAAACGCGTATATAACCAGGCCGGTCTTGACACTTAGCACGCCACTTACGAAATTCTTCTAGCCACGAGGATATTTTTGTGTTGCCCCACTCATGGAATTGAATCGTGTCATCTGTATCCCAGTCGATAGATCGACGATCAGTCGAGACAACATCGCTTGGCAGCTCATCAAGCCAATCTGCCTCAATAACGCCATATAGATAACGACTAAGGATTTCTTTGCCTTTGCTACCAAAGAAGAATGGTCTATCTTGAGCAATTTTTCCATGCGCATAAACCCCAATACCTGCATTTTCAATTGACCAATCAGATCCCTGTAAACTCACAAACTTAATCCAATACTTGACCTTACGATCAATTCCATTCACAACGATCATTTCCTCTACCGGATTGTTCCAATCTCCAAAGCCAAATTCATGCAACGGAGGCAAAGCCTGCTCAGGAGTAATTATTCTATTGTTGACCTTAACTACAAAATCAGGACGTAAAGTAGAAACCGTGAAGCGCCTACCCATTGACTGCAACAATGATTCGGTATTCATTGCTTTTTTTAGGGTAGTATTACTTAAAAATACGCATACACCTCCACCGCCTAGTTTTACACTATCTAGGAAATGATCAAAGACATCGCCTTGATTTTCAGACAGTAAGATTTTTTGAAAATCTGAAAAATTTACCCCATCCGCAATAACTTTAGGTTCATAGGTACTTGCAAAAGCAGATGCGGACTTAGCAAGTAAGTCCTCTAAAGAAAAACGAAGCCAATAAAACTTAGGATCGTCGTCAGGCTTACCATTACGGACAATTCCATTGGGTGAAGAAAGAATATCGACAGTTCTCGCGATACCAAACCCGGCAAGCTTACCGATTCCTTTTCGCCCCATCGGAGTTCTTCCACCCGGCGTGCGAGCTGTAGGATCAGCTCGCCTATTCCTGCCGATGATTAAGAACTCATCGGTAAGCTCATCTCGAGACATACCTCGTCCATTGTCAGTAATCACGACAATAGGATGCCCATCCTTACCCTTAGCTTTTAGCTCAATGTTTACTTCTGTCGCGTCAGCGTCCCACCCATTTGATAGGAATTCGGCGACAACGTTAGTCGGTTTATTTTGATACAGCTTGATACCAAGGTGTTCAATAACTCGGTTAGAAAATTCCAGCTTAAAAGTTTTAATAATAGTTTCACCGCTCGAAGTCATCGTTTTACCTTTTATTTATAGTATTTATCAACTAAGCAGCAACAACGACGGTACATTGCGCAAAAGGGCGTTTAATAACGGGGTTCTTATAATTGAAATATTTGCGAGGATCTTGCCGGTTGTCTTTTTTTGCAGCCTCTTTAAGCGCAGACCACCCCTTCTCACAGCGCTCATCATCTTGAGTGATAGGAGCACGCGTCCAGAGGTGTTTCAATATTCCCAACAACACTAGACCGTGCAATTTCGTAAAGCCTGGGGGAACGGCCTCGCCAATCATTTCCCGAACATTCGTATGCCCAAGCCTTTCTAGTGCATCACCCCACTGAAAGTCTTTAGGGAAGGTCTGAAGCAATGCGCATTCCAAAGTACTCAATAGCCGATTTTGTGTAGGGTGAATCGTGTAATCACTACCAATGTGTCCGCTAGCGGTTGTAATCGTCGCCGCAGGTCGATCATTATGCATACGTCGATAGCTACTTTTAAAACCCTTAACCAAACGATAAGTTCCATTTTTTTCTTGGACGATTGGTCGCAATAAAGGATCGTTGCAATGAGGGCATAAAACTGTTTCCTCACCACACTCCACAGGACCGCAAACATAGCATGAAGAATTCTGCCACGCGCTTCTCCCCGATGCCGGTGGTATCGCGGCAACCATGGCATAAATCCGCTCGCTCCACACTGGAACTGAATGAAATCCGCGATACTCCTCAGCATGCGCCAAGCCTTTAGTAGAAGCGTCTAACATAGGAAGCCTAAAACTTGTTAACGCCTCTGCTATCGAAACATGAGGCGCCAAGCCTGCACTTATCGAATGAGTAGCCCTTGGGAAAGGTGCGCGGTTTAATCTTAAAAGCTCGCGTAGCCCTGCAACATCTTTTCTCACAAAGGTAAGGAACGCTCGGTTTCTAGATTGTGGAATACCGAAATCGCTTAAATCAGCACTTAACGGGAACGCCACATAATCCCGTGATAATGAAGAAATTAAAAAATTTGCCGCTGATACTGGGTTTTTATCCTTTGGGTGATTTACTTTTCTCGAAAAAAAAGCAGGAACATTTTCGACAACAATTAATGATGGCTGTAATTTTTTAGCGACCTTGGCAATAACGGTCACAAGCAAATTTCGTTCATCTTTTGAACCAGCATCGGCATCATCATGCTTTCCCATTCCAGACCTTGCAGAACTCATTCCCTGGCAGGGTGGGCACGCGCACAACAATGCAGGACGCTCATCCCCCGCCCGCTCTCGATACGTGTTCACAACAGTGGCCCAAGTCTTACGCAGATCACCGGGCACTCCAGATGCTCCAGGATGATTTAAAAGACAGACCTCTAAACGATCTGGGTCGAGTTCAGCCATAACCTCAAACTGAAATCCTGCGCTACGGTAACCTACATCACCGGCACCGCAGTTTGAGAAAAGACTTACCGCTTTAAACGAACTCATACAGCTTTTCCTTGCTTTAAACTACTATTTAAGTCGTGAACATCCAAGAACTGCTCATGCACTTTTTTCGTTCTTATTAAAAAATCTCGCCATGTCATCCTAAATAAATGGCCCGCATCACAAATCTGAGTAAAAGCGCGCTTATTTTGTGCCTTTTTAACGTCAACCCCATCAGCAATAAAATCTATACGCCACCCCCTGCGGAAATCAGCAACAACAAATTGATTCTCTTCAAAAAACTTCTCAAATGCCTCAACATAATTAATTAGTCTATCAAAATCAGCGTCATCAAACTTATGTCCAGCCTTTTTTATTTCAACAATGTGCAGCAATCCATCAACACTAACAAGAGTAAAATCAGGGCGCTTATTTTCGTAATCAATGGCTAGAACTATATCATTCCCAGTCTCTTTTTTCCAATATTTTTCGAAAGAACTTTTAAAGTTTTTGAGAGACTGATTTTTACTGATTACCGTCCAAGAAGGCTCGATTAGCCATGGCGCCTTCTCCAACAATCTTTGAAACTGAAGCTCATCTGATGTTTCATCTATTATTTTCTCTAATTCACTAATTACTCTCACACGCTGAGATGCAATTTGAGCGTAAGATGCCAATTCTGCTATTTGAGCCTTATCAAAAATATCTACCATCTGATCGATAGAAGTTTGGCCAGCGGTTACGTGGTTCGTAAACTCGTGGAATGCCTCCATTAATGCCTGATGAGGAGCGACCGATAAAATTATAAGCGATAGATCCTCAACATATATATCGTCATTAAGTTCATCTTCTGCGGCAAACCCACCAAATTTTTTAGCCAACTCGACTGCGACCTTTGCGACCTGCTTATCACCAAATCTATTTTTTGCTCGCTCCTCAATCTTCGAGCGCTTTAGAAATTCATCCCGAACACGGATGCGTCTCGGCTCTCTAGATTTAGATGCGATTTCACGGATTACATCCGCGCCCCATTGACGTAGTAATTGACCGTATTCAGAATCCCATAGGATGTCTTGTCGATCGGTACGAACCAAATCATCACCATCATCCAAATCCAGCCATTCAGCATTAACATGACCAACCAAATAGGAGCGCACCGCAAATTCCCCGGTAAACCCAGAAGGTTGATTAAAATCGCGTGTGACTCCAGCAATCTTTCCTCTGGCATATATACGCACGCCTGTCATTTCTTCATTTTTATAGGCATCCTTCGCCATTCCCAGCCAGCCAGACACTTTCAGCGCCACCCCTTCATCTGTAATAACAGGGCGATCCGCGAGATCTATTCGCGTCCCTGGCAAAAGTGGAATATTTAATGGATCTACTTTTACTGGAAGCTTATCTTCGGATAACGAGTCAATTACCTGAACATTAAAATCACTTCTTGCAAAAGTAAAACGGAATGCCAACTGACGTAAAAAAGTAGTTAAATCAGGAACTCGTTTTGCCAGAAACGATGTCATTCTTATTGTAGTTCCTGACTTCTCACTCCATCCCTGATCATCGGGTCCAACGTCTAATGGTACTGTGTCATCGTCATCTCGCACAATACGATCAAAATCCATAAAGAAATGCGTTACAGCAAAGCCACGTTCAGTGCGCCCCCCCCCCCAGCAGACAAAACCTCAATTCGACGGCAAATTCCAAATGGTGCTAGCTTACCAATGCCCTTCCGCCCCATGACCGGCCGCTTCTTAATGCGAGATTTACTCCCATCTTGATCCGTGCGAGTTCTTCTATCTGCGCCTATACGTAAATAAAATGAAATTGCCTCTGCCGGTGTCATACCGTGCCCGTCATCTTGAACCTCGATGGCATAACTAAGATCCGTCAATTCACGCCCCGCTTTGCTGGCTAATTGAATATTTATCGGTAGCCGAACTACAACATTTTCAGCGTCAGCATCATAACCATTTGCAACTAGCTCAGCTACCACAGCGCTTACCTTGTCGTATAACTTGACTCCAAGTTTATCAACAGTTAAACGAGATATTCTTAAGGTATAAGGCGATGTCGATAGCTCTGGTATTGTTTCTGAGGTAGGCAAAGCAGTATCATCAACCTGAGCAAGTGCTTCACTGTCGGCGGGAGTGGCCATTATTATCCTTGTGCGATACGCGAGTTGAACAAGAGCAGTACCGTGCAAAAACTTTGCACGGAATTATAGCAGGCCACAGATGTGCATTATTGTCAACAAATGTAAGGTTATTGGAAGTCACATCGTTGCATAGTGGCACGTAACACCCTGCCCTGCGTAGTCAAAGTGAATATCCTCATTGAAGCGGCTAGCGATTCTCAGATCAGCTTGACAGCTATTCCAGTACCCAGCGCTCACAGCCGACAGCTTGCGTGCACAGCCCAAGTCAACCATATCCTGCAGCCGACTTGTGCCGCACGCCAGACTGCTGCGTACAACGGCACTGGCGCGGCGATGCCGCGCTCAATCGGTCGACTGGGAGCAGTTCTCTGAACGATTCGATCGCAACGGGCGCAGGCTCGCTCACGCCGCACACAGCAAAACACTTTTAAGGCCCCCAGAGTCAGGTCCGCCATTCGGACACAGCCTGATGCATTGGACGCCGTAAAAGCATGCTCAATCGATACCCAATAGAACCACAGGCGCGCGGGGCCGCCGCGCAGCGGCAGCAGTTGGACGATTCAGAGAAGGCCGGTAGGCCCACCACATGACGCCTTACGAGGTGGGGCGCTTCAATCCAGCCACTATTAACTCCCACTCAAGCGACTCCACGCCTAGCGTCAATACAGCGCTGCTGCCATAGAGCGATTTCCTCTGCGTCCCAGGCAACAGACTTGGGTCCGATGGGAATAGGAGCTGGCAACACGCCTGCCTTCACCTTGCGCCAGATTGTGGCGCGGGACCAGCCGGTGGCCTCGATTACCGCAGGCAAGCGGAGGAATTTTTTAGTCGTGGTCATAAGATTCTCCTTCGATTGATGAACAGCAAACAATGGAGAGTCATGCCGCCTCTCCCCGGTAGTTCCGGCAGCATCATTGCTGCCCCTGGCATATCTTCTGTTCCATGAACTGCGGACCTGCTACAGGCGGGCCGTCATCTCCCCAGGTAGATGGAGGTGACCTGCTCACGCCCATGCCCCATCTCCATTGAAATCTTCAGCCGCGCAGCTTGATCTGCGAGTTTTTGCGAAGCATCCAGCTGCCTCGACGTCGGGCCGCCACTGGCTGGACTAGGTCGGCCAGTCAGCTCCGCATAGCGCTGCTGCGCGTACTCATGGCGCAGCCCATGCACGCCATGGAGGCCAGCCTTGTCGCACTGCGCACGAAAGCGGTTCAACTGGTCCCGATACCGCAACTGCGCCGGAATCAAGCTGCCTTTTCCCGCCAGCGCCTTGGCCGCATCAAGCACGGCGCGCTGCTGCATGGTGGCAATGGGCACCTCGCGATACTTTCCGCCTTTGGTCCAGCTATCCTGCAGCCGCAGAATGTTCCCGCCATCGGCCCACCCCAGCTTGATCTTGATGCTTTCCTCGCGCCGCAAACCAAACGCCGCCTGCAGCTGCAGGGACATGCGCGTATAAGGATCGTTCACGCGGGCGAGCGTGTCGGCATCAAGCACCTTCGCCTTCGAGACATTGGTGACAAACACCCGCTCCGCGATGCCATATTCGCCGTTGGTGCGCGCAATGATGTTCTCCTTGCCGATCTTCTCGGCCCACCAGCGCAAGGCGCTCATGCGATTCTTGATCGTGCCGGTACTGACGCCATCCTGCTTCCACTTGTCTAGCAGCGCCGCCACATGCTTCGGTTTCAGACTGTCCACGCTCATATGCTGGAAGCCCCGTTCCGCCAAGTCGTTGGCGCACAGGTTTAATAGGCGCTCGCGGTCGGCCTGCGTCGCAAAACTGCCATCCCGGTTGCGGTGACACAGTTGCTTGAGCTGGTAGTTCAGGTCGCGCATGGCAAAGTCATCCCTTCGATCCTTGGTTTTCACATCGATGCCGCGTGGTGTAATCCTGTCTGGTAAGTGTTTCTGGCCACCCTCACTGCCTCAGCAGAAAAGGTTGAATCAAGGGCCTCGGGACACCACTCCCGTGTATGCGGTTGCTGTTACTGCGTGCCCGCGCCGCATGCGCGTGTGGCACCGCTGCGCGCTCCCGGAGGGAGCTGCCGCAGCGGGGACCAATCACCCAGGGTCCATGGAGTGCACATCGTGCACGGATCAACTTCAACTAATCAGCCCGTAGCGGGCGAAGGAAATCGCAAGGCTAGCCTGCGATGGAGAGGCATCTGGCCTCGTCACTGAGCACCGTCACGCAGACGCTCTGTACTTGCCGCCTGGGCCTATGCCGTCGGCGGCGCGTCGTCACTGGCAGCACGCCGCCAGTAACGACGCGCGCACGTAGCCATGGCATGTGACGGCATACATGCCAGCATCGCACTCGCGGTGACGATACTGGCGACTCTGAAGCGCACGCGCTGGCGGCAGCCGCGATGGCATCGCATCGCTGGCATTTCTGCTGACGGTGCGGCTTGCGGCAAAGCCATGCTGTGCTTCATACGGTGCGCTACCTCGTGGGGCATGCGAACCAATCGGGGCAGGAGTCTTGCTCCTGTTTGAGGAAGCGCCCATCGGGCGCAATCATCCAGGCAATCCGTCTTGCGGATTGTGGGATATGAAGACGCTGAAGGCAGCGCTTTATCGTGCCGAGATGTGCATGCTTCTGCATGGCCCGGCGATCAATCTAGCAGAAACTGCTATGTATCATGGTGGCGGGTAACGACCGCAACGCCTATGCCGCTAAGCATAGGGACATGCTCGATGCATGCCCTCGTGGGAGCGATTCCCACATAAGAGAGCTTCATTTTATGCCGGTTAACGACGTTTGCAAGCGGTTCGTTTCATCAAGTGCGCTTTTGGTAGTGCGCAGAATTGGGACCCGGACAAAGACTCCAATAGCTAATGCACGCTGTCGGACTCGCGCCGTACCCGCCTCCTTGACTCCTTCGTCGCACTGACCAATTGGTCCATGCTCATACCGTTACGTAAATAGCTGGCAGCGAGCGCCGTCGCGACACCCTCCAGGTGTCGGGAAACGACCTGCAAACCGTCCTGTTCAATTTGCCGAATGGCTGCTTGCTGGATGCTATCCTGTGCTTCACTGATGGAAATGCGCTCCCGCTCCAATGCAGGAAATAAGGCGGTTTCGAGGTGACGGATAGCGAGCAGGGTCGCCCGCAGAACACTGGTCTGCACATGGCCCCACTCCGGCTCATCGAATATTTCGTCGATTGCAATAGGCTTTGGCAGTGGATGCAATTTTTCTCGATTGAATTCTGTGCTCGGGTCCTGCTTCCGCTCCAGCATCTGATGCGCTGCAAGCCTGTGTTCGCGGGCTTTGGAGATGGAGACTTCGGGATACCGGCCAAAAGTCAGAACGCTTTCACCACCGCCTTGCTGGCGATACTTCATGCGCCAGATCTTGCTGCCGCTGGGCTGCACTTCGATGTACAGACCGGCCCCATCGGAAAGTTTATATAATTTGTCCTTCGGAGCAGCTTGCTTGATAAGCGCATCCGTGAGGCGCAGTACATACTTAGACATGGTGCCCTCCTGTTCCGCCATCCCGGCTAAATTCACCGCTGACCAGCGTTAATCTGGGCGACTGCGGCGGCGCTCCCTTGCCGCTGACGGCATCGATGTAGTCGGCCCAATCCTGCATCATCTTGCGCCGTTCCGCGAGGAACTGCGCCCGGTCATAGGCGCTGGCCACCTTATCCTTTGGTGCATGTGCCAGTTGCCGGTCCACGACTTCATGCCGGTAGCCCAGGCGCTCCTTGATGGTGCTCATGGCCAGCGCCCGGAAGCCATGGCCGGTCATCTTGCCCTTGTATCCCATGCGTCCAAGCGCCACCAGTATCGTGTTATTGCTGATCGGCTTTTCGTGGTCGCGCTGATTCGGGAACAGGTACCTGCTGCGGCCCGTGATCGCATGCAGTTCGCGCAGCAGCTCCAGCGCCTGGCGCGACAGGCATACGTGATGGTTGGTCATATCCGGATTGACGGTCAGCTTGCCGCGCTTCATGCGCTGCCATGGAATGATCCACTCGCCACGCTCCAAGTCAATTTCACTCCAGGGCGTCTCGATCAACTCGCTGGTACGCACAAAGCACAGCAGCATCAGCCGCAGCGCAATGCGGGTCGGCGCGAACATGCGTGCTTCGTTGCGGTCCAGAATGGCCAGAAACTGCGGTAGTTCGTCGGCGCTGATGGCGGCGAAGTGTCCGGCCCGGACGGTCTTCAACACATCCTTCATATCGGTGACCAGATTGCGCTCTGTGAATCCGCATTGAATCGCGTAGCTGAAAATTGACGCACATACCGCTCTCAGGCGATGGGCGACTTCACTTGCGCCACGTTCCTCGATCTTGCGCAGTGCGGCGATCAGATCGCGGTGCTTTATCTCATCGATCGGCATGCGGCCGATGGCTGGGAAGATGTCCGCTTGCAGGCGCTGGATGGTGTTCTTGGCGGTGCGTTCGCTCCACGTCGGCACTTTGTTGCCGTGCCACTCGCGCGCGATTTTTTCGAACGTGTTGGACGCCTTATCCTTTGCCAGGCGTTTGGCGTCGTCGCGATGCTTGGCGGGGTCGATTCCTTGCAGCAGCAGGCGGCGTGTCGCCAGACGCTTTTCCCGTGCATCCTGCAGGGTAATTTCCGGGTAAGGGCCGAACGTCAGCGTATTCTCTTTGCCATTGGCCTGCCGGAACTTGAAACGCCAGATGCGGGAACCGGTTGGCGCGACGACGAGGTACATGCCGTCACCATCGAACATTTTGTATGGCCGCTCGCGTGGCTTGGCGTTGCGGATGAGTAAGTCTGTCAACGGAGCAATGATCTTTGGCATGGCAAACCTCCTGCGCGGCATGCTGTAAAGATCAATATAGTCGTTTTTTTGAATTTTTGGGGCAAGCGGCAATGGCTGAGTACGAGAAGCCCCCAAACTTGCGCCTACTTGAGGTGGATATCCTGGGACGCTGTGCAACGTCCAGAAACGAAAAAACCGCTTAGAATCAAGGCTCTAAGCGGTTTTTGAGGGACTTCCTGAGACGTCCTGATCTTACTTAATTACTATCCGTGGCGGAGAGAGGGGGATTCGAACCCCCGATAGAGTATTACCCTATACACGCTTTCCAGGCGTGCGCCTTCAGCCGCTCAGCCATCTCTCCTGAAGGCAATGCGCGCGTCTTGCTTGCTCACATTGTGTACTGCATATCGCTTGTCGCGAAGCCGCAGATTATAGCAAAGATTCTACAGACTGCCAAAGTTATTTACCCTGGGGTAAAAGTTTGAAACACCCAGCCCAGTAACTGCTGGGGTCAGACCCGGCGGGTCTGACCCCGGATGTTGCTTGGGGTTATTAAGACGTTTCTTTCAACTGATCCAGGATGGCCGGGTTTTCCAGGGTCGAGACGTCTTGCGTGATCGTCTCGCCCTTGGCCAGCACGCGCAGCAGGCGGCGCATGATTTTGCCGGAGCGGGTTTTCGGCAGGTTGTCGCCGAAACGGATTTCCTTCGGTTTCGCGATCGGGCCGATTTCCTTGCCGACCCAGTTGCGCAGCTCCAGCGCCAGTCGTTTCGCTTCCTCGCCCGTCGGACGCGCTTGCTTGAGCACCACGAAGGCGCAGATCGATTCGCCTGTCGTGTCGTCCGGACGGCCAACCACGGCCGCTTCGGCCACCAGCGGGTTGGCTACCAGGGCCGATTCGATTTCCATCGTGCCCATGCGGTGGCCCGACACGTTCAAGACGTCATCGATGCGGCCAGTGATGGTGAAGTAGCCCGTTTCCTTGTTGCGGATGGCGCCGTCGCCTGCCAGGTACATCTTGCCGCCCAGTTCTTCCGGGAAATAGCTGGACTTGAAACGCTCGGGGTTGTTCCAGATCGTGCGGATCATCGATGGCCATGGACGTTTTACGACCAAGATACCGCCCTGGCCGTTCGGCACGTCGTGGCCCGCTTCGTCGACGATGGCGGCCATGATGCCCGGCAATGGCAGGGTGCAGGAACCGGGCACCATCGGCGTGGCGCCTGGCAACGGGGTGATCATGTGACCGCCCGTTTCCGTTTGCCAGAAGGTATCGACAATCGGGCATTTCTCGCCGCCGATGTGCTTGTAGTACCACATCCACGCTTCCGGATTGATCGGCTCGCCAACCGTACCCAGCAAACGAAGGCTGGTCAGGTCGTAGTTGCTTGGATGGACTTTCGGGTCCACGTCGGCTGCCTTGATCAGCGAACGGATGGCCGTAGGCGCCGTGTAGAAGATGCTGACGTTGTGCTTCTTGATGGTTTCCCAGAAACGGCCCGCGTTCGGGTAGGTCGGGATGCCTTCGAACACCACTTGCGTGGCGCCCACGGCCATCGGGCCATACGCGATGTAGCTGTGGCCCGTCACCCAGCCGATGTCGGCCGTGCACCAGAACACGTCGTCAGGCTTGATGTCGAAACTCCACTTCATCGTCAGCGCGGCCCACAGCAGGTAGCCGCCGCTCGAATGCTGCACACCCTTCGGCGTGCCGGTGGAACCCGAGGTGTACAAGATAAACAGTGGATGCTCGGCATCGACCCATTCCGGCTCGCATTGCGCGCTCTGGCCTTCGACCAGGTCGTGCAGCCAGATGTCGCGACCAGCCACCATCGGCAGATCGCTGCCGGTGCGTTTGTACACGATGACGTTTTTCACGCACTCGCAGCCGCCCAGCGCCAGCGCTTCATCGACAATGGATTTCAATGGCAGCTTCTTGCCGCCGCGCAATTGCTCGTCGCCCGTGATGACGGCCACGGCGCCAGCGTCGATGATGCGTTCCTGCAGGGATTTCGCCGAGAAGCCGCCGAACACCACGGAGTGGGTGGCGCCGATGCGCGCGCAGGCTTGCATGGCTGCAACGCCTTCGACGGACATCGACATATAGATGATGACGCGGTCGCCCTTGGCGATGCCCTTGGCTTTCAGGCCGTTGGCGAACTTGCAGACTTTTTCGTGCAGCTCTGTATACGTTGCCTTGGTGACGGTGCCGTCATCCGCTTCGAAGATGATGGCCGTCTTGTCGCCCAGGCCATTTTCGATGTTGCGGTCCAGACAGTTGTAGGACACATTCAACAGGCCGTCTTCGAACCACTTGTAGAACGGCGCGTTGTCTTCGTTCAGGGTGCGGGTAAACGGCTTTTTCCAGCTCAGGTTTTCGCGCGCCAGCTTGGCCCAGAAGCCTTCGTAGTCGCGTTCGGCATCGGCCACCATGGCGCGGTAGGCGTCCATGCCGGAAATCCTTGCCTGTGCGGCAAATGCTGCCGACGGTTGAAATACGCGCGACTCTTCCGGTCCCTGCTGCTCAGTGCCCTGCCCTTGGTTCTCTATAGCGGCCATGCTAGTCTCCAGTGTAGTAATTGTTTGGTAACACCATATTCCTGCTGTCTTACGGACGCCTTACATGCAGCGTTTTCCACGATCCATTCTAACCATAATCGCCACCGGCGACGGGCGTCAAGCGCGCGCCGCCCAGTATTCTGGATGGAAAAACTGATAACAAGTCAATTAGATGAGCTCGCTTTGTGTTTCATCAAGGCCAAGAATCCAGATCGAGGGCATGCGCAGGGATCAGTAGCAAGTGTAAAATGTCGGGCATACCAAAAATTGGTATTTACCCCCAGGAAACTCCAGATGATCGACCACTCACAAAAGCCCTCCCATAGCAAACTGCATCCCCTGTCCGCCTTCATCTTCATGTCGCGCTGGCTGCAGCTGCCGCTGTATCTGGGCCTGATCCTTGCGCAATGCGTGTACGTATTTCACTTCTGGGTGGAACTGTCGGACCTGATCGGCGCCGTGTTCGGCAATGACGCGGCCCTGCAGCACGTCTTGACGGCCGTGGCCGTACCGGGCAGCGCCCTGCCGACCAAGCTCAATGAAGCGACCATCATGCTGGTGGTACTGGGCTTGATCGATGTGGTCATGATCTCGAATCTGTTGATCATGGTCATCATCGGCGGCTATGAAACGTTTGTCTCGCGCATGCACCTGGACGACCATCCGGACCAGCCGGAATGGCTGTCGCATGTGAATGCGTCCGTGCTGAAGACGAAACTGGCGATGGCCATCATCGGCATTTCATCCATCCACCTGCTGAAGACCTTCATCAACGCCAACTCGTACAAGATCGAAGTGATCATCGCGCAAACGGTGATACACATGGTCTTCATCCTGTCGGCGATGGCGATTGCGTACACGGACCGCATCATGACGGTGACGCAGAACCAGGCCCGGGCACCCCATTAAGTTCCGGCGCTCCCATACTGATTAGCAAACAGCATCAAAGTCTTACCCTTCTTATCCACCGCGAGAACACCATGACTGTCATAAAGCAAGAAGACCTGATCGAATCCGTCGCCGCAGCGTTGCAGTACATTAGCTACTACCACCCTGCTGATTACATCGAGCACCTGGCGCGCGCCTACGCGGCCGAGCAAAGCCCGGCGGCAAAAGATGCGATCGCGCAAATCCTGACCAATTCGCGCATGTGCGCGGAAGGCAAGCGTCCGATTTGCCAGGACACGGGTATCGTCAACGTCTTCCTGAAAATCGGCATGGGCGTGCGCTTCGAAGGCTTCTCCGGCACCGTCACCGACGCCGTCAACGAAGGCGTGCGCCGCGCGTATAACTTCGACGACAACAAGCTGCGCGCCTCCATCGTGGCCGACCCGCATTTCGACCGCAAGAACACCAAGGACAACACGCCAGCCGTGGTGCACATGGAACTGGTCGAAGGCAATACCGTCGACGTGAAAGTCGCCGCCAAGGGCGGTGGCTCGGAAAACAAATCCAAGATGATCATGATGAACCCGTCCGATTCGCTGGTGGACTGGGTCATGAAAACCGTGCCGACCATGGGCGCCGGCTGGTGCCCGCCAGGCATGCTGGGCATCGGCATCGGCGGCACGGCTGAAAAAGCCATGCTGATGGCAAAAGAGGTGTTGATGGAAGACATCGACATGTTTGAGCTGAAACAGCGCGGCCCGCAGAATAAACTGGAAGAACTGCGTATCGAGCTGTGCGACAAGATCAACTCGCTGGGCATCGGCGCGCAAGGCCTGGGCGGCCTGACGACCGTGCTCGACGTGAAAATCATGATGCACCCGACGCACGCCGCGTCGAAGCCGGTTGCCATGATCCCGAACTGCGCCGCCACGCGCCACGGTCACTTCGTGCTGGACGGCTCCGGCCCTGCCTACATGACGCCGCCGTCGCTGTCGTCATGGCCGGAAGTGCACTGGACGCCGGACACGGAAAAATCCAGGCGCGTCGACCTGAACACCCTGACGAAGGAAGAAGTCGCTTCGTGGACGCCGGGCCAGACCTTGCTGTTGAACGGCAAGATGCTGACGGGCCGCGACGCCGCGCACAAGCGCATCCAGGACATGCTGGCCAAGGGCGAAGAGTTGCCGGTCGATTTCAAGAACCGCGTCATTTACTACGTGGGGCCAGTCGACCCCGTGCGCGACGAAGCCGTCGGCCCGGCCGGTCCGACGACCGCCACGCGCATGGACAAGTTCACTGACATGATGCTGGAAAAGACGGGCCTGATCGCCATGATCGGCAAGGCAGAACGTGGCCCTGTCGCCATCGAATCGATCCAGCGGCACAAGTCGGCTTACCTGATGGCCGTGGGCGGCGCCGCCTACCTGGTATCGAAAGCCATCAAGCACGCCAAGGTGCTGGGCTTTGCCGACATGGGCATGGAAGCGATCTACGAATTCGACGTCGTCGACATGCCGGTGACGGTGGCCGTGGATGCGAAAGGCACGTCGGTGCACAACACGGGTCCGAAAGAGTGGCAGGCGAAGATCGAGCAACTCAATAGCGTCAGCAAGATTCCCGTGACGGTCGCTTAAACAAGCACTACCATAGACGCCGCGCGGCAACATCAGCGCGGCGTTTTTTTATCTTCAACGGTTCCCTATGACTTTTACTGCAAGCATTGCCCGCCAGGACGCGCCCATCGGCATTTTTGATTCCGGCGTGGGCGGCCTGTCGGTGCTGCGCCATATCCGCGCGCAGCTGCCGCAGGAAGATTTGATGTACTTTGCCGATTCCGGCTATGCGCCGTATGGCGACAAGACGGAACAGCAAGTGGTCGATCGTTCGCTGGCGATCACCGCCTTCTTATTGCAGCAAGGCGCGAAAGCACTGGTGGTGGCATGCAACACGGCCACCATCGCCGCCATCAAGGCGCTGCGCGCGCGCTACCCCGACCTGCCCATCGTCGGCGTCGAACCGGGCCTCAAACCAGCGGCCGCCATCAGCCGCAACGGCAAGATCGCCGTGCTGGCCACGGAACGCGCCTTGCGCGGCGACAAGCTGCTGGCCCTGCGCGAACAGGTAAGCGCCGCCACGGGCGCCACGTTCATCTTGCAGCCCTGCATCGGCCTGGCCGACCGCATCGAGCAGTGCGAGCTGGGCAATGATCCGACGGACGCCACCAGCGCCATGCTGGAACGCTACATCGCGCCCATGCTGGCGCAAGGCGTCGACACTCTGGTGCTCGGCTGCACGCACTACCCGTTCGTGCAAGACGCCATCGAACGCACGGTGCGCGCGCATACGCAGGAACAGATTACCCTGGTGGACACAGGCGACGCCGTGGCGCGCCAGCTGGCCCGCTTGCTCGACGCGGCAAGCCTGCGCCGCATCGACAACGAGGCCCCGCAGTTGCAGGGCTACACGACGGCCAGGGTCGAAGCATTGGCGAAAGCCTTCGCCGGTTTGCTGGACTTGCAGCCGCCCGTCACACACCTGTCCGTATGAGCGGTGTGAGCAAAAGCGACCGTTTTCATGCAATCTTTCGATTCTTTAAAAAAGACTGCATTTAGATTTGCCACTTCGCCGAGTTCTTTGTATAATTCGGCACCTGTTCAGAAAAACAGCTAAACAGGTAAGTAAGACAGTGGTGGCTGTAGCTCAGTTGGTAGAGTCCAGGATTGTGATTCCTGTTGTCGTGGGTTCGAGCCCCATCAGCCACCCCACAGAATTAGCGGTAAATAAAAGGGTTACATGCTTCGGCTTGTAACCCTTTTTTCATTTCCGCGCACATGCATGAGGCAACATCAGCCCTCTTCTCCCGCAGCATGTCCGGCGAAGGCAATCCCAGCTTCGACACCATTTTGAAGGTGATGCATGCACTCGGTTTGCAATTCCGCGCCGCAGCGCTGAACACCTGACCACCCATCAGGCGTGGCAGCGGTAAGACTACCCCGCCAGCACCGACTGCACCGTCGTCGCCAGGTCGTCCAGGCGCACGGGTTTCACAAGGAAGTGGCGAAAGCCCACGGCCAGCGCGTCGTCCATGTACATGGGCAGGCTGTGGCCGGTGACGGCGATCAGCACGGCGTTGGCCGTTTCGGGATTGTGGTGCAGGCGGCGGCCGATTTCGATGCCGCTGATGCCGGGCATTTCGATGTCGAGGTAGACGGCGTCGGGCACGCACAGCTTGACTTGCTCGACGGCCATCTGCCAGTTGCGCACCACCACCGCGTGGTGGCCCAGCGCTTCGAGCAGCATGGCCAGCGATTCGCCCACTTCCTGGTTGTCGTCGACCACCAGCAGATTAAGTTTGCGCGCAGCACTTGCCGGCTGGTCGTCCTGGCGGCGTTCCATGGAGGAACTGCCTGGTGTCGTTTCAGTTGTCTGGCTCATTGTACCTTCACGTCTGACGGCTGCAAAAACGGCAGTATACAAGAAGCGCGCGCAATGCCGCCGCACCCGAGCAATGGTGCCAAGCAGCAATCCAGGCACCCCGCTGTACCGCGCCAGCAACACTTCCCCACCCCGCGCGGAGAAAGCCAGCCCTACGCAGTTTGCGCAATTGACGGATAAAATGAGAATCATTATCATTCTTATCCCCTTGCGCCGGACGCCTACGCCACGATGTTGTCGCGCCGCCTGAGCGAACGCGCAAACATTGTCATTACGGAGATCCATGCATGGCCGCCACTTTTTCCCCATTGCCGTTTTCCCTGCGCCCGTGCGCGCTGGCCATCGCCCTCGCCTGCCTGGGCGCGTCCCTCGCCGCGCGGGCGCAAGATGCCAATAGCGCCAGTACAGCCGATAGCGCCGGCCCCATCCTGGAATCAATCCAGGTCAGCGGCAACCTGCTGGGCACCAGCATGGCCGCCAGCACGAAGAATTTCGCCGGCGCCCGCACGGTGGTGCAAAAGGATGACATCGAAAACTCGGGCGCGGCCAGCCTCAGCGACGTGATGCGCCGCATTCCCGGCGTGCAGATCAGCGACAACTCGGGCAGCGCCGGCAGCGCCATCTCGCTCAACATCGGCGTGCGGGGCCTGGCCGGACGCTATTCGCCACGCAGCACGGTGTTGCTGGACGGCATCCCGATGTCGGTCGCGCCGTATGGCCAGCCGCAACTGTCGTTCGCGCCCGTCAGCCTGGCCAATGTCGAGACGGTCGACGTGGTGCGCGGCGGCGGCGCCGTGCGCTTCGGCCCGCAAAACGTGGGCGGCATCATCAACTTCAAGACGCGCCGCGTGCCCACCACGCCAGGCGTTACGGGCGACGCCACCGTGCGCTACAACACGTACAGCGAAGTGGGCCACAACACGCAGGCCAGCGTGTTTGCCGGCACCCAGCTCGACAGCGGCCTGGGCCTGGCGGTGCTGTATTCCGGCATCCGCGGCAGCGACTGGCGCGTCGGCAGCGACGAGAAGGTCAACGACTTCGCCCTGAAATTGCGCTACGACCTGAGCCCCACCGCCGAGGTGTACGCCAAGCTGTCCTACTACGACGTGACGTCGCGCACGCCGGGCGGCTTGACCGCGGCGCAATACAAGGCCGACCCGTTCCAGAACACGCGCCCGACCGACTTCTGGAGCGGCGAGCGCAAGGCCTTTGACATCGGCTACCTGAACGCCCTGTCCGGCACGCAGGAATTCGAGGTGCGCGCCTACTACAACAAGAGCTCGCGCGAAAGCACGCTGATCAGCGCCAACCTGAAAGGCCTGGGCCACCAGCCGCGCAACTATGAAACGACGGCCATCGAGCCCCGCTACACGCAGCGCTTTATTACCGGCAAGGTCACACAGGACATCACCGTCGGCTACCGCTACCTGGCCGAGCGGGCCGATGAAGCCATCTACAACGTGGTCATCGCCAGCGGCGTGCGGCAGGCGCCGACGCGCTTCGCCGACAATGCCACCGATGCCCAAGCCGTGTATATCGACGACAAGATCGCCATCGACGCCTGGCGCATCACGCCCGGCGTGCGCTATGAACACATCAAGACGGAACGCTACAACCACTTGCCGGTCGACCAGAAGATCGAACTACTCAACAACAAGGCCCTGCCCTCGCTGAACGTGGCCTACTTGCTGAGCAACAACGTGACCCTGTTCGGCAACTACAACAGCTCGTTTGGCGCCGTGCAAAACACGCAGCTCAATGCCCAGTCGAGCAAGAACCCGCTGCAGCCGGAACTGGCGAAAACCGCCGAGCTGGGCGCGCGCTGGAAGAGTGGCCAGCTGTCGGCCGAGGCGACCTTGTTCAACATCAAGTTCGACAACCAGATCCAGTCCGTCGGCAGCGGCGAAAACGTCGTCTTCTACAACGTGGGCGCCACGCATCACCGGGGCCTGGAAACGGCCGTCGACTACCATTTCGACAAGTCCGGCCCGCTGGCCGGCTTGAACGCCTACGCCAGCTACGCCTACACCAAGGCGACCTTGCAAGATGGCGCGAACGCGGGCAATGACGTGCCGTTCTATTCGCGCACCACGGACACCGTCGGCGCCCACTACCAGCTGGGCGCCTGGGGCTTCGATTTGTCGAGCAGCCACCAGAGCCGCCAATTCGCCGACGAAGCCAACACCGTGGTGGAAAACCCGGCCGGCAACCTGGGTGTGATTCCTGGCTTTCGCACCTGGAACACGCAAGTAAAATGGAAGGTGCCGGGCCAGAAGGGCCTGGAGCTGGTCGCCGGCGTCAACAACCTCGCCGACAAGCGCTACTTCACGCGCACCTCGGACGGCAACCTGGGCAAGCTGGTGGGCGCGCCGCGCATGGTCTATCTGCAGGGTCGCCTGGCGTTCTGAGCGCTGCATGCGGCAGTGCCTATCGAATCGATATGTGGCCGCAGCCGCACATACCCTCAAAAAAAACCTGCAACGTTGTTGTTACGATGCAGGTTTTTTTACGTCCTGATGTTACAAAAATACTGCCATGCAAGAAGGTTCATAGTCGCGCTCGCCTTGCATCACGGCAGTAATTGCTTCGCCACACAAATTAATTGCATTACAGACATTAATGATTTCACAATTGCAAATATTTTTAGTCGGTCCTTGTTTTTTGTGTGAGTTTTAGTGATATCATTTAAATGTCATTTAAGAAATTAAATTATCCTATAATCAACTAAATCGGAACACCATGAAAATGCCAGCCACCCTCTTGAAGATTGCCGCATTGGCCGCCCTGGCCACCGCTGGCACAGCCAATGCCGCGACCGAACTGGTGGTCAATGGCAGTTTTGAAAACAATGTCATCTCCTCATCCTGGGCTGCGCTCAGCAGCGTGACAGGCTGGACCTCGTCAGCCAGCGGCAACTCGGCCTTTGAAATCCAGAAAGGCGCCACGCAAGGCGGCCAGAGCGGCTTCAACCCCGTCGCCGCCGCCGGTACACAATACCTGGAACTCAACGCCGCGCGCCTGACGTCCGTATCGCAATCGATCGCCACCACGGCCGGCGGCACGTATGCGCTGTCGTTTGCCTATTCGGGCCGCCCGGATACGCCAGGCGGCGCGAGCAGCCTGATGAATGTCTACTGGGGTTCCACCCTGCTCACGCCAACGGCCCTGATCGGCACCACGAGCGGCGTATGGAAAACCTACAGCCAGAACGTGTCCGCGCTCGGTTCGTCCACCCTGCTGCGCTTCGAATCGATCGGCCCGGTCTCCGCACCGACCTATGGTTCCTACCTGGACAATGTCTCGGTGATGGCTGCCGTGCCGGAACCGGAAAGCTACGCCATGATGCTGCTGGGCCTGGGTTTGCTGGGTTTCGTGGTGCGCCGCAAGAACGCCGCCTGAACCCGGACAGTCGCCGCGCAACAGCCGCCCCGCCACACCTGGCCGGGCGGCTTTTTTCATAGGAAAACGGGAGCATAATTTTCAGGAAATGTTGCCAAGAAGAATTAAATTGGCGCTACAATAGCGGGGTATCAAGCAATGCCAAGCATCGCTCCGCCAGGGCCCCTACCCCGCCCTGATCATCAGCACGCATTTTTTGAACAGGATGACTGGCGCTGCCGGGCCCGATTGCGCTCCCGGTACGGCCGCCACACACGCACCATGTCTGCAGAGAAAACCATTACCGAAACCAGTTCCTACGGCAAGGACACGCCCGTGGGACGTCCCGATATCGATGGCCGCGCCGGCATTTTCGTGCCCACGGCGGAATTTGACATCGCCAACACCACCACCATCCGCAAGGGCGCTGGCATCGTCGGCTTCGGCAACCTCGATGGCACCCTGACCGTGTACTTCGAAGCAAACCGCTTCGACGAAAGCAGTCTGCACAAGTGGGAACACAAGGCGCGCAAGGCGTATGACCGCATGGTCATGGGCGCGCCCACGGTGTCGAAGGCGAAAATCGATGCGCGCATGCTGGAACAGGTCGGCATCATCGATGGCATGGGCATCAATCTCAAGCATCCGGAGCGCCTGACGCACTGGCTGGCGATCTCGAACGTGCCGGACACGGCGCCGGAAGAGCCTGTGGTGCGCTGGAAAAACCGCTAGGCGGCGGGAGAGCGAGGCGGGGCGCCCGGCGCGAGGTGTTGTCCTACATCGCGGCGGACATTCATCCGATGCCCGAGAGCATCAACTCAACCTATGATGAAAGCCTGACCACACATTTCCCACCACTCAGGAGTACGACATGTCCCGCCTCATCCCGATCAGCTTTGGCGCCTTGCAA
The DNA here is from genome assembly GCF_019443505.1 of Janthinobacterium sp. PAMC25594. Classification (NCBI taxonomy): domain Bacteria; kingdom Pseudomonadati; phylum Pseudomonadota; class Betaproteobacteria; order Burkholderiales; family Oxalobacteraceae; genus Janthinobacterium; species Janthinobacterium sp. PAMC25594. Next base: position 2,733,870 of record NZ_CP080377.1, read on the forward strand.
ATAGGTCTGGCAGCGGCGGCGGTGTATATCCTGTGCTCGGCGGATGTGCTGCACCAGAATTCGGTATATTTCCACTGATTCCGCTTCGTGGCGCGCTTTCTGGCGTCACATCGTCACATGCTAGCGGCGGCCGTAGTAGCGTCCGTGCCCGCCCCAGCCGCCACGGTGTCCACCGTAGCGTCCAAAACCAAACATGAAGTCCAGCCCGATCGATACGGGTGGATTGTAATAATACGGTTGTGGCGCGTACACGGGCGCCGGCACATACACAGGTTGCTGCACGTACACAGGTTGCTGCTGCACGTAGACGGGTTCATTCGTGTATTCCACGCGCGGTGCGCTCATCACGCGGCCCGACTGCACCGGCTCGGACGAGACCGTATGCCAGTCATAGGGATTGTAGGCCCCCTGCGGCGCGCGCGAACCGTAATACGCGGGACCGGGGGGCGCCACGGCGCAGCCACCCAAGGCGGCCAGCGAGATTACTGCCAACAGGGTTTTCATCGCAATTCTCCTAATATCTACTACTTCAAGTAAGTACTATAAGAAATTACGCCGAGCTTTGCTGCGCTTTTACCGATTGTTACACCCCGACGCACGCCGCAACATGAAATGTGGCAATGGCGCCACAAGCGGCCTGCGCAGCAGGTTTCCTCAGATAAATGGAATCGCGCAGCTATCGATGGCCTTGCCGGCGGCATCGTAGCGCTGCACGCACACCTGGTAGCGCACGCCGTAATCGAGTTCGACTTGCTCGACCTTGCCATACTTCAATTTCCAGCTGGGCTGCACGCGCTGTTTGCCCGCCAGCGCGGCCACATCCTGGGGAATCGCCATCGCCGTTTGCGTCTCGCCCTGGCGCGCATCCTGGCGCCGCGCCACGTCGATCGATACGCTCACGGCCAGATCCACCCCGCCGTCCACATAGGCCAGCGTGGGTGCGCCGCGCTGCGCGCGCATCACGCCCCAGGCGCAAGGCTTGCCATCCGCAGCGCATTGCTTCAATTGCGCCAGCGGAAAATATTCAGGGGCAATCTTTCCATCCTTGATGGGCCAACTGGTGCGCACGCCGTCGCGCTTGCCCGTCAGGGGATTGTCCCAGCTCAGGCTATTCACGACGGCCACCGTCTGCCCCTCCTGCAAGCCCGCAGGCGTGCCCAGCGATGTGCAAGCGGAAAGCAGCAAGCCGGTGGCGGCCAGGGAGGAAAGTGTCAGGATGCGCAGCATGGTAAGCCTCTTGTGATGGGATTTCCCGAAGGTATGTTTCGAGGGTAACAGAATCGGCAGCGACGGTGCCGTTGGTTGGCGCACATAACAGAACGGGCGGCACCCTTGCAGGCGCCGCCCGTGGCGGATACGGCCATGCCGGGAGACCCGCTCCCGGCGCTAGGTGGATCAGTCCAGCTTCCAGGCGTAATCGACCTTGGTCCAGGTTTGCGCCGCGGCGCCATCCTTGGTGCCCGGCTTGAACTTGCATGCGGACAGGGCCTTGATGGCGGCCTTGTCCAGGTTCTTGAAGCCGCTGCTCTTGTCGAGTTTCGAATCGGCAACGCTGCCATCGGCATTGACCAGGAAGGACATCGACACGGTGCCCTGCTCTTCGTTCATCAGCGAGGCTTTTGGATAGTCGGCCTTGCAGCTCTTGGCATCGAACGACGCAGGCACCTCGGCCGCGAAGGCGGCGGAAGAAACGGACACCAGCAAGGCTGCTGCAACACTCATCAAACGCTTATTCTCAAACATGTGCTTCCCCATGATTATCAGATACGGTAATTACAATTCCCTGTGCGCTGTTGGCCGCGCTTAAAACTCTTCCCACTCGTCATTGCTGCCGCCACCTGCCGCCTTGCGTGGCGCAGGAGCCGCCACGGGAGCGGCAGCTTCCGGCTTGCGGGTCAGCGACTTGACCGGGCGCAATGCCGGCGCCGGCTTGCGCACGGCGACGGGTGCGGCGGCCACCGGTGCCGGCACATACGCTGCCGGCTTCTCTTCGCCTTCGACCAATTTGAAGATGCTGACCACGTGGGCCAGTTCCGCCGCCTGGTCTTGCAAGCTTTGCGCCGCAGCGGCCGCCTGTTCCACCAGGGCCGCATTTTGCTGCGTCATGCCATCCATCTCGATGATCGACAGGTTGACCTGTTCGATGCCGGCGCTTTGTTCCTGGCTGGCACTGGCGATCTCGCTCATGATGTCGGTGACGCGGCGCACGCTGTCGACCACTTCACCCATCGTCACGCCGGCCTGGCCGACCAGGCGCGTACCGCGTTCCGTCTTCTCGGCCGAATCGTCGATGAGGATCTTGATTTCTTTCGCGGCGCCAGCGGAGCGCTGGGCCAGGTTGCGCACTTCCGAGGCCACCACGGCAAAGCCGCGGCCTTGCTCGCCGGCACGTGCCGCTTCCACGGCCGCGTTCAGCGCCAGGATGTTGGTCTGGAAGGCGATGCCATCGATGACGCCGATGATGTCGACAATTTTCTTCGCCGATTCATTGATCGAGCTCATGGTGTCAACCACTTGCGACACCACGGAGCCGCCCTTCAGGGCCACGTCCGAAGCGGTGGCGGCCAGCTTGTTGGCTTCGCGCGCATTGTCCGCATTCTGTTTCACGGTCGAGGTCAGCTCTTCCATGGCCGACGCCGTTTTTTCCAGTGCACTCGCCTGCATTTCCGTACGCGACGACAAGTCGATATTGCCATCGGCGATCTCGCGCGACGCCGTGCCGATGGTTTCCGTGCCGATGCGTACCTGGCCGACAATGCCTACCAGGCTGTTGCGCATTTCCTTCATTTCCGCCAACAGGCTGGACGTATCGGATGGCTCGGTGTGGATGCCGATCGACAGGTCGCCATTGGCGATGCTGCCGGCGATCGATGCCGTGTAGTCAGGCTCGCCACCCAGCTGTTTCAGCAGGCCGCGGGTAATCACCAGTGCCGCCGCCACGCCCATCGCCACGGCCAGTACGCCGAGGATGATCATGAACAGGCGCGCGCTGTCAAACGCCTTGCGGGCATCCGATTGCATCTGCTCGTTCAACTTGTCTTCCAGGGTGGCCAGTTGCTCCAGCGCGTCCATCCATTTTTTCTGTACCGGGCGGATTTCCTTGATCATCACGCGCGTGGCGCCTTCCGCATCGTTGGCCATCCACAGTGCCGACGCCTTGGCGATGGCCGGCATGGCTGCCGCCTCGTATTCCTTGATCGAAGCGAGCAAGGTTTTTTCTTCGGCAGTCGACTCGGCGGCGAATTTCTCTTCGAGCTTTTTCTGCGTTTCCTGATAGGTGCTGGTCTGCGTCTTGATACGCGCCATTTCCGGCTCCATATCGCTCGCGTCGGTCATCAGGGTGAGGATGCGCAGCGAGGTGATGCGGTCGCTGACGTTGCCACGCATGTCGATCACCAGGCGGGTGACGACATTGTTGACATTGATCACGTGATCGAGACGTTCCTGGATTTGCGCCATGCGCGCGATGCCGAGGACGGTGACGGCCACCAGCAGAACCAGTACCAGGGCGAATCCCAGGCCCAGGCGTGTACCAACCTTCATTTTTGCTAAATTCATTTCGGCTCTTCGTAAATGAAACTATTGATAAGAATTTTTGCCCGGCACGACAAGACGAAGGCCGCGAGACACCGGTATCCGCCCTTACCCATTGGTATGCTGGCGGTATCCGGCCGCACGCAGCCTGGGGTACTTCCTGGTCTACAACAGCCCTGAAAACGCCAGTGACTGCGAATGCAAATTTGTTCCACACACTGAATTATTGACACCGTTGATGTGAGATCAACATCAAACATTCATATGAGAAATATTTGTCTATAATCAATTATAGGTGTAAATTTTGCCTCAAAGCAAGCAATAAGTACCTGAATAAATGCCTGATTAACTTTCTTCGGGGAAATGGCAACAACGCCGTTTCTTGCCTACTAGAAATGCCCCAAGGCAGTGCGCGCGTGCGCCGAAACAGCGCATTTACAACACATGGCATAACCATATGGCATCGTTTCGGGAGGGGGACTCAGAGGAAGGGGGAGTGCGGACAATACCACTGCGCCGGGGCAGCGGTATAGACAAGTTGGATCAGCGGTCCCAGCTGCAATGCATCACATAGGCGTGGCACACTGTGCCAAAGACAAAGACGCTCCAGATGGCGCCCAATTGTCCGGCCAGGCTGCGCCGACCCGATGATACCAGTTGATACCAGTGCGGCTCGCTGCCCAGCAGTTCGGCCAGTTCGCGCGCGAAACCGTCATATAAACGCGCATCGAGCGGCTGGCGGTCCGCTTCGCTGATCGGGTGCAAGCGCTCGAGCAGCCACTGGCGCGGCGTGCACAGGGCGCCGCTGCACACGACCGTTTCGATCGGCTGCAGGCGCAGGCCGTCCGGCGCTATCTGCAGCGCGCGGCACAGCGCGTCAAAGGATGCCTGCGGCGGCTGCGCGCCCAGATAGGTACACGCGAAGAGGCTGCCATCATCCTTGAGCGCGCTGACGGCCAGCAGGTAGCCATCGATCAGGCGCGCAAAGCTGTGGCAGTCACCGTTCATCAGGCAGGCAGAGACAGGCGCGCCGCCGCTTCCAGCAGCAGGCGCGGGTCACCCAAGGCCAGCTTCTTCGAGTCGGACAAGGTCTGGCGGAAACCGCGCGCGCCAGGCAGGTTTTGCATCAGGCCCAGCATGTGGCGCGTGATGCTGTTGAGCTTCAGCCGCCCCGCCTCCTTTTCCAGCTGCGCGCGAATATACGGAATCATCGCTTCGAGCACCTGATCGCGCGTTTTGACAGGCGTGTCGTCGCCGTAATAGCGCTGGTCGAACTGCGCCATCACGTACGGGTTGTGGTAGGCCTCACGGCCCAGCATCACGCCGTCCAGGTGCTGCAGGTGCAGGTCGATCTCGTCCAGCGTCTTGATGCCGCCATTGATAATGAACTCGAACTGGGGAAAATCACGCTTCAAGCGGTAGGCATAGTCATACTTGAGGGGCGGCACTTCGCGGTTTTCCTTCGGGCTCAGGCCTTTCAGGATGGCATTGCGCGCATGCACGATAAATGTCTTGCAGCCGGCATCGGCCACGGTGCCGACGAAATCGCGCACGAAGTCATACGACTCGCTGTCATCGATGCCGATGCGGTGCTTGACCGTGACGTCAATGTCGACCACGTCGCGCATGGCTTTCACGCAATCGGCCACCAGTTGCGGCTCGGCCATCAGGCAGGCGCCAAACGCGCCTTTCTGCACGCGCTCGGACGGGCAGCCGCAATTGAGGTTGATTTCGTCATAGCCCCACTGCTGGCCCAGCTTCGCGCTGGTGGCCAGGTCCCTCGGGTCGCTGCCGCCCAGCTGCAGCGCCACCGGATGCTCTTCCTCGTTGAAGCGCAGATGGCGTTCCACGTCGCCGTACACCAGCGCGCCGGTCGTCACCATCTCAGTGTACAGCCAGGTATGGCGCGTGATTTCGCGGTGGAACTTGCGGCAATGGCGGTCGCTCCAGTCCATCATGGGGGCGACGGACAGGCGGCGGGAAGGCAGGGTTGGGACAGTCACAATACGCTCGCTACAAAAAAGGGAATCCAGAACGGCAAACCCGCTGCGTCGCATCACCGCAAGGTCATGCAAGCACAGCGGGTCTGGTTGGCGCGGCGACGCAGCGCCGCACCACTCACTACAACAATTACGCGTCGCGGCCGGCGCGCTTACGCTCGTTTTCTTTCAGGAAGCGCTTGCGCAGACGGATCGATTTAGGCGTGATTTCAACCAGTTCGTCGTCGGCGATGAATTCCACCGCGTATTCCAGCGACATTTGCACTGGTGGTACCAGGCGCACTGCTTCATCGGTACCCGACGAACGCACGTTGGTCAGCTGCTTGCCCTTGATCGGGTTGACGACCAGATCGTTGTCGCGCGAGTGAATGCCGATGATCATGCCTTCGTACACTGGATCGTTGTGGACCACGAACATGCGGCCGCGATCTTGCAGTTTCCACAGGGCGTAGGCAACAGCGGCGCCGTCATCTTGCGAGATCAGCACGCCGTTACGACGGCCAGCCATTTCGCCACGGGTGTTGTCGACTGGCGCGTATTCGTTGAATACGTGGCTCATCAAGCCGGTGCCGCGGGTCAGGGTCATGAATTCGCCCTGGAAGCCGATCAGGCCACGCGCCGGGATCAGATACTCGAGACGCACGCGGCCCTTGCCATCCGATTCCATGTTTTGCAGGTCGCCACGACGACGGCCCAGCTCTTCCATGACGCCGCCCTGGTTGACTTCTTCCACGTCGACCGACAGGTTTTCAAACGGCTCGTGGCGTACGCCATCGACCATCTTGTAGACCACGCGCGGACGCGATACGGCCAGCTCGAAGCCTTCGCGACGCATGTTTTCGAGCAGAATCGTCAGGTGCAATTCGCCACGGCCCGATACTTCAAAGATCGTGTCGTCGTCGGTCGGCGCTACGCGCAGAGCAACGTTGGCTTTCAGTTCGCGGTCCAGACGGTCACGCAATTGACGCGAGGTCACGAACTTGCCTTCGCGGCCAGCCAGTGGCGAGTTGTTGACCATGAAGTTCATGGTCAGGGTTGGCTCGTCGACGGTCAGCATAGGCAGCGCTTCCGGGGTATCCAGTGCGCACAGGGTCGAACCGATGCCGATTTCGTCGATACCGTTGATCAGGCAGATGTCGCCGGCAACGGCTTCGTCTACCAGCACGCGCTCCAGGCCCTTGAAGTTCAGCACCTGGTTGATGCGGCCTTTGATCGGCGTAGCGCCTGGACCGTTGATGACCAGAACGTCCTGACCAACCTTGACGGTACCGCGGTTGACGCGGCCAATGCCGATCTTGCCGACGTACGACGAGTAGTCGAGCGAGGTGATTTGCATCTGCAGCGGGCCTTCCGGATTGTCATCACGGACAGGCACGTGTTGCAGGATGGCGTCGAACATCGGCTTCATGTCGCCGCTGCGTACGTCTTCGGTCAGGCCGGCATAGCCGTTCAGGCCCGAAGCGTAAATGATAGGGAAATCCAGTTGCTCGTCGGTAGCGCCCAGTTTGTCGAACAGTTCGAACGTCTGGTTGATGGCCCAGTCCGGACGTGCGCCTGGACGGTCGATCTTGTTGACGATGACGATAGGCTTCAGACCCAGTGCCAGCGCTTTGCGCGTGACGAAACGGGTTTGCGGCATCGGGCCTTCCTGTGCATCGATCAGCAGCAGAACCGAGTCAACCATCGACAGAACACGTTCCACTTCGCCGCCGAAGTCGGCGTGGCCTGGGGTGTCGACGATGTTGATGTGGGTGCCTTCGTACTCAACAGCGCAGTTCTTCGACAGAATCGTAATGCCGCGCTCCTTTTCCAGGTCGTTCGAGTCCATGACTCGGGTGTCGACCGCTTGGTTTTCACGGAAGGTGCCGGATTGGCGCAGCAGCTGATCCACCAGCGTGGTTTTGCCGTGGTCAACGTGGGCGATAATGGCGATATTACGAATTGCGCGTTTTGTATTTGACATGGTCGTAGTAGTTACTGAAAAACTGCGGAGTGCGTACAAGGTGTACGAGATACCCGAATGCTAATCTATTTCCGGAACCGCGTAGTATAGCATGTTGCGTTGCAGCGCTATCTAAAAATGCAGGCGGCTCCCACAGTCGGGGACGATTTGTTTAAAAAAGCGACACTGTTTAACGAGTGTCGCTGGGTAATATGACGTTGCTGTGACTTATTGATGCGCCGTGGCAATGAGACGCTCCGGCGCCAGGATGCTGTATTCCTGCAACTGGCCCGTGCCCAGCAGCTTGCTGTCGTGATACACGCGCACCCTGCCCGGCTCGGCTGGTACGGCGACCTCTTCCTTGCCCAGTGCGATGCGCTGACCATGCAGGAAACGCTTGGCCAATTCTTCCGTCAGCTGGACGGCGGGGAAACTCGACAACAATGCATCGACGGGCGCCAGCAGGCTCAACGGCGCGGCATGCGCCGTCAGCTCGTCCAGGGTGACAACGCCATCCAACGTCAGGCTGCCCACCTGCGTGCGGCGCAAGGCGTTCAGATGGCCGCCGCAACCGAGGGCATGGCCGATGTCTTCGCCCAGCACGCGGATATACGTGCCTTTGCTGCACATCACGGACAATTTCAGGAACGGGGCTTCGTAGCCGAGGAACTCGAGCTTGTGGATGGTCACCGGGCGCGCTTCGCGCTCCAGCGTGATGCCTGCCCTTGCATACTCATATAAGGGCTTGCCGTCCCTTTTCAAGGCCGAGTACATGGGCGGCGTCTGCAAAATCGGCCCGCGGAACCGCGCCAGCACGGCTTCGATCTGCTCTTCGGTGACGTTGACGTCGCGTGTTTCCAGCACGTCGCCCTCGGTATCGCCCGTATCCGTCGTCAGCCCCAGGTGCACCAGGGTTTCGTAGGTTTTATCGGCTTCCAGCAAGTCCTGCGAGAATTTCGTCGCCTCGCCAAAGCACAGCGGCAGCAAGCCCGTGGCGAACGGGTCCAGCGTGCCCGTATGGCCCGCTTTTTTCGCATTCAGCACGCGCTTGGCCTTGATCAGGGCGTCATTGCTGGACCAGCCCACGGGCTTATCGAGCAGCAAGACGCCGTCGACCAGGTCGCGCACCCGCTTGATGCCCGGTGGTTTCTTCGGACCCGCCACGTTTATTGCTCGTCCGCTTTGTCGGCAGGCTTTTCGTCCGGCTCGGCGTCGGCCGCGCGCGTGGCGTTGGCCTTGTCGATCAGCAAGGACATTTCCATGCCGCGCGAGGTCGAGCTGTCGTGCACGAAATGCAGCATCGGCAGGGTATGGATGTGCAGGCGCTTGCCCAGCAAGCCACGGATGAAGCCAGACGCGGCCATCAGGCCTTCGGTGGTGTTCTTGATGGCTTCCTTGCTGTCTTTCAACATCGTGAAAAACACCTTGGCATGCGCGTAATCGGGCGTGATCTGCACTTCGGTGATGGTGATCATCGTGCCCACGCGCGGGTCTTTCAATTCGTAGGCGACGATTTCAGCCAGATCGCGCTGGATCTGGTCGGCCACGCGCAAGCCGCGCGCTGGCATGGTTTTGCTATGTTTAGCCATGATTTTATGCTGTCCTAAGTGCCGCAGGGCGCATGAGTCAAACGGTTGCCCGTTGACCAATGCGCCCCACGTGTTTGCGCGGACATCACTATGTCCGCGCCATTGTTCTTGCTGAGATTACAGGGTACGAGCGATTTCCTGGACTTCGAACACTTCCAGGGTGTCGCCAACCTGAATGTCGTTGTAGTTGCGCAGCGACAGGCCGCACTCCAGACCGGCGCGAACTTCTTTCGCATCGTCCTTGAAGCGTTTCAGGGAGTCGATCTCGCCGCTCCACACCACGATGTTGTTGCGCAACAGGCGGACGGAAGAAGCACGCTTGACCACGCCATCGGTGACCAGGCAACCGGCAATCGCGCCCACTTTCGAGACCAGGATAACCTGGCGGATCTCGACGTGGCCGATGACGGTTTCGCGTTTCTCTGGTGCCAACATGCCCGACAACGCCGACCTGATCTCGTCGATCGCATCGTAAATGATGTTGTAGTAGCGAATGTCCACGCCATTCGACTCGGCCAGCTTGCGTGCCTGGGCATCAGCACGGGCGTTGAAGCCGATGATGACCGCTTTCGAGGCGACTGCCAGGTTGACGTCCGATTCCGTGATGCCGCCGACTGCCGCGTGAACAACTTGTACGCGCACTTCGGAGGTCGACAGTTTCTGCAGCGAACCGACCAGCGCTTCTTGCGAACCTTGCACGTCGGTTTTGATGATCAGCGGCAAGTTTTTCACTTCGCCTTCGGCCATCTGGTCGAACATGTTTTCCAGTTTCGCAGCTTGCTGCTTGGCCAGTTTCACGTCGCGGAACTTACCTTGACGGAACAGACCGATTTCACGCGCCTTGCGCTCGTCCGCCATGACGACGACTTCTTCACCGGCAACCGGCACTTCCGTCAAGCCCTGGATTTCGACCGGAATCGACGGACCCGCTTCAGCGATGGCTTTGCCGTTCTCGTCCAGCATGGCGCGAACACGGCCATACGAAGAGCCCGCCAGAATCACGTCGCCGCGCTTCAATGTACCGGACTGCACCAGGATCGTCGCGACAGGACCACGGCCCTTGTCCAGACGCGCCTCGACGACCAGGCCGCGCGCAGGCGCATCGACCGGTGCCTTCAGTTCCAGCACTTCGGCTTGCAACAGCACTTGTTCCAGCAGATCGTCGATACCCTGACCCGTTTTGGCCGAGACCGGCACGAATGGCGATTCGCCACCGTATTCTTCCGGCACGACTTGCTCGGCGACCAGTTCCTGCGTCACGCGATCCACGTTGCCACCTGGTTTGTCGACCTTGTTGATCGCCACCACCAGCGGTACGCCGGCTGCTTTCGCATGGGCAATCGCTTCTTTCGTTTGCGGCATCACGCCATCGTCGGCGGCAACCACCAGAATGACGATGTCGGTTGCCTTGGCGCCACGGGCACGCATCGCGGTAAACGCTTCGTGGCCCGGGGTGTCGAGGAAGGTGATCATGCCGCGTGGCGTATCGACGTGGTAAGCGCCGATATGCTGCGTAATGCCGCCCGCTTCGCCGGAGGCAACCTTGGCGCGACGGATGTAATCGAGCAACGAGGTCTTGCCGTGGTCGACGTGACCCATGACGGTGACCACCGGTGCGCGCGGCTTCGACTCGAAGTGCGCGTGCTCGCCCACATCGGCCAGCAACGCTTCCGGATCATCCTGCTCGGCGGCAAACGCCTTGTGGCCCATTTCTTCCACCAGAATCATGGCGGTTTCCTGGTCCAGCACCTGGTTGATCGTGCACATCTGGCCCAATTTCATCAAATGCTTGATGACTTCGGATGCCTTGACGGACATTTTGTGTGCCAGTTCGGCCACGGTGATCGTTTCCGGTACGTGCACGTCTTTGACGACGGCTTCCGTAGGCGCCTGGAAGTTCGATTCACGGTCGTCATGGTGCGTCGGGCGACGGCCCTTCGCGCCACCGCGCCAGCTGTCACGGCCGCCTGGGCCGCTATTGCCGCGTGGCTTCGGACCACCGGTGGTGCCGCGTTTTTTCGCGTCATCGGACCAGGTGGACGACACATTCGCCGACTTGATGGATTTCTTGTCTGCAACAGCAGGCTTCTTGTCGCCCGGCTTGTCGCCAGGTTTCTTGTCAGCAGGCTTGTGCAGGGTGCCTTCCGGCGCCTTCGGCTTGACCGGAACCGGTACGGGTTCAGGAGCTTTGATGGCGCGGCGTGGCGCGTTCATCATGGCCTTGATCTGGGCGACTTCGTCGGCAACGGCCTTGCGTGCACGGTCCGTGGCTTCCGCTTTGTCAGCGGCTTCCTTGGCGGCAACAGCAGCGGCGGCGGCTTTCTTCTTCGCTTCTTCAGCGGCAGCAGCTTTTTTCGCTTCGGCAGCGGCGTCGTCAACGACAGGCGCAGCGGCGCTGGGGACAGGCGCGGCAGCAGCCTTGGCAGCGGCTTTCTTCGCTTCCGCGTCAGCTTCTTTCTTCGCAGCCAATTCAGCCTGTTGCGTGGCTTTCGCCTGGGCTTCTTTTTCCGCGTCGAGCTTGGCCAGACGTTCTTGCTTTTCGCGCAGATCGGCTTCCTGGCGGGCGATCAGTTCAGCCTGTTTACGGGCATCTTCTTCACGGCGCGCCACGTCGGCGGGATCGATCACCGGTGCGGCAGGCGCGACCGGTTCTGCCGCGACCGGCACAGCTTCGTCACGCTGGACGAAAGTGCGTTTCTTGCGCACTTCCACCTGGATGGTGCGCGACTTGCCGGTGGCGTCAGCTTGCTTGATTTCAGTCGTTTCCTTGCGGGTCACGGTGATTTTTTTCTTTTCTGTGTCAGCCGCTGCGCCGTGTGTGCGGCGCAGATGATCCAAAAGCTTGTCCTTATCATCTTTCGACAATGGATCTGACGTCGAACTTTTCTCGACGCCGGCAGAACGCAGCTGCGTCAGCAGCAAATCTGCAGGCATCTTCAGTTCGGTGGCAAATTGGGCTACGTTGTTACTCGCCATTCAGTCCTCTTTTCTATGTGTCGCGGAGATGATAAAGATACTCAAATTAAGCCTTTGCGGATTCGGCCAGACTCCATGCCTTGGCTTGCAACGCCTTGGCACGATCGTCATATTTCGAGTCAACCAACTTCATCTCATCGTCGGTCACATCTTTAAATTCACTTGTAATCAGTTCACGCGCACGGTCCGCAGACAAGGCCAGGATTGCGCCAAATTCGTCGTATGCCAGTGCTGCAAATGCTTCAACGGTCTTGATACCAGCCAGACCCAGCTTGCCGGCGGTAATGCGGTCCATGCCTTCCAGACCCACCAACGCCTCGTCCATGCCTTCCAGACCCTCTTCCGAAGCAATCGCTTCGGTCACGAGCGCATCACGCGCACGGGTACGGAGTTCATTGACGGTATCTTCGTCAAACGATTCGATTTCCAGCATTTCGGAAATTGGCACGTAAGCGATTTCTTCCAGACTGGCGAAACCTTCTTCCACCAGAATATCGGCCACTTCCTGGTCGACATCGAGCTTTTCCATGAACAGGATGCGCACGGCAGCCGTTTCCTGGGCAGCTTTGTCAGCCGATTCTTCGGCCGTCATGATGTTGATCTTCCAGCCGGTCAGGTCCGAGGCCAGGCGCACGTTCTGGCCGGAACGGCCGATCGCGATTGCCAGGTTTTCTTCATCCACGACGACATCCATCGCGTGTTTTTCTTCATCGACCATGATCGACGACACGTTCGCCGGCGCCAGGGCGCCGATGACGAACTGCGCCGGATCTTCCGACCACAGCACGATGTCGACACGTTCGCCACCGAGCTCGCCGGTGACAGCCTGCACGCGCGAACCGCGCATGCCGACGCAAGTACCGATCGGGTCGATGCGCTTGTCGGCCGTGTAGACGGCGATCTTGGCGCGTACGCCGGCATCGCGGGCTGCGGATTTAATTTCCAGCATGCCTTGCTCGATTTCCGGCACTTCCAGTTCGAACAGCTTCATGATGAATTCTGGCGCGGTACGCGACAGGATCACTTGCGGGCCGCGCATATTGCGGTCGATGCGCAAGATGTAGGCACGCACACGGTCGCCGATACGCAGATTTTCTTTCGGGATCATCTGGTCGCGTGGCAGACGCGCTTCGATCTTGCCCGATTCGACGATGGCGTCGCCGCGTTCCATGCGCTTGATGGTGCCGGTGACGAGCGAATCGCCGCGTTCCAGGAAGTCGACCAGGATCTGTTCACGTTCGGCGTCACGCACGCGCTGCAGGACAACCTGTTTGGTATCCTGGGCGAAACGGCGGCCAAATTCAACGGATTCGATCGGCTCTTCGATGTGGTCATCGACTTCGATATCGGAAATCTGTTCTTTTGCCTCGAAATGCAGGATCTCCTGATCCGGCAATTGCAGGCCAGCTTCATCGGGCACCACGTGCCAGCGGCGGAACGATTCGAATTCGCCCGTTTCGCGGTCGATCGAAACGCGGATGTCTACCTCACCCTCATACCGTTTCTTCGTGGCTTGCGCCAACGCGAATTCGAGGGCGCCGAAGACGACATCTTTATCGACGTTTTTTTCGCGCGCCAGCGCGTCAACCAATAATAAAACTTCGCGGCTCATGCTTTGCGTCCCTTAAAAACCACCTGCGGCACCAAGCGTGCCTTATCCACATCCGCGAGCGTAAATTCCAACATCGCCGGACCATCCTTACCTTCAAATTCCAACGACAATTTATCGCCCACGGGTTCTTGCAAGATCCCCTGGAACGATTTCCGGTTGTTCGTACCCGGCATCGCCACATTCAGCTTGACGATGATTTCCTGGCCTGCGAAACGGACAAAGTCTTCCAGCTTGCGCACCGGACGATCGAGACCCGGGGAAGAAATCTCGAGACGCTCGTAAGGAACGTTCTCTACCGTCAACACATGCGATAACTGGTGACTCACCGTGGCACAGTCTTCGACCGTGATCGGACCTTTTTCAGCGGCATCGGCGGCGCTGAAATCAATAAAGACGCGCAGCATTCCGCGCTCGGCACGTTCGACATCAACGAGCTCATAGCCCAGACCTGTAACTGTCTTTTCAATTAATCCCAACTGCTGCAAGAAATTCTCCAGAAATAAGGCCCGTTTTCGGCATGACAGCGCCGCATTGAGCGCCGACAACATGCAAAAACACGCATTCAAGTCATATATGGCCCCTTGCGGAGCCATGACAAACGGTTCAACAAAAAAAAATGGGCATCTGCCCATCTTCCTGTATTTCCCCAACCAGATAAGCACTCCCCGCCAAACAACCCTGCGGAGAACTTTTATTAGGCTGCGGATTATAACCTCTTATTAACTTCGCCGCAATGCCGCACACAAGGAGCGGCCCGGCTTACAACAGTTACAAGAGCGCGCGCCCGCAGCGGATTATCGGGCGCGCAAGAAGAAATCCTCTGATTTAACCTTTGCTGCGACGGCGCGGCATGCCATCCATGCCGCCACGGTCCATGCCGCCACGCGGTTGGCCAGCGGAACGCGCCTGACCACCGGCAGCACCGCCCGCATTGCGGCGCGGACCCGTGTTGGCGAAGCCGAAGGTCGTTTGCAGCGGATCGGGCTGGCGCGGACCACGCTGCGGCGCGCGGCCTTCACCACCGGCAGGACGCCCCTGACCCTGGCCTGCCGCACGCGGCGGACGGCCCTGGCCTTGGCCTTGGCCTTGGCCTTGCGCACCGTCGAACGATGCCGACGAGCGCGGCTGCCCACCCTGGAACGGACCTTGCGGCTGGCCACGGCCAGGACCACGCGCTTCGCCTGGACGGCCGGTGCCGCCTGGACGACCCTGGCCTTGCGGACGGGCAAACTGGCCTTGCGGCTGGCCACGGCGCGGCGCGACCGGGAATGGATCGGCGTTGCGGTTGCTGACATCGATGCGGTTGCCATTCGGCTCGTCATCGCGGTCCTTGCGTTCGACCTTGCGCGCTTCGCGGCCCTTGGCGGCGCCAGCGGCACGGGGGTCGCCCGATGCCGGCATTTTCTTTTCAATGCCGTAGGCGGTCAACAGATCGCGCACGGTATTTTCTTCCATTTCTTCCCAACGACCGCGCTTCAAGCCGCTTGGCAGGGTCATGGCGCCGTAGCGGGTGCGGATCAGGCGCGAAACGGTCAGGCCGATCGCCTCGAACATGCGGCGCACTTCGCGGTTACGGCCTTCGCCGATCACCACGCGGTACCACTTGTTGATGCCTTCGCCGCCGCCATCGGCGATCTTCGAAAATTGCGCCAGGCCGTCTTCCAGCTCGACGCCGGCCAGCAGCTTCTGGCGCATGCCCTCTTCCAGCTCGCCCAGGGTACGCACGGCGTACTCGCGGTCGATGCCGTAGCGCGGGTGCATCAGGCGGTTGGCCAGGTCACCGGAGGTGGTAAACAGCAGCAAGCCTTCCGTGTTGAAGTCGAGGCGACCAACGGCCAGCCATTTGCCCGCTTTCATGGTCGGCAGGCGGTCAAACACGGATGGACGGCCGTCCGGGTCGTTGTGGCTGACGATTTCGCCGGCCGGCTTGTGGTACACCAGCACTCTTGGCGGCTTCTTGCTGACGCGGCGCTGGATCAACTTGCCATTGATGCGCACGTGGTCGCTCGGCAAGATGCGCTGGCCGATGTGGGCTGGCTCGCCATTCACGGACACGCGACCCGACATGATCAGGTCTTCCATGTCGCGGCGCGAACCGAGACCGGCTTCGGCCAGCACCTTGTGCAGCTTCGGCGCGTCGTCGTCGGACGTCAGGTCGCGGCGCACGGCCACTTTCTGCACGCGGCCCGTGCCGCCTTCTTCGCTGTCGAACGCGTCGGAGGTGACAAACGAGAAGACAGCGTCAGCGTCGCTGAGTTTACCTGGCGCAGCCTGGCGGCCCTTGCCCTTTTTACGGCTCTTGCCGGCATTCTTGCCGGCGCCCGGCACGTCGTTGCGCGGACCGCGCGGCAGGCGCGGACCGGAAACGAGGTTGCCTTCGGCATCAAACACATCGGCGACAGGCGCGGCTACTTGCTCTGCGGCAGGCGCTGCCGCAACGGCTTCGGCCGCCTGCGGCGCTTCCGCGCGCGGCGGCTGGCGCAATGCGCGTTCCGCCTGTACGCCGCGCATCTGGCGCGGACCACGGGTCGGATGTGCTTCGGCCGGCTTGTCGGCGACGACTTCCGGCGCGGCTTCCGCCTCGGCGGCGGCGGCCTTGGCGGCGGCGCGCGCGCGCGGCGGACGCGGCGCCGGGGCGGCAACCGCCTCGGCGGCCGCTTCGGCGGCGTCGGCGACGGCTTTCAGGGCCGGCTTGGCGCGGGTTTTCTTGACGGCTGGCGCAGCTTCTGCGGCAGCATCGCCAGCGGCGGCGGTGACGGGCGCGTCGGCGGCCACGTCGGCTTTCGTGCGGCGCTTCGGCTTGGCAGCGACGGCGTCGCCGGCAACGGCAGCAGCGGCCGTATCAGCTTCGATCTGGGCCTTGGTGCGGCGCTTGGGCTTGGCAACGATGGCTTCGTCGCTGGCGATTACTGTCTCGGGTGTGTTCGGATTATTCATTCTTCGTTTCTTGGCTGTGCTGACCTGGCGCAGCGTCAACCGTTAGTTCTGGCGCAGGGTCGTGAGTGTAGGCTTCGTCCGTGGGCGAAGCATCGGGGCCGGCATCAAGGCTTGCTGTCACATCTACATCTGTCACAGCCGTATTGCTACCTGCACCAAGCTGGGGGACAAGCTCGTTGCTTGCCTTGTCAAAATTTTCTTGCAGGGCCGCTTCCAGGGCTTCGAGCCCATTGCCCTGCATTTCACTGATTTGCTGCAAAGGCGGCAGCTGGGACAACGAATGCAAACCCAGGTCATCCAAAAACTGCTTGGTGGTGGCCAGCAAGGCCGGCCGTCCCACCACGTCGCGGTAACCGATGGCATCGACCCAGCCACGGTCTTCCAGCATCTTGATCGTCTGCGAATTGACGGCAACGCCGCGGATTTCCTCGATATCGCCGCGCGTCACCGGCTGGCGGTAGGCGATGATGGCCAGGGTTTCCAGGGTCGCCCGCGAATACTTGGGCGGCCGCTCGGGCGTCATGCGGTCAAGATACATCTTCATTTCCGGGCGGCTTTGAAAGCGCCAGCCCGAAGCCAGACTGACGATCTCGATGCCGCGCCCTTCCCACTCCTGCCGCAATTCTTCCAGCAATTGCTTGATCGTGTCGGCGCCGACGCCGACACCGCGCACGCGACCGTTCTCGTCCGCATCGACGAACAGCTTTTTCAGGCTGTGGATCGTCAGCGATTCACGAGCGCACAGCAACGCGGTTTCGAGGACTTTTTTAGCCTCAATTGTATTCATAGCAATTCTGTGCGGATGTGTATTGCAATTCGTAGGCAGAGAAAGAAATCAAAAACGTTCATTTCAACGTAACAGATGGCAGACATCGATGATGACGCCGTGCTGGGTTACAAGTTGAGGCTGTTTTTCCGACGCCTTGGCCGATGCGCGCAAAGCGGGATTAAAGCGGATGCAGTGAAAGTCCTGCCATCCATGGTGCTGGCCTTAAATAACCAGCAATGAAACGAACTCCTGAGCCGCTGCTATTCCCGTGGCGAAGATTCAGCCAGACAGGAGAGCGACAGTCGTCGTTTCATCCAACGATGCCAATTGTACCTGATAAAAAGCGGAAAAGCGCAAAACCGGGCAAAACACGCGTTTTACCCGGTTCTGGCGCGACATATCGCCCGCTGCCCGCATCACAGGGAGGCGAGTTTCTCCGAGAGAATGGCCGATGCACCCAGGAAAGCCGGGTACTGCGCCGTGATGACGAAGGTCGGCACTTGCGAGACATAATTGGCGAAGCGGCCCTTGCGCTCGAAACGGGCGCGGAAGCCGGAGCGGTCGAAACGCGCGCCCAGGCGCGGCACGATGCCGCCGCCGATATAAATACCGCCCAGCGCGCCCAGGGTGACGGCGACGTTGCCCGCCACCGTGCCCAGCATGCAGCAGAACGCTTCGATGACGTCGTCGCACAGCTGGGATTCGCCGGCCAGCGCGCGGCGCGTGATCTCCGCCGCCGGCAAGGCTTCCGCCGGCACGCCCGCGCGGTCGGCCAGGGCGCGGTAGATCAGTTCCAGGCCATCGCCGGAAATCAGGCGTTCGGCCGAGACGTGCTCGTATTCGCGCCAGGCAAATTGCAGAATGCTCACTTCCACTTCATTGAACGGCGCGAAGCTGACGTGGCCGCCTTCGCTTTGCAGGGCGATCCAGCCGCCGTGCGAGGGAATCAGACCCGACACGCCCAGGCCAGTGCCGGCGCCGATCAGGCCGATGGCCGTGTTCGGACGGGCCGTGCCCGCGCCCACCTGGTGTTTTTGTTCGCTCGACAGCTGCGGCAAGGAGCGCGCCAGGGCCGTGAAATCGTTGACCACGTCCAGGGTCGTGAAACCGCACTCTTCGCGCATGGCGCGGATCGAGAACGACCAGTGGTGATTCGTCATGCTGAGGAAATCGCCGTCGACCGGGTTGGCGATGGCGATCACGGCATGGCGCACAGCTTGCCCGCCAGCGGCGGCGATGTGCGGCAGGGCCAGATAGGCTTGCAGGGCGGCGGACAGGCTCGGGTAATCGGCACAGGGCAGCACTTCCACCAGGGTGATGTGGCCGGTGGCCACTTCCAGGGCGAAACGGGCATTGGTGCCGCCCACGTCGGCCAGCAGGCGCGGTCCATCGGCAAAGGCGGAAGTCGGCAGTACGGGAGAAGACGAAGCGCTCATGATTTTAAATGATGAAGTGGGACGCATGGGACGCCAAGCTTAAAGGATGAATGCGCCCGGAGGCAAGCAAAGTTTGTAGTTTAAGTACATCAAATCAGGCCTTTATTGGTAGTTCCACTCCAAATGCAACAGGCGGCGCCAAAATTACTCAAAAACAATGATTTATAGTAAGTACTTGCACTCGACAAGCGCGCGAAAAGCATGCTGCACAGCAGCAGGAATAGCCCTCCACGGAGAGTATGCCGCAGTTTGCGCAAAGCCGCTTTGTATGGAACGGCGCAGGCGTGGCGCTGCCGTCCCGGTGGCCCGGCGGCGGTGTTTTCGTATTATTACTACCGGTTTTTACTGATCAGGAGGGCATGCCTTCGCCCAGCAGGCTGGCGGGCGCCGGCTGGTCCGAGCGGTAGGCGGCGTTCCACGCATCGAGGCCGCCATGCAGGGGCTTGGCCCGGTGAAAGCCGTGCTGGTGCAGCAGCTGGGCCACTTGCGCGGCCGTCACATCGTTGGGACAGCTGCAATACACGATGATGTGGCGGTCCTTGTCCATGCCGATCAAGGCCGGCACAGGTTCCTTGCCATTGAAGAACAAGGCGCCCGGCACGGCCGGCTCCAGCGCCTGCGCCGTGGCACTGCGCGCGTCGACCATCAGCGGTTCTTCGCCCTGCTCTATGAGTTCGAACAATTCATCGATGCCGATGCGCTCGATTTGCAAGGCCTGGCGGAAACGCCGGCGTTCGAGGAATTTATACAGCAGGAACAAGCCCAGCAAGGTGGCCAGCATCAGCAAAGCCGTGCTGCCCATGGTGCTGAGCAAGTCGAGCACCTGCTGCACGCTGGCATGGAAAATCACGCCGACGACGATGCCCGTGCCGCTCCACAGCAAGGCGCCCAGGCTCGCGTACAAGAAGAACAGGCCCGGCGGCGTGCCCAGCGCGCCCGACATGGGCGCGGCCACGGTATTGAATCCCGGCACGAACTTGGAAACGATCAGGGCTTTCGGGCCCCAGCGCTTGAATTTGTCTTCCGTCTGGCTGACGCAGTAATCGGGCGACAGCGAGATGCGGCACAGCAGCCGCAGGATGCGCTTGCCGAAATGCCGGCCCGCGCGGAACCATGTGAAGTCGCTGATCAGGCAGGCACCCAGCGCGGCGGCCAGCACCAGCCCCCCATTCATGTCGCCATCGACGGCCAGCGCACCCGCCACCACGAGGATGGGAAAGGCGGGTATCGGCAAGCCGAGCTGCTCCACCAGCACGATGCCAAAGACAATCAGGACACCGTAATGTTCGAGCAGGTAAATGAGGTTGGGCATGGCCGCTATCTTACCGTAAAAGCGTGTTTATATTTGCACGCCCTTCGGGATCGCACTCAATAAGGTCCGCGTGTACGGATGCACGGGATTGCGGTACAGCTCATCCGAATCGGCCAGCTCCACCACTTGCCCCTTGTGCATCACCATCACCTGGTCGGCGATGTATTTCACCACGGATAAGTCGTGCGAGATGAAGATGTACGACAAGCCGAATTCATCCTGCAAATCCTGCAACAGGTTGAGCACCTGCGCCTGCACCGACACGTCCAACGCCGACACGGATTCGTCGCACACCAGAATTTCCGGCTGCATGGTCAGGCAGCGGGCAATCGCGATGCGCTGGCGTTGACCGCCGGAAAACTCATGCGGATAGCGGTGGAAAGCCTGTTCCGGCAAGCCGACTTTATCGAGCAGCCAGTAGGCCTTGGCGATGCGTTCCTGGTCGTTCGCGCCGATCTTGTGAATGCGCATCGGCTCCAGCAAGATCTGTCCCACCGTAAAGCGGGGGTTCAGGGACGCATACGGATTCTGGAAGATGATCTGGATGCGGCGTTTATAGGGCAAATACTCCCTGTTCGGCATGGAAATGAGGTCCTTGCCGTGGAACATGGCCGTGCCACTCGTTGCCTGGTGCAGGCGCAGCAAGGTCAGGCCCACCGTCGTCTTGCCGGAACCGGACTCGCCCACCACGCCCAGGGTTTTTCCGCGCGGTAAAGTGAAGGACACATCCTTGACGGCCTGGAATTCGCGCTTGCCGAACAGGCCTACACGCGTATAAAAGCTTTTACTGAGGTTATTCACCACCAGCACCGGTTCGTCGCCCGGCGTGTAGCCGCGCGTGCGCTGTTGCATTTCGATGCCGGGGCCGGCCTTGCCGTCCATGTAATCAGCAATGACGGGCAAGCGCCACGGGCGCTGGTCCAGGGACGGGCGGCAATGCAGCAGGGCTTTGGTATAAGCGTCGGCCGGCGCTTCAAACACTTGTCGCACTTCCCCCGTCTCGCGCACTTCGCCATGGCGCATGACGATCACCTGGTCGGCGATCTCTCCCACCAGGCCCAGGTCATGGGTAATGAAGAGCACGGACATTTGATGCTTCTTTTGCAGCGCCGCGATCAGGTCCATGATCTGCTTCTGGATCGTCACGTCCAGCGCCGTCGTCGGTTCGTCCGCGATCAGCAGTTTCGGTTCGCAGGCGATCGCCATGGCGATCATCACGCGCTGCTGCTGGCCGCCCGACATCTGGCTCGGATAGGCGTCGATCTTGGTGGCGGGATCGGGTATGCCCACTTCGTCGAGCAACTCCAGCGTGCGCGCGCGCGCCTGCTTGCGGTTCATGCCCATATGCTGGCGCAACACTTCGGCGATCTGGAAGCCCACCGTAAACACGGGGTTCAGCGACGACATCGGCTCTTGGAAGATCATCGAGATATCCTTGCCGCACATGGTGCGCCGCTCGGCGATCGACAATTGCAGCAAATCGCGCCCGCCGAAAAGGATGCTCGATTGCTTGTCGATGATGGTGTTATCTGGCGGCAACAAGCCCATCACGGCCAAGGAGCTGACGGACTTGCCGCTGCCCGACTCGCCCACCAGGGCGACGGTGCTGTTGCGCGGCACGTTGAACGAGATGCCCTTGACGGCTTCGAACGTGGTCTTCTTGTCCAGGCGGAAGGTGACGCGCAGGTCGCGCACTTCCAACAGGTTATTCTGGTCCATGAGCAACTCCTATTTCACTTTGGGGTCGAGCGCATCGCGCAAGGCATCGGTAAACAGCGAGAACGCCGTCACCAGCACGGCCATCGCCGTGGCGGCGGCTGTCAGCTGCCACCATTTGCCCAGGATCAGTTCATTTTGTGCCTCGTTGAGCATGCTGCCCCACGAGACGGTGCCCACCGGCACGCCAAAGCCGAGGAAGCTCAGAATCACTTCGGCCTTGATGAAGCCCACCACCAGAATCGACATTTGCACCAGCGCCACGTGACTGACGTTCGGGAAGATATGCGAAAACATCTTGCGCCAGTGCGAGGCGCCGATGGCGTCGGCCGCCATCACGTATTCGCGCGCCTTGTGCTTGATGTATTCGGCGCGGATCAGGCGGTACGGCCCCGTCCAGCCCGTCAAACCGAGGATCAGCACGATGGTCAGCACGCCCTTCTGTTGCAGCACGGCCGCCACCGTCAAGATCATCAAGATCGACGGAATCGACGTGAAGATGCTGTAGAACCAATTAAAAAAGTCATCGACGATGCCGCCGAAGTAGCCGGACACGGCGCCAAACAGTGTGCCCAGCACAACGGCCAGCAAGGCCGCCACCAGACCCACGACGATCGATGTCTCGCCGCCCTTGATGGTTTTCTGCACGATGTCGTGGCCCCACTTGTCGGCGCCGAATGGCAGTGTCGCCGCCTTGTGCGCGATCAATTTCTTGGCCTTGCCCATGCCGGCGCGCAAGGCCGTCAAGTCGTCGGCCAGCGGGTCGGTGACGCCGTACATGTCCACGCCGGCAGAAGGATTGCTGCCCATCTGCGCGCGCAGTTCGGCGATATCGTCGGCCAGCAGGTCGAGCACATTGACGGGTGTCGGCGCGCTGCGCTCGTCGGACTGGGGAATGGCGCCGTCGCCGGCGCCGGCCGCGTCCTTGTCGGCACCCACAAAAGTGGGCGGCGCATAGCTGACGGCCACTTCATCTTCCCAGTTCGAGGCCACCAGGCCGCTGGCGGAGGCCAGCACCAGCAGGAAAAAGGCGCCGACCACGGCCAGCGATACCATTGCAATCTTGTCGCCGCGCAAACGGCGCCACGCCAGGGCCCACAGGCCGGGCGATGTATGAGGTTTCGACATCGTCTCTTTCTACTTCAGTTGTACGCGAGGATCGACCGCCTGGTACAGCAGGTCGGTGAGCAGGTTGAAGAGCATGGTGGCGGCGGCGACGTACACGGTGATCGCCTTGATCACCGGAAAGTCGCTGCGCTCGACGGCCAGAATCACTTCACGCCCGATGCCGGGGATGCCGAAAAAGCGCTCGAGCAGGAAAGCGCCGATCAGCAGGGCCGGCAAGTTCGACATCACATAGGTAATGATGGGGATGCCGGCGTTGCGCAGCACGTGCACCCACATGATGCGGCCTTCCTTGAGGCCCTTGGCGCGCGCCGTGCGCACGTAATCCTGGTTCGCTTCGTCCAGCACGAAGGTGCGGAACAGGCGCAGGGTCGGCGCGATCGACACGGCCAGGCCGATCAGAATCGGCAGGGTCGAATAGCGCAGCAGGTTTTCCCAGAAGCTGTCGCCCCAGCCCTGCACGGGGAACAGGCCCAGTTTATAGGCGAAGCCATACTGGAAGACGATGATGTAGACGAGAATGGAAATCGACATGCCCACCGTGCAGGCGATCATCACCATCCGGTCCGTCAGCGAACCGCGCACGAAGGCGATGGCCAGCGCCAGCGCCACGCCAAAAAACGTTTCCAGCACGGTCAGCGGGATCAAGACCATCATCGACGGCCCCAGGCGCGAGGTGATGATGTGCGACACGGACTCGCCAGTCGCCCAGCTCTGGCCGAAGTCAAACGTGACGATCTGCTTGATGAAGATCCACAGCTGCACGTAGTACGGCTGGTCGACACCGAGCTGGCGGCGGATGTTGGCGATGCTTTCCGCGCTCGACATCTTGCCGGCCAAAATGTAGGCGGGGTCGCCGCCCACCCAGTTGAACAATATAAACACCAGCAGGACGACGCCCAGCATGGTGGGCAGCATCTGCCACAGACGGCGCAGGATATAAGCAAACATAATGATTCCTTGTTTTTATAAGCTGCGCTTATTTGGCGGCTGGCGCGGGAACTGGTGCGCCATTGCTGTCAATGTCCATGAAGGCCCATTCCTGGAACAGGATCGGGTGCTTCTTGTAGCCTTGCACCGACTTTTGCGCCAGCATGTTGCGATAGCGCGCGTAGCCGATCAGGGCGCCCGCATTGACTTCCAGGCGGCGCGCCATCTTGTGGAACAGCTCGTCGCGCTCGGGGCTGGCCGGCATGGCCTGGCTGGCCGCATACCATTTATCGTACTCGGGGTCCTGGTAGCAACCATTGTTGTTCTGGTGCGTGTTCGGGCCATAGAACAGCTGCATGAAGTTGTCGCCGTCCGGATAATCGGCCAGCCACGGTGCCGTGCGCGTCTGCATCTTGCACTGCTTTTCCGTCTTCAGAATGTCGGAAAAGATCATGCGGTCGTTTTCCATGCGGATGCCCAGCGAGTTGTACGTCTTGCGCCACATTTCCGCCTGCAGCACGCCATTGGCTTCGTTGCGCGAAGCGTAGCGGATCAGCAGCGGCTTGCCATCTGGCAAAGTACGCCAGCCGTCGGCGCCCTTCTTGTAGCCGAATTTATCCAGCAGTTTATTCGCCAGCACGGGATCGTATTGCAGCAGGGATTTATAGTGCGGGTCGTAGCCGACCACGCCCGGTGGAATTGGATAGTCGAGGCGCTTGGCCTGGCCATTCCAGATGATGCGGATTTCCTCGTCGATATTGTGCGCCATGGCAATGGCGCGGCGCAGGGCGATCTTTTCCTTGCTGAAGCCACCCAGGGTCGGGTCTTGCATATTCCAGTAGTAATAGCTGATCTCGGGATCGAGCAGGCGCGACAGTTGCACGCCCTTCTCCGCCAGCTCGGGGCGCAGTTTGCCGTTCAGCAAGGCTTTCGGCGCCAGCGGGCCATCGAGCCAGAACACGTCCGTGCCGCCGCTCTGGAAAGACAGCCAGCGCGACTGGTCTTCGATCATCACGGAAATTTCGATGCGGTCGATGGCGGGTATGCGCTTGCCCTGCATCTGGCGCACGATGCGCTGGTCGTCCGGGTCGTCGCCGGCCATGAAATTCCACGTCTCGGGCAAGTGCTGCGGATTGCGGTTTAAAACGATGCGGTTGCCGCGCGTCCATTCGCCCAAGGTGTAGTAGCCGGTGCCGACAGGATTCGAGCCCACTTCGCCCTTCACGTCGCCGTATTTTTCCACCACTTCGCGCGCCACGGCAGCCGTCGGCACATAGGCGAGAATCATGGGGAAATTGAAATCGGTCTTGGTCAGCGAGATGCGCAGGGTGTACGGGTCGAGGATTTCCAGGCCCGCCACCTTTTTATTGAAATCGAGTTTGTTCGACTTGGCCGCTTCCTTGGCCAGATCGTCCAGGCCCACTACCTTGCCTTCGAACAGCCAGCTGTGCGGCGAGGCCAGGCGCGGGTCGAACAAACGCTTCCACGAATACACATAATCGGCCATCGTCAGTTCGCGGCGCTTGCCGCCGAACGCGGCGTCGGGCGTGAACAGGATGCCTTTTTTCAGGCGGATGGTGTAGGTCTTGCCGTCGGCCGACACTTCCGGCATGGCGGCCGCCGCGCCGGGCACCACCTTGACGGGGCGCGCCAGGTAGTCATACGTGTACAGGGTGTCGAAGACGGCCTGCGTGATGTGGTTAGAATACAGGTCGCGCGCGGTGGCCGGGTCGAAACCCGTCTCGGCGGCCGGCAGGATATAGCGCAAGGTTTTCACCGGCGCGGCCGCGGGGGCCGGGGTGGCATCCGCAGCAACGGCAACGGCCGCCAGCGGCAGGGTGGCCAGGCAGGCGAGCAGCGCCACGCGCCGCATCCATGGTGACTTCATGTAATACCCTTCATCTCGATTATCTGTCGCACCGTATTAGTGCGCTTGTACTGGCTTCCCCCTGGGATACAGGAGTCCACCGCCAAAACCAGTCCATCCTCGCAAGATCTGTGCCTTGTTCGTCGCCAGCCACACCCACAAGCAGGCGAGCCGGAAAAAGGCGTAACGATAACGCATATTCCGTTCGCCGGGCGAAAAGCCGCAGCACTGGCGTGGCGCGCAGCCACGGCCACCTGCCTTGCGGAGAGAATTTTCCGCACCGCAACAAAGACAGGCCGCCGCCATGAAAAATCGACTTGGCAGTAACCGTTACGGCCGCCAATGACAACTGTTTTTATGGCAGTACGAAAAATACGCATCGCAGTGCAACATTAAAATAATTGCAAATATTAAAACATATCAACATTCTAAAAAACACTGTTGTTTCCATGATGAAAGCACATGCGTGTGCGTTGACAAAGTTTCTTGGCAAGTGGTCTTATCAATGACGGCAATTCACGCGATATGCCGTTTGACCCATGGCGATTGCCGACGCAGCAATCTTTATCACCCTGGCAAAGCTGTGCCGCACAAGGGCCGGCCGAGCACACTTTCGGAGTTCTGAGAATGATGATGGAAACAGTGATGTCCCGATCCGTACGCCTGATTTTTTCAGGTAGCGTAGCAGCGCTCAGCCTAGGCATGATGGCTGCGCCGGCAATGGCGCAAGACGCCAATGTACAACGTGTGGAAATTACAGGCTCGAGCATCAAACGGGCCACGGCCGAGACCGCATCGCCGGTACAGGTCATCACCCGCGACGATTTGATGAAATCGGGTAAGGCCACTGTCGCCGAATACCTGCAAACCCTGACCGCCGATGGCGCCGGCTCCCTGCCGACGGGCTTCGGCAACGGCTTTGCCGCCGGCTCCACGGCCATCTCGCTGCGCGGCCTGGGCGCCACCTCGACCCTGGTCTTGCTCAATGGCCGCCGCATGGCGCCGTTCGCGCGCGCCGATGACGGCCAGAAGAGCTTTACCGACCTGTCCACCGTGCCGATGCAGATCGTCGAGCGCATCGAAATCCTCAAGGATGGCGCATCGTCGACCTACGGCGCGGACGCCATCGCCGGCGTCGTCAACATCATCCTGCGCAAGGACTTCGAAGGCCTGACCCTGAAAGGCGACACGGGCATCTCCGGCGACAGCGACGCCAAGCAGCACCGCGCCTCGCTGACCTTCGGCAAGGGCAACCTGGACACGGATAAATTCAACTTCGTCCTCAATGCCGAGTACAGCAAATCGGACATGCTGATGAACAATGACCGCGCCGGCCGCAAATGGATAGGCAAGGCCGACCTGCGGCCGTATGGCTACGCGATCAACACCCAGTTCGCCGGCGGCTACATCAATGGCAACAACGATGCGAATGCCGCGCCGACGGGCCTGATCCGCGACCCCGTCACCAACAACTATGTGTCCCTGCCCGGCTGCGCCAACTTGTCCGTGTCTTCACCGCAAGATCCGAAAGGCGGCTGCCTGTGGCACCACGACCAGTTCCGCTCGATGCAGCCGAAGATCGAATCGATCAACCTGTACACGCGCGGCACCTGGCAAGTCAATGCCGACACCCAGGTGTATGCGGAAGCGGGTTATTCGAAGCGCGATACGGCCTTCACCCTGATACCGCCATCGATCACGCCGACCATCGCCTTCCCGCCGAATGCCACCAGCCCGACTGGCGTCGTCAACTACGGTTCCGGCGCCGGCACCACCATTGTGCTGGCCGCCAACCATCCGCAAAATCCGTATGGCGTGCCCGTGCGCGTGCGCTACCAGGCCTTCGACGTGGGCGCCAGCACGCGCCAGGCCAACAACGAGTTCAACCGCATCGTGCTCGGCATCAAGGGCAACGCCATGGGCTGGGACTACGATGCCGGCTATACGCATTCGGAATCGAAGCTGCACCTCGATTACAGCAACATGCTGAACATGGCCGTCGTCAAGGATGCGCTGGGCAATCCGAACAGCCCACACTTCCCGTACTACATCGGCGCGCAGGCAGGCAAGAATCCGGCCTCGCTGTATGCGGCCATGGTGACGAACGCCACCTCCGATTCCACCACCAAGCTCGACATCATCGACTTCAAGGCATCGCGCGAACTCATGCAGTTGCCGGGTGGCTCCCTGGGCCTGGCCGTAGGCGCGGAACACCGCCGCGACAAGCTCGACAATCCATCGCTGTCGGGCACGCAGGACGGTTCCATCAACTCCAGCTATGTGGCGGCCAAAGGCGACAGCAAGGTCTCGGCCGTGTTCTTCGAAGTGCTGGCGCCCGTGATCAAGACGGTGGAACTGTCGGGCGCCTTGCGTTACGACAAATATGACCGGTTCTCCTCGACCACGCCGAAACTGGGCGCCAAGTGGACGCCGCTGAAGACCTTCGCCGTGCGCGGCACATATTCGGAAGGCTTCCGCGCACCTGGTCCAGCGGAAAGCAATGCCAATTCTCAATCGACGGGCACCTCGACGGTGAGCGATCCCGTGCGCTGCCCGGGCGGCACCCGCCTGCCGGGCGCCAATGCCAGCGACTGCGAACTGCAGGTGGCGGCCGTCAAGATCGGCGACCCCAGCCTCAAGCCGGAAAAGTCCAAGGGCTACACCCTGGGCCTCGTGTGGGATCCGTTCAACGATACCAGCCTGTCGCTCGATGGCTGGAAGATCAAGCGTGAAAACGAGATCAATCCGCTGCCGTACAACGAAGCGGCCGCACTGCCGACCGCCGTCCGCGCCGACAACAACCTGACCATCAATGGCGTGGTCACGCCGAACACGGGCACCTTGCTGATCACCAAGGCGCCATACCGCAACTCCAGCTTCACGGAGATCAAGGGGGTCGACCTGGACGTCAAGCAGCGCGTGCGCCTGGGCGACTACGGCCGCGCCACGTTTGGCCTGACCTGGACCCACATCGCCTCGTGGGTACGCGCCGAGTCGGCCACCGTGCGCTACCAGTTCGCTGGCACGCATGGCAATTGCGATACCTCCAACTGCGCCGGCACGCCAAAGGACAAGATCAATCTCACCGGCTCGTGGGACCTGGGCAACTGGAACTTCAGCGGCGTGCTGAACTACCGCTCGGACATGAAAAACATCCTGTTTGAAGGCAAGCCGTGCGCCTCCAAGCTGGCCGACGGCACGCCGGCGCCGAACGGTTGCAAGCTCGCTTCGTTCACCACGCTGGACCTGTCGAGCCGCTGGAACGTCAACAAACAGCTGCAACTGTTTGCCTCGATCAACAACGTGACCGACAAGATCGCGCCGCTCGACCCGCTGACCTACGGCGGCATGAGCTACAACCCGATGGATGCCAGCGGCGCCATCGGCCGCTACTTCAAACTGGGCGCCAGCTACAAGTTCTTCTAAGCCCCGGCGCAGGCGCAAGTCACTATCGCCATGCCAGTCACGCCAACGCCCGTTGCACCGCAGCGGGCGTTTTTATTTTGCTTACCCGAAGCCTGCATTGGGCACGGCCGTTTTCCTCGCCAATGTGGCACAAAATGCATCTTCTTTGTTTTAAATCAGTACCAATGACGTACTACGTTGTTTAAGCACACAAAGCCGTTTGCCATGTTGACAAGGACTTTTGCGGATCATTACAGTGGCTCCGTTGAAAAGATATAAATCCTTTTTAATATTCTCGGTGCGCCAACCAGCGCGGCCGTTCTTGCCCTTTTAGCCAACCGCTTCATCAGGAGTCTTGAACATGATTAGAGAAATATGCCTGTCCCGCTCCATCCGCCTGATCTGCGCCAGCGGCCTCGCCGCCGGCATCCTCAGCCAGCCGGCACTGGCCCAGGAAACCGGTGAAACGGCCGGCATGCAGCGCGTCGAAGTCACCGGTTCGTCCATCAAGCGCCTCGTTTCGGAAACGGCCACGCCGCTGTCCATCTTCAAGGCCGAGGATTTCGCCAAACAGGGCCTGACCACCGCCCAGGAAGTGCTCAGCAAGATACCCTCGAATTCCTCCAGCATGGGCAGCGGCAATGCCGTCGGCGGCAATACCAGCGGCTTGCCCACGGGCGGCCAGGCCAGCGCCGACTTGCGCGGCCTGGGCGGCGACAAGACCCTGGTGCTGCTCAATGGCCGGCGCATCGCCAACCATCCGTATGACGGCGCCAGCGTCGACCTGAACATCATTCCCATCGCCGCGCTGGAGCGCGTCGAAGTACTGCGCGACGGCGCCTCGGCCATCTACGGCACGGACGCCATCGGCGGCGTCATCAACTTCATCACCAAGCGCTCGGTCAACGTCACGAATATCACCGCCGAGGTCGTCGCGCCCGAGCACAAGGGGGCTGGCGAACACCGCATCAACCTGTCGACGGGCTTCGGCAAGCTCGATACGGACGGCTACAATATTTTCGGCGTGGTCGATTACCACAAGCAAAATGTGCTGACCTCGCAAGACCGCGCCTTCTCGGCAACGGGCATCATTCCCGAGCGCGGCCTGTCGCTCACCAGCGGCACCACTTTCCCCGGCAACTACTTCGATGCGGCGGCCAATGGCGGCAAGGGCCTGGCCGGCAATCCGTATGCGGCCACGGGCTGCAACCCGCCCCTGTCCGTGGCGGCGGCCAACGGCACCTGCCGCCAGGACTACACGCGGCAGATCGACGACCTGCCGGCACAGGAGCAGGTGGCATTCTTCGGCAAGGGCGCCTTCAAGCTGGGCGACGGGCACCTGGCCACCGTGGAATATCTGCATTCGGAAAACAAGGTGGAGGCGCGCACGGCGCCGCCGCCGCAAACGGGCTTGATCTTGCCCAATACCAGCAAATACTATCCGGGCAATGCGGGCGGCGTGCCGGCCCAGCCGGGGCTGTCGGGACAGCCGCTGAGCGTCAACTGGCGCCCTGTGGAAGCGGGTCAGCGGCAGATCGATTCCACCGGCAAGGCGGACCGCCTGGTGCTGGCCCTCGAAGGCGAGCTGGCTGGCTGGGACTACAAGACGGGCCTGAGCCATGCGATCAGCAAGTCGTCCGAGAAATTTACGGGCGGCTATGTGCAGGATGCGGGCTTTGCCGCTGGCGTGCTCAATGGCATCCTGAACCCCTTCGGCATGCAGGACGCGGCCGGCAAGGCTTACCTGGACAGCACGGCCCTGCGCGGCGAAGTGCAAAATGCCAAGGTCACCACCACGGGCTTCGACATCAAGGGCAGCCGCGAACTGATGCAGCTGGCCGGCGGCCCGCTGGCCATCGCTCTCGGCGGCGAGCTGCGGCGTGAAAAAGCCGACTTCAATGTCAACCGCGATATCGCCAGCCAGGCCGCCAGTTCCGGCCTGTCCGGTTCGCTGTCGAAAAGCGGTTCGCGCACCATCCAGGCCGTCTTCGGCGAAGTCAACTTGCCATTGATCAAGGATCTGGAAGTGCAGCTGGCCGCCCGCTTCGACCATTACAGCGACGTGGGCAGCACCACCAATCCCAAGCTGGCCCTGCGCTACCAGGCCAGCAACGCGCTGGTGCTGCGCGGTTCGGCCAGCACGGGCTTCCGCGCCCCGACCTTGTTTGAAAAGAACGCGCCGCCGTCGAAGAACGATACCAACGATTCCTACGACGACCCGATTCTGTGCCCGGGCGGCGTGCCGCAGCCGGGCGCCAATCCGCTGCGCGATTGCGACTTGCAGCAATTCAAGCTGCAAGGCGGCAATGCAAAGCTGAAACCGGAAAAATCCACCACGTTTGCCTTCGGCCTGGTGCTCGAACCGGTCAAGGAAGTCACGGTTGCCATCGACTACTGGAACATCCACCTGAAAGACAAGATTTCCTCGCTGCCAGAGCAATCCATCTATGGCAACTATGAGAAATACAAGGCCTTGTTCCTGCGCAATCCCGACGGCTCGCCTTTTGCCATTCTCGACCTGAACGACAACCTCGGTGAAGTGAAAACCGACGGCATCGACGTCAGCCTGAATGCACGCCTGGGACGCGGCGCCTATGGCGATTTCAGCGTGTCGGTGGACGGCACCTGGACCCACAAGTATGACTACCAGAACGAGCGCGGCGGCGAATTCATCGCCAACGTGGGCCGCTATGCGGACAACAATCCCGTGTTCCGCTGGAAACACACGGCCGCGCTGAACTGGCGCAAGGGCAACTGGGGCGCCACCGTGTCGCAATCGTTCAAGTCCGGCTACACGGACCAGAACCAGGTCGATCCGCAATACCGCCACGATGTGCCCTCCTACAGCCTGCTGAACGTGTCGGGCAGCTACGTGTGGAAAGGCTTGCTGCTGACGGCCGGCGTGAAAAACCTGTTCGACAAGGAACCACCGTTCTCGAACCAGGGCACCCTGTTCCAGAAAGGCTATGACCCGCGCTACACGGATCCGATCGGGCACGCGTATTACCTGCGCGGCAGCTATACGTTTTAAGGGGAATTTTCAGGGCGACAGATAAAACAGGCAGCGCTGGCAACAGCGTGCCAGCAACAGAAAAGCGGCGCCGTCAGCGATGATGTGCGCCGTTTTATTTTACCCATCTGAGCACGCCTGACAAGGGTTCACGATATTTTATTACTGAAGGATTATGAAAAAAACAGGAATATGTTGCATTTCATCCAAAAAGTCCGCACGAAATTGACAATCTGAATCATGAATGTTTTGATGAGGGCCCAGAAAATTTACAGAATTTTCATTGGTGGATTTTCAAAAAGGCAAATAAATTGTTGGCAAGCAACAAGTTATTTCAAAATAATTGCCGCCTTTATCACAATAACAAGGAATTTCAGATGATGATAGAAAATGTAATATCGCGGTCGCTGCGCCTGATGTTTGCAGGCGGCATGGCCCTGAGCATGCACGCCGCGTATGCACAAGAAACAACAGATGGCACCATGCAACGCGTGGAAGTCACGGGTTCGAGCATCAAGCGCATCGCTTCCGAAGCGTCGCTGCCGGTGCAGACGTTCAATCAAAAAGATATCAAGAAAACGGGCGTCACCACGGTCACCGATTTCATCCAGCAAATCCCGGCGATGCAAGGCTTCTCCGTGGCGGCCGATTCGGTTGGCGGCGGCGGCGGCGGCGTCACCACGGCATCGATCCACGATATTGGCGCGGCCTACACGCTGGTGCTGCTGAACGGCCGCCGTGTGGCGCCGTCCAATTCAGGCACCACCATCGACCTGAACTCGATCCCCCTGTCGGCCATCGAACGCGTCGAAGTGCTGACTGACGGCGCCTCGGCCCTGTACGGCGCCGATGCCATCGCCGGCGTGGTCAACTTCATCCTGAAAAAAGGTGCGGCGCCGCTGGAAATCAATGCCAAGTACTCGCGCCCGGAAGAAAAAGGCGGCGCCAGCAATTCCATTTCCATCAGCAAGGGCTTTGGCGACATCGACGAAGACGGCTACAGCATCTTCGTGTCGGCCAGCCATGACGAACAAAAATCGCTGAAAGCATCGCAGCGCAGCTTCGCGAAAAGCGGCATCATCAATTTCAACGATCCGAAGACCGGCAAGGCGCTGCAATTCATCAACGGTTCCTCGCGTTCGGCCCCGGGCAATGCGGCTGTCGATTACAACCGTACCGACCCGGTAACGGGTCAGGTGGTCATCAATCCGAAGACCAAAGAGCCTTTCGTCGATACCGTCAACCTGAACCCGTATGCACTGGCCCATGGCGGCAAGTGCGCCGCCAGCAACATGGATTTCTATGGCGACGGCAATTGCTATTTCGATTCGCCATCGACCATCGAAATCAATCCCGAATCGAAGCGCGATGCCATCTTCAGCTCGGGTACCGTCAAACTGGGCAAGACCGGCTTCCAGGGTTTCTATGACCTTGCTTACACAGAAGCGCGCGTCATCGCCAGCATTGCGCCGTACCCGGCCGATTTCTCCGTCGATGTCGGCTCGCCGCTGTTCAACAAATACCTGGCGCCTAACCTGACGCCGGCGCAGTTGGCCAATGCCACGGGCGCCGTCGCCAAATACCGCCTGTCGGAAATGGGCAACCGCGTCTACGACTATGGCACCAAAGCCACCCATATCGTCGCCGGCATCGATGGCAATGCATTCGGCTGGGATATCAACTCGGCTGTAACGTACTCGAAAAACAAGCAAACGCAGACCTATGTCAGCGGTTTCCCGCTGGCCGACAAGTTCGACGCGCAAATCGCCGCCGGCAATATCGACCCGTTCGCCTACCCTGTAGGTTCCATGCCGGACGCCATGCGCCAGGCATTGATGGGCACCGGTTTCAGCGGCACCTACAACACGCAAACCGTGGAAATGAAGGGCGTCGATGGCCGCGCTTCGCGTCCCGTGTTCTCGCTGCCAGGCGGCACCGCCATGCTGGGCGTGGGCGCCGACTACCGCAACACGTCGTACAAGGTGCAGCAGGCGGACGTCGCCAAGCAGGCGCAAATCCTGTTTGACAATGCACAGGTCGACAGCGAATACGCACGCGACAACGCTGGCGCGTATGCCGAACTGATGCTGCCGATTTCGAAAAAACTGGAAATGACCGGCTCGCTGCGTTATGACCAGATCGGCGCCATCGACGACAAGCTGACGGGCAAGACGGTAGGCAAGAAAGAAAACGCCACCACCTGGAAAGTCAGCGGCAAGTATTCCGCGACCAAGAACCTGATGTTCCGCGCCGCTGCCGGCACCGGCTTCCGCGCCGCCAGCATGCAGGAAATTGCCGGCCCACTGGAAGACTGGGGCGTCACGGGCGGTAACTACCAATGCCCGTTGACGGCGGCAAACGGCATGGGCGGCCATCCGCTGGCCAACTATTGCGAAGGCGTGGTGCGCCAGCAGTTCGAAGCCTTCCAGGGCGGCAATCCGGAATTGAAACCGGAAACGTCGAAGCAATGGAGCATCGGTACCGTATTTGAGCCGATCGACAGCCTGTCGATGTCGTTCGACCTGTGGAACGTACAGATCAACGATCAGGTGACCGCGGTCTCCGAAGGCTTGATCTTCAACAATCCGGCCAAGTACGCCGACCTGTTCACCACCAAGCACATCACCTCGACGGGCAAGGACGTGCTGGCCGTCAAACTGCTGCCAATCAACATCGGCAAGGTGGAAAACCGCGGTATCGACTACGACTTCACCCACAAGATGAAGCTGCTGGACGGCCGCCTGACGAGCCGACTGATGGGTACCTACCTGCTGCGCTCGCGCTACACGACGCCAGGCACCAATGATCAATGGGAAACCAGCCTGAATCGCTACGGTTCGAACGACAAGGTCAGCTTCCGCAACATCATCCGTGCCACCAGCACGTACGAGACGGCCAAGTTCACGCATACGCTGAGCGCCAGCTACCGCAATGGTTACACGGACAAGGAACAGACGGCAAATGGTTGCGCCGTGATCGTCGCCGGCAGCCCTGGCGAATGCTATGGCATCCAGCTGGAAGTGCCGAGCTACACCACCTTCGACTTCCAGACGGCTTATCGTCCGCTGAAGAACGTGGAAATCACGGGCGGCATCCTGAACCTGTTCGACCGCGACCCGCCGTTCACCTTGCGTAACACGGGTTCGCATCAAGTGGGCTACAACCCATCGTACTCGAGCGCCCTGGGCCGCCAGTTCTATGTGAGCGGTTCCTACAAGTTCTAAGCTCACCGTCAGCTGAAAACTGAAAAACCCCGGAAAGCTAAGCTTTCCGGGGTTTTTTTTCATGCGGCGCGCCACATCATTTCATTCCGCGTCGCCCTGCAGGCGGCGCTGCTTGACGGCTTGCGCCAGGTTTTCCAGCACGGCCACGCTGGCGCTCCAGTCGATGCAGCCATCCGTGACGGATTGGCCATAGATCAATTCCTTGCCCGGGATCAAATCCTGGCGCCCCGCCACCAGGTGCGACTCCACCATCACGCCGACGATGCGGCTGTCGCCGCCCGCCACCTGGCTGGCG
This sequence comes from Janthinobacterium sp. PAMC25594, assembly GCF_019443505.1. Lineage (NCBI taxonomy): Bacteria > Pseudomonadati > Pseudomonadota > Betaproteobacteria > Burkholderiales > Oxalobacteraceae > Janthinobacterium > Janthinobacterium sp. PAMC25594. The sequence goes on from NZ_CP080377.1 coordinate 2,769,549, forward strand.
ATGTCGGCGCACACGGGGATCTGGTTTTCCGGTTTTTTCGAGCTGTTCGCATGCGAGGCGTCGATCATCAGGCGCGCCGCCAGGCCTTGCGCCGCGATGGCCTTGCACGCGTCGTCCACGCTGGCCGCGTCATAGTTGGGCGTCTTGCCGCCGCGCAAGATGATGTGGCAATCCTCGTTGCCGTTGGTCGAGACGATGGCCGAGTGGCCGCCCTTCGTGACGGAGAGAAAATGGTGCGGCTGCGAGGCGGCCTTGATGGCTTCCACGGCGATTTTCACATTGCCGTCCGTGCCATTCTTGAAGCCGACGGGGCACGACAGTCCCGAGGCCAGCTCGCGGTGCACCTGCGACTCCGTCGTGCGTGCGCCGATGGCGCCCCAGCTGATCAGGTCGGCGATGTATTGCGGGCTGATCACGTCGAGGAACTCGGTACCGGCAGGCAAGCCCAGCTCATTGATATCGCGCAACAATTCGCGCGCCATGCGCAAGCCGTCGTTGATGCGGAAGCTGTTGTCCATGTACGGGTCGTTGATCAAGCCCTTCCAGCCCACCGTGGTACGCGGCTTTTCGAAGTAGACGCGCATGACGATTTCCAGTTCACCGGCGAAACGCGCGCGCTCCTTGACCAGCAGGCGCGCATATTCCATCGCCGCCTTGGTATCGTGGATGGAGCAAGGCCCGATCACCACCATCAGGCGGTCATCCTGGCCGTGCAGGATGCGGTGCAGGGCGATACGGGCGCTGGCAGCGGTCTGTTCGGCTTGCTCCGAGCAGGCGAATTCGCGGATCAGGTGGGACGGCGGGGTCAATTCCTTCATTTCGCGAATTCGCAAATCATCGGTGCGGGGCATCATTTTCTCCAAAATTTAAGGATGGGTAAAACATCTGGGTAAAAAAAAACCGCCATCAGTGGCGGTTTTTTAGAATTTGCTGGGATCTCGTTTTTTGCTGCTACGTGAACCGACCGCTACTCCACCGCCTTTGGGTTGGAATTGCTAAAGTAAAAATAAGCGGTAAAAAAGTGGCGAGCGAACATGCGAGTCATCCATAAGTGATGAACGACTATAAACCTAAATTGCAAGGGTTGGCAAGCATATTTGTCGGCAAAGCCGCATGCCGCTGCCGTTTTACACGGCAAAGCGCGTAAAAAAGCATAAAAAGTTGCGCGCCATTCGACCGGCATGGTCAGTTCAGTGCTGAGCCCGTCGTGGCGCACACACCACGGCGGCGACGGCAAACGACACACTACTGATCAAGATCTAATCCCGGGCGGACCGGACGGACAAGACTCAAGGACGCATCGACAACCTTTGATTGCCTGACCTTTCCGGAGAACAAAATGAGCCCTACTCCCTTGTTTCAGCCCGCTGCCTTTTCGCCACCACGCCTGGGCCTGGCACTGGCCAGTGCACTGCTGAGTCTACCCGTCCTGGCACAGGACAATGCCGCACCTGCGCCCCTGCAGCGCGTGGAAATCACCGGCTCGAACATCCGCCGCGCCCAGGCTGAAACAGCCTCGGCCGTGCAAACCCTGAATGCGGCCGATATCGAGAAATCGGGCAAGGCCAGCGTGGCCGAACTGCTGCAAACCCTGGCCGTCGACAACCAGGGCTCCGTCCCTACCAGCTTCAGCGGCGGCTTTGCCGCCGGCGCGTCGGGCATCTCGCTGCGCGGCCTGGGCACGGCGTCGACCCTGGTCTTGCTGAACGGGCGCCGCGTGGCGCCCTACGGCCTGGCCGACGACGGCCAGAAAGTGTTTACCTGTTTAGAATTGGGTGATCATATTCCTATTCGCAGCTTGCCCTACTTCAAAGCCAGGCGCCTGTTGAGTACACTGTTGATTCCTGTCACCTCACCGCCAGCGCCATGACCCAAGCCCTTCACAGCCGAGCCCGCACCACCCACCTGATCCGGGAAGAAATCCGCAACTCGACACTGCCCCAACGGGAGCTTGCCGAGCGCTATAACGTGAGCCGCCTGACGATCCGTAAATGGCAGAACCGCGACAGCGCCGAGGACCGTTCGCACCGGCCCCACACCATGCATACGACGCTGACGCCAGCGCAGGAACTGGTCGTCATCGCGCTACGCACCACCTTGCTTTTGCCCACCGACGACTTGCTGGCGGTGGCGCGTGAGTTCGTCAACCCGGCGCTTTCGCGTGGCGCCCTGGGCCGCTGCTTGCGGCGCCATGGTGTCTCCAGTTTGCTTAAAATGGCCGCACTCGAAGACGACAAACCGGTTACCAAAAAGTCGTTCAAGGACTACGAGCCGGGCTTTTTACATATGGATATCAAGTACTTACCGCAGATGCTCGATGAAACCGAACGCCGTTACCTGTTCGTCGCCATTGACCGCGCCACACGCTGGGTCTTCATGGAAATCTATGCCAACCAGTCCGACAGCAGCAGTACCGACTTCCTGCTCAAACTGAAAAATGCTTGCCCGATCACCATCGTCAAACTACTCACTGACAACGGCAGCCAGTTCACCGACCGTTTTACCAGCAAGAAAAAAGACCCTGTCAGCGGCGACCGTATCCCGAGCGGCAAGCATGTCTTTGACGTGCTGTGCAAGCAATTGGTGATCGAACATCGATTGATTCCGCCGCGTCACCCGCAAACCAACGGCATGGTCGAACGCTTCAATGGCCGTATCAGCGAGGTCGTCAACCAGACTCGTTTCGGCTCCCGGGCCGAACTGGAATCGACGCTGCGCAATTACCTGAAAATCTACAACCACAACATTCCCCAGCGCGCCTTGGATAACGCAACACCGATTCAGGCGATGAAGAAATGGCAGGAGAAAAAGCCGGAATTATTCGTTAAACGCGTATATAACCAGGCCGGTCTTGACATTTACCGACCTGAACATCATCCCCCTGGAAGCGGTGGAGCGCGTGGAAATCCTCAAGGATGGCGCCTCGGCCATCTATGGTTCGGACGCCATCGCCGGCGTCGTCAACGTGATCCTGCGACGCGATTACCAGGGCACGGCCGTGAAGGGCAATTATGGCAAGACGAAGGACTGGGACGGGCGCGAGGCGCGCGCGTCCATCACGCATGGTTTCGGCGATATCGACGCTGACCGCTACAACGTGCTGCTGAACCTCGAATACAGCGAAAAAGGGGCGATCTCGAACCGCGACCGGGCCGGACGGGGCGCCGTCGGCCGCAGCGACTTGCGCGACCTGGGCTTCAGCGCGCAGGAAACCCTCAGCGGCGCCGGTGCCATCACCACCAACAACGCGGCCGGCAGCGCCGTCAACGGCAATGTGCGCAATCCCGACACCTTCGACTACTACAACCGCGGCAACCTGGCCGGCGTGGGCTTTACGCGCACCTTCCCCGGCGCCGCCTGCGGCAACTTCACCAACCACCCGCAGGGCGATCCGGGCGGCGGCTGCCTGACCGATGCGGCACAGCAATACGGCCAGATCCAGCCCAAGCAAAAGAACATCAATTTTTTTGGCCGCGGCGCCTGGCAACTGACGCCGGCACTGCAAACCTATGTGGAACTGAATCTGTATCACAGCGAATCGAGTTCCGTCACCACGCCGTCGACCGTCAGCGGCTCGGTGGGTTTTCCGGGCGGCCCGGTCAGTAATGCGGCAGTGGCGCTGGGCGCCGGCCATCCTGACAATCCCTACTTCGGCCGCGATGCACGGCTGCGCTACCTGGCCGCCGACGTCGGCCCGCGCACCTCGGAAGTCGATTCCACCTTTGCGCGCTTCGTCGCCGGCATCAAGGGCAGCGTGGCGGGCTGGGATATCGACAGCGCCCTGTTGTACTCGCAAAACAAGGTCGCGAACGAGCAAGGCGGCTTCCTGCAGCGCGACGTGGCTTTCGCCCTGCTCAACCCCAGCGACGCCAATGTCGCCGCGGCCCGCCTGAATCCGGCCTATGCGGCCCTGCCCGCCGGCAGCGTATGGCGCATCGCGGAAAACGCGGGCCTCAATTCGCCCGCCCTGTACGCGGCCCTGTCGCCGCGCATCTCGAACGACGCCAAGACGCATATCGCGCAGATCGACTTCAAGGCCAGCCGCGAAATGGGCCAACTCGAGGGTGGCAAGCTGGGCGTGGCCGTGGGCGCGGAGTTCCGCCACGAATCGACGGAACTCAACCCGACCACAGGCACGGAACGGGGCAATATCATCGGCCTCGGCTATTCCGCCTACAAGGGCAGCCGCAACGCTTCGGCCCTGTATGCCGAAGTGCTGGCGCCCGTGCTGAAAACCGTGGAACTGTCGGGAGCCCTGCGCGCCGACCACTTCACCGACGTGGGCAATTCCTATACGCCCAAGGTGGGCGTGAAATGGACGCCGCTGCGCGAACTGGCCCTGCGCGGCACCTTTGCCAAGGGCTTCCGCGCGCCCAGCGCGGCGGAAAACGGCGTCGGCGGCCTGGCCGCGTTTTCCACCGCCGCCGATCCGCTGCGCTGCGCGCTGGGCGTGGAAGTGGCATGCGATCCCGCCTCCATCGCCGTCATCACCTCGCCCAATCCCAAACTGTCGCCCGAGCGTTCGCGCAGCTATTCCGTGGGCGCCATCTGGGACCCGCTGCCGCGCACCAGCCTCTCGGTCGACCTGTGGCAAATCCGCCGCAAGAATGAGATCAACCAGGAACAGACGGACACGGCGATTGCGCAGGGCCACGTGGCGCGCGACCCGTCCACGGCCACGGGCATTCCCGGCGATCCGGGCGCCATCACGGCCGTGCTGGCCAGCTATGTCAATTCCGCGCAAACCACGGTGCGCGGCATCGATATCGACGGCCGCCAGCGCTTCGACCTGGGCAGCGATTATGGCAACCTGGTGTTCGACGTGAAGTGGACGCATCTGTACAAATGGCTGCGCACGGAGCAGGACGGCACGCAGCGCGATTTCGCCGGCACGCACGGCAATTGCGATGTCTCCAACTGCATGGGCACGCCCGCTGACAGGGTCAACCTGAGCGCCACCTGGGAGCGTCAGAACTGGCGCGTCACGGCCAATGTCAACTACCGCGCGCCGCTCGACAATATCAGCTTCAAGAACGACCCGGACGGCTGCGCCACGCACTTTGCCGACGGCACGGACGCGCCGCGCGGCTGCCGCATCGCCTCGTTCACCACGGTGGACCTGACGGCCCGCTGGCTGGCCACGCCCAAGCTGGAAGTGTTTGCAACGGTGCAAAACCTGTTCGACAAGATCGCCCCGCTCGATCCGCTCACGTATGGCGCCACAGGCTATAACCCGCTCGACTACGCGGGCGCGGCGGGACGCTTTTTCAGTGCGGGGGTGAAATACAAATTCTGAGAAATCGGAAAAGCGGGAGCGTAGGTCGGATTAGCGGGGCGAAGCCACGCGTAATCCGACACCATTGTTGACACTTACGCGACCGTTGATGGTGTCGGCTTACGCGCTGCGCGCTAAGCCGACCTACGCGACCAACCCGACCTACGCAAACCATCCAAAACGTCAGGCCGTGCCGCCAACCGTGATGCCGTCCAGGCGCAGGGTCGGCTGCCCCACGCCCACGGGCACGCTCTGCCCCTCCTTGCCGCACACGCCCACGCCCGAATCGAGGCGCATGTCGTTGCCGATCATGGAGACGCGGTTGAGCACGTCTGGGCCATTGCCGATCAGGGTGGCGCCCTTCACGGGGTAGCTGAGCTTGCCGTTTTCGATCATGTACGCTTCGCTGGCCGAGAAGACAAACTTGCCGTTGGTAATGTCGACCTGACCGCCGCCAAAGTTGACGGCATACAAACCATTTTTCACGGAGGCGAGGATCTCGCCCGGGTCCTTGTCGCCGCCCAGCATATACGTGTTCGTCATGCGCGGCATGGGCAGGTGGGCGAACGATTCGCGGCGCGCATTGCCCGTCACGGGCATCTTCATCAGACGCGCATTCATGGTGTCCTGGATGTACCCCTTCAGGATGCCATCCTCGATCAGGGTCGTGCACTGCGTGGGGTTGCCCTCGTCGTCGATATTCAGCGAGCCACGCCGGCCAGCCAGGGTGCCGTCATCGACCACCGTGACGCCCTTGGCCGCCACGCGCTCGCCGATGCATCCGGAAAACGCGGACGAACCCTTGCGGTTGAAATCGCCTTCCAGGCCATGGCCGATCGCCTCGTGCAGCAAGATGCCGGGCCAGCCCGGTCCCAGCACGATGGTCATGGGGCCGGCGGGCGCGGGGCGCGCTTCCAGGTTCACCAGGGCCGAGTTGACGGCGTCGGCCGCGTATTGTTCCAGTACGTCATCGCTGAAATAGTCATAGCTGAAACACCCGCCGCCACCGGCCGAGCCCGTTTCGCGGCGGCCATTCTGCTCCGCGATGACGGTCAGCGAGACGCGCACCAGCGGGCGGATGTCGGCCGCCAGCACGCCGTCGCTGCGCAGCACCAGCACCACGTCGTATTCGCCCGCCAGCCCCGCCATCACCTGCACGACTCTGGGATCTTTCGCCCGCGCCATCTTTTCCACGCGCTCAAGCAATTGCACCTTGGCCGTGGCATCCAGCGAGGCGAGCGGATCATTGGGCAGGTACAGCGTACGCCCGCCCTGTGGCTGCATCTGGCCCGCGATCTTGACTCTGCCGGCACCCGCGCGCGCAATCGTGCGCGTGGCCGCTGCCGCTTCCAGCAAGGCCCGCTCGGAAATATCGTCGGAATACGCAAAGGCCGTCTTGTCGCCGGACACGGCGCGCACGCCCACACCCTGGTCGATGGAAAAACTGCCCGTCTTGACGATGCCCTCTTCCAGGCTCCAGCCTTCGCTCTTGGTCGACTGGAAATACAGGTCGGCATAGTCGACCTTGTGCGTAAACATCGTGCCCAGGGCTTTGAGCAGCTTGTCTTCGTCCAGGCCAAACGGCGTGAGCAGGATCTCGCGCGCCACGGCCAGGCTGGACAGATTGGGTTCAAATGGAATCATGGCTATCTTTTCTCAACATTCAATTTACATGGTGCGGTGAGCGAGCGCCGGCAACGATTCGCGCACGCCAGCCAAAAACACCAGGTCGATCTCGCCACTGACCACGCCCTCGCCTTCGGGCAACACGGCTTGCACTTCGCCCCACGGGTCGATCAGCATGCTGTGGCCCCAGGTGCGCCGGCCGTTCGGATGCAAGCCGCCCTGTGCCGAGGCCAGCACATAGCACTGGTTTTCGATGGCGCGCGCGCGCAGCAGCACTTCCCAATGGGCGCTGCCCGTCGTATGGGTAAACGCGGCCGGCACGACGATCAGCGCGCAATCGCCCATGGCGCGATACAGTTCGGGAAAGCGCAAGTCATAGCAGATGGACAGGCCGACGCGGCCGAACGGCGTCTCGATAGCGCGCACCTGCGCACCGGGCACGATGGTGCGCGATTCGTTGTAGGACTCGGTGCCGCGCGTAAAACCGAACAGGTGGATCTTGTCGTAGCGGCCGGCCGGCTCGCCCTGCGGGTCGTACACCAGTGTGGTATTGAGGACTTTACCCTCCTCGCCGGAGATCAGGGGCAAGGTGCCGCCGATCAGCCAGATGCCGTGCTGGCGCGCCATCTGCGCCATGCCATCCTGGATCGGTCCGCTGCCGGGCTGTTCCGCATGGGCCAGCTTGTCCGTTTCCTGCTGGCCCATGATGGCCCAGTATTCGGGCAGCACCACCAGCTGCGCGCCAGCGGCGGCGGCCTGCGCCACCAGGCGCCGCGCCGTGGCCAGGTTCTCTTCCACGTACGGCGAGGAAATCATTTGTACTGCTGCCACTGTATGCATCATTGCCATTCTTCTCCATTCGAACGCTTCGCCTATTTCGCCACCGCCTCCCCGGCTGCGGCGGCAGGCACGGCGACAGGCTCCAATTTACCACCATCGAGCTTGGTCACGACGGGCGACTTCCACGGGCCGGCGATCTGCATGTGATAGGTGAGCGCCTTCATCACGGGGGCACGCAGGAACAATTGCGCCAGGAAGCTGCCCAGGCCGATGACGGGGTTGACGGCCAGCGCATACACGAGCGGCCCCGTGCCCAGGTTAAATTCCGGGATCACCACCACGTGCAAATTCGTCGTTTCATTGGCGATGTCGGCCTTGCCATCCATCAGCACCGTGGCCGCCACGCCGTGCATCTTGAGGTTGTCGGTGGTCACCACGCCGCGCTTGATGCTGGCGTTGGCCGTGATGCCGTCGAAGGCCAGCCCTTCGGAAAACACATCGTGGAAATCGAGTTTCAGCAAACGGGGCAAGGCTTGCAGGCTGAGCACGCCCAACAGCTTGGCCGCGCCCGGATCCTGCTTGAGGAACTGGCCCGATTCCACATTCATCTCGATCTGCCCCGACAGGGTGGGAATGTCGAGCGAATACGGCAAGCCGTTCCAGGCGATGTCGCCGCTCAGGCGGCCCTTGCCGCGGCGCACCGTGTCGGCAAAGCCGAAGCGGTCGAGCAACTTGCCCGCGTCGACGATATCGAGGCCGAAACGCAGGCTGGTCGTGCTTTGGCCATCCTTGATGACCCATTTGCCATTACCGCTCAGCGCGCCATCGGGATTCGACAATTGCAACTTACCCACGCGCCACTCACGCCCGCCCGCCGCCATGGTGTTATAGGCCTGCAACTCCAGCCGGCCGATCTTCTTGTTGAACAGTTCAAAGTGCTCGGCGATGATATCGAGCGACGGGATCGACTGGGCGCCGCTCTTGCCTTCCAGCAAACTCTTCACATCGTTGGCGGCCGATTCCGGAATGATCAGCGACGACAGGCGCGCCGTCATCTTGCCCAGGCCGGACGGCGTTTCCAGCCACGTCACATAGCCCGACACTTGTTTCGCGTCAATATTGGCTTGCCACACATCCTTTTGATGCGTGGCGCCCACGACCACATTTTCCAGCTTGCGCTCGCCCAGCATCAGTTCGCTGGCGCGCGCCGCCATCATGTCCGGCACCACATATTGCGCGATATCGGGTGCGTCGTCGGCATTGCCACCCGCATCGGCTGGCGCCGTGGCGTTGCCGGCGATTTCGCTGCCGACGGCGATCCAGCTGTCCACGTCCAGGGTTTTCATATTCACGTTGAGCATCATGCCGCTGTCCGGTTCCGGCGCCGGCACGTTCACGCCGATGCCGCCGCGCACCAGGCGCCAGGCTTCCTTGCCCTGCTTCTGACGCTGGTAGCGGGCGGCGATGCCGGCCCCCAGCGCGATGCGGATATCGTCCGTGCGCAGGCCGGCGCCGTTGGCCGCATTGCCCGTCAGGGTGAATTTTATGGGCAGGCTGTCGCCGGCCGGCTTTTTCAGGGGCGCGGGGAAATCCAGGCCCAGGCCCGTCAGCGGCGACTCGACATTGACCACCACCTGGTGGTCGCGCGCCGTGATCAGGCCGCTGTAGCGCGCGCCGCCATTCAAATGTTTCGCCAGGCGCTGCAACACGGGTGCCGGATACGTCTTGCGCAAGCCGTCGACGGTCATGTTGCCGGCGATTTTCACCTGGATGGAATTGTCCGGCTGCGAGCCGCCCGAGATGGCCAGCGGCCCGCCCAGCAGGCTGCCGTTCAAGCCATTCAGGTTGACGCCCTTTTCGTTGAATTCGATCTTGCCCTGCGTGCCCAGCACGGGCGGCATGTCGCGGAACAGCACCACGTCATTGCCCGCCAGTTGCAAGCCGCCCTGCACGGTCGCCTCGAGCATGCGCTCGATCGGCAAGTGCAATTTGAGAGCCAGCTTGGCGTTGCCCGTCGCCGTCGTTTCATCCGTGAAATGCTCGATCCAGCCCAGCACGGGACTGGCCGTCACGTACTTGAGGAATTCCTGCATCGGGCCGGCCGCATTGCCCTCGATGTCGAGCAAGGTGTCGAACACGGTCAGGTCGGGAATCACGGCTTTGACATTCGTCAAAGCCACGCCGCCCGTGGTGGCCGTGTCGCCGCGAATTTCCATGCGCGCCCGCTCGAAAACAAAGCTGCCCTTGATTTTTTCCGCCTGCGGCCACCGGGGCGCCTTGCCCGCCAGCGGTCCGTTTTCCGCCAATTCGCCCGGTGCATAATTCAGGATGCCGTTCTCGAGCTTGCCGGCCACGCGGAAGTCGCCCCGGCTGCGCTGAGCCGGCGTATCGCCCTTGAAGGGGAAATGTTCGAGTTCGCCGCGCAGGCGCAGGCTGGCATCGCGCGCCACGCCGCCTTCCAGCGCGCCCGTCAGCCAGTGGCGCAGGTGCTCGGGCGTTTGCAGCGGCAGATAGCGGCCGATGGTGTTGATCTGGAAATTATCGATCGTGCCCGTCAAGTCGACCTGGCCCAGATTCTTGCCGTCGAGCGGCATGCGGTGCGTGCCTTGCAGGGCGACGCGCAAGCCTTGCTGATCGAAATCAAGCTTGTCCAGCCCGACTTGCAGCATATTGCCCGCTTCGAAGGTCCAGCGCGCCTGCATGGCGAATTGTTCGAACGGCAAGGCCGGCTCGCTCAGATAGGTGGGGAACTGCAACACCAGGTCCTGCGCGTCGATACTGATGCTGCCGCCCTTGTCATTGGCGTCGATGCTGCCGGTCAAGTGGTCGAAGCCGGGAATGGCCGGCGCGGCCGCCTGTGCGGGGCTGGTCGCCGTCTTCGCCACGGCCAGGCGTGCCGGCTGCGCATTCAGGCCAAGATCGATGAGCTTGCCACGCAGGCGGTAGCTGGCGGGCGTGGCCATGTCGCCTTCCCATTGCGCTGAAAAATCCTGCAACCGCCCGCGCGGCGCCAGGGCATCGAGGCGCTGGCGCTGCTGCTCGCCCAGCGGCAGCTTGTCGGCCAGCGCGGCCAGGGTGTGCAAATCGAGCGACTTGGCCGTGATTTCCGTACGCGCCGGCTTACGTTTGGTGGCAGCAATGTAGCGCTCGGACAAGGTCGTGGGCGGCAAGCTGAGGCCATCGCGGGTTTCCACCGCGAAATTCGTCAACTCCACCTGGTGTCCATTCGCGCCAAAGGTGGGTTTGCCGTCCGGCACCTGCGCCGACAGCTCTTCCTTTGCTGAAATGCGCCCGCTGACCGACAGCAAGTCGAGCGGGGCGATATGCTGGCCCAGTTGCGCCTGCACATCCGTCAAGCCCACGTCGGCCGTGAAACCGGCCAGGCGCGCGTGATCCAGGCTCAGCCAGGCGCGCAGGGCGCCCTTGCCCTGGCTCAGCTCGAACGGATAATCGAGGTAGCGGCGCCAGGCGGCCAGGTCGGCGTTTTTCAGGTCGGCGTACAACTCGCCCTTCCACATCGACACATCCGAGATGCGCGTGCTGAAAGGCGGATGACTGAAGTGAGCGCGCACATCGATGGGCGCGGCCAGGCTGGCGGGCGGCGTGGCCTGCAAGCCCAGTCGGTGGCTGCGCCAGTGGTTGCGCAGCAGCAAGTTGACCTGGCTTAAAGCCAGCTCCGGCGTGCCGCGCGCTTCGTCCGTCCAGCGTACCTTGCCGTCGCGGATGATGATCTCATGCTGCGACAGCAGCCAGTCGGCACCCTTGCCATCGCTGCCTTGCGTGCTGTCGACCAGCACCCCGGCCACATACAGCTTGCCATCCTTGCTGCGCCGTACGTCCAGGTCGGGCCGCGTGATTTCCAGGGTATCGAAGCGCACGGAACCGAGCACGCTCCACCACGATACGGTGGCCGAGATGCTCGGCAGGCTCAGCGCCTGGCGACCCGCCTGGTCGCGCAGGCTCACGTCGCCGAGGAAGAGATTCGGCCGCACGCCATGCCAGGAGGCATAAATACGCGCGATGCTGACAGGGTTGCCCAGCGCGCGGCTGGCCGCCCGCTCGATATCGCCCTTGTAATAATCGATATTCGGCAGGATGGCGTAGCGCAGGAATAAAAACAGCACGGCGAAGGCGAAATACGCGAGCAGCACCAGTTTGACGGTAAAACCCAACACATGGTGGGTGGCCAGATTCGCCATGCGATAGGCGGCACGCAGCCGCTGCCAGCGCAGGGCCAATGGCACATGTTCTGTCACGCTTGCTTCTGGCGGTTTTTGCATCAATAAGCTAATAAACTGGCCCGGCGTCAAATAATGGCAAAAATCGTCTGCATTCGTGGTGCGCGCCTGCATCCTTGCGCTTGCGTCTGAGCAAAGCCTCCCTTACCATCGTCCGGAAGGGCACGCACTACCGGCGGTGGGGCCGGCGGCACAATTTTACCGCATCCCCCGCCGTTCGCAGCCAAGTTAAACAAGAACATGCACGCAGCATCCACGAGACCCTTACCGATACCATGAGCACACAGCCTTTGATCTCCGCCTCCCGTTTCTACCAGCGCTGGCTGGACGCCGCCCCCGAGCGCGCCGCACAGGTAGCGCAACTGGTGCGCGCGCCGCTGGACGGGCTCGATTTTGCCGCCGCGCTGGCCGAGCAGGCGAACGCCGCCACGCCGCCGCTGCCGCCCGAGCGGGCCATGCGCCGCCTGCGCAACCTGCTCGTCTGCGGCCTGATCGCGCGCGACCTGGGCGGCCAGGCCGACTTGAACGAAGTCGTGACGGCCATGACGGGCTTTGCCGATTTCGCCATCCGCACGCATGTGGACGCCATCATGGCCGAGATGGTGGCCCTGCACGGCATGCCCGTCGGCGAGGAATCGGGCGAGGAACAGGCCTTGATGGTGCTGGCGATGGGCAAGCAGGGCGGCGGCGAACTGAATGTCTCGTCGGATATCGACCTGATCTTTGTCTACCCGGAAGATGGCGACACGCAAGTCACCGTGCCGGGCCAGCGCAGCCTGTCGAATCACGAGTTTTTCATTCGCATGGGCAAGAAACTGATCGCCGCCATGGCCGAGATCACGCAAGACGGTTTTACTTTCCGCGTGGACATGGCCTTGCGCCCGAACGGCAACTCGGGGCCGCTGGCCGCCAGCCTTGGCATGGTGGAACAGTACCTGATCGTGCAAGGGCGCGAATGGGAGCGTTACGCCTGGGTCAAGGCGCGCGCCGTGACGGGCAAGCCGGAAGACATCGCCTCGCTCGACGCCATCGTGCGCCCCTTCGTCTTCCGCCGCTACCTCGATTTCGGCGTCATCGACGCCATCCGCACCATGCACGGCCAGATCCGCGCCGAGGTCAACCGCCAGGAGCGGCTGCATCCCGACCGCAGCAACAACGTCAAGCTGGGCCGCGGCGGCATCCGCGAAATCGAATTCCTGGCGCAAGTGTTTCAATTGATACGCGGCGGGCGCGACGCGGAGCTGCGCGAGCGTTCCACGCGCGCCACCCTGCGCACGGTGGCGGACAAGGGTTTATTGGAACCGGCCATCGTGGAACAACTGCTCGGCTCCTATACTTTCCTGCGCAACCTCGAACACCGGCTGCAATACCTCGATGATGCGCAAACCCATACCCTGCCCGCGAATGACGCCGACCGCCTCATCGTGGCGCAGATGATGGGCTTGCCCGACACACCCACCCTGCTGGCCCGGCTGGAAGCGCACCGCGTGTTTGTCGCGGGACAATTTGACGAAATGTTCAGCGACAAGAGCAGCGGCACGCCGCCGGCCGACACGGGCATCGACCCGCAGACGTCGAACGACTGCGCCGCCTCGGACCAGCAGGAAGCCATCGAGGCGCGCTTTGCCGCGCTGGGTTTCCATGAGCCCGCCGCCTGCGCGCGCCGTTTGCTGGCCACGTGGCAGGCGCCGCGGCTGCAATCCTTGCCCGAGGCCAGCCGCACGCGGCTGGTGGCCCTCGTCAATTCCGCCCTGCCCCTGATCACCGATTGTTCCGTTTCCAACGGTAACGCCAGCCAGCTGGCCACCCTGGGCCGCCTGCTCGACTTTTTGGAAGCGATTGCACGGCGCTCGGCCTATCTGTCATTGTTGACAGAGTATCCACACACGCTGGAACGGGTCGTGCGCATGGTGTGCGCCAGCGGCTGGGCCGCCACCTTCCTCACGCAACACCCGATTTTGCTCGATGAACTGCTCGATGAGCGCATCCGCAACACGGTGCCGGACCCGGCCGCGTTGGCGCTGGACCTGCAGCGTCAGCTCGACGACGCGCCCGGCGACACGGAGCGGCAGATGGATATCCTGCGCGAAACCCACCATGCGCAGCTGTTCCAGTGTCTGGCGCAAGACCTCGCGGGCGACCTGAGCGTGGAAAAGCTGGCCGACTACCTGTCGCAGCTGGCCGACATCATCGTCGCCGCCACCGTCCAAGCCGTGTGGCAAACGTTACCTGCGCGCCACCGCGAGGTGCCGAAATTCGCCGTCATCGCGTACGGCAAGCTGGGCGGCAAGGAACTGGGCTATGTCTCGGACCTGGACGTCATCTTCCTGTTCGACGACGACGACCAGGAAGCGCCCGGCCTGTACGCCAAGCTGGCGCAGCGCTTCATCACCTGGATGACCTCGCACACCTCGGCCGGCATCCTGTTCGACATCGATATCGCCCTGCGCCCCGATGGCGCCTCGGGCATGCTCGTTTCCAGCGTGCAGGCATTCGAGCGCTACCAGGGCAGCGCGGCCTGGGTGTGGGAACACCAGGCGCTCACGCGCGCGCGCTTCTGCGCCGGCGACGTCGCCATCGGCAAGCACTTCGAACGCATCCGCGACACGATCTTGCGCAAGGAACGACCGGAAAACGGCCCGCTCAAGGGCGAAGTGGTGGCCATGCGCAAGAAGATGCTGGACGCCCACCCGCCCCGCCCCGGCAGCTTTGATTTGAAACAAGATCCGGGCGGCATGATCGACATCGAGTTCATGGTGCAATACCTGGTGCTGCAGCATGCGGCGCAGTATCCGCAGCTGACGGCCAACTCGGGCAATATCGCCCTGCTGCGCCTGTGCGGCGAACTGGGGCTGATCGACGCGCAGCTGGCCGCCCTGGTGGCCGATGCCTACCGCGCGCTGCGCAAGCTGCAGCACCAGTTGCGCCTGCAAGGCCACGACCTGGCCCGGGTGGAACCGGAAAGGGTGCGCGTGCATGCGGACAACGTGATGCGCCTGTGGCACACGATCTTTCCCGCAACGATTGCATAAGCCCGGCGGCGGCGTATGATACGTACAGGCAATTCCACTTCCCAGTAGTGCCGTACAACAGGCCGCGCCGGGATTGCCTATCATCCCAGGAGACAGCGTATGAAGACGAGTGTAAAAACGGGCATCCACGCCCTCGTTGCCAGTTTCATCCTCTGCGCCATGCCGGCAGCGGCATGGGCAGCCCCCAAGGGCAGCGCGGACGAAGCCATCGCCATGACCAAGCGCGCCGTGGCCATGATCAAGGCCGATGGCAAGGAAAAGGCCTTTGCCGCCATCGCCGATCCCGCCAACACCAGCTTCCATGACCGCGACCTGTACATTTATGTGTACGACATGAATGGTGTCACCCTGGCGCACGGTAACAATCCCAAGATGGTCGGCAAGAACCTGATCGATCTGAAGGACAATGAGGGCAAGGCCATCGTCAAGTCGCTGATCACCACGGCCAATACGCCGGCCGGACGCGGCTGGGTAGACTTCAAGTGGCCCAATCCGCTGACCAAGGTGGTCGAGCAAAAATCCGGCTACATCGAACGGGTCGACAATATGATTGTCGGTTCCGGCATCTATAAATAAGCCAAGGAAAGAGGAAACCGCGCCCGCATGCCGCTTCATTACCTGTCCCGCCTGAGCGGATCGGCACGCGATACGCAAGCCAACCTGCAGCTGGGCTGCGTGCTGGCGCTGGTGGCCGGCGCCGTCAACGCGGGCGGTTTTCTCGCCATCGGCGGCTATACCTCGCACATGACGGGCATCGTTTCCGGCATGGCCGATGACCTGGCGCTGGGCAATATCACGCTGGCCCTGGCCGCGCTGGGCGCCTGGCTGGCCTTTGTCAGCGGTGCGGCCGTCACGGCCATCATGGTGAACTGGGGCAAGCGGCGCCGGCTGCACAGCCAGTTTGCCGCCAGCCTGCTGCTGGAAGCGGCCCTGTTATTGCTGTTCGGCCTGACGGGCAATTATCTGGCCACCATGCCCGACGTGCTGGGTCCCGTCACCATCTTGCTGCTGTGCTTTGTCATGGGTTTGCAGAACGCCATCATCACCAAGATTTCGGGCGCCGTCATCCGCACCACGCATGTGACGGGCCTGTCCACCGATATCGGCATCGAACTGGGCAAGATGGCGTATTACAACCGGCGCCACCTGCCGGACCGGATGGTGAAGGTCAACCGCGGCAAGCTGAGAACGCACAGCCTGCTGATCAGCTGCTTCTTCATCGGCGGCGTCAGCGGCGCCCTGGCCTTCAAGCACATCGGCTTTCCGGCCGCCACCATCCTGCTCGCCGGCGTGCTGACCCTGCTGTCCGGCGTGCCCGTGCTGCGCGACTTGCGCGTGCTGTGGCGCTTCTACCGGCGCCGCCTGCACGTGCAACATTAATAAAAATATTTCTCTTTAAAGCAATAAAAATCCAACTTTATGCTAATATTTTTCTGCGCTTGGCAGGCCCATCATGCCTGCCGTGGCGGCCTTTTGATTTGACACCCTACCGTTGTCCAATTGTGAAAGCGAGAAAAATGATTTCCACTAAAAAAGCCCTGTTTGTCTTTGCCCTCGCCATCGGCGCCGCAGCTTCGTTCTCCAGCACGGCCGCCGTGCGCACGTGGATTCCATCGGAAAACTGCGACTACATCCTCAACATGTGCTACCAGGGCGTCGAGGCGTCGTGTGAGCAGTGGCGCAATCAGTGCGAACCCAAGGAATAGGCTGGCGACAGACGAAAAAAACGCCCCGAAGGGCGTTTTTTCTTATGCGGTCAAAAAATTACTTGGCCGACATCAGTGCGACGGTGGTGTCGAGCATGCGGTTCGAGAAACCCCACTCATTGTCATACCACGACGATACTTTTACCAGACGGCCCGAGACCTTGGTCAGGGTCGAATCGAAGTTCGACGAAGCCGGGTTGTGGTTGAAGTCGATCGAGACCAGCGGTTCGGTCTGGTACGTCAGGATGCCTTCCAGCGCGCCTTCCGACGCGGCTTTCATCAGCGCGTTGACTTCTTCCACGGTGGTGTCGCGCTTGGCGATGAATGTCAGGTCGACCAGCGACACATTGATGGTCGGCACGCGGATGGCGAAGCCGTCCAGCTTGCCATTCAGCTCAGGCAGCACCAGGCCAACGGCGGCGGCGGCGCCCGTCTTGGTCGGGATCATGCTCATGGTGGCCGAACGGGCGCGGCGCAGGTCTTCATGCATCACGTCGGACAGCACCTGGTCGTTGGTGTAGGCGTGCACGGTGGTCATCAGGCCCGTTTCGATGCCAATGGCGTCGTTGAGTGGCTTGACCAGCGGTGCCAGGCAGTTGGTGGTGCACGATGCGTTCGAGATGACGGTGTCGGTCGATTTCAGTACCGAGTGGTTCACGCCGAACACGACGGTTGCATCGACGTCCTTGCCGCCTGGTGCCGAGATGATGACTTTTTTCGCGCCGCCCTTCAAGTGAGCCGAAGCTTTCTCTTTGGTGGTGAAGAAGCCCGTGCACTCCAGCACGACGTCCACGCCCAGCTCGCCCCATGGGATTTCAGCCGGGTTGCGCTGTGCAAACACGCGGATCGGATCGCCATTGACGATCATGTTGTCGCCTTCGACGGTGACCGTGCCCGGGAACTTGCCGTGCGCGGTGTCGTAGCGGGTCAGGTGGGCGTTCGATTTGGCATCGCCCAGGTCGTTGATGGCAACGATCTGGATATCCTGTTTCTTGCCGCCTTCGTAGAAAGCGCGCAACACATTACGGCCGATGCGGCCGTAGCCATTGATTGCAACTTTGATCGTCATACTCTGCTCCTGATTAAAAAAGAAGGTACATGCACGCCCCCGGCGAGCACATCGCCAGGACCGTTAAAAATCAATATTAGCCAGCGATAACGGCTTTCACCTTGGCGACAACGTTCTCGACCGTGAAACCGAAATGCTTGAACAGCACGCCGGCAGGCGCCGATTCGCCGAACGTGTCGATACCGACCACGGCGCCTTCCAGGCCCACGTATTTGTACCAGAAGCTGGTCACGCCCGCTTCGATGGCCACGCGCGGCACGCCCTTCGTCAGCACGCTGGCCTTGTAGGCGGCGTCCTGGCGGTCATACACGTCGGTCGACGGCATCGACACGACGCGCACGTTGATGCCTTCCGAGGCCAGCGCGCTGGCGGCAGCGACAGCCAGTTCCACTTCGGAACCGGTGGCGATCAGGATCGCCTTGGCGTCCGCCACGTCGTTCAGCACATAGCCGCCGCGGTAGATATTTTCAATTTGCTCGCTGGAACGCTCCTGGTATGGCAGGTTCTGGCGCGAGAAGATCAGGGTCGACGGGCCATCCTTGCGGCGCACGGCGGCGCCCCAGGCAGCAGCCGACTCGACGGTGTCGCATGGACGCCAGTTGTCCAGGTTCGGGATCAGACGCATCGACGAGACGTGCTCGACCGATTGATGGGTCGGGCCGTCTTCGCCCAGGCCGATCGAATCGTGGGTAAACACGAAGATCGAGCGCAGTTTCATCAGCGCGGCCATGCGCAGCGCATTGCGGCTGTAGTCGGAGAACGTCAGGAACGTGGCGCCGAACGGGATGTAGCCGCCGTGCAAGGTGATGCCGTTCATGATGGCGCTCATGCCGAATTCGCGCACGCCGTAGTTGATGTGGTTGCCAGGCTGGCCCGAACGCACGGCCACGCACTCTTTCCAGTTGGTCAGGTTCGAACCGGTCAGGTCGGCCGAGCCGCCGAGGAATTCCGGCAGCGACGACGCCAGTGCCTGGATGGCGTTCTGGCTGGCCTTGCGCGTGGCGATGTTTTCTTTCTTTTCTACGCAGGAAGCGATGGCGGCGCTCAGGGCCGCTTCGAACGCCTGTGGCAACTCGCCCTGCATGCGGCGCGTCAGTTCCGCGGCTTGCTGCGGGAATTCCTTGCCGTACGCGGCGAAGCGCTCGTTCCAGTCCGCTTCCAGCAGGGCGCCTTGTTTCTTGGCATCCCAGGCCGCGTACACGTCGGCAGGCATCTCGAACGGTGCGGCATCCCAGCCGATGTATTCGCGCACGGCGGCGATTTCCTTGTCGCCCAGCGCGGCGCCGTGGACCTTGTCGCCGCCTTGCAGGTTCGGCGAACCCTTGCCGATGATGGTCTTGCAGCAGATCAAGGTTGGCTTGCTGGCGGTCTTGGCGGCGGCGATGGCGGCAGCCACGGCGGCAACATCGTGACCGTCGACGGCGCGGATGACGTTCCAGCCGTACGCTTCGAAGCGAGCCGGGGTGTCGTCCGTGAACCAGCCTTCGACTTTGCCGTCGATGGAAATGCCGTTGTCATCGTACAGGGCGATCAGTTTATTCAGGCCCAGGGTGCCGGCCAGCGCGCACACTTCGTGCGAAATACCTTCCATCAGGCAACCATCGCCCAGGAAAGCATACGTGTAGTGGTCGACGATGTCGTGACCGGGCTTGTTGAATTCAGCGGCCAGCAATTGCTCCGACAGGGCCATGCCGACGGCGTTGGCGATGCCCTGGCCCAGCGGGCCGGTGGTCGTTTCCACGCCTGGCGTGACATCGACTTCCGGGTGGCCCGGCGTTTTCGAATGCATCTGGCGGAAGGCCTTGATGTCATCCATCGACAGGTCGTAGCCCGTCAGGTGCAGCAGCGCGTAGTGCAGCATCGAGCCGTGGCCGTTCGACAACAGGAAACGGTCGCGGTTCTGCCATTTTGGATTCGCGGGATTGTGGCGATAGTGACCGCTCCACAGGGCAACTGCGATCTCGGCCATGCCCATCGGCATGCCTGGATGGCCGGAGTTGGCCTTTTGTACAGCGTCCATTGCCAGTGCGCGGATCGCATTGGCCATTTTGGTAGTCGGGAGCGTAGAGTTCATCGTGTGTGGTCGATCGCGGAGTTTAAATTCGTTTGCAGCGCAGCTGGGCGCAGTCAGAGCTATGTATTTTACCAGACCAACAAGGGGAAAAATCAAACCGCGCGACGCCGCCGCTGCAGCCTGTGCCCCTTGCGCCCGGTAGGGGCGAAAAAAAACCGGGCCTGGCCCGGTTTTTTGCGACGTCCGCCGCTGCGGAGCGCGCCGCAAATCGGCCCGCCCCGCCCGTCAGTCTGCCCTCACCTCATTTGAAGGAGTACGACGCCGACACGTAGATGTAGCGGCCACGCGGATTGCCGTAGGCGGTGTCGTAGCCGATGTTCGACGATGGATCGAACGCCGGCACACGATCGAACACGTTATTTACGCCACCGCGCAGCACCAGGCTCTTGAAGCCGCTGTAGGACAGCGAGGCGTCAACCAGGGTCGCGCTCGGAATCATCAGGCCGTTCGTGTACTCGTCGTAGTAAAGGTTGATCGTCGCCGACGGTGTCCGGTCCACGTGGTAATGCGAGGTGAAGTTGGCGCTCGTCGTCGCCGCCCAAGCACCGCGGTCCCAGTTGACGCCCAGCTTGGCCAGCAGCTTAGGATAGCCGTATTCACCGGCCTCGCAAGCCGTGTTATTGGCGCAATTGATCGCCGGATCGTCAGGCAGCAGCACGCGGTTGTAGGACAGCGTGTAGGTCGCCTCGCCGAACACCTTGAAACGCCCCATCTCGGCCGTGCGCAGCGTGTACGACGCTTCGACATCCAGACCATCGGTGACGACCTTGCTGCGGTTGATCAGGCCAACCTGCAGCTGCTTCAGGCGACCTACCAACGGACCCAGCGTCGCGCGCTGGGCGGCGCTCAGCGCGTTATACTTCTCCTGGTCTTCCGCCGTCACGGCGTAGCGCGTGACGGCGTCCTTGTACTGACCATCCTCGCCCGCCAACACGGTTTCGTTGTCAAGATTCTCGACCCGATCGTTCCACTTGATATTCCAGTAGGTTAAACCCAGCGTCAGGTTCTTGATCGGTTCGGCGACCACGCCCAGGTTGAACTGCTTCGATTTTTCAGGCTTCAAATCCTTCGTGCCGGACAACAGGGACAGCGCCGAACCGCTGCAAGCGGTGTCAAAATACGCGTCACCCACGATGCAACGCTTCGGATCCTTGGTCGCGACGAAACCGCCGCGGCCTTCGTTAAAGCGCTGCGACAGCGTCGGCGCGCGGAAACCGGTGCTGTAGCTGGTGCGGAACATCAAGGTCGGCAAGGCGGTCCAGCGCAGGCCAAGCTTCGGGTTGGTGGTACCGCCAGCCAACTGGTAGCGATCATAGCGGACGGCCGCCTGCGCTTCCAGGTTTTTCAGCAACGGCAGGGCCAACTCGCCGAACACGGCGCCGAGCGACTCAGAGCCGTCGATGCCGCGCAGGGTCGAATAGATGCCGATCGCGCCATCGCGCCACGCCTGCGACGGATCGTAGCTGAGCTTCTCGCGCTTGTACTCGGCACCGACGGCCACACCGATCTTGCCGCCGGGCAGTTGGCCAAATTCGCTCGAAGCGGTCACCTTAGCAAAGTCCGTCGAGGACTTGGTCTTGGTGTACTGGTCGGCCGTCAGTTCGTTGATGATCTGTTCCGAATTATGGTTGCCGCCGAAGGGGTTGAACTTGCCCTGCGCCAGGTAACTTTGCAATTTATCGTGCATGAAGGAACCGTACACGCGCGTTTCGCCCTTCTCTTGGCTGTGGCCCACAGACACGGTCCAATCCCAGTTGGCGGCGCGGCCGGTGGCGCCGCCGACCAGCCAGGTGGTGTCAACATTGGTGCCCGTACCACCCTCGGCGGCAGGGAAGAGGCGGCGGATATTGACCGGCACGCCGTAGGTATTGAAGGGGTTGTTCGCCGCCACACGCAGCACGCCGGAGCGGTCGGCATTTTGGATCCAGGCCGGCGAACCTTGGATGCGCGTGTCGAAGTGGTTGTAAAACAGATTGGCGAACAGCGACACATCCGGCGTCAAATCCCAGTTCGCCGTGACCGCCCCGCCGTAGCGTGTGGACGGGCGCACCAAGTCTATCGACTCAGCGGCGGAATACATGCAGGAGCTGCGATTCGGCGCAGCCACCCATTCCGGCGCATCCGGATAGGGCTTGCTGTGGGCCGCGTCGCACTCCGGATCGGGCATGCGCTGCGAACCGCCCAGCGATATGGTGCCGGGATCGCGGCCCTTGGCGCCGTAGACGCCCCCCTGATACAGGCCGCCCTTGTGGCCGGTGAAATCGGTGCTGTTCGCCCAATCGCGGTCAACACCGTGGATGGCCTTGGTTTTTTCGTACGAGGCCGAATAGGTCACGTTGAATTTCTGCGCGTCGCGGTCGCCGAAACCGCCGGACACGGACACCTTATTGTTTTGCCCGTCGCCATAGGTGGTCGAACCGGTGCTGGCGTCGAGGGTCAAGCCCTGGTAATCCTTGCGCAGGATGAAGTTGATGACGCCGCCGACGGCATCGGTGCCGTAGATGGCCGAGGCGCCGTCCTTGAGCACATCGATGCGCTCGATGGCCGACAGCGGAATGGCGTTCAGATCGACCGAGGTCTGGCCGCTGTACTCGTCCGAACCGGACGCCGGCAGGCGATAGCCGTTCAACAGGATGAGGGTCGGCAGACCGCGCAGCGAGACGCTGGTGGCGCCGTTGCGGAAGGAACCCGACGTCGCCAGCTCACCGCCGTTACCGCCCGCAGCAGTCAGGTTGCGCATCAGATCCAGCACCGACGTCGCGCCCGAACGGGCGATCGATTCGCGCGTCATCACAGTGATCGGGGAAATACCTTCGGCTTCGATGCGTTTGATACTCGAACCGGTGATTTCGACGCGCTGCACCTTAGGCACCGGCGCATCGATCGCTTCCTGCGCGTGCACGCTCATCGTTGCGACGCCGGCGAACGCGGCCAACGCCAATCTCACCACCTGCACACTCTTTTTTTCGCGAAACATCATAACTTATTCCTTTTCATGATCCCTGATATGACTTGATAAGCGATTAGTTTATATTTTTATAATCACTTGAATCTCTCATGGTCTTGCGAAAAACTGCAAGGCCCTCCCGCTCCCGCTACAGTGTTATGCTTTTCCAACCAATTTAAGCTGGCCGCAACGCGCCCAGGTCATACGCCCAGGCATTGAAACGTGCGGCGTCTCCCAATACCATACCGAATCACATCACGGACGACATTGCCGGAAACAATTGATGTCGTTCAACACAACTTGTATAGTCATCAAACCACGCTAAAAGCATCACTGTCAATAATGCAATGGTTTATGAAATCAAAAAACAACATTTTGTTTTTAGTCAGATTGTTATCTCCACGCAATTTCCCGCCCCGGATGCGCCGCGCGCAGGCCCAGCGGCAAGAATTTCACCCGGCCGCGCGCAGCGGCACTAAAATTACACCCTCGAGTCGCAGCCGCGCGCGTCCTACCCGCGCGCGGCGCGGCACCTTCCATTGTTTCTCTCCGCCAGGATGTTGCATGCCGCGTTTTTTCTGTCCCCAGCCACTCGCCATAGGCGCCACCATCGCTCTGCCCGACGCCGTCGCCCACCACGTCCATGTGGTGCGCCTTATGCCGGGCGAGGCCATCACCGTCTTCAACGGCGAGGGCGGCGAGTACACGGCTGTCTTGTGCAACGTCGAGAAAAAACGCGCCAGCGCCGAACTGAAGTCCCACACGGCGCGCGAGGCGGAACTGCCGTATGCCGTGACCCTGGCGCAGGCGTTGCCGGAAGCGTCGAAAATGGACTGGATCATCGAAAAAGCCATCGAACTGGGCGCGGCCGGCATCGTGCCGCTGGCGGCGCAACGCTGCGTGGTGCGCTTGTCCAGCGAGCGGGCCGAGAAAAAGCTCGCGCATTGGCAAGGCATCATCGTCTCCGCCTCGGAACAATGCGGACGCAACCGCCTGGCCCAGCTGGCGCCATTGCAGGATTTTAGTAGCTGGATCAGCCAGCAGAATTTACATAAACGCATCATTTTGACGCCGCGCGCGGAACAGTCGCTGGCCGACTGGGCGCGTCACCAGCCACCACAAGCGGTCACCGTGATGGTGGGGCCGGAAGGGGGATTTTCGGAAACGGAAGAAAAGGCGGCCCTGGCCGCCGGCGCCATCGGTCTGTCGATGGGACCGCGCATCCTGCGCACGGAAACGGCCGGCCTGACGGCGCTGGCGACGCTAAGTGCCTTGTGGGGCGGGATGTAAAGAACAACGACAACACCGCGCCGGTACATTTTTTATATCGGCAACTGTAAACGTTTGCCGATATGCGAACCGGAAATCGGCCGCAGCCACAGCCCGCGTGGACCCTCCGGGCGATCCGGCTCGGCCAGGAGGCACCTGCCGCCCCCGCCAATTCCACTCGATCCATTTACGGCACATTGTCGCGCGTATCAATTCGGCGTCAATAATACCGGTATTACCGGTATTACCGGTATTACCGGTATTACCGCACCTTACAATACCACGGCACGCCCGCTACTCCACCAACACCATGAAAAAATATAAATAAACAAAGGTAATCCACGCATTCATGAAATGTGCGGATCCATTATTATATTTTCAAATATCGACATAAATAAAAAACACACGCAGGTCCGGTGATTGAGCACCAAAATAATACATGGCTGCACCCTTTTGATACACCAACCTAATATTGCACCATGATGGCGCGCACGTCTATCATTCTCCTGCTTGATACGAAAAAACAACACTTCTCCCCGCCTCCCCTCTTCACGTGGTGGCCTTGAAGATGTGCATGCATGCGGCCTGGGCGACATTCGATGCTCCATCTCCATGGCAAGTGGAAATAGCCAAACTGCACGGTATGTTGTTTTTTCATATGCACTTGGACTATAAAAATTGACAGGCAAGCCACAGCAATGGTTTCATTGACTTCTTGAGATTTTGAATAGTCAGAATTTTCAAAGACACCGTCCATGAGACGATTGATAAAATAATAGACATATAAGGCCGGCTTTGCCAATACAAGGCGATGTCAAGCCGCATATTCATAATGTGAGGAGTTTTGCAATGATGGTGGAAACAGGATTATCGCGGTCTATCCGTTTGATGTTTATCGGTAGCCTTGCGTTTGGCATGCAAATGGCCAACGCACAGACCACTGGCGAAAGCATTCAAAAGGTTGAAGTGACAGGTTCGAGCATCAAACGCGCGGAAGCCGAGACCATCTCGGTCATCCAAACACTGACCCGCAAGGATATCGAACAAACCGGTAAGTCTTCGATCGCCGACGTCGTGCGCAGCATCTCCGCCGACAACAACGGTAGTATCAGCGGCTCCTTCACCAGCGGTTTCGCCGGCAGCGCCTCGGGCGTCTCGCTTCGCGGCTTGAGCGTCAGTTCGACCCTGGTACTGATCAATGGCCGCCGCACGGCGCCATACGGCTTCGGCGATGACGGCCAGCGCAGCTTCGTCGACTTGAACTCGATTCCGCTCGACGCCGTGGACCGCATCGATATCCTGAAAGACGGCGCTTCCGCCATTTACGGCTCCGACGCTATCGCCGGCGTGGTCAACATCATCTTGCGCCAGAACTATGTCGGCAAGACCATCTCCGCCAACGTCGGCCAAAGCGGCCATGGCGACGGCACCGTCACCAGCATCTCCGGCGCCATCGGCTTCGGCGACATGGACACCGACAAATTCAACGTCTTCGCCACCATCGATGCGAAAAAATCGGGCGAAATCAAGCAAAGCAACCGCGACAAGTGGATCGGCCAAGCCGATGCGCGTCCATGGGGCGGACGTGACCAGCGCGCTGGCGCCACTACAGCCGGCAACGGCGGCGGCAGCTCCTTCCTGGGCACCCTGCGTCCAATCTCGCCAGCACTTGGCAATGTAACCAACTTGCCGGGTTCGTGCGATCCGATCAACCTCGATCCAAAGGGCGGCACCTCGAACGACAACTCGCGCGGCGGTTGCCTGTGGGATCCGGTCCAGTTCGCGACCATCCAGCCAAAGACCGAAAACGTCAACCTGTTCATGCGCGGCACCCTGGCATTGGGCGCAAATGCGCAAGGCTACACGGAAGTGGGCATCTTCAAGTCGAAGGCCGACACCTACACCACCCCGTCCGGTCTGACCGGCGCCGGCTTTGACCTGATCAATGCCCGCGTCAACAACACCAACAGTGGCGCAGACCAACTGCTGATGCCGGCGAACCACCCGGACAACATCTTGGGCGTCGCTGCCCGTCCGCGCTGGGTCGACGCCTCGCGTCCACGCGTGTCGAACCTCGAAACGACCGTCACCCGTGTCCTGGCCGGCGTCAAGGGTACGTATGCCAACTGGGATTACGATACCGGCCTGATGTATGCAGAAAGCAAAACCGACCGCACGCAAACGGGTTACTATCGTACCAGCGCCTTGCGCACGGCACTGAACAACGGCACCTTCCGTATCGGCAAGGGCGTCATCAACAGCCCAGAAGTGCTGGCACTGGTATCGCCTACGCTGAACAACTCGGGCACGACGAAGAGCACCTCGCTGGACTTCAAGGCTACGCGCGAACTGTTCCAATTGCCAGGCGGCATGATGGGCATTGCTCTGGGCGCCGAATACCGCAAGGAAGAAACGAACAGCCAGTCGACGCCATACACCGATATCAACGATATCGTTGGCTTGGGCTATTCCGCTTCGCAAGGTTCGCGCAACGTCAAGGCCCTGTACGCCGAGCTCGCCGCGCCAGTCATGAAAGAGCTGGAACTGCAATTCGCGCTGCGCAGCGATGATTACTCGGATTACGGTCGCTCGACCACGCCTAAAGTGGGCTTCAAGTTCACGCCAGCATCGGCCGTGGCTTTCCGCGGTACGTATGCGGAAGGTTTCCGCGCGCCTAGCGCAGCGGAAAACGGCAACAGCGCCGTGGCCGCGTTCACCAACATCGCCAGCGATCCAGTGCGTTGCGCCGTAACGAAATTGCCAATCGATTGTTCGTCGCAACAAGTTGGTGCTATCACCATCGGCAACAAGAACATCAAGCCAGAAAAGTCGAAGAGCTACAGCCTGGGTATGGTACTCGAGCCAATCAAGAACATTAGTTTGTCAGTGGATCTGTGGCAAATTGTCCGCGACGGTGAAATCAACGGTTCCGATCCTGGTGCCGTGGTTGCCAACCCAGCTGGCTACCCAGATGCGGTCATCGTTCGCGGCGAACCGACGAGCAACTTCCCAGGCCTCGTTGGTCCTATCCTGATGGTCAAAGCGCCTTACCTGAACGCGGGTAAAACCAAAACCTCGGGCGTCGACCTGGATCTGCGCGGCAAGTACAACGCTGGCGAATACGGCCGCTTCAACTCGGGCGTGACGGTCACGTACATGAAGGAATTCACCCGTACCAACGCCGATGGCACGGTACTGGAGTTTGCCGGCACCCACGGCGACACCAACCTGTCCGGTAACGGCGGTACGCCGAAGACCAAGGTCCGCCTGACCCTGGGCTGGGATCAAGGTCCGGTCAACGTCACGGCGAACATGAACTACGTCAGCAGCATCAGCAACAAGAACGATGTCAAGGGCGACTGTCTGGATACCGACACGAGCGGCGTGCCGTACAAAAACTGCCGTATCGCTTCGTTCACCACCACGGATCTGTTTGCCAAGTGGAATGTCACGAAACAATGGGAACTCACTGCGTCGATCAGCAACCTGTTCGACAGGATGGCACCACTGGACGTGCAAACCTACGGCCGCATCAACTACAACCCATCGCTGCATCAATCGGGCGCAGTGGGTCGTTACTTCACGCTGGGCGGTCGTTACACGTTCTAATCACCAGGCAAGATATAACAGTTAGTTAGCAAGACAAATCCGGCGGCCATGCAGTGGTCGCCGGATTTTTTCTTTTCGCAACACCTTTTCTTTCCTGCCGCGCCAAGGCGCCGCCTTCCCGGCAGATGGCCCGCAACTGGACATGCGGGTAAAATAGCGTCCTGACGCTGCCGTGCGCGGCGCCTCACAGACTCTCCGCTAGATACGGAGCCCTGCCATTTTTAGACAAACACACTATGTTGCGACTCAACGAAGTAAAACTCCCCCTCGAACACGACGACGCGGCACTGCCCGCCGCCATCCTGGCCCGCCTCGGCATCGCTGCCACCGACCTGCTCGGCTATACCGTCTTCAAGCGCAGCTATGACGCGCGCAAGCGCAGCGCCGTGGTGTTGATTTACTCGCTGCAGGTGGACGTCAAGAATGAGGCGGCCGTGCTGGCGCGCCTGGGCCACGATATCCATCTGATGCCCGCGCCCGACACCAACTACAAATTCGTCGCCGGCGGCGAACAGCTGGCCGGCCACACGAATGAACCGCGTCCCATCGTCATCGGCACGGGGCCATGCGGCCTGTTCGTGGCGCTGATCCTGGCGCAGATGGGCTTGCGCCCCCTCATCCTGGAACGCGGCAAGCAGGTACGCGAACGCACGGTCGACACCTTCGGCTTCTGGCGCAAGCGCGAACTGAACCCGGAATCGAACGTCCAGTTCGGCGAAGGTGGCGCCGGCACCTTCTCGGACGGCAAGCTGTACAGCCAGATCAAGGATCCCAAGCACTACGGCCGCAAGGTATTGACGGAATTCGTCAAGGCCGGCGCGCCCGAGGAAATCATGTACGTGAGCAAGCCACACATCGGCACCTTCCGCCTGGTCAAGATGGTGGAAGAAATGCGCGCGAATATCGAACAGCTGGGCGGCGAGTACCGCTTCAGCAGCAAAGTGGTCGATCTCGACATCG
This sequence comes from Janthinobacterium sp. PAMC25594, assembly GCF_019443505.1. NCBI lineage: Bacteria > Pseudomonadati > Pseudomonadota > Betaproteobacteria > Burkholderiales > Oxalobacteraceae > Janthinobacterium > Janthinobacterium sp. PAMC25594. The sequence goes on from NZ_CP080377.1 coordinate 2,798,134, forward strand.
TGCCGGGCGCCGACGGCGGCCAGGTGCGCGGCGTGGTGCTGGACAATGGCGAGACCATCGCCAGCAACCACGTGGTGCTGGCCATCGGCCACAGCGCACGCGACACCTTCGAGATGCTGCACCGCCGCGGCGTGTACATCGAAGCCAAGCCGTTCTCGATCGGTTTCCGCGTGGAACACCCGCAATCCTTGATCGACAGCTGCCGCTTCGGCCCCAGCGCCGGCCACCCGATTCTGGGTGCGGCCGACTACAAGCTGGTACACCACGCCAGCAATGGCCGCTCCGTCTACAGCTTCTGCATGTGCCCCGGCGGCACGGTGGTGGCTGCCGCCTCGGAGCCGGGCCGCCTGGTGACGAACGGCATGAGCCAGTACTCGCGCAACGAGCGCAACGCCAACAGCGCCATCGTCGTCGGCATCACGCCAGCCGACTATCCGGGCGACCCGCTGGCCGGCATCGCCCTGCAGCGCGACCTGGAAGAGCGCGCGTTCGCCCTGGGCGGCGGCAACTACGATGCGCCAGGCCAATTGGTGGGCGATTTCGTGGCGGGCCGCGCCTCGACCGAATTTGGCAGCGTGGTGCCGTCATACAAGCCGGCCGTGCACTTGACGGATCTGGCGCCGGCCCTGCCCGAGTACGCGATCACGGCCATGCGTGAAGCGTTCCCGGCATTCAACAAGCAGATCAAAGGCTACTACAAGGCCGACGCCGTGCTGACGGGCGTGGAAACGCGCACCTCGTCGCCGATCCGCATCAAGCGCCACGACGACAACCTGCAAAGCCTGAATACACGGGGCCTGTTCCCGGCAGGCGAAGGCGCCGGCTATGCGGGCGGCATCCTGTCGGCGGCCGTCGATGGCATCAAGGTGGCAGAGGCGGTGGCGCTGTCGATGGCGGCACGCGACTAGGCTACGCTAGCCCCTCCCTGCAGACAGGACGAAAAAAACCGGCACTGAGTGCCGGTTTTTTTATGCCTGCCGCCCCTGCTTAAAACTTGTACGAGGCATTCAGGTAGCCCGTGCGGCCGCGCGGATCATAGTAGCGGTCGTCATAGCCGAACTGCTGGCCGCGGTTCGCGCCGGACGTCGATGGCACGAATGGCGGACTCTTGTCGGCCAGGTTCAACATGCCTGCGGTGAGGACCCAGCTCTTGCTGGGTGTCAACACCGTCTGCCAGTCCAGGGTCGAATAGAACCCGACCCGCATGCGGATGTCTTCCTGCCCCGTCACAGCGCCGGGCGCGTCGAGCACATCGACCGAGGTTTCCTGGTCCTTGTAGCCGGACAGGAAGCTGACCGTCAGCGAATTGGCCCAGTTGCCCGTTTTCAAGGTATTCGTCCACTGGCGAATCGCGGATCTGTACATCCCACAGGTCGGCGCCCAGGGTAATGGCGCTGATCGGCTCGTAGGGAAGCCCAGGGTGGCCTGTTTCGACTTCTCCGGCTGCAAGTTGCGGTTACCGCCGGCCAGCTGGTCGTACTGGTGGCTGCCAGGCTGGCATCGCGCATTGAGGCGCGTGGTGATGGCTTGCAGGGCCGGCGTACATGTGTACTTGTCGCTGGTGACACCATAGCCGCGCTGCAGGGCGTTGACCTGTGGCACCGTTGGCGCATGGAAACCATTGCCGAAGGAACCGCGAATCAGCAAGGTGGGCGCCGGCGTCCACTTGAAGCTGGCCTTGGCCGTGGTGGCGCCGCCGAAGTCCGAGAAGTCATCGAAACGCAAGGCCGCGCCCAGTTCCAGCTCTTTCAGCACAGGCGCGATCACTTCGCCAAAGATGCCCTTCGACGTGCTGCTGGCGCTGTACGGCTGGCTGCTGGCCACGTCGCCGAAACGCTGGTCGCATTCCAGCCCCGTCGTGCCACCGCACCAGGTGCCCTTCACTGGGTCGGCCAGGATGCCTTGCGCAAACGGACTCGGTTTGGCCGAGAATTCTTCGCGGTTGATGTTGGCGCCCACGCCCAGCATCATGGCGCCGCCCGGCAGGCGCCGTATTTCCGTCGAGCCATTGAGGTTGATGGTTTGCAGGCGCGACGTGCCGCCATCCCAGCAACCGGTAAAGGAGCCGCCTTGATGGCTTCCTGCGCCGCAGCCGACTGCTTGCCCGGGCCGACGAAGGGATCGAGCAAGCTGCTCGATGTGAGGTTGCTGACGGCAATCGCGCCAGGATAACCGGAAATACTGCCTTTTACGCGGCTTTCCGAGAAGTTGCAGGAGGCATTGTAATCCCAATCACGGGGACATTCTTGCTGTCAACAAAACTCACTATGGGTATGGCAGGCATATAACATTGTGAATATAAAAAGAAAATTCGGGGAAGCGCATTCGCCCAAAGTGGCGCCAACGCAGGCGCCGTCAGTGGGTCAACGGCAATCTGATATCAATGTGGCAGCCGGGCGTGCCATCGACGGCACTGACCTGGCCGCCCAGTTGCTGCACGATGGTGTAGACGATGTGCATGCCCAGGCCGGAGCCGCCCTGGCCCCGCTTGGTGGTGAAGAACGGTTCGAACATATGCTCGCGCACGGCGGGCGCCAGGCCGACGCCATCGTCGGAAAACTCCAGCAGCAGCCAGCGCAAGGCAGCGTCATCCCCATCCGCCTCGATGCGCGCGCGTATCGTGATGCGGCCCGGCCCGCCCTGCGGATAACCGTGGCGGGCGCTGTTCATCAGCAGGTTCGAGAGGATTTGCGACAATTTCCCGGCCGCCAGGCGCACTTGGCAATCGGGCGCGATGTCGAGTTCCACGCCCAGCGCCGCCTTGCGCAGTTCCGGGCTGTGCGCCGACACCAGGCCGTGCACATAGTCGTGCAGCGCCAGATCGGCCACGTATTCGCTGACCTGGTCCACGGCCAGCTGCTTGAAATTACCGATCAGGTCGGCCGCGCGCGCCAGGTTGCGCTCGATCAAGGCCGCCGCGCCTTTGAGCGATTCGGCAATGTCGATCAGTTCGGCGCGGCTGACCTTGGCGCCGCCCAGCAGCTGCACCAGCTGGTCGGCATAGCTGCCCATGCTCGACGCGGCCGTCAACGCCACGCCGATGGGCGTGTTGACTTCATGCGAGACACCCGCCACCAGCGAGCCGAGGGCCGCCATCTGTTCCTGCTCGATCAGGTTCGCTTGCGCCGCCAGCAGCAATTCGGTGCGCACGCGCACGATTTCTTCCAGCTGCTGCGTGCGCTCCTGGTGCTGCAGCTCGGCCGCGCCGCGGGCCGAGAAGATCGACAGCAGCAGCAAGGCCAGCAAGCGCTTGTTTTCATCGATGGGACGCGTGTCGATAGCCGACAGGATGCCCAGGGTCTTGCCTTCGGTATCGATCAGCGGCATGCCGACATAGCTTTCCGCCCGCATGTCGACGAGGAGGGTATCGAATGGAAAGCGACGCTGGATGTCGCTGCCATGAAAACACATGCTTTGGCACGTCACATCCTGGCAAGGCGTGTGCTGCAGGCTGTATTCGATATTCGGCTGGTAGCCGTCGCCGCCCCACAGGGCGAGGGTGCGGATGCCTTCGCTGCCATCGTCCATGCGCACCAGGCGCCCGGCGATCACATAGTGCACATCGAGCGCTTCTGCCAGGTCCTTGACGAGGATGCGCAGGAAGTCGTCGCCACGGGCGTGCGCCGTCGAGGCCGTGATCGAGCGCAGGGCTGCCTCCGCCAGGGTGCGCCGCTGCTCGGGATCGAACAGGGGTTCTTGCGAATTCACATCAAACAACGGAATACTCATGAATGCTCCTGCACGGCACCGGAAGCGCAGGCACAGCTGCCGGCGCGGCGATTTTCAGCCATGACCCGCTGCAGCGGACCTGCCGCGATTGTACCCCTGGCTATTGTTTAATAATACAGATGTACAGGAATTTTTTACAGCCAGCCGGAACGCTTGAACAAGTAATACATATAACCGCAGACACAGCTCATCAGTCCCACGGCCACGGGATAGCCGTATTGCCAGTCCAGCTCCGGCATGAACTTGAAGTTCATGCCCCACACGCCGGCAAACGCCGTGAACACGGCAAAGATAGCCGCCCAAGCCGCCAACTGCTTGTTCACTTCGCTTTCATCGATGGCCACCATCGACAAATTCACCTGGATGGCCGTGCTGATGGTGTCGCGGATGGTGTCGAGCGTGCCGTTGATGCGCGCCAGATGGTCGTGCACGTCGCGGAAATACTCCTGGGTATCGTGGCACAGCGGCGGCACGCGCCCGCCGTGCAGCTTGCCCACCGCTTCCATCAGGGGCGCCACCACGTGGCGCAAGACCATGACCTTGCGTTTCAGCTGGTACAGCCGTTCGATATTGTCGCGCTCGGTGCCACGGTCGAAGATGCGGTCCTCGATCAGTTCCAGCTCCGATTCGAGCGCGTCGAGCACGGGAAAGTAACGGTCGACGACGGCGTCCATCAGCGCGTACAGCACGAAGGCCGAGCCCTGGCGCAGCAAGTGCGGTTCGCGCTCGGCGCGCGCGCGGACACCGAGGAAACCTTGCGAGCTGTTGCTGCGCGACGAGAGCACGTAATTGGCGCCGACAAAAATGTCGACTTCGCCCAGCACCAGTTCGTTCTCGACCATTTCCACGGTTTTCACGACGGCAAACAGGGAATCGCCATACTCCTCGATCTTCGGACGCTGATGGCCCCGCTGCGCGTCTTCCACCGCCAGTTCGTGCAGGCAAAACTCGTGCTGCATCTGTTTCAGCTCGTCCGGCGTGGCGTCGAGCAGGGCCACCCAGACGAAGCAGTCGGGGCGCTCGACGTAATCGCTGATATCGTCAATCGGCAAGTCGGCCAGTTTTTTGCCATCCTGGTAGGCCACGCAGTTAATCAGCATACAGTTCCACAATGAAAGTTAAGACCGGACGAAACAGTCCGGCAGGCGCCAGCTTACCTTATCGCCTGCTGTGAGTGTTGTGGGTGTTGTGGCGTGCAAGGAACGCCGCGGGGAAAGGCGGACGGGGAGCCCCCGCCCGGCCATGCGTCAATCGTCCTTGGCGCCGTCGATGCCCAGCTCGGAGATCTTGCGGGTGATGGTGTTGCGGCCGATGCCCAGGCGCACGGCGGCGTCGTTTTTGCGCCCGTGCGTATGCTTGAGCGCCGTCTTGATCAGGGCCGACTCGAATTGCCGTCCCAGCACGGCCATGACTTCCTGCTGCCCCGCGCCCAGCATGCCGGCCGCCTGCAATTCCAGTAAACCAATCCAGCCCGGTGGCGCACCATTGGCGGGCGCGGCCGCTTCGAAGACCTGGCCGCCGTGCGCATGGGCAACATTTGCTGGCGCCACGTCAGCGGACGCCGCCGTGGCCGCGCCATCGCCCTGCCCCTGCGTCAATTCCAGCGGCAAGTCCTTGATTTCCACCGTCTGGCCCGGCGCCATCACGGTGATCCAGTTGCACAGGTTTTCCAGCTGGCGCACATTGCCGGGCAAATCGAGGCCGCTGAGAAATTGCATGGTCGGTTCGCTCATGCGCTTCGCTTCCACGCCCAGCTGGCGCGCGCTTTGCACCAGGAAGTGGCGCACCAGGATGGGGATATCCTCGCGCCGCTCCCTCAAACTGGGCAGGCGCAAACGGATCACGTTCAGGCGGTGATACAAGTCTTCGCGGAACAGGCCGTCGCGCACGCGCTGTTCCAGATTCTGGTGCGTGGCCGTAATGACGCGCACATTGGCCTTCATGGGCTGATGGCCACCGACGCGATAGAAATGGCCATCGGACAGCACGCGCAGCAAGCGCGTCTGCAGGTCGAACGGCATGTCGCCGATTTCATCGAGGAACAAAGTACCGTTCTCGGCTTGCTCGAAGCGGCCCCGGCGCGTCGTCTGCGCACCCGTAAATGCCCCGCGTTCATGGCCGAACAGTTCGGACTCCAGCAAATCCTTCGGGATCGCCGCCGTGTTCAGGGCGATGAACGGCTGCGCCGCGCGCGGACTGTGCTTGTGCAGCGCGCGCGCCACCAGTTCCTTGCCAGAACCAGATTCGCCCGTGATGAGCACCGTCACATTCGATTGCGACAAACGGCCGATGGCGCGGAAGACTTCCTGCATGGCCGGTGCCTGGCCGAGGATCTCCGGCGTTTCCGACGGGCCCGATTCGACGCTGGTCTCGCGCAGGCTCTCTTCCAGCGCGCGGCGGATCAGCTCGACAGCCTTGTCGATGTCAAACGGCTTGGCCAGGTATTCGAAGGCGCCGCCCTGGAAGGCCGCGACGGCCGAATCGAGGTCGGAAAAGGCCGTAATGATGATGACCGGCAAGCCGGGAAAGCGTGATTTAACCGTCTGCAACAGTTCCAGGCCGGACGCGCCCGGCATGCGGATGTCGGACACGAGCACTTGCGGCGTGTCAAATTCCAGTGCCGCGATGGCGTCGCGCGCATTGGCAAAACTCTTGGTGGCGAGATTTTCCCGCGCCAGGGCTTTTTCCAGCACCCAGCGGATTGATTCGTCGTCGTCAACTATCCAGATTGGCTTCATTAGTGTGTGCGTCCCGCAATGGATTTCATGGGTGGGATACTGCCTCGCTTATGGCAAGGGGAGAACGATCCTGAAATCGGTGTATCCAGGCCGGCTTTCGCACTCGATCACGCCCAGGTGCTGTTGCACGAAGGTTTGCGCCAAGGTCAGTCCCAGCCCGCTGCCGCCGTCCCTGCCCGACACCAGCGGGTAGAAAATCCGGTCGCGGATCTGGGGTGCGATGCCCGGTCCATTGTCAATGATATGCAAGTCTAATGCCAGGTTGTAGCGGACCTTGGCCAAGGTCACCTGGCGCGCCACGCGCGTCTTGAAAATCAGCTCCGCATCGCCCGCCTCGATGCGCTCGGCCAGCGCTTGCGCCGCGTTGTGCGCGATATTGAGCACGGTTTGTATCAATTGCTCCTTGTCGCCGCGAAACTCGGGGATCGAGGCGTCGTAATCGCGCGAAATGGTCAGGCCGCTGGGAAACTCGGCCAGGATCAGGCTGCGCACCCGTTCGCATACTTCGTGGATATTCACGTCGCCCACGATATGCGGGCGGCGGTGCGGCGCCAGCAGGCGGTCGACCAGGGTTTGCAGGCGGTCCGCTTCCTTGATGATGACTTGCGTGTATTCGCGCAGCTCGCTCAGGTGCAGGGCCGGCAATTCCAGCTCCAGCAGCTGGGCCGCGCCGCGGATGCCGCCCAGCGGGTTCTTGATTTCATGCGCCAGGTTGCGGATCAGCTCCTTGTTGACCTGGCTCTGGTCGAGGATGCGCTCCTCGCGGTCGAGTTTTAATTGCTGCACGTTTTCGCGCAGCTCGATCAGCACGCCGTCGCGCGGCGCGTCGAGCGCGCTGACGATGCTGTGCACGCGCAGCGGTTCGCGCCCCAGGCGCTCCAGACTCAGGTCCTGGCGCAAATCGGAAAATTTATGTTCAAGCGCCTGCGCGCAGATGCCGGCCAGCTCCTCGGGATTGAGGAACAGCGCCGTCAGCTTTTGCCGCGACAAGGCTTTCAACGAGCTTTCCAACAGGTTTTCCGCGGCCGCGTTGGCATAGCTGATGCGGCCGTCGCCGTCGAGCAGGATCACGGCCGAAGCGAGCAAATCAAGGCCGGCCAGGTGGGCGGGACGGCTGGAATGGTTGTCTAATGTCATGTGCTTTACCGAATATTCGCGATCTCGCGTTTCAGGGCCTCGACGTTCTGCTGGGTCCGGTTGATATTCTCTTTCAACTGCGCCGCTCTTTCCTGATACTTGGCGTAGTTGCGTTCATTGCCCTGGCGTTCAGGCTGGCCCTCGTTGAACTCCAGGCGCTGGGCCGCCAGTTTCTGCTCTTCGCTGCGCAATTCGTCCTGCAATATCTGGCGCCGGTCCAGGTCGCGCGCCCGTTGCTCGGCGCCATCGACCTTGGGAAACGCGCCGGCGGCAGGCGCCGCCGTGGCCACCGCCTGCGTGGCGGGCCGCGCAGGCGCACCGGCCAGCGGCGCCGTCTTGCGTGGCGGCTCCGTCATGGCGCCCGGCAAATCGAGCAGTTGGCAATGCGCGCCAGCCCGCTTGTCCGTATATGTCTTGTGTCCCTGCGCATCGGCGCACACATACAACTGCCCGTGCGCCTGTGCCGCCGCGCCCAGCAATCCTGCCATCAGCGCCATTCTGTAATGCTTGGTCAATCTTCACTCCTGTCGGCTCGTGCCGCATCGTTCCTGGGCCGACTATACAACACCGCCCAGTGGCGCCATAACAAAAAACGCGGGCAAGACCATCGCCTCACCCGCGTTTTTTATTCACTACCGGCAAGTTGCCGGCATGGCGCCATTACAGCGAATAGTACATGTCGAACTCGGCAGGATGCGTGGTCATGCGCATGCGCTGCACGTCCTGCATTTTCAGTTCCAGGTACGCGTCGATCATGGAATCGCTGAACACGCCGCCACGGGTCAGGAACTCGCGGTCCTTGTCCAGGGCTTCCAGTGCTTCTTCCAGCGAAGCGCACACGGTAGGGATCAGTGCGTCTTCTTCTGGCGGCAGATGGTACAGATCTTTCGAGGCGGCTTCGCCCGGATGGATCTTGTTGGCAACGCCGTCCAGGCCAGCCATCAGCAGTGCGGCGAAGCACAGGTACGGGTTCGCCAGTGGATCCGGGAAGCGCGCTTCCACGCGGCGGCCTTTTGGATTGGCCACGTGCGGGATACGGATCGAGGCGGAACGGTTTTTCGCCGAGTACGCCAGTTTCACTGGAGCTTCGTAGCCTGGTACCAGACGCTTGTACGAGTTGGTGCCCGGGTTGGTGATCGCGTTCAGTGCCTTGGCATGCTTGATGATGCCGCCGATGTAGTACAGGGCGAAATCGGACAGGCCGGCATAGCCGTCGCCAGCGAACAGGTTTTTGCCATCTTTCCATACGGATTGATGCACGTGCATGCCCGAACCGTTGTCGCCAACGATAGGTTTCGGCATGAAGGTGGCGGTCTTGCCATAGCTGTGCGCCACGTTCCACACCACGTATTTCAGGTTTTGCGTCCAGTCGGCGCGCTCGACCAGGGTCGAGAAGCGGGTGCCGATTTCATTCTGGCCTGCGCCAGCGACTTCGTGATGATGCACCTCAACCGGGATGCCCAGCGATTCCAGAATCAGGCACATTTCCGAACGCATGTCCTGGAAGCTGTCCACTGGTGGTACGGGGAAGTAGCCGCCCTTGACGGTAGGACGGTGGCCGCTGTTGCCGCCTTCGATGTCCTTGCCGGTCGACCACGAACCTTCGTCCGAACCGATCTTGACGAAGCAGCCCGACATGTCGATCTTCCAGCGCACGCTGTCGAAGATGAAGAATTCTGGCTCAGGGCCGAAGTAGGCGGTGTCGCCCATGCCCGACGATTTCAGGTAGGCTTCGGCGCGTTTCGCGATCGAGCGCGGGTCGCGGTCGTAGCCCTTGCCGTCCGACGGTTCGATCACGTCGCACTGCATGAACAAGGTCGTTTCTTCCATGAACGGGTCGATATTGGCCGTGTTTGGATCCGGCAGCAAGATCATGTCGGACGCTTCGATGCCTTTCCAGCCAGCGATCGAAGAACCGTCAAAGGCGTGGCCCGACTCGAATTTATCCATGTCGAAGTGCGACACGGGAACCGTCACGTGCTGCTCTTTACCACGGGTATCAGCAAAGCGGAAATCAACGAATTTGACTTCGTTTTCTTCTACCATCTTCAAGACTTCTGCGGCTGTCATTGCCATGCGTATCTCCTAAATGAATGTGGGGTGAGCCGACCTTAATGCGTCTGGGCTGATGAAGCGAAGCAAACATTGCGTGCCACCAAAACTCATAAGGATCATAGCAGATTCCATGCCAGCTCCTGAAGCGCCTTGGCGCCGGCGGCAAAATGACTGCCATCCCAGTGAAAGTTTTCCTGCCCGCGATTTTCCTGCTGAGTTTGCGTCAAATCAAGAATGCACTATGCAAGTGCAAAAAACGAATAACGCACCATTATCGTGCATTTTGTGCGCATTCTTGAAAAATGCCTTCTTATGGTGCATGCGTCGTGCACCGTGGTTTCCCGTTTGCGGGGCGCGGATGGCGCACTATAATCGACCACACCACCCCACTTTCATCGAGGACGCCATGACTACCGCCGCCGACATCCTGACCACCGCCCGCAGCCGGGCCAATGAAGGTACGCCGTACGCCGGCGCCGTTACGCCGCAGGAAGCGTACGAACTGCTGCAACTGGACGCAGCCGCCAAGCTTATCGATGTGCGCACGAATGCCGAGCGCGACTGGGTCGGCCGGGTCGACATCGCCGATACCCAGCATGGCGCGGTGCAGTGGGCCACCTACCCGGGCGGCGCGCCGAATCCCGACTTCCTCGCGCAACTGGCGGCCCAGGCCGGCAAGGATGAAATGCTGCTGTTCCTGTGCCGCTCCGGCGTGCGCTCGCGCCATGCCGCCAAGCTGGCGACCGAGCACGGCTACATCAACTGCTTCGACATCCTCGAAGGTTTTGAAGGCGACAAGGACGCGGACGGCCACCGCAAGCAGATCGGCGGCTGGTGCAAGGCGGGCCTGCCGTGGCTGGGCGCCTGACGCTGGGCGCTTGATACTGGCCATTTAATTATCTGAACCGTGTTTGATCTGGCGGGCCACGCGATGGCCCACCATCGGCTACAACCATCCATGCGCGCCCGATTTTTTCAACCGCGGCGCAAATTCTCCTTGCGAACATGTACCTTATATAGTACAACGTAGAGGTGCGTCATGGATGCTTCCGGTTTGCGGCAGATTACCCTGCTGTTCTATGCGAACGGCAATGGCGGCGAACCCGTGCGCGACTGGCTCAAGTCGCTGCCCATCGAAGAGCGCCATGTGATCGGGCAAGACTTGATGCATGCGCAATGGCGCTGGCCCGTGGGCATGCCCCTGTGCCGGCATCTGGAGCAAGGTTTATCGGAAATTCGCAGCAGTTTGCCCGGCAACCGCATCGCGCGCGTGCTGATCTGCCATCACGGCGATTGCCTGGTGGCGCTGCACGGCTTTATCAAGAAAACCCGCGCCACGCCGGACGATGACCTGGCGCTGGCCCGCAAACGCTACAAGGAACTGACATGAACGCCACGTCCCCCCATCTCGGCAGCAGCCTGGACGACTTCCTCAAGGAAGAAGGCATTTTCGAGAAAACGCAAACCCAGGCCATCAAGGAAGTGATCGCCTGGCAACTGACGCAGGCGATGCAGGAACAAGCGCTGTCGAAAACGCGCATGGCGGCCCTGCTGCAGACCAGCCGCTCGCAGCTCGACCGCCTGCTCGACCCCACCAGCGACGTGACCCTGTCCACCCTGGAGCGCGCTGCCGCGCTGGTGGGGCGCAAGCTGTCGATCACCTTAGTTTGACTTAGTTTGATTCTGCCGGCTGGTACTCGCCCATCAAGGTCAAGATGCGCTTGCGCACGAAATTGATGTGGCTGCGCAAGCCGTACAAGCCATCGGCAAACGACAGCGGAATCGAGATCTGGTTGACCATTTCCTCGATCTGGTCGAGCCGTTGTAATTGCTCCGCATACACTTGCGCGCGCTGCTCTTGTGGCACGTCTTCCAGCGCCTGCTCCACCGTGCGTAACTGGCCATACCAGCGGTAGACGCGCGAGCGGATACGCCACACGTACAACGGCGGCACCACGCGCGACAGCGGCAGGATCAAGGCACCGAGCGCCACCACCAGCACCCACATGCGGTCAAAAAAATTGGCCAGCCAGAAACTCATATAGCGCTGCAGCACGGGCGCGCCATCCTTGTAGAACTTCAGCGCTTCGGGCGCGACGGGAATTTCCGTGTAGCGCGCGGACGGGAACTGCCCCTGCTGCTGGAACCAGCCCGTGCCGCCGTGAATACTGGCCGCCGCCTGCACGAACAGGTCGATCAAGGCCGGATGCAAGTCTTCGCGCGCAACCAGGGTGGCGGTCGGTGCGATCAGGTGGTAATCCTGCGCGGGGATGTTACGCCCCAGGTCGACGATACCGCGTGGCAAGACCACATGCGTGAGGAAAGGCAGGCGCCGCGTGTACGCCTCCGCTTGCGAAAAATCAAACAGCTTGATGCCCGGCGTTTGCAGCAGCATCTGGATCAGCGGTGCTTCCGGCGCCGAGCTGAACACGAGGCCATCGATGCGCCCTTCCAGCAACTCCACCGTGGCCGGGGTGTTCTGCAAGTCGCTGACGGTCAGCTCGTTCGCTTCGACGCCATTCACCGACAGCAACTGCCGGAACAGGCTGGGCACGCCCGTGCCTTCCGGTCCCAGGTTGATCTTCATGCCTTTCAATTGCGTCAGTTCCGTCACCGCCTTGTCTTCGCGCAGGAACAGCCAGACGGGTTCCGTAAACAGGCTGCCCAGGGATATGAGGCCATGCCGCTCGGCATCGGCGTGCTCCGTCGAGCCGCTTTGCACGAAGGCGATATCGGTCTTCCCCGCGTTCAGGCGCTGCAGGTTTTCCTGCGAACCCAGCGATGGCTGCAAGGTCACCTTGATGCCGTGTTTTGCCAGGGTGGCCGCGTATTTCTTGCCGAACTCTTCATAGGCGCTATTGTCCTGTCCCGTCGACAGGCTTACCTGGCGCGGCGGCGCCGGGTCGACCAGCCAGTAAGCGAGCGCGCAAAACGCGCCGACCAGCAGCAGGGTGGGACCGGCGGTGGCGAGGAAATCGCGCACGGAAAAGCGGCTGAACGCGAGGATTTTGGACATGTGGTGGCGCATAGGTTTCATGGGTGGCTACGATGCCAAGAAAAGCGCAACTATGCAAGGCACTTTCACCGGCGCGGCGTGGCCAAATCCGCTACAGTGGCAGATCAACCACCTGCCCCATGGAGCCCCGCATGCTGAAAATTCTGGGAAAAGCCGCCTCGATCAATGTCCGCAAAGTCCTGTGGACGTGCGAGGAACTCGACCTGCCGTACGAACGCGAAGACTGGGGCAGCGGCTTTCGCGCCACCGACGACCCCGCCTTTCTGGCCCTGAACCCGAACGCCATGGTGCCCGTGCTGGTGGACGGCGACCTGGTGCTGTGGGAATCGAACACGATCTGCCGCTACCTGTGCGCCCAAGCGGGCCGCGACGACTTGCTGCCAAGCACGCCCCGCGCCCGCGCGGAAGTGGAAAAATGGATGGACTGGCAAATGGGCGACCTCAACAACAGCTGGCGCTACGCCTTCATGTCGCTGGTGCACCACAGCCCCGCGCACCAGGATGCGGCGCAACTGGCGGCCGGCATTGCTGGATGGAACAAGATGATGGGCATCCTTGAACAGCAGCTGCAGCGCACGGGCGCGTTTGTGTGCGGCGAGCAATTCACCGTGGCCGATATCGTGCTGGGCCTGTCCGTCAAGCGCTGGCTGATGGCCCCGATGCAACGTCCAGCATATCCGGCCATTGCCGCGTATCACGCGCGCCTGGAAGATAAAACGGCCGTGTTTGCCGGCTAATCGAGTTCAATGGCCTCGACCGTGCCGCCGATGACGTAACAATCGCCATCGCGGCGCACTTCGTCCAGGGTCGCCGGGTCGTCATGCGTGTAGGTGCCGTCGACATCGACGCACCAGACGTCACCGAAACGCAGCAACTTCACGCCGCAGCAGATGCGGTTGATGAAGTTGCCCGGCGTCCTGAGCAGCACTTCGCGCACCGCGCCCACCGTGATGGCGACCTGGCGCCAGACATTGCCATCGAGCGCATGATTTCTTGCATACAAGACGATGCGCACGGCTTGCACGCCCCCGGGCTGATACCGCTGCTCGATGGACACGAGCGCGCCATCGTCAAAGCGGTGATATTGCTGAAAAATCTGCTGCGTCTTGTCCAATTGCACTTCCTCAAAAAAAAACCGGCCATGAAGGCCGGCTTTCAGCTGCAAAAATACCTCAATTCGTGCACTGTTTCGCCACGCCTTCGGCCGGTGCGGGCGGCTCGATCAGCGGCATCAGGCTTGGCGCCAGCGACACCAGCAATTGCACGGGCAAGGCGCTGGTGAAATCGTAGTTCTTCGATTCCGGCCCCCGCACATACGCCGTCATGCTGCCATAGAAGCGCTCGCCGATATTGAACACGAACGTGGCCGAACGGTTCACATAGCGCGACTCGATCAGGCGGCCGCCGGCGCCATACACATCGAAACGCTGGTCGCCCGTGCCCGTCTTGCCGCCCATCGGGATCGGCACGCCGTCGGCGCCGACGAATGCCGTCTTGGCCCGCTTCGCCGTACCGTCCGACACCACTTCGCGGATGGCCTTGGCCACGGCTTTCGCCACGTCCGGCGACAGCACTTGCTCCGCTTCCACTTTGCTGCCCCGCTTGACCATGGTGTCATACGGCGTATTGGCGGCGAAATGCATGGAATCGATGCGCACGCTCGGTTTGCGCACGCCATCGTTGATGATGATGCCCATCAACTCGGCCAGCGCGGCGGGACGGTCGGCCGAGGCGCCCAGGGTCGTCGCATACGACGGCACCAGCGAATCGAACGGGTAGCCCATCTTCTTCCACTGACGGTGGATTTCCAAAAAGCCTTCGACTTCCAGCAAGTTGGCGATACGGCGGTCCTGCGCATGCTTGCGGTGCGTATTGAACAGCCATTTGTAGACTTCCTGGCGTTCCTTCTCGCTGGCCGCCACCATCTGCGACAGGGTCGATCCTTCGTGCTGGCGCAGGTAGGCCACCATCCACAGCTCCAGCGGATGCACATTGGCCAGATAACCGCGGTCGGCCAAGGACCAGTTTTCCATCGCGTACTGCTCGTACAGCTTGGCCACGCGCTCGGACGGCACTTCGTTTTGCGACGGCAAGTTGGCGTTGAGGAAGTCGCCGAATTCCGCCACCGTGCCCTTCGGATTGATGGTGCGGAAGATATTCGCCAGGCGCACGGGCGTCGGACGGATGCTGGCCAACAAAATCTTTTCCTGCTCGTCGACGCTCTTGCCGCGGTACTTCTGATAGAAGCGGTGCAGGAATTCGCGCCCTTCCTTATCGGCAAACCGGCTCAGGTACTGGGCGCGGCGCGGATCGTCCGCATCCGCCAGCAGCGAGGCCGAGGAATCGGGGCGCGAGAACATGTAGTAGCGGGCCACGTCGCGCATCAGGCGCACAAACACCAGGTTGGTCGACTGGCGCAGCGCCTGCTGCACCGTCATGATGCGGCTGTCGTCGAGCTTGGAGAAGTTGCCGAAATGGTGCAAGCCGCCGCCCGTGAAGAAGCCTTCACCCGGATTGCCCGAATATTTGCGTTCCATGGCAGCGGCCAGCATGGCGGGCAAGTTGCGCGCCTCGCCGAGCGGCAATGGTTTCAGGTAAGCAATCGCCCACTGCGACAGCATGTCCTTCGGATCGACGGCAATCTTGCCCAGCTCGGCGGCGCCCATGCCGCTGTAGCGCTGGTGCAACTGGTCGATGATATCGAGGTAGCTCACCAGCGTACGCAGCTTGGCCGTGGAACCGAGGTCCAGCTTGGCGCCCTCGTTGATATCGAGCGGCTGGTCGAAGTTGTCGGTCTGCACGCGCAGCAAGTTGGCCTTGTCGCCTTTTTGCAGCAGGGTGAAGCTGTAGACTACATTGGCGGGATCGCCATTGCCCAGCATGCCCTTGCCCGTCAGGCCGGCCGCTTTCGCCACGGCAGGGTCGCGCAGCTCGCGCAAGACCTTGGTGACGGCGTTTTGCGCCTGCGCGTCGAGCGTGCTGACCACTTTCAGGTCCAGGCGATCGAGGTTGTACAAGCGCGGATCGCCGAGCATGCTGGCCAGGTGGTTGCGCACGGCATTCGAGGCCTTGCGCGTGACGAACGAGGTCGATGCTTCCGATTGCACGCCCGAGGCCGTCGATGGGCGCAGCTTCTCGGCGATGGCCGCATCGCGCAGCTGCGGCGAAATCACACCCGCCTGCGCCAGCAGGCGCAGATGGCTGTTGGTCAATTCTTCCAGGTCGGCGCCGCCGGCCACCAGATAATGCGAAGGACGCCGTTGCGCGATCAAGAGGCTCAGCGCCTGCTTGTAGGCCAGCGCACTGTCCGGCTGGTCCATTTTCCCCTTGAGCAAAGTCTTCACTTCGGCAAATGGACGGCCATACCAGACCCACATGCCGTCGCCAATGCCGTTGACTTCGCCAAAACCGCTTTTGGCCGACAGCGGCACGGTATTCAGGTAATTGACGACGATCTTGCGCCGCGCTTCCATGGTGTTTTCGCCATCCTGGTACGAACGCAGGCTGGCCGAAATCATCTGCAGCAATTTATCCTGCATGGAACTGGTGCGGCCGTCTTCCGAATGGCGGTATTTTTCGATCTGCGTGGCCAAGGTGCTGCCGCCACCGCCACGGTGGCCGCCGAACAGGTTCAGCGCCTTGTCCAGAATCGCCTTGCTCAGGCGGTCCCATTCCACGGCGGGATTGCGCTCGGGCGTGCCCGGGTCGAGCAACTCGCGGTTTTCGATGAACAGCAGGCTTTGCACGAGCGCGGGCGGTGCTTCGGTAAAGCTGTCGAACATGCGCTCGGGATAGCTGGCCGCAAACAGGGGCGCGGCGCGGCAATCGAGGATGGTCAGGCCCGCGCGGTTTTTCTCGTGATACGTGGCAAAGATGCCCCGGTCGACCAGCTCCACCATCTTCGGCGACATGCGCGCCTGCGCCGTGACGGCATAGTCGCGTGCATTGAGCTTGCTGATGAAGTCGGGCAGGCTGGCATAGCCGAGGCGCTCGTCATACGGGCCATGCTGCGGATAGCGGATGGCGCCCGCCGGCGCAGGGCCAGGCTCGACCTTGAACGTCAGTTGGCGGTCCAGGCGCGTGAAAAACTCGGCCTGCAGGGCCGAGGTGCGCACTTCGCGCATGACGAACCACGCTACGCCGGCGATCAGCGCCAGCAGAATAATGGCAAAGATCGGCCAGATGCGCGAACGGCGCTTCTTCGGCGGGCTCGCCGGCGGCGACGCCTCGACAGCTGGTTCAGAGGGGGGCCGCTCTTGCGCGGCCAGGTTGACGCCTGTGTCTTTCATGGGATGCTGGGATAAAGTTGGGTTTGGACGGCGCGGAAAAGGCGGTAGCGATACCGCTCCGCGCGGGATAAGACGAGGGCCGGCAAGGGCCGGTCACAACAAGGCTTGCTTAACATGATGTCCATACCGGTGAATCAAAAAAACACGCTACTGCACAGGCAGGCGACCCCGCGTTCGACACGCAAGGCCCCTGTTCACCATTCCACCACATCGGCATGAAAACGACTGACGAGCGCGCACAAAAACCTTGCTTCATTGAAGATTTTCGCAAAAAAACAACGTCTGGGAACGTACGCTTGCGTACATAGATGCAAGGCGGGCGGGACGCCAGCGAAAAAGCCGCCGGCGCCGGGCTGGCAGCATGTCAGATGGTGGTGTATTCCGCCTGCAAGGCATCGAGTGCGGCGCACATGTCCGCAAAGGCGGCCGCCGCCTGCGCGGGTTCGCCCTTCACGCCCAGTTCGATATGCCGGCGCGTCTGCGCATCGCCCACGCTGGGCAGGCTGAATACCTTAATCAGCGGAAACTCCGCCTCCAGGCGCACCATCAGCGGCGTCAGCAGGGATTCGGCCGTTTCGTACACGAGCAAGGCATGTTCCGCATGCGGCACCTGATTGAACAAATGGCTGTAATGCGTGTCCAGCACCCATTCGATCATGGGCCAGGACATGACGGGAAAGCCCGGCACGAAATAATGTTCACGCACGGCAAAGCCGGCAATCTTGTTGTACGGATTCGGAATCAGCTCGGCGCCTTCGACAAATTCCGCCATTTTCAGGCGGTGCAGGTTTTCCGGCGAGTTCAAATCGGCCGGCACGCCCGCCTCAGCGCCCATTTCCGTGATCCGTTGCTGGATATTGACCTTGCCCTGCGGATGCAGCACCAACGGCAAGCCCAGCGCATCGGCGGCCGCCTGGCGCGTATGGTCGTCCGGCGTGGCGCCGATGCCGCCAAAGCTGAAAACGATGTCGCCGCTGGCAAAGCTGCGCTTGAGCAAGGCGACCAGGCGGGCCGGTTCGTCGCCCACGTATTCCGCCCAGCTCAGCTGCAAGCCACGCTGCTTGAGCATGCTCACTACTTTCGGGAAATGCTGGTCCGTGCGCTTGCCCGACAGGATTTCGTCGCCGATGATGATCAATCCGATAGCCATGAAGCTCCCTCGTAGAATGCAATAAAAATGGTCAGGCGTCCGCCGGCGCCACGTCGGTCATGCCGCGTACGCCCCGCAAACGCGACAACGCTTCCAGGCAGTAATACTGGAACCACAGACCCGTAAAAATAAAGATCAGTACATACAGCCAGATGGCGAACGCCGCCAGGAAGGGGAAAAAGACGACGGACATCGCGCCGCCCATCCACAGCAGACCCGGCACGGCACCGGCCGCGCCGGAGACCATGCCGATGGCCAGCAGGGGCCAGCGCTGCGTGCGCATGATGACGTGGCGCTCTTCCACGCTGGCATAGTCGGCCATGGCGTCATACGCCATCACGCGGTAGGTCAGCCAGCCCCACAGCACCGCTTGCCCCACCAGGGCGGCGGGCGGAAACGCGTACAGCGGCAGCATGAGCACCCAGACGACGATGAACAGCAAAAAGGTAGCCAGGGAAGTGCCGACGCTGCCGAGCAGGCTGCCGCCATGCTTCTTTTCCAGCTGCGGAAAGTGCCGCCCGCCGATGTGGCGGCCGATGGCCGGCATGGCGAACAGGCCCATGAAAATGAGCGCCGTCAATATCATCAGCGGCAACAGCATGAACATGGCGATCAGCGGCACGATGACGGCTTTCAGCATGCCCAGGCCGAAGGTGGCCAGCACCTGCCCGCTGGTGCGGAAGAAATCATACTGCGTGAACAGCGCATGCAGGCTGTCGATCAGCGGCTGCAAGCCCACATACAGCAGGGCGCCCCACAGGATCAGCGACAGGATGAACGGCGCGACGCTCAACAGCAGTATCTTGCCGTGCAATTGCGACAGGAAAGCACGGCCATACGAATTCAACACATTACGCATCAACGGCGTCCTTTTCGTTTCAATCTTGCAAATTCCACCATGCGGCGCAAGCCCAGCCACTGCTGCTGCCAGAAGCCACGGCCATAGTTGCGCCCGGGCCGGCCCACGCCATTGCTATCGATGCGGGCCAGCTGGTCGCGCACGCCCGTGCGCGCATAGCCGGCCGAGAAATTCGCGGTGCCCAGCAGCATATCCCAAATCGGCAGCACCACGCCGAAGTTGCAACCGCCCATGCTGCCCTTGCCTTTCGACTCGTGCCCCACGCCAATCGCGTGGTGCGTGCGGTGGAAACGGGGCGAGATCAGCAGCCGTTCGCCGATGCGGCCGAAGTGTATCCTCACATTCGCATGCTGCAAGCTTTGCAGAATGCGCGAAATCGACACCAGCAGCACGTACTGGCCCGGCGGCACGCCGATACCGAGCGCCACCAGCGCCATCACCACGTCGCGCAGGAAGTCATCGAGCAAGTGGTTGCGGTCATCGCTCCACAAGTTCATGTTTTGCTGGCTGTGATGCAGGCTGTGCAAGCCCCACCACCAGCCGAAATGGTGCGAAGCCCGATGGTAGCAATAATCGACGAAGTCCAGTATCACAAAATAAATGATAAAACTAAGCAAGGGACTGATGCCGGGCAACAATGATTCCAGGTTCAATGGATGGATATTGTCGAAACGCAAAGCACCGGCCAAGGCATCCATCAGCGGATCGAGCGTGAAGAAGACCAGCACGGAAAACAGGCCGACGCGGTGCAGCACTGTATAAATAAAGTCGTTCCAGCGGGCGCGCGGGTCGGTGATCTTTTGCGCGGGTATCAAGGCTTCGAGCGGGCGCAGCACGAGAAACAGCAGCACCAGTTCGCACAGGCCGATCAGCAGCCACTCCGTGCCCTCGAACGCCTCTTCCGTGAATTCGCCAAAGCCCAGGTGATACACGAGGGGGTTCACCACAGTCTGGAACAGCCAGCCTTGCGCCACGCCAAAGGCGTCGACCACGGCGTCGATGACGGGCGTGACGAGGCTGACGATGTCGGCGGCGGTCATGGCTGGCCCTTCTTTTGCGCGTAGGCGGGATGCTCGCGCAGGGTGGCAAAACAGAAACCCTTGTCTTGCAGGCCGGAAATCAAGGCATCCAGGTTGGCGGGCGCCCACGCATCCTTGCGCGACCAGATGCCCATGTGCGAAATGAAAATGTCGCCGCTGCGCAGGTTCGCCAGCGCCTTTTTCAGCAGCATGGCGTTCGGATACTTGTCGCTGGGCAGCTCATCGCCCGAGTACCCCGCCGGCGCCCAGCCCGCATGCTGGTAGCCGCAGGCGCTGCCGGCCGCCAGGGTGCGCGGCGAGGTGTAGCCGCCCGGCGCGCGCCAGAATGGGTCGAGCTTGTGCCCGGTCAGTTCCTGGAAGCGCGTATCGACACGGCGCAATTCCTCGCAGAACTGTTTATCGGTGTAGGAGGCCAGCTTGCCGCCATCCTTGCCGAACTGGGGCTTGACCTGGATCAAGCCGTTGGCCAGATCCTTCTTCCAGTACACGTGGTCAAACGTATGCGTGCCGAACGCATGGCCTTCGGCGACCCGGGCTTTCCAGTACGGCGCCCATGACGGATCGAGCGAATAGTCGCCGCGCGTGGTCTTTTCATTGGCCAGGAAGAAGGTTGCCTTCACATGGCGCTTGTTCAGCACATCGGCGATCAGTTGCGCTTGCGACTGGCTACCCGTGTCGAAGGTCATGTAGATCGTGCCCTTGCAGGCGGCCGGGGCTGAAGATGCGGCGGGTACAGGTGCGGTAGGTGCGGCCGCTTGCGCGGGCGACAGCATCGTGCTGGCGCACAGCAGCATGGCGGGCACGCCGCCGCTCAGAATAAGACGCTGCATCATCACATGCGCGGCGAGTGGGTGGCGAAATACACGCCGTGGGGCGAGCGGCCCACCGGTATCGTCTTGATCACCTTGCGCGTGGTCAGATCGATCACGGCCACTTTCTTGATCCAGCGCAAGGTCACCCACATGGTCTTGCCATCGGGCGTGATTTCCATGCAGTCTGGTCCACCGGGCACATTGATGGTGCCCACGTTTTCCAGGGTTTGCTGGTCGATGATGTTGATCGTGTTCGACACGCGGTTCGAGACAAACGTCATGCGCTTGTCACCGAGCGCGCGGAAATTATGCGTGCCGGCGCCCGCCTTGATGCGCTTGACGGTCTTTTGCGTGCGCCAGTCGATCACTTCCACGTAATCGCTGCCCATGATGCCGACCAGCAAATGCTTGCCATCGGGCGTCATCGTGATGCCGGCCGGCGCCGGGCCGACAGGCATGGTCCATTTCACCGTCTGCGTGGCCAGGTCGATGGCGCTGACCTGGTTGCTGCCCTGTTGGGTAATGAAAGCCATGGTGCTGTCGGCCGTGAAGGCCATATGGCTGGGCAGTTTCGGCAGCGGGATGCGCTTGGCCAGGGTCAGGGTCTTGCCGTCGTAGCGGTACAGGTCGATGCGGTCCAGGCGCAGCGAGTTCGAGATGAACCATTTCTGGTCCGGCGAAAAGCCGATCTGGTACGGGTCGAGGATATTGCTGATGCGGCGCTGGATCTGGCCCGATACGGGGTCGAGGAAGATCAGCTCATTGCCCACGGAACTGGCGACGATCAGCGACTTGCCGTCCGGCGTTTCCATCAGGTGATGCGGTTCCTTGCCGACGGCAAAGGTGGACAGGGGAGCATAGGTTTTCTGGTCCAGCAGTTGCACCGTAGCATCACGGGAATTGAGCACCACCACCACTTCGGCTTGCGCCGTCGATATTGCGGAAACCAGGCACAGCGAGGAAAAAACAAGGCGGCGTAGACTGCGGAACATGGAAGAAATCACTGTTAAATACAAAACAGGCATTTTACGTGGAACACTGTATTTTTTGTATGAAATCCCCCCTTAAATGCGACCGGCAGCCACACATCGTCGTAATTTCCCCTTTTTCCCTGTCCCGCGCCTGGAATGGCGCTTTGCAACTCATTGCTCTACAATCTGAAGCTTTCATCGCCTACACAAGGATTATCATGACCACCACCACTACCGCTTCCGGCCTGCAATACATCGATACCGTCGTCGGCGAAGGCGCTGAAGCGCAAGCCGGCAACAATGTTGTCGTGCATTACACGGGCTGGCTGCAAAACGACGACGGCAGCGCCGGTTCGAAATTTGATTCGAGCAAGGACCGCAACGACCCATTCGAATTCCCGCTGGGCGCAGGCCGCGTCATTCAAGGCTGGGACGAAGGCGTGCAAGGCATGAAAGTGGGCGGCAAGCGCCAACTGATCATCCCGGCAGCACTGGGCTATGGCGCACGCGGCGCCGGCGGCGCGATTCCACCGAACGCCACCCTGATTTTCGACGTCGAACTGCTGGGCGTATAAGAACGGACTCCGCAGCGCTCAAGCGACTGTCTCCGGCGCCGCCCCTGTTCACTCAGCGGCGGCGCTTTTGTTTTGAGTGTGTCCTCTAATGCACGGCGCGCTTTTTTCACTATGATGTCAGGCACTGCAGCACGCACGGTGGCCACTCCGCCGCGCCTGCCGCACTTTTCCAGCGATTCCATCAGCACACAGGAGCCATCATGAGTTTACAAGAGCAATTCGAACAAGCGCAGCTCGATTCCAAGACCCTGTCCGAGCGTCCGGACAATATGACCTTGTTGAAAATCTACGCCTTGTTCAAGCAAGCCTCAAGCGGCGACGCCACGGGCGAGCGTCCTGGCATGACCGACTTCGTCAACCGCGCCAAGTTCGACGCCTGGGCGGCCTTGGCCGGCACCTCGAAGGAAGAGGCGCAACAGCAGTACATCGACCTGATCGAAGACTTGAAGGATTAAGCGCGAGCAACGCCTGCTTTACAGAGAAATCAGCCGAAAACGGCTGAAAACTCACTAAAAACCACCAAAACAGGCTGAAAACGCAAAAGTGGCTACCGAATCGGTAGCCACTTTTTTTACGCCGGTATCAGCCGTAAATTACTTTTTCGCTGCCGCCAGCGCTTGCGCGATCCAGCCGTCAAACGTTTGCTGGTGGTACTTGATCCAGCCGGCCGTATGACGCGCGATATCGGCTTGCGTGCTTTCGCCGCGGCGCATGCGCTCGTTCTGCGCATTGATATCGGCCACGGGCAGTTGCATCACCTCGAACAGCTTGGCCGCGGCCGGATTTTTCTCCGCCCACGCCTTGTTGGACACGATGCGCGCCGTGTTGACGGCAAAACCGTAATCGCTGCCATCGTCGAGGCGGGTATTCACCTTGTCCGGATTGGCCGAGAATGGCACTTTCAGCCAGACCACATCCTTGCCCGGCACCAGCACGCCACTGACCCAGTACGGCGTCCACGTGTAGTACAGGATCGGTTCGCCACGCTTGTAGCGGCCCAGGGTGTCGGCGATCAGGGCCGCATAGCTGCCCTGCACGTGCGTCACCGTCTTGCGCAATTTGTACGCATCCATGTGCGTCTCGATCAGCGCTTCGCAGCCCCAGCCCGGATTGCAACCCGTCAAGTCAGCCTTGCCATCGCCATCGTGGTCGAACAGCTTGGCCAGCGTCGGGTCGCGCAACTGGTCGATATTCGTGATGTTGTACTTTTCCGCAGTTGCCTTGTCGATCAGATAACCTTGCGCGGCCGGGCCGGCGTAGTGGCCCGTGCGCAACAGCTTGGCGTCGCCGCCCGCATTGTTATAGAAATCCTTGTGCATCGGGTCCCAGTGCACGGCCATGAAGGTGGCGTCGCCGTTGGCGATGGCGATATGCGCGGTCGGGTACTCCACTTCCTTGATCGGCTGCACTTCGTAGCCGAGCTTTTCCAGGGCCTTGTCGACCAGCATGGTCTGGAAGGTTTCTTCCGCGATCGAGCTTTGCAGCGGCTGTACCTTGACGCCCTTGCCGGGCAGCGCATCGGCTGTCACGGCCGGCGTTTGCGCCATGGCCAGGCTGGTGGTCAGGGCCAGGGCGGCGATCGCCAGGGCGGAAAACAGCTGGAACTTGCGTTGCGATTTTTGCGTCACTTTAAAATTGTCAATTTGATGCATGTGGTTCCTTTATTGTGCGTTGGCCAGCGTTGCTTGCTGCTCAACATTATTTTTCTTCGCATTGCCGCGCACCAGGCGCAGCACGAAACCGGCTGGACCCGTCTGATACCAGTGGCGCACGCCACGGCGCGGCTGACCCATCGCTTGCGTCAACCGGTCGAGGGTGATGGCCAGCAGCACGATGCCCAGGCCACCCACGGTTGCCAGACCCATGTCCAGGCGGCCAATACCGCGCAACACCATCTGACCCAGACCACCGACGGCGATCATCGAGGCGATCACGACCATCGACAGCGACAGCATCAGCGACTGGTTGATACCGGCCATGATGGACGGCATGGCCAGCGGAAACTGCACGCGGGTCAGCAACTGCCACGGCGAAGCGCCATATGCACGGGCCGCTTCGATCAAGTCCGGACGCACCTGGCGAATACCCAGGTTGGTCAAACGCACCAGCGGCGGCAGGGCAAAGATGATCGTCACGATCACGCCTGGCGCATTACCGATACCAAACAGCATCACCACCGGCACCAGGTAAACAAAGGCGGGCGTGGTCTGCATGGCGTCCAGCAAGGGGCGCAGGATATTCTGTGCGCGGTCGCTGCTGGCAAGGAAAATGCCCAACGGCAAGCCGATGGCCAGACAGAACGCCAGCGACGTCAACACCAGCGACAAGGTCGTCATGGCTTCTGGCCAGATGCCCAGCATCGACACGAGCAACAGCGCCAGCACGGTACCGATGGCCAGCGTGCGGCTGGTAAATTGCCATGCCAGCAAACCGATGATGGCGATCACCGTCAGCGACGGAGCGGCCAGCAGCACGCCTTCCACGCCGGACAATACGCTGTCGATCGGCGCGCGCACGGCCTGGAAGAAGGGGCGGAAATGCGCCACGACCCAGCCCAGGCCCTGGTTAATCCAGCTTTCCAGCGGCAGCGAGCCGTCGAAAAGCTGTGTCATGTGAAAGCCGGACGCATGTTCCGGCTGCACGGCAGGCGCGGCGGCATCGAGCCACGCGGTGCTGGCGTCGGTGGGCGGCGTCAGCGCCCAGGGATTGATGTGGGCGGCCTGCTCAACAACAGGTTCTACGGTGGAAACGGTGCTTGGGTTCATGCTTGTCCTTTCTGTTGTTGTTCGGCTATGGCTGGCGTATCGCGGTCGAGGAACTTCAGCAAGGTTGTCTTGCTGATGGCGCCGCGGAAGCTGCCGTCATTGGCCACCACAGGGACGGCGTAAGGCAGTTGCGCCACCTGGCCGAACAGGCCGGCGACTGGCTCATCTGCGTTGATGGTCTGCACGTCAGGCAGATAGGCATGCGCCAGGCCCAGCGGGCCCACATGGCCGTCGAGCGCACTGCGCAGCGAATCGACCGAGACGACGCCGAGGAACTTGCGCTGCGGATTGACAATGTACGCAAACGCGCGATCCTGCTCTTCCAGCATCGACAGCGCGGCGCGCGAGCCGCGGCTCGGCGATTCCGACACCACGATCTGGCTCTTGCGGGCAATATCGCTGGCCTTGAAGACGGCCGCCGCATCGACGCCGCGCACGAAGTTGCGCACATAATCGTTGGCAGGTTTACGCAAGATTTCTTCCGGCGTGCCCACTTGCACCACATGGCCGTCTTTCATGATGGCAACGCGGTCGCCGATACGCATGGCTTCGTCGAGGTCATGCGAAATGAAGACGATGGTGCGGCGCTTGATTTGCTGCAAGCGCAGCAGTTCCGATTGCATTTCCGTACGGATAATCGGATCGAGCGCGGAAAACGCTTCATCCATCAGCAAAATCGATGGATCGCATGCCAGCGCACGGGCCAGGCCCACGCGCTGCTGCATGCCGCCCGACAATTCGTCGGGATAGCTGGCGCCGTAGCCGTCCAGGCCCACTTGCTCCAAAGCTTGCTGGGCCAGCGCATGGCGCTCGGCCTTGGGCATGCCGGCCAGTTCCATGCCGAAGGCAGTGTTGTCGAGCACGGTAATTTGCGGCAGCAGCGCGAACGACTGGAACACCATGCTGATGTCCTTGCGGCGCAGGGCACGCAGTTGAGCGTCCGGCAAGGTGTTGATGTCGTTGCCGTCGATCAGGATGCGGCCGGCGGTCGGCTCGATCAGGCGGTTCAGCATGCGTACCAGGGTCGACTTGCCCGAACCGGACAGGCCCATGATGACGAAGATCTCGCCCGCTTCAATGGTAAAGGTGGCGTCGAAGACGCCGATGGTACAGTCGGTCTTGGCCAGGATATCCTGCTTGCTGGCGCCCTTGCGGACGAGTTCAAGTGCTTCTTCTGGCTTGTCGCCGAACACTTTGAACACATGGTCGATAATGATTTGTTTTGCCACGATGTGGTTCTCCCTCGATTTGACGAATGGAATGAAACCCAGCAAGCTGCTAGCTTGCGGCGGGAATCAACAAACCCTGTTGCGTCGGCTACGCCACGGCGCAAAAAGCGCACGGGAGCGACAGTAAACAGGGGGTGACACGCGTGTGACCAGCGGATGGCCAAAGCCGATGCCGGGGTGCCGGGGTGCCGGGTGCGTGCTAAAAGAGGCTGTGGTTCAGGACTTTTAACAACGCTAGCGCCATGCAAATACATGGCACCAAATGTATTTGACCGAAAAAATCGACCAAGCTACTTTTATCTGGATGCGGGTGTAAAACCCGAAGAATTATTCACCACTCAGCGAGCGGAGAGTACTGCGAAGCAGAAGGTGAAACGCGGTGTAGCTGTTGTAAATATGACTCAAGTATAACGCAAAAAGACACCAAAGTCCAATGGCTTTCCAAATAGAAATGTGATAGCAATGTTCGCCAGCGTACAGTCAGATGTAAAAAAGGCGAAAAGAGACGTGTTGGCATCGTCTTTTCGCCCATCGCTGCGACACGCTTCCTAGCACCAAACAGGGCGCCAGACAAGCGGGTGAAACGCCATCAAACTGATTCAGTGAACACCTTGCGCATCTTCTCGGCAATCTTGCCTTCGATGGTGGAAGCAAAGGCGCTGAGCATGAAGCCCAGCTTGATTTGCAGTTGCGCCTGCTCTTTTTCCAGGGTCAGCGAACCATCGACGCCGCTGCGCTCGAAGCGCAGCACATCGCCATCCCAGGCACACGCCAGGTCATATTCCTGGGCCAGCTTGTCGGCCACTTGCTGCGCCGCTTCGCGCGCCTTTGCTGCTGTCAGCTTATGTTGCTGAACTATATTTATATCCGCCATCAAACGATCCTTTTATTATAAAAACGGGGGCCATACGGCCAGCATCATACCAGCCGCCATGCGGCAGGCGCAGCCACAGCGGGCACTGGCCTGACAAAAAACGCCCGCCGTCCCGCATCTCGTTTGCGCGGGATCAAACCGGACACGCCGAAGCGGGACGACTATTCCAGTTCCAGCTGCGCGTATCTTGGAGAGCTACCATGGACCAGAAAGTCATCGTGCCGGTCGAAGCCGTGCTGACCAAATGCGTGTCCCTGCCCGTCGGCTATGTCCCCACCCCCTCGGCGCCGTACCGCCAGCACCGCAAGAATGCGCAACTGACCTTGCAGCCAGGCCCGCCCCGCCTGAGCGAGGCAACGGCCCGCAACCTGGCCGCCGTGCCCGTCGGTTCGCGCGTGCTGATCTGGAAGCAAGACCCGTCCGTCAGCGACCTGGGCACGCGCAAAGCCTTTTTGCCCGGCCTGATCCTGCAAGGCCCGCGCGACGCGCGCATCACGTTTGGCGAACCGGGCATCGCGCAGGTCAGCCCGAACGCCTTCGGCGACTTCATCGTCTCGCCCAACACAGACCAGTTCGATGCCGTGCACACCTTTGCCATCGTGCGCATGACGCTCACCATGTACCAGCGCGCGCTGGCCAGCAACGACACGGCGCCGCCCCTGCCCTGGCAATGGAATAGCGCCAGCAATACGGCGCCCCTGCGCGTGTTTCCGCACGGTTTGCCCAATGTCATGAACGCGTACTACAGCCGCAGCGACAAGGCCCTCAAGTTCGGCGACTTCATCCCCAGCGGCGCCACCGAGCGCGTCTACACCTGCCGCTCGCTCGACATCGTCTCGCATGAAACGGGGCACGCCGTGCTCGATGGCCTGAAACCGAATTGGCTGCTCAGCAACAATCCACCGCAAACGGGCGGCTTGCACGAATCGTTCGGCGACCTGACCGCCATCTTCCTGGCCCTGTCGCAGCTGGACCAGGTGGAAGCGGTGATCGCCCAGACGAAATCCGACCTGCACGACAAAACCTTCCTGGCCGACCTGGCGGAACAGTTCGGCCTGGCCCTGGGCCGGCCAAACGGCTTGCGCAATGCCGACAACGACATCAAATTATCGGAAGCGGGCACGGAGGTACACGCCATCTCGCAAGTGTTTACGGGCGCCATCTACGACATCCTGGCCGACATCTTTGCCCACGAACGCCAGCCCCAGCTGGAAGACGACGCGGCCGTGCTGCACCGCTGCGGCGACTACCTGCGCAGCCTGGTCCTGCGCGCCCTGGTGGCATCGCCCGAGCAAGCCGCCACGTATGCCGACGTGGCCGGCCACATGCTGACGATCGCCGAGGCCGATGGCAACGGCGCCTACCTGGACTTCATCCGCAACAGCTTTACCGTGCGCGAAGTGCTCAAGGCCAATGCCATGACAGAAGATGGCCAGATGGGCTTTGCCCCAGATGTTGTCGACGACGACAACGCCGTGCAAGACAGGCGCGCCTGCTGCGGTACCATGAACCATGCGGAATACAGCGAATCGGACCAGTTGCTCGAAGCGGAGCGCGAAGCGCTGGCCGCCTGGTGCCGCAACTACGGCCCGCGGTAACAAGCAGCACCAGCATGCCCGCTTCAGGCCAGCCGCGCCAGCGGCAGACCATGGCGCGTTCCCCACCACCATTCACAGCAAGGAGCAGCATGAAAATTTCAGCCCGCAGCAGCGGCGGCTTTGCCGGCCTGAGCGAACAGTATGAGATCGATACGCAAGCCCATCCGGCCGGCCCCGGGCTGGAAGCGGCACTGGCCAGCAGCGGCTTTTTCACGCATCAGCAAGCCACGGGGGAACAGCTGGGCGCCGATATCCCCCGCTGGCAGATCACCGTCGACGCGCCCACCGCGCGCCGCACCATCACGTTTGCCGAGGATGGCAGTGCTGAAAATGCACGTTGGCAACAGTTGCTGACGCAAATACGTGCCAGCGCCTGATTTTTCTGGCATGTATTTTGGTCGATCTTGATTTGAGTAAAACAAAAACACCACACGGCAAGTCAGCACGCCGCCCGCACTGCACTCTGCCGCATCGGGCGACTGTCGCTTTCTTGCCGCGTTCGTCATGGCAACGTCCCGGATAGTCGCTGAATTGCACTCTCTGCACGGCAACGGCAACGCGAAAAAATGAATTTGCTTATATGTATTGTATATAAGCGGGATTTGTGAGAAATAGCGAATTGCCTTAAAATACAATGCTTTGCTTTAGTATGCGCCGCCGAGGTTCCTGCAGGCGCTACAGCACCTCCCCAAAAATTGATAGGACTGTTATGACCCACGTTGTCACCGAATCCTGCATCGCCTGTCGCTACACCGACTGCGTCGATGTCTGCCCGGTAGATTGTTTCCGGGAAGGCCCGAACTTCCTGGCGATCGATCCGGACGAATGTATTGACTGCGCCGTCTGCGTGGCAGAGTGCCCGGTGAACGCGATTTTCGCGGAAGAAGACGTGCCGGGCGACCAGCAAGCCTTCATCAAGATCAACGTCGATCTGGCCCGCAACTGGCCTTCGATCACCAAGACGAAGGCTGCCTTGCCGGAAGCCGAGCAATACAAGGACGTCAAGGACAAGCTCGACATGCTGGTGCGCTAAGCGCATGGCAGTTGCGGCGGTCGTTCCGGCGGGGATCGCCTTCCCCGCAGGGGCGTAGCGGCAAATAAATGCACAAAAAGCAGCGGAAACGCTGCTTTTTTTGCTTTTAAAACATCGTTGCAGGTCTATCCACGCAAGTGTGGCGCGTTGTCACATCATTGCGCAAACTGTGGACCTATGCGTGGTAAAGCACATTTTGTCCTCAACAAATATCGTAAAATTGGATTATGATATTTGAGCCGATATTGGCGCTTGGAATTAAACAAGGACTCTATATGCTTTACCAACTGCACGAACTGCAACGCTCTTTCCTCACCCCGGTGATGCAATGGGCAGACATGTCCTCCAAGTTATTTACCAACCCGGTTTCCCCACTGGCCCACACTCCGTTTTCGCAACGCATCGCAGCCGGCTACGAGCTGATGTACCGCCTTGGCAAAGACTACGAAAAACCGCAATTCGACATCAAATCCGTGCTCGTCCAGGGCGAGAGCGTCGACATCCGCGAACACGTTGTCGTGACAAAACCGTTTTGCCGCCTGATTCACTTCAAAAAAGAAGCCACTGGCTTGCAACAGCCTAAAGTTTTGCTGGTTGCCCCCCTGTCCGGTCACCACTCGACCCTGCTGCGCGATACCGTGCGCGGCTTGCTGGCCGAGCACGATGTCTACATCACCGACTGGACGGACGCGCGCATGGTACCGCTGACGGAAGGCCCGTTCCACCTGGACGACTACATTTACTACGTGCAGGAATTCATCCGCCTGCTGGCGCCTGACTTGCACGTGATTTCCGTCTGTCAACCGACCGTGCCTGTGCTGGCCGCCATCTCGCTGATGGCGACGGCAAAAGATCCGCACATGCCGAAGACCATGACCATGATGGGCGGCCCCATCGACCCGCGCCGCTCGCCCACGCAAGTGAACAACCTGGCGACGGAAAAGAAATTCTCGTGGTTTGAAAACACCGTGATCTACGCGGTGCCGCCGAACTACCCTGGTTTTGGCCGCAAGGTGTATCCGGGCTTCCTGCAGCACGCCGGTTTCATCGCCATGAACCCGGGCCGCCACGCACAAAGCCACCGCGAGTTCTACATGCACCTGGTGACGGGCGATGACGAGCCGGCGGAAGGCCATCGCCAGTTCTACAACGAGTACAACGCCGTGCTGGACATGCCGGCCGAGTACTACCTGGAAACCATCAAAACGGTCTTCCAGGAATTCAGCCTGCCGATGGGCACCTGGAAAGTGGGCGGCCAGCTGGTGCGTCCGCAAGACATCACGAACGTGGCGCTGTTTACCGTAGAAGGCGAACTGGACGACATTTCCGGCGCCGGCCAGACGCAGGCGGCGCATGATTTGTGTTCCGGCATCCCTGCCGAGATGCAGCAAGACTTCGTGGCGCCGAAATGCGGCCATTACGGCATCTTCTCGGGCCGCCGCTGGCGCGAGATCATTTGCCCGAAAATCGGTGAATTCATCCAAAAACACGGCTGATACACGGCATATCCATCGAAACGCCACGCCAGTTCACACTGGCGTGGCATTTTTTTTATGCCCAGCTCATGCGCGCGACGTTTCGATTTTCACTGTCGGGCGCGTATTGACAAAGATTTGCTCGACTCGCGGCTCGCCCGGCCCCGGCTTCTTCATCGCGTAGCCGTTCACGGGCTGCGAACGGTTCACCCACAGCGCGTAATACAGATGGTCGGCACGGGGATCTTCCGTATTCGGGTGGATCAATATCGTCAGGCCCAGACTGTTCAACTGTAGCCATGGCACGATCACAGGCAATAAATCATTGGTAAAGCCGAAATAGAACGACGGCGTCACGTGCGGGCCGCGCGGCTCCAGGTTCCAGTCGCCCAGCTCGATCTGGAAGCGCTCGGCCGCCCACTTGCGTATCAGCGCCGCCTTCTGGTAACTGTCTTCATCAAAATAGATATGCGCGTGATAACTCTCGATATCCGTGTAGGCGCGCGGCTTGCCCGGCAAGGTTTCCTCGCCGGGCCGCACGCTGACGGGGCGCGGCGTGGGCGCCGTATCCGTATGCTCGCCCCACGGACTTTTGCCGGGCGCAGCTGGTTTTACTTGTTTTGCGCGTTTGACGGCGCCATCCTGCGCCAGCGCCGAAGCAGCCAGGCCCGAAGCGGCCAGGGCCGCCACCAGGCCGCCGCCGCGCAAGACCGTGCGGCGTTGCGGAGAGAGGAGATTGGCCCATTCCAGATCGATGGCCGCGTGTTGATTGTGGTCAGACATAGGATTTCCTGTTCTTGATGATAAGTATGAAGAGAAGGCGGCTCAAAATTGAACTGTGGCACGGGCGTAGTAATAGCCACCCAGAACGCCCAATGGTCCCGAGTTGTCGTACGCGCCCGTGTATTGGGCCAGATTCGCGGCGCTGCGCGCTTCGCGCGGCACCTGGTTCGGTTTCTGGTCGAAGACATTGTTGGCACCCACCGTCACGTTGATGCGCTTGCTGACGTCATAGCCGATGCTCAGGTCCGTGACGAAGGCGGCTTTCAGCTGGTAATCACCGCCCGTGATGGCGTTCAGGCGCTTGAGCTTGCCGTAGCGCGTCTCACGCACGTTGAAAGTCCAACCCGCCCTTTCATACGCCAGCGTGACGATTTCCTTGTCGCGCGGTGCCCGGTACAGCAAGTCGTACTCGGCCGATTTGCTCAGGGTGCCGATATTCGGCAAGCCTTGCAGCACGGTGGGAAGTTCTGCCTTGCCCGCCAGGCTCGTATGGTTGAAATTCGCCGCCGCCGTCCAGCGCAGCTTGCCGTCGGCCACGCGCAGCACATCTTCCGCCGTGAAATCGATGCCGCGCGTGCGCGTGTCGCCCACGTTGGCAAAGTAATGCGCGACGAGGCCATTGCCCACCGTCAAGCCCGCCGAACGCAGCAGGTTTTCAATGATGGTCGCTTGCGCCGCCGTCAACGGCCGGCCGCTGCCGTCGAGCGCCACGCCCGAGCTGCGGTCGATGCCGATGTTCGACGACACGCCCAGGCGGTCGCTGACCTTGATTTGATACGCATCAACGGCCAGGCGCAGGGTGGACGTAGGATTGAAGGTCAGCCCGGCCGACAGGTTCGTCGATTTTTCCGGTTTCAACGCTTGCGCGCCCAGCGCCCGCGCGGCAACGGAATTGGGCTGCGCCAGGGTGTAGGGCACGCCCGCATGATCAGACGTGTTCGAATACGATTGCGTCACCAGGCTGGGGGCGTGAAAACCGTTGCTGACGGTGCCGCGCACGGCCACGGCGGGCGTGACGTCATAACGGGCGGACAAACGGCCCGTCGTCTTGCTGCCGAAATCGGAATATTTCTCGGCACGCAAGGCCGTGTCGAGCAGCCATTGCGGCGTCAGTTTGGCGCCCAGGCCGATATACGCCGCATAGCTGTGGCGCGCCGTGTCGGACGCATCGACGGGTAAATAACCGGCCAGCGCCGACGAACCGCTGCCCTGCCAGGAAGCGGGTTCGCCCGGGCTGCGCTGCTGCGTTTCATGCGAATACTCGAGGCCGACGCTGAGGTCGGCCAGTTCGCTCAATCCCAGTGGCACGGAGCGACGCGCGTCCGCATTTGTCGTCGAACGGCTGTAGCGCTGGTTGCCAATATCAAAATCGGTCTTGCCACCCGGATAAGCCAGCGAGTAATTGGCCGAGTGCTCCACGCCCACGTCGATATCGTCGCGGCCGTAGGTGCTGCTGACATCCCAGCTCCAGCCCGCCGTCTCGCCCTTGATGCCGCCCGTCAAGGAAAAGTCGTTTTCGCTCGTCGTTTCATACGGCGTGAAGCCGTCGGGATACACGGACAGCAAGCCCTTGTTGTTATTGAAAATGGTATTGGGCAGGCGGAAATTCTGCGCCGAGCGGGCATTGCGGTGGGCATACGTGCCGAAGCCGTACAGTTGCACCTCGTTCGACACGTCATAGCCGAGGTTGGCGCTGAGCGAGGCGGTCGTGCTTTGCGGCACGCCCGTATTGCGCCAGGGATTACTGTTGCGGTTCGCTTCGGCCGGGTTCGGCGAGGCACCGGCCGGCAAGCTGTTGTTCGGCCCCAATTTGACCAGCTGGCCATCGCTGTTGCGCACGGCCGGATACGACAAATAGCCGGGATTCAGGCCGAAATTGCGCACGGCGATGCCCTGGCGCTGGACTTCGGCGCCGAAGTGGGCAAAGCCGTGTTCGCCCAGTCGCGTGCCGCCATCGATGCGCGCGGAGCCGTTCGTGCCGTCGCCCGCGTAGGTGGAACCGAGCTGCGTGCTGAAGCTGCCCTTGTCATCGGATTTCAGGATGATGTTGATGACGCCGGCGATGGCGTCCGAGCCGTAGATGGCCGAGGCGCCATCGCGCAGGATTTCCACGCGGGCAATGGCCCCCGTGGGGATCAGGGCCAGGTCGGTGGCGACGGAACCGGGAAAGCCATCCTCATTGACGATGGCCGTCGTATGCCGGCGTTTGCCGTTGACCAGCACCAAGGTATGCGAGGGATCGAGGTTGCGCAGCTGCCCGGCGCGCACGATGCTGCCCAGGTCGGGCTGCACGCGGGCCGGCAAGTTAAACGATGGCAAGGCCGTGTCCAGCGCATCGAGCAAGTTCAACTTGCCTGTGGCCAGCAATTGCTGTGCGCTGATCACGTCGATCGGCGCGGCGCTGTTGGCCACCGTGCGGCCCGTGCCGCGCGCGCCCGTGACGATGACGGCGTCCAGCGGTGCGGCGGCCAGCGCGGCTTGCGCATGCGCCGCGCCAGGCGCCGCCAGCACGAGCACGGCTAACGAAACGGCGTGCGCCAGTTGCCGCCGGCGCGGGGCGGGTTCTTGCTTGTGCATCAATTCCAGCATACGAAAACATCCTTTCAAAGTCGTCAACACAGTAGTTGCAGACTAAAGGATGGACAAACAAACAAGAACGAATGGTTTCGTATTTAGATATTTCGTTTTGGCAACGAACAACAGTGGCGCGACAGCTCAGGGATTCGCTGGAGCCGTCGCCAGGCTCTGGTCGAGCCGCTTCCAGTAATCGCGTTCCAGCCTGGCCGTGTCGATATCGCGCGCCGCCTCGTTGAAGCGCCTTTGCTGCACCGCGCCGTCTGCGGTGCGCTGAAAGCACACGTGCACGGGGCGCTCCTTGAAGACGGTATCGATGATGGCGATGCGCTCACGCTCGGCCTTGCTGAAGTTGCGCCCCATCAGCAAGTGCTGCAGCACGTGGCGCTCGATGACGATCACGCGGTAGCGCTTGATGAACAGTTTCTTCAGATTCGTCGCGTCGTTCAAGCCCTCTTCCGTCTTCAGTTCGCCGCGCGCCACCATGCCATCGAACTGCTCGCCATTCGAATAACCGGCCACGGTGCCGATGCGCAGCTGGCCCAGTTCGGCCAGGGTGGTGCCGGGCACGCCATCTTCTTTCAGATACGCGAGCACGCCTTGCGTATTGCCAACTGGAACAGAAAAGTGACAGAGTTTTTCCCGTTCGGGCGTGCGCCAGACGGCCAGAAACCCGGCGTAGCGGGGACTGGCCAGGCCGAACTGCATGGCGCGCTTCCAGGGAAAATATTCATACCTGACTGTATAGCCGAGACGCTCGAAGACGGCGCTGACCATGGCGCCCGACATGCCATCGGCAGGCAGACTATGGGAAATGAAGGGCGGCCAGTCTTCCGCCGCGAAACGGACGATGCGCGAACTGGCAGCGCCGGGCGCCGCCATGGGAGATCCTGCCTGCCCGTGCTCAAGGGCAAGCGCAGAGTGCATGAATAAACAGAAGGGCAAACCAACTGTCCGGAGGAAACGCATGTTTTGCTCCTATGGCCTGGCGCGCCTTGCAATGCAGGCGCGGCAACAGGACTGGCGGTCGGCTTTTTTTGATCACTGGCTTGATAAAAACCATGCTCCCATAAAAAAAAGAATTTTCAAAGTTGTTTATTTTCACTTTGACATTCCCACCGGAAATAAAATACGATTGCGGCGCACCTGCAACAGGCCTGCCATGGGCGTGCTATCCCCTTTCACGACACAGGTTTTTACTTGTGCGCGCGCCGGATGGCCGATAATGGCGTTTTACCGTGGAAGATGACCGTGCCGCACCCTGCCCCTCCCTTACTTGCCGACCAGATCGAAGACTTGCTGCCGCAAACGCAATGCACCAAATGCGGCTACAACGGCTGCCGCCCGTATGCGGAAGCGATTGCCGCCGGCAGCGCCGACATCAACCAGTGCCCACCGGGCGGCGCGCAGGGTATCGTGCGCCTGGCCGGCTTGCTGGGCAAAAAAGTCATTCCGCTCAATCCCGTCAACGGCCTCGAACGTCCGCGATCTGTCGCCTATATCGACGAATCGCTGTGTATCGGCTGTACCCTGTGCATCCAGGCCTGTCCCGTCGACGCCATCGTCGGCGCCGCCAAGCAGATGCATACGGTGGTGACCGATCTGTGCACGGGTTGCGACCTGTGCGTGGCACCGTGCCCCGTCGACTGCATCGTCATGTACCCGGTCAGCGGCGACGCCACGGGCTGGGATGCCTGGAGCCAGGCGGAAGCGGACGACGCGCGCGCGCGCCACGATTTCCGCACACAGCGGCTGCGCCGCGAAGCCGAGGCCAACGAGGCGCGTCTGGCCGCCAAGGCCGTCGCCAAGATGCAGGAAGTGACGCAGGAAGTGCCCGTCACGCCCGACGAACAGGCGGAAAAGGAACGCAAGCGCGCCATCATCGCCGCCGCCATGGAACGCGCGCGCGCCAAGGCCGCCGCCAGCGCCGCCACCCAGACCGAACCGCCCGCCCCCAACACGCCGAAAAAAGACGCATGAACGCTGCCAAACGCCTGGAAATCTTTACGCGCTTTCGCGCCGCCAATCCCTCCCCGAAAACGGAACTCGAATACACGACGCCGTTCGAACTGCTGATCGCCGTGCTGCTGTCGGCGCAGGCGACGGACGTGTCCGTCAACAAGGCGACCCGTTTGCTGTATCCGGTCGCCAATACCCCGGCCAAGATACTGGCGCTGGGCGTCGACGAGCTGGCCAGCTACATCCGCACCATCGGCCTGTTCCGCACCAAGGCGAAGAACGTCATCGCCACCTGCCAGATCCTGCTGGAGCAGCACGGCGGCGAAGTACCGCGCGACCGCGCCTCGCTGGAAGCCTTGCCCGGCGTGGGCCGCAAGACGGCGAATGTGGTCATGAACACGGCGTTTGGCGAACCGACCATGGCGGTCGACACGCATATCTTCCGCGTCTCGAACCGCACCGGCATTGCGCCGGGCAAGAATGTCGATATCGTCGAGCAAAAACTGTTGAAATTCATACCCAAGGAATTCCTGCACGACGCCCACCACTGGCTCATCTTGCACGGCCGCTACACCTGCACGGCGCGCAAGCCGCAATGCTGGAACTGCATGATTGCCGACCTGTGCGATTACAAGGACAAGTCGCCGATGCCGGCCTTGGTATAGGCAACGGCCCGAATGGGCCGATGGAGTCGCTGCGTAGGTCGGATTAGGCGCAAGGCGCCGTAATCCGACAACATTGTTGGCGATGGAGGTGTCGGATTACGGCCCTTCGGGCCTCGGCGGCCCCACCTAATCCGACCTACACCAACACCATATTGTCGCGATGAATCAGCTCATGGCCTTCCATGTAGCCGAGAATGGACTCGATCTCGGTGGAAGGCTTGCGCATGATGCGGCGCGCTTCGCCGCTCGTGTAGTTCGACAGGCCGCGCGCCACAGGCACGCCATCCACGTCGACGCAGGTGATGACGGCGCCGCGGCCGAATTCGCCATTTACACCCGTCACACCGATCGGCAGCAAGGACTTGCCTTCCTGGCGCAGCTTTTGCACGGCGCCCGCGTCCAGCACGACGGCGCCGGCCGTGTGCAGATGATCGGCCATCCACTGCTTGCGCGCTGTCAATTGCCCTGTTTGCGCGCGCAATTCCGTGCCGATCGCTTCTCCACTAGCCAGGCGGCTCAGCACGTCGCTGTCGCGGCCCCAGGCGATGATCGTGTGGGCGCCGGACTTGGCGGCGCGCTTGGCGGCGAGGATTTTCGTCAGCATGCCGCCACGTCCCAGGCTGCTGCCGGCGCCGCCGGCCATCGTTTCCAGGGCCGGATCGCCCGCCACGCCTTGCGTGATCAGGTAGGCGTTCGGGTCCTTGCGCGGGTCGGCCGAGAACAGGCCGTGCTGGTCGGTCAGGATGACCAGTGCATCGGCCTCGATCAGGTTGGCCACCAGGGCGCCCAGGGTGTCGTTGTCGCCGAACTTGATTTCATCGGTGACGACGGTGTCGTTTTCATTGATGATCGGCACCACGCCCAGGCGCAGCAAAGTCGTCAGGGTGGAGCGGGCATTCAGGTAGCGTTCGCGGTCGGCCAGGTCGGCGTGCGTGAGCAGCACTTGCGCCGTGCCGAGGCTGTGGGCGCGGAAGCTGCTTTCATAGATCTGCGCCAGGCCCATCTGGCCGACGGCGGCGCAGGCCTGCAATTCGTGGATATCGGTGGGGCGCTGCTCGAAACCGAGGCGCAGCATGCCTTCGGCGATGGCGCCGGAACTGACCAGCACGACTTCCTTGCCCAGCGCGCGCAAGCCGGAAATCTGCGCGGCCCAGCGCGCGATGGCGGCATGGTCGAGTCCACGGCCATCGTTGGTGACCAGCGAGGAGCCGACTTTGATGATGATGCGGGTAGCTTTTTGAATCACGGAATCCATGGGGCGGCGCTCTTCACTTAATAGACGTCAGCGCGCAGGACGCAGCAGCAGCAAGGCCAGCCCCGCCGTCAGCTCCATTGCGCACATGAACAACACAAAACCCTGGGGCAAGCCGAAACTGATGGCCGCGTACAAACGGCCGGCGGGCTGCGCCAGGACCAACATTGCAGTGATATCGCCGAGGATGGGCGGTTCGCCCTGCCGTGCTGCGAACAGCGCCAGGAGCGCGGTAGCGCCCCAGACACCGACATGGGAGGCGTAGAACTGGCTGTAGCCATTGACGCCATTGAGGAAGATGCCCATGCCGGCCGCCATTTCATCGGCGAACAGCAGGCAGGCGACCGCGCTCAGCCCATAAGCATACGCGATCAGATGCAATACACGGCGCTGCCACGCTTGCTTGCGCGAGGACGCGACAGCGACCGTCTGTACCGACATCGGGGTAAAGCCTTAGTCGAGGATCTTGAAACGCGGGTCATCCGGGTCGATCGACGAGATACCGCGTGCTTCTTCGGTCATCTGCGTTTCTTCGGCACGGCTTTCGCTATGTTTCTTCGCTTCCAGATGCTGGTAAATCGCATTCACCAGTTCCGGGCAACCCTGATGGTTCAGCGCGGAGATCTCGAAGACGGGACCTTTCCAGGCGAAACGTTTGAGGAAGTCCTTCACCAGCTTCTTGCGGTCTTCTTCCGGCACCATGTCGAGCTTGTTCAACACCAGCCAGCGCGGCTTGTCGACCAGCGACTCGTCGTATTTCTTCAGTTCCTTGACCAGCGCCTTGGCTTCCTTGACAGGATCGACGTTGGTTTCAAACGGCGCCAGGTCGACAATGTGCAACAGCAGACCCGTGCGCTGCAAGTGACGCAGGAATTGATGGCCCAGGCCCGCGCCTTCGGAAGCGCCTTCGATCAAGCCGGGAATATCGGCGATCACAAAGCTCTTCTCGTGCGACACGCGCACCACGCCCAAGTTCGGGTGCAGGGTAGTAAATGGGTAATCGGCAATTTTCGGACGCGCGTTCGAGACGGCCGAAATGAACGTCGACTTGCCGGCGTTCGGCATGCCCAGCAGGCCCACATCGGCCAGTACTTTCAGTTCCAGGCGCAGTTCGCGGCGTTCGCCTTCCTTGCCCTCGCCTTTTTGGCGTGGCGCGCGGTTGGTCGAGGACTTGAAGTGGATATTGCCCCAGCCGCCTTCGCCGCCCTTGGCCAGCATTTCGGTCTGGCCGTGCTCGGTCAGATCGGCCAGGATTTCGCCGCTCGCGTTGTCGATGATCAAGGTGCCGACAGGCATGCGCAGATGTATGTCATCGGCGCCCTTGCCATAGCAATCTGCGCCACGGCCAGGCTCGCCATTGCGAGCCTTGTGCATTTTGGAGAAGCGGAAATCGACGAGCGTGTTGATATTGCGGTCGGCGACTGCCCAAATGGTGCCGCCCTTGCCGCCATCGCCGCCATCGGGACCGCCGAAAGGCCGGAATTTTTCACGGCAGAAAGAGGCGCAGCCGTTGCCGCCATCGCCCGCGATGACTTCGATTTTTGCTTCGTCGATAAACTTCATAATTTTGCCGCCATAAAACTAAAAAGGCTCTACCTTGGGCAGAGCCTTTCGATTGAAGGCTTGCGCCTTACATCATGCGATCACGGCGGAGCGAACTGGCGCCCCGCGATGAATTACGCTGGTACTGCTGCGTTAGGTACAACGGTCACGAATTGCTTCGAGCCAGCACCTTTGACAACGAACTTCACTTTGCCCGCGATCAACGCGAACAAGGTGTGGTCTTTGCCCATGCCTACGCCTTCGCCAGCGCGCACTGGGGTGCCGCGTTGACGAATGATGATGCCGCCAGCATTGATAGCTTGGCCGCCGTAGACTTTAACGCCCAGACGTTTTGATTCTGAATCACGGCCGTTTCGCGTTGTGCCGCCGCCTTTTTTATGTGCCATTTAAGACTCCTTGATAGCTGATTAATTCAAACAGCGGCGATTAGCCGTTGATCGAAACGATTTGGATTTCGGTAAAATTCTGGCGATGGCCTTGATGCTTTTGGTAGTGCTTACGACGACGCATCTTGAAAATTTTGACCTTATCATGGCGACCATGCGCCACAACCGTAACCAGTACCGTTGCACCTTCGACCAATGGCGCACCAAATTTAATGGTGTCGCCCGCGCCTACTGCGAGAACTTGATCGATGGTGATTTCGGAACCAATGTCTGCCGGTATCTGTTCTACTTTAAGTTTTTCGCCAGCGACAACTTTGTATTGTTTGCCACCGGTTTTTATGACCGCGTACATGATTTGAAACCTCATCAAATGTTGAAAGAATTTGTCCCACTGCCACGCAAAGCAAGCCGTACACAACAGGGGGAACCAGCGATTATACACGGACTGAGAAATTGCGTCAAAAACTATTCACAAAGCTTGACGATCGTGGTATGTCGACAACCTGACCATCATGTCAGGCTTGCGCCAGGCGGACAGAAAAGCGCGCGCCAGTGCCAACAAGGTCAAACAATTGCTCTACAGTCATAGGCAAACATCACGCTCGCGCAAGCCATGTCGTATAATCGCCGCACCCACAATCTAATGCAGGTTCGCCTTGTCTGACGCTAACAAACACGTTAACCAAAACACCATCGTGCAAACGATTGCCGCCGATATGGACGCAGTCAATACGGTGATCCGCCAAAAACTGCACTCCGACGTGATTCTGATTAACCAGATCGCTGAATACATCATCAGTGCAGGCGGCAAACGCATCCGTCCCGTGCTGATTTTGCTGGTGGCCAATGCCCACGCCTATCGCGGCACGGCGCACCATGAACTGGCTGCCGTGGTCGAATTCATCCATACCGCCACCCTGCTGCACGACGATGTCGTCGATGAATCGTCGATGCGCCGCGGACGCCAGACGGCCAACGCCCTGTTCGGCAATGCGGCCTCGGTGCTGGTGGGCGACTTCCTGCACTCGCGCTCGTTCCAGCTGATGGTGTCGCTGAACAATATGCGCGTCATGCAGATCCTCTCCGACGCCACCAACGTGATCGCCGAAGGCGAAGTGCTGCAGTTGCTGAACATGCACGATCCGGACGTGACGCAAGAGAGCTACCTGAACGTCATCCGCTCGAAGACAGCCAAGCTGTTCGAAGCGTCGGCGCAACTGGGCGCCCTGATCGCCGGCGCCAGCGAAGACGATATCGAAGCGGCTGCCGAATACGGTCGCTCGCTGGGCACGGCCTTCCAGCTGATCGACGACGTGCTCGACTATGCAGGCGACGCCACCGAAATCGGCAAGAACGTGGGCGACGACTTGCGCGAAGGCAAACCGACCATGCCACTGATCTGGCTGATGGAAAACGGCACGCCGGAACAGCGCGAACTGGTGCGCAGCTGCATCGAGCAAGGCGACGAACAGCATTTCGACGCCATCCTCGCCGCCATCACCAGCAGCGGCGCCCTCGACTACACGCGCAAACAGGCGGAAATCGCCGGCCAGCGCGCCGCCGATGCCATCGCCGGCTGGCCGGACAGCGTCTACAAGCAATCGATGCTGCAACTGTGCTCGTTTGCCGTGGACCGCAATCACTGATCGCGTTTCACTATCAGCAATCAAAAACGGCGCCACTGGCGCCGTTTTTCATGAGTCGCTGCTGCGTTCGTGCTCCATCGCCGCGCCCGCCAATGCCTGCACGGTGGCCGGCGCCGCCTCCAGCCGTTCGCTGTAGCGGCTGCCCAGGTAATCGCGGCGGTCGCGCACCAGCAGGGTAAATTTATACAGCTCTTCCATCACATCGACCAGACGCTCGTAATACGGCGACGGCTTCATGCGCCCCGCAT
This sequence comes from Janthinobacterium sp. PAMC25594, assembly GCF_019443505.1. Classification (NCBI taxonomy): domain Bacteria; kingdom Pseudomonadati; phylum Pseudomonadota; class Betaproteobacteria; order Burkholderiales; family Oxalobacteraceae; genus Janthinobacterium; species Janthinobacterium sp. PAMC25594. The sequence continues at coordinate 2,840,555 of NZ_CP080377.1, forward strand.
CGTCAAATTCCTGATACGCCTTGGCGACCGAAGACTGGTTCGGGATAGTCACCATGCGCATCCAGCGCCCCAGCACACGCAAGCCGTTGACGGCGTTGAACGATTGCGAGCCGCCCGACACTTGCATCACGGCAAGGGTGCGACCCTGCGTGGGCCGCACGCTGCCCGTTTCCAGCGGCAACCAGTCGATCTGCGATTTGAACACGCCCGTGACGGCGCCATGCCGCTCGGGACTGCACCACACTTGCCCTTCCGACCATAGCGACAGTTCACGCAACTCCCGCACCTTCGGATGCTCGGGCGACACACTGTCGACCATGGGCAAGCCATGCGGGTCGAACACGCGCGTCTCGGCGCCAAAGTGGCGCAGGATGCGCTCCGCTTCCAGTGTCAGCAGCTTGCTGTACGAGCGCTCGCGCAAGGAGCCGTACAGCAGCAGGATGCGCGGCGCATGGGTGGACAGTTGCGCCGGCGCCAGCTTGTCCAGATCTGGCACATCCAGGTGCGCGGCGCTGATATTCGGTAGATCCTCCATGGCCAGCCTCTCAAGCCACCGGCTTGCCGTCGGCGCCCACCACGGGCTGGCCGTCTTCCTTGGCAAAGGCGCCTTGCTGCGGCAGCGGCAGGATCTCCAGCACTTTTTCCGACGGCCGGCACAGGCGCACGCCGAGTTCCGTGACGACGATGGGGCGGTTGATCAAAATAGGATGGGCTTGCATGGCGTCGAGCAGGGCGGCATCGCTCAGCTCAACATTGGCCAGCCCCAGCTCCTCGTACAGGGCGCCCTTGTCGCGCATCACCGCGCGTACGGACAGGCCAGCACGCTGAATCAGGCCAACCAGTTCCTCGCGCGATGGCGGGTGCTTGACGTAATCGATGATGACGGGCTCGACGCCCGTGTTGCGGATCAGGGCCAGGGTATTGCGCGAGGTGCCGCACGCCGTGTTGTGATAAATGGTGATCGTCATGTCGTGGTTTCCTTCGGTGTAGTAGTGATGCCCGGCACGCAGCAAGGCACGCCCGCACAGCAGTTCTCGGTCAAAAAGGCCAGCAAGCCGTTCATGCCCGCATAGTTGGCGGCATAGATGATGGAGCGGCCCGCCTTGCTCGCCGTCACCAGATCGGCGTGCGCCAGTTCCTTCAGGTGAAACGACAGCGACGATGGCGCGATGGCCAGCGCCTCGGCGATTTTCGTGGCGGCCATGCCCTCCGGCCCCGTCTGCACCAGCAGGCGGAACACGGCCAGCCGCGATTCCTGTGCCAGCGCGGCCAGCGCCGCGATGGCGGCCGTGCTCGTCAGCGGCCCGGCTTGCGCCGTGATTGCGTTTTCATTTTCCATACTTCAATAATAATCGAATTATGGAATCAACGCCAGCAATCGCGATGTCTACGTAACCCAGCGCACCGACCGTAATGGACGATCGGTCTACCTTGATGAAAAATCACTGCGATTGGCATCCCATGACACGCTCGACACCCCTGAAAATCCTCGGCTGGAGCCTGGCCGCCCTGCTGGCCCTGATCGCCCTCCTCGTCATCTTCGTGCTGACCTTCGACTGGAACCGCGCCCGTCCCTACATCAACGAGAAGGTGTCGGAAAGCACGGGCCGCAGCTTCGTCATCGGCGGCGATTTGCAAGTGAAATGGAAGCAAGGCCTCAAAACGGAGCCGGGCTGGCGTCGCTATGTGCCGCGCCCTGTCATCAGCGCCCAGGACGTACGCATGAGCAACCCGGACTGGGCCACGGCCGGCCCGCAACTGGCCAGCGCCAGACGCCTCGACGTGGCCATCCATCCGCTGCCCCTGCTGCTGCACAGGCTGGTGCTGACGGACCTGGCTCTCGACTCTCCCAATATTGCCCTGCAGCGGCGTGCCGATGGCAGCAATAGCTGGACCCTGAAGGACAACGGTCCCTCGGCATGGGAGGTTGAAATCCAGCGCATGGCCTTCGCCGACGGCGCCATCCGTTACCTCGACGAGGGGCTGGACCTGGACATGCGCGCCAAGGTCAGCTCGACGGCGCCCGACGCCACGCCGGGCGACGCGCCAGGCAGCGCGCCCGTGGAAAAATACGGCATCGAATTTACCCTGGGCGGCAGCTACCGCAAGGCGCCCGTGACGGGCGGCGGCAAGGCGGGCGCCGTGCTGTCCTTGACCGACAACAATACGGTCTATCCCGTGCAGGCGCACGCCGTGCTGGGCAAGAACAAGGCCAGCATCGCCGGCACCCTGACGGACCCGCGCGCATTGTCGGGCATCGATTTGCAGCTGAGCCTGGCCGGCGCCAGCATGGCCGACCTGTACCCGCTGACGGGCGTGCTACTGCCGGAAACGCCGGACTACGCCACCAAGGGTCGCTTGCTGGGCAAGAAGGACGGCGCCAGCTGGACCTGGACCTATCAAAACTTCAAGGGCACGGTGGGCCAGAGCGACCTGGCCGGCACCCTGCAGTATTTGCCGCGCCAGCCCCGTCCCTTGCTGCGCGGCGAAGTGACGTCGCAGCAGTTGCGCCTGGAAGACCTGGGCCCCACCATCGGCGCGGACAGCAATGCGCAGAAACAGGCGCGCGGCAAGGCGCCCGTGCAGCCAAACAACAAAGCCTTGCCCGTGGAACAGTTCAACACGGCCAAATGGAATGCACTCGACGCCGACGTGAAATTTACGGGCAAGAAACTGGTGCGCACGCACGATATCCCGCTCAACGACGTCGTCGCCAATATCCACATGAAAGACAAGGTGCTGAGTCTGACGCCGCTCAACTTCGGCATGGCTGGCGGCGACATCACCGCGAACATCACGCTCGATGGCCGTCAAAAGACCATCGCCGCGCAAGCCAGGGTGACGGCACGCCACCTCAAGATACGCGAACTGTTTCCCAAGCTGCAATCGATGCAAGCGAGTTTCGGCGAAGTGTATGGCGACGCGGCACTCACGGGCCACGGCAATTCCATTTCCGCCATGCTGGCCAGCGCGAATGGCGAGATGGCGGCCACCGTCAGCGAAGGCTCCGTCAGCCAGTTCATGCTGGAACTGGCGGGCCTGAACCTGGCCAATGCCGTCTTCGTGAAAATCTTTGGAGACAAGCAGGTGCACCTGAACTGCCTGGCCAGCGATTTCGCCGTCACGAATGGCCAGGCCGACGTGCGCCGCTTCGTGCTCGACACGGACACGGCCGTTGTGAATGTCACGGGCAACGTCAACCTGGCAAGCGAAACCCTGGACCTCGACGTGCGCCCGCGTACCAAGGGCGCCCGCATCATCACCCTGCGCACGCCGCTGTACGCGAAAGGCACGTTCAAGAACCCGGACGTGGGCCCGCAAAAAGGCCCGCTGGCCCTGAAAGCGGGCGCCGCCGTGGCGCTGGCCACCATCGTCACCCCGCTAGCCGCCCTGCTGCCCTTGGTCAACGTCGACAAGGCCCCCGACACGGACTGCGCCGCCGTCATGGCGCAAGCGAACGCCACGCGCAAGGCCCCCACTTCACCGGCGACGAATGCACCGGCAAAAAAAGTCAGCGAAGCGGAGATCAACAAGGCGCAGCAGGAAAAGAAATAGACCTTGACGCAGCCGCTTGAAAGCCACCCCGCCATCTGCTGTAATGAAGGAAAGCGGGGTGTGGCTCAGCCTGGTAGAGCGCTGCGTTCGGGACGCAGAGGGCGCTGGTTCGAATCCAGTCACCCCGACCAAAATATCCTTTAAAAACAATGCCATATTGCAACACCACCTCGCCCGAAAATCCAACTCAGTGGCAAATCAGTGGCAGTTGGCATGTAACGAAGTGGCGATTGCAATAACTGAGCTTAATTGCAAGGACATTTTGCAAAGAGTTGGCCACCGCCAAAATTCATCCCATCGGTATTGATCTATACCGTGCTCCACAACTTCATGGAGTACGGACATGGCGTCCATTGAAAATCGTTCGCACTATCAGGTCTCGTCAAGAACCGGGACGACCTTACGAAGACCTTCCCCCACGACAAGCAGAAAAATGCGGAAGCTTACCTCCAGTCCCTGCGGGTGCAGAAATTCAAACCAAAGCTGATCCTCCTGAACGACCACTACTTGATCCGCATCCGCAAAAAAAGACTGGTGCAGCAGGTGTTGTACGCGAACTCGCTGAGGGAGGCGGAACTTGTGAGGGCTAGCCGGTTCATTTCTTTCATACTCGACGACCCAGACGTCGCATGGCATGCGGTTTCGGATTGCGCGCCTCAGCCCGAGAGCGACGATCTTTCCACGGCTTGGGGGGGTGTGGAATCCACGTACAACTGGTACTGGCTAGTAGACGGCTTGGTGGCAGCTGGATATTCGCTCCATCTGGCCAACACTACTGCGATCAAGCAATATGATGGTCTCAAGCATCGAGCCGACGAATCCGATGCTCGTCAACTTGCACACGTTCTGCGCCTTGGCTTACTGCCAGAAGGCCATATCATGCCCAAAGCTGCTCGCGCGTTCCGGAACCTTGCTAGGTGGTGGATTTTCCACCTAGCGACGTCTGGAAAAATTAGACCACAACACCCTGTATCTCAAACAAGGCGGGAAATCTATCGCTAGGTGATGGCCGGGCAGCCATACTTCATAATCTTAAGAACTTTCTGCAGTTCCACTGAGGTTGGAACACTGGTGAGCGAGGGCAATGTCAGCACCTTAGTTACCAGCTGGCAGGCTATGTCTTGCATTCGTTCAAGGTGTTCTCTATGCACATCAGCCTTGCCAGAATGTGCAACGCCAGACCGTATTTTGTAGAGGTCTTTCACCTCCTTCTCGAGCGCGAATCGAGAAGCAACGTCGGTTCCGAGCACCATAGCCACGCTTTCGGAAATTTGAGAGGCAATCGAAGGAGTAATGAACCCTTGTTCGGGCGTAAACAAGATTTCGACAGCAATCGCAGCTTTCAGGAATGCGCTCGAAGGAACTCTTTCGGCGAATGATTGGCCTATCCATTCGACGGCAAGCAGAAGGCGGGTACCCATTTCGCTGTTAGAGGCAGAGCTCAGCAAGCGCCAAATTTTGTCGTGACCGTGTTTGGGCTCAATGAAAAAAACAGAATCGATATCAACGAGTTTCCGAACATTTCGTTCTGTTGAGTACGTGCCGTTTCCGGCGCTGTCAAATAAACACGCCTCTCTCGTACGCTCATCAATGCGGTTCAAGATACTCACTTCGGCATCGGTGTCATGAGCTAACATGTACCGTAATATGCGTTCAAACCGTTCGAACATCTCGTCCGTGAGTTCAAGCGCTTTCCCGCTATCACGCGCGTCGACGTGGGCGTGGACCATATAAGGCGCGACGTTGCCACCCATCGAGTCAAACCGGTTGTACATGGCTCGATCTAGTTCCTGCATATGCCGGAGTGAGTCAAAGATCGTAAATGGTCCTAACACAACCGGAGGTACCTTGCCTTCCGTTATTCGCAAACCACGTATCGGTCGGAATGCGTCATAACGGACGAATTGCGCGCCCTTTAGTCCATTCAAAAAGCCACGTACTTTTTTGACGTCGGGCTTGGTTTTTGAGCGAACAAAAGGTGCAATAAAATCAGCAACGTCAACCTCAAAGGTAATTAATGCGTAAGAATTAAAAACTGTTTTCTCCTCACTGTGCAGTTCGCGCATTGCGGCAGAATAGTCTTCTGCAGATGTTTTAAGAACAGAGGTGCCCCGTTTTTCTGTCCCTCGATAAATTTCAGTAATGCGTCTCAGGTCGAACCCCTCGATAGTACAGTCGATTAGACGACTCACAACTTCAGCGATATCAACTTTGGCATTCATGGTGACCTAATAAGAAGAAAGAAATGTCAAATTCTATAGCTCTCGCCCCGCGTATGCGTATTTCACCGTTGCTAAAAAGCCCATTTGACGATGTGGACACCTTGTGTTCGGTAACGTGCACACTCATTCAGAGATTAGATGCAGTCACTTTTTTCTTGACCGTCGGCTTTCGCCTGCGGATTCAATCGGTCAACGCAATACACTGTTCAAATCGTTGAGCCGGTGTTTGGTAGTGTAGCGTCTTCCTGGGGCGCTCGTTGGGTCGCCTGGCTACCGCGTCGAGTTGCTCTTGCGAATACGTGGAAATATCCAGCCCCTTGGGGAAACACTGACGCAACAGGCCGTTGGTAATTTCATTTGAACCACGCTGCCATGGATTCTGTGGATCGCAGAAGTAGACCTGGATGTCGGTGGCCAATGTAAAGCATTTATGCCCAGCGGCTTGCCGTGGGGGTGGCATTCGCGCCAGCAAGCCCGTTGCATCAACGCGGCCGCCTCGTCGTCGCCCTCGCGCGCATGCACCTCCCATGCGACCAGCTTGCGGCTGAACAGGTCGATGACGGCGTACAGATAGAAGAACATGCCGCGCACCTGGCTGGGCAAATAGGTTACGTCCCAGCTCCACACCTCGTTCGGGCCGTGGGCCACGTGGCGCTGCGGCTCGGTGGCCTGTGGCGCTTTGGTCCGGCCGCGATGCTGCTGCTCCTGTGCCGCCCGCAGTATGCGATAGAACGTCGATTCGGACGCCAGATAGGTTCCCTCGTCGGCCAGACGCGGTACAATTTGTGCCGGTGGCAAGTCGGCGAAGCGCGCCTCGTGACAGACGTCGAGCACGCGCTGGCGTTCTTGCTCGCTCAGCTTGTGCGCCGGTGCCGGCCGGGCCGCCGTCGGTCTCGCATCGGCTTGGACCTCACCCGTGCGGCACCAGCGCGCGACGGTGCGCGTACTCCCGGCCCTGTTCGGTACAGGCCGAACCAAGAGGGGCGCCATCTTGGCAGGCTTGCTCAATATCGGCGACCAACTCCTGGCGCCGCGGCAACGCAATCATGCGTCCTCGCCGTCGGTCCACAGCGCTTCGTACTTTCGGGACAGCACCAGCAGTGCCGCCGTCTCAGCCAACGCCTTCTCCTTGCGGCGCAAATCCCTTTCCAGTTCCCGGATGCGCTTCTTCTCTATCGCACGTTCAGTGGAGCCAACTCGGTTCGGTCCAGCAGACAAAGCCGTGTGAACTTCACTGCGCCAGCGTTCCAGCTGTTCCACCAGCAATCCCTTGCGACGGCAGTACGCCGCCAATTCAGTCTCGTTCAAAGGGGCCACCTCCAGCACCACCGCGAACTTGTTGGCGGAACTCCATTGCTCGGGATTTTGTCAATCGCCGGGCACCGCGCGGCCTTGCTCACGCGCCTGCTTGCGCCACAGGTACAGCGTCGCCTTCCGCACGCCGGTGAGCTGTGCCACTTCGGCCACTGGCTTGCTATGCGGCGCGCTCATCTGGCTGAGCGCGTGCTCTTTCTTCTCATTGGTGTATTTCGTTATCGTCAAATCCATCGCCCCAAGGCTGATTAGAACTCCAAATGCTGGAGGTGACAACTATTTTGACAGAGGGGGTTCTCAAGACAGAGGCGGCGAGATCACGCAAGCAGTGGCGCACGCTGAAACATATCCAGGAGGATCTAAAGAATTGGGATTCGAGGGGCCTTGCGACAGGGTTGCAGCATTTGCGAGAGCATGACGAGAGGGTCAATCCTGCCAGCAAACGAATAGATAGCTGACCGTTGGCATCCGTATCTACGCGCAATCCTTGACCCTGCGTGTTGGCGCGCACCTGGGAAGTGTGATATTAATTTAACAATTGATTAATTAAACACTTTCATCACGCAAGGGCCTGACCGATGTCTTTCCTGATAGTTCTGGCCGCACTGGCCTTCCTCATGCTTGCCGCCTACCGCGGCTACAGCGTGATCCTGTTTGCGCCCGTCGCCGCGCTCGGTGCCGTGCTGCTCACCGATCCGTCCGCCGTGCCGGCCGTCTTCAGCGGCATCTTCATGGAAAAAATGGTGGGTTTTATCAAGCTGTATTTCCCCGTCTTTCTGCTCGGCGCCGTGTTCGGCAAGCTGATCGAGCTGTCCGGCTTTTCGCAATCCATCGTCATGGCGGCCATCCGCTACATCGGCAGCGCGCGCGCGAATGCCGTCATCGTTGCCGTGTGCGCGGCCCTGACTTACGGCGGCGTATCGCTGTTCGTGGTGGTGTTTGCCGTGTATCCATTTGCGGCGGAACTGTACCGCCAGAGCAATATCCCCAAGCGCCTGATGCCGGGCGCCATCGCCCTGGGCGCGTTCTCGTTCACCATGGATACGTTACCGGGCACGCCACAGATCCAGAACATCATTCCCACCACTTTTTTCAACACGACCGGCTGGGCTGCGCCATGGCTGGGCACCATCGGCGCCGTGCTGACGGTGATCATGGGCCTGGCCTTCCTGGAATGGCGCCGGCGCTCCGTCATGGCGACGGGCGAAGGGTATGGGGCCGAGGCCGAAAAGGCCACGGCCGACGCGGGCAACCTGCCCCATCCGCTGCTGTCGGTGGCGCCTTTGGTGCTGGTGGGCGTGGCCAACTTTGCGCTGACCAAGCTGATTCCCCACTGGTATGGCGCCAGCTACGTACTCACCGCCGAGGCCCTGCCGGGCTTGCATGCGCCCGTGACGACGGCGATAACCTCCGTGACCGGCATCTGGGCAGTGGAAGGCGCCTTGTTGCTGGGAATCTTGCTCGTGTGCGTGACGGCCTTCGGGCGCATCCGTGCCGCCTTTGCCGAAGGCACCAAGGCGGCCGTGGGCGGTGCGCTGCTGGCGGCCATGAATACGGCGTCCGAATATGGCTTCGGCGGCGTCATCGCGGCACTGCCCGGTTTTCTTGCCGTCAGCAATACCTTGCGCAGCGTGCCCGATCCCCTCGTCAACGCGGCCGTGTCCGTGACGACCCTGGCCGGCATCACTGGTTCGGCGTCGGGCGGCATGAGCATCGCGCTGGCGGCCATGTCGGACAGCTTTATCCAGGCCGCGCAGCAGGCGCACATTCCGCTCGAAGTCATGCATCGCGTGGTGGCCATGGCCAGCGGCGGCATGGATACCTTGCCACACAATGGCGCCGTGATCACCCTGCTGGCCGTCACGGGCCTCACGCACCGCCAGTCCTACCGCGATATTTTCGGCATCACCGTCATCAAGACGGTGGCCGTGTTCCTCGTCATTGCCATCTATTACATGACGGGGCTGGTCTGAGGCTTGGGGCAAGCTACAGCCGCGACGACGATGCCGGCTTCGCCAACACTTGCGCCGGCTTGAACAAATGGCTGATGCCCATGGTCAGCAGCGGACCGGCCAGCGCCAGGTAGGAACTGTCCACACCATACGGATTGCCTGCCAGGAACCAGCCGATGGTGGCGATCACGGAAACGATCACGCCGACGAAGGCGCCGCGCGGCGTGCCGAACTTCGGCGCATAGAAGGCCATCAGCACCAGCACGGCCAGGGTGGCGCGCAAGGCCTTGCCGAGGAAGGCGATCATCAGCAGTTTTTCCGCATACAGCGCCAGCACCAGCGGCAGCAATCCGGCCACGACGATGGCGATGCGCAGGAACATCAGCGATTTCGCGTCGTTCTTCGCCTTGTTGTACCAGGGATCATAAAAGTCTTTCATCGCCAGCGTGGCCGACGCCAAGGTGGTGGCGGAAATGCCGCCGAACAGGGCGCCGGCGAGGCCGACGATCATGATGCTGGCGGAAAACGCCGGCATGTGCGCGATCAGGGTCGGGAAGGCGTCGATCGACTTCATGCCTGGATACAGCACGGCGCTGCACATGCCGATCAGGGCCGCCATCAGGCCGAACGGTATCATCAGCGACGACACGTAATAGCAGGCGCGCTTGGCCACGGCCGGGTTATCCGTGCTGACCAGAGCCTGGATCACGTATTGCGTGGCGAAGATGGAACCGATGCCGCCGATCATCCAGGCGATGATCTGCCCCCAGCCGATCTCGACCCAGTTGAACATCTTGGCCGGCAGCTGCGCCTGCAGCGCGCCGATGCCGCCGGAGGCTTCCAGCGCATACGCCAGCGCCAGGATCACGCCCAGGTATTTGACGATGGAGTGGGCAAAATTGGTGTACACCACCGAGCGCATGCCGCCCAGGCTGACATAGATCACGGTGATGACGCCCACCAGCAAAATGGCCACGGTTTTATTGATGTGCAGCACGGCCGCCAGCACGGCGCCGCCGCTCGCGTACAGGGCGACGGCAACGATGCCCAGCGCGACGATGGTGAGGATGGATGCGGCATAACGCACGGGCTCGCCGTACGTCTGCGCCAGGATGCCGGAAATCGTCGACTGCCCGCTTTCCTTGTATTTTTTGACCAGCACGATGGCCAGCAGCAGGAAACCCAGCGACAGCGCCACCAGATTCCAGGCGGCGGAAATGCCCAGTTCATAGCCTTTTTGCGCCGTGCCGATGCTCACCGAACTGCCGATGAATTCGGACAGCAGCAGCGCGCCGATCAGGTAGGCGGGATAATTGCGCCCGCCCGCCGTCATGCCCTCGGCGCTGTTGGCATGCTTGCGCACGCTATACGTAATGTACGACATGAGGGCGAAATAGCCCACCGTGACCGCCGCGATGATGATTAATCTGTTTTCCATCCGTCTACTCCAAGTCTGCTTTTCTTATTATTATTTTTCAAGAAAGCTTCCCCTGCCGCATGCCGGACCAGCCGGTGGCGGTGCTCAGGGAAAAGTCAAATTCCTGCCATACCGATACGGTACAGCAAGCCTCACAACAAAAAGGTTCGCAACTGCGCCGTAAACAAGTCCGCCGCCTCGACGTTCGAGATATGCGAAGCGGGCAGGCTTGCCAGGCGGGCGCCCGCGATCTGCTGCTGCAGCCAGCGCCCGTCGTCGATGGTGGTCACGGGATCGTGCTCGCCCGCGATGATCAGGGTCGGCACGGCTATCGTACCGACGGCGGTGTGCAAGTCCGTCTGGGCCAGCACGTCGCAGCAGGCCGCGTAGCCGCCGGCATCCTGACTGCGCAAGGTGGCGACCATGCGCGCCACCGTGTCCGCTTCGCGCGCGATAAACTGCGGCGTGAACCAGCGCGCGGGGGCGCCATCGGCCACCGCGGCCATGCCATCGCGCCGGACTTGCTCCGCGCGCGCCAGCCAGGCGTCAGCAGAACCGATGCGCGCCGCCGTATTCGCCAGCACGAGTTGCGTCAGGCACTGCGCCTGGTGTATGCCCAGCCACTGGCCCGTCAGGCCGCCCATGGAAATGCCGCAGAACGCAGCGCGCTCTACATCGAGGTGATCGAGCAGCGCCACCACATCCAGTCCCAGTCGCTCGATGCCGAACGGCTCAGCGCCGGTGACGGACTGGCCATGGCCGCGCGTGTCATAGCGCACGACAAAAAAATCGCCCGCCAGCGCGGCCGCCTGCTCCTGCCACATGGACAGGTCCGTGCCGAGGGAGTTCGACAGGACCAGGCAGGGCTGGGCGCGGTCGCCATCGGTGCGGTAATGCAGGTCGATTCCGTCCACCTCGCACGTTTGCCCGGCAGTGTCGTTGCCTGTATGCGTCATTGCATCTCTCCTCAGGAATCGTCGGCGCGCACCGACGAGGGATGGCGGCACAGCGGCATCACGTCGACCTGCATGTAGGGAAACAGCGGCAGCGAGGTCAGCAAATTATGCAGCTCGTCCACGCTGTCGACGTCGAAGACGCTGATGTTGGCGTACTGGCCGGCGATGCGCCACAGGTGGCGCCACTTGCCCTCGTGCTGCAGGCGCTGGGCCAGTTCTTTTTCCGTTTGTTTGAGCTGCGCCGCCTGTTCGGCGGGCATGTTCAATGGCAGGTTCACGTTCATACGTACATGGAATAACATGGTTTCTCCTTATTGACGCTGCATCGCATGCAGCTTGTCCATATCGATCTCGACGCCCAGGCCCGGACCCGTCGGCACCTGCAGCATGAAGTCGCGGTACACGAGCGGCTCGCGCAAGACTTCCTGCGTCAGCAGCAAGGGGCCAAACAGTTCCGTGCCCCAGGCCAGTTCGGCAAACGTGGAACAGACGTGGGCCGTGGCAGCCGTACCGACGCCGCCTTCGAGCATGGTGCCGCCGTACAGACCCACGCCAGCCAGACGCGCCACAGTGGCCACTTCCAGCGCGGGCAGCAAGCCGCCCGACTGGGTGATTTTCACTGCAAATACGTCAGCCGCATCGGCCTGGGCCAGCGCCAGCGCATCGGCGGGGCCGTGCAAGGCTTCGTCGGCCATGATGGCCACGTCGAAGCGCTGCTTCAGGCGCGCCAGCGCGGCGCGGTTGCCCGCTTTGACGGGCTGCTCGATCAGGTCGATGCCGCCCGCTTCCAGCGCGGCGATGCCGCGCACGGCGTCCGTCTCGCTCCAGGCCTGGTTGACGTCGACGCGCACGCTGGCACGTTCGCCCAGCGCCCGCTTGATCTCCAGCACGTGGGCCACGTCGTCCATCACGTCGCGCAAGCCGATCTTCAGCTTGAAGATGCGGTGGCGGCGCAAGTCCAGCATTTTTTCCCCTTCGGCGATATCGCGCGCGGTGTCGCCGCTGGCCAGCACCCAGGCCACGGGCAGCGCATCGCGCACCCGGCCGCCCAGCAATTCCGACAGCGGCACGTTCAGGCGGCGCGCCTGCGCATCGAGCAGCGCCGTCTCGATCGCGCACTTGGCGAAGCGGTTGCCCTGGATGACCTTGCGCACCCTGGCCATGGCCTTGGCCACTGCGCTTGCCTCCATGCCGAGCAGCAGCGGCGCGATATAGGTATCGATATTCGTCTTGATACTTTCAGGGCTTTCGCCGCCATAGCTCAAGCCACCGATGGTGGTCGCTTCGCCCCAGCCAGTGATGCCGTCGGCGCAGCGCAGCCGCACCAGCACCAAGGTCTGCGTGTTCATGGTGGCGACGGACATCCGGTGCGGGCGGATGGTTGGCACATCGACCAGGTAGGTCTCGATATTTTGAATCATATTTATTCCGTATAATTCTGTAGGGTGGTGACACGATATGCCCCGAATGTGGCCACGTCCAACACCGAGTTGGTATCAAACCTATACCTGAAAGGTATGAAGATGGAATTACGGCACTTGCGCTACTTCGTTGCGGTCGCAGAGGAAAGGAACTTCACGCGGGCCGCCGCGCGCCTGCATATCGCGCAGCCGCCGCTCAGCCGGCAGATGCAGCAACTGGAAGAAATCCTGGGCGTGGCGCTGATCGAAAAAGGATCACGGCCCCTGCGGCTGACGGAAGCGGGCGAGTTTTTCCTCGCCCATGCGCGGCCCCTGCTCGACCAGGTGCGCGACCTGAAGGCGATGACGCAGCGCGTGGGCAAGCTGGAACGCACCCTGTCGATCGGCTTTGTCGCCTCGACCCTGTATGGGGAATTGCCCGACATCGTGCACCGCTATTGCGAACGCCATCCCGAGGTCGACGTGACCCTGCATGAAATGACGACGGTGCAGCAGTTGAAGGCCCTGAAGGAAGGCCGCATCGACGTGGGTTTCGGACGCTTGAAAAGCGAAGACCCCAGCATCCGCCGCATCCTGCTGCGCGAGGAGCGGCTGGTGGTGGCGCTGCCGCCCGGACACCGGCTGGCCAAGGGGGAAGGCGGATTGCGCCTGACTGACCTGATCCACGAAACCCTGCTCGTGTATCCGAAAGCGCCGCGCCCCAGCTTTGCCGACCAGGTATTGAGCATGTTCAGCGAAGGCAATGTCACGCCCGGCCCCGTCACGGAAGTGCGCGAATTGCAGATTTCCATGGGACTGGTGGCGGCTGGCCAGGGCATTTCCATCGTGCCGGAAAGCGTGCAGGCCATGCATCACCGGAACGTCGTGTACCGCAAGCTGGACGACAAGCATGCGTTCTCGCCCATTTTATTCAGCATGCGGCATATGGACCGCTCGCCGGAACTGGAAAACATCCTCGCTGCCGTATATTCGATCTACGATGAACACGGCATCGCGCACGTCAAGGAAAGCCTGTAACAGTGACTACGCCGCATCGGCCAGCAGTTCCGGCCGCAGCGCGCGGATGCGCAGCTCCGTGAAATAGCCGCCCGCCTCGTTGTAGCGCAGGTAGTGGCGACCGCAGTTCAGGCAGCGCGCCACCTGACTCAGGTTGGCGGGATAGTAACGGGGCGCGATGGGCGCATCGATGCTGTCATAGCGCGTGCCGTGCGGGTGGTATTCGGCAAACGTCGGTTCCTCGTACGGATCTTCGCGCAGGGTGCCGATTTCTTCAAACCGATCCAGCTCCAGCGAAGTGGGCAGGCGTTGCCAGGCGTCCAGCGGGACGGCGCAGCAGCTGCATTTTTTTGTCACCAGCGCCGACGCGGCGGCCAGTGCGGACAAGGCGGGGAAATCGATGAATACCATGTTCAGCCATTGCAAAGGGGCGGCCCATGGCAACGAGCCTGGCCGCGCCCCTTATTCTAGCGCAGTCGCATCCTGCCGATACGCGCACCCCATTTCGCCAGGAGCAGCTCCAGCAGCATCAGCATGCAGGCGGAAATGAGCAGCAGCGGCATCAGCGCGCACATGCCTGCCGCCACCAGCCAGGCCAGCGCGGACGGCGAGGTCCAGGCGCCCGGCAGCAGCCGGGGCAAGCCCAGCGAGCCTGGCGGGCGGCGCTTGAAGAACATCACCCAGCCCGACACCAGCGAGAACAGCACGCTGGCGCCAAACAGCAGCAGCAAGGCCTGGTTCCACCAGCCGAATTCCCCGCGATGAAATGGAATGCCGATGGCCGTGGCCTTGCCGAACACCGTCTGCGCCTGCCACCCCGCATAGTACAAAGGCTTGCCGCTATAGGCGTCGAATTGCAGGTCGAAGCGCAAGGTGGGCTGGCTGCGGTCGGCCATGGTGGCGCGCCATACATCGTCCTGGCTGGCCGGCGCCGTCAGTTGCACGGCGATGGCGGGTGCATGGCTGCGCGCCACTTGCCAGGCATCCTGCCAGTCGAGCGGAGCGCCCTCCTCGCGCGAATGCAGACCGCGCGGCACGGGCGGCGGCGCCTGGCCGCTGGCATCGCGCAGCGCGCGGATGCGCCCGCCCGCCTGCTGGCTCCACGTCAGCCCTGTCGTCAGGATCACGACGCTGACGATGCCGAGCGCCACGCCGAGAAAAGCATGCCACTGGCGCCAACCGTTGCGCCCCCGCGCGCCCCGCTTCGGCAAGCCAGATTGCGCGCCGCGCGGCCACCACAGCACCACGCCCGTCACCAGCATCACCATCAGCCAGCTGGCGGCCAGCTCGATCATCCAGCGCCAGCCATCGTTTTGCAGCAGGCGCGAATGCAGCTTCCTGGCCCAGTTGCCGAAACGCTCACTGCTGGCCAGGCTGCCCAGCACGCGCGCGTCATACGGATTCACATACACGACGATGGCTTGCGCGGGCAGGCCGAACTTCGGCCTGGCGGGCGTGACCGGCGCGGCATGCCCGCCATGGCCCGCATGTTCATCGGGCGCGCCACCGGGCGGCGCGAACGCCACTTGCACCGCATCGTCCTGTTGAAACGGCGGCACCACGTGCTGCACCGCCCAGCCGCGCGGCGCCGCCCGTTCCGCTGCCGCCACGGCGGCGTCCAGCGGCAGCATGGACGCTTGTGGCGTCACGTGATCCAGGTGCTGGTACAGACGTGCCTCGATCTGCGGCGTGAACACATACAAAATGCCCGTCAGGGTGGCCACCAGCGCGAATGGCGAGGCGATCAGCGCGGCCCAGAAGTGGATGCGCCAGTACAGGCTTTTGCGCCGCGCGATGAGAAAGGTGTGATCGTCCATGGCCATCCTCACAGTGCGTTGAAGGTATAGCCCAGGCCCAGCATCACGCTGCGCGGCGCACCGGGCGTGTACTGGTTCTGGCTGTTCGGCGCATAGCTGCCCGTGCCCGCATAGCTGCTGCTGGCCGAATCGGCATAGCGTTTGTCGGCCAGGTTGCGCACCTGCGCCCACGCTTCCAGCCCGCACGCGATCTGGTAGCTGGCGCGCAGGTTCAGCAAGGCGTGGCCCTGGTACTCCACCGTATTGGCGTTATTCATCCAGTAGCGGCCCTGGTGCACGGCTTCGAGCGCGATACGCGCGCCCGTAACGGGCTTGTAGCCGATCTCGAACGAGGTGATGTCGCGCGGCGCCTGCGGCATGGCGCGGCCGCTGTAATCGAGGCTGGCAGAGACCTGGTAGCGCAGGTAGCGGTGGCGCGCGATGGCCGTGGCAAAGCGCGCGTCGAACGGGCCGCTGTCGTAGTTCAGGCCCAGCTCCAGGCCTTCGCTGCGCGTGCGTCCCGCATTGCGGTTTTCGCTGTTGCCCGGCGAGAGCGTGTAGCTGACGATGGTGTCGCGCCCGTCGAGCCGGTACAGGGCCGTGTCGAGTTTCAGCCGGCCCTGCAAAAAGGCCCAGCGCAAGCCCAGTTCATAGTTGTTGTAGACGGACGGCTGCAGGTCGGCGATGCCCGTCTTGCCATATAGCTGGCTCACCTCGGGCGGCGTAAAACCCTGGCTGACGTTCGCATACGCGCTGCCCGCATGACCGATGGCGTAGGTGGCACCCAGCTTCGGGCTCACATGCGAAAAGCTGCGCGACTCGTCGGGTGCGCCGTAATTGACGCTGCCGCCCGGCGCCAGATTGTTATGATAGTCGTAGCGGATGGCGTCCGAGCGGCCGCCCAGCACCACGCGCATGCCGGCCAGCGGCGTCAATTCCCATTGCGCGAAGACGGCCGTGTTCAGAATGTCCGTCTGGTAGTCGCGCACGCCCTGCGGATTGGACGCATTGGCCAGCGTGTAGCGCAGGTAGCGGCCCGTGGCCGCATCGCGCACGATGGAGAGATTATCGCTGACAAAGGGATTGTCGCTCTTGTCCACGTACACGCCAAAGACCAGGCGCGAACGCAGCCACGCGAATTCCTGCTGGTGTTTCACGTCCAGCCCCAGCGAATCGACGTGGTTGTTGTTGATGACGCCCTTGCACAGCATGCCTGCGCAACTGCCGATGGAATACGCGGGGATCTGTCCATGGTCGTTCTTGCGCGTAAACACGGTGACGGTGCTCGTGCCATTGGCCGTCGTCGCGCCCTCCCACGCCAGATTCATGCGCGTGGTCTTGTCCTTGCGGTAGGTAAACGTGTTCAGGCTCTTGCCCGGGGCATTGCGATAGTCGTTCTCGAACAGGCTGCCCGTCATGGCCGCGTCGAGATCCGTGTGGACGAGGGTGGCGCGCAGCTGCGAGGTGGGACTGAGCGCATAGTCGGCGCGCAGCGAGAACGAATCCTTGTCGCCATAGCTGTACTCTTGCCAGTTGTCGCGCGAACGGCGCGAGCTGTAATGGGAAAAGCGCAGTCCCAGCGGCCCCCAGGTATCGCTGGCGGAGGTGTCGTAGCGGGTGAAGCCGCCCACGCTGTCGCGCCGCACGCCCACCTTGGCCGTGGGCGTGGCGCTGGCGCCGGCCGTGAGGAAATTGACGGCGCCGCCCACGGCATTGCTGCCATACAGCGAGGAAGCGGCGCCCTTCACCACTTCCACGCCGCTGGCCCCCGCCATGTTCATTTCATTGAGCGAGTTGTGGTTGAAAACGCCCAACGGACGGATGGGGATGCCGTCTTCCAGGTACTGGTAGACGGCATTCGTGCCGATGGGCTGGCGGATGCTCATGCTGTGCTGCTCGTTGCCCAGGTCATTCCAGTACACGCCGGCGATGCGGTTGAGGATATCGCCCATGGTCTTGGGCTTGTCGCGTTCCAGGGTTTTGGCATTGACGACGCCGATGGCCTGCGGCGTCTCGGACAGCCATGATTGCGCGCGCGAACCGGAAACGACGACGGTGTCGATGGCGTGGTCGGTTTGGTCAAGTTGCTGCGCCCGCGCGCAGGGGTAGGCCACGGTGATGGCGACGGCCAGCACCAATAATTTCTTGTTCATGTGATTCTCGTTTAAGTGTGCGGATGCGGCGCGTCACACCGCAAGGTGGACAGCGCCAGCATTGAAAATGCAAAAACTTAAACGGAATCGGGCGGCGCGCGCGACTGCGCGGTGGACCAGATGAACAGCGGGGATGGGGATTGGTAGTACAGGGCCGGGAAAATGGCCGTGCCGCTGGCCACAAGCAGCGGCAGCACGGGGCTGGCGGGCGGCAGGCCGACGGAACCCGCATGCGTGGAACAGAAGGCGCAATGCTCCATCTGCATGGCCTTGCCGCCGGATTTTTCATCGGCGGCGCCATCATCAACCTGGACAAAACGGATGCCGGCCACCGAGCAGATTTCCGCCCAGCCGGAGCCGGACTCCTGCTTGGCATTGGCGACGGCCTGGGAAATCGATGGCGCGAGCGCCGCCAGCAGGATCGCGAAACAGGCGATCCAGGCGGCAAAGCGGCGCGTGAACAAGGTCATTCCCATGGCCGCATTTTACCAGCGGCCGCCGGGACTGGGTAGCGAAAAGCGGCTCAGGCGGCCGGACAGGCGGCATTGCCGCTGTCAAAAGCGCGCACCACGCTGGCCGCATCGGCGGCGATGCGGCGCACGGCGCGGCGGTGACCGAGTACCAGTTCATCGTAGCCGGCGCCCACTTTTTCATTGGCGATCGTGCGGCAAGTGACCACCTTGCTGCTGGCCAGCTGGCGCACGCTCCACACGGCATCGATCAGCGCATACTGGCCCATCACGGACTCGAAACGCTGCACATTGGTGCTGATGCGGTACACGGGCAGGTTGTCAGGATGTGGCGTACGGAACACATCGATGGCGCCCAGGTCGTTCGTCACGGCCGTCGACAGGGCCTGGCCGATCTCGCCGGCCAGCGGTCCCGCCCAGCGCTGCTGCTCCAGCAATTCGATGCGTCCCGACGGCGCCGTCACGACAAACTGGTTGCGGCTCACCTGCTGCGGCACGCTGACGGCCAGCACCTCGACATAGTATTTGACGGGTTTGGCCGGCTGCGCGTCGGCGCCGCCGCTGAGCGTATAGAAGTGCTCGGGCTGGGGCGTGGAGCAGGCGCCCAGCAGGCTGCCAGCCAGCAGCGCGGCAAACATCGGTTTCATCATTTTTTTTCATCTCCTTTTTTACCGCGGATCAGGGACTCGGGGTGACGTTCCAGGTAATCCGACAGCGCATTGAGCGATTGCAGGGTTTGCGTCAGTTGCTGCAAGGCCTGGCGCACGTCCGACTGCAGCGGCGAATCCTTTTGCAGCACCTGTTCGGCCGTGCCGAAGGTCTGTTTCGCCGCCGTCAGGGTATCGCGCATTTCCGGCACCACCTGGCCATCGAGCTGCTTGAACAGGGTATTGGCCTGCTTGATGGTGGCGTTCAGGTTGTTGCCGATCTCCGCGTATGGCACCTGATCGAGCTTGCGGGCGATGCTGGCGATCTGCGTCTGCAGTTCATCGAGGGTATTGGGCACGGTGGGCACTTCCAGCGGATACCTGTTCAAGTCCAGCGCCACCTTCGGCGCTTTCGGGAAGAAGTCGAGCGCGATATACAGCTGGCTGGTGAGCAGGTTGCCCGTGCGTAGCTGCGCGCGCAAACCGCGGCTGACCATGCGTTCGAGCAGCTGGTGCCCGGCCGAGCCTTCCGCATCGTCGACGGCCGCCTTGAAGCGCATGCCCAGGCGCGCCGGATACAGATTGACGGTGACGGGCATGCGGAAGTTCTTCTTCACGGGATCGAATTCGATGCCCACCGAGCGCACCTCGCCCAGCACGATGCCACGGAAGTCCACCGTGGCGCCAGGCTGCAAGCCGCGCAGGGACTGGTCGAAATAGAATACGGTGGTGATCGCCTCGCCATCGGGTTCGCGCATGGCGCTGGCCTCGTCGGCCGCCAGACGGAAATTGGTATCGGCCGGCGCGGGTTCCTCGGGCTTGCGGCCGTTTTCCGCCTCGAAGGCGATGCCGCCCACCAGCATGGCGGCCAGCGACTGCGTATTCAATTTGAAGCCGTTCGAATCGAGGCGCACGTCGACGCCGCTGGCATGCCACCAGCGCGCATTCTTGCCGACGAACTGGTCGTACGGCGCATTGACGAAGACCGACATGGTGATGCCGTTGCCATCCTTGTCCAGCGCGAAACTGACCACCTTGCCCACGCGCAGACGGTGGAAGAACAGGGGCGAGCCCACGTCGACGGAGCCGAGGCTGTCCGCATGCAGGGTGTACAGCTTGCCCTTCTGGTCGCCGGCCACGGCGGGCGGATTTTCCATGCCGACGAAATCCTCCTTTTTGGCTTCCGACTTGCCCGTGTCGACGCCGATGTAGGCGCCCGACAGCAAGGTGCCCAGGCCCGTCACGCCGCTGGCGCCGATCTGCGGGCGCACCACCCAGAAGCGCGAATCGGCGGTGGCGAAACGGCGCGCTTCCTTGCTCATGTCGATCGTCACCAGCACCTTGCTCAAGTCGTCGCCGAGGGTAATGGCGCGCACCTGGCCGATGTCGACGTCCTTGTACTTGACCTTGGTCTTGCCCGGCTCCAGCCCTTCGGCGCTCTTGAAGCTGACCGTCACCGTGGGGCCCTGGTCGAGGATGGACTTGGCGGCCAGGCCCGCCCCGATCAGCGCGGCCAGCAGCGGAATGAGCCAAACCAGCGATGGCAGCCAGCGGCTGCCCTGCTCCACATCGGGTTCCGGCAACGGGGGGACGCTCTGGCCACCCGTTTCTGCAAGGTCGCCCGCTTCTTTGTCAGACATGCTGTTCTCCAATCACTGTATTGTTTCCGGTATTTGCCACCACCACGGGTTCTTCCTCGCCAGGCACCTGCCCGTCGACGGGGTCCCATATCAGGCGCGGGTCGAACTGCATCGCCGCCAGCATGGTCAGCACCACCACGGCGCCGAAGGCCAGCGCGCCGGGTCCGGCCGTGATCACGGCCAGCGACTTGAAGCGCACCAGCGCCACCGTCAGGGTGACGACAAAGATATCGAGCATGGACCAACGGCCGATGAATTCGACCATGCGGTACAAGATGGTGCGCTGGCGCGGCCGCCAGCGTGAACGCCGCTGCGCCGTAAACGCCAGCAGCGCCAGCACGCCCAGCTTGAGCATGGGCACGACCACGCTGGCGATGAAAATGATGATGGCCAGGCCTTTCGAGCCGCTGGTCCAGAACAGCACCACGCCGCTCATGATGGTGTCGTCCTGCGCGCCGAACAGCGACTGCGTCACCATCACGGGCAGCAGGTTGGCGGGAATGTAGAGGATCATGGCGGCGATCAGCAAGGCCCAGGTGCGGTTGATGCTGTCCGGCTTGCGCACGTGCAAGGCCGTGCCGCAGCGCACGCACGCCAGGTGCTTGCCTTTACCCAGCGGCGGCGCCACCAGGCCGCAGGCGTGGCAGGGCACGATCTTCGCTCCCGGCGCGAAGGCCTTGTAGCGGATGCCGGGCAACGCCTGCCGGGTCAGGTCGTCGCCGAGGTTCCACAGGGCCTTGGGATCGAACGAGACGACGATGGCCAGCATCAGGGTCAGCGCGCCAAACGCGAACAGCCCCGGTTGCGGCAGCACCGTGGCCAGGCTGGTCATCTTGACGACGGTGATCAGGATGCCGATCATCAGCACCTCCGTCATGCCCCATTCGCGCGCCGTCTGCACGGCGCGCAGCACGCGGTTAAAGCCCGGCACCTTGACGCCGCCGCGCAGGCCCAGCGCCACATATAGCAACGCACCGAGTTCGATGGCGGGAAAGAGGATGGTAAACAGGAAGACCATCGTCGCCACGATGTGCATCTGCTCGGACCACAGCACGCGGATGGAGCCGAGCAAGGTGGCGCTGGAAGTGAGACCATTGACGTCGAGTTCGACGATGGGAAAAAACTGCGCGATCAGGAAGACCAGGGCGGCGCCCAGGGTCAGCGCCACCACCTTGGTCAATTCGGCCGAGGCGCCGCGCGCGTGGGCGCCGCGATACAGCACCGAGCGGCAACGGATGCAGCGCGCCTTTTCGCGCGGACGCAGCGGACGTTTGCGGTACAGCACGCCGCAGTCATGACAGCTAATCAGGTCGTATCGGTGCACAGTTGAAGTTTGCCGGCGCCCGAAGCGCGACTATCCCATGTCAATGCCAGCTATCATATTACAAACCCGGCATTTTCCTGCACTACGGCACTATTCTTTTCCACTTCCCCGCAGCAACGCCTCCACGGCGCGGCCGATTTGCAGCACGCGCTCATCATTGCCATGCATGCCGCAGATGCCCAGCCCCACGGGCAGCTCGCCCTCGGCGTGGCACGGCAGCGACAGCGCGCAGCCATCGAGGAAATTGATCACGCTGGCGTTGCGCAGCGCCAGGCCGTTCGTGGCAAAGAAGGTGGCGTCATCCGCTTCCAGCGGCGCGAGCTGCGGCGCCAGAATAGCCACGCTGGGCATCAACCAGGCGTCGAACGGCGCCAGGCGCTGTTTCGCGATGGCGATCAGGCGCGCGCGCGCATCGAGCAAATCAATGTAGTCAGACGCGCCCTGCCGCTGGCCGCGGCGGATGCGCGCCGCCACGCGCTGGTCGTATTGCGCGCCCTTGTCATCGAGCAGCGCCCGGTGCCAGTGCCAGGCTTCCGCCGCCACCAGGCCGCCGCCGCCATTAATCGTCGGCAGCTCCAGCAATTCGGGGAAATCGAACTGTTCCACCAGCGCGCCGGCCGCGCGCAATTTGTCCAGCGCGCGCTCGAAAGCCTGCCGCACCTGTGGCTCGACATTGGCGCCTACGTAGTCGGTGGTAAAACCGAAGCGCAAGCCTTTCAGTGCCGGTGCCTGCGCGCCGATGTCATGGCCCGACAACGCTGCGTACAAAATGGCGCAGCAATCGACGCTGTGCGCGATGGGCCCTGCCGAATCGAGGGAGCGCGACAAGGGCACCGTGCCGGCCAGCGATACGGCGGCTGCCGTCGGCTTGAAACCGGTCAGGCCGCAAAAGGCGGACGGGATGCGGATCGACCCGCCCGTGTCCGTGCCCAGCGCGCCGGCCGCCATCGTCAAGGCCACCGTGACGGCGCCGCCCGAGGTGGAGCCGCCCGCCACGCGCGTGCCGTCGTGCGGATTGCGCGGCGTGCCGTAATGGGGATTCAAGCCCAGGCCGGAAAATGCGAATTCGCTCATATTGGTACGGCCCAGCAGGACGGCGCCGGCCGCGCGCAGGCGTGCCACGGCACCCGCATCGGCATCGGCGGGCGGCGCATCGGCCAGTGCCAGCGAGGCGGCGCTGCTGACCTGCCCCCTCACGTCGAACAGGTCCTTGATCGAGATGGGCACGCCGGCCAGGGGCGAGGCAACGATGCCCGCGGCGCGCGCCGCATCGCTGGCCCGCGCTTCCATCAGCGCATGTTCGCCATCGAGGCTGACATAGGCGAACCCGCCCTGCGCCCGGTGCGCCTCGGCGCGCGCCAGCATCTGCTGTGTCAGTGCCACGCTGGTGATGCGGCCGGCGGCCAGATCGGCCGCCAGTTCCCTTATCGTCCTCTTGCCAGTCACATCCATGCTGCCTCCCCGATTTTCCAGGCATGCATCTTACCGGATGCCAGCGGCATGGTCGCCGCCCCGTCAGACGGCCAGGAAGTCGAGCAGGGTCAGGGCGACGATCTTGCTGGCCTTGCGCAAATCATCGAGCGCCAGGCGCTCATCGGCCTTCTTCGCGTTCGACTCGGGTACCGTGCGCGGGCCGGCACCATACAGCACGGCGGGGATGCCCCGCTCGCCATACAGGCGCGCATCCGCATACAGGGGCGTGCCGACGGCGGGAATCGTCTCGCCAAGGATGGCTTGCGCATTCTTTTGCAGGCTGCCGACCAGCTGCTCGGAACCGGGCAAGGGCCGCAGCGCGTGCGACAGCAGCAGGCGGCGGATCTCGATGCGAATGCCAGGTTCGCCCCGCACGGCGTCTTCGATCAGCGCGCGCACCTGCGCTTCCACCGCCACCGGGTCTTCCTCCGGGATCATGCGCCGATCCATCTTCATGACGACCTTGCCCGGCACCACATTGGTATTCGTGCCACCGTCGATGCGGCCCACCAGCATGGTGGGCGAGTCGATGCCGGCCACCTTGGATTTGATCTTTTTCAGCTCCGGCAGCTGGCCATAGATGGCGTTGAGGATCTTGTTGGCCGCCTGCAGCGCGTCATGGCCCGTCTCTGGCATGGAGCCGTGGCCCGACTTGCCGTGCACGGTGATTTCCAGCTGCAGGCAGGCGTTGTGCGCCGTGACGATGCCATAGCTGAAACCGGCGGCGATGACGAAATCGGGCTGCGTCAGATTCTGCTCCAGCAGCCAGCCCGGTCCCAGCAAGCCACCGAATTCCTCGTCGTAGGTAAAATGCAGTTCCAGCTGGCCCTTCAAGGGAATACCCAGCGCTTCGAGCGCGCGCGCGGCAAACACATAGGTGGCGAAATCGCCCTTCGAGACGGCCGTCGCGCGGCCGTAGATATAGCCGCCGTCGATCTGGCCGCCATACGGCGGATACGTCCAGTTGTCGCCGGGCGGCACCACGTCGCCATGCGCATTCAGGGCCACCGTCGGCCCGCCTGCCGCATACGGGCGGCGCACGATCAGGTTGGTGATGCTCTGCATGCCATAGGCCTCGACCTGGTCCGCTGGCACCGCGTGCTTTTCGGCGTTCCAGCCATACGCCTGCAGCAGCTGCGCCACCAGCTCCGCATGGGGCGCGTTATTGCCGGGCGGCGTATCCGTCGGCTGCTGCACCACCTGCTGTAAAAAGGCGACTTCTTCGTCGAAGTGCGCGTCGATCCAGGCCGTGATTTTTTCCGCGTGGGTAGTCATTTTTCTCCTTGCATGGTCTGTTGCAGCCAGGCGCCCAATTCGCTGCGCTCGGCCTCCGTCATATTGGTCAGGTTCCCGATCGGCATGGCTTTCAGCTCGATGGCCTGCTTGTAGATTTGCGCCGCGTGCTGGCGGATTTCCATTTCATTATCCAGCATCATGCCGGCCGGCGCCGTGGCGAAACCCGCTTGCGTGGGCTGGGCCGAATGGCAGGTGGCGCAGCGCTGGGCGATGATGGCATGCACGGCCACGAACTGGGCGGCGGGGTCCGCCACGGGCGCGGCCGCCACGGGCGCTTTCGGCGCGATGGCGATAGCTACGGCCAGCAGCAGGGCCACGCCGATGGCCGGATAGCGCCACTCGACTCTGCCCTTGTGGCGCAGGTTGAAAAAGTGGCGGATGAAGACGCCGGCCGCCATGATCAGCGCCAGCACCAGCCACGCGTGATCGTTGCGGTAAGTCATCGCGTAGTGGTTGCTGATCATGATGAATAGCACCGGCAACGTAAAATAATTATTATGCACGCTGCGCTGCTTGGCCTTCAGGCCGTGCCTGGGATCGGGCAGCTTGCCGGCGGCCATGGCTTCGACCATCTTGCGCTGGCCGGGAATGATCAGCATCAGTACATTGGCCACCATGATGGTGCCGATCATGGCGCCCACGTGGATGTAGGCGGCGCGCCCGCTGAGCAAATGCGTGAGCACGTACGCGGCGCCGACGATCAGCGCAAACACCGTCACGCCGAACCACAGTTCATATTGCGCCAGCTTCGAGCGGCACAGCAGGTCGTACACGGTCCAGCCAATGACGAGGGTGGCGATGCCGATGCCGACGGCCTGCCCGCTGGAGATATCGGCCACGGCCTTGTCGATCATCATGGCCTGCGCATTGAAATAATAGGCAATCGTCAGCAGCGCAAAGCCGGACAACCAGGTGGAATACGCCTCCCACTTGAACCAGTGCAGCTCCTTCGGCAGTTCGGCGGGCGCCACCAGATATTTTTGCGGGTTATAGAAACCGCCCCCATGCACGGCCCACAATTCTCCCGAGACGCCCTTCTTCGCCAGCTCGGAGCCGGGCGCGGGCGGACGGATCGAGTTGTCAAGCCACACGAAATAAAAGGAAGCGCCGATCCAGGCGATGCCCGTGATGACGTGCAGCCAGCGGACGATCAGGTTCAGCCACTCAAGGCCGTACGGAATCAGGTAGGCAAATACGTCCATAAATTTCCTCTAGTCAGACCGAACCCATATTCGTGCCAATCTACACAAGATAAACGGATTTACCGCCCTTCACATGAAAAATATCGTATATTTGACATATTCAAATCGATATACAACAGAGCCGCCGCCCCATGTCCAGCCTGCCGCAACACCTCGACCTGCACCTGATCCGCATCCTCTACCTGCTGCTGGTGGAAAAGAATGTCTCGCGCGTGGCGCTCAAACTCAACCAGCCGCAGCCGTCGATCTCCGCCTCCTTGCGCAAGCTGCGCGAACTGACGGGCGACCCGCTGCTGGTGCGCGGCGCGCGCGGCATGGTGCCCACGCAGCATGGCGAAAGCCTGCTCAATCCGGCCAAGCGCATCCTCGACCAGACGGAAAGCCTGTTTATCAAGAAGACGCCGTTCGTGGCGCAGGAAGAGGCGCGCACCTTCCATATCGCCGCGCCCGACTACCTGGACAGCCAGTTCCTGCCCAATGTGGTGGCCCTGCTGCGCCGCGGTTCGCCGAAAAGCCGCGTCGTGCTGCACAGCCTGGGACCGGGCATCGATCATATCCGCCAATTGTCCGATGGAGGGCTGGATCTGGTCATCGCCAACTGGGACGAGCCGCCCGCCCACCTGCACATCTCGAAGCTGTTCGAAGATCCCATCGTCTGCGCCATGCATGCGGAAAACGCTTATGCGCGGCGCACGGCCAGCGACGCCATGACCCTCGACGACTATCTGAGCCTGCCGCACGTGGCGCCGTCGCAGATGATGCCGGGCTATCACGGCGTGATCGACTCCTTCCTCGAACGGCAAAACCTGCAGCGCAACGTGGTGGTGGAATCGGCGTATTTCGGCCTGATCCCCTACATGCTGACGCAGACGGATCTGGTACTCACCACGGGCCGCCAGTTCATGCGCTTCTATGAAAAGACCCTGCCGCTGAAAACGTATACCGTGCCATTGAAATTCCCGCCGATGCGCTTTTACCAGTTGTGGCACCAGCGCGTGCACCAGGCGCCCGAGCACAAATGGCTGCGCGACCAGGTCAGCGCGGCGGCCAAGGCGCTGGTGCAGCGATAGCCGCTATCAGCACGCGCATATAATGAACGCAGGAACAGGGCGCTATCATCACCGCTTGCATGATCGGAAAACCATGACCACCCTTTCAGACCTGAACGCCGGCAGCCAGGCCGATTTTATCGCGCAGCTGCATGGCATCTACGAACATTCGCCCTGGATCGCCCAGCGCGCAGCCGCCGCGCGGCCGTTTGCCAGCCTGACGGCGCTCAAGACGGAATTGCAGCGCGTGCTGGCCCTGGCCTCGCCCGAAGAACAGCTGGGACTCATCCGCGCCCACCCCGAACTGGCCGGCAAGGCCGCCGTCGCGGGACAGCTGACGGTCGAGTCGACGCGCGAACAGGCCAAGTCCGGCCTGAATCTGTGCAGCGCCGACGAATTTGCCACCCTGCAGCGCCTCAACAGCGAATACAACACCAAGTTCGGCTTTCCCTTCATCCTGGCCGTCAAGGGCCCGACGGGCGAAGGCCTCACGCGCCAGGACATCATCGCCACCTTTTCCCGGCGCCTGAAGAACCGGCGCGCCGATGAACTGGCCGAATCGCTGCGGCAGATCAAGCGCATCGCCGAGCTGCGCCTGAACGACCTGTTCGACGTGCGCCTGGACTTCGGTCCGGCCATCATGCAGCACGCTGAAACCTTGGCCGGCTGGAGCGACAGCGATTACAACCTGACCTGCGCCTACCTGACGCCGGCGCACCGGAAAACGGCCGCGCAGCTGGCCGACTGGATGCGGGAGGCGGGCATGCAGGTGCAGATCGACGCCGTCGGCAATGTGGTCGGCCGCTATCTGTCCGACGCGCCCGGCGCAAAGACGCTGATGACGGGCTCGCACTACGACACGGTGCGCAACGGCGGCAAATACGATGGCCGGCTGGGTATCGTGCTGCCGATCGCCGTCGTGCGCCACCTGCACGAACGGGGCGAAAAGCTGCCCTTCCACCTCGAGATCGTCGGCTTCGCCGAAGAGGAAGGCGTGCGCTTCAAGAGCACGTTTTTGGGCAGCACGGCCGTCACGGGCAAGTTCGACTTGTCGCTATTGGAACAATGCGACACGGATGGCGTGAGCATGCGCGACGCGTTGGCCGCCGCCGGCCACGAGGCGAGCGCCATCGGCGCCATCGCGCGTGACCCTGCCGATTTGCTCGGCTATGTGGAAGTGCATATCGAACAGGGCCCCGTGCTGCTGGAGCGCGACCTGCCGCTGGGAATCGTCACGGCGATTGCCGGCAGCTCGCGCTACCTGGTCAATCTTGGCGGCGTGGCCAGCCACGCGGGCACCACGCCCATGCACATGCGCAAGGACGCGGCCAGCGCGGCGGCCGAAATCATCCTGCTGGTGGAACGGCGCTGCAGCCAGGGCGAAGCGCTGGTGGGCACCGTCGGCCAGCTGCAGGTACCCAACGGCTCCGTCAACGTGATAGCCGGCGCCTGCACCCTGTCGGTCGATATCCGCGCGGCCAGCGACGCGGTACGCCAGGCGGCCGTCGACGACATCCTCGATGGCATCGCCGCCATCTGCGCGCGGCGCCAGATCGACTACCAGCTGGAACTGCTGCTGTCGGCGCGTGCTGCGCCGTGCGCGCCATGGCTGATGGCGCAACTGGCACAAGCCGTGGAATCGGTCGGCATCGAACCATACGCGCTGCTGTCGGGCGCCGGCCACGACGCCATGGCCATGGCCGCCATCACCGACGTGGCCATGCTGTTTACGCGCTGCGGCAATGGCGGCATCAGCCACAACCCGCTGGAAACCATGACGGCCGACGACGCCGACATCGCGGCGCGCGCGCTGCTGGCCTTTTTACGCAACTTCCAGCCCAAGCCCTGAGTGGGGGACGTGGGCCGGCAACCTACACAGCCACGGCCCGCTCCAGCATCGCATGCAGCAGCACGTTGCAGCCCGCTTCCAGGTGCTCGGGCTTGGCGTCTTCGATTTCATTGTGGCTGATGCCATCCTTGCAGGGCACGAAGATCATGCCGGCCGGCGCCAGTCGGGCCGCGTAGATGGCGTCGTGGCCGGCGCCGGAGACCACGTCCATCACGGAATAACCCAGTTTTTCAGTCGCATTGCGCACGGCGCCCACGCAGTCTGGGTGGAACGGGCATGGCGGGTAATAGGAAACACGCTCCAGTGAAATGCCCAGGCCCGTCGTCTCGCGCGTGGCGTCGATGAAGGCCGTGATTTCGCCGTGCATGGTG
Source organism: Janthinobacterium sp. PAMC25594 (assembly GCF_019443505.1). Lineage (NCBI taxonomy): Bacteria > Pseudomonadati > Pseudomonadota > Betaproteobacteria > Burkholderiales > Oxalobacteraceae > Janthinobacterium > Janthinobacterium sp. PAMC25594. The sequence goes on from NZ_CP080377.1 coordinate 2,869,658, forward strand.
TTGAGCAGTTCGTCGTTCACATTGCGCAGGTCGATGCTGAATGTGACTTCGCCGGGAATCACGTTGCGGCTGTTCGGGAACACCTGCACCATGCCCACCGTGCCACGCCCGTAAGGCGGGTAGCGGTTGGCGATGGCGACAACTTCCTGCATGATGGTCGTGGCCACCTGCAGCGCATCCTTGCGCAAGCCCATGGGCGTAGGACCGGCGTGCGCCTCCATGCCCGTCACCACGCAGTCGTACCAGGACAGCCCCATCACGGCAGGCACCACGCCGATGACTTTATCGGCGTCTTCCAGCACAGGGCCCTGCTCGATATGCGTTTCGAAATAGGCGCCGATGGGATGGTCGCCCGGCACCTGGTCTCCACGATAGCCGATGCGCGCCAGCTCCTCGCCCACCGTTTTGCCTTCCGTGTCTTTCGCCGCATACGCGGTTTCGAGCGAAAAAGCGCCGCAAAATACGCCGGAACCCATCATCACGGGCACAAAGCGCGAGCCTTCCTCGTTGGTCCAGAACGCCACCTCGATGGGCGATCGCGTCTTGATATTGAGGTCGTTCAGGGTACGCACCACTTCCAGCCCCGCCAGCACGCCGTAATTGCCATCAAACTTGCCGCCCGTGGGCTGGGTGTCGATGTGGCTGCCCGTCATCACGGGCGGCAAGGTATTGTCGGTGCCGTCGCGGCGCATGAAGACATTGCCGATCTGGTCGATGGTAATGCTCATGCCGGCTTCACGGCCCCAGCGCACCACCAGGTCGCGCCCCTGCTTGTCGAGGTCCGTCAGGGCCAGGCGCTTGACGCCGCCCTTCACTGTCGCGCCGATCTGCGCCAGTTCCATCAGGGCTGCCCACAGCCGTTCGCCATTGATGCGTAGATCATTCATTATTGTCTCCTGACTTCATGCGGTGGTGGCGGCAAACGCCGGGCGCTCGATATAGCGCCCTGCCCCTTCGACGGCCGTCAGCTCGCCCTGGTGGAACACCACCTTGCCGGCGGCAATCGTGGTGCTGGGGATGCCGCGCACGGTGCGCCCTTCGAAGACGTTGAAGCCTCCTTTGGCAAACTGCGTGGCGGCGGAAATGGTGCGCGTGCCCTGCGGGTCCCACAGCACGATGTCGGCATCGCTGCCCGCGGCGATGACGCCCTTGCGTGGATACATATTGAAGATCTGCGCCGCATTGGTCGACGACACCTTGACGAATTCGGACGGTGTCAGCATGCCGGAATTGACGCCCGCATCCCACACCACGGCCATGCGTTCCTCGACGCCGCCGCAGCCGTTCGGGATGCGCGTGAAGTCGTCCTTGCCAGCCGCCTTCTGCTCGGCGCAGAAGGTGCAATGGTCGGTGGCCGTCGTGTGCAGGTTGCCGCTTTGCAGGCCGTGCCACAAGGCCGCTTGATGGTGCTTGCCGCGGAACGGCGGGCTCATGACGTGGCCCGCCACGAAATCAAAATCATCGCTCTGATAGACGCTGTCGTCGATCACCAGATGGCCCGCCAGCGCTTCGCCATACACGCGCTGGCCGTTGGCGCGCGCGCGTGTGATGGCGTCGAGCGACTCGGCGCACGAGACGTGCACGATGTACACGGGGGTATTCAACACATTGGCAATCGCGATGGCGCGGTTGGCCGCCTCCGCCTCCACTGCCGGAGGACGCGACAACGGGTGCGCCTGCGGCCCGGTAATCCCCTTTTTCAGCAAGGCTTGCTGCAATTGAAAAACCAGCTCGCCGTTTTCCGCATGCACGGTGGGCAGCGCGCCCAGCTCCAGCGAGCGGGTAAAGCTTTTCACCAGCGTTTCATCGTCGGCCATGATGGCATTCTTGTAGGCCATGAAGTGCTTGAAGCTGTTCACGCCATGCTCGCGCACGAGGATGCCCATCTCTTCATGCACCTGTTCGCTCCACCAGGTGATGGCCACGTGGAAGGTGTAGTCGCCGGCCGCCTTGGCCGACCATGCGCGCCACTGATGATACGCTTCGATCAGCGACTGCTTCGGTGCGGGAATGACGAAGTCCATGATGGTGGTGGTGCCGCCCGCCAGTCCCGCCGCCGTGCCCGTGAAAAAATCGTCGGACGTCACCGTGCCCATGAAGGGCAGATTCATGTGCGTGTGGGTGTCTATCCCGCCCGGCATCACGTACAGGCCGCCCGCCTCGATCACGGTGGCGCCAGCTGGCACCGGCAAGTTCTCGCCGACGGCGGCAATCGTGTCGCCCTCGATCAACACATCGGCGCGAAACGCGCGGTCGGCGTTGACGACGGTACCGCCACGTATCAATGTAGTCATCTTGTCTCCTTCTCGAAAAGATCAGGACTGCGGCACCTGCTGCACGTGCGCTACGACCCTGCCCTTCATCATGACGCCGTAAACGACCGCGGCGATGGCCACACCCACGAACCAGGCGTAGGTGTAGATGGTTTTAAAGCCTTCGGCCACGCCGGGAAACGCCGTGGGAAAAGCCGCGTTCAGAAAGCCGGGGATATTCGGCAGCACGGCGACGACAAAGGCGATCAGCGCCGCCATGTTCCAGCCATTGCCATACGAGTAGATGCCGTCGTCGCGGTATAGCTGCCTGACGTCGAGCTGCGTCTTGCGCACAAAATAATAGTCGACGATGAGAATGCCGGCGATGGGGCCCAGCAGGGCCGAGTAGCCGATCAGCCACGTGAAGATATAACCCTGGGTCGATTCGAGCACCTTCCACGGCATCATGACGATGGCGATGAAGGCCGTGATGTAGCCGCCCATCTTGTACGAAATCTGCTTCGGCGCCAGCGAGGAAAAGTCGTACGCCGGGCCCACCAGGTTGGCCGCCAGGTTGACGCTGACCGTGTCGATCAGCAGAATGATCAGCGCGACCAGCACGGCGGCGCCCGTCATGCGGCTGGCCAGGTCGACGGGATCCCAGATGGCCTTGCCGTACATGACCACGGAGCCGGCAGTGACGATCACGGCCAGCATGGCCAGCAAACCCATGGGCACGGGCAAGCCGACCGACTGGCCGATCACCTGGTCGCGCTGCGTCTTGGCGAAGCGCGTGAAGTCGGGAATGTTCAGCGCCAGGGTGGCCCAGAAACCCACCATGGCCGTCAACGATGGCCAGAAGACGTTCCAGAACTGGCCCGCCTTTTTGCCGCCGGGGATGAATTGCGATGGCTGGTCCAGCAAGCTGGCCACGCCGCCAGCCTTGCTGTGCACCCAGTACAGCAGCACGAAGCAGATGAGGATTTTCAAGGGCGCCGTATAGGTTTCGAGCTTGCGGATCGACTCCATGCCGTGCAGGATGTAATAGAACTGGATGGCCCAGAAAGCCAGGAAGCACAGCAACTGGCTACCGTTGATGCCCAGGCCCGCGATCTTCTCGCCGCCCAGTTCATGCCCCATCAACACGCCCATCAGGGTATAGATCATCTGCCCGCCGAACCAGGTCTGGATGCCGTACCAGCCGCAGGCGACGATGGCGCGCATCAGCGCCGGCAGTCGCGCCCCCATGGTGCCGAACGAGGCGCGCGCCAGCACGGCATACGGGATGCCGTACTTGGTGCCCGCATGGCCGATCAAGAGCATGGGCAAGAGCACGATGGCGTTGGCGAGGAATACCGTGAGCACCGCCTGGTAACCGGACATGCCGCTGTCGATCAGGCTGGCCGACAGGGTATAGGCGGGAATGCACATCACCATGCCCACCCACAGCGCGGCAAAGTGATACCAGCGCCAGGTACGCTGCGCCGCCGTGGTGGGCGCCAGGTCTTCATTCCACAGCTGCGTATTGCCTGAATAGTCGTGGTTCACAGGTATTCTCCATCGGTTAGGCCGCCGGCATCTTGAATGACGCCAGGGATACGGCATTGTGTAAACTGCGGCAGTCTAGCTTACTGCAAAGACAGGCAACAGTTTATAAAATAAACGTACGCAAAAAACGTGCCCTAAGCCGTTTCCACCAATGCCCGTGGATTTCTGGGATCCTGCGTCCAGTTCATATATGGCTTGCCCGTGACCTGCGGCACCATCGTGATGCAGCCCTGCACCGGACAGGTGATTTCGCACAGGTTGCAGCCCACGCATTCCTCCTTGATGACCTCATACGTGCGCATGCCGGCGGCGTCGATCAGTTGCGCAATCGACTGGTGCGACGTGTCTTCACAAGCCACATAGCACTTGCCGCACTTGATGCAGTCATCCTGGTTGATGTGCGCGATCACCTGGTAATTCATGTCCAGGTATTTCCAGTCCGTCGTGTTGGCCACGGCCTTGCCGGAAAAATCGCTGATGCGCGCATACCCCTTCTCATCCATCCAGCGCGACAAGCCATCCTTCATCTCGTCGACGATGCGGAAACCATGCAGCATGGCCGCCGTGCACACCTGCACGCAGCCGGCGCCCAGGGCGATGAATTCGGCCGCGTCGCGCCAGTTGCCGATGCCGCCGATGCCGGAAATGGGCAAGCCGCGCGTCTGCGGATCGCGGGCGATTTCCGCCACCATGTTCAGGGCGATCGGTTTGACGGCAGACCCGCAATAGCCGCCGTGCGTGCTGGCGCCGCCCACGATGGGCAAGGCCACCATGCGGTCCAGGTCCAGCGAGGTAATCGAGTTGATGGTGTTGATCAGCGAGACGGCGTCGGCGCCGCCCGCCTTGGCCGCGCGCGCCGGCATGCGCACGTCCGTGATGTTCGGCGTGAGCTTGACGATGACGGGTAGCTTGCTGTGCTTCTTGCACCAGGCGGTCACCATCTGCACATACTCGGGCACCTGGCCCACGGCCGCGCCCATGCCCCGCTCCGGCATGCCGTGCGGGCAGCCGAAATTGAGTTCGATGCCGTCCGCTCCTGTCGCTTCCACCTTCGGCAAAATGTCGGCCCAGTAGTGCTCTTCGCAGGGCAGCATCAGCGAGACGATCATGGCGCGGTCGGGCCAGTCCTTTTTCACCTGCGTGATTTCGCGCAGGTTGATCTCCAGCGAGCGGTCCGTGATCAACTCAATATTGTTGAAGCCCACCACTTCGCGGTTCTTGCCGTACAGGGCGGAATAACGCGACGAGACGTTGACGGCGGCCGGGTCTTCACCGAGGGTTTTCCACACGACGCCGCCCCACCCCGCCTCGAACGCGCGCACCACGTTGTAGGCCTTGTCGGTGGGCGGCGCGGACGCCAGCCAGAAGGGATTCGGCGCCTTGATGCCGCAAAATTCGATGCTGAGATCAGCCATTATGCAGCCTCCACTTTATTCAACAAATCGGAATGGATGGCCAATGCGGCCAGCTTGCCATGCTGGACGGCTTGCACCGTCAAGTCCTGCCCCGGCGCCACGCAGTCGCCGCCCGCGTAGATCCCCGGCAGCACCGTGCGAAAGCCCGCGTCGACGGCGATCTTGTCGCCTTCGCGCTGCAGCAGCGACGCCATCGAATCATGCAGCACGCCGGTATCGAGGCTCTGGCCAATGGCCTTGAAGATGGCGTCGGCCGCCACGTCGAACGTTTCGCCCGTGCCCGCCAGGCGCGTGCCCTGCATCCGCGTTTTCTCGAAACGCATGCCGGCGACCTTGCCGGCAGTATCGAGCAGCACCTGTTGCGGCTGGCCCCACGTCAGCATGCGCACCTGGTTGGCCTTGGCGATATCCTGCTCGTGGTGCGTGGCCGTCATGGCGTCGAAGCCGCGCCGGTAGACCAGGGTGACTTCCTCGGCGCCCAGGCGGCCAATCTGCACGGCCATGTCGATGGCCGTATTGCCGGCGCCAATGACGATGGCGCGTTTCGGCACGGGCAGCGCGGCCAGGTCGTCGGCCTGGCGCAGCGCGGCGATGTAATCGACGGCGGCCAGGAGACCCGGCGCATCTTCGCCCGTCAGGCCCAGCTTGCGGCTGGCGCCCAGGCCCAGACCGAGGAACACGGCGTCATACTGCGCATGCAAGTCGCGCAGCTGCAGGTTCTCGCCCAGTACCTGGCGACATCGGATTTCAATGCCGCCTATGCCCAGCAGGAAGTCGATTTCCTTTTGCGCGAAGTCGTCCGTCAGCTTGTACTTGGCGATGCCGTATTCGTTCAGGCCGCCCGCCTTGCCCTCTTTTTCAAAGATCACCACGTCGTGCCCCAGCATGGCCAGGCGGTGCGCGCACGACAGGCCAGCCGGGCCCGCGCCAACGATGGCGATCGTCTTGCCGGTGGCGGCCGCGCGCCGGAACGGGTGCGCCGCAAAATGCATATGGTCGACGGCGTAGCGCTGCAACAGGCCGATTTTCACAGGCTGGCCTTCGGCGTCGTGGTTGCGCACGCAGACGTCTTCGCACAGGATTTCCGTGGGGCAGACGCGGGCGCAACTGCCGCCCAGGATGTTCTGTTTCAGGATGCCGGCGGCGGCGCCGTTGATGTTTTTGTCGTGGATATTGCGGATGAAGCTAGCCACGTCGATTTCCGACGGACAGATGCGGCTGCACGGCGCGTCGTAGCAATACAGGCAGCGGGCGCTTTCGATGGCCGCCTGACGCGCCGTCAGGGGCGGCGCCAGGTCCGTGAAATGGCCCGCCAGTTCCTCGTTGGGCAGGGCGGGATGCGGCAAATAGTTCAAAGACTCGATCATCGCGTTTTCCTTCGTTGATCCTGCGGTGGACTTTTAGTGTGAAACCGTCACTTCATCTGGGGAAAAGCAAATTCCACACCAGCGCTTGCCGTGTTCGGCCAGCGCTGCATCACGGCCTTGTGGCGCGTGTAGAAACGCACGCCTTCGGGGCCATACGCGTGGTGGTCGCCGAACATGCTGCGCTTCCAGCCGCCAAAGCTGTTGAAGGCCATCGGCACGGGCAAGGGGATGTTGACGCCCACCATGCCGACCTGGATCTGGCGCACGAATTCACGCGCCACGCCGCCATCGCGCGTGTAGATGGCCACGCCGTTGCCATACTCGTTGGCGTTGATCAGCTCCACCGCATGCACCACGTCAGGACACCGGAGCACGCACAGCACGGGGCCGAAAATCTCTTCCTTGTAGATGCTCATGTCGCGCGTGACGTGGTCAAATAACGTACCGCCGACAAAGAAGCCGTTCTCGCGTCCCGCCACCACATGGTTGCGGCCATCGACCACCAAAGTCGCGCCCTGCTCCACGCCCGAGGCGATGAGTTTTTCGATCCGGTGCTTGGCGGCCAGCGACACGACCGGTCCCATTTCCGCACCATCTTCCATGCCGTCGCGCACTTTCAGTGCGGCCGTGCGCGTTGCCAGTGCGTCGATCAATTTGTCGCCCGCGTCGCCCACGGCCACCACCACGGAGATGGCCATGCAGCGCTCGCCCGCCGAACCATATGCCGCGCCGATCAGCGCGTCGACCGTCATGTCCATGTCCGCATCGGGCATCACCACCATGTGGTTCTTCGCGCCGCCCAGCGCCTGCACGCGCTTGCCGCTGGCGCTGCCGCGCGCATAGATGTATTCGGCAATCGGCGTCGAGCCGACAAAGCTGATCGCCTGCACCACGGAGTGGTCGAGCAAGGCATCAACGGTCACTTTATCTCCCTGCACCACGTTGAAGACGCCATCGGGCAAGCCAGCTTCTTTCAGCAGTTTCGCGTGCAGCAGCGAGGCCGACGGATCGCGCTCGGACGGTTTCAAGACGAAGGTATTGCCGCAGGCAATCGCCACCGGGAACATCCACATCGGCACCATCACGGGGAAGTTGAACGGCGTGATGCCGGCCACCACGCCCAGCGCCTGGCGCATGGACCAGGCGTCGATGCCGCGCGAAATCTGGTCCGTGAATTCACCTTTCAGCAATTGCGGGATGCCGACGGCAAATTCCACCATCTCGATGCCGCGTGCCACTTCGCCCTGCGCATCGGCAAAGGTCTTGCCATGCTCGCGCGTGAGCATGGCGGCAAAGTCATCCGTGTGCTGCTGGCACAGCTGCAGGTAGCGAAACAGCACGCGCGCGCGCGTCAATGGCGGCGTGGCGGACCAGGAGGGAAAGGCGGCGGCGGCGGCCTGCACGGCCGCGTCGACGTCTTCCACGGTGCCCAGCGCCACGCGGGCCACGGGTACGCCCAGTGCTGGGTTGTAGACGTCGCCGTAGCGGCCACTTTGCGTGTCGACCTTGGCGCCGTTGATGTAGTGGGTGATGGTGTCGAGGTTGTTCATTGGTTTTCCATTTTTAAACCCAGAGGCAAAGACTGGGGTCGGACCCTCAGGGTCCGACCCCGGCTCTTGTTTTGGGTTTGCCGTTCAATCGAGATTCTTTAATACCTTGGCCAGCTTGCCAAACAGCTCGTCGACATGCTGTTTTTCCAGCACCAGCGGCGGCGACAGGGCGATGATGTCGCCCGTCGTGCGTATCAGCACGCCGTCGGCGAATGCCTGCTTGAAGGCGCTGAAGGCGCGCGTGCCCGGCTTGCCGGCGATGGGATCGAGTTCGATGCCGGCGATCAGGCCGATGCTGCGCAGGTCGATCACGTGCGGCAAGCCTTTCAGGGAATGCACGGCATCCTGCCAATACGCCTGCATGTTTTTCGCGTGGCCGAGGATGTCCTGCTCCTCGAACACTTGCAGGGTGGCCAGCGAGGCGGCGCAAGCGAGCGGGTGGCCGGAATACGTGTAGCCGTGGAACAGTTCGATGCCCGGTGGCGCATCCATGAAGGCGTCGTGGATATACTTTTTGCTGAAGACGGCGCCCATCGGCACCATGCCGTTGGTCAGGCCCTTGGCCGTCGTCATCAGGTCCGGCTCGACGTCGAAATAGTCACAGGCGAACGGCGTCGTCATGCGGCCGAAGCCCGTAATCACTTCATCGAAGATCAGCAGAATGCCGTGCTTGGTGCACAGCTCGCGCAAGCGTTTCAGATAGCCTTTCGGCGGGATCAGCACACCCGTGGAACCGGCCACCGGCTCGACGATGACGGCGGCGATCGTCGACGCGTCGTGCAGGGCGACGATGCGTTCCAGTTCATCGGCCAGGTGGGTGCCGTATTCGGGCTCGCCCACCGTGTAGGCGTTCTGGGCAAGGTTGTGCGTGTGCGGCAGGTGGTCCACGCCCGGCAGCAAGGGACCGAAGGTCTTGCGGTTGCCGCCGATGCCGCCCACGGAAATGCCGCCGAAGCCCACGCCGTGATAACCGCGTTCGCGGCCGATCAGGCGCGTGCGTGCACCCTCGCCGCGCGCCCGGTGATAGGCCAGCGCGATCTTCAACGCCGTGTCGACGGCTTCGGAACCGGAGTTCGTATAAAACACGTGGCCAAATTTATGCCCCGTGTACTCCATCAGTTTTTCCGCCAGGTCGAAGGCGGCCGGATGGCCCATCTGGAAGGTGGGGGCGAAATCGAGCTGGCCCACCATCTCGCGGATGGCGCCGACGATCTGCGGCTGCGCATGGCCGCACGGCACGCACCACAGGCCGGCCGTGCCATCGAGGATGGCGTTGCCATCGACATCCTTGTAATACATGCCTTCGGCCGACACCAGCAGGCGAGGGTTGGCCTTGAAATCACGGTTATTCGTAAACGGCATCCAGAATGCCGACATCGATTCCGGCCTTGTTTCGTTCATGATCTTCTCCTTGGAATGGGCTGGCGCGGGGCCAGGATCGTTTTTGACGAAGCGTAAAATAATTTACCAGTTGGCAAAAAGCTGATGTAATAATAGACAGGCCATCCCCAATGGCACAGATACACAAACGGCAAAGTATCCCAACCGTACAGGTCGGAAAACCACTACAGTTTTGTGCAAGGCAGCATAAGGAGCCACCGGTGACGCACAACGTGAAGCAGGACGAGGGCGAAGGTAACGCAAGTGGCTGGCCCGTGCTGGACATCGACCGCCAGAAAAAAGGTGGCCTCGTCGAGCAGATCGTCATCGCCATCAGCGTCATGGTGGGCAGCCGCACCCTGCGCATCGGCACGCGCATGCCGTCCGTGCGCCAGTTCGCCCGCTGCAATGGGGTGTCGACGTTTACCGTCGTCGAATCGTATGACCGCCTGGTCAACCTGGGCTTGCTGTCGTCGCGGCGCGGTTCCGGCTATTTTGTCGCGCGCCACGATATCGCCGCCTCGCCGCAGGCTGCCCTCATTGCCAACACCTATGCGAGCCCCACCGCCATCGACGCCCTCACGCCGGACCTGTATTCGGGCGTATCCGATGCCCTGCCCGTGGGCGCGGGCTGGCTGCCGCCCGAGATGTATGGCGAGGCGACCGTGCTCGACGCCGTGCGCCAGGCCATGCGCATTCCCGCCAGCCGCCTGCGCGGCTACGGCCACCCTCTCGGCTTTCCCTCGCTGCGCCAGCACCTGGCAAGCAGCCTGTCGGAAGAGCTGTTCCAGGTGGAGCCGGACCAGGTCCTGCTGACGCACGGTGCCACGCATGCTTTTGACTTGATCCTGCGCAGCCTGACCAAGCCGGGCGACACGGTGCTGGTGGAAGACCCCGGCTACAGCAATCTGCAGTCGCTGATACGTCACCATGGCTGCATCCCCGTCGGCATTGCGCGCGGCGAGGCGGGCCTCGATCTCGATGCGCTGGCCGTTGAAGCCGCGCGCACGCAGCCCAAGCTCATGTTCGTCAACACGGTGCTGCAAAATCCGCTCGGTACCTCGCTCAGCCAGGCGCAGACGCACCGCCTGCTGGCGCTGGCCGAGCAGTTCGATTTCTGGCTGGTCGAAGACGATATCTACCGCGAGCTGGCGGCGCGCGGCGACGCCTCGCTGGCGGCGATGGACGGCTTGCGCCGCGTGATCCGCGTGGGCAGTTTTTCCAAGACCCTGTCGCCCGTGCTGCGCGTGGGCTCGATTTGCGCCTCGCCGTCGCTGGTGGCCGAACTGGTGCGCGTGAAAATGCTGGCGGGGCTGACGACGTCGGAAATCAACGAGCGCGCCGTCTACCACGCCATCTCCGCGCGGCCCTACAAGCGCATGGTGGAACGCCTGGTGGCGCAGCTTGATGCGGCACGCGAGCGCAGCATCGACTGCCTGGCGCAGGCGGGCATGGCGCCCGTGGCGCGACCGCGTGGCGGCATGTTCGTCAGCGCCGGCTGGCCCGACCTGCAGACGCCGGAATGGAATGGCAAGATCATCGCCGACATGGCATTAAAGGCCGGCATCCTGCTGTCGCCGAACGAATTTTTCATGCTGCGCGCGCCCGAGACGGTGTGGTTCCGCTTCAACGTGGCCTACACCGATACCCCCGTGCTGCAAGCCTTCCTGCAATCGATCCGTCCACGCTAAAGAACCCGCCATGGCCAGCGACAAATCCCCTGCCCTTTCCGTGAAAAATGCCGGTGGCCGGCGCCTGCAAAACCGCGACCGCCTGGAAGCGGACATCCTGGAGCAAGCCGTGCGCGCCTTCGCGCAAAGCGGCTATGAAGGCGCGTCGATCGCCACCATCGCCGAGCGGGCCGGCCTGTCGAAGCAAAACCTGATGTATTACTTCCCGTCCAAGCAGTTGCTGTACCAGCGCGTGCTCGACGATGTGCTCGACGACTGGCTGGCGCGCATGGAATCGCTGGCCAATGAACACGACGAGCCGCGCGACGTGCTGCGCGCGTACATCGGCGCCAAGCTGCGTTTTTCACGCGAACAGCCATGGGCTTCGCGCGTGTATGCGCTGGAAGTGATCAATGGCGCGCCCCTGTACGGCGCACAGATACGCGACCGGGTCGTGCCGCTGCTGCGCAAGGATATCGCCGTCTTCGAGGCATGGATCGCGGCCGGCCGGATCGCGCCCGTCAACGCCACGCACCTGATGTTCGCCATCTGGGCCATGACGCAGTCGTATGCGGATTTTTCGGCGCAGATGGCCCTGGTGCTGGATCGCAAGCAGCTCACGCGCAAGGATTACGAGGACGCGGAAATCCTGCTCACGCACATGGTGCAGGCGGCCATCACCCTGCCTGCGGCAGTGTCCGGCACGTGATGAAATTTCCAAGGAACAAACGAGCAGTGATAGCATGGCGCGCTGGAGCGTTTGCAATGGCGACGCGATACCCACAGGATAAGGAACAGGCATGAAACAATGGTCATCGGCGCGCACCGCGTCATTGCTGGGCAAGCTCGCCTGCGCGGCGCTGCTGGCAGTGGCATCCACGGCACAGGCGCAGACAGTGGGCATGATAAACAATCAGCCGCTGAGCGAAACCTGGCTCAACGCGGGCTTTTATTCGTATCACTTTCAGCGCGACAAGAACCTGAACGACAGCAATCCGGGCCTGGGCGCCGAATACCGCTTTTCCACGGTTGCGTCGGTCACGGCCGGACGCTTCTACAATAGCGACCGCGCCTACTCGAACTACCTGGGCGTGTACTACCAGCCCATCAAGGTGGGCCCGCTGCGCATCGGCGCCGTCGTTGGCGGCTTCAGCGGCTATCCGAAGATGCGCGATGGCGGCTGGTTCCCGGCCCTCGTCCCCACCATCAGCTATGAATACCAGCGCGTGGGCGTGAATATCGCCATCGTGCCGTCCTACAAGGACCGCCTGTATGGCGCCCTCAGTTTCCAGCTGAAACTGAAGGTGTTCGAGTAACCGTTTGTCTTCGCCTGTCGCCGTTCGCTCCGCCATTCCTGCCATTCGTCGCATACGCGATGCCCGGCAGCAAGGTTTTGCCTATAGTGGATTCATCGCCAGCCTGCATACGGCAGCGGCAACCACAGGAGAACGGCATGAAAGACATCAATTCGGCACCGGGCAGCACTTCCTTCAGCGCTTTCTGGAGCGAACTGTGCGCTTACGCGCACCAGGGCATGGCCGCCCTGCGCGCCATGTCCTGGCCCATGGTGCTGGGGTGCTGCCTGGGCCTGGCGTTCGTGATCACCATCTTGCCGCTGGCCATCATGCTGTTTGTCCTCGTCATGCTGCTGAGATGGGCAAGCAACAGCGACGATACGGGCGCGGACGCGAAGACGGCGAACGCTTCGCAGACGCCGCAATAAAAATTTGCGTCGTGGCAAGAGTGCAATGATTGTTCTATGGCACTATGGATGGGCGCGGCACTGACGGGCATCAAACCCATCCCGATCGATGAGTTGGATAGGGAACGCCGCGCAGGATCCATGATCGAAGCTACTCCCCCACAGCCATAGGAGTTTTCTGATGACCACGACAGCAAAAGCGACAACTGCGACGACCATTCCCTGCCTGCGCTACCGCGATGCACCCGCCGCCATCGAATGGCTATGCAAGGCGCTCGGTTTTGAAAAACAATTGATCGTGCCTGACGGCAACGGTGGTGTCGCCCACGCACAACTGAGCTTTGGCAACGGCATGGTCATGGTGGCACCGGCCATCGACAGCGACTATGGCCGCCTGATGAAACTGCCTGGCGACGTCGGCGGCGCGAACACGCAAAACTGCTACCTGGTCGTCAGCGATGCCGATGCCGTCTACCGCAGCGCGCGCGAGGCGGGCGCCGAGATCGTGCTCGACATCAAAGATGAAGATTACGGCGGACGGGGCTTTACCTGCCGCGACCCGGAAGGCCATATCTGGAGCCTGGGCACTTACGATCCATGGTAAAACGGAGAACAATGATTATCAGTACCCTCGCCGCCGCCAGCCTTGCGCTGATCGGCGGTTTCCTGTCCGCTCCCGTCCTCGTGGACGAGCACCTCAACCGTATCCACCCGCCGTCCGGCAAGCCGCCGTCGACAGCGACCATGGCACTGCACCAGAGCCTGTGGATCGCCGACCTGCACGCCGACAGCTTGCTGTGGCAACGCAATCTGAACCGCGACAGCCAGCGCGGGCATGTCGACTTCCCCCGCCTGCAGCGGGCCAACGTGGCGCTGCAAGCCTTTTCCGTCGTCACCAAGACGCCGCGCAAGATGAATATCGAGCGCAATGACAGCGACACGGACAACATCACGGCCCTGGTGGTGGCGCAAGGCTTGCCGCCCGCCACCTGGAACAGCCTGCTGGCGCGCGCCACCTGGCAGGCCGACGAGCTGCGCCAGCAAGCGGCCAACAGTCATGGCAAGGTCAGGGTCATCGGCAGCCGCGCCCAGCTGCGCAGCTTCATCGCCGCGCGCGACAAAGAGCCAAATCTGCTGGCCGGCTGGCTGACCCTGGAAGGCGCGCATGCGCTCGAAGGCAAACTGGACAACCTCGACACCTTGTACCGGGCCGGCTTCCGCATGGCCGCGCCCACGCATTTCTTCGACACGGAACTATCCGGCTCCCAGCACGGCCTGAAGAAAGGCGGCCTGACGCCGCTGGGCCGGCAATGGCTGCGCGCCATGGAGCAGCGCAAGATGATCGTCGACCTGGCACACGCCTCGCCGGCCACCATAGACGACGTGCTGACGATGGCGAAACGCCCCGTGATGGTGTCGCACACGGGGGTACGCGGCACTTGCGCCAATGGGCGCAACCTCAGCGACGCACAATTGAAACGCATCGCCGCCCAGGGTGGCTTGGTGGGCATCGGCTTCTGGAATACGGCCGTCTGCGGCAAGGATGTGGCGTCGATCGCGCGCGCCATCGCCTACGCGGTCAAACTGATCGGCGCCGAACACGTGGCGTATGGCTCGGACTTCGACGGTGCCGTCACCACGGCCATCGACGCCGCCGGCTTGCCGCGATTGACGCAGGCGCTGCTCGACGCGGGCCTGTCGGAAACGCAAATTCGCCGCGTGGCGGGCGAAAACGTGCGCGACTTTTTACTCAAGAACCTGCCCGACGACGACGCCTAGCCCAGTGCGCGGATCAAAGCCTGGTCCGCCACCTGGCGCGGCCGGATGCGTATCAGCTTGCGGTACAGCGGCGGCATGGCTTCGCACAGCGCCAGCAGCGCGTCTTGCGCCATGGCCGGGCGCACGTACTGGAATTGTGCGGGATTGTTCTCCGGCAGCGCCCCTTCCATGGTGGAGCCGTAGGCACCCAGGGTCATGAAACTGGCGGCGCTGTCGTCCGGGCCGACGGCCAGCACGAAGGTGCCGTGCTTGGGGTGGCCCAGATAGCTTTTGATTTCTTCCTGCCCAGCCGGCGCCGCATTCGCCATCAATTCATAGCGCAGCTGCGCGTACTGGCGCGTGCACTCCATGAACGGCGTGCGGATGGCCGATTGCGCCAGTTTTCCCGGCATGCACAGCAGCAGGTTGCCGAAGGAATCGAGCAAGGCGGCCGCATCGCCCTGCCCGCCATCGCGCGCATCCTGCTCCATGGCCGCCTGCAGGAAGGGCGCCAGGCCCGCGTCGGGCGCATGCGGCGCGCAGCGGTAGGTCAGGGCATCGGGATAGCGGCGGCGCAGGGCACGCACCACGGCATGCTCGGACGGCAAGGTGGCGGGATCGCGCCGGTGCACGTCGTCGCCCGCGTTCAGCAACTGCATCACCTGCGCCGATGTCGCTTCGAACACGAGCGAGCACAGTGCCTGCGTCGCCTCATGGATGCTCTTGCCGATGAAAAAAGATTTGGGTGCGGCGCCGGAAGGCAGGCGCGCATACTCGGTGGCGCCGCGCACGGCCGGATAGCAAAAGCTGCGGCCGGCCTGCGCCTGCAGCGGTGCCGGCAAGGCCGTAAACGTGGCGGCACCATCGTAATTGATGCCCGCCTTGACGTCGGGCGCGGCTGCCACCACGTTGAAACCGGCCGCCAGAATCGCCCCCGCGCACATGCAGCACGGGTCGAGCGAGGTGACGATGGTCAGTTCGCCCGGCGGCGGCAAAGGCGTGCCCTTGGCCCGCTCGGCGAAATACCAGTCCACCAGCTGGCGCTCGCCATGCGCGGTGGGGTCGAACACCAGGCCCTGGCGCACGACGTTGTTGTGCATCGATTGCAGCACGTTGCCGGCGCCATCGAGCAGCACGCCGCCCACGCCGAAGGTGCCCTGCGTCTTCGCTGCCATGGCTTCGGCCGCGGCAATCGCCACGGCGGCCTGGATGTCGATCGTCTTGTTCAAGCGTATCCTGTTACGTCATGTCCAGATCGGAATTGCCGAAGCCGTGCGGCAGCAGCCAGCCCGCTGTCACTTCCATGACATCGTTTTTCAGGTTGGTCAGGATCACCGGCAAATCGGCGCCGCCCATCTCGAAGATCACCTGGCGGCAGGCGCCGCATGGCGAGATCGGTTCAGCCGTATCGCCCGTGACGGCCAGCCTGGCGAAGTCGCCCGGCTTGCAGCCATGCGCGATGGCGCTGAAAAACGCCGTGCGTTCGGCGCAGTTGCACAGGCCATACGCGGCGTTTTCCACGTTACAGCCACGGAAGACGCGGCCATCCTTGCACAGCAGCGCCGCGCCCACCTTGAAACGCGAATAGGGCGCGTAGGCCAGTTCGCGGCCGGCATTGGCTTCGGCAATCAGTTCTTGGTTGTTCATTTTGTTTTCTTTTCAACCCCAACAGCGAGATGCCGGGGTCGTACCCTCAGGGTACGACCCCAGACTTTGCTTCTGGGTTTAGTTTAAGGTCGAATGGTACGATAAATCACCGGATTGGCCGCCAGCGCCACCGCACTGATGGCATACGCTTCCTGGATTTCCCTGACGGCTTGCTGCGCCGCCGCTTGCGTGCGCGCGTGCACCATGGCCAGCGGCTGGCCAACGGTCACTTGCTCGCCCAGGCCCACCAGATCCGTCAGGCCGACGGCGAAGTCGATGCTGTCGGTCGGACGGCGGCGTCCACCGCCCAGGGCGACGACGGCCAGACCGATGGCGCGGCAATCGCGCACGTTGGCAAAGCCGGCCGACAGCGCTGGTGCCGGCACGATGAACGGCGCCTGTTCCAGGTGCTTGTCAGGATGCTCGACGAGATCCGCCGGGCCACCCAGGGCGGAGACCATGCGCGCAAAGCGCTCGGCCGCCGCGCCCGAATCGAGGGCCGCCATCAATTTCACGCGCGCTTCCTCTTCGGTGGCGGCCAGGCCGCCCAGCACCAGCATCTCGGCGCACAGCGACAAGGTGACTTCGTGCAGGCGCGCGGGACGCGAACGGCCCGTCAGGTAATCCATGGCGCCGCGCACTTCCAGCGCATTGCCGGCGTATGGCGCCAGCGACTCGTTCATGTCCGTCAAAATCGCCGAGGTCTGCATGCCCGCGCCATTGCCCACGGCGACGATGCTCTCGGCCAGTTCCACCGACTTGTCGTAGGTCGGCATGAAGGCGCCCGTGCCCACTTTCACGTCCATCACCAGCGCGTCCAGCCCGGCCGACAGTTTCTTCGACAGGATGGAGCCGGTGATCATGGCCACCGATTCCACCGTGGCGGTGACGTCGCGGATGCTGTAGAAGCGCTTGTCGGCCGGCGCCAGCTGGGCCGTCTGGCCGATGATGGCCACGCCAACTTCCTTGACCACCTTGCGGAACAGTTCATTGTCCGGTACCGTGCAATAGCCGGGAATGGCGTCGAACTTGTCCAGCGTGCCGCCCGTGTGGCCCAGGCCGCGGCCCGAGATCATCGGTACGTAGCCGCCGCATGCGGCGACCATGGGGCCCAGCAGCAGGGAAACGACGTCGCCCACGCCGCCCGTCGAATGCTTGTCGACGACAGGACCAGGCAGGTTCAGCGAGCGCCAGTCCAGCACCTGGCCGGAATCGCGCATGGCCAGGGTGAACGCCACGCGCTCGTCCATGTTCATGTCGTTGAAAAAGACGGCCATGCCCAGCGCCGCGATCTGGCCTTCGCTGACGCTGCCGTCAGTGATGCCGCGCACGAAAAACTGGATTTCCTCGGCGCTCAGCACGCCCTTGTCGCGCTTCTTGCGGATGATTTCCTGGGTTAACAACATCGAATAACTCCAATCATGAGATCTGGGGTCAGTCCCTGCGGATCTGACCCCAGCTTTGTAACGCTAGTTACTTATCAGACGCCGTAAGGTATCCACACGTTTTTCACTTGCGACGCATGCGCCAGCACGGCACGGCCACCGCTTTGCGCGGCGCTGTACCAGTCGCGGCCTTTGGCGCCGCCGACCCAGGTGCGCTTCAGGGTAGCGGCCGACAGGCGCTCGACTTCCGCACAACCGTCAGCGGAGCCGTCATGGCGCCAGACGGCGTCGATGTCGGCGTGCGTGGCCAGGGTGCGCGCCAGTTCATCGGCGTTGCCGCTGATGATGTTGACGACGCCGCCCGGCAAGTCGGACGTGTCGAAGACCTGGTACAGGTCCAGCGCGGAGAGCGGATGCGCTTCCGACGGCACCACCACCACGCGGTTACCCAGCGCGATGGCCGGCGCCACCAGCGAAATGAAGCCGAGTAACGGCGCTTCATTCGGGCAGACGATGCCGATCACGCCGACCGCTTCATTGAGCGCCACGGTGATGCCCTTGGTAGGCGGCTGGTGCGCCAGGCCGTCGTACTTGTCGGCCCAGGCGGCGTAGTAGAACAGGCGCTCGATCGAAGCCTGCACTTCCTTCTCGGGATTTTTACTGCCCGTCATGGCGGCGATGCGGGCGGCGAATTCGTCGGCGCGCGCGGCGAGGTTTTCGGCGATGTAATACAGCACTTGCGCGCGGTTGTGCGCCGTGGCGCTGGTCCAGCCGGACGCTTTATGCGCCGCTTCGACGGCGTTGCGGATATCCTTGCGGCTGCCCACGCCCACTTCGGCCAGCAGGGCGCCGTTCACGCCAAACACGGGAGTGCTGTAGGCGCTGTCGGGGCGCGCCTGCTTGCCGCCGATGTACATCTTGGCCGTGCGGTCGATGGCGAATGGGTCGGCTGCCGCCGGTTTCACATTGGCCTTGGCCTTCGTTTCCACCACCGGCAGGGCCGGGCGCGCATCTTCGGCCAGGGCCGTCATGTATTCCAGCATGCCTTCGCGGCCGCCTTCACGGCCGAAGCCCGATTCGCGGTAGCCGCCGAAGCCGCACGCGGCATCGAACTGATTGGCGCTGTTGATCCACACCACGCCGGCCTTGATGGCGGGAGCGATATCGAGCGCCAGGCTGATCGACTCGGTCCACACGCTGGCGGCCAGGCCGTACACCGTGTTGTTCGCCAGCTGCACCGCTTCAGGCGGCGTGCGGAAGCTCATGGCCACCAGCACGGGGCCAAAGATTTCAGCCTGTGCCACGGCGGCCGAGGTCGACGCGCCCGTGATCAGGGTCGGCGGGAACCACGAACCATCGGCCGGCAGTTCGCACGCCGGTTGCCACACGTCGCAGCCTTCGGCACGGGCGGTATCGACCAGCGCGGCGATGCGCTGGCGCTGCACGGGGTCGACCAGCGCGCCCACGTCCATCGATTTATCCAGCGGCGAGCCAAGACGCAGGTTTTCCATGCGCGCGCGCACCTTGTTCAGGAAGCGTTCCTGGATCGATTCCTGCACCAGCAGGCGCGAACCGGCGCAGCATACTTGCCCCTGATTGAACCAGATCGAATCGACCAGGCCTTCCACGGCGCCGTCGAGGTCCGCGTCTTCAAAGACGATGAACGGCGACTTGCCGCCCAGCTCCAGCGAGAGCTTCTTGCCGCTGCCGGCCGTCGCGATGCGGATCAAACGGCCCACTTCGGTGGAACCCGTAAACGCGATCTTGTCGACGCCCGGATGGTTGACGATGGCCGAGCCCACTCTGCCGTCGCCCGTGACGATGTTGACCACGCCGGCCGGCACGCCTGCCTGCACGCACAATTCGGCGAACAGCATGGCGGTCAGCGACGTGAATTCGGCCGGCTTGAAGACGACCGTGTTACCGGCCGCCAGGGCCGGGGCGATTTTCCACGACAGCATCAGCAATGGGAAATTCCACGGCACGATCTGGCCCACCACGCCGACGGCGCGGTAGTCGGCAAATTCTTCCGACTGCAGCTGCGCCCAGCCGGCGTGATGATAAAAATGGCGCGCGGCCAGCGGCAGGTCGATATCGCGCGTTTCGCGGATGGTCTTGCCGTTATCCAGGGTTTCCAGCACGGCGAACAGGCGCGAATGCCTTTGCAGCAAACGGGCCAGCGCGTACATGACTTTCGCGCGGCCGTGGCCACCCATGCCCTGCCATACGGGCAGCGCGCGGCGCGCCGCTGCCACGGCGCGTTCCACGTCCGCGTCGGTGGCTTGCGTCAGTTCCGCCAGCTGCGTGCCATCGGCAGGATTGGTCGAGGCGAACAGCTCGGCCGGCTCGCTCCAGGCATTGTCGATGAACAGACCGAATGTGCGCTGGTGGCCATCGAGCCACGCTTGCGCTTCTTTTTGACTTTCGGGAGCAGGGCCGTAGTCCATAGTAGTGAGAATCTCGTTAATTGTTGGCATGACGATTGTTCTTTAAGGTTGTGCGTGACGATGATTGGCCGAGTAGCTGCCGGTGACGTAGTGCTCGAGCTGGCGCTCGATATCGGTCAGCAGGCTGGAAGCGCCGATGCGGAACAGGTGCGGCTGCAACCATTCGTTGCCCAGTTCTTCCTTCATCAGGGTCAGGTATTGCAGCGCGCTCTTGGCCGAGCTGACGCCGCCGGCCGGCTTGAAGCCCACCTGGAAACCCGTCTGCTCGTGGTATTCGCGGATCGTGCGCACCATCGTCAGGGCCACGGGAATGGTGGCGTTGACGCTTTCCTTGCCGGTGGATGTCTTGATGAAATCGGCACCGGCCATCATGCACACCCACGACGCCTTGGCCACGTTTTCCATGGTCAGCAAGTCGCCCGTGGCGAGAATCGCCTTCACGTGCGCTTCGCCGCAAGCCTTGCGGTAAGCGAGCATTTCGTCGTACAGCACTTGCCAGTTGCCGTTCAGGACATGCTGGCGCGTGATGACGATATCGATTTCCGAAGCACCGGCGGCGACCGACAGTTCGATCTCGCGCAGCTTCGTTTCCATGTTCGTCAAGCCCGCCGGGAAGGCGGTCGACACGGCAGCGATAGGCAAACGGCCCTGGATGACTTTCACGGCCGGCTGAATCATCTCGTGGTACACGCACACGGCGCCGGTGCTCAGCTGCGTCAGGCCCAGTGCATCCATCAGGTCGGCGCGCAGCGGGCGCATGGCCTTCATGCACAGGCGTTCCACGCGGCCCGGCGTATCGTCGCCGCCCAGGGTGGTCAGGTCGATCATCTGGATGGCTTTCACCAGCCAGGCGGCCTGGTATTCCTTTTTCACCGTACGGCGGTTCGCCAGGCTGGCCGCGCGGCGGTCCGTCGCGGCGCGGTTGACGCGGATCTGGTTGATCCAGCCCAGGTCGAGGCCAACGGCCTCGTTACGCTTGAATTCGGGGTGCATGAGTGTCATAACAAGCTGGTTCCATTAGCAAGTGGTGGTACGCCAAGGTGCTTGGCGAGGGTTTGGCCAATATCGGAGAAGGTCTCGGAAATGCCCAGCGCGCGCGGGGCGACGCCAGGGCCGAAGAAGATCATCGGAATGTGTTCGCGGGTGTGGTCGGAGCCGTGCCAGGTGGGGTCGCAGCCATGGTCGGCGGTGATCACGACCAGGTCGCCTTCCTTCAGCTTGGCCATGAATTCCGGCAGGCGACCATCCATTTCGCGCAGCGCGTCGGCATAGCCTTCGACGTTGCGGCGGTGGCCGAACGCCTGGTCGAAATCGACGAAGTTCACGAAGGTGAGCGACTTGTCCTGCACTTCATCGGCCGTCTTCAACAGCGCTTCGAACAGCGCCATATTGTCGACGCCCTTGACGACTCTGGAAATGCCCTGGGTGGCGAAAATGTCGCTGATCTTGCCCAGGCCGACGACTTCGCCGCCCGCATCCTTGACGTGGTCGAGCAGGGTCTTGCTTGGCGGCGCCACCGCATAGTCGTGGCGGTTGGAAGTGCGCGTGTAGTTGCCATTGCTGCCCGTGAACGGGCGGGCGATGACGCGGCCGATGTTGTACGGTTCGACCAGCTTGAAGGCCATTTCGCACACTGCGTACAGACGCTCGAGGCCGAACGATTCTTCGTGCGCGGCGATCTGCATCACCGAGTCGCCCGAGGTATAGATAATCAGCTTGCCGGTGGCGACATGTTCATCGCCATGCTTGTTGATGATGTCCGTGCCCGAGGCGTGGCAGTCGCCGAGGAAGCCGGGCACGCCCGACAGGGCTTTCAGTTTGTCGGTCAGGTCGGCCGGGAACGACGGCGTGGTGCGGGGAAAATATCCCCAGTCGAATTCGACGGGCACGCCGGCGATTTCCCAGTGGCCGCTCTGCGTGTCCTTGCCGGTGGAGCGCTCGCGCGCCGCGCCGTAGGCGCCGGTAAAGCCGTCGCGCTGGTCGAAGCCGGTGGCCCATTCGCCACTGGCCAGGTGCGCCGCGGCGCCCAGGCCCAGGCGTTCCATGTTCGGGAGTTTCAAGGTCTTGCCGCTTTTGGCGACAGTGCTGGCAATGTGGCCAAAGGTATTGGCACCTGCGTCGCCATACTTGGCGGCGTCTGGCGTCGCGCCAAGGCCGAAGGAATCAAGCAGGAGGATAAATGCGCGTGACATGATAAGGCTCGCTTTATGGAGTGATGCGGAATGATGCGGACAGTGTAGGCCGGATTTTCCCGGCCTGCCGCGCGGCAGCGCCGGTGGCCGGCGCGCCGCTACTGCGTAAAAAAAAACGTTTTGCAACGCCGGACAAAACCGTGGCGAGCGGCAGTGAGTTGTGGCCGAGAAGCGCAACTGTGCTTTAGCACAGTGAGCATCGCAAGCCGCAAATCGCGACGCGCAGCAGGTTTTGACAGGTGTTCTTAGGCTTGCGGCTTTTCAGCAACCTTGGCCAGGAAAGCCAGGATCAGCTTGACCAGGTCTTTCGCGCCGATGGCCGCGTATTTCAGGGTTTGCTCGTGCGACAGGGCGAATGGCGACATGCCTTCGGCCAGGTTGGTGATGACGGACACGCCCACCACTTTCAGGTCGCAATGGCGGGCCGAGACCACTTCCGGCACCACGGACATGCCGACCGTGTCGGCGCCCAGGCGGGCCATCATGCGGATTTCCGCGGCCGTCTCGAAGTTCGGGCCAGGGTAGGCGACGAATACGCCTTCGTGCAGGGTGATGCCATTCGCGGCCGCCGTGTCCTTGACTTGCTGGCGCAGTTCGGCGTCATAGGCGTTGGCCATGCTGAAGAAACGCGGGCCGAAGCGGTCGTCGTTCGGGCCGACCATCGGCGTGCCTGGCAGCAGGTTGATATGGTCGCTGATGGCCACCAGGCTGCCGGCATCCACTTCAGGGCGCAGGGAACCGGCGGCGTTGGTGACGAACAGCATTTCGCAGCCCAGCAGCTTCAGGGTGCGGATGGCGCTCGTCATCACGCCCATGCCATAACCTTCATAGAAGTGGCCACGGCCCTTCATGCAGACGACGGCGACGCCCGACAGGGTACCGACCACCAGTTCGCCCGCATGGCCGTGCACGGTGCTGATCGGGAAGCCTGGCAATTCGTCAAAGCTGATGCTGACGGCGTCCGTCATTTGCTCGGCCAACACGCCCAGGCCGGAGCCGAGGATCATCGCCACGCGCGGCTTGAAATTTTCAGGAGCGCGGGCGCGGATGATTTCGGCGGCGTGGAAAGGGGTGTTGTTCGACATGGTTATCCTCTGATTGACTAATGATGATGGTTGCTGCCTGCGCGGCGGAGTACGCAAAGTATCGCACCCAGGTATCGGGTATGTATGGGTGTTGCTGGACTATCCAGATGCGTATTGCCTTTATTTGCCGCCACTATGCATCAAACGGAATATGTATGGCAAATACCATTTTTCTTGCCCATTTATACAATTCAAATATAAATGGCCGATATTATAGTCGAGGCTAGCCCAGGCCTGCCATGCCCGGGAAATCCATGCATACAAGCTCCATACGAAGGTTTTTCAACCCTGCTTGACACCGGCTTGACACCAGCAAGACAAATGTTTAAAGTCGCAAACAAATGTTTATCCCTTCAGTGAAAACCTTGTGACCGATACCAATAAAAAAGACCAGCTGTACGCACTGATCCGCAACAATCCCTTCATCTCGCAGCAAGACCTGGCGAGCGAACTGGGCTTGTCGCGCTCGGCCGTCGCCGGCCACATCGCCGGATTGATCCGCGAGCGACGCCTGCTGGGGCGCGCCTACGTGCTGCCCGACAGCCGCCCCGTGCTGTGCATCGGCGCCGCCAACCTCGACCGCAAGATGCGCACCCTGGCGACCTTGCAGATGGGCACCTCCAATCCCGTGCGCTCGGAAGAAGTGTTTGGCGGCGTGGGCCGCAACATCGCGGAAAACCTGGCACGATTGTCGATCCCCGTGGCCCTGCTGACGGCGCTGGGCGACGATGCGGCCGGCCACGCCCTGCAGACGCACGCGGAAGATGCGGGCATCGACATGCGCGGCAGCTTACATCTGAGCAACACCAGCAGCGGCACCTACACGGCCGTGCTCGACGAGCATGGCGAAATGCTGCTGGCGATGGCCAACATGCAACTGTATGAACAGCTGACGCCCGCCTTCTTGCACAGCCGCCAGCCGCAGCGCGCCGCCGCCGCCCTCACCGTCTGCGACCTGAACCTGGGCCACGACAGCGTGCAGGCACTGCTGGCCGACGCGCGCCAGGATGCTGCCCACGCCACGCCACTGGTCATCGTCGCCGTCTCGCAGCCGAAGATGGCGCATTTGCCGCAAGACCTGACGGGCTTGCATCTGCTGATCCTCAACCGGGGCGAACTGGAAACGCGCGTGGCGCGGGCCTTGCCCACGGCATTCGAGGTGCGCGCCGCCTGCCGCGAAGTGCTGCGCCAGGGCGCGCGCCAGGTGATCGTCACCTGCGGCGGCGAAGGCGTGTACTTCACGGATGGCGACAGCCAGGACGCGTCCATCGTGCATCTGGCCGCGCGCGAAGTGGACGCCGTCGACGTGACGGGCGCCGGCGACGCGTTTTCCGCCGCCGTCTGCTGGTCGCTGTACCACGACAGCAGCGATTTGAAACTAGCGTGCCGGCGCGGCCTGAAGCTGGCCGCCATGACACTGGAATCGGCCGCCACCGTCTCGCCCCTGGTGTCGGCCGGCGCGCTCGACGACATTGACGACGCCGATCTGGCGCCCCCTCCCCCTACCCTCTTTCAACAGGATTGATACATGACCCAATTACAGAATTTCCTCTTGTTCTCGCAAGAAGTGCTCGACGCGCGCGCCGCCGGCAAGGCCATCGTGGCGCTGGAATCGACCATCATTTCGCATGGCATGCCGTATCCGCAAAACGTGGAAATGGCGCGCGAAGTGGAACAGATCATCCGTGACGGCGGCGCCGTGCCGGCCACCATCGCCATCATCGACGGCAAGATCTGCGTGGGCCTGTCGCCCGAACAGCTGGAATTGCTGGGCACCTCGGCCGACGCCATGAAAGTCAGCCGCCGCGACCTGCCGTTCGTCCTGTCGCAGGGTAAACTGGGCGCCACCACCGTGGCCGCCACCATGATTTGCGCGGAACTGGCCGGCATCACCGTGTTCGTCACGGGCGGCATCGGCGGCGTGCACCGCGGCGCGGAAACCAGCTTCGACATTTCGGCCGACTTGCAGGAACTGGCGCAAACCTCGGTCGCCGTCGTCTGCGCGGGCGTCAAATCCATCCTCGACATCGGCCTGACCCTGGAATACCTGGAAACCCACGGCGTGCCCGTCATCAGCGTGGGCCAGGAAGGTTTTCCCGCCTTCTTTACACGCGAAAGCGGCTTCAAGGCCGATTTCCGCCTCGACACGGCCGCCGAGCAGGCCGCCTTCATCGGCACGAAATGGCAGCTGGGCTTGAAAGGCGGCGTCATCGTCAGCAACCCGGTGCCGGCCGCGCAAGCGATGCCCAAGGAAGAAATCGACGCGATCACCACGCAAGCGCTGCAGGAAGCGGACGCGGGCGGCGTGAAGGGCAAGCAAGTCACGCCATTCCTGTTGTCGCGCATCAAGCAGCTGACGGACGGCCGCAGCCTGGCGACGAATATCGCCCTCGTCAAGCACAATGCCCAGGTGGGCACCGCGCTGGCCATTGCCATGCAGGCGGTCGTGGCACGATAATAGGACTGCCGTAGAAAAGCGCGCGGCCCTCAGGTTCGCGCGCCATTCCCGTTTAGCATCAGGTAATGCAAGGAAAGCATGTCCATCGATCTGAAACAGTTAAAGTATTTTCTTGCCGTTGCCGAGGAGAAAAGCTTCAGCCGCGCCGCCGAGCGCCTGCATATCTCGCAGCCGCCCCTGAGCCAGCAGATCATGAAACTGGAAAGCGAACTGGGCGTGCGCCTGTTTGCGCGCACCACGCGCACCTTCGAGCTGACCGTGGCGGGCAAGGCACTGATGAACGAGGCGGCCGAGCTGCTGGCCAAGATGCGCATGACCATCGATACCATCCGCCAGATCGACCGTGGCGAAGTGGGCCGCTTGCGCGTGGGCATCGTCGGCTCGGCCATGTGGGGCCCCATCCCCAGCCTGCTGGAAGAGTTCCAGACCAAATTTCCCCGCGTCAGCTGGACCATCCATGAATTCGGTCCCACGGTGCAATACGAAGCCTTGCGCGCCAAGCAGATCGACGTGGGTTTCTGGCGCGAACCGAAACTCAATGACGACGACTTGCGCCACGACAACCTGCGCCAGGAGCTGTGCTTCCGTGAAAACGTCTGCGTGGCCGTCAACGAACACCATCCGCTGGCAAAAAACACGGCCATCGAGCTGATCGACATCGCCCATGAGCCCATGCTGACCCTGAACCTCGATAAATCCGCGTTTCCCCGCTACCTGGTGCAATGCTGCGTCAATGCCGGTTTCGAACCCGTGATTTTCCAGGAAGCGAGCGAGCCGCAAACCCTGCTGGCCATGGTGGGCGCCGGCCTGGGCGTGACCCTGGTGCCGGAAACGACGAGCCGCATCGGCTGGCCCGGCGTCGTGTTTCTACCGATCAAGACCAATCCGCCATCGGCCAACCTGTACATCAGCTACACCACGCTCGACGACGCTCCCGTCGTGAGGGCCTTCCTGAATATTATTAATCCCCCAGCTAATTGAGGCAAAGCCTCAAGCGTCGCTAACCCGAAAAGCAGCAAGACCGGGGGCGGACCCTCAGGGACTCGGCGTCCCCGTCCGACCCCAGCCCTTCGTTTTGGGTTTGCATGCCAATTTATATGACTTTCATATAAATAGTTAAACAAAAACGTATTTGTCATACATATCTGGCATGATGCATAGTGATTCGGACGCCCATCGTGGCGCCGGTCCTGCGCCTGCCCTGCCCGTCCATTGACGGCGCATCCCAGCCCGCTCCGGCAGCCCCATTCGATGTTGTAACTATAAAAGAGACGGGGCGCGACTGTTGCATGAGCATCACACTGTCGACATAAAAGCACACAAGGCCGGCAATGATCTTGTTCAATACGGTGCAATGTTGATAAGGAATTATCATCTCGTGCATCAAAAACAGGCTAAATCGGCCCCAAATTATATGTTTCACCTATAAAAAATATACAATATCGATCTTCCAGGAGCCAATTCATGAAACTTACACAATTTAGTTTGACGATCGCAGCCGTATTTCTGACTGCTCAAGCGTCCGCGGCTACCCCAAAACTGGGTGTCGTGTATGACGCGGGCGGCAAGTTCGACAAGTCGTTCAACCAATCCGCTTTCGAAGGTGCCTCGCGCTTCAAAAAAGACACAGGCATTTCCTTCATCGAAGTTCAGGCATCGAGCGATACGCAAGCCGAGCAAGTCATGCGCGGCCTGGCCCGCAAGAAACTCGACATGATCGCCGCCATCGGCTTTGCGCAAACGCAAGCCGTGCAAAAAGTCGCAAAAGAATTCCCGAACGTGAAATTCGTGCTGATCGACGGCCAGGCCGCCGGCAGCAACGTCAATTCCGTCGTCTTCAAGGAAGAAGAAGGCTCCTACCTGGTAGGCGTGGCTGCAGCCATGGCCAGCAAGAGCAAGAAGGTCGGCTTCATCGGCGGCATCGATATCCCGCTGATCCGCAACTTCGCCTGCGGCTACGCGCAAGGCGTCAAGGCCGTCAATCCGAAAGCGGAAATCACGCAAAACATGGTCGGCACCACCTCCGGCGCCTGGAATGACCCGGCCAAAGGTGGCGAACTGGCCCGCTCGCAATTCGAGCGCGGCGTCGATGTCGTCTTCGCCGTGGCCGGCGGCAGCGGCATGGGTACGCTGCAAATGGCCAAGGAAAAAGGCAAGCTGGCCATCGGCGTCGATTCGAACCAGAATGGTTTGTATCCGGGCAGCATCCTGACTTCGATGGTCAAGCGCGTCGACAACACGGTGTATGACAGCTTCATGGAAGTCAAGAACGGCACCTGGAAGGGCGGCGTCAGCTATAAAGGATTGAAAGAAGGCGGCGTGGATTGGGCGCTCGACGCCAACAACCGCAAGCTGATTACGCCGGAAATCGAAAAGCGCGTGTTGGGTGCGCGTAAGGACATTATCGATGGCAAGATCAAAGTGATCGATTACCGCGTCGGCAGCAGCTGCCCGGTTTAATTTTTCTCCGTATCTTCTAGCGCGCCGCCGGGGCCTGTCTCCGCGCGGCGCGTTTCCATGAAACTATCCAGTTATGAACCTATGCAGCCAGCAGTAGAATTTCGCAGCATTTCCAAGCAGTTTGGACATGTGAAGGCGAACGCCGACGTCAGTTTCTCCATCGCCAAGGGCAGTATCCACGGCCTGGTGGGGGAAAACGGCGCCGGCAAATCGACCTTGATGAGTATCCTGTACGGGTATTACCGTGCCGACGGCGGAGAAATCTTGCTCGACGGGAAAGTACAGCCTATCCGCAACAGCCAGGAAGCGATCAACCTCGGCATCGGCATGGTGCACCAGCATTTCATGCTGGTCGAGAACTTCACCGTCCTCGACAATATCATGCTGGGCACGGAAGGCGGTTTTCGCCTGGCCAGCCACCGTGCCGAAGCGGAAGCCAAGCTGCGCGAGATTTGCGCGCGCTACCGCCTCGACGTGGACCCGCTGGCGAAGATCGAAGACCTCTCCGTCGGCGCGCAGCAGCGCGTGGAAATCCTCAAGCAGATTTACCGCAGCGCCAATATCCTGATCCTCGACGAGCCGACGGCCGTGCTGACGGCCCAGGAAACGGCCTCGCTGTTTGAAATCCTGCGCCTGTTCAAGGAGCAAGGCAAGACCATCATCCTGATCACGCACAAGCTGCAAGAGATCCTGGAAATCACCGACAACGTCACCGTCATGCGCGGCGGCACGGTGGTGGGCGCCGTTGCCACTGCGACTACCTCGAAAGAGGAGCTGGCCAACATGATGGTAGGCCGCCCCATCCAGAGCCATCTGCCCCGTGCACCGTACAATCCGGGCGCCACGGTGCTGGAAGTGGCTGATCTGCAACTGGCCGACGCGCAACAGGTCAAACTGCTGGCCGACATCGGCTTCAACTTGCGCGCCGGCGAAATCGTCGCCATCGCGGGTGTTTCCGGCAATGGCCAGAGCGAACTGCTGGAAATTTTGTCGGGCATGCGCTTGCCGACGTCCGGCAAGCTGCGCTTCCTGGACAAGGACTTGCCGTTTGCCAAGCGCCACGATGCCGACGGCTTGCCGCTGGCCTTCCGCGAACTGGGCATCGCCCACATTCCGGAAGACCGCTTGCGCGATGGCGTGGTGAAGAATTTCTCCGTCATGCAAAACACCATCCTCGGTTACCAGGATCACCTGAAAAACCGCTGGGGCCTGTTCAACTTCAAGGCCATCGGCGCCCGCTGCGCGGAACTGCTGAAAACCTTCGACGTGCGCCCGGCGAACCCTGACCTGCGCATCGGCTTATTGTCGGGCGGTAACCAGCAAAAGGTGGTGATCGCGCGCGAAGTGCTGGCCAAGCCGAAACTGATGCTGGTGGGGCAACCCACGCGCGGCGTCGACATCGGCACCATCGAAAGCATCCATACGCAATTGCTGGCCCTGCGCGACGCGGGCGTGGCGATCCTGCTGGTGTCCGTCGAACTGGAAGAAGTGCGGGCGCTGGCCGACCGCATTCTCGTCATGTGCGGCGGACGCATCACCGGCGAACTGAAAATTGAAGAATTCGATACCACCCGCATCGGTCTGCTGATGGGGGGAATGCATAAATCATGAATAACGACTTGCCACGCTGGGCGACAGCCTTTGTCATGCCCATGTTAAACCTGCTGTCGGCCTTGCTGGTCGCCGCCCTGGTGATTTATATGCTGGGCGAAGACCCGGCCGAATCGCTGTCGATCCTCGTCCACAGCGCCATCCTCAATCCTGAAGGCTTGAGCTATACCCTGTTCTACGCCAGCACCTTCATCTTCACGGGCCTGTCGGTTTCCGTGGCGATGCAGGCCGGCCTGTTCAATATCGGTTCCGAAGGCCAGATGTATATCGGCGGCCTGGGCCTGACGGTGGCCATGCTGGCCTTCGACCAGACCCTGCCCGCCTGGCTCTTGATTCCTGCAGCCATGATCGGCGCGGCCCTGTTCGGCGCACTGTGGGGTTTCTTGCCCGGCTACCTGCAAGCCAAGCGCGGCAGCCACATCGTGGTGACCACCATCATGTTCAACTTCATCGCCGCCAGCCTGATGAATTTTATTATCGTGAAGTACCTGATTCCGCCGGGCGAGCAGAACACGGCCAGCCGCGTGTTTGCGGAAAGCGGCGAAATGCCGCGCCTCTCCACCTGGTTCCCGTCGCTGGGCGACACGCCGCTGAACATCAGCTTTATCCTGGCGATCGCCGCGCTGGTGATCTACGGCGTGATGGTCTGGCGCTCGTCGTGGGGCTTCAAGCTGCGCGCCACGGGCCTGAACAAGCATGCGGCCCACTATGCGGGCGTGTCGATCAGCAAGATGATCATCATCGTCATGTTGATTTCCGGCGCGCTGGCGGGCCTCGGTTCCGTCAATTCCATCATGGGTTCGACGCATTACCTGTCGCTCAATTTCGTCGGTGGCGCCGGTTTCATCGGCATCGCCATTGCCCTGATGGGCCGCCAGCATCCGGTCGGCATCTTTTTGTCGGCCGTGCTGTTCGGCGCGCTGATCCAGGGGGGCTTCGACCTGTCGCTGGAAAAACCGAATATCCCGACGGAAACTTTCATTTTCATCCAGGGCTTGATCATCCTGTTCTGCGGCGCCATGGAAAACTTCTACGCACCGGCCATTTCCGCCCTGCTCAAGCGCACCAAAGGCTAACACCATGACACTCGACGACTTCCATTTCGCCAGCATCCTGGTATCGACCGTGCGCAATGCGCCCGTCCTGATCTTTGCCGCCATGGCCGGCCTGTTCGCCGAACGCAGCGGCATGATCGACATCGGCCTGGAAGGCAAGATCCTGGCCAGCGCCTTCGCTTCCGCCGCCGTCGCCTACACGACGCAAAACCCGTATTACGGCATGGCCGCCGGCATGCTCGTCTGCGTCGCCCTGGCCTTGCTGCAGGCGTACGTCAGCATCACGCAAAAGGGCAACCAGCTGGTGGCCGGCATGGCGATCAACATCGCCATGAGCGGACTGACCTTTGTTCTGGCGCAATTTTTCTTCCAGCAAGGCGGTCGCACGCCCGACCTCGGTTCGGCGCGGCTGTTCGACGTGGTCTTGCCGGGCACGCAGTACGTGGAGCACATCCCCTTCATCGGCTGGGTGTATGCCCACCTGATCGGCGGCCATTCCATCCTCGTGTATGTGGCGTTCCTGCTGATCCCGCTCGTGCACTGGCTGCTGTACCACACGCGCTTCGGCCTGCGCCTGCGCGCCTGCGGCGAAAACCCGCACGCGGCCGACTCGGCCGGCGTGAGCGTGGAAGCGACGCGCTACCTGGCCATGCTGGTGGCCGGCATCCTGTGCTCGTTCTCGGGCGCGTATCTTGCCATCGTGCAAAGCGGCTTCTTCCTGCGCGACATGTCGGCCGGCGCCGGCTACCTGGCCCTGACGGCCATGGTGTTCGGCAACTGGCGTCCCGTCTACACTTTCCTCGGCTGCCTGATGTTCGGCTTCTTTGCCGCCATCCAGATCCAGATCGAAGGCGTGGACTTGCCCGTCGTGGGCCGCATCCCCGGCTCCTTGATCCAGATGGTGCCGTACGTGGTCACCGTGATCGTGCTGGCGGGCTTGATGGCGAAATCCATCGCGCCGAAAGCCATCGGTATCCCCTTCGTCAAGTCCCGTTAAGAGCACCTGAGAAAATACCCATGGCGTCGTTGCCTTGCCTCGTCGTACATTCGTACTGCCTTCGGCAAGACGCCTAGCCCTGGGCATTTTTCAGGCGCTCCCTAAAATGACAAAAAGCGAAGCCTTTGGGCTTCGCTTTTTTTACGCCTGGGCAATCTCGTCCAGCGAGAAATACACGGGTAAACCGAGATCCTGCGCTACAGCCACCATCTGGTCCGCTCCGCCAGACGCACCGCCGATTCTCAGCACGGCATCGCAGTGGCTTAATAGACGCGTCGCGTGCGCGTGGAACAGGTCTTCATACACGGCATCGCCCACCCGGGTGGAGCCGGCCAGCGCCAGCATGGGCAAGGCCAGCCATTCACCGAGCACGGGCATGTGACCCTTGGCATACAGAGGCAGGCAGACGGCTTGCATGGCCGCGACATTCGCCGCCATCAGTGCGGGATCGTCGCCCGTGCCCGAGCGGTAGGGGCCGGCAACGAGGATTTGCATGCCAAGTTTGCGCGGCATCAAGTGCAGCTGCGCATGCTGCAGCAGCATGATGGTCTTGCCATCGCAGATGCGGCCATCGGCCACCATGCGCATTGCTTGCGCCAGCGGCAGTTCCAGCACCTCGATATCTTCTCCCTCGTGCGCCAGGCCGCCGCCGTCGCCGATGCGGCTGGCCGGATCGTATTCGGCGACAAAGAAATGCAGGCGCTCCGTTACGGAGCCGGGACTCATGAAGGCCTGAAATATCTTGTGCACCTGCCCCACCCGGTAACCGGTTTCCTCTTCCACCTCGGCACGGATGCGCTGCTCCGCGCTGGCCTCTTCCAGCAAGCCGGCCGCTGATTCAATCAGGAAACCATCGTGGCCTGCGCGATACGTGGGAAAGCGGAACTGGCGGATCAGGATCACCGTGCGACGTTCCTTGTTGTAGAGCAGGATGGTGGCGCCATCGCCGCGGTCATAGGTTTCCCGCGTCTGCGTCTGCCATTCGCCATCATGGCGCAGGTAATCGAATGTGGTCTTTTGCAACAGATACCAGTCGTGCGACAGGGTCTGCACGTCGTGGATGCGGACCCGTTGCTGCTTGCTATTTTCTTCGCGCATAGTGTCTCCTTGTGCTTGCGTTCGTCGACTTTATCATGCAAACTCGTGCAATATCAAGAAAATATAAGAAAAACCATGCTGACACATCAACGCAAACAATACCTGCTGGACTTGCTCCAGCGCGAAGGGCAGATCGTCGCCAAGGCCGTCAGCGATAGTCTGGGCTTGTCGGAAGACACGATACGGCGCGACTTGCGCGAGTTGGCGAAAGAGGGTTTATTGGAACGCGTGCACGGCGGCGCCCTGCCCTTGCTGCCCCGCTCGCCCGCGCTGGCGCCGTTTGTGGGTCGCGAACAGATTTCGCCCGAAGCCAAGCCCGCCATCGGCCGCGCGGCGGGCGCCATGATACAAACGGGGCAAGTGGTGTTTCTCGATGGCGGCACCACCGCCGTGCAACTGGCGCGCCAGTTGCCGCGCGATTTGCGCGCCACCGTCGTCACGCACAGCCCGTCGATTGCCGTCGAACTGGTGAATCACCCATCGATCGACGTGCTGATGCTGGGCGGACGCCTGTACAAGCACTCGATCGTGGCTGTCGGCGCGGCCACCGTGGAAGCCATCGGCCGCATCCGCGCCGACCTGTATTTCATGGGCGTGTCCAGCCTGCATCCGCAGGCGGGCATCACCACCGGCGATTACGAAGAAGCGTGCGTGAAACGCGCGCTGAGCGATGCCGCCGCACGCACCGTTGTGCTGGCCTCGCCGGAAAAGTTCAACACAACCTCGCCGTTCCAGATCGCGCCCTTGAGCCAGGTCAGCGATATCATCGTGCACCGCGACGTGGACGACGCCCTGCTCGCTCCGTACCGCGAGATGGGCATCGCCATCACCCTGGCATGAAAAAAGCGGCCCGCAGGCCGCTTTCGCATGACATCTTTACTGCGGCCAAATCGCCTGCAGCACGGCGGCCAGGCGATAGCCGCCCTCGATCAGTTGCTGCTTCGCCAACGCCGAGCTGGGCACAGGATAATTGTCCGGCACCGTCAAGCTCCAGACGTTGTAGACATCACCCTTGCGGCTGGTCTGCTGTGTGGCCGGACCGGCCGCCACGTCCGTGAAAGCAATCTTGGACGCTGCCAGCGCGGCATCGGCCCACTGATACGGCCAGGTGACAGGGTCGCCAGTATTGGCGCTCACCACCGGCGCGCTGGCGATCACGGTACGCGCAAACTGCTGCGGCGTGCGCGTGCTCAGGCGGCGCATGGCGTAATCGACGACGGTCGTATCCCAGTACGAATGCAGGGGCCTGGTGGGCGACTTCGGATACGCTGGAGCTTTTGCTGTCCCCTCTTCCGCTGGCAACGGCGCGGCTATCACGGCGTCCGACAGGGCCGTCATCTTCGCATCGTCGAGCAGCAAGTCGTTGCCGCCACGCGCATTGAAAACGGCGACATCGTCGATCTGCGCCTGCGTGGCGGGCACGAAAAACTGGCCATCCTTACCGAGAAACGCATTGCCCACATGCAAAGGCTGGTGGATATCGCCTACCAGGTGCGTGATCAGAATCAGTGCTTCGCGCTGGCTGAAGCCGTGCGGATTGCTGGCCGCATCAGCCTTGCCCTGCAGCACCAGGATCGCCTGTTTGAGCGTTTGCACGATATCGTCGTCAGCAGTGCCCACGCCATGGTCATGGTAGTGCGCATTCTGGAATGGCACGTTCGTGTAATGGTATTCGCCATGCTTGGGATTGGCCGCCACATAGGTCAGCATTTCCGGCGATTGCGGGCCGCAATACGTGCCCTTCACGCAGTCGGGCCAGTTGGCGATCTTTTCCAGGCTTTCGCCGGGCAGCAGCAACTTGGCCACTTGCGCCTGGGCCGCGCTACCCTTGAGCAATTGATCGGCGATGGCACCGACGGCGCGGTGGCCGTCGTTGCCCCAGGCCAGCACATTGCCAGAAGCGAATGCGGCGCCCAGCGCCAGCACGCAGAGTATTTTTTTCATGCTCACCCTTACTCCTTGCCTTGCGGCGCGGCTTTCGCCGGCTTCGGATACTGCCGGTTGATGTCGATGGGCTGCGCATACGCCGAACTCCACGTCTGCTCATGCAGCGCGGCGATGCGCCGCGCCATCGGCTCGTTGCGCAGCACCACTTCCAGGTTGCGCGACAAGTCGAAATAGCCGCCCGCCCAATTGCTCGTGCCGACCCAGGCCAGCTTGCCGTCGATGCTCATGGTCTTGCTGTGGATCACGCGCGCAAATGGAATGAACCCCGTCGAGGCCGCAGGAATCGTCACGATGCGGATTTCCACGTTCGGTACCAGGGCCAGGCTTTTCAGGTAGGCGATGGCCGGCGCTTCCGTGTTCCAGGCGGATACCATCAGCTTGATTTTCACGCCACGCTGGGCCGCCGCGCGCACGGCGTTGTCGATCACGGCGTAGTACGGCCGCGTGCGGTTCGGACCGTAGGACAGCGGCGCGTAATCGAGCAGCTGGATGCGCACTTCGCTTTTCGCTTCGGCCAGCAAGGCTGGCAAACCCGTTTCCGAATCACCCACGCCGGCCGGGTTGTAGGCGTTCGGGCTGGCCAGCAGGAAAGCGTTTTGCGCGTAGTTGGCGGGCACGACCTTGCTGTTGAGCACCGTGGCGCGGCTGCCTTGCGACGTCAATGCCTGCGCTTGCCAATCCTGCTCGAAGATCGCTTGCACCTGGCTGACCATGGCCGACTCCGTGATTCTCAAGCCCGTTTCATGGATGTGCTCGAACGAGCGCCAGTCGAAATTCTGGCTGCCGATGTACGCGACCTCACCATCGACGGCCAGGTATTTCGCGTGCACGATGCCGTTGCCCGTGATTTTATTGAAATCGATGAGGCGCAAGTCCAGGTTCGGAATCGCCTTGATCCGGTCGATGGTGGCCGCTTCCGACAGGCCCACGCCCTTCTGGTCCAGCAGGAAGCGGATTTTCACGCCGCGCTGGCCGGCGGCCGTCAGGCTGTCCAGCACCTTTTCAAAAGCCGTGCCCGGCTTGCTGACGGCATAGAACTGGGCGATGACGATCTCTTTTTTCGCACCATCGAACAGCTCGCGCCACACGGCGACGGGTTCGCGCAGGTCGGGATTCGTCAAGCTCGTTTCCACGGGCGAGGTGTGCACCAGCTCAAAGCCGGGAATGGTGAAATCGGCGTGGGCCGTGCCCGCGAACAGGGTAGTGACGAGCAGGGAAACAGATAAACGACGCATGGTTATTCCTTGTAGATTATTTGACGCGCACGATGCGGCCCGCTGCCGTGGCGCTGCCAGCCGGCTTGCCGGCACGCACGCGGGCGATCAGGTAATTGCTGAAGGCGTCGATGTCGCGCACGCCCGTGTCGAGCCGGCGCGTGCCGGCCGCCAGTACGGTAAAACGGTCGCCGCCGCCAGCGAGGAAACTGTTGGCAGCGATTCGGTATTGTTGATTGTCATCAATGGCGATGCCATTGAGCATGATGCTGCCCGGCAGCACGCGCTGGCCTTGCGGCTGCGTGCTGTCCCAGCGATAAGTAAAACCTTCAGACACTTGCAACAGGTTGTTGTCTTCCGCTACCGCGCCCGGCCACTGCTGCTCAAGCAAGGTACGGATTTGCGCGCCGGACAGGCTGACCACGATCAGGGTATTACCGAACGGGACAACCGCCTGGTTCTGGCCCACGTTCGTCATCAGGTCGGTGCCCGCTTCCAGGTCCTTGCGGATGCCGCCATTGTTCATCAGGCCGATTTGCGCACCGGCGGCGCGCGCGCCGAACAGGGTGCTGTCGGCCACCAGGTCGCCCAGCGCGGAAGCGCCGCTGCCCTTGGTGCTGCGGCCCACACTGGGCACGGCGATGGCGGCCACGGGGCGCGACAATTCGGCCGCGCTGCGCTGCTTGACCGATTCCAGGTAGGCAGCCACGGCCGGGTCCGGCTCATACATGCCTGGCAGCATGATGACGTTGTGCGCGCTGGCATCGACAACGGCATTCTTGACGGGATCGACCTTGAGCTTGATGCGCGTCAACATGTGCCCGCCCATCTGTGCTTGCGTCACGAGGCGGCCATCGACACGGCACAGATAGCCCTGGTGCGAATGGCCGCTGATGACCAGCTGAATCGCCGGATCGAGGCGTTTCACCACGTCGACCACTTCGCCCTTCAGGTGGCTGCAATCGGGCTGGTCGACGGCCTCCTTTGTCTCGCCGCCCTGGTGCAGCAGCACGACAAACACGCCCACGCCTTGCGCGCGCAACTGCGGCAAGGTGGCGTTGATGGCGTCCGCCTCATCCCCGAACTGCAGGCCAGCAATGCCGGCGGCCGTCACCACGGACGGCGTATCTTTCAGCACGGCGCCGATCAGGCCCACCTTGACACCATGCGCCTCTTCGATGCGGTAGGCGGGCAGCAGCGACTTGCCCGTTTGCGTGTCGATCACATTGGCGGCCATGTAGGTGTAGCTGGCGCCCTTGAAGTCGGGCGTGAACTTGCATGCCTTGTCCGCGCGCGACGACTCGCAGCCGCCGCGCTGCTGGCGCAGCAATTCCGCCTTGCCCTGGTCAAATTCATGGTTGCCGACGGAACTGGCCTTCATGCCCAGCATGTTCATGGCGACGATGCTCGGTTCATCGGCCCACAGCGCCGACATGGCGGGGCTGGCGCCGACCAGGTCGCCATTGCCGACAAAAATCAGCTGCGCGTCCTCGCGGCGCCACGCCGTCAAGGCGCCGGACAAAGTATCGATGCCGCCCGCCAGCACCGTCTTGCGCTCGGCATCGGCGACACTCGTATAGGTGAATTTGCTGCGGTCGAGATTGCCGTGGAAGTCGTTCAGGGCGACCAGGTTGATATCGACGGGTGCCACGGAAGGCGTGGGAGGCGTGGAAGGTGCGGCACAGGCGGCCAGCAGCAAGGTCAGGGCCGCCGCGGCGGCCAGCGGTGTCAGATGATGTTTCATGGTTCCCACGTAGTCATCGTTGTCAAAAAAATCTGTCTCGTCCGGGGGGACGCCAAGCGCCGCAAGCCCATCAGAGTATCCAAGAAAGCAGAACATAAACGAAAAAAACGGCCGGTGTCGCCACCAGCCGTTTTTAACTTGCCAAGCTACGAGGCAAGGACGAGATTAGAACTCGTACTTAACCGTGGCTTGAATTGCCCATTGAGATTCGCCTTTGGTTTGACGAGTTTCAAGGCTCGATACATCGCGGGTGTTGTAAATGTAACGACCCTTTTCATCCAGACCAGCATAGTCAACGAAGTTGCGCACGAGGCCACCATTGGTCTGGAAAGATACTTCATTGATATGACCCCATTTACGGTTGATCATGTTACCAACGTT
This sequence comes from Janthinobacterium sp. PAMC25594, assembly GCF_019443505.1. Classification (NCBI taxonomy): domain Bacteria; kingdom Pseudomonadati; phylum Pseudomonadota; class Betaproteobacteria; order Burkholderiales; family Oxalobacteraceae; genus Janthinobacterium; species Janthinobacterium sp. PAMC25594. Next base: position 2,908,021 of record NZ_CP080377.1, read on the forward strand.
CATAAAGTCCAGAGTCAGCAAACCACGATTGCCTTTGAACAAACCTGGCAATTCCTGGCTGATACGCATATCGATGTTATTGGTCCACGGAGCAAAGCTCTGGTTACGGCCAACCACACTACCGGCGGCCTTACGCAAGTCGCCATTGGCGTTCACGATTTTCCAGAAAGCTGCCTCGTTGGCTGCACGGGCTTCTGCGGTCGCACCGTAGAAAGCCACTTCACCCGAACCAGGTGCCTTGGGAATGTACATCAAATCATTGCCAGCCAAGCCGTCGCCGTTCAAGTCATTCTTGATGGTCCAGCTGTAGGGCTTGCCACTACGACCTTCATAGAACACACCGAAGCTCGTCTTGTATTCGCTGAAGAAACGCTTTTGCCAGCTAACGTGAGCCGTGAAACGGTCCTTGACCAGGTAGTTCGAATTCGAAGCAACGTTTTCATTCGGATCGAACGAAGCGCGGCTAGCGAAGTTCGAACTGGAAGTCGACGAGGTCAGTGGCGACACTTCGGTGGCGTCAGTGTAGGTGTACGAACTGCCCCACGACAGGCCATTACGCATAGGGCTGCGCAAGCTCAAGGTCAGCATATTGCCTTGACCTTCCTTGGTCTTGGTTGCCTGCAGTACCTGCGCAAAGGCTGGATTATTTGCGCCCTTAGGTGTAAAGGCACAAGGTGCGCCACCCGTCGCGCCATTTTCATTCCAGCATTTTTGCAGATACCCATTAGCCGAGTAGTACAGAGGACGACCATCGGTACCGGTTGCCGTCGCAGGCCCCAGGTTCAGCTCTTTGTAGTAAATCGCATCCTTGGTCTTCGTACGAAGGTATTCCGCGCCGATCACCAGACCAAACCATGGCAATTCATGCTCGATCGCGAGGTTGCTCTTCCAGACCGAAGGCTGTGCCAGGTCAGTGCTCAGCACATCGACTTTGGCTGCAGGAATGTTGCTGATCACACCTGTTGGTTGATTTGTCGGATCCGGGCTGAAGAAACCACCATTGGTTGGGCAAGTACGTGCGGTGAACGTGCAGCTGATGTTACGCATGACCACGCCAGTGTTTTGGTATGGGTTACCCAGCCACACGGCCAATGCTGCACCCTGGAACAAGCCTGCACCACCGCGGATCTGCGTCGGACGTGCGGTGTCCATCTTGTAGTTGAAGCCCACGCGTGGCTGATACAGGTTTTGACCGTCAACGGTATGCGTATTATCAACACCAAAACCACCCGTTTGGCGACCTTTTACCAGTGGACCGACCGGCAATGCTGCTGCCTCATTTTTCAGTGGCGAGTCACCGACGCGGGTACCATCAATACGCAAACCGGCGCTAACGGTCAATTGCTTGTTCACGTTCCAGGTATCCTGGACAAACAAGCCGATGTTTTTCAGCGTAAAGCGAGCAACGGCATCATCCAAAGATTTGCCATCGATTGGAGCTTGCAAATTATAGACATCAGGGCGTCCACGGCTGAAGTTTTCCAGTGTCGCGGCTTGGATCACGGCAGCGGTTTTGCCGCTGCAGGTGAAATTGCCCGTTGTATCAAACGTATACGAAATCTTGTCCAGGCAAGCGAAGGTGTAAGTGCCGTTGACGTTTTGCAGGAATGCATTGTAAATCTTGTTTTCGCTGTAATCCGTACCGAACTTGATATCGTGATCGCCCAGGCTCCAGTTAGCACCTGCGTAAATATCTTTCGTGTCCGTGCGCAGCACGTTCATTTGACGGCTGGCTTCGGTACCGAAATTGAGGTAACGACTGCCAGTCGCCAAGCTCGATGGCGCGCCATCCGGCAAGGCGCCGAAGAAGCGGAAGCCGATCGATGGCATCTTGGAACTAGTTTCAGGGATGCTGTCATACTTACGCGTCGACAATTTCAACTCGGTCGAAAACGTTGGTGTCCACTCTGCGGTCCATTGGGCAACCACTGTTTCCAGATTTTTCTTCTGGTTATACCAGTAGGAGCTCAGGGAAAGGCCCGTAGACGAGAAGCCTGTGAAGAATGGCTCCGCCTGTTCAGTCTTTGCATAACGCAACATCAGGCGCTGGCTGTCCGTCAAGTTCCAGTCAGCCTTGAGCAGTTTATCCTTGGACGTGAATTTGGTACCAGCGGGGATCGCCGACGTACCGATATCCAGGTTATATTTATCTTTAGCAATAGCTGCAATACCGTCGATTGCGGGCTGCGAAATGGCAACGTTCGTCAATGCACTGCCAATCGGACCAAACGTCGGGGTACTACGCGAACTCGACGTTTCTTCGTAGTTAGCGAACAAGAACAGTTTGTCCTTGATCAGCGGTCCGCCCAACGTGACGCCCTTGGTAGTATCTTTCGACGGTGGCGGTGCGTAGTAGCTATTGGAGGTGTCGTTATAGCGGTCACCGGACATCTTGTCATTACGGAATGCGAAATACGCACTGCCCTTGACCGTATTGGTGCCCGATTTGGTGACGGCATTAATGTTGGCGCCCGTGTAACCTTTTTGCGTTACGTCATAGTTCGCAACGTTCACTTGCACCGACTGGATCGCTTCGATCGAGATAGGCTGTTTGCCGGTAGCGGTACCAGAAGCTTCCAGTCCGAAAGTATCGTTCACTGCCACGCCGTCAATCGTCATCGAATTATAGCGGGAGTTTTGACCACCCATCGAAATTTCGCTACGGCCTTTGTCGGTTTGCGAAATACGTGGATCGATACGGGCATAATCTTGCAAGCTGCGCGAAACCGATGCCAGAGTAGCCAATTCCGTCGGACCGAGATTGGTGCCGGCACCCATATTGCTGCGATTAAATATCTGCGCGCGCGCGCCGGAACCTGTTACGTTCACGGTTTGCATTGGTGCGCCCAGGGTGGCGTCCACGTTGGCCGTTTCCGCCAACAACACGTATACGCCTTCGCGTTTTTCCACTTCGCCATTCTTGGTGATGGTAATGGTGTATGGACCGCCAGCGCGCAAGCCGCGGGCGACGTAGCGGCCTTCCGCATCGGTCGTCACGTTATTCACGGAACCCGATTCGGTATGCACGATGGTAACGGTGGCACCAGCTGCCGGCTTGCCGTCGGTGGCCGAGATACGGCCGCCGATGGAAGACGTAGTGTTCTGTGCGAACGATGGTGCCGCCGCCAGTGCAATAGACAGGCTGAACGCGATTTGCGTTAGCCGAAGTCGCTTGTGATTGATCATCTTTAACCCCAGAAAAGACTATTATTTTTTGAAAATCCTGGATTGCCCCACTGTCCGGCTGCGCCGCACAGCAACACAAACACAACATTTCCTCTTTACGATACTGCAACTGTTACGCCGGCTGGACTGGCTGTGGTCCTGACAAGACCATTACAAAACGCCGCTCCACACATCACAACTATTCTTATCCAGACAATAACGGCGGAAAATAGCGACCGATCCGTACGACCCAGGGCGCTAGCACCTGTGTCATTCACCCGACATGCTTACCCGGCGAACATGGCAAGCCGCGAGTGTAATTGTTAAATATTTCAAGACTGTGACACGGCGGCAAGAAGCAGGAAAATGTCGTCATTTATTCCATTGACTGTGCGTTTTCACCCTGCATCTCACCTTTATTTACTGCAAATACCCATCTTCATACGCTATCAGCCATATGAATTGTGACTTTTTAATATCACACTCATCCCACTATGCATCATCAAAAAATGGATGACAAATACGTTTTTTTTTACATATTTATATATTTAAAGTATAAATAGCATGTGGTAACTAGCAGGATTGATATCGTGCTGACAGCGTCCGGGCTTATGGCGCGAGATTATAAATGAGCAATATGTACTTGAAATTGATTCATCCATGAATTTGGATAAAGTCGTGCATCTGCCGTTAATTGTGTCGCATGGCCGCCACAAAATTAACAAAATAACAGCATGGGGAATTTGGAAGGAAAATGGAAAACGGCCGGAGAATCCGGCCGTCTTGACAGTATTAGTTGTGAACGTCGCGCAACTTACGGTTTTCCGCTCTTGCCTGCCTTGTCGGCAGCGGCAATTTGCGCTTCAAAACGGGTGAAACGGGCATCGAGCGCTTTCAGCAAACGTTGCTTGTCCGCTTCGGCCAGGAAGGAATAGCGCAGGCTGTTGTATGACAGCTTTTTGATTTCCGCATAATCGGTCTTGTACTGGCTGGCAAACAGCACGTACTCATTCGACAGGGTATTGCGCGAGACGCCCGCATCATCGGTGGAGATGACGAACGGCACGCCATATTTGCGGTACAGGGTGATCGGATGGGCCTGTCCCTTGATACCGAGTATGTAATCGTTGCTGGTCAGGTTCACTTCCACGGGAATATTGCGTTCGCGCATCTTCTGCATGGTCGCCAGCGCATTGTGCTCGTAGGCGATATCCATGCCATGGCCAATCCGGTCCGCGCCGGCCACACCGACGGCTTCGGCGATATGGAAAGCCATGCCTTCCGGCGGCACCATGCCCAGCGCCAGCTCACCCGCATGCAGGGCGATCTTGACGTTCGGATATTTTGCCTTGAGGAACTTGAACATTTCCATGTGCAGGCTGTAGTCGCGCATGGACACGTTCACGCTTTCCTGGCCCACGATGTTCACGCCCACCAGCAGTGGATTCAGGCTGGCTGCCTTGAACGCGGCCACCATCGAGGAAAAAACTTGCGATGGCGACAGGAAACGCAGTACATACGCCTGGTAACGCATGGTGAAGTTCGCATCGTCGATGCCGGCGCTGCTGGCGTTCACGTTATCGTTATAGGCGGTGATGCTTTTCTGGAAGCTGGCATCCTGTTCCAGGCTGCTTGTCCACTTGGCCAGCACGGCTTGCAGGGCTGCTGGCGGCAAACCCGGCGCCAGCACTTGCTGGTCGAACTGCGCGTTTTGTACGAACGGCGACAGTTCGAAAATCGTCTCGATGTAGCTGAGGTTTTCCGCGATGGCGCGCTGCTTCAGGGTGTTCAGGCCATCGGCCGTGTTGCTCGATGCCACGGGACCGAAGTAGCCGAAGGTATCAAAGAAGGTACGGTCCGGCGGCGTCTGGATGGCGCCGTGGTTATAAAAATCCTTGGTCGACCAGCGCTGCAGCAATTCCGCATACAGGCCCGCGTCGGCGAACACTTCCGTGGACGACAGGCAGCCACGCTGCGCGGCCGGCTTGGCGCGCTCGGCCGCCACGACGTCCTTGTTGCTTTCGATGCGGTAGGTTGTCTTGTTGACGCAATAGTTTTCCTTGTCGACCCAGTCAAGGAATTGCTCGGCGTAAATGGCGCCCGAGTAATGGTGATGCAAATCGCCGCCCTTGGGCATCATGGAAAAGAACAGGCTCAACTCGGCTGTCTTCGGCTGCGCGCCGGTAACCAGGGCGGCAAAATGACGCGCGGTGGCCGCTTCGTTGGAAGACGGGGTGGCCTGCGCCGTTCCGGTCAATGCCAGCGCGGCGCCAAGCGCCAGGCCAGTGAGTTTCTTGTGCATTCGCGTTCTCGCTCAGGATAATTCGTGTTGAACAACGGGTAGGTCAGCCCTGCCCCCGCACATGCACGCATTGCCCGCCTGAATAGGTGGCGGCCACGGCGCGGTCGTCGCCCAGCAGCGCAAAGGCAAACAGCAATTCCTCCAGGCTTTGACAGCCGGCCGTGCGGCGCTCCAGCAGCGGCGTCGATTGCTTGTCGAGCACAATAAAATCCGCTTCCGTGCCTGCCGCGAAATTGCCCAAAGTGCCTTCCAGTTGCATGGCCCGCGCCGCACCCAAAGTTGCCAGGTAAAACATGCGCAAGGCGGGCAGATAGCTGCCTTTCAAGCGTGCTACTTTATAGGCTTCGTTCATGGTTTGCAACATCGAGAACGAGGTGCCGCCACCCACATCGGTGGCCAGCGACAGCAGCACTTTCGCCGCGTCGGCCCGCTCGAAATCGAACAGGCCGCTACCGAGGAACAAGTTGGAGGTGGGGCAAATGGCGGCCGCCGAGGATGTTTCCGCCATGCGCGCACGGTCGCGCTCATCGAGCCAGATGCAATGGCCGAACATGGCGCGCGGGCGCAGCATGCCGTACTGGTCATACACATCGAGGTAGCTGCGCGCCTGCGGGTGCAGTTCGCGCACCCAGCGGCATTCATCCTCGTTTTCCGACACGTGCGTCTGCAGATACGTATCCGGATAGGCGCGCGCCAGTTCGCCCGCCAGGTGCATCTGTTCATTGGTCGATGTCGGCACGAAACGGGGCGTGATCGCATACAGCGAGCGGCCGTGCTTGTGCCAGCGCCGGATCAGCTCTTCGCTTTCGCGCGCGCCCGACTCGGCCGTGTCGCGCAGGAACTCGGGGCAATTGCGATCCATCATGACCTTGCCCGCCACCATGCGCAAGCCGCGCGCCTCGCTGGCGCCAAAGAAGGCGTCGACCGATTGCGGATGCACGCTGCCATACACCATGGCCGTGGTGGTGCCGCAGCGCAGCAGTTCATCAAGGAAAAACTCGGCGACATCGCGCGCATGCACAGGGTCTTCAAATGCGCGCTCGGTGGGGAAGGTATACGTCTCCAGCCACGGCAGCAAGCCCGGTGCGGGCGAGGCGATCATTTCCGTCTGCGGGAAGTGCAGATGCGTATCGATGAAGCCGGGCACGATCAGCTTGCCCCGGTAGTCGACGATCTCGGTGCCGGGCGGCAAAGTCGCTTGCAGCTGTGCGTAATCGCCAGCCGCCACGATTTTCCCATCGACCACGATCAGCAAGCCATCGGCATGCCAGGCGTGCGCCTCCTCGGTGACAGCGGGATCGGCGTGGAAGTGCAGCAAGCTGGCACGGTAAGCTTGCAATGTGGCAGGAACAATCGGCATGACTTCTTTCTATAACGGGTGAATGGCGGCGCGTGTCGGGCGGCGCGGTGGCGCGCTGGCAGAGGCCAGCCGCAGCGGTGCGGCCAGGGCCGCGCTGGCGGCTTGCTCCCACACCATCAGTAATTGACAGGCAACGGAAGCGGCGATCACGGCCGGCGCCTTGTTGCGGATGCCGGGCATGCCGATCGGGCACACCATGGCGGCAATGCGCTGGTCCGGCACGCCGCGCGCCTGCAGGCGGTGCTCGAATTGCTTGCGTTTCGTTTGCGAACCGATCAGTCCGAACCAGCCCACATCCTCGCGCGCCATGATGGCTTGCGTCAGGCGTTGATCGAGTGCATGACTATGCGTCATGACGAGAAAACTGCCGCCCGGCGGCGCCATGGCGACAAATTCCTCGGGCGTATCGGTGGCGGCGATGCGCACATTATCTGGCATTTGTAGGGGAAACATGTCTTCGCGTTCATCGACCCAGGTGATAGTGCAGGGCAAATGGGCCAGCGCGCGCACGATGGCCGCGCCCACATGGCCGGCGCCAAACAGGGTCAGGTGCGCGCGCGGCGCCAGGCAGGGGTCGACCAGCCAGCGCCGCCCTTCACTCCCCTGCGCGACATGGGTTGCGCGCTCGCGTGAAAACGTGTCGGGCGCCTGGCTTGGCGTGCCGGCAATCAAGCTACCGGCGGTATCGAACAGCGCCGACGCGCTCTCGCCATCGAGCGCCGTTACCTTCCAGCTGTCTTGCTGGCGCCGTTCGCGCAAGGCGGCCAGCAATGTTTTCAGGCTGGCATCGACATACTCAAACGCCAGGTGGACGACGCCGCCGCAGCATTGTCCCAGGCTGGGGCCCAGTGCAAAACGCTCGAGCCGCGTATGCGTGTCTGCTGTCGCCAGCATGGTCTTGGCGATTTCCACGGCGCGCAATTCCAGGTGACCGCCGCCGATGGTGTCGACCTGGTCATCGAGGGTGACGCGCATCTTCGCGCCCGCCTCGCGCGGCCCGGAACCTTCCACCAGGGCGACCGTCACCAGCACGGATGCCTGCGTGTCATTCTCGATCGCTGCCAGCCAGTCGCTCATCGTCTGCTCCTATGCGCCGGCATGCGCCGCTTGCACGGCCATGACCGCCTTGAGGATTTCCTCGCTGGTGGCGGGCGCATTCAACGGTGGCTGCACGGCGTGATGGCCAACGCTGGAGATGGCGTCGCGGATGGCGAAGAACACGGAAAACGGCAACAATAAAGGCGGCTCGCCCACGGCTTTGGAGCGGTGGATGCTGTCTTCCACATTGCGGTTCTGGAACAGCTTGACGCGAAAATCCTCGGGGCAATCGGAAATGCCGGGAATCTTGTACGTCGATGGCGCATGCGTCATCAGCTTGCCCGCCGCATTCCACCACAGCTGCTCCGTCGTCAGCCAGCCCATGCCCTGGATAAACGCACCTTCTACCTGACCCAGATCAATCGCGGGATTGAGCGACTGGCCCGCATCATACAAGGCGTCCGCGCGCAGCAATTTCCACTCGCCCGTCAGGGTATCGACCACCACTTCAGCCACGGCCGCGCCATACGCGTAGTACGAAAACGGATGGCCCGTCATCGTCTTCGCATCCCACGACAAGCCGGGCGTGGCATAAAAACCGTCCGACCACAATTGTACGCGCGCCAGATACGCCTTCTGCACCAGCTCGGCAAACGCGACGACATGGCCATTCACGTGGATATGGTTGTCGAAGAAGCGCACGCAAGCCACCTCGCCGCCGTACAGTTTGACCGCGTAATCGGCCAGGCGTTCACGGATCTGGCGCGCCGCATCCTGCGCCGCCTTGCCGTTCAGGTCGGCACCGGTGGACGCCGCCGTGGCCGACGTGTTCGCCACCTTGCTGGTATCGGTGGCGGTGGCGCGCACTTTGTCCAGGTCCAGGCCCAGCTCGTGCGCCACCACCTGCATCACCTTGGTATTGATGCCCTGCCCCATTTCCGTGCCGCCATGGTTGACCAGCACGGAGCCATCCACGTACACGTGGACCAAGGCACCAGCCTGGTTCAGATGCGTGACGTTGAAGGCGATGCCGAATTTCAAGGGCGTGAATGCCAGGCCCTTCTTCAGGATCGGGCTGGCTTCGTTGAACGCATCGATGATGCGGCGGCGCGCGCGGTAATCGCTGCTCTCTTCCAGTTCGGCGGCGAGTTCATGGATCACGTTGTCGACGATTTTCTGGCCGTACGGCGTGACATTGCGTCCTTCCGCATCGTTGCGGCCATAGAAATTGAGCAGGCGGATATCGAGCGCATCGCGTTGCAAATGGCGGGCGATTTCATCGATCACGTACTCGATGGCAATGGCACCCTGCGGCCCGCCGAAGCCCCGGAAAGCCGTGTTCGATTGCGTATTCGTCTTGCCGCAGGCGGCGCGGATATCCACATCGGACAAATAATAGGTGTTGTCGAAGTGGCAGACGGCGCGCGTGGCGACGGGGCCGGACAAGTCGGCCGAGTAGCCCGCGCGCGTGGTCATGTCGACCCTGGCGGCCAGGATCCGGCCATCGTCGTCGTAGCCCACTTCGTATTCATAGTAAAAACAGTGGCGCTTGCCCGTCACCAGCATATCGTCGTCGCGGTCGGCGCGCAATTTGACGGGACGCTTGAGTTTGGCCGCCGCAATCGATGCGGCCGCCGCCCACAGGGCCGACTGCGACTCCTTGCCGCCGAAACCGCCGCCCATGCGCCGGCATTCGACCGTAATGTTGTGCGAATGCACGCCCAGCGCATGCGCCACCACGTGCTGCATCTCGCTCGGATGCTGGGTCGAACACAGCACCAGCATGCCCTGCGCTTCCTTCGGGATGGCGTAGGAAATCTGTCCTTCCAGGTAAAACTGTTCCTGCCCGCCCACATACAGCTGGCCCTTGACCACATGCGGCGCGCCCTCGAACGCGGCCTGGTAGTTGCCGCGCGTCAGTTGCATGGGCGGCAGCACATACGATTGCGCGGCCTTGGCCGCTTGCGGCGTCATGATCGCAGGCAATTCCTCGTACGACACTTGCGCCAGGCGGGCGGCGCGGCGCGCATGGTCGTGCGTATCGGCCACGACGATGAAGATAGGCTGGCCCACGTATTGCACCAGTTCCGCAGCCAGGATGGGATCGTCATGGATGATGGGACCGCAATCATTGGTGCCGGGAATGTCCTGCGCCGTGTAAACAGCGACAACACCGGTAGCGGCGCGCACGGCCGATAAATCCATGGCCGTGATGCGTGCATGCGGCTTTTGCGACAGGCCCAGTGCCGCGTGCAAGGTACCTTGCAATTCGGCGATATCGTCCGTGTACGTCGCTTGCCCCAGCACATGCAATTGCGCCGATTCATGGGGGCTGGGTTTGCCCACGGCGGCCCAGGCGGCCGCTTGCAGTTCGGGCGTGACAGGATGATTCATGCTGGTCCTTTCAGGCGCGGCAAGCGTAGGCGTTGACGGCGGTGCGCAGCAAAGGCGCACCGGGGCGTGTTTCCAGCCAGAAGCGGCGCAGCAGGTTTTGCGCCGTCGTCATGCGATAGGTATTCGAGGCGCGCATGTCCGACAGCGGCGCGTAATCGTCGGCCAGCAAACGCATGGCAATGAGCAAATTGTCTTCCGTCCAGGCTTGTCCGCGCAGAAACGCTTCCGTTTGCGCGGCACGCTGCGGCGTGGCCGCCATGCCGCCAAAAGCGATGCGCGCATCGACGATGCGCTCGCCGTCGAGCTGGAAGGCAAATGCTGCGCACACGGCCGAGATATCCTGGTCGAAGCGCTTGGCCAGTTTATACGTGCGGAATTGCACGTCGGTACGGGACAAGGGCACGCGCACGGCTTCGACGAATTCGCCTGGCTGCAGATCTTTCTTTTGGTAACCGAGATAAAAATTTTCCAGCGGCATGATGCGCTGGCCGCCGGGCCCGCGCAGTACGATCTCGCTGCCCAGCGCAATCAGCCACGGCATCGAGTCGCCGATGGGCGAACCATTGGCGACATTGCCGCCCAAAGTGCCGGCGTTGCGAATCGGCAAGGAAGCAAAGCGCTGCCACAGTTCCGACAATTCTTGAGGATAGTGCTGGCACAGCGCCGCATACGCATCGTTGAGGCTGGCGCCGGCGCCAATCTGCAGCTTGCCGTCAACGATGGCGATGGTTTTCAGGGCGGCCACGTTGCCCAGATAAATGATGTCGCCCAGGTCGCGCAGTTGCTTGGTCACCCACAAGCCGATATCGGTGGAACCGGCCAGCAGGCACGCTCGCGGCTTTGCCGCGCGCAGCGCCACCAGTTCATCAATGGTGCGCGGCGCGTGGAAGTGCTGGCCGCCGTGTTCATAGGTGCTCAGGCTGCCGCGCTGCAGCGCCTGCAATTGCTGCACCAGGGCATCGCGATCGAACGTGACGTGCGGCAATTCGCCCATGCGCCTGGCCGCATCGATGATGGGCCGGTAGCCCGTGCAGCGGCACAGATTGCCCGACAGGGTATCGTCGATTTCGCAGCGCGTGGGCGTGGCGCCATTTTTCTCCAGATACATGCCCCACAGCGACATGACAAAACCGGGCGTGCAAAAACCGCACTGGGAACCGTGGCACTCGACCATCGCCTGCTGCACCGGATGCAAGGCGCCATCGGGCTGTTGCAAGTCTTCCACGGAAAACAGGGCCTTGCCATCGAGGGTAGGCGTGAGCTGGATGCAGGCGTTGACGGCCTTCATCTCGACCTGGCCGTCAACCAGGCTGCCGATGACGACCGTGCAGGCGCCACAATCGCCCTCGGCGCAGCCCTCCTTGGTACCAGTGCAATGCAAATCCTCGCGCAGGTGCTGCAACACAGTCTGCGTAGGGGCGGCATTGCGTACTTCCTGTACGGCACCACGGTAATAAAAGCGGATCGGTTCTGACATGCTGGCCTCGGTATAGTCCCAGTATAGGAGATTAACACCGGCATATGCGACAACTATATGCAAAGACTGATTTTACTTATCATCCAATATCAATACTTATAAGGCACTATCAGACAGTATAGGGATGCGTCGCATGCCAGTGTTCGGCAATATCAATGCGGCGCGTGATCCACACCTGCTCATGGCCCTGCACATAGTCGAGAAAGCGCGCCAGCGCCGCAGCCCGTCCCGGACGCCCCACTAGGCGGCAATGCAAGCCCACGGACAACATCTTCGGCTGGTTCAAGCCGTTCGGATCGCCTTCCGCATACAGCACATCGAAGGCATCCTTCAGATAATCGAAAAACTGCGTGCCGGAATTAAAGCCTTGCATGGCGGCAAAACGCATATCGTTCGTGTCCAGGGTGTAGGGCACGATCAGCTGTGGCTGCACGGCCGGCATGCCGGCGGCATCCGTGTACGCCACCTCGTCCCAGAATGGCAGGTCATCGCCATAATAGTCAGCGTCGTAGCGGAAACCGCCATGCTCGACCACCAGTTTGCGCGTATTCGGTGAATCGCGCCCCGTATACCAGCCTTGCGGGGCGGAACCCGTCAATTCGCGGATGATCTGCACCGCTTCGCGCATGTGTTCACGTTCCGTCGCTTCATCCATGTTTTGATAGGAAATCCAGCGCAAGCCATGACAGGCGATTTCATGCCCCAGTTGCTGGAAGGCGGCGAGCGCTTCCGGGTTGCGCTTCAGGGCCATCGATACGCCAAACACGGTCAATGGCAGGCGCCGCTCCTCGAACATGCGCAGCAAGCGCCACAGCCCGGCGCGTGAACCGTATTCATAAATCGACTCCATGCTCAGGTGGCGCGCAGGAAAAGCGGCCGCACCGATCATTTCCGATAAAAACGTTTCCGAGGCGGCATCGCCATGCAGCACGTTGTTTTCCGCCCCCTCCTCGTAATTGAGGACGAATTGCAGGGCGATGCGGGCCTTGCCCGGCCATTGCGGATGCGGTGGCGTGCGGCCATAGCCGATCAAGTCGCGTGGATAATGTTCGTAATTGTTCATGCGGAGGCGCGCCTATAGGAGGACAATGTTGGCTATATGCCCAATCATATAGTCAGGCGCAGTCACCGGTATATGATTTGCACGATAAGCACATTCACTCACCCTATATACAGGATAGCAAATGGGAAAACTCAGCACGCATGTACTCGATATCGCCCACGGCAGGCCGGGAGCCGGCGTCAAGGTGGCCCTCTTTTCAGTCACGTCGGAAGGCAAAGTGTTATTGAAGATGGATATGACCAATAGCGACGGTCGCTGCAGTTCACCCTTGCTGGAAGGCGACAGCATGAAGGCGGGCCAGTACGAACTGGTATTCAACGCCGGCGACTATTTCGCCGCCCAGGGCGTGGAACTGCCCTCGCCCCGCTTCATCGACCTGGTTACCCTGTCCTTTGGTATCGCGCATACGGATGAAAACTACCATGTACCGCTGGTGGTGTCGCCGTGGTCGTATTCCACTTATCGTGGTAGCTGATGCCACGACGCCAACAATGTTGTCGGATTACGCTGCGCTAATCCGACCTACCCGGCTGAACTTTACATGAGCGTAGGTCGGATCAGGCCGCAGGCCGTCATCCGACACCACCACCAGCGCACAACCACCAGACGAAAAAAAACCCGACCATTGCTGATCGGGTTTTTCTCTACTGCGTATAACAAGCCTGACGATAACCTACTTTCACACTGGTTGCAGCACTATCATCGGCGCAAAGTTGTTTCACGGTCCTGTTCGGGATGGGAAGGGGTGGGACCAACTTGCTATGGTCATCAGGCATAACTTGTACCGGCGTTTGTCCTCAGTGGAGCGACAAAGCCATGAATCTGGAAGAAGCAAAGATTGGGTAATGAATAGTAGTATCAACACACACGCAACGTTGTACCGTCTTATCCTCTGTACCTGCTAAGGTTATAGGGACAAGCCGTACGGGCAATTAGTACTGGTTAGCTTAATGCATTACTGCACTTCCACACCCAGCCTATCAACGTCCTGGTCTTGAACGACCCTTCAAAGAGCTCAAGGCTCTGGGAAATCTCATCTCAAGGCAAGTTTCCCGCTTAGATGCTTTCAGCGGTTATCTCTTCCGTATTTAGCTACCCGGCAATGCCACTGGCGTGACAACCGGTACACCAGAGATACGTCCACTCCGGTCCTCTCGTACTAGGAGCAGCCCCCTTCAAATTTCCAACGCCCACGGCAGATAGGGACCAAACTGTCTCACGACGTTTTAAACCCAGCTCACGTACCACTTTAAATGGCGAACAGCCATACCCTTGGGACCGGCTACAGCCCCAGGATGTGATGAGCCGACATCGAGGTGCCAAACTCCCCCGTCGATATGAACTCTTGGGAGGAATCAGCCTGTTATCCCCAGAGTACCTTTTATCCGTTGAGCGATGGCCCTTCCATACAGAACCACCGGATCACTATGTCCTACTTTCGTACCTGCTCGACTTGTCAGTCTCGCAGTTAAGCACGCTTATGCCATTGCACTATCAACACGATGTCCGACCGTATCTAGCGTACCTTCGAACTCCTCCGTTACACTTTAGGAGGAGACCGCCCCAGTCAAACTGCCTACCATGCACTGTCCCCGATCCGGATAACGGACCAAGGTTAGAACCTCAAACAAACCAGGGTGGTATTTCAAGGTTGGCTCCACGAGAACTAGCGTCCCCGCTTCAAAGCCTCCCACCTATCCTACACAGATTGGTTCAAAGTCCAATGCAAAGCTACAGTAAAGGTTCATGGGGTCTTTCCGTCTAGCCGCGGGTAGATTGCATCATCACAAACATTTCAACTTCGCTGAGTCTCGGGAGGAGACAGTGTGGCCATCGTTACGCCATTCGTGCAGGTCGGAACTTACCCGACAAGGAATTTCGCTACCTTAGGACCGTTATAGTTACGGCCGCCGTTTACTGGGACTTCAATCAAGAGCTTGCACCCCATCATTTAATCTTCCAGCACCGGGCAGGCGTCACACCCTATACGTCCACTTTCGTGTTTGCAGAGTGCTGTGTTTTTATTAAACAGTCGCAGCCACCAGTTTATTGCAACCCTTTCACCCTTCTGGAGTAAACCAGTCAAGCTACCGGGGCGTACCTTTTCCCGAAGTTACGGTACCAATTTGCCGAGTTCCTTCTCCCGAGTTCTCTCAAGCGCCTTAGAATACTCATCTCGCCCACCTGTGTCGGTTTGCGGTACGGTCTCGTATGACTGAAGCTTAGAGGCTTTTCTTGGAACCACTTCCGATTGCTTCATGAATAAATTCACTCGTCTCAACCCCTTGAATTCCGCACCCGGATTTGCCTAAGTGCCTTCTATGAGTCAAAAACCAACTATTCCAACAGTTGGACAACCTTCCGCGATCCGTCCCCCCATCGCATCATACGACGGTGCAGGAATATTAACCTGCTTCCCATCAGCTACGCATCTCTGCCTCGCCTTAGGGGCCGACTCACCCTGCTCCGATGAACGTTGAACAGGAAACCTTGGGCTTACGGCGTGGAGGCTTTTCACCCCCATTATCGCTACTCATGTCAGCATTCGCACTTCTGATACCTCCAGCATCCTTTACAAGACACCTTCGCAGGCTTACAGAACGCTCTCCTACCATATCCAATAAAGGATATCCGCAGCTTCGGTGACTGGCTTAGCCCCGTTACATCTTCCGCGCAGGACGACTCGATCAGTGAGCTATTACGCTTTCTTTAAATGATGGCTGCTTCTAAGCCAACATCCTGACTGTTTTAGCCTTCCCACTTCGTTTTCCACTTAGCCAATCTTTGGGACCTTAGCTGGCGGTCTGGGTTGTTTCCCTCTTGACGCCGGACGTTAGCACCCGACGTCTGTCTCCCAAGCTCGCACTCATCGGTATTCGGAGTTTGCAATGGTTTGGTAAGTCGCAATGACCCCCTAGCCATAACAGTGCTCTACCCCCGATGGTGATACTTGAGGCACTACCTAAATAGTTTTCGGAGAGAACCAGCTATTTCCAAGTTTGTTTAGCCTTTCACCCCTACCCACAGCTCATCCCCTAATTTTTCAACATTAGTGGGTTCGGACCTCCAGGGCGTGTTACCGCACCTTCATCCTGGCCATGAGTAGATCACTTGGTTTCGGGTCTACACCCAGCGACTGATCGCCCTATTCGGACTCGATTTCTCTACGGCTTCCCTATGCGGTTAACCTTGCCACTGAATGTAAGTCGCTGACCCATTATACAAAAGGTACGCAGTCACGGAACAAGTCCGCTCCTACTGTTTGTATGCACACGGTTTCAGGATCTATTTCACTCCCCTTCCGGGGTTCTTTTCGCCTTTCCCTCACGGTACTGGTTCACTATCGGTCGATTACGAGTATTTAGCCTTGGAGGATGGTCCCCCCATATTCAGACAGGATGTCACGTGTCCCGCCCTACTTGTCGTACGCTTAGTATCACCGGTCCAATTTCACATACGGGGCTATCACCCACTATGGCTCCCATTTCCAGGGGATTCTGTTATCGGTCCGACTATCACGTACAGGCTCTTCCCATTTCGCTCGCCGCTACTTTGGGAATCTCGGTTGATTTCTTTTCCTGCAGCTACTTAGATGTTTCAGTTCGCCGCGTTCGCCTTGCATACCTATGTATTCAGTATGCAATACCCTAAAAGGGTGGGTTGCCCCATTCGGAAATCTGCGGATCAAAGTGTGTTTGCTCACTCCCCGCAGCTTATCGCAAGCTACTACGTCCTTCATCGCCTGTAATCGCCAAGGCATCCACCATGTGCACTTATTCGCTTGTCCCTATAACGTTAGCCTCTCATCATTTGCATGATGAAAGAGCGTTACAGGAATAAGAAAGTACAACGTTGTTGCTTGTTTGTTGATACATACAATCATTACCCATCGATTCGCTTTTTACGGCAAACCAATCAATAAATAATCTTTACTTCTTCCAGATTGTTAAAGAACGAAACAGCTTTGATCGCTAAAAGATCAAACCTAAACCCAAGTCTTGTTGACTGGCTTACGTTTGCACTTTCGAGTAAAACGTGGTGGAGGATGACGGGATCGAACCGACGACCCCCTGCTTGCAAAGCAGGTGCTCTCCCAGCTGAGCTAATCCCCCTGGGTAATGACTGGTAGGGCTGGTTGGACTCGAACCAACGACCCCCGCGTTATCAACACGGTGCTCTAACCAGCTGAGCTACAGCCCCAACGCGGTGCTACTGACGACTACTGTTTCTTCTTAATTAAACAGCCGATAAGTGTGAACATTTGATGCGTGAATCAGTTACCTGATTCGTGCAAACTCTAGAAAGGAGGTGATCCAGCCGCACCTTCCGATACGGCTACCTTGTTACGACTTCACCCCAGTCACGAATCCTACCGTGGTAAGCGCCCTCCTTGCGGTTAAGCTACCTACTTCTGGTAAAACCCGCTCCCATGGTGTGACGGGCGGTGTGTACAAGACCCGGGAACGTATTCACCGCGACATGCTGATCCGCGATTACTAGCGATTCCAACTTCATGCAGTCGAGTTGCAGACTACAATCCGGACTACGATACACTTTCTGCGATTAGCTCCCCCTCGCGGGTTGGCGGCGCTCTGTATGTACCATTGTATGACGTGTGAAGCCCTACCCATAAGGGCCATGAGGACTTGACGTCATCCCCACCTTCCTCCGGTTTGTCACCGGCAGTCTCATTAGAGTGCCCTTTCGTAGCAACTAATGACAAGGGTTGCGCTCGTTGCGGGACTTAACCCAACATCTCACGACACGAGCTGACGACAGCCATGCAGCACCTGTGTACTGGCTCTCTTTCGAGCACTCCCTGATCTCTCAAGGATTCCAGCCATGTCAAGGGTAGGTAAGGTTTTTCGCGTTGCATCGAATTAATCCACATCATCCACCGCTTGTGCGGGTCCCCGTCAATTCCTTTGAGTTTTAATCTTGCGACCGTACTCCCCAGGCGGTCTACTTCACGCGTTAGCTGCGTTACCAAGTCAATTAAGACCCGACAACTAGTAGACATCGTTTAGGGCGTGGACTACCAGGGTATCTAATCCTGTTTGCTCCCCACGCTTTCGTGCATGAGCGTCAATCTTGACCCAGGGGGCTGCCTTCGCCATCGGTGTTCCTCCACATATCTACGCATTTCACTGCTACACGTGGAATTCTACCCCCCTCTGCCAGATTCTAGCCTTGCAGTCTCCAATGCAATTCCCAGGTTGAGCCCGGGGATTTCACATCAGACTTACAAAACCGCCTGCGCACGCTTTACGCCCAGTAATTCCGATTAACGCTTGCACCCTACGTATTACCGCGGCTGCTGGCACGTAGTTAGCCGGTGCTTATTCTTCAGGTACCGTCATTAGCAAAAGATATTAGCTTTCACCGTTTCTTCCCTGACAAAAGAGCTTTACAACCCGAAGGCCTTCTTCACTCACGCGGCATTGCTGGATCAGGCTTTCGCCCATTGTCCAAAATTCCCCACTGCTGCCTCCCGTAGGAGTCTGGACCGTGTCTCAGTTCCAGTGTGGCTGGTCGTCCTCTCAGACCAGCTACTGATCGATGCCTTGGTAGGCTTTTACCCTACCAACTAGCTAATCAGATATCGGCCGCTCCACGAGCATGAGGTCTTGCGATCCCCCACTTTCATCCTTAGATCGTATGCGGTATTAGCGTAACTTTCGCTACGTTATCCCCCACTCTAGGGTACGTTCCGATATATTACTCACCCGTTCGCCACTCGCCACCAGAGCAAGCTCCGTGCTGCCGTTCGACTTGCATGTGTAAGGCATGCCGCCAGCGTTCAATCTGAGCCAGGATCAAACTCTTCAGTTTAATCTCTGTTACTTTGCCATTTTACAGGCACCATCATTGCTGATGGGTCGCTCACTCAAAAAACTGACAGGCCACTACTTGCGTAGCGCCTATTTCATTATTTCTTGTGAACATTTGATATTTTAAGTTAGACGCCAATCCGAAGATTGACGCTGCACTTACATCAAATGCCCACACTTATCGACTGTTAATTGTTAAAGAACGGTATTCGGTACTGCTTTCGCACTATCGACAAAGCGTTGTGTTTGTCAGCTGCGAAGAAGGAAGAGTATGAAGCTTTTTCAGCATTTCGTCAACCTTCTTTTTTACCCGCTTCACTCGGCATTTGCATGCATCGTTCAGCGAGGGGGCGAATTATAGCCCCGCCTCGCACGCCCCGCAAGCGCTAATTTGCGGTTGGGCAAATATTGCTGTGTGATATCGTAGCGCTGGCAATACCCTGCCACATCCACCTTGACTCCCATGCCTATCCCACACATCAACCCCACCGCCAATCCCGCCCTCGCCAGCGCCCTCGAACACGCCATCAATAGCAAGACCAAGCCGCTGGGCAGCCTGGGGCTACTGGAAACCCTGGCCCGCCAGATCGGCCTGATCCAGCAAAGCACGCAACTGGCATTGCACCAGCCGGCCATCATCGTTTTTGCGGCCGACCATGGCGTCGTCGCCGAAGGCATTTCCGCCTATCCACAAAGCGTGACCTGGCAAATGGTGGAAAATTTTCTGGCCGACGGCGCCGCCATCAATGTCTTTGCCCGTCAGAACAATTGCGCCTTGTATATAGTAGATGCCGGCGTCAACCACGACTTCGGCCCGCGCGAAGGCTTGCTCGACCGCAAGCAAGGTCCGGGCACGCGCAACTTTGCCAACGAAGCCGCCATGAGCCAGGAACAGTGCATCGCCGCCATGCAAGCGGGGATGGATCTGGTCGCCACGCTCGATGGCAATGTGCTGGGCTTTGGCGAAATGGGTATCGGCAACACCACCGCCGCCGCCGCGCTGATGCACAAGCTGACGCAAACCCCGGTCGCCGATTGCGTGGGCGCCGGCACCGGCCTGTCCAAGGAAGGCATATTGCACAAGCAGCAGGTGATCGAAGCGGCCGTCGCGCATCATGCGGCACTCGATGAGCCACTCGACGTACTGGCCACCTTTGGCGGTTTCGAGATCGCCATGATGGCCGGCGCCATGCTGAAGGCGGCCGAACGGCGCATGATCTTGCTGATCGATGGCTTCATCGTCAGCAGCGCCTTGCTGGTGGCGGCCCGTTTGCAGCCCGCCATCCTCGATTACTGCGTGTTTTCGCACTGCTCCGATGAAAACGGCCACCGCCAGTTGCTGGCCAGCCTGGGCGCGCGCCCCCTGCTGCACCTCGATTTGCGCCTCGGCGAAGGCACGGGTTCGGCGCTGGCCTTGCCGCTGCTGCACGCGGCCGTCAACTTCATGCGCGAGATGGCGACCTTCGCCTCGGCCCAGGTCAGCGAAAAGTCCACGCCAGACTAAGACCATGAGCAACCCCGTTTCCGCCGCAGTCCATCAATGCCGCCTCTTCTTCATTGCGCTGCAGTTCTTCACGCGCCTGCCGATCCCGCGCTGGGTGGGGTTCGAGCCGGCCTGGCTGCAGCACGCGTCGCGCTACTTTCCGCTGGTCGGCGTGGTGGTGGCGGCCATTTCCGGCGCAGTGTATCTGCTGGCCAGCTGGCTCCTGCCTTCGGCGGTGGCCGTGCTGCTGGCCGTCGCCGCCGGCATTTATCTGACGGGCGCCTTCCACGAAGACGGCTTTGCCGACATGTGCGATGGCTTTGGCGGTGGACTGACGCGCGAGCGGGTGCTGGAAATCATGAAGGATTCGCGCATCGGCGCGTATGGCGCCATCGGCATCGTCTGCCTGCTGGCCATCAAATGCGCGGCGCTCGCATCGCTGCCGCCTGCCACGGTGGTGGCGACATTATTCATCGCCCATCCGCTCTCTCGCCTGGCCGCCGTCTCGCTGATCTGGGTCATGGACTATGCGCGCGACGAAGGCAAGGCCAAGCCGATGGCGCAGGAAATGACGACGGGAGAGTTCATCATCGCCGCCGTCTGCGCCCTGCTGCCCGCCATCGCCTGCGGCGTGCTGGGGATAGTTAACTGGGCCACGCTGGTCTTTGCCATCGTGGTGGCGGCAGCGGCCGCATTCTGGCTGGGCCGCAAATGCCAGCACCGCCTGCAAGGCTACACGGGCGACTGCCTGGGCGCCGTGCAACAGGTGGCGGAAGTGGCGGTCTATCTGGCCATCCTCTCCAGCTTCCAGCCCCCCATGCGCTTCTATTAACATGCGACTGATTTTAGTGCGCCACCCCGCGCCGCAGGTGACCAGCGGCACCTGCTATGGTCGCAGCGACGTGGCGGTGGCGCCGCACGAAATGGCCACGGTGCGCGCCAGCCTGCAAGCAACGCTGCCGGCCGGCGTGCCGCTGTATGCCAGCCCGTTGCGCCGCTGCGCCGGCCTGGCGACAGCATTGGCGCAAGACCTGCCTTCCAGCTGCTTGCACTTCGACGCGCGGCTGGCCGAGATGGATTTCGGCGCGTGGGAAATGCAGCCCTGGCACGCGATTGCACGCGCGGACATCGATGCCTGGGCCGCCGATCTGGCCTGGTACCGCCCCGGCGGCGGCGAGAATGTGCTGGCGATGGCCGCTCGCGTCGATGCGTTTTTAAGCGATCTGTTGCGTGAACAACACGAAACGGCAGTCATCATCTGCCACGCGGGCACCATCCGCCTGCTGTCGGCACTGCAAGCCCGGCTGCCATTGGAGGAAACCGCCCTGCTGGCCGCCCGTTCCGCCCATAAAATCGCCTACGGTGCGACGGTTGTCGTCGATTTCTGATATCGAATCGTCCAGCCAGGCATTTCAGTCCACGCCCACTGCACGTATAATGACCGGGTTTTGGTGCCCGCGTTCATGTCCATGAGCGCAGTTAAACGGGAAACACGATGCCGCTCCCGCGGCGAACGTGTGCTGCCCCCGCAACGGTAAGCAAGTGTCGCCCCTCCCGACAGGAAGCGGACGACAAGCTATCTCTGACAACCACTGTGCTTGCAATCATCGAGCATGGGAAGGTGGGATAGCGGTACTTGCCAGCCCGGATACCGGCCAGGACAGGTGGAAGTGTGCGAACGGGGATGTTCGCGATCCGAATGGCCCATGGCCATCTTCGATCGTCATCTTCAGTTCCCACTTCTGTTCAATCTGGCCTACGGGGACGTCGGCTGGTTGCATATTACTTACTGAAAATTATCATGACCCATGCTGTTTCCCGCCACGCGGCCCTCACGTCGCTCGCGCTAGCCATTGCCGCGCCTGCCGCTTTCGCCCAAGCCACGCCAGATACCTTCGATCCGATCGTCGTCACCGCCAGCCGCTACCCGCAACACCTGAGCGAAGTCTTGAGCGATACGCAGACCATCAGCTCGGAAGACATCGCGCGTTCTGGCGCAGGTACGCTGATCGATCTGCTGCAAAAGCAGCGCGGCATTGAAGTCAATCGCAGTGGCGGCCCAGGCACCAATTCGAGCGTCTTCATTCGCGGCGCGAACAGCAACCAGAATATCGTGCTGGTCGACGGCGTGCGCATCGGTTCCGCCACATCGGGCACTGCCAACTGGAGCGCCGTTCCTTTGTCCAGCATCGACCACGTTGAAATCGTCTACGGTCCACTGAGCACCATGTATGGTGCCGATGCCGTCGGCGGCGTGATCCAGATCTTCACGAAAAAAGGCGACGGCGCGGCGCGCTTTTCCGCCTTCGCTGGCTACGGCCGCTACAACACGCGCCAGGCGGAAGCCAGCGTTGCCGGCTCTACTGGTGGCAACAACAGCTTCAGCTACGCGCTGACTGCGGGCAAGGAAAAATCGGATGGCTTTTCCGCCTCCAAGCTGGGCGCCTCGACATACACCTACAATCCGGACAAAGACGGCTACGACAAGGAAAGCGTCAGCGGCCAGTTTGGCTATCAGATGGCCAAGGGCCATGACGTCGGCCTGGTTTTCCTGAACAGCAAACTTGATGCGCAGTACGATTCGGGCTTGAACTTCGACGCACGCAACTACAATAAGCTGGAAAACATCTCGGTCTTCACGAAGAACCAGTTCTTGCCGAACTGGACCAGCGAACTGCGCTACGCACAGGCAAAGGACAAACAAACCTCGGTTTCCGCAGTTGGCGCCTTCGGCAGAAGCCAGTTCGACACCAAGCAAAGTGACATCAGCTGGCAAAACGATATTCTCATTGGCCGTGACACCCTGCAACTGCTGGGTGAATATCGTGACGAAGACGTCGTGAGCTCCGCCAAAGGCCTGTCCGGCGGCCGCAATACCAAATCTTTCGCAGCATCGTACAACCTGGTGCGCGGCGCTCACCTGGCCAGCATCAGCGGCCGTCGCGACGACAGCTCGGCGTACGGTACCCACAACACGGGTAGCGTCGCCTATGGCTATCGTTTCAGCAATGCCTTGCGCGCCAGCGCCAGCTACGGCACCAGCTTCCGCGCGCCAACCTTCAATGATCTTTACTACCCTGACTCCGGCATCCCGACGAACAAGCCGGAAAAAGGCCGCAACGCCGAAGTTGGCCTGCATTACAACGACGGCCAATCGCAACTGAGCGCGACCTACTACCATAACAAGATTACTGACATGCTCACCTACGTGTCGGCTTGCCCGGTAATCGGCTGGAAACCAGGCTATGGCTGCAGCATGAATGTCGACAAAGCCCTGCTGGAAGGCGTGACGCTGGCCGGCGCGCGCAAATTCGGTGCCTTCAACGTCAGTGGCAATATCGACCTGCAAGATCCTCGCAATGAAACCACGGACAAGCAACTGGCACGCCGCGCGAAAAAGCATGCCAATTTCGCCGTCGATTACACGACCGGTCCTTTGACCGCCGGTACGGAGTGGCAGTTGTCAGGCAAGCGTTTTGAAGATGCCGCCAACAAAACCACACTCGGTGGCTATGGCTTGCTGAACCTGTACACCACCTACCAGTTCGCGCGTGACTGGTCGGTGCTGGCACGCTGGAACAACATCACCAACAAGGACTATGAACTGGGCCGTTTCTACGCAACGCCAGGTTCGAACCTCTTCGTTGGCGTACGCTACGGCATGAAATAAGCACGTAGTAATGATGTAAGCTGCGGGCGATGGCATGCCGCCGTCGCCCGCAGATGCAGTTCTGCAGTCCCCGTTTTTAAGGCAGTACATGCACCCATTTTTCCGCAACATGCGCCACCGCGCCACCGTGATCCTCACGGTGCTGATCGTGTGCGCAATTGCCAGCCTGATTTTCTCCGGCATGATCGGCTCGATCGCGATTCCGCTCGCCGACCTGCCTTCCGCCCTGTTCCATGTCGTGCAGGGCAAGACCGATACCCTCGCCGCCACCCTGCTCGACCTGCGCCTGGGCCGCGCGCTGACCGCCTTTGTCACCGGCGCGGCGCTGTCGCTGGCCGGCGTCATGATGCAGGCGCTGCTGCGCAACCCGTTGGCCGACCCGTACGTGTTGGGCATTTCCGCCGGCGCTTCCGTCGGCGCGCTGGCCGCCCTGCTGTTCATGTGCGCGCTGTGGGTGGTCGACGCGGCCGCCTTTGCCGGCGCCGTCGGCGTCTCCATGCTGCTGTATTTATTTGCCCGCCGCGACCTGCGCGGCGGCACGGCGGCCGAAGGCGGCGCCTCGCTCTTGCTGCTGACGGGCGTGATCCTGGCCTCGGCCTGCATGGCCATCGTCACGCTGATGCTCTCGATTGCCCCTGAAAGCCGCTTGCGCAGCATGGTGTTCTGGATGATCGGCGACCTGTCCGGCGCGCCCGCGCGGCTGATGCCGTGGCTGGTCCTGGCCGGTGCCCTGATCTTCGCCTTGCGCAGCGCGCGCTCGCTGAACGTCATGGCCCTGCACGCGGAAGCGGCCAGCACCCTGGGCGTGCGCGTGGGCGCGTTGCGCAAGGGTCTGTTCTTCTGTTCCGGCCTGCTCACGGCCAGCGCCGTCACCAGCGCCGGCAGCGTGGGTTTTGTCGGTCTGATCGTGCCGCATGCGCTGCGCTTTGCCTGCGGCCCCGATCATCGCCTGTTGATTCCCGCTGCCGCGCTGGCCGGCGGCACCTTTCTCGTACTGGCGGACACGTTGGCGCGCACCGTGCTCGCGCCCTTGCAACTGCCCGTCGGCGTCGTCACGGCCATGATAGGTGCGCCCGTCTTCCTGTACCAACTGCACCGATTGCGCAGGGGATGAAAAAAACATGATCCGCACCTACCAACTCGGCCTGAAGGCGGGCACGCGCTCCCTGCTGGAAAACCTCACCTGGCACATCAGGGATGGCGAATGCTGGAGCGTGATCGGCCGCAATGGCGCGGGCAAGAGCACCTTGCTGCGCGCGCTGGCCGGCTTGCGCGAACCGGATGCGGGCCACGTGACGATACAAGGCCGCGCCCTGGTCGACTGGCCGCTGGAGGAGCTGGCGCGTGAACGGGCCTTCCTAGCGCAAGCGCGCCACGATGCGTTCTCGTACCGCGTCATCGAAACCGTGCTGTCGGCGCGCCACCCGTATCACGACAACCATTACTGGGAAGGCAGCGACGACCAGCGTATCGCCCTGGCGGCGCTGGCATCGATGGAAGTGGAACACCTGGCCGAGCGCGACGTGCGCAGCCTGTCCGGGGGCGAACGCCAGCGCGTGGCCATCGCCGCCATGCTGGCGCAGAATACGCCCTTGCTGCTGCTGGACGAGCCGGCCAATGCGCTGGACCTGGCGCACCAGGTCAGCGTTATGGGCCTGCTGTCGAAGCTGTGCCGCGAACAGAATAAAACCGTGGTGATGGTGGGACATGACCTGAACCTGGCGCACAGCGTCTCGACGCATGCACTGCTGCTGATGGGCGACGGCGGCTGGCTGGCCGGCTCCGTGGCCGAGGTGATGCAGGCGTCCATCCTGAGCGACTACCTGGGCCACCCTATCGAGATCATCGATCACGGCAAACGCAAGATATTCATACCCAAAGAGGATCAACAATGAGCGATAACATCAACGCGGACACCGCCGCTATCAACGAACGCCACCGCGTGCGCATGGAGAGAAAAAAGGCCATCATCGACGCGGCCATCGCCAAGGCCGACAAGGAAATCGGCATCATCATCGTCAACACGGGCAACGGCAAGGGCAAGAGTTCGAGCGGCTTCGGCATGGCCATCCGTGCCATGGGTCACGGCATGAAGGTAGGCGTGGTGCAGTTCATCAAGGGCGCCATGTCGACCGGCGAAGAAAAATTCCTGCGCCGCTTCCCCGACGAAATCAGCTTCCATGCGATGGGCGAAGGCTATACCTGGGAAACGCAGAACCGCGAACGCGACATCGAAAAAGCCGAACTGGCATGGGAGCAGGCAAAGACCTTCCTGGCCGACCCCAGCTACGGCCTGGTGCTGTTCGATGAACTCAATATCGCCCTCAAATACAACTACCTCGACGTGCATAAAGTCATCGCCGACCTGCTGGAACGCCCGGCCATGCAGCACGTGGTCATCACGGGCCGTGGCGCACCGGACGAACTGATCGCGATCGCCGACACCGTCACCGAGATGGCCGTCGTCAAGCATGCGTATGCGGCCGGCATCGGCGCGCAACTCGGCACCGAGTGGTAACGGCGCCATGACGCGCACCCTGGTCTTCGGCGGCGCCCGTTCGGGCAAGAGCGCCTATGCGGAAAAGCTGGCCCGCGAGTCGGGCAAGGAAGTGATCTACATCGCCACCGCGCAGGCGGGCGATGACGAGATGGCCACGCGCGTCAGGCACCACCGTGCGCAACGCCCGGCCGAGTGGGAGACACTGGAAGAACCGCTGCGCCTGGGCGACGCCATCCTGCGGGAAGCACAGTCCGGCCGGCTGCTGCTGGTCGACTGCCTGACCTTGTGGCTGACGAATTTGATGTTTTTCAGCGGCGAAACCTATCCGGACGTGGGCGACATCGCCCTGCCCGAACTGTTCCACAGCGAGCGTGCGCACCTGCTGTACGCGCTGGCCGAACTTGGCGATACCGATTGCGACCTTGTGCTGGTATCAAACGAAGTGGGCATGGGCATCGTGCCGTATGGCGCCATCTCGCGCTGCTTCACCGATGAAGCGGGCCGCCTGAACCAGGCCGTGGCGGCCATCTGCGACAGGGCCGTGTTTGTCGCCGCCGGCCTGCCCCTGCACCTGAAAGGCGCCCCATGCTGAGCGGCTTGTCGCTGCCCATGCTGGCAGGCCTGATGACGGCCGGCGTGCTGCTCGATCTGTTCCTGGGCGAGACGCGCCGCTGGCATCCGCTGGTGGGCTTTGGCCGCCTCGCCAGCGCGCTCGAACGCCTGCTGAACCGGGGCCGTGGGCGTTTTCTGCGCGGCGCGCTGGCGTGGTCGCTGGCCGTGCTACCCCTCACCTGCCTCGCCGCGTGGCTGTGCGGCCTGGCCGGTGCGGCCCTGCACGTTTTTTTGCTGTATCTGTGCCTGGGCCTGCGCAGCCTGCGCGACCACAATCAACCTATCGCCGATGCCCTGGCCATCGATGACCTGGACAACGCGCGCCTGCTGACGGCGCGCATCGTCAGCCGCGACACGGCCAACGCCGATGCGGCCAGCCTGGCCAAGGCCAGCACGGAGTCCTTGCTGGAAAACGGCAACGATGCCGTCTTCGGTACCCTGTTCTGGTTTGCCGTGGCGGGCGGCCCCGGCGCCGTGCTATTCAGGCTGGCGAATACCCTCGACGCGATGTGGGGCTATCGCAACGAACGTTATGACTGGTTTGGCTGCTGCGCCGCGCGCATCGACGACCTATTGAATTACCTGCCGGCGCGCCTGACGGCCCTGTCGTATGTCGTCATGGGCAAGACCATGGCGGATAAAAAACGCTCCTGGCAATGCTGGCGCAGCCAGGCCCCCAGCTGGGGCAGTCCGAACGCGGGGCCCGTGATGGCCAGCGGCGCCGGCGCCCTCGGCCTGGCCCTCGGTGGCGACGCCATCTACGACGGCAAGCTGGAACGCCGCCCGCCGCTGGGCGCCGGCCGTCCCGCCGAAGCGCGCGACATCGACCGCGCCTGGCGCCTGGTGGCCGAAACGGCCGTACTGTGGCTGATCTGGGTGGCGCTGCTGGCCGGGCTGTATTACCTGCGGGGGAAATACCTTGCTTGAACATGGCGGCAACCTGCGCGACGCCGCGCGCGAATATGGACGGCCACTGGCCGACTGGATCGACCTGTCGACCGGCATCAATCCGCACGGTTATCCCGTGCCCGCCAGCAGCGCCAGCGCCTGGCACCGTCTGCCGGAAAGCGACCCGGCGCTGGCCGCCGCCGCCTGTGCCTACTATCACGCGCCAGCCATGCTGCCGGTGGCCGGCACGCAGGCGGCCATCCAGGCCTTGCCCCGGCTGCGCGCGCCGTCCTGCGTGGTGGTCGCAGCGCCCTCGTACGCGGAGCACGCGCACCACTGGGGCCAGCACGGCCACAGCTTGCGGCATGTACCGTATGCGCAGCTGGCCAATGCGGTGGACAGCTGCGACGTGATGGTTGTCTGCAACCCGAACAACCCCACCGGCGCGCACATCGCGCCCGAGGTGCTGCTGGACTGGGCAAACAGGCTGGCCCAGCGCGGCGGCTGGCTGGTGGTCGATGAAGCGTTTGGCGACACGCAGGCGCATGCCGGCCTGGGACAGCATGCGGGCCAGCCGGGGCTCATCGTGCTGCGCTCGGTCGGCAAATTCTTCGGCCTGGCGGGACTGCGCCTGGGCTTTGTCGCCGCCCATCCCGCGCTGCTCGGCAAGCTGGCCGACATGCTGGGGCCATGGACCGTCAGCGGCCCGGCGCAGCAAGTGGCCCTGGCCGCGCTGACCGACGCGCGCTGGCAGGCTGCGATGCGCCTGCGCCTGCGCGATGAAGGCGAACGCCTGCGCCAGCTGCTCGCCAGCCACGGCATCGCCAGCGGCGGTTGCGCGCTGTTTCAATGGTGGCCGGAAGAAGACGCCGAAGCCTTCTGGCGCCACATGGCGCAGCAGGGCATCTGGGTGCGCCTGTTCCGCCACGCCGCCTACGGCATCCGCCTGGGCCTGCCGCCGAACGAAGACGCCTGGCTCCAGCTGGAACAGGCACTCACCACATGGAAGAAGCTATGAACCACTTGAAAACAGCACTGCTGCTGGCGGGGCTGATCTCGACCCAGGCGCACGCCGCCATCACCGTGCGCGATGACGATGGCAATGCCGTCACCGTGGCAAAACCGGCGCAGCGCATCCTGGCGCTGGCGCCGCACGTCACGGAGCTGCTGTTCGCAGCCGGTGGCGGCGACAGGATTGCCGGTGTCGTCAGCTACAGCGACTATCCGGAAGCGGCAAAGAAGATCACGCAAGTGGGCGACAACCGCCAGTACGACATGGAACGCATCATCGCCCTGAAACCGGACCTGATCGTCGTGTGGATGCATGGCAGCGCCGAGCGCCAGATCGCCATGCTGCGCCAGCTGAAGGTGCCGATTTATCACAGCGAACCGCGCAAGCTGGCCGACATCCCGGACAGCATGGAACGCCTGGGCCAGCTGATGGGCACGGAAAAAACCGCCAAGCCGGCCGCCGCGCAACTGCGCGCCAAACTGGCCAGCCTGACGACCCGGTATGCGCAGCGCCCGCCCGTGCGCGTGTTTTACCAGGTATGGGACAAGCCCCTGTACACCTTGAGCGGCGCGAGCATCATCAGCGACTCCATGCGCGTGTGCGGCGCACAAAATATCTTTTCCGCGATGAAGGTGGTGGCGCCTGTCGTCACACCGGAAGGCGTGCTGCAGGAAGACCCGGAAGTCATTTTCGGCACCAGCGAAAAGAGCGACCCGCGCAGCGAAGGCGGCCTGGCCATGTGGAGCGCCTTCCCGTCGATGACGGCCGTGCGCAGGAATAATCTGTTCCGCCTGAATGGCGACCTGCTGAACCGCGCCGGCCCGCGCATGATCGAAGGCACGGCCGCCATGTGCGAACAGCTGGAACTTGCACGCCAGCGCCGCACCAGCAAGGTTGCTCAATGAGTCACTACCAGCGCATCGCCTGCCTGTCGACGGAAGCCGTGGAAACGCTGTATGCGCTGGGCGCCGAGGACGTCATCGCGGGCATTTCCGGCTTTACCGTGCGCCCGCCACGGGCGCGCGAGGAAAAGACCAAGATCAGCGGCTTTTCGTCCACGAATCTGGAACGCATCCTGGCAGTGAAACCGGATCTCGTGATCGGCTTTTGCGACATGCAGGCGGACATTTGCCGCGACCTGGTCAAGGCTGGCGTCGAAGTGCACCAGTTCAACCAGCGCACGGTGGACGGCATCCTGCGCATGATCGCCGTACTGGCCGCGCTGGTGCGGCGCGAGGACGCCGGCCGTGAACTGATCGCCAGCCTGCACGCGGACATCGCCGCCGCCCGGGCCCGCGCCGCCGCCTGGACGCGCAAGCCCGTGATGTACTTTGAAGAGTGGAATGAGCCCCTGATGAGCGGCATCGGCTGGGCGGCGGAATTGATCGAGATCGCCGGCGGCACGGACGCCTTCCCGGAATTGTCCGCGCACCCGGGCGCGAAGGAGCGCATCATCGCCGACCCGCAGGAGGTGCTGCGGCGCGCGCCCGACATCATCCTCGCCAGCTGGTGCGGCAAGAAGTTCCAGCCCGCGCAACTGGCGGCACGCCCGGGATGGGAGGCGATTCCCGCCGTGAAAAACCAGATGCTGTTCGAGATCAAGTCGCCCGATATCCTCTCGCCCGGTCCGGCCGCCATCACAGAGGGGTTACGCCAGATCAGCGACATCATCGCGCAATGGCAGGAGCGCCAGCCATGAACACCTCCTTCCCCGTCCTGATGGTGCAAGGCACGACGTCCGATGCGGGCAAGAGCACCGTCGTCGCGGCCCTGTGCCGATTGCTGATGCGCCGCGGCGTGACGGTTGCGCCGTTCAAGCCGCAAAACATGGCCTTGAATAGCGCCGTGACGGCGGACGGCGGAGAAATCGGCCGCGCGCAAGCCTTGCAGGCACTGGCCTGCGGCATCGCGCCGCACACCGACATGAACCCGGTACTCTTGAAACCGTCGTCGAACACGGGCGCGCAGGTGATCATCCATGGCAAGGTGCGCGCCGAGATGGATGCGCGCGACTACCAGCAATATAAAACCATCGCCATGGGCGCCGTGCTGGAGTCGTTCGCGCGCCTGCGCCAGCAGTACGACGCCGTCATCGTCGAGGGCGCCGGCAGCCCCGCCGAAGTCAACCTGCGCGCGCGCGACATCGCCAACATGGGCTTTGCGGAAGCCGTCGACTGTCCCGTGATCCTGGTGGCCGACATCGACCGTGGCGGCGTCTTCGCGCACATCATCGGCACCCTGGCGTGTTTGTCCGACAGCGAGCGCGCGCGCATTGTCGGCTTTGTCATCAACCGCTTCCGCGGCGACATCTCGCTGCTGCAACCCGGCATCGACTGGCTGGAGCAGCAAACTGGCAAGCCCGTGCTGGCCGTGCTGCCCTATCTGCAAGGCCTGTTCCTCGACGCGGAAGACGCCGTCGAAGCGACGCAGGCCGAACGGGGCGCCTTCAAGGTGCTGGTGCCGCAACTGCCGCGCATCAGCAACCACACGGATGTCGATGCGCTGCGCGCCCATCCCGGCATCGACCTGCAATTCATCCAACAAGGACAGCCGATTCCGCCGGCCGACCTGGTGATCCTGCCCGGCAGCAAGAACACGCGCGGCGACCTGGCCTGGCTGCGGCAGCAGGGCTGGCCCGCCTATCTGGCGAAGCACCTGCGCTACGGCGGCAAGGTGATCGGCATTTGCGGCGGCTTCCAGATGCTGGGGCGGAGCGTGCGCGACCCGCTGGGCGTGGAAGGCGCGGCGGGAGAGTCAACGGCACTGGGGCTGCTCGACATGGTGACTGAATTGACGGCGGAAAAACGCCTGCAGCAGGTGGCAGGGCACTGCGCGTTTGACGGCGCGGCCGACGCGCGCGTGGCAGGCTATGAAATCCACATGGGCGTCTCGCAGGGCGCCGCCCTGCGGCAGCCGGCGTTCATGATCGATGGACGGCCCGAGGGGGCCGTATCGGGCGACGGGCAAATCCTCGGCAGCTATTTGCACGGCATGTTCGACACGCCCGCCGCGTGTTCGGCGCTGCTGCGCTGGGCCGGGCTGGACTCTGGCCACACGGTGGACACCGCCGCCCTGCGCGAGGCCAGCCTGGAGCGCATCGCCGACGCGGCCATCCCGCTGCTGGCCGCCCTGGATCACCTCAAACGCTAGCTGCTATTTTTTTACGCACATGCCCATGTACGAACGGTCGGTCGAAAACTCGACCGCCATGCTCGACGACACGGGCATGAACATCGAATAATCGGCCGGCACGTCGGCCGGATCCTTGAACACGGCGATGCCATCGAAATCGACGGCTTGCGCGCCCAGGCCCAGCTTGTTGATGGTGATGGTTTCGGCGTGCGTCTTGCCAGCGGTGTTGTTGGTG
The DNA here is from genome assembly GCF_019443505.1 of Janthinobacterium sp. PAMC25594. NCBI lineage: Bacteria > Pseudomonadati > Pseudomonadota > Betaproteobacteria > Burkholderiales > Oxalobacteraceae > Janthinobacterium > Janthinobacterium sp. PAMC25594. The sequence goes on from NZ_CP080377.1 coordinate 2,940,183, forward strand.
ATGGTGGCGGTGCTGCCGGCAACGACGATGTTCGCGCTGATGCCCGACGCCGCGCAGGCGTAACTGCCGGCGATTTCGGTGCCGATCTTTTGCTGTTTGGCCGCCACGATGGTGCCCACGCGCAACACGTTCTGCTGGTTGCGGCTGTAGCGGTCGATGAACAGCGCCAGCCCCCGGTCCCCCGCATGCACGTGCACGATGCCGAAGTCCTGGCCACCCTGGCGAGCGACGAGCAAGCCGGTCTTCGCATCCTTGACCAGGGTCAGGCTGGCGTTTTCCGCTTCCAGCTGCGGCGATACCGCGGAGCACACGCCTTGCGCGTTGAACACGCCGCCATTGCACAATTGGGCCGCTCCGTCGGCTGCGATCTTGAGACTGCCTTTCGGATTGAAGCGGTCAGCGCCGTTCGAGGCATTGCGCATGGCACCCAGGAAAATATAGTTGCCGGCCAGCTTGGCCACGTCACCCACCGCATAGCCGCTGCCGCTGACGGTCGAGACCATGTTACCCAATTTGATATTGCCCGACAGCAGACGCGTGCGCGCATCGACGGTAACGCTGAAATCCGTTGCCGTGTAGGTGGTCAGATTACCGGTGGTGACAGCGCTGAACGTGCCGCTGCGGTCGCTCAAGCCGAACTGCGTCGACAAGACACGGATGGCATAGGTTTTCTTGACGCTGTCAAACGTGATGCGCCAGGTGTCGCCGATATCGGCGGCCACGTCATACACGCTTTCGTCAGCGCTGGCACCGGCAATGACATTCAGGCCAGCCTCTTTCGCCACGGCTTCCGATGCCACCGTCACGCTGTCGGCGGGGACGACGGGAGGCGTCACCACGACGGGTGGCTTGGCGGGTACTTCCGGCGTGCCGCCATCGCTGCCGCCACCGCATGCGGACAGGGCCGCGCCCAACAAAACGATCGAAATTGCATTCTTCATCAGTGACTTTCCAGGATTCCAGGACAAATTGCGAGCAACAGGACCCGCAACGACAGCCCTCATGCTAGATCCGAACGGAAGTTATTGCTATAGGACAATTGTTCTATGGACTTTCTACGGCAGCATCTCGGTCAGCACGGCCAGCGCCGCCGCCAAGGCCGTCTTGTTGCCCACATCGAGCTTGGCATACACGCTGTGCAACTGATTCCTGACCGTGGCAGGCGATACGCCTTGCCGCCTGGCAATGTCCTTGTAGCTGAGGCCACTGGCCGCCAGGCGCGCCACCGCCCCTTCGACGCCGGTCAGCGGCCGCCCCGCCGGACGCCGCGACAACTGGACATACAGGTAGCCGCCCAACTCCGTCACGCGCGCCACCAGGGTTTTCCCCGTGTACAGGCCCTGACCTGGGCGCCGCAGTTCTGCAACAAAGTGCGCTGGCAGCATGGGCGGCTCCCACTCGGGCCACTCGCGCTGCAACATGTCGGCGGCAATCGGTTCCACATATTGCAGGCAGCCGTTCAGGCTGGCCAGCAGGCGCACACTGCCGGGTGGCGGATCCACGTCCGGTGCACGGAACAAACGGCTGTTGATCGCCTGCGCCTGGGTCAGGTGCGGCAACAGCAGGTTACCCAGCTCAGTCTCGGCAGCGGAATAGGCACGTTCCGGCCCCGCCCGCCACAAGGCAATCAGGTCCAGGTTGGCGTGGTGGGTGGCCGGTGAAATCAGCACCATGCTGTGGGCAATCGCGTATTTCTTGCAGTAGGCATGCAAGTCCAGGTAGCGCTGATCGATGTCGACCGATTCCATCGTCACACAGCGGCCGCGTGAACGGCAGGCATCGGCCAGAATGGTATCGGGGCTGACGAGCGCCTTGCGATCGGCCAGTTTCTCGATCGGTTGCTGATACATATGCAGGCTGTGCAGCGAAATCGCCATATCAGGGGAAAAAGAGGCGGCGATGATGGCGGCGGAATCGAAGGGCAGCGTCTGTCTCAGCATATCGAGCGCCTGTCCCTGGAACTCGCCCGTCGTGCATTCCTGGGCACTGCCATACAAATTCAGGATCAGGTGATTCAACTCTCTCATGATGCAATGAATCCACTTTCATCCGGCAATGGCGGCATTGTGCTGCGCGGCATAAGCCATGTCAACATGGCAAGCATGGCAGGCCGAGGGGCACGGGCGGCACGCCTGCGCCATTTATGTGACAATTCATCGTACTGTCGGCTCCGTTCTTCCTCCTCAGGCTCACATCCATGACCAGTTCCCCGATTAAAAGCTACCTTCCCTGGGTGGTCGCCACTGCCCTGTTCATGGAGCAACTCGACTCCACCATCGTCAACACCGCCATCCCCGCCATGGCCGCCAGCCTGCAGGTGACGCCGCTGAGCCTGAAGGCCGTCGTCACCAGCTACATCCTGAGCCTGGCCGTGTGCATTCCCATCAGCGGCTGGATGGCCGACCGCTTCGGCACGCGGCGCGTGTTTTCCGCCGCCGTTGCCATCTTCACCCTCGCCTCCATCCTGTGCGGCCTGTCCGTGAATGCGCCCATGCTGGTGGCCGCGCGCCTGCTGCAAGGGGTGGGCGCGGCCATGATGATGCCGGTGGGCAGGCTCACCATCATCCGCACCTTTCCCAAGTCGCAATTGCTGGCGGCCATGAACTTCGTCATCATCCCCGCCCTGATCGGCCCCCTGCTGGGGCCTACCGTGGGCGGGCTGATCGTGCACTGGCTGTCGTGGCGCGAGATTTTCTTCGTCAACGTGCCCGTCGGTCTGGCGGCGCTGTATCTGGCGCACCGCTACATGCCCGACTACTATGGCGACAAGCCCCGTCCGCTGGACCTGATCGGCCTGGTGCTGTTCGGCACGGGCATCGCGCTGCTGTCGTGGCTGCTGGAAATTTTCGGCGAACATCGCATCGATGCCACCTCGTTTGCGGTGCTGCTGCTCATTTCCGTCAGCCTGCTGGCCGCGTATGCCTGGCATTCGAGCGAAGTGCTGCACCCGCTGCTGCGCCTGACCCTGTTCAAGATCCGCACCTTCCGCGTCTCCGTGGTGGGCGGCTTTGTCACGCGCCTGGGCGTGGGCGGCCTGCCCTTCCTGTTGCCGCTGCTGTACCAGCTGGGCCTGGGCTTGCCCGCCTGGCAATCGGGCTTGCTGATGATGCCGTCGGCGGCGGCGGCCATGGGCATGAAATTCATTTCCGCGCGCGTGCTGGCCCGCTTCGGCTACCGCCAGGTGCTGATCGTCAATACCGTGCTGATCGGCATCACCATCGCCATGTTTTCGCAGGTGGGCGCGGGCACGCCCCTGTACGTGATCGTCGGCATCAGCCTGTGCATGGGCTTTTTCAATTCACTGCAATTTTCCAGCATGAACACCATCGCGTATGCCGATGTCGACAAGAGCGACTCCAGCATGGCCAGCACCATCGCCAGCTCGATGCAGCAACTGTCGATGAGCTTTGGCCTCGCCTTCGGTTCGCTGATCACGGGCTGGTACCTGGGCGACATGCCGCAGTCGGACCGTGCCATGCTCAGCACCGCCCTGCACCACACCTTCCTGACCCTGGCCGCCCTGACGGTGCTGTCCTCGCTGACCTTCTGGACCTTGCGCCGCGACGATGGCGAAAGCATCAGCAAGGGCACGGACAGCGACGAGGAAGAGGCGGCCGACGTGAAGGCCCAGGCCCTGGTACAGACGGAAGTACAAACCACAAAAGGCTGAGCCACCTCAAGCTTGCCGCCGGCGCCGCTGGTGCTTTTTCCTGACGCTGCTACCGTGACGGCAGGAGGTGCACATGGCGGCCGAGCGGCGCTTTGCATGGAAGGGCACGGACCGTCATGGCACGGCCGTCGATGGCATCGTGCGCGCCGCCGACGCCGGCGCGGCCACGCTCGCGCTACGACGCCAGGGCATCCTGGCCACCCGGGTGCAGGCTGTGCGCGCCGCGCCCGGCAAGGCCATCACGCGCAAGGATATCGCCCTGTTCACGCGCCAGCTGTCGACCATGATGGCGGCCGGCGTGCCGCTGCTGCACGCCTTCGACATCGCCGGCAAGGGCCACGCCAAACCCGCCGTCACCGAGCTGATGCGCGACTTGCGCCACGCCATCGAAGCGGGCAGCAGCCTGCAGCAGGCCTTCCGCCAGTTCCCGCTGCTGTTCGACGAGCTGTACTGCAAGCTGCTGGCGGCCGGCGAACAGGCGGGCATCGTGCAGGACTTGCTGGCGCGCCTGGCCACACACCAGGAAAAGGCCATCGCCCTGCGGCGGCAAGTGCACGGCGCGCTGATGTATCCGCTGGTCATCGTGCTCGTCGCCATCGCTGTCACGGCCATCATCATGAGCGTGGTCGTGCCCGCCTTCCGCCAGGTATTCGACAGCTTCGGCGCACCTTTGCCGCTGCCCACCCTGGTCGTCATGGACTTATCCGCTTTTGTTGTCCGCTACTGGCTGGCTCTGTTGGCGGCGCTCGTACTCGCTTGCCTGCTGCTGCACCTGGCCTGGCGCCGCTGGCCCGCCTTGCGGCGCAACACGCAACTGCGGGCATTGCGCCTGCCCGTCTTCGGCCCCCTCTTGCGCAAGGCGGCGATCGCCCGCTGGACGCGCACCCTGGCCGCCATGTTTGTCGCCGGCGTGCCGCTGCTCGACTCGCTCGGCCTGGTGGGCGCCGCCTCCGGCCACGCGCAGTACCAGGAAGCGACGACGCGCATCGAGCGTGAAATCCGCGCCGGCGGCAGCCTGGCCCTGGCCATGGAGCACAGCGGCATGTTTCCCCCGCTGATGACGCAACTGGCCCTGATCGGCGAGGAATCGGGCGCGCTCGACGCCATGCTGTCGCGCGCGGCCGACATCATCGAGGCCGATATCGACGCCACCGTGGCCACCCTGTCCACGCTGCTGGAACCGGCGCTGATGGTGGTGCTGGGCGTGCTGGTCGGTTCCCTCGTGATCGCCTTGTATCTGCCGATTTTCAAGCTGGGCGCCGTGATTTGACTGCACCCTGCGCAAAACATCCCCATGTGCTGGCAGATGTTTTACACTGCGGCAGTGCCAGGCAATGTTTGCGCGGCAACATCATCACCTCAGACAAATCCACCATGCTGCAAGATACCCTGCTGTTCGCCGCCCCCGGCAACCTGCCCGTCGCCCTCGTCGCAGCCCTGTTCGGCCTGATCGTCGGCAGCTTCCTCAACGTGGTGATCCACCGCGTGCCGAAAATGATGCAGCGCGAATCCGATAATTATGTGGCGGAAGAAAGCGGCCTGCCCTTGCCGCATACGGACCGCTACAACCTGATGCTGCCACACTCGAACTGTACCGCTTGCGGCCACCGCATCACGGCCATGGAGAACATCCCCGTCATCAGTTACCTGCTGCTGCGCGGCAAGTGCAGCGCCTGCAAGGCCCCCATCTCCGTGCGCTATCCGCTGGTGGAACTGCTGACGGGCGCGCTGTCGGCCCTGTTGATCTGGCACTTCGGCAGCGGCTGGACGGGCCTGGCCACGCTCGTGTTTGCCTGGCTGCTGATCGCCATGACCTTCATCGATGCCGACACGCAAATGCTGCCCGACGACCTGACCTTCCCGCTGCTGTGGGCGGGCTTGCTGGTGAATATCAACGGCACCTTCGTGCCCCTGCAAGACGCCGTCATCGGCGCGGCCGCCGGCTACCTGGCCCTGTGGGCCGTGTACTGGGCCTTCAAGCTGGCGACAGGCAAGGAGGGAATGGGCTATGGTGACTTCAAATTGCTGGCGGCGCTCGGTGCGTGGCTGGGCTGGACCATGTTGCCGACGATTATATTGTTGTCGTCGCTGGTCGGCGCCGTGGTTGGCATCGGCCTGATCGTCTTCGCCAGGCGCGGGCGCGATAAGCCGATTCCGTTCGGCCCCTACCTGGCGGCGGCGGGCCTGATCGCCCTCTTGTACCGCACGCCCCTGTCGCAGCTGACGCTGGGCCTGGCCGGCTGACCTGCCCCTTATGGATCAACACATGCAAATACAAAACGCCCCCTATTTCAGCGTGGGCCTCACCGGTGGCATCGGTTGCGGCAAGAGCACGGTGGCCGACCTGTTCGCCGCGCACGGCGCCACCATCGTCGATACCGACCAGATCGCCCACAGCCTGACGGCACCGAACGGCGCCGCCATGCCGGCCCTGGTGGCGGAATTTGGCCCCGACTACGCCGATGCGCGCGGCGCCCTCGACCGTACAAAAATGCGCAACCTGGTGTTTGCCGACGCCGCCGCCAAGGCCAGGCTGGAAGCCATACTGCACCCGCGCATCCGCCAGGCCACCCTGGCGGCCGCCGCCGAAGCGACGGGCAGCTATGTGATCTTTGCCGTGCCCCTGCTCGTCGAGTCCGGCGGATGGGTGGAAAGAGTCAACCGCGTGCTGGTCATCGATTGCCTGGAAAGCCTGCAAGTGTCGCGCGTGATGGCACGCAATGGCTTATCGGAAGAACAAGTCAAAGCCATCATGGCCACGCAAGCCACGCGCGCCATGCGCCTGGCGGCGGCGGACGATGTGATCGACAATAATGGCGATTTGGCCGCCCTGGCGCCGCAGATTGCCCAGTTGCACGATTTATATCTGGCATTTTCAAAAAGAATGGCCGGAATCGGGCCGCAACGTTTGTAATTTGTCGACGCTTGGTTCAAAATCACGGGATTGTTTGCAGGTCCTTACTTAAGGGAATTATTTTGATTGTCTACGAATACCCTTTCAACGAACGCATACGTACCTTGTTGCGGCTGGAAGACCTGTACGACAAATTCAAGTTCTTCATCCAGCAAGAGCATGCAATGCAGCATCATGTCGCCTTGGCAACTATTTTCGACATGCTCGAAGTGGCCGGCCGCGCCGACCTGAAGTCCGACCTGCTGCAGGAACTCGAGCGCCAGCGCCAGAGCCTGCTGGGTTACCGCAGCAATCCGAATGTGGAGCCGGAAACCCTGGACGCCATCCTCGGCGAACTCGACAGCGTCAGCGGCGCCCTGGTGGCGGCGCAAGGCAAGACGGGGCAGAATATCCGCGACAATGAATGGCTGATGAGCATCCGCGGCCGCACCATCATCCCGGGCGGCGCCTGCGAATTCGACTTGCCCTCGTACTTTGCCTGGCAAAAACGCAGCTGCGAGCAGCGCCTGACCGATATCCACGCCTGGTTCGCCCCGCTGGCGCCCCTGTTCGATGCGCTGGCCCTGGTCTTGCGCCTGCTGCGCGATTCCGGCGGACCCGTTAAACTGATCGCCAATGGCGGCAGCTACCAGCAAATGCTGCAAGGCAAGGTGTACCAGATGCTGCGCCTGAGCCTGGATGAAAACAGCGGTGCCATCCCGGAAATTTCCGCCAACAAATATATGCTGTGGGTACGCTTCACTACCCAGGGTGGCGACTTGAAACCCAAGCCGCTGGAAGTCGATGTTCCGTTCGAGCTCACGCTCTGTAATTTTTAACTGTAATTGCCATGACCGTCGTTAACTGCCCTACCTGTGCCGCCAAAGTCGAATGGACTGAAGCCAACAAATTCCGCCCCTTCTGCTCGGAACGCTGCAAACAGATCGACCTGGGTGCCTGGGCCGAAGAGAAATACACGATCCCCGCCGCCGATCCGTTCGAAGATCCCCTCGCGGACGAAGACAACAAACCGCAGTAAGCCGCAATCAGCCTCAATTAAACGGATTTTCCAGGCGCAGTCCCTGCGCCGCGAAACTGTCGAGCCTGCCGCTGACCACCGTCAAGCCGTAGGCGATGCCCATCGCCGCAATCTGTCCATCGACGCCGTGCGCGTGGCCGCGAGCATGCAGGCGCGCGCACACGAGCGCGCAATCGAGGTCGAATTCCAGCAGCCGCGACGCATATTCCGCCAGCACGGCTTCCAGCCAGCCTTCCAGCGCCAGTGCTTCCAGCGCCGCTTCGCGCCGCCAGCTGCGCTGTATGCCAGCGCGCAATTGCGCGATCACTTGCACCGGCACATAACGCATCTCCGGCGCCACCCGCTCGAAAAAATCCGCGACACCCGGCGGCGCGGCACCGCCCTTGCGCGCAGCAACGATCACATCCGTATCGACCAGGTAGGCGGGCATAGGCATGGCGGGTCAGGAGCGGCGCTGGAAATCCGCGTCCAGCCCCACGTCGGGCATGCTGCGCAAAATATCGTCGAGCGGACGCTTCGGCAGCGGCCGCAAGGCGTTGCGCAGGATGTCGCGGTGCTCCTCTTCGATGCTGCGCCCATGCGCGCGGGCACGCTTGTGCAGCGCGGCGATCAGCAATTCATCGGTGTCGGTAAAGGTCAGTGTCAGCGGCATGCGGAACTCCCCGGTGCTTGATGCAAGCACTGTAGCGCAAAGCGCGCGCGATACAAGGAAAGTCACAGGAAAGCTTGCGCCAGCGCGCAGCATGGCGCTGCCCGCTGGCACCAGATCAGGCCGACGCCAGCGATTCCCGGCGCACCTCATCGAGCCATTCCAGCAGGGGAATGGTGGCCGGCAGCAAGGGTTCCACGCCGACCGTGCCCTGCCAGGCGAACGCCTGCCCTTCCAGGCTTTGCGGCTCGCCCCGCCACTCGCGGCTGATATAGAAATGCAGGCGCACATGGGCATGCGGATACACATATTCGATGCCGCACCAGGCTTCGGCGCTGTCGATATACAGCCCCAGCTCCTCGACGAACTCGCGTTTCAAGGCATCCAAAATGGCTTCGCCCGGCTCGACCTTGCCGCCCGGGAATTCCCAATAACCGTCATACGGCTTGCCGGCCGGGCGCTGGCCCAGCAGCACGTCGCCATTCGATTTCATCAGGATGCCGACGGCGACGTCCACCGGTGTCACTTTCACATCGCTCATTGCGGCAACTTTCCCGCAGGTAGTTTCCCAGCATAATCGCGCGCGAATTGCCAGGCTACCCGGCCCGAACGGGAACCGCGCTGCAAGGCCCAGCGCAGGGCGTCGCCGCGCGCTGCCGCGATCTGCTCCGGCGTGCAGCCGAACGAGGCGAGCCAATGGGCCGCGATATCGAGGTAATCATCCTGCTTGAACGGGTAAAACGACAGCCACAGGCCGAAGCGCTCGGACAGCGAAATTTTCTCTTCCACCGTCTCGCCCGGATGCAGATCGCCGTCGTCGTCCGTCTTGTAGCTGGTGTTGTCCGACATCCGTTCCGGCATCAGGTGACGGCGGTTCGAGGTGGCATAGATCAGCACATTGTCCGATTGCGCGGCAATGCTGCCGTCGAGCGCCACTTTCAACGCCTTGTAGCCGCTCTCTCCCTCTTCGAACGACAGGTCGTCGCAAAAGATGATGAAGCGCTCGGAACGCGCCGCCACCAGATCGACGATGTCGGGCAGGTCGGCCAGGTCCGCTTTATCCACTTCGATCAGGCGCAGGCCCTGGCCGGCAAACTGGTTCAGGCACGCCTTGATCAACGACGACTTGCCCGTGCCGCGCGCACCCGTCAGCAGCACGTTGTTGGCCGGACGACCACTGACGAACTGACGCGTGTTCTGTTCAATTTGCGCTTTTTGCGTGCCGATATTGTGCAAGTCATCCAGCGCGATGTTCGACACGTGGGCCACGGCCTGCAAATAAGCTGCTGCGCCCTGGCGCCGGCGCCAGCGGAAGGCAAAGCTGGTCCAGTCCGGCGCGGGCGTCGCCTGCGGCAGGATCGCTTCCACGCGCGCCAGCAAGCTTTCCGCGCGCAGCAGGAATTGATCGAGACCGGTCATGAGCGGTAGTCGGCGTTGATCGACACGTAGTCATGCGACAGGTCGCACGTCCACAGGGTCGCCGTGGCATCGCCACGCGCCAGTTTCACGCGGATGGTGATTTCGCTTTGCTGCATCACGCGCTGGCCATCCTGTTCCTGGTAGTCGGGGTTGCGGCCGCCATTCTTGGCCACCCACACGTCGTCCAGGTACAAATTCAATTGACCCACGTCCAGATCGTCCACGCCCGCGTAGCCGATGGCGGCCAGGATGCGGCCCAGGTTCGGATCGGACGCGAAGAAGGCCGTTTTCACCAGCGGCGAATGGGCGATGGAATAGGCGATCTTGCGGCACTCTTCCACGTTGCGGCCGTCTTCCACGGTCACGGTCATGAACTTGGTGGCGCCTTCGCCGTCGCGCACGATGGCTTGCGCCAGGAAGGTCGACAATTCGGTGACGGCGGCCGCCAGTTCCGCATAATGCGGCGAATCGATGGAATCGATGACCAGGCTGCCGGCGCCCGTCGCCACCAGCATGAACGAGTCATTGGTGGACGTGTCGCCGTCGATGGTGATGCAGTTGAACGATTTGTCGGCCGCCTGCTTCACCAGCTGGTCCAGCACCGGTTGCGCCACGGTGGCGTCAAACGCGAGGAAACCCAGCATGGTGGCCATGTTCGGCTTGATCATGCCGGCGCCCTTGCTGATGCCCGTCAGGGTCACCGCGTGGTCGCCGATGGTGACCGTGCGCGAACCGGCTTTCGGCTGCGTGTCGGTGGTCATGATGGCTTCGGCGGCCGAGAACCAGTTGTCCGACGTGAGCGCGGCCACGGCTTGCGGCAAGCCGGCCACTAGGCGCTGCACGGGCAGCGGTTCGAGGATCACGCCGGTGGAAAACGGCAGGATTTGCTGCGGCGTGCAGCCCAGCAGTTCGGCCAGCGCGGCGCAGCTGGCCTGCGCGTCGGCCAGGCCCGATTCGCCCGTGCCCGCATTCGCGTTGCCCGTATTGACCAGCAGCGCGCGGATCGGCGCGGCACCGGCCGTCACGGCGGCCAGGTTGGCTTTCGAAATTTGCACGGGCGCGGCGCAGAAGCGGTTCAAGGTGAACACGCCGGCCACGGTGGCCGTCGGCGCCAGTTTCAATACCAGCAAATCCTTGCGGTTGGGTTTCTTGATGCCGGCTTCGGCAACACCGATTTCAATGCCGGCGACGGCTTTCAAGTCGGCGGCGACGGGCTTGGGAGAATTGACGGCCATAGGAGTTCTTCTGCGAGGGAAAATGGAAGCGCTATTGTAGCGCCTTCGCGGCGCGGGTGAACATGCGGCAAGTGAATAGTCGCGCTGGCCCCGGCCGCGCCGCAGCGGGCAGGCAGGCAGCGTGGCCAGGCTTGTGATTTATCAGAACCATGCCACCTGGCGGCGCTAAGGTATGGGAATGGACGATGGCGAGTCATGCTATCGCACCGTCCAGGGAAGGATGTCATGGCGCAGGGTCAGTCAAACCGGATGCGGCGCAGCGCTTCAGGCCTGTCGTGCCTGTTGCATCGGCTATGCCTGTTTTGCCTGCTGGGCTGGTTGACAGCCTGTACGGTGCCGCGCGGCCCGGCAGATGGCGCCAGCACCCACGTCACTGAACAAGCATCCGCAGCGCAGCCCGCGGCTGAAGTTCCACCACCTGCCGCGGCACCACGGCCATCACTGCCCAGTCCGTGGAGCGGCGCATGGTCGGGCACGGGCGGCTTGGCGGGCAGCCTCGGCAATCTGGTCGGCAGCACCGGCAGCGGCGGCACGCTGACGTCCGGCAACGAGATCGCGCCAGCCGGCGCCACGCACGTCACCGTGTATTACGCCACCGACAGGCAATACCAGGCCAGCAGCCACAATTATGGCTGGCAGCCCAACCGCGCGGCGCCCTACCTCAGCTATGGCAGCGTCGTGGTCAGCATCCCGGAGAAAAGAGCGCCGGGAGAACTGCCATTGCCACCCTGGTACGCCATCCTGTCCGGCGACAATGCGCAAAAATATGTGCTGATCAAGGAAACCACGCGCCTGTCGCGCGCGGGTTTTCTCGCCACCGCCAAGGCCAGGATACAGGCCGCCCCGGAACGGCACGCCGCCTTCATCTACATCCATGGCTACAGCAACTCGTTTGACGACGCCGCCCGGCGCACGGCGCAGATGGCGGTCGACCTCGATATCGGCGCCCTGCCCGTGTTCTACAGCTGGCCGTCGAAAGGTACCCTGGCCGGCTATGAGTTCGATGAAAATTCCGCCGAATGGACGCAGGCGCACCTGCAGGCCTTCCTGGCCGACTTCGCGGACCATTCTTCCGCCACCGATATCTACATCATCGCCCACAGCATGGGCAACCGCCCGATGACCGTGGCCCTGGCCAACCTGCTGGAAAAGCGCCCCGAGCTGCGGCCCCTGTTCAAGCAGGTGGTGCTGGCGGCGCCGGACATCAATGCCGATATCTTCCGCGAGCAGATCGCTCCCCGTTTTGCCAGCCTCAAGCTTCCCGCCACCCTGTATGCGTCCGCGAACGACAAGGCCATCCGCGCTTCCTACAGTTTTTCCGACTGGGACAGGATAGGCGACATCCGTGGCCCCGTCGTCGGCATCCCCGGCATGGAACTCGTCGATGCCTCGGCCGTCATCATGAACTTCATGGGACACGATTACTTCGCCAGCAACCGCGTCCTGCTGACCGATATCGCCACCATGATCAAGACGGGGCAACGGGCAAGGAACCGCGGCGGATTGAAAGGCATTCCCTCGCAGGCGCCGCAATACTGGGCATTTCCCTGAACACATGAACACGCAACTCATGCCATCGCGGACATAAAAAAACGGAGACCGCGGTCTCCGTTCTTGTTCAGGCAGTCAAGCAGGCTTTAGGCCAGCTTGCCGTGGCAAGCCTTGTACTTCTTGCCGCTGCCGCAAGGGCATGGGTCGTTGCGGCCCACTTTGACACCCATGCTCACGCTCATGTCGTCGACGTTGTCCGTGTTGCCGCCGGCGACAGGCGCCAGCAGTTCTTCCGGCGCCGCGTTCGGGTCGAATTCGGCGTGCTGGTAGTGCACGTTTTCCACGTGCGACTGCTGCATCGCCTGTTCGGCCGCATCGACTTCTTCGCGCGACTGGATACGCACCGTCATCACGTGTTTCGTGACGTCGTTCTTGATCATGTCGAGCATCTGGCCAAACAGTTCAAACGCTTCGCGCTTGTATTCCTGTTTCGGGTTCTTCTGCGCATAACCGCGCAGGTGAATACCCTGGCGCAGGTGATCGAGCGCCGCCAGGTGTTCGCGCCAGTGGCTGTCCACGCTTTGCAGCATGACGTTGCGCTCGAAGCCATTAAACGATTCCTTGCCGACGATATCGATCTTCGACTGGTACACGGCATCGGCCGCGAGCAGCACTTTTTCCAGGATCTCTTCGTCCGTCAGGGTCGAATCGGCTTCCAGCATTTGCTGCAGCGGCAAGTCGAGCTGCCATTCGCTGGACAGGGTATTTTCCAGGCCCTTGATATCCCACTGCTCTTCGACCGATTCGTGCGGCACGTACTCGTGCACCAGGTCGGTGAACACGCCATGGCGCAGCGAGCCGATCATGTCCGAAATGTCTGTCGTTTCCAGCAACTCGTTACGCTGCTGATAGATGACTTTACGCTGGTCGTTGGCGACGTCATCGTATTCCAGCAATTGCTTGCGGATGTCGAAGTTGCGCGCTTCGACCTTGCGCTGGGCCGATTCGATCGAACGCGAGACGATGCCTGCCTCGATCGGTTCGCCTTCCGGCATTTTCAGACGGTCCATCACGGCGCGCACGCGGTCGCCGGCGAAGATGCGCAGCAGCGCATCGTCGAGCGACAGGTAGAAGCGCGACGAACCCGGATCGCCCTGGCGACCGGCACGGCCACGCAACTGATTGTCGACGCGGCGCGATTCGTGGCGTTCGGTGCCGATGATGTGCAAACCGCCCGCATTGACCACGTGGTCATGCAGCGACTGCCATTCATCGCGCAAGGTCTGCGACTGGGCGGCCTTGTCGGCGTCGCTCAGCTCAGGATTGGCTTCGATGAACTTGATCTGGTTTTCGACGTTACCGCCCAAGACGATGTCCGTACCGCGACCGGCCATATTGGTGGCGATGGTGATGGCTTTCGGACGGCCTGCCTGGGCGATGATTTCCGCTTCGCGCGCATGCTGCTTCGCGTTCAGCACGTTGTGCGGCAAACCGGCCTTGGTCAGGATGCCCGACAGCAATTCCGAGTTCTCGATCGAGGTCGTACCGACCAGCACGGGCTGGCCGCGCTCGTAGCAGTCGCGGATGTCGTTCAACATCGCGTTGTATTTTTCCGCCGACGATTTGTAGACCTGATCCTGGCGATCCTTGCGCTGCAACGGACGGTTTTGCGGGATCACGACCGTTTCCAGGCCGTAGATTTCCTGGAACTCGTATGCTTCGGTATCGGCCGTACCCGTCATGCCGGCCAGCTTGGCGTACATGCGGAAGTAGTTCTGGAAGGTGATCGAGGCCAGGGTCTGGTTCTCGTTCTGGATTTTGACGCCTTCCTTCGCTTCGACGGCCTGGTGCAAGCCATCGGACCAGCGGCGGCCCGTCATCAGACGGCCCGTGAATTCATCGACGATGACGACTTCACTGTTCTGCACCACGTAGTGCTGATCCTTGAAGTACAGCGCATGCGCGCGCAGGGCCGCATACAGGTGATGCACGAGGCTGATATTGGCCGAATCGTACAGCGAAGCGCCTTCCGGCAGCAGGCCCATTTCCATCAGGATGCGCTCGGCCTTTTCGTGGCCCGCTTCCGTCAGCAGCACCTGGTGCGCCTTTTCATCCTTGGTGTAGTCGCCCGGCACGTCAACCTTGCCCTTGCCGTCCGGCGTTTCTTCGCCGATCTGCAAAGTCAACAGCGCAGGCACTTCATTGATCTTGTAATACAGGTCCGTGTGGTTCTCGGCCTGGCCCGAAATGATCAACGGCGTACGCGCTTCATCGATCAGGATCGAATCGACTTCATCGACGATGCCGAAGTTCAGGCTGCGCTGCACGCGCTCGCGCGCTTCGTAGACCATGTTGTCGCGCAAGAAGTCGAAACCGAATTCGTTATTCGTGCCATACGTGATGTCGGAGTTGTACGCCTGCTGCTTGGCGCTGTGCTCCATCTGCGACATGTTCACGCCAGTCGACAGGCCCAGCCATGCATACAGGCGGCCCATGGTCTCGGCATCGCGCTGCGCCAGGTAATCATTGACGGTGACGATATGCACGCCCTTGCCCGACAAGGCATTCAGATAGGCTGGCAAGGTGGCCATCAGGGTCTTGCCCTCGCCCGTGCCCATCTCCGCGATCTTACCGAAATGCAAGACCATGCCGCCGATCATCTGCACATCGAAATGGCGCATGCGCAGGACGCGCTTGCTGGCCTCGCGGCAGACGGCAAATGCTTCCGGCAACAAGGCATCGAGCGCTTCGCCAGCGGCGATGCGTTCCTTGAAGGCAGGCGTCTTCGCTTGCAGCTCGGCATCCGACAGCTTTTCGATGGCCGGCTCGAGCGCATTGATCTCGCGTACCGTTTTTTGGTATTGCTTGAGCAGCCGCTGGTTGCGGCTACCGAAAATCTGGGTCAGTAATGACATGCTTGAATTCTTGAAAAAACGCCGTTAAAAAAAGCTCGGTAGGTGACAACGAGGTAACAATCGCGTGACCGCACGGAGTTCGACTATGGCAAAAGACGATGATTTTATCATGCGTTCCCGCCAAGGTTGGGCTAATGCACCATATAACAATAGCTTAATGACAAACAAATGGCAGAAAGTGCGGACATTTTCCATACTGTAAGGCAATACGACCTGCCCGCCTGCGCCGCACCCGCCGCCGCACTCGTCATGCGCGGGCGAGTGTGCTATGTTTCGGCCATGCGAACTCCCACTTATTCTCCGGCACCGCGCCGCGGCTACGGCTTTGCCCGCTCAGGCCCGGCCGCGACGGGCGCGACCGATTTTCTGCGCGGCAATGCGACGATGGCATCCCTGATGCCCACCGTCACGCGCCTGGCCGCCCTGCAAAAAGATTGCGCCAAAGCCTTGCCGGCGATGTTCGAGCATTGCGACATCCTGCAATTCGAGGGCGGCCAGCTGGTGCTGGCCACGCCGAACGCGGCGCTGGCGGCCAAGCTCAAGCAGCAATTACCGAAACTGCAAGGGGAGCTGGAAAGAAAGGGCTGGCAAATTTCAGGCATCAAGCTGAAAGTGCAGGTCATCAAGAGCATCGCGCCCATCGTGCATACGCGGGCGCTGGTCTTGCCGGAAAAAGCCATGTCGGCGCTGGAAGAGCTGAGCACGGCCCTGCCCGCGTCGAAGCAGAACGAGCAATTGATCGCGGCGCTGCGCAACATGGTCCGCCACCACCGCGAACCTAAAGATTAGCAACGCCAGGCGGCAGCACGTAGGTCGGATTAGGCCCTTCGGGCCGTAATCCGACAACATTGTTGGCGCCTGCGGGGTTGCCGGATTACGGCCTGCGGCCTAATCCGACCTACGTCAACGACCACTCGCGCTCCATTTGACGGAGATACGACTGCGGCGCCGCCTCGTTGGTATCGAACGAGACGATTTCATACGCATCCGGCTGATCCAGCAGCGCCAGCAGCAGCTGGTTGTTCAGTGCGTGGCCCGATTTGTGCGCCGTGTAATACGCGAGCAAGGGGTGGCCCACCAGGTACAGGTCGCCGATGGCGTCGAGGATCTTGTGGCGCACGAACTCGTCTTCATAGCGCAGGCCATCGGCATTCAAGATGCGGTATTCATCCATGACGATGGCGTTTTCCAGCGAACCGCCACGCGCCAGGCCCATGCCGCGCAAGCTTTCCACGTCCTGCATGAAACCAAAGGTGCGCGCGCGCGCCACGTCGTGCACATACGACACGTCGCCGAAGTCGACGGAGGCGCGCTGCATCGTGCCGTCGACGGCAGGATGGTTGAATTCGATGAAGAAATCGAGCTTGAAGCCGTCGTACGGCGACAGGCGCGCCCATTTCTCCGCGTCACCCTTGCCGTGACGCACTTCCACAGGCTTGATGACCTTGATGAATTTCTTCGGCGCCTGCTGCTCTTCCACGCCAGCCTGCTGCAGCAGATAGACGAAGGACGAGGCGGACCCATCCATGATGGGAATTTCTTCCGCATTCACGTCGATAACCATATTGTCCACGCCCAGGCCGGCCGCGGCCGACATCAGATGTTCCACGGTAGACACCCTGGCGCCATCCTTGATCAGCACGGAAGCCATGCGCGTATCGCCCACGGCCATGGCGCTGGCGGGAAATTCCACGATGGGATCGAGGTCGATGCGGCGAAACACGATGCCCGTGTCGATCGCGGCGGGACGCAAGGTCAGCTCGACCTTGGTGCCAGAGTGCAAACCGACACCGATGGTGCGGACCTGTTGTTTGATAGTGCGTTGTTTTAACATCTGTCGATTATATCTATTTGCTCAATGTTCGTTGCGGCGCGGCATGAGCCACGCCAGAAAAACCACATCCGGCCGTCATGGATGTTCGCTCTCGGCGTGCACGGCTTCGCGCCGCACCAGGTAAATGCCGCTGCCGATGATGATGGCCGCGCCGATCAGGGTGTATTCGTCGGGCAAGGCGCGCCACAGCAGCCAGTCCAGGGCCATGCCCCAGGCCAGGGCCGAGTATTCGAACGGCGCCACGCTGGACGCCTTGCCAAAGCGAAATGCCTCCGTGATGGCCAGCTGGCCCAGGAAGCCGCTGACGGACAAGCCCGCCAACAGCCACCAGTCTTCGCGGCGGATGCTCACCCACTCATGCGCCGACAGGGCCACGCCGCCGATGGCCATCATCACCATCAGCCAGAAGACCATGCTTTCGCTGGCGTCCGTGCGGCTCAGGATGCGTCCCGTGACGGCCGAAATGGCGTAGCAGGCGGCCGAACCCAGCACGGCCAGGCCGGCCAGCGAAAAGAATCCCGAGCCGTCCGGACGCAGCGCCACCAGCACCCCCAGCAGCCCCACGGCGATGGCGCACCAGCGCGCGACATCGACTTTTTCCTTCAGAATAAAAACCGACAGGACCGTGATCAGCAAGGGCGCGACGAAGAACAGCGCATACGTCTCGGCCAGCGACATGCGCTTCAAGCCATAGGCGAACAAGGTGATCATCAGCACGCCCAGCGCGCCGCGCAGCAAGTGCAGCGGCCAGCGCACCTTCAGCACGTTCTTGAAAGCGCCGCGATACAGCAGGTACAGGCACACGAGCGGCAAGGACGACAGGGCACGCAAGGCCGTCACCTGCATGGGCGGATAATGGGCGGACAACAGCTTCATGGCTGTGTCCATCAGGGAAAACATGGCGACGGCGATCAGCATCACATAGATGCTGCGCAGGTTTTGGTTGCGGGGTAACAGGACAGACTCCGGGCAAAAGAACGGGACCGTCATCATGGCGACGGCCGGAGCCAGGACCGGTTGGCAAGGCCACACCGTCAGCCCGATTATAGCAAGCGCGACCGTTTACCTTATGACACCGGCAACAGCATCACCAGTTTCAAGTCGTGCTGGCGTGCCAGGTGCAAGGTCACCTGATTGAACTCCAGCAGCCCCTGCTGTGCATGCTGGAAGCGGCGCAATCCCCCATCGCGGCCCTGCACCTGCTGCGCGCCCCACCACTGGCGAAATTCAAGGCTGGCGCCGGCCAGTTCCGCGATCAGGCCGGCCAGCGGCGCCTGGTCCGCCTGGCGGCCGATATCGGCGCGGAATTCCGCGACCAGCCGCTGCGCCCGTTCGGGCCAGCCGACGACCAGCTCGCGCGCCCCCGCATCCAGGAACATGAAGCGCAGCTGGTTCGGCGCGTCCCCGTCGCCATGCAGCCAGCCCGTGAACAAGCTGGACGCGGCTCCGTTCCACGCCACGGCATTCCATTCGCGGTCGAGGATGTACGCGGGCGCGTCGATGGCGGCGACGATGGCTGCCAGCTCGGCGCTAGCGGGTCCTCCGCCCTCGCCTGTGCCGTGGCTGGGGTCATGCTTGTCGGCCACCTCGAACAGATAGGCGCGCTCGGCCGCGCTCAGCCGCAGCACCTGCGCCAGGCGAGAAAGCATCTTGGCCGACGCCGACACGGGCCGCCCCTGCTCCAGCCACGTCAGCCAGGTGGGGCTGACATCGCACAGCTGCGCCAGCTCTTCGCGCCGCAAGCCTGGCGTGCGGCGGCGCCCACCTCCAGGCAAGCCGGCCATGGCGGGAGTGACGGCTTCGCGCCGGGCGCGAATGAATTCAGCGAGTTTGCTCGACATGACAGGGATGCATGGTAGTAAATATACCAGTATAAGTTATGGTCTTGTTACAGGATAATTTTATCCCTATTCTGCAGGAACTCACCCATCAACAGGAGAAAACCATGCAACAGCACGATGTCGTTACCGAACAGTTTGGCAAGACGGCGAATGCCTACCTGAGCAGCGCGATCCACGCGCAAGGGGCCGACCTGGTGCTGATGCAGGAGTGCGCGCGCCGCCACAGCAAGCCGGTGGTACTCGACCTGGGCTGCGGCGCCGGCCACGCCAGCTTCGCCGTCGCTCCCGTGGCCGCATCCGTCGTCGCCTACGACCTGGCGCAACCGATGCTCGACGTGGTCGACTGCGCCAGGGTGCAGCGCGGCTTGCACAACATCCGCACGCAACAGGGCGATGTGGCCCGGTTACCGTTTGCCGACGCCAGCTTCGACATGGTCGTCACGCGCTTTTCCGCGCACCACTGGAACGACGTGGCCGCCGCCCTGGCGGAAGCCTGGCGCGTGCTGCGCCCGAACGGCACGTTATTAGTGGTCGATATCGTCGCGCCCAAGACGGCCCTGTACGACAGCACCCTGCAGGCGGTGGAAATGCTGCGCGACGCGTCGCACGTGCGCGATTACCGCAGCTGCGAGTGGGGCGCCAAATTCAATAACGCGGGCTTTACGCACAGTTTGCGCAGCGTGTGGAAGCTGACGATGCAGTTCGACGAGTGGGTGGCGCGCATGCGCACGCCAGGCGAGAGAGTGGCGGCCATCCGCAACCTGTTCGATGGCGCGCCCGAGGAAGCACGCAGATATTTTGCGCTGCAGGACGATTATTCGTTCAGCATCGATGCGGCCATGTTCGAGGCGACCAAGCCGCAGGTACAGTAAATGTGAAAACGGCGCCGATGGCGCCGTTTTTTATTGCGTAGATACTGTTATCCCCGTCAAGCGGCATGCAAGGCCGGATCAAATATTTTTCCCGACCTGAGCACACCAAATGCCACATGCACCAGCTTGCGCATCATGGCGCCGATGATCAGCTTGGGCGCCTTGCCGGCGTCACGCAGGCGCTGACCGAAGCGCTTGCCCCAAGGCGTCTTATGGACTGCCACCATGGCCGGCATGTACAGTGCCTTGCGCAGGAAGCTGTGGCCAACCTTCGACATGCGTGGCTTGCCACGCACGCTGGAACCCGACTCGTGCTGGCGCGGGTCGAGTCCCGCAAACGCTACCGCCTGCTTGGCGCTGTCGAAGCGGTCCGGATTGGCGTAGTAGGACAGCAGTACCGGAATCGTCCGCTCGCCCAGGCCAGGGATGCTATCGAGCAGTTCGCGCTTGTCGCGTAAATCCGGGTCGTCATCGATATGGCGGCGGATCGCCAGGATCAGCGCCTTGATCTCGGCGTCGAGCCAGGCAATATGATCCGCGATACCCTGGCGTACCGCCGCGCGCGCGACTTCAAGCCGGTTGCTTTCCTGCAGGCGCATCGCCTGCAGGGCATCCAGGCGCAGCACCAACGCGCGCAGCGATTGCTCGGCGGGCGATGGCGCCAGCCAGGGCTCTGGCTGGCGTTCGTGGGCGAAGTCGGCGATCAGTTGTGCGTCGACCTTGTCGGTCTTGGTGCGCACCAGGCGCGAAGCGCCGAAGGCCTTGATCTGGGCCGGATTGATGACACTGACCACCATGCCAAGTCCAGCGAGATATTCGGCCACCCCTTCCCAATAGGTGCCAGTCGCTTCCATGCACACCCTGGGGTTGCCGGCAGCGTGCTTCAGCAGCCATGCGTTGAGTGCAGTGAATCCTGTGTGGTTGTTCTCGACAACCTTGTTACGATGCTTGCCGTTGGGTAGGCGCAGCGCGCAGTCGAGCTTGGCCTTGGCAACGTCGATTCCTAAATTAAACATGCTGTGTTCCTCTTGCGATCTACCTTGCAAATGCGGGCTAACCGGCATGCCGGTGCCAAAGATACTGTCCGATCTTGACATGGAGGATGGGTAACTGGTGCGAGATCTACGGAGCTGGCTCGGGGCCTGAGGCCGGATACGGCATCCAGTTACCCGGTCTTGATATGCCTACCAAGATTTTGACAGCGGTCGATGCCGTTCGCAATACCACGAACGGCATGAGGGGAATAATACAAGGTTGGATTAGCGCGCAGCGCGTAATCCAACAATGCCAGAGCAAACGTGATGCCAATTCCGCACGTCGGCTTACGCCAGCTGGCCCAGCAAGGTCTCGGCATTCGACACTTCAAACTTGCCGCCCTGCTCGACGTTCAATTGCGTCACGACGCCATTGTCGACCAGCATCGAGTAGCGCTGCGAGCGCGTGCCCATGCCGTGCTTGGAAAAGTCGGCGTCCAGGCCCAGGGCCTTGCTGTAGGCGGCATTGCCGTCAGCCATCATGCGTACCACGCCCGTGGCTTTCTGGTCGCGGCCCCAGGCACCCATCACGAACGCGTCGTTGACGGAGATGCACCAGATTTCATCGACGCCTTTGGCTTTCAGGTCGGCAGCGTGCTGCACATAGCCTGGCACGTGCTGTGCGGAGCAGGTCGGAGTGTACGCGCCTGGCAGGCCGAAGATGGCGATCTTCTTGCCCTTGACCAGGTCTTGCACGTTGAACGTGTTCGGGCCCAGTGCGCAACCTTCGGTTTCGCTTTCGATGAATTCGGCCAGGGTGCCTTCTGGCAGGGTGTCGCCGATCTTGATGGTCATATTGACTCCTTGTGTACTGTCGGTTGAGGATGCTGCCGGCATGATGCCGACACTGCGCGATAGTATGCCTGACTTGCCGTATTTGTGCAGAAAGTGGCCGGAAAGGCAAAGGAAAAAGTCAAAAAACGGCAAAAAAAACGGCGACCCTCAGGCCGCCGTTATCCTTGCTTGCATCAAACCACCTTAATCAGCCTGTTTACGCAGGAAGGCAGGAATGTCATACGTTTCCATGCCATTCTTTTCCATCGCGCGCACTTGCTCGGAAGCCGATTCGCGGCGCCATACCGCCGGCGCCTTCATGCCGTCGAAACCGGCTGCCGGCGTGGCCACGCCAACCGTCGTCGTCGCCGCTTGCGCGCTACCCATGGCAGCCGACGGGGTCAGCGGGCTGTTGTGGGTGCCGGTGCGCAGCACTTGCTGCGGTACCAGCTGGATGTTTTTCTTGGCACGGCCCAGGCCCGTGGCCACCACGGTGACGCGGATGTCGTCGCCCATGGCGTCGTCGTAGGCGATACCTTGCGCGATCGACGCGTCCGGCGCGGCAAACGCGCGCACGGCAGCCATGACTTCCTTGATCTCTTTACCTTTCAAGCCACGGCTGGCCGTGACGTTGACCAGCACGCCGCGCGCGCCAGAGAGATCAATGCCGTCCAGCAGCGGCGAAGCGACAGCCTGTTCGGCGGCGATGCGCGCGCGGTCGACGCCGGAAGCGGTCGCCGTACCCATCATGGCCTTGCCCTGCTCGCCCATGATGGTTTTCACGTCATTGAAGTCGACGTTGATGTGGCCCGGCACGTTGATGATCTCGGCAATGCCGGCCACCGCGTTGTTGAGCACATCATCGGCGTGCTGCATCCATTCCAGCATGCTTTCGTCCTCGTAGATCTCTTCCAGTTTTTCATTGAGGATGATGATCAGCGAATCGACGTGCAGCGACAGCTGCTCCAGGCCTTCGTCGGCGATGTCCATGCACTTCTGGCCTTCGTACGAGAAGGGCTTCGATACCACGGCGACCGTCAGCGCGCCCAGTTCCTTGGCCACTTCGGCCACGATAGGCGCCGCGCCCGTGCCCGTGCCGCCGCCCATGCCGGCAGCGATGAAGACCATGTGCGCGCCGCGCAGCGCGTCGGCGATGCGCGCGCGCGATTCTTCGGCCAGCTGGCGGCCGACGGCAGGCTTCATGCCGGCGCCCAGGCCGGTATCGCCGATCTGGATGATGTTGTGCGCCTTCGATGTCGACAGGGCCTGTGCGTCGGTGTTGGCGGCAATGAACTCCACACCCGACATGCCTTTGTTGATCATGTGTTGGACTGCATTGCCACCCGCACCGCCGACGCCGACGACCTTGATGACGGTACCTATAGCTGTGTTATCGACCATATCGAACTCCATGATGTGCTCCTATCAGATGCGGTTTCCAAGCGCCAGGCCTCATATTGGTAGGAGAACTGGAGATTGAAAACTGCGGTTAAATATAAAATAAAGTTATGTGTGTGTACCTGCGATGCTGCCAAAAAACCTGTGCTGCCGGGCTTGAAGTACGCCCTTAAAAATTGCCCAAAAACCATTCCTTCATGCGCTGCCAGACTGCCTTCACCGAGCCGTCCTGACGCGTCACAATGTGGCCGCGCAGGTATTGCTTCTTCGCTTCCAGCAGCAGGCCCAATACCGTGGCATAGCGCGGACTGCGCACCACGTCGGCCAGCTGGCCCCGATACTCGGGCGTGCCCAGGCGCGCCGGTTTCAGGAAAATATCTTCCGCCATTTCCACCATGCCGGGCATGATGGAAGTGCCGCCCGTGAGCACGATGCCCGACGACAGCACGCCTTCATAACCGGATTCGCGCACCACCTGGTGCACCATCGCGAACAGCTCCTCGACGCGCGGCTCGATCACTGCCGCCAGCGCCTGGCGCGACAGGTTGCGCGGGCCGCGGTCGCCCAGGCCAGGCACTTCCAGCGATTCGCCAGGGTCGGCCAGGACCTGCTTGGCCACGCCATAGCGGATCTTGATTTCTTCCGCTTCCGCGGTCGGGGTACGCAAGGCCATGGCGATGTCGTTGGTGATCTGGTCGCCGGCGATGGGAATGACTGCCGTATGGCGGATCGCGCCATCGGAGAATACCGCCACATCGGTCGTGCCGCCGCCGATGTCGATCAGCACCACGCCCAGTTCCTTCTCGTCGGGCGTGAGCACCGCATCGGCCGACGCCATCGGCTGCAGGATCAGGTCCGACACTTCCAGGCCGCAGCGGCGCACGCACTTGACGATGTTCTGCACCGCCGACACGGCTCCGGTGACGATATGCACCTTTACTTCCAGGCGGATGCCGCTCATGCCGATAGGCTCGCGCACATCTTCCTGGCTGTCGACGATGAACTCTTGCGGCACCGTGTGCAGCAATTGCTGATCGGTCGGAATGTTAACCGCTTTTGCCGTCTCGATGACGCGCGCCACGTCGGTCGCCGTCACTTCCTTGTCCTTGATGGCCACCATGCCGCTGGAATTGAAGCTGCGGATATGGCTGCCCGCAATGCCCGCGTACACATTGCGGATCTTGCAGTCAGCCATCAGCTCGGCCTCTTCCAGCGCGCGCTGGATGGATTCCACCGTGGCCTCGATATTGACCACCACGCCCTTTTTCAGGCCCTTCGATTCGTGCTGGCCCAGCCCGATCACTTCGTGGCGTCCGTCGGACATCACTTCGGCTACCACCGCCACCACTTTCGAGGTGCCGATGTCGAGGCCGACGATCAGGTTTTTCGCGTCTTTTGTCATTTCTGTCGCCTACTGTATGGGCTATAAATTAAAATTATTGGGTTAAGTCGGTTTTTTAATCGGACTGCCATTCTTCTTCCTGATCGCCGGCGCCGGCCTGCCATCCTTGCCTTCGGCCGGTATCACCAGGCCGGCGGAACTGAGCGCCAGGCCATTCTGGTAGCGCATATCGATTGTGTCGATATTCTCCAGCCGGCTCGCCAGCTGCGGGTAGATGCCCACCAGCCGGTCGACCCGCGCCTTCAGGGTCGTATGATTCTGCTCGCGCCCCAGCGCCACGCTCATGCCGTTATCCAGTTTCACCGTCCACGCATAGCGGCTCGACAGCGACAGCGATTCAGGCACCATCTTCAAAGGTGAAAACCACTTTGCCAGCTGCACGTAGGTGGCCAGCACTTCCTTCTCGCTGCCATCGGGGCCGGCGAAGGCAGGCAATTCATGGTCATCTTCGGCTTCGGCCACATTGGCCGTAAACACGTCGCCCTTGACCGACAGCAGACGTCCATCCTCGCCCCAGGTGCCCAGCGCTTCGTGTTCTTCCAGCGCCACGATCAGCTGGTTCGGCCACTCGCGCCGCACGCTGGCACGGCGCACCCAGGGCACCGATTCGAACACGCCGCGCACGCTTTCCAGGTTGGTCGTGAAGAAATTGCCCTTGATGCGGCCCAACGTGCCGCTGCGCAGGGTCAGGTAATTCACGTGACGCAGACCCTTGTCGTCCACACTTTCCACCTTGATGCTGCGCAGGTCGAACATGGGACGCTGCGACACCCACCAGACGCCGGCCGCCACGCATACGACCAGAACCGCGGCCAACAAGCCGTTGGCAGTCGTATTCAGGCTTTTAGCGTCATGCCACATATCAGCGCTGTCCCTTGTGCATTTTCAGGCTTGCGCCGGAAACGATTTCCAGGCACAGGTCTTCATAGCAGGTGCCTTCCGCGCGCGCCGCCATCGGCACGAGCGAGTGGCCCGTCATGCCGGGCGACGTATTCACCTCCAGCAAAAACAGCTTGCTGTCGGCCGCGCGCATCAGCACATCGACCCGTCCCCAGCCTTCGCAGCCGAGGGCGCGGTACGCTGCCAGGGCGATGCGTTCCATCTCGGCGATGATCGCCGGGTCCAGCTGCGGCGGGCAGAAATACTGCGTATCGTCCGTGAAGTACTTGTTCTGGTAATCGTAATTGCCTTGCGGGGCGACGATTTCAATCGGCGGCAGCGCGCGCGCCGCGGCGCCCTTGCCCAGGATCGCGACGGTAAACTCGCGGCCCTTGATGAATTCCTCGGCCAGCACAGAATCATCGAGACCGGCGGCGATGTCATAGGCCGCCTGGAAGGCCGACGCCTCGTTGACCGTCGTGATGCCAATGCTCGAGCCTTCATGCGGCGGCTTGACGATCAGCGGCAAGCCCAGTTGCGCGGCGACCTTCGACAAGTCGGAGCTGTCGTCCAGCACCGCGTACTTCGGCGTCGGCAGCTGGTGCATCAGCCAGATCATCTTGGTGTAAACCTTGTCCATGCCCACCGAGCAAGCCATCACGCCGCTGCCCGTGTAGGGAATGCCCAGTTGTTCCAGCGCGCCCTGCAGGCTGCCGTCTTCACCAAAGCGGCCGTGCAGCGCAATGAAGACGCGGTCAAATTTTTCTGCGGCCAGTTCGGCCAGGCTGCGTTCGCCCGTGTCGAAGCCATGCGCATCCACGCCGTGGCTTTTCAACGCGGCCAACACGCCCGCGCCGGACATCAGCGACACTTCGCGCTCGGCCGAGCGGCCGCCGAACAGGACGCCGACCTTGCCCAATTGTTTAACGTCGATAGCTGAAGCTTGGTTCACGTCAGGCCTTTACAGTGTGAGATTGATACGTTGTCAGTTGATTCGGGATGCCGCTGATCGAGCCGGCCCCCATGGTCAGCACGACGTCGCCGTCGCGCGCCACGCTCATGATGGTGTCGGCCATGTCCGTCATGGACTCGACGAAAATCGGTTCGATCTTGCCGCGCGCGCGCAGCGCATGCGCCAATGCGCGGCCGTCGGCGGCGACGATAGGCGCTTCGCCGGCCGCATACACTTCAGACAGCAGCAGCACGTCGGGCGCACCGAGCACCTTGACGAAATCTTCGAACAGGTCGCGCGTGCGGCTGTAGCGGTGCGGCTGGAAAGCCAGCACCAGGCGGCGGCCAGGATAGGCGGCGCGCGCGGCGGCCAGGGTGACTTCCGTTTCCACCGGATGGTGGCCGAAATCGTCGACCAGCGCAAAAGTGCCGCCGCTCGGCAGTGCCACGTCGCCATAGCGCGTGAAGCGCCGGCCCACGCCGGAGAACTCGGCCAGGCCCTGCTGCGTGGCGCTGTCGGCGATGCCGATTTCGCGCGCGATGGCGATCGCCGAACAGGCATTCTGCACATTGTGCATGCCGGGCTGGTTCAGCACCACGTCGAGATCGGGATAGCCTTCCTGCAGCACGGTGAAATGCATTTCCAGTCCCACGGCACGCGCATTGATGGCGCGCACTTCGGCGTCTTCCGCGAAGCCATAGGTGGTGACCGGCTTGGTCACGAAGGGGATGATGGCGCGCACATGCGGATCGTCGATGCACAACATGGCGCGGCCATAGAAAGGCAAACGGTGCGTGAACTGCACGAAGGCCTGCTTGAGCTTTTCGAAGTCGTGCTCGTAAGTGTCCATGTGATCGGCGTCGATATTCGTGATCACTTCGATCATCGGCGTCAGGTTCAGGAACGAGGCGTCCGATTCGTCCGCTTCGGCCACCAGGTAATCGCCCGAGCCCAGCTTGGCGTTCGCGCCCGCGCTGGTCAGGCGTCCGCCGATGACGAAAGTCGGGTCGAGGCCGCCCTGCGCCAGCACGGACGCGACCAGGCTGGTGGTCGTCGTCTTGCCGTGCGTGCCCGCGATGGCGATGCCGCGTTTCAAACGCATCAATTCACCGAGCATCACGGCGCGCGGCACCAGCGGGATCTTGCGCGCGCGCGCGGCCACCACTTCCGGATTGTCTTGCGGGACGGCGCCCGATGTCACCACCGCATCGGCGTCGCCGATATTCTCGGCCGCGTGGCCGAGCATGACAGTCGCGCCCAGGCTCGCCAGGCGCTGCGTCGCCGCATTGCTGCCCAGGTCGGAACCCGACACCTTGTAGCCGAGGTTGACCAGCACTTCGGCGATGCCGCTCATGCCGCTGCCGCCAATGCCGACAAAGTGGATATTGTTTACTTTATGCTTCACAGAGCTAACCTCATGCCAGTTTTTCCAATACGTGTGCGATCGCCTCATTGGCGTCGCGCTTGCCTGCTGCCAGTGCCGCCTGCGCCATGTGCTGGCAGCTGTCGCGCGTCAAGGACGCCAGCAGGGTGCTCAGCGACGCCGCACTCATTTCCGTCTGCGGCAGATGAATCGCCGCGCCCTGCTTCGCCATCCATTGCGCATTGTCGCGCTGGTGACTCGTGGTCGACGCCACCAGCGGCACGAGCACGCTGGCCACGCCGGCCGCCGTCAATTCCGACAGGGTGATGGCGCCTGCGCGGCAAATCACCAGGTCGGCCTCGGTATACGCCCTGGCCATGTCGTCGATGAAATCGACCACATTGGCTTGCACGCCCGCCTGCGCATACGCGGCATGCAGGGCGTCGATATTCTTCTTGCCCGACTGGTGCGTCACCAGCGGACGTACGCCCTCCGGCATCAGTGCCAGCGCGGCAGGCAGATTGTCGTTCAGCGCTTTCGCGCCCAGGCTGCCGCCCACCACCAGGATGCGCAGCGGCCCGCTGCGGCCCGCGAAACGCGAGGCCGGCGGCGCCATGGCGAGGATCTCGGCGCGCACGGGATTGCCCGTGACGACGGCCTTGCCGGCGGCGCTGCCGAAATCGGCGGGAAAACCGAAGCACACCTGCTGCGCCAGCGGCACCAGCGTCTTGTTCGACAACAGCAGCGCCGCATCGGCATTGACCAGCACCAGCGGCACGCCCTTCAGGCGCGCCATCAGGCCGCCCGGCACGGTGACGTAGCCGCCCATGCCCATCACCACGTCCGGCTTGCGGCTGGCGATGAAGCGGCGGATGGCAAAGAGGCTGGCCAGCATCCTGAAGCCGCCTTTGAGCGTATGCGCCAGGCCCTTGCCGCGCATGCCGGAAAATTCGATGGCGTCCATGGGAATGCCGCTTTTCGGCACCAGTTCCTGCTCCATGCCATGGGTCGTGCCCAGCCAGCTCACTTCCCAGCCGCGCGCGCGCATGGTCTGCGCAATCGCCAGGCCCGGGAAAATATGGCCGCCGGTGCCGGCCGCCATGATCATCAGTCTTTTCGTCGTTTTCAAGTTCGTCACGTTGTTCATAGCCGGCCTCCGCGCATCAGGATCCGGTTTTCGTAATCGATGCGCAGCAAGATCGCCAGGCCGATACAGTTAATCAGTACGCCCGTGCCGCCATAACTCATCAGGGGCAAAGTCAGGCCCTTGGTCGGCAGCAGGCCCAGGTTCACGCCCATGTTGATGAAGGTCTGCACGCCGATCCAGATGGCGATGCCTTTCGCCGTCAGTCCCGCGAAGGTCTGGTCGATGGCGATCGCCTGGCGGCCGATGTCGAACGCGCGCTTGATAATCCAGTAGAACATGCCGATCACGATCAGCACGCCCACCAGGCCAAGCTCCTCGCCGATCACGGCCAGCAAGAAGTCCGTATGCGCTTCGGGCAGGTAGTGCAGCTTTTCCACGCTGCCGCCCAGGCCCACGCCAAACAGTTCGCCGCGCCCGAAGGCGATCAGCGAGTGCGTCAGCTGGTAAGCCTTGTTCAGGGCATTATCTTCCTGCCACGGATCGAGATACGCGAAAAACCGCTCGCGGCGGAATTTCGACAAGGCGATGATGGTGACGAAGATCGCCGTCAGCATGGCGCCGATGCCGCCGAACCAGATGGCGTTGACGCCGCCCAGGAACAGGATACCCATGGCGATGCAGACGATCACGCCGAAAGCACCCAGATCGGGCTCCATCAGCAGCAGCAGGCCGACGAAGCTCACAGCCAGCGCCATCGGCATGAAGCCCTTGGTCAGCTTGTGCATGTATTCCTGCTTGCGCACCGTGTAATCGGCCGCGTACAGCACCATCACCACCTTCATTAGCTCGGACGGCTGCGGCCGCAGGCCCGGCAGGTTCAGCCAGCGGCGACCGCCGTTGACCGACACGCCCAGGCCCGGTATCAAGACCATCACCAGCAGCACCAGGGTGCCGATGAACAGCCACGGCGCGATCTTTTGCCAGGTGGCCACGGGAATGCGGAACACCAGCGCGCCGACGATGATCGATATACCGATGAACAATGCCTGGCGCACGACGAAATAATTGTTCGTGTAAGCGGCGAACTTGCGCGCGTCCGACAGCGAGATCGACGCCGAATACACCATTACCATGCCCAGCAACATGAGCAGCAGGACGACCCACACCAGCGGCTTGTCATAGTCCATCATCTTCGATTGCCGCGCACGGCTATCCAGCGGCTTGGCCGCCGAGCCGAAACCAAAGCTGAAGGGCAGTTGGAAGGCCATCAGATATCCTGTCCGTTTTCCAGCGCGATGTCGCGCACGGCGTCGACAAACACCTGCGCGCGGTGCGCATAGTTCTTGAACATGTCCAGGCTGGCGCAGGCGGGCGACAGCAGCACGGCATCGCCGGCCTGCGCCAGGCTGCTGGCGCGCTTGACGGCTTCCGGCAAGGTGGCGCAGTCGATGATATCCACGCCAGCCGGCTCCAGAGCAGCGCGCAGCGCAGGCGCATCGCGGCCGATCAGCACCACGGCCCGCACGTAGCGCGACACGGGTTCAGCCAGCGGCGAAAAATCCTGCCCCTTGCCGTCACCGCCGGCGATCAGCACCAAACGCTGTTCCGCGCCGCCAAACGCCTTGCCCAGGCCGAACAGGGCCGCCACGGTCGCGCCCACGTTGGTGCCCTTGCTGTCGTCGTAGTATTCGACTTCACCCACGGCCGTGATCAGTTCCACCCGGTGCGGTTCGCCCTGGTATTCGCGCAAGCCGTGCAGCAGCGGCGCGAACGGCAAGCCGATGGCGCGGCACAGGGCCAGCGCCGCCAGCGCATTCGAGGCATTGTGCTGGCCGCGGATCTTCAGCGCGTCGGCCGGCATCAGTTTCTTGGCCATCGTCGGCACCGGTTCCGGCGCCGGATCGTTCTTCCGGCGTTTTTTCTCGATGACTTCTTCGCTGGGCACGGCTTGCGCCAGCCAGAAGATGCCGCGTTCATTCACCAGGCCAAAGCTGTCGACTTCCGCCGGTTCGCCCGTGCCGAAGGTGATCGTCGCGGCCAGCGGATCGGCCATGTGCATAACTGACGCATCGTCGCGGTTCAGGATGCGCACGGTCTGGTCGCCGAAGATGCGTGCCTTGTCGCTCGCATAGGAGGCCATGTCGCCATGCCAGTCCAGGTGGTCCTGCGATAGATTCAGGACCGTGGCCGCATCGGCCTGCAGGCTGAACGTCGTGTGCAACTGGAAGCTGGACAACTCCAAAATCCACGCTTGCGGCAAGGTGCTGGCGACGGGTTCCGCCGCTTCAGCGTCCGCATCGAGCGGCAGCGGCGCGGGCTCGGCATCGAGCACTTCGCGCAGCACGTCCAGCGCGGCCGGGCTGATATTGCCGGCCACGCGCGTGGCCAGGCCGGCGCGCTCGCACAGCAGGCCCACCAGGCTGGTGACCGTCGTCTTGCCGTTGGTGCCCGTGATGGCGATGACTTTCGGCGCATAGCCGCGTTCCGCCTTGAGCGCGGCCAAGGCTTGGGCGAACAGTTCGATCTCGCCCCACACGGGGATATTTTTCTCGGCTGCGGCCGGGGCGATCTGCGCCAGTTCGCGCTGCGGCGCCAGGCCGGGGCTGACGGCGACGAAATCGACGCCATCGAGCAATTCGGCCGTGAAGGCGCCGGCGATGAACCGCGCCTGCGGCACGGCGGCCTGCAGTGCGGCCAGGCGCTCAGGGGTTTCCCTTGTATCGGCCACGCGCACGGTCGCACCGCTGCGGGCCAGCCACAGGGCCATGGCCAGGCCCGACTCCCCAAGGCCCAGTACCAGTGCGGTTTTAGCGTCGTACATCATCAGCGCAGCTTCAAGGTGGTCAGGCCGAGCAGCACCAGCATCATGGTGATGATCCAGAAACGCACGACAACCTGCGTCTCTTTCCAGCCTTTTTGTTCAAAATGGTGATGCAGTGGCGCCATCAGGAAAACGCGGCGGCCAGCGCCATAGCGCTTCTTGGTGTACTTGAACCAGACGACCTGGATGATCACGGACAGCGTTTCGACGACGAAGATGCCGCCCATGATGAACAGGACGATTTCCTGGCGCACGATGACGGCGACGGTGCCCAGCGCGCCGCCCAGTGCCAGCGCGCCCACGTCGCCCATGAACACTTTCGCGGGGTGCGTGTTATACCAGAGGAAGGCCAGGCCGGAACCGGCCAGCGCGCCGCAGAAGATCACCAGTTCGCCGGCGCCTGGAATGTGCGGAATGAACAGGTAGCGCGCATACGTGGCGTTACCCGTCAGGTAGGCGAACAGGCCCAGGGCCGTACCCACCATCACGGTCGGCATGATGGCCAGGCCGTCGAGGCCATCGGTGAAATTGACGGCGTTGCTGGTGCCGACGATGACGCAATAGGTCAGCGCGATGAAGCCCCACACGCCCAGCGGATAGCTGATGGTTTTAAAGAAGGGCACGATCAGATCGGCTTTCGGCGGCAGGTCCATGGCGAAGCCCGACTGCACCCAGGCGTAGATCAGATTCCACACGTGGCCCGCGTCCGGTTCCGACACGGAGACGGAGAACGCCAGGTAAAACGCGGCGACGATGCCGATCAGCGACTGCCAGAAGTATTTTTCACGCGAGCGCATGCCTTCCGGATCCTGGTGCACCACCTTGCGGTAGTCGTCGGCCCAGCCGACGGCGCCAAAGCCCAGGGTGACGATCAGGACCGGCCAGATGAAGCGGTTCGACAGGTCGGCCCACAGCAGGGTGGAAATGCCGATGGCGATCAGGATCAGCACACCGCCCATGGTGGGCGTGCCGTGTTTTTTCAGGTGCGTCTGCGGGCCGTCCGTGCGCACGGCCTGGCCGACCTTCATGCGCGTGAGCATGCGGATCACGGCGGGACCGGCGCACAGGCCGATCAGAATCGCCGTCAAGGTGGCGAAGACGGCGCGGAAAGTGATGAAGTTAAAGACCCGCAATGGGCCAATGTCGTCCTGGAAATAATGAGCGAGCCAGAGCAGCATGATTAGTGAGCTTCCTTGTTATTGTTGTTTGAACCAATCAAATGCTGCACGGCCCGTTCCATCTTCATGAAGCGGGAGCCCTTGATTAATACTGTTGCATCCGAACGGCCGGACAAATGCGCATCAAGCGCCGCCAGCAAACCGTCGAACTGTTCGAAATACTCCACGACCGTGCCTGATTCCTGGCTGGCGGCAGCCTGCGCCGCATTCACCAGATGGCGCGCCAGGCCGCCCGTCGCCAGCACGTGTTCGATGCCTTTGGCGGCGGCGTAGGCGCCGATCTCTTCGTGGAACTGCTGCCCCTGCGTGCCGACTTCGCCCATCTCGCCCAGCACCAGGATGCGCGGCTTTGCTGCCTGCGCCAGCACATCGATGGCCGCGCGCGCCGAATCCGGATTGGCGTTATACGTGTCGTCAATGATGGTGGCGCCGTTGGCGGCACGTTTTTTCTGCAGGCGGCCATTCACGGGCGCGAACGCCTCCAGGCCCTGCTTGATATGGTCGATGGCGATGCCGGCGCCGACGGCGCATGCCACGGCGGCCAGCGCATTGCGCACATTGTGCTCGCCCGCCGCCTGCAAGCCGACGAAGAACTGGCGCAAGCCGCCATCCTGCGCGCGCACGCTGACGAACATGTCGCTGCCAAAATCCTCGGCCGCGCGGTGCGTGCAGCTCACGTCCGCCTCTTTCGACAGGCCGAAGGTGATGACGGCGCGCGCGCCGGCCAGCTCGCGCCACACGGGCGTGAATTCATCGCCGTGCGGGAAGACGGCCACGCCGTCGTCGGCCAATGCCGCCAGCGCCGCGCCGTTTTCGCGCGCCACCGCTACTACCGTGTGCATGAATTCCTGGTGCTCGCGCTGCGCATTGTTGACCATCGCCAGGGTCGGCGCGGCGATTGCCGCCAGGCGCGCGATTTCGCCCGGATGGTTCATGCCCATCTCGATGACGGCCGCCTGGTGTTGCTCGCTCAGACGGAACAGGGTCAATGGCACGCCGATCTCGTTATTCAGGTTGCCGCGCGTGGCCAGGCGCGCTTCTTCGCCAAAGGCCGCCGCCAGGATCGATGAAATCATCTCCTTGACGGTGGTCTTGCCATTGCTGCCGGTGACGCCGATGACGGGTACATTGAAACGGCCGCGCCAGAAATTGGCGATGCGGCCCAGCGCGACCAGGGTATCGGGCACCACGATGGCTGCTACCCGTCCGCTGTCCCAGCCTGCGGGCAGGCGCTCGACCACCACGGCGGCGACGCCGCGCGCGGCCACCTGCTCGAGGAAATCGTGGGCGTCGAAGCTCTCGCCGCGCAAGGCGACGAACAGCGAACCGGCTTGGGCGCTGCGGCTGTCGGTGGACACGCCGTCAAACGCCGCGTCGCCCGTCAGCTGCGCGCCGTCCAGCGACGGCATCAGTTCTGTCAGGGTGCCGCGCATCAGTTCGTCCTCATCATGGTCAGGCGCGCGGACAGGGCCAGCTGCGCATGATCGGCGTCGGAGAACGGCAGTTTCTTGCCCTTGATTTCCTGGTACGGCTCATGGCCCTTGCCCGCCAACAGGATCACGTCCGGCTTGGCGGCGTGCTTGATGGCCGACAGGATGGCCGCGGCGCGATCTTCGATGGCCTGCGGCTGCGGGCCGTCGGCACGCATGCCGGCGACGATCTGCGCGATGATGGCGTGCGGGTCTTCGCTGCGCGGATTGTCGCTGGTAACCAGCACGTGATCGGCCAGCTGCGCGATGGCGCCCATCTGCGGACGCTTGCCCGGATCGCGGTCGCCGCCGCAGCCGAACACGCACCACAGCTGGCCGCCCCGTTCCTGCGCCACCTGGCGCAAGGCGGCCAGGGTCTTTTCCAGCGCATCCGGCGTATGCGCGTAATCGATGACGACCATCGGCGCTTCCTGGCCGCCCACCTGCTGCATGCGGCCCGGGGCCGGCTGCAAGGATTCGATGCCGTCGATGGCGGCGCGCAGGCCGGTGCCGTGTGCCAGCAAGGCGCCCAGCACGGCCAGCGCATTGCTGATATTGAAGTGCCCCACCAGCTGCGTCTTGACCAGCGCCACGCCGAGCGCGCATTCCAGGTGGAAGTCGGTGCCGGCATTGCGACTGCGGAACTGGCTGGCGCGCAGCATCAGCACGCCAGGCAGGTCGGGCTGGCTGGCTGCATCCTGCAGGGTATAGCCGATGACGGGATATTCGCCCGCCAGCTTGCCGTCCACGTGCGCCGCCAGGCGCAAGCCCATGGCGTCATCGAGGTTGATGACGGCCGTTTTCAGGCCGGGCCAGTCGAACAGCTTGACTTTGGCGGCCTCGTAGGTGGCCATGTCGCCATGGTAGTCGAGGT
Source organism: Janthinobacterium sp. PAMC25594 (assembly GCF_019443505.1). Taxonomy (NCBI): domain Bacteria; kingdom Pseudomonadati; phylum Pseudomonadota; class Betaproteobacteria; order Burkholderiales; family Oxalobacteraceae; genus Janthinobacterium; species Janthinobacterium sp. PAMC25594. Next base: position 2,975,272 of record NZ_CP080377.1, read on the forward strand.
GGTCGCGCGTCAAATTGGTGAACATGGCGACATCAAAATGCATGCCGGCCGCGCGTTCCTGGTCCAGGCCGATCGACGACACTTCGATGGCAACGGCTTTGGCGCCGGCGTCGCGCATGGCGGCCAGTTTGCGCGCCAGCAGCACGGCGTCGGGCGTGGTGTAGCCGGTGACGTCGAATTCGATGGCGCCGCGCGGCTTGCACAGGCCCACGCCCAAGGTACCGATGACGGACGAGGTTACACCGAGGCGCGCCAGCGCTTGCGCCAGCCATAGCGCGCACGAGGTCTTGCCATTCGTGCCCGTCACGCCAGCGCTGAACATGGCACTGTCGGGCATGTCGTAGAACGCATGCGCCACGGGACCGGCCAGGCGTTTCAGGTCGCTGACCAGCAGATGCGGCACGCTCCATGCGGCGTTCCATTCCACGGCGTCATGCACGATGGCGGCTGCGCCCTGCGCGATGGCAGCGGCGATAAAATCGGTGGCGCCCGCATAGGCGAAAAACACGTCGCCGCTTTGCACGCGGCGCGAGTCGGACGTCAGCTGCCCGGACGGGGCAGCCGCTTTGATCCACAAACTGATGTCTTGTATGGTCATGAGTGACTTCACATGGCCTCCGGGCCGGCATTGGCCGGGACCACGATTTCGGTAACGGAGGAATCGGGCGGTACGTTCATCGCGCGCAGCGCGTTGGTCGCAATCGCCGCGAAAGCGGGAGCGGCAACCTGGCCGCCATAGTGGGCCGGGCCGGTCGGTTCATCGATCATCACGGCAATGATGAAGCGCGGCGCCGACATCGGCACCATGCCCACGAAAGAGCCGATGTATTTGCGCGGCATCGCATAGCGGCCGTTTTCCACTTTATAAGCGGTACCCGTCTTGCCGCCCACGCGGTAGCCGGCGACCTGGGCGCGCTTGGCCGAGCCGTGCGCGCCGGAGACCACCAGTTCCAGCATGGCGCGCATTTCGGCGGCCGTCTTCGGCTTGATCACCTGCTGGCCCACGGGCAGCTCATTGACCTTCTGGAATGACAGGGGGATCGTGTCGCCATCACGCGCGAACATCATGTAGGAGCGCGCCAGCTGGATCAGCGACACGGAAATGCCGTTACCGTAGCTCATGGTGGCCTGCTCCACCGGGCGCCACGATTTATACGGACGCACGCGGCCGGCCACGGCGCCGGGGAAGCCCCATTTCGGCTGCTGGCCGAAGCCCACCTTGGTAAACATTTCCCACATTTCCTGCGACGGCATGCCCAGCGCGATTTTCGAGGTGCCGATGTTCGACGACATCTCGATGATTTCGGAGACACTGATCACGCCGTGCGGCTTGGTGTCGGTAATGGTGCGGTCGGCGATGGTGTAGCGGCCCGGGCCCGTGTCGATCAGGGTGGTCGGCTTGACCCGGCCCGTGTCGAGCGCCAGCGAGACGGTGATCGGCTTCAGGGTCGAACCGGGTTCAAAGGTGTCGGTCATGACGCGGTTGCGCAGCTGCTGGCCCGTGAGCTTGCGGCGGTCGTTCGGGTCGTAGCTCGGGTAGTTGGCCAGGGCCAGCACTTCGCCCGTGTGCACGTCGAGCACCACGGCGCCGCCGGCCTTGGCATTGAATTTTTCCACCGCTTCCTTCAACTGCGTGAAGGCGATGTACTGGATCTTGCTGTCGACGGACAGGGTCAGGTCCTTGCCGTCATGCGGTTCGTGGATGAAGCCGATGTCTTCGACGATGTGGCCCAGGCGGTCCTTGATCACGCGGCGGCTGCCGGTGGTGCCGACGAGGGTTTTCTGCTGCGCCAGTTCCATGCTTTCCTGGCCCACGTCTTCCACGTTGGTAAAGCCCACCACGTGGGTCATCACTTCGCCCTGTGGATAGAAGCGCTTGTATTCCTTGCGCTCGTCGATGCCATCGATGCCCAGCTTGGAGATCTTGTCGGCCACGTCCATCTCGACCTGGCGTTTCAGGTAAACGAAGCTGCGGTCCGAATCGAGCTTCTTGCGCAATTCGTTGACGTTCATTTCCAGCAGGCCGGCCAGCGCGTTGATTTTCTCGGGCGACGCCTGCAGCACGTCGTCGGGAATGGCCCAGATGGCTTTCACGGGCACGGACGATGCCAGCACCTGGCCGTTGCGGTCGGTGATCTTGCCGCGCGTGGCCGGCAGTTCCAGCGTGCGCTCGTAGCGCGCCTTGCCCTGCTTTTGCAAAAACTGCGTCGACACGCCCTGCAGCCACAGGGCGCGCGCGCCCAGGCCGGCGAAAGCGAAGAACAGCAGGAACAGCACGACGCGCGAACGCCAGACGGGCAGACGCACTGCCAGAACAGGGTTCTTCGAGAATGGCACGCCTTTCGATGCCGCCACCCGGCCGTTGCTGTTACCGCCCAACTTCATTATTCGCCCTCCGTCAGGTATTGCGTACGCGCCGCCGTCAGCGGCGTCATGCTCAGGTCGCGCCGTGCGATCGATTCGATGCGTTCATGCTTGCCCAAAGTGGACTGATCCAGCTGCAGCTGCGCCCAGTCGATGTCGAGCTGGCGCGACAGCGCTTGCGCGCGCTCCAGGTCGATCAGCAGGTGGCGCGACTGGTACTGCGCGTTCACCAGCGACAGGCCGCAGCACACCAGCAGCGCCGACAGCACGACACACAGCTTGCCAGTCATCGGACGCCGCCACTGACTGGAATGGGCAAACGCTGCGCCACGCGCATCACGGCCGAACGCGAACGCGGGTTGCCCTCGATTTCGGCATCGGACGGCTTCATCTTCAATATCAGCTTCATTTCCGGCTGCGGCAAGTCGACCGCGCGGATCGGCAGACGGCGGTCAGGCTGCTCCACGTTCGCCTTCGAGGCGAAGAAGCGCTTGACCATGCGGTCTTCCAGCGAATGAAAACTGATCACGGCCATGCGCGCGCCGGGCGCCAGGCAGGCATACGCCTGGTTCAGACCGATCTCGAGATCCTCGAGCTCTTTGTTAATGAAAATGCGGATTGCCTGAAAGGTGCGGGTAGCGGGGTCCTTACCCTTCTCGCGGGTCTTGACGGCGCCTGCCACGATGCCGGCAAGCTGTCGTGTGCTTGAAATTGGCTGGACTGCCCGGCCAGCAACAATCGCCTTTGCAATCTGAAAAGCAAACCGTTCTTCCCCATAATCGCGTATCACTTTCTCTAAATTCTGCTCGGTTTCCACCGCCAGCCATTCGGCCGCGGAGATGCCGCGCGTCGTATCCATGCGCATGTCCAGCGGTCCGTCGTTGCGGAAGCTGAAACCGCGCGCCGCGTCGTCGACCTGCGGCGACGAGATGCCCAGGTCGAGCAAGATGCCGTCCACCTGCTGCACGCCACGCGCGGCCAGGCTGGCCGTCATGGTGGCAAAGCTGTCATGGACAATTTCAAAGCGGGGGTCGCCGATCTGTTCGGCCGTGGCGATGGCTTGCAAATCCTTGTCGAAGCCGATCAGGCGCGCATCAGCGGCCAGGCGCGACAAAATCAATCGGCTATGCCCGCCGCGGCCAAACGTGCCATCGACGTAAATACCGTGCGCGCGGTCGCCCGACAGGTCGAGCGCATCGACCGCTTCATCGAGCAGCACCGTGCGATGCTGAAATTCCGGCACCGTGAGTTGTGTCATTACGGAGCCTTAGAAAGAAAAATTGGAAAGTACATCGGGGGTGCCGGCATCGATCGCCTGCTGTTCTTTGTCGGCCAACCTGGCGGCATCCCATATTTCAAAGTGGCTGCCCATGCCGATCATCATGACTTCGCGCGACAGCCCCACGGCGTTGCGCAATTCGGGCGAGATCAGCACGCGGCCGGCCGAGTCCAGCTCGACGTCGACGGCGTTGCCGAGGAAGATGCGCTGCCAGGCGCGCGCCGACATGGGCCAGGCGGCGATTTGCTGGCGGTGGCTTTCCCACACGGGACGGGGGAAAAACAGCAGGCAGCCATCGGGGTGCTTGGTCAGGGTCAGACGGCCTTCGCATTGAATCGCCAGCGCGTCACGGTGCTTGGCAGGGATAGACATCCTGCCTTTGGCATCGAGATTGATTGCGGACGCGCCTTGAAACACGGAAGACCTTTTTTGAGCTTGGGTTGCGACGCTTGCGCATCATGATGAAAAGGGGAAATTTCCCACAAAAACACACTTTTTCACACAGTTGCCCACTTTAGAGTAAGCAAAGATAGTGGTCAAGCGGTTTCCGATTGGCAAAACAGGAATTTTATTAATGAAATTAAGGACTTAGCGCATATCGTTGAAGCAGTCTCAAATAAAAATATATCGATAAATTAGATACTTATGAAAGATAGTGAATGTGCTACCTCATATGCACACATGTGTTTTCCTACCGTAAACATCGAAAAAGACGAAATGTAAAAATTGAATTTTTTACAGTTAGTTGACACATGACAATACTTTCGCTATCCAGGCACAACAGCAAGCAGCCACAGCAAAAGACTTGGTTTAAGGCAAAAAAATGGCGCCCTTGCCGCGTACCGGCCCTGTTTTCAGGGGTTGGCCTGATGCGGGTCAACTATTTTTGCAATGCAGCAATTAATTGGATCGAAGAAACTTTAACCAATTGTCCACTTTAGTTGTATATACAACTTTATCTTGAGTGCACTATTTTTAGAAACAAAAAAAGCCCCTTCGCGGGGGCTTTTTGGCGGCGCGCAGCAAGCAAACCGCTGCGGCCGATACACTCCCCGGCAGACCAGGGAGCACGAATTCAAGTGAAGCAGGCCGGTAGGCCGGATTTTGTTACGGCGCCTTCCCTTGCAGGTTGGCGCTATGACAGTCATTCCTCTAGGCGCCAGATTACTCGGGCGCTCAAGCTTTCTACCCGCACGCTCCGCGAGCAGCATCATCGCGTGCCTATTTGAAATTGCACCAGGTGGAGGTTACCGCGTTTCACCGTAACTTAATACGCTCGTCTCTGTGGCCCTATTCCTCGCCTTATACTCCCCCGGCATACAAGTACGCCGGGTCGGCTTTCAGCGGACGGCCGTTAACCGTCACCCCGCTCTATGGAGTCCGGACCTTCCTCCCGCCAGCGCATTGCTGCGCCGGCCAGCGACTGTCTGGCCTGCTTCACCCGCCATTGTACCGCGCCGCAGCATGTTTCTGCAAAAAGGCCTGTGCCGGAACGACACCGCTCGCCGGGCCCCGGCCCGGGGGATTGTGTAATTCGGTGTCGCCATTTCAAAAGCCGGGCCAAATCGGCTCACATAGAATGAGGCAAGCTGCTTGCATGCGAGCGCATGCGCACCGCTTGCCCGATTTTCTTTGCCACCCCACTAGAATATAAAGAGCCGAACATGACGCAACAATCCCGTACCGGCGGCCAGATCCTGGTCGATGCCCTGCAGATCCATGGTGTCGACACCGCTTTTGGCGTGCCTGGCGAAAGCTACCTGGACGTGCTCGACGCCCTGCACGATTCGGGCATCCGCTTCATCATCAACCGCCAGGAAGGCGGCGCCGCCTTCATGGCCGAAGCCTACGGCAAGCTGACGGGCAAGCCGGGCATCTGCTTCGTCACGCGCGGACCGGGTGCCACCAACGCCTCGATCGGCGTGCACACGGCCTACCAGGATTCCACGCCGATGATCCTGTTCATCGGCCAGGTGGGCAATGATTTCGTCGACCGCGAAGCGTTCCAGGAAATCGACTACCGCCGCATGTACGGCCAGATGGCCAAGTGGGTGGCGCAGATCGACCGCGCCGAGCGCATCCCCGAATACCTGGCGCGCGCCTTCCAGGTCGCCACCAGCGGGCGCCCCGGCCCTGTCGTGCTGGCCTTGCCGGAAGACATGCTCATTTCCATGGCGACTGTCGCCGACACGCGCGCCTACCAGAGCGTGCAGGCATCGCCATCAGCACAGCAACTGCTGCAATTGCGCGCCATGCTGGCCGAGGCGCAGCGTCCGCTGGTCTTGCTGGGCGGCACCACCTGGACGCCGCAGGCGTGCGCCGACCTGCAGCAGTTCGCGGAAAGCAACCACCTGCCCGTCGCCTGCGCTTTCCGCTTCCAGGACTTGCTCGACAATGCCCACCCCAACTACATCGGCGACGTGGGCATCGGCATCAACCCGAAACTGGCCGCGCGCGTGAAAAATGCCGACCTGGTCATCGCCATCGGCCCGCGCCTCGGTGAAATGACGACGGGCGGCTATACCCTGTTCGACTCGCCCGTGCCGCGCCAGCGCCTGGTGCACATCCATACGGACGCCGAGGAGCTGGGCAGCGTTTACCAGGCCGAACTGATGATCAACAGCGGCATGCCGCAGGTCTGCGCCATGCTGGCCGCCATGCCCCCCGTCGACGCTTCCGCATGGAAACATACGCCGGGCGAAGCCAAGGCCGAGCTGGCCGCCTACCAGGAGCGCCCGCCCATCTTCCAGGATGGCCAGGCAGCGCTGGACCTGTGGCAAGTGACGCAGGAGATCATGGCGCAGGCCCCCCTTGATACCATCGTGACGAACGGCGCCGGCAATTACGCCTCGTGGGCGCACCGTTTTTATCGCTACGGCGGCATGCGCACGCAACTGGCGCCGACGAACGGCGCCATGGGCTACGGCGTACCGTCCGGCGTGGCGGCGAAGATCGTGCATCCGGAGCGCACCGTCATTACCTTTGCCGGCGATGGCGAATACATGATGAATGGCCAGGAACTGGCCACCGCCGTGCAATACCAGGCGGGCGTGGTCATCATCGTCTTCAATAACCAGATGTTCGGCACCATCCGCATGCACCAGGAACGCGATTACCCGGGCCGCGTGTCGGGCACGACCCTGCACAACCCGGATTTTGCGGCGCTGGCGCAGGCGTATGGCGCGCACGGCGAAGTGGTGACTACGACAGAAGAGTTCGCTCCCGCCCTGCAGCGGGCGCTGGCGCACGCCAGGGCGCACAACTTGCCGGCCTTGATCGAGCTGCGCTATGACGGCAACCTGATCACGCCGAACGCGACGCTCGCCACCATCCGCGCCACGGCGGAAAAGGCGCAGGCGGCCAAATAAGCCCGTTTCAGCGCTAAAAACAACAAAGGCCCGGTCGATACCGGGCCTTTTTCTTTTTGACAGCGGCAATCGCTCAGGCAGCGGGTACTGGCGCGCTTTCCTCGGCAGGCGTTTCCGGCACCGGCGGGCATGGCGTGCAATTTTTCAAGGGACGGCCGAAATCGCGCACGCGGCTCAGTTTCATCGGCATGCGCACATTGCCGCCGCAGTAATCGCCTTCCAGGGTCAGGGTTTGCCCGTCTTTGGAAAACTTGCCGACGATGGTGCGCTCTTCGCTGTCGGCGCCGGCGATGGTGAAATCGAAGGCGCCCGTGGCGGCGTCCAGGTTGACGTCATTGGCGACGATAGGCCAGCTCAGGGCGCCCGCCGTGAATTCGTAGATGACGGAGTCGGCCTCGGCAAAGCGGTGCAGGGTCACGCGCTGGCCGCCGATTTCGCCGCTATCCTTTTGCAGGCACAGGTCCGAGTAGACGGCCACGCCGTAGCGCTCCAGTCCGGCCGGCTTCTTGCCCTTGGCGGCGGCGACAGCGGTGCCCGTGGCACCGGCAAGCAGCAGCGCGGCCAGCATGACAGCCAGGCGCGGCGAGGTGAATGAATACATGGCATTCCTTTACTTGAGTAACAACGGCATTATAACTGGCGCCGCCCATGCAAAAACGCGCCGCCAGGCCGAAGCCAGACAGCGCGTTTCTTTGCTTGCAGCATCCCCGAAGGGATGCCTCAGCGGTACTAAGCTTCGCTTGCGCGAATATTAGAACGAGTGACGAACACCAACGTTGAAGGCTTTGTCGCCCGTACCAACATTGCTGTTGTTACCAACGGTGTAGCCAGCGTTGTTTTTGTTCTTGATTTTAGCGTACGAAGCGTAGGTGCTGGTGCGCTTCGACAGAGCGTACGAGTAGCCCACTGCCCATTGATCAGCATCAGCGTTCGTACGAGCTTTGTCGTTCGTGCGGATGAACGAAGCCATCACGGTGCCAGCTGGGCCAACAGGTACGGTTGCGCCAACCAGGATGTTGTTGCTGTCGTTGCTGTAAGCAGCGGTGTTGTAGTTGAACGAGTTGACAGTCGAGAACGTGCCGTCAGCGTTTTCCTTGGCGTTGTTAGCTACAGCGCTGTTGTTACCTTTGTTGGAACCATATGCGATGTAAGCTTTAGCAACTGCGAAGTCGTAGTTAGCTGCAGCCAACCAGTTACGTGCGCTACCAGCTTCGGTGTTTGCGGTGTCGTTGCTGGTGGTGTTGTAAGCCACACGTGCGTTCAGAGGACCGTTCGAGTAGCCAACCGACGCGCCGATTTGACGACCGATTTTGTTCGATTCAGCTTTTTCGCCGAAGGTGTAAGCAACGTCAGCGTCAAAACCGTTGAAGTTTGGCGAGGTGTACAGCACGGTGTTGCTGGTGCGGGTCAGTGCTTTCGATGGGAACAGGTTCTTGGCGGAACCAGCGTAGCCCACTGCGAATGGATCAGCAACTTTCGACAGGGTGTTGTACCAAGGCGTGTATTGACGACCCAGGGTCAGCGTACCAGCCGTTTTGCTGCTCAGACCGATGTACGATTGACGATTGAAGATCGAACCAGCTTTGTCTTGCGTACCGTTGTCAACGCCAAAGCCCGATTCCAGAACGAACAGTGCCGACAGGCCGCTGCCCAGATCTTCGGTGCCTTTGAAGCCGATACGGGAAGCCGAAGCAACGCCGCTGTCCAGCTTGTTAACATTGCCGTTAACGCCGCCGCGCTCGCTGACGAAACCAGCGTCAACGGTACCGTAGATAACAACGCTCGATTGAGCTTGGGCTACGCCGGTGGCTGCTGCCAGGACTGCCAGGGTGATCAGAGTTTTTTTCATTGCGATTTCCTTTAATTTTTGAAGCAAAAAGTAATACAGCCTATGCATCTCGAGCTGCGCTCTAGCAGAGCGCTTTTTATGAGTGTGGGCAAGGTCTCCACCTGCCACATTGCTGTTCCGGTCAGAGGAACATTCATATCGGTATCGGCACGCTATTGCACCGATAAGCTTGAAGGCTGCATAACGACCGTCATTCGTGCGCCGGTTCGGTGCTCAAACGGCACCGGAAGCGGCACTATAACGACCGTTTCACATTCCATCAAGTTCCAACATGTTACTTCCGGTACCAGGCCGGGGGCTTTTTCAGGCATCCCGACCATCGCCAACCGTACTACGCGACAGAGCCAGTGCCCCTTGCCAACCAATGCATGGGCCTGATTGACCATTCCATCATAGCGCATGGCTTGCCGGTACCCGTTGTATTAGTGCAACAGTATCAGGCGAGTGATTAAAACGTCAACATGCTTTACCCATCATTTGCCCTCCAAGACTTACGCGACAAAGCACGCAATTTGTCAGGCGATAATGGATAAACGGAACGAAGCATACACGGCATCGCCGATGTTTGCTGCCAGATGCCCAAAAACGGGAAATAATGCGCCCTGTTTTGGTGCGTTGCCGCATTATTCAGGGGCGTAGACGCCAATTCGCGCGTCGGCGTACGCGTCCAAAAAATGGCCAGAGTGATAATGAAATTACTGACTTTCCGGTAATTTAAATTGCTCACATATAAATGTTTTCCATGTTTACCAGCGCCTGCGCCAGCTACCCGCCAAGAACGCATGAGGACGACTCTTGCTTGCAAATTTCGCATCAATTGAAACAATTTCTTACAATGTTGCCTTCTCAATATTTTGACAAATTTGTGTCAAAAAAACGACACATTGATCGCGATCAAGTTTTTCCCAGCCCGATTTCACACAATTTACTTTTTCTTTTTTTGATTTTTTGCTTAAGAGCATCAAGAAACAAGCTTAACGCTGGCTTGCGCGTCGGAGCATGCGCATGAAACCGCCCAGCAAAGGCAACTTTTCATACAATTCTTCCGCGGCGTCCCAATAATCGCGGTGCAAGACCACCCGTCCCTGCGCATCGAAGCGCACATGGGTGGCGCCACGAATACATTGTTCGCCAGATACCAGACGTTTCATGCGGAAATGAAACTCCCACGTCAGGAAGGCTTGCGTCCCCTGCCCCAGGCTTTCCAGCACGACAAACCGCGGCGCATCGACTTGCACGAACATGTGCTCGAAGATGGCCAGGATGGCGGCATGCCCCTGCACCTCGTTGAACGGGTCCTTGAAATGGGCGTCCGGCGCGTACACGGCGCCCAGCTGCGCCAGGCTTTCGATGCGCAGGTGCTCGTAAAACGCCACCAGGCGCACCAGCGGGTCGTCCATGCTTGCGTTCATAGTCCCGTCACCTTGCGGATCAGCCAGAAATAGGCGCGGTACGGCAACAGCCGCGCCAGGCGCAGGGTATTCGTGAAGCGCTTGGGAAAGTGGATGTGGAACTGGCCCCGCTCGATGCCGTCGAGCATGGCGGCGGCAGCGTCGTGCGCCGTCATCAGGGCAGGCATGGTGAAATCATTGTCCGCCGTCAGCGGCGTGGCGACGAAGCCGGGATTGATTTGATACACATCAATGCCACGCCCATGCAAATCCAGGTACAGCGACTCCGTCAGGTTGATCAGCGCCGCCTTGCTGGCACCATACGCGAGCGCCTTGGGCAAGCCGCCATAACCGGCCACCGAGGCGACGATGCCGATGCCGCCGCTGCCCTGGCGTAACAGCCACGGCAAGGCCTGCTCCAGGCAATTGAAGACGCCACCCACATTCAGGGCCAGCAAGCCCTGGGCCGCCTCAAGGTCAAAGCTATCGGCGCGCATGGCCTGATAGCCGCCGGCGACCACCAGTATCAGGTCGATATGCGTCCACTGCTGCTGCAATTGCGCGCAGACGGCCCGCAGCTGCGCAGGCTCGGTGATATCGAGCGGCAAGGCCTGTGCCAGCGGCCGCCCCTGGCACAACAGCTCCAGGCTGGCGCGATGACGGGCCGACAAGGCCACGCACGCGCCCTGCTCCAGCAGCAAGGTGGCGCAGGCGGCGCCGATGCCGCTGGAAGCGCCGATGACCCACACGCGCTTGCCAGCCCAGCTGCTGATCTTGCGATTCATGGGGCCGCCTTTGATGGACGCTTGCTGAACGATAAAGTGACGGCGCCCAGGCTGAAGCCGAATTTGCTCATGGCGGCGCGGTTGAGCATGACCTTGTCATCCATCAGGAACATCCAGTCCTCGAAATCGACGTGGTAAACCGTGCCATCGACGGGCAGCGCCAGCACGTATTGCCAGCGCAGCGCATTGCCGGCCACTTCGCCGATGGCCTCGCCGACCACGTCGGGCGCCGTGCCGATGAAGCGCCCGGGCGCCGTCTTGCGCAGGGTCCACACACGGCGTTGTTTGCTGCCGTCCGAATACGTAAAATCCTCGTCCAGGATGCCCGTCTCGCCCACCCAGCTGGCCCGCATCACCACCGTGAAGCGTTTCACGACCTTGCCCGAGCGGTCCTGGAAGATGCCATGGGCGTCGAGCGTGCCGTTGAAGTACTGTTGCAGATCCAGTACGGGCAATTCCTGCGCGTACGTGGCCGGTGTGGGCGGCGTGGAACAGGCGGCCAGCGCCAGCAGCAAGGCGGCGGCCGTCATGCCGCGCCGGCAGTGTTTCATGAGGTGCATGGTCGATTCTCCAGGTGGTCGCTATATATATGTTGTAGAGGCGCACGCCACAGCAGCAGCGCCGCCAGCAGTTTCAAGGCGCAGGGCAGCAAGGCGTAAGCGGCGGACAGGGCCGGCAAGCCTTTGCTGCTGCCCGGCACATAGCCGAGCCAGGCCAGCAGGGGCAAGGCGATGCCGGCCGCCAGCGCCAGGCTCATTTGCACGCCCCAGTTCCACCAGCCGAAATATGCCGCTTCGTGCCGCCCGGCATGGCCGGCCGCGCCGATCAGCCCTGCCAGCAAGGCCGGCGGCAAGGCCAGGTCGGCGCCCAGTGCCAGGCCCGACAGCAGGCAGATGGTGGCAAAGCCCCCGGCGGCGCCCGCGCCCAGGCCATACGCCCAGACAAACACGGTCGCGGCCAGCAGCATGGCGCCGCCCCAGGCACGCGCTTCGCCAAAGCGGCGCGCCAGCGCCACCCACACGGGCATCGAGGCGGCCGCCGCGCAAAAGTAGACGATCAGGAACGGCCCCGCGTAATGGCCCAGACCCAAATAATCGCCGGCAAAGAACAGGAACAGGGTGGCGGGGATGGCGGCGGCCACGCCATTGACGAGCAAGACGGCAAACAGCCAGCGAAACGCGCGCTGGCGCAACGGGACTTTCCAACCGCGGTCGGCGACCGCGTCCCCGGCGCTGCGCAAGGCGGGACGCGGCGCGCGCGCCAGCAACAGCGCGCCCGTCGCCAGCAGGCAGACGGCGAAGGCCAGCGACAAGCCGTCATAGCCGAGCACGGAGGTCAGTCCCGCCGCCAGGATCACGCCGAGCAAGCCGCAGCCTTCGCGCACGGCCGCCACGCGCGCCCGCTGCGTGGGCGCATGGCTCAAGGCCGCGCCCCAGCTCTGGTGCGCGATGCCGGCCAGGCCATAGGCGGTGTAGACGAGCAGCAAGGCGGCCAGGAACCACGCCAAGGTGGCCCCATGCGACAGGGACGGCGGATGGAACAGGGCGCCAAAGCCCAGCAGCAGCAACGGCAGCGCGGCGCCGACATACGCGGCATAGCTGCGCCCGCCGCGCGCCATCCAGGCACCGAGGGCCGGATCGATGAAGGCGGCGGCGATGCGGGCCGCCAGCAGCACGGCGCCGATTTGCGCCAGATCAAGGCTGCTGCGCTGCGCATAAAACGGCGCCACATAGATATAGATGGGCAGCGCCAGCATGGCCAGCGGCAAGCCGAACAAGCCATAACTGAACAGGGCCGGCAAGGTCAAAGCGCTGGCCCCGCTACTCATGGCAGTGGCGCCGCGCTCTGCAGCAGGGCCGCGCGCAGCGTCGGCGCCGTCGACCCGGGCGACAGCCAGATGGCGAAAAAGGCGCGTGCGAAGTCGCCATCGCTCACGTCGGCCAGCACCTTGCCATCGAGATAAAAGCGCACGCCGGGCGCGATGCCGGCCCGGTAGGCGCCCGCGATGCGCTGGTCTTCCTTGACGTCAGGAAAGATGCGCTGCATGGTGGCCAGCCACGCCAGGCGCTGCTCCGGCGTGCCGGCGCCAATTTTCTGCATCTGTTCATAACTGGCCTCGGCGATCTTCTTGCCGTCGAGCCCACGCGCGTAGCGCAATTCCAGCACGAAAGGCGCCGTAGCCGACGCCGCGCCCTGGTAACCGTTCGCGCCCACCCACAGTTGTGCCCGATAAATACGCATGCCGAACCACGTATAGTCGCCCTCCCCCGCCAGGCGGGCTTCAGGCACGTCGGCAGCAATAAAGGCAGGCGGCGCGGCCGCGGCGCCCAACATGGTCAAGGACAGCACAACAGTGGCAAGCAGGCGGCGCATGGTCACTCCTTGATCAGGGTAAATTGCATCACATCCGTGTTGTGCGCCTGGAAGGCGGCCTCGCAATACGCGAGGTAAAACTCCCAGGTCAGCAGGAAACGGCCATCGAAACCCTGCTTTTCCAGCGCCGTGCGCCGGGCCAGGAAACTGGCGCGCCACTGGCGCAGGGTTTCCGCGTAATCGAGGCCAAAGCTGAAGGCGTCCACCACGCGCAAGCCCTGCGCCTCGGCGGCGCGGCGAAATTCCATTGGCGAAGGCAACATGCCGCCCGGGAAGATGTACTGTTGAATGAAATCCGTACTCTTGCTGTAGCGCTCGAACAATGCGTCGGCGATGACGATGGTCTGGATGCAGGCGCGTCCGCCCCGCTTCAGGTTGCGCGCCACGCATTCGAAATAGCCGGGCCAGTAGCTTTGTCCCACGGCTTCGAACATCTCGATCGAGGCGATGGCGTCGTACTGGCCATGGCTGTCGCGGTAGTCGCACAGTTGCAGATCGGCCTGCTGAGCCAGCCCCGCGTCCTGCAGGCGCTGGCGTGCATAGGCCAGCTGTTCGGTCGACAAGGTCAGGCCCGTCACATGGGCGCCGTGGTCGCGCGCCACCGTTTCCGCAAAGCCGCCCCAGCCGCAGCCGATTTCCAGCACGCGCTGACCCGGCTGCAGTTGCAGCTGATCGGCGATGCGGCGGTATTTCGCACCTTGCGCCTGCTCCAGGCTGGCGCCTTCGGTAAACAGGGCGCTCGAATACGTCATCGACGGGTCCAGCCACAGCTGATAAAAGGCGTTGCCGATGTCGTAATGGGCGTGGATATTTTTCTTGCTGCCGGCGCGCGAATTGCGATTGAGCAAATGCCGCACCTTGTACAGCAGGTTGCCCCACCAGTTGCCGTAGATCAGGGACTCGACCTGCGCACGGTTGCGTATCATCAATTCGATCAAGCCCGGCAAATTGTCCGTGCGCCAGTCGCCGGCGATAAACGTTTCCGCAAAGCCGATATCGCCCGAGCGCAACACGGCCGCACACAGGCGCCAGTTGTGCAAGTCCAGGGTGACGGGCTGGCCGCCATCACCGTACAGCAAGATACTGCCGTCAGGCGTGCGCAGGCGCAGGGCGCCATATTGCAATTTTTCCAGCAGACGCACGATCATGCGCGCGGCGGCGGGCATGTCCAGATGCGCGGGGGGACATGCGCTGCTGCGCGCCTGCAAGCCGGTCGGCAGGGATTCGGAGCTCATCGGGACACCTTTTCTTGTGGGGGGTGGGGTTTGCTGAAAAACGGCACGCGGCGCAGCCACAGGCGCAAGGCTTGCCAATGGATGCGCGCCATCACGCCAAACGTCATCAGGGGATAGCGCAGCAAGGCCCAGGCGATGGCGCCATCGCGCAGCGGCCGCGCCGTGCCGGACAAGCTCGTCTGCAAAATAGGACCGTCGAGGTCGTCGTAATCGACGCGGGCCAGGTGGCGCTCGCCATCCTTGTCGTGGTTGCGCAGGAAACGAAAACGATAATTGCCTTCCACCTTGCAAAACGGCGACACATGGAAAATCTTACTGGCGCGCAACTCGCTGCCATACGCGATGGCGCCGCCCTGCTCGAGCAAGTACAGGTGGCGCTCGCCAAAGGTATTGCGCACGTCGCAGACCACGGCGCGCAGCGCGCCATCCGGGCGATGGCAAAACCAGAAGCTGACAGGGTTGAAGACATAGCCGAACAGGCGCGGCATGGTTTGCAGCCAGACTTCACCGCCCGCATCCAACACGCCATGCTGGCGCAGCAAGCCATCGATCCACTCCAGCAGCGGCGTCGCGCCATCGCCATGGTCGCTGTCGCGGAAGGACAGCACGTTGGCGCCATTGCGCGAGATCAGGCGAGCGGGAAAATCCTGCCTCCCCATGCTGCGCAAGGGCAGGCGCAGATAAAACATGCCGTAAGCAAAGGCATGCGCACGCGGACGCAGCCGCGCATGGCGCACCCGTCCCAGGCACAGCTGGGGCTGCGACGGCACGGGCGGCGATGGATCACGCGGCATGGCCGAGCTCCTCCGACGCCATGCCGTTCAGCGCTTGCGCCACCGCCAGGCCCGACTTCAAGCCGTCTTCATGAAAGCCGTAGCCCGTCCAGGCGCCCGCGAACCACGTGTGCTGCGCGCCCTGGAAGCCGGCCAGGCGCGCCTGGGCGGCAATGGCCGCGCCATCGAACACGGGGTGCGCGTAGGAAAACTCGTCGATGACCTTGGCCGGATCGGGCTCGTCGAGCGGATTGAGCGAGACGATGACGGGCGTGCTGAAGGGCAAAGGCTGCAACTGGTTCAGCAAGTAATGCACGCATACCTGCGGCGCCTCGCCTTCCTCCACTGCCGGCCGGCCCTGGTAATTCCAGGCCGACCAGGCGCGGCGGTGCTGCGGCAGGCAGGACGCATCCGTGTGCAGCACAGCGCGATTGGGCTGGTAGCGCACGGCTTCGAGCACGCAGCGCTCGTCGTCGCGGATATCTCCCAGCAAGGCCAGCGACTGGTCGCTGTGGCAAGCGAGCACGACGTGATCGACATGCTCGACGCCGGCGGCCGTGTGCAGCTCGACCATGCGCGCGCCGCCGTGCGGCTGGCGACGCACGGCCAGCACGGGGCAAGCCAGGCGCCGCTGCGGGATGCCGTCCAGCAGTTTTTCCACGTACACGCGGGAACCGCCGCGCACCGTGCGCCATTGCGGCCGGTTGCTCACTTGCAGCAAACCATGGTTGTGGCAGAAACGGATGAAGGTAGCCAGCGGAAAGGCCAGCATCTGGCGCGCCGGGCACGACCAGATGCAGGCGGCCATCGGCAGCAGGTACCAGTGGCGGAACTCGGCGCCGTAGCCATGCAGGTCGAGAAACTCGCCCAGCGACATGGCCGGCGCCGGCAAGCTGGCCGTGGCCAGGGCGCTGGCTTGCCGGTTGAAACGCACGATATCGCGCAGCATGCGCAGGAAGGCCGGGCGCAGCAGATTGCTGCGCTGGGTGAACACGGTATCGAAATTGGCGCCCGCCCATTCCAGCACGCGGTCATTCGCGGCAGTGCCCAGCGGCATCTTCACGGAAAACGACATATCGCTGTCGGCCGCCTCGACACCGAGTTCGTCAAACAGTTGCACCAGGTTCGGGTAGGTGGCATGGTTAAACACGAGAAAACCCGTGTCGACGCCATGCATGACGCCATCGAGCGTGACATCCACCGTATGGCTGTGACCGCCAAAATAGTCGCCCGCCTCGTACAAGGTGACGTCCTGGCCCGCTTGCGCCAAGCCATAGGCACACGACAAACCGGCAATTCCCGCTCCGACGACAGCAATTTTCATAACAGTATCCGTATCAAGTTTGTCCAGGACAAATCAAATAATCGATTAAATATTGATTTATGTCAATGAGGACGCGAGCCGCTCATAAACTTATACGCAGGCAATTTCCAATCGGATTCAGCTATTTGGTCCGGAGCGGCGGAAGGCGTAAAATGCATCCCACGTTCTTTTGGCATGCGAGCAAGCCCGTGTATGGATACTGACCTGCAACCCCCTTCCGCTTTCAGCATCAGCGACGTCGAGCGCGATACGGGGCTGGCCAAGGAAACCTTGCGTGTGTGGGAGCGCCGCTACGCCTTTCCCCAGCCCCAGCGCGACGCCTTTGGCGAGCGCAGCTATCCGGCCGAGCAAGTGCAGAAGTTGCGCATGGTCAAGCGCCTGCTGGACCTCGGATTTCGTCCGGGCAAAATCATGCAACACAGCACCTTGCAACTGCAGCAGCTGGCCAGCGCCGGCAGTGCGGCGCCATCCACGCCGGCCCCCCAACTCGAACACTACCTGGCCCTGTGCCGCAGCCACCAGATGGCGGAATTGGGCGACGCGCTGCGCCAGGCCCTGGCCGTGCTGGGCTTGAAAGCGTTCACCATCGACGTCATCGCGCCTCTGACGGGCCTGGTCGGCGAAGCGTGGGCCTGCGGCGACCTGGCCGTGTATGAAGAGCATCTGTATAGCGAAACCTTGCAAACGGTGATGCGCCATGCCATTTTTTCCCTGCCGCAGGCAAGCAGCCCGTCCATGCGCACGCCGCGTATCGTCCTCAGTACCTTGCCGCAGGAGCGGCATGGCCTGGGGCTGCTGATGGCCGAGGCGCTATGCGCGGCGGCCGGCGCCCATTGCATGTCGCTGGGGGTGGAAACGCCGCTGGCGGACATCGTCGCGGCCGCCCGCGCGCAGCGGGCCGACATCGTGGCACTGTCGTTTTCCAGCGCCAGCAAGCAACGGCAGACGCGCGACAGCCTGCAGCAGTTGCATGCAAGCTTGCCGCCAGACATGGAATTGTGGGCTGGCGGACGCAGTCCCGTGCTGTACAAGCAGCCGCCGGCGTTCGTGCATGTGCTGGACTTGCGGCAAGTCGAGGAAAGCATCGCCGACTGGCGCCGCCGCCATCAGGCGCTGGCCCTGCAAACCCACTGAACCGGCTGGAAAGCGCGGCAACTGCGGCGATCTCCGTGGATAGCCGCGCAATGTTGCCAATCGAACAGTAAAGCATGAAGGGCCGGGCGCGCTCTGGTAGAATAGCCCGTAACACAGTGTCCGGCGCCGCCGGGCCTTAGGTCAGCACCCGCCACCACACATCCATGTTTAGTTTCTTCAAGAAAAAACCCATCGCTCCCGAGGCTGCGCCAGCCGAGCCCCTCGTCCTTCCCGCCGCCACGCCGCCCGCACCGCAGCCTGCCGCTACGCCCCTGAGCGGCGCGCCGGCCGAGCTCGTGCCCGTGATCGTGGCCGCCGAACCCGAGAAAAAATCGTGGATGACGCGCCTGAAGGCGGGCCTGTCGAAAACCTCGAATACCTTGTCCGTGCTGTTCGTCGGCGCGAAGATCGACGACGCCCTGTACGAAGAGCTGGAGGCGGCGCTGCTGATGTCCGACGCGGGCATCGACGCCACGGAATTCCTGCTCACGGAATTGAAGAAAAAGGTCAAGGAAGACAAGCTGCTCGACGCCGCCGCCGTCAAGGCCGCGCTGAAGGTACTGCTGATCGACCTGCTCTCGCCGCTGGAAAAGCGCTTCGAGCTGGGCCGCTACAAGCCGCTGGTGATGATGATTTCCGGCGTGAATGGCGCCGGCAAGACCACCACCATCGGCAAGCTGGCCAAGCACATGCAGTCGAACAACCAGTCCGTGCTGCTGGCCGCGGGCGACACCTTCCGCGCCGCCGCGCGCGAGCAACTGATGGTCTGGGGCGAGCGCAACAACGTCAGCGTGATTTCGCAGGAATCGGGCGACCCGGCCGCCGTGGCCTACGACTCCGTGCAATCGGCGAAGGCGCGCGGCATCGACGTGGTCATGGTCGACACGGCCGGCCGCTTGCCGACGCAGTTGCACCTGATGGAAGAGTTGAAGAAAATCAAGCGCGTGATCGGCAAGGGCATGGAGGGCGCGCCGCATGAAACCCTGCTCGTCATCGACGGCAACACGGGCCAGAATGCCCTCACGCAAGTGAAAGCGTTTGACGATGCCTTGCAGTTGAGCGGCCTGGTGATCACCAAGCTCGATGGTACCGCCAAGGGCGGCGTGCTGGCGGCGATTGCCCGCGTACGCCCCGTGCCCGTGTATTTCATCGGCATCGGTGAAAAAATTGAAGACTTGCAGCCTTTCGTGGCTGCCGAATTTGTCGAAGCGCTGCTCGGATAAGCCCATACATGATTGAATTTCAGCACGTCTCCAAGCAATACTCCTCCGATGCCGTGGCCCTCAGCGACATTTCGCTGAGCATTGCCAAAGGCGAGCTGGTCTTTCTGGCCGGCCCGTCCGGCGCCGGCAAGTCCACCCTGCTGAAAATGATCGCCGCCATGGAACGCCCCAGCTCGGGCAAGCTGATCGTCAATGGCCAGGACATGGCAAAGATCAAGCCGGCCGGCGTGCCGTTTTTGCGCCGTAACATGGGCCTGATCTTCCAGCAGCAAAAATTACTGAACGACCGCTCCATCCTGGCCAACGTCATGCTGCCGCTGCTCGTCGTCGGCGCGCATAAAGTTGCGGCGGAGCAGCGCGCGCGCGCCGCACTCGACAAGGTGGGCCTGCTGGACCGCGCCATGGCGCGTCCGCTGTCGCTGTCGGGCGGCGAACAGCAGCGCGTGTCGATCGCGCGCGCCATCGTCAACCGGCCGCAGATCATCCTGGCCGACGAACCGACGGCCAACCTGGACCGCGCCAGCGCCAACAAGGTGCTCGATGCCCTCAAAGCATTCCATTCGGTGGGCGTGACCTGCCTCATTTCCAGCCATGACGAACAGATGCTCGACGCCGCCGCCCGCGTGATCCACCTGAAGAACGGCCAGCTGGTCGCCATCGACAAGGCCACGCAGGCGCCCGTCTTCGCGCCGCCCGACCCCGATTTTGCGCCCGCCCCCGACCCGGACGACGCGCAGGGAGAACAGGCATGAGAGGCTGGTTCCGTCAACACCGCTTCGCGCTGGGCTCGGCGCTGATTCATTTACGCAAGTCGCCGGGCGGCTTTTTACTGAACGTGCTCGTCGTCGCCATCGCCCTGTCGCTGCCGTTCGCCGGCTTGACCATGCTCGACAATGTGCGTCCCATGTCGGAACAGATGTCGGTCGACCCGGAAATCAGCGTTTTCCTGAAGATCGACACGCCGCGCGAGCAAGCCGTGGCCCTGGCGAGCGCCATGCGCAACATTGTCGGCGCGCAAAAGGCGAAGATCGTCTTCATCCCGCGCGAAGAGGCGCTCGATACCCTGAAGAACAAGAACGGCCTGGCCGACGTGCTCAGTACCCTGGGCGACAATCCCCTGCCCGACAGCTATGTGCTGAAACTCGACGCCTTCAGCAGCGCCAGCGAAGCGCAGGATGTCGATGCGGTGGCGGAACAGTTGCGCCATCTGCCCGGCGTGGAATCGGCGCAAGTCGATTCGGCCTGGGTCAAGCGTCTGGCGGCCCTGCTGGGCGTGCTGCGCCTGGTGCTGCTGCTGCTGGCCATCACCCTGGGCGTGGCCGTCATCGCCGTGGTCTTCAATACCATCCGCCTGCAGGTGATGCAGCAGCGCGATGAAATCAGCATCTCGAAACTGATCGGCGCGACGGATACCTTCATCCACCGCCCCTTCTATTACACGGGCGCCCTGCTGGGCCTGTGCGCGGGCGCGCTGGCCCTGGGCGCCGTGGCGCTGGCCTTGCAGCCGCTCAATACCGCGATTGCCGAGTTTGCCCGCCTGTATGCGTCCGAATTCCAGCTGGTGCCGCTGGCGCCGCTGCCGATGGCCGGCTTGCTGGCCGTCAGCGCCGGCCTGGGCCTGATCGGCGCCTTCCTCTGCGTACAGCGCCACCTGGCGCGCCTGAACTGACCTTGCCTCGCTCCCATGGCGGCGCCCCAGGCGCCGCCATGCGCCTCCCTCCCCATCTGCTGTTATCTTGATATTTAGCAAGTATTCTTAAGGCTCGCTTCAGCCAGAGGCCGTAGACTGGCTACGTTGTCGTCAAGCGCTATATCGCGCTGTTCAGAGATATATATCAAGCATTAAATCATCATAGTATTTAAGCTATCAGGACGATTAAATGTGCTGATTGGCACTCTCAAGCAGAGAGTGCTAATATAGGGACATACCAACAGCAGAACCGCCATGGACGCCAGATGAAGATGGTGCCGCGATCTGCAAGTGCAAGACCGCATACGCAAAACGAACAGACAATCGGGCCACGTCGCGTGACATGGCCAACTGGAACAAAGCAAGACTACGAGGGAGAAAACATGACTATGATGTCCGCTACATCCGCATTGGTTCCGACCAAAAGTAATGCGCTGGGCCTCGGATTCACTGGCAATCTGGGCAATATCGACGCCTATATCTCGGCCGTGAACCGCCTGCCCATGTTGACCCACGATGAAGAAATTTCGCTGGCGAAACGCCTGCGTGAAAAAAATGACCTGGCCGCCGCGCAAGAACTGGTACTGTCGCACCTGCGCCTGGTGGTCTCGATTGCCCGCGGCTACCTGGGCTATGGCTTGCCGCACGCCGACCTGATTCAGGAAGGCAATATCGGCTTGATGAAAGCCGTGAAACGCTTCGATCCGGACCAGGGCGTGCGCCTGGTGTCGTACGCCATGCACTGGGTGAAAGCCGAGATGCATGAGTACATCCTGAAAAACTGGCGCCTGGTCAAGGTCGCGACGACGAAGGCACAGCGCAAGCTGTTCTTCAACCTGCGCAGCCACAAGACGGGCCTCGATGCGATGACGCCGAAGCAGATCGATGCGCTGGCCAAGCTGCTCGACGTGAAACGCGAAGAAGTGATCGAAATGGAAACGCGTTTGAGCGGCCGCGACATTGCACTGGAATCGCCGGCCGATGATGAAGACGACAAGTTTTCGCCGATCGCCTACCTGTCGTCCGAGCAAAGCGAACCGACCAAGGTGCTGGAAGCGGAACAAGTGACGCGCCTGCAATCGGAAGGCCTGGAAACGGCCTTGAGCAAGCTCGACGCCCGTTCGCGCCGCATCATCGAAGCGCGCTGGCTGGCCAACGACGACGGTTCCGGCGCCACCCTGCATGCTTTGGCAGAAGAGTTCGGCGTATCGGCCGAACGCATCCGCCAGATCGAAGTGGCGGCGCTGAAAAAAATGAAAGGCGCGCTGGCCGCCTGGGTGTAATCGAAAACAATGCCGCAATGCAAAAGGCGCCGCAAGGCGCCTTTTAGTTTTACAAATGATATTTATCAACAGATAAACATTGTCAGCCCTTATGCTGCAGCCAAGCCCTTGGTGATCAGCTCGGCGACCAATTCATTCAGATCCGCATCGCGCTCCTTGGCCAGGGTCTGCAATTGCAACACCAGATCGCTGTTCAGCTTGACGGCGAATGGCACCAGGCCCAGCGCCTGATCGCGCTTGCGCTGCTCGCGGCGGTCGACGACCACCGCTTCCTTACCGAATGCACCGGCGCCGGGAACATTCATCTTTCCCATCAGTTTCTTGGCATCGCTTTTCGCCAGGGCAGTTTTTTTCATGGTTGTTTCCTGATTTTCAAAACAGCCATTCTACGCAGTAATCGGCGCGCCGCGTGGCCGGCGCATCAATTCCTCGGCAGCGCGCCAATAGTGCGCCGAAAAAATATCATTTTGTTACCATCATTTTATCCCACGCACGAACAAGCACGCCCGGGACGTTCTACCTGAAAGGAAAAACATGTCTACTCTGAACCACTCTTGTCGTACCCTGCTGTTGCCCCTGCTCATCGCCTGCCTGGCCGTGCTGGCTGGCTGCGGCGCGGCCGGCAGCGCCGGCGACGCGGAAAACACGCCGCGCAGCGTCACCCACGTGCTGTCGCCGGGCGAACAGGTCGCCATCACGGCCACCGATACCCTGAAACTGGAGCGTGTCAACGACAGCCGCTGCCGCAAGGGCGCCGTATGCGTGTGGAAAGGCTACGTCAGCTACAGTTTCAGTTTGCTCAACAGCGCGGGCGCCACCGACATCGTCTTGTCCGAGTCCATGCCCGGCGCGTCCAGTTCCGTCAGCGTCAACCATTTGACGTTCACACTGCTCGACGTCGACCCGGCCACGCCACCCGCCCTCAACGCGGCCGCGCCCGCCTACCGGGTCAAGGTCAAGATTACGCAGGGCCCGCTGGAACGCCAATAAATCGACGAGACCCGGGCAGCACGCTATCATCTTGCCATTGTTAACATTCTTGCAGGGCACACGATGATCGCATTCCAGGGTTTGTCCAAACGCTACGGCACCTTCGACGCCGTCCACCCGCTCACCTTGCAGGTGGGGAAGGGGGAAGTCTTCGGCTTCCTGGGACCGAATGGCGCCGGCAAGACCACCACCATCCGCATGCTGATGGGCATCCTGGTTCCCAGCAGCGGCCGCGTGCTGGTCGATGGCCTCGATTGCCACCGTGATGGCGCCGCCGTCAAGCGCAAGGTGGGCTACCTGCCCGACACCCCGATCTTTTACGATTATTTGCGGGGCCGCGAAATCCTGCAATTCGTCGCCGAAATGCATGGCTATGCGCGCGCGGAAGCGGCCGACCGCACGGCGCGTCTGTTGACGGAATTCGGTCTGGACGAAGCGGGCGAGGATTTCGCCGTCAATTACTCGCTGGGCATGAAGAAAAAACTGGGCCTGGCCTGCGCGCTGATCCACGATCCGGCCGTGCTGATCCTCGATGAACCGATCAACGGCCTGGACCCGCGTGCCTCGCGCGAAGTACAGGAACGGCTGCTGCGCATCGCCGCCGCCGGCACCACCATCTTCGTTTCCACGCATTTGCTCGACATGGCGCAAAAGCTGTGCAGCCGCGTGGCCATCATCCACCGCGGCGCGCTGGCGGCCACGGGCAGCCTGGACGAGATTCGCCGGCAGCTGTCCAGCGACGGCAGCCTGGAAGAACTCTTCCTGCAGCTTACCGATGAAACGGCCGCCGCATGACTCCGGCGCCGCTCACCACCTGGCGCGCCATCTGGCTGCTGACCCGCTTGCGTCTGCAACGCCTGCTCAACGTCAGCGGCCGCGGACTGGCCTTCAAGAAGACCCGGCAGGGCCGCCCCGCCACGCCGGGCAAGAAACGGGGCCGCTGGCTGCTGGGCGTGCTGCTGTTCCTGCCCATGTTGTTTTCCTTCGGCACTATCGCGCGCCATGGCGTACTCAACATGCACTGCCTGCTCGACCAGGTGGCGGCCTGCCAGGCGCAAGGCAGCATGCAGGCGGGCGAACGCCTGCTGGCGCCCGTCATCGCCGAATTGATCGGGCACCCGTTCAGTACGGCGCTGGCAGGCGGCCTGGCCCTGCAATTGATGCTGCTGTGGCTGGTCAGCGTGTTGTTGCCACTAGGCATGGGCGAGCTGTCGAAACCGGACTGGGACCTGGAATGGCTGGTCACCTTGCCGGTCGACAAAGCCACGCTGCTGTGGGCGCGCGTGCTCGAACGCACGGTCGTCAATCCGGCCGGCCTGCTGGCCTTGTGGCCCAGCATCACCATGATCGCCTGGTATTCGGGCCAGGGCTGGCTTTCTCCGCTGTCCGGGCTGGCGGCCAGCCTGCTCCTGCTGGCCCTGGCGGCCATGCTGCGCACCCTGGTCGATACGGGCTTGCGCCTGTCGCTCAGTCCGGCCCGACTGGGCAACCTGCAAGCGCTGCTGTCGGTGGCCGGCCTGTTTCCCATGTATATGGGCATGTCCTTTGGCATGGGCGCGGGCGGCTTTGCCCATGGCTGGGCCGCAGCCATGCCCGCCTGGAGCAGCTGGACGCCGCCCGGCCTGCTGGTGCGCGTGCTCAATGCCGCCAGCCCGGCGACCGCGCTGCTGCCGGCCGGCCTGCTGCTGGCGCAAGTGCTGCTGTTGATGTGGCTGGGCATGGCGATGCTGCGCCGCCAGTTGCGCCACGGCGTCGTGGGCGCGGGCCAGCGCGAAGCGAGCCGCAAGCGTTCCCCGGCGGCGCTGCCCGCTGGCCAGTGGCGCGCCCGCATCGGCACGGTGATCCAGCGCCGCGAATTGATCCTGCTGATGCGCGATCGTAATTTCATGGTGCAAACCCTGCTGATGCCGCTGCTGATCCTCGGCGGCCAGGCTCTTTTTTCGGGCCAGGCGCGCGACCTGCATGCGCTGCTAGCCAGCCCCGCCCTGCTGGCATCGACCGGCTTTTTCCTCGGCAGCTATGTGCTGATGATGTCGGCCTTCCAGACCCTGAACAAGGAAGGCGGCGCGCTGTGGCTGCTGTACACGTTTCCCGTTTCCGTTGAGCAGGCGCTGCGGCAAAAGGCGCAATTGTGGGCCGTGCTGGCCCTGCTGTATCCACTCATCCTGTTTGGCGCGGCGCTGGCCTGGCTGCCCGCATGGCGCTGGGACATGGCGGGACTGATGCTGCTGGCCCTGGCCGGCATTCCCCTGTATTCGATGATCGCCGTGGCGCTGGGGGTGTTTGCCAGCGATCCGCTGGCCACCGAAGCGACGGCGAAGATACGTCCCACCTATATGTACCTGTATTTGCTGCTGACCAGCTTGTACCTCGCCGCGCTGGCGGCCGGCAGCATGGCGCAGCAACTGGTGTTTGTCGTGCTGACGGTCGCGCTGGCCCTGGCACTGTGGCAAAAGGCGCGCGACGAGCTGCCGTACCTGCTCGATCCGGCCGCCTCGCCGCCGGCCAGGGTCTCGGCGGCGGACGGCTTGATCGCCGCCATGCTGTTTTTCACCCTGCAGACACTGGCCTTGATCCTGCTCAAGGATACGGCCGGTGCAACGCTGGCGCACGTGGCCATCGCCTTCGGCGCGGCCGGCGCGCTTACGTATGTGCTGGTGCGCCTCGTCTACTGGCGCAGCAAGACGGCAGGCGTGCCGCGCATCGGGCCGGGCCGGCAAGCGTGGCGTCGGGGCGCGGCAGCCGCGCTGCTGGCGGCCCTCTTCGGCATCGGCTACCTGGCCATCGTGCAAGCCTGCGGCTGGTCACCCGCGCGCGCGCCGCTGGCGGCCGGGGCGGGCTGGGACGGGATATGGCTGGCAGGACTGATGCTGCTGGCTGCGCCCCTGTGCGAGGAATTCATTTTCCGTGGCCTGATCCAGGGCGGCCTGCGCCGCTCGCTACCCGCCTGGCAGGCGATCGGCATCGGCGCGGCCATCTTTGCCATCGTGCATCCGCCTGTCTCCATGCTGCCCGTCTTCGTGCTGGGCCTGTGTGCGGGCACCGCCTATGAACGCAGCCGTTCGCTGCTGGCGCCCATGCTCACGCACGCGCTCTACAACGCGGCCATCCTCGCGGTGCAACTCTATGCATGAGCATGGGCAAGTTTGTTAGAATCGCACACGTTTCCGTCCGTATCCCAACCCCTGACTACGCACAGATCCCGCATGCATCCACGCTTGTTCGCACCCTTTGTCCTCGTTGCACTGCTGAGCGGCTGCACGGTACTCGCCCTGCGCCCCAACAGCGGCGTCGAAAACCGTACGTTTGCCGTGCAGGAAACCCCGCGCCTGCGCATCGACGCGCCCAAGGCGCGCATCCAGAATCCCATGCCCAGCGACCACTTCATCGGCATCGCCCTGTCCGGCAGTGGCAGCCGCGCCGCCAATTTCTCGGCCGCCTCGCTGGAGCAGTTGGAAGAGTTCGGTCTCGTCAGCGGCGCCTCCGCCATCTCCGGCGTCTCGGGCGGCGCCATCGCGGGCGGCTACTATGCGCTGCATGGCAAGCAAACGGACTGGCCCTTGCTGCGCAGCAAACTGAAAACGGATTTCTTCGGCCAGACCATTCTGAAACCCGCCAACCTGACGACGATGTTGCTGACGAATAAGACGCGCACCTCGTTCCTGTCCGACGTGCTGGACGATGTGCTGTACGACAAAAAAACCTACCAGGACTTGCCGCACGACGGCCCCATCTTCCTGGCCAACGCGACGGACGCCACCGATGGCGGCAAGCGCGTGGTGTTTTCCTATGAGTATTTTTATAACACCCTGCATTCGCCGATCCAGGATATCCGCCTGGCCACGGCCGTGGCCACCTCGGCCGCCTTTCCCGGCGTGTTCGATTCCGTCACCTTCGAGCGTTTCCGCCCGAAAAACAGTTTCGTGCCGGAACTCGGTTCCGAATCGCGCGAATCGCCGTCCTACGTGCACCTGTTCGACGGCGGCGCGGCCGACAACCTGGGCGTGGAAACCCTGTGGGACGTGGCCCTGACGCAGCTGTACGGCAACGACATGGCCGTCGTGCCGCCGCGCCTGAACAGCAAGCCCTTCATCCTCATTGCCATCGATGCCAACGCGCCCAATTCCAGCGCCGTGTTCGAAAAGATGTCGGACGAGCGCCAGCCGCTGGACCGCATCTTCAACAAGAATATCTACGATGCCGTCGACGCCCTGTTTTCGCGCCAGCGCAAGGAAAACCTCGTCAAGATGGGCTTTGGGCAAGCCCGCTTCGATACCATCACGCATGAAAACTTTGGCGACCTGAGCCAGAAATTCGTCAAGGGCAAGCGCACCTCGGCCTTTGCCATTCCCGTGCTGTGCCGGCCCCATCTGGGCCAGTACCGCTGCGAAGTCGATGCGGCCGATCCCCTGCCGGGCCAGATCCGCACGCGGCTGGAAGGCTTTGCCTGGCATATTTCCATCGACCAGATCGCCTCGCTGGCGCTGCGCCTGTCCAGCGGCGATGCGCAAATCGATGGCGCGCGCAAGGAAGAGCGCGCCGCCCTCGTCAAGCTGCAGCGCCTGGCCACGCAGACGAAAACCCATCTGAAGCTGACGGGCCCGGAAAATTGCAGCCCGGACGTCCTGCAATCGGCCCTGTACAGCGCCGCGCGCGTGCTGATCCTCGACGACGAGGAATCGCGCTTCGCCCTGTGCGACTACATGCTGGCGGGCCAGCTGATCAATGACGACACCGTCTGCAAGCAGCGCTACGTGCACGCCGTGCCCCGCTTCGCCATCGAAAGCGAAGACTTGCAGTACCGTAACCTGAGTTCGGACGGCAATTCCGTGAACGTGCCGATACGCTGCAAGAAGTGAGCTGCCTGTCACGACAAGGGTAACTCTTGATTGTAATCAAGACAGCCATGACGTCGAAGAAGAAGAATGCACTGTACGGCTGTTGCGGTGAATAAACCCATGCACCGCAGCCGCCTGGCCACCATTCCATTCATCGTGAAGGATAGCCCATGTTTTGCACGGCATGCGGGACGCAGCAAGCGGAAGGCAAGACGCACTTTTGCGCCAACTGTGGCGCGCGCAGTGACGCCGCCGAGGCACTGCCTGCCGGTGTGGCTGGCTGGAGTTGGGGCGCCTTCCTGCTGAACTGGATATGGGCGATCGGCAACCGCACGTGGATAGGCTTACTCGCACTGATCCCCTACGTTGGCATCGGGGTTGCCATCTGGCTGGGCATCAAAGGCCGTGAGATGGCCTGGAAAAATGGAAAATGGCAAAGTGTTGAACACTTCAACCTGGTACAACGAAAGTGGTCGCAATGGGGCATCGGTCTTTCGCTTGTCATCGGCGTGATCAGCCTGTTGCTGTCTTTCGCCTTACTCGTATCGTGGTCGAAAGACATGAAGCGCGTTGACGCCAGCACCGTCGACACCCTCCTGGCGGCAGCGGAAACGTCCTCGCAAGAGGCCGCACAAGCGGCAATATGCCCCGCCGAAAGCGATGAGTAGCGCCTCGCACGCGCGCAAAAAAGCCCGCATGATCGCTCGTGCGGGCTTTAGCGCAAGGATTCCTGGCGCCCGGTTGATTTAAATCAACCGACTACGCCTGCGCATGTAGCTGCGGCTTAACGCACCTTCCAGTTCCTGCTCCGTTTTATGCTGGTTCACCGTGTACAGGGCCCACAGGGCCGCCGGCGCCCAGCCGATCACAGTGCACTGCAAGATCAAGGCGGCGGCACCGGCCAGCGGGCGCCCCAGCATGAAAAACGTGAGACACGGAAGTAGCAAGGCTATCAGCAATCGCATCACGACATACTCTCCTTCAAAATAGAGCAGCGGACAAGGGCCGGTATCCGGTCCGTCCCCCGCCCGCTGCGTACTGCTCCTTACAACTACAATTTATAGATGCACGGCAATCTGCGGCATCAGGTCGTCAAACGTGCGACCGTTGCCGTTTTCTCCGATGGCGTGCATCTTCCATTCGCCGTTATGGCGGTACAGCCTGGCCATGATCTGTGCCGTGTGGGTACCTTGCACAGACAGGTTGAAACGCGCGACTTCCTGGTTATTGCTGGCATTCAAGATGCGGCAATAGGCGTTTTCCACCTGCGAGAAGTTCTGGCCTGTAAAGCTGTTGACGGTGAAGACCAGGCTTTTCACGTTCGCCGGCACTTTCGACAGATCGACATTGATCTGTTCGTCGTCGCCATCGCCCGCGCCCGTACGGTTGTCGCCCGTGTGAACGATGCTGCCGTCCTTGCTTTTCAGCTGGCGGAACCAGACGATGTCGGACGTGCTCTTGTTTTCATCGAACATGACGCACGACGCGTCCAGGTCGACGGCTTCCGTCTTCGAACCGAAACCGAGGAAACCCTTGGTCTTGGCCGCATCCCAGCCCAGGCCCATGGTGATACGGGTCAGGGTGGCACCAGCTTCTTTGTCCAGAGAAATCTTCTGGCCTTTGCTCAAATTGACAGACATACGCATTGCTCCTGTTTGGTTGGTTGCATTAACTGCTCTTACGCCGGCTTGCTTTGCGTCCAGGCGAGGAAGGCCGCGCGGTTGCGCGAGCACACGAGGATTTTTCCCGTGCCTGAAAATTTCAGCACTACGCCCTCGCCGCTGGTCTGGCTATTGATCAAATTGCCCAGAAAGCCGCCGCTGCTGCCGGTCGTCATGGAAATTTCGTATTGCAGGCGGTTATCCCAGCACACGACGTGCGAGTTATCGATCACCACGTCCTTGCCAGGCGTCACTTCCAGTATCGACATCGCGCCAAAACCGGAGACCGCCAACTGGCCGCTGCCTGCCGTCTCGGTGATGAAAAACCCACCGCTCTGGGCAAACAGCGCATTGCCAAGGCTTTGCGTGCGCACCTTCAATTCCACGCCAGCACTGGCCGCCACGAAGGCGCCGTCGCTGATCATGTATTGCTGGGCGCCAATCTCATTGCCCACATCCAGCACCCGCATCGCGCCGGGCAAGGTGGGCGACAGCAGACAATCGCCGTCGCCCCGCATGGCCTCGATATGCTGCTGAAAGAACGATTCCCCGTTGGCAAAGGTGCGCATCAACGCCGCACCTATGCCGCCAGTCATCTTGCCTTTCAGCTCAAGATTGGTTTCCATCATCACCATCGCGTTGGATTCGCAATAAATCTTCTCGCCCTTGGCCAGCGACACATGCAGGAACGGGTCGACATCCCCGGTAATAGTAAAAACTGGCATTCAACTGTTCCTTCCTTGACGATGATGCTGATGGCGGCGGCCCGCACCGCGGACCGCCTTTGCTATTGACGACTTAGACGCCGACGCCGAACGAGGCAGCCAAAGGGCCTAAACCGCCCTTGTAACCCTGGCCGATGGCCTTGAATTTCCAATCGGCGCCATTGCGGTAGATTTCACCGAAGACCATCGCCGTTTCCGCCGAACCGTCTTCCGACAGGTCGAAGCGGGCGATTTCCGTGTTGCCGTTGGCGTTGACGCAACGCACGTAGGCCTTCGATACCATACCAAAGTTTTGCTTGCGCGCTTCGGCATCGTGAATCGTGACGCAGACGGCGATCTTGTCGATCTCGGCTGGCACCGTGGCCAGGTCGACGATGACGGTTTCATCATCGCCATCACCGGCGCCGGTGGTGTTGTCGCCCGAGTGGGTGACGGAACCGTCGCTCGACTTCAGGTTGTTGTAAAAAATCATGTCGACGTCGGCGCGAACCTTGCCGTCGGCCTTCAGCAGGAAGATCGAACCGTCGATGTCGAATGCGGCGCCGTCGGTGGCGCGGGCATCCCAGCCCAGGCCGATGATCATCTTCGAAATGCCGGGGGCTTCCTTGCTCAGGTTGACGTTGCCGCCTTTTTGCAGACTGATTGCCATGATGTATTTCTCCTATGTGGGTTGTGTATGACCAAACACCTGGCGCCCTCCACCGGCCTGACTCCCCAGGCCGGCGGCGACGCTTGCTACAACTTGCCGACAAACGGGTGTAGTCGTTTGTCGCGCATTCTTTACACTGCCTTGACCGGCTCCAGCGCTTGCGTCTGGCCTTCTTCGAGGGCCATCCTGCGCTTGTGGCGGATCGACGACCACAGCGAGGCGAGAATGAAGGCCACCCCGATCAGACCCGTGAAGATCTCGGGAATGTGGAACTTCATGCTGACCAACATGATCACGGCCAGGATACCGATCGCATAGTGCGCGCCGTGCTCCAGATAAACGAACTCGTCGAGCGTGCCCTTGCGCACCAGGAACACCGTCATCGAACGCACAAACATCGCGCCGATTGCCAGGCCCAGCATGATGATCACGACATCCTTGGTGATGGCAAACGCGCCGATCACACCGTCAAAGCTGAACGAGGCGTCGAGCACTTCCAGGTACAGGAAGCCGCCGATACCGCCGCGCTTGATGATGTCGCCCATGTTGCCGTCGCCGTTATCGCCTTCCAGCAAGCCGCTGATCACATCGACGCCCACGTAGGTCAAAATACCCCACAGACCGGCCGTCAGGACCACCAGTTTCTGGCCTTCGTCGATCATCGACAGGCTGGCCATCAGGGTGCCCAGCGCGATCATCACGGAAATCGACGAGATCTTGCCCAGCGCGCCCAGTTTTTCTTCAATACGGCCCAGCCAGTGCGTTTCTTTCTCCGAGTCCAGCAGGAAGTTCAGGAACACCAGCAGCAGGAAAATGCCGCCGAAAGCCGCCACTTCCGCGTGGTGATTCGTCAGGTGCATCGAATACTGTTCCGGATTGCTCAGGGCCAGATTCCATACTTCCAGCAAGCCCAGGTCCGCCGCTTGCGCCACGATGACCAGCGGGAACAGCAGACGCATGCCGAAGACGGCGATGATGATGCCCACGCCCAGGAACAGGTTCTGCCAGAACTTGTCCCAGTTCTTCAACACCGAGGCATTGACCACCGCGTTATCAAACGACAGCGAGACTTCCATCACGCTCAGGATCACCGCTATGCCCAATGCCGACAGCATGGTCGACACGCCACCGTGCGTGTAACCCCACCAGGCGGAAATACCCAGGCAGATAAATGTCACTAGAAATGACACTCTGAAATGTTTCATCGATAGTTCCCCTTTATCCAAATTCAATGGAACGTAGTATAAGGACATGTGACACATTTAAAAATAGAAGATAATGGAAGCATTACTTCGTAAAAACAGAAGATAGGACCATGCGATGAAAACTACCGGTTTCAATTACCGCCATTTGTACTTCTTTTGGGTGGTCGCCAAGGAAGGCGGCGTGACGCGCGCGGCCGAGCGGCTGGGACTGGCCGTGCAAACCATCAGCACCCAGCTGGCCCTGCTGGAAAAGGAACTGGGCAAGTCGCTGCTGCAGCCGCAGGGACGGCGCCTGGTGCCGACGGAAGCGGGCCGGCTGGCGCTCGGCTATGCCGACCAGATTTTTTTGCTGGGTGAACAGATGCAGGAAGCGCTGGCCGACACGGACGCGGAAAAGATGCGCCTGACGGTGGGCATTTCCGATTCCCTGCCGAAACTGATGGCGTATCGCATGCTCGACGCCACGCGCAGCCTGAACAAGCCCGTCAAGCTCGTCTGCCTGGAAGATGAATTCGAGTCCCTGCTGGCCGACCTGGCCCTGCACAAGCTGGACCTGGTGCTGACGGACCGCGCCGTGCCGGCCGGCGCCAGCCTGCGCGTCTCCAGCCACCTGTGGGGAGAGAGCGCGATGAAGCTGTTCGCCATCCCCGCGCTGGCGGAACAATACCGCGACAATTTCCCGCACAGCCTGCACGGCGCCCCATTTTTACTGCCCGCGCGCAATAACGCGCTGCGCGGGCGCATCGACGAATGGATGGTGCAGCAGGGCGTGCGTCCCGACGTGGTCGGCGAATTCGAGGACAACGCCATGCTCAACGCGTTTGGCCGCAAGGGCCTGGGCCTGTTCTTCGCCCCGGCCAGCCTGGCCGGCGAGATCGAGGAGCAATTCGGCGCCGTGCTGGTGGGCGACGCCTCGTCCCTGCGCGAACAGTTTTATGTGATTTCGAACGAGCGCAAGATCATGCACCCGGCGCTGGACGTGATTCTGGCCGCCATTCAGAGTCACCCGAAGATTCACAAGGAAACCTGATAAATCCATTCGAAAATAACGTTTGAATAATCAATCAAAAACGATTGTAATGAAGCCTGAGACAAACACGCGCCTGTCCCTCGCCGGAAGGGCGCGACCATCATAAAAAAACAGGAGCGGCACCATGTCCACGGCAGGCAAGACGATCGATATTCCCGATCTCATCAATAACAACAAGATCGGCTCCTTCCAGATCGGCATGCTGATCCTGTGCGGGCTATGCGTCATCATGGATGGCTTCGATGTACAGGCGATGGGTTATGTGGCACCCGCCATCATTGCCGACTGGCATGTCAGCAAGGCCAACCTGGGCCCCGTGTTTGGCGCGGGCTTGCTGGGCATGCTGGTCGGCTCGCTCGTCTTCAGCATCACGGCCGACAAGTTCGGCCGCCGTCCCGTGCTGATCGGCTCGACCATCTTCTTTTCGCTGTGCATGCTGGTCACGCCGCTGGCGACGACCATCGAGCAATTGCAGCTGATCCGTTTTATTACCGGACTGGGCCTGGGCGCCGTGATGCCGAACGCCATGGCGCTGGCCGGCGAATACAGCCCCCTGCGCAAGAAAGTCACGCTGATGATGCTGGTCTCGTGCGGCTTTACGCTGGGCGCCGTGCTGGGCGGATTATTGTCCGCCGCGCTGATTCCCGCCTTCGGCTGGCAATCCGTGTTTTACGTGGGCGGCGTGGTGCCGCTCGTCATCGGCGTGCTGATGTTCTTCCTGCTGCCGGAATCG
Source organism: Janthinobacterium sp. PAMC25594 (assembly GCF_019443505.1). NCBI lineage: Bacteria > Pseudomonadati > Pseudomonadota > Betaproteobacteria > Burkholderiales > Oxalobacteraceae > Janthinobacterium > Janthinobacterium sp. PAMC25594. Next base: position 3,009,174 of record NZ_CP080377.1, read on the forward strand.
ATGCAATTCCTGGTGCTCAAGCAACGCAAGCTGGATAAAGTCGCCAAGTGGCTCAAACGCATCGATCCTACCGTCAACATCACGACCGACACGCAATACGTCGTGCATGAAAAGGCCCACAAGGGCGCGCCCGTGCTGCAACTGTTTACGGACGGCCGCGCGAAGATGACGATTTTGTTGTGGGTCATCAACTTCATGAACTTGCTGAACTTGTATTTCCTGTCGAACTGGCTACCCACGATCGCCAAGGAAGCGGGCCTGTCCACGGCCAACGCCGTGCTGGCCGGCACGGCCCTGCAAGTGGGCGGCACCATCGGCACCCTCGTCATGGGCCAGCTGATCGACCGTTCCAGCTTCCGCCGCATCCTGCTGCCATGCTTTTTGGTCGCCGCCGTCGCCATTGCCCTGATCGGCCGTCCCGACGTGTCGCTGGCCTTCCTGTTCATCACCATCTTCATCGCCGGCTTTTGCGTGGTGGGCGGCCAGCCGGCCGTCAACGCCCTGGCGGCCAGCTACTACCCGACCACCTTGCGCTCGACGGGCATCGGCTGGAGCCTGGGCATCGGGCGCATCGGCTCCATCATCGGCCCTGTGCTCGGTGGCGAGCTGATCCGCCTGAACTGGCCCAACAGCACGATTTTCCTCGTCGTCGCCATCCCCGCCATCGTCTCGGCCGTCATGGTGTTTGCCATGCGCGGCGGGCCGCAAACGGCGGCCAAGGGCTGAAAATCGCTGAAAAACGTGAAAAACCTGCCGCGCGCGCCCGCCTGCACGGGCGGCGTGCGCGGCTAAATTAGGCTATGCCGGCCTTCGTCGTTTAAGATGACGTTTTTACAGCCCATCTTTTTGCGCCCCCATGCACAATGTCTTGCTAGTCCTGCTCGCCCTCTTCCTGGTCGCGCTGAACGGTTTTTTTGTTGCCGCCGAATTTGGCATCGTCACCTTGCGGCGCACGCGCATCCGCGCCATCGCCAGGACACAGGGACTGCGGGGCCGCATCCTGGCCAAGGTGCATGGCCAGCTGGACGCCTACCTGTCCGCCTGCCAGCTGGGCATCACGCTGGCGTCGCTGGGCCTGGGCTGGGTCGGCGAACCGGCGTTCGCCGGCCTGCTCGAACCGCTGTTTAGCGCCATCGGCGTCACCTCGCAAGAGCTGATCCACGGCATTTCCTTCGTCCTCGCCTTCAGCGTCATTTCCTTCCTGCACATTGTGGTGGGTGAACTGGCCCCCAAATCGATGGCCATCCGCAATCCGGAAGCCGTCGGCCTGTGGAGCGCGATTCCCCTGTACGGCTTTTACTGGGCCATGTATCCGGCCATTTACTTGCTCAACGCCAGCGCCAACTGGGTGCTGCGCATGGCGGGCCTGTCCGGCAAGGGCGGCCACGATGCGCATTACTCGTCCGAAGAATTGAAACTGATCCTGCGCACCAGCCAGCCGGGCGAAAAATTTACGCGCGACGAGCGCAACATCCTGGCCCAGTCGCTCGACTTCGAACAGATGACGGTGTCGGACCTGATGCGCCCGATCAATGAAGTGATCGCCCTGTACGCCTCGAATACGCTGGAAGAAAACCTCGACACGGTGCTGCGCAACCGCTTCAGCCGCTACCCGTATTTCGACACGAATGAAGACGACGTACTGGGCGTGGTGCACTTGAAGGATCTGTTCTTTGCCCAGCAAGCAGGTAAACCAATCACCTCGCTCACGCCGTTTTTGCGTCCCGTGGACATCATTTCCGCGCGCACGCCGGCACTCGAACTGTTCCGCCGCTTCCGCGACGGCGCGCCGCACTTCGCCCTGATCGGAGAGAAGGGCAAGCGCCCGCTGGGTTTCATCACCCTGGATAACTTGCTCGGCGCCATGGTGGGTGAAATCCGCGACGAATTCCGCCGCAATGAAAACGACTGGCTCAAGCAAAGCGACGGCACCCTGATCGGCAAGGCCAGCCTGCCGATCTTCTCGCTCGAACGCATCCTCGGCATCGATATCGAAAACGAGGAACTGGGGCTGGACGACGTGGAATCGGTGGGCGGCTTGATCATGGTCAAGCTGGGGGATATTCCGAAGCAGGGCCAGCGCATCACCTTTGTCGACTTCGACATCGTCGTCAAGAAGATGAACGGACCCCGCATCGTGCTGATCAAAGTGATTCCGAAGCAGGAACGGGATCTGGATGCCGATTTAAGGGATTAAGCAAGACGTACCCCAACGGCGAAAGGCCGGGGTCGGACCCTGAGGGTCCGACCCCAGTCCTTGCCGTTGGGTTATACAAGGCGCGCAGACATGCGCGACTGATTACTTCTTCAACGTCAGCGTATCTTTGCCCTGCGGCACGGTGGTCTCGCCCACCGTCCACGTCTGGAGCAGGCTGTACAGCACCGCCAGCAGGGTCGGGCCGATAAAGATGCCGACGAAGCCGAAGGCCAGCACGCCGCCCAGCACACCGAGCAGCACCAGCAGGAACGGCAGGCTGCTGCCGCGGCTGATCAGCATGGGTTTGACCACGTTATCCACGCCGCTGATCAGCAGCGCGCCCCACACCAGCATGAAGATGCCCCAGCCCGTCTGGCCGTCGGAAAACAGCCAGATGGCGGCGCCGCCCCAGATCAGGGGCGGGCCGACGGGGATCAGCGAAAAGATGAAGGTGGCCACGCCCAAGAGCGCGACGGCGGGCACGCCGGCGATCAGAAAGCCGATCACGGCCACCAGCGCCTGCGCCAGCGCCGTGCCCAGCAAGCCGTACATGACGCCGCGCACGGTGCGGCTGATGGTCAGGCCCACGCCGGGCGCGCTGTCGCCGATGATGCGGCCCGCGCCCGTCATCAAGGCACGGCTCAGTTGCTGGCCGTCGCGGTAAAGGAAGAAGCTGACGAACACGGCCAGGCTGGTCTGCGCCAGGCCCGTGCCCAGCAAAATGCCGCCGGAAGCGAGGAAATGGCGCGCCGGCTCCAGCATGGTCTTGCCCAAATTCAGTAATTCCTCGCGATCGGCCAGCAGGCGCTCCACGTAGCCGGCGATGGTTTCGCCCACCACGGGAATGCTGGCGAGCCAGGCAGGTGGATGCAGGCCGCCCGATTCCAGCGCGGCGCGGATCTGGTCATAGATGCGCGAGACATTGTCGGCCAGGTTGTAGGTGACGAGGGCCAGCGGCAGCACGATGACGAGGATCAGCGACACGGTCATGATGGCGGCGGCCCAGTTGCGGCGGCCTTTCAGGCGTTCCAGCAGCAGGATATACAGGGGCCAGCTGGAAATGCCCACACAGGCGGCAAACAGCATGGCGGCGAGGAAGGGCCGCAAGACGAAAAAGCAGCCGATCAGCAAGAAGATGATGGCTGCCAGGCGGGCGTGCGGCTCGAAACGTTTGTCCATGTACTGCAAATCCTGAAGATGGCGCCTGGTGGCGCGACCGGGTCAGGATAGCAGAAGTTTAAGATCGTGCGCGATGGCGGCAGGTTTTTCGCCGTGACGCACGAACAGGCGGATCTTGCCTTCGCGGTCGAACACATAGGTGCCGGCCGTATGGTCGACCGTGTAGCTGCTATCGGTTTCGCCCTCGACCTTGGCGTAATACACCTTGAATTCCTTGGCTACCTTGGCCGTCGCGGCCGCATCGCCATACAGGCCGACGAAGCGCTTGTCGAAGGCGGGCACGTACTGCGCCAGCAAGGCTTGCGTGTCGCGCTCGGGGTCGACGGTGACGAACAGCACTTGCACCTGGTCCGCCTGCGGGCCCATTTCCCGCATCACTTGCGCCATGTCGGCCATGGTGGTGGGGCACACATCCGGGCATTGCGTGTAGCCGAAGAACATCAGCACCAGCTTGCCCTTGTAGTCGGCCAGGGTGCGCGGGTGGCCCGTGTGGTCCGTCAGCGCGAACTCGCGCGCGTAGCCGAGGCCCGTCACGTCCGTATTCTTGAATTCCAGCTTCGGTGCGGCAGGCTTGCCGCAGCCGGCGAGGACGGCGACCAGGGCGGCCGCCAACAACAGGGTCAGGGTTTTTTTCATGTTCCGAGGGGAATATAGTGGTCGACCAGCAAGGCCGCGAACAGCAATGCCAGGTAAATGATGGAAAAAGTAAACGCTTTGCGCGCGATCAAGTCCGTGTAGTGGCGGTACATCTTCCACGCGTAATACAGGAAGCCGGCATTGAGCACGACGGCGGAAGCCAGGTAGATCAGGCCGCTCATCCGCACGGCAAACGGCAGCAAGGTGGTGGCGGCCAGCGCGATCGAATACAGCCAGACGTGGAATTGCGTAAATTGCATGCCGTGCGTGACGGGCAGCATGGGCAGGCCCGAACGCGCGTAATCGTCGCGCCGGTACATGGCCAGCGCCCAGAAATGCGGCGGCGTCCAGACGAAAATGATCAGGACCAGCAGCCAGGCCTGCATCGGCACGTCGTTGGCCACGGCGGCCCAGCCCAGCGCGGGCGGCATGGCGCCGGACAGGCCGCCGATGACGATGTTTTGCGGCGTGGCCGGTTTGAGCACCATGGTGTAGATCAGGGCATAGCCGACAAAGGTGACGAACGTCAGCCACATGGTCAGCGGATTGACGAGGTTGTACAAAATCGCCATGCCCAGGCCGCCGATCACCAGCGCGAACACCACCGTCTGTTTCACCGTGATGTCGCCCATGGCCATGGGGCGGCGCGCCGTGCGGGCCATGCGCGCATCGATTTCGCGCTCGGCCAGGCAGTTGACGGCAAACGCGGCGCCGGCCAGCAGCCAGATGCCGATGGTGCCGAACACCACCGCGCGCCAGTCCGGCAACTCCTCGCTGGCCAGGAACATGCCGATGACGGCGCAAAACACGGCCAGTTGCGTCACGCGGGGCTTGGTCAGCGCCCAGTACTGGGCGATGCGGGGGGATGGTTTACGGCTGATGGTCTGAGTAGTCATTTATGCGGTACGGGAAGGACTGGCTGGTGCCGTGGGCACTGGCGCGGAGGCGCAAGCGCGCTGAACATTGCGCGCAACATCGAGTTGGAATTTAGCCTTGTAGTTTAACATGGTCAGCAACAACACGAGCAGCGCCGCCCCGCCGTTATGCAGCACGGCGATCGACAAGGGCCAGCTCAGGTAAATCGTCGCCAGGCCCGTGGCCGCCTGCAGGGCCAGCACCAGCGCCACCCAGCGTGCCGTGCCGCGCAGGGACGGCAGTTTCCACGCGCGCAACACCGTGTAGCCGACACCGGCCAGCACGATGAAGGCGAAATTGCGGTGCACCCAGTGGATGGCCGTCAGTGCGGAAAACGGCAAATAGTGGCCGGCGGCCGTCTTGCCCAGCTCGCGCCACAAATGGAAACCGTGTTCAAAATCCATCTCCGGAATGACCTTGCCGCCGCACAGGGGGAAATCCGTGCAGGCCAGGGTGGCGTAGTTGGTGCTCACCCAGCCGCCCAGCGCGATCTGCACCGTCAGCAGCACGAGCGACATGACGGCCAGCGCGCGCACGGGGCGCAGCACGGCAGCATCCGCATCGGCGCGCAGCAAGGGTTTCACCGCATGATCCTGGCGCCCGCCCAGCCACGTCAGCATGGCCAGCAGCCCCATGCCCAGCAACAAGTGGATGGTGACGATCACCGGCTGCAGTTTCAAGGTCACGGTCCAGGCGCCGAACGCGCCCTGCAAACAGACGAACAAAAACAGCGCCGTCGGCAGCGCCGGGGCGAATTCCGCCCGGCGGCTTTTGCGCCACTGGCGCCACGCCTGCGCCATCATCGCCACGATCAAGACGCCAATGGCCATGGCCAGGTAGCGGTGCGTCATTTCGATCCACGCTTTCACCACCGTCACGGGCCCCGTCGGCATCAGGGTTTCCGCCGCGACGATGTGCTCGTGCGCCAGGAAAGGATTGGCCGAGCCATAGCAGCCGGGCCAGTCCGGGCAGCCGAGGCCGGAATCGGACAGGCGCGTAAAACCGCCAAACATGATCAGGTCGACCGTCAAAAAGACGGCGATCCACACGAGCTTGCGGTATTTATTGGCGTCCGCGGACACCCAGACCATGGTCAAAGGCAGCAGCGCCACCAGCAGGCCCGTCAAGCCCAGCTGGGCCAGCGCGGAGAGATGCATCGTCGGCATGCAGACTCCTTAACCGATCGCCGAAGCTTTGAGCAGCTTGGCGATGTCTTTCTTGATCTTGTTCGGGTCCGCGTCTTTCGGGAAGCGCATCATCAGGTTGCCCAGCGGATCGATCAAATACAAATGGTCGCTGGTCTTGCCGCCCGGCTCCACGGGCAGCCACGCTTTCAAGGCGTCGCCATTCACGCGCAGCATGCTGGTGCCGTCGAATTCGCGCATCACCAGCGTGTCGAGCGGCTGGGCATCCGTCACCAGCCAGACCCGTTCCAGGCGTTCGCGCTCCTTGCCTTGCATGAGGCGCAGTTGTTGCATGTCAAACAATTGCTTCTTGCAGGCTTCCTGGCAGTCGGACGGGCCCGTTTGCAGCAGCACCCACTTGCCCTTGAACTGGGCCAGCGGCGACGCCTTGCCATCGAGTTGCGTCACGTGCAATTGTTCTTCGGGAATCGGGTGCAAACGCGGATCGATCAGGGCGCCGTAGTTGTTGCGGCCCGTGGGCTTGATGATGTAATACGTGAAATACGAAGCGATGATGGGAAAGGCGCACACGGCCACCACGGCCAGCAGTTTCCAGCGTCCGTTGTTCTGCGTCTGTTTCTCGGGGCTATCTTGCGTTGCTTCAGGGCTGTTTGTTTGCACGTCGAAATCCTGTAAAGACAAAAAATAAAAAAGCCATCAGTGCCAGTGCATACCACTGGAAGGCATAGCCGCGGTGCTTGTCCACGCCCAGGTCGGGCGCCGGCCAGTCGCGCACGGGAAGCTGGCCAGATGCTGGCGGATCAACTGGGTCGACCGTTTGTTCGAGAATAAATGGCTGCAAGGCCAGGCCGCTGGCCCTGGCCAGCTGGCCGATATCGGCATTTTGCACGATGGCGTGCGGCGCCAGGGCGGGCGCCGTGCCCAGTTCCATCACATGGCCCGCGTTCAGGCGCGCGATGCCGGTAATCGTCACCGTGCCGGCCGGCGTGGCGTAATCGGGAATGCGCGTGCGCTCGGCATTGTTGCGCGGCAGCCAGCCTTGCGCCACCAGCACGTGCATAGGGGAACCGTCTATTTGAAATGGCGTGAGCACGTGGAAACCGGCCTGGCCCTTGTAGGGGCGGTTGTCCAGGTACACCGTCCAGGCGGGCACGAAGCTGCCCGTGACGGTAACGCGGCGGTACTCGATCGCTTGCGCATCGGCCGGCAGCAGGGGCACGGCCGTCAATGCCAGCGGCGCGGCCTGGTTGCCCGCTTCGAGCCGGGCGGCGCGGGCGACTTTCTCATCGCCACGGCGCTGCTGCCATTGCGCCAGCGACACGCCCAAGGCCACCAGTAGCAGCATTGCAACAAATGGAATCCATCTAAAATGGAAGCGGATACGCATTACAATGAAACCTCCTCAAGCCTGGCGCTACCATCCATGAAAATCCTCGTTGCCATCGCCTTCATCCTGATCCTGGGCAGCCTGGGCTCGGCCCTGTTCTTCCTCATGCGCGACAAGGGCAAGAGCAACCGCACCGTGCAGGCACTGGCCTTGCGCGTGGGGCTGTCGATCACCCTGTTTTTACTGATCCTGCTGGCGCATCATCTGGGCTACATCCAGCCGACGGGGATACATTAAGCTTCTTCTTGCCTGATTGGCAAATTCTTCACACTAAGAAAAAAGCCGTACCCAGGATCTCCCGGTACGGCTTTTTTTATGGTGCAGGCGCACCCTTCAACAACGCGCGCCCTGCCCCGCCATTATAACCAATACACGACCACGTACAGGCCCAGCCAGACGACGTCGACAAAGTGCCAGTACCAGGCGGCGCCTTCGAAGCCGAAGTGGTGGTCGGGCGTAAAGTGGCCTTTCAGCACGCGGTACAGGATGACGGACAGCATGATGGCGCCCAGGGTCACGTGGAAGCCGTGGAAGCCCGTCAGCATGAAGAAGGTGGCGCCGTAGATGCCGGACGTCAGTTTCAAGTTCAGTTCGCTGTAGGCGTGCATGTATTCATACACCTGGAAGCCCATGAAGATGGCGCCCAGCAAGATCGTGGCAAACAGGAACAATGCCGTCATGGCGCGGTGGCCGGCGCGCAGCGCGTGGTGGGAAATCGTCAGGGTGACGCCCGACGTCAGCAGCAAGGCCGTATTGATGGTCGGAATCCAGAACGGCGTCATGGTGGTAAATTCCTGCACCGTGCCCGCCGGGCCCGTATTGCCCCAGTGGGCGGCGAAATCGGGCCAGATCACCTTGTGGTCGAGGTCGGCCAGCCACGGCATCGAGATGCTGCGCGCATAGAACAGGGCGCCGAAGAAGGCGGCGAAGAACATGACTTCCGAAAAGATGAACCAGCTCATGCTCCAGCGGAAGGAGTGGTCGATGCGCTCGCTGTACAGGCCCTGCTCCGATTCGCTGATGGCGTCGCCGAACCAGAAATACAGCACCAGCAGGATGCCGGCGATGCCCAGGTAATTTACGTACGGACCCCAGGAGACGTCGTTGACCCAGGCCGAGGCGCCGATCATGGTCAGCAGCAGGCTGGCGCCGCCCAGCATGGGCCAGCGCGACGGGCCGGGCACGAAATAATAAGGTACGGCGGCGTGGTTGGAACTCATCATCATCTCCTCAAAAACTTGTAGGGTGGTTTTTTTATAATTTATAAAACGACGAATTTAACAATTGAAATCAGGATGCCGATCAGGCAAGCCACCACCAGGAAGCCGGCGATGACGATGTGCACGGGATTGATCTTGGCCGAATCCGTGTCGAAATCGCTCTTGCGGCGCAGTCCCGTGAATGACCACACGACGGCGCGCAGCGAATACAGGAACGACGCTTTTTCAGGCTGCTTGGATTCGCCCATGGCACTCTCCTATTGGACGGCCGGCGTCTGAGCCTGGCTCAGACCGGCAATCTCGAAAAACGTGTACGACAGGGTGATGGTCTTCACCTCTTTCGGCAGGGCCGGATCGAGGAAGAACACCACCGGCATCTGCCGCGCTTCGTGCGGTTTCAAGGTCTGCTGCTTGAAGCAGAAGCACTCGACCTTCTTGAAATGCGGCGTGGCGCTCTGCGGCGCGTAGCTGGGAATCGCTTGTGCATTGACGACGCGGTTTTGCGTATTGACCACTTCATACAGGACGGTCACCAGCTCGCCCGGATGCACCTGCATGCTCGAGACGGTCGGGCGGAAGCGCCATGGCCCCTGGGCATTGCCGTCGAACTCGACGGTGATGCTGCGCGTGGTGTCGACCTGCGTATTGTTGTCGTAGGCCACCGTGCCATCTTTTTGCGTCAGCACGTTGATGCCCATCACTTCGCAAATCTGCTTGTAGACGGGAATCAGGGCATAGCCAAAGCCGAACATCAGCACGGCAATGACCAGCAGCTTGCCCAGCATCTTGCGGTTCAGGCCGCGTGTTTCCTGTTGGTGGGGCGTCGTCACGTCAGAGCCACATGCGCTTGACGAATACGGACAGGAAGAAGAAGGCCGCCAGGGCGGCCAGGATCAGCCCGGTACGCAGGTTATTCGGTTTTTTACGCTCAGTTTTCACTTCGGTCATGACAGGCACTTTATTCAAGACGGGCCGCGCAACACGCCGGCCCGGGATACCTCATTTCACGGTCGGCGGCGTTTCAAACGTGTGGAACGGCGCCGGGCTCGGCACGGTCCATTCCAGGCCTTCCGCGCCTTCCCATGGTTTCGCTGGCGCAGCCTTGCCGCCGCGGATGGTCGGCAAGACCACGAAGAACAGGAAGTACACCTGCATCAGGCCAAAACCGAAGCCGCCGATCGAGGCGATCATATTAAAGTCCGTGAACTGCGCCGGATAATCGGCGTAGCGGCGCGGCATGCCGGCCAGGCCCAGGAAGTGCATCGGGAAGAAGGTCACGTTGAAGGTGATCAGCGACAGCCAGAAGTGGATCTTGCCGCGCGTCTCGTTGTACATATGGCCCGTCCATTTCGGCGACCAGTAGTAGAAGCCGGCGAACAGGGCGAACAGCGAACCGGCCACCAGCACGTAGTGGAAGTGCGCCACCACATAATAGGTATCCTGCAACTGGATGTCGATCGGCGTGACGGCCAGGATCAGGCCCGTGAAGCCGCCCATGGTGAAGACGAAGATGAAGCCCACCGAGAACAGCATCGGCGTTTCGAACGTCATCGAGCCCTTCCACATGGTGGCGATCCAGTTGAACACTTTCACGCCCGTCGGCACGGCGATCAGCATGGTCGCGTACATGAAGAACAGCTGGCTGGTGACCGGCATGCCGGTGGTAAACATATGGTGCGCCCAGACGATGAAGGACAGAATCGCGATGGAAGCGGTAGCGTAGACCATCGAGGCGTAGCCGAACAATGGCTTGCGGGCAAACGCCGGCAGGATCTGCGAGACGATGCCGAAGGCCGGCAAGATCATGATGTATACCTCGGGATGGCCGAAGAACCAGAAGATGTGCTGGTACATGACGGGGTCGCCGCCGCCTGCCGCATTAAAGAAGGACGTGCCGAAATGGCGGTCCGTCAGGGTCATGGTGATGGCGCCGGCCAGCACGGGCATGACGGCGATCAGCAGATACGCGGTAATGAGCCAGGTCCAGCAGAACATCGGCATTTTCATCAGGGTCATGCCCGGTGCGCGCATGTTGAGGATGGTGACGATGATGTTGATCGAACCCATGATGGACGAGGCGCCCATCAGGTGCATGGCAAAAATCGCCATGTCCATGCCGGGGCCCATCTGCGTCGACAGCGGCGCATACAGGGTCCAGCCGGCAGCCGTGGCGCCGCCCGGCACGAGGAAGGACGTGGCCAGCAGCAGCGCTGCCGGCGGCAGCAGCCAGAACGAGAAATTGTTCATGCGGGCAAACGCCATGTCGGATGCGCCCACTTGCAGCGGGATCATCCAGTTGGCGTAGCCGACGAAGGCCGGCATGATGGCGCCAAACACCATCACCAGGCCGTGCATGGTGGTCAGTTGATTGAAGAATTCAGGGTGGAAGAATTGCAAGCCTGGATGAAACAGTTCCGTACGGATCATCAGGGCCAGCACGCCGCCCGACAGCAGCATGATGAACGAGAACCACAGGTACAGGGTACCGATATCCTTGTGGTTGGTGGCAAACAGCCAGCGGCGGTAGCCGGTCGGGTGGTCGTGGGCATGGTCGTGGTCGTGACCGGCGTGGTCCAAGGTGCTCGTGCTCGTACTCATATGCGGCTCCTAATTACTTGCGTGCAGCCACGACTTCGGCTGGTTGAACGATGTTCTCTGCGGCCTTGTTCGACCAGGAATTGCGCGTGTAAGTGATCACTGCGGCGATTTCCGTGTCGGACAGCTGTTTCCATGCTGGCATTTCAGCGGGATACTTGCCGCTCTTTTGCCCGTTCAGCAAGACGTGGATCTGATCGGCTTTCGGGCCGTTCACCACGGCCGAGCCGTCCAGCGGCGCAAATGCCCCTGGCACGCCCTTGCCGGTCGCCTGGTGGCAGACCACGCAGTTGGCCGTATATACTTTCTCGCCCTTGACCTTCAATTCGTCGATGGTCCACACCTTGCTTGGATCATCAGCCAATGCCGCCATTTCCTTTTGTTTTACATCAACCCAGGTCTTGTAGTCATCGGCTGAGACGACCTTGACGACGATGGGCATGAACGCGTGTTCCTTGCCGCACAGCTCGGCGCAATTGCCGCGGAAGGTGCCGATATGGTCGGCCTTGAACCAGGTGTCGCGCACGAAACCGGGAATCGCATCCTGCTTGACGCCGAAGGCGGGCACGGACCAGGCGTGGATGACGTCGTTGGCCGTCAGCACCACGCGGATCTTCTTGTTGACCGGCACGACGACTTCGTTGTCGACTTCGATCAGGTAGTTTTCACCGCGTTTTTCCGTCGGCGGCACGCCAGGCGCGCCCACTTGCGAGCGCGGCGTGGCCAGGTTGGAGAGGAAGGAAATGCCTTCGCCCTCGCCTTTCAGGTAGTCATAGCCCCATTTCCACTGCATGCCGGTGGCCTTGATGGTGATGTCGGCGTTCGAGGTGTCTTTCATGCCCACCACGGTGCGCGTGGCAGGCAGGGCCATGCCGATGACGATCAGGAAAGGCACGACGGTCCAGGCGATCTCGACGGTGGTGCTTTCGTGGAAAGTGGCCGGCTTGTGGCCCAGGGACTTGCGGTGCTTGAAGATGGAATAGAACATGACGCCGAACACGGCCACGAAGATCACCAGGCAGATGATCATCATCAGGGTGTGCAAATCGTAGATTTCATGGGCGATCTGCGTCGCCGGCGGTTGCAGATTCATTTCGAACGGCACGGGACCGCCGGTGCCGGGATAGGTGCCGGCAGCCGGTGCCGCCGTGGCCCATCGCCCGATGCCAAACGCTGTCAAAGACAGCCCGAGCAGCAACGATTGAAGTCGCTTTGCATGTGTCATTTTTTCCCCAACCACCCAAAAATAATGATATTTTAAACGGCTGCGGATTTCTCCGTACTGGACCGCTGCCGCTCCTCCATGAAAGCAACACGGCCGGAATACGGCCATGTGCGTCAAGCACCAGCGAATTCCATGCTGGCTGCGGCAGCAAAAACGACGACGCGCAACCATGCTGGAACCCTGTTTTTCTTCCCCACCTTGAAATGGCCTCGTGTGGAAGATGGTTACTATACTAATGCAGTAACTTCGAATAAGTCTTGCTTTGTTTTTTTTATTTTGTATGCAGCCCTTGTTTTTCAGGCTTAGCAAGCTGACAAACAGTCAACGATTATAGTCAAGTAAACTTGAATCCATCAAGCAATAATCGGCTTTGTGCGCGCCCTTCTCCCGGCCGCCGCGCGCTTTGCAACGCTTGCGGCAACATCCATGCGCGGATGGCGACCAAGTGTCGGTTTCTTTCCCCTTTTATTGAGGCTTGCGCGGCAGATCGAAGCGGATGATCGCCTCGCCGTTGCGCGTCACGCGCGGTGCGGGACGGAAGGCGTGGCCATAGATCACCTCGAAACTCAGGCCCAGCTTGCCGTCGGGACGGCGCATCTTTTCCAGCGCGGCCAGCATGCGCTGCCAGGCCGCCTTGCCCATCAGGCCGCGCCGGCGCGTGGTGAGCGGGTTGCCGCCAAAGGCGCGCACGTCCGCCAGCAGCTTTTCCGCCGTGTCGTAGGTCACCGTAATGATTTCCATGTCCAGCACGGGCGTGGAAAAACCCGTCTCGACCAGCATGTCGCCAAAGTCGTGCATGTCGACAAAAGGCAAGGCGTGCGGATACAAATCCGCTTCGGCAAACGCGTCGCGCACTTCGCGCAAGGTGTCGGGACCGAAACAGGAAAACATCAGCAAGCCATCGAGGCGCAGCGCGCGCCGCCATTCGGCAAACACGCGGTCGGGCTGGGCATGCCAGTGCAGCGCCAGGTTGGACCAGACCAGGTCGACGCTGCCGGCGGCCAGCGGCAGGTCGCCGAGGTCGCCGCACAGCAAATCCACGCCCGCCTTGGCCGGCAGCAATTTGCTGAGGAACTGGTTCAGGCTGGCCAGTTTCGACGCGGGCGCGCGCGCCGCCTGCATCATCGCTTGCGCTGCATCGAGACCGATAATCTGCGCGGCGGGATAATCCTTGTGCAGCTGCGCCAGGTCCGCGCCCGGGCCGCAGCCGGCGTCGAGCACGCGCAAGGGCGTGATTTTCACCAGCTCCAGGCGCTCGTGCATGCGTGCCGACACTTCGCGGCGCAGGAAATCCGACGCCGCGACGCGCGCGGGACGGGAAAAGAAATCGCGTACTTGCACCGCATCGATGGGCGCACTCATTTTGGGTGGATTGGCGGGAACTGGCATGTTGAAACCGGTGAGGTGAGATAATGTCGGCAGTGTACATGGAACGACACCATCGCGATGCGGACCGCCACCCAGCCCCGCCTTGATGCCGCCTGGCAGGCGCTGCGCCAGTGGCTGGGCGCCACCGTGCTGCCGGCGCAATGCGCGCTGTGCGGCATCGGCTGCCCGGAGGTGCTGTGTTCGCCCTGCCGCGCGCAGTATCTTGGACACAGTCGTCCCCGCTGCCACCAGTGCGCCAATCCGCTCGCGGACATCGAGGTGGCGCTGCTGTGCGGACGCTGTTTGCGCCAGCGGCCCGCGTATGACGCCACCGTCACGGCGTTTGATTATGCGGCGCCCGTCGACCAGTTGCTGCTGCAACTGAAATTCGGCGCGCGCCTGGCACTGGCGCCCCTGCTGGCGGAACTGCTGTATGTTGCCATTCAGCAACCATCTGACTGGGACGCGCCGCAACTGCTGTGCCCCGTGCCGCTGGGCCCGGCCCGGCTGGCCCAGCGGGGCTTTAACCAGGCGCTGGAAATTGCGCGTCCGCTGGCGCGCCTGCTGGACGTCCCTTTGCAGCCCCGCCTGGCGCTGCGCGTGCGCGAAACGCGGGCGCAAAGCGGCGTAGCGCCGCAGGAACGGCGAGCCAACCTGGCGCATGCGTTCGCCATCGCGCCGGACCATGCGCCGTTATTGCCAGGATGCCATGTGGGCATCGTCGACGACGTGATGAGCAGCGGCCATACCGTCAACGCGCTGGCCGCCGCCTGCAAGCACGCGGGGGCGGCAAAAGTCAGCATATTGGTGGCGGCGCGCACGCCGCCGCATTAAATTAGCTGTATATATGAGAGATAGACCAAGGAGAGCATTTTGTTTCACGTTGTTTTGGTAGAACCTGAAATCCCGCCCAACACGGGCAACGTCATCCGCCTGTGCGCGAACACGGGCGCGCAGCTGCACCTGGTCGAACCGCTGGGCTTTCCGCTCGACGATGCCAAGATGAAGCGCGCCGGCCTCGATTACCACGATTACGCCAAGATGAAGGTGCACAAGAATTGGGCAGCGTTCCTGGCCGACACCCAGCCGGACCCATCCCGCATGTTCGCCATGACCACGCGCGGCTCGCGCCCGTTTGGCGACGTGGTCTTCCTGCCAGGCGACGTGTTCGTGTTCGGCTCGGAGACAAAAGGCCTGGATCCCGCCCTGCGCGACGGCTTTCCGGCAGAGCAACGCATCCGCCTGCCCATGCGCCCGGACAACCGCAGTTTGAATTTATCGAACACGGTGGCCGTCGTCGTGTATGAAGCGTGGCGCCAGCACGGGTACCAGGGCGGCGCGTAGGTCGGATTAGGCCCAAGGGGCCATAATCCGACAACATTGTTGGCGTTAGTGGTGTTGTCGGACTACGCGGGGCTTTACCCCCGTTAATCCGACCCACGCGTTTGCATACGGCAATCAGCGCAGCGCCAGCTGCGCGTCAACGCCCGTATCCACATCCAGCATCACCAGCTGCGTGTGCAGGTCGCGCGTGGCGGCCAGCTTGCCGTTGACATATAAATTCGTCTTGACGCCATACACGCCCTGCGACACGCCGGCCGGCAAGGTCAGCTCGAACGAGTTCTCGAAGCGCCCGCCCGATTTATTGCTGCTGGCCAGGGCCTTCGAGCCGGACTTGAATGGCTGGCCTTGCGGATCGAGCACCACCAGTTCTTCGCGCACGTCGTTGACGCTTTGCGCGCTGCCATTGACCAGCTCCACCACCGAATGCACCTTGAACGGCTGACCGCGCTTGACGGTCGACGCGCTCAGCTGCGGCGTGTACGACACCACTTGCGGTTCGCGCGGCAGCGCGCCGCGTGCGCGGATGTAGTCGCGGTCCGCCTGCGCCGCCGTCTTGGTCTGGCGCGAATTGACATTGATCGCCAGGCAACCGGCCGCCGCCAGGCCGCCGCCGATGGCCGCGCCCTTCAGCGCGCCATTCTTGCCGCCCGCCAGCGCGCCCAGCAGCGCCCCCACGGCCGCGCCGGCCGCCGCCGACGTGCCCACGCTGCACGGATCTTCATCCGTGGCCGCCTGGGTGGCGCCTTGCGGATAGGAATTGTCCTGGCGCACGCCGTTCGGATTCATCGGCGCCGTGGCGCAGCCGGCCAGCATGGCGGCGATGGTCAGTGCGGCGGTGGCGCGCGAGGTGGCGTGATACAGCATGGTGCTCCCGATGACTAATTGATCGTTGTTTCCGTCTGCAGCACTTGCCGCTCGCGTTCGCGGATGCGGCGCGACAGATTGTCGATGCGCGCATTGCCGGGATCGACGCGGCGTGCGCTTTCCAGATACGTCTTGGCCGCATCGAACTTGCCTTCCAACAAAGAACGCTCGGCGTCGCGCAGGAACGATTGCGCCATCTCGCTGCGCATGGCCGCGCCGCTATCGACGGGCGACGTTTCCAGCGGACGGCGTTCCGTCACCGCTGGACGTTCGACCGCGCGCACGGGCGCCGGTTCCGTCGACACGCTGCGGGCCGGTGCCGTTTCCAGCGATCCCGGTGCTGAAACGGGCGCAGGCGCCGACAACGCTTGCACATCGACCTGCAACTGCGGCAATTCCACCGCTTCGCGGTCGATCGCTTCCAGCCGGGCGATGCCATTGCGTGCCGCCGCCGCATCCTTGCCATCGAGCGCCTGGCGTACCCCCACCAGCACGGACGCGGCTGCCGCCTGTTGGCGCGCCAGCTGCTTGCGCAAGGAATCCACGCTGGATGCGCCCGCGCAATCGGCGTCGAGCGCGGCGATGCCGCTGGCCGCGCTTTGCAATTGATGGCCGTCAATGTTGCGCTCGATGGCGCGCACGCCGCGCTGGCAACTGCCCGATGCGGCGCCCGCCTTGCCGATCGCCGCCTGCAAATCGTCGGCCTTGGCGCTGGACTTGCCCGTGCACACATTTTTCGCCGTTGCCAGCTTCTGGCGGGCGCCGTCCAGGCTGCCATTCGCCACCAGTTTCAAGCCGCTGTCGATGGCGTCGTTGCAGGCCGATTCACTCTTGCCGCCAGGCTTGCCGTTCATGTAGACGATGACCGCCGCCAGCACGACGGCGCCGCCCAGCCAGCGCAGCCACTTGCGCGGCGGTGACGGCGGCAGCGGTGCGGCCGGGGCTGGCGCCGGTGCCGGTACAGGCTTCGGCGCGGCTTGCGGCTGCGGCTGGGCCGGTTTCGGCGGTGGTTTCGGCGGTGGTTTCGGCGCAGGCGCCGGAGCTACCGGCTGGGGCTGCGGCTTGGGCGCCACGGGCGGCGCTACTGGCATAGGCGCGGGCATGGGCGGCAGCGGTGGCGGCACGGCCGCAGCTGGCCGGGCAGCACCCGCCACGGCGTGACCGCAGTACGGACAATGGCTGACAGCACTGAACAAGCCGCCCTTGCATTTGATGCAGATATCCAAAACTAATCCTTCATTCCAACGTCATTCCAGCGTTCACAGGGGCGGCGGCATCAACGGTGGCGGCGCGCTGAGGAACAAGGGGGCCAACTCGGGGAACTGGGCCAGCTCGGCCCAGGCCGGCATGCCGGCGCGCCACACCTTGGTGGTGCCAGGTGCGACTTGCCCCGCCTGCACGTACTGCACGATCTGCTGGGCCGTGAACGGTCCCTGCTGCTGGCCGTTTATGCCCAGGAAATACTGGTATTCCACCAAAGGCGGCGGCATGCCGCCCAGCGGTGGCGGCGCCATGCCAAAGGCGGGGGCCGCAGCGGCCGCCATTCCGGCCGGGCGCAGCAATTGCTCCAGGCGCCCCGCTTCCAGCATTTCCCCCTTGATCGCGTATTTCAACCGGGGCTGGCCATCCGCTTCCGGCTCGCGCACTTCCCAGTCGTAGGCATCGCTGTCGGAGTCGCCGATGACGTTCGCCCATTCCTTCAGGCGGCCCAGCAGGGCTTGCACCGTACGGTCGAGCTCATCGCTGGCCATGCCCTTGCGGCGCGCCGACTCGCGCAGGCGCGCACCCACCTCGGCGGAAATGGCGCTGCCAAAGCCGATATACGGCAGCTGCGAGCCATCGGCCTGCGCCACCAGCTTGGGCGCATACACGCCCCGTTCATAGTATTTTGCCAGCGCCGCCAGGGCCGCCGTCTGCACGGCGTCAAGCGCCGCCAATTTTTCCTCGATGCGCAGGGCGATATTTTTCTCGTACGAAGCGGGCATGCCGTTCTGGCGGATGGCCCGTTCGTTGCCGATGCGGCGCAGGTCGCCCGGCTCGACGGCAAACTGGTACTGGCCCGGCGGCACGACGCGACCCGTGTGGCGCGTCAGTATGCCCAGCATGATGGCTTGCAGGAATTCGCCGAAGTCTTCCGCCAGGCGCTTCATCTCGTCCGTGTTCGGCGCGATCGGGTGCGTGAATTGCGTCGGATCGATGTGCGTATGGGTCGGCGCCTTGTCGTTGTCGCCTTCCTTGCGGTAACTGGTGCGCCAGCCTTCCAGGCCGCGCAGCACCGTCATCGGCACGCCGGCCAGCTCGCAATAGCAGACGGCGCGCCCGCGAATGCCCGTCTCGACGATTTCCAGCTGGCTCACCGTGATGCCCACCTGGGTCGGCACGCACGATTCGAGCTCGGCGCCGAACTTCGCATTGAAGGCGGCCGCGTTGGCCACGCCGATCACGCACTTGAACTGGTCCGACACGACCGTGAAGTCGCCCGCCATGTTGGCGTCGATCCACGGCATGGAGCAGGCCAGAAGCTTGCGGAAGCGGTCCAGACGTTCGGACACGTCCATCTGTTCCAGCGCCTCGAACAGGGGGTCGGACGTGCTCGTCGCCCCTTCCACCAGGCCCGCCGTGGCGATCATATTCTCGGCCATACGCGTGACCTTGGCCAGGATCAAGCCCCGTTGCGCCGGTTCGGCCAGCATGGGGAACAGCGCTTTCGAGCCGCCCATGTCCTTGAACGCTTCATCGGCCCACTGGCGCAAGGTGGCCGCCGATGGCAGCGCAATGTCTTTTTCCGTGACGGGAATGACGATCAGGGTCGCGTGTTCCTTGTCCAGGTCTTTTTGCAGGATGGTATTGGCCGTTTTGAGTTCCGCCAGCATGGCCAGCACGCCTTCGCGGCCCGTTTGCAGCTCGCCCACCAGACCATTCCACTGGGCGCGGCCTTGCGCATCGACGCCAACCCGGTTGCCCAGCCAGCGCGACAGCTCGCCCAGCAGGATGACGGACTCGTCCGCCGCCTTGGCGCGCAGGTGAAATTTCAGCGCATTCGCCATTTCCGTGCGCAAATGATCCATCACCACGCCGGCCTGCTTTTCGCCATTGCTGAGGAAACCGAAGGTGCTGCGCGTCTGTTCCAGGTTGTTCAGCAGACGCTCGTATTCGCGCGAACGCACGGCTTCCTTGATCTCGCGGTAGCGCTCGGCATTGTTGCCAATCTGCGCCGTCAAGCCGCTGCCCGGCGCCTCGATGCGGTCCTTGATCTGTTCCACCAGCGACAGCACGTATTCCAGGCCGCCGAACTCTTTATTATCCAGATAGCCATACAGCTGGTCGCGCACGACTTTCTTGACGTCGTCGAGCACTTCGCGGCGGCGCTTGCTGATGCGGTCTTCCGTCGTGTCGGCCGTGGAGTCCTGGTCGCGCACGGCGTCGCGTTCCAGGTGTTTCATGGCGTCGCGCACCTGCGCCGGCCATTCGCTGCGGTCAAAGCCCGTGCGGATATCGTTGATGCGCGTGTTGACCCGGTTTTCCACGCCGGCCAGCAAGTGGCCGTGGCGGTCTTCCAGCAATTCGTCGACGATGCGGAAATCGATGAAGTCGCCGCTGGAGCGCTTCAGTTCGATGCTCTTGTCGGAAAACTCGGGGAAATCGCTGAACGGCGCGCCCTTCAGGAACATATTGGCGGCGAGGAAATTATCGCGCTGCGTATCGGTGGCGCGGTTGGCGCCCGCATCCGTGCCGCCCACGCCGAAGAACGCTTGCAGCATGGCGCCGGCCCAGCGGTGAGCCCGCTCGTCGCGCGCCGCTTCCTGGCGCGTATCGAGCACGGCCATGCCGAACGAGGAAAAGCGCTTCGAGAAATACAGGCGCATGTCGCCGAAACGGTCTTGCGGCACGGGTGCGTTGTACAGCGAGTTCTTGTGCTGCGCCTGGTTGACGGCGATCGAACGCTTGGCGCGCGCGAAGTCGGCCGAAGCGAAATCCTCGAACAGCGAGTCGGCCACCATGTGGTAGACGTCGCTGACATCCTTGGTGTGCTGCTGGGCAAGGTTGCCCGAATCGATCAGGTACACCTCGCTGTACGGTTCGCGCGTCAGTTCCGGGCGGTCGTAGGCATCCCAGCGGCCCACATAGCCCTTGTTGCCCATCATCGCCGATTCCAGCTCCATCAGCGCCGCATAACCGTTGGCCTCGACCCGGTCCTTGTTGGCCTTGGTGTAGCCGGTCGGCAAGAACAGCATCAGCTCGACGTCGGCCGCGCCCACTTCGCTGCGCGCCAGCCAGCGCGCCAGCAAACCCATGTCGAGGAAGGAACCGGACCCCGTGCCGCCGGCCACGGAGCCGACGATGACGATGCGGAAACGGTTCGTTTCCATGCGTAAACCCAGTTCGGCCAGCTGGCGCTCGTGCGACAGGCCCGCCTTCAAGGCTTTCAGTTTCAAGCGGATCTTGTCGCGGATCTTCGCGTATTTGTCGAAGAAATACAGGCGCGAGACGGCGCGGATCTGCCCGGCGCCGCTGCTCATGTCGAAACGCAGCTCGCGGATGCGCTGCGGCGTCAGCGGCAGCCATTCCTTGATGTGCGGATATTTCTCCAGAGAATCTTCATCGCGGCTGTACTTGTCCATGTCGAACGATTCGACCACCTTGTCGTCATCCGTGAACTTCACCTGGTCGAACTGCAAGTCCTTCGCCTGCGACTCGCCGCTTTCGATCACGGCGCCATTGTCGAGGTCGAAATGGATGAATTGCGCGATGGGAAAGTCGGCCAGGCCCTCGATGCGCGTGCGGTGGCCCGCGCCGCCCCACAGGGTGTTGAGGATGCGCCGGCGCACGCGCATCAGCACCTGCATGCCCGTGCCGCCGATGCCGATGAACAGGGTCGGGCGCAGTTCGATGATCTTGTCCTGCTTGCGCTCGCTGGCGCCGCCGGTGATGGTTTGGTTCAGGTTCTCTGCCATGGTGATTCCTTCGATGATGCGTACGACGGCGTGCGGCTTAGCGGCGGCTCGATGTAAAGGTCAACAGTAACGCGACCAGGCCCACCAGCACCAGCGGTCCCATGAACAGTGGCGCGAGGAATTTATGCGCGTTCACGGCGGCCAGCACGACACCGGTGGCCAGGCTGGCCAGGAAGATGAACAACCACCAGCCCGAGGCATTGGCCTTGTTCGGGGGCACGCGCTTGGCCACCAGGCCATTCGCATAGGCATTCTTGGCAAAGAAAAAGGCGATGAACAGCAGCAATAGCACCACGCCGCCGACCAGGGTGTCGCGCGACGAGGTGTCGGTCGTGCTGGCAGGGTCGAGCGCGGGCGCCGGCTCGGTGGTCGCCGTGGTGGTGCTGGCCGCAGTGGATGCATCGGCTGCCGGCGGCGCGGATGCGGGGGCCGGCAGGGTAAAACCGCTGTTGTCTTTTGGAGTCTCTTGCGCCATGGTATGCCTCAGTTGAATAGAAGGTTTTTTTAAAGAATGGTTGCTCAGGCCAGGCTCAGGGTATGCCCTTCGGCCACGCGCGCGATGGCAGGCTTGCCCAGTCCACGCTTGAGTTCGCCGATATCGCGGCCGTCATCATCGCGGATCTGCACGCTCTTGAACGGTTTGAGCAGTACTTGCCGCTGCACGCCGTCAGCCATCACCTTGTAGCGCGTGGCGCGCGTGCCAAGCAAACCCAGCGCCAGCAAGCCCAGCACGAGCGCCAGCACGCCGCCGAGGATCACCAGCACGGGCAAGAGCGGATACTGGATGCGCACCAGCAGCGGGATCGTCGCCTGCGACGCGCGCACGCTGTCGGGCGGCGTGAACATGCCCGAGATCGGGTCGCCGGGGAACAGTTCCTGCAAATCCTTGCCGAAGCTGGACGCCAGCGCCAGCCGCTGTTCCCACAGGCCCACCTGCGCCTGCATGGGCAGCATCACCTGCTTGCCCATGGCGGCGATCGCCTGCGCCGACCACGGCGAGGGAATCTGCGCCATCGGCAACGCGAACTGTACCTGCACGGCCTGGCTGGCGCCCGGCTGCAGCTGGCGGATTTGATCCGGCGCAACGTGCAGCGGCGCGTTCTGGCCCGCCAGGCTGGCGTGCACTTTGGCGCTATCGATCACGTACGGGAAAAACATGTTTTGCAGCGACGCCTGCAGCACCACTTGCGGCACCAGGTTCGCCGCATCGACGTCGAGCACGATGGTGCGCCCGTCGCGGCCCAGGCTGGCGTGCACGTTGGCACTGTTCTTGACGGACTGGGGCACGATGCGCACGGCATCCTGGTCCACCGGTTTCAAGCGCGCGGGCGGGCGCGTCAGCACTTGCGACAGCCGCCCTTCGGCCAGGATGCGGGTCAACGCCTCGGACGCGGGCTGGCCATACGCGAGCGCATACACCATCAAGCCTTTGGCGCTGTACAGCTTGCCCTGTACAGGCATGCGCAGCGGAAACACCAAGGTCTTGGTGATCGACGGTTCCAGATGCAGCAGGCGATAAAAGTCGCGGTTGCGTTCGGCCGTCTGGCTGTCGTTGTTCGGGCTGTTCTTGTTATTCGTAAAGATCCACACGATGCCGGAAGCGGACTGGAACGGCCCCGTGATGGTCTTGGTCACGGCTTCCTGGAAATCCGTGTCGGCCAGCGCGCCGCCGGCGCTCTTGCGCGCCAGGCCCAGGCTGGCCAGCTGGCCCGCCACGCCGGCGCCACCCTGCCCTTGCCCGATCAGTGCGGGCGACACATTGCTGCCGCTGCTCTGGCTGAAGGCCAGCGTGTAGACTTTGTCGGACGGGCTCGTGGCGGCCTGCGCCACGGCGCCCACCAGGGCTTTCAGTTGCGAATGTTCATCCGTATAAAACGGCTCCATCCAGCCCGAATTTTGCACCAGAAACGCTTGCTGGATGCCGGCCGCGTGCGCGGCGGCAGCGCTGAACAACGCGGCGCAGGCCACCGTCAGTAAGCGCGCCTTCATGCCTGCAAGGCCCAGCCATCGATGCGCGACAGCAGCGGGTGGTAGGCCCACAGCGTGCCTTCATGGACAAACAGGCGCACGCGCCACGGCTCGCTGACGGCAAAGGTATGAAACACGGTTTCGCGCAATTCATCGTCCTGCACCAGCTGGGCCGCCAGGCGCTCGTTCGAGCGCAGCACGCTGGACAGGCCGGCGCTGGTGGCAAACTTCACGCCAAAGACGCTGTTGCCCCCGCCCGATTCCAGCAGCGGCATGACGGCCTGGTTCTTGCCGCCATCGTCGCCGTGTTCCGGCTCTTCCCACGGCGCCGTTTTCAGCTTGGTGGCGAAGCGGTAATTGAAGCTGCCCGAACACAGGCGCGGCGCCAGCGCGTCGGCCTTCTCGACCTGGGCGCCCAGTTTCACATAGACATACGTGCCGCGCCGGCTTTCAAAGCACAGTTGCCACAGGCCGCCGTCGCGCGACAGGTAGGGGCTGCCGAATTCGAAGTGCGGCACCAGCCCTTCGGGCCAGGGCGTGAACGAGGCGGCCACATTGCCATCCGGCTGCAGCTGCAAGCGCAGCTGGCCGTTGGCGCAAGGCCACACGGCCATGCGGTTGTAGGCCACGGGCGCGCCGACGGCACCCAGATCCATCATGCCGTCGAGCAGCACATCGCTGCCCGACTTTTCTTGCGCGTCAAGGTTGACGAAGCGGATGCGGCCATCGTCGTCGCGCAAGGGCGCCCACAGGCGATTCTGGAACCAGACGGGGCCCGCCACGCACGGCGCGCCGCCCACATGCTCGACCACGTAAGTGAGCGAAGGCACGTCGGGACGGATGCAGGCGAGGCCATGGCTGGTCGGCAAGACCAGCACGCTGTTGAACTCCGGCACCAGCTCGGCGCGCCAGGCGCCGTGGGCCAGGTCCGATTCGGCCAGCAAGCCGCCATGGTCGGGGTCCAGCGCCAGCCAGCGTTTCGAGGCGGGCAGCCAGGCGTGCAAGACGGCCTTGCGCGGATCGAGCGCCAGCAGCGCGGGCGCGCTGGTGCCGAACTGGGCGGAAAAGAATTCGTATTCGCCCGGTGGCGGCATGGGCAGCGAGGCGTCGGCCTGCGCATGCTCTTCGCGCACGCGCTGGTCCGCCAGCTTCAAGGGCACGCTGGCCTGGCGCAAGGCGGCCGCGCCAGCCGGTGGCACGTCGCTGACGGGCTGCGCGCCGAAAGGCGGAACCCAGGGCAGGGTAAGCGCCGTGCCAGGCGGCACCTGCAAGGCCGCGCCCGAGGCGGGGTCGAACGAGAATTCGGGCGGAAACAGCCGCACGGGCGCGTCGGCGGCAGCCGGCAGGCGCCGCGCGTGCATCAGCTTGCCGATATCGGCCTGGCTCAGCAGGGGCGAGACGTTCTGGCCATCCGCGCTGCGCTGCATGCTCCACGCGCCATCGTCGTCGACGTACCAGACGCCGGAGGGCACGGCCCAATCCCCAGAAGTTTTAAGATCCATGTATTTTCTATGACTAGCAATGCATATCAGGCGGTGTAACGGGTGCTGGGGCTGACGCAACGAGGTCGCAACCCTGGC
This sequence comes from Janthinobacterium sp. PAMC25594, assembly GCF_019443505.1. Classification (NCBI taxonomy): domain Bacteria; kingdom Pseudomonadati; phylum Pseudomonadota; class Betaproteobacteria; order Burkholderiales; family Oxalobacteraceae; genus Janthinobacterium; species Janthinobacterium sp. PAMC25594. Next base: position 3,033,752 of record NZ_CP080377.1, read on the forward strand.
AGTTCTCATAGTAACGTCTTTTTATCTGTATGAAAACATTGACGGCGTTCCTCAGCCCTGCTGCGTCCGCACTTTCGTCAGCAGCTTGGTGGTCGAGCGGTCGTGCGCGAAATCGATGGCCACGGCCTGGCCGCCATACGCCAGCACGGCCTTGCCTTCAGGGATGGCCGCCATGTCGTAGTCGCCGCCCTTGGCATAGATTTCCGGTTCGATTTCCTGCACCACTTCCAGGGCGCTGTCTTCCGAGAACGGCACCACCAGGCTCACCGCTTCCAGCGCGGCCAGCACGGCCATGCGGTCTTCGCAACTGTTCAGGGGACGGTCGTCGCCCTTGCCCAGGCGTTTCACCGATGCATCGGTATTCACGGCCACCACCAGCGAGGCGCCCAGCGCGCGCGCCTGCGCCAGGTACGTCACGTGGCCGCGGTGCAGAATGTCGAACACGCCGTTCGTCACCACCACCGGTTTCGGCAGGGCCGCGGCGCGGGCGCGCAGTTCGTCACGGTCGCACAGTTTGTTTTCAAAATCAGGCATGGATATCTCTTGTTGGGTTAAATAGGGGCACGCTATGGTCAAGCTCAGGCGTGGCTATCGCCTTGCATGCCGCCTGCAGCCCTCTCCCTTCGCTGCCCGCTCCCGCATTATAGGGGGCGATCCGCTACAATACGCCACCGGTGCCACAGTTTCACGTGCGCGCCACCTTTCATTCATTGCAAGTGAGCACTTCCTGTGTTTCAATCAAACTATGACACTGACTGAACTGAAATATATCGTTGCAGTCGCGCGAGCGAAGCACTTCGGCCATGCCGCCGAAGCCTGTTTCGTTGCGCAGCCCACCCTGTCAGTGGCCATCAAGAAACTCGAAGACGAATTGGGCGTGGTCCTGTTCGAACGGGGCGGCGCGGAAATCTCCGTCACGCCCCTGGGCGCGCAGATCATCGCGCAAGCCGAACGCGTGCTGGAACAGACGGCCGCCATCAAGGAACTCGCCAAGCAGAACAAGGACCCGCTGGCCGGCCCCCTGCGCCTGGGCGTGATCTACACGATCGGCCCCTACCTGCTGCCGCCCCTGGTCAAGGCCATGATAGACCAGGTGCCGCAGATGCCTTTGATTTTGCAGGAAAACTTCACGGTTCGCCTGCTCGAATTGCTGCGCCAGGGCGAACTGGACGTGGCCATCATGGCCCTGCCCCTGCCCGACCACGGCATGGCCATGCAAGAACTGTATGACGAACCGTTCGTCGTGGCCATGCCGCGCCAGCATCCGTGGACAGCGCGTGAACAAATTGCCGCGCAAGACTTGAAATCGGAAACCATGCTGCTGCTGGGCAATGGCCACTGCTTCCGCGACCAGGTGCTGGAAGTGTGCCCCGAAATGGCGCGTTTTTCCTCGCCCGGCAACGGCATGCAGCGCACGTTCGAAGGTTCCTCGCTGGAAACCATCCGCCACATGGTGGCCAGCGGCATCGGCCTGACGGTCTTGCCGCGTGCCTCTGTGTCGAATATGCACGCCACCGAGGGCATGCTCGAATACCGGCCCTTCGCCGCACCCGTGCCATCGCGCAGGGTGGTGATGCTGTGGCGCAAGAGTTTTACGCGCAAGGCCGCCATCGATGCCCTGTGCGCGGCCATCGCCAGCTGCGACTTGCCCGGCATTACACCACTCTGCGAGGAGTAGGTCGAGGACATCAAATAGTACATTTGCATACTATTTGCGATAATCGACCTTTCTCTTTAACAAGATCGAGTCTTCCATGAACAAGCTGGCGCTGTATTTCCGCCTGATACGGCTGGACAAGCCTATCGGTACCGTATTGCTGCTGTGGCCTACCCTGTGCGCGCTGTGGCTGGCGCAGCAGGGTGTGCCGGACTGGCGGCTGCTGCTCATTTTTACGCTTGGCACTTTCCTGATGCGCTCGGCCGGCTGCGCCATCAACGACTACGCCGACCAGGATATCGACAAATTCGTCAAGCGCACGGTGGACCGTCCCATCACCAGCGGGCGCATCAGCGGCAAGGAAGCGCTGGCCGTGGCCGGCGTGCTGACCGTGCTGGCCTTTTGCCTGATCCTGCCCCTGAATGCGCTCACCAAGCAATTGTCGGTGGCCGCCGTCATCATCGCCGGCACCTATCCCTACTTCAAGCGTTTCTTTGCGATTCCGCAAGCCTACCTGGGCATCGCCTTCGGCTTCGGTATCCCCATGGGCTTTGCCGCCATCACGGATTCCGTGCCCGTCGTCGCCTGGCTGCTGCTGCTGGGTAATGTCTTCTGGGCCGTGGCCTACGATACGGAATACGCGATGGTCGACCGCGACGACGACTTAAAGATCGGCATCAAGACCTCGGCCATCACCTTTGGCCGCTACGACGTGGCCATCATCATGCTGTGCTACGCCGCTTTCCTGCTGTTGTGGCTGGTCTGCGGCTGGCACCTGGGCTTGCGCTACTGGTATGTGGCGGGCTTGCTGGTGGCGGCCGCTTGCGCCGTTTACCACTACACCCTGATCCGCGCACGCGAGCGCATGCCGTGTTTTGCGGCGTTCCGGCATAATAACTGGCTAGGAGCAGCGGTGTTTGCGGGCGTGGTGCTGGACTTTGCTTTCCGTTAAGCAATGATCCTTGCGCCGCGGCAGCCCTTGAGGCGGCGCAAGACACACTGGCCGCTGTTGCCTACACTGGTATTTCACTGTGCAGTTTCACTTCCATGAGGTAATACATGAGCTCGATACATACCGGAAAATCCAGCAGCGACAGCATCCTCGCCGACGCCGACAAGGCCCGCGACAAACTGGTCGGCGACCTGAAAACCGTCATCAATGAAGCGGAAGGCTGGCTCGATGGCGCCAAGGATCAGACGGGCGAGAATGTCAAAGCCGTCAAGGACAAGTTCATCGCCACCCTGGAAACGGCCAGGAAAGACTTGATCAAGCTGGAAGAAGACTTGCTCGAACGTACCAAGAAGGCGGCCAAGGCCACCGACGAGTACGTGCAGGACAATCCCTGGAAAGCCGTGGGCGCGGGCGCCGTCGTGGGCGTGCTGTTCGGCCTGCTGCTTTCCTCGTCACGCCGCTAGTAGTAGGAGTAGCGACGGCATTCGCCGTCTCCTGACGCGAAAGGCAGCATATGGCTATCGTGCACCATGTCGCCCAAGTCGCAGCGACTCTCGCCGCCATCGTCCAGACCCGTCTGGCCCTGGCGGCAGTGGAAATGGAAGAAGAGTCGCTGCGCTTCCTGTCCTATCTGGCGCTGGCCATGCTGGCACTGCTGTGCCTGTTTGTCGGCCTGGTGCTGCTGGTCTTCCTCGTCATCGTGCTGTTCTGGGACACGCACCGCATCGCCGCCATCGCCGTCACGGCCGCCGTCTTCATCGCTGCCGCCCTCGCCACCCTGCTGGGTGTGCGCGCCAGTTTCCGCAGCAAGCCGAAACTGCTGTCCTTCACACTTTCCGAACTGAACAAAGACCTGGACGAGCTGCAATTGCTGGCGCGCCGGGGAGCGGAGCGGCCATGACCACGCATCCCACCAAGTTGTCGCATGTGCACACGGCCGCCAGTCTGGCGCGGCGGCGCGACGCCCTGCTGGCCGAATGCGCGCTGCAGCGCCTGGCCCTGGGCGTGCAGACGCGCCAATTGCTGGAACCTTTGACGGGCGGCAATCTGCGCCACACCCTGGCCACGCGTTTTAAAGTTCCCCTGATGATAGGGGGAGCCGTGCTGGGCCTGCTGCTGGTGCGTCCGCGCCGCTTCCTGCCGCTGCTGCGGGCCAGCGGCGCGCTGCTCAAGCACGCCAGCACCGCCATGCCCGTCGTGCTGGCGCTGGCGCAGCGTTTCAGCAAGAAAGACACGCCGCCTTAAAATATTTTTACCTGGCTGCATCCAAATGGCAGACCCATGCGTAGTAATCGTATCAACCAGCCGGTTGAGCCAACTACCAGGAGCTTGCCATGCATGCCATCACCGCCCCACGCCATACCGCCCCTACACTCACCGTCCTGTGCGCCGCCCTGCTCGTGGCCGCCTGCGCACCAATGAGTGCGCGCTATTCGCAGGAACAATTGCCGAACGCCGTCAAGGTGCCCGATGGCCACCAGGTCGCCATGCAGACGGTGGGCGTGGGCAAGATCGCCTACGAATGCAAGGCCAAGAAGGACATGACGGGGCATGAATGGGTCTTCGTGGGACCGGACGCGGCCCTGAATGACCGCGGCGGCATGCAAGTGGGCACGTATGTCGGTCCTCCTGCCACCTGGGCCAACTTGGACGGCTCGAAAGTGACGGCGACGCAAGTGGCCGTGGCGCCGGCCGGCGCGGGCAACATCCCGTATCAGCTGGTCAAAGCCAACCCGGCCACGGGCAGCGGCGCCATGCAGGGCGTCAGCTACATCCAGCGCGTGGCCACCAGCGGCGGCGTGGCGCCAAGCAGCCCCTGCGGCATGGACACCGTTGGCATCAAGCAATGGGTGCCCTACCAGGCCGACTACATCTTCTGGAAAGCCGCATAAAACACCTATCAAAACCTACTGCGCGTCGGGATAGGCGGCCTGCGATGCTCACCGTACTAGAGTACGGTTGCGCTTCTTAGCCACCTCTCCCTTCCGCTCGCTACGGTTTTGTTAGGCGTTGTGAAACAGGAAAACAACGGTAGAAATTCGGGTTTCTGGCCTATACTCGGCACTGAAAACTTGCTAACCGTCAACTCCAAACGATTGCGCCGACCTTGCCAGCCACAGCCGCCCCTTACGATTACGATGCCGCCCTGCGCGCCTGCGCCAGGGGCGAGCAGCAGGCATTGCACGGCCTGTACCAGCAGGAAAGCCGCTACCTGCTGGGGGTGGCCTTGCGCATCGTACGTCAGCGGGCCTTGGCCGAAGACGTGCTGCACGATGCCTTCCTGAATATCTGGCGCCGTGCCGGCAGCTTCGACGCCACGCGCGGCAGCGGCAAGGGCTGGATCTATGTGGTGGTGCGGCACCAGGCACTGAACGTGGCGCGCGCCCGCGCCCATGAAGTATCGGCCGACGAGGATAGCGTGGAAACCCTGCTGCACCAACGCCAAGACGATGACGCCGGTGATGCCTACGCCCTGCAGGCGAACATGGGCAAGCTGCACGATTGCCTCGGTCATCTGGACGAACCCAAACGCAATAGCATTCTGTACGCCTACGTCGATGGCTGTACCCACAGCGAAATCGCGCAGCGCCTGCAAGCGCCGCTGGGAACCGTCAAGGCCTGGGTCAAGCGGGGCCTGGCCGCCTTGCGGGAGTGCATGGGATGATCGACAGCGATGAGCAATTACAACGGCTGGCCGGCGAATATGTACTGGGCACATTGGCGCTGGCCGAGCGCGCGGAAGTGGAACAGCGCTTGCCGCGCGACGCCGCCCTACGCGACGCCGTTGCTGCCTGGGAACAGCGCTTGCTGCCATTGACGACTTTGGCGCCGCCCGAAACGCCCTCGGCGCAACTGTGGCCGCGCATCAGCGCCAGCCTGTTTACGCCGAACACAGTGCGGCAAGCGGGCGGCTGGCAGGCATGGTGGAACAGCCTGGCGTTCTGGAGGCTGCTGGCCGGCGGCGGTCTGGTGGCCACGGCCGCGCTGGCCGTGCTCGTTGCCGTGCAACTGCAAGCACCAGCCGGACCCGGCTACCTGGTCGTCCTGGTGGCGCCACAGGATAAATCGCCGGGCTGGATCGTGCAGGCGGGCGGACGCGGCGGCAAGAACCGCGACCTGAGCCTGATCCCGCTGGGACCAACCAATGTGCCGCAGCAAAAAGCCCTGCAATTCTGGACCAAAGGCAAGGATTGGGGCGCGCCTGTCTCGCTGGGTCTGGTCAAACCGGGGCAAAGCCTCAAGTTGACGTTGGACAAACTGCCGCCGCTGCAGCCGGAGCAACTGTTTGAAATCACGCTGGAACCGGCTACGGGTTCGCCCACGGGCAGGCCGACGGGGCCGGTGCTCTACATCGGCCGGGCCGTCAAGGTGATCTAGTTACTTGGACAGCTCATCCCCCATCTCGCGCCCGCGCTGCGCGGCCGCCTTGATGCCCTTGACGATGGCCGCCTTCACGCCGCTCTCTTCCATGCTGGTGAGTGCCGCATACGTCGTGCCGCCCTTCGACGTGACGCGCTCGCGCAGCAAGGACACGGGTTCGCTGGAGTTGGCCGCCAGCTGCGCCGCCCCCGTAAACGTGGCGATCGCCAGCTGCGTGCCCTGCTCGGGCGTGAGACCCAGTTCGGCGGCCGCCTGCTGCATCGCTTCGATAAAGTAAAACACATAGGCGGGACCGCTGCCGGACACGGCCGTCACAGGGTCGATCTTCGCTTCGTCATCGAGCCAGACGGTCTGGCCGACGGCGCGCAGGATGGCGTCCGCTGTCTTTTTCTGTTCGTCGCTGACGCCGCTGCTGGCCACCATGCCCGTGATGCCCATGCCGATCAGGGCCGGAGTATTCGGCATGCAACGCACGATGGAAGAATAATCACCGAGCCAGCGCGACAGGTCTTGCGCGCGGATGCCGGCGGCGATCGACAGGATCAATGGCGCCCGCTCGCCGTCGAGGAAGGGCAGCAATTGGGCCGCCACTTCGCGCATGCTTTGCGGCTTGACGGCCAGCACGATCACGTCCACGCCGCGCAGCGCTTCACCGGCGGCAGTGGCCGTCGTGACGCCGAATTGCGCCTGCAATTTTTCCAGCGCGGGCGCATGGGGGTCGATCACGTGGATGTTGCCGCCCAGGGTCAGCTTGCCCGCCAGGCCGGCGATCAGGGCGGCGGCCATATTGCCGCCGCCTACAAATGCGATATTCAATTCTGTCGTCATGGTGATTCTTCCATTCAATCAGTGAGAGTAATTACGGGAACCGAAGATGGCGCTGCCCACGCGCACGATGGTGGCGCCCTCGAGCACGGCGGCGCGCAAGTCGGCCGACATGCCCATCGACAAGGTGTCGAGCTCCAGGCCTTCGGCCTGCAATTGTTGGTACAGCACGCGCAATTGCGCAAAGGCGCGGCGCTGGAGGGCGACATCCGTTTCCGGCTCGGGAATCGCCATCAGGCCGCGCAAGCGCATGCGGGGCAGTTGCGCCACGGCGCGCGCCAGCGCCGGCAAGTCAAATGGCGTCACGCCGCTCTTGCTCGCTTCGCCGCTGATATTGACTTGCAGGCAGATATTCAGGTCCGGCAAGCCGGCCGGGCGCTGCTCGGACAGCCGGACGGCGATCTTTTCCCGCTCCACCGTGTGCACCCAATCGAAGTGCTCGGCGATGGGGCGCGTCTTGTTGCTCTGGATGGGGCCGATGAAGTGCCATGCCGGGACGTGCTGCGGTGCGGCCTCCTTCACAAAGGCGATCTTGTCGAGCGCTTCCTGCAGATAATTTTCGCCAAACGCCGCCTGGCCCGCGCGCATGGCTGCCAGCACGGCGTCCGCGCCGAAGGTTTTTGACACGGCCAGCAGGGTCACGTCGCCAGGGGCGCGCTGCGCCTCAGCGGCGGCCTGCGCAATACTGTCGCGCACGGCTTGCAAGTTCTGTTCGATTGTGGACATAATCATTTTCTAGTGTATAGGGGCGGCGGCACAGTGCGCCAGCCCATCAATGCAGGCACAGGGATTATAAATGGACATCTCCGAATTACTCGCTTTCTCCGTCAGCAACAAGGCTTCCGACTTGCACCTGTCTTCCGGCCTGCCGCCGATGATACGGGTCCATGGCGACGTGCGCCGCCTGAACGTGGCGCCGCTCGAGCACAAGGAAGTGCACAGCATGATCTACGACATCATGAACGACAGCCAGCGCAAGGCCTATGAAGAAGCGCTGGAATGCGATTTTTCGTTCGAGATTCCCGGCCTGGCCCGTTTCCGCGTCAACGCCTACAACCAGGAACGGGGTGCTTCGGCCGTGCTGCGCACGATTCCCTCGAAAGTGCTGAGTCTGGAAGAACTGAACGCGCCGCGCATATTCGGCGAGCTGGCCATGCGCCCACGGGGACTCGTGCTGGTGACGGGGCCGACGGGTTCGGGCAAGTCGACCACCCTGGCGGCGATGGTGAACCACGTCAACGAACGCCTGAACCACCATATTCTGACCATCGAAGACCCGATCGAATTCGTGCATGAACCGAAAAAATGCCTGATCAACCAGCGCGAAGTCGGGTCGCATACGCATTCGTTCAGCAACGCGCTGCGCTCGGCCCTGCGCGAAGACCCGGACGTGATTTTAGTGGGCGAATTGCGCGACCTGGAAACCATCCGCCTGGCGCTGACGGCGGCCGAGACGGGCCACCTGGTGTTCGGCACCCTGCACACCTCGTCGGCGGCGAAGTCGATCGACCGCATCATCGACGTCTTCCCCGCCGAGGAAAAGGAAATGGTGCGCGCCATGCTGTCCGAATCCTTGCAAGCCGTCATTTCACAGAACTTGCTCAAAACCAAAGATGGCGCGGGCCGCGTGGCCGCGCATGAAATCATGCTGGCCACGCCGGCCGTGCGCAACCTGATCCGCGAAGCAAAAGTGGCGCAGATGTATTCAGCCATCCAGACGGGCAGCAATGTCGGCATGCAGACCCTGGACCAGTGCCTGTCCGACCTGGTGCGGCGCGGCACGATTACGGCGGAGACGGCCCGCGCGGCCGCCAAGGTTCCCGAAAACTTCCCCGGATAAGCCCATGCAGACCAACCACGAACACGATGGCGCCATGCACGCGCTGCTGGCGCAGATGCGCGCACGGGGCGGCTCGGACCTGTTCATCACGGCCGGCTTTCCGCCCGCCATCAAGCTCGACGGCAAGCTGATGCCGCTGGCGGGCGCCGCGCTCGATGCGCAGCAGGCGGCCGGCTACGTGCGCGCCGTCATGAACGAACGCCAGGCGGCCGAGTTCGCGTCCAGCCGCGAAGCCAATTTCGCCATCAGCCCGGACGGCCTCGGCCGTTTCCGCGTGTCCGCCTTCGTGCAGATGGGCCAGGCAGGCATGGTCTTGCGATTGATCAATACCGCCATCCCCACCCTCGATGGATTGGGCCTGCCCGCCATCCTGCAAGACATCGTGATGAGCAAGCGGGGCCTCGTCATCATGGTGGGCGCCACGGGCTGCGGCAAGTCGACCACCTTGGCCGCCATGCTGGGCCACCGCAACGCGCACAGCCACGGCCACATCATCACCATCGAAGACCCCGTGGAATTCATCCATCCGCACGGCAACTGCATCGTCACCCAGCGCGAGGTGGGCGTCGATACGGATGACTGGGCCACGGCCCTGAAAAACACCCTGCGCCAGGCGCCCGACGTGATCCAGATCGGCGAGATCCGCGACCGCGAGACCATGGACCACGCCATCGCATTCGCCGAGACGGGCCATCTGTGCCTGGCGACCCTGCACGCGAACAACGCCAACCAGGCGCTGGACCGCATCATCAATTTCTTCCCCGAAGAGCGGCGCCAGCAACTGCTGATGGATCTGTCGCTCAATTTGAAGGGCATGATTTCGCAGCGGCTGATCCCCAACAAGGAAGGCGGCGGGCGCAAGGCGGCGCTGGAAATCCTGCTCAATTCGCCGCTGATGAGCGACCTGATCTTCAAGGGCCAGGTGCACGAGATCAAGGAGCTGATGAAAAAATCGCGCGAGCACGGCATGCAGACGTTCGACCAGGCCCTGTTCGACCTGCACGAAGCGGGCGCCATCAGCCATGAAGACGCGCTGCGCAATGCCGATTCCGTCAACGACCTGCGCCTGGCGATCAAGCTCAAGGGCGCAACGGCGCCGGAACCGGCCCCGCAAACGGGCGCCACCACACTGGGACTCCTCTGACATGAGCAACATCCACGATTTCCAGGCCGATGCGCTGGACGGCACGCCGGTCGACCTGGCACGCTACAAGGGCAAGGTACTACTGATCGTCAACACGGCCAGCGCCTGCGGTTTCACGCCGCAATACCAGGGCCTGGAAGCGCTGTACCGCGAATTTCACGACCAAGGCCTGGTCGTGCTGGGTTTTCCCTGCAATCAATTCCGCCAACAGGAACCGGGCTCGAACGGGGAAATCAAAACCTTTTGCGAGAAAAACTTCGGCGTCACCTTTCCCCTGTTTGCCAAGATCGACGTGAATGGTCCGCATACCCATCCCGTATTTGCGCAATTAAAACAGGCGGCGCCCGGCATATTCGGCACGCAGTCGATCAAATGGAATTTCACCAAGTTTTTAGTGCGCAAGGATGGCAGCGTATTTCGCCGCTACGCGACGGCCAGCAAACCGGCCAGCCTGGCGGCCGACATTCGGCAATTGCTACAGGAATAGCAATTCGATGGTTTGATTTAAAACAACAAACAATGAAATCAAGCTATCCGTATTTATTTCATACTTGATATCAATATTGTGTTTCCAATAGCAAATTTCGGTGATAATGTTTGCATAATTATTCGCAGATATCGATCAAAAAACGATGCCAGTCTTTGGGAAAATATTATCTTCATGGATGCGGATGGGAATTTATTCCCGCCTCTTTCTTCCTATTTTTTTTCCTGATACTCGCCGTTTCCGCCGTTCGCTATCACGCCCTGCTCGGTACGGAAACGGCGCTGGCCAAGGCGCGCTACCAGAGCGATGCGCGGCAACTCGACCTGTTCCTGGCCAATAGCGTGCTGCCGCTGGCCGTGCACGCGGACAGACACGCGATGCATGACAGCGTGCGCCAGGTGCTGCGCAGCGCCCTGCCGCTGAACCGCAGCCTCGCCTCCGCGCGCTGGGATACGGCTGACGGGCATGTCGAAGTGCTGGCCGACAGCAAGCCTGGCGACACACTGGCCACGGTGCCCGCGTGGTTCGCGCGCCTGGCCGGCATCAATGCCATCCGCAGCCGCCTGACGGTGGCGCTGCCGGACGGCGGCGACGGCATCCTCGCCCTGCACTACACGCCCGGACTGCCACTGGCGCAAGTGTGGCAGCGGGTGCGCGAGCAAGCCATCCTCAGCGGCATCAATATCGTGCTGGTCTTCCTGCTGCTGGGCTTGATCCTGGCCACGCACCGCCGCTTGCTGGCGCGGCTGGTGCAAGCGACCGACCGCTTCCGCGAAGGCAACTTCGCCGTGCGGCTGGCAACCGGCGCCACGCCCGAAGCACAAGCCGTGTCGCACTCGTTCAACAGCATGGCCGGCGATGTCGAAGAGCTGTTGACGTCGCTCAAGACCAGCCAGCGCCAGCTGGGCGAACAACTGAACGAAACCGTGCACATGCAGCAGGCGCTGCAAAAACTGTCATGGCAAAACTACAATGATGTGCTGACGGGCTTGCCCAACCGTGCCGCGCTGGCCGCCCGCTTCGAACAGGAACTGTTCCTGGCGCGCGAACGCCAGCGCCTGCTGGCCGTCTGTCTGTTCGACCTCGACCACTTCCAGGCCATCAACGACCGTTACGGCGCCGAAGCGGGCGATGAAATCCTCAAGCAGGTGGCGGGCCGCCTGCACGATTTTACGGGCCAGGTCCATTACGCGGCGCGCCTGGGCGGCGATGAATTCGTCATGCTGCTGTGCGGCCAGGCCAATATCGCCAGCATCGAACAGAACGTCACGCAATTGCTGCAGGAACTGAGCCGCCCCTACCAGTGCGACCAGCAGGCGCTGCACATGACGGCCAGCGCCGGCATCGCCGTCTATGCGGGCAAGGACTTGAATACGGAAAGCCTGCTGCGCCACGCCGACCACGCCGTCTACCAGGCGAAATTGACGGGGCGCAACCAGTATCACTTCTTCGACACCAACCTCGACGAAGAAGTACGCACCCACCACAACCAGCGCACGGAAGTGCGCCAGGCCCTGATCAACGGCGAACTGCGGCTGTACTACCAGCCCAAGGTGAACATGCGCGCCGGCACCGTGGTGGGCATGGAAGCGCTGCTGCGCTGGCAGCATGCGCGCCGCGACGTGCTGGCGCCGGCGCAATTCCTGCCGCTGGTGGAGCAGACGGACCTGATCATCGACATCGGCGAATGGGTGCTGCGCCAGGCCCTGTGGCAGATGCAGCGCTGGAGCGCGGTCGGCAAGCACTGGGTGGTCAGCGTGAACATCGCGGCGCGCCACTTCCAGCAACCGGATTTCGTCTCGCGTCTGGAGACCATCCTCGGCGAGTTTCCCGGCGTGTGCGCCAGCATGCTGGAACTGGAAATCCTCGAATCGTCGGCCCTGCACGACATCGAGGACGTGCGCCGCATCATCCGCGCCTGCCAGGCGCTGGGCATCACGTTCGCGCTCGACGATTTCGGCACCGGCTATTCGTCGATGTCGTATTTGAAGCGCCTGCCGGCGAACATCGTCAAGATCGACCAGAGCTTCGTGCGCAACATGCTCAACGACCGCGACGACCTGCACCTGGTGCGCGCCGTCATCGGCCTGGCCCGTTCATTCAGCCTGACGGTGATCGCCGAAGGCGTGGAAAGCGTCGAACATGGCGCGCGCCTGATCCAGCTGGGCTGCGACCTGGCGCAAGGCTACGGCATCGCCCGCCCCATGCCGGCCGACGCCGTGCTGGAGTGGGCGCACAATTTCATCCCGGCGCCGCAATGGAAAACTGCGCAATACAGCGAAGTGTCTATTTGACCTGGGACAAAGCGGAGTCGATCAGCTCGATCCAGTGCCGCACGGGCGTCTGCGTGCCCGACTGCAAATGGCTCAGGCAGCCGATATTGGCAGACACAATTTCATCGGGCTCGCACGCTTCCAGGTTGGCCACCTTGTTGTCGCGCAGCTGCTGCGACAGGGCCGGCTGCAGGATCGAATACGTGCCCGCCGAACCGCAGCACAGATGGCTGTCGGCGCACAGGCGCACGTCGACGCCGACGGCGCGCAGCACCTGCTCCACCTTGCCGCGGATTTGCTGGCCGTGCTGCAGGGTGCACGGCGGGTGGTACGCGACCTTTTTAACGATGCGCCCTTTCAGCTGCGCCACCAGCTCGTTTTCAAACGCCGGCATGATCTCGGACAAATCGCGCGTCAGTGCCGCGATGCGCCGCGCCTTCTGCGCATACTGTGCGTCGTGCGCCAGCAGATGGCCGTATTCCTTCACCGTGGCGCCGCAGCCGGACGCCGTCATGACGATGGCTTCCGCACTGTCGACATACGGCCACCAGGCGTCGATATTGCGGCGCATGTCGTCCAGCGCCGCTTCCTGGTCGTTCAGGTGATGGCGCAGCGCGCCACAGCAGCCGGCCTTCGGCGCGACGATCAATTGCACGCCCAGCGCATCGAGCACGCGCGCCGTGGCCGCGTTGATGTTGGGCGACATGGCCGGCTGCACGCAGCCATCGAGCAGCAGCATGCTGCGCGCGTGCTGGCGCGCGGGCCATGCGCCGGCGGCGGCGCCGGGACGCAGCTTGTCCTGCAAACTTTTTGACAGCAAGGGCCGCAGCGCCTGCCCCGCCTTGTACACGGGCGTAAACAGCCAGCGGCGCGGCAAGGCTTCCTTCAGGGCGAAGCGCAAGGCGCGTTCGCGCAAGGGGCGCTGCACGCGCTGTTCGACGACGTTGCGGCCGATGTCGACCAGGCGCCCGTACTGCACCCCCGAGGGACAGGTCGACTCGCAGTTGCGGCAGGTCAGACAGCGGTCCAGGTGCGTCTGCGTCTTGGCCGTGACGGGCGCGCCTTCGAGCACTTGCTTGATCAGGTAGATGCGTCCGCGCGGGCCATCGAGCTCGTCGCCCAGCAGCTGGTAGGTGGGACAGGTGGCCGTGCAAAAGCCGCAATGCACGCAGGCGCGCAAGATGGCTTCGGCTTCGTCGCCTGCCGGCGTATTCTTGATGAAATCGGCGAGATTGGTTTGCATGCGCGCTCAATACATTCTGTGCGGGTTGAAGATGCCGGCAGGGTCGAAAGCCTGCCGCAGGCGCTGGTGGATGGTGGCGATGGCGGGCGCCAGCGGGTGGAACACACCCACCGCCTTGTCGCCGCCGCGGAACAGGGTGGCGTGGCCCCCAAGCGCAGCCACGGCCTGGCGGATGTGCCGGGCGCTATCGGCGTCGGCGTCGCCGTCGAGCTTCAGCCAGCGCTGCGCGCCGCCCCACTCGATCAGCTGGCGCCCTTTTAAAATCACGGCGCTGGCGTGCGGCGGCAACGACAAGCGCCACAGGCTGCCCGCGCCAGCAAAGAAAGCGTGCGTCTGCTCGCGCACGGCCAGCCAGAAGGCGGCCGCGTCTTCGGGCGCCAGCAGCTCGCCACCCAGCGTGCGCAGCGCCGCCGACACGGCCGCCTCGGCGCCGGACAGGCGCACCGTCAGCACGCCGTCGTGCCAGCAGCTGGCCGATATCGGCAGCGGCTTGCCCGCCCACTCATTGAGCAAGCGCAAGGCGGCGATTTCCGCGCACGCCACGCGCAACGTCGCTTCGCGCAGCGGCAGGGGCAATACCTTCAGTGACACTTCCAGGATCAGGCCCAGCGTGCCCATGGACCCCGCCAGCAGGCGCGAGACATCGTAACCGGCCACGTTTTTCATGACTTGCCCACCGAAAGCCAGGCGTTCGCCGTGGCCGTCCATCAGCACGGCGCCCAGCACGAAATCACGCAGCGCGCCCGCGCTGGCCCGGCGCGGGCCGGACAGCGCGCTGGCGACGACGCCGCCCAGCGTGGCGCCAGGACCGAAATGCGGCGGCTCGAAGGCCAGCATCTGGTTGCGCGCGGCCAGCGCCGCCTCGATGTCCGCCAGCGGCGTGCCGCAGCGGGCCGTGATCACCAGCTCCGTCGGTTCATAGTCGATGATGCCCGCATACGCGCGCGTGTCGAGCACTTCGCCGTCGAATTGCTGGCCATACCAGTCTTTCGTGCCGCCACCGCGCAGGCGCAAGGTCTTGCCCGCCGCGCTGGCCGCCAGGATGGCCTGCCTGAATTGTTCCACTATCGCTTGCAAAGGAGTCTCCGGCAAATTAAAAACGGGGCAGGTTGGCGAACGGCAGGCGCCCTGCCGTCACATGCATCTTGCCGAATTCGGCGCAGCGGTTCAAGGTGGGGATCGCCTTGTCCGGGTTCAGCAGGGTATGCGGGTCAAAGGCGCGCTTGACGGCAAAGAAGGCATCGAGTTCGGCGCGCGTAAACTGCACGCACATGGAATTGATCTTTTCCATACCCACGCCATGCTCGCCCGTGATGGTGCCGCCGACGGCCACGCACAGGGCTAATATGTCCGCGCCAAACGCTTCGGCGCGCTCGAATTCACCGGGCTTGTTGGCATCGAACAGGATCAGCGGGTGCAGATTGCCATCGCCCGCGTGGAACACATTCGCGCAGCGCAAGCCATGCGTCGTTTCCATGCCGGCGATGCCCGTCAGGACTTCCGCCAGTTTTTTTCGCGGGATGGTGCCGTCCATGCAGTAGTAATCGGGCGAGATGCGCCCGGCGGCGGGAAACGCGTTCTTGCGGCCGGACCAGAACTTCATGCGTTCCGCTTCCGACTGCGAGACGGCGATGGCGCTGGCGCCCGCCCCTTCCAGCACGGCCGTCATGCGGGCGATTTCCTCTTCCACTTCCTCGTGCGTGCCGTCCGCTTCGCACAGCAAAATGGCGGCCGCGTCGATGTCGTAGCCGGCCTTGACGAACGGTTCGACCATGCGCGAGGAGGTCTGGTCCATCATTTCCAGCCCGGCCGGGATGATGCCGGCGGCAATCACGTTGGCCACGGCGTTGCCGCCCGTGACGACGTCGTCAAAGGACGCCATGATGACCCTGGCCGTGGCCGGTTTCGGGATCAGTTTCACGGTCACTTCCGTGACGATGCCCAGCATGCCTTCGGAGCCGATGAAGACGGCCAGCAGGTCGAGGCCCGGAGAGTCGAGGCATTCGCCACCCAGCTCCAGCACGTCGCCATCGATGGTGACGATGCGCACGCGCAGCACATTGTGCACGGTCAGGCCGTATTTCAGGCAATGCACGCCGCCCGAGTTTTCCGCCACGTTGCCGCCGATGCTGCAGGCGATCTGCGAGGAGGGATCGGGCGCGTAGTACAGCGCGTGGGGTGCCGCCGCTTCGGAAATGGCCAGGTTGCGCACGCCCGGCTGCACCACGGCCGTGCGCGCGTAGGCGTCCAGACGCACGATGCGGTTCAGGCGCGCCGTCGACAGCACCACGCCGTCGGCAATCGGCAAGGCGCCACCCGACAAGCCGGTGCCGGCGCCGCGCGGCACGATCGGCACCTTCAGTTCCCGGCAGACGCCGAGGATGGCGATGACCTGTTCCTCCGTATCCGGCAGGGTGACCACCATCGGCAGCTGGCGGTAGGCGGCCAGGCCGTCGCATTCGTACGGGCGCGTATCTTCGGCGTCGGACAGCACGCAGCGGGCCGGCAGCACGGCCAGCAGGGCCGCGACGACGGCTTGCTGGCGCGCGGCGGTCAATCCGGATTCAGGAGCAGCATTGAGCATAAGATGGGGGGAAAGGGCATGGGCGTGCAACGATTGTAAGCACAAAAGTGGCACGCAGCGTTTTTTTTGTCCATTTCGACGCCAAATCGGCGACCAGGCGGCGCGCAGTGTCGTATGCTGCCCCCATTCTTCATTGACAGGATCAGCATCATGGGCAATCGACTCTCGAAAATCGCCACGCGCACGGGCGACAATGGCAGCACCGGCCTGGGCGACGGCAGCCGCACCAGCAAGGACAGCGCCCGCATCCACGCCATGGGCGACGTGGACGAACTCAATTCCAATATCGGCTTGCTGCTGTGCGAAGCCATGCCCGACGCCTTGCGCGAAGAGCTGGTGGCCATCCAGCACGACCTGTTCGACCTGGGCGGGGAAATCTGCATCCCCGGCTACCAGCTGATCAAGGAAGAGCATGTGCTGCGCCTCGATGATTTACTGGCGAAATACAATGCGGACTTGCCCGCCTTGAGTGAATTCATCCTGCCGGCCGGTTCGCGCGCCGCCTCGCTGGCGCATGTATGCCGCACCGTGTGCCGCCGCGCCGAGCGCAGCATCGTCGCGCTGGCGAATGCGGAGCCTATCCATGAACATCCGCGCCAGTACGTGAACCGCCTGTCGGACCTGCTGTTCGTGCTGTCGCGCGTGCTGAACCGCTTTGCCGGCGGCAGCGACGTGCTGTGGCGACATGACCGCGCCAGATGACGCGGCCATGCCGCCACGGCGTGTTACCGCTTATTCCGGCATGTCCGGATAAATGCCATTGCGGCAATTTTCAAGGCAGAAATTGTAGTTGTCGCGGCAAGAAGCATCGCCCCGGCCTTCATCGAGGCAAATTCCCCTCAGTTGGGCACACTGAAAACCACAGCTCGGCGTACTGTTCGCGGCCTTGTTGAACGACAGACTGGCACCTGCAACAAAAAGAAAAAAAGCGATTTTTTTAAACATGCTATTCCTTTTATTAGCGACGTAAAATAAAACACGCAACACCCCGTCGATTCATGTTGCGCACAGAAATCAGGAATGGAATCAGCCAGCGGTATTCTTCAACGCCGCCTGGAAAGCGCCGGTGTCGTAGCCGGTGATCTTGCGGTTGCCGATCAGCACCACGGGCACGCCGCCGCCGCCGAGTGCTTTATGGGCTTGTTTCCCTGCCGGCGATTTCTCGATATCGAGATCGACGAATTCGATCTTGTTTTCCTTGAAGTACGCGCGCGTCTTGGCGCAATAGCCGCACCAGTCCGTGCCGTACAGCACGACCTTCGCCTGGGCATTCGGGAAATACGCGGCGTAATTGCCTTCCGTGTAATCCGCTTTGAGCAAGCCAGGCAACAAGGACAAGCCATAACCGCTGCCCAGGCCGGCGACCAGGATCAAGCCATACATGGCAATAATCTTAATTTTTTTCTGCATCATAAGTATTGTCAGAGGCGTAGATGATCGAGGGCGGCCGACGCCGCATACGCTTGCCGGCCGCCTCGCAATGCAATGCAAAAATGGATATCAGGAGCCGATTTGGCAGACTCTCAGACAGGCTTTGTAACTGCCGATGCAAAATGGGGATCTGTCGCCATTCATCATCGTGCATTCCCGCAATTCCTCCTCGCAGCTAGAGCAGCCGATATCGGAAGCGATGGCATAGGAAGCACTCAATCCCAGGGTAAAAATAAATGCGGCAATCTTTTTCATTTAATACTCTCCATGTTAGCCATTGCCTCAGGCAATCGCGTCAGACCAGTCGTAAAAAATTAATACAGATTTCGTCACTGCTTGCTACAAAAACGAATATAGACCGCACTTATTTTAGAGTCAACGTTTCCTTTCGATAAATTTCCAATTTGGAAAATATACGGGCAATGCCCCTGAAATGTGGCATTTGGAGAGATTGCGGCGCACCAAACGTCTATACAATGTCGGCGCCGCAAGCAGGAAAGGCCGGTTGCGGGCGCAACCGGCCGAGCGGCTACAGGGCTTCGAGAAAACTCTTCAGCGCGATGATTTCATCGGACGTCAGCTGCAATGGCTGCAGCAGGGGCGAGGTGACGGGAAACTTCGGATCGGCCGCCTGCTGCGCGTTGTGCGGCACGGGGCGCGACATGCCCGCGTTGTACATGTTCAGCATCCCCACCATCTGCGCAAACGCGCCATTGTGCATCCACGGGCCCGAAGCGGCCACGCCGCGCAGGCCCGGCGTGCGGAATTTGCCCACGTCCTCATTCTTGCCCGTCGCCAGGTAGCGCCCCAGGTCTTCATACTTGCGGCTGCCGTAATTGCTCAGCCCCAGGTTGTGGAATTGCTGGTCCGTCAGCAGGGCGCCGCTGTGGCAGGTCATGCAGCGCGCCTTGGTGCGGAACAGATGCAGGCCCAGCAGCTCGCGGTCGTTCAGGGCCGTGCGCTGGCCTTCCAGGAAGGTATCGAAACGCGTGACGGGCGGCAGCAAGGTACGCTGGTAATCGGCCAGCGCCGTCAGGATGCGCGCCAGGGTCACGCCATCTTTCTTGCCGAAAGCAGCATCGAATTGCGCCGGGTAATCGTCCAGCGCGACCAGCTTGGCCGGCAACGCCGCTGCATCCATGGCCATTTCATCGGGATGCTGCAAGGGTCCCAGCGCCTGCTCTTCCAGGGTGCTGGCGCGGCCATCCCAGAACAGCGGCGTGATCTGCGCCACGCCCAGCAAGCCCGGCGTATTGCGCTGGCCCAGGCGTCCCGCATGCCCGACGGAAACACGCTTGCTGTCGGCAAAGCTGTGCGCGGGACTGTGGCAGCTGATGCAGGCGACCGCGTTCGAGCGCGACAAGCGCGGGTCGTTGAACAGGCGCTGCCCCAGCGCCGCGACGGCCGGCGCGACAAGGGCCACGGGGATGGCGGAGACGGGCGCCATTTCCTGCGGCGTCACGCCAGCGGGCACGTGCGGACGGGGCCAGCCGGCGATGGGCCGGACATAGATCTGGCGCAAACAGGCCAGATCCCAGCCATCGTGCGTGGCGCAGTCCGTCGACGACGACGACGCTTCACGCGCCGCCCCGCCCTGGCTGAACAGCAGTCCGGCTGCCGTGGCCAGCACGGCCAGCGCCGCATTTTTTTTCATCCACCCAGCTGTCATGACTCTGCCCTGCCCTACATCCATATTGGTATCGGCAAATGATAACAATGAGCAATTGCAGTCACCGCATGAACGCGTGCGGCCGGTTCTATTTTGTGACCTGCGTCAAGTTTCCCGGACTTCCCTCCGCCTGCGCCTGCACATGCTCGCGCAGCAAGCCGCGCAGCAACTGCACTTGCCCCACGGCGTCGGCCTGCAAGGCAGTCAAACCCTCGGCAGCACAAGGACCAGGCGCGCCGGCATCGGCTTCACCACGCAACAGCGCATCGATTTCCGCACTGACGGCGGCAATCCACTGCTGCAGCTCGGGCGGCGCCGGCTCGGCCTGGGGACTCAGGCTGATGCGCGCCGTGCTGCCCGCCACGCGGCGCAGCAGCGGCAAGGTGCGCAGCGCCGCCAGGCCCACGCCGGCGCTGCGGTCCAGGCGGCGCTCGATGCGCAGGCGCTGCAGCACTTGTTCCGCGTTATTGCTGGCCAGCCCCGCCTCGCGGCGCAGGCGCGCGATGGCGCTATCCCATTTACCGCCGGCCGCCAGTACGGCCAGCAAATATTTCAGGTTGGCGGACACGGCTTTTGCCAGACGCTGGTCCAGGTCGTCCGCTTCGCGGTCCGGCCACAGGAAAAACGTGGCCAGCAAGGCCAGCACGCAACCGAGCACATTGTTGCCCAGGCGGCTAGCCGCATACACCATCTCGCTGGCGGGCGCCGCATAGTCGGCCACCAGCACGAAGGCGGGCGTCATGAACAGCACGTGCAGGCTGTAGCTGACGCGGCGCAACGCCATGGTGGCGACGATCAGGGGAAACACCACCAGCGAAATCGCCAGCGGGGTATGCACGGCCAGGCCGATCAGCACGGCCAGCACGGCGCCCAGCACGCTGCCAGCGACCCGCTCGATGCCGCGCGGCCAGGTGGTCGACACGGACGGCTGCAGTATCAATAAGGTCGCCATGGTGGCCCAATAGCCGAACGGAATATGCAGCGCCTCGACCAGCAGGAAGCCGGCCGTCGTCGCCAGCGACACGCGCGCCGCATGGCGCCAGCTCAGCGACCGCGGCGTGGCGTTGACTTTCGCCGTTTGCCACGCCTGCACCAGCGCCAGGAAAGCCGCTTCGCGCCACGGCAGCCGCGCCGCGCGCGGCAAGCCCAGTTCCATGAAGTCGACGTTCAGGCGCAGCGGCAGCAAGGCGCCCAGCGCCGCTTCCAGGCGTCGTCCGCAGCCAGCCAGGCGGCGCTGCAATTCCAGGGGCGGCGTTTCCGGCTGGCGCTGCACGGCTTGCCCCAGGCGGCGCAGCAGCACGGCCATCACTTCCAGGCTGCGCCGCGCGCGCGGGTCCTGGCGCAGGCGCTGCTGCTCGCGCTCGCACGTATGCGTGACGGCGATCAGATAGGCGAAGATGCGCTCGGCGTCGCTGAGCGCCAGCAGCAAGTTGTCGTACAGGGCGCTGCGCCCGGCGCGCGCGGGCGGCACGGCGGCCAGCGCCACGCGCGCCGCTTCCAGCGCGGCGCGCGCCTGCGAGCGGTAGCTGGCGCCATGCGCGGCAACACCCGCCTGCGCGGCGTCATGTTCGAGGAAGCGCGCATTGTCGCGCGCGATGCCGGCCAGGCGCGAATACGCGGCGCGGATGGCGCGCCTGGCCGGGTTGAACGGGTGGATGCGCCAGACGGTAAAACTGAGCACGGTGGCAAACAGGCAGCCGAACATGTACAGGCCCAGGAAAGGCGCCGTCTGCGTCATCGATTCCAATGGGTGCGTGACCATCACCACGCAGGCCGTGGCCGCCAGAATGGCCACTTGCGCCGTGGCCGCGCCCCAGATGCGCGCCAGCGCGCCGGCCCAGGAAAACAGCAGCACGGCGACGGCCGCCGTCGCCACGCCATGGCCGGCCGCCAGCGCCGTCAGGCCGCCGGCCACGGTCGACAACAGGCCGAAGCCCAGCATCGAGACGAAGCGCATGCGCCGCGTGCCGGCCGCGTCGGCCAGGCAAGTCCAGAAGGCGCCGATGGCGGCCCAGGAAAAATCAGGGTGGTCGAACAGCAGGCCCAGCAGCAGCATGGCGCTGGAAGCGCAGGCGGCCCGCAAGCCCTCGGACAGATTCGTTTCATCGATGGCCAGGCTGACCATCCACAGGGGACGGCGCTGCGCCAGCTTGTCGGTATAGGCGTGCATGCCCGTCAGCCAGCGGCCGGCCAGTGCACGCGAACGGCGGTGAAGTTTCCTGAAATGCAAGGTGGACTTTGAGAAAGGTATCAAAGCGTCATCGTAGCATTCCCGGAGGATAAATGTTGCAGTGCAGCGTAAAATTCCTGCGGGTAAAAAAAGCGGCACCGCAGTGCCGCTTCTATGCGCGTACCGATACGCTTAGCTGACCATCGCCAGGCGCGGCCCTACTGCCGGGAAACGCTGCTCGATCGAGGCGGCGATGCCGGTGGCGTCCAGGCCCACGCCTTTCAGCAGTTGCACGGGGTCGCCATGGTCGATGAAGACGTCGGGCAAGCCCAGCATCAAAATCGGCTTGACGATCCCTTCGGCAGCCAGCGCCTCGGCCACGGCCGAACCGGCGCCGCCCATGATGCAGCCCTCTTCCACCGTCACCAGGTAATCGTGGTCATGCGCCAGTTGCTTCACCAGCGCCACGTCGAGCGGCTTGACGAAGCGCATGTTGGCCACCGTCGCGTCGAGCTTCTCGCCCGCCGCCACGCTCGGCGCCACCATGGAACCGAAGGCCAGGATGGCGATGCGCTTGCCCTGGCGCTTGAGCTCGCCCTTGCCGATCTCGATGCTGGTCAGTTCCGGCACGATGGCCACGCCGGCACCGGCGCCGCGCGGATAGCGGATGGCGGCCGGGCCTGGATAGTGGTAACCCGTCGTCAGCATTTGACGGCATTCGTTTTCGTCGGACGCGGCCATGACGACCATGTTCGGGATGCAGCGCAAAAACGCCATGTCGTAATTGCCCGCGTGCGTGGCGCCGTCGGCGCCCACCAGGCCGGCGCGGTCCAGCGCGAACGTCACGTCCAGGTTTTGCAGGGCCACGTCGTGGATCAACTGGTCGTAGGCGCGCTGCAGGAACGTGGAATAGATGGCCACGACGGGTTTCAAGCCCTCGCAAGCGAGGCCTGCGGCGAAGGTCACGGAATGCTGCTCGGCAATACCCACGTCAAAGTAACGGTTGGGGAATTGCTGTTCGAACTTGACCATGCCCGAGCCTTCGCGCATGGCGGGCGTGATGCCCACCAGGCGCTTGTCGTGCGCGGCCATGTCGCACAGCCAGTTGCCGAACACTTCCGTGTACGTCATCTTGCCAGGCGCCGTGGCCGGCTTGATGCCTTCCAGGGGATTGAACTTCGGCGTGCCGTGGTACAGGATTGGCTCCGCCTCGGCCAGCTTGTAGCCTTGCCCCTTCTTGGTCACCACGTGCAGGAATTGCGGGCCCTTCAATTGCTTGATATTTTGCAAGGTCGGGATCAGCGAATCGAGGTCGTGGCCATCGATGGGGCCGATATAGTTAAAACCGAATTCCTCGAACATGGTGGCGGGCACGACCATGCCCTTGGCGTGCTCTTCGAAGCGCTTCGCCAGTTCCAGCACGGGACCGGGCAAGACGGACTTGCCGACATTCTTGGCTGCCGCATAGAACTGACCCGACATCAGCCGCGCCAGGTGGCGGTTCAGCGCGCCCACGGGCGGCGAGATCGACATGTCGTTGTCGTTCAAGATCACGAGCAGGTTGACGTCTTCTTGCACGCCAGCATTGTTCATCGCCTCGAAAGCCATGCCGGCCGTCATCGAACCATCGCCGATCACGGCGATCGCGTGCAGCGGGTCGCCCTTGATCTTGGCCGCCTGCGCCATGCCCAGCGCGGCGGAAATGGACGTCGACGAGTGCGCCGTGCCAAACGTGTCGTATTCGCTCTCGTCGCGCTTCGGGAAGCCGGAAATGCCATCCTTCTGGCGCAGCGTGTGCATGCGCTCGCGCCGGCCGGTGAGAATCTTGTGCGAATAGGTCTGGTGGCCCACGTCCCAGACGATACGGTCGTGCGGCGTGTTGAACACGTAGTGCAGCGCGACGGTCAGCTCGACCGTGCCCAGGTTGGACGACAGGTGGCCGCCCGTCTTGGAGACGGAATCGAGCAGGAAGCTGCGCAATTCCTGCGCCAGCGGCACCAGTTGCGAGCGGGCCAGCTTGCGCACTTGCGCTGGTTCATTGATGGTTTCTAACAGTTTCATTTATGCCTTCCGCTGCACGACCAGGTCTGCCAGCTCGCGCAGACGGCGTGCCTTGTCCCCGAATGGCGCCAGCGCCGCATGGGCGTCGCACCGCAATTGTTCTGCCAGGGCTCGCGATGGTTCCAGCCCCAGTATCGATACGTAAGTGGGCTTGTTGGCGGCCGCATCCTTGCCCGCCGTCTTGCCCAGGGTGGCCGAATCGGCCGTGGCGTCGAGCACGTCGTCGACCACCTGGAAGGCCAGGCCGACGGCGCGCGCATACGCGTTCAGCGCCGTCATCTCGTCTGGCGTCAAGTCCTTGCCCGCCAGCGCGCCCAGGATCACGGCCGCGCGCAGCAAGGCGCCCGTTTTGAGTTGATGCATCTGTTCCAGCTGCGGCAAGGTCAAGGCCAGGCCGACACTGTCGAGGTCGATCGCCTGGCCGCCGCACATGCCGCTTGACCCGGACGCGTGCGCCAGCAGCTGGAGCATGGCCATTTGCCGCGCGGGCGGAATCGCCGCGCCATCGGCCAGCAGCATGAACGCCTGCGATTGCAGCGCGTCGCCGACCAGCAGGGCCGTCGCTTCATCGTAGGCGATGTGCACGGTTGGCTTGCCACGGCGCAAGGCATCGTCATCCATGCACGGCATGTCGTCATGCACGAGTGAATACACGTGAATCATTTCCAGCGCGCAAGCGGCGCGCGCGAGGGTATCTTGATCGGCATCAAACAATTCACCGGCCGCCATCACCAGCAGCGGACGCACGCGCTTGCCGCCGCCTAACAGCGCGTAGCGCATGGCCGCGTGCAGCTTGTGCGGCACTACGTCTGCCGCAGGCAGGAATTGGTCGAGCCGGCCTTCCACGCCGGACTGGGTCGCTTGCATCCAGTCGCCGAAGGTGACGCCGTGCACGCTGGCCATCATTGAGCGGCCTCGCCGGCATCCACGAACGGTTTCAACATGTCGCCTTCCAGTACTTTCACCTGCGCCTCGACGCTATCGAGCTGGGTAGCGCAATACTTGACCAGTTCCGAGCCGCGCTGATACGCCGCGACCGATGCTTCCAGCGGCAACTGGCCCGCTTCCATTTGCGTTACCAGCTGCGCCAGTTCCGCCATCGCCTCTTCAAACGAGGCCGGCGCTGCGACAGCGGCAGTTAATTTCTTCGACATAGACTCAGATCTCTTCGTGGCACGAGGGGTATGTAGGGAGACGCCGGGGACTCCCGGCCAGCATAGAAGCGTTATTTTAGAACAAACCACACTATTAAGTGAAAACTTAAGCGCAATCGGCCTGCTCAAAGGGGAAGACGTTACCAGCTTGGCAGTGAATTCTAGCGCAATCCCCCCCATCGGTCGGAAATTGCACCGTAAATGACAATGTTTATCATTAGAGTAGCCTATTTGCCGAAGGGGTTTGGCAATGCCGAGGCCGATACGCGCTATAATCGCCGGTTCTGTCCGAAATACCGTTTCAACAAATTTGAATTCAGGTCTTTGCGGATTCTTTCTCTCTGTAGCGGTTGCCCAGGGAATGGCCTGGGGCACTGCTGACCGTTGTACATTTATGGGGGGTTGGGATGTCCGATCTGGCTACTCACGCCAAGCTGGCGCGTTCAAACGCGCAACTTCCGGTCCACGTCTATTTTGACGAAACGCTGTTGCAGCGTGAAATGCAGCAATTGTTCCAAGCCGGCCCGCGCTATGTCGGGCACGAGCTGATGGTGCCGGAAACCGGCGATTTTGCGACCCTGGCGTCTGAGAACGAAGGGCGCATGCTCGTGCGCAACGCCAATGGCATCGAAGTGCTGTCCAACGTATGCCGCCACCGGCAGGCGCTGATGTTCAATGGCCGCGGCAATGCCAATAACATCGTCTGCCCGCTACACCGCTGGACCTACGACCTCAAGGGTGAATTGATCGGCGCGCCGCATTTCCCCGAGACGCCGTGCCTGAACCTGTCGAAAACGCCGCTGCAAAGCTGGAATGGCTTGCTGTTCGAGCAAAATGGCTACAACGTGATGGAAAAATTGAAAGATTTGTCCGTCTCGAAAGAACTCGATTTTTCCGGCTATATGTTCGACCACGTGGAAATCCACGAGTGCGACTACAACTGGAAGACTTTCATCGAAGTCTACCTCGAGGATTATCACGTGGAACCGTTCCACCCGGGCCTGGGCAGCTTCGTCAGCTGCGACGACCTGCGCTGGGAGTTCGGCAAGGATTACAGCGTGCAAACGGTGGGCGTGCACCGCGGCCTGCAGCAGGCCGGCTCGCCCGCCTACAAGAAATGGCAGGAGCAAGTACTGCAATTTCGTGGCGGCGAAGCGCCACCGTATGGCGCCATCTGGCTGACCTTGTATCCGAACATCATGGTCGAATGGTATCCGCACGTGCTGATCGTCTCGACCCTGTGGCCCGATGGTCCGCAAAAGACGCGCAACGTGGTGGAGTTCTATTACCCAGAGGAAATCGTGCTGTTCGAGCGCGACTTCGTCGAAGCGGAACGGGCTGCCTACATGGAAACCTGTGTCGAGGACGATGAAATCGCCCTGCGCATGGATGCGGGCCGCAAGGCCCTGATGGCGCGCGGCGAGAACGAAGTGGGGCCTTACCAATCACCGATGGAAGACGGCATGCAGCATTTCCACGAGTGGTACCGCAGCAATATCGAACTGTAATTCCCTCAAGGGCCGCATTGCGCGGCCCTTTTTCATTTTCATCGTCAGGATTTACTCATGCAGTCACTTTGGATGTTATTCGCCAGTTTCATGTTCGCCATCATGGGCGTGTGCGTGAAACTGGCGTCGGAGATGTATTCGACGTCCGAAATCGTCATGTACCGCGGCATCATCGGCATGACCGTCATGACTTGCACGATCCTCTATCAAGGTGGCAGCTTCAGAACCACGATGCCGGGCCAGCATCTGTGGCGCGGCGTGGTGGGCGTGATCGCCCTGTGGTTATGGTTTTATGCCATCGCCATCCTGCCGCTGGCCACGGCCATGACGCTCAATTACATGGCGCCCATCTGGATCGCCGTGATTTTGCTCGGGGGCGGCTGGTGGAAGGGCATGCAACAGGTCGAGTGGCCGCTGGTGGCGGCCATTGCCATGAGCTTTGTCGGCGTGACCCTGCTGCTGCAACCCGTGTTCGAGACGGACCAGCTGGGTGGCGCCATCACGGCCTTGATTTCCGGCATGCTGTCCGCCCTCGCCTACTTGCAGGTACGCAAACTGGGCTTGCTGGGCGAGCCCGAATACCGCGTCGTCTTCTATTTCTCGGTCGTCAATTTCCTCGCCGGCGTGATCGGCAACGTGGCCAGCGCCGGCGGCGGCCCCGTCGTCTGGCATGCGCACACGAGCGCCTACGGCATCGGCTTGCTGGCCGCCATCGGCCTGTGCGCCACCATGGCGCAGATGGCCATGACGCGCGCCTACCGCCTGGGCAAGACACTCGTGGTTGCCAATTTGCAATACACAGGCATCGTCTTTTCCAGCTTCTGGGGCGTGGTGATCTTTGGCGACCTGTTCGACTGGCATGGCTGGGCCGGCATCGGCATCATTCTCGCCTCCGGCATCGCCGCCACCTATTACAATACCCGCAACACGGCCCGTGGCGCGGCGATCGCGCGCACGGATCCCATCGCCAGCGAAGTGTAAAGGAGCGTTCCTGATGTACACCACCTTGATCCAGGCCAGCGAACTGGCCAGCCACCTGAATGACAGCGACTGGGTCATCCTCGATTGTCGCCACGACTTGCTCAACCCGACAGCCGGCAGCGACGCGTTTGCCGCCGGCCACATCCAGAACGCGCAGTTTGCCGATATCGACACGGCCCTGTCCGGTCCCAAGACGGCGCGCGGCGCGGACTTTACGGGACGGCATCCCTTGCCCGAGCGCAACGCCCTGCTGGCCACCCTGCGCGGCTGGGGCATCGATGACGACACGCAAGTCATCGCCTATGACGGGCAAGGCGGCATGTTCGCCGCCCGTTTGTGGTGGCTGCTGCGCTGGCTCGGCCACCCGAATGTGACCGTGCTCGACGGCGGCCTGGCCGCCTGGCAGGCGCAAGGTTTACCATTGGTCACACCCGTGGCACCGCGCCCTGTTGGCAATCTGAGGGAAAAAGCCAGCCTGACGCGCACGGTCAGCGTGCAGGACGTCATCGCCAACCTGGAAACCCAGGCCTTGACCGTGATCGACGCGCGCGCCCCCGACCGCTATCGCGGCGAAAACGAAACCATCGACCCCGTGGGCGGCCACATCCCCGGCGCGAAAAACCGTTTCTTCAAGGACAACTTGCAGGCGGACGGCCGCTTCAAAAACGCGGAGGAACTGCGGCGCGATTTCGGCGCCCTGTTTGACGCACCGCAAGCGGCCATCCTGCAATGCGGCTCCGGTGTGACGGCGTGCCACAACCTGCTGGCCCTGGAAGTGGCCGGTTTAAGCGGCGCGGCCCTGTATCCCGGTTCGTGGAGCGAATGGTGCGCCGATCCGGCGCGGCCGGTGGCGACGGGCAGCTAAAAAAATGGCGGACCAGATGGTCCGCCATTTTTTCACCCGTGGATAACTATTAACTTATCCCCAGCGATTGATTCAACTGCGCCAGTTCCGCCTGCCACGCCTGCTGGCTGGCCGGCTTCTGGTGGCGCGGTTTTCTCGCCTGGTCTTCCGCCAGCAATTGCTCCAGTTCGCACAAACGCTCCAGCTGCAGGTCGATGTCCGTCAGTACCGCAGACGCATGCTCCACGCGCGGCGCGGGCGTCAACGCCGGCCCGTCCTCGGCGCTCAGCCGTGCATATGCGCTGGCCGCGTCTGGCCACTCTTCCAGCTGGCCGTCGGCCACCACCCAAAAGCGGTTGCAGGCCGTTTCGATCAGGTCGCGGTCATGCGACACCAATAAACAGCCGCCTGCAAAGCCGCGCAAGGCTTGCCCCAGCTCCGCCTTGCCCTGCATGTCCAGGTGGTTGCTGGGTTCATCGAGCAACAATAAATGATAGCTGGCCAGCGACAGCCCCAGGAACAGCAGCCGCGCCCGCTCGCCACCGCTCAGGGTGGCCACCGTCTGGCCATGGCGCGCATACGGGAAACCGGCTGAAATCAAGGCTTGCTTGCGCGCCACCTGGCTGCGCGCAGCCTCGTTCTGCACGGCAAACGGGTACAGCGCGTCAGACAAATCGGCCGTATCGGCCAGTTGCTTGAGCGACTGGTCGTAATAGCCGATGTTGGCCGCGTGGTGGTAGCGCAAGTCCGCACGTTCCTCCTGTGCCTGGATCGCTTGCCAGCACAGGCGCAGCAAGGACGACTTGCCGCTGCCGTTGGCGCCCAGCAAGGCGACCCGGTCGCCCGGTTTCAGCCACAGCTGACCCATCTGGAACAGCGCGGGAGAAGCGGGCACGGCGCGCACGTCCAGCCCGTCCAGCGCCAGCAGCTGGTCGGCCGCCAGCGCCTTGCCGCGCAAACTCAAACGCCAGGGTGCGCCATCGCTGACGAACGATTGCTCGTCCTGCAGCTTGTCGATGCGCCGCTGCATGCTTTTGGCCTTGCGCGCCATGCCGACGTTATCGTAGATCTTGCCCCACAAGGCCAGGCGGGTGCTGCTGACGGCCAGGCGGTCGATTTCCTTCTGTTCGGCCGCATGTCTGGCGGCAGCGGCCACGTCCGCCTCGGCCAGCGCCGCCAGCGCGGGGCCGCACGGCAAGTCGAAATCGTACAGCCGGCTATCGCGCAAGATCCAGCTGCGCGTGGCCACGTTGTCGAGCAGGCGCTGGTCGTGCGAGACGAGGATGAAGGCGCCGCGCCATGTCAACAGGAATTGCTCCAGCCACAGCAGCGACGGCAAATCCAGGTGATTGCTCGGTTCGTCCAGCAGCAGCACGTTCGGCTCCTGCAGCAGGGCGCGCCCCAGCAGCAGCCGCGTGTGCTGGCCGCCGGACAGCGCGTGCACGGGCACTTGCGCCGTCTCGTGCTCGAAGCCTAACTCGGCCAGCAGGCTGTCGACACGCCAATGCAGTTCCGGCTGCTCCAGCACGGGCGCCAACAAGGCGTCGTACAGGCTCAGGCTGGCAAGTTCCGCCGGCAAGTGCTGCTCCACGTGCTGCAAGCGGCAGGCACGGGCGACATGGATGGTGCCGGACGTGGCTTCCCGCGTGCCGCTGAGCAAGCCCAGCAAGGTGGATTTGCCGCAGCCATTGTGGCCGATCAGGCCGATGCGGTCGCCCTGGCGCAAGGTAAAGGCGAGTTCATGGAACAGGAAACCGTCGTGGGTATCCAGCTGTAAAGCTTGGGTAGAGATAAGGGTAGTCATGGCTCTTGTCTTTGTTCGGGATGCAAGCATCCGCGTTAACAGGAGCGCTAACGACAACGGAGTACCAGGAAAGGACTCGTCTAGGAGGGTAACTTTGCTCTGGCCAGGTTATCGCAGCGCGATAGAACGTGGGCAAGAGCGGGCAAATGCGCTTAAAGAGCGTGCGCGCCACAAGGCGAGCAACAAGTTTTCTTCCATTATATTTTCCTCCTTTCTGGACAAGTTAGTCAGAAAGGCAATACTACACCCAGCGAGCCAGTGTATCAACCGCCGTGGCGTTTATGCGTCAGGAACAGCACGATACACACGCCCAGCGCGATCAAGAGCACTTGCGGAATGGTTTCGCGCAGGGTGGCGCGGCGCTGCATCTGCGGCATCAGGTCGGACAAAGCAATATAGATGAAACCGGATGAGGCGAACACGAGCACGTAAGGAATCAAATTGCTGGCGCGGTCCAGGGTGAAATAGCCGAGCAAGCCGCCGGCCACGGCCATCAGGCTGCAGCAGGTTGAAGATGTAGGCACGCAGGCGCGAAAAGCCCGCATTGAGCAGCACGATAAAATCGCCGATTTCCTGCGGAATTTCATGCGCGATGATGGCCAGGCCCGTGACCAGACCCAGCTTCGGGTCGGCCAGGAAGGCGGCCGCGATCAAAATGCCGTCCGTGAAATTGTGCATGCCGTCGCCGACCAGGATCATCCAGCCGGCCTTGCCCGCCTCGTGCTTGTCGTGGCCGTGCGCATGCTGGTGACCATCGCCTTCGTGGTGGTGCGAATGGCGCAGGATGGCGAATTTTTCCAGCATGAAGAAGGCCAGCAAGCCCGCCAGCAGGGTGGCGAACAGGCTGCGCGGGTCCGCTTGCGATTCGAACGCTTCGGGCAAGGCGTGCAGCAAGGACGTCGACAGCATGATGCCGACGGACAAGCTGACCATGCGCTCGACCACCTTGGACAGGAATGCAAACGAAAAGATCGCCGCCGCGGTAATGCTGAAGACGCCCGCGATCGTGGTCGCGAGCAAAATGGATATAAGGACGGGATCGATGATTTTCTTACCTCAAAATGGCGCCGGGTCACTGGCGCCCGCGATGCTGGCGTCTGGCCTGATGAATGCGTTGTTATCTATTATTTAATTTTTTGCGCGTTTGGCGGCAGCGTGGCGCGATGAAGATGCAATTGTACTGCATTGGCGCGCACCGGGCATTACAGCCCGGTGCGTCTTTCGGTTCAATTTCCGGAAAATTCAGGTATTTTCTGTTGCGGCTCACGCCACGCCGTGTGTCTTGAACCAGGCTAAACAACGCGCATAGCCGTCTTTCGCATCGGCCGCCACATAGCTGGGGCGATAATCGGCGTTGAAGGCGTGGCCCGCATCGGGATACACGACAAACTCGGATTGGTTGCCGCCCTTGGCCAGCGCCTCCTTCATCTTCGCGATCGATTCCTGCGTGATGCCCGTATCCTTGCCGCCATACAAGCCCAGCACGGGGACCTTCAAGGTCGGGGCGATATCGATGGGGTTGCTCGGCTGCAGGGCAGTCGCTTCGCCCACCAGGCGGCCATACCAGGCCACGCCCGCCTTGACGGCCGGATTGTGCGCCGCGTACAGCCAGGTGATGCGCCCGCCCCAGCAAAAGCCCGTGATGCCCAGGCGGCTCGTGTCGCCGCCATTCTGTTTCGCCCACGCAACAACCGCATCGAGGTCCGTCATCACTTGCGCATCCGGCGTCTTGGCGATGATGCCTTTCATGAGTTCCGGAATACTGCTGACCTTGGTGGGATCGCCCTGGCGCACGAACAGGTCGGGCGCCAGCGCCAGGTAGCCCTGCTTGGCGAAGCGGCGCGCCATGTCGGCGATATGTTCATGCACGCCAAAGATTTCCGAAATGACCAACACGACGGGCAAACCCGTCTTGCCCTCCGGCTGGGCCGCATACACGGGCACGGCCTGGCCATCGACCATCACCGACATGGTGCCCGTGACGAGCCCGGCGGAATCCGTCTTGATGACGTTTTGCGCCGCCACGGGCAGCACGGCCACGGCAAAGCCCGCGCCCAGCGCCACCTTCAGGAAACCACGCCGGCCGTCCGGCCCGGACAAGCTGCTCTGGCCCAGCAAACTTTCACAATCGGTGATCATGTCGCTCATGCGTTTCTCCTGAAGGGTGTGTTGACAAAAAAATGTCGGCTTACGCTGCGCCAAGCCGACCTACGGTCATTGCTCAAGTAAGCATGTAGGTCGGCTTAGCGGGGCATGCCCCGCGTAAGCCGACGCAGCATCAATGCGCTTCGTCCCAGTTCTTGCCTACGCCTACCTCGGCCGTCAGTGGCACCTTCAGCGCGGCCACGCCCGCCATCAGTTCCGGCAGCTTGCGCTTGACCAGTTCCAGCTCCGCGTCCGGCACTTCCAGCACCAGTTCATCGTGCACCTGCATGATCATCTTCGTTTGCAAGCCGTCCATTTCCAGCCAGCCTTGCACGGCGATCATGGCCAGCTTGATCAGGTCGGCGGCCGTGCCCTGCATCGGCGCGTTGATCGCGGCCCGTTCCGCGCCCTGGCGGCGCGGGCCGTTCGGCGAATTGATTTCCGGCAACCACAAACGGCGGCCGAACACGGTTTCCACGTAGCCGCGCGCCTTCGCTTGCTGGCGCGTGTCTTCCATGTACTGTTTTACGCCAGAAAAACGGGCAAAGTAGCGGTCGATATAGCTTTGCGCGGCCGTGCGGTCCACGCCCAGGTTACCGGCCAGGCCGAATGCGCTCATGCCGTAGATCAGCCCGAAGTTGATGACCTTGGCATAGCGGCGCTGCTCGCTCTGCACTTCCGCGGCCGGCACGCCGAAGATCTCGGCCGCCGTGGCGCGGTGAATGTCGATGCCGTCGGCAAATGCGCGCAGCATGGCTTCATCGCCCGAGATATGCGCCATGATGCGCAATTCGATCTGCGAATAGTCGGCCGAAACGATGTGGCTGCCGGGCGGCGCGATGAACGCTTCGCGGATGCGCCGGCCTTCCGCGCTGCGGATGGGGATATTCTGCAAGTTCGGGTCGTTCGACGCCAAACGCCCCGTCACGGCCACGGCTTGCGCATAGTTCGTGTGCACCCGGCCCGTGGTGACGTTGATCATCTTCGGCAATTTGTCCGTGTAGGTCGATTTCAGCTTGGCCATGCCGCGGTACTCGAGCAGCACTTTCGGCAGCGGATAATCCTCGGCCAGCTTTTGCAGCACTTCTTCATCCGTCGACGGCGCGCCCGTCGGGGTTTTTTTAATTACCGGCAACTTCAACTTTTCAAAGAAGATTTCGCCGATCTGCTTGGGCGAACCCAGGTTGAACGGCTGCTCGGCCAGTTCATACGCCTTCTTTTCCAGTTCTAAAAT
Organism: Janthinobacterium sp. PAMC25594; assembly: GCF_019443505.1. Taxonomy (NCBI): domain Bacteria; kingdom Pseudomonadati; phylum Pseudomonadota; class Betaproteobacteria; order Burkholderiales; family Oxalobacteraceae; genus Janthinobacterium; species Janthinobacterium sp. PAMC25594. The sequence continues at coordinate 3,067,139 of NZ_CP080377.1, forward strand.
CTTCACGGCCAGCTCGGCCGACTGGATGTTGAGCAATTCATCGTCGATCAGCACGCCGTTGCGCTCGATCTTTTGCAGGACCACGGCCGTCGGCATCTCGATCTTTTCATAGATGAAGGTGAGTTTTTCATCATTCGCCACATTGCCCCACATGGCATTGTGCAAGCGCAAGGTGACGTCGGCATCCTCGGCCGCGTATTTCGCCGCCTGCTCCACCTCGACCTGATTGAAGGTGATCTGCTTGGCGCCCTTGCCGCACACATCCTCGAACGGGATCGTCGTGTAATTCAGGTGGCGCAGGGCCAGGCTGTCCATGTCGTGTTTCTTGTGCGACTCGAACACATACGATTCAAGCAAGGTATCGTGGGCGATGCCGCGCAGGGTCACGCCATGGTTGGCGAAGATGTGGCTGTCATACTTGAGGTTCTGCCCCAGCTTGGGTTTATTTTCATCTTCCAGCCACGGGCGCAGTTTCGCCAGTACGTGCTCGCGGGTCAGCTGATCCGGCGCGCCCGCATAATCGTGCGCCAGCGGGATGTAGCAGGCGGCGTGTTCGGCCACCGACAGGGAAATGCCGACCATTTGCGCCGTCATCGGTTCCAGCGAAGTGGTTTCCGTGTCCACGGCGCTCAAAGGCGCCGCATCGATCAGGGCGATCCATTTATCGAGCTGCTCGTCCGTCAGCACGGTTTCATACACGGCTTCCACCGCTGGGGCCGCATCGGCGAACATGTCGCCCGTGGTGTTCGTCGTGGCTACAGGTGCGCCGACGGGCGACATCGGCGGCGGCGCCGCGCCCAGCTCGCGCAGCAGGGCCTTGAAGCCGTAGCGGTTGAAGAAGGCCAGCAGCGCTTCCTTGTCTTCGTGCTTCGCCACCAGCGAGTCGGCGATGGTCGTCATGTGCCCCGACAGATCGCAATCGGTCTTGACGGTGATCAAAGCGCGCGCCTGCGGCAGCCATGGCAGGGCCGTGCGCAAGTGTTCACCGACGGCGCCGCCCACCTTGGCCGCGTTTTCCATCACGCCTTCCAGGCTGTCATACAAGGTCAGCCACTTGACGGCCGTCTTCGGGCCGCATTTCGATACACCCGGCACGTTGTCCACGGTATCGCCGATCAGCGACAGATAATCGATGATGCGGTTCGGCGGCACGCCGAACTTGGCCAGCACGGCCGCTTCGTCGAGCTTTTCATTGCTCATGGTATTGATCAGGGTCACCTGGCTGTTGACCAGCTGCGCCAGGTCCTTGTCGCCCGTGGACACCACCACGTTCATGCCGGCGGCGGCCGCCTGCACGGCCAGGGTGCCAATCACGTCATCGGCTTCCACGCCGTCGACCATCAAAATGGGCCAGCCCATGGCGCGCACGGCTTCGTGGATGGGTTCGATCTGCAAGCGCAGGTCGTCCGGCATCGAGGCGCGCGTGGCCTTGTACTCGGGATACATATCATCGCGGAAAGTTTTACCCTTGGCATCGAACACGCAGGCGATGTAGGCGGCCGGGTAATCGGCGCGCAGGCGGCGCAGCATGTTGACCATGCCGTGCATGGCGCCCGTGGGATAGCCGTCCGGGCTGCGCAGGTCGGGCAGCGCATGGAAGGCGCGATAAAGGTAACTGGAACCGTCGACTAACAGCAGGGTGTTTTGCATAATGCCAATAAAATAAGGTGAGCCGCGCCAACCGGGAAGAAACAGCGGCGGGCGGGTGGAAGTTCGCCCAATTATCGCAGAGTTTAGGGCCGCGCCACCGGCCGCAACGCGTCTCGTTCCTGCCGTTTTTGCCACTCTGGCGGCCCCGTGCGGGCACGCGGGCTGCCACTGCCAGCCATTTCCGCGCATTTAAACAGCATTGCCTACCAGTTTGTTACAATGCCTTATAGATAAATTGACGGCAATACACCACTGCACGCGCTGCAGTCCCACACATGGAAGCGAACCCATCATGATGCGTACATCGACACTCTGGACATTCCTCGCCCTGCCCCTGCTGGCAGGTTCGGCCATTGCCAGCGCCCAGACGCCGGCCAAACCGAGCGAAGCGCCGCCACAGCTCGAACGTATCGAGGAAATGGGCGAAGCGCCCATCACCGTGGCGCCGGCCCCCGCCAAGCAGCAGATTACCGAAAAACGCGAAGCGGGTGTCACCAGCGAAGTGAAAGTCACCAGCGGCGGCAGCACCTATTACATGAAACCGGCCGCCGGCGCCGACCAGGCCAACGGCAACGCCCTGCGCGGCCCGCAATGGAAAGTGCTGGAATTTGATCTGGGCAAGAAGAAACAGAAACAACGCGATGAAGAGGCAGCGGACGCGCCAGCACCGCCCGCAGCAGCGAAGTAAGCAATCACTCTCTTCTGCCCTGCCCCGGCCACCTGCGGGGCAGTCGGCTTTTTTTGACCTTTTAGACCATTCTTCCCTTTCCCATGGCAGTTTTTACCGCGCTACACCTGGACGATATCGGCCAGTGGATCACGCAGTTTCCACTCGGCAAACCTCTGGCGCTCAAGGGCATCGCCTCCGGCATCGAAAACAGCAATTTCTTCCTGAGCACGGAGCGCGGCGAGTACGTGCTGACGATCTTTGAAAACCTCAGCTTCGAGCAATTGCCGTTCTATCTGCAACTGATGCGCCATTTGGCGGACCGGGGCGTGCTGGTGCCCGCGCCGATCGCCAACGCGGATGGCCAGCTGGTGACGGCCCTGCAAGGCAAGCCGGCCGCCATCGTCAGCAAACTCGACGGTAGCTCGCAGATGGCGCCGCAAGCCGTGCATTGCGCCGCTGTCGGCGCCATGCTGGCAAAGATGCACCTGGCGGCGCAGGACTTCCCCCTGCAGCAGCCGAATTTGCGGGGGCTGCAGTGGTGGAACGCCACCACGCCGCTGGTCTTGCACCATCTCGACGATGCCAAGGCGCATTTGCTGCGCGCGGAAATCCATTTCCAGGACGCCTTTGCTGCCTGCGATACCTATAAAGCCATCCCGCGCGGTCCCGTGCATGCCGACTTGTTCCGCAACAACGTCATGTTTGACGGCGAGCAACTGACGGGCTTTTTCGACTTTTACTTTGCCGGCTGCGACACCTGGCTGTTCGATGTGGCCGTCACCGTCAACGACTGGTGCGTGGACCTGGCCACGGGCGTGCTCGACAAGGCGAGAGTGCGCGCCCTGCTCGACGCCTACCGCGCCGTGCGCCCGTTCACGCACGAAGAACAGACGGCATGGCAAGCGATGCTGCGCGCCGCCGCGCTGCGCTTCTGGCTGTCGCGCCTGTACGATTATTACCAGCCGCGCGAAGCGGAAATGCTGACCCCGCACGACCCCACGCATTTCGAACGCATTCTGCGCGAACGTATCGCCACACCTGCCCCGGAACTGTTTTAAACATGGAAAAATTACCTGCAAGTACAGGTTGGCAATGGGTGAAACAGGGATTCTCCCTGTTTCGCAAGCAACCTGGCGGCATGTCGATGCTGTTTCTCGGCTATATGTTCTGCATGCTGGCCGTCAGCATCGTGCCCGTGCTGGGACAAATGCTGCCCGTCATCCTCGTGCCCGTGTTTTCCATCGCCTTCGTGCAAGGCTGCCTGAATATCGACCAGGGCAAGCGCGTCTTGCCCAGCCTGTTGATCTCGGGCTTCCGCAAGCCCGCGCTTCCTTCCCTGCTGGGCCTGGGCGTGCTGTACATCCTGATGGCCATCGTTGCCATTGGCGCCTCGACCCTGGTGGACGACGGCTTGCTGTGGCAACTGGTCACGGGGCAATTGACGGAAGAAGCGGCGCGCGCCGCCATCCCCGAATCGCGCCTGGGTCTGGGCATCCTGCTGGCCATCGTGCTGTATGTGCCCGCCGCCATGGCCTTCTGCTTTGCCGCGCCGCTGATTTACTGGAAACAAACCGGCCTGGGCAAGTCGCTGTTCTTCAGCTTTTTCGCCGTCTGGCGCTCGCTGTCGGCCTTCATCGTCTTCGCTTCCACCTGGTTCGCCATCAGCGTCGTCACCAGCCAGTTGCTGGCCGTCATCTTTGGCCGCACGCCGCTGATGATGCAGCTGATGATGCCGCTGTCGATGATACTCACCATCATCATGCATTGCTCGTTCTACGCCGCCTACCGCCAGATCTTCGGCCTGCCCGTCGATGAGAGCAAGACGGTGTCGCTGGACAAGACCGGCGAGTGATCGCCGGCCAGATGTAAAAAGGGGCAGCCTGCGCAGGCTGCCCCTTTTTATATATCGAATGCCTTGCACGCCAACAATGTTGTCGGATTACGCTGCGCTAATCCGACCTACGCGCCAGACCAGATCACCGTTCCAGGCGTAGGTCGGATTAGCCGGAGGCGTAATCCGACGCCATCGTCAGCCATCCCGCGTTCTACATCACCGTCCCAGCCGTTCCAGCTTGGCAATCCCCAGGTCCAGCACCTTCATGCCGTGCTGGCCGAAGTTGATTTGCGCGCGCGCATTGCCGCCGCCGCCTTCGATATTGACGATCACGCCTTCGCCGAACTTGGCGTGCGCCACCGATTCGCCGATGCGCCAGCCGCCGCCCGTGGCTTTTTGCGCGATCTTTTGCGCAATGGCATTGTCCGAACCGAGGCTGGCCACCTTGGGCGCCTCGTCCCAGGCCGACTTGCGGTTGCCGAACCAGTTCGCCTGCACCTTCGGCGACAGCCATTTCAGCGCTTCTTCCGGCAATTCGTCAAAGAAGCGCGACTTCATGTTGTAGCGCGTCTGGCCGTGCAGCATGCGCGTCTGCGCAAAGCTCATGTACAGCCGCTTGCGCGCGCGCGTGATGGCCACGTACATCAGCCGGCGTTCCTCTTCCACGCCATTGTCTTCCTTCGAGCTGCTTTCGTGCGGGAACAGGCCCTCTTCCAGGCCGGTAATGAACACGTTGTCGAATTCCAGGCCCTTGGCCGAGTGCACCGTCATCATCTGCAGCGCATCCTGGCCCGCCTGCGCCTGGTTGTCCCCGGCTTCCAGCGACGCGTGCGACAGGAAAGCGGAGAGCGGCGACATCACGGCCGGCAACGGCGCGTCCGCATCGAGTATCTCGATGCCATCCTGGTTGACGACGGGCACGCCCGACTGCGCCTGGGCGGCTGGCCCCAGATGGGCCGGTGCCGCCGGGCCGAAACCTTCCTCGGAAACGAACTGGCTGGCTGCGCTGACCATCTGCTCCAGATTCTCGATGCGGTCGGCTCCTTCCTTTTCATTCTGATAATGCTGCAGCAAGGTACTCGCTTCCAGCACGACTCTGACCATTTCCGGCAAGGATAGTTGCTGCGTTTCGAAACGCACGCCTTCGATCAGCTTGACGAAGCCGGCCAGCACGCTGCCCGCCTTGCCCGCCACATACGGCACGGACGCGTACAGCGAGATGCCGTACTGCTCGGACGCGGCCTGCAATTGCTCGATCGAGCGCATGCCGATACCGCGCGTGGGGAAATTGACCACGCGCAAGAAAGCGGAGTCATTATGCGGATTGTCCATCAATTGCAAATAGGCAATCGCGTGCTTGACCTCGGCGCGCTGGAAGTAACGCTGGCCGCCATACACGTGGTACGGAATACTGGCTGAAAACAGCGCATGTTCGATCACGCGCGACTGCGCATTCGAGCGGTACAGAATCGCGATTTCGCTGCGCGAGGCGCCATCGGCGATCAGGCTTTTCGCCTCTTCGATGATCCACTGCGCTTCCTGCAAGTCGGAACTGGCTTCATACACGCGCACCTGCTCGCCATGGCCCGCGTCCGTGCGCAGATTCTTGCCCAGGCGCTTGCTATTGTTCGCGATCAACACGTTGGCGCTGTCGAGGATGTGGCCGTGCGAGCGGTAGTTCTGCTCCAGCTTGATCAAGTTCTTCACCTGGAACTCGTGCTCGAAGGCGCTCATGTTGCCCACATTCGCGCCGCGGAAGGCGTAGATGCTCTGGTCATCGTCGCCCACGGCAAACAGGGCGCCGCCATCGCGGCTGCCGTGGCCGGCCAGCAATTTCAACCAGTTGTATTGCAGATTATTCGTATCCTGGAACTCGTCCACGAGGATATGGCGGAAGCGCGCCTGGTAGTGTTCGCGCAACGGCTGGTTGCGGCTCAGCAATTCATACGTGCGCAGCAGCAATTCCGCAAAATCGACGACGCCTTCGCGCTGGCACTGGTCGTCATACAGCTGGTACAGCTCGACCATCTTGCGCTCGTGTGCGTCGTACGCTTCCACGTCCGTGGCGCGCAAGCCCTGGTCCTTGGCGTTGTTGATGAAATACATCACCGTCTTCGGCGGGAATTTTTCATCATCGATATTGTTCGCCTTCAACAAGCGCTTGATCACGGATAGCTGATCCTGCGAATCGAGGATCTGGAACGTTTGCGGCAAGGCCGCGTCGCGGTAGTGCGTGCGCAGCAAGCGGTTGCACAGGCCGTGAAAGGTACCGATCCACATGCCGCGCGTGTTGATTGGCAGCATGGCCGACAGGCGCGTGAGCATCTCCTTGGCGGCTTTATTGGTAAACGTCACGGCCAGGATGCCGGGCGGCGATACCTGCTGGGTCTGGATCAGCCACGCGATGCGGGTGGTCAGCACGCGGGTCTTGCCCGAACCGGCGCCAGCCAGGATCAGCGCATGCTGGGCCGGCAAGGTGACGGCGGCGTATTGTTCGGGATTGAGGTTGTGAAGAAGATTTTGCATCCCGTGATTATACCGGCATGGCTAAAAATACTGTGCATTTGTCCAGCGGTCGCGCCAGTTTTCCATGTGCGCGCTACAATCGGCGTCCCCACACAGCGGCCTGTATCCCATGACACCACCCACCCACCTCGACGGCGCCCGCGTACTGGCCTGGGCCTGGTCCGACCTGCCGTTCGGCCATGTCGCCGACGAGCACGGCGCCGCCCCCGTCGCCATCCACGGCCTGGCCGTATGCCGCTACGGCGACGAGGCGCGCGTGTACCGTTTCAGCTGCGACTCTCGCTGGGAAACCGTGCAGGATGAGGTATATGCCGGCGAGGACGAGGCCAGGGGGCAGCTGCCGGCGCAATACCGCGCCGTGGCCGCCTGGAACCAAATCTAGCGCACCAGCCTGGCCTTGCCTTCGCTGAGCGCCTGGGCACTCACCTGGCGCGTGGTCTTGTCGGCGGCTTTTGTCGCCTTTTCCTGCTGGCGTCCCAGCGCTTCCATTTGCTTGCCCAGCGTTTCCATCGGCTTGCCGCGCTGATCCATCTGGCGCGACAGCACATCCACCTTGTCCGCCTCGCGTTCTTGCGCGGCGGCAATGCGGTCGTTGACCTCTTCCATGGCGTCCTGCGCATCTTCCATCTGCTGCTGCAGGCGTTCCACCTCGCGTGCGGCCGCGCGGCGCGCCGTCTCCGTGGTCGCCTGCGCCTGGCGACGTGCCGCCTCGCCCATCTTGCGGCCCAGTTCCTGCTGCTGGCGGCCCAGCGCCTGCAGTTGCGCCACATCGCGCGCGCCGACGTTCGCCTGCGCCGCGCCATGGGCGCCCATCTTGCTGCCCAGTTCGCCCATCGCCTTGCCATGCTCGCTCATCTGCTTGCCCAGGCCGCTCATCTGAAAACCCAGATCTTGCGACGGCTTCCAGGCGTCGCGTACGCGGGCCAGCAGCGCGGCATCCTGCGTCACATAGCCCTTGCCCCGGTCGCGGAACCACAGGAACTGCCCCTTGAGCGAGCGCTGCAGCTGCTTGATCTGCTGGCCATCGACATCGGTGCCGGCCATGGTGACGCTATCCTCGCTGCTGTCGACGAGCGCATAGCCATCGCCGCTGCCCATGGAAATATTGATTTGCTTGCTGGGCGGCGCGGGCGGGGCCGGTGGCGCGGGCGGCTGCGGCGGCTGCACGGCCAGCGCGCTGCCGCCAAGCACGATACCGGCCAGGCTGAGGATCAAACGGTGGGAAGTGGACATGGCTGCCTCGTCGCAAAAGTAGTGGAGCGTTGACTTTAGCGGCAAGTGAACCTGGCCTCCAGCGCGCTGCGACAGGCCGCAAAAAACCCTGCCTGGACGGCAAGCACGGACGATGGATGGCAAGCGGGCAAAAAAAACGGAGGCCGCAGCCTCCGCAAAAACGCCGTGGTACGGCGTATTTCAATTCATTAATACAGCACGACGGAGCGGATCGATTCGCCGCTCTTCATCAAGTCGAAACCCTGGTTGATATCTTCCAGTTTCAAACGGTGCGTGATCAAATCGTCGATATTGAGCTTGCCTTCCATATACCAGTCGACGATCTTCGGCACGTCCGTGCGGCCGCGCGCGCCGCCGAAGGCGGAACCCTTCCATACGCGCCCCGTCACCAGCTGGAATGGACGGGTGGAAATTTCCTGGCCGGCCGCCGCCACGCCGATGATGATGGACTGGCCCCAGCCCTTGTGGCAGCACTCGAGCGACTGGCGCATGGTGGTGGTGTTGCCGATGCATTCAAACGAATAGTCGGCGCCGCCGTCCGTCAGCTGCACGATGGTATCGACCACGTTGTCCACTTCGTTGGCGTTGACGAAATGCGTCATGCCGAACTTGCGCGCGATGGCCTGGCGCGCGGGGTTGATGTCGACGCCGATGATTTTATCTGCGCCGACCATCCTGGCCGCCTGGATCACGTTCAGGCCGATGCCGCCCAGGCCGAACACGACCACGTTGGCGCCCGCCTCGACCTTGGCCGTGAACAGCACGGCGCCCACGCCCGTCGTCACGCCGCAACCGATGTAGCAGACTTTGTCGAACGGCGCGTCTTCGCGGATCTTCGCCAGGGCGATTTCCGGCACGACGATATAGTTCGAGAAAGTGGACGTGCCCATGTAGTGGAAGATGGGCTTGCCGTCGATGGAAAAGCGCGACGTCGCGTCCGGCATCAGGCCGCGGCCCTGGGTCGAGCGGATCGACTGGCACAGGTTCGTCTTTTGCGACAGGCAGAACTTGCACTGGCGGCACTCCGGCGTGTACAGGGGAATGACGTGGTCGTCCTTTTTCAGGCTTTTCACGCCCGGGCCCACGTCGACGACGATGCCGGCGCCTTCATGGCCGAGGATGGACGGAAAGATGCCTTCCGGGTCGGCGCCCGACAGGGTGTAGTAATCGGTGTGGCAAATTCCGGTGGCCTTGATCTCGACCAGTACCTCGCCCTCGCGCGGGCCGGCCAGGTCGACTTCTTCGATGGTCAAAGGCGCGCCCGCCTTCCATGCAATCGCTGCTTTGGTTTTCATGTGTATCCTGTGTATGGTTGAAACGCTTACTTGGTTTTCGCGCGGTTGAGGAAGGCGCCGTGCAAGCCGTTCAGGGTTTCCTCGGCCAGCAGCAGCTGGCTGGCGATTTCATTGATCTTGCGGCGGCTGGAGCGGGCATGGTCGCGCAGCACCTCGAAGGCCGTGTTGCGGTCCGTCTGGAACTTGCCCATCAGCAAGCCGACGGCCAAACTCGTTTCGCGCCCGGCGGCCAGCGCCGCGTTCAGGTTCAGCTCGGTGCGCCGCAGTTGGCGGATCTCGTCGGCACGCGCCAGGCCCGCTTCGAACGCGGGCATCAAGCGGCCTTCATCAACGGGTTTGACGACATAGCCGACGGCGCCGTAGGCGGCTGCCTGCTTGCCCGATTCACTGTCGCCGCTGCCGGACAGGAACATGAACGGCACGCCCGTCTCGCCATGCAGGCGCTTGGCCAGTTCCAGGCCGGACATGCCCGGCATGTGGATGTCGAGCAAGGCCAGGTCCGGCTCGCGCTGGGCGACCAGCTGCAGCGCCACTTCGGCCGAATTGGCCAGGGCCGTCTCGTAGCCGGCATGGCGCAGGACTTCGCCGAGGAATTCCAACAGGAGCTGGTCATCGTCAACGATCAGGATAAGGCGTTTCGCGGCGGCTGGCTGGCTCATGGGTGGGGGACCTCGGTAATGAAGTAGGGTAGGAGAATCCCATTACTGGAAACTCTCCCCCCTAAGAACCGTGCGTGCGACTTTCACCGCACACGGCTCAAGCATAATAAAAGTTCCTATACAGGAACCGGCTTTACAACTTCTAGTTTTTGGCTATGCACTTGGGCATGGCAGTTTGGATGCAATAGTACTCGATTTTCTAGGGCATCAGAGCCACCTGCCACACGATATTCAATGTGGTGGTCATGCCAACCGGTTTCCATGTCCATCTCGTATCCACACATTGCGCACAGGCCACGTTGGTCAAGGTAAAGTCTCGCCCACTCGCGCCGGTACTGCATGTTTTTCAACATACGTTCCTGGCGAAGGGTTTCCCCATACATTTCCCATTGCAGATCATAGGGATGGTACTCCCCTTTGATTTTCGTGTGACGCACGATGGCTGTACCCGGCAAAGAGTACATTTCCAATACGCCCTTACTGCCCTCTTTCGTGACAACGTCCGCTGCAAATACCTGACTTCTAAGCTCAATCGGGCGCCAGTACCTATGGCGTATCCAATCACTGCTTTTCATCGGATGTCTGCGTGCAGCCCACCGACGGAGCCGCCAGAACAATAGCGACTCCATTGCCGAAAACGCCTCCTTCGCGACCACGGGGCTGTGATACTGCGCCCAACCTCGTAGCATGGGGTTCAGCAGTCGAATAAGATTCTCTTGCCTTGCCCCAACGTTTTCACTGATCGTCTTGCTAAGCTTGGCATAGAACGTTTTCACGTTCTTCTTACTAGGCTTAATGAGCAGTTTTCCGGAGTATTTTCGGAAGTTCCACCCCAAGAAGTCGAAGCCGTCGTCAATGTGCACGATCTTGGACTTGGCTACGGATAGTCGTAGACCCCTGACTGCGAGGAATCCTTCAATCCATGGCCTAATTTCGTCCTCCAACAGTTCTTTCGAAGCGCCAGTTACGACAAAATCGTCCGCATATCGAACTACTCCGACTTTTAGCCTTCCCGCCTTTGTCTTTCCGAATTTCGCACTAAGGTGCGCCATAAGTCCAGATTCGAGGCCGTTCAGTGTCCAATTTGCAAGGGCAGGGCTGATAATGCCACCCTGTGGTGTTCCAGCTGTGGTTGCCATCAATTGCTGCCGGTCAACAACTCCGGATTTCAACCACTTCTTTAAAATCGATTTGTCCATGCGGACATTCTCGATCATCCAGTTGTGATTGATATTATCGAAGAATCCCTCAATGTCTGCGTCCAATACCCATGTTGCCGAGACTTTCCGGCAGGTCTGGAGGAATATCTGCGACATAGCGTCGGCCGTCGAACGATTTTTCCTGAACCCATAGGAATTCGGGTCACTCAACGTTTCCAAGATTGGATCAAGAGCTAGCAGATGAAGCGCTTGCATTGCCCTGTCACGCATGGTTGGAATGCCCAACGGGCGCATCGTTCCATTTGACTTGGGAATATAGACCCTCCGTAGTGGCAAGGGTCTGTAGCCTTGCTTCTTCAATCTCGCAATTGCTGCAAATTTCTGCTGCGGTGAATCCCATAATTGCTGATCCACCCCTGCGGTCCGTTTACCTTGATTTTCGGTCACCCGTTTAACTGCGAGTGCTTTTGCGCTAAACGAGTGGGTCAGCCACCTTTGCAGGGCTTTTGCCCTGCGCCAGTCACCTTCCTGTGTGGCCTTCGTTAATCGACACTGCATGGCTCTCACGTTCCGTTGAACGAGCCGCCAGTTGATGGCGGCCCATTCAGACGGAGCATGCGAGGACGCAGAACCGGTATGACTACTAACGGTTACTTTCATGCTGTACCTCGGGTAGTTCCCCTAGAGGCGCAGTTCTCCCCGAAGGGTGAACTGAATCCCTTCGGGGTGATTGAAAAATAATGACTACTTGGAGACAATACTGTTTTATAACGACTATTACACCAGATGGAAGTCTGCGCCCTTTCAGGCTGGGGCAAATTCTGAACCCCTATCCGAGTCGTTAAAACCCGGCATTCGCTTTCTCCATCCTCCCATACCCGCTTTCCCATCTGCTCGCCTTGCGGCTCACTTGCCAATTTCTCGCTGTTTTGATTTTTGGCAGAAAATCGGGCTTACCACGTTCCCAACGATATCGACGCGACAGCTACATCGCGACTAGCTGTTTAGAGTCCATCTTTCCCCCGGTGGTTTAAATGACGACGTATCCCCAACATCAACGGAGATATCCGACCACGTACCGTTTTGGTTTAGGCCTATCAGCAGTTTTGGCCTATCAATATTTACGAGGGTTCAAACGATGGTTCACATTACATTACTCTTGCAGCACTCACCTAGCCCCTAAACCGCATTGCTGCTAGCAGTCTCTGACCAAACGCTCACGCGGTTAGCCACCGAAATTTTGGGGGTACATTGTCCTCGAAGCTTCATACCCCATCGTTACCGATGACGCATGTTCGAGTAGGTGACGGGCGGTCGTGCGCCCGATCGTAGCACCAAGTAATTGAAGATTTGGGTACGACAAGATATCGAAGAGCTTGTCGCTCTAGAAGTTCATTGATGTAAGTAGTGAGATACCTACTAAAATACTAGCGGAGGTGTTAGACCTTGCTGTTAGTGTCCGAGCTTACCGTATTGCAGGCCGCTTCAACTCTTTTCGGATAAAGCTATACATCGCCACGAAAGGCGCGAAGAAGGTCCGAACATCGTCTTTTGCAACCCGCTTGATATGCTGAATGAGAGGACTCATTTTTTTCTTTGGAAGGACTCTATTGTCGTATTTTAACAACGTAAGCGAACCGTTAAACTGGATTCGCAGACACAATTGACCCACTGGAACACAGAACCCACTTTGTATCCACACTAGGAATTACGGCTTCTCAGACTATTACGTTTGTATCAATTAGGGCGAATTTTCCTTTAAATTCAAAGGGATACTAACCCGCTCCTGCTTCTAATGATTGCCGCATAGCGACGATTTTGCGACCGTGTCGCACTGATGCTCTTATTATATGCCGATTATTCCCTCAAATCAGCCCTCCCTGCCCGTGTTCATGCCGCAAACAAGTGATTGAATTGCTGCACCGCAATATCCACATCATCTGCTTGGTAGTCCTTGCCAAATACGCTGCTGATGGCCGCCACCATATCGGCGCCGCGCGCGACCAGCGGTGCCGCGTTGTTCGGCGTCATGCCGCCGATCACCACGCACGGCAAGGCGATCTCGCGTTTCGCTTGCAGCACGATATCGAGGGGCGTGGTCACCGGATACTTTTTCACCAGCGACGGATAAAAACCGCCGAAGGCCACATAGCTGGCGCCGCCCGCCTCGGCCGTCCGTGCCAGGGCCATGTCGCCATAGCAGGAAGCGCCGACGATCTTGTCCTTGCCCAGGCGCGCGCGCACCTGCGCGACGGACGCATCCGTGCCACCCACGTGCACGCCGTCCGCGTCCAGTTCTTCGCACAGTTCGATAAAGTCATTGATGATGAAGGGCACGCCATACTTGCGGGCCAGCGCCAGCAAGGCGCCCGCCTGCTCGCGCCGCTGCTGCGCCTCGGCGCTCTTGTGGCGATATTGCAGCAGCGCCACGCCTTCCTGCAGGGCTTGCTCGCTCACGTCGAGCAGGCGGTCGGTGTCATCCCAGTTCGGGGTGACCAGATACAGTCCACGCATGATGTTTTCCTTATGTAAAAAATCGTTGCGGCATGAGTTGACCTGGCGCAATCGCATACGCGCCGGCCAGGGCCGCATGGCAATAGCTTTGCGCCAGATCCAGCGCTTCGGGCAGCGCCTGTCCCAGCGCCAGGCGCGCCGCGATGGCGGAGGCCAGGGTGCAGCCGCTGCCGTGGAATTCGCCGGGAAGACGGGGCCAGCGCCACTCACGCTCGCCGCCACCGGCGTCAAACCAGCGGTTGATGATCACCTCGCCTTCGCCATGGCCACCCGTCACCAGCACGTGCTGGCAGCCTCGCGCGCGCAGGTTTTCCGCGCCACCGAGGGCCAGCGCTTCCGGCCCGTTCGGTACGATCACGGTCGTCAGCGGCAGCAAGGGCGCCAGCGCCAGCACGGCGTCGTCCCGGCTGAGCACGTCGCCATGGCCGCTGGCCAGCACGGGATCGAGCACGACAGGCAAGCTTGGGCGGGCCTGCCGCAATTGCGCGATCAGTTGCGCGATGACGGCCGCATTCGCGGCACTGCCGGGGATGCCGATTTTCACGGCATGAATCGCCATCTTGTCGATCAGCGCCTGCGCCTGGCGGCGCAGCAATGCCGGCGCCACCGGCTCGACAGCAAACACGCGGTCATTGTCCTGCACCGTCAGCGCCGTGATGACGGGCAGCGCATGCGCGCCCTGCGCCACAATGGCCAGAATATCGGCGGCGATGCCGGCGCCGCCCGAAGGATCGGCGCCGGCAAACACCAGCACCGTCGGCAACGTTGGCTCCATCACGCCAGGCGGCCCGCCATCGGCGACGATGGGGAAGCGGCAAATTTACGCGGCATGCGTCCCGCCAAAAACGCTTCGCGCCCGGCCCGCACGGCCAGCTTCATCGCGCGCGCCATACGCACGGGATCGCGCGCGCCGGCGATGGCCGTATTCATCAGCACGCCATCGCAGCCGAGTTCCATGGCAATGGCCGCATCCGACGCCGTACCCACGCCCGCGTCCACCAGCACGGGCACCTTCGCCTGATCGATGATCAGCGACAAGTTCCACGGATTCAAAATGCCCATGCCCGAGCCGATCAGGGACGCCAGCGGCATGACGGCCACGCAACCGATGTCTTCCAGAATCTTCGCCTGGATGGGGTCGTCGCTGCAGTAAACCATCACGTCAAAACCGTCCTTGACCAGCGCTTCGGCCGCAATCAACGTTTCCGGCATGTGCGGAAACAGGGTCTTTTCGTCGCCCAGTACTTCCAGCTTCACCAGATTGCGCCCGCCCAGCAGCTCGCGCGCCAGTTGCAGGGTGTAGACGGCGTCTTTCGCGTTGTAGCAGCCGGCCGTGTTCGGCAATATCGTGTACTGGTCCGGCGGCACGAAGTCGAGCAGACTGGGCGCGTTCGGGTCTTGCCCGATGTTTACCCTGCGGATCGCCACCGTGATGATCTGCGCTTCCGCCGCGTCCGTCGCCTCGCGCGTCTGCGGCAAATCCTTGTACTTGCCGCTGCCCACCAGCAAGCGCGATTGATACTGTTTGCCTGCGATGGTCAGCAGGTCGTTGTTATTACTGTTCATTGTTTTTTCCTTAGTTCAGCCGCCGCCGATGGCACGTACGATTTCCACTTGGTCTTGCACCTGCAAGACCTGTCCCGGCCACGCCTTGCGCGGCACGACGTTGCGGTTGACGGCCAGCGCCAGCGCCTGGTTTTCCAGCGACAGTGCGGCGATCAATTGATCGAGTGTCTGTCCCGGCGGCACCTGGTGCGGCGCGCCGTTGAGCGTGATGGATATCAATGCAGGCATCACGCTCTCCTTCAGACCTTGCGGTACAGCTCGGCGCCGTTCTTGACGAATTCGATGGCTTTCACCTCCATCCCCTGCTTGAGCGCCTGGTCTTCCGCGATACCCATGCCGGCCGCGTATTCGCGCACTTCCTGCGTGATCTTCATCGAGCAGAAATGGGGGCCGCACATGGAGCAGAAATGCGCCACCTTGGCCGAATCCTTGGGCAAGGTTTCATCGTGGAATTCGCGCGCCTTGTCCGGGTCCAGGCCGATGTTGAACTGGTCGTCCCAGCGGAATTCGAAACGGGCTTTCGACAGGGCGTTGTCGCGGATCTGCGCGCCCGGATGGCCCTTGGCAAGGTCGGCCGCATGCGCCGCGATCTTGTAGGTGATGATGCCGTCCTTGACGTCGGCCTTGTTGGGCAAGCCCAGGTGTTCCTTCGGCGTCACGTAGCACAGCATGGCCGTGCCATACCAGCCGATCATGGCCGCGCCGATGCCCGAGGTGATGTGGTCGTAGCCGGGAGCGATATCGGTGGTCAATGGTCCCAGCGTGTAGAACGGCGCCTCGCCGCACTGCTCCAGCTGCAAGTCCATGTTTTCCTTGATGAGTTGCATCGGCACGTGGCCCGGGCCTTCGATCATCACTTGCACGTCGTGTTTCCAGGCAACTTGCGTCAGCTCGCCCAGGGTTTTCAGTTCGCCCAGCTGCGCTTCGTCGTTGGCGTCGTAGATGGAGCCGGGGCGCAAGCCGTCGCCCAGCGAGAACGACACGTCGTACGCCTTCATGATTTCGCAGATGTCTTCGAAATGCGTGTACAGGAACGATTCCTGATGGTGCGCCAGACACCATTTCGCCATGATGGAGCCGCCGCGCGAGACGATGCCCGTCAGGCGCTTGGCCGTCATCGGCACATAGCGCAGCAGCACGCCCGCGTGGATGGTGAAATAGTCGACGCCCTGCTCCGCCTGCTCGATGAGGGTGTCGCGGAAGATTTCCCAAGTTAAATCTTCGGCCTTGCCATTGACCTTTTCCAGCGCCTGGTAGATGGGCACGGTGCCGATGGGCACGGGGCTGTTGCGCACGATCCATTCGCGCGTTTCATGGATATGCTTGCCGGTGGACAAGTCCATCACGTTATCGCCGCCCCAGCGGATGGCCCAGGTCATCTTTTCCACTTCCTCGCCGATCGACGAGGTGACGGCCGAATTGCCGATGTTGGCGTTGATTTTCACCAGGAAATTGCGGCCGATGATCATCGGTTCCACTTCCGGGTGGTTGATGTTGGCGGGAATGATGGCGCGGCCGCGGGCGATTTCCTCGCGCACGAATTCCGGCGTGATTTCGGCCGGGATGCTGGCGCCGAACGACTGGCCCGGATGCTGGCGGCCCATCAGGTCGGCCAGGCGTTCGCCCATGGGACCGGAGGCTTGCAGTTCGCGCAAATACTCCTGGCGGCGCATGTTTTCGCGGATGGCGACGAATTCCATTTCCGGCGTGATCAGGCCACGGCGCGCATAGTGCATTTGCGTCACGTTCTTGCCGGCGATGGCGCGGCGCGGCTTGCGGTGCAAGTTGAAACGCAGTTCGGCCAGCTTCGGGTCCGCCAGGCGGGCGATGCCGTAGTCGGAGGTGGGGCCGGGCAATTCTTCCGTATCGGCCCGCTCCATGATCCACGGCAGGCGCGGCGTATCGAGGCCCGAGCGGATGTCGATCTGCACGTCCGGGTCCGTGTAGGGGCCGGAGGTGTCGTAGACATAGATCGGCGGATTCTTTTCGCCGCCGAACGACGCTTCCGTGTCGGACTGGCTGATTTCCCGCATGGGCACGCGAATGTCGGGGCGGCTGCCTTCGACGTAGATCTTGCGCGAATTGGGCAGCGGCGCGATGGCGGCTGCGTCGACCGTGGCGGTGGCGGAGAGGAATTTCGGGTTGGCGTTCATTTTGGCTCCTTGGCTAGACTATTTTTAAGCCTGGAGCCAGCTAAGGAGGTTCGGCTGCGCGCACGCGGAAAGGCGGGGTGCGTTCATCCTAAAGCTTCCCTTCGCTGGCATTATCCAGATCAGGTTCGGAGGGTATTTCTCACCCGCGCTTGCACTGTGTTTCCACAGCGAAAGGCAGGACCCCTAGCGTTTGCCGCCTTGCGGCAGCGAGCCAATTATACGCGGTTCACGCCGCGTGGCCAGATGATTTCTTGCAGGTGTAGTCTTTGTGCATCGAC
This sequence comes from Janthinobacterium sp. PAMC25594, assembly GCF_019443505.1. Taxonomy (NCBI): domain Bacteria; kingdom Pseudomonadati; phylum Pseudomonadota; class Betaproteobacteria; order Burkholderiales; family Oxalobacteraceae; genus Janthinobacterium; species Janthinobacterium sp. PAMC25594. The sequence continues at coordinate 3,084,677 of NZ_CP080377.1, forward strand.
CTACTTCTTCTTGCCCCAGCGCCAGGCGGTCGGTTCGCCCTTCAGCTGGCAGATGAAAATGAGCGCGGCGACGACAGCCACTTCATACACGATGTAGCCGACGAACATGGTTTGCGGCGGGAACAGGAAGGCGCCGCAGGCGAACAGCGCCAGCGCGGCCAGAAACACCAGCCAGCCTTGCCAGGTGATGGGCAAGCCCCAGCCCCAGCCATAGGTCTTGGCGGGAAACCAGTAGGAGGGAGATTTGTCAGCCATGATGCATTCCTTGTCGATGTCGATGACACCAAGTATAAATCACGCTCCCCGCAAGCGCTCCGTGACATCGAGGCCGATGCCGCGGTAGCCGATGAAGCGGCTGCCATTGTCGAACATCGGTTCGCCGCTGACCTGCAGGTACTGCGTGCTGCCATCCAGGTTGGCGCGGCTGTAGATGAAATCGAGGAACGGTTCGCGCGCGGCGATCTTGGCGTCGAGCAAGGCGCGTTCGGTGGCGTTCCAGCGCTGCGGCTCTTCCTCGCTGCCGATGCCCAGCATTTCAGCCACGGGGCCGGAAAAGCGCGTCAGGTTGCCCTGCGCATCCTGTTCCCAGTACCAGTCGGACGACAGTTCCGTGAAGCGCTGGAAGCGCGCTTCGCTTTCGCGCAGCTCCGCCGTGCGCTCTTCCACCATCTGTTCCAGCGACTTGTTGTATTCGGCCAGTTTCTGGTACAGCAGGCGCACTTCCAGCATGTTGTGGATGCGCGTTTTGACTTCCACCAGGTCGAAAGGCTTGCTGACGAAGTCCTTGGCGCCCGCTTGCAGCGCGCGCAGCTTGTGGCCGGGCTGGGCCGTGATCACCAGCACGGGCAGATAGCTGCCCGCCTCGATGTCGCGCAAGCCTTCCATGACTTCGAAGCCATCCATTTCCGGCATCTGCAAGTCGAGCAGGATCAGGTCGTAGCGGTGCTGCTGGTGCAGCGCGCGCACGGCTTGCGGGTCCATGGTGGAGGTGATGTGCGTGTAGCCGGCATTACGCAGCACCTGTTCGAGCAGCATGACGTTGGCCTCCTGGTCATCGACGATGAGGATGCTGGCGTTCAGGATCTCGGTGGCTTGAAGCATGGCGGTATTCCTAAAATTAAATGCTGAATTAGCGTACTGTGTGAGTGTCGTCGGCCAGGCCGTGCGCGGCCGCATGGTGCAGGGCCACGTCGAGCGCATCCATGAATTCGACGACTTTGATGGGCTTGGTCAGATAGCGGAAGAAGCCCGCTTCCAGGCCCTTCTCGATGTCGCGCGGCACGGCGTTGGCGGACAGGGCCATGACGGGAATATGGCTGGTGAGGGGATCATCATGCAGGATATTCAGGGCGCCATAGCCGCTGATGCCGGGCAGGTTAATATCCATCAAGATCACGTCCGGCTGGTAGGTGCGCGCCAGGTCGATGCCCAGGTGCGCATCGATGGCCGTCAGCAGTTTCAAATCGCTGCGGCGGGCGATCAATTGCTCCACCAGCGCCAGGTTGGCGGGATTGTCTTCCACGTACAGCAAGGTGCGTTGGCTTTCCTGGTCTTCCTGCACCACCGGCAAGGCTACGCCCTGTTCCAGGTGCAGTTCGGGCGCGCGCGAGGCCTTGAATTCCACCCAGAAGGTGGTGCCCACGCCCACCGTGCTGTCGACGCCGATGGTGCCACCCATCAGTTCGACCAGCTGCTTGGTGACGACCAGGCCGATGCCCGTGCCCTCTTCCGTGCTGCTTTCCTGGCCCAGGCGGTTGAAGGGCTGGAACAACTGACTCATCTGTTCGGCATTCAGGCCGGCGCCGCTGTCGGTGACGCTGGCGCGCACGCGGTCGGCATGGCGCGTGCATTCGACCTTCACACTACCGCCGCTCTGGTTGTACTTGATGGCGTTCGACAGCAGGTTGATCATCACCTGTTTCACGCGCGTGCGGTCGGCATGCACATAGAAAGCCTTGCCGCAGCGGGGGAAATGCATGCTGATGCCGCGTTTTTCCGCCTGCGGCGCGATCATCGCCTGGCAATCCTGCAACACGTCGAGCAAGGACATTGCCTCTTCCGACATGGTGACCTTGCCCGACTCGATCATGGCCAGGTCGAGGATTTCATTGATCAAACGCAAGAGATACCAGCCACCCTTGAGGATCTGGTCGATCGAGCGCTGCTGCGGCACGCTCGGTGCCGGCGTCTCGGACGCCATCAGCTGGGCAAAACCCAGCACGGCGTTCAGGGGCGTGCGCAATTCATGGCTCATGCTCGACAGAAACTCGGACTTGGCCAGATTCGCTTTCTCCGCCGCCTGGCGGGCCTTTTCCATTTCGATATTCGTGTCTTGCAGTGCTTGTTCAAACTGCCTGCGTTCCGTCACGTCGCGGGCGGCGGCAAACACGCCTTGCAGCTTGCGGTTGCGGTCGTGGAAGGTCGAGGCGTTGTAGGAAACAAAAGTCTGCTTGCCGTCGCGCGCCAGGGCCGTCAGCTCGTAATTGGTCAGTTTTCCTTCACGCAAGACGCGCGCGATGGCTTCCTCGGCCCGTTCCGGTTCCGTAAAGTAATTCTTGAACGGCGCGCCGATCAATTCGTCGCGCGTGCAGCCCGTCAGCGCTTCCATTTGCTGGTTGACGTCGCTGATGATGCCGCGCGGATCCGTCGTCATCAGGGCGTCAATATTCGATTCGATCAGCGAGCGCGTATAGAACTGCTGTTCGCGCAAGCGCTGGTCCAGCAGCGCCTGTTCCGCCTCGACCTGCTTGCGCGCCGTGTTGTCGGTGCCGATCAGCAAGTAACCGATGACCTTGCTCTGCGCGTCGCGCAAGGCCGTCACGGAGACCATGGCGGGGAAGCGGCTGCCATCCTTGCGGATATACGTCAATTCGTAGATGTCTTCGATGCCGCGCGTGGCCTTGAACACCAGCGCTTCGACGCCGGGCGTGATGACCGTGTCGAGTTCGGCACTGAGGGCGGCGGCGCGTGCGATGATTTCTTGCGCGTCGGAAATACCGGCCGGGGTCAGCTTGTCGACCACATCGCTCGCTTCATAGCCGAGCATGCGTTCGGCGCCCACATTGAAAATCTGGATCACGCCCTGCGCATCGGTGGCGATGCACGAGAAATTGGCGCTGTTGAAAATCGCGTCCTGCAAGGCGCCCGCCTTGAGCAACTGGCGCGGCAGGCTGGCCGACACCGTGCGCCGGTACAGCGCCACGAGCAGCATCAGCAGCAGGAAGACCAGCGCATCGATGACGCAGGCCGTCTCGAACGGCGCGCGCCAGGCCAGCACGCCGATGGCCAGCAGCACGATGGCGCTGAATGAAAACGCCAGTGCCATGGGCCAGCGCGACGGTGCGCGCGGAGGAATGTTTTCAACAGATTGCATGAGGTAGCCTGGGCTGTAACAACGATAAGAGAGTGGATGCGGTGATCAGGAACCTTGGCGCTGGCGCACGTCCGACAGCAGGCGCGTGAATTCTTTTTTGACCACGCCATAGCATTCGCACACATGGCCTTCTAGGCCGGCGCGGTCCAGCACGGAAATATGGCCGCGCCGGTAACTGATGAAGCCGCGCTGCTGCAAGCGCCCGGCCGCTTCCGTCACGCCTTCGCGGCGCACGCCCAGCATGTTGGCAATCAACTCCTGTGTCATCGTCAGCTCGCGGTTCGGCAGGCGGTCCATGGTCAGCAGCAGCCAGCGGCACAGCTGCTGCTCCACCGTATGGTGGCGGTTGCACACGGCCGTCTGCGACATTTGCGTGATCAGGGCTTGCGTATAGCGCAGCAGCAAGCGCATGACGGGGCCGGCGCGGTCGAATTCTTCCATCAGCAAATGCGCCTTCAGCCGATAGCCGACGCCGCCCGTCTGCACCACGGCGCGGCTGGGGGTAGAGTTGCCGCCCATAAACAGCGACACGCCCACGATGCCCTCGTTGCCCACGCCGGCGATCTCGGACGAGCCGCCGTTTTCCAGCAGGTAGTGGATGGAAACGATGGCGGTGGTGGGGAAGTACACATGCTGCAGCTTGTCGCCCGAATCGTAGATCACGTCACCGAGCAACATGGAGACTTGCTCCAGATGGGGGGCCAGGCGCGCGAAATCGGCGTCGAGCATGGCGGCGAGCAAATGGTTTTGATTCGGGTTGTGCAGCTGGGCATGCGGACTCGACATGGGCAGTTTTCCTGGTTTCCAGTCGTCAGCTAGGGGATAGATAAAAAACGTCCGAACGAGGGGCGCCATATGCCGGAGCGTAACACAGCGCCTGCACAGTGCCGCCACTATATTTCTTGCTGGCATGGCGGTCTGTTCGGCAGCGAACGGACGGCCACGTACCCCGCGCCCTACAGTCAGTCACTGCCAGGGCTGCCGTATCACGGATCGGCACCGGCGCTGCTTACCGGACGCCATCATGCAATCATTCTTCAAACGCATCTCCATTTCCGTGTCCACCTCGGCCCTGATCACGCTGGCGGTCGGGCTGAGCCTGACGGCCCTGTGCTACGCCTCGGCACGCCAGATCGAGTCGGAAAGCACCCGGCTGCTGCTGCAGTACCACGCCAGCGGTCACACGCTGCGCGCCGCCATGCTGCCTGCCAACGGCATGAGCCTGGATGCGAACCATCGCGGCTCCCTGTATGTGCTGCTGGGCGGACTGCTGTCGAGCCTGCTGGCAACGGCGTATGTGTTTCAGCTCGTGTCGCGCAACTCCGTGATTGCCCGCATCACGGGCGAACGCACGGCGGCGCTGCAGTTTGCCAATTTGCGCCTGTCCGAAGACATCGCCGCGCGCATGCACACTGAGAAGTCGCTGCGTTTGCGCGAACGCATCATCGAAGTATCGGCCAACGCCATCATCCTGTGCAGCGCCGACGCGCCGGGCTACCTGATCGAATACGTCAATCCCGCTTTCGAGCGCATCACCGGCTATGCGGCTGGCGAAGTCATCGGCCAGCGCCTGGAAGACTTGCAGGGACCCGAACAGGGGCGGCAAGACATGCATGAGATTACAGCGGCCCTGCGCGAACAGCGCGAAGGCAAGGCCATCGTACGCAATTTTCGCAAGGATGGCAGCTGCTACTGGAGCGAGCTGTTCGTCGCGCCCGTGCACGACGATGGCGATGGCCCCGTCAGCCACTTTGTCGTGGCGCAATACGACATCAGCACCGTCATGCGCTTCGAACAGGAGCTGGAATTCCAGTCGCGGCACGATATTCTGACGGGCCTGGCCAACCGCCTGCTGCTGCGCGAGCGGCTGGAACAGGCGATGGCCGTGACGCGCCGCAGTGGCCTGCCCTTGTGGGTAGTGTTCATCGACCTCGACCGCTTTAAATTCGTCAACGACACCCTCGGCCACGATGCGGGCGACACTGTGCTGAAAAACGTCGCCGAGCGCCTGCGCGACGCGACGCGCGAAGTCGACACGGTGGCACGCCTGGGCGGCGACGAATTCGTGCTGCTGCTGCCCCAGCATGGCAATGGCGAACCGGGCGCGGCCATCCTGCAGCGCATCCTGGACGCCGTGGCGCAGCCGCTGCAACTGGGCGAATATGAATTTATTCTCAGCTGCTGCATGGGCGTGGCCGTGTATCCCGACGACGGCCTTGACGCCGACACCCTGATCAAGCACGCCGACATCGCCATGTACCGCGCCAAGGAACAGGGACGGGGCCACTGGCAATTCTATGCCTCGAGCATGAATGCGGGCACCCTGGAGCGGCTGGGACTGGAGAGCGAGTTGCGCCATGCCCTGGAACGGGGACAGTTCCACCTCGAATACCAGCCTCAGCTGGACTTGGCCAGCGGCAAGGTGGTGGGCATGGAAGCGCTGCTGCGCTGGCAGCATCCGCAGCTGGGGCGCATTGCGCCGGCCAGCTTCATCGGCTTGGCCGAGGAAATGGGCTTGATCATCCCCATCGGCGACTGGGTGCTGCGCACCGCATGCGCCCAGGCGCGCGCTTGGCAGCTGGCCGGCCATGGCCCGCTGCGCCTGGCTGTCAACCTGTCGGCGCGGCAATTCAAGCAAAGGAATCTGCTGCATGCGGTGGCGCAGGCGCTGGCTGAAACGGGGCTGGCCGCTGCCCATCTGGAATTGGAATTGACCGAAAGCATGGTCATGCATGACGTGGAACAAGCCACGGCCATCATGGCCAACCTGAAGGCGCTGGGCGTGCAACTGTCGATCGACGACTTCGGCACCGGCTATTCCAGCCTGGCCTACCTGCGCCACTTCCCCATCGACGTACTGAAAATCGACAAGACCTTCGTCAGCGACATCACGCACGACGACGACGCAGCCATCGTGTGCGCCATCATTTCGCTGGCGCACAGCCTGCGCCTGAAAGTCATCGCCGAAGGCGTGGAAACGCCGCAGCAGCTGGCCTTCCTGCGCCAGCACGGCTGCGACCAGATGCAGGGCTATCTGTTCAGCCGCCCGCTGACCGTGCCCGCCTTTGAAGCGCTGCTGCACGAAGGCAGCATGCTGGCCGCTGCTTAAAACGCGTGGCGCAGGCCGACGTTGAAGGCGCGGTTGCCCGTGCCCACTTCCGTGGCATTACCCACCATGTAGGCGGCGTCGTTGCGGTTGCGGATGTGCGCATAGGCCACATAAATCTTGCTGCGCTTGGACAAGGCATACGTGGCGCCGATGGCCAGCTGCTGCGCATCGCGGTTGGCCGCATTGCGGTCATCCTTGTGCACATACGAGGCCAGCACGGTAGTCGCACCGAGCGGCACGGACACGCCGACGATGGCGTCGCGGCTGTCCGTCGACTGGGCCGGGGCCTGCGCCGCGCCATACGGGTTTTCCGCAAAGAACATGGTGCTGCCATCGCCCGTGTTGCGGCCATAACCGGCAAACGCCGTGGCCACGCCGAAGTTGTAGTTGCCGGCCAGAATGGTGTTGTTGGCGGCAGCCTTGCCCGGCTCGCCGGCACGGCTCTGGCGCGCCAGGCGCAGGGTCAGGGGGCCGTTGACATAGCCCAGGGCCAGGCCCAGCGAGCGCTGATCTGCCACCACACCCGTATGTTCGCCAAAGCCGTACATCACCGTGGCGGTGACGCCGCGCAGCTCGGGCGAGGTATAGCGCACGGTATTGTCGATGCGCGTGGCCGAATAGCCGGCCAGGTTGGTCGCCGCGCCGGCAAAGCCGCCCTCGAAGGGATCGGCCACGTCCGTCAGTGCCTGGCTTTGCAAGTTGTACTGGCGGCCCATGGTCAGCATGCCCAGCGGGCTATTGAGGCCGACAAAAGCCTGGCGGCCGAACAATTGGCCCGCCTGGTCGGAGCGGCCCGTGTCGCTCAGGACACCGGCTTCCAAGGTAAACACGACTTGCAAGCCATTGCCCAGCGACTCCGTGCCACGCAAGCCCAGGCGCGAACCGGCCGAGATACCGCTGGTAAGCTTGCTGACGCCGCCTTCCTGCACCAGGCCCGCATCCATCAAGCCATACAGGTCGAGGGAGGACTGGGCGTGTGCGGCAGGCAAGGCGCCGAGGGTGGTGGCAAGGCCGGCAACGATGGCGATTTTTTTCATGATGATTTCCTTGTAAAAGCGACACCAGGAAAGCGGCGGCCACGGCAAGACCACTAGCGGCAAGGCGCCATGCGGGGGATGCCGTATCAAAAGACGACGCGCCGGACAAAAGATCCTGGCTAAGCTGTGGCGGCAGCGGCGTGCAATGGACGCGCCGCTTTGATTCCGCCGTGAATGGTGCACCGCTGGCGGTGCGCGTGGCTCAGGCGCCCGGCCCGGAGGGGACGCACTGAAGGTGGCTGGCATCGCAGATGCGCTGGCCTTGAGACGCGGACGAGTGCTGGATATGAAGAATTGATACAACCGCGTCTGCTGGCGCCGTCCGCAAGGATGGGGCAGGAGGCGCCGAGGCCGGCATTATAGCATCGGCGACACCGCTTTCCCCGTTCTGTTGCGGGAAAACGACTCGCCAGGCCGCCAAAACACGGCCATGCGGCTGCGTTCATTTCACCTTGTCGTACGACAACATTTGCCCGTCGCGATCCCAGGCCAGTTTGTCATCCTCGATGCCGATGACGGCGTGGAAATCGCGCATGCCCAAGTGCGGCGGATACAGCGCAAAACGCAACAGGCCTTGACGGGCCGGCAGCTTCACCGTGGCAAAGCCTGTTTCCGGATGAGACAGCACCAGGTGGCGTAGCGGCCCGGCCAACGGCACCTGCCACGGCTGCTTGCCGCTGACGCCCTGGGCCAACGCGGGCGCATCGCCCAACGCCGCCAGAGCGATATCGGGCACGGCCTCGCCGCGATATTCGACGATGATGCGGGCCGGACCGGTAGTGGCGTCGCCGGGGCGCGGCGGCAACAGCGCAAAGGGCGCATCGGGCGACGCCCCATCGCCCCGCAGCAGCAGCTCGCCGTCCAGCACCGACCAGCGTCCCTGCGCCGCTTGCTCATCGGCACCGTACAGCATCCGGTAACTGAAACGCCCGTCGGCGCGCAGCACGATCTGCGACGCGACCTCGGTCCTGCGCCCCAGCGCATAGCGTCCCGGCAAGCGCCGTTGCAGCGCCAGGTCGGCAGCCTTGTCCTTGTGCGCGGGCGCAGCGGCAACCTTGGCGGGCGGCACCCGCCAGCCGCCCGCCGCCAGGATGGCCAGCATGTCATCGCACCCCGCGGCGCGCAGCGCGCTCCAGTCCTGGGGCGCGAGTTGGCGCAGGCTGCCGGCCAGACGCGGCAGGCGCGCAGCAAAGCGCTGGCCCAGCCAGCCGGCAAGCATATGCTTCGGCTCATCGGCAAAGGCGGCGATCAGGCGCGGCGCCATGCCGGGGTCGCACTGTTGCGGCGCGGCGGCAAAGCCATGCTTGAGCAACAAGTCCCAATACGCATCGGATGCGTGCAAGGCGATGTTGACCAGGTTCAGCGTGTCCGGCAGGCATACCTTGTCCAGCGACAGCGTCCAGTGGCGCGTGACGAGGGCCAGCATAGCGGGATTGAGGCTGGCGGCAGCCAGGTCCAGCGCACCACCCCATGGGTACCCTGAGCTGTCATCGATGCGCGCGCCGCGCGCGATAAACAGGCGCACGGCCCCGGTATCGCCGTTGAGAATGGCCTGTTCCAGCGCGCTCTTCTGATTGGCGCCGCGCCAGTTCGGGTCCAGCCCCAGGTCCAGCAGGCGCGGCAGCAGGTCGTCGCGCTGCGCGCGCAGCGCCTGCTGCAGCACCACCGCATCGTCCGGCGCGCGCCGCTCACCGTCGGCGCGCCGCAACATGCCGTGTTCCAGCAACAGCGGCGCCAGTGCGCGCTGCCGCGACCGCACGGCGAGCATGGCGGCCTTATTGCTCAACTGGCTGGCCGGCAAGCCGGCCGCCAGCATCAGGCGTATCCGCTCGACGCCGGCCGCATCGCGCACGGCACGCAGCGCCTCGTCCAGCGGCGACCACTCGATGGCGGTCGGCGGCTGGCGCGCCGCGACGGCCGCCAGCAGCAATGACAGCACGGCATTATTGTCCGGCGTCGGCGGCAGTTTCAGCGCCATCTTCAATACGGGGAACTCGCCGCCCAGCGGATCGGCGCCCAGGCCCAGCAACAGCTTGACCATCGCCGCGTCGCTATTTTCGACGGCCGCCAGCAAGGGCGGGCGATCACCATCGCTGACGACGGACGCGCCCATCGCGGCCAGGCGGGCGACCCAGTCTGGTCGCTGGCTGCGCACCGCATGCCACAGCAGCGTCTCCGTTTCCAGGTGCAGCGCATCGAGCGTCGCCAGCGCTCTCATGTGCAACCCTTCGGCTGCGGGACCGGCTTGCTGCCATGGCATGCCGGGCATCACCAGCTGGCGCAGCACGTCCTCGGACGCCGGCTGGTGGTTGTACATGGCGCGCATCGCGGCATCGAGCCAGCGGTCCCTTCCCTTCGCATCATGCCGGGGCACGCGCTGCTTGAGCCAGTCCAGCGCGCCGGCGTTGCCCGCTTCGGCGGCGTAGGCGTACAGCGACTTGCCATTGTCGTCGATAGACGGCGTGGTGCCGGTGGCCAGCATTTTATCGAGCACTTCGGTGCCACGCGTCATGCCCAGCAAGCGGCTCCAGAGCATGTGATCGGCCAGCGGCCGCTCGGCTGGCCGCGCCGCGCCGTCTTTCGCCGTCTTTTTCTGTGAATGGCGCAGCTCCGCCATGCGCTGATCGCCCACCAGATAGGGCATGCCCGAACCTGCGTCCAGCAAGGCGATCATGTTCGCCGTACGCTCATCCGCGTCGAGCAATTCCGGCAGAGTACCCGCATCTTCCTGCTGCAGCGCGTATTCCAGCGGCGCCAGCGTTTCATTTCCGGCGCCGTAGTGCCGCACATCGGCGCCATGGGCCAGCAACAGGCGCACCATCGCGGCGTTGCCGTACATGGCCGCCAGATGCAGGGGCGCGACGCTACTGCCCCCGGTGCCTTCGCCGACCGGCACGCCGCGCTGCAACAGCAGCGTCATCATGCGCAGCCTGGCGGGCAGCAGCGCGGCGTGCCGCGCGCGTTGCGCCTCGCGGTGCGCCCGCCGCCGCACCTGTTGCAGCAGAGGGTCGTCCAGACGCGGTTGCGCCTTCTGCCATGCTGATTCGGCTTCGACCAGGCTGTACGCGGGCAAGATCAAGGCGTGCAGCAAGGTGCGCTCGCCGATCCGGTAGGCGCCCGGCAGGGCGACGCCGGCGAGCAGTTTGCCGAAGGCGGCTTCATCGCCCTCGCTGGCGGCGTCGAACAGCGCCCTCACCTCGGGCGTCGGCGGCAGCTTGTCGCGCGCCTCGCGCACATAATGGATCACCCGCTCCATGCCGTGCACCGAGACCTGCGGCAGCGGCATGCCCACCTTCCACGCCCGCGCCAGCTGATCCGCCTCGGCGTTTTGCGCCGCATTCATCGCCTTTGCCCAGCCCGCCACACTGGCGGCGGCCCCCGGCTCCCCGCCCGCCGCCGCCAGCTGGCTCAGCATGGAAGCGAGCACATAGTCCTGCGGCACGCCCCGATCCATGCCGTACATCACGGCCAGCTGCAGCTGGGCCTTGGCGTTGCCGCTTTCGGCGGCCTTGCGCAGCCAGCGGGCGGCCTGCATGTCATCGAGGCCGCCTGCCTCGTTGCAGCACAGCATGCCCAACTGGTAGGCGGCGTCCATGTCGCCGCCCTCGGCGGCGCGGCGATACCACTGCTCGGGCGCGCGCCGTCCCGTCAGCGACGTCGCCGGCAGGGGCGCGCCGCGCTTCCAGCGCTTGGCCAGACGCTGCGCCTCGTCGACCTGGTCCGGCGACATCGCGCGGCGGCGCGCCGGCAGAGATGTCTCCAGCTCGGCCGCGCCGCGCCATTCCTTGTCTTGCAGCGCCAGCAGCCTGAGCGCATACGACACCACCCTGTCGACCGGCACGCCTTCGCCCCGTTCATACATTTGCGCCAGTTGCGCCATCGGTTCGCCGGCGCCCTGCGACGCCAGGCGGCGCAGCCAGGGCAGCGCGCGCGCTGGATCCTGCATGCTGCCCGACCAGCTCGTATACAAGGAAACCAGTTTCTCCTGCGCAAGGCGATCGCCACCGTTGGCAGCCAGCAGATACCAGCGCCCGGCATCGGCATCGCTGCGCGCCAGGTCCGAACATCGCTGCTCGCCCATGTAGATATCGCCGAGAACCTTTTGCGCCTTGATATTGCCGCCCAGTGCCGGGCCGCGCAATTGGGCCGCGGCGTCAACGCAGCGCCCGCGCTGGAACAATGCCATCCCTTCCGGGATGCCGGCGCACGCGCCTCCGGCAGCCCATCCGGCGCCGAGCACGGCCAATTGCCACAATTTTTTCATGATTGCCTGAGCTTTCAAATAATGTTGCAAAGATGATAGCTTTAAAAAAATACAATGCAGCAATATTGCGCAATCGTGCGCGGCTTTTCGGGCCATCCAGGCCCGCTATTTGGTGCGCATGCTTTATGCACCCCTTATAATGGTTCCTTTTGCCAATCACACGCCAAATCATGGAATTAGCCAAGTCTTTCGAGCCCGCCGACATTGAACAATTCTGGCGCACCGAGTGGGAACAGCGCGGTTACTTTACCGCCACCCTCGATGCGGGAAAACCTTCCTTCAGCATCCAGTTGCCGCCGCCGAACGTCACCGGCACCCTGCACATGGGCCATGCGTTCAACCAGACCATCATGGATGGCCTGACCCGCTACCACCGCATGCTGGGCCACAACACGGCCTGGATACCCGGCACCGACCACGCGGGCATCGCCACGCAAATCGTCGTGCAACGCCAGCTGGACGCGCAAAAGATTTCGCGCCATGACCTGGGCCGCGAAAAATTCGTGGAAAAAGTGTGGGAATGGAAAGAAAAATCCGGTTCCATCATCACCGGGCAGATGCGCCGCCTGGGCGCTTCGGCCGACTGGCAGCGCGAATACTTCACGATGGACGAACCGCGCTCGAAAGTCGTCACCGACGTCTTCGTGCGCCTGTTCGAGCAAGGCCTGATCTACCGCGGCAAGCGCCTGGTGAACTGGGATCCCGTGCTGGGCACGGCTGTGTCCGACCTGGAAGTGGTGTCCGAGGAAGAAGACGGCTCGATGTGGTACATCAAGTACCCGCTGGTCGATGGCAGCGGCTTCCTGACGGTGGCCACCACGCGTCCTGAAACCATGCTGGGCGACGTCGCTGTGGCCGTCGATCCGACGGACGAGCGCTACGCGGCGCTGGTGGGCAAGATGCTCAAACTCCCGCTGACGGACCGCGAAATCCCCATCATCGCCGACGAATACGTCGACAAGGAATTCGGCACCGGTTGCGTGAAGATCACCCCGGCGCATGACATGAACGATTACGCCGTCGGCCAGCGCCACAAACTGGCGCAGATCGTCATCCTGACCCTGGACGCGAAGATCACCGACGACGCGCCGGCAGCGTATCGGGGCCTGGACCGCTTCGCCGCGCGCAAGCAGATCGTCGCCGACCTCGACGCGCAAGGCTTGCTGGAACAGGTCAAGCCGCACAAGCTGATGGTGCCGCGCGGCGACCGCACGGGCGTCGTCATCGAACCGATGCTGACGGACCAGTGGTTCGTCGCCATGAGCAAACCGGCCCCGGAAGGCACCTTCTTCCCAGGCAAGTCGATCGCGGAAACGGCGCTGGACAAGGTCGCCAATGGCGAAATCAAGTTCGTGCCGGAAAACTGGAGCACCACCTACAACCAGTGGCTCAACAACATCCAGGACTGGTGCATCTCGCGCCAGCTGTGGTGGGGCCATCAGATTCCGGCGTGGTACGACGACGCCGGCAATATCTTCGTTGCCAAGACGCAAGCCGAAGCGGAAGCGAAAGCACTGGCCGCCGGCAGCACGGGTCCGTTGAAGCGCGACGACGACGTGCTCGACACGTGGTTCTCGTCGGCCCTGGTGCCGTTCTCGACCATGGGTTGGCCTGAAGAAACGCCGGACATGAAGGCTTTCCTGCCGTCGTCCGTGCTGGTGACGGGTTTCGACATCATCTTCTTCTGGGTCGCGCGCATGGTCATGATGACGGCGCACTTCACGGGCAAGGTGCCGTTTGAAACCGTCTACGTGCACGGCCTGGTGCGCGATTCGACAGGGCAGAAAATGTCCAAGTCGAAGGGCAACACGCTGGACCCGATCGACCTGATCGACGGCATCGACCTGGAAGGCTTGATCGTCAAGCGCACCACGGGCCTGATGAACCCGCGCGACGCGGAAAAGATCACCAAGGCGACGCGCAAGGAATTCCCGGACGGCATTTCGGCCTACGGCACGGACGCCGTGCGCTTCACCATGGCCAGCTATGCCTCGCTGGGCCGCAACATCAATTTCGACCTGGGCCGCTGCGAAGGCTACCGCAACTTCTGCAACAAGATGTGGAACGCCACCCGTTTCGTCATGATGAATACGGAAGGCAAGGATTGCACGCCGAACGACGCCGACCTGTCGCAGGCGGACAAGTGGATCATCTCCTTGCTGCAACGCGCTGAACTGGACGTGGCCAAGGGCTTTGAAGACTTCCGTTTCGACAATATCGCCGCCACCATCTACAAATTCGTCTGGGACGAATATTGCGACTGGTACCTGGAAGTGGCCAAGGTGCAAGTGCAACAAGGTACGGAAGGCCAGCAGCGCGCCACCCGCCACACCCTGCTGCGCGTGCTGGAAGTGGTGCTGCGCCTGGCCCATCCGATCATCCCGTTCGTCACGGAAGCGTTGTGGCAGACGGTGGCGCCATTGGCCGGCAAGACGCTCAAGCCAGAGGGTGATTCGATCATGATGCAACCGTATCCGATCGCCAACACCGACAAGATCGACGAGTCGGCCGAAGCGTGGATGCAGCAGCTGAAAGCTTTGACGGACGCGACGCGCAACCTGCGCGGCGAAATGCAAATCTCGCCATCGGTGCGCGTGCCGCTGATCGTCGAAGCGGGCAATGCGACGGAAAAGGCCGCGCTGACCTCGTACGCACCGTACATCCAGTCGCTGGGCAAACTGGCCGAGGTGCAGATCGTCGATGCGCTGCCGGACTCGCCTGCCGCCGTCGCCATCGTCGGCACCACCAAGCTGATGCTGAAAGTGGAAATCGACGTGGCCGCCGAACGCGAGCGCCTGGGCAAGGAAATCGCCCGTATCGAAGCGGAAATTGCCAAAGTTAATAGCAAATTAGGCAATGAAAGCTTCGTCGCGCGCGCCCCGGCCGCCATCGTTGCGCAAGAAAACGAGCGTTTGCTCAGTTTTTCGGCCACAATTGAAAAAATGCGCGAACAGTTTGCTAAACTAGCCAGCGCATAAGGCAAGTTTGGAAGGATTGCGCGGCCGTCCCAGTGACGCCGCGCAGCACTCCTGGTCTTGCCTTGGTATATAACTGTTCGTGACCCGATCAAAAAAACCATTGGAGACTGGCAATGCATACAATATTCAAAGCAAGCATCACAGCAAGCATCATGATGGCCGCCCTGGCCATCGCCTGCAGCGCCATCGCGCGCGACGGCAACTACACCCCCGTCGGTACGTGGAAAACCATCGACGACGCCAGTGGCAAGCCGAAATCGCTCATCGTCATCACGGAAAACAACGGCGTCTTGCAAGGCAAGATCGACAAGCTGTTCCGCGGTCCTGACGAAGATCAAAATCCCAAGTGCGACAAGTGCACGGGCGCCAACAAGGACCAGCCCATCGTCGGCATGGTGATCCTGTCCGGCCTGAAATATGACGGCAAGGAATGGACGGGCGGCGAAATCACGGACCCGGCCAATGGCAAGACCTACAAGAGCAAGGCCGAACTGATTGAAGGCGGCACCAAGCTGCAAGTGCGCGGCTATGTCGGCGTGCCGATGTTTGGCCGCTCGCAGACGTGGGTGCGCGCAGAGTAAGCAAGGCACGCCCTGCCCGACCTAAGCCGGCCCGCGCCGGCTTTTTTGTGTCTGTTTTCCGCACACGGCCGTTGTTTTTCAGGCCGAATCATTCCTTTTTGAACAGTTTTCCAATTGCCGACAAGCTAAGCGCGCCAGCGCACATACCTCCAGTTTCCTAAATGAAATAGTGCATGCCTGTGACGCCATCGCCCTGTAGCGAAGGGCGACATGGCTCTGCCGGATGACCTCATCCGCGGATGCCCGGCAGTGACTGCCATGCACAAAGGAAACACATGAACCTCTTCAAACGATATCTGAACCCCTTGCTCGTCTCGGCAGGGCTGCTGGCCATGGCCGCCCTCGCCGGTTGCGGCGGCGGCGACCAGGGACGCGATCCCATCCTCGGCTTGCCGGCTGCCACCTTGTCCAGCCTGGCCGTCACGCCAGCCACGGCGACGGTCGCCATCGGCGCCGGTCAGCAATTCACGGCCATCGCCACATATAGCGACGGCTCTTCGCAAGACGTCAGCGCCAAGGCGACCTGGACGTCGGCCACGCCGGCCAGCGCGACCGTCAATGCGGGCACGGGCTTGAGCAGCGGCATCGTTGCCGGCAACAGCAGCATCAGCGCCGCGTTCGGCGGCAAGAGCGCAGCGGCCCAGTTGACCGTCTCGCCCGCCACCTTGCGAGCCATCGCCATCACGCCGCTCACGCCAGCCATCGCCATCGGCGCCACGCAGCAATTTGCGGTGACGGGCAGCTTCAGCGACGGCACCACGCGCGACGTCACGGCCGTGTCGACATTTGCCTCGGCGACGCCAGCCACGGCCAGCATCGCCGCTGGCGGCCTGGCACTGGGCAAGGTTGCCGGCACGACGCAGATCACCGCCACCACGGGCACGCTCACGGCCAGTACGGTCTTGACCGTCAAACCGGCCACCTTGCTGTCGATCGCCGTCACGCCGCAAAACCCCATCGTGTCAGTGGCCGCGACGCGCCAGCTGGCCGTCATTGCCACCTACTCGGACAACAGCACCGCTGACGTCACGGCCGGCAGCAGCTTCCTTGCCGTCACGCCCGCTTTCGCCAGCGTCGCCAGCAATGGCCTCGTCACCGGCGTCGCCTTTGGTTCCAGCGTCATGAATGCCAGCTTCAACGGCAAGACGGCCAGCACTACCGTCACCGTGCCTGCCGCCACCATCGTCAGCATCGCCGTCACGCCAGCCACCGCCAGCATCGCTGTCGGTACCCAGCAGCAATTCGTTGCCACGGCAACCTATTCCGATAGCTCGAACGCCATCATCACCAACGGCGCCAGCTGGACTTCGGGCACCATCGCCACCGCCACGGTATTGAACACGGGCATCGCCACTGGCATCACGGCCGGCACCAGCAATATCACGGCCACGGCCGGCGGCAAGTCGGGCAGCGCGCTGCTGACTGTCACTGCGGTAGTCATCCCGCCCGTCCTCAACCCGATCATCCTGGGCCGCGCGGCACCGTTCGGCGTACTGGCAGGCACCTCGATCACCAACAATTCGGGCGGCACCACCCTGATCACGGGCGACGTCGGTGCGCCATCGCAAACGGTCGATCCGACCCAGGCGGCCGGTTTCAATAACTACAAATCGGGCGCCATCCTGGCCGGCGCGATGACGGATTTGCAAGCGGCGATCACGGACGGCAATAGCCGGACCTGCGACGTCAGCTTTGCCGGCGGCATCGACCTGGGCGGCCAGACCTTCGGTCCCGGCGTGTATTGCTATGCGGGCGCCATCAGCATCACGGGCACCCTGACCCTGAACGGTCCCGGCGTGTACATCTTCCGCACGGCATTGACGCTCGATTCGACCGTCAACTCCATCGTTGCCCTGAACAATGGCGCCACGGCCGACAACGTCAGCTGGCTGCCCGTCGGCCCGACCACCCTGGCCGCCAACAGCGTCTTCAAGGGCAATATCCTGGGCCAGTCGGCCGCCATCACGGTGGGCGACAACACGACCCTGCTCAATGGCCGCGTGCTGACGGCCGCTGCCGTCACCCTGCGCAACAACCAGATCACCAAATAAACGGGACATGACCATGACGATCGCACACACACTGGGCGCCCTGAGCGTGATGGCCGGCGCCTTGCTGGCAACCCAATCGGCGCAGGCGCAGGACAACACCTTCATCAACCCGGACTGGGCCAACAGCGCCTGGTACATCGGCGCGGGCGTGGGCCAGTCGCGCGCCACCATCGACGAACCGCGCCTGCGCGCCAGCCTGGCCGCCAACGGCGAAACGGTCACCGGCTTTACCAAGGACCAGCGCGACACCGGCTATAAATTGTTTGTCGGCCGGCAACTGAACCAGTATTTCGCCGTGGAAGCCGGTTACTTTGACCTGGGCAAGTTCGACTTCAAGTCGACCACCAGCGGCAATGGCGTGCTGAACGGGCAAGCGGGCTTTCGCGGCGTGAACCTGGACTTGCTGGGCCAGCTGCCGCTGTCGCAGCGCCTGTCCTTGCTGGGCCGTGTCGGCATGCATTACACGAAGACCAACACGGAATTCAGCGGCAACCGCCTGCTGGGTTCGACGAACACGCATGCCAGCGAACGCAAGCTCAACGCCAAGCTGGGCCTGGGCCTCGAATACAAGTTCAGCGAAGCGCTGGCCCTGCGCGGCGAAGTCGAGCGTTACCGCCTGAACGACGCCGTCGGCAACCGCGGCGATGCCGACCTGTATTCCGTCAGCCTCGTGTATAAACTGGGCCGCCCGGCCAGCGCCACGCCAGCCTACCAGCCGGTGCCAGCGGCATTGCCGCCCATCAGCGAAACCATGCCGGCCCCTGTGGCCGAGGTGAAGCCGGCGCCAGCGCCCGTCTCGGAAAAAGTGTCGTTTGCTTCCGAAGCGCTGTTTGATTTCGATCAATCGACGCTCAAGCCGCAAGGCAAGGCGGCGCTGGACCAATTGGTTGGCCAGTTGAGCGGCATGGACCTGGAAGTGATCGTCACGGTCGGCCATACGGATGCCGTCGGTTCCGACGCCTACAACCAGAAGCTGTCGCAGCGCCGCGCCGAAGCCGTCAAGGCTTACCTGGTGGCGCAAGGTGTCGAGACGAGCCGCGTCTACACGGAAGGCAAGGGCGAAAAGCAGCCCGTGGCCGACAACACGAGTGCCGCCGGCCGCGCCAAGAACCGCCGCGTAACGGTGGAAGTGGTGGGCACGAGAAAAGTCATGCGTTAAGTTTTACGCGCATAAAAAAACCGGCTTGCCGGTTTTTTTTTCGTCCATCGATTATGGCGCTGGCGCCGGCTTGCGATGATGCTTGCTCAGATGCCGGTCCAGGCTGTTGGCGAACTGCTGCCGGTCCGACTGGCTGAAGGCGGCCGGGCCGCCCGTGTCGACGCCGCCGCTGCGCAATTCTTCCATGAAGGCGCGCATCGTCAGTTGCTGGGCGATATTATCTTTCGTATAAAACTCGCCGCGCGGGTTCAGCGCAAAGCCGCCCTTGGCCAGCACGTCGGCCGCCAGCGGGATGTCGCCCGTGATGACGAGGTCGCCGGGATTGAGCAAACGCACGATTTCCTGGTCAGCCACGTCCGCACCGGACGGTACTTGCACGGTGCGGATAAAACGCGACGGCGGCACGCGCAAGCCCTGGTTGGCGACCAGGGTGAGCGGCAACTCCAGGCGGTCGGCCACGCGGTACAAAATTTCCTTGATGACGACGGGACAGGCATCGGCGTCGATCCAGATCTGCATGCCTTGGATAGCCTGTTGGCTGCCGTCCGCCATCACAGTTCCCACGCTTCGCCGCCCGGACCCATGCGCGGCGCGCTGACGCCGAAGTGCAGATAGGCGGCCGGCGTGGCGACCCGGCCACGCGGCGTGCGCTGCAAGAAACCTTGCTGGATCAGATACGGTTCCAGCACGTCTTCGATGGTATCGGCCGCTTCGCCGATGGCGGCCGCCAGGTTGCCGATGCCGACGGGGCCGCCGCCGAACTTGAACAGCACGGCTTCGAGCAATTTACGGTCCATCACGTCGAAACCGGCGGAATCGACGTCGAGCATGGCCAGCGCGCGGTCGGCCACCACCTTGGTGATCTCGCCATTGCTTTTGACTTCCGCGAAATCGCGCACGCGGCGCAGCAGGCGGTTGGCGATGCGAGGCGTGCCGCGCGCGCGCTGGGCGATTTCGTGCGCGCCTTCCGGGTCGATCGGGGCTTTCAGCAAGGCGGCGCTGCGCGTGACGATCTTCGTCAGTTCGCTCGTGTTATAAAACTCCAGCCGCGCGACGATGCCGAAGCGGTCGCGCAGCGGGTTCGTCAGCATGCCGGCGCGCGTGGTGGCGCCGACCAGGGTGAACGGTTGCAGATCGAGTTTCACGGAACGGGCGGCCGGGCCTTCGCCGATCATGATATCGATTTGATAATCCTCAAGCGCTGGATACAGGATTTCTTCCACGACAGGCGACAGGCGGTGGATTTCATCGATGAACAGGACGTCGTTCGCTTCCAGATTCGTCAAAATCGCCGCCAGGTCGCCCGGGCGCTCCAGCACGGGGCCGGACGTCTGGCGCAAATTGACGCCCATTTCGCGCGCGATGATGTGCGCCAGCGTCGTCTTGCCCAGGCCCGGCGGGCCGAACAGCAAGGTGTGATCGAGCGCTTCCTTGCGCTGGCGCGCGGCCGTGATGAAGATTTCCAGCTGGTCGCGGATCTTTTCCTGCCCCACATACTCGTCGAGCTGCTTGGGGCGCAAAGCCCGTTCGATCGCCTCTTCGTTATGCGAGATGGGCGCCGCGTCGATGATGCGCTGTTCCGTGAAGCTGTCGGTCTGGATGCTCATGCGTTATCAGCCTTTCGACAGCGCTTTCAGCGCCAGTTTGATGCCGTCCGACACGCCACTGCTGGCCGGCACGTTTTTCACGGCCGCCATTGCTTCCTTGTCCGAGTAGCCCAGCGCCAGCAGAGCATTGAGGATATCGGACTGCGTATCGGGCGCAGCGTGTGCGCCAAGCGGGCCGAGATCCGCACCGATCTTGCCCTTCAGTTCCAGCAGCAGGCGTTCGGCCGTCTTCTTGCCGATGCCCGGCACTTTCACCAGGCGGCCGGAATCCTGCAGGGTGATCGCCTGCGCCAGGTCGGCAATCGTCATGCCGGAGAGAATCGACAGCGCCATGCGCGCGCCCACGCCCGTGATCTTGATCAACTGGCGGAACACGGCGCGCTCGGCCGCATTGCCGAAGCCAAACAGCAGGTGCGCATCTTCGCGGATGGCCTGGTGCGTAAACAGCACGACTTTTTCGCCCACGTGGGGCAGGTTGTAAAAGGTGCTCATCGGCACGTCGACTTCATAGCCGACGCCCTGGCAATCGACCAGCAATTGTGGCGGATTCTTTTCAAGCAAAATACCGGAGAGACGACCTATCATCGCGTGTTCCTAATGTTAAATTTCAGAGTGCTGCTTTATCCAACGAGACGGCCGCGCTTCATGCGCAAGCCCTGCAATTGGGGGGCCAGCGCGCCGAGCATGGCCAGCGCATCGATGCTGTTGGCGTGGCAAATGGCCACGCCCAGCGCATCGGCCGCATCCGTACCGGGCAAGCCGGGCAGTGACAACAGCCGGGAAACCATGTCCTGCACCTGCTCCTTGGCCGCCTTGCCGTGCCCCGTGACGGCCTGTTTCACTTGCAGCGCCGTGTACTCGGCCACCGACAGGTCGGCGTGGACCAGCGCGCAAATGGCCGCGCCGCGCGCCTGGCCCAGCAGCAAGGTCGATTGGGGATTGACGTTGACAAACACTTTTTCGATGGCGGCGCAGTCGGGCTGGTAGGTGCCGACAATTTCACTCACGCCCTGCAGGATGATCTTCAGGCGCGGCGGCAATTCCCCTTCGGAACCCGTCTTGACGGTGCCCGACGCGATATAGCGCAGCTTGTTGCCGTGTTTTTCAATGACCCCAAAGCCCGTCGTGCGCAGGCCAGGATCGATGCCAAGAATAATCATCGCAAGATTCTATAATGAATACGGCAGGCACCGGTGAATAACCAGTGCCTGCCGTTTGGCCACCTTTCAATAAGGTGGGATAAACCGTAGCGAGCGGCGATGCGGCGTGGCCGAGAAGCGCAACTGTGCTAAGTAGGGCGTGGGAAATTATTGTGAAGTTATGACGAACAGAACCGGATGCTCTGCAAGGCGCCCGCTGCGACGCAGTGCGAGCACTGCTAGCAGCGGGCAACACCGCAGAGCGTCGGTTATGGAAGTCAGAAATCACAATAATTTATTGCGACCTACTTAGAGCACAGTGAGCATCGCAGGCCGCGCCCCGCGCCGCGCCGTAGGTTTAGGCCGCCTTATTAATGACGGAAGTGACGCGTGCCCGTGTACAGCATGACGACGCCGCGCTCGTCCGCCGCATCGATCACTTCCTGGTCGCGCATGGAGCCGCCCGGGTGGATGACGCAGGTCGCGCCCGCATCGACGACGACGTCGAGGCCGTCGCGGAACGGGAAGAAGGCGTCCGACGCCACCACGGAACCGGTCAGCGACAGGCCCGCGTTTTGCGCCTTGATCGAGGCGATGCGGGCCGAGTCGATGCGGCTCATCTGGCCAGCGCCCACGCCCAAGGTCATGTTATTGCCGCAGAAGACGATGGCGTTCGACTTGACGAATTTCGCCACTTTCCAGGCGAACATCAGGTCGGACAATTGCTGCGGTGTCGGCTGCAGCTTGCTGACCACGCGCAAGTCGCCGATACCGACGTTTTTCGCGTCCGGCGATTGCACCAGCAAGCCGCCACCGACGCGCTTGAAGTCCATGGCGTTGACGCCGCTGCCCAGCGGAATTTCCAGCATGCGCACGTTTTGCTTGCTCGACAGAATCTGTTTCGCTTCGGCGGAGAACGATGGGGCGATCAGCACTTCGACGAACAACTTGGCGATTTCGCCGGCGGTGGCGCCGTCCAGTTCGGTATTAAAAGCGATGATGCCGCCAAACGCGGAAGTCGGGTCTGTCTGCAGGGCGCGCGCATAGGCTTCAGCCGCATTCTTGCCCAGGGCGACGCCGCATGGGTTCGCGTGCTTGACGATGACGCAGGCGGCGCTTTGCTCGAAGCCGCCCAGGCTCTTCACGCATTCCCAGGCCGCATCGGCATCGGCGATGTTGTTGTACGACAATTCCTTGCCTTGCAGTTGGCGGTAGTTGGCCAGCGCGCCATCGATGGTGACCAGGTCGCGGTAGAAGGCGGCGCTCTGGTGTGGATTCTCACCGTAGCGCATGTCTTGCACTTTCTCAAATGCAACATTCAACACTTGCGGATAAGCGCCGCGCTCGGCGTGCACTTTCGTCGGGCCCAGGCTGGTCAGGTAGTTGGTGATGGCGCCATCGTATTGCGCCGTGTGCGCAAAGACTTTTTTCGCCAGCATGAACTTGGTGTCGTAGCTGACCGTACCGGCCGTGCCGTCGGCCGAGCGCAGCTCCGCCAGCACCGCGTCGTAGTCGGTCGGATCGCAGATGACGACCACGTCCTTGTGGTTCTTGGCTGCCGAACGCAGCATGGTCGGGCCGCCGATATCGATGTTTTCGATCGCGTCTTCCAGCGTGCAATCGGCCTTGGCGACCGTGCCCTGGAACGGGTACAGGTTGACCACCACCATGTCGATGGTCGGCATGTCGTGCTCGACCAGTTTCGACATGTGCTCAGGGAAATCGCGGCGCGCCAGGATACCGCCGTGCACTTTCGGGTGCAGCGTCTTCACACGGCCATCGAGCATCTCCGGGAAACCCGTGTAATCGGCAACTTCCGTGACGGGAACACCGTTGTCTGCCAGCAATTTGGCGGTGCCGCCGGTGGACAGGAGGTTGACGCCGAGGGCGGACAGGGCACGGGCGAATTCGAGAACGCCGGTCTTGTCGGAAACCGAGAGGAGAGCTTGTTTGATCATGGCTGTGGCTAGGTGGTTAAGTGTTCTTGGCGAATGGCACCGCTCGGTCATCTGACCGAAGCGGCGGCGGATTCAAATCTTGGCGTCACTTGCATGCCGGCATTACAGCAAACCGTGCTCCTGCAATTTCTTGCGCAGGGTATTGCGGTTGATGCCCAGCATCTGCGCGGCGTGCGACTGGTTGCCATCGGCGCGTGTCATCACGACTTCCAGGATGGGCTTTTCCACGGTCAGCACGACCATGTCATAGATATTCGACGCTTGCTGTTCGCCCAGGTCATTGAAGTAATCTTCTAGACTTTTCTGTACGACTTCCTGAATGCTTTCTTTGCTCATTTTTATGCTTCAACCGGCTGAACACCTGGCCATCCGGCGCCGCGCCGCTCATGCGGTCCGCGTGCTGCCCTCTTGCCTCGGTGTTGTAATTAATATTGCATGACGCTCTGTATAGGCGCTCGCCCTTGTACTGCTGGTAACTGATTTACCCTGCTTGTTGCTATCTGCTCATGCTGCCGTGGCCGTAGGTTTGATCACATCGATCAGGCCACTTTCACTCGATTCGGAGAGGCGGTATTGTAACCGTTCGCCAAATTTCCATTGCGACTCAAAAAATTGATCGACGGCCAGCAATTGCGCGTCCGTCGACTCCAGCAAGTTCATTTGCTGTCGGAACGCCTCGCCGCCTTCCAGATCCTTGACATACCAGCCGATGTGCTTGCGCGCCGTGCGCACGCCTAGAAATTCGCCATAAAACGCGTAATGGGCGCGCAAATGCTCGTCCATCAAGGTGCGCACTTCATCCACGTACGGCGCTGGCAACAAAGTGCCCGTGCGCAGGAAATGGTCGATCTCGCGGCAAATCCACGGCCGGCCCTGCGCCGCGCGGCCGATCATGACGGCATCGGCGCCCGTTTGATCCAGCACAAAGCGGGCCTTCTGAGGAGTAGTAATGTCGCCATTGGCCACCACGGGGATGCCCACCGATGCTTTCACCGCGGCAATGGTTTCATATTCGGCATCGCCCTTGTAGCCATCGGCGCGCGTGCGGCCGTGCAAGGTCAGCATCTGGATGCCGGCTTGCTCGGCGATGCGGGCGATTTTCAGGGCATTCTTGTTTTCGCGGTTCCAACCCGTGCGAAATTTCAGGGTGACGGGCACGTCGACAGCATTGACGACGGCATGCAAGATCTTTTCGACCAGGCTTTCGTTTTGCAGCAGGGCCGAACCGCACCAGCTGTTGCACACCTTCTTCACGGGGCAACCCATGTTGATGTCGATGATCTGCGCGCCCCGGTCCACGTTGAACCTGGCGCAGTCGGCCAGGTCTTGCGGATCGGCGCCGGCGATTTGCACGGCTTTCGGCTCCATTTCGCCTTCATGGTCCGTGCGGCGCGCGCTTTTTTCCGTCGCCCACAGGCGCGGATTCGACGCCGCCATCTCCGACACGGCATAGCCGGCACCGAGCTGCTTGCACAACTGGCGGAAAGGCCGATCCGTCACGCCCGCCATGGGGGCGACGAAAACGTTGTTGCGCAGAATGTGAGGGCCGATTTGCACTGAAGAACCTGGAATGGACGGAGGAACCTGCTATTTTAACCGATTCCCTGCCTAATTAATAAGCACTATTTTTTTGGATCAGTGCGTCGGAGTGACAATGGGGCCGCTTAGCCCAGCTCGTCCATCGCGGGGGCGCTCAGATGTTCGATATTTCCCCAGTGCACTAAATGCAGCTTGCCGTCCGCATACGAAAAACGGTTGACGCTGGCATTTTTCACCTGGAAGTCGCGTGGACTGTCGAGCGTCATGCCGACCGCCTCGCGGTAAGCACATTCGAGCACGCCGCCATGCGCCACGATGGCGATCGTCTGGCCGTCATAGCGTTCGGCCCAGCGGGCGATGGCGCCGTTCGCGCGCGCATAGAACTGGCGGAAACTCTCGGCGTCGCGCTCGCCCGACGGCATCACGGCATCGATCTGCCGCGATTGCCATTGCGCATACTCGTGCGGATAGCGCGCGGCAATATCGGCATACAGCAAGCCTTCGAAAGCGCCGTAGCAGCGCTCGCGCAGCAAGGGGTCCGTCTGCACGGGCAAGTCTTTCACATCGGCCACGGCTTGCGCCGTTTGCTGCGCGCGCTGCAGATCGCTGGCGAGGATGGCGGCCAGCGGCTCATCGGCCAGCGCCTGCCCCAGCGCGCAAGCTTGCGCCAGGCCCGCCTCGTTCAGGGCGATGTCGATATGGCCCTGCAGGCGGCGGCCCGCATTCCAGGCCGTTTCGCCATGGCGTATCAGTAAGATCGTGGTGCTCATGCTTTATTTCTTCAGGGTAAGTGCCAGCTCGGGGTTGAGCGAGTAGGCAACGACGAGCTGCGCTTCGTCGAGGATGTGGCCGTAGAGTGCGGCATGGGCTTGCTGCCCCGTAAAACGTTCGGGCAAGGCCAACTTTGGCACGTCGAGCGCATACAGGCGGAAAATGTAGTGGTGGATGCGCTCGTCATTCCACGGCGGGCACGGACCATCATAACCGTAATAGTCGCCGGCCATGTCAGGATCGCCGGCAAACCAGCCCGTGTAGTCATTCAAGCCTTGGCGCAGCCCATTGCCAGTAGCGGCCGCCTTGCCGCGCGGCGTGATGCCGCTGGAAAACTCCCCGGCGGCAACAACCCGCATGGCGGGCGGCAAGTCGAGCAAGCTCCAGTGATAAAAATCGCTGCGCGGCGCCGTCAGCGGCAAGGCTTGGTCGTCGCGGTTGGCCAGGCTGGCGTCTTGCGGCGCATCGGGGTCGATGCAGAACAGGGCCAGCGACTCGGTGCCGTTCGGCACCTCGTCCCAGGCCAGATGGGGATTGCGGTTGCCGGCGAGGCGCACGCGGCTGGCCGGATCGATCTCGGCAAAGGCATACTCGGCCGGCATCAGGCCGCCATCACGAAACGTCTCGCTCCACAATTTCATCGCTTGCTCCTCTTTATCGTTATTGTTTTGCGTTCACTTGTAGCCAGAAGGTGACGGGGCCATCATTCGTCAGCGACACCTGCATGTCGGCGCCAAACTGTCCCGTTTGCACGTTCGCATGGCGGTGGCGCGCCTGCTCCACGAAATGCGTGAACAGGCGCAAGCCGTCCTGCGGCGCGGCCGCTGGCGTAAACGACGGGCGCGTGCCGGACTTGGTATCGGCCGCCAGGGTGAACTGGGGCACCAGCAGCAAGCCGCCGGCCACGTCCGTCACGCTGCGGTTCATCTTGCCCGCTTCGTCGGCAAACACGCGATAGCCGAGCAGCTTGGTCAGCAAGGCGTCCGCTTCCTTTTCCGTATCGCCGCGCTCGGCGCACACCAGCACCATCAGGCCGGCGTCGATGGCGCCGATAGTGGCGCCGGCAACGTCGACTTTCGCCTGCGTGACTCTCTGCAGCAGCGCGATCATGCTGTCAAGGTGACGCGCGCGAAACTGCGCTTGCCAACTTGCAACACGAATTCGCCTGCCGCCACTTGCAAGCCCTTGTCGCTGATGACGGTGCCGTCGATGCGCACGCCGCCCTGGTCGATCTTGCGCATGGCTTCCGACGTCGATGGGCACAGGCCCGCTTGTTTCAGCAATTGCGGGATGCCCAGCGGCGCGCCAGCCAGGGTCACTGCCGGGATATCGTCGGGAATGCCGCCCTTCGAGCGGTTGACGAAGTCTGCCAGCGCATCTTCGGCCGCCTGCTGCGAGTGGAAACGGGCGACGATCTCTTGCGCCAGTGCAACCTTGGTGTCGCGCGGATTGCGTCCGCCTTCCACTTCGCTCTTCAGCTGGGCCAGTTCGGCGATCGAGCGCCACGACAGCAGCTCGTAGTAGCGCCACATCATGACGTCGGAAATGCTCATCAGCTTGGCGAACATGGTGTTGCCCGGTTCCGTGATGCCGATGTAGTTATTCTTCGACTTGGACATTTTTTCCACGCCGTCCAAACCTTCCAGCAGCGGCATGGTCAAAATACATTGCTGCTCCTGTCCGTACTGCTTTTGCAGTTCGCGGCCCACCAGCAGGTTGAACTTCTGGTCGGTGCCGCCCAGTTCCAGGTCCGATTTCAGGGCCACCGAATCGTAGCCTTGCATCAGCGGATACAGGAATTCATGCACGGAAATAGGAATGCCGCCCTGGAAGCGTTTGGTGAAGTCGTCGCGCTCGATCATGCGCGCCACCGTGTAGTGGGAAGCGAGCTGGATGATGCCGCGCGCGCCCAGCGGATCGCACCACTCGGAGTTATAGCGGATTTCCGTCTTGCTGGCATCCAGCACTAAAGATGCTTGCGCGAAATACGTCATCGCGTTAATCTCGATCTGTTCCTTGGTCAAAGGCGGACGCGTGACGTTGCGGCCCGAAGGGTCGCCGATCATGGAAGTGAAGTCGCCGATGAGGAAAATGACTTGATGGCCCAGGTTTTGCAGCTGGCGCATCTTGTTCAGTACGACAGTGTGACCCAGATGCAAGTCGGGTGCAGTCGGGTCCAGGCCCAGTTTGATGCGCAGTGGAACACCGGTTTTCTCGGAGCGCGCTAATTTTTGCGCAAATTCGCTTTCGATCAAGAGTTCGTCGACGCCACGCTTGGTAATCGCGAGGGCTTCTTGTACTCTGTCCGACAGTGGAAGTGCGGTCTGAGCGGCGTTAGCCTTGGCAGGCGATGCGGTGGTGTTGATTTCCATAAAATTTGACTATAAATCTCAAAATGGTAGTAGGTTTGCGGAGTTTGTTATAATGCTCGATCCCATCAATCTTGCCGTATGAAAACGAACCAAAATAACAATAACAAAGAGCATTAGTTCAGGTCACGTTCAAGGGCAAATTTTAACTGATTGCATGAACCCTATACATAAAATCACAGGCTCACGCTTGTACACACAGCTGACGACGACACGCAAGGCACGCATTATCGGCGCGTCGGCAGTGCTGCTCGCCGTGGCCGCCTTCGGCGCAGTCGCTGTATCGCCCATGGCGCCCGACGCATCCGACTTGCCGGTCACGTCCATAGCCCAGAACCTGGAAATGCCTGATCTCACTTCGCAAATTTCCGCGATGGAACAGGTAGACCAGAATTTCACCCACGAAGAAAAAGTCCGCGCCGGCGATACCCTCGCCACCCTGCTGACCCGTCTCGGCGTGGATGATCCGGCGGCTGCCAATTTCATCAAGACCGACAAGATCGCGCGCGGCGTGATGTTGCTGAAATCGG
Source organism: Janthinobacterium sp. PAMC25594 (assembly GCF_019443505.1). Taxonomy (NCBI): domain Bacteria; kingdom Pseudomonadati; phylum Pseudomonadota; class Betaproteobacteria; order Burkholderiales; family Oxalobacteraceae; genus Janthinobacterium; species Janthinobacterium sp. PAMC25594. The sequence goes on from NZ_CP080377.1 coordinate 3,113,142, forward strand.
GCAAGCGCGTGCAAGCGCAAACGACCGAAAACGGCGACCTCAACTGGATGCGCGCCACCCTCGTCGATGGCACGGACAAGTCGGTCAAGAACATCCTGATCACCCGCAAGGGCGACAAGTTCGTGGCCACGGAAGTGGCAGCCCAGCTGGAACGCCGCGTTGAAATGCACGCGCGCAAGATTACTTCCACCCTGTTCGCCGCCACCGACTCCAGCCTGGACGGCACCCGCCTGCCAGATTCGATTTCCGCGCAAATCGTGGAAATGTTCTCCACCAATATCGACTTCCGCTCCGACCTGAAACGCGGCGACGCATTCAATGTCGTCTACGAAACGTTCTGGCAAGATGGCGAATTCGTCCGAGCGGGCCGTATCCTGGCCGGTGAATTCACCAACCGCGGCACGACTTACCAGTCCGTTTGGTTCGAAGACCCAGCCAGCAAGCAAGGCGGCGGTTACTACAGTTTTGACGGCAAGTCCCTCAAAAAAGCCTTCCTGAAATCCCCCCTCGAATTCTCCCGCATCTCGTCCGGCTTCTCCATGCGCGTGCACCCGATTTCCGGCAACTGGAAAGCGCACAAGGGCATCGATTTCGCTGCAGCGACGGGCACCCCCATCCGCGCCTCGGGCGACGGCGTGGTCGATTCCGTCGGCAGCCAAAACGGCTACGGCAATGTTGTTGTCCTGAAACACTGGGCCAACTACACCACCGCCTACGCCCACATGAGCCGCTTCGCTTCGGGCCTGAAAAAAGGCCAGATAGTCAGCCAGGGCGATGTGATCGGCTACGTCGGCACCACCGGCTGGTCCACGGGCGCCCATTTGCACTATGAATTCCGCGTCGGCGGCGTGGCACAAGATCCAAGCAAGCTGAATGTACAAGCCCAGGCGCCGCTGACGGCTGCCGAGCTGAGCCGCTTCCGCATGGTTTCGGCCGACATGATGCACCGCTTCACCCTGCTGCGTCCGAACGACACGGCACTGGCGTCGCGTTAAACGAAATTACCTTCTGGCAACATATAAAGGCACCGCCCATGCAAATGGCCGGTGCCTTTGTTTTATGTCCGCCGGAAAATGCGGCACAATGCACCCATCACTGACGCACTCAAGGAAACACCCATGCTGTATATCGGTTTGATGTCGGGCACCAGCCTGGACGGCGTCGACGGCGCCCTGGTCGACTTTTCCGACGATGGCGGCGTGCGCAGCCTGGGCGATGCGTATATTCCCTTCCCCGCCAGCCTGCGCGTTGACCTGATGGCATTGCAAAGTGCCGGCCAGAATGAAATCGAACGCGAAGCGCTGGCGGCCAATCAACTGGTACGCCATTACGCCGACTGCGTCGCCCTGCTGTTGAGCGACGCGGGCATCGGACCGGACGCCATCGCCGCCATCGGCGCGCATGGCCAGACCATCCGCCACCGCCCCGAACTGGGCTTTACGCGCCAGTTGAACAACCCGGCCCTGCTGGCCGAACTGACGGGTATCGATGTCATCGCCGACTTGCGCAGCCGCGACGTGGCGGCCGGCGGCCAGGGCGCGCCGCTGGTGCCCGCTTTTCACCAGGCCATTTTCAATTTACCCGGCCACACGCGCGTGCTGGCCAATATCGGCGGCATCAGCAATATCAGCGTGCTGCACGCGGACGGCACGGTGACGGGCTACGACACGGGCCCCGGCAATGCGCTGATGGATGGCTGGGCCCTGCGGCACCTGGGACAGCCGTATGACGCCAACGGCGCCTGGGCCGCCACGGGTAAAGTCTTGCCTGCCCTGCTGGCGGAATTGCTCAATGAAGCCTATTTTGACTTGCCGGCGCCGAAAAGCACGGGCCGTGACCTGTTCCATGCCGACTGGCTGCAGGACAAGCTGCGCAACTATCCGCATGCCACAGCTGCCGACGTGCAGGCCACCCTGACGCAACTGACGGCCGCCAGCCTGGCGCATGCCATCGCGCGCGACGGGGCGCAGGCGGAAACCGTGTATGTATGTGGCGGCGGCGCGCAGAACGCCAGCTTGATGGCAGCGCTGGCCGCTGCATTGCCGGGCATGGCGGTAGAGTCTACGCAAGCCTTGGGCGTGGCGCCCAGCCAGGTCGAGGCGCTGGCGTTTGCCTGGCTGGCCTGGCGCTTTACGCAGCGTAAACCAGGCAACTTGCCGGCCGTGACGGGTGCGCAGGGCTTACGCGTACTGGGTGCGCTGTATCCGCGTTGAGAGGATGTAGAAACACAAATAGCGGATCGATGATCCGCTATTTTTACATTCCGGTAAAACTACTTTATACCGAGAACGAAGAACCGCAACCACAGGTAGACGTCGCCGTCGGATTCTTGATCACGAACTGCGCGCCTTCCAGGTCATCCTTGTAATCGATTTCCGCGCCGACCAGATACTGGTAGCTCATGGAATCGATCAACAACTGGACGCCGTTCTTGACCATGGTGGTGTCATCTTCGTTGACGATTTCGTCGAAGGTGAAGCCGTACTGGAAGCCGGAACAGCCGCCACCCTGCACGAAGACGCGCAATTTCAGGTCGGGATTGCCTTCTTCCTCGATCAGCTGCGCGACTTTTTCGGCGGCGCTATCGGTAAAGATGATAGGCGAAGGGATCACATCTTGCATTTCAGCGACTGCATTCATTTCAGACTCCTCAGAAAACATAGCCTCATTATAGACTGTTGGCACAACTCGCGCTGCGGCCGCCGCTGATGCCGCTGGGCGGTGTTGTTCCTGCTCACATTTCCGACACGGCCAGGTGCAGCACGGGGTCGGCGCTGTCGTGGCGACTGAGCTTTCCTTGCACCAAGGCGCCGCTGTGCATTTCCAGCACCTTGTAATACACCTCCCCTACAATGCGGGCTTTCGGCTGGATTTCAAGCATTTCAGACACATACACGGGGCCATTGATCTCGCCGCTGACGACCAGGCTGGAGCAGCGCACTTCGCCATCAATGCGCCCCGCCTCGCCCAGCACCACATGCGTGAGCTCGCCCGGCTCGCCCGTGACATTGCCGCGCACATGGCCATCGATGCGCAAGCCGCCGCAAAACAGCAAGTCGCCCTCGATCCGCGTGGAGGCGCCGATCAGGGTGTCGATGGGGTTTTTCGCGTTGCGCTCGAACATGAACGTCATCCTGTTGGTGTACGTGGCAGTCCAATTTAGCACAGGTCCGGCAAAAAGGCGCCGCACCTGCGCAAGCACGGCTGCCTATTTTTATGGCAGCAAGGCGATATGTTGCAAGCCGGCCGTTTCTTTCAATCCAAACATCAAGTTCATGCACTGCACGGCCTGGCCCGATGCGCCCTTGACCAGGTTATCCTGCACCACCAGCACGATGACGGTATTGCCGCCTTCGGGACGGTGCAAGGCCAGGCGCAGCATGTTCGAGCCGCGCGTGGAGCGCGTTTCCGGGTGCGAGCCGAATGGCATCACGTCGACGAAAGGCTCATCCTTGTATTGCTCTTCGAACAAGGATTGCAATTCTTCATTGCTGACATCCTTGTTCAGCTGCGCGTACAGGGTCGAGTGCATGCCGCGGATCATCGGCACCAGGTGCGGCGTGAAGGTCAGCCCCACTTTGTCGTCCGTGAAACGCTGCAATTGCGCCGTCGTTTCCGGCAGGTGGCGGTGACCGGCCACGCCGTAGGCCTTGAAGCTGTCGCTGCTTTCCGAAAACAGGATGCCGATTTCCGCCTTGCGGCCGGCGCCGGACACGCCCGACTTGCAGTCGGCGATCAAGCCGCCGGCGTTGACGAGGCCCGCCTTGAGCAGCGGGTAAAAGCCCAGTTGCATGGTGGTCGGATAGCAACCGGGGTTGGCGATCAGGCTGGCTTTTTTAATGTCTTCGCGGTTCAGTTCCGGCAAGCCATACACGGCCTGCTCGATCAGCTCCGGGGCCGTATGGGGAATCTTGTACCATTGCTCGAACTTGGCCTGGTCTTTCAGGCGGAAGTCGGCGGCCAGGTCGATGACTTTCACGCCGGCGGCCAGCAAGGCTGGTGCTTGCGCCATGGCAACACCATGCGGGGTGGCAAAGAAGACCACGTCGCACTGTTCCAGATTCGCCTTGTCCGGCGAAGTAAACGCCAGTTTGACGTGGCCACGCAGGGAAGGATACATGTCAGCAACGGGCAAGCCATCTTCCTTGCGCGAGGTAATCGCCGTCAACTCAACATCTGGATGGGTAGCCAGCAAGCGCAGCAATTCCACGCCCGTGTATCCAGTGCCGCCGACGATGCCAACTTTGATCATGTTCTTTCCTTGTGTATAGATTGAGATTGCATAAAGATGAAGTGAAACGCTACCCCTGCGGGTTTTCCGCGTATTTTACAGCGCAACGGCGCATCCCGCTGAAATGCAAAAAAGCCGCGGGACCGAAGTCCAGCGGCTTTTCGAGCAGCACCTCGAAAGGTGCTGTAGCGTAAGAATTAACGCTTCGAGAATTGCTTTGCGCGACGTGCTTTGCGCAGACCAACTTTTTTACGCTCGACTTCACGTGCATCGCGGGTCACGAAGCCGGCTTTCGCCAGTTCCGGTTTCAGCGCTGCATCGTAGTCGATCAGAGCGCGGGTGATGCCGTGACGAACTGCACCAGCCTGGCCCGACTCACCGCCGCCATGGACGTTGACTTTGATGTCGAAACGCTCGACATTGCCGGTCAGTTCCAGAGGTTGACGGATGACCATCAGACCTGTTTCGCGCGAAAAGTATTCGTTTGCTGGTTTGCCGTTAACAACGATCAAGCCTGTGCCAACTTTGATAAAAACCCGAGCCACTGCACTTTTGCGACGGCCGGTTCCATAATTGTAATTACCGATCATGTCAGTTCCTTAGAGAACAAGTGCTTTAGGTTGCTGAGCAGCGTGCGGATGGGAACCTTCCGCGTACACTTTCAGCTTCTTGATCATTGCGTAGCCGAGTGGGCCTTTAGGCAGCATGCCCTTGACCGCTTTCTCAAGCGCGCGACCTGGAAAACGCTGTTGCATTTTCTGGAAGTTGGTTTCGTAGATGCCGCCTGGATAGCCAGAGTGACGGTAGTAAATTTTCTCAGTAGCTTTGGTACCGGTCACACGCAGTTTGCCTGCGTTGATGACGACGATAAAGTCGCCGGTATCGACGTGAGGAGTAAATTCTGGTTTGTGTTTGCCGCGCAGTCGGAGTGCCACTTCGCTGGCAACACGTCCGAGGACTTTGTCCGTCGCGTCAACCACGAACCAATCGCGCTGGACTTCATGTCCTTTAGCGGAAAATGTTTTCATGTTGACTTCCTAATAGATTACACGCTCAAATGGTGGTTCCGCCGATGCTGCTGTGCGGACTCTGCCTTATTTACTTTTCCTGAGCGAACGGAAAGCCGACAAGTATAAGCGGCTTTGCCTTGCCGCGTCAAGCCACGATGCGGACCGGCTGCGGGCCGGCGGGCGGCACATGGACAGGCATTCCTCTATTACAATACAAAACGCTTACAATTTTCGGAGAGTACGATGGAATGCAAAGTCAGCTGGAATGGCCCGTCGGGCATGAGTTTTCGGGCAGAAACCGGTTCCGGCCACCTGGTGACCATGGATGGCGCGCCCGACGGCGGCGGCCACAACCTGGCGCCGCGCCCCATGGAAATGGTCTTGCTGGGCACGGGCGGCTGCACCGCCTATGACGTGGTGCTGATCCTGAAACGGGGACGCGAAGCCGTCAGCGGCTGCGAAGTGACCCTGAAGGCCGAGCGCGCCGACACCGACCCGAAAGTGTTTACCAAGATCCACTTCCATTTCACCGTGCGGGGCAAGGCCCTGAAACCGACGGCCGTGGAACGGGCCGTGACTTTGTCGCACGACAAATATTGCTCGGCGTCGATCATGCTGGCGAAAACTGCCGAGATCACCCACTCGTTCGAAATCATCGAGGAATGAGGTAGGTCGGATTAGCGGGGCCGCCGAGGTGCGCCAGCGCGTAATCCGACAATACCCGTAACGCCAACAATGTGTCGGATTACGCGCGGCATTGCCGCGCTAATCCGACCTACAGGTAATACGCTGTCTTCGTCATCACTTTGCCCATCAAGCCCATCAGCGCCTTGACGGGCGCCGGCGTATCGATGGCGCCCAGGCGCTGCGCCGCGGCGCCGTGTTCCACTTCGTCGAGGGCCATCTGCTTGACGATGGCACGCGATTTCGCGTCCTGCGGCGGCAATTCCTGCAAGTGGCTGGCCAGGTGCGCTTCCACCTGGCGCTCCGTTTCCACCACAAACCCCAGGCTGCGGCCGTCGCCCATGCGCGCGGCGATAGTGCCCAGCGCAAACGAACCCGCATACCACAGGGGATTGAGCAGGCTCAGACGCGAGCCCAGCTCCGTCAGGCGCTGCGCCGTCCAGGCCAGGTGGTCTTCCTCTTCGCGTCCCGCCTCATCGAACTGGGCGCGGATGGCCGGGCTGTGCGCATAGCGCGCCTGCGAGTTGTACAGGGCTTGGGCGCACACTTCGCCCACGTGGTTGACGCGCATCAAGCCGGCGCTGTGGCGCTGCTCGGCCGCGCTCAGCTGTGCATCGGGCGCGTGCGCGGCCGGCGAGGGACGCGAGGCCGAGGCCACGCCCGCGATCACACGCAGGGCCTTGTCGGCGCCAACAATCAAACGATCCAGGGGGTCAAAATGGCGGTTCGCGGTCATCGTGGCTATGCTCATGAGTAGTAAAGCATGAATTATAGGACGATAGCGGCCAGCAGTCCCCACGCCGCGCGCAGGGCGAACGGGGCTTTATTGACTTGTGCGCGCTTTTTCCTGCTCGATCCAGTCGACCACGGGGCCGACGGCATCGAGGCCGGACAGGCTTTTCGCCACGCCCAGGTTCAGTGAAACCAGGAAGGAAATGCTGTCGACGGGGATGTCCGGGCAGTATTCGGCAAACGCGGCGCGAAAACGCTCCGACTGCAGCACGCGCAAGACTTTCTCGCCGCTCATGAATTGCAGCACGCTGGCGATGCTGTGCCCGCCACCAATCGAGTGATAAATAAAGCGGTTGTACCTGGCGTCGATCTGCTTGAAATCGAGCGTTTCCTCCGTCATCAGGCCGGCCAGGTAGTACAAGCCCAGACTGACACGGAAGAAACCGATGGCTTCGGCACTGGTCATGCCGGCGCGCGCCACGGCCAGTACCTTGTCCTGCATCGCCTGATCGATCGTTCGCATTGCACTCTCCTGCGCCGTCCGCCGGCGCCCACCGGGCCAGCTTGCATGAAGATGCTGCTTTTTTCAATAGACCAAACGATATTTCCGTCTTGCAAGTTACATTTTTTGCATGCTACTCTCGTTCTTCACCGTCAAATGGATGAAGCACATGATTGAAGTCAAGCATCTGGCAAAACGTTTCCGCATGCCGCCCCAGAAGGGCAAGGGCGTGCACGTCAGCGATCCGCGCGAGCATGAGGGCTGGTTTCACGCCGTGCGCGACGTCAGTTTCAGCTGCGCCCCGGGCGAGGTGCTGGGCTTGCTGGGTCCGAATGGCGCCGGCAAGACGACCACCCTGCGCCTGCTGTCGACGGCCCTGCAAGCGGACGCGGGCAGCGCCCTCGTCAACGGCGTCGATGTGCTGCGCCAGCCGCTGGTGGCGCGCCAGAGCATCGGTTTCCTGTCCGGCTCGACGGGCTTGTATGGGCGCCTGACGGCGCGCGAGAACGTGGAATATTTTGGCCGCCTGCACGGCATGCCGGCCGACAAATTGAAACGCCGCTGCGACGAGCTGTTTGCCCTGCTGCACATGGAGGAATACGGCGGCAAGCGGGCCGATCAGTTGTCGACGGGCATGAAACAGAAGTGCGCGATCGCCCGCACCGTCGTGCATGAGCCGCAGGTGGTGATCCTCGACGAACCGACCACGGGCCTGGACGTGATGTCGGCCAAGATCCTGCTCGACTTCATCGCCAGCTACAAGGCGCTGCGCGTGCCGCTGATCTTTTCCACGCACCATCTGCACGAGGTGGAAAAGCTGTGCGACCGCGTCTGCATCATCAACCGTGGCACCACCGCCTTCCATGGCACGGTCAACGAACTGCGCCACCTGGGCGGCAGTGCCGATCTGTACGATGCCTTCGTCAGCGTCATCAACCAGGGAACCTGAGCCATGTGGACCATTTATCTGAAAGAGTTGCTGGAACTCACGCGCGACCGCAAGACGCTGATTTTCACCATCCTCATCCCCATCTTTGCCATGCCGCTGATCTTTGGCGGCTTCGCTTATGTTTCAAACAATATGTTCAAGAACGCCAAGACGGCGGAAATGCGCTATGCGCTGTTCGGCAAGGACCATTCGCCGGGCCTGAGCGCGCGTTTTGCGCAGCAGCACAACTTGCGCGAAGTGCCGCTGGCCAGCGAGGCGGAGATTCGCCGCGCCATCGGCGACGACAGCATCAAGTTCGCCGTCGTCATCCCGCCGCATTTTGAAGAGGCGCTGCAGCAACGGCAACAGGCCAAGGTGGTACTGCACTACAACAGCGCCAGCACGGTCGACGTGACCCAGCAGCGGGTGCGCGAGATTATCGATACCTACAACGCCAGCCTGCGCGAAGGGGCGCTGTCGGCACTGAACCTGAGTCCGGCCCAGCTGGCCTTCGCCCTGCACCCCATCGTGCTCGACAAGCAGTCGACGGCCAACGAGCGCGAGCAGATGGGCGCCATCGTCGGCGGCATGCTGCCCTATCTGCTGCTGATGGTATGCCTGACGGCGGCCATGTATCCGGCCATCGACCTGGGCGCCGGCGAAAAGGAGCGTGGCACGCTGGAAACCCTGCTGCTGGCGCCCGTGCCGCGCAGCGCCATCGTGCTGGCCAAGTTCCTCGTGTTGTTCACGGTGGGCATGACCTCGGCCGTGTTGATGGTGGGCAGCATGGGCGCCCTGCTGGCCATCTTCGGCAGTTCGCTCGAAGGCAACATGGCCGTCATGGTGCGCAGCATCGGCTTGCCCGACCTGGCCATGGTGACCCTGATGCTGGTGCCGACGGCCGCCATCTTCGCCTCGCTGCTGCTGTCGATCTCGATCTACGCGAAAAGCTACAAGGAAGCGGCCGGCATGATCACGCCATTGATGCTGTTTGTCATCCTGCCCACGGTGGCGGCCATGCTGCCCGGCGTCGAACTGAACTGGATGTGGGCCATGGTGCCGCTGACGAATGTATCGCTGGCCATGAAGGAGCTGGTCAAGGGCACCATGGATTACCGCATGTTCGGCGTGATCCTGGCCTCGACCACGGTGATCGCGGGCGCGCTGCTGATGCTGTGCCGCTGGTGGTTTAACCGCGAATCGGTTCTGTTCCGCAATTAAGCTTGCAAATGACTCGCGGCGGGGTGCCATCCACCCCGCCCATCCGCACTCTGGCCACGCGAAAATGCCGTGTATCGCATGCAACTGCCCAGTACGTCGTAAATTCAATACAATGCCAGCATAGAGTAGCCCTGTAGCATCGGGCAGCAACGCATGAGTCAGGAGTTGTATGGAATTGCAGATTCGCAAATTGTCGAAAACCTACGCGAATGGCGTGGTAGCGCTGGATAACGTGTCGCTGACGATACCGCCCGGAATGTTTGGCTTGCTGGGCCCGAATGGCGCGGGCAAGTCGACCCTGATGCGCACCCTGGCCACCTTGCAGGAATGCGATTCCGGCTCCATCTTCTTCGGCGACTACGACGTGCTCGACGACAAGGACGAGATCCGCCGCATGCTGGGCTACCTGCCGCAAGACTTCGGCCTGTACCCGAAAGTGACGGCCTACGAACTGCTCGACCACTTCGCCATGCTAAAAGGGCTGTCGCAGCGGGCGCGCCGGCGCGAGGTCGTCGATGGCCTGTTGCAGCAAACCAATCTGTTCGACGTGCGCCACCAGCGCCTGGGCAGCTTTTCCGGCGGCATGCGCCAGCGCTTCGGCATCGCGCAAGCCCTGCTGGGTGACCCGAAACTGATCATCGTCGATGAGCCGACGGCCGGCCTCGACCCGCAGGAGCGCGTGCGCTTCCATAATCTGCTGTCCGATATCGGCGAAGACAAGACGGTGATCCTGTCGACCCACATCGTCTCCGACGTGGCCGACCTGTGCGCCAACATGGCCATCATCAACAAAGGGCATTTGCTGCTGTGCGGCAAGACCCAGGAACTGATCGATGAAGTCAGCTGCAAGATCTGGGCGCGCTTTGTCGAAAAGAAAGAACTCGCCAGCTTCCAGCAGCGCCACGCCGTCATTTCCACGCGCTTGCTGTCGGGCCGCACCCTGATCCACGTCTACAGCGACGACGACCCGGGCGACGGCTTCGAGGAAGCCATCGGCGACCTGGAAGACCTGTATTTCGCCACCATTGCCGGGCGCCACCGCGTCGCCCCGCAGTGCGACTGAGGGGGCGGCCATGTTTGCCATCGCCCGCTTTGAAGCGCGACAGCGGCTCAAGCTGCTGTCCACCTGGGTGTATTTCGCCATGTTCCTGGCGCTGGCCATGCTGTGGATGGCCGCCGCCGGCGGTGTCTTCAAGGAAGCGAGCATCAGCTTCGGCGGCAAGTTCCTGATCAACGCGCCCCGCTCGCTGGCGTTCACGTGCAGCCTGCTGGGCTGCTTCGGCGCCGTGGTGGTGGCCGCCATGATGGGCCGCTCGGTGCAGCAGGATTTCGAGCACGGCATGCAGCATTTCTTCTTCAGCGCGCCGATCAAAAAATACCAGTATGTCTTCGGTCGCTTCCTCGGCGCTTATCTGGTGCTGGCCGTGGTGTTTTCCAGCATCGTCATCGGGGCCTGGCTGGGCGCCTGGCTGCCCGGCATCGATCCCGAACGGCTGGGGCCACAGCGCGCGCTGGCCTATTTGATGCCATATGTATTTACCCTGCTGCCGAACCTGTTCATCTTCGGCGCCATCTTCTTCGTCATCGCGGCCCTGACGCGGCGCATGTTGCCCGTGTACATTAGCTCGGTGGTCATGCTGATCGGCTACCTGGTGGCGCCCTCGCTGGCGCGCGACCTCGACTACAAGACCCTGGCCGCCCTGATCGACCCCTTCGGCACCACGGCGCTGATACGCCTGACGGAATACTGGCCGAATGCGGAGCGCAACACGCGCCTGGTGCCCCTGGAAGGCGTGTATTTGCTGAACCGCGCCATCTGGTCCGGCTTCGCTCTGGTGGCCTTGCTGCTCGGCTACTGGCGCTTCCAGTTCCACGCCACGACGGACGCGGGCGCCAGCAAGCGCCGCAGCGAGGGCGATGTACCGCTGCGCCTGTCGAGCGCTTCGCTGTCCACGCAGGAAGCACCTGATTTTGCGCAGCGCAACCTGGCCGCCCTGCTCGTCAAGATGAGCTGGCTGAACCTGCGCGAAACCATCAAGAACATCTATTTTGTCGTCATCGTGCTCGCTGGCGTGCTGACCATGTATGCGGGCGCGCTGGACATGGGTTCCATGTACGGCACGAATACGTATCCCGTGACGGAAAAAGTGCTGGACATGGTCAGCGCCTCGTTCGCCCTGTTCATGCTGGTCATTACCACCTTCTATGCGGGCGAACTGGTGTGGCGCGAACGGGAAACGCACATCGAGCTGATGCTCGACGCCCTGCCCGTGCCAAACTGGCTGCCCCTGCTGTCGAAGCTGTTCGCCCTGATCGGCCTGCAAGCATTGCTGAGCCTGGTCATCATGCTGTGCGGCATGTCGATCCAGGTCTTCAAGGGCTATTACCGCCTCGACCCCGGCCTGTACCTGGAATCGCTGTTCCTGTCGCACCTGCCCTACTACGCACTGATCGCCGTGCTGGCCATCTTTTTGCAGGTAGTGATCAATCACAAGTACCTGGCGTATTTCGCCATGATTCTGTACCACATCGCCAGCATCAGCTTTGCCTCGCTGGGCCTGGGCGACCCGCTGCTGCTGTACGCCAGCACGCCGGACTTCATCTATTCAGCCATGAACGGCGCCGGCCACTATGTGTTGCGCGAGCGCTGGTACTTGCTGTACTGGAGCGGCGCGGCCGTCATGCTGACGCTGCTGTCGCTGCTGTTCTGGCCCCGTGGCGCGCAGGATAGCTGGCGCATCCGGCTGCGCCTGGCGCGCCACGGCCTGACGCAAGGCGTGCTGGCCAGCTTTGCCGTCGGCGCCCTGATCTTCGTCAGCGCCGGCGGCGTGCTGTTCTACGTCTTCCACGTGGCCAACGACTACAAGTCCGACTATGCGCGCGATGCGGACCGCGCCAGTGTCGAGCGCCAGTACCGCAAGTTTGCCGCCACGCCGCAGCCGAAAATCACCGACGTGAAACTCGACGTGGCCATCTACCCGGCGCAGCGCACCCTGGCCGTCACGGGCCGCTACCTGCTGCAAAACAAGACCAGCCTGCCGATCAGCCACATTTTTGTGCAGCAAGACCCGACGGCCACCATGCGCCTGCGTTTCGATGCGCGCGTGCACCCCGGCATCGATGACGGCAAGCTGGGCTTTTACAGCTACCGTCTGGCCGCGCCGCTGGCGCCGGGCGCCAGCCTGGGCCTCGATTTCGACATTGCCTATGCGCCGCGCGGCATCTTCGGCCTGGGCCAGGACACGCCCGTCGTGGCCAACGGCACCTTCTTCACGAATGCCGTGCTGCCGCACATCGGCTACCAGCCGCAGCTGGAATTGACGGACCCGCGCGACCGCAAGAAACACGGTTTGCCGGCGCGCGAACGGGCCTTGCCGCGCGACGATGCGAAGGGATTGGCCGACAATTACGTCAGCATTGACGCCGACCGCATCAATTTCGACGCCACCGTCAGCACCGTCGACGGCCAGACGGCCATCGCGCCGGGCATGCTGGACAACGACTGGATCGCCAACGGCCGCCATTACTTCCATTACACGATGGACCAGCCTATCCTGAATTTCTACGCGTTCCAGTCGGCCCGCTACGCCGTCAAGCACGAGCGCTGGCAGGATGTGGCCATCGACGTGTATTACCATCCTGGCCATGAATACAACCTCGATCGTTTCGTGCGTGGCAGCAAGGAAGCGCTCGATTACTACACAAAAAACTTCGGCCCCTACCAGCACAAGGTCTTGCGCATCGTCGAATTCCCCCGCTACGCCACGTTTGCGCAGTCGTTCCCGAACACGATTCCGTATTCGGAAGGCCTGGGTTTCATCGCCAAGGTGGACGACAAGAATCCGAAGGACCTCGACTATCCGTTCTACGTCACGGCGCATGAAGTGGCGCACCAGTGGTGGGCGCATCAATTGGTGGGCGGCAACACGCGTGGCGCCACCGTGCTCAGCGAAACCCTGGCCGAATATTCGGCCCTGATGGTGATGAAAAAAACCACGGGGCCGGCCAAGATGCGCCGCTTCCTGCGCTATGACCTGAACCAATACCTGATGGGACGCAGCGAAGAACGCAAGAAGGAGCTGCCGCTGGCCGAGAATGAAAACCAGGCTTACATCCATTACCACAAGGGCAGCCTGGCCATGTATTTGCTGCAGGACATGATCGGCGAAGACAAGGTCAACGGCGTGCTGCGCGAGCTGCTGAAGACTTACGGCCAGAAGGGACCGCCGTATGCGAGCGTGACGGCGCTGGTCCAGGGCTTGCGCCAGGTCACGCCGCCCGAGCAGGCTTACCTGATCGACGATCTGTTCGAGAAAATCGTGCTGTTCGACAACCGCGCCCTGTCGGCCAAGGCCACCAAACGCGGCGATGGCAAGTACGCCGTCACCCTCAAGGTGCAGGCGAGCAAATTGATGGCCGGCGAACAGGGAGAGGAACACGATGCGCCCCTGCATGACTGGATCGAGATCGGCGTCGACGACGCGAATGGCCAACCGCTGCTGCGCGAACGCCTGCGCATGACGGCGCGCGAAGCGAGCTATACCGTCATCGTCGGCAGCCGGCCCGGCAAGGCGGGCATCGACCCCGACAACAAGTTGATCGACCGCAAGCCCGATGACAATATGGTCACCGTCGAGCTCGACGAACCGTGACGAAAAATGGCCACCCTGGACAGGTGGCCATTTTTTTCAGTGTCGCACGGGAATCAGGCCGCGGCGCAGCGCGTCACCAGGCTCAGGCTGATGCCCATCTCCGTCAGGTGCTGCATGTCGGCCAGGGTCAGGTCCAGCGGCGCATCGACCGTGTCGTCGCCGTTCAACTCCAGTTGCAGCTCGGCCACGATGCGCGGCATGGTGAAGCTGACGCCGCGCGAACGGCATTCGGCCAGGTAGCTGCGTATGCGCGAGGGCAACACTTGCACTTTGGTGGCCTGCGCGATGACGACTTCGAAGCCCGAATCGAGATGCACGCGACCCGAGGTGCCCTTCGCCTCGCCCTTGCGCCATTGCCGCTCCGGATCGGTGGGCAAGACTTCGAGAATGGATTTGAGCGTGGGATCGTCCCCATGCACCGACAGCTTCACCATATTCATATTGCAAGACTTTCTAGTCAGGACGCCGCCAGGAAGGCGGCGCGATCATCAGACCGACAAGTCTACGCATGGAAGGCAAATATGTCCATACGGCAATATTTTATATCGAGCACTAATTTGTGCTGCATCAAACAGGCGGAACAAGCTTGTTCCGCCTGCAACACTCCATTACAGGGAGACGCCGCGTGCCTGCAAGGCGGCCCGCACGCCGGCACCGTAGGCGGCATCAGCCTGGTCGAAGTGGGCGAGCTGACGCTGCAAGGTTTCCGGTCGCACCAGACTCAACGGTCCTGCCAGGTTGTCGAACAGGTTTTGCTGCGCCTGGGTGGACATCAACCGGAACAGATTGCCGGCCTGCGTGTAATCGTCTTCCACGCCGCGTCCATCATAACGGGCCGCGCCGCCGTCGAGCGCCAGCGCCGGTTCACCATGGCCCAGCCCTTGCGGCTGCGTGCCTGCCGCCGCCACGTTGGCGTAATTCTGCGCCGAACTGCCATTGTGGATGGCCATGCCGCCGTCGCGCTGCTGGTTATGGAAGGGGCAGCGGGCCGCATTCACGGGCAGATGCTGGTGGTTGGTGCCGACCCGGTACAGCTGGGCGTCGTGGTAGGCGAACAAGCGGCCTTGCAGCATTTTGTCCGGCGAGTATCCCATGCCCGGCACGGCATTGGCCGGCGAAAACGCCGCCTGCTCGACTTCCGCGTGGTAATTGTCCGGGTTGCGGTTCAGCTCGAAAATACCGACGGGCAGCAGCGGGAAGTCCGCGTGCGGCCACACCTTCGTCAGGTCGAACGGGTTCCAGCCCGTACGCTGCTCCCAGGCATCAAGTTGCTCCTGCGTCGCCACCTGCAGCTTGACTTCCCACTGCGGGAAATCGCCGCGTTCGATGGCGCCGAACAGGTCGCGCTGGGCGTAGTCGGGGTCGGCACCGGCCAGGCGGCCCGCTTCCGCCGCAGGTAAATTTTTGATGCCCTGGCGCGTCTTGAAGTGCCATTTCACGTACACGCGCTGGCCGTCCGCATTGATCAGGCTATACGTGTGGCTGCCGAAGCCATCCATGTGGCGGTAGCCGTCCGGCGTGCCCCGGTCCGAGAACAGCATGGTGACCTGGTGCAAGCTTTCCGGCGCATGGCTCCAGAAGTCGAACATCATCTCGGCCGATTTCAAGTTGCTTTGCGGATCGCGCTTTTGCGTGTGGACAAAGTCAGGAAACTTGATCGGGTCCTTGATGAAGAACATCGGCGTGTTGTTGCCGACCAGGTCCCAGTTGCCCTCTTCCGTATAAAAACGCACGGCGAAGCCGCGCGGGTCGCGTTCCGTATCTGCACTGCCGCGCTCGCCACCGACGGTGGAAAAGCGGGCGAAGGTGGCTGTCTGCTTGCCCACTTCGGCAAATAATTTGGCCTTGGTGTAACGCGAAATGTCGTGCGTGACGGTAAAGGTGCCGTAGGCGCCCGAGCCTTTCGCGTGCACCACGCGCTCGGGGATGCGCTCGCGGTTGAAATGCTGGAGTTTTTCGATCAGGTGAAAGTCTTGCAGCAGCAAGGGGCCGCGGGGGCCGGCGCTGATGGAATTCTGGTTGTCGGCGACGGGAATACCCGAGGCGGTGCTGAATGGCGGCTGTTGACTCATGACTGCTTTTCCTTCGTTGTTGACTGATGGAAGCAGTGTAATGAAGTCAACAACAAAGGAAAAGATAATTGATTTTATCGAATCGATAGATATTTACAATGCACAGCCATGGGCGTCACACACGCCACCGAGTTGCGCCTGCAACTTCGCCGGCTGGCCCAGATAATCGCCGATGTCGATCACGGACAACTTGCCGCTGCCATCGTCGAGCACGAACGTGGGAAAGCCCTGGCCGCCCACCTGCGCCAGCAAGGCGCGGCTGGCGTCGATGTGCCGCTGCGTGGCGGCACCCGCCTGCCGCGCATACTCGGCCTGGAAGGCGGCGCCATCCATGCCCAGCTCTTGCGCCAGCGCCAGCAGCACGGGCAGGTCGGCGATGCGCAAGCCATCCACGTAATGGGCACGCTG
The DNA here is from genome assembly GCF_019443505.1 of Janthinobacterium sp. PAMC25594. Taxonomy (NCBI): domain Bacteria; kingdom Pseudomonadati; phylum Pseudomonadota; class Betaproteobacteria; order Burkholderiales; family Oxalobacteraceae; genus Janthinobacterium; species Janthinobacterium sp. PAMC25594. The sequence continues at coordinate 3,129,582 of NZ_CP080377.1, forward strand.
CACGCGCCGCAGCATGTCCAGGCCCTTGCCTGCCAGGACTTCCGCCGCCAGGATGGCCGTGATCGGCGGTTCGGAATCCATCATGGCCGTGGTGTCGTTCAGCAAGCCGTTGACATAGGCGTCGCCGAAAGGCTGGCCTGACAGTTGCTCGATACGCCGGTCATGCGGCAGCACATAGCCGCGCCATGCGGGCGTGATCTGACGGCGATTGCTGCCCGTCATCATGCCGCCGCCGTGGAAGGCCACCGCCAGGCCGGGCACGGCGCGCGCCGCCTCGACCAGCGGCGCCGCGCCGTAGCACCAGCCGCACAGCGGGTCGAAAATGTAGTGCAGTGTGGGCATGATAGCTTCCTTGTTGCCGCTTACCATTTCATTTCACCTTTGGCCACTTTCGCGCTCGTTTCTAAAGCGCCATCGAGGCCCAGCTTCGGATAGCGCATTTTCATCGCCTCGATCAGTGCGGCCGAATTGGCGGCCTTGGCCGTTTCCGCTTCGAACGTCACCAGGTAGTCGCGCGTAAAACCGATGCTGTCGGGCGTCAGGGGCGAACCCACCTTGAAGTGACCGGGCACGACGGTGACGGGTTTCAGCGCGGCGATGCCATCGAGCGTCTTGAGCCAGTCCTGGCGCGATTGCACGCTTTGCGTATCGGCCGTCCAGACGTGCAGGTTGCCAAACAGCACCACGCCGCCGACGACGGCCTTGATCGACGGAATCCACACATAGGTGCGCGATGGCGTCGGGCCGGCGATATCGAGCGACTGGCCTTCCAGCGTGATGCGCTGGCCTTTCAACGCTTCGGGAATGACGATGCTGTGCGGCGCATTGTCTTTCAAAATCGGCCCCCAGTAGGCGACCTTGGCATCCATCTTGCGGCGGATCTCGGCCACGGTGTCCGGCGTGGCGACGATTTTTGCCTGTGGGAAAGCTGCCTTGATCACGTCGAGGCCAAAGTAAAAATCGGGATCGCTGTGGCTGATGTACACCGTCGTCAGTTTCTTGCCGCTGGCGCGGATCTTTTCCACCAGCTTTTGCGCTTCGGCGCGGGAAAACTGGGCATCGATCAGCACGGCGTCATGCTTGCCCGCGACCAATACGGAAGCGACGGGGAAGATGGCCGCTTCGCCCGGGTTGAAGACTTCCAGGGTCAGGGGGGCGCTGGCGGCGGCCGAGGCCGCGCCGGCGGCAAACAGGGTGGAAACAAGAACGCTGCTGATGGATTTGGAGAACATGATGCGCCTTCACAAGATGATTGGGATGCATGCATCTTACGTTGCTTCATTCGGTAGAAAAACCCAATAAAACGCAATAGTTTGTTGCATATTTCGATGCAATCTACCAATGACTGGCGCGATACGGTGTATTTTTCCAGCAAGGACGTGCGCAAAAGCCGCGCCACCTGCGCCTGCGCAGCAGCGTCACAAAACATGTCACAGCGTCATCAGGGTGTCACATTGGATTGCTATCTTGCTAGCTCTTTCAAACCTAGCCGGATGAACCACATGACACGCAGAAAAATTTCCGTCGCTGGCTGCAGCGTCGCCATCACCCTGATGCTGGCCGCTTGCGGCAGTGATGCAAAAAAAGAAGAGGTAGTGGCTGAGGCCCCGCCGAAAAACGTCATTTTCTTCCTCGGCGATGGCATGGGCCTGACCACCATGACGGCCGCGCGCATCTACTCGGTAGGCGAAGAGGGCGCACTGACCATGGACACCTTGCCAGAAACGGCCTTCGTCAAGACCTTTTCGAACGATGCGCAAGTCACCGACAGCGCGCCATCGATGGCCGCCTACATGACGGGCGTCAAGATGAACAATGAAGTCATTTCCATGTCGACCAACACGCTCGCCATCGATCCGGGCAAGGATGTCAACGGCAACAAGCTGGTCAACAAATGCGGCACCGGCAACGGCACGCCCGCCACCACCTTGCTGGAACTGGCCAAGGCCAAGGGCTACGCAGCCGGCGTCGTCAGCACGACGCGCGTGACGCACGCCACGCCGGCGGCTACCTACTCGCACATCTGCCACCGCGACCTGGAAAACGATATCGCCGCAGCGCTCGTGCCAGGCGGCACGGGCTACAACAGCGCTTTGGGCACCACCGGCCTGGAAGTGGTGCTCGGCGGCGGCGCGCAATTCTTTACGCCATTCAAGAACGGCGGCAAGCGTTCCGACGACCGCGACCTGGTGGCCGAGCTGAAAGCGAAGAGCTACACCATCGCCAACAACGCCACCGACTTCAAGGCTGTCGATCCGGCCAAGACGGAGCGCCTGTTCGGCGTGTTCACCTCCAGCCACATGAGCTACGACCTGGACCGCGATGCGGCCAAGGAACCTAGCCTGGCGGAAATGACCACCAAGGCCATGGATGTATTGGCCAAGAACAAGAAGGGTTATTTCCTGATGGTCGAAGGCGGCCGCATCGACCATGCGCTGCACGAAACGACGGCCAAGAAGGCCCTGCAAGACACGGTTGCTTTTGACAACGCCATCAAGGCGGCCATCGAAAAAGCCAAGCTCACCGATCCGACCCTGGCCAATACCCTGATCGTCGTCACGGCCGACCATGACCACACGCTGGTGCTGAACGGCTACGCCAAGCGCACGGGCAAGACGGCTGCCGGCAACCCTGGCGTGCTGGGCGTGGTGAAGAATTACGTCACCGGCGCGGTCGAAAAAGACCTGGACGGCGCACCGTATTCGATCATCGGCTTCGGCAATGGCGAAAAGCGCACGCAATCGAGCCGCGCCACCATGGCCAGCCTCGATGAAACCGTCACCAGCGCCAATGATTACCATCAGGAAGCGGTGATCCGCACCTCGGTCGGCAATGAAACCCACGGCGGCACCGACGTCTTCCTGGGCGCCATCGGCAAGGGTTCGGAAACCTTCCTGGGCACCATCGAGAACACCACAGTATTCGGCCTGGTCAAGACCGCCGGCGGTCTGTAATCCCCAAGAGACAAGAATTGGACAAGCACATGAAACTCGCATTGAAACCCGCCCTGAAACTCTCCTTGCTGACCACGCTCGTGGCCGCCAGCGTCGCCAGCGCCTATGCCGCCGACGCCAAGAACGTCATCTTCTTCCTCGGCGACGGCATGGGCCCTTCCGTCGTGACGGCGGCGCGCATCTTCAAGTACAAGGAAGAAGGCAGCCTGAACATGGACAAGCTGGAACGCACGGCGCGCATCAAGACGTTCTCGCACGATGCGCAAACGACGGACAGCGCCCCATCGATGGCCGCCTACATGACCGGCGTCAAGATGAACAATGAAGTCATCTCGATGGCGCAGGAAACCATCGCCAAGGAACCCGGCCGCGACGCCAACGGCAACCTGGGCGTGGACAACTGCCCGGCCGGCGGCAAGAGCGTGCCGACCATCCTGGAACTGGCGAAAGCCAAGGGCAAGGCCGTGGGCGCCATCACCACCACGGAATTGACGCATGCCACGCCGGCGACGACCTTCTCGCACATCTGCAACCGCAATGCGCAATACGCGATCGCCGCGCAAACGGCGCCGGGCGGCGCCGGCTACAACACGGCCCTGGGCGACGGCGTGGACGTGCTGATGGGTGGCGGACGCAACCACTTCACGCCATGGTCGGCCAGCAACAAGGGCGGCCGCGCCGACGGCCGCAACCTGTTGACGGAATTCGCGGCCAAGGGCTATACCGTGGCCGCGACGAAAGCGGAAATGCTTGCCGCGCCAGCCAACAAGAAGTTCATCGGCCTGTACAGCGCGAAGAGCCACCTCGACTATGAACTGGACCGCACCTCGTCCAAGCCATCGGCCGACGGCGCCAACCAGCCTAGCCTGTCGGAAATGACGCTGAAAGCCATCGACCTGCTGTCGAAAAACAATGCTGGCTACTTCCTGATGGTCGAAGGCGGCCGCATCGACCACGCTTTGCACGGCATCAATGCCAAGCGCGCGCTGGTCGACACCATCGCCTTCGACGACGCCATCAAGGCGGCCATCGACAAGGTCAGGGAAACCGATCCGAAGCTGGAAAATACCCTGATCGTCGTCACGGCCGACCACGACCACACCTTGGCGTTCAACGGCTACGGCAAGCGCGGCAACCCTATCCTCGACATCAACCGTAGCTACAAGGATAACGCGCCAAGCAAGGATGAAGACGGCAATACCTACACCACCCTGGTGTTCGGCAACGGCCCGAACCGCCCTGACCTGCGCACCAACGTCGACAGCGCCACGGCCCTGTCCGACAACTACCTGCAAGAAACAGGCGTGCGCCTGGCCAGCGAAACCCACGGCGGCGGCGACGTCAAGCTGCTGGCCACGGGCGCCGGCGCCAAGGCCTTCAAGGGCACGCTGGACAACACCAAGGTATTTGACTTGCTGAAGGCGGCATTCGGCTTCTGATCTGCATCAACACGGTAACCCCACCGGGGCGGATGGCAGTTTTGCCCTCCGCCCCTCTGCACGTAAAGGCAACACCATGAAATCGACCCTGATCGCCGTCCTCCTGGCCGCCGGCTTTGCCGCCAGCGCGCAAGCCGCTCCTGCAACCCCTTCCGCTCCCGCCGACCTGGACCTGGGCATCACTTATTACAGCCGCGTGCTGACGCCGGAAGGCGTGACGCGCGAAAGCCGCTACGAAGAAAAAATGCTGCGCCGCCCCGGCCACGTGTGGGTCGAGCGCGTGCTGGCGCCGTCGACCGACGCGCATGCCGGCCACAAGCATGGCGAAACCACCAAAGTCGCGCTGAAGGCCACGCAACATGAACACAAGCACTTCAATCCCGTGCTGATACCGCGTCACGTGATGCTGGAAAAGAACACCGTGCGCGTGGAATACATCGATGCACACGACAAGATCGTCGTCTCGATTCCCAAGGCCGAGTACGAAAACGTCAATTTCGACGGTTCCTGGGAAAACAGTTTTTATTTGCTGGACCCGAAACTGATCACCGCCATGCCACTGTCGAAACAGGCGTCGAACGTGACGGGCGCGCGCTGGCGCGAAGTGGAAAAGAATGGCGTGTTCCAGCGCATCCTGTGGGATGAGCAAAAACAGATTCCCCTGATCATCGAAAGCGGCGACCGCGCCAACACTTTTTATCGCCGGGTCGACGTCAAGCTGCAGCCGACCGTCAGCAAGGCGCAGCCGTGGGCGAATTTGCAGAATTACGCGCAGCGCGAGTATTCCGACTACCTGGACTAAGAGCCAGGCTGGCACCAAGTAGCATCGGGACGTAAAAAAAGCCAGGGAGCGATCCCTGGCTTTTGTCTGCCTGTCTGGCTGGCGCCCGATTACTCCGCCGCTGCCGCTTTCTTCGCCGGCGCCTTCCTGGCGGCCGGCTTTTTCACGGCCGTGGCTTTCTTCGCTGGCGCCTTTTTGACGGCTGCCGCTTTCTTGACGGCCGTTTTCTTCGCCGGCGCCGCGCCTTCTTCGCCTTCGACCTCGGTCGCTGCCGCCTTGACCTTGGCGCCCGGCTTGGCCTTGCGCTCTTCAAACTCGAAGCTCACCTTGCCATCCTTGCCGCGCACGAGGAAAGCCTTGAACGGGCGACGGGTACGCTGCGACACAAAGCCCGGCAGCAAGTCCGTCTTGCCATCGTTGAGCAGTTTTGCCATTTGTTCCGGCAAGATTTCCTGCTGCAAGATGATGCGGCCGCTGCGGAAATCGCACGTCTTCGGCTTGGCCATGCTGTGTTCGCACACATAGGCCAGGCCCATTTCGTACACGCCGGCATTGCACTTGGGGCAAGGTCCCACGGGCGTCTGGCCCGTGAAATCGACGCCTTCGCCATCTTCGCTCTCGTCGTTCTGGCCGAAATCGAATTCCAGCTTGAAATTCTTGATCTCTTCATCGCGCACGATGCGCAGGATGGCGGCGAACGGACGGCCCATCTTCGAGCGGAAGCCTTGCAGCGGGCCGATGGTGCGGTCCTTCAGCAATTGTTCCACTTCGGCGATTTCGAACTGACGCGAACCCGGTGTCTTGCTCATCGAAAATTCGCACTTGGTGCAAGCGAAACGACGGTAGTTTTCCTTCACCACGCCGCTGCAATTCGGGCATGGCGTTTCCAGGGTGGCGTAATCACCGGGAATCGTGTCGTTGTCGTATTCCTTGGCGCGCTTGACGATGATTTGCGTCATCTGCGCGATTTCACGCATGAATTCTTCACGCGAAATCTTGCCTTTTTCCATCTGCGACAGCTTGTATTCCCACTCGCCCGTCAGCTCCGGCGCCGTCAATTCATTGACGCCCAGGCCTTTGAGCAACGTCATCAGCTGCGAGGCCTTGGCGGTCGGGATCAGTTCGCGGCCTTCGCGGATCAGATAGCGTTCCGTCAGCAAGCCCTCGATGGTGGCCGCGCGCGTCGCCGGGGTGCCAAGACCCTTGCCGGCCATCGCATCGCGCAACTCGTCGTCGTCGATCAGCTTGCCGGCGCCTTCCATGGCCGACAGCAACGTCGCCTCGGTATATCGCGCTGGCGGCTTGGTGACCAGGCCGTTGGCGTTGACGCTTTCCGTCTGTACTTTCTCGCCCTTGGCGACCGGCACCAGGTTGCCGTTGCCATTGCTTTCCTTGTCGGCGTCCGTCGATGCTTCCTTGCCGTAGATGGCCAGCCAGCCCGGATTGGTCATGACCTTGCCTTCAGTCTTGAACTGATGGCCGGACACTTCCGTGTAGCGCGTGGTGACCTGGAATTCGGCAGGCGGGAAGAACACGGCCATGAAGCGGCGCGTGACCAGGTCATACAATTTTTGTTCCGGCTCGGACAAATTCTTTGGCGCGATCGTCGTCGGGATGATCGCGAAGTGATCCGAGATCTTCGTGTTATCAAAAATACGCTTGTTCGGCTTGACCCAGCCCTTGTCGACGATCTGCTTGGCGAACTGGTGGTAGTTGCTGTTTTCCTTGACCGTTTCCAGCGCCTGCAGCACGGTCGGGATGTAGTCTTCCGGCAGGTGGCGCGAATCGGTACGCGGATACGTCAGCACTTTATGCTTTTCATACAGCGCCTGGGCCAGGCCCAGGGTGTTCTTGGCCGAGAAGCCGAAACGCGAGTTCGCTTCGCGCTGCAAACTGGTCAGGTCGAACAGGCCCGGCGCCATCGAGGTGGTCGGTTTCGATTCTTCCGTGACGATGCCCTGGCGGCCGCAGCAGGCGGTGGCGATCGAGTCGGCAGCCGTCTTGCTCCACAGGCGCTCGGCGCGCTTCTCGGGGTCGTTCTCGTCCTTCTTGAACTTCGTGTCGAGCCAGCGGCCTTCATAGATGCCGGCCGCGCAAACGAATTCGGCGCGCACTTCCCAGAAGTCGCGCGGCACGAATTTTTTGATCTTGTCTTCGCGTTCGACGACGATGGACAGGGTCGGCGTCTGCACGCGGCCCACGGTGGTCAGATAGAAGCCGCCCTCTTTCGAATTAAACGCCGTCATGGCACGCGTGCCATTGATGCCGATCAACCAATCGGCTTCCGAACGGCAGCGGGCCGCATCGGCCAGCGGCAGCATTTCTTCATCGCTGCGCAGGTGCGAGAAACCGTCGCGGATGGCGCCCGGCGTCATCGACTGCAGCCACAGGCGCTTGACCGGTTGCTTGGCTTTCGCGTTTTGCGCGATCAGGCGGAAAATCAGCTCGCCTTCGCGCCCCGCATCGCATGCGTTGATGAGGGTGGTGACGTCTTTACGTTTGATCAGCTTGTTTAATACTTTGAGGCGCGCTTCCGTCTTGGCGATCGGGTTCAGCGCGAAATACGGTGGAATCATCGGCAAGTGCGCGAAACTCCATTTGCCGCGCTTCACGTCGAATTCTTCCGGTACGGCGATCTCCAGCAAGTGGCCGACCGCCGACGACAGGACGTACTCGTCCGATTCAAAGTACTCATCGTGCTTGGTGAAGCCGCCAAGCGTCTTCGCGATATCGTTCGCGACAGAAGGCTTCTCGGCGATGATGAGGGTTTTTGTCATATTTTGTGGTCTCGAAAAATGCTCTAGGATAGTTTCAGCATGCGCATCATACAGTGCATTGCCAGGCACCGACGCTTTTGTCTGCGCAATGCCTTGTGACTTGTGGTCTTGTCAAGCGGCCAATGATAAGCGCCTATTGAAGAATTCGGCAAGTTATCTGCAAGCAAGAATGCGCCAGCGCAAACACAATGGGCTGGCGGGTGCGGTGCCGCCGCATATAGTAAGGGAGATGGCGCGGCAGCGGCGCCAGGTGCGACCGGGGGTGTTTATATACTAGTGCAGCAGGCGCGGCGGGAGATCTTCGTCGTCGACGAATAAATCGTCGAACATCAGCGCGTCCGGTTCCTTGCCCTGGCTCCACAGCAGCATCAGCACGATGACTTTCAGCTTGCCCAGCGACACGGGCGCCTCGTCGAGCGCCAGCGCCCGTTCGATGACGATTTCGCGCTGCAGCGGCGAGAGCACCTTGGCGCTTTCCAGGAACTGGATGAAACCGATGGCGGCCGTGCCCAGCACGTCGCTTTCCTGCTTGACATAGAAGCGCGTGCCCGTGGAGCTGGCCGTCAGGGTTTGCTCGGCGCCCGCCATGGCGTTCAAGTCCGTCAGCCAGACCAGCGCTTCGGAAATCTCCACGTCGTCGAAACCGACGGCCGACAGTTTGCGCGCCAGGACGGCCGGCTCGGGGCAGGCGTCGGGGCGATAGTAAGTCTCGTAGAGGTACACCAGGATATCGAACATGGCTCTACTCTATCAGCTAAGTTCGCTACGACACAAGAGTGCGCGCCGACAAAGCCTCCCTGTGCGGCAAGGCCGCCACACAAGTGACAAGCTGTCATTTACAGCGTTGAAACAGTCCTCCCGGCAAGCGTTCCACCAGGCCCGCCAGCTCCAGCGCCAGCAATTCCCCCATCAGCGTGCCCATGGCCAGGCCGCTGCGCGCGGCCAGGGTATCGGCGTCGACGGGATCGTGGCCCAGCGCGGCCTGCAGCGGCGTCTCGTCTGCCACCGCTGGCGGCACGAGGGGAACGCCGCCCAGCCACTGCAACTCTTGCAGTACGTCATCGGCCGACTCGACCAGCTTGGCGCCCTGCTTGATGAGTGCATGACAACCCTTGGCCAAAGTCGCATGGATGGAGCCGGGCAAGGCATACACATCGCGCCCCTGCTCGCCGGCCAGGCGCGCCGTGATCAGGGAGCCCGATTGCGCGGCCGCCTCGATCACCAGCACGCCGCGCGCCAGGCCGCTGATCAGCCGATTGCGACGCGGAAAGTTCCCGGGCATGGCAGGCAAGCCCAGCGCGTACTCGCTGACGATGCAGCCTTGTTCGGCAATTCTTTGCGCCAGATCAAGGTTGCGTCGCGGATACACCAGATCGGCGCCCGTGCCGATCACGGCCACGGTGGCGCCCGGGCCGCGCAAGCCGCCCTCGTGCGCGTGCGTGTCGATGCCCAGCGCCAATCCGGAAATGATGGTCAGGCCCGCCGCGCTGAGGGCGTGGGCAAAAGCGGCCGCATTCTGCATGCCTTGCGCGCTGGCATTGCGGCTGCCGATGATGGCCACGCCGGGACGCGACAGCAGTTCCGCCCGCCCCCGTACATATAACAATAGCGGCGGATCGGCGATTTCCAGCAACAGCGGCGGATACGCGGCATCGGCCAGGGTCAGCACGGCATTGCCGGGCCGCTGCAGCCACTGCAGGGTAAGCGCCAGCTGGCTGTTGGCCACCGGTTTGGGCGCTTGCACGATGGCACGCGCCACGCTGGCTGGCACCACCTCGCGCAAGGCATCGAATGATGCGGCGAAAATGGCCGGCGGCAAGCCGAAGCGGACCAGCAAGGCGCGCGCCGCCACCGGACCCACGCCGGGCAGATGCTGCAGGCGCAGCCAGCCCGCCAGTTCCGTGGCCGTGTCCGCCGTTGTGGCAAGTGCATGCATGACAACCTCGCTGTGTACTGTGCCCTCCCATGCTAGCGCCCTGGCAGGCACGCGATACCGACGCGCGCAACAATGCGTGCAATGGCGCCGCAAAACGGCCCCTCATCCACAGCGCCATGGGCGTCTGTGATAAAATTTCCCTTTGCAGCAAACGAATAGCGCACTGGCAAACGCATCTGCCGCGCCGTTGCGCCATACGCGCCCCACCGTAGCGCATTCAAATAAAATAGCCCTGCCATCGTCCGCATGGCCCAGGCATGAATAATCAGGCGCACCGGCGCCCACCTTAACCAGTCGAATCCGTATGTCCATATTAAATATCCTGCGTTACCCCGATCCTCGCCTGCACACGATCGCCAAGCCCGTCACCGAATTTGGCGAGCGCCTGCAAACCCTGATCGACGACATGGCCGAAACCATGTACGACGCCCCCGGCGTCGGCCTGGCCGCGTCGCAAGTGGACGCGCATATCCAGATGATGGTGATCGACATCACCGAAGAGAAAAACCAGCTGCAAGTATTCATCAACCCGGAGATCACCTGGGCCAGCGAAGAAAAGCAGGTTTACGACGAAGGTTGTTTGTCCGTGCCCGGCGTCTACGATGGCGTCGAGCGTCCGGCCCGCATCAAGGTGCGCGCCCTGGACCGCCACGGCAAGCAGTTCGAGCTGGAAGCCGATGGCTTGCTGGCAGTCTGCATCCAGCATGAGATGGATCATTTGCTGGGCAAGGTATTCGTCGAATACCTGTCGCCGCTCAAGCGCAACCGCATCAAGGCCAAGATGATCAAGGAAGTCCGTGGTCTCGAGCGCGAAGCGAGCCTGCGCGCTCAGAACCGCCGCTTCTAAGCCACTGCTGGTAGACTAAGCAGCAACAGTCGTCGTTACACCATGCCAGCCTGGCGCCTCCGGCGCGGGCCTGCGCACCTCACGTCAAGGAACCATATGAAAGTGATCTTCGCAGGCACGCCTGAATTCGCCGCCACGGCCCTGAAAGACTTGCACGAAGCGGGATTCGACATTCCGCTGGTGCTGACCCAGCCCGACCGCCCGGCCGGACGCGGCATGCAACTGCACGCCTCGGCCGTCAAGCAATATGCGCAGCAGCATGGCATCGAGGTGCTGCAGCCCTTGTCCCTGCGCATGGACAGCAAGGACCCGCAGCGCGCCGCCGAGGCAAAGGCGGCCCACGAGCGCCTGCTGGCCACCGATTACGACGTGATGGTGGTGGCGGCCTACGGCTTGATCTTGCCGCGCAGCACACTCGACATCAAACCCTGCATCAATATCCACGGTTCCTTGCTGCCGCGCTGGCGCGGTGCCGCGCCGATTCACCGCGCCATCGAGGCCGGCGACGATGAAACGGGCGTGACCATCATGCAGATGGAAGAAGGCCTCGATACGGGCCCCATGCTGGCCATCGAGCGCACGCCCATCGAAGCGGGCGACTCCACCGCCAGCCTGCACGACAAGCTGGCCATGCTGGGCGGCAAGATGATCGTCGAGACCTTGCGCAAGATGCAGCAGCAGCCGCTGGAAGCCGTGCCGCAGCCGGAAGCGGGCGTCACCTATGCGGCAAAAATCGCCAAGGACGAGGCGGCGCTCGATTTCAGCCAGCCCGCGCTGGAACTGGGCCTGAAAATCCGCGCCTTCAATCCGTTTCCCGGCGCCTGCGGCCAGGTCGATGGCGTGACCATCAAGATCTGGGCCGCCGAGGTACTCGAAGCGGACAGCAAGGAAGCGCCGGGCCAGGTGCTGGCGGCCGACGCCCAGCTCGGCATCGTCGTGGCCTGCGGCAATGGCTCGCTGCGCCTGACGGAACTGCAAAAACCGGGCGGCAAGCGCCTGCCCGCGGCCGAATTCATCAAGGGCTTCCCGCTCGAAGGCAAACGCTTCGTTTAAGAACCTGGCGCCATAAAAAAAGGGCTTGCCGCGGCAAGCCCTTTTTACGTCCAGCCACGGCCTTAGCGGCGCTGCACCTTCATCAACCGTCCGCCCACGGACGACGACAGGCTGACCTCGAAACGGCCACCGGCCGGCAAGGCGCTGACGTCGACGCTGGCATTTCCACCCGTCAAGCCGCTGGCGACCACCGTCTTGCGGCCATCGGCGGCCACGTGCAGCACGGCGGCGTACGGTTCCGCCTGGGCATCCCAGACCAGCGCCAGCTTGCCAGCGCTTTGCGCTGCCTCAAAGCTGCCATCGTTGGCGGCCTTGCTGCGGCGCGCCGAACGCTCCAGCCGGGGCAAAGGCTTACCATTTGAGAATACTTCCACATCGCTGATATCGCCCGGGTTGGCGAAACTGACACGGAAATGGCGCATGGCGCTGCCGCCATGGTCGGCCACGGTGACCGCGTCGAAGGGCAAGTCGATAGTCGTTCCCGATGCCGTCAAAACCCGCAGCGTGTACGCCTGGCCGCTGCCGCTGGCCGCCGCGCCCACACGCGTGGACGAGGCAATGGCGGGACGCAGCCCCACGCCGGCCGGCGTGATGCGGCCGGAAATGGTCAGGTAGCCATTTTCGGCCACGGACATGCTGGCGGCCAGCACATTGCTGCCCGTTATTTGCGTGCTGCGTTTTTCCAGGAATTGCTGCACCCGCGCATAACTGTAGTCGGAGAACCAGGCGCCGCTGCAATAGCTCATCACATCCTTCATCGGCGTGCCGCCATTGACTGCCTTGCTCAGCTGGCCGATGTTGCCCGCATAGTCGCTGTTGTACAGCGGTTGCGGGCCCAATTCACCATTTGCATACGGGTAATCGGTCACCGCACCAGCCGGGCTACCGCAGGGAACGTGCTGCAGCGAGTGATTGTGGCCCAGTTCATGCACGAGCGTGGTCAGCCATTCAGGCCAGCCATTGCCGAAGGGATCGAACGCCGCGCTGGTATCGAACCTGGCGTCCAGGCCGATGGCCGAGGTGCTGTCGCTGCCGCTGCTGCGGCCGTTGATATAGGCCAGGCCCGCGGCGCGGGTGACAGACATTTTCGGTACGAAACCATAATAATAGGCGCCGCTGTCTTCCTGTACCCGCTTGCTTTCCAGCTCTCCCAGGGCGTTGCTCCACCAGCTGTCGGCCGTGCTGCTGCCAGGCATGCTCAGCGCAGTGCGCGTGGTGATGCTGATGTCTTCCGACGCATACGGATAGACGCGCAGCAGCGCCGCGCGGATATCCTTGGCGTCAGGCAATTGTGCCACGCCATCATCGGTACTCAAGGGCACGAGTACCAGGCGGATGCGCGCCGCGCTGGAAACGGCAGGCGCCGCTTCCTGGCTCACTTGCACGCCGTCATTGCCCACGGCCGTCACGCGCACGCGCACGCCGGGCAAGATCCAGCCTGCAGGCAGGACGGCACTGAAATTGCCGTTGAAACTGTAATCGCTTTTCGCCGTCGGCAAGACCTGGGGACCGCTCATGCTGATGCTGCCCAGATTGCTGCCATTGGCGGCGGTCGCAATCAAGGTCACGGCGGGGCTGGCCTGGCCCGCTTGCAAGGCCAGCACGGACACGCGCACGGCGGCCTGCTTGCCGCGCGTCAGGTGCAAGGCAGTATTGCTGGCGTTCAAGTTCAGTACCTGCGCGAAATCAATGCTGCCCAGGGTAAAGGCCGACACCGTACCCGCATTGACGGCGATGCGCGCAGCGGCTGACAGCATCACATCGCCCGTTGCCGAGCCTGGTGCAGACAATACCAGCTGGCTGGCACTGGCGCTGACGATCACGGCTGGCGTTTTGCCCACCGACGCCGAACTGACCTGGTCAAGATTGCTGCCCTGCAGCGTCACCGACAAGGTCCCGCTGTTGACGGCGGACGTGATCGACGTCACGACCACGCTCGCCAAGACCTTGTACGCATCGCTGCTGATGGCATCGTTGTACGGACCGCGCACCGTCAGTGCCCCCGTTGCCGCACCCAGGGGCACCACCACGGTCACGCTGCCGGACGTCTGGCTTTGCGGCGTCGTCGCCGCACCATTGCCAAACTGCACCGCCGTCACGGCACCCATGCCGCCGCCCGCGATCGTCACGCTGGAACCGACGCCGCCCGTCGCTGGTGCGATGCTGCCCACGCTCAATGGCAGGTACACATTGACGTTATAGCTGGTGGCCGCCGTGCCGCTGGCGCTGACCAGGCTCAAGGCGCCCGATACGGGCACGCCCGGCATGGCCAGAGTCACGCTGGTGTCGCTGGCGGCGCTGGTGGCAAGCGTCACGCCGCCCACCTGGAAGGCCGTCACGCGGCTCAAATTCGTGCCCGTGACCACCAGGCTGCCACCGACGGCGACATTCGCCGCCGAGACGGCCGTCACGGCAGGAATCACGACGGGATTGCCCGAGGTGGTCGTCACCACCGTGTCGCCACCACCACCGCCGCCGCAGGCGGACAGACCCAACATGACAAACAATGCAACTAGCAAATAGTTTTTCATGGCTGGCAACCATGCTGATGCAGCGCGATGCAGGGGAGGACACGAGAAAAATGTGACATATTGGTGACTTTTGGTGAGAATTTACTTTCGAGGAACCAATATTATCGGTTAATTCGATTCCTAAAGACAACTATTGCTGCTTTTGATTCATTAAAAACAGGCTGATATGGCACAAATAATGTAAAAATTTTTCCGCACCTTGGTCGACATCCATTTCTGCCAATTTTGGTGGAAGAATTAACGTTTTGAGCAAGATTTTCAGGAATGGCATTTTCAGAAACAGGTGCGGCGCAAGGCGATGTGTTGCAAGAAAGCTTGCCGTGGGGCGAACGGCCGCTTTTGCTTAAAACCAAAGCAGCCTGATGCCGTATAATTTTAGACCCGGTGAAATCAGGCGATTGCCACCTTCTGCCTGCCCTACCCGGCCGGCACTCTCCGTCAGCGGATCCTGCTGACCCGCAACCGCCCCGTACCTGTCTTGTCGCCGCGCCGCCGCCCGTTTGCCTATTGAAAGCATGAAATGAACGATACCGTGATCTCCGCCATGTCCCCGACCGAAGCCACCTTGCGCGCCATTCTGGCGCAGCGGATCATGATCCTCGACGGCGCCATGGGCACGATCATCCAGCAATACAAGCTCGACGAAGAAGCGTACCGTGGCGGCCCCGCCGGCCGCTTCATCGATTTCGCCGCGCCGGCCGACAGTGGCGCGCGCGAACTGTTCGTTAAAGGCAACAATGAGCTGCTCACGCTCACCCAGCCGCACATCATCCAGGAAATCCACGAGCGCTACCTGGCGGCCGGCGCCGACCTGATCGAAACGAATACCTTCGGCGCCACGACGATCGCGCAAGACGATTACCACATGGCCCACCTGGCCTATGAAATGAACGTGCAGGCGGCAAAACTGGCGCGCGCCGCCTGCGACAAGTATTCCACCCCGGACAAGCCGCGCTTCGTCGCCGGCGCCCTGGGCCCCACGCCGAAGACGGCATCGATCTCGCCCGACGTGAACGACCCGGCCGCGCGCAACGTCAGTTTCGACCAGCTGGTGGCCGCTTACCTGCAGCAGACGCAGGGCCTGGTGGAAGGGGGCGCCGATGTGCTGCTGGTGGAAACCATTTTCGATACCTTGAACTGCAAGGCGGCCCTGTTCGCCATCGACCTGTTCTACGAGCAAAATCCGACCGTCGTGCGCCTGCCGCTGATGATTTCCGGCACCGTCACGGACGCCTCGGGACGCATTTTGTCGGGCCAGACCGTGCCCGCCTTCTGGAATTCCGTGCGCCACGCGAAACCGCTGACCATCGGTCTGAACTGCGCGCTGGGCGCCGCCCTGATGCGCCCGTACGCGGAAGAACTGGCCAGGATCGCCGACACCTTCGTCTGCATCTACCCGAACGCGGGCTTGCCCAACCCCATGAGCGACACGGGCTTTGACGAGTTGCCAGCCGACACGTCCGCCCTGCTGCGCGAATTTGCCGACGCGGGCTTTTTGAACATGGCCGGCGGCTGCTGCGGCACCACGCCCGAGCACATCGCCGCCATCGGCGAGTTGCTGTCAAAAAATACGCCGCGTACCGTGCCGGCCCCGTCGCACGACTTGCGCCTGGCCGGCCTGGAGCCGTTCGTCGTCAACGACGAGTCGCTGTTCGTCAACGTGGGGGAGCGCACCAACGTCACGGGCTCGAAAGCGTTCGCGCGCATGATTCTCAACGAGCAATACGACGAGGCGCTCTCCGTGGCGCGCCAGCAAGTGGAAAACGGCGCGCAAGTGATCGACATCAACATGGATGAAGCGATGCTCGACTCGCTGGCCGCCATGACGCGCTTTTTGAACCTGATCGCCTCGGAACCCGATATTTCGCGCGTGCCCATCATGGTCGACTCGTCGAAATGGTCGGTCATCGAGGCGGGCCTGAAATGCGTGCAGGGCAAGGCCATCGTCAATTCCATTTCCATGAAGGAAGGCGAGGCGGAATTCCTGCGCCAGGCGAAACTGTGCCGCCGCTATGGCGCCGCCGTGATCGTCATGGCCTTCGATGAAAAGGGGCAAGCCGATACCTTCGAGCGCAAGATCGAGATTTGCGCCCGCGCATACCATTTATTGATCGATGCGCTGGACTTCCCGCCGGAAGACATCATTTTCGACCCGAACATCTTTGCCGTGGCCACCGGCATCGAAGAGCACAACAACTACGCCGTCGACTTCATCAATGCCACGCGCTGGATCAAGGAAAACCTGCCGTACGCAAAGATCTCGGGCGGCGTGTCGAACGTGTCGTTCAGTTTCCGTGGCAACGATCCAGCCCGCGAAGCCATCCATACCGTCTTCCTGTACCACGCCATCAAGGCCGGCATGACCATGGGCATCGTCAACGCGGGCATGGTGGGCGTGTACGACAACCTCGACCCGGAATTGCGCGAGCGCGTGGAAGACGTGGTGCTGAATCGCCGCGAAGACTCGACCGAGCGCATGATCGAGATCGCCGGCACCCTGAAGGCGGGCGGCAAGGCCGAGGCGCAAACCCTGGCCTGGCGCGAAGGCACCGTACAGGCACGCCTGTCGCATGCGCTGGTGCATGGCATCACGCAATTCATCGTGGAAGACACGGAAGAAGCGCGCCAGGAGCTGCTGCACAATGGCGGGCGCCCCATCCACGTGATCGAGGGCCCGCTGATGGCCGGCATGGACGTGGTGGGCGACCTGTTTGGCCAAGGTAAAATGTTCCTGCCGCAAGTGGTGAAATCGGCGCGCGTGATGAAGCAGGCCGTGGCCCATCTGATTCCATTCATCGAGGAAGAAAAGCTGCTGGAAGAAAAGCGCACGGGCATCGTCGCCAAGCCGAAGGGCAAGATCATCATGGCGACCGTCAAGGGCGACGTGCATGACATCGGCAAGAATATCGTCACGGTAGTCTTGCAATGCAATAACTTCGAAGTGGTGAACATGGGCGTGATGGTGCCGTGCTCGGAAATCCTCGCCCGCGCCAAGGTGGAAAACGCGGACATCATCGGCTTGTCCGGCCTGATCACGCCGTCGCTGGAAGAAATGGCGTATGTCGCCAAGGAAATGCAGCGCGACGAGCATTTCCGCATGCTGAAGATTCCCCTGCTGATCGGCGGCGCCACCACCAGCCGCGCCCACACGGCAGTGAAAATCGCGCACAACTACGAAGGCCCCGTGATCTACGTGCCGGACGCCTCGCGTTCCGTGTCCGTGGCGCAATCGTTGCTGACGCCGGAACAGCGCGACAAGTATGTGCAAGACATCGAACTCGACTACGCGCGCATCCGCGAACAGCACGCCAACAAGAAGGCGCTGCCCATCCTGCCGCTGGCGCAGGCGCGCGCCAACAAGATGATCGTGGCCTTCGACGGCGCCTGCACGCCCGTGAAACCGAAGTTCATCGGCCGCCGCGTGTTTAAAAATGTCGACCTGGCCACCCTGGCCAATTACATCGACTGGGGCCCGTTCTTCCAGACCTGGGACCTGGCCGGCCCCTTCCCCGCCATTTTGACGGATGAAGTGGTGGGCGACGCGGCCACCAAGGTCTATGCGGAAGGCCAGGCCCTGCTGAAAAAACTCATCGACGGACGCTGGCTGACGGCCAATGGCGTCGTGTCATTGCTGCCGGCCAACAGCGTCAATGACGACGATATCGAGGTGTACACGGACGATACGCGCAGTAGCGTGGCGTTCACGTATTACGGCATGCGCCAGCAGGGCGTCAAACCCGTGGTCGACGGCGTGCAACGGCCGAACCAGTGCCTGGCCGACTTCATCGCGCCGAAAGCATCGGGCGTGAACGATTACATCGGCATGTTCGCCGTCACGTCCGGCCTGGGTATCGAGAAATACGAAAAGCGCTTCGAGGACGCGCACGACGATTACTCGTCCATCATGTTGAAGTCCTTGGCGGACCGTCTGGCCGAGGCATTTGCCGAATACCTGCACGAGCGCGTGCGCAAGGATTTGTGGGGCTATGTGCCGGACGAGAAGCTGAGCAATGACGACATGATCGGCGAAAAATATGTCGGCATCCGCCCCGCGCCCGGCTACCCGGCCTGCCCCGAGCACACGGTCAAGAAAGAGATGTTCGAGGTCATGCAGGCCGAGGACATCGGCATGCAGCTGACGGAATCGTATGCCATGTTCCCCGGCGCGGCCGTCTCCGGCTTCTATTTTGCCCACCCGGAGTCGAAATACTTCGTCGTCGGCAAGATCGGCATGGACCAGGTGGAAGACATGGCCAAGCGCCGCGGCGCCAGCATCGAGGACGTGGAACGCTGGCTGGCGCCGAATCTGTCGTAATGCCATAATATAAGCACAAGGCGCGCGGAACTTATCGCGCGCCGCAGCGCACTAACGCAGTATGCCGGTCGGCATGCTGCATGCCCGCTCCGGCCCGTTCCCTGACTGGCTAAGGAGGATATATGGCAAGCAATTTCAAACTGAAACGCTGGCAAGATCAAGTGATCCTGTTGCTGGGCCTGTGGCTGCTCGTTTCGCCCTGGGCTTTTTCCTATTCCGAAGGCTCACCGCAGATGATCAACGCCTTTGCCTCGGGCCTGGTGATCGCCGTGCTGGCCGCCTTCGACCTGTACAAGACCTATTTCTGGGCCGTCGTCGTCAACCTGCTGGTGGGCGTCTGGGTCGCCGTCTCGCCATGGGTCCTGCGGCTGGCCGACCAGCGCGTCGTCATGTGGAACGAGCTGATCGTCGGCATCGCCGTCGTCGTGCTGGCACTGTGGGAACTGCGCACCGACCCCGAGCTGCACAAGCACTGGCCCGGCGCGGCAGCGTAGCGGCGTAAAAAAGCCCTGTCACGGCGATGCCGTGCAGGGCTTTTAAGGGGCGCTACGACAGCGGGTAGGTCGGATTAGCGCTTGCGCGTAATCCGACAACACCACCACCATTGCCAACAATGTTGTCGGATTACGGCCCTTTGGGCCTAATCCGACCTACAGCGCATACCTGACAACGTTATCGCTCCATTCGTAAGCGGCCATTTCCAGCTCCACCAGGTCGTCCGGCGACATGGCCAGGTCGCGCAGGGTCGGTACGATCTCGCCTTCCATGTCTTCGATGCGCTCGATGCATTCGGCCAGGCGCAGCAGGTCGCCGTAGAAGCCTTCGCGCGACAGCAGCGCTTCAGCCACTTCATCGATCACTTCGATCTGGCTGAGGATTTCCGACATCGGCACGCCGAACAGGGTATCCATCAGGGACATGATGCCGACCGTAAAGGCGATATCGGCCGAATGGGCGTGGTTCGGTCGCAGTTTATGCGCGAGCAATTCGAGCAAACGGCCGCGCGTGGTGGCCAGCATCAGCAGCGGCGTCATGCTATGGCCGCGCTTGCTTGGCTCCGCGTACAGCATGATTTGCAGCCAGCGCTGCAATTGGCGGCGGCCCAGCACGGTCACGGCCTGGCTCAGCGAATCGATGCGCTGGCGCGCACCCACGGCCGGTGTATTGACCAGGCGCAGCAAGTTCAGGGCCAGCGACACATCGCGCTTGATGGCGCGCTCGATATCCATGTTGTCGGCGTCGGACGTCACCAGTGTCATCAGTTCCATGACGGCCAGTTGCGACGGCGACAGCTTCTTGCCCGTCATGATGGCGGGCTTGGCGAAATAATAACCCTGGAAATAATCGAAGCCCAGGTCCAGGCCCGACTTGAATTCTTCGCGCGTCTCGACCTTTTCCGCCACCAGTTTCTTGCTTTCCTGCTTGAAACGGGGCGCCAGCGCCGCCAGCACTTTCGGGTCGACCGTGCTCATGTCCATCTTGACGTATTGCACCAGCGGCAACAGTTCCTGCACTTGCGACGTGTCGGCCACCACGTTTTCCAGCGCGAAAGTAAAACCGTGGCCCACCAGTTCACTGATGCGCGCGCGCACTTCCGGCGTGACGGGCATCGATTCGACGATTTCCAGCACGACTTTTTCACGTGGCAGGAAAACGAAGATATCGCTCATGATCACGTCGGCATCGACGTTGACGAAACCGAGCGCGTCGCCGATCACCTTTTCCATCCCCAGCTGGGATGCGTGGGCGATCACGGAAGCCGTGGCGGACAGGTCGCTGGTGATGTTGGCGGGACCGACCGGAGCGTTGCGGAATAGCAACTCATAGCCAAACAGGGCTTGATTGCGGTCAAGGATAGGTTGTCGACCCAGATAGAACTCGCGCACGCGCAAGGGTTTCGGGGTGATGTCATTGCTGGAAATATCGATCATTAAGTCTTCATCAATCAGGTCGAGTGACACCGGCCGCGCGGTGCCCGCATCAAGGTTCACTATTGACAATACTTTAGCTGAATTTCGCCCGCGCTGTGGGTATTTTGGCAGCAATCCGGCGTATTGTCGTCAACAAATTAGGCCGCTGGCGTGTCTTACACCATCCCGTCGACAAATAATTTCAATTCACCGGGCGCAAACGCCGTCCACTGCTCATTCGTCGTCAGCGGCTGGGTAACGATCACGGCCACGCGGTCCTGGGGCGTCGTCACCTGGGAAAAGTCCACGCTCAGGTCTTCATCGGAGAGTTTAGCAGTTGGAAACGGATGTTGTCGCACCAGATAGTGCAAGCTGGTCGAGCAATGGGCAAACAGCGCCTCGCCGCTCGACAGCATCATGTTGAAGGTGCCGTGGGCGGCGATGCTGGGCAACAATTCCGCCAGCGCGGCATGCAGTTGCGGCAAGGCCGGAGGAGCATCGCCAAAGCGCGCATGCAATTCCTGCAGCAGATAGCAGAAAGCCAGTTCGCTGTCCGTGCAGCCGACGGGGCGGTAACTGCCCGTCAGCACGGGATGAAATTGTTTCAAATCGCCATTGTGGGCGAATACCCAGTAGCGGCCCCACAGTTCGCGCACGAACGGGTGGCAATTTTCCAGCGCCACCTGGCCTTGCGTGGCCTTGCGGATATGCGCGATGACATTGCGCGACTTGATCGGGTAGCGTTTGATCAGTTCGGCCACGGGCGAGGCGATGGCCGCCTGGTGGTCGACGAAATGGCGCACGCCGGCGCCCTCGAAAAAGGCGATGCCCCAGCCGTCATGGTGGGTATCGGTATGGCCGCCGCGCATGGCGAAGCCGGTAAAACTAAAGACAATGTCCGTGGGGACATTGCAATTCATTCCGAGAAGTTGGCACATGGTCTGTTTGCAGCTGGATAACACGGCCACCATACCATGCCGCCCGGCGGATTGGTATGGTGACGATAGCCACCACCCTAGTGCAACAGGACTGGCTGGCTCATGAGGGAATCGTAGCTGCCCAAAAATTCATCGATCTCTTCCATGCTGGGTTCGCTGGCGATCAATTCCGTCACGTCGCGGCGGAAGTTTTGCGCAAGGATGCCGGCGATAAACGTCTCGCGTTTGCAGCCCTTGTCGACGATTTCATAGCCGCCAAAGCGCAGGGCTTCCAGGTCGACGTCGGCGCCGAATTCCACGACGCTGTATTGTTCGCTGTTATAGATCAGATTCATTTTGCATCCTTCGCTCAAGTAGGAGAGCCTCCTGCGGTTTCAGAACAGAGGTGGGGCTGATACGGCGCCATTTCAAGCGCCATGCCACCCGGCGGGCTACAGAGTTGTAACGAGATGCAAAGGCAAGTGCGGCAATTCCATCAGGAAATCGTCAAGAAAGCACGATGTCGGCTTGCAGCGCCAGCAGGACGTCGTAGGGACTGGCAGTGAGCCAGGCGCGCAATTGTTCGATGTGCGTGGCATCGGCCAGGCTGATGAACAAGCGCGCGGGAGGATGGCGCAGCAGACGATTCAATGTTACACGCAATACGAGATTGCCGCTGCAGCACAGGCAACCGGGCGCGATGCGCAACAGTTGCAATGGAAATGGTGGAGAAGGGGAAACTTGCCCGGCCAGGTCGGCCAGGATGGCGTTGCCGTCAGCCAATCCCTCAAGGATCACGGCGGCCGGCTCGTCCAGCGCCAAGGCTTGCGCGATGGAGGCCTCGCGCCCGGCGGCGCGTCCACCGCTGACAAGGGTCAGCGGCGTCGGACGCCGCACGGCTGCCGTCACAGGCTTTTCTTGGCCAGCTTGCCCGGTTCGACGCCCAACTGTTTCAGCTTGCGGTACAAATGGGTACGTTCCAGGCCTGTTTTTTCCGCCACGCGGGTCATGCTGCCGCCTTCGCGGCCCAGGTGGTGTTCGAAATACATGCGCTCGAACGCGTCGCGCGCCTCGCGTAACGGCAAATCGAACGACAGGTTATAGCCATGGCCTTCAGCCACCGCCGGTACGGCGATGCCTGGGCGCACCATCAGCTGTTGCGGCGCACTGCCGCCAAAACTGGGCACGGGATGGCTGCTTTCTTCGGCCACCACGGGTGCCATGGGACGCGGCGCCACGCTCGGCGCGCGCACGGTTTCCTGTGCCCGCGTCAAGCCTTGCTGGACTGCTTTCAGCAGTTTTTGCAGAGCAATCGGTTTTTCCAGGAAATTCATGGCACCGATGCGCGTCGCCTCGACCGCCGTATCGATGGTGGCGTGGCCCGACATCATGATCACCGGCATGGTCAGCAAGCCGTCACGCTGCCATTCCTTGAGCAGGGTCACGCCATCGGTGTCGGGCATCCAGATATCCAGCAATACCAGATCCGGCGCACCGGCGGCACGCGCTTCACGCGCCTGCTGCGCATTTTCGGCCAGCTGGATAGCATGTCCTTCGTCGCCCAGAATTTCCGAGAGCAACTCACGGATACCCATTTCATCATCCACTACGAGTATGTTTGCCATTCGTGTCTTGCCTTCCTCATTTCGCCGGCCCTCGCGCACAAGATGCACACGGCGGACAGCTATGATTTTATTAGTGTTTTAAATACTAAACCAGACCCTCACGCCAGGAAATCCTGGGCAGGAGTGTCGGGAGCTAACTTTAACAGCAAAATGACCACCGAAGCGCCATTGCCGTCGACCCGGTTCTCGATATCGATGCGTCCACCATGTTCATCGATAATTTTCTTGACCATCGCCAGGCCCAATCCCGTGCCGCGCGCCTTCGAGGTCACATAGGGTTCGAAGGCGCGCGCCAGGATTTTTGGCGCGAAACCAGGGCCATTGTCGGTGATGGCCAGCCGCACGGCGATATTCACGCCGCCGTCCGCACTGCGATAATGAATTGCTTCCGTCCTTACGTCAATCCGCGGATGCGGCGAGTCCGGCGGCAGGTCGGCCATGGCGTCCTGCGCGTTCTGCAGCAAGTTATGGATCACCTGGCGCAACTGGGTCGGATCGCCCATCACCATCGGCAAATTCGGCGCCAGTTGCGGGTGGATGATGTCGCCATCATCGCCGCGCAGGTACAGGTTCAGGATCTCTTCGATCAGTTCGTTCAGGCGCAACGGCGTGAGCACGGCCGGCGGCGTGCGCGCATAGTCGCGGAAGTCATCGACCATGCGCTTCATCGCATCGACCTGCTTGACGATGGTGGTGGTGGCGCGGTTGAGCAAGTCCGCATCGGGCTGCTCCAGCTTGCCTTCGAGCTTCATCTGCAGGCGTTCGGCCGACAGCTGGATGGGCGTGAGCGGATTCTTGATTTCATGCGCCAGGCGGCGCGCCACCTCGCCCCAGGCGATCGAGCGCTGTGCAGAAATCACGTCGGAAATATCATCGAAGACGACGATGTAGCCGCTGCCGGACTCCAGCGGCAAGCGCGAACCGCGCGCCAGCAGGGTGATGTCATGCTCGTCGGCACTGCTACCCAGGCGGCGCGGAATCTCGATCTGGCGCTGCCAGTGCAGGCGCTGCTGGTTGCGGCCCGACGCCGATTGTGCGCTTTGCGCCGTGAAGGCGCTGATGATGGCGCCGCCAAACTCTTCCATTCCAGCAATATGCGCCAGCGGCTGCCCCACGATGCTCATGCCCGAATGCTGCAAGATGCGCTCGACCGATTCATTGCACGTCACCAGCTTGAAATCGCCGTCGAGCACCATCACGCCGGCCGACATGTTCGCCAGCACCGATTCCAGGTGGGCCTTGGCGTTTTGCAGCGCGGCACGGTTGCTTTCCACGGCCGTGCGCGCATCGAGCAACTGGCGCGTCATGATATTGAACGACTGCGTCAGGGTACCCAGTTCATCCTTGGTGGCGACGATGGGGCGCGGCGACAGGTCGCCCTCGGCCACGGCGCGCGTGCCTTCCGCCAGCAGCAGCAGGGGCTGGGCCAGGTTGCCCGCAATCAGGAAAGCGCTGCCGATGGCGCCAAAGATGGCCAGCAGCAAGGTCAAGGTGAGGATTTCCATGTACATCTTGCGCAAGCCCACGCGCGCGACGAAACGTTCCTTGTATTCGCTGTAGGCGGCCCGCAGCACCTCGCCGTTCGTCGCCAGCTTGGGCGGCGCCGATTGCAGCAATTGCAGGTAGCGGGGCGAGACGGAGGGTCCGGGTACGGGCACCAGCACGCGCAAACGCAGGCTGGTCGCCGTTTCCAGCGACGCCGGCGTGCCCGCACGGAAACCACCACCGCCCGACTCCGCGCCATCATCGTGCAACTCTTGCCCCCCTTCGGCGTAAGCATAGCCGGCCGGAGAGGCGGCCTGCACCAGCATGGCCGGCGTGGGCAAGTCAGCCGCGCTGTGTGGTCCGGCGCTGGCCAGCAGCACGCCGTCGCCGCTGACAACCATGACATTTTGCATGCCTTCTTCGCGCAGCAGGCTGGTCAGCACGGCCGGACCCGCCGCCGGATCGGTGCCCAGTTCCGCGACCACCTTGTGCCCCCGGTGGTCCAGCTCGACCAGGGCCGCATCGAGGCCGGCGCGACCCAACTCAATCCCCGATTCCAGCGCCGCTTCGATCTTGACGTTGAACCAGGATTCGATGGAGTGGGAGACGAATTGTACAGAGACAAGAAAAATCACCAGGCCCGGCAGGATGCCGACGGCGGCGAACAGCATCACCAAACGTGTCATCAGCTTGGAGCCGAACTTGCCGCTCTTGTAGCGCGCGTACAGGCGGCCCAGGGAAATGCCCACCAGCGCCAGCAGGGCCACGGCCACGGCGGCGTTCAGGCCCAGCAGCCAGGTGTAATAGCGGTCGAAAAAACCGGAATTGTCGGAAGCCGACGCCAGCAGGAACAGCAGGATACTGACAATGCCGCCGCCCACCACCAGCAGATAGCGTAATGCTTGACTCACTACTCCGCCGTATACAAGAAGGTTTTTTTATTCGAAGCCAGGCGCCAGTCGCTGTTATTGAAGGCATTCACCTGTATCGGCTTGGGCAGGTAGTCGCGGTCCATGCCCATGCGCAAGGTGACGTTATACGTCTGCCCGACTTTCAGCGCGCCGCGCGGCGCCACCAGCCAGCGGCTGGGACGGCGGATCAGGAACAGCGCATCGTCGAGCGTGGGGAAGCTTTGCTGCAAGCCGCCGCCCGACACATGATACTGGCGCGTGAGCACGTTGTACGACAGCCGGCTGGTCTGGCGCGCCACGATGGCCTTTTCATCGAACCAGTACCAGCGGGGCCGGGTCAGTTCGATTTCTGTCGTGAAAAACAGGGGCACGCCATGCTGCACGGCATCATCGAGGTCGTGATTGAGATCAAAGGAGTAGGTGGCGGCCAGCTTGTAGCCCTCTTCGCTCGATTCGATGTAGGCGCGGGTGATCTCGACCATGTCGGCGGCTTGCGCGCGCGGCATGGTACATGCCAGCATCAGCAGCAGGGCCAGGAGTCGGAAGAGTCGTGTTGTCACAAGTGTGCCGGTGGTGTCCGTAGGAAAAGGTTCGACGACTCGCTCAAGCCGCATTTTTTTGGAATAGCGCATAGAACAAACCGTCATGGTCCTGCTCCGCGCTACCAGTCGGCAACAGCTGGCCAGGCGCTGTCAATCGGGTCGCATTATTACGCATCGCAAATGCCGCCGCCTGTGCCTCGGACTCTTGCGGCCACAGTGAACATGTCACGAACAGCAATTTACCATCGGGGCGCAGCATCTGCCACAGGTTGTCCAGAATTTTGGAGGAAAGTGTTGCAAGTTGGAACGCGTCGCCCTTGCGGCGCAACCAGCGAATGTCGGGATGGCGACGCACGATGCCCGAGGCCGTGCACGGCACGTCGGCCAGGATGCGGTCGTACTGCTGGCCGTCCCACCATGCGCTCGATTGCGCATCCTGCGCCTTCAAGGTAGCGTCCAGGCCCAGGCGCTCAAGGTTTTCCGCGATGCGCGGCAAGCGTTTGGCGTCCGCATCGATGGCCGTCACGTGCACGTCGGCCAGTTCCAGGATGTGGCACGTCTTGCCGCCCGGCGCCGCGCAGGCGTCCAGCACGCGCATGCCATCCTGCAAGTCCAGCAGCGGCGCGGCCAGTTGCGCACCAGCATCCTGCACGGAGACGACGCCCTGCTCGAAGCCTGGAATCAGCGCCACGCCGATGGGCTTGTCCAGGCGTACGGCAAACGGTCCCACCTGGCGCGCGGCGATACCCGCTTCCTGCAACACGGCCAGATACGCTTCGACCGTACTCTTGCGGCGATTCACGCGCAGGGTCAATGGCGGCACGGCATTGCCGGCGGTCAAAATGGCTTGCCAGTCGCGCGGATAAGCCAGGCGCAGCGAATCGATCCACCATTGCGGATAATTCCATTGCGCCAAAGGTTGCTGCAGGGCCGCTTCCAGCAAGGACTTGCGCTCGCGCAAGAAACGTCGCAACACGGCATTCACCATGCCCTTGGCATGCGCCAGGTCAGGGTGCGAGGTGGCCACCGTGACAGCCTGGTCGACCACCGTGAATTCTTCGTACGGCTGCTCGTCCGGCTCGGCCGACATCAGCGACAGCGCGCAGCACAGCAGGGCGGCCAGCATCGGCGGCTCGGGCGCCTTCGACATCATCAGGCCGACCAGCGTTTCGCTGCGGCCCAGTTGGCGCATGGTACGGTAGGAAATATCCTGGATGGCGCCGCGCGCCTGCGGGCTGGCGTTCGATTGTGCAAACACCTTGGCCAGCGCCTGCGGCAGGGCCGTTCCCGTGCGTACTTGCGCCACGGCATTGGCAGCGCCCAGCAGGCAAAACGCCAGCGAGTCGGCGCGCAAATCGGGTTGGAAGCCTGGCTGCAAGACCGGTTTCAGGTCGGGATGGTAGCTGGGACGCAATTTCGGTGCGGCAGGCGCCTGGCCTGGCGCCGGCTTGGTTTTCAATTTCAGCGTGGGGCGCTTGTTCATAGTTATCCGGTGTGGCTGCGCGCGGTGGGCTGCATGGTGGCAAAGTCGCGGCCGCGCGTTATCAATAAAGGGTCGATTGTAGCGTTTGTGGCGCTCTCTGGCCCAAGCGATTGCAGCGATACATGTAAATTGCGGCAAAAAACTGCATATATACAAGCAGAATGCGCCATGCTGATGTTTTCGCACACCAACATGGGCATGTTGTCCTGATAATATCGTGAAATGCGCCGGCACGGGGACCTTGCCGGCAAGCGTATTGTTCCCGCCGGCAAACCAGTATAATTGACGCAGTCTGGGCGGCTTGGGTACTTGCCGTCCGTTTTGCTTTTTGATTCATTCTATTCATTCTTAACGCGGTTCCACCGCCATCCTGCTCATGCTCGCCCAACAGAAACAAGAAATCATCGCCCTGTTCCAGGCCGCCCTCGCTCCCGTCCTGGCCGGCACTACGCTGACGCCATCCGTGGTGCTCGAGCGACCACGCGACGCATCGCATGGCGACGTCGCCTGCAACATCGCCATGCAACTGGCCAAGCAGCTGAAACAGAATCCGCGCGAACTGGCGCAAACCATCGTCAGCGCCGTGCTGGCCAATCCGGCCGGCAAGGGCCTGGTCGAGGCAGTGGAAATCGCCGGCCCCGGCTTCATCAACGTGCGCGTGTCAAACGCCGCCAAGCAAGCCGTGGTGAAAAGCATCTTGAGCGAGGCCGACGGCTATGGCCGCAGCACGGCCGGCGCCGGCAAGCAGGTCATCCTCGAATTCGTCTCGGCCAACCCGACCGGCCCCCTGCACGTGGGCCACGGCCGCCAGGCGGCGCTGGGCGACGCCCTGTCCTCGCTGTTCGATGCGCAAGGCTACCAGGTGACGCGCGAGTTCTACTATAACGACGCGGGCGTGCAAATCCAGACCCTGGCCAATTCCGTGCAGGCGCGCGCGCGCGGCTTCAAGCCGGGCGACGCCGAATGGCCGGAGCCGGCCTACAACGGCGACTACATCGCCGATATCGCCAACGATTTCAAGGCCGGCAAGACCGTGTCGGCCAGCGATGGCTTGCCCGCCACGGCGAATGGCAACATCGACGACATCGATTCGATCCGCCCGTTCGCCGTCACCTACCTGCGCAACGAGCAGGACATCGACTTGCAGGCCTTCGGCGTCAAATTCGACAATTACTACCTGGAGTCCTCGCTGTACGCGGACGGCAAGGTCAACAGCGCGGTGGAAACCTTGATCAAGGCGGGCCACACCTACGAGCAGGATGGCGCGCTGTGGCTGCGCACCACCGACTTCGGCGACGACAAGGACCGCGTCATGCGCAAGACGGACGGCACCTACACGTATTTCGTGCCGGACGTGGCGTATCACCTGGTGAAATGGCAGCGCGGCTTCGTGCAGGCCATCAATATCCAGGGCAGCGATCACCACGGCACCATCGCGCGCGTGCGCGCCGGCCTGCAGGCGGTCGACATGGGCATCCCGCAAGGCTACCCCGACTACGTGCTGCACAAGATGGTCACCGTCATGAAGGACGGCGAGGAAGTCAAGATTTCGAAGCGCGCCGGCTCCTACGTGACCGTGCGCGACCTGATCGAATGGTCGGGCGGCGGCGACATCGCCAAAGGCCGCGACGCCGTGCGCTTCTTCCTGATCTCGCGCAAGGCCGACACGGAATTCGTCTTCGACGTCGACGTGGCGCTGAAAACCACCGATGAAAACCCCGTCTATTACGTGCAGTACGCGCATGCGCGCATCTGCCGCATCCTGGAAAACTGGGGCGGCGATGAAAGCACGGTCGCCGGCGTGGATTTATCTCCACTGACGGCGCCGACCGAAGCGACCCTGCTGGCGACCCTGGCCGCCTACCCGGAAACGCTGGCGCGCGCGCAAGCGGAACTGGGACCGCACCAGGTGGCGTTCTACCTGCGCGACCTGGCTGCCAACCTGCACAGCTTCTACTTCGCCGAAAAAGTGCTGGTCGAGGAAGACGCCGTCAAGATGGCGCGCCTGGCCCTCGTCATCGCCGCGCGCCAGGTGCTGCGCAACGGCCTGGCACTGATCGGCGTATCCGCGCCAAACAAAATGTAATCGCGAAGGTCTAACCGTCAATGAATCATGCTTCCCGCTTCTCTTCGACCCGGCGCCAGCAGGGCAACACGCTGGTCGGCATCATCATCGGCCTGGTCATCGGCCTGGGCATCGCCGTGGTGGTCGCCCTGGTGATCACCAAGGGCGCCTCGCCCTTCACCGACAAGTCGGGCAAGGCCGGCAAGTCGGCCGAACCGACGGCCGGCCAGATCGCCGACCCGAACAAGCCGATGTACGGCAACAAGGAAGCGGCCAAGGAAGCGGCGCGCGACTTCTCCAAAGAGCCGCGCGAAATCGCCGCGCCGACGCAGCCAGCCGCACCGGCGCCTGCGCCCACCACCGCGCAGCAGCCGAAGGCGCCGCCGCCGGACGCGCTGCAGGAACTCATCGGTACACTGAAGGACAAGCCGACGCCGAAAACGCCGGCGGCGCCAGCGCCAGCACCGCAAGCCAAGGCCGACGTGAAAGCCGAAGCCAAGGCCGATGCCGCCAGCGACAAATGGATTTATTATCTGCAGGCCGGCGCCTTCCATGACATGTCGGACGCCGAAAGCACGCGCGGCAAACTGGCGCTGCTGGGCTTCGAAGCGGCCATCAGCGACCGCAGCACCGATGCCGGCGTGCTGCACCGCGTGCGCATCGGGCCGTTCAACCAGCTCGAAGCGATGAACCGCGCGCGCACCAAGCTGTCTGAAAACGGCATCGATGTCGCCGTCGTCCGCAACCAAAAATAAGGAACCAGCATGCATTTTCTGAAGAAAATCCTGTTCGCCGCCGCCCTGTGCACTGTCGCCCTGGGCGCATCGGCCTCGCCGGCCGAGCCGAAGAATGGCGTCGAGTACGACACCCTGGCCACGCCGCAGGCGACGGAAGCGGGCAAGAAAATCGAAGTGACGGAATTTTTCGCGTATTACTGCCCGCATTGCAACGTGCTCGAACCGCAACTGGCGGCCTGGGTCAAGAAACAGGGCGACAACATCATCTTCAAGCGCGTGCACGTGTCGCGCGATGACAGCGTGGCGCCGCAGCAGCGTTTGTTCTTCACCCTGCAAGCCATGGGCCTGCTCGACAAGCTGCACACCAGCGTCTTCCACGCCATGCACGTGGAGCGCAACCGCCTGGCCACCGACGACGCCGTCTTCGACTTCGTCGCCAGGCAGGGCGTGGACCGCCAGAAGTTCATCGACACTTACCGTTCGATGGGCGTCTCGGCCCGCGTGCGCCGTGCGGACGCCATGATGCAGGGCTATAACGTGACGTTCTGGCCCATGATCGCCATCGACGGCCGCTACATCACCTCGCCTTCACAGGCCGATCAAGGCAGCAAGTCGGCCAAGAACGAAGAGCAGCTGAACGCCCAGGCGCTCAGCGTGATGGACGTGCTGCTTGCGAAAGCCAAAGCGGAAAAGAAATAAGCATGGCCACCTCCCTGGCGCGCCCGGGCATCGCCTGATGCACAGCGTTTTCATCACGGGCGCGTCGAGCGGACTGGGCGCAGCGCTGGCGCTGCAGTACGCGCGCCAGGGCGCCCATTTGGGCTTGCTGGCGCGCCGCGGCGAGACCCTGCAGCAACTGATCGCCTCCCTGCCCCACCCTGAACGCCACCGCGCCTACGCCGTCGATGTGTGCGACCATGCCGCCCTGAAAAGCGCGGCGCAGGACTTCATCGCCCATGCCGGGCATATCGACGTCGTCATCGCCAGCGCCGGCGTGTCGTACGGCACCTTGAGCGAACACGCGGAAGACCTCGATGCCTTCGCGCGCCTGATCGCAATCAACGTAACGGCCACCGTCGCCACCTTCGCTCCCTTCATCGCCGCCATGAAAAGCCAGGGCAGCGGACGCCTGGTGGGCATCGGCAGCGTGGCCGGTATACGCGGCCTGCCCGGCGCCGAAGCCTACAGCGCCTCGAAGGCGGCCGTCATCAGCTACTGCGAATCGCTGCGCCTGGAATTGAAACCGGCCGGCATCAAGGTCGTCACCATCACGCCCGGCTACATCGACACGCCGATGACGCGCCACAACGCCTACCGCATGCCCTTCCTGATGCCGGCCGAAAAATTCGCCGTGCGCGCCGCGCGCGCCATCGCCGACGGCGACAGCTACCGCGTGATCCCGTGGCAGATGGGCGTCGTCGCCAAGCTGCTGCGCGCGCTGCCGAATGCCGTCTACGACCGGGTCTTCGCGAATGCGCCGCACAAGGCGCGCAACTGAACTGATCACCATGACGAAGCACTCAGACTTGAACTGCGCGGCCATCGCCGCCCATTGCGCCACGGGCGCCTCCCACGTGGCCATCGAAGTGGTCGACGAAACGGGATCGACCAACGCCGACCTGCTGGCGCGCTGCGCCACGCTGGCCGGCCCCACCCTGCGCATCGCCGGCCAACAGACGGCCGGCCGCGGGCGTGCCGGACGGCCGTGGGTGTCGCAGGCGGACGCCAGCCTGATGTTCTCGCTGGCCTGGCGCTTCAAGGGGCCGCTGCATCAGTTGGTCGGCCTGCCGCTGGCCGTCGGCGTGGCGCTGGCCGAAAGCATGACGGCGCTGGGCGTGCCGGTGCAACTGAAATGGCCAAATGACCTGCTCAAGGATGGCCACAAGCTGGCCGGCATCCTCGTCGAGACGAAGCAGACAGCGGACGGCGGCGTGTGGGCCGTGATCGGCTGCGGCATCAATCTGCTGATGCCCGATGCGCTGGAACGGCGGATCGGCCGCAGCGTCTCGGCCGTGCCGTGGCTGGCGCAGATGGAGCGCAATACCCTGGTGGCGGCGCTCCTGAGCCGCCTGGCCGGCGTGCTGGCCGAATTCGACGACACGGGCTTCGCGCCGTTTGCCGAACGCTGGAACCTGCTGCACGCCTGGCAGGGCCAGCACGTGAAAATCCTCGACAATGGCCAACTGCTGCAGCAAGGCGTGGCGGCCGGCGTGGACCACCTGGGCCGCCTGCTGCTGCGCACCGATGGCGGCCTGCAGGAAATCATGTCAGGCGACGTGTCCTTGCGCCTGAGCGGGGAGTAAGCGCATGCTACTGCTGATCGACGCCGGCAATACGCGCATCAAATGGGCACTCGTGGCCGCCGATGGCGCCGCTGGCGGCTGGCTGGCCAGCGGCGCCGTCACGCATGCGCAGCTCGACACCCTGGCGGCGCAATGGGAGAAACTCGCCATCAGCGAAGCGCTGCTGTCGAACGTGGCGGGCAGCGTCATCGGCATGCGCCTGCGCGCCATGCTGCCGGTAGCACCCTGTGACTTTGTCTCGCTGCCGCAGTTGGCCGGACTGACGAATGGCTACCGCACGCCGTCGCAACTGGGCTGCGACCGTTTTGCCGCCGCCATCGGCGCGCACGCACTGGCGCCTGGCCAGGCCGTCATCGTCGCCAATTGCGGCACCGCCACCACCATCGACGCCATCACGGCCGATGGCGTTTTCCTCGGCGGGATGATCTTGCCGGGACTGGGATTGATGGCCAGCTCGCTGGCGCGCAACACGGCGCAGCTGCCGCAAATCGCCGGCGACGCCATGCTGCCGGCCGGCTTTGCCGACAACACGGACGACGCGATTTTGAGTGGATGCCTGGCGGCCCAGGCGGGCGCCATCGAACGGGCCGTGCGCATGCACGGCGCCAGCGCCTGTTTATTGTCAGGCGGCGCCGCGCCGCGTATCGCACCGGCCCTGGCACTGTCGGTACCGCTGCATCTGGTGGACAATATCGTCATGCTCGGCCTGCAGGCATCCGCACGCGCCGACGCGGCAGGAACACAAGGAAACCACGTATGCTGAAATTCGTCTTCTGGCTGCTGGCCGGCGTCAACCTGCTGGTCCTGGCCATCGGCCAGGGCTATCTGGGCAGTTTTCGCACGGAGACACGCGAACCGGCGCGCCTGAAAAACCAGCTGCAGGCGAATAAACTCACCTTGCTGACGCAGGCGCAGGCCACGGCACCGGCCGCGCCGCCCGCTGCCGAAGACGGCGCGACGATGGCGGCGGCCACGCCGCCATCGTATGCCTGCACGGAAGTGGGCAATTTCCTGCTGGCTGACGGGCGCCGCTTCGAGGCGCAAGTAGCCGCGCTGGACCTGGGCGACCGCCAGTCGCGCCGCAACGTGGCCGGCCAGGACATTTCCAGCTACATGGTGTACATCCCGCCGCAGGGCAGCAAGGAAGGCGCC
Source organism: Janthinobacterium sp. PAMC25594 (assembly GCF_019443505.1). Classification (NCBI taxonomy): domain Bacteria; kingdom Pseudomonadati; phylum Pseudomonadota; class Betaproteobacteria; order Burkholderiales; family Oxalobacteraceae; genus Janthinobacterium; species Janthinobacterium sp. PAMC25594. The sequence goes on from NZ_CP080377.1 coordinate 3,163,345, forward strand.
GACCGCAAGGCCGGCGAGTTGAAGCAGCTGGGCGTGACGAATTACTTCATCATCAGCGAAAGCAGCCCGCAGCGCTGGGGTATTTCCTTGGGCGTGTTCAAGTCGGAAACCAGCGCGCAAAGCCAGCTGGCATCGCTCAACAAACAGGGCGTGCACAGCGCCCGCGTCGCGCCGCGCTACAGCGCCAGCAAGCAGTTCGCCTACCAGTTCCGCGACCTCGACGCCGCCACGCGCACGCGTCTCGAGAAGATCAAGGCGCAGTTCCCGGAGCAGGAACTGCGCTCCTGTAAATGACACCTGACAATCGCGTCGGATTACGGCGCTTTACGCCTAATCCGACCTACGTTTATCTTTCGATGACGATAGGCTTGATGCCCGTCGATTCCGGCAAATTCGCCGCCGCCCGCGCCGCCTCGGCACGGCTGGAAAACGGTCCGCCGTACAGGCGGAACAGGTTACCGGCCTGCACCACGCCCAAGGTACCGAGAGCCGCCGCATACGGCGCCAGGCGCGAACGTCCCGTTTCCGCATTGTCGGCGCGCGAGTAGGCACCCAGCTGCAAATAAAAGCCGCTGGCCAGCACCGTCGGGGCAGGCATGGCGACCGTCGCATCGACGGGCAGCATTTGCGTCGACACTTCCGGCTGCACCACGGCGCCCGTCTCGGGCGGTGTATCGATGGAAATGGCCACCACGGAAGGCGTCAACGGTGCCGGTTTGGGCGCCGCGCGGGCAGCCAGGATGGCATCGATATCGGCCGGCAGCAGCCGTTCGACGACCACCTGGTGGCTGCCCTTGCCCAGGAAGCCCAGTTTCAGCGCCGCCGTGTAGGATACGTCGATCACGCGCGTGGCGTGGAAGGGACCACGATCATTGACGCGCACGATCACCTGTTCGCCGCTGTCGATGCTCGTCACGCGCGCATACGACGGAATCGGCAAGGTGGGATGGGCCGCCGTCATCTTGTACATATCGTAGATTTCACCCGACGAAGTGCGCTGGCCATGGAATTTCTTGCCATACCAGGTGCCCGTGCCCTTCTGCGTAAATGGTTCGTTGTCGGTGATCGGCGTGTACGTCTTGCCGAAGACGACATACGGACGGTTCGAGCGCGTCGAATACGGCTCGTTGCGCACGTCCGCGTCGGGCACGTCGCGCAGGTTGGCCGGCGGATTGTCGCCCGGGCCGTCATCCTTGTAGTAGCCGCCGCGCCCGGAGCCGGCCGCCGGCAGCGCCGGCAAGGTGGGGTCCTGGCGCACGGGCACCTTGACCTTGCCGCCTGACGGCAGCGGCACGTTATTCGATGCGGGCTTGTGCGGCGCGGTGCCGCAGGCGGCCAGGGTCAGCAGGACCGTCAGGCTCAGCCCGCGCATGGCGAAGGTATCGAAAGGCGCCCGCATCAGGTTTGCACCAGCTTGCGGTGGCGCTGAATGCTCATCAGGATACCGGTGGCCACGCCCAGGGTCAGCAGCGCGGTGCCGCCATAGCTGAGGAAAGGCAGGGGAACGCCGACCACCGGCACGATGCCGCTGACCATGCCCATGTTGACAAACGCATACGTAAAGAAAATCATTGTTATCGCTCCTGCCAGCAGGCGAGTGAAAAAACTGGGGGCGTTGGCGGCGATCATCATGCCCCGTCCCACCAGCAGCAAATACATCAGCATCAGGATCAAGTTACCGACCAGTCCGAATTCCTCGGAATATACGGCAAAAATAAAATCGGTCGTGCGCTCCGGGACGAATTCCAGGTGGGCCTGGGTGCCGTGCGTCCAGCCCTTGCCCGTCATGCCGCCCGAACCGATGGCGATGATGGACTGGATGATATGGAAGCCCTTGCCCAGCGGGTCCTTGGTCGGGTCGATCAGCATCATCACGCGGTCGCGCTGGTAATCATGCAGATGCGACCAGGCGATCGGCAGGCAGGAAACAAAGGTGATCAGCAAGCCGGCCAGCACCTTCCACGACAGGCCCGCCAGGAAGATGACGGTAAAGCCGGCCGCCACCACCAGCAGCGCCGTACCCAGGTCGGGCTGGCGTGCGATCAGGTAGACGGGCGCCAGCAACAGCACGGCCGCCATCAGGAACGATTTCCAGCGCAGGGCGCCCGCATTGTGCTGGAAGAACCAGGCCAGCATCAGCGGCGTGGCGATCTTCAGGAACTCGGAGGGCTGGATGTCGATCACGCCGATATGCAACCAGCGCCGCGCGCCCAGCTTGATGGTGCCGAACAGCGCCACGGCCACCAGCAAGATCACCGATACCGTATACGCGGGCACGGCGATGCGCATCATCATCTGCGGCGTGATGTTGGCCGCCACCCACATGACGAAAAAGCATAGCAGGATGTTGCGCAGGTGGTCCTCGATCTTGCCGGGGATGCCGATGCTGGCCGAATACAGGGTCAGCAGACTGGTGCTGAGCAGCATCAGGATGATGATCATCAGCGGCGGATCGAACACCGCCAGATAGGGTTTGGCGCGCCGCCACAGCGAGCGCCTCTCGTTAATGGGCATGTGCTTCCTTTATTGCCTGGCAGGCGGCGCCGGGGCGGCCTGCTCGTCGGTGATTTCTTCCAGGGTGCGCACTTCGTCGACATCTTCCTTGGGCACCTTGGTGGTGTCCTTTTCCTTGTCGCTCGGGCGCTTGCCCAGCAGGTAGTAGTCGAGCGCCTTGCGCGCGATCGGCGCAGCCACGCCGGCGCCGAAGCCCGCGTTTTCCACCACGATGGCAATGGCGATGCGCGGCTTGTCGGCCGGCGCGAAGGCCGTAAACAAGGCATTGTCGCGCAAGCGTTCGGCCAGCAGCTTGGCATTGTACTTCTCGTTTTTCTTGATGCCCACCACCTGTGCCGTCCCCGTCTTGCCGCCCACCGTGTACTGTACGCCGGCGAAAATGCGCGCGGCCGTGCCGCCCTGTTCGCTGGTCACGCCCACCATGGCGCGCTTGATGACATCGATGTTTTCCTGCTTGAGCGCGATGCGGTAGCTTTCCTTCGGTACCGTCAGGGTGCGTGCGCGCGTGGCCGCGTCTTCGATGATCTTCACCAGATGCGGTTTCATCACCACGCCGTTATTGGCCAGGTTGGCCGTCGCGTGGGCGATCTGCAGCGGCGTATACGAGTTGTAGCCGGAGCCGTTACTCACCGAAATCGTGTCGCCCCCCACCCATTTTTTCTGCTGCGGCGTCTTGAAGCGGTTGCGCTTCCATTCCATCGACGGCAGCACGCCCGTCTTTTCATTATTCAGGTCGATGCCCGTCAGCTGGCCGAAACCGAACGGTTTCATGAAGTCGTGGATGGCATCGATGCCCATGTCGCGGCCCAGCTGATAGTAATAGGTGTTGCACGAGACGACGATGGACTTGTGCATGTCCACCGTGCCATGGCCGCCCACCTTGTCGTCGCGGAAGGTGTGGCCGCCGAGGATGAAGAAGCCGGGATCGGAAATCGCCTGGCTCGGCGTGCGCTTGCCCAGTTCCAGAGCGGCCAGCGCCATGAAGGGCTTGAAGGTCGAGCCGGGCGCGTAGGTGCCGGACAAGGGACGGTTGACCATCGGCCGGTCCAGCGAGGTATTGAGTTCGTTCCAGCTTTGCTGGTCGATGCCGTCGACGAACAGGTTCGGGTCGTAGCCGGGCTTGGAGACGTAGGCCAGGATGTCGCCCGTGGCCGGGTCGATCGCCACGGCCGCGCCGCGCCATTCGCCGAACGCTTCCTCGACCACCTTCTGCAGCTCGATGTCGATCGACAGGATCAGGTTGTTGCCCGGGGTGGCCGCCGTGCGCGACAGGGTGCGCATGGCGCGTCCGCCGGCCGACACTTCCACCTCTTCGTAGCCGGTGGTGCCATGCAGCTGCTTCTCGTAGCTTTTTTCCAGGCCTTCCTTGCCGATATGGTCGGTGCCGTTGTAGTTGGCCGCGTCGTCGCCCTCATCGAGCGCCTTGGCTTCATTGCGGTTGATGCGGCCGATGAAACCCACCACATGCGAGGCGATTTCGCCCATCGGATACTGGCGGAACAAGCGCGCCTGCACCTCGACGCCGGGGAAGCGGAAGCGCTGCGCCGTGAAACGCGCCACTTCCTCGTCCGTCAAACGCGTGCGCAGCGGCACGCTGACGAAGTTCTTCGATTCTTCCAGCAGCTTCTTGAAGCGGCGGCGGTCCTTGATGTCGATCTGCACCAGGGTCGACAGCTCATCGATCACCGAATCGAGGCTGGCGCTCAATTTCGACGGCGTGATTTCCAGCGTATAGGCCGAGTAATTGCGCGCCAGGACCACGCCGTTGCGGTCGAGGATCAGGCCGCGCGTGGGCACGATGGGCACCACGGCGATGCGGTTGTCTTCGGCCTTGGTCGCGTAGTCCTCGTGCTTGATCACCTGCAGCCAGATGAAGCGCGCCAGCAGCAGCGAAAAGCAGACGAAGACGAGCGCGCCCAGGATGGTCAGGCGCATGCGGAAAAAATGCAGCTCGCGCTCGGTATTTTTCAGTTCAGTCATGGCAGGCGCCCGTCAAATCGGCCGGTTATGGTCGCGGTCCACGGCACGGCGCTGTGGCGCCAGCAAGACCCACGTGACGAAGGGCCACAGGGCCACGGCGACGAAGCTCTCGATGAAATTGAGCCAGCCGGGGAAACGGCCCGAGACGATCAGGCGCGTCAGCAATTGCAGCGCCTGCGTCAGCAGCAGCAGCGGCAGCACATGCAGCGCCTGCGTCAGGATGGGGAACCACAGCACGCGGCGGTGCATCATGATGGCGAAATATGACAGCAAGGTGTAGGCCAGCGCATTCTCGCCGAGCAGGGTCGAGTCGTGCACGTCCATCATCAGGCCCATGAAGAACGCCACGCCGATGCCGACCTTGCGCGGCTGGTGGATGCCCCAGAAGACCAGCACCAGGGCGACGAAATCGGGCACGCCGACGAACTGCCCCCATGGCAGCAGGTTCAGCAGAAAAGCGCACAGCAGGGAGAAGCCGATGAACAGGGGGCTGACCGGCAGCAGGATGTAATGCGGGCGGTTCATCGTGTCGCCTCCTTCGGTGGCACGGCGGCAGGTACCACAGCCGGTTTCGGCACGGCGGCAGGCGTGGCTGGCGGTTTTGCCGCCGGTGCGGCGGTGGCGGCGGGCGGGGTCGCGGCGGCCGCCGGGTCCTTGATGGGCGCCATCTTGCCGGCGATCTTGCGGCCCGTCTTGACGTCTTCGGCTGGCGGACGCGGTGGAATCTCCGGCGACGTCATCAGGATGAGCAGTTGGGTGTTGCGTTCGATGCCGGCCAGCGGCTGGCACACGACGCGGCCGAACGGGCCATGCGCATTGCGCTCGACCAGGGTCACGCGCGCCACGGCCAGGCCGGCCGGGTACAGGCCATCGAGGCCCGAGGTAATGACGATGTCGCCGATCTGGATGTCGGCGGTGGGGGCCGTAAAGCGCAGCTCCATGGTGCCGGACTTGCCGCGGCCGATGGCCACGCTGCGCACGCCATTGCGCAGCAGCTGCACGGGAATCGCCTGTTCTTCATCGGTCAAGAGGGTTACTTCGGAGGTGAACGGGAACACGCGCGTGACCTGCCCCACCACGCCGAGGTTATCGATTACGGGACGGCCCAGTTCGACGCCATTCTGGATGCCCCGATCCAGCACGATCTTGCGCGTGGCCGAATCGCGCGTGTCATACAGGACTTCAGCCATCAGGGTCTTCACGGGAACGCGCTCGCGCGCTTCCATCAATTTGCGCAAATGGTTGTTTTCAACGATGTTGAGCTGCGCCTGCTGCATGATCTGCGCCGAGGCGATTTGTTCGTGCTTCAGGTCGCGCACCTGTTTTTCCAGCGAGGACAGCGAAGAAAAGTAGTTGCCGACGCCCAGCGCCACATCACGCGGTACCAGGGCCGCCATCTGCACCGGATACAGCACGGTACCGACTGCCTGGCGCACGGCCGTCAAGGCGTGCATGCGCGAATCGACCAGTAACAGGGCGATAGAAATGCCGGCGAACACCATCATCTTGACGCGGGCGGAGGCGCCTTGTTTGAAAAGTGGCGGAGGACTGTATTCCATGACTTCCAATAATCAGGCCAGGCGCAGTGCGCCAACGTGCAGGCCCCGGTCGAATGCCGGCGCCAAAACCAAAAAAAGGCCGGAATGGTTTCCGGCCCTTCTGTCAGATTATTCGTAGGAGAAGATCGAGCCGAGCTTGTCCATACGTTCCAGTGCCATCCCGGAACCGCGCACCACGCAGGTGAGCGGGTCCTCGGCCACCAGCACCGGCAGGCCGGTTTCCTCCATCAGGAGGCGGTCCAGGTCGCGCAGCAATGCGCCGCCGCCCGTCAGCATCATGCCTTTTTCGGCGATATCGGCGCCCAGTTCCGGCGGCGTCTGTTCCAGCGCGTTCTTCACGGCCGAAACGATGTTGTTCAGCGGATCGGTCAGCGCTTCGAGAATCTCATTACTGGAAATGGTGAACGAACGGGGGATGCCTTCGGACAGGTTGCGGCCCTTGACTTCCATTTCCTTCACTTCCGAACCCGGGAAAGCCGAACCGATGGCCTTCTTGATGGCTTCGGCCGTCTGTTCGCCGATCAGCATGCCGTAGTTGCGGCGGATGTAGTTGACGATGGCTTCATCGAACTTGTCGCCGCCCACGCGCACGGAACCCTTGTAGACCATGCCGCCCAGCGAAATGATGCCCACTTCCGTGGTGCCGCCGCCGATGTCGACCACCATCGAGCCGGTCGCTTCGGACACGGGCAAGCCCGCGCCAATGGCCGCTGCCATCGGTTCTTCGATCAGGTACACCTGCGAAGCGCCGGCGCCCAGCGCCGATTCGCGGATCGCGCGGCGCTCGACCTGGGTCGAACCGCACGGCACGCAAATGATGATGCGCGGCGATGGACGGAAGAATTTCGAGTCATGCACCATGCGGATGAATTGCTTGAGCATCTGCTCGGTCACGGTAAAGTCGGCGATCACGCCATCTTTCATCGGACGGATCGCTTCGATATTGCCCGGCACCTTGCCCAGCATCTGCTTGGCTTCCTTGCCGACTGCCTGAATGGTCTTCTTGCCATTCGGACCGCCTTCCTGGCGGATGGCGACGACGGACGGTTCGTCCAGGACGATACCGAGGCCGCGCACATAAATAAGGGTGTTGGCCGTGCCCAAGTCAATGGCCAGATCGGTGGAGATATACCTGCGTAAAAAACCAAACATGAGTGTCCTGTAGCGCATCGAGCTGCGCAAAAGCTGTTTATGGGGAGTTTCAAAGCGGGCGCTTTCAGGCACCCTGAAAATCCATGAAGGCGATTTTTCCGGGTTTCGCTTGGCGCTTGCGCAATCTTTTCTATGCTGCGGCTGCGGTCCATCAGCGCCGGCAACGCATTAACCCGCCATTCTACCTTATAATTTGAATGCGATTTGCTCAAAAACCATGGAAAAGTGCGACTCTTGCAGCCGCGAGTTACGCGGCATTCCTCGATTTTTGTGAGCAAAATAGCAGTAAATATTCGCGTTTTATCAAAACGCCAACTTAATACTAATGCGCGGCACTCCGCGCCATTCGCCATGTCCCTGACACTCTCCGACGTAAAACGCATCGCCCACCTGGCACAACTCGAAATGGCCGACGATCAGGCCGTCACGTCCCTGGCCCAATTGAACAAGATTTTTGCCTTGGCGGAACAAATGCAAGCCGTCAATACCGATGGCGTGGCCCCCCTGAGCCACCCGCTGGCTGCCCATATGGACAATATCGCCCTGCGCCTGCGCGAAGACATCGCCACCGAAACGAATCACCGCGACGCCTATCAGGCCGTGGCGCCGAAGGTCCAGGATGGCCTGTATCTCGTGCCCAAGGTTATCGAATAAACACGCCGTTGCGCCGTTCCCGCCTTCTTGCCGAATATCAAAATAGAAACGCCATGCATACAAAATCCATCAAACAGCTGTCCACGCTTTTGCAGAACAAGGAAATTTCCGCCGTTGCACTGGCGACGCACTTCCTCGACCGCATCGCGGCGGACACTTCGAACGCCTTCCTGCACGTCGACCGTGCCCTGACCCTGGCGCAAGCGGCCGAGGCCGACGCGCGCATCGCCGCTGGCACGGCCACGCCGTTGACGGGCGTGCCGATCGCGCACAAGGACTTGTTCGTCACGAAAGGCTGGCGCACGACGGCCGGCTCGAAAATGCTGGCCAACTACGCCAGCCCGTTTGACGCCACCGTGGTGGAAAAATTCCAGGCGGCCGGCATGGTCACTTTGGGCAAGGTCAATTGCGATGAATTCGCCATGGGTTCCGGCAACGAGAACTCGGCCTTCGGCGCCGTGCAGAACCCGTGGGATAAAACAGCCGTGCCAGGCGGCTCCTCGGGCGGTTCTGCCGCCGCCGTCGCCGCCGGCCTCACGCCAGCGGCCACCGGCACCGACACGGGCGGCTCGATCCGCCAGCCAGCCGCCTTCTGCGGCATCACCGGCATCAAGCCGACGTATGGCCGCGTGTCGCGCTTCGGCATGATCGCCTTTGCCTCGTCGCTGGACCAGGGTGGCCCGATGGCCCGCTCGGCCGAAGACTGCGCCCTGCTCTTGAGCGCCATGGCCGGCTTCGACGAGCGCGACTCGACCAGCCTGTCGCCGGAACAGGGCGGCGTGACGGAAGATTTTTCACGTGAGCTGGGCCAGCCGTTGACGGGCTTGCGCATCGGCGTGCCGCGCGAGTACTTCGGCGAAGGCCTGGCCAAGGATGTGGAAGCGGCCGTGCGCGGCGCGCTGGCGCAGTATGAAAAGCTGGGCGCCACCCTGGTCGACATCTCGCTGCCCAACACGGCCCTGTCGATTCCCGCCTACTACATGATCGCGCCGGCAGAAGCGTCGTCGAACCTGTCGCGCTACGACGGCGTGCGCTATGGCCACCGCGCCGCCGAGTACAAGGATTTGCAGGACATGTACAAGAAGTCGCGCGCCCAGGGCTTCGGCCCGGAAGTGCAGCGCCGCATCATGGTCGGCACCTATGTGCTGTGCCACGGCTACTACGACGCCTACTACCTGAAGGCGCAAAAGATCCGCCGCCTGATCGCGCAGGATTTCGATGCCGTATTAAATGGCCCGAACGCCGTCTGCGACGTCATCATGGGCCCCGTCGCGCCGACCGTCGCCTGGGACCTGGGCGACAAGACGGACGACCCGGTGGCGAACTACCTGGCCGACATCTACACCCTGTCGACCAGCCTGGCCGGCCTGCCCGGCATGTCGATTCCCTGCGGCTTCGGCGCGGGAGACAAGAATGGCAAGCGCCCCGTCGGCCTGCAAATCATCGGCAATTATTTTGGCGAAGCCAAACTGCTGAACGTGGCCCACCAGTTCCAGCAAGTGACGGACTGGCATACGCGTGCTCCAGGCAACGCAACTGCCGGCATCTAAGAAAAAATTCGCGCCGCCCAGGCGGCGCCATCAAAAAATAAGCGAGAACACTATGCAATGGGAAGTCGTCATCGGTCTTGAGAATCACGTGCAGCTCACGACCGAATCCAAAATTTTCAGCGGTTCGCCGATCAAGTACGGCGCCGACGCCAACACGCAAGCCAGCCCAGTCGACCTGGCGCTGCCAGGCGTGCTGCCCGTGATGAACAAGCAAGCCGTCGACCGCGCGATCCGTTTTGGTTTGGCCGTGGGTGCCACCGTGGCGCCGCACTCGGTCTTCGCCCGTAAAAACTATTTTTATCCCGATTCGCCCAAGGGCTACCAGATCAGCCAGTTCGAAGACCCCGTCGTCATCGGTGGCGCCCTGACCTTCGGCTACGAAAAGGATGGCGAATTCGTCACCAAGACGGTCAACCTGACGCGCGCCCACCTGGAAGAAGACGCCGGCAAATCGCTGCATGAAGACTACGCGGGCATGAGCGGCATCGACTTGAACCGCGCCGGCACGCCGCTGCTGGAAATCGTCTCGGAACCGGAAATCCGCAGCGCCGCCGAAGCCGTGGCCTACGCCAAGGCGCTGCATTCGCTGGTCATGTGGCTGGGCGTTTGCGACGGCAACATGCAGGAGGGCTCGTTCCGCTGCGACGTCAACGTCTCCGTGCGCCCCGTCGGCCAGAAGGAATTCGGCACGCGCTGCGAAATCAAGAACCTGAACTCCTTCCGCTTCATCGAGGAAGCCGTGCACGTCGAAGTGCGCCGCCAGATCGAACTGATCGAAGACGGCGGCAAGGTCGTGCAGGCGACGCGCTTGTACGATCCGGACCGCAAGGAAACGCGCGAAATGCGCAGCAAGGAAGACGCGCAGGATTACCGCTATTTCCCGGATCCTGACTTGCCGCCGCTGGTCATCTCGCCAGAGTGGATAGCCACGGTCAAGGCATCGATGCCGGAACTGCCGGCCGCCATGCGCGCGCGCTTCATCAGCGAATACGCGCTGCCGGACTACGATGCGCTGGTGCTGACGCAATCGAAAGCCATGGCCACCTATTTCGTCGCCGTGGTCGAGAAAGCCGGCAAGGAAAACGCCAAGGCCGCCGCCAACTGGCTGATGGGCGACGTGTCGTCGACCCTGAACCGCGAAGGCGTGGACCTGGACGACGCGCCCGTCTCCGCCGCGCAGCTGGCCGCCATGCTCAAGCGCATTGCCGACGGCACGATCTCGAACAAGGCGGCAAAGGAAGTCTTTGCCGGCATGTGGGAAGCGAAGTCAAACGACGAGAACCTGGTCGACGCCATCATCGACGCCAAGGGCCTGAAGCAGATCTCGGACTCGGGCGCCCTGGAAGCCATCGTCGATGAAGTGCTGGCGGCCAACGCCAAATCGGTGGAGCAGTACCGCGCCGGCAAGGAAGCGGCCATCAACGCGCTGATCGGCCAGGCCATGAAAGCCTCCAAAGGCAAGGCCAACCCGGCCCAGCTGACGGAACTCTTGAAGGCCAAGCTGGCGGGATAATTCCCACGCCCCCCAAGGAAAAGACGCTGCGGCGTCTTTTTTTTTGCCTGGCCGCTCCACGCATAAACAAGCTTGTCTAGTTTTTTCCCCATGCCTGCAAGGCGCTTATGCGGTACATAAAATTAAAGTATACATTTTTGTCTACAACGATTAATCTAAGTAGGTCGTGGGAAATTATTGTGAAGTTATGACGAACAGAACCGGATGCTCTGCAAGGCGCCAGCTGCGACGCAGTGCGAGCACTGCTAGCAGCGGGCAACACCGCAGAGCGCCGGGTATGGAAGTCAGAAATCACAATAATTTATTGCGACCTACTTAGCTACATTGAGATTCCAGCAAGAGGAAAAATAGCATGGCCAAGACTCCCGACATCCCGAAACCAACGGCTGCCGAGCTCGATCTGCTGCAAACACTGTGGCCGCTGGGCGCCGCCACGGCCAAGCAGATGCACGAGGCGATGACGTTGACCAAGCCGGCCATCACGTATGGCACCGTGCTGCGCTTGATGCAGATCATGCACACCAAGGGCTTGCTGATCCGCGACGCAAGCCAGCGTTCGCACGTGTATGCGCCGGCCCAGGCACAGGACAGCCTGCAGACGAATCTGCTCAAGGAATTGATGCAAAAAGCCTTTGCCGGTTCGGCCAAGGCGCTGGTGCTGGCGGCGCTGCGCACGGGCGTGTCGCGCGCCGAGCGCGAAGAGATAGAAAAAATGCTCAAGGACGATCAATCATGAGCGGCTTCGTGCCAGCGCTGGGCTGGACTCTGCTGCATTTCCTGTGGCAAGGCTTGCTGATCGGCTGCGCCACGGCGCTGGCGTGGGCCGCCCTGCGCAATGCGCGTCCCGAGGCACGCTACGCCGTCGGTTGCGGTGCCCTGCTGGCCTGCCTGGCATGGCCGGCAGCGGGCTTGTATTTGCGCCTGGCCGATGGCGATGCCACGGGTGCCATGTTCTCCAGCACCTTGCTGCCGGCCGCACTGCTCATGCCCACGACCTTGCCTGACCTGGACCTGCTTCTTCGCGCCGTCGTCGGCGTCTGGGCCCTATGCGCCGCAGTGCTGGCCATGCGCATGGCACTGGGCATGCTATGGATAGAGCGCAGCGCCAGCAAGACGGGCGCCACACATGAGCAACTGCAGACAAGGCTGTCGCGCATGGCGCAGGATGCCGGCGTGGCGCGGCCCGTGCGCCTGCGCGTACTCGACAACATCGCCAGCCCGCTCGCGGCCGGCATCTGGCGCCCCATGGTGCTGGTGCCCGCAGCGCTGATCACCGGCATGCCGCCGCAGCTGCTCGATGCGCTGCTGGCGCACGAACTGGCGCACATCCGGCGCCACGATTATCTGCTCAACCTGTTGCAAAACGCCATCGAGGCGCTGCTGTTCTTCCACCCTGCCGTCTGGTGGATCTCTCGCGGCGTGCGCCTCGAACGCGAACATATTGCAGATGATTTCGCAGCAAGACAACTGGGCGAACCGCGGCGTCTGGCTCTTGCACTCTCGGAACTGGAACGTCTCCAGTTCTCAACCCACCACCTGGCCCAGGCGGCCAACGGAGGAGATCTTATGTCACGTATCAAACGATTGCTGCGCCCTGCACCACAGCCCCTGAACTGGAAAGCGGCCGTGCCGCTGCTGGTCCTCGCCGGCGCCTGCCTCGGCATCTACGGCCAGGCCGTCGCCGCCGACAGTGCGCCGGTACTGGAGCGCCGTCCCATCATCGACTTTGGCGTCTGCGGCAAACCGGTCTACCCAGCCACATCGCTGCAGGCGAAGGAAGAGGGCACGGTCAACATGTCCTTTGACGTCAATGCCTCCGGCAAGGTAACGAATTCGAGCGTGGTCAAAAGCAGTGGCCATCCGGCCCTCGACGAGGCGGCACGCAGCGGCATTGCCAAGTGTACGTTCAAGCCTGCCCTCGCCGGCGGCAAGCCCGTCAGCGCCAGCGTCAAGGTGCAATACGTCTGGAGCCTGAACTAAGGCATGCGCGGCGGCACATCGTGGCAGCATTGCTGCAACGGTGCCGCCGCCCGCTTGCAGGTATGATCATGGATTCTTCCACGCACCCGTGAATACGCCATGAACAAGATCAAGACCGGCCTGGTCGGCTACGGCTTTGCCGGCTCCACCTTCCACGCTCCCGTGCTGTCCACCATCGATGCCCTGGAGCTGACGGCCGTCGCCTCCAGCAAGCCGGAGCTCGTGCGCAAGGATTGGCCGCACGCCACCGTGTATGCGGATGCGGCGCAGCTGTTTGCCGATGCATCGATCGAACTGGTCGTCATCGCCGCGCCCAACGAGGCGCATTTCAGCCTGGCGCAAGCGGCTCTGCAGGCGGGCAAGCACGTGGTGGTCGACAAGCCCTTCACCATTTCAAGCTTTGAAGCACAGACCCTGATCACCCTGGCGCAAGAGCGCAAGCTGGTGCTCAGCGTGTATCACAACCGGCGCTGGGATGGCGACTTCCTGACCCTGAAAGCGCTGCTGGCGCAAGGCACCTTGGGGCGCATCGCCAGCGTCGAATCGCATTTTGACCGTTTCCGCCCCGAAATCCGCCAGCGCTGGCGCGAGTCCGGCGCACCCGGTGGCGGCTTGCTGTACGACCTAGGCCCGCACATGCTGGACCAGGCCATGCAGCTGTTCGGCCAGCCGGAAAAGCTGTACGCCGATATCGTCCTGCAACGCGATGGCGCGCAGGCTGTCGATTATTTCCACCTTGTGCTGTACTACGACCGGCTGCGCGTGGTGCTGCAAGCCGGCTGCCTGGTAAAAGCGCCGACGGCGCGCTTCGCCGTGCATGGCGACAAGGGCAGTTTCGTGAAGTTTGGCCTCGACCCGCAGGAAGACGCCCTGAAGGCAGGCGCCAGGCCGGGCCGGCCCGGCTGGGGCGTGGACCCCGTGCGCGGCGCGCTGCACTTGGGCACGCAGCCGGACGGGCACTGTGAACACCTGGAAATACAGGCGGGCCGCTACCAGGACTTTTACCAGGGCATGGCCGACGCCATCCGCCACGGCACAGCGGCGCCCGTGGCGGCCGAGGATGCGGCGGCGACGATACGCCTGATCGAACTGGCGCTGCAAAGCGCCGCCGAAGGGCGCGTGCTCGCGGTCAGCTGATCGGGCTGCCGTCGCCGCATCAAGGCCGGCCCGGGTTCGTTCCCGCCGGCCAGACCAGCTCCACGCGCGCGGAACTGCCCGCCTTGACCTGCACCTTGCGCTCCAGGGTCTTGCCGGCCAGGGTGGCATGCAGGCTGTAGCTGCCCGGTGGCAGTTTCGCCAGCAGGAACGGTCCGCTGGCCGTCGTTTCCAGCACCTGCGCGCCCTTGGCGTCGCGTATTGTCAGCTTCACGTCGGAGGCAAATTCCGCCTTGCCCGCCGCCTGCACGGAAAACACCAGGCTCAAAGGCCATTGCCGGCTGGCGCTCTTGATGGCCGTCGATTCATCGAGGCCGATACCGCCGCTCAGATACTCCACCACCCCGCTCTTTTGCACGGGCGGCAAAGCGCTATCGCCCTGCGCCTGCGCCGCACTTCCCAGCAACAGCCCGGCGGCCAGCATCGCCGCCGCCAGGCCCAGGGTACCGCGTCTGTTTAATGCCATCTCACTCTCCTCATGTCGGTTGAATCAAGATAGGAAGCGCAGCTTAAGCCAGTCTTAGCTTAGCGCCGGCGCATGGCGTCGGCGATCTTCTGGTCCGTCTTGTACTGGCTCAGCGCATATACGGCCCAGATCGTCGCCGGCAGCCAGCCGATCAGGGTAATTTGCAGGATCAGGCAAATGATGCCGGCGATCGGACGGCCGATCGTGAAAAAAGTCAGCCACGGGAGTAACAGGGCAATCAGCAAGCGCATCGTTCGTTCCTTGAGTATTCCCCTGTGCCGCGGGGACCGGGCCGGCATGCGCCGACGGTAAATTCAGTGAATCCGATTATAACGATACCTGGCCCTCAAGCCTGCACGGGTGCGAGCAGTTTCTCCATCCAGGCCAGGATGGCGGCGAAGATCACGTCACGGTTCACCTCATTGAAGTTCTCGTGATAATTGGCTGGGTAAAAATGGTAGTCGAGCAGGCCATCGGGCACGCTGCGCAGCAGGCTTTCCGTGGCGCGACTGTCGGCCAGCTTGTCGTCGCCCGCCACCACGGCGAACAGGGGGAAACGCCAGTCCGACAAGCCGCCCGCCAGTTCCTTTTGCGCCGACATCAAGGCATGGGCGAAGCGCACCGACGCTGCACTGGCGCGGATGCCGTCGCGCTCATCCTGGAAATGGCGCGCGGTGATGGTCTGATCGTGCGTCAGCAGCATGGTCAGATTCCCCAGCGGTACCTTCATCGTCGGGAAGCGCTGTGCCAGCCAGCCGGACAGCATCTGCAGCACCTTCGGCACGGGAATCGCATTCACGTAATACGGCGATGAAATAACAAAGCCCTTGATCGCCGGGTCGCCCGCAAAACGCCGCAGCCCCAAATGCGTGGCGATCAGGCCGCCCATGGAGTGCCCCATGACAAAGATAGGCAAGCCCGGATACGCCTGCTTGACCCAGGCGAGGAACAGCTCTTCATCGTCGAGGAAGGCCTCGAACGAGGGGATATCGACCTTGCGCTTGCCATCGTGGCCCACCATGTCGAAGCTGACGGTGGCGATGCCGTGCTGGCGAAAATACAGCGCCGGCGTGACATAGTCGCCCGCGTGCGCCATGCCGCCGTGGATCGCCAGGATCACGGCACGTGGATGCTCGGGCTGCCAGATGTGGATGGGACGCTCGACCTGGTCGCTGCACCGCAGGCTGGCCATCTTGTCTTCTGAAAAACGCATCGCTGCTCCTGTCATGCCCTGTCACGCCTTCAGATGATCGATCAACTGGCGCGCATACAGGGGTAATTCACTGAACTGGCGCACGCAAATCGTCAGATTGCGTACCGACCAGGGATCGGATAATTCCAGGCAGCGCAGCGCCATCGTCTGCTGGCAGCGGCTGGCCGCCGCCAGCGGCACCACGCTGATGCCCACGCCGCTGGCCACCATGCGGCAGACGGCATCGAAACTGCGCAGGCGCACGCGCACCTTTAACGGGCGGCCCAGGCGCGCCGCGTGCATGCCCAGGTACTGCTGCATCGCGCTGTCATCGGCCAGGCCGATGAAATCGTGATCCAGCACGCTGGCAAAGTCGACGACGCCATCGTGTCCGAGCGCGCGGTGATGCACGCCGTCGGCCGCCGCGATGACCACCAGCCGGTCGGGGCGGAACAAAAACGTCTGCAAGCCGCGCATGTCGACCGAGTCGGACACGATGCCCATGTCGGCCAGCCCTTCCGAGACGGCCTTGACGATATCGTAACTGAGGCGCTCTTCCAGGTCGATGGTCAGGTTCGGATGGCGGTCGAGAAAAGCACCGAGCGCCTCGGGCAAAAATTCGCTGAGCGCTGCCGTATTGCACAGCAGGCGCAACTGTCCTTTCAAACCGCGCGCAAATTCGCCAAGTTCGCCACGCATTTTCTCCATTTGCAGCAATACGAGGCGCGCGTGATGCAGCAAAGTCTGCCCCACGGGTGTCGGCTCCACGCCGCGCCGCCCGCGCAGCAGCAGGGGCATGCCCAGCATCTCTTCCATGCCGCGCACGCGCGCGCTGCTTGAGGCCAGCGCCAGGTGGCTGCGCGCGGCGCCCGCCGTCAGGCTGCCCGCCTCCACCACGTTGACGAACAGCTGCAAATCGACCAGATCAAAACGCATGGCAGCTCTCCTTTTCGCCATCTTATCAGCCTTCGTATTTTACTGAGGCTGACTCAAAATAATCCACCTTGGCGAAAGTCCCGGGCAAGCGCAGAATCCACGCAAAATCACTGTGGGATAAAAAAGATGGAGACGTCATTCATGCTGGCCGTCGGCGCCAGTTTCCTCGTCGCTGGCTTCGTCAAGGGCGTAGTCGGATTGGGCCTGCCGACGGTGGCCATGGGCACGCTCAGCCTTGTCATGCCGCCTGTGCAGGCGGCGGCGCTGCTGATCGTGCCGTCGATGGTGACGAATGTGTGGCAGCTGGCGGCCGGCCCCGGCCTGCGCGCCCTGCTGCGGCGCCTGTGGCCCATGCTGGCCGCCGTCATGGGCGGCACCCTCGCGGGCGGCGCGCTGCTGCCGAAGGACAGCGGTATTTGGGCCGTCGTCGCGCTGGGCGTGGCGCTGATGCTGTATGCGCTGGCGGGATTGTTCTCGCTGCAGCTGCGCGTGCCGGCGCGGCACGAAGCCTGGCTGGGCCCTCTGGCGGGCGCGGCGACGGGACTGGTGACGGCCGCCACGGGCGTGTTCGTGATTCCCGCCGTGCCGTATCTGCAGGGACTGGGCCTGGCGCGCGACGCCCTGATACAGGCGCTGGGCCTGGCGTTTACCGCATCGACCGTGGCGCTGGCGGCCAGCCTGGCCGTGCACGGCGACTTCAGCCTCGGTGCGGCCAGTGCTTCCGCGTATGCGCTGCTGCCCGCGCTGGCCGGCATGCTGGCCGGCCAATGGCTGCGCGGGCGCATCGCGCAGCAGGTGTTCAAGCGGTGTTTTTTTGTCGGGCTGTTCGCCCTGGGCCTGCATGCGGCGCTCAAACCATGGCTGGTGTGATGCACATCGATTGGCAAGGGGACAGTGCGCTGTGCGCATGGATCGACGGCCAGCAAGTGGCCATGCTCGATATCAGCAAACATGCGGATGACGTGACGGTAAACATGCTGTTCGTGAAACCGCCGTTCCGCCGGCGCGGCATCGGTGGCGCGCTGTTGCGGCGGCTGTTGCAATGCCACCCATCGGCCGGTGCTGCCTGCAGCGACCCGCGGCTGCGGGCGCTGCTGGAAAAACCGACTTAAATGCCGTAGCGCGTGCGGTAGGCGGAAACGGCTTCTTTATATTGGAGCAGTTCCGGATCGGCGCCAGCGCCATTCAGGTAACCGAACAAGTCGTCCAGGTTGCCGATCGAGATGACGGGAATGCCGTACTGTTTCGACACTTCCTGCACCGCCGAACTGGGCGACAGCTGGCCATCCGGGCCCGAACGCTCCATGCGGTCCAGGGCGATCAGCACGGCGCATGGCTCGGCGCCGGCGGCACGGATCATGTCCACCGATTCGCGTACCGAGGTGCCGGCCGAGATCACATCGTCAATGATGACGACCTTGCCATGCAGCTTGGCGCCGACGATGGTGCCGCCTTCGCCATGGTCCTTGGCTTCCTTGCGGTTGAAGGCGAACGAGGTGTTGCGGCCCTTGCCGGCCAGCGCCACGGCGGTGGCCGACGCCAGGGTGATGCCCTTGTAGGCGGGACCGAACAGCATGTCGAATTCCACGCCCGAATCGAGCAGGGTCTGCGCGTAGAACTGCGCCAGCTCGGCCAGGGTGGCGCCGTCATGGAACAGGCCCGCATTGAAGAAGTACGGCGACTGGCGTCCGGCCTTGGTGGTGAACTCGCCAAACCGCAAGACGCCCTTGGATACTGAAAACGCGATAAACTGCTGGCGTAAATTATTCACATTAGCCTCATTTTTTAAAAGTGCCTGTATTTTAATCCGCGCGCAGCGGCGAGACAATCGCCATGCCGCGCCCGCCGGCCCCGCCCAGCGTCCTTTTACTCTCGACCTATGCCAAAAATTATCTCCGCCAACCTGAACGGCATCCGTTCCGCCGCCAAAAAAGGCTTTTTCAACTGGATGGGCACGCAAACGGCCGATTTCATCTGCGTGCAGGAATTGAAGGCGCAGCTGCCCGACATGACGCCGGAATTCCTCAACCCGCACGGCTATCATGGCCATTTCCACTATGCCGAGAAAAAGGGTTATTCCGGCACGGGCGTGTACAGCAAGGTGGAGCCGGACGCCGTGCATATCGGCTTCGGCAGCCCCGAATTCGATGCCGAAGGCCGCTATGTGCGCTGTGATTTTGGCAACCTGTCCGTCATTTCCGTGTACTGCCCGTCCGGCTCATCCGGCCCGGAGCGCCAGGAAGCCAAGTTCCGCTTCATGGAACTGTTCCTGCCGCACCTGCTGGCATTGAAGGCGCTGGGGCGCGAAGTGGTCATCTGCGGCGACTGGAACATCGCCCACCACGAAATCGACCTGAAAAACTGGAAGGGCAACAAGAAGAATTCCGGCTTCCTGCCAGAGGAACGCGCATGGCTGACGCGCGTCTTCGACGAAGTGGGCTTTGTCGACGTGCACCGCGGCCTGGACAAGCGCGAAGACCAGTACACGTGGTGGAGCAACCGCGGACAAGCCTACGCGAAAAACGTGGGCTGGCGCATCGACTATCACGTCGCCACCCCCGGCATCGCGGCCCAGGCGCATACGGTCAGCGTCTACAAGGACGAGCGTTTTTCCGACCACGCGCCGTTGATCATCGATTACACGGTCAAGGGCTGATCTTTGACACGTCGGCGGTGGTGTCAGCTTACGCTGCGCCAAGCCGACCTACGCCTGATCTACCGTAGGTCGGGTTAGGACCGCAGGGCCGTAATCCGACAACATGGTTGACACGCCAATGGGGGTGTCGGGTTACGCCAGCATGCGCCGGCTCTCAAAATGGCGCGGCTCACCGCTCAAAGGGTCCGTGAAATCGATGGCGCGCGCCAGCAGCTGCAGCGGGTGCGACATGTCGTCTTCCTGGCATCGCTGGGCCAGCGGATAAAACGCATCGTTGACGATGGGGATGCCGAGTGAAGCCAGGTGCACGCGCAGCTGGTGCTTGCGCCCCGTGTGCGGGTGCAGCCGGTACAGGTTCACCCCGCCGCGCCGTTCGATCACGTCGATGACGGTTTCCGAGTTCGGCTCGCCCGCCTCCTCGCGCATGAGGAAGAACTGCTCGCCCTCGACCATGCGGCTGCGATAGGTGAATGGAAAATCGCGGCCATCCAGGTGCGGCGCCAGCGCCTCATACGTCTTGCGCACCTCGCGGCGCTGGAACAGCGTCTGGTAGGCGCCCCGGCTGTCTACCTGGCGCGAAAAAATCACCACGCCAGCCGTCTCGCGGTCGAGGCGGTGGATCGGCGTCAGCTCGGCGCAGTCCAGGTTTTTCTTCAGGCGCGTCAGCAGGGTCTCCTGCACAAAGCGCCCGGCCGGCGTCATGGGCAAAAAATGCGGCTTGTCGACCACCACCAGGTGTTCATCCTGGAACAGGATCTCTTCGTGGAACGGGATCGGCGTTTCCCGTTCCAGCTCGCGGTAGTAAAAAATGCGCATGCCGCGCTTGTACGCGCTGCCGGGACCCAGCACGGCGCCGTCGCCATTGAGCACTTCGCCGCGCGCCATGCGGTCCAGCCATTGCGCGGCGCCGATCTGCGGATAGCGCTCGATCAGAAAGGTGAGCATGTCCGGCCACTGCCCTTCCGGCAGCCACAGATAACTGGGCGCCACGCCGTCGCGCATGGGCAACGGTGCGGCGGCGTGACGCTTCGCCATCCTAGCGCTGCGCGATGGCGGTGCTGCGGTACGGCGGCAAGGCGTCCACGCTGACGCCCTTGCTGCGCGCGTACAAGGGCAGCACTTGCGCCATGTGGCTGTTCATCTGCGAGATACGGTCCTTGCCCGACGGATGGGTCGAGAGGAATTCCGGCGGCGCGCCCTTGCTCACGGCGGCCATTTTCTGCCACAGGATCACGCCGGCACGCGGATCGAAGCCGGCGCGCGCGGCCAGGTCCATGCCGATCAAATCTGCCTCGCGTTCGTCGTCGCGCGAGAACTTCAGCATCACGCCCTGCGCCGCCATATTCGTGGCGGTACTGGTGATGTTCGGATCGACGCCGAGCCAGGCTGACAGCCCGGCGCCGGCCAGCTTGGCGCCGACGGCGGCCAGGTTGCCCTTGCCAGCCTGCGCCTGCGAGTGTTCGCGCAGCGCATGCGAAATTTCATGCCCCATGACGACGGCCACTTCATCGTCGGTCAGGTTCAGCTTGGTGATGATGCCGCTGTAAAAAGCGATCTGCCCGCCCGGCATGCAAAAGGCATTGACCTCGTCCGAGTTGAGCAGGTTGACTTGCCAGTTCCAGCTGGCCGCCGCCTCGTTCCAGCGCGTGGCGAACGGGATGATGCGCTGGGCGATGGCGCGCAGGCGTTTCACTTGCGGATCGCTGTCGGGCACCAGCGCGTTTTTTTCCTTCGCTTCGTTGACCAGCTGCGCATATTGCTGCTTCGATTGCGCATTGAAATCGGCGCCGCCCGCAAAGATGCGCGAAGTCGACAAGGGGCGTACCTTGATGCCATCCTGGACCGTCGCCTGCTGGGCGTGGGCGGACAGCGGCGCCAGCGCGGTAGCCGCGCACAGGCTGGCCAGGATGGCGTAACGTTTAAGGGATATTGGTGCCATTGGCAGACCTCCATGGAGCAATTTTAGGCAGCATCATCATGGCCGGGAAGGCCAGGAAGAAGCACACGATGAAAAACGAGAACCAGCCCAGCTCGGCGACCAGAAAGCCCACCGAGGCATTGATCAGGGTGCGCGGCACGGCGCTCAGGCTGGAAAACAAGGCATATTGCGTGGCAGTGTAGCGCGGGTCCGTGGTGCGCGACAGGAACGCGACAAAGGCGGCCGCACCCAGGCCCAGGCTGGCGAACGCTTCAAAACCGATCACGGCGCTGAGCAGCATGGTATTCGGCCCCACCTGCGCCAGCCAGGCGAATCCCAGAATCGCGATCGCCTGCAGCGCGCCAAACACCCACAGACCCCGGTTGATGCCCAGCTTGAGCATCCACACGCCGCCCACCACGCCGCCGGCCAGGCTGGCCCAGAAACCCGTGGTGTTGGCGGCCAGGCCGATCTGCGTCATGCTGAAACCCAGGTCCAGATAAAACTTCGTCGCCAGCGCCGTGGCCATGCTGTCGCCGATTTTGTAGAGTAATACGAAGGCGAGGATCCACATTGCGTTACGCCAACCATCGCGCGCGATGAACTCCTGGAATGGCAGGATGATGGCTTCGCGCATGGTCTTCGGCGGCGAGCCGTACACGGTCGGTTCCTTGATCAGCAGGGTGCAGACGAGGCCCGGCAACATGAAGGCGGCCGTGATCCAGAAGACGGGCTGCCACGGCATGCGGTCGGCCAGGATCAGCGACAGCGCGCCCGGCACCATGCCCGCCACTTTATACGCGTTGACGATGACGGCGGCGCCCAGGCCCTGCTCGTTATCGGACAGGATTTCGCGCCGGTAGGCGTCGATGACGATATCCTGGCTGGCCGACAGAAAGGCCACGCCGCCCGCGGCGGCCGCGATCAGGCCGATCTGCGTGAGCGGATCGAGCATGCCCATGGCGCCGATGGCAGAGAACAGCGCCACTTGCGTCAGCGCCATCCAGCCGCGCCGGCGTCCCAGCCCCAGGATGCGGTAGCGGTCCATCAGGGGCGCCCACAGGAATTTCCAGATGTACGGGAACTGCACCAGGGCGAACAGCCCCAGCGCCTTCACGTTCAGTCCCGACTTGGCCAGCCATGCCTGCAGCAGGTACAGCAGGATGAACAGGGGCAGGCCGGAACTGAAGCCCAGCACCAGCACGGCCAGCATGCGGCCGCTGACGTAGGAACGCCAGCCAGGCGCCGGGCTTGTGGTCATCAATGCACCGCTTTTTTACGCAGGCGGAAGACGGCCAGGTCGCCGCGCAGGTTCGGCAGCACGGAGACCATCTTGCCTTCGGCCAGGGCCACGCAGTCGATCACTTCCAGGCCGCATTCCTCGGCCAGTTCGCGGAAGTCGTTGATGGTGGCGCAGCGCACGTTGGGCGTGTCGTACCACTGGTAGGGCAGCGACTTCGACACGGGCATGCGTCCTTTCAGCAGCGCCACGCGGTGCGGCCAGTAGGCGAAGTTGGGGAACGAGACGATGGCCTCGGCGCCCACGCGCACGATGTCGCGCAGCAGCGGCTCGACCTGCTTCATCATCTGCAAGGACGACAGGCACAGCACCGTATCGAAACTGTTGTCGCCAAAGATGGCCAGGCCCTTTTCCATATCTTGCTGGATCACGTTCACGCCGCGCAGGGTGCTGGCCAGCACCTTGTCGTCGGCGATCTCGATGCCATAGCCGCTGCATTCCTTGTCGCTTTGCAGATACTGCAGCATCACGCCTTCGCCGCAGCCCACGTCCAGCACATGCGCGTTGTTCGGCACCCAGTGGGCGATGAAGGCCAGGTCGGGGCGCAGTGCGCTCAATTCGTCAAAAGTCATGCGGTCTCCTTGGCGCCCTGGCGGACGGCGGTATGCGGTGCAGGAATGGGCAAGCCCGTCCCGATGTCGTGCCAGACCTGGCCATAATAGGCGCGCACCATGTTCATGTAGCGCGCATCTTCCAGCAGGAAAGCGTCGTGGCCATGCGGTGCGTCGATTTCGGCATAGGTGACCTGGCGGCGGTTGCACACCAGCGCTTCGACGATTTCGCGGCTGCGCTCGGGCGAGAAGCGCCAGTCGGTGGAAAACGAGGCGAGGAAGAACTTGGCTTTCGTGCCCGACAGGGCCTTGGCCAGGTCGCCGCCGTGCGCGCGCGCCGGGTCGAAATAGTCGAGCGCCTTGGTAATCAGTAAATACGTGTTGGCGTCGAAGTACTCGGAGAACTTGTCGCCCTGGTAGCGCAGATACGATTCGATCTCGAAATCGATGCCGAAGCCGAATTTGTAGTCGCCCGTCTGCGCCGCGTCGCGCAGCTTGCGGCCGAATTTTTCGGCCATGTCGTCATTCGACAGATACGTGATGTGGCCCACCATGCGCGCCACACGCAAGCCGTTCTTCGGCACCACGCCGTGCGCATAAAAGTCACCGCCACGGTAGTCAGGGTCGGACAGGATGGCCTGGCGCGCCACGTCGTTGAAGGCGATGTTCTGCGCCGACAGCTTGGCCGTCGAGGCGATCACCACGCAGTGACGCAGCCGCTCGGGAAACATGATGCTCCACGCCAGCGCCTGCATGCCACCCAAAGATCCCCCCATCACGGCGGCGAACTGGGCGATGCCCAGTTCATCGGCCAGGCGCGCCTGCGCGCTGACCCAGTCTTCCACCGTGACGACGGGGAAAGAGGCGCCATATGGCTTGCCGGTGGCGGGATTGGTGTGCATGGGGCCAGTCGAGCCGAAGCAGGAACCCAGGTTGTTGACGCCGATGACGAAGAATTTGTCGGTGTCGAGCGGCTTGCCCGGTCCCACCATATTGTCCCACCAGCCCGTGCTTTTCGGTTCGTCCGCATACACGCCGGCCACGTGGTGCGAGGCGTTCAGGGCGTGGCAGACCAGCACCGCGTTCGATTTGTCGGCGTTCAGGGTGCCGTAGGTTTCATACATCAACATATAGTCGCGCAGCGATGCGCCGCTTTGCAGCTGCAGGGGTTGCGCAAAATACATGGTTTGCGGCGAAACGATTCCAATGGATGACATGTGTGTCGGTTTATAAAGGGGGTGGCCCCACGGGCCATGGTCGATGCGGCACCGCGATGATAGGTGCTGCAACTGTAGCATCAGGACACCTCTTGCCGCGCGCGATGTGTCCTGATGCTGATAGGTGACAGTTTACATTAGCTGCAACTGTTGCACGGCTTCCGCGATCACATTTGGCTCCATGGAACGCATAATTTTGCGCATTTGCGGTGCGATCAGGCCCAGGTCGCTATTGAGGATCTCTTGCTTGACCGCCAACAGCTGCGCCGGATGCATGGAAAACTCGCGCAGTCCCATGCCCAACAGCAAGCGCGTGAGCTTCACGTCGCCCGCCATTTCGCCGCACACGGCCACGTCGATGCCCGCCTTGTGGCCAGCCGCGATCGTCATCGAGATCAGTTGCAGCACGGCCGGATGCAGCGGATTGTACAAATGCGCCACTTCGTAGTCGACGCGGTCGATGGCCAGCGTGTACTGGATCAGGTCATTCGTGCCGATCGACAGGAAATCCATGCGTTTGACGAACATGGGCAGGGCCAGCGCGGCGGCCGGAATCTCGATCATGGCGCCCACTTCGACGGCATCGTCGAACTTGACGCCCTCCTCGCGCAGACTGGCCTTGGCTTGCGCGATCATGGCCAGCGACTGGTCGATCTCGAACGCATGCGCGAGCATGGGGATCAGGATGCGCACCTTGCCGAAGGCCGAGGCGCGCAGGATCGCCCGCAGCTGCGTCAGGAACAGTTGCGGCTCGGCCAGGCAGTAACGGATGGCGCGCAGGCCCAGCGCGGGATTCAAGGCCGTATGGTCGGACTGGTCGAGCGGCTTGTCGGCGCCGATGTCGAGCGTGCGGATGGTCACCACGCGCCCTTTCATCGACTGCACCGTGTTGCGGTAAGCCTCGAACTGCTCATCCTCGGTGGGAATCTTGTGGGCGCGGCCCATGAACAGGAATTCGGAGCGGAACAGGCCCACGCCGCTGGCGCCGGATTCCAGCGCAAAAGGACAATCCTCGGGCAATTCGATATTCGCCAGCAGGGTGATGGGGGTGCCGCATTTGGTGACGGCCGGCGTCTTTTTCAGCTTGCCCAGCTTCTTGCGCGCGCGCTGCATGGCCACCTGGCGCTCGCGGTACTGCTCCAGCACCAGCGCGCTGGGGTTGGCGATGACCACGCCGGCGTCGCCGTCGATGATCAGCCAGTCGTCCTGCTCGATCAGCATCGACGCCTGCGACATGCCGACGGCGGCCGGGATATCGAGGCTGCGCGCGACGATGGCCGTGTGCGAGTTCTGCCCGCCCACGTCGGTAATGAAGCCGATGAAGGAGCGGTCGCGAAATTGCAGCATGTCGGCCGGAGAAATGTCGTGCGCGACGACGATCATCTGCGCCATCAATTCGTCTTCGGCCGCGGCCTTGGGCAGCAGCTGTTCCGTGCCCAGCAAGACCTTCAGCACGCGCTCTGCCACTTGCTGGATATCGGCCTTGCGCTCGCGCAAATACGGGTCTTCGATTTCGTCGAACTGCGCCGATAATTCATCGATTTGCGTCAGCAGCGCCCATTCGGCGTTGTAATGGCGCGAGCGGATGATGTCGAGCGGCGCTTCGGCGATCAATGGGTCCGACAGGATCAGCGCGTGCACGTCGATGAAAGCGCCCAGTTCCGTGGGGGCGTCTTTCGGCAGCTCGTTCCACAGGGTTTGCAGTTCCTTGTGGACGGCGGCGATGGCGTTTTGCAAGCGCTGGACTTCGGCTTCGATCTGTTCCTGGGCGACCAGGTAATGTTTGACGTCAAGGGCGGCCGGCGCCAGCAGATGCGCGCGGCCAATGGCGATGCCGCGGGAGACCGGGATGCCGTGGAGCGTGAAAGATGCCATGGGGTGACCTGTCGGAATGCGGCTGCGGCTACGTTCGGCGGGCATTACTCGCCTTCGCCAAACCTGTCATTAATCAGGGCGGTGAGGGCATCGACACATGCCTGCTCATCATCGCCCTCGGCTTCCAGGGTCACTTTCGCGCCCTTGCCGGCGGCCAGCATCATCACGCCCATGATGGACTTGGCGTTGATGCGGCGCGCGTTGCGGGTCAGCCAGACGTCGCTCTTGAACTTGGCGGCGAGCTGGGTAAATTTGGCGGAGGCGCGTGCGTGCAGTCCCAGCTTGTTGATGATTTCGAGTTCTCTTTGAATCATTTTTGTATGGTCTCTATCCCTGAATGCACTACGCTGATGACAATCTTGGCCTATAAAACCCGCCGCCTTCGGGGCGGCGGCCTTGCACTTCCCTATTCGCCCACGCGGATGCGGTTATCGACGCGCACGGCGCCGCTTTGCGCACCGGCCAGCGCCATCTCCACCACCACGTCGAGCGTGTCGCGGCGATACGTGATGGCGCGCAGCAGCATCGGCAGGCTGATGCCGGCGATGACTTCCACCCGGCCCGCATCGGCCAGCTTGTTGCAGCAGTTCGACGGCGTGCCGCCCTTCACGTCGGTAATCACCAGCACGCCGGAGCCGTCGTCGAGGCGGCAGATGGCGTCCGACGCCAGCTTTTGCACTTCCGCCAGGTCCTGGTCGGCGACGACGTCGATGGCTTCAAAACGTTCTGTTGGCCCGCGAAACACATGCGCGCAGGCGGCGATGAATGCCTGTCCCAGCGGTGCATGTGTCATGAGCAAAATCCCTACCATGGTCATTTCACCGTCTGACGCTGCTGCGCTTGCGCAACGCCATGCTCGACGGCGTCGACAAACATGGCAGCCACATCAAAGCCCGTCTGCTGCATGATTTCCTGGAAGCAGGTCGGGCTGGTGACATTGACTTCCGTCAGATAGTCGCCGATCACGTCCAATCCTACCAGCATCAGGCCACGCGCGGCCAGGATCGGGCCCAGTTTTTCAGCGATTTCCAGGTCGCGCGCCGTCAATGGCTGCGCCACGCCCGTCCCGCCGGCGGCCAGGTTGCCCCGTACTTCACCCGCCTGCGGGATGCGCGCCAGCGAAAACGGCACCGGCTTGCCGCCGATAACGAGGATGCGCTTGTCGCCCTTGACGATGTCGGCGATAAAACGCTGCGCCATGATGGTTTGCGCGCCGTTCTCGCTCAAGGTCTCGATGATGGCGCCCAGGTTCAGGCCATCGGCCTTGACGCGGAAGATGCCCGTGCCGCCCATGCCGTCGAGCGGCTTGAAGATGACGTCCTGGTGCTTGGCGTGGAAGGCGCGCAGGCGCGCTTCATCCGACGTTACCAGGGTCGGCGAAGTGAATTCGGAAAACTGGGCAATGGCCAGCTTTTCATTGTTGTCGCGGATGGCGGACGGCTTGTTGAAGACGCAGGCGCCCTGTTTTTCCGCCAGTTCCAGCAAATACGTGCCGTACACGTATTCCATGTCGAACGGCGGATCCTTGCGCTCGATGATGGCGTCCAGGGCCGACAGGCGCACTTCCTCGGTGGAGACGACCTTGTACCAGTCGTGTTCGTCGCCGGTCAGCTCGATGTGTTTTACCAATGCCGTGACGATGCCTTCTTCCAGCGCCATGTCCTTCTGCTCGAACGCGTACACGGCGTGGCCGCGCCTGGCCGCCTCGCGCATCATGGCGAAGGTGGAATCTTTGTAAGTCTTGAAGCCTGCCAGCGGGTCGGCAAGGAATGCAATTTTCATGGTGCGTCCAATCGGGGAGCCTGATAAGGAATGCTTGATTCTAGCCGAGATCGCCAGGCGCGGTAGTCGCCGCGCCCGGCCAGCCGCAGGGAGGGATCAATACACCTCGGGATTCGGGTCCGTGCGCTCCATTTCCAGCGACGCGGCCAACAAGGCCAGACGCGCCACCACGCCGTACACATAGAAGCGGTTCGGCGCGGCCGTGCCCGGCTTGGCCTTCAAGTCCGGCACGGCATGCTGCTGGGCAAACGCCAGCGGCACGTACTGCGAACCGGGCGCGTTCAGGTTCTGATCCACGCCCTTCTCCGCATGCACGCGGTAAAAACCGCCCACCACGTAGCGGTCGATCATGTAGACGACGGGTTCGGCCACGGCATCCTTGATGCTTTCGAAGGTCGGCACGCCTTCCTGGATGATCACGTCGGTTACCAGCTGGCCATCCTTGACGATCGACATTTTTTCGCGCTGCTTGCGCGACAGGTCACGCACTTCGCTGGCGTCGCGCACCGTCATGATGCCCGTGCCATACGTGCCCGCATCGGGCTTGACGATGACGAACGGCTTTTCCTTGATGCCGTATTCCTTGTATTTCTTGCGGATCTTGGCCAGCAACACGTCGACGCTGGCGGCCAGCGCATCTTCGCCCTCGCCTTCCTGGAAGTTGACGTCGCTGCACTTGGCGTGGAAGGGATTGAGCATCCACGGGTCGACATCGATCATCTTGCCGAATTTTTTCACCACTTCATCGTAGGCCGTGTAGTGGTTGCTCTTGCGGCGCAAGGCCCAACCCGCGTGCAAAGGCGGCAGCAGGCTTTGTTCATGAATATTTTGCAAGATATCGGGGATGCCATCCGACAAGTCGTTATTCAGCAAGATCGTGCACGGATCGAAATCCTTCAAGCCCAGGCGACGGCCATTGTTCAGGCGCACGAGCGGCTCGATGACGAGCATGTTGCCATCTGGTAACGCCAATGGCGTCGGCTGGGTGATCTCGGGCGACCACGAGCCCAGGCGCACGTGCAGGCCCGTCTGGCGGAAGATCTGCATCAATCGCGCCACGTTCTGCAGGTATTGCGGCGTGGTGTTGTGCAATTCCGGCACCATCAGCAGGTTGCGGGCATCCGGACAATACTTGTCGATGGCGGCCATGGCCGCCTGCACGGACAGGGGCAGCATTTCCGTGGCCAGGTTATGAAAACCGCCAGGGAACAGATTGGTATCGACGGGCGCCAGCTTGTAGCCCGCGTTACGCAAGTCTACCGAGCAATAGAAGGGCGGCGTATGCTCTTGCCACTCCATGCGGAACCAGCGCTCAATGGCCGGCGTCGCGGCCAGAATCTTTTTTTCGAGGTCGAGCAGCGGTCCGGTCAGGGCCGTGACGAGATGGGGAACCATAGTTACATCCTTAAATTATGTGCAGTATTCAAAAAAGCACACAGAACTGCCGACTATATTACCGTGTAAGTACCCCAAATCGGGGCAAAAGCCTTGTTTTAAAGACCTTTTCCATTCCCACAACGAAAAAAAGGCACCTCAATGAGGCGCCTTTTCCAGCCGGACATGCCGCGCCGGGGCGCTGGCATGCCAGATAATTATCATTTAGCCATGGTAAGCTTGCTCGCCGTGGCTGGTGATATCGAGGCCTTCGCGCTCTTCCTCTTCCGGTACGCGCAGGCCGATGACGATGTCGACCAGTTTATAGGCGATGACGGAGACCACGGCCGACCAGATGATGGTGGTGCCGACCGCTTGCGCCTGCACCCACACCTGATGGCCGATCGAGTACGGATCCGCCGACATCTTGTTGGTGACATAGTCGAAGATGCCCTGGCCGCCCAGTTGTGGTGCAGCAAACACACCCGTCAGCAAGGCACCCAGGATACCGCCCACGCCGTGCACGCCGAACACGTCGAGCGAATCATCGGCGCCGATCAGGCGTTTCAGGCCATTCACGCCCCACAGGCAGATGATACCGGCCAGCAAGCCCATGACCAGGCCGCCCATCGGGCCGACAAAGCCGGCCGCCGGGGTGATCGCCACCAGGCCGGCCACGGCGCCCGATGCGCCACCGAGCATCGATGGCTTGCCTTTGCTGATCCACTCGCCAAACACCCACGACAGGGTGGCGGCGGCAGTGGCCAGCAAGGTGTTGACGAAGGCCAGGGCCGCCACGTCGCCCGCTTCCAGCGAGGAACCGGCATTGAAACCGAACCAGCCCACCCACAGCAAGGATGCGCCTATCATGGTCATCGTCAGCGAGTGCGGTGCCATCGATTCGCGGCCGTAGCCGACGCGCTTGCCGATCATGATGGCACCTACCAGGCCGGCAACGGCGGCGTTGATGTGCACCACGGTGCCGCCGGCGAAGTCCAGCGCGCCTTTTTGCCAGATCCAGCCCGCCTTCAGGGCTTCGCTGGCCGAGGTGGCGGCATTGGTGATCAGGTCAGGACCGGTCCAGAACCACACCATGTGGGCCGCTGGCAGGTAGGCGAACGTGAACCACAGCACGACGAAGGCCAGCACGGCGGAAAACTTGGCGCGCTCGGCAAAGGCGCCGACGATCAGTGCGCAGGTGATGGCGGCAAACGTGCCCTGGAATGCCACGAAGACGAACTCGGGAATGACGACGCCCTTGCTGAAGGTGGCGGCGGCGGCAAACGTGCCCTTGGCCGGATCCCAGATACCGTTCAGGAACAGGCGGTCGAAGCCACCGAAGAAGGCGGTTTTTTCCGTGAAGGCGATCGAGTAGCCGTAGATGCACCACAGCACGATCACCAGCGCGAACACCATGAACACTTGCATCAGCACCGACAGCATGTTCTTCGAGCGCACCAGGCCGCCGTAGAACAGGGCCAGGCCGGGGATGGTCATCAAGATCACCAACAAGGTGCTGATCATCATGAAGCTGGTATCGCCCTTGTTGGCGACGGGCGCGGCGGCTGGCGCGGCAGCGGCCGGGGCCGGAGCGGTGGCAGCGGGCGCGGCGTCAGGCACCGGCGTCACGGCGGGGGCGGCGACGGCCGTGGTCGTGGCCGCCTCCGTCTTGGCGGGCGCATCGGCAAAGCTCGGCGTGGCGACGCCAAACGCACACAGGCAGGCTATCCCGGCGAGCAATTTTGTTATATTTTTATGCATCAATATTCCCCTTAGAGCGCTTCGTTGCCGGTTTCACCGGTACGGATGCGGATGACCTGTTCCAGGTTGTAGACGAAAATCTTGCCATCGCCGATTTTACCGGTACGCGCGGCACCTTCGATCGCTTCGATGGCCTGGTCGACAATGGCGTCGTCGACGGCCGCTTCAATCTTGGTTTTTGGCAAAAAATCGACGACATACTCAGCCCCACGGTAGAGTTCCGTGTGACCTTTCTGGCGGCCGAAGCCTTTGACTTCGGTGACGGTAATGCCTTGCACATTAATAGCCGACAAGGCTTCGCGTACTTCGTCCAGTTTGAACGGTTTAATGATTGCGGTAATCATTTTCATGGCAGTCTCGCTTAAAAGGTTTTGGACACGGTCAGCACGAGACCGGATTTCGCCAGGTTCTTGCCATTCGGTGCCAGCGACGTGATGTTGGCCTTGACGGCGGCCAGAGCCACGGTCACCACGCCGAAATCCTTGGTCACGCCGATCTTGTAATCGTTGTAGCTGAGGGAATCGTTATGTGCGACCTTCTGGCGGCCCACATGCAGGTTCAGCAGATAACCTTCGTACATATCGATATTCGCGCCCACATCGAGGTAGCCGCTGTTCTTGCTGTCGGCGACACCAAACAGATTGGTCGTCGAGTGCGAGTACTTGATGTAGGCCGGACCATAGCCAAGCTGACCATACAGCTCGAAGGTGTTGGCATTCGTGCTCAGCCCATTCGATGGGTAGAAGTAATACAGGCCGCCCACGTCATAGGTGAAATCCTTGCTGATCTCGCCACGCTTGCCGGCATAGATATCCCATTCCAGGCTGGTATCGCCGCCGCCATCCTTGATCCATTTGATGCTCGACAGCCAGGTGCCGACATACAGGCCCGTCGGATTGTGGGTATAGTCGGCACCGCCGCTGACGGCCGGGTTCAGGCGGCTTTGCGACACACCGCGGTAACGGTAATCGCTGGTCAGCGCCACGTTGTAGCTCACCACGTTATCAGGTACGGCTTCGGCCGCAGCAGGTGCTGCCACTGCATCCTGGGCCATGGCGCTACCGCACAAGGCGGTCATGGCCAGCGTCAACGCTGCTGCTAAAGTCATGTTCTTGGACAGATTCTTCATGGCGATTCCCTTTTATTGAACTTTTAAAGCGGTTGAGGTTTAAAATCTTGGCTGGAGATCACAAAGCGTTCATCACTTCTTTAGCAGAATACGTGCCAGCTCTCAGCCGCCTTGACAGGTGCATTTCCGTCCATACATACCCTGCAAGCCCTTGGGCATGCGGGAATGGGCTGCTGAAGCGTTGTGGATTTGCCTATTTTCGCACCAGATTAACACCGCTGTGCACCGCAATGGTGCGATGCACATGCCGCACCATAAAAGGACTGACCATGGACATGAATACCTTCTTTAACGACTTGCAAGGCAAGATTCACCAGGCCATCGAGAACTCGCCGGCCAAGGATATCGAGAAAAACGTGAAATCGATGATGACCCAGGGCTTCGCCCGCCTCGATCTCGTCACGCGCGAGGAATTCGATATCCAGGCGCAAGTGCTGGCCAAGACCCGCGCCAAGCTCGATGCACTGGAATTGCGCCTGATCGAACTGGAAACGCGCCTGAACGAAGCAAAGGCATAAAGTACCGCCAGCAAGGTCGCGATTTACACGGCCTTGCTGGCATATCTCAAGCCTGACAGCGCTTCAAGCGCTAGACTGATCCTGACCGCGCTCGCGCCACAGGGGAGTCTGATGAGTCTGGCCGTCCTGAAAAGCCGCGCCCTGGCCGGCATGGAGGCACCCGAGGTAAGTGTCGAAGTCCACCTTGCCAATGGCTTGCCCTCGTTTACGATAGTCGGCCTGCCGGATACGGAAGTGAAGGAATCGCGCGACCGCGTGCGCGCCGCGCTGCAAAACTGCGGCTTCGAGATGCCGGCGCGGCGCATCACGGCCAATCTGGCGCCTGCGGACTTGCCCAAGGAATCGGGCCGCTTCGACTTGCCCATTGCGCTGGGCATCCTGGCCGCCTCCGGCCAGTTGCCGGGCAACCAACTACACCACTACGAGTTCGCGGGCGAACTGTCGCTGTCGGGCCAGCTACGCCCCATCCGCGGTGCGCTGGCCATGACGTTTGCCATGCAGCGCAGCCAATCGGGCACACCGCGCGCCTTCATCCTGCCGCAAGCGAACGCGGACGAGGCGGCTCTCGTCAGCGATGCCTGCATCTATCCCGCCCACAGCCTGCTCGAGGTCTGCGCGCATTTTGCCGCGCCCGCCAGCCAGACGGCCCTGCAACGCCATCAGCCCGTGCTGGCAGCGCAGGTTTTTGCGTATCCCGACTTTGCCGATGTGCAGGGGCAGCAGCAGGCGCGACGCGCACTGGAAGTGGCGGCCGCGGGCGGCCACAACGTCCTGCTCTTGTGTGCGAATACACCAATAATATTTCTTGAGTCTCAGTGAGTGCCTAATAGGCAATGATGCTACTATGATAGTCAAGATCGATGCCAAGCTGATCGATTTCGACTGTGGCACTAGAATATATGAAGCCGCCCCTTTCTCAGTTCGACTTACTATTAAGGAGTGAATCAAAAATCATTTGCATTTTCTTTATTTTTGCTTTTGGTGTATTTCTTCATTTTCCATTCAAGGTTCCGCATGTCGATAGTTGATCGCTTCACTGCTTATGATGAAAATTCAAATGCATACGTGGTAGTTCAAAATAAAGTCCCAAGCAGCCAGTACTCGGGCGTAGTCTCTGTATATGATTACAGCTTATTTGATACTGGGGAGGTTCTAATTCGCATCAGTGATAAGCCCAGAGTTTTTTTAATACAGTCAAAAGATATAATGATTATTGATGTTAAAGATATCCCTCAATAACCATTAAATTTAATTTTCTATAGTTCAGTTTATTTTTCTACTGCACAGGTATGGCTGATTTCACACCACAGTAAGCCATTGCCAACTTTATATTTGCGCCTTCCATTCCGACACTAACTTCTTCTTGCCCAGCTATCCACGTAAGAAATTGATTCTGAGAATTCCCGCTAATTGGGTTTTCAAACTTTTGAACATAGAAGGGTTTCGCACCGATATAACCACCATAGGAATTTTTTGCATTAACCATACCGCAAAGAAATTCCGACTTAGACGATGAATCCTTAACATACAACAATTCAGTTAATTGTGCAGAAACAGGATCTTTTAAATCAGAGGTTAGTTTATATTTTGCCTCCTTCACAAATTTCTGTATTGCATCATTTCTTTCTTTCTCCCCCTTATTTATATCATTTTTTTCATTGCGGGAATCTATACACGATGCACGAACTATTTTGTCTTTAATTTTTTCACAAGTGAAGCCATCTTTGGACGCGGCGCTTGCAACGCCAGTTGCAGACAACATTGCAGTGATTAGAAAAAGCATTATTTTGTTATTCATTTTTTCTTTCTTCGTAAGCTACCATGATTAAGGAATGTCACTCCTAATGAAAAATTGACAAGATGGAACATTGCATTGAATATGGAAAAAAATCAAGATATTTTTAATGCAGCATACGGCGTAGCGCGGCTAACTGCATATTCAGAAGCCAGTTTTCCTTTTTTCTCTATCGTTGCCCGCTAATCTTAGATAATTTCAAAACACTTATGGCACCATCAATTGAGAGCAACAACGTGTTCATTGGATTGTATTTGTCCACTTTCCGTTGTCATTTTGCATCTTTCAATATGCGATACAGGGAGGCTACACCAATGTTCAAACTCTTTGCTACCTGAGCTTTTGTTCTTGTGCCGTCTGCAAGCAAAGCCATTACCTCACCGGCTTTGGCTCTAGCTGTTGGGGCTGCGCCTTTGTACGTCCGTTCGGCTAACGGCTTGCCCTTGTCGGCTAACTTGGCCGCTGCGATGCCGACACGCTGGCGCTCAAGCATCATGTCTTTTTCAAATTGTGCAACCGATGAAAAGATATTCAGCATTAGCGCGCCTGTGGGCGTCGTGGTATCAATGTTCATATCAAGGATCTTGATTGACGCTCCAATTTCGGCTAGAGCCTTTGTGATCCCCACCATGTCGGCTATGGATCTTGCTGCCCTGTCGATTTTGGTGATCGTGACAACATCGCCCGACTTCAAGCCCTTCATCATTGAGGCCCATTCTTTTCTGGCTGTCATGTCTGTGGCGCTGACCTGTTCGGAAAAGATCTTGTCGCAACCGCTGTCTATCAACTTTGCTATCTGATCCTGAAAGCCGGCCTGTTGTTCCAAGCTGCTCGTTCTTGCGTAGCCTACATTCATTTTCGCCCCCCTTTGTTTATCAATGACTTCTTAGATGCTATGATAATATCTCAATGGGGTTGGTATGGCAAGCTGTTTGATAGGAATTATTGGATTATTTCAACCTGTCGTTGGAGCAAGCCCTTTGATACGGTATTTTTACAAACACATTTTAGCCAACTGCGTATCTTGATGCCTTTAATTTCCTTTCAACATGCAACACTAACAACTAATATGCGGTAGTATTGAAGTCATTCGATAACGCACACTAAGGGAAAGAATATGCTGCAAACGGCAAAGCAAGGCTTCGTTTACGTTTTGATGAATCAGTCACTACCGGGTTGCGTGAAGATTGGACGAACTACTAGAGACTGCGCGGCACGAGCAGCGGAATTGTCATCAGCTACTGGCGTGCCAACCCCATTTTTGGTCGCATTCGAGGCATACTTTGAAAATTGCCATGAGGCAGAAACTTATATTCACACCTTGCTTGAGTCAGAAGGTGTAAGGCTTGCATCAAATCGTGAATTTTTTTCAATTACCGCATCGCAGGCCATTAAGGCAGTGATTCAGGCACAAGGCAGATTGGGAGTGGCTTCCACAGACACATCTACGGACTGCACTCCAAGCGCGCAAAGTAACGATGCTCTTGATATAAGTTCAGCGTCGGCTAGCCAGCCGTGGGAAAAATTACTTGAAGAAGGTCACGACTATTTGTATGGGAACGACGAAAAGTTGGAAGATGAAGAAAAAGCCATAGCACTATTCAAAACCGCAGCCAAACTTGGCTCCGGGCAAGCATATGTGCGCTTGGGCGAATGCTATCAAGGCACTGTGGGATTGGATTGGATCAAGCGTGGAGCAGATGGAGGGCACCCAGAGTGCTGGCTTTTCCTAGCTGCCATATTTAACGGCGAAGACTTTCGATTTAATGATATCCCTATCAATTTTGACAATTCCAGAAAAGCATATTGCAAATTTTTCGACATTGTTGATGTTGCAAAATCCGAAGATAGACAATTGTTTTTTTCTCTTGAGAAATATCTGAAGCTAATTGACGGGAAGCAGAATCAATTTGATGTCAATGCAATGCAGAAATTTCTACCAAAATTTCTTAGTCTTATTAATGAAACGACAAATGTTGATGAGAAATTAGAGAAAAATAATCAGTTAACCGCGCTTTGCAAGAAATACTTGTAATAACTGACGTTAGCACCTTATTGCTCTTTTTGCCATTATTCTTACTTGGTGCAGTCAATATTGCATTTTGTTTGTACTGTATTACACTGAAAGATGGCTAGAGGACTTCCGCATCTGCTGGCTGTCAGCGTACCCGGTCTTGGATATTGCTGTTGCAGGTGCTACCGAGTTCGTGCAAGCAATAGATCGAGGTCTGCTCGTGTGGCCTCGCCTGATTTCATGGCCTGAGCAAATCCCCATGCAAGGGAACTGTCATGGTCGAACCGACACATTTTAAGGGCTTGAATCTGCACAGAGTTTGCAGTCCATTTCTTGCCCATCAATGTATAGATACCTACCTTGTTAAGCTGGCTGGCTAAGTGCGAGCTACTGTAGCCCTTCCGAAAGCCTAACAGGATGTACTTCACAATTTCTTTAACTTTTGCTACGGCCTTCGGTGCCTTGCAATTGGCAATATACGTGCTGAGTGCGTCTGACATTTTGATACCTTTCTGTGGTTAAAAATCTGCATGAATCGGTTCTCCTTGGGTTGATATATGTACTAATTTGATAATTTTTGTCTTATTGTCTATATTTTTTTCTGCTTGGTAAGCAACGTATTCAGCGAATCCAAACTGATCGAGTAAGGCAGCTACTGAGGCATCATTGAACAAGTAGCCTGTGCCTGTCCTGATAGAGCCATTAAGCAAGCTCGCCATCTCTCCCAAGTCCATGCGTTCATCTACTCCTTGTATGACATATCCCTCTATCAATCTGTCTCTCGCACTCTCTACCCTGCTGGCCTTCATTGTCTTTTCACCTTACATATTTGTTGCTTATTAGGAATTCTGGACGTAACTCTGGCGTGACCCCTTGGCATAGACTGATGAATCTATGTTTTCAATAAGAGGTTTTCTTATTGTCACGCGCTTGGCGTCATTACTTTTTTCACGGTGAGTTAGTTTTCTGGCGGCGCTACAACACCCTTTGGAGGTGTCTATTGCAGGCATTCGGGAATGCGGCGTCTGAGTAGTCGTTGTGATTGGTGTAATGAAACATGGGTATTGTTACTTGATTGCGCCCATGCCTGACCTGCCGCCCCGGAACCGCGCATGTGGGGCCAACTGCGAATACCCGAGCGCTTGTTGTTCTCTCTCCTGGCAGTTGGCATCGTCCAGGACTTCGACCTTCGCCCGCTTGAGCTACTGCCGCCTATCTGTCGATGCTGAAATTATTTTGTAATACATGAAAAGTGCGTTATAATAACATACCGTACCAATTATGGCGCTGCTGCTTTTCTTCTTGAGTACATTATATCGGAAATGAGAAATAAG
Source organism: Janthinobacterium sp. PAMC25594 (assembly GCF_019443505.1). Lineage (NCBI taxonomy): Bacteria > Pseudomonadati > Pseudomonadota > Betaproteobacteria > Burkholderiales > Oxalobacteraceae > Janthinobacterium > Janthinobacterium sp. PAMC25594. The sequence goes on from NZ_CP080377.1 coordinate 3,201,220, forward strand.
TCAATACTTTTTTGTCAACTTATTGCATATATTTTTCATAATATGAAATAATTAGGAAAGTATTTGTAACAATATGTAACAAGATTAAACCGTGTATTATTTTTTGGGATTTTGTTGGGTGACGTTGTTATTTAATTAATCAAATATAATCAATCAATTACCCGTCGTTTGGCTGTATTTGTGGGCCTACAATCGACGCTGCGCTGTCACCCTCACTACCCCATTAACTCTTGCTGAAAACGCCTTCTATTGGGCTGTAATGGACGTCAAACGCGATTGCTTGTGTGCGATCTCCTACGTTCCTACCGTTAAGCAACTACAGAGTAATTACGAGTCTTGGACTGAATTCGTTGCTTGGCGACTATCTCCCAACAAACAGCCGTGAATCGAGCGGGCTATCAAACAAGGATACGCAGCCGGGTAGTTGCAGAAAAGACATTATTTTAAAATATCTATAACCCACCATCTTCTATCCGGCGTTCCAACTCATCCACGGAAGCTACAAGCTTATTGATTGCATGCATTTGACTGTTTTTTATTATGTCTCTGATACGTTGAAATTCTTCACTATCAACGGCTATTCCAACATCAATACGTTTGAGCATTTCCCCTATTCTCTCATCAAGTGCGGCACCGTCACAGCGCTCTCTATTAAGTACTAATTCTGTAGTAATTTCTGTAATGAGCATATCAATTGAAGATTGAATTGAGCCGTCGAAGTCTTGCGCTTTCACCTTGTCTAGCAGGTCAGCTGTGAAGGCCAGAGAATCAATCTTGCCGCTTGAATGGTGGACAATACCTAATACCTTCTTATCTCCCTTAGATAGAATGTAATCAGTCGTACTACTATTGCGTTCAATGGCAACATTAATCTTGAGACGCTTTAATAGGGCGTTCGCACGATAGCGTCCCTCATAGCTGGTTAGAATACCGCCTTCATCTAACTTAGCAAAGAAATCGTCTTTATTGGTTATAGCCTCCGAGGCCAAGTCTATCAACAAGGCTTCTTTCTCTTGGCTGAGTGTACTAATAACTTGTTCACATTCATACACCAAGTCATCAAGTGTTGCCGAATACCGAGCCTTTAACGCGGCCTTGTATTCTGCTTGCTTCCCATTCTCTATTGATAACCGGCCCTCAATCGCTGTTATCTGCTTGCTTATGTTGGCGCTGCTGTCCTGTATCAAAGATAGGCTGTCTACCTTTGCTAGTATCTGCTTGAATACGAGTTCTGATCGATCCAACCGTATCGCCTTCGCCTTACATAGCCCCTTGCGGGCGTTTGCACAGTGCAGATAGGTATTCCCCTTTGGTGCCTTACCTTTGTTGACAAGGTGAAGGGCTGAGGCGCACTGTAAGCAACGTGATACCCCTTGCCAAACATTGAACCGTTCTGTTTGCTTTGTAGCGCCAGCAATGCGGCGTGATGCCGTGGCTTGCTGTGCTTGGTAGAACATGTCTTCAGTTATGATAACTGGAAAGTAACCCTGTATCGGTTCACCTACTGGCTTGCGCTCTTTACCGTGTCCAGTGAAAGGCTGATATTCACCAAGTACGGCACGATTTGATAGTATCTTTTTAATTGACGATGTTCCCCAACTCTTATCATTGAATGAAGGTATTAATTCATTATTAAGCGCCTTGAGAATAAGAGTCTTACCGTAACCTTTGATAGTAAGGTCAAAAATCCTACGCACTATATCAACATTTACTTGGTTAATTATGTATGCTGGTCTTGGCATTGATACATACTTAAGCCATAATGGTGCATTGTCACCAATCGGAGTTAGATTTTCCCTTGCCTTTTCTTTTTTATTCTTCCAAGCCTTCCCAACTCTATCAGACTTAATTGCACTTGCTTCATTTGCGCCGGACATTGTAGCCAATGCAATTATTAAAGTTGTCCAATTTTCGTTAAGGTTTTCTTTGCTATAGGCAATCCGATCTCGTAGAGTAACGATACAAATGTCCCTCCGGATAATCTCCTGAAAAATATGAAGTGCATCCATTACAGGTAGCCTGGAGAGGCGGTCTAAGTGTTCCACCAATAGGAAGGAACCTTTTTCGACTATACCTTCGTCCACGGCGATAATGAACTGACCTAACGCGCCCTCTACAAAGTTCTTTCCCTTGAATGCTGACACACCAAGATCACGAATGCTTAGTGTCGTGTCGAGCGTTAGTTTGTGTTCTGCCGCATAGGCTTGGGCGTCTATGGTCTGTCGGCGTAGCGAATCCCCGCTTGATTGGGCGGCACTGCTGAACCTGATGTACGAATATGCTTTGGGCTGTAATGTGTTCATAGGTGTATTCTAACTTAGCATCCTGATGGTGGGGCCGCCGGGAGCGGGCAAGACCATGCTGGCCAGCCGTTTTCCCGGCGTGCTGCCGCCCATGAGCGATGCAGAGGCGCTGGAATCGGCCGCCGTGCATTCGCTGGGCGGCCACTTCAAGGTGGAACACTGGAAACGACGGCCGTATCGCGCCCCGCACCAGACGGCGTCCGGCGTGGCCCTGGTGGGCGGCGGCTGTGACTTTTTCAAATAACTGCGACGTTCTCGAAATAGATGCGATAATTGCCGCACTACAACATTTTAATGTCGTCAACTTTGGATAACCGTATCACGGTCATTCATGGGCACGCGATATGACAAGCATGCCTATTCAGTTCAAGCATAAGTTCAAGAAGATCAGCACGGTAATCAGAATCAAGGGCACTCTTGACTTTGGTAACGATGCGATGGTTGCATGGTGGTATTCCGGTTTTTACAAAAATCCCAAGGACAATTCCCAACCACACGTCCTCGTCCATTTTCGAGAATATATTTCACCGGGAGTAATCGGGGATAAGATTGCGCATAGAAGGATACCCCTGACCTCCCTTGGTCAGGTACGTGTGGGAACCGTGTGGAAAAATGATCGATGTAAAGGGGAATTGGATCTCGAACCGACGAAGTTTTCTCTCAATTTTAACGAGGACGGATGGCGGTTTACCTCCTTGTCCGAAGCAAGGCGAAAACACCTTGCTCCACCATTCCAGCAAAGCTTATATAAGCTAGAGCGCGAGAACGATGCAAATTGGCTTATCGAATTTGACTTACCGAACGGCGGTAAGCTCTTCGTGCCCTGCTTAGAATTCTTCACACGTTGCTACGGTCGTTCGGGAGAATTGAAGCGGATAGTTGCAACCTATCCTTGGGAGGACGTTCCCGACTCCGCGAAAAGCCGGCTGTACGCAACACTGGACGAGCCTGAAGAGGCCGGAAAATGGAAGGTACGGCTGCGTCGGCGGATGTTCAACGGTGATGTCGTCTTTCTCGCACATGCAAAATACGACAACTATACGACAAGGCTTACCAAACGTATCAACGCCGATCTTCAGACGATGATCGATCCAAAACTTACCAAGCCTGCATTCATACAAATTGCACCTTGGTTCCGAGGACCGGCAGAGCTCAGTGTGAAGGGTTTCAGCTTTGATGACGGCAAGTCATTTTTGGCGTTCAATATCGTTGGTATGAGCGACCCGATCGGTGAGCAAATTCACCGCGGTCGCGAGAACAGCAACAATGCAGAAACAGCTGCCCCGGATGGCAGCCCCGAAGCATGGGCGGGAAGACCAGAACGGATACTTAATATTAATGAAATCATCGATCTGACCGGTGATGGCGAGCCTGACGGTGACTCTCCGGCCGTGGAAATACAGGATCCAGTTTTTGTAACACTGGGCATTGAACGTGCGGTGATCGACATGCGTGCAGATCAAGCAAAAACCGTCTCCGGCAAACACGGAAAAGGTAGCGATGCTTCGATGTTCTCGGCCGGAGAAGCGCATGGAAGCGATAAAGGTATCGGACATGCATCAATACATGCCCCACAGACATACGAATCGCATGGAATTTTGCGTGATATGTGGGATGCAATGGGCAGTCTTCACCGCAAGCGACCTGACCTGATTAGATCCTTGTCCTGGTTCACTTTTGAAGACGGATTCATCTCTACATCGGAATATAAATTAATTCCGCTTACCCCTTTTGACATCGATGAAGACGTTACAACTAAAGTAAAACGATTTCCATATTTAGAGCCACCGAAACCAGGCCTGCGAGGTTTTTTGGTCGCAAGACTTATCTTGGCCGACGGGCCTGCCTACATCATAGAACTACAACGCCGTCCAAAATTAGTGAAGGACAAAGACGGAGAAACCAAAGCGGGCGAAGACCAGTTTCAAGGTATGGTGTTTAGGTTGAAACACGAAAACCAGCTGGTTCCTTGGCTTCGCTATTTTAGGGAGCAAATTCGCCACGCTAAGGGCGTTGTTCGGCGACTCACTGGCAGTTGTTCGGGAGAAGCAGAGTCATTCTCGCATCGGAATCCGACAGAGCTGGTCGATGGCTGTTTACCGCGTGAGTCTATCGTATTACACGCTCTCAGTAAAGTCACTGAAAAAACGATAAGATAACTCCATGGTGGCGACTCACCCATCCATATAGCGCCTATGCTGGCACACACAAAAATGCCAGCTATTTCCAGCGGGAGGGTGTTCAGTTATGTACTACCGGATGAACAGGTCGGCGTCATTAGCCTAATCCATCGTTGTTCGCCCCTTTTTCCGCCTACATGCACTAGTCCCGATTTCTCGATCTTGCCTGCCAAGCCGATGCCGTCAACGTCTTTCGTCGTCGCCGCAAACAGCCACTGCTGCCGCTCGATACCGGACGCAACAGTGTTGACAATGCGCCCTATACCTGTAGCGGCTCGCGTTTGAGATCGGCCATGCTCGCATTTGACGTCGATTTCGGCTCGAATTAACTGCGAATGACGGTGGGGCCGCGCTCTCACTATCTGCAAATGAGCTTGCAATCAACGGCGCTTGCTCGCCTTCATCCCCACCTGCTCACGCTAACTGCAAATGATGGCTCATATCGGCAAGTCCGCCGCCAGCATGCGCTCGCGGATCTCGGCGGTGCGCTTCGGTTCGAGCTGGTTGCTGAACATCGCCCGGATCGCAACTGCCTTTGCCTCACACACTGCAGCGCGTGATTCGCGAAGTGAGTGCATCAGGTGATGGTACCTTACTTCCCATAGCGTCAGTCGGGCTCGACAATCTCTGGCATCGGCCAAGGTGGATCGATGCCAGAGGCACTGTTCACTGCCGTCCACGCCCGCCGCTCCATGTCCTTGAGCTGTTCCATGAACTTGTCATCATCTCGAGGCAAGTTTAGCTCTTCGCGTAGCGCACTCACCAGCTTGACAATTGCACGCTGGACGGGCCGAAGCTTGCCAAAGGTCGCTTGAAACGTTTCCATTCGCATCAAGGCGGTATCGCCCATGGCCTGCTGCTGGGCGAGTTCAAGCGCCTTAACGTATTCATGGGCCTTTACCGCTAGGTCGCCCAATTTCGCCTGCTCTTCCGAACTCGCATTCCTCGCCTTAGCGTCGGTGAATTGAGAAACTAGGCGGCGAGCCTCGCCCTCTGCAAATGCAATATCTTCCCGTCGCCGACGTATCGGTTCCATTGCTATGCGAATCGGATAGGACGTGGTCATCTCGTGGAAAAATACCTCTGCGAAGTCGCTTGCGAGATCTCGTGAAAGGTGAGCGGCCTCTGCATCTGCAACTAGCCAAATCTTCGCGTTGGCCTTTAAAAACGATTGGAAGCCGTCCGCATCGTTACCAGCGTTCAAAGGCCGATCTGGCAGGCCACCGATGTATCCAAGAAGCGCATGAGTCTCTTCTACCGCCTTCGCGTAGACCTCTCGGCGAATGGTCGCTTTTCGATCCTCGTCCTTCTGCTTTGCGTCATGTTCCCGCTGCCGATTTGCCTCAAAATTATCATGCTCGTGCTGCATCGCCAATAGCCGCAGGCTGTTTTTGCTTGACGCCCGGGTCGTGAACGCTGCGACACCGGACGCCACGACAGCACTAATCAGCCCTGACCAGATAATCCAGGGGGCACCCAGCCACCCCGTCGATACTGCCTGAACTGCTTGGACTGCTGCTGTGGCCATGTATTCTCTCCAGATGGTGGCAGTGTTGCGGTACCGACGAGGATTGGTCGGCAGGACGACGCGCAAGCTGCTTGTCGCATTCGGCAATGCATACGCAGTGTTCAACGCCGACACCACAAACCAGCAGCGCGGCCGTGCTTTAAGAACGATTTCGATAATCCATTGTACCGTAGGGGGGGGACCCATACGAGGCATACTGTGGACTAACGTTTAATCTTCGCCCCGCTCATCTTCAGGCGAAACGCCACTTTTCACTTATCGTGAGCAGACCGTGATGGAATGCGAGTCGGCGCCGTCGATTGCAAGCTCATTTGCAGATAGCGTGAGCGCGGGCGCGCCGGTATTTGCAGCTAATTTGAGCCGAAAACTGTATCGAATACGAGCACGCCCGTTTTCAAACGTGAGCCGCTACATCTACCTACGCGCATAACGAAAACCTGACAATCCACTATTCGCCGGCGAATGCTCAACGCCTTGAGCGCCATGGGTTGGCGCCTGAGGCGGCACCGGACAAGTCGGGTGCGAAAAAGGCGTAGCCGAAAAGCCATATACTTTAGCGGCTAAATTTGTGCGATTTCAGGTTTTTTCTGCTAGAGCTACCTTTCAAATCAAAGAAATAATATTCTTTTTCAGTAAATCTTCCAATGTGGCATTGATTGCCTCCGGTGTATGCTCCGCTAAACTCACGCGCAGCAGGCCGACTGACAGATTGCGACGTTCCGCCAACACACCTATGGCGTCGATGTCGCACTGACTGCGGCGACTCAGTGATCCATTGAGTCGTAGATAGCGTCGATCCAGGTTCGTGTCCAGGTTGCTACAAAGTCGAATCTGCCTGGTGTCGTGTAACGGCACAATACGCTCGGTCGTGAAGCGCTCCAGATTAAAAGGCGTCACAACCCGCTCGGCCAACAAACGTTCAAGCCGAAATTCTTCGTAGTGCAAGGGATTCGCAATAGCGTTGCGCATGAGCTCAGCGAGCGTGTCCAGATCAGTTTGGTCCATGCCATCGAGGTGCGCCGATCTACGTGCAAGTAATACCTCCGGCAAGTATTTGCTGGCGCACCACGCCGCATATTCCATCATGTTCGGATAATACATACCGACGGTGACATGAAATGATACATGGTCCATCGGCGTGGCTACGTGCCACCAGCCTCGCGGCAAATACATGACATCGCCCGCTTCCAGCACACCGTCAAACACAGCCTCTTCAGGGCAAGTGCGCTTGACGTTCTGACTGGTCTGCGAGCGCAAGGGAAGTGGTAGGGTCGGTTCGAACACTTGCCAGCGCTTTGTTCCGAACAGCTGAATCACGAATACATCGTGGGTATCCCAGTGCTTGCCAAACGTGCCGCTGCCTGTGTATGAGAGATAGGCGTTGGCGGCAACATTGCCTCCCGCAAAGTCAGCAACTTCCATGCAAAGCCCCTTGATATAAGGCGAATAAACCTCGATGCGGTTAAAAATTGCCGTGGCGCCGGCCCCCATCAGCCCATAGAATTGCTCTTTTTTGAGGCGTCGACGCTTCACCCCAAATTCGTCGCAATCCTCAGCATACACATCCTCGTCAAGGGTGCCCTCGTGCAACAATTTAAATTGAGGTAAAGCAGGTTCCACCAAGTACAGCAATCCGTTAATGAAATCCCAAGAGACGTCGCCGACGTCGGCAGCTGAGCGCAGAAGCAAGAACTGTTTTTCGAAATATGTGGATAAAAATTCTTCGCGCCCAACACAAAAATTGATCATGTGAAACCATCTCTCGTTTAAGTATCAGAAGCGCGGTCAGCATCCACCGCGCAAAATTATTTAGCGTAAAAGTCCTGGTGACTCAAGCTGTTTCGTCGCCATCTTCGGTGGCCGGGGGATTGGGTTCAATGGGAAAAACCACGGTAACGATGCCCTCCTTCTCATGTGGTTGCCACCATGCAAGGTAGTCGAACATATGGTCAGTGCCCGGTCCCGGTGGGGCGTCACCAACTTCTGCACGGGTATGCACATGCGGCTCAAAGCAGGCATTGTTAAAGATCTTCACCCCAGGTGAGTTGGCCCAGTTCGTGTAGCTATTGCCATCGTGGTGCTTCAGATACATATATTGTTCCAGCCCAAGATTGCCCCGATCACTCGGCGCCAACGCGTTGTACCGCGCGGAATATTTATTCATGTCGTCGTAAAACGCGCTAATTTGCGCATCAACGCTAGTGATGCTGCCTGTATGATGCAAGCTGTTCCAGGTCGGCTGATCGTACTGGAAGATGCCGACGTGTCCTGTCCCGGCACGCGCACCCAACTGGTCGCCCAGCGACGACTCAATAAATGCGCTCTTGAGTGCGTAGTCGATCATCGCGCCACTAAAACCGCGCACTGCGCCAGCCTGGATGATGCGATTTAACATGTCCTTCTGGCTGGTGCCGAGATTATTTGCATTTGGACAATCCATTATTTTTTCCCTTTACATGTCAGATCATTGAATGCCGGATAGCCAGCCTCCGGTAATTTCTGCGCCCATTCCTTCAGGAAAATACGCGCATCTTGGCGCTGCTGGAACTGTCCCCTCTTGACGAGTTGGATTTCCAAATAGGCCAATTCTTTGCAGACAAAACTGCGATCTTGCGTGGCAAGCAGCATCGCCAGCATCTCTTCAGCCGCAGGTTTTCCTATTTCACTTTGTTTCATCGACGCGTAGCGCTGTGCATATATGGGTGCTGCAGAACTGCTAAAGTCCGGCCGGAAGCCAAAACCGGCATCGTCTTCATGAAGCCGGTACACAATAGGAAAGTAGCGCGGCCCCGTCAATTTTGGGTAGAGATCGCGCCGCATGACCACCCCGAAGATGCGGCCATGCTGATCCACCCTGAGGGGATCGTTACCATCCTGCATATCCAGCGTCGCCACGTCGATGGCCTCCCCTTCCATGCGCAACACCTTGTAGGTGTTGTGTCGGCCACCCAAATTTCCACATACCGCAACCAGGCGCTGATTCAGCAGGGTGACCGCCGGCACGGGGGCACAAGCAGGCTGCAGCGGCGTATCGTCGGCATAGACGGTCCGACGGTCAGAGGCGCGCAAGACACTGATGCGGCCCACATTCTGCCCCTGCAGATCCCCCGGCCCGTCCTCAACACGTGGCTCGAACTGGACCAGCCGCACCGCGCTACCGCTACTCATCTGCACTTCGGCAGCAATGCCTTCGGACAAGTAGCTGGCACCGAACCAGAGGACGGCCATGGCGAGGTATATGGAAGATGGTTTCATATATAAAAGCCTTTCAAAAAACGGTTGGAGAAAAATTTGCCTATCTAACGCTGCTGCACCGCATCCTTCCAGTAGCGCAATAGCGGTTGCATGAACAGCCGGAGGAACGTGCGGCGATCAGTCTTGATATCGACATGCACCGACATACCGGGCTTGAGGACATACTCTGCTTCGGTCTTCAAACGCTGGCCGTTCGTGCTGGCACGAATGCGATACATGGAGCCGGCCGCTTGTGCGGCGGCACGCTCGGCACCGACGTTGGCGGGCTGGCTGTCGGCATCCGGACTGACCCAATTTAGTACCCCGGAAATTTCGCCGTACTGCATATACGGATAGGCATCGACTTTGATCGCGACCGTTTGACCCACTTTCGCGAAACCGATATCGGCGTTGGCGAGATAGGCCTCAACCACAAGGGGCGCGTTTTCCGGTACCACCGAGACCAGGTTCTGCGCCGGCGTCACCACCCCGCCGAGCGTTGTGACGGACAAATTTTGCACGAACCCGTCTATCGGTGCGCGCAACACCTTGATGCGCAAACTGCGGCTGCTTTTTTCCAACTCCGCTTGTAGCGTGCCCAATTCGCGCTGCTTGTCGTACAGTTCAGTCATCAACTGACTTTGCTGTTCGCCTAACAGTTGGCGGCGTTTTTGGGTCAGGTTTTTCAGATCGGTGGCGGTCGAGCGCAGCTTGGCCTGCTGCGTCAACAGCTCGCGCTCCTTCGCCAGCAAGGCATCTTTGGTGGCCATGTAGGTGACCATGGGAATGGCCAGCCCGACATACGGCCGAAATCGTTCTTCTTGCTCGTGAGCATCGGCCAATGATTCATTCAACTTCACGATCAGTCCGCGCACCATGGCCTCGGTATTCTGGGCATTCTCCACGTCGGCATCAAGCTGGCTGATACGCGCGGCGTGGGTGCTCTGCCTGGCCAAGCGTAGTTGTTCCTGTAAAGCGACCAGCGCGGCGTTGCCCAGCACCACCGGATAACGCGGCTCCGTCTTGCCGATCTCGGCACTGATGCGAGCGATTTCCAATACAAGCAAGCCGGTGCGTGCAGTCAGCGATGCCACATCCGCTGAACTGACGGAAGGATCAAGCTCGATCAACACGTCCCCTTGCTTGACGTGTGCGCCTTCTCGAACATGGATCGCTGTGATAATGGCATTCTCCGGCGACTGCAGCATCTTGATTTGGCCTTCGGGAATGATCTTGCCCTGCGCGGTAGACACCACATCAGTCTCGCCCCAACAGCACCAAGCGATTGCTGCGGCGGTCAGGCAGAGTACGGCGCCCTGTAGCCAGTCGTGCGAACGCGGCAGTTCAGCGTCGGCAATGTCAGCGACGTCCACACGCTGTGCAGGCTGCGACTTAGCGGGGTCAGCCATATTGCACCTCCTCGCTGCCATTCGCTTCGGCCCGCACCGGGCCTTGTTCCAGCATGTGGCGATATGCATCACAGCTGGCCATCAACGCCGCGTGGCTGCCACTGGCCACCAACGCGCCTTGATCCAGCACATGGATCGTGTCGCAGTGCTCGACTGAACGAATTCTATGCGTGATGACAATGATTTTTCTTCCTTTAAATATCTGGAATAGATTGCGATAGATCAATTTCTCGCTTGGGAAATCTAACGCGCTGGTGGCTTCGTCCAGGATAAGGACATCCGGCTGGTCCAGAATAGCGCGCGCGATGGCAATGCGCTGACGCTGGCCGCCCGAAACCGCCACACCGTTTTCACCTAGGACGGTACGATAGCCATGCTGCAGATTGTCAATGAACTCGTGCGCCCCGACACACTGCGCAGCGGCCACGATCTCCTCCATGCTGGCCCATGGCGCTCGGATAGCGATATTTTCGGCGACAGACATGGTGAAGAGTTGCGTATCCTGCACGACAAGGCTGACCCGTTTGCGCAACAGCACCGGATCAATACCGCGCAAGTCGCTTGCTCCATATTGAATCGAGCCAATGCTTTGCTGTTGCAGCTTGAGCAGTAACTTGAGCAATGTGCTTTTGCCGGAGCCGCTGCTGCCGACCAAGGCGCTGAACTTCCCTGCGCCGAACGTCAGGGTGAGGTTGCGCAAAGCCTGAGTACGCTGATCACCGTAGCGAAACGATACGTTCTTCAGCACAATGTCACCCTGCGGTAGGGTGTCGCCGACATGGGTCGATACGTCCGATTCTGTGGCTGCGTTCATGATCTCGCCAAGTCGCCCGAGGGCGAACTCCACCTTTTTCACTTCATGCCACAAATGCGTCAACCGCAGCATCGGATGCAGCACGCGCATCGACAACATCTGATACGCAATCAGTTGGCCAGCACTCATCTGCCCTTGTATCACCAATTCCGCGCCAAGCCATAAAATCGCCAGTGTCGACAGGCGCTGGATCGATGCGTTGATGGCCTGCAACGATCCCTGCGTTCCGGAGGTTTCCTTCGTAGCAAGAACCAATCGCGCAAACGCTGCTTCCCAGCGACCCCGGATGATATTTTCCGCACCCAGTGCTTTCACGGTTTCGATGGTCGAAATGCCTTCGATCAATCGGGTTTGTGCTTCCGTCGTCGCGAAAGAAAATTCCTTGGCATTGCGTAACTCCCAAGGCTTGGCGATGATCGCTACCGTAGCCATGAGCAGGCCCGTAACTATGGTAATCAGCGTCAGTCTGCCACTGTAGCTGTACATCAAAGGGAGAAAAATCACAATAAATGAAATATCAACGATACTTGTTGCTGATGGACCAGTAATAAAGCTGCGTACTGTATCCAGTTCGCGAAAAATGCCGATCACCTGGCCGCTGGAACGATGCTGGAAATAACCCAGTGGTAGTCGCATCAAATGTCGTTTAATGTGGGTTCCAAGTGCAATATCGATTTTGCTGGCAATATGCGCCTGTTGACGGGAGCGAAGAATTGTCAGCACCAGTTCAAAGGCGATGACGATGAACATACCCAAACCGAGTACATACAGCATGGAAGGGTTGTTGCGTACCAATACCTTGTCGATAATGATCTGACTGAATAAAGGAGTTGCCGTGGCAAACAGCTGCAGCACCAATGAAGCCAGAGCAATCTTCCAAAGCAGCGCCTTAAATTTGAGCATACGCCTACCCAACCAGCCCATTCCAAACCGCCGATGCTCCTCCTGCGTGCTGCCCGTCTCTACCACTTCAATTATTTTCCCATCGCAAGCGTCACGCAGTTGGGAAGTGGTAGCAATACCCCTCTCGGCTGGGAAAAGCGGATTGACAGTGACATATCCAGCATCATTTTTTTCCATCACCAGTATGAATACTCCATCAACGTTTTGGTACGCGAATGGATAGGTGAATAATGACGCCTTTGCGCGCCCCATTTTTGTGACTCTTGCTTTCAATTGGAACTTTTTTGCCAACTCATGAAATAGTTCGATGGGATTTTTATCCTCATCAATCATGCCCATGGAAATTAATTTCTGGCTATTGACATCTATTTTATGTTTATTGGCAAAAAGACAAAAACTAATGACTGCGCTAAGCTGGCGAGATGAAATTGCCATTAAGTAAAATTCCCAAAGAAAAACGGAGGAAAATATTGAAGCTGGAGGCTTTTGTTACCGTACAGAGGACGTGAATTGTCCATAAAATTAATACGAATCGTTCTTATTTATACTACCATTCACACTGTAGCATATTATTGTTAAATTAAAAATAGTATTTTTGTGAATTGTCTGTCATTTTCAGAAGATGACTGGGCCATTCTTATGAAAATGACACGCTTTCTGGCCGGGCGCTGAAGTGCAACAAACATTCGTTTCTTGGACAGCACGGTAGAGCGCCTCAATTGAGGGACGACCGAGGAAGTCGAAACCCTTGCGTAGCCGAATCCGACCGGGTTGCAGCTCATCATCGAGCACCAGTGCAGGGCCTGCAGAGCGACTCGGCTACCCAAGTCGGCCTGCTGGAGCAGGCCAACCTCCGAGCATTTACCTACATCGACGCAATCCAGATGGCGACCGGGTATTGCGTACAACGGTCCGATCTGATCGGCTACCAACGCATCCTTAGAGTTTGGCGCAAGACCTAGTTGGCAGCGAGAGTCAAGCGGGTCATCGACCACTGGTTGGGATTAGTGGCCGAAATCGAGGCCGATACAAAGGCGGAGCTGAACATCCTGGTCAGTTGCAGATAATGCTGGTTCGCGGCGATGGAATGCACGTCGGCGCGGATAAATGCTGGTTCATTTTCAGCTAATGCTGGTTTGAAGGAAGGGGCTTCAGTTGCAGTTATTCCTGGCCGAGAATCGGCTAAAATGCTGGTCGGGCCCGTTTCAAATGCAGGTCACTACATACATGAGGGTCGGCCGGGATTCGTGTAAAAATTCCCAAAAGCCGACCTAACAACATGATTTATTGGAGGATTCTGGTTCTATAGTTCATCGGAGGAACGATTCTTTCCAGGTCGTACATGGGGCGTACTTTCTTCCAGCTCAACTGGTGAAGCCTACAGATCAGGCACGCCGTCGCCGGCTTTCGAACAGGATCCATCCTGAAGAAACGCACCGTCACCTGAGAGCAAACTATTGCGTCTTCGCAGATGTGGCACTGGGATTAAAATTCCAACGAGGTACCCAGTATTTTTTCTCATCAACAGTAACGTAAAAATTGCCGTCAGTTTGCACAGAAATCTTGCTGTCTTCGAGCCGCTTGCCGAGCCTGCGCGGTAACCCATAAAAATAGGCTAGCGCAACCGATAGCCATTGGCCCTGAAAAAGAGGGGAGGTGTTGGCTGCGCTGATCAAAGCGACCAGATCCGCTTCAAGTTTTCTTTTCTGGTTGGCATGAGCTTGGCTTTTCTTGTGCTCAATGTTCACGCCAGCGCCATAATTGCTATTGATAAATCCAACGAATCCAGTAATTCCAGCCTGTTGGCCAGGTACCCTCGCCAGATACCGATTCAATGACAATTGCCCTGGGACGGAAACGCCGTCCGCCTCGCATTCACCCAACAGCGCGGCCGCCGGCTGTAGAGACAAGCGGGCGCTTCTGACCGTAATCTTACCATCAGCCATCCGGCCAAGCAGCTCATCTCTATATGCTAATAGGATTTTCGCTGGCATTGTCTCCGGTCGCAATTGTGAGGTAATGGCCTTGATGCGGCGATGCTCGGATGCCTGCTCACGCAGGTTGGCGTCCACGACCACTCGCGACGTTTCAGCCAACCAGCACATCGGCAAGCGAACCCGCCGCAGGCCTTCGGCGTTGAAATGATCCAAAAGTTTCTTGTAGCTCGGTATTGCACCCCACTTTTTGTCAATTTCGTAGAAGAATAGAAAATACCGATGGATTGACTGCGCAGCTATTTGCTTCGGCACTTCGTTGATGAGCCAGAGGCAGAACTCCTTAAAAAGAGCCGTTATTTGCGGTGTCGACAAACCAGCTTCGTCAAGATTGGCCCGGCTAAAGAACGTGTCTGTCCAATAGCAAGCCGCACAGCGTTTGCCGCGTCCGGCAGGCATCTTGCAACCGCATAATGGACAGGAAATAGGACCACTATCGCTACAAGCCTTGCACATTGGAATTCTGTTGATATAACTTGCAACGATACGATGGCGCCTGCAACTTCGGCACGTGGCGTACACACTGCTTGCTGCTGATAAAATATCACTTGGTACGTTGGCTAGCGTGGTGTCGATCGGTGGTTTAATGACAACGGTACGCCGGGGTCGAAAATACACGGAACAACTCCTGCAGACGGGCCCGTAGAGTGTGACTTTTCCAATGACGTAGTCGATTTTTCCGCACCTGGCGCAGGGCACGTCATTTTCGCATGTCGTGCAGACAGCACTCAGGTCGGCCTTGGGCAAGCGTGCGAACTGCTCGCACGCAGGGCATTGTCGGCGTTCGAACACCTTGGGATAACACGACGAGCAGATACGCACTCCGTGATATACCCGGTGCGCTTTAAGCATGTTGTGCCCACATTGATCGCAGCACTGCGCCACAGGCAAAGAGGCCTTCATGAAATCCTCCGCATTTTACGTTGGAGACGCGCCCATATGCGTGTAACCGTCTGGCGTGGCAAAGGGGCAATCTCTGCGGTTTTGCTGTTTGATTTTCGACTGCGGGATTGTTTTGGCAGAGCGTCAACGATATCGCGAATGTGCACAGGTAGATTTGACAGACATTGCCTCAATGTGGCCGAACTCAGTGACAAGGCTTGCGCCGTTTCCAGCAAGCGCTTCGGGCCAGCTGCCAGTAGTTTTCCAGTGCCCGCCAAAAACACCGCGCGCTCCCCAACCGGCAGCAATTCAAAACCCAACCCGGTGAGCGAAGGACGCATTCCAGGTATATCAGCGCCCAGCATCACCAAGCAGCTGGCTAAGTTACTCGACGAGTTACGTATAGCGACACGCAGCAACATAAGGAAATATCTGCTGAGCAGAAACCATTCGGTAGTGGCTAATGTGAATTCACCGTATTTTCCATATCCACAGCTAACGACATCGTCAGCGGTAATTTGGAACGCCATTGCTCCGGCGTCAGCGGCCATCGCGTGGCATGCGCGCAGGTCATAACCACATGATGAGCAGACGTTCAAAAGGCCCGTCGGCGGCGACAGGCGGTGTGGCTCGACGGGGGCCGCACAGTGACAACAACGATCAAGCAACGCCGCGCTGTGGACGTGGCAACAGTTATGCCATGCAAGGCGCCATTGAAGACGATAGAAAGGAGATTTATCGGTGCCAAAACACTGCGGGCAGTATTGGAGGCCTCCATGACGCTGACGGTTACGCGAGCCCAAGGCCAAAATCCACGGAACGACCGCTACGTCGCCGGGTACCGCCGTTCCGATCGCCATTGCAATTGTTCGCAGTGATGCCGCGTCCAGCGCGGACATATCAATGCCAGACATGCGCTCCAAGATGCGTAATCGCTCAGTAGCGACGCCTCTATCAAGATCAAGCGTCCACACTCGCCACTTCGGCCAGAGTTCTCCAGTGAGCGCGAGTGGATCACAGCCTTGCGACAAGGCCACCCGAACAAGCCAAGTCGAGAGGAGTTCGTCTGCCTCCAGTGGTACCGGCACCGGCCAGCGAGACGCTATCCGACCAGTTCCCGGATGCCACGTGTGGGACGCAACCATGCTTTACTCTCCACGATAGTCTTATCAATCTGTTCCTTGCCGGACTTGATCGCTTCGACAGCGCACTCAATCAATAGGCGATGCAGATTACCTGTGTTACCTTCGGAGATCGTGTAGAGCCGCTGAGCAAGCTCCGGCGCATGCAGATTCGATCCTAACTTGAGTGGCAATACCTTTTCGAATCCAGCCAGCAGACGTTGAAAGTCGACATTGAGTTCCCAGGCTGGCAGCGTCATGACGTCGAAACGACTGGCATGCTGTGGGTCTGTATGCAAAACACGCACTGCCTCCCGTGTACCGACACCGACGATCGGGATCGCCAGCTCATTACACAGCAGTTTGATGGCATTCATGACCTCACGCTGCTTTACCGGCGAACCCGTGAGCAGGGAGTGGAATTCATCAATGATAAGCATGCGGACGTGGCAAGCCCTGAACAGATGGATAGTTTGATATCTGAGTTTTGATGTCGGGTCGGTTGCCCGATAGGGCGCAAAAAATTCTTCCAGGATCGAGATGTACAAGCCTTTCTCATCCGCACTTGGCGGCGCCTCCGCGACAATGACCGGTTTGACTGGTTCAGATTCGTCATTGACATAAGGTTGCCCACACAGATGACGAAAACGCGCGACGATAGTCGTCTTGCCGTTGTTGGAGTCACCGACGATAAGCAGATTGGGCATCCGTGGACGCATGGGTTTGAGAATCAAGCCCTGGAGCGTATCAAGGATGTTTTGCGCGACCTTGTACCCAATCCAGCGGGGGTGATCCAGAAACTCAATTCGCTCTGCGGCACTCAACGCCATAATATGTCGGAAGTCTTCGTGAATGTGTTCGTAAGTACTCATGCAATATCCCCAAAGTCGTTAATTTCACCGTCAAGCAGGCCATCTTGTAACGCCATCGCGGATTGAACTTGGACTGGCAACTTCGGCGCTGGCAAGGGCTGTGCAGGCGACACATTCTTGGCGTGCTCTTTCCGGCGTTGCGCCTGCCGGCGAGCTGCTTTAGTCTTCTCCGCCGCTTCATCGACTCGGCTGCGTAGCTCGGTGATCGCATGGAGGATCTGATGCTCGTTCACGCTGGCCACGCCATCACGTTTCAATTTATCCTTGGCCTGCTGATACTCCCAAATGCTCATCGCTGGCAAAGTCAGGTCCGCCAGCGGTATCTTGAAATAATGCTCAAGCTTGGGATCAAAAAACCAGATCGTGCTGATGTCACGCGGGTCGCGTCGAAAAATCAGATCTTTCTTTTTCTTCGTGTTCTCATCCTGGGCGTTAATCCACGGCCGCAATGCTTCGGCGTAGTAGCTCAGTCCATCGATAGTGACACCAAAGGTTTGCACAGTGCGGCGGAAAAATGGCAAAAAATCGAGCAGGATTGTGAGCCTGTCGGCGGGCCGGGGTGGCACACCAATACCCTGAACCTCAGCGTTACCAAATATTCCGATTTCCCATTTGCGCATTGGCGACAGGCCGATCGCGGAGTGCAGGCGTCGATGATAGAGCTTGGTTATAAGGGTAACTAGCCACTCCTCGAATTCCGACTTCGTGAGCGTTGCGTGCTTCTCGGAGTCATAACCGTCCCGTTCCTTCACTGAAGAAAAGGTGGTACCAGGCAGATCGTGGATCTCGCGCAGTAGCGTGCCAAGCATACGTTCGATATGGCCGCCGTATCGCGGTTGTTTGACTGGCCGAAACTCCAAACTGATGCCGTACATCAGGCACGACTGTTGAAAGTTATTGGAGCGAAAATCTGCGCCGTTATCAACGTAAATTGTCCTTGGAACACCCCAAACAGGCCATTCTGCATCCACCTTGTGAAGCAACATCCAATCGTCTTTAGGCAACATGGAATGCGCAACGCACATGGCGACCGAGGTCTCCGATGGTGGATCGAATGACAGGTAATATCCTGTCACCACACGCGTGTGCACGTCCATTGCCAGCGTGATCCAAGGACGGCCAATCGGCTTTCGGTACACATCATCAACCAGGATGATATCGGCTGGCGTGTGATCAATTTGCATGACGGCGAGCGGGAAAGTGGCGTTGGGAAAGCTGCCTGCGGCGGGAAGAAATTTGTTCTTGGCTTTTTCCTTGTGGCCACGGCCGCGCAGTTGTTCCTTCTCAGCAATACGAGAAATCCTCGCGCGAATTGCTGTGGGACTAGGCGGAGTAATCCCCTTGGCTTGGCAAGCACGTAAGACCTCGGTGATCGCCTTTTGAGCGGTGGGTCGTTGTAGCGTTAAGTAGAAGTCACGAATCACCTGCTCAATCAATGCCTCAGCATCTTGATCAATTCGACCATTTCCCTGTTTCCAGCCACGCTTTTGCGGAATGAGCGCCGTTACAACCCCGTACGCTTTATAACGCTGAAGCCAGCGATACAACGTCGCAGGGTTGATCTTCAGTTCGCTCGCCCGCGCCTCGACATTCTCGCGACCAAGGCGACCTGCGTCGACGAGTGGTTTGATTGCTGCAAGGCGCTCCTGAGCGATACGCCAATCTTCATCGGCGATATCTCCCAAATCCTGACTGGCATTCTGAGTGACAGTTGGCGAACGCTCAATCGAGCGCAGATCACCAATTCGCAAAGATGCGCTTTGGCCCGTATCGACATTCACGCCGATGAGTGACTCAAAATCGAGCACTTGAACAATACGGAAGATAGTCTCACCGCGCTGGACGAGTCCGCCTACGTTCACATTAACGCGCTCGCGGATGGGCTCGAAAGCATCATTGGATATTACATATTCGGTCTCAGTAGACATTTGTAGGAATCCATACTTCAGAAAATTCGTTGATGCTTTTGCTGACGTCACAGTCCAAACGTCGAGTTGCGATCAAATGCCAGATGTGTGCCACACCTTGGCTACGGTATAGCCCCATGAAATGGCGGGCAAGAAGGTAGTGAATGGGTGCGGCCCCCATCTGTTGAACGCTGTCAATCACACATTGGCTCTCTTCCGGAGAGAAGCTCATACGCTTGTATCGCTCGAAAAAGCGGATATTTTCAAAAACTTTGTCGCGCACGCGCGACTCATCATGTATGCGGAACTGCCAGCCTTGCTCATGCGCGTAATGTCGCGCAGTCTTCCATTTCGGCAACCAGCTACGCCAATGTTGCCGCCATTCCACTTGAGGCTTGATCTCAACGAGCAAAGGTTTGGGATAGTCGCTGTAACTACGGTTACCCAGTTTGTAATACACCAGGAAGTCAGGAGTGTAGGTATAGGTCTGCCCATTTACTCCCAAAAAGGGTATCTGCGCAGGTTGAGCTATGACGTCGAGCACATCCAAGAAGAACTCGGACCGCATCAAAAAATCACGCTCCAACGTAGACTCGAACGGGACTGCCACGTCGCCACGGAAGGGATACACCCCGGATACGCTCCGACGGGTCGGCTTAATTTTGCGAGTTTGATACGGCACAAGCTCGTCGCAGCTATTTTGGTTCATTTTGGGTTCGGTCGCAGCTATTCTAGAAAAAAACGTCGTAATAATTTGAAAAAAATCCGGCTAAGTCATTGATTTTCGAGCTAAGTTGTCGCACTTATTAAAGAGTATCACAGCGGCAACGTGCCGCGCCCGGGAGAAATCTCGCTGGCACACTGCGGTGTGTTGTTTCTCGATGAAATCGCCGAATTTCAGCGCCGGGTCCTCGATGTCTTGCGCCAACCCATGGAATCGGGCGTCATCAGCATTTCGCGCGCGGCCCGCCAGGCCGAGTTTCCTGCCCGCTTTCAGTTGATCGCCGCCATGAATCCCTGCCCGTGCGGCTACCTGGGACATGCTTCCGGCCGTTGCCGCAGCACGCCGGATGCCGTGCTCCGTTATCACAATCGCCTGTCCGGCCCGCTGCTCGACCGTATCGACCTGCAAATCGAAGTTGCCGCCATGCCACCGGCGGCGCTGGGGCGGCACGCAGGCGCCGGCGAAAGCACGCAGTGCATCGCCACGCGGGTAGCGGCAGCCTTTGCCCTGCAGCTGGCACGCCAGGGGAAAGCGAACCAGCGCCTGAGCAGCACGGAAATCGAACAGCATTGTCGCCTGGAGCCACATGGCGAACAATTGTTGCATGGTGCCATGGCGCGCCTGCACTGGTCGGCACGCACCTACCACCGGGTACTGCGCGTGGCGCGCAGCATCGCGGACCTGGCGGCCAGTCCCGCCATCACGCAGCCGCATATTGCCGAAGCGATCCAGTACCGGCGCGTGCTGCGTGAAGTATAAAACGACCAGTGAAAGAGCCACACGTGCGCGATTGCGCGTGATTGGCGGCGCTGCTACCATCTGCTGATGAAAAAACCATCACTCGCCCTCTTTCTGTCTACGCTCGCGGCCGTCAGCGTCTTGTCCGCCTGCAGTCCGAAATTCGACTGGCGCGACTATCGCAGCCCCGACGCCCAGTTCACGGCCCTGTTTCCGGGCAAGCCGACCGTGCTGACGCGCGAGATCGATCTCGATGGCAAGAAAGTCAGCCTGACCATGACGGCGAGCGAAGTCGATGGCAATACCTTCGCCATCGGCAGCGCCGTGCTCGACAGCGCAGAACAGGCGCAAGCGGCCCTGCCCGCCATGCAGACTGCCTTGTTGAAAAATATCAACGGCACTGTGCGCAGCGAAAAATCGGCATCGGCAGCCAGCAGCACTGCTGCCGGAATACATCAGCGCAGTTCGCTCAGCATCGAGGCCAGCGGCACGCAGCAAGGCAAGCCTGTCCTGCTGGTCGGCCGTTTTGTGGCACAGGACAAGCACATCTTCCAGATCATCATTCTCGGTGAGGAGCGCAAGCTGTCGCGTGACACCATCGACACCTTCATGGACTCGGTGAAACTGGATTGAGACTTAGCGATCGCTTAAACAGGCAGCTGCCTGGAACAGCCGCCCTTGTAAATACGTGTGTTGTCCAACACATGGCCCTATCCGGCTCGCAAATGTACCATCCGCGCAATCGAACGGCCTGTGCGATATTTCAAGTCGTGATATTGTTTCGACACTAACAACAAGTCTCAGAAAGCCCCTATGTTGATCTCATTCAAATCCAAATCCTCCCCTGAAGTGCTGATGTACCAGGAACATGCCCAGCGTATCCTCGACATCCTGCACAAAAATCCCACCCGCGGCGTCATTACGCCAACGGAAGCAGGCGATGCCCTGGCCCTGCTGGAAAAAGAAGTTGCGGAAAGCAAACTGCATCCGGAAAATGACATCGAACATGATACCCATACGCCGGAAACGCTGGAAGATGGCGAATCGGGCGCCCATGCGCGCGCGCAAAAAGTACATTTTTCACAGCGTGCCTATCCCTTGATGGAGATGCTGCGCTCGGCCAAGGCGGAAGGTGAAAGCATCACCTGGGGCATCTAATCCGATGAATGCTGCAGACGAAAAAAAACCCCGCACCTAGCGGGGTTTTTTTATATAACAAGCCTGACGATAACCTACTTTCACACTGGTTGCAGCACTATCATCGGCGCAAAGTTGTTTCACGGTCCTGTTCGGGATGGGAAGGGGTGGTACCAACTTGCTATGGTCATCAGGCATAACTTTTTCAACAGTCTGCTCCCAACGGGGCAGCAAACCATCTGATCTGAGGATGGCGAATTATACCGTAGGTCAGCTTGGCGCGCAAGCGCATAAGCCAAGCCGCCGCCCGAACGAACGCCAGCAATGTTGTCGGATTACGCTGCGCTAATCCGACCTTGTATTATTCCCCTCATGCCGTTCGTGGTATTGCGAACGGCATCGACCGCTGTCAAAATCTTGGTAGGCATATCAAGACCGGGTAACTGGATGCCGTATCCGCCCTTAGGCCCCGAGCCAGCTCCGTAGATCTCGCACCAGTTACCCATCCTCCATGTCAAGATCGGACAGTATCTTTGGCACCGGCATGCCGGTTAGCCCGCATTTGCAAGGTAGATCGCAAGAGGAACACAGCATGTTTAATTTAGGAATCGACGTTGCCAAGGCCAAGCTCGACTGCGCGCTGCGCCTACCCAACGGCAAGCATCGTAACAAGGTTGTCGAGAACAACCACACAGGATTCACTGCACTCAACGCATGGCTGCTGAAGCACGCTGCCGGCAACCCCAGGGTGTGCATGGAAGCGACTGGCACCTATTGGGAAGGGGTGGCCGAATATCTCGCTGGACTTGGCATGGTGGTCAGTGTCATCAATCCGGCCCAGATCAAGGCCTTCGGCGCTTCGCGCCTGGTGCGCACCAAGACCGACAAGGTCGACGCACAACTGATCGCCGACTTCGCCCACGAACGCCAGCCAGAGCCCTGGCTGGCGCCATCGCCCGCCGAGCAATCGCTGCGCGCGTTGGTGCTGCGCCTGGATGCCCTGCAGGCGATGCGCCTGCAGGAAAGCAACCGGCTTGAAGTCGCGCGCGCGGCGGTACGCCAGGGTATCGCGGATCATATTGCCTGGCTCGACGCCGAGATCAAGGCGCTGATCCTGGCGATCCGCCGCCATATCGATGACGACCCGGATTTACGCGACAAGCGCGAACTGCTCGATAGCATCCCTGGCCTGGGCGAGCGGACGATTCCGGTACTGCTGTCCTACTACGCCAATCCGGACCGCTTCGACAGCGCCAAGCAGGCGGTAGCGTTTGCGGGACTCGACCCGCGCCAGCACGAGTCGGGTTCCAGCGTGCGTGGCAAGCCACGCATGTCGAAGGTTGGCCACAGCTTCCTGCGCAAGGCACTGTACATGCCGGCCATGGTGGCAGTCCATAAGACGCCTTGGGGCAAGCGCTTCGGTCAGCGCCTGCGTGACGCCGGCAAGGCGCCCAAGCTGATCATCGGCGCCATGATGCGCAAGCTGGTGCATGTGGCATTTGGTGTGCTCAGGTCGGGAAAAATATTTGATCCGGCCTTGCATGCCGCTTGACGGGGATAACAGTATCTACCCGACTGCTTGGCGGTGTCGAGGGTCTGACCGTAGGTCGGCGTAGGTCGGCTTAGCGCAACGCGCGTAAGCCGACAGCTACCACCAGCGCCCAACAAAAACCACCAGACGAAAAAAAACCCGACCATTGCTGATCGGGTTTTTCTCTACTGCGTATAACAAGCCTGACGATAACCTACTTTCACACTGGTTGCAGCACTATCATCGGCGCAAAGTTGTTTCACGGTCCTGTTCGGGATGGGAAGGGGTGGGACCAACTTGCTATGGTCATCAGGCATAACTTGTACTGGCATTTGTCCTCAGTGGAGCGACAAAGCCATGAATCTGGAAGAAGCAAAGATTGGGTAATGAATAGTAGTATCAACAAACGCACAACGTTGTACCGTCTTATCCTCTGTACCTGCTAAGGTTATAGGGACAAGCCGTACGGGCAATTAGTACTGGTTAGCTTAATGCATTACTGCACTTCCACACCCAGCCTATCAACGTCCTGGTCTCGAACGACCCTTCAAAGAGCTCAAGGCTCTGGGAAATCTCATCTCAAGGCAAGTTTCCCGCTTAGATGCTTTCAGCGGTTATCTCTTCCGTATTTAGCTACCCGGCAATGCCACTGGCGTGACAACCGGTACACCAGAGATACGTCCACTCCGGTCCTCTCGTACTAGGAGCAGCCCCCTTCAAATTTCCAACGCCCACGGCAGATAGGGACCAAACTGTCTCACGACGTTTTAAACCCAGCTCACGTACCACTTTAAATGGCGAACAGCCATACCCTTGGGACCGGCTACAGCCCCAGGATGTGATGAGCCGACATCGAGGTGCCAAACTCCCCCGTCGATATGAACTCTTGGGAGGAATCAGCCTGTTATCCCCAGAGTACCTTTTATCCGTTGAGCGATGGCCCTTCCATACAGAACCACCGGATCACTATGTCCTACTTTCGTACCTGCTCGACTTGTCAGTCTCGCAGTTAAGCACGCTTATGCCATTGCACTATCAACACGATGTCCGACCGTATCTAGCGTACCTTCGAACTCCTCCGTTACACTTTAGGAGGAGACCGCCCCAGTCAAACTGCCTACCATGCACTGTCCCCGATCCGGATAACGGACCAAGGTTAGAACCTCAAACAAACCAGGGTGGTATTTCAAGGTTGGCTCCACGAGAACTAGCGTCCCCGCTTCAAAGCCTCCCACCTATCCTACACAGATTGGTTCAAAGTCCAATGCAAAGCTACAGTAAAGGTTCATGGGGTCTTTCCGTCTAGCCGCGGGTAGATTGCATCATCACAAACATTTCAACTTCGCTGAGTCTCGGGAGGAGACAGTGTGGCCATCGTTACGCCATTCGTGCAGGTCGGAACTTACCCGACAAGGAATTTCGCTACCTTAGGACCGTTATAGTTACGGCCGCCGTTTACTGGGACTTCAATCAAGAGCTTGCACCCCATCATTTAATCTTCCAGCACCGGGCAGGCGTCACACCCTATACGTCCACTTTCGTGTTTGCAGAGTGCTGTGTTTTTATTAAACAGTCGCAGCCACCAGTTTATTGCAACCCTTTCACCCTTCTGGAGTAAACCAGTCAAGCTACCGGGGCGTACCTTTTCCCGAAGTTACGGTACCAATTTGCCGAGTTCCTTCTCCCGAGTTCTCTCAAGCGCCTTAGAATACTCATCTCGCCCACCTGTGTCGGTTTGCGGTACGGTCTCGTATGACTGAAGCTTAGAGGCTTTTCTTGGAACCACTTCCGATTGCTTCATGCACAAGTGCACTCGTCTCAACCCCTTGAATTCCGCACCCGGATTTGCCTAAGTGCCTTCTATGAGCCAAAAACCAACTATTCCAACAGTTGGACAACCTTCCGCGATCCGTCCCCCCATCGCATCATACGACGGTGCAGGAATATTAACCTGCTTCCCATCAGCTACGCATCTCTGCCTCGCCTTAGGGGCCGACTCACCCTGCTCCGATGAACGTTGAACAGGAAACCTTGGGCTTACGGCGTGGAGGCTTTTCACCCCCATTATCGCTACTCATGTCAGCATTCGCACTTCTGATACCTCCAGCATCCTTTACAAGACACCTTCGCAGGCTTACAGAACGCTCTCCTACCATATCTATCTGTGATAAATCACAGAACAATATCCGCAGCTTCGGTGACTGGCTTAGCCCCGTTACATCTTCCGCGCAGGACGACTCGATCAGTGAGCTATTACGCTTTCTTTAAATGATGGCTGCTTCTAAGCCAACATCCTGACTGTTTTAGCCTTCCCACTTCGTTTTCCACTTAGCCAATCTTTGGGACCTTAGCTGGCGGTCTGGGTTGTTTCCCTCTTGACGCCGGACGTTAGCACCCGACGTCTGTCTCCCAAGCTCGCACTCATCGGTATTCGGAGTTTGCAATGGTTTGGTAAGTCGCAATGACCCCCTAGCCATAACAGTGCTCTACCCCCGATGGTGATACTTGAGGCACTACCTAAATAGTTTTCGGAGAGAACCAGCTATTTCCAAGTTTGTTTAGCCTTTCACCCCTACCCACAGCTCATCCCCTAATTTTTCAACATTAGTGGGTTCGGACCTCCAGGGCGTGTTACCGCACCTTCATCCTGGCCATGAGTAGATCACTTGGTTTCGGGTCTACACCCAGCGACTGATCGCCCTATTCGGACTCGATTTCTCTACGGCTTCCCTATGCGGTTAACCTTGCCACTGAATGTAAGTCGCTGACCCATTATACAAAAGGTACGCAGTCACGGAACAAGTCCGCTCCTACTGTTTGTATGCACACGGTTTCAGGATCTATTTCACTCCCCTTCCGGGGTTCTTTTCGCCTTTCCCTCACGGTACTGGTTCACTATCGGTCGATTACGAGTATTTAGCCTTGGAGGATGGTCCCCCCATATTCAGACAGGATGTCACGTGTCCCGCCCTACTTGTCGTACGCTTAGTATCACCGGTCCAATTTCACATACGGGGCTATCACCCACTATGGCTCCCATTTCCAGGGGATTCTGTTATCGGTCCGACTATCACGTACAGGCTCTTCCCATTTCGCTCGCCGCTACTTTGGGAATCTCGGTTGATTTCTTTTCCTGCAGCTACTTAGATGTTTCAGTTCGCCGCGTTCGCCTTGCATACCTATGTATTCAGTATGCAATACCCTAAAAGGGTGGGTTGCCCCATTCGGAAATCTGCGGATCAAAGTGTGTTTGCTCACTCCCCGCAGCTTATCGCAAGCTACTACGTCCTTCATCGCCTGTAATCGCCAAGGCATCCACCATGTGCACTTATTCGCTTGTCCCTATAACGTTAGCCTCTCATCATTTACATGACGAAAGAGCGCTACAGGGATAAGAAAGTACAACGTTGTTGCTTGTTTGTTGATACATACAATCATTACCCATCGATTCGCTTTTTACGGCAAACCGATCAATAAATAATCTTTACTTCTTCCAGATTGTTAAAGAACGAAACAGCTTTGATCGCTAAAAGATCAAACCTAAACCTAACCGGCTTACGTTTGCACTTTCGGTAAAACTTTGGTGGAGGATGACGGGATCGAACCGACGACCCCCTGCTTGCAAAGCAGGTGCTCTCCCAGCTGAGCTAATCCCCCTGGGTAATGACTGGTAGGGCTGGTTGGACTCGAACCAACGACCCCCGCGTTATCAACACGGTGCTCTAACCAGCTGAGCTACAGCCCCAACGCGGTGCTACTGACGACTACTGTTTCTTCTTAATTAAACAGCCGATAAGTGTGAACATTTGATGCGTGAATCAGTTACCTGACTCGTGCAAACTCTAGAAAGGAGGTGATCCAGCCGCACCTTCCGATACGGCTACCTTGTTACGACTTCACCCCAGTCACGAATCCTACCGTGGTAAGCGCCCTCCTTGCGGTTAAGCTACCTACTTCTGGTAAAACCCGCTCCCATGGTGTGACGGGCGGTGTGTACAAGACCCGGGAACGTATTCACCGCGACATGCTGATCC
Source organism: Janthinobacterium sp. PAMC25594 (assembly GCF_019443505.1). Classification (NCBI taxonomy): domain Bacteria; kingdom Pseudomonadati; phylum Pseudomonadota; class Betaproteobacteria; order Burkholderiales; family Oxalobacteraceae; genus Janthinobacterium; species Janthinobacterium sp. PAMC25594. The sequence goes on from NZ_CP080377.1 coordinate 3,228,531, forward strand.
GCGATTACTAGCGATTCCAACTTCATGCAGTCGAGTTGCAGACTACAATCCGGACTACGATACACTTTCTGCGATTAGCTCCCCCTCGCGGGTTGGCGGCGCTCTGTATGTACCATTGTATGACGTGTGAAGCCCTACCCATAAGGGCCATGAGGACTTGACGTCATCCCCACCTTCCTCCGGTTTGTCACCGGCAGTCTCATTAGAGTGCCCTTTCGTAGCAACTAATGACAAGGGTTGCGCTCGTTGCGGGACTTAACCCAACATCTCACGACACGAGCTGACGACAGCCATGCAGCACCTGTGTACTGGTTCTCTTTCGAGCACTCCCTGATCTCTCAAGGATTCCAGCCATGTCAAGGGTAGGTAAGGTTTTTCGCGTTGCATCGAATTAATCCACATCATCCACCGCTTGTGCGGGTCCCCGTCAATTCCTTTGAGTTTTAATCTTGCGACCGTACTCCCCAGGCGGTCTACTTCACGCGTTAGCTGCGTTACCAAGTCAATTAAGATCCGACAACTAGTAGACATCGTTTAGGGCGTGGACTACCAGGGTATCTAATCCTGTTTGCTCCCCACGCTTTCGTGCATGAGCGTCAATCTTGACCCAGGGGGCTGCCTTCGCCATCGGTGTTCCTCCACATATCTACGCATTTCACTGCTACACGTGGAATTCTACCCCCCTCTGCCAGATTCTAGCCTTGCAGTCTCCAATGCAATTCCCAGGTTGAGCCCGGGGATTTCACATCAGACTTACAAAACCGCCTGCGCACGCTTTACGCCCAGTAATTCCGATTAACGCTTGCACCCTACGTATTACCGCGGCTGCTGGCACGTAGTTAGCCGGTGCTTATTCTTCAGGTACCGTCATTAGCAAGAGATATTAGCTCTTACCGTTTCTTCCCTGACAAAAGAGCTTTACAACCCGAAGGCCTTCTTCACTCACGCGGCATTGCTGGATCAGGCTTTCGCCCATTGTCCAAAATTCCCCACTGCTGCCTCCCGTAGGAGTCTGGACCGTGTCTCAGTTCCAGTGTGGCTGGTCGTCCTCTCAGACCAGCTACTGATCGATGCCTTGGTAGGCTTTTACCCTACCAACTAGCTAATCAGATATCGGCCGCTCCACGAGCATGAGGTCTTGCGATCCCCCACTTTCATCCTTAGATCGTATGCGGTATTAGCGTAACTTTCGCTACGTTATCCCCCACTCTAGGGTACGTTCCGATATATTACTCACCCGTTCGCCACTCGCCACCAGAGCAAGCTCCGTGCTGCCGTTCGACTTGCATGTGTAAGGCATGCCGCCAGCGTTCAATCTGAGCCAGGATCAAACTCTTCAGTTTAATCTCTGTTACTTTGCCATTTTATTGGCACCGTCTTGCGACGGGTCGCTCACTCAAAAAACTGACAGGCCACTACTTGCGTAGCGCCTATTTCATTATTTCTTGTGAACATTTGATATTTTAAGTTAGACGCCAATCCGAAGACTGACGCTGCACTTACATCAAATGCCCACACTTATCGACTGTTAATTGTTAAAGAACGGTATTCGGTACTGCTTATTTACTGCTCTCGCGCTATCGACAAAGCGTTGTGTTTGTCAGCTGCGAAGAAGGAAGAGTATGAAGCTTTTTCAGCATTTCGTCAACCTTCTTTTTTACCCGCTTCACTCGGCATTTGCATGCATCGTTCAGCGAGGGGGCGAATTATAGCCCTGCCCCGCACGCCCCGCAAGGGCTATTTTTGCACCCCGTGAAACGCCCCTGGCACCGCACTTGCTTATACAGGCATATGCACTGTCCACTGAAAGGAGCAACTCTGGGCCTGGCAGCAACACCGGGGATAGTCCGGTTCGCTTTGCTTTGCTCCCATCTGTGACAGGTGCTACATTATGGAACACTCTCGATATTCAAAAGAGCGCCGCAGTACAGGGCCCAACGGAGGCAACGAGATCATGTATCAACCGTCAGCTACTTACCGTAGCGCACCGTTTTCGTCCATCGCGGACGCGAACATTTTGCCGGCAGGACAGGACAACGTCCCCGTCATCATCGAAACGTCGCATCAGCGCTCAGTCGCCTTTGGCCTGTCGCCCACGGCCACGCCCGACTTTACGCCGGCCGGCAAATCCGACCTGTCGCTGCTGATCGAGCAAAACCGCATGCTGCACACGCATGCGCTGCCCGCCATGGAAACCCTGTACCAGCAAATCGTCAACACGCACAATATGGTGATTTTGACGGATGCCAATGGCGTGATCGTGCATTCGCTGGGCGACGATGATTTCCTGGAGAAAGCCAACCGCGTGGCCCTGCAGCCGGGCGTGGCATGGTCGGAACAAAGCCGCGGCACGAATGCCATCGGCACGGCCATCACGGAGAAAGTACCGACCCTGGTCCATGCGGACCAGCATTACCTGGCCGCCAATCACTTCCTGACTTGCTCCGCGGCACCGATCACCGATCACCGGGGCAATGTCATCGGCGTGCTGGACGTGTCCAGCGATCAGCGCAGCTTTCACAAGCATACGATGGCCCTGGTGCGCATGTCGGCGCTGATGATCGAGAATCAGCTGTTTTCCGCCACCTTCGAGGACGCCATCACCGTGCACTTCCACGCGCGTCCCGAATTCATCGGCACCTTGATGGAAGGCATCGCCTCATTCACGCCGGGCGGACGGTTTTTATCCGCCAATAAAAACGGTTTGTTCCAGCTGGGCCTGTCATTCGCCGCGCTGCAGTCGCATACCTTCAGTTCACTGTTCGGCTTGCCCGTGTCTGCCCTGTACGAACATTACCGAACGGCCTCACCCGGTTTGCTGAACCTGTGCATGCACAGCGGCGTACGCGTGTATGGGCGCGCGCAGTTGCGCTTGTCCAATAGCGTCTTCCAGCACGGCTTTACTGCCAGCACCGACCATAGCGATATCAACGCCGTGCCGGCCCAGGTTCCCGCGCCTGCCAGCCATGCGGCCAACGCGGCGCGCCGCCTGTCCGGCCTGCGCTACTTGCGCACGGGCGATCCGCAACTGGAACTGGTGATCGAAAAGGTCAACAAGGTATTGGGGCGCGATATTCCCATCCTCGTCATGGGAGAGACAGGCACCGGCAAGGAATTGCTGGCGCAAGCCATCCATAACGACTCGCCACGGGCCATGGGACCGTTTATTGCGGTCAATTGTGCGTCCATCCCGGAAACCCTGATCGAGTCTGAACTGTTCGGCTATGAAGACGGGGCATTTACAGGTGCGCGCAAGAAAGGGGCCATCGGCAAGATTTTGCAAGCGAATGGCGGCACCCTGTTCCTTGATGAAATCGGCGACATGCCCTTCGGCTTGCAGGCGCGGCTGTTGCGCGTGCTGCAGGAACGCATGGTCACCCCGCTGGGCAGCAGCAAATCGATCACCGTCAATGTGGAACTCATTTGCGCCACGAATCACAACTTGCGCGAACGCATGGCCAAGGGACTGTTTCGCGAAGACTTGTATTACCGCCTGAATGGCCTGGTGGTCAAACTGCCGCCGCTGCGCGAGCGCACGGACCTGGACACGGTCGTGAAGAAAATCCTTGCAACGGAAGCGCCCGACACGCGCTATACGGTGGCGCCGGACATCCTGCGCCTGTTCCACCAGCATAAATGGCCGGGCAATTTCCGCCAGTTGACGAACCTGTTGCGCACGGCCATCGTCATGGCCGGCGACGAGCATGAAATCTGCTTGCGCCATATGCCCGATGATTTCCTCGACGATATTGAGATGACGCAAGCGACTGCCGCCAGCGCCAGCACGGACCGCATGATCGCCGCCGGCGCCAACCTGGAAGAGATGGAGCAAAGCGCGATCCTCAAGTCGCTCGATGCCCACGGCGGCAACGTCTCGGCCACGGCGCGGGCCCTGGGCGTGTCGCGCAATACGATCTATCGCAAGGTGCCGCATTTGAAATAGCCTAGAGTAGGCGGGCAAAGCCGGGCGACATCGTGCGCCGGCCCTGCTTGTCGATGGTCATCAGGTCGACGCCGTCCATGCGCGCGGCCATCGCATGCGCGCGCGCGGCCCCCGTCACCATGAAGGTGGTCGACAAACCATCGGCCAGCAAGCCCGTGGGCGCCAGCACGGTCACGCTGGCCAGTTCGCCCGGCGAATCGCCTTTCGAAGGGTCGAAGATGTGGTGATGCACGAAGTCCGGCGTAAACGTGCATTCGTAATCACCCGACGTGGCCACGCTGCGCCCCTCCACTTTCAAGCTGGCCGCCAGGATTTCTGCGTCGCGCGGGTCCTGGATACCCAGGGTCCACGGACGGCGCACGGAGCGCTGTCCGCGCGCAATGAACTCACCCGTGTCGAGCAGCGCGTGCCGTATGCCGCGTGCCTGCACGGCCGCCAGCGCCATGTCCGCCGCGTAGCCTTGCGCCAGACCATTCAAGGTCAACGCCATGCCGGACTGAAGAAAACGCACTTCCCGGCTATCCCACGCCAGTTGCCGCCAGCCTACCCGCGCCTGCGCCGCACGACGCAATGCGTCCACCGGCACGCTTGCCTGGTCTGCCGCCGCGCGAAACAGCTGCCATAAAGGTTGCACGGTGATATCAAACGCCCCATCGCTCCATTGCGACAAGGCTTGCGCCTGCGCCAGCACGGCCAGCAGCTGCGTGTCCGGCCGGGCCAGGCGGCCATCACGGTTCAGCTGGAAGACTTGGCTGGCCGGGCTGTAAATGCTCATCAGCCGGTCGATATTCCTGGCCGCATGCAAGGCGTCTTCAATCGCCAGTTCGGCTTGGTGCTGATCGTGGTGCAACACGGTGACGGCGATCGTCGTGCCAAACGCCAACGCGGCGCCTTGATAAGGCCGCACGCCGGACGCCGTGGCCGTGCCGCGCGCCATGCTGCCAGGCAAGGACAAGCCCGCCATACCGGCCACGCTGCCGATCGCTGAGGAAATAAAGGTTCTACGCTGCATTGCTGCTCTCCTCTGCCGTGGCCCGGACGATGGGAATGGTGCGGGCACGCTTGATTTCCAGCATCAAGGGTGCGCATTTTTCATCGCTGGCGTAAATCACCACGCAATCCATGCACTGGAAACACTCGCCGTAATCAACTTTCCCGCTCGGCGCGATGGCGTGATACTCGCAACGGTGGCGGCAGGTCTGGCAGGGCGTGCCGCACTCCTTGCGGCGCGGAATCCAGTTGAACAGGCGAAAGCGTCCCAGCAGCGCCAGCGCCGCGCCAAACGGGCACAGGTAGCGGCAAAAGAATTTATAGGAAACACTGCTGAGCAGCAGCAAGCCCACGGCATAGGCGACGAAGGGCCAGGCGCGCACGAAGTTCAAGGTAATCGCCGTCTTGAACGGCTCCAGCTCGACCAGCTTGTCCGTGATCTGGCTGGAAAACATGCTGCTGCCAAGAATGGCCGCCAGCAAGCCATACTTGATCCATTTCAAGCGCCCGTCCAGGCGCGGCTTGATCTTCCACTGCGGCAAGCGCAGCCACTGGCCCAGCTTGCCCGTGAATTCCTGTAGCGCGCCGAACGGACACAGCCAGCCGCAAAATGTGCCGCGCCCCCAGATCAGCAGGCTGAGCAGCACGAACGCCCACAGGATCACCGTCATCGGATCGAACAGGAAAAAGCCCAGGCTGCGGCCCGCCAGCAGCGCCTGGATGACACCCGTGATATTGACAATCGATAACTGCCCCTGCGCGTAGTAGCCGATGAACGCAATGGTAAACAACAGGAACAGGCGGCGGAACCACACGAATTGCCGGCCATCGCGCACCAGGCGTTTCTGCCAGGCCAAAGCGCAAGCCAGCAGCGCCAGCCCGGCGAGCAAGAGCAGCAACTCAGCCTTGCGGTTCTTCCACGTGCCGCGCCAGCCGGCATCGTCGCCTTGCGGCGCGCTATAAAAATCGGCCGGCAAGCGGTAGCTGAAATCGACGTTGCGGGCGATGCGCTCCGGATACACGATGCCCTTGTTGCGCGTGATCGGCATGGTGAACGCCAGCGGGCTGGCCGCATCGAGCCCCGCCTGACTGATGACGCGAAAGACAGCGATATTTTCCGTCGGCAACGGTCCTGCATCAGACAACGTCAATTCCAGGTCCAGGTCGCGCATGTCGATGGGCAAGCCATCCTGCTTCAGCAACAGCCGGTCCGGCACGGTGCCGCGCACGAAATCGTCGCCCAGCACACTGTAGCGCCCGCGCGACATGACGAGGATGGCGTGGTCGCCCTCGTCGAGTCGGTTGCGCAGCTTGTTCCAGCTGCGCTCCGTCAACAGATTGCGTCCCACCGTGGGCACGGAGACATAGGCCAGGTACAGGTCGATGAACACGCCGTCCGGCTCGCGCTGGGCCTGCGCATCGAGTCCCGCGCCATTGCTGCCGGCAAACAGGGTTTCCACGTCCTTATTGCTCAGGCGTACATGCTGAATCAAGCCTTGCGCCAGCATCTGCGCCGCGCTGCGTTTCTCGAACACGTCCATGCGGATGCGGGCGATCTGGTCGGGGTCGCGTCCTTGCGCAAAACCCAGTTTTTTGCGCGACACTTTCAAGGCCGAGGCCAGCACGCTCTGGTTGATGATGCGCACGGAGGCCGTCGCCTTCGACACGCCGTCGATATCGGCATGCGTCGCATCTGGCGCGCGTTTCTTCTTGGCATCGATGGCGATGTTCTGTTTCAGCGACAGCCCCTGATACTGTTTGACGAATTGAAACAGCGGTGCTTCACCGAGGCCGTCGAGAAACACGGGTTCGTGCTGCGACAGGACGGATACGTCGAGAAAACTGCCCTGCGGATTGATGGCGATCAATAAATTGACGGGAACGCCGGAAAAGCCGGGAATCGGCGCCAGGTCCACCGACTCAAACACGTAGCCGACCAGTTCGGTGGCCGTGGCGTTTTGCCGGAACAAGGGCCAGACGGGCAAATCGGCTTCCTTCTCGCCCACGACGATGGGAGCAGGAAAGCGCCGTGCCAGCTCGGCCTTGGTGAGCACGCCCGCCCACGCCTGTCCCAGAATGAACAGGAATAACCAGCAAGCTATGACTAACCGCATTATCCGCCGCATTGTCCACATTCATTGCACTCCGTGCGGCGCCCTGTCGCAAGGCGCCGCGTTCATTAATTAGAAGAAAATGATGCCGCCCAGCGACACGCCATTCATCTTCGCTTCGCCGCCCGTAAAGCCTTTCGAGCGCGTCTGGCCCAGTTCGCCCACCAGGGTGATCGCGCTGTTGAGCGAGTAGTACGCACCGAGGGTCAGGTTGGCGTTCGACTTCAAGCCGCCCGTGCCGGCCGTGTTGTCGTCGTTCTTGCTGATGCCGTAGGACAAGCCCAGCTTCAGCTTGTCCGTCGTTTTATATGTGCCTTGCAGCAGCCAGTTCTTCGACTTGGTATCGCCCTGATCCGCATCGGACAAGATACCCAGCCCTTTGCCACCCTGGAAGTTGAGCAGCACGCCGGCCGGGCCCATCTGATAGGAGCCGCCCACCTCCACGCCGCGCATGGTCAGGTCATCCACGCCTGGCGTTTTCGAGGTGAATTTTTGCGACTTCACGCCCAGCCAGGCTTTCAAGCCTTCCTGCGCATACGTCACTTGCGCCTGCACTTGCGGACTCGATTTCGAAGAATAGGTCGAGCCTGCCACGATGGGCGTGTCGGACACGGGGCTGACCAGCGCCACATCGACGCCAAAGCCGCCCGACTTCGGCGAGCTGTACATGATTTGGCCATAGTTGCCCAGATACGTGTAACCGGCGCCGATATGGCCCAGAGTCACCCGGCCCCGTTGCGTCGCCTGCACGGGTGCACCCGAGCCCAGCAAGGTCATGTCGGACAAGATCGCATTCGCGCCAAAGATGCCGTAGTCGCGGCCCAGCTTGAAGGTGCCCATTTCCGCATTGCCGAACGTGAAGAAGGCCTGGCGCACATCGACCACGCTGTTCTGGCTGATGGCACTGTCCGTGGCCGTCGAGTTATAGATGCCGATCAAGGCTTTCACGTCATACTCACCCAGCCGCGAGCTTGCCGAGGTGATCAAGCCATTCGGCAGCAAGCCGTTACCGATCGTGGTGCGGTCCTTTTCTCCGCCGCAACCGAGCGCCTGGCCGCCCAGCGCCAGCCCGCCCACCGCATCACCCGAACAGGACACTTGCGTGTAATAGGCGTTGACGATGCCGCCCACCGACACGGTCCAGTCGCCCGCCTTGATATCGACGGCTTGTGCCTGCCCCATCGCTGCGATTGTCATGACACCCAGGCTCCCAAGCTTGATTAATGTGTTCATTGCTTCTCCTCTTTCTTCTCTGTTTTTAGTGTGCACACCAGTGATTGATGTACCTCAAGCTTTGGCAATAAGCGTGCCCAGCACTGCTCAGAGGAGGAAAGAGAAAAAGCGTATTTAACGTGTGCAGCAGCGGATCAATTGCCACAGATAGTGTTCATTTTTTGACCGCAAGTATGCATATCGGGCGTGCAGGTAAACAAAAAACTGACGGCCTGGCCGTCAGAAAAAAGAAAGCGCCCGGCGGACAGGGAGACACCTATCCGAGTGGCCCGGGCGTTTCACCCCCTTACTTCGATGCCAGCTTGAAGACCCACACGGAACCGCCCTGTTCCAGGAAGTTGACCTTCTTCGCCACTTCGCCACCCCACAGTGGCACGGCGCCACCCCAGCCCGATACGACGGCTACATATTGCGTATCGCCATCCTGCCAGGTGACGGGTGGCGCCACGACGCCGGAGCCCGTCTGGAATTTCCACAGTTCCTTGCCTGTCTTCGCATCGACGGCTTTCAGGAAGCCTTCCGGCGTGCCGTAGAACACCAGATTGCCGGCCGTACTCATCACGCCGCCCCACAGCGGCGCGTTGTTCTTGATTTCCCAGACGATCTTGCCCGTCTTCGGATCGATGGCGCGCATGGCGCCGATGTAGTCGTCAAACAAAGGCCGGATGGTAAAACCCGCACCGAGGAAGGCGCCGCCCTTCTTGTAGCTGATCGGCTCGTTCCAGATGTCCATGCCCCACTCATTCGCGGGTACATAGAACAGCTTGGTTTGCGGCGAGTACGCCATCGGCATCTGGTTTTTTGCACCGAGGAAAGCGGGCGCGGCAAACACGGTCGTGCCCTTCTTGCCTTCTTCTCCCTTGGTCGGGTCGCCTGGGCGGCCGGCGGCGATGTAATTCGGCCGTCCCGTTTTCAGGTCGATGCTGCTGGCCCAGGTGATTTTTTTCACAAACGGAAAGGCGTTCTGCAACTTGCCCGTGTTGGCGTCGATGACATAAAAGAAACCGTTGCGGTCGGCCTTGCCGCCGTAACGCTTGCCATCCATGTCGAAGGTGACGAACTCGTTGGCGCCGTCGAAATCCCAGGCATCGTTGGGCGTGTTTTGATAGGCCCACTTGATCTGGCCCGTTTTCACGTCCAGCGCCACGGTGGACGACGAGTACAGATTGTCGCCGGGACGCAAATGGCTGTTCCATGGCGCCGGGTTGCCGGTGCCGAAATAGGCCAGCTTGGTTTGCGGATCGTAGGTGCCGCCCATCCAGGTCGAGGCGCCGCCCGTTTTCCACAGGTCGCCCGGCCAGGTCTTGTTCACCGTTCCCGAGATGCCATTGTCGATGGCCTTGCCATCCTTGTCGTAGCGGTGGCCCATATGGCCCTCTACCGTCGGACGGCTCCATACCAGCTCACCCGTCATCGGGTTGCGCGCCTCGACCCGGCCGACGATGCCGAATTCCCCGCCCGACACGCCCGTCAGCAGCAAGCCTTCGGCGATCAGCGGCGCCGCCGTCATCGAGTAACCGGCCGCATAATCGTCGACCTTTTCCTTCCAGACGATCTTGCCCGTGTTCTGGTCCAGCGCCACCAGATAGGCGTCCAGCGTGCCGAAAATCACCAGGTTGCCATACAGGGCGGCGCCGCGGTTGACCACGTCGCAGCATGGCATGATACCGTCCGGCAAGCGATGCTCATACTTCCACAGTTTGGCGCCCGTTTTCAAGTCGACGGCAAAGATGCGCGAATACGATGCCGTGACGAACATCTTGCCGTTATGAATCAACGGCTGCGATTCCTGGCCCCGCTGTTTTTCGCCGCCAAACGAGAACGACCAGGCCGGCACCAGCTTGGCCACAGTCTTGTCATTGATCTGCGTCAACGGCGAATAGCGCTGCCCCTGCGTGCCCATGCCAAACGACAGCACGCTGGCCGGATTCTTCGCCGTGTTGTCGAGCATGGCATTGGTGACATTGCCCACGTCGGCCGCCTGGACCAACGAGGCGACACTCAAACCGACGACGATTCCCATGATTTTTTTCTGCACAATCATCTCCCTCTGTTTTATTAGTATGTGTGTATCAAGTCTTGCGGTGCTCATGCGGCTGGGCATGCAACAGCACACACTCTTCATCGGTGAACAGGCGCGAGCGCGTCAGGAAGCGCTTGCCCGTGCCGTTGTCGAGTGAAAACATGCCGCCATTGCCATCGACCACATCGATAATCAACTGGGTATGCTCCCAGTACTCGAATTGCTCGAGTCCCATGTAAAACGGTGTGCCATTCAAGTTGCCGAGATAAACATCGGTGTCGCTGACATCGAACTCGCCCAGCGCATAGCACATGGGCGCACTGCCGTCGCAGCAGCCGCCCGACTGGAAAAACATCAACGGGCCGTGACGCTGACGCAACTTGTCCATCATTTCCAGCGCCGCATCGGTGGCGACCACCCGGGCAATTGCTGCACTCATGGCATCCCTTTCTGCGCCGCGCCTGGACTACAGGCGTGGCGCCTGTAGCCGGTTTAGAAGAAGCCCAGCGCTTTCGGGCTATAGCTCACCAGCAAGTTCTTCGTTTGCTGGTAGTGGTCGAGCATCATCTTGTGGTTTTCACGGCCGATACCCGATTGCTTGTAGCCACCAAACGCGGCGTGGGCCGGATACAGGTGATAGCAATTGGTCCACACGCGGCCCGCCTGGATGGCGCGCCCCATGCGGAAGGCGCGCGAGCCGTCACGCGTCCACAAGCCGGCACCCAGGCCGTACAAGGTATCGTTGGCAATCGCCAGCGCTTCGGCCTCATCCTTGAAGGTGGTCACGGAGACGACGGGCCCGAAGATCTCTTCCTGGAAGATGCGCATCTTGTTATTGCCCTTGAACACCGTCGGACGCACGTAGTAGCCGCCCTCCAGGTCGCCTGCCTGCGTATGGCGCTCGCCGCCAGCCAGCACTTCGGCGCCTTCCTGGCGGCCGATGTCGAGGTAGGACAGGATTTTTTCCAGTTGCTCCTGCGACGCCTGGGCGCCGATCATGGTGGACGAGTCGAGCGGGTTGCCCTGCTTGATGGCGGCCACGCGCTTCAAGGCCCGTTCGATGAATTTCTCGTAGATCGATTCCTGGATCAGCACGCGCGATGGGCAAGTGCACACCTCGCCTTGATTCAGCGCAAACATGGTAAAGCCTTCCAGGCACTTATCGAAATAATCATCATCGGCATCCATCACGTCTTCAAAGAAGATGTTCGGCGACTTGCCGCCCAGCTCCAGGGTGACGGGGATCAGGTTTTGCGCGGCATAGCCCATGATCAGGCGGCCCGTGCCCGTTTCACCCGTAAAGGCGATCTTGGCGATGCGCTTGCTCGACGCCAGCGGCTTGCCCGCTTCCAGGCCGAAACCGTTGATGATGTTCAACACGCCCGGCGGCAGCAAGTCGCCGATCAGCTCGATCAACACCATGATGGAGGCGGGGGTTTGCTCGGCCGGCTTCAAGACCACGCAATTGCCGGCGGCCAGGGCTGGTGCCAGTTTCCACACGGCCATCAGAATCGGGAAATTCCACGGGATGATCTGGCCCACGACGCCCAGCGGCTCGTGATAGTGATAGGCATAGGTTTCCGCGTCGATTTGCGCGACGGAACCTTCCTGCGCGCGGATGCAGCCGGCGAAGTAACGGAAATGGTCGATGGCCAGCGGAATGTCGGCATTCATCGTTTCACGGATCGGCTTGCCGTTATCGATGGTTTCCGCCGTGGCGATCAGGCTCAGGTTCTGTTCGATGCGGTCGGCGATGCGGTTCAGGATATTGGCGCGCTCGGCAGGTGAAGTCTTGCCCCAGGCATCCTTGGCGGCATGCGCGGCATCCAGCGCCAGCTCGACATCTTCCGCCGTGGAACGGGCGATTTCGCAAAACGGCAAGCCCGTGATCGGCGTGATGTTAGGAAAGTATTCACCTTTTACTGGGGCAACGAACTGACCGCCGATGTAATTGTCATAGCGTTGTTTGAAGGGATTGGCTACGCCCAGTTTGCTGATGTCTGCGAGATTCATGTCGTCCTCTATCGGGTTAATTAGAATGGAATTGCTTTAATTAAAATCAAACGTCCTGGTACAGATGGGGTGAGTACACGGAGTCTTCCGCAAATGCCGTGCCAGCTCGCTGTCCCCCTACCCAACTTAGCGGGTTTTACCTCTGTTGCAAGGGCCTGGTGGCGATATCGGCGGGTTCAATTGCTGCCGTAGCGCGCCATCGCCGCTGCACAATGGAACAGGTGTACCAGACTGGAACACTTGTTCCAGCTTGCCTAACGGATCACCACGCCCCATGGCAATTCGCCCACGGTAATATCGGCCACCTTGCGCGCGCTGGCCGTATCGATGACGGAAATGCTGTTCGAGCGGCCATTGGCCACGTACAGCTTGCTGCCATCGGGCGTGATGGCCATATTCCACGGGCGTTTGCCGACGGCAATGGTGGCTGTGACCTCGTTGCTGGCCGTGTCGATCACCATCACCGTGCCATCCGCGCCATTCGACACATACACCTGCTTGCCTCCGGGATGGACGGCGATGCCGTTGGCATTCTTGCCTGCAGGAACAGTGGCGACGGCCTTGCGCGCGGCCATGTCGATCACGTAGACGGCGTTGACCAGTTCGCACGCCACATAGGCGCGGCCCGAGTCCGGACTGAAACCGATGCCGCGCGGACGCAGTCCCACGGCGATGGACGCCACCTGGCGGCGTTGCGCCACATCAATGACATCGACTTGCTCGGCCTCTTCCGCACTGACCAGCAGCCAGCGCCCATCCGGGCTGAACACGGCGTGTTCCGGGTTGCGTCCTTGCACCTTAATATCGGCGAGCAAGACGCCCGTCTGGCCATCGAGCAAGGTCACGCTATTGTTTTCCTCGACGGCCACGGCCACGTAGCGACCGTCCGGTGAGGCGCTGACGCCTTCGGGCGACTTGCCCAGCGCCACCGTGCGCATGGGCGTGCCGGTCGCGTTATCGATCAGCAACAAGGCGCTGCTGGCGGCGTCCGTGACAAACAATTGCCGTCCTGTCGGGTCGGCGGCGATGCCGCGCGGACGCTTGCCTGCCACGATCTGGCGCACCACCTGGTCGGTCGCCGTGTCGATCACGCTCAAGGTGCCCGATTTTTCATTGGGGACATAGGCAAAAGGAGCGGCCTGGAGGGCGGTGCTGGCGAGCGCCGGCAGCAGCCAGCACACCTGGCGCAAGCGCGAGAATAAGTTGGGCATAATCACCTTTTTAATGGCAAAACACAGGAAAAGCGCGCGGTAGCGGCGCCTCTGATCATTGCTGCATGCAAACGCCGTGCCACGGACACGCGTATAATTTCCGCCCACCAATGGAGACATGGCAGGCATATTGCTTGATACAACTATGCAGACCTGCGCCGCGCACGCGACCAAGCAGGCTTTTATTCACATTGGAGAATCCGCATGCAGCATCGTTTCCGCCTGAACACTATCGCCAGCCTGTTTGTCGCCGGCAGCGCCACCCTCGCCCCCCACGTTTTCGCCGCCGAGGCAGCTGACTTGGCCGCCGGGCAACTCATGGATACGGTGGTCGTCAGCGGCAGCCGCATCGCCCACCCCAGCCAGGAAGTGCCGGCCTCGATCGATGTCGTCGACAGCGCCCGCATCCAGGATGGGCAGATCCGCGTCAACGCGTCGGAAGCGCTGGCCGCCGTGCCGGGCCTGGTCGTGCAAAACCGCCAGAACTACGCACAAGACTTGCAGATCTCGTCGCGCGGCTTCGGCGCCCGCTCGGCCTTCGGCGTGCGCGGCGTCAAACTGATCAGCGATGGCATTCCTGCCAGCATGCCCGATGGCCAGGGCCAGGCCGCCACCTTCAACCTCGATACGGCCGAGCGTATCGAAGTGCTGCGCGGACCGTTCTCGGCCATCTATGGCAACCATTCGGGCGGCGTGATCCAGCTGTTTTCCAGGGATGGGCAAAATCCCCCATCCGTCGAATTGAATGTGACGGGCGGCAGCTACGGCACCAGCAAGGTGGACCTGACGGCGCAGGGCCAGGCAGGCGGCATCGGCTACGTGCTCGACGGTTCGCGCTTCCGCACGGATGGCTTCCGCGACCACAGCGCCGCCACGCGCGAACAGGCGTTCGGCAAGATCACCGTCAAGCCCAATGCGGACAGCAAGCTGACCATCGTCGCCAACAGCCTGCACCAAGGCAACACGCAAGATCCGCTGGGCACCACCTGGGCCACGTTTTCCCGCGATCCGCGCGCTGGCGAAATCGATGCGAGCGACACGCAAAACCCGAAACGCACCCTGGCCGAACGCTACAACACGCGCAAAAGCATCGACCACCAGCAAATCGGCGCCACCTACGAGCAATCATTCGGCGATGACCGCCTGCATGTGATGGTGTATGGCGGCAACCGCGACGTGATCCAGTACCAGGCCTTTACCAAGGGTTTCCAGGCGCCGGCCAGCCATTCGGGCGGCGTGGTCGACTTCCAGCGTCAGTTCTACGGCATCGACACCAACTGGCTGCACGTCAACCAGCTGGCTGGCGGCAAGTTGAGCACCACCATCGGCATCGATTACGGCCGCTCCAGCGATGACCGCACCGGCTATGAAAACTTCATCGGCAATAGCTTCGGCGTAAAGGGCAAGCTGCGCCGCGACGAGCAGGATGTGGTCTCCAGCCTCGATCCGTATCTCCAGGCGGAATGGCAAAGCGGCCCATGGCTGCTCAGCGCCGGTTTGCGCTACAGCAAGATGAAAGTGGCGGTCGACGACCACTACCTCAGTAATGGCAACGACAGCGGCAGCCTGGAATACAGCCACACGACGCCGGTGCTGGGCCTGCTGTATAAACTGACGCCGAACGTCAACGTGTACGCCAGCGCCGCGCGCGGCTTCGAAGCACCCACCCTGAATGAACTGTTTTACTC
The DNA here is from genome assembly GCF_019443505.1 of Janthinobacterium sp. PAMC25594. Taxonomy (NCBI): domain Bacteria; kingdom Pseudomonadati; phylum Pseudomonadota; class Betaproteobacteria; order Burkholderiales; family Oxalobacteraceae; genus Janthinobacterium; species Janthinobacterium sp. PAMC25594. The sequence goes on from NZ_CP080377.1 coordinate 3,243,743, forward strand.
GGGCACGGGCGGCGGTTTCAATTTCAACTTGAAACCGGCCACCAGCACCAACCTGGAAGCGGGCATCAAGGCCAGGATCAGCAACAACACGCATGTGAACGCCGCCTTGTTCCAGATCAAGACCAGCGACGAACTGGTAGTCGATCAATCGAGCGGCGGGCGCACCAGCTACCGCAATGCAGGTAAAACCTTGCGCCAGGGTATGGAAGTGTCGCTGGACTCCAACCTGCCGTATGGTTTCACGACGAAAGTGGCGCTGACCAGCCTGCACGCCGTGTATGACCAGGCGTTTGGCAGCGTGCGCGAAGGCAGCCGTTTGCCGGGCGTGCCCAGCGCCAACCTGTTCGCGGAACTGGCCTGGAAAGATACGCTGGACCGTTTTGGCGCGGCGCTGGAAAGCGTGGCCAGCAATCAGGTGTATGCGGAGGACAGCAACATCGAAAAGCCGGCGCCCGGCTACACGGTGTTCAATGCGCGCTTCAACGCCAAACAAAACGTAGGGAATTGGCGCTTCAAGGAGTTTGCCCGCCTGAACAATCTTTTCGACAAGACCTACGTGGGCTCCGTCATCGTCGGCGACAGCAACAAGCGCTACTATGAAGCGGCGCCGGGCCGTAACTGGCTGCTGGGCATGAGCGCCCAATACAGTTTCTAAAGAAAAAGCCCGCGTATCTTCCGATGCGCGGGCTTCGCCATCCAGCATGGCCTGTTACGGCCGCGCTTCCTTCACGCCATACTTTTCAAAAATGGCTTTCAATTCGCCGCTGGCCACCATCTCATTCATGGCTGCCTGCAGCAACTTGCCCACGTCGAGCTGCTGGCGGCTGACGGCCAGGCCCACGGCCCAGCCGGCACGCGGCAAGCGGGCGAACGCCACTTCGCTCAAGGGGAAAGCGGGATCGCTTTTCAGCACCGATTCGATTTCCGAACGGTTCGCCAGCACGGCGTCGAGCTGGCCGGCCTGCAATTGCTGCAAGGCTTCGGCCGCCGTGTCGAAGATGCGCACGTCGTCGCGGTACTTGCCATTGTCTTCACCGAGCATCAGCATCGCGGCGATCGAGACCTTTTCCACGCCGATACGCTTGCCTGCCAGCGAAGCGACGCCATCGAACTGCGGCACGGCTTGCGCGCTGCGCGCCAGGCGCACGGTTTCCACGTAATACGGGGCAAAGATCTCGACCTTGTCGTTGTCAGCCATCAACTTCTTGTCGACTGGCACGTGCAACATCACATCGGCGGGACCATAACCGAGGTAATGGCCTTTCCACACCATATTGCGCAAATCGTCGTTCAGGTTTTCGCCAGCGGGAAAGGGTAGCAAGCTCAGCTTTAAACCCAGTTTTTTGGCCAGCGCTTCGGCAATGTCGATATCGATGCCCGTGCCCTTGTCGGAAAACGGCGCGAACTCGTTATACACCGCCACTTTCAGGCTGCCCGACTGCTGCACTTTCTGCCAGTCGGCGCGCGCCGGCGCGGCTGCGCACAGCGCCAGGCAAGCGAGCGAAAGCATCGCGCGCGCGCCCGGGAGTTGGAATGAACGCATGGGACTCCTTGGTGGTCAATCGGCTCAGTTAGGCTCGCGGCGGGTTTCCAGGTAGGTCTTGATGGCCCACATGGCTTCCTGGTTGAAGACGCCCTCGAACGGCGGCATGTACACGGCGCCATTGCGTACTTTACCGTGGCGGATGGTCGCCAGGAAATAATTGTCAGTTTCCTTGTAGCAAGCCTGTTTCTTTGTCTCATTTTTGATGCCGAAGCAATCACGGTCGAGCTGGCGCAAATCCGGCGCGATGCCGCCCGAGATGGCTTCGATGCCGTGGCAACGCGCGCAATTCTGGTTGTAGGCCGACGTGCCGACCGTCAAGGCCAGCTTGTTGCCCCGATATGGATTTTGTTCGAGCCACTTGTCGCCCACCTTGGGCAAGCCCGTGGTGTCGACGCCTTGCGGCGTGACATTGCCGTGCGCATAGGCATGCGGCAAGGTCAGCAGGGAAGTGAGGGCAACGGCGCCGGCGGCTGCCACGCCGAGCAGGGTACGGATGGAATAGGTCATGCTGGTCTCCTTGGTTTTTTTAGTCAATATCCAAGAAGAGCAAATGCCATGCCATGCGTACATGCCCCACATCCGGCCGCCCATGTATCAATTTGGAACAGCTGCAACAGGTATCTGTGTCACCACGAGGGTCAGGCGGCGGCCACCGTGCAGATGCTGCCTCGCTCCTTCTGCTCGAAAGTAATTTGCACGGGCAAGAATCGGGAAATCACATCGGCATTCGTCAGCGCATGCTGCGACACCTTGTTGCAACTGAAGCTACCGCCGCCGGCCAGCGCCATCGGCAGCAGGAGCTGGTCGGCCAGGTGCTCGCCCACGGCCGCGTCCGTCTTGAGATAGGCGCGCACCTCGTTCAACAGGCGCTTGGCCACGGATTCGGCCAGCAAGGACTTTTCGCCGAAGGAAGTAAACACTTCCGTGACGTGTTCATGCTCCAGCGTCAGCAACAGGACATTGCCCGGTCCCTGCTCCGCCGGCAAGCCGACGAGGCGCAGCTGCTTGCCGCTCCAGCCCATGCCGCTGGCAACACGCTCGAGCTCGCGCTGCGCCACGCTCACGTGCACGCCCGCCACCACGCTTTCCGCATACCCGGCCTTCCGCTCACCGCGCTGCAGCAGTGAAATGGGTAGCAAGCGCTGACACGGTTGCACGGTGGCCAGCACCTCGCCACCACCTGCGGGATGAAAGCCATAGCGCTGCTGCGTAATCTCTACCTCTGCGCCCATCTGTTCCAGGATGCGGCCATACGCGCGCTGCAGGAAATGCACGGGCGGCGCCATGGCATTGTGCGTGCCGCCGCTGATGCGCACGGTGGACGGCCCGTCCGCATGCAGCAAAGCCGGCAACAGGGTTTGCAGTACCAGGGTGCAGCTGCCGGCGCTGCCGATGGCGAAGCGGTAATCACCGCTACGTACGGGGCCGGGCACGAATTCCAGGCTGGTTGCACGCAGCGCCACCGGCGTCGTGCGCGCCCCGCAAATGGCGGCCGCCGCCTGCACGGCCAGCAGATGCTGGCGCAGCAAACCGGGCTTTTCCCGCCCCGCGCGGATATTCGTCAAGCGGAATGGCTGCGCCGTGATCATCGACAAACTCAGCGCCGAGCGCAAAATCTGTCCGCCGCCTTCGCCTTGCGCTCCATCAATTTCTATCATTTCTTCTTTCTCTCTGTTAACCTTTGACGCAAACGACCTGCTTCAGGATATGCACGACATCGACCAGTTCGCGCTGCGCCAGCATCACCGCATCGATATCCTTGTAAGCCATCGGAATCTCATCGATCACGTTTTCATCCTTGCGGCATTCCACGCCTTGCGTGGCGCGGATCTGGTCGTCCAGGTTGAAGCGCCGCTTCGCTTCCGTGCGGCTCATCGTGCGTCCCGCACCGTGGCTGCAGCTATGGAAACTCTCCGCATTGCCCTTGCCGCGTACGATAAAACTCTTGGCGCCCATGGAACCGGGAATGATCCCCAGCTCGCCGGCGCGGGCCGAGACGGCGCCCTTGCGCGTGACCAACACATCCTTGCCAAAGTGGTGCTCCCTCTGCACATAGTTATGGTGGCAGTTGACGGCTTCCACATGCGTCTGGAACGGTTTATGGATGACCGTGCGCACGGCCGCGATCAGGTTCTGCATCATCACTTCGCGGTTGTTGTGGGCAAACCGCTGCGCCCAGCCCACCGCCTCCACATAATCGTCGTAATGCTGCGTGCCTTCGGCCAGGTAAGCCAGGTCCTGGTCGGGTAGGTTGATGAAGTGGATACGCATATCCTGCTTGGCCAGTTCGATGAAATGCGTGCCGATGGCATTGCCCACGCCGCGTGAGCCGGAATGCAGCATGAACCACACGGAACCCTGCTCGTCGAGGCACACTTCGACGAAGTGGTTACCGCTGCCCAAAGTCCCCAGGTGACGATAATTGTTCGTGTTCTTCAGCTTCGGCGTTTTCAGGCAGATGGCGTCGAATTCATCTTTCAATTGCAGCCACGCGGCATCGACCACCGAAGGCGGCGTCTGCCAGGAACCTTCGTCACGGCCACGGTGGCCACGCGTCTTCGGTGACATCCCGTGCGGAATGGCGCGCTCGATGGCGCTGCGCAGCGGTCCCAGCTTATCGGGCAAGTCGCTGGCCGTCAGCGTGGTTTTCGCCGCCATCATGCCGCAACCGATATCCACGCCCACCGCCGCCGGAATCACTGCACCCAGGGTGGGAATCACGCTGCCGATGGTCGACCCTTTACCCAGGTGGACGTCGGGCATGACGGCGATATGCTTGTAAATGAACGGCAGGGTCGCCGTGTTGCGCAATTGTTTTTTTGCCGCTTCTTCGACGGGCACGCCACGGGTCCACATTTTGACGGGACGGCTGCCTTCGGTATGCAGGACTTCGTATTCTTCTTTCTTCATCGCTTCTCTCATCTTGTATTTTAATCAGTACGACAACCCGACAAGGTGGGACAGGATTTTCTGCCAGGCTCACTGCGCCTGCCAGGCCGGTTTGACGCGGCTGATCGATGTAATCCTGTCGGCATTCGGGGCACTGCGGCGTCATGACAAGGTTGGACAAGACGTCTGTTATGTAGTCTTGTCCGCATTCATGCGCTTTACTTCAACAAGCTGGTGCCGCGATATCGATGGCGGCAATTTCTCCCACCCAATGGGCGGGGTCCAGCTGTCCGGCGGCAAAGGCGGCGATGATCGTGAACACGTCGTCGGAAAAGCCGCCGATGTTCAGGATATCCTCGCGCTCCATCGCCTGCGTGGTGGCGTGCGGCGCAATATCGATGCACACCAGTTTCGCTTGCGGATTGCGCCGCTTGAAGACATTCCACTGTCCCATCGTCGCCGTGGCGCCACTGCGTTTGGCGTCGATCCACGATTCGTTATCGGACACATAAATCACCAGGTCGGCCAGTTCCTTCTTGCTGTTCATGCGCAGCAGCGGCGCACTGCAATTGGTACCGCCACCGCCGATGGCCGCCAGCCTGGCCGCATTGGTCATCACGCTGTCATCCGCGCCGAGTCCGCACTGCACCACGCTGTGCTCGAACGGCAGCACCATCGCGTCCGGATTCCTGCGCAGCATGGCCGCCGCCACCAGCGCCGCCACATCGATGCAACGCACGCTCGACGTAGCACTGCCGCGAAAACCGCTGACGGGCGAAGACATCGAGCCGGAAACGTCGGGACACACCACCACCCTGCCCGCGATCCGCGGCACGTTCAGCAGCGATATTTCCAGCGCCTGCTCCAGCGCATCGCGCACGATGGCCGGCACGTTCTCGCCGGCCGCCATGTACGCTGACATCAGCTGGTACGGAAATACCCGTGCCCGGCCAATCGCCTCGGGATCGCGCAGCTTGGCAGCAATCAGCTCGGGCATGCCGGCTATCGCATACACGCCGTGGCGGCCAAAGGTGTTCAGATTCATGCGCACCATTTGCCAGCTGCCCTGGCGGGCGATCTGCGCCCAGTCCTGCGCGCTCAAGGGCAGCGCCGTCAGCATCTGGAACGGCACGTCCGGTATCGTTTGCGCTGGATCCAGCTTGTACGCCTCGAACGCGGTCAATATCGGCGGCAAATCTGAGGCTATGTATGCCTTGCCGATCAACCAGGCAAAAAACGCCGCGCGCCAGGCATCCGTCGGTTTCGGGTGCACCATCTTGACCACGTCGGCCAGCGATGGCGCGTTACCGACGGCGGCGGCCAGCAAGGCCTGCTCCGAAGCGCCGTTCAACCATGCCTGCACGAGCTTTTTCGGACGCGATCCCAGCGACTTGCGGCCAATGACACCCGAACGCATGATCTGCACGAAGTTGCGCAACATCTTGCCATTGTTGATGACGCGTTGAAAAGCCGGCGCGAATTCTACAGCGCACTGCGCCGCCAGCACGGCTACCAGCAAGGCCGGCATGTCTTTCATGTAGCCCCGTTCGCGGCAATACACGGCCGTCTGCGCAATGAAGGCCGGCTCCACCGCCTTGCACAGCTCGAGCACCATCGCCAGCTGCGCTTCGGCGCTCGCATAAAACGTCGTGTTCAGACAACCGGTGGCCGCGTATTGCGCCAACTGATGCCGGGGCGTCAGCGCGTAAGCTGGCGCGCCTTCCGCATTGCGTGCCAGCGCCGCTGGCAAGGTTGTGCTCTGTTGCGCGCTCTGGAATAACTGGGCGTTGGCCATTTTTTGTCCTCTCTGCTCTCTACGTTTATCTCGTTGCTATCTCCTGTATTGCAAGCGCTGTGCCAGCTTTAAACATTTCGTCAAAAACAAATATAAGCCATTGATTTTATTAAATAATATCCTCATACATGCTTTGCATTGAAAATATGTCAATCATTGTGATTTCGAATACAATTATCTTTTAAGATAAATATTTATCCAAATTATGCAAGCAAAACGCACCGTCGTCATCGGCTTTCTCGGCACGCAACTCGACAATGGCAGGGGAGCGGCCCGCTGGGAAAAGTGGCGACCCAGCATCGCGCTGACCCAGCACGAGGACAAGATCATCGACCGTTTCGAACTGCTGTACGCGGGCAGCCAGTTCGACAATCTGGTACGCCAGGTATCGCAGGATATCGCCAGCGTCTCGCCTGAAACCAGGCTGATCACCCATGAACTACCCATCAGCGATGCCTGGGATTTTGAAGACGTGTATGGCGCCCTCTACGATTTTGCCAATAGCTATCCCTTCGATCCGGACAAGGAGGATTATTGGATCCACATCACCACCGGCAGTCACGTGGTACAGATCTGCATGTTCCTGATGACGGAAGCACGCTATTTTCCGGGCCGCCTGGTGCAAACGTCGCCGCCCCGGCGCCAGGCTAGCGGCAATCCCGGCAGCTACGCACTGATCGACCTCGATCTGTCGCGCTACGATCAGATCGCCCAGCGCTTTACGCGCGAACAGGCCGAAGGCGTGGCCTTCCTGAAGTCCGGCATCGCTACACGCAATGCGAAGTTCAATGGCATGATCGAGGAAATCGAGCGCGTCGCCATCAAATCGAAGGCACCCATGCTGCTGATGGGACCGACCGGTGCCGGCAAATCCTTCCTCGCGCGCCGCGTGTATGAACTGAAAAAATCGCGCCACCAGATCGACGGCAAATTCATCGACCTCAATTGCGCCACCTTGCATGGCGACGGCGCTGCGTCCACCCTGTTCGGGCATATCAAGGGCGCCTTCACGGGCGCGGGAGCGGATCGACCCGGCTTGCTGCGCAGCGCGCACAAGGGCTTGCTGTTTCTCGATGAAATTGGTGAACTGGGGCTCGACGAGCAGGCGATGCTGCTGAAAGCCATTGAGGAAAAGCGCTTTTTCCCCGTCGGTGCCGATACGGAAGCGCAGAGCGACTTCCAGCTGATCGCCGGCACCAACCGCGACCTGGGAAAAGAAGTGGCGGCCGGCCGCTTCCGCGAAGACCTGTATGCGCGCATCAACCTGTGGACCTACGAATTACCGGGCCTGGCGCAGCGGCCGGAAGACATCGAGCCGAACCTGGAATACCTGCTGGCGCAATACAGCGCCGAGACGGGGGAGCGTGTGCGCTTCAACAAGGAGGCGCGCGAACGCTTCATGCGCTTCGCCGCCCTGCCCACCTCGGCATGGAAAGGCAATTTCCGCGACCTGTCGGCCGCTGTCACGCGCCTGGCCACCCTGTCGGAAGCGGGGCGCATCACGGATAGTGTCGTCGACGAAGAGATCAAGCGCCTGCAGCGGATGTGGCAACATCATGGTGGGCGAAGCGATAGTGCGGAAGTGGACCTGACAGCGATCATGGGAGAGCAGGCGACTTCGCAACTCGATCTGTTCGATGCGCTGCAGCTGCAGGCAGTCATCCAGGTGTGCCGGCAGTCAAACAGCCTGTCCGATGCGGGCCGCACATTGTATGCCATCTCGCGCGAGGCAAAGGCGAAACCAAATGATGCGGACCGGCTCAAGAAATTCCTGGCCCGCTTTGACCTGGAATGGGACAATATTAGATGACAAAGGCAGCGCACAGCGCTGCCTTTTTTTCGTCCAGCATTCCCCCAACGGCGAAGTAGCGGGACCGGCGTAGGTCGGCGTAGGTCGGCTTAGCGCAACGCGCGTAAGCCGACATCACCACCAGCGCCCCACAAAACCACCAGACGAAAAAAAACCCCACCATCGCTGGCGGGGTTTTTCTCTTACTGCGTATAACAAGCCTGACGATAACCTACTTTCACACTGGTTGCAGCACTATCATCGGCGCAAAGTTGTTTCACGGTCCTGTTCGGGATGGGAAGGGGTGGGACCAACTTGCTATGGTCATCAGGCATAACTTGTACCGGCATTTGTCCTCAGTGGAGCGACAAAGCCATGAATCTGGAAGAAGCAAAGATTGGGTAATGAATAGTAGTATCAACAAACGCACAACGTTGTACCGTCTTATCCTCTGTACCTGCTAAGGTTATAGGGACAAGCCGTACGGGCAATTAGTACTGGTTAGCTTAATGCATTACTGCACTTCCACACCCAGCCTATCAACGTCCTGGTCTCGAACGACCCTTCAAAGAGCTCAAGGCTCTGGGAAATCTCATCTCAAGGCAAGTTTCCCGCTTAGATGCTTTCAGCGGTTATCTCTTCCGTATTTAGCTACCCGGCAATGCCACTGGCGTGACAACCGGTACACCAGAGATACGTCCACTCCGGTCCTCTCGTACTAGGAGCAGCCCCCTTCAAATTTCCAACGCCCACGGCAGATAGGGACCAAACTGTCTCACGACGTTTTAAACCCAGCTCACGTACCACTTTAAATGGCGAACAGCCATACCCTTGGGACCGGCTACAGCCCCAGGATGTGATGAGCCGACATCGAGGTGCCAAACTCCCCCGTCGATATGAACTCTTGGGAGGAATCAGCCTGTTATCCCCAGAGTACCTTTTATCCGTTGAGCGATGGCCCTTCCATACAGAACCACCGGATCACTATGTCCTACTTTCGTACCTGCTCGACTTGTCAGTCTCGCAGTTAAGCACGCTTATGCCATTGCACTATCAACACGATGTCCGACCGTATCTAGCGTACCTTCGAACTCCTCCGTTACACTTTAGGAGGAGACCGCCCCAGTCAAACTGCCTACCATGCACTGTCCCCGATCCGGATAACGGACCAAGGTTAGAACCTCAAACAAACCAGGGTGGTATTTCAAGGTTGGCTCCACGAGAACTAGCGTCCCCGCTTCAAAGCCTCCCACCTATCCTACACAGATTGGTTCAAAGTCCAATGCAAAGCTACAGTAAAGGTTCATGGGGTCTTTCCGTCTAGCCGCGGGTAGATTGCATCATCACAAACATTTCAACTTCGCTGAGTCTCGGGAGGAGACAGTGTGGCCATCGTTACGCCATTCGTGCAGGTCGGAACTTACCCGACAAGGAATTTCGCTACCTTAGGACCGTTATAGTTACGGCCGCCGTTTACTGGGACTTCAATCAAGAGCTTGCACCCCATCATTTAATCTTCCAGCACCGGGCAGGCGTCACACCCTATACGTCCACTTTCGTGTTTGCAGAGTGCTGTGTTTTTATTAAACAGTCGCAGCCACCAGTTTATTGCAACCCTTTCACCCTTCTGGAGTAAACCAGTCAAGCTACCGGGGCGTACCTTTTCCCGAAGTTACGGTACCAATTTGCCGAGTTCCTTCTCCCGAGTTCTCTCAAGCGCCTTAGAATACTCATCTCGCCCACCTGTGTCGGTTTGCGGTACGGTCTCGTATGACTGAAGCTTAGAGGCTTTTCTTGGAACCACTTCCGATTGCTTCATGAATAAATTCACTCGTCTCAACCCCTTGAATTCCGCACCCGGATTTGCCTAAGTGCCTTCTATGAGTCAAAAACCAACTATTCCAACAGTTGGACAACCTTCCGCGATCCGTCCCCCCATCGCATCATACGACGGTGCAGGAATATTAACCTGCTTCCCATCAGCTACGCATCTCTGCCTCGCCTTAGGGGCCGACTCACCCTGCTCCGATGAACGTTGAACAGGAAACCTTGGGCTTACGGCGTGGAGGCTTTTCACCCCCATTATCGCTACTCATGTCAGCATTCGCACTTCTGATACCTCCAGCATCCTTTACAAGACACCTTCGCAGGCTTACAGAACGCTCTCCTACCATATCCAATAAAGGATATCCGCAGCTTCGGTGACTGGCTTAGCCCCGTTACATCTTCCGCGCAGGACGACTCGATCAGTGAGCTATTACGCTTTCTTTAAATGATGGCTGCTTCTAAGCCAACATCCTGACTGTTTTAGCCTTCCCACTTCGTTTTCCACTTAGCCAATCTTTGGGACCTTAGCTGGCGGTCTGGGTTGTTTCCCTCTTGACGCCGGACGTTAGCACCCGACGTCTGTCTCCCAAGCTCGCACTCATCGGTATTCGGAGTTTGCAATGGTTTGGTAAGTCGCAATGACCCCCTAGCCATAACAGTGCTCTACCCCCGATGGTGATACTTGAGGCACTACCTAAATAGTTTTCGGAGAGAACCAGCTATTTCCAAGTTTGTTTAGCCTTTCACCCCTACCCACAGCTCATCCCCTAATTTTTCAACATTAGTGGGTTCGGACCTCCAGGGCGTGTTACCGCACCTTCATCCTGGCCATGAGTAGATCACTTGGTTTCGGGTCTACACCCAGCGACTGATCGCCCTATTCGGACTCGATTTCTCTACGGCTTCCCTATGCGGTTAACCTTGCCACTGAATGTAAGTCGCTGACCCATTATACAAAAGGTACGCAGTCACGGAACAAGTCCGCTCCTACTGTTTGTATGCACACGGTTTCAGGATCTATTTCACTCCCCTTCCGGGGTTCTTTTCGCCTTTCCCTCACGGTACTGGTTCACTATCGGTCGATTACGAGTATTTAGCCTTGGAGGATGGTCCCCCCATATTCAGACAGGATGTCACGTGTCCCGCCCTACTTGTCGTACGCTTAGTATCACCGGTCCAATTTCACATACGGGGCTATCACCCACTATGGCTCCCATTTCCAGGGGATTCTGTTATCGGTCCGACTATCACGTACAGGCTCTTCCCATTTCGCTCGCCGCTACTTTGGGAATCTCGGTTGATTTCTTTTCCTGCAGCTACTTAGATGTTTCAGTTCGCCGCGTTCGCCTTGCATACCTATGTATTCAGTATGCAATACCCTAAAAGGGTGGGTTGCCCCATTCGGAAATCTGCGGATCAAAGTGTGTTTGCTCACTCCCCGCAGCTTATCGCAAGCTACTACGTCCTTCATCGCCTGTAATCGCCAAGGCATCCACCATGTGCACTTATTCGCTTGTCCCTATAACGTTAGCCTCTCATCATTTGCATGATGAAAGAGCGTTACAGGAATAAGAAAGTACAACGTTGTTGCTTGTTTGTTGATACATACAATCATTACCCATCGATTCGCTTTTTACGGCAAACCAATCAATAAATAATCTTTACTTCTTCCAGATTGTTAAAGAACGAAACAGCTTTGATCGCTAAAAGATCAAACCTAAACCCAAGTCTTGTTGACTGGCTTACGTTTGCACTTTCGAGTAAAACGTGGTGGAGGATGACGGGATCGAACCGACGACCCCCTGCTTGCAAAGCAGGTGCTCTCCCAGCTGAGCTAATCCCCCTGGGTAATGACTGGTAGGGCTGGTTGGACTCGAACCAACGACCCCCGCGTTATCAACACGGTGCTCTAACCAGCTGAGCTACAGCCCCAACGCGGTGCTACTGACGACTACTGTTTCTTCTTAATTAAACAGCCGATAAGTGTGAACATTTGATGCGTGAATCAGTTACCTGATTCGTGCAAACTCTAGAAAGGAGGTGATCCAGCCGCACCTTCCGATACGGCTACCTTGTTACGACTTCACCCCAGTCACGAATCCTACCGTGGTAAGCGCCCTCCTTGCGGTTAAGCTACCTACTTCTGGTAAAACCCGCTCCCATGGTGTGACGGGCGGTGTGTACAAGACCCGGGAACGTATTCACCGCGACATGCTGATCCGCGATTACTAGCGATTCCAACTTCATGCAGTCGAGTTGCAGACTACAATCCGGACTACGATACACTTTCTGCGATTAGCTCCCCCTCGCGGGTTGGCGGCGCTCTGTATGTACCATTGTATGACGTGTGAAGCCCTACCCATAAGGGCCATGAGGACTTGACGTCATCCCCACCTTCCTCCGGTTTGTCACCGGCAGTCTCATTAGAGTGCCCTTTCGTAGCAACTAATGACAAGGGTTGCGCTCGTTGCGGGACTTAACCCAACATCTCACGACACGAGCTGACGACAGCCATGCAGCACCTGTGTACTGGTTCTCTTTCGAGCACTCCCTGATCTCTCAAGGATTCCAGCCATGTCAAGGGTAGGTAAGGTTTTTCGCGTTGCATCGAATTAATCCACATCATCCACCGCTTGTGCGGGTCCCCGTCAATTCCTTTGAGTTTTAATCTTGCGACCGTACTCCCCAGGCGGTCTACTTCACGCGTTAGCTGCGTTACCAAGTCAATTAAGACCCGACAACTAGTAGACATCGTTTAGGGCGTGGACTACCAGGGTATCTAATCCTGTTTGCTCCCCACGCTTTCGTGCATGAGCGTCAATCTTGACCCAGGGGGCTGCCTTCGCCATCGGTGTTCCTCCACATATCTACGCATTTCACTGCTACACGTGGAATTCTACCCCCCTCTGCCAGATTCTAGCCTTGCAGTCTCCAATGCAATTCCCAGGTTGAGCCCGGGGATTTCACATCAGACTTACAAAACCGCCTGCGCACGCTTTACGCCCAGTAATTCCGATTAACGCTTGCACCCTACGTATTACCGCGGCTGCTGGCACGTAGTTAGCCGGTGCTTATTCTTCAGGTACCGTCATTAGCAAAAGATATTAGCTTTCACCGTTTCTTCCCTGACAAAAGAGCTTTACAACCCGAAGGCCTTCTTCACTCACGCGGCATTGCTGGATCAGGCTTTCGCCCATTGTCCAAAATTCCCCACTGCTGCCTCCCGTAGGAGTCTGGACCGTGTCTCAGTTCCAGTGTGGCTGGTCGTCCTCTCAGACCAGCTACTGATCGATGCCTTGGTAGGCTTTTACCCTACCAACTAGCTAATCAGATATCGGCCGCTCCACGAGCATGAGGTCTTGCGATCCCCCACTTTCATCCTTAGATCGTATGCGGTATTAGCGTAACTTTCGCTACGTTATCCCCCACTCCAGGGTACGTTCCGATATATTACTCACCCGTTCGCCACTCGCCACCAGAGCAAGCTCAGTGCTGCCGTTCGACTTGCATGTGTAAGGCATGCCGCCAGCGTTCAATCTGAGCCAGGATCAAACTCTTCAGTTTAATCTCTGTTACTTTGCCATTTTACAGGCACCATCATTGCTGATGGGTCGCTCACTCAAAAAACTGACAGGCTACTTCCGAAGAAGTATCCTATTTCATTATTTCTTGTGAACATTTGATATTTTAAGTTAGACGCCAATCCGAAGATTGACGCTGCACTTACATCAAATGCCCACACTTATCGACTGTTAATTGTTAAAGAACGGTATTCGGTACTGCTTTCGCGCTATCGACAAAGCGTTGTGTTTGTCAGCTGCGAAGAAGGAAGAGTATGAAGCTTTTTCAGCATTTCGTCAACCTTCTTTTTTACTACCCAGCCCCGGAAGGCCGTCCCTTTTGTGCCGCAAACCAGTGCGTCTCATCGGGGAAGCGAATCATATCAAAGACCGTCGAAGTTTGGCAAGCGCTTTTCAAGGAAAGCGTGCATGCCTTCTTTTTGTGCAGGCGTACCGAAGGCGGCCTGGAACAAGCGGCGCTCGTAGGCGACGCCATCGGTCAGGGTCGTTTCAAAGGCGCGGTTGACGCAATCCTTGATCATCATGGCCACCGAGGTCGGCATGGCGGCGATGGTCCTGGCGGCAGCCAAGGTTTCTTCCAGCAATTTATCGGCTGGCACCACGCGCGACACCAGGCCGATGCGTTCCGCCTCGGCGGCATCGATGGTGCGCGCAGTCAACAATAAATCCATGGCCTTGGCCTTGCCGATGGCGCGCGGCAAGCGCTGCGTACCGCCCGCGCCCGGCGTGACGCCAACCTTGATTTCCGGCTGGCCAAATTTGGCGTTGTCTGCGGCGATCAGGAAATCACACATCATGGCCAGTTCACAGCCGCCGCCGAGCGCATAACCGGCCACCGCGCCCACCACCGGTTTGCGCACGCGCAAGATATGCTCCCAGTTACGGCTGATGTAACCCTGGGTGAAGGTGTCCGGATAGGTGTAATCGGCCATGGCGGCGATATCGGCGCCAGCGGCAAATGCTTTTTCGCTGCCCGTGAGCACGATGCAGCCGATATTCTCGTCCACGTCGAATTTGAGCAGGGCGTCACCCAACTCATTCATCATGTTGTCGTTCAAGGCGTTGAGCGCCTTCGGGCGATTCAGGCGGATGACCGCCACTTTGTCCTGGATGTCGATGATCAGGTCTTCGTATTGCATAGTGTCTCCTCTCGATGAACGGTGTGACGATTGTAGCGGCTAACGGCGGCGGCGCGACAGGTGCGCTGCTATTATTGTGAGCCCGGTCACCTTTATCGAGCAGCGTATTTTCTCCTCCCTCTTCCAGTATTGCGCCCGCCACCTGCGCGGCGACGGCAGCGCCGCCAGCGTCAATTTTCGCCGCCTGTGGTTCAGCAACGGCCTCAATTGCTTCGGCGCCCAGATCACCTCGCTGGCCCTGCCCCTGTGCGCGGTATTGTTATTACATGCGACGCCGGAACAGATGGGGGTGCTCGTCGCCCTGCAGGCGCTGCCGTTTGCCCTCTTCGGCTTGCCCGTCGGCGTGCTGCTGGACCGGCGCAGCAAACACCGGATCATGCTGTTCAGCGAAACCATGTCGGGCCTGGCGCTGGCCAGCGTCGCCGTCGCCTACTGGTGCGGCGTGCTGTCGATGCCCTGGTTATATATAGTGGGATTCATCATCGGCACGGGCTTCGTTGTCGGTGGCGGCGCTGAGCAGGTGTTTCTGACCTTCCTCGTGGGCCGCGACGGCTTGATCGATGCGCAATCGAAATTTGCCGCCACCGAATCGGCTTCGCGCCTGATCGGCCCCGGCCTGGCCGGCGTGCTGGTGCAAGTCCTGTCGGCGCCCGTCGCCATCCTGTGCACGGCTTGCGGCTATCTGGTTTCTGTAATCAATCTGCGCGCCATGAGCGTGCGCGATCCACGCCCGGCGCCGTCAAGCAAGCACGCCTTGCGCGACATCGCCGACGGCTTGCTGTTTGTCTGGCGCGAGCCGCTGCTGCGCGCGCTGGCCTGGGGTGCCGGCATCTGGCACTTCCTGTTTTACGCCAGCATGGCCTTGACGGTGCTGTTCGCCACGCGCGACCTGGGCATGAGCCCTGGCGTGCTGGGCATGACGCAGATGCTCGGTGGCGCCGGCGTGCTGCTGAGCGCCTTCATCGTCAAGCCGCTGACACGCCGCTATGGCGCCGGCCCCACCATCCTGATCGGACTGGCGTCCACCTCCGTGTGCTTTGCCCTGACGCCCACCATCCCCGCCGCCTTGTTCGGCAGCGCGGCCGGCAGCGCCGTGGCGTATGCCGTACTGATGTTCTTTTTTGATTGCGGCGTGATGCTGTTCTTCATTCCCTACCTGGGCTTGCGCCAGAAGGTCACACCCGACCCCATGCTGGGCCGCATGACCTCGACCATGCGCTTCCTGACGGTGGCAACGGCGCCGCTGGGCGCGCTGGCCGCCGGCTGGGTAGCGGAACACTTTGGCGTGCGCAATGGCCTGGCCTGCATCGCGGCAGGCAGCATTGCACTGACGATCGCCATGGTGTGGGGCACGCCGCTGCGTAGCGTGCGCACCTGAAACAATGAACGGGCATACACTGCTGAAAGATTGCCTTGGCGACACTATTCATGCCAAAGCCTGTGAGTTTTGATTTACATCAAGGTTTTAATTGAGGTAAATCCATAAGCTGTCTTCCATCACTCTAGGAGCACGTCATGTTTAACACCATCTTATTTCCCACCGACGGCTCGCCGCTGTCCGACAAAGCGGCCGAGACGGCCCTCGCCTTCGCTCAATTGAACAAGGCCAAGCTGGTTAGCATCAGCGTGGTGCAACCCTTCCCGTTCTCGCCGATGGCCGATGGCGGCATCGTGCTCGACGCCGGTTTGTACGAGCAACAAATGCAGGAAGCATCGCAACGCGCCGTCGACAAGATCGGCGAAGCGGCGCGCGCCGTCGGCGTGCCCTTCGAAGGCGTGGTCGTCGTCTCGCCCAGCCCGCATGAGGAAATCGTCAATGCGGCGCAAACCTACCATTGCGACATCATCCTGATGGCCTCGCATGGCCGCAAAGGCTTGAACAAACTGTTCGTGGGCAGCGAAACGCAAAAAGTGCTGGCGCATACCCAGCTGCCAGTGATGGTCCTGCGCTAACACCTAACCAAACCTACTGCGCGTCGCGATTTGCGGCCTGCGATGCTCACTGTGCTAAAGCACAGCTGCGCTTCTCAGCCGCAACTCACTGCCGCTCGCTACGGTTTTGTTAGGTGTTTTATTATGTAGGTACCGACCTTGCCCCCGGCGCCGCGAGAAACTCAGCGCGCCGGCGCCTGCTTCGGCAACAATACCCACACGGCGCCGCTCTGCTTCATGCGGCCCGCATTCTCGGCCGCTTCCGCGCCAAAGCCAAAGAAATAATCGACCCGGATCGGCCCGCGAATGGCGCCGCCCGTATCCTGCGCCATCACCAAGCGCTGCAGGGGAATCTCGCTATTGGCTTGCGTGGTGGACAGGAACACGGGCGCACCCAGCGGCAGGAAGCGCGAATCGATGGCCACCGAGCGCTGCGGCGTCAACGGCACGCCCAATGCGCCCTTCGGTCCCACTTTCGGATCGGGCAGGCGCTCTTCCTTGAAGAAGACATAGCTGGGATTGGCGTTGAACAATTCATCCTTGCGCGTGGGGTGGCCGGCGATCCACGCCTTGATGCCCTGCGCGGACGCCTGGCTCAAGGTCAGCTCGCCCTTGTCGACCAGGTAGCGGCCGATTGATTTGTACGGATGACCGTTCTGGTCCGCGTACGCCACGCGCACGGTTTCCTGCGTATCGGTCAGCTGCACGCGCCCGGAACCCTGCACTTGCAGGAAGAACGCCTCGACTTCGTCATCCACCCACAGCAATTCCTTGCCCGTGACGGCCGTGGCGCGCTCGATGTCGGCGCGGGTCGCGTATGGGATCACTTTCTTGCCCACCAGCTTGCCGCGCAAGCGCATGTTCTTCAGTTCCGGATACACGCCGGACAAGTCCACCGAAACGAGATCGTCGGGCACCTTGTACAACGGTGTCTGGTATGGACCACCGCGCTTGCGCGCCCCGTGCAGCAACGGCTCGTAATAGCCGGTCACCAAGCCGGTATTGGCGCCATCGGCGGTGATGACTTGATTGGGCACAAAGAAGGTCTCGAAGAACAGGCGGATGGCCTTGTCGCTGTCCGCATTCACCTGACGCGCAATCGTGCACGATTCCTTCCAGTCCGGGCGTTTCACCAGCACGCCGCACGAAGCCATGAAGGCGGGCCAGGCGGCGCGCATGTCGTCGCGGGCCCAGCCAGGCAAGGCGGCAAACTTGGCGGGCACGAAGGTGGGGGCCGTCGCCGCATCGATGGCGTCCTTGGCATCCTTGGCTTCGGCCGGCTTGGCCGGCACTGGCTTGACGACAGTCGGCGCAATCGCTGGCGCCTTGCCAGTCGCAGCGACCGGCTCTGCCGGCGGCGTGGTACAGGCGGACAGAGCAAGCGCGACGGCGCCGACTGAAACGGGTAGACTACCGCGTGTCAACAGACGGCGGGTAAATACTAAGCTGCGGGTAAATAACATAGGGGTACGTATGTGGATCTTGATGATAGAGGCGCTGGTAGCGTTCTTCTTGCTGGCATTTATAGTCTGGTGGACCATGTATTCGGGTAAAAAACCCGCACCACCGGCGCGCAAGCAGCTCGGCGAAGAACAGGACAGCACCGAAAAGCTGAAGTAAGGGGGGGCGCAAGCCCCCGGCGTTGCGTTAATGCAGGGTGCGCGGCACCGACAGCACGAACTCGGGAATCGGCGCTTCGAACTGATGGCCATCCTCGGCCACGCAGAAGTATTCGCCGTGCATCGAGCCCTGCGGCGTGCCCAGCATGGTGCCGCTCGTGTATTCGAACTGTTCGCCCGGCTGCAGCAGCGGCTGGTGGCCGACGGCGCCCAGGCCGCGCACCTCTTCCACCTTGTTGTTCGCATCCGTGATGACCCAGTGGCGCGAAATCAGTTGCGCGCCAGCCGTGCCCGTGTTGACGACGCGAATCGTGTAGCTGAACACGTGCCGCCCCTGGTCCGGTGCCGATTGCTCGGGCAGATATTGCGTCTTGACCGTTACCGTAAATTCATAAGTCGCCATCGTCATTCCTATTCAGACATTGCCAGTCGTATATTGTGTGTCGCGCGCGCCGCATTGGCCATCGCGCGCCGTGTATTCTGCGTTCCAGTGAGGCATGGTAACGGCGTCAAGCGTAAAATAGCGCATCTTCGCATTTTCTACTCTTAGCCCTAAGCCACCATGACAACATTCCGTATCGCTCCCAGCATCCTGTCCGCCGACTTTGCCCGCCTGGGCGAGGAAGTGCGCAACGTCGTTACCGCCGGCGCCGACATCATCCACTTCGACGTCATGGATAACCATTATGTGCCGAACCTGACCATCGGCCCGCTGGTGTGCGAAGCGATTCGCCCGCACGTGCAAGTCCCCATCGATGTGCACCTGATGGTCAAGCCTGTCGATCGCATTATCCCGGATTTCGCCAAGGCTGGCGCGAACATCATCACCTTCCACCCGGAAGCGTCGGATCACCTTGACCGTTCCTTGCAGCTGATCCGCGACAATGGCTGCAAATCGGGCCTGGTGTTCAACCCGGGCACGCCGCTGCACTACCTGGAACACGTGATGGACAAGATCGACATCATCCTGATCATGTCGGTCAACCCGGGCTTCGGCGGCCAGTCCTTCATTCCGCAAGCGCTGAAGAAAATCGCCGAAGCACGCCGCATGATCGACGAATCGGGCCGTGACATCATGCTGGAAGTCGACGGCGGCATCAAGATCGACAACATCGCCGCCGCCGCCGCCGCCGGCGCCGACACCTTCGTCGCCGGCTCGGCCATCTTCGGCAAGCCGGATTACAAGGCAGTCATCGACGCCATGCGTGCCGAATTGGCAAAAGTGACGGGCGCCTGATGCAAGCGGGCAAGGTGAAAGACCACGTACTGGCCGGCGTGCGCGCCGCCATCATCGACCTCGATGGCACGATGCTCGACACCGTGCCCGATTTTCATGTCGCCATCAACGGCATGCGCGCCGAACTGGACCTGGCGCCCATCAGCGCCGAGGCCATCAAGCGGATGGTGGGCAAGGGTTCGGAAAACCTGATCCGCACCGTGCTGGCCCTGGACTTCGACGCGGCCGGTGTGGAACAGCGTTTTGAGCACGCCATGGACGCCTACCAGCGTCATTACCTGGCCGTCAACGGCCAGTACAGCACCCTGTACCCGGACGTGGAAGCAGGGCTGGCGGCGATGAAGGCGGCGGGCTTGCGCCTGGCCTGCGTCACCAACAAACCGATCGCCTTCGCCCTGCCCCTGCTGCAACAGAAAAACCTGGCGCAGTATTTCGAGATCGTCTACGGTGGCGATTCGCTGCCGCAGAAAAAACCGCATCCCATGCCGCTGCTGCAAGTGTGTGCGGACTTCGACCTGGCGCCCGCCAAAGTGGTGGCCATCGGCGACTCCTCGAATGACGCGCAAGCGGCACGGGCTGCGGCCTGCCCC
Source organism: Janthinobacterium sp. PAMC25594 (assembly GCF_019443505.1). NCBI lineage: Bacteria > Pseudomonadati > Pseudomonadota > Betaproteobacteria > Burkholderiales > Oxalobacteraceae > Janthinobacterium > Janthinobacterium sp. PAMC25594. The sequence goes on from NZ_CP080377.1 coordinate 3,263,687, forward strand.
GTCTTGACCGTACCGTATGGCTACAACCACGGACACTCTATACACGACACCGATTCCGATGGTATAGTAAATACGCTGCTCGAAGCGGCGCATTTTATAAGCATGCACAACAGACCAGCATACTGACCCACACCACATCGTGAACACGTTTCTCATCAAAAAACACAATGTCACCCAAACCGGCTCGATTGAGGCCTGGCTTTGGCGACGCTGGCAATCCTGGCAGGCCTGAGGGCCGAGCCGTGTAAGATTGCTGTCGGCTGCGCGCACGCGTGCAGTGGCAGGTTTTTTGATAACCCACCGCAGGGTTTGTGCATCGCGCACACTTGTACCCTGACGGCATGGAGAGACACATGACCGAACTCGAATTCAAATCGCTGGCCCAGCAAGGCTACAACCGCATCCCTCTGATCGCGGAAGCTTTTGCCGACCTGGAGACCCCGCTCACGCTGTACCTGAAACTGGCACAGACCCAGCAAGGCGGCAAAAACACCTTTCTGCTCGAATCCGTCGTCGGCGGCGAACGCTTCGGCCGCTATTCCTTCATCGGCCTGCCCGCCACCACGGTGTTGCGCAGCCATGGCAACCGCACGGAAATCGTCAAGAACGGCGCCGTGATCGAAGAGCACGAAGGCAATCCGCTCGACTTCATCGAACAGTACCAATCGCGCTTCAAAGTGGCCCTGCGCCCCGGCATGCCGCGTTTCTGCGGCGGCCTGGCCGGCTACTTCGGCTACGACACCGTGCGCCACATCGAGAAAAAGCTGGCCGGCGGCGCGCCGAAAGACGACTTGAACCTGCCCGACATCCAGTTGATGGTGACGGAAGAACTGGCCGTCATCGACAACCTGTCCGGCAAGCTGTATCTGATCGTCTACGCCGACACCACGCAGCCCGAGTCGTTCAGCAAGGCGCGCCAGCGCCTGAAAGACTTGCGCATGATGCTGCGCCGTGGCGTCGATGCTCCCGTGACCAGCGCTTCCGTGCGCACGGAAACCATCCGCGACTTTTCCAAGGAAGACTACCTGAAGGCCGTCGCCAAGGCGCATGAATACGTGATGGCCGGCGACCTGATGCAGGTGCAGATCGGCCAGCGCATCCGCAAACCGTATGTCGATTCGCCGCTGACCCTGTACCGCGCCCTGCGTTCGCTCAATCCGTCGCCGTATATGTACTTCTATAATTTCGGCGACATGCAGATCATCGGCGCCTCGCCCGAGATTTTGGTGCGCAACGAGACGAGGGCGGACGGCGGCAAGAAAGTCACCTTGCGCCCCATCGCCGGCACCCGTCCGCGCGGCGCCACGCCAGAGCGCGACGCCGAGCTGTCGGCCGAACTGCTGGCCGATCCGAAAGAGATCGCCGAACACGTGATGCTGATCGACCTGGCGCGCAACGACATCGGCCGCATCGCCGAAACGGGCAGCGTGCAAGTCACCGACCGCATGGTCATCGAAAAATACTCGCACGTGCAGCACATCGTCTCGAACGTGGAAGGCACGCTGAAAGACGGCCTGTCGAACCTGGACGTGCTGCGCGCCACCTTCCCCGCCGGCACCCTGACGGGCGCGCCGAAAGTGCGTGCCATGGAAGTGATTGACGAACTCGAAATCACCAAGCGCGGCATCTATGGCGGCGCCTGCGGCTACCTGTCGTTTGGCGGCGAAATGGACGTGGCGATCGCGATTCGTACGGGCGTGATCAAGGACGGCATGCTGTATGTGCAGGCCGCGGCCGGCATCGTGGCCGACTCGATCCCCGAAATGGAATGGCAGGAAACCGAAAACAAGGCGCGCGCCGTATTGCGCGCCGCCGAACAAGTGCAAGATGGCCTGGATGGGGAGTTTTAAGATGCTGCTAATGATCGACAACTACGACTCCTTCACCTACAACATCGTGCAGTATTTCGGCGAGTTGGGCGAAGACGTGCGGGTCTACCGCAACGATGAAATCACGATCGAGCAGATCGAGGCGCTGAACCCGGACCGCATCTGCATCTCGCCCGGCCCGAAAGCGCCGGCCCAGGCGGGCATTTCGGTCGAAGTGCTCAAGCACTTCGCCGGCAAGAAACCGATACTGGGCGTCTGTCTGGGCCACCAGGCCATCGGCGAGGCGTTTGGCGGCAAAGTCATCCGCGCCAAGCAGGTCATGCATGGCAAGACTTCCCTCATCGCGCATACGGGCGTGGGCGTCTTCAAAGGCTTGCCCAGCCCCTTCACAGTGATCCGCTACCACTCTTTGGCGATCGAACGCGCCTCGCTGCCTTCCTGCCTGGAAGTGACGGCGTGGACGGACGACGGCGAAATCATGGGCGTGCGCCACCGGGAATACGATATCGAGGGCGTGCAGTTTCACCCCGAATCGATCCTCTCGGAGCACGGCCACGCCCTGCTGAAGAATTTCCTCGAGCGCTGATTCCAAGCGCACGCCACGGCGTGCCATCAGTGTCCTCCTGCGCCATCATTGAAGAAGGAAGCATCATGCCGATCACCCCACAAGAAGCCCTGCTGCGCTGCATCGAACACCGCGAAATTTTTCACGACGAAATGCTGTACCTGTTCCGCCAGATCATGTCCGGCGAAATGTCGCCCACCATGATCGCGGCCCTGACCATGGGTTTACGCGTGAAAAAGGAAACCATCGGCGAAATCGCCGCCGCCGCGCAAGTGATGCGCGAGTTTTCCACCAAGGTGCCGATGGCCGACACCACCAACCTGCTCGACATCGTCGGCACGGGCGGCGACGGCGCGCACACATTCAATATCTCCACCGCGTCGATGTTCGTGGCGGCGGCAGCCGGCGCGCGCGTGGCCAAGCATGGCGGGCGCAGCGTCTCGTCCTCGTCCGGCAGCGCCGACGTGCTGGACTCCCTGGGCGTCAACATCAACCTGCAACCCGAGCAGATCGCCCAGTCGATCGCGCAAACGGGCATCGGTTTCATGTACGCACCGAACCACCACGCGGCCATGAAGCATGCGGCGCCCGTGCGCAAGGAGCTGGGCGTGCGCACGATCTTCAATATCCTCGGCCCGCTGACGAATCCCGCCGGCGCCCCGAACATCCTGATGGGCGTGTTCCACGCCGACCTGGTCGGCATCCAGGTACGCGTGCTGCAGCGCCTGGGCGCGCAGCATGCCATCGTCGTGTATGGCCGCGACAATATGGATGAAGTGTCGCTGGGCGCGGCCACCATGGTGGGTGAATTGATCAACGGCGAAATCCGCGAATATGAAATCCATCCTGAGGATTTCGGCATGTCGATGATCGCCAGCCGCAATCTGAAGGTAGCCGATTCCATCGAATCGAAAGCCAAGATGATGGAAGCGCTGCGCGGTGAACCCGGTGCGGCGGCAGACATCGTCGCCCTGAACGCGGGTACGGCGCTGTACGCGGCCGGCGTGGCCAGCTCGATCGAAGATGGCCTGGCGCGCGCGCGCACCGCCGTCAGCTCGGGCGCCGCCCTGGCAAAACTGGAACAATTCGTGCAAGTGACGCAGCAGCTTGGCACCCCGGCGCAAGCGTAAGCTCCTCGCCCTCCTTGAAAGAATAGCGACCATCATGTCCGACATACTCGATAAAATCCTGGCCGTGAAGGCCGATGAAGTGGCCAAGGCCAAAGCCCACCGCAGCCTGGCCAGCCTGCGCGGCGACGTGGAAAGCGACAGCGCCCTGCGCACCGATCTGCGCGGCTTCGAAGCGAGCCTGCGCCAGCACATCGCCGCCGGCAAGCCCGGCATCATCGCCGAAGTCAAAAAGGCGTCGCCGTCGAAAGGCGTGATCCGCGCCGACTTCCGCCCGGCGGACATCGCCGCCAGCTATGCGGCGCATGGCGCGGCTTGCCTGTCCGTGCTGACGGATGAACAGTTCTTCCAGGGATCCGTGGCCTATCTGCAGCAGGCGCGCGCCGCCTGCGCCATTCCCGTGCTGCGCAAGGACTTCATGGTCGACATGTACCAGATCTATGAAGCACGCGCCATGGGCGCAGACTGCATCCTGCTGATCGTCGCGGCGCTCGACCATGGCCTGATGGCGGAGATGGAAGCGTGCGCCCACGAACTGGGCATGGGCGTGCTGATCGAAAGCCATGATGGCGACGAACTGACGGCGGCCCTGAAACTCAAGAGCGCGCTGATCGGCATCAACAACCGCAACCTGCGCACCTTCGAGACCTCGCTCGACACCACCATCAATCTCTTGCCGCGCATCCCGCAAGACAAATTGATCATCACGGAATCGGGCATCCACAGCACGGCCGACGTGCAACGCATGCGCGACGCGCACATCCACAGCTTCCTGGTGGGCGAAGCGTTCATGCGCGCGCCCGACCCCGGCGTGGAGCTGGCACGCCTGTTCAGTTAAACCATGGTAGGCTGGCAGCCATGAGACACGCAATCACCGTCCTTGCCGCCACTGTCCTGCTGTCGGCCTGCCAGACTGCACCCCCGCAAGGGGAGCGCAGGCCTTCGCCAGCGGAGCGCATTCCCTCTGGCACGCCGGCCGCGCTACAGCTTGCCGCCAACATCGACGCCTACAAGTCGCTGGTGGCGCAGCAGATCATGGCAGCCAACGGCGCCTACATGTTCAGCGGGCGCCTGCCGCCCATGCTGCCGGCCATCGTCGTGCTCGACCTGAGCGTGGGCCCAGACGGCGAGCTGAAAAGCGTGCACGTGCACCGTTCGCGCGACAGCGAAGCCTCGGCCGCCGCGCTGGCCGCCGTGCGGCGCGTGCAAACTCTCTTTCCGCCGGCGGCACACCTGATGCGCCGCCACGCCAAAACCTTCGATTTTTCCGAAACCTTCCTCTTCAACGACCAATACCGCTTCCAGCTGCGGACATTGTCAGGTCCGCAGTAAACGCGGCGGCATCGAGCTCGATGCGGTCGCGTCCCCGCTCCTTGGCCAGGTACAGGGCCGCATCGGCGCGCGACAGCAATTCTTCCAGCCCCTCCACCACCGATGCCTGGCAAGCGACGCCGATGCTGACGGTACACGAAGGCAGTCCCGCATGACTGGACTCGCGCAGCAAGGCGCGTATGCGTTCAGCCACGCCCAAGGCATTATGTACAGGCATATCCGGCATCAGCACGACGAACTCCTCGCCGCCGAAACGCGCCACGCAATCCGATTCGCGCAAGGCGCCTTTGATAACGGTAGCCACATGCGCCAGCACCTGGTCTCCCACCGCGTGACCGTGGCGGTCATTGATCGATTTGAAGTAATCGAGGTCGATGCTGAGCAGTGTCAATGGCACACGGCGGCGGCGCAGATTATCTATCTCGCGCGCATAGGCATCGCCAAAGCCGCGCCGGTTCAGCACCTGCGTCAGCGGATCGTGGGTCGAGCGGCGCTCCAGTATCTGCTGCAGGCGGCGCGTCGCCACCGTCATGAAGCCCACCGTCAGCAGCAGCGCCATGAAATTGGCGACCGCCAGATAGATGCCGGCCGGCGTGCCGGCCACCGCCAGGTTCACGCTGGCGCCGCCATGCAGCAACGCCGACACGCCGCGCGCCAGCACCACGACAGCTTGCATCAGCATCAGCGCACCAAAGAAAAAACTCGAAAAATGGCGCTCGCCATGGCGCCATACCAGCTGCACCTGGCGCGCATAAAGCAGGAAGACCAGCAGAGAGAAGACCGCCACGCGCGCCGAGAAGTCGGGGTGCACCAGCAGCCACCAGCTATTGCCGGCGATGGCCAGGGCAAGTATCAGCAGATAGGCGCGGCGACTCGTCGCCAGGCCATAGAATTTCTCCGTGCCCAGCATCGACAGACCGATGCCGGCCACCAGCGCCGCATTGGCTGCGATCATGGACAATGCCGGCGGCAGCACCTCGCGGGTGCCGAATAGCAGGGATGCGCACACCAGCAACAGCAAACCGGCGGCCCAATGTCCCAGGCCATGCACCTCGCGCCGGAAACTCCGATACACCGAGAACATGACAATGCTCATCGCCCCACACATCAGGGTCGTCATCAGCATGATCGTTCGTGGATCGAGGGTTTGCACGTTGGGCGCGATCTAAAAGAAACAGTTCGGCAATTTTAGTTTAGTTGAAGGAAAATTAGTTCATTTGCGGTAAATATGATGGCACAGCGCCAATATTAGTGGATTAGTTGCATTTAAGAAGTTGCATCTTGAAATGAAAAACCGGCCATAACGGCCGGTTTCTGACTTAGCGCATGATCATCATGCGGCGCTAGGACGCTTAGGCCCCGTGGCCTTCTTGGGCGCCGGCAGCAGTGTCAAGCTGACGCCAGGAACACGGTCGCCCTGCAATACGGTGGCAAACGTCATCAGCTCGTCGCGGCGGAAGGCGTGGATCGCCACCCTGGCGCCGACGGCGTAACGGCCCAGCAAGGTATCCAGGTTGGTGCCCGTCACGCGCAAGCCATCGACCGCCACCAGCACGTCGCCCGCCGACAGGCCGGCCACATGGGCGGCGCCGCCCTGGTGCACCTGCGCCAGTTTGGCGTCGTTGCCGTCGCGGCCCAGGTTGACGTCGAGGCTGGGCTTTTCCGCCCTGCGCTGGTCACTGTATTTCACGCCGAACGGCGCCAGCAGGCGCGCCAGCGGCACGTCGTCCGTGCCGCGGATGTAGCGCTCGAAGAACGGCTTCATGCGCGTGCCGGAGACCTCATCGAACAGGGCTTCGACTTCGGCCGGCGTCACGCCGCGCGCTTTACCCTTGTAGAAATCGCGGCCGTAGCGCTGCCACAGCGCCTGCATCACGTCGTCCAGCGATTTCTCTCCATGCGTCTTGCCGCGGATCGTCAGGTCGAAGGCCAGCGCGATCAGCGAACCCTTGGTGTAGTAGCTGACGATGGCGTTCGGCGCGTTTTCATCCTGGCGGTAGTACTTGCCCCAGGCGTCGAAGCTGGAATCGGCCACGCTTTGCTTGGTGCGGCCGCTGCCGCGCAGCACACTGTTGACGGTCTTGCCGAGCAATTTGAAATAGGCCGCTTCATCGATCAAGCCCGCGCGCACCAGCATCAGGTCATCGTAATAACTGGTGAAGCCTTCGAACAGCCACAGCAGCGGCGAATAGCTTTCCGCCTGCAGGTTGTACGGCGCAAAGGCGGCCGGCTTGATGCGCTTGACGTTCCAGGTGTGGAAGTACTCATGGCTGCACAGGCCGAGGAATTTCAGGTAGCCCTCGCCGATCTCCGTGCTGCTTGACGCCGTCGTCGGCAAGTCCGCGCGGGCGCAAATCAGCGCCGTCGAGGCACGGTGTTCCAGGCCGCCGTAACCGTCGCCGACGGCCATGGTCATGAACACATAGCGGTCCATCGGCGCTTTTTTTGTCTTCGGCTCGAAGAAGGCGATCTGCGTTTCGCAGATGGCTTTCAGGTCGCGGCACAAACGCGGCAAGTCCAGGTTCGGCACCTTGCCCGTGACGACGATATCGTGCGGCACGCCATGCGCCTTGAAAGTGGCCAGCGCGAAGTCGCCCATTTCCACCGGATGGTCGATCAGCTCATCGTAGTTGGCCGCCTGGTAGCTGCCGAAGCCATAGCGCTTCGCCTTGAGTTCCGGCAGGGTGGTGGCGACTCGCCAGGTCTTGCAGGCCGCATCCTTCGGCTGCACGATGTGCACCTCGTGCGGCTCGGCCTCCTGGCCCAATACGCGCAGGAATACGCTGGTGCCGTTGAAGAAGCCGTGATTCTGGTCCAGGTGCGCGGCGCGCACGGACAAATCCCAGGCGTAGACGTCGTATTCGACCGTCAAGGCGCCCTTGCACGGCGCGGCTTGCCACGAATGCTTGTCCAGCTTGCTCAGCGCCACGGCCTTGCCCTCGGACTCGGCGCGGATGCTGACGATGTTGCGCGAAAATTCGCGGATCATGTAGCTGCCCGGGATCCAGGCCGGCAAGGACAAGACCTGGCCGATGGCGGCCGGCGACTTGACCGTCAAGGTGACCTTGAACATGTGGCCAGCCAGGTCGGAGGCGGCGATGCTGTAGATGATGCCGGCGGCGGGCGCCTTGGCGATGCTTTTTTTAACTGGAGCTTTTTTCATGTTTTCCTTGTGTCTGGCATGGATGTTCTAAAGTTGCCCGGGCGCGCCATGCACCGGCGACAAATCGTCAGGTGTATCAATATCGCGCAAGATGCCGCTGTCGTCCACTGTCACTTCGCATACGGCATGGCTGTTGACGATGCTGCGCGCGCCCTGGTCGCCATCGAGCGCCAGCAGCAGCGGCAAGTGAAAGGCACTGAACGCGACAGGATTGCCGCGCCGGCCCTGGAACACGGGCACGGCGATGTGCGCGCCATCGCCGATGGCTTGCGACAAGGCGGCGATTGTAGCCGCTTCCACGAAAGGCATGTCGCCCAGGGCGATCAGCCAGCCCGGCGCGCCGCGTACGTAATCGATGGCGCAGGTCAGCGAGGCGGCCATGCCCGTGTCGGCATCATGGCAGACGCGCACCTCGCAGCCCAGCGCGCCGAGTGCGCGCGCCACCTGCGTGTCGTCGGCGCGCACCACGGCCAGCACGCGCGGCAAGGCCGCCAGCATGTTCCTGGCCGCCGCCACCACGACCGGCAAGCCCGCGTGCGGGCCTTCCGTCAACGGCTGCAATAATTTGTTCTGCACGCCGGAAGGATCGAACCTGCGTCCCCTTCCGGCTGCCAGCAAGATGCCGACCGTACTCAAAAAACTGCTACCGTCATGCGGCCGCCAGGTCGAACGGCAGCTTGCGCAGGCGCTTGCCCGTCAGGGCGAACAGCGCATTGGCAAAGGCGGGCGCCAGCGGCGGCACGCCCGGCTCGCCCATGCCCGTCGGCGCGTCGCCCGATGGCACCAGGTGCACCTCGATCACCGGCATGTCGGGCATGCGCGGCACCGGGTAATCGCCGAAGTTCTGCTGCTGCACCACGCCATCCTTGAGCGTGATGGCCGCGCCGGAAATGGTCATGCCCAGCGCCATCAGCGCGGCACCCTGCACTTGCGCCTCGATCGTCAGCGGATTGACGGCCAGGTTGCAATGCACGCCCGCCCATACCTGGTGCAGCTTGGGCGCCCCTTCCACCACGGACGCCGTCACCACGTAGGCGACCACGGAGTTGAACGATTCATGCATGGCCACGCCCCAGGCTTGGCCCTTCGGCAGCTTCTTCCTGCCATAGCCCGACTTGGCCACGGCCAGGTCTAGCGCGGCGATGTGGCGCGTGTGTTTGGCGTCGATCAGCTGCTTGCGGTAGGCGACGGGATCCATCTTCGCCACATGCGCCGCTTCGTCGATCAGGGTTTCCATGACGAAGGCCGTATGCGTCGAGCCGACGGAGCGCCACCACAGCACGGGCACGTTCGCCTTGGCCGTGTGCACGGACAGTTTCATCGGCAAGGTGTACGGCTCGCCCATGCCTTCGACCATGGTGCCGTCGACGCCATTTTTCACCATGAACGCTTCGAACGGCGTGCCGGCCATGATGGACTGCCCGACGATGGTGTGGTCCCAGGCGAGGATCTTGCCCTTGGCGTCGAGGCCGATCTGCGCGCGGTGCACATGCGACGGCCGGTAGTAGCCGCCCTTGATGTCATCCTCGCGGCTCCACATCAGCTTTAATGGACCGCTCTTGCCCGCCGCCCGGTACGCCTTGGCGACATTGACGGCTTCGACCACGTAGTCGGACGAGGGCACGGCACGCCGGCCGAAGCCGCCGCCGGCCATCATCGTGTGCAGGGTCACCTGTTCTGGTTTCAGGCCGGAGGTGGCGGCAATCGCCGCCTGGTCGCCCGTCTGGAATTGCGAACCGACCCACATCGTGCATTTGTCGGCCTGCAGGTCGACGACGCAGTTGAGCGGCTCCATCGGCGCGTGTGCCAGATAGGGAAATTCGTAGACGGCCTCGATTTTTTTCGGCGCCTTGGACAATGCGGAGACGTCGAATGCGCGCGCCACCGTGCCCGGCGTTTTGGCCAGCGCCTTGAAGGCCGCCAGTTGCTGGTCGCTGCTGACCTTTTCCACGGCGCTGCTATCCCACTCGATCACCAGCGCGTCACGTCCCTGCTTGGCGGGCCAGTAGCCGTCGGCGATGACGGCCACGCCGCTGCCGCCACGGTCGGTTTTCACTTCCAGCACCTCCAGCACGCCCTTGATGGCTTTCGCCTTGCTGGCGTCGAATTTCGCCACTTTCGCGCCAAACACGGGCGGGCGCGCCACCATGGCCACTTTCGCGCCGGGCGGCTTGAAGTCGATGCCGAACTGCTGTTTTCCCGTGGACTTGGCGGCCGCGTCGAGCCGTTTCACGGGTTTGCCGATGATGGAAAAGTCGCGCGGGTCCTTCAGCTTGACCGTGGCGGGCACGGGCTGGCGCATGGCCGCGTCGGCAAGTTCGCCATACGTCGCCTTTTGTCCGCCGGGGCCATACAGCACGCCTTTTGCGGCACGCACCTGGTCAGGGTTCACTTTCCACTGCGCGGCGGCGGCGCCCACCAGCATGGCGCGCGCCTTGGCGCCGATTTCGCGGTACTGCGTGAACGAATGGGCGATGCTGCCGGAGCCGCCCGTCATCTGCATGCCGTAGGCGGCATCCTTGTACTGTTCGCCGGCCGGCGCCAGCGCGCCCGTTACCGTCGACCAGTCGGCGTCGAGTTCCTCGGCGATCAGCATGGGCAAGCTCGTTTGCACGCCCTGGCCGAATTCCAGCCGGTTCACCTGCACCGTCACCGTGTTATCGGGGGCGATGTGCAAAAAGGCGTTCGGCGCATACACGGGCTTGGCGGGGGCGGCATCGGCCGCCTGCGCCAGTTTCCCTGCGCCGGGCAGGAAAAAGCCCAGCATCAAGCCGCCGCCGGCCACCGCGCCGGCCTTCATGAAACCGCGCCGCGAGACGCCATCGACCACGGCAACAGGCGCCGATGCCAGTGCCGCGCCCAGGGTCACGCCACCATGCTGCAATGCTTCCTGATTCAACCATTCGATACGCATGTCGTTCTCCTCAGGCCAGGGTCTTGGCCGCGTCCTTGATGGCTGCGCGGATCCGTTGATAGGTGCCGCAGCGGCAGATATTGCCGCTCATGGCGCCGTCGATGTCGGCATCGCTGGGCGACTTATTCGTGCGCAGCAGCGCCGTGGCGCTCATCACCTGGCCGCTTTGACAGTAGCCGCATTGCGGCACGTCGTGGCGCACCCATGCCGCCTGCACGGCCTTGCCCACCTGGTCGTTTTCCATCGCTTCGATGGTGGTGATCTTTTGCGCGCCCACCGAGGAAATCGGCGTGATGCACGAGCGGATAGGCTGGCCGTCGAGATGCACCGTGCAGGCGCCGCACAGGGCCGCGCCGCAACCGAATTTGGTGCCCGTCATGTTCAGGTTATCGCGCAGCGCCCACAGGATGGGCGTGGAAGGATCGGCGTCGACCTGCGTGTCGCGTCCGTTGATATTCAAGGTAATCATCTGCTGCTTCCCCTTTTTTGGATTGTTATGGCGTCTACGAACAACACTTGATGATACGACAGCGGAAAAAAAGTACAAAAAAAAGCGCGCCTTGCGAGGGCGCGCCGTCCAGCCTTCCTGGCGACAGCCCGGATTACTTAATGGTCGAGAATTTCTGTTCCAACGTTTTCGCGTCGACTGCGCCCGGAATGCGGCTGCCGTCGGCAAAGAAGATGGCCGGCGTGCCCGAGACGCGCAACTGCTGGCCCAGGGCCAGGATTTTTTCATGCGGGTTGGCGCAAGTGGCGGCCACCGTAGCCGGCGCCTTGCCGTTCAACATCCAGTCATCCCAGGCCTTGTTGCGGTCAGGTGCGCACCACACATTGCGCGACTTGACGATGGAGTCCGGCGACAGGATGTTGTACATGAAGGTGTAGACGGTGACGTTGTCGATTTCCTTCAGCGCGTTCTGGCGGAAACGCTTGCAATAGCCGCAGTTCGGATCTTCGAACACGGCGATCACGCGCTTGCCGTTGCCCTTGACGGATTTCATGGCCGAGTCGAGCGGCAGGTCGGAGAACTTGATGCGGTTGACTTCGTCCAGGCGCACCTTGGTCAGGTCCTGCGAGGTCTTGGCATCGAAGACGTGGCCCACGAACAGGTATTGCGCGGCCTTGTCCGTGTACAGGATGTCGCCACCCGTGCGCACTTCGTACAGGCCGCCGTACGGCGTTTCCTTGACCGAATCGACCTTGGCGCCTTCGCCCAGGCGCGGCTCGATCAGCTTTTTGATGCTCGCTTCCGTTGGCGTTTCCGCGCCGGCGCACGACATCATCAGGCCCGAGGCCATCAGCAAGGCGATTTTGCTCATGCTTCTGTTCATTGTTATCACTATCACTTCTCCACTTGAAACGCCTGGCGGAACTGGCACCTGGCCCGACGTCGTTATCTCTTTGACAAAACGACCGCCGCAGACCAGCTGCGGCGACCTTGAATTTTCACTGCTACCATTATCCAGCGATATCTTAAGACTTACTGATTTTCACTGATGCCCCAATGCGTGCGAAATCATTTTCCGCTTCAGGGCCGGTAATTTATCCAGCAAGTTTAATCCCAAATTGCGAACCACGCGCAGCGGCTCCAGATCGGCGCCGAATAATCGCGCCAGGCCATCGGTGGCCAGCTGCATCAGCAGCACGTCTTCCTTGCGCGCGCGCGCATAGCGGGCCAGCACGCGCTCGTCGCCGATGCCGCGGTGCGCCTCGCGTTCGCTGATCGTCTTGACCAGCTGCGCCACATCGGCAAAGCCCAGGTTCATGCCGTGGCCGGCCATCGGGTGCACCACGTGGGCGGCGTCGCCGACCAAAGCCACGCGCGGCGCCACCATGGCGTGCGGGCGCATCAGGGTCAGCGGGAACGCGCGCACCAGTTCCGGCTGCAACGGCGTGAGTTTACCCAGTTTGTCGTGGCAATACGCGGCCAGGCGCGCGGCCAGGGCGTCGGCCGATTCGGACATCAAGGTATCGGCCAGCGCATCGGGCGCCGACCAGACCAGGGAAACGCGCTCGCCCGGCAGCGGCAGCAGCGCGACGATGCCTTCGCTGCCCGTAAACCACTGGTGGGCCGCGCCATGGTGCGGCTTTTCGCAGGCGAAGTTGCTGACCACGCCCCGCTGGCCATAGGAGCGGTAATCGAGGCCGATGTCGCACTGGCCGCGCACCCACGATTGGGCGCCGTCCGCGCCCATCACCAGCGCGCAGGTGATGGTGTCGCCGCCATCGAGGTGCACGATGGCCGAGTCGTTCGTCCATTCCAGGCGACTGGCACGGCCCTGCAGCACGCTGACGTTCGGCGCGAATTTCAGGGCGGCGTCCAGCGCCTGGCCCAGATTGCGGTCTTCCACGATCCACGCCAGGGTATTCACATGGGCGCCGTAGGCGTCGAAACCGAGTCCGCCCGCCTGCGCGCCGTCACCGTTGACCAGCATGGCGTCGACGGGCGCCACCCTGTCGGCCTCCAGGGCGCCCCACACCTTCAGCGACGACAGCAACTGGTGCGCCGTGTAGTTGAGCGCATACACGCGCACATCCCAGCTGGCTTCCACCGGCTTGGCGATGGGTGCCGGAGGACTCGCCGGGGATAACAGGGTGACGCTTTGTCCTGCCTGGGCAAACGCCAGCGCCGTGGTTTTCGCGATGGCGCCGTTGCCGACGATGCAAACGTCGCTGTGGCTGTGCATGAAGCGCCGCATGGTAGGGGGAGTGGGACTGTTCATGCGGTCATTATAGCGTTTGCCGCCTCCGTTTCAGCATGCTTGCGCGCCAGAGAAAACGGGGGAAGCCAAAGATTTTGACTATTCTTGATCCTGGCGCAGAAATGCCTGCGCACGCTCCAGCACTTCGTCACGCCCCGCGCGCAAGCCGGCCACCGTGGGCGCGACCAGGATATGCGGCTGCACGCCCACTCTTTGCAGCTGGCGCCCATCCGCATGGCGCACTTCCAGGCCCGAATACCAGACATGGACATTTCCAGGAAGCACCACTTCGCGCAAATCGCCATCCGCGCCCGCGCTGGGCGTACCGATGAAGGTGACGGGAGTGGCCGCCTCGACCGCCAGCGCCAGATGCTCGGCCTGGCTTTGCGTGTGTTCGTTGATCAACATGACGACCTTGCCGTGGTACAGAGGAGCGCGTGCGGGGAGCAGGAAGTCAGGATACGCCAGTTGCACGCCGTAACTGGCCTCAGGAGCCGTCACCAGCGGCTGGTAGTTCATGGCAAAGATACTGGCGTCATTGACATTGAGCCGTTCCGCTATGGCGCGGCCCGTGCCATGCGGATAGCCGCGCATATCGAGTATGAGGGCGCGGCTGCCTTTTATCTTGTCAAACATGGCGTCCACCTCGCCCGCTTGCAAGCGGTCCAGATCGACGTAGGCAATGCCCTTGTTCACCGAGATCATCGGGCGCGCGTGGCGCGGTGCCAGCGCATCGTCCAGCGGCGTAGGCTGCAGCACCACCTCGCGCCGCTTGCCATCGCCGCCATCGACCTGCAAGGTCACGCTGGCGCCGGGCAAAAAGGTCAGCATCTCGGCCATGGCCTTGCGCCAGCGTCCCGCTTCGTTCGAGGCGGCCGTCGCGGCGCGCAACCGCGCCAGACGCGCGCCCACGTACTCGCCATCGATTTGCACGATATCGTCGCCCACCTTCAGCAGGCCCGAACGCAGCAAGGCGGGATCCGTTACATTGGCAACCAAGATGCCATCATCGATGGCGGCAAGCACCACGCCAATGCCGTGCGTGCGGCTATTCCCGCCCAGCGCCCGGCTGCCCACACCGACATGACTGTCATCCAGGCTGGCCGCCATCTCCTGCAGGATCACGCCATACTCGCGCGCATCGCGCACCTGGGCCATCTTATACAGGCAGCGCCGCAAGGCGTCATCCCAGGAACTGCTCATCAGGCGCTTGGCCGGAAAGTAATTGTCCAGCGTGGCCCACAGCTTGATGGCGGCCAGCATGCGCCACTCGCGCTCAGGCAAGCGCATGTCGCGATACGGTTCGTCGTCGTGGCGCACCGGATACAGCGCAGCGGATGCCGGCGGCGATATCACCGATATCACCGGCGTCGATGGCTGCGCCAGCAGCGCCAGCGCCGCCTTGACGGGCGCGCTGGCCGCCCCGGTGGCGCGATCCATGCGCAAGGTGCGGTCGGCGGCCAGCACGGCGGCGCTGCCGTCCGGCCAGGCCAGCTGGCCGGACGCGAATTCGACGCGCAAGCCGTCGCCTATCGACAACGTTTGCACCGGACCGGCGCGGCTGCGCCAGGCGCCCTCCTCGGCCACGATGCGCGCGCGGCCGGTGCGTTGCAGCGCCAGCACGGCATGCGGCACCGTCTGCGTGTCATTGACGATGAAGACCATGGGCAGCGCCCGCGCACCGGGCGCCGGCTGCAGCCGTTGCGCTTCCATTTGCATGAAACCCGCAGTCATGCCTTCCCATTGCCCGGGCTTATTCGGGCGCGGGCCGGTCGAAAAGCGATAGCGCTCGGCCGGCAGCAGCAAGGGTTCGGCGATCAACTGCGCCAGCACGGCATGCAGCATGGCTGGTGACGGCGCGCGGGAAAGCTCCCTGCGCGGACGCAAATCAAGTATGACTTGCAGGGCCCTGGCTGGCAGCGGCGGCGGGCCGCCATCTCGCATGCCCGGATGCAGATGTAGCAGCGCCGTGTCGCCGGGCAGCCATTCCAGCATATCGCCATCGGCCGGCCAGCGCACGTACGCCGGCGCCTCTGCCCCGATGCGCAAGGCCTCATCCTGCAGCGGCGCCATCAGGGTCGCGATGGCAAGCCGCAAACTGGGTTCATCGTATTCGTCCCGCAGTTGGGGCAAGGCCGCCACCAGCGCGCGGTCCCAGTCGATGCGGTCGTCAGCCAGGGCCGGATGCGTGGCGCGGGCCGCGCTCCACAAGCGCGCCAGCGATACGATATTCTCGTCGCCCGCCTGTGCCGGCGCTGCCGCGCAAACCAGCACCGCCAACACCGCCAATAAACCCGCCAACGCGCGCCACGCGCCCCCATTTTCTACCGCCAAGCATTGCATCGCCATCCCGGCTTCCCTGTTCCGCCATTGAAGCCAACGCCTGCGCCGCGCATAAAAAAACCGGCTGGCGCCGGTGTGTACATCGCGATGCGGATTGACTGGTTTGATAAGGAATTGATTATCAAGCAATAATACTACGCACGCAAGAGCGTTCGCCTGCAGCGCTCCCCTCCATGGCTACACGGTACATCCTTATCTAAAAAGGCAGGTGCACCCAGAAAATCCAGGAAAAGTCACAGCTAGCCCTTGCATTCGCGTTTTGATCTGCTATACTTCGCCACCTTGGCCTGGTAGCTCAGTCGGTAGAGCAGAGGATTGAAAATCCTTGTGTCGGTGGTTCGATTCCGCCCCGGGCCACCAAGAATTCGTAATACGTTCAAAAACGCCACCTTCGGGTGGCGTTTTTGTTTGTGCAATATACATTCCTGACATCAGCCCGTCTCCATGGCCGCGCCCCGGCGAATGACTGGCCTATCTCCTGACAGTACCATCACCCGATCTTTCCAGCGCCACTTTGCGCGCGCTCATGTCCGCGCTGGCAGAAATGGGCAAAATCGCAGATCGTCGATACATTCCCTCAGTTCTCACAGGTCTTTTGCTCATCAAGGGGTCGCCATGAAGCATTTCATCGTCCTTGCCTTCTCGGCCATCGTTTTAGCGTGCCCTTGGGCCATTGCCGGCACGCAAGTCCTCGGCGCGGAAATAGGCGTCACCACCAGCGAACAGCTGCGAAAAGCGCTCTCCAAGAACACCAAAATTCGAGACCAAGGAGTCAACCAGTACAGCGGCGGGCAGATGCTGGCGACAGATGGTTCACCCTACGACATTCAAGGGCTCTCGGAAGTCGTGTATATCTTCGACGCCCAGGGCAAGCTTGCGGGCGTCATCATGGATATGGATAAAGACCGTTTCTCATCGATTTATCAACTGCTGCGGCAAAAGTATAAGGTCCGCTCAGAGAAGCGCCCTTTTGTCGGAGATCAATATGCTCTCTTCAAACCTGCAGACGCAACAATCGAACTCGATGCGCCGCACCTGAGTTTTACGATGGAGGTGCGCTATCTGCGTAACGACCTCCTGCAGAAGTTCAACGCCGATACGGCAGCAGAAGAAGCCGCGAAGAAAAAAACTGAGGCCGAGAAATTCTAGGTGGCGCCCGCACGCATATGAAAACGGGCCGTTCCCGGCCCGTTCGCTACCCTCATCCGGCGCACTTGGCGCCAGGTAACACCTTCTTACCACATCAAATCATCAGGAATCTGGAACGCCGCATACGGATCGTCCTCGTCCACTTGCGTGCTGGCCTGTTTCACGCGCACGACGATGGCGGGATCGCGTTCGGCGATCTTGTCGGCGATGATGCGCGGCACCAGTTCCACGGCGCCGCCCAGGCAGATGATCACCAGGCGGCCCGCCACCAGGTGGGCTTGCACGGCGGCCGTCACGTAGATGCGCTCGATTTTGTTGTTAAACGTGAAGTTGTACGGCAGCTCGCCGTGGTTGCCCTTGCTCTGGCGGTTCTTTTGCACCATTTGCGCAATCTGCGCCACGATGGCCTTCTGATTGGCGGCCGCGTCGCGCTGGGCGTTCAGTTCGCGCGCGCGTTCGGCGTTCTTGCGCTGGGTCTCGAGCGCGGCCAGACGCACCTCATCGACACTTTGCGTGCCGCTCTTGCGCTCGTCCTTTTTTTGCTTGCTCTTGTCCTGGTTGGCCAGCTTGACCTTCTTCTTGTCGACCAGGCCGGCCTTTAAAAACTGCTCTTGCAACGAGACCATAACTACTCCGTATTGAGGGTGCGCCGGCCAAGGCAGCGGCATCGGCCGGTGGAAAGACGCTAGCATAGCAAAAAACAGGACCGCTGCCGCCGCAGAATGACCGCCCGGGCCAGCCGACGGGCGCCTTGTGCCTATCGGTAACAAAAAGACACACACGAGTGGGAATTTTGTTGATAAATGTCATATAGTTAGTTACGTTCTGCATATCGGCAGTGAGCTGCCGATTGCATGTCCCCTTCCATCGCCTGCGTCTACAAGGATTTGCCATGAAACAATTAATCGCCCTCTGCATCGCTGCCGCGTTTGCCAGCACCGCCTTTGCCGCCGCACCGGAAGCGGCCCCAGTCGCCAAGACGGCGCAACAGTCGAAAATGACCACCTGCAATGCCGATGCCGCCGGCAAGAAAGGCGATGAGCGCAAAACCTTCATGAAGGAGTGCCTGAGCGCCAAGCCGGCACCGGCCATGACGCAGCAAAACAAGATGAAAACATGCAATGCCGACGCCAAGGACATGAAGGGCGACGCGCGCAAGGCATTCATGAAAGAATGCCTGAGCGCGCCAAAGAAATAAGCGCCCGTTCGAAGCGCCAGTGTGCGCTTCACCCCACAGCGCCAGCCGACAGGCTGGCTTTTTTTTGTTCCGAATATGGAGTTCCCTTTTGCCCTATCGCCTGCCCCCTTCCTCTGCCAGCAGCCTGCTGGCCACCGCCTGCCTCGCCATCGTCCTGAGCGGCTGTCACACGGCCACGCCGACGCCGGTCGCGGCAGCTGCCGTGCGCGTGCCGGCCAGCATGCCGGCCGGCTGCACCCAGCCAGCCTGGCCCCCGGGCGAAAAACGGCGCGGCGCCCAAGGCAGGGTGACCTTGCACTTCACGGTGGAAGCGGATGGCCAGGTCAGCAAAGCGGCAGTCATCCGCTCCAGCGGCTATCCCGCCCTCGACGAGGCGGCCCGCGATACGCTGGCCAAATGCGTCTTCCAGCCGGAAACGCTGGATGGCAAGCCCGTCGCCAGCAAGGTGATCATGCCCTACCAATGGATCAATGAATGAGGCAGCAACGCTGAACGCTGAACGCAGGCAATCATGATGAATGATCAAGATGACATGGAGAAAGATAGCGCGTAGTATTTAGTCAACCTACTGCTCAGTACGGTTACACGGCATTCTGGAGAAAGGACGGCAGCGTGGCGGCGTCGAACGATCTCGCGCACTGGCGCGGCCAGGTCTTTGACCGCCTGCTGCAGGTGGTGCTGCTGCTTGGCTGCGTGACGGCCATTCCCAGCGCGTTGCTGGCCGCGAGCGAAGCCATCTGGTCCATCGTCGCCCTCGACTTGCTGGCCATCGGCTGGATCGACGTCATCTGGCATCTGCGCGCCATGCCCTACCGCTGGCGCGTGTGGCAATTCCTCATCGTCGCCTACCTGGTAGGCGTGGGCCTGCTGCTGAAAATCGGCCCCGTCAGCCAGATCTACATGATGCTCATGCCCGTGCTGGCGGCGCTGCTGCTGGGCATGCGGCCAGCCTTGTCGACCCTGGCCCTGACCTCGCTGACCATCTTTTTCCTCGGCCTGCACCCGGACGTCGCCCTGCACCTGCCGGGCACGCCCGATTCTCCCGTGCTGCGCGCACTGATCGTGGCCCTGAACTTCCTGTTTATCGCCGCCGTGCTGACCCTGTCCTGCGCCTTTCTGCTGCGCCACCTGGAAGACAGCAGCCAGACCCTGTCGCAGCTCAACGCCGAGCTGCGCCTGACGGCCACGGCGCTGGCCCGCCTGAACGACATGGTGATGATCGCCGAAGTGCTGGACGGCCCGCCCGGCCCCGGCGCCGGCACGGTATCGGCCACGCGCATCATCTTCGTCAACGACGCCTTCAGGCGCAGCAGCGGCTATGCGCGCGCCGAGGTGCTGGGCCGCAGCCTGCTGTTCCAGCAAGGCCCCGCCACCGATGCGGGCGAACTGGCGCGCATCGCCGCCGCCATGGCCAGCGCCCAGCCGGCCAGGGCGGAATTGCTGAACTACAACAAGGCCGGCAAGGCGTACTGGGTCGAAGCGGAACTGGTACCGTTTACAGATGCGGACGGCAGGCAGACGCACTGGGTGGCTGTCGAACGCGAAATCGACGAGCGCAAGCGATCGGAAGCGGACATCCACCGCCTGGCCTTCTACGACGTGCTGACGGGCTTGCCCAACCGGCGCCTGCTGATGGACCGCATCGCCCATTTGCTGGCCGCCGCGCCGCGCGACCAGTCCATCAGCGCGCTGATGTTCATCGACCTCGACCACTTCAAGCACATCAATGACGCGCGCGGCCATGCCACGGGCGACGCGCTGCTGCGCCTGGCGGGAGAACGGCTGGCGCAGCTGATGCGCAAGGCCGACACGGTGGCGCGCATCGGCGGCGACGAATTCGTCGTGCTGCTGGCGCACCTGGCCGATGATTTGCACGGCGCGGCCCATGCGGCGGCCCAGGTGGCCGAGAAAATCCGCACCGCCATCGCGCGCGACTTCGATATCGAGGGGCAGTCGTATCATTGCAGCGCCAGCATCGGCGTGACCCTGCTGCCGAAAGCGGGCCAGCAGGCGCACGACCTGCTGCGCGAAGCCGATATCGCCATGTACCGCGCCAAGGCGGAAGGGCGCAACGGCATCGCCTTCTTTGAAGCGGTCATGCAAGCGGACGTGGAGCGCCGCCTGACGCTGGAACGGGCGCTGGCGCGCGCCCTCGACATGGGCCAATTGTGCATGCACGTGCAGCCCCAGGTCGACCGCGATGGACGGGTCACGGGCGCCGAAATGCTGATGCGCTGGCCGCAGCCGGACGGCAGCTTTATCGCACCGGGCATCTTCATCCCCATCGCCGAGGAATCGGGACTGATCGTCAGGCTGGGGCACTGGGCCCTGCGCGAAGCGTGCCGCGCCGCCAGGGTGCTGGCGCAGGCGGGACAGCCCGTCGCCCTGTCCGTGAATGTGAGTCCGGCCCAGTTTCGCCAGCCCGATTTTTCCTCCCGCGTGCAGGCGGCGCTGGCCGAACACGGCACGCCGGCCGCCGCCCTGATCCTGGAACTGACGGAAGGCTTGCTGATCGACCAGCGCGACGCCTCGCTGGCGCGCATGCGCGAACTGGCAACCCTGGGCATCCGCTTTTCCATCGATGATTTCGGCACCGGCTATTCCAGCCTCGCCTACCTGACCTCGATGCCGCTGTACGAACTCAAAATCGACAAACGCTTCATCGACGACACGCCGCGCGACACGGCCATCGTGCAGGCGATCCTGGCCATGGCGCGCCACCTGGGCTTGCGCGTGGTGGCCGAAGGCGTGGAAACGCAGGAGCAGGCCGACTTCCTCGTCGCCCACGATTGCGACGGCTTGCAGGGTTACCTGTATGCGCGGCCGATGCCGCTAGCCGACTTTCTCGCCTGGCTGGCCCGGCAGCAAGCTTAGCTTTCCGACATTTCCTGAACGAAACTCCTCCGCTAGAATACGGGCCTCATAGCCTGTACCTTCACCATCCCCTTTTTTTAAAGCGATCCCCGATGCGTCTGGTTCTTCCCCTGCTGCCGCTCCTGCTGCCGCTGCTGCTCTCTCTGCTGCCCACCGCGCATGCAGCCCCGCCCTCCACCACCGCACCCACGCCCATCACCCTGGACCAGGCCATGGCCGATCCCGACTGGATCGGCACGCCCGTCGAAGCGGCATGGTGGGGCTGGAACGGCCAGCTCTACTACAAGCAAAAGCGCCTCGGCTCGCCCCTGCGCAACACCTATCAATTGCCTGGCGCGAACGCCAAGCTCAATAGCGGCAAGAAGGTCGACGACGCGCAATTGGCCAACCTCGATGGCCAGCAGATGGTCGTCAACCGGGCCGGCACGCGCGCCATCCTGCTGCGCAATGGCGACTTGTTCGAGCGCGACCTGAAAAACGGCGCCTTGACGCAAATCACGCGCGGCGTCCCGGCCATCAGCGACCCGCAATACTCAAACGACGGCGGCGCCGTGCAATACCGTAGCGGCACCGACTGGTTCAGCTGGAGCCGCGTGGACCGCCTGAGCGCGCCCGTCGCCCTGCTGCGCGCGGCCAAGGACCCGGACGCCAAGCCGGAAGCGGACGCCCTGCGCGAATTGCAGCTGCGCCTGATCGTCAACCTGGCGCGCCAGAAGGAAGACCGCGATACGAGCCGCGAACGCCGCCACGCAGAGCGCCGCCTGGACAGCACGCGCGCACCGGAACCGATCTACCTGGGCGAGAAAGTCACGATTTCCGGCAGCGCCCTGTCGCCGGACGGCCGCTGGCTGCTGTTCGTTACGCAAGACAAGGCCGCCGAAAAGGGCAAGCTGGGCAAACTGGCCCGCTACGTGACGGAAACGGGCTACCCGGAAGCGGACGACGAGCGCACGCGCGTGGGCCGCAACATGCCGATTGCGCAAAGCCTGAAGCTGGCCGACCTGCGCACGGGCCAGGTACGTGACATCGCTTTCGACAGCCTGCCCGGCATCGCGGTCGATCCGCTGGCGCTTCTGCGCGCCGAGCAAAAACTGCCGCCGTTGAAAGGCAACCGCGCCGTGCGCATCGACGCCCAGCGCGACGGCATCGCCTGGACCGACGACGGTTCCAAGGTGGCCGTGCGCGTGCGCGCCATCGACAACAAGGACGGCTGGCTCGCCAACGTCGACCTGGCCAACGGCGCCTTGCTGCCCGTGCACCGCATCAGCGACGCGGCCTGGGTCAACCGCCGCGCCGAGGAATTCGGCTGGCTGCCCGACAATGCCACCCTGTGGTATCTGTCCGAGGAAAGCGGCTACGCCCACCTGTACACGAAAACGGGCGCGGCTCCGGCGCGCGCCTTGACCAGCGGCCAGTGGGAAGTGAGCGCCGTCGAATGGAGCCGCGACGGCAAGAATGCGTATTTCATGTGCAACCGGCAGGCGCCGGGTACGTATGAAGTGTGCGCCAGCACTGCCAAAGAGGGCGGCGCGCGCGAAGTGACGAACTTGAAAGGCGTGGAAAACTTCGGCCTGTCGCCCGATAACGGCAAGCTGCTGCTGCGCTATTCCACCAGCTATATGCCGGCCCAGCTGGCGACGATTTCCGTTGCAGGCGGCAAGGAAAATATCCTGACGGATACGCGCAGCGACGCCTTCAAGGCGCGCAACTGGGTCATGCCGGAGCTGGTGCAAGTGCCGTCCACGCATGGCGCGGCACCGATCTGGGCCAAGCTGTACCGGCCCGCAACACTGGAAGCAGGAAAACAGTATCCGATCGTCATGTTCGCGCACGGCGCCGGCTACCTGCAGAATGTCACGCAGCGTTACCCCGTCTACTTCCGCGAACAGATGTTCCACAACCTGCTGGTGGAGCAGGGCTATATCGTGCTCGACGTCGACTACCGCGCCTCGCTCGGCTACGGCAGCGCCTGGCGCACGGCCATCTACCGCCAGATGGGCCACCCGGAACTGGAAGATTTTATTGACGGCGCCAACTGGCTGGCAGCGCAACACCAGGGCGACATCAAGAACGTGGGCATCTATGGCGGCAGTTATGGCGGCTTCATGAGCCTGATGGCCCTGATGCGCGCCCCGGAAATCTTCAAGTCCGGCGCCGCGCTGCGTCCCGTGACGGACTGGACCACCTACAACCACGAATACACGGCGAACATTCTGAACACGCCGGACGTCGATCCGCAGGCGTATAAAATCTCGTCGCCGATCGAATACGCGGATAAGCTGACGGGCAACCTGCTGATCGCCCATGGCATGATCGACGATAACGTGTTTTACCAGGATTCCGTGCGCCTGTCGCAACGCTTGATCGAGCTCAAAAAGGATAACTGGGAAATGGCCAGCTACCCGATGGAGCGCCACGGCTTCGTGCAGCCGGAAGCGTGGTATGACGAGTACCGGCGGATTTATCAGTTGTTCCAAAGAACCTTGAAGTAATCGTCATTGCCCGGCCCGCTCGGCAAAAACTGTCGGATTACGCGAGGCGAGGCCTCGCTAATCCGACCTACTCGCTCAGGCGTAGGTCGGATTAGCGGCGCAGCCGCGTAATCCGACACCCCCACACTCCAATTACTCAGTCAAACGGCACGGGCCGCGGTGTCGTGTCCGACGATGGCGGCAGGATCGGCAGCACGAGCTGCGGCTGCTTGCCCGTCAGGGTTTTCAGGAAGGCGACCAGCTTGCCATTTTCATCGGGCGTAAAGGTGCGGCCTAGTTGCAAGCGGCCCATCACGTCGACGGCTTGCGTCAGGGTCGCCGCTTCGCCATCGTGGAAATAGGGGTACGTCAATTCCACGTTGCGCAGGGTCGGCACCTTGAAGTTGAAACGGTCGGCATCCTTGCCCGTCACGGCCGAGCGCCCTTGCGCCGTCATCGCCGTTTTGTACGGTTCCACCACGCCCATCTTCTGGAAAGTATTGCCGCCCACGGCGGGACCGTTATGGCAGGCGATGCAGCCGCTCGATTTGAACAGCTGATAGCCGGCCAGCTCGTCTTTCGTCAGCGCGCTTTTCTTGCCCATCAGCCATTGGTCGAAGCGCGAACCGGGGGTCACCAGCACTTCCTCGAAGGCGGCGATGGCGCGCGTGACTTGCTCGATGGTCAATTTATCCTGGCCGAACACTTGCCGAAATTCCGCGCGGTAGGCGGGAATCGAGGCCAGCACGTCGATGGCCAGCGCGTGCGTAAAAGCCATCTCGCCGGGATTGGCGATGGGACCACCCGCCTGCTCCTGCAAATCCTTGGCGCGGCCATCCCAGAATTGCGCCACGTTCATGCTGGCATTGAGCACCGTGGGTGAATTGATGGGCCCGCGCTGCCAGTTGTGGCCGATCGAGGTCTTGATGTTGTCCGTGCCGCCCATGCTCAGGTTATGGCAGCTATTGCAGGAAATAAAGCCCGAACGCGACAGGCGCGGGTCGAAAAACAGTTTCTTGCCCAGCTCGACCATCGCCGGATTGGTCACCTTGGCGGCAGTGATGGGCTGGATCGGCTCCTTTTCAGCGGCGTGCAGCACGCCGCCGAAGGCCAGGCTGGTGATGAAGAGGAAGGGTGAGAGGGTGCGGCGCATAGTCTAACTCCTGGAAACATTCCCGAATCGGCGGCACGCGCCGGCGCGGGAATGCAGCGCACCGACCCGGTTGCCACCCGTACATCGCTGATTGGATGTTGATTTATATTAACTTTGACGGGTTGACAATGGAAATGACCGGGATCAAGGTTCTGGCCAAGTGCGAATCGTGCTTGCCATTTACGCAAGCGTGGCACATGATGAAGGCATGCAAACGACCACCTCCCCCGCACTGTTGCCCCTGCTGCGCGCCGCGTGCGCCAGCTTCCTGCTGCTTGCCGCCAGCGCCTGCGGCAGCGCCCCCGCACAAGATGCGCCGCCCGCGCCCGGCAATGCCGGCTTGCTGGCGCAAATCCAGGCGGAAGTGGGCGCCGCCGCTTGCGATTCCACCCAGCAATGCCAAACCATCGCCATCGGCGCCAAGGCTTGCGGCGGCCCCGAGCGCTACCTGGCCTGGTCCAGCAAGGAGCATGATGGCAAGAAACTCAAGGCACTGGCCCAGGCGCAAGCCGAGGCGAGCCGCAAGCAACAGCAGGCGGACGGCATGATGTCGACCTGCTCCATCGTCACGGACCCGGGCGCCACCTGCGAAGCGGGACGCTGCGTGCTGCAAAAGAGCGGCCTGGGCGGCAGCTCGGCGATGTAAAAAAAGCCGCTGGATCAGCGGCTTGGCGGGTTCTGCAACAGGTCAGGACTGCAGCTGCAAGGTCTTGATGATTTTGCTTTCCACCTTCTCGCCCGCGCCCGAGGTGGCATTCTTGCTTTCCTTGCGCAGCAGCAATAAATGGTCGCCGCTGACGCCATACTGGCGCGTTTCGTCCGTCTTTTGCGTAAAGCTGACGACGACAAAGGCGCGCCCGCTGACGTCAAAGTGGAAATGGCTGGCCAGCGGCGTGCCGTCGGCGGCGATCCACACCTCGATGCCACCTTCGAACTTCTTCACATACTTGCGGTCTTTCTCAGGCACCTTGTCGAGCGACAAGGTAAAACTGAGCAGGCGCGCCGGCTTGCCCTTGTAGTTATCGATCTTCTCGCCGCTGAACACGGCTTCCTCGATTTCGCGCGACAGGGCATCGGCCGCCGACACCATGGAGTGCAGCTCCGTCGCCTTCATTTCTCCCAGCGCAAAGCCGATCGGCGTCTTGACCTTCGGATCTTTCACCCTGGCGCGCTGCTCGGCTTCCACTTTCGCCAGCAAGTCCTTACTGTAGAGCACCTGCAAGCCCGCCGGCCCGCCCTCGACAGCCACCGTGGCCTGGCCGCTATCGTCTTCCGCCGCTTTGCCCTCGCCCTCGCGGCGCCAGGTTTTCGATTCGACCTGCGCCTTGATCGGCATCTGGCCCTGCAAACGCGCCAGCGCCGCATTCAGATCGGCCAAGCCATCGGCCCGCGCCGTACCGCAAAACAAACTGAACAAGCCCGCAGCCGCCAGGCCCTGCACTCCCATACGTCGCCGCATCGCCACATCCCTTCAAGTCATACAAGGATGCCAAAACACCATGTTTTGGCCATCTGTTGCATTTGAACACAGCTAGCTCTGGTCAGGTGGAAAGTCTTTCTGCTATAATTCGCCGCCTTGGCCTGGTAGCTCAGTCGGTAGAGCAGAGGATTGAAAATCCTTGTGTCGGTGGTTCGATTCCGCCCCGGGCCACCAAGAATTCAGCAGTAAATAGCAAAAAAGCCAACCTTCGGGTTGGCTTTTTGTTTGCAGGCTCAAAAAAATCTTTGCCCTGGTCCATCTATGTTGCCCGGTAGGCCACCGTACTTCGGGCGGCTCCACTTGTTGCTCAGCGTTAATATACTCTACCATGCCGAGCACGACCGCCTGAGATCAGGGCGTAGGACTATTCAGTGCGTGGCACCCATGCCTTAACCTTTGCAAACATTTTTTCATGCGCCGCATCTGTCTCATTGCTGTCAAAGGAAGCAAGTAGCTTGGATAGGGTTGCGGCTTTATGGCCTCTGAAGCTAGATAACAGGCACCAGAAATAAGCTTGCTGAATATCCTGCGGGACGCCTCTGCCGTAAAGGTACATCAAGCTCAAATTGTACTGCGCACCGGCATCGCCTTGATCCGCCGCTCGCCGATACCATTTGACCGCTTGCTTCTCATCCTTGATAGGCCCGCGACTGCTGGCATACAGCACACCCAGATTGTATTGCGCGTCGACGTAGCCTTGCTCCGCAGCCTTCCGATACCAGGTCGAGGCTTCCTCTTCGTCACGCGGCCCCCCTGTACCGTTGACATAAGCCAATGCCAAACTGAACTGTCCACGCGCACTCCCCTGCGCCGCCGCTTTTCGATACCAACTCACAGCTTGCTGCTCGTCTTTCGGGACACCATCCCCACTGGCGAACGCCAAGCCCAATTCAAGCTGTGCGTTGGCATGCCCTTGTTCAGCAGCCTTGCGATACCAGGTCACCGCCTGCTGTGCGTCCTCATGCATGCCCCACCCGTCTGTCGCTGCCGTTCCCATACGATATTGAGCGCGAGCAAACCCATTATCGGCGGCTCTGCGATACCAACTGATAGCTTGCGCTGGTTCCTTGGAAACGCCATGTCCGAATTCGTACATCACTCCCATGACAAACTGTGCGAGAGCGTAGCCCTGCTCCGCCGCCTTGCGATTCCAAGCCAGAGCCTGCTGCCAATCCTGGGGGACTCCCTTTCCTTTGCCGTACATTACGGCCAGGTTCTGCTGCGCATTGGCCAAGCCCTGCTCCGCAGCTTTTCGATACCATGAAACCGCCCGTTGCTCATCTTTTGAAGTACCCACGCCATTGGCGTACATCTCGCCCAACTTGTTCTGTGCCACCGCATTACCATCCTCAGCAAGTTTCGCGTAGCCCGTTAAAGACGCAGGGTAATCTTTCGCCTCATATGCCGTGTTGACTTCGTCTAATGTCGGGGACGAAATAGCGGCTTCGGCAGCAAGTGCGAGCGTCAACAGGCATGTCAAAAAATAGAATTTCATGGTTGAATGACCTTTATCAGAAAAAATTCTGCCAAACCATTTAATCGGAAATTCGCTACATTGGAATGCGGGCCGAAGCGTTCGGTCGACGTTCGTTTCGAACAGGCACTCGGACTGGTCAGCGGATAGTGTCTACCTTTTATGCGGCAGCCGATGACTAAAATGAGAGATCGTTGCCCTTGATCAACTATGGTTTGATGTGCGCCCACCGTACTCCGGGATGCCAGATTGATCGCACTATGTTGATTTCCAGGAATTATCTCGAATATAAATAAAAATGTAATTTGTTTAATATCGCCCAGCATCGAAATTGAAAATCCTTGCATCGGTGGTTCGATACCACCCGGGCACCAAGAATTCAGCAGCACATAGCAAAAACCTTCCATCCCACCGCTATGTACGCAAACGTACGGACTGCAGCCGCGCAAGAGCCCATGCTGCAGGCAGACCAAACACCCTTCCCGCCGCCAGCGCCCTGCGCGACGCGGCAGACGGGGTGCCAGGTCAGCTCTCCCCGCCACACCGCCATGCGAAACTCGCGCCCGACGCCGTCGAGCCGTTCCGTACATAACGGCACACTGCCAAAGGATGCATCATGAAAACTACCCTGATATTGCTCGCGCTCGCCTCTACCCTCGCCCTGACCGCTTGCCAGCGCGAAGCGCCACCCGCGCCGACCGTCGTGCAAGTCGTTCCCGGCCCTGCCGGCGCGCCTGGTCCTGCCGGCGCTACCGGTGCCAAGGGCGCTGAAGCCCCTGCCGGTGCGACGGGTGCCACCGGCGCCACGGGCCAGACCGGCGACAGCGGTGCCGCCGGATACGATGGCGCGAAGGGCGCTACCGGCGCTACTGGCGCACAAGGCAACGATGGCACCAAGGGCGACGACGGCGCCAAGGGCAAAACGGGCGACACGGTGATTGTCGTTCCACAACGCTAATCCGTCTCACGCCAGACACCACAACGCCAACCCCTGCGGTTGGCGTTGTGCGTATGCGCTGTACCGCACAGTAACATCGGCCACATCGGCCTACCCTGTTGTCATTACACAGGGAGATATCGCATGCTGACGATCATACTGATGGTGGCCCTGCTGGGCCTGGTTCTACTATTCGCGCCCGGCCCCGTGCGCCGCGCCCTGCTCGCTCCGCGCCTGCTGGCCTTGTTCAAGCGCATCCTGCCGACCATGTCCGACACGGAACGCGACGCCCTCGAGGCGGGCACCACGTGGTGGGACGCCGACCTGTTTTCCGGCCGGCCCGACTGGCCCAAGCTGCTCGCGTATGGACCCGCTTCGCTGACCGCCGAGGAACGCCACTTTCTCGAGCACGACGTCGAGCGGCTGTGCGAACTGGTCAATGACTGGGAAACGCAGCAGCAACTCGACTTGCCACCGCAAGCGTGGGCCTACATGAAAAGCCAGGGTTTCCTCGGCATGATCATCCCGAAACAATACGGCGGCAAGCAATTCTCCGCCTACATGCATTCCCAAGTGGTGATGAAACTGTCGAGCCGCTGCTCGGCGCTGGCCGTGAGCGTGATGGTGCCCAATTCGCTGGGGCCTGCCGAACTGCTGCTGCACTACGGCACCGAAGAACAGAAAGATTACTACCTGCCGCGCCTGGCCGCCGGTACCGAGATTCCCTGCTTTGCCCTGACCAGCCCGTATGCGGGTTCCGACGCGGCCTCCATCCCCGACCTGGGCGTGGTGTGCATGGGCATGCATGAGGGGAAATCCACCCTGGGTTTCCGCCTCAGCTGGAACAAGCGCTACATCACGCTGGCGCCCGTCGCGACCTTGCTGGGGCTGGCGTTCCAGACCAGCGATCCCGAACATTTACTCTCCGACAACGATGCACCGGGCATCACCTGCGCCCTGATCCCCGCCAGCCACGACGGCGTGGTGATCGGCCGGCGCCACCATCCCTTGAACGCCGCGTTCCAGAACGGCCCCACGTCCGGCAACGATGTCTTCATCCCCATCGACTGGGTCATCGGTGGCCAGGCGCAAGTGGGCAAAGGCTGGCGCATGCTGATGGAATGCCTGGCGGCGGGGCGCGCCATCTCGCTGCCCTCGTCCAGCGTCGGCATGGGCAAGATGGCCGTGCGCGGCACCGGCGCGTACGCGGCCGTGCGGCGCCAGTTCAACATGCCGATCGGCAAGTTCGAAGGGGTGCAGGAAGCGCTGGCGCGCATGGGCGCCAACCTGTACCTGATGGACGCGGCCCGCACCTTGGCCGCGCACGCCGTCGACCTGGGCGAGAAGCCGGCCGTCATTTCCGCCATCGTCAAATACCACGTCACGGAACGGGGACGCGCGCTCGTCAACGACGGCATGGATATCCTCGGCGGCAAGGGCATCTGCGTGGGGCCGAACAATTTCCTCGCCAGCGCCTACCAGCAAATCCCCATCGCGATCACCGTCGAAGGCGCCAATATCCTCACGCGCAGCCTGATCATCTTCGGCCAGGGCGCCATCCGCGCGCATCCGTATGTACTCAGGGAAATGGCCGCCGTCCAGGAACCCGATGGCCGCAAAGCCCTGCGCGATTTCGATGCGGCCTTCTTCGGCCACGTGGGCTTTGTGCTGGGCAACCTGGCCAGGGGATGTTGGTACGGGCTGGGCGGCGCGCGCCTGGCGGCCGTGCCCGACGCCGGCGCACCCGCACTGGCGCCCTACTACCGCGCCCTGACGCGGCTGTCGACGGCGTTTGCCGTCATGACGGATATGTCGATGTTCGTGCTCGGTGGCGAACTCAAGCGCCGCGAACGGCTGTCCGCCCGGCTGGGCGACGTGCTGGCGCAGCTGTACCTGGCTTCGTCCGTGCTGAAGCGCTACGAGGACGATGGCCGGCCCGAGGCCGACATGCCCTATGTGCACTGGTCGCTGCAGGATGCGCTGCTCAAGGCGCAGCAGGGCTTGACGGGCGTGCTCGACAATTTCCCCGCGCGCGTGCTGGCCGTGCTGCTGCGCAGCTTGCTGTTTCCGTTCGGCCTGCCCCACCGTCCGCCGTCCGACGAACTCGGCAGCGAGGTGGCGCTGGCCCTGCAAACGCCGGGCGCCGACCGCGAACGCCTGCTGGCCGACGGCCATGTTGCCAGCGACAGCGGCGATCCCGTGGCTTGCGCCGAACGGGCGCTGGCCTTGCTGCCGGAAGTGCTGTCCATCGAAAAACGCCTGAAAGACACGCCCGAAGGCGCGGCCCTGCGGCACCTGCCGCAAAGCCTGTCCGCCATGCAGGCTTGGCTGGCCCCGGCCAAGGCGGCAGGCACCGTCAGCTGCCAGGAGCACAATACCTTGCTGGAATACGCGCGCCTGGTCGATGGCTTGATCCAGGTCGACGATTTTGCGCCCGCCGCAGCGCAGGAAACGCCGGCCTCCTATCCCCGCGATGACGCCGGCGTCGTCGAGGCCAGCGACAAGCCCAGCACGAGCGGCACCAGCGCCGCGTACACGACGATCACGGACAGCCAGACGGCGCCTGGCCAGTACGCCCTGACGCCAAAGTAAATGCTGGAAAACACCAGCGGGCACAGCACGGACGCCAGGCTCACAGCCGAGGCCAGCACGCCCTGGAACTGGCCTTGCCGGTCCTCGGCGACTTGCCGCGTGGCCAGCGACTGCAGGGCCGGCGCACCGATGCCGCCCAGGGCGAACACGGGCATGATGGCGAAGATCATCCAGCTGCGGCTGGCAAAGGCCATGACCACCAGGGCCACGCAGGCGCAGGCCACGCCCGCCAGGATGGTGGCGCGCTCGCCCAGCAGCCTTACTGCAGGGCCGGGCAAGAAGGCCTGGGCCAGCGCCTGGCACACGCCGAAGGCGCCCAGCGACAGGCCGATCCACAAGCCATTCCACTCGAACGCATCGTGGCCCCACAGCGCCCAGCACACGCCATACACTTCGCCCGCCGCGCTGAAGGTAAAAAAGATGGCGGTGATCGGCAGCAAGCTTTTCTGCGAGAACACCCAGCGCAGCGGGCGCAAGGGATTGAATGCCGCCAGGTCGATTTTTTCGCGTGTCGGCGTTCGTGATTCGGGCAACGTCAACAACGCCAGCAGCAGGTTGCCGGCATTCAACACGGCCGCCGCCATGAACGGCAGGCGCAGCCCGTAATCGCCCAGCGCGCCGCCGAGCACCGGGCCGATGATGAAACCGGCGCCGAACATAGCGTTGAGCAAGCCGAAACGGCGCGCCCGCGTTTCATCGGGAGAAATATCGGTGATGTAGGCCGTGGCCACGGAAACGTTGGCGCTCGTCAACCCTGCAATGGCGCGCCCCAGCAACAGCATCCACAGGCTGGGGGCGAAGGCCAGGAACAGGTAATTGACGGCGGCGCCCGCCAGCGAGAGCAGCAGCACGGGGCGCCGCCCCAGGCGGTCGCTCAGCGCGCCCAGCACGGGCGCAAAGATGAACTGCATCAACGCATACAGGGCCGTCATGATGCCGATATACGGCGCCACGTTATCGGCATGTGTGACGTCCCGCAGCAGCGCGGGCAGGATGGGAAAGATCAGGCCGATGCCGACGGCATCGAGCGCGACCGTGGCAAAGATGACGGGCAGCGCTGCCACGGGAACGGATGGTTTCATATACTCAATCTAAATATGTACTCAGTACATAAATAGTACGCCCCGCCTGGCTGCGCCATCAAGCGTTATCTGTACTCAGTACACTTCGTGTATGATCGGGGCAACATGACGATTCCTGCCGACCTCCGCTCCCGCAAACGCCTTGCCACCCGGCAAGCTATCTCGAATGCCGCCACGCGCCTGTTCTTCGTGCGCGGTTTCGAGCACGTGACGGTGGACGAGATCGCCGCAGCCGCCAGCGTGGGACGCATGACGGTGTTCAACCACTTCCCCCGCAAGGAAGACATGTTCTTCGACCGCGAGGAAGAGGGCCGCGAACTGCTGCGCGAGGCGCTGCGCCAGCGCGAGCCCACCGTTTCCCCCGTCGAAACCCTGCGCCTGCTGGCGCACCGCCTGGTACGGGAAGACAGTCCCTACATCGTGTTTTCCGCCGCCGGCCAGGGTTTCATTGCCACCATCGAGGCCAGCGATACCCTGAAAGCGCGGGCGCGGGCCATCCGCGACGAGCTGGCGCACGTCGTCGCGCAAGCGCTGATGGAATCCACGGGACGGGAAAGCGACGATCCCCTGGCCCAGCTGGCGGCCAGCCTGCTGCTGGCCACCTGGAGCACGGCCCTCATCGAAGCGCACCGCGCCTTTCGTCTGCATGGCGACGCGCAACTGGCCAAGGCCTTCTTTCTGTCCCTGGTGGACCAGGGGCATGTCGGCCTCAACGCCGCCATGGCGGGCACGCCTTACGCCTGAAGCTGTCAGGCAGCGGATGTCAATCCCTTGATCCAAGGCAAGGTAATCTGGCGCCAGCCCGCCTACAATCGCCGGCTTTGCCCCTCCTCCATGCGCCACGCTCCCGAACTCCTCCTGCCTGCCGGCTCCCTGGCCAAGATGCATGCCGCCTTCGACTATGGCGCCGACGCCGTCTATGCGGGCCAGCCGCGCTACAGTTTGCGCGTGCGCAATAACGACTTTTCAACCTTGCAAGCCTTGCAGGAGGGCATCGATGGCGCGCATGCGCGCGGCAAGCAGTTCTTTGTCGCGAGCAATATCTTCGCCCACAATGCCAAGCTGAAAACGTATTTGCGCGACATGGAACCGGTGATCGCCATGCGCCCGGACGCGCTGATCATGGCCGACCCGGGCCTGATCATGATGGTGCGCGACAAGTGGCCGGACGTTCCCGTGCACTTATCGGTGCAGGCGAATGCCGTCAACTGGGCCGACGTGAAATTCTGGCACCGCATGGGCCTGACGCGCGTGATCTTGTCGCGCGAACTGTCGCTCGACGAAATCGAGGAAATCCGCCAGCGCTGCCCGGAGATGGAACTGGAAGTGTTCGTCCACGGCGCCCTGTGCATCGCTTATTCGGGCCGCTGCCTGCTGTCCGGCTACTTCAATCACCGCGACCCGAACCAGGGCACGTGCACAAATTCCTGCCGCTGGGATTACAAGGTGAAAAATGCCTCGGAAGACGCCAGCGGCGACCTGGGCGGCATGCAGGTGGTGCCGCTGGAATTTCACCAGGCGCTGGCCGAGGCCGACAACAATGCATTTTCCGCCCTGCACCAGCAGCCGCGCCACCCGCTGGCCGACCAGCCCTACTTTATCGAAGAAGCGCAGCGCCCGGGCCAGCTGATGCCGATCCTCGAAGACGAGCACGGCACCTACATCATGAATTCGAAGGACTTGCGCGCCGTCGAGCATATCGAACGCCTGGTCAAGATCGGCGTCAATTCGCTCAAAGTCGAGGGCCGCACCAAGTCGCTGTACTACGCGGCGCGCACGGCGCAAGTCTACCGCCAGGCCATCGATGACGCCGTGGCGGGCCGTCCTTTCGACATCAGCCTGCTGGGCCAACTGCAAGGCCTGGCCAACCGCGGCTACACGGACGGTTTTTATCAACGCCATCACACGCAAACGCACCAGAACTACATGCGCGGCGCGTCCGAGGCGGACCGCAGCCAGTACGTGGGCGACGTGCTGGGCGTGACGGACGGCTGGGCCAGGGTGGAAGTGAAAAACCGCTTCGCCGTGGGCGACCGCATTGAGGCCCTGCATCCGGGCGGCAACCGCGATTTCACCATTGCCCGCATGCTCAGCGATGACGGCAAGGAGATCCAGGTCGCGCCCGGCAGCGGCCACTTCGTGCGCATCGAACTCGACGGGGCGCTGAATAAAGCCTTGCTGGCGCGCTATTTGTAACCGCCAGTCAGGCATGCCGGGCGGCAAACCAGTATGTAAGTGTTTGATTTGACAAGAAAAAATCCGCAGAGTAGCGCTTAAACAATTTGTTTAAGCCTCAACATTGCTATACGATACGGCCACCCTGCGCCCGGGGGCCGTATCGGCATCCGGTGCGTCCCTGACACGTTCACCGGAATCCCC
Source organism: Janthinobacterium sp. PAMC25594 (assembly GCF_019443505.1). Lineage (NCBI taxonomy): Bacteria > Pseudomonadati > Pseudomonadota > Betaproteobacteria > Burkholderiales > Oxalobacteraceae > Janthinobacterium > Janthinobacterium sp. PAMC25594. The sequence goes on from NZ_CP080377.1 coordinate 3,298,451, forward strand.
GATGCCACCTGCCACCTCTGCCCTCATCACCAACGATGCCGTCGTCCTCGGCCTGCTCGCCATGACCCTGGGGGCCGTCTTCTGGAGCGCCTCCCGCGCGGACGGCTTCTGGAAAAAGTTTTATACGTATATCCCGTCGCTGCTGATGTGCTACCTGATCCCGGCGCTGCTCAACACCTTCGGCATCATCGACGGCAACGCCTCCGGCCTGTACGCCGTGGCGCGCGACTATCTGCTGCCCAGCGCGCTGGTACTGCTGTGCGTGGCCATCGATTTCGGCGGCATTATCCGCCTCGGCCCCAAGGCCATCATCATGTTTCTCACAGGAACACTCGGCGTGATGCTGGGCGCCCTCGTCTCGTTCGAAGCCTTGCGTTTGATCCACCCGGAAACGGTGGCGGGCGATACCTGGCGCGGCATGACGACCGTCGCCGGTTCTTGGATAGGCGGCGGCGCCAACCAGGCGGCCATGAAGGAAGTATTTGAAGTCGATGCCACGCTGTTCGGCCAGTTCGTCGCCGTCGACGTACTGGTGGCCAACGTCTGGACAGCCGTGCTGCTGTTCCTGGCCGGCCGCGCGGGCGCCTTCGACCGCTGGACCGGCGCGGATTTATCGGCCATCAATGCGCTCAAGGACAGCATCGAAAGTTATCGGGCCCAGCACGCGCGCATCGCCAGTCTGACCGACATCATGATCATCCTCGGCGTGGGCCTGGGCGTGACGGGCCTGTCGCATTTTCTGGCCGGCCCCATCATCAGCTGGATCGCTACCTTGCCGGCCGCCTGGCGCTTGCAGGATTACAGCCTGACATCGAACTTCTTCTGGATCGTCGTGCTCGCCACCACCTTCGGCCTGCTGCTGAGCTTTACCCGCGCGCGCAGCCTGGAAGGCGCGGGCGCCTCGACCATCGGCTCGGCCATGCTGTACGTGCTGGTGGCCACCATCGGCATGCACATGGACTTGAAAGCCCTGTTCGACAAGCCTTTCCTGTTCCTGCTGGGCCTGATCTGGATCGCCGTGCATGGCGGCCTGATGCTGCTCGTCGCCAAGCTGATCCGCGCACCGCTGTTCTTCATGGCCGTGGGATCGCAGGCGAACATCGGCGGCGCCGCCTCCGCCCCCGTCATCGCCAGCGCCTTCCACCCATCGCTGGCGCCTGTCGGCGTACTGCTGGCCGTGCTCGGCTACGCGCTGGGCACCTACGGCGCCTACATCACGGGGCTGATACTGCGCGGCATGGCGGGGTGACGCTCCTGGCAGCACAGTGACGACAACGCCAGCCTTCGGGCTGGCGTTGTCGTTTACCACGCGCATCGGCCGCAGAGCCCTAAAACTCCCCACAATGTAGCAGAAACCCCTCAAAACCAAATTTCCGCACCATTTTTGTGCGAAATCTGCGATGATAGTTGCCCAAATAACCGATTACCTCCATGGAATTCTGATGAAATACGCATCTGCTCACGAGTATGTCCAGCATGTCGCCGCACGCAATCCAGGTCAACCCGAGTTTCTGCAAGCCGTCACCGAAGTCATGGAAAGCTTGTGGCCGTTCCTGGAGCAGCACCCGAAATACGCGGAACAAGGCTTGCTGGAACGCTTGATCGAGCCGGAGCGCGTGGTGATGTTCCGTGTGTCGTGGGTCGATGACCATGGGCAAGTGCAAGTCAATCGCGGCTACCGCATCCAGCACAGCATGGCCATCGGGCCGTACAAGGGCGGCATCCGCTTCCACCCTTCCGTCACCCTGTCCGTGCTGAAATTCCTCGCTTTCGAACAGACGTTCAAGAATGCGCTGACCACGTTACCGATGGGCGGCGGCAAGGGCGGCGCCGATTTCGATCCGAAGGGCAAGAGCCCGGGCGAAGTGATGCGTTTCTGCCAGGCGTTTGTGAGCGAACTGTTCCGCCATGTGGGCTCGGACACGGACGTACCGGCCGGCGACATCGGCGTGGGCGGACGCGAAGTGGGCTATATGGCCGGCATGATGAAAAAGCTCAGCAACCGTGCCGACTGCGTGTTCACGGGCAAGGGCGCCAGCTTCGGCGGCTCGCTGATGCGGCCGGAAGCGACGGGCTACGGCACTGTGTATTTCGCCGAAGAAATGCTGAAAACGCGGGGCCGCTCGTTCGAAGGCATGCGCGTGTCCGTGTCCGGTTCGGGCAACGTGGCGCAGTACGCGGTGGAAAAAGCCATGGCCATGGGCGCGAAAGTCATCACCGTCTCCGATTCCAGCGGCACCGTCATCGATGAAGACGGTTTTACGCCGGAAAAACTGGCCATCCTGATGGAGGTCAAGAACCATTTGTATGGCCGGGTCAGCGATTACGCCGCGCGCACGGGCGTGCGCTTCGAAGCGGGCGTGTCGCCATGGCATGTGCCGGTCGACATCGCCCTGCCCTGCGCCACACAAAATGAACTCGATATCGCCGATGCGCGCCTGCTCATCGCCAATGGCGTGCAGTGCGTGGCCGAAGGCGCCAACATGCCCACCACCATCGAGGCAGCCAAGGCGTTCGAGGCGGCTGGCGTGCTGTATGCGCCGGGCAAGGCCAGCAATGCGGGCGGCGTGGCGACTTCCGGCCTGGAAATGAGCCAGAACGCGGCCCGCATATCGTGGCCGCGCGAAGAAGTCGACGCGCGTTTGCTGCAGATCATGCAAGGCATCCACGCCGCATGCAAGCAGTACGGCACGCGTGCCGATGGCACCGTCAGCTATGTGGATGGCGCGAATATCGCCGGCTTCGTGAAAGTGGCTGACGCGATGCTGGCGCAAGGGGTGATTTAATCATCGGCCAACGGTGTTGTCGGATTACGGTTCTTCGAACCTAATCCGACCTACGACATCTCGGGCTTCATCAGGCTCTTGCGGCTGATCGTGCGGCCCGATACCATGAACTCGCCATTGCCCCGGTAGTGCAGGGTTTCGGGCAGCTTGGGCGAAGTGGCCACGTGGGCTTTCACGCACTCGAAGATGAAGAAGCCGCCCTTCGGGTTGCCCGCCACCTGCGCCAGCTTGCATTCGAAGTTAGCGTAGCACTCGGCGATCAGCGGCGCGCCCACCAGTTCGGCCGGCTGCGGCGTCAGGCCGAAGGCCGTGAACTTGTCCGTGTCTTCGCCGCTGCAATTGCCGATGGCGACCACCTGGTCGACCATGTCGGCCGTGGGCAGGTTGATCACGCATTCCATGCTGCGCTTGATCATTTCATAGCTGTGGTTCGCATCGGAAATGAAACAGCCCAGCAACGATGGCGTAAACTCCATCAGCATGTGCCAGCCCATGGTCATGATGTCGCTTTCGCCCTTCCACGTTGAACTGACGAGCACCACCGGCCCCGGTTCGAGGAAGCGGCGGATATCGGCGACGGGATAATCTTCTTTGTGGTAATTTTTCATCTGGTCTCCAGGACGCGGTACGCCATAGCATAGCCCAATGGCGCCTGGCCGGGCGCGCGGCTGGCCGATGCGATTTGTGCCGTTCATCGCAAATTTCTCCCCGTTGGAGATGTTGCAACATAGAATACGCTGATCAACTACTCAAGGAAACCGCCATGCGTCCTCTGTTCCTGTTGTCCGTCCTGTCCCTCGCCTGCCTCGCTACCCTCGCGCATGCCGACGAGCAAACCCGCACGGTAGCCGCCTTCAACGCCATCGACATCCGCGGCCCCATCAGCATCGAAGTGGAATCGGGCAAGGAGCAGAGCCTGCTGCTGCGCGGCGACCAGAAATTCCTCAGCGGCGTCATCACGGAAGTGGTCGATGGCGAGCTGAAAATTTCCATGAAGGACAAGGACATCAAGAAGACCGAGGGCGACCCGCGCATCATCATCACCATGCCGACCTTGCGCAAGCTGATCGCGGAAGGCGCGGGCGAGAAGATCTTGACCAAGCTCAATGGTCCAAGAGTTGACATCAGCTACAAGGGCGCGGGCCGTCTGGCCGCCGATGGCCAGGTCGACTGGCTGCGCCTGAAGGCGCAAGGCGTGGGCGAAGTCGATACGAAAGCCTTGCTGGCGAAAAACGTCGACGTCAATTTCGACGGCATCGGCTCCGTCAAGGTGTATTCCTCTGGCGAACTGAACGCCGTGGTGCGCGGCATGGGCGAACTGACGTATTACGGCAAGCCGAAGATCGTGCACAAGTCGGTCGCCGGCATCGGCAGCGTGAATGCCGCCAAATAAGATTTTCCATAAAAACAGGCCATCAAGCCACTGGAGACCGCATGACCGCAACACCCGATACCCAAGACACCGACGCACCGCTGGTGCTGCGCGAGGATGAGGGTGGCCTCGTCACCCTGCGCCTGAACCGCCCCCTGCAATTCAATGCCCTGTCGGTAGCCATGCTGACCGCGCTGCAGGCCGAACTCGACGGCATCGCGCAGCAGCCGCACGTGCGCTGCGTGGTGCTGGCCGCCGAAGGCAAGGCTTTTTGCGCGGGCCACGATTTGCGCCAGATGCAAGCCACGCGCCAGCTTGCGTATTATCAAACCCTGTTCGCGCAATGCTCGCGCGTGATGCAAGCCATTCAAACCTTGCCCGTGCCCGTGATTGCCCGCGTGCACGGCATCGCCACGGCGGCCGGCTGCCAGCTGGTCGCCAGCTGCGACCTGGCCGTGGCGGGCGCGTCCGCCCGTTTTGCCGTCTCCGGCATCAACGTGGGCCTGTTCTGCGCCACGCCATCGGTCGCCCTGTCGCGCAATGTGTCGCCCAAGCGGGCCTTCGACATGCTGGTGACGGGCCGCTTCATCGACGCCGACACGGCCGCCGACTGGGGCCTGATCAATGAAACGGTGGCCGACGCGGCGCTCGACGAGGCCGTGGCGCGCCTGGCGCAGCAGATCATGGCGAAAAGCCCGACGGCCATCCGCTACGGCAAGGCCATGTTCTACCGGCAGCGCCAGCTGCCGCTGGACGACGCGTATGCCTACGCGGGCGACGTGATGGCGCGCAATATGATGGAAGAGGATGCAAACGAAGGCGTGAGCGCCTTTTTAGAGAAGCGGCCACCCGGCTGGGCGGCCGTCAAGTAGCTTAACGTTCCTGCTTCATCTGCTGCTGGACGGAAAGACTCAGCTTGCCCAGGTCTTCCTTGCCCAGCAGCGGCAGTTGCGCCAGCAGCTGCATCAGGGCCGAGCTGCCCGTCACGTCCAGTTCGGACGACTGCACCAGCACCGTGCCGGCGCCCGTGAAGTCGATCTGCTTTTCCTCGCCCGACAAACTGAAACCCGTGAGCGCGCCGGCAGCCGAGGCCCAACCCTGCACGTGGGCGTAATCGTAGTGATACGAGGGGCTGGGGCAATCGGCCCAGCCCAGCACGGCCTGCTCGTCCACGCGGCACGGCAATTCCAGAAAATGCACGGGGCCGTTCGACGAGGCGATGACTTTACCCGTGCCTATCATGGTCAAAAAGCCGGGCAAGGTCGATTCCTGGCAAATCACGTCCTTGGTAAACCCCAGCAGGTTTTTCGCGCGGATGGTCATGTTGGCGTTGTCCAGGTCGTAGCACGCCAGGTCGTTGCCGTTATCGCCCAGGATCAACTGACCCTGCCCTTGCGCCACGACAAAGTGGTGCACGTATTTGGGCGCATTGAAGGCGGTGCGCACGATCAAGTCGAGCACGCTGCTGCCCATGGCTTCGAAGCGCAGCTCGCCATAGAAGGCGATCATCTTGCCCTTGCGAATGAAGATCTGTTCCTTGACGTCGATGACATACGAAAAACGGTTCAGGTTATCGTTCTTCGGCAAGGTATCGGGGTTGTAAATCGTCATGGCTTACCTTTCGCTCGCTTGGATGTAGACCGTGCCCTGGCCCGCAAACTTCACCTGGTAGGATTCGCCGGACGCCTGGCCGACGAAGGTTTTCCAGTTCAGGTCCGTGACGATGGTCGAGCTCAGCTGGCCCGTGTGGCCGATATACGCTTGCGGGTCGACAAACACGGGCACGTCCGGCGTGACGGGCAAGCCGATGGCATTACCGTCGGACAAAATCGCCACTTCGCCCGTGCCTTGCAAGGTGGTGGTAAACAAGCCCTGGCCCGAGGCCATGCCGCGCACCACGCCCTGCACGCCGCCCTGGTTGCCGAGGAACATGGTGCCGGCCGTCAGGCGCGCATCGAAGGCCAGCAGGGAGTCGCTTTCCACATAGAAAGTTTCGCCGCGCACGGGCACGATGCTGACGAACAGGCCGCCCTGCGCGTAAAACACGCTGCCCGTGCCGCGCGCCGACATCAGGGCGTAACCCTCGTTCGTGACGGCGCGCATGGCCAGGCTTTGCACGCCCTGGCCCGCCAGGAAGGAGCGGCTGAACGCCACGTCACCCTGGTACGACACCATGGCGCCCTTGCGGGCGAACACTTCTTCATTGCCGAGTTTGACCTCAAGCATCTTTTCATTGATCTGCTGATAGACAGGCATGACGGCTCCTAGCGTTCGGCGGGCTGGATGAACACCACGCCCTGACCGGTGAATTTGTGCTGGTACGATTCGCCCGAGCTCTGGCCGATCATCGTGCGCCAGTTGACATCAAAAACGAATTCCTGGCGGATATCGCCCTTGAAGCCGACGAAGGCGTCCGGGTCCACGCGCAGCGGGTGCGCGGGCGTCACTTCCAGCATGATCAGGTTGCCGCGCGAAATGACGGCCAGGTTGCCTTGACCTTCGACGGTGGTGGAAAACAGGCCCTGGCCCGAGCTGGCGCCGCGCAGGCCCGCAAAGCTGGTGCCCGTCTTCAGGCTGGTGTCGTAGGCCAGCAGGCTGCTGCTTTCGATGGTCAGTTTTTCGCCGGCCAGCGCCATGACAGTGATTTCGGCCGCATTCTGCGCGAAAAACACCGTGCCGCTGCCTGAAGCCTGCATCAGCTGCATGCCTTCGTTCGTCACCTTGCGCTTGAGCGCGCCGAAGATGCCCTCGCCGCCGAGCAAGGATTTTTCAAATTTGATGCTGCCCGTATAGGCGACCATGGCGCCGGCGATCGCCAGCACTTTTTCATCCTGCAGGCGCACTTCCAGCAGGCGGTCGGTATTGGTGCGGAAACTGGTCACGCGCGACTCCCCAAGAATGCCAGGGCACAAAGCCATGGCTATCCGACAAGATACCGGGGGCGTTACCGCCATGCAAGTGCTATTCCTCCCGAACGGGGGTGAGCGAATAAAAAAGGCGTGCCCGGAAGCACGCCTTGCGTTCACACAGGAAACAGCTTATTCAGCCAGCACCGGCCTGGCGCCGCGCGCGTTCTGGAACAGCGGCACGGGGTCATTGGTATTGACCTCGACCACCGTCACGCCCTGCACCACGCCGCCCACTTGGTAGCCGACGGCGCCCAGGTAGCGCTTGCCTTCGACCAGGTTGGACCAGCTCAGCGAGACCGTCGCCGTGCCGCCCGTGTAGGCGGTGCCCGGCATCAACGCCTTGAAGCCGCCATTCGACAGGCCCGGCGCCAGCACCCACGACGACAAAGTGTAGTCGGCCTGGCCGTTTTGCGGCGCGTAGCCGATCACGCACACCTTGTACGTGCCGGCGGCGGGCAGGCGCAGTTCCACTTGCTCATTGGAACCTTCATTGCCGCTGCTGCCGACCAGCACATTGGCGGCGTTGTAGACCTCCATGTCCATGTCGGTATTCGCGCCGCCCGTCGTTTCCCCGTCGTAGGTGGCAAAGCGCGCCGCCAGGGTGCCGGCCGGGATCACCACGTTGTGCACGTTCACGCCCGTGGCGCCACCGGCCTTGCAGGCGGCCGATGCGGCAGCACCCGTCGTCGCCTGGCCGATCGTGCGCGCTTCACGTACGGCTTCGACCAGCCCCGACTTGACGCCCACCAGCGCGCCCGTGAAGCCCGTGCCCAGGGTCAGCACCTTGCTGCCCGTGGCCGCTTCGCTGCTGACCAGTGGAATGGCGGCCAGCGAGGTGCCGCGCGCCGTCAGCGGGCTGCGCACCGTGTGCGTGCCATCGCTCCAGCTCAGGGCGCCGTAGGTCCAGGTATTGGCCGGCGCCGTGGTGCGCGTCAGCTTGACCTGGTACTGCGCCCTGGCGCCCGGCGCCAGGCTCAGACTCGTTGGCGTCACCGCCACCGTGTAGCCGGGCAGGCTGGCCGAGACGTTGTAGACGGCGCTGCCGGCGCCCACGTTGGTCACCGTGCGCGTCAATGTCTGCGTGCCCAGCACGTTGGCCGCCGTCAGCGACGCCAGGTTCAGGTTGTAGGCGGGAATGGTGCCGACAGACTGGCAGGTGGCGGGACTGTAGACCTTCAGGTTCAGGCCGCACAGGAAGCGCGCATAGTCGAGTTCCGACACGTCGTACACGAGGCCGGGATCGGCCGCGCTGTTCGGCGCGATGTGGCCGGCGCCCTGGCCCCACGGCAACTGGCCCGAGTTCTTCGCCGTGGCATCCCACGACACGGAACCGTTCAAGCCGTCGGAATACGTGCTGAAGGCCGTCGTCATCAGCGCCGACTTGATGGCCGCGGGCGACCAGGTCGGGTGCTGCTGCTTGAGCAATGCCGCCACGCCCGCCACGTGCGGGCTGGCCATCGAGGTGCCGGAATAGAAATCCCACTCGGCCACGGGCGCCACGCCGCCGGCCGCCACGGCATCGCGCTGCGCCGGCGTCAGGTCGGCCGTCACGCCGGCCAGCACGTTGGTGCCGGGGGCCGACAGGTCGGGTTTCAGGATGTTCGCGTTGGCCACGTTCGGCCCGCGCGAGGAACGGTCGCTGACGATCGGCGCCTGCACCGTCGTGTCGGGGATGGTATGGATTTCGCCCAATGCCGCCGTGCCATCGGGGTTGACCGCCATGAAAGCCTTCAACGCATCGCCCTGCGCCTGCGCCAGGTGCACGGTCGACAGCACGTGCGCCTGGTTGATGATGGTGTTGGCGCCACCGGCCACGTTGGCGATGATCACGCCCGCCGCGCCCGCCGTTTTGGCATTCGCGCTCTTGTTGACCAGCACGTTGCCACCGCGGTCGCACACGAGTATCTTGCCCGCCACTTTCGCCGGGTCCAGGTAGGCCGAGGTGGTATCGGCCGCGCCGAAGCAGCGCAGCAGGTTGACATCCGTTGGCGACACGCCGGCCAGGCCCGCGTCGCGCGAGCGGATCAGCGGCAGCGCCGGCGTCTTCGCATTGCTCGATGCGCCTTCCAGCTTGGCGCCGTTGCTGAGTATCACATTGCCCGCGTACAGGCGGTTGTGGGTGGAATTGGCCACCGTCGCCAGCCACGGGCTGATGTGCGACACGGGCGCCGGCACGTCGGGCGCGGGCGTGGCCGGGCCGGAATTGCCGCCCGACGTGGCGACGAACACGCCGGCCGCCGCCGCGCCGAGGAAAGCGACTTCCGTCGGTTCGTCGAAGGCGCCGCCGCCCGCGTTCGGGCCGATGGAAAAGTTGATGACGTTGACGCCATCCTTGACCGCCTGGTCGATGGCGGCCACGCTGTCGGCCGTGGCGCAGCCGTTGCGCCCCGTCGAGGCGGCGGTCCAGCAGACTTTATAGGCGGCGATGCGGGCGCGCGGCGCCATGCCCGACGCCTTGCCCAGCGACACACCGTTCGAGCTGGCCAGGGCGCCATTGTTGCCGCCGGCCGTGGACGCCGTGTGCGTGCCATGGCCGCCGTGCCCCGTCAGGCCGGCGACGGAATCGCGCGGCGACAAAAATTCCGTCCAGTGCAGCGCCGACGTGGCGGCGCGGTAGTAGCGCGCACCGATCAGCTTATTGTTGCAATTCTCGGCGCCAAAACCTTCGCCCGTCTGGCACATGCCCTGCCAGTTGGCCGGTGGCGCGCCGTACACGACGTTGTTGCCGCTGTGGCTGGGCACGCCGCTCTCGTCGAGGCGGTCGGCAAAGGCCGTGTTCTCGGGCCAGATGCCGCTGTCGACGATGCCGATGATGATGTCTTCACCCGCATGCGCCTTGCCGCCCAGCTGCTCCCAGATGCCACCCGGTTTGTCCAGGCCCAGGAAGCTGGGCGTGTAGCTGGTGTCGAGTTGCAGGATGGAGTCGGCGCTGATGCTGGCCACGCCGCTGTTTTTCTTCAGCGCCCGCACTTCATCGTCCGTCAGCAGGGCGGAAAAGCCGTTGAAGACGACGCTGTACCGGTGCGTGATTTCCGCCGCGCTGACGGTACCGGCCACGGCGGCCTGTCTGGTGTCGAGGTAATTCAAATAGGCCTGCACGTCGGCGGCGCCCACGTTGATGCGTGCCCCCGGGGCCGGCTTGGTGGCGGCCAGGCCGTCGACCTGGCCCGTGTAGGTGGCGGCCGGCTTGTCGACCAGCTGCACGATGTAGGAGCGGCGTTCCTGCGCCTGCGCCGCTTGCGCCAGGCTGGCGGCCAGCAAGAGGATACCGAGTGAAACGGGACGTAGTTTCATGTCACGCTCCTTGCACGGTGGACGCGGCGAACTTGCCGGTGCGGCGGCGCGACAGCATGCCGATGGCGCCCAGGCCGGCCAGCATCAGCATGTAGGTCGACGGTTCCGGCACGGCGCTGATATTGATATTGTCGAGCGCGAACTGGCCCTGGTTAAAGGCGGGAAAATCGAGGGAATTGCTGCACGCGCCAGTATCGTTGAAAATGCACGCATTGAAAGTCAGGCCCGTAAACGCGTAGTTGCTGAAGCTGCTCAGCAGGGAAGCGCTCTGGAAATGGTAATTGCCATCGCTGCCCTGATCGGGAAACGCCAGCGAGGTGCTGATCACCTGGCCATTGCCGAGGGTGCCGCTCAGCTGCAGCTTGCCCCACTGCATGTTGGGCAAGCCGGAGACGGGCGCGATGAAGGAATAGTCGAAACCGGCCAGGGTGAATGCCTGGCGATCGGCACGCGAGAAATTCACGCCGCCATCGTTGAGGATGGCCAGGTAGTTGCCGCTGGCGCCCTGCGGGCAGGCGGCGATATCGCACGACGAGCCCACACGGCCGTCGAGGATGGCGCCCACGCCGCTGATGCCGCCGCCGGCCGCCGTGGTCGGGTCGGCCAGGAACAGCAAATTGTAGCTCGGCGTATTGAGCGTCTGGCCGCTTGCATATACGTCGGGGCGCAGATTGTCGAAGGTCAGGACACCGGCCATGGCCGGCGCCGAGGCCAGCACGGACAAGGTGGCCAGCGCGGCAAAAACGGTGGCGCGACTGCGGGTAGCGGGCGGATTGACGGTGGCGGGCGATACCCGCGCAGGTGATAAACGATTCATTCTATTCCCTTGATTGTTGTGGATAGATAGGTCGGCAGGTCTGGCGCCCGCTTTCAGCTTTTTCACAAAAGTGTTAATAAATATAGCAAATTGCATAAAATAAATATCATATTTTTAATATCATTTATTTATTTTTTATCTAACTCTGCGAAACTTTGTTTTGTTTTACCTATGAAAGCTTGAGGAATCTCAACGTTACATTTGAACAACAATGCATCGCACTGCAGATGTGTGCGCCAGCGTGCCGACGCGACTTCAGATAAGCTCGAAATCCGCGCTTGCCGCACCGTTACATCGCGGTACACCTGTTCCATCCTGGAACACTGCCTGGTCTGCCGGCGCTCCGCCAGACGCCCCCCCTGCGCCCCCTTGTGCCGATGGCATGAAGCTTGCACAACAAGGGGATCGACCGTGCTCAGGGAGCCGCATCATGGAACACCATCAACTGGCCGGCAGCGGCCGCTCAGGCATGCGGCCGGTCTGGCGCAGCATCGCGTGCGGCGCGCTGGCGCTGGCTTTTTTCCTGCTGGCCATCAGGCTGGACCTGGCCGAACGGCTGACGCGCGTCCTCTGGCGCCAGGAGCACTGGCAACTCGATGAATTGGCCCTGAGCCTGCTGCTGCTGGTGCTGGTACTGGCCGGCTTTGCCGTCTGGCGCGGACGCCAGGTGGCCCTGCTGCTGGCGCAAAACCGCGCGCTCACGCAGCGCCTGCTGCGCGCGCAGGAAGAGGAGCGCTGCGCGCTGGCGCGCGAACTGCACGATGAAGTGGGTCAAGACTGCACGGCCATCCGCGCCGCCGCCAGCTATATCCTGCGCGCGCGCGACGGCGACCAGGCGAACGTGCAGGCCTGCGCCGCCAGCATCGCCCGCTCCGCGGAAGCGCTGCATGCGATGGTGCGCAGCATGCTCCGCCGGCTGCGTCCGCCCGTGCTCGACAGCCTGGGATTGGCGCCGGCCCTGCAGGCGCTGTGCGACAGCTGGGCCCAGCAGCACGGCATCGCCTGCCGTTTCGCCCCGCACGCCATTCCCGCCGACCTCGACGACAGCATCGCCACGGCCATCTACCGCCTGGTGCAGGAAGGCTTGACGAATGTGGCGCGCCATGCGGGCGCCGACCAGGCCACGGTGGAATTGCGCGCCGATGCGCACGGCTTGCTGCACCTGGCCATCGAAGACAATGGCCGGGGTTTATGCCAGGACAGGCAGCAGGATCCCGGCTTCGGCATGCTGGGCATGCGCGAGCGCGTGGCCGGCTTGCGCGGCCATATCCGCTGGATCAGCGCGCTGGGCAACGGCTTGCGCATCGAAGTGGCCCTGGCGGCCCGGTGCGCGGCATGAACGCCATGCACAGCACCCTGCAGCCGATCCGCGTGATGCTGGTGGACGACCACCCGGTGGTGCGCACGGGCTACCGGCGCCTGCTGGAACAGGGCGGCGACATCGCCGTCGTGGCCGAGGCCGGCAATGGCGAAACGGCGTATGCCTTGTATCAGGAGCAGGCGCCCGACGTCTGCGTCACGGATTTGTCCATGCCCGGCATCGGCGGCCTGGAATTGCTGCGCAAGCTGGTCGCGCGCGACGCCGCTGCGCGCGTGCTGGTGTTTACCATGCACGACACGCCACAGCTGATCGCGCGCGCGTTGGACGGCGGCGCCTGCGGCTTCGTCAGCAAGCAGGCCGACCCGGAACACCTGGTCGACGCCGTGCGCGCCGCCCACGCGGGCCGGCGCTACCTCGATCCGCACAGCGCACCGGGCGTGCTACAGGGCACGGCCCGCATGGAAGCAAACCGTTTGAGCAGCCTGAGCCAGCGCGAATTCGAAATCTTCCGCCTGCTGGCCGAAGGCCGCAGCGCCGCCGACTGCGCCCGCCTGCTGCACCTGAGCAGCAAGACGGTGGCCAACCACCAGACGTGCATCAAGGAAAAGCTCGACGTGCCCGGCCCCGCCGCTTTGGTCCACCTGGCGCTGCGCCACGGCGTCATCGAACATATTCTCCCTTAAAACGCGTAACGCAAGCCCGCATTCACGCTGCGCGGCGCGCCGGCCGCATAAAAGGTCGCGTTGACCATCGGATACGCGCCATTCACGGCGGGCAGCGGCCGGGCGGCAAAATTGCCGTTGGCGTCGAAAGCCGTCGCGCCCAGCTGGGCCGCCGTCGCATACTTCCGGTCGAACAGGTTATTCACCTGGGCAAATATGCTCAGCCGTGGCGTCAGCTGGTACTTGCCATTCAGCTCGACCACGGCATAGCCGCCGCTCTTGCCCGCGCCCAGGTACGACGCCCCGCCCGCCTGGTGCCGGTTGTTTTCATTGCCGCGCGCATAGGCGCTCGACACGGCCGTCATGGCCAGCCCCACCGTCCACTCGCGTCCGCCCTGGACATCCACGTGTGCCTTGAAAATGTGGCTGGGAGTCAGCGGAATCCGGTTGCCCGGCGTGATGACGATATTGCCTTCCAGGCCAGGTGCTTGCGCGTCGCCGCTGCTGTTGGCGCTGCCGTTGACCACTTCCCGGCTTTGGTACGTCGCCTGCAACCACGTATAGTTGACGCCGAAGTCCAGCGCGCCCGTCTTGCCGTCCAGCGCCAGCTCCATGCCCTGGTGGCGCGTCTTGCCGAAATTTTTGAAGTAGCCAAATCCCGCCTGGTTATCGGCCACGAACAGGATATCGTCGTGGTTTTCCGCGCGGAACACGCCCGCGCTCCAGCGCGCCACGTCGGCGAACTTGCCGCGCACGCCCGCTTCCCAAGTCTTCGTCACCACCTGTTTTAATGGCGGGTCGCCGGCCATGGCGTTGGGCAGGCGGCACGGGTTTTCCGGGTCGGCGCAGCCGAGTTCGATCGCCGTCGGCGTGCGGCTGCCTTCGTTGTAACCGAGGTAGGCGCTCACGCCCTTCGCCGGCGCATAGGCCAGGCCGATGGCTGGATTGAAGCGGCTGAAACGGTGGTCGCCATCGAGCGAACCGTTGCCCCCGCCCGGCGTGATGGCGTCGCGGTTGCGCACCGTGCTGCGGTTGTAGCGACCGGAAACAGTCAAGGTCAAATTTTGATTGAACGCAATGCTATCGCTCGCATACACGCTCCAGGTGCGCATGCGCCCGCTCAAATCGACCCGGTTATCGACCGGCGTGCCGTCGTCATCAATTTCCGTGCCGTCGGCAAAGAAATTGACGGGCGTGATGCTGCGGTCCGGGTTCAGGTAGCCGAACTGGCTGGTCTGGCGGAACGTGGCGTGGCTCGTGTCGTAGGCGGCGCCGGCCGTGACGGCATGACGCGCTCCGGCCACGTCGGCCAGCACCGTGAATTGGCCCGAAAAACCATAGTTTTCCTGCTCGGTATGGCTGCGATTGATCATGCCGTTGCATTTTTCAGCCGGTTCATCGTTCAACAAGACGTTGGCGATGCAGCGCCATTTCGGAAACGGCGTATTGCCTGCGTTCGCCCCGCTGGCGGGAAAGCCCGTGTAGCCGGCCGCCGCCAGCGCCGCGCGCTCGGCCGCGCCGGGCTGGTAGACGGACTGGTCGAGCGACTCGTCGTTCAGGTCGCCGTTGAACGTGTGCGTGTCGATCTTGCGGTAGTACACATTGCCGGACAATAGCAAGGCCTCACTGGCCTGGTGCTTGCCCGTCAGGTTCAGCAGGGTCGACCTATTCTGCGTCAAATCGGGCTTGGTGTAGACGCTGCGGTAGTCGCGCGCCAGCATGCGCTGTTCCTGCAAGCCGTTGCCCGTCAGCGCATTGTCCGCGTGGGCCACGGTGACGGCGATATCGGTGCGTGCATCGCTCCAGCCCAGCTTGCCAAACAGCTGGCGCACGTCGGATGGGGAATCGTCGCGCCAGCCCACTTCCCTGAAACGGTTGCCCGTCACATACCAGTGCCAGCCCTGCGCATTGCTGCCGCCATGCTCGAACTCGACGCCGCGACGTTGAGCGGAACCGAGGCGCGCTTCGATGGCGGTGCCGGGATTGCTCTTGCCATCCTTGGTTTGCAGGGCCAGCGCGCCGCCCAGTGTGTTCAAACCGAACAGGGGGTTCGAGCCGGGCATCAGGGTCAGCGATTCAATCGCCATGCGCGGGATCAAGTCCCAGCTGACGACGTCGCCAAACGGCTGGTTCAGGCGCATGCCATCGAGATACACGGACAGCCCTTGCGGCGTGCCCAGCAGGGGCGAGGCCGTGTAGCCGCGGTAGGTGACGTCGGGCTGGAACGGGTTGTTCTGCACCTCGTTCACGTAGACGCTGCCCAGGTTGCGGCGCAGGAAGGCGGAGATGTCGAGCGCGCCGCTGCGCGCGATCTGCTGCGCGCTGGCCGTCTGCACGGGCGCGGCCAGGGTATCGCGCGGCTGCTCCACGGTAGGCAGCGGCATGCTGCCCGTGATGATGACGGTGGGCAAGTCGCCCGAGGTGGCCATCGTCGGTTCGACGGCCTGCGCCTGGCACAGCGCCATGGCGGCGGCCGCGAATAAAGTCAGTTTCATGCGTATCCCCGTTTTTATAGTGGTTTTATTGCTGTCCAGTATCGGGCAGCCACCGGGGATGGGCTAGGGAAAAACTCCCGCCGTGCGGGGAGCTAGCGCTGCAACGGCAGGTAGCTCTGCTTGAGCTGGCGCAAGACAAAGCTCGATTTGCTGTGGCGGATGCCGGGAATTTTATACAGGCGCTCGCGCAGCAGGCGCTCATAGTCGCGCGTGTCGCTGACCGCGATGCGCAGGTAGTAATCGTAGTCGCCGGAGACAAGAAACGCTTCCAGCACTTCCGGGATCATGGCCAGCGCGTGGCCGAATTCGAACAGGGCCTGGTCGGAATGGTCGTCCAAAGTGACTTGCACGATGACGGTGTCGGCCAGCCCCACCTTGGCCGCGTTGACGTTCACCGTATACCCCTCGATGACGCCATCGTCTTCCATGCGCTTGATGCGCGCCCAGCATGGCGACGAGGTCAGGCCCACCTTGGCGCTCAGGTCGTGCAGGCTGATGCGGGCGTCCTGCTGCAGGGCCGTCAGGATGGCGAGGTCGAATTTATCCAGCTTCATTCTGTTTTTCTACTATTTTGCAGCAAATTTTGCTGAATTATGCATTCTATACGAGAAAACCAGCAGCCTTTTCTGCCGCATCAGGCAGAAAATAAGGCCATGAAACCTGATCCCGCTCCCCTCCTCGCGCGCGCATCCCATAACGGCGCCAGCACCCTGATCGACACCCTGCTGGCCCTGGGCGTCGACACCGTCTTCGGCTATCCGGGCGGCGCCGTGCTGCCCCTGTACGACGCGCTGCACGCCCAGCCCCGCTTGCGCCACGTGCTGGTGCGCCACGAACAGGCGGCCGTGCACGCGGCCGAAGGCTATGCGCGCAGCACGGGCCGGCCCGGCGTCGTCTTCGTCACCTCCGGTCCCGGCATGAGCAATACCACCACGGGACTGCTCGACGCCCTGTGCGATTCGATACCCGTGATCTGCATCAGCGGCCAGGTGGCCACCACCAGCATCGGCACCGACGCCTTCCAGGAATGCGACGCGCTGGGCATTTCGCGCCCCGTCACCAAGTGGAACCGGCAAATCCGCACGGCCGATGAAACGGCGGCCGTGCTGCGCGAAGCGTACGCGCAGGCAACGCAGGGCCGGCCCGGCCCCGTGCTGGTCGACTTTCCCAAGGATCTGCAGCTGGCGCCGGTGCAGGCAACGACGGTGCTGGCCCCTGCCACGCCGGCCCCGCTGCCGCCGCCGGCCGCCGCCGATCTCGAACGGGCCGCCAGCCTGATCGCCTCCGCGCGCCAGCCCGTGTTTTACGGCGGCGGCGGCCTCGTCAATTCCGGCCCCGCCGCCTGCGCCGCGTTCGGGCAACTGGTGAAGCTGGCCGCCGCGCCCTGCACTTTGACCCTGCTGGGCCTGGGCGCCTTTCCCGCTTCGCACCCGGCCTTCCTCGGCATGCTGGGCATGCACGGCACGCTGGAAGCCAACCTGTCCATGCACCATGCCGACCTGGTCGTTTGCGTGGGCGCCCGCTTCGACGACCGGGTCACGGGCAGGCTCGACGCCTTTTATCCTGGCGCAAAGGTCATCCACGTCGATATCGACCCGGCGTCGATCCACAAGGTGGTGCGCGCCGACGTGGCCCTGCGCGGCGACTGCGCGCCCGTGCTCACTGCCTTGCTGGCGCAGCTGCGCGGCCGCCTGCTGGCGGACCGCCAGCCGTGGTGGCAGCGCATCAATGGCTGGCGCGCGCAGGACTCGCTGGCGTTCGACGACACGCCGCAGGTGATCGCGCCGCAGGCGCTGATGCGCCGGCTGCAGGCGGCCCTGGACGGCCGGGACGCCATCGTCTCCACCGACGTGGGCCAGCACCAGATGTGGGCGGCCCAGCATTTGCGTTTCGAGCAGCCCCGGCGCTGGCTGACCTCGGGCGGCGCCGGCACCATGGGTTATGGCTTGCCGGCCGCCATCGGCGCGCAGATCGCCCACCCGGATGCCTGCGTGGTGTGCGTCAGCGGCGACGCCTCGATTTTGATGAATATCCAGGAACTGGCCACGGCCGTGCAGCACCGCCTGCCCGTGAAAGTGGTGCTGTCGAACAATGGCTATATGGGCATGGTGCGCCAGTGGCAGGAACTGATACACGGCGGGCGCTACAGTCACAGCTACACGGAAGCGCTGCCCGACTTCGTCGCCCTGGCGCGCGCGTTCGGCTGGCAGGCGCACATGGTGAGCCGGCGCGAGGAACTCGACGCGGCATTGGCCGCCTGCCTGGCCTCCGAAGGCCCCTACTTCCTCGACGTGCGCGTGCATGGCGCGGAAAACTGCTTCCCCATGATGGCCCCCGGCGCGGGGCACCATGAAGTGACCTTATCCAAGGGAAAGGTGTACACGGAACGGTAGGTCGGATTAGCGGGGCAACGCCTCGCGTAATCCGACACCACCACCGGCCTCGCCAACGATGTTGTCGGATTACGCTCTACGAGCTAATCCGACCTACGCCCAAATCCGGTAGATCCAGTAACTTTCATCTTCTTTCATGGCGCGCGCCAGCTCGGTGGGACTCAAGCCCGTGATTTCGCGCGTCTCGCGGCAGAAATGGGCCTGATCGGCGTAACCGCCGCTGGCGGCGATATCGGACCACGACACCCTGCCTTGCAGGATGGCGCCACGCTCGTCAAGGAATAGCTGCTCTGCGCGGCGCATGCGGCGCAAGGTACGCATGGGCTGGCCGGCCCAGGCCTTGATGCGGCGCTCGATATGGCGCGCACTGCTGGCCAGGCCCGTCGATGCCGCCTGCACGCCCAGTCGGCGCACCCAGTCCTGCACGACGCCGGCCGACACGTCGCTGCCCTTGCGCGCCGCCTGCCAGCGCGGTGCCAGGAAGTCTTCCACCAGCCTGACGCGGACCTCGTCGTCGGGCGCCGCCAGCACGGCGTCGGACAGGACCAGCCAGTCGGCATCGAACAGCGCATCGAGCGGGCGAAACTGGTCCAGCAAGGTATCCATCGATATGCCCGTCAAGGCATGCAGGGCGGCGGGATAGAACATCACGACAAACGAATGCACGGGGCCGGGGTTGTAGCTGACCAGCGGATACGAGCGGGGGCCGCCGAACAGCGCGGGCGGCATGCGCACGTCCGGCAGCGACAGGCCCGGCGCGGCCGCCTCGACGTCGCCCGCGACGGTCCAGATGATGCTGCACATGGGCGCGACGGGAAAGCGGTTCAGGCGTTGCGCCGGCGGCAGGGGCGCGCAGCGCGTAGTGTCGCGCACGAGGATGGCGCGCACGCAGGAAGCGAGCGCGGTGCGCGGTGCGATCAAACGGGTCAGGGGCGTAGGGGCGGCAGGCATGGCGACGATTGTACCGGCAAAGTCGGGCACCGCACGATGTCGTATTCGTTCAAGACGCGGGCGCGCAAGCGCGCTACAGTGATGTCATTGTCGCCATCCACCAGGAGTCCGCCATGCCCCCGCTCGACCACGCTGCCACGCCCGTCGTCGCCACGCCTTTGCGCCAGATCCGCCACCTGCCGGGACCCTTCGCCCTGCCCATCGTCGGCAACAGCCTGCAACTCAAGCTCACGCGCATCCACCTCGACGTGGAGCAGTGGGTGCGGCGCTACGGCCCCTTCATGCGCGCCTGGTTCGGCCGCACGCTGGTGCTGGTGGTGGCCGACAGCGAAGCCGTCGGCGCAGTGCTGCGCGACCGGCCCGACGGTTTTCGCCGCCCCCTGAGCAGCTCCGTCGTCTCCGACGAAATGGGCGGCGTGCCCGGCCTGTTCCTGGCCGAGGGCACGGAGTGGCGCAACCAGCGCCGCATGGTCATGGCCGGCATGGCGCCCGGCGCCATCAAGGCCTATTTCCCCGCGCTGGTGACGGTGGCGCAGCGCCTGCAGCGGCGCTGGTATCTGGCCGCCACGCAAGGCCAGGCGATCGACCTCGACGGCGACCTGAAACGCTACACGGTCGACATCATCGCCGGCCTGGCCTTCGGCACGGAAGTCAACACGCTCGAATCGGGCGAAGACGTGATCCAGCGCCACATGGACGACATCCTGCCCGCCGTGGCGCGGCGCAGCCTGTCCATGTTCCCGTACTGGCGCTATGTCAAGCTGCCCGTCGACCGGCGGCTGGACCGTGACGTGGCAGCTCTTTCCACCGCCGTGGCCGACCTGGTGCAGCAGGCGCGCACACGCATGGCGCACGACCCGGCGCGCCGCGAGCGTCCGCCCAACCTGCTCGAAGCGATGATCGCCGCCGCCGACCTGGAAGGCAGCGGCGTGAGCGACCGCAACGTGGCCGGCAATGTGCTGACCATGCTGCTGGCGGGCGAAGATACGACGGCCAACACGCTGTCCTGGATAATTTACCTGTTGCAACGCCATCCGCACACCCTGGCGCGGGCGCGCGAGGAAGTGCGGCGCCTGGCGCCCGACGCGGCCCATTTTACGATCGAACAGATGGACAGCCTCGACTACCTGGGCGCCTGCGCCAGCGAAGCCATGCGTTTGAAACCCGTGGCGCCATTCCTGCCCGTCGAGGCGCTGCGCGACACGGTCATCGGCGATATTGCCGTGCCGGCCGGCACTCTCGTCTGGTGCGTGATGCGCCACGACACGGTGTCCGAGACGCACTTCCCCGACGCGCAAGCCTTCCAGCCCGAGCGCTGGCTGGCCGAAGGCGGCGAGGCGAACAACAAGCGCGCTTCGATGCCCTTCGGCGCCGGCTTGCGCACGTGCCCGGGCCGCTATCTGGCCTTGCTGGAAATCAAGATCGCCATGGCCATGCTGCTGGGCAGCTTCGACATCGCCGGCGTCGATACGCCCGATGGCGGCGAGGCGCAGGAATTGATGGGCTTTGTGATGTCGCCCATCGGCCTGACGCTACGCCTGGCGCCGCCGCAGTGATACCATGGAGGCAATCTCAGTCAACGTGCTTTCCCCCATGCAAATTCACCTGGAATCGCCGCAGCAAGCCGACGTGCTGACCTTCATGGAAAAACCGCTGCAGGCGGCGGCATGAGCGCGTCCGCCGACAGCCTGCTCGATATCCGCGCGCGCCTGTGCGCCTTTGCCGATGAACGCGACTGGGACCAGTTCCACACGCCGAAAAACCTGGCCATGGCCTTGTCCGTCGAAGTGGCGGAACTGGCCGAGCACTACCAGTGGCTGCCCACGGGGGCAGATAGCGAACTGGACGATGCCAAGCGCACGGGCATCCGCCACGAGCTGGCCGACGTGCTGATGTACCTGGTGCGGCTGGCCGACAAGAGCGGCGTCGACCTGCACGCGGCCGTGCTGGAAAAGATGGAACTCAACGCGCAGAAATACCCGGCGCGGCAGGTGCGCGGCGACGCGCGCAAATATAGCGAATACTGAAACACCCATCCGTGCGTGGCTGCCGCGTAAAAAGGCGTAGCATCCAGCCATGCGTATTCCTTTTTCCCTGCTGCTCGTCTGCCTGATCCACGGCCATGTTGCACTGGCGCAAACCGCGCCCGTGCCGCAAGTCAAAGTGGACGCCACGCGCGACCCCGTCGATAAATCGTATCGCAAGATGCTGCAGGGCGTGGACCGCTTCGAACGCGACCATGCGCTGGCGCCGCAAGCGGTGCTGCGCTTTCGCCTGCTGCCGCGCCAGCCCGGCGTGGACATGACGGGCGTGCAGCTGCGCATCGCCGGCGACACCGTCAGCATCCCCTTGCCCTTGGCGCCGGACAACAGCTTTGCCCCCGTGCGCCATGCGCAAGCGGCGCGCGAAGACGCCGTGCTGATCGCCAACCGCAGGGCCACTACCATGAGCTGGTGCGCGCAGGTGATCACGCCCGGCTTGCCGCCCGACACGCGGCGCCTGGGCGACTTGCGCCTGGAGTGCCGCGCCGGCATGGATTCGGGCCTGATCTCGAACGACCCGCAAATCATCGCCTGGCTGTCCAGCATGCTCTACAGCACCGACAAAGTGTGTTCCGAGCCGGACGGCAATTATCTGTTCTTCACGAACCGCCCCCTGTTCGGCGTGACCCTCGTGCATGGCGAGCGCCGCCTGGCCCTGCCGTTCAGGATGCTGTACGCGGGCGGCGAGCAAACGCCCGCCTCGCTGCCCTATTGCGATTGCCAGGTCTTGCTTGACCGCACGTATTACGCGCCCTTGTGGGATAGCAGCTGGCCCGACGATACCCTGCTGGAATTTGACTATATGGACGAGGTGGCGCCATGAAGTGGCTGATGATCGCCATGCTGACGCTGCTGGCCGCCTGTTCCGGCACGCGCGCCTTGCAGGCAAGCAAGAATGTGCCTTACGCTACCCTGGAACAGACGGTGCAGCCGGGTAGCAGCACGCGCGAACAGGTGCGCGCCGCGCTGGGCGACAGCACGGCCATCCGCTTCGACAGCGGCAATGAAGTGTGGATGTACACCTATCCGGCCGCCTCGGGCGCGCAGGGCGAATATGTGATTCTGTTTGGCGGGGATGGGGTGGTGAAGAAGGTGCGCAGCGGGGAAGTGTATCGGGTACCGAAGTAAATCCCGCCAGCGTTGCGCTAGCGGGATGATTGTCTTAGCGTGCCTTCAGCAAGGCCCTTGCCGCCACGCCTGCACCCACGCCGCGCCCCACGCCGGCAGCCTTGCGCTTGGGCGAGGCCTTCAATTTGAAGATGCCGATCGACTGGGCCACGCTCTCGGTGCGCTGCGCCAGGTTGGTGGCGGCGGCCGCCGCCTGCTCCACCAGCGCCGCATTCTGCTGCGTGATGCCATCCATGTGAATGACGGCCTGGTTGACTTGTCCGATGCCCTGGTTCTGCTCGCGCGTGGTGGAGGAAATCTCGTCCATCATTTCCGTCACGCGGGCCACCGAGGCGATCACTTCCGCCATGGTGGCGCCCGCATTGCTGGTCAGCACGCTGCCCGCGTTCACGGTGGCGATCGAATGGTCGATCAGGTTTTTCACCTCTTTCGCCGCTGTTGCCGAGCGCTGCGCCAGGCTGCGCACTTCGCCCGCCACGACGGCAAAGCCGCGGCCATGCTCGCCCGCGCGGGCCGCTTCCACGGCCGCGTTCAAGGCCAGGATATTCGTCTGGAAGGCGATGCCGTCGATCAGGCCGATGATGTCGAGAATCTTGCGCGACGAGCTGCTGATCTCATCCATCGTGGTGACCACTTCGCTGACGATGGTGCCGCCCTTGGCCGCGACGGTGGACGCCTGCACCGCCAGGTCGTTGGCCGTGGACACGTGGTCGGCGCTGTTTTGCACGGTGGACGTCAGTTCTTCCATGCTGGCCGCCGTCTGCTCCAGGCTGGACGCCTGCGATTCCGTGCGGCTGGACAGATCCATATTGCCCGTGGCGATTTCCGCCGTGGTGATGCGGATATCCTCGAAATTGGCGCGCACGTCGCCGATAATGCTGTGCAAGTTGATGTTGGTCTGGCGCAAGGCCGCCATCAATTGACCCATGTCATCGTCGCGCACCTTGTCGATCACGCCCGTCAAATCGCCGCCCGCCATCTTGCGCGCCATCGTGATGGCGTCGCCCAGCGGCGCGACCAGCGAATTGTGCAGATGGGCCCAGAAATACAGCATCAGCGCGACGGCGGCGGCGGCGGCACCGCTGAGCCAGCTGCGCGTGGCCGTGCTCGTATCGCCATCGATATTCCACACGGCGCAGCCGAGGATGGCCAGCACCACGCCAAAGACGATGCAATGCAGGGCCAGGTCTTGCGACAGGGTCAATTTGCGCCACTCGGCCAGCTTGGCGGCCCAGCCCTGGCGCACGACGCGGCCGTTGCGGATCGCCAGGTTGGCGCTATTGCCGTCCTTGAAACTTTTATACAGGGCCGCCGCCTCGTTGATCTGCTCGCGCGTGGGCTTGGTGCGCACGGACATATAGCCGATCGGGCGTCCATTTTCGATGACGGGCGTGATATTGGCGAAGACCCAGTAAAAATCGCCGTTCTTGCAGCGGTTCTTGACCATGCCGGTCCACGGCATGCCCGTCTTGATGGTATCCCACAGGTCGGCAAACGCTTCGGCCGGCATATCGGGATGACGCAGGATATTCTGTGGCGCACCCAGCAATTCCATTTCTGAAAAGCCGCTGACCTCAATGAAATACTGATTGGCGTAATTGATGTTTCCCTGTAAATCCGTGGTGGAAACAATCGTCATGCCTTCATTTAATACGTATTCCTTTTGCGTGATAGGCATAGCATATTGACCCGCATCGTCGCTCCTCTATTTTTTTCAACTAGCATAACAAAATCGTAAAAACAATATACCACATCAAGCACCGGCGAGATATCGCCACGGCGACAGTGACGCTGGTCAAACAATTTAATAAAAATCAATTCATTTATGTTTTAGAATTTACTTTGATTCAACTTGATTGATTTTATTGAAATGCAAAATTCAAATTGCGTGTAGATGCAATAATTAATAAAAAATTATGTATCGATGTAGCAGGCAATAAATATGGTGTGGGCGACGATAAAAAGATGCGCAAGCGCCGCAATAACCGCCGGCACATGGCGACGCCTGCCGGCAAGCATGACGCATCAGTAATGAACATTTATTGAGGGGAAATAAAAACTGGCGCGAGCGCGCCAGTGGGATATATGTCTCCAATCCGCGACACAGGCGCCGGGGAGGCGCCTGTGCAGGGATGGCTTACTTGAACGTTTTACGCGGTGGCGACTTTGGACGCGCTGGCGCAGGTTTGCGCTCCGTCGTGCCGTCATCAAGGCTGATGCGCAGTTTCTGGCCCGACACGACGACCGATTTCAGGTGGTCGAGGATTTCCGGCGGCATGCCTTCCGGCAGGTCCAGCACGCTGTAGTTGTCAAAGATATCGATACGGCCGATATGCTTGGCTTCCAGGTTCGCTTCGTTGGCGATGGCGCCCACGATGTTGCTTGGCGTCACGGCGTGCTCACGGCCCACTTCGATGCGGTAGGCCGTCACGCCCGGGCGTGGACGTTCCTTCTTCGGCGCGCGCGGCGCTGGTGCTGCCTCGCCCGCGTCCGCTGGCGCATCCTTGAACGCTGGCACGGACTTGGCGGCGAACGGCTTGCGCGGCGCGGCTGGCGGTGCCAGGTCCGGTGCATCGCCGTCGCGGCTGATGCGCAGTTGCTGACCAGCGACCCAGACGGACTTCAGCTGATCCAGCAATTCTTTCGGCATGGTATCTGGCAAGTCCAGCACGCTGTAATCGTCATAGATTTCAATGCGGCCGATGTTTTTCGAATCGATGCCCGCTTCGTTGGCGATGGCGCCCACGATATTGCCCGGTTTCACGCCATGCTGATGACCTACCTCAATACGGAAAGTCTGCATGCCGGCGTCGGCAGGACGGGAGATGCGTTCCTTTTTCGGGAAGGCCGGGCGTTCGCCACGGTCGCTGCGCTCGTTACGCTCGAAGCGGTCGCCCCGTTCCGGACGGTCATTGCGTTCGAAGCGGTCCTGGCGTACAGGACGGTCGTCTTGCCACGTGGCTTGCTCGCGCGCCTTGTTCTTGTCCAGCAGCAGAGGCGTATTGCCACGCGCCATCTTCGCCAGGGCGGCGGCGATTTCGATGGCGGGAATGTTTTGCTCGCGCTCGAAATCTTCGATCAGCGACTGGAACTGCTCCAGTTCGCCCAGGGCCAGGGTTTCGCTGATCTGTTCCTTGAACTTGGCGATACGCACATCGTTGACGGCCTGGATGGTCGGCAATTCCAGCATGCTGATCGGCTGACGGGTCGAGCGCTCGATAGCCTTGAGCAAGTTCTTTTCACGCGGGGTGATGAACAAAATCGCTTCGCCGCTGCGGCCAGCGCGGCCCGTGCGGCCGATACGGTGGGTATAGCTTTCCGGATCGTGCGGCACGTCGTAGTTGACGACGTGGCTGATGCGCTCGACGTCCAGGCCGCGGGCGGCCACGTCGGTAGCCACGAGGATGTCGATCTTGCCGTCTTTCAACTGCTGGATCGTGCGCTCGCGCTGCGCTTGCTGGATGTCGCCATTGATGGCGGCAGCCGAGAAGCCACGGGCTTGCAGCTTGCCGGCCAGCTCTTCCGTGCCCAGCTTGGTGCGGGCAAAGATGATCATGCCGTCAAACGCTTCCGCTTCCAGGATGCGCGTCAGCGCGTCGAGCTTGTGCATGCCCGACACCAGCCAGTAGCGCTGGCGGATGTTGTCGGCCGTGCCCGTCTTGGCGGCAACCGTCACTTCGGCTGGATTGATCAGGTAAGTGGTGGCGATACGCTTGATGACGGAAGGCATGGTGGCCGAGAACAGGGCCGTTTGATGGCCGTCCGGCGTTTCTTTCAAGATGCGTTCGACATCGTCGATAAAGCCCATCCGCAGCATTTCATCGGCTTCGTCCAGCACCAGCGTTTTCAGCTTGGACAGGTCGAGCGAACCCTTGTCCAGGTGATCGATGACGCGGCCAGGAGTACCGACGATGACGTGCACGCCGCGGCGCAGGGCCGACAGTTGCGGGCCATAGCTTTGACCGCCGTAGATCGGCAGCACGTGGAAGCCGGGAATGTGGGCGGCGTACACCTGGAACGCTTCGGCGACCTGGATGGCCAGTTCGCGCGTCGGTGCCAGGACCAGGGCTTGGGGTGAGCTTTGTTTCAGATCGATGCGCGACAGGATAGGCAAGGCGAAGGCGGCGGTTTTACCCGTGCCTGTTTGCGCCTGGCCCAGCACGTCGCGGTTAGCGAGCAATAATGGAATCGTGGCCGCCTGGATAGGCGACGGTGTTTCGTAACCGACATCCTTGAGCGCGCGAATCAGCGGCTCGCTCAGGTTAAGGTCGGAAAATAAGGAAATTGGTGTATCAGACATGAAATCACTCACAAGTTCGCTCGAATCGCCCAATGCGAAAGAGTGTATCTGCTAGTTTACTCTTTACTGGACCTTACCGGGTGGACACAGGCGGCAGAACGCCGTTTTTTGCAATCTACAACGCAGAAAAATCGGCGATCCGCACGCAATTGGTGCAAAAAACAAGCAATATTATATGTTTTGCAATAGATTCGGCTGTTTTACAGATGCGCCTCGATATTGCTTGCCGCATCGACCGAGTGGCGTAAAAACTCCAGCAAGTCCTCGTTCAGCCTGTCCTTGTGCGTCGTCGCCAGGCCGTGCGGCGCGCCCGCATACACGAGCAGCTTGCTGCCGATGATGAGCTCGGCAGTGCGCCGCGCCGAGGCGGCAATCGGCACGATCTGGTCGTCGTCGCCATGGATCACCAGGGTCGGCACGTCGAAGCAGGCCAGGTCAGCTGTGAAATCCGTCTCGGAAAATTGCTTGATGCACAGGTAAGACGCCGGCATGCCCGCCTGCATGCCTTGCAGCCAGAAATGCTCGCGCACACCCTGCGACGGCTTCGCACTGGGGCGGTTATAGCCATAGAAAGCTTCGCTCAAGTCGCGGAAGAACTGGCTGCGGTCGGCCTGCACACCGGCGCGGATGGCGTCAAACGCGGACAGGGGCAAGCCCAGCGGATTTCCAGTGGTTTGCAGCATCAGCGGCGGCACGGCGCCCACCAGCACGGCGCCCGCCAGGCGCTCGGTGCCGTGACGGCCGATGTAGCGCGCCACCTCGCCGCCGCCCGTCGAGTGGCCGACCAGGGTGGCGCCCGTCAAGTCCAGCGCGTCGATCAGGGCGGCCAGGTCGTCGGCATAAGTATCCATGTCGTTGCCGTCGAAAGGCTGGCTGGAGCGGCCATGGCCGCGCCGGTCGTGCGCGATGACGCGGTAGCCATGCGAAGCCAGATAAAACATCTGGTCTTCCCAGGCGTCGGACGACAAGGGCCAGCCGTGGCTGAAGACGACGGGCGGGCCGCTGCCCCAGTCCTTGTAGTAGATCAGGGTGCCGTCGGCGGTGCGCAGGGTATTACTCGATTGCAAGTCAGGGCTAGTCATGGAACGCTCCTTGTCGGTGGACCAGCGGCCATTGTGGCCGCAATGGCGCGCGCACGCCGCGCGCTACGCTGGAGCATTGCGGTAGAGTAAGATTGTCGCTGCTTTGCCTTCCCGTATTCACTTTTGGAGTTGTCATGCGTTTACCCTTCGTCCTCGCCGCCAGCCTGTTCAGCACGGCCGCCCTCGCCCAACCGCTCGTTGCCGAAGCGCCCCTGCGCGCCCATCTGTCCTTCCTGGCTGACGACTTGCTGGAAGGACGCGGCACGGGCCAGCGCGGCGGCGACCTGGCCGTGCGCTACCTGGAGACGCAGGCGGCCGTGGCCGGCCTGCAACCGTTGCAGGATGGCAGCTACCGCCAGGCGCTGACCATCGTCGGCAGCAAGGCCCTGCCATCGAGCACCGTGACCTTCAGCGCGGGCGGCAAGACCTTGTCTCCCGCCTTCGGCAAGGATATCGTCTTTGGCGCGGCGAATGGCCAGCAGACAGTGGCGTTCGACGCGCCCGTCGTGTTTGCCGGCTACGGCATCCGCGCCCCGGAAGAAAACTGGGACGATTTCAAGGGCGCCGATCTGAAGGGCAAGCTCGTCATCATGATGGTCAACGACCCGCAGCCGACCGTTGCCGAACCCAACCGTTTTGCCGGCAAGTCGCTCACGTATTACGGCCGCTGGGTCTACAAGTACGAGGAAGCGCTGCGCCAGGGCGCCGCCGGCGTCTTGCTGATCCACACGACGGCATCGGCGTCGTATCCATGGTCGGTGCCCGCCAACGGCTTCGGCCACGAGCGTTTCAACCTCGCTGGCGCGGGCAATGCCATGGAAGGCTGGCTGCAGGAAGACATGGCGCGCGCGCTGTTCCAGCAAGCGGGGCAAGACCTGGACGCCCTGCGCGCGCAGGCGGAAACGCGCGACTTCCGCCCCGTGGCCCTGAACGCCACGGTCAAGGTGCAACTCGACAGCCAGGTGCGCAGCATCGAGCAATTCAACGTGGCCGGCATCGTGCCGGGCACGGACCCGAAACTCAAGGATGAAGCCGTGATTTACTCGGCGCACTGGGACCACCTGGGCAAGGATGACGAGGGCGGCGCCCGCGCAGGGCAAAGCGACCATATCTACAACGGCGCCATCGACAACGCCTCGGGCGCGGCGGCCCTGCTGGCCATGGCGCAGGTTGCCGTGAAACAGCCGGCGCGCCGCACGCAGATCTTCCTGTGGCCGGCCGGCGAGGAAACGGGCATGCTGGGCAGCACGGCCTATACGCGCGCGCCCCTGTGGCCGCTGGCGAAAACGGCCGCCGACCTGAATCTGGACAGCATGAATTTCGTCGGCAAGACGCACGACATCGGCGTGGCCGGCGCCGAGCGCAGCAGCCTGTACGCGAGCGCCGCCAGGGTGGCCAAGCGCATGGGCCTGCGCCTGGCGCCCACCATTCCCGACCTGTCCGGCGCGTTTTACCGCGCCGACCATTTTGCGTTTGCCAAGGCCGGCGTACCCGCCTTCAACGTGGGCTCGGCAGTATTCTCCGGCGACGGCTCCTTCGATTTCGTCAAGGAACCGAAAGCGTCCAGCGAGCGCCTGGTGGCGTTTAAAAAGGATTATCACCAGGTCACCGATGAATACCACCCGTCGTGGGACTTGTCCGGCATGGTGCAGCAGGCACAGTTCACGCTGAACCTCGGTTACGAAGTGGCGAACGACAAGAACTTGCCTACTTGGAACAAGGGAGAAGCGTTTGGAAAAGTGAAGCGTTAACGTCTAGCGTAGGTCGGATTAACGGGGCATCGCCCCGCGTAATCCGACAACATGGTTAGCGCCGGTGGTGGTGTCGGATTACGCGGCGTAGCCGCTAATCCGACCTACAATGGTTGATTCAAATGGCCATGATGCGTTTCAGGTCGACGAACGCCGTTTCATACAGGTGCTGAAACGCGCCCACCATGACCTCTTCCACGCCTTCGGCCGCGTCGAACTCGCCCGACCATTGCGCCACGCACTCATTCGCACCCGGTTCGCCCGTGACGCGCAGGGTGGAACGGTAGTTCTTGACGGGGATCGGGCCAGAGACGATGGTGTAGCTGTAGCTCTTGTCCGCTTCGCTGTAGCTTTGCAGACGTTCGGCGATGATCGCGCCGTCCGTGGTTTTCAGCCGGCGCACGCGGCCGCCATGTTCGGACAGGCTGGTCTTGATTGAACTCGACCATTCAGCCAGCGACTGGAAGCCGCCGATAAAATCCCACACTCTTTCGGCGCTTGCCGCCAATGTCACAGAAACAATTACTTGGGCCATCTTTGATTCGGTTCCTCATCCAGGTTTGCCGGGCGCTGCGCCCGGCCGGCCGGAGATGCCCGGCACAGCCGCTATTTTAGCGCCCATGCGGCTTTACTGCCGAGTCGACAGCGCTGGCGGCGCTCCCGCTTAAAGATTTTCCGCCAAGAAAATCAAGGAATTGCCATGCGCCTGGGCCGCGGCGCGCTGCTGGTAGCTGTCGCGGTGGGTGCAATTGAAGCCGTGCTCGGCGCCCGGATAGATATGGATTTCCACGTCTTGCCGGTCTTCGAAGCGCTCGGCGATGGTTTGCACGGCTTGCGGCGAAATATGGCTGTCCTGCCCGCCGAAATGCATGAGCAGCGGCACCTGGATACGCTCGGCCAGGTCCAGCTTGTTCTGGATACCGCCGCCGTAATAGGCGATGGCGGCGTCGACCAGGCCGGCCGCGGCCGTTTGAAACGACAGCCGGCCGCCGAAGCAGTAACCGATCGAGGCCAGCTTGCCCGTCACTTCCGGGCGCGCGCGCAGGGCGGCGACGGTGGCGGCGATATCGGCGTCGGCATGCGGATTGTCGGTGGCCTGCATCAGTTCCACGGCGCGCTTCCAGCCTGCTTCGTCATAGCCCAGCTCGATGTGCGCGCCCTCGCGCCAGAACAGGTCGGGCACCAGCACTACGTAGCCATCGGCCGCGTACTGGTCGGCCACGGCGCGGATGTGTTCATTGACGCCGAAAATTTCCTGCAACAGGATGATGGCGGGGCCTTTGCCGATATGCGGCACGGCCAGGTAAGCCTGGAAGCTGCCGTCGGGGCCGGCGATATCGATCCACTGCGATGTTGTGCTCATAGAAACTCCAGTCTGAGGTTGGGGGAATGCCACAGCCAGGCATGTTACTGGTTTTTCGCGCCGCCTGCGTCCGCCCACCTTTGCCCAGGCTCAATACATCTCGCGCAGGTAAATCACGGGGCCCGATCTGAGGATGCCAAAGACAACAACGCCCACCGTGCTGGCCAGATAGGGATGATTGCCCACGGAAACGTCCACTCTGCCGGCCTTGCCGGTTCCGGGCGCCAGCAGGGTCAGGCGATTGGCCTGCGGCAACGCGCCTTGCACGACGGTATAGGCCAGGTCATCAGCGGCCAGCTTGCTGCAGTCCAGCGTTTTCTTGCAATTGACAAACACCACCTGCGACTTGTTGAACGCACTGATGCTGTCGAGCAGGTTCGTGATCCATTTCGTGCCATTCCAGTACTGCACTTGCACGGCCAGTCGGACGGGCAGCAACTCGGAGCCATAGCCGTGGGCTACCTGCCATTGCCCCGACAGCACGGTCATCCGTGCCTCGTTCTGTATCAATGCCGAACTTGAGCTGACGACGGTGCCGCCGGGATACGTGCTGCTGGCGCGCAGCAGCACGTCGGTGGGCGCCAACTTCACCGGAACGCCTGCCTTGCCCGGAAAACGGTAGGCGACCATGGGCGAGGCAACGCCCAGGGTGAATTTCACGGGCGCCACGCCGGTGACGGTGGTTTGCGCCTTGCTGCCATCGGTGAGGCGGCTGCTGCCATCAGGAGTGCTCGGCGGAAAGGAAATCGTGCCCGTGGCCGCATCCAGGCCTTCGAGCAACACGGGCGCCATGGCACTCGGATTGCGCTCGTCATAATTGGCCGTCGTCGCCCCCCCCAGGGCGCGCGCCGTCACGCGCACGCCTATCGCCTGCCCCGAGTAGGCGTAGCGGCCTTTTTCCCCATCGTTGGCGCAGGTCAGCGGCGCGGCGCACGGCGTGGCAATGCCGTCAGTAACTTTAGGCTGGTCAGCGTCCTTGTTTTTGATCAACTCCGTGATGAAGTGATGCGGGATGAACTGCACCTCCTCGCTCACGCGTGAGGGCTTGGGCAAGGTCAGCACGGCAGTGTTGGCCTCCAGGTAGCCCTTGGGATTGGCCAATTTGAAGGCGATGGTGATCGTTCCCACTTCCGGCCAGCTCAAGTCACTGCTGGCAACGCTGCCATTTTTGAAGACCACGCCACCCTGAATGTCCGGCTTGGCTGGTTTGCTAATCTCGATCGTCGTCGGCTTTACCAGGCTGGCCAGCGTAGGCAGTGCAGTTTCTGACGGCTTTTCATTGCCGAAGTTCGGCGTCACGGCGCCCGCGCTATTGAGCGCGCTCATGCTGACCGTCACTGGCGCGCCTGCGCGCTGGGGGTTCGCGATGGCAACGACGCTGAACGCGTCCGGCACGACGATGACATCGGCGCTGCCCGTCATGCTCAAGCCAGTGTCGCCGCTGGCGCTTGACCCCGTATAGGTCGCTTTCAAATTCACTTTTCCCACATCCGCGTAGGACATGGTGGCCTTGGCGACGCCCTTGTCATCGAACGCCAGGTTGACGCTCTTCCCCAGGGCACTGCAAGCACTGCTGTTATCAGCCGCCAGGGCGATGAAGGCGCCTGTGCCTTTGATGAAGACGGGCAAAGTGCCGCTGGCGGGATTGCTGTAGCCGCAAGCGAGCGTCAAGTCCTTGTTTTTATTCGCAAACAGGGGCACGCAGGCTTGCTGGTCTCCGCTGGCCTGCACGGCGCTGATGCCAAACGACGGCTGCGTGGCCGAGACATGGTTGGTGGGCGTGAGCATCAATCCCGTCGCCGCGAACGCCATGTTGCAGCTATTGCTATTGTCCGAGCTGCGTTTGCACACCAGCGCGCCCGTGGTGCCGGGCACGCTGGTCAGGCTCAGGGTGGCCGTGCCGACCGTGTACTGGCGCACGCTGGCCGTTGCCACCCCGCTGCTGTCTATCGGCGTGGCCACGCCGCCGGGGCTGACGGTGACATTCGCGCCGCCCGTGTACTTGGCGCTGCAGGCGGCATCCGCGCACGCCGTCACCGTCACGGTTTGCGGCGCGCACGTCAGGGCCGTGCCCGGATGGTCGATCTGGAAATGGTGGGGCCCGGTGGGGGTGCCGGGGCCGCATTTCGGGAGGTTGACGCTGCCGGCAGGCCAGCCGCTGTTGTTGGTGACGCAGCTGCAAGGGTTGGACGGCGTGTACGCCTTGCAGGTAATGGTCTGCTGCACCCAGCCGTGATAGCCCAATGTAATGTGATCGACCAAGGCGTTGCCGGTAATGGTCGCTTCGGAATCCCCAAGGGTCACGTTTCCACCTTCTATATCGCCCTTGATGGTAGCTTTGTTCTCAATGACCAGAGTCTGGGATGCCTTGACATTGCCCGTCACCACCAGGTCCGTCGACTTCAGCTGGATGGAAGGGGCAGTCAGGTTGCCCGTCACCTTGCTGGCGGACTCGATCAAGAGCGAGGTGCTGGCGGTGATGCTGCCATCAATAACGACAGCGGAAGCGGTAACGATGGTGGTACCGGTAATAGCCCCCGTGACATTCACTCTCGATGCGAGATTGATTGGCCCTGTCGAGCTAATACCGTTGGTGACCTTGGCATCCGCCTCGATGCTCACGGAGCCGCCCTGGATAGCGCCATTCACGATCGAACTGGCAGAGATAGTGACGGCACCCGTGGCATTAAGATTGCCTGTCACGCTGATCGGACTGCCACCCAGCTTGATCGACGACGCGATGATATTGGCGACTATGTTTTGCCCGTTCTGCCCGCCTGCGATAAAAGTGCCGCCATTGGCGATCATGCTACCGCCACTTATTTTTAACCTCGATGGCGGGTTGTCGCTGACATTGATATCTCCCTTGGCCGTCAGGGTCGCCGTGCCTCTCATCGTCAAGCCTTGGTTATACGTAATTGTCACTGGGCTGTTGACCGTCACACGGTAGCCGCTCTCAATGACCATGTCGTCATTCCATTGCATCGACAAAGAGGCGCAGGTATATTCGACGCCGCTATTGCTGCAGTCCGTGACGGCGGCACCGTTAAAATTGAGCGTTCCGGCGCGGGCCAGGCCAGTACACAGCGAAAATAGTAAAGCGGCAATGAAAATATATAGGCGCACGGTATTCGGCAATCTGATGAATGAGAGGACAAACGGTTGGTAGCGAATTTCATGCTAATCTGCATGCCAAAACCGCAGTTGCATTATGGCACTATCTCATTTATCTGACTCATTGCATGATCAAGCACAGCCCGCAAGAATTTCCATTACGTACCGTCGACATCATCGTCTACCCCGGCTTCAAGGCGCTGGAAGCCATCGGCGCCATGAAAGTGTTTGATTACGCCAATACCCATTTGCGCCTGCGCAATCTGCCCGGCGGCTACGACGTGCGCATCGCCTCGACAGCCATCGGCCCCGTCGAGTCCGACACCCTGATGTCGCTGCACGCCAGCAAGGCGCTCGATGTAAACCGCCTGCCCGACCTGGCCGTCATCGTCGGCTGCCACCACGTCGAACAAGTCTTGCAGGAGATTCCCGCCCTGGCCGCCTGGGTGGCCGAGGCGGCGCCGCGCATCGATACGCTGGCGGCGCTGTGCACGGGCTGCTTCTTCCTGGCCGAGGCCGGTGTGCTCGACGGCAAGAGCGCCGCCACACACTGGAGCGCCGTGGATAGCCTGCGCCAGCGCTATCCATTGATACAGGTCAATGCCGATGCGATTTTCGTGCGGGAAGGGAAATTCTGGACATCGGCCGGCGTGACGGCCGGCATCGACCTGGCGCTGGCCCTGGTGGAAGACGATTTCAGCCGCGATATCGCGCTGGAAGTGGCGCGCGACCTGGTGGTGTACCTGAAGCGGCCCGGCGGCCAGTCGCAGTTTTCCGTGCACCTGTCGAGCCAGATGACCACGCATCCGACCATCCGCCAGTTGCAGGGCTGGATCATGGAACACCTGGCCGAAGAGCTCACGGTGCCGCTGCTGGCAGCCAGGCTGGCCATGAGCGAGCGCAATTTTACGCGCGTGTTCCAGCGCGAAACGGGCAGCAGTCCTACGGAATTCATCGAGACGGCGCGCTTTGAAGTGGCGCGCCGCTTGCTGGAAGACAATGTGTCTTCCTTAAAACAGGTGGCCGTGCAGGCGGGCTTGCACAGCGAGGACAGGCTGCGTCGCCTGTTTCAAAAGAAACTCGCCATCACGCCGCGCGACTACCGCGAACGCTTTTCCAGCACGGCGCGCTAGGACGTCAGCGCGGCTTGCCGTGACGCACGTGGCGCGTGGCCAGTTGGCGGCTCTGCCGGGCCAGCGGTGTAAACACCAGCGCGCACAGCAGATAGGTGGCCAGCAGCGCCAGCCAGATGGCGGGCGTGGCGAGGCTGGTGGCATTGCTCCACCACAAGGCCAGCAGGGAAGACAGGGCCGCGCCGAGGAAGACGGGCAGCATGCGGCGCAAGGTGGCGAGGTAGGCAGTGGCAAACATGAACGGCTCCCAAAGCAAGGCGGATGCTTTCACACTAGCAGGGGCAGGCAGCGAAGTACAGCCTGTCGCCCTGCCCCGTCCGTCAAGTGTTGCGCAATGAGTACATGCGATACGATTAGTACAACACCACGGAACGGATCGATTCGCCGCTCTTCATCAGGTCGAAACCTTCGTTGATGCGTTCGAGCGGCAAGCGGTGCGTGATCAGGTCGTCAATGTTGAGCTTGCCTTCCATGTACCAGTCGACGATTTTCGGCACGTCCGTGCGCCCGCGCGCGCCGCCGAAGGCCGAACCGCGCCATTCGCGCCCCGTCACCAGCTGGAACGGGCGCGTGGAAATTTCCTGCCCCGCCGCCGCCACGCCGATGATGAACGATTTGCCCCAGCCCTTGTGCGTGCACTCGAGCGCCTGGCGCATCAGAGTGGTGTTGCCCACGCATTCGAACGAATAATCGGCGCCGCCGTCGGTCAGTTGCACGATGGCATCGACGACGTTTTCCACCTCGTTCGGGTTAATAAAATGCGTCATGCCGAACTTGCGCGCGATGGCCTGGCGCGCCGGATTGATGTCGATGCCGATGATCTTGTCGGCGCCGACCATCTTGGCCGCCTGGATCACGTTCAGGCCGATGCCGCCCAGGCCGAACACGGCCACGTTGGCGCCCGCCTCGACCTTGGCGGAGAACAGCACCGCGCCCACGCCCGTCGTCACGCCGCAGCCGATGTAGCACACCTTGTCGAACGGCGCATCTTCGCGAATCTTGGCCAGGGCGATTTCCGGCACGACGATGTAATTGGAAAAAGTGGACGTGCCCATGTAGTGGAACAGCGGCTGGCCATTCAGCGAGAAGCGGCTGGTCGCGTCCGGCATCAGGCCGCGGCCCTGCGTGGAGCGGATGGCCTGGCACAGGTTGGTCTTTTGCGACAGGCAGAACTTGCACTGGCGGCATTCCGGCGTGTACAGGGGGATGACGTGGTCATCCTTTTTCAGGGTCGTCACGCCCGGGCCCACGTCGACGACGACGCCGGCGCCTTCGTGGCCGAGGATGGCGGGGAAGATGCCTTCCGGGTCGGCGCCCGACAGGGTGTAGTAATCGGTGTGGCAAATGCCCGTGGCTTTCAGCTCGACCAGCACTTCGCCGGCGCGCGGGCCGGCCAGGTCGACTTCTTCGATGGTCAACGGGGCGCCCGCCTTCCAGGCAATCGCGGCTTTGGTTTTCATGGGTTTCTTCCTGCTCGGTTTCAGATGCGCCATTATCGGGCGCAGGCGGGCGAGACGCGGCAGCTGGCCCCGCGCTTGTCTGAAAACGCGGCGCATTTGTCCGATGCCGCCGCACGTTTGCGCCAGCTCAAACTTCCCGACACAAAGACGCGCATTCTTGGTGCAAGTCCCCCAATTGACCAGTCGTTGCGTCCTACCCGCAGGAGACTGACATGCGCCATCCATTTTTCCGCGTTCCCCTGCCCTGGCTGGCCCTGCTGCTGGCGTGCTGCCTGACCCTGCTGGCCGCCTGCGGCGGCGGCCATCACCATCCTGCGCCCGACGCCGCCACGGGCAGCCTGGCCGTCACCATCAGCGGCTTGCCGGCCGGCGTGGCGGGCGCCGTCACGCTCACGGGCCCCGCGTCGTACAGCAAGATGCTGACGGCCAGCACCACGCTCACCGGTCTGGCGCCCGGCGCCTACGCCATCAGCGCCGCCAGCGTAGCGCAAGGCACGCAAACGCTGGCCCCCACACCCGTCACGCAGCAGGTGCAAGTCGATGCGGGGGCGACGGCCAGCGCCGGCGTCACCTATACGGCCACGGCACCGCTGGCACTGGCCCTGCAAGAGGTGGCCAGCGGACTGGACGCCCCCATCTTCCTCACGGCGCCGCCAGGCGACAGCCGCCTGTTCATAGTCGAACGCCCCGGCCGTATCCGCGTGCTGCAGAACGGCAACCTGCTGGCCACGCCCTTCCTCGATGTCAGCCCGCTCACCACCACCAGCGGCGAGCGAGGCTTGCTATCCATGGCCTTCCATCCGCAGTACGCCAGCAACGGCTATTTCTTTATCTATTACACCAACCTGGCCGGCGACATCGTCATCGAGCGGCGGCAAGTGTCGGCGGGCAACGCCAACGTGGCCGATCCCCTGTCCGCCCTGACCATCCTCACGATACCCCACCCCACGTTCAGCAACCACTATGGCGGTCTGCTCAGCTTTGGGCCGGACGGCTATCTGTATGCGGGCACGGGCGACGGCGGCAGCGCGGGCGACCCGCCCGGCAATGCGCAAAACACGCAGGTACTGCTGGGCAAGCTGCTGCGCCTGGACGTCAACGCCAGCACAGTGGCCCAGCCGTATGCCATTCCGCCAGGCAACCCGTTTGCCGGCACGCCGGGCGGGCGCGCCGAAATCTGGGCGTATGGCTTGCGCAACCCGTGGCGCTACGCCTTCGACGTGCCGGCCCAGCTGCTGTATATCGCCGACGTGGGCCAGGCCAATTGGGAAGAGGTCGACGTGCGTCCCGTGGGCCAGGCGGGCAACAACTATGGCTGGAACATCATGGAAGGATTGCATTGCTACAACAGCGCCAGTTGCAACCAGGCGGGGCTGGTCCTGCCCGCCATCGAATACGGCCACGATACGGCCGGCGGCTGCTCGATCACGGGCGGCTATGTGTACCGGGGCACGGCCCTGCCGGAACTGGCGGGGCAATACCTGTATTCGGACTACTGCAGCGGCTGGCTGAAAAGCTTCAGCTACAGCAATGGCACGGCCTCCGCCGTGACGGACTGGGGCATCACCAACGTGGGCAATATCCTGTCGTTTGGCCAGGATGCGCAAAACGAGCTGTATATGCTGAGCGGCACGGGGAAGGTGTACAAGGTTGTACGTAAATAAGCGTACGCAAGTAAGCGTACATAAGTAAGCGTGGGCAGGCGGTCATGGCGACGCACGCGGCAGAGGGCGTTTTTCGACGGAACGCGGGGAACCGGCTAGAATGGGTTTTTCCCGTCGCGCCCCGCGCACCAGCCCAAGAGAACACCATGGCCCGTTTGAAACTTGAATTTCCCGAAGACCAGTACTGCTATTCCTCGCAACTGACGGTACGCACCACGGACATCAATGCCGGCAACCATCTCGGCAACGATTCCATGATTTCCATGATTTCCGAGGCGCGCGCCCGCTTCCTGTTTGAATTCGGCGTGCGCGACATTGAAGCGGACGGCACCGGCATCATCGTCACCGACCTGGCCACCACCTACCGTGCCGAAGCCCATGCGCGCGACCAGTTGCTGTTCGAAGTGGGCGTCATGGATTTCAACAAGTATGGCGGCGACATCACCTTCCGCATCACGCGCCCGCGCGACAACATCCTGATCGCCATGGCCAAGTCCGGCTTTGTGTTTTTCAACTACAAGCGCAGCCAGGTCGTCCCCATGCCGGAAGAGTTCGGCAGCAAGTTCCCGCAAGTGAACTGGATCGATTAAGGGACAGATTAAGCGGCTCGCCTTGCCGCCATGCTGTATGCTTGCCAGGAAGACATTGAAACTGGAGCGGCATGCAAGCAGCGATAACGGCAAGACTATGCCTGGCCCTGGCGTTGTCGGGCGTGTGGCAGACCGCCCTGGCCGCGCCGCAAACCGTCATCCTGTATGGCGACGATGACTATGCGCCGTACAGCTATGTGGAAAACGGCGTCTTCAAGGGCATGTACGTCGATATGCTGCGCGCAGCCGCCACCAGCATGCCGGAGTATCGGCTGGACTTGCAGCCGCGCCCCTGGAAACGGGGACTCGACGCGCTGGAAAAAGGCCAGGTATTCGGTCTGTTCCCGCCCGGGCGCAAGACGGAGCGGCCGTACGTGCAACCGTATTCGGCCATGCTGTACCGCGAATCGGTGGTGCTGTTTTGCAATGACGCCGTCATGCGCACGCCGCGCACGCATTTTCCAGCGGACTTCACCGGCCTGACCATCGGCGTCAACACGGGTTTTTTGCTGTCGGAAAAATTGATGGTACCGGCCCGCCAGGGATTGCTGCATCTGGAAGCGGCCAAGGGCAACGATGCCAATCTGAAGAAACTGGCGCTGCGGCGCATCGATTGCTACGCCAGCGACCGCGGCGCGGCCCGCCACACGGCACGCCAGCTGCAAGGAGAACTAAGCGGCTACGGCTTTCAATTGCACGAAGTGCTGGAACTGTCGTCCGAAGCCACGTACATCGCCTACAGCGCACGCAATACGCCCGCCTACAAGGCCGATTTCATCGAGAAGATGAATGCGGCCTTGCTCGCCATGCGGCACAACGGCCAACTGGCACGCATCGAAGAGGCTTACCTGCACTGAATTACCGGCGCTGCACTTCGCGCGGCTGCAAGCTCATGACGGGACTGCTGCGGCCCTGGGGCTTGACGCCGAAGGTATTCTTGAACCAGTCGTCGATCATGCGCTTTTCATAGCGCAAGGCATCGTTGCTGGAATAACGATTGATATGCTGCAAATAGGACATGTCGGACAGATAAGCGTTGCCGCTGGCAATGACCTTGCCATGCTGCTCGAGCGTATAGCGCAAGCGCAGACGGGGCCAGTCAGCACGGCCCGTCATCACGCGCACATCGAAGGCGCCGCGCCGTGCCGGGTCTTCGCGTCCTGCCAGGTCGACATCGGTGATCTCGATCCTGAGGTCCTGGCCGTGCGGCAAGCTCTTGCCCAGCCAGCTGAAGTGATTCGCCAGGCCCGCCAGCACCTGTTCCCGGTCGCGCGAGCTGAACGGAACATCGGAATAGTCATCGGGTTTGTCGAACGTCACTTGCACGCCCGCCCAGGCGCTGCTGCCGGCGGCCAGCGCCAATGCGGCCAGCCATGTTTTCGCCATCTTGGAAATACGCATGTGCATTCCTTTCAGAAAAGTCACGGCCAGGCAGCAACTGCCTGATCCCGTTTGACTATAGCCGGAAGTGAAAATTTCCGTAGCGCAATACGTTTCGCGCGGCGGCACGCGCAGCGGCAAGCCGCCTGACGGGCTGCGCCCCTTACTTGCGCGCCTGGCGTTTCACCTTGACGCCGAAAGTATCGGCATACCAGTCATCGATCATCAGCTTTTCATAGCGCAGCTTTTCATTGCTGAAATAATGATTGATGCGGGTCATGTACGACATGTCGGACAGGGCTGCATCGCCACTGCGAATGACCTTGCCATCCTGTTCCAGCACATAGTGCAGGCGTATGCGCGGCCAGTCGACCCGGCCATTCATGACGCGGATATCCTGCCCCGCACGCAGGGAAGGATTTTCACGTCCCGCCAGGTCCACATCGGTGACGTCGATTTTCAAGGTCTGCCCGGGCGGCAGCGATGCGCCCAGTTTCTCGAAATGCCGGCTCAGTTCCTTCAACACGTCATCGCGTTCCTGCGGGTTGAACGGGACATCCGTGTATTGATCCGGTTTGCTGAACTGCACTTCCGTTCCTGCCCAGGCCGCGCTGCTGGCCAGCAAGGCCAGGCCGGCAACCAGGGCGCGCGTCGTTTGCTTTTGCATGATGTACCCTTTCAGGAAATGTGCGTGGCATGATGCCACTTCTTATACCTATTCAATATAGCGCGCCGCAGCCCATTCTGACGCGCAATTCATACCTTGTTACTTTTCTGCTTTTCCGCCAGAAAGGCAAGACGCCGACTTTTTTTTGCAGATTCATTGGCAATATTAATTAAAACAAAGTATTGTCTTGAAAATATAGTTGCCTAAGCGATAAAGCATAGATAGTGTCGGCAGCCTGGATTTAAAGTGTTTTTTTAGCATGGGTGTTGCATGTTTTTAGTCAATTTTTCTTGCATATTGTTAATATTTAGCTGTCAGTCTACAATCGACAAAATGCGCCCGAAAAATGCGCAACGCCGGTAATGGCGCACAGGAATTCCTGGCGCAGGCGTCTCAACATTGCGTCAGTTATGCCTTTTAGCGGAACTCGCCCTTATGTCATTTTTGTCTTCAGCATCGCCCAAGTTACCCCCCTGGAAAGTCCTGCTCGTCGATGATGAACCCGACATCCACGACATCACCAAACTGACGCTGAGCCGTTTCCGCCTGGAGGGCCGTGCCCTGAGCTTCGTGCACGCGTACAGCGGCGCCGAAGCCAAGCAGGTGCTGGCGCGCGAAGACGGCATCGCGCTGGTCTTCCTGGACGTGGTGATGGAACGCGAAGACAGCGGCCTGGAAGTGGCGCGCTGGATGCGCGAAGACCTGGGCAACCAGTTTACGCGCATCGTGCTGCGCACCGGGCAGCCGGGACAGGCGCCGGAAGAACGGGTGATCGTCAACTACGACATCAACGACTACAAGGAAAAGACGGAACTGGACCGCACCAAGCTGTTCACCACCACCTTTGCCGCCCTGCGCGCCTACCGCGACATCATGAAGGTGGAAGAGGCGCGCCAGGCCCAGCTGCATTACCGCGAAGGCCTGGAAAGAGTCATCGCCGCCTCGGCGCATATCTTCAAGCAGCGCAACCTGCGCGACTTCGCCAGCGGCCTGCTGCAGCAAGTCGTCGCCCTGCTGCGCCTGGAAACGAGCATGCTGCTGCGCCTGCGCGGCGCCAGCGCCATCACGGGCGAGCAGGACTATGAAATCCTCGCGCAGATCGGCGACCATGAAGCCGATGGCGGCATCCTCAGCCCCTCCCTGCTGTCGCAGCTGGACGACGCCAAGAGCAATAAAATTTCGCGCCTGCACGGCGACACCTATGTCGGCTATTTCCCCAACAGCAGCGGCAAGGCATCCCTGCTGGTCTTGAAGGGCGTGGAAGAAATTTCCGACCTCGACGCGCAATTGCTGGAAGTGTTCTGCTCGGGCGTGGCGATTGCCTTCGACAACATCCTGCTGACGCAGGAAATTACCGATACCCAGGCCGAACTGATCTTGCGCCTGGGCGACGTGGTCGAATCGCGCTCGCACGAAGGCGGCAACCACGTGCGCCGCATGGCCGAAGTGTGCCAGCTGCTGGCGCAAGCGTCCGGCATGTCGGAAGAGGAAACCATGGTGCTGCGCCACGCGGCGCCCATGCATGACATCGGCAAGATTTCCACGCCCGACGCGGTGCTGCTGAAACCCGGCAAGCTCGACGCGGCCGAGTGGGAAATCATGAAGCAGCATCCGACGGTGGGCATGTCCATCCTCGACGGATCGCAGCGCCCGCTCTTGAAGGCGGCCGCCGTGATCGCCCACCAGCACCATGAAAAATACGACGGCAGCGGCTACCCGCAAGGCCTGGTAGGTGAAAACATCCACAAATACGCGCGCATCGCCGCCGTCGCCGACGTCTTCGACGCCCTCATGCACAAGCGCTGCTACAAGGACGCCTGGCCCCTGGAACGCGTGGTCAGCTATTTGCGCGAAGTGAGCGGCAGCCACCTCGATCCGCAGTATGTGGAGTTGCTGATTGCGAACCTGGATGAGGCATTGGCTTTGAACAAACGTTTCCCTGATTAGCATGCGTACGTCGGATTACGCGGCTGCGCCGCTAATCCGACCTTGTATTATTCCCCTCATGCCGTTCGTGGTATTGCGAACGGCATCGACCGCTGTCAAAATCTTGGTAGGCATATCAAGACCGGGTAACTGGATGCCGTATCCGCCCTTAGGCCCCGAGCCAGCTCCGTAGATCTCGCACCAGTTACCCATCCTCCATGTCAAGATCGGACAGTATCTTTGGCACCGGCATGCCGGTTAGCCCGCATTTGCAAGGTAGATCGCAAGAGGAACACAGCATGTTTAATTTAGGAATCGACGTTGCCAAGGCCAAGCTCGACTGCGCGCTGCGCCTACCCAACGGCAAGCATCGTAACAAGGTTGTCGAGAACAACCACACAGGATTCACTGCACTCAACGCATGGCTGCTGAAGCACGCTGCCGGCAACCCCAGGGTGTGCATGGAAGCGACTGGCACCTATTGGGAAGGGGTGGCCGAATATCTCGCTGGACTTGGCATGGTGGTCAGTGTCATCAATCCGGCCCAGATCAAGGCCTTCGGCGCTTCGCGCCTGGTGCGCACCAAGACCGACAAGGTCGACGCACAACTGATCGCCGACTTCGCCCACGAACGCCAGCCAGAGCCCTGGCTGGCGCCATCGCCCGCCGAGCAATCGCTGCGCGCGTTGGTGCTGCGCCTGGATGCCCTGCAGGCGATGCGCCTGCAGGAAAGCAACCGGCTTGAAGTCGCGCGCGCGGCGGTACGCCAGGGTATCGAGGATCATATTGTCTGGCTCGACGCCGAGATCAAGGCGCTGATCCTGGCGATCCGCCGTCATATCGATGACGACCCGGATTTACGCGACAAGCGCGAACTGCTCGATAGCATCCCTGGCCTGGGCGAGCGGACGATTCCGGTACTGCTGTCCTACTATGCCAATCCGGACCGCTTCGACAGCGCCAAGCAGGCGGTAGCGTTTGCGGGACTCGACCCGCGCCAGCACGAGTCGGGTTCCAGCGTGCGTGGCAAGCCACGCATGTCGAAGGTCGGCCACAGCTTCCTGCGCAAGGCACTGTACATGCCGGCCATGGTGGCAGTCCATAAGACGTCTTGGGGCAAGCGCTTCGGTCAGCGCCTGCGTGACGCCGGCAAGGCGCCCAAGCTGATCATCGGCGCCATGATGCGCAAGCTGGTGCATGTGGCATTTGGTGTGCTCAGGTCGGGAAAAATATTTGATCCGGCCTTGCATGCCGCTTGACGGGGATAACAGTATCTACGTGGCTTCGGCCCAAGCCCCAAACACGGGCGTTCCGGGCCAAGCGGGCCTGAAAAATGTCGAGGGCAAGGCGCAGCGACGCAGACAGTACGCATGTACGGCAAGGAGCTGCAACGCCGCCATCGGCATTTTCTCAGGCCCGCGCCTCCGGCCCACCGTTTTGAGATTTTCAAGGACACACGCCGGCGTCGGATTACGCGGTTTTCGGTTCCAGCGGAAAGCGTATCTTGTAATGCAACCCCATCCCCGGCGCGCTGACCACCTTCACCGTGCCTCCCAGCGGCCCCGTCACCAGGTTATACAGGATATGCGCACCCAGGCCGCTGCCGCCGGAACCGCGCTTGGTCGTGAAAAAGGGGTCGAACAGCTGGCCCAGGGTGGCGCTGTCCATGCCCATGCCATCGTCGCTGTAGTCGAGTTCCAGCATCTCGCCGGCCGTCCGCACGCTGATTTTGATCTTGCCCGGCTCGCCTTCGACAAAGCCGTGCACCAGTGAATTGACCACCATGTTCGTGACGATCTGCGAGACGGCGCCCGGATAGCTGCGCAGCTGCACTTCGGGTGGACAATCGATCTCCACCTTGATCGGCTTGCCCTTCAGCTTCGGTT
Organism: Janthinobacterium sp. PAMC25594; assembly: GCF_019443505.1. Classification (NCBI taxonomy): domain Bacteria; kingdom Pseudomonadati; phylum Pseudomonadota; class Betaproteobacteria; order Burkholderiales; family Oxalobacteraceae; genus Janthinobacterium; species Janthinobacterium sp. PAMC25594. Next base: position 3,342,937 of record NZ_CP080377.1, read on the forward strand.
GCAGGGACAGCAGGACTTCATCGAGATATTTGCGCAAATTAAAGCTGCGCAATTCGTCCGAGGACTGGTCGACGGCCACCTGCTTGAAGCTGCGCACCAGCGCCGCGGCGCGCTGCGTATTCGTCGTCATGATGCGCAGGGTCTGGTCGATGATGTCGAAGAATTGTCGCAAGCCGTCTTCATCGAGCTGGCCGCCGTCCAGGTCTTCGCGCGTGAGTTTCAATTCCTGCACCAGGTGGCTGGTGGCCGTCACGCATATGCCCAGCGGCGTATTGATTTCATGCGCCACGCCCGCCACCAGCCGGCCCAGGGACGCCAGCTTTTCCTGGCGCACCAGTTCCGACTGCGCTTCCTGCAAGGCGCTCAGGGCGCTGTTCAGGGCCGCATTCTGCTCTTCCAGCGCTTCCTTGGCGCGGCGCATGGCGCTGTCGGCCTGAATGCGGGCCATCGCCACGGCCACATGGCTGGCCATGAAGGCCAGCACGTCCAGTTCCGCCTGCCCATACACGACGGATTCGTCGTAGCTTTGCACGATGATCACGCCATATTTGCGCTCGCCCAGCAGCATGGGCGCGCCCATCCAGCTGGCGATGCCGACATTGCCCAGCGGCTCGTCCATCTCGCCGCTGGCCACCAGCGCCGCATAGCTGCTGGCATCGAGCAAACACGCTTGCCGGCGCGCCAGCACGTACGAACTCATGCCGATGCCGTAATGAAAGCGTTTCACGGGCGCCTGCGCATCCTTTTCATCGACAAAATACGGGATCGTGATGTCCTTGTTGTCGGGATGGTACAGGGCGATGAGGAAATTCTTCGCCGTCACCAGCTCGCTGATGATGGCGTGCAACCGCGCATACAGGGTCGTCGCGTCGGCCGCCTGCGCCGACAGGTTGGCGATTTCATACAGCGCATGCTGCAGGTTTTCCGCGCGCCGCCGCTCGGCCACCTCGTGCGCCAGCAGGGCCGTGCGCTCCTGCACCGCCTTTTCCAGCCGGTCCATGCTTTGCATGCCTTGCAGGGCGCTCGACACGTGCGTGGCGATCAGCGCGAACAGGGCCTGGTCTTCCAGGCTGAAGCGGTGCTGCGCGTCATAGCTCTGGATGACGATGGCGCCCAGCACCTGCTGCTGCTGGTCCAGCAGCGGGCAGCCGATCCAGTGCTCGGCCGCCGTGCCGCCGCCCCAGGCGCCGCCACCGATGGCACGCATGGCGTCGTCGTCGGCCGTCATCACCAGCTGCTTGCGGTTGACGATGACCCACGCCGTGGGCGACTGCGCGGCACTGGCCAGGCGCACGCCCTCGTCCGGGTCGGGCGCGGCGTCGAATTCATCGACAAAATAGGGAAAGCGCACCAGGCCGTCATCGCGGTCGCTCAGGGCCACATAAAAGTTCGCCGCATACATGATGCGGCCCAGCGCCGCATGCACCGCCTGCAGGAATTCGCTGATATCGCTGCAGGTGCTCGAACGCTGCCCGATTTCCAGCAACACGGTTTGAACGGCTTCCAGACGGCTGAGACGGCTTTCCATGGGTAACTGTGTGCCTTGTGTAAGTATATGTTCTGAAAATCAATATTATCAGTTCAGTCCAGCCTTGGCACGGCATAAAACGCACAATCTTGCCTTGAGGCAGCGCAACACACGCCACGCCGGCATTTGCCACCTTGGCGATACAGTGGCAGACTAGGCCCCTTCCTACAGACCAGACCGTCCTCATGACCGCCACGCTACGCGCCTCGCTTCGCCCCTATACCCTCGCCGGCCTGCTGGTCTTTGCCGCGCTGGGCATGCCACCGCTGTGCGCCGCGCCCGCCAAGGCGCCGGCGGCGGAAACGGCCGATGGCGGACGCTATTTCGGCCCCCTCGTGGCGGGCAAGATGCATGGCCAGGGCCGGCTCGAGTACGCGAGCGGCGCGTTTTACGAAGGGGGCTTCGCGCGCGGCATGTTTTCCGGCCAGGGCACGCTGCGCCAGGCCTCCGGCGTCGAGTACACGGGCGCCTTCCGCCAGGGCGCCTTCGACGGCATCGGCCGCTACACCTCGCCCAAGGGCGAGATCTATGCGGGCAGCTTCGTCAAGGGCAGCTTCGAGGGGCAAGGCCGCTTCCAGGGCGCCGATGGCGCCACCTTCGAAGGCCATTTCAAGCACTGGCGCCCGCACGGCGCCGGCAAGTTGACCGATACGGACGGCACCGTCTTCGAAGGCGAATTCGTCCAGGGCCAAGTGCAGGGCAAGGCGAAGGTCAGCACCAGCGACGGCATCCACTACGAAGGCGAGCTGAAAGACTGGAAATTCGAAGGCGAAGGCGTGCTGCGCACGGCAGACGGCGACGAATACCGGGGCGGCTTCAAGAATGGCCAGTTCGACGGCAAGGGTGTGCTGCGCTACGCCGTGGCGCAGGCGGACGGCCGGCGCGAAGACAGCGGCAACTGGACGGAAGGCCAGCTGGACGACCCGGCGGCCGACAAGCTCACGCGCGACAATATCGAGCTGGCCCTGTATAACCAGCGCACCCTGCTCGACGGCGCCCTGGCGCGCATCGCGCCGCGCGATGCGGCGAAAAAAATCAATCTCTACCTGCTGGGCGTGGCCGGCGATGGCGCGCAGGAAGTGTTTCACCGCGAAACGGCCTTCGTGCAGCACCAGTTCGACCGCGATTACGGCACCGTGGGGCGCTCCCTGATGCTGGTCAATAGCCGCAACACGGTGGCGCAGCAGCCGATGGCCACGCGCACCAGCATCGCCGCCAGCCTCGACGCCCTGGGCGCGAAGATGGACAAGGCCAACGACATCTTGTTTTTATTCCTCACCAGCCACGGCTCGCCCGAGCATGAACTGGCGCTGGCGCAGAACGGCATGGATTTGCACAGCCTGCCCGCGCAAGAGCTGGCGGGCATGCTCAAGCACAGCGGCATCCGCTGGAAAGTCATCGTGATCTCGGCCTGCTATGCGGGCGGCTTCATTGCGCCATTAAAAGATGACAACACCCTCATCATCACGGCCGCGCGCAGCGACCGCACCTCGTTCGGCTGCGACGACCAGAACGATTTTACGTACTTCAGCGAAGCGTATTTCAAGGAAGCCTTGCCCAAGAGCGCCGGCTTTGCCGAAGCGTTCGACAAGGCCAAAGTGCTGGTGCAGGCGCGCGAGGCGGCCGATTTCCGCGAGGGCGGCATGGAAGCGGAAGAGCATTCCGAGCCGCAGCTATTCCAGGGCAAGGCGATTGCCGCGCAGCTGAAGGCGTGGCGTGCCCAGCCACGCTAAGCGCTTCTTTCTGTACAATAGCCGTCACCATGCGACGATTCTTCCTCATTTTGCTGCTGTTCGTGCTTCCGCTCCAGATGTCCTGGGCCGCGGCGAGCGCGTATTGCCTGCACGAGGAAGGCAAGGCGGCGCAGCACCTGGGCCACCACAGCCACCAGCACAAGGCCGATGCGGACAAGCAACCCGTGGCCGATAAAAAGCTAGCTGACAAGCAATCCAAAGGCCAGCCGCACAGCGATTGCAACGTCTGCCACGGCATCGGCCATGCGTGGCTGCCGGCCGGCTCCAGCCTGCCCATCGGCGACATGGCGTCCGTCAACGCGGACACTGCCCCCTTCTTTTACGCTTCCCACATCCCGGACGCTCCCAAGCGCCCTGACTGGTCGTCGGCCATCTAGGCCGACGGGACGTTTCTTTCACTGATCGCAATGAGCCAGGCGCAAGCCTGCGCGTCCCGTCGAATTCTTTTTCCGTACCCTGGAGAATTCGATGCACCGTTCCATCTATCTGTTATGTCTCTCCGCTGGCCTGCTGGCTGGCAACTTTACCCACGCGCAATCTAGCGTGGAACCCGCCGCGCCCCTGACCCTGCCCGCCGCGCTGCTGCTGTCAGAAAGCGGCAACGCCACCCTGTCCGCCGCCCGCCATGAACTGGCGGCGCAAGGGGGCGCCCTGCAGCAGGCGCGCGCCCTGCCCAACCCGGAACTGCAAACCGTGCTGGAAGACACGCGGCGCGCCACGCGCAGCACCACCGTGCAGCTGAACCAGCTCATAGAACTGGGCGGCAAGCGGGGGGCGCGCACGGCCGTCGCCCGGCGCGGCGAGGACCTGGCGCAAGCGGGCCTGTCGCTGCAGCAAGCCGACACGCGCGCGGCCGTCACTTCCGCCTTTGTCGACGTGCTGGCGGCGCAGGAAGGCTTGCGCCTGGCCGACAGCGCGCAAGCCTTGGCCGCGCGCGCCAGCGACATCACTGCGCGCCGGGTCACGGCCGGCAAGGCCTCCCCCGTCGAGGAAACCCGCGCCAGGGTCGCCGAAGCGAGCGTGCGGCTGGAGCTGAACCTGGCCCGCAGCACCCTGGCCAGCGCGCGCAAGCGCCTGGCCGCCCTGTGGGGCAACGCCACGCCCCGTTTTACCCAAGCCGAAGGACGCCTGGAAACCCTGCCCGAGCTGCCCCCCGCCAGCGAACTGGCGGCGCGCCTGGCCCAGGCGCCCAGCGTGCGCCAGGCACACAGCGCGCTGGCGCAGCGCCAAGCCATGCTGGACGTGGAACAGCGGCGCGCCACGCCCGACGTCACCGTCAGCATCGGCATGAAGCGCTCGGAAGAACTGGGCCGCAACCAGGCCATCATCGGCCTGGCCCTGCCGCTGCCGTTGTTCGACCGCAACGCGGGCAACAAGCTCGACGCCTTGCGCCGCAGCGACAAGGCCAGCGACGAGCTGGCCGCCGCCCGCATCGATGTGCAGACGAAGGTCGCCGCCGCCAGCGAACGGCTGGCCACAGCCCGTCTCGACGTGGAAAGCTTGCGCCAGGACATCTTGCCTGGCGCCCAAAGCGCCTACGACGCGGCCAGCAAGGGCTTTGAGTTCGGCAAGTTCGCCTTTCTCGACGTGCTCGATGCCCAGCGCACCTTGCTGCAAGCCAAAAACCAATACCTGCGCGCGCTGACCGAAGCGCAGCACGCCGCCGCCGAGATCGAGCGCCTGCTTGGCGCCCCCGCTCCCCTGTAAGGAAGACCCGACAATGAATATCAAACTCAACAAGAAACAAGCGATCGCCATCGCGGCCATCGCGGCCGCCGGCATCGTGCTGGCAATCCTCATCCTCGGCACGGGCAAGTCCAAGACTGCGCCGTCCGCCGCCGTCAAGACGGAAGCACATGCTGAAAAGAAAGACGAACACGGCCACGAGGAAGTGGAAGGCAGGCTGGAGCTGAGCGCCGCGCAAAGCAAGGCCGCCGGCGTCGTCATCGCCACGGCCGCGCCCGGCCGCATCAAGACGACCGTCGCCCTGCCCGGCGAAATCCGTTTTAACGAAGACCGTACTGCCCACGTCGTGCCGCGCCTGGCCGGCGTGGTGGAAGCCGTGCAGGCCGACCTGGGCCAGCTGGTGAAAAAGGGGCAAGTGCTGGCCGTCATCGCCAGCACGGAACTGTCGGAACAGCGCAGCGCACTGCTGTCGGCGCAGCGGCGCTTATCCTTGGCCCGTTCCACGTATGAGCGCGAAGAAAAACTGTGGCGCGAGAAAATTTCAGCGGAGCAAGACTATCTGCAGGCGCAGCAAGCGTGGCGCGAAGCGGAAATCGCCGTGCAGAACGCGCAGCAAAAACTCAGCGCGCTGGGCGCCAGTGGCGCCAGCAAAGGGCCGCTGAACCGCTACGAGATCCGCGCGCCGTTCGACGGCATGGTGCTGGAAAAACATATCACCCTGGGCGAAGCCGTCAAGGAAGACGCGAACATCTTCGTCATTTCCGACCTGTCGACCGTGTGGGCGGAAATCGCCGTGCCGGCGAAGGACCTGGCCACCGTGCGCATGGGAGGCAAGGCGGAAGTCAAAGCCAGCGCTTTCGATGCCAGCGCGCAAGGCACGATCACCTACGTGGGCGCGCTGCTGGGCGAGCAGACGCGCACGGCCAAGGCGCGCATCAGCTTGCAGAACCCCGACATGGCCTGGCGTCCTGGCCTGTTCGTCAGCGTGGAAGTGGTGTCCGGCGAAGCGGACGCACCCGTCACCGTGCAGAGCACGGCCATCCAGACGGTGGAAGACAAGCCCGTCGTCTTCGTGCAAGTCAAGGATGGCTATCAGGCCACGCCCGTGGTGCTGGGGCGCAGCGATGGCACATTGACGCACATCAAGCAGGGCCTGGCCGCCGGCACGCCGTACGCGGCGCAAGGCAGTTTTGTCCTGAAATCCGAGCTGGGCAAAGATTCCGCCGGCCACGAACATTGATCACGTCAAACGAAAGGAAACCATCATGTTTGAACGCTTGATCCGCTTCGCCATCGAGCAGCGCTGGCTGGTGATGCTGGCCGTGGCCGCCATGGCCGGCCTGGGCATCTACAACTATCAAAAGCTGCCCATCGACGCCGTGCCCGACATCACCAATGTGCAGGTGCAAATCAATACCCAGTCCGCCGGCTATTCGCCGCTGGAAACCGAGCAGAGGGTCACCTTCCCCATCGAGACGGCCATGGCCGGCTTGCCGAACCTGGAGCAGACGCGCTCGCTGTCTCGCTATGGCCTGTCGCAAGTGACCGTGATCTTCAAGGATGGCACGGACATTTATTTTGCCCGCCAGATGATCAACGAACGCTTGCAGGAAGCCAAGGAAAGCTTGCCGGCCGGCATCACGCCGAAGATGGGGCCCGTCTCCACGGGCCTCGGCGAAATCTACCTGTGGACGGTGGAAACGCAGGAGGGCGCGAAGAAACCGGACGGCACGCCGTACACGCCGACGGACTTGCGCGAAATCCAGGACTGGATCATCAAGCCGCAGTTGCGCAATGTCACGGGCGTCACGGAAATCAATGCCATCGGCGGCTACGCCAAGCAATACCAGGTGGCGCCCTACCCGGAAAAACTGGCCGCCTACGGCATCAGCCTGCAAGACGTGGTGACGGCGCTCGAGCGCAACAACAGCAACGTGGGCGCCGGCTACATCGAAAAGCAGGGCGAGCAACTGCTGATCCGCGCGCCGGGCCAGGTGGCATCGAAAGACGACATCGGCAACATCGTCGTCGCCAATGTGCAGGGCGTGGCGATCCGCATTCGCGACGTGGCCGACGTGGTGCTGGGGCGTGAGCTGCGCACGGGCGCGGCCACGGAAAACGGCCGCGAAGTGGTGCTCGGTACCGTCTTCATGCTGATCGGCCAGAACAGCCGCGCCGTGTCGCAAGCCGTCGACAAAAAGATGATCGAAATCAACCGCAGCCTGCCGAAAGGCGTGCATGCCGTCACCGTGTATGACCGCACGGTGCTCGTCGACAAGGCCATCAATACGGTAAAGAAAAACCTGCTGGAAGGCGCGGTATTGGTGATCGCCATCCTGTTCCTGTTCCTCGGCAATATCCGCGCGGCCATCATCACGGCCATGGTGATTCCGCTGGCCATGCTGTTCACGTTTACGGGCATGGTGCAATACCATGTGAGTGCCAACCTGATGAGTCTGGGCGCGCTCGATTTCGGCATCATCATCGATGGCGCCGTGGTGATCGTGGAAAACTGCGTGCGCCGCCTGGCCCATGCGCAGCAGAAACTCGGGCGGCCCCTGACCTTGCAGGAACGTTTTCACGAAGTGTTTGCGGCATCGCAAGAAGCACGCAGGCCCCTGCTGTATGGCCAGCTGATCATCATGGTGGTGTACCTGCCCATCTTCGCGCTGACGGGCGTGGAAGGCCGCATGTTTACGCCGATGGCCCTGACGGTAGTGATCGCCCTGCTGGGTGCCATGCTGCTGTCGATCACCTTCATCCCGGCCGCCGTGGCGCTGTTTATCGGCGACAAGGTAGCGGAGAAAGAAAACGCCATCATGCGCGCCGCCAAGCGCTGGTATGCGCCGCTGCTGGGCAAGGTGATGCGCAACACGCCCGTCGTGCTGACGGGCGCGGCGGTGGCCGTATTGCTGTCGGGCTTGCTGGCCACGCGCATGGGCAGCGAATTCGTGCCCAGCCTGAACGAGGGCGATATCGCCATCCAGGCCCTGCGCATCCCCGGCACCAGCCTGAGCCAATCGCTGGCCATGCAGCAGCAGCTGGAAAGCAAGCTCATGGCAAACCACAAGGAAATCGCGCGCGTGTTCGCCCGCACGGGAACGGCCGAGATCGCGTCGGACCCCATGCCGCCGAATATTTCCGACGGCTATATCATGCTGAAACCCCGCAGCGAATGGCCGCAGCCGACAAAATCGCGCGAGCAATTGCTGGCGGAAATCGAAGCGACGGCCACCAGCTTGCCGGGCAACAACTACGAGTTTTCGCAACCGATCCAGCTGCGCTTCAATGAACTGATTTCCGGCGTGCGCAGCGACGTGGCCGTGAAACTGTTCGGCGACGACATGCTTGTCCTCGACAGCACGGCGGCAAAGATCGCCGGCGTGCTGGGCAAGATACCGGGCGCGACAGAGGTAAAAGTCGAGCAGACGACGGGGCTGCCCATGCTGACGGTGCAGATCGACCGCGAGCAGACGGCGCGCTACGGCCTCAATATTGCCGATGTGCAGTCGGCGATCGCCACGGCCATCGGCGGGCAAGAGGCGGGCACCCTGTTCCAGGGCGACCGCCGCTTCGACATCGTCGTGCGCCTGCCCGACAGCCTGCGCAGCGACCTGGAGCAATTAAAGCGCCTGCCCATCGCCCTGCCCCAGGGCGCGGCGGCGGAAGGCCGTGCGCGCTTCATCCCGCTCGGTGAAGTGGCCAGCCTGCAAGTGGCGCCGGGACCGAACCAGATCAGCCGCGAAGACGGCAAGCGCCGCATCGTCGTCAGCGCGAATGTGCGCGGGCGCGATATCGGCTCGTTCGTGGCTGACGCCACGCAGCAGTTGCAAGCGCAAGTGGCCATTCCGGCCGGCTACTGGACCAGCTGGGGCGGCCAGTTCGAGCAATTGCAGTCGGCCACGAAACGCCTGGAGCTGGTGGTGCCCGTGGCCTTGGCCCTCGTGTTTGTGTTGCTGTTCGCCATGTTCGGCAACGTGAAAGATGGCTTGCTCGTGTTCAGCGGCATCCCGTTCGCCTTGACGGGCGGTATCGTCGCCCTGTGGCTGCGCGACATTCCCATGTCGATCTCGGCGGCCGTCGGCTTCATCGCCCTGTCCGGCGTGGCGGTACTGAACGGCCTGGTGATGATCGCCTACATCCGCCAGTTGCGCGAACAGGGCATGCCCTTGCAGGAGGCGATATGCGAAGGGGCCATTACGCGTTTGCGTCCCGTCTTGATGACGGCGCTGGTGGCGTCACTGGGCTTCGTGCCGATGGCGATTGCCACGGGCACGGGCGCCGAAGTGCAGCGTCCGCTGGCCACCGTGGTGATCGGCGGCATCCTGTCGTCGACGGCCCTGACCCTGCTGGTGCTGCCGCTGCTGTACCGGCTGGCATACCGCCGGCAAGAGGAGGAAGAGGAAGAGGAGGTAGGTCGGATTAGCTCCGAAGGAGCGTAATCCGACACCAACACCGGCGCCGACAATATATATAGCTTACGGCTTGCGGTAGCCGCCTTCGATCCAGTTCGCGGCCGACGTGGCGTTGAACTTGAAGGCGGCCGAGGTGCGCACCTTGGCGATCTGTTCGCCGTCCGCGTCGTAGGCGCTCAGTTCCGCGTATGGGTGCTCTTCGTCGGGCACGATGTCGAACATCACCTTGACTTGCCCCTCGTCGGTGGCGACAAACAGGTTCTTGTGCAATTGCGCATGCAACTGCTGCTCGTGGCGGCGCAGCACTTCCGACGCCGTCTTCACCAGCGTGTTGAACGCGTTGACGTCGAGCGGTTTCGGATTTTTCTTGTCGCGGCCCATGGTCCACGGGCCTACCAGCGCCGGCTCCGGTTCGCCATCCTTGATCATGGCGACGGCCCAGCCTTCATCTTCCTCGTTCTTGATCACCCTCGCCGTCCAGCCATTGCCTACCCACAGGCGCGGCTCCTGGATCGGGGCGTCATTGTCCTGCTCGGCTGCTTCGTCGGAAAAGTCGGGAAAATCGGTACTCATGGCGGTGCTCGTGGTGGAGGGTCGGGGCTAGCATGATAGTCGAAAACGTCCACCCGTGCCGCCTTGCCGCAAGGTAAGGCGCGGCCCGCCATAGTCGATCTCGGCAATAAGACAAGCTATCAATGTAGTAGCTTTATTCTAGTAATCGAGCTTTGATATTGCTCAACTAAGACTATTATTATTTTGCAATCTGAATTATGTTTTTTATATTTCAAATATTGCATTTAGTAATGCTTGGCCTCAAGAAATTATTTCATCTTGCGACGTCCCTCATCCCCGCACGCCGCCTTGCATCGCCACGCCAAGCACTTCTGCCTGTCCTGATCAAAACAGCTGCGTACACCTATAAATCTTTGAGGGAATAAACATGAAAATCTTGTCCACACTGGCATGCGCGACGCTCGCTGCCGCCGCAGGCAGCGCCAGCGCCGTCCCCACATTTACGGCCGGCGGCACGGCCCTGGCCGGCCAAGGGCTGGTGACATCCGTTGCAGGCGCCACCACGATCGATTTCAACAGCGGCATCCTGCCCGCCAACTACATCGACGGCGCGCTGTTCACCGGCACGAACGGCAACCATGCCACGCCTCCTGGCGATATGAGCAAGTATTTGTCGGCAGGCACTTCTTCCGACCAGCACTCGCCCGTGACCGCCAACTTCAGTGGCGGCTTGAGCTATTTCGGCTTCTACATGGGTTCGCCGGACACGTACAACAGCGTGACCTACACCTTTGCCGACCACAGCTCGACCACGCTGACGGGCACGCAACTGGCAACGCTGGCCGGCGATGCCGCCAACGGCAATCAGTCCGTGGGCCTGTACGTGAACGCCTTCGCCGGCGTTGGCAGCAAGATCACCTCGGTTGCCTTCAACTCCACGCAGAATGCCTTCGAGACGGACAACCACGCCTTCATCGCGGCCGTTCCCGAACCGGAAACCTATGCCATGCTGCTGGCCGGCCTGGGCTTGCTGGGTTTCATGCTGCGCCGCAAATCCTCCTGACGCGGGCAAGTACTGGCAAAAGCCCGCGATGCGGGCTTTTTCACGGCCAGACCAGCCGACTGCCGTCCGCCGGTGCCGTCAGCACATGGACATGGCAGGCCGGCTGGGCCAGGTCAGCGGCGGACCGGGCGGCACCCAGCGCGGGTCGATGGCTGGCAATGGCGCATGGTAATTAAAGGGATTGATGATGATCGGAGGTATCGCCGATGGCGCGCCGACGGGCTCGGCGCAGGACTGCGGGGCGCTACGCTGGCGCGTGGTTCGATGGTGGGAAAGGGATAGCGATTGATCCCCGGTATCTGCAAACAAAAGCATGTTGCCCTCCTTGCGAGACTGAGGTATTCAGTATAGGACGGCTTGCGCGTATTACAAGAAAAGAAATCTTGTTCCAGATTCAGCATTTTCTGCCCGTACAGACCTCCCATACCGTGAAAATGACGGCCTGTCGCATGCCGCTGGCGGCCAGCCCGGCGCGCCCCTACAGTGTGTAGCATGCAACACCCCATCACCCACACACCGAGGCTTACCATGAAAAAACTGCTCACCTTCATCCTCATCGTCATGCTGGCCTGCCTGTTGCTCGACAAGGTCGGTGGCAGCGACATGCACATGCAGTTCAACGGCGACGATGTCGACGGTCCGCTGGAATGGCTGTTCGGCCTGGTGTTTGCCGGTGGCGGCTTGCTGGTCGCCGCCATTGCGCTGGTGTGCGCCGCCGTCGTCACGGGCGTGGTGCTGGCGGGAATGGGCGTGGTGCTGATCGCCGTGCTGGCACTCTGCGTGGTGCTGGTGCTGGCGCTGAGCACGCCCGTGCTGCTGCCCCTGTTGATTCCCGTGGCCATCGTCTGGCTGATCGTCAGCCGCAAGCACAAGCAGGCACAAGCGCATCAGCACAGCCTGTAATCACTGCGCCATGAATTTGCTGAGCACGCCGTCGCTGCCGCCATCATTCTGTTCGATGCGGTTGCGCCCGCCCCGCTTGGCCCGGTACAGGGCCTCGTCGGCGCGCGCCAGCACGGCGTCGCAATCGGCATCCGTGCCGGCCATGGCGGCCATGCCGATGCTCACCGTGATGGTGATCAGGATGCCGCCATCGGTGGTCAGCGAGCTTTCCGCCACGCGCCGGCGCAACCGCTCCGCAAACACGGCCGCCGCCGCCAGGTCGGTGCCCGGTAGCAAGATGGCGAATTCTTCGCCGCCCACGCGGCCCGGTACGTCGACCTTGCGCAGCGCCTGGCACATCAGCGCGCCCAGGTGGCGCAGCACGGTATCGCCCACGGCGTGGCCATACTCGTCGTTGACGCGCTTGAAGTGATCGATATCGAGCATCAACACGCTGGCGCAGCTGGCCAGTTCGCGCTGCAGCCGCGCATGCTCGTTTTCCAGTGCCGCCATGAAATGGCGCCGGTTCGGCAAGCCCGTCAAAAAATCGGTGGTCGCCAATTGCAGCAATTCCGCGTTCATGCGCTTGCGCTCGGTGATATCGAGCGAGGACACCATGACGAAGTCCAGGCTGTCGGCATGGCCGGGCATCACCAGCAAGCTCAGCTCATTTTGCCGCGCCGCGCCATCGAGACGCAGGAAGCTGCTCTCGCACTCGTACAGGTGGGCGCCGCCAGCCAGCGCCAGCAGCGCATCGCCAAAACGGGGCAAGGCGCTGGCATCGAAATTCTGCGCCAGGCCCAGCGCGCCGCGGCGCTGGTCGCTCTCGTTGGCGCGCACCTGCGCCAGCGCGGCGCCGTTCGCATCGATGATGCGCACCAGCCCCGCCAGCCGCTGTAGCGCGTCCGGATGGGCCTGGAAATGGGCACCCAGGTCGCGCACGCCCGCTTGTTCGAGCGCAACGAGCGCGGCGCGCACGGCCGACCAGTCCTGTTCCCACAGAGCCACGGGCGCATGATCGTACAGACTGCGGAAACGCGCTTCGCCGGCGCGCAGGGCCAGCGCCACCTGCGCCTGTTCGATGGCCATGCCGGCCAGGTGCGCCGCCTCGCTCAGCCGCGCCAGATGCGCCGCGCCCGGCAAGGTAGGCTGGCGGTGATACGCCATCAGCACGCCCAGCAACTTGCCCGAGCCGCCACGCACGGGCTCGGCCCAGCACGATTGCAGCTGGGCCCGCCACGCCAGTTCCATCGTCTCTTGCACATCGGCAGCGGCATGCAAGTCGCCCACGATCACGCGCTGGCCGTCGCGCAGCGCTTGCGCGGCGATGCCATGCACGCCTTGCAGGGTGTCGAGGCCATGGCCATGGCTGGACACGTTGAAAAACGCGGGCAAGCTGGGCGCCGCCCCCAGCACCAGACGGTGGCGGTTTTCATCGAGCAACAAGATGCTGCACAGCATGGCGGGATGGTCGGCTTGCACGCTCAGCACCACGCTTTCCAGCACCCGCTCCAGCGGCGCGCCCGTGGCCAGCATTTCCAGCACTTGCCGCCGCGTGTGCTCGCGCCGTTCCATCTGGCTGCGCTCGCTGATGTCGCGGAAGGTCCACAAGCGCGCCTGTTCATTGCCCAACTGCATGCTGCGCACATATTGCTCGACCACCCGTCCATCGCGCAGGTGCAGCACGTCGCGCCGCTCGCGGTGGCCATGCGGCGCGTGGGCGCGTGCTCCCAGGAAAGGCGCCGCTTGCTCCAGCTGGCTTTCCACATGGCGTACCAGTGCCGCACCGTCCGCTTGCCAGTCGAGCGCGTCGGGCACTTGCCACAGGTCGCGGAAGCGCCGGTTCGAGGTGAAGATGCGGCCTTCGATGTTGTCGACCAAAATACCGTCGATGGTCGAATCGAGGATGCTGCGCAGCATGGCCTGGCTGCGCTGCGCCGCCTCGGCCATCGCCAGCACGCTGGCCTGGCCCTGCTCCAGCTGGTCCGTCAACTGGCTCGAACGCGCCAGCGCCGCCTGGGCGCGGGCGCGGCCCGCCGCCAGCAGCCAGGCCGCCAGCGCCAGCACGATGCTGGCCAGCAAGCCGGTCCAGGCCACCAGGCGGGGCCGCGCCAGCAGCTCGCCATCGAAGCCCGGCATGGCGCGCACGCGCAAGGTCCAGGCATGGCCGGCGATGCTGACCGCCTGCTGCGACACCAGGCTGTCCGACCCGGCCGCCGCCAGCAGCTCCGGCAAGCTGTCATACATCAGGGCCGCCTCAGCCTGTTGTGCCCCATCATAGATTTCCAGATCCAGCTGGCGCGCCCCCTCGCCGCCCACGCCCGCCATCAGGTCGACCATGCGGAACGGCGCAAACACCCAGGCGCGCAAGGCGGCGCGGCGCTGCGCCACGCTGGCATGCGGCAATCCATTGTCATACACGGGCAGCACGACGAGGAAGCCATGCGCCTGGGCGCTGCCGCCATCTTGCACCAGGTGGATCTTGCCCGTCATGACCGCTTGCCCCGTGTCGCGCGCCTGTTCGAGCGCGGCGCGGCGCACGGGTTCCGACCAGATGTCATAGCCGAACGCCAGCAGGTTGCTTTCGCTTAAAGGTTCCAGATAAGTGATGGGCGCATGCCAGGCGCGCTGGCCCGGCGGACGCACGGCATAGCCGGGATATCCCTCCGCGCGCACGCTCGCTTCGTGCCGCGCCAGCCCGGCACCGGGCAACAGCGGCAGGTAGCCGATGCCGTGGATGCCGGGAAAATGCTGGTCCACCTGCTGCACCGCCAGATAGGCATGGAATTCGCTGCGCGTGACGTCCTGCGAACTGGCATACAGTCCCTGCACGCCGTGCAGCACCTGGATGTAGGTCTGCATGCGGACGACGATGTTGCCCACCAGTTCGCGCACGCGGAAGTCAAAATCGGCCTGCACCTGCTGTTCGCTGGCGTCGTGGGCATTGCGCCAGGCGCCATACGTCAGTCCCAGGCACAGCGCCAGCACCAGCGCAGCCAGCACGCGCGGCCCCACCCAGTGCGACACTGACCGAGCAAACCACGACGTAGACGCGCGTGTAGGCATGACAGGCTGACAGGCAGAACGGACATCAAACCGCTACACGGTCAGCAGCATGGCTGGCAGCGGGCTGCACGATTACCATCGGTAGTCGATGAGAATGATAGTACGTTACAGCGGGCGCCCTTGCAATGCTGAATATTGTATTAAAAAAATCACAAATTTCGCAAATGCAATAATGAGTACTTCGGGAAAATTCGATACATTGGAAACCATCACGCAGGAGTCGCGTTTGCAGCAGGATAGCTGGCAGGGAACACTATGGCTGGCGCCGGACTTTGCCATCCTGCATGGCGCAGTTGGCGCCACGGACAGCCACGCCCATTATGCGCACCAGCTGATGCTGAGCACCGGGGCGCCCTTCACGGCAGAACTCGACGGTATCGTCCACACGGCGCGGCACTTGCTGATCGAAAGCCTGCGCCCGCACGCCATCGTGGCCGCGCCGGCTTTCATGCTGACCATCTATGCGGAACCGCAGCGCCTGAGCGGCGCGGCCTTGCTGGCCGCCGCCCATGCTGGCGCCCCCACGCTGGACAATGTCGCCGCCGCATTGCAGGCCCAGCCGCGCGAGCACTTGCCCGATCCCCGCCTGCGGCGCGCGCTGGAGCAAGTCGATGCGCTGCTGTCGGGCAAAGTCAGCGCGGCCGCCGTGGCCGGGGCCGCGCATTTGTCGCTGAGCCAGCTGGAACGCCTGTTCAGCGCCCAGCTGGGCCTGCCCGTGCGCCGGCTGGTGCTGTGGCGCCGCCTGCGCCTGGCCATCCGTTTCATCTTGCTCGGCAGCACCCTGACGGACGCGGCCCACGGCGCCGGCTTTGCCGATGCCGCGCATTTTTCGCGCACCATGCGCAGCCTGTTCGGCGTGCGCGCCGACCGCAGCTTGCGCCAGCTCAAGGTCAAGCTGCTCGATTAAGTGTCACTTCTGCGCCGGCTTCAAGCCGGCCGGCAGCTCGGGCGCGCGCACGCCCTCTTCCGCGCGGAATGGTTCGATCAATTGCGGCAGGTAGGCCACGGGATAATCGGGACGGCTGCCGATGCCCAGGTCTTCGCCCCGCATGCGATAATCCGGCGCGTCGAAGCAGGTGCCCAGCAAGCGGTCCCAGCAAGTAAAGAACAGGCCGAAATTCACGTCGCCGGCCGTGCCGTATTTCATGTGGTGAAAACGGTGCAAGGGCGCCCAGGCAAACACGTGGCGCAGCGGCCCCATGCGCATGTCGACATTCGCATGCTGCAGCAGCAGCTGGATCGCCACGGCAAACGCCAGCACGGCCATGACACGCTCCGGTATGCCCAGCAGCAGCAAGGGCAGCATGCCGCCCGCCGCTTCCAGCAGCAGATGCAGCGGATGCTTCATCCAGCCATTGAATCCATACAGGCGCTGCACGCTGTGATGCACGGCATGCAGTTTCCACAGAAAATAGTAGCGGTGGCTCAGGTAATGCACCAGGGTAATGCCGCAGTCGGCAATGAGGATGGCCAGCAACAGTTGCAGCCAGAACGGCAGCTGGACGGGCCAGAACGGCCCCAGCGCCAGGTGTCCTGCCAGCAGGGGAAACGCCGCCAGGCCCGGCAGGTATAGCGCCTCGTTGACGAACGCGTGCAGCACGTCGCGCCAGCCGTCGCCGTGCGCATGGTTCCAGGCATCGTCGTACGGCAGATAACGCTCGGCAAGAAAGGACGTGAGCAGGGCCAGCAGCAGCAAGGGCGGCAAGACCCAGAGAGAGGTGTCGCACACCGCGATCAGGCAGGCGGCGGCGCCGATGAAGCCGGCCCAGAAGACGGGGCCGTACAGCGCGGCAAAGAGGGATTTCATGACAAGGCGCTCCTGTGGCAAAAACCACAGCATGGCGTGTCCCCCTGCCGCGCCGCTTGAAGAAACGGCGCAAAATTACTTACTTGGCGGCCTTCCTCGCCGCGTATTGCTGGTAGCCATTCGCGCGCAGGGCGCAGGCGGGGCAAGTGCCGCAGCCATAGCCCCAGTCGTGCAATTGTCCCCGCTCGCCCAGGTAGCAGGTGTGCGTGCCGCTGCGGATCAGGTCGACCAGCGGCTGGCCGCCCAGGTCTTCCGCCAGATCCCAGCTTTGCGCCTTGTCCAGCCACATCAGCGGCGTTTCCAGTTTCAAACGCGTGTTCATGCCCAGGTTCAGCGCCACTTGCAGGGCCTTCATCGTATCGTCGCGGCAATCCGGGTAGCCGGAAAAATCCGTTTCGCACATGCCGCCGACGAGCACCGTCAAGCCGCGGCGGTAGGCCACGGTGGCGGCCACCGTCATGAACAGCAAATTGCGTCCAGGAACAAAGGTGTTCGGCAAGCCGTTTTCCTGCATGACGATCTCGACGTTCTGCGTCATGGCCGTATCGGAAATGGCGGCAATCAGGGACAGGTCGATCATGTGATCCTGGCCCAGGCGGCTGTCCCACTCGGGCGATTGCCGGCGCATCTGTTCGAGCACGCCGGGACGCACGGTCAGCTCGATCGCATGGCGCTGTCCATAGTCAAAGCCGATGGTTTCCACGCGGCTATAGTGTTTCAAGGCCCAGGCCAGGCAGGTGGTGGAATCTTGTCCACCGCTAAAGAGCACCAGTGCGGAGTCCGTTGCTAGCATAATTTCTTTCTTTTCAGTTTTACTCTGTTGCAATCGTGCGCGGGGAAACGTGATTCCCCGCGCAAAAAATACTTATTCGTCCGCCATCAGTTTACCTATTCCGGTAACATGCAGTCAGCATTTACTCATCTGGAGCACCATGTTTTCTGCACGACCCATACGGCATACGGCTGCCGGCAAGGCGATACGACCACGAATTTTGGCACAAGTAGTGACAAAAGTAATGGGGCAACTGACATTGGCGGCCGCCGGCAGTGTCATCTTGATATGCCCGATCGCCGAAGCCCGCGCGCAGGAGGGCACGCAAGATGCTGCTCCAGAGAGCGCCAGCGCCACGGAAGCGGCACCCGCGCCGCTGCAGTACGAGGTCAAGGTCAACGCGCCCGGCGACCTCGATGAGTTGCTGGAAAAAAACCTGGACCTGGAACGCTTCCGCGGCAACCCGCGCATGGACCGCGAACAATTGCAGCGCCTCGTGCGCGATACGCCCGAGCAAGCCAAAAACCTCGTCGCCACGGCCGGCTACTACACGCCCGTCGTCACGGTGCGCGTCGATACGACGGGCGCCAAACCCGTCGTCATCGTCGACGTCGACCCGGGCGAACCGGTGACCATCGACAAGGTCGAGCTGGAATTGCGCGGCTTCGACCCCACGCCGCCGCTGGCCGCATCCGAGCCCTTCGATACGGAAGGCTTGAAGCGCAGCTGGTCGCTGAAATCGGGCAGCGTGTTCCGCCAGGCCGAATGGGAATCGGCCAAGCGCGCGCTGCTGCGCGAAGTGGTGCAGACGCGCTACCCGCGCGCCCAGCTGGTCGACACGCAAGCCGTGGTTGACCCGGAAACGCACAAGGTGTCCTTGCTGGTGGTGCTCGACAGCGGCCCCGAACTGCGCTTTGGCGAACTGCGCATCGAAGGCCTGAAGCGCTACGATGCCAGCATCATCCGCAACCTCGACAAGATACGCCCGGGCGACTATTACAGCGAATCGGCGCTGCAATCGTTCCAGGCGCGCCTGCAGGACACGGGTTACT
The DNA here is from genome assembly GCF_019443505.1 of Janthinobacterium sp. PAMC25594. Classification (NCBI taxonomy): domain Bacteria; kingdom Pseudomonadati; phylum Pseudomonadota; class Betaproteobacteria; order Burkholderiales; family Oxalobacteraceae; genus Janthinobacterium; species Janthinobacterium sp. PAMC25594. The sequence continues at coordinate 3,361,475 of NZ_CP080377.1, forward strand.
TTGCCAGCGTGGAAGTGAGCGCCGACATGAGCAGCATCCTGGGCGAGCAGATCGAGGCGGGCCAGGAAAGCCAGCAAGCCGAGGCCGCCGGTGACGCCGCCGAAACCAGGCCCCCCAACCGCGGCCCCGCGCCGCAACTGCCGCTGGTCGTGCGCGTGACGGAAAACAAGCAGCAAAACGTCAGCGCCGGTCTCGGTTTCAGTACGAATACGGGCAATCGCGCCCAGCTCAACTATGACAACCTGAACGTGTGGGGCACGCGCTTCAAGAGCGCGATCACCATGGAAACGAAGAAACAGGCGGCGCACGCCAACTTCTATTTCCCCACCACCGAGCGCGGCTACAACGACAGCGCGGGCGCCTCGTTCGAGCGCAGCGACATTTCCAATGAAATCACGGCCGTCACCACCATCTCGGCCAAGCGCAACTGGGGCGGCACCAACCTCGAACGCAGCCTGACGTTCGAGTTCCTCAGCGAAGACAAGACCATCGTGGGCCTGGAACAGACGCGCAGCAAGAGCTTGCCGCTGACCTATGCCATCACCAAGCGCAGCCTCGACAGTCTGCTGTTCCCCACCAGGGGCTACGTCATCAACGCCCAATTGGGCGGCGCCCTGCTGCCCGTGCTGACGGACGAGCGCTTCGTGCGCGTGGCCGGCAAGGCCGTGTATTACCGTCCGCTCGGTGAAAAGGGCGAGCTGATCGTGCGCGGCGAAATGGGCGCGCTGGGTTCGAAGGAAAAACGCGGCGTGCCGGCCGTCTACCTGTTCCGCGCGGGCGGCGACCAGTCGGTGCGTGGCTATGGCTACCAGGAACTGGGCGTCAAAGAGGGCGACGCCACCGTCGGCGGGCGCTACATGGCCACCGCCAGCGCCGAATACCAGTACTGGTTCAAGCCGAAGTGGGCGATTGCCGCCTTCTATGACGCCGGTAACGCGGCCGATACCGTCAAGGCGTTGACGCCGAAATCGGGCTATGGCCTGGGCGGGCGCTACAAGAGCCCCGTCGGCCCCATCAATGTCGACGTGGCATATGGCCACGCCGTCCAAAAATACCGTTTGCACTTTTCTCTGGGATTTACTTTCTGATGTCCGATATTTCTACCGAGTCCCACGACGCCGCGCCGCCACCGCCGGCGAAAAAACCGCGTCGCTGGGTGCGCTACGTGCTGATCGCCGTCGCCAGCCTGGCCGTGCTGTTGGGCGGCGCCTTCTGGTTCCTGGGCCGCGAATCGACCTTGCAGATGCTGGTGCAAAAAGTGGCCAGCGCCAGCGGCGGCGACATCGCAGTGTCGGGCGTGTCCGGCTCGCTGTACAACCGCATGCACCTGGGCCACGTCAGCTACCGCAGCAAGACGCAGCACATCACGGCCGACAATATCGACATCAACTGGTCGCCGTTCCAGTTCTTTTCGGAAGGCATCGCCATCAGCGAACTGCACGTGGCCAGCCTGTCCGTGGCAAGCACGGCGCCGTCCGAGGAACCGTCGACGATGCCCGCCAGCCTGGCCGCGCCTTTTAAAATCGGCATTGCCGACGCGCGCCTGGACAAGGTGGCCCTCATCAGCGCGGGCGGCAACACGGTATTTGAAAAGATCCATTTCACCTTGTCGGGCGACAAGTCGCAATGGCAGCTGGAAGACGCCTCGGCGCTGACGCCGTTCGGCCAGGCCACGGCCAGCGCCACGATTGCCGCCACGCAGCCATTCAAACTCAGCGGCAAGGCGGGCTTGACGCAGCTCAACCCTGCCGCCGGCGAAAAACCGGCCGCCCTGGCGCTGCAACTGGGCGGCGACCTGAATCTGCTGAACGTCACGGCCAAGGGCAGCGCGGGCGCGGCCACAGCCGATGCCCGGTTGGCGCTGGCGCCGTTCGACCCCGTCATCATCCTGCGCTCGGCCAACATCCGTGGCCGCAACATCAATCCAGGCAAATTCGACGCGACCTTGCCGCAGGCGGACCTGAGCCTGGAACTCGATGCCGCCATCGACACCCGGCCGACCAAGCAAACGGTGTCGGGCAAGCTGGCCATCCTCAACCATGCCACGCCTGGCCCCATCGACCAGCAAAAGCTGCCGCTGCGCCAGTTCGAAGCGCGCCTGGGCGGCACCCTGACGGCCACGACCCTGGAATCGGCCATCATCGATTTCGGCAACGCGGGCAAATTCACGGGCGGCGGCAAACTCAACCGCGACGCCGTCGATGGCCCCATCGGCAATGCGCAACTGACCTTGCACACGGACAAGATCGACTTGCAGCACATCTACAGCAGCATCAACAGCACGAAGATCGTCGGCGACATCGTGCTCGACAGCGACGGCAAGACGCAAACCCTGCGCGCCAGGCTCGGTGAAGCCAAGCTGCGCCTGGATGTGGAAGCGACACTGGCCGACTCGCTGGTGCAACTGCGCAAGGCGACCTTGCAGGCAGGCAAAAGCAGCGTCAACGCGACGGGCCAGATCAGCCTGAAGGACGAGCAGCCGTTCAAGGCCGTGGCCAGCACCAGCCGCCTCAATCCCGCCGACTTCGGCGCTTTCCCCGTGGCCGACCTGAACCTCGACGTGCGCGCCAACGGCCACGTTGCACCCAAGTGGCTGGCGCATGCGGACTTTACCGTGCGCCCCAGCAAGCTGCTGGATCAGCCCCTGTCCGGCAAGGGCAAGCTGACGGCCGATGCGGCGCATTTCAGCGGCATCGACGTGCAACTGGCGCTGGGCAAGAATAATGTCACGGCCAAGGGCAACTTTGGCGGCGCCGGCGAAAAACTCAACTGGAACGTCGATGCGCGCCAGCTGTCCGCCCTGAAAAGCGACTTGCTGGGCGCCGTGCAGGCCAGCGGCGTGGTGCAAGGCACGCTGCAACAGCCGCGCACGAGCTTTGTTGCCGATGCGAAGGGACTGGGCCTCACCAGCGGCAAGCGTCCCGCGCCCGACAGCGCCATCCACGCCAGCGGCGAAGTGGGATTGACGGGGCCGAAGCAGCAGGCGGAATTGAAAATGACGGGATCCTTGCAAAAGATCAACCCGGCCGCGTTTGGCGCATCACTGCCTAACGGCAACGTCAATGCGGACTTCAACGGCAGCGGCCGATTGACCAGCGACTGGCAAGTGGCCCTGAACCTGGCCCTGCGTGAATCGACCCTGCAAAATGCACCGCTGGCCGGCTACGCCAAATTGTCCGCCAACGCGAAACGCATCGACAGCGTGGATACGGAATTGCGCCTGGGGCCGAACAGCCTGCTGGCCAAGGGCGCGCTGGGCGGCGCCACCGACAAGCTCACATGGAAACTCGATGCGCCGCAACTGTCGACCCTGGGTCCCAAGTTTGCCGGCGTGCTGCATGCGGCCGGTACCGTGAGCGGCAAGATGGACGCGCCCGCCGCGCAACTGACGCTCGATGGCAAGGATCTGACCTTCTTTGGCGACCAGCAATTGAAAGCCGTCAAAGGCAGCGCCAGCGTGGGCGCCGGCCAAGGCGCGCTCGACCCCATGGTCAGCAGCCTGGACATCACGGGCTACAGCACGCCCACCTTCAAGCTGGCCAGCGCCCGCCTGGGCACGACGGGCACGCGCGGCAGCCATACGGTGAGCCTGGCGGCGCGCAATGACGATTTCGACGCCACCGTGCAAATCCGCGGCAGCCAGAGCGGCGCCGCCTGGACGGGCAGCATCGACAGCCTGCAAAACAAGGGCCGCTATGCGCTGGTGCTGCAAGCGCCCGTGCCCGTGAAAGTGGCGGGACCGGCCGGCAGCGGCGTGGCGGGCCTGGGCCAGCCCGAGCAGATCAGCGTGGGCAACGCCGTCATCAAATTGCCAGCAGGCAGCATCACCATGCAAAGCCTGGTCAAGAACGGCCCCCGCTGGAGCAGTTCCGGCCAGGCGGCCGGCGTGGCGCTGACCTACCTGGCGCAAGTGATCCCCTCGCTGCAGGCGAATGCGCGCAGCGACCTGACCCTGGGCGCGCAATGGTCGCTCGACATGCAGGTGCCGACGGCCAAGCAGAAAGACCCGTCCCTGGCCGGCATGCTGCACATCTACCGCGAAAAAGGCGATGTGACGGTGGGCGTGGAACAGCCGCTGGCGCTGGGACTGCGCACCTTCGATGCCCGCGTGGATGTCGCCAACCAGCAACTGCGCCTGGCCGTGAAACTCGATGGCGCGCGCGCGGGCCAGAGCGATATCAATGCCACCGTGCAAATGCTGAACGGACGCATCAGCAACGACAGCGCCCTCTCGCTGACGGGCACCACCAGCATCGATACACTGGCGTGGCTGGCGCCACTGACGGGCCAGCCGGGCCTGGAGCTGGGCGGCGCCTTGAAAGTGGCCTTGTCCGGCAGCGGCACCATCGGCGCGCCGCAATTGAATGGCGACATCAACGGCAGCAAGCTGCTGGTGAACTGGGCCGACCAGGGCTTGAAATTGCGCAATGGCGTGCTGCAAGCCAAGCTGGCCGGCGATCAATTGCAATTGCAGCGTTTGAGCTTTGACGGCGGCGATGGCAAGGTGCAGGCAGATGGCTGGGTGCGCTTTGCAAATGGCGAAGCGAGCCTGGAACTGAAACTGATGGCCGACCGCCTGCAGGCGCTGTCGCGCCCCGACCGCACCTTGATCCTGTCGGGCAACAGCACCCTGGTACGCAACGACAAGCGCTTCAGCTTCGAGGGCAAGTTCAAGGCCAACCGCGCGCTGATCGAGCTGGCGCCACAAGATACCCCGACGCAAAGCAATGACGTGGTGGTGCTGGGCAAGGAAGTCAAGGGCGGCAAGGAAGCGCCATCCTTGCCCCTGAATATCGATCTGGAATTTGACCTGGGCAATGCCTTCCACCTGCGCGGCATGGGACTCGATGCGGATTTGGCGGGCAATGTGCGCGCCAGGGTCATCAACCGCGCCGCGCCGCGCGTGACGGGCAGCATCCGCGTCGTCAACGGCCTGTACGCGGCGTACGGACAGAAGCTGTCGATCGAACGGGGCTTGATCGCCTTCACGGGCGCCTACGACAACCCGTCGCTGAATATCCTGGCCGTGCGCAAGCGTCCCGAAGGCGAAGCCTTGTCGGAAACGAATGTGGAAGCGGGCGTGGAAGTGCGCGGCACGGCCCAGGCGCCGACGGCCAAGCTGGTCTCCACGCCCAGCGTGTCGGACAGCGACAAGCTGGCCTGGCTGATCCTCGGCCACGGCGCGGAAACGGCGGCTGGCGACGAGATGGCCCTGCTCACCACGGCGGCGGGCGCCCTCTTCGGCGGCTCCGGCGGCGGCTTGCAGGGCAAGCTGGCCAGTTCGCTGGGCCTCGATGAAGTGGGCCTGTCGCAGGCGCAAGGGCTGGAAAGCACGGTCGTCACCGTCGGCAAGCGGCTGTCGTCGCGCGCCTATCTGACGTTCGAGCAAGGCACGAGCACGGCGACGAGCCTGGTGAAACTGCGCTACAAGCTGAACCGCCGCATCACCCTGCAGTTCCAGACGGGCACGAACAATGCGCTGGACGTGTTGTACACGTGGGCGTTTGATTAGAGTGGCGGCCAACAATGTTGTCGGATTACGCGGGGCCTTGCCCCGCTAATCCGACCTTGTATTATTCCCCTCATGCCGTTCGTGGTATTGCGAACGGCATCGACCGCTGTCAAAATCTTGGTAGGCATATCAAGACCGGGTAACTGGATGCCGTATCCGCCCTTAGGCCCCGAGCCAGCTCCGTAGATCTCGCACCAGTTACCCATCCTCCATGTCAAGATCGGACAGTATCTTTGGCACCGGCATGCCGGTTAGCCCGCATTTGCAAGGTAGATCGCAAGAGGAACACAGCATGTTTAATTTAGGAATCGACGTTGCCAAGGCCAAGCTCGACTGCGCGCTGCGCCTACCCAACGGCAAGCATCGTAACAAGGTTGTCGAGAACAACCACACAGGATTCACTGCACTCAACGCATGGCTGCTGAAGCACGCTGCCGGCAACCCCAGGGTGTGCATGGAAGCGACTGGCACCTATTGGGAAGGGGTGGCCGAATATCTCGCTGGACTTGGCATGGTGGTCAGTGTCATCAATCCGGCCCAGATCAAGGCCTTCGGCGCTTCGCGCCTGGTGCGCACCAAGACCGACAAGGTCGACGCACAACTGATCGCCGACTTCGCCCACGAACGCCAGCCAGAGCCCTGGCTGGCGCCATCGCCCGCCGAGCAATCGCTGCGCGCGTTGGTGCTGCGCCTGGATGCCCTGCAGGCGATGCGCCTGCAGGAAAGCAACCGGCTTGAAGTCGCGCGCGCGGCGGTACGCCAGGGTATCGAGGATCATATTGTCTGGCTCGACGCCGAGATCAAGGCGCTGATCCTGGCGATCCGCCGTCATATCGATGACGACCCGGATTTACGCGACAAGCGCGAACTGCTCGATAGCATCCCTGGCCTGGGCGAGCGGACGATTCCGGTACTGCTGTCCTACTATGCCAATCCGGACCGCTTCGACAGCGCCAAGCAGGCGGTAGCGTTTGCGGGACTCGACCCGCGCCAGCACGAGTCGGGTTCCAGCGTGCGTGGCAAGCCACGCATGTCGAAGGTCGGCCACAGCTTCCTGCGCAAGGCACTGTACATGCCGGCCATGGTGGCAGTCCATAAGACGTCTTGGGGCAAGCGCTTCGGTCAGCGCCTGCGTGACGCCGGCAAGGCGCCCAAGCTGATCATCGGCGCCATGATGCGCAAGCTGGTGCATGTGGCATTTGGTGTGCTCAGGTCGGGAAAAATATTTGATCCGGCCTTGCATGCCGCTTGACGGGGATAACAGTATCTACGGCCCATGTGCATACGCGTAATCCGACACCACCAGAAACAACAAAGGGCGCCTCGGCGCCCTTTTCTTTGCTCTACCGCAAACAGCTTACTCGGCCACGTCGAGCCCCCGCTCGATCATGCCTTCGACATACGCGCGCAGGTATTGTTCCAGCGCGGGGCCGGACAGCACGTTGGCCGTCAGCGCGCCGTGCGGCGAGCCTTTCAGCACGCCGTCGTGGTACACGCGCGCAATCCAGGCCACGTCCGCGCCCTGGGTGTAATCGAGTTCATAGTCAAACGATTCTCCGCTGACTTTGCGTGTGTAGACTTCCTTGACAATTGCCATCTGAAACAGCCTTTCTTGACGAGGTTAACTGGGATGCGGGTGCGGCACGGGATCGTCCTGCGGCACCGGATGCACGGGCCCCGGATGGTGCCCGGGCGCTTCTTGCGGCTCCGGTGCCGGCATGGGTTCATCGACAGGCGCCGGGTCGGGCGCGCGGTGGGCGTGGATGACGGTCATGGCTAGCCTCCCTGCAGACAAAAGAAGACCATACCACGAGAGATGCGCCACCTGCCCTGCGCGCCCCTTATTTCGCTGCAGGCTTGACGTCGGCGGCCGGCGGCGGGGCGTTCTTCACATATTTCTCCAGCCAGTTGTTGCTTTCATACAGCATCTGCATGATCGATTCGCGCGCGCGGTAGCCATGGCTCTCGTTCGGCAGCATCACCAGGCGCGCCGTGCCGCCCAGTCCCTTGACGGCCTGGAACATGCGCTCGCTCTGGATGGGGAAGGTGCCCGAGTTGTTGTCCTGCTCGCCATGGATCATCAAGAGCGCATCCTTGATCTTGTCCGCATAGTTGAACGGCGACATGGCCTGGTAGACGGCCGGCGCCTGCCAGAACGAACGCTCTTCCGCCTGGAAGCCGAACGGCGTCAGGGTGCGGTTGTAGGCGCCGCTGCGGGCGATGCCGGCGCGGAACAGCCGCGTATGCGCCAGCAAGTTGCCCGTCATGAAGGCACCATACGAGTGGCCGCCGATGGCGATGCGGTTGCGGTCGGACACACCCCGGCGCACCACTTCATCGACGGCCGCTTCGGCATCGGCCACCAGCTGCGGCAGATAGGTGTCGTTCGGTTCCTGCTCGCCGTTGCCGACGATGGGGAACGATGGATTGTCGAGCACGGCGTAGCCCATGGACAGGAAGGCGGCCGGGCCCCAGTAGCTGACGGCGTTGAATTTGTACGGCGAACCCTTGGTCTGGCTGGCCGCGCTGGCCGTCTTGAATTCCTGCGGATACGCCCACATCAGGGTCGGCAGCGGGCCGTCGCGCTTGACGTCGTAGTTCGGCGGCAGCATCAATGTCGCCGTCAGGTCCACGCCGTCGGCGCGCTTGTAGCGGATCAGCTCTTTCTGCACGTCCTTCAATTGCGGCAGCGGATGGGGGAAGTGCGTGAGGGCCGTCAATTGCGCGGCGCCCTGCTGTTTCAGGTTGCGCACAAAGTAATTCGGCTGCTCGGTCGGCGATTCGCGCGTCGACAGCAAACGGCTGCCGTCCTCGTCCAGCACGGCCACTACGTTTTCATAGTAGGGCGCGGCGCTCTGGAACAGGCGCTCCTTCTGTTTTGTCGCCAGGTTCAGACGGTCGATGAACGGGCGGTCGCCATCCTTCGAGGCGCCCTGGCCATCGAGCAGGATGGAGTTATCAAAGGCGATGAGCAGGCGCGGCAAGCCAGCCGCATCTGCGCGCATGACGGGCTGGCCCGGATCGTTGTAGCGGTCTTCGAAGGATCCCGCATACACGAGGTCGGCCGGCGTGGAAGGTTGATCTGGCGAAATCTTCCACTGCTTGACGGCGCGCGTCTTGTACCACGCTTCGCTGAGCAGGGCCAGGTCACCACGGCCCCAGGCCACGCCCGCGTAGCGCGAGCCGAGCCTGGCCAACACGGCGGGCTTGGCAGTGAACGGCGCCGCCTGCGTGTAGACGATGTCGCGGATCTCGACCGTCTTGGCAGGATCGCCGCCATCCTGCGCTTCGGCCCACACCAAAGTAGCGGGCGCATCGACGCGCCAGTTGACGGAGCGCACGCCGGCGGACACGGCATCATTGCCTGGCGGCAGCCCTTCCTCCAGCGGCAAGGCCGCCACCGCGTGCTCCACCTTGCCATTCAGGTCGCGCACGTCGATCTTGTGGGCAAAGTCATGCGCCGGGACGATGTACGAATACGGACGCACGATGCTGGTCGTCAACAGATGCTTGCCATCGGGCGAGGCCGACACGCGCGAGAACTGGCCCGGCTGGCCCACCAGGCGCTGCTTGCCCGTCACGTCCAGCAAGGCCAGCTGCACGGTGATGTAGTGTTCGAACAGCTGCGCATCCTGTTCGTTCTTCAACAGGTCGGGATAGGTGCGCAATTGCTTGACGCCACCGCCCGGCACGCTGTCCTGGATGGACGGACCCGTCGGGATGCCGTTGGCCACGGGTGCCGCGCCCAGCTTGACCGGCTTCAGCTGCACCAGCAGGGTCTTGCTGTCCGGCATCCAGGAAAAACCACGGCCATACACGGTCGACAGGGGCGCGCTGGCCAGCTTGCGCGCCGCTTTCGTCTGCACGTCGAGCAGCCACAATTGCACGCCCGCATCCTTCACGCCCTTGGCGGGATCGGCATAGGCGACATGCGTAAACGCCAGGTAGCGCTGGTCGGGCGACCAGGCCAGGTCGGCGATGCGGGGCGAGGCGGGCAAGCCGCTGACCTTGATCTCCTTCTGCGTATCGATGTCGAGCAATCCCAGTCCCGTGTGGAAGCTGAAGCGGCTGGCCGAATAGGTGCGCGGATTGATGCGCAAACCGGCCAGCTTCAGTTCCGGCTGTGCCACTTCGCTAATGCCGGGCAAGGATGGCGTGGGCAGCACGGCCGCCAGGTTGCGTTTCGGGCTCAGGCTCAGGGTCGGCGCGCGCGGCGCATCGACGATGGCTTGCAGGGGCGCTGGCGGGGCTTGATAAGCGCTATCTTGCGCCATGGCCAGGGAGGACGAGGCCAACAGGCCGACAGTGATGGGCAGCAAAGGCAAACGAGTAGACATGGAACTCCAGTGTATGAAGGTGGCGACAACAAGCGAATGCACCGCTCATGGCGGCGCATTGTGACAAGGCATAGTGCGTTCATGCCATGTAAATGTCAACCAGCAACTTTTACCGTTTGACAAGCATCGCCGCCCGTCCCCATCTCGCTTACAATCGCTGTTTTACCCGCACCCGATTGCCTACATGGAAACCACCACCCTCGCCCTGCTGTTACTGGTCCCGCTGCTGGTCTGGCGCATTTATTCGCGCCTGAAGAAACTGGTGGCGCGCCAGAAGTCGCAGCTGTGGCGCCACTGGAGCGTGGCGATCGCGTTTCCCGCGCTGCTGCTATTCCTGGCGACGACGACGAAATTCGACATCCTGCCCCTGTCCAGCCTGGGCGCGGGCGCGCTGGCCGGTGGCTGGCTGGGCGTGCTGGGCTTGAAGCTGACGCGCTTCGAGCAAGTCGGAAAAGATTTCTTCTTTACCCAGCACCGCTACCTGGGCCTGGCCATCACGATGCTGTTCATCGCCAGATTGCTGTACCGCGGCATGGAAATCTATATGAACACGCGCGAGGCCGTGCCAGTGCCGCCGCCGCCGTTCGGCCAGAGCGCGCTGACGATGGCCGCCTACGGCCTCGTCATCGGCTACTACGCCGTGTATGCGTGGGGCCTGGTGCGCTGGCGCCAGCGCAACAAGCCGCTGCAGGCGCCCGAGTAAGTCAGATCAGTCAGTAGTACTGGCACAGGCCGGTACACGTCGTCACCGCCAGTGCCTGGCGTATCGTCGCCAGCGCCGGCGCCAGGGCGGGATCGAGATCCTTGTCCGCATCGGCCAGGCTGGTCGGCAGGCGCTCGCGCAACGGCAGCGCCATCAGATTGGCATTCGCTGTGGCGTGCTGCGCCGCCGCTTCCAGCATCCGCTTCTTTTGCGCCACGCTCCAGAACGGCCCTTGCACGAACTGCACCACGCCAGCATACAGGGCGGTCGAACCCTTGCTGAAGGCGCGCGCGCGCATGCGCTCGGTTCCGCTCACCGCATCCGCTGGCTGGGCACTGAATTCCTGCTCCATCAGCCCGATCACATGGCCATGACAATGCATGCCAAAGGCAAACAAGGTGCTCATTTCATCGCCATAATTGGCCAGGTTCCGCGTCATCTGGTCCTTGCGCGCCTGCAGCAGCTCAGCGCCGGACAGCGGCAAAGGCCATGAGAGGCCAAACGCATAGTATGTTTTTCCCAGCCGCATGGCCTGCTCGCACACGGCCACGCTCTGGTTCATGTCCTGCAGCGCCGCGACGGGCGCCTGGAACAGGCGCGGGCGCTCGGCGATCTGCGCAAACAGCTGCGCCACCTCGGGGTCGCCCAGGCGCGGCAAGCCGCTTTGCGGCGTCGCCTTGGCCATCAGCGCTTCCAGCTGGCCGCTGGCTTGCTGGAAATCGGTATGGCTGTCGGCCCAGGCTGCAGGCGCGGCAAGCAGCGCGCCCAAGAACAGGCTACGCAGACGGCGGGCGAGAATCGGAGTGGGCATGGCGCTGTCTTTCTATTTCTTCAGCAAGTAATTGGTACGCAGCGCAGGCGCCTCGCCCGTATTCTCGCTGCCACCCTCGACATTGCCGAAATACACGTTCAGATCCTGCTGCGGGCGGAAATTGCGCAGCTTGACTTGCAAGGTGGTGGGATTGATCTTGGTAAACGTGCCGGGGAAGCACAGGCTGACCAGCTCGTCCGGCTTGCCCTTGACCAGGTTCAGGGTAAAGTCCTCGATGCCATTCTTCCAGGTATTGCCCGTCTTGAGGATGTACGAGACCCACTTGGCATTGACGAAGCCGCCCTCGCCCTGTTGTGCCACCAGGCGGTTCCACGTCTTGTAGAAGGCCTTGTCGCCGCAGTATTTCTTTTCAAATGTATTGCCATCGCCCAGGTAGGAAGCGCCGGGGCCGGCCGCGACGAACGGTGCATATTGATGGCGCACGCGCACGACTTTACCGGCAGGAAATTTCTGCTGCCACTGGTAGACCACCGTCACGGACCAGGCCGGCACCCATTCTTCGTCTTCGGACAGCTTGGCCAGCAAGCCGTCGGCGATCATGGCTTTTTTCTGCGCGGCGCTCAAGGGCGCCACCTTTTTTTCGAACGGGCTGAATGACGGGAAATAAGCGACTTGCGCATCCGACAGGCCCAGCTGCGCCAGGCGCGCCGTCACGTCACGGCCGTCGAGTTTGGCGAGCAGCACGGTCTGGTAATCCTTGCGCTTGCCGTCGACCTCGATCGAGAACTGCCGCGGCTGGCCATAGTACGTGGGCGACTGGTGGTAGCCGGCCTGGTAGGCGGGCAGCGGGAAGATGATCGTCTCTTCCACATCGTTTGTCGATTCGTTGAGGAACTCGTACTCGACCCTGATCAGGTCCGTGCTGACCGTCAGCACTTCCTTTTTCATGGCCACGGCGTCGGTCTTGCCGACGATAATGCCGCCGGCACTGACCGAACCGATGCCGTCATTGGCCATCGCTGACACCGAGAACGCCAGCGCCAGCGCGGCCGACAGCAGCAAACGGCGCATCATGCCACCTTGCCCGCTACGGGCTCGACCCGGCGCTGCAGCACGAAAATCGGTTGCGCCCATTGGCTATCCTTTTTCTTTTTGCTCGTGATCAAAGTCAGTTCCGAGGGATCGTAGACATCCGTGTTGTGCGTCAACGGCGTCGTCATCAGGTATTGCGCTTGCGTATTCTTCAGGAACTCGCCGACCAATTGAATGTTGCGGATATCGAGGTGGGCAAACGGTTCGTCGATGAAGACGAAGCCGCCGGAACCGTCTTCCGATTTCAGCAAGCCGATCAGCAACACCAGCGACTTCATCACCTGCTGGCCACCCGACGCTTCGCCATCGTTCATGCCGATCACGCCCTTGCCGTCGAATTTAAAACGCACGTGCAAGCCCGCCTGCGACAACTGCACGTCATCGTTTTCCAGGCGCACGGGGTCGGCATGCACTTCGATGCCGGCCAGTTCGCCCAGCTCCTTGATGTTCTTGCTGTAGGTCTTGATGGTGTAGCGCAAGCGCTCCATGTAGGCGCCGCGGGCGTTGCCCGTCGCTTCGATGGCGCGGTTGTTCTGGTAGCGGCGCTCGTCCGTTTCCGACTGGCGGCCATGCAGCTGGTCCGACAGGCGGTGATGCTGGTCGATGACGGTGGCGTCGAGTTCCCAGTCGTCGCGCGCCAGGCTGTTTTGCAGGCTGGCCACGCGCAAGTCGACCTGATGCGCATTCTGGTGCTCGGCGACGAGGGCCGCGCGGCGCGCGGGCCGACGCCAGCTTTTCGGCAGGTGGCGCCACGCATGGCGCAGGGCCAGCAAGGCGCGCGCATGCTCGGCGCGCTGTTCAATCTGTTTCTTGTAGCCGAGGCGCGATCCCGCTTCCGCTTCGGACAAAGCCAGGCGTGCGTTTTGCCACACGGTATCGGCACGCGTGCGCGCCACGGTGGCGTTTTTTGTCAGGTTTTGCAACTCGCCCAAACGGCCACCCACTTCCAGGCGCTCTTCCTTGAGCGGCTTCGAATTGCGCAGCGCTTCGGCGAACTCTTCCTGGCGTGCACTGAGTTCCTTGGCCGCGTCGACGCCGGCGATGCGCGCCTTCAACGCGCCCACTTCCGCCGCCAGTTTCGAGATCGCCAGGGTCAGCGTATCTTCCTGTCCTTCCAGGCCCGGCAGCGAGCGCAGCAGCGCTTCCAGGCGGCCGCTGCGGCCAGCCTGGCCGAAGCGGTAGCGCGACGCTTCCACGAACAAGGAACGGCCGCCACGGCGTTCGCGGTGATACGCCTCGGGCGTGATCCATTCCTCATGGTTGCCCAACTTGAAACCGGCTTCGACGGAATCGACGCGCGCGATGCGCGACAACTGCTCGATCAGCCAGCTGGGCACGGGCGCGGAAAATTTCACCACCGCCAGCAAGCTCTCGTCTTTCGCGTCAGGCGCCGTGACCAGCTCGGGCACGATGAAGTGGCGATAGCGCTCCTTCTCGGCCAGACGGTAGGCGGCGGCCGCATCCTTGGCCTTGTCGAGCAAGACGACGGAGGCGTAACCGCCCAAGATACCTTCGACGGCGCCCTGCCAGCGGCTGTCCGTCACTTCGACGATGTCGGACAGCATCGCGTGTGCAATGCCCGCGTCGCGCAGCGCGCGGCGCATGCCACGCACATTGTCCGGCTCAGGCATGGCCGTCTTGCCTTGCAGCGCGGCAATCGTTGCCTGCTCGCCCGCGATGCGGGCCGACAGGGCGTCGCGCTGCTGGCGCTGCTGCAGCAATTGCGCTTCCTTCTGCTCCAGCTGGGCCGTCACTTCGGCGATGTCGCTGCCCGAGTCGGCCGCCAGCTTGTGCAAACGGTCTTTCTGCTCCAGCAGGCTGTCCAGCGGTTTCAGTTTTGCATTGATCAGGGATAGGCGACTCTGCAAGCCGATCGATTCCTGCTCCAGCAGAGTTTCGTTCATCTGCGCGTCGGACAGGGCCTTCGCCTGCGCAGCCAGCGCATTGCGTTTATCGGTCAGCTGCTGATCCGCCTGCGCCATCGGTTTGCGCGCATCGCGCAATTGCCGGCTGGCGATGGCGGCTTTTTCGCGCGCCTCGTGGTACTGCAAGCTGGGCAGCACTTCTTCCAGCAGGTTGCGGCGCTCTTTATGCAGCCCTTCCCACTGATGGTAATTGGCCACGCGCAGGCGCAAGCCTTCCAGATTGGTCTTCGACGCTTCCAGTTCCGTTTCGAAGCGTTTCAGCTCCACTTCCGTATCGCGCTGGTGGCGCTTGGCTTCGTCGTAGGCGTCCAGCACTTCCTTGTCGCCAAACACCTGGAACACCAGGTCGAGCAACTGGCGCGGCGCGTATTCGCACAATTTGTCCGTCTCGCCCTGCTCCAGCGCCAGCACTTTCGACATGGCGGGCGACAGGCCCGCATTGGCCAGGCGCTTGCGGTAGTTTTCCACGCCCAGCCAGTCGTTGGCGTCCGTGATGTCCTCGATCTGCACATTGCCTGGACGCATCAGATACTGGCGCTTCCAGTCGCCGCCATTCTTCTGGATCTGGCAAAACAGGGTCACTTCATCGTCGCTGAAGAAGCCGGAACTGCGGAACGGGCGGTTCGACAGCTGCTTGCCCACGTTCTTGTTGTCGACCACGGCGCGCAGCCAGGCCGTCTGCTGGCCCGAGTGGCGCGCATAGTGTTTATACGTGCGCCCCATCGAGCAATCGAGGCCGAACAGGGTGCGCAAGGCGTCGAGCAAGGTGGTCTTGCCCGAGCCGTTCTGCCCCGCGATGGTGATGATCTTTGCGTCGAGCGGAATATTCTTGATGCGCTGCCAGTAATCCCAGTGCACCAGTTCAAGTGATTTGATATGAAACATGGGCGCTTTCAGTGAGGGAGGTCGGACGCAGGCTCGTCGCCCGCGTCTGGCAAGTCGCCGATGTCGGCGGACAGGTCGTCTGCCAGGTCGGCATCCGGGTCGACGGCCACCAGGCGCGCCGGGGCGCGCTTGAACACGTCGGCCAGGGCGCCGTTGATGATGCGCTCTTTCAAGACGTCGGTATCCATCATCAGGTCCAGCAGCGGGCCTTCCAGGATGAAATCGCCGCGCCGCTCGATGAAGCCCAGCTTGGCCAGGGTGCCCAGGTTCATATCCATGCGCGTCTTCTTGCCCAGCTTGTCGCCGAAGTCCGACAGCAGCGCCTTGTAGGAAATGCCGATCGACGCGTCTTCCGCGCGCGGCAGCGGTTTTTCCGTGCCGAACATATCATTTTGATCGTCGTCCGCGTGCTGGTGCGTTTCCTGGCGTTCGCGCTTGGGCAGGATGATCTGCGCCCACAGCACCACCAGCAAGGCTACGCCATCGCGCGCCAGGCCGAAATTATTGTTTTGCCACACGTCGCGCGCGCCGAAAATCTTCGGCTCGATGGTACGCGTCAGGGCCAAGGTCACGTGGTCGGCATACACGTTGTCGAGCAGTTTCAAGCCGCAGGCCAGCAGGCGCGCATCGATTTCGGCGCGGAACAGCTCGTCGGACAGCACGCGCTTGACGAGCTTGTCGTCGCGGCGCAGGGTTTGATGCGTGAGCAGGCGCGCAATCAGGATTTGGGAATCGTCATTCATCGGCTGTGCCGCTATCTAAATCAAGTGAAACATTCAGTGAAAGCGAGGCGATCGACATGGCCGCCACGTGGGGGTCGGTCAGCTGGACCATCTCGTCGGTCGGTGTAAAGGTGATCGGCAAACGGGCCAGTTCGGCCGTCGAGCCTTGCAAGCTCGCTTCGGAGACATCACCGAGCAGCGGCAGCATCGAGGCGCGGTACGAGGCCACGGCAAAGCTGGCCGGCAGCAGCGAATCCTGCACGGGCACCGATTTCGGCCCTTCTTCGCCGATGCTGGGGAAATTGCCCAGGCTGGCAAAGTTCGACAGGCGTTCGAGCAAGTCATCGAGTTCAAGCTGCATGGCGGGACCGTCGCTGATGGTGGTGGGCGCGTCCTCTCCGCTGGGCAGGCCCGTGTTGATGACACCTGCCGCCCGTTCGGACAGCAGTTCCGTTTCGGCCACGTCGATCATTTCGGCCGGCGTGGAGAACAAGGGCACGACGGGCTGGTCGATGGCGCCCTCGGCCAGGCTGGCCAGGTCTTCATGCAGCAAGAGCCAGCGCTTGATGTCCGTGGTCGACAGGCCCGACTGGCCCAGGTGCACGCGCTGGCGCTCGATCTGGTTCAGCGCGCGTGAAAACATGCCTTGCATGTTCAGCAATTTGCTTTGCGCGCGGCCGATCGCCTGCGCCGCCTTGTGCGTGGCGCTGTCCGCGTTTTCATCGGAGGTAATCGCCACGAGAATCTCGGAACCCTTTTCCACCCAGTCGCAGGCCATGTTCCACTTCGCTTGCGCCGTGCGCAGCCGGAATTCGGAACCGGAAGCGATCGCGTCGGAGAACTCTTCCGTCAAATCCACCAGCCGGCCCAGCAAATGCTGGAGTTGTTCAACGGATACGCCGCCGACGGCTTGCGCACCAGCCACCTGCGACAGCAGAAAGCCCATTTCCGCTTCGTCTTCCGTCTGGCCCAGGCCCAGCAAGCTGTCGATGGCGGACAGCACGTTGCGCGCCATGGGCGTGACGCGGTACACGCCCTGCTGCGCATCCCAGGCCAGCAACTGGTTCGAGCGCAGGCGCAGCAAGACCGTTTCCAGGCTTTCCGGCAATAAATAGGCCAGCTTGGTGTTGATATCAGCGCGCGTATAGGCGGACGTGGCCGCATCGGACGCCAGCTCGCGCAACACCAGCAGACGCACCAGCACGCCATCGAAACCGCCATGAAACAGGGCCGTAAACACTTGCAGCAAAGGCTGCGCCCGCTTCAAGTGAAATACCTGCTCGATCTCGTCGGCCGAAATATTGGGCTGGAAATGCGCCTGCAAGGAATCGTGATGCTCTTGCTCTGTCTGATGTGCATCCGTAGCCACGGCTGCACTTGCCATTATATCAATCATTCTTTTCCGGATGAGTGTTCAGCGGGCGGCGCAGCGGGCTAACGCAGCGCTGCGGGGCGGGGGCGTCAGTATATCAGTTCTGACATGCAATTTAGCGTGCGGCAGGGGGCGCTGCGGACGCCGCGCAACGCTGGCGCCTGCGTATTAAGACTCCTGATGGCGAAAACCCATGAAAGGCTGGGGTCAGACCCGGCGGGTCTGACCCCACAACAACAGCAAGCGCTTACTTCTTGACGATCTTTTGCAAGGTCTGCTCGACATAATCACCGTCTTCATCGGCGAACGTTACCTTCACTGGATACCATTCCAGCGACGGCGCCAGCCACAGGTCCACTTGCTGGCCCTTCTTGTCCGGCGGCGGCGCCTTGACCAGGTGGATGGCAGCCACTTCGCCCAGGCCGGTGGCGACCTTGTCATCCTTGACGACCTTGAAGGTCCACGGCTCGGCATCGTGGCGGCCGGCAACGAAAAAGCTCCATTCCGAACCGGGCGTGAATTTCTCGGGCGTGGCGCGCGCCACGCTGACCAGTTGCCAGACGGTGCTGTTGCGGTCCTGCTCACCGCCTTTCAGCGGATAGCTGTCATCGCCCTCGCTGAAGACGATGGTCTTGCTGTCGCGCTTGAACGTGGTGGTGGCCGCTTCCTTGCGGAAACGTTTTTCCACGAATTGAGAAGGCGCCAGGCCGTAATCGTCCACCGTACCTTCGCTGCGCTGTTCCAGGATCTTGCCGAACAGGGCCGCCTTGGTTTCGGCCAGCAGCGAATACTTGCCGTCGCCCACGCGCCAGTTGCTGACCGATTCGCCGGACAGCGCAATGCCGCGCTGTTTCGCCTTGATCGAATAGACGAGGTCAGCCGATGGCGCCAGCTTGTAGGGGCGCTTGATGACGGGATGCTCCACGGGCGCGTCGGCCATGGCGGGAGTCAGGGTGGCGGCCAGCAAGCTGGCCAGCACAGCGCGTTTAAAAGTAGTCAAAGTCATCATTTATTTTCCTGTAGCGTCATTGACGCGAATTTGGGTCACGGTTTGCGTGGTCAAAGCCCCGCTCGCCTCGGTATTGCGTATTTGTACCGGATACCATTGCATGGACGGCGCCAGCCAGATATCGAGCTGCGACGAATAGCTGCCGGGCTTCGGTGGCCGGCGCAGATGCCAGGTCACCAGACGGCCCATTTTGGTCTCGAGTTCTTCTTCGCCCACCAGCTGGAAGCGGAACACGGTCGCTTCCTTTTCCTCGCCGACGAGGATGTCGATATTGCCGGCCAGCTGGTTGACGTCGGCGCGGCCGATGGCGGCCAGCTGGAACGGCACGGTGGCCTTGTCCTGCGCCCCCTCCTGCCATGGAACCGTGGCCGTCGTGGCCGAAAACGTGATGGCCTTGGCGTCGCGGTTGAAATGCATGGCCGTTTGCGCGCGGCCCTTGCGTTTTTCCGTGGCCGTGACAGGCACGATGCCGCTGCCATCGATCACCCCCTCGCTGGTCAGCACCAGCAGGTTGATACGCGTGATCAGCATGCTCAAGCCCACTTCCAGTTTCAGCTGGTAGGTATCGCCTTTGTTCTCCCACGCCATGGCGGCCACGCCCTGCCACTTGGTACCGTCGGCATCGCGCCGGTCCACGTGCAAGTCGAACTGGGCCGAGGCAGGCACATTCGTCTTGTAGTGCCGTGCCTGCTCGACGGCCGGTGGTGGCGGCGCGGCAGCTGGCGCGGGCGCGGCCGCCACGGCGGGCACGGGCGCCGTGATGGCCGGGGCAGCCACTGCGGCCGGCTCGGACGTGGCAGGGCCTTCCGGCACATCGCTGGCGGGCGCCGTCCACTGGGGCGTTTCGCTCGACGCCAGTTCCGTCGGCGGCGGCGGTGGTGGCGG
The DNA here is from genome assembly GCF_019443505.1 of Janthinobacterium sp. PAMC25594. Classification (NCBI taxonomy): domain Bacteria; kingdom Pseudomonadati; phylum Pseudomonadota; class Betaproteobacteria; order Burkholderiales; family Oxalobacteraceae; genus Janthinobacterium; species Janthinobacterium sp. PAMC25594. The sequence goes on from NZ_CP080377.1 coordinate 3,380,689, forward strand.
CCTGGGCTTGGGCATGGGGAGCTCGGGCGGCGGTGGCACCACTGGCAGGGGCCTGGGCGGCTCGGCGATCAAGGCCATGCTGACCACCTGCGCATGATTCTGTCCCAGCGGTACCATGCGGGCATGCGAGGTGAGCCATTCCAACGCCACGTAATGCAGTGCGCCGATGACCGCGACAAAGATGACGGTACGGCGGCGCGGCGGCGAAAAGAAGGAGTCTGGCATCATAGGCTGTAGTGTAACGCTTCCGCCCCACTTCCCGCGTCTTGCCCGTGCTCAACTCCTGATGTTTTATGTAAGAAAATGTTGGCAGCGTTGCGTCAGTTGCAAGCTGATATCTGCTACGCTAGGGACATCCACCTACCAGGAGATTTCGCATGGCAAATCCGCAAATGCCCCAAATACCGGGCGCAGCAGTTGTGACCGATACCCTCGACTTCGTCAAGAACCTGTGGGGCAGCATGAGCGTGCCCGGCATGGGCATGCCCGGCATCACGGCGCCCACCATGTCGGTGGAAGAGCTGGACAAGAAAATCAGCGACCTGAAAGCCGTCGAAGCATGGCTGAACCTCAATACCAGCATGCTGCGCGGCAGTATCCAGGCGCTGGAAGTACAGCGCGGCACCATCGCCACCCTGAAATCGATGGGTGCTTCACTGGCGGCGGCCATCACCCAGCCAGGCGCCAGCGAGAAAACCGTCTTTGAATCGGTGCCCTACGCTTCCGCGTTTTTCCAGCAGGCAACACCTGCGGCGCCAGCGCCAAAACCGGCGCCCGCACCTGCACCCGCGCCGGAACCCGCTGCGGCGGCGCCCGACGATGCCGGCAACCAGGCAGCAGCCCAGTTGGCCAATCCAAGTGCTTGGTGGAATTTGTTACAAGATCAGTTCAAGCAGGCGGTGTCGACGGCAATGTCGCCCGATGCTGCCAGTGCGGCAGCGGCCAGCTTTGGCAGCGTAAGCAAAGCCAAGCCAGCGGCCAGCAAGCCGGCCAAACCTGCCGAGGCAGGCACGGCAGCCAAGGCCAAGGCCCCGCTGCGCAAGGCGCCCGCGAAACGCGCAGCGCCCAAGGCTAAAGCACCAGGCAAGGCCTAGCACTGCAAGCCAGCGATATGATCAGGCGATACGATGAATGCGGATCGCCTCGATCATGTTGTCGGCCTGGCGTTTTACGTCACCGATCGTGATCAGGCCTTCGTCGGCCAGCGCCTTGGCGTGCTCGTACGAAGACTGGAATGTTTCCAGCGTGTCTCCCTTGGCGGCGACCGGGCGTACCCAGGCAATACTGCCGACCTTCATTTTTTTGTACACTTCATTGACCACATCACGCATAGTTTCTTCCTTATTGTTGTAAAGCAACTCAAGCACGGGCGAACCCACGCTGGCCCCTAGTTTATCATCCGGCACGCTCGCGCACGGATTTTCCCCCTTTTTCCGGCGCCGGCGGCGTTTTTTCCGGCACATCGACGGCCTGTTCCGGCCCGGGCGGCGGCGTCAGCTGCACCAGTTGCTCCATCAATTGCGCAAAGCGCTGCTGTCCCGGTGCAATTTTGTCTACATACAACAACACTTCCATGGCTTCGGCCGCCAATTCCGCCTGGTAACCGCGCTGCTCCAGGAAAGACACGATGATTTGCGCGGAATTGAACAGGATGCGCAGGTTGTTCGGCAGTTTTTCGCGTGCCGCGCGCATCCAGGCGACCGCCTCGTTGAGCTTGTCCGTCTTCCATAGCAGGACGCCCTTGTTCATCAAATCCGACGCTTCCTTGCGCGCAGCGATGATCAGGCTGGTCCCTTCGTCGCCCATCTTCGCCTTGTCGAAGATCTTTTGCACCTCGTCCTGCACCACCTGGTTGTCGTGATTGTTCTTCACCACGTAGCACAGCAGGCCGGCCGGCGCGTCCTTGACGCCGACGGCGAACAGCAGGGTCGCCAGTTCCATGCAGATACTTTTTTCGGGCCGCGCCGGGTCTTCCGCCAGCATGGCTTCGAGTTCGTCGCCGCACTTGCGCGCGCGCCGGTAATCGCCCGTTTCGTGGTGCACCATGCCTTCCGTGATCTTCGCGCGCAAACCGATTTGCTCGGGCGGGAATTCACGCTGCGCCAGCAACAGCCATTGCAGCGCCTCCTTGGCATCCTTCTTCAGTCCGCACACGCGCGCCAGGCCCAGATAGGCATCGGGCGTCTTCATGACGGAAAATTCACCGATGGAAATACATTTGCGAAAAGCCTTTTCCGCCATGCTGACATTGCCGATCTTTAACGCCGCCAGCCCCAGATTGCGCTGGCGCGGCACGGAATTGGGCGACAGGCGCGCCGCCTTTTCCAGTACGCCGCACGCTTCCTCGTGCTGACCCATCAGCTGGTAAGCGACGGCCATCTGATCATAGGCATCGATGTAATACTTGTTTTCGACGATCACGCCCTGGAAGATCTGCCGCGCCGCCTCGTGCTCGCCGTTATTCATGCGGATCTTGCCCAGGCCCGCCCTGGCCCAGCTGTAATCGCGCTCGGCCAGCACTTTTTCGTACACGGCGCGGGCCTTTTCCGGCTCGCCGCTTTTCAGCAGCAACGATGCCTTCATGCGCAGCAATTCCAGCGCGTGCAGCTTGTTGAGCTCGATCTGCGCGTCGCACAATCTGGCCGCGCGCAAATAATCCTTTTCCATGCAGGCCTGGTCGATTTCGCGGAACACCTGCTTCTTGTGCCACACGCGGTTCAGCCGCGTCAGCAGCACGCCTTCCGTGATCGGCTTGATCAGGTAGGCGTCGGGCTGGTGCTCGGCCGCGCCCATCACCGATTCCACGCTTTTTTCGGCCGACACCATCAGCCATACGCTCGATGGCGCCGTCAGGTTGCGCACGCGCGTCTCTTCCAGCACTTGCTGGCCATTCTTGCCTTCGCCCAGGTTGTAATCGCACAGCACCACGTCATAGCGCGTCTTGGCCAGCAGCTTCATGGCTTCGCCGCCGCTGGCCGCCTGGTCGATATGGCGCGCACCCAGGTTGCGCAAGGATTCGCGCAGCAGGATGCGGATGCCGATGAAGTCGTCGACCAGCAGATAATGCTTGTCGGCCCAGTCGGTGCTGCCCGCTTCGGCGGCGGTGGCGTGGCTGTCTGTCGTCATGGCATCCTCGTTCAGGGCAGGCGCAGGATGAAACAGCCGCCGCCCAACGCGCCGCCATTTTCCAGGGCGATGCTGCCGCTATTGCCCCGGTGCTTGTGCATCTTCGCCACTTCGCTGGAGAAATACAGGCCCAGTCCCGTGCTGTTGGTGGAAAAGTTCACGCCGGCCGCCATGCCATCCATGGCCGCGCTGCCCGCGTCGAGCAGCGCCTGCGAGTAGCCGTCGCCATTGTCTTCCACGCGCAGCTCGAGCATATCGTCGTGCTCCTGCACCGACAGGCGGATCGTGTCCTTCGTGTAGCGGATGGCGTTGTTGATGGCATGCGCCAGCACGCCGATGACCAGGTCTTCATCGATGGTCCAGATCAGCTCGGCCGGGCAAGCCGTCTCCAGGCGGATGCCTTTCGAGGCCAGCAGGATCTTTTCCTGGTCCACCACCTGGTCGATGACCTGGCTCACCAGTTGCGGCTGCACGTCGAAGGGGTAGCCGGGCTTGCCCACTTCCTTGTACAGGGCCAGCAGCTGGATCAGGTTATCGTTGAGTCGCTTGGTCTGGTACAGCATCTGCGCCATCTGCAGGTAGGCGGGGTCGGCCTGGGGGGCTTCCTTCGCCTGCTCGGCCGCCAGCAGCGACTCCAAAGTGCCGCTGACCACGCTGATCGAGTTTTTCATGTCGTGCACGGTCGACGCCAGGAACAGGAAAAGCTCGGGCGAGCTGTGTTGATTTTCCACCGGATATCTCCTTGGGGCCGCAGCTTGAATATTGCCAAGGATAAATTATACCGCCAGCCTGCGGACGCCAGCCAGGCGCGCGCAAAGTCCGTGACCTGACGCAACAATGCCGCCCCCGCTGGCGCCGGGGCGGCATTCGCATGACAAGGCGACAATATCAGCGCCGGGCACCCGCCAGGCGGCGCACCACAGCGATCAGCCGGTCGATTTCCTCATACGTGTTGTAGAAGGCGAACGATGGCCGCACCGTCGCTTCCACGCCGAAGCGGCGCAAGATCGGCTGGGCGCAGTGGTGGCCCGAGCGCACGGCGATGCCCTCGTCGTTCAGGGCGCGCCCCACTTCCGCCGGCTCGTAGCCGGCCAGCACAAAAGAAGCCACGCTGGCCTTGTCCAGCGCCGTGCCGATCAGGCGCACGCCGGCAATCGCCTGCAGATGGTGCGTGGCGTATTCCAGCAGCGCGTGCTCGTAGGCGGCGATATTCTCCAGGCCGATGCGCTGCACGTAATCGATGGCCGCGCCCAGGCCCACGGCATCGGCGATATTGCCCGTGCCCGCCTCGAAACGGTTCGGTACGCCCTGGTAGACGGTGCGCTCGAACGTCACGTCGGCGATCATGTTGCCGCCGCCTTGCCATGGCGGCAATTGCTCCAGCAAGTCCGCCTTGCCATACACGGCGCCGATGCCCGTCGGGCCGAACACTTTATGTCCCGAAAACACATAGAAATCCGCACCGAGCGCCTGCACGTCCACGCGCAGGTGCGACACGGCTTGCGCCCCATCGACCAGCACGCGCACGCCGGCCGCATGCGCCAGCGCGATGATCTGCGCCACGGGCGTCACCGTCCCCAGCGCATTCGACACCTGCGTCACGGACACCAGTTTGGTGCGCCCGTTGAGCAGCTTGCGGAACTCGTCGACGATGATCTGGCCGCTGTCGTCGACGGGAATCACGCGCAGTGTCGCGCCCTTTTCCGCCGCCAGCTGCTGCCACGGCACGATATTGGCGTGGTGCTCCAATTGCGACACGATGATCTCGTCGCCGCTGCCGATATATTTTCGGCCGAAGGTATTGGCGACCAGATTGATGCCTTCCGTGGCGCCGCGCACGAAGATGATTTCATTGGGCGAAGCAGCGCCAAGGAAATGGGCGACCTTGGCGCGCGCGGCCTCGTACGCATTGCTGGCGCGCGCCGCCAATGCGTGGGCAGCACGGTGGATGTTCGAATTCTCGTGCGCATAGAAATACGATATGCGGTCGATCACCGATTGCGGCTTGTGCGTGGTGGCCGCATTGTCGAACCACACCAAAGGCTTGCCGTTGACGCGCTCAAGCAACACGGGAAAATCGCGCCGCACGGCATGCACGTCGAATGGCGCGGGGGTTTGGCCATGCCCTTGCTGCCGCGCAGGCAGCTCGGTCTGGAAATAGAACGCGGGCTGGCTGTCAGATGGCGATACGGGCAGCTGGCGCGTGGGCGCGCGCTGCGGCGTGGCAAACAGTCCTCGCAGGTCGTCAGGAGCGGCTTGCCCCAGTCCCTGCTGCGCCAGGCCATCGAGCTTGTCGTGCGATGCGGGATAGCCATGCGCGCCGCCGACAAAATAGTAGGGCGACGGCGCACCGAGGGCGGACAGCCGTGGCGTCGGCACGGAAGCCGGCGCCGGCGCAATCGGCGACTCCAGGGGCGCCGTCACGGGCGGCACTTGCGCCGTCGCCACGCCGGGGGCGATGGCGGCGAACGAAGGGCCGGGCTGCGGCGGCGGACGGTTCACGTAGCGGGGCACCGCATCGAGCACGCTGCCGGAACCGCCAAGGCTGGGCGACTTGTCCAAGCCCGGCAAACGGGCAAAGAATTCACCGGCCAGGCGGTTCAGGGTCGCTTCGTCGGGCAAAAGGGACGACGGCGACAGGGCCGCCGCGCCATCACTTGTAGGTGTCTGGGTAGTCATGGTATTTACCGATCTCCACGTCTTCCAGTACGGCCAGCGCATCGTCGGTCAGCACGGCCAGCGAGCAATACAGCGAAATCAGATAGGACGAAATCGCGTGGCGGTTGATGCCCATGAAGCGCACGGACAGCCCCGGGCTTTGTTCGCCCGCCAGGCCAGGCTGGAACAGGCCGATCACGCCTTGCCGCTGTTCGCCCGCGCGCAGCAAAATGATCTTCGTCTTGCCGTCTTCGATGGGCAGTTTGTCGGACGGCACCAGCGGCACGCCGCGCCACGTCAAAAACTGCGAACCAAACAGGCTGACGGTCGGTGGCGGCACGCCGCGGCGCGTGCATTCGCGGCCAAAGGCGGCAATCGCCAGCGGGTGCGCGAGGAAAAAGCCCGGTTCCTTCCACACTTTCGTCAGCAGTTCGTCGAGGTCGTCCGGCGTGGGCGCGCCCGTCAGGGTAAAGATGCGCTGGTCGTCGTGCACGCTGGCCAGCAGGCCGTAGTCGGGATTGTTGATCAGTTCGCTTTCCTGGCGCTCCTTGATCGTTTCGATGGTCAGGCGCAGCTGCTCCTTGATCTGGTCGTGCGGGCTGCTGTACAGGTCCGATACGCGCGTATGCACGTCGAGCACCGTGCTGACGGCATTGAGAAAATACTCGCGCGGCTGGTCGTCGTAGTCGACGAAGGTTTGCGGCAGTTCCGACTCGTCGCGCTGCGAGCACGCCACGCGCACATCCTTCGGATTTTTCACGCGATTGAGGCGGTAGATACCCGCTTCCACGGGCAGCCATTGCAGCAGGTGCACAAGCCAGCGCGGCGTGATCGTGGATAACTGGGGGACGCTCTTGCTTGCATTGGCCAGCTGGCGCGCGGCGTTATCGCCCAGCGCGAACTGGTTCTCTGTTGCTTCTGCCATGACTACTCCTGATGAGAAAAGTGAATATGCTTATCTGAAAAACAAATAAAGTATCGGATGTCTCCCCTCTTCCCTCAACATGCTATCGCCATCAAAACACGCTTAACCAAACCTACTACGCGTCGCGATTTGCAGCCTGCGATGCTCACTGTGCATTCGCACAGCTGCGCTTCTCGGCCACAACTCACTGCCGCTCGCTACGGTTTTGTTAAGCGTTTTACCCGTTTTTAATCCACCAGCTCCGGTTCGCAGCGGGCCATCAATCCCGCCAGGCCGACGCCCAGCGCGACGGCCAGCTTTTCCACCGTCAGCAGCGACGGCGTGGCGGCGCCCCGTTCGATTTCGCCGATGAACGAGCGGTTCAAGTCGGCCGCTTCGGCCAGCCGCTCCTGCGACCAGCCACGCCCTTCGCGCAACTGGCGCACGGCCAGTCCAAACTGTTTGATCAACATGCTGTCCTCATGGGTGGTGGGCAAAAGCGGGGGGGATGGCGCAGGCAAGTCCGCTGCTTCCTGCTGGTTGTGCGCTTGCGTGACATGGCTGCCGGGCGCCACGCTGCGGGTCAGCCAGACATTGCCGCCGATGACGGAACCCTGGCCGATGGTCACCCGTCCCAGGATCGTCGCACCCGCGTAGATGACCACGTCGTCCTGCAAGATGGGGTGGCGCGCCAGTCCCTTTTTCAGCACACCGTCGGCGCCGGCGGGAAAGCGCTTGGCGCCCAGGGTGACGGCTTGATAAATGCGCACCCTTTCGCCGATGATGGCCGTCTCGCCGATCACCACGCCCGTGCCATGGTCGATGAAAAAGCCGCTGCCGATGATGGCGCCCGGGTGGATGTCGATGCCCGTCTGCGAATGGGCCACCTCGGCAATGATGCGCGCCACCAGCGGCGCGCCCAGTGCATACAGGGTATGCGCCAGGCGGTAATGGATGATGGCCAGGATGCCCGGATAGCACAGCAGCACTTCATCTACGCTGTGCGCGGCCGGGTCGCCATGGAAGGCGGCCGCCACGTCCGTGTCGAGCTGGGCGCGGATGCGCGGCAGCGCGCGGGCGAAGCGCTGCACGATGGCCAGCGCCTGCTGTTCGATGGAGACCGTCTGCTGCAAGCCGTGCTGGCGCGCGTGGTAACTGAGTTCGCGCCGCACCTGTTCGTGCAATCCCGTGAGCGTCGTGTCGAGCGTGTGGCCGACAAAGAAATCTTCGCTCTCCTGCTGCAGGTCGAGGGGTCCCAGGCGCATGGGGAACAGGGCCGCGCACAGGGCTTTGATGATATCGTGCAAATGCTGGCGTGACGGGAATTCGCGCGCGCCGCACTCCTGGTTGCTGGCCAATCCTTCGCGCCACTGTGCGCGCACGGCGCGCAATTCATCGACGATCTGGCGCAGTTCCCATTGCGGCTGCGCGGCAAGGGAGGCGGGGGGAAGGGCTCGCTGGTTCATGGTGGTCCCGGAAAGAGATTTAATCTTGCAGCCAGGGCAGCGCATGCCAGCGCCAGCCGCCGCTGTGGCCACGCTGCTGCTGTTCGTCGAGGTCGCCCTCGAAGCCTTGCGCGATATTGAAGACGTGCGTGAAACCGGCCTTGGCGGCCGCTTCGGCGGCCAGGGCCGAGCGCTTGCCGCTGCGGCACAGCAACACCACGACGGCATCCTTGCCGCCCACCTTCGCTTCCAGTTCGCGCGTAAAGCGGGGATTGCGGTTCATGGACGTGCCGGTGGCCCACGCCACGTGCAGCGAGGCGGGCACGTAGCCGACGAAAGTGCGTTCCTCGTTGGTGCGCACGTCGACCAGTACGGCTTTGCCAGCCTGCACCAGCTGCCATGCATCCTGCGCGCTGACGATGCCCGCATACGGCAAGCCCTGGGCCTGCGCCTGGGCGCGCGCGAGATGGAGTACTTCGTCAAACGCCGCCTCGCCGTGCGCGGCGCGGGGATCGAAAATCAGTTCTGCAGCAGCCATCGTTCCACCTCTTTATTCCGTCGTCAAAAACCAGCACGAGTCCACTGTAGCGAACTTATGTTGTTCGGAAAACAAATTAAAAAGAGTTTGGAAAGCTGAAAAACGTATATGGAGAAATCAAGGTGTGGAACGTCTGAAAATGCCCAGGGCTAGGCGGAGTGCCAAAGACAGTACGAATGTACGGCGAGGCACGACAACAACGCCATGGACTTTTTCAGGCGTTCCGGCGGCGCTCGCGCAGTAAAAACCGGGCAGGATCAAGCGCCTCTGCCAGTTGACGCTCCAGCGGCAACGGCTCCCCCTCCAGCTGGCAAGCCAACAGCTCGGCCGCCAGCGGCGCCCAGATCAGGCCGCGCGAAGCGTAACCGAGCAAACCAAACAGGCCGGGCCAGCGCGGCACGTTGCGCAGGCGCTCGCAGCGGCCTGGCACGCCGGGATCGGGCAAGGCGCCCGCCAGCGGCAGGCGGTCCGCTGCCATGCAGCGAAAGCCCGTGCGCCCGGCCAGCGGCGCCTCAAACGGGGTCACGCCAAGGATGGCGGCGATCTTCGCGATATTGTCTTCCTGGTTCGATGGGCGCAGCTTGGCGTCCGTGTCCGCGTCGTAGCTGGCGCCCACGCAGACGATGCCCTGGTGCGCCGGCGTCATGTAGGCTTCGCGGCAGACGACGAACGGCAGCGATGGCAAGCTGCCTTCGGCCAGGTGCGTGACCTGGCCGCGCACGGCGTCCAGCGGCAGACCGGCCGCCTGCTCAAAATCGACTGCTCCCGTGCCCGTCGCCAGGATGACGGTGGGTGCCGCCGCGATCAGGGCACCGTCCGCATCGCGCACCAGCCATTCGCCGTCGCCACGTTCCAGGCGCAGGGCGCTGCTGGAGAAGCGCCGCGTGAGCAAGGCGCCGCAGGCGTCCAGCATGGCCGCGCAGACGGAGGATGGACGCGCCCAGCCGCCCTGTGCGAACCACCAGGCGCCATCGGGCGCCGGCGCGCCCAGCATGGCGCTCGCTTCGGGCGCTTCCAGCCAGCGGGCGAATTCGCGCGGATACAGGCCGCTGGCGGCGATCTGCCGCTGCACCTGCGCATGCGCGCCGTCGCGCGCCAGGTGCAGCACGCCGCTTTGCGCACCCTCGATGGCGGCACCGATGCCGCCCAGGTCTTTCCAGCGGTTCAGCGAGTACAGGTAGGCGGCGCGCACCAGGCGCGTGGGGATATTGTCATCCTTCGACATCAGCGGCATGAAGATGCCCGCCAGGTTGCCCGACGCCTCGCCGGCCGGCTGCGCGTGGCGTTCAATCAGGGTCACCTTCCAGCCGCGCGCGGCCAGCCGCTCACAGGCGGCCGCGCCGGCCACGCCCGCGCCGATGACGATGGCGCGCCGCTCGGGCGCGGTGACGGCCACGTGCTCTGCGCGCCGCGCATAGAACACGGCGCGCAAGCGGCTTTCGTCGAAGACAAAACCATTCTGTTGCAGCGCCGCGCGCTGTGCCTCGTCCAGGTGCACCGCATGCAGCTGGCCGCCATCGACCATCAGGCGCGCCAGCACCGCCATGGCGGCAGGCACCCAGGCCAGCAGCACTTCATCGACACGCGCCGACAATTGCGCCAGGCAGGCATCGGGTTCGCCGATCAGCACATCGAGCGTGACGAGGCCGTCGTGCGAGACCATGCGGTGCAGGCCCGGCACGCAAAGCGGCCACTGTGCGCGCCACTGCTCGGGCAAGTGGCTGGCATCGACGGGACGCGGCGCCAGCGCGATGTAATGCAGGCGCCGTCCGCCATGCGCCGCACAGGCGGCGCGCAAACGGGCGCCGTCAAAATCCGTGTCGAGCAGGACCAGCGCGCGGCGCATCAATGCCCCGCGCGGCAAAAGCAGGTCGGCGCATGGTCGTTGACCATGCCGATACCCTGCATGTAGGCGTAGACGATGGTCGAGCCGACGAACTTGAAGCCCAGCTTGAGCAAGTCTTTCGACAATGTGTCGGACAAGGCCGTCTTGGCGGGGAATGCGCCCGGCTGCCAGCTATTGACGATGGGTTGGCCATCGACATACGCCCACAAAAAGCTGTCCAGGGTCTGGCCTTGCGCGCGCAGGCGCAAATAGGCTTGCGCATTCGTGATGGCGGCCGCCACCTTCAGGCGGTTGCGCACGATGCCGGGGTCCGCCAGCAGCTGCGCCACCTTCTCCGGGCCATACGCGGCGATCTTCTCCGCGTCCCAGTCATCGAAAGCGGCGCGGTAGGTGTCGCGTTTATTCAAAATGGTTTCCCAGCTCAGGCCAGCCTGCGCGCCTTCCAGGTTCAGCATCTCGAACAGTCGGCGCTCGTCGTGGCAGGGAACGCCCCACTCCGTATCGTGGTAATCAAGGTAGCGGGGATTGGCCGGATTGGCCCAGGAGCAGCGGATGGTGGTCATGGTCGGATTCTTCGTGTGCAGGCAAGCACCAGTATAGTTTATCGGCCGCGCAGCAGGCGCCCCAGTTCCTGCAAGCCGTGCGCCATCTCTGCCGGGGGAATGGCGGCAAAGCCCAATAACAGCCCGGGCGGCGTGGCGCAGGCGGCACCGGCGTCAGGGTCGGCATAGTGCCCCAGAGGGCGCAGTTCGATGCCACGCTCCAGCCCCGCGCGCGACACCGTTTCTTCATCATGGCCGCCGCGAAAATACGCGCACAATTCCAGGCCGCTGTCGGCCGGGCCGCACGCGAGCTGGTCGCCTAGTTCGTGCGCCAGGCCGCGCACCAGCAGGTCGCGCCGCTCGGCATTGCTGTCGCGCGTGCGGCGGATATGCCGGCCAAAGTGGCCCTCGGCGATGAAGTCCGCCAGCGCCATCTGCGGCACGATGGCCGTGTGGCGGTCCATCACGGCCTTGGCTTGCACCAGCGCTTCGGCCAGCGCGGGCGGCGCCACCATGTAACCGAGGCGCAGGCCGGGGAACAGCACTTTCGACAAGGTACCCACGTAGACCACGCAGCCAGCGCGGTCCAGGCTTTGCAGCGACGCCAGCGGCGCGCCCGTATAGCGGTATTCGCTGTCGTAATCGTCTTCCACCAGCCACGCCTTGTGCTGCGCGGCCCAGGCCAGCAGGGCCAGGCGGCGAGGCAGGCTCATGCTCACGCCCAGCGGCATCTGGTGCGACGGCGTCACATAGGCCAGCTTCGCCTGCGGACAGTGCGCCACGCCATACGCCACGTCCAGTCCCTGCGCATCGACGGGCACGGGAAAGACGCGCGCGCCGGCCGCGCGCAAGGGGCCGCTGGCGCCCCGGTAGCCGGGCGACTCCATCCACACAGCGTCGCCCGGTGCCAGCAGAATAGTCGAGAGCATGAACAGCGCCTGCTGCGAACCGGAGGTGATGACGATCTGCTGCGGCGTGCACTGGACGCCGCGCGACGCCTTCAGGTACACGCACAGCAGCTCGCGCAGCGGCAGGTAGCCGGCCGGGTCGCTGTAGCCGAACTGGTGGTCGGGCCGGCGCCAGCGCCGCGCTTCCAGGCGGTTCCACACGTCAAATGGAAAATGGTCGATGCGCGGCATGCCGACGCGGAAAGCGCGCAGCGGGCCCCGGTGGAACGCCACCTGGCGCATGGCCGCCACCACGCCCTGCCCGCGCGCCGACAGGGGCCGCAGCAGGCCGGGCGCATCCAACTTGCCGGCCGGCGCGGCCAAAGGCACGGACAACGGAACGTCGCGGCTGACAAAGGTGCCGCGCCCCACGGCGCCATCGAGATAGCCTTCCGCCGTCAGCAGCGCATACGCATTGAGCACCGTCTGGCGCGACACGGCCAGCAGGCGGCAAAAGTCGCGCGTGGGCGGCAGCTGCATGCCGGGACTCATGCGGCCATCGAGGATGGCGGCCTTGATGGCCGCATACAGCTGGCGGAACAGCGGCTCGATGGCGCCGCGCTGCAGCGGCAAGGCGGCGATGATCTGGTTCAGGTGGGAAGCTGGCATGGCGGGGAAGGCTCTTGAATTGGTAGCTTCAAGATAGCACTTATTGGCTGTTTTAAATAGCCAAGACTGGCGCTAAGATGACGCATCCCCTCTTCTCCCGTGGAGCACCCATGCATCAGTTTTTCGCCACCGTGGCCTGGCAACGCGACGGCCAGGAGTTCGCCGGTCAGTGCTACAGCCGTGGCCATGAATGGCAGTTCGACGGCGGCCTGACGGTACCCGCCTCGTCGTCGCCCCTGTCCGTGCCGCTGCCCATGTCGGTGGCGGAAAATATCGACCCGGAAGAGGCGCTGGTGGCCGCCACGTCGAGCTGCCACATGCTGTTCTTCCTGTCGCTGGCAGCGCAGCGCGGCTACGTCATCGACGACTACCGCGACGACGCCGTCGGCGAGCTGGGAAAAAATGCCGCGGGCCGCCTGGCCATGACGCGCATCGTGCTACGCCCGCGCATCGCCTTTGCGGGAACACCGCCCTCGCGCGAGGCATTGGCTACCCTGCACCACGACGCGCACGAGCGCTGCTACATCGCCAACTCGCTGACGGCCGACGTGGTCGTGGAAGGAGTCGCCTAGATGTACACGCCCGCCAGCTTTCGCGAAGAACGCCTCGACGTGCTGCATGGCCTGATCGATGCGCATCCGCTGGGCGCGCTGGTGCGCCAGAGCGCCGATGGCCTGTGCGCCGACCATCTGCCGTTCGAGATCGCCGCGCCCACGCTTGACGCCCCATTCGGCATCCTGCGCGCCCACGTGGCACGCGCCAACCCGCTGTGGCGCGCGGCTGGCGAAGAGGATGAATGCATGGTGATCTTCCAGGGGCCGCACGCCTACATCACGCCCGCCTGGTATATGGAAAAGCAGCGCAGCGGCAAGGAAGTCCCCACCTTCAACTATGCGGTGGTGCACGCGCACGGCCCCCTGCGCGCCATCGACGACGCGGCATGGCTGCTGGGATTGGTGGAGCGGCTGACGGCGCGCCATGAGGCGGATCAAGTCGCGCCGTGGCGGGTGAGCGATGCGCCGGCCGACTATATCGACAAGCTGTTAAAAGCCATCATCGGCATCGAAATTCCCCTCACGCGCATCACGGGTAAATGGAAGCTGGGGCAGAACCGCAGCCTGCAAGATCAGGCCAGCATGGCGCACGGCCTGGCGCTGGGCCATCAAGCCGGCGCGGCACAGGCGCTGGGCGCGCTGATCGCCGCCAACGTCAAGTCAGCCAGCTGACGGCCGCCGATGGCGGCCAGCGGCGGCAGCGCGCGCCCGTGCAGCATCCGCTGGAGCAAAAAAAGGCCGCTCGCGCGGCCCAAGGAGGTTTCGGAGAAAACGCCGGTGGACGGCTATGGCTTGAGCTGGGCGCGGATCTCGCCTGCCGGGTAGGCGGCGCTGTGCACGTTCACGTACAGGTTGCCGGCCTGGTAGCTCGCATGCTGGGACGGCGTGAGCAGGGTACCAGCCGGCACGGCAAACATGCCTTCGGCGGTTTTCACCAGCGGCACGATGACGGGGCCGTTGGCGCCCACCGGCGCTTCATGGATATGCGCGACGGTAGCCACCATCCCCGTGTAGCGCACGCCGCCCCTGACGCTGCGGTCGTGGGCGACGCGGATATTGCTGCTGCCGGTGGCCGTGCTGGCATTGGCCGGCACTTCCTGCGCGCCCGTCAGGGTGACATCATGGCCGCCCGGATGATGCGGCCCATGGGAACAGGCGCCCAGCAAGGCGGCCAGCGCCAGCACGGTGGCGGCGCGGCGTACGTGTTGTTGCAATGTGCTCATCGCAGATCTCCTTCAACGGACAGCGGATCACGGAGGGCGCCCTGTCCGCATAAGCGGGCCTGCGCCGCACTGGTGTTGCATACTGCGACGGTAACGCCATACCGCCGTGCCCGCTTTGCTGTGCGCCAAACTTGCTGCTCGCCTGCCGTCGCGCCTCAGGCCAGATGCCCTTCCGCCACCCAGCCCCGGTTGGCTGGCGCTGGCTTCGGTTTGGGTGCGATGCCGCTGCTCTTTTCCGCATCGAGGATGATGCTGCGCATGCTGTCGCTGGCGGCCGGCCCCGGCGCGAACGCGTAGTACTCATCATTGATGGGCAAGCCCGTCATGGCGTCGACCAGCACGGGATCGGCAGCCAGGCCCGTGTCGCGGCTGGCGATGACGAGGCTGGCGCCTTCCGGCGCGAAGTTTTCATTGCCCCAGGCGATAAAGGCCAGCAAGACGGGCTTGAAGGCGCGCCCGGACTTGCTCAGCACATAGTCGTAGCGGGGCGGCTTGGCGCAATACAGGCGGCGCGTCATCAAGCCGCCCTCCACCAGGTCCGCCAGGCGGCGCGTCAGGATGGTGGGGGCGATCTTGAGGCTTTTTTCAAATTCGTCGAAGCGCGTCTTGCCATAAAACGCTTCGCGCAGGATGAGGATGCTCCACCATTCGCCCACCTTGCCCAGGCTGCGGGCAATCGGGCAAGGCAAATTATTAAAGTTGGTATGTTTCATGACCATCTCCTCACATTGATTCAACACAACAATCGAAAAAATCTCAGTTGCAACACGAAAACATCAGTACGATCCAATACAAAGTCAGTCACGCCTTTTGCTGCTGATCCGATATGCATCATGCGGCCCGGCTCATCGTCACGGCTGACCTCATCGATGAACACGCGATAGGTGTTTGCCTGCGCGACGGGGCCAGCCTCGGCACGCACACGGCGGAGGTTGAGCGTCAGGGAAGCAGAACCGGCCTTCACGCAGCGCCTGGCTTAACAGTCAACGGTGGCCGCGATGCTCGACTTGCAGGTATCGGGCGCCGGTGCGTTATACGGGGTGCTATTGGTGCGGGCCACACTCACGGTCGTATTGACGTTCACGGCAGTAGCCAGTACACCCTGACTTTGGTCAACGGGGATATGGGCGCTGCCGTTCAGATACACGGCCGCGTCGGCGCCATGCGGCAACAGTGCCGTGCCGGCGACAGCGACGCTGGCGGCAACGATAAGGTGGGGGGAAATAACGCGCAACATGATACCTCCTGATGATGGAACATCATTAATGAGCCCGTCAATATGAAGGACGTCGAGGATAGTCACGGTATTGCCGGCGTTTTTTGGGGCACGCAAACCAGGACAACAAAATATCAGCGCCGGGAGCCAGGAACCTGAGGGCGCCAGTTTTTTTGCCGCATTTACAAAACAGATTTTTTAATAATCGACATTGCTTTAAGTCAATGCATGGGTGAATTATTAGCGATCTGGGAAATCGCCGCTTCTTCTGGCGGAGAAACCTCTTTTGAAACACGAGAAAAACAGAAAAAAAAGAAAAAGCGAGGCATAATAAGCCACAACTTGCTTTTTGGTTAAGTCATCCATGCCATGCCATTGACCAGCGAAACCGTCAAAAAGAACATCTTGATCGTGGACGATTCCGCGTTCGAGCAGCGCATGCTGATGGAGCTGCTCAGCGAGCAGCCCTACCGTTTCAGCATCGCGTTCAACGGCTACCAGGGCTACCAGCTGGCATTGGCCACGCTGCCCGACCTGATCCTGCTCGACGTGCGCATGCCCGAGATGGATGGCTACACGGCATGCCGATTGCTCAAGGCCAATCCCGAAACGGAACAGATACCCGTCATCTTTCTCAGCGGCGCCGATGCCGCCAAGGAACGCATCATGGGCTTGCAGGTGGGCGGTGTCGATTACATTTCGAAGCCGTTCACGCCGGAAGAACTGGCCGCGCGCATTCATATCCACCTGGGGTTGATGCGTAAAAGCAACAGCACCTTACCCATCGCGGTCCCCGCCAGCGAGCGCCAGCAGCATCCCGACCTGGTGTTCGTCAATGCGGTCAAACAGCTCATACTCGACAACCTGGGCAGCCTGCCCAACCTGTCCGACATCGCCCGCAGCGTGGGCACCTACCGCGAAAAGCTGACCCTGATGTTCCGCGAGCAGACGGGCATGACGGTGTTTGCCTTCATCCGCGAAGCGCGCATCGCCCGCGGCGTGGCATTGCTGCAGCAGACGGGGCAGCGGCAGGTGTCAAACGGTCATTAGAACTTGTAGTTCAGCTTGAGCGATGCAAAGCGTCCGCGCGGGTCGCTCTGGGTAAAATCGAAGCCCGAGGCCGAGTAATCCCACGGCGCGCGCTTGTTGGCCAGGTTTTGCACGATGAAGGTGACGTTCGCCTTGGGTGTCACCTGCCAGCTGCTGGTCACGTCGAAGGTGCTGAAAGCGGCTACCGATTCATCGAGGTGCTGTTGTTGCGCATAGCTGCCCACGTAGTTCCAGGTCAGCGTGGACGACCATTTCCCCTGCTCCCAGGTGGCCGAGGTGACGCCGCGCCATTTCGGAATCGAGCCGAAATAATTGGTGCCGGCGCCGTTCGTCAGCGGCGCGCCATCGGACAGCGGCTCGGCAAAGCGCAGCACGCGGCTCAGCTGGCCGGCCAGGGTCAGCTTGCCCCAGTCCTGGTCGACGAAGCGCTGGCGCAGGTCGAGATCGATGCCCGACACATCGCGCTGGCCCTGGTTGCGGAACTGGCGGTACAGGGTCGTGATCCGGCCATCGGCGCCGCGCGCGACCTTTTCCGGCGACGTCAATTCATTGTCCAGGGTGGTGGTGGCGCTTTCCGTGCCGATCACGCCTTCCTGCCGGATGCGGTAGTAATCGAGGCCGATGCTGGAACTGCTGGTGGGCGAAATCACCACGCCCAGGTTCAGGTTTTTCGAGCGCTCGGGGCGCAGCGCCGGATTGGCGATGGTGATGACCGTCACGCCGCGCGACAGCGTCGGCGTCAACGGGTCGCGCGGATCGATCACGCCGGTATAGCTGACAGCCGTGCTGTCGGTGATTTCCGGCAGCGACGGGGCACGGAAGGCGCGCGAAACGGTGCCGCGCAAGAGCAGCCATGGCGCCGCCTGATAGCGGGCGCTGGCCTTCGGCGAAAATGCATTGCCGAAATCGCTGTAATGGTCGGCGCGTCCCGCCACGTTGACGGACAGGTTTTTCACCACGGGCACATTGAATTCGGCGAACAGCGCCGACACGCTGCGCGAACCCTCGATGATATTGAGCGCCGGACGCAGTTCCGTGCCCGACAGCACGGCCGTCGAGGTTTGCGAATCCATCTTTTCGCGGCGCCATTGAAAGCCGGCGGCAAAGCCCAGCGGGCCCGCCGGCAGGTTCCAGATATCCTTGGCCGCCGAGAAGTCGAGCGTGTCGAGCGTCGATTCGGCCGGGCGCAGGGTCGACAGGCGCAGGCGGTTGCGCACCGCTTCGCTGTTCTGCGATGGATCAAAGAAGTTATAACTGCCGTCGGCCAGCACTTTCTGGAATTCGTAGCGGTTGACGAAGTTCTGCACCGTCTCCTCCAGCTTGCTGCTGGAATGGGCCACGGCCGTATCCCAGTCCCAGCCCGCCAGGGTGCCCTTGACGCCCGCCAGCGCGCGGTAGAACGTCACCTTGTCCTGCTTCAGGCGCGGCCCCAGGTCGAACAGGGTCGCCGTGAACGGCAGGGGCGTCGCGCCCGGATTGTTCGGATGGCCCACGGGCAGCACCACGGGAATCGTGTCGAGCCGCTTGGTGCCGTTATTCCACGCGCGCAGCGAGCTGCTCACCGTCAATGGCGCGCTGAAGGTCTGGTCGGCGCGCGAATAGCTGTGCAGCAGGTCGACATAGGCTTCCGTGTCCGCGTTCAGTTTCACGGTGCCGCGCAGCGAGGAGTGGATGCGCTGGATGCCGGGGATCAGGGTTTCGTAGGGCGACGGATTATAGGCCAGCACCTGCCCCGCGCCGTCCGGGTTGATGGCGCTGTACGGCACCAGCTGCAGCGGGCCGCGCACGCCGCCGAGGGTCTGCGTGGGATCGGCGCCCGCGTAATTCGTCACGTTCCAGCCCAGGCTGCCGCGCTGCTGCTGGCGGAAATCGGCATCGCGCAGCCACGCCACGTCGCTTTGCTGCAGCTTGTCGCGCTGCTGCGCGTCGACCGAGAAGACCACGCTGTAGCCATCTTCCTCCAGCTTGCCGAAGCCCGTTTGCAGCGCCGCGCTCTTTTCGTGCTGGCCCGTGCCTTGCGTCGAGCCGCCCCATTGCGCCGTGATGTCCGTGCCCGTGAATTCCTTGTACAGGATGATGTTGACCACGCCGGCCACGGCGTCGGAGCCATACACGGACGAAGCGCCATCCTTGAGCACTTCGATGCGCTGCACGGCCGCCATCGGCAGGCTGTTCAGATCGACGAAGGTCTGCTGCAAATCCTGCGCCGTGGCGTAGCTGGCCACGCGGCGGCCATTCACCAGGATCAGGGTGTTTTGCTGGCCGATGCCGCGCAGCGACAGGCCCGAGGTGCCGGCCGAGAAACTGCCCGTATATTGTTCGTTGTAGCTGTTGCCGCTGTTGGCGGAGATGGCGCGCAGCACATCCGAAACGCTGGTCTTGCCGCTGGCTTTCAACTCCTTGGCCGTGATGACTTGCACGGCGCTGGCACCCTCCTTTTCGCTGACGCGGATATTCGAGCCGGTGACGTTGACTCTCGCCATTGCCTCCTCGGCGTGGGCGATGGTGGAGACGGCGGGAAACGCGGCGGCGATGGCAAGACTGATGGCGAGTGGTTTGAACATGGTTTCCTCTTATTGGGATTGAGCCTTTTTCCGATAAAAAAGGCCGAGCAGGGGCACGCGGACCGGGTAGGCCAGCGGGCAAACGACAACGAGCTGAATGGGAATGACTTAGGGGATGCGTGGACGGGCACGCACCGGCATCGACTGCGCCATGCATGGCATGGTCAGCTGGTTCCGGGCGGCATAAAAACAGGCAGAAAGACTAAAGCGCAACATAAAAGACACCGGTAAGCGGGGAAAGGCCACTATATCCCGGTGTCTTTATGGCGTGAACGAATTAAAAATTGATTGTATATACGATTTGAATCTAAGGACTTGGCGTTTGGCAATATCAGGCGTCGACCATCGCCTGCGGCGCGGCCGCCGCGCGGCGCGCCTGCACGCCCCACCAGTACCAGGAAATCAGCGCATTGACCCAGTAGGCCGCATACAGCACGGCCGTCAGGTGCAGGCCGCGGCTGTAGTACAGCGGCACGGCCACGGTGTTGACCAGCAGCCAGAAGGCCCAGGTCTCGATGCGTCGGCTCATCAGAAGGAATTGGGCGATGATGCTAAATACCAACACTGCCGAATCGATGAACGGCGCGTAGGCATTCGTAAACCGATGCAGCAGCATGCCGTAGATGACCACGGAGGCGATACCGGCCGGCACCACCCAGGCCAGGCTGCGCCAGCCCGTGCGCGTGATCGGTAACGGCTTGCCGCCCGCGCCGCGCCGCCATTGCAGCCAGCCGATGACGCAGGTGACGATGAAAAACAGCTGCAGCATCACGTCGGCATACAGATTAACCTGGAAAAACAGCACGGCAAACAGCACGCAGCCGACGATGCCGATCCACCAGGAATGAATATTATTGCGTCCTGCCAGGATGATGGAAGCAGTCATCAAGACATTGGCGGCGATCTCGAGCGGGGGAGTCAAGCGGATTTCCTTAGAATGAAGGCAGGCCGCCACTATAGCCCATTTGATATCCGCAACCAGCCATGCACTGCTTGACTTCCATGGCCATTCTGGCAAATTGGCAAACAGTACCCCTGAACCACTGCGGAGATGTTCCATGCGCTTGCGCCACGTGCTGCTTGCGGCAATGCTGCTCGGCAGCGTCCTGCCCGCCCAGGCCTGCCGCATGACGATGGCGCTCGAGCAATGGCCGCCCTACCTGTATCGCGATGCACAAGGCAGCTATACGGGGCTGGACCTGGAGCTGCTGCGCGCCATTTTCAAGGAAGCGCGCTGCACCTTGCTGAGCGTGCCGGAACTGCCCACGGCGCGGCGCCAGCTGCTGTTCCA
Source organism: Janthinobacterium sp. PAMC25594 (assembly GCF_019443505.1). Lineage (NCBI taxonomy): Bacteria > Pseudomonadati > Pseudomonadota > Betaproteobacteria > Burkholderiales > Oxalobacteraceae > Janthinobacterium > Janthinobacterium sp. PAMC25594. The sequence goes on from NZ_CP080377.1 coordinate 3,401,202, forward strand.
GAAAGGCGAACTGGACCTGCTGCCCGCCGCCTCCGACACCTCGGAGCGCCATGCGTATGCGCGTTTCAGCGTGAGCTACCGCGATGAAACCGTGGGCATCTTCGGCAAGGCCGGCACGCACGCCGTGCAGCGCCAAGTCGGCAGCTTCGACCAGCTCGCGCGCGGCAAGTCGACCTTGCTGGCGCCCAAGGTGGGCTGGTATGGGGCAGACTATGCGGCGGCCCGGCCGGCGCTGGAAAAGGCCGGCCGCCTGAATACCTTCGGCAGCTTCCGGCAGGGCATCCTCATGCTCGACGCGGGCCGCGCCGACCTGTTGCTGGGCGACGTGCTGGCCGTACGCCACGCAGCGCGCCTGCAGGGCGTTGCCTTGAACACCCTGCCCTTCCTGGTCCTGCGCGCCCCCGTGCACCTGATGCTCAACGCGCGCACGACCAGCGCCGACGACCTGGCGCGCCTGAACGCCGCCATCACGCACCTGGAACAGCGTGGCGTGCTGGCGGCGATACGTGCCCGCTATGAAGCGCCGTAAGGCGATCAGCCCTTGCTGGCCGCTTCCAGGATTTCCAGCTTCGTTTCGCGGCCATTCTTTTGCACGCCCTGCGCCTTGTCGTAGCTTTCGATCAGCGCGCGGTACGGCGGCACGATATGGTCCGTCATGATGGCGGCGAACTCCATCGCATCGGCGCGGTTCCAGGTGCTCATCACTTCCGCCAGCACCGCATACGTATCGATCGGCACGGCGCCAGCCTGCGTCACGCGCGCCATGGTGATGTCAGTCGCCATCTTCGACCAGTTGCCGGATGCGTCGATGATGGCAAACACCTTGTAGCCGGCCGCCAGCGCGCTGATGGTGGGAAAGGCCATGCACACGCTGGTCAGCGTGCCGGCGATCAGCAGGGTCTTGCGGCCCGTCTTTTCGATGGCCTCGACCCAGGCCGGATTGTCCCAGGCATTGATCTGGCCCGTGCGCGGGATGTAGACGGCTTCCGGGTTGAAATGGTGGATTTCCGGGATCAAGGGGCCGTTCGGGCCGTCGGGCACGGAAGCGGTGGTAAAAGTTGGCATGTTGGCCAGGCGCGACAGCTTGGCCAGCGCCGTGACGTGGCCGCGCAGCACGTGCTGCTCGATGTCGCGCACCAGCTGGAACAAGCCGCTCTGGTGGTCGATCAGCAGCATGACGGCGTCGTCGGGATCGATCATCGGTGGCAAACCTTGGAAGTTGGCGGGGGTGCTCATGGTGGTCTCCTGAAAAACCATGCCGCAGGATGCGGCATGGATACTGCATAAAATGACTACGGCGCGATGCGGGCAAAGCGGCCGCTGTTGAAATCCTCGAACGCCTGCACGATTTCCGCTTCGGTGTTCATGACGAAGGGACCATGGCCGACGATGGGCTCGTCGATCGGCTCGCCGCTCAGCAGCAGCACCACGGCATCGCTGTTCGCCTCGACGGTGATGCTGTCGCCATCGCGCCCGAACAGCGCCATCTGCGCTTCGCGCACCACGCTCTCGCCATTGACCAGCAGCGTGCCGTGCAGGACAATCAGCGCCGTGCTCCAGCCGGCGTGCACCGGCAGCTCCGTCAGCTTGCCCGGCGCCAGGCGCACATCCCACACCCGCATCGGCGAGAACGTGCGGGCCGGGCCATGCTGGCCGTCGAAGTCGCCGGCGATCACGCGCACCGAGCCGGCACCGTCGGGCAGCGTCACCGTGGGAATGGTGTCGCTGGTGATGGCCTGGTAGCCGGGCGCCGTCATCTTGTCTTTCGCCGGCAGGTTCACCCACAGCTGCACCATTTCCAGCGTGCCGCCCGACTGCGTGAAAGCAGGCGAGTGAAACTCTTCATGCAGGATGCCGGCGCCGGCCGTCATCCACTGCACGTCGCCGGGGCCGATCACGCCGCCCTGGCCCGTCGAATCGCGGTGCGCCACTTCGCCCTTGTAGACGATGGTCACCGTTTCAAAGCCGCGGTGCGGGTGCGAACCGACGCCGGGCGGACGCGTGCCGGGCGCAAATTCGGCGGGGCCGGCATAGTCGAGCAGCAGGAAGGGGCTCAGCTGCTTGCCATGGCCGGTGTACGAAAACATCGAGCGCACGGGGAAACCGTCGCCGACCCAGTGCTGGCGCGGTGCGCTGTAGATACCTGTGACTGTGTTCATCTCGATCTCCTGTTGGGGTTTGCATTACGATGGAAACAGAATACTCTTGCAACGATAGAGGCGGTAGACGGTAAAATTCGCCATCAGCGTTCCAAAAATAGAACGATCAAGGAGGCGGCATGCAGGATTTGAACGATTTGTATTATTTTGTGCAGGTGGTCGACCATGGCGGCTTCGCGCCGGCCGGACGCGCGCTGGGCATGCCGAAATCCAAACTCAGCCGGCGCATCGCGCTGCTGGAAGAGCGCCTCGGCGCGCGCCTGCTGCAGCGCACGACGCGGCATTTCTCCGTCACCGACGTGGGGCAAACGTTTTACGAGCATTGCAAGGCGATGCTGGTGGAAGCGGAAGCGGCGCAGGAAGCGATCGAGCTGACGCGGGCGGCGCCGCGCGGCACGGTGCGCCTGTCCTGCCCCATCGCCCTGCTGCATTCCCTGGTCGCGCCCATGCTGGCCGGCTTCATGCGCGAGCATCCGCAGGTGACCCTGCTGCTCGAAGCGAGCAACCGCCGCGTCGACCTGGTGGCCGAAGGCATCGACGTGGCCATCCGCGTGCGTCCGCCGCCGCTGCCCGACAGCGACCTGGTGCTGCGCGTGCTGGCCGAGCGCAGCCAGTGCATGGTGGGCAGCCCGCTGCTGTTCGGCGACGCCGCCAGGCCGACAGCGCCGGCCGACCTGGCCGACTGGCCCAGCCTGGCCCTGGGCATGCCGCAACAGCACTACCAATGGGATTTGTACGGCCCGGACGGCGCGCGCGCCCAGCTGCGCCACGTGCCGCGCTTCGTCACGGGCGACATGCTGACCTTGCGCGACGCGGCCGTGGCCGGCGTGGGCGTGGTGCAGCTGCCGACCATGATGATCGTCGAACAGGTAGCCAATGGCAGCCTGCTGCCGCTGATGGCGCAGTGGCGGCCGCAGCGCGAAATCATCCACGCCGTCTTCCCGTCGCGGCGCGGCCTGCTGCCGGCCGTGCGCGCGCTGATCGACTACCTGGCGCACAGCTTCGCCGCGCTGGAGGAAGAGTGACGGTTTTCAGGTACGATGGCGTACTCCCGAATCGCCTGGATACCGCATGCGTTTATTGATTCTGTCTGACCTGCACCATGAGTTATGGCGCGAGGATGCGCCGCAAGGCGATCTTGCGCTCAGCCGTCCCGACGCCGTGATCCTGGCCGGCGACATCGACACAGGCACCCGCGCCGTCGCCTGGGCGGCCAGCACGTTTGCGGGCCTGCCGGTGCTGTACGTGCATGGCAACCACGAAGGCTATGGCCACCATCTGGACAAGGTGCGCCAGGAATTGCGCGCGGCCTGCGCCGCCACGGACAACGTGCATTTTCTCGACGCCGACAGCCACGTCATCACCGACCAGGCCGGCAAGCAGGTGCGCTTCCTGGGCGCCACCCTGTGGACGGATTTCCGCCTGCTGGGCGACGATACGCGCCAGGCGGCCATGCGCAACGCGGAAGCCGTCATGAACGACTACAAGCGCATCCGCCTGGCCAACATGGGCTTTCGCAAGCTGCGCGCAGCCGACACGGCCATGTTCCACGCGCAGCAAAAAGCCTGGCTGGCGCGCGAACTGGCGCAGCCGTTCGAGGGCCGCACCGTCGTCATCAGCCACATGGCGCCGTCGCTGCTGTCGGTCGATGATGCGTACGGCAGCGAGGCCTGTTCGCCCGCCTATGCCTCGCGCCTGGACGACCTGGCCGCGCAGGCGGACCTGTGGGTACATGGCCACCTCCACGTCTCGCACGACTACCGCATCGGCCAGTGCCGCGTCGTAGCCAACCCCTGCGGCTACAAGACGCGCAGCGGCACGCCGCAAAATCCCGCTTTTGATCCGAACTTCATCGTCGAGCTGGCCCCGCGTTAATCCTCGGGCTTCAGGCGTCCCGCCAGCCATTGCTGCAGGCGGTGCTTGCCGGCGCCGCCGCGCAGCCTGGCGGCGGCCACCAGCGGGTTGCGCGGCTTGGGCGTGGCTTTCACTTTGATTTTCATGGCGCATGCACCAACGTTGTTATTTTGTCGCAGCCGCCTTTTCCTTGGCGATGCGGGCATCGAGCTTGGCTTCATTCCTGGCCGCGTAATTGCTGCACGCCTGCGCATCGATGAAGGGATTCGGCGTGACGCCTTCCAGCAATTGCGTCAGCTTGCCGTCGCCGCCGGAGTGGTCGGGGTGGGCCGAGATCAGGATGTCGCACGGCAGTCTGGCGAAGTCCTGCATGACGCGGCGGAAGGCCGGCGTCAGGTCCGCATGGCGTTCGTCGCCCAGGTAGTGAAAATCGTCGGCCGCCACCGGCGTGAGGCTGGCGCCGAACACCACGTTCAGGCAGTCCTGACGCTGCGCATCCTCGCACGAGACCCAGGTCCAGCTGGTGCTGCCCGGCGTATGGCCGGGCGTGTAGCGCGCCGTGATGGTCACGTCGCCCAGTTGCAGGGTTTCGCCATCGGCGATCTCGCGCACGTTTTCCACGGCCGGCATGGGGTCGATTTCGCCCGCTTGCGGGTCCATGGCGAGCACCGAGCCCGCGCGCAGCGCCTGCGCTCCGAGCGGACTGGCGACCACTTGCGCGCCGCTGTCGCGGGCCAGGGCGGCGACGCCGCCCGAATGGTCGAAATGCGCTTCCGTATTCAGGATGAACTTAATGTCTTGCAGGCGAAAACCCAGTTCAAGGATATGCTCCTTGATGGCGGCCACCGATTGCGGCAACGCGCCATCGATCAGGATCAAGCCGTCGCGCGTGTCGATCAGCACCACGCTCAGACCGCCCACGCCCACGTAATACGTGTCGCCGTGGATGCGCGCCGGCTGCTGCGGGCGGTTCCACTGCGCCGCATACGGCGAGGCGATCGGCTGCGTCAGGGGATCGATGGCGGGCGTGGCGGCATGCGCCGTCAACGGCAGTGCCATGGCGGCCAGCACGATGTTCAGCAAGGTCTTGGGAAGGAAGAAAGGCGGCATGCGGCTCCAGGAGTGAGTGTGTGGTAATCGATGCCATAGGGTAACGTCGCCACCCTGCGCGGTCAAGCAGACGGACGCAGCGACTTGCGCTACGATAGAGGCCCATTCACTGCTCCCCTATTGCCATGCGTTTGCTGATCCTGTCCGACCTGCACCTGGAAGTCTGGGGTGACGACACGCCCGCCATCGACCTTGCCACCAGCCGCCCCGACGTGGTGATCCTGGCCGGCGACATCGCCACGGGCAACCATGCCATCGCCTGGGCCGCGCGTACCTTCGGCGCCCTGCCCGTGCTGTACGTGCACGGCAATCACGAGGGCTATGGCCACCAGCTCGAACACATGCAGGACGCCGTACGCGATGCCTGTAGCTGCGCCAATGCGCAGGATGCCAACATCGGCCTGCTCGACGGCGACGCCGTGGTCTTGAACGGCGTGCGCTTCCTCGGCGTCACTCTGTGGACGGATTTTTTACTCTTCGGCGCGGAGCGCCGGGAAGAAGCGCTAAACGCGGCGCAAGCCTACATGCCCGACTACAAGCGCATCAGCACGGGCGGCGACGCGCCGCGCCTGCTGTGCGCCACTGACACGGCCCTGCTGCACGCGCGGCACAAGACCTGGCTATCCGGGCAACTGGCGCAACCGTTCGCCGGCAAGACCGTCGTCATCACGCACATGGCGCCATCGATGCTGTCGGTGGAAGAACAATACGCGACGAACCTGGGTTCGCCAGCGTTCGCCTCGCAGCTGGACGAAATGGTGGCGCAGGCGGACCTGTGGGTGCATGGCCACATGCACGCCTCGCTCGACTACCAGATAGGCGGGTGCCGCGTCGTGTGCAACCCCTGCGGCTACAAGCGGCCAGACGGCACGCCGGAAAACGAACGTTTTGATACAGGCTTCATCGTCGAACTGGCCGACGCGGTTTAACGCTTTGCATAGCGCAGCTGCACCACGCCGCTGGGCAGCTGGCGCGTGTCGTCCAGGCGCCAGTCGCTGCGCGGCAGCGCGTCAGCCAGTCGCTGCGCGGCAGCGCGTCATCGAACAGGCGCACGCCCTTGCCCAGCACCACGGGCAGCACGGACAAGGTCAGGCTGTCGATGACGCCCTCGCGCAAGGCGGCGCGGATGATGGCGCCGCCATCGAGATACACGTGGCGGCAGCCCTCCCCTGCCAGCGCCTCCAGCACTTCCCGCACGCCGCCTTCGCGGCGCTGCTCGCCATGGCGTGGCGCGAAGTCGCGGTGACTCAATACCACCACGCGCTTGCCCGCATACGGCCAAGGATCGAACCCCAGCACGGCGTCATACGTGGTGCGGCCGATCAGCAGGGTATCGACCTGCTCCATCAAGGCCGTGTAGCCGGTGGCGTCGGGCGAGTCGGGGGCCAGCTCGGCCAGCCAGGACAGGTCGCCGTTCTCTCCCGCGATGCAGCCGTCGATGCTGATGCCGAGAAAAACGCTGACGAAAGTTTTTTGCATGGGTGCTCCTTGATTTAATTCTACAGTGTAGAATTATGCCCATGAAAACCCAAAAACTTCAAGACCTGGAATCTCCCGTGCGCCGCGCGGGGCGTCCGCGCCGCGCCGTGCCCGCGCTGGACAGCGCCAGCATCCTGCACGCCGCCCTGGCCCTGCTGGAAGAGCAAGGCGAAGCGTTTTCCATGCGCGCTCTGGCGCTAAGCCTGGGCGTCGACGCCATGGCCGTGTATCACTACTATGCGGGGAAAGAAGAATTGCTGCTGGCCTTGATGGCGCAGCGTTTTGCCGCGCTCGATCCGCGCCAGCCGCCGTTTACGCGGCGCCAGGCGCCACCGCGGCGAGTGCTCGCGCTGTGCGCGCTATACCTGGAACTGGTCAGCGCCACGCCGTATTTCGTGCGCCTGATGGCGCGCGGGCTGGTACAGCAAGCCGATGTCGCCGAGCGGTTTACGGCGCTGTTCGAGCTGGCCGTGGAGGGCCTTGAGCTGGACAAAAAAATCCGGCTGCGCGGGCGCGATGCGCTCGTCGATTTTTTACACGGCTATGCGCTGGCGGGCAGGCCGGCCAGCGCGACGCAATGGCACGCCTCGGTCGGCCTGATCCTGGCGGGCATGACCGCCGGGCACTAGCCGGGCACTAGCCGGGCATCAGGCCAGCAGCTTGAGCAGCGCCTGCGCGGCCGCTTCCGACGACGCGGGATTCTGGCCCGTGACCAGCAAGCCATCGGTGACCGCGTACGGCTGCCAGTCGCCCAGCTTCGAGTAAATGCCGCCGTTTTGCTTGAGCATGTCCTCGACCAGGAAAGGCACGATGGCCGTCAAACCGACGGCGTCTTCCTCGGTATTCGTAAAGCCCGTCACCTGCTTGCCGCGCACCAGCGGCGTGCCATCCTGCGCCTTCACGTGGCGCAGCACGCCCGGCGCGTGGCAGACGGCGGCGACGGGCTTGCCGGCGGCGATCATCTGCTCGATCAGCGCGATCGAGTGCGGGTCTTCGGCCAGGTCCCACAGCGGACCATGGCCGCCCGGGTAAAACACGGCGTCAAAGTCAGCCGCCTTCACGTCGGCCAGCTTGCCCGTGTTGGCCAGCACGGCTTGCGCAGCGGCGTCCTGCTTGAAGCGGCGCGTGGCGTCCGTTTGCGAATCGGGCTCGTCGCTTTTCGGGTCCAGCGGCGGCTGGCCGCCGTTGGGCGAAACCACCGTCAGCTTCGCGCCCGCTTCCTGCAAGGCATAGTAGGGCGCGGCGAATTCTTCCAGCCAGAAGCCGGTTTTCTTGCCCGTGTCGCCCAGTTGATCGTGCGAGGTCAGTACCATCAGGATGTTCATGTTGTTTCCTTTTATGTCAGGGTTACAGTGCTGCTTCGAGGATACGGCGGCTGCGCGCGAGGTCGATATCGCGGTGTTCGCCGAGCGAGGTCATGCCGTGTGCTTCCAATTGTTTCAGTACCGCTTCCACCGCTTCCTGGCCCAGCTGGTAAGCGGACAAACGGGTCGGGATACCCAGGCCTTCAAAGAAGGCGCGGGTGCGGGCGATGGCCATGTCGATGCGCTCGTCGTCGCTGCCGTGCGTGATATTCCAGACACGTTCGCCATACTGTAGCAATTTGCCGCGTTTCTGTTCGCGCTGCACGTCCAGCAGTGCGGGCAGCACCAGGGCCAGGGTGCGGGCATGGTCGATGTCGTACAGGGCCGTCAGTTCGTGGCCGATCATGTGGGTGGCCCAGTCCTGCGGCACGCCGGCGCCGATCAGGCCATTCAGGGCCAGGGTGGCGGTCCACATCAGGTTGGCGCGGGTAGCGTAATCGTCGGGCATGGCGATCGCCTGCGGGGCGATCTCGACCAGCGTTTGCAGCAAGCCTTCGGCAAAGCGGTCCTGCACCTTCGCCTGCGCCGGATAGGTCAGATACTGTTCCGTCGTGTGGACAAAGGCGTCGACCAGGCCATTGGCCACCTGCGTGGCCGGCAAGGTAAACGTTTTGCTGGGGTCGAGCACGGAAAACTGCGGGTACAGCAACGGACTGCGAAAACTCAGCTTGTCATGCGTGGCTTTTTTCGTCACCACGCCGCCGCTGTTCATTTCCGACCCCGTGGCAGGCAAGGTCAGCACCGTGCCGAACGGCAGGGCGCGCTGCACATTGGCGCCGCCGCGCTCGGCGATTTCCCACGGCTCGCCGTCGTACAGGGCGGCGGCGGCGACGAACTTGGTGCCGTCGATAACGGAGCCGCCACCGACGGCCAGCAGGAAGTCCAGTTTCTCGCCGCGCACCTGGGCCACGGCGCGCATCAGGGTCTCATAGCTGGGATTGGGTTCGATGCCGCCAAACTCCCGCACCGTGCGCTGGCCCAGCGCAGTTCGCACTTCGGCCAGGGTGCCCGTCTTTTCCGCACTGGCGCCGCCGTACAAGATCAGCACGCGCGCATCGTGCGGCACGAGGGTGGACAATTTGTCTACCGTGTCGGTACCGAAGACGATACGGGTCGGGTTGTGGAATTCAAAATTCTTCATGCTGCTCCTTTATTATTAGACTGGTCGTCTAGAATGCGGTTCAAAAAAACGCGGATGTCTGTCATCCGCGTATCTGGCGCCCTTATTGATCCGGCGACAGCTGCAGCATGGCCAGGGTCGCCCGCCAGGCCGTTTGCAAGGCGCTGGCGTCGCGCCGCAGCTTGGTCAGCATGGCCGCGCCCAGCCACAGCTGGTACAAGGTGGCGGCCATTTGCACCGGATCGGCCACCGATGGCAGCGAATCGTCCACCCTGCCCCGCGCGATGGCCAGGGCCAGCCTGGCGATGATGCGGTGGGTGCCGTCGAGCAGCGCCACGCGCATCGGTTCGGACATGTCCGCCACTTCGCTGCTGAGCTTGACCACCAGGCAGCGGCAGTCGCAGCCGCTGCCATCGAGACTCTCGCTGGTCCAGCTGGCCCAATACGCCATCAGCGACCGCGCCGCGCTCTGGCCCGGCTGGTCCAGCACGTCTTCCATCCCGGCCAGGTAGCCGGTGACGTAATCTTCCAGCATCGCCTCGCCAAACAATTCCTTGGACTTGAAGTAATGGTAGAACGATCCCTTGGGCACATCGGCGGCCGACAAAATCTCGTTCAGCCCCACGCCGGCAAAGCCCTTGCGCGTGATGATGGCCTTGCCCTGGTCGATAATGTGCTGGCGCACGTCGGTGTATTCAGCTTTCATGCGATGATTGTAGCACAATTAGACCAGTCGTCTAGCGTGAGTAAACCCGAGAAGCAAATTCCGGGGTCGGACCCTGAGGGTCCGACCCCGGCAGTGCCGCATTTGGGTTTGCTTACTGGAACCTATACAAACTTCTTGAAATCGGGCTTCCGCTTTTCAAAGAAGGCCGTAAACGCTTCCTTCGCTTCGGCGCCGCCCAGCATGGCGCTGAACAGTTTGTTTTCGTCCGCGATGGCCGCCTTCATCGGCTCCATGCGGCTTTGCTTCATCAGGCGCTTGGTGGCGCGGATCGAGGCCGCTGGCAGGGCCACCAGCTTGGCGGCCTGCCCTTGCGCGAACGTCATCAGGTCGTACAGGGGCACGACTTTCGACACCAGGCCCATTTCCAGCGCCTCGCTGGCCGGGAAGGACTCGCCCAGCATCAGCTTTTCCGCCGCGCGCGGGTAGCCGGCCAGTTGCGTGAGCAGCAGGCTGGAACCGAATTCGGGGCACAGGCCCAGCTGCGTAAACGGCATCGAGAAACTGGCATTGTCGGCCGCGTAGACGAGGTCACAGTGCATCAACAAGGTCGTGCCGATGCCGATGGCGGGGCCGGAGACGGCCGCCACCACGGGCTTGCTGCTGCCGTACAGCGCGCGCATGAACTGGAACACGGGACGGTCATGGTCGAGCGAGCCATCCTTCGGGCGCGCCGTCTTCATGAAGTCATCGAGGTCGTTGCCGGCCGTGAAAATCTCGCGCTTGCCGCAGATCAGGATGGCGCGCACGGCGTCGTCCGTCTCGGCCGCCACCAGCGCATCGGCCAGGGTCTGGTACATGGCGCCCGTGATCGCATTCTTGCGTTCCAGGCGGTTGAATTCCAGGGTCAGGATGCCCTCGCTCGTGCTGCACAAAATATCCATGTCGTCTCCAAAAAGATAAAGGGCGCCGAGGTATCCCCAGCGCCCAAGTTTTGACTAATCTTATCTGACCACTTACGTCACGACGCCTGGCAGAAGCGTAGCGAGCGGCAGCGAGTTGTGGCCGAGACGCGCAGCTGTGCGAAGGCACAGTGAGCATCGCAGGCCGCGAATCGCAACGCGCAGTAGCTTATGCCAGGTGACATCAGACGCGCTCGAAGATTCCTGCCGCGCCCATGCCGGCGCCCACGCACATCGTGACCATGCCGTACTTCTGCTTGGTGCGCTGCAGCGCGTGGATCACGGTAGCGGCGCGGATGGCACCGGTGGCGCCCAGCGGGTGGCCCAGGGCGATCGCGCCGCCCATCGGGTTGACCTTCGATGGGTCCAGGCCCAGGTCGCCGATGACGGCCAAGGCTTGCGCGGCAAATGCTTCGTTCAGCTCGATCCAGTCCAGCTGGTCTTGCGTGATGCCGGCGGCGGCGCACGCCGCGGGAATCGCGAATTTCGGACCGATGCCCATGATTTCCGGCGGCACGCCGCGCACGGCGAACGAGGAGAATTTCGCCAGCGGGGTCAGGTTATGCTCGCGCAAAATCTTCTCGCTGACGATCAGCAGCGCACCGGCGCCGTCGGACATCTGCGAGCTGTTGGCGGCCGTGACGGTGCCCTTGGCGGCAAACACGGGTTTCAGTTTGCCCAGCGACTCCATCGTCGAATCGGCGCGCGCGCCTTCGTCGGTGTCGACGGTGCGGCGGCTCACATCAACCTGGCCGGTGGCCAGGTTCGGCGTGCGCGTGATGATTTCGACGGGCGTCGTTTCGGCCTTGAAGAAACCGGCTTGCTGCGCGGCGATGGCGCGGCGGTGCGATTCAACGGAGAACGCGTCCTGCTGTTCGCGCGACACTTTCCATTGCTGCGCCACTTTCTCGGCCGTCAGGCCCATGCCGTAGGCCATGCCGATGTTTTCGTCGCTGAACATGTCCAGGTTCATCGATGGGTGATGGCCCATCATCGGCACCATCGACATCGATTCGATGCCGCCGGCGATCATCACGTCGGCTTCGCCCACGCGGATGCGGTCGGCGGCCATGGCGATGGCCGTGATGCCCGAGGCGCAGTAGCGGTTGACGGTGACGCCGCCGACGGTTTTCGGCAAGCCGGCCAGCAGCACCGAGTTACGCGCAATATTAAAACCTTGTTCCGCTTCCGGGAACGAGCAGCCGATGATGGCGTCGGTGATCAGCGCCGGGTCGAGGCCAGGCGCTTGCGCCAGGGCCGATTGCAGCACGCGCACCAGCAGGTCGTCCGGGCGGGTGTTTCTGAACATGCCGCGCGGCGCCTTGCCGATCGGGGTGCGGGTTGCAGAGACGATGTAGGCGTCTTGAAGTTGTTTGCTCATTTTATTCTTTCAAAGATGTTGAACGAGGTTCGTGTTCTGTCGAATGTCCGGGATGCTGGTCTATCGCTTCTGCGACAAATACCAGTCCACCGTCACCTGTGCCGCCAGCGTGCCTTCGGAGTCGAAAATGTCGACTGCCACGGGAAACGCCACCTTGCCGTCCTGCGCCAGCTGCGCCTTCAAGGCCGCCAGGTCGCCCGGCACCCGGCCTTCGGCGCGCGTCGCGCCCCGGGCCAGCTTCTGGTAGGCGATGCGCGACTCCTTGGCCACCGGGCGCAAGCCCAGTATCAGCTCGGCGAAACCGCCAGCCATGGCCGCGCCGGACGCCGTTTCGGCCAGGGTAAACAAGGCGCCCGCATGCTGCGTGCCCAGGTGATTATTCAGTTTTGGATCTTCCGGCATCGACACCCTGGAGGTGCCGGCGCCGATCTCGTCGATGCTGATCCCCAGCAGCCGCACGAAGGGCAAGGTGTCCATCATCTGTTGTTTGATACGGTCATACACCATGCTTGGCCTCACGCGCAGCAGTACTTTAAAAACAAGGGACAGGATCGTCATCGACGTTGTGCTTAGTTGCGTACCGGCTTACCGGTTTGCATCATGCCCATGATCCGTTCCTGGGTTTTCGGATGGTTCAACAGCTCCAGGAATGCCTTGCGTTCCATATCCAGCAGCCACTGTTCGCTGACGAAACTGCCCTGGTCCACGTCGCCGCCCGATACGATCTCGGCGATCATTTCGCCCAGCTTGAAATCGTGCGCCGAAATGAAGCCGCCGTCGCGCATGTTGACCAGCTGCGCCTTGATGGTGCCCCAGCCGTAACGGCCCGTGACCTGGATCAGCGAAGGAAGCGCCGGACGGAAGCCCGCGTCGAACATGGCGCGCGCTTCGACCTTGGCCACGTGCAGCAGCTCGTAGGCGTTGAACACGATCACGTCGTCTTCTTTCAGGTAGCCCATTTTCTTCGCTTCCAGCGCCGATTTCGACACGTTGGCGGTGGCCGCATTGGTGAAGCCCGTTTTCAGGAATTGCAGGATATCGTTACCCTTGGCTTCCTTGTAGGCGCGCTGCGCCGCTTCCTTCAAGCCGCCGCCGGCTGGAATCAGGCCCACGCCCACTTCCACCAGGCCGATGTAGGACTCGATCGAGGCCACGCGCTTCGAGGAGTGCAAGGCCAGCTCGCAACCGCCGCCCAGTGCCAGGCCCGCGACCGCGGCGATCACCGGCACGTTCGCGTATTTCAGCGACATGAAGGTGTTTTGCAGTTCGGCGATAATCGGATCGACGGCTTTCACGCCGCCTTGCATGAAGGCAGGCAGGGCCGATTGCAGGTCGGCGCCGGCCGAGAAGGCACCGCCTTCGGCTGCGTCGGCGTGCCAGATGACCAGCCCTTTGAAGTTCTTCTCGGCTTCAGCCAATGCCAGTTTCAGGCCATTGATCACGCCTTCGCCGATCACGTGCATCTTGGTCTTGAACGAGATGATCAGGACGTCGTCGCCCGTATGCCAGACGCGCACGGATTCGTCTTCGAAGACGGTGGTGCCGGCGGTCTTGCCGTCGATGGCACCGCTGCCCAGTACTGGCGCGCGGAACTGCTGGCGGTCGTACACGGCCAGGCTCGAACGGGGCACGAAGCTGTTCGACACGGCGGAATACGAACCTTCCGGCGTGTGCACGCCGCCTTTTTCAGCGACCGGACCTTCGAAGACCCAGGCAGGCAACGGTGCGTTGCACAGCGCGTGGCCGGCGTCGATGTCTTCCTTGACCCAGTTGGCCACTTGCAGCCAGTTCGATGCCTGCCACGTTTCAAACGGACCGACGTTCCAGCCGAAGCCCCAGCGCATGGCGAAGTCGATGTCGCGCGCATTGTCGGCCACGGTGTCCAGATGAATGGCGATGTAGTGGAAAGCGTCGCGGAAGATCGCCCACAGGAACTGGCCTTGTGGATTGGTCGATTCGCGCAGCGCCTTCATCTTCTTGACCGGATCCTTTTCTTTCAGGATGCGGGCGATGATGTCGGCGGCCTTGGCGCCGCCAGCGACGTATTCACCGGTGGCGAAATCGAGGCGTTGAATCTCCTTGCCGACCTTCTTGTAGAAGCCCGCGCCGCTCTTCTGGCCCAGCGCGCCTTTTTCCACCAGTTGCGCCAGCACGGCCGGCGTCTTGTAGACGGCGGCGAACGGATCGTTCGGCAGGTAGTCCTGCATGGTCTTGATCACATGGCCCATGGTATCCAGGCCGACCACGTCCGCCGTGCGGAAGGTGCCCGACTTGGCGCGGCCCAGCTTGGAGCCGGTCAGGTCATCGACGACGTCCACGGACAGGCCGAATTTTTCCGCTTCGTGCACGATGGCCAGGATGCCGAACACGCCAACGCGGTTGGCGATGAAGTTCGGCGTGTCCTTGGCGCGCACGACGCCCTTGCCCAGGGTGGTGGTCAAAAAGCCTTCCAGCTGGTCGGCGATCTCGGGCTTGGTGAACTCGGTCGGGATGATCTCGACCAGGTGCATATAGCGCGGCGGGTTGAAGAAGTGCACGCCGCAGTAGCGCGATTTCAGGTCGGCGTCGAAGCCTTCGGCCAGCTTGGTGATCGACAGGCCCGAGGTGTTCGAGGCGAAGATCGCGTTCGGGCCGATATGCGGCGCGACCTTCTGGTACAGGTCGTGTTTCCAGTCCATGCGCTCGGCGATGGCTTCGATGATCAGGTCGCAACCGGCCAGCAGGTCCAGGTTGTCTTCGTAATTGGCCACCTGGATCAGCGCGGCGTCATCCTTGTTGCCCAGCGGGGCAGGCGACAGTTTTTTCAGGTTCTCGATGGCGCGCAGCACGATGCCATTCTTTGGTCCTTCCTTCGCTGGCAGGTCGAACAGCACGACCGGCACTTTCGCGTTGATGCAATGGGCGGCGATCTGCGCGCCCATCACGCCGGCGCCGAGGACGGCTACTTTTTTAACGATGAAATTGGTCATATTTTCCTCAAGTCTTAGAACAGGTCTGCGTCGAGTGCCATCAGGTTGGCCGAACCGGAACGCGCCTGACGGATCAGGGTTGCCGTTTCAGGCTGCAAGCGGGCGAAGTAGAAACGTGCGGTAGCCAGTTTGGCGGTATAGAACTTGTCGCCGCTGGACTCTTTTTCGAGGGCGATCTTGGCCATCTGCGCGAACAAATAGCTGTAGATCATGTGGCCGACGACACGCAGGTAAGGCACGCATGCCGCGCCCACTTCGTCAGGATTCTGGAAGGCTTTCATGCCGATTTCCATGGTCAGCTTGGTGACTTTGTCGCCCAGGTCGCCCAGTGGAGTGACGAATTCGCTCATCGCTTCATCGGTGCCATTGTCTTCGACGAAGGCCTTGATCTTTTCGCCGAACTTGCGCAGCTTGGCGCCGTTGTCGCCGAGGATCTTGCGGCCCAGCAGATCCAGCGACTGGATCGTGTTCGTGCCTTCGTAGATCATGTTGATGCGCGCGTCACGCACATACTGCTCCATGCCCCACTCCGAGATGTAGCCGTGGCCGCCGAACACTTGCATCGCTTCCGAAGTGGCGATCCAGGCGTTGTCGGTAATGAAGGCCTTGATGACAGGGGTCAGCAGCGCCACTTCGTCGGCGGCTTCCTTGCGCACGTCGGCATCCGGGTGGTGCAGTTCGCGGTCGATCTGCAGCGCCACGTAGGAAGTGAAAGCGCGCGCGCCTTCGGCGTAGGCTTTGCCCGTCAACAGCATGCGGCGCACGTCAGGGTGCACGATGATGCGGTCGGCCGGCAGTTCCGGGTTCTTGATACCGGACAGCGAACGCATTTGCGTGCGGTCCTTGGCGTAGATCAGCGCGTTCTGGTAAGCGATTTCCGTCAGGCCCAGCGACTGCATGCCCACGCCCAGGCGGGCCGCGTTCATGAAGACGAACATGGCGTTGAGGCCCTTGTTCGGCTGGCCGATGATCCAGCCTTTCGCGCCGTCCAGGTTCATCTGGCAGGTCGAGTTGCCGTGGATGCCCATTTTTTCTTCGATGGCGCCGCAGGTGATCGGGTTGCGCTCACCGACCGTGCCGTCCGCGTTCGGCAGGAATTTCGGCACCAGGAACAGCGAGATGCCTTTCGAGCCTTCCGGCGCGTCCGGCACGCGGGCCAGCACCAGGTGCAGGATGTTTTCCGCCATGTCATGCTCGCCGGCCGAGATGAAGATCTTGTTGCCGGTGATGGTCCAGGAACCGTCCGCCTCAGGCAGCGCCTTCGAGCGCAGCAGGCCCAGGTCGGTGCCGCAGTGCGGTTCGGTCAGGCACATGGTGCCCGTCCATTCGCCCGACACCAGTTTCGGCAGATATACTTCCTTCTGGTGGTCGGTGCCGTGTTCCTTCAGGCACTCGTAGGCGCCGTGCGACAAGCCCGGGTACATGGACCAGGCCTGGTTCGACGAGTTCAGCATTTCATAGAACGAATTGTTCAGCACGACAGGCAAACCCTGGCCGCCGTATTGCGGATCGCAAGCCAAGGCCGCCCAGCCGCCTTCGACGTACTGTTTATACGCTTCTTTAAAGCCTTTAGGCGTGGTCACGCTTTTCGTGACGGGATCGTGGTGGCAGCCTTCGCGGTCGCCGGAGTGATTCAGCGGGAACAACACTTCGGAAGTGAACTTGCCACCCTCTTCCAGTACCTGGTTGATGATATCGGCGTCGACGTCGGCGTACGACGGCATTTGCTTCAGTTCTTCTTCCACTTGCAGGAACTCATGCAGAACGAATTGCATATCCCGGATTGGCGCGACGTATTGACCCATAATTTTCTCCTGAAGGCGTTTAACTAAAGTGTTGTACTTGTGAACTGCGTGTGCGTTGCTGCGGATACTGCCTGACGGCTTATTTGCTTGTGACGGAATTCTGGTACGACGCCAGCAAGCGGACAAATCCTGCCTGCGCCCGTTCGATGCTGCCCGGCACGCGCAGGAAGCGCGCATCGTGGTGCAGGGCCAGGATCAGGCCATACATCTCGTACACCAGCTGCTGGGCGTCCGTGTCCGCTTTCAGGTCGCCCGTGGCGATCGATTGCTCGACACAGCGCAGCAGCGCACCCTGCCAGGCCCGTACCATGGCCACCAGGGCGTCGCGGATGGGGCCAGGACGGTCGTCATACTCGACGGCGCCGCTGATATAGATGCAGCCGGAAGCGATTTCCACGCTGACCCGCTTGACCCAGCGCGCAAACATCGATTGCAGGCGCTGGATGCCGCGTGGCTCTTTCATGCTGGGGAAAAAAACTTCTTGCTCGAAACGATAGTGGTAGAGCTTCAGCACTTCCATCTGCAAGTCTTCGCGCGAGCCGAAGTGGGCAAACACGCCCGACTTGCTCATGTTCATTTTGTCCGCAAGCAGCCCGATGGTCAGGCCTTCCAGGCCGTCGCGGCTGGACAGGTCCAGCGCCACGTCGAGGATGGCTGCACGGGTCAGTTCGCCCTTGCGCATGAATTTGACTGAAGTATTCAAGATGTCCGTTCTAAAAGTGATGTTGCCGATTTGACGGACTGAAGCGAGGGTAAAAAAAGGCACGCTCCGAAAAAATCCGAACGCTCGTACTATTATCCACTACCACGTAAAAGTCAAACGGGAACTTTAGAGCCGGCGTTCTATTGGTGCAGCGCAGCATTTTTTGGCCGCATGTTTGTATCGATTTCAGGCGGGCAAAAGCGGTGCACGCCCTTGCCTGACAGCAACAAGCGTGCCTCAGGAAAGGTCGCCTGCCTTGCTCAGTTGACGGCGGTCGCGCTTGGTCGGCCGCCCCTTGATGGTGGTGCCCGGCTCGCGGAACAGCTTGCGCTCCTCCGCCAGCTGCTCGCGGCGGGCGATGCTGGCCGGTGTTTCTCCGTACAGCAGACGCGCCACGGGCGCCGCGCCGCGCTTGTCGGACAGGCCCAGCACGGCCACTTCCCACGTTTCCGCGCCATTGTCGATGGCCAGCTCGTCGCCCACGCGCAGGCTGCGCGCCGGTTTCACGCGCTCGCCGCCCACTTTGACCTTGCCCGTATCGACGGCCTCGCTGGCCAGCGAGCGCGTCTTGAAGAAGCGCGCCGCCCACAGCCATTTATCCAGCCTTACCGTTGTCATCTCGTTCATGCGTACTTGCCTACTGAAAAAATGCGCATCACCAGCCGGTACACGAGGAAGGCGGCTTCGTAGCCGATGCGCCGGACACGGCCGATGTGCTTGAAATCGTCCTGGTGAATCACGATGCCGTCGGCCACGCCCTGCTCGATGTGCTGGCGCAGGCTTTGGGCGAACGCCACGTCCTTGATGACCACGTTCGCTTCCTGGTTCAGGAACAGGCTCAGCGCGTCAATATTGCTCGAACCCACCGTCGCCCAGTCATCGTCGACCACGGCCACCTTGGCGTGCAGCTGCGTCTTGCGGTATTCGACGATTTTCACGCCGGCGGCCAGCAGTTTCGGATAAAACGAGTGCGCCACGGCATCTTGCATGCGGAACTCGCCCACGCCGATCAGCAGGACCACGTCGACGCCCCGCTGGGCCGCCTGGGCCAGGGCGTGGCGCAGCTTGTGTCCGGGCGCGAAATACGGGTTGGCCAGCATCACGCTTTTCCTCGCCTGGCCCAGCGCCTGCAGGTAGGCGCGCTGGATGGTGCGGCGGTTGCGCAGGTTGTCGCGCACGACGAAGCCGGCCACGACGGGGTTCTTCGCCAGCTCCTTGCTGACCACGCGCATCTTGCGATACAGCTTGATACGCCGCACCAGGTTCATCTTGCCCAGTCGCGCCCACTGTGCATGCGCCTCTTCATGGATGGCGTCCACCAGCGGGCCCTTCACCTGCACGGCGAAGTCCCAGCGCGGCGCTTCCAGGCTGATGCTGTGGTCGTAATCGCAAAACATATCGTCGTTGATATTGATGCCGCCCACCAGGGCAATTTCTCCATCAGCGACGCAAATCTTGCGGTGCGTGCGCGTGATGCCGCGCCGGAACCACGGGTTGAAGATACGGTGATGCACGCCGGCCGCTTCCAGCTGCGCATGCATGGCTTTCACGCGGCGGTTGCCCGTGCCGAACCAGTCCGTGATCATGCACACCAGCACGCCGCGCGCGGCGGCACGCTTGAGCGCGTCGAGCACCAGGGTGCCCGTCGCGTCATCGGCAAAGATATACGTCTCGAAATACACTTCCGAGCGCGCGCCATCGATGGCGGCTATCAAAGCGGGAAAATAATCGGTGCCGCAACACAGCAGCTGGATGTCGTTGTGGGCGATGAAATTGACTGTGCGCATGCCGGCAGTCTACGCGAGTTTCAAGGCAGCAACTATCGGCGCATGGTCCGACAATTTTGCCCACAGAGTGCCATGCATCACTTGCGCGCCTTCCACGTGGAAACCGCGCACATAGATGCGGTCCAGGCGGAACCAAGGCAAGGCGGCGGGAAAGGTGCGCGCCGGTACGGGCACCGGTGTTTTCGTCTGGCGCCGCGCCAGGGTGCGCACGAGGTCGCCCAGGGCCGAGTTCGACGCACGCTGGTCGAATACCTCGACCACGCCGAGCGCATTGCGCAGCTTGTCGCTGAGCGTGTTGCGCCAATCGTTGAAGTCGCCCGCGATGATGACGGGCTCGCCATTCGGCGCCGATTCCAGGACGGCATCGATCAGCGCCTGCGTCTGGCGGCCCCGTCCCGATTCAAACAGGCCCAGGTGCACCACATAGCAATGCACGTCGGCCTGCGGCGTCTTGAGCACGCAATGCAGGATGCCGCGCTGCTCGTAGGCATGGTCGGACACGTCGTGGTTGGTTTGCGAGGCGATGGGAAACTTGCTCAGCAAGGCGTTGCCGTGGTGGCCATGGTCATACACGGCATTCATGCCATACGCGGAATGGTGCTCGGCGCCGGCAAAGAATTCATGCTGCGATGCTTCCGGCCAATGCTTGTGGCCGTTGTTCTCGGCGCCATAGCGGGCCGCATTGCGGTCATGCTTGCCTTGTACCTCCTGCAGGAAGACGACATCGGCATGGAACAGGGCAATCGCCTGCTTCAAGGCGTGCACGCGGGGTAAGCCCCGCACGGAGGAGACGCCCTTGTGGATATTATAAGTTGCTACGCGGATTTTCATGCCTTGATTCTACTCCCAGACAGCCCCCGCGCGGCGCCAGCGTAGGTGCGCGTGCGCACCTAAACGCACACAATCACGCCAGCATGCGTCCCACGCCCGCCGTCACGCTGACGAGCAGCGCGGTAATGCCGGCCGCCCAGACGATCTTGACCAGCAACGGTGCGCCGCGCCAGGCCACCGTGCGCTTGCCCTTGGCAAACGCGCCCGGATGCAGCAGCCAGCCGATCGCCATCAGCGGCATGCCGATGGGCGGCGTGCGGCCAGGCACGGTGGAGCTGAACAGCAGGAAGATAAAACACAGGCAGAACACAATGCCCAGGGTGCCCAGCAATTTTTGCTGCGCAGTCAAATGTAACCAGTTCAACATGGAATGCTTTCTAGGGAAATCAGGTGGGGCGCGCCAGGCCCGTCATGGCCGGCAATTGCAAAATGGCTTCCGCGTTGGACGACGAGAAACAGCGGTCGGCCGCCGCCAGATACGGCAGCCACGCGTATTGCAAGTGTTCGCGGGGACTCAGCGTAATCAGCGTGTCGCGCGGCACTTGCACGCTGAACACGTGTTCCGTGTTGCGCGTCACGCCGGGCGCATAGCGGTGGCGCCAGATCGGATAGATCTCGTACACATTCGACAAGTTCCAGTCGCGCAGCACGATGTCGTGCCCATCGACGACGATGCCGGTCTCCTCGCACAATTCGCGCGCTGCCGTCTGCAGCAGCGGTTCGTCGACGGCGTCGACGGAACCGGTCACCGATTGCCAGAAACCGGGCTGGCCCGCGCGCTCGATCAGCAAGACGTCCAGATCAGCCGTATGAATGACGACCAGCACGGAAACGGGAATTTTATGAGTCATATCAACAATGAAAAAGGCGCCTCGACAGCGCCTCTTTTTGCATAGCATTATCAGACAGCGGCCGCCGCAGCGGCCGCATGCTGCATTACGCTACTTTTGGCTCGGCGCCGCGCAAACGGATGTGCAGCTCGCGCAATTGCTTCTCGTCCACTTCCGACGGCGCTTGTGTCAGCAGACACTGGGCGCGCTGGGTTTTCGGGAAGGCGATCACGTCGCGGATCGAATCGGAACCCGTCATCATGGTCACGATACGGTCCAGGCCGAATGCCAGGCCGCCATGCGGTGGCGCGCCGTATTGCAGGGCGTCGAGCAGGAAGCCGAACTTCAGCTGCGCTTCTTCGGCATCGATTTTCAATGCGCGGAAGACCTTGCTTTGCACTTCTTCGCGGTGGATACGGATCGAACCGCCACCCAGTTCCCAGCCGTTCAAGACCATGTCGTAGGCCTTGGCGATGCAGGCGCCCGGATTGGTTTCCAGCATGTCTTCATGGCCGTCTTTCGGTGCCGTGAACGGATGGTGGGTCGCCGTCCAGCGGTCCGCTTCTTCGTCGTGCTCGAACATCGGGAAGTCGACCACCCACAATGGCTTCCACACGTCTTCGAACAGGCCGGCTTTCTTGCCGAACTCGCTGTGACCGATTTTCACGCGCAGCGCGCCGATGGCGTCGTTGACGACCTTGGCCTTGTCCGCGCCGAAGAAGATCAGGTCGCCGTCTTGCGCGCCCGTCTGCTCAAGGATCGTGGCCAGCACGTCGGCAGGCAGGAACTTGACGATCGGCGACTGCAAGCCTTCAGGACCCTTGGCTTTCTCGTTGACCTTGATGTAAGCGAGGCCCTTGGCGCCGTAGATGGCGACAAATTGCGTGTAGGCGTCGATTTCCGAACGGGGCATGCTGCCGCCTTGCGGCACGCGCAGGGCCACCACGCGGCCACCCTTCATGTTGGCGGCGCCGTTGAAGACCTTGAATTCGACCGTCTTCATGATTTCGGTCAAGTCCGTGAAGGCCAGCTTGACGCGCATGTCCGGCTTGTCGGAACCATACAGGCCCATCGCTTCGGCGAAATCCATCACCGGGAACGGGTTCGGCAAGTCAATGTTCAGGGTGTTCTTGAACACGACGCGGATCATGTCTTCGAACAGGTCGCGGATTTCCTGTTCCGTCAGGAACGAGGTTTCGCAATCGATCTGCGTGAATTCTGGCTGGCGGTCAGCGCGCAAGTCTTCGTCGCGGAAGCACTTGGTGATCTGGTAGTAACGGTCGAAGTTAGCGACCATCAACAGTTGCTTGAACAACTGTGGCGATTGCGGCAAGGCGAAGAAGCTGCCCGCGTTCACGCGCGACGGCACCAGGTAGTCGCGCGCGCCTTCTGGCGTGGACTTGGTCAGCATCGGCGTTTCGATGTCGATGAAGCCCAGCGCGTCGAGGTACTTGCGCACTTCCATCGTCACCTTGTAGCGCAGGCGCAGGTTATTCTGCATTTGCGGGCGGCGCAGGTCCAGCACACGGTGCGTCAGACGCGTCGTTTCCGACAGGTTGTCGTCATCGAGCTGGAACGGCACGGGCACGGACGGGTTCAGCACTTCCAGTTCCGAGCAGACCACTTCGATCTTGCCCGATTTCAGGTTGTTGTTGATGGTGCCTTCGATACGGTTCGTCACGACGCCCGTCACGCGCAGGCAGAATTCATTGCGCACGGCTTCGGCGACCTTGAACATCTCCGCTTGTTCCGGGTTGCAGACGATTTGCACCAGGCCTTCACGGTCGCGCAAGTCGATGAAAATCAGGCTGCCGTGGTCGCGGCGGCGATGTACCCAGCCGCACAGGCTGACGGTTTGTCCCAGCATGGCTTCGGTGACGAGGCCGCAGTATTCAGTACGCATAGACATAAAATTCTCAGTTCAGGTTAGTGAGTGTTCAATCCGGCCACGTCCCGCGTGGGACGCCTGCCTTTATTCTTTGGCTGCCGGGGCCGGTACAGCAACAACTTCCGCAGGCGCTACCACGCCCATCGAGACGATATATTTGAGCGCCGCATCGACGCTCATGTCGAGTTCGACGACATCGCTGCGTTTCATCATCAGGAAAAAGCCTGACGTCGGATTCGGCGTCGTCGGCACGTACACGCTGACATAGTCGCCCACCAGGTGGTTCGCCGCATCGCCGCCCGGCACGCCGGTCAGGAAAGCGATGGTCCAGGAATTCTGATGCGGATACGGCACCAGCACGGCCTTGCGGAAGGCATTGCCCGACGGGGAAAACAAGGTATCGGACACTTGCTTGACGCTGGAGTACAGGGAGTTGACGATGGGTATGCGTTGCAGCAATTTTTCCCACAGTTTCACCACGTAATTGCCGACCAGGTTATTCGTCAACAAGCCCGTGAAGAACACGATCAGTACCGTCAATACCGTGCCCAGGCCGGGAATGCTGTTCAGCGCGGGAACCTGGTGGCCGAACCATATGCTGGGCTTCGTACTGCCGGGCACCAGCAACAGCGACTGGTCCATCGTGCTGATCACCAGATTCAGCACCCAGGCCGTAATGGCCAGGGGTACCAAAATCAGTAATCCGGTAATAAAGTATTTACGCATCGGTTTCTCGGTAATGGAACGTATCGGCGCGGCGCGCTTTTCAGTCCGCTTTCGGCGCAGCGGCAGCCGGGGCGGACGCAGCTGCCGCAGCAGGCGCGCTCTCGGCGGCCGGGGCGGGCTTGGCGCCATCGGCCGGGCCCGTCGGAATGGCCGTGGTGGGCGCCGTGCCGCCGCGGAAATCGGTCGCGTACCAGCCAGTGCCCTTCAATTGGAAACCGGCGGCCGTCAATTGTTTCTTGAAACTGGGCTTGCCGCACGACAGGCACACCGTCAGTACTGGATCGGAGATCTTTTGCAAGACGTCCTTGGCAAAACCACACTCGTCACAACGGTAAGCATAAATCGGCATCTCTACTCCGAGAAAATCATCAAAAACCCTGAATTATAAAGCTTTTCCGCCATTCTCAGCGGAAAATGCCCGGCCGCGACCGTTGCCGCCTCAGTCCGCCCGGCGGCGCCAGCTCATCCAGCGCTCCTTGCCGGCGAAGACGGCGATGGAATCATCGACGGCTTCATCGGCCAGGCAGTCGAAATGCGGCGCCAGCAATTCCTGCAGTGTCTCACGCGATATGCCAAATGGCGGCCCCTTGGCATTGTCGTCAAAGAAAAAGTAGCCGGCCAGCATGGCGCCCGGCGCCAGCAGCTGCGCCCAGCGGGCCGCCACTTGCGGCCACATGGCGCGCGGCATGGCGCACAAAAACGCCCGTTCATAGATCAGGTCCAGCGGCGCTGCGGGTTGCCAGGCAAAGAAATCGGCTTCCACCACCTGCCCTGCCCGCGCACCGACGACGGCGCGCGCGGCGGCCACGGCGGCCGGCGAAAAATCGATGGCAGTGGCATCCCAGCCGTGATCGAGCATGAAAACCAGTTCATACGCGCAGCCGCAGCCGGGAATCAGGCAGCGCAGCGGCGCCGGGCAGCCGGCCACGAAGCTGCGCAGGCGCGCCGGCACGCCGCCGTGGTCCCAGGGCGTGAATTGCTTCTCGAAACGCTCGTCCCAGAAAGCGGGCGAGAGCGGATCGCGGGTATGGAAGTCAGCCATCACTTACGTCCTCAGCGAGTTAAAACGGCAGTTGATGCCAGCGCATGAACACTTGCAAGCCCAGCGCGCCGAGCGCGAAGGCGCCCACGAAGTACACGATAAAGCTCAGCAAGCGGTTCGTCTGGCGTTGTTCCGCCAGCAAGGTTTTCATCAGTTCCACGTCGTTTTCACGCGGTTCGCCATGCACGGTCAAGGCCTGGTGCAGCAAACGCGGCAGTTGCGGGAAGATGTGCGCATAACGGGGCGCCTCGGCGCGCAGGCGTTCCATGAAACCTTGCGGCCCCACCTGGTTGCTCATCCATTTTTCCAGATACGGCTTGGCCGTTTGCCACAGGTCCAGTTCCGGATCGAGCTGGCGGCCCAGGCCTTCGATATTGAGCAAGGTCTTTTGCAGCAGCACCAGCTGCGGCTGCACTTCCACGTTGAAGCGGCGCGAGGTCTGGAACAGCCGCAGCAAGACTTGTCCGAAAGAAATATCTTTCAGCGGACGGTCGAAGATCGGTTCGCAGCAGGCGCGCACGGCCGCTTCCAGTTCATCGACGCGCGTGTCTTTCGGCGCCCAGCCCGATTCGATGTGCGCCTCGGCCACGCGTTTGTAGTCGCGGCGGAAGAAGGCGAGGAAGTTTTGCGACAGATAATCCTTGTCGTAATCGTTCAACGTTCCCACGATGCCGAAGTCCAGCGCGATGTAGCGGCCGAACGATTCGGGCGCGATCGACACGAGAATATTCCCCGGATGCATATCCGCATGGAAAAAGCCGTCGCGGAACACTTGCGTGAAGAAAATTTCCACGCCATCGCTGGACAGTTTGCGCAAATCCACGCCGGCCGCCACCAGGCGGTCGATCTGCGACACGGGAATGCCCACCATGCGTTCCATGACGATGACGCTGCTGGAGCAATAATCCCAGTGCATTTCCGGCACCATCAGCAAGTCCGAGTTGGCGAAGTTGCGGCGCAGCTGGCTGGCGTTGGCCGCCTCGCGCATCAGGTCCAGCTCGTCGTGCAGGTATTTGTCGAACTCGCCCACCACCTCTTTCGGTTTCAGGCGCTTGCTGTCGGCCCACAGGCGGCTGGTCCAGTCGGCCGCGATGTGCATCAGGGCCACGTCTTCGTCGATCAGCTTTTTCATGCCTGGACGCAAGACCTTCACGGCCACTTCGCGGCCATCTTTCAGGGTGGCGAAGTGCACCTGGGCAATCGAGGCGGACGCCACCGGCTCGCGCTCGAAGTGGGCAAACAACTGATCCGGATGCGCGCCCAGTGACTTGACGATTTGCGCGATGGCCAGGTCGGAATCGAACGGCGGCACGCGATCTTGCAGGCGCGCCAGTTCTTCGGCGATGTCGGGCGGCATCAGATCGCGCCGCGTCGACAGCACTTGCCCGAATTTGACGAAAATGGGGCCTAGCTCTTCCAGCGCCAGGCGCAGGCGCATGCCCCGTGGCGACGACAGGTCGCGCCAGAAAATCAGGGTGTCGATCAATTTGGCGGTGCGGGGAACTTGCAGACCAGAAATCGCTATCTCATCCAGACCGTACTTGATGGAAACACGGATGATTTTAAACAGGCGCAGAAATTTCAATATCATGTAGACAAATCCGGTGAGGAGGACTGCGGCTGGACGGCGGCGGCCGCCTTTTCCAGCCGGGCAAGGCGCTTGGCCAGGCGTTCGACATCATCGCGCACGCGCGTCACGCCAGCGGAGTACTCTTGCAGGGTGGAAGGACGGATCAGCATGGGCTGTTCGTCGAGAAAATATTCGGCCACGTTTTCCGCCAGCTTTTGCTGGCCCGTGCGCACGAAGGCGACGGCATCCTTCGCGCCGGAAACAAGGCGCGTGGCCAGCATGGGGCCGACTACCTTTTCCAGGTCGTGCTCGGCTTCCCAGCGCAAACCCTTGCTCAATTGCGAAATCGCATTGGCAAACTCGGCATCGCCTTCGATTTTCACATACGAAAACGCCCGCTCGCGGTTTTGCAGGATCAGCGGCACATCGGACAATTTCACGCGGATGGTGACGTTGGCCGGCATGTCGGCCGGCGCCGTTTCCAGCATGCCGGCACTGTCGACGCGCAGGCGCAAGGCCACGGCGCCCGTATCGATGCAGGCCAGCTTGCCGGCGTGCACGGCCAGCTGCTGGCGCGCCCACGGCTCCTGCGCCAGCAAATGGTTGATGGTCGCGATGACGGGCGTCATCAGGGAGAGATCGGAAAGTGGTGCCATTTATATACTGCGCGCCGCGCGCGCCCCTAAAAAGAAAAAACCGCCCGTAAAACAACGTGGGCGGTTTCGATCTTACCAGTTCAGCAGGAAATATCTGTCAAGCATCACGCATTGCGCCTGAACTTAAGCCATTATTCAGCAAGTTTTGACAATTAATTCAATTGCTGAATGCCTGCCAAGACCCAGCCGCTGTTGCCGCTGACGGGTTTCGACATATTCCACACTTCCGCGAACGGCTCGGCTGCCGCGCCCGGCGCCGAACGGATCAGACCCGTAAACTTCACGCTGGCCAGGTAATCGTTGACGCTCGTCTCGATACCGAGCAATTCGGCATCGATGGTGACGACATCGGTAAAGTCCGGCTGCGCGCCCCGTTCCTGGATCTGCATGCGCAGTTCCCCATACACTTCCGGCGACGTGAATTCACGGATATCGTTGACGTCGGCCTTGTCCCAGGCCGCTTGCAGGCGAATAAAATTGCTTTTCGCGTGGCGCAGGAAGGCTTCCTTGTCGAAGTCGCTTGGCACGCCCCATGGCGCGGCAACCTCTGCTGGCTTGTCCAGGCCGACGCCGGACGAGGCGGGCTGCAACGGCGGCAGCGGTGGAATGCCCGAACCAATGTCGGGCACGTTGCCCGCTGGCGCAGGCTGGTTGCCGCCAAAGCCGCTGAACGGCGCATTGCCGCTGGTGTTGCCGTCACGCTTGCCGCGCACCATGCGGTAGATGAAGAAGGCCACGCCAGCCAGCAAAGCCACCATCAGCAGGGTACTGATCATGCTGGCCAGGGCGCCGCCCAGGCCGAAATGCGACAGCAGCGCGCCCAGGCCCAGGCCCAGCAGTGCGCCGCCCAATAGCCCCTTCCAGCGGCTCGGCGCCTTGGCGGCGGGTGCCGGTGCAGGCGCTGGCGCAGGTTGCGCCTGACGTGGCGCGGCAGCCGGAGCCGGGGTCGGCGCCGGTGCGGGCGCCTGGCGGCCCACGTTTTGCGATTGGCGGCCAAACGAGCGGCCACCGCCCATCGGACGGGCCAGCGCCTCGCCCAGCATGGATACCGTGGTCGCGGCCAGCATCATGCCGACCATAAATTTCTTCAATTTCATTCCATCTCCTAAAATCACCGGCAAGGGTGAATTACATCTTGATGCCGGTATGCAAAGCGGCAATGCCTGCCGTCAAATTGTAGTACTGCACGCGCTCCAGGCCCGCCGTTTCCATCATGGTCTTCAGCGTTTCCTGGTCCGGGTGCATGCGGATCGATTCGGCCAGGTAGCGATAGCTTTCCGCGTCGCCGGCGATTTTCTGTCCGAACCACGGCAAGACCGAGAACGAATACAGGTCATACGGCTTTTGCAGCGGTGCCGCCACCTTGGAAAACTCCAGCACCTGCAGCTTGCCGCCCGGTTTCAGCACGCGGCGCATTTCCGCCAGCGCCACATCCTTGTGCGTCATGTTGCGCAAGCCAAAGGCCACGCTGACACGGTCAAAATAATTATCGGGGAACGGCAGTTTTTCCGCGTCACACAACAAGGTGGGGGTGAGCAAGCCGCGATTCAAGAGGCGGTCGCGGCCCACGCGCAACATCGATTCATTGATATCGGTCAACCAGACTTCACCGGTAGGACCCGCCTGCCTGGCAAACGCCTTCGACAGGTCGCCCGTGCCGCCGGCGATGTCGAGCACCTTGAAGCCGGGGCGCACGCCCGCGTTGGCAATGGTGAACGTCTTCCACAGACGGTGCAGCCCGCCCGACATCAAGTCGTTCATCACGTCGTATTTGGCAGCGACGGAATGGAACACCTTGGCGACTTCGCGCACTTTGTCGTCTTCTGCAACTGTTTTGTATCCGAAATGGGTCGTATTGGTCATGGTAGGCAGTCTGTTTGAACTTGCACGCATTATACAAGCGGCAGGCGCATTTCCCCGTGACGCCGGAGAAGGTATTGCCTTTCCACTACATTTGAAGCCAGCATTGCCGCCTGCGCATACGCCGCCAGCGCACCGGCACGATCACCCTGGCGGCGCAGAAAGTCGGCCCGGGCCGCATGCAGATAATGCGAGTTGGCAAGGCTGGGCACGGCTTCCAGCCGTTCCAGCCACGCCAGGCCATGTGCGGCGCCGTGCGCCATGGCGCAGGCAATCACCGCATTGAGCAAGATCAACGGTTCCGGCTTGTGCCGCAGCAAGGCGCCGTACAGGGCGCTGATCTGGCGCCAGTCCGTCTGGCTGGCCGTGGGCGCTCGGGCGTGCAAGGCGGCAATGGCGGCCTGCAATTGGTAAGGCCCTGGCGTTCGGACGGCCATCGCCTGCTCCAGCAACGCCAGCCCTTCCGCGATCAGCGCGTCATCCCACAGGCGCCGCTCCTGCTCTTCCAGGGTCAGCAGTTCACCGTCTGGCGACAGGCGGGCCGGACCGCGCGACGCCTGCAGCAGCATCAGGGCCAATAGCCCCTGCACTTCCGGCTGCCCCGGCTGCAGGCTGTCGAGCAGCCGTCCCAGGCGCAGCGCTTCCGCGCACAGGTCGGCGCGCAGCAAACTATCGCCGCCGCTGGCGCAATAGCCTTCGCTGAACACCAGATAGATGACATGCAACACTTGCGCCAGCCGTGGCGGCCAGTCTTGCGCTGGCGGCAACTCGAAGGCAATGCGCGCTTCGGCGATCTTGCGTTTGGCGCGCAACAGGCGCTGCGACAGGGCCGCCTCCGCCACGCCGAAGGCGCGCGCGATCTCGGCCGTGGACAAGCCACACAAGGTGCGCAGGGCCAGCGCCACCTGCGCCTCGGGCGCCAGCGCAGGATGGCAACAAATGAACAGCAGGCGCAGCCGATCATCCTCGATGGCTTGTGTTTCTTCCATCACGGCAGCAGGCAGGCACGACAGCAGGGCTTCGCCGTCCGGCACGCTCTTGCCCGCGCGGCGCACGTGGTCGAGGCCTGCGTTGCGCGCCACGGCACTGAGCCAGGCGGCGGGATTGTCGGGGATGCCCGTTTGCGGCCACAGTTCCAGTGCCTTGCGGCACGCTTCCTGCAACACATCTTCCGCCAGGCCCAGGTCGCCGAAACGCCGCATCAGGCCGGCCAGCACCCTGCCCTTTTCCTGACGAAAGACGTGTTCGACGGCCGCAATGGCATCGCTTGCCATGGCTATGCCGTGACAGGCCGCACTTCGATGGTGCCCAGCGAGGCCACGGGGCAACGCCCGGCCCAGGCCAGCGCCTCGTCCAGGTGGGCGCAATCGAGCAGGTAATAGCCGCCCAGTTGCTCCTTGGTTTCCGCGAACGGCCCATCCGTAATGACGGGCTTGCCATTTTGCACCCGCACGCAGGTGGCGCTGCCCACGGGCGCCAGCTCGGCCCCGCCGCGCAGCACGCCGGCCGCTTCCAGTGCCTGTGTATAACAGGCAAAGTCGGCCATCAGGCTGGCCATCTGCCCTTCTGGCATGGATGCATAACGGGATTCGTCGGCGTAGATCAGGATCAGGTATTCCATAGTCTCTTCTCCAAAAGAAAAATGCCCGCAAGCGCGGGCATTCATACGACGAATGGATATGCGGCAATCCGACAAGCTTACCGCATTATTTTTTTCACCTTAGTGTTTATGCCCGCAACTTGGGCCGTGAATATGACCGCCGGAAGATTGCTTGACCGTCATGTCGGCCTTCGCGTCGCGGCCGCTGTCGCCGGGGTAGCCGGCCGCCGCCAGCTGGTCCAGGTAGGCTTGCCACAATGTCGCTTGCTGCGCGCCCAGCTTGTGCAGATAAGCCCAGGTGTACAGGCCGGAATTGTGGCCATCGCTGAAGGTCGGCTGCACGGCGTAGTTGCCGACCGGCTCCAGACCCGTGATGCCGACGAGGCGCTTGCCTAATTGCAAGGTTTCCTGGCCCTTGCCATGGCCCTGCACTTCGGCCGACGGCGAATACACGCGCAGGTATTCGAACGGCAACGTAAATGTGCTGCCATCGTCGAAGGCCACATCGAGCACGCGCGACTGGTTGTGCACGGTCAAGCCGGTCGGTTGGGGTGTTGCTGTTTTTTCAGTCATGACGATACTTTATGCGGATAAACGTTGAATGATGGCGGCGCGCAGTGCTGGCAACAGGGCGCGGCGCGTGGCCAGTACTTCCGGCGCCGTCTCGCGCTGGACCACCGCCCAGCTGGGGTTCGGGAAATGCGCATCGTCGCGGTAGCGGGGAATCACGTGCCAGTGCACGTGCGGCGTCATGTTGCCGAAACTGGCCAGATTGACCTTTTCTGGCTGCATCACTTCACGCACGGCCAGCTCGACTTGCCACACGACTTCCATGACGTAATTGCGCTCGCCCGGCGTCAAATCCGTCATTTCCTTCACGTGCTTGTTCCAGATCACGCGGCAAAAGCCGGGGTAGCTTGGATCATCGACGGCCACCACGGACAAGCGTTCGCTGCGCCACAGCAAGGTCTCCAGACCCTGCTTGTTGGCGTAGCCGTCCAGCAAGCTGCACAGATCGCAGGTCAAGGAACTCACACAAGCACCCGTTCGATGCCGCCGTCATTGGCGCGCTTCACATAATCCGGCATCCAGTTCTCTCCCAGCAAGTGTTTGGCGATCTCGACAACGATGTAGTCGGCCGTCGTGCCCGAATCATCATTGTAGCGCGAGAGTCCTTGCAGGCACGACGGGCAGCTGGTGAGGATTTTTACGTCGCCGGTAAAACCGTCGCCGCGCAGCTTGTCGGCGCCCTTGACCATCTCTTCTTCCTTGCGGAAACGCACTTGCGTGGAAATGTCGGGACGCGTGACGGCCAGCGAACCCGATTCGCCGCAGCAACGCTCATTTTTCTCGATCTTCACGTTGTCCACCGTGCTGATCAGGGAATTGATGGTCTTGCCCGATTCCTGCAACTTCATCGGATTGTGGCATGGCTCGTGGTACATATAGCGCGTGCCGTTGACGCCTTCCAGCTTGACGTTTTTCTCCAGCAAATACTCATGGATATCCATGATGCGGCAGCCGGGGAAAATCTTTTCAAACTGGTAGGTTGCCAGCTGGTCATAGCAGGTGCCACACGACACCAGCACCGTCTTGATGTCCAGGTAATTGAGCGTGTTGGCCATGCGGTGGAACAGGACGCGGTTGTCCGTCATCATCTTCTCGGCCTTGTCGAACTCACCCGCACCCCGCTGCGGATAACCGCAGCACAGGTAGCCAGGCGGCAAGACCGTCTGCACGCCCACTTCCCACAGCATCGCTTGCGTCGCCAGGCCCACTTGCGAGAACAGCCGTTCCGAACCGCAACCGGGGAAGTAAAACACGGCTTCCGTATCGGCCGTGGTCGTCTTCGGATTGCGGATGATCGGAATGACTTTATCATCTTCGATGTCGAGCAACGCGCGCGCCGTTTTCTTCGGCAAGTTGCCCGGCATCTTTTTGTTGATGAAGTGAATCACCTGCGCCTTGACGGGCGGCTTGCCCGTCGATGGCGGCGGCGCCTTGGTTTGCTTCTTGGCAAACTTCTTCAGCAGATCGTGGCCCAGGCGCTGCGCCTTGTAGCCCCAGTCGATCATGACCTTGCGCGTGGCATTGATGGTCACGGGATCGGTGGCGTTGAGGAACAGCATCGTCGCCTTGGTGCCCGGATTGAAGCTTTTCTTGTCCATCTTGCGCAGCAAGTTACGCATGTTCATCGACACGTCGCCGAAGTCGATGTTGACGGGGCAAGGCGTGACGCATTTATGGCACACCGTGCAGTGGTCGGCCACGTCTTCGAACTCTTCCCAATGCTTGATGGAAATACCGCGGCGCGTCTGCTCTTCGTACAGGAAGGCTTCGATCAGGGACGAGGTCGCCAAAATCTTGTCGCGTGGCGAGTACAGCAAATTGGCGCGCGGCACGTGGGTTGCGCACACGGGTTTGCACTTGCCGCAGCGCAAGCAATCCTTGACGCTGTCGGCGATGGCGCCGATATCGCTTTGCTGCATGATCAAGGACTCATGCCCCATCAGGCCGAACGATGGCGTATAGGCATTGCGCAAGTCGGCGCCCATGCCCGGCAGATTCAGCAACTTGCCTTTATTGAAACGGCCTTCCGGGTCGATGCGCTGCTTGTAGCTGCGGAATTCGCCGATTTCTTCTTCCGTCAAAAATTCCAGCTTGGTGATGCCGATACCGTGTTCGCCGGAAATGACGCCATTGAGCGAGCGGGCCAGGATCATGATGCGACCCACGGCGGCGTGGGCATCCTGCAGCATGTCGTAATTGTCCGAGTTGACGGGCAAGTTCGTGTGCACGTTGCCGTCGCCCGCATGCATGTGCAGCGCGACAAACACGCGGCTACGCAAGATGCGCGCGTGAATCGCCGTCGCTTCGTCGAGGATCAGTTTGAACGCGGCGCCATTGAAGATCTGGCGCAGCTGGGCGCGGATCTCTTGCTTCCACGTGATGCGCACGGTGCGGTCCTGCACCACGTCGAACAGGGTGGCGTCCGGCTGTGTTTCCAGGCGTGCATCGAAGACGGGCAGCAAACGCTCCATGCCCAGTTCAGCCAGTTCGCCCTTCACATCGGCCAGCGGACGGTCCAGCTGGGCCAGCAGACAGGTCCAGCGTGCCGTGACTTGCGCCAGCAACTGCTGCGCCTGCTCGGCGCGGTCGCCCAGCATTTCCGCGTCATCGACGCGGTCGTCCGACGCATCGTCACTCTTGCCAATGGGTAAGTTACCCTTGGCAAAGAATTCGCTCAGGGCATCGGCCAGTTGCAGCTTGTTCTTGATCGACAGTTCGATATTGATGCGCTCGATGCCATCCGTATATTCGCCCATGCGATTGAGCGGAATCACCACGTCTTCATTGATTTTAAAGGCGTTGGTGTGCTTGGCGATCGCCGCCGTGCGGGCGCGATCGAGCCAGAATTTCTTGCGCGCTTCGGGGCTGACGGCCACAAAACCTTCGCCCACACGGGTGTTGGCGATGCGCACCACTTCCGACGCCGCTTGCGCGACGGCGTTTTCATCGTCGCCGACGATGTCGCCAAACAGGGCCATCTTCGGCAGCACGCCCCGCTTCGACTTGGTGGCGTAACCGACGGCGCGCAGGTAGCGCTCGTCCAGGTGTTCCAGGCCCGCCAGGCGGATGGTCGTGTATTGCTCGCCCTTGGCCGGCAAGCCATCGAGGTAATCCTTGATTTCCACGATCGACGGGATCGCATCGCGCGCCTGGCCAAAGAATTCCAGGCAGACGGTGCGGGCGAATTTCGGCATCTTGTGCAAGATCCAGCGCGCCGACGTGATCAGGCCGTCGCAGCCTTCCTTCTGGATGCCCGGCAAGCCGGCGAGGAATTTGTCCGTCACGTCCTTGCCCAGGCCCTCCTTGCGGAACTTGCGGCCAGGAATTTCCAGGATTTCCGTCTTGAACGGCGCGTTCGGTTTCGTCGCGTCGCGCGTGCTCGGGTGACGCCATTCCAGCTGGAAACGTGCCAGTGCGATATCGTGGATCTTGCCCAGGTTATGGTCGAGTCGCGTCACGTCGAGCCAGTCGCCGTTCGGGTCGACCATGCGCCACGAAGCCAGGTTATCGAGCGCCGTACCCCACAGCACGGCCTTCTTGCCGCCCGCATTCATGGCGACATTGCCGCCGATGCAAGAAGCGTGGGCCGAGGTCGGATCGACGGCAAACACGAAACCGGCCTTTTCCGCCGCTTCCGAGACTTTATTGGTGATCACGCCCGCGCCCGAATGGATCGTCGCGTATTCGTGCGTGAGGCCCGGCAAGACCGTCATTTCCACGGCGCCCAGGGTAATGAGTTTTTCCGTGTTGATGACGGCCGACATCGGCGTCAGGGGAATCGCGCCGCCCGTGTAGCCGGTGCCGCCGCCGCGCGGGATGATGGTCAGCCCCAGCTCGATGCAGCCTTTGACCAGGCCGGCCATTTCCTCTTCCGTGTCGGGCGTGAGCACGACGAACGGGTATTCGACGCGCCAGTCGGTGGCGTCCGTCACGTGCGACACGCGCGTCATGCCGTCGAAGCGCACATTGTGCTTTTCCGTGTAGCGGCCCAGCACCTTGACCGTGCGCTTGCGCAAATCGTAGGTCTTGCGGAATTCGTCGCCGAAGTCGGCCACGGCCTTGCTGGCAGCCTTCAGCAGCAGTTCCACGTTGGCGCTGCGCGCCTTGGCCACTTCGGGCGCTTCGCCACTGGCCGCGACGTCGCCGCCGGCCGCATCGATGCCCAAGCGGCGCTTGTCGACTTCGGCCAGGCGGTGATGCAAGGCATCGATCAAACCCTGGCGGCGCTTCGGGTTGTCCAGCAAGTCATCCTGCAGGTAGGGATTGCGGCGCACGACCCAGATATCGCCCAGCACCTCATACAGCATGCGGGCCGAACGGCCCGTCTGACGGGCGCCGCGCAACTCGTCGAGCAGGCGCCAGGAGTCCTCCCCCAACAGGCGTATGACGATCTCGCGATCGGAAAACGACGTGTAGTTATACGGGATTTCGCGCAGGCGGCTTGCTGCGGGACCATTCGGCGTTTCTGCCAGTAAAGCTTGGATATGTGCGGGAGCGTTCATGGAGTGTGGTGACGATGTGGACTGGACCCTAAAGGACCATTTTATCTTATTGCGCCGCACCATGCGGGAACAGCCTTAGCCCGCCTAAGGTTTAAGCACCTCATCGGCTACCATAGCAAATACGGGAAAGCCTACTTTTGCATGAATAAAAAACCAGTTTCCATGATTTTTTGACGCAAAAATGCCAAGAATCGGACTCAGCCACAAACTATCAAGCGGCCCAAAATAGGGCAAACAGGCGTTGCAATACGCCCCATCGCCATCACGCCAGCATTTGCCCGATCCGGTGCCATACGCCATCGGGCACGTACAGCAGCAAAACCGTCATGCTCAGGTAGCGCGCGCACTTGCCGATGGCCATGTAGACCACGCTGGGCCAGAATGGCAGCTTGAGCCAGCCAGCCAGGGTGCACAGGGGGTCGCCCACGATGGGCAGCCAGGCCAGCAGCATGGTCTTGGCGCCATAGCGGGCCAGCCAACGGAACCAGCGCGTGTCGCGCTCCTTGGCGAACGCCTGCTTGGCCCGGTAGCCCATCCAGTAGTCGACGATGCCGCCCAGGGTATTGCCCAGGGTGGCGACGCCGATGACGGCCCAGAACAGTGCGGGATTGGCCTTGATGACGGCAAATACGGCCGGTTCCGAGCCGAGCGGCAAGAGGGTGGCGGAAATAAAGCTGATCAGAAAGACCGAGGTCAGCCCGACTTCCGGTGCTGCGATCAGCTGCAGCAGCCAGGCGATTGCGGATTCGATCATGGAACACTTCGCGATGCGGTAAGGCTCTCCATTATAATGAAGAGCAGCTTGCGCGCCGCACAATCCGCGCCAAGCAGCCAGGGCTCACCGGCCCCTAGTTCCACAGAGCATTATTTGTCGCCAGGCTATCCGCCGCCGCGCCGCCGCTATCGACCGACACGCTCCAGTACCTTTCTGGCCCAGAATCACTTGCTAGCAGACTATGAACATCGACTACCTCAAGAAAATCCTGACCGCCCGCGTCTATGACGTCGCCACCGAAACGCCGCTGGAACTGGCCCCTGCCCTGTCGCAGCGCCTGAACAACCAGATTTACTTCAAGCGCGAAGACATGCAGAGCGTGTTCAGCTTCAAGATTCGCGGCGCCTACAACAAGATGGCCCAGCTCAGCGATGCGGAACGCAAGCGCGGCGTCATTTGCGCCTCGGCCGGCAACCATGCCCAAGGCGTGGCCCTGTCGGCCGCGCGCATGGGCTGCCGTGCCGTCATCGTCATGCCCACCACCACGCCCCCCGTCAAGATCGACGCCGTCAAGGCGCGCGGCGGCGTGCATGTGGAAATCGTGCTGCACGGCGAGTCCTACACGGACGCCTACAACCACGCGCTGACCCTGGAAAAAGAACAGAAGCTGACCTTCGTGCACCCGTTCGACGATCCGGACGTGATCGCCGGCCAGGGCACGATCGGCATGGAAATCCTGCGCCAGCATTCCGGTCCCATCCACGCCATCTTCGTCGCCATCGGCGGCGGCGGCCTGATCGCCGGCGTGGCTGCGTACGTGAAACAGATTCGCCCCGACATCAAGATCATCGGCGTGCAAACGGTCGATTCGGACGCCATGGCGCGCTCGCTGAAAGCGGGCGAACGGGTGACCCTGCCCGACGTGGGCCTGTTTTCGGACGGCACGGCCGTGCGCCTGGTGGGCGAGGAAACCTTCCGCCTGGCGCAGCAATATGTGGATGACATCATCATCGTCGACACGGACGCCATCTGCGCCGCCATCAAGGATGTGTTTACGGATACGCGCTCCATTCTGGAACCGGCCGGCGCGCTGGCCATCGCGGGTGCCAAGGCCTACGTGGAGCGGGCCAGCCTGAGCAAGCACCCCATCGTCAACCAGACGCTGGTCACCATCGCCTGCGGCGCCAACATGAATTTCGACCGCCTGCGCTTCGTTGCCGAGCGTGCCGAGCTGGGCGAGTTCCGCGAAGCCGTGTTTGCCGTCACCATGCGCGAACAGCGGGGCAGCTTCAAACGTTTCTGCTCGCTCATCGGCGCGCGCAACGTGACGGAATTTAACTACCGCATCAGCGATGAAAAAGCCGCGCATGTGTTCGTCGGCATCCAGATTGCCGACCGGCATGAATCCGGGGCGATGGCGAAGAAATTCGAGGAGCATGAATTCAAGACGCTGGACCTGACGCACGACGAGCTGGCCAAGTCGCACATCCGCCATCTGGTGGGCGGCAAGAGCCGCCTGGCGCAGGACGAGCTGCTGTACCGCTTTGAGTTCCCCGAGCGCCCCGGTGCGCTGATGCGCTTCCTCGACAGCATGGCGCCGAACTGGAATATTTCCCTGTGCCATTACCGCAGCCAGGGCGGCGACGTGGGCCGCATCCTGGTGGGCCTGCAAGTGCCGCCCGACGAGATGGGAGAATTCGCCCGCTTCCTCGATACCCTCGGCTATCGTTACTGGGATGAGAGCAGCAATCCTGTGTATAAGCTGTTTTTGGGGTAAAAGAAGGGGTCAGTCGCTTCGCGATCGGAATACGTCCCATTGGGCCGTATTCCCCCTGAGGGTCCGACCCCAGCCGTCGCTGTTGGGTTGAAATAGGCTACCATGCGTGCTTGACTGAATTCACGCCATCACCATGACCACCACCAACGACCTCGCCGAACAATCTCCCCTGGGCAAAAGCTCCGCCTACCGTACCGATTACGCACCGGAATTGCTGTTTCCGATTCCGCGCCAGGGCAAGCGCGACGAGCTGGAGCTGCACGGTACGTTACCGTTTTTCGGCCTCGATATCTGGAACGCGTACGAACTGTCGTGGCTGAACCAGCGCGGCAAGCCGCAGGTGGCCATTGCCAAGGTCAGCGCGCCGGCCGATTCGCCCAACATCATCGAATCGAAATCGTTCAAGCTCTACCTGAACTCGTTCAACCAGACCAAACTGGACAGCCCGGATGCCCTGCTGGCCCTGCTCAAGCAGGATTTGTCGAACGGCTTTGGCGCGCCCGTGCAAGTGGAACTGACCTTGCAGGAAGACTTCGGCAAGCTGAAAATGGGTGAATTCGACGGCGTGCTGCTGGACCGCCTGGACCTGGAAATCACGCAATACACGCCGTCGCCGCTGCTGTTGAAGGCGGCGCTCGATGAAGCACCGGTGGAAGAAAAACTCGTCTCGCACCTGCTCAAATCAAATTGCCTGGTGACGGGCCAGCCCGACTGGGGCAGCGTGCAGATCGCGTATGCGGGACCGCAAATCGACCAGGAAAGCCTGCTGCGCTACCTGATCGGTTTCCGCGAGCACAATGAATTCCATGAGCAATGCGTGGAGCGCATCTTTGTCGATATCTTGCGCCAGTGCAAGCCGCAAAAACTGTCCGTGTATGCGCGCTATACGCGCCGCGGCGGGCTCGATATCAATCCGTGGCGCAGCAACTACAGCACGGGCACGATGCCGGGCAATCTGCGCAATGCGCGCCAGTAATCCAAAGCAACACCGCGCAATACCTTGAAATCATGCCAACAGGAATGTTGGCTGTGTTTTAAAACAACGTTGCAGTAGTGCCCTAGTGCATGTCAAAGACGCTGAAAAATCGGAAAATCGGCATTCGGCGGCGGAAAAATCTGTTCGCCGCGTGTTTTTAATCAAGAAATAGCCGATACACCCCGATGTTATTTTTTTGCTAAAATGATGGCTACATGGGCTGTAGCGCCCACTGCGCCCGCAGCGGGCGTATACTGTTGAGAATTGGCGTTACAGGCCGCGGAAACAGGCCTATAATTCGGCTCGCAAGCCCTCTGCGCATTGCACCATTTCATTGAGTGTCATGACTAATCTTAGCAAAATATTATCCCTCGAAAACGTCCTGCTGGACCTGGAAGTCTCCAGTAAAAAGCGCGCTTTCGAGCAAGCCGGCCTGATCTTCGAAAACAATTACGGCATCGCCCGCTCTACCGTTTCGGACAATCTGTTTGCCCGCGAACGCCTGGGCTCGACAGGCCTGGGCCATGGCGTAGCCGTGCCGCATGGCAGAGTCAAAGGCAGCAAGACCCTGAAAGCGCCGCTGGGCGCCTTCGTGCGCCTGGCCGAGCCGATTCCGTTCGAGTCGCCCGATGGCAAGCCCGTCAATCTGCTGTTCTTCCTGCTGATTCCCGATCATGTCACCCAGCAACATCTGGAAATTTTGTCGGAAATCGCTGAAATGTTTTCCGACGATGCCTTCCGCACGGCGCTGGCCACGGATCCGGAACCGAAATCCGTGCATTCGCGCATCGTCAATTGGCAACCCAGTCTGCAAGCGGCGGGTTAAACTTCAGGTATTCCTCCACTCCTGAAGAAGACTGCCATGTTGCAAACGCCGCTGACGATACAACGCCTGTACGACGATAATCGTGAAAGTCTGCAACTGGGCTGGTTCGCCGGTTTTCCCGGCGGCGAACGCCTGATCTCGGGCGACGTCTCGTCGGCCGCCGACCAGGTGGGCCACTTGAACCTGATCCATCCGGGCCGCATCCAGGTCTTCGGTCACCAGGAAATCAATTATTATCAGCGCCTGAAGGTCAACACGCGCACCCACGTGATCGGCGAGCTGATCGCCGGCGGTCCGCCCGCGCTGATCATCGCGCAAGGGCTGGAAACGCCGCCCGACATCCTCGCCATCTGCGACGAGCAAAACATTCCCCTGTTCTCGACCCCGCTGCCGGCCGCGCAAGTGATCGACTTCCTGCGCGTCTACCTGTCGAAAAAGTTGGCGCAGCGCATCATCATGCATGGCGTGTTCATGGACGTGCTGGGCGTGGGCGTGCTGATCACGGGCGATTCGGGCCTGGGCAAGAGCGAGCTGGGCCTGGAACTGATTTCGCGCAGTCACGGCCTGGTGGCCGATGACGCCGTGGAATTCTCGCGCATCGCACCCAACATGATCGAAGGCCGCTGCCCGCCCCTGCTGCAAAACCTGCTGGAAGTACGGGGCCTGGGCTTGCTCGACATCAAGGCCATCTTTGGCGAAACGGCCGTGCGCCGCAAGATGCGTTTGAAACTGATCGTGCACCTGGTGCGCCGCAACGCGCTGGAGGAAGAAGTCGAGCGCCTGCCCTTCCTGTTCCCCACGGAGGACGTGCTCGGCTTGCCCGTGCGCAAAGTTGTCATCCCCGTCGCCGCCGGCCGCAACATCGCCGTGCTGCTGGAAGCGGCCGTGCGCAACACGATTCTGCAACTGCGCGGCATCGATACCTTGCAGGAGTTCATGGAACGGCAGAGATTGGCAATGAGTGGCGATTAACAACGTAGATACTGTTATCCCCGTCAAGCGGCATGCAAGGCCGGATCAAATATTTTTCCCGACCTGAGCACACCAAATGCCACATGCACCAGCTTGCGCATCATGGCGCCGATGATCAGCTTGGGCGCCTTGCCGGCGTCACGCAGGCGCTGACCGAAGCGCTTGCCCCAAGGCGTCTTATGGACTGCCACCATGGCCGGCATGTACAGTGCCTTGCGCAGGAAGCTGTGGCCAACCTTCGACATGCGTGGCTTGCCACGCACGCTGGAACCCGACTCGTGCTGGCGCGGGTCGAGTCCCGCAAACGCTACCGCCTGCTTGGCGCTGTCGAAGCGGTCCGGATTGGCGTAGTAGGACAGCAGTACCGGAATCGTCCGCTCGCCCAGGCCAGGGATGCTATCGAGCAGTTCGCGCTTGTCGCGTAAATCCGGGTCGTCATCGATATGGCGGCGGATCGCCAGGATCAGCGCCTTGATCTCGGCGTCGAGCCAGGCAATATGATCCGCGATACCCTGGCGTACCGCCGCGCGCGCG
Organism: Janthinobacterium sp. PAMC25594; assembly: GCF_019443505.1. Classification (NCBI taxonomy): domain Bacteria; kingdom Pseudomonadati; phylum Pseudomonadota; class Betaproteobacteria; order Burkholderiales; family Oxalobacteraceae; genus Janthinobacterium; species Janthinobacterium sp. PAMC25594. The sequence goes on from NZ_CP080377.1 coordinate 3,442,434, forward strand.
ACTTCAAGCCGGTTGCTTTCCTGCAGGCGCATCGCCTGCAGGGCATCCAGGCGCAGCACCAACGCGCGCAGCGATTGCTCGGCGGGCGATGGCGCCAGCCAGGGCTCTGGCTGGCGTTCGTGGGCGAAGTCGGCGATCAGTTGTGCGTCGACCTTGTCGGTCTTGGTGCGCACCAGGCGCGAAGCGCCGAAGGCCTTGATCTGGGCCGGATTGATGACACTGACCACCATGCCAAGTCCAGCGAGATATTCGGCCACCCCTTCCCAATAGGTGCCAGTCGCTTCCATGCACACCCTGGGGTTGCCGGCAGCGTGCTTCAGCAGCCATGCGTTGAGTGCAGTGAATCCTGTGTGGTTGTTCTCGACAACCTTGTTACGATGCTTGCCGTTGGGTAGGCGCAGCGCGCAGTCGAGCTTGGCCTTGGCAACGTCGATTCCTAAATTAAACATGCTGTGTTCCTCTTGCGATCTACCTTGCAAATGCGGGCTAACCGGCATGCCGGTGCCAAAGATACTGTCCGATCTTGACATGGAGGATGGGTAACTGGTGCGAGATCTACGGAGCTGGCTCGGGGCCTAAGGGCGGATACGGCATCCAGTTACCCGGTCTTGATATGCCTACCAAGATTTTGACAGCGGTCGATGCCGTTCGCAATACCACGAACGGCATGAGGGGAATAATACAAGGTCGGATTAGCGGGGCCGCCGAGGTGGGGCAAAGCCCCGCGTAATCCGACGACATTGTTAGCGGGTGTCGGCAGGAGCCATCGCTTGCAAGCGAGGACCGTTACGCAGGCACGCAGCCATGCTGCGTGAATTCCCTGCTGCACCGCTTTGCGCTAAGCCGACCTACGAAATACACATATGAAATTGCAATAATTTGTAAAGCTAATTGCCTCGGGAGCGCAACGTCGATCTTTATTGTATGATCGACGTATGCATATCGTCCTTATCACCGGAATATCCGGCTCCGGCAAATCCGTCGCGCTCAATGTGCTGGAAGATACCGGCTACTATTGTGTCGACAACCTGCCGCCGGCCTTGCTGCCTAGCCTGGTGCAAACCTTGCTTGACGAAGGCACACCGCAACTGGCCGTCGCCGTCGATGCACGCAGTGCCGAGTCGCTGGCCAGCCTGCCGCACAATGTGGCCCTGCTGCGCGACCAGGGACACGACGTCAAGGTGATGTTCCTCACGGCCACCACGCATTCGCTGGTGGCGCGCTTCTCGGAAACGCGGCGCAGCCATCCGCTGTCGCACGAATTGCGTCCGAACCAGAACCCGGCCAGCCGCCGCACCCTGATCGAATGCATCTCGGAAGAACGCGAGCGCCTGTCGGCCATCGAGCAATTGGGCCATGTGATCGACACCTCGGAACTGAGCGCCAATAAATTGCGCGCCTGGATCAAGGATATCGTCGCCTCCGAACGCGCGCCGCTGACCTTGTTCTTCGAATCGTTCGCCTTCAAACTGGGCGTGCCGCTGGACGCCGATTTTGTCTTCGACGTGCGGGCCTTGCCGAATCCCTATTACGACCTGGCGCTGCGTCCGCTCGACGGACGCGATGCGCCCGTGATCGCCTTCCTCGACGCGCAGCCAAGCGCGCTGGAACTGCTGGCCGACATCCGCGCCTTCATCGAGAAGTGGTTGCCGTCATTCAAATCCGACAACCGCAGCTATCTGACGGTGGCGCTCGGTTGCACGGGCGGCCAGCACCGCTCCGTGTACATGGCGGAACGGCTGGCGCAATACTTCGGCCCCAACGAAAGAGTCGTGCTGCGCCATCGCGAGCGCTCTTAGTTAATCCAGGTGGCGCAGCGGATGCGCTGACGCCGGCCAGACGGGCGCAAAGAAACGCGCCACCATGGCTGCATCGACCTCGTCCAGGCTGGCGGGGTTCCAGCGCGGCGCATTGTCCTTGTCGACCACCAGCGCGCGCACGCCTTCGAGCACTTCGCCATGCGCGAAATTGTGGCGCACCACGCTGCGCTCCAGGCGCAGGCAATCGGCCACGCCCAGGTGGGCACCGCGCCGCAGTAATTCCAGGGTCACCGACATCATCAAGGGCGAACGCAGGCGCATGGCCGCCAGGGCCTTCGCCGCGAACGCGCTGTCGTCCTGCGCCAGCGACACCATGATGGCGGCCACCGAAGGGGCGCTGAAGTGGCGGTCCAGCGCCGCGCGCGCCGCGGCCAGAGGAGAAATACCCGCCTCGGCGTGGAACGGTGCCGCCAAGGCCTTGATGGCCACCGGCAAGGCCTCTCCCGGCGTCGATTCGAACAGGGCCAGCAGCGCTCCCATGTGCGCCTCGGGCAGGTACACATCGGCCAGGCCCGTGTACAGGGCATCGGCCGCGTTGATCGTCAGGCCTGTCAAGCCCAGGTACAGACCCAGCTGGCCCGCCAGGCGGGACAGGAAATAGCTGCCGCCCACGTCCGGGAACAGGCCGATATTGACTTCCGGCATGGCCATGCGAGTGCGGCCCGTGACGATGCGCAGGCGGTTGCCTGGCCCCGCTTGCGCCACGCCCATGCCGCCGCCCATCACCACGCCATCCATCACGGCGATATACGGTTTCGGATAGAAGTGAATCACATGATTTAACGCGTATTCTTCCGTAAAGAAGTCTTCCAGCAACGCGCTGCCGCCTTGCGGCGTAGCCAGGCCCGCATCGTAAAAGAAACGGATATCGCCACCGGCGCACAGCGCTTTCTCGCTGCTGGAACGGATCACGACGGCGTCCACCTGCGGATCGTCGCGCCAGGCCAGCAAGACGGCACTCAGGGCGCGCACCATCTCCAGCGACAGGGAATTGAAGGCTTTCGGACGGTCGAGCACGATGTGTCCGGTGCGGTGGCGAATGGAGGTCTGGACGAAGTTGCTCATGGCAGGCAGGAAAGAAGTGAAAGTGCAAACATTCTAAGTAATCCTCAGGAAATTATTGTGAATTTATGACGAACAGAACCGGATGCTATGCAAGGCGCCCGCTGCGACGCAGTGCGAGCACTGCTAGCAGCGGGCAACGCCGCAGAGGGCCGGTTATGGAAGTCAGAAATCACAATAATTTATTGGGGGTTACTTAGCGCCTGTGCGGGGAAGATTGCGTTCAACAGGTCCAGGCGCAAAAAAGGGCGCAATGTGCGCCCTTAGTTGATCACAACCGGTTGAAAGTCGCGGGCCAGTTAGGCGGCGGCGAATTCTTCTTCCGAGTTGTCTGGCAGATGCTTGATCGCCTCTTTACCGTGCCCTTGCACTTTGGTTTTGTACTTCATCACTTGCCTGTCCAGCTTGTCGATCAGGGTATCGATTGCGGCATACAGGTCATGCGCCAGGCTTTCCACATAGACGGTTTTGCCACTCAGACGCAGGTTGACTTCGGCCTTTTGACGTTTTTCTTTCTCTTTGAGGTTATCCACGGTCAGAATCACGGCGATATCGATAACTTGATCGAAATGACGTTTCACGCGCTCCAGCTTCGTTTGTACGTATTCACGGATGGCTGGTGTCACTTCGAGATGATGTCCGCTGATGGTGAGATTCATACACACTCCTAAAGATGATCGGGTTCGTGCGGTCCATCCTATCCGGCCCGCAGAGGAACCGAAAAAAACTTACAAACACTTACGCAGGCTCACTGGCGGAATTTTCAACGCTTCCCGGTATTTGGCAACAGTACGTCGCGCAATCACCATGCCTTGTTCCCCCAGCATGTCCGCAATCTTACTGTCGGATAAAGGATTTTTAGGGTCTTCTGCTCCTGTCAGTTGCACGATCAATGCCCGTATCGCCGTCGATGACGCTTCGCCCCCCGCTTCGGTGGCGACGTGGCTACCAAAGAAATATTTCAACTCGAACATGCCGTGCGGGGTCAGCATGTACTTTTGAGTTGTTACCCGCGAGATAGTACTCTCGTGTAAACCCAGTGTATCAGCTATTTCACGGAGCACAAGGGGGCGCATGGCAACGGCCCCATGCGAGAAAAAGTTCTTTTGTCTTTCTACTATCGCCTGCGCCACGCGCAGGATCGTGTCGAAGCGCTGGCGCATATTCTTGATCAGCCACTTGGCTTCCTGCAACTGTGCACCCATGGCGCCCTCGCCCTTGCCCTGCTTGAGCAGGTTGGCGTACATGGCGTTGACGCGCAGGCGCGGCATGACGTCATTGTTCAGGGTGACTTGCCAGCCATTGCGCGCGCGCTTGACGACGACGTCGGGCACCACGTAATCGGACACGTCCGAGGCAAACACGGCGCCCGGATGCGGATTACACTGGCGAATCACCGTCTGCGCTTCACGCAAGTCTTCCTCGTCGCAATCGAGGGCTTTTTTCAGCTTGTTGAAATCGCGCTGGGCAAACCAGGCCAGGTGCTTTTCCACGATGACGAGGGCCATGCGCCGCGTCACCATGGCGACGTGCGGCAAGCGCTTGATTTGCAACGCCAGGCATTCGGATGCATTGCGCGCGCCCACGCCCGGCGGATCGAAACTTTGCAGCAGGGACAAGGCCGTGCGCATCTCGTCGGCGTCGATTTCCAGCTCTTCCGGCAGGCGCGCCAGGATGTCGTCGAGTGACTCTTCCAGGTAGCCATTGTCGTCGAGCGCGTCGATGATCAGCTCGACCAGCGCGCGGTCACGCAATTCGAGCACCGTCACGCGCATCTGCTCCATCAGGTGTTCGCGCAGGGTGCAGTGATGGGCCTCCAGTTGCGGACGCGAATCTTCGTCGTCGGGCGCCTTGCCCCGGCTCGCCTCGCTCCAGTCGCTGTCGCCGCCGTCCGCGGCGGCCGGGCTGTCACCCGCCTCGCCGTCAAAGGTTTCCGCTTCGGCTGGCGCTGCGGGCGCCTCCTGGCCTGGCGGCTGGGGCGGCGCTTCGGCCGGCGCGGCCGTGGAACTCAGGGCCCCGTCGGACAGCAGGCGCAGCGAACGGTCGAGCGGATCGTCGAGGCGCTCGAGCAAGGGATTGTCCGTCAGCAGTTGCTCGAGTTCCTGGTGCAATTCCAGGGTAGACAATTGCAGCAGGCGTATCGATTGCTGCAACTGCGGCGTCAGTGCCAGGTGCTGCGAGGTGCGCAGCTGCAATGATTGTTTCATTGGCTCACATGCGGAAGTGTTCGCCCAGATAGACCCGGCGTACCGACTCGTTCGCGATGATGTCGTCGGGGCGTCCCGACGCCAGCACCGAGCCCTGGTTGATGATGTAGGCACGGTCGCAAATACCCAGCGTCTCGCGCACATTATGATCGGTGATCAGCACGCCGATATTGCGCTCCTTCAAGAAGCGCACGATGCGCTGGATCTCGATCACGGCGATGGGATCGACGCCGGCGAACGGCTCGTCGAGCAGCACGAAACGCGGGTCGGTGGCCAGCGCGCGGGCGATTTCCACGCGGCGGCGCTCGCCGCCCGACAGGGACAGCGCCTGGTTCTCGCGCAACTTTTCAATTTGCAAGTCGGCCAGCAATTTATCCAGGCGCTCTTCGATCTCGGCCTTCTTCAGGGGACGGCCTTCGACGGTCTGGATTTCCAGCACGGCGCGGATATTGTCTTCCACCGTCAGCTTGCGGAAGACGGACGCTTCCTGCGGCAGATACGACAGGCCCATCTGCGCGCGGCGGTGGATGGGCAGGCGGGAAATGTCCACGCCGCTGATATCGATGCTGCCGCCGTCCGACGGCACCAGGCCGACGATCATGTAGAACGAGGTGGTCTTGCCGGCGCCGTTCGGGCCCAGCAAGCCCACCACTTCGCCGCATTCGACTTGCAGCGAGACATCATGCACGACTTGCCGCTTGCCATAGGTTTTTTGCAGCCCGCGAACGATCAGGGTGCTGCCGCAACGTGTATTGTCCATTAGTTCTTTCCTGGCGCGGGCGTGGCCGGCGTCTTGGGCTTCGGCTGGATCACCATGCGCACGCTGCCGCCATCCGGCGTGCTGGTGCCGCTGTCGGAATTTTCCATTTTGAATACTTCCTTGCGGCTGTCATACGAGATGAAGGCGCCGTTGGCCACGTCGGTCACTTTCGTGCCTTCCAGGCGCGTCAGCTTGGCCTTGGAAAACAGTTTCACCACTTCCGTCTTGTTGTCGTATTCCACGCGCTCCGCCTCGCCTTCGACCCACAGGTCGCCCGCGCCATCGCGCTTCTGGCGGAAGGTGGCCAGCTTGCCGGGATCGGCCCAGAACGTGATGAACTGGTAGCCTTGCGGGTCTTCCGTGATCAGGGCCCGGCCCGCCTTCATGGTCAAGGTACCCTTGACCAGCACGACATCGCCCGTCAGGGTACGCACCTGCTTGACGTCATCGACGTGGCCGCTACGTGCCGTGATGACGGCTTCCTTCTCGGAATCGGCCTTTTCGGCATGCGCCACGCCCATCACGGCCAGAGAAAATACGGTCAACAGCAAGATATTCTTCATAGTATGGTTTCCTTGTTTCATTCTGTCATTTTGCCGCCGCGGCCGGGCGCGGTTTCGGCGGGAGGACCATGCGCAGCGCATTCTGCACTTCCACCACGCCGGTGGCGTTATTGGCCTTCATGCCGATGCCATTGATGCGCGAGGCGCCCGTCAGGATATCGACAGGCACGTCCGTTTCCATTCTTTCCTCATCCGGGAATACCGTCAGCGCTTCCGTCCTGACTGTCAGGTTATGCGCCTTCGGACTGGCCACGCGGTCGATCACGACTTTGCGGTACAGTTGCAGCCGGGTATTGTCCTGGTCGATATGCGCCAGTTCCGCATTCATGTTCATCGGCGGCATGCCTGGCGTCAGCTTGCGCACGAAAGGCTGGTCGATATCGGATGAATCGTCGAGCGGGTAATGCGTGAGCTTGGTGCCCGAGACGATATAACTGGGTTTACCCGTCAAGTCCATGCGCACCAGGCTGAAATTGGTGATGAAATAATCTGGCTCATCGAGATGCTTGCTGGCCGTGATGTTCTGGGCATTCTTGTTCATCACTTCCAGCAGCCAGAAGCTGGCCAGCGCAAAGACGATGGCCCCCAGCACGGTAAAAATCATGCGCCAGCGATGGGCGCCTCCTGGCTTACGCATAGGGTTTCACTCTTTCAAATCGCACTGGCGGCGAGGCGATGCGCCTCACTCCAGGAACGGCGCCATGACGCGCGCATAGTTATCCTGGGCGCGCAGCAGGAATTCGCAGATCTCGCGCACGGCGCCACGGCCGCCGCCGGCCTGCGTCACATAGTGCGCCAGGTCCAGCGCTTCCGGACGCCCGCCCGGCACGCTGACGGCAAAGCCCACGCGGCGCAGGATGGGCGCATCGATGACATCGTCGCCGATATAGCCGCATTGCTCTTCCGTCAAGCCCGTCAGCGCCAGCAGTTCGCGAAACGGCGTCAGCTTGTCGTGACCGCCCTGGTGCACATGGGTAATGCCCAGGTCTTGCGCGCGGCGCGCCGTGATGGCCGAGCGGCGCGCGCTGATGATGGCCGTCTGCACGCCCGATTCCTGCAGCAGCTTGATGCCCAGGCCATCATACACATTAAACGTTTTCATCATCTCGCCATCGGGGCCGAAATGCAGGCTGCCGTCGGTGAGCACGCCATCGACGTCAAAGATCATCAGTTTGACCTTGGCCGCGCGCGCCAGGTTGTCCGCTACGCTATCCATCAGATCACCTTCGCTTGCGTCAGATCATGGATATGCAGCGCGCCCACCAGCTTGCCGTCGGCATCGACGACCAGCATCTGGTTGATGCGGAACTGCTCCATCACGGCCACGGCATCGACGGCCAGGCGTTCGGGCGCGATGCTGCGCGGCTGCGCATGCATGACGTCGCGAATCGCCACTTGCGTGAAATCCTGCACGCGCTCGAACATGCGGCGCAAATCGCCATCCGTAAACACGCCCACGGGGCGGTCATCCGCATCGACGACGGCCGTCATGCCCATGCCCTTCTTCGTCATTTCTTCCAGCGCCTGCAGCAAGGAAGCGTCCACGGGCACCTTGGGCACCCGTTCGCCGCTGCGCATGACGTCATGCACGTGCGTGAGCAGGCGGCGGCCCAGGGCGCCGCCCGGGTGCGAACGGGCGAAATCCTCTTCCTTGAAGCCGCGCAAGTCGAGCAAGGCCACGGCGATCGCATCGCCCAAGGCCAGGGTGACGGTGGTGCTGGCCGTCGGCGCCAGATTCAGCGGACAGGCTTCTTTCTCAACAGAAATATCCAGGTGCACATCGGCCAGCTGGGCCAGGCTGGAATGCGGTTTGCCCGTCATGGAAATGAGCACGCCGCCCATGCGCTTGACGACGGGCATGATGGCCATCAGTTCCGCCGATTCGCCGGAGTACGAGATGGCAATAAAAGCATCGTCCGAGGTGACCATGCCCAGGTCACCATGGGCCGCTTCGGCCGGATGCACGAACAGGGCCGGCGTGCCGGTGGAAGCGAGGGTGGCGGCAATCTTGCGCGCGATATGGCCGGACTTGCCGATGCCGGAGACGACGACTCTCCCTTTGCATTGCAGCAACATCGCCACGGCGCGGCCCACGCTGTCGTCCGTGGCCAGGCGCGCGCGCAGCGCTACGATGGCGTCGGACTCGATCTGCAAGGTGGTGCGTGCCAGCGCGACGGCGCGCTCGGTCGTCGCTTGCATGTCAATTCGATCAAAAGCTTTCAGCATTGTTTTTTCATGGGTTACACTCATGCCCAAAGTATAAACGAATTAGGAAAGCAAAAAACTTGCCAGTCACAACAAACAACGATTTCCATTGACCGCATCGGGCAACCCATGTTTTCCTCGCTTGAACTGACCCTGATGTTACTCGGCAGCGCCGTGCTGGGCGTGGTCGCTTTCAGAATGTTGCACTTGCCGCCCATGCTGGGCTACCTGGCCGTCGGCATCGTCATCGGCCCCCACGCGCTGGGCCTGGCAGCCGAGAACGAAGCGAGCCATACCCTGGCCGAATTCGGTGTCGTCTTCCTGATGTTTTCCATCGGGCTCGAGTTTTCACTTCCCAAGTTTCTCGCCATGCGGCGCATCGTCTTCGGCCTTGGCATGGCGCAGGTGGTCACCACCATCATCGCCACCGTCGTCTTCGGCTGGTTCGTCGGACGCTACCTGTCCGCCTACATCCACCTGAGCTGGCAAGCCGCCTTCGCCCTGGGCGGCGCGCTGGCCATGTCGTCGACGGCCATCGTCTCGAAAATGCTCACGGAACGGCTGGAACTCGAAAGCGAACACGGCCGCAAAATCATCGGCATTCTGCTGTTCCAGGACCTGGCCGTGGTACCGCTGCTGATCCTGATTCCCGCCCTCACGCGCGATTCCGACAACCTGGCCGAAACCCTGGCCTGGGCCGGCGGCAAGGCCCTGGTCGTGCTGATCTTGCTGCTGTTTATCGGCCAGAAGATGGTGCGCGGCTGGTTGACCATCGTCGCCAAGCGCCGCTCGCAGGAATTGTTCATGCTCAACCTGCTGCTGATCACCCTGGGCGCGGCCTGGATCACGGAACGGGCGGGGCTGTCGCTGGCCCTGGGGGCGTTTGTTGCCGGCATGCTCATTTCCGAGACGGAATTCAAGCACCAGGTGGAAGAGGATATCAAACCGTTCCGCGATGTGCTGCTGGGCCTGTTCTTCATCACCGTCGGCATGCTGCTCAACATCCGCGTGGTGCTCGATAACTGGTGGCTGGTCTTGCTGCTGTTGTGCGGCCCCGTGCTGCTGAAATTTGCCCTCATCGCAGGGCTGGCCAGGCTGTTCGGCTCATCGACGGGCGTGTCATTGCGCACGGGCCTGGCGCTGGCGCAGGCGGGCGAATTCGGCTTCGTGCTGCTGAACCTGGCAGGCGGCATCAAGCTGATGGACCCGTTCGTCGTACAGGTAGTGCTGGCCTCGATGGTGCTGTCGATGCTGGTGGCGCCCTTCCTCATCGCCAAGTCCGATGCCATCGTCATGAAACTGGCGGCCAACGACTGGATGATGCAATCGCTGGCACTGACCAAGATCGCCACGCGCACCATGGCGTCGCAGAAACACGTGCTGATCGCCGGCTTCGGGCGCAGCGGCCAAAGCCTGGCCACCCTGCTGGCGGAAGAAAAGATCGAATACCACGCGCTGGACCTGGACCCGGAACGGGTGCAGGAAGCACAGCTGGCTGGCGCCCACGTCTCGTATGGCGACGCGGGCCGGCGCGAAAGCCTGGTCGCGGCCGGTATCTACCGGGCCAGCGCCGTGGTGATCACCTATGCGAATACGCCCTCGGCACTGAAGTTACTGCATTTGCTCAACGATATGGCGCCGACCTTGCCCGTCATCGTGCGCAGCCACGACGACAGCGACCTCGACCAGTTGAAGAAAGCGGGCGCGGCCGAAGTGGTGCCGGAATTGATGGAAGGCAGCCTGATGCTCGCCTCGCACGCGCTGATCATGATGGGCGTGCCCCTGCGCCGCGTGGTGCACCGGGTGCAGGCGGCACGCGAGGAACGCTATGCGTCCCTGCGCGGCTATTTCCACGGCTCCAGCGACGCGGGCGACGATGCCGAGCTGGAACGCCTGCATACAGTCACCGTCAGCGAGGGCGCGCAGTGCGTCGGCTTGCCGTTAAGCACGGTCGACGTGGCCGGCTGCGGCGCGTTTGTCACGGCCATCCGCCGCGGCCGCGGCCGCCTCGATATCACGCCAGAGACGCAGCTGGCCAGCGGCGACGTGGTGGTGCTGCGCGGCACGGCCGATGCCGTGGCCAAGGCCGAAACGTTATTATTGAAATAGTCAGCCGATCTGCGCCTGCCAGCTGATGACCTTGTTGCGGCCGCCCGCCTTGGCCTGGTACAGGGCCTGGTCGGCGTGCGCCACCAGCTGCTGCGCCACCGTTTCGATGGGTAGCAGCGCCGCGTCCGCTTCCAGGCTGGCCACACCGATCGACACGCTGACCCACGCTTGCGCGCTGCCCGGCAAGTCAAACATGGTGCCGGCAATGCTGGCGCGGATGCGTTCGGCAACAAAGGTCGCGCTGTCGAGGTCGGCATCGATCAGCAGGACGACGAATTCCTCGCCGCCGAAGCGGCCCAGCGCATCGGAGCGGCGCAATTCCGTGCGGATGCGCGTGGCCACTTCGCGCAGCACTTCATCGCCGCCCTGGTGGCCATAGGTGTCATTGACCCGTTTAAAATGGTCGATATCGATATACATACACGAAATGCAATAATTCTGGCGCCGCGCGCGGGCGATTTCTTCCAGCAGCCGGCGGTCGATATAGCGGCGGTTATAGACGCCCGTCAGGGAATCGGTCAAGCCGATGTATTTCAGCATTTCATTGCTGATCACGTTTTCCAGGCAAATGGCGATGATGGAGGCCATGTGCTTGATAAAATCCGTGCCCAGCGAAGGCGTGAAGCGCGTCACGTCGCCGCTGGCCAGGTTCAGGCTGCCAATCAGCCGCTTGTTGCGCAGCAAGGGCACCAGCGCCACGCTACGCAAAGCGCTGATCTGCGGAAAGCGGGAACCATGCACGGCGGCGTCGAACTGTCCCAGCAGGGGCAACGGCGGCGAGGCCGCTTCCCCTTCGGCCACGGGCGCCGGCAAAGCAAAACCCAGCTCCGCCACGGCATGCACGAACAGCAACTGCGGAAAGGCGCTGAAATCGACGCCCAGCTTTTCCATCACCAGCACGATATCGTCATCCTCGTCGAGCAGGCTCAAGGTGACGCCGTCGAGGTCGGAGATCACGGGCAAGGTGCGGAAAATGGTGCCGATCAACTCGGGAAAGGTGGACGCGCTGACGATTTCCAGGTCAAACGCCTGGTGGCGGCACATGATGTCATGGTTGCGCTCGACCTGTTCCAGCAGGAAAGCCATGCGCGCGCGCAAGGCCTGGTTTTCGGCTTCGAGGCTGGCAATGCGCGGGTCCGGCGGTATTGCTTGATTCATAGAAACCTTAAACCCTTGTGTGCGGGCACCATGCTTAAAATGCCAGTTCGAAACCGATGTCCTGCCCCACCACGATGCGCTCGTCGCCGCCGTCGGTGACGATGGCGTTCATGCCGAAGCAGATGGCGCCATCGAGTTCGGGCTTGGCGCGATAGCCATGCATGACGTCGAGCGGGTCCGGTCCCGGCACGCCCGTGGCCTGGTCCACCGACGGGATCGGGCAGCGCGAGCACGGCTTGACGGGTTTTAGCACGGTGGCGCCAAATTGCAGGAACGCGGCGTAGTCTTCCTCGAAGGCAGCAATATCGCCGATGACCAGGTTGGGACGGAAACGGTTCATCGGCAGCGCCTCGCGGCCGGCGGCGCGCAGCTTGTCATTGACATCGTCCAGCGAGGCACTGCCGGCGATCAGCACCGGGTAGCCGTCGGCAAACATGGTCGCGGCGGCAATACCATTCGTCCCATCGGTCCCATTCGTCCATTCCGTGCTGGTGGCGCGCACCACGTCCGGGTGAAAGCGCACCAGGCGGCACGGCACGCCGATGGCGTTGGAAAACCAGGTGGCCGTGACGTCGTCGCAATCGTAGGCGCGCACGGTATCGTCCCACACCTGCACTTCCAGCATGGGCGCCAGTTGCGGATGCGGCAAGCCCAGCTCGATTTCCAGGCGCAACATGCCCGGCGCGCGCAGCTCCAGCGTGGTGGCCTTGATGGAGGGCACGATCAGCGCCATGCGCGGATGTTCGCGCTGGGTCAGGAAGCGGCCTTGCTCGTCCACCACCATCCATTCGCGGTCGAACACGTGCTCGCTCATCAGCCCTGAATGCGTGAGCACTGCCTCCTGCAAGTGGATGCCGGCGCACGATTTGATCGGATACAGAATGATGTCGGACAGGATAGCCATGGACAAGGGAGAAGGAACAGTGTTGCTGCTTCAGCCAGGAAGTTATTCAGAAACGAAGTATGGCAGCAAAGCGGGCAAGCGTAAATCAGCCAGGCTCAACCAATACGGCTGGCCTGGCGCGACAAGGATCAATACGTGTAGAAAATACGCTGGATTTCTTGCGTACTGTTGGTCTTGGTCAAGGCCAGCATCAGCAGGATGCGGGCTTTTTGCGGGTTCAGGGTATCGGACACGACACTGTCGAGTTCATCGTCGTTGGCTTCGCCATTGCGCGCCACGATGCCCTGGCCGACGCGGCTGGAACGCACGATCAGCACGCCTTTCTGGCGCGCTTCCACCAGGGCCGGCTTCATTTGCGCGGCCACGCTGCCATCGCCCACGCCTGCGTGGATGATGCCCTTGGCGCCGGCGGCGATGAAAGCGTCCATGCCGACACGGTTCATGTTGGCGTAGCCATACACGATGTCCACTTGCGGCAAGGTATCGAGCTTGCTGATGTCAAATTCCGATTCCAGGGTGTGCTTGCGCGTCGACTGGCGATAGAAAAACGCCTTGCTGCCCTGGATATAGCCGAGCATGCCCAGTTCCGGCGATTTGAAGGTGTCGGTGGTCGAGGTATTGGTTTTCGTCACTTCACGCGCCGCGTTGATCTGGTCGTTCAAGGCCACCAGCACGCCCTTGCCCACGGCTTCCTTGCTGCCAGCGAGCATCACGGCGTTGTACAGGTTGATGGGGCCGTCGGCCGAAATGGCCGTCGACGGACGCATGGCGCCCACCACTACCACGGGTTTGTGGCTCTTCACGGTGAGGTTCAGGAAATACGCCGTCTCTTCGATGGTATCGGTGCCGTGCGTGACGACCACGCCATCGACGTCGTTCGAGGCCAGCAGCACGTTGATGCGTTTGGCCAGGGCCAGCCAGTGGCTGTTGCCCATGCTTTCACTGGCGATCTGGAATACTTGCTCGCCTTTCACATTCGCCACTTTCTTCAATTCCGGCACGGCCGCGATCAGGCGCTCGACGCCCACTGTGGCCGAGGTGTAGCCAACGGTGGTGGTGCTGTCGGCGCCGCTGCCGGCGATGGTGCCGCCCGTGGCCAGGATCACCACATTCGGCAATTTGACAGCCGCCTCTTGCGCGCGCGCGGGCGCGGTGGCGACAAAACTCATCAGCAAGGTGGCCAGCATCAGCTGTGCACAAGAATGGAATTTGCGTGAAAACATGGTGCTCCCGTGAGGTGTACTGTCAAAAATAACAAAGTCGTGTGCAAATTATATGTCATCAGTGCCGCACAAATCCCCCAATTCATGCGTCCCGCGCAAACGTGCGCGCCCTTGCTTGCGCTACAGTGGCGCCATGTCCACACTCCTCTGCCTGCGCGCGTGCCTCGTCCTGCCGCTGATCCTGATCGCGCTGGGCGCCTGCTCCACGCAAACCGAACTGCGCACGGCGGCGCAGCAGGAGCAGTTCGCGCGGGAAGCGGCCAGCCAGGGCGACTGGGAGCGAGCCATGCGCAGCTACGCGGCCGCGGCCGAGAATGCCGAACTGGGCCATGGCGACTTCGCTTGGCAGGCGCGGCTGCATCACCAGGCGGGACGCGCCGCCAGCGGGGCCTGCCGCTACGATGCGGCCGAGTTTCATTTCCGCCAGGCCATCGCGCTGGCAAAGAAGGGCGAATATTCGAGCGCCCTCAGCTACAAGGCGCTGATCGACCAATATGAACGCCAGGGCAAGGCGACGCAAGCCCTGGCAGTGCGCAATGAACTGGGCGGGCCTCAATCGGGGGCGCTGGGCGCATTTGCCGACCGGGAATCGCTGCCGGTGGGCAAGCCTTGCGGGACACCGCCCTAGGAGTCCGTCGATGAGCATCGCCCGTACGCTGCTGACAACACCGCTCCTCCTGGCAACAATGGCGCCCGCATGCGCCGCAGAGCCAGCGTTACCCTTATGGGAAGCGGGCGTCTTCGGCGGCACGGCCGTCACGCCCGCCTATCCGGGCGCCAGCGAACGTTCGACGCGCAGCCTGGCCCTGCCCTATCTGATTTATCGCGGCAAAGTGCTGCGCGCCGACCGCTCCGGCGTGGGCGCGCGCCTGCTCAATACGCAACGATTCGATTTCGATATCGGTTTTGCCCTGTCCTTGCCGGCCAGGTCCAGTGACGTGCCGGCCCGGCGCGGCATGCCGGACCTGGGCACCCTGGTGGAATTTGGCCCGCGCCTGAAAATCAAGCTGGCCGAACCGACGCCACACAGCCGCCTGGGCCTGGAACTGCCCTTGCGCGCCGTCATCGAAGCGCGCGGCGGCCTGCACCGCCAGGGCGCCACGTTCGAACCGCGCCTCGTGTACGCGCTGCAAGGCGAGCAGCAGGCATGGCACCTAGACGCCAGCGTCGGCGCCGTACTGGGCAATGCCGCCATCAACGATTACTTTTATGGGGTCAGCCCCGCGTTTGCCACCGGTCAGCGTCCGACGTATGCGGCAAAAAGCGGGCTGATGCTCACGCGCCTGGGCCTGGGCGGTTCCTACCGGCTACACCGGGACTGGCGCGCCTTTGCCTTTTTGCGCTACGACAACTACTCAGGCGCCGCCAACCGTGCCAGCCCCCTGCTGCGCCAGAACAGCGGCACCTCGGCCGGCATCGGCCTGATGTGGACGTGGCAACGTTCGGGCAGCAAGGCCGTCGACTGATCAGTGCGCAGGATAGCGCGGGAACACGGCGCTGGCCGATCGCGTTTCTGGAAGGATATACACGATGCCGTCGGACTGCCTGAAGGCCGGGCTGACGACACCATGATAAAACTTGGCCGGCACATTGATGCAGCCATAGGAAATGCGATTATCGAGCGGCGTGGCGCTGGCCAGGCGCTGCAGCCGGTGTTCGCGCGGATTGCTGGTGACCACCGGATGCAGGGAAATGGCGGCGTCGTAATCGACCCACAGGATTTCGCCGCCGTGCAGGTTATGGCCCAGCGAAGCGACAAAGCGGCCCGCCGGCGTGGTGCGCTCCTCGGGCCGGATGTCGGCCAACTTGCGCGTGCCGATGCCGGGCGCCGAGTCATCGCCCGACGACTGTCCCAGCAAGGCGGGCGAGGCGCCACGCAAGCCGCCGTCGGCGCTGAAGACAAATACCTTGGCGCCCTGCTTGTCGACGATGATGAACGGCAGCCGGCCATTGTCACCGGAATCGACGATCCAGTCCGCCAGCCTGCTCGCTTCGGGAGAGGCCGGCTCCAGCTTGAAATCGGCCCGCCCCCCGGCCGCCAGCGCCCAAGGCGCCGCAAGCACGGCGCTCAGCACGCACAGCAGGCGGCCCCAGCGCCCGGCCATCAGTTGCGATCCTGTTTGCGTGGACGCGACACCGGCACATAGGGCGGTGGCGGCGCTTCCCGCAGGGTGACAGGCGGCGCAGGTGGCGCGGCGACCGGTACCGGCGGCAGCACCGGCGGTGCAGGCGGCGGTAGCGTGAATGTCGCATCAGGCGGCAAGGCCGGCGGCACCACCTCCAGTGTCACGATGGGCGGCGGCACGGGTGTCACGTTATTCGGCGGCACGACCACTGGCGGCAGCTTCAGGACAGGTGGCACCGGCACAGCTGGCACCAGGACCGGCGGCACCACGACGACGGGTGGGACGACCACGGGTGGGACGACGATAGGTGGCACGACGACCGGTGGGACCACCACGGGCGGGACGACGACCGGTGGCACGACGACAGGCGGGACAACCACGGGCGGCTCGACGACTGGTGGCACGACGACCGGCGGCACCACGACGGGCGGCACGACCACCACAGGGGTCACGGCCAGAACGCCATTCACATAAGTAATGGCGTAATTTGACGGTGTAAAGCTGCCACCCGTCGCATTGCCAGGCGTAATCGCGTACGGTCCGGGCGCGGCGGCGTCCGCGGCGGCGCCGGCGCTGCGGCCGGTAACGCTGCCGATGCTTTCGCCGTTCTGCAGCGCGCTCGAGGTAAAGCCGCTCAGGTCCGGCGTCTCGCCATACGCCTTGGTGACGTTATTGGCGGTGACGCGCAACGGTGCCGGCGTGACCACCAGCACGCCATTGACATAGGTGATCGCATAGTTCGATGGCGTAAAGGTGCCGCCCGATGCCGCGCTTGGAATGATGGCATACGGTCCGGCCACCGGCGCGTTGGCCAGCGTGCCGGCGCTCGTTTCGGTCACGCTGCCGATGGTTTCGCCATTCTGCAGCGCTGTCGTGGTAAACGCGGACAACGTCGGCGTCTGGCCGCAGACCTTGCTCGCATCCATGGCCGTGATCGTCAACGGCGCCGGCGTCACCGCCAGCGCGCCGTTGACATAGGTGATGGTGTAGTTGGACGGCGTGAAGGTGCCGCCGCCGGCCGCGCTGGGCACGATGGCGTACGGCCCGGCAACCGGTGCGGTGGCGGACACGCCGATACTCGTTTCGGTCACGCTGCCGACCGTTTCGCCGTTTTGCGTGCCGGCATAGGTGAAGGCCGACAGGGTCGGTGTCTGGCCATAGACCTTGCTGGCATTCGATGCCGTCACCGTCAGCGACGCCGGCGTGATGTTGGCCGTGGTCGATGCGCTGCTATTGACCGTGTAATTGCTGGCATCCGCGCCAGTCAGGCCCATGCCGGTGCCCAGCACCGCCTTGTTGTTGCCGACATTCTTGCTGTCAAAGGTGGCCGAGCCGCCCGTGTAGCTGACGCTCGCCGTATCGGCCGCGAGCACACCAATCAGGCCGCGGCTGGTGATATCGGCGCCCTGGTTGCCATCGTAGACCTTGCTGGCGGCACCGATTACCCCGACGATCGCCAGCGCGCTGATATTGGCAGAGCTGCTGCCCGTGCCGTTGCCGAACAGCGCGAAGCGCGCCACGTCTCCGCCGCCGAGGCTGTAACCGCTGTAGGCGACGGCCTTGCCCGTGCCGACGTTCTTGTCACTGAAGGTGGCGATGCCAGGAACCAGCGTGACGTCGCCACCGGCGCGCGGATCGCTGATGAAGCCCAGGCTGGCGCCGTTGGTGGCGTCGTACACTTTATTGTCGGCGCGGGCGAACGTCCAGGCGCGCGCGTCTAGCGCGCCGACCACCTTGGTGCCGTAGTCGGCGATTTCGGCGGCCGTGTTGGCATAGCCGTTCGGATTGAAGAGGATCACCGTGCTGTCGGCGCTAACCTTGCCGACGCCGGCCAACACCACCGTCCCGCCGGCAGCGCCAGGACCGGTGCCGTCATTGTCAGCACGCAACGTCACCCGGCCGCCATCGACGCTGACCAGATTGTTGATGGCGATGTTATTGTCGGCGATCATGATCAGCGAGCCGCCGCCATTGGCGCTCAAGGCGCCGTTGATCGCGATATTATTGGTCGCGCGCATGGCCATGGAACCGCCACCGTCAGTCGTCAGCGCGCCATCGATGACGATGTTGTGCCCGGCATCCAGGCTGACCAGCGATGCATTGCCGCTGGCGGTGATAGCCGCCGCCGCATTGAGCACACGTCATTCAGCGCGACCAACTTGATGCCGGAACCGGCCGTGCTGGCGGTGATCGTCGCATTGACCAGCACGTCATGGCCGGCGTTCAGTTCCAGCGTTTGCGGCGTGTTCCACGTCAGCGCGCTGCCCACGGTAATATCCTTGGTGGCGGTGATCACGCGGTTGCTGCTGGCCAGGCTGAACGCCACCTGCGCTGGTGTTTCATCGCCGCCGACGAGCGCGATCGTATAGTTGACCGGATCGAGCAGCCAGGTACCGGTCTTGCCGCGTGGCGCTAGCGTATTGACATGCGCATCGGCGCCGCGCACCACAGTCTTGCCCGAGGTTTCAATCAAGCCACCGTTGCCCGCGAAGGCACCGCCGCGCGCCGTCAGCATGCCGTCGAACGAGGTCTTGCCGTCCGACCAGGCGACGATCTGGCCGCCATTGCCTCGGCCCAGCGCATCGGCATGCGCCTGGGCACCGCTGTCTATCGTGACGGAGGTCGCGTGCGCTTCCGCACCCTTGCCCTGATAATTGCCGCCGATTAGCACCGTGCCGCCGCCGGCATCGCCGGATACGTCGACAGCCGCCGTGCCGGTCAGCGCAATATGCTGGCCCAGCATGGTCACCCGGCCGCCGCGTTCGCCTGCGCCGCGGCCCGTTGCCTCAAGGGTGCCGGACTGCGTGACGCTGCCGCCGGCCGTGTCGCCGAGCAGGCGAATCACACCGTTGTGGTTTTCCAGCGTACGTGCGCGTATCACGCCGCTGTTGTTGACCGCGCTGCCCAGCAGTCCGCCCGCACCTTGTGCGCTGAGCATGACCTGGCCGCCGTCGGCCTGGATCAGGCCGCCGTTCTGCGCCAGTGCGCCAAGGGCGCCGCGATCGACCGTCACGTTGAGCAACTGCCCACCCAGCACATCGAGCGTGACGGCGCTGCCGGCGGCCAGCGCCACCATGCCGCGGTTGACCACGATGCTGCCCTGGTTATCGACCTTGCCGCCGACCAGCGCCACATAGCCGCCACTGGCCGTGATCGCGCCCTGATTGACAACATGCGCGTTGCCCGCACCGCTGAACTGATAGCGTCCGGCCATGAAATCACCGTCGCTCAGGCCCAGCGTCGAGCCGACCAGGCCGCCCACATTGACGGACGCGCCCTTGCCGAACAGGATGCCGTTCGGGTTGACAAGGAAGACCTTGCCATTGGCGTTCAGCGTACCGAGGATGCTGGACGGATCGCTGCCGGTGACACGGTTGAGCGCCACCGAATTGCTGTTCGGCTGCACGAACTGCACGCTTTCGCCGGTGGCGATATTAAAACTCTGCCAGTTGATCGCCACGTTCTGCGTCGATTGATTGATCACCATGCCTGACTTGGTGCTGTTGATGGTGGCGCCGCCGGCGGTCACGGTGCCGCCAGGCGGCAGCGCATACACGTTCGCGCCCAGCGCCATCATCAGCGATACCGACAAGGTCTTCAGGGCGAACAAGGCGGCGCTGGCGGTGCTGCCGCGCACCGGCGACGAGGCCTTGCCAGCGCTGCTGGTGTTTTCGGAAACGGCGACATAGGCGCCCGTCTTTTCATTCCATATCGAGCGGTAAATGTGGTTCATGGTGTCTTTCTGTTCTGTGTTGGGCGTGGCGATGGGGCGGACTGTGCGTGGGGGGGCCGCTGGCTTAGAAATACTTCACAGCCTGGATCCAGAAGCGTCCGCCCTTGTCCGGTGCCGAGGTTGCCACGCCGGCACCCAGCTTGTGCGCGTAATACGCGCGCACCACGAAATCATTGTTATTGGCCCAGCTCAGGCCGATACCGGCGCCACTCAAGGTGCGCTTGTTGCCGCCCGCCGCCCACTGGTTCTTGTTCAGCGAGACAGTGCCGGTATCGACAAAACCGATCAGCTGCATCTGCCCCGGCAGCTTGGCGGGCGGCGGCGGCAGTTGCAGCCGCGCTTCCAGGTTCAGCACATAACCTTGGTCGGCATACGCCTCGCCTTCCGGATAGGCACGCACGCCGTTGATGCCGCCCAGCTCCATACGCTCGGACACATCGAGGTTTTTCGACGCCAGCTGGCCATTGATCGCCGCATACAACGACACCGCGTCGCTGACGCTTTGCAAACGCGATGCGCTCCAGGCGAGCTTGCGATAGCCGCCATTGCTGCGCGCCGTCAGGGCATCGAAAGCGCGCACGTCGGCCGTCTGGATGTCGAGGTCGCCACTCGTCAGCGCCAGCGCATAATTACTGATGCCGCCACCGCCAAGACTGTCGCGGTGGTCGCCGGCCAGGCCGATGGTGGCGGCACGCACCTTTTTATCGTTGACGACTGATGCCACCTGGACCTTGTCCTGGAAGGTCTTGTCGTCATACGACAGCTGCGCATACAGGTTGTTGTCGCGCGAACGGATCAGCGGATAACTGCCATAGATGCTGGCGATGCTCGCCGTGCCTCGGGCGCCGAGGCTGTCGAATTCCTTGCCCAGCTTGTAATCGAGCCGGCTGTAGGCGGCGCCCACCGTGGCGCGCCCCACCTGCAGCTGGTACGCGGCGCGCGCATATTTCAAGCCGTCGCCGGAGGTCAGCACGCGCAGGCTGGCGACGTCGCCCAGGCCAAACGGCTGGTTCAGGTTGACGGTTGCACCGATGCGGTAAGCGCCCGTATAGCGACTGCCGGCATTGTCGGCGTCGATGCTGCCGGTGACGCGTTGACCGGGCTGGACATCGACCAGCAGGTCGGACGCGCCGGGCGTGGCGCCCGGCGCCAGCGTCGACTTGACGATCACGCCAGGCAAGTCCGACAACAGCAGCAGGCGCTGCTCCAGCGGCTCGCGCATCACCGTGTCGCCGCTGTCCAGGCCGGCCAGCAGCGCACCCAGCCTGCCGTCGGACATATTCGTCTGGTTCTTCAGGCCGATCTGGCCATACTGGCCTTCCAGCACCGCGATCGTGACCACCCCATCCTGGATATCCTGCGCGGGCAAATACGCCTGCGCGACGAAATAGCCGTTGCTGCGGTAGTGCTGTTCGATCATCAGGGCCATGGTATTGAGTTCGGCCAACGTCAGCCGGCTACCCGGCTGGAAGCCTGTCTGGGCCAGCAGCGCCGCTTCCGGATAGGCCCGGGCGCCCGTCACGCGCAAGCGCCTGACCTCGATGCTGGCGGTCGACGATGGCATGTTGGCGGCCACCGGCTCGGCGGCCTGCTCGACGCGCAGGCGCGGCGGCACTTGCTGCAGTGCCGGTGCGGGCGGAATCTGGTGCAGCTGGCTGCCCGCGCTGGGCACCTGTTGTGCGAATGCAATGCTTTGCGTGAGCGCCAACACGGCGAATGGTAGGAATTTGGTGGTCGACATGCTGGCCTCGCGTTAAGTGTCTTTTAAACTGTAAAATTTCTTAATGATAATATTGCCTGCTGGGAAAATTCTTGTCTGCCGGTTACCGAACACAAGAATGTTTGCTATGAAGCAGCATGCGGGGAGTCAGGCCGGGCGTCCGTCTTGTCCGCGTGATCGGTGCGGCGTGGGGGAGAAAGTTTGCTAAAATGTCGCTTGTCGTGTGGTTTAGCAACACAGACAGCAGCGTCTTTCACAAGACCACAGCGCCTGTCGCTCAACAATGTGCAGCCAGCCCTATCCGACCGGAAGCGGCCGTTGCGAACCAAGGGCAGTAAGCATGAACGACATTCACCGCGCCGGTACCACCGCACGCGCAACCCAGCCTGCGCTCCTGAAAGCGGGAGTACTGCAGGAAGCCATCTTCAGCAGCCCCTATTTCTCCTGCATCGCCACCGATGCACAGGGGGTGATCCAATTATTCAATGTCGGTGCCGAGCGCATGCTGGGCTATCAGGCAGACGAGGTGATCGACCAGATTACGCCGGCCGGCATATCCGATCCGACCGAGGTCATCACCCGCGCCGCCGCCCTCTCGCAAGAACTCGGTACGCTGATAGCTCCCGGTTTTGAGGCGCTCGTCTACAAGGCGTCGCGCGGCATCGAAGACAGTTATGAGCTGACGTATGTGCGCAAGGATGGCAGCCGCTTCCCGGCGATCGTCTCGGTGACGGCGCTGCGCGATGCGGACGACGCCATCATCGGCTATCTGCTGATCGGCACCGACAATACCGTGCGCAAGCATGCGGAACAGGAGCGCGAGCTGCTCAATCGCGTGCTGAGCGACAATAGCGTCGAACTGGAAAATGCGCGTGCGCAAGCGGACAAGGCCAACCGCGCCAAGTCGGAATTTCTGTCGAGCATGAGCCATGAGTTGCGCACGCCGCTCAACGCGGTGCTGGGCTTTGCCCAGCTGATGGCGTCGGACACGCCGCCGCCCAGCGCCTCGCAGCAACGCTCGCTGGACCAGATCCTCAACGGCGGCTGGTATCTGCTACGCCTGATCAATGAAATTCTCGACCTGTCGATGATCGAATCGGGGCGGGTCGCCATGTCGCGCGAGGCGATGGCGCTCACGGATGTCTTGCGCGACTGCCGCGCCATGATCATGCCGCAAGCGCAAAAGCGCAATATCACGCTGTCCTTCCCTTCGCTCGACCAGCCGTTCTACGTGCATGCCGACCTGACGCGCGTCAAACAGGTGGTCATCAATCTGCTGTCGAACGCGATCAAATACAACCGCACGGGCGGCAGCGTGCTGGTGGAATGCAAACCGCATGGCGATCGGGTGCGCCTGAGCGTGCGCGATACGGGCAATGGCTTGCGTAGCGAACAACTGGCGCAATTGTTCCAGCCATTTAACCGGCTGGGACAGGAAGCCGGCGTCGAGGAAGGTACCGGCATCGGCCTCGTCGTGACCAAGCAACTGGTCGAACTGATGGGTGGTACGCTGGGGGTGGAGAGCGAAATCGGTGTCGGCACGCTGTTCTGGATCGAACTGGCGGCCTCGTCTGCTCCCGAACTGCTGCTCGGCACGCATGCGGCAGACCTGGACCGGGAACCGTCGGGCGAGACGTCCTGCGATGCACCTTGCCGCAAGGTACTGTATGTGGAAGACAATCCGGCCAATCTGATCCTGGTCGAGCAGCTGATCGCCCGACGCAGCGACCTGGGCATGCTCAGCGCCGTCGATGGACACCTGGGCATCGCGCTGGCGCGCCAGCATCAGCCCGACCTGATCCTGATGGACATCAACCTGCCCGGCATCAGCGGCACCGAGGTCATGGGCTTGCTGCGCGTCGATCCGCTGACGGCGCACATTCCCGTCATCGCCTTGTCAGCCAACGCCCTGCCGCGCGACATCCGCAAGGGTCTCGATGCCGGCTTCCTGCGCTATTTGACCAAGCCCATCAACGTACCCGAGTTCATGGAGGCGCTTGACACGGCGCTGAGCCTGGCGGCAGCCGCGCCAAAAGGCGTGGGGACGCGCTAGCCTGCCTGGCGATGCGCCAGAAGTAAAAAAACCTCGCACGCCGCGAGGTTTTTTTTATCTGCCAGACAATCAGACGTTAAACAGGAAATTAACACATAAGTACATGTTTATAATGAGAAATATTTTTAATTTCAATTATTGTACCCTCAAATGTACCCTTTTAAATCACTGGTCGACTTCTCGACAGAATTTGAAACGAACTTACGTCCTTCAGTTGACGAGGCTGTCGCCCTGGTCGTAGACGGCCAGTAACGCTAACATAGGCTCCATGCTGCATATGCGCGGCCTGCGCTTTCTCGTAATCGTCTGGTGATAGAGAGGTTCTAGCTCGAACAGACTCGCCTTCCTCACGGAGTAGCAAAGAAAGCACGACTACGCCATAACGACGCCCATCCCCACCCATTTCCCCTTCCAAAGCCTCGACAGTGCCAATGAAAGTATCAACCTGGTCAAGCTCTGCACTCCGCAATTCCTGGCGTATCTCCTCGATGCGAGAAAAGTAATCTCGCTGAAAGGAGATTGCTCTATTGCTTATTAGAAAAGTAGGTCGACGTAGAAGAGACCAATCAAAACTCAAGTCAAGCCGATTGTTGATTTTTTCATCATGCATGCTGGAGATCGCCTCGCACAAATTTGAGGAAATCAGCGGCATTTCAGATGCCTTTAGCTTATCAACGAGTTGATCAACTGTGTCAGCCTCGATTGCACCTGCCAACTGAGACAGAGCATTATATAAATTTGATGTTACAGACCTAACAAATGGTGCTTCCGGCCCATCAAACTCTAGCATGCCTTGTAGTGCTAATGCATTGATTGGGCATGCCACATGAAGAACAAAACTGCCTAACTCTGTTTGCCCAAAACGAGTCTGATCGACAAATTGTGCGGCCTCACTGAGTGTCAAGCGTGGATGATGAGTACGAGGACGCAAAACCGTACAAGCGGCAGCCTTCAATAATTTTTCAGTATTCTGAACAAAGGCTGAGGCGAAGCTTAATGGCAGTGCCGAATCATCACCATCAAACGCCACGCGTAATCGTAGAACATCATCTTTAATAGACTGAATTTTCGATACAATTTGCTGGTATGAATTTGATGAAAACTCCGCTGCACGTTCCACGACCAACTTAAGCGAATCAGCATAGTCTGGTGCAAACTGATCCATAGGAAACACAAGTTGTCGTCTTGGAAAATGTACATTAGACATTACGTAGAGACGATCCTTTAGAGCATCATCAAGGACGGACCATCCCTGCGATTTCAAAAAATCACGTACGTCAGTTGGCCCAAGCTGCATTAGCTCCGTCATGCAGGCTCTCCCTTGTACGTTGGTACGTCATTTCGCGAAATTGCTGCCATTAAAACTGAAAGG
This sequence comes from Janthinobacterium sp. PAMC25594, assembly GCF_019443505.1. Taxonomy (NCBI): domain Bacteria; kingdom Pseudomonadati; phylum Pseudomonadota; class Betaproteobacteria; order Burkholderiales; family Oxalobacteraceae; genus Janthinobacterium; species Janthinobacterium sp. PAMC25594. The sequence goes on from NZ_CP080377.1 coordinate 3,467,449, forward strand.
CCAGCCACATCAAACCTCTGGCTCTTTGGAAGATACACTACTTGGCTCGTGGCGTTGGTTGATGGCTGCGCACCGCGCAAACTCACCCAGTATGCACATTTATGTAACGACAATGCATCATCAGCATGGGTTATCCATTTGTCACGAGTCTTGGGAAGAAAAAGAACTACAAGAATACGCGGAAGTGCCATTGCGTCTGTGCGTAGATCATCATATCGGCTGATCCCATCCAAGCTGTAGGAGAAGCTTGAGCCAACTTCAGCTGGAACTTTTATGGTCGCCTTCAGCTGAATGTTGATACTAACTTCCTGCCTATAACCACCGTCTGGGAAGGGCCCCCAACCAGTGATAGTAGCGTCTACACCCGCGTTATCCATATGCCGCCCGGATGATGAACACGACGCACCCGCATGAGCAGCAACTGCGTGCAAATAGGCATAGCTTAACTCTGACTCGACGTTTTGATCGCTAAGTGGGGACATTGGGACACGCAATTAAGTAAATTCTGTACATCATACCCTAGCAGGCACTAACTCAAAAAAATGACAACTGCGCTGCATACATGAGGCTGTCTCCGACAGCCCTACCGCGAGAATACCAATTCGTGCTTAAGTGAGCGCTATACGGAGCGTGTCTGCCTCCCGCAACAACTGACGCCCTTGAGGGGCGTCATGACCCATCAAGTGATCCCCTGACAGGGATCAGGCCGCTAAAGCGAAAGACCGGCCCGCTAACGCGCTTTCTTCCTCCTGAGCAAACTTTTACTACGGTTTTGCAACGAGTGGGGGGAACTCTACATCACCAACGAAGGTACCTTGTGCCGCCAACTAAGCCGCTTTCCCTGGATCAGGCAAAAGGAGGTGGACGACCAGCCCAACGCCCCTCAATCCATGCCTCCCAATCCCAAACGTACGCCAACGCTTCCTCGCCTTCCAGCACAGGACACGCAGAACCACGTAACGCCTTCGTAAAGTGGCTGCGCCACGGATCGGGAATCTCCCGAATCCGAATAAAGTATCGTCGACCAGCATGCATATAAACTGGCACGGCATGAGCTAACTCTTGTAAATTCATCCTCAAACGCTCCCGGCTTTAGGTCACTCTTCGATGGAAATCGCGGTGCCTACCAGGCGATCTATTGTTAGGTCCTAAGAAGCAGTTGAAGGAATATCCTCGTCGATGAAACGGCACATGATATTCAACGCTCCCTTGACTGGCGCACCGAGGAATTTTCACGCATAAACACTCAGATCGCTAGCGCCGCTCGGGTTTGCCCTTGAAGGGCAACTCGACTTCAGGGGCAACCTCCAAGAATATAATCATGCGCGCAACCCGAGTCGGCGCAATTCAAATTTCAAGGCGACCTGCTGGCCTGACATCAAAACATGCTCTCCTTCGCGCCAATCGCCACAAGACACATCATCAGCATTTACACCAGCAGCGTGTAGCTCATGAGCCAGGTCAAGCAAATCGAAGCGCTCGATGCAACGCCCATCTTCCATCTTGGCGGCGAAACCGGCATCAGTCAGGCGAACATATGTTTTCATTATTTTTCCTTTGATCATTGGTACGGGGCAACGATTCCCCATCGCCTTGTTCGCTTCGATGTCAGTGCCGACAGCTAGGTATTAGCGACTTTTCACGGCAAATTCTCGTTGATAAAACCGGTCAAGGCCGTCAAAGTTTCCTGACGGACGAAGCCCAAAATATGTACGCATAAACACTCAGAAGTCGAGTGCGCGTCGTGATTGAGCCGAGTTGCCATCCTCATTTAGTTGAGCCTTTACCCCGTTCAACGATCCCATGATAATCCCAGAATCGCAACAACATACGGCGATGAAACGTTCGTTCATCAGCCTGTTGCAGCTGGCGCAAATCGCAATACAATTTACCTTAGTCCTCTAAGACCTTTGCAGATACCACGAGCACTAGATCGGTCTGAGTCTTGCTGTCCGATCCAGCGGACCATGATGCAGGCAGGAAACTCAACCCAGATTTCGATTCCGACGCCTGGGTATCCTGCAATCCGCCCAACAGCATTACGTCACCGTCTTTGAGACCTACGGTGGTGGTCAACTGGCGCAGGATGAGTGTCGGCGACCCGACAAGCCCGCTACTATTTGCTTTAAAGCTACTGATCTGCGCATCCACGTCCAGGCTAATTTCTCCGTTCCCCAATACGCGAGGCAAGGCGTCAATGATGACCCCGGACGGCGTATACACGATGTTTTGAACCCGATTGCCTGCATTGTCGTTGCCACTACTGGAGACAGTGGCCGTCTTGTCACCCACCGTCAATTTAAGCTTGGTCCTGTCATAGCCAACAAGACGGCTGTTCGTAACCTGTTTGAAACGGGTATCGCTGTTCAGCGCATCGATGACCAGCTCAAAGCGTGTGTTCTTCAGACTGATGACCGAACCCGAATTAGTTGTACCGAGCGAGGCTCCCAGCTTGGCCCCCAGAAAGGAAGCCGCCAATGAAATGCCACGGCCAGAACCGCTGCTGTTAGTGACTTCAATCCACGATGCCGAGACGTCGACCATCTTGGCGTGGGTGTCGAGACTGCGGCACAACGAAAGCATCTTGGAAACAGCTGCTTTAGAGCCAGTAAGCACCACCAATTCGCCAGCGACGGTGGCCGCCTTAGCACCGAAACCAGCGGCGACAACTGCGCTCACAAATTCGCTGGTCCTGTGAATGGGCGCAAAAAGTTCCGATTCTTCGTCCTCTTTCCGCGTTTGAAAACCTGCGGCATCTTGCACCACGTGACCATCGATGCCAATGGGCGCGATTTGCGGGCCAGTGAAGCTCAATGCCTGACTAGCCGAGTGCGCAGGTAGCGGCTGGCTCGCAATGACATCCTGATGGCCGCTCTCACGGTTCAGCGACAGGTAGTAGATACCGCCCTTGAGCGTCGTCGCAATTCCTTCGCGCAGGAGCAGGTCTTCAACGAAGCGTGGCAACTCGGCGGCGTCGATGTTCTTTACTTTGATCGTAATTCGTTTGTCGATTCCGATAACGTCGGGGGATACCACGAAGTCCCTGTGCATGATCGCCTTAAACATAGCTTCACCGAACGCCATCAGCGGCGTGGCATCGAAGCTCAATGAAACCGGAGCAGGAGCAGGTGCGGCAAACGCCAAGACCGGGGCGAGGATCAGGGCAGACAGGAAGCGTCTCATTGCGCACCTCCTCTGACCCACAGACCTGTCTCGATTTCGGCCTCCCAACCGCTGACACCAGACTTGAAGCGCAGCGGCGATATAACACGGCCATCGGAAAGAACCACGCTCACCGAACCGGAGTTGGTGAGAAACCCTTTGCCGGTAACGGTCTCGGAGAACTTGACCGGCTTGGCAGCATCGGCCACGGCGGCAGAGGGGGTGAAAAACATCGGTCCAAGTACATGAGAGCCTACGCCCCCGAGTACGAGGCCAAATATTAGAGCGATTGCGAGAAACTTGGTCATGTGCTTGTGCGGTGGTTTGGGAGGAATCGGGCGGACTGCGAGAAGTTCGTAGTCCTGGGGAATACGTACAGGGCCAACGAAGCCAGGACGGATGCCAGTACGGGACTGTAAGTGCCAGCTAGGCAGCAAGCAGTGGATAGCGTGCGGATAGCTGTCCGAGAACACTTGTGTGGTGTTATAGGCGCGGTTCAGGTCATCGCCTCGGAAGTGCCAGCGGTCGGCGACGATGCCTTCCGGAGAGCAGCCAAGACGCACCACGCCGATATGCATGCGGGGCAGTGAGCCATCGCTGAAGCCAGCCGTGACCAGCTTGAAGGCGGCTGAAACAAACGGCACTTTCATCCGGTCGAGGCGGCTCATGCGCACCACGTACTCGAACAAGCTGTCTCGCAACTGCTTGTCAATCTGGCTGATGTTCTGGCAGATGAAGTACACGTCCCATCCGTACTTACGTGCATGGATCGCCCATTCCAGCAGCTCCTTACGTCCGCCAGCTTGGAAGTCCCGGGTATTCAACCAAGACGCGCATTCGTCGAGGAACAGCGCTCCGTTGTGCGACTCATCGAAACCGGGGAGAAGCTGCGGCGCGGGCGGCGTGTACTCAAACCCCTTGGAAGTGTATTTGAGCACAGGCTCGAAGTCGATGAAGCGGTTGCCTGAGCCGATGGCGTACAGGTCCGCCGACGTGGGTTTGTCCGGCACACGAATAACAGTTTGCTTCGACTGCCCCGGCATCATATGTTCCATGAACACGTCACAGTTTGTCGCAACGCGCTTGCCAGCGCGCAGGTAGTCGCGCAACAACTTCATCGCACCCTTGCCCTTGCCGCTTCCGAGCTTTCCGGTGATTGCGTAGACGGCCATGTCACGGTCTCCAATAGCGCTTAGACGAGAACAAGCCGAAAACAAAACCAATAACAAAGCCGCTCAAAAAAAATATGAGAAATGTCATGATTAAACCAATTTATCCAAAGTGCGTTTCTTGTAGATGTAGAGCTGGCATGCCGTGTAGACGGACATGTAGCAACTCGCCAGCCCGTAAGTGGTCGGATTGAACCCAAGCGATAGGCCTACGGCAAACGAAGGATGCGACGTGCTGATCGCCTGAATAGCGGGACCGCACACGTACTGCGCACAGCCCTGTCCTGCGGCCCACAGAACGCTGACCATAAGCGCGAGAGTGGTGACGGCCCACACCTTCATGCCGATGTTGGATGTAGCGTTAAAGCCGATAAACGCTAAAATTGACTGGAACATGGGACTTCCTTTTTATGCGGCCAGAGCGCCGCGAATTTGTTGAACACAGCCAAGTAGGCAGAAGAACGCCAGAACACCGTTGATGAACGTCATAAACACGTTAAATGGTCCACACACATCCATTTCCACCGACGCGGTGCCCGACGGATTGTCAAGCCTCGGGTTAACGCAGGTGGCGGTCGGGATGCTAGGAATAAAAGACCACCGGAAACTCATGCTGGTGTTAATGAACGACTTCGAGTAGTCGTCCCAGGAAGTACGACTGTCCTTGTATGCCTTTTCGGTAGAGATCATGGAACTATCGGCGGTCATATTCACCTCACAGCGTGGTTGCGAACTACCACCGCAAGCAGTGGCGACGGTTTGCCCCGATGCCGATATTGTCGCCAGAGCAATGACGAGAAAAATGAGAAAACGGATCATGGTCATGCCTTAATCGCGTTCTGTACCTGCCTAACACACCCATACACACAGGCAATAGCCAGCACGGCATTAAGAAGGAACGTGAATTTATTGAAGCCTCCACAGATGTCCATTTCGACAGGGCCTCCGGTAACAGGGTTACGAAGGGAGGGATTGACGCAGGCGGTAGTAGGAATCTGTGGGATGAACGACCACTGGAATTTATTCGGGTCGATGTTGTCCATCTTCCCCTTTAAGCCCACGTTGGCCTGATCGACACTGGCGCGCGAGGCAGCGTCCTTTTCCAGCATGTCGGCGTTAGTGTTAGCGACCATCGCACAAACACCCTGACCGGGTCCGCCGCAACCCAAGCCGTTGTTCGGATCAGGTGGTGGCGTGACAGTGGTATGTACGATGACGTATCCTCCGGTACCTGGATCGTAGACGCCAGTGTCAAAACAAGTCTTGCCGCCATTCGCCTTGTTAATGCAGACATCAAATCCGTTACCAGCGTTGGCCTTAACGTCGATGCTCGACTTGCCATCAGAACCTGGCACGCTCAGGCTAGAAGTGGACTCCATACCAGCACACCCCGGATTAGCGGGATCGGTCATGATCTGCTTGGTAGCCGGGTCAAACAGCATCTCGCAGGGGGTGTCCAACGGCTTCTTAACCTTGGTAGCGTCGGTAAGACTGCACCGGTAGTTGCCGTTGACGTCCTTCCCCCCATCCACATAACCAGGATCACAAGCCAAAGTCACATTGGTAGCTTGATCGAATAAATAAACGACGCTGACATAACGATAGACATTGCCAGTACAGCACTCAATAACATGAGTGGTAGCAGACTTGCCACCTGTTAAGCGCCAAAGATAACTCTCCGTATCCCGGATAGGACCAACACAGTCTGGATATTGTTGATCCTCCTTAGTCACACATGTGGCATGCAGAGCAACAAAGGGAATGGCTAATGGAGATGCGGGTAGTTTTTGAGGAACAACCAAAATCCCGGTTACAACACCGCCAGCGGAATAAGAGCCATTGTATATAGAGCGCTGTACCCCGGCGTCCGTACCAGCGACTCCAACATTTGCCTGCGTCAGCACCCCGATATCAGATGGCCCAACAGGAACGCCAGGAATTTCCTGTGCACTGGCTGGAGGTCCTTTGCCGGAAGCCGCAATGACCGGCTTAGGCGTCACATCGCGCTTACCCGGTGCAGGATCGTTGAACTTAGCAGGATTAGGATTCTCGCGCTTAGCATCTGGTTGGAGGTTAACCGTGAGGGCAGGCTTGGGCAACTGAGCGGCGGGAATGGGCGTCTTGGTCGTACATGGCGCGCTAAGCGCAAACTTATTACAGTCCCACCAGAACAGTGCGGCAAGGAAGCCGACCTGCCCGACAACCAGATCGGTAACGAGCAAATTGGAACCAACCAGCAGCCAAGGAATAATCAGCGGCACGATGGCCCGGGCGCTCCGAATCGGCACGACAATTAGGGATGCCGATATGAACGAGACGGCGAGGATTTTTTTAAACGAGGCCATTTTTGCACTTGCCATAAAAACGGCCAGAGTCGCTAAACGCTGGCCGAAAGGGTCTATAGGAGCGAGACCGTTTAACCGGCTTTACTGAATGCCTTTTTCATCATCTTGATGCCCCAGAAGCCACCAGCAACCAACACAGCGACCGCGAACGCGGCAGTGATGTAGGTAGTAGCCTGAGCCGACAGCGCGGTGATTGCATCGACGCCAGGATCGGCGGCTTGAGCGAACGAGGTGGCGGAAGCAGCGAAAGCAGCGACAGCTACCAGGCCTTTTTTGATATTTGCGTTCATGTAAAAATCTCTTTCAGGAGAGCCGTTAATGAAACCCCGGTTTGGCAACGCCGGGGAGTACTACAAAATATTTAATGCGACAAGTGAATAGAGTTAATCAAGCGACTCTATTGCCTGACGTGCAATGCGCCGAATAGCCCCACCTGCATAGCCGAGGCCGAAGGCGGTAAGGCAGTAGCCAACGATTTGGTAGACGCTCATTTGTGGTCGAACCAGCGGTGGACGATGTACTTGAAGAGATACACCCCGCCAACGAAAAGCGCGGTCAATAGCAGAATCGGCCAAATGGATTCAAGAAGAATTTTCACTCGTCAACCTCCTCTCGCCGTATTTCAGATTTAAATTTGGACTCATAGCATTCCAGCAACCAATAGAATTTGTAAGTGATCACACCAAGGAAACCAGCAAACCAAGACGCGGCGATCTGGGACAGAACGAAATTTTGGAACATCTCAATTTCGTAGTTAATCATCGTCATGACAGCCTTCCTGTGATCCACAGCGGGAACAAGATGACAAGTGCAGCAATCCAAAAGACAAATCCCGGCGTCACCGAATTAACTTTCTTCTGCCGCATTTCCTGCTCCAATTTCCTCTCTTGCATTGGGCGAAAATGCGTGTGTACACGACGAAATAGCCATTTCCCAAAATCAAAAAATATTGCAACAAGGAGGCCAAAAAACCATGACCAAGCCGTCTGAATACCAATGAAGCGCTGCAAGGCTTCAATTTCGAGAGTGCTGATCGTCACCGCTGCCCCCCGGCAATCCAGCCCAGGGAGAAGATGACGACAACAGCAATAGCCAAAACAAATTCCGGCGTCATTGCGTCCATTCAAATACCTCCTCTTTTCATGTATCTAATAGCGTCGGCTACTCTTCGATGAGATCGAGCGTATGCTCAACTGGCACTACCTTCACAACCTCACCGGTTTGCTTATCCTTCGTTTCATACGGCTTGCGCTGGAAACCACCCAACACACACGGAACTGAGATTTCCTCGCCCTTATCGCCCAGACGAGCTTTGCTACGAATTTCAACCATCTGCGGCCGCGAATAGACATCGGCCGCAGGCGTGATCACCTGTGTGTAGCGTTTTCCTTCATAGGTTTTGGAACCCTCGATACGACCGCTCACCATCACCTGCATTGCCTTGCTTGCCTGATGGCCCTTCTTGTCGTCCATCTTCATCATTACGTTCGATTCCGCCATTTTTTATTCCCCTAAACTATCTGCATAATTTCCGGCTTGCGTGCTACTTCTCACGATTGCGCGCCGGTACAAAACACAATCGCTTGCTAAACCTTTGAAGCTATTTTTAATGCACTGATGGCGTGCGCAAGCTTGTGACGGGTACCTCATGGCGGTCCCTATATTTTTCGCGTAGGTATTCCAAATGCACGCTCGGGGCACCTGGGGCACGTTTCCGATGCCGCAGGTAGACAGCGATGTGGTCCACCTCTGCACATCGAACGTGATTACGATCAGAAATTCGTCCAGCATCGAAGGGCGAAGAGACAATCTTATTTTTTGGCTGAGTCGCTGGCTTCGCTTCTGCGGACTGCGTATACTTATTTACACTAGTCCGAGGAACGGCAAGGGCCACCCCGGCCCGGTCTATCGTCCAGCGGTAGCGGGTGGATTCGTAGACCGCATGCGGCTGCGCCGCAAGATACACGCCTACCGGCCTGTGTGCCTCCACCTGCTCATATCGCCCCTCAACGTCCTCCTCCCTTGTCGCCAGCCTGATCGTCGTGTTGCGGCCACACGTGGGGCCGCCCATAGCCCATATGAAACGGGCGAAGTCGGCGCGCTGGGCGATGGCGGGATTTTCGGACTCGACTTTCTGCGCGGCCTGGTACGCCTCGCGGATAGGTTCCGGAGCATTGCGCACCGACTCCTCCGACAGGCGGCGGAACTCGCGCCATACGCCCACCGGCACGCCACCGATCTGCTGGAACTGGCGAATGCCGTGTACCTGCGCCCAATAGGTGACGCGCTGAGATGCCGTGAATTCCTTTTTGTCGAACTTATCGGGCACGATGACGTAAGTGCGGCCATCCTCGAATGCCTTGTGATCGCCCACGCCTGCGCCGTCAATGCTCTTGCAGACGTACTTGATGATGTAGCCCGCCGCCGTGCCTTTCCCCGCCTCGATCCGTACCAGCTTGACGCGGTTTTTGATGGCGCCTGGCTCGTCGCCATCCTGGCGCATGGCGTAGGCATTTATCACGCCTTCCATCTCGGCCTGGTGTTCAGGCGCGACGAACAGCAGCATGTGCCAGTGCGGGCACCCGTCCGTGTGCGGCTCAGCGATGCGGAAGCCGTAGGGCTGGATACCGCGACGATGCAGCGCGGAACGGATGGCGGACCATACCTTGACCAGATACGCCTGTGCCGCGCGCGGCGTCGGACTGCCGAATTCCGTGTACTTTGCGTTCGTACCGCCCACCGAGTGGTATTTGCTGGGGCATGTTATGGTCCAGAACATGCCTACGTGGCGCATCTTGTCGGCTACCTCTTCAAAGCCGCGAATGCGCAGCATCAATTCGCCGCGGCGAAGCGTTTTATTGCCCATACCCAGTTCGGCCAGTTCGGCCAGGCTGTAGACGTCGCCGTTTTCATTGGTGGCCGTCACGGCCGCCAGCGCTTTCTGGTTTGCCTCGTTCTGCGCCGCTTGGGCCAGGCACGTTTCGCGGCTCACATACGGATCCGCTCGCACGTAGGTCAGGCCCAGCTGAATAGACGTATGTTCGAAGCGGCGCATCAATTCCTTGCGCAGTGCGCGGCGCCACCATGCATGATCTGCGGCGCGCGAGATATAGCCGCGTATCGTTGCAGCCACTGGCGACTTGACGCCGCGACGACTGCATATCGCGTCGATTTGCGCCTTGATGGCGTGCTCATCGTGCAGACTTGAGCACACCTCGTAGCACTCGCGCGCGGCCTGCAGTGCGGCTACCGAGATAGCGCCCGGGCCGGTCATCATGCCGTTACTATCGGCCAGCGGCAGGCGCTGGTCGTCGGCTAGAATTGCATCGATCACTTCGCCACGGCGGCAGTTCAATCCTCCGAACAGACGATGCACGGCGTTCGCCATGCGCGATGGAATCCCCATGTCCAGCATCAATGTACCTTGCTTGCCAGGTTGGAGGCATGCCCACCGCACATGCATTTTTGTATAGCAGTAAGCTCGCACAGCAAATTCTGAAGCGCGTTCCAAACGATATCTCGCTCGGCCGTATCAAAGGACATTAGACCGCTATTGGCGCGCTCTATGGGGAAATCTGCCGCTCTAATGGCAACAATACGGGCAGAGATTGACGCACGCGACCAAAAAATGGCACGAACAGCTTCTGCATCGACAGCACGAATCGCCGGGTTTAAATCGTTCATTTGTACGGAGCGCTTCATGCCGCAGATTCCTGTGAATTTAAAGTATTCTGAGGAGCAGGTCCGCCTTTAGCGGACACACGGCAAAATTCGCCCGCACCCGCTACCGCGTGCACGTTCGAGCTTTGCCGTGACGCCGTACTAGGAGTGTCAATAACCATGAAACTCGGCGAGGCTGAACCGCGACGAGACTCGACAAGTTGTCCTATATTTTTCCGAATCGGACAACCAAACTCAGTTCCAGGCGCAGGTGCAGCGAGGGCGGCTTCAGCCGCGAAAAGGTCCGCAGATGGGACACGTGCGCCATGAGGATAAATAACCTCAACACGCAAAACACTTCCCCAAAGTTTCGAAAGGGATTCATTTTTGATCTGCTGAGCGGTCAACACGCAAAGTAAAAAGTCGTTGAAAGCACCTTGCGAAAGCATGGTTACACCGCTGAAAATCCGATACGTAAATACTGGATGCGCGCAAGGAGAGCCATGGCCACAAGAATTTTTCACAACGGAAGTTTGATTCATGAACGACGATTCCCGGCTATCCACGCATCAAGTTCGCTCTGGACAAAACCCAGCTTGCGCTTACCCAAACAAACTGGCCGTGGGAAATTTGAGCCGTCGTCACGCAGCCAACGCCACAACGTCACACGACTTATGCCGAGAATTTCTAGAACATCTGAATATGAACGAATGCGCATGGCGCTCCCCGAAAGACAATGAAACCGGGGAGAATGTTGGCAGAGGGAAAGATAGAAAGCACGGGCAATAAATACTGACCTAGAGCGGCCATTTAATGCCCGTGACGGGGAGTTGTATCCGTGCTAGACGGCTGGTGCACCAGGGGGAATGAAGTTTGGAAGTGAATCGATATCAACGTCATCGTCGAGCCAGGTATCAAAAACGCTTTCATCCACGACGGAAACGAACGTCTTTCCATCGAACTGCGCTTTGTATAGAAAAGATTCGCCGAATTCGCGCTGTGCCTCGCTTTGGGCCGCCACGTAGTCAAATCCCTTTCTTAAGCTTCGTAATGCTGAACTTGCCTTGGTACGCAACAGATCAGCCCGGTCCTTCGAACTCGCTACTTGGTCCAACAGGCCACACGCATCAAGCACCATCGCAAGACACCGACAATGATCCGAAGTGGCCGCTTCGGTCACGGCAGAATTGGCGACGCGAATAGGCAGCCAATCGTGCTCAATACACATGATCACGAATTCCGATGCCAGATTGCGAACCACCACATCCCCTTTACGCCCTATAGAATGACCGCCAGATAGCGATGTAGCTGCCCCTGCCAACCACCTAGTACACTCGACTACATCAGAAGAAGCACGCGATTCAAACAGGACACTCGATTCAAAATCATCAAGCCCATGAATTGCATCAAGAAGCGCCACCGACAACTTCCGAATGAGCACAATACGATCTCGAGCCGCATCGATCTTGCACTCCCGGTCGCGCTGGGCAGCATATAAGCGACGCAGATCAAGCAACTTCCCGATAAACACTTGCGCGCCCAGAATCACCGACTCCCCACGATTCCTGCGCGACTCACGAACTGTTTCGACAAACTCGACAAAACGCCTCAGAACATCGTTTTCCTGAACACCTATCTCGCCACCAAAAGACATTGAACTCGTCATTGTTTTCTCCACTCATCCAGAAGGTCGGCCCATTTTTGCATCATGACACGCCTCTCCTCAAGGTAGGTGGCATGGTTGTATGCGCGACGGACAGCGTTTGGCTCCGCATGTGCAAGCTGAGCCTCTATAACATCATGGCGAAAGCCAATTTCATTCAATCGAGTAGAGCCAGTTGTTCGCGTCCCATGCGGACTATATTTGGTCGCCCATCCCAGCTTTTTCAAAGCTTGCCGCAAAGCCGCATCGGCCATCGGGCGCGCACGGTCATCTCGATTTGGGAAAACGAATTTCGTATTCCCCGTTACGGGCCTCATAGCCTTCAGCAAGTCAAGCGCCTGCGTCGGCAACGGTAGCACGTGCTCTCGACGTGCCTTCATCCTCTGCGCTGGAATTTTCCAAAGCGCATTTTCGATATCGAACTCAGACCACTCTGCCTTAACCGATTCATTAGGTCGCGTAAGCGTCAACCACATCAATCGAAATGCATTGATCGTCTGGAAGTTACCTCCGTGGCCGTCAAAATCAACAAGCAGCTTGCCAATTTCCTCAACTGACAAAGCCCGCTTGTGCTGGGTTTTATTGGGCGGCAACGATTTACGCACCGCCCACACCGGGTCGGTATCGGCGCGCAGCGTCGCAACCGCAAGTTCGAACACCGACGACATCGTTCGCTTGGCTTCGGCGGCAACGGACGGCGCTCCGCGCTTAACAGTCTTCATGAGAATATCGAGCACATGAGCGGATGTAATTTGTCGCACGGGCAACTTCCCAATTGACGGGAAGACTACCCTCTGAAGCATGTCCAACCGTCGCGTCTTGGTCACATCCTCCCAATCTTTCAACGCTAACCATTCTTTTGCAACGGCCTCGAAAGTATTAGCGGAATCCATCTCACGCCTAATTTTTTCAAACTGTCGATTTTGAACAGGACTGACTCCCAGCCTTACCAACTTACGCGCGTCTTCGCATTTTTCGCGGGCATCGGCGAGGCCAACGCTGGGGTAGTCGCCAAGCGCAAAAAGCGATTCCTTACCTCCGAGCTTAAAACGATAGCGCCATGCCTTCACGCCAGTCGGCTTGATTTCAAGATACAAGCCCTTGTAATCGTTCAGCCGGTAGAGCTTTTCCATCGGTTTGGCGCTTCGGCAGCGTGCGTCAGTCAACATCTTGTCTCCGGGCAATTGATGAGTTACCGGATTGTACCCACCAACACCCGCAATGCCAAGCAATTGTACCCACCCATGTACCCGCAATTTTCATGAATACTCAAGAAATATTGTGAAACAATCAGAAACGAGAAAGCCGCGAATTTCGCGGCTCTCATAGGAAAAATTCAAGAATTTTTCGGCATCATGAAACACAATGAAATGCCATGAAACAACACTCCCAATTTAGACGTTGAACAGGAAGTTCAGCACGTCGCCATCCTTGACCACGTATTCCTTGCCTTCGGCGCGCATCTTGCCCGCTTCCTTGGCGCCGGCTTCGCCCTTGTAGGCGATGAAGTCGTCATAGGCGATGGTTTGCGCGCGGATGAAGCCGCGTTCGAAGTCGGTGTGGATCACGCCGGCCGCTTGCGGTGCCGTGTCGCCCACATGGATGGTCCAGGCGCGCACTTCCTTCACGCCCGCCGTGAAGTAGGTTTGCAGGCCCAGCAGCTTGTAGGCGCTGCGGATCAGGCGGTCCAGGCCGGGCTCTTCCAGACCCATGTCAGCCAGGAAAGCGCCCTTGTCGGCGGCATCCAGATCGGCGATTTCCGCTTCCATCGATGCGCAGATGGCGACGATGGGCGCGTTTTGCGATTGCGCGTAGGTGGTCAGCTGGTCCAGCAGCGGGTTGTTGGTAAAGCCCGTGTCGGAGACGTTGGCGACGAACATGGCCGGTTTGGCCGTGATCAGGCACAAGGGCTTGATCAGTTCCATTTCGTCGGCGTCCAGACCCATCGCGCGCACCGGCTTGGCGTCATTCAGGTAAGGCATCATGCGTTCCATGATGGCCAGCAGCTTGGCCGCGTCCTTGTCGCCCGAGCGGGCTTTCTTGTTTTCGCGATGAATCGCTTTTTCCACGGTGCCCATGTCGGCCAGCGCCAGTTCGGTCTGGATGACTTCGATATCGTCGAGCGGGCTGATCTTGCCGGCCACGTGGATGACGTTGTCATCTTCAAAACAGCGAACGACGTTGACGATAGCGTCCGTTTCGCGGATGTGCGACAAGAACTGGTTGCCCAGGCCCTCGCCCTTCGATGCGCCAGCCACCAGGCCGGCGATGTCGACGAATTCCACGATGGCGTTGACCGTGCGTTCCGGCTTGACGATGGCGGCCAGCGCATCCATGCGTGGATCCGGCACTTCGACGACGCCGACGTTCGGCTCGATGGTGCAGAACGGATAGTTTTCAGCCGGGATGCCGGCTTTCGTCAGTGCATTGAACAGGGTGGACTTGCCGACGTTCGGCAAGCCGACGATACCGCATTGGAGACTCATGGAAAACCTTTAATAATCAAAGCACATGGCGCCGTCTATCGGCGTGCTTGCCGTGCTGTTAGGGAAAACGGAGCTATCGCTCGCCGTTTTCCGGGAATGGTGCGTGTGCTGCATTTCAAGGGGTCAATTGTACCCCTGACAGGCGCGCTTCAAAAGCCCGATGATGGGCAAATGACGCCAAAACAGCCGTATCGTGACGCCATCAGGCCCTGTTCTCAAGCCGTATGCAGCTTCATGGTCGCCGCCTCGAACTTGCCTTCGACGATCTGCGGCATGACCTGCAAGGATTTCTCGATGGCTTGCTCGATCAGTTCCTGGTCTTCGCGGCGCGGCCGGTGCAGCACGAAGTCGGCCACCTGCTGCTGCAGGCTCAGGGTGCGCGGGTGACCGATGCCCAGGCGCAAGCGCCAGTAATCCTGCGTGCCCAGCGCGGCCGTAATGTCTTTCAAGCCATTGTGGCCACCGGCCGAGCCACCTTTCTTCAGGCGCGCAATGCCGGGCATCAAGTCGAGCTCGTCGTGCACGACCAGCACTTCATCGGCGGCGATCTTGAAAAAGCGCGCCAGCGCGCCCACGGACTGGCCCGAGCGGTTCATGAAGGTCAGCGGTTCGAGCAGCCAGACTTCCTTGCCGGCGATCGACGTTTTTGCCAGCATGGCGTTATAGCGCGAATCGCGCTGCAAGCGCGTGCCGGGCAAGCTGTTGGCAAGATTGTCCACCAGCCAGAAACCGGCATTGTGGCGCGTTTGTTCGTATTCGGGTCCCGGGTTGCCGAGACCGACGATCAGGCGTATGGGCATGGCTGTGTCTGCAATGAAAAAGAAAACATTATCGGTGAAAACAGGCAGAAAAAAACCCGCGCGGCGAACCTGGCGGGTTTTTCCTTGCGACTACCGCATTGCTGCGGCGGCAAAATTACTTCTTGTCGGCTTCAACAACAGCAGCGGCTTCAGCTTCAGCAGCAACGTGGCCAGCCGGTACCGAAGCGGTAGCGATGGTCAGGTTGGCGCCGTGGGTGACAGCGGTCACGCCAGCTGGCAGGACCAGGTCGCCGATGTGCAGCGAGTGACCGACGTCGATGTTCGACAGGTCAACGTTGATGAATTCTGGCAGTTGGCCTGGCAGGCACGAAACTTCGATTTCGTTGGCTACGTGGCTGATGGTCGCGCCGTGCAGTTTGACTGCTGGCGAAACGTCAGCGTTCGTGAAGTGCAGAGCAACTTTCACGTGGATAGCTTGCTTCGAGTCAACGCGCTGGAAGTCAGCGTGCAGAACCAGTTGTTTGTATGCGTGGACTTGGAAGTCGCGCAACAGAACTTGCTGGGAAACGCCGTCGATTTCCAGATCCAGGATCGACGAGTGGAACACTTCTTTTTTCAACGCGTGGTACAGGGCGTTGTGATCCAGCGAGATCAGCACCGGGGCTTCAGCGCCACCGTAGACGATACCAGGGGTTTGGCCGGAAATGCGCAGGCGGCGGCTCGCTCCGGAACCTTGCAATTCGCGTTTAAATGCGATAACTTTCATGTGAAACTCCAAGAAGAACAAGGCTTGCGCCTTGTGTTATGAAGATTCCCGCGACCAGGAATCTTCGGAAATGGGTGCAGATGCACCCCGAAAACTAAAACACTGCGGCGCAACAGGCAAAAAGCCGGTCGCGCCGCAGGCATTTCGTCTGTTTCTATCGACTGTATCGAATTAATCGATGAACAGCGAGATGACGGAGTCACCCTTGATGATGCGTTTGAACGTCTCGGCCAGCAGCGGCGCGCACGTCAATTGACGGATCTTGCCGCAGGCCAGGGCCGCTTCGGACAGGGGGATCGTATCGGTCACGACCAGCTCATCGAGTGGCGAAGCCGAAATACGGTCGATCGCCGGGCCCGACAGCACCGCGTGCGTGCAATACGCCACGACTTTTTTCGCGCCGCGCTCTTTGAGCACTTCGGCAGCCTTGGTCAGGGTGCCTGCCGTGTCGACCATGTCATCCATGATCACGCAGTTGCGGCCTTCGACTTCACCGATGATGTTCATCACTTCGGACACGTTCGCTTTTGGACGGCGCTTGTCGATGATGGCCAGGTCGCAGCCCAGGCGTTTTGCCAGGGCGCGCGCACGTACCACACCGCCGACGTCCGGCGACACCACCAGCAGATCCTGGTAGTTTTTCTTTTGCAGGTCACCCAGCAAAATTGGCGAAGCGTAAATATTGTCGACTGGGATATCGAAGAAACCTTGAATCTGGTCAGCGTGCAAGTCCATGATCAGGACGCGCTCGACACCGGCTTCTTCCAGCATGTTCGCCACTACCTTGGCCGAAATCGCCACACGCGCGGAGCGGGGACGACGGTCTTGGCGGGCGTAGCCGAAGTAAGGAATCGCGGCGGTGATGCGGCCAGCGGAAGCACGTTTCAAGGCATCAACCATCAGCATGATTTCCATCAGGCTGTCGTTGGTTGGAGCACAGGTGGATTGCAAAACAAAAACATCCTTGCCGCGCACGTTTTCGTTAATCTCGACCATTACTTCGCCGTCGGAGAATTTCGAAACGTTTGCTTTACCGAGAGGAATGCCGAGGTTTTTTGCGACCCCCTCTGCCAACGCTGGATTCGCGTTGCCGGTAAAAACCATCAGGTTTTCGTAAGCCATGGGAGTCCCAAGAGGTGATAAAGAAGTCTTGAAAAGCACTAACCGGGCATAGGCCCGGTCAGTCATTGTTTAGAATATGCCGCGTGGCGACATATCTGCTTTTTCCCGCACTGGACGCTAACTTCGCATCGACAGACTACGGTGAAATGGTGGCAGGGGAAGAAGGATTCGAACCTTCGCATGCTGGAATCAAAATCCAGTGCCTTAACCAGCTTGGCGATTCCCCTACGTTACTGACTGCTTTCCGTCATGTTGGCCAGTATCATACCGACTATTTGACGCTAAGCAAAATCTTTTTTTGCTCTCTACAACCTGGTGAGCATCGGATGGCGCGTCAGCGCTTTTGCCTTCCAGGCGACCCAGACTGGTGGCACATTGCTGAGCACCGCATCCGCTTCTTCCTGACTGCCAAACGCACTAAACACACAAGCACCGGAACCAGTCATCCTGGCCTCACCGTAAGCACCCAGCCATTCTACCGCATCTGCTACCGGCTTGAAAAGACTGCATGCTACTTGCTGTAAATCATTCTTACCAAACCCGCCCGCATCGTTTCCTTCTGCGAGGTACCTGGAAAAGTCCGCTATTGTGACGGGTTCGGTATTTCTCGTCAAGCCTTCCGCGCAAAAAATTGCGGCGGTGGGCACTTGCACGCCCGGCTCGATCACCACATACCAGCATTCTGGCGTGGCGACAGGCTGCAAGGCCTCGCCCACGCCTTCGGCAAAGGCATTCTCGCCAAAGATGAAAAACGGGATATCGGCGCCCAGCGGCAAGCCCAGCGCCATCAATTCCTCGCGCGTCAAGCCCGCTTGCCACAAACGGTTCAGCGCCATCAGCGCCGTGGCCGCGTCGGACGAGCCGCCCCCCAGCCCGCCGCCCATGGGCAGCACCTTGTCGATGGCGATATCGACGCCGCGCGGCAAGGCGCCCTTGCGGCGCAGCACCTCCGCCTGCAGCAATGTCGCGGCGCGGATGATCAGGTCCTGCTCCTGCGGCACGCCGGCCAGTTCCGTCACGCGGACAATCGCCGTGTCGTCGCGCAGCGCGAAGTGCAAGGTGTCGCCATGGTCGAGCAACTGGAACACCGTCTGCAGCAGATGGTAGCCATCGGCGCGGCGGCCGTTGACGTGTAGAAATAAGTTCAGCTTGGCCGGTGCCGGGCAATTGTTCAGGGTCGTCAGTGTCATGGTGCAGGTGCGGAAGGGGCGGGATCGAGCACGATGCGCAGCGAGACGGCATCGGCCTGCGCGCTGGCATTGCGTTCGGCATCGATACGCCGCGGTTGGGGCAAGGCGCCCGGTACATTTTCGCCCGCATTTTGCCCTACTTCTTGCCACGACACATAGCGCAAACGCCAGCCGTCCTTGGTGGTCACGCTGTCGTTGGCGGGCGAAGCGACAAAGCGCTTGCCATCGGCGCCCACGGCATAGCCTTGCAGCCAGTCGCGCAAGCCCGACACGGGCAAGGACCAGCCCAGCATCTGCGCGCTCAGGGTATCGACATCGGGCGCGCTGCGCGGCGCCTTGCCGCTTTGCGTCAACACGGCCTGCCGCGGCGTGACGGCAATCGTCGCCAGCGTGCTGCCGACGGGCGAATACAGGGTCACGTCCGTGCGCTGCGCCGTCTGCTGCCAGTTGAAATTGACGGTCGCCGATTCGGGCTTGTCATCCTTCTGGTACACCACGTTCAAGCGGCCCGTCAGCTCCACCTGTTCGCGGTACGGAGCGACGGTTTGAGCGGATGGCGCGGTGCCGGACGAGAATGGGGAACTCAAGGTCGAGCAGGCCGAGAGGGACAGGCACAGGACAGTCAGGGGCAGGAGATGTTTAGACATGGGCAAAAGGAAAAACCAGCGCCATGGCGCTGGTTTTTTTATAGTGGAGTTAATCGATTCAATCACAGACTGACATTCAAGCGCGCCAGGGTGCTTTTCAGCGCATCGTTTTTCGGGTCCTTGCTTCGCGCATCGCGCCACAGTTTTTGCGCTTCATCCTTGTCGCCCTTCTGCCACAGCACTTCGCCCAGGTGGACGGCGATTTCCGGATCGCTGCGCACGGCATAGGCGCGGCGCAAGGCGTTTTCCGCGGCAGCCAAGTTGCCCATGCGGAACTGCACCCAGCCCATGCTGTCCATGATGAACGGATCGCCCGGTGCCATCTGCAAGGCTTTTTCGATCAGCGCATGGGCTTCCGGCAGGCGGATACCGCGCTCGGCCAGCGAGTAGCCCAGGGCGTTGTACGCATGCTGGTTGTCGGGCGCCAGCGCCATCACGCGGCGCAGGCTGGCCTCCATCAGATCGAGTTTATCCAGGCGCTCGGCCAGCAAGGCGTAGTCATACAGCAGTTCCGGATTGTCGGGGAAGCGCAGCAAGGCGTTTTCCAGCACCGTGTAGGCGCTTTGCACATAGCCGGCGTCGCGCAGGAATTGCGCGTCGACCAGCAGCACCTGCGCCTGGCTTGCCGGATCGTCCGTTTCGATTTCCGTCAGCGCCTTGCGGGCTGCATCGAGATTGCCGCCACGGGCGATCAGCTGGGCGCGGCGCAAGCGCGCCTCGACATAGCCGGTCGAGGCACTATTATCAACCTTGTCCAGCCAGGCGATGGCGCCGGCCGTGTCGCCGCGCGTCTCGGCGATCTGCGACAAAATCATCAGGGCCTTGAACGGATCGCGCGTGTCGCCAGGGGATTTTTCGAGCACGGCCAGGAAGCGCTTGAAGTACTGCTCCGCGCCCTTGGTGTCTTCCAGCTGCAGCGCCACGATGCCGAGCGCATACAGGGCGCCCACGTTATCGGGCGCGCTTTTCAGCAGCAGCAGGAACTGGTCGCGCGCCGGCTCCAGCTGTTTTTGTTCGACCAGCAGGCGCGCATACGCGCCGCGCACTTCGACGGCGTCCGGATTCTTTTGCAGGAAAGCGGCCAGCACCTTGCCCGCCGCCTCGGGCTCGCCCGTCACCTGCGCCAGGGTCAGCACGGCCAGCTCGGAGTTTGGCTTGATGGCCAGCGCCTTGTTCGCTTCGCCGATGGCGCGCTCACGCTCGCCGATCGACAGGGCGCCCTGCGCCAGCACCAGGTGCGCTTCGAACATGTCCAGGTAAGGCTGCACCAGGCGCGTCACCATCGAATAGGCATACAGCTTGTCATTCGAGCGCGACAAAATCTGCTGCATCTGGAACAGGGCCACGCCGCGCGCCCCCGCCGGCGCATTGGCCAGGCGTTCGGCGAAAATCGGTTCCGCTTCTTCGATCTTGTCCGTCAACACGACAAAGCCGAGGAAGAACTGCGTCGCCTCGTCCGAGTCAGGCGCCAGCTCGCGCCACAGGCGGATGGCCGCCAGCGCTTCGCTACCCTGCTTGGCGGCCAGCGCCATTTCGGAAGCGCGGCGCGCCAGGCGCGGGTCGCGCGTCTGCTGCGCCGCCACCATCATCGTCACGTACGGCCCTTGCCACTGGCCGCTCTTGAATTCCATCTCGGCCTTGGTCAGCTTGTACAGCAAGTCGCTGCTCAGTTCGACCTTCGGCAGCTCGTCGCCGCCGGCCCCCTCCTTGGAGGTGGCGTCCGGCTCCTGCGGCGCGACGGGCGCGGCCGCAGAGGGGCCGGCCGCGGCATCGGCGGGGGCGACAGGCGTCTGTGCCATGGCATGCGTGGCCATCAGGGCGGACAAGGTTACAATGGCGAAAGCGTTTTTCAAAGGCTGATCCTGGCTAAACGGCAAAGTTTGATTCTACGCCCAACGCGGCTATCGCGTACTTCACGTATGTAACGAAATATATACGTCGTGACGGCGTGGCCGGCCCGGACCAGCCATCGGCCTGCAACCCGCCTGTTTTTACCCGGTTTTCAACCATTCGAGCCCTATGCCAGAATTGCCAGAAGTCGAAGTCACACGGCGCGGTGTCGCGCCCCACATCGAGGGCCGCGCCGTGCGCGCCGTCGTGCTGCGCCGCGACGGCCTGCGCTGGCCCTTTCCCCCTGCCCTGGGCGAGCAACTGTCCGGGCAAACCATCGGCCTGACGGGGCGGCGCGGCAAATACCTGCTGATCCACTTCCGCCACGGCACCTTGATCATCCACCTGGGCATGTCGGGCCATTTGCGCGTGCTGCCGACGGGGACGGAGGCGCAAAAACATGACCATTTTGATTTGATCGTGGAAGACGCGGACGGCGGCAGCCAGGTGCTGCGCATGACGGACCCGCGCCGTTTCGGCGCCGTGCTGTGGCACGACGAGGCGGACGGCCCGCTCGATGGCCACGCGCTGCTGCGCGGCCTGGGCACGGAACCGCTGGAAGGCGGCTTCACGGGCCAGCTGCTGTTCGAAAAAACGCGCAACAAGGGCACCAACATCAAGCAGGTACTGATGGCGGGCGACATCGTCGTCGGCGTGGGCAATATCTATTGTTCCGAAAGCCTGTTCCGCGCGGGGATCAACCCGAAGACGCCGGCCCGGCGCATCGGCCTGGCGCGCTATGAGAAACTGGCGCAAGCGATCCGCGACGTGCTGGCCGAAGCCATCGTGCAAGGCGGCAGCACCCTGCGCGACTTCATCGGCGTGAACGGCCAGTCCGGCTACTTCCAGCAGACGTATTTCACGTACAACCGCGCGGGCAAGCCCTGCCGCGTGTGCGGCGCGACTATCCGGCAAATCGTGCAGGGACAGCGTTCCACGTTCTACTGCGTGAATTGTCAAAAGTAACCACGCTCACACACTCACGGAGGGAGCCAGATGGTCAGAGACCTGGAACAATACAGCGCATGGCGGCAGGACGTGCAGGCCGCCTTGCAGGCCTACCGGCAAGCCGCCAGCGCGGCGGGCCTGGTCGACGGCGCCTCCGCGCTGCGCCTGGCGCGCTGTGGCTCCCGCCTGCTCGATGACCGTTTATCTGTCGCCTTCGTGGCGGAATTCTCGCGCGGCAAATCCGAGCTGATCAACGCCATCTTCTTTGCCGGCTATGGCCAGCGCATCCTGCCCTCGGGCGCGGGCCGCACCACCATGTGCCCCACCGAGCTGCTGTACGACGCGGCCTGGCCGCCATCGATCCGGCTGCTGCCCATCGAGACGCGCGCGCACAACCTGTCGACCAGCGACTACCGCGAGCTGCCCGCCGCCTGGACCGTCCTGCCCCTGAACATCGATGCGGGCGACGACATGCAGGAAGCCATCCGCCAGGTCAGCCTGACGAAAAAAGTCAGCGTGGAAGAAGCGGCGCGCTACGGCCTGTACGACGCCGACGATGCGGACGCTCCCGCCATGCTCGACGAGGACGGCCAGGTGGAAATTTCCATGTGGCGCCACGCCATCATCAACTTCCCCCATCCGCTGCTGAAACAGGGCCTGGTCATCCTCGATACGCCCGGCCTGAACGCCATCGGCACGGAACCGGAACTGACCCTGAACCTGATCCCGAATGCGCACGCGGTGCTGTTCATCCTGGCGGCCGACACGGGCGTCACGCGCAGCGACATCGAGGTATGGCGCAACCATATCGGCGCCGGCGCCGGGCGCCTGGTGGTGCTCAACAAGATCGACAGCATGTGGGATGAATTGCGCGGCGACGCCGAGGTGGCGCTGGCGATCGAACGCCAGCAGGCCAGCGTGGCGCATCTGTTGACCCTGGACGCCGGCCAGGTGTTTCCCGTCTCGGCGCAAAAGGCCCTGGTGGGCAAGATCAACCACGATGCGGCGCTGCTGGAAAAGAGCCGCCTGCAGGCGCTGGAGACGGCCCTGTTCGAGGAGCTGATCCCCGCGCGCAAGGACATCATCCGGCGCCAGCTGGCGTTCGACCTGGACGCCATCGAAGCGGCGCAGCAGGTGCAGGCGGCGGCCCGCGCGCGCGGCATCGCCGAGCAGCTGCACGAGCTGCACAGCCTGCGCGGCAAGAACCAGAGCGTGATCGCCCACATGATGCGGCGCATCGATATCGAGAAGAAGGAATTCGACAGCAGCCTGTTCAAGCTGCAAGCGACGCGCGCCGTATTTACGCGGCTGTCGACGGAGCTGTACACGAGCCTGGGCATGGACATCGTGCGCGACGATATCGATGGCGTGCGCGCGGCCATGCAGCGCAGCCGCTTTTTCACGGGCCTGCGCGAAGCCGTGCGCCAGTATTTCGAGCGCATCGCCAGTAACCTGGACCGTTCGGAAGGCAAGACGGCCGAGATCACGGAAATGATGAACGTGATGTACCGCAAATTCGCCTCCGAACACGGCCTGGCGCTGGCCTTGCCGATGCCATTTTCGCTGGCCCGCTACCGCCAGGAGATCGCCGACATCGAAGCCGTCTACCATAAACAGTTCGGCACGGCGACCCTGCTGACCACCAGCCGCGTCGTGCTGATGGAAAAATTCTTCGACACCATCGCCTCGCGCGTGCGCCGCAGTTTCACCAACGCCAACGACGACGCCAGCGCCTGGCTGAAAGTCATCATGGCGCCGCTCGAAGCGCAGATCGTCGAGTACAAGGAACAGCTGAAACTGCGCTTTGCCTCGATCCAGCGCATCCACGACGCCACGGGCAGCCTGGAACAGAAAATCGCCGGCTTCGAGGCGAGCCTGGCGGCGCTCGAACGCGACAAGGCGCAGCTGGCGCAATTGCTGGCCGCCTTGCGCGCGGCCAGCGCTGACTGAGCAACATCAGCACCATCCAACAACAGAACACTGGAATCCCGCATGAAACGTCTGCTGCATCCGCTCTCGCCCGCCACGGGCGCGGCACCATTTGAAGACTATATCGACCCGACTTTTTCCGCCACCGTCATCGCCTGGCAAAAGCAGCATGGCCGCCACGCGCTGCCGTGGCAAAACACGCGCGATGCCTACCTGATCTGGCTGTCCGAAATCATGCTGCAGCAAACGCAGGTCACCGCCGTACTCGCTTACTACGCGCGCTTCCTCGAACGCTTCCCCACCCTGCGCGACCTCGCTGGCGCACCGGTGGAAGACGTGATGGCGCAGTGGAGCGGCCTCGGTTACTACACGCGGGCACGCAACCTGCACAAGTGCGCGCAGCGCGTGGTGGCCGAATACGACGGCGTCTTTCCCAGCGACCCGGCTCTGCTGGCCGACCTGCCCGGCATCGGCCGCTCGACGGCGGCCGCCATCTCCGCGTTTTCCAGCGGCACGCGCGCGGCCATCATGGACGGCAACGTCAAGCGCGTCTTCGCGCGCACCTTCGGCATCGATGCCTATCCCGGCGAAAAACGGGTCGAGGAAGCCATGTGGCGCCGCGCCGAGGCGCTGCTGCCTGAAACAGGTATCGAAGCCTACACGCAGGGTCTGATGGACTTCGGCGCCACCCTGTGCAGGCGCAGCAGCCCCGATTGCGGCCGCTGCCCGCTGCAACCGCGCTGCGTGGCCTACGCCACCGGCCGCACCAAGGATTTGCCGGTGCGTAAACCGAAGAAAACCAGTCCGGAAAAACACGCGGTTATGCTGGCCATCATCGACGACGGCCAGGTGCTGCTGGAGCAGCGCCCCGGCTCGGGCATCTGGGGGGGCTTGCTGTCGCTGCCCGAACTCGATGGCCATCTGCTGGCCGATGCGGACTCGCCGCGAGAGATAGACCAGCAGGTACTGGCACGCGCCGTGGCGCCGTTCGGCGCAATCGAAACGCAGGAACGGCTGCTGCCCATCGTGCATGTCTTTACCCACTACAAATTGCACATCGTCCCCTGTCGCATCACCCTGGCGCGCCGCCTGGCGCTGGCAGGGGAAGCGACCCACGTCTGGTACGACGGCGCGAAAATTGCGGACGCGCCGCTGCCCGCACCCATCAAGAAACTGCTGCTGGAACTGTTCGGCGATGCGCGCGCGGCGCAGCGCAGCATGTTCTAGTGCGACGTTTTTTACTGTTCGCGCTGACGGCGCTGTGTCTGCACGGCGCGCAAGCGGCTGACGCGCTGCCGGAGATACCGGAGGTGAGAATAGGCGTACTCGCCTACAAGGGCGCCGACGCCGTGCAGCAGGACTGGTCGTACGTGACGCGCCACCTGCAGGCGAGCATCCCCGGCATCCGTTTCATCCTGGCCGACTACGACCAGGCGGGCCTGACGCGCGCCGTGCAGTCGCAAGCGATCGCCTTCGCCATCACCAGCAGCGGCCATTACGTGGCGCTCGAACACAGCGATGGCGCCAGCCGCATCGCCACGCTCGAATCGCCATGGACGGAGTCACCGCGCCAGGCCATCGGCTCGGCCATCGTCGTGCGCAGCGCGTCGCCGCTGCATGACCTGGCCGACCTGGCGGGCAAGAACGTGATGGCGGTGGCGCCCGATGCGTTTGGCGGCTACCAGATCGCGGCGCGCGAACTGCGCGAAGCGGGCATCGATCCCACGCATGATTTCGCCAGCCTGCGCTACAGCGGTTTCCCCTCGCAGCAGATCGTCGAAGCCGTGCGGGCGGGGCGCATGGATGCCGGCATCGTGCGCACCTGCCTGCTGGAACAGATGGTGGCGCGCGGCGAAGTGCGCGCCGATGAACTGCGCGTGATCACCACGCGCCCGATTCCCGGTTTTCGCTGCGCCAGCTCGTCGCGGCTGTATCCGGACTGGCCCTTCGTGGCCCTGCGCCAGACGCCGCCCGCGCTGGCGAAAAAAGTGGCGCAGGCCCTGCTGGCCATGCCGCGTACCGATGAAGGTTACAGCTGGACGGTGCCCAGCGATTACCAGATCGTCGATGAACTGTTCCGCGAGCTGCGCATCGGCCCCTACGCCTACCTGGACAAGCTGACGTTCGAGACGGCCCTGCGCCGCTACTGGGGCTGGATGCTGCTGGTGCTGGCCTTGCTGGTGGCCTGGGCCGTGCATACGGTGCGCGTGGAATACCTGGTCAGCCGGCGCACGGAGCAATTGCGCGCTGCCCAGCACCAGCAGCGCGCGCTGGAAGAACAGGCGCGCCAGCGCCAGGCCACGCTCGACCACACGGCGCGCCTGGCCATCTTGGGCGAGATGGCCAGCGCCATTGCGCACGAATTGAACCAGCCGCTGGCGGCCATCGGCAATTTCGCGCGCGGCATGGCGCGCCGCATCGCGGCGGGCCGGCTCGATGCGGCGCCACTGCTCGACGGCGCGCAGGAAATCGCCACGCAAAGCGAACGCGCGGGCGCCATCATCCGGCACATCCGCGCGATGGCGCAAAAGCGTCCCGCGCACAGCACGCCCTTCGCCCTGGCCGACGCCGTGGAGCAGGCGGTATCGCTGTTCCGCGCGGCTCATCCGCAAGCCAATATCAGCTGGCGCCACGAGGCGGTCAGCGCCGCACCGCGCGTGCTGGCCGACCCGCAGCAAGTGCAGCAGGTGCTGCTCAATTTATTGAAAAATGCGCTCGATGCGCAGGTGGAAAACGACAATCCCGGGCACCCCATCGGCGTGCTGCTGCACCGCGAAAACGGCGCCTGCACGGTGGCCGTGCGCGACGCCGGTTGCGGCCTGCAGGCGGCGCAGATGGCGCGCCTGTTCGAACCCTTTTTTACCACCAAGGCCGAAGGCCTGGGCCTGGGTATGTCGCTCAGCAAAAGCATCATCGAATCGTTCGGCGGCAGCCTGTCGGCACATGCCAACGCCGATGCGCCAGGCTTGACGGTCTGGTTCCGCCTGCCCGAAGATACCGGTATGGAAGCAAACAAGGAAACACCATGAATGAAAGCGATGCGATCATCTTTGTCGTCGACGACGACGCCGCCATGCGCCGCTCGCTGGCCTATCTGTTCGATTCGGCCGGCTGGAAAGTGGCGACGTTCGAATCGGCGCGCGACTTCCTGCAGCGCTACGATGGCCATGCGCCCGGTTGCTTGCTGCTCGACGTGCGCATGCCTTTGATGAGCGGACTGGAACTGCAACAGGAGCTGGTGCGCCATGCGATAGCGCTGCCCGTGATTTTCCTCAGTGGCCATGGCGACCTGGCCATGGCCGTGCAGACGATGAAGGCCGGCGCCTGCGATTTTCTGGAAAAGCCGTGCAAGGACCAGGTACTGCTCGATGCCGTCAGCCGGGCCGTGGCCCGCAGCATGGATGAGAGCCGCAACGCCGCCAGCGCGAATACGGCGCAGTCGGCGCTGGCCAGGCTCACCGCGCGCGAGCGCGAAGTGGCGCTGCTGATGGCCGAAGGCAAAGCCTCGAAAGTCATCGCCCGCGAGCTGGGCATCAGCGACAAGACGGTGCAGGTGCACCGCCATAACACGATGGAAAAACTGGGCCTGCACTCAGCAGCCGAGGTGGCCCGGCTGCTGATGGCCAGCGGCGAGATCTAGGCGCGCACGATGCGCGCCGGCAGCCCTTGCCGCACCGACGTGCCCGACACAGGATCGACAAACACGTTCTTGTCGCCGCGGCTCGGGTCCGTCAGCCCCAGGTCGTTCAGGTTGATGCCCGCGCCGATGGCCGGCTCGTCGGGCTGACGCGACTTGCCGATGCGGTGGACCCGCGCGCCATGCTCCTTGTGGCCAAAGCCATGTTCAATGGCGATCACGCCGCGCTGCACCCCATGGCGCAGCATCACCGTGGCCCTGGCCCTGCCGCCCGGCGTTTCCAGATATATTTCATCGCCATTTTCCAGCTTCAAACGCGCCGCATCGTCGGGATGCACGGCAACCGGGTTGTCAGGATGGATGCCGCGCAAGCGCCGTGCGCCGATGCTGTAGGAGTTCTGCAGCGCCGATTTAAAACTGATCAACTCGAATGGCCACTCGCTGGCCGGATAGGTTTTGCGCACCGGCGTGCCATCGGCAAACGCCGCCACTCTCCAGGCGGGCGTGCCGGGAAAGCGTTTGCCGCTCAAGCTGTTCTTGCTCACGCCCAGGCCCTCGTTGTACAGCATCATCGGTTTCAGATAACGGTGCGTGGACCAGTCCTGCGGATACGGCGTTTCATCGGCCACCGGAGCGGGAGCCACTGGCGCTTTGGCATTCGCAGGCGGCGGCAGGCGCAGGCCGAACATCTCGCCATAGCTCTGGTAGCGTCCTCCGCGCGCCAGCATGAAGGCCACCTTGCGCCACTCTTCCGGCTTCAGGGTGCGCTCCAGTTCGGAACGGATGCGCGCCACGCCAGAGAGCGCAATGTCGTCGTCGCTCGCCTCCGGTACGGCCGTTTTGCCCTGCCAGGCGATGTTGGCGCCGCCGCGCAGATACCAGTCCTCGGCGCGCAGCAAGGGGAAGCGCTGGCCATCCATGTCCTGCAAGGCCTCCGGGCCGAAGCCCGGCAAGGCCATCGTTTTGGCCAGCGCGATGAAGAACGATTCCATGCAAATGGTCTGGCCATCCGGCGTCTTTTGCACGCGCGGTTCGACCACGGGCCAGCGTGCCGTGCTCATTTTGACGGGCATGCCGCCCCAGGCGCCGGCCCAGCCCCAGCTTTCATACAGCAAGGTATCGGGCAGCAGGTAGTCGGCAAACGCCGAGCTTTCATTGATGAAGGGGTCGATGGCCACGATCAGGGGAATCTTCTTCGGATCGGCCAGTTCCTTGCCGATCTGCGCGCGCAAGCCCGTGATGCCGTAGACGGGATTGCAGCTCCACAGGATCAGCGCCTTCAAGGTGTACGGATAGCCGTTCATGGCGCTGGTGAGCCACTCGGTCGCCAGCGCGGGCGCGTTCGGATACCACGGCGCCCTGGCCGGATACGCCTTGCCCGCTTCTTTCTTCAGCTTGAATTCCGAGGTTTTTTCATAGGGCACATTGCGCCCGATCGGCATGCCGGCCGCCTTGATTTCGCCGTCGAAACTCTCGAGGTTATAGCGCGGCCCAGGCCCCGCATCCTTGAAGCTGCCGCCATTGACCAGGGTGCCGCCCTTGCGGTTCAAATTACCGATCAATGTATTGAGCATGACCAGCGCATACGCGTTATAGAAACCGGCGCCCGACATCATGCCGCCATGCGCATTGACGGCGGCGCGCTTGCCATGGCTGGTGAGTTCCTGCGCCAGGCCTTCGATGATGTCGCGCCCGATGCCGCAGGCAGCCGCGTATTCATCCATGCTGTGGCGCTGCGCTTCTTCGTTCAACATCGTCATGGCCGTCTTCAGGTGCAGCGGCGCGCCCGCCACCTCCAGCGGACCGTCGAAGAACAGGCGACCCTCGCCCTTGGCGGCGTTGTGCGGCACGATGGCTTGCGTGGCGGCGTCGATCACGCAAAAGGCGTCGCCATCCTTGTAGCGCTCTTCTTCCGCCAACTCCACCGCGCCGATGTCCGATGCGCGCAGGTAGCGGCCGTCGCGCGGGTGGCCTTTCTCGTTGATGATCAGATGCGTGGCGTTGCACCAGGCGGCCTCGCCCGCCGCTTCCGCCACCTTCAGGTTCGGCTGCGCGAGGAAGTTGCGGTCATAGCGTTCGTGCTCGATGATCCAGCGTATCATCGCCATGGCCAGCGCGCCATCCGTGCCCGGCTTGATCGGCACCCAGCGGCTGCGGTCGCCCGCAGCCAGGCTGTCGGCATTCGTCAGCACCGGGTCGACGACGACGTAGCTGAAATCGCGCTTGCCCGAGCGGGCTTTCGCGATCAGGGTGCCCTGGCGCTTGAACGGATTGCCCGCATTGCCCGGCGCCGTGCCCACGAAAATGCAGAATTCCGTATTTTCCAGGTCCACTTTCGCATGCGGCATTTTCTTCATGTCGCCGAACATGGCGCCCGAACCGCTGCGGTAGGCGCCGCCGCAATACGAACCGTGGTTGACCAGGTTCAAACTGCCGTACGACTGCTTGAAGAAGCGCGTGCCGAACGCCAGGCGACCGTCGTCCGTGCTGCACATCAGGCCCACCTGGTTCACTTGCGGACCCAGTTCCGGTTGCGCCGGATCGATCGGTTTTTCCAGCTCGCGCAAGGCGCGCAAGCCCTGCACGTGGCCTTCGCCAAACAGGTCGCCGCCTTCCGTCACTTCCTTCACCAATTGGTCAAAAGCGATCGGTTCCCACTGGCCGCCGCCGCGCGGTCCCACGCGCTTCATGGGCGCCAGCACGCGGAACGGCGACTCCATCTGTTCCAGCACGCCATTGCCGCGGCCGCAAGCGGTCGAGCGCCCCTTCAGCCCCTTTTCCTGGAAGCGCGAGAGCGACACAAAACTATCGCGTATCGAGGTCTGGTAAGGCAGCGCCGGGTCGGCCGACATGGGGCTGTAGGGATTGCCCGCCACGCGCAGCACCTTGCCGCTTTTTTTATCCAGGCGCACGCGCACGCCGCAAAACGTGGTGCAGCCCATGCACATGGTGTAGCTGACCTGCTGGTCCGGGTTGACGGTCAATTTCCCCGTGGTCGTGTCGACGGAAAACTCGGGCGGCAGGGAATTGCCGTGCAAGCGCTGTACGGGTTTGTCCTTGCCCAGCGCGTGGTCGACCATGCGGCCGGCCGTGGTGGAAAAGCTGGCGGCAAAGGCGGCCAGGCCGCCGCCGATGGCGCCGTAGCGCAGCAGCTTGCGGCGCTTTTCGTTTTCATCTTCAGGGACGTCGTTGCGGTCGTCGTTGTTTGTGTGTTCGTTCATTTTTGACTCCTCAGTGCGTGGCCATGGCAGGACGGCTGCGTGTAGTAATCGCGCGTCCCGCCCATGGCAAAAATTCCAGCATCAGCAACAGCAGCGCGATCCACAGGCCGGCCGTGCCGATGATCCCCATCAAGCCGTCATTCCCCATCGGCAGGTGGTAGTCGTACAGGCCCGCGCCCGTTTTCGGGATGTTCTGGCCGCCGATGAAAATCGTCCAGCGCATCATCCAGGCGCTATGCAGCGCGATCAGGCCGTTCACCAGGCCACTCGTGGCCGGGCGCCAGATGGCCAGCGCCATCGGCACGATGGACGACAGCACGGCCCAGACAGCCGTGAACTGCCATTGCGGCATGCCCGCCACCTGGGTAAAGGCCATGCTGTGGCTGGCGCTCACGCCGGAGAGACTGACGAACAGCCAGCCGCCGCCCAGCGCCAGCACCAGCGCCAGCGACAGGGCCAGCGCGCGATTCAGCGACACTTCCAGGGCCTGGTCGCGACCGGGCAGGAAGCGGTTGAACAGCAAGGCCAGGCCCGCCGCCCCGACAAAGGCCGTGGCGGCAAATTGCGCCGGCAGGAAAGGCGTGAACCACAGCGGACGGGCGCGCACCACCATCACTTCCATGCCCGTGTACAGACCCACCACGAAGGCGGCGAGCAGGGTGAAGGCGGCGGCGGTGACGATGGCGCGGCGCGAGGCGACACCACCACGTCCCAACAGGCGATAGGCGAAGGCCAGGCGGTCCTTGCCCTGCCCCCGCGCGGCGAAGTCGCTGCGCAGCGCCAGCCACGCGTACAGCATCAGGCAGCCCAGATACAGGGGAATGAAGAACGAACCCCACGACATCCACGATTGCGGCTGGAAGTAAATATAGAAGTGATAGAAGCGGCCCGGCCCGTGCAGGTCGGCCAGCAGCGCCACGGGCGCCGTCATGCCGCAGACGAGGGACGCCAGCAGCGCGATGCGCCCCAGGCGTTCATACGCCTTGCGGCCGAAGACGAAGTACGGCAAGGTCAGCATGAAGCTGCCGTAACTGAGGCCGATGAGGAAAAAATACTGCACCGCCCACGGCAGCCATGCCGCTTCGCGCGTGACGTTGAGAATTTCGGTGATGTGGCTGTCCATGGTTTATTTCCCGTGTTTGCTCGGTTGCCAAAGTGTCGCTTCGCCCTCGACGTGGCCGGCGAAGCGCGTGTCCAGTCCCAGATAGAACACGTGGGGCTGGGTACCCTGTTCGGGCTTGAGCACTTTCACCTTGTTCTCGCTGAGCAGCTGATGCACCATGCTTTCCGGGTCATTCAGGTCGCCGAAGATGCGCGCGCCGCCGACGCAGGTTTCCACGCAGGCCGGCAGCAAGCCTTCGTCGACGCGGTGCGCGCAGAATGTGCATTTATCGGCCTTGCCCGTTTCGTGGTTGATGAAGCGCGCATCGTACGGGCAGGCTTGCACGCAGTAGGCGCAGCCCACGCAGCGGTCGCCATCGACGACGACGACGCCATCCTTGCGCTGGAAGGTAGCACCCACGGGACAGACGGGTATGCAGGGGGGATTGGCGCAGTGGTTGCACAGGCGCGGCAGCATGTAGGTGCCGCAGCGGTTCTCTTCCTTCACTTCATAGGTCGAGACGACGGTGCGGAAGCTGTTTTCCGGTACGGCGTTTTCCATGATGCAGGAGACCGTGCACGCCTGGCAGCCGATGCACTTCCGCACATCGACCACCATCGCCCAGCGCTGCCCGCCTTCGCCCCTGGTGGCGGCCTTGCCGGGCAGCGGCGCGATGGCCGCCCCGATAGTAACGGCTGGCAAGGCGCGCAAAAAACTGCGGCGCGATTCAATCATGACACTCTCCTTGACTATGGGCGGCAAGCCCTTGTTGACTTGCTGCCATGATAGAAAAGAAGTTGCCGTACGGATATTGGGGTGATCGGGTGGGGGCCTAGATGATCATGCCAATTGACAGGATCGACAATGCGGAGTAGGTCGGATTCCCCATGAGCGCTTGCATTGGTAGGTCGGGTTAGCCGGCACGGCGTAACCCGACACGCAGCGTCGCGCGGGCATGTCAGTCCCCGCAGTAACCGTTACAGCTCGTCGAGCGAATACAGCCGGCGGTGCTCGCGGATCGCGTAGCGGTCCGTCATGCCGGCGATGTAGTCGGCGATCTTGCGCGCCTGCTTGGTCACATCATCGCCATTGACCTGATAATCGGGCGGCAGCAGGGACGGTTCGGCCATGAAGCTGTCGTACAGTTCGCGCACGATGCGGCTCGCTTTGACGCGCATGCGGTTGACCTGGTAGTGGCGGTACAGGTTCGCGCGCAGGAAGCGTTTCAGGTCCGTCGCATCGCGCCGCATGGCATCCGAAAAGCGGATCAGCGGGGGGCTGGCGCGCACTTCGTTCACATCGCGCGGCGCCGCATCGGCAATCAAGCCGGTCGACGTGACGATCAGATCGTCGGCCAGCGCCGTGATCAGCCGGCGCAGGGTTTCGTAGATGGCGCGCCGTCCCGACAGGCCGGGAAACGCCTGCTGCACGTCGCGCCACAGGCGGCCGAAGAATTCCACCTCTTCCAGCTGCGCGATGGTGATCAGGCCCGAACGCAGGCCGTCATCGATATCGTGGCTGTTGTAGGCGATTTCATCGGCCAGGTTGGTCAGCTGCGCTTCCAGGGTCGGTTGCGTGCGGTCGATGAAGCGCTGGGCCACGGGCCCCAGTTCGCGCGCATGCGCCAGCGAGCAGTGTTTTAATATGCCTTCGCGCGTCTCGAACATCAGGTTCAAGCCATCGAAGGCACCGTAGTGCTCTTCCAGGGTATCGACCACGCGCAGGCTTTGCAGGTTGTGCTCGAAGCCGCCGTGCGCCTGCATGCACTCATTGAGCACATCCTGGCCCACGTGACCGAACGGCGTGTGGCCCAGATCATGCGCGAGCGCGATGGCTTCGACCAGATCTTCATTGAGGCGCAGGTTGCGCGCGATGGAGCGGCCCACCTGTGCCACTTCCAGGCTGTGCGTCAGGCGCGTGCGGAACAGGTCTCCCTCGTGATTGAGGAAAACCTGGGTCTTGTATTCGAGGCGGCGGAAGGCCGAGGAATGGATGATGCGGTCGCGGTCGCGCTGGAACTGGCTGCGCGAGGCGTGCGCCGCCTCGGCAAAGCGACGTCCCTGCCCCTGTGCCGAATGGGCCGCATAGGGAGCCAGGAAGTCTTCGGGCAGCATCTTATTGCACTCCGGCGGCCAGGGTGGCCAGCACCAGTTCGTGCGGCGCCGACGTGATGCACGGGCTGCCCAGCGGTTTCAACAGGATGAACTTGATGGCGCCGCCCTCGTTCTTCTTGTCCACTTCCATCAGTTCCAGCCAGCGCGCGACACCGAGGTCGGGCGCCTTGACGGGCAGGCCGGCGGCGGCGACGAGCTTGCGCAAGCGCTCCACGGCCGCCTGGTCGATATACCCCATGCGGCAGGACAGGTCGGCCGCCATCACCATGCCGCAGCCGACGGCTTCGCCATGCAGCCAGTGGCCGTAGCCCAGGCCCGCTTCAATGGCGTGGCCGAAGGTGTGGCCGAAGTTCAGGATGGCGCGCAAGCCTCCCTCGCGCTCGTCCTGGCGCACCACGTCGGCCTTGATTTCGCACGAGCGGGCAATCGCATACGCCAAAGCCCCCTTGTCGCGCGCCATCAGCTTGGCCATGTTCGCCTCGATCCAGTCGAAGAAGGCGGCATCGATGATGGCGCCATGCTTGATCACTTCGGCCAGGCCGGCCGACAACTCGCGCACCGGCAGGGTTTCCAGGGTCGAGGTGTCGGCGATCACGGCACGCGGCTGATAAAACGCGCCGATCATGTTCTTGCCCAGCGGGTGGTTGATGCCCGTCTTGCCGCCAACGGAAGAATCGACCTGCGCCAGCAAGGTGGTGGGCACCTGCACGAAGCCGATGCCGCGCATGTAGCTGGCCGCCGCATAGCCGGTCAGGTCGCCGATCACGCCGCCGCCCAGCGCCACCAGGGTGGTCTTGCGGTCGCATTTATTGGCCAGCAGCGCGTCGAAGATCTGCATCAGGCTGGCCCAGTTTTTATATTCTTCGCCGTCCGGCAGGACGATGCTGATCACGTCGCGGCCGTCGCTGGCCAGCGCGGCCTGCAGGCGGCCCAGGTACAGGGGGGCGACGGTGGTATTGGTGACGATGGCCACCTTGTGGCCGCTGATATGGCGCAGCAGCGCATCGGCGTCGGCCAGCAGGCCGGGACCGATGGCGATCGGGTAACTGCGTTCGTCGAGGTCTACGCTCAACAACATTTTGGATTGCTCGTTCATCGAAGGCTCTGCATGAATGACGCAGTTGGGCGAGGCCTCGCATTCGAGGCTGGCCAACTGCATCAGAATTGTCTGGACCATCGATTGTACGTTAGGACGGCCCGTGTCGATGACAATGTCGGCCACTTCCATGTAATGGGGCTCGCGCTGGGTCGTCAATTCTTCCAGTTTGCGGCGCGGATCGGCCGTCTGCAGCAGCGGGCGATTCTTGTCGTGGCTGGTGCGCGCCAGGATGTTGCTGACGCTGGCGCGCAGGTACACGACCGTGCCCCGTTCCTTCAGGTAGGCGCGGCTGTCGGCATTGAGGATGGCCCCGCCGCCCGTGGCCATGACGATGCCTTGCTGGGCGCTCAGGTCGCGAATGACCTCGGCCTCGCGCCGGCGAAAGCTCGCTTCCCCCTCGATTTCGAAGATCCACGGGATGGTCGCTCCCGTGCGTGCCTCGATTTCGTGGTCGGAATCGACAAAGCGCAAGCCCAGTTTGCGGGCCAGGATGCGCCCGATGGTGGTCTTGCCTGCGCCCATGAGGCCGACAAGGAAAATATTACTGTTGGAAATTTCAGACACTTTTTATATCAATCAGAAAATAAGCGGGCACCGCCTCTACGGCGCCCGTTTCCCCTTGCGTCAAGGACAGGAGAATGTCAGTCTAAACGGGTAACTGGTGGCGTTACCCAGCGGCGTCGTCACTGTTACATTAAACGTGCTGACCACATTCGCTACACAATTTGTCGGCGTCAGGCTGTTAATTGTAACGGCATGCCGGCCTCCCTGGTTACCTTGAATGTTGCCTCCGGTACGGTCATCCACGCCAAGCGTGTTGTGCGGATAGATATTTTGGATGCTATCCGGGGTGATGGATCCGACTCCATTGATCATATTCGTGATCGCGACAGTCGTCCCGGAAGGCATGGGATTTTGATGCAAATCGCTCAATCGCAGGCTGAATTGACGCACTCCAGCGGCTGAAACGCTCCCCAGATCATAAGTGCTGCGATCGAGGCTGACCTGGGCCGACTGATCGAACAGCGTGACATTTTCGGGACGGCTGCCGCTCAGGAAGATGGCGATCTTCGCGAACAGCGTCTTGCTGCCGTCCGAAGTGCTGGCGCAGACGGTGGCAAGACCGGGCCACAGGCTGTCGGGCGTGCCGCCATGGCTGACGTCATTGCAGGGCGTGACAGGTGGATTGGTCGCCACACGCGGGTTCTGGCTGCGGAAGTCGACCGAGCAGCCGCCGTTCATGGTGGTGCAGCCGCCCATGCTGGACGAGCCGATGGCGCCCAAGTTGCTCTGGAATGCCACTGGCGTACCATCGGGAACGGGGTTGCCCGCTTGATCTGCCAGCAAGATAGTGACGGTCGTGGCAGGGTTGCCCACGGGGCTGTCATACGACCAGCCTTCCACGCTGGACTTGACGGAGCTGAGCGAAAACGCCGTTTGCACAGGCAAACCAGTCGTTACCAGGATGGAATCGGACAAAGTGGAAATGCCAGAGGCCAAGCTGGCCTTGACGCGGAAGGTGGTCGGGGTGGTGCCGGAATTGACGGTGGTGATGACGTCACCGTTGGCATCCGTGGTGTCTGTCACTTTATTGAGCGTCATGCCAGGGCCGTTCAACAGCGCAAACGTCACTTCCTGGCCGACCAGCGGTTTGTTGAAAGTATCGAATACGCGGAAAGTCAGCGTGGCCATTTCCGTGCGCGCTATGCCGCCCTGCCCTTGAATCACGATCGATTTTCCTATCGGACTGACGGCGGAAAACTGTACCGATGCCGGCGCGACGCGGCCGATCGGCAGCGTCGCGTGAAGATACATGGAAGCGCTGCCCGCCACTGTGGCATTGACCATATCGTAGTCATTGCAACCCAGGTCGCGGAAAACAGCCGTAGCCTTGCCGTTAATTACCGGCACGCCACTGGTCACGCTAGCCTTGCCGGCCTGCACGCAAGTCGAACTGAAATTGACCGTCTGGCCTGATCCCGTGTACAGGCTGGTGCCAGCCATGACATCAACCGTGACGTTGGTGGTGCCATAGGCCGCGATGCTGGCGGGCGAAAACCGCATGTTCTCCACACTCAGGTCGGTGGCTCCCAGCACATAATTGATCTGGCTGCCGGCAACGGCACCATTGGCCGTCGTCGTCGCCTGCAAAGTGGCCGCGCCGCTGGCCGACAGGCTGAATGGCCGCAGCGTGACGCTGGCCGTGCCTGTCGCATCGGTCAGTACTGTCCCTACCGATGGTGACATCACTGCCATGGTATTGTCAGTGGAGAATGCGACCAGGGCGTTGGTGATCGGCTTGCCGTTCAAATCGGTCACCAACGCCTTGGCCGTCAGCGGCGTGGCGCTCGACAGCGCGTTACTGGCGCTGCTACCACTGAACAGCGACAGCGTCATTTTCGCGCCCGCAGCCTGCGCCGCCTTGACTTCATAACTCCCCTCGCCGGTGACCATGGCGGTGCCCGCCGCGACAGTGGCCGTCAGCTTGCCCGCACCGGTGACCGTCGCATTCAAGGCCGAGACAGTGATGCTGGCATAGCCTTTGGCATCCGTCAGCGCCGTGCCATTGCTCGACGACAGCGTTACCAATGTGGCGTCGGAGGCGAAAGTGACTATCGTATTGCTGACCGGAGCACCATTTTTATCGATCACCAGCGCCTTGGCCGTCAGCGGCGCAGTGCTGCTTAGCGTAATGGCAGGCTGGTCGGCCGAGTTCAACAGGCTCACCGTGACCGTCGCGGCCACACCACCGGTGGTACCACCGCCCTTGCCGCCATCAATGGTCGGATCACCGCCACCGCCACCACAGGCGGCCAGCACAGTGCTCAAGACCAGCAAAGCCAGCCAATTCAATGCCCTACTCCAAGAGGTATTGCCTAAAGAGAAATTCCGCATAGTCGCCATCAGTCCGCTTTCGTTTGCATTGTTACTTAAACGTAAAGATGTGACATTAACGTGTTGCTGGCCGATCTGCCACTATTTTCGGCGTAATAAACACCATCAGTTCCGTTTTTTCTTGACTGCGGCCCGTGCTGCGGAAAAAAACACCGAGCACGGGGATGTCGCCCAGCAGCGGCACCTTGCTGTCCGTACCCCGTTCGGACTGCTGATAAATGCCACCCAGCACCACCGTGCCGCCGTCTTCCACCATCACTTGCGTCCGCACGTGTTTGGTGTCGATGGCGAAGCCGAAACGCGTTTCCTGGCCCACGCTATCCTTGTTCACATCCACTTCCAGCACCACGTTGCCGTCCGGCGTGATCTGCGGCGTGACCTCCAGGCGCAGGTTCGCCTTGCGAAACGTGATCGAAGTGGCGCCGCTGCTGGTGGCCACCTGGTAGGGCAGTTCGATGCCCTGCTCGATCAGCGCCAGTACCTTGTCGGCCGTCACCACCCGAGGGCTGGAAATGATCTTGCCCCTGCCATCGGCTTCCAGCGCGGACAACTCCAGGTTTAAAAAGCGGTTGGCGGCCGCCGAAAACAGGCTCAGGGCGAAGCTGGCCGGCTGCAAGCCATTGATGCTGGCGGCCGGCAAGTTGACGAATTGCGTGTTCGGCACGAAGGCGCCGGCGCCGGCCACCGTTTGCCCCGTCGCCTCGCCCACGCCCTGATACGTGCCGCCGATGGCCGCGCGGCGTCCGCTGCCACCGAGCGAAAAACCCGGCAACTGGCCCGCTGCCAGGCGCTGGTCCGTAAAACCCAGGCGCGCGCCCAGGTTGCGGCTGAAGCTGTCGTTCGCCTCGACGATGCGCGCCTCGATCATCACTTGCCGCGTTGGAATATCCGTCTTGGCGATCAGCTGACGGATCTGCTCCAGGCGCGCCGGCACGTCGGTGACGAACAGCTGGTTCGTGCGCGGCTCGATCAGCACGCTGCCACGGCGCGACAGCAGCCGGCTGCGCCCTTCCCCCGCGTCCAGGCCGAACACGGTACGGAATGCTTCGGCCTTCTGGTAATTGAGCTGGAAGATGGCTGATTGCAAGGGTTCGAGTTCGGCGATCTGCGCGCGCTGTTCCAGTTCCAGTTTTTCGCGCGCCAGCATTTCCTCGCGCGGCGCGATCCACAGCACGTTGCCATTGCGCCGCATGTCCAGGCCCTTCGCCTGCAGCAGCACGTCGAGCGCCAGGTCCCACGGCAAGTCGCGCAGGCGCATCGTCACATTGCCGGCCACGCTGTCGCTGGCGATGATGTTTTTCCCCGACGCGTCGGCCAGGATGTGCAGGGCCGCGCGCACGCCCACGTTCTGGAAATCGACGGAGATTTTCTCGCCGGCATACTGGCGCGGCGCCGTCACCGGCACCACCGCCTCGTCCCCGGCCAGGGCGGCGCCATGCAGCAATAGCCAATACATCGAACACATCCACACAGACGGCTTCATGGCGTGACCTCCGGCACACTGGCCCTGGCGTCACCCGGTCTTTGCAGGGACAGGCTGCCATGCCGTTCGCGCCACCCGCCGCCCGCGTCCGGCAGCAACTCTTTGTACTGCAGCGCCTGTTCGCTGATTTGCGTGACCCGGCCGTGGTCTGGCCCCAGATACTGGCCCACCGCCACCCGGTACACGCGCTGGCCCGCCAGCAGCAGCGCGCTCAGGCGCCCTCCCTGTTGCACGCTGCCCACCATGCTGATGGCCGGCAAGGCGACGCTTTCCAGCGGCTCGCGCACGCGGCGCGGGTCGGGTCCGGCCACACTGCCATGCTGGCCCGGCGCGCTTGCCGCCGCCAATGCATTAAAAGGGTCGGCCAGGGCGGCGGCCGCGTACGGCTGCGGCACGACAGCGGCAAGCGGGCGCCATGCCGGCGCGCCGGTCTTTGCAGGCAATGCCGCTTGTGCCGCCAGCTCCCCCGCTTCGGGCAAGCGATACGCGTGCAGCACGGCATCGAGGGTCAGCAAGCGATCCTTGCCCTGGGTCAAGGCCAGCTCATGCACCGTGACGATGCGCGGCAGGCGCGCCAGGTCCCCCAGCAACGCGCCCATGGCGTGATAGCCGCCGCGCAACTGTATGGCGATCGGCAAGGCGACATACGGCGCTTGCGGCCGGGCCGCGCCCGGCTTGAACAGCGAAAATTGCAGTCCGCGCGACTGGCCTGCGGCGTTAATGTCCGTCAACAGCACCGCCATCGCTTGCTGGTCGGGCAATTGCTGTTCCAGCTGGGCCAGCTCGGCGCCGGCCTGGCGCCGCTGCGCACGCCACTGCGGCAACTGGCTCGCCCTGGCTTGCGCCGCCAGATACCCGGCGCGCAAGCGGCCTTCCTCGTCTTGCGCCGCCTGCACGGCGGCCATGAGTCCCTCCAGCCACGCAAGGTGCAGCAGCGCGGCCACCAGCGTACCGGCCAGGCTGGCGCACGCGAGGCGCGCGGGTAGCGGCCACAGCGACGCAGTCTTCAAGCTCAGCATGATCAACCTCCAAGACTAGGGTGCCAACGCCAGCCGTATCGTCCATTCCACGGCGCCATCTGCCGCACCGCGCACTTCAATCACTTCCGGGCGGGACCAGGGTGCTGCCTGCTCCAGCGCCTGCAGCAATGCTGCGACCTTTTCCTGCGAAATGGCATGCCCTTGCAGGCGCACCATCGCCGATTCCTGGCGCACACTGTGCAAGGCCACACCGGCCGGCATCGCCCGCGCCAGCGCGTCCAGCATGCGCACCCAGGCATGGCGTTGCTCTTGCAAATTGGCAATGGCCTGCTGGCGCAGCAGCAGTGCCGCTGTCTCTCCCTGCACCCGCTTGCCGGTGGCAAGGATGGCATTCACCTGCTGCATGGCATGGCGCCAGCCTTGCTGGCGACGCAGCTGCACGTCGAGCTGCTGCTGCAGCCAGGCGCCTGCCGCCAGGGCCAACAGCAATCCCAGCACCGCCCCACCAACCAGCTGCCACAGCAGCTGTTGACTGCGCCGACGCCGTGCCGCCTGCCGATGCGGCAACAGGTTGATGCATGGCACTTGCGCCACGGCCGTCATCGCGCGTACCGGTGCATGGCCAGGCCCCAGGCCAGCTGATAACTGAGGCCGCCGTCCGGCAAGGCTTGCCAGCCACCCTGCGCGAGCGCCGCCTGCAGGGCCAGCGCCTCGCTATCCATGACGATGGGCGTCAAGCCGGCCGCCATGGCCGCATCGAGGCGGCGCTGCACGCTGGCGCGCCGCGCCGCCACCAGCAGCACGTCGATCTCCCTGCCTGTCTGGCCCGCAAGCGGCGGCGCGGGGCCGAGAATGAAAAAATCCAGGCTGGCGTCTTCCAGCGCAAACGGCATGTATTGGGCCGCTTCCAGCTCCACGAGGATTTCCAGCTGTTCCTCCGGCAAGCCGGCGGGCAGGCGGATCGCATGCGTGATCAGGGCCGTGGCCGGCATGGCCAGCGCCACGCGGGTGCAGCCGCTGCCACTGTTGCGGCATGCCAGGCGCACGGCGCTGGCCAGGCCCTGTGGATCTTCGACATGACCTTCCAGCATCACTCCTGCCGCCAGCGCGGCGCTGCCGCAATGCCGGCATGACAATTTTCCCCGCCGGCGCCTCAACTCGACCACGCGCACGGCATCGTCCGCCATATCGATGCCCAGCAAACCGATGCCAAGAAAACTGCGGATGGATATGTTTTTCATAGAGAAACGTCAGCGTGGGAGGGGTTGCTGCCATCCGCAAGCCTAGTCCCGGCAGCGCTGGCTTGTAAACGGATTTCACGCTGGTGTCTGCGGCGCGCGGCGCCTATCTGGCGGGGCCGTGATCTGGCGCAGAATAATTGTTACCAAATCCTGGTTGCCAGCGGGCCAATACGCGCTTATATAGAGTATCGGCAAGTTTCGATACTCCCCCGGCAAGCGCCACGGCGCGCTGCCACCCCGGCAAGCTCGCTTATAATTGACCGGCATAATTAACCGAAAGACATACGACGCATGACATCTTCAAACACCGCTGGCTCCGCTGGCTCGAAGCCGCCCACCAAGGGCAGCAAACCCAAACGTTTTCTGCTAATGGCCCTGGTATCGCTGCTGGGCCTGGGCATCGTCGGCGTCTTGCTGGTGGTGTTTGGCCTGGCCATGGCCTATCCGAACCTGCCGGCGCTCGATACCTTGACTGATTACAAGCCAAAGATGCCGCTGCGCGTGTTCACGTCCGACAGTGTGCTGATCGGCGAGTTCGGTGAAGAGCGGCGCAACATGGTGCATATCAAGGATATTCCCGATGTCATGAAGAAAGCCGTGCTGGCCATCGAAGATGACCGCTTCTATGAACATGGTGGCGTCGACTATCTGGGTATCACGCGCGCGGCCCTGCACAACCTGACGGGTGGCGCCAAGCAAGGCGCCTCGACCATCACGCAACAGGTGGCGCGCAATTTCTTCCTGTCCAGCGAACAGACCTTGAAACGCAAGGCGTATGAAGTCTTGCTTGCATGGAAGATCGAGAAAAACCTCAGCAAGGACCAGATCCTCGAAGTGTATATGAACCAGATTTATCTGGGACAGCGCGCCTACGGCTTCGCCTCGGC
The DNA here is from genome assembly GCF_019443505.1 of Janthinobacterium sp. PAMC25594. Lineage (NCBI taxonomy): Bacteria > Pseudomonadati > Pseudomonadota > Betaproteobacteria > Burkholderiales > Oxalobacteraceae > Janthinobacterium > Janthinobacterium sp. PAMC25594. Next base: position 3,509,846 of record NZ_CP080377.1, read on the forward strand.
CGCGCAAATCTATTTCGGCAAGAATATCCAGGATCTCACCGTGGCCGAAGCGGCCATGCTGGCCGGCTTGCCGAAGGCGCCGTCGGCCTACAACCCGGTCGTCAATCCGAAACGCGCGCGCATGCGTCAGCAATACATTCTGCAGCGCATGGCGCAGCTGGGCTACATCACGCCGGCGCAGTTCGAAGAAGCGAAAAATGAAGAGCTGAAAGTGAAGACCGACAGCAGCGCCTTCGGCGTGCACGCGGAATACGTGTCGGAAATGGCGCGCCAGCTGGTCTACGAGCAATTCAAGGAAGACACGTATACGCGCGGCCTGAACGTCTACACCACCATCACCAAGGCCGACCAGGACGCCGCCTACATTGCCTTGCGCAAGGGCGTGATGGATTACGAGAAACGCCACGGCTACCGCGGCCCGGAAGCGTATATCGAGATTCCGAAAACCAAGGCCGAAGCGGACGACGCCATCGAGACGGAACTGGCCGACCACCCGGACAGCGACGACATCATCGCCGCCATGGTGCTGCAGGCGTCGCCCAAATCGTTGCAGGCAGTCACGTCAGCCGGCGAGGAAATTACCATTACCGGCCCCGGCCTGACCTTCGGCGCGGCCTGGCTGTCAGAAAAAGCGGCGCCGAACCGCCGCATCAAGCGCGGCGCCGTGATCCGCGTCATGCAAGAAAACAACACCTGGGTCTTGACGCAGATGCCGGAAGTGCAATCGGCGTTCGTCTCGGCCAGCACCACGGACGGCGCCATTCGCGCCATGGTGGGCGGCTTCGATTACAACCGCAACAAGTTCAACCATGTCACGCAGGCGTGGCGCCAGCCCGGTTCCGCCTTCAAGCCCTTCATCTATTCCGCTTCGCTGGAACGGGGCCTGTCGCCAGCCACCATCATCAACGATGCGCCGATCTCGTTCGACGCGGGCCAGACGGGCGGCCAGGCGTGGGAACCGAAAAACTACGACAGCAAATACGATGGTCCGATGACCATGCGCAAGGGTTTGATGAAATCGAAGAACATGATTTCCATCCGCATCCTGCACAAGATCGGCGCCAAGTATGGCCAGGAATACGCGACGCGCTTCGGCTTTGATGCGGACAAGAACCCGCCCTACCTGACCCTGGCCCTGGGCGCCGGCAACGTGACGCCGCTGCAGATGGCGGGCGCGTATGCCGTGTTCGCCAATGGCGGCTACAAGATCAACCCGTATCTGATCGCCAAGGTGACCGATAGCGATGGCAATATCCTGTCGCAAGCCAAGCCGGATCTGGCGGGCGAGGAAGCCAACCGCGTCATCGACGAGCGCAATGCCTTCATGATGAACAGCATGCTCAACGATGTCGTGCGCTTCGGCACGGCGAACAAGGCCATGGCCTTGAAGCGCCCTGACCTGGCCGGCAAGACGGGTACCACCAACGATTCCATCGACGCCTGGTTCGCCGGTTACCAGGCCAAGCTGGTGGGCATCGCCTGGATCGGCTACGACCAGCCGCGCAACCTGGGCAACCGGGAAACGGGCGGCGGCCTGGCCTTGCCGATCTGGATCAACTACATGGCGAAGGCATTGAAAAGCATTCCCGTCGAGGAACGCGCCGTACCGGAAGGCCTGATACGCGTGGGCGACGAGTATTACTATGCGGAAAATCCACCGGGCACGGGCGTCGGCAGCCTGGAAGGCGCGGCGCGCGGCACGCCGGAGGAAGAGAAAGCCAAGGAAGCCGTCAAGAACGAGTTGTTCTGACGGAAATTGCGGGGGATCGGGTAGGTCGGATTAGCGGGGGCCGCCGAGGCCGCAAGCGCGTAATCCGACAACATTGTTAGCGCCCGGGTGGTGTCGGATTACGCGGCTTCGCCGCTAATCCGACCTACGTCTCGATGAGCTAATTACTTCAGCACAACGGGCGCGCCCGCCTGCTCGCTGGCCATGGTGGACAAGGCGGCAAACAGTTCCGAGCCGTCGCGCGTGTTGAGCCATTCATCGCCCACACGCTTGTAATGAAAACCGCCGGAACGGGCGGCCACCCACATTTCGCGCATGGGGGCCTGGCTGTTGACGATGATTTTCGTGCCGTTGTCGATGAACTCGATTTCCAGCACATTGCCGCTGCGGCTGCATTCGACGTCGAGCACGTCTTCATCGTTCAGCCGGTCCAGCGCCGCGGCGATCTGGGTCAGGGTGGCTTCGGCCAGGGCCAGGAATTCCGATTCGCTCATGCTACACTCCAAAGATCTTAATCAAACCGTGATTCTAATCGTGAAGTCATCCTCAGCGTTTTATATCGGCATTGCCATTGTGGTTTCCAGCGTCCTGGCCGGCTGTGGCCAGCCCGGCGCCCTGTACCTGCCCAAGCCACCCGCGGCCAAAGGCGCGCCGGCAAAAGGCCCGGTCGAACCGGCGCCCGTGCCGCCGCCACCCGTGATCGTGCCAGTCACCTAAACGGAACGCACCGGGGTGGCTGTCTTCGCCGCCCTGGCGCTCTTCTCTCGCTTGCTCCAGGCGAAATACACACGAATTGCCAGCAGTAGCGCGACGATGCCGCCGAACAGGATCGGTTGTGCGAAATTGTGCTTGCCCGCCTTCATCCACCAGAAGTGCAAAATACCCAGCGGCGCGATCACATAGATCAGCCGGTGCAGCCACTGCCAGCGCTTGCCACCGAGGCGCTTGACCATGCCATTCGTGCTCGTCACGGCGAGCGGAATGAGCAAGACAAAGGCAATAAAACCCACCGTGATGAACGGCCGCTTGAGCACATCCTTCCACATTTCCTGCACATCAAAAAAGTGATCGAACCATAAAAACGTGGTGAAGTGCAGCGCCGCGTAGAAAAACGCGAACAGGCCCAGCATGCGGCGCAGCTTGATCAGCCAATTCCATTGGGTGAAACGCCGCAAGGGCGTCACCGCCAGGCTGATGCAGATAAAATACAGGGTCCAGTCGCCCGTGCCGCGCGTGATGAATTCCAGCGGCTCCACCAGTTGCCCCGTGTACGTCAGCCAGACCATGCGCGCGAATGGCAGCAGCGCCAGCAGAAAAACCAGGCTTTTGAATAGCGACAATTGTCTCGGCGTGGGGTTGAGGGCCATGGTGTTTCCTTAAAAGAACTTCTTCAGATCCATGCCCGCGTACAAGGAAGCGACATCGTTGTAGCCATTGAACATCAGGGTCTTGCGCTTGCGCGTGAGAAAGCCGTCTTCACCGATGCGCCGCTCGGAAGCTTGCGACCAGCGCGGATGATCGACGTTCGGGTTCACATTCGAGTAAAAACCATATTCGGACGGCGCCGACAGGTTCCAGGAGGTGCGCGGCTGTTCCTTGACGAAACGGATCTTGACGATGGATTTGGCCGACTTGAAACCATATTTCCACGGCAAGACCATGCGCACGGGCGCGCCATTCTGGTTCGGCAAGGTTTCGCCATACATGCCCAGGGTCAGCAGCGCCAGCGGATGGTTCGCTTCGTCGATGCGCAAGCCTTCCGTATACGGCCACTGCAGCACTCTGCCGCCCACGCCCGGCATTTGCTTCTTGTCGGCCAGGGTGATGAATTCCACGTACTTGGCATTGCCCGTCGGCTCGACCTTCTTGATGATTTCCGAGAAGGAATAACCGACCCACGGAATCACCATCGACCAGCCTTCCACGCAGCGCAGCCGGTAGACGCGCTCTTCCAGCGGCGCCAGCTTCAGCAGCGCGTCGAGGTCCAAGATCATGGGTTTCTTGACCTCGCCTTCGATGCTGACCGTCCACGGCCGCGTGCGCAAGGTGCCCGCGTTTTGCGCAGGCTCGCTCTTGTCCGTGCCGAATTCGTAGAAATTGTTGTAGCTGGTGGCGTCTTTATAGGCCGTCTGCTTGTCCAGCGCCGAATACGCGGGATTGAGCTTGGCAGCCAGCTTGGGATTGCTGCCTTGCGCGAACGCTTCGCGGCTGGCCATTTCCAGCAAGGCCGCACTGGACACGGAGCCCAGGGCGATTTGCTTGATGAAGCTGCGGCGCGATTCAAACACGGCGCGCGGCGTGATTTCGGAAGAATACGGCAATTCGATGCCGTTGGGACTGCGCTTGATCAACATGGCGGCTCCGGAAAAAGGTGATTGGATATACCTTACACCAGTTTTTCCGGGCCGTTCATGACGCTTCTGTCATTAAAGTTTGCCGTAAGAATGCAGGCCTGAAAGGAACATGTTGACGCCCAAGAAGGCAAACGTCGTCACCAGCAAGCCCACCAGCGCCCACCAAGAAGCGACGCGGCCGCGCAAGCCCGTCATCAATCGCATGTGCAGCCAGGCTGCATAGTTGAGCCAGACGATCAGCGCCCAGGTTTCTTTCGGGTCCCACGACCAGTAGCCACCCCATGCTTCGGCCGCCCACAGGGCGCCCAGGATGGTCGCTACCGTGAAGAAAGCAAAGCCCACGGAAATGGCCTTGTACATGACGTCGTCGAGCACTTCCAGCGACGGCAGGCGGTCGACCAGGTAGCCGCTCGATTTGAGCAGATACGCGGCCGCCACCATGGCCGACAGGGCAAAGGTACCGTAGCCGATGAAGTTGGCGGGCACGTGGATCTTCATCCACCAGCTTTGCAGGGCCGGCACCAGCGGCTGGATTTCGGCCGCGTCGCGCGTGACCGTGTACCACATCAGGAACACCACGGCCGCCGAAATGACCAGCATGACGAAGGCGCCCAGCTGGCGCGTCGCATAATGCTGCTCGTAATACAGGTAGAACATGGCCGTGATCAAGGAAAACAGGATGAACACTTCATACAGGTTCGACACGGGAATATGGCCCACGTCGGCGCCGATCAGGTAAGACTCGTACCAGCGCACCAGCATGCCCGTCAGACCCAGCACCACGCCGGCCCAGCACAGCAGGGAGCCGACGGACGAGCCAAATTCCGAGCGCGCCACCAGGCCGATCCAGTAAAACAGGGTCGACAGCACGAACAGGGTGCCCATCCACAAGATGGCGGACTGGCTCGACAAGATGTATTTGAGGAAGAATTTCTGGTTCGCCATCTCCAGGTGGCCCGAGTACAGCTCGATGGCAAACAGCGACAGCACGGCCGCCAGCGGGATCAGCCAGCGCACGGGCTTCCAGTACCAGCCCAGCCACGCGAACGTGGGCGCCGCGGCCAGCAGGATGGCCTTTTCATAGATATCCATGAAGGCGCCAAAGCGCATCAGGCCGAACAGGGAGGCCGCCAGCAAGCCGGCGCCATACAGCCAATCGATCAGGCTCAGGCGCTTGAAAAATCCTGGTTCCTGCGTATATATTTGCTTGTTTGCCAATTCCATCATTTTCTCCATTCCCGGCGACGCGCAAGCGTCCCGAAACTCAGCCAATCCAACTCAGCGCAGCTTACGCCGATTGCGGCAGCTTTGCCTTCAAAGTCTCAAATTCTTTTTCAAAATCCAGCGTCTTGCGTTGCGTGCTCATGGCCATCAGGGCTACGCTGCCGCCTTCGCCATCCTTGATCCACACCCACAGGCGGCGCTCGCGGATATAAAACATGGAAAACACGCCGATCACGAGGAACAGGCAACCGAGGTAGACCACGCTCTTGCCCGGCGAACGCGTCACTTGCAGCACGGACGCCTTGATTTCCGTGAACTCGTCCAGCTGCAGATACACGGGCGCGCCATAGAAGAAGCTGTCGGACAGCGCATTCGTGGCCAGTTGCAGGAAGCGGCCGTGCTTGTCATCGGCCTCGATGGCCTTCAAGCCATCCTGCGCACGCGCCGCCTGCCACAAGTCCCACAGGCTGCCATTCAAGATTTTCATGAAGATGTCGGCCGCTTTTTCTTGCTCGGCGGCAGGAATTTTCTCCAGGAAACGCGAAATGGCCAGGAAACCGCCCTCTTGCCCATTGCCGGCAAAGATGCCCAGGCTTTTCGCTGCCGATTCCTGCAGCTGGCCGCGCAGGGCTTCCGCGTTCGCCTGCGGCATGGCGCGCGCCGCATAGCGCGCGGCGGCCTGCTGGCGCAGCGCCGGATCTTGCAGCGCGGCACGCAAGCGCATCCATTCCGTCACGCTGTAATTGTCATCGACGGGAATGCGCAGATAGCTGAACGGGTCGCTGGGATTGACGCGCATGCCGGCCAGGAACACCGTCGTGCCATCCACGGTGACAGGTTGCATGTAATTCTGGTACTCGCGCGCCTGGCCCGTCTTGTCGCGCAATTTGTATTGCACCGAGGGGCCGACGTTCTTGAGATCCTTGTTATGCGCGTTCTTCGCGGCCGAACCGAGGCGTTTATCGAGGCCGACGGCAAATTTATCGTTGAAACTTTCCGCCTTGCTGACGGCGCGCACATCCTGGCCGGCGCTGAGGTTTTCCACGTTGAAGGGACGGAAACCCGACCATTCCACCGTGTAGGAATTGCCATCGCTGCGCTCAAGCGGCGTGCTGCCGCCCACTTCGCCGCCGATATCGAAGCGTTTCGTCGTCTTGCCCGTCATGGGAAAACCCGTCAACTTGAGCTTGCTGCCGCCATCCTCAAAGCTGGACTGGTACAGGGCCAGGCCCTTGTACAGCAGCGGCTGGTTGACTTTGATGGTGGCAGGAAAACTTTCTCCCGTCACATGGTCGGTGATGACGACATCGCTGGCGAACAGCTTGGGCATGCCCGTGCTGTAGAAATCGATGTGGAATTTCTTCAGCAAAATCGTGATGGGCAGATCCTGGATCAGCACGCCATCGGCCTGGGGAATGATGGCCGTGTTACTCGACGAACCCTCCGGGATCATGGTATTGCCGCGGAAAGTGGGGTTCGACAGGCTCAGCCGGTGCTGGGCGGGAATGTCGGCGATCACGCCGCTGCCGGAAAACGGCGTCTTGCCAAAGAACCATTGTTGTACGCGGATCGGCATTTCCGAATCGAGCAAGCCGCCCACGCAAATGATGACGATGGCGCCGTGGGCAAAGATATAGCCCCATTTATTGGCCGCGCCGCGCTTGGCCGCCACCAGGGTGGCGTTGTCCTTCTCGACCACCTTGGCCGCATAGCCGCTGTCTTTCAGGCGCATCACCATCTGCTGCGCCAGCACGGCGCGCGGCAGCGGCGCCTGCCATTCCATCTTGTGATGGAAATTGCGCAACGATTGCTCGCGCACATTGTCGCGCCAGCTGCGCATATCCTTGAGCATCTTCGGCGCATTGCGCACGATGCACAGCGAGGTCGAGGCGACGAGGAAACCCATGATCACCAGGAACCACCAGGCCGAATACACGGAATACAGGCTCAGCTTGTCGAAGACGGCAAACCAGAATGGACCAAACTGGTTCACATAGTTGGGCATGGGCTCGTTCTGCTTGAGCACGGTGCCGATGATGGACGCCACGGCGATCAGGGTCAGCAGGCTGATGGCAAAGCGCATCGACGAGACCAGCTCGACGAATTCAGCCAGGCCGCGGCGTTGGGTCTTTAACTCGATTCCGGTCGTGCCTGTGCTCATACGTGGATACTCATACGGGATATGCAATCTTCAAGAAAATGTAGGCATGGAGCAGATAGTTTCTCCGCGCAAGGCGGCAGCATACTCCTGTTTGGCCCCTGCCATAAAAAAGGGCAGCCTGTTGAAAAGGCCGCCCTGGTTCATGCGCGCTGCTGCGCCTGGCAATCTCTTGCCACTATGAAAACTTACTTCAGGCCGGCGATATAGTCGGCCACGGCGGCAATCTCGTCATCCGACATGCGGGCGGCGATGGTGTGCATTTGCGCGCTGTTCTTGCGGGCATCCACCTTGGTGCTGCGGAACATGGTCAGCTGGGCCACCGTGTAGTCCTGGTGCTGGCCGGCGATGCGCGGATACTGGACGGGAATACCATTGCCCGTCGCGCCATGACAGCTGGCGCAGGCGGCAACTTGCTTGGAAGCAATGCCACCACGGTAGATTTTCTTGCCCAGGTCAATCGTATCCTTGTTTTTCGCGGCGCCCGGCTTGGACAGCTGCGCGCCCAGGTAGGCGGCGATATTCTTCTTGTCGGCGTCGCTGAGCATCTTCGCGTACGTCGTCATGACGGGCTGGTTGCGCTCCGGCGTGGTGAAGTCGACCAGTTGCTTGTAGATATAGCTTTCGTGCTGGCCGGCCAGCTTCGGATTGACCGTGATGGTCGAGTTGCCGGCCGCGCCATGGCACGATACGCAGGCAGGCAAGCCGCGCGCCGCATCGCCATCGGCGTACAGGGTAGCGCCCTTGGCGGCGTCAGCCTTGACGGCCGGTTTCGGTGCTTCGACCGCGGAGGCAGTTGCCGATACAGCCAGCAAAGCGAGCAGCATGGATTTGAACAACGGTGAAAACGCACGATTCATTCAGGCACCCTGAGACAGTGAGAAATTAGTGGTGGACATTGCCGCGCTCCTGAGATTTTTGATTTATTTTCAGGGCCGCAAGCCGCATCGCTGCTACGCCGGCAACAATTAACAATCCCTTATTGTACAATAGCTTCTTGGCGTTATCGCTCCCTTATCGCTCCATTTTGTTGCTTTACTACTCCCATGTCAAAACTCTGGCAAGCCCGCTTCTTTACGACCGTCAACCAATTGCGTGACCTGCCCGATACCACGGTGCCGGAAATCGCTTTTGCCGGCCGCTCCAATGCCGGTAAATCGACCGCCATCAACATCTTGTGTAATCAGAAAGGCTTGGCGTTCGCCTCCAAGACACCTGGCCGTACCCAGCACATCAACTACTTCTCCATCGGCGGCGCCCACGTGGCGCAGCATCGCAAGGATGCCACCATCGTCGAAGAGATCGAATGCCTGCTGGTCGACTTGCCGGGCTACGGCTACGCGGAAGTGTCGGGCTCGGCCAAACTGCACTGGCAGCGCCTGCTGGGCGACTACGTGCAGCGCCGCGAGCAATTGGCGGGCCTGGTCCTGATCATGGATTCGCGCCGTCCGTTCACCGACCTGGACGTCCAGATGCTGGAATGGTTCGCCCCCACGGGTAAACCGATCCACTGCATCCTGACCAAAGTCGATAAGCTGAACCGCAATGAATCGGTCAACGCGCTGCGCCAGGCGAAAGCCAAGCTCGACAGCTATGTCGATGAAGACGGCGTCGGCTTCCCGTTCACCGTGCAACTGTTCTCGGCCTTGAAAAGAGTCGGCATCGACGAAGCCAATGACAAGATCATGGAACTGGCCGGCATCAGCGAAGATAGCGCGGCCCAGATGGTCGAACTGATCGACATGGAAGACGACGTCGAGCCGGAGTCCGACAAACCGGCTTGATCGAGATCAACGCTACGTAAAAAAGGCTGCCCGTTCACACGGTGCAGCCTTTTTTGATTGCGCTGAGCGTTTAACGCCGTCCCGGCCCTGGCCGCTTCTCCGAAAAGAATTCCTGACGCAGGAAGGCAGTCAGCTCGGCCGTATCTTCCACGCGGGCGCTGAGGTTGACGTTACGCCCCAGGCGCCGCGATTCCCAGACGAAGTCGCCCGGTTTTTCGGCACGGATCAACTGGATCATCTTCTTGATGATGGCCGATTCGATATCGGGTTCATTGCCCAGTTCGACTTTTTCCTGCTTCAGCCAATTGCGCTTGAAGTTGCCGTTCCAGCCCTTGAACTTGACTTCGGCGCTGAACGAGGTCTGGTTGACGATGGAAAACACGCCACCCGAATCCTCGCGGTCGCTGCCCGAATTGCGGCCCTGCGCGCCGGCGATATTCGCCTTGGCCACGCGCATGGCGCGGTCGTTCTCGCTTTCCTCGGCCGGCGGCGCGGGGTTCTGCGCCTCGCGCTGCTTGCGGCGCTGCTCGATCATCGAACTCATGTCTTCGGCCGGTGGCGGCGGCAACGGCACTTTCGATACCAGCGGCGGCGTGAATGTTTCCAGTTTCGGCTTGTCGCGCGGCACGTCCTTGCTCACCACGCGCTTGCTCGGTGCCGGCGGCGGTTTCACCTTGGCCACTTTCGTGTCCTTCGGCTTGGGCGTGGGTTTCGGCTGCGGCTGCGGCTTCGGTTGCGGCTTGTCCTTCAGCGGCGCGATGTAGACCATCGCGCTTTCCTTCTTCGGCGGCGGAATCTTTTCTATCTTGTCGCTGCGCAACAGAACATACGCCGCCAGCAGCACGTGCAGCAAGACGGACACGCCGAGCGCAACCTTGCGCGTGGTGCTGGTCCTGGACCCGTAGGCCGGTAGTGGCTGGATCACTTGCCCGCAGGTGGGGCAAACATCGGAATCGGCAGCCAACAAATGGGTCGTGTCATGCAAAATGAATCGTGCTTTCTGTGTAGCGAAGAAATAACATTACAGGGCAGCCATAGTGCCAGAGTCCCTTGCTTTTGGGAACACTTCCTCGGCCTTGCCAATCCGAAGCGTACAGGATAGTGACATTCCTTGCAGCGCTAACCAGAGTACCCGAGCCGTCCCTTGACGGTTGTTACCGTATGTATCACTGCCCATACAAAACCGGCGTCCCATTCACGCAGGAATGGGACGCCGGTCACGGGTCAACAGGTAATGCAAGCGCTCAAGCCTGCTTGTCGAGTGCGACCAGTTGCTCGTCCGTCACCGGCCCCGTGCCGCTGTACTTATCCAGGAACAAATAGATGACGGGCGTGATGAACAGGGTAATCACTTGCGAAAACAGCAATCCGCCGACCACGGCCAGGCCCAGCGGCTGGCGCAGCTCGGCGCCGGCGCCCAGGCCCAGGGCGATGGGCAAGGCCCCCATCAGGGCCGCCGCCGATGTCATCATGATGGGGCGGAAACGCAGGATGCAGGCCTGGCGGATGGCTTCAGGCGGGCTCATGCCCTCGTTGCGCTGCGCATGCAGGGCAAAGTCGATCATCATGATGGCGTTTTTCTTGACGATACCGATCAGCATCAAAATGCCGATGATGGCGATCATCGTCAGGTCCATGCCGAACAGGCGCAAGGTCAACAGCGCCCCCACGGCCGCCGACGGCAAGCCGGCCAGGATGGTCAGCGGGTGGATGTAGCTTTCATACAGCACGCCGAGCAGCACATAGATCACGGCCAGCGCGGCGATGATGAGGATGATCTGGCTAGCCTGCGAATCCTGGAACACGGCCGCATCGCCACCGTAGCGCGTGATGATGGAGGCCGGCAAGCTCATTTCCTTGCCCATCACGTCGATCTTGCCCGTGGCGATGCCCAGCGGCACGTCCGGCGCCAGGTTGAAGGAGATCGTCACGGCCTGCAACTGCCCCTGGTGATTCACGGACGTGGGGCCAATCGTGCGTTCCACGTAGGCAATACTCGACAGCTTCACCAACTCGCCCGACTTGCTGCGCACGGACACGCGCGTGAGCGCATCGTCATACTGGCGATCCGCCGTGGCCGCTTCCAGGATCACGTAATAGCTGGCCGCCGACGAATAGATGGTCGACACTTGCCGCTCGCCAAAGGCGCTGTACAGGGCCGTGCGGATATCGGACATTTGCACGCCCAGCAGATTGGCCTTGTCGCGGTCGATCCGCAGGGACGCCTGCAAGCCCTTGATCTGCGAATCGCTGGTGACGTCGCGGAACGCGGGATCGGTGCGCATGCCAGCAATAAACTTTTCCGCCCAGTCATTCAAGGCATCGGGGCTGACGCTTTGCAAGGTGTACTGGTAGCGGCTCTTGCTCTGGCGCCCGCCCAGTTGCAAGTTTTGCACGGGACGGAAATACACGGCCATGCCGGGCACGGCGCTCGTCGCGCGGCGCAGGTTTTCCAGCACCACGGGCATTTTCGGCCGTTCGCTGCGCGGTTTTAATACCATGAACATGCGGCCCGTGTTGCCGCCACCGACGAACGACGTCACATCCTGCACGCTGGGGTCCGCCTTGAGCACGGCCGCCACGCGCGCTTGCAAGTCCTGCAATGCAGCAGAGGAAATATCCTCCGACGCTTCCGTATTCACCTGGATCTGGCCCAGGTCTTCCTCGGGGAAGAAACCCTTCGGAATGGTCGCGTACAGCAGCACCGTCAGCGCAAAGGTACACACGGCAACGAATAGCACCACGTTGCGGTGCGCCAGGGCCTTGTCGAGCAGATGCACGTAACCGTTGCGCAATTTCGTGAACCCCGCCTCGAAGTGGCGGCCGATGAACGTTTTCTCGCCATGGCTCGGGTCGCTGTCATTGTGTTCGCGTGTATCGGCCGGCAGGAAGCGGCTGGCCAGCATCGGCACCAGGGTCAGCGACACGATGGCCGAGACGAGGATGGACAGCGTGACGACGACGGCGAACTCGTGGAACAGCAAGCCGATCACGCCCGGCATGAAGAAGATGGGGATGAACACGGCCACCAGCGAGACGGAAATCGAGATGATGGTGAAACCCATTTCCTTGGCGCCCACGAGGGCCGCCTGGATCGGTTTCTTGCCCATCTCGATATGCCGCACGATGTTTTCCAGCACCACGATGGCATCGTCGACCACCAGGCCCACGGCCAGGGTAATGCCCAGCAGGGAAATGTTGTCGAGGCTGTAGCCGAGCCAGTACAGCAGGGCCAGCGCGCCGAGCAGGGAAATGGGCATGGTGACGGCCGGAATGAAGGTGGCCGCCGCGCGGTGCAGGAACAAAAAGATCACCAGCACCACCAGAATCACCGTCAGGGCCAGGGTCAGGTTGACGTCGTGAATCGCTTCGCGGATCGAGACGGAACGGTCGTTGACCAGGCTGATCTGGATGGAAGCGGGCAATTGCGCCTTGAAACCCGGCAAAAGTTTGCGCACGGCATCGACAACTTGCACCGTGTTCGCATCCGGTTGGCGCTGCACCAGCAAGGTGATCGAGCGCTCGCCGTTGAAACTGCCGGCCGTCTTGGTCGACTGGAAACTGTCTTCCACTTCGGCCACTTCCTTCAGCCGCACGGGCTGGCCATTGCGCGTGGCGACGATGAGTTCGGCAAAATCGGCCGCCTTCATCATCTGCGGGTTGCCCTGGATGGTCAAGGTCTGGCTGGGGCCGTCGAGGATGCCCAGCGGCGAATTCGTGTTCGAGGCGCGCAGGGCCTGGGCCAGCTCGTCCATCGTCAGGTTGCGCGCGTTCATCAGGTCGGCACGGGCGCGCACGCGCACGGCAAAGCGTTTCTGGCCATTCACGCTGACCTGGGCCACGCCTGGCAAGGTCGACAGGCTGGGCGCGATCAGGTTTTCCGCATAATCATTCAGATCCGACAAGTTCAGCGATGGCGACGTCATCTGGATGAACAGCACGGGCGCATCGGCCGGATTGACTTTGCGGTAGGACGGCAAGTCCGTCATTTCCGTCGGCAACTGGCGCTGCGCGCGCAGCAAGGCCGCCTGCACGTCGACGGCGGCCTCGTTGACATTGATGCTGGCGTCAAACTCCAGGGTCAGCGAGGTATTGCCCAGGGTACTCGTCGAGGTGATCAGGCTCAGGCCGGCAATCGTGGAAAACTGCTTTTCCAGCGGCAAGGCCACGGAGGACGCCATGGTCTCGGGGCTGGCGCCGGCCAGGTCGGCGCTGACGTTGATGACGGGCGTGTTATAGCTTGGCAAGGCCGCCACGGGAATGTGGCCATACGCCAGCACGCCGGCCAGGATGATGGAGAGGGACAGCAGCACCACCATGACGGGGCGGCGGATGCTCAGTTCGGACAGGTTCATGCTGGCTTGCCCTGCGGTGCGGCGGCGCCATCGGCGGCCTTGTGTTTTTCCGCCAGGCGCACCTTGCCGCCCGGACGCAGGTTCTGCTTGCCGTCGACGATGACTTTCTCGTCGCCGGTCAATCCGGTGACGACGGCATTCGGGCCGAACGCATACACGCGGGCAATCTTGCGCACCTTGGCCGTATTATCGGCTTCCATCGAATACACGAAGATGCCCGTGGTATTGGTGATGATGGCGTTTTGCGGGATGACCAGCGCATCCTTGAGCGTGCGCACCGTCAACTGCGTATTCACATACTGGCCAGGCCACAGGTCGGTACCGCCATTGTTGAAACGGGCCTTGACCTTGATCACGCCCGTGGCGGGATCGACGGCATTGTCGATGAAACTCAGTTTACCGTCGAGCTGCTTGCCGCCGGCATCGGCCAGCAGCGCCTTGACCGCCACCTCGCCCGCCTTCTGCGCCGCCAGCAAGCCCGACAGACTGCTTTCCGGCAAGGTGAAGACCACATCGATCGGGTCGAGCTGGGTGATGCTGGTGAGCGAAGTAGTCGGCTGCACCAGGCTGCCCGCGTACACATTGATGGCGCCCACGCGGCCACCCTGCGGCGCGCGCAGGACGGTGTAGCTGGAGTCGACCTGGGCGGCGCGCAAGGCGGCCTGGTCGGCGGCCAGCAAGGCGCGTGCCGCGTCGAGCTGGCTTTGCAAAGTATCCACGGCGCCCTGGGCGATGAAGTTCTTGCTCAGCAAATCCTGGCTGCGTTTGAGCTGGCGTTCGAGGTCCAGCACCGAGGCGCGGTCACGCAATACTTGCGCCTGCGCCTTGTCGACATTCGCGTGCTCGCTGCGCGCGTCCAGCGTAAACATCAGTTCGCCCTGTTTGACGAACTGGCCTTCGCGGATGTGCACCTTGGTGATCGTACTGGTCGTCTGTGGATGCAGGTCGACGCTGCTGATCGGTGTCACGCTGCCATTGGCTTGCAGCAGCATCGGCACATCCTGTCGCAGCGGCGCGACCACGTTCACCGTGGTTGGTCCCTGTCCGCCCTTGCCCCCTTTGCCATCCTGCCCACCGGCCGCTTTGCCTGCCTGATTGAAATACCAGATGCCGCCACCGATACACAGGGCCGCACCCACGAGGATTGCCAGGCTAGTCTTTTTCATTGTTCTGTCACGCTGTTGCAGCGCAGGGCTGCAGGTTGAAGGTAGTTGCCAGGGGGCGTAAAGCACAATATTGTCGCACGGAAATGCTCACTTTCCCGCGTAATACTCTGGCACGATCAGGGTGACTTCCAGTCCACCGTCGACATGATTCAGCAGTGAAACCGTGGCGCCATGCTGCTCGGCGATGTTGCGCGCGATGGTCAGGCCCAGGCCCATGCCACCCGATTCGCGCGAACGCGAGGTCTCGATGCGATAAAACGGTTCGAACACTTTGGCCAGCTGATCTGGCGCAATCCCCGGTCCGCCGTCGCGGATGCGGATGCGCGCCGCGCCGGCGATGCGCTCGACCGTCACCTGCGCGTACTGGCCATATTTGACGGCATTGTCGATCAAGTTCACCAGGCAACGCCGCATGGCGATGGGCCGGCCCATCAAGGCCATGCTGGCCTGCCCGGCCAGGGTCACGTTCTGGCCGGCATCGGCCGCGTCGGAGCAAACGCTGTCGAGCAGGGAGTCGAGATCGAGCGCCTGCATCGCTTCCGTGCTATCCATCGAGCGGGCCAGGTCCAGCCCTTCCTTGACCATGCTCTGCATGGCAGACAGGTCGCCCACCAGGCGGTCATATAATTCCGTATCGGCCACCTTTTCCAGGCGCAGGCGCAAGCGCGTCAGCGGCGTCTGCAAGTCGTGCGTGATGGCGGCCAGCATTTGTGTACGCTGGGAAATATGCTGGCGGATGCGCGCCTGCATGGCATTGAAGGCGGCGCTGGCCTGGCGGATCTCGCTGGCGCCCGACAGGGTCAGCGGCGGATGGTTGATGTCGTTGCCCAGGTCTTTCGCCGCCTGCGCCAGCTGCTTGAGCGGACGCATGGTCATGCGCGTGACCAGGTAAGCGAGGATGGCGATGCTGATCAGGAAAGGCAGCAGGGTCATCCAGTCATTGTGTTCATTGAACGGTGGCTGCTGGCGCGGCGGCAAGACCATCAGGCGCAGCACGTGGCCATCCTGCATGCGCACGTCGAGGTTTTCGCAGGTACCGCCCCAAGGCTTGGCGCCGAACATGCCCGGCGACTGGCGTGGATTGATGCAGGCGGCCGGGCGTTCGGCCAGCGCGCTGACCTTGAAACCCTCGCCCAGCTTGGCTTGCAGGGCGCTGGAAAATTCCGTCGGCGTACCGGGCTTATGTTCCGTGTCGGGACGCAATTCCAGGCGCACGCTGCCCTTGTTGGCCACCTTCAGGTAGGCGGCGCGCGAGGCCAGCGGCACCACGTCGGCCGCCATCACCAGCTGCTCGGCCCGCTCGACGGCGTGATAGTCGCGGTATTGCTCGATGGCGCGCTGGCGTTCGCCCACGGCCAGCCACTGCGTCAGCGCGGCCGAAGCGACGATGCCGATCAGCAGAAACATGAAGACCCTGCCCGTCATCGATCCCAGGAAGGCCTTCACGCGTGCGGCTCCACGTTGACTTGCCCGGCCAGCACGTAGCCGCCGTTGCGCACGGTCTTGATGATTTGCGGCAAACGGGCATCTTCACCGAGCTTTTGACGCAAGCGGCTGATCTGGATATCGATCGAGCGGTCGAACGGGTCGGCGTCGCGCCCCTGCGTCAGGTTCAGCAACTGGTCGCGGTTGAGCACGCGGTTCGGGTGTTCCAGGAACACGCGCAGCAAGCGGAACTCGGCGCCCGACAGCATGATCACCAGACCGCTGGGATTGAGCAGGTGGCGCGCCGTGAGGTCCAGGGTCCAGCCGGAAAAGCGGATTTGCTGCGCCTTGTCCGATGGCACGTTCGACGGCATGGCATGGCTGCGGCGCAGCACGCTGCGTATACGCGCCAGCAATTCGCGCGGCTCGAACGGTTTCGGCAAATAATCGTCGGCACCCATTTCCAGGCCCAGGATGCGGTCCAGCGGCTCATTGCGCGCCGTCAACATGATCACCGGCACGGTCGATTGGGCGCGCAGCTTGCGGCACAAGGTCAGGCCATCGTCGCCAGGCAGGTTCAAATCGAGCACGATCAGGTCGGGCCGCGTTTCATCGAGAATTTTCCACATGGCCGTGCCATCCGCCGCGCCCAGGGTGCGGTAGGCGTTCGTTTCCAGGTAGTCCGCCAGCAAGCTGCGGATATCGCGGTCATCGTCGACGATGAGAATTGTAGAAGTGGGTTCCATGGTACGAATTATCCCCACTTCCCCCGCCCTTGCACAGCGCATTTGTATCGTCTTGTATATAGGAGACCCGAAGAAACATATAGATACAAACTGTCTGACAGCGGACACTTCGGGGAAACATGGAGAGTCCACCATGGATTCATGTGCAGCAACATGTACATCCCTCATCTTTTACAAAGGAATCCAGATGAACGCCTCAATGACAACCTTGCGCAAGAATTTGATCATCGCCATGAGCGTACTCGGCATGGGTGCGGCATCGCTGACCGTCCACGCCCAGGAAGCGGCCGCCAGCGCGCCTGCCGCCAGCACCAAAATGCAACATGATGGCCAGCGCGGCCCGCACCGCGGTGGCAACCCTGCCGAGCGCATGGCCAAGTACCAGGCCCGCCTGCACGACAAGCTGAAGCTGACAGCCGCGCAGGAACCGGCCTGGGCCACTTTCACGGCCGCCAACGCGCCGAAAAAACCGATGGGCGACTGGAAGGCCAAGCACGAAGCGATGGCCAAGCTGTCGGCGCCGGAGCGCATGGAACAATGGATCGCCATGTCGAAGGAACGCATCGCCAGCCAGGAAAGTCGCCTGGCCTCGCTGAAGACCTTCTATGCCGTGCTGACGCCGGAGCAAAAGAAAGTGTTTGATGACAGCGTGCCTGGCGGCAAGCACGGCGGCCATCGTGGTGGCCACCATGGCATGGAGCAGCATCCGAAAGCAGGGTAGGTCGGATTAGGTCCGCAGGACCGTAATCCGACAACGTTGACGTGTGCGGTGGTGTCGGGTTACGCCCTCCCGGGCTAACCCGAGCTACTCCTCCAGCTTGCGCAAGGAAATCAGGAACGTCGATGCATTCTGGAAACCGATCACGCGCGACTGGGCGATCTCCTGCCCTTGCGGGTTGAACATGATGATGCCTGGCGGGCCGAACAGCTGGAAACGCTTCAGCATGGCCTTGTCGTCCGCGTCATTGGCCGTCACGTCCACTTGCAGCAGCACGGCTTGTCCCATCTTCTCGCGCACGGCGGGATCGACGAAGGTCAGTTTTTCCATCTCGATGCACGACACGCACCAGTCGGCATAAAAGTCCAGCAAGGCCGGCTTGCCACCCAGCTGCGCCAGCGCCGCATCGAGCTGCGCCACGGTCTTTACGCGTGTAAAAGGTTGCGCGTACACCTGGCCACCGCCCAGGTGCGCCAGCGGCGCCAGCGGATCGCGTCCACCGCTGGCCACGCCCACCAGTTGCATCGCACCCAGCACGGCAAACACCAGGCCGAAGGCCTTGGCCACCCAGGCGTGCTGCGCGCCGCTCTTGCCCACCAACAAATACATACCGTAACCGACGAACAGCACCGTCCAGCCCAGCATTTGCACGGCGCCAGGCAGCACGGGCGAGACCAGCCACCAGGCCACGCCCAGTTGCAGCACGCCAAAGAAGCGCTTGACGGCATCCATCCAGGCGCCGGCACGCGGCAGCAAGGTGCCGGCCGAGACGCCCACCAACAGCAAGGGCACGCTCATGCCCACCGCCATGGCAAACAGCGCGCTGCCGCCGATGACGACGTCGCGCGTCTGGCTGATGTACAGCAAGGCGCCGGCCAGCGGCGCGGCCACGCATGGCCCGACGATCAGGGCGGAAATGGCGCCCATGACGAATACGCCCGCCAGGCGGCCTGACGATTGCTGGTTCGACACGGACGTCAGCTTGCCTTGCAGGAAAGCCGGCACTTGCAGCTCATACAAGCCGAACATCGACAGGGCCAGGCCCGCCATCAGCAAGGCGAAAAAGCCCAGCACCCACGGATTTTGGAGCTTGGCCGCCAGGCCTTCGCCCGCCAGGCCCGCCGCCACGCCCAGCGCCGTGTAGACGATGGCCATACCCAGCGCGTACGTCAGCGACAGCAGCAAGCCGCGCGAACGGCTGACCTTGGCGCCATCGCCGATGATGATCGACGACAAAATCGGCACCATCGGCAGCACGCATGGGGTGAACGCCAGGCCCAGGCCCAGCAACATGAACAGGGGCACGATGACGAGCAGCTTGCCGCCCTTCAGGGCCGATTCGATCTTGCCCAGCTCGTTTTGCGCGGGCGCCGGGCCTGCCGCCACAGGAACCGCCGCTACCGGCTCGGGCGTGCTGGTGATATCGGCCTGGGGAACGCTCAGCACGGATACGCCAGGCGACGCCTGCGCCTGCGAGCCGTTGACGGCCGCCATGTCGACTGCCGGCGCGGAAGGCAAGGCAAACTTCGACGCCACGCCGCCCGGCGCCATGCTCTGGCCGCCGCCCCCGCCCACCAGCTGGGCCGTGGCATCCTGCGGCGCATAGCACAGGCCCTTGTCGGAACAGCCCTGTCCCGTCGCTTTCAGGGTGAACGCGCCAGCGGCCTGCACGGGAATGGTGATGGTCAGCGTCTTGCGGAACGTTTCCACGTTCTTCTGGAAAGTGTCGTCAAACTTGACCTTGCCAGCCGGATACACAGGCGTGCCCAGCTTGGCGCCCACGGCGTCGAACTTGAAGCGCTCATGGTACATATAGTAACCATCGGCAATCACATAGGTGACGGCGATGGTGGACGGATCCTGCATGCGGGCGGAAAATTTGAACGCCAGTTCGGGATCGAGGAATTCATCGTCGGCACGGGCATGGCCGGCGCCAAAAACGGCGATCAACAGGAAGAAACAGGCAGCAAACCAAGTGAGCAAAGGATGGCGTGGCGCGGCGCGCGCGGTGGCGCTGGAGAGGAAACGGGACATGAACTACCTTTTCGACCATTCGACAGAGGACGCGCGGAGCAGGCAGCGCTTGTGCCGGGCCGGCGCGAAAGGAGAATAGTACACTGCGGTAAGAATGACTGCAGCAGAAAACAAAAAAGCCAGGCTAGGCCTGGCTTTCTCAGATGCAACTACCGGGATTACTCGCCAGCGATTTCAACTGCTTCGGTCGTGTCTGGACGATCCATCAGTTCGACGAACGCCATAGGAGCGTTATCGCCTACGCGGAAACCCATTTTCAGGATACGCACATAGCCGCCGTTACGGTTGGCGTAACGTGGGCCCAGTTCAGCGAACAGCTTCAAGACCATTTCACGATCGCGCAGGCGGTTGAAGGCCAGACGCTTGTTTGCCAGGCAGTCAGTTTTGCCCAAGGTCAGAATTGGCTCAACAACGCGGCGCAGTTCTTTTGCTTTTGGCAGGGTGGTTTTGATCGCTTCGTGACGCAGCAGCGATACTGTCATGTTGCGCAGCATTGCCAGACGGTGGGACGAGGTACGATTCAGTTTACGGAGGCCGTGACCGTGACGCATGATAAATCCTTTCGGTGAGTGTTTAAATTCCAGCTCTTCGATCGATGAAGCTAGTGCAACATCGCGGGCCGGTTTGGTGCTTCAAAATAAAAGCCTGGGACACCTGTCCCAGGCAGTTTGCTACAACTACGAATTACTTTTCCAGGCCTGCAGGCGGCCAGTTTTCCAGCTTCATGCCCAAGGTCAAGCCGCGCGATGCCAGCACTTCCTTGATTTCGTTCAGGGACTTGCGGCCCAGATTTGGCGTTTTCAGCAGTTCGTTTTCCGAACGTTGGATCAGGTCGCCGATGTAGTAGATGTTTTCCGCTTTCAGGCAGTTCGCCGAACGCACGGTCAACTCCAGATCGTCGACTGGACGCAACAGGATAGGATCGACCAGCGGAGCGCGCGATGGCGCTTCAGCGGCAGCTTCCGTGCCTTCCAGGGCAGCGAACACATTCAACTGATCCACCAGGACGCGGGCCGACTGGCGGATCGCTTCTTCCGGCGAGATCACGCCGTTGGTTTCGATGTTGATGATCAGCTTGTCCAGGTCGGTACGTTGCTCAACGCGAGCCGATTCAACGAAGTACGATACACGGCGCACTGGCGAGAACGACGCGTCCAGGATGATGCGGCCGATGGTCTTGTTCGTGTCTTCCGACAGGCGACGCACGTTACCAGGAACGTAGCCGCGGCCTTTTTCAACCTTGATCTGCATGTCCAGCTTGCCACCAGCGGTCAGGTGGGCGATCACGTGGTCAGGGTTGATCAGTTCGACGTCATGCGGCAGGTCGATGTCGGAGGCCAGGATCGCGCCTTCGCCTTCTTTTTTCAGGGTCAGGGTTACCGAATCGCGGTTGTGGACTTTGAAAACCACACCCTTCAAGTTCAGCAACAGATCGACGACGTCTTCTTGCACGCCATCGAGGGAGGAATATTCGTGGACGACGCCGGCGATCGTCACTTCGGTCGGCGCGTAGCCTACCATCGACGACAGCAAGACGCGGCGCAACGCGTTACCCAATGTGTGGCCATAGCCGCGCTCGAACGGTTCCATCACGACTTTGGCGTGACCTGCACCGAGAGCTTCAACATCGATAATACGTGGCTTCAACAAACTGTTTTGCATGAAATGTCCTTTTCAATACCCTCGGCTCATTACACCGATAAGGCTGATGGCATTAGTAAAACGCCCACTCGATCGAGTGGGCGGTGATGGTGCTAACTACTATTAACGCGAGTACAGCTCGACGATCAGCGATTCGTTGACGTCGTTAGCGATTTCGTTACGCTCTGGCAGGGACTTGAAGGTGCCTTCCATTTTCTTGGCATCAACCGAAACCCAGCTAGGCATGCCAACTTGTTCAGCCAGCGACAGTGCTTCAACGATACGCACTTGCTTTTTCGATTTTTCACGAACAGCAACGATGTCGCCAACTTTAACCGCGTACGAAGCGATGTTCACAACGATACCGTTCACGGTGAACGCTTTGTGGCTGACCAATTGACGCGCTTCAGCGCGGGTCGAACCAAAGCCCATGCGGTAGCAAACGTTGTCCAGACGCGTTTCCAGCAACTTCAACAGCGTTTCGCCGGTGTTGCCTTTACGACGGTCCGCTTCAGCGAAGTAGCGGCGGAATTGACGTTCCAGCACGCCGTACATGCGTTTTACTTTTTGCTTTTCGCGCAGTTGGTTACCGTAGTCCGAGGTGCGGGCGCCGGATTTGACACCGTGCTGGCCTGGTTTGACGTCCAGTTTGCACTTGCTGTCGAGCGAGCGACGTGCGCTCTTCAGGAACAGGTCAGTACCTTCACGGCGGGAGAGTTTTGCTTTAGGTCCGATATAACGTGCCACGATGCTTCCTTTTATTAATGATAACGCCCCAGCCACATGCATGATCAAACACGCTGCTGCGGTTAGGCGCTAGTCTGACTCAGCTTCAATCAGACGGTGGCTGAAAACGAAAAACCCGCCAAATGGAATTTGACAGGCAAGAACAGCCGGGCAGTATAACCGTTTCCGGCTCCCTGCTCCAGCGATTTCACATAACTGTACTAAAACAACAGACAGAAAAGCAGCTGGCGCCGAAGCGCCCTCTGCAACACTATCTTAGATACGACGGCGTTTCGGTGGACGGCAACCGTTGTGCGGTACCGGCGTCACGTCCTGGATCTCGGTGATCTTGATGCCCAGGTTGTTCAGCGCGCGAACAGCGGATTCACGACCAGGACC
This sequence comes from Janthinobacterium sp. PAMC25594, assembly GCF_019443505.1. Taxonomy (NCBI): domain Bacteria; kingdom Pseudomonadati; phylum Pseudomonadota; class Betaproteobacteria; order Burkholderiales; family Oxalobacteraceae; genus Janthinobacterium; species Janthinobacterium sp. PAMC25594. The sequence continues at coordinate 3,532,305 of NZ_CP080377.1, forward strand.
TGGGCCCTTGATACGTACTTCCAGGTTCTTGACGCCACACTCAACAGCCACTTTACCAGCGGCTTCCGCGGCGACCTGCGCTGCGAACGGGGTCGATTTACGCGAACCCTTGAAGCCTGCACCGCCGGAGGTAGCCCACGACAAGGCATTGCCTTGACGATCGGTGATGGTAATGATGGTGTTATTAAACGAAGCGTGGACATGTGCAATGCCTTCAGCGACGTTCTTTTTAACCTTTTTACGCACGCGTGCTGATGCGGCGTTATTTTGCGACTTAGCCATAATTATTCCCTAGCGGATTATTTTTTCAGCGATTGAGCGGCTTTACGCGGTCCCTTGCGGGTACGTGCGTTCGTACGCGTACGCTGGCCACGGCAAGGCAGACCCTTACGATGACGCATGCCGCGGTAGCAACCCAGATCCATCAAACGCTTGATGTTCATGGACAGTTCACGACGCAGATCGCCTTCGACGATGAATTTACCTACTTCATCGCGCAGTTTTTCCAGTTCGTTGTCATCCAGATCTTTGATCTTTTTGTTGGTTGCTACACCGGTCGATGCACAGATTTTCTCTGCGCGTGGACGGCCCACACCGTAGATGGCTGTCAGGCCGATAACGGTATGCTGATGATTTGGGATATTAACCCCTGCAATACGTGCCATTTGTTATTCCTCGATTAACCTTGACGCTGCTTGTGACGTGGTTCCACGCAGATTACGCGGACTACGCCTTTGCGCTTGATGATCTTGCAGTTGCGGCAGATCCGCTTGACTGATGCGAGAACTTTCATTTTGGGGCTCTTTCTTTCGCTTCTTTGGTTTGATTCAGTGTGTTACTTGGTACGGAACACAATACGGGCCCGGCTCAAGTCGTACGGCGTTAACTCCACCGTCACCTTGTCTCCAGGGAGAATGCGAATATAGTTCATCCGCATTTTACCTGAAATATGCCCGAGGACCACGTGTCCGTTCTCCAGCTTCACTCGAAATGTTGCATTTGGGAGATTCTCAAGAATCTCGCCCTGCATCTGTATGACGTCGTCTTTTGCCATTCGGTATGTTTACCGCGCTTAACGCGTCGGAATTCCGCCCTTGAAATTTGCTTTGCGCAGCAGCGAATCATATTGCTGCGACATCACGTAGTTCTGTACTTGCGCCATGAAATCCATGGTGACAACTACAATAATCAATAAAGAAGTACCGCCGAAATAGAATGGTACTTTCCACTGGGCTTGCATAAATTCCGGCAATAAACACACCAGGGTGATGTAGACTGCGCCGGCAAGTGTCAAGCGTGTCAGGATCTTGTCGATGTAACGGGCTGTCTGCTCGCCTGGACGGATCCCGGGAATGAACGCACCGCTTTTCTTCAAGTTATCCGCTGTTTCCTTGCTGTTAAACACCAGCGCTGTATAGAAGAAACAGAAAAACACGATCGCCACTGCGTACAACAGCGCATGGATAGGCTCACCAGGCCCCATCGATGCTGCCAAATCTTTCAAGAACCGCACCGCAGGGTTAGCGTTGTCGGCGCCCTTTGAAAACCAGTCCACGATAGTGGCCGGAAACAAGATGATCGAAGAAGCAAAGATCGGCGGGATCACGCCGGCCATGTTCAGCTTCAACGGCAAATGGCTGGTTTGACCGCCATAAATCTTGTTGCCTACCTGGCGCTTCGCGTAATTGACCAATATTTTGCGCTGACCGCGTTCGACGAATACGACGAAGTACGTTACCAGTGCTACCAGAATCACGATGAAAATCGCGCTGAAGCTGCCGATCGAACCATTCGACACCTGAGTGAACAAGCCACCCAACGCCGACGGCAGACCTGCTGCAATCCCGGCAAAAATGATGATCGAGATGCCATTCCCCAAGCCACGCTCGGTAATTTGCTCACCCAACCACATCAAAAACATTGTTCCGGTCAACAAAGTGACGACCGTCACGAAGCGGAATGCAAGACCAGGTTCCAACACCAGACCAGCTTGCGACTCCAGTGCGACTGCAATGCCTAACGCTTGGAACAGTGCCAGGGCAACCGTGAAATACCGGGTGTACTGGGTGATCTTGCGACGACCTGCTTCGCCTTCTTTTTTCAACGCTTCCATCTGCGGTGACACGATCGACAGCAATTGCATGATGATCGAGGCCGAGATATAAGGCATGATACCCAGCGCAAACACTGTAAAACGAGACAAGGCACCGCCCGAGAACATGTTGAACATGCCCAGGACGCCGCCTTCGTGCTCCTTGAACAGCGAGGCTAATTGTGTCGGGTCAATCCCGGGAACCGGGACGTGAGCACCGATACGATAAACCACCAATGCGCCAAGCAAAAACCAGAGCCGTCCCCAAGGGAAACCGGCCGCTGCACTTTTAGCAAGTTGTGGATTAGTCGCCAATTTTCGCTCCGATCAAGCTGTTAGCGGTCAACTCAGGCTACCGAGCCGCCGGCTGCTTCGATGGCGGCTTTCGCGCCAGCGGACACTTTCAAGCCCTTCAAATTCACCGCTTTGGTGATTTCGCCGGACAAGATCACGCGCACGTCACGGGCCAACACGCCCAGAACGCCAGCTTGCTTCAAGACCAGAATGTCGACATCGCCAACAGCCAGGTTGTTCAGATCGGACAGGCGCACTTCAGCTTTGAAGGTTGCGTGCATCGATTTGAAACCGCGCTTAGGCAGACGGCGTTGCAGAGGCATCTGACCGCCTTCGAAACCGACTTTATGAAAGCCGCCCGAACGCGATTTCTGACCTTTGTGACCACGACCCGAGGTTTTACCCAGGCCGGAGCCGATACCGCGACCGACGCGACGCTTGTAGTGCTTAGCGCCTTCGGCTGGTGCAATAGTATTCAATTCCATGATTTGCTCCGTTCGTGTAAGCCCGAAGGCTTACCCGACAACTTTAACGAGATACGATACTTTATTGATCATGCCGCGTACGGATGGGGTGTCTTGCAATTCGGAAACCGAATTTACACGACGCAGACCCAGACCGCGCACGGTAGCGCGATGCGATTCGCGCGTACCGATCAAGCCCTTGACCAATTGCACTTTGACTGTGTTTGTCATTTTGTCCACCTTAAGCCAGAATGTCTTCAACCGACTTGCCGCGTTTGGCAGCGATATCGGAAGCAGTGCTCATTTTCGACAGGCCGTCCAGCGTAGCGCGTACCAGGTTGTATGGGTTGTTCGAACCGGTGGATTTCGCCACCACGTCCGTCACGCCCATCACTTCGAAGATAGCGCGCATGGCGCCACCAGCGATCACGCCGGTACCAGGCTTAGCTGGGTTCATCAGGACCTTGGAGGCGCCGTGACGACCAACAACCGTGTGATGCAAGGTACCGTTTTTGAGCGGTACTTTGATCAGGTTGCGACGGGCTTCTTCCATTGCCTTCTGCACGCCAACTGGCACTTCTTTCGATTTGCCCTTGCCCATGCCGACGCGGCCATCGCCATCACCAACTACGGTCAGCGCGGCGAAACCCATGATACGACCACCCTTGACCACTTTGGTCACGCGGTTGATCGCGATCATTTTTTCGCGCATGCCATCATCCGGCTTGTCGCTTTGCATTTTTGCTTGCATTTTTGCCATGATTGATCCTTAGAACTTCAGACCGGCTTCGCGTGCGGCTTCTGCCAACGCTTTCACACGGCCGTGGTAACGGAAACCGGAGCGGTCAAACGCAACTTCGGTAATCCCTGCTTTCAACGCTTTTTCAGCGACGCGCTTGCCGATCAAGGCTGCAGCAGCGGCATTGCCGCCTTTGCCGGATTGGCCTGCCAGTTCAGCGCGAACTTCCGCTTCAGCCGTCGAGGCCGAAACCAGGATTTTTGCATCCGGGCTGATCAGGTTGGCGTAAATATGCAGGTTGGTGCGGTGCACCGACAAGCGATTTACTTTCAATTCCGCAATCTTGATGCGGGTTTGGCGTCCGCGGCGAAGCCGTGATTCTTTCTTATCCATCGTCAGCCCCTAATTACTTCTTCTTGGTTTCTTTAAGCTTAACCACTTCGTCCGCATAGCGAACGCCCTTGCCTTTATAAGGCTCAGGAGCGCGGTAAGCACGAACTTCAGCGGCTACCTGGCCAACCTGTTGACGGTCGATACCTTTAATCAGGATCTCGGTCGGGGTTGGTGTTGCGCAGGTAACGCCAGCTGGCATGTCATGCACTACAGGGTGCGAGAAACCCAGGGACAGATTCAACTTGTCGCCTTGAGCTTGCGCCTTGTAACCCACGCCTACCAGGTTCAGCTTTTTCTCGAAACCCTTGGTGACGCCAACAACCATGTTGTTGACCAGTGCGCGCAGCGTGCCGGACATGGCATTGGCTTCGCGGCTGTCGTTCGCCACGTCGAAACTCAGGGTTCCTGCATTGTTTTCCACTTTGACCTGGCCGGTGAGGGCCTGGGAAAGTACGCCCAGCGGGCCTTTTACGGTGATCGCTTGTGCGGAGATGGCGACTTCGGCGCCAGCTGGCACTACGATAGGCATTTTAGCTACTCGAGACATGTGTAACTCCTTAAGCCACGTAGCAAATAACTTCGCCGCCGACACCGGTAGCGCGTGCTTTGCGGTCAGTCATGACGCCTTGCGGAGTCGACACGATCGCCACACCCAAGCCATTCATCACAACAGGGATCTCGTCTTTACCCTTGTAGACGCGCAGACCCGGACGGGACACGCGCTCCAAGCGCTCAATGACGGGACGGCCAACATAATACTTCAAACCGATTTTCAGTTCCGCTTTGCCACCAGCTTCGGTAACAGCGAAATCTTCAATGTAACCCTCGTCCTTCAGGACGCTGGCAATCGCAATTTTGACTTTCGACGATGGCATGGCCACGGTCGTCTTTTGCACGCCTTGTGCATTGCGAATGCGGGTCAGCATATCGGCGATAGGATCGCTCATACTCATTGCATATTCTCCTATTACCAGCTTGCTTTTGTCATACCCGGAATTTCACCACGCATGGCGAATTCACGGAGCTTGATACGACCCAGACCGAATTTACGGAATGTGCCGCGCGGACGACCAGTGATGGCGCAACGGTTACGTTGACGCGTCGGGTTCGAGTTACGTGGCAGCGCCTGCAATTTCAGGCGAGCTTCGTAGCGCTCTTCTTCCGATTTCGATTGATCATCGACGATGGCCTTGAGAGCTTCGCGCTTAGGGGCGAATTTCGCCACCAGGTCAGCACGCTTGATCTCACGATTAATCAGTGACAGTTTGGCCATGATCAGTTCCTGAAAGGGAATTTAAAGGCGGCGAGCAAAGCTTTGGCTTCGTCATCGGTCTTAGCGGTTGTCGTGATGCTGATATTCATACCGCGCAACGCGTCAATCTTGTCGTATTCGATTTCAGGGAAAATGATCTGTTCCTTGACACCGATGTTGTAGTTACCACGACCATCAAATGCACGGCCGTTCACACCACGGAAATCGCGTACGCGCGGCAGAGCCACGGTAATGAAGCGATCCAGGAACTCGTACATGCGAGCGCCGCGCAGGGTGACCATCGTACCGATCGGATAACCTTCACGGATTTTGAAGCCTGCGATCGCTTTGCGGGACTTGGTGGTCACTGGCTTCTGGCCGGCGATCTTGGTCAAGTCAGCAACTGCGTGCTCGAGAACTTTTTTATCCGCGATTGCCTCACCAACACCCATGTTCAGGGTGATTTTGGTCAGGCGTGGAACTTCCATTACCGACTTGTAACCAAACTTGCTGGTCAGGTCGGCAACGACTTTTTCTTTATAGAATTCTTGGAGACGTGCCATGATTTCTTAAGCCTTCACTACTTCGCCGGAGGATTTAAAGATGCGAACTTTCTTGCCGTCCACTTCTTTGAAACCCACGCGATCTGCCTTGCCAGTCGCTGCATTAAACAATGCAACGTTGGACACGTGAATTGGCATGGTCTTATCGACGATACCACCAGTTACGCCAGTCATCGGGTTTGGCTTAGTCGCTTTTTTAGCGATGTTAATGCCGTCAACCACGATATGTTCAGCATCGATACGCTGCTGTACCACACCACGTTTGCCCTTGTCTTTCCCGGTCAGAACGATGACTTCGTCGTTTTTACGAATCTTATCCATTACGACTCCTTACAGGACTTCCGGTGCCAGGGACACGATTTTCATGAACTTCTCAGTACGCAGTTCGCGTGTGACAGGTCCAAAAATACGGGTACCGATCGGTTCCAGCTTGGCGTTCAACAGAACGGCGGCATTGCCGTCGAACTTCACCAGGGAACCGTCTTGGCGGCGAACACCTTTAGCGGTGCGCACAACCACGGCGTTATAAATTTCACCTTTTTTGACACGGCCACGTGGCGCAGCAACCTTGACGGTTACCTTGATCACATCGCCAATGCCAGCATAACGGCGCTTGGAGCCGCCCAATACCTTGATGCACATTACTTCTTTGGCACCGGTATTGTCAGCCACTTCGAGCCGGCTTTCAGTTTGAATCATAGTATTCTCTTTCCCAACTTAAGCCGAAGAATCCACACAATGTAGACCCACGGTCAGTCTTGGTCCCGCCAGAGCCGCCCTGCTGGGCTTCACTGTTTGGGTGCATGACCTTCATACATCAACTGACCGCGAATGCTACTGTCTGTGGCCAGACACTTTGCGGCGTTACATGAACGAAGCCCGCAAGTATTACATACAATTTGCGGGCCTGCAAGTACTAATTAAAAGCCACCGCCGAAACGGTGGTTTTTATTTAAACGGTTGGTGCGGCTTGAACCACACGTGTTACCGTCCATGCCTTCGTTTTGGAGATCGGGCGACCTTCCTGGATCTCGACCGTATCACCGGCCTTGACTTGGTTGGTCTCGTCATGCGCGTGATACTTGTTCGAGCGCATGATGATCTTGCCATACAAAGGATGTTTTACGTGGCGCTCGATCAGAACGGTAACGGTCTTGTCCATCTTGTCCGAAACCACTTTACCGATCAGCGTGCGCTTGAGCGACTGTTTCACTGGTTCGTTCATTTGGCTTCCTTCAGATTCATTACCGTCTTCACACGCGCGATATCGCGGCGTACCTTCTTGAGCTGCGAAGTGTTGCTCAGCTGCTGCGTAGCGATTTGCATACGCAGGCCGAACTGTGCCTTCAACAAGTCATTCAGCTCTTTTTGCAGAGCTGGCTGGTCTTTGCCGCGGAGTTCAGATGCTTTCATATACAACTCCAATTATTGGCCGACTTGGCGGATGACAAACGTCGTCGCCAGTGGCAGTTTAGAGGCGGCAAGACGGAAAGCTTCCCGTGCCAGCGCTTCATCAACGCCATCCATTTCGTACAGTACTTTACCTGGCTGAATTTCAGCGACGTAGTACTCAGGATTACCCTTACCGTTACCCATACGGACTTCAGCCGGTTTGTTCGAAATCGGTTTGTCCGGGAAAATACGGATCCAGATACGGCCACCGCGCTTGATGTGACGCGTCATTGCACGACGCGCCGCTTCAATTTGACGCGCAGTGATACGACCGCGCGCAACTGCCTTCAGACCGAATTCGCCAAACGACACGGCGGTGCCGCGGCTGTGCGAAATACCGGTATTACGGCCTTTCTGCTCTTTACGATACTTTCTGCGTGCTGGTTGCAGCATGATTATTCTCCTGCTTTCTCAGCTGGTGCTGCTGCGGCGGCCGGTTTAGCGGCGGTACGCACACGTGCACCTGGTGCTGTGGATGGTTTCGCACCGGCACCGGCTGGACGTGGACGGCCAGCTGGCTTGCCATCGTCACGGCGTGGGCCGCGGCTTTTCTTCTCGTCAGCTGGGGTATCGATGACTGGTGCATCGCCGTTAGGCGCGCGGTCACCTTTGTATACCCACACCTTGACACCGATGATGCCGTAGGTGGTCGACGCTTCGCTGGTACCGTAGTCGATATCGGCGCGCAGGGTATGCAGAGGCACGCGGCCTTCGCGGTACCACTCTTTACGCGCGATTTCGATACCGTTCAGACGGCCGGACGACATGATCTTGATACCGAGAGCACCCAGGCGCATTGCATTTTGCATTGCACGCTTCATGGCGCGGCGGAACATGATCCGTTTTTCCAGCTGCTGAGCGATCGAATCGGCGATCAGTTGCGAGTCGATTTCTGGCTTGCGAATTTCTTCGATGTTCACGTGAACAGGTACGCCCATGATCTTGGTCAGCGCCGACTTCAGTACTTCGATGTCTTCGCCTTTTTTACCAATGACCACGCCTGGACGCGAGCTGTAGATCGTGAAGCGCGCGTTCTTGGCTGGGCGCTCGATAACGATGCGACCAACGGATGCGTTCTTCAGTTTCTTTTTCAGGTAAGCACGTGCTTTCAAGTCTTCGTTCAGCATGGCAGCGAAATTACCGTTGCCTGCATACCAGCGCGAAGCCCAGTTACGGGTGACCGCCAGACGGAAACCGGTTGGATGAATTTTCTGACCCATCGTGGCTCCTTAGTTACCGACAGTCACGTAAACGTGACAGGATTGTTTCGAAATACGGTCGCCACGGCCTTTTGCACGCGCGGTGAAGCGCTTCAGGACCGGGCCCTTTTCGACGTAGATCGTTTTCACGAACAATTCGTCGATGTCCGCGCCATCATTGTGCTCGGCATTCGCAATAGCGGATTCCAGAACACGTTTGATGATCGCAGCACCTTTTTTCGGGCTGAATTGCAAGATGTTGAGTGCAGCGTCAACTTTCTTGCCACGGATCAGGTCAGCAACCAGGCGGCCCTTTTGGTCCGACAGGCGCACACCTTTGAGGATAGCTTTAGTTTCCATTATTTCTTAGCCTTTTTGTCAGCTGCATGGCCCTTGAACGTACGGGTCAGTGCGAATTCGCCGAGCTTGTGACCAACCATGTTTTCGGAAACATAAACCGGCACGTGCAGCTTGCCGTTATGAACCGCGATCGTCAGGCCGATAAAGTCAGGCATGATTGTCGAACGACGCGACCAGGTTTTGATTGGCTTTTTGTCTTTGGCTGCTTGCGCGGCTTCAACTTTTTTCACCAGGTGGGCGTCACAGAACGGCCCTTTTTTCAATGAACGTGTCATGTGCTACCCCTTATTTCTTGCCGCGGCGCGAGACGATCATGGAAGTCGTACGCTTGTTGCTGCGTGTTTTCTTACCCTTGGTCTGTTGGCCCCATGGCGAAACTGGATGACGACCAGCTGCTGTTTTACCTTCACCACCACCGTGCGGGTGATCGACCGGGTTCATGACCACACCGCGAACGGTAGGACGAACACCGCGCCAGCGCATCGCGCCAGCTTTACCGATTTTACGCAGGCTGTGCTCGGCATTGCCGACTTCACCAACCGTTGCACGGCACTCGATGTGCACGCGACGTACTTCACCCGAGCGCAGACGCACTTGAGCATAGGTACCTTCACGTGCCATCAGCACAACGCCAGCGCCAGCGGTACGTGCCATTTGGGCACCTTTACCTGGCAGCATTTCGACGCAATGCATCACGGTACCGACCGGGATGTTACGGATTGGCAAGCAGTTACCCGATTTGATCGGTGCTTCCGAACCGTTCATCACGCTGTCGCCAACGGCCATGCCTTTGGTTGCGATGATGTAGTGACGTTCGCCGTCGGCGTAGCACAACAGAGCGATATTCGCGGTGCGGTTTGGATCGTATTCGATACGTTCCACTTTCGCTGGAATACCATCTTTGGTGCGCTTGAAGTCGATCAAGCGATAGTGTTGCTTATGACCACCACCGATATGACGGGTGGTGATGTGACCGTTGTTGTTACGACCAGCGGTCTTGGATTTCTTTTCAACCAGGGCAGCGAACGGACGACCTTTGTACAGGTCTGGGTTCACCACCTTTACCATGCCGCGACGGCCTGGCGAGGTTGGTTTCATCTTAACGAGTGCCATTATGCAGCCTCCTCGGAGAAGTTGATTTCCTGGCCAGGCTTCAGGCACACGAAAGCACGCTTGGTATGGTTACGACGACCGTTGAATTTGCCGGTGCGTTTCTGCTTACCTTCGCGGTTTGCAGTTTGCACGGACAGAACTTCAACCTTGAACAGCAGTTCGACCGCTGCCTTGATTTCAGGCTTGGTTGCATCCGGCAGTACGCGGAATACAATTTGCTCGTTCTTTTCCGCGACCATGGTGGCCTTCTCGGAAATCACGGGCGCCAACAGCACCTTCATCAAGCGTTCTTCGCTATGTTTCAAAATCGCGCTCATGCCAGCATCTCCTCAATCTTGGCCAATGCAGCTTTGGTGACCAGGATCTTCTTGTAGAACACCAGGGACATCGGGTCTGCGTGACGTGGCTCAACGACGAGTACGTTAGGCAGGTTGCGCGATGCCAGTTCCAGGTTTTCGTTCAGAACGTCGGTGATGATCAGAACCGAATCAAAGCCCAGGCCGTTCAATTTTTGCGACAACAGCTTGGTCTTTGGCGCGTCGATCGTCAGATCGTCGATGACGATCAGGCGCTCTTCGCGAGCCAGCTGCGACAGGATCGAGCAGATACCTGCGCGATACATCTTTTTGTTCACTTTGTGGGTGAAGTTTTCGTCAGGCGAGTTCGGGAAAATCCGACCACCGCCGCGCCACAGTGGCGAGGACGACATACCAGCACGAGCGCGGCCGGTACCTTTTTGGCGCCATGGCTTTTTCGTCGTGTGGTGAACTTCTTCACGGTCTTTTTGCTTGCGGTTACCACTACGTGCATTCGCTTGATACGCGATGACGACTTGGTGGATCAGCGCTTCATTGTAGTCACGGCCGAAAATCGTATCGGCTGCAGCAACGTTCGAGGCGGCTTGACCTTGCGCATTCAGAAGCTTGAGTTCCATCGTTTAAGCTCCCTTCTTGGCTTTGGTTTTGATGGCTGGCGAGACAACTACCTGGCCATTTTTCGCACCTGGAATCGCGCCTTTGACCAGCAACAGCTGACGGTCGGCATCGATACGGGCGATCACGAGGTTCTGGATCGTACGGTTAACGTCACCCAGATGACCGGTCATGCGCTTACCAGGGAAAACGCGACCTGGATCTTGTGCCATACCGATGGAACCTGGAACGTTGTGCGAACGCGAGTTACCGTGCGTTGCACGGCCAGAAGAGAAGTGATAACGTTTGATAACGCCTGCATAGCCTTTACCAATGGTAACGCCTTGCACGTCGATCTTTTGACCGACTTCGAACAGGGAAGCAGCGACAACATCGCCAGCTTTCAGTTCAGCGGCTTTAGCAGCATCGACACGGAACTCTTTCAACAGAGTACCTGCTTCAACGCCAGCTTTAGCGTGATGACCAGCAACAGCTTTGGTCACGCGGGAAGCGCGACGTTGACCGAATGCGACCTGAACAGCGGAGTAGCCATCTGTTTCAGGGGTTTTGATTTGCGCAACACGGTTGTTCGATACGTCCAACACGGTGACCGGGATCGAATCCCCTTCATCCGTGAAAATGCGCATCATACCAACCTTGCGACCGAGAAGGCCTAGGCTCATTTTTTCTCCATTCCCACCTGCGATTGGGCGGGGCTTGTTTAACTACAAAGTAACGTAGGATCCAAAAAAGACGAATCCATACCGAAGCCGGCTAGTATATAGCACAAAAACCCTTGACGCAACAAGTTAACACGGGGTATGTCAAAGTGTTGCGCGACGCCCCTGCGACAGTTGCCTGGGGCGCTGCAAAGGTCGGCTAATGTAGCATACATCGCCTATTCATGCGGCTCTGCAGCGGGTGCCGCTACGCCCTTGCCCACTTGATACCAGTCAACTTTACGCGTCGCCACCATGATGGCGGCCAGCACGGCGAACAACAGGATGCTGCCCATCACCAGCGCATTGTTTTCCGAGCTCAGCAAGCCATACAGGGCGCCATACAGCGCCGTCAACGCCATGCCGAAGCCGATGCCGCGCCAGCCGTTGTGCAGCACGTGCGCCAGATAAAAGCTGGTCAGCGCGATACAGGCGGCGCTGGCGATCAGATAGGCGGCGAGGAAGGCGATGTGCTCGGCCAGGCCCACCAGCAGCAGGAAGAAGATCACCAGCGACAGGCCTACCAGCAAGTACTGCACCGGGTGGATCGGCAGACTCTTCAGGATTTCAAAGATGAAGAAGGCGGCAAAGGTCAGCGCCACGAACAGCAAGCCATATTTGGTGGCGCGGTCCGATTGCGAATACACATTCACCGGCTCGATGAAGCCCACACTGAAGCGGTCCACCTGGCCCAGCGGCGCACTGTCGGGCACCTTGAATTCCCCCTCGATGGTGCTCAGCTGCGTTTGCGCATTGGTGGCCAGCGAGGAGATGCTCCACTCAACCTGAAAGCCATCGGCGTTGATCTGGCGGAGTTTCGGCGACGGCAGGAAGCGCCCGCCAAACTGCGGATGGGGCCAGTTCGACTTGATGCGGATCTGGCTGTTTTTCGCCACCGGCACGAAATGCTGGCGTTCGATGCCGTCCAACCCCAGGTCAAAGCTGAATTTCACCTGTTGCGCTTGCGCCAGCGGCATGGCGCCCAGCGGCGCATGCAGGCCGCTGCGGAAGGCAAACAAGTCGGTGCCCTGCTCGAACTCGATCTTCTGCCCGCCCCAGTCGATTTTCGGGATATTACGGATGCCGCGCACGTCCTCGATGGACAGAGCGACGAAAGGCGCGCCCAGGGTCATGCGCGAGTCCGGCGACTTGCGCGGCAACTGCGTGCTGGCCGGCAACGTAAAATCTCCCTTGAAGGCATGCTGGCCGCTGTAGACCAGCACCTGGTGGATGCCGCGGTAACGGCGGTCCGTGTCGATATTGCCATTGATCTGCAAGTCGTTCGGATACACGAGCAAGCGGCGCTGCACCGTGCGGTGCAGCAACTCCGTGCGCACAGGCGCTTTCGCATCCCTGTCATCGCCTTTGGCCACCTCCACGCGCTCTTCATATTGCTCCGTGTAGGGAATCACCAGGATGGGACCGATGATGGTTTGTTCGCGCACCGAATCGGCGGCGATGCTGTTGACGGCTTCCTGGCGGAATTCCATCCGCTCCTTGATCGTTTCCTGAATCATCAGCAGAGGCAGGCCGATCAGCAACATCAGGCCGAACACGATCAACGCTTTGACGAATAGAGTTTTTTGCATGGCGCATCCTTGAAGTAAGGCGGCCAGTGTAGAAAAATCATGTGCGCTGATGATGCGCTGCGTGTGAAGTCTGCAGATAAATGCACGCCAAGAGCCTATCCCAGCAGATGAATACATCCCCTGCTGGCGCCCCTCAGAAGCGGGGACTGCGTTGATCGTCGTCGCGTGGCTCGCCACGCGTCCTCCTCACGCCTTGTCCGCGCTCCTGATGAACTACCAGCAGATGACGCTCCCTACTGGGATAGCCTCTAAGCCAGCGGCAGGCACAGGCGCGCGCAGGCACCGCCTTCCGCATGATTGAGCACTTCGACCGTGCCGCCATGCAGCGAGGCCACCTCGCGCACGAAGGGCAGGCCCAGGCCCGTGCTCTTGCCAGCACTCGGGCGCGGCAGCGAGTAAAAGCGCTCGAAGACGCGCTCCAGCGCATACGCGGGGATGCCCTCACCGCGGTCGCGCACGGCAATTTCCACCTGGCTGCCGTGGCGCCGCGCCGTCAGGTCGATGCCGCTACCCGGTGGCGCGAAGCCAGCCGCGTTGTCGAGCAAGTTGCCCAGCGCCTGGCGCAGCAGCAGGGCGTCGCCCGCCACGCTCCCCTCTTCCGCCTGCACCTGCAGGCGCACGCCGCGCGCCGCCAGGGTGGCGGCCGCGTCCTGCGCCACTTGCGCCAGCAGCGGCCCCAGCGCGATGCGCTCGGGCTTATCCAGGCGCTGCTGCTTTTCCACGCGCACCAGGGCCAGCAGCTTGTCGATCAGTTGCCGCTGGCGCGCATTCTGTTCCAGGATACTGGCCAGGAACTGGCGCCGCTCGGCCGGCGGCATGTCTTCCTGCAGCAGCTCGGCCGATGCCTGGATGGCGGCGATCGGGCTTTTCAATTCATGCGCCAGGGCGTGCATCAGCTGCTCCACGTATTCCTTGCCTTCCAGGCGCGTGCGCATCGCCTCCAGCGCCCGCCCCAGGGTGCCGATTTCATTATTGCCCAACGCCGGCAGCGCCACCTTGCGCCCTGCTTCCACGTCGCCGATGTAATGCATCAGCTTGCCCAGCGCATGGTGCAGCCACCAGGCGAATGCCAGGCCGATCAGCAACGACAGCAGCAACAGGATGGCGCCGCGCTGCAATATCTTGCGCTGGCTGCGTTCGACAAAGGCTTGCACGCTGGCATTCGGTTTGGCCACCGTCAGCACGCCGATCACTGCATTGCCGTCGCGGATCGGTGCGGCCACATGCATCACCGTCGACATCTCGTCGTCGGGCCGGCTGCGCGTGCTGCGCGCGCCATACTTGCCCTGCAAGGTCAGATACACGTCATTCCAGCGCGAATAGTCGCGCCCCACGTCGCGGCCGCTGGAGTCGAACAGCACGATGCCGTGCCGGTCCGTGATGGTGATACGGTAATCGAGCGTGCGCTTGCGCACGCCATTGATATTGACGTCCACGCCATGGCGCGCATAGTCCTGCATGCGCTCGGCCACGGGCGACTGCGCCAGCGTGCCCGCCTTCAAGTCGGGCGCCACCAGGCTGGCCAGCAGTTGCGAGGTATCGACCAGGGTGTCTTCCAGGGTCGAGCGCACACCCGGCTTGACCTGCTCCACGAAGACGTTCAGCAAGAACCACGCGGCCAGGCCGACGATCAGGAAGTAGCCGAGCAGGATACGCAGGCCGATCTTCATGCGCCGGCCAGGCTGTAGCCGAGGCCACGGTGGGTGTGGATGGGGTCGGCCTGCGCATCGATGGCGCGCAGCTTGGCACGCAGCGATTTGACATGCGCATCGACGGTACGATCGAGCGTGTCGGGCGCTGCGCTCCACACGCGCTCCATCAGCTGCGCGCGCGACAGCACGTGGCCCGGGTGCTCCAGCAAGGTTTTCAGCAGCAGGTACTCGTAACGGGTCAGGTCCAGCGGCTGGCCGTGAAACAGTACCCTCGCCTCCAGCGCGCGCAACTCGAAACGCGCCGGCGCCGGCGCGACGCCCGCGCCAGCGCGGCGCAGGATGACGCGGATGCGCGCCACCAGTTCGCGCGGCGAGAACGGCTTGGTGACGTAATCATCGGCGCCGATTTCCAGGCCGACGATACGGTCGATTTCATCGCTGCGGGCCGTCAGGAAGATCACCGGCACGTCGGAAAACTGGCGCAGCCGGCGACACACTTCCAGCCCGCTCATGTCGGGCAAGCCGATATCGAGCACCACCAGTTGCGGTGCGGCCTCACTGCGCAGCACGGCAAGCGCCTGCTCACCCAAGGTCACATGGCGCGGCGTAAAGCCGTCCGTGCGCAAGGCATAGGCGATGCTGTCGGCTATCGCCTGTTCATCTTCCACGATCAGGACAGTCTTGGACATGGCGGCGGCACGCATTAATGGACAAGTCCGGAGTATCCCTGAAGCGGGCAAGCGGCGTCAATCGCGCGCCTTGCCGTGCGCTGGCAAAAAGCCGCCCGACCTAAGGCCGGGCGACGTGGATGCTGGCCTTGATGTGCTTGAGGTGGGCCACGATGGTGAACGTCATCACCACCAGCAGCGACCATGCACTCCATTAGGTGCTGATGTTTTCGGCCAGCCAGATAAAGAAGCCGACCAGCACGAAACCGAGCAGCAAGGGCATGCCGCGGTCGCGGTCGAGCGGACGGAACACCACGGTGGTGCGCGCGTACAAGCCCAGCGCGCAGGCGGCCAGATACCAGCGGTAGTCGCCGATGCAGTGATGGGTGAAGAAGTTGGCGTAGATGAGCAGCGCGATCAGCACCGCCATCCAGTACGGCGGATGGTGGCGGATCCGCATGTCGAGCAGGCGCCAGGTCTGGATGATGTAGCTGCCGACGGCCGCATACATGAAGCCGGAAAACAGGGGGACGCCGAACACCTTGCCTCGATGGCAGGGCAAAAAAAACCAGGCACGAGGCCTGGTTTTTGACACGCCCGGCATCGGCACCGGGCGGTGGGGTATCAACTGACGACGATCAGAGGAAGGTGTAGCTGGCCGTTACACCGATACGACGCATCTGGAACGATTCAGCGTAGCCTCTGCGCCACTGCACTGGTGCAGCCTTGTCGAACAGATTGTCAATGAACAGGCTCAGACGCGTGTTCTTGATGCCGCCGTACGACAGGTTGTAGTCGACCGTGGTGTTGCTGCCTACGCGCGAGCAAACACCCATGTTCTCAGCCGAAACCTTGTTGGTGACGCAGTAGGTTGGCGAAGTCTGGCTGTCGTTGCTAAAACCGCTGGCGTAGTTCAGGGTCATGCCGTGGTCAAACGAGCCGGTCTTCAAGCTGGCGCGCAACTTGGTTTTCAGGCGCGAACCCAGGTCATAGTTACCTGCCAGGTTAGTGTCATAGGCATTGTCGGTCACGCTGAACTCCTGGTACTTCCACAGGTAGCTACCTTCCAGTTTCAGGCGAACCTGGCCGATACTGGTGTTGAAACGGCCACCCGCGTCAAAGTCGAAGCCCGAAGCACGGGTCTTGCCGCTGTTGACGTATGGGTTGTACAGCAGGCCGATCGAGCCAACGCCGCCGAAGTTGGTGGTATTGCCTGGTGCGTATTTGTTCACCAGCGCCAGGAATTGCGCATCGGAAGCAGAGTTATCGACACGCACCAACTGTCCGGCTGGCAGACCAGCTTCGCCGCGCAGGATGTCAGCCACGCCACGGGTACCGATTTCGTCCTTGCGTTCGATATGGTAGTAGTCCAGTGCCACAGTCCAGTTCTTGACCGGTTCGAAAACGAAACCGGCGGTGATCGAACGCGAGGTTTCCGGTTTCAGGTCCTTGTTCGCCGACACGAAGCTAGGCACGCCGCCTTTGCAATCACTGTTCTGGAAGGTGTTGCCCTGAGCCTTGTCGACGCTGGTGGCTGCTGGATTGTTCTGCACCAGCTTGTTCAAGGTACTGGCGGTTGCGCAACGGCGTGGATCGCTGACATCGGTGGCAAACGAGCTGCGGCCCAGGCCATTACCGGTTTCCACGATGTTAGGCGCACGGAAGCCGCCAGCGGCCGTGGCCCGCAACAACAGGGTATCGGTGGCGTTGACGCGCAGGCCCAGCTTCGGCGAGAAGTGCACGTCGCTGTTGGTGGACTTGTCGGCACGTACCGCGGCGCTCACTTCCACACGCTTGACCACCGGAATGGTCGCTTCCGCGAACAGCGCGTAGTGATCCATGGTGTCCTTGACCTGCAGGCCGGCGATGCCGACCAGGTCACCACGCAGCACGTTGTCCGAGCTGGCCATCTCATACTTTTCGCGGCGGATGTCGGTACCGAACGCCACGTTCAAAGGACCGGCTGGCAATTGCGCCACTTCACCGGACACGGTTGCGTCGATGAAGGTGATCTTCGACTCGCCCTTGGTGGTACGCACCGGGAACATCGACTCCAGCAGCGCGGTATCGTTTTGCTGGCCGAACTTGTAGGTGCCGTTGACGATGGCATTGTTGTAACCGGTAGCGCTCACGGCACGGGTGGCCTTGTTGGCTTTCGAGTTCATGTAGCCGACTGCGGATTTCCAGTCGAAATTGCCGATGTCGCCGTTCAGGCTCAGCATGACGCGCGTCTGGTCGGATTCGGTGCGGTTGAAGTTGAAGCCGTTGCCGGTATCCATCATGCGGGCACGGTATTCCACCGGTACGCCGTAAGGGTTGTTGGCGTGGCCAACTGGCAATTTTGGATAGAAGTATGGACCGACCATCTTGCCGTTTATCGCGTCGTACCAGGTGCTCGGCGACGTGGTGGCGCTACCGTTGCTGACGTTGAACGGGGGGACGATGTAATCGTTGCTGGCGCCGGCATTGGTGATCTCGAAGTTGGCGTCGATGTTCTTGCCAATGCGGAAGTGCGTGTTGCTGGCCAGCGCATAGCGCTTGGCATTGGTGGTCAGGCCGCTGTACGGCAAGATATCCATCTTGCACAGCTTGTCTTTCGGGTCGATCTTGTCGGCCGGGCAGCCGGGCGCGGCGACGATGTTCGTGCTGTTCAGGAAGTAGTTGCCGGTTGGCGAGAACGCACTCGGGGCGTCCCAGGTCGAACGGCCCGGGGTCTGGCGGTGCCATTCAGGGTAGTGGCTGCGCAGGTCGCCAGCGGTGTAACCGTCGTTCTTGTAGGATTCGTACGTCAGGTAGGTGTTGAAACCATCCTTGTCGATATCGCCGTAACCGACGATGCCGGAAACATTGCGGCTGCGCTGGTCTTTGAAACCGTCGGTTTCCTTGTAGTTGCCGGTGATCTTGGCGCCTTCAAAGTTTTTCAGCAGGATGATGTTGATGACGCCAGCGATGGCGTCGGAACCGTAGATTGCCGAAGCGCCGTCTTTCAGGATCTCGATGCGCTCGATGGCGGCAGCCGGGATCGCATCCAGGTTGGTGAAGTTCTGTTGTGCGCCATCGGCGAGGCCGTATTGTGCAATGCGGCGGCCATTGACCAGCACCAGGGTAGCGACCTTGCCCAGGCCACGCATGCCCACGCCCGAGGAGCCCGTAGCAAAGCTGCCGGAGCTGGAGCTTGCCGAGTCGATCGAGGTGCTGATGGCGGCGGAGGAATTCAGGATGCCCAGCGCCGTGGTCTGGCCGGTGCGCTCGATGTCGTCGCGGGTCAGAACCTGCAGCGAGCCAGCTGTTTCAGCTTCGGTACGCTTGATACTACTACCGGTGACTTCGACGCGCTGCAGTTTTTCTACAGGCTCGGCAGTTGTTTGTGCTGTGGCGTATTGAGAGAAGGCTAATGTCAATGCAATTGCAAGCGTGCTTTTCTTCAACCGTGGTGTATTGTTATTTACCGTACTTTTCAAGACTACTCCTCAAATATTATTTTCGTTTTGTAAATCGATACGTCTCGTTGACCGTTTTTGTAAAAAAGTCATACATTCTCGCCGTATATTACAAATTTCTCACATTGAGGCCACGCAAGGAAGGGGGAAATTAACAATTGTTGTTTTAATCCGACTTTATCCGCCAACTTGTTGTTTTCCGGGATCAATTTGGCCTGTGCCGGCCTGGTCCGCCAGTTTGGATAACGATAGAAAAAGAAAGTAAAGCGGAGAAAGAGAACGGGGAGTGAAAGATGTACGGCGTAAACGCAATACTGCGGGCCAATAGCAATGGGGCCGGGCGCACTCACGCTTGTGAGCAGGCCCGGCCCCATCATCAGGCAGCGGGACACCCCGCCAGCCTGGAACAGCTGTCAACACCTGATGCTACGGTATTGTCAGCCGCCCTTGAAACTCTTATTGCAGTTTGATTTCAACATCAACACCAGCTGGCAGGTCCAGCTTCATCAGCGCGTCAACGGTTTTGTCCGTTGGGTCAACGATGTCCATCAGGCGTTGGTGCGTACGGATCTCGAACTGATCGCGCGAAGTTTTGTTGACGTGCGGGGAACGCAGCACATCGAAACGTTGAATACGGGTAGGCAGTGGTACTGGGCCTTTGACGACAGCGCCGGTGCGCTTCGCGGTTTCAACGATTTCCAGAGCGGACTGGTCGATCAGTTTGTAATCGAAAGCCTTCAGGCGGATACGGATTTTTTGGTTTGGTGCCGACATGATATTTCCTTAAAAGAACGAACCGCGCAGTCTGCACGGCAATGAGGTCATACGGGAATTTCTGACGCAACAACCGTCAGGGTCGACATGATAGCACCAAAATGCTTGCCAACCCCGGCAGTTGAATAAAAAGAAGGGCGCCGGGCGACGACGCGTCTTCTTTTATGCAGGCTTAAGAATTAAGCCAGGATTTTTGCAACAACACCGGCGCCGACGGTACGACCGCCTTCACGGATAGCGAAACGCAGGCCTTCTTCCATCGCGATCGGGTTGATCAGCTTGACGGTGATCGACACGTTATCGCCTGGCATGACCATTTCTTTGTCTGCTGGCAACTCGATCGAACCAGTCACGTCCGTTGTGCGGAAGTAGAACTGTGGACGATAGTTGTTGAAGAATGGCGTATGACGGCCGCCTTCGTCTTTCGACAGAACATAGATCTCGCCGGTGAAGTGCGCATGCGGCTTGATCGAGCCTGGCTTGGCCAGAACTTGACCACGTTGCACGTCTTCACGCTTGGTGCCGCGCAGCAGCAGACCAACGTTGTCGCCTGCTTGACCTTGGTCCAGCAGTTTGCGGAACATTTCCACGCCGGTGCAAGTCGTTTTGACGGTATCGATAATACCAACGATTTCGATCTCTTCGCCGACTTTGACAATGCCGCGCTCGATACGACCGGTGACCACGGTACCGCGACCCGAGATCGAGAACACGTCTTCCACTGGCATCAGGAACGCACCGTCAACAGCGCGCTCTGGCGTTGGGATGTACGAATCGAGGGCATCGGCCAGACGCAACACTGCATCCACGCCCATTTCGCCTTCTTTGCCTTCCAGCGCCATACGTGCCGAACCTTTGATGATAGGCACGTCGTCGCCAGGGAACTCATACTTCGACAACAGCTCGCGCACTTCCATTTCAACCAGTTCCAGCAGCTCTGCGTCGTCGACCAGGTCGCACTTGTTCAGGAACACGATGATGTATGGAACGCCAACTTGGCGGGCCAGCAGGATGTGTTCGCGGGTCTGTGGCATTGGGCCGTCAGCTGCGGAGCATACCAGGATCGCGCCGTCCATCTGCGCAGCACCGGTAATCATGTTTTTGATGTAATCGGCGTGGCCTGGGCAGTCAACGTGCGCGTAGTGACGCGCTGCCGTTTCGTACTCGACGTGAGCGGTGTTGATCGTGATACCGCGCGCTTTTTCTTCTGGTGCCGCATCGATCTGGTCGTATGCTTTGGCTTCGCCGCCGAATTTCTTCGACAGAACCGTTGCGATTGCAGCGGTCAGCGTGGTTTTACCGTGGTCGACGTGGCCGATGGTGCCGACGTTGACGTGCGGCTTGGTCCGTTCGAATTTACCTTTTGCCATTTTATTCTTCCTTAGAACAATGATTTAAATGTAGGGACCGGCATTCTCGTGAAAGCCGGCCCGGAACTTCTATTACTTAGCTTTCGAGCTTACGATCGCTTCAGTCACATGCTTAGGTGCTTCAGCATAGTGCTTGAATTCCATCGTGTAAGTCGCACGACCTTGGGTCGACGAACGCAACGATGTGGCGTAACCGAACATTTCCGACAGAGGCACTTCGGCCTTGATGATCTTGCCGCCACCACCAGCAATTTCATCCATGCCTTGTACCATACCGCGACGCGACGACAGATCGCCCATCACGGTACCGGCGTAGTCTTCCGGTGTTTCCACTTCCACGGCCATCATCGGCTCCAGGATGACTGGCGATGCTTTGCGGCAGCCATCTTTGAATGCCATCGAAGCGGCCATGCGGAATGCATTTTCGTTCGAGTCAACATCATGGTACGAACCGAAGAACAGCGTGACTTTCACGTCAACGACTGGGTAACCAGCCATCACGCCCGAAGTCAGCGTGTCGCGCACACCTTTTTCAACTGCAGGGATGTATTCGCGAGGAACGGTACCGCCCTTGATCGCGTCAACGAATTCGAAACCCTTGCCCGGTTCTTGCGGTTCGATCTTCAGAACCACGTGACCGTATTGACCACGACCACCCGATTGCTTGACGAATTTGCCTTCCGACTCTTCGCACACTTTACGGATCGTTTCGCGGTAAGCCACTTGTGGCTTGCCGACGGTCGCTTCAACGTTGAATTCGCGCTTCATGCGGTCAACGATGATGTCCAGATGCAACTCGCCCATACCGGCGATGATGGTCTGGCCCGATTCTTCATCGGTACGCACGCGGAACGATGGATCTTCTGCCGCCAGGCGGTTCAGCGCCAGGCCCATTTTTTCCTGGTCGGCCTTGGTTTTTGGCTCGACTGCCTGCGAAATCACCGGCTCAGGGAAGACCATGCGCTCCAGAACGACGCTTGCCTTCTCGTCGCAAAGCGTATCGCCCGTGGTGGTGTCTTTCAGACCCACGACGGCGGCGATGTCGCCAGCGCGCATTTCCTTGATTTCTTCGCGCTCATTGGCTTGCATCTGCACGATACGGCCAATACGCTCACGCTTCTGCTTCACGGAGTTCAGGACCGAATCGCCCGAATTCAACGTGCCCGAATAGCAGCGGATGAAGCACAACTGACCGACGAACGGATCGGTTGCGATCTTGAACGCCAATGCCGAGAATTTCTCATTGTCGTCGGCTGCGCGCTCGACTGGCTGCTCGTCCTCGTCCAGACCTGGGACAGGTGGAATGTCGATTGGCGATGGCAGGTACTCGATGACCGCGTCCAACATGGCTTGCACGCCCTTGTTTTTAAAGGCGGTACCGCACAGCATTGGAACGATTTCGCTGGCGATGGTACGCTGACGCAAAGCAGCCTTGATCTCGGCTTCCGTCAGGTCGCCTTCTTCCAGGTACTTGTTCATCAGTTCTTCGGACGCTTCAGCAGCGGCCTCAACCATGTTTTCGCGCCACTTGGCAGCTTCAGCAGCCAGGTTGGCAGGAATTTCGCCGTATTCAAACTTCATGCCTTGCGAAGCGTCATCCCAGATGACCGCTTTCATCTTGACCAGATCGATAACACCGGTAAAGAGGTCTTCAGCGCCGATAGGCATCTGGATAGGCACTGGGTTGGCCTTCAGGCGCGAACGCATCTGATCGTAGACCTTGAAGAAGTTGGCGCCGGTACGGTCCATCTTGTTCACGAAGGCCAGACGTGGCACTTTGTACTTGTTAGCCTGACGCCAAACCGTTTCCGATTGTGGCTGCACGCCGCCGACTGCACAGTAAACCATGCAGGCGCCATCCAACACGCGCATCGAACGTTCTACTTCAATGGTGAAGTCAACGTGGCCTGGGGTGTCGATGATGTTGATGTGATGCGGAGGGAAGTTGTTTGCCATGCCCTTCCAGAAGCACGTAACAGCAGCCGAGGTAATCGTGATGCCGCGCTCTTGCTCTTGCGCCATCCAGTCGGTGGTAGCAGCGCCATCATGGACTTCGCCCAGCTTGTGGTTCACGCCCGTGTAGAACAGAACGCGCTCGGTGGTGGTCGTCTTACCTGCATCGATGTGAGCGGAGATACCGATATTGCGGTAGCGCTCAATGGGGGTCTTGCGGGCCATAATTAATCCTAAATGAATGGACAAAACCGAGCAGCATTTTTTTGCAAAAATGAGCCCGGCCTCGAACAACAGATGCTTGACAGCCGCCTTGCGGTAGCTGGCTTTATATTAGAAGCGGAAATGCGAGAACGCTTTGTTCGCTTCAGCCATACGATGGACTTCGTCGCGTTTTTTCATCGCGCCGCCACGGCTTTCAGCCGCTTCCATCAGCTCACCGCCGAGGCGTTGTGGCATCGATTTTTCGCTGCGCTTGTTAGCAGCTTCACGCAACCAACGCATGGACAGAGCCATACGACGGACTGGGCGAACTTCGACCGGCACCTGGTAGTTTGCACCACCGACGCGACGGGATTTCACCTCAACCAGCGGCTTGGCGTTGTTGATTGCGGTAGCAAAAACTTCGAGCGGATCTTTGCCCGATTTTGCTGCGATGTGCTCGAAAGCACCGTAGATGATGTTTTCTGCAACCGATTTCTTACCGGACAGCATCAGCACGTTTACAAATTTAGCGACATCAGTGTTGCCGAATTTTGGATCTGGCAAAATTTCGCGCTTGGGTACTTCACGACGACGTGGCATATCAATTCCTTTCAATCTTCAGTTGAGCGCGCGTTCTTCGCACACTCGCGGACGACCATCATAGTCTTCCACTTACTCGACCAGATGCGGTCGACTACATTCACTTAGCTAGTTGCCACTGAGCGAAACTTGGGTTTGCTGCGTACAACTTATTACTTCTTGCCAGCTTTAGCGCGCTTGGTACCGTACTTCGAACGCGATTGCTTACGGTCTTTGACGCCTTGGGTATCCAGAGCACCGCGAACCATGTGGTAACGCACACCCGGCAAATCCTTGACGCGACCGCCGCGCAACAGCACAACACTATGCTCTTGCAGGTTATGGCCTTCACCGCCAATGTACGAAATGACTTCGAAACCATTGGTCAGGCGAACTTTAGCGACTTTACGCAGAGCCGAGTTAGGCTTCTTTGGAGTCGTGGTGTAAACACGTGTGCAAACGCCACGTTTTTGCGGGCTGTTTTCCAGCGCCGGCGATTTGCTCTTCACGGTCAAAGCGACGCGTGGATTGCGAATCAATTGATTGATGGTTGGCATCGTTATAAATCCAACAAAAAACTACGATTAATAACCCGGACAAGATGCCCGGCGACTAAAACCTCGTCCCGCTTCCATCAACTGCGCACCGGAGGCGCCCGCAGCCACTCGATAAGGAGCGGCCATGAAATGCCAGGTAATGCGTAAACGATGAGCAGAATAAAATCGAGAACTCGCTAGTTTAGACCTTGTGTTACAGGGGGTCAATCAGTTTACCGCTTTTTGCTATAAAAAAAGGCAAAAAAGAGGCACTTTTGTGGCATTTTGACTAATCTTTGGCTGCGGCGCGCAGACGCCCGCACCTCGCGGTGCTTGATGATTTGACACTCTTTCTCTACGGCCAAGCATCGGACGCGCGCATTCTTGTACGACCGCAAGACAACAAAAGGATTGATAATAGCGGACATTTTTCGCTGCCCTCCCGCCCACCCTTATGCGCTCCTTGCTTCGCCCTGCCAATCTGTTCCTGCTCCTGACGTATGCCTTGCTGACGGCCGTGCCCTTCGTCCCCGCGCTGCTGGGGCGTGCGCTCGAGCATCCCTGGCAGATGCTCACCTTCGAGCTGCTGGCCTGGCTGGCTGTCTGGAGCGTATTCAAGCGTCCCGCGTACTTCCACTGGCTGCTGGTGCCCGCCTTCCTGGCCCTGCCGACGGAAATCTACCTGTTCATCTTCTACGGCCAGGGCATTTCCACGCACCACCTGGGCATCATCTTCGAAACCAGCCCCAAGGAAGCGATGGAATTCCTCGGACAAAAAGTGTGGCTGATGGGCGCCGTCATGCTGGGCGTGATCGCCTGGTGCCTGCTCGGCTGGTTTGCGGCCACGCGCACGCGCGACCTGGACTGGCGCGGCAAGACGCGCCCGGCCGCCTTCGTGCTGCTGATCCTGCTGGGCGGCTTCTGGTGGTATGGCTACGAATTCGGTTTCGAGGCCAAGGTTCTGCATAGCGCGCCCGCGTCCGCCAAGGCCGGCGGGCCGGCGGCCAGCGGCAAGGCGGGCGCCTCCGGCTTCGGCGACGCCAGCTCGACCGAAGACGAAACGGCCGAAGAAGACGAGGAAAGCAGCAAGCCGGAGAACGCCAGCATCGCCGGCGCCGACGAAACGGGCCTGGGCTGGCCCAGCCTGCCCCACTGGGCGCGCCTGCCCTACGCCTTCGACACCGTCAGCAATTCCTGGCCATTCGGCCTGGCCGCGCGCGGCTTCGATTTCTACAAGGAACGCAAGTACCTGGCCGAACTGGGACAGAAAAGCAGCAGCTTCCGTTTCGGCGCGCACCAGCAACAGCCCGATGCCCATCCGGAAGTGGTGGTCATGGTGATCGGCGAATCGTCGCGCTACGACCGCTGGAGTTTGAACGGCTACGAACGCGACACCAATCCCCTGCTGAAACAGGAAAGCAACCTGGTGCCGCTGGCCGATGTCATCACGGCCGTTTCCGCCACGCGCCTGTCCGTGCCCGTCATCATCTCGCGCAAGCCGGCCACGCAAAGCCTCAAGGATGGCTTCTCGGAAAAATCCTTCCTCACCGCCTACAAGGAAGCGGGCTTCAAGACTTACTGGCTGTCGAACCAGATCTCGTTCGGCCAGTTCGACACGCCCGTGTCCGTGTTTGCCAAGGAAGCGGACGTGGTGCAATTCCTGAACCTGGGCGGCTTTACCAACAGTTCGAACTTCGACCAGATCCTGTTCGACCCGTTCAAGAATGCGCTGGCCGACCCGGCGCCGAAAAAACTCATCGTGCTGCACACACTGGGCAGCCACTGGAACTACAGCCAGCGCTATCCGAAGTCCTTCGACAAGTGGCAGCCGTCGCTGTTTGGCGTCGACAAGCCCGTCTACACGGACACGGCCATCAAGCCGCAGCTGAACAACAGCTACGACAGCTCCATCCTGTACACGGACTGGTTCCTGTCGAACGTGATCGGCATGCTGAAGGACGATGGCCAGCGCACCGCCCTGCGCAGCTCGCTCGTCTACGTGGCCGATCATGGCCAGACCCTGTACGACGGCACCTGCCGCCTGGCCTTCCATGGCCACAACACGCAATTCGAATTCCACGTGCCCGCCTTCGTCTGGTATTCGCCGCAATTCCAGCAGCACTATCCGGACAAGGTGACGCAGCTGCGGCGCCATCAGAAGGCGCGCCTGTCGACGGAAAACATGTTCCACACGCTGCTCGACCTGGGCGACATCCGCTTTGCCGGCGAACAGCCCGAATGGAGCATCGCCAGCCCCCGCTTCAAGCAGCACAAGCGCTACGTCGACAGCTACGGCTGGACCAATTACGACAACGCCATCATCCGTGGCGATTGCCGCGAAGTGATCGACAAGAGCACGCCGGAAAAGCAGGACAAGTAAGGGCGGCCATCACCCCCGTTCCAGCACGCCGCCGCAATCGGCCGGTTGCGCCATGTGCGTGCTGAGCCAGTCGAAGACGCGCCCGGCCTTGTCAGCGATGCCGGCGTCAAAACCACGCTGCGCCAGCAGGGCGATGCCGTTGGTGGCCTGCAGCACGCCGGGCGCCAGCCGCAGCGCGCCCCCGTCATCGCGGCGCACGCACCACGGCGCCAGGCAGTCTTCCAGCAGCGGCCCCAGCACCAGGTTGTGCGACGAGACGATCACCAGGTGGCGCGCGGCCAGGGAGTGCAGCACGGCGGCCGCGGCCGCCACCGATTCGAGGTGGTTGGTGCCGCGAAAAATCTCGTCGATCAGGAACAGCGCTGGCGCCCCCGCTTCGGCCAGCGCCAGCAACTCGCGCGCGCGCCGCAATTCGGCGATATAGAGACTTTCGCCGCCATCGAGCGAGTCCTCGTTCTGCATGCTCGAATACACGGCCAGGCGCGGCACATCGGCGCTGTGGGCATGACAAAAGCCAAAGGCCCGCGCGCAGACCAGGTTCAAGCCTATGCAACGCAGCAGGGTACTCTTGCCGATACCGTTCTGGCCGGAGATGAAGCCTCCCTTGCCCTTCACGGAGAACGACAGGGGCGCGGCGTCCTCCAGCAAGGGATGCAGCATGCCCTGCAAGGCCAGCGCGCGCGGCGCTGCGGCGCCCGCCCAGCAAAATACGGGCGCCGCACGCAGGTGCCGCGCCAGCGCCAGGTCCGCCTCCAGCCGGGCCACCTGGACAAAGCTATCGCGCAGGAAGGGCAGCTGCTGCGCCACCAGCTGGCGCGTGCGGAAATAGCGCTTGACGTTTTTCAGCAAGAGCCAGTCGCCATATTCAACCAGTACCGTATCGATGAAAGGCACGTAATGCAGCAGCGAGCGCTCGATGGCGCGCGTCAGCTTTGCCGTCTGCGCGCCGCCGGCAGCCAATGGCACGGCCGCCGGTACATCGAGCCGTGCCAGCGCGGCACGGGTTTGCAGCAGATGGCGCAGAGTATCGAGCGTGCGTTCCCATACCTTGGCGCTTTCGTAAAAACGCACCTGTATGCTCATTAGCGCGACACAGGCGGCCAGCACGCCAAACAGCGCAGGCCAACCCACCAGCCAGGTGGCGGCGATGGATAGCAACAAGGCCAGCGGCACCAGCCATAGCCAGGCGCGCCACCATGGCGCCGGCGCCAGCGCCGCACCGAACAGGGTCTCGCTCACTTCCGTATCGGCCCGGCGCAAGGGCAGGCAGGCGCGCTGCACGCTGGCCGCCTGGGCCGGTTCCTCCAGCAATCGCCGGACGCGCGCGATGGAGGCAGGATCGGCATGACCACCGCTCAGGCGCCGGTGTAGCTCCTGCTGGCCAAAGATGCTGGTCTCGCGCGCCAGCTGCGCCGCATACTGATCCAGCAGCAGCTCGTCCCAGGTCTGGCCATCGAGCGCTGGCGCCTCGCCCGTCAGCAGCTGCAACATCGCCACGTCGCTGCGCGCGAAAGGATAATCAAGCGCCGGCGCGAAGGGGCTGACATGAAAAAATTGCTGGAGGAATGGATGCATGGCGCCGGTAGAGGAGTCAATGAAGGGAACGCTACAGCAGATGCAGACGATTGCCAATTTATCAAGCGCCGCCTGCGCGAACGGACATGCTGGACAGCGCGGACACGGCGGACAGCCGGACACCAAAAAAAATCTCCATTCAAATCAACGACTTAATAACTGGCACGGATCGTGCATTGGGAAAGGCATTCTCCACGAGACCCGACCATGATCCGCGATACCTCTTCCCAAGACGCCGTGTTGTCCGCCCCACCGGGCCAGCGCCACAAGCAACGTGCCCTGCTGCTGGCCGGCGTCGTCATCGTCATCGGCGCCGCCATCGCTGCCGTTGCCGGCTGGCGCAACAGCGAGCATTCCGTCAACAGCAGCCGCCTGCGCATCGCCGACGTCACGCGCGGCACCCTGATCCGCGACGCGGCCGTGAATGGCCGGGTGGTGGCCGCCATCAGTCCCACCCTGTATTCGACAACGGTAGCGACCGTGACATTGAAGGCCAAGGCCGGTGACACGGTAAAAAAAGGCGACATCCTGGCCGTGTTGGAATCGCCGGACCTCTCCGACGCGCTGAAACGGGAGCAGTCGAGCGTGCAGCAACTGGAAGCGGAAGTGGCGCGCCAGCAGATCCTGGCCAAGAAACAGAAACTGCTGGCGCGCCGTGAAGCCGATACGGCCGAAATCGAACGCCTGTCCGCACAGCGTACCCTGGAACGCTACGAAAGCGTGGCGCAAGTGGGCATCATCGCCAAGATCGATTACCAGAAGGCCAAGGATGCCTTGAATTCTGCCGACATCCGCAGCAAGCACGCTTCGCAGGCAGCAGGCCTGGAAAGCGAGGACGTGACCCTGGCCTTGAAAACCAAGGCGAATGAGCTGGAACGCCAGCGCCTGAGCCGTGACAACGCCCAGCGCCGCGTCGACGAACTGACCGTGCGCGCACCGGTGAATGGCTTCATCGGCACCCTGTCGGTGGCCAACCGCAGCGTGGTGCAAGCCAATACGGCGCTGATGACCCTGGTCGACCTGTCGCAGCTGGAAGTCGAGCTGGAAGTGCCGGAAACCTATGTGGCCGATATCGGCCTGGGCATGCGCGCGGAAATCGAAACGGGTGCCATCAAGGCGACAGGGAAACTGTCGGCGCTGTCGCCGGAAGTAGTGAAAAACCAGGTGCTGGCACGCGTGCGCTTCAATGGTGAACAACCGGCAGGGCTACGACAAAACCAGCGCATCACGGCGCGCCTGCTGATCGACGAAAAGCCGAATGTGCTGATGCTGGCGCGCGGCCCCTTCGTCGAGGCAGAAGGCGGCCGTTTCGCCTATGTGGTGCGCGACGGCGTGGCCATCCGCACCCCCATCAAGATGGGCGCTACCAGTGTCTCGGCCGTGGAAATTCTCGATGGCCTGAAGCTGGGCGACAAGGTCGTCGTCGCCGGCACGGAATCGTTTGAAAACGCTGCCCGCATCTCCATCAATCAATAAGCTGCATCCCATCCTAGAAAGAGGCACGCCATGCTGCGCATGCAAAATCTGAACAAAGTCTATCGCACCCACATGATCGAAACGCACGCGCTGCGCGGCTTCGACATCCACGTCAAGCAAGGTGAATTCGTCACCGTCACAGGCCCTTCCGGCTCCGGCAAGACGAGCTTTCTGAACATCGCTGGTCTGCTGGAAGAATTCACCGACGGCGAATACATCCTCGACGGCGTTAACGTGAAGGGCATGAACGACAATGCCCGCTCGCGCCTGCGCAACGAAAAACTGGGCTTCATCTTCCAGGGCTTCAACCTGATTCCCGACCTGTCGCTGTTCGACAATGTCGACGTGCCGCTGCGCTATCGTGGCTTCAACAGTGCCGAGCGGCGCGAACGCATCGAGGATGCCTTGGCCAAGGTGGGCCTGGCGTCGCGCATGAAACACTATCCGGCCGAACTGTCGGGCGGCCAGCAGCAGCGCGTGGCGATCGCGCGCGCGCTGGCCGGCTCGCCCAAACTGTTGCTGGCCGATGAACCGACCGGCAACCTGGACACGCAGATGGCGCGCGGCGTGATGGAACTGCTGGAAGACATCAACGCGCAAGGCACCACCATCCTGATGGTCACGCACGATCCCGAACTGGCGCTGCGCAGCCAGCGCAATGTGCACATCATCGACGGCCAGGTGTCGGACCTGGCGCACAAGGGGCCATCGCTGGCCAGCCGCCAGGCCAAGGCCGGCAGCAACGCCGCCACTGTCTGAGGATCGCCCATGTTCCAGTACTACTTTCTGCTCGGCCTGCGCAGCCTGCGCCGCAACCCAGCCCTGACGGCACTGATGGTGCTGACCCTGGCCATCGGCGTGGCCGCCAGCATCTCTACCCTGACCATCCTGCATGTCATGTCGGGCAATCCCCTGCCGCACAAGAATGGCCGCATGTTCGTGCCGCTGGTCGACAATGGCTCCCTCTCCGGCTATACGCCGGGAAATGCATCGGGCGACAAGCAGCTCAGCTACCGCGACGCCGTCAATTTCCAGAACAGCAAAATGGGTGAGCGGCGCAGCGTCATGTTCGGCGTGGGCGGTGCCATCGAGCCGCAGCGCAAGGACATCGGCGCCTTCACGTCGCAAGGTCTGGCCGCCTACCGCGATTTCTTTCCCATGTTCGAGACGCCCTTTCTGCATGGCCAGCCATGGAGCGAGGCCGACGATGCCGCCGGTGCCGACGTCATCGTCCTGTCGCGCAAGCTGGCGGAAAAGCTGTACGGCGACAGCAATCCTGTGGGCCAGCGCATGACGCTCATGGGCTTCCAATACCAGATCACGGGCGTGCTCGACAAATGGGAGCCGGTGCCGCGCATCCATCGCATCATCGGCAGCGGCGCCTTCGGCAGCGAGGACAGTTACTTCATCCCGTTTACCAGTGCGATCCGCCACCAGACCAGCCATAACGGCAGCATGAACTGCAGCGGCAACCGGGAGCCGGGCTACCAGGGCACGCTCGATTCGGAATGCACGTGGATGCAGTTCTGGTTCGAGATGGCCAACGACGGCCAGCGCGGCGAACTGCAAAATTACCTCGACAGCTATGCGCAGGAGCAGCGCAAGCTGGGCCGCCTGAAACGCGCTGCGCCCAACCGCTTGTTCAGCATCGATGAATGGCTGGTGCACCTGCGCGTGGTGGGTAATGACAACAAGCTGTCGGCCTGGCTGGCCTTCGGTTTTCTGGCCCTGTGCCTGGTCAACACCATCGGCCTGCTGCTGGCCAAGTTCTCGGTACGCGCCGCCGAGGTGGGCATCCGCCGCGCACTGGGTGCCTCGCGCAGCGATATCTTCCGCCAGTTCCTCGTCGAGACCACCGTCATCGGCCTGGCCGGCGGCATGTTGGGACTGTTGCTGTCCTTCGGTGCGCTGGCACTGATCGGCATGCAGTCGAAGCAGCTGACCGTCGCCGCGCACATGGACTGGGTGATGCTGGCCATGACCTTCGTCATCTCGGTGGCCGCGGCGATCCTGGCGGGCCTGCTGCCGACCTGGCGCGCCTGCCAGGTGACGCCGGCCATCCAGCTCAAATCCCAATGACAGAATCGACCGCACACGAATAGGAACACCATGGAAATTCGACCCATCCTGTCTGCGCTGATGCGCAGCAAAACCGGCGCCATCCTGGTCGCCGTGCAAGTAGCCCTGAGCCTGGCCATCCTGGCCAATGCCCTGCATATCGTCAACGTGCGCCAGGAAGTGGCGGCGCGACCCAGCGGCGTGGCGGCGGAGGGCGACGTCTTCCACCTGCTGGCGCGCAACCTGCGCCCGCTGGGTCACAACGAAGAACTCGCGCTGCAAAAGCGCCTGGCCGCGGCCGCGCGCGCCGTGCCGGGCGTCGTCTCGGTAGCGCAGGTGAGCCAGGTGCCGTTGTCGCGCAGCGGCAGCAACAGCGGCTTCGCCGCCAGCCGCAAGCAGGAAAATAGTTCCGCCATTGCCGCCGTGTATATCACGCCCGATTCGCTGATCAAGACCTGGGGGCTGAAGCTGGTGGAAGGACGTGACTTCACGCCAGCCGAGATCGTCGAAATCGACCAGAACGTGACGGAAGAATTCCCCCCGCAAGTCATCGTCACGCGGGCAATGGCCGAGAAAATCCACCCTGGTGGCGGCAGTGCGCTGGGCATGCCCCTCTTCCTGGGCACCGGCGAAGGAGCGCAGCAATTGCAAGTCGTCGGCGTCGTCGAGCGGCTGCAGAGCCAGGGTGCGGAAGTGGGTGACAAGGGAGAGTATTCGGTGCTGTTTCCCGTACGCCTGACGGGAGACGGCGATACTCTGCTGACCATCCGTGCCGAAGCGGGCCAGCGCGACCGCGTGATGAAGGAAGCCGAGCAGGCCATCCGCGCAGCCACGCCGGACAAGCTGATCCTGCGCCTGCGCACGCTCGATGAAGACCGCGACACGCGCTACCGCGCCGACCACGCGATGTCGTGGATGCTGATCACGGTCTCTGCCCTGCTGCTGCTGGTGACGGCCAGCGGCATCGTCGGCATCGCCAGCCTGTGGGTGACGCAGCGCAGGAAGCAGATCGGCGTGCGGCGCGCACTGGGCGCGCGCCGCGTCGACATCCTGCGCTATTTTTTAACGGAGAATTTCATGATCACCAGCGTGGGCGTGGCTGCCGGCGTGCTGCTGGCCCTGGCGCTGAACCAGCTGCTGGTAAGCCAGCTGGAAATGGCGCGCCTGCCCCTGCCCTACCTGCTGGGTGGCGCGGCCGTCTTCTGGCTGCTGGGCCTGGGCGCCGTGTACGGCCCGGCATGGCGCGCGGCCAGTATTTCGCCGGCCACTGCCACCCGCAGTACCTGAGCCGGCACCTGAGTGATATGCTGCGCGCATGCCTACCGTACTGATTATTGACGACAATGCCGCCGTGTCCATCGCGCTCGACGTGCTGTTCTCCCTGCACGAGATCGACGCCGTGCGCGCCGCCTCGCCCGAGGAAGGCCTGCAGCTGCTCGAGCGCCACGCCATCGACCTGGTGGTGCAGGACATGAACTTCACGGCCGACACCACCTCGGGCGAGGAAGGCAGCGCGCTGTTCCACGCCATCCGCGCGCGCTACCCGGACCTGCCCGTGATCCTGCTGACGGCATGGACCCAGCTCGATGCGGCCGTCGACCTGATCAAGTCCGGCGCGGCCGACTACCTGGCCAAGCCATGGGATGACCGGCGCCTGATCGCCAGCGTGCAGAACCTGCTGGAACTGGGACAGGCCAACCGCGCGCTGCGCCAGCGCGTGGTGGCCGAGCGGCGCCAGCGCCACGCCCTGGAACACGACTTCGATTTGCGCGGCATGGTGTGGCAAGACCCGGCCACCGAAAGAGTGGTGCACCTGGCGTGCCAGGTGGCGCGCGCCGACGTGCCCGTGCTCATTTCAGGGCCGAACGGCAGCGGCAAGGAACGCATCGCCGCCATCGTGCAAGCCAATTCGCAAGTCGCCAGCGGTCCCTTCGTCGTGCTCAATTGCGGCGCCGTGCCGGTGGAGCTGATCGAGGCGGAACTGTTCGGCGCCGAGGCGGGTGCCTATACCGGCATCACGCGCGCGCGCGATGGCAAGTTCGACGCGGCCGACGGCGGCACCCTGTTCCTCGACGAGATCGGCAACCTGCCGCTGGCCGGACAAATGAAACTGCTGCGCGTGCTGGAAACGGGACGCTTCGAGCGCCTCGGCTCGAACCGCGAGCGGCAAGTGAAAGTGCGTGTCATCAGCGCCAGCAACGCCGACCTGCCGGCGATGATCAAGGCCGGCACGTTTCGCGAAGACCTGTTCTACCGCTTGAACGTGATCGAACTGCGCCTGCCGCCGCTGGCCCAGCGCCCGCTGGACATCCTGGTACTGGCGCGGCATTTCCTGGGCAGCGAAAAAACCCTGGACGCGCAGGCGCAGGCGACCCTGCTGGCGCACGGCTGGCCGGGCAACGTGCGCGAGCTGAAAAACGTGATGCAGCGCGCCAGCCTGCTGACGGCCGGCCCGGTGATCGGCGCGCTGGAAACGGGCTTGCCGCTGGCGGCTGCGCCATCGCTGCGCGTGCCGCAGGATGGCGCAGCGGCGGAGCCGGACCGCGACAGCGTCGTTGCCGCCCTGGCGCGCGCGCACGGCGTGGTGGCGCAGGCTGCGCAGGAACTGGGCCTGTCGCGCCAGGCGCTGTACCGGCGCATGGAGCGCCTGGGTATCGCGCGCGGCTGATGGCCTACCGTCCCATGCGCCTCTCCCTGCTGACGCGCTGGACGGCGCTGATCGTCACCTTGCTGGTGCTGGGCATCGTCATCGCTCTGCTGCTCGCGCATTTTTTGCCAGGCCAGCCGCTGCTGGTACTGGCGGGCACCCTGCTGTGCGTGCTGCCGGTGGCCGTCATTACCATCCGCGCGCAGCTGCAATCGATGCTGTCGCTGTTTCGCGCCTTGAGCGGCACGGTCGCCAGCTACCAGGACGGCGACTTCGGCTTCAGCTTGCGCTGGCCGCAGAACGATGAACTGGCCGACCTGGTGGCGGCCCACAATGCGCTCGGCGACGTGCTGCGCAAGCAGCGCCTGGACCTGGTGCAGCGCGAACTGCTGCTCGACACCATGGTGCAAAACACGCCGGTGGCCATGCTGCTGGTGGCCGAGGGCAGCGCCATCGTCTACGCCAACCTGGCCGCGCGCCAGTTGCTGCACCACGGCCGCCGGCTCGAAGGACGCCACCTGGCCGACATCGTGCGCGAGGCGGCGCCGGCCCTGGCCGAGGCGCTGGCGCGCCGCAACGACGGCTTGTTTACCAGCGGCGAAGGGGAACAGGAAGAGGTGTATCACCTGGCGCGGCGCAGCTTCAGCCTGAACGGGCGCAAGCATGAACTGCTGCTGCTGCGCCAACTGACCCTGGAACTGCGGCGCCAGGAAGTGCAGACCTGGAAAAAGGTGATCCGCGTCATCAGCCATGAGCTCAACAACTCGCTGGCGCCACTGGCCTCGCTGGCCCATTCCGGCGCCGAGCTGGTACGCCGCGGCCAGACGGAGCGCCTGCCGCAAATCCTCGCCACCATCGAAGAGCGCACGCGCCACCTGGAAACCTTCATCCTCGGCTATGCGCGCTTTGCCAAGCTGCCCGCGCCGCGCCTGGCGCCATGCGAGTGGCAACCCTTCCTCGACAGCCTGGCTTCGCAAGCGGCCTTCACGCTCGACGGCCCGCCGCCCGCGCAGGCCGCCGTGTTCGATGCGGCGCAAATGCAGCAGGCACTGCTGAACCTGCTCAAGAATGCGCTGGAGTCCGGCTCCAAGCTCCAGCATATCGGCCTGCACGTCAGCCAGGCGCAAGGCCAGCTGCGCATCGAAGTGCGCGACCGGGGGCCGGGCATGAGCGGCGCCGTGCTGGAAAACGCGCTGGTGCCGTTTTATTCCACCAAACGCAGCGGAACGGGACTGGGCCTGGCCCTGACGCGCGAAATCGCCGAAGCGCATGGCGGACGCATCACCCTGGCCAACCGCGAAGGCGGTGGACTGGCGGTGACATTGATTCTTCCCTGCTGAACCTGATCCCGGTTGCCGAACCGAAAAACGTATGCCATGCTGCTGGCCGGCCTGGGCCTGCTGGGCTTCCTGGCGCGGCGCCGCAAGCAATCTTGCGCTCCCCTCCCAAAGGACGCTGCGGCGTCTTTTTTCATGTGGCTGCTACACTGACGCCATGACGACCGACTTTATCTCCACCAGCCATACCGCTTTCAGCCACCCGGGCCACCCGCCCGCCACCACCACCGAACACCGCGGCATCCGCTACCTGCACCTGGGTACCAAGTGGGTGCAGGGCGCCATGCGCCTGGACAAACCCGATGCCATCGAGCTCGAATACGTGCAGATGATGATGATGTGGATGCTGTTCAAGACGCAGCCAAAACGCATCGTGCAGCTGGGACTGGGCAGCGCCGCGCTGACCAAATTCAGCTACCGCCGCTTCCCCGACGCCACGGTCACGGCCATCGAACTCAATCCGAACGTGATCGCCATCTGCGGCGCCCAGTTTGCGCTGCCGCCGAACGACGCGCGTCTCGACGTGCGTGAAATGAATGCACTCGATTTCGTGCTCGACCCGGCCAACCATGGCACGGTCGACGCGCTGCAAGTGGACCTGTACGACGAAGAGGCGCGCGGCCCCGTGCTCGACACGCCCGAGTTCTACCAGGCCTGCTTCGACTGCCTGACGGACGACGGCATCATGTGCACGAATGTCTTCGGCGACTTCCCCAACTACGACAAGAACTTGCAGGCGATGGAACTGGTCTTCGACGCCGTCGTCTGGGTGCCGGAAACGGAAGATGAAAACATCGTCGTGCTGGCCTTCAAAAAATCGCCATCGCTCGATTTCAGCGACTTGTACGAACGCGCCGCCACCATCAAGAAGCAATTCAACCTGCCTGCCAAGAACTGGGTCAACGGCTTGAAGCAGTGGATGCAGGACCAGCAGTAAGGCAGTAGCGCCGCCTCACACCGGCAGCAGCGCGCCCAGGCGGCGCGCCAGGCCGTCCATGTTTTCGGCCGGCACCTGCGCATAACCGAGCAGGAAACCGTTCCAGCCCGCACCTTCCCCCATCCTGTCGCCGGTGCCATGCGCGGACAACGCCAGCGCCACGATGCCGTCCTGCGCGGCGCGGCGGCTCAACGCCAGGTCATCCCATTGCACGTCTTGAAAACGCAGCGCCAGGTGCATGCCGGCCGTGCCGCCATGGATGACCGCGCCCGCACACGCATGGCGCTGCAATGCCTCGCTCAAGGCGTCGCGTCGCTGGCAATACAGGCGGCGCATGCGACGCACATGGCGCGCAAACAGGCCGCTGCGCAGGAACTCGGCCAGCGCCAGCTGTTCGGCCACGCGCCCCCTTGTGGCGCCCTGCGCCTGCATCTGCGCGAAGGCCCCGGCCAGCCCTGCCGGCACGACGATAAATGCCAGCCGCAAGGCCGGAAACATGGTCTTGCTGAACGTGCCCAGATACACGACGGGCGCATCGGCCACCAGTCCCTGCATGGCCGCCAGGGGCGGGCCGCCAGGGGCGGGCCGCCATGGCGAAATTCGCTGTCGTAATCGTCTTCGATGATCAGGGCGCCGGCGGCGCGGGCACGTTCGAGCAGCGCCATGCGGCGCGCGGGACTGAGCACGCTGCCAGTCGGATACTGGTGCGACGGCGTGGTGTAGATCAGGCGCGGCGGCGCCGCGTTCCAGTCGTCGTCCGTCGGCGCGATGCCATCCATGTCGACCGCGATGCCCGTCACCTGCAGGCCGGCGCCACGCCCCGCCGCCAGCGCGCCGCCATAGCCGGGGTGCTCGATCCACAACGTGTCGCCCTGGTCGGCAAAGGCGCGCAGGCACACATCGAGGCTGCTCTGCGTGCCGTCCGTGATGAACACCTGGCCCGCATCGCAGACGACGCCGCGCGCGGCGCGCAAATGGTCGGCGATGGCCATGCGCAGCTGCGGCTCACCGGCAGGGTCGCCGTAATTGAGCTGGCGCGGCGTCAGCGTGCGCCACGCGCGGTCCAGCATGCGCCGCCACTGCGCCAGCGGGAATTCGTCCAGCGCCGGCACGCCAGGCGCGAACGCCCCCATCGCGTCGGCGGGAAACACCACCGTCGCATTCCTGTCCTGTCCCGCTACGCCGCGCAAATGTTGTGCGCGGCGCGACAAGCCATCGTTGCTGCCGGCCGGTGGCGCCACCACCGGCTGGCCAACGTTGCCGGCGACCACGGTGCCGCGCCGGTCCGGCAAGACAAAACCTTCGCTGGCCAGCTGCTCGTAGGCGTACAGCACGGTATTGCGCGCCAGCCCCAGTTCGGCCGCCAGCACGCGCGTGGCGGCCAGCCGCGTACCTGGAGCCAGCTGGCCACCGCGGATCGCCGCGCGCAGGCATTCATGCAGCAGGCGCTGGCGCGGCCAGCCCCGCTCGCGGTGCGTGCGTTCGAAAGCGTTCAGCAGCAATGCATAATCCATGCGACTCCCGTTATGGCTCCAAATTATTTCTAACTTCTGGATCTTTTTTCAGGGCCAGATGCCGATTATAGTGCGGCCTGTTTCCTCAACCAACCGGATTCCCGCCATGACCGCTGTCGCCCTTCCTCCCAGCCCCCGTACCCGCGTGCGCCGCGTCGCCGAACTGGCCAGCTACGAGCAAGCCACCGTGTACGCCATCGTCGACGCCGCCTTCCTGTGCCATATCGCCTTCCGCGACGACAAGGGCAGCCATTGCATCCCGACCGCCTGCTGGCGCATCGATGGCCACCTGTACATCCATGGCTCGAACGGCAGCCGCATGCTCAAGCAACTCGTCAACGACACCGACGTGTGCGTGACCATCACCCATCTCGACGGCCTGGTGCTGGCGCGCTCGGCCTTCAATCACACCATGAACTACCGCTCGGCGATGGTCTACGGGCGGTTTGACAAGGTGAGCGACATCGGCCCGCAGCATGCGGCCATGGATGCGCTGATGGAAAAGCTGGCGCCGGGACGCCTGGCGCACGTGCGCGGCGGCAGCGCCAAGGAATACGCGGCCACCACCGTGCTGCGCATCGCGCTCGACGAATGCGCCGTCAAGCAGCGCAAGGGTGGCCCGCTCGACGACGCGGGCGACATGGCGCACGTCGTCTGGACGGGCGAACTGCCTTTTACGCACGGCCGTGGCGCGGCCATCGCCGATGCGCTCAATACCAGCGGCATGCCCGCGTATGCCGCCGCATGGAGTACGGAATCCGCTTGACCGGCCAGCGTGCTTGCCCGATGATCGGCGTTGATGGCGATCGCCACCAATCGACCCACTCATGAATGGAGCAGATGATGATGAAGCGAGTATCCCTGGCCGCGGCCCTGACGGTCATGCTGGCCTGCGGCGGCAGCGGCGCGGCGCTGGCGGCCGACAGCAGCGACGCGGCCTTGAAGGCGGCCATTGCCGGCAACGCCCGCACGCCTGCCAACGCGCTACGCGACAGCGCCCGCCACCCGTATGAAACGCTGACGTTCTTCGGCATCAAGCCGGGCATGACGGTGGTGGAGCTGGCGCCCGGCGGCGGCTGGTACACGGAAATCCTGGCGCCCTACCTGCGCGACAACGGCAAGCTGATCGCCGCCGGCAACGATCCTCAATCCGCCAGCGAAGGCGCACGCCGTGGCGCGGCGCGCTTCCAGCAAAAACTCGATGCCAATCCCGCCGCTTTCGGCAAGGTGGAAATCGGCGCCTTCGCGCCGCCCACCACCTACCGCATCGCGCCCAAGGGCACGGCCGACATGGTGCTCACCTTCCGTAATATCCACAACTGGATACCCATCGGCGAAGCAGGCATGCAGACCTTGTTCAAGGAAGTGTATGACAGCCTGAAACCGGGCGGCGTATTCGGCGTCGTCGAGCACCGCCTGCCGGCGGGCAAGGCACAAGATGCCACGGCCAGCAGCGGCTACATGCACGAAGCGTATGTGATCAAGCTGGCGGAAAACGCGGGCTTCAAGCTGGCGGCCAAGTCGGACATCAACGCCAATCCGAAAGACCATGCCGACCATCAGGGCGGCGTCTGGGCACTGCCGCCCACGTATGCCAACAAGGATGTGGATCGGGCCAAATACACGGCCATCGGCGAGAGCGACCGCATGACCTTGAAGTTCGTCAAGTAGGTCGGCTTAGCGCGGCAACGCCGCGCGTAATCCGACAACATCGTTGGCGCCGGTGATGGCATCGGCGGTGATGGCGTCGGGTTACGCGCTGCGCGCTAACCCGACCTACCGCTTTATTTCTTTGTTTCCTTCGGTTTCACCGGCGCCAGGCTCAGGTCCTGGAAGTCGTAGCTGAAATCCGTCTCGGCCGACACGGGCGCCATTTTTACCCGGTCGATGCTGCCATCGGGATTGAGCGAGAACGTCACGTAGGCATCAGCGTTGAAATTGCGCTCCTTCCAGCGCACGATGAAGGTGTCGTGCTGCCAGTGTTCCAGCTCGCCCGTCAGGTCCGGCGTGCGCGTGAAGCTGAGGATATGTTTTTTCCCTTCCGGCTTGATCACGACCTTGCCATACCAGGCGTCCTCATACTCGCCGTCATACGCCGCCAGCGGCAGCGATGGCTGCGATTTGGCCGCGCGCGCGCTCGATGCCTTGCCCTGCTTCTTGACTTCTTCGGCATGCTGGTCCTGCTCCACCTTGGCCACCAGCGCCAGCCAGTCCGACGCCGGCGCCTGCAGGTAATGGTCGAGGATGCGCCATTGCAGTGCCGTCATGGAGCCGCCATTTTCCGCATTGGTGAGGATGGCCACGCCCAGTTTCGCTTCCGGCACCATCACCACGCGCGAATAAAAGCCCTGCAGCGCGCCGCCGTGCATGGCCACTTTCATGCCCTTGTAGTCGCGCAGCTGGAAGCCAAGACCATACGCGCTGAAGTTCGGTTTTGTGGCGGCCAGCTCTGGCTTCGGCTCGGCAATCTTGATCGGCGTTTGCGCCGTCCACATTTCGCGGCCCTGCTTTTCGCTGAACAGGCGCGCGTCCTTGCCATCCTTGTCCTTCACGCCGGCGATCTTGCCTTCGTCGAGCAGCACCATCATCCACTTGGCGATATCTTCCGCATTCGTGTTGATGCCAACGGCGCCCACGGCGTTCGGCACCGGCATCGACTTGACGGCGGCGATCTTGCCGTCGATCTTGCTGTGCGCATTGGCGACGTCGGGATTACCCACGTTTTCCGCCAGACTGGTGGTGGTACCCGTCATGCCCAGCGGCGCCAGGATGCGCTCATGCATCGCCTCGCCCCAGCTCTTGCCCGCCTTGTCGGCGATGATCTTGCCGGCCACGATGTACAGCAGATTATCGTAGGCATAGCTGTTGCGAAAACTCGTGGCCGGACGGATGTAGCGCAGCTTCTCGATGATCTCGTCCGTGCTGAACGTGGTGGTGGGCCACCACAGCAAGTCGCCCGCACCCAGGCCCAGGCCACTGCGGTGCGTCAGCAAGTCGCGGATGGTCATGGCGCCCGTGACGTAGGAATCGTGCATCTGGAAGCCGGGCAAATGTTTGGTGACGGGATCGTCCCAGGCCAGCTTGCCTTCGTCCACCAGCATGGCCAGCGCGGCGGCCGTGAAACCCTTCGAGTTCGATGCCACTTCGAACAGCGTCTTGGCGTCGACGGCGGCCGGTTCGCCCAGCTTGCGCACGCCAAAGCCCCTGGCGGTGACGACTTTACCATCCTTGACGATGGCGATCGCCATGCCGGGCACGTCGAAAATCTTCAAGGCGCTGTTCACGTCCCGGTCCAGGTCAAAGGCAGGCGCGGGGGCCAAAGCAGCGGCAACGACGGGAGCGGCGTCAAATGCCAGCGCCGGCACGGTGACGCTGGAAAACGCCAGCACGATGGCGGCGGCGAGGCGGTTCATGGTATGCATGTTCAGGATGTCCAAGAAAGGTTCAATGCGCTTGCGCGGCCATCAATTTATCGACGCTTTCCTGCGTCACCGGGTGGTAGCGTTCACGCGCCTGTGCATATACGTCCTTCGCCCAGGCGTGGCCCTGCGGCGTCTTCATCAAGGCGCCGTACAGGGGCACGACGAACTTCTGGCGGCCCACGCTCATCAGGAATGCCTGCAAGGGCTGGTGCACGTCGTAGCCGGCATTCACGGATGCCAGGTAGAAGCGGTAAGCCACTTCATTATTGCCGCTCTTGCCCACGCCGTAGACCTGGTCCAGCTCGCGCAATTGCGCCGCGCTGGCCTTGTTGTTGATGTCGTTCAGGAAGTGCATCGATTCGATGGCGATCCACTTGTCCATGCCCAGGTCCTTGGTGGACAGCTCGCCCTTGAGCCAGGCGTCGCGGTGCTGGTCCAGCAGCGCCAGGCGCGGCGAGACGACGCGCTGCGCGCTGGCCGGCACGCCCGTGCCATACAGCCATTCATCGAGTTCCGCTGGCGGCATCACGTCCGGATGCTGTGCCAGCAGGTTCTTGCGCAGGTAGGCGATGAACTGCTCCGTCGTCACGCTCTGGAACGCATGCTGGTCGAACCAGCCACGCAGGAAAGGATCGAACACGGCACGGCCGGCGCGGCGCTCCATGGTGGCCAGGAACCAGGCGCCCTTCGGGTAGATGATGCCGTCGTCCGTATACGTTTCCGCCGGGTTGGCATCCGCATCGCGCGTGATCAGCGCCGTTTTCGCGGCCGGCAATTCGCGGATCGAGGCGGCCAGTTCTTCCTGGTCGACCTGCACGCCCATCTGCGCCACTTCGCTGCCATACAGCTGCTCGACGATGCGCGTGGTGACGTAGGTGGTGAAACCTTCGTTGAGCCACATGTGCTTCCACGACGCGTTGGTGACCAGATTGCCCGACCACGAGTGGGCCAGTTCATGCGCGATCAGGTCGACCAGGCTGCGGTCGCCCGCGATCATGGTCGGCGTGAGGAAGGTCAGGCGCGGGTTTTCCATGCCGCCGTAGGGGAACGATGGCGGCAGCACGATCATGTCGTAGCGTCCCCATCCATACGGGCCGTACAGCGCCTCGGCTGCCTGGATCATCTTTTCCGTGTCGGCCAGCTCGTATTCGGCCGCCTTGATGCGCGGCGGTTCCGCATACACGGCGGAA
The DNA here is from genome assembly GCF_019443505.1 of Janthinobacterium sp. PAMC25594. Classification (NCBI taxonomy): domain Bacteria; kingdom Pseudomonadati; phylum Pseudomonadota; class Betaproteobacteria; order Burkholderiales; family Oxalobacteraceae; genus Janthinobacterium; species Janthinobacterium sp. PAMC25594. The sequence continues at coordinate 3,575,157 of NZ_CP080377.1, forward strand.
CGGGGGCCGAGCTTGCGCACCTCCAGTTCGCCGATGGCGATCGCCAGCAGGTATGATGGAATCGGCTGCGGCATCCTGAATTTCCAGCCGCCCTTGCCCGTCGCCTTGTCGTCATTCTCGGCGCTCATCACGACGCGCATGCCCGCTGGCGCATCGATGCGCGCGCTGTAGGTAAAACGCACGGCCGGCGTATCCTGCGATGGCACCCACGAGCGGGCGTTGATGCTTTGCGACTGGCTGAACATGAAAGGCAGCTTGCCCGACATCGTTTGCTGCGGCGTGAGCCACTGCAGCGCGATGGCGTTTGGCGCCGTGTGATAGTAGACGCGCACTTTGCCCGGCTGGCCCGTGGTGGTGATGCGCAGCGCCTGGCCCTTTTCCGGGTCGGCCTTGTCCAGCTGATACGACGCCATCTGCCATGTGCCGCGCTTGTCCTGCACCTGCACTTTCGCGATCGACAGATCGCGCGTATCGAGCACCAGGGTGCGTGCCGCCGGGTCGATCCAGTTCAAGGACAGCTCGGCATAGCCGCTCAAGGTCTTTTGCTTGAAATCGGCTTTCAGGTCCAGCTGCAGGTCGCGCGTGCGCACCTGGTCGTAACGCGCGTAGCTGAGGGGATCGGCGTGCGCTGCCAGGGTCACCTGGCAAAGTAGCGCACAGCCCAGCGCGCGCAGGAAGGTCAAAGTTTGCATGGTCGTCTTTTGAATGATTTGCGAAAGCCCCGGTCCGTGTGCGCCGGGGCGTCGCGCAGAATAGCACTTCCGGCGCAGGCCGGCAGAAAAAAGCGCCGGACTGGCCGGCGCTGTTTTCCTATTTTGCTTCTGCCTTGGCCTCGGGTGCCTTCAGCGGCGTATTAAAATCCTTCATCAGGTTATTCTTGTCCCGGTCCTGCTTGAACAGTTCCAGGCGCGACGGCGTAATTTTTCTCGGCCAGCTATTGTTGCTGGTGTCGATGTCGGCCGTTTCCCAGTACGGGTCTTGCACCAGCCCCACCATCGGTTCGTCGGTGACGATGACCTTGCTGATCTTGTGCGGCGCATAGCGCCACACTTCGGCCGGCACGCGTTCGATGATCTTCTTGCCGCTTTTCAGTTCGATTTCCAGGATCAGCGGCATCACCAGGCCGCCGAGATTCGAAAAATCGACCAGGTACAGATGCTTGCCCATGTTGCGCTGTTCCAGCAGCTTCCTCTCCCACGGCTCCAGCGCTTCCTGCTCTTCCGCATAGCTGTTGCGGTCCTTGTTGGTGACCGTGAATTCATCGTGCCGGTTATAGAAATCCTGCAACGCCGGATCGGTATCCACCTTCTTCGGCAGCGCCTTGTTGCGCTGGTCCGAGATCGAGATGGGCTGCGCCGCCTTCTGCGCCCTCTTCCACGCCTTCTCAATCTCGGGATTTTTCGTGCTCACGCCATATTCGCTGATGCCGTCGATGCTGATGTCGACCGCGTCGGTGGTATAGAACCAGCCGCGCCAGAACCAGTCCAGGTCGGTGCCGGAAGCGTCTTCCATGGTGCGAAAAAAGTCGGCCGGCGTCGGGCGCTTGAACTTCCAGCGCAAGGCGTACTGCTTGAAGGCGAAGTCGAACAGTTCGCGCCCGAGGATGGTCTCGCGCAGGATGTTGAGCGCCGTGGCCGGCTTGTCGTAGGCGTTCGCCGTGAACTGCAGCAAGGACTCGGAATTGGTCATGATGGGCACCTGGTTCTGGCTGCGCATGTAGTCGACGATCTTGCGCGGCTCGCCATTCCAGGAGGGGAAATGCTCTTCCCACGCCTGCTCGGCCAGGTACTGCAGGAAGGAATTGAGGCCCTCGTCCATCCACGTCCACTGGCGCTCGTCCGAGTTGACGATCATGGGAAAATAATTGTGGCCCACTTCATGGATGATCACGCCGATCAGGTCATATTTTGCCGTCTTCGAATAGGTCAGCGCTCCCGTCTTCTTGTCCTTCACGGGACGCCCGCCATTGAACGCGATCATCGGATACTCCATGCCGCCCACGGCGCCATTGACGGAAATCGCGTTCGGATACGGATAGTCGAAACTGTACTTGTTGTACTGTTCGATCGCGTGCACGACGGCGCGCGTGCTGTACTGCTGCCACAGCGGGTTGCCCTCGTTCGGATAATACGACATGGCCATCACGCGCTTGCCGCCGCTATCCAGCCCCTGTGCATCCCAGATAAACTTGCGGCTCGACGCCCACGCCACGTCGCGCACATTGACCGCCTTGAAGTGCCAGGTTTTCATCCCCGCTGGCTTGCCCTTTTCCGCCGCCAGCGCTTCGGCGGGCGTAATCACCAGCAGCGGCGTATTGCTGTTTTTCGCCCGCGCCAGGCGCTCGCGCTGCGCCGCGCTCAACACGCTGGCAGGATTTTGCAGTTCGCCCGTGGCGGCCACCACATGGTCGCCCGGCACCGTCAGATACAGTTCGTAGTCGCCAAATTCCAGCGTGAATTCACCGGAGCCGAGGAATTGCTTGTGTTGCCAGCCAACGGCGTCGTAATACGCGGCCATGCGCGGAAACCACTGTGCGATCTGGAAGATCGTGTTCTTGTCGTCTTCAAAATATTCATAGCCGGAGCGCTCGACCAGCACCTTCTGGTCATTGATTTGATAGGACCAGTCGATGCCAAAGCTGATGCTCTGGCCGGGCGCCAGCGCCACCGGCAAATCGATGCGCAGCATGGTCTGGTTGACGACATACGGCAGCGGCTTGCCGCTGGCCGCTTTCACGGCGGTGAGCTTGAAGCCGCCGTCGAATTCGCGCCCCGCATGGAGGGCGCGCAAGTCTTCGAATTTCAGCGCTTCCTCTTCAGTGCCGCTGAGCCAGGCCTGGCGCGACGGCGCGCTCAGGACGCGGCGCTGGTCGGCATCCTGGCGCAAGCCATTCTGGTCCAGCTGCAGCCACAGATACGCGAGGCTGTCCGGCGAGCGGTTGTGATAGGTGATCTGCTCGCTGGCCGTGATTTCGCGGCGCGCTTCATCGAGCGTGGCGCGGATCACGTAATCGGCGCGCTGCTGCCAGTAGGCGTGGCCGGGCGCGCCGGACGCCGTGCGGTAGCTGTTCGGCGTGGGCAGCAATTCTTCCAGCTGGCGGAACTTGTCGTCGAAGGGCGCGGCGGCGCACAGGCCGGGCAAGGGAGCAAACAAGGTCAAACACAGGGCAAGCAAGCGGGCAAGGACCGGCATGGCGCATTCCATCTGGAAGTGGTGGACAGACTGCATTCTAAGTCGAGTCTGTTTGCAAATCGCTCATTGTTGTGGAAGTCCCACACACCAGCCAGTGCCATGCCCCGGCGGCACTGGCGCCGGCACGGGCATTGGCGTATGATGCGCCTCGAACATTGGGGAGTAGTCGTCCCGCGGTCCTGCCGCGGGAACCTGTATCAACATAATTGGCCCGCAGGCCATGGTGCAGGTGGTTGCAGAACTTGACGAGACCATTGATCCAGGGCGGCCGCATGGGCCGGAGTCGCCCGTGGATCATTGGTTAATTCGTCCGGCCCGCGTACCTCTTGCAATCTCATGGAAGCATTCCTCATCTCCACCGGCATCGTCGGTCTCGCTGAAATCGGCGACAAAACCCAACTCCTGGCCTTTTTGCTGGCCGCCAAATTCCGCAAGCCTTTGCCCATCGTGCTGGCGATTTTCGTCGCCACCATCGCCAACCACGCGTTCGCCGCCGCCGTCGGCGCCTGGATCACCAGCATGCTGGGGCCCGACGTGCTGCGCTGGGTACTCGGCGTGTCCTTCCTGGCGATGGCGGCCTGGACCCTGATCCCCGACAAGCTCGACGAAGACGAAACGAAGTTGGCCAAGTATGGCGTCTTCCTGACCACCCTGATCGCCTTCTTCATGGCGGAAATGGGAGATAAAACGCAGGTGGCGACCGTGGCGCTGGCGGCGCGCTACCACGACATTGTCTCTGTTGTGCTGGGCACCACCTTCGGCATGATGCTGGCCAACGTGCCGGCCGTGTACCTGGGCGACAAGATCGCCAACCGCGTGTCGCTGCGCCTGGTACACGGCGTCGCGGCACTGGTGTTTGCCGTGCTGGGCGTGGCAACCCTGCTGGGCGCGGGCGCGGCTCTGGGCTTCTGACCAATGTCGGCAACATGCATACCGGCGCGCCGATCCTGAACGGTCAGCGCGCTTTCTTGAGTCGTGGGCAAGACTACACCAGCAATAGCACCGCATACTCGCGGCCCTCGTCGCGCAGGGCGATGCTGTTGCCCTCCTGCGCCACGCCATCGAGCGACAGTCCTGCAGGCCGCCCCTGTGCCTTTTCCACCGTGATGGCATAGCTGCTGGCGCCGAAGCGGTAATGCAGCTTGAAGCTGTCCCATTCGGCCGGCATGGTCGGCAGCACGCGCAGCACGTTCGCCTCGCGCGTCAAGCCCAGCAGCGATTCGACGATCAGCCGGTACAGCCAGCCCGACGATCCCGTGTACCAGCTCCAGCCGCCGCGCCCCACATGCGGCGCCACGGCATACACGTCGGCCGTCACCACATACGGCTCGACCTTGTAGCGTTGCACCGCCTGCGCATCCACGCCATGGCGTACGGGATTGATCATGCGCAGCAGTTCCCACGCCTTTTCGCCATCGCCCAGGCGGGCAAACGCCATCGCCGTCCAGATGGCCGCATGCGTATACTGACCGCCGTTCTCGCGCACGCCCGGCACATAACCGCGGATATAGCCGGGATTGAGGTCGGATTTGTCGAACGGCGGATCGAGCAGCTGGATCACCCCCGAGTCACGGCGCACCAGGCGCGCATCGACCTGGCGCATGGCGCCGGCCACGCGCTCCTTGTTGGCCGCGCCCGACAGCACGCCCCAGCTTTGCGAAATCGAATCGATCTGGCATTCCTCGTTGGTGTGCGATCCCAATGGCGTGCCGTCGTCGAAATACGCACGCCGGTACCACTCGCCATCCCACGCATGTTCCTCGACATTGGCCGCCAGTTTCACGGCTTCGTCGCGGCAGAACCGGGCGAACGCCGCATCGCCGCGCAGCACGGCCACCTCGGCGAAGCGCTGCAGCACTTCGTACAGGAAGAAGGCCAGCCACACGCTCTCGCCCTTGCCGTGTTCGCCCACCTTGTCCATGCCGTCATTCCAGTCGCAGGAACCCATCAGGGGCAAGCCGTGCACGCCCAGGCGCAAGCCGTGGCGGATGGCGCGCACGCAGTGCTCGTACAGGTCGGCCGACTCGCCCGAACGCACGGGTAAATCGTAATAGGAATCCTCTTCCGGCTTGACGGCGCGCCCCTCGATGAAGGGGGCCACTTCGGACAGCACGTTGACGTCGCCCGTGGCAATCACATAGCGGCAGGCGGCCAGCGGCAGCCACAGGTAATCGTCGGAACAATGCGTGCGCACGCCCCGGTCCGATGGCGGATGCCACCAGTGCTGCACGTCGCCTTCCACAAACTGGTGCGCCGCGCACAGCAGCAAATGGCCGCGCAGCAGTTGCGGCGCCGTGTGGATCATGGCCATCGCATCTTGCAGCTGGTCGCGGAAACCGTAGGCGCCACCCGACTGGTAATAGCCGCTGCGCGCCCACAGGCGGCAGGCGATGGTCTGGTACATCAGCCAGCCATTGGCGATCACGTCCAGCGACGGATCGGGCGTTTCGATGCGCACGGCGCCCAGGGTGCTTTCCCAGTGCGCGCGCACGGCGTCGAGCGCCATGCGGGCCGCATCCTTGCCCGCATGGCGCTGCACCATGGTGCTGGCGTCGGCATTGCGGCGCCCGCCCACGCCGAGGATGAAGACGATTTCGCGCTCCTGCCCCGGCTGCAGTTCAAACGGCACCTGGATCGCTGCGCACGGGTCCAGTCCCGTGCCCGCCTTGCCGGACAGGCGCACGCGCCGCAGCGCCGCCGGCTGCGCCAGACTGCCGTTGCGGCCGATGAATTCATTGCGGTCGCAGGTAATCGAACGGATGCTGGCGTCCGTATTGAAAAAGCCGACACGTCCTGAAAACTCCGTGTTGTAGTTATTGCGCGCAAACAGCGCACCGCTGATGGTGTCGACTTCGGTCGCCACGTGCATGCAGGACTTGGCGCGCAGGTCACCCATCACCCATTCCACGTAGCCTGTGACGGACAGGCGGCGCGGCACGCCGCTGTCGTTGCGCACCTTGATGACGGAGTATTTGACGGCCGCGTCGAGCGCCACATAGGTGCACAGTTCAGTGGCGATACCGCCCTCGCTGTGTTCAAAAATGCTGTAGCCAAAACCGTGGCGCGTCACGTAGTCGCCGCTGCCGCGCGCAGGCAGGGCCGACGGCGACCAGAACTGGCCGGTTTGCTCGTCTCGCACGTAAAACGCTTCGCCGGACAGGTCGGAGACGGGGTCGTTCTGCCATGGCGTGAGGCGGAATTCATGCGCATTCTCGCTCCACGTATACGCCTGGCCGCCTTCCGACACCACCGTGCCGAATTGCGCGTTGGCCAGCACGTTCGACCAGGGCGCCGGCGTCTGCGTGCCTTCTGCCGTGGTGATCACATATTCGCGGCCATCGGGCGTGAAACCACCGAGGCCATTTTCCAAAATCAGGTCACGCTTTGGCGCCCGGTGCGGCACGCCGCCCTGTTCGCGGGACGGATCCTGCAGCAGCGGCGGCATGCGCAGTACGGGGCTGGGCGGACGCTTGACCTGCTCGGCCAGGGTGCCGCGCAAGTCGCTGATGATGGCGCGCGCCACCGATTGCAGCAAGATGCGGTCTTCGTTGGCGATTTGCTCGGCCAGGCGCACGAAGATGCCGCCCGGGCGGTCGATCGCCTGCGCATCGATGCCCGAGGCGATCAGGCCCATGATCTGCTCGTGCAGCAGCTGGCGGTAGCCCGACTGTTCCTCGTACCAGATCACCAGGTCGACTATCAATCCTTTCAGGCGCCAGTACGCATGCGCCTGCACCATCTGGCGCGCCAGTTCAATATTGGCCGCATCGCGTATCTGCAGCAGCACGATGGGCAAGTCGCCGGAAATCGCATACGCCCACAGGCCGGACTGGCCGCGCTGGTTCTTGATCAGGATGCCGGCCTCGGCGCGCAGGGCCGCATTCGGGTAGATCACGGCATTGGCCAGGCGCGCATACAACTGCGCGTCCGCTTCGCTGGCATTCAACTGGCGCAGCACCACCTGGCTGTGCGTCCAGGCCAGTTCGAACACGCGGTCGGCCAGATGGCGGTCCTGGTATTTGTCGATCAGGTGCAGCGCCGCCTCGCGCTGCTCCGCCATGCCGGTCACGCTATCGACCGTGACCGCCTGGTCCGGTTCGAGCGTGATGACGTAGCGGATGGCCACGATGGGGTCGAGCACGGAACCGTGGCCGCCACTGAGCGGCCCGCTGTCCTGCAGCGCCTGCGGCAGCTGCGCCGTGTTGCCGCGGCCGATGAAGCGCGCGCGGTCCGTCTCGAACGACACGGCATACTGGTCGATATCATGCACGGTCATCACATGCAGCAGCCACGGCATCTGCTCGTCTTTCGAGCGGGGCCGGCGCGTGCATAAAATCGCATTTTCATGCGCGAGGATTTCCGTCTGCACGAACAGCTTGCTGAACGCGGGATGCGCCGCGTCGGCCGCCGATGGCGCCATCACCACTTCGGCAAAGCTGGTGATCTCGATGCGCCGCTGGCGGTTCGAATTATTGCTGATGCGCGTGCGCCGGATTTCGATGTCGTCCTCGGGCGAGACGACGATTTCCGTGTACAGGTCGAGGCCATGGTCGGCGCGGCGAAATTCCGCCCGTCCTTCCGAAAAAATCACTTCGTACTTCTTCGGTTCAGCCAGCGTGGGCTGGTACGTGGTGGACCAGACGGCACCGTCGTCGAGGTCGCGCAGGTAGCAGAAATTGCCCCAGTTATCGCGCGTGCTGTCTTCACGCCAGCGCGTCACGGACAAGTCTTTCCAGCGGCTGTAGCTGCCGCCCGCATTGCTCACCATGATATGGTAGCGGCCATTCGACAGCAGCTGCGTTTCGGGCACGGCGCTGTTGGCCTGGGTGAGGATGCGCATCGGCATGGCCTGCTCGGGCGCGCCGCTGCGCAGCACCGCCAGTTCGGCCGTGTTCGAATAAAACGCGCCTGCCTGCGGCGTGCGTTCCTGCAGCACCAGCAAGGCCGATTGCAGCAGCGGGTCGGACTCGAAACGGCGCTGCATGGGGCGGTCGTGCAGCAGGTAGCTGAGGGCCAAAAAGCCCATGCCCTGGTGATGCACCATGAACGAGCGGATGACGGCGCTGACCTGCCCGCGCGGCAGGCGCGCGGTGGTAAAGTCGATGGCTTCAAAAAAACCGTAGCGGCCCATGTAGCCGGCCGCCTGCATGCGCTGCAGGTTCTGGCACGACGCTTCCGGCTGCACCATCAGGCCCATCATGCTGGCGTACGGCGCCACCACCAGGTCGTCGGCCAGGCCACGCTTCAGGCCCAGCCCCGGCACGCCAAAGGCGCGGTACTGGTAATTCAGGCTGGCATCGACCGTGTTGTAGCCGGACTCGGAAATCCCCCACGGCACGTCGCGCTGGCGGCCATAGTCGATCTGCGCCTCGATGACGGAGTGGTAGGTCTGGTCGAGCAGGGTGTTCGGATAGTTCGGCATCACCAGCAGCGGCATCAGATACTCGAACATCGAGCCGCTCCACGACAGCAGCACGGGCTGCCCCGCCACCATGCACAGCTGGCGGCCCAGCGCAAACCAGTGCTCCTGCGGCAGCTGGCCCTGGGCGATGGCAATGAAGCTGGCCAGGCGCACTTCGGAAGCCAATAAATCGTAGTAGCTGGGGTCGAGGCGCCGTTCGCTGACGTTGTAGCCGATGGCCAGCAGTTTGGTCGATGGGTTGTACAGAAACGCGTATTCGATCTGCGCGAAATCGCGCGCCTGGCCCGCCGCATGGGCGATGTCGCGCATGTGGCGGCCCGCCTGTTCGCGGCCTTGCGCCAGCCATGCGGCCAGCTCGGAAGGCAGGCCTTCCGGCGCCTCCAGATTGGCCAGTTCGCGCAGGGTCGGCACGCGCAGCCACGCCGCATCGAGGCCTGCCTGCGCCGCCCATGGCGCCAGTTGCAGCAACTCGGCCAGCGCCGCGCGGCACTGGCGCGCCAGCGCGCCGCACCACATGGCCAGCTCGCCATCCTCGCTTTGCAAGGTCAACGACAGCAGCGCGTCGGCCGCGCCATTCGCGGCACTCAGGTAGGCATGCCATTCGGGCAGGCTGGCTGGCACGGCAGGCATCTGCAGCAGCGCCAGCGATGCGCGCACCGTCTTGCCTTCGCCTTCCGCGGCGATAAACTCCTGCAGTACCTGCGCCGTCGTGCGGATGCCGTCCACGATCTGCGGCCCCATGATCGGGGCGTCATACAGTTCCACCAGGCCGGGCTGCAAGGTCAGCAGATGGCCCGCCAGGTTGCCGCTGTCGACCGTCGAGATGTACATCGGCTGCAGCGCCTTGAGCGTTTGCGTGTCGTACCAGTTGTAGAAATGGCCCTGGAAGCGCTCCAGTTCCCCCATGCTGTGCAAGGTGGCGCGGCTGCGCTCGATCAACTGGCCCATGGTGAGATAGCCGAAATCGTAGGCCGTCAGGTTGGCCAGCAGGGCCAGGCCGATATTCGTCGGCGAGGTGCGGTGCGCCACCACCAGGTTCGGATGCTCCTGCATGTTATCGGGCGGCAGCCAGTGATCGTCCGGTCCGACGAAGGTATCGAAATAGGCCCAGGTCTTGCGCGCCACGCCATGCAGGAAACGCCCCTGCTCGGCCGACAGGCGCGCCACGGCCCGCTCGATGGGGCGGCTGATCCACCAGGCGATGGCGGGCGCGGCCAGCCACAGCAGCAGCACCACAGCGGCGGCCGGCAACGCTTCCGGGCGCCAGTGCAGCAAGGCGGCAAAGGTGACCAGCGCCAGCGCTGGCGAGCACCACATGGCGCGCCAGCTGTCTGCCTGCGAGCCGGAAGACGTATGCAGGTTCGAGGCACGCCAGTCGAGCAAATGCTTGTGCGAGACGCCAAGGCGCCACAGGGTGCGCGCGATGGCATCGAGGCTGATCCAGGCCTCATAGGGCAGGAAGACGAGGGTCAGCATGGCATGCGAAAACTGCACGCCGCAGCGCCGCTCGAACGCGGCCAGATGCTGGCGCCACAGGGTGTCGCGCGGTTTGCGCAGCAGATCGTACAGGGCCGAAAAAACGGGCGGCAGGAAGATGATGGCCAGCACGGCCACGCTCCAGAAAACCACGTGCGGCAAGAAGCCCCACACCAGCAGCAGCGACAGGGTGGTGGCCGGCGCCACGATGCTGCGGCGCAGGTTGTCGAACAGCTTCCAGCGCGACAGCATCGACAAAGGATTGCGTTCGCGCTTGCCGGCGCGGCCCGGCACGCGGCCCAGCAACCAGCCAATCAGTTGCCAGTCGCCGCGTATCCAGCGTTGGCGGCGGCTGACATCGGCGTCGTAACGGGCCGGGTATTCTTCATACAGTTGCGAGTCGCTGAGCAAGCCGGCGCGTAAATAACAGCCTTCCAATAAGTCATGGCTGAGGATTTTATTGTCGGGCAGGCGCTGGCCCAGCACGCGCTCGAACATGTCGAGGTCATAGATGCCCTTGCCGATGAAGGAGCCCTCGTAAAATACGTCCTGGTACAGGTCGGAGACGGTGCGCGTGTACGGGTCGATACCCGGTTCGCCGCCGCACAGCAGCTCGTAGCGCGAGGCGTTCGCGCTAGGCAGCGCCACGGCCACGCGCGGCTGCAAGATGCCGTAGCCGGCCACCACGCGCGTGCCGGCCGCGTCCAGCACGGGACGGTTCAGCGGGTGCATCATGGTGGCGATGAATTCGCGCGCCGCGTCGCGCGGCAGCTGCGTATCGGTGTCGAGCGTGATCACGTATTTGATCGTGCGCAGGCCGCGCAACTCGCCTTCCACCAGCGAGAATCTGTCGCGCGCGCCGCCGCGCAAAAACGCGTGCAGATCGGACAATTTGCCGCGCTTGCGCTCCTGCCCCATCCACGCATTCTGCTGCGAATTCCACAGGCGCGGACGATGCAGCAGCAGGAACGGCCCCGCATGGCCCAGCTCTTCCGGGTCGGCTGGGTCGCCGTTGTCCTTGAACTCGGCGCCTTCCACGCGGTATTTATCGTTCAAGCCACGGATGGTCTCCTGCGCCTGGCGCAGCAAGGCTTCGTCGCCCGGCATCGTTTGCGCGGACGCATCGACAAAATCCGTCAGCAGGCAGAAACGCAGGTTCGGGTCGCGGTTGGCGAGATAACGCACTTCCAGCGCCTCGCACAGGGCGGCCACGTTGTCCGCGCTGTAGATCAGGGTCGGCACCACGACGATGCCGCGCGCATCTGACGGAATGCCGGCCTGGTAATCCATGCGCGGCAGCGGATGGGGCGACGTCATCAGGGTCGCCAGCCAGTTCACCACGGCCACGGCCAGCTGGCTGCTGCCCAGCAGCGCCAGCACGCCCAGCGCCGCCAAAGGCCAGCCCTGCACGCCATGGCGCACGGCGCGCTCGAGCAGCAAGGCGCTCGTCGCCAGGGTCAGGAACGAGATGGCCCCCAGGTAGACGGCCAGCGGCGCGGCGCGCGCCGTATGCTGCAGCGCCTCGATGAACGGCAGCTTCGCGCCGGCCTGCTTTTCCAGCACCAGCACGCCGCGCCCGACCAGGTAAAAGCCGATGTGGCCGCGGCGCGCGTCATTGCCGTTGCCGTGCGTATGCGCCAGCTGCACCACCATCTCGGCCACGTCCACTTCGCTGCGCGCGCTGCGCCTGGCGATGCGTTCGATGGCGTGCCGGTAGCTGTCGCGCGTGGCGAAATCCATCAAGCCATACGTGCCGGCCGGGTCCAGGCGCAAGGTCTGCTCGACCACGCTCATGGTCTCGACGAATTCCTGCCAGTCCATGGTGCCGAGAAAACGCAGGCTGCCGATGCTGTTGGCGATCGACACCTGATCGGCCGCCTGCTGCCCGATCTCGGACTGGATCTGCTGCTCGATGGTGAGGCCCGACTCGGCCAGCTTGTGCGTCAGCCACGACAGCGCCAGGGTCAGCGAGGAACTCTGTCCCTGCAGGCGACGCGACAATTCGGCCACGAAGGCGCTGGTCAACGGCGGATTCGAACGGGCCATGTCGGCTACCAGCAGGATCAAGCCGCTGGGATTGCGCTCGGCGATGTCCGTCATCTGGTCGGCCCAGGTATTGGCCAGGTCGCGCTGCATGCGGTCGTCGGCCACGCGCGCGGCGACGCGGCGCAGGTTTTCGATCAGGGCCAGGCGCAGCATGATGGGTACGGCCCACAGTTCACCCAGCGTCAAGGTGGCCACGTCCTGGTAAGCCTCGATGAAATGGCACAGGTTTTCCAGGTCGACGCGGCCGTCGCCATGCGAGATGATTTCCAGCGCAATTTTATACACGCGCGGACAGCCCGCATCCACGCCGGAACTCAGCCGTGGCAGCTCCTTGCTGTAGTTCTTCGGCAAGTGGCGCCGCGTGGTGCGGATCTGCTCTTCGATCAGGTAAAAATTATCCAGCAGCCATTCCGAAGCGGGCGTGACCTGACGTCCGCTTTTGACGGTCGCCGTCAGCTCGTTGACGGTGGCCGTGATCAGGGCCGCATTGTCGGCCAGGCGCGCCAGCAGGCGGTCGCGGCCATGGTGTCGCCCTACCGCATGGCCGGCGGCCAGATGCTTGCCGTGGGCGGCCATCTGCATGGCGCTGAATAACTCCGAACGCAGGGGCAAGGCATCGTCGCGCGCGGCGTCGAAACTGTCCGGTACATGGGAATGGTCGCGGAAGATTTCCTTGAATTTGGAAAGCTGTTCCTTGATCTGCTGCGTGACGACTGCGGTGTACTCTTTCAACTTGGCCTCGCTAGGTGCGCGCAAGCAGCCAGCGGCCACCGTTACGCAGGCCCAGTCTGGAAGAACACGATCGGACACTGGCGAAGACGGAAAGCGAAGCGCCGGAGCGTTGCGACGAATCTCAGGGTATAGGGAGATTTTCTGAACTTCATCGTAGGTGCGCCCTGTGTGCAGGACCGTGCGCTAGCGTACATACACAGTGTTTTAGGGACGTTTCAGCAAAGAATCAGCACGTTGAATGGCAGAAAAATGCTGGCAGGAAATGAATGGGAGACACTACGTGACGGGCACCGTGCCGATGATGGCACGGTGCAATATTTCAAGGAAGAAAGTTCAAGCCGCGCAAGCAGCGAGGGCCAGCGGGTGGCGCGTCGCTTCCGCCATCGCCATGCCGCCGTTGAGCTGCCATGCCGCGGCATGGCCCAGGCGGCGCAGACAGGCGGCGGCGCGCGCGCTGCGGTTGCCGCTGCGGCAGAAAAAGACCAGCGGGAATTGAGGCTGCGGCAGCCATGCGGCCACCTGCCCCGCCAGGCGACTCAGCGGTACGCTGTGCACGGCGCAGCCCTCGAACACGGTGCCGGCGCAAGCCGCGTGTTCATACGCTTCGCGCACGTCGACGAGGATGGCGTCGGGATGCTGGCGCAGGAAGGCGGGCAAGCCGGCCGCATCGAGCTGCAGTTCGCGCGTGGGGGCTGCGCCTTCGCGTGCGGCGCGCACGGTGGAGCAGATGCCGCCATCGTCGCGCGCGCCGCACAGCACGGTGTCTTGCGTCAGCAGCGCCACATCCAGCAAGGGTGTCAGCGCCTCGGGCGCCAGGGTGCCGATGAAGGCGAAGCGCTGCTCCAGCAAATACACATGGTTTTCGCCACACTCGATGCGGCGCAAACGCTGCTGGCCCAGTGCCAGCTCACCGTCGATATCGATGCGGCCCACCTGTTCGATAGCAAGTTCCTGCAGCAAGGCCAGGCGCGCCACGCCATGGTCGGAGGGAGCCGTCGTGTGCACGATGGCGCGCAAGGCCAGGTGCTGGCAGCGGATGAAGGCGGCCAGGCGCGGCACGAGCGCGGCGACGGGATCGATGACGACGCAACTGGCGCTGGCGGCGTCGCTGAGCAGCCAGGTGCATTGGCCATCGACGCTCAGCTGGATTACGCCGTCCTGCGCGCCGTCCTGCTGCGATGGCGCCAGCGCCGACGGCAGCAAACAGCTGCTGCGCAGCGCTTCGCCGCAGCGCTCGATGCGCGCGCAGGCGGCCGCTATCGTCGCCGCATCGATCTGCGGGCCGAACGACAAACGGATGGCCGAACTGGCGCGCCATTGCGGCACATGCATCGCTTCGAGCACATAACTGGGCAGGGCCTTGGCGGCGGAACAGGCGCTGCCCGAGCTGACGCGCACGCGCGCCGCGTCGAACAGGTCCAGCAGCTCTTTCGAGGACAAGCCCGGCACGGAAAAATTGAGCGTGGTCGGCAGCGACAACTCGAACGGCATATTGAAAACGATGCCGGGGAAAGCCTGTTCCAGGCTGGTCACCAGCTGCGCGCGGAAAGCCGCCAGTTCCGCATCGCTGCGGAAGGTCTTGCCATCGCCCAGCGCGGCCAGCACGGCGCCCAGGGCGGCGATGCCGGCCATGTTCTCCGTGCCCGAGCGCAGGCCCGCTTCCTGGCCGCCGCCCATCATCAACGGTGTAAAAGGCGCGCCGGCGCGCACATACAGCATGCCGATGCCCTTCGGCGCATACAGCTTGTGGCCGGAGAATGGCGCGTAATCGATGCGCGTGGCGGCCAGGTTCAGTTTCAGCTTGCCCAGCGCCTGCACGCAATCGACCATCCAGTAGGCGTCCGCGCCGCGCTCCTGCAGCAGTTGCGCGATGGCGGACAAATCGCTGATGACGCCCGTTTCATTATTCGCCGCCATCGTGCACAGCATGGCTGTGTCGCCGATCAGCGCATCGAGCGCCGGCAGATCGTGGCGCCCGTGTGCATCGACGGGCAGCTTACGCACTTCCAGGTTCAGGCCCAATAGCCGGTTCCAGTGCGCCAGGCTTTCCGGCACGGCCTTGTGCTCGGTCGCGCCATACAGCAGCAGGCTGCCGATGCGCTTGCCCGCATCGCGCCGTTCGCGCAGCGCGCACAGGGCCGACAGCACGGCCGTCTGGATGCCTTCCGTGGCGCCGCTATTGAACATCAAGCGGCCGTCACCCACGCCCAGCAAGCCGCTGGCGCGCTGACGCACGCCATCCATCATGGCCTTGGCCCGCAATCCCGTGGCATGGGTGCTGCTGGGATTGCCATAGCCCTGCTCCATCGCTTGTCTGGCGGCGGCAACGGCGGCGGGCAGCACGCAAGTGGTGGCATTGCTGTCGAGGTAGATTTCTTTCATGATGGCAGTCTGAGTATTCTCTAAAAAGGGGGCAGCGCAAGTGGCTGGAACGTATGGATAGTTTACCGGCACGCTGCCGTGAAGATATGCCAAAGGACACTGCAACTACGGTACTATGCAGCATGTTCATGCTATAAAAATCGGAATAGTAAAATGAATTCACCAAACACCACGCTCGACAAATTCGACTGTGCCATCCTGGCCGCCCTGCAGCAGGACGGCACCCTGTCGATCGCCGCCCTCAGCGAGAAGATCGGCCTGTCCAGCACGCCGTGCTGGAAGCGCGTCAAGCGCCTGGAGGAAGAGGGCTATATCGAGAGCCGCGTGGCCATCGTCAACCGGCAAAAAGTGGGGCTGCCCGTGACCGTCTTCGTCAGCGTGCGCACGGGGCAGCACGATGAAAAATGGCTGCGCCGCTTTGCCGCCGCCGTCATTGTCTTGCCCGAGGTACAGGAATTTCACCGCATGAGCGGCGACATCGACTACCTGTTGAAAGTCGTCACCACCGACATCAAGGGCTACGATACCTTCTATAAAAAGCTCATCAAGGCCGTGCAGCTGACCGGCGTGTCGTCCGCTTTTTCCATGGAGCAAATCAAGTGCAGCACGGAATTGCCACTGGAATTGATCGCCCACGGCTTGCCTGCCTGAATGTTTTCCAACGGCAGCAGATTCACTTGAGTAAAGTGCACAATTGCACTTTATTTACGTTGCCGCATTGCAACATGCCTCAACTAAATGCAGCCGCGCCAAGGCTTCCTGCGGCAACGGGTCGTATACTTGAAGCTTGCCTGCCTGCGTCTTTCCGGCAACTTCTGCCCGTCGCGCAGGCCCATTCCAGGGTCTTCCATGCATCTGCTCCGCCGCCTCTCCATCCAGAAAAAATTGATGTTCAGCATGGGCTTGTGCCTGCTGCTATTCATGGCGATCTCGTCCGTCCTCAGCGTGCGCATGAGCAGCGAGTATGTGCGCGAGCGCGTCGTCAACCAGGAACTGCCGGCGCAAGTGGGTGAAATCCGCAACGATGTGTTGCGCCAGATCAGCCAACCCCTGTCCGTGGCCATGACCATGGCCAACGATGTCTTCCTGCAAGACTGGGAAGACGCCGGCCTGCCCGAGAGCGGCATCGCCACCTTCCAGCGCTATGCCACCGCCCTGAAGGAAAAGAACAAGGCGGCGTCGGTCAGCTGGGCCTCCGGCAGCACCGGCAAGTATTTCACCACGGGCGGCCTGATGCGCACACTGGACAAGAACCAGGCGTCGGACAAATGGTTTTATGGCTTGCTGGCCAGCGACAAGGGCTACACCATGGATATCGACAAGGATGTCGGCTCGACCAGCTTCATGCTGTTCCTGAATGCCCGGGGCCAGACAGCGGGCGGCAAGCAGGTCGTCACGGGCCTGGGCTTGAGCATCGATGCCCTGGCCGAGACCATCCGCCGCTACACGATCGGCCAGACCGGCTATGTCTACCTGGTGCGCGCCGACGGCAGCCTGTTGATCCACCGCGACCCTGCCCTGGCCGACGGCAAGCATCAGTTGAAGGACTTGCCCGGCTTTAGCGAAGAACTGAGCAAGAGCCTGCTGACCGGTAACAAGTACGCGCATGCCAGCTACGCGGCGCCCACCGGCAAACAACTGGTGGCCGCTTCCTTCGTGCCAGAACTGAATCTGTACGTGGTGGCCGAAGTGCCGGAAGCGGAAGTGCTGGGCAATGTCACGCGTTCGGCCCTGATCGCCGCGCTGATCGCCGGGCTGGTCGGTGGCGGCATCGCCCTGTGCATCATTTATGTCATCAGCCGCGCCATCGCCGCCCCTGTGGCGCGGGCGGCGGACATGCTCAGCGAAATCGCCAGCGGGAACGGCGACCTGAGCCGCCGCATGCCCGTCGAATCGGAAGACGAGGTCGGCGCGCTGGCTGCCGCCTTCAACCGTTTCGTCGCATCGCTGAACGTGACAATACGCGAAGTACGCGACAGTACCGGGGCCATTGCCAGCGCATCGAGCCAGATCGCGTCGGGCAACCTGGACCTGTCGGCGCGCACGGAAACCCAGGCATCGAGCCTGGAAGAGACGGCGGCGGCCATGGAAGAACTGACGTCGACCGTGAAACAGAATGCGGACAACGCGCGCCAGGCAAACCAGTTGGTGGTGTCGGCGTCAAGCCATGCCGTCAAGGGTGGCGAAGTGGTCGGACAAGTCGTACAGACGATGGGCGCGATTACGGAAAGTTCGCGCAAGATCGCGGACATTATCGGCGTGATCGACGGCATTGCCTTTCAAACCAATATCCTCGCCCTGAACGCGGCGGTCGAGGCGGCACGCGCGGGCGAACAGGGCCGCGGCTTTGCCGTGGTGGCGACAGAAGTGCGCAACCTGGCGCAACGCTCGGCAGCGGCGGCGAAGGAAATCAAGGACTTGATCGTCGACTCGGGCAGCAAGGTGGAAGCGGGCAGCAAGCTGGTCGACTCGGCCGGCGCCACCATGCAGGACATCGTCGTCTCCGTCCAGAGGGTCGCCGACCTGATGGGAGAAATCGCTTCGGCCAGCCAGGAACAAAGCCAGGGCATCGCGCAAGTCAATGCCACGGTGACGCAGATGGATGATGCGACCCAGCAAAATGCGGCCCTGGTGGAGGAAGCGGCGGCGGCAGCCCAATCCCTGCAGGATCAGGCGGGCCGGCTGGCGCAGGTGGTCAGCGTCTTCAAGCTGGAAGAGATCAAATCGCCGGTGCTTTCACGCTCGCCGCTTGCTTGAAGAAATCATAAATGCCGCTTTCACTCATGCGGCGGGCGTTCGCCAGTTCGCCGCCCTTGGTGGCGTACAGCACCTGGTTGTTGTCGCTCGATACGAGCACGGCAGCCGGGATGCCTTTCTTGAGCGGATTGCCATAGGCGTGCGCCACGTCCAGGTTATGGTCGAAGTTGCCCACATCGACCTTGACGACCTTGAACTGCTGTTGCATCAACTCGGCGTTCTTGCCTTCCTTCAAGGCCTTGTCGAGCGCACGGCAATCCTCGCACCAGTTGGCGCCAAAGATCAGCAAGACAGGCACGTGCGCCGCCTTGGCGTCGGCCAGCGCGCGGGCCACGTCGGCCTTGGCGTCGGCCGCCGCGTTGTACGGCAAGTGCGGCGTGGCGACCGGGTTGCTTGGCGTTGGCGCAGCGGCAACGGCGGTGCCGGCAAGCAGCAGGCTGGCAAAGAAAAGGGAAAGGCGCATGCAGGGCTCCTGAGAGAAATCGTGAGGCCAGCTGAACAGCTGCCAGCGGGCGTGATTGTCTAGAATATGCCTGCTTGTAGGAAATATCCACCATTTAATTGCACTGTGCTTATGCGCAAAACGCATAAGCGCGTATCAGCGCCACCAAGGAGTCGCCGCTTGAGCATGCCAGATACCCTGCCCCCGACACTGTCCGGCGCCGCGCACATGCTGCGCAGCGCCTACCCCGGTGGCATGCCAGAGACGGCGTATGTCGCCGTGCTGGCCCTGCTGTATGAACACTTTTCCGACCGCAACCTGGCCGAGCTGATGGCCGCCGTCACGGGCAAAGATGCGGCGACGATTCTCAATGACGTCTATGCCTGCGCCAGCAGCAGGCCGGAGGCGGCCGCCATCGCAGCCGCCAGGCGCCTGCTGGAGCGGCACGGCCTGCAGGCGGTCTGCGCCGAGGATTAATGCCCACCGGCAGCGAAATGCAACGCATGGGATAATCTCGGGCTCACACTGAGCAACGCGGCCCGAACGCGCCCTCCCCATGACGACTTCTTTCCTGGCACGCTGGCTGCCGCAACCGAACAACGGCAGCCGCCGCGAACAATTGCGCGCCTGCGCGGGCGCCATCTGCGGCCTGCTGCTCACTGGTCTCGTCTGCCATTTCCTGCTGGCCCCCGACAGCGCCAGCGTCTACCTGATCGCGCCCATGGGCGCCTCGGCCGTGCTGCTGTTCTGCCTGCCAGCGAGCCCGCTGGCGCAACCGTGGTCGGTGGTGGGCGGCAATGTCGTCTCCGGCCTGGTCGGCATGGCCTGCGTCAAATGGCTGGGATCTGGCGTGGGCGTGGCGGCGCTGGCGGCCTGCCTGGCCATCAGCGCCATGTTTGCCCTGCGCTGTTTGCATCCGCCGGGCGGCGCCGTGGCGCTCACCACCGTCGTCGGTGGCGCCAGCGTGCATGCGGCCGGCTTTGAATTCGTCTTCATCACCGTGCTGTTCAATTCCGCCGTGCTGGTCGCCTGCGCCGTGCTGTACAACAACCTGACGGGACGTCGCTACCCGCACATCCAGCAACTGGTCGCGCCACATCCGCACGCCACCAGCGATGACGTACCCAGCAACCGCCTGGGCTTTTCGCCGGACGACCTCGATGCCGTCTTGCGCCAGCACAGCGAAGTGCTCGACATCAGCCGCGACGATTTGCAAGCGATCTTCCTGCAAACGGAAATGCGCGCCTACCAGCGCCGCTTCGGCGTCGTCACCTGCGCCGACATCATGTCGAAAGACGTGCTCAGCGTGGAATTCGGCACGCCGCTCGATGTTGCCTGGCGCACCATGCGCGAGCACGACGTGGGCGCCTTGCCCGTCATCAACCGGGCGCGCCGCGTGATCGGCATCATCACGCAGACGGATTTTCTGCGCCATGGAGGCCTCGACGATTATCAGGGCATGCGCCAGCGCCTGCGCGGCTTGCTGCAGCGCAGCGGGCTGTCCCACGGCGACAAGCCCGAGGTGGTGGGCCAGCTGATGACGCCATCGCCGCACACGGCCCGCCTGGGCACGCCCATCATCGACCTGGTGCCGCTGATGGCCGACGCCGGCTATCACCATATTCCCATCCTCGACGCTGAAGAGCGCCTGGCCGGCATCATCAGCCAGTCCGATCTGATGGCGGCCTTATATGAAAGCCGCTTTGCCGAGGCGGCCGCATGACGCCATTCCAGGCACTGCTGACCGGCCCCGATGGCGGCGCCGCCGGCACACCCGTCAGCGCGCATTTTTTCGGCAGGCAGCTGGCCATCGACGCGCCCGGCCATGACGTGGATGTGGCGCAGCTGGTCGTCAGCGTGGGCGGTGTCGACGGACCGGAACTGTTCCTGAACTGGCTCGACGAACAAGGACGGCAAGCCTCGCTCAAGCCGCTGACAGCGGGCGACATCGCCATCGTGTTAAAAGAAGCGCCACCCGCGCTGCAGCCGCAACTGCAGCGCCTGTGGGGCGAGCGCCAGCGCAACCGGCGGCAAGTATCGGGCTGGCTGGCCGGCTTGACGGGCGCGACCGTCGTCGCTGCCGCCCTGCTGTGGTGGCAAGGGGGCAACGCCATCGGCGCGCTGACGGGATGGATCCCCTTGTCGACGGAAAAACAGCTGGGCGAACTGGCCCTGTCGCAAGTGCGCGCGCAGGGCGGCATCATTGAGAACGGCGTGGCGCAGCAGACGGTGCAGGAGATCGGCCGCAAGCTGACAACGGGGTCGCGCTACCAGTACCGCTGGCTGGTCAAGCAGGATGACACGGTCAACGCGTTTGCCATACCGGGCGGCATCATCGTCGTGCATACGGGCTTGCTGCGCCAGGCGGGCGATCCGGGCGAGCTGGCCGGCGTGCTCGCGCATGAAGTGCAGCACGTGGAGCGACGCCATTCGCTGCGGCAGATGATCAGCAGCCTGGGCTGGGGCGCCCTGGTGGGCGTGACCATCGGCGACATCAGCGCCGTGGCCGCCATGCTGGCGCACCAGGCGGGCACCCTGTATTTCAGCCGCGATATGGAAGAGGAAGCGGACCGCCTGGGTTTGCTCGCCTTGCAGCGCGCACAGATCCGTCCCGACGGCATGCTGCGCTTTTTTCAGAAGCGCGATGACAAGGACAAGGCCAAGGTGCCGGGCTGGATTTCCTCGCACCCGCAGACGGCGGCGCGCGCACAGCAGATCGAGAGCCTGATCGCCGCCACGCCCTGCCCCGCCTGCGTGCCATTGCACAGCAGCGGCTGGCAGCAGATGAAAGCGGCCTTGCCGCCTACAGCGAAATAGCAACATTCCCCTCATACAATTTATCCAACCGCACTGGGCAATGGCGTATGCTTACGCCCCGGCGGCCCCCGGCCACCCCGACCTCGCTACGCCTCCGTTCATTCCCCTCCTTACAAAGGACATCGCGCATGAAGCATCGTTTTGCCGCCGGCACCCTCGGCACCCTGGCCATCTCCCTGTTGTTCGCCTACGCGCCCATGGCGCAAGCGGTCCAGCCCATTGCCAAAGGCGTGGCCGTCAGTACGCCGCAAGCCAAGCAACGATTGCAGGTCGTGGCCGATCAGTACTACGATGCACAGGCCCGTTTCGAGCCGATCAATGCGACCGAAAGCGGCGACAACCGTTTTGACGACCAGCTCGGTTCAGCCATCGTGCCCGCCGCGCGCGCGAAACAATTTGCCCTGTACCGCCAGTACCAGAAGACCCTGCGCAGCATCGGCCGCGCGCAGCTGTCGCACCAGGACCAGATCAACTACGATATCCTCGACTATGAACTGGCGACGGCGCTGAGCTTCGAGCGCTTCCCCGAATACCTGTTGCCACTGAACCAGATGGACAGCATGCCCGTCACCCTGGCCAATTATGCGGGCGGCGAGGCATCGCAGCCGTTGACCACGGTCAAGCAGTACGACGCTTACCTGAGCCGTATTGGCCAGTTGCCCGGCTGGATAGACCAGGCCATCGCCAATATGCAAGTCGGCATACAAAAGGGCATCGTGCTGCCGAAGGCGCTGACGGAATCTGCCCTGCCGCAATTCAAAAAGCTCGTCAGCGCCACGCCGCAGGACAGCGTCTATTACACGCCCATCAAGAACTTGCCGGCCAGCTTTTCCGAGGCCGACAAGGCGCGCCTGACGCAAACGTACACCGTCATCATCGCGGCCAAGCTGATGCCCGCGCTGCAGCGCCTGTCCACCTTCATGGAACGCGATTACCTGCCGGCCAGCCGCACGAGCAGCGGCTGGAGCGCCCTGCCCGATGGCGCTGCCTGGTACCAGGCGCGCGTGGCCAGCAGCACCACCACGGACTTGAAACCGGAGCAGATCCACGCCATCGGCTTGAAGGAAGTGGCGCGCATCCAGGAACAATACGCGATCGTGGGCCCGAAGATGGGCTACACCGGCCCGGCCGCCGGCTTGCCCGTGTGGGTCTCGGAACAGGCGAAATACCGCCCGTTCAAGACGGAGCAGGAAGTGCTCGACGTCTACCGCAAGCTGAACGTGCTGCTCGACAGCAAATTGCCTGCCCTGTTCACCCTGGTACCGAAAGCGCCGCTGGACTTGCGCCTGGAGCCTGAACTGAGCCGCGACACGGCCGCCGACCACTACACGGCGCCCGCGGCCGACGGCTCGCGCCCCGGCGTGTTCTGGTCCGTCGTCACCGATCCGAAACAGTATGGCGACACGGGCATGACCACCTTGTTCCTGCACGAAGGCAAGCCTGGCCACCATTTCCACCTGGCGCTGGTGCAAGAGATGGACTTGCCGAACTTCCGCCGTTTCGGCGGCAACAATGCCTTCACGGAAGGCTGGGCCCTGTACGCGGAAACCCTGGGCAAGGAAATGGGCCTGTTCGACGACCCGGCCCAGTACTTCGGCCACTTGAACGACGAGATGCTGCGCGCCGTGCGCCTGGTTGTCGACACGGGCTTGCACACCAAGGGCTGGACGCGCGAGCAGACGATCAAGTACATGCGCGACACCCTCGGCTATGACGCCGTGGCGAAAAGCGAAACGGAGCGCTACATGGCATGGCCG
This sequence comes from Janthinobacterium sp. PAMC25594, assembly GCF_019443505.1. Taxonomy (NCBI): domain Bacteria; kingdom Pseudomonadati; phylum Pseudomonadota; class Betaproteobacteria; order Burkholderiales; family Oxalobacteraceae; genus Janthinobacterium; species Janthinobacterium sp. PAMC25594. The sequence continues at coordinate 3,598,180 of NZ_CP080377.1, forward strand.
GGTCAGGCGCTGGGCTACAAGATCGGGGCGCTGAAGATCGTCGAACTGCGCCAGCGCGCGCAAGCTGCCTTGGGCGACAAGTTCAGCCTGCCGAAGTTCCATGAAGTCGTGCTCAGCGACGGCACCCTGCCCCTGAAACTGCTGGAAGCCAAGGTCGACCGCTGGATCGCGCAGCAGAAGTAAAACGCAAGGCCTGAAGACAAAACGGCAGCACCTCGATGGCGCTGCCGTTTTTTTTGCCGCTGGCGTTGTCAGTTACACCAGCAACGCCGCACTCATCGAGCGCACTTCCTCGTTTGACTCGGCCAGGATGCTTTGCAGGGTTTCGTTATCAATAATGAAATCGATGACAGAATCGGAAGGCGTGAGCATTTCCACGTACGTCACCTGCAACGGCGACGGCACGGGCGCCAATTGCTTGGCCAACAATAAAGTGTCGAGCAGGGAGTCGGGCGGAATCGACAGCAAGCCATCGCGCAAGCCTTCGATGGCTTCGCTGACGGCCAGCGGAATCAGCAGCTTCTTCATGACTTCGCGGGAAATGATTTCTTCGGCGGACTCCATCCAGTGATCCGCATCGTCGTCGAGCAGGCCAGGAAATTCGTCGGCACGCGACAGCAGGTAAAAACCGCCCACCTCATGCACGATGCCCGCGAATAGCGCCGTGTCCGCATCGACGTGCGTCACGCGGCGGGCCAGCACGTGCGCCAGCGCCGCCACGTGCGCCGTGTGCTCCCACAGCTGGGTCGCCTTCTGGCGCAGGACGGGGTCGATGATCTTGCTGCCGAACTGGCGCACCACCATGGCCGCCACCAGCGCATACAGATTGCGGTAACCCATGCGCATGACGGCGGCGCGCACGCTGGTCACGGGCGCCGCATCGCCACGGCTGTACACGGCCGAATTGGCCAGGGCCACCGTGCGCGCCGCCAGCAAGGGCTCGGCCAGCACCAGCTTGATGGCATGATCGATATGGCAGTCCGGTTCAGCCAGGGCCAATTGCAATTGCAGGGCTGAATTAACACTCGTGGGAAACGTTAATTCGCCGCGCACTGCCTGGGAAACAATTAAACCGAAAGCCTGTAGTTTATTCATCATACGATCAATCCGCCTCAGATATTATTCCAGCAAACAATTTCACTTTATTGCAGAAACTGCTTTTCAGGCCCGGCCTTTAGAATACAGATGGCATGTCATTCGCTTGCAAGGAAGCCTCTGGTAATGCCAGCGCCTGCAATAGCGATTCATCGCCGATGACAAACAACTTCGGCTGCTGTAATACCTGCAGCAGAAATGGCTGGCCTTCACGCAGACGTCGGCGATAATCGGCCAACGTATATAAGTTGGGATTAATTTTACGCCTTAAGGTTCGCTCGGCCGGGGCCAATCGTGTCAGCAGATCGCCATAATTGGCTTCCTCGCCCACCAGCAGCAAGTCGATGGCGCTACCGGGCATGTCCTGTCCCTTCGCTGTGGCGCCAGAAATGAATGCCAGGTGCAACTCGGCACGCAAGGGTGCCAGGGTCGCGCTGAGCACGCCGACGATGCCGAAGGTTTTCTGCACCAGTCCGCTCAACTCGGGATACACGAGGCTTTCCTTGTTGGGCCAGAAGCGCCGCACATTGCCAATCCGTTCCGACGTGATCAGGCCGGAATCATGCAGCCGGCGCAGTTCGCGCTGCGCCGATGCGCTGCCCAGGCCCGTCAAACGCATGATCTCGTTCAAATGAAAGCCTTCATTCACACGAACAAAGAGCAAGCCCAGCAGTTTCTGCTGGGCGGGAGTAAACAGGGCTTGGGCAATCATGCGCTAAATCTTAGCATGAATAAACTGGAAACTGGCGTGACGAGGGCAATAGTGCATGATGGCACCACAACGCGGTGCTACGCGATCAGCAGCAGCTGGGTAAATACATGCGGGCGAGGTAGCGCTTGCCCAACTGCGGGTAGCCAGCAATCCGTCATCCTTGTGAGCGCTCACTTCCGATCCGTTGACACCAACCGCATGACCTGGGTTTGCCCATCAATTCAACCATTTTCATGCAACAGTAACTCGCCACATTGATTCAAAACCAAACGAAATAAATACCGGCATATAGCTTTGATTCCAATCCCAGCCATGAATAACAGTGCGAGTTTCATTGCATCGTGCATTTTCCACTTACCCAGGCGAGCAATATTCAAATGCGCCATATAAATTACGTTTTGCGGTGGAGAGAATACTGGATATACATGCCGGAATAAATGGGCCGCCATAATCTGCCGCGTAGCGCGCTATTTTATGTGCGTGCATAGGCGAATCCGCAGGCATAAAAAAACGGCACCCGAAGGTGCCGTTCTTGTCAGCTGACAGCGTAGATTACGCTTCGTCGCCGTGGTGTTGCTGGCTTTCAATATCCTGCAACGCTTCGGCAGCTTCGCCGGCCATCGAGGCTTTCTCGGCCAGCAGCAGTGCTTGACGCTCTTCCACTTCCCACGCTTCTTTTTCTTTGCGTGCGCGGTGGAAGGCCAGGCCCGTACCGCCAGGAATCAGGCGACCGACGATGACGTTCTCTTTCAGGCCGCGCAAACCATCGCGCTTGCCCATGATCGCCGCTTCGGTCAGCACGCGGGTGGTTTCCTGGAACGATGCGGCCGAGATGAACGAATCGGTCGACAGCGAAGCCTTGGTAATACCCAGCAGAACGTTTTCGTAGGTCGCAGGAATTTTGTTTCCGGCTTCCATCAGGTCGTTCTGATCCAGCAGTTCCGAACGCTCAACCTGCTCGCCAACGATGTAGTTGGTGTCGCCGGCATTGACGATCTGTACGCGGCGCAGCATCTGACGCACGATCACTTCGATGTGCTTGTCATTGATCTTCACGCCTTGCAGACGGTACACGTCTTGCACTTCGTCGACGATGTAACGTGCCAGTGCTTCGATACCCAGCAGGCGCAGGATGTCTTGCGGATCGGCCGGGCCGTCCACGATCATCTCGCCCTTGTTCACGACTTGGCCGTCATGCACCAGCACTTGTTTGTCCTTGGTGATCAAGAACTCATGCTTGTTGCCGTCCATGTCCGTGATTTCCAGACGCTGCTTGCCCTTGGTTTCTTTACCGAACGCAACCGTACCCGTGACTTCCGCCAGCATACCGGCATCTTTCGGCGAGCGCGCTTCGAACAGTTCCGCAACGCGTGGCAGACCACCGGTAATATCGCGCGTTTTTTGCGATTCGGTAGGAATACGTGCCAGCACTTCACCAACCGATACCTGTTGACCGTCCTTGACCATGATCAGCGCGCCGACCTGGAAGCCGATCGCCACCGAGTGTTCGGTGCCGGCGATCTTGACTTCTTCGTTCGCTTCGTTGATCAGCTTGACTTGCGGACGCAACGTTTTCGTCAACGAACCGCGACGTTTCGCATCGATCGCCACCAGGGTGGACAGACCGGTCACTTCGTCGACCTGACGGGCTACGGTGACGCCTTCTTCGACGTTCTCGAAACGCACTTGACCGGCGTATTCGGTAATGATCGGACGGGTCAGCGGATCCCACGTTGCCAGTGCCGTACCAGCTTTGATGACCAGACCGTCCTTGACGATCAGGGTCGCGCCGTACGGTACTTTATGACGCTCACGCTCACGACCATGGTCGTCGGTGATCAGCACTTCGCCGGAACGGGAAATGACGATTTGCGCGCCCTTGCCGTTCGTCACGTAACGCATGGTTGCCGTGAAGCGGATGGTACCGTTCGACTTCGCTTCCACCGACGATGCCACTGCCGCACGCGAAGCCGCACCACCAATGTGGAACGTACGCATGGTCAGCTGGGTACCCGGCTCACCAATCGACTGCGCTGCCACCACACCGACGGCTTCGCCGGCGTTGACCAGCATGCCGCGGCCCAGATCGCGGCCATAGCACTTGGCGCACAGGCCGAAGCGCGTGTCGCAAGTCAGTGGCGTACGGACCTTGACTTCATCGATGGACAGACGCTCGATCTCTTCGACCATGTCTTCGTCCAGCAGCGAACCGGCTTCGTACAGCGTTTCCTGGGTTTCAGGATGGACGACATCGTGCACGGTGACGCGGCCGAGGATACGGTCGCGCAGCGCTTCGATGACTTCACCACCTTCGACCAGCGCCTTCATCAGCGCGCCGTTCATGGTGCCGCAATCGTCCTCGATCACCACCAAGTCTTGCGTCACGTCAACCAGACGACGCGTCAGGTAACCGGAGTTCGCCGTTTTCAGCGCCGTATCGGCCAGACCTTTACGCGCACCGTGGGTCGAAATGAAGTACTGCAAAACGTTCAGACCTTCGCGGAAGTTCGCGGTAATCGGCGTTTCGATAATCGAGCCATCCGGTTTGGCCATCAGACCACGCATACCGGCCAACTGACGAATCTGGGCTGCGGAACCGCGCGCGCCGGAGTCGGCCATCATGTAAATGGCGTTGAACGATTCTTGCGTCGACTTGGTGCCGTCGCGGCGAATCACGTCTTCGACTTTGAGCTGGTCCATCATGGCCTTGCCGACTTCATCCGAGGTTTTGCCCCAGATATCGACTACCTTGTTGTAACGCTCGCCGGCGGTCACGAGACCCGAGGCGTATTGCTGTTCGATCTGCTTGACTTCCGACTCGGCCGCCGCGATCAGGGTGACTTTTTGCGGCGGTACCAGCATGTCGTCGACGCAGATCGAGATACCGGCGCGTGTCGCCAGGCGGAAACCCGATTGCATCAGTTTGTCTGCGAACACCACGGTGGCGCGCAGGCCGCACTTGCGGAACGACGTGTTGATCAGCTTGGAAATTTCTTTCTTTTTCAGCGCGCGGTTCAGGACGGAGAACGGCAAGCCTTTAGGCAGAATTTCCGACAGGATCGCACGGCCGATCGTCGTTTCGTAGCGGGTAATCGTTTTCTCGAATTCGCCCGTTTCGGCGTTTTTCGGGTATTCGGTAATACGCACGGTGACGCGGGTCGTCAGTTCGACTTCCTTGTTGTCGTAGGCGCGGATCACTTCCGAGACGTCAGGGAACATCATCCCTTCGTTCTTCGCATTGATCGCTTCGCGTGTCGCGTAGTACAGACCCAGCACGATATCCTGCGACGGCACGATCGACGGTTCGCCGTTCGATGGGAACAGGATGTTGTTCGATGCCAGCATCAGGGTGCGTGCTTCCATCTGTGCTTCGATCGACAGAGGAACGTGGACCGCCATTTGGTCACCGTCAAAGTCGGCGTTGAATGCGGCGCAGACGAGTGGGTGCAACTGGATGGCCTTGCCTTCAATCAGGACTGGCTCGAAGGCCTGGATACCCAGGCGGTGCAAGGTTGGTGCGCGGTTCAACATGATCGGATGTTCGCGAATCACGTCTTCCAGGATGTCCCACACGACCGGCTCTTGAATCTCGACCAGCTTTTTCGCTGCCTTGATCGTGGTCGCCAGACCCATCAGTTCCAGTTTATTGAAAATGAATGGTTTGAACAGTTCCAGCGCCATCAGTTTCGGCAAGCCGCACTGATGCAGTTTCAATTGCGGGCCCACGACGATGACCGAACGACCGGAGTAATCGACGCGTTTGCCCAGCAAGTTTTGACGGAAACGGCCGCCCTTGCCCTTGATCATTTCTGCCAGCGATTTCAGCGGACGCTTGTTGGCGCCGGTCATCGCTTTGCCGCGACGGCCATTGTCCAGCAGCGAATCGACTGCTTCTTGCAGCATGCGCTTTTCGTTGCGCGTGATGATCTCTGGAGCGCGCAGCTCCATCAGGCGTTTCAGACGGTTGTTACGGTTGATGACGCGGCGATACAGATCGTTCAGATCCGAGGTCGCGAAACGGCCACCATCCAGTGGTACCAGCGGACGCAGTTCCGGCGGCAGCACCGGCAGCACTTCCATGATCATCCAGTCAGGCTTGATGCCCGAACGCTGGAACGCTTCCAGCACTTTCAGGCGCTTGGCGTATTTCTTGATCTTGGCTTCGGATTTCGATTCCTTCAGTTCCACGCGCAGGGTTTCGGCATCGCGGTGGATGTCGATCGAGCGCAGCAGTTCACGGATACCTTCGGCGCCCATGAAGGCGGTGAAGTCGTCGCCGTACTCTTCGTACTTGGCGGCGTAGTCGTCTTCCGACATGATCTGGCACTTCTTCAGCGGGGTCATGCCCGGATCGGTCACGACGTATGCTTCAAAGTACAGCACGCGTTCGATGTCCCGCAGGGTCATGTCCAGGACCATGCCCAGACGCGACGGCAGCGACTTCAGGAACCAGATGTGCGCGGTCGGCGAGGCCAGCTCGATGTGGCCCATGCGCTCGCGGCGCACCTTGGCCAGCGTGACTTCGACGCCGCACTTTTCGCAGATCACGCCGCGGTGTTTCAGGCGCTTGTACTTGCCGCACAGGCATTCGTAATCCTTGATCGGGCCAAAGATCTTGGCGCAGAACAGGCCATCGCGCTCAGGCTTGAAGGTACGGTAGTTGATGGTTTCCGGCTTTTTGACTTCGCCGTAGGACCACGAACGGATTTTCTCAGGCGAAGCGAGACCGATCTTGATTGCATCGAAGGTCTCGTTGGTCTGTACTTGCTTGAATAGATCGAGCAGTGCTTTCATGTATCACTCCAGAGGTGATTAAATTTCTATATTCCTGAGACTACATTGCCCGGCGTGGTTTCCCAGCCGGGCTTTGTGTTTCCCAAACCAAATGACAGGTGGCTGTCTTTTAGTTGCGTTCGAGGTCGATATCGATACCCAGCGAACGGATTTCCTTGACCAGCACGTTGAACGATTCCGGCATGCCGGCGTCGATCACGTGGTCGCCCTTGACCAGGTTCTCGTACACTTTGGTACGGCCATTCACGTCATCGGACTTGACGGTCAACATCTCTTGCAAGACATACGACGCGCCATACGCTTCCAGTGCCCAGACTTCCATCTCACCGAAACGCTGACCACCGAACTGGGCTTTACCACCCAGCGGCTGTTGCGTCACCAGCGAGTAAGGACCGGTCGAACGCGCATGCATCTTGTCATCGACCAAGTGATGCAGTTTCAGCATGTGCATGACGCCGACAGTGACCTTGCGTTCGAAGGCTTCACCGGTGCGACCGTCATACATGGTCACCTGGTTCTTCGACGGGGTCATGCCCAGGTTCTTGGCGATGTCGTCCGGATACGCCAGGTCCAGCATGCGGCGGATCTCTTCTTCGTTCGCGCCGTCAAACACTGGCGTGGCGAATGGCACACCTTTTTTCAGATTCTCGGCCAGTTTCATGATCTCTTCATCATCAAACTTGTCCAGATCTTCCGCGCGGCCATTGTCGTTGTAGATCGTCGTCAGATACTTGCGCATTTGCTCGACCTTGGTTTGCGCCTTCAGCATTTCGCCGATGCGGATACCCAGACCCTTGGCAGCCCAGCCCAAGTGAGTCTCGAGAATCTGACCAACGTTCATCCGCGAAGGAACGCCCAGCGGGTTCAGCACAACGTCGGCTGGCGTGCCGTCGGCCATGTATGGCATGTCTTCCACAGGAACAATACGGGAAACCACACCCTTGTTACCGTGGCGACCTGCCATCTTGTCGCCCGACTGCAGGCGGCGTTTCACGGCCAGGTACACCTTGACCATTTTTTGCACGCCTGGTTGCAGCTCATCGCCTTGCGTCAGTTTCTTGCGCTTCTCTTCGAAGGCCAGGTCGAACTGGTGACGCTTCTCGTTGATCGATTCCTTGATCGCTTCGAGCGCTACCGCTGCATCGTCATCCGCAGGGCGGATGTCGAACCAGTGGTATTTGTCCAGATCGGCCAGGTAGTCCTTGGTGATCTTGGCGCCTTTGGCCAGCTTTTTAGGGCCGCCGTTGACAACTTTGCCGATCAGCATTTTTTCCAGACGCTGGAAGGCATCGCCTTCGACGATACGCATCTGGTCGTTCAGATCCAGACGGAAGCGTTTCAGTTCGTCATCGATAATTTGCTGAGCACGCTTGTCGCGCACGATGCCTTCACGCGTGAAGACTTGCACGTCGATCACGGTGCCGATCATGCCCGAAGGCACGCGCAGCGACGTATCTTTTACGTCCGAGGCTTTTTCGCCGAAAATCGCGCGCAGCAGCTTCTCTTCCGGGGTCAGCTGGGTTTCGCCTTTAGGCGTCACTTTACCGACCAGGGTGTCGCCGGCCTGTACTTCAGCGCCGATGTAGACGATACCGGACTCATCCAGACGTGCCAGCTGATTTTCAGCCAGGTTCGAGATGTCGCGCGTAATTTCTTCCGCGCCCAGTTTCGTGTCACGGGCAACCACCGACAACTCTTCGATGTGAATCGAGGTGTAGCGGTCATCCTTGACGACGTTTTCCGAGATCAGGATCGAATCTTCGAAGTTCAGACCATTCCATGGCATGAAAGCCACGGTCATGTTCTGGCCCAGTGCCAATTCACCCAGGTCGGTCGATGCGCCATCGGCGATCACGTCGCGCTTGGCAACACGGTCGCCCACTTGCACGATAGGACGCTGGTTGATGTTGGTGTTCTGGTTCGAACGGGTGTACTTGATCAGGTTGTAGATGTCGACGCCCACTTCACCAGCCGTGGCTTCGTCATCGTTGACGCGAATCACGACACGGCCCGCATCGATGTAATCGACGATACCGCCACGCAAGGCTTGCACGGTGGTGCCCGAGTCGACCGCAACGGTGCGTTCGATACCGGTACCGACCAGCGCTTTTTCCGGACGCAAGCAAGGCACAGCCTGGCGTTGCATGTTGGCGCCCATCAATGCACGGTTTGCATCATCGTGTTCGAGGAACGGAATCAGCGAGGCAGCAACGGAAACGATCTGGCCTGGCGCCACGTCCATGTACTGGATGCGCTCCGGGGAGACCAGGATGGTTTCGCCGGCTTCACGGGCCGACACCAGTTCATCGGACAGCGTGCCTTCATCGCTGATGGTCGCATTCGCCTGAGCGATGATGTAGCGGCCTTCTTCGATGGCGGACAGGTAGTCGATCTGATCGGTGATCTTGGAACCTTCGACCTTGCGGTACGGGGTTTCCAGGAAGCCGTATTCATTCAGGCGGGCATACAGAGCCAGCGAGTTGATCAGACCAATGTTCGGACCTTCCGGTGTCTCGATCGGGCAGACGCGGCCGTAGTGGGTCGGATGCACGTCGCGCACTTCAAAGCCGGCGCGTTCGCGTGTCAGACCGCCGGGTCCCAGAGCCGATACACGGCGCTTGTGGGTAATTTCCGACAGAGGATTGGTTTGGTCCATGAACTGCGACAGCTGGGACGAACCGAAGAACTCGCGAATCGCAGCCGAAATCGGCTTCGAGTTGATCAGGTCATGCGGCATCAGGTTGTCCGCTTCGGCTTGGCCGAGGCGTTCCTTGACGGCGCGCTCAACACGCACCAGGCCGGCGCGGAATTGATTCTCAGCCAGTTCGCCCACGCAACGTACGCGACGGTTACCCAGGTGATCGATATCGTCGACTTCGCCGCGGCCATTGCGCAGTTCCACCAGGATCTTGATCACGGCCAGCACGTCTTCGTTCGACAGGGTCATGGCGCCGGTCAGTTCATCGCGGCCAATGCGGCGATTGAACTTCATGCGGCCCACGGCCGACAGGTCGTAGCGGTCCGAGTTGTAGAACAGGCCATTGAACAGCGCTTCAACGGAGTCTTCCGTTGGCGGTTCGCCTGGACGCATCATGCGGTAGATCGCCACTTTCGCAGCCATCTGGTCGGCGGTGTCGTCGATACGCAGGGTTTGCGAGATGTAGGCGCCTTGATCCAGGTCGTTGGTGTACAAGGTCTGGATTTCGGAAATGTTGGCATCGCGCAGGCGACCCAGCAAGTCTTCCGTCAGCTCATCGTTCGCGGAGGCGACGACTTCACCGGTGTCGCCATCGACGATGTTCTTCGCCAATACGCGGCCCAGCAGGTAATCTTCCGGTACGGAAATGTGCTTGATGCCGGCAGCTTCGATATCACGCACGTGCTTGGCGTTGATACGCTTGTCTTTCAGCACCAGGGTCTTGCCCGACTTGTCGACGATGTCAAAGCGCGCCACTTCGCCGCGCAGACGTTCGGCGACGAATTCCATTTCCGCGCCTTCGGAGCGCAGGTTGAAATTGTCGAAGACAAAGAAATTGGCCAGGATTTGCTCATGCGACATGCCGATGGCTTTGAGCAGGATCGTCACTGGCATCTTGCGGCGGCGGTCGACGCGGAAGAACAGGATGTCTTTCGGGTCGAACTCGAAGTCCAGCCACGAACCGCGGTAAGGAATGATACGCGCGGAGAACAGCAGTTTACCGGACGAGTGAGTCTTGCCGCGGTCGTGCTCGAAGAACACGCCAGGCGAACGGTGCAGCTGGGAAACGATAACCCGCTCCGTGCCGTTGATCACGAACGAACCGGTGGTCGTCATGAGCGGCAATTCGCCCATGTAGACTTCCTGTTCCTTCATCTCTTTGACGACAGGCTTGGTTGGCGATTCCTTGTCCAGGATCACCAGGCGCACTTTCGCGCGCAGCGGCGACGCGAACGTCAGGCCACGTTGTTGACATTCTTTGACGTCGAAGGCAGGATCGCCCAGGACGTACGACAAGAATTCGAGACGCGCAAAACCATTGTGCGACACGATAGGGAAAATCGAAGTGAAAGCCGACTGCAGGCCATCATTCTTGCGGCCGGACGGTGCTATGTCCTCTTGCAAGAAGCTATGATAAGACTCGAGCTGGGTCGCCAGCAGGAACGGAACGTGGTGAACGTTGGCGCGCTTCGCGAATGATTTGCGAATGCGTTTCTTCTCAGTAAATGAGTAGTGCATGGACACTCCGTGAGTGACAGAAAGGATAGAAAATTCAGGTTTTGCAAGTGTTCGTTTGCACCGCTGCGTGTGACACAGACGAAACCTCAAGGCTCTGCTTTCCGGCTTGAATCGAATAAAAACTGCTGCTACAACTACATGACAAATACGATGCAGACGACAAAGGAGCCAAAGTCGGATTTCCCCCCTTGCGAGGGGAAACCTCAGACTTTGACTCGGGCGCTAACTGCCGCCGGTACAGATATTACTTGATCGAAGCGGTTGCGCCGGCTTCTACCAGTTTCTTCTGTGCTGCTTCAGCGTCAGCTTTCGACACTGCTTCTTTCACAGTTTTTGGTGCGCCATCGACCAGGTCTTTAGCTTCTTTCAAGCCCAGGCCGGTGATTTCGCGAACTGCTTTAATGACGCCAACTTTGTTTGCGCCGAAGCTGTCCAGGATGACGTTGAATTCGGTTTGTTCTTCAGCAGCAGCTGCTGGGCCTGCTGCAGGACCGGCCGAAGCCATCGCTGCTGCGGACACGCCGAATTTTTCTTCGAATGCTTTAACCAGGTCGTTCAGGTCCATTACGGACATGGCGCTAACTGCTTCCAGGATATCGTCTTTGCTAATTGCCATTTTGAAACTCCTAAATTTATTACGTTAGTTACATCAGATTGGTACTGAGAGAAAAAAGCGCGCGCAATTAAGCGGCTGCTGGGGCTTCTTCTGCTGCTGCTTCTTCTGCAGGAGCTTCGGCGCCTTCGCCTTTTTTCGCTGCCAGGGCAGCCAGACCACGTGCAAAGCCCGAAACCGGAGCCAGCATAACGCCCAACAACTGCGAAATGAGAACTTCACGGCTAGGAATGCTCGCCAACGCGGTGACAGCAGCTGTATCCAGCGGCTTGCCTGCGTAGTTACCTGCTTTGATGACCAGTTTGTCGTTGGTTTTAGCGAAGTCAGCGATGACTTTAGCTGCTGCAACGGCATCGGCCGAGATCGAGTAGATCAACGGGCCGGTCATGGCATCTGCCAGGCTGGCGAATGCGGTACCTTCAACGGAGCGACGAGCCAGAGTGTTTTTCAACACACGCAGGTACACGCCTTGGGCACGCGCTTTAGCACGCAGTTGCGTCAAGTGACCAACCTGGATGCCACGATATTCGGCCACGACGATCGTTTGCGCATTTGCTACTTGTGCGGAAACTTCGGCGACGACGGCCTTTTTGTCATTCAGATTGAGACTCACGGTCAACCTCCTTAAATGATGTTCGGCAATCACAACCGAGTGGTTGAGCGCCTTGCATCGGTTCGAACACGGCGTCCGAAGTCAAGAAGTACTAAACTGAGCGGATGGATTCACGCAGCATGAGGACTACAAAACTTGTTCGGGTACACCATCTGCGTTGGGCACTTGCCGTTGCCGGCAAGCCTATTAACCTTCTGCATGTGCGATCACAGTCGGCCCAACGGTCTTTGATTGTCTGCCTGCCTGGTGCGAACACCGGGCAGACAGCCCAAAGATGCGCCCGCGGCGCCCGAAGGCGCCACAGGACTTGATTCTTTACTTAAGCTGCCAGGCTAGTCTGGTCAACACGGACGCCAGCGCCCATGGTCGACGACAGCGAAACTTTGCGCAGGTACACGCCTTTGCTCGATGCTGGCTTGGCTTTGTTCAGTGCGTCGATCAGTGCGACCAGATTCGATTTCAGATCTGCGTCAGCGAACGATTTACGGCCGATGGTAGCGTGGATGATACCGGATTTGTCGGTACGGTACTGAACTTGACCGGCTTTCGCGTTTTTCACGGCGGTAGCGACGTCAGGAGTAACAGTGCCAACTTTCGGGTTAGGCATCATACCGCGTGGGCCCAGGATCTGACCCAGGGTACCAACGATACGCATGGTATCTGGCGAAGCGATAACGATATCGAAAGGCATGTCGCCGGCTTTGATACGCTCAGCCAGGTCTTCCATACCAACGATGTCGGCGCCAGCTGCTTTAGCGGCTTCTGCTTTTTCGCCCGACGCGAAAACTGCCACGCGTACGGTTTTGCCGGTACCAGCTGGCAGCACGACGGAGCCGCGCACCACTTGGTCGGATTTCTTAGGATCAACACCCAGTTGTACCGATACGTCGATCGATTCATTGAACTTGGCCGTTGCGCACTCTTTGATCAGAGCGACAGCGTTGTCGAAAGCGTACACTTTGGTACGGTCGACTTTGGCTTTCAAAGCCTTGATACGTTTGGATAACTTAGCCATTATACAACACCTTCCACCGTGATACCAATCGAACGAGCGGAACCAGCGATGGTGCGTACAGCAGCATCCATGTCGGCAGCGGTCAGATCAGGGGTTTTCAATTTAGCGATTTCTTCAGCTTGTGCGCGGGTCAGCGTACCGACTTTGTCGGTATGTGGCTTCGGCGAACCTTTGGTGATCGCAGCAGCTTTTTTGATCAGGTAGGTTGCTGGAGGCGTCTTCATCACGAACGTGAAGGACTTGTCCGCAAACGCGGTGATCACGACTGGAATCGGCATGCCTGCTTCCAGACCTTGGGTCTGTGCATTGAAGGCTTTGCAGAATTCCATGATGTTCAGACCACGTTGACCCAGAGCTGGACCGATTGGTGGGGATGGGTTTGCTTTACCAGCTGGTACTTGCAGCTTGATAAAACCAATGATTTTCTTTGCCATGATGGCTCCTATCTTGGATTGAGTAGTAGCGCCCCGCCGATCCTACCCTGGCGGGGCTCCTCTGACCGGATTTTGCTGATACAACCGCAACGCTCCTGGTGGCGCTTGATACAGACTTAAACTTTTTCGACCTGGCCGAATTCGAGCTCTACCGGAGTAGCGCGACCGAAGATGGTGACCGAGACGCGCACTTTGGATTTCTCGTAATTGACTTCTTCGACATTGCCGTTGAAGTCGGTGAACGGACCATCCTTGATGCGTACCTGCTCGCCCACCTCGTACAAGGTTTTTGGACGGGGCTTTTCAACACCTTCCTGCATCTGCTTCATGATGCCGTCGATTTCGCGCGCGGAGATCGGCGTCGGCTTGTTCGACTTGCCACCAATGAAACCGGTAACCTTGCTGGTGTTCTTGACCAAGTGCCAGCTCTCGTCCGTCATTTCCATTTCAACCAGCACATAGCCGGGATAGAAACGACGTTCGGTGACGGACTTCACACCATTCTTGACTTCGACCACTTCTTCGATCGGCACCAGGATCTGGCCGAACTGGTCTTGCATGCCCGCGCGCTCGATGCGCTCGGTCAGTGCGCGCATGACGCTTTTTTCCATGCCGGAATAAGCATGCACGACATACCAGCGCTTGCTGCTGACTGGCACGCTCAGCGCGGCACCAGTGTCCGCTACCGGAGCGTCGCCCGGAACGGACTCGTCCGCCGCTTCATCATGCACATTTTCGCTCATTATTTTTTCCAACCCAGAATTACGTCATACAACAAAAACTCGAGCAATTTATCCGTGCCCCACAGGAAAATCGCCATGACCAGCACAAAGGCAAACACGATCGCAGTAATCTGCGTGGCTTCTTTGCGGGTAGGCCAAACGACTTTCTTGGTTTCGCGCACAGCTTCTTTGGCGAAATTGAGAAATTCACGGCCGGTCGTCGAGATATACAAGAGTGCAACAGCAATAACCAAACCAGCCACAAGCGCGCTTGCACGCACCAGAGCTGGTTGGCCTGCCAGGTAATAAAACCCGACTACTCCTGCAATCGCAGCCACTATTGCCAGCGCGACTTTTATCTTGTCACTCGACGTGCTAACGGTTTGCACGGATTGATTTGACATTTTTCTACTTTCGGTGCCCTGCACCTTGACGGTGGCAGGGACGGAGGGCATCGAACCCCCAACCTTCGGTTTTGGAGACCGACGCTCTGCCAATTGAGCTACGTCCCTACGTAAAACTTTCGAGGAGTGCTATTCTACCACCCAGGACGCCCCAGGTGGAAGCATAACATTTCCTTATGCGAGGATTTTTGCAACCACGCCGGCGCCGACGGTACGACCGCCTTCACGGATAGCGAAGCGCAGACCTTCTTCCATCGCGATCGGGTTGATCAGCTTGACGGTGATCGACACGTTATCGCCTGGCATGACCATTTCTTTGTCTGCTGGCAACTCGATCGAACCAGTCACGTCCGTTGTGCGGAAGTAGAACTGTGGACGATAGTTGTTGAAGAATGGCGTATGACGGCCGCCTTCGTCTTTCGACAGAACATAGATCTCGCCGGTGAAGTGCGCATGCGGCTTGATCGAGCCTGGCTTGGCCAGAACTTGACCACGTTGCACGTCTTCACGCTTGGTGCCGCGCAGCAGCAGACCAACGTTGTCGCCTGCTTGACCTTGGTCCAGCAGTTTGCGGAACATTTCCACGCCGGTGCAAGTCGTTTTGACGGTATCGATAATACCAACGATTTCGATCTCTTCGCCGACTTTGACAATGCCGCGCTCGATACGACCGGTGACCACGGTACCGCGACCCGAGATCGAGAACACGTCTTCCACTGGCATCAGGAACGCACCGTCAACAGCGCGCTCTGGCGTTGGGATGTACGAATCGAGGGCATCGGCCAGACGCAACACTGCATCCACGCCCATTTCGCCTTCTTTGCCTTCCAGCGCCATACGTGCCGAACCTTTGATGATAGGCAAGTCGTCGCCAGGGAACTCATACTTCGACAACAGCTCGCGCACTTCCATTTCAACCAGTTCCAGCAGCTCTGCGTCGTCGACCAGGTCGCACTTGTTCAGGAACACGATGATGTATGGAACGCCAACTTGGCGGGCCAGCAGGATGTGTTCGCGGGTCTGTGGCATTGGGCCGTCAGCTGCGGAGCATACCAGGATCGCGCCGTCCATCTGCGCAGCACCGGTAATCATGTTTTTGATGTAATCGGCGTGGCCTGGGCAGTCAACGTGCGCGTAGTGACGCGCTGCCGTTTCGTACTCGACGTGAGCGGTGTTGATCGTGATACCGCGCGCTTTTTCTTCTGGTGCCGCATCGATCTGGTCGTATGCTTTGGCTTCGCCGCCGAATTTCTTCGACAGAACCGTTGCGATTGCAGCGGTCAGCGTGGTTTTACCGTGGTCGACGTGGCCGATGGTGCCGACGTTGACGTGCGGCTTGGTCCGTTCGAATTTACCTTTTGCCATTTTGAACTCCTAATGATTTGATTAGATTGCTCAGGCACACGCCCGACGGTCTGGTTTGAATTGCTTCTGTGCTGCCTGCTGCGAATTCTGGTGCCCTTGACGTGGATCGAACACGTGGCCTCTCCCTTACCAAGGGAGTGCTCTACCACTGAGCTACAAGGGCTGTAATTTGTTGCACGCGATGCATCAAGCATCTGAACGGAAACTGGAGCGGGTGAAGGGAATCGAACCCTCGTCGTAAGCTTGGAAGGCTTCTGCTCTACCATTGAGCTACACCCGCGAGGTATCGTTCACTTATCTTCACTTACTTGCTACTACCCAGTTTTCCTTGCAAAAACTTGGTGGAGGGGGCTGGATTCGAACCAGCGTACTCATAGAGAACAGATTTACAGTCTGTCGCCTTTAACCACTCGGCCACCCCTCCGCGGGAACCGCAGAGTATGAAGCATCTACTCACAACTGTCAACCTTATTTGCTGATGCCTGACTGCTGCATTTGCGTATAAAGAAGAAGTTGGCTGCTTCGGGGCGTGATTATAAGCTCCCGATTTGAGAATGTGCAAGGGTTGGCGTGAAAAAGTCGACTTTTTTTCGAATTTTTTTATCTCCCCCGGCTGCAAGCCGCATTTTTCCGTCATTCGCCCCGCATTTCTCCCTTTTACCGGGCGTCAGGCGGATGCATCCAGGAGTTGCCAAGGGGCTTATATTTACGCAACAACTGCTGATGCAAGCCCGATAGCACGGGTAATTTGGGGTTGCGCGGGTCCAGGCGGCGCACACCGGCAATAAACGTCAGCGCCTGCTGCCCCATGCGCTCATCCCAGCCATCGTGTTCCAGGCATTTCAGTACCGCCACGGCCGCATTGAAGACCACTTGCGGATTGTCGGGCAGACGCGTGACGGCTTCGCCCATCAGATTGACGGCGCCGCGGAAATCGCCTTCTCCCGCCCTGGCGGCGCCCGCGGCCACCATATCGGCCACTTCCTGGCGGCTTTGCCGCGCCAGCGCCTTGGCCAGCTCCTCGCGCCCAGCCAGTTCGAACACGGCCATGGCGCGCGTCATGGCCGCGCTGTCGGGCGCATTGCGCATGACTTCACGCATCACCTCGGCCGCGCCGTCTTCGCGCCCGTGCGCCAGGCAATGGCGCGCCAGCTCCGTTTTCAGCGTATTCGAGCTGCCCACGCTATGCCGGTTGGCGGCCAGGGCGGCGTCGAGCGATTGCTGCAGGCGTTCGGCGTTGCCCGTATGCGCATGCAGCATGGCGCTGCACAGGGCACTGCACAGTTCCGCATTCTTTTGCCCTCCCATCGACTTGTCGAGGTCGCGGATCACGGCGCCCACCTGTAGCGGGTCGCCCTTGCGCACCAGGGTCTGCACCAGGCGCACATGGTCTTCCGGGTCACGGAACTCCGAATACTTGGCCTTGCTGACCACCAGCTTCAGGGCTTTTTCCGCCATCTCGATATCGTCGGCCGCCAGGGCCGCCTCGCCCAGCCGGCGCAAGCGGCGCACGGCATGCGGCGACAGGGCCACCGCCTCGCTCAGGGCCGCCTGCGCCAGTTCCGGCTTGCCTTGCGCCAAATGCGTGCGCGCCAGCCAGTCATACGCGTCGAGAAAACGCTTATTGTTTTCCAATAAGCCTTCCAAGGTGCCCTGTGCCGCTGCGTACTCGCCCAGCAGAAATTGCGTCTTGGCCTGCCCCAGGCGCGCCCAGCCGATGGACTTGGCCTGGTACAGGGCTGCGTAGATCGGCTCGGCGTCGGCCGCCTCGCCCAGCAGCAAATGCAATTCCGCGCGCAGGCGCAGGAAATCGGTGGCGTAGCGGGGATACAGGCTGGCGCCCTCGGCGCAGGCGGCAATCGCCGCGCGCTCATTGCCCACGTCAATCAGTTCATACACGGGCACGAAGGCATTGCGCTTGTCCAGCGCGCGGGCTATGCGCTCAAGCATGTTCTCAGCGGTGAAGGGCTTGAGGATGTAATCGGTGGGCAGCAGCTCGACGGCGCTGACTACCTTGGCAAAACTGCCTTCGCCCGTGACCATGAAGAACATGGTCGACGCATGCATCAATTTGTGATGGCGCAAGTCTTCCAGCATCTGCTGGCCATCCTGCCCGCCGTCGAGGTCGTATTCGCACAGGATCAAATCATACGATTTGCTGCCCAGCATGCGGATCGCCTGGCCCGAGCTGGCCGCGTCATCGATCTTCGCTAGGCCGCACAGGTTGAGCATATTGTGCAGGCTGGCGCGCATGCCCGGATGCGGCTCGATGATCAGTGCGCTGAGGCCCTTGAGTTCTTTCATGTCGTAATGTCCGAAAACTCCGCGGCGCGCCACACTGGTGCGTGGCGCCAGCCGGCATGAGGCAGCCGAGTATATGACGGCGCCGCGCGCAAGGGAATGGGGCCGTGCCGAAAAACGCCAACGAAGTTGCAACTCAGGCGGTGGCGCGCTCCGGATGCCACAGTTGCGGCTCGTGATCGATCAGCTCCAGCAGCGCCGTCACCACTTCCGGATCGAACTGGCTGCCGCTGCGCTGTTCGATGTATTCGCGCACCTGCGGATACGGCCATGGCTCCTTGTAGGGCCGCTCGTGCAGCAAGGCATCGAAGACGTCGACCACGGCAACGATGCGCGCGGCCACGGGAATATCGCGCCCCACGAGGCCGTTCGGATAGCCGGCGCCATCGAAATGCTCGTGGTGGCCGCCGGCGATCTGCGCGCCATACGTGAGGTAGCTGACGCCGTCGACCATGTTGGCGGCCCGCTCGAGGATGGTGCGCCCGACGCTGGCGTGCAGCTGCATCTGTACGCGCTCCTGGTCCGTATGCTTGCCCGGTTTCAACAGCACGGCGTCCGGCGTGGCCACCTTGCCCACGTCGTGCAGGATGCTGGCCAGGCCGATCATGTCGAGCAGCTGCGGCGTCAGCTCATCCGGATACACGCCGCGCTGCTGCATGCGGCGGGCGATGGCGTCGGACAATTGCTGCACCCGCCGCACATGGCCGCCCGTGTCGCTGTCGCGGAACTCGGCCAGGTCGGCCAGCGCCACCACGGTCGCTTCCTGCGCCTTGCGCAGCTGGCCGAACATGTACAGGTTGTCGAAGGCGGCGGCGATGCGCTGGCAAAACACTTCCAGCAAGTCACGCTGGATCTGCGCCAGCGGCCAGGGCGGCGTGACGGAGATGGCCAGCTCGCGGTTGCCTTCCGTATGGATGAACAGCACATTGGCCGGATGCTCGAACTGGCTGCGCTTTTCCGCAAATGCCTTGGCGATGGTGGCGGTGAGCGCATGCTCGGCCGGCATGGCTTCCGACTCGGCCAGCATGGCATAGGTGCCCGTGGCGGCGACCACCTCAGGCCGCCCGGCGCCGCCCTGCATCAGGCACAGCACGCCGTCGGCACCCACGTCGAGGATGGCGCTGACCTGGTTGAGCACGCCGGAAGCGAATTCGCGCAGCGAATGGATCTGGTACAGATTGGTGGCGCCGGCGAGGATCTTGCCCAGGCCAATGCGGCTGCGCTCGAGCATCATCAGGCTCTCGTAGGCACGCAAAGCCGAGATGACGGTGGTAAACAGCTTCTGCGTCGTCAGTTCCGTCTTGGCCTTGTAATCGTTGATGTCGTATTCGATGATGACGCGCTGCTCGGGCGCCTGGCCCGGCTGGCCCGTGCGCAGCACGACGCGCACGATGGAGTTGTTCAAGTCGGCGCGGATGCGCTTGGCGAGGATCAGGCCGGCATCATCCGTTTCCATCACCACGTCGAGCAGCACCAGCGCGATATCGGGCGTGTCGCGCAGGATCTCGTACCCTTCGCGGCCACTGTAGGCGGAAAACAGTTCCAGTTCGCGGCCCTTGAAACTGACATTGCGCAGCGCCAGCCGCGTGACCGCATGCACATCGACGTCATCATCGACGATCAGCACACGCCACAGGCGCTGGTCTGGCGCGGCCAGCCCGGCAGGACTGGCCACCGGCTCATCTTCGTCGAGCAGCCAGTTATCATCTGCATCGGCTGTGAGGTCGGTCATGAATACTCCTAATGGATAAGGTCGATGTGAACGCTGCGTTGACGCATATCAAGCATAATCAGATTAGATGCCGCTTACAACAGGATTCTTCGCGCCATCTTCGCCAACGGCCGGCGCCGGCGCCGATGCACCGCCACGCGTGGCGCCGCCACAATTGTCCTGACCCGGCCCGACCGCCTGGTAGCGCACTTCATATTTGCCAGCGCTGAGCTGTTCCACCAGCAGTTTGTCGTTCGCGAGGATGTACAGATAGCGCACGTTCGAGCGCCGCTCCGTGTCATACAGTTTGACGAACATGGGCGCGGCATTGTGGCTGTTGTCGATGCTGATGGCCAGCTCCTCGCCCTTGTTACCGATCAGGAATCCATCGACATAGCCGGAATGCGTCGGCCAGGGCTCGCCATTCGGCGCCACCAGCGCTGCCGACTCGGCCTTGCCTGCGCCATCGCAGGCGGGCTGAATGGCCTTCAGGCTCAGCTGGGAAACGGCCAGCACGCGGATCTCGGGCGTCTTCGCTTCCTGCGGTTCGGGTGCATATGGCTTGCCCACCGCCCAGCTGTCGACCGCCACGGCCTCGCCTTTCGATGGCGGCGGCACGGCGCTGGCCGCTGGCGTGGCCGCTTCCGCATGGGGCTTGACGCCATCGCGGACCAGGCCGCTCCAGGCCGACGCCAGCGCGACCGGCACGGGCGGGGAGGTATCGAGCATCAGCAAGGCGCCCAACCAGCCCAGCAACAGGCAGACAAGCAGGCTCAGCCACCAGCGCCAGTTGCGCCAGACGGGCTGCAGGCCGCGTCGCGGCTTGCCCCTGGATGGCGGCACATCCTGCGCCCAGGCGTGCTCATGCGACTGGGCATGGCCTTTCGCGCGGCCATCGCGGCTCTTGCCATCTTCCTGGTGGGTGCTTTCCAGCCATTCGATTTCCCACTCCTCGGCAGCGATCCACTCGTCGTGTTCCCTGCGGCGTTGCGGATCGGACAAGGTGCCATAGGCGCTGTTGAGGATCGCCATGATGCGGGCGGCCTTTTCGTCGCCGGGATTCTTGTCCGGGTGGTATTTCTGGCTGAGGGCTTTGTACGCGGCACGTATGACTTCCTGCGGCGCCAGGCGCGCCACCTTCAGGTTGTCATAGTGTGTATGTATCTTTCCCATCGTTCTATCTTGAAATCGGTGCGCGGCGACGGGTTCTTGCAGGATGGAACCGTGCTGTGTCGGTCATCATATACGATATGACAAGATAATAACCACCGGCGGACAGGAAATTGCAGGGCGACACTGCCCTGCCTTGATATTGCCGCGCTTACAGGCGATGACTGCGGTCAGCGGACAACAGGGCTTCCGGCAACTCCACGCGGTGCCCCACCGCCAGCACCTTGAACAATTCCCCCATCTCGGCCGGCGAGACCAGCTTTTGCACGGCGCTGGCCTGCGGCAAGTACGTTTTGACCTGCTCAGGATCGGTGCGCAGCAGCAAGTCGCCGAGCCCGGCGCCCAGCAGGAAAGACGCCTGGTTCATGTACGCGAGCACATCGAGGCCCGCATCCTGCGCCGCCACCGCCATGGCCGTAAAATCGACGTGGGCCGTGATGTCCTGCAAGCCGGGCAGATAAAACGGTTCCGCGTGGGCATGGTGGCGGTAATGGCACATCAGGGTGCCCGTGGCGCGCAAGTCCAGGTAATACTCGTGCGCCGGAAAGCCATAGTCGAACAGCACGGCCGCGCCGCCCTTGCCATTGGTCAGCATGCGCGCCAGCGAACGCATGAAGCCGCAGGCGACGCCGTGGATTTCGCTGACGTAGCCGACGGGCAAGGCATCGGCCTCGGGCACTTGGGCGGCGATCTGCGCGGCCACGTCGGCACCGGCCGGACGTTCGACAAACACGAACTGGCCATCGGCAATGCTGACATCGAGTTCGCACCAGCCGGCGGGCGTCTTGCTGATCAGGTTGACGGGCATGGCGTCCAGCACTTCATTGCCGAACACGGCGCCCTCGAAGCTGTCGGGAAAACCGTCGAACCACACCACTTGCGGGAAGGCGGCCAGCGCCAGCTCCTGGCGCGCGCGCAATTCGCCGGACAATTCGACGATCGCATACTGTTCCACATGGATGCCGGCGCTGGCCGCTTCCGTCAGGATGTCGCAGGCCAGCTTGCCCGTGCCGGCGCCGAATTCGAGGATGCGCGGGGCCGTTTGCGCCATAATAGCGGCTGCCACATGGGCCAGGGTGGCGCCGAACAGGGACGAAATCTCGGGCGCGGTTGTAAAATCGCCATCTTTGCCCAGCTTGGCGGCGCCGCCGCTGTAATAGCCGAGGTCAGGCGCATACAGCGCCAGCTCCATGAAGCGGACAAAGGGAATGGCGCCGTCATTGCGCGCGATTTCGGCGGCAATCTGGTGCTGCAAGGCATGGGACGCGGCCAGCGCGTCGCTATCGGGTGCGGGAAGAGACATACCCGCATTGTAGCGAATCGGCGGCGCATGCCGCCAGTGTGGCATCCACCGAATATCTCAACCATAGCAAAGACATGACAGAAGCAACGACAACGCCATTCGACAGCATCCCCCGCGTCGCCCTCGTCACGGGCGCGGCGCGCCGCATCGGCCGCGCCATCGCGCTGGGCCTGGCGCGCGACGGCTGGGATATCGCCGTCCATTATCGCGACTCGCGCGACGAAGCACTCAGCCTGGTGGCGGACATCACGGCGCTGGGCCGCCGCGCGCAAGCGTTCCCCTGCGACCTGGCACAGGAAGACGCCGTGCGCCAGCTATTGCCGCAGGCACAGGCGGCGCTGGGACCGGTTACTTGCGTGGTCAACAACGCATCGTTGTTTGAATACGACAATGCGGGCGATTTTTCCATCGCCGCGCTCGACGCCCATATGCACGCCAACCTGGCCGCGCCCATCCTGCTGGCGCAGGCGCTGTACCAGGCCACCCCGGCAGGCGGACAAGCGGTGGTCATCAACTTGCTCGATCAAAAACTGTACAATCTCAATCCTGATTTTTTGTCGTACACCCTGTCCAAGGCGGCGCTGCTGTCGGCGACCACCATGCTGGCCCAGGCGCTGGCGCCGAAAGTGCGCGTGGTGGGCATTGCGCCCGGCATCACCATGGTCTCCGGCGAGCAGACGGAAGCGAACTTTAGCAAGGCACATGAAAACACGCCGCTGGGACGCTCCAGCACGCCCGAGGATGTGGCCGACAGCGTCTGTTACGTGGCTGGCGCGCGCGCGCTGACGGGGACTACCCTGCTGGTCGATGGCGGCCAGCATTTGATCGGCTTGCCGCGCGACGTCATGTTTTTGACCAAATAATCAGCAGCCCTGCCAAACAACCAGCATTTCAGCATCCCCGAAAAGGTAAAACTATGTCGTCCGCCCTGTCTCACCCTCGCCTGGCCGATTGCCGCCGCCTGTTCCTGCGCAATTACGAAGTCCTCATCAATATCGGCGTCTACGACTTCGAGAAAAAGGGCGAGCAGCGCGTCCTCATCAACGTCGACCTGTACATTCCCCTGGCCCTGTCGACGCCCAAGGATGACCAGCTGGAAGAAGTGGTCGACTACGACTTCATGCGCGAAACCATCGCCAAACGCATGGCGCAAGGCCACGTGCAGCTTCAGGAAAGCCTGGTCGACGACGTGCTGGCAGCCATGCTGGCGCACCCGCGCGTGCGCGCCGCGCGCGTGTCGAGCATGAAACCGGATGTGTATCCCGACTGCGAAGGCGTGGGCGTGGAAGTATTCAAGATCAAGGATGAAGCATGAACAACATGAGCAACACCGCCGTGCTGGAAACGACGACAACGGCCGTGGAATTCCCGGCCAACGTGGAAGCGCAGAAACTGGCGCGCAAGAAGGCGGAAAAGATCGCCCTGGAAAACAACAAGCTGCACAAGCGCCTGTGCCGCCTGGTGGGGCAAGCCATCGGCGACTTCAATATGATCGAAGACGGCGACAAGGTGATGGTGTGCCTGTCCGGCGGCAAGGATAGCTACGCGCTGCTGGACATCCTGATGACCTTGCGCGAGCGCGCGCCGATTCACTTCGATATCGTCGCCGTCAACCTGGACCAGAAACAGCCGAATTTTCCGCCGGAAATCCTGCCCGCCTACCTGACGGAACTGGGCGTGGCTTTCCACATCGAAAACCAGGATACCTACAGCATCGTCAAGCGCCTGATCCCGGAAGGCAAGACCACCTGCTCGCTGTGCTCGCGCCTGCGCCGCGGCATCCTGTACCGCGTGGCCGACGAGCTGGGCGCCAACAAGATCGCCCTGGGCCACCACCGCGATGACATCCTGGAAACATTCTTCCTGAATATGTTCTTCGGTGGAAAACTGAAAGCCATGCCGGCCAAGCTGCAATCGGACGACGGCAAGCACATCGTCATCCGCCCGATGGCGTATGTCAAAGAAGAAGACACGCAGCGCTATGCGGAAGTCAAGGGCTTCCCCATCATCCCATGCGACCTGTGCGGTTCGCAGGAAAACCTGCAGCGCAAGCAGATCAAGGGCTTGATGCGCGAATGGGACAAGAAATTCCCCGGCCGCGTGGAAAGCATCTTCTCGGCGCTGTCGAACGTGGCGCCATCGCACCTGATGGACCCGAAACTGTTCGGCTTCAAGGATTTGAAGGCGGACGGCCTGGCCAACCCCATGGGCGACATCGCGTTTGACGAAGAGCCATGCTCGACGCCGACCACCTTCGGCACGATCCCGCTGCAAGCGCTGTAAGTCCTGTTGTAAGCCCGTGTTGTTTTCGCCGCCACCGCCCAGGTGGCGGCATCCGCCCTCTTTCCCCCTGCCTCCATTTGAGGTACCGTAGTCAGCTCTGCCGGTACGCGATGTGTCACGCGCGCATTCCTGCCCGGCGGTCAGCACGCATTCTTCCGACAACCTCACTGGAATGAACCATGACGCCATCCGCGCTCAAGCGCCCCCTGCTGTTCTCCCTGCTGGCCCTCGGCCTCGCCGCCGCCTATGCCGCTCCTGCGCCTGCTCCCGCGTCCACCGACCGCCAGGCCGACCGCTGGGACCTGACGGCGCTGTATCAAAACGACGCCGCCTTCGACGCCGACGCGAAAAAGCTGTCGGCCCAGCTGCGGCAACTGGGCGCCTGCAAGGGGCAGCTGAAAGCCTCGCCAGCGCGCCTGAAAAGCTGCCTGGACCTGGTCGCGGAGGCGCGCAAGCGCGTCAACACGCTCACCACCTATGCGGCGCAGTACTACGACCAGGATACGGGCGATAGCAAGGGCAACCAGCTGAACCAGCGCGCCGCCCTGCTGGGCAACGACTTCACCCAGGCCACCACCTTTCTGCAGCCGGAAATCCTCGCCCTGGGCGCCAAGCGCATCGATGTCATGCTGGCCAAAGACCAGGGCTTGCAGCTGTACCGCTTTCAATTGAGCAACATGCTGCGCAGCGCGCCGCACACGCTCGACGCGGCCGGTGAACAGCTGGTGGCGCAGTTCGGCCTGGCAACAAGCTCGGCCGCCAGCGTCTACCGCACCCTGGCCAATGCGGAAATCCCGTGGCCGACCGTCCAATTATCGGACGGCACGCAAGTGCGGCTCGATCAGGCGGCGTACACCAAATACCGCGGCGATGACAATCGCGCCGACCGCAAGCTGGTGTTCGACGCCTTCTTCGGCAAGTGGAAAGAGTATGAACGCACGTTCGGCGAAACCCTGTACGGCCAGCTGAAAACGGATGCCGCGTATGCGAAGGTGCGCCATTACGCCGATTCGCAAAGCGCCGCGCTCGACGCCGACAACTTGCCGCCGGCCGTCTACCAGACCCTGATCGCGCAAACCAACGCCAACCTGCCCACCCTGCACCGCTACTTCAAGCTGCGCGCGCGCATGCTGGGCGTCAAGGATCTGGCGTATTACGACGTGTATGCGCCGCTGCTGAAAAGCGACCGCAGCTTCCCGCTGGCCGAAGGCAAGCAGATGATGCTCGCTTCCGCCGCGCCGCTGGGCCCCGACTACGTCAAGGCGCTCACTGCCGCCGTGGAGGCGCGCTGGATGGATGTGTATCCGCGCCCGCGCAAGGTGGCGGGCGCCTACATGAATGGCGACGCGTACGACGTGCACCCTTTCGTGCTGCTCAACTACACGGACAATTACGAAGCCGTCAGCACCCTGACGCACGAATGGGGGCACGCCATGCACTCGGTGCTGGCCAACAAGGCGCAGCCGTCGATCTATGCGCCGTACAGCATCTTTGTCGCGGAAATCGCCTCGACGACGAACGAAGCGCTGCTGCTCGACGCGCGCCTGAAACAGGCCAGGGACGACGACGAGCGCCTGCTGTACCTGGGCGCGGCGCTGGAAAACCTGCACGGCACCTTCTTCCGCCAGGCCATGTTCGCCGAATTCGAGGCGGCCATTCACGGCAAGGTGGATCAGGGAGAGTCGCTGACGGGCGAAGAGATCACGGCCATCTATGCCGGCATCCTCAAGCGCTACCACGGCGAAGCGCAGGGAGTCATGCGCATCGATCCCGCCTACGCGCTGGAATGGGCGTATGTGCCGCATTTTTATCACGGCTTCTATGTGTTCCAGTACGCCACCTCGATCGCGGCGGCGCAGGATTTCGCGCAACGCATCCTCGACAAGGAACCGGGCGCGCTGGCCGCCTACCTGAAGATGCTCGGTGCGGGCGGCTCGGCCTACCCGTACGATCTGGTGAAGGCGGCCGGCGTCGACCTGGCCTCGCCGAAACCGTACCAGGCGCTGGTGGCGCGCATGACCGGCATCATGGACCAGATCGAGGCGATTGAAGCGAAGCGGGGGAAATAAGCCGTAGGTCGGCTTAGCGCAAAGCGCGTAAGCCGACACCACCAATAACGCCAACAAGGTGTCGGATTACGCGGCTTCGCCGCTAATCCGACCTACCGTTTTCCGCTTCCGCCGCCGCAAACGCCGCCGCATCGCTCTCGAACATGTCTTCCAGCTCCTCGCGCGCCTGGCGCGTGAGGGACATGACTTTTTGCTGGTCCTGGAAGTGCGGCGCCACTTCCAGCAGGGTCTTGAGGTTATGCGCACGGAAGATGCCGGCCGCGCGCTGCGCCCGCTCCGCGCTGAAGCCCACCTGCTGCAAGGTCTGCTCACCCAGCAGCAACGCCGCGGCAAAGGTCTCGCGCTCGATGATGCTCACGCCCCGCTTCATCAATTCATAGTAATGCGTGACGTTGCGCGCGCGCGCCAGGATCGTCAGTTCGGGCAGGCGCAGGCGCACGGCGTCGACCAGCGCCAGGCTGTCATCCACATTGTCGATGGCGATCACCAGCGCCTTCGCCTTCTCGATACCGGCCGCCACCAGCAGGTCCACGCGCGTGGCGTCGCCATAGAACACTTTAAAGCCGAACTTGCGCAACAGCTCGATCTGGTCCGGATCGTGGTCGAGCACCGTCACGCCGATCTTGTTCGCCGCCAGCAGGCGGCCGATGATCTGGCCGAAACGGCCAAAGCCGGCGATGACGATGGGGTTGTCCTGCGCCTCGATATGGTCGTCGGGACGGCGCTTCTTCTCGCCTTGCAGGCGCGGCGCGACGAACTTGTCGTGCGCCAGCAGCAGCAAGGGCGTGGCCACCATCGACAGGATCACGACCACGACCAGCAGCGCGGCCGTCTGCGGCGCAAACACGTGCGCCGCTTCGGCGGCGGCAAACACGACGAAGGCGAATTCGCCGCCCTGCGACAGCAGCAGCGCAAAGAACAGCTGCTGGCCGCGGGGAATATCGAAAAACTTCGACAACACATACAGCAAGCCGATCTTGACCACCAGCAGCCCCGCCACCAGGGCCAGGATCAGCAGGGGCTGGGCGCGCAGCACGCCGAAATCGACGGACATGCCCACGGCGATGAAAAACAGGCCCAATAACAGCCCCTTGAACGGCTCCAGGTCGGAAATGAGCTCATGCCGGTATTCGGAATCGGCCAGCAGCACGCCCGCCATGAAGGTGCCCAGCGCCATCGACAGGCCCACCGATTCCATCAGCACGCAGATGGCGATCACCAGCAGCAGGGCAAAGGCCGTGAAGATTTCGCGCAAGTCCGTTTTGGCGATGAAGCGCAGGATGGGGTTGACCAGGAAGCGCCCGCCGATCACCAGCGCCGCCAGCACGGCGGCCAGCTTGGCCACGCGCAGCCAGCCCGGTTCGCCGCTGTGCGTGACCAGGCCGCCCAAGAGCGGCACCAGCGCGATCATGGGAATGGCGGCGATATCCTGGAACAGCAAGATGGAAAAGCCGGCGGAACCGGCCGGCGTGCTCATCAGTTTTCGTTCGCCCAGGGTGGCCAGCACGATGGCCGTCGACGACAACGACAGCCCCAGCGCGCCGACCAGCGCCGTGCGCCAGTCCACGCCGAACGCCATGGCCACGGCGCACAGCCCTGCGCTGACGACGCCCACCTGCGCCCCGCCCCAGCCGAAAATCGGGCGGCGCAGCAGCCACAATCGTTTGGGTTCGAGCTCCAGGCCGATCAAAAACAGCAGCAGCACCACGCCAAATTCGGAAAAGCTGAGGATCACCTCGACATTCTTGATCAGGCCCAGGCCCCACGGTCCGATGACGACGCCGGCCACCAGGTAGCCCAGCACGGCGCCCATGCCCAGGCGCTTGGCCAGCGGCACCATGATGATGGCCGCCACCAGGTAAAACAGTATGTTGATGAGAAAGCTGTGGTGTTCCATGCGGATTCCGGAAAAACGTGATTGGAATCGCAATCATGCCTGAAGTGGCGCGCCGGCGGGGGTCAAGGCTGCGGAGAGTCGATGCGCGCGCGCAGTTCGTCGAGATTCACGCGCGACAGATAGCGTTCGATGTTTTTCCACACGGCGTGGTAGCCGTAACCGCCATTTTTCAGCTCATCGATCGCCTTCTCGCGCGGCCAGCCCTGGTACAGCATGCGGTACATGGCGGCCATCATGCCCGTGCGGTCGGCGCCGTGCAGGCAATGCAGCAGCACGGGGCCCTGCTGTTCGGCGGCGCGGATGCTGCGCATGGTCGCGATCACATGCTTGTCGCGGATGGCCCAGGTATTGATGGGAATGCGGATGGCGCGGATACCGCTGCCTTCCAGAACTTGCGTATCGGAGTGGAAAGAGCGCAGGCTGATCACCGTCTTCACGCCCAGCGCCTGCAGCTGGGCCACGTCGGCGCTGTCCAGCTTTGCACTGCGGTACAGGCCCGGCGTGACCTGGTGCAGGTTGGACACCTGCAGCAGCGGCGTCGCCCAGTCCGGATGGCGTGGCGGCGATGGTTGTGCCCCGGCCGGCGCGGCGGCCAGCCCCAGGGCGAGGGTCAGTAGTACTGCATGCAACATCCTGGCTTCCTTGTTATCAAAGAGCGGCGCCAGCGCGGCTGTCGCCCAGCACCAGCGCCAGCACGTCGCAGGCGGCGCGCGGACGGCCCAGGGCCAGGGCTTTCGCGCGCATGGCTTGCAACTGCTCAGGATGGTCGAGCAACAGGCGCACGCGGTATTCCAGCGTCACGGCGTCAAACGCTTTCAATGCCACGCCCTGCTCCAGCAGGTAATCGGCGTTGCGCTCTTCCTGGCCGGGAATCGGCGCATTGACGATCATGGGCAAGCCCAGCGCCAGGCATTCGGAAGTGGTCAGGCCGCCCGGCTTGGTGATCACCAGGTCGGCGCACGCCATCAGGCGCTCGACTTCGCCGGTAAAACCTTGCGCCAGCAGGCGGCCCGGATACTGGCCGGCCAGTGCTTGCAGCGCCGCCAGCGCGGCGGCATTTTTCCCCGCCAGCACGATCAGCTGGAAGTCGCCCGGCAGCGCCAGCAGGCGCGCGGCAACCGTTTCGAGGCGGCCCAGTCCCGCCCCGCCGCCCATCAGCAGGATCGTCGTTCGCCGCGGATCGAGGCCAAACGCCTGCGCGCAGCACACGCGGTCGGGCGCCTGCGCAAAGGCGGGCATGATGGGGATGCCCGTCACGTGGATGCGTTCGGCGGCGATGCCTTCGTGGCGCATGCGGAACGCCACTTCGTCGGTGGCGGCGAAATAACCGTGCATCTGTTCGTGCACCCACATGCGATGCAGGTCGAAATCCGTGACCTGCACCCACACGGGGCAAGCCAGCTGCCCCTGGCGCAGCGCGCGCGACAGCAGTTCGGCCGGCAGGAAATGCGTGCAGATGATGGCGTCGGGCTGGAAGGCGGCGATCTGCGCCATCAGGGCGCGCGTGTTGAGGCGCTCGATGCCACGGCGCAGGCGCTGCATCGAGCTATCGCGTGGCGCATCGTGACTGGCATGGTACAGATAGCCCCACAGCGCGGGCGCCTTGTTGACCAGCTTGATGTAAAAATCCGTGTACAGCTTGCGAAACGCGGGCGTGACGAAATCCATCACATCGAGGTGGCTGGCGATGGCCGCACTACCCTCGCCGTCATCCTGCGTGGCATACGCCTCGATGGCTTACGCCGCGCGCAGGTGGCCAGCGCCGGCCGAAACGCTCAACAGGAGAATTCTTTTCTGCTTTTTTTCTGTCATGGGGAAACCGATGAATGGAACAGGTGGGCGCTGACGCGGAGGATAGAAAGAATAGCATTTCCGCGTCCCGCTCATCATGAGCCTTGTCAATCCATGAAACTGACAGGCGCCACGTCGACGCGCATGACCGGATACAGGTTCAAGCGCTCATCCCACGAAGCGTGACGGCGGGCGAAAAACTCCAGGCGCGCATGCGGATTCTTGGCAAACTCGGGCTCGTCGGCCAGCTTCCGCCGGAACTGCGCCGCCAGTGCCGGGTCGGCCGCCAGCTGCGCGCGCGCCACATCCTCGGCCACATAGTCCTCCATGTATTCCTTGCGCTCGAACGCCGTGTTGAAGCCGCCCCAGGCCAGCAGCGAGTCGGGCGCGCGCGGTTCGAGCAGCGCCATCACCAGGCGCGCCTTCGGCTGGTTGACGGGCACGTACAGCACGCCCGCATCGACCAGGCGCTCTTCCTTCTGCCATTCGCCTTGCACCGCCAGCGTCTGGCGTCCTTCGAACGACTGCGCGCCGAACTTCACCTGCGTGGCGCGAAAGACTTCCACCTTCTGCCTGGCGAAGATGCTGCTCATTTCCCGGTAGGCGATGCCGTGCTGGCGCAACTTCGCGCCCACCATGGCCGCCTGCGCGCGGGGCACCAGGTAGCCAGCCTTCGGCGCGGCCACCTGCAGGTCGGGCACGATCTCGTCGCGCAGTGGCACGTGCCAGATTTGCGGCGTCTTTTCGTCATAGCGCGTCATCAGCGCGCCCGACACCTCGGACGGCGTGCGCGTATAGGCATAGCCGCGAAACGCGATCATGCGGCTTTTCTCCGTGGTCCTGTAGCTGAGGGGCAGCGCGCTGCCGGGCAGCTGCGTCGCGCGCAGGTCCGCTTCCATGGCGGTTTGCCGCCATGCGGCCCCATGCTGCGCCATCTGCGACAGCAGCGAAATGATGGTGTTGCGCGTGATGCGCACGCGGGTCGGGTAGTCCTTCCACGAGTGGGTTTCCACCAGCACGCCGAAACGGTTACGCAACAGGAAATAGCCGTGTGAAAAGCGCGGGTTCGGCGTCGAATCGACAAAACCCGACTGCGGATTGTCTTCTTCGGCAAACGACATGTAGAACGGCTTCGGATCGGAACCCTGCTTTGCCAGGTCGGCCAGCACGCCGTCGCGCAGCGCCGTTCCCGCCGCGCGCAATGCCGCGTCGCCCGCGTGCACGGGTTCGACCTGAATCGAGATATCGGGTTCGAACTGGGCGCCGTCCGTCACGTGCAAGTCCACGTAAGCCAGCGGATCCCAGGCATTGACCAGCGCCAGCATGTGCTGCATCTCGGGAGAGTCGGCCTTCATGTAGTCGCGGTTCAGATTGAAATTCTGCGCCGTGCTGCGCCAGCCCATTTCCACGGGGCCGCGCTGATTCGGACGGTTCCACTGGCCGAAGCGCTCATGGCCATCGACATTGAAGACGGGCACGAACAGCAGCACCTGCTTGTCCAGCACGCCGGGAGCCGCCTTGCCCTCCAATACTTCGCGCAGGGCCAGGAAGCCCGCATCCTTGCCGTCGATTTCGCCCGCATGGATACCGCCCTGCACCAGCAGTACCGGCAGCTTGCGGCGCGCCGCTTCGTCCGGCGTCAGCGCGCCCGTGTTGGAAACGGCCAGCGCCAGCATGGGGCGGTTTTCCGGCGTGCGGCCAAATTCAAAGCAGCGCACCTGTTGCGGATGGTGCTCCTCGAAGCGCTGGCACAAGGCTTCCACTTCCTCGTAGCGGCCCGTCTGCTGGAAACCCGAGTACTCGGCCGCCGTCTTCAGGGAAACCAGGCGCATATCGCGCGCGGCATGCGCGTTGACGGCAAACAGGGACAACATGGCGGCGGACAGCAGGACATGGCGTAGCATCGGGCTAGCTCCATCAAGGGGGACAAGCGGGCCATTATAGAGTGGCACTCAGATAAAAAACGCAGCGGAAAACAAAAAAGCCGGAACAGCGTCAGCTGCTCCGGCCTTGTTCTGGCAAGCGTGAGTTACGAGCCAAAATGGTAGTTGAACTCGACCCATCCCTGGCGGCCTTGCGGGCTGTAGTTGCCGATCGGGTAGTACGGCCAGCCATTGCTGGTGTCGCGCTTGATCTTGTCGAACACATTATTGACGATCAGCGAAACGGTGGCGCGGTCGTTGATGCGGTAGACGGTGCTGATGTTGGCCAGCGCCGTCGGCGTCAGGTAGCCCTTGCCGGCAGAGTTGGGCACCTTGCCGTAACGGCTGACCAGCAAGGTATTCGACCAGGCGCCCGCGCCCCAGTTGACGCTCAGGTTCAGCTTGTCGGGCCAATCCCGGTTCGTCATCGACTTGGTTTCATCGGTCTCTGCGTCACCGGCGAATTGCTGCGATTTCTTGCTCAGTACTCGCGCGTAGTTGGCCTTGAAGGCAAAGCGGCCATAGTCCGTCGTGCGCAGCACATACTTCAGGCTGACGTCGACGCCGCTGCTGCTTTGCTTGGCCGCGTTGATCGGGTTGACGGTGATGGTCTTGATCTCGCCCGCCTTGTTCAAGGCGTTGGCCGCGTAGCGCTCGATGCGGCCCAGGGTATCGATGCAGGTCGGCGAACCGATGTCCGTCTTGCCCAGGCGGCAGTCGGATTCGTCGCGCAGCAGCTTGTCGGCGCTCAGGTTGGTCACCAGGTCGTCGATCTTGATGTTCCAGTAGTCGACCGACACGTCGAAATTGGAACTCGGCGACCAGACGGCGCCCACGCCGAAGGACTTGCCTTTTTCCGACTGCAGGTCGCGGCTGCCGTTCTGCACGTAATCGGCGCCGGGCGCCAGGTTGGCGTATTTGCAGCCGTCGATGGCCTGTCCGGCAGCGTCGCAACGGTAATAATCGGTGGTGCTCGAATAATAGCCTTTGCTGCGGGACTGGTAGATGTAGTTCATGTCCGGCGCGCGGAAGCTGGTGGCGTAGTTGGCGCGGAACAGCAGGTCCGGCGCTGGACGCAATTCCAGACCGCCGTTGTAGGTGAACTTGCCTTCCTTGCGCCCGGCAAAGCTGTAGCGGTCATAACGGCCAGCCAGGGTAGCGGTCAGCTTTTCATGCAAGGGCAAGTTCAATTCCGCGCCCAGCGCATAGCGTGAACGGGTACCGGCGGTGGCGCCCGAACCGGTGGCGACATTGAAATAGCCTGCGTCGATGCGCGCGTCGGGTTCGTTGCTGATGCCCTGCTTGCTCACTTCGGCTATCGTGGCGATCTTCGCCGTGCCGGCAGGCAGCTGGAAAAGGTCGCCATTCGTGGCCAGGCTGAGGGTATTCGTCCAGGCCTTATCCTTGCTGTCGCTGTAGCCGCTGATGCTGTCGAATTCGGCCGGCGTCAGGCGCTGCGACAGCCGCGCGGGATCGGGTGCGTAGATGGCCACGCCATTCGCGTCCGTGCCCAGCTTGGGTCCCAGGAAGAAGCTGTCTATGTTCGAGCGCAACTGCGGCCGGTGGGCTTCGCTCGTGTAAACCGAGGCGTTGTAGTTGGCTTCATATTGCCAGGCGCTGCCCGGAATACGCCCCTTGGCGCCCAGCGAGATGGCCGTGGCCAGGTCGTCCCAGCTGCGATTGTAGCGCTGCACGCCACCGATTTCTTCGGGCGAGATAAAGCGCGTCCACTCTTCATAGGCACCGCTGTTCCGGTTCAGGAAGGAGCCACCGCTCAGCGAAGCGGAAGACCACGACGGGCCGCGCGTATTGTTGACGGTCTTGTTCTTGCCGATCAGGACATCGGCAAACAAGGTGGTGTCGGCATCGAGCTCGTAATTGGCGCTGCCGAACACGTTCTGGCTCTGGTTCTTCGTCTGCGTGGTCCAGAAAGTGGGACGGGCTTTCGGGCTGGCGCAATAGCTGCCATTCGACGCCGTGTACTTGCTGACGCCGCCGCCGAACATGTCGCCGAACTGGCTGCAGGTGTCGCCCAGGTCGACATAGCTGCCGGCCTTGCCTTTCACCAGGGTGCGGCGCGCGGCGACCGTGGTCGGCACGCCGGAACGGCTGGTCATGAAATCGCGGTCCATGCTCCACAGCGGGTCGCGCTGGCTCAGTTCCACGCTGAACAGGGTATGCAGCTTGTCGAAATTGCCACCGCCCGTCAACTGCACACGCTGGTTGCCGGCGCCGCCGCGCGAGGTGGCGCCGACCTTGACGTTGATATCAAAACCTTCCGTCTGTTTTTTCAGGATCACGTTGACCACGCCGGCAATCGCGTCCGAGCCATAGATGGCCGAGGCGCCGCCGTTGAGGATCTCGATGCGCTCGACTATGCTAGCGGGGATGTTCGCCAGGTTGGTGAAGTTGACCGCGCCGTCATAGGCGATGGGGAAGTCGGCCAGGCGGCGGCCGTTCAGCAGGATCAGGGTGTGGTTCGGTCCCAGGCCGCGCAGGCTGATGGTATTGGCCGACGGCGTGAAGGTGTTGCCGTAATCTTCGCCCTGCGTAAAGCCGCTGTTCTGCACCTGGTTGGTCAGCGCGTCGAAGACGTTCTTGTAGCCCTGCTTGGTGATTTCATCGCCGGTCAGGATGGTGACGGAAGACGGGCCTTCCAGGCTGGCGCGGGGAATGCGCGAACCGGTGACCACGACGGCTGGCGGGGTGGCCGCTGCCTGCTGAGCCGCTGCGGGCGCTTGCGTTTGCGCGTGCGCCTGCCATGCGGTGCCGCCCAGGATGGCCAGTACGCCAAGGCTGAGCGGGGTTAACTTGAACTGTTTCGACATCGTTGCGCTTCTCAAGGTGGGAGAAAAGCGGGACGATAGCAAAATGCCAGTCATTCCAGAACGAATGGATTCATCTTTCCATATATCAAAATTGTTATATAGAAAGATTTTTGAGCAGGAAAACGCCAGCGGCCAAGGTGATGCCAAGGCAGAAACATGCGCTTTAATGGCGAATGACGGCAATTTCCTTATAGGCCGGGCGCAGCAGCCGCATCGCCGTATCGGCCGGACTCTGCATCGAACTCAACAGCTTGGTCGCGCCTGTGGCCGGCGTGCAGCTGCCGCTGCCGCGGTAGCGCAGCGCCGCCGCCAGCATGCCTTCCGCCGCGTCGCCCAGTTGGTGCTGATAATCATCCGTCACGTCGCAGGTCGGCGCCATGCCATCGGCAAAGTCGCCAAAGCCCTTGGCGTTGACGCCCTGAAACTGCACGGCGAAATAGGTGGTGCCGCAATTCGGTGCAGGGTAAAAACCGTAGGGCTTGCCGCACGTCGTGCCGCCGATCAGGTTGACTTGCACATTCACGCCGCGCAAGCCGTTGATGATGGCTTCGCTGGCCGAGCAGGTATTACCCGTTGTCAGCAAGGTCACCCGCGTCAGCCCCAGCGAGGGCAAGGGCGTGCCCTTGGGAAGGGGATTCGGGCCGGGAAAACCCTGGCTTTGCGCATGGAAGGGCACGGGCGCTTTCGGCCGCGTCTTGTCATTGAAAAGCACTTGCTCGAAGGTCTTGCCGGTGGTGACTTGCGGGCCGGCAATCATGTAAGCGAGTTCGCTGGCGACATCGAGATAGCCGCCGCCGTTGTAGCGCACGTCGAGCACCAGGTCGCTGATGCCGGCCGCCTGGAAGCGGCGCATGGTCTCGACCAGCTGGCGCTCGGCGACATTATTGTGGGTGTTGAAGGTCAGATAACCCACCTTGCCCGTGGGCGTGTCGATGATGCGCTCGTTCTGCACGGCGCTGGTGCTGACCTCGACCGCCTGCAGGGTGGCGTTTCGCACCGTTCCGTCACGGCTGAAACTGAGCGCATGCGTGCCTTGCGCCTCGGGGAACAGGCCCGTGTTGATGATCTTCACGCTGGCCGCGTCCGCGGCATTGATGAAATCGACGCCATCGATGGTTTGCAGCAGGTCGCCCCGCTGCAAGCCCGCCAGGGCCGCCGGCGAACCTGGTTCGACGATCGAGATCACCGCCTTGCGCGGTGGCGTGTTACGCGTCAGCGCCAGCAGCATGCCGTAGCCCAGTTCGATGCCATTCTGCGCCTTCTCCCACTCCGCCGTTGAATACGTGAAATGGAACTGGTCCTTGGGCTTGCCGGAGGCCGTCATGGCCGTTGTTTTCAGCACGTCGAAATACGCGATGGGCGTGGTGAAGCTTTGCGGCTGGTACGTGGTCGGCACTTCGCGGTACCACAGATACGTTTCATCGATCCAGCTGCGCACCCACGTCAGTTCATCGAGCAAGGTGCCCGGCTTGTCGATGCTGCTGCCGCTGCGCGGTGCCTCGCAGCGGTTCGCCACCGTCGAGGAAGCGACCAGCGCCGCAGGATCCGTCGGCGTGACGGGCGGGACGACGGCCGCGCTGTCGCTGCCGCCACCGCCACCACCGCAGGCACTCAACAACAGCGCAATGGAAAGGACAACAGGACGAGCGAGGGGCACAGACAAGGAGGAAAAACGCAGGGCATGCATGGCAAAACTTTCCAAAAAGAAATTATCGAAAAATTATAATGCGTTTTGCAAGCAAGCGTTGTTTTCTTTGACACAGAAAAATGGCGCCCGCAGGCGCCATTGCTACAGCCGAGTAGTCACCGCATCATGCGACACTGGCCGCCACGGGCGCTGCCACGACGGGCGGCAGCGGCGTCGGCGCGTTGAAGGCGATCAGCAAACTGGCTTCCTTCTCTTTCGCCGCCTTCAAATGACGCTCCTTCACGTGACCATAGCCGCGGATGTCTTCCGGGATGCTGGCAATGGCCACCGCTTGCGCCAGCTTGGCCGTCGTCAGTTTCGGCAGCAAGCCGCCCACCGTCGCGCGGTATTCAAGAATCAGCGCGCGCTCCGTCTTGCGCTCGGCCGTATGGCCGAACACGTCGAAGGCCGTGCCGCGCAAGCCCTTGAACTTGGCCAGCACGCCAAATGCCTTCAGCATCCACGGGCCATATTCCTTCTTGATCAGATGGCCCTGCGCGTCCGTTTTCGCCATGATCGGCGGCGCCAGGTGGAACTTGAGCTTGATGTCGCCCTCGAACATGGACGCAATCTTCGCCTGGAAGGCGCCGTCCGTGTACAGGCGCGCCACTTCGTACTCGTCCTTGTAGGCCATCAGCTTGTAGAAGTAGCGGGCCACGGCTTCCGTCAGGCGCAAGTGCGGGCCGTTCAGGGCGCTTTCGGCGGCGCGCACCTGTCCGACGAAGTCCAGGTATTGCTGCGCATACGCGCGG
This sequence comes from Janthinobacterium sp. PAMC25594, assembly GCF_019443505.1. Taxonomy (NCBI): domain Bacteria; kingdom Pseudomonadati; phylum Pseudomonadota; class Betaproteobacteria; order Burkholderiales; family Oxalobacteraceae; genus Janthinobacterium; species Janthinobacterium sp. PAMC25594. The sequence continues at coordinate 3,635,877 of NZ_CP080377.1, forward strand.
TCCTGGTAGGCCGTCAGCAAGGCGACCCGTTTTTCGATGATGTCGTCGAGCGTGTCGATGCGCTTGAATTCCACCACTTTCGCTGGCGTCGTCATGCGCACCAGGCTGGCCGTATCGTGGGCGCCGGCGCGGCCCCAGTTGAAGGCGGCCTTGTTGAACGCCACCGAAACGTTGTTCAAGTCGATGGCCTTCATGATCGACGCTTCGGTGAGCGGCACCTTGCCCTTTTGCCAGGCATAACCGAGCATGAACATGTTCGTCGCGATGGAGTCGCCCATCAGCGCCGTGGCGATCTGGCCCGCGTCGATGAAATCGACGTGATCCGTACCGCAGGCCTTTTCGATTTCCATGCGCGCGGAAGCACCGGGGAATTGCCAGTCCGGGTTTTTCACAAACGCGGCCGTCGACGAGCTGGTCGAGTTGATCATGGCCCAGCTGCGGCCTTCTCCCATGCGCGACAGCGCGTCGCGGCTGGCCGTGACGATCAAATCGCAGCCGATCACGAGGTCGGCCGCACCGGTGCCGACACGCGTCGAATGGATGTCTTCCTGGCGGTCCGCCAGGCGCACGTGCGACATCACGGGGCCGCCCTTTTGCGCCAGGCCGCTCATGTCCAGCACGGAACAGCCCTTGCCTTCCACGTGCGCCGCCATGGCCAGGATCTGGCCGACGGTGACCACGCCCGTGCCGCCGATGCCGGTGACTAAAATGCCGAATGGTTCCGCCGTCGAGGGAATGGCGGGTATCGGCAAGGCTGGCGCGGCCGGCGCATCCTTGTCGGCGGCAGCCGCTTTTTTCGGCTTTTTCAGGCCGCCGCCTTCCACCGTGACAAAACTTGGGCAGAAACCCGTCGTGCACGAGAAATCCTTGTTGCAGGACGACTGGTTGATCTGGCGCTTGCGCCCCAGTTCCGTTTCCAGCGGTTCCACCGACAGGCAGTTCGATTGCACGGAGCAGTCGCCGCAGCCTTCGCAGACGGCTTCGTTGATGACGGCGCGCTTGGCCGGGTCCGGGTATTCATTGCGTTTCCGGCGGCGACGTTTTTCCGAAGCGCAGGTCTGGTCGTAGATCATGGCCGACACGCCCGGCATGTCGCGCAGTTCGCGCTGCACGTCCATCAGTTCCGAGCGGTGGCGCACGGTCACGCCTTCGGCCCAGGCGTAATCGGACGGGTATTTTTCCGGCTCATCTGTGACGACGATGATCGGACCGACGCCTTCGGCGGCGATCTGGCGCGAAATGATGGCCGGAGATAATGGGCCATCGAATTCCTGGCCGCCCGTCATGGCCACCGCATCGTTGAACAGAATCTTGTAGGTGATGTTGACCTTGGCCGAGACGGCGGCGCGGATGGCCAGGATGCCCGAGTGGAAATACGTGCCATCGCCGAGGTTGGTAAACACGTGCTTTTCATTCGTGAACGGCGCCTGCCCCACCCAGGTGACGCCTTCGGCGCCCATATGGGTAAATGTCGACGTTTCGCGGTCCATCCACAGCACCATGTAGTGACAGCCGATGCCGGCCAGCGCGCGCGAGCCTTCCGGCACCTTGGTCGACGTATTGTGCGGGCAGCCGGAGCAGAAGAACGGCGTGCGATCCTTTTGCGGATCGGGTTTCGCGCTGATGGCCTTGAGGACGTTTTCCTTCGCTTCCAGGTAGGCGATGCGTTCCTTCACGCGCTGCTCGACGGGATGACCGGCGTAATAGCGCGAAATGCGGCTGGCGATCGCCCGCGCGATCATGGCCGGGTTCAGTTCATACGTGGCCGGCAGCAGCCAGTCGCCGTGACCCGTGCCCTTCTGGTTGCTCCACTCGCCCGTGTCGTCGAACTTGCCGACCACGCGCGGACGCTCGCCGTCTTTGAGGTTGTACAGTTCTTCCTTCAGCGCGTATTCGAGGATTTGGCGCTTTTCTTCCACCACGAGGATCTCGTCGAGGCCCTTGGCGAATTCGTGCACGCCATCCGCTTCCAGCGGCCAGGTCATGCCGATCTTGTACAGGCGGATGCCGATGTCGGATGCCGTCTGCTCGTCGATGCCGAGATCGGCCAGCGCCTGGCGCGTGTCGAGGTAGGATTTGCCAGCCGTGATGATGCCGATGCGCGCCTTCGGGCTGTCCCAGATGATTTTATTGAGCTTGTTGGCACGCGCATACGCCAGCGCCGCATACCATTTGTAGCTGTTCATGCGTACTTCTTGCTCCAGCACCGTGTCGGGCCAGCGGATGTTCAGGCCACCGGCCGGCATCTCGAAGTCGGTCGGCAGCACGATCTGCACGCGGTCCGGGTCGAAATCGACGGCGGCGCCCGACTCGATGATGTCGGTCACGCATTTCATCGAGACCCACAAGCCCGTGTAGCGGCTCATGGCCCAGGCATGCAAGCCGTAGTCGATGTATTCCTGCACCGACGACGGGTACAGCACGGGGATGCCGCAAGCGTTCAGGATGTGGTCGGACTGGTGCGCCGTGGACGAGGATTTCGCCGCATGGTCGTCGCCGGCCAGCACCAGCACGCCGCCGTGCTTGGCGGAACCGGCGTTATTCGCGTGCTTGAAGACGTCGCCGCAGCGGTCGACGCCGGGGCCCTTGCCGTACCACATGCCGAACACGCCGTCGTATTTCGCGTCTTCGAACAGATTCGTTTGCTGCGTGCCCCAGACGGCCGTGGCGGCCAGGTCTTCGTTCAGGCCCGGGTGGAATTTGACGTGGTGTTCATCGAGGTATTTCTTGGCCTTGATCGCCGTCATGTCGACGGACGTCACAGGCGAACCGCGGTAACCGGTGATGTAGCCGGCCGTATTCAGGCCAGCCTTGAGGTCGCGCTCGCGCTGCAGCATGGGCAGGCGGATCAGCGCTTGCGTGCCCGTCATGAAGGCGCGGCCACGCTCCAATGTGTATTTGTCGTTCAGGGAAATTTCAGACGCGTGCGCGCCCGGCTCAAGACTCGAGCCCTTGATTGGTGCATTCATTACTTGTCTCCATTATTCTCTGTGCTACGCGTGCAGGTCGGTTGAACTCACACGTACCGGCCTCGCTTTGTGAGCAATGCCGGTGCGGAAAAATGACTTGTTTATCGTAGACTACCACAGGAAGGCGCGCAGTTCTTTGCTGCGCTGCACTCTCGTGTTCTTACCTTTTTGCTGCTTTTTAGTGCTTCTTTTTGCGGGCATGTCGGGTTACGCCATCCTGGCTAACCCGACCTACTGACCCCAGCTGTAGGTCGGCTTAGCCGGAACGGCGTAAGCCGACAAACACCACCAGCTTACGCCGCGTTCGTATCTTTCAGCACGCCGCGCTTGATCTGGTCCAGCTCGATCGATTCGAACAGCGCGCGGAAATTGCCTTCGCCGAAGCCCTGGTCGCCCTTGCGCTGGATGATCTCGAAGAAGATCGGGCCGATCACCGTCTGCGTGAAGATCTGCAGCAGCAGTTCGCGTTCCGTTTCCGTGCTGTGGCCATCGATCAGGATGCGCAGGCGGCGCAGTTCTTCCAGCTGCTCGCCGTGGTTCGGCAGGCGGCGGTTGACCAGTTCATAGTATGTTTCAATCGTGTCCTGGAAATCGATACCCGTATCGCGCATGCCTTGCACGGAGGCGTAGATATTGTCCGTGCCCAGCGCGATGTGCTGGATGCCTTCGCCATGGTACTGGTCCAGGTATTCGGCGATCTGCGACTTGTCGTCCGACGATTCATTGATCGGGATGCGGATCTTGCCGCACGGCGAAGTCATGGCCTTTGATTTGAGGCCCGTCAGCTTGCCTTCGATGTCGAAATAGCGCACTTCGCGGAAGTTGAACAGGCTTTCATAGAAGCTCGCCCATTCCTTCATGCGGCCACGGTGCACATTGTGCGTCAGGTGGTCGATGTAGGTCAGGCCGTGGCCGACGGGATTGGCGACGGCGCCGGGAATGGCGACGAAATCGACGTCATAGATGCTGATGTCGCCGATGCCGCCCGGTGCGGCCGCGCCTTCCTTGTCGGCGCCCTTGCCGCGCCAGCGGTCGACGAAGTACAGCAGGGAATCGCCCACGCCCTTGATGGCGGGGATATTCAGCTCCATCGGACCCGTTTTATTGTCGAAACCCCAGGCGCCCAGTTCCAGCGCGCGGCGGTACACGAAGGCCGCATCGTCGACGCGGATGGCGATGGCGCACACGGACGGGCCGTGATGACGGGCAAAACGCTGCGCGAACGAATCTTGTTCGGCATTGATGATGAAATTGATGTCGCCCTGACGATACAGGGTGACATCTTTATGGCGGTGGCGCGCGATGGCCGTGAAGCCCATGTTCTCGAACAGCTTGCCCAATGCTTTTGGGTCTGGTGCTGCATACTCGACGAACTCGAAACCATCGGTACCCATCGGGTTATCCCAAGGCTGAAATTGCATGATGTCTCCTCCAAGAAGTAGCGCACAGTATAGGCGTGGGTCACGGGCATTAAATGCCAAAGATCTCCCGAACAATCATGATTTGCGCAATAATATTGCGTGAAACGAGAACCACCGGAGGGAGCATGAGCAAAATTACGCTGGATAAAACGGACCGCAAGATCCTTGCCGTCCTGCAGGCCGATGGCCGCCTGTCGAATCAGGACGTGGCCGAACAGGTCAGCCTGTCGCCGTCGCCATGCTTGCGCCGCGTCAAACGGCTGGAAGAAGCGGGCGTGATCCGCCAGTACGTGGCCCTGCTGGACCCGGAAAAGATCGGCCTGGGCTTGCTCGCTTACGTGAATGTACGCCTGGAAAAGCACAGCGACGCCACCGCACACAGCACGGCGCGCGTGCTGGCGCCGAATCTGGTGACGAATACCTCGCCGCGCGCCGACTTCGCCGTGGCCGTGGCGCATTGGCCGGAAGTGGTGGCCTGCTACGCGATGACGGGCGAAATGGATTATTTATTACGCGTGCACGTGGAAGACATGGAGCATTTCTCGCGCTTCATGATGGCAACCCTGTTGCGCCACCCGGCCGTGCTGGACGTCAAATCGAGCTTTGCCTTGCAGCGCATCAAGGATACGACGGCACTGCCCTTATTGTGATGGCGGCCCGGGCTGCTTCTTGCGCCCCGGCAAGCGCTCCCACAGTTTGCTGGCGGCGCGCGCATTCGCCTTGAACGTGTAGTCGAACATGGCAAACTGCTCCTGCACGGCTTCCTGCAGCATGCTGGTCGGGTTCGGCGGCAATAGTTTCAAATAAGCATCCGCTTCGCCATAGTCGCGCTGGATTTCCATGCCCGCCTTCTTGGCGATATGCATCATCGTCTTGTTGGACGACAAGCAATGCATGTACAGGGTATCGACATCGTTGTTGCGGCAGTGTATCGCCGCCCGCTCGAACAGTTTCGAACCGACGCCCATGCCGCGCATGGATTTCGACACGGACACGCCAAACTCGGCCACCTGCTCCTTGTCCGTCACGACACTTTTCGCCGGCGACTGGTCCTTCGGCGCGAACGCCAGATGCCCCACGCCCACCAGCTTGAACAGGCTGTTGTAGACACCATAAATCATGTCGCGCGAGAAATCCATCTTCTGCACGTACTGCGCCACGAGCTCATCAGGCAAGGTGCTGCCGAAGCGCAGCAGGCGGTCGCTTTTCTCCAGCGACAGAAAATGCTTCATCATGCGGCGCCGGTCGCGCTCATGCAACTGCTTGACGAGCACGCTCGGACGCCCGCCGCCGCTACGACTGAGCCAGCGGCGAAACGGATTTTGAAACAGCTTGGGTAAGGTCACGACGACTCCTGGGGCGGTGCTGCGGCACGTCAGGCCGGCATTGTGCAGTGCAACATTATGGCGCCATTGTAGCCTATTCCCGCCATTCAAGCCTGGGCCAGGAATGCTTGCACGGCGGCAACCCGCGCCGCATGGATGACTTCGGGAATGCGTTTCGGCTCCGCGCAGCCCTGCGCCAGCGCGCCCGCGTTGACGGCGCGCGCCGCGTCGAGGCCGCCCTGCAACCGCGCCGCCTGGGGGAAGCCGCCCGCGACCAGCCCATCGCACGCCACCGCTTGCAGCAGTTGCGCAAAGCGCTGCGGCTTGCGCAAGCCGTCGCAGCGTTCGCACAAGCTCACCACGGCTTCGGCGTGCAAGTCCAGCGCGCCGTTGATCTGCTCCAGCTCGCGCGCCGCCATGACGGCCAGCTCGCGGCACTCGTTAGGCACGCGCAGGCGCTCGCTCAGCTGCTCGATGGCATCCTTGCTCACATGCAGCATCAGGGCGGCGAAGCGCACGGGCAAGTCAAGGCCTTGCGCGGCCGCATGGTCGATGACCTGCAGCAAGCGCTCGCTCAACTGGATTTCCCCCATGATGCGCGCCAGGGCGCCGCACTCGTGCAGCACCGCCAGCATGCGCGACGGCCGCGCTTCCATCAATCCTTTCGCCACTTCCTGCCACACGCGCTCGGCCACCAGGGCATCGACTTCGCCATCAAGCACCATGCGGCGCATCAGTTCCATGGTGGCCGGTGCGACAGTAAAACCGTCGAAACGGGCGGCGAAGCGGGCCAGGCGCAAGATGCGCACGGGGTCTTCGCCGAACGCGTCGGAGACGTGGCGGAAGATTTTGTTCTCGATATCCTGAATGCCGCCGAACGGGTCGGTCAACGTCCCGTCCTCGGCTTGCGCGATGGCGTTGATGGTCAGATCGCGCCGCACCAGGTCGTCTTCCAGGGTGACGTCGGGCGCCGTGTGGAAGACAAAGCCCCGGTAGCCGGGGGCAGTCTTGCGTTCCGTGCGGGCCAGCGCGTATTCTTCCTGCGTCTTCGGGTGCAAAAACACGGGGAAATCCTTGCCGACGGGGCGGAAGCCCTGGCGCAGCATGTCTTCCGGCGTGGCGCCCACGACGACGTGGTCGTGGTCTTTCACGGGCAAGCCCAGCAGTTGGTCGCGCACCGCGCCACCGACCGTGTATATCTTCATAACACTCTTTTCTTAATCAGGCAGTTCCGCGTCGTGCTTGGCCGCGACTTCCGTCTCCGCCAGCGCTGCCGAGATCCAGCGCGCCACGGCCGGGTGCGCCTGCACGCGCTCGCAATACGCGTTCAGCGCCGGCGCCAGCGACACGTCATACGTGCGGAAACGCATGACGACGGGGGCAAAATACGCATCGGCGATGGAAAACTCGCCAAACAGGAATTGGTGGTGGCCAAAGCGCGATAAACACTCTTCCCAGATTTCGCTGATGCGGCCAATGTCCGCCTGCGCGGCGGCCGTGCGGCCACGGCCCGGCAACTTCGCCTTGATATTCATCGACATGTCCGTGCGCAAGCCGGTAAAGCCCGAATGCATTTCCGCGCAGACACAGCGCGCCATCGCGCGCGCGGCCACGTCTTGCGGCCACAGGTGTTTATCAGGAAACTGCTCGGCCAGATATTCGCAGATGGCCAGGCTGTCCCAGATCGTGATCTCGCCCGCCAGCAGCACGGGTACGCGGCCGCAGGCCGAATAGGCGGCGATTTTGGTGGCCGTATCGCTCTGGTCGAGCAGCACGCGCACTTCCTGGAACGGGATGCCGAACGCCGTCATGGCCACCCACGGGCGCATCGACCACGACGAATAATTCTTGTTGCCAATGATGAGGGTCAGGCCCGGCTCGCGCGCGGCAGCCAGGGTTTGCGTGAGGCTGGGATCAAGGATGGTCGTTTGCATGGTCGGATATCAATTCATTGGGTTACGGCAAATCGGCCGCGATGGCGCTGTTTTTCGGTCCCACGGTACCCAGCCGCGCTTTCAGCGACTGCGGGCGCTTCTCGAACAGGGCCGCGTAATACGTGGCGTTGGCCATCACGTTTTTCACGTAGCCGCGCGTTTCCGTGTACGGAATCGTTTCGGCGAAGACGGCGCCTTCCAGCGGCCGCGTCATGGTGGCGCGCCAGATGCGCAAGCGCCCCGGCCCCGCGTTGTAGGCGGCGCTGGCCAGCACTTGCGAACCGTCGAGGCCGCCAAGCACCATGTTCAGGTAATTCGTGCCCAGCAAGACGTTGGTGCGCACGTCGCTCAAGGTTTCCGTGACGAAATCGGTGAGACCGATCTTCTTGGCGACATAACGGGCCGTCGACGGCATCACCTGCATCAAACCGGACGCGCCCACATGCGACTGCGCATCCATGATGAAGCGCGATTCCTGGCGGATCAAGCCATACACCCAGGCTTTATCCAGACCCAGGGTTTGCGTGGCCGGGTGCATGACGTCGTCGTGCGGCGTCGGGTAGCGTTGCGTGTAGTCCACTTCCAGGCGCGTGCGGTCGGACGTATTGACCATACGGTCGAGCACATTGTTCTGGCGCGCAAATTCCGCGGCCGCCAGATGCTGGCGATCCGTCATCGAACGCAATTCCCAGTTCCACTCGCGCGTGCCCTCGAAGCGCAAGCGCATGTTGAAAAATTTCAAGGCGCGCTGCAAGCCCGGATTGGCGGCCATGGCGGCGATTTCCGTCGGCGTGACGGGCTGGCCCGGCGGCGGCAGCACCAGATGGTTGCCCAGCTCTTCATTGGCCAGCAAGCCGTAGAAATTCGACTGGTCGGCAATCGTGCGGTACAGGGTGTCGGCTTGCGCATTCGGGCGGCCCGGCGTTTCCGCCTGCTGCGCGCGCGCCAGCCAGTAGACCCAGGTGGGATCCGTGCGCAGCGAGGCCGGCATGGCCTGGATCGACGACTTCACCACAGGCCAGTTGCCTTCGCGCAAGGCAATGCGCGCTTTCCACTGCATCTGCTCTTGGGTCAACGGTGCGCCATTAGATTTTTGCCAATATTCAAACGCTTCCGGCACCAGCGAATACGACGCCTGCAGAGCCAGGTTGGCCCAGCCGATGGCCTGTTCCTGCGCGGTCAGTTGCGCGCTGGCTTTTTGCAAGGCCACCACGCCCAGTTTCAGGGTACTTTTCGCCATGCGGCCGATGGCCACCAAGTACATTTCATGGTCGGCGCGGCTGGGTCCAGGTCCCTTGGCCAGCATCAGCGCCGGCAAATCGATCGCTTGCGCCATCTTCGCGTCGGACGCGCCCAGCAGCAGCGCGATGCGGCGCGCCGGGCCCGTGGCGTTGGTCTGGCCCGCCAGGCGGATTTGCGCCCACAGGTCGTTCGTGTCGAACTGGCCATTTTGCGCCAAGACCGCGATCAGGCTGCCGCACGCTTCACCATAGCCGGGCGGCGACACCAACAGATTGCGCGCTTCGGGCGCCACATTCTGCCCCTTGGCCGCGCGCGACATCAGCGCGTAGCACTTGAGCTGGGTATCGTCGTCGAGCGCGAATTGCGGATATTGCTCGTCAAACACGACCCAGTCGCGCTTGCGGCCCAGTTCCAGCAGCCAGTCGTTGCGGAAACGGTCGGCGATGGCGCTGCCCTTGTAGCGATTCAGGTAATCGCGAAATTGCGCCTCGGTCAGCAGTTTGATGCGCGGTTTCAGCCGATAATAGTCAACATACGATGGAATCTGGTAATTCGTCAGGCGCCCCGCATAAAAGTCGGCTTTTTCGGCGTCATCCTTGCGCGCGGCGTCGCGCAGCAGCAGGAAGGCATCGTCCTCGCTGCGCGTGTCGGGTGCGGCAGGAGAGACGGTGGCGGACACCTGGGCCAGGGCGGCCAGGGGGGACAAGGCCGATGCAACACACAGCATCGTGCCGGCAATCCATTTCAGTGGGGAAATCAATGTACGACTCTCAATCTTAACTTGATGGTGATATGAATAGCGACCCTAGAATAACATGCGATCCGGCTACACGGCCACCCATTGCGCCACAGGACAAAGCCGGCTTGCGCAAGGCCCTGCTGGCGACCCGCCGCGCCCTGCCCGACGCCACGCGCTCGCAATGGGATGCGGCCATCGCGCAACGCCTGCTGGACTGGTGCGCGCAGGAAAAAGTCGAGGAACTGGGCGTGTACTGGCCCCTGCACGGCGAGCCGGACTTGCACGGCGCGTATGCCCAGCTGGCCGCGCGCGGCGTGCAATTAAGTTTACCCGTGGTGCTGGAAAAGCATGCGCCGCTGGCATTTTCCGACTGGACACCGGGCGAGCCCATGGTCAAGGATGGCATGGGCGTGGCCGTGCCGGCCCGGTTGCGCCTGCGTCCGGCGCCCTCCACCCTGCTCGTGCCCTGCCTGGGTTTTAACCACGAACGATTTCGCCTCGGCTATGGCGGCGGCTACTATGACCGCACCCTGGCGGCCACGCCCCGTCCGCGCACTCTGGGCATCGCCTATGTCTGCCTGGCGGCAAGTTTCCCTAACGGCGAATACGACATCGCCCTCGATCACATCGTGACCGAGGGCGACTTTTTCTGACGAATCAGACGGCGATTATTTGACCAGGCGCTGCCACAGTGCGGTCGTGGGCGCCGCCTGGTTCATGCTATAGAAATGCAAGCCTGGCGCGCCGCCTTCCAGCAAGCGCTCGCACAAGCCCGTCACCACGTCCAGGCCAAAAGCCTTGATGGACGCGCTGTCGTCGCCGAAGCTGGCCAGTTTCAGACGCACCCAGCGTGGAATTTCCGCGCCGCACATGTCCGAAAAGCGCATCAATTGCGTGTAATTCGTGATCGGCATGATGCCGGCCACGATGGGCACGTTGATGCCCATCTTCTGCGTCTGCTCGACAAACTGGAAATACGCGTCGGCATTGTAGAAGTACTGGGTGATGGCCGCATCGGCACCCGCCTGCACCTTGCGCGCGAACGCGTTCAAGTCGTCCTGCGGCGAACGGGCTTGCGGGTGCACTTCCGGATAGGCGGCCACTTCGATATGAAAATGGTCGCCCGTCTCGGCGCGGATGAATTCCACCAGCTCGTTGGCGTAGCGAAACTCGCCCGAGGCGCCGTAGCCGCTGGGCAAGTCACCGCGCAAGGCGACGATACGGCTCACGCCGGCCGCCTTGAAGTCGGCCAGCACGGCGCGGATCGATGCGCGCGAACCGCCCACGCAAGACAGATGGGGCGCGGCTTGTTCGCCGGCCGCCAGGATCTCGCGCACGGTATCGAGCGTGCCCTGCTGCGTGGTGCCACCGGCGCCGAAGGTCACCGAGAAATACTTCGGCTGCAATTCAGACAACTTGATCCGCGTGGCGCGCAGCTTTTCCGCCCCTTCCGGGGTTTTCGGCGGGAAAAACTCAATACTGAAATTATGCTTTTCCATCGTCATTACTCAAAAGTAAGGTCGACAAGGCCCAGGAAATGATGCTGTACAGAATGGCACCACCCACGGCAGACCAGAAACTGGCGACATGGAAACCATCGATCACCTGCGCCACCAGCCAGAACAGGAAGCCGTTGATGATCAAAATGAACAGACCCAGCGACAAAAACGTCACGGGCAGGGTCAAGAGGATCAGCAAGGGACGGATCAGCGCATTGACCAGCCCCAGCACGGCGGCGGCCAGCAGCGCCGTCCAGCCGCTGCTCATCGTCACCGAGTGCATCAGGTAAGGAACGGCAAACAGGGCTGCCGCATTGATAAACCAAATCAGTAGCAAGCGCATTTCTCTAGCCTGTCAAAAAAGATATTAAGACAGCACAGTAACGGCTGTCTCTAACGATACACCGATCAGTCTTGTTGCCTCAGGAACCGTAGCGAGCGGATGCGCGGCGTGGCCGAGAAGCGCAGCTGTGCTAAGCACGGGGCCGCCGAGGCAGTGAGCATCGCCGGCCGCGCCCCGCGCCGCGCAGTAGGTTCATGAGGCAACCATCTTAATAGCGGTAGTGCTCTGGCTTATAAGGGCCTTCTTGACGCACGCCGATGTAGTCGGCTTGCTCTTGCGTCAGTTCCGTCAGCTGCGCATTCAACTTTTTGAGTTGCAAACGGGCGACTTTTTCATCGAGGTGTTTTGGCAAGGTGTACACGCCGACCGGGTAGTTGGCCGTGTTCGCGTACAGCTCGATCTGGGCGATCGTCTGGTTGGCGAACGACGAGCTCATCACGTACGACGGGTGGCCCGTGCCGCAACCGAGGTTGACCAGACGGCCTTCGGCCAGCAGGATGATGCGGCGGCCCGACGGGAAGATGATGTGGTCGACTTGCGGCTTGATGTTTTCCCACTCGTATTGCTTCAACGAAGCAACGTCGATTTCATTGTCAAAGTGACCAATGTTGCAGACGATAGCCTGGTCTTTCATGCGCGTCAGGTGATCGTGCGTGAGGATGTGATAGTTGCCGGTGCAGGTGACAAAGATGTCGCCGTGTTCGCAGGCGTAATCCATGGTCACCACGCGGTAGCCTTCCATCGCCGCCTGCAGTGCGCAGATCGGGTCGACTTCCGTCACCCATACTTGCGCCGACAGGGCGCGCATGGCTTGGGCCGAACCCTTGCCGACGTCACCGTAACCGGCGATGACGGCCACTTTACCGGCGATCATCACGTCAGTGGCGCGCTTGATGCCGTCGACCAGCGATTCACGGCAGCCATACAGGTTGTCGAACTTCGATTTCGTGACGGAATCGTTGACGTTGATCGCAGGGAAAGCCAGCTTGCCTTCCTTGTGCATTTGATACAAGCGGTGCACGCCGGTCGTCGTTTCTTCCGTCACGCCGAGGATTTCCGGCAGACGCTTCGAGTACCAGGTCGGGTCGGCCAGCAAGTGTTGCTTGATCGAGTTGAACATGCAGATTTCTTCTTCCGAACCGGGATTGGCCAGCACCGACAGGTCGGTTTCCGCGCGCACGCCCAGATGCAGCAGCAGGGTCGCGTCGCCGCCATCGTCGAGGATCATGTTCGAGTAGACAGCCTTGCCGTCCGCATCCGGCCATTCGAAGATGCGGTGCGTGTATTCCCAGTAGTCGTCCAGCGACTCGCCCTTGACGGCGAAGACAGGCGTGCCGGCGGCAGCGATGGCGGCGGCAGCGTGATCTTGCGTCGAGTAAATGTTGCACGATGCCCAACGCACTTGCGCGCCCAGTGCTTCCAGCGTCTGGATCAGCACGGCGGTCTGGATGGTCATGTGGATGGAACCGGTGATGCGCGCGCCTTTCAGGGGCTGCGCTGCCGCGAATTCTTCGCGGATGGCCATCAGGCCAGGCATTTCCGTTTCAGCAATCTTGATTTCTTTGTTGCCCCATGCGGCCAGAGTGATATCGGCGATGGTGTAGTCGTGTTGCGATTTGAGTACGGCGTTCATCACGCCCTCCTTTCAGTTGAAAAAGGTACGTGAGCGCAGTTGCAGGATATTCCGAGCCTGGCGAATTTCTTCGTCGCAACGCTCCTCGGACACTGCATCATAACATTGGCCATGCGCCGGCGGCAACCATTAGTCAAGCGGGCCGGCCGCCTGGCAGGTCCGCGACGCGCGCTGGCGCGCTATGGTTTCTGCGGCGGCCAGTTCTTGCCCTGGCTGAGACAGCTGGCGCGCTCGTCAGCATCGAGGCGCCGCGTTATTTCATCGGACAGGTCGCGCAGGATGGGCAGCATGTCTTTATCGGCCTTGCTGCCGTCGGTCGGATAATTCGCGGCGCGCATGGCCCATTTGCAGGTGATCACGGGATCTGGCTTGATATTCGAGCGCCAGGCATCAGGATCCGTGGCGAGAAAACCACTGTCCGCATAGATGGTGAGCACATGCAAGGCCTGGCGTGCCGACATTTGCCCCATCAACTCGGTGAGTTCGGGCCGCATCTGCACCGGCGTTGCCAGCGAACCCTCGGGGAAAATAAATTTGCCGCCCGCCGCCAGGATCAGCACGGCATGGCCGTCGCCCGCCTCCGCCTTGTCCAGCCATTGCCCCACCGTCAGCGTGGCCGGCGCCGCCACCGCAACGGACAGGCCGAATGTCGCCACCAGAACAACAAACAAGGAGCGTGCGCGCAACAAGGTCATGGAATCCTCAAATTGGTTTATTTGCAATAAATTGTAGCGTATCCCTACGGCAACGCCGTTCCGTACGCGCCGTCGCGTGCGCGCCCATGAAAAAAGCGCCCGCGGCCAGAAGGCCGGGGCGCTTTTCTTGCAAATATAACTAGATTACTTCAGGCCGGCAGCGTCGCGCAGCAGGGCGACCTTGTCCGTGCGTTCCCACGTGAATTCCGGCTCTTCGCGGCCGAAGTGGCCGTAGGCGGCGCTCTTTTGATAGATCGGGCGCAGCAGGTCGAGCATTTGCACGATGCCTTTTGGACGCAAATCGAAGTGCGCCAGTACCAGCTTGGCGATTTCCGCGTCAGGAATCACGCCCGTGCCTTCCGTGTAGACGGTGATGTTGATCGGCTTGGCCACGCCGATGGCGTAGCTGACCTGCACCTGGCATTGGCGCGCCAGACCGGCCGCGACGATGTTTTTCGCCACGTAACGGGCCGCGTAGGCTGCCGAACGGTCGACTTTCGACGGGTCCTTGCCCGAGAACGCGCCGCCGCCGTGCGGGGCTGCGCCACCGTAGGTGTCGACGATGATCTTGCGCCCGGTCAAGCCGCAATCGCCTTGCGGACCGCCGATGACGAAACGGCCCGTCGGGTTGACGAGGAATTTGGTCTCCGTCAGCCATTCGCGCGGCAGGATCGGCTTGATGATTTCTTCGATGACGGCTTCTTCGATCTGCTTGTGCGAGATTTCCGGCGCATGCTGGGTCGACAGCACGACCGTGTGCACGCCGACGGGGCGGCCATCGACGTAGCGCAGGGTTACTTGCGATTTCGCATCCGGACGCAGCCATGGCAAGCGGCCATCCTTGCGCAGCTGCGACTGGCGCTCGACCAGGCGGTGCGCGTAGTGGATGGCGGCGGGCATCAGCTCGGCCGTTTCATCGCAGGCGTAGCCGAACATCAGGCCCTGATCGCCAGCGCCTTGATCCAGGTCAATACCCGCACCTTCATCGACGCCTTGCGCGATGTCGGGCGACTGCTTGTCGTAAGCCACCAGCACGGCGCAACCCTTGTAGTCGATGCCGTATTCCGTATTGTCGTAACCGATGCGTTTGATGGTTTCGCGCGCAACTTGAATATAATCCACATTGGCATGCGTAGTAATCTCGCCAGCCAGCACCACCAGGCCCGTGTTGCACAGGGTTTCGGCAGCCACGCGGGCGGTCGGATCCTGGGCCAGGATGGCGTCAAGGATGGCGTCGGAAATTTGATCGGCAACCTTGTCGGGATGGCCTTCCGAGACGGATTCGGAAGTGAAGAGATAGTCGTTTGACATTGCAAGCTCCTGTTTACTATGTGAATGTTCTGTCGCAGTAAAGAGGATTTTGCCTGCGACGCTTTAGCGATATTTATATTCCGCTTCGCAAGTTGTCTATTAACTCAGCGGGTACTACATACGTGGTATTTTACGCTTCTTAAAAAATTTTGGCACAGCAACACGCCATTCCTGGAAACAGCTTATTCATGTTAGTCCCAATTTTCCGCTTTTTATCCCTCTTTCCCCTGCCCGTCCTGCATGGCCTGGGCGCTGCGCTCGGCTGGGTGATTTACGCCATTTCCCCTTCCTACCGGCGCCGCATGCGCGAGAACATGCAGGGTGCGGGGTTTTCGCAACACTTGCACACGGCCGTGGCCGAAGCGGGCAAGAGCGTGCTGGAATTGCCCTTCATCTGGTGCGCGCCAGCCGAGCGTGTAGCGCGCCATGCCACGGTGGAAAACTGGGACTTGGTGGAAAAAGCGTTGCAACACGGCCGCGGCATCGTCTTCCTGACGCCGCACCTGGGCTGCTTCGAGATTGTCGCGCAACAGATCGCCCTGCGCACGCCGCTCACCGTGATGTACCGCCCGCCCAAGCGCGCCGCCCTGAAACCGCTGATCGAGGGCGCCCGCGCGCGCGAAAACCTGATGCTGGCGCCGGCCAACATGTCGGGCGTACGCATCTTTGCCAAATGCCTGAAAAAGGGACAACCCATCGGCCTGCTGCCGGACCAGGTGCCGCAAGAGGGCGAAGGCGTGTGGGCCGATTTCTTCGGCCGTCCCGCCTACACCATGACCCTGCCGGCCAAGCTGGCGCAGATGGGCGGCGCCGAAGTCATCATCACCTACGCCGAACGCCTGCCGGGCGGACGCGGCTATGTCGTGCATTTCGTGCCATTTACCGAATCGCTGGACAGCACTTCGGCCGAGCAGGCGCGCACCATCAACGCGGCCATGGAACAATTGATCGCGCGCAGCCCGGCGCAATACCTGTGGAGCTACAACCGCTACAAGGTACCGCGCGGCGCGCCGCCGCCCACGCCGGCCAGCCCCGATGCCGCCAAGGAGCAGGCATGAGACTGCTGATCGCCTTCATGTGGCTGCTGCACTGGTTGCCCCTGCCCATCCTGGGCCGCTTCGGCGTCGGCGTTGGCAGCGTGTTGTTCCTTGTCATGCGCAAACGGCGCGATATCGCTCTGACGAACTTGCGCCTGTGCATGCCGCAATTGTCGGAAGCGCAACGCGTGGACCTGGCACGCCAGCATTTCCAGGCGTATTCGCGCAGCGTGTGGGAGCGCAGCATCCTGTGGTGGGCGTCGGAAGAACGCCTGAACCGCCTGATCAAAAAGGTGCCCGCCTTTCCGGGCCAGCAGATCGCGGCCAAGCCCACTATCCTGCTGTGCCCGCACTTCGTCTGCCTCGACGTGGCCGGCGCCGCCACGGCGATGGAAATTTCCGCTTCCTCGATGTATGTGCAGCAAAAGAACGCCGCCTTCGACCAGGCCCTGCGCGCCGGCCGTTCGCGCTTCAAGCCGCCCAAGCTGTTTACGCGCCAGGACGGCATCAAGACGATTCTGCGCGCGCTGCGCGACGGCTTGCCGTATTTCATGCTGCCGGACATGGATTTCGGCGAAAAGGATGCGGAATTCGTGCCCTTCTTCGGCGTGCCCGCCGCCACCCTGACGGCCACGGCGCGCCTGGCGCTGGCCGCCAAGGCGCAGGTGATTCCCGTCATCGCCACTTTTTTGCCCAATTACCAGGGCTGGAAAGTGACGTATTACCCGGCATGGGACGATTATCCGGGCGACGACATCACGGCCGCCACGCGCCGCATGAACGAATTCATCGAAGAGCGGGTGCGCGAAGCGCCAGCCGAATACTTCTGGACGCATAAACGCTTCAAGACGCGTCCGCAAGGCGAAGCCTCGTTCTATAACCAGCACAAGTGATACGGCAAAACATGAAACTCCACTTTACCAAGATGCACGGCGCCGGCAATGACTTCATCGTCATCGATGCCATCAATCAAGATATCGACTTCACGCCGGCCCAGTGGCAGCGCCTGGCCGACCGCCGTTTCGGCATCGGCGCCGACCAGATCCTCGTGGTGGAAAAGCCGCGCCTGCCCGGCTGCGACTTCCGCTACCGTATCTATAACAACGATGGCGGCGAAGTCGAGCAATGCGGCAACGGCGCGCGCGCCTTCGTCAAGTTCGTCAGCGAAAAAGGGTTATCCGACAAGGCGAGCATCCGCGTGGAAACCATGGCCGGTGTCATTTCTCCCCGCCTGGAGCGCGATGGCAGCATCACGGTCGACATGGGCGCGCCCGTGCTGGAACCGGCACTGGTGCCGTTCGACGCCAGCGGCCTGGCTGGCGTAGCGCAGGGAACTGACACCCTGTGGCCGCTGGACCTGGCGCTGCCGGGCCAAACCTCTCCCGTGCTGGTGTCCGTCGTCTCGATGGGCAATCCGCATGCCGTGCAAGTGGTCGAGGATGTCGACGCGCAAGAACTGGAACAATCGGGCCCGCTGATCGAGCACCATCCGCGCTTTCCCCGCAGGGTCAACGCCGGCTACATGCAGATCGTCGACCGCCATCACGTGAAACTGCGCGTGTACGAACGGGGCGCTGGCGAAACATTGGCTTGCGGCACGGGCGCCTGCGCCGCCGCCGTGGCCGGCATCCGGCGCGGCTTGCTGGACTCGCCCGTGCGCATCAGCGCGCGCGGCGGAGAACTGTCGATCGCCTGGCAAGGCCCGGGCCAGCCTGTCCTGATGACGGGCCCGGCCGTGACCGTGTTCGAAGGCGTGATCGAGCTGTAAACAGGTAAAAAAAAACAGGAGTAAAAGTCAGGCGGCCAGGAACTGCTGTTCCTGCGCGACATCCAGTTCGGCCAGGTAGCACTTCAGGCGGTACAGGCGTTGGCGGTAATTGCCTTCCGGCCCCGTCACGCCGCAATCGACGCGCTCGAACAGGCGCACCACCTGATCGAGCAGCTGGCGCTCCTGCGCCGTGCGGATCAATACCAGCCGCCGCTTGCCGCGCCCATGCGTGGCGCTGATATCGATCAGCAGGCAATGTCCCTGGTCGGCCGCATGGAGATCGAGCAGCAAGGCCTCGGCACGCGACAGGTGAAAGCAGCGCGCCAGCTCCAGCCGCGCCGCCAGCAAAGGGTGGCTCAGGCCCAGCTGGCGCAGTTGTCCATCGGCGTGCAGGGCGGAATACTGGCCCCAGTCGCCGGACTCGCCGCGTGGCGCGATCTTCACCAGCGCCGCCTCCGCTTCATTGCTGCCTTGCGCCTGCGCCTGCAGCAGCCAATAGGTGGCACGCACATCGTTGTTGACACCGTCGCGGCGATTCCGCCAGGCATGCATGCCGCACTCGAGCTGAGCCGGGCCATGCCCCAGGTCGGCGGCACGCTCCAGGCAGGAATGGGCTTCGACCACATTGCGCTGGGAAAATTCCGGTTTTGTATAGATGCGCGACAGCACGAACCAGGCTTCGGCCAGGCCCTGCTCGCCCGCTTGCGTCAGCCAGCGCACGGCCCGCTTGAAATTGGCCGCGCCGTTGCGCGTGGCCAGCCGCTGTCCATGCGCATCCATGCGCGCATAGCCGAGTCCCAGCTCCAGCTGCGCCGTGCGGTCGCCACCATGCGCGGCCAGCTCACAACATTGCCATCCCTCGGCATCGCCGCCTGGCGCCAGTGCCTGAGCGCAACGCGACAGCAACTGCACCTGCTGCGCGTCGAGGGTGATGGCACGCGCACCGGCCGCCGCCTGGCGCTGCAACAGCTCGCGCGCCAGCGGCAAGCCTTGCGACAGGAAGCCCGCATGGTTGCCCTGGCTCCAGGCCTGCTCCAGCCAGGCGTACAGGGGCGTATCGCCATCGAGGGCGTGCTTGCCAGCGACGCCGGCATCCGGCACACAGGCTGCGGACGCTCCTTCTTGCATGGATAACAACCATTGCGCATCGGGCAAGCCGGCGCACACGGCAGCGTCCAGCGCCACGCGTGCCTTGGCGCGCAAGGTTTCACAACTGCTGGCGGCATTGCCCAGCACCAGTTGCGCCAGTACCAGGCCCGCCTGCACCAAGCCCGCATCGAACGCCTGCGCGTAATACGGAATCAGCGTCCTGGCTGCCGGTTGCGCCACTTCGAACGGCACATGCGTACCGATCAGCAGGCAGGCTTCCTGGCTATCCTCCTGGGCCGCCCGCGCCAGCCAGTGCAAGGCGGTCGGTAAGCTCTGCGGCACACCCTGTCCGAACAGATACAGCCGTCCCAACGCCAGCTGGCAAGCCACATCGCCCGCGCGTGCGCCCTTGATCAATCCTAATGTTTCGCGATTTGCCATCGATTCTCGATATTGAGTCAATGATTCTAAGAATAGTGCGCCGTCTCCGGACCCATCAGTGCAGGCCGTCCCTTAGTGTAACGTCCTTGTGTCGTAAATCCGACTAAGCCGGCTCAAGAACTTGATTCAACGCAACAATGTCCTGGCCAGGACACGCCAATATGGCAAGGCGCCGATACGGTGGCGATGGGAGAATGCCGGCCATCGGCGCAGGATCGGCAAAAAACGCGCGTTACAAAAATACAACAGGGCCATGGATTTATGACGCTTTTCACCAATCTTTTCACGCACATTTGACCAATCCCGCACGTCTTGCGCGCCAACGAATTAAGGTTCATTCATCGAAACGCGGTAATTGGCGCATTTCAATCTGCTCGGATCTCGGACGGAACTCACTTTTAATAGGGAATAAGACATGAAAAAATCACTCGTTGCCCTCGCACTCTTCGGCGCCTTTGCCGCAACCGCACAAGCGCAGTCGTCCGTCCAAATCTATGGCACGGTCGATGCAGGCCTGGGCAAAGCGACTGGTTCGACCACCGCCGTCACCAAGCGCGACAACAACAAGCTGGGTTTCAAGGGCACGGAAGATCTGGGCAATGGCTTGAAAGCTATTTTCCAACTGGAAATTCGCTATGAATCCGATACCGGTACGCTGGAAAACAACACCCGTCCGCTGTTCCAGGGCCAAAGCCGCGTCGGCCTGCAAGGCGACTTCGGTACCGTGCGCCTGGGCCGTGGCCTGACTGCCTTCCAGGAATCGAGCACCGCGTTCGAACCATGGTCGGGCATGCCTACGCCAGCCGGTTTCCAGACCGACATCACGGTCGCCGGTTACACCAGCGATCCGCTGAGCGCAGCCGGCAATTCGCGTAACCGCTTCTCGAACGCCGTGTTCTACAACTCGCCAGTCATCAGCGGCTTCCAGTTCAACGCCACTGTCGCTGCGAAAGAAGCCAATAACTTCGGCGGCATCGGCTTCAATGCACCAACGCCCGCTAACGTAGCAGTGCGTACCAATCCAAGCGGCAACTACGCCGTGGCGGCAAACGCTGCACCAGCGTCGAATCCATACTCGGTATCGGCTACCTATACCAACGAACAGTTCGCCGCCATGGCCGCCTACGAGCGCAATGGCGTGCAAGCCAAGCTGTGGTCGGTTGCCGCATCGTTCAATCCGAGCAAGGAATTGAAACTGATGGCGTCGTACCAGCATCAGGATGACAGCAACTTCAAGATCATCAATACCGATACCAAGGCATGGCTGATCGGCGCCAACTATGACGTCGGCCCAGGCAAGATCCGCGCTGGCTACGGTCAGAAAACGCCAGATGGCACCGTCAAATCGAAGCAAGCTTCGTTGGGCTATGACTACAATCTGTCGAAACGCACGTATGTCTACGCAGACATTTCGAACAAAAAAGCGGCTAGCCTGAGCAATTACAATGCATCGGTCACCACCAACTACATCGGTCTGGGCGTACACCACAATTTCTAATGTCCCGCACGTCACCCGTCACGGGTGATTGCTGAGCAAGAAATGCAAGGCGGCATGGTTAACCATGCCGCTTTTTTCATGTGCGCGCGGAAAATGTATCGGCACCCGGCCCTTTGCGCCTATGCCGCCGCACTCTCGGTTAGAATGAAGCGTTCAACTTTCACTGACAGATATTCTCAATGACCGCCACACTCGATTCCAGCACCGTCGCCCAGTACCTGAGCGAGCATCCGACTTTCTTCGAAGAGCATACCGCGCTGCTCGGCGAGGTCAAGCTGAGCAGCCCGCTGACGGGACGCACCATCTCGCTGCAGGAGCGGCAGATGGAAGTGATGCGTGACAAATACAAGGCGCTGGAACTGCGCATGTCCAAGCTGAGCCGCCTGGCTGAGGAAAATGGCGACATCGCCAGCAAATTCCACGGCTGGAACCAGGCCATGCTGCAAGTGCGCAACGATGCGGCCATGCCGCGCGTGCTGGTCGACGCCCTGCAAAGCAATTTCGACGTGCCCTACGTCAGCCTGCGCCTGTGGCAAGTGCTGCCGGAACACGCCAATGGCTGGTTCACGGAAGAGGTCACGGCCGACGTGCGCATGTTCGCCAACAGCCTGCAAGCGCCGTACTGCGGCAGCAACCGCGATTTCGAAGCCGTGCACTGGTTGCAGGCGGATAAAATCGAATCGACCGTCATGATCGCCCTGCGCGCCCCGAACACCACGGGCACCTTCGGCTTGCTGGTGCTCGGTTCGCCCGACAGCGAACGCTTTACGTCGAGCATGGGCACGGACTTCCTCGTGCACATCGGCGCCACGGCCAGCGCCGCCCTGGCCGCGCTGCGCGCCGGCTCGCCTGCCTGAGAACCCCGTGAACGAAGCGCGCGGCAAGGCCGACTGGCTGGCCAGCTACCTGGCGCAGCTGGCCACGCAGCGCAAGCTGTCGCCCCACACCTTGGACGCCTACGGGCGCGACTTGCGCGCCTTGCTGGAACTGAGCGGCAATACGCCGTGGACAGCGCTGGCGCACAACGAAATACGCCGCTACACGGCCAAGCTGCACAGTGGCGGCCTGGACCCGCGCTCGATCGCCCGCAAGCTGTCGTCGTGGCGGGGCTTTTACAACTGGCTCAGCGGCGAAACGGCGCTCGACG
Source organism: Janthinobacterium sp. PAMC25594 (assembly GCF_019443505.1). Classification (NCBI taxonomy): domain Bacteria; kingdom Pseudomonadati; phylum Pseudomonadota; class Betaproteobacteria; order Burkholderiales; family Oxalobacteraceae; genus Janthinobacterium; species Janthinobacterium sp. PAMC25594. Next base: position 3,657,968 of record NZ_CP080377.1, read on the forward strand.
CCAACCCCGTCGACGGCATCCGCGCCCCCAAGCGGGCCAAGACCTTGCCCAAAGCCCTGTCGGTGGATGACGCCGTGCGCCTCGTGGCCCCCGCGCAACACCAGCAGGGCGCCGCCGAGCCGGAACAGCTGTGCAACCGCGCCATGTTCGAGCTGCTGTATTCGAGCGGCTTGCGCGTGTCCGAACTGACCAGCCTGGACACCCATTACTGCAAGGCCGAGGGCGGCCGGCCCGCCTCGCTGGGCTGGCTCGACATGGCCAGCTTCGAAGTCATCGTCACGGGCAAGGGCAGCAAGATGCGCAAAGTGCCCGTCGGCAAGGCAGCCCTCGTGGCGCTGGCCAGCTGGCTGGCCGTGCGTCCGCCGGCAAAGGATGGCAGCGCTGCCTTGTTTTTAAGCACGCGCGGCACGCGCATTTCGCCGCGCGTGCTGCAGCTGCGCCTGAAGGCGCACGCGCTGGCCGCCGAGATTCCCGCGAACGTGCACCCGCACGTGCTGCGCCACTCGTTTGCCTCGCACGTGCTGCAATCGTCGGGCGACTTGCGCGCCGTGCAGGAAATGCTGGGCCATTCCAGCATCACCTCGACCCAGGTCTACACGGCCCTCGATTTCCAGCATCTGGCGCACGTGTACGACCAGGCGCACCCGCGCGCCAAGCTCAAGTAGACAGCCGCGCCCGTTGGCCAGCCTGATCCATATCAAGCGGATGCGCGCGCATTTGCAAGCTTTTGCAAAATTCCGGCATAATCGTCCGCATTCTTCCGCTTGCGCGGCGGCACCATCGATTACAGCATAGGCATCTCTCATGGCACTGATTCCAACCACCATCCTCACCGGTTTCCTCGGTGCCGGCAAAACCACCTTGCTCAACCGCATACTGCAGGAAGACCATGGCATGCGCATCGCCGTGATCGAAAACGAGTTTGGCCAGGAAAACATCGACAATGAAATACTGGTGCAGGATAGCAACGAGCACATCATCGAGATGAACAACGGCTGCATCTGCTGCACCGTGCGCGGCGACCTGATCGTGGGCTTGACGGAACTGGCGCGCAAGCGCGACGCCGGCCTGCTGGCGTTCGACCGCGTCGTCATCGAAACGACGGGCCTGGCCAATCCCGGCCCCGTGGCGCAAACCTTCTTTGTCGATGAAGAGGTGGGCAGCCACTACATGCTCGACGCCATCATCACGGTGGTCGATGCCCGCCATGCCATGAAGCAACTCGACGAATACGAGGAAGCCCAGCGACAAGTGGGCTTTGCCGACAAGCTGCTGCTGTCGAAAACCGACCTCGTCAGTGAAGACGACGTGGCCACGCTGACGCGCCGCCTGAAGCGCATCAATCCCCGCGCGCCCATCGCCAAGGTCGATTTCGGCCGCGCGCCGCTGGCCGAAGTGCTCGACATCCGCGGTTTCAACCTGAATGAAAAGCTGGAACTGGACCCGGATTTCCTGGAGACAGAGACGGCGCACGTGCACGATCATGACAAAGCGCACGACCATGCACACGAGCACGATCACGCGCATGAGCACGCACATGAGCACGCACATGAGCACAGCGACGCCTGCGCCACCGATTGCGGCCATGCCGACCACCACCATGCGCAGCACAGCGACGATATCGCCGCCTTTGTTTTCAAGAGCACGCAACCGTTCGACAGCGCCAAGCTCGATGAGTTCCTCGGCGGCCTGGTGCAAGTGTATGGTCCGCGCATGTTGCGCTACAAGGGCGTGCTGCTGATGCAGGGCGCCGAACGCAAGGTCGTCTTCCAGGGCGTGCACCAGCTGATGGGCAGCGACCTGGGCGCCAAATGGGGCGAAAACGAAGTGCGCGGCAGCAAAATGGTGTTTATTGGCAAGAATCTACCAAAAGACATTTTTATTCGCGGACTCGAACAATGTTTGGTATAAACTAGTCGGGTTTTGCAAAATACCCGTTGCAAAGCAGAAACAAAAGGGAAAGTTAAGCACGCTTTCCCGCTGTCCGCCACCCGTCTTGCTGGTATAAATCAACAAGTGGCCGCCTCTGATCGGCTAGGCAACAAATCGGGATGGCAATATAAGGCAAAGCGTGCCAAAATCAGCGACGAAAACGGCCCATGTCGTTCGCCTGTCATGAAATGCTGGCAAACTGCCGCTGGCCGCATGCCAGGCATGCAAGCGATCCACCCAACACGCCCGTTGTCGCGCGCATAGCGCGACTGGCATAGAGCGGTAAAAAGTTATCAACATGGCACCATAGCCTGCCGGTAGTCCTGGCTTTCGCCGGCAAGCCAAGGTCGCACGCAGTACAGCGGGACAGCAATGCCAAGCGGAACCTGTACAGTTGCTCGGTATCGCCGCATCAACTGATCAATTTGAAAACTCTGTCGTATCGAAGGTAAGCGAAGTTATGACCAAAACTAATAAATCGACCCCGGCCGCCAGCCAAGACATCCCTCTCATCAGCGAAGACCAAATTCGCGCCATGAGCGAAGATGACTACATGAATCCGGCACAACTGGCATTCTTCAAGGCGCGCCTGCAGCAGCTCGAAAAAGACTTGCTGAAAAACGCCGGCGAAACCACGGAACACTTGCGTGAAACCGTGCTCGTACCGGACCCTGCCGACCGCGCCACCATCGAGGAAGAGCATGCGCTGGAACTGCGCACGCGCGACCGCGAGCGCAAATTGCTGAAGAAAGTACAGCAATCGATCGCCAGCATCGACGCCGGCGACTATGGCTGGTGCGAAGAAACGGGCGAGCCTATCGGCATCCCGCGCCTGATCGCCCGTCCGACCGCCACCCTGTCGCTGGAAGCCCAGCAACGGCGCGAACTGAAGCAAAAACTGTACGGCGACTGATCGCCCTTCCCCTTGCGCGGTCGCCCCGGCGGCCCCGCGATGGCGAATAAAAAAGCACACAACCCCGGTTGCGTGCTTTTTTTTCGTCCCGCGCCGACTACACTGAAGCAAACACGGCAGTGGCAAGTGCCGCTTGCAATTGCCTTTTCCATCCCCACTTTTGTGCCATGGGCGCGCAACCGCATGACCTTGCACGCATCGGCACGAATCTTTTGAGGTCACTATGGAACAATTTCACGGCACCACCATCCTCTGCTTCCGGCGCGGCAAGCAAGTCGCCCTGGGCGGCGACGGCCAGGTCACGCTCGGCAACATCGTCATGAAGGGCACGGCCCGCAAAGTGCGTAAGTTGTATCAGGGCAAAGTCCTGGTCGGCTTTGCCGGCGGCACCGCCGACGCCTTCACCCTGCTCGACCGTTTTGAGGGCAAACTGGAAAAGCACCAGGGCAATTTGCTGCGCGCCTCCGTCGAACTGGCCAAGGACTGGCGCACCGACCGCGTGCTGCGCCGCCTGGAAGCGATGCTGCTGGTGGCCGACAGCGAGTCGACCCTGGTCATCACGGGCAATGGCGACGTGCTGGAACCGGAAGACGGCATCGGCGCCATCGGCTCGGGCGGCACCTATGCCCAGTCCGCCGCCAAGGCGCTGCAGGAAAATACGGACTTGTCGCCGGCCGAAGTAGTCAAGAAATCGCTGACCATCGCCGCGGAACTCTGTATTTACACGAACATGTCGCACATCATCGAGACCTTGGACTGAGTCCAAGCGCCCGAGCAAAGAATAGAAAGCCAACTATGATCATGAACATGACCCCGGCGGAAATCGTCACCGAACTCGACAAGCACGTGGTGGGCCAGGCCAAGGCCAAGCGCGCCGTCGCCATCGCCCTGCGCAACCGCTGGCGCCGCCAGCAGGTGGCCGAGCCCCTGCGCCATGAAATCACGCCCAAGAACATCCTCATGATCGGCCCCACAGGCGTCGGCAAGACGGAAATCGCGCGCCGCCTGGCCAAGCTGGCCGAAGCGCCGTTCATTAAAATCGAAGCGACCAAGTTCACCGAAGTCGGTTATGTGGGCCGCGACGTCGACACCATCATCCGCGACCTGATCGACATCGGCATCAAGCAGACGCGCGCGCTGGAAATGAAGAAAGTGCGCGCACGCGCCGAAGATGCGGCCGAAGACCGCGTCATCGACATCCTCGTGCCGCCGGCGCGCGACTTCGGCTTCACGCCGAATACGCCAGCGGCCGTGGACAGCGGTAGCGGCGACACCACGCGCCAGACCTTCCGCAAGCGCTTGCGCCAGGGCGAGCTCGATGACAAGGAAATCGAGATCGAGCTGGCCGAAGCGGGTCCGCAGATGGAAATCATGGCGCCGCCGGGCATGGAAGAAATGACGGAGCAGATCAAGTCCATGTTCTCGGGCGTGGGCGGGCAGCGCAAGAAGGCGCGCAAGGTCAAGATCCGCGAAGCGCTCAAATTGCTGGTCGAGGAGGAAGCGGCCAAGCTGGTCAACGAGGATGAACTGAAACAGAAAGCCATCCAGAACGTCGAGCAGAACGGCATCGTCTTCCTCGATGAAATCGACAAGATCGCCTCGCGTTCGGAATCCGGCGGCGCCGACATCTCGCGCGCGGGCGTGCAGCGCGACCTGCTGCCGCTGGTCGAGGGCACGACCGTCAACACCAAGTACGGCATGATCCGCACGGACCACATCCTGTTCATCGCCTCGGGCGCCTTCCACCTGTCGAAACCGTCGGACCTGATCCCGGAACTGCAGGGGCGCTTCCCCATCCGCGTGGAACTGGAATCGCTGTCGATCTCGGACTTCGAGCGCATTCTGACCAGCACCGACGCCTGCCTGACGATGCAGTACGAAGCCTTGCTGGCGACGGAAAACCTGACCTTGAAATTCGCCCCGGAAGGCATCACGCGTTTGGCGGAAATCGCCTATGCAGTCAACGAGCGCACGGAAAACATCGGCGCGCGCCGTCTGCACACGGTGATGGAAAAGCTGCTGGAAGAAGTGTCGTTTACGGCCAGCGAAAACAGCAGCAGCACGGAAAACCTGCTGGTGATCGATGCCGCGTACGTGAATGAACGCCTGGAAGCGCTGTCGGTCAACGAGGACCTGTCGCGCTACGTGCTGTAATCAGGGAGGGGAAAACCGATGGCAAACAAGGCATTGGCGACGCGGCAGAAAATGCAGTTCCGCGTCGAACCCTCGCAAAAACCGCGCAACCCGGTCGCCACGGCCGCTCTGCAGCGCGCCGCTGGGGCGCACGTGAAGACCGTCTCAGGCCAGCGCCAGCAGGAAAAACGCCTGCTGGCGAAACTGCTGCTGAAGGTAGAAACGGACAAATAGGCCGCCCGCGGACGCCCTTTTCATAGGGCGTCCGCCATCAGGCCATCGTCTGCTGAACGTCCCCCTTAGAAGCGGTAGGACGCACCCAGCGAAAACATGTCGACCTTGCTCGTTTGCTTGCTGTTGTACTTGACGGGCACGCGGTCCCAGTCGAGGTGCAGCGACCAGTTCTGGTTCAGCGCATATGCCGTGCCAATGCCGTAGGTCAGGCCTGCCTTGTTCTGCTTGGCCGAACCGCCGCCCAGATAATCGACCTTGCCCTGCGTGTAGGCCACGCCGGCGCGCCCGCTCAGGGTAAAGGCATCGAACTGGTAGCCGAGCACGCCCTGCACGCCGAGGCCGGTGAATTTGCCGCGACCAGCGCGCTTGCCGGCGCCCGTGTCGAAGCCGGACTTGACCTCGCCGCCTGTGTACCCCACCAGTTCAACCGAAGGCAGGGCCACGCCGCCCTGAAACGGCAGCGCGTCGAAACTGTAACCCAGGTAGGCCTTGCCATTGCGCTTGCTGCTTTTGTCGCAATCGCCTTGTCCTGGCAGGCAATCGAGGCCGCTATTGGCGCGAAAGCCGTAGCTGGCGCCCGCATAGACGGGACCCGGTGCAGGATCGGCAGCCGCGGCATGCAGGGGAGCGATGGTGGCCAGCGCCAGCAGCGCTGCGGGGAAACGGAAAGATGGGAACATGGATAACCTCTACAAGTGGATGGATTGCCTGGTTGTAGCGCGCTGCGCGAGCCACAAGCGGGAGTGTCATCTCTTTTGCTAAAAAGTACTATCACCTTGTGCAAAGTGTCATTAAGGGCTACATTCGGTACCGTCACCCGCTACCAAACTTGTAAAAAAGGATATCTCGTGAGTTCACCTGAACTGGTTTTGCGCGTGCTGCGCACCCAATTGCGCGCCGCCGGCATCACGTACAAGGTATTGGCCGAGCGCATCGCCATGAGCGAATCGAGCGTCAAGCGCATGTTTGGCCAGCACGACATGTCGCTGTCGCGCCTGGCCCTGATCTGCAAGGCCTCGGGCATCGCCATGGAAGATGTGCTGCGCGGCGCGGCCGACATCACGCCGCATGCCGACACGCTCACGCTGGTGCAGGAAAAGTCGCTGGTGGCGCATCCGCGCCTGCTGCTGGTGGCGATCTGCTGCCTCGGCCACTGGAGCCTGGAGCAGGTGGTGGAAACGTATGCGCTGACGCAGGCCGAATGCATCGGCTGCCTGGCCGAGCTGGACCGCCTGGGCTTGATCGAACTCAAGCCGCTGAACCGCTACAGCCTGCGCGTCTCGAACGCCTTCCACTGGCTGGCCGACGGCCCGGTGCAGCAGTACTTCCGCGAACACGTGGTGGCCGATTATTTCAGCGGCCACTTTGACGGCGCCGGCGAAACGCTGATGTGCATCCCGGCGCGCCTGTCGCTGTCGAGCGCGCAGGAACTGGTGCAAAAGATCCGCCAGCTGGCCGAGGAACTGGCGCGCCTGCACCAGAACGACCGCCGCCTCGCGCCCGCCGAGCGCGATGGCTTTACCCTGCTGCTGGGATTTCGCTCATGGGAATTTGCCGCCTTCACGGCCCTGCGCCGCAGCGCGGCGGCGGCCAGCTACCAAACGGGTCCCAGGAACAGATAGAAGGTGCTCTCGCCACCCTTCGAGGCGCCCGAGGCCACGTACACGGGGCCGAAACGCGTATCGACGGAGATGAAGGCGCTGCTGGCCTGCGTGAACTTGCTGGCTTTCCAGCGCTCGTTCTGGTCAAAGCCGCCGCCCATTTCCAGCGAAAAGCCGGCCCGCACGGCGCCGCCCAGGGTACTGGGCAGGGAACCGATGCGGCGCGCCATCACCACGCGCGCCAGGGCGATGCTGCGCCCGCTCACCGATTGAAAATCCGTGCCGGACAGGCGCAGGAAGCCGCCCAGGCTGAGCGGCGCCTCGCCGCGCTGCGCGCGCGCCCATTCGCCATACACGTGGCCGGCCCAGTTGCCGTAACCGAAAGCCTTCAATGCCGTCAGCGAAGAGCGGCCCAGCGGCGCTTCGCCCGAACCCGTGGTCGAGGCGCGCGTCCAGGTAGCGTCGAGCAGCGCGCCGCGCGTGGGGAAACCCGGCGAATCGAGCGTATCGACGCGGAACTGGACAAACTGGGTGGTGCCCAGCCCACGCGACTCGGGCTGCGTGGGATCGGCTGGTATCGCCAGCTTGCCCTTGATCTCCGTGCGCGTGACACCGAACTGCAAATCGCCCCAGGTACCGAACTCGCGTCCCAGCACCAGCGCCGCCGTCTGGCCGTTATACGTCACGCGCGCGCTGCGTCGGCCCTTGTCGAAGACATCCATCGCCGACGAGGTGTACTGCAGCTGCGGCGCGATATACCACGGGTTGCCTGCGCCCAGCGGCTGCCAGAACTGCACGCCATAGCCGCGCGCATTGCCGATCTGCGCCGTGCTGCGCAACTCGCCGCCCCAGCTGTTCAGGTTCGAATGCACATGCAGCAGCTTCAGGGCGAAGCTGTTGCTGTCTCTGAAATCGCTGGACAGCTCCAGGCCCACGCGCAGGCGGTTGCTGGCCCATGGCGCTTCGACCGCCTTGATGGTGACCGTGCGCTGCTCGCCGGCATCGACCACGTCCGTCTCCACGCGCGCCACGTCGCCGCGGCCATACAGCTTGGCCGCCGCCTTGAGCACATCTTCCTGGCTGACGGCCTGCCCTTCCACCAGGCCCGATTGCGCCTGCAGGATGCGCGGATTGATGTCGCCTTCGCTCTCCACGGCCAGGCGCGTGAGCGGCAGGGCCACGTCCAGCAAGGCCGGCGCCGCCAGGCGCAGCTGCTCGCGCGCCGCATACTGTTCCGGCGGCAGGGCCAGCGGCGCCAGGCGGGCGGCCAGCGCCTGCGCCGCCTGTTCGCCGGCGCGCATGGCGCGCGCATAGTTTTCGAAGTCGAGGAAACTGACACCCGTCAGATCCGGCGCCACCAGGATATCCTGCGCACGCAATTCCTTGAGCGAGCGCTGGACGTTCTGCTCCGTGAGGATCTGCAGCATCTGCTGCGCCACGCCGATGGCGCTGCCCAGCTCTTTTTCCGGCGCCAGCGGCGTGCCCACGTTGACGGCGATGATGATGTCGGCGCCCATGGCGCGCGCCATGTCGACGGGCAGGTTGCGCACCAGCCCCCCGTCCACGACCAGGCGGTTATTCACGCGCACGGGGGCAAACACGCCAGGCACGGCCAGCGAAGCGCGCATCGACAGGAACAGCGGCGTGTCGACCAGTTCCACCAGCTCGCCATTGACCAGGTCGGACGCCACCGAGCGGAAGGGCAGCGGCAGCTGGCTGGCGGGGCGGTCGCGCATGCCGGCCGGCAACAGCCGGTTCAGCGCCATTTCCAGCGCCGCATTGCTGGCCGCGGCCGGCGGCGTGGAAATGCCGTTGCGGCTGATGCCAAACTCGATGCGCGACGGCAGCAATAAATCTTCCTCGCGGCGGCGGAACGCCAGTTCGTCGCGCGGCGGCCGGTCGGCCACCACGCGTGCCCAATTGGTCTCGCGCGCCATCTTTTCCAGGTCCGCCACGGAAGCGCCGGCCGCATACGCGCCGCCCACCACGCCACCCATGCTGGTGCCGACCACCATGTCGATCGGCACATGCAGTTCCTGCAGCACTTTCAATACACCGATATGCGCGAAACCGCGCGCGCCGCCGCCCGACAGCACCAGCGCGATGCGCGGGCGCGCGGGCGCTGGAACGGTCACGCTGGAAACAGGGGAAGGCGTGGCAACGGGGACGTCGGCTGCGGCGCCGGCTTGCGGCAAGGCGCACAGCGCCGCCACGCAGCCCGCCAGGACGGCACGGATCGAGAACATGAAGACTCCTGTGGCGATGGCGGGACGGCGCCATCGGCAAAATACGATAAAAACAGCGTTAGTTTGACGGCGGCGGCACGCTGCTGCTCACTTGCGGCGCCGGCATCATGGTCGCCGGCCGCTGCTGCTCCATCGGCAGCGGCGGCGGCACCAGGTTCGAGACCGGCGCAGGGCTGGCAGACACTTGCGCCGGCAAGGCCAGCGCCTTGTCGTCGGCCACCAGGTCGATGCGCTTGCTCACGCCGCCATCGCGCAGCAGCACATGGCGCGCATGCACTTCCAGCACCGTCACGCCGGGCGCCACCTCGGCGCCCTCGGGCAGGGCCACGGACGGCTTGCCGTCGGTGGCGATGATGGCCACGCTGCCACGGCCATTGCCGGCGGCGACCACGCCCTTGAGCTGGTAATTGCTGGCCGTGGCCACGCTGACCTGGCCGCCGAACAGCGAAGCGCCCGCCTCCACGCTGGCATCCTGCACCACCGGCACGGCGGGTGGATTGATGGGGCGTTGCGGCGCCTTGAACAGCTGCATGGCCCAGTAGGCCAGCGACACGGACAACGCCACGACGGCGAGCAAACTTGTAAATTGAGGCAAACGCTTCATGGCTTCCTTGAGTTTCTTATCTGACGAGCTGATTGATTTCGATAATCGGCATCAGCACGGCCAGCACGATCAGCAGCACCACCACGCCCATGGCCAGGATCAGGGCCGGTTCCAGCAAGCCCGCGATGGTCAGCGTGCGGCGTTCCAGGTCCTGCTCCTGCGCGCTGGCGGCGCGTTCCAGCATGGCCGGCAGCTCGCCCGTGATTTCGCCCGCGCGTATCATGTGGATCAGCATGGGCGGAAAATGCTTTTGCGCCGACAGCGCGCGCGCCAGGCTGACACCCTCGCGCACGGCGCCGCTGGCTTCTTCCACCAGTTCCTGCATCGCCACATTGGTCAAGGTATCGCGGCTGGTGTCGAGCGCGCGCAGGATCGGCACGCCGGAGCCCGTGGTGATGGCCAGGGTGCTGGCGAAACGCGCCGTATTCAGGCTGCGCTCGAACCTGCCGTACAAAGGCGCCGTCAGCAGCCAGGTATGCCAGCGCCGCTTCAGGGCCGGCTGCTGCAGCGCGCGGCGCCAGGCGAACCAGGCGCCAATCAGGACGATGCCCACCACGATGCCATAGTGGCGCACGAAGTCCGACAGCGCCAGCATGATCACCGTCAGCAGCGGCAGCTTCTGCTTGGTATTGGCGAACACGGAAACGATCTGCGGCACCACGTAGGTGAGCAGGAAGATGACGATGGAAAACGCCACCACCGTGACGATGGCCGGATATGTAAACGCCAGCTTGACCTTCTGCACCAGCGCGTTGCGCCGCTCGATGTAGTCGGCCAGGCGCGACAGCACGCGCGACAAATGGCCGATCTGCTCGCCCGAGGCCACCAGTGCCCGGTAGATTTCGGCGAAATCGCGCGGATGGCGTGCCAGCACGTCGGAAAACGCGGCGCCGCCAATCACTTCCGAACGGATCGAGGCGATCAGGTCGCGCAGATACGGCCGCTCGGCCTGTTCCAGCAATGCGGAAAACGCCTGCTCCAGCGGCAGGCCCGCTTCGAGCAAACTGGCCAGCTGGCGCGTAAACAGGGCCAGCTCTGTGCTGGACAGGCGCTCACCAAAGCCGCGCCGCTTGGTCACGCCGGCGGCATCGACCTGCGCGGTGATCGGTTCGACGGCCAGCGGCACCAGGCCTTGCACGCGCAGCTCGGCGCGCGCGGAACGGGGACTGTCGGCATTGAGCACGCCCTTGCGGGTGGCGCCCTGGGCGTCGACGGCTTCATAACGGAATGCGGGCATGGTGGCGGGCCTAGTCTTTGGTCACGCGCAGCAACTCGGCCTGCGTGGTGGTGCCGTCGCGCAGCCAGCGTTCGCCGTCGTCGCGCATGCTCGTCATGCCGTCCTGCAGGGCGACGGTGCGCACTTCCGCTTCCGAGGCGCGGTTGTGGATCTGCGCGCGGATCTGCTCCGTCGTGCGCAGCAGTTCATAGACACCCACGCGGCCCTGGTAGCCCGTCTGGCCGCACTGCTCGCAGCCGACCGCCTGCCAGTACTGGCCATCGAAGGTCTTGCAGGAACCGCACAATTTGCGCACCAGGCGCTGCGCCAGCACGCCAAGCAAGGACGATGACAGCAGGAAGGGCTCGATGCCCATGTCGAGCAGGCGCGTGACGGCCGCCGACGCGTCATTCGTGTGCAGGGTCGCCAGCACCAGATGGCCCGTCAAGGATGCCTGCACGGCGATCTGCGCCGTTTCCAGGTCGCGGATCTCGCCGATCATGATGACATCGGGATCCTGCCGCAAAATCGCCCGCAGCGCCTTGGCAAACGTCATGTCGATGCGCGGATTGACCTGCGTCTGGCCCACGCCGGCCAGGTCGTACTCGATCGGGTCTTCCACCGTCAGGATGTTCGTGGTGGTGGCGTTGAGCATCGACAGCGCCGCGTACAGGGTCGTCGTCTTGCCCGAGCCGGTGGGGCCCGTGACGAGCACGATGCCGTGCGGCTGCGTGATCAGGCCATCGAATTGCTTCAGCATGGGCGCGCTCATGCCCAGGTGCTGCAGGTCGAGGCGGCCCGCTTCCTTGTCCAGCAAGCGCAACACGGCCCGTTCGCCATGCCCGGTGGGCAGGGTCGAAACGCGCACGTCGACGGGCTTGCCGCCCACGCGCAGGGTGATGCGGCCGTCCTGCGGCAAGCGTTTTTCGGCGATGTCGAGCTGCGCCATGATCTTGATGCGTGAAATCAGCGAGCCGTGGATGGCCTTGCGGGGGCGCACCACGTCGCGCAGGCTGCCGTCGATGCGAAAGCGCACGACGGAGGTCTGCTCGAACGGCTCGATATGGATGTCGGACGCGCCTTCGCGCAGCGCCTGCGTGAGCAAGGCGTTGATCATGCGGATGACGGGCGCGTCGTCGGACGATTCGAGCAAGTCCTCGATGGCCGGCACGTCCTGCAGCAGCTTGGTCAAATCCAGGTCGGCATCGAATTCATCGGCCATCTGCGAGGCGTCGCCGCCGCCGCCCGCGTAGGCACTGGCAATGGCCGCATCGAGTTCGCCGCGCGGCAGCACCATCAATTGAATCCGGCCGAAACGGCGCGACACTTCGGCAATCGCCGCCGGCGCCGTCGATGCGGCCACCAGCACTTCGACGGGGGCGCCGTCGACGGCACCGGGCCGGGCCAGCAAGCCGAAATCGCGCGCGTAGGCGTAGGGAAGCAGATTACTCATGGCTATCCCATCACTTCTGCGGCTGCGTGGCCGCGTTGGCCGGCGCGCCTGGCGGCGGCGTCGGCGCCGGCGGCACGGGGCGCGTCACCATGTTGCCGCCCACCGGCTGGCCATCCTGCAGCGCCGGCAAGACGGGCGTGCCCAGGTCTTTCAGCATCAGGTTGCCCGTGGCCGGCACGGCGGCCGTCTCGGCCGAGCGCATGTAGTCGTAGCGGTCGGCCGCCAGGCTGCCGCTCTGCTCCTTGTTGCGCACGATGACGGGACGCAGGAAGATCATCAGGTTGGTTTTCTTGCGCTCGCGCGTCTGGTACTTGAACAGGTTGCCGATCAGGGGAATGTCGCCCAGGCCGCGCACTTTCTCCGCGTTGTCGCCCGTGGTGTCCTCGATCAGGCCGCCGAGCACGATGATCTGGCCATCGTCGGCCAGTACATTGTTTTCGATCACGCGGTTGTTGATGGTGATGCCGCTGACGGCCGACGCGGTGGATTTGTCCACGCTCGACGTCTCGTGATAGATGCCCAGCTTGATGGTGCCGCCCTCGGAAATCTGCGGGCGCACCTTCAGGGTCAGGCCCACTTCCTTGCGGTCGATGGTCTGGAACGGGTTCGTATTGGTGCCGGCCGTGCTGGTGTACTGGCCCGTCAGGATAGGCACGTTCTGGCCCACCTTGATGGTCGCCAGTTCATTGTCCAGCGTGATCAGGTTCGGCGTCGACAGGATATTCGCGTTGCCGTCCGATTCCAGCGCATGCGCCACGGCGCCCAGGCCCAGCGCGCCGTTGATCTGCTTGAAGATGCCCAGGGTCAGGCCGCCCGTCGGCAATACCTTGCCGCCGCCCGTGGCGATGGCGCCGATGTTGTTGGTGGTGCCGCCGGCGAACGACTGCAAGGCCCCCACGCGGTAGTTGCTGGTGCTGTCGCCCGACAAACCCAGCCACTGCACGCCGAATTCGGACGCCTTGGCCGACGTCACTTCGACGATCAGCGCCTCGATGTAGACCTGGGCGCGGCGCACGTCGAGCTGGTCGATCACGGCGCGCAAGTTGCGGTAGACGGCTTCGTTGCAGGTCAAAATCAGCGTATTCGTCGATGCATCGGCCTGGATGAAACCGGCCGCGCCGCCGGACGACAGCTGCTGCGGCGCGTTGTTCAGCGAAGCGCCGCCCGTGCTGCCGCTTTGCGTATTGCCGCCCAGGCCAGTGCTGTTCATGCCGCTGTTGTTCTGGTTGATCTGGTTGTTCGTATTCTGGTTGCCGACGCCCTGCTGCGCCGTGGCGGCCGTGCCGTCCGACGTCACCACCGAGCGCAAGGTCTGCGCCAGCTTGGTGGCGTCCGCATTTTTGAGGTACACCACGTGCACATTGCCCAGCTGCGTGGTGGGCTGGTCCAGTTTCGAGATCAGCGACTTGGCCAGGTTGGCGCGCGCCGCCGACGGTGCGCGCAGCACCAGCGAATTGGTGCGCGGGTCGGCCAGCACGGAGACCTTGCCAGCGTCGGCCCCTGCGGCGGCGCCCGCATTCCCGCCTTCCATCAATTTGTTGACCATCGAGGCCAGGTCGGAGGCGATGGCATAGCGCACGGGGATCACGTCCAGGTCCGTCGAGGCGGGTACGTCGAGCGCGGCGATGATCTTCGCCAGGCGCTTGAGGTTATCCGCGTAATCGGTGATCACCAGCGAGTTGTTGCCCGGGTTGGCGTTGATCGTGTTGTTCGGCGAAATCAGGGGCCGCAGCACGGCCAGCAGGTTGGCCGACGATTCATAGTTCAGGTAAAACACCTGGGTGGCGATCTGGTCGCCCTTCACCTGGCTGGCGCCGTTGCCCACCTGGGTCGGCACGGATTGCAGCTTGGCGTCCGCTTCCGGCACCACTTTCGCGTAGCCGTCGCCGGAGACCACCGCATAGCCCTGCAGGCGCAGCGCGGAGGCCAGCAGCCCGAACGCTTGCGTCTTGCTGATCGACTTTTCCGACACCAGCGTGATCGTGCCCTTGACGCGCGGGTCGATGACGAAATTGATGTTGGTGTAATGGCCCACGGCCTTGATCACCGACTCGATGTCGGCGCCGACGAAATTGAGCGCCGCCTCATCGCCGGGCGCGGCCCAGACGGGCGCCGGCATGCCGGCCACGGAACAGCACAGCAAGGCGGCGGCCGACAGGCGGCGCAGCGAGAAGGTGGAGGTATGGGTGCTCACGGATGGTTTTTTCATTGTCTGAACTCTAAGGCGATGATGTTTTTTTCGCTATTGCTACGGCGCTGTCCCAGCAAATTCAACAAACTCGCCAAGGTCTCTTCATATCCTGCTGCGGCCTGGGCCTGGCCGGAAAACTGCATGCGCCCCTGTTGCAGGCTGCCGCTGCCGTCGAGCAGCAGCGGTCCTTTGATGGAGCGCAAGGTCAACGTCGCCTGCTGCCCCTGCCAATCGAAATCGAGCTCGTAACTGCCCAGCGGGCGCAGGGACGACAGGCGCGACGCCATGTCCGTCATCTGCAAGGTCGTGCGGCCGACGGCGGAAAACTGCCGCTGCTCCAAGGCCAGCTGCAGGGTGCTCCACGACAGGCGCATGCTGCCCGTCGGCGCCACGGTATTGAGCGGCGCGCCGAGGCCGCCCAGGCCATCGGCCGGCAGCAGCAGGGCCGCCGGGCTGACTTGCCAGTGCGACCACGAGCCGCGCAGGTTCACCGGCTGCGACAGCGCCTGCGGGTTTTGCAGTTCCACGTCCGCCGATCCCCACAGCACCGAGGGCGAAATGCGCCAGCTGAAACGCCCCGGCAGCAGCGGCGTCACGGCGCCGTTCGCGCTGGCCGCCCCGCCGATAAAGGCCGAGCCGCGCCACAGGGTACCTTGCGCGTCGCCCAAGGTCAAACGTCCGCCCGTCTGCTTTTCCACGATGCCGGCGACCCAACCGGCCGGGAAAAACACCAGCAGGGTGACGCAGACGCTGACGATGATGGCCAGCAGCCAGCCAAGCAAGCGCCTCATCGCGTCGCGCCCGGGCTCTGGTGCAGGGTCAGGCTGGCATCGACCAGCCCCGCCTTGCCCTGCGCCGTGATCTTCGCGTCCTGCACCGCCACGCGGCCTTCGCGGCGCAAGCCGTCCAGCCACAGCATGACGCTGGCAAACGGCACGCCGTTCAACTGCACGCGCGCGTACTCTCCCGTCAGCGACAGCGATTGCGGCGCCAGGCCGCGCGCTTTCAGCGAAGAGTCTATGCTGTCACGGCTCATGGGTGCGACCTGCACGGGTGCCTGGCGCGCCAGTTCGCCCGCTTCACGCGCCAGCGCCTGCAGCTGGGCCGCGTTCTGGCGCAGCTCGGGCAAGCTCTTTTGCAAGGCGATGCGGCCCGTCCACGCCGGCTCGAAGAACACCGCGTAGACGAGGGCCAGCCCCGCCACCACGCCGCCGATGGTCAAGAGCTTGCGCTCCTGCGGCGTGCGCTCGGCCCAGAACGTTTGCAGGTTCTGCTGCTGCCCCGTCAGGGCGGCGCGGATCTTGTTCACTGCCGTACTCATGTTTTTGCTCCCGTGGCCGGCGTGATCTTCCACACGCCCGGCGCCGTTTCATTCAAGGCCAGCTTGCGCGCGGCCAGGCCGTCGCGCACCTGCGCCTGGGCGCTGGCGTCGACCATATCCGGTTTCAGCGTGACGATCAGGCTGCGCTCGCGGTATTCCAGCGAGGCCACCACGCCGCGTCCGGCCAGCCCGCCCAAGGCCTCGCCCAGCGCCGCGCTCATGCTGGTGAAATCATCCATGCTGGCCTGCCCGCTTTGCAGGCGCGCGGCAGCGATATTGCGCCGCATCTGCTCCGCTTCCAGCCCATACACGGGCGCTTCATTCGGATACGCGGCCTTGAAGGTTTGCTGCATCGAGGTGCGCACGGTGGCGGCCTCGCGCTTCAGGCGCATCCATTCGATATTCATGCCGGCCAGGTTGACGATCACGGCCAGCAGCGCCAGGCGCAGCGGCCAGCGCCAGCGGCGCCACTCGGTGGCCGATCCCGTGGCCGTGCCCAGCGCGGGCGCCAGGTCCAGTCCCGCATTTTTGGCACCGGCGATCCAGTGCGCCCAATGGTCGGGTTCCAGCGTCACGCCCTCCATGCCGGCGGCCAGTTGCTGATATTGCGCCAGCTCGGCCGGCGCCACGTAGACCGTCAGCGGCACGTCGCCGGCAAACGCGCGCGTCGTCAGCAGCGCCTGCTGCGGCTGGGCCGGCAAGACCAGGCCCAGCCCCTCCTGCGGCGCCTGGCGCAAGGCCAGTTCCAGGCCATCGCCGCTGGCCTGCAAGGATGCCGTCACGCTGCCTGGCTGCAAGGGCAGGCACAGCTGCGATGGCAGCAGCACCACCTTGCGCGCGCCCTGCGCCAGCAACGCTTGCACGAGTACCCCTGCCCAGGCGCGCTGCGCCACGGCGACCGTGCGCATGCCGGCAGCGTCGGGCGCACCGGCGGCCAGCAGGCAATCCTGCGTGTCACCGAGGATGTGTTCTTCCACCAGGCCCGGCAAGGCCGCGCGCAAACGGGCGCCGGCCAGCGGCGGGGTTTTCAGGCGCAGCAGGGTCACGTCGGCCGCCGCCAGCAGCAAGACCACTTGCTTGGCGCCGGCAATCAGCTGCCCCAGGCTGCCCAGCGGCGCGCTGCCCTGCTGCAGCATGGCGCCGCCGTCGCCGGCCAGAACGAAGGAGCAGGCTGGCGCGCTGTCGATGGACGCCCTGGCCGGGTGACGGATATACAATATTGTCAAAGTGACTCGCTTTCAGGGGTTAATTTTCCCGCAACCAGACCAGACGGGTTGCCCGCTCCCGGTCTGGTTGTCGATAAATGAGGGCCACGGCATCGAGGGCGGCGCGATCCAGCCGCACGCGGATGACAGTCAGGAAGTAGCGGCTCTTCACGTCGAGTTCCACGGTAGCAATCAGCTCGGCATTAATATTATTCTTGAAGTTTGCCAAATCAACAAACTTTTTGCGCGGATTGCTCAGGGTCAGGGCGCTGGCCTCGGACAAGGACATCATCGTCACGGCCGCCAGCACCTCGGCCGGCGCCGTATTCACGTTCACCGGCGTGAGTTCCGGCAAGATGATGACGAAATCGCGCAACTTCTCGATCATCTGCGGCGTGTAGCCGGGCACGGCCAGCAAATCCTCGACCTGCGTGAACGCCACCGGCTCGCTGCCGCCGTCCGATGGGGGCCTGGCGGCGGGCGTCTTGCCATCGCTGCCGCTGTCCATGGCGCGCAGTTTCGGCGTCGCGCGCAGCACGGCATCGGCCGTCGCCTGCGCCAGGCCGCTGTCGAGCCGCAGGTTGGCCAGCAAACGCTGGTAAGCGAGCACCTGCTGCGGATTGATGCCACCCGTGGCGGCGACCAGGTTGGTAATGTTAAACCGCGCCTGCGCATCGAGCGCGCGGCCCGAGACGGTGGCGTCGAATTTTTCCGTGTCGACCTTTTCGCGGTCGACGTAATCATCGAGCCGCGCTTCCTCGATGGGCGTGGCCCACACGCCGTCCAGCGCCGTCTGCGTGGGATTGTCCTGGCGCAGCCAGAAGCGGGCGAAGTCGACCATGCCGCGCATGGCCCACTGCGTCTGCAGGCGCAGGCGCTGGTTTTCCATCGAGCGCACCTGCACTTGCTGCTGCCAGAACAGGCTGGCGACGACGGTGATGGCCAGCGCCGTCAGCAGCAGGGCCGTGATGACGGCCACGCCGCGCTGGCGCGCAGGGCGAATAAACGGCTTCATCCCGGCCCCAACAAGAAGACTTTGGACAGGCCCGCGTCCTGGCCCGGCATTTGCAAGGTCACTTCCAGGCCCGGCACTTGCGTGGAGATGGTGGCGCCCGCCGTCAGGACGTTCCAGGCGCCATTGCTCCAGCCGCGCATGACCATGCTGTCGACGCCATGCATCAGGGCCACGTCGGCATTGGAGGTATCGGTATCGTCGCGCGCCGCCTGCCACAGGGTGTCGAGCACGGCCAGGTCGCGCGTGCCGTTCGACTCGCGCCGCGTCAGCACGCCGCCGCGCAGGCGGTAAGTGACCACTTGCAACTGTTGCGGCTCCTGTTCCGATGCGGCCAGGCGCACCAGGGTCAGGCGGTCATTTTCCGCCGTCAGGTTCAGGCGACCATTCAGCAGGTTGTTGTTCTGGCCGGCACCGGCCAGATGGTCGCAATCGCTCTGCATCTGGGCAAACGCCAGTTGCATGCCGCGCGCCTGTTCCAGCTGGCTGGTCAGCACTTCACGCGAACGCATGATGCTGTCCAGGCCGCGCCAGCCCAGCACGGCGACCATGGCCAGGATGCCGATCGCCACGAGCAGCTCGATCAAGGTGAAACCGGCGGCGGTGTGATTGCGGCGCGCCATCAGTCGTTGAACGCCAATAACACCAGGCGCACGATGCGCCGGGCCGGGTATTGCACGTCGTACACGTTGACGCGCACTTGGCGGATGCGGGGATTCGGCGTGGCCACCACTTCCTCCTCGCAGATCAGTTTCAGATCGCCCTGCGGGCAGTCGACCGTGCGCTTGCCCGTCTGTGGGAACGTTTTCGCCAGGCGCAGCCGCACCAGGTGGTTTTCCGCCGACCAGGTGGCCATCATGGCGCTGCGCAAGCCGTCGCTGTTCTGCGTCAGGCTGCCGACGGCGCGCAGCGAGGCGCCCAGGGCCGTGCCGACGATGACGAGGGCGACCAGTACTTCCAGCAAAGTGAAGCCGCGCTGGCGGCGTTGTCGGGAAAAGGCCATCATTGCTCGACCGTAAAATGGCCGATGCCGTCGGCGCGGATGGCCACGCTGCGCTCGCCGCTGGCCAGGGTCAGCACGAAAGGCTTGTCGACCGGTTCGCGGCCGAAGATGATGCGCAGCGGCTGGGCCACGCTGTTCGACGGCTGCACGCTGAGCAGCATGGGCGTGTTGGCAAACGCGCGCTCGCGCAGCAAATCATCCTGCGTCACGGGTTGCCACAGCTTTTCATTGAGAACCAGGAAACGGTATTGATTTTCGTCCGCCTCGAACGCCACTTGCCGGCTGCGCACGATGGCTTCATCGCGCGCCAGCTGCAGCAGCAGGGCAATGCGCTCGGCTTCCTTTTGCAAGGCTTGCTGGCCATTCGGCATGGCGTTCAGCGACACCAGGCCCAGGGTCACGCCGATGATGACCATCACCACCAGCAATTCGATCAGCGTGAAGCCGCTGACGCGTGGCCGGGGCAATGCGCGACCGGTGGTCATGGCAGGCATGCAATGGAAAACTTACAGTTCCCAGGAGCCGATATCGGCATCATCGCCGCTACCGCCAGGCTGGCCATCGGCGCCCAGCGAAATGATGTCAACTTCGCCCTTCACGCCCGGCGACAGGTACTGGTAAGGATTGCCCCATGGATCTTTCGGCATCTTTTCCAGGTAGCCGCCCGCTTTCCAGCCATTTGCGGCCGGTCCCGTCGTCGGTTTTTCGATCAGCGCATGCAAGCCCTGCTCGGTGGTCGGGTAGCGCTGGTTATCCAGGCGGTACAGTTTCAAGGCTTGCATCACGGTGGCGATGTCGACTTTCGCCGCCGCCACTTTCGACTCGCCCGTGCGGGCGATCAGCTTGGGCACCACCAGCGAAGCGAGGATGCCCATGATCACCACCACGACCATGATTTCGATCAAAGTGAAGCCGCGCGCGCGGCGCTGGCGTATCGGATGGTTTGCTGCGTTTTGCATATGAAAGAGAGAAGAAGGTGAGTAATGAGAGCAGAGTATAAAGCGGAAATATGACAAAGCCTGTCATATGGGGAAAAATTTGTGCGGGGCGACTCAGAGCGGCAAGACCACTACACCGCAAACGGCGCAGCCGGGGTCGCGCGCGACGCGCATGCTGCTCCATTCCATGTGCAAACCGTCGAGCAGCAGCAGCCGTCCGGCCAGCGATTCGCCCACGCCCATGATGAGTTTCAGCGCCTCGGCCGCCTGCATGGCGCCCACCACGCCCACCAGCGGCGCGAACACGCCCATGCTCGAGCACGCCTCGTCCGTGAACTGCTGTTCCTGCGGGAACAGGCAGGAATAACATGGCTGGGTGCCCGTGCGCGGGTCGAACACGCTCACTTGCCCGTCGAAACGGATCACGGCGCCCGACACCAGCGGCACCTTGCCGGCCACGCAGGCGCGGTTGACGGCGTGGCGCGTGGCGAAGTTGTCGGTGCAATCGAGCACTACCGTGGCGGAGCAGACCAGTTCGGCCAGGCGCGCGCCATCGAGGCGCTCCTGCAAAGCAATTATTTCAATCTCGGGATTGATGCCGGTCAAGGTTTCACGCGCCGACAGCACTTTCGGCTGGCCCACGCGCTGCGTGGTGTGGGCGATCTGGCGCTGCAGGTTGGTCAGGTCGACCGTGTCGTCATCGACGAGGGTCAGCTTGCCGACGCCGCTGGCGGCCAGATACATGGCGGCCGGCGAGCCGAGCCCGCCCGCGCCGATCACCAGCACATGCGCATCGAGCAAGGCTTGCTGGCCTTCGATACCGATCTGATCAAGCAGGATGTGGCGCGAGTAGCGCAGCAGTTGGGCGTCGTTCATGGCGGCGACTACGGTTTGCGCACCGGAATCTTCTTGTCATCGGCCTTGATGTCGGAAGCGATTTCCGGCTTGGCGCCGATCTTCTCCGCTTTCGGGTCCACCTTGGCCAGCTGCACCGGCAAGCCCTGGAAGTGGTTCAAGGCTTGCTGCAGCTGGAAATCATCCTTGGCGCCGTATTCGAGCGGCTTGCGCTTTTTCGCCGTGGCGATCAGGCGCTGCTCTTCTTCCAATTGATCTTGCATGCCTTCCATGGTCGGCTTGGCCGCTTCCGGCTTGCCATCGTCGCTGCTCAGGTGTTTTTCCAGGTCCGCCTCGCGCACGCGCAGGCTGTTCCAGCCATCGCCTTCGGCCGTTTCATCGACCAGCAAGTCGGGCACGATGCCGCGCGCCTGGATGGCGCGGCCTTTCGGCGTGTAGTAGCGGGCCGTCGTCAGCTTGACGGCCGTATCGGCCGTGATCTGGCGCAAGGTTTGCACGGAACCCTTGCCGAACGTTTGCGTGCCGATGACGGTGGCGCGCTGGTAATCCTGCAAGGCGCCGGCGACGATTTCCGAGGCGGAAGCGGAGCCGGCATTGACCAGCACCACCAGCGGCACGGTTTTCAGCGCGGCCGGCAGCTTGGCCAGCGGATCGGCCTTGGCGCCCGGCGGCGCATAGAATTCGCGGCGGCCATAAAACACTTGCTTCGACTCCGGCAACTGGCCCTTGGTCGAGACGATGATGGAGTTGCCAGGCAGAAATGCCGTCGCCACGCCGATGGCGCCCGGCACGACGCCACCGGGATCGTTGCGCAAGTCCAGCACCAAGCCCTTGAGCTTGGGGTCTTGCGCATACAGCGCGTTGATCTTTTTGACCATGTCATCGACGGTCGGTTCCTGGAACTGGGCGATGCGCAGCCAGGCATAGCCGGGCGCGACCATCTTGGCCTTCACGCTTTGCACGCGGATTTCCTCGCGCACGATGGGGAAGACCAGCGGCTTGCTTTCGCCCTTGCGCGACATCGTCAGCACCAGCTTGCTGCCGGGCTGGCCGCGCATCTTCTTGATGACGTCCTCCAGCTGCAAGCCTTTCAGCGGGATGTTGTCGAGGCGGGTGATCAGGTCGCCCGCCAGGATGCCGGCCTTGGCGGCCGGGCTGTCCTCGATGGGCGAGACGACTTTTACGTAGCCGTCTTCCATGCTCACTTCGATGCCGATGCCGACAAACTTGCCTTGCACGCTTTCGCGCATTTCCTTGAAGGCATTCTTGTCGAGATACACGGAATGCGGATCGAGCGACGAGACCATGCCGGAAATGGCTTCCGTCAAGAGTTTCTTGTCTTCCACCTTCTCGACGTAATCGGTCTTGATCAGGCCGAAGACGTCCGACAACTGACGCAGCTCGTCGAGCGGCAGCGGGGCATTCGTGATTTTCTGCGCCACGGCCGGGAACTGCAGCGACATGCCGATGCCTGCCATGACGCCCAGACCGATCAGGCCGATACTTTTAACTTTGATACGCATGTATTCTTCGCAATCTACAAATTCGCTGGGGAACTTAAAACTTCACCCAGGTGGCTGGATCGAAGGCGCGGCCCTGATGACGCAATTCAAAGTATAGCCCTGATTCCTCGTTGCCGCCGCTGTTGCCCGCGCTGGCAATGGCCTCGCCGCCCTTGACGGCGTCGCCCACGCGTTTCAGCAAGGATTGGTTATTGCCATAAATACTCATGTACTGGCCGCCATGGTCGACGATGATCAAATTGCCGAAACCGCGCAGCCAGTCGGAAAACACGACCCGGCCGCCGGCGATGGCGTGGATTTCGCTGCCTTCGCCCGTGCGGATGAACACGCCCTTCCAGCTGGGGCCGTCACCGCGCTTGCTGCCGAAGCGGGCGGCGATCTTGCCCGCCACGGGGGCGCGCAGCTGCCCTTTCATGCTGGCAAAGGCGCCGGCCGGCGCGGCCGGGCCCAGGCTCGGGCGTTCCGGCTCCGGTTCCGGCTTGGGCTCGGGCTTGGGCGTCACCTTGGCCACCTGCGGCGGCTCGTCGTCGTCGATCGGTTCCAGCTTCACGGGCGGCGGTGGCGGCGTTTGCGGCTTGATCTTGCCCGATTTGTTTTGTTGCTCTTTCGCCAGGCGTTCGCGTTCGGCCTGCACCTGGGCGGACTTGGCGCGCGCGGCCAGCAAGCGTTCGCGTTTTTCCGCGGCGATCCTGGCGTCGGCGGCCGCTTTCGCGGCGGCGCGCTGCTCGGCCAGCAATTGCTGGCGTTTCTTTTCGGCCGCAGCGGCGGCGGCCTGCTCTTCGATCAGTTTCGCCAGCTTGTCGACCAGGCTACCCATGCGCTGTTCGTCGCGCTCGACATTGCCCACTTCCTTGCGCTGCGCCACCAGGCGCTGCGACAAGCTCGTCAGCAAGGCGGCGCGGCGCGCCTTTTCCTGTACCAGCAGGGCCTTCTGGTCGCGCTCTTCCTGCGCGATTTCTTCCAGCTCGTCCTTGGCGTTCTGCACGTCCGCCTGGTTTTTCTCCACGGCAAGCAAGTTGGCGCGCAAGGCATCCAGCAGGCGCGCCTGCGCCTGCGACACATACGCCATCAATTGCAAGTCGCGGTTGATGCGGTTCGGATTGTCGCCCGACAAGAGCAGCTTGATGCGGTCTTCGTTGCCGGCGACATATTGTTCACGCAGCAACTTTGACAGCTGCGCCTTCTGCTTGTCGACCGTGACCGTCAGTTGCCGGTGCTCTTGCCCCAGCGCATTGAGTTTCACGCCCGTCTCGCTTTGCTCCTGCGCCAGGTCGCGCAAGGCGCGGTTGGCATTGGAAATGGCCTCTTCCGACTCGGCCAGGGTGTCGGCCGCGTCATCCTTGGCGGTTTCCGTGCGGCTGATGTCGCGCTTGAGCGCCGTCAGCTTTTGTTGCAATCCAGCACGTTGTGCTTCCGCGGCCGCTTTCTGCTTGCTGCGTTCGGTGGGCTTGGCACCCTGTGCGGCACCGCTGGAGAACAGCAGCGCTGCGCACAGCATGGCACCGGCGCGCCACGCCGGCAGGGGTCGTTCAGCAGAGGGGGCGATCGCTGTGCCGCGGAAGAAAGACAACAAGTTACTTGGCCTTCCCTTGGTTCGCCACGGCCGCTTGCGCTGCCGCAATCGCTGCCGGGTCGCCCAGGTAGTAATGACGGATCGGTTTCAGGTCGGCGTCCAGCTCATACACGAGCGGCTGGCCGTTCGGGATGTTCAGGCCGACGATATCGCTGTCGCTGATGCCATCGAGCATCTTGATCAGCGCGCGCAGGCTGTTGCCGTGGGCCGAAATGATGATTTTCTTGCCGGCGCGGATGGCCGGAGCGATTTCTTCATCCCAGGACGGCATCACGCGCGCCACAGTGTCTTTCAGGCATTCGGTCAGCGGGATAGCCGCTTTCGGCAAGCCGGCGTAGCGCGGGTCGTTGAACGAGGCGCGGTCGTCGTCTTCCGCCAGCGGCGGCGGCGGCGTGTCATAGCTGCGGCGCCACACCAATACTTGCTCGTCGCCATACTTGGCGGCCGTCTCGCCCTTGTCCAGGCCTTGCAGGGCGCCGTAGTGGCGTTCGTTCAAGCGCCAGTCGTTCTTGATGGGCAAATACATCATGTCCATCTCGTCGAGCGCCAGCCACAGGGTGCGGATGGCGCGCTTCAGGACGGAAGTGTAGGCCACGTCGAACGTAAAACCTTCCTGCTTGAGGATCTGGCCGGCGGCCCTGGCTTCGTTGACGCCCTTTTCCGTCAGATCGACGTCGGTCCAGCCGGTGAAGCGGTTATCGAGGTTCCAGGTGGACTCGCCGTGACGCATGAAAACGATTTTGTACATAGTTCTATCTTCTCAAGGGGTTCAAATCAAAAAAGCAAAACGTAAAAAGACCTCGTCCAGCTTCTATTTTATAATGCGCGGATTGACTTAAACCATTGGACCCTACGTGAAATTCATTATCGACCACATTTTTCTGTTTGCCATCGTCATTATTTCCGGCGGCGCCCTCCTCTGGCCACTGCTGTCGATGCGCGGCAAGCGCGCGACCGTACTGGAAGTCACGCAGCTGATCAACCGCGGCAAGACCATCATTGTCGACGTGCGCAGCGCGGAAGAGTTCGCCACGGGCCACTTGCCTGACGCAAAAAATATGCCGCTGCCGGAACTGGCAAAACGCCTGGGCGAGCTGGAAAAATTCAAAACGCGCCCCATTGTAGTGGTTTGCCAGAAAGGTTCGCGTTCGGCAACGGCCGTTGGCCTGCTGGGCAAAGCCGGTTTCGCCGAGGCAACGAGCCTGGAAGGCGGTATCGACGAATGGAAAAAGCAGGGTTTGCCCTTGAAAACCCTGTCGCTGGCGAAATAAGCCGGCATTTAACTAGAAGGAATCATCATGACCGTCCCCGTAATTGTGTATAGCACCGCCGTGTGCCCGTATTGCGTGCGCGCCGAGCGCCTGTTGGAAGCCAAGGGCGTGACCGTGCAAAAGATCCGCGTCGACCTCGACCCGGAAGAGCGCATCAAGATGATGGAACGCACGGGCCGCCGCACGGTGCCGCAGATCTATGTGGGCGATACCCACGTGGGTGGTTTCGACGATTTGTATGCGCTCGATCAAGCCGGCAAGCTGGACCCCTTGTTAAATGGCACGGCAGCCTGATATAAAGCGGGTTCGAGAAATTGCTTGGTTTTTTGTCGTATTGTTTTGATACAATTGCCCTCGCACCTGATCTGGCCGCGCCTATCCGGCGCGGTTTACATACCGCAAGCACCATATTTGAACGGTGTGCCGTTCTTGTCCCTTACAACGAAAGCGTTCCATGTCTGACGAAAATCTGCAACCAGTCTTCCAAATCCAACGCGTCTACCTGAAAGACATGTCGCTGGAACAACCAAATTCCCCAGCTATTTTCCTGGAACAAGAAGCACCAGCGATCGAAGTCGCTCTGGACGTGGGCGCCGCGCCTCTGGCCGACGGCATCTTCGAAGCCACCGTGACCATCACCGTCACCGCCAAAGTCGGCGATAAAGTCGCTTTCCTGGTTGAAGGCAAGCAAGCCGGTATCTTCGAAGCACGCAACATTCCTGCAGATCAACTCGATCCGCTGCTGGGAATCGGCTGCCCGAACATCATCTACCCTTACCTGCGCGCCAACATCGCCGACGTGATCACCCGTGCCGGCTTCCCGCCAGTGCACCTGGCCGAGATCAACTTCGAAGTGTTCTACCAACAACGTCTGCAAGCTATTGCTGACGCCGCTGCCGCAGCTCCAGCAGCCAGCGAAACGCACTAAGAACATCTCACCAAACCTGCTGCGCGGCGCGCCTTGCGGCCTGCGATGCTCGCTGTGCTCTAGCACAGCTGCGCTTCTCGGCCACAATGCACTGCCGCTCGCGACGGTTTTGTGAGTGTTCTATACTGCAGGTAAGAAACGGCGGCCTGGCCGCCGTGTTTCGTTAAGGTTCAAAATATCATGTTGAAAAGTGCGCTCTTGAGCAAGTTCCGCTGGATCGCCGGCGCCGTGCTGCTGCTGGCCACCGCCGCCAGCCACGCCGTCGATTTCAAAACGGTGGGAGCAAATCCCGTGATCCTGTATGACGCGCCGTCCTCCAAGGGCGGCAAGCTGTACGTGGCGCCACGCGGCATGCCGCTGGAAGTCGTGCTCAGCTATGGCGAATGGGTCAAGGTCCGCGACGCCAGCGGCGAAATGGCCTGGACGGAAGCCAAGGGCCTGTCGGCCAAGCGCAACGTCGTGGCGCGTGCCGCGAACCTCAAGGTTCGCGCCAGCCCCGATGACACCGCCTCCGCCATCCTCCTCGTCGACAAGGGCGTGCTGCTGGAAATGAGCGAGCAGCCGAGTTCCGGCTGGGTCAAGGTGCGCCACAAGGATGGCCAGAGCGGCTACGTCAAGACCAGCGAAGTGTGGGGCTTGTAAGCACCGCGCCCGTTTCCCCTGCCCCGTTGAGGTTGCATGCAAGTTTCCCCTGAAGTCACTCCCGATAGTATTCCCGCCGTTCGCAAGATCACCATCCTGGGTGCCGGCGCCTGGGGCACGGCCGTGGCCATGGCCCTGGCCGGCCGCCACGACGTGCTGCTGTGGGGCCGCAATGGCGAGGCCATGGCCGCCATGGCCGCCAGCGGCGAAAACAGTTATTTGCCCGGTTTTACCTTACCGCCGCAACTGCGCATTAGCGCCGATTTCGACGCCGCCGTCGCGCATGCCAGCGGGGAACAGGGCCTCCTGATCGCCGCCTGCCCCGTGGCGGGCCTGCGGCCGATGCTGCATCAACTGAAAGACAAGGCCACCGGCAACCTGGTGTGGCTCTGTAAAGGCTTTGAAGGCGGCACGGGCCTGCTGCCGCACCAGATCGTGCAGGAAGTGCTGGGCGACAAGATCCCCGGCGGCGCCCTGTCCGGCCCCTCGTTCGCGCAGGAAGTGGCGCGCGGCTTGCCGTGCGCGCTGACCATCGCCTCGCACAGCGCCGCCTTGCGCGGCGCCGTGGTCTCGGCCTTGCATGGCGGCACCATCCGCGTGTATGCGAGCGATGACCTGGTGGGCGTGGAAGTGGGCGGCGCCGTGAAAAACGTACTGGCGATCGCCACCGGCGTGGCCGACGGCCTGGGCCTGGGCTTGAATGCGCGCGCCGCGCTGATCACGCGTGGCCTGGCGGAAATCACGCGCCTGGGCACGGCCTTGGGTGGCCAAACGGAAACGTTCATGGGGCTGACGGGCATGGGCGACCTGATTTTAACGTGCACGGGCGACCTGTCGCGCAACCGCCGGGTCGGCCTGGGCCTGGCACAAGGCAAGGCGCTGGCCACCATCGTGGCCGAACTCGGTCACGTGGCCGAAGGTGTGCCGTGCGCCAAGGCTGTGCGCGAACTGGCGCGCCGCATGGGCGTCGACATGCCGATCACCAACGCGGTGGCCGGCGTGCTGTTCGATGGCGATTTGCCGCACGTGATGGTGCAGCAGTTGCTGTCGCGCGATCCGCGCGCCGAGGCGGCCTAACCATGTTTACGAGTACCAATAACGCCTAACAAAACCGTCGCGAGCGGCAGTGAGTTGTGGCTGAGAAGCGGAGCTGTGCGAATGCACAGTGAGCATCGGAGGCCGCAAATCGCGCCGCGCAGTAGGTTTGGTTAGGTGTCAAGACCGGCCTGGTTATATACGCGTTTAACGAATAATTCCGGCTTTTTCTCCTGCCATTTCTTCATCGCCTGAATCGGTGTTGCGTTATCCAAGGCGCGCTGGGGAATGTTGTGGTTGTAGATTTTCAGGTAATTGCGCAGCGTCGATTCCAGTTCGGCCCGGGAGCCGAAACGAGTCTGGTTGACGACCTCGCTGATACGGCCATTGAAGCGTTCGACCATGCCGTTGGTTTGCGGGTGACGCGGCGGAATCAATCGATGTTCGATCACCAATTGCTTGCACAGCACGTCAAAGACATGCTTGCCGCTCGGGATACGGTCGCCGCTGACAGGGTCTTTTTTCTTGCTGGTAAAACGGTCGGTGAACTGGCTGCCGTTGTCAGTGAGTAGTTTGACGATGGTGATCGGGCAAGCATTTTTCAGTTTGAGCAGGAAGTCGGTACTGCTGCTGTCGGACTGGTTGGCATAGATTTCCATGAAGACCCAGCGTGTGGCGCGGTCAATGGCGACGAACAGGTAACGGCGTTCGGTTTCATCGAGCATCTGCGGTAAGTACTTGATATCCATATGTAAAAAGCCCGGCTCGTAGTCCTTGAACGACTTTTTGGTAACCGGTTTGTCGTCTTCGAGTGCGGCCATTTTAAGCAAACTGGAGACACCATGGCGCCGCAAGCAGCGGCCCAGGGCGCCACGCGAAAGCGCCGGGTTGACGAACTCACGCGCCACCGCCAGCAAGTCGTCGGTGGGCAAAAGCAAGGTGGTGCGTAGCGCGATGACGACCAGTTCCTGCGCTGGCGTCAGCGTCGTATGCATGGTGTGGGGCCGGTGCGAACGGTCCTCGGCGCTGTCGCGGTTCTGCCATTTACGGATCGTCAGGCGGCTCACGTTATAGCGCTCGGCAAGCTCCCGTTGGGGCAGTGTCGAGTTGCGGATTTCTTCCCGGATCAGGTGGGTGGTGCGGGCTCGGCTGTGAAGGGCTTGGGTCATGGCGCTGGCGGTGAGGTGACAGGAATCAACAGTGTACTCAACAGGCGCCTGGCTTTGAAGTAGGGCAAGCTGCGAATAGGAATATGATCACCCAATTCTAAACAGTTAGGTGTTCCT
The DNA here is from genome assembly GCF_019443505.1 of Janthinobacterium sp. PAMC25594. Classification (NCBI taxonomy): domain Bacteria; kingdom Pseudomonadati; phylum Pseudomonadota; class Betaproteobacteria; order Burkholderiales; family Oxalobacteraceae; genus Janthinobacterium; species Janthinobacterium sp. PAMC25594. The sequence goes on from NZ_CP080377.1 coordinate 3,687,083, forward strand.
AGCGCCCCGCCTTGGCCATCAAGATCGTCAGCAGCAATAAACTGTCTTCGCGCGCTTCCAGCGCGTGCGCCTGGCCGCCGTGCAGATACAGCATCTGCCCCGGCCCCAGCAGGTGCACGCCGCCATGCGCTTGCACCGCCACCTGCCCTTGCAGGCACAGCAGGGTGATTTCACCGAGCACATGATGCTCGGGCATGGTCTTGCCCTTGGGCATGCACATGCGGATCAATTCCAGCTCATCCGTTTTGGCCAGCGCGATGGCGGAAAACTGCGAGAGGTCGTCGCCGTCCCTGCGCAGTACCTCGATCACCTGTCCTGAACTTGCGTGCTCCAGCGCCATCATGTGCTCCTTCGGCAATTACTCGGTGACTTCCTCCGGCTCTTTCGCGCCGCGCATCCACTCGACCAGCGGCCACGCATCCTTCAAGCCTTCCGCCAGGGTCGGCAGCAGTTTTTCCGGTTCGTTGACGGGCAGCGGTATTTCGGTCCAGACAAAAAAGCTCTTCAGCTTGATGAATTCGATATGTTCGGCATCCGCGTCAAACCCCTTGGGCGGGCGCTGCAACTTGCCCTCGTTCTGAATCGTGCCGAAACGGGCCTTTAAACGCTTATTTTTCAGCACTTTGGAAAAACCTGGCGCGTCGTTGAGCATATGCTCGCGCAGCGCCTTCAGGCGACCCGGCGGCGGCATGTATTCGCCGGCGCCGAACAGCAGCTTGCCCTGGCCATCGATCTGCAGATAATACGTGGGACCGCCCGCCTTGCTGGGGCGGCGCATGTCGTTCGGCGCGATGGCGGCCGAAAAACGCGTTTTATACGGGCTCTTGTCGTGCGCGAAACGCACGTCGCGGTTGATGCGGAACAAGGCCTTCTTCGGATTGCAGTACTTCACGGCCGGATCGAACTTGCCCAGCTCGCCGATCAGCGACGTCACCACGGCGAGGAATTCCTCGCGCAGGATGTCGTAGCGGGGCTTGTTCATGACAAACCAGGGACGGTTGTTGTTGTCGCTCAGTTCACGTAAAAATTGGGTCAAATCACGCACATGCATGTGTCAAATTCCGATCAGCAACTATTTGGAAAGCTCTTTCGGGAGGGGGCGCTTGCCCACCAGCACGTCGAGCGCCGCTTCGCGATTCTTGCGCAGCACCGTCATTTTAGCTTTTCCGCCGGGCGGCAGTTGGGCGATCAGGTTCAGCATTTCCGTCGTGTCGCCGACGGGCTTGCCTTCCACCGTCAGCAGGATGTCGCCGGGCACGATGCCCGCCTTGTCGGCCGGGCCGTTGCGCACCACGCCGGCGATGATGGCGCCGCTGGTGCGCTGCAGGTTGAAGCTTTGCGCCAGCTCGGGCGTGATGTCCTGCGTTTCCACGCCGATCCAGCCGCGCACCACGTGGCCGTCCTTGATGATGGCTTCCATCACCGTCTTGGCCGTCGAGACGGGAATGGCGAAGCCGATGCCGACGGAACCGCCACTTTGCGAGTAAATCGCCGTATTGATGCCGATCAAGTTGCCGCGCGTATCGACCAGGGCGCCGCCCGAGTTGCCGAAGTTGATGGCCGCATCCGTCTGGATGAAGTTTTCAAAGCTGTTGATGTGCAGGTTGTTGCGGCCCAGGGCGGAGATGATGCCCATGGTCACCGTCTGGCCCACGCCGAACGGGTTGCCGATGGCCAGCACCACATCGCCCACGCGTGCCAGCTCCGACTGGCCCAGCACGATGACGGGCAACTTGTCGAGGTTGATCTTGATAACGGCCAGGTCCGTTTCCGGGTCCAGGCCCACCACCTTGGCCGGCGCCTTGCGGCCATCGGTGAGCACCACTTCGATTTCGTCGGCGCCTTCGACCACATGGTTGTTGGTCAGCACATAGCCTTCATGGCTGACGATGACGCCCGAGCCGAGGCTGTTTTTCAAGTCCTCGCCATCCTCGCCGTCCGGGTCGCGGTCGCCGAAGAAACGTTTGAAGAAGGGATCGCGCGCCAGCGGATGGGCGCCGCGCTTGGGCACTTGCAGGGTGAGGATGTTGACGACGGCGGGCATGGCGCGCGCCGCCGCGTCGCGGTAGGAACCGGGCGCCAGGCTGCTCGACGCCGTTTCCACCACGGGCACCGGCTTGGCGGGGGAGCCTAGTTGCTGTACCCGGCTGGCCGGGCGCAGCGCACCGTACACAAAGTACAGCGCCAACGCGATCGTCACGGTTTGCGCAAACAATAACCAGAATCGTCGCATAGTTCTCTGCCCAGGTCAGCCGGCCGGTGCCGGAACGACTTATTTTGCCAGATTGTTGCTGTTGCGTGCGTTCTGCTGCAGGGAGTCGCGGATTTCGCGCAGCAGCACGATGTCTTCCGGCGTGGCCGGCGCCGGTGCCGGCGCGACCGGTTCGCTGCGGCGGGCCTTGTTCATCAGGCGCACCATCTGGAAGATGATAAAGGCAAGAATGATAAAGTTAAGCAAAATGGTCAGAAAGTTACCGTAGGCCAGCACGGCGCCCGCCTTTTTGGCTTCCACCAGCGTCATTGTCGTGGCCTGGCCATTCAGGGGCAGGTAGTAATTGGCGAAATCGAGGCCGCCGAAAATGCGGCCGATGGGCGGCATGATCACGTCTTGCACCAGGGAATCGACAATCTTGCCGAAGGCGCCGCCGATGATGACACCGACCGCCAGATCGACGACGTTGCCTTTCATTGCAAATTCTTTAAATTCCTTCATCATTGCCATGAATTTCTCCTTCGGATAGATATAAAAACATGCCGATCATACTATTGATTCCCAGTGCCACCAACTTGTGGTTGTTGGCGAGACCAATTCGTGCACAGCCGGGCGCATCTAGTTCGAAAGAACTAGCCACCTCCTGCAAAAGTATATAAATTATGGTACAAGCAACGTTTTTGTTCTATTCGTTGTTTGCTTCACTTATAATTTGCGGTTGCCAGAAGTGGATTTTTCACTTCCGGATAATCAACAAGAAACTGGCACGGGCTGCGCCATTGGCCGAAGTTCCGCAGGGATGTTGCCACTTTACCGCGCAAAGACGCGGGTTGCGGCAATCAGTGGGAAAGAGCTTCGGCGACGGGTTTTTCGCGGCTGCCACTCATAATAAAGATTCGCATTTTGACTGATTGGGGTTTGCATGAGTAACGAAAAGCAGGTCGATTCAGGCCGTCGCGGCTTGCTCGTCGCCACGTGCGCGGCGGGCAGTGTAGTTGGATTGGCAACCGCGGGAGCCTTGGTAAGCACCTTCCAGCCGTCGGAGCGCGCGAAAGCGGCTGGCGCGCCCGTCGAAGTAGACATCACCACCTTGCAACCCGGCGAAATGCGCACCGTCGAATGGCGCGGCAAGCCGGTCTGGATTCTGAAGCGCACGCCGGAAATGATCGCGTCCCTGAAAAAGACCGACGGCAAAGTCGCCGATGCCAATTCACAACGCAATCCCGCCGAATTCACACCCGAATACTGCATGAACGAAGCACGCTCGATCAAGCCTGAAATTCTCGTCGCCGTCGGCATCTGCACCCACCTGGGCTGCTCCCCTTCCTCGAAATTTACCCCCGGCCCGCAACCGTCGCTGCCCGATGACTGGGAAGGCGGCTTCCTGTGCCCTTGCCACGGCTCCACCTTCGACATGGCCGGCCGCGTGTTCAAGAACAAGCCGGCGCCGGACAACCTGCAAGTGCCGCGCCATATGTACCTGAGCGACACCAAATTGCTGATAGGTAAAGACGAGAAAGGCGAGGCTTGATCATGGCTGCTTTCAAAGAAACGAAGTTCCCGGCAGACGCTCCCGTCGCCGAAAAAGCGCTGGGCTGGGTCGATGACCGCTTTCCCCTGACCAAGCTGTGGAACGACCAATGGGGCAAATACTACGCCCCGAAAAACTTCAATTTCTGGTACATCTTCGGCTCGCTGGCCATGCTGGTGCTGGTCTTGCAGATCGTCACCGGCATCTTCCTGACCATGCATTACAAACCGGATGCGGCCCTGGCCTTCAATTCCGTCGAGTACATCATGCGCGAAGTACCGTGGGGCTGGCTGGTGCGCTACATGCACTCGACGGGCGCCTCGGCCTTCTTCATCATCGTCTACCTGCACATGACGCGCGCCCTGCTGTACGGTTCGTACCGCAAGCCGCGTGAGCTGATCTGGCTGTTCGGTTTCGCCATCTTCCTGTGCCTGATGGCCGAAGCGTTCTTCGGCTACCTGCTGCCATGGGGCCAGATGTCGTACTGGGGCGCGCAAGTGATCGTCAACCTGTTTGGCGCCATCCCGTTCATCGGCCCTGACCTGTCGTTGTGGATCCGCGGCGACTATGTCGTCTCCGACGCGACCCTGAACCGCTTCTTCGCCTTCCACGTGATCGCCATCCCGCTGGTACTGCTGGGCTTGGTTGCAGCGCACTTGATCGCCCTGCATGAAGTCGGTTCGAGCAATCCGGACGGCATCGAAGTGAAGGAAAACCTGGGCGCCGACGGCCACCCGGTCGATTCGATCCCTTCGCATCCATACTACACCGTGCACGACCTGTTCGGCGTATCGATCTTCCTCGTCATTTTCAGCGCCGTTGTGTTCTTCGCGCCGGAAATGGGCGGTTACTTCCTGGAATACAACAACTTCCTGCCCGGCGATTCGCTGAAGACCCCGCTGCACATCGCGCCAACCTGGTACTTCACGCCGTTCTACTCGGTGCTGCGTGCCACCACGGCCGACTTCATGTACGTGCTGATGGGTGCCGTGGCGGCCTACGTGGTGTTCATCTGGCTCAAATCGCGCCTGTCGACGACCGTCAAGTCGGCCATCGCCGGCATCGCCATCGTCGCCATCATCGGCATGCTGCCGCAGGTGCTCGATGCGAAATTCTGGGGCGTGGTGTTCTTCGGCGGTTCCGTCGTGATCCTGGCCTTCCTGCCATGGCTCGACCATTCGCCCGTGAAATCGATCCGCTACCGTCCGAGCTGGCACAAATATGTGTACGCCATCTTCGGCCTGTCGTTCCTGATCCTCGGCTACCTCGGTACCCAGGCGCCAACGGATGCGAAAACCATCGTGTCGCAAGTGTGCACCCTGATTTACTTCAGCTTCTTCCTGCTGATGCCATGGTGGAGTGCCATGGGCAAGTTCAAGACCGTGCCGTCGCGTGTGACGTTTCACCCGCACTAAGCCGCTCTCACGCCACGCTCAAAGGACATACATCATATGAAGATTGCAAAAAAACTGCTCGCCATCCTGGCACTCGTGCCCGCCATGGCTCTCGCCAGCGAAGGCGGCTTTCCGCTGGACAAGGCACCTGACCGCCAGACCAACATGGCGGCGCTGCAACACGGCGCCAAATTGTTCGTCAACTATTGCTTGAATTGCCACGCCGCCGTGTCGATGCGCTACAACCGCCTGCGCGACCTGGGTTTGACGGAAGACCAGATCAAGCAGAATCTGTTGTTCTCAGGCGATAAAGTCGGCGACTTGATGACGACCAGCCTGGCACCGCAGGACGCCAAGGCCTTCTTTGGCGTCGTACCGCCGGATTTGTCGGTAATTTCGCGTGCGAAATCATCTTCCGCTGGCACTGGCGGCGACTACCTGTATACTTACCTGCGTACGTTCTATAAAGACGACACTCGGCCGACCGGCTGGAACAACATGGTCGTGCCGAATGTTGCCATGCCGCATGTATTATGGGAATTGCAAGGTGTCCAGACTGCCAAGTTCGTGGAAGAGACAGATCCCCACGAGCCCAGCAAGAAGATCCACAAATTTGCAGGCTTCGAGCAGGTCAAGCCCGGCACGTTGAACAAGATCGAGTATGACAATGCGGTAGCCGACCTGGTCGGCTACATGGAGTGGATGGCCGAACCGGCACAGCAAACACGCAAACGCCTGGGCGTATGGGTGCTGCTGTTCCTGTCGGTCTTCGCTCTGCTGGCATGGCGCCTTAACGCGTCGTTCTGGAAGGAAGTCAAATAAGTGAGGCGCCGGCCATAGGCCGGTTTATGCCTGTTTCTGCGTTGTCCGCATGAGTGGACAAGCGACCTGGGGTGAGCCGTTCGCGGCTTCACCCCCTTTGTTTCTAAGGAACTATAAAAAATGATGGTTCTCTATTCGGGTACAACCTGCCCATTTTCGCAACGCTGCCGCCTGGTCCTGTTTGAAAAAGGCATGGACTTCGAAGTGCGCGACGTCGACCTGTTCAACAAACCGGAAGACATTTCGACCATGAACCCGTATGGCCAGGTGCCTATCCTGGTCGAGCGCGAACTGATCCTGTATGAATCGAACATCATCAACGAGTACATCGATGAGCGCTTCCCGCATCCGCAACTGATGCCGGCCGATCCGCTGATGCGTGCCCGCGCGCGCCTGATGCTGTTCAATTTCGAAAAAGAACTGTTCGTGCACGTGCACGTGCTGGAAAGCGAACGCGCCAAGAGCAACGACAAGGCCCACGACAAGGCACGCGCGGAAATCCGCGACCGCCTGACGACCCTGGCGCCGCTGTTCCTGAAAAACAAGTACATGCTGGGCGACGAATTCTCGATGCTCGACGTGGCTGTCGCGCCGCTGCTGTGGCGCCTGGACCACTACGGCATCGAACTGTCGAAGACGGCCGCGCCGCTGATGAAATACGCCGAACGCATCTTCTCGCGTCCTGCGTACATCGAAGCGCTGACGCCATCCGAGAAAGTGATGCGCCGCTAAAAGATATCCCCATAAAGCTACTGCGCAGCCCGCTCTCGACTTGGCGTTACTCGCCGTACTTAAAGTACGGCTGCGTTACTGAAGCCGATATCGGACTTGCTCGCTACGCTTTCTGGGGCATCTTGGGCCATGTGTTAAAGTTGTTTTTTGCGCTGTCCCAGTCTTTTGAACTACCGGTGCGCCCGCCTCATGCTTGATGGGGGCGCTCCCGCCTCACAGTGCCTACCATGTCTGAAATCTCAACCAAACCTTATATGCTGCGCGCCATCTATGAGTGGTGCACCGATAGCGGCTACACGCCTTATCTCGCGGTCAAAGTCGATTCGCGCACCACGGTACCGATGGAATACGTGAAAAAGGGCGAAATCGTGCTCAACATCAGCTTCGGCGCCACCAGCGGCCTGAAGATGGACAACGACGCCGTCCGCTTCCACGCCCGCTTTGGCGGAGTCTCGCGCGAAATCTACGTGCCTGTCGACAACGTGATGGCCATCTACGCCAACGAAAACGGCCAGGGCATGGCCTTCGAGCCCGTGCTGGGCAACGATGACCCGGACGCGCAACCGACGGACAGCCCGGCCTCGGCCGACCTGCCACCGCCAGCGCTGGCCCCGGTCTCCAGCGCCCCGACCCTGTCGTCCGTGCCGACCAGTTCCCCCGAACAACGCGACAACGCCACGCCCGGCGACGACGAGCCACCAAAAAAAGGCGGCCGCCCGACCCTGACACGAATTAAATAGCGTATAATTCGCAACGCACAGTTTTTGCCGACTTAGCTCATTTGGTAGAGCAGTTGATTTGTAATCATCAGGTGGCCAGTTCGAAACCGGCAGTCGGCACCAGAATTTAGTATAAAAATCAAAGGGTTACGGCTTTCAGCTTGTAACCCTTTTTTCATACGCACTCGATACCGGGTCGCCATGTAACCACTGTGTAACCCGATTTGGAAAATCGCGGTTGGCCGTCAAAACGTGAGCGCATCCAAGGCAAGCTTGCCGTACCATGTAAAAAAATCAACCGGGAACAGATACCATGGACAACGATGTCGAAAACACATCTCAATTTTTGTTCTACGCTGCGTCTGATGGCAATGTAAAAGTGCAAGTCATCTTGGGTGATGAAACGGTCTGGACAACGCTCAAAGGGATGGCTGAAATTTTCGGTGTAGAAGAGAACACCATTGGCTACCACGTCAAAAATGTGTATGAAAGCAATGAGCTTGCGGAGATTCGAACTACTCGAAAAATTCGAGTAGTTCGTCAAGAGGGGACTCGGCAGGTAAATAGAGAGCTCGATTTTTACAATCTCGACATGATAATTTCTGTCGGATATCGAGTAAATTCTGTTCAAGCAACTACCTTCAGAATATGGGCAACGGCCGTCCTCAAGGAATATTTGGTCAAAGGCTTCGCGCTAAATGACGATAGATTAAAGCAAGGTAGCAAGTTGTTCGGCAAAGACTACTTCGACGAACTGCTTGAACGCATCAGGGAGATTCGGGCATCAGAGCGCCGCTTCTACCAGAAAATCACGGACCTATATGCGCAATGCAGCATCGACTATGACAAGCATGCGCAAATCACCCAAGTATTCTATGCAACGGTGCAAAACAAGTTCCATTTTGCCATCCATGGGCACACCGCTTCCGAATTGGTCAAGTTGCGTTCTGATGCTGACAAGCCCAACATGGGACTGACCGCTTGGAAGAATGAGAAAACCGGTGGGAAAATTCTTAAGACGGATATTTCAGTCGCCAAAAACTACCTTAGCGAGTCCGAACTGAGAAACATGAACCGCTTGGTGTCGCAATATCTCGATTTCGCAGAAGGCATGGCGGAACGTCAAAAGGCGATGACGATGGAGGCTTGGACAAAAAAGCTCGACGACTTTCTGAAATTCAATGAGTACGAGGTCTTGGATGGCGCCGGCCACGTCTCGGCCGATGCAGCTAAGAAGCTTGCCGAGGCTGAATTTGCTAAATTCCGCACGATACAAGACAAAGAGTTCACATCCGACTTTGATAAGGTCGTGAACGAAATAATGATAGAGGGACAAATTCCTCCGCCGAAGAATTAGGGCATCAGATACGAATGCTGCACCTGGCACTCGGCGAAGCACGCCACTGGTGCAGGCCCCTTAATCTGCGACGCTGCGAGCCTTCCCCGGAACACCACCACGAAGACCGCCACTTTCGCCGAAGACCGCCACACTATTTACGTGGCCGTCTTCGTGACTTTTGGCGGTCTTCGCTCAAGAATCCGTACAAGAATCAGAAGAATCCGTACTTTTTTCTGCGGATTCTTCTGATTCTTCCGGATTCTTGTGGATTGTTGTCGGCGACTTGCTCGGCAAATACCAGTTCCATCCGCCCGACTTGCTGCCCGGCTCCTTCGCAGATTCGATACCGGCCTTGGCCTTCGCATTGTTTGCGGCCGTCCATGAATACCCTGCGTCACTCACTTCCGCCTTGACCTGCTTGGCCGGCATCTGGCCGCCGTTCTCGGTCAGCAGGTCCACCAGCATCCGCTCCAGGTCGCGGCGGCCTTCGCCAGCTTCCCCGTTGTCGTCGTGCTCAACGTCGCCCAAGATTTCCCGCGCCGTGCCCTCAATGACACCCTCCCATACCGCATGCGTCGCCTCGATGCCGCCAGCAATGGTCACCAGGTCGAGCGAGTACGCCACGCCGCCATCGTCCGGCGCGATGTTCGACTTCGCCCTGGCCATCACACGCCGGTTGCTGCCCTCCTCCTTGGCCGTCACCAGCACCATGCGCGCCAGGGCGCCGAATGCCTGCGAGCCGATAACGCGGTCCTGCGGTGCTTTCCCGGCGCCGCCCTTGGCAAAGTGCGTGATGCCGATGACCGCGCAGCCGTGGGCGTCGGCGAAGTCCACCACCGCCTGCAGGCTGCGGCGCACGTCGTTGGCCCGGTGCATGTCACCGGCGACGACTGACACAATCGGGTCTATCAGCAGCAGGCTCACGCCGCCGATGGCGTCGACCGCGCGGCGCAGGTCGGCGATATCTTGTGACGGGTCGAACGGCGCGCTTTCCCCGTCCTGAGCAATACCCTCAATGAAGTGGCAGCGCGCCAGGTCGGCACCGGAGGCAATCAGGCGCGGCACCAGCGTATCGTCGGCCACGTCCTCGCTCGACCAAATCAGCACGTTTCCCAGCTGCTTGCACTGGCTGCCATCTGGCCAGCGTCCGCCAGCGGTCAGCACGGCGGCCAGCGCCAGGGCGAGCGTAGTTTTGCCGGTACCGGCGGCGCCAGCCAGGATGGTCAACTTCCCGGCCGGCACCCAGCCGGGCCACAGCCAGGTGATGGGCAATGGCTTGATGTCGGCGCCGCACCGGATTTTCACCACACGTTCGCCGCGCTGCATGGACCGGTCGAAGGGTCGCGCGGTCTCGCCGGCCTGCGCCAACTGGATGCGCGCCAAGCGTGCCGCCTCGTCCTCCTTGCTCAAGGTAAAGCCGCCCATCTGGTCGCCGATATGATTGTCCGCCATCATGCTTTCGCCAACTTCAAAAACGCCGTGCGATGGTGGTCACTGTCGACCAAGAGCAAACGCTGAGGCCGGGCTTGATACAGCCGGTCGGCCAGCGTGCGCAGCGCGCCGTACCTGGTCAGCGTGCCAGGAAACAGCAGCACCACGTCCAGGCCCGCCACCGCGCGGCATTCCAGCGGCGTCGGCAAGTTGGCCGGGTCGATTTCGATGGCGTTGCGCTTGGGCGGCAGCATGCCCATGCCAAGCCACAGCACGCCGCCTACCGGCGCCAGGCCATACTCGGCGCGGATGCGCGCCAATTCCGCCAAGGTGCTCATGCTGCACCGCCGGGCATGTCAAAGTGATTGGGCAGCACTAGCAGGATGCGAGTGCGGCCAGGTTCGGCGAAGTGGTCAATGTAGCGCAGCGCCTGCTCAAGCTTCATGCTCACCAGGCCGGCAGGCGCGCGCGCTTGAATCGTTACCTTGCTGGCATCCTCAAGGCCAAGAGTTCCACCACCATAAACCAGTGCCGGCGGCGGCCCGACTTCCGGCGGCTCGGGGAGCTGGTACCGGCTGGCTGCTTGCCGCTCGCTCTGGTGGCGAATACGCACCGAGCGGATGGATATCTCGCGGTAGGCGGGGCAATCCGCCGAGGCCCGATGCTCGCCGGCCAGCTGGTGCGCGGCATCAAGCGTCAGGTCCATGGCCAGGACTTCGCCGCTTTCGGTGAGAACGTCGTACAGTGGTTCTGCGGTATCGCCGTTTGGCGGCATGTATGCGGCGCTCATTTTGGTCCCCGGTCTTCGTTGTCAGCAACCAGGCGGATGCTGGCCGGCGCGGTGGTTGGCTTTTCCAGCGGGTACATTTTGGCGACCATGTTGGCAAAGTCCACGATATCGTCGCGCCACTTCGGGGCCGTCGCGCGGTAGCGGTCAATCATCAGTTGCTCTTCGCGGCTGAGCGTCGCTGGCACCAGCGTAACCGGCGGCCGCAATAGCACGGGCCTGGCGACCTTGCGTGTCCGTGGTGGTTTCGGTGGCGTGGCGCTCATGCTGGCACCTGCTCTTTGTACCAGTCAGCACGGTCGCATACGCTATCGCTCATCTGCTCGCACACGGCAGCAACCATCGCCACCAGGTTGCATACGGCGCCCTGGCTGAGCGGCGGCGCGCTGTCGGGGTCGTCCGGATTGAAATTGTCCTGCGCCACCACGTTACCGGCGACGATGCGCAGCACCGTGCCCAAGCCGGCGCTGATGGTCGCCACCCTGTTGAGGTCGCGCATCAGCGGCGCGGCGCCGACGTGGGCGGCCATGAGCCGGTCGGTGAATTGCTCAAACCGGTCTTCGAATACTGAGGTGGTGGGCGCCGCCGTGTGGCCGTGGCTGGCGCTTGCTGGCGCCGCCGCGCGCAGGGTCGAGTCGAAACCCTGCTCCCACGCGGCCAGCATGTCAGGAAAGGCCGGCGATGCTTCGTGCGTCAGCACCATGTCGGCCAGCCGCAGCGCGCGGCATACCGCCGCCGATATCGGCCGGGCGCGGCCAGCGTTGTGCAGCAGCCAGTCGGTGGCGGTGGCGCTGCCGGCGGCCAGCAGCTGCTCAGGCGTCGGGCCTGCGTCGGCTGGCGCTGGGTTGTGTGATTTACGGGAGCTCATGCTGCACCGCCTTCCGCGACCAGGGCGGCAATGTTGGCTTGGCCCTCACCGATGAGGGCGGCATTGCGCGGCGCACAGGTGGCGAAGCAGTTGATGGCGGCGACGGCATCAGCGGCGGTCGGCGCCAGGTCGGTCAGCGCGTCCAGCTTGTCGAACAGTGCTGCCAGCAGTATCTCGATGTCGTCTGCTTGCGCCTCGATGTCGGCGGCGAGCTGGCCGATGATACGCAGGCCGCCCACATAGTCGCCGTCCGCTGTCACCGGCTGGCCGCTGGCGCGGCGCCAGATGGCGTGCCCCTCTGCGATGCCAGATGCGAAGGCGTCAGCCGCCGCGGTGCCGACCTGGTACGGCTGGCCGATGCGCGCGCCTTCGATGCGGTAGGCAAGCGCTGCCCGGGCGCCGTCCATGTATTCGCCTGAGCGCGGGTCGCGGCTGGCGCTGAACGCGGCGGAAAAGAGCTGGTCGACGGTGATGGCCACCGCCTGGCTATTCACGGCGTTCATGCTGCACCGCCAATCTTTGCTACAGCAGTACGCCAGATGGTCTTGCCTTCCTCGATGCCAGCAAAGAAAGCATCAGCGGCGGCCGTGCCCACCTGATACGGAATGTCGAAGTCCTTGCGCTCGATGCGGTGCTCAAGCGCCATGCGTGCGCCGGCCTTGTATTCCTGGCTGCGCGGAGTGCGGCCGTTGTAGAACGCGGTTTGATAGAGCTGGTCGACGGACAGGGCCGTAGCTGCTGATGGGATATGTTGGGGTGTGGTGGTGCCTGGCATAGTTGCCTCCGGTGTGTGGTCTAGAACCGCACATCCCGTCGCCAAACGGGGTGAGCAGCAAATGGTGGGGTTGGCGAACCGGTACACACGGAAACCGGCATACCCGAAGGTATCCCCACCACTGCCGCTCATAGAGGACGTCATGGTGCAACGGACGAAAAAAAGCCGCCTGGTGGCGGTCGTCCGCCGGTGTATTCCGAGTCGCCAAACCCGTGCCCCTCTTTATCGGGGACGTTTTTAGAATAGACCGGCAACAGGCAGGCGTCAAGGCTTTTCGTCGACCGCCATTTTAGCATCCATTAGATAAAATTGCATTATTGATATTTTGACCTCATTCTGTCTTGGCACTTGGGATGTGTGACAATTGGAGTGTTTTGTTGAGGGCAACATGTTTATAATCTGACATACATATAACTATTTTGTCCAAGACACGAATACATGAAATCGAATACTCGTACAGTGAAATATTTTGATTGCCAAGTTAGCGCCCATGCTAATGACAAAAATTTAGGCGCAGTCGATTTGCCGCCGCGCTCTATGGCGGATTTGCTGGCTAATATGAAGGCGCATCTCACAGTAGACCCATGCCACCGTAGAAATAGGACAAAAACTGAAACTTTTCATATTGCAGATATTCAAATAGATACAGCTAGGAATAAAGCTATTATTCTTATAAATCGTTCGGATACGCTTGCTGCGGACCAAGCAATATCAGACCCAAGTTCGGCACACTTTAATGTTTCGCCAAAACAAGGCAATGAGGGAAATGCCTCATCCGCGCACGTAGCGATTAATTTAATTCCAGTTCGCGGTAATACATACGTCACCCTTATTGAAGACTCAATTGGAATAAGCAGTAAAGATGTTTGCATGCTGATAGGAATGGTTTTGCGAAGCTCGGCAATCGCGAATAGGACGTTTTTTTATGTCAATGATGCGAGTGGAGACCCTGCACTAAGAAGATTTGCAAAATATAAATTCTTATTCCGAGGACACTTATCCGCAAGCTTTGAAAAAGAATTAAATGCTGGCGTTTTAAGCGGGTTGGAAATATCTGACTTTACTAAAGCTGCTGTCGCTTTTGATGCAGCCGCAACTGCGATAGAACAAAAGAAAGTTATTTACTTAAAACCAAGAGACAAGAAGCATCCGGTATGGGACACTGTTAAATCTGTCTGCAAAACTGCTGACGCAAATCAGTTTTCTAGCGTACGAGTGGTCTACACTGATGATGCTAACTTCGCCAGAAAGGTCGAGCTCGATGCAAGAACTTTGCAACTTGTAAACGAAGACCGATTTGTAAAGAAAGCTCGGTTGGAAAATTTTACCGTTCGTCTCGATACCGGCTTTGAGACCGTGCATGGCGAGATTTCCGGGAAAATGTGTGCTCTTCTATGATTGAATAAAATGCTCTGGTATCAATTATTAAGACCCTTCAGTTATATATTAATCCAGCACCCTGTAATAAAGAGGGTGAATTGGCTCGTCCCTGCAATACTAACTGTTGCTGCATTAATTTTGATACTGCCGTTTAAACAGTCAATAAATATTTGGGGCGCGGATGGACTTATTTCATCCACACAGGGTTTTGTGCAGGGACTGCCTGGATTTTATATTGCCGCTCTTGCTGCCATTGCCACTTTTGGCCAACAAACAACTCTTGATAAGGTTATACCATCTCCCACACCGACACTACATACAAGTTATTCAGGTACATGGGTGGAAATGAAACTTACACGAAGAAGATTTTTATGTTTAATGTTCGCCTATTTGACAGCAGTAAGTATCGTCTTAAGTCTCCTGGCTTACTATTGCCGCGCAGTCGCAGCGCCAGCACGTAAGCTATTTATTCCCATGTTCGTTGACGTTTTATCGTTACTGGCATTAGGTGCATATCTGCTTTTTTTATTTCAACTTGTTGTAGTGACTTTATGGGGTCTTTATTATTTAGGGGATAGGATGCATCAACCTGACCCGTATGACCCACCATCCTTGCCACCAACTCCTTAATTGCCACCAACATATTGCCAACACTGTAGAGGGCAATATTTCCTGCTTCACTTGCGCTCACGCTCGGCGTTGGCTTCCTGAGCCTGAGCCTGCGTGTGAGCGCAACCTCACGTCCCGGGTGCGAAATTCCCCACCGCATCAAGAAGGCGGTCAAATCTTGCCGCATCTCCATTACCCGCCAGCGGCCTGGCTCGGCCACGGCCGCTCAACGACTGTTCAACGGACGTTCAACGACTGTTGCCACCCACCAACGCACCGTCTGGCTTAGGACGACGACGGCTCACTTTTGAGCCATCGTCGCGCGGCGGCGCGCGGCTGGCGAGGTATGCAACGTCAGCTAAATATGCAGCCCACGTCGGCCCGCTGTGCCGCTCGCCTTTGAGCCCGGCATGTCGTGGGCGCGAGGTAGTCCCGATTCGGGACAGGTGTCCTGTTTCGGGACTAGTCCCGATTTGGGACAGGGGGGTGTCCTCAGATTTGAGGAGACCCCGCCGCCAGAGTGGCTGGTTGTTTCCGGTGCTGGGAAAAGCCTGGCTGGGGTTCTCCCCCGTTCCGGGGAAAAGGTCGGCGCTCGAAGCGCCGCCACTTTCCCGGAAGACCGCCACAGTATTTGCGTGGCGGCCTTCGCAATTTTGGCGGTCTTCGCTCAATAATCCGGAAGAATCAGAACAATCCGTACTTTTTTCTGCGGATTCTTCTGATTCTTCCGGATTCTTGTCGACGACTTGCTCAGCAAATACCAGCTCCATCCGTCCGCAGTGAAAACGCCGACCGCCTGCCAGTGGTGTCCCGTGCACGACGGCCACAAGTTTTTGGCCGTGGGCAGCATGCCCAGGCAGGATTACCGATTCGGTAACGGTTAATGATTCGGTAACGGTTAATGATTCGGTAACGGGTTGCTGAATCGGTAACCCCTGCGCGGTGCCGGCTTCGACCTGGTGCGCGCCCTGGTGGGCACTGAGCGAAGAATTCCGCTGAGTGACGGGCACGGCCGCCCGCTGCAGCTATTCTGCAATGGGCTGAAAATTTAGCCGATTGCGGGTCGCATCTCTTTACCGTGAAGAGATGCGCCATTTGCAGGGTATCGACTCCCCCGAGCGCACTGGGCCGCAACCTCCTGAAAATTTAGGAGATTGGCGCGGCCGTGGTGGTGCCGGATAACGCTGGGCGCGCCGGCGGTAACGGAAGTGTAACGTTACAGTCACGCTACGGTAACGAAACCGTTTCGGA
Source organism: Janthinobacterium sp. PAMC25594 (assembly GCF_019443505.1). Taxonomy (NCBI): domain Bacteria; kingdom Pseudomonadati; phylum Pseudomonadota; class Betaproteobacteria; order Burkholderiales; family Oxalobacteraceae; genus Janthinobacterium; species Janthinobacterium sp. PAMC25594. Next base: position 3,702,933 of record NZ_CP080377.1, read on the forward strand.
AGGGTGCAGGAAGGGTTCAGGAAGCGTACAGCCCCAAGGCTGTACATGGCCGGGACGTTAATCCGAGATGCGCTCTAATTTGAGCGCATCTCTTCACCGTGAAGAGATACATCCAAATTTGGATGTATTGCTCGACCGCGCTTAGGTAGCAAGCTCAGGCCTGCGCGCTGGCCTGTACCGCATGAGGCACAGCACCAGCACTCTACCGGCGGCAGGGCACGGCGAAGGCAAGGAGGGGGTAACGATTCGTTATGCCCTTGCGGATTTGCGACCTTCTCTAAGAGGGTTGAAAATTTGCGAGGAACTTTAAGTCCCTCGCAAACCAGCGGGTGCTTGCTCGGATTTGAAATCGAGGCAAGGCCTAGCGCAACCCATCCAGGGAAGCAAAACCGGCACATCGCCGGTATTGGCCAGCCAGCAGCTCGGCGCCAGGGTAAAGCCTACTCGGCGTAGGTTTTGGCCCAGCGGTTAGCGCCGGGCGTGGCTGCGGCTTTAATCTGCTCACGTGAAGAGTTTGTTTCGGGCTGGCAGCACAGGTTGATGCCGGTCCCCAGAACGGGGGACCGGGAAAAGGGGGTGCAGGAATAGCGCCCCCTTGCGATGGTTCCTTGGTCACATTTGAAATGCGGGCAAGTTCGGCCGACGCCGTGCCAGGCTAAGGGGGTAGCGAAATTCGATGCCCTTGCGACCAACTTTAAGTGGGTCGCAAATCGCGGCGGCCTGAACTGGTGGCGGGAAGATTTTCCGGCTACTCGGTTTGGCTCCGCCTGAGTGGTACATACGGGATTTCCCCGGATGTAACGTCCATGAAGAGGGCGCCGCAGTGAAGTCAGATTTCAAATCCGGCTTGGCAGGCGTAGCCCCGCAGGTGTTGCACAAAGCCAAACCTGCAGCACCGCGCCGGTCAATTCCCGTTTTGGCCGGTATTTGAGACGGCTATCTCGGCTTGCCATTGCTTCGGCCGCCGCCGGACGTACCGCCGGTAGTGCTCGGCCAACCGCCCGCATTGCCTGGACCTTGGCCGGCGCCCGCACCAGGGCGCGCACCGCCGCCGCTGGAACTGCCACCGGTCGTGCTTTGACGTGTGCCGGGGATGGTGACGCCACCCTTGCCTGTATTTCCGCTCGTTCCGCTCTTGCCCATGACTCGCTCCTCAAAATGGCGGCCATATGGCCGTGCCGCCATCGTATTCCAACCGTATCCAGGGTGGCGCGAGTCAGGATTGCGGACCGCTCGTGCTGACCACGAACTCCGGCCGGCCTGTAGCTGGCGCTGGTCGACGGCGCCGGCATAGGGTCGCGTTTGAAACGCGCACCCTTGCGCCAGGCGGCGCGCTGAGTACTTGCCCGAAAATTTGGGCCAGCGGCATTTGATTACGCACACCCTGTCGCAATCACACCGCGGCGACCAGCAGCATAAAGGGAGTGGTGATTCGCCACCCCCTTTGGCCTCAGCGGCTTGCTGCAAAGACGCCGGGAATTTTTCCGGCGTCAGGCCGCCCCGGCTAATTCTGTCCAGCGTCGCGGCGCCCGGCTTGGCCCGCCCACTGGCGACGGTCCCGAAAAATTGGGAGCGCGAGCCCGGTCACCTGCAGGCGGGCCAGTGTCGGCGAAGACGAACGGAAATTTTCGCGGGTGGGTGCGCAGGCCTGCAACCATGAGAGCGATGAAACATGGGGTTTCAAATCTCAGGACGAGGCTGGCCAGCTATTTCAGGCGATGGACCTTACATACCAGCCTGGACGGTATGTAGAAACACGCTGTGGCGCTTGGGCTTCGATGCCCCTTTGACGGGGCTTACAAGGGGCTTCACCGCGCACGAAATTCGTTCGCGGTCGGCACTTGCTGACGCAGGATTGTGGCCAGGGCATTTACTGACTGTTGCGACCGACCGCCGTCGCCCCAAAGCGGAAGTACAAGTGAGCCGAAAACTCAGTATCTGGCGTTAAAGTCTCAAAGCTACTGTCCAGTCTTTTTCATTCGGTATGCAATGGCAGCATACAAAAAAGCGACTCCGGCCATCCCGGCTGCAACGCCATATTGATGGCCAAGGCAGAGGCTAGCGCTACTCAAACCAAAAATACCCGCAACGATTGCAATACCTATTGATTTCTTCATTTATTTAAATTTTTAGGAATAAAAATGACGGGTCTGCTTTTAGCCGATAGCGGCCTTTCCAGGAAGCATCGCCGCGAGAGCACCTTGTGTCAAGCTTTATTGGCTCGTGTGCAACTTTATTGTGCTTCGCCATCGGCGCCTGAAGAAAGCCCGGCATTTGATTTCGCAGCGGCGCAAAGCAAGCATTGGCGCGGCCTACAGCCTGGCCGGGATGTCTGCCATTTGAATTCCGTTTGAAATGGGGGAAATTTTCTGCGCGTGAGGAAGTAAGAGGTCTAGGTCGGAAAGGCTCCAGAGATTCGCCCCCGCCCCGCCTATGGTGTCTGTCGGCCCCGCTGGCGCGCACCAGGCGGCCCGCCATGCCTTCGCCGCACGTCACGCCTTGGCCTGGCCCATCAGGGTGCAGTCCGATGCCACAGCGCCGTAATCGCCCTCGCTTCCGACAGTCTTCCACCGGAATTCCAGCGGAAACAGGCGACTTTCCGGCGGAAACGAGCGATTTTCCAGCGGAACGAAGCGCCGACAATGGCAGACCGCCCAAGCTGGCAAAGCCTACAGCCCGTCGGGTTTGACGCGGCGCTGCCGTGCTTGGCGCTGCGACCGATGCCGTCCAGCAGTTGGACGCCATCCGTTTTACCTTTTTTTGTCCACGTTTATGACAGCGGAGGGATGAAGCGGTCCTGCACATATGGCCCCTTTGAGATTCCATGCGCCCCCGTACCCTACCAAGCTGCGCGCCGCCCGTCTCAACGCTGGCCGGCCTGTTTGCCAAGGGCATTAAACCGTTTATCCCCCTTCAGTCGCGCGGCTTGGCGCCAGCTCCCAGCCTTGGCCGCGTATCCGTTTTAACTGCATATTTCGCGGGTGTAAAAATTCGAGGAACCAGACGGTCTTTTGTCGGTAAGGGCCTGGACTTTTGACCCGCCCTATCCCTATAGGGTTGCAGCGCCACCACCGGGGCAGCGCTCGAGCATCCCCATCATCCCCGGCCACCTATGGGGGGCTTTGGTGTGGCCTTGGGTCTGCGACAGGGTGACGGTCGCGAAGAACGAGTCTGTATATGCGAACAGTATTGAATAATAACTAATCGTTGCCATATTGAAAATGCCTTCATCGCGCTACATTCGGTAGCCGAGGAGTACTCAAAGAAAGATAACCATGCAACCAGAATACAGGCTTCAACTTGGGATTGACCAATCATTCACGGTTACCACCGTCTCTGACAAATGGAAGGCCAGCAAGGGCCAAGATACAGACACCGCCCAATATGAGGTGAGGGACCCAAGCGGAGAATTAGTTACGCAGTATGAAATCCGAGACTCGACATCCATGTATCCGCCTTTCGGACGAAGTGTGAGTTACACCGAATATTCAGCGACCGGACAGGAGACCGGCTCCGGTCGGCTGAATTTTTAACTGCGCGTCCGCCTGCTTCGGTTAGGTAATCACCTCCGGCTGTGCGTAACCCGAATGGATGCATTCGCCGCCTCTAGCGTTGCGGGCCGGGCCTCATGCCACCCGTCGCCCAAGCCATCAGCGCCGGGCCAACTGGTGTGCGGGGCGTTGTGCTTGCCTGGCGTGGCCGGCGCCGTGACGAACTCGCCAACGTCGACGTTCCAATGTTCGGCCGGGTGGTCGTCGTCGCGGTGGCGGTCGTAGTCGTCGGCGCGCGGGTTGGCTTGCTGGTCGACCTGCAGCTGGCCAGAATATTCTGGCGAGTGCTGCTGCCCTGAAAATTTAGGCCAGCTGCACTGGGCCGAGATTTCAGCCGAGTGACTGGCGCTGCTGATGCTGCTGCATGCTGCATGCTGCATGCTGCATGCTGCCAGGCCAAGCGTACGAATTTCGTCCGGCTGGTTGGCGTTCCTGTAATTCCGGGAATTTCCCTGTTTTACGCTAACTGGCGCCGCACTGCTGGTCGACCGCGCGCATCGCGCAGCAGCCTGCTCGTCATCGGCAAGGCGACAAATTTCGTCGGGCTGGTCAGCACCGGCATCGTACTGGCCTTTCCCCAGGGCGGGCTTGCTGCTGGTGGCATGGCACACGGTGGCATAGGCGGGCGTGCCGCTGGCCTTCCTGCTGGTGGTCCTGCGTCCGGTCGGTGTGTCAGGTACCGGCGCAGCTTTGCCGGGCAAGGTGTCCTGCGCTGGCGTACTGCTGGCCTGCTGCAGCGTCGCGGTGCGCTTGGGCTTTGGCGTGCTGGTGCTGGGCGCGGCCGTGCTGCTGGGCGCGGCCGTGCTGCTGGTCGACCTGGTGCTGGTGCTGGGCGTCGATGGAGTGGCGGCCGGCCTGCTGGCGGTCGAGCTAAGCTTACCGGCGCGCGGTGCTGCTGGCGCGCAGGCAGGCGTGGCGGTCGATGTCTTGGCGCGCCTGGCCGGTGCTGCATGGCCGACCTTGGCGTTACATGGCGTTACATGCTCGATACTGGGCGCATGCTGGTGAGCGGGCACCGCGGCGGCGACGGCAGGCTGTGCGGCCCGGGTGTCGTCGGCAGGAACGATACCCTTGGCGGCCGAGCGCTTGGCCGGGGTGTCGACGGTAGGCTCGATACCAGAATCACCAGTCTGCGGGCGGCCACCTGGCGCCGCTTGTTCCTCGATGGTGTGCGCGCGGTGCTGCTGGTCCTGCTGGTGGCAGGCCTGCTGTATTCCAGCCTTTGCCGTCTGTGTGTCGACCTGGTCAACAGCTGGCGCAATACCGGCGGTGCTCGTGAGTGGTGATGGGCTGGTGCTGGCGGCCATCTTGCTCGTGCGCTTCCGCGTATTGGCGGTGGCCACCTGGCCGGCCGGGCTGGCGGTGCTCTGTTCGATGCCAGCGGCCCGGTGGTGAGCGGTCGCCGGTGCGCTGGTGGTCGACGTCGTGCTGGCCACCTTTGGCGCGTTGCGCTTTCGCTTCGGCGTCGCGCTGGTCGGCCTGGCCGGTGCAGCCGTCACGGTCTTGGCCTGGCGCTTGGTGGCGGGGCGCTTCGTCGGTGCAGCGCTGGCCAGGCCTGCGTCGTGGTCCGATTGCTGGCCGACCTGCTGATGGGCGTGCTGCTGGCTGCGCTCCACTGCAATTGCCTCGACTGTCGAGCATACCGTCGACAGTGCCATGCCGGCCTTGCCTGGCTCGGTTGCATCATGCGACAGCGTTGCAGTTTGATTTCCCATCGCTCGGGTGGCCGGCGCAGGCGATGCAGGATTTCCGGTATCGGTGCTGCACTGCTCGATGCTGGTGGTGCTGCGCTCCCGCTGCATGCCGCTGGTCGATGGCTGGGCCGCTGGGCTGGAGCTGGCTTGCTGGCCGGGGGCGGAATTGCTGGCGCTTGTTGGGTTGGACGATGGTGGGAAATTGGGCGCGGAAATTGGAAGTCCTAACAGAGCATAGGAGTTTTCATTTTCAGGCAAAAAAACACCTGCCGTTTGCGCGCGCAAATGTCCTATAGGAGATTTTTTGTAAATCCTGTCGGGGCTTTCCGGCCGCACCTTGCGGGTCATCGTCGCAACGAACGAACCCTTGACCACCGGCGCCGGCATGGCCAGGCCCAGCGCCACGAGCAGAGGCTCCGGGTTCTTGGCGTGCGGGACCAGCAGCGCATCGATGGCGCGCTCGGTCAGTCCACTGTTCGCCTGCAGGGTCTCACGCAGCAGCGCAATGCCGGCGGCGCGCTGGGAGGTACTGTGGCGCTTCTTCGCTGCCGGCATGCGCAGGCCGTATTGCTTGGCCACCTGTTCGTGGAAATCCTTTTGCATCGCCTTCATGGTCGCACGGTTGCCCAGCAGCTCGGAGCCTACCAGTTTGCCGTCGCGGACCGGGAGCAGGACCAGGTGCAGATGTGGGCTGCTTTCGTCGTTGTGCACGATGGCGCTCAGCAGCGGCACGCGGTAGTGCTGCTGGGCCCAGGCCGCCGTGTCGCGGAAGTACGCAAGGTGGTCGATGAGCAGGCCGGCCGGCAGACTGGCGACAATCTCGATGCCGAGCGTCGCATTTTTGCGTGGCGCCACAATGCCGTGCTCGCGCATCGCATCGCGCGCGGCGCTGGCCACGCCGTCAGCGGTAGCTGGGCCATGCAAGGTCACGTTCAGGTGGATGCGGCTTGCGTCTATCCCGCTTTCGGCGCCAACACCGATTTCCGCCTGCAGTTCGCGCGCGTTGTGACGCATCACGTTCAGGATGACGGCATCCGCGCAGCTCGCGCGCGTGGTCTTCACGCTCAGCGGCTTGACTGCCAGGAAGTGCGCGCCCTCTGTCATGCACATCCCCGTGCCGTGGCGCCCATCAGCGCAGCCAGTGCAGGCGGAACCGGCACCAGAAATGGCAGCAGGTCCAGTGCACGGAGCAGCGCTGTGCCGGTGGCGGTCACAGGTCGCCCCAAAACGCCCCTTGTCGCGGGTCGCTCTTGCGGCGCAGGGCGTTGATACGCGCCGCGTCAGCCTTGCACTTGTTCGCCTTCTTGCGACTGTCAGCGCGCGCGGCTTTCACCTGGTCAACCCAGAGCCGGGCGCCGAGTGCGAACGCACGGGCGATAGTTTCCTGCGGGAGCCAGTACGTCGTCACCGATGTGATGCGGCCGTCCTTTGTGCCAACAGCCACATCTCCGCGGTAAAAGTTCCAGCCGTAACGCTTGGCGACTTCGCAAATGACAGCAGCAAGACGAGTTGTGCTTTGCGCGAAAACGCTTTCCATACCGGTCATCGCGGCGCCTTCAAGCATAGCTGCGAGGACGGCGGCACGCACTGTGTTGTGGCGTACTGGCAGGGTTCCGGGAGTATAATCGCGCTTGTCTGGGGCGCTCTCATCATTCGTGGTGGGGGCGTTTTTCATTGGACGCCGCCTTCTCCCGAAACGATGCGCTTGATGTCCGCCACGGACCACGCCAAGCGGCCGTAAATGCGGATAGGGCGCAGCGGGCCGTCTTCATGACAGGCCCACTTTCTGAGTGTCTGAGGTTTTCGGCCCAGGTGAAATGCGGCTTCGTTGGTGTCGATGACGGTGCGATTTTCACACACCAAAGCGGGATACTGATTATTGGCTTGCATCGTCGTGTCCTTTCGTTGACAGGTGACGAATGCAGCTTAAATTTCAGGAGAAAAAAAAGCTTTCTCAATCTACTTTCTAAAATTTAGAAAAAATATTTAGAAAGCTTTCATCTTCGCCTTGTGCTTGTACCACGCCGCCCTCGCCTTTTCGTAGGAAATATGACGCTTATCCGCGACGACCTGAATCACTTCGGTAACCTTTGCGCCTGGATTGTCTTTGATGCACCACGAAACGTCAGCGAAGATATCGAACGCTTCTTGTTCTGTGCGGCTAAGGAACTCAACGGGGCTCGCAGGGTTCCATGGCAGTGGAAAGGAGTCGTTCCACGCACCGCCAGCCAAGATTTTATAGAACTCCCTTGCAAAGTATTTCAGCGCCCAATCGGGCGGCACTTTGTTCGCTGAAATCTTTTGGCAATAGAGGCCCATTACTCGTGCTGGATATTCTGCGAGCTCATCTTCTGATAATTCGTCAGCCTTGAGCCGCTTAAAATAGTCTTCGAAATCGAAACTCGTATCTTCGAGATGGATGAGCCCATCGGTCAAATAGTCATTGCCGGGCATGTCGTCGTCCGGCGTCCCGTCGTCTTTTGATGTCATATGCGCTCCTTCAAGCGCCTTCATAAATGAGGTGCTGCAGCCGGTCGGTGAAGGTGCCGACGTTCCCCCGCTAAAGGTAGGCTGCAGCGTTAAATCTTGCCTGATGCGGCCAGGCGGCCGTGGTGCTATCGCAGCGTGTTCGTTGTCATGCGCCGCATCTCGCCATCTTTGCTTTCGATGCGGAAGCCGAGCCGGCCGAAGAAAGCACGGCGCCGCGCGCCATGGCAGTACAGGGACATATGGTACACGGTGGCGTGCTGGCGCAGCAGCTCCCGCATAAAGCGGTGCCCCAAGCCTTTGCCCTGGTGCTCGGGGGCGACGAACAGCAGCCAGAGGTGGGGAATGGTCCCGCCGGTGGCCGGCCGCTGCTCGATGATGGCGAAGCCGTACGGGCGCCGCTCCAGGCTGGCGCGGCCGGCGGCAACAGCAGTTACGATATCGGCTTCAACCAGGCCGCCAATGTCTAGCGCATCCTGGTGCGCCACCGCGAACTGTGCCAGCTGAGTGTCCGTCAGCGTGGTGAAGTCAGGTGCGGTGCCGGCCATCAGTTGCCGACCACACGCAGACCGGCCGGCGCAGCGGTGAAGACGATACCTGCCTCGTCCAAAATAAACTTCTCGATTTTCAGGTGCCATTTTCTCAGTAAGTCCAGGGGGCGGCGGATGTAATTTTGCTCGCGCACGCCTTGTGGGGCGTGACCTTGAATCTGAGCGGCAATGCCGGCCGGCGTCTCCACCCACTCACTGAGTGTGGCGAAACTTCGCCGCAGGCCATGCAAGGTGAGATGCGGCAAACCGGCAGCGGCCACCGCTTCGTTGTGAGCTATGCGCGGCTCAGCTAGTTTGCCAGATTCGGCGGCCAGGCTGCTGAAAACCCATTCGTTCCGACGCGGAAGCGCGGCCAACAGGTGGGCAATGTAGGGCGTCAGCGGCACCATGCGGAAGTCCTCAACCTTGTCGCCCAGCTTCATGCTGGCCCACTGAAAATCGACGTCAACCCAGCGAAGCGCCGCCACCTCTTCGCGGCGCGCACCTATCAGCAAAAGGGTCTGCAGGTATGCAGAGATAACGGTGTTGCCTATCTTGCGGACTTCGCCAAACCATGCAGCTAGTTGCTCTCGCTGCAGCAAGTCATGTTTCACCTTCGCCTTGCCAAGGATTTCACGGGCTTTGGCGCTCTTGGCGACATTCCTTGTCACGATAGCGGAGTAGTCAGGATGGGCGGCGCTCCAGTTCAGAAATGCTTTAAGCAGCCTCATGGCCAGCCGCGCACTGGACGGGCGTGTCAGCGTCTCCACTTTGGCCCATTCCTCTATCCTCGCATCGGTCAGGGTAATCAGGCGCTCATTGGCCAGGACGGCAAGCGGGCCGGCCTTAGTTTCCTTGGGGCTGCGTTTTCGCGCTTCGCCGCCGGCCTGGATTATTTTCCGGTGGGCCGATATCTGGTGTTCGCCCCAATGAGGTGCACGCTCCGCGACGTAGACCGGCCAGACTTCTCCGAGTGTCACAGACTCGCTTCGCAGCCGCAGCGACTCCGCTTGCCGGGCTGCCGCCTCGGCATCCCGCACGGCCTGTTCAGCCGCCAGCGTATCAGCCTTGACCAAGCGCGGGTCTTGGCCGTTGTCAATGATGACCTTCAGCCTGCGCGCTTCCGCCTGCGCGGCCGGTATTGTCCAGGTGCCCGGCGCGCCGATAGTCACCCGTATGGCCTTGCCGTGCAGCTTTGCCTGGAAGATGTATGACTTTGCCTCATTCGCGGTCGCGCGTAGTGCAAGGCCAGGCGCTGCGGAGTCCCACAAGAAAGATTGACTCTTGCCGGACTCGCACTTGAAAGCGTCAACTCTGCCCGCCGTGAAATTTACCTTTGCCATCGATTTTCCGCTCTCCATGAAGCCATGTAACCACCATGTAACCCGATTTGAAGTATACCCATCAATATCTATCAACACAAGAAGAGCCAAATTTGAAGATAAGTATTTGATTTATATGAATTCATTAGTTTTTATGAATTCCAATCAACACCTCGGAATGCCATTACTTGATGATTTGTAATCATCAGGTGGCCAGTTCGAAACCGGCAGTCGGCACCAGAATATCAAGGGCTTACAGAAATGTAAGCCCTTTTCTTTTGGATCAGTAGCAAGCAAGTGACAACGCCAACTTATAGTTGCGCCTCTCTTGATTACAAGCAATCACACCTCACGTACTACTTTCCAGCGTGGCTTCTTGTCGACGTTCCCGGCAAAGATAGGCATAAATCAGTGTGGTTTCCAGGCTGGTGCACGGTGGAACCCTTTTTGCCGCATGACGACATACAGAAGCACGTTGGCCGACCTCGCCGTCTAGCGGCAAAGCCATCCAGCCGATATACTGGCGCTTATCGATTTCGTTTGACAATTATCAAAACTACTGTACATTTATACAGTTAAACTGATTTCATCCACTTTCCGCACATGTTGCATGGGCCAGAGCATCATGCACGGCAATATGTTGACAGCGATGTACTTTGTGCGTAGATTGATCTCGAATAGCTATCCAAATTGCTCAAAATTGATGCGATGGAGGCTCAAAATTATGCAAAACTTATATTCCGAAAAGAAAGCCGCGCAGGTTGCCGCTTACTTCCTATTTCAAGCCCAAGGCCGCCTTCCTGTACTTAAGCTGATGAAGTTGCTTTATCTAGCAGAGCGGCGCTCATATGAGATGTACGGCGATCCGATCATTGGCGACAAGCTTGTTTCTATGGATCACGGACCTGTTCTGTCTCAAACATTGAATCGCATTAACGGAATGTCCTCATCTGAAGATAATGGGTGGGATGCGTGGATCGCGGATCGTGAGGATCATGCTGTGGCTTTGCGTGACGGAAGTCGGATTCGCTCGCCAGAGCAAGACCTTCTGGAATTATCTGAAGCCGAGTTTGAAGTTCTCGCAGAAACTTGGAAAGATTTTGGTCACTTGAGCAAATATCAGATTCGCGACCTCACTCACAAAATTTGCCCTGAGTGGGAAGATCCTGAAGGCTCATCAGTACCCATCACGTTAGAAAAATTGTTCGAAGTACTTAAATTTAATAATGAACAGACACGGTTACTGAAAAAACAATTGCGCGAGCAGCAGGCGATCAACGCCGCTTTTATATCGGCGGCATGATGTCCGGTTGGTTACCGCGAGCCAAGGAAACACTCCTCATACCATCTGGTCCTGGTGGTATGTTTCATTTATTTATAGTACTAAATGACCCGGCGCTCATCAATGGCTATCCTGACAACATGTGTGCGCTGGTATGCGTTTGTTCGACCTATCCGAACGTCCCGTTCGATGCAACTTGTGAGCTTCAGGTCGGAAGCCATCCTTTCGTAGAGCATCGCAGTCACATCGCCTACAAGCATACTCGACTGGAGCCTGCGGCAACATTGTCGCAATTGGTGGAGAGCGGGGTGTTTCGTGTGCACCGTCCTTGCGGAGACCCGCCTTTTTCAGAGATCAAAGCCGGGCTGAATGCATCGAAGTTCACGAAGGGTGCCTTCAAACGACTACCAATTTAGTTGTGTAGCTAACCTTTTTTCTTCCCAGGCGCCTGCAGGATGCTCCTGGCGCCATTGACGCTCATCGCGACCCGAAGTGAGCGCATAGCGTGGGACGCAACGCGGACTATCTCCACCCACACGCCGACAAGACCAACTGAAGTCCCGGTTTTAACCGACAGCAATGTTGCCAGCATGATGGCAGCCTTCGCCAGATTCGCAATCGCCTTGCTGCACCGCGCAATGACTATCAGCACGTTTAGGCGCAAGATGAGCACGTGCTTGCGCAATGCAGGCTCCCGATGTCTGGCTTGCCTACCTGGGGAAACATCATGTCCGCACACACTTACAAGCTCATCGAACTGGTGGGAACATCGACCGAAAGCAGTGATCAGGCGATACGCGATGCCATTGCCAAGGCGGCGCTGACGGTCAAGCATATGGACTGGTATGAAGTGACGGAATCGCGCGGCCATATCGTCGATGGCAAGGTGGCGCACTTCCAGGTCACGCTGAAGGTCGGCTTCCGGCTGGAATAACGCAAAGCGGCGCGTTCATCACCGCCGCCCGGCCACCACCCGGCTCTCCAGCCACTCACGGCCGCCGGCCTCCAGCGCGGCCTCGATCACCTTTTCCGGCAAGCTATATACCGTTGCCCAACTGGCGCGGCCATCCTGCGTATTCGCGGGGAAACTGTGCGTCTCGATGGGCCAGTGGTACTTGCGTTTCAGCGCTTTCACGATGGCGGCCAGGGAGACGCGGCCTTGCAGCGGCTCGGCGCCGGACTGGTCGCGGTTCGACAGCAGCACGGCCAGGACCTGGCCGCGGCCCGTGCGCGCGCCGGGGAAAGTGGGAGTTTTGTTTGCCATGGCCTATTTTACCGGGCGTGGCGCGATGTGCCGCACCTTTGATCTGGCGCAAGCGCCGCACCGGCTTTGCGGCCACGATGGGTATTTCGCCAGGCGTGCCGGCGCCCCTCCGGCAGCCTGGGCCACTCATCACGGGGCACAGGAGCCTATCATGCACAGCCTGAACATCCATGCCATGCAATGGCAACCCGTTGCCGATATTTCCGCCGTCGACCCGCTGCTGCCCGCGGATCTGGCCTGCTTTCGTGAATTGCGCGACGTGCTGCAGCGCTATGGCGCACTCGACCGCTTCGGCATTTCCCTGATCCACCGCCATTTCGACATCGCCGACGACGAAGAGCTGATGGAATACACGGATGTGGCGCAACGCACCTTGACGGTCAAACCTGTCAAGAAAAGCGACATCGATTGGCAGCACACGACCATTACCAACTGGAAATTGACGGAAGGCGAGGAAGTGGCGCGCATCGGTTGCGGTTGCGCAAGCAATTCGGGTGGCCACCTGGGCTATCACCGTGGTACCTGAGGCTGGCCGACGCCGCCCATCAAGCGGCGTCGGCCTTTCTTACAGTTGACCTCTTCCAGTTCAGTCCGCTTCAGGCAAGTATTTGATTCAATAAGCTTTTTTTATATGGCACGCAAGCTGCTTATCCCTGTCTACGAGATGAATCCAGGCAAGTCATTCTGGATTCTTTGTCCCCCGGATTTTCCGAGACTGACTACGATAAGAGGCTGCGATGAACGTCGATCACACACGAAGCAAGACCCTGGGCTGGCTGGGCGCACTGGCGGCGGCAAGCCTGCTGGCCAGCGGCCAGGCGCAGGCCGGCGCGTACGGCCTGGCCGTCAATGAGTTGAACAATTTCCGCATCACCACCAGTGCCGGCAGCTTGTCGCTGGCCGGCGCCAACCGCAATGCCAGCGACAGCGCCTTCTTCGAAGGTGGCGCGGCCGTCAATCCGCGCGCCGTCAATACGGGGCCGGCCGCCAACGCCGACGTACTGCAAGTGTGTTCGGGGAGCGGCTGCAGCGGCTTGCCGCAAAACCGCTACGCACCCAGTCCCAGCTCCACCCTGGAATTCGCGCGCGGCGATGCGCACTCCTTCGGCAATATGCTCACGGCCACCGGCTCCACCGTGAGCGCTGTTGCGGAAGCACAGCGCAACACGGTCGGTGCCGCCACGGCCACGGCCGGCGACACGCTCACCGGTTCCATCAATCTGACCCTGTCGAGCGCCGGCTTCATCACCTTCAGCTTCATGGGACGGCGCGACTTGCGCACCAGCGTGACGACCATGGGCGACAAGTCGAACGTGTCGATCATGGATATTTTCAATATCTCGTGCAATGCCGCCAGCCCCGCCGGCTGCCTGTCGAACGCGAACGCCGATGGCGTGATCTTCCAGTTCGCTCCCGACGGCAACCCGAACAATGGCAGCGATATCAACGGCAACCATGGCGCCGGCAGCCTCGACCCGTTCAGCCTGAACATGACGGCCGGCACCAACGACCCGGCCACCGGGCGCGCCTTCACGAATGGCTTTGCGATGTTTTCCCTGACCTCGAATTTCGCCATGCCCGCCGGCAGCTATACCTTGAATTTCTCCAAGTCCACGCGCACCGATATCGTCGTCATCGATCCCCTGGTCGTCCCTGAGCCAGGCACGCTGTTCCTGTTGGGCACGGGACTGGCGGCCCTGGCGTTCACGCGCCGGCGCCAGTCGAAGTAATCAGCAGCATGCAAAACACGCGGCGCCTCATGGGCGCCGTTTTTTTTGCCTCCACAGCGGCGTTTTAACCGAGCCGCGCCAGTGCCTGGCGCGCCAGTTGCAACTGCTGCAGATAATAGCGGTGCAGCATGGCCGGATCGCTCAGGTCGCGCCCCAGTACCAGGCGCAGCTCGCTGGCCGGGCAGTCGGCGGCCTGGGTCTGCACCTGCGTCCCAAGCTGGCGGGCCAGCTGACGCGCCGCCTGCTCTTGCGCGGGCCGGTATTCGACGCGCGTGCGCGCCACCTGGAAGCTGGTTTCATTGGCCAGGCGCACCACTTGCACGGGAGCGACGGCCAGGCTGCGCGCCAGCGCGGCGGCCATGCCCGGCACGCCGTTGCCATTCACAATTTCCAGGCGCGGGCGCGGCGCGACCGCCGCCGGCATGGGCCGCTCGGGCACTGCGGCGGGTACGCTGCGCGCCGTCGCCGTCGCTGGCACACGCTGCAGCTGGGCCATGCCATCGCTCTGCGTGATCTCCACGCGCGCCATGACGGGCGCCTCCGGCAGCGGCGCGGGCACGGGCACAACCTTCGGCGCCGCCTCGCCGCGCAAGACCGCCAGGTCGCGCCGCAAGTCATGTTCCTGCAGGCTCTGCGCCTGGCGCCGCATGAGGGCCGCGCGCTCGCGCTGTCCCAGGCGCTCCAGCACCTGCGCCAGGTGCTGCCAGGCCAGCGCATTGAGCGGATCGAGCAGGCATGCCTGTTCCAGCACAGTCAACGCTTGCGCGTCGCGCCCGCTCAGATAATAGGCATGGCCCAGATTGCTGAACAGATAGGCCTGCTGCGGCAGCGCCATGCCCGTTTCCTGCGTCAGCGCCTGCCACTGGGCGATGGCGGCGGCGTGCTCGCCCCGCTGCGCATGCAGCACGGCCAGGCCGTTGCGCGCATTCACGTGGCGCGGCGCATGGCGCAGCGCCTGTTCATAGGCCGCCTGCGCGGCGGGCAGGTCGCCCCGCTCGAAATGCTGGCGCCCCGCGACATAAGCGGCATCGGCGTCAGGCCACGCCGGCACAGGTGTCTGGGCCAGTTGCGTGGTACAGGCGGCCAGTCCAAGGCAGGCACAGGCGGCGGCCAGGCGGGAGAGCGTCAAGCGCATGGTGACTCCTTTCAGCGGCTGGCCATGGCCGGCACGAGCACGCGATAGACTTCGATCACGGCCGGCCCCATGAGCACCAGCATCAGGGTGGGAAAGACGCAAAATATCAGCGGGAACAGCAGTTTTAACGCGATCTTCGCCGCCGCCTCCTCGGCCAGCAGGCTGCGCTTGCCGCGCAGGTTTTCCGAATGCACGCGCAGTGAATCGCCCATGCTGGTGCCGAAACGTTCCGATTGGATCAGCATGGCGACCAGGGTGTCGACATCTTCCACGCCGCTGCGCAGGGCCAGGTTGCGCAGCGCCTTTTCCTTGGAAAAGCCGGCGCGCATTTCCATCAGCACCAGTTGCAATTCCTGCGCCAGCACCACGCTTTTGATGTGGATCTCGCCCGATACCTTGACCAGCGCGCGCTCCAGGCTCAGGCCCGCTTCCACGCACACGGTCAGCAAGTCGAGCGCATCGGGGATATTTTCAAAGATGTCGCGCTGGCGCCGCTTGGCCGTGCTGGCCAGCACCAGGTTAGGCAGGTAATAGCCGATGGTGGCGCTGACGCACAGCAGCAACAGCAGCACGCTGCGCAGCTGCGCCGCCATGGCGCTGGCCGCGTACAGCCCCAGCACGGTGGGAAACAGCAGGGCCAGCACGGTTTTCGCCGCAAAGTACAGGGCGGGCGCGCTCGCTTGCCGCCAGCCCGCATTCATGAAGCGCGTGCGCAGCGGCGAGCGCTCCCAGCCCTCTTCCGGCAGCGACAGCTTGCTGAACGGCTGCGCCACGCGCGCCACGCGCTCCACCCAGCCAGAGTCGGCCACCGCATCGCTGGCCGCAGGCGCCGTGGCGCCGAACAGGCGCTGGCGCAAGGTGCCGGGAAAGAAGATCAGCCACGCCAGCAGGGCCAGTGCCACCACCACGGCAAAGACGATCAACAGGAACAGCAGTTGCGGGCCAGTCATGGCGTTTTCTCCACGTTAGATACGGATGCGGATCACATTGCGCATCCAGACGACACCCAAGGCCACCATGCCGGCCGCGTACCACAGCAATTTGATGCCGCTGGGATCGGTCCACAGCAGGCGGATGTATTGCGGGTTGACCAGCGCCATGACGCCGATCATCACCACCGGCATCAGTCCCAGCACCCAGGCCGACATGCGCCCCTCGGCCGACAGCACGCGCACCTGCCCCAGCAGTTTCAAACGGGCGCGGATGATGCGCGCGATGCTGACCAGCACTTCGGCCAAGTTCCCCCCCGATTCGCGCTGCACCAGCACGGCGATGACGAGGTAGCGCAAGTCCGTCAGCGGAATGCGCGCGGCCAGGTTTTGCAGCGCCTCGTTCATCGGCACGCCGTAATTGATTTCCTCGTGCGCCATTTTGAATTCGCCGCTGATCGGTTCATTGAGTTCATCGCCCACCATCTGCAGCACATTCGAAAACGAGTGCCCGGCGCGCAGCGCGCGGGCCAGGAAATCGGCCGCTTCCGGCAGTTGCGCCTCGATCTTTTTCAACCGCGCCGCGCGCGCGCGCAGCACGAACAGGCACGGTCCGCTCACGGCGCTGGCCAGCAGCAGCAAGGCACCGGGAAAAGGCATGGACCAGGCCGCCAGCAGCAGCAAGGCCGCCAGCAACAGGGCACCCGTGACGCCGAGGAATTGCGCCACCGACCAGGACAGGCCCGATTGCAGCAGCAGGTGGTCCAACTGCGCCGCCCGCGGCGCGCGCCGCAGCAAGCGCTCCAGCCCGGGCGCACGCGCATAGCGGCGCTGCTTGAGGATGGAGACCCGCTCGCCGCCCGCCTCGCCGCGCGCCGCCATCAGCCGCAAGCGCCGGTTGATGCGCCGCGCCGCGCTGCCGTGCGTGCCCGACCACCACAGCCAGGCGCCTTCCACCATCAGGATGCAGGCGGCAAACAGCAGCACGGCAAAGCCGTAGAACACCAGGTCCATGATGCGCCCTCCCTTACTCGTAGATGCGATCCGGGTCGAACACGCTGTCCGGCACGGGTGCGCCAAACATGCGCAAGCGCTCCGTGAAGCGGGGCCGCACGCCCGTGGCGCAGAAGTGGCCCTGCACCTTGCCCTCGGCATCCACGCCCGTCTGCTCGAAGCGGAAGATTTCATGCATGGCGATGATGTCGCCTTCCATGCCCGTCACCTCCTGCAGGCTGACCAGCTTGCGCGCGCCGTCCGTCAGGCGCGACACCTGCATCACCACCGTCACGGCCGAACAGATCTGCTGGCGCGTGGCGCGTGGCGTCAGGTTCACGCTGGCCATGCCGACCATGTTTTCCAGCCGCGCCAGCGCGTCGCGCGCCGTGTTCGAGTGGATGGTCGCCAGCGAACCTTCATGGCCCGTGTTCATCGCCTGTAGCATGTCGAGCGCCTCGGCGCCGCGCACCTCGCCCAGGATGATGCGGTCGGGCCGCATGCGCAGCGCATTGCGCACCAGCGCGCGCTGGCTCACTTCGCCCTTGCCCTCGATATTCGGCGGACGCGTTTCCAGGCGCACCACGTGCGGCTGGCGCAACGCCAGTTCGGCCGCATCCTCGATGGTGACGATGCGTTCGCTGCCGGGAATGAAGCCGGACAGCACGTTGAGCAGGGTCGTCTTGCCGCTGCCCGTGCCGCCCGAGATCAGGATATTCACCTTGGCCTGGCCCAGCGCCTGCAGCACCTGCACCATGGGCGGCGTCAGGCTTTTGTAGTCGAGCAGGTTGGCGATGCTCAAAGGCTGCACGGCAAAGCGCCGGATCGACAATATCGGGCCATCGACGGCCAGCGGCGGAATGATGGCATTCACGCGCGATCCGTCCGGCAGGCGCGCGTCGACCATCGGGCTCGATTCATCGACGCGCCGTCCCACGCGCGAGACGATCTTTTCGATGATCTTCATCAGGTGCGCATTGTCGTGGAACGTCACGTCCGTCAGCTGCAGCCGCCCGCCCCGCTCCACATACACCTTGTCGCAGGTATTGACGAGGATGTCGGACACGCTGGCGTCGGCCAGCAAGGGTTCGAGCGGGCCAAAGCCCAGCATCTCGTGCTGGATATCGAGCACCAGGCTATGCCGCTCGTGCTGGTTCAGCACGATGCGCTCTTCCTCGATCACGCGCTGCACCAGCAGCGCCAGCTCGTGCTTGAACTGCTCCGCCGTCAGGCGTTTCAGGCGCTCCAGGTCGATACGGTCGAGTATCGTCTGGTGCATGGTCTTTTTCAGTTCCTGGTAGGCGTGCAGCGCCAGCGCGCCCTGTCTATTCGTGGCGGGGCGCACCGTTTCATTCGCCGCCAGGCGTTCGCGTAAAGTCATCTCGGCTCCCATGATGGCTCCCGGCGGGAGCCTTGACACAATTCAGCTGCCGCCCCGTCAAGCCTCGCTGCGGCTGAACAGGCGGTCGAACAGGCCGCGGCTTTCCGTCACGCGGCGCGCCGTCACCAGCTCCACCAGCTCGGCCAGGCTGCGCGCCACGGCGCTGGTGCGCGATAGCTGCAGCAGCGGAATGCCTTGGTTGACGGAATCGGTGGCGGCGATGTAATCGTTGGGCACCGTGTGCACCACTTCCGCGCCCAGCGCCTGCTCCAGGTCCGCCAGGCGCAGGCGCCCGCCCTTTTCATAGCGGTTGACGATCAGGCGCAGGCGCTCGCCCGGATAGCCGAGCGAGCGAAAGATGTCGAGCAGGCGCCGGCCGTCGCGGATGTCGGGCAGGGCCAGTTGCAGCACCGGATAGATGGCGTCGGCGTTGTCGAGCGCGCGCAGCGACAGCGCATCGATCTGGCGCCCCACGTCGAGCACGATGTAGTCGTAGTGCTGGCGCGCCACGGCCAGGATGCGGTCCATGTGCTCGGGCTGCATGTCGACCTTGTGCGCGGGGTCGTCGGCCGCCGCCAGCACGCCGAAGTTCGGCGTCACGTGCACCAGGCACGAGGCGAGAAAGGCGCCATCCATGCGCGCGATCTGCGCGCAGATGTCGGACAAGGTCATGGCCGGCTTCTGGTCCGACACGTACAGGGTGGCGTCGCCGAACTGGCCGTGCAGGTCGATCAGCAGCACCTTGCAGCCGGCCAGGCTGGCCAGCGCGTAGGAAAAATTCGTCGACAGGAAGGTGGCGCCGCTGCCACCCTTGCACGAGATGAAGGCGAGCACTTTGCCGTCGCGCATCTGCGTCACGCCGGCCTGGATGTCGACCCGGTCCATCGCCTCGTGAAAGGCCTTGTGCACCAGCGGCAGCTGCAGCACTTCGCGCATGCCGGCGCGCATGGCGCGGATCAGCACATCCTGTTGCTGGCCCCGCGTGAGCAGCATCAGCACGGCCAGCGGATACTGGCGCGCCAGCCGCTCCAGCAAGTCCGCCTCCTCGGCGTCAAGGCCGCTGGCGTCGACGATCACCAGCTCGGGCGCTTCGGGCAGCATGCGTTCGACGGCGTCGCGCAGGCCGCTGCGCCGCTCCAGCAGACGCAGCACCGGCATGCGGGCCGCGCCTTGCGCGGCGATTTCTTCGTGCAAGCTGGCGTCGCGGCTAATCATCAAGGCTTTCATCGCACTTCCTCGCTTCTTTCAGGTCTACACAGTCGGCTGCGCCGCCACGCGGCGCTCAGGGACAGGAATTCGGATTGCCCGGATAGCCCAGCGACTCGGCCACCGCCATGGTGCTCCCGCTGGGCAAACGCACGGCCCTTGCACCGGAGGGAAACATCATCCCAAGCAGGGGCAGGACGGGCCGGTACGGCACGCTTTCGCAGCGCGCGCCATCGCCGGGCACGCACAGGCGCGCGCGCACGAAGCGGATGCAGCTGGCGCCATGCGGGTTGTCGATGCAATTGATGCGGTTGCGCTGCGGACAGCCTGGCATCACGCTGACCGGCAGCGCCGCCAGCGCCGCGCCGCTGTCGGACAGCGACAGATAATCGATGCGCACATACGCGTCGCTGATGCCGCCGCCGAGCGGCAGCGCGCCCGGTGCGGCGCGCAACACGGCGTGCGTCCGCACGGCCTGCAGCGCGCCGGCATTGCTGAAATCGGTGACGGCCGCGCCGCGCGCGGCGCGCCGGGTGATCTCGTGCACCATGTTCCACAAATACACGGCGCGCGCCACTTCCAGCAGGGCAAACAGGAACAGAAAGAACAACAGCGCCAGCATGGCGAACTCGACAGCGAAGACGCCGCCCTGGCGCTGCCGCTGGGGACGCAGGTTAATTAACATAGTGCAATGTCGCGTTGGCACGCAGCGGAATCGGCGCCAGCTGCGGCAGCCACTTGCGCGTCAGCTCGGGCAGGACATCGACCGGCATGTAGACGGCCACCTTGACGCGCACCTGCAGCGGTGCCGTCGCATAGTTGCCGCAGCCATAGGAATCGTCGGCATACACGCATTCCACGGTGAGCCGGGCGGCCTCCATATGCGGCCAGCTTTCCGCCATCGCATCGACCACCATCTGCCGGGAAAACGCGACGCCCTGGTTCGCCGTGTCGAACTTGGCCATCTGCGGCAGCGGCATGGTGGCCAGGTAGCGCGCCGCATCGTGCGTACTTTTTTGCAGAGCCGTGTACACCAGCAGCGCGCGGCCGAACAGCAGCACGAAGGGCAGCAGCGCCATGAAAAACAGCAGGATCAGCGCCAGCTCGATGGCGGCCACGCCGTCCTGGCGACGGGGCCTGCGGCAAGGCGGCCTCATTGCAGCAGCTCCGCGGGACTGCCCAGCGCCTGCTCCGGCACGATGCCGGCAAATTCAGCGCTCAGCACGCCATTGCTGGCCGGCGCCGTCATGAAGAAGCGGCCGATGCCGCACACCTGGGCCAGCACGTCGCTGCCGGCCGGCACAGGACAGGCCAGCAAGGCGATATGCAACAGGCGCCGCTGCGCCACGCCCGTGTTGCCGCTCGGCGCAGTCTGGAAACCCAGCGTCAGGTAGGGAGTACTGCTGGCGGGGTAGACGGACTTGGCAGCCGGCGCGGCCGGGCTAGCCGGATACAGCTTGGGCCAGTCGCTGGTGGCAAACGGCACGTAGCCGTCCGCCGGCTTCACACTGCTGTACTTGACCGCCTTGGCAAACGACCACAACGGTCCATAACTGCCGACCGCGGGCGGTGTCGCGTTCGACACCGGGTCGGCCACGGACAGCAACGGATTGCCGGTGCTCAGGGCGCTGGGAGCGTCGGGCGTGTTCGTCATCCACCAGTTCACCGCCGTATTCGGATAGCCGCGGATATTCGTGTCGGGCGGCGCCGTGACGGCATGGCAGCCGCTGCCCGCATGCTGGTTGAAGCGCGCATTGAAAGCTGGCCACAGCGCGGCGGGAAAGGGTCGGTGCACGTGCACTTGCGCGCTGCCGATGCGCGGGAACAGCACGCTGCCCGAGCAGACGAAGGGCAGGATGGCGGCATCGCTGACCTGCGCCGACGCGCCCACCGTCCCCGGCTGGCCCAGCGGATTGAGCACGAAATGCTCGGCCGTGGCGCCCTGCGGGTTGAGCTTCAACAAGTTATACGCCACGCCACGCCGGAAGCCATATTCCAGCAACTCGACGGCCGGCAGCAGCGCCGCATTCGTGCGCGGGCTGGCCGCGCTGGCCGACAGCGCGCAGACGGCCAGCGGCGTCAGGTGCAAGCTGGTCCGCCCCGCCACGGCGCGCGCGCCCGTATCGAGCGTGCGCAGGGCCGGCGACCAGGCGCCCAGGAACGCCGTCGCCACCCGGCCCAGCGCCGGGTCATTGGCCTGCGTATCGACGCGCACGAACAGCGCCCTGGCGGCATCGGGCACGGCGCCCGCCGCATGCCACTCGCTGGCGGTCGCATCGGGCGTGCTGGCGAAGCGGATGCTGGCGTCCGACAGAATGGCGCCCTCCATACGGCGCCGCCACGCGCTCTTGTCGGCCGCACTGTGCTTGGCTTTGTCCACGGCAGCGAGCAAGCCTTCAGGCGTGCCCGCCAGTTCCGCCGCCGCCAGCGCCGCGTTGTCGGCCAGGTTCTGCAGTTCCGTCTTGCGGCCGATGACTTGCCCCACGTCGAGCGCCAGGCCAATAAAGCCCAGCACCACGATGAGCAGGATGGAAAAGGCGATCAGCATCGCCCCGCGCTGGCGTCTATTTGCCATTGCCGCCTCCCAGCATGAATTGCACCGGCTGCGGCGCCTGGCCGTTCGGTTCGGCAAACGAGGCGCGGTAGCGCTGCATGACGGCGTGCGCGCTGGGGCCATCGAGGCCATCGGCCGGGGTGCGATTGCCGGCGCTGGCCGGATCGCGCACCTGCTGCGCCATGGCCAGGCGCACGGCGTCGCCAAAGCGCCCGTCCTGCTGCGGCGTGCTGCCGTGCGCGCAGGCGGCCAACTGCAGTACCAGCAGCAGCGCCGCCAGGCGCCACAGCGACATCAAAAGCGAGTTCGGCATGGCATGTCTCCCCGTCTCATTTCAGCTCGAAACCGTTGGCCGCGCGCAGTGGCGGCACGGGCGGCGGCGCCAGCGTCCCTTCCATCTTGCCGCCCAACATCAAGTCCGTGCGCGAAGGGGGCGCCAGCTGCGCCGTCGGCAGAACGGCCTCCGCCGGCAAGGGCTTGACCAGGTGCGCGGTAATGACGAACAGCAATTCCGTACGGTCATGCTGGAAATCCGTGCTGCGAAACAGCGCGCCGAGGATGGGCACTTCGCTGAGCCAGGGCACGCCCGTGATGTTGCTCACCTGGTTGTTCTTGATCAAGCCGCCGATGGCGTAGCTCTGGCCGTCGTACAGCTGCACCGTGGTCGAGGCGCGCCGCGTGGTGATGACGGGCAAAATCGAGCGGCCGCTGACGCCGGCGGCGGAAATGCCCACCCCCTCGCGCGACAGTTCCGACACTTCCGGCGCCACCTTCAGGTTGATGCGCCCGCCCGACAGCACGGTGGGCGTAAAACGCAAGCCGACGCCATACTCGCGCTCTTCCAGCGTGATCTTGTTGTTGTCCTGGCCGACGGGAATGAAGATCTTGCCGCCAGCCAAAAAACTGCCTTCCTGCCCGCTGATCGCCATCACCGTCGGCTCGGCCAGGATGCGCACCAGGCCATCCTGTTTCTGCGCCTCGATGGTCAGCTGCTGGCCATTCGACTTGCGCACGTCGAGCAAGCCATTGGCCGTGCCGCTGAGGAAATTCGACAGCAAGGTGGTGGCCCAGCTGCCGGAGGCGAAGCGCAGGGTGGCGCCCACTTCCAGCCGTTCCAGCAGCGACTTCGATACTTCGGCGATCTGCACGGCCAGCATCACCTGCTGCGGCGCACTGACGTCGAGCATATTGATGATGCGGCTGCTCGCGCCGCCCGTGCCGCCACCGGGCGCCGCTGCGGCGACAGGCAAGGCGGCGCCATCGGCGGGCTTGGGCAACGCCAGCGGATGCGTAGCGCGGCGCACATACGCGTGCGCCAGCTCGACGGCGCGCAGCACGGCGCCCGCATCCTGCACCGTGCCCGACAGCACCAGGGTATCGGCCACGGCCGTCACGCGGATGGCTTTTTCTTCCGGCATCAGGGCCGCCAGGGTCGCTTGCAAGCCGGCCGGGTCCATGCTGACGCTGACATTCACCACGCTGCACACGCCGCTCTTGCCCTGGATGATCATGTTGGTGCTGCCCACATCGACGCCGACCACATATAAAGTGTCGGGCGCCACCAGCATGGCTTGCAGCACGGCCGGATTGCCGACGCTGCGCTGTTGTACCGCTTCAGGCAGACGCAGCATGCTCGACTTGCCCACCTGCAGCTGCAAGTTGCCGGGGGTAGCCGCTTCGCCGCCGCAGCGCGGGCCAGGATCGGCCGCCGCGCCGGCAAGCGGCAACAACAGGCAGCACAGTGTCAGCAGGGCGCGGTTCATGAGCGTGTCCATGGTTGGCTAAAAACATTCGCGCGACTGGCGCGTCCCGTCGATGACGCCACTGCACTGGCGCTGTGGCTCCGCCGGCGCCTTCGCCACGCGCACCGGGCGCGGTGCCACGGCCAGCACGGGGACAGCGGCAGGAGCGGGCTCGGCTTCGTGCGGCCCACCCAGCAGGGTCAGCTTGGTGGCGCCCGCCGTCACACCCGGCTGCGGGTCGACCTGGTTGCGCAGCACCAGCGACAGGCTGCCCACGCTGCGCGCCAGGTCCAGGTTTTCAGCCTGTTCCGGCGTCACTTCCAGGGTCACCGCATTGACTACGCGCGGCTTGGTCTCGTCACGCCCCACCTCCTGCGCCACGGCCAGCACCAGGATGCGTTCGAGCACGATCTTGGAAATGTTGCGGCTTTGCGGAAACGCGCGGTCGCCCGCATCCTGCTGGGTGCTCACGATGATGTCGACATAGTTGCCCGGCAAGGCGAAACCGGCCACGCCGATCACGTCGTTGACGCGCACGGTGATGGCGCGCCGCCCTTCCGTGATCAGGGCCGACAGGCCGCCCAGGGTGCCCACCGGTGCCAGCTTGGCTTCGCTCAGCGGTTCGCCGCGCAGCACGCTGGTTTTCAGCACCCGTCCCGCCAGTGGCGCCGGGTCTTGCAGCGCGCCTTGCGGCAAGCTTTCCGCAGGCCATTCGGCCAGGCGCAGCATCTCGGGCGTCAGGCGCTGGCCCAGGTTGACATCGCTGGCGGCGACGACGATCTTGCCCTTGCCGGCCGGCGTCTGGCGCAGCAGCCAGTGCGAGGCCAGCAACACGGCCAGCAGGCCCAGCACCACAGCCAGACCCATCATCAGGAGGGCGCGCCGGTTTTTCATGCGATACGCTCGCACAGGCTGGCGGCCGGCATGTCGCAGCTGGCAAACAGGCTGCTCCAGGCCTGTTCCAGGGCGGCCACCGTCAGGCGCGCTTCGCAGCCGGCAAAGCCCGCAAAGTCGCCTATGCGCGCCAGCAATTCACCAGGATAGCTGGCCAGCAAGGGCCGTCCCTGTGCGCCATGCAGCTGCAGCAGGTGATGCAGGACCAGCTCGTCGATGGCCATGCCGGCCAGACGGCATTGCTGGCGGAACAGGGCGCGATAGGCGCTCTCGGCCAGCGGCCCCACCTGCACCTTGTAGCCGATGCGGCGCAGCAAGGCAGGATCGAACAGTTCGCCCGGCGGCACGTTCGTGGCCAGCACCAGGGCATTGTCGAACGGCACGCTGATCTGCACGCCGCCGGGCAGGCCCAGCTGGTCGCTGCCCCGTGCCAGCGGCTGCATCAGCCGCGTCAGCAGTTCTTGCGCGCCCAGGCGCTGGCAACCCAGGTCGTCGATGATCAGCATGCCGTTATTCGCCCGCACATGGGGCGGCGCCTGGTAGCAGCCGCCGCTGGCGTCATGGCGCAGCTCCAGCATGCCCGCGTCGAGCTCGGCGCCCACGTGAATCACGGGACGCTGGCACAACACCCAGCGAATATCGGTGCTGCGCCGCTCGAGCGCCTGGCGCGCATGGCTGACATGCTGCGGCGCGGGCGGCAGGTGCTGCGCCGGATCGTACAATTGAATGATGTCCTGGCCGACGACGATGGCGTAGGGCACGGCGACGAGACCGTGCAGCAATTGGCCCAGTTGCAGCGCCAGGGTCGACTTGCCGCTGCCGGGCGGACCGTACAGCAGCAGCGAGCGCCCCGAATGCAGGGCCGCGCCGACCACGTCGAGCATGCCCGGCCCCGCATGGGCGCTACCCAGCACGGCGGCCAGGTCGTCGCTGCCGATGCGCTGTTCCTGTGCCAGCCACGACTGGCGCGCCACCATGGCGCGGTATGCTTCCAGGGTGACGGGGGCGGCGCCGATATACGCGCAGCGCTCAAGGAAGGCGCTGGCGCGCTGCTTGCCGGCGCCCGTCAGCTGGTACTGCACGTCGATCTCGGATTCGCCGCGCCAGGCCACTTCGGCCATCTGCTCGGCCACCATGAAATCGAGCACTTCGCGCAAGACATTGATCGACAGGCGCAAGCGCGTCGTCATGGCGGACAGGTGCGTCTTGCCGCTCACAAACATCAGCTTGGCGATCAGTTCAACCACCAGCGGCCGCTCCAGGCCCGTTTCGCGCAAGCTCTTCGGCTGCGGCGGCAAGGGCGGCATCAGGTTCGCGTCGGCGGGGCGCGGCGCACTCTCGGTGCTCATGGAATAGTCGACCTCGGTCATCCTGTGTCTCCAAGCCGGTTAAGACTGCATTGAACAGAATTCATTCTAGCCAGCGGGGACTGGCGCCCATTGATCAAGAGCAATGAATGACAATCAGAAATAATGCCGCCCTTGCACCACCAGGCAACCCAGGGCAATGGCCAGTCCGTACGGCATGTTGCCCACGCTGGCGCCGCTCCCCAGCGCAGCGGGCGCCAGCGGAATGCCGGCCATGCGCGCGATCATCGGCCACAGCAGCTGGCGCAGATTGCCCAGGCAGGCGCGCCACTTGCCCTGGTACGTGATCATCAGCACGGCCATCAGGCCGCCCAGCACAAAGGTGGCGAAACAGATCTGCAGCACGGGCCACGGGCCGGCAAAGGCGCCCACCATGGCGATCAGCTTGACGTCGCCGGCGGCCATGCCGCGCAGCACATATAAAGGAAGAAACAGGAAGAAACCCGTCGCCATGCCGCCCAGCCACAACGACGGCACGCTGTGCGGCCACAGCCACAGGTGCAAGGCCAGCGCGGCGAGGATGCCGGACAGTACCAAACCATTCGGTATCTTGCGGCGGATCAAATCACTGACGGCGGCCCCCGTCACAAAACACAACAACAGCAGGTCGCACAAGGCAGTTGCAGGCATGGCATACCTCCTGAAAAAAAACCCGCCACCGGCCGGCCAGCGGCGGGCACCCGCTTAGGGCGTCAACACCAGGTTCGACGAAATTTCGGTGAGGACGTTCAGCAGGTTGGTCTTGATCAGCAAGAAACCGGCCGTGATGGCGGTCGCCATCAAGGCCGCAATCAAGCCGTATTCGATTGCCGTAATCCCGTCCTCATCTTGGACAAACTGCTGTACTGCCGACAGGAAGGTATGCATGACAAGCTCCCAAAAGTGAATCACAAGTCCCTGGCGCAATCGGGTGTGAAACATTGCCCATTCCTGCTAATATGTTTCCTGCCGTAAATTTCTGCGCCATTGCATTGACTATAAAGCGTCCACGGTTTGGCAAATTGACGCGCCACAAGTTTCCATATGGAAATTATCAAACCTTGTTGAAATGACGGCTGACGCAAACAAATGTTGCGATCAGGATTGAAAGTCTGCGTCAAGGCAAGTTTTTTGCAACGCCATGCATGAATCTCATGTATTTACATGAAATATTGCATACGTTAATTGCCTATTAGGCAAAAAGACATTATCCTGCTTAGCTCTTCTTTGGAAAGGCCTCTCGCCCTGCGGTAAAGAGCGTCATGCCACCAAATAAATCTTGGCTTCTTGTAGACGGACGCGAACATGCTCTTGCTTGATGCAATGCTGCTATGACGACACTTGTGTGACTACTTTCCAGAGATCGACAATGGATTCCCTACTGAAACACATGGTGGACATGACCGGGCACCGCGACCACACGATGCTCGACATCTCCGTGATCTCGGCGGTGCAGGAGCTCGCTGCCGCGTCGCAGACCCGTGTGCTGGCCCTGACCAGCGTGCGTGGCCAGGTGTTCGTGCGGTCGCGGGCCATCATCGTGGCAGGCAGCGTGGCCCGCATGGAAGAGCATAACGACCCTACCCTGCCAGGCGAACCGCTGTCCGACTATCCGGCGCTGGCCACCTGCATCGCGCGCCATGAAGCGAGCGCCGATACCCTGTGCGCCGACGGCCGCCACCTGCTGTGGCTGCCCATCTGGATCGGCGACCAGGTCACCACCTGCCTGGAAATCACCAACCCCACGCCCTACACGGGCGCCACCATCCAGGTGATTGGCGGCATCGTCAGCGTGTACCGCAATTTCCAGAACCTGCTCGACTACAGCGAACGCGATTCGCTCACCGGCTTGTTGAATCGCAAGACCTTCGACGACCAGCTGGCGAAAATCCTGCAAAGCCGCGGCGAACCGGAAGCGGAGAAGCCGCGTCCCATCGATGAAGAACGGCGCCACCATACGGACACGGAACGGCAATGGCTGGCCGTGATCGACGTCGATCATTTCAAACTGGTCAACGATAAATTTGGCCACCTGTATGGCGATGAAGTGCTGATCCTGATCGCCAACCAGCTGCAATCGTCGTTCCGCTCGCAAGACCGCATCTTCCGCTTCGGCGGCGAGGAATTCGTCGTGCTGCTGCGCTCGATCACCCTGGAAAATGCGCAGAAAATCATCGACCGCTTCCGCACCAATGTCGAAGCGCACGACTTCCCGCAAGTGGGCAGAGTCACCGTCAGCGTGGGCTTCGTCAGCATCAACGCCTATGAGGCGCCCGTCATCATTCTCGGGCGCGCCGACCAGGCCCTGTATTACGCGAAAAGCCATGGCCGCAACCTGGCTTGCCACTACGATGAACTGGTCGCCAAGGGCCTGTTAACGACTATCGCCTCGAACGATACGGCAGAGTTCTTCTAGGCATCCGCCAGCGATAAAAAGCGCATGGGATCGACCTGCCACTTGGCAGCCGACTCATGGCCGACGATCTTGTCGCCGCCGCCGAAGCCGAAGCCGCGCGACAGGTCGACTGTCTCGGGCTTGATGTAGGCATTGCTCTTCGTACTGAAAAACACATTCACCTTCGGCGCCAGCAGGTTGCTTTCGTGCGCCTCGATGACGACGGCCAGGCGGCCCGATTCCAGCATCACCATGGTGCCCACCGGATAGATGCCCACGCAGCGCATGAAATCCTGTGCAAACACGGGGTTGAAATGGAATTTGCTCCACTCATAAATCTTGCGCAAGGCTTCGGCGGCGGCGATGCCCTTGTGGTAGCTGCGGTCGGACGTCAGCGCGTCATACACGTCGACGATGGCGGCCATCTGCGCCAGCTCGCTGATGGCGTCGCCGGCCAGCTTGTCCGGGTAGCCGCTGCCGTCGCGCCGCTCATGGTGGTGCAAGGCGATGTCGAGGGGAATGGCGCCCAGCTCGGGCGAGCGGCACAGGATATCGTAGCCATCGCGCGGATGGCGCTTGATCAGGGCAAATTCTTCCGGCGTCAGGGGGCCGGGTTTGTTCAGCACGCTATCGGGCACCAGCGCCTTGCCTGTGTCGTGCAGCAAGCCGCCCAGGCCCGCCTGGTGCGTGGTGGCGCCATCGATGCCCCGCGAGCGGCAAAACGCCACCAGCAACGCGCACACGCTGACGGAGTGCAGGAAGGTGTAGTCGTCCTTGTTCTTGATGCGCAACAAGCCGACAAGGGCGCCGGGATTGCGCAGAATCGATTCGGTAATATCTTGCACCGTGTGCTGCACGCGGTCGATCTCGACGGCCTTGCCCAGGCGTACATCGGCCATCACCGTGCGCACCAGGCTCGATGCCTGCCGCCGCACCTGCGTGGCGCGCGCCAGTTCCATGCTCAGCGACACGCGCGTGACCACCTGCGGCGCCGCCGCGGCGATCTGCACCAGTTCGCGTTCCGTCTCGGCCCGCGCCTGGGCCACGGTGGGCGCATCCTGCACATCGAGGCCCTTGCCGCTGTCGATCACCACGTCGTGGATGCCGGCTTGCACGATCTTGCGGATTTCATCATCGCTGCGCAACAGGAAACGGTTGCGCACGAACGGATGGGTCATCCAGTCGCAGCTGAGGTCGTGGACATACATGCCCACTTTTAATTGAGACGAATCAACTTTCTTGAGCATGCTGTCATCCCACAAGTACGCGTCTGGAGCACCGAAGGCGCTAGAATGAGTATAACAAAATTGTTATTCTGCTGGCCGCGTTCGGCGCTGCGGCGCAACATCCTGTTTTTTCCGATCACCGCACCCTCAACGCACCGCTCTTGGGACCCATGGAACTGCGCCAATTACGTTACTTTGTTGCTATCGTTGACCACGGCTCGCTGTCGCGCGCGGCCCTGGTGCTGCATGTGGCGCAGCCGGCCCTGACGCAGCAGCTGCGCCAGCTGGAAGAAGAACTGGGGGTGCAGCTGCTGCACCGCTCGGCCCAGGGCGTGCTCAGCACGGACGCGGGCAAGGTATTTTACGAACACGCGCAAGCGATCCTGAAACAGGTGGCCGACGCCCGCTCGGCCGTCACGCAAAGCGCCACGCGCCCGTCCGGCAATGTCACCCTGGGCTTGCCGCACAGTATCTCCGGCGCGCTGGCCCTGCCCCTGCTGCTGGCAGCGCGCGAACGCTACCCCGAAATCACCCTGCAGCTGACGGAAGAAATCACGGGCAACCTCAATGAACAGCTCAGATCGGGCCGCATCAACCTGGCCGTATTGTTCGACGATGGCCAGCTGACGCCGTTTTCCTGCTGCCCGCTGGTGGAAGAAGAGATGCGTTTCATTTGCCGCAGCGATTCGCCGTTCGCGCCCGCCGGCCATGCCGTGTCGTTCCCGCAAGCGTTGAGCGCCACCCTGATCCTGCCGGGCTTGCAGCATGGCGTGCGGCCGCGCATCGACAGCCGCGCCCGCGAACTGGGCCTGGAGACGGCGAACGTGATCGAGATCAACTCGATCGCCATCCTGAAATCGGCCATCCTGGCCGGCATGGGCGCCACCATCTTGCCCGCCGCGCCCCTGCTGGCCGAACTCGACAGCGGCGCCATGCGCAGCTATGCCATCCACAGCCCCGTCCTGTCGCGCACCGTGGCCCTGTGTGCGTCGAAGAACATTCCCCTGACGAACGCGGGCAACGCCGTGAAAAACCTCGTGCTGCAAGTGGCTACAGAGCTGTGCGGCAGCGGACGCTGGGTGGGGGCGCACGTGCTCTCGCCTATGGCATAAGTATTTCTTATACCCCCATCGTCAAAGCGTATTTGCCCCTTCCCCTCGGTCGTTCTACACTGACCACATTAACTATTTTAAATTTAAAATAGTTATGTGCCGCCCACACGCGGCCATCCCGTCTGCACAGCGCGCGCCTTACCGGGTGCGCCCCTTGTACAGCCGCTATCTGAAACACCCTTTTGGAGACAGCCATGTCCGTGACCACGGAAAACGGCTCCGCAGCGTTCGTTAGAAACGCCGGTGCCGCGCCATCTACGCCCCCCGACACTTCCCGTTTGACCAGCGTCAGCCTCGACGACAAATACACGGCCACTTCCGGCGCCATCTTCCTGTCCGGCATCCAGGCCCTCGTGCGCCTGCCCATGATGCAGCGCCTGCGCGACCAGGCCGCCGGACTGAACACGGCCGGTTTCATCTCCGGCTACCGCGGCTCGCCCCTGGGCGGCCTCGACGAGAACCTGTGGAAAGCCAAGAAACAGCTGGAAGCGCACCACGTGCAGTTCGTGCCCGGCGTCAACGAAGACCTGGCTGCCACGGCCGTCTGGGGTTCGCAGCAGGTGGACCTGATCGGCCCGGCCAAGTACGACGGCGTGTTCGCCATGTGGTACGGCAAGGGCCCGGGCGTGGACCGCTGCGGCGATGTCTTCAAGCACATGAACCATGCGGGAACATCGAAACTGGGCGGCGTGCTGCTGGTGGCCGGCGACGACCATGGCGCATACTCGTCGACCCTGCCGCACCAGTCCGACCATTTGTTCTCCGCCTCGATGATCCCCGTCCTGTATCCGTGCAATGTGCAGGAATACCTGGACCTGGGCATCCACGGCTGGGCCATGTCGCGCTTTTCCGGCTGCACGGTGGCCTTCAAGGCCCTGGCCGACACGGTCGAATCGTCGGCCTCCATCGATGCCGACCCGTTCCGCGTGGAAGTCAAGATTCCGCAAGATTTCATCATGCCCGAAGGCGGCCTGAACGCGCGCCTGTCGAGCATCCCGCTGGGCCAGCAGGCGCGCAACCAGGAAGCGCTGATGCAGGACTACAAGATCTATGCGGCGCTGGCTTACGCGCGCGAAAACAAGCTCAACCACACCACCATCGACAGCCCGAACGCCAAGCTGGGCATCATCGCGTCCGGCAAGTCCTACCTGGACGTGCTGGAAGCGCTGGAAGAGCTGGGCATCGACGAGCAGATGGCGGCCGATGTCGGCATGCGGCTGTTCAAGGTGGCCATGCCGTGGCCGCTGGAACCGGACAGCGTGCGCGAATTCGCGCAAGGCCTCGATGAAATTCTCGTGGTCGAAGAGAAGCGGCAAATCGTCGAATACCAATTAAAAGAGCAGCTGTACAACTGGCGCGA
This sequence comes from Janthinobacterium sp. PAMC25594, assembly GCF_019443505.1. Classification (NCBI taxonomy): domain Bacteria; kingdom Pseudomonadati; phylum Pseudomonadota; class Betaproteobacteria; order Burkholderiales; family Oxalobacteraceae; genus Janthinobacterium; species Janthinobacterium sp. PAMC25594. The sequence goes on from NZ_CP080377.1 coordinate 3,735,066, forward strand.
CGACGTGCGCCCCCGCGTGATCGGCAAGTTCGACGAGAAGGGCGAATGGGTGGCGCCGCGCGGCGAATGGCTGCTGACGTCCAAGGCCGACTTTTCCGTCTCGCAAGTGGCACGGGTCATCGCCAGCCGCATCGCGCGCCTGATTTCCGATCCCGTCACCTGCGACCTGATCAAGGCTCGACTCAGTTTCCTCGACGCCAAGGATGCGGTATTAAAGAAAGCCGTGAACACGCCGTTCCGCCCCGCCTTTTACTGCTCCGGTTGCCCGCACAATACCTCGACCAAGGTGCCGGATGGCAGCCTGGCCCTGGCCGGCATCGGCTGCCACGTGATGGCCACCTCGATTTACCCGGAAATGAACAAGCTGACCACGCACATGGGCGGCGAAGGCGCGCCGTGGATCGGCCAGGCCGCCTTCTCGGAACTGCCGCACGTGTTCCAGAACCTCGGTGACGGCACGTATTTCCATTCCGGCTATCTGGCCATCCGTGCCGCGCAGGCGGCCAAGGTCAACATCACCTACAAAATCCTGTACAACGACGCCGTCGCCATGACGGGCGGCCAGCCCGTGGACGGCCTCATCACCGTGCCCATGATGGCGCAGCAGGTGGCCGCCGAAGGCATCGCCCGCATCGCGCTGGTCACGGAAGATTTATCACGCTACAGCGACCGCAGCAACCTGCCCGCCCACGTGACCTTGCACGACCGCAAGGACATGGATGCCGTGCAGCGCGAACTGCGCGAAGTGCAAGGCGTGTCCGTGCTGATCTACGACCAGACCTGTGCCGCCGAGAAACGCCGGAGAAGAAAAAAAGGCGAGTATCCTGACGTGGCCAAACGCATGGTCATCAACGACGCCGTCTGCGAAGGCTGCGGCGACTGCGGCGTGCAATCGAACTGCGTATCGATCCTGCCGAAGGAAACGGAATTTGGCCGCAAGCGCACCATCGACCAATCCTCGTGCAACAAGGATTATTCGTGCGCCAAGGGTTTCTGCCCCAGCTTCGTCACCGTCGAAGGCGGCAGTCTGAAGAAAACCAAGACGGGCGCCGGCAAGCCGGGCGAGACGGACAACTTCGGCCCGCTACCGGAACCTGTATTACCCGCCTGCGACGCGCCGTACAACATCCTGATCAATGGCATCGGCGGCACGGGCGTCATCACCGTGGGTGCACTGATGGGCATGGCGGCGCACCTGGAAAGCAAGGGCGCCTCCGTGCTGGACATGACGGGCATGTCGCAAAAGAACGGTTCCGTCACTTCGCACGTGAAAATCGCCAAGTCACCCGCGCACATCCGCGCGCAGCGCATCGCCACGGGCGAAGCGGACCTGATTTTAGGCTGCGACATGCTGACGGCCGGCGCGCAGGATGCCGTGTCGAAAATGCGTCCAGGCCGCAGCTTGGCCGTCGTCAACCTGCACGAGCAGCCGCCCGGCACGTTTGCGCAAAATGCCGATTGGCAATATCCGACGGCCGAGGTGCGCCAGTTGATCGAGGAATCCGTGGGCGGCGCGGACGCGGCCGACTTCATCGACGCCACGAAACTGGCTACCGCGCTGATGGGCGACTCGATTGCCGCCAATCTGTTCATGCTCGGTTACGCCTGGCAAAAGGGCCGCATCCCCTTGACGGAAGCGGCGCTGCTGCGCGCCATTGAACTCAATGGCGTGGGCATCGAGTCGAACAAGAAGAGCTTTTTGTGGGGCCGCCGCGCCGCCGTCGACGTGCGCCGTGTCACGCAGATCGCCACGCCGTCGCAGGCGATCATCGTGCAAATGCCGCAAAGCCTCGATAGCGTCATCAAGAAACGCGTGGAGTTCCTCACCGCGTATCAAAATGCCGCGTATGCGGACGGTTATTTGACCCTGGTCAAACAGGTGCGCGACCGGGAAAACACCCTGGGACTGGGCCAGAAGCTGTCGACGGCCGTGGCGAAAAACTACTTCAAATTGCTGGCCTACAAGGACGAGTATGAAGTGGCGCGTTTGTACACGGATGGCCGTTTCGTGGAGCAGTTGCAGCAGCAGTTCGAGGGGAATTTCTCCGTCAAATTCAACCTCGCGCCACCGCTGTTCGCCAAGAAAGATGCAAAGGGGCACCTGGTGAAAGCGGAGTTCGGTTCCTGGATGTGGCGCGCCTTCCAGCTGCTGGCCAAAGCAAAAGGCTTACGCGGCGGCACCTTCGACGTCTTCGGCTACACAGCTGAACGCAAGATGGAGCGCGCGCTGATCGTCGAGTACCGCGAACTGCTGGCCGGCCTGCTGGCGAACCTGACGGCGGACAACCTCGGCACCTGCGTGGAACTGGCATCCTTGCCCGAAAAAATCCGCGGCTTCGGCCACGTCAAGGAAGCGGCTGTCGATACTTACCGCAAGGACAAGGCGAGGTTGCTGGCGGTGCTGGCGGATGGAAGCAAGTACGCGGCATAAAAGACAACGCAGAGCCTCGGCTCTGCGTTTTTTATTCTGGACAGCGCCCCACGGTGGCCCCCGGCAACAGCACCGGTTGCCAGATTTCCTGCAGCCGTTCTGGCGGCGTGCCGGCCAGCAGCGACTGCAGCATTTCCACCATCTTGGCGCCGGCGCGGCGCAGGTCGGGCTGGTCGATGGTGGTGACGTTGATGCCGATCAAGGTGTCTTCCACATTGCCCCAGACGATGACGGAGATTTCCTTGCCGATTTCGATGCCCGCATCCATCAGCGCGCGCACCACGCCCACGCCGGACAGGTGGTTGTCGACGATGACGGCCGTGGGACGGGGCGAGCAAGCCAGCAATTGCTGCATGGCCTGGTAGCCGCTGCGGCGATCGAAGGTGTTGTCGAGCAGATAGGCGGGGTCCAGCGGCAAGCCCGCTTGCGCCATGCAGCGGATAAAGCTTTCCTTGCGCTCATAGGCGAAATGCAAGTCCAGCGGCGCGCTCAGCAGGGCGATGCGCTGGTGGCCGTGCGCCGCCAGGAAGGACACGGCCAGGTCGATGCCCGTGTCGTTATCGTAATCAAAATACGCATACGGCGCGTCGATGCGCGTGCGGCCATTCGCGACAAAGGGAAAGCCCACCTTCGTCAGGTAGGCGATGCGCTCGTCGACCACCTTGGTGCGGCCCACCACCAGGCCATCGACCTGGCGCCCGCGCACCATGTTTTCATACGAGGGCTGTTCGTTCTGCGGCGACACGGGGGCGATGATGAGACTCATCTTCGACGCTTCCACGGCGTCCGACATGCCATTCACCACGGAAAGGAAGACGCTGTCGCCCAGGTCGCTGGGCAGCAGGGGATAGATCATGCCCAGTACATTGGTACGGCCGACGGCCAGGCTGCGCGCCAGCGGGTTGGGCCGATAGCCGACTTTCTTGGCGGCGGCCAGGACGATTTCACGGGTGCGGGAATTGACTTCCGGATAGCCGTTCAACGCCCTGCTGACTGTCGTTTTCGACATGCCGAGGGCAATTGCGAGGCTCTTGAGATTCATGTGTTAACTACCTGTCTGTATGGCAAAAAAAACCAACTCTGACCGTCAATTATAGCCCAGAGCGCCAAGCAGGCCGCGCATTACCGTGCGTCGCCATGGTAGAAAAACAACAACATATTGACTATTTAAAAAGCAATGTTTTAAATGTGACCAGTCCTGCCATCTTCGCAGCGGGCCATCGTCCGTGGCAGACTGGCACGGGAAAGTAAAGGAAGCGTGCACTCACTTTGAGCATAGCGTCGCCAGCTTCGGCATGCCAGTTCGGCAACACAGAGAGCACACAAAAAATTATCAAGAAAACATAATTAACTGGAACTGTGCGAGAATTTGTCCTACTCTTGATTCAGGTAAAGATTACCTGCAGACATGTCGCGCCCCCCGGGCCGCATTCTTCCTCTTCTGCGCACGCCTGGACATACTTTCAAAGGTGAACAATGTGGTCACGCTAACGTCCGTCAACAATCTGCAAGCCTCGCTGGCCACGGCGCAGCGCCGGGTCGAGCAAGGCCAGAACCAGGTACAGCGCGACAGCGAACAGCTGGCGCAAAGCCGCCAGTCGCTGGCGCGGGAACAGGAGTCGCTGAGCCAGACGCAGCGCAGCAGCCAGCAAGCCCAGGCCGATGCCCCTGCCACCGTGAAGGCGCCGCAGCTGGACCAGGCGATCAAGGTGGCCGTGCCGCGGCAAGCGCTCCCCGCCACGCCGCAAAGCACGCCCCAGCTGAACAGCTATGGCCAGACCCTGGGCCGCCTGATCGACGTGACGGCCTAAATTACCGAAGCATCTCTTCTTCCAGCATCGCCAACCACCACTTCTCGCCCTGCTTCGGCTGCCGTAAATCCACCGTCTCGCCCATTTGCGGCGTGGCCAGGTGCACGCCCTGCTTGGCCGCCAGCCCCGTGATGCGGTCGAACGGTTCATGCCAGGCATGCAGCCCCAGGTCAAAGGTGCCGTTATGCACGGGCATCAGCCACTTGCCGCGCAAGTCCAGGTGGGCTTGCAGGGTTTCCTCCGGCTGCATGTGCACGTCCGGCCACAGCTTGTCGTAGGCACCCGTCTCGATCATGGTCACGTCAAACGGCCCGTACTTGTCGCCGATCTGTTTGAAACCGCCGAAATAGCCGGAGTCGCCACTGAAAAACACGCGCACGTCCGGCGCGTCGATGACCCACGACGCCCACAGGGTTTGATTGCCATCAAACAAGCCGCGTCCCGAGAAATGCTGCGAGGGCGTGGCGACGAGTTTCACGCCGGCTATCGTGGTGCCCTGCCACCAGTCGAATTGCTGCACCTTCTCCTTCGGCACACCCCAGGCAAGCAGGGTATCGCCCACGCCCAGCGGCGCAACAAAATGTTCGGTCTTGGCGGCCAGTTGCAGCACGGCGGCATGGTCGAGGTGGTCGTAATGGTCATGCGACAGGATGACGGCCTTGATCGGCGGTAAGTCAGCGATGCTGATGGGCGGCTGGTGAAAACGCTTCGGCCCTGCCCATTGCACGGGCGAGGCACGCTCGGAAAACACGGGATCGGTGAGGAAGAATTCGTTGTTGAGTTTCAACAGCAGGGTCGAATGGCCGAGGCGAAACAGGCTGTTGTCCGGTGCGGCCAGCAATTGCGCCTGGCTCAAGGCTTGCACGGGCACGGCAGCGGCCGGCACTGTGCTGTCGGGCTTGTCAAAGAAAAAGGTCCACATCAGCTTGAGCGTGGCCGCCGTGCCCAGCTTGTGCATCTGCACGGGATTGCGGAACTTGCCGTCGTGGCGTTGTGGCGACAAGGTTGAGGAAGAAGCGGGCGCGACAGGCGCGGCGCGCAAGGTGCAAGAACTCATGATGATCAGGACTCCCAAGAATAAGATGCGATGCATATGCGATCCGCTCAATAAAGCACAAGGATTGAATTACACTACACAGTGTAGTTCCTATTTCTGGCAAAGTAAACCAGGAGGTGTAAAATATTGTTTTCAAAGGAGATTTCCCGCCATGGCCGCACCGCAACGCCTCACCGACCGCAAGCGCGTCGCCATCGTCGATGCCGCCATCGCCGAGTTCCGCGAGCACGGTTTTGACGCGACCAGCATGGACAGGATCGCCGCCACGGCCGCCGTTTCCAAGCGCACCGTGTACAACCATTTCCCCAGCAAGGACGAACTGTTCGCGGAAATCCTGCGGCGCATGTGGGAAAGCAGCGTGGCCCAGCCCGCCGTACCCTATCTTGCGGACCAGTTGCTGCGCCCGCAGGTGCTGGCCCTGGTCGAGCAGAAAATGGGCTTGCTGTGCGACCCGGCCTTCATCGACCTGGCGCGCGTGATCTTTGGTGAAACCATTCACTCGCCCGCGCGCGCGCAAGCGATGGTGGCGCGCCTGAATGAAAAGGAAACGGGCCTGTATCTCTGGATCCGCGCGGCGCAGCAAGATGGGCGCATCAAGGCGGGCGAGACGGTGGAAGTGGCGCACCTGCTGATGTCGCCATTAAAAACCTTTGCCTTCTGGCCACAGATCACCCTCGGTGAGCCTCTGCTGGGCCCGGCACGCCAGCGCGAAGTGGCGGAACTGGCCGTCGATATCTTCCTGTGCTACTACGGCGTGGCAAAACAGACGGCATAAACGGGCGGCAAGTGAGCAGAGATGCTCTGCCAATGCTCGCCCTCGTCGCTCGAATACCAGGCGCCGCCCGTCGTCGACGCCATCAATAAACCGCGCCCATCGTCGGCCAGCGCCAGCCCGTGGCGGTAGATGAGGTCGTAGCAATGCCGCTGCGGCAATCCCGCGCGCAACACCTCAAACGTCTTGCCACCATCGCGCGTGCGCGTCACGGCCAGCGCGCCATCGATGGGTATGCGCAGCACGTCCGCCTGCGCGGGCACGAACCAGGCCGTGTCGCCATCGCGCGGATGCACGGCCACGGCAAAGCCGAAATGCGACAGCGGCGCCGTGCTCACTTCCTGCCAGTGCCAGCCCGCGTCCTGCGAGCGCCAGATGCCGTTATGGTGCTGGCACCACAGCGCCTCGGGCGTGCCGGCGCTGCGCACGATGCGGTGCGGGTCTTGCACGGCCTCGTTTTCATCGAGCCCGGGCGGCATGTAGTCGGCGCGCATGCCCGTCGCGCTCAAGGCCCAGCTGGCGCCGCCATCAAGCGTTTGCCAGACGCCGCCGCAGGACACGCCGACCAGCACGGTATGGCTGTCGCGCGGATCGACGCAAATGCTGTGGATGCCGGGCACGTCGTAGCCGCCGCCAAACCATTGCGCCCGCTGCGGCACGTGCCACAAGGACTCGACCAGCTGCCAGCTGTCGCCGCGGTCGCTTGAGCGGAACAGGCCGCCAGGTAAAGTCCCGGCCCACAGCACGCCGGGCTGGTCCGCGCCACCGGCCGCCAGCGACCAGATCTGCCGCAAGGTCCAGTGCACCGTATCGCTGCTGTCCTCGGGCTTGGCGGGATAGGCGGGCACGGCGACTTCTTGCCACGCGCTGGCGCCCGCGTCGAGGCGGTGCAGCTTGGCGGCGAAGTGCCCGAGGTTCAGGGCGACATACAAGGTGCCGTCGCGGCCATCGTGCAGCAGCATGGAGACGGGGTCGCCGGCAAACTGCACCAGCGCCAGCTGCCAGGCGCCGGCCGCATCGACATCGAACTGGAACAAGCCCTTGCGGGTGCCAAGATACGCGCGTTGAGCCATGCCTGGTCCCATGATTAACCTCCGGAAAGTGCCTGCAAGATATACACTTGGCTGTCGGGCTGCAAGACGTCGTCCAGCACGCGCCGTTCGCGGCAGCGCACGCCGTCGATGAAGATCACCACGTTGGGGCGCAAGGCCCCTTGCTCGTCGAGCACGTAGCCGCGCAGGCGTGGCTGCAGCACAAACGCGGCATCGAGAGCGGCGCGCAGGCGTGGCGCGACCACGTCCACGGTGGGGACGTCCAGGTAGCGTGCCAGTTGTTGCGTAAAATGCAGATGCGCCATGCTGCCCTTCGACGTCGTCGGTCTCGACTCATTCTAGTCCGCTTTGCGGCCAATACAATTAAAATAGCGGCAAGCACACAAGGAGGCCAGGCATGACGATTACCCCGGAAGAACTAGCGGTGCTGATGCAGGAAGTGGAAGTGGCCGATCCCATCGATTTTGCCGACCTGCCCTTCGACGAGCAGGAATTGCGCGGCTTGATCGCCAACCACCTGTGCGAGATGGCCGATGCCATGGAAAGTTTCAGCCCGGAAGACCGCAACCTGGCCCTGCTGGCCGTGGCGGCCAAGCTGGTGCTGGAAAACCTGGTGCTGCACGTGCAGCTGCTGCGCCGCCACGGCTTGCCCGTGAGCGACAGCGTGGACGCGCTGCTGCAGCGGCTGAAGGGCGGCAAGCCATCGTGAATTAATTGCCCGTGCGCACGGCCCGCGCCTGCACGGTGAGATCGCTTTCGGCCACGGCCACGCAGGGCAGGATGTAGCCGTCGAGCCGCTCATCGGGGCTGATGCCGGGCCAGTCCACCGTGTAGCGGATCTTTCCTTCGGGCATGTGGCACAGGCAGGTGCGGCAGGTGCCGTTGCGGCAGGAGCTGAGCAGGCGGATGCCGGCCAGTTCGGCGGCGGCCAGCACGGTGGTGCCGACCTCGGCCGTGAATTGCCAGCCTTGCGGAACGATGGTGATGGTAAAGGAGCACATGCCCCAGTGTAACAGTCAGCTTGCCAAGGTCGTCCACTGCGCGCCAGCCGCATGGCTGCGCAGCACGGCCTCGGCAAAGGCCAGGCCCGCCACGCCGTCAATCACCGTCGGCAGCCAGCTGGCTTCCTCGGGCACGGGCAAGCCAGCCTGCAAGGCGCGGATGGCCAGGGCCGCATCCAGGTACAGCTGGGCGAACGCTTCCAGATACCCCTCCGGATGGCCGGCCGGCACGCGCGTGGCGTGGCGCGCGGCGGCGCTGTCGACCCGGCCCGGACGCAGCAGCTGGCGGTTGCCGCCCTGCGGCGTGTACCACAGCGCGTTTGGTTGTTCCTGATCGAAATCCAGCTGCGCCTTGCTGCCGAACAAACGCAAGCGCACCGTGTTTTCGCAACCCGTCGCCACCTGGCTGGCCCACAGGGTGCCCTTGGCGCCATTCGCATAGCGCAGCATCACCTGCACATGGTCGTCCAGCGTGCGCTGCGGAACAAAGGTCGACAATTCCGCCAGCACGGCATGCGGCGTCAGTCCGCTGACGAACTGCGCCAGGTGATACGCGTGCAGCCCCACGTCGAGCAGGGTGCCGCCGGGCCCGGCCTTGTGCGGGTCGTTATGCCAGTTGCCATGCTTCAACCCGCCGGCCGCGATGGCGTCGGCCAGCCAGTCTTGCGAGTATTCCACCTGCACGAGGCGCAATTCGCCGATGTCGCCCGCCTCGACCATGGCTTTCGCATGACGCAGCAAGGGATAGCCGCTGTAGGTATGCGTGAGCGCAAACAGCAAGTTTTTCTGCTTGGCCAGCGCCGCCAGCGCCTGGCCTTCCGCCAGAGAGATGCCCAGCGGCTTGTCGCAGATCACGTGGATGCCCGCTTCCATGAACGCCGTGGCGACGGGTGCGTGCAAGTGATTCGGCGTGACGATGGCCACGGCCTCGATGCCGTCCGCCCTGGCAGCCTCCGCCTGCGCCATGGCGCGGTAATCGCTGTAGCAGCGGTCGGGCGCCAGGTGCAGCGCGGCACCGCTGTCGCGCGCGCGCTGCGGGTCGGACGACAGGGCGCCCGCCACCAGTTCATATTGGTCGTCGATGCGCGCCGCGATGCGGTGCACGGCGCCGATGAAAGCGCCCTGCCCGCCCCCTACCATGCCCAGCCGTAAGCGTCGCTGCATGTCGTTTCCTTATTTCAAGCCAAGCAAGTGATGGATTTGATGTTGATCCACGGCGCTGCCCGCGAAATCGTCGAACGCGCGTTCGGCCACGTGGATGATATGTTCGCGGATAAAACGCGCGCCTTCGGCCGCCCCTTCCTCCGGGTGTTTCAAACAGCATTCCCACTCCAGCACGGCCCAGCCTGGAAAGTCGTACTGCGCCAGCTTCGAGAAAATCGCCTTGAAATCGATCTGCCCGTCACCGAGCGAGCGGAAGCGCCCGGCCCGGTCTTGCCAGTCGCCATAGCCGCCATACACGCCCTGGCGCCCGTTGGGCCTGAATTCCGCGTCCTTGACGTGAAAGGCCTTGATGCGCGCGTGATAGATGTCGATGAAGGCCAGGTAATCGAGCTGCTGCAGCACGAAGTGGCTGGGGTCGTACAGAATCGACGCGCGCCGGTGATCGTGGACGGCGGCCAGGAAACGCTCGAAGGTCACGCCGTCGTGCAAGTCCTCGCCCGGATGCAATTCATAGCAAAGGTCCACGCCAGCCGCATCGAACGCATCGAGGATGGGCAGCCAGCGTTTCGCCAGTTCCGCAAATGCCGTTTCCACCAGGCCCGCCGGACGCTGCGGCCACGGATACAGGTAGGGCCAGGCCAGCGCGCCGGAAAACGTCACGTGCGCCTTCAGCCCCAGGCGCTGCGAGGCGCTGGCCGCCCACAGCAGCTGCTGCGTGGCCCAGGCCGTGCGCGCGGCGCTGTCGCCACGTACGTGCTCGGGCGCAAAGCCATCGAACAGGGCGTCATAGGCGGGATGCACGGCGATCAGCTGGCCCTGCAAATGCGTCGACAATTCCGTCACCTGCAAGCCGTGGCGCGCCAGCAGGGTTTTCACGTCGTCGCAGTACTGCTGGCTATTGGCCGCTTGTTCCAGATCAAACAGGCGCGGCGCCGTCGGCAGCTGCAAGCCCTTGTAACCAAGGCCGGCCGCCCATTGCGCCAAGTGCTCGAGCGAGTCGAACGGCGGCTCGTCGCCGAGAAACTGGGCCAGGAAAATGGCCGGGCCCTGGATGGTTTTCATGGGTATCCTGTAAAAATTAACCCTTGAGGCAAAGTTCTGGGGTCGGACCCTTAGGGTCCGACCCCGGATTCTTGCCCTTCGGGGTATGACTTAAATTAAAAAGGCGAGTTCGGAAAGTAAAACTGCTTGGCATTCTCGCGCGTGATCAGCACCGACGGGATGATGGTGTTGGCCGGCAATTTATCCCCTTTCAGGCGCGCTTCCGTCGTCAGCTTGATGGCGTCGTACATGAACTTGGGCGAGTACGACACGTCGGCCACGATCAGCGGGTCGGAACCGTCCATGATCTTCTTGACGGCTCCCTTCGCGCCCGCGCCGCCGAACACTTGCTTGATGTCCGTGCGCTTGGCTTGCGCGATGGCCTTTTGCACGCCGATGGCCATGTCGTCATCGGCGGCCCAGACGGCGTCGATCTGCTTGAAGCGCGTCAGATAATCCTGCATGACCTTGAAGGCATCGTCGCGGTTCCAGTTGCCATACTTGGCGTCCAAGACCTTGATCTCGGGATGGCCTTTCATGACGGCGGAAAACGCATCGTAGCGCTCGTTATCGAGCGTGGTCGGCATGCCGCGCAGCACGACGATATTGCCCTTGCCATTCAAGCTTTTCGCCAAATACTCGGCTGGCAGCTTGCCGAAGGCCGTGTTGTCACCCGCGATGTACGCATCCTGCGACTGCGTATTCGTCAAGCCACGGTCGACCACCGTTACGTACACGCCCTTGTTTTTCACTTGCGCCACGGGCTGCGTCAGGGACGCCGACTCGATGGGGAAGATCACCAGGGTGTTGATCTTGTTCACCGTCAACATGTCCTGCAACTGGTTCGCCTGCTCGGGCGCCGTGGCGGCCGTCTTGACGATGATTTTTAGTCCCGGATGGGCTTTTTCCAGCTCCGCCTTGGCCTGGTTCGCCCACCACACGATGCCGGACGTGAAACTGTGCGTGGCCGTGGGAATAGCCACGCCGACGACGAGCTTCTCGGCCGCCTGCGCCTGCGCACTCGGCAAGGCCCACGCCTGCATCACCAGCACTGCCATCCCTGCTACCCGTATAAAGCTCTTCATGCTGCTCTCCTCCAAGGTTGTGGGCGCCCGTTGGCTGCCCTTTCAGAACGCCGCTGTGTTTTTATTTGCGGCCTCGCTGCAGGAAGGCGACGGCGATGATCACCACGCCTTGCACTGCGGCATTCAGGTAGACACTGATGATGCTGGTCAAATTCAGGATATTGCTGATCACGGAGAGCAGGATGGCGCCGATCACGGTGCCGACGATGCGTCCCTCTCCGCCCTTCAGCGCGGTGCCGACGACGACGACGGCGGCGATGGCTTCGAGTTCCCACAGCAAGCCCGTCGTCGGCGTGGCCGAGCCCAGGCGCGGCACGTACAGCACGGTGGCGATGCCCACGCAGACGCCCAGCAGCATGTAGGTGGCGATCTTGACTCTGTCGACGTTGATGGCCGCATAGCGCGCCACTTGCTCGTTGGAACCAATCGCCTGCACGTGGCGGCCAAAGGTCGTACGGTTGAGGATGACGGCGCCGGCCGCGGCGACGAACAGAAAGATCCAGATCGGAATCGGCGCACCCAGCACGCTCGTGTAATACACAGGGCTGTACAGCTCGGACAGGGTGGCATCCAGGGTCAGGGCGCCGCCATCGGCCAGGTACGTGAGCACGGCGCGGAAGATGCCCAGGGTGCCCAGGGTGACGATGAACGGTTCGATATTGCCCTTGCTGATTAATAAACCGTGCATCAGGCCGAAACCGGCACCGAGGATCAAGGCCATGGCGATGCCCAGCACCAGCATGGTGATGGGCGCCAGGTTGCCGCCCGCGCCTTGCGCCAGCGCATTCATGAAATAGATCATGCAGCCGGCGATCAGGGCCGCCATCGAGCCGACCGACAGATCGATGCCGCCGGAAATAATGACGAAGGTCATGCCCACGGCGATGATGCCGATGAAGGCCGTGCGCGTGAGCACGTTCATCAGGTTGTCCAGGGTGGCGAAGTCGCCGTTGAGCAAGGTGCCCGCGATGCACAGAGATAACAAGCCCAGCACGGGGCCTAAGCCCTTGATGCGCGCGCCGAAGCGGGCAACGGCGGTGGCAAGCGGGGATACGGTGGTGTCAGTGCGTGCCGGTTGCATGGGCAATCAACTCCTCTTCGGTCAGGTGGTCAGCAGACAGGGTGGCTTGCAAGGTGCCGGCGCGCATCACGGCCACGCGGTGGCACAGGCCGATCAATTCGATCAATTCCGATGAAATCACGATCACGGCGCGCCCTTCGGCGGCCAGGCGGTGGATCAAAAAATAAATGTCGCGCTTGGCGCCCACGTCCACGCCACGGCTCGGCTCATCGAGCACGACGACACGGGGATCGGAATGCAGGTATTTCGCCAGCGCCAGCTTTTGCTGATTGCCGCCGGACAGCATGCGCGCGCGGCTGTTCAGGTCGCCCGTGCGGATGTTGAAATCCGTCACAGCCTTGGCCAGCGCCGCTTTTTCCCCTGCGACATCGAGCCAGGGCCGCGCATAGCGCTCCATGGTCATCATGGTGAGGTTTTCGCGCAAGCCCAGGTTCACGTGCAAGCCCTTGCCCTTGCGGTCTTCACTCAGGTAGGTCATGCCGTGCTGCATGGCTTCACGCGGCGTGCGGATGTCCACGGGCTGGCCATTGATCTCGATCAGCCCCGCGCTGCGCGGGCGCAAGCCCAGCACCGCTTCGAACGATTCCGTGCGCCCCGCGCCCACCAGGCCCGCAAAGCCCAGCACTTCGCCGGCGCGCACCTCGAACGACAGGTCTTTCGACCAGCCGGGAACAGACAATCCCCCGACTTTCAGGAGAACGGGCGCATCCGGCGCCAGCGGCACTTTCGCCGGGAACATGTCGGACAATTCGCGCCCCACCATCAGGTTCGCCATCTGCTGGCGCGTCAGGCTGGCCGTCGGCTCGCGCGTGACGAAACGCCCGTCGCGCATGACGATGACCTCGTCCGTGTTGCGCTCCACTTCGTCGAGCTTGTGGGAGATATACAGGATGGTGACGCCATCGCTTTTCAGCTGTGCCATGACGGCAAACAGGCGCTGGGTTTCCGACGACGTCAGGGTGGCCGTCGGCTCATCCATGATCAGGAAGCGGGCGCGGCGCGACAAAGCCTTGGCGATTTCCACAAGCTGCTTTTCGGCGACGATCAGGTCGCGGATTTTTGTCTCGGGCGACACGTCCAGGCCCACCTGCTTCAGGTAGCGCGACGCTTCTTCGCGCATGGCCGCCTCGTCGAGCAGCCAGCCGCGCGTTTTCTCATGGCCCAGGAACATGTTCTGCGCCACCGTCAGGTGCTCGGCCAGGTTGAATTCCTGGTGAATCAGCACGATGCCCGCGCTTTCCGCCGCGCGCGAACTGGCAAAGCGCCGGGGCTGGCCATCGATCAGCAACTGCCCTTCGCTCACGCCCTCGTAGCCGGCGAGGATTTTCATCAGGGTCGACTTGCCGGCGCCGTTTTCGCCCAGCAAGCCATACACGCGCCCGGGCGACAGGGTAAAACTGACGCCATGCAAGACGCGCACGGGGCCGAAATCCTTGCACACCCCCTCGAAACCGACGGCAACGCTCACTATGCACTCCCTCGCAGAATTAATCGGTGTTGCAGCAGCACGCCAGGCACGCTGGCCGCCGGGTTGGCCAGCCGCTGCAGCAATAAGCGTGCCGCCGTCTCGCCCAGCTCGCGCATCGGCTGCGCGATGGTGGTCAATCCCGGATCGATCTGCGCGGCGATGGCGATATCGTCGAAGCCGATCACGGCCACGTCTTCCGGCACGCGTTTTCCTAACTGGCGCAGCGCGCTCAAGACGCCGATGGCCAGGGTGTCGGACACGGCAAAGATGGCCGTCGGCGCATCCGGTCCCTCCATCATGCGCAAGGTGGCGGCCGTGCCCGCTTCGTAATCGAGGCTTTGCACCGTGTGCACCCACTGCGGCCGCACGGGCAGGCCGGCCCCCGCCAAGGTGTCCAGATAGCCTTGCTGGCGTTGCCGCGCGTACAGGTAGCGTTCATCGGAATTGATCAGGCCGATGCGCGTATGGCCGCGCGACAGCAGATGCGCGACGGCGTCGGAGGCGGCGCGGTGGTTGTCGATGCCGACATAGGGCACGGCCACGGCGGGATCGAATTCGCAGCAGGCCACCCACGGCAGGCTGACGGATTCATGCGACAGCGCATGCTGCACCGTGTCCGGGTCGAGGCAGATGGCGCCATCGGCCCGGTGCATGCGCAGCAAGTCAAAGTAGGAACGTTCGCGGCCCGCGTCGGCGCCCGTGTCGCACAGCAACACGAAATAGCCGTGTTCGCGCGCCACCGTATCGATGCCGCGCACGATCTGCGCATAAAACGGGTTGCCCACGTCGGGCACCATGGTCAGCAGCATGCGGCTCTCGGCCGTGCGCAGGCTGCGCGCCAGGTGGTTCATGCGGTAGCCGAGCGCCGCCACGGACGCGAGCACTTTGTCGCGCGTGGGCGCCCGCACCCCGGCCTGCTCGTTCATCACGCGCGAGACGGTGGCCACCGACACCCCCGCATGCGCGGCAACGGCGCTGATGGAGACGGTTTCTGTCGGCAAAGAAGACGGGACGGCTGGCGGCATGGGGCTTTTCATATAAATGTAATCGATTACATTTATAGGCCAGTCGCGCCCGCGATGCAAACATTATCGATGCTGCGGTGCGGGAAAAATGGCCCGTGCAAGCCGCTGGCAATAGGTATTCACCGGGGTTGGACGGGCCAGTGCTGCATGGCAAAATAATATGTCAGGGGAAACTGGGCGCCGGTAACATTACTCCGACACCCAGGCAACGCCCCCGTTGCCTGGCTCCGTGGCGACTTGCCTGCATTCACCAGGCCAAGATAGGCTTACCAATCCTTGTCGCCAGCCTCTGCGGCGGAATTTTTGGCAGCCGCAGGTGCATTGCGCTTCGCTTCGGTTTTCACCGGCGCCACCGCAGGCTCCACCTTGACGATGGTTTTTTCCGCAGGTGCCGCTTCCCGCACCTGCAGCGCGCCCGCCGCGATGCCGTCGAGCTTGATCTTGACGTTTTCCAGCACGCCATACGACAGCTTTGGCGTCACGCGCTCGATACGTACCTCGCAGCACAGCTTTTCCATATTGCCCAGGGATTGACCAGTCTGCGGATCCTTGATCTCCTTGCCTTGCTGATACACACGATAGCGGCCGTTTTCCACCACGGCGTTGCCACCCTGGCTCAATACGACGTTATCACCATCGCGCTCGACGATGGAAATAGGAAAAGTGCGCAGCAGAATGGCCTCGGTGGCCTGCTTGACGATCTCCGCCTGCATGTTCTTCAGCGTCTGGCTCTCATTGAAGTTACTGCCCAGGGTCGTGGCGGCAATCGCTGGCGGCTCGCCGCGCAGGGTGGTCGATTGCAGGATCTGCCGCGTGGCCAGATTGATCATGCGTTGCGAGACCGACCAAGCGCCAGCATACGATACCAGTTCGCGGTCCGAGGTCTGCAGCTTGCGCGCATGACGCTGGTAAGCGAATTCATTGACCACGCCGACCCACACCAGATCCGCGCTCAGCGCCTGTCCCAACTTGGCAAGGTCGCTACTCGGGGAATTACCCGAGGTAATCATATTCAATTCATCCTGCAACTCGCCCTCGAACTGGCGATCCAGCACGGTAAAGCGGCCCGTTTGCGACAATGCATCAATGATCTGCTGGCGTATCGGCGCCAGCACTTCCTGCGCCGGCACCGCCCGCCCGCCAATATTGAAGCTGGCTTGCTCGCTACGCAGCGGCGCCACGATGATCTTGATCTTGCCACTATCGGCTGGCGCTTTGAACTTGGCAATGCGCGCTTCGATCTCCACCTTGTACAGACCGCCCTTGGAAAACGGCGATGACATGTCAAGTACCTTGAACGAGGACACCACGCCCTTCGATTGACTGATGATCTGCTCGGCAAAGGCCTGGCCCTGCATGGTCGCCTTCATACTGGCGCTCCCCGAACCCGCCGTTGAATCGACATCGAGCGTTGCCGTCACCTGCTCAAACATGCTCGCATTGCTTGAACTGGCTTGCACCGTAGCGCCATTGACTTGCATGATGGCAAGCTTGAGCGCGTCATTGAGCGCGGCACCCGGCGAAATGCCGCTACCGGTTACCGTCGTAGTGACTTGTTCGACCTGTCCGACGTCAGGTGTCTGCGTCAGATTAGGCGCGCTTGACACAACAGGCGGCTGCGCAGCTTTCTCGCCGCAAGCAGCCAGGCTCAAGGCGATACTCAGCATGATGGCTGGTATACTGGATTTCATTGTGATCTTCATAGGCAATTCCATTGTCCCAAAAAAAAAGGGCGAACCAGTCGCCCTGCTATCTTTCCTACTCCGTTTTTGACTTACAGCAATGCAGTAGCGTCGCTGGCTTCTTTTGGCAGCGGAATATTATTATTCTTGGCAAAATCGATCGCTACTTTCAAGGTGCTGCCGACGGCCTTGATCGATGACGGCAGGTTTTGCGCGATAAACAGGGCCGAATTGGCCGATGCGCCCAGAGCAGTGATCGATGGCTTGAAACTACCGACATCCTTGCTCATGCCGACGTACTGGATCACGCCTTTCGACAGATCTATCAGGCCTTCCGTGAAGCGCTGCTTGCTCGCATCATCCATGGCGACTTTCTTGCCCTTCATTTGCTCTTCCAGCAGTTTGCTGTTTTCGCTTTGCATCTTGCTCGCACCCTGCAGGCTATCCTTGGTGGCGCCTTCGGTCAGATTCTGCGCTTCCAGGGCGGCCTTATCCGACTGTTCCTTCAAACCAAACGCGGCCAGCATGGTGGCATCGGCTTTCATGACGCTTTGCGTACCGCCGACATATTTCTTGACGATCTGCTCGGCGGTAACTCCCTTGCCGCCACCCAGCGCACCGGACAGGCCACCGAATTGAGCCGATGCCAGGCTCGAAACTGCCAACAGGGTCGCACCCAACAATGCGGAAATACGAATATGCTTCATGACTTGCCTTTTATAAGAAGAATGGGAAACAGTCGAGGGAATGGAAGATGCGGGCGTTCGACCTGCCGCCCGCACCGGTATGTCAATACACGCCAGCGGCGCTCAAGCGGCTGATAATTTCCTTGGCCGCCAGTGCGGAAGCGTCCTTCAACGCCTTGGTCTGGGCTGTCGCATTGTCCGCACCGAGGCCAAAATACTGTACCGGTGGCACGGCCGCCACTTCACGTGGCAAGGCGCCACGCAAATCGAGTACGCGGCCGGTGACCGATACCACGACGCGCTGCAAACCGGTCGCTTCATCGGTCGCGGCAGGATTGACGTCAAAGGTGGCCAATGCCAGCAAGGGCACATTCGCCTTGCGCAAGGCGGCAACGATGGAGCGCAAGGTCGCAGGCGCCAAATCATTGCCTTTGGAAAAATCTTTATTCACGGATGGAATGTCCTTATCACCGAGTACGAACTCAGGATCGGCGACCAAGTACCCTGCTTGCGAAAACACGCTCGTCACGGCCGTCTTCTGGTTGGCCAGCGAAAACACACGGTAGTCGGTTTCATCTGCTTTGCGCACGGTGCTGCCACCGGTTTCGACTTTGATAGTCTGCTTGAGAGCAACGTTTTCATTCCGGCGCACGGTGGCACTGGTGGCAATGGCGCCGCCGCCCAGCGATTCGCCTTCGCGGCCGTTCACGCTGCCGCTCGTTTTCGCGCTACCGTCGAGGGTCAACTCGGCACGCTTGACCACACGCTCATCAAATGCCTTCACGCTGGCTACTTCGCGGCCGACAAAGACATACACCATCTGCGATTTTTCCCCGTTCGATACCCGACCGGTGGCACTGGCACCTTTCAGGGTATTCCTCAGTTTTGCCACATTGAGTTCGGCACGCACTACCACGGAATATTTACGCAGGCTGACCTGATCTTGCTCGTTCAAGACAACAGTACTGAGCAAGAATTTATCCAGATTGGCTTCAATTTTTCCCTGGATCGCTTCAAAGTTCTCCGATTCGGCTTCGCCGCTTTCAGCGAAATAACGTTCTATCGCCGCCATTTGCGCCTTCTGATAAGCCATTTCCTTGTCGGCATCCGTCAGCATGGCCGCATATTTCACCGTCGCCGCGCCTTTTATCTGAATAACCTGGGAAAAACATGAGCCGGCCAAAAACAAGCCCAGGCAAAACAACATCAATTTTTTCATCTATTTACTAGCCTTTAATATCACCCGAGTTACCTCGATTTGTTTCCCAATATCCTTGGCTCCTGCCGCGGTCTGTATCCATTTCATGTCGCCGCCTTCAAATGCGGCGGTCAGCTTTAAAAACAAACCGCGCAAGGCATCCTGATAGGCGGCAAAATCGTCGGAGCCGATTCGGCCGGCAGGAACGATCGCCGTTTCGCCGTTTTTCAAGTCAGTATTCAGGAAGTCGGAATGGAGCAACGGTTCTGAAAACTGAACGTGCGCATAGGCACCATATACATACGATATCGCGACAGCGGTTTCCGCCGTTTTAATCTTGGCAAACTTATTCAGAGAAATATCAAAAACATAATCACCCTCGCCGATGCTCAAATCGACATCATCACCATTCTCAAGCCGCAGCGACATGCGTCCCAAGGCGTCACCAGCCTTGGTAGGCAACAACGGCACGCCGGCATTGGCAGATAGCACTGAAGCAAAGGCGTCAACCACCATGCTTTCCATCAGTTGCGGCTGGCTACGCAGCGCGTCGGGCATGACTGCCAGCGCTTCGGGCGCCACTGTGGCACGCCGGATCTGGATCGTGCGCTGGCCTGGGCTCGGCAAGGTCGCGTGCGACAGGCGATCCAGATATTGCGTCACCAGGCCCTTGCCCTCTTCCTTCAACAATAACTGTTCGATGAATCCGCTAATACGTGCCGCATCGGGTGCGTCCGGCGTGGCATCAAACAGGGCGGCATTGACGGGATAACTGCGCACCACGGTCTTGCTCTTGTAATCGAATATCAGGGCATCGCCACGCAAATTGACAAAGGTCTTGTAATAACTGCCGAAATTTTCCGTCAATACCGTTTCGCCGGTCAGTACCAGCACCGTGATCAAGGCCTGATCACTTTTCTTGAGATTAACGAGGGATGCGGGCGGCAACAGGCTGAGGGCAGGATTGGCCACCTTGCCACTACGGTCGTTAATAATGCGCGAAAGGTTCTGCCCCGACTTGTCGGCGCGCAGTCGCATATACAATTGGTGAGAATATGGGAAACGAACACTGGCTGTGGCGGAGTCACCGGCAAATGAAAATCCGGCTACCGCTATATCGGCGGCATAGGCTGGGATCGCGAACAGGGGGAAAATCAGTTGAAATGACAGAACTGCATATATCTTGGATTTCGACCACACGGACCAGCCTCTATTGCCTCATGGAAATAGCATAAATTGTAACTTGTTTTCTATAAAACAACCATGCATTTTGCAAATTTATTACGTTTGTTGATAAATTCCGACGCTTCATTATTTATAAAAAATAAGCTTGCGAATATCTGTCTATTTTTTTAGCAGGCGATGTCAATAAAGATCACCACCGCCATGCATTAATTTTTCATCATCGCGCAAAACGTTTCGGGATTGCCGTCAAGAATGACGCCGCTGGGCCAGCGGTGGCTGCGCTGCTGGGCGCGCAGCAAGGATGCGGCCAGGGCCGAGTCGCCATCGACGGCGTAGACGAAGACCGGCATGTTCAGGCTGGCGGCGTCCATCAGCAAATTCGGATTGGCGTCGAGACTGCGCGCGTCCACGTGCACGCCAGCGGGCATGCCGATCTGCTGCTGCACGCGCTGCAGCCACGGCTTGTCCAGCTTGGGCGGGCGGGCATTTTTCGCGATATAGCGGCTGACCCGGTTCGCGCCGGCCGCCTGTGCATTGCGCGCATCAAACACGAGCAGACCCAGATAGCCCTGCGGATCGGCGCGGCGCGCACAGACCAGGTTGTTCGGCACGCCCGACGTCAGGAACCAGTTGCCGTGCTTGATGTTGGCGCGCAACTGCCCCACCAGGGTCGCGATGGGCGCGCACGACGCCACGACATCCTTGATTTCCGCATTCAGGGTTTTCGCCGGGAAGGCCGTGGCCAAGTCGGCCACATCGCTGACGAAGGGCGGCGTTTCCGCCGTCGGCACGCCGCGGTTCTTCATGCTGGCGGCGCGCCAGTCGTCGGCCGTCAATTGCTTCACGGTGCGGGGCGATCCCGTGTCGACGACCCGACCCGTGAGCAGGTCGTGGTGCACTACCCAGCTGCCGTCGCCCAGCAGTTGCAAATCCGTCTCGACACCGTCCCAGGTGCCGAAATACGTGTTGCGCAGCGCGCTCAGCGAGTTTTCCGGCGCATTGCCGGCACCCCGGTGGGCGTGCACCTTCATGCCCAGGCAGTCGGCCTGGACAGCCGTGCTGGCCATGCAGAGCAGCAAGGCCAGGGCGGTCGCCTTATTTTTTTTCCGGATGATAGCCATAGTGAATTCCTTGCAAAACATGGATGCGGATCGCTTCGTTGACGGGGTAGCTGTAGCCCTGCCCCACCGCGACGACGTGCGTGATATTGGCCAGCAAGCCCTTGCCGGCGATTTGCCAGCGCGTGCTGTCGTCGGCCGCCTGACGGTTCCAGTCCAGCATCTGGCGGAACAGCTCGCTCTTCGTGACATTGTTGTCTGACAGGGTAAAAATGCCCCAGGTTCCCAGGAAGGCGCCGGCCAGCACGCCCGTGGCGATCCAGGCGGAACGGCGGCTCAGCTGGCCATCGGCGCCCGCCTGCTCGCCGCGGCGCGCCGCCAGCACCAGCAAGCCCACGGTGGCGATCAGGTACAGCAGTTTCGAAAAGTGGCCGATGGCGCCCAGCAAGGAGAAAAACAGGGCCACGGGCGGCACGATGGCCGCGCGCGCCGCTTCCTTGCCCTCTGCGTAATACTTGCCGCCCACTTCGAAGTCGCTGCGGCTGGCACGGTATTCCACCAGCTTTTCCGCCGTCTGGCGCGCGGCGAACTGGTCGAACAGACGGCTGAACTCGGCCGGACTCGCATACACGTCCTGCACCACGGCGCCCTTCGGCAGCCGCAAGCCCTTGCTCGCTTCGCTGCCGTCGCCACCGTCCGGTCCGTCGCGCAGCACGGCCTGGATGCCGGGGCGCGCCACGAAGGCGGGGAAGGACAAGCCCGGCGGAATGCGCTCGCCCTTGATAGTCAAACCCTTGCTGGCCGCTTCCGACGCGTAGCGGCGCTTGACGGCGGCGCGGAAACTCAATTGATCGGCAGGATGCCAGTTGGCCGACACGGGCACCTTTTTACGCACATTGTTGACTACCGCCGCGCGCCGGCGCGCCGGCACCGATTCCGGTTGCCAGCCATGGCGCGACAGGCTTTGCCGGTAATCGTTCCAGGCCGATTCCTGCTGCTGGCGCAAGCCCGCGTCGTCGTCGGGAATGATGCCCGAATACAATTTCCACTTGTCATGCACTTCGCCTATCGCCTGCTGGTACTTGTCGTAGTAACCGGCCGCGCCGCCCGCGATCTTGCGGACATTAAAATTGATCAACTGCTCCTTGGCTGGCTCCATACGCTCGTCGAGGTGGCCGACCGAGACGGCCAGGAAGGGGAACAGGGCCAGGAAAGCCTTGCCTTCGGGCTTGGCAAACAGGGTGGGATCATCGACCAGGCCCTGCAATTGCAGGCTGCCGCCCACCAGCGAGCGTTGCATCAGGGTGGTGTTGAAGGCCAGGCGGCGAAATTGCGCATCGCGCGTTTCCACCAGCACCGTGACCGTCGTTTTCAAAATGCCGAACACGACCGCCGCCGTGGCAACGCAGCAGAAGATGATCTTTTTCCAGCTGGGGCCGCTGTCATTGTTCTTCAGCCGGCGGCGCCACATCAGTTGCAGCACCACCAGCGCGGCGGCGATGCCCGACAGGCTGCGGCCATAGAATTCCACGCCCTCCACGTCGTGCGGCTTGACGTCGCCGCCCACCACGTCGAGCAAACGGGCATTGAAGCCCAGCTCGAAGCACAGGTACATGATCGTCAGGACGATCAGGATCAAGGTCTGCCGGATTTGCAGACTGCGCAAACTCGCGGCCATCTTATTTCCTCAAATCGATGACGACGGGCTTGATCTCTTCGGCCTGAAAGATCATCGGCGCCGCAGGGACAGCCGCCGCGCTGCGCGCTGCAGGCAGGCTGATGGCGGGCGTCGCCGCCCTGGCCGGGGTCTCCTGGCGGCGCGCCTTGGCGCTGGCGCGGCTGCCCGCTTTCGGCGTGGCGGCGGGGGCCGGAGCGGCTGCCGGCGGCGCGGGAATCACGCGCCCGCTATCGCCGCCGCTGCCAGGCACGGTGGCGATGACGGGGCCGGTGGCGCGCAAGGCGTCGTCGGCAAACGGCTGGGCGCGCGTATCGACGCCGGGCGGCACGGCCACGCTGGCGTTAAGCAAGCGGTTGTCCGTGTAGATCATGCGCGACAGGCGGTTGTAGTTGGGAAAGTCGATATTCAGCGATTTCGCGTCCGCCGCCAGTTCCACGCGGGGGCGGTCCTTGCAATTACCCACCGTCCACTGCAGCACGTCCGTGCCCTGGAAGGCCAGCACTTCATAGCGGTAGGCGCAGCCGCGCTCCTGCGTTTCGACGATCACCACGGTGCGCTCGCCCACGTTTTCCACGCGCGCCACGCGGGCCGTGATGGCATTGGCCAGCGGCACGACGCGAAACGCCTGCGACAGCTTGATCGAATACTTGCCTTGCGGGTCCTTGCGCAAGGTGCCTTCCGTGCCGTCGCGCAGGCGGAAGGTGGACAGCGGCGTGCCGAACAGCTCGGCAGTATCGAGGCCCACCATCACGCAGCCACGGCCGTTCGGCGTCATGGCGCAACCCGTCAACAGGATACCGGCGGCCACGCTCAGGGCCAGTGTGCGCCAGTGCGCGGATGCAAAGTTCTTATACGTTGTCATGCTTGATAACTTTCTCTTATTTCACAATTCAGGGATTGATCACGGCCAGCGGATTACCCGGGCCTGGCGGCGGCAAGACTTTCTGGCGGTCGCGCGACAGCAAGGTAAAGGCGCCCAGCGTGTCCGGTCCGGCAACGATTTCCAGCTGCTCGCGCTGCAGCCAGGTGCGGATTTCCGCCTCGGTAGCCTCGGCGCGGAACAGCACGCGCGTGCGCACGCCCGTCTCGACGCCGCTGCCGCCGTTGCGGAATTCGGCATTACCGACGACAGCACTCTCTTTCGGCAGGAACAGCCAGGCCGATTGCACCACCATCACGCTGGCGGCCACGGCCGTGACGATCTTCAGCCAGCGGCTGGCATTGGCCGGCTTGATTGGCGTCATCTGTGGCGCGCCGGCATCGGCCGAAGCGATCGGCAACTGCTGCAGCCCTTGGCGCAGCAATTGCCGGTAGGCCACGCGGCCATCCTTGCCCAGTTCGCTAGATAACGGCGTGCCCGTCAGCGCATAGTCGCCGCCGGGCAAGGCCACGCGGGCGATGACGCCGGGCGCCGCCGTGGCGGCATTGGCACGGCCCTGCGTTTCCAGCCAGCGCGCCGCCTGCAGGCGCTCCTGGCTGAACACGCCCAGGCAGGCGCCCAGGTCCGTCACGGCCAGGGTCACCGGCATGTCGCACAACACCAGCCCCGCGCGCGGGTCGGCGGGCGCGTCGCGCTGCTCGACCACCAGGCCGCAGGCATCCGCATACGAAGCATCTGGCGTAACGAGCCAGCCGCGCCAGCGCTGGCGCGCGCTATCCCAGGCATCGAGCAGCACGGCGCCAAAGCCGGGACAGCGCGCCAGCAAGTGGATCTGTCCGCCCGCGATGGGCCGCGCGGCCAAGGGCGCTGCATCGCTGCGGCGCGCAAAGCGTTCCATCAAGTGTTCCGGTACGGCAATGCCGCGCCAGTCGGGGGTATCGCCGCTCACCTCCGCGTCCAGCAATTCGGCGGACGCTGGGGGAGATGGCAGGCGCGCGGCAACGATAGCCAGCGAGGGCGTCAATGCAGTCATGCCGGTGGCCTTTCATCAGGGTTCGGGGAGGTGGACACGGGGTCCAAGTGCAGGGATAACGCGGCCACGCACAAGATATCCAAAACTATTTGCGCCGCCTGCATATCGCGCGCGGTCAGGGCATCGCCCACGCGCAGCTTGAGCAGGGTCAAGACCCAGCTGCCCAGCAGAGTAGAACGGTGTGCCGCTTCGATGATCTGGCGCCCGGCGCTGTCCGCATCACCCTTCTGCCGGTGCACCAGGCCCAGCTTGCCGCCGTGATAATGCGCGGAAGCGATCTGCTCGGCCAATTCCCTGACGGGCATGCCGCCGCAGCCGCAATGGCGCAGCAGCAAGATCAAATCGCGGGGCAAGGTGGTAATAAAACTGTCGGCCGCCTCGCGCACTTGCTGCGGCGTGAGCTGGTAGTCGCGCAGCGGTTCCGCATACGCGTCGGGCGCGCGCAGCTCGCAGCCTTCTTGCGCATCGGCGTCCTCGTCATCGCGCTGCTTGCGCAGCTGGTCGATGATGAAGCGCTTGAAGTACAGGAACAAAGCACCGACGTGGTGGGGCGCCGCATCGCTGTCGCTATGCAAGACTTTTTCGATGAAAAACTGGTGGCGCAAATCGGCCAGGGAATCACCGAGCGAGGCCGCTTCGCGCGGGCGGCATGGGGTCAGCGCGGCGATGACGCGCTGGTAAAACTCGCCCAGTTCGCTTTGTGTCAGCCGCTGGCGGCGCGTCCAGAAGTCATGAATGCGTTCAAATTGTTCCGATTGCACAGCCGGTCCGATCGTGTGTTGGGCGCCACGCGCCACTGGCCGGCGGCGACGCGCCGTGCGCCGGCCAGACAAGAGAAACTTGTCAGTAAGGTAAAATGCATTTAAGCAATTTTCTCATATCACAGTGAAAATCGCTAACTTTTGTTACTTTCACGACAATTCCCGAGACGCCCATGCATCGCCTGATTCCCCTGTTTATGAGCCTGTTCTTTTTGCTGGGCAGCAACATCGCGCACGCCGCCGTGCCGGCGGCTCCCGGCAAGCGCATCGCCCTGGTGATCGGCAACGCGGCCTATCCGCAACCACTATTGAATCCCGTGAACGATGCGCGCGCCATGGCCGAGCGCTTGCGCCGCCTGGGCTTTGAAGTGCTATTGCGCACGGACATCAATGCGGCGCAGCTGCAAAAGGCATCGGCAGAGTTTTCCACGCAGGCGCGCGGCGCCGATATCGCCCTCGTGTTTTACGCTGGTCACGGCGCGCAGGCGGGCGAAGCCAATTACGTGCTGCCGCTGGGCGCCAACATGAATGCGCTCAGTGCTGCCGCCATCGCCGCGCAGGGCGTGTCCGTTGCCAGCCTGGCGGGCGACTTGCAGCGCACGGGCGCGCGCGGCGCCGTGCTGATCCTTGATGCTTGCCGTCAGGAATATACGCGCGGCGGCGCCGTGATGGTGCCCGGCGGCAGTGCGGCCAGCCACGGTTTTGCCGACACGCAAGCGCCACGCGGCGTGGTGATCGCCTATTCGGCGGGACCGGGCGCCCTGGCGCGCGATTTCTGGTCGCCTGATTCGCGCAACAGCCCGTATACCAGCGCCCTGCTCGACGCGCTCGATGCGCCTGGCTTGCCGATGAGCGACGTCTTCTCGCAAGTGGCGGCGCGGGTCGCCGCCATGACGCACGATGTGCAAAAGCCGCGCGTCTCGTTCGGCGAAACGTCGGCGCGCCTGGTGCTGAACATGGGCAGCGGCAAGGGCGTCAGCCAGACTCCAGCCAGCGTGCTGGCCGGTGCCCAGGGCGGCATGCGCGCACCGGTCCCGGCGCCTGCGCCAGCGGTGGAAAAGCCGGCCGCACCCGGCGCCAAGGTGTGGCCAGGTAATGTATTGCAAGACATCAACTATGAAATCCGCATGCAGATCGCGGCGCGGCCATTTCCCCGCCAGCAGCTGGAAAAGCGCGCGCGCGGCGGAGACTTGGTGGCGCTGACGGCCCTCGGCTATGGCATCGGCGGCGGCGATGCCGGCATCAAACAGCCGAAGGCGGGCATGCAGTGGCTGGAAAAGGCGGCCGCCAAGGATTTCCCGATTGCCCAGACCTATCTGGCCGAATTGCTGATGGTCAAGGGCGACCCGGCCTCATTAAAACGCGCCGGCGTGCTGCTGGACGCCGCCTCGCAGGCGGGCTATACGGCCGCGCACGCGTATAAATTCGACCTGGCCCGCCGCACGGGCGCGCCGCCGCAGGATGCGGCCCGGCATTTGCAGGATGCCTTCATGGGCTTGATGAAGGATTACCAGGGCGCCGCCAAGGATGTATTACAGCCGCCGAAAAAATAATTTGAAATAATTTTGGATTTCCCTGAACTGCCCCCGTTATCCGTGGGTACATGCAATACAGCATGACAGTGACCAGGGAAATCCCATGCAAGCATCCAGCCCAGCAGCAACCATTACCACCGGCCAACGGGGCCGCATTCTCGCCTACCAACCAAGCGGACAAGGTTCCGTCAGCGTGGCCGGCATTCAACATGCCTTCGACGTGGCCACGCACTGGCGCTCGGACGTGGCGCCCGCCATCAATGCCGTCGTCGATGTGCGCTTCGATGACGCCGGCAGCCTCGCCACCGTCAGCGCCGTGGCAACGCAGCAACTGGCACAGGAAGAGATGGCCGGCGCGGCCAAGCTGGCGCGCGACAAGGGCCAGCAACTGTGGGGCCAGGCCGTCTCGGCGCTCGGCATCCAGGTGCTGGGGGCGCTTGGCGTGCTGATCGCCGGCGCCTTTATCTTCAACACCATCGGCATCCGCCTGTTCGCCGCCGTCTCGCGCACCTATTGGCAGCTGCTGGGCCTGTCCGCCGACAGCCTGGAAAGCTTTGCCCGCGATGGTGGCGGCGGCTTTACCTCCGCACAATTTTTCTTCCTGCTGGCCATTGCCGCCTGCTGCGCCACCATGGCCAGCAGCCACCCGAAAGCGGCGCTGGGCAAGTGCGCGCCGCTGCTGTTCGTCGTCATCCACAGCAGCTTGCTGTTCATCAAGATCAAGGGCGCCGTTAGCGATGCGGGCAACGCCATGGGCGGCATCATGGGTACCCGCGCGGCCCGCATGGCCGAGCAGATGGCCAGCGAAATGCTGGGACAAGTGTGGCAAGGCTTGTCCTTCGGTATCGGTTTTTACCTGGTGCTGGCGTCTTCCATCGTCCTGGCCGCTTACGGCTATGGCGAATACAAGCGCAAAACCATCGGCTAAGTCACCTCACACATTCACTGAAGGAAATATCATGAACCGTACCCTCCCCGCCCTGCTTGCCATCGCCGTAATCCTGTCCGCCTGCGGCAAGACCGACAGCGCCACACCGGCCGCCTCCGCCCCCGTCGCCGCGAATGTCGCCGACATGGCCGCCAAGGCGCAAGTCAAGGCGGCCGCCGCCAGCCTGCCGCAAGCGGACGCTGCCACGCCAAGCGCCAGCTATATCGACATCACCAGCGGCAACCAGCTGATGTACAGCTACATCGCCCTGTCCGGCGTGCCGCCCGACTATGCGGCCGTGGCGCAGCGCATCTCGCGCGAATATGCGGGCAGCAACGACGCCTTCCGCAAGCAGGAAGTGCTCGACGCGCTGAAACCGCAGATCGACGCCAAGGTCAATGAAGCCAAAACGAAGCGCTACCTGCGCTACCAGATCAATGGCCAGGGCGCGCTGTCGCCGTACGTCATGGACAAGGCCGCCTTTCCCGCCAAGTTCGCCGAAGCGGGCACGTATTACTACATGTACGACAACGGCGACTACAAGCTGGCGTTCACGAATGGCGACGGCTACTCGCTGCTGAAAGTGGACCAGGAAGCGGCCCGCAAGATCGAGGCGGCGCGCAGCGGCTACAAGGATTTCGCCATCGTCGTGTATGCCTACGCCCAGGAAGCGGACATGGCCAGCAACCAGGTCAAGGCGCAGATCGTCAAGGTGGCAATCAAGCTGAACGGACAGGAAATTCCTGTCAGCCAGGCGCTGTAGAACGAGCTCGGTTACACTGTTCGCCACATTGCATCGGGATCGAAACATGGGCGAACAGACACTGGCGGAACAACAGCTGGCCAAGGGCCGGCAACTGCAGCAGCAAGGCAAGCTGATCGAAGCGATCAACGCTTACCAGGCCGCGTATCAACAGGACCCGGCCCTGGCCGAAGCGCAACATTTCCAGGGCCTGGCCATGCTGGAGCTGGGCCAGGGAACCATCGGCCTGGGCCTGTTAAAACTGTCGCTCAGGCAGCAGCCAGAGAACGCCCTGTTCCACTACAACCTCGGCAACGTGCTGCGCGGTACGGACAGCGAGGCGGCGCTGGCCAGCTACGCCACGGCGGCGCGACTGGCCCCGCACGAACACGATTTCGCGATTCTTCATGCCGAATTGCTGATGGGAAAACAGCGGCTGATGGAGACCATCGCCGAACTGGAACGGGCCCACGCCCTGCGCCCGCAGCGCTGGCAAACCCTGCAGGGCCTGGCCGAGCTGTATTACCGCACGGGACAGCAGGAACTGGCCTTGGCGCGCTATGCGCAAGCGCTGGCGCTGCACCCGGCGCTGGCGCAAACCTGCCGCATCGGCTTTGCCAGTCCGCAAGCGGAACACGCCGAAACGTTGACGACGCTCAATGTGCCGGAAGACATACACGATTTTATCCGTGAAACCGACCTGCACATCCTCGACGACTTCCTGCCCGATCCGGCCGCCTGGCGCGCCCAGGCGCTCAATTTACCGTTCGAGCAGCAGCGCTATGCGGGACAGAACTATCCGGGCAGCCAGACGGCCGGCCAGCCCAGCCAGGCCATCATGGAACGCATCGCCACGGCGCTGGGCCGCCCCATCCGTTTCATTTCGCCCGACAATGGCTCGTATCGGCTCAGCTATGCGGACGCGATGGCGCGCACGGATATCCACGTGGACAATGAGACGGGGAATAACTTCAATTTCTATGCGGGCGTGCTGTATCTGAACCCGCCCGAGCAGTGCCAGGGCGGCACCACGTTCTGGCGCCACCAGCCCAGCGGCTGGTACCGGAGACTGCCCGAAGCGGACGTGAAAGCGGGCGGCTACGCCAGCTTCAAGGATTTCCAGAAACGCTGGCTGCCGAACAGTAAAGTGCAGAAATTCAACGACTTGCAGGAACAGCGCGACAGTTGGCAAACGCTGCTGGAAGTGCCGATGCGCCACAACCGATTGATCGTGTACAAGGGCCACTACTTCCACTCGATCAGCAATGTGTTTGGCGACACGCCGGAGAATGGCCGATTGGTGCAGCTGTTTTTCTTTGAAGTGCCCGATTGAGCATGCTGCACGGATATTGTCGGATTACGCCCTGCGGGCTAATCCGACCTACCATGTGGCGTAGGTCGGATTAGCGGAACGCGTAATCCGACAACACCAGCACGGCACTCAATACATATCCGCCGCCGTGGCGCGTACCGCTTTCAACAGCATGTCCGCGCCCGGCGACAGCAGATGATCCTGCTGGCGGATGATGCCGAAGGCATCCATCTTGCACGGCAGTTCGATGGGCAAGATGCTCAGCACGTTCAACGACTCGTAGTAATGCGCCACTTCCGTCGGCATCACGTGCAGGGAATCCGTTTGCTGCAGCAGGGACGTGATCAGCAGCAAGGCGGTGGTGTCGACGACGTCGACGGGCGGTTCCAGGCTGGCGCGGCGGAACATCATGTCGAAGCGGTGGCGCAGGATGCTGCCTTGCGGCGGCAAGATCCACGGCTGACCCGCCAAGTCCTTCAATTGCAGATTCTTGCGCGACAGCAGCGGGTGGCCATTGCGCGCCACGGCGCTGGCCGGCTCTTCCGTCAATTCCTCGTAGATGAGACCGGCGCTGCTTTCCTTTTCCAGGATGCGCCCGATCATGAAATCGAGCGTGCCATGCTGCAGCATGTCCATCAGGGTGTTGCTGTGCTCCAAATGCACGCCGATGCGCATCAGCGGCGCCTGCTGCTTGATGCGGGCAATCGCGCGCGGCAGCAAGGCCATGGCCGGCGTCATGATCACGCCCACTTCCACCTGGCCCGTCAGGCCAGATTTAAGCGCGACGATGTCGTCATGCGCCAAGGACAGGCTCGTCAGGGCCATGCGCGCGTGGCGTATCATCGTTTCGCCGTAGATGGTCGGTTCCATGCCACGCGGCAACCTATCGAACAGGCGCACGTCCAGCATCTCTTCCAGGTCCTTGATTTGCTTGGACGCGGCCGGCTGCGTCATGTGCAATTCTTCCGCCGCGCGATGGATGTTGCGCTGCTCGTCAAGGGCGATCAACAGCAGCAATTGCCGCGTCTTCAGGCGGGCTCGCAAGAACCAGTTGGGGTTGAGGGTATCCATGAATAAATCATATCATGATCGATATCAGTTTTAACTCAATATCGATATTCCAGATATCGGTGTGTCTCCTTTTTGAGCGTCGTCAACGAGCGGTCACGATGCCTTGCAGGCGAGCGCCACCGCCATGCCGATGGCTGCGGCACGTGTGTGTTGCTTGAACATCGATTAACTCCCTTTGGTGGTTTTCTGGCCCATGGCCATCAGTCTTTGCACGACGCAAAAGACGAACAGCAGGCCGCCGATGACGATCTTGGTCCACCACGAGCTGAGCGTGCCGTCGAAGGCGATCAGGGTCTGGATGGTACCGAGCACCAGCACGCCCGACAGCGCACCGGCCACGTAGCCATAGCCGCCGCTGAGCAGGGTGCCGCCGATGACGACGGCGGCAATCGCGTCCAGCTCCGTGCCTTGCGCATGCAAGCCATAGCCGGACAGCATGTAGAACGAAAACAGCACGCCGCCCAGGGACGCACAGAATCCGCTGAAGGCGTAAATGAAGACCTTGGTGCGGCCCACTGGCAAGCCCATCATCAGGGCCGACTGCTCATTGCCGCCGATCGCATACACGGCGCGGCCGAACGGCGTGGCGTGCGCCAGCCAGATGGCCAGCAGCAAAGTGACCACGGCAATCACCACGCCGGGCGAAACAAAACCGCCGAGTAAGCCCAATTGCGTCTGCGACATGGCGACGAACAGCGGGTCATCGATGGTGATGGAATTGATGCTGATCAAGTAGCACAGCCCCCGCGCCAGAAACATGCCGGCCAGGGTGACGATGAAGGGCTGCAATTTGAAATAATGGATCAGCGCGCCCATGCCGGCGCCAAACACGGTGCCCAGCGCCAGCACGGTGACGATCACCAGCAGCGGCGGCCAGTGCGCCACGTGCAGCAGCCAGGCGGCGATCATGGTCGACAGGGCCAGCACGGAGCCGACAGACAAGTCGATGCCGCCGGAAACAATGACGAAGGTCATGCCGACGGCGATCACCAGCAAAAAGGCGTTATCGATCAACAGGTTAAAGATCACTTGCGTCGACAGCAGGCCCGGATAGGCGGCGCCACCCAGGCCCAGCATCACCACCAGCAGCAAGACCGTGACGAGCGAAGTGAAATACGGGGTGTGCAGCAAGCCCTTCATGCTTTTCTCCGATGCAGCAATTGCTTGAATTCCGACGATTGCGACAGGCAGACGAGGAAGACGACGACGGACTTGACGACCATGTTCACCTCGGGCGGCACGCCGAGCGAATAAATCGTGTAGGTCAGGGTCTGGATGATGAGCGCGCCGATCATGCTACCCACGAGGCTGAACTTGCCGCCAGCCAGCGACGTGCCGCCCAGGGTGACGGCCAGGATGGCGTCCAGTTCCAGCATCAGGCCCGCATTGTTCGCATCGGCGCTCTTGATGTTCGAGCTGATCATCAGCCCCGACAAGCCCGCGCAAGCGGCGCAAAAGACGTAGACGAAAAAGATCAGGGTAGCCGTCCTGATGCCGGCCAGGCGCGCGGCGACGGGGTTGATGCCAACGGCCTGGATGAACAGGCCCAATGCGGTCTTGCGCATCAGCACGGCCGTGATGATGAACACGGCCGCGACGAGGAACAGCGAGAACGGCAAGCCGAACAAATAGCCACTGCCGATGAAAAAGTACGGTTGATAATAGACGGTGACGATCTGCCCATCCGTCAGCAATTGCGCCAGGCCGCGCCCCGCCACCATCAATATCAATGTCGCGACGATCGGTTGCAAGCCGAGACCGGCCACCAGCACGCCATTCCAGGCGCCGCACAGCAGGGCCGCGCCCAAGGCCGCCGCCAGGGCCCAGCCCATGGGGATGTTGCTCACATAGGTAGCCACGCCATTGTCCATCACCATGGTGCCGCCGATCAGCATGGCGGCCACGGTGCCGGACAGGGCCACGACGGCGCCCACGGAAATATCGATGCCGCGCGTGGCGATGACGAGGGTCATGCCCAGGGCCGCCAGCATCAAGGGCGCGGCGCGGTTGACGATGTCGATCACGCTGCCGTACAAATGGCCGTCGCGCACTTCCAGGTGGAAAAAGCCGGGGATGGCAAAAAGATCGACCAGCAGCAGCAGGAACAGCGCGGCCAGGGGGCGGCTCAAGGGGTGGTGCAAGACGGTATTCCCTGTAAAAGAAGCCGGACGCGCCAAGGGCGCGCTGGAGGGCGTGGATAAACTCATGTGGCGTCTCCGGCAATCACTTGCAGCACGGAACTGTCATCGAGCTCGCCGCGCGCATAGTCGCCGCAAGCCTTGCGGTCGCGCATGACCAGAATACGGTCGCTGCAGCGCAGCACTTCGGGCAGTTCGGACGAGATGAACAGAATCGCCATGCCCTTGCGGCACAGATTGCTCACATAGCTCATGATTTCCTGCTTGGCGCGCACGTCGATGCCGCGCGTCGGTTCGTCTAAAATCAGCATGGCGGGCGAGGTCACCAGCCAGCGCGCCAGCAATGCCTTTTGCTGATTGCCGCCCGACAGGCTGCCGATCGGCGTCTCGATGCTGGCCGTCTTGATGCCCAGCGCCTTCACATATTCGTCGGCCAGCGCCTGCTGGCGCTTGAACGGGATGGCGCGCAGCAAGCCCGTGCGCGCCTGCAAGGCCAGGATGATGTTTTCGCGCACGGACAGCGACAGGATCGCGCCCTCGTGCTTGCGGTCTTCCGAGCAAAAGCCGATGTCGCGGGCAATCGCGTCGCGCGGCACATTGAACTGGCGCGGCTGGCCCTGCATGGTGATATTGCCCGAGTCGGCCTTGTCGGCGCCGAACAGCAAGCGTGCCAGTTCCGTGCGGCCCGAACCGAGCAAGCCGGCCAAGCCCAGCAATTCACCCTGGCGGATGTGGAAATCCATGGGCAGCAAGGCGCCCTTGCGGCCCAGCCCTGTTGCTTCCAGCACGGTGGGACCAAAGCTGACCGCGCCCGCTTCTTGCGCCAGGTCAAGCTCTTGCGCTTGGGTATCCGCCGCCACGCCGATCATTTTATTGACCAGCGCCAGGCGCGACAGTTCGCTGCACGCATACTCTCCTTCGCGCTCGCCATTGCGCATCACCGTGATGCGGTCAGAAATGGCGTAGGTCTGATCGAGAAAGTGGGTCACAAACAGGATCGCCATGCCCTGCTCGCGCAAACGGCGCAGTACGGAAAACAGCAGAGTGACTTCCGCCTCGTCCAGACTGGACGTGGGTTCGTCGAGGATCAGCACGCGGGCCGAAATATTCAGCGCGCGCGAAATGGCCACCATTTGCTGGATGGCCAATGGAAAGCTGGACAATTGCGCCGTGACATCGATATCGATCTGCAATTGCTGCAGCAAGGCACGCGCCTGCTGCTGCATGGAACGCCAATC
The DNA here is from genome assembly GCF_019443505.1 of Janthinobacterium sp. PAMC25594. Classification (NCBI taxonomy): domain Bacteria; kingdom Pseudomonadati; phylum Pseudomonadota; class Betaproteobacteria; order Burkholderiales; family Oxalobacteraceae; genus Janthinobacterium; species Janthinobacterium sp. PAMC25594. Next base: position 3,769,179 of record NZ_CP080377.1, read on the forward strand.
GATGAAGCCGAAGCGGCGCGGATAGCGGCCGATAAAAATATTTTCCGCCACCGACAGGTTCGGGCACAGATTGACTTCCTGGTACACGGTGCTGATGCCGAGCGCCTGCGCGTCCGAGGTGGAGGCGGGGGCGATGGGCTTGCCATCGAGCAAAATCTGGCCGCTGTCAGGCGTGTAGACGCCCGTCAGCACCTTGATCAGGGTCGACTTTCCCGCGCCGTTTTGCCCCATCAGGGTATGCACTTCACCCGGATACAGGCGCAGGGCAACGTCGCTGAGGGCTTTGACGCCGGGAAAGGCTTTGCTGATGCCGCGCAACTCCAGCAAGGGAGCTGGCGCGGCCATGTGATGCGCTTGCGTCTTCATCATGCGGCAAGCTTAGTACTTACGGTTCGGAAATTCCTTGGCGGCCACCTCGGCAGGGAACACGCCTTCCACCGTCGTGATGCGCGCCGGCACGGGCTTGCCGGCCACCACATCGCGGGCGATGGACATCAGTTGCGGGCCCAGCAGCGGGCTGCACTCGACGGTGACGTTCAGCTTGCCGGCGATCATGGCCTCGAACGCGCCTTTCACGCCATCGATCGAGATGATGATGATGTCCTTGCCCGGTTTCATGCCCGCTTCTTCGATGGCCTGGATGGCGCCGATGGCCATGTCGTCATTGTGCGCGTACAAGACGTTGATCTTCTTGCCTTCCGCTTTCAGGAACGCTTCCATCACTTCCTTGCCCTTGGCGCGCGTAAAGTCGCCCGTTTGCGAACGGATGATCTTCAGCTTGGGATTCTTGCCGATGACTTCCTGGAAGCCTTCCTTGCGGTCGATGGCGGGCGCGGAACCGACCGTGCCCTGCAGTTCGACGATGTTCAAGGTGGCATCCGGGGTTTTCTTGGCATAATCCAGCAGCCATTGGCCCGCGCGGCGGCCCTCTTCCACGAAATCGGACCCGATAAAGGTCACGTACAGCGATTTGTCGGCCACGTTGACGGCGCGGTCCGTCAGGATGACGGGAATCTTGGCGGCCTTGGCTTCGCGCAACACCGTATCCCAGCCCGATTCCACGACGGGCGAGAAGGCGATCACGTCGACTTTTTGCGCGATGAACGAGCGCAGGGCCTTGACCTGGTTTTCCTGCTTTTGCTGCGCATCGGCAAATTTCAGGGTGACGCCATCTTTCTTGGCAGCATCCTTGATGGAGACGGTATTGGCGGTGCGCCATTCGCTCTCGGCGCCCACCTGCGAAAAGCCCATGACGAGGGGCTTGGCGGCGAAAGCGGACGTGGTAGCGAAGGTGGTGGCGGAAAAGGCCAGCAGCATGGCGCTGGCGAGGAGGGTGCGGCGGCTCAAGGTCATTCTTGTCTCCAGTTTTTTATTGGAATACCATCACAGCCGGATGCCGGATGGGCGGTTTTTTATGAACCCATGGTAGGAGAAAGCAACATAGCCATCCAATCAATTCTTTTTCGCTTGCGATACCGATTTGCGTATCCCCTGGCCCACCGCTCCTGGTCTCTTAGCGTTTGGCGGCCGGCAATTCGCGGCTTTGATAGCGGTTCAAGTCACGCGGGTCCACCTGCGGCCAGCCGTCCTGGTCCCACGTCATGGGCAGGATCTTGAGCTTCTGTAAATAATTGTCCGCCGTCTCATACGCATGCAGCACCAGGTAATCCTTGCCATCGAACGTGTACGCGCTGTTGTGGCCCAGGCCTTGCCAGTCCTTGTCGCCTTGCAGCACCACGGTGCCGCCGCCCTGCGCCATGTCGCGGCCATTCTTGTCCAGATACGGTCCCGTCACGCTGTTGGACCTGCCCACGGCCAGGTGGTAGGTGCTTTTTTCTTTCTGGCAACACAGGCCCCAGGAAACAAACAGGAAATAGTCATCGCCACGCTGGAAGATGAACGGCGCCTCGATTTCCTCGGGCGCGGGCTTGAATTCACCCGCCCTTGGCGGCAGCGGCGCCCGGCGCGCCAGGGAATGCCACTCTTGCGGTTCCGCAATATGGGTCCAGTCGGGCGTCAACTTGACCAGCTTGATGCCGTTCCAGAACGAGCCGAAGGCCATCCACGGCGTGCCGGCCGCATCGGTGATGATGTTCGAGTCGATGGCATTCCACTCGTCGCGCTCGGGCACCGATTGCAGCAGCATGCCCTGGTCGACCCAACGGTAATCGGGCGAACGGGGATTCAAGGTGGTGTTGACGGTCACGCCGATGCCGGACGTGTTCTTGCCGAAACCGGAGACCGAGTAGTACAGGTAATACTTGCCGTCGTGAAATTGCACGTCGGGCGCCCAGATGTGGTCGTCAAACGATGGCGCGGCCGTTTTTGCCCACGTGGGCTGGCCCGCGAAGACGCGCCCTTCCGGCTGCCAGTCGACCCTATTTTTCGAGCTGTAAAAGGTAATGCCGGGACCCGTGCTGTACAGATAATACGTGTCGCCTTCCTTCGCCATCACGGGGTCGTGCACGCTGACCTGGGCCGCCTGGGCGGGGCTGAAGGCAAGCATGGCCGCCAAGGCCATCATTATCGAAAATTGCATCGTGTTCTCCACATGGCCAGCCGGCCCGTCATGCGGGCCGGCCGGATACCTCAACATCGGCAGGTTTATTCGACCGCCACCACCACGACGGCCTTGGCGGGCACCGACACGGTCAGCTTGCCGCCTTGCGCCTGGGCATTGAACGCCACCGGCTGCACGGCTTGCGGCTGCGCAAAGCTGTTGACGGCATCCATCTTGCCGGCGGTCAGCACGCGGCCCGTCACCTTGGACGCTGGCTTGCCGGCCAGCGCCACGCTCACGTCGACGGCCTTGTGCGGGTTCGTGTTGACCAGCGACAGATACACCTTGCCATCCTTGCCGCGCGCGGCCGAGGCGCTCACTTCAGGAATGCTGACCTTGCCCAGGCTGTACTTGCCATTGCCGCTAATGGCGACCGGCAGCGAGGTGGCATCCTGGAACGGCACGTACATTTCAAACGCGTGATACGTGGGGGTGAGGAAATAGCTATCCTTGTCCGTGATGATCATCGCCTGCAGCACATTGACCATCTGCGCGATATTCGTCATGCGCACGCGGTCCGCGTGCTGATGGAAAATATTGAAGTTCAGGGCCGCGACCAGTGCGTCGCGCAAGCTGTTTTGCTGGAACAGGAAGCCCGTGTTGGTGCCCGGCTCCACGTCGTACCAGGTGCCCCACTCGTCGACGTACAAGCCCGTCTTTTTTGAGGGATCGTTCTTGTCGATGGCGGCGAGATTGTTCTTGATCAAGCTATCGATGCGCAGGGTGCGGCTCAGGGTGGAAATCCATTCATTTTCGCCAAAGCCCGTGGCGGCGCCCTTCTTTTCCCATACGCCGGTCGGCACCGTGTAGTAGTGGAAACTGATGGCATCCATCATGTTCGGCTTGATTTCGCGGCTCAGGGTGCCGGACCAGCTGATGTCGTCGTCATTGCCGCCACTGGCGATGAATTTCGGGCGCGCGCTTTCCGGCGTCTTCATGAAGGTGTGATAGTGCTTGTACAGGTCGGCGTAGTACTGCGGACGCATATTGCCGCCGCAACCCCAGGCTTCATTGCCGATGCCGAAATAATCGACCTTGTACGGCTGCGCGCGGCCATTCTTGCGGCGCAACTCGGCCAGGGTCGACTTGCTGTCCGACGTCATGTATTCGAGCCATTCGGACATTTCCTGCGGCGTGCCGGAACCGAGGTTGCCGTTGATATAGGTTTGCGCGCCCAGCAATTCCGCCAGGTCGAAGAATTCGTGCGTGCCGACGGCGTTCGACTCTTCCACGCCGCCCCAGTTGGTGTTGACCTTGGTCGGGCGCTTCTCGCGCGCGCCGATGCCGTCCTTCCAGTGATATTCATCGGCAAAACAGCCGCCCGGCCAGCGCACCAGCGGCACATGCAACTGTTTCAGCGCGCCCAGCACGTCATTGCGCCAGCCCTTGGTATTCGGGATGGCAGAGTCCGGCCCCACCCACATGCCTTCGTAGATACCGGTGCCCAGATGCTCGGCGAACTGGCCGTAGACGTTTTTGTTGATCACGGGACCGGGCGTGGCCACGTCAATGGTGACCTTGACGGGCGCGGCAAAGGCGCCGCCGACGACGAGGCTCAAGGCCACGATGCTGGTATGGATGAATTTCATGCTGTCTCCTGTTTTTGAGTGAAAAGCAAGGGCCGGGATCACTCCCGGCAATCTGGAATGGCGATGCCTCTCCTGCCGCGGGGTTGGAGGCATACACGAATGGGGGTAAGGCGGGAAGGCCAGCAGCCGACAAAACGCCCAGGGCTAGGCGCAGGGTCGAAGACAGTACGCTAGTACGGCGAGACCCTGCAACAACGCCCTGGACGTTTTGTCAGACCCAGCCGGCGTCGACGATGAATTCCTGACTGGAGCACATCGCGCCGTCATCGGCGGCGAGGAACAGCACCATGGCGGCGATGTCCTGTGGCATCAGCTTGCTTGGCAAGCACTGGCTTTTCTGGATTTCCACTTCCGCCGCGTCGTCGACCCACAGCTCGATCTGGCGCTGCGTCATGACCCAGCCGGGCGTGACCGTGTTGACGCGGATATTGTGGGCGCCATAATCGCGCGCCAGGCCCCGCGTGAGGCCCACGACGGCCGCCTTGGTGGTGGCATACACGGGATAGCCGCCCGACTTCATGTGCCAGGAAATCGAGCTGACGTTGATGATGGAACCGCCGCCCTGGCGTTTCATGCCCTCGAAGACGGCCTGGCACGTGAAGAACATGGGACGCTGATTGATCGCAATGCGCTCGTTCCAGTACTCCAGGGTGACGTCCTGCGCCTGATGGCGCTGGTCATTGGCCGCATTGTTGACGAGGATATCGAAGTCGCCCAGCTTCTCGGCCAGTTCCGCCATGACGGCTTGCAGGGAGGCAATATCCGTGATGTCGCAATGGCGGAACAGGGGCGCCGTCAAGCCCGCTTCGGCCAGGCGGCGGCACAGGGCCTCGCTCGCTTCCACGGCGATGTCGACAAACGCCACCAGCGCGCCCTGGGCGGCAAACTCCGCCACCAAAGATTCGCCGATGCCGCTGCCGCCACCCGTGATGAACACGCGCTTGCCCTGCAAGCTGCCATATTTCGCCAATTGCTTCATCTTGTCTCCACCTGTGTATTTTTATTTTTGATGCTTAAAGTTTGCCCAGCACACCATCGTGACGGCGCCAGATACTGAGCGGATTATCGTCGCGCAGCGATGCCGGCAGCAAGTCCTGCGGCAGGTTCTGGTAAGACACGGGGCGCAGGAAGCGGTTGATGGCCGCCGTGCCGACCGACGTGCTGCGGCCGTCCGAAGTGGCCGGGAACGGGCCGCCGTGCACCATGGCCGTCGACACTTCCACGCCGGTCGGGAAACCGTTGGCCAGGATGCGGCCCACGCGGCGTTCCAGCACGGGCAGCAAACGGCGCGCATTGTCCAGGTCGCCGGCATCCATCTGCAGCGTGGCCGTCAGCTGGCCTTCCAGGCTTTCCGTGATCGCCAGCAATTGCTCGATGTCGCGGCACGCGACCAGCAAGGAGGCGGGACCGAACACTTCGTCGCGCAAATCGTGCCTGGCCAGGAAGGCCTCGCCCGAAGTGACGAACAGGGCGGCGGCGCCCTTGCCTTCCTCGCCCGTGTTGTGTACCAGCGGCGTCACATCGGCATGCTGCGCCAGCGCCGCCACGCCCTTGGCATAGCTGCTGGCGATGCCGGCCGTCAGCATGGTGGCGGCCGGTGCCGGTGTCAGCGCTGCTGCTGCGGCGGCGGCAAACGCCGTAAAGTCGGCCCCTTCCAGGCCCAGCACGAGGCCGGGATTGGTGCAGAACTGGCCCACGCCCATCGTCAGCGAAGCGGCAAAACCGCTGGCGATCGCCGCGCCACGGGCAGCCAAGGCTTGCGGCAGCACAAACACGGGGTTGATGCTGCTCATTTCCGCATATACGGGGATCGGCTGAGCACGTTCCGCCGCCACCTTCATCAGGGCGATGCCGCCCGAACGCGAACCCGTAAAGCCGACGGCCTGGATGGCCGGATGCGCCACCAGCGTCTGGCCGATGCCGTTGCCCGTGCCCGTCAACAAGGCAAATACGCCGGCCGGCAGCTGGCAAATCTCGATGGCTTTGACGATGGCGCGCGCCACCAGTTCCGACGTGCCAGGATGGGCCGAGTGGGCTTTCAGTACGACGGGGCAGCCGGCAGCCAGCGCCGAGGCCGTATCGCCGCCGGCCACCGAGAAGGCCAGCGGGAAGTTACTGGCTGCAAACACGGCGACGGGGCCCAGGCCGATCATGCGCAAGCGCAAGTCAGGACGCGGCGGTGTGCGCTCGGGCAAAGCCGAATCGATGCGCGCATCGGTCCACGAGCCTTCGCGCAGCAAGCCGGCGAACAGTTTCAACTGACCCACGGTGCGGCCACGCTCGCCTTCCAGGCGCGCGCGCGGCAAGCCGCTTTCCGTCATGGCGCGCACGATCAAGTCGTCGCCCAGTTCGCCGATTTGCGCGGCGATGGTGTCGAGGAAGTCGGCGCGCTGCGCATCGCTGGTGGCGCGGAACGGGTCGAACGCGGCTTGCGCCAGACGGCAGGCTGCGTCGATTTGCGCTACGTCCACCATGTGGAAGGCGGGCGCGATGTGGGCGCGCGCGGCCGGGTCCCACGCTTCGAAGGAGCCGCCATTGCCCCTAACGGCTGCGCCGCCGATCAATGCATCACCGGTGATATTGAAACTCATAATGTACTCACTTTCGCAAATGCGGTTGGGAAGACGTCGAGGCGGTTGCGCAAGGCAGGGCCAAAGGCCGGCGCTTCGATTTCAAAGGTTTCGCCCGGCGCCACGCTCACGCCATCGGCAAAGCTCAGGGTGGCCGTGCCGAAGAAGTGCACGTGCACGTCGCCAGGGCGCTTGAACAGCGGATACTTGAAGTGATGGTGTTCCAGGTTGGCAATCGTGTGCGACATATTGTCTTCGCCGCTGACAAAGGCCTTTTCCCAGCGCACATTGCCGGCAGCGTCGAGCACGCGTGAGGCGCCATCGATGTGTGCGGGCAATTCGCCCACCAGCAGGGCCGGGCCCACGCTGCACATGCGCAGCTTCGAGTGGGCCAGGTACAGATAATTCTGGCGTTCCGTGACGTGGTCCGAGAATTCATTGCCGATGGCGTAGCCGACGCGGTAGGGCTGGCCGTCGTCGCCGATCACGTACAGGCCGGCGATTTCCGGCTCTTCACCGCCATCGAGGGCAAAGTCCGGCATGCGCAGGGGCTGGCCGCTTGGGCGCACGATGGAGCCATCGCCTTTATAGAACCACTCGGGCTGGGCGCCGGCCGTGCCATCGGCCGGCTTGCCGCCTTCCACACCCAGGCGGAACATTTTCATCGAATCGCTCAAGGACTCCGCATCGCCACCGATCTTCTTGTGCATGGCGTCGCGCGCGCCGGCGCTACCCAGATGGGTCAGGCCTGTGCCCGTCACGTAGCAGTGCGCTTCGTCCGCGTGATCGAGCGGCGCCAGCAGGCGGCCGCTGGCAGCCACGTCCGCGTACAAGTGCATGGTATTGCCGACGGTGGCGTTGACCAGCTCGGCCAGGTTGACCTTCTTGCGGATGGCGTCTTGCGCCAACGCATACGTCGTGTTGTAGCCTTCGATAACGCGGATCTGGTCGTCTTGCAGCAGGCCGACCAGGCGGCCGCCGTGTTCATTCGTAAATTGCAGCAACAGCATGGGATTCTCCGCTTAATGTGAGTGGCGCGGCACGGCGGAACCGCGATTGCCGACCAGGAAGTCGAAATCGCAGCCTTCGTCGGCCTGCAACACGTGTTCGATATACAGCTGCTGATAGCCGCTCTTCGGTCCGGGCGCACTGCCCAGCTCGCGTTTCGCCAGGCGCTCGGCGATTTCCGCATCGCTGATGTCGATATTCAGGCTGCCCGCATGGCAATCGAGGGCGATCATGTCGCCATCCTTGACGATGCCCAGCGGGCCGCCCGCCATCGCTTCCGGCGCCACGTGCAACACGACGGTGCCGTACGCGGTGCCGCTCATGCGCGCGTCCGAGATGCGCACCATGTCGGTGATGCCCTGCGCCAGCAGCTTCGGCGGCAAGCCCATGTTGCCCACTTCGGCCATGCCCGGATAGCCTTTCGGGCCGCAATTTTTCATCACCAGCACGGAGTTCGCGTCGACGTCCAGGTCGGGATCGAGGATGCGCGATTTGTAATGTTCAAAGTCTTCGAAGACGACGGCCTTGCCGCGGTGCCGCATCAGATGCGGCGAGGCGGCCGATGGTTTCAAGACAGCGCCGCGCGGCGCCAGGTTGCCGCGCAACACGCAAATGCCGCCATCGGCCAGCAAGGGGTTGTCCAGCGTGCGCACCACTTCATCGTTGTAGATCGGCGCTTCGACGCAGTTGTCCCAGAGCGACTTGCCGTTGACGGTCAGCGCATTCTTGTGCGGCAGCAAATCGCCCTCGCCCAGACGGCGTATCACGGCCGGCAAGCCGCCCGCGTAGTAAAACTCTTCCATCAGGAAACGGCCCGACGGCAGCAAGTCGACGATGGTCGGCGTGCCACGGCCGACCTTGGTCCAGTCTTCCAGCTCCAGCGGCACGCCGATCCGGCCGGCAATCGCTTTCAGGTGGATCACGGCATTGGTGGAACCGCCAATGGCCGCGTTGACCTTGATGGCGTTTTCAAACGCCTCGCGCGTCAGCACTTTCGACAGGCGCAGGTCTTCGTGCACCATTTCAACGATGCGGATGCCCGACATGTGCGCCAGCACGTAGCGGCGCGAATCGACGGCGGGAATGGCCGCGTTGTGCGGCAGGGACGTGCCCAGCGCTTCCGCCATGCTGGCCATGGTCGAGGCCGTGCCCATGGTGTTGCAGGTGCCTGCCGAGCGCGACATGCCTGATTCGGCCGACATGAACTGGTGCAAGGTGATGGAACCGGCCTTCATCTGTTCGTGCAACTGCCACACGGCCGTGCCGGAACCGATGTCTTTGCCGTTCAGTTTGCCGTTCAGCATGGGGCCGCCGCTGACGACGATGGTGGGAATGTCGACGCTGGCCGCGCCCATCAGCAATGCCGGCGTGGTCTTGTCGCAGCCGACCAGCAGCACGACGGCGTCCATCGGATTGCCGCGGATCGATTCTTCCACGTCCATCGACGCCAGGTTGCGCGTCAGCATGGCTGTCGGGCGCAAATTCGATTCGCCGTTCGAGAAGACGGGGAACTCCACTGGGAAACCGCCCGCCTCCAGGATGCCGCGCTTGACGTGTTCGGCCAGCTGGCGGAAATGCGCGTTGCAGGGGGTCAGTTCGGACCAGGTATTGCAAATGCCGATGATGGGCTTGCCATGAAATTCATGGTCAGGTATGCCCTGGTTTTTCATCCAGCTGCGGTACATGAAGCCATTTTTGTCCTGCGAGCCGAACCACTCGGCCGAGCGCAGGGCTACCTTCTTTTTTGTCTCAGACATGCCATTCTCCTGGTTGTGCCATGCCGGATCTAATGTCGTCGGCCCGGGCAGCGATGTTGGAATACTAAAGAATCCTGCCATGCCTTTCCAATCAATTTTTAATGCGTTCCGATATCGAAAACGGTATCAGCATGCCCCAATGAAAACGCCCTGCGGGCGCGTGGCGGCAGGGCGTGGGCTGTTTTGGCAGGGGTGCTTACTCGGCGGAAAACCGGTACACGGTTACCGTCCGGTATTCCTCGCCCAGCCGCAAAATGGCATTCGGGAAATGCGCCTGGTTCGGCGAATCGGGAAAATGCTGGGTTTCCAGGCATAGCGCGCTGCGGTAACTGTGGGCACCCCGCTTGCCGTGCTGGCTGCCGTCGAGGAAGTTACCGGAATAAAACTGGATGCCCGGCTCCTGCGTGTACACCTGCATCACCCTGCCCGATTCCGGCTCGCGCACCATGGCGGCCAGCGTCAACGCCTGGCCTGGCTGTTGATTGAGCACAAAGTTATGGTCGTAACCGCGCCCGATGCGGAGCTGTTCATGCGGCAGGGTGATGCTGTCACCGATGACGGCACTTTGGCGCAAGTCGAACGGCGTGCCGGTCACATCAGCCAGTTCGCCCGTGGGGATAGCCCCCGCATCGACGGGCAGGTAGCGGTCCGCGTTGATCGTCAACTCATGGCCGAGGATACTGCCCTGCCCCGCCAGGTTGAAATAGCTGTGGTTGGTCAGGTTGATCGGTGTGGCCTGGTCCGTCACGGCGTGGTAGCGCAGGCTCAGCGCGTTGTCGTCATCCAGTTCATAGGTCAGCGTCACGTCGAGCTTGCCCGGGTAGCCATCTTCGCCGTCCGGGCTGCAGCGGGTAAACGTCACGCCCACGGCGTCATCCGTCGTGAACGGCGCGGCCTGCCACATCACCTGGTGAAAGCCCTGGTTGCCGCCATGCAAGTGATTGGGCGCATTGTTCACGGCCAACTGGTAATCCTTGCCGTCCAGACTGAAACGTCCTGCCGCGATGCGGTTGCCGAAACGCCCGATGACGGCGCCCAGGAAGGCGCTGTTCTGCAAATACGGTTCGAGGCGGTCGAAACCGAGCACCACGTCGGCGAAGGCGCCGTCGCGGTCCGGCACGTGGATTGCGCTGATGATGGCGCCAAAGTCGAGCACTTTTACCTGCATGCCCTGGCGGTTCGCCAGGGTAAACACCGTCACGTGCTGGCCATCGGGCAGGATGCCGAATGGCGCTTGCGTCACTGAAACAGAATCAACTGGGGTCATGGCGTCGGGTCCGGAACGTTACAGGGTCGATGAGCGGCCAAACACGGGCATGCCTTGCGCATCCCAGCGCAGCGGCTTCACAAACGTGTGGCGATCCGGGTTCCACAGGGGGTCGCCGACGATTTCCGTGTAGGTGCGGGCATGGTACACCAGCAACACGCCGTCGCCATCGTCGGCCGAGGTAAAACTGTTGTGGCCGGGGCCGTAGATGCCGTGCTCGTAGCAGGTGGCAAACACGGGCTCGGGCGACTTCGTCCACGCCGCCGGATCGAGCAAGTCGGCCGTGTCATCGGCCGACAGCAAGCCCATCGCATAGTTTTCATCAGTGGCGCTGGCCGAATAGCTGATGAAGATCTTGCCATTGCGTTTCAGCACGGACGGTCCCTCGTTGACCCAGAAGCCACGGATTTCCCAGTCGAATTCCGGCTTGCTCAGCATCACGGGCGGGCCGGCCAGCTGCCACGGCGTGGCCATCGGTGCGATGTACAGGTTCGAGTTGCCCTCGATGGCCACATCCTTTTGCGCCCACAGGTAAAACAGCACGCCGTCGTGTTCGAACGTGGTGGCGTCCAGGCAGAAGGTGTCGATGCCCGTATCGATCTGCCCCATGAATTCCCACTCGCCAATCAAAGGGTTGGCGTTGGCATTGCGGATCGCATACATGCGGTGCTGGAACAATTTATCTTTGATTTCGCGGCTCGGCGCGGCGGCGAAATACACATACCAGGCGCCCTGGTTGAAGTGCAGCTCAGGTGCCCACACCAGTTCGCTGTACGGGCCCGTTTCCGGCTTGTGCCACACGTCGACCGCTGGCGCGCCGGCCAGGCCGGCGATACTGTCGGCGCGGCGCAGTTCGATACGGTCGTACTGGGGCACGGACGCCGTAAAGTAATAATAGCCATCGCTGTGGCGGTAGATATGCGGGTCGGCGCGTTGTTCGATCAGCGGTTTCAAGACGTCTGCCATGTTGCTTGCTCCATTCAATTATTCTTACGCGGCCACGTAGCCGCGCTTATGCATTTCGGTTTTCACGCCCGTGTAATAGCTGTCGCTGATGCGGTACTTGAACATCAGCAAGCCCATCAGCAAATGAAAGAAGCCGGGGATGATCGACAGCATCAGGGCGATGCCGTTCAGGGCGAATTGCGTTTGTTCATGGTTGGGCTGGTAGTCGAAATACGACAGCAGCATGCCGACCAAAAAGCCCGCCACGGCCATGCCCGCCTTCTGGCAGACGGAGATGCCGCCAAAGGCGAAACCGGAGACGCGCTTGCCCGTCTTGACTTGACCATAATCGATGGTTTCCGCGATGGCCGACCAGAACACGGGCGCATGCAAGTCCACCACAAAGGAGAGCAGGAAATACAGGGCGAAAGCCAGCACGGTGTCGCTCGGCTTCACAAAAAAGTAGATCGCCAGGCTGATCAGCGCGACGCCGATTTGCGAGTAGCGGAACAGCTTGACCTTGCAATAAAACTTGGTGATCCAGGTCGAGGCGATCATGGCCAGGATGGCCGCCACCACGCCCGTGGTCAGAAAGGCGGCCACGGTTTCCGTGCTGCCACCCAGATAGTATTTCGCATAATAGATGGCGACGGAACCGCGCACCACGTAGCCGACCGTGCCCGTGACGCACACGCCGCACAGCACCAGCCACTGGTCGTTCTGCAGCAGCACCTTCAATTGTTCCAGCAGCGATTGTTTTTCCACCATGTGCACGACGCGCTCGGTGGTGGTGAAATAGCAGAACAGGAACAGGGCCACGCCCATCACCGCCATCACGGCCATGGCCGCCTGGTAGCCGACGGCCGGGTTGCCGCCGCCCCAGCGCTGCGACAGGATCGGCACGACGATGGTCACCATGAAGGCGCCGATCTTGGCGAAGAACAAACGGTAGCCATTGGCCGAGAGGCGCTCGTGCGGGTCGCTGGTGAGTCCGCTGATCAGCGAGATGTAGGGGATGCCCACGCCGGCCGTCATGATCGTCATCAGGATATACGTCGAATACGCCCAGATCAATTTGGCGTCATAGCCCCATTCCGGCGTGGTGAACACAAAAAACACGCTGACGCCGAACGGCACGGCCAGCCACAGCAGGTAGGGACGGTAACGGCCTGCGGCAAAGCTGTAGCGGTCCGTGATCTGGCCCATGCCCAGGTCGGCGATGGCGCCGATGACTTTCACGGCCACGAACAGCAGGGCCAGGTCCGTGGTTTTCAAGCCATAGATATCGGTATAGAAAAAGGTGATGATCAACATCATCGACGAGATGACGACATTGAGCGCCATGTCGCCGGCGCCGAAGCCGACCTTTTCAACGGTGGATAATTTTTGCGTCTCCATGCTTTCCGTCCATTCTTTTGATGATGAATCGTGTCTGACTGCCTAACTGCAACGCAAGGGGCGCTGCCGGCCGAAACCATGGCAACGCCCTTGGATACTGCTTTTTTCACTCATGTAAAACGTTCAGGGCAAGGCGCGTTGCCGAAGACAGTACGAGGAGTACGGCGAGGCAATGCAACGCAGCCATGGACGTTTTACATTTTCCAGCGCAGTGATAACCCTACCGTGCGGTCATAACGGCGCGTATCGCGCGCATACACGCCCGGCTCGTTCCAGTAATCCTTGAACTTGGTATCGAGCAAGTTATTCCCATCGAGGGTCACGGTGAACTGTTCGTTGATCTTGTACGACAGCGATCCGTCAAGCTGCGCCGTCGGCGCCACTTTCAAGTCCAGGCCCGGGCCGCCCTGGTTGTAGCTGTCGATGAATTTCGAGCGCCAGTTGTAGGCCAGGCGGCCCGACCACGCATCTTTTTCGTACAGCAACACCAGGTTGTAGGCATAGCGCGACACGCCCGTGATGGCATGGCTGCCCGTCTCATCGTCGGTGCTGCCGCTCATGTAGGTGCCGTTCGCTTGCAAGCCCAGGCCACTCAACAGGCCCGGCAAGCCGTCATAAAACTGCTGGTAGCCGATTTCCAGGCCTTGCAGCTTGCCGGCGCCCGTGTTGTACGGGCGGTCCACGTCGTAGGCCTTGCCGGCGATGGTTTCGCTGGCAATGCGTTGCTGGATATAGCCGTCGAACTTGTGGTGGAACACGGTGGCCGTCACGGAACCGGCCGGCGCGAAATACCATTCCAGTGCGGCATCAACATTGTCGCCCGTCACCGGTTTCAAATTCGGATTGCCGCCCGCGCCCGTCGCCTTCACCGTTTCCGTCGAGTTGACGAGGGCCACGCCCGGGTTCAACTGTGCAAAGCCGGGGCGGCTGATGGTGCGGCCCGCCGCAAAGCGGCCCACCAGGTCGGCGCGCAGCTTGATTTTCAAGGCTACGCTGGGCAGCACGTCGGTGCTGGCCGTGTCGCTGATGACGGGCGTGTAGACGCCATCCTGCGAACTGTTGCCTTGCAGGCTTTGTTCGGTGCGCACGACGCGCACGCCCACGGTGCCATCGACGGGGTAGGCGCCCAGCTTGAAGGCGATCTTCGCCTTGGTATAGATCGAATACGTCTTTTCCGTATCCTTGAAGAAGGAGCCTGGATCCATGGCGCGCGCCGCGCCGCTGCCCGTGACGGCTTGGCGGATGGTCCCCGTGTTATTGAGCAGGAAGCTGGCGCACGGCGTGTACCACTGCTTCAAGCCATAGTCGGGACCGCCGCCGGACATCGGTTCCGACAGGCAATTCAAACCGGGAATCGAGGTCACGCTCTGGCGGCCGAACGGAAACGCGGCGCCGGACACGTCCGGTGCTTCCGCATTGCCCTCGAAGCTCTTGATCGATTCGGCTTCGCGCTTCACGCCGCGCACGCCGACGCTGATTTCCTTGAAAAAGCCGCCTGAGCTCGGCGTGTACGCGAGGTCCGCGCGCACATCGTTCGAGCTGCCCTTGTCTTCGCCGTAGCGGTCGAAAAAGCCCTTCAGATAGTAGTTCGACGGGTCTCGCAGATCGATGCCCGTGTAGTCGACGTGCAGGGTGCCGTTCTGGTTGGTATTGATGGTGGCGTTCGGCACGACGGTGATGGCGTCGAGAATCGGATTGCGCCAGGCATAGGTGCTTTTGGTGCTGGCCACTTCCGACGTGAAGCGCCATTCCGGGTTGATATCCCACAAGCCGCCCACGGCGAACTGCTGCGTCTTCGTCTGGTTCTTGTTCGCCTGCGTCGACATGATGGTGTTGACGTTGGTCGAGGTCAGCGTTTGCAGCTGGTTGCTGCCGGCAATCCTGGTGGCCGAGACGGGCGTGCCCCACCATGGCAAGCCGACGAAGTAGTCGGACTCGGCGTCGAGCAGGAAGCGCGTGGCCATGCCTTCCGCGTACAGTTCGATATCGGCGTTCGGACGCCATTGCAGCACGGCATTGGCGGTGCTGCGGCGGCGGTCGCCCTTGATCGGCAACAAGCCCACCTGGTCCGGCCCCGTCAAACCCGGCGACAGGAAACTTTTATCCACGGGCGCCGTACTGAACGCGCGTTCCTCATGGTAACGGTGTTGCTGCTGCGACAAGCCCAGCAGCGCGCCCACTTCGCCGATGCCCGTCTTCCAGCGGTTCGACAGCATGCCGCTGATATTCGGGTCGGTGGCTTTCGACTTGTCGCTGTAGACGGCGCGCGTGTTCACGCTGGCCGTGAAATCCTTGAAGTCGAACGGGCGGTTCGTGCGCACGTCGATGATGCCGGCCACGCCGCCTTCGACCTGGTCGGCGCCCTGCGATTTGTACACGTCGACGCGCTGCAGCATGGTGGCGGGAATGTCGGCCAGATTGACGTAGCGGCCCGTGGTGGTGAACAGTTCGCGGCCATTGAGCAGGGTCGTGACATCGCGCAAGCCACGGATCATGACGGCGCTCGCTTCGCCCGAATCGCGGCGGATCTGGATGCCGGAAATGCGCGCCAGGGTTTCGGCCACGTTGTTGTCAGGGAATTTGCCGATGTCGTCGGCCACGATGGAATCGATGACCTGGTCCGAACGCATCTTGATCTGCTGGGAATTCTGCGCCGAGCGGCGCACGCCGCTGACGGTCACCACCGACACTTCCGCCGCAGGCTCGGTACCGGCATCGGCCGCCACCGCGTCCTGCGCCCAGACCGAAGCCGTGCTCAGCAGGCCGATACCGGCCAATGCCGCAACGGCTGCCTTCAAAATGAATGGACGAGGGAAAGTGGCCGCGAGCGGGCCGGTGGCGTTGCGCATCATGAATCTCCAGATATTGTATTGATATTGTTGTACCGCTTGCATGTCGTGCGCATGCTCGGCGTTTATCTTAGGGGCTGGGCGATAATCTCTCCAATCAATTTTTCCACTGTTTCGATATCAATTTTGATATCGGTGGCTGGGGGACTTTGGAGGTCGTAAACAGACAACGGCAGGGGCGTCAGAGGAAAGAAAGTGACAGGATGGACGAATACGGAAGAATGCGCCGGGGGCCTGACGAAAGTCGAGCCCTTCCCGGTGGGAGACATGCTCAGGGAAAACGGCGGCATCGACTCGAAGAGAGCGGACCGGGAGGCATATGTGCTAACGGGCGGAGTCTTGATCAGGGGCCAGAATCTGGTCTCGTTGGAAGCGGCGACATAAACCGCACCTCACGGTAGCGGAATAACAGCTGGAGCGCGGCATGAAATACCACGTGCCGCTCACATCTGGGCACGCGGCGCATGCAATTTATGCAGGTTTGTAGCGCAAGGTTTTCTTGATTATTTTGCCGTTAACCAAGTAAATGCTCATTTCCGTCTCGCTGAAAGGTTCGGAATCGACACAAATATAAACGTCTTTTTCACCAAGTGAGCCAACACTGCCATTACACAAACGCAGTTGACTGCTATCGCTCAATTCCACGCGTATAACATCCGCGCTACCCGCCGAGACACAGCTGCTGCGTGTCGAACATCTAGCCGACAGCATCCCGCCGCCGCTTTCGGTCGCCAGATGCACCTGCTCCGTCTTGCTGGCACGTGCGGCAATCTCAAAAACCGGTAGCGCCACCAGCTCCAGGCGCTGTTGCTGAGTCAGCTTGAAAAACGCCTCATTTTGAGCAAAGGTGAATCCACGCGCCATGATACCACTGTCCGGCGGCGTGATCACCGCAGGTTTCTCTGGCGCAGCAGAAGAAGAAGAGCCACCGCCGCCGCAAGCAGCCAATAACAACGCCGCCGTTCCCATACCAATCAATGATTTTAAATTCAATTTATTTTCCTGTTCCCTGTACATGAATCAATACTAAAAAGGGACTGGCCCAGCCAGTTCTTCCCGTCTTCTCGTATTTAATATTTTCTCAATATCAAATTATTAGTGCAGGATAGCAATATTTATTTAAAAATCAAAACTGGCATGGCAATGCAAGACGCTGCGGTACAGGTATCCCGTACGCTGATTGGCCTGCGGACCATACGGATGATGTCGAATCTTGAAGGAAAAATCTTGGTGCGGCTGGCGGGGATCGAACCCACGACCCTTGGCTTCGGAGGCCCAAATTAGCACTAGCATCCATGGGCCTTAGCGAGATATTCCACCTTTATTGGCACAATTTTGGCACACTGTTGCCTCATTTCAATGCTGCCAATAAACACTATGCCCACCATCCGTAAAAAAGGCGAAGGCCAGTACCACGTACAAATTCGCAAGCGCGGCTACCCGACCCAGACCAAAACCTTCACCAAGGAAGCTGACGCCAGGCGCTGGGCAATCATCATCGAGTCCGAAATGGAACGCGGCGTGTTCGTATCTCGCACCGAAGCCGAAGCGACACTCGTCAAAGACGTACTGCAACGATTCGCTACCGAAATACTACCAACCAAGCGCAGCGAGCAGTCCGACAAATCTCGCATTAAGACCTTGACGGAAGCATTTGGGGATTACCGCTTGGCCAGTCTGAACTCAACGCAGGTCGCAAGGTTTCGTGACCAACGCTTGAAGGTTGTCGGGCCACAGTCCGTAATTCACGAAATCAATCTACTGAACCGGGTTCTTAAAACCGCCACCATGGACTGGGGTATCGCTCTACCTGGTGGACTCCCAACTACCCAGGTACGCAAACCGACTAAGCCCCGTGGTCGGGATCGTAGGGTAACGGAAGAGGAAATTACCAAGATTCTCGAAATCACAGGCTCTGACGAGTTGCGAACGATTGTTACCTTAGCTGTCGAAACAGGTATGCGCCGGAGCGAACTGGCCTCGCTGACATGGGGCGAGATTGACTTGAAGAAACAGACCGCACATCTACCTAAAACAAAGACCGATGTACCTCGCAGTGTGCCACTATCGAAAGCTGCTATCAAGTCGCTGGAAGACTTTGGTGTAAAGACTAAAGGACCCGTGTTTGAACTTCAAGCGGCGTCAATGAGTCAGGCCTTTGATCGCGCTTGCGAACCACATCGAGCCAACATAGTAGGCGCGCGCTTCCACGATCTACGACACGAAGCAACCAGCCGATTGTTCGAGAAGGGATTGAACGTAATGGAAGTAGCAGCGATAACAGGACATAAAACTCTCGATATGTTAAAGCGCTATACCCATCTTCGAGCAGAGGATTTAGCTAAGAAACTTAATTAATTTCTTTATCTCGCTCAGCCTTTTCAAGTGCAGCTAGAATTCTCAGTTTTAATTCCTCGCTGTACTCCTCTTCATATATTAAACCACACAATATTTGTCTCAACAAATCTCTATCAATTATATTATCAGCCAACCAGACTGCAACGTTCTCCGTTTCGCTAATAAATCTTTTAACGACGTGCCCGAAACCATTAAGCTGCAAAAAATATGCGCTCAGAGCAATGCCGGATCTTTTGTTTCCATCTGAAAAGGCATGATTTTTGTTGATCGAATAGAACAGATGCGTCAACTTATCTTCTAGCTCAGGATAATACAGTTCGTTTTGTATCATCTGAAGCGGACTCTCAAGCAAACCTTCATTTTCCATACCTGAGCGTCCGCCAGAATTGGCAATAATCCAGTCATGTACAGCAATCGCATGGATTTTGTCGAAATATATGAAATTATCGCCCATCAGTTATCGATCCTTAAGCCGCTTGAAGACCTCTAGTGTCTCTGGATCGGCCAATTGCTGCTCTAACGACTTGCTTGCTTCTCCCAAGAAGCGCTCGAAATCTCCTTCGGGAACCGTCTGAATATAGGCTTCTAATTTTTCATGTAACGCATCACGGAACCCTTTATCACGACTAGCCATCTTTGTGCGTGCATCTTCAATTATTGGCTTGAGATAGGGATTTTTATCGGCGCCATCAAGCATTGCATCGACCTCAACAGGTAAAAGTTTCCTACCTAACAAATGCGACTTATCTTTCATTTCGCATGCTAATCCATTCTCAATGCTGGCAATCGCTTTGAGAACTTCAGCATATAGAGTATCCCGAAGATTATCATGCGTTGCGAGTTTCAAAATTCGCTTATACTCGCTTGCGTTTTCTCGAAAAACCAATTGATAAATCTTATTTGTATAAACACCGAATTTCATCGAGCCCATGTCTAAATAATTCGACAAAGCATCGGTGAACATTTTTCGATAGTTAAACTCTTGATACGCAGCTGGTAGATACTCGCGATCTCGTTGATTGATATATTTAGTATGACCGCCGGCTCTCTCAGCCATTACATCTATGACAATATCTAAGATTCGGCTACGCATCACACGAGCAGCATCACTTTCAGTTAGCAACATTGCAATGTTTAATGTTGCTCTAAAGGTAAATACGCCAAGCTGAGAGAGGGTACCGTAACCTGTTACGGTATCCCCCACTAAGTCCTTGAATTCTTTGAGTTTTTTCCCTTTTAGGACGACGTAGCCATTTGCTTTAAGTTCATCACCATAAGTAGACAGATATTTCTCAATAGTACTTTCGCTTACAGCGAACATCGTAGCCAGCTGCTGCTTTGTGAAGAACGCTTCACCGCCGTATTGAACACCTGGCAGAGACAAGTGATCCTGTACTTTTTGACAAGCATAGCGATTGTTCAAAACATTTTGACGGTCACTCTGGGATGCGGTCAGATCATGGGCCATGCTATTCTCATTCGTTAAAACTTACGGGAGAGACCATGGTATCTCTCCTGACACGAAAGAGCCAGAGTAATACAGGCCATCGTCTATCGATTGAAGCTCAGTAACAGATAAGGGCTTAATCTGCTTGGCGATCACTTTTCCAACGGATATCTCGGCGTTACGAAGGTCGAAGGCACTTTGCAGGTTCAACCAGCCTTGAGCCTCGCTACCAAAATAGCGCTCTAGGCGAAGGGCTGTGTTAGCACTCACGCCACGCGTGCCTTTGGTGATCTCGCTGAGACGCGAGTACGGAACATGCAGAGCCAAAGCCACAGCACGCACGCTGAGGCCCATGGGCTTGAGGTAGTCCTCCACCAGGATCTCGCCTGGATGAACAGGACGCATACCGTTCTTGAACATGATGAACTCCGTTTCTGCTATAGAGCCACGCCCCTAAGCATACGGAGCTCCAAACTTACGACAACAACCGGCCGGCATCGTCGCTGGCCGGGACGACCGGCCAAAACGCTCCTACATGCCACCGTGAAGCAAAAAGGGTTCCGCTTCGCTCCAGCCCTCGCGGGCCTCAAATCGCCCTTTTTCCGGGACGCATATTCCATACCTAAGCGAGCCGGAAAAACGAAGTTCAGCTTTCTCGTGAACTCAATACAGGTCACAGCTGACCCGAGAAAGGCTACCAATGACCTAAGATGGGTCATACGTGACCTATATTGAGGTCATTGCTAATAGAACAGCCAAACTACTGTTCGAAGTACACTATTTCCCGACTAACGATGGGATCCTCTTCATAGTCCATGTCCACCTGAGAGCTGCCATCGACCAACTGGTATTCGAACAAGTTACGCCCATCAACTGTCGTGCAGGCCAAAATTTTCTTAACGCGAACAATCGAATAATCAGAATTGTTAGAGTTATCCTTCGCTGCCTGCAAATGGATTCTTGCCTCGACAACATCCCTACTACCCAAGAGCTGTAATACCTGAGCTGCGTCCGATAGTAAAAAACGAGACCAGCAACGGAAACCATCATCTTCATCGTTACGAAATTCCACATCTAAATGTAAGAGAAGTTCATTTATAGTTACCTCGACAATCGAATGACGACGCGAACCAAAATCACCAAACATCTCGTCCGGGTTCGGGGTAACTTCCAGTGCTTTTAACGTTTTAAATAACATACTTCTCTCTTAAGTTAAAAACTGACTACGTGAGTCAATTTAATTTCTAAAAAACCTCGGCTAAAACAAAACTCTACTGCACCCCAGATGCATCGACAGTGATGCGAGTCATTTCCAAAACAAGAACGAGCTGGGACTTCCGGATACTTCTGCTCTTTGCCAGCGCGAAGGGTAAGAAAGAAAGACCCGAACGAGAATCATCCTCCTTCAGATCATCCAGACCGGCAATCACCACTACTTCACCGTCCCGTACAGTCAACGATGTACGTAGCTCACGCTTGTTCAGCGTTGGCTGGGAATTAGCATCAATATTGACGAACGACGAGACCTGCTGAAACAGATCAATGTCAACTCCTTGATCCCTAACGACAGGTGAAATCTCAAGTATCGTTCCCGACTCTACACGGTCATATGACTGCTGGGTAGAACCGTTCTGATTCGTCATAATAGCCCCCAGGATTGAGACCTGTGACCCTGATACGAAACGGGCAGTCTTACCTGAACGCACACGCTGATATGGCGATGTAACGACCTTGAAGCGGCCGTCAGATTTTAGAGCCGAGGCAATCAGATCAATCGAACTCGTCTTCAAGCGAAGAAAATTCTCTAAGGTATTGGTCGCGTTACCAACTTGGATCTTGCCGCCCAAAGCGGAGAGCACTAGGCCAAGTGCTGACGTATCGTTGTCATTGCTTCCTACCTCATACATATACGCTTTGATGATAACCTCACCCACCGCCACATCAACTTGCGGGAGCATCTTTTCGAGCAACTTAATTTCCGCTACCGGGCCGGAAAAAACAAGCGTATCACTGTCACGGTCTATCGACGCAGCAGCCGATCCAGGGGGACTGGCCACCTGCGGTGACTTATCGCCGTCGGTAGCCCGAATCGTTCGCCGCGCGGTGAACTGGCCCTTGAACAACGGCGCGAGCAGATCTACGAGATACGATCCGCCGCGGTGCTTAGGCCGATACACGAAGACCTCCGGTTCCTCTGGTAGTGTCTCCTTTGTCTGTTTCTTGGCAATGAAATCAACACCGTTGCGACGGGCTACTTCCAAACCAAGGGAGTCGAAAAAGGACTTGATAAACAACCGCAGATCGCCTTTGGCACTGTCATAGCGAAATGACACATTACGCTGATCAATTAGCACTTCCGGATCAATAACGTAAGCCTCCTTTATGGCTTCCGCGTAAATGAGCTGCACGGCCTGCGCCACGTTCAAGCTGCGAAAGTCGAAACTCGTGTTCTGTTCAGCCCGTGGCTTGGCTACGGCGTGAACGAGAGACGCGACGCTCAAAAGCAAGACAAAGAGAAATTTTTTCATCTCAGATTACCTACTGCAGGGCCCGGAGCTTTGGCGGACGCTACCGGTGCTGGGCGCGATGCTGGCGCGACAAGTGCTGCCCCGAATCCGCTGGAAGATTGAAGCGCCGGCACACCAGTCCACGATGTGACTTTAGCGCCGTCAATATCGCCCGACTGTATCAGCCCGGTATTGACGAACACTGATGGCGACTCGATGCGCACCAGGCCTGCGGTGTTCGTTAGCACTACCCACGCCCTGCCCTGCGCGTATAAATTCCCCGCAACCCTCCAGACTTCGCTATATGCAGGCGCTGGAGGCGTCGGCGCCTGATATGGAGCATTGGTAGACGTGTCTAAACCAATAACTTGTACGGAATTCTTCATGCCACACGCTCCTTTAAATCAAAGTGTTCTGAGGAACTTTATTGCCGGCAGCCATATAAATTTCGGCTGTCCTCGCTCCGCTGCGGGCAGGCGAAATTTGTATGGCTGTGGCACGACAAAACTCAACAAATTCCCCGATGGTTTGCTGACTCCGATATACGAGCCTCATGCGCGTGCCTCAGTCTTACGAGGACGTCCCCGCCGCGCAGGAAGATCACCAAGCGATGACAAAGCTGTGGGATGAGCAATTGGATTCCGCTGAACAAAGCGAGCAACCCAAGCAAACACATCCTCACTCCTCCAAAGAAGGCGTTTGTTGCCTGGAAGGCGGCAAATAGGTGGCAGTACATCCGGATTGCGAGATGCATCGCTTCGCACACTTGAAGGTGACTTGTGAATAATCCTTGCGAGATCATCAACATTCAAAAGTTTCGCAGTTGGCATATTTTCATCTATCATTAGCTGTAGTGTGCATTTGAATCCAATTGGTGTGCAATGCACACATAACAGGCGCAGATTACCACCAAGATTGTGCGAGGTCAACTAAATTGTGTGCAATGCACATGATCTAGGTACAATCGCCATACAAATAGCAAAGGAGAAGAAGATGGGACTAGGAATCGCTGACCGTTTGAAAGTAATCATCGACAGCAAAACAGACAAGAGAGGAAAGTTCGCTCAACTTGAGTCGATAACCCCAATTACCGCAGAAAACTGGAAAAGTTTTTACTACGGACGTCAGAGACCTAACGCAGACATGATTGAAGCTATCGCGCGTGCTTGGCCTCAATACGCACTTTGGCTGGCGACTGGATATGTGGATCCTGCCTACGGACACTCGGCGCCGTCTGACCATGGTTTTCCAAAAAAGAGTATGGATCAGTCCAACACTGCTGCTTACTTTAAAGAAGTAGAAAATTACCGACGCGAAGCGCTTGCCCTAGCCGCTCGCTGGTACAAAGAGAGTTTTGATGAAGTTGACGTGCCAAGCAGAGCTTTGACAGATAGCCTCCTTCGCTGTGCACACCTGCTAGGCATGTCTGACGAGGAGACTAAACGCACTCAAGATGCTCTAAGGAATGTCGCAAAAGCGGAGAAGCTCAGGCGCGCAGAGATCCTTTTAAATTCGGAGATGCCGAACATTGACTACGATCAGACAGCGGCATTGGGGGAGACAATTCAGGAATTGCTCGACAAAGTGCTAACGACAGAAACCAATTCTGAGCGCAAAGAAGAGCTACAACAGAAGCTAGATGATGAACTTAAGAGATTGCAGCGCCACGTGGACTACACTCGTGAACACTCATTAAAGTCGACCTAGGTCACCACATTGTGCCAAATACTTGAATTTCTGTGCCTATGTGGTGGCACAATTTTGGCACAGTGAGTGTGCCAAAATATGCGAAATAACGCATTACATTGCAAACCAATGCAACCGCTAAGTAGTTGATTTTTGTGGGGAAAAACTGGTGCGGCTGGCGGGGATCGAACCCACGACCCTTGGCTTCGGAGGCCAATACTCTATCCACTGAGCTACAGCCGCGTAGGGGGAATTTCTGAAGTGATGCGAAGGATACCGTTTTTCTTTACCTACGTCTACGGAAACTGTCGTATCGCTGGCAATTGCATGTCGCTGCTCAATTTTTGTGCCTATAATTGTGGGTTTCATAAAGGTTTACATACAAGCATGTAAAAATGCTACCTTACACGGCCATCAGTTTCAAATCTGGACTAAGGACATCATGAGCGACGCACATAACGAACAACAATCAGCGATCAAAACGCCTAAACAATTGCTTGCCGCCGTAGCGGGCTTCTTCCTCCTCACCGTCATCGGCATCATCTTGCTGGTGCAGTTCGTCACGGCGCAAAAACTGACGGGCGCAGGGACGGACAGCCAGTCGCCGGAAGCCATTGCCGAGCGCCTGAGCCCCGTGGCCAACGCCGGCTTTACCTTCAAGGATGCCAGCGGTCCGAAGGTGCTGCAAGGCGGCGAAGCCGTCTACACGGCCACCTGCGTGGCGTGCCATGGCGCCGGCGTGGCCGGTGCGCCGAAGTTTGGCGATGCGGGCAGCTGGTCGGCCCGCCTGGCCCAGGGCTACGATACGGTCCTGAAGCACGCCATCGAAGGCTTGCGCGCGATGCCGGCCAAGGGCGGCAATCCCGACCTCGACGATGTGGAAGTGGCGCGCGCCGTGGTCTACATGGCCAACGCTTCGGGCGGCAAGTTCAAGGAACCGGAAGTGCCGGCACCGGCCGCGGCCGCTGACGGCGCTGGCGCACCAGCGCAAGAAGCCAAGAAATAAGCGCGATGCCGCTCAGGCGGCGCGTTGAAGCGGCCCCAGGGTTGCTTCGGATGTAAAAAAGCCGCCCGGTTCAACTTGAACCGGGCGGCTTTTTCATGTCCATGCGCGGCGCGCTACAGCTTGAATGCGCCGATGATCTGTTCGAGCTTGGCCGTCTGCTCCTGCATCGAATGGGCTGCCGCCGCCGCCTGCTCCACCAGCGCGGCATTTTGCTGGGTGGTGTCGTCGAGCTGGACGATGGCCTGGTTCACCTGGCCGATGCCCGTTTCCTGCTCCTGGCTGGCCAGCAGGATCTCGCCGATGATGTTGGCAACCTTGTCGGTGCCGGCGACGATGTCCTGCATGGTGGCGCCCGCCTGGTCGACCAGCTTGGTACCGGCGTTGACGTTGTGCACCGATTCAACGATCAGCGCGCCGATTTCCTTGGCCGCCGTGGCCGAGCGGTGCGCCAGGTTGCGTACCTCGGATGCCACCACGGCAAAGCCGCGGCCCTGCTCGCCGGCCCGGGCCGCCTCGACGGCCGCGTTCAACGCCAGGATGTTGGTCTGGAACGCGATCCCGTCGATGACGCTGATGATGTCGGCGATTTTCTTCGACGAGTGTTCGATCGCGCCCATCGTCTCGACCACCTGCGTCACCACCGCCCCGCCCCGCGCCGCCACCTTCGAGGCGTCCAGCGCCAGCCGGTTGGCCTCCTGACCGCTGCTGACGTTCTGCCTGACCGTGCCGGTCAACTCTTCCATCGACGCGGCGGTCTGCTCGAGCGCGCTGGCCTGGCTTTCGGTGCGGGCCGACAGATCCTGGTTGCCGCTGGCGATTTCACGCGAGGCCAGCGCGATCGACGCCGTGCTGGTGCCGATTTCGCGCATCATCCGCTGCAGCCGTTCGATGAAGGCGTTGAAGCTGGCCGCCACATCGTTGAACTCGCTGCCGCCGCCGCCCGGCAGGCGCCGCGTCAGGTCGGCGTCGCCGGCCGACAGCGCGTCGATATTGCTCTTGAGTACGCCCAGGCGTCCCATGAACAGGCGGATGCTGCCGATGAACATGGCCAGCAGCAGCAGGGCGATGGGGATCTGCACCATGCCCAGCTTGCTCAAGATGCGGTCGCTTTGCTCGGTCAGCTGGCTGGTCGGCAAACCGGTCGCCAGCACCCATGGACTGCCCGGTATCGCCTTCAGGAACAGCGTGTGGGGCGTGCCGTCGCTGCGATACTCCGACTCCGCCACGCCCTGCGCGTCGAGCTTGGGCAGCAGGCGGCCGATTTCCGCCGCCATCGGCGAACTGGACGCCAGATCCTCGACTTTCTTGAGTACGATCTCGTCCTTGATATACGTACTGTTGCTGATGATCTTGCCGTCGCGCTCGACGATCAGGATCTGGCCGTGGATCGTTTTCTCCATGTCGGCCACCAGGCGGTTGAAAAAGCCCAGCGTGACATCGATGGTGGAAACGCCGTACAACTCGTTGTCCTTGTAGATCGGCATGGCGCAGTTGGTGCGCGGCTGCGCACTGGCGTCGTCCTTGTAGGCCTTGGCCCAGTCGCAATGTCCCTTGGCCGACTTGAGCCCGCCCAGATACCAGCTCTGCTCGAAGTACTTCAACGATTCCGGCGAGTTCCAGTGCGTGTTGACGACCAGTTTGTTGGAAGCGTCGCGGGCGAAAAAGGTGCTGAACTTGTCGCGCTCGGGATCGCGCTTTTTCGGCAGCGGCCAGATGCCGCCGCCAAACACATTCGGGTCGGAATACTGGTCGACCAGTCCCGGCAGCAGGACGTCGATCGCGGCGCTGTCCATCAGCGCCACCGTCTGGGTGATGCTGCGCTGCTGCGCCTCCACCTGTCGCAGCTGCTCGGTAATCCTGGTGGAAATTTTGCTGACGTCAAAACCGACCACCATGCCCTCGGTGCGTTTCAAATCCGGCGTGACGAAAAAATGGATGACGGCCAGGGTCATGACCAGCAACACCACAAAAACAAGACTGAACACGGTGATAAAACGGGCTTGGCTGGTACGAAATATGTCTCTCACAATGTTTCCTTTTTGATGACACACGGGGCGTTATACAGGTTTATTATTGTTTTCATCCAGATATAGGCGCTTCAATCTTCGTTGTCAACGAGCAAGGAAAATCGTCGGCGATGCGCGCAACACTTCGCTGTGCCCGGCATGCCAGCAAGCAAAAAAAATGCCGCCCGGCGCGAACCGGGCGGCATTGCTAGCGTATTTCTGTCAAGCCGAAAAAATGGCTTACCACATGATGACGCGGTCTTTCGGTGGCAGATACATCTTGTCGCCCGGTTTCACGTCGAAGGCCTGGTAGAAGCCGGGCTGGTTGCGCATGGTGCCGTTGGCGCGGAACTGACCTGGCGAATGCGGATCCGTTTTCAGCAAGACCAATTGCTGCGCTTCACGCATCTTCATGCGCCAGACCTGGGCAAAGCCCGCATAGAAACGCTGCTCGCCCGTGAAACCGTCGATGACGGGGGCTTGCTTGCCATTCAGCGACAATTTGTACGCTTTATAGGCAATCGCCACGCCGGAATTGTCGGCGATGTTTTCGCCCAAGGTCAGTTCGCCGTTGACGAAATGGCCAGGGATGGGGCTGAAGCTGTTGTACTGCGCCACCAGCTGCTTGGTTTTCTTGGCGAAGTTTTTATGGTCGGCCTTGGTCCACCAGTCGCGCAGGTTGCCGTCGCCGTCGTACTGGGCGCCCTGGTCGTCGAAGCCGTGGCTGATTTCATGACCGATCACGCCGCCGATGGCGCCATAATTGACGGCGTCGTCCGCGTTGGCGTCAAAGAACGGCGCTTGCAGGATGGCGGCCGGGAAGACGATTTCGTTCAGTTCCGGGTTGTAATAGGCGTTCACGGTCTGCGGCGTCATGCCCCACTCGTCACGGTCGATAGGCTGGCCCAGCTTGTTCAATTCGCGGTTGTAGTTCAGCAAGTGCGAACGCTGGATGTTGCCGATCAAATCGTCCTGCGCCACCGTCAGGCCCGAGTAATCGCGCCATTTGTTCGGATAGCCGATCTTGGTGGTGAACTTGGCCAGCTTGATTTGCGCCTGTTTCTTGGTGACGGGGCTCATCCAGTCGAGCTTGTCGATGCTTTGCTTGTAGGCCGTCATCAGGTTTTTCACCAGCGCTTCCATGCGCACCTTGCGCTCGGCCGGGAAATATTGCTCCACGTACAACTGGCCCACGGCTTCGCCCAGCGCGCCTTCGACGGCGCCCACGCCACGCTTCCAGCGCGGACGCATTTCCGTCACGCCCGTCAGGGTGGTGCCATAGAAGGCGAAGTTTTCATCGACATACGCTTTCGGCAGGTAGCCGGCATTGGCGTGCAGCAAGTGCCACTGGAAGTACGCTTTCCACGTCGCCAGCGGCGTCTTGTTGGCGATCTCGGCAAAACCTTTCAGGTAGCTGGGCTGGCTGACGATCACATAATTGACCTTGCCGGCGATGCCCGTGTCCTTCAGGTAGCGGGCCCAGTCGTAGCCTGGCGCCACGGCGGCCAGTTTCTCCAGTTCCACCTTGTTGTAGGTTTTAACCGGATCGCGGTTCTGCACATTGCTCCATTGCGCCTTGGCCAAGTCCGTTTCCAGCGCCACGATGGCTTTCGCATTCGCGGCGGCATTCGCGTCGCCAGCCAGGCTGAGCATTTTTTCCACGTGGGCCAGGTATTTGGCGCGCGTGTCGGCCTTGCCCGCTTCCAGGTAGTAATCGCGGTCAGGCAAGCCCAGGCCGCTTTGCACGATGTCGGCCACGTATTTGGTGGAATCCTTGGCGTCCTGGTGGATGCCGAAGTCGTACGGCGAGGTCACGCCCAGCTTGCTGAAGTGGGCGATCACTGCAGGCAACTCCGCCTTGTCCTGCAGCGCCGCGATCTTCGCCAGCTCCGCGTTCAAGGGCGTCAGGCCCAGGCTTTCCAGCTTGGTTTCGTCCATGAAGCTGTTATAGAAATCACCGATTTTCTGGGCATTCGAGCCGGCCGCGCGGGTCTTGTCGGCGCTGGCGCCTTCGACGATGCCGCGCAACTGCGTTTGCGTATCGTCGGCCAGCTTGGCAAAGCTGCCCCAGCTCGACTTGTCGGCAGGAATGACGGTTTCCGCCAGCCATTTGCCATTCAGGTGCTGGAACAGGTCATCCTGCGCGCGCACGGCAGGGTCGACGTATTCGACGGCGATGCCGGACGTCAGCGCGGTGGCGGCGACGGCCGTGGCGGGAGCGGCAGCGGCTTTCTTGGCAGAATCAGCGGCGCCAGCCATGCCGGACACGCCGGCCAGCAAACTCAGGGTCAATGCACTTAACAAATAACGATTCACGGTAATCCTCAATATTGTATTGTGTGGAATATAAGGGTCAGAATGCCCGCGGCTTCTGGCCCGGTTTTTGACTGTAGCATACCGGCCGAAATGACAGAAAGAACTTTGGCAGAAATACAAAAGAGACCACGCGCGGTGGTCTCTTTTGTTGTGACAAGATAACGTTTACATGACGTAGGTCGGCTTAGCCCGGAGGGCGTAAGCCGACAACATTGTTAGCGCCATCGGTTGGTCGGATGACACTTACCAGATGATCACGCGGTTTTCCGGCGCCACATACATCTTGTCGCCCGGTTTCACGCCAAACGCTTCATAGAAGCCAGGCTGGTTGACCATGGTGCCATTTGCGCGGTACTGGCCCGGCGAATGCGGGTCGGTCTTGATTTGCACGATCTGCTGCGCTTCGCGCATCTTGCTGCGCCAGACCTGGCCAAAGCCCATGTAGAAGCGCTGGTCGCCCGTCAAGCCATCGAGCACGGGCGCCGGCTTGCCGCCCAGCGAAATCTTGTAGGCTTTATAGGCGATCGCCACGCCCGAGTTGTCGGCGATGTTCTCGCCCAGGGTCAGCGCGCCGTTGACGTTGTAGCCCGGCAATGGGCTATAGCCGTCGTATTGCTTGGTCAGCGCATCGGCCTTGGCGGCGAAATTCTTGCGGTCAGCGGGGGTCCACCAGTCGCGCAGGTTGCCGTCGCCATCGGACTGGCTGCCCTTGTCGTCGAAGCCGTGGCTGATTTCATGGCCGATGACGGCGCCGATGGCGCCATAGTTGACGGCGTCATCCGCGTTGGCGTCGAAGAACGGCGGCTGCAGGATGGACGCGGGGAAGACGATTTCATTCATCGTCGAGCTGTAATAGGCGTTCACCGTCTGCGGCGTCATGCCCCACTCTTCGCGGTCGATCGGTTTGCCGAGCTTGGCCACCTGGCGCGCGGAGCCGAAGTTGGCGGCGCGCATCATGTTGCCCACCAGGTCGCCCTGGACGATTTGCAGCTTCGTGTAATCGCGCCATTGGTTCGGATACGCGATCTTCGGCGTGAACTTGGCCAGCTTGGCTTGCGCTTCTTTCTTGGTCTCCGGGCTCATCCAATCCAGCGTGTCGATGCTGTTCTTGTAGGCGGCCAGCACGTTTTTCACCAGTTCCTGCATGTGCGCCTTGCGCTCTGCCGGGAAATATTGCGCGACATACAGTTTGCCGACGGCTTCGCCCAGCACGCCTTCGACGGCGCCTACGCCACGCTTCCAGCGCGGCTGGTTTTCCGTCACGCCGCTGAGTACCGTGCCATAGAAGGCAAAGCTCTCGTCGACGAAGTTTTTCGACAGGTAGCTGGCATAGCTGCGCAGCAACTGCCATTCGAAATACGCTTTCAGGGTGTCCAGATCGGCGGACGCCAGCACCTTGTTGTAGCCGGCCAGGTAGCTGGGCTGGTTGACGATGACATAATCGACCTTGTTGGCGATGCCCAGGGCAGCCAGGCCGGACTTCAGGTCGTAGCCGGGAGTCAGGTCGTTCAGTTTATTGATGTCGGTCTTGTTGTAGCGTTTCACGGGGTCGCGGTTCTCGACCTTGGTCCATTGCACTTCGGCCAGCGATGTTTCCAGGGCAACGACAGCCTTGGCGCGCGCGGCGGCGTTCTTGTCGCCCGCCATGGCCAGCATTTTTTCCACGTGCGCCTGGTATTTTTCCTTCACGCCCGCCTGCTTGGCTTCCAGGTAGTAGTCGCGGTCGGGCATGCCCAGGCCGCTTTGGCTCACGTAAGCCGCATATTTCGTCGAAGCACGAGCATCCTGGCCCACATACACGGCGTATGGGGTCGATACGCCCGTCTGGCTCAGGTGGGCGATCAGGGCAGGCACGCCCCTCTTGTCGCGCAGCGAGCGGATACGGTTCAGTTCGCCGGCCAGCGGCTTCGTGCCCAGCGCATCGAGCTTGGCTTCATCCATGTAGCTGGCGTACAGGTCGCTGATTTTCTGCGCCTCGGAACCGGCTTTCTTGTGCTTGTCCTGTTGCGTGGCTTCGATGATGCCGCGCAATTGCGGCGTCGTGTCGTCGCGCAGCTTGGCGAACGAACCCCAGCTCGACTTGTCGGCAGGAATCTCGGTCGTGGCCAGCCACTTGCCGTTCAAATGGGTAAAGAAATCGTCCTGCACGCGCACGGCGGGGTCGATGTACTGCACCTCGATGCCGGAAACGACGCCAGCGGAGGCAGGCGCCACGGTCGGCGCGGCCACGGCGGATACGGGTTCGGCGGCATGGGCAAACGCAGCCAACAGGGTCAGGGTCAGACTGCTCAAGAGATAGCGATTCACGGATTGTCCTTATGGGGCATGTCAAAAAAGACCGGGCAGATAGCTGCGGGCGGATAGCCCGCCGCGCCAGGCGCTGCAGGAATGTAGCACGCGACCATGCCATTTGGCCATCCTTCCCCCCCGGACTGCCCCTCAGTTGTTGGGTAGCGTCATGCCGGCGCCCCCGCTGCCCACGCTCACGCCGCCCATGCCGCCCTTGCCCCCCTTGCGCCCGCCGTGTTCGCCAGCGGGCGCGCCGCGCGATTCACTGTGGGGTACGGCGGCGTCCATCACGCGCGCCATCTGGCCGGCGATGAACTGGGCCACCGCCTGGCGCTGCTGCTCGTCCAGGGCATCGTTGACGCTGAGCCACCACTCGCGCACCTGCTTTTCTTCGGCCAGGCTCAGCGTGCTTTCCGTGTCCAGGCCGGCGAGCAGGTCGCGCAACTCCAGCCGGGGCGCCTGCAAGCCCTGCGTCACAGCCGCTTGCAGGCGTTCTCGGCGCGCCTTGCGTTCGCGCAAGAGTTGACGGGTTTTTCCTTCCACCTGCTGCCACAAGGTGGTTTGATTCGCATTGAGTTTCAATTCCGTCCTGAAATCGGGGGCCATCGGCAGCAAGTCTTCCAGGCGCATCTCGGCGATCGGCACGGCCGAGGCGGTCAAGGCGGTGGTGCCCAGCAGGAAAGCCAGGCTGAGGCGGCGCAAGGCGGGGGAAAAGGTCAGCGATGTCATGGGGGGCTCCGGATAAAAAAAAGCCTGCGTCCGCAGACGCAGGCAAAACCACTTCGGGTCGAGAATGCGAGTCCACTATAGGGCCGCCGCACACGCTTTTTTTCGACTCTTACAAATGCTTACTCCCCTCAAGAGTAACTATACATCGCATACAAAACCGCAACATATGGCAAGCTGACCGCCCCGTTTTCGCGCGTAGACTGAGGCCAGGCACGCTTTTTCCACGGCCGGCCCACGCCGGCAGAGATTCAGGTCTATACTTTCAGGAAAGCGCCGCTCCATGGGGACTGGCGCTTATGCAAGACACGCTAGCTGCAAAGGTGCAATGATGGGCAAACTCAAAAATACCGGCTTGATCGGCCTGGGCGTGGTGGCCGGCGTCGCCGTGTCGCTGCAATTTTCCGCCATGGCGCAAAAGACCGTCGAGCCGCCCCTGCCGCTGGAAGAGCTGCGCCAGCTGGCCGATGTGTTTGGCCTGATCAAGTCCGATTACGTCGAGCCGGTGGAAGACAAGAAACTGCTGGAAGACGCCATTTCCGGCATGGTCGCCTCGCTCGACCCCCATTCCGCCTACCTGGACAAGAAAGCCTACGCCGAGCTGCGCGAAGGCTCCGAAGGCAAGTTTGTCGGCCTGGGCATTGAAATTGGCATGAGCGAAGACGGCTACATCAAGATCGTCTCGCCCATCGAGGATTCACCCGCCTACCGCGCCGGCATCAAGGCCGGCGATTTGATTACCCGCCTCGATGGCCAGCCCGTGAAAGGCGTCAGCCTGGACGACAGCGTCAAGCGCATGCGCGGCGAACCGGGCACCAAGGTGTCGCTGACCATTGCCCGCAAGGATGAACCGCAGCCGCTGGCCTTCACCATCACGCGCGAGGAAATCCACCAAAAGAGCGTGAAGGCGAAAATGGTCGAGCCGGGCTACGCCTGGCTGCGTGTGTCGCAATTCCAGGAACCGACCGTCGACGACATGGCCGCGCAGATCACGGCCCTGTACCAGCAAGACCCGCACATCAAGGGCATGGTGCTGGACCTGCGCAACGATCCGGGCGGCGTGCTGCAGGGCGCCATCGGCGTCTCGGCCGCCTTCCTGCCGAAGGACGCGGCCATCGTCTCGACCAACGGCCAGCTGCCCGACTCGAAACAGGTGTTTTACGGCCGCGCCGAATACTATACCTTCCGCTCGGAAGGCGATGCGCTGGCGAAATTGCCGGCCGCTATCAAGAAAGTGCCTCTGGTGGTGCTGGTCAACACGGGTTCGGCCTCGGCCTCGGAAATCGTCGCTGGCGCCCTGCAGGATTACAAGCGCGCCACCATCATCGGCACGCAAACCTTCGGCAAGGGTTCCGTGCAAACCATCCGCCAGCTGACGGCCGACACGGCCGTCAAGCTGACGACGGCCCGCTACTACACGCCGAACGGCCGCTCGATCCAGGCCAAGGGCATCGTGCCCGACCTGCTGGTCGATGAAAATGCGGACGGCGACGGCTTGAACGGCTTGCGCATCCGCGAAGCGGACCTGACCAAGCACCTGAGCAACGACCGCGACCAGGAAAGCGCTAAAGCGGCCCCCGTCAACGACGAGATGGAAGAGCAATTGCGCCTCATCGCCCTGGAAAAAACCCGCAAGCCGCTGGAATTCGGCAGCAAGGATGATTTTCAATTGCACCAGGCGCTGAACCACCTGAAGGGTTTGCCAGTCCAGCTGGCCAAACCCGAAGCGGTGGTGGTGCAGGCCGACGTCAAGAAAGAACAGAAGAAGTAAGCAATTTGGGGTCAGACCCGCCGGGTCTGCCCCCATCCAGCAGGGGGCGCCATGCCTCCCGTTAACCGGCCCACGCGACAAAAATCAATCTTCCGCCACACTTCTCCCTGCCCCGCCACACGAAACTCTCTACAGTCGAGTCCGTTTGTGTAAAATTTGCTTCACTTATCGGCGCCGCGCCGATTGCCAAATTTGAAAGTTTAACCATGAAACAAGTCGTCATCAGCGGTACCGGACTGTACACGCCGCCATTTTCGATCTCCAACGAAGAGCTGGTCATCTGCTTCAATGCCTACGCGGAAAAGTTCAATGCCGACAACGCCGACGCGATTGCCGCGGGCACGGTGACGGCGCTGGAGCTGTCGAGCGTGGCCTTCATCGAAAAGGCGTCCGGCATCAAGTCGCGCTTCGTGATGGAGAAAGAAGGCATCCTCGATCCGGCGCGCATGGTCTCGCGCATCCCGGAACGGGGCGATGACGAACTGTCCTTGCAGGCGGAAATGGCCGTCGCCGCCGCGCGTGACGCCCTGGCGCGCGCCGGCCGCACGCCGGCCGACATCGACATGGTGCTGGTGGCCTGCAGCAATATGCAGCGCGCCTATCCCGCCATGGCGGTGGAAGTGCAGGATGCGCTGGGCATCGACGGTTATGGTTTTGACATGAACGTGGCGTGTTCGTCCGCCACCTTCGGCATCCAGCAAGCCGTGGCCGCCGTGCAAAGCGGCCAGGCGCGCGCCGTGCTGGTCTTGAATCCCGAAATCACCAGCGGCCACCTGAACTGGCGCGACCGCGACAGCCATTTCATTTTCGGCGACGCCTGCACCGCCATCATCGTCGAAGCGAAAGACACGGCCGTGTCCAAGCACCAGTTCGAGATCATCGGCACGGAACTCAAAACGCGCTTCTCTAACGCCATCCGCAACAATTTCGGCTTCCTCAACCGTTTTGACGAATCCGGCGTGGGCAAGACCGACAAGCTGTTCCGCCAGCAAGGCCGCAAGGTCTTCAAGGAAGTGTGCCCGATGGCCGCCGAAATGATCAAGGCGACCCTGGCCAAGGCCGGCGTGGAAGTGGCGCAAGTGAGCCGCTACTGGCTGCACCAGGCCAACCTGAACATGAACCTGCTGATCGCGCGCCTGATCCTGGGCCGTGACGCCGAGGCCAACGAAGCGCCCGTGATCCTCGACACCTACGCCAACACCTCGTCGGCCGGTTCCATCATCGCCTTCCATACATATCAGGATGACATGGCGGCGGGCGCCATGGGCGTCATCTGCTCGTTCGGCGCCGGCTATTCCATCGGCTGCGTGGTCGTGCGCAAGGTGTAAGCGTTTGGGGCGGGATGCGCCTGATTGCCTCAATTAGGCGCAGATCGCAGTGGATGGCATGCGTTCGCGACCACCTGGACGAAGATATAGCGCAAATTTTTTGTGAAAAAAGCGGCAGGAAAATTCCAGCCGCAGCTTTGTTGCGTTTATACTCAATCGCTGAACAGCCTCTTTTTCCATCCGCACGTCGCCATAAGGAACCCACCACGCATGCCCCATGACATCAGTCTGATCACCACCATCGCCGCCGCCCTCGGGTTCGGCCTCATCTTCGGCTTCATCGCCGCGCGCCTGAAACTGCCGGCATTGGTCGGCTATCTGGCCGCCGGCATCATCATCGGACCGGCCACGCCCGGTTTTGTGGCGAATGCGGAAATAGCCGGGCAATTGGCGGAGATCGGGGTGATGTTGATGATGTTCGGGGTCGGGCTGCACTTTTCCATCGACGATTTGTGGGACGTGCGCAAGATTGCGCTGCCCGGCGCCATCTTGCAGATCGGCGTCGCCACGGCGATGGGCATGGGTCTGGCCCACTGGTGGGGCTGGACCCTCGGTGGCGGACTGGTGTTTGGCTTGGCCCTGTCCGTGGCCAGTACCGTGGTGCTGCTGCGCGCGCTGGAAGAACGGGGCATCCTCGACTCGCTCAATGGCCGCATCGCCGTCGGCTGGCTGGTGGTGGAAGACCTCGTCACGGTATTGGTGCTGGTGCTGCTGCCGGCGTTCGCCGGTATGCTGGGTGGCAAGGTCGCACCGGGTGCCGAGGCCACCAGCCTGTGGCAAACCCTGGCCGTGACCCTGGGGCAAGTAGCCGGTTTCATCATCTTCATGCTGGTGGTGGGTCGCAAGCTGTTCCCGTGGATACTGTGGCAAGTGGCGCGCACCGGTTCGCGCGAACTGTTTACCCTGTGCGTGATCGCCGCCGCCGTCGGCATCGCCTACGCTTCCACCAAACTGTTCGGCGTGTCGTTCGCGCTGGGCGCCTTCTTCGCCGGCATGGTGCTGCGCGAGTCCGAACTCAGTCACCGCGCCGCGGAAGAGTCCTTGCCCCTGCGCGACGCGTTTGCCGTGCTGTTCTTCGTGTCCGTCGGCATGCTGTTCGAGCCGAATATCCTCATCGACAAGCCGCTGCAAGTGCTGGCCGTGTGCGCCATCATTATCTTCGGCAAGTCGATTGCCGCCTTTTTGCTGGTGATGGCCCTGCGCTATCCGCCGAAAACAGCCATCATCGTCTCGGCCAGCCTGGCGCAGATCGGCGAATTCTCGTTCATCCTGGCGGCCCTGGGTCTCTCCCTGGGCCTGATGCCGCAGGAAGGGCAAAGCCTGATCCTGGCCGGCGCCATCCTGTCCATCGCTCTCAACCCGCTCGTGTTCAGCATGGCCAAGCCGCTGCTGCGCGTGATCGGCAACAGCGATTTCGCGCGCAAGTTTGAACGCACCACCGACCCGCTGGCCGAGCTGCCGATGACGGTGCCACAGGAAAAGCTGTCGGGCCAAGTCGTGCTGGTCGGCTACGGCCGCGTGGGCCGGCGCATCGCCGCCGCCCTGATGGAGCGGGGCATCCACTTTGTCGTGGCCGAGGAAAACCGCGAAATCGTCGATCAGCTGCGCAAGCAGGGCATTCCGGCCGTGGCCGGCAATGCGGGCGAACCGGCGGTATTGATCCAGGCGCACATCACGCACGCCACCATGCTCGTCATCGCCACGCCGGACACCTTCCACGTGCGCGCCATGATCGAGACGGCGCGCGCGCTGAACCCGCACATCCTGACGGTGGTGCGCACGCACAGCGAGGAAGAGGCGGAATTGCTGCGCACGGAAAACGCGGGCAAGGTGTTTATCGGCGAGCACGAACTGGCCAATGGCATGGCCGAGCACGTGCTGCAGAGTTTTGAGACGGCGAAGAAGGGGCATGGCCATTAATAACGGCACGTGTAGCGACATCCGGGGTCAGACCCGCCGGGACTCGGCGTCCCCGTCTGACCCCAGCCCTCAATTTACAAACTCGCGGCCAGCTCCGCCCCTTCCCGTATCGCCCGCTTGGCATCGAGTTCCGCCGCCAGCGCGGCGCCGCCGATTTTATGGAAACGCGGGCCGCCTGCCTGTAAGGGCTTGCCATCCTTGTCGACGGGCGGCATGAGTTCCGTCAAGCTGTCCTGGCCGGCGCAGATGACGATATTGTCCACCGCCAGCAGGCGCTGCTCGCCGCCCACGGTGATGTGCAAGCCCTGCCCGTCGATCTTATCGTAGCTCACGCCAGCCAGCATGGCCACGCCATTGCGCGCCAGCGCCGCGCGGTGCACCCAGCCCGAGGTCTTGCCCAGGCCCGCGCCCACTTTCGAGGTCTTGCGCTGCAACAGGAAGATTTGCCGCACGGGATGGGGCGCCACGGGCGCCACCAGGCCGCCGCCGCTTGCCGCATTCAAGTCCACGCCCCACTCGCCCGCCCACGTCGCCACGGATTGCGGCAGCGGGTGCGCCGGGTCGTGCAGCAAATACTCGCCCACGTCGAAGCCGATGCCGCCCGCGCCGATGATGGCCACGCGCGCGCCGACAGGTTTCTTGGCTTGCAGCACATCCAGATACGACAGCACGGTCGGATGCTCGATGCCGGGAATGGCCGGCAGGCGCACCTTGATGCCCGTGGCGACGATGACGTCGTCATAGCCGCCGGCCAGCAATTGCTCGCGCGTGACGCGCTGGCCCAGGCGCAGCGTGACTTCCAGCAGCGCCAGCCGGCGGGCAAAATAGCGGATGGTTTCCGTGAATTCTTCCTTGCCCGGTATCTGCATCGCCACCTTGAACTGGCCGCCCACGCTGTCGCTGCTGTCGAACAGGGTCACCGCGTGCCCGCATTCGGCGGCCACGCAGGCGGCCGACAGGCCGGCCGGCCCGGCGCCGACGACGGCCACCCGGCGTGGCACGGCCTTTTTCGCATAGACCAGTTCCGTTTCATGGCAGGCGCGCGGGTTGACCAGACAGCTGGCGCGCTTGTTGGCAAAGGTGTGGTCGAGACACGCCTGGTTGCAGCCGATGCAGGTGTTGATTTCGTCGGCGCGGCCGGAAGCGGCCTTGGCGACAAAGTCAGGGTCGGCCAGGAAAGGGCGCGCCATCGACACCAGGTCGCAGTCGCCCCGTTCCAGGATGGCGTTCGCTTCGTGCGGCATGTTGATGCGGTTCGACGCCACCACGGGAATGCCCACTTCGCGGCGCAAGCGGCCCGCCACGGAAGCGAAGGCGGCGCGCGGCACGGACGTGACGATGGTGGGCACCCGCGCTTCATGCCAGCCGAAGCCCGTATTCAGAATGGTCACCCCGGCCTGCTCCAGCGCCTTGGCCACCGTCACCACGTCGTCCCAGGTATTGCCGCCCTCGACCAGGTCGAGCAGGGAATGGCGGTACATGATGATGAAGTTGGGACCGACGGCGGCGCGGATGCGGCGCACGATCTCCACGGGCAGGCGCATGCGGTTCTCGATCGTGCCGCCCCAGCGGTCCTGGCGCAGATTCGTGCGCGCGCAGAGGAACTGGTTCAATAAATATCCTTCGCTGCCCATCACTTCGATGCCGTCGTAGCCCGCCTTTTGCGCCAGGCGCGCGCAGCGCACGTAGTCGCAGATGGTGCGCTCGATGCCCCGCTCGCTCAAGGGACGGGGGCGGAACGGCGAGATCGGCGATTTT
Organism: Janthinobacterium sp. PAMC25594; assembly: GCF_019443505.1. Lineage (NCBI taxonomy): Bacteria > Pseudomonadati > Pseudomonadota > Betaproteobacteria > Burkholderiales > Oxalobacteraceae > Janthinobacterium > Janthinobacterium sp. PAMC25594. The sequence continues at coordinate 3,808,240 of NZ_CP080377.1, forward strand.
TTCGCCGACGCCGAGACGACGAACGGTTGATAACCATAGCGGCCCGCATGCAGGATCTGCATGACGATCTTGCCGCCCTCCTCGTGCACGGCGCGCGTCACCTTGCGGTGGTTGGGCACGTCGCCGAGGAAATTCAAGGTGCCGCCGAACGGCAGCAGCCAGCCCTGGCGGTTCGGCGAGATGCCACCCGTGACGATCAGCCCCACGCCACCGCGCGCCCGTTCGCGGTAAAACGCGGCTAGCTTGCCATAATGATAGAAGCGGTCTTCCAGGCCCGTGTGCATGGACCCCATGATGACGCGGTTGCGCAAAGAGGTAAAACCCAAGTCGAGCGGGGCCAGCAGGTGGGGATAGGCAGTCATGGTCGGTCCGATAGATGGTGGTATGCAGGCCGTACGGTAACAAGCATTGCTGGCCACCGCAGTGTATTTCTCTAGACCGGGAGTTCTAAATCGCCGGCCGCGCCCGCCGGCGATGGGTACAGCTTGTGCCGGGCGCTAGTTTCCCGTAGGCTAGGTGACATGAAGCGACTCTTCCTCTGCCTGCTGATGCTGTGCGCCGTCCCCGCGACCGCGCTGGCACAGGCGATACGCCTGGACAAGCTGAAGGTCGAGGTCAAGCGCATCGAGGTCGACGGGCAGCGCATGTATGAAGTCGATGCCAGCGGCAGCGTGCAGGCGCGGCCGGCGTCCGTGTGGAAAACCTTGACGACGTACGAACGCATGAGCGAATTCGTGCCCGACCTCAGCTCCTGCCGCGTGCTGTCGCGCAACGGCAATGAAGTCATCATCGAACAGCAGGGCATGGCGCGCTTCCTGTTCATGAACCACGCCATCCACCTGGTGGTGCGGGCCACGGAGACGCCGTTGACCTCCATCGACATCGCCCTGATCTCCGGCGACATGCGGCATTACGAATCGCGCTGGAATTTGTACCCCATCCCCGAAACGGGCGGTACGCGCATCGTCTTTTCCAGCCGGCTGATGCCGGGCTTCTATGTACCCGGCATGCTGGGCACGACCATGATACGCGGCGATATCGAGCGCATGATGGCGGCGGTGCTGGCGCGTATCGACAGCCAGTACGCAGAAAAAGCAGGTTAAATCAAGCCAGGTACGTGTCGCGGTCGCGGATTTCCGCGAAGTTTTCCAGGCTGCCCAGTTTCACGGTGACGGGGTTCAGGCTCGCTTGCGGCTGCATCGAGCGCCAGGCGAACAGCCATTCCTGCTCAGGCGCTTCGGCGCGCGTCTTGGTGAAGGCGGCGCCCAGGGCGGCACGCTGGCCATACTCGACGACGCCATCGATGCCGGCCCAGCTGGGCAAGGTGCGCTGCACGGCGCGGTGCAGGCGTTCGCCGAATTCTTCCGTATTGTGGATGATCAGACAGGCGTCGGCCGGAGCAAACAGGTCAAACAGTTGCTTGTCCCACACTTGCGAAAAGCTGAGGGTCAAACAATTGCCCGCTGGCATCAGACGGAACTGGCCCAGGCTCAGCGCCAGCTCGAGTTCACTGCGCTGGCCGTAGCGGTGCAGGGTGGGGGGACGTTTGTAATCGTGCATGCTGGACTCGTTCTTCAATAGTAGGGTAAACCGGCGCGCCGCTTACCGTGGCGGGCGGATATGGCGCCGGATGCGCTGGGCTCTGGCGGCCAGGTAAATTTCGCGCAGTAAATAAATAAAACAGCCGATCAGGCAAATCACGGCCAGTACAAAGAAGGCCGCGATGTATTTGTCCAGGGTCAGGTTCAGAATATCGCCCAAAAACAGCATGGCGATGATGACGCAGACGAAGAAACCGCACGCCGTGCTGAGCGAAATCGAGTAATTGATCAGATGGGTACGCTGATACAAGGTATCTAGCTCATCCATATAGAAATCGTTGTAACCGATGTCGAGCCGGTCTTCCAGCACGCGCGTGCGGTCGATGATGCGGCCCAGGCGGTTGGTCAGCACAACCAGCATGGTGCCGATGCCGGTCAGCAGGAAAACCGGCGCAATCGCCAGCTGGATAATATGGCCGATGTCGCCGATCTGTATGTTCATGGATAAGAAGTCGTGGGTTCACACCGGCACCCGACCCTGGCGCCAGCACAGGCCGTAGTGTAGCAGGTGACGCACGCCGGCTGGCCGCTTTGCCAACCGGCGCGTTGTAATGTCATGCGAAGCCGCGCCCCGGCACGAAGCGCTCGGTGGCGCGCACCAGCGCCGAAGCGATGCCGTGCTCGAGCGCGCCATGGCCCGCGTCCGGGATCATCTCCAGCTGCGCGCCGGGCCAGGCCTGCTGCAGGCGGTAGGCCGACAGGGGCGGGCAGATGGCGTCGTAGCGTCCCTGCACGATGACGGCCGGCAAGTGCGCGATGCGCCCCATGTTGCGGATCAGCTGGTCTTCCTCGAAGAAACCGAGATTGGCCATGTAATGCGATTCGAGCCTGCCCACGCCCAGGTCCAGCGCATCGTTCGGCGCATCTTCCGGCTGCGGCATCAGGTACACGCGGCGGCCCTCGAAGCGGCTCCAGGCGCGCGCGGCAGGCCAGTACACGGCGGGGTCGCTGCTGAGGATGCGCTTTACATAGGCGGCCAGCAGGTCGCCCCGCTCCTCCGACGGAATCGGCGCGGCAAATTCTTCGTACAGTTCCGGATAGAACCAGCGTACGCCTTCGATGAACCAGTCGATTTCCGCCTGCGTGCACAAAAAGATGCCGCGCAGCACGAAACCGAGGCACGCTTCCGGATGCGCCTGGCCATACGCCAGCGCCAGGGTCGAGCCCCAGGAGCCGCCAAACACCAGCCACTGGGCGATGCCGAACTGGGCGCGCAGCACTTCGATATCGTCGATCAGCAACTGCGTCGTGTTGTTGCGCCATTCACCCAGCGGCGTGGACTTGCCCGCGCCGCGCTGGTCGAACAGGATCACGCGGTAGCGCTGCGGATCGAAGAAGCGACGGTGCTGCGGCGACAGGCCCGCGCCCGGGCCGCCATGCAGGAACAGCACGGGAGTACCGTCGGGGTTGCCGCACTCTTCCCAGTAAATGGTGTGGATGTCATCGACCGCCAGCATGCCGTGCCGGTTCGGCGACAGGGCGGGAAACAGGGGGGACAAAGAATCGGGCATGGCGGTCCTCGGAATGGCGGTCAGGGCACCAGGCACGATTCCTGGCAACTGTTCCAATTATAGTGCGCCCCCGGCGCCTCAGGCCAGCGGCAAGGGCAGGCGGTTCGACGACTTGATTTCGCGCATCGACAGGCTGGACTGGATTTCCGCCACGCCGGGCAGGCGGCGCAGCACCGTCGAGACGAATTCGCCATACGCTTCCAGGTCGCGCGCCACCACTTGCAGGAAATAATCGGCTTCGCCCGCCACATTGTGGCACGACAAAATTTCGGGAATCGTCGCGATGGCTTGCTCGAACTGCGACGGCTGCTCGCCGCCATGGTTGGCAAACACGACCCGTACAAACGCGACCAGGCCGATGCCCAGTTTCTTGCGGTTGAGCAAAGCCTGGTAGCCGGTAATAAAGCCTTCCTCTTCCAGGCGGCGCAGGCGGCGCCAGACGGGGGTTTCACTGAGCTTCAAGCGCTCGGCCAGGCGCGCGTTGGACAGCCTTCCTTCATCCTGCAACAGCCTGAGTATCTGCAAATCGGTGGCGTCGAGGCTAACTTCTGAAATTTTCATCTAATTTTTGTTTTTATAGGAGTGGAATCTACCCGAATACTAGGGCATGCAGGGCAGGAAAAGCAAGCACATTTCATCGCGACAAGAACATAATGGGGCCCGGCGAGCATGCGGCAAGCTGCCGTTGCTCCCGCCCTTACTTTTTGCCTGTGACCGAGCTGCGCCATGTCCGATTCTACCTTCCTGATGTACCTGCTGGCACTGACCGGCGCCTTTTTATTGCCAGGCCCCGACATGGCGCTGGTGCTGGCGACGGGCGCCGCGCGCGGCGTGGCCACGGCGCTGGTGACGGCGCTGGGTATCGCCGGCGCGCGCGCCGTACACGTGGCGCTGTCGGGCGCGGGCCTGGCGGCGTTGATGGTCACGCATCCGCAAGCCTTGCAATGGGTCAAATGGGCGGGCGCCGCCTACCTGCTGTACCTGGCGCTGCGCCTGCTGCAGTCGGCCCTGTCGACAAGCACGGCACAGGAAGAAGCCGCCCCCGCCACGGCGCACGGCGCCCGCGCCAGCCTGGTGCGCGGCTTCCTGACGAATCTGCTCAATCCGAAGGCACTGCTGTTTTGCAGCATGTTCCTGCCACAATTCGTCGTCGGCGGCGAGCAGGTCGGCATGCAATACCTGCGTCTGGGCGCCGTCCTGGTGCTGGTGGGCTTGCTGTTCGACGCCCTGTACGCCGTGCTGGCCGCGCGTCTGGCGCGCCGCCTGCGTGGTAAACCTTCGCCTTACGGCAAGTTCGTGCTGCCCACCGTCTTCGTCTTGCTGGCCGGGCGGCTGGTGCTGGGCTGAACGTCAGGCGCAAGCGTCACCCCGCCGGTAAAGAAGGCGGGATAGTCGTGCAACAGGCTACGTTCTAAATCGTTGACCTTGCGAAATTGCCGCAGCGTGGGCGCCATGGCCCGGCCCGCATCCCAGCTGCGCCAGGCGTTCGGCGCATCGAATTGCGCCAGCAAGGCGTCGCCCAGGTCCTGGTACACGGCCGCCATCTGCGGTTTTTCCTGCAGCACTTGCAGATACAGCGCGGTCGCTTCGGGCCATTGCCCCAGCTTGGCGCGCAAATTCCCTTCGAACAAGGCCAGTACCGGCTGCTCCAGCCCCGTTTGCTTTCTCAGTTCCTGCACGCTGGCCAGTGCGGCCGCGATGCCTTCCTTGTCCTTGGCCAGCAGTGCGCGCGTCAAGTCATGGATGGGCTGGCACGCCTGCATGGCCAGTTGCTGCTGCGGCGAGAGTTTGTCGACCAGCGCGCCCGTGGAAAAATGGTCGTCCAGCATGCTCAAAAAAGCCTCGAAGGGCTTGTCTGCGGCAAAGAGCTTTTCCGCTTCGGCGCGCAGCGCAGGATGGACCTGGGGTCCCGGCGGCGGCAGCAGCGCCGCCTGCGCCAGCACACGTTCGAGCGCCGGCGCATCGGCCGCCAGCGGGCGGGGCCGGTACGCGGACAAGGTATAGGTGGCCGGTGCGCCCGCCGTCATGGCGCTGATGCGGAAATGGCGCGTGACCTTGCCGCCCACTTCCTGGTAGTGCAAGGTGAAGTCGGCGGGAATGCGCTTGCCGTCGGCCAGCATCTTCAGCACCGCCGGGTGGCCGCCCCAGGTGTAGCGCACATACTGGGCAAACGCCGTCGCATCGTCGCGGCTGGAGGGGCTGCCGGCAATGTCCAGGCGCAACAGGGGCTGCCCGTCGAGCGACCACAGCACGGCACCGTCGAGCACCTGGGGCTGCAGGGCATTGCGCCGCCTGGCCGCCGGCACGGACAGCGCTTGCTCCTCGTACACGAGCGGCGTGACGTGGGCTTGCAAGCCGCCAGCCTCAAGCGCGCCGGCCATGCCCTTGCGGTGTTCTATCTCGAAACGGCGAAAACCCGCCACGTCGAACAGCGAATACGTGTCGTAGGTGGACGCCGCCGTATCGATGACGTGGTGGCGGCGCGTGGCAAAGTCGAGCACGGACAAGCTCTTGCCATCGCGCACGCTGAGGTAATGCGGACCCAGCACGACGTCGCTGTCCTGCGTATCGCGCGCGGGCAGGCTGGTTTTCACGCCGGGCTGGTTGACGCGCTCGGTCGTCACCGTGACGTGGAACGCGACGCTGGCCTGGACCGCGCTGGCGCCCAGGAAAAGAATGACGGCCACGCTGGCGCGGCGCAAGGCAGGAACAAGGGGCATGGAGAATGATGCAGTGAAGAAATGCTGATTCTAAGGCAAATCCGGCGATCCCCAAGCTTTGCTGGCAAGCATAAAAAAAAGACAGCCGCAGCTGTCTCTCTGTTTTACCTCCACAACGATTACGACATGTGCTGGCCGCCGTTGATCGAGATGTTGGCGCCGGTGACGAACGCTGCTTCATCGGAGGCCAGGTAGGCCACCAGGCCGGCCACTTCTTCCGGCTTGCCCAGGCGCGCCATCGGAATTTGCGGGATGATTTTGCTGTCGAGCACTTCCTGCGGAATCGCCATGACCATCTTGGTGCCGATGTAGCCTGGCGAAATGGTGTTGACGGTGACGTTCTTGCGCGCCACTTCCAGCGCCAGCGACTTGGTGAAACCGTGCATGCCGGCTTTCGCGGCCGAATAGTTGGTCTGGCCGAAAGCGCCCTTCTGGCCATTCACGGACGAGATATTGATGATGCGGCCCCAGCCGCGTTCCACCATGCCGTCGCAAACGGGCTTGGTCATGTTGAAAACAGAGTCGAGGTTGGTGCCCATCACGGCATCCCAGTTCGGCTTGTCCATCTTCTTGAACGTCATGTCGCGCGTGATGCCGGCGTTATTCACCAGCACGTCGACAGGACCGATGTCCTTTTCCACGGCAGCCACGCAGGCGGCGGCCGAATCGTAGTCGGCCACGTCGCACGGATACGCCTTGAAGTCATAGCCCATGTCCTTGGTCGTCGCCAGCCAGTCCGCGACCTTCTGATTGCCTGGAGAATAGGTCGTGACCACGCGATAGCCGAGCGCCGCCAGCTTGAAACAGACTGCTTCGCCCAGACCACCCATGCCACCAGTTACCAATGCAACTCTTGCCATTTTTCATCCCCTCAGTGTCGTTCTGTTGCTAAAAAGTTAATTAATTAGGTAAGACAGTCCACAACCGTTGCATCACGGCGGCAAACCGCACCGTACCCAAGCGTAGCGAGCGGCGATGATTTGTGGCCGAGAAGCGCAACTGTGCTGAAGCACAGTGAGCATCGCAGGCCGCAAAGCGCGCCGCGCAGTAGCTTGGGGGCGGTGCCAGCTACTTAGTCGCGTTCGATCGCTAGGGCGACACCCATGCCGCCGCCGATGCACAGCGCTGCCAGGCCCTTCTTGGCGTCGCGGCGGATCATTTCGTGGATCAGGGTGACCAGGATGCGCGCGCCGGAGGCGCCGATCGGGTGGCCGATGGCAATCGCGCCGCCATTCACGTTGATCTTGCTGGTATCCCAGCCCATTTCCTTGTTGACGGCAATCGCTTGCGCGGCAAACGCTTCATTGATTTCCATCAAGTCCAGCTCTTCATGCGTCCAGCCGGCTTTTTTCAGGCACAGACGCGAAGCGGAGACAGGGCCCATGCCCATGACGGCCGGGTCCAGGCCCGACGAGGCGTAGGCCTTGATGCGTGCCAGCGGCTTCAAGCCCAGTTCTTTCGCTTGCGAGGCCGACATCATGATGACGGCGGCGGCGCCATCGTTCAGGCCGGAAGCATTGCCGGCCGTGACGGTGCCATCCTTGGCGAACGCGGGGCGCAGGCCGGTCAGCGATTCCAGGGTCGAGCCCGGCTTGATGTATTCGTCGCTGTCGAAGACCACGGTGCCTTTTTTGTTGGCGATTTCCAGCGGCAGGATTTCATCCTTGAACTTGCCCGCTTTTTGCGCCGCTTCCGCCTTCAGTTGCGACTGCAGCGCGAATTCATCCTGCTCGGCGCGCGTCACTTCGTATTTCTTGGCGACGTTTTCCGCCGTGATGCCCATGTGGTACTGGTTGTACACGTCCCACAGGCCGTCGACGATCATGGTGTCGACCATCTTGAAGTCGCCCATGCGGAAACCGTCGCGCGAGCCGTTCATCGCGTGCGGCGAGGCGCTCATGTTTTCCTGGCCACCAGCGATGATGATGTTGGCGTCGCCGCATTTGATCGCTTGCGCCGCCAGGTGCGTGGCCTTCAGGCCGCTGCCGCATACCTTGTTGATGGTGAATGCCGGGATGGAGCTGGGCAGGCCAGCCTTGATGACAGCCTGGCGCGCGGCGTTCTGGCCGACGGCAGCCGTCAGCACCTGGCCCAGGATCGCTTCGCCGATCAGGTTCGGGTCGATGCCGGTTTGTGCCAGCAAGCCCTTGATTACATGCGCGCCCAGTTCGGACGCAGGAATCTTGGCCAGACTGCCACCGAATTTGCCGACTGCGGTACGGCCGGCGGCCACGATTACGACATCATCCATTTATTTCTCCGATATGCAGGCCACGAGGGCCAAGGTCAAGGTATTAATACAATCCAATGAATCCGGGAAGACACAGCAAGCTGTGTTTCATTCTAGCGCGGCATACGCCGCAGTTCCAGCGCCACACCGCAGGCGGCGGCGATGGCAGCCTGCCTTGCGGTGGCGGCGGGCGGCCTGGCGCGGCGGATAGTCGCTGCCGGGCCGCAACGCGTCTATGTTTGACGAGCGGAACGCGTGTTTTTATTTTTATCATACCCTTCATCGGCGCCGCCGAAAGTGGTTTTTAGAAAATTATTGAAGGGAATAATCAGGGGCACGGGCGTTTGCTTTACCACCTGCACCAGTTCGCCAAATTTTTGACGCGATGCAGCAAACTCACCCTTTGTCACAGTGTCGAATTTCTCCTGGGTTTCCTGAGCAACATCCTTTGCCTGACGGCCATATGCACCGATGCGTTCGATGGCCAGTTGCGACTGCGTGCGCGACAGTTCCAGCAGCGCTTGCGTATCCTTCGCGGACAGCAGCTGATTGCCCGCCACCGTAGCGGCCGCCAGCGCCGCGCGGGCCGCGTCGAGCTGCAAGTCCAGCACGCTGGCGCCGCTCTCGACGGCGGCTTGGGCATACGCTTGCGCGCTGATCAATTGTGCTTCCACCACGGCTTTGCCGGCCAGTGCCCATTGCTCGGAAAATGAAAACATCGTGTTCCTCCCCAAAGAGTAGGCAGCGCCATGTTGCGCCGCACAGTGCTCAACTGTAAGCGGTGGTTCATTGCTGAACCTTGATATTTATCAAGCTTTGCTGTTGGTTTGTTTCCAACTCAACGTTGATCAGGACAACAACTTGATACCATCGAGCGAGGCCGCGCACTGCTCGCGTATCACGCTGACGAAATCGCGCACATACGCCTTGTCCTGCAACTGCTGCGGCACGGACACGTACAAGTCGCTCCACAGGCCGTGCTCGCCCACCGGACGCGCCACCACATAATCGTAATCGACGTAATTCTTGATGGCCCAGTTCGGCAAGGCGGCGATGCCGCGCCGGCTCGCCACCAGTTGCAGCACGGCCACCGTCAGTTCCGCCGTGCGGCGTTCAAACTCGATGCCGGCAGGCCGCAGCACTTCGCGGATCAGATCGATGCGCTCTTCCGGCACGGGATAGGTGATCAGGGTCTCGCCCGTAAAGTCGGCCGCCACCAGCCGGCGCTGCGCCTGCAGCCGGTGCTTCTGCGCCATCACCACCAGCATTTCAAAGCGAAACAGGGGAAACACGGTGAAATCGGGGCCATATGGCGAACCGATCACGAGATCGGCCTCGCCCGAGCGCAGCAAGTCCGCCGGTTCGCTGTGAAAGCCCGACACCAGGTCGATTTCCACTTCCGGCCAGCGCTGGCGGAACGCATCCATCACCGGCATCAGCCAGTCGAAGCAGGTATGGCATTCGAGCGCCACGCGCAACTGCCCCTTGTCGCCCTGCGACAGGCGCGCCACGTCGCGCTCGGCCAGCTCGATCTCGGGCAGCAGCTTGTCGGCCAGCTCCAGCAGCCGGCTGCCCGTGGCCGTAAACGCGATCGGCATCGACTTGCGCTCGAACAAGGGCGCCTTGTAGCGCTCTTCCAGCAAGCGGATCTGGTGCGACAGCGCCGACTGGGTCAAATTGAGCAGCTGCGCGGCGCGCACCAGGCTGCCGGACGAACGCAAGGCACTCAGGGTGCGCAGGTGGCGGATTTCTAGCATCGGGAAATGGGGGGATGTACGTGAATTATTTTCATGTTATTCGGCAAAATGTTTCGTTTTGATTATAGACCAAGTTGCCGCACACTCTAGCGCACTCACATTAAATCTCGATGACATCATGCCCATTCGTACCCACATCCTTGGCTTTCCCCGTATCGGCGCCGCGCGTGAACTGAAACTGGCACTGGAAAGCCACTGGCGTGGCGAAGTGTCCGAGGCCGCCCTGGAAGCGACGGGCCAGCAACTGCGCGCGCGCCACTGGGCGCAGCAACGCGATGCCGGGCTCGATTACGTCACCGTGGGCGACTTCGCCTTGTACGACCAGGTGGCCAACCATATCCAGCTGTTGGGCTGCGAACCGGCGCGTTTCAACTTTACGCCGGAGCAATCGCCGCTGGCGCGCTATTTCAGCATGGCGCGCGGTGCAGCAACGCAGGCGCAACACGCGCACTGCGGCCACGCGCACCATAGCAACGCCGCAGGCACGGCCGCGCTGGAAATGACCAAGTGGTTTGACACCAATTACCACTATCTGGTGCCCGAATTGTCGCCGCAGACCCAATTTTCGCTGGCTGGCGAGCGCCTGCTGGCGGAAGTGGCCGAGGCGCAAGCGCTCGGCCACCAGGTCAAGGCAGCCCTGATCGGCCCCCTCACCTTCCTCTGGCTGGGCAAGGAAAAGACGCCGGGCGAGTCGGGATTCCATCGTCTGGCCCTGCTGGAACAATTGCTGCCCGTGTACGGCGCCCTGCTCGACCGCCTGAAACAGCAAGGCGTGACGTGGGTGCAGCTCGATGAACCGATTTTGGGCCTGGACTTGCCCCACGCCTGGCGCAGCGCTGTTGAGAGCACCTACTGGCAACTGAACCAGGTGGGCGTGAATATCTTGCTGGCCACATATTTCTCACCGCTGGAAGAAAACCTCAGCCTGACCTGCCGCCTGCCCGTGGCCGGCCTGCACGTGGACGGCATCCGCGCGCCGCATGAATTGATCAGCGTGACGGACTGGCTGCCCGCGCATAAAGTCTTGTCGATCGGCATCGTCGACGGGCGCAACATCTGGCGCACCGACCTCGACGCCGCCCTGGCCGTGCTGCAGCCGCTGGCAGCCAAGCGCAATGGCCAGCTGTGGCTGGCGCCGTCGTGCTCGCTGCTGCACGTGCCGTTCAGCCTGGAAGCGGAAACGGCGCTCGACGGCGAGATCAAGAGCTGGCTGGCGTTTGCCACGGAAAAGCTGGCGGAACTGTCCCTGCTCAAGGGGGCACTGGAAGGCCAGTCCGACGCCGCCGCGCTGGCCGCATTGGCCAGTTCCCGCCTGGCCATCGCCGGGCGGCGCGCCAGCCCCCGCGTCCACCGGGCATCGGTGGCGCGGCGCCTGCAAGCGCTCACGCCCACCGTCGACCGCCGCGATTCCAGCTTCCCGCTGCGCCAGGCCGTGCAGCGCGCGCGTTTCCAGCTGCCCGACTTCCCGACGACGACCATCGGCTCCTTCCCGCAGACGGCGGCCATTCGCGCCGCCCGCGCCAGCCATCAACGGGGCGAACTGGCCAGCGCCGAGTATGAAAGCCAGATGCGCGCCGAAATCGCCCACGCCGTGGGGCGCCAGGAAGCGCTGGGCCTGGACGTGCTGGTGCATGGCGAAGCGGAACGCAACGACATGGTCGAATACTTTGGCGAGCAACTCGACGGGTTCGCCTTCACGCGCCTGGGCTGGGTGCAATCGTACGGCTCGCGCTGTGTGAAACCGCCCGTCATCTACGGCGACGTGCAGCGCCCGGCCGCCATGACCGTCGCATGGACGGTGCACGCGCAAAGCCTGACGCATAAACCCATGAAGGGCATGCTGACGGGTCCCGTCACGCTCTTGCAATGGTCGTTCGTGCGCGACGACCAGCCGCGCGCCAGCACGGCGCTGCAGTTGGCCCTGGCCATCCGCGACGAGGTGCAAGACCTGGAAACGGCCGGCATCGGCATCATCCAGATCGACGAGCCGGCCATCCGCGAAGGCTTGCCGCTGCGCCGCGGCCAGTCGGACGCCTACCTGGACTGGGCCACGCGCGCCTTCCGCATCGCCGCGTCCGTGGTCAGCGACGCGACGCAGATCCACACGCACATGTGCTATGCGCAGTTCAACGACATCCTGCCGCAGATCGCCGCCATGGATGCCGACGTCATCACCTTGGAGACGAGCCGCTCGGACATGGAGTTGCTGACGGGCTTGGGCCAGTTCCAGTATCAGAACGAAATCGGCCCCGGCGTGTACGACATCCATTCGCCGCGCATCCCCTCGACCGTCGACATGGTGCGCTTGCTGCAAAAAGCCAGCGCCGTCATTCCGCCAGCCAACTTGTGGGTGAACCCGGACTGCGGCCTGAAGACGCGCGGCTGGGCGGAAACGGAAACCGCGTTGCGTAATATGGTGGAGGCGGCGCGCCAGATGCGCGCGGCTTGATCCGGGACCGCGCCGTCAGGGCGCATTCTCAGCTGCTCTTGGGGCGGCGCAGCGGTTTTCCGGGGCGCCGCCCTTGTTTTTTGACAAGAAGTCACTGTTGCCCTGCGGAATAGCACACTCCAGGTCCCTGACGCTGATTTTTTTGCAGTAGAATGCAAGAAATTTACTGCTCCCATTGTTGCCGTACGGAACATCTGGCCTGCCGCAGTTTCACTTTGATAAATGTTTATGTCCAAAAGCCCGTCGCAGAAGCCTATCGAAATCAAGATTTCCACCGTCGTCGCCGTTTCCGCCATTGTCCATAGCGCCGATACGCAGGCACTCGATGCCGCCTTGCGCGACATGACGGGAGGCGTGGCGGACTTTTTCGAAGATGACCTGGCCGTGCTGGACGTGGCCGACTTGCCGCCTGGCGGCATGCCCGTCGATTGGGCGTCCCTGGTGGCCCTGCTGAAAAAATACCGTTTGAATGCCGTGGCCGTGCGCAATGCGCCGGCCGAGATGCAGGACGCCATCCTGGCGCAAGGCTTGAGCCTCGATAGCGGCAAGACGCGCGACGATGCGCCGCCCAAGGATACGCCCACGGCGGCCGCCCAGGCGGGCGCCGAAGCGCAAGTGATGGTGATCGACACGCCCGTGCGTGCGGGCCAGCGCATTTATGCGCGCGGCTGCGACCTGATCATCACCGCCGTGGTCAACAATGGCGCCGAAATCATCGCCGACGGCAGCATCCATGTGTATTCCTCGCTGTATGGCCGCGCGCTGGCCGGCGCCTCGGGCAATGCCCAGGCGCGCATTTTTGCGCTGGCCATGGAGCCGGAACTGGTGTCGATCGCCGGCGTCTACCGCACGTTCGAGGATGGTTTCCCGGCGGAAATGGCACGCGGACCCGCGCAAATTCGTTTGGCTGGAGACAGAATCGATATACACTCTGTCAATCCGGTCACTCCCGTGAACCGCTCTTAAGCTGCACAATTCAAGAGATATCTGAAAAGGATTATTTGTGGCAAGAATTATTGTTGTGACGTCCGGCAAGGGCGGTGTCGGCAAGACGACCTCTAGCGCCAGTTTTTCCACTGGCCTGGCCCTGCGCGGCCACAAGACAGCCGTGCTCGATTTTGACGTGGGTCTGCGTAACCTCGACCTGATCATGGGTTGCGAGCGCCGCGTCGTCTACGACCTGATCAATGTGATCAACAAGGAAGCCACGCTGAACCAGGCCCTGATCAAGGACAAGCACTGCGACAACCTGTTCATCCTGCCCGCCTCGCAGACGCGCGACAAGGATGCCTTGTCGGAAGAAGGCGTGGAACGCGTGTTGAACGACCTGATCAACATGGGTTTCGAGTTCATCATCTGCGATTCGCCGGCCGGCATCGAGCATGGCGCGCTGATGGCGCTGACGTTTGCCGACGAAGCCATCATCGTCACCAACCCGGAAGTGTCGTCGGTGCGCGATTCGGACCGCATCCTCGGTATCCTGCAAGCCAAGTCGCGCCGCGCGCAGACGGGCGGCGAACCGGTCAAGGAACATTTGCTGATCACCCGTTACTCGCCGAAACGCGTGGAATCGGATGAAATGCTGTCTTACCAGGACGTGCAGGAAATCCTGCGCATCCCGCTGGTGGGCATCATTCCGGAATCGGAACAAGTGCTGGCCGCCTCGAACCAGGGTAATCCGGCCATCCATTTCAAGGGCACGGACGTGGCGCAAGCCTATGAAGACGTGGTCTCGCGTTTCCTCGGCGAAGAGGTCGAGTTGCGCTTTACCAACTATGAAAAGCCTGGATTACTCCAGCGCATTTTTGGGGCGAAGTGATATGGCCTTGCTTTCTTTCCTGTTCCCTCCCAAGCCGAAGACGGCGACCGCCGCCAAGGAACGCCTGCAGATCATCATCGCCCGCGAACGCAGCGGCCGCGGTGGTCCGGACTTCCTGCCCGCCCTGCACAAGGAATTGATCGCCGTCATTTCCAAGTACACCAAGGTCAATGCCGACGACATCAAGATCTCGCTGGACCGCCAGGGCAACCTGGAGGTACTCGACGTCAATGTGGTGCTGCCGGACGCGTAGAGCTGGCCAAGCAGCGGGCAAAAACAGTACTATAATCAAAGGGTTGACATTCAGTCAGCCCTTTTCGCGTTGTCCCCGACGACATTCACCTATGCTGCACTGGAGTCAACATTGAAAATCGAACGGATCACTCTGCAGAATTTCCGTTGCTTTGAAAATGTGCAGCTCGCTTTCGATCCCCGGTTGACCGTCATCGTCGCACTCAACGGCCAGGGCAAATCGTCCCTGCTCGATGCGATCAAGATTGCCTTGTGGCCGTATCTTGCCGGTTTCGACCTGGGCAGCATGTCGCTCGACACCACCGGCATACAGATCGACGATGTGTTGCGCGAAAAACTGGCAGCGCATCAGATGGAATGGCGCCTGCCTTGCGTGATTGAATCGTTTGGCACTATTGAGCCGATGGTCCATAAGGCAGATAAAATGGATTTACGGTGGCACGAAAAACGCCGCCGTGACAGCGTCAAAAAAGCCAGTAAAACAAAAAACGTTGTTTTCTTGAATGAGACAGCATTGAATACCTATGCGCAAGCATTGGAACGTCGTGTGTTTGACAACGGGCAAGTCGAAGAAGACAATTTACCCATGCTGGGTTATTACGGCACGGGCCGGCTGTGGAGCCAGAAGAAACTGGCCGGCAAATCCGAGAAAGTGGACCAGGCATCGTTTTCGCGCACCTGGGCCTATCGCGATTGCCTGGCGCCTTCGTCGAGCTACAAGGACTTTGCCCAGTGGTACACGCGGGTATTCAAGGCGCTCAGGGATGCCCAGATCCGCAATCTCGAAAAGAGACTGGGGGCCGAGGCGGAGGTCGCCGACGATCTGCTTGCACCGGTACGCGCCGTCCAGCAGGCCATCGACGTGATTCTGGAACCGCATACAGGCTGGCATTGGCTGGAATATAGCGCCGAACACGACGATCTGGTACTGGAGCACCCTGATCAGGGCAAGCTCAAGGTAAGCCAACTCAGCGATGGCATACGCAATATGCTGGCGCTCGTCGGTGACATCGCCTACCGCTGCTACAAGCTCAATACCCACCATGGCGACAGAGCGGCCCTGCTGACGCATGGCATCGTCATGATCGACGAAATCGACATGCATTTGCACCCGGAGTGGCAGCAGACCGTGTTACCCGATTTACTAAAGGCATTCCCGAATCTCCAGTTCATCGTGACCACCCACAGTCCGCAAATGCTGAGCAGCGTCGACGCGCACTGCATACGCCGGCTCGATTGGGAACGGGACGAAGAAAGCGGGCGCCAGCGCATGGTGGTCAATACGATCGAGCAACAAACCATGGGCGTGGCCAGCTCGGACGTACTGGCCAATGTGATGGGTATCAATCCCGTTCCCGATGTCGAGCCGGCTCGCCAACTCAGTCACTACATGGCGTTAATTCAGCAGAACTTGCATGACGAGCCTGGTGGCAAGGCGCTCCGTGAAGAACTGAACGTGCATTTCGGTGCCGACCATCCAAAAATGCTGGAGTGCGATCGCCTGATACGCCTGCAAGCCTTCAAACGCAAACTACCGTTGCACGAGACTGGTGATGCATAAGCTGCAACGCGGTACGGCGCCGGCGTGCCTGTCCACCTACCACCATGGCCGAGACAATTGGAATGCCGTCACGTTCGAAGACAAGCAAGAGATATGGGAAAAACTGAATGAGATGCAGCACCAGCACTGCGCCTATTGCGAAGGTTATTTACGCACCGACAAGAGGCATATCGAACACTTTCGTCAAAAGCGGCAGGATTCGAAGGTAACCTTTCTCTGGACAAATCTTTTTGGTTCCTGCAATCGACCGGACAACTGTGGCAAATTCAAGGATGAGCTGCCTCCTTACGATGTTGCCGACCTGATCAAACCGGACGAGGAAGACCCGGAACACTTTTTCCTGTTCGTCAGCGACGGCAGTGTAGCGGTTCGGGAAGGATTGAATGCCTTGGATAAAAGGCGTGCAATGGAAACCATACGCATCTTTAATCTCAACGGCGCCTTGCGCGAAAGACGACGCACCGCCATCGCCGGTTATATCGACCAGGCAAGGGAAGTCCGGGAAATGGTAGCCTCAGGCGATTTCACCATAGCGGAAGGAAAAGCATTTTTAAAAGACGAACTCGTCGCAACAGCGAATCAACCGTTTGCGACGGCTATCAAACACATTTTGATCCCTACATAAAAGAATCAGCTTTAACTCGGCCTGACGGTGAGCAATTCCTGCGCCACCGCGGCGCAGGCATTCACGTGCTGGTTGCCGATCTGGCGGAACACGGCGTAGCCGATGGCCGCCGCCACCACCTGCCCGGCGAACGGCACGAAGCGCGCCACCTGCTTGGTGGCAATCTTGACGCCACTGCGCTTGAGCAGCTGGAGGATCAGTTCGCGCGACACCAGCTTCCCTACCAGCATGCCACCCATGCCCACCGCAGCGCGGTAGGCCATCATCTTGAACTGCGGGTTGAGGCGCTCGATCTGCTCGGGCGTCAGGCCGAACTCGTGGTTGATATCGTTGATCAACATGGAAAACAGGCCGACATCGGACATCAGGTCGATGCCGGGAATGGGAATGGCCGAGGCGCCCGCCGACATCACGGCACGCCGCTGCACCAGGCGCCGGCAGCGCTCGCGCACTTGCTCGATTTCGGCACGACTGGCCGGTATCAGGGTCCAATCGGTACTGCTCTTGTCTGTCATTGCCGTTTCTCCGCGGTGAGGGTAGATGAACAAGTGTAACGTAAAGAATACGGCCGCTGATTTCACTGGACACAGTTGCAATCTCTGTTATATTTCACTTGAGCATTCCTTAACATTACGATAAGCAGAGCGGACCGTCTGTTTGTTGCTACACACTCCAGCCCATTATGCGAATTGCCGTACTCGATAGCGACCATAGTCAGGCAGAACTGATCTGCCAGGTGCTCACCGCCGCCGGCCACGCTTGCCACGAGTTTCAGAGTGGCAAGGAAATGCTGGGGCAACTGCGCAAGGACAGTTGCGACATGCTCATCCTCGACTGGCATGTGAGCGATCTGGATGGCGCCGAAGTATTGCGCCGTGCCCGGGAAAAACTGGCGCCGAAGGCACCCGTGTTGTTTATGACCAACAGCTCGGGCGAAGACGATGTGGTGGCCGGCATGACGGCCGGCGCCGACGACTACATGATCAAGCCCTTGCGGCGCAGCGAACTGACGTTGCGCACCCAGGCGCTGCTGCGCGTGGCCTACCCGGCGCAGAATGGCGCCGAGTATTTGCAATTTGGTCATTACACGTTTGAAACCCGCCCCGGCCGCCTGCTGAAGGATGGCGAAGTGCTGGACGTGACGCACAAGGAATTCGCCCTGGCGCTGCTGTTTTTCCGCAATATGGGCCGTCCCCTGTCGCGCGCCTACATCCACGAAGCCGTGTGGCAGCGCGACACGGCCCTGCCCTCGCGCACCATGGATACCCACGTCTCGCGCGTGCGCAACAAGCTGCAGCTGAAACCGGAACACGGCTACCGCCTCGTGCCCGTCTACAGTTATGGTTATCGCCTGGAAAAACTGGGCGGGTGACGCCCACGCATCCGGGTGAAAACAGGCGAACTGCTCAAAGAGCGGGCACAAGGCGTTATAATGTCGGCATAAGAATTCCCAACAGCCCTGAAATGCAACTGCTCGCCGTCGGCCTCAACCATACCACCGCTCCAGTGTCGCTCCGCGAACAGCTGGCGTTTGCGCCTGAGCATCTGGGTTCGGCGGTGATGGCGGCGCGCACCTGGTTCCAGCGCATCGACCTGCGCGACAACGACGAAGCGGCCATTCTCTCGACGTGTAACCGCACCGAGCTGTATGCGGCCAGCCATGTGCCGAACCCGCTCGATGCGGGCGCGCATTTCCTGGCCGATTATCACCAGCTCAATTACAGCGAGCTGCGCCCCCACTTATATATGCTGCCGCAGCACGATGCCGTGCGCCACACCTTCCGCGTCGCCTCCGGGCTCGATTCGATGGTGCTGGGCGAAACGCAGATCCTGGGGCAGATCAAGGACGCCATCCGCACGGCCGACGAGGCGGGCGGCCTGGGCACGTATCTGCACCAGTTGTTCCAGCGCAGCTTTTCGGTCGCCAAGGAAGTGCGCAGCAGCACGGAAATCGGCGCCCACAGCGTGTCCATGGCGGCCGCCGCCGTGCGCCTGTCGCAGCGCATCTTCGACAAGATCGCCGAGCAGAACGTGCTGTTCATCGGCGCCGGCGAAATGATCGAATTGTGCGCCACGCACTTTGCCGCGCAAAACCCGAAAAGCATCACGATTGCCAACCGCACCATGGAACGGGGCGAGGAACTGGCGCACCGCTTCAACGGCAAGGCCATCCGCCTGGCGGACTTGCCAGAAATGCTGCACCAGTTCGACATCGTCATCTCGTGCACGGCGTCATCGTTACCGCTGCTGGGCCTGGGCCTGGTCGAGCGCGCCATCAAGGCGCGCCGCCACAAACCCATGTTCATGGTCGACCTGGCCGTGCCGCGCGACATCGAAGCGGAAGTGGGCCGCCTGAACGACGTCTTCCTGTACACGGTCGACGACCTGGGCAAGGTCGTGCAGACGGGACTGGAAAGCCGCCAGGCGGCCGTGGCGCAAGCCGAGGCCATCATCGAGACGCGCGTGCAATCGTTCATGAGCTGGGTCGATGACCGCGCCATGGTGCCCGTCATCCAGCATTTGCATGAAAACAGCGAAGCGCTGCGCCTGATGGAAGTCGAACGGGCGCGCAAGATGCTGGCCAAGGGCGCCGACATCGACGCCGTGCTGGAAGCGCTGTCGAAAGGCTTGACGGCCAAGTTCCTGCACGGCCCGCAGCAGGCGCTGCACCAGGCACAAGGCGACGAGCGCAAGCAGCTGGTCACCCTGCTGCCGAAACTGTTCCGCCCCCGCCGTTAGCGCAGCCCCGCTGGCCGCCCGCGCGCGGCCACCCCTGCCCGCCTGCCGGGCTTGCATCATTCCTACACTCTTTTACCGCGAATCGCTATGAAACCATCCATGCTGGGCAAACTCGATCAACTGGCGAACCGCCTGGTCGAACTCGACGAACTGCTGATGCACCCGGACGCCACGTCGAACATGGACAGTTACCGCAAGATGACGCGCGAGCACGCCGAACTGGGCCCGCTGGTGGCCCTGTACCATGCCTACCAGGAAGCGGGCAACGATATCGCCACGGCGCAAGAGATGCTGGGCGACCCGGACATGAAGGAATTCGCGCAGGAAGAGATCGAGGCGGCGAAAGCCACCATGGCGCGCCTGGAACGCGAATTGCAAACCATGCTGCTGCCGAAGGATGTCAATGACGAGCGCAATATCTTCCTGGAAATTCGTGCCGGCACGGGCGGCGATGAATCGGCCCTGTTCGCCGGCGATTTATTACGCATGTACTCGCGCTTTGCCGAACGCAACCGCTGGCAGGTGGAACTCGTGTCGTCGTCCGACTCCGACCTGGGCGGCTACCGCGAAGTGATCGTGCGCGTGGTCGGCAATGGCGCGTATTCGAAGCTGAAATTCGAGTCGGGCGGCCACCGCGTGCAGCGCGTGCCGGCCACGGAAACGCAGGGCCGCATCCATACGTCGGCCTGCACGGTGGCCGTGATGCCGGAAGCCGATGAAGTCGAAGACGTCAACATCAACCCGGCCGACCTGCGCATCGACACCTACCGCGCCTCGGGCGCGGGCGGACAGCACATCAACAAGACCGATTCGGCCGTGCGCATCACCCACTTGCCCACCGGTATCGTAGTGGAGTGCCAGGATGACCGCAGCCAGCACAAGAACAAGGCGCAAGCGATGAAAGTGCTGGCCGCGCGCATCAAGGACGTGCAATTGCGCGAGCAGCAGTCGAAGGAAGCGGCCACGCGCAAGAGCCTGATCGGCTCGGGCGATCGCAGCGAGCGCATCCGCACTTATAATTTCCCGCAGGGCCGGCTGACGGACCACCGCATCAATCTGACCTTGTATAAGCTGGACTTCATCATGGACGGCGATTTGACGGATTTGACGAATGCGCTGGCGGCGGAGCATCAGGCGGAACTGCTGGCTGCTTTAGGCGACTAAACGCTGGCGCCGTTGTGTCGGCTTACGCTGCGCTAAGCCGACCTACGCCGTCCTACGCCGACCTACGCCGTCCTACGCCGCAATTTGTAGGTCGGCTTAGCGCGCAGCGCGTAAGCCGACAGCTTTAAGTAGCGGCTAAGCAATAAAAATCCGGCCTTGTGCGAAAATGACCAGCTCGATTCCATCCACCTCACCGTGTCGCCCATGAAAAATTCACGCACCGTCCTCCTGTTGATCGCCGCCCTGTGTTTCCTGATGCTGGGCGTGGCCATGTATTTGCAGCATGCCATGAACATGGCGCCGTGCCCGCTGTGCGTGATCCAGCGCTACCTGTTCCTCGCCATCGGCATCGCCTGCCTGGCTGGCGCGGCCGCCAACCGACCGAAAATCGGCGCCGGCATCGGCGTATTGGCGGCCCTGGGCGGCCTGGGCGTGGGCGCCAAGCATTTGTACGTGCTGGCCCATCCCGGCTTCTCGTGCGGCATCGACCCGGTGGAAACGGCGCTGAACAAGGTCTTCACGGCCGAACTCATGCCGTTCATGTTTGAATCGTATGGCGCCTGCGAAAACGCCGGCGAGCCATTTTTCGGCCTGTCGATCCCACAATGGGCGTTCGCCTGGTTCGCCATTTTTACCGTAGGCCTGCTGTGGACACTGCTGCGCCGCAAGAAATAATAGACTATCCATGCCAGAAACACTGATCCCCGCCGGCAGCACTGTCGGCGCCCTGCAAATCCGTCCACTGCTCGATCCGCTCGACAACCGCATCCTGCTGGGCCACGCGCTGGGCCTGTCGCGCGTCAGCTTGATCACGCAATCGGAGCGTGTGCTCACTTCCGATGAAGCCGAACGTTTATCAGGCTTGCTGGCGCGCCGCCTGCAAGGCGAGCCGATCGCCTACATCGTCGGCCAACGCGAATTCTTCGGCCTGCCGTTCGCAGTCAACGACGCCGTGCTGATTCCCCGCCCCGACACGGAAGTGCTGGTGGAACTGGCGCTCGAGCGCCTGCCGCCTGGCGGACGGGTGCTCGACATGGGCACGGGCAGCGGCGCCATCGCCGTCGCGCTGGCGTACACGCGGCCCGACGCCGTCGTCACGGCCCTGGACGTCAGCAGCACGGCCCTGGCCGTGGCGCGCCGCAACGCCAGCGCCAACGGCGTCAACATCACCTTCATGGCCAGCGACTGGTTCGAAGTGCTGGGCACGGAAAAATTCGACCTGATCGTCTCGAATCCCCCCTACATCGCCAGCGGCGACCGCCACCTGGCCGAAGGCGATTTGCGCTTCGAGCCGGTCGGTGCGCTGACCGACCACGCGGACGGCCTGTCGGCCCTGCGCACCATCGTCTCCGGCGCCGCGCGTCACTTGGCGTCGGGCGCCTGGCTGCTGATGGAGCACGGCTATGACCAGGCGGCATCCGTGCGCGGCTTGCTGGCCGACGCCGGCTACAGCAAAGTACAAAGCTGGCGCGACCTGGCCGGCATCGAGCGCGTCAGCGGCGCCCGCCTGGGCTGACCGTTGCCACCTGCGCAAAGCTTGACCCAGTGGCGCGCCAGATCCCCCGCAGTTTGTTAAAATATCAAGCGAATTCCTGACCGAAGCGCCGCCCCTCTTGCCCGGGGCGGACGCTGGCGACGCGGCGTTTTTTGGGCCGGCGCCGACGCATTTGCCAAAATTCGGTTAATCTCAGCACAAATTATTTATATGCTGCACAAGAAAGGAAGCTCAAATTGCCCAACCTGTTGACTCGCCGCCTGGCATTGCTGACCGAAGATGCCAACCGCGCGCTGCTGGGCGGCTTGCGCGGCATCGAGCGTGAAACCCTGCGCGTCGACCATGCCGGCCAACTGGCTTCCACGCCCCACCCCGCCGCCCTGGGCTCGGCGCTGACGCACCCTGAAATCACCACCGACTACGCCGAAGCGCTGCTCGAATTCATCACACCGGCTGAAAGCGACATCGCCGTCACGCTCGACAAGCTCGATACCGTGCACCGCCACGCCTACAGCCGCCTCGGTGACGAGTTGCTGTGGAGCCAGTCGATGCCGTGCCAGCTGCCGCCTGAGGAGGATATCGAGATCGCCAACTACGGCAGCTCGAACATGGGCATGCTCAAGCACGTCTACCGGCGCGGCCTGGCCTTGCGCTACGGCAAGGCCATGCAATGCATCGCCGGCATCCACTACAACTATTCGCTCGACGAACAGCTGTGGCAAGTGCTCGCCAGCAACCCGGACACCAGCGCCAGCCCGCAACACGCGGCGGCCACGCCGCAAGACGTGCAGTCGGAAAGCTATTTGGCGACGATCCGCAATTTCCGCCGCTACAGCTGGCTGCTGATGTACCTGTTCGGCACCTCGCCGGCGCTGTCCAGCGGTTTCCTGCGCGGCCGCGCGCACAAGCTCGACACCTTGTCCGGCGACACCCTGTTCCTGCCCTACGCCACCAGCCTGCGCATGAGCGACCTCGGTTACCAGAACGATGCCCAGTCGGGTCTGCGCCCGCACGAAAACAGCCTGGAAGACTACGTCAGCGCCCTCACGCATGCCGTCAACGACCCGTATCCGCCGTATGCGGCGCTGGGCACAAAGAAGGATGGCGAGTGGATTCAATTGTCCACCAACGTGCTGCAGATCGAAAATGAATACTATTCGACCATCCGCCCGAAGCGCGTGATCCGCACGGGCGAGCGCCCGATCCAGGCCCTGTGCCTGCGCGGCGTGCAATACATCGAAGTGCGCTGCATGGATGTCGACCCGTTCGAACCGGTCGGCATCAGCCTGGAAACGGGCCGCTTCCTCGACGCGTTCTTGCTGTTCTGCGCGCTCGACGACAGTGCGCCGATTTCTGCCGAGCAAAGCGCCTGCTACACGCACAATTTTGCCCGCACCGTCAAGGAAGGCCGCACGCCGGGCCTGACCTTGCGCCGCGATGGCGCAGACATCACCCTGCAAGCGTGGGGCGAAGAATTGCTGGCGCGCATCGCCCCCGTGGCGGCCATGCTCGATGCGCGCATTGGCGGCACGGCGCATGCGGACAGCCTGGCGGCGCAGGCGGCCAAACTGGCCGACCCGGACGCGACGCCATCGGCCAAGGTATTGGCTGAACTGCGCGCCAATGGCGGCTCGTTTGCCGCCTTCGGCCTGCGCCAGAGCGAACGCCACGCCGCCTACTTCCGCGCGCAGCCGGCAAGCAAGGAACAAAGCGCGTATTTCGACGCGATGGCCGCCAGCTCGCTGGCCGAGCAGCGCGCCATGGAAGCGGCGCCCGCCGGCAGCTTCGACGATTTCGTCGCCGCCTACCGCGCCAGCACCCTTTGTTCACACACCTGACCTTGCGAAAAATGCCCCGATGCTGACCTTCTACAATGAATTGCACAGCCAGCACCGGGGCCGCTTCGAAATGTTTCGCGGCACCCTGGTGCCCTGCTTCGAGACGCCCGAACGGGCCGACATGGTGGTGGCCGAACTGGGACGGCGCAACCTGGGCCGCATCGTCACGCCGCACGGTGTACCGCTGACCTCACTGGAGCGCATCCACACGCCCCGTTACCTGCACTTCCTGCGCCACGCCTGGCACGACTGGCTGGCGCTCGACCCGGACAATGCCAACAAGGATGCCTTGCCCTCCGTGTGGCCCGTGCGCACCTTGCGCAGCGATATCGAACCGGACGACTTCACGGCCAAGCTGGGCCTGTATTCGATGGACAACGGCACGCCGCTGACGGCCGGTACGTGGACGGCGGCCAAGACGGGCGCCGACTGCGCCGTCAACGCGGCCCACGCGCTGCGCCTGGGCGAGCGCGCCACGTTCGCCCTGACGCGCCCGCCGGGCCACCATGCGGGCAGCGATTTCTTTGGCGGCTACTGTTTTCTGAACAACGCGGCCCTGGCCGCGCAGCACCTGCTCGACGACGGCGCCAGCAAGGTCGCCATCCTCGATATCGATTACCACCACGGCAACGGCACCCAAAGCATCTTTTATGCGCGCAACGACGTGCTGTTCGCCTCGATCCACGCCGACCCGCGCAGCGAATACCCGTTTTACCTGGGCCACGCCGATGAGACGGGCAGCGGCGCCGGGCTCGGCTACAACGTCAACCTGCCGCTGCCGGCCGGCAGCACCACGGCCAGCTGGTTCGCCGCGCTGGAAACGGCTTGCCTGCGCATCAAGATGTACGCGCCCGACGCGCTGGTGGTGTCGCTCGGGGTCGACACCTTCGTCGGCGACCCGCTGTCGCACTTCGCCCTGCAAAGCGGCGACTACCTGCGCGTGGGCGAACGCCTGGCCCATCTGAACCTGCCCACCGCCTTCATCCTCGAAGGCGGCTATGCGGTCAGGGAACTGGGCATCAATGTGGTGAACGTGCTCGAAGGTTTTGAGACGGCGGAGTAGGCCGGTGGTGATGTCGGCTTACGCCCTGGCGGGCTAAGCCGACCTACATATTCCGGAACAGCGCCATGAACGGCTGGCTCACGGCCAGGGTTTCCGGCCGCGTTTTCAGGCGCAAGACGCCGCGTCCCACCTCGTCGCGCGTGACCGACGCCACCATCTTCATGTTGACGATGGTGGAGCGGTGGATCTGCTTGAAAATGGCCGGATCGAGCACGTCGAGCAGTTCGCGTATCGGCTTGCGCAGCAGCGCCTCGCCGTCCGCCGTCATGACGGCCGTGTACTTGGTATCGGACTGAAAATAGGCGATGTCTTCCACCATGATCAGGCGCGTATCCTTGCCGCTGCTGGCCGTCAGCCACACCAGCGGCGGCGACTTGGCCGCCGCCGGCAAGGCGCTGCTCAATTGCTGCAGCAAGCCGGCCAGCGCGCCGTCGCCCGCCTGTCCCTTGCCGGCCCGCGCCTGCACGCGCTGCAAGGTCGCCCGCAGACGCTCGCGGGCGATGGGTTTCAATAAATAGTCGACGGCGCCCTTGTCGAAGGCATCGATCGCGTACTGGTCATAGGCGGTAACGAACACCACCTGGGTGCCGGGACTCGCTTCGAGCGCGCCAGCCGCCACTTCCAGCCCCGTCAGGCCCGGCATGCGGATGTCGAGGAAGGCGACGTCGGGGCGCAGGGTGGCGATGGCGTCGAGCGCCGTGCCGCCGTCGTCGCAGGCGGCGACGATGCGCAAGCCAGGCCACTCTTCGGCCAGCAGGGCCACCAGCGCATCGCGCAGCAGGGTTTCATCTTCGGCGATGACGCAGCTCATCTCAGGCGGATGCATACGACACTCCTTGCGCCGTGCTGTCCGGCACCGTGATGGTGGCCGTCACGCCATCGGGGAAGTTGGCGACGATGGCAAACGCGGCGGTATTGCCGTAGATCAAGCGCAGGCGCTCACGCACATTGCGCAGGCCGATGCCCGTGCCGGCACCGTCGTCGCTGAAGCCCTTGCCATCGTCGGCCACCGTGACGATCACCGTGCCGTCACCGCTGCGCGCCATGATCCAGATCGTGCCGCCGCCGCTTTTCGGCTCCAGGCCGTGCTTGATGGCGTTTTCCACCAGCGTTTGCAACATCATCGGCGGCAGCTCCGCCTGACGCAGGTATTGCGGCACCTCGATCTGCAGGTTCAGGCGTCCGCCCATGCGGATTTTCAAAATATCGAGGTAGGCGCGCGCGCGTTCCAGCTCCGTGCCCAGGGTCGACATGGCTTGCTCCGTGCGCGGCAGCGAGTGGCGCAGGTACAGGATCAGGTTGCCCAGCATCTCGTCGGCGCGCACGGGATCGCTGCGCGTGAGCAGCTGCGCGCTGGCCAGCGTGTTGTACAGGAAGTGCGGCTCGACCTGCGCGTGCAGCAGGCTCAGCTTGGCCACCGTGAGTTCCTTTTCCGTCACCGTCTGGCGCGCCTCGGCCTGCTCGCCGCGCCGACGCTGCGCCACGCGGCGCGTCATCGCCCGCGTCACCGCTTCCGCATTTTCCAGGTTGCTGCCATGGTCGACGAGGAACCAGTCGGTCCAGGCATTGCGCGCCGGCTCGCAGATCAGCGTCACGCTGCCCGCCTCGCCATTCGGCGTGACGGTGGCGAGGATCTGGTTCGGCCGCGGCTCCAGGAAACCCAGCACGCGCATGCGGGGCAAGCCCGTGTGCGTGTACGGCGCGGCGCGGCGCACTCTGGCCTGCACCTGCAGGCTGTCGCGCGCGCTTTCGACCACTTCGCTGCCCGGCAATTCGCGGATGGCCGCGTCGATCATGTCGAACACCTCGCCCGCCTCGAACGGGATCTCGATCTGACGCCGCTGGCGGCTCGACAGAGTGCTGGCATTGACGGCACCGGCGATCAGGCGCACGCGCCGCACATGCGAAAATGCATTCGTGATGACGGCGCTGGCCAGCAGCGCGCCGACGATGACAAAGAAGCCTTCCGTATGCCCGAAGATATAGCGCAGGAAATTCTCCACCAGGATTGCCGTGGCGATGATGTAGGTGAGCATCGTGGCCAAGGTGATGCGCAGGATAAAGAAGAGGCTAGTCATGATTTTTTCCTTGGGGTTTGAAGTGGGCCCAGCATAACCATCGCCCCCGGCGACGGTGGCCATTATGCGATGGAAGGGCAATACTGGCGACAAAGGCATCAAAATAAAGCACAAATCTCATCGCCTGAAAATAAAATCGCTTGCAATTAAATAGTGCACGATATATATTGAGCACATGGACGCCGGCAATCGCTTCTGCAGACGGGCATCCTGGGGCAGTAGCCCATGAAACAAGTAGCACACTATTTAGTCGTTAACTATTTAATTTACTCAAGGAAACCATCATGTCGATCAAACAAGTCCTGTACCGCGCACAAGCCACCGCCACCGGAGGCCGCGAAGGCCGTGCCGTGTCGTCCGACAATGTGCTGGACGTCAAGCTGACCACGCCGAAAGAACTGGGCGGCAATGGCGCCGTGGGCACCAATCCGGAACAACTGTTCGCCGCCGGCTACTCGGCCTGCTTCATCGGCGCCATGAAATTCGTCGGTGGCCGCGACAAGATCGCCTTGCCGGCAGACCTGTCCATCGAAGGCAACGTCGGCATCGGCGCCATCGACACGGGCTTCGGCATCGAAGTGGAACTGAAAATTTCGCTGCCGGGCATGGAGCGCGCCGCCGCCGAAGCGCTGGTCGCCGCCGCCCACATCGTGTGCCCTTACTCGAACGCCACGCGCGGCAACATCGACGTCACCCTGACGATCGTCTGAGCGCACCTGGCATCAGTTGCTGCGCGTCACCATCAAAACCGCACTGCCATGTAGGCAGCGCGGTTTTTTTTTCACGTGTCCCTTTAGAATGACGCTCTTTTCCTGATTTTTCGGAGTACGCATGATCGCCTGGCAATGGAACACGTTCGACGAACTCGGCCCCCACGCTTTGTACCAGGTGCTGGCCTTGCGCCAGCGCGTGTTCGTCATCGAACAGCAGTGTATTTACCCGGACCTCGATGGCCATGACCAGCCAGCCATGCACTTGCTGGGCTGGCAAACGGTCGATGGCCAGCGCCGGCTGGCCGCGTATCTGCGCGTGCTGGCGCCGGGCGCCAAATACGTGGAAATGTCGCTGGGCCGCGTGCTGACGGCGCCCGAAGCGCGCAGCACGGGCGCCGGCAAGCAGCTGCTGCTTGAGGGCATCGCGCGCGCCGAACGCCAGCACCCTGGCCACGCCATTCGCATCGGTGCGCAGCAGTATCTGGAGCGCTTCTACCAGTCGTTCGGCTTTGTCACCGTCAGCGCGCCGTACGACGAAGACGGCATACAACACATCGACATGCTGCGCGCGGAGAAACCGGCATGACGACGGCCCTCATTTCCTGGAGCGGCGGCAAGGATTCCTGCCTGGCCCTGTGGCGCGCGCGCAACGCCGGCATGCGCGTGCCGCTGCTGATCACGGCCATGGATGAAGATGGCCGCAAATCGCGCTCGCACGGCGTGCCGCCCGAGCTGCTCGAAGCGCAGGCAGCCAGCCTGGGGGCGCGCCTGCAGCGCTATCACGCCAGCTGGGCCAGCTACGAGGAACAATTCATCGCCATGCTGCGCGCGGCGAAAGACGAGGGCATAGCGCACGCCCTGTTTGGCGACATCGACCTGCAGCCGCACCGCGACTGGGAAGAAAAAGTCTGCGCCGCGGCCGGCCTGACCGCGCATCTGCCCCTGTGGGGCGAAGCGCGGCGCGCGCTGGTCGACGAATTTCTCGCCGCCGGCTTCAAGGCCATCGTCGTCTGCATCAATGGCCGGCACCTGCCACGCGAGTTTTGCGGGCGCGAGTTCGATGCTTCCTTCCTCGCCGACCTGCCGCCCGGCGTCGACGCCTGCGGCGAAAACGGCGAATTCCACACCTTCGTCTACGACGGCCCCGCCTTCAGCGCCCCTGTGGCGCTGCGCCGCACGCAGGTGCTGCAATATGACGCGCCGGCCACGCTGGGCGGCGCCACGTATTACTTCCAGGAACTGGCGCCAGCCTGACGCAGACAGGACCCGCAAAGCAAAAAGGGCGATTCCGTGGAATCGCCCCTGGTATCAGCTGCCTTGCGTGTGCTTACTTTTTCGTCACACCGATCAGCTTGACTTCAAACAGCAAGCCGGCGTAGCCGGGAATCGCCGGTGGCTTGCCCGCCTTGCCATAACCGAGGTCATACGGAATGGCCAGGGTGCGCGTGCCGCCCGCCTGCATGCCGACCAGGCCGCGGTCCCAGCCCAGGATGACCTGGCCGAAACCCAGCACGAATGGGAAACCTGCGCCTGGCAGGCTCGCATCGAACTGCGTGCCCTTGTTGCCCGGCTTGCTAGCGTCGTACAGCCAGCCCGTGTAGGTCACGGTCAGGGTATCGCCCGCCGCCGCCGCCGTGCCGGTGCCGAGCACCACATCGGTAATGGTCAGTTCTTTCACCTGCGTATTCGGGTCGAGCACGACCGGCTTTTCCGTGTTTGCGGCGGCGCCGCAGGCGGCAAGGGCCACGGCACAGGCAATCGTGGCGATCATTTTAAATACCGATTTCATGGTTTCCCTTTAAATATTGAGTGTGGCTCGATCCGTACGGTGCGGACCGGTGCGAGCAGCAGTTTAACAGGTGTCGCCAGCCTCATTTGTAAGCAGACGTAAGCACGGCGGAAGATTGTGCGCCAATACAACATTGACAAAACATCCATTCCACCGCGCCGTAGGGCCTAGATTTCCACTTGCGTGCCCAGTTCGATCACCCGGTTGCTCGGGATCTGATAGTAGTCGGCCGCCGTGCGCGCATTGCGCGACATGGTGACGAACAGGTGCTCGCGCCATGGCATCATGCCGGCCCCCGGCGTCGAGATGATGGTCTGGCGCGCGATGAAGAACGACGTTTCCATCATCTCGAAATCCATTCCCTGCTCGGCGCATTGCGCCAGCGCCGCAGGAATGTCCGGTTCATCCTTGAAGCCGTAATGCACATTGACCTGGTAGCACTGGTGGCCCAGCTCCACCACGCGCACGCGCTCGGATGGCAACACCCACGGCTCTTCATGCATGAAGACGGTGAGGAAAATGACGCGTTCATGCAGCACCTTGTTGTGCAGCAAGTTATGCAGCAGCGCATGCGGCACGCCATCCGTTTCGCCGCGCAGGAAGATGGCCGTGCCGGGCACGCGCAGCGGCGGCGCGATGAACAGCGAAGAGAGGAATTCGTTGAGCGGGATCGCGTGCTTTTCCAGGTTCTGGAACACCAGCTGGCGGCCCCGTTTCCAGGTCAGCATGATGATGAACAGGACGGCGCCCAGCAACAGCGGGAACCAGCCGCCGTGGAACAGTTTCAGGGAACTGGCCGCGAACAGATTCACATCGATGATCAGGAAGAAACCGGTGGCGGCCCAGCACAGCAGCAAATTCATCTTCCAGCGGTAGCGGATGACGAAGAAGGTCAGGATCGTGGTGGCCAGCATGGTGGCGGTGACAGCGATGCCGTAGGCGGCGGCCAGCTTTTCCGACGAACCAAAACCGACGACGGCCAGCAGCACGACGGCCAGCTGCAGCCAGTTCACGGCCGGGATGTAAATCTGGCCGATTTCGCTTTCCGACGTGTGGCGCACGCGCATGCGCGGCAGGAAGCCCAGCGCGATGGCTTGCTTGGTCATCGAGAAGGTGCCGGAAATGGTCGCCTGCGAAGCGATCACGGTGGCCATGGTCGACAAAATCACCAGCGGATACACGCTCCAGGCGCCCAGCTGCTGGTAGAACGGATTGGAAATGGCTTCCGGGTGCGCCAGCAGCAGCCCGCCCTGGCCCAGGTAGTTCAGCGCCAGCGCGGGAAAGGCGATCAGGAACCAGGCCATGCGGATCGGCTTCTTGCCGAAGTGGCCCATGTCCGCGTACAGCGCCTCGGCGCCCGTCAGCGCCAGCACCACGGCGCCCAGCGACAGGAAGGCGATGCGGCCATTGTCGAGCAGGAAAGCCACCGCGTGCAAGGGATTGACGGCGGCCAGGATACCTGGCGACTTGATGATGTTGAGCACGCCCATAACGGCGAGCGCGACAAACCATATCAGCATGATGGGAGCGAAGAAGCGGCCGATGCCGGCCGTACCATGCGACTGCACCGAATACAGCGCCACCAGCACGGCGATCGTCAGCCACACCACATACGGGCTGAAGGCAGGCGTGGCCACTTCCAGGCCTTCGATCGCCGACAGCACGGAAATGGCCGGCGTGATCACGCTGTCGCCATAGAACAGGGTGGCGCCAAACACGCCGATCACCATCAGCGGCACATGCCAGCGCGACGACTTGCTGACGGACGAGAGCACCAGCGCCATCAGGGCCATGATGCCGCCCTCGCCGCGGTTATCGGCACGCAGCACCAGGGTCACGTATTTCAGCGAAACGATCAGGGTCAGGCCCCAGAAGATCAGCGAAACGATACCCAGCAGGTTGTTATGCGTCACTGCCAGCCCGTGGGCCGGGTCAAAGACCGTTTTGAGGGTGTACAGCGGACTGGTGCCGATATCGCCATAGACGATACCGACGGCAGCCAGTGTCAAGCCGACCAGGCCGCTTTTTTTGTGTTCCGACGTCAAGATTGCACCCGTTTTTGTTTTGTTGCATCGCACAATATGATAGGTATTAGCAAATAGCAAGAGTATTTTTGCATGGTTCCGCAGCTGCCCCAAAGTCGTGGTTTTGTACCGCTCCGCCTTGCTGCGCGGGCTTGCGGCCATTGATTTGTTGCCATTCTACGCCTCGCCAGCGGCGCCGGGCAGCCCCCGATGTTTTCAGCCATAATGACAGACTGTCTACTCTCCAGCGAAGCCCATCATGAATCCAGGCATGTTGTACGCCTCCCTCGCCTTCCTGTGCTGGGGCCTGTTCCCCCTGTATTTCCATGCCATCGGCGAGATCGCACCACAGGAAATCCTGGCGCACCGCATGGTCTGGTCTCTGTTGTTTCTAGGCATCGTGCTGACCGTGCGCCGCCAGTGGAGCTGGCTGGGCAGCCTGAAAACGCAGCCCAGGGTCGTGGCCGGCTTCGTCGCCAGTGCGTTTTTGCTGTCCGCCAACTGGTTCATCTATATCTGGGCCGTCAACAACGGCCACGTGGTCGACGCCAGCCTCGGCTACTTCATTACGCCCCTGATCAATGTCATGCTGGGCTTTATGCTGCTGCACGAGCGCTTGCGCCGCCTGCAGTGGCTGGCCATCGGCCTGGCCGCCTGCGGCGTGGCCTGGCTCACCTGGCAGGCGGGGCAAGTGCCGTGGATCGCCCTGCTGCTGGCGGCCACCTTCGGCGGCTATGGCTTGCTGCGCAAGACGGCCGCGCTCGGTGCACTGGAAGGCCTGTCATTCGAAACCTTGATTTTATTTCCCCTGGCGCTGGCCTATATGCTGTGGCTGGCCTGGCACGGCCAGAGCGGCTTCGTCAATACAGATTCCACCGCCACGCGCGCGCTGCTGCTGGCGTCCGGCCCCATCACGGCCATCCCCCTGCTGCTGTTTGCCGCCGGCGCGCGCCGCCTGCCGCTGGCCGTGCTGGGGCTATTGCAATACATCGCCCCCACGGGCCAGCTGCTGATCGGCGTGTGGGTCTTCCACGAATCGTTCACGCCCGAACGCATGCTGGGCTTCCTCGTCATCTGGACGGCGCTGGGCCTGTACGCGGCCGAAGGGCTGTGGACGGCCCGCAAGGCGCGCGCCAGCAGCTAGTCTTGCCCTGGCGTCCGTTTCCGCAGCGCGCAGCGCTGGCCGGAAGCGGGCGTTTACCGTATCCTGTCCATCTTTGTATATCACCCGAGATTTCTAATGGCAAATTACGTCTACACCATGAATCGCGTGGGCAAAATCGTCCCGCCCAAGCGCCAGATTCTGAAAGATATTTCCCTCTCCTTCTTCCCAAGCGCGAAGATCGGCGTGCTGGGCCTGAACGGCTCCGGCAAATCGACCCTGCTGAAAATCATGGCCGGCATCGACACCGACATCCAGGGCGAAGCCGTGCCGATGCCGGGCCTGAACATCGGCTACCTGCCACAGGAACCGCAACTGGACCCGGGAAAAACCGTGCGCCAGGAAGTCGAATCGGGCCTGGGCGAAGTGTTTGAAGCGCAAGCCAAGCTGGAAGCCGTGTACGCCGCGTATGCCGAGGAAGACGCCGATTTCGACGCCCTGGCCACGGAACAGGCACGCCTGGAAGCGATCATCTCGACTTCCGACGGCGGCAATTTGAATTTGCAGCTGGAAATGGCCGCCGACGCGCTGCGCCTGCCGCCCTGGGATGCCAGCATCGGCGTGCTGTCCGGCGGTGAAAAGCGCCGCGTGGCGCTGTGCAAGCTGTTGCTGTCCAAGCCCGACATGCTGCTGCTCGACGAACCGACCAACCATCTGGATGCGGAATCGGTCGACTGGCTGGAACAATTCCTGCTGCGCTTCCCCGGCACCGTGGTGGCCATCACCCATGACCGCTACTTCCTCGACAACGCAGCCGAGTGGATCCTGGAGCTGGACCGCGGCAGCGGCATTCCATGGAAGGGTAACTACTCGACCTGGCTGGAACAGAAGCAAGCCCGCCTGAAACAGGAAGAATCGACGGAATCGGCACGCCAGAAGGCGCTGCAGAAGGAATTGGAATGGTCGCGCCAGAACCCGAAAGCGCGCCAGGCCAAGTCGAAAGCCCGCCTGGCCCGCTTCAACGAGCTGTCCGAGCACGAATACCAGAAGCGCAACGAAACGCAGGAAATCTTCATTCCCGTGGCTGAACGCCTGGGCAATGAGGTCATCGAGTTCAAGAACGTGTCGAAAGCGTTCGGCGACCGTTTGCTGATCGACAATCTGAGCTTCACCGTGCCGCCAGGCGCCATCGTCGGCATCATCGGCCCCAACGGCGCCGGCAAGTCGACCCTGTTCAAGATGATTACCGGCATGGAACAGCCGGACAGCGGCGAAGTGGCCATCGGCCAGACGGCGCGCGTCTCCATCGTCGACCAGAATCGCGGCGACTCGCTGTCGGACAGCAAGACCGTCTTCCAGGACGTGTGCGGCGGCGCCGACATGTTGACGGTCGGCCGCTTCGAAATGCCGTCGCGCGCCTACCTGGGCCGCTTCAACTTCAAGGGCGGCGACCAGCAAAAAATCGTCGGCAATCTGTCCGGCGGTGAACGTGGCCGTTTGCACCTGGCAAAAACCTTGCTGGCGGGCGGCAACGTCCTGCTGCTCGATGAACCGTCGAACGATCTGGACGTGGAAACCCTGCGCGCGCTGGAAGACGCCTTGCTGGAATTTGCCGGCAGCGTGATGGTCATTTCGCATGATCGCTGGTTCCTCGACCGTATCGCCACGCACATCCTGGCCTTCGAAGGCGATTCGCAAGTCACCTTCTTTGACGGCAACTATCAGGAATACGAAGCGGACAAGAAGAAACGCCTCGGTGAAGAAGGTGCCAAGCCGAAACGTATCCGCTACAAACCGCTCACCGTATAAATCGGGTGCAGCAATGCAAAAAGGCAGTTACCTCGCGGTAACTGCCTTTTTTTTCAGCAAACTTCTGATAAATTAGAAGTTATAGCGTGCGCCAAGAGCTAAGCCCGTCGCCTTGCGGCCCTGGTCGGCACTCTTGCCGAAGTGTTCCACTTCCGCCGTCAGCGAGACTTTCTCGTTGATCGCGTACTGGGCACCGACGGAAGCGTACACGCCCGTCTTGTCGTTGCCGCTGATGCCGGTCGACAGGCCTGTGCCGCTCAAGCTATTCTTGACCTTGGCCACACCGAGCTTGCCGAACACGCCGACTTTATCGCTCACCGGCATGCTGGCCTTGCCGGCCAGGTAGTAGCCGTGCGAATCGCTTTTCACGGAACCGTTGCCGGTGCTGGTGACATAGCTGTAATCCTTGCTGCCGAAATCGGCGTAACCGCCCTCGACCGCCCAGGTTTTATCGAAATCATAACCGGCGAACACCTTCGCGCCCGCCTTGTAGCCGCTGTGATTATCGGCGCTGGTGGCGCCAGGAATATCGAAGCTATAACGGTTGCCCGTGACGCCGGCACCCACATAGGCGCCTTCGGCGTGCGCGGCGCTCATGCCGGTCAGTGCAGTAGTGGTAGCGATCATTGCAAACAGGATTTTCTTCTTCATCATGTTCTCTCTCTTAATTAGTTGACTTGCCTGGATTCGCAGTTCAGCGAAGTGCGATGACTACACAATAACAGCCGAAAAAAGCTACGTCTTTCTCCATTCCGTAAGAACTGTGACAAGATGTAAGCGGAGATTACAAACTGACAATAACCGTAAAATGCGCACCGTTGAGCGAACTTAAGATAGACTTAAGAGAAATTTGAATTTCAGACGAACAGGAGAGGTGCATGCACAAACGCCAGTTTCTCGCCGCCGCCATGGCGGCCACCGCCCTGCCCGCCATCGCCCGGGCAGCGCCCGCCGGCCTGCGCGGTCCGGCCTTGCTGACCATCACGGGCAGCATCGCCAAGCCCAACCGGGGTCCGTTCGACGCCGTGCGCGACCAGATGATGCACAAGCAGAAAGTCAGTTTTGAGCGGGCGCGGGCATTCGACTTTGCGGCGCTGACGAACTTGCCGGCGCGCACCATCCATCCCACCCTGGAATACGACGGCAAGGCGCATGCCCTGCGCGGGCCGCTGCTGGTCGATGTCTTGAAGGCGGCAGGCGCCCCGGAGGAAGATGATGTGCGCCTGCTGCTGCGCGCCGTCGATGGCTATGCGGCGGCGCTGACCGTGGCGCAAGTGCGTGCGCAGCGTTTTATTGTCGCCACCCACCTCGACGGGCAGGCGATGGCGCTGGGCGGCCTGGGGCCGCTATGGGCGATCCACGACGCGGACCGCATCGCGGCCGTGGCGGCACTGCCCCTGGCCGAACGCTTCGCCAGCTGCCCGTGGGCGCTATATCACATCGGCGTGGAGGCTGGCTGAAGCGATTGAGATAAATTACGCGTAGGCTTCCGCCATCGACATAACCCGTGGGGAGATAGTGATGCCGTGCTCCTCGAACAGCGCCGTGATGGCGGCCAGGTTGAGCGCGCATTCCTCGGTTTTCCAGCCCTTGAAGATATCCGTGCCATCCTTCTGGAAATGCAGGTCCAGCACTTTGCCCGCATCCTTGTGCAGGTAGGGCGAACTATAGGTGTTCTCGAAACCGAGCGCCTTCAATTGTCCCAGCAAGGCCTGTGGCGGATGGTCGGGATCGGTGGCGAGAAAAACGCCGAAGGTCTTGCCCGGCGGCTTGGCGGCGATGTCGACCTCATAAATGCCGGGGGCCTTGCTGACAGACGTACTC
Source organism: Janthinobacterium sp. PAMC25594 (assembly GCF_019443505.1). Classification (NCBI taxonomy): domain Bacteria; kingdom Pseudomonadati; phylum Pseudomonadota; class Betaproteobacteria; order Burkholderiales; family Oxalobacteraceae; genus Janthinobacterium; species Janthinobacterium sp. PAMC25594. Next base: position 3,844,403 of record NZ_CP080377.1, read on the forward strand.
TTTAAAAATAACATACTACACTCCCTGCGCGTGGTGTCCTGCGCCGAAAACGGACGGCAAGACAGGGGCGGTGCGCAATGATTCCCATCGTCAAATCTTATTGCTAATTTGCATCTTTGTCGACAAATCGGCACTTTTATTTGGTAAGTCGTGGTTATCTTGTCGCGGATGCCAGCGTAAATTATCAATAAATCCAGTTATCATTGCGCCAATACCCGGCCTGCTGCATACTTTTGGATTGCGTAAAGATTGCCTTCCCGCCTGCCACTTCCTCGTCTCCATGCGCCTTCTGTCGATCAAGTACCGCCTGCTCATCCTCCTGACCCTGATCCTGGGGGCGGGCTTCATGGCCACCAGCCTGGCCAGCTACCTGGCCTCGCGCCAGGCCATCGAGCATGGCATCGCCGACCAGACCTTGCCGCTGACGGGCGACAACATTTACTCGGAAATCCAGAAGGACATGCTGCGCCCCGTCTTCATCTCGTCGCTGATGGCGCACGATACCTTCGTGCGCGACTGGATACTCGCCGGCGAAAGCAACCCGGCGCAGATCGTGCGCTACCTGGCCGAAGTCAAGAAGAAATACGGCGCCATCACCAGCTTTCTCGTCTCGGACAAGAGCAGCAAATATTACTATGCCGAAGGCACGCTGAAATCCGTCAGCCCGGAAGCGACGCGCGACCTCTGGTACTACCGCGTGCGCGCCATGGACAAGACCGATTATGAAACCAATGTCGACGTGGACATGGCCAACCGCGACAGCATGACCATCTTCATCAACCATCGCGTGGTCGACTATGACGGCCAGTTCATCGGCGCCACGGGCATCGGCCTGACCCTGGACACCATGAGCCACATCATCGACCGCTACCAGGTGCGCTTCCACCGCAACATCTACTTTGTCGACGGCGCCGGCGCCCTGGTACTGGCGGGCAAGACCATGCGCGAGGGGCGCGGCAACATCCGCAATTTACCCGGCGTGAGCAGCATTGCCGAGCAGATCATCAACCACCAGAGCGCACCGACGCACCTGTCCTACCAGCTGGGCCATGCGCAAATCCTCGTCAACTCGCGTTTCATTCCCGAACTGGGCTGGTACCTGGTGGTCGAGCAGAACGTCAGCGACGAAGTGCAGTCGCTGCAGCGCGTGTTCATCTTCAACCTGGCCATCAGCTTTGGCGTCACCCTGCTGGTACTGCTGCTGACTTTGCTGACGGTGAACCGCTACCAGCGCCGCATCGAGCGCATCGCCTCGACGGATGCGCTGACCGGGCTATTGAACCGCCAATCGCTGGAATTGCTGTTCCAGCGCGCCATGCTCCTGTCCAAACGCAACGAGCAGCCGATGTCGGCCATCCTGTTCGACATCGATTTCTTCAAGCGCGTCAACGATACGCATGGCCACCTGTGGGGCGACAAGGTCATCCGTGGCGTGGCCGACGTGGCGCGCGCCACCGTACGCGAAAGCGACGTCATCACGCGCTGGGGCGGCGAGGAATACCTGGTGCTGCTGAATGACTGCAGCCTGGCCAAAGCGGTGGAAGTGGCGGAAAACCTGCGCGCCGCCATCGAACGCCACGATTTCGGCCTGCCCGCGCCGCGCGTCCCCGTGACGATCAGCCTGGGCGTGGCCGAGTACCGGCCCGACGAAAGCGAATCGGCCTTCTTTTCGCGCGCCGACAGCGCCTTGTACCAGGCCAAGCATCACGGCCGCAACGGCGTGCACGCCGCCTGAGTCATCCTCCGCGCTTGCGCCTGGCCAGATCTTGCGTTGGCGCCACCAGCGCCCGGTACAACTCGCCCGTGGCGGCATCCCAGCTTTGCACCGCCTGCTGCTGGCGTTGCACGGTGGCCGAATCTCCGCGTGCGATGGGCCCGGAGAGCGCGGGGGCGGCGCCCAGGCGGAACACATTGGCCACCGCTTCCGTCACCAAAGGCTGGGCCAGCTCGCGCGCCACCGGCTCGGGAATGCCGGCCGCCTGGTAGGCGCGCAAGGCGGCGTCGAGCACCGTCACCAGGTAATTGCTGGCAAACACGGCAGCGGCGTGATACAGGGTCTTGGCGGCCGGGTCGATGGGCACGGGGCGCGCGCCGATGGCGATCAAGGCCGGCGTGAGGAAAACCAGCGCCAGCGGATCGCCTTCGACGCCGCAAAACGTGCCGTCGAAGGTGGCGGCCACCTGCTGCGGGTCGGCAAAGCTGCGGATCGGGTGGGCGCTGGCGACGAAAGCCCCGGCCTGCGTGGCCGCCAGCAGCACGTTCGAGGCCAGCGCGCCGCTGCAGTGAAACACGATGGCGCCGGCCTGGCGTCCCTCGGCCGCCAGCGCCGCGCAGGCCGGGCCGATCTGGTCGTCCGACACGGCCAGCAGGGTGACGTCGGCGTGGCGCAAGGCCGCATAGCTGGCGACGGGAGTGCCGGCGCCGATGAAATCGACGGCCGTCTGCGCCGACGCCATCGAGCGCGTCAGCACGTCCTGCACCGCGATCCCGTCCACGCCGGCGAACAGACGGCCCAGCACACGGCCAACATGGCCGGCGCCGATGATATTCAATGTCACGTTCATGATGATGTTCTAAAAACCCGATCCCGGCTGGCGCAGGAATTCCAGCTCTTCCGGCGTGGAAGCGCGGCCCAGGATGGCGTTACGGTGCGGGAAGCGGCCGAAGCGGGCGATCACTTCCTGGTGGCGCTGCGCATAATCAAGCATGCCGTCAAAGCCGGGCTGCGCCTGCGACAGCAGCTGGAACAGCTCGACGGCGCGCGCCTGCATGGCCAGGTCTTCCGCATGTTCGAACGGCAGGTAGGCGAAGGCGCGCAGCATCGGCGGCAGCCGCTGGTCGAGCCCCTGCCGCGTCATGGATAGGGCGAGCGACAGCGCCTGGGCGTCGCCGGCAAAGGCGCGCGGCGTGCCCCGATAGACATTGCGCGTAAACTGATCGAGCACGATAAGGCGCGCCAGCGCGCCGTGCGGCGTCGCGTCCCACGCGCGCAAGCCGCCCTCGATGGCGGCATCGATCAGCGTGCCGAAACGCGCGCGTATGTGCGCATCGAAGGCGTCATCCTTGCGGAACCATTCCACGCGCGACTGGCCGTAGTCAGGGTTATCCGGCGGCAGGAACCAGAAATCGAGTACGTCTTGAGCCTGTGCATCCATGTCCATCCTTTTCAGTTGCGTGCGTGCGACAGCTGGAAGCCGGCGATGCCGTCGAAGGCGGCCAGTTCGGCCGACATGGCCGACAGGCTGGCACCCGTGTTCTTGCCATGCGCGATAGCGACAAAGCGCCACTCCTGCATACCGTCCGTGCTGCCGATGGTCAGCGAGCCGCCGGCGATGTCGTAGCCGCGCTTGGCCGCCATGCGCCGCAGCGCATCTTCGCGCGGAACAAAGCCTTGCTTGAAGCGCATGGTGATGGCCACTGCGTGGCGCGACGGCAGCCAGTTCTCCAATTTTGACAGAAAAATCATCGCCATCGCGCACATGAAGGCCAGGCCCATGGCCGACAGATAAAAGCCGATGCCGACCATGATGCCGATCACGGACGAGGCCCAGATCGAGGCGGCCGTCGTCAAGCCGCTGATATTGAAGCCTTCGCGCATGATGACGCCGGCGCCGAGGAAACCCACGCCCGTGACGATACCCTGGATGATACGCGTGGGGTCGCTGCCGACGATGGCGCCATGGCCGCCATACCAGAACTCCGGATAGCCGCCCAGCACCGTCAGCGCGGCCGACGCCATGCATACCAGGCCATACGTGCGCATGCCGGCGGCGCGCCCGTGATAGGAACGCTCATAGCCCACCAGCAAGCCCAGCAGCAACGCGCCCAGCAGGTTCAGCAGGATCACGCCGTTCGTCGCCAGCTCGGCCGGCGACCAATAGGCGCGCAGGAAGTCGATGGTCGGCATCTAGGGCTTTTTCGTCAGCTGCTTTTCAAACGCCACATCGAGCTTGCTGACGCGGCGCGCCTTTTGCGGTCCCAGTCCATTCACGAAGGCGACAAAGGCATCGAGTTCCAGCGGCGGGCACAGGGGCGGCAAGCCCGGGCCTTCGGTCAGGAAAAACAGTTCATCGCCCGTGCGCGCCATCGTGTAGAGGCGGTGGCCGGTGCGTTCCTTGAGCCGCTCAATGGCGGAGGTGGCGCGGGTCGAACGCATCAGATGGCTCCCGTGCGCTGTTCCAGCCACGCCAGCGCAGGCGCATCGGCCTGCGCAGCCAACAGCGGCGCGAGACGCGCGCGCACGGTGGCGTGGTAGTCGTTGAGCCAGGCCGCCTCATCGTCGCGCAACAGCGAGCGCTCGACGCAGCGTGTGTCGATCGGGCACAGGGTCAATGTCTCGAAGCGCAGGAATTCCCCGAACTGCGTCGTCCCTGCGGGAACATTCAGCACCAGGTTCTCGATGCGGATGCCCCACTGGCCAGGGCGATAAATGCCCGGTTCGATGGAGGTGATCATGCCGATCTCCATGGCTGTCTGCGGCTCCGGCATGGCCGACTGGGAAATCGATTGCGGCCCTTCATGGACGTTGAGGAAAAAGCCCACGCCATGGCCCGTGCCGTGGCCAAAGTCGATGCCCTCGGCCCACAGCGGTGCGCGGGCGATAGCGTCCAGCATGGGCGACTTCACGCCGCGCGGGAACTGCGCACGCGACAGGGCGATCATGCTGCGCAAGACCAGGGTGAAATCGCGCTTGTGCTCAGCGGTGATGCTGCCAACGGGGACGACGCGCGTGATATCCGTGGTGCCGCCCAGGTACTGGCCGCCCGAATCGATCAGCAGCAAGCCGTCGCCTTCGATGGTGGCCTCACTGCCCGCATGGGCGTGGTAATGCATGATGGCGCCATGCGCATTGAAGCCGGCGATGGTGCCAAAACTGGGACTGACAAAATGCGCACGGCGCGCGCGGCATGTTGTCAGGTGTTCGTCGACGCCGATTTCCGTCAGGGGCGCGCGCTGCGGGTCGGCCAGGGTGCTGTCTAACCAGCTGAAAAATTCGCACAGCGCGGCGCCATCCTGCTCCATGGCGGCGCGCACGTGCGCCGCTTCGCTATCGGTCTTGCGCGACTTTGCCAGGGTGGTCGGATTGATGGCTTCGACCACCCGCACGCCCTCGGCCACGGCCTGGCGCGTGCCAAACGTGATGCGGCGCGGGTCGAGCAGCAAGGTGGCGCCGGCCGGCAGCGCGGCCAGCGCGGCCGCGGTACGGTCATACGCGGCCACGTCCACGCCTTCGCTTTCCAGGGTAGCGCGCAGGATAGCGGGCAGCTTGCCGTCGGCGACGAACAGGGTGGCGCGCTCCGGCCCCACCAGCGCATGCGCGAGGAAGACGGGGTTGTAGTTGACGTCCGCGCCGCGCAGGTTGAACAAATACGCGATATCGTCGAGGGTGGAAATGACGTGGTGGCTGGCGCCGTGCGCCGCCATGCTGGCGCGCAGGGCCGCCAGTTTGTCCTGGCGCGACAGGCCCGGATACGCCGCCGCGTGTTCCACCACAGGCGCGGCGGGCATGGCCGGACGCTGCGGCCACACGGCTTGCAGCACATCGGTATCCGTGCGCAGGATCACTTGCTCGCCCAGCGCCTGCTGCAGCAGGCGCGCATTGGCCAGGCCCAGCACGGCGCCATCGACGGCCACCGTCTGCCCCGGCCGCATAGTCTCGCCCAGCCAGTCGATATACAGCACGCTGGCACCGGACGGGATTTTCTTCAGGACGATGCCGCTGCCGGCCAGTTCGTCTTCCGCCTGCTCCCAGTAGCGGCCATCGGTCCACACGCCGGCGAAATCCTGCGTCACGACCAGAGTGCCGACCGACCCCGTAAAGCCGGACAGCCACTCGCGGCCCTGCCAGCGGGCCGGCAGGTATTCGGACAGGTGCGGGTCGGCCGAGGGCACGATGCAGGCGTCGATGTGCTGCGCGCGCATGGCGCCGCGCAGTTGCGACAAACGGGAGGCGGGAGTGGATTGGTGGTCAGGTGTCTGCATGGGAGCGAAAATGGAGCGGTGCCGGGAAGCGTCTATGATACCGCGATTAGCAGCCGGGCTGCACTCGGTGCAGCGCCATTAGCGCCCCGGCGGCGGCGGCGATTTTTTCCAGCAGCGCCTCGTCGTAGGGTAGCCACGGCACGGCGCCCAGCTTGCTCCCCTTCGCTGCCACCTCGATCGCCACCTCGGCGCCATCCTTCTTGACCCTGCCGGTGGTCAGGTGGATCGCATGCCCGCCCACCATCAGGTGGCGCGCTTCGAGCGCCATGCGGCCATCCTCGATCTGCTCCGCGAATACCTGTTCCAGCACGGCGCGCCGCATGCCCGCCATCGGCCCCGGTGCCAGGTTGGCCAGGTAAAACAGGCGCTGTGCGCGCTCCACGCTTTGCTCGTCCTCCACCAGCGCCAAGGCGCTGGCGCTGACCAGCAGGTCCACCGCGCGGCACGCTTCCGAATACGCCACCGGCGCCATCGGCATCATCTGCGCGGGCGCCAGCCCGTTTGACGTGCAGGCGCCGCCCGCCCCCGGATACACGCGTCCCTCGATGCGCAGCGACGCGCGCCAGGCACCGAACTGGCGCGACAGGCCTTCATCGTAGTCCAGGCGCCAGCCTTCGCGGCGCGCCAGTCCCAGCAAGGTGTGCAGCGACAGCTGGTAGCCAGCAAATGGGGCACTGCCGTCGCCGGGTGGTGCATATATTTCGCGATAAACCTGGCGCAGCGGCTGGCGCAGGCGCCGCCGCGCGAGCAGCGCCTGCCAGGCGGCGCGCTGCTCCCCGCTGCCGTGCAGGGGATGCCACAGGCCGATCTCGCCTTGCCCGGGCAAATCCACTGGCTGCCCTGCGCATCGATGGCGCCCTTCCCGTCAAGCATAAAGGCCAGCCCATCGCCCGTGCGCCACACCAGCGCGCGTGCCACCGCGTCGATATCGACATCGTCGCGCAGGGCACGCCATTGCTCCAGGCCAAACCACACCTCGCTGGCGTAGCCCGCTTCCAGGCGGCGCGCCAGCATGGCCTGGCGCCGCCTGCCCATGGGGCCCGGCATGCCGATCCTCCAGGCGATATCGGGCCGTTCGGCCAGCGCCCGTTCGGCCGGTTTCAGATTGCGTTCCAGTTTCTTGCGGATGCCCGCATGGCGTACCTGCGCCAGCGCCTCGCGCAGGGCCAGCAGGCTTTCGGGCGTGGGGACGGTTTCCACCGCATGGCCCAGCGCCATCGCCAGCGATTGCGACGGCGCGCTCTTGGCCGCGCCGGGCGCCACGCATGCCAAAGGCAGCAAGACGGTGATCGCGGGCCTGAACCACGCATCATCGCGATAAGACGCCACCCGCGCGGCGCGCGCCAGCACCGCAGAGTCTGCGGTGGCAAAGGCGGCATCGGCCGCATACGGCACGCTGCCGTCATGGATGGCGGCGATATGGCGCGCCGCCTGTTCCAGTATCGTGCGCCCAAAATCGACATACGCCACATCGTCGGCCAGCACTTCGGCGGGGTCCGCCTCGCCGATGCTGTCGCGGTTCCAGTGGCCGCTGTAGCGCGAGCCGGCCAGCGCCAGCAGGGACGCTTGCGCCAGCTGCGGCAGCACGGTGAGTTCCTGCAAGGTCAAGGGCATCGGGTAGCGCGCATGGCGCTCGTCCATCATCTGCCCGAACTGGGCCGGGGCGTCGCCACCGGCCAGCTGCGCCAGCAGCCAGGCGGCAAAATGCTGTTCGCCCCAGTGCTTCGGTTCATCGAGGATGCGCAGCGCCAGCTGCGCGCTGCCTTCCGGTGGCGCGCCGCGCAGGCAAGCCAGACAGCCGATTGCGTAATCCCAGTCGTGCACGCGGGCCGCGTCCAGCGCGTCGAGGAACATGTCGCCGGCCAGCGCCGGTGCCAGGTTCACGCTGCTCGCTTGTGCCAATAGCGCCATCGCCAGTGCGCGCCGCGCAGGATCGTCATGGCCGAAGCGCGCCGCGCGGTGCAACGCACCCCAGATGGCGCCCAGTTCTTCGGATGCCCAGTCTTTAAAATCGACCGGCGGCCCCGTGAAACGCACATGCTCGACAAAGCCGCCATCGAGGCGTGCGCGCAGCGCCGCGGCGCGAGTGGACTCAGATGGCATCATCGGCCTCGTAGCGGCGCAAGCCTTCCAGGTCCAGCACGCGGATGCCGCCGTAATCGAGGCGCAATAAACCCTTTTTTTCCAGCACCTGCAAGGCCTGGTTGGCGCGCTGGCGCGAAGAGCCCGACAGCAGGCCGATCTCTTCCTGCGACAGCTGCACCAGGGTTTCCACGCCCGGGTACAAATGCGAGTTGAACATCGAGGCCAGGCAGCGCGCTACGCGCGTGTTCAGGTCGAGCAGGCGCTCGTTTTCCACCATGCCGATGAACTGGCCCAGGCGCTCATTGAGCTGCATCAGCAGGAAACGCGTGAATGGCAGACTCGTTTCCAGCAGCCAGTGGAAGGTGGCACCGGGCAGGCGCGCCACGCGCGTGTCGCGCAGCGCCATGGTGTCGTATTTGCGGATTTCGTTTTTCAGCAGCGAACCTTCGCCAAACCAGCTGCCGGGCGGCACGCCGATGAAGGTCATGGCCTTGCCGGAGGCAGAAAAATTATTCATCTTGACCATGCCGCTGATGACGCCGATCCAGTTGTCCACCGGCTCGCCCTTGCGGCAGACAAAGCCGCCTTTCGGCACGAAGGTTTCAAACACATCCGCCTCGACGCGGGCCATTTGCACGGGATCGAGCAGCTGCGCCCAGTTGGCCGCGCGCACGGCATCCTTCAGCGTGATATCAGGGTAGGTCATTGTGCGATGCACCATCGAAAAGTGGGTAAATGTCCCCGAAAAGACAACTCGGCAAACTAACGCAAGCTACTATCATTGCACAAACGCCTGATACATAAAAACACAGAGCGCCATCCAACGAGGTGGAGCCTGAGACAAGCAACAGGGAGACACTGGTGCAAACGACTACCACAGCAACGATGCCGACTTTTCCACGGCGCTTATTGCAACACGGGATAGTACGATCCGACAAGCCCGCCTTTCGCGAAAAACACCTGGGTATCTGGCAAACCTGGACCTGGTCCCAGGTCAACGAGGAGGTGCGCGCGCTGGCCTGCGGCCTGGCTGCCATCGGCTTCCAGCGCGGCATGAACCTGGCCATCATCGGCGACAACCGTCCCCGCCTGTACTGGGCCATGCTGGCAGCGCAAAGCCTGGGCGGCGTGCCCGTGCCTCTGTACCAGGACGCGCCGGCCGCCGACATGGCCTACGTGCTGCAGGACGCGGAAATCCGCTACGCCATCGTCGAAGACCAGGAGCAGGTCGACAAGCTGCTTGAACTGAAAGCGCTGTATCCGCACGTCGCCCACATCGCGTATGACGATGAACGCGGCATGCGCCATTACCGCCAGCCGGAGCTGACGTCCTTTGCCGCCCTGCAGGTGCTGGGCCGGGCCTACGACCGCGAGCATCCGGGTTTTTATGAGGCAGCGGTGGAAGCCGGTGCCGGCCACGACTCGGCCGTCATCCTGTACACCTCGGGCACCACGGGCAAGCCGAAGGGCGTGTGCCAGAGCCATACGGCGCTGCTGGCCGCCGGCGTTGGCGGTGTGGCCTTCGACAAGCTCACCGACGAGGAAGATATCCTCTCCTACCTGCCCATGGCGTGGGTCGGCGACTGCCTGTTTTCGCTGGCGCAGGCGATGGTGGCCGGCTTCACCGTCAACTGCCCCGAATCGGGCGACACGGTGATGATCGACATGCGCGAAATCGGCCCCACTTGCTACTTTGCGCCGCCGCGCGTGTTCGAAAACATGCTCACCAGCGTGATGATACGCATGGAAGACGCGAGCAGCATCAAGCGCCGCATGTTCAGCCATTTCATGGACGTGGCCAAGCGCTGCGGCGCGCAGATCCTCGATGGCAAGCCCGTGTCGCTGGCGGATCGCCTCAGCTACAAGCTGGGCGAGCTGCTGGTCTACGGTCCCCTGAAAAACGTGCTGGGACTGTCGCGCGTGCGCGTCGCCTACACGGCCGGCGCCGCCATCGGCCCCGACCTGTTCCGCTTCTACCGCTCGATCGGCGTCAACCTCAAGCAGCTGTACGGCTCCACCGAAACCTGCGCCTATGTATGTCTGCAGCCGGACGGCAATATCAAGTTCGACAGCGTGGGCCTGCCCGCACCGGGCGTGGAAGTCAAGCTGGCGGCCAATGGCGAAGTGCTGGTCAAGTCGCCCGCCACCATGAGCGGCTACTTCAAGCGTCCCGATGCCACCGCCGAAGTGATCGATGCCGACGGCTACTTTCATACGGGAGACGCGGGCGTGTTCGACAGCGAAGGCCACTTGAAAATCATCGACCGCGCGGCCGATGTCGGCAAGCTGACGTGCGGCGCCATCTTCGCGCCCAACTACATCGAAAACAAGCTCAAGTTCTTCCCCTTCATCAAGGAAGTGGTGGCCTTCGGCCATGCGCGCGACCAGGTGTGCGCCTTCATCAATATCGACATCGAAGCGGTGGGCAACTGGTCCGAGCGGCGCGGCATCGCGTATGCCGGCTACACCGACCTGGCCGCGCGCGCCGAAACCTACGGATTGATCCGCGACTGCATCGAGCAGGTCAACGCGGAACTGGCGGCCGATCCGCTGATGGACCGCACGCAGGTGCACCGCTTCCTGGTGCTGCACAAGGAACTCGACCCGGACGACGACGAACTGACGCGCACGCGCAAGGTACGTCGCAAATTCATCGCCGAAAAATATGCGGTGCTCATTTCCGCCCTGTATGAGGGCAAGGCGACGCAATACATCGAGACCCAGGTGAAATTCGAGGATGGCCGCACCGGTTCGACCAGCGCCAACCTGCAGATCTGGGACAGCAAAACGTATCGGCCCCAGGGCCTGGCCGCATGATGGAGCACAGCACGATGCAAATGAACGAACCCGACGCCCATTTCGGCACGGCCCGCAAGACCGGCCCCGTGATCCTCGACCTGAAGAACATCTCGCTGTCGTTCGGCGGCGTGAAAGCGCTGACCGACATCTCGTTTGACGTCAAACAGCATGAAATCCGCGCCATCATCGGCCCGAACGGCGCCGGCAAGAGCTCGATGCTGAACGTGATCAATGGCGTGTACCGCCCGCAGCAGGGCGAGATCATTTACCGGGGCGAGCACCGGCGCGGCATGGATTGCTACGCGGCCGCCAAGTCCGGCATTGCGCGCACCTTCCAGAACATCGCCCTGTTCAAGGGCATGACGGTGCTGGACAACATCATGACGGGGCGCAACCTCAAAATGAAGTCGAATTTTCTCTTGCAAGCCCTGTATTGGGGTCCGGCGCGGCGCGAGGAAATCGAGCACCGCAAGAAGGCAGAGGAGATCATCGACTTCCTGGAAATCCAGGCCATCCGCAAGACGCCCGTGGGGCGCCTGCCCTACGGCTTGCAAAAGCGCGTGGAACTGGGCCGCGCACTGGTGGCCGAACCGGAAATTTTGCTGCTCGATGAACCGATGGCCGGCATGAACGTGGAAGAAAAGCAGGACATGTGCCGCTTCATCCTCGACGTCAACGACCAGCTGGGCACGACGATCGTGCTGATCGAGCACGACATGGGCGTGGTGATGGATATCTCCGACCGCGTGGTGGTACTCGACTACGGCAAGAAGATCGGCGACGGCACGCCCGACGAGGTGCGCAGCAACCAGGATGTCATCAACGCCTATCTCGGCGTGGCCCACTAAGACGCATTGGACACCGTATGAATATCAATTTTTTCTTTGAAGTGCTGATCGGCGGTCTGCTGTCGGGCGTCATGTACGCGCTGGTGGCGATCGGTTTTGTGCTGATCTACAAGGCCTCGGGCGTGTTCAATTTTGCGCAGGGAGCGATGGTGTTTTTCGCCGCCCTCACCTGCGTCGGCATCATGGACAAGTTCGGCCTGTCGCTATGGCTGGCCATTCCGCTGACGATGCTCACCATGATAGCTCTGGGCATGGCGATTGAACGGGTGGTCTTGCGCCCGCTCGTCAACCAGCCGGAAATCACGCTGTTCATGGCCACCATCGGCCTGAGCTTTTTCATCGAAGGCCTGGCGCAGCTGATGTGGGGCTCGCAAGTGCACAAGCTGGACTTGCCCTTCGAAGACGTACCGATGCAGTTCCTGATGGACCGCTTCGACATCAACATCTCGCAGTTCGACCTGATGGCGGCCGGCATCTGCGCGCTGCTGGTGATCTGCCTGGCCCTGCTGTTCTCGAAAACCAAGGTGGGCCGCGCCCTGCGCGCCGTCGCCGACGATCACCAGGCGGCGCTGGCGGTGGGCATCCCGCTGCAGCGCATCTGGGCCGTGGTGTGGGGCGTGGCGGGTCTGGTGGCCATGGTGGCGGGCTTGCTGTGGGGCGCGCGCAACGGGGTGCAGTTCGCCCTCACCTTCATCGCCCTCAAAGCCTTGCCGGTGCTGATACTCGGCGGCTTTACTTCCGTGCCGGGCGCCATCGTCGGTGGCCTGATCATCGGCGCCTCGGAAAAGCTGGCCGAAGTCTACCTGGGCCCCATGGTGGGCGGCGGCATTGAAGGCTGGTTCCCGTATGTGCTGGCCCTGCTGTTCCTGCTGGTGCGCCCGGAAGGCCTGTTCGGCGAGAAGATCATCCGGCGAATATAACACCACCGAAACAGCATCGTAGGTCGGGTTAGCGCATGGCGCGTAACCCGACAACAGCCAAAACAGCCCGCAAAGGACACCCCATGATTTACCGTGAAGCAGGACAATTCAAGACCAGCTACCAGGCTGACAACCAGATTTTCCCGATCCGCCAGGACCGCCTGGCGCTGACGGCCACGCTCCTTGTCGCCGTCTTCCTGCTGCCGTATTTCGCCTCGCCCTACATGTTGTCGGCGATCCTGATCCCGTTCCTGATCTTCGCGCTGGCGGCGCTGGGCCTGAACATCCTGACCGGTTACGCGGGCCAGCTGTCGCTGGGCACGGCCGCCTTCATGGCCGTAGGCGCCTTCGCCTCGTACAACTTCATGGCGCGCTTGCCGGGATTGCCGCTGCTGGTGTCGTTCATCCTCGGCGGCCTGTGCGCGGCCATGGTGGGCATCGCCTTCGGCCTGCCCTCTTTGCGCATCCGCGGCTTTTACCTGGCCGCCTCCACCCTGGCGACGCAGTTCTTCGTCGTCTGGTGCCTGACCAAGATTCCGTACCTGACCAACTACAGCTCCTCGGGCGTGATCACGGTGCAGAAGATGACCATCCTCGGCTACCAGTTCGATACGCCGCAAAGCAAATACCTGCTGGTGCTGGCCATCGTCGCCGGCATGGCGCTGCTGGCCAAGAACATGATCCGCTCCAACGTGGGCCGCTCGTGGATGGCCGTACGCGACATGGACATGGCGGCCGAAGTGATCGGTTTCAGACTGATGCGCACCAAGCTGCTGGCGTTTGCCGTCAGCTCGTTCTACTGCGGCGTGGCTGGCGCCCTGTATGCGTATGCCTACCTGGGCACGGTGGAGCCGGAAGCGTACAACCTGGACCTGTCCTTCCGCATCCTGTTCATGATCATCATCGGCGGCGTCGGCTCCATTCTCGGTTCCTTCCTGGGCGCGGCCTTCATCGTGCTGCTGCCCGTCTTCCTGAACACCATCGCGCACGGCCTGGCATTGCCGACCAGCGTGGCCTCGAACCTGGAACTGATGGTGTTCGGCGCGCTGATCATCTTCTTCCTGATCGTCGAACCACACGGCCTGGCCAGGCTGTGGCAAATCGCGAAAGAAAAATTGAGACTCTGGCCCTTCCCCCATTAAGTTTTTGCAGTCGATGTCGGTTCACTTGAATACCAAATAAAACAAGAGGAGACACACAATGAAACACATCAAATCGCTCATGCTGGCCGCCGCCATCGCCAGTGCCGCACTCACCATGGCCGGCAGCGCCCAGGCGCAGGACAAGGAACAGTACATCGCCCTGCCCTCCTACCGCGTGGGCCCGTACGCGGCCGGCGGCTCCGGTTTCTACGGCGGTGCCATCGACTACTTCAACCTGGTCAACCAGGCCGGCGGCGTCAATGGCGTCAAGATCAGCTGGGAAGAATGCGAAACCGAATACAACCCGTCGCGCGGCGTCGAATGCTATGAGCGCCTGAAAACCAAGCAGGGCGGCGCCACCCTGGTCGAAACCCTGTCCACCGGCGTCGCCTACGGCATTCTGGACCGCGTGGCGCAGGACAAGATCCCCATGACGATGATCGGCTACGGCCGCTCGGACGCCGCCAACGGCAAGGTCTTCCCGTATGTGTATCCGCTGATCTCCAGCTACTGGAGCCAGGCCGCCGCCATGATCAAGTACCTGGGCGACAAGGATGGCGGCATGGACAAGCTGAAAGGCAAAAAGATCGTCCACCTGTACCACGATTCAGCCTTCGGCAAGGAGCCGCTGCCCGTGCTCGAAGCGCTGTCGAAACAGTACGGCTTTGAACTGGTGAAAATTCCCGTCGCGCCGCCAGGCAGCGAACAGCAATCGCAATGGCTGCAAATCCGCCAGGCCAAGCCGGACCACGTGATCCTGTGGGGCTGGGGCGTGATGAACTCCGTTGCCATCAAGACGGCGCAGCGCAACGGCTTCCCGCGCGACAAAATGCTGGGCGTCTGGTGGGCCGGCTCCGAGGAAGACACGATTCCATCGGGCGACGCGGCCAAGGGCTACACGGCGATGACGTTCAATACGCCGGGCAACTACCCCGTGCTCGACGACATCCGCAAGAAACTCTACGCGTCCGGCAAGGGCAACCTGTCCGACCAGTCGCGCGTCGGCTCCGTCTACCACATGCGCGGCGTGACGGCCGGCATCCTGTGGGTGGAAGCGATCCGCGTGGCGCAGGAAAAATTCGGCAAGGGCAAGCCTGTCACGGGCGAGCAGATGCGCTGGGGCCTGGAAAACCTGAACGTCGACGACGCGCGCCAGAAGGCCGTCGGCGCGCTGGGCATGTTCCCCACCGTGAAGACCAGCTGCGATGACCATGAAGGTTCGGGCGCCGTGAAGGTGCAGCAGTGGGATGGCAAGAAGTGGATCGCCATCACGCCGAAATGGATCGTCGGCGACAAGGCCCTGGTGCGTAAACTCGTCGAGGAATCGTCGGGCAAGTACGCCGAAGAGAAAAAGATCACGCCGGCGTGCATGAAGTAAGCGGCTCTCGGGGTGGCGTCGGATTACGGCCTGCGGCCTAATCCGACCTACGCCGCATCCACGTAGGTCGGATTAGCGCAGCGTAATCCGACAAGCACCAACATCACATGAAAACGAAGCAGCCATGACACCCACTGCCACGCAAACACCGGATACCGCGCCGCCCTACCTGTCGGTGAACAATATCGAAGTCATCTACGACCACGTGATCCTGGTCCTGAAGGGCGTGTCGCTGCAAGTCCCGCAGGGCAAGATCGTGGCGCTGCTGGGCGCCAACGGCGCCGGCAAGTCGACCACCCTGAAAACCATCTCGACCCTGCTGCGCGGCGAACGCGGCGACGTCACCAAGGGAGAGGTCCAGTTCAAGGGCGAACGCGTGGATCAATTGACGCCGAATGAGCTGGTCAAGCGGGGCCTGTCGCAAGTGATGGAAGGCCGGCACTGTTTCGGCCATCTCACCATCGAGGAAAACCTCCTGACGGGCGCCTACACGCGCAGCCTGTCGCGCGGCGAGCTGAAAGACGCGCTGGAAAAGGTCTACCACTACTTTCCGCGCCTGAAAACGCGGCGCAGCAGCCAGGCCGGCTATACCTCGGGCGGCGAGCAACAGATGTGCGCCATCGGCCGCGCGCTGATGGCCAAGCCGTCGATGATTTTACTGGACGAACCGTCGATGGGCATCGCACCGCAGATCGTCGAAGAGATCTTCGGCATCGTCAAGGACCTGAACCACAAGGAAAACGTGTCGTTCCTGCTGGCCGAACAGAACACCAACGTGGCGCTGCGCTACGCCGACTTCGGCTACATCCTGGAAAACGGCCGCGTCGTGATGGAAGGACTTGCTAGGGACCTGGCCAGCAACGAAGACGTCAAGGAGTTTTACCTGGGCGTGTCCAGCGCCGGGCGCAAGAGCTTCCGCGACATGAAGTTCTACCGCCGCCGCAAGCGCTGGCTGGCCTGATTCATCAAAACCCTTGGCTGCAACGCGCACGGCGGTCCTGATGGCCTGGCGTGCGGATCAACACGCACTGACAAATGGAGAATGACTGACATGACCGATACGCTCGACAGTCTGGAA
The DNA here is from genome assembly GCF_019443505.1 of Janthinobacterium sp. PAMC25594. NCBI lineage: Bacteria > Pseudomonadati > Pseudomonadota > Betaproteobacteria > Burkholderiales > Oxalobacteraceae > Janthinobacterium > Janthinobacterium sp. PAMC25594. The sequence continues at coordinate 3,860,635 of NZ_CP080377.1, forward strand.
ACGCGCACCGCCGAGGCGCGCGAACGCGAATTGATGGCCGGCCTGCCGCAGCTGATCGCGCGCGCGCAAAAGGCGCCGGGCTGGGCCCGCATTCTCGATGGCGTCCACGCGGCCGACATCACCAGCCGCGCCGCGCTGGCGCAACTGCCCGTGACGCGCAAGTCCGACCTCAAGCAATTGCAGCACGACGCGCTGCCGTTCGGCGGCTTGAACACGACGCCGAAAAACGCCCTGGCGCGCGTGTTCGTCTCGCCCGGCCCCATCTTCGATCCGGAAGGCCGCGGCCCCGACTGGTGGCGCTTCGCGCGGCCCATGTATGCGGCCGGCGTGCGCGCCGGCGGCTTGCTGCAGAACTGTTTTTCGTATCACTTCACGCCGGCCGCCTTCATGGTCGAAGGGGGCGCCGCGCGCATCGGCTGCACCGTCATCCCGGCCGGCATCGGGCAGACGGAAATGCAGGTGCAGGCGATGGTCGACCTGAAGCCCGACACGTATATCGGCACGCCCTCATTTTTAAAACTGATCATCGAGAAGGCGCGCGAAATGGGCGCCGACATCAGCAGCGTCACCAAGGCCGTGATGGGCGCGGAAGCCTTGCCCGAATCGCTGCGCAGCTGGTTTGCCGAGAACGGCGTGCCGCACGTGTTCCAGACCTATGCCTCGGCCGATATCGGCAGCATCGCCTATGAAACGGCCAGCAATGGCAAGCTCAATCCGGGCATGGTCGTCGATGAAAACGTCCTGCTTGAAATCGTCCATCCGGGCAGCGGCATTCCCGTCGCGCCGGGCGAAGTGGGTGAAGTCGTCGTCACCGTCTTCAATGCCGACTACCCGCTGATCCGCTTCGCCACGGGAGACTTATCGGCCGTGCTGATGGACGCGCCGGAGTCGCCGTGCGGCCGCACGAATACGCGCATCAAAGGCTGGATGGGGCGCGCCGATCAAACCACCAAGGTGCGCGCCATGTTCGTGCATCCGTCGCAGGTGCATGACATCGCGCGCCGCCATCCGCAAATCAGGAAGGCGCGGCTGGTCGTGTCCGGGCGCATGGCCAACGACGAGATGGCTTTGCATTGCGAAGTCGACGATCCGACGGACGCCAGCGGCGTGGAAGCCATCATCGGCTCGATCCGCGAACTGACCAAGCTGCGCGGCGACGTGGTGCTGGTGGCCGTGGGCAGCCTGGCGCTGGATGGCAAGGTCATTGACGACATGCGCGATTACAAATAAGGCCGATTTGCGGGATAATACCGGCATTTACCATCAGCCCCATTCATCGCCATGCAAGAGTCCATGCAAGAATTTCATCACAACCGTGCCCGTGACCTGATCAAGAACGCGGAACTGCTGTTCGACCAAGATACCGTGCAGGCGTCGATCACGCGCATGGCCGATGTGCTCAACACGCGCTTCAACGCCGCCGATTCCAAGGAATTCCCGCTGGTGCTGGGGGTGATGGGCGGCGCCGTCGTGTTTACGGGCAACCTGCTGCCGCAACTGAGCTTCCCGCTCGAATTCGACTACATCCATGTGAGCCGCTACGGCGACGACGACAAGGGTGGCGAAGTGGTATGGAAAGTCATCCCTCGTTCGAACGTAGCGGGCCGCACCGTCATCGTGCTCGACGATATTCTCGACGAAGGCGAAACCCTGGCGCACGTCAAGCAGCGTTTGCTGGACATGGGCGCCTCGGAAGTCATCCTGGCCGTGTTTGCCGACAAAGCCATCGGCAAGAAAAAGCCCGTACAGGCCGACATCGTCGGCCTGGTGATCCCGAACCGCTTCGTCGTCGGCTTCGGCATGGATGCGTACGGCTACTGGCGCAACTTGCCGGGGCTGTGGGCCATCAAGCCCGAGGATTTGAAGCAGGAGTGATGTAACAGTGGTTGTCGGATTACGCTGCGCTAATCCGACCTACCAGTGCCCGGTGGCGTAGGTCGGATTAGCGCGCAGCGCGTAATCCGACACCCTCACCAGCATTACAGCTTCAACCGCGCGCGCGCCGCATCGTATTCGGCCTTCAGGCGCGCCACCATCTCTTCCACGCTCGGCACGTCGTCCATCAAGCCCACGCCCTGGCCCGCGCCCCAGATGTCGCGCCAGGCCTTGGCGCTGCCGGAGCCGAAATTCATCGAACTCTTGTCCGCTTCAGGCAAGGCTTCCGGATCGAGTCCCGCCGCTTCGATCGATTTTTTCAGATAATTCCCGTGCACGCCCGTAAACAGGTTGGTGTAGACGATGTCCGCCGCTGCGGAATCGACGATGGCGTCGCGGTAACCGTCGCTGACGTTCGATTCCTTGGTCGCCAGCCAGCGCGAACCGATGTAGGCAAAGTCCGCGCCCATGGCTTGCGCGGCCAGCACGGCGTCGCCGGTGGCGATGGAGCCCGACAGCGCCAGCGGGCCATCGAAGAATTTGCGCACTTCACCCACCAGCGCGAATGGCGACAGGGTGCCCGCATGGCCGCCAGCACCGCTGGCCACCAGGATCAAGCCGTCGACGCCCGCCTCCAGCGCCTTTTTCGCGTGGCGGATCGAGATCACATCGTGCAGCACGATGCCGCCATAGCTGTGGATGGCGTCGAGCATTTCCTTGGGCGGCGCGCGCAGCGAGGAAATGATGATGGGAATCCGGTGTTTCACGCACACTTCCACATCGTGCGCCAGACGGTCGTTCGACTGGTGCACGATCTGGTTGACGGCGATCGGTCCCACTTTTTTATCGGGATTGGCGGCCTGGAAGGCGGCCAGTTCGGCCTGCAAATCCGTGAGCCAGGTGTCGAGCAATTCGGCAGGACGCGCGTTCAGCGCGGGAAAGGAACCGACGATGCCGGCCTTGCACTGCGCCGCGACGAGGGCCGGGCCGCTGGCGATGAACATCGGCGAGGCGATAACGGGTAAGGAGAGGTTTTGCAACGCAACAGGCAATGCCATGGCGGACTCGCTGGAAAGTTGATCGGGATGAAAGACACACTGAACGTTGATTATAGTGCAGAAAAAGTACGATCGTGCTGAATTTATCGCAAGTCCGTTTCAGCCCTCGTTGAGCAAGTACTCACCCTCGACACGTGCCGCCGCGGCCTTCACCAGCTGCGACACGGCCCACTCGGCCAGCGCGGCCGCCTCCTGGCGCAGGAAGCGCCGGTTGGCCTCTTCGAAGATGGGCATGCCGCGCAACAGGGCCGGTATGGCGGCCAGGGCGATACGCTGGCGTTCCAGCAGCAAAAATTTCAGCAGCACTTTCACCGCGTTCTGCGCATTGCGCACGGGGTCCGACGACAGGTAGTCGAGGCGCGAATACGCGCGCTGCAGGGCGCCGGCGGCGTCCTGGAACGGCCGCCCGTGGCCGGGAATGACGACGCGCACGTCCAGGCTGGCGATCAGGTCCAAGGTGGCGCGCGCTTCCAGAAAGCCGGAGCCGCCATCGAGTTCGGGGAAGATCACGCCAAAGCCGTTTTCCCACAGGGCGTCGGCGGAAATGAGGATGCCCTCGTCGGCACAGTAAAAAATCAGCGAGTGCGGGTCGTGGCCCGGTGCGCCCAGCGCCTGCCAGGCCATGTCGGCCAAGGTCAACCTGTCGCCGGGCGAGACGGTGGCGTCAAAGCCGAAGCGCGGGCATTGCTGGCCCGTGGCCTGGAAGCTGAGGGTGTCCACGTCCCAGCTGCGCACCTTGTCCGCTTCCGAGACCGGAATGGCCGTCTGGCAGCCGTAGGCGGCTTGCAGCAGCGCGTTGCCGCCGCAATGGTCGGAGTGCAGATGGGTGTTGAACAGGCGGTCCAGCGGTCGGCCGGCCAGGCTGTGGCGCAGCAGGGCCAGGGTTTGCGGCGCATGCGTGACATAGCCGCTGTCGATCAGGGCCGTGTCATCCTTCCCCTGGAACAGGATGTTGTTCGACGACAGCCAGCCGCGTTCAAACACCTGCATGGCATCGGGGAACAGCGCTGGCGATCGCGACATGGGCTTCCTCAGTAGTCGGGCTCGAAATCGAGCAAAGATTCGCGTCCTGGCAATTCGGCCCACACGGCGCGCTTGAAATCGTCGTCGGCCTTGCTCCAGGCGATGATCTCGTCGAGCGTGCGCAAGCAGCCTTCGCACAAGCCGCTGTTGCGGTTCATCTTGCACAGGCTGACACAGGGCGACGGCACCGGCGACGGCAAGGGGAGCGGAACGGCTGGCGGAGGTGGGGTAGCGACCATCATGGAACGGCATCGGTAAACGTGAAGGCTTGCATTATGCCGCGAAACCGCGCCGGCGCGTCGACGGCGTCGGCATGCAATGTTTCTGTGAGTATATTTTCAAGCGAAAGCATGCTCAAAAACGCATCTCCCGGAAATTTATTTTGCAGCTGGTTTTCACTCTGCGGGTGCCCGTCCTACAACACGATCAGGCCAGATCCTGCTTGACTTGAGATATTACACAACTATACTACCATCCATACAGATGGCAATTGGATGCCACGTGGAGTTTTTGGAGAGATATGGCCAAGCAAGACAGCAAGCCCAAAATTGGGGAATCCGAGAAAATCACGATCAACCTCGGCTTGATCGACCTGGGGCAGATCGATTTGCTGGTTCAGGAGGGATTTTATTCCAACCGCACGGATCTGATCCGTACGGCCATCCGCAACCAGCTGGGTATCCACGCCGACGTGGTGAAACAAACCGTCGCCCGTAAAAGCCTGGTATTGGGCATGCAGCACTATTCGCGCGCCGACCTGGAAGCGATCCAGGCAGCCGGCCAGCGCCTGCAGATCCAGGTGCTGGGACTGGCCAGCATCGCCAGCGACGTCTCCGTGGAACTGGCACTGGCCACCATCGAGTCGATTTTCGTATTAGGTGCCCTGCACGCCAGCACCGTCGTCAAGACGGCGCTCGCAGGGCGAATTCACTAGCGTATTGGTTTGCGGCGATGACCCGGCCGATGCGCGGCACCGTTAAGGATGGTCATGAAACTACCTCTCAACATGTTGGCGCAGATGCGCGCAGCGACCCGTAATCTGATGGGCAGCGGTCCCGCCGCCGCCACCGAAGCGATCCAGCAGGCGCTGTCTGCCGCCGGCCTGGCGCCGCACGCGGCGTCCACGCAAGCGCCGCCACCGCAGCCGATGCGCGACATTAATCCGCCACCGGCGCCACCGTCAGCGCAGGCCCGCGCCGCGCCGCCGCAAGCGGACGCCGCACCGGAAGCGGCATCGGTGCCGCCCACGCCCGCGCAGGCGGCGCAGGAATTCGCGCAGGATTTCATGGCGCGCCTGGGCGTGCCCGCCGGCCTGGGCCAGCACAGCTTCGACATGCCCAGCTTCGAGCTGCCGAATTTTCATCCGCCCGGCTTCAACGCGCCGGCCGCCACGCCGGCGGAAATACCCGCTGGCGCGCAGTTCATCGACGGCGTATACCGCAACCATGCGGGCACGCGTTCGTACAAGCTGTATATCCCCAGCAGCTATCACGGCCAGGCCATGCCGCTGATCGTGATGCTGCACGGCTGCACGCAAAATCCCGACGATTTCGCCGCCGGCACGCAGATGAATGCGCTGGCCGAAGAAAAGGAATGTTTTGTCGTCTATCCGGCGCAGACGCAGGGTGCCAACAGTTCACGCTGCTGGAACTGGTTCAACGCCATCGACCAGCAGCGCGACCAGGGCGAACCGTCGCTGATCGCCGGCATCGCGCGGCAAGTCATCGACGACTACCCGGTGAATGAACGCGAAGTGTTCGTCGCCGGCCTGTCGGCGGGCGGCGCCATGGCCGTCATCGTCGGCACCTTGTACCCCGAGCTGTTTGCCGCCGTCGGCGTGCATTCGGGCCTGCCCTTCGCTTCGGCGCAGGACTTGCCGTCGGCGCTGGCCGCCATGAAAGGCGGCGCCATGCCCAATGCCCAGCGCAAGGCGCCGGCGGGCGGCGTCCCCATCATCGTTTTCCATGGCGACCGCGACACCACCGTCAACCCGCGCAATGGCGATGAACTGATCGCGCAGGGCGTGCGCAGTCAGGCGGGCGGCAAGGCGGCCAAGGCGGCATCCATCGACGGCAGCGTGCCGAATGGCCACCGCTACACGCGCACCACGCACAGCCAGGCCGATGGCTCGCCGCTGGGAGAACACTGGGTCATCCACGGCGCCGGCCATGCCTGGTCCGGCGGCAGCAATAACGGCAGCTACACGGACGGAAAAGGGCCGGACGCCAGCCGCGAGATGCTGCGCTTCTTCAAGACCGTCAGCTAAGCACTGATCTGGACGTGGCATGCACGGCGCCGGCCATGCCTGGTCAGGCGGCAGCGACAGCGGCAGTCATGCGGCCGACGGCAAAGGCCCGGACGCCAGCCGCCGGTCGCAAAAAGCAGCTGCGCTTCTTCAAGACCGTCAGCTGATGTTTTCGGTATATGGCGCGATCTGCCGCTGCTTGTCGGCGATCTCGCACACGCCATCGGCATAGCGGCTGGAGATGGCGATGAATTGGTCCTGGATCTGCAGGAAGGCGTCGACGATCTCGGCGTCAAAGTGCGAACCGCGCCCCTCGATGATAATCTGCACGGCCTGTGCATGCTCCATGCCCTGCTTGTAGATGCGTCGGCTGATCAGGGCGTCATACACGTCGGCCAGCGCCATCAGGCGCGCCGAAATCGGGATGTCTTCGCCAGCCAGCCCTTGCGGGTAACCGCTGCCATCCCATTTTTCATGGTGGCTGTAGGCGATCTCTTTCGCGTACTTGAGGAAATCGACCTCGATGCCCAGCTCGTGCTCGGCCGCCAGGATGGCGTCGCGCCCCAGGGTGGTGTGCGTCTTCATGATGGCCATTTCGTGCGGCTCGAAACGCCCCGGCTTGAGCAAAATATGGTCGGGGATGCCCACCTTGCCGATATCGTGCAGCGGCGCCGTCTTGAACAGCAGTTCGATATTCTTGTCCGTCAAAAAATCGCGGAAGCGCGGCAGGTCGCGCACTTTCTCGGCCAGCGCCTTCAGGTAGTGCGAGGTGCGACGGATATGGTTGCCCGTCTCGCTGTCGCGCGTCTCGGCCAGCGAAGCCATGGCGTGTATCGTGACGTCCTGCAGCGCCGCCACTTCCTGCACCCGGCGCTCGACTTCCGTTTCCAGGTAATGATTCTGGTCGCGCAAAAAATCCTGCATCTGCTTCATCGCCAGCTGCGTCTTGATACGGGCCAGCACGATGGGCGCCGAAATCGGCTTGGTGATGTAATCGACGGCGCCCAGGGCCAGGCCCAGCTGCTCGTCGGCCACTTCGCTCATGGCGGTCACAAAAATCACGGGGATGCCGGCCGTGGCGGCATCGGCCTTCAGCGCGCGGCACACATCGTAGCCACTCATGCCCGGCATCATGATGTCGAGCAGGATCAGATCGGGCTGGTCGCCGCCGGCGGCGATCTTCAGGGCGCGCTCGCCATTGACGGCGATCTTGGTGCGGTAATCGTCTTCCAGCACCGCGCGCAGCAGGTCGATATTGTCTGGCGTGTCGTCGACTACCAGGATGGTTGGCTTGCTTGCTGACGCTCTCATGCCCGTCCTTCGCTCTGCATAGTTATCCTTGTCACAGTGTCAGTTCCAGCGCATCGGCCACCTCGCCCAGCTGCGCCAGCGCACCTTCGAAATCGTATTGTCCCAGCATGCGCTTCAGCTGGCGCGCATGTTCCGCCTGCCCGGCCGCGACCAGCACGGGACCGATGCCATCGAGATGCTTGACGGCCTGCGCATCGTCCTGCTGCAGCAGTCGCGACAGTTCGCGCAAGCCCGCCTCCAGGTATGCCCGGTCCACCGGTGCCGCCACGGCGTTGCCCGGCTCGGGCACATTGCTGCGCGACTGCATGGCCAGCACGATCTTCGGCACCAGTTCGTCGAGCGCCAGGGTGCAGGCCGCCAGTGCCTGCGGCAAGCCGTCATGCGATCCCAGGCTGAGCAAATGCTCGACCCGCGCCGCGCTGTCGGCCAGGCCACCGGCGCCGATATTGCCGGCCAGGCCCTTCAGGGTATGCGCTTCCCGGATTGCCGTCTCGAGCTGATTGTTCTCGATGGCGGCGACGATGCGCTGCATGGCATCGAACTGGGTTTCCACAAAACGATCCAGCAATTTTCGCATCAACGTGGCATTGCCGCCCACGCGCCGCATGGCCTCCGCCATTTTCAGGCCGGCGATCACGGGCAGCTCCGCTTCCTGCTGCGCCACCACCACCGTCATTTCCTGCGGCGCGGCCGGCGCGATCCAGCGCGCCAGGGTACCGAACAGCTGCGCCACGTCGATCGGCTTGGCGATGAAATCGTTCATGCCGGCGTCCAGGCATTTTTCCTTGTCGCCGACCATGGCATTGGCCGTCATGGCGATCACCGGCAAATCCGAATAACGGGGATCCTGGCGCAGCTTGCGGGTGGCCTGGTAGCCATCCATCACCGGCATCTGGCAATCCATCAGCACGCCGTCATAGGCGTTTTCCTCGATCTTCGCCAGCGCGATGGCGCCATTGCTCGCGATGTCGACACGAATGCCGGCGTCGTTGAGAATATGCTGCGCCACTTCCTGGTTCACCTCATTATCCTCCACCAGCAGCAGCCAGGCGCCGCGCAGGGCGCGTTCGTCGTCGCGGTAGCTGCTCTGGCGCTGCGTCTTGCGGCTCTGCCCTGTCACGCCGCCAAACACGAACGATATCTGGTCGAGCAGGGTCGAGGCGCTGACCGGCTTGTTCAATACGCCATCGAGCGGCAATTCCCGCTGGCGCGCCGCCTCCAGCAGTGCTTCGCGATGGAAGGCCGTGACCATGATACAGGCCGGCGTCGCATCGATGCCGGCGGCATCGGCACGGATGCCGGCCAGCGTATCGAGGCCGTTCATGCCCGGCATTTTCCAGTCCATCAGCACCAGCCCGTACGGGCGCCCCTCGGTGCGCGCCTGCGCCACGGCGCCGATGGCCAGCACGCCGCCAAACACGGCACGCGCATCGAAACCGAGCGCCGTCAGCATGCTGACGAAAATTTCGCGCGCGCTGGGGTTATCATCGACCACCAGCACGCGCAGGCCCTGGAACTGCGACGGCACTGGCAGGCTGTCGCGCGGCACGGCGGCCAGGCCGAAGCGGGCCGTAAAGAAAAAGGTGCTGCCCACACCCGCTTCGCTGACCAGGTCAATTTCGCCTTCCATCATTTCCACCAGGCGCTTGCTGATGGTCAGCCCCAGGCCGGTGCCGCCATGGTGGCGCGTGGTGGACGTGTCGGCCTGGGTAAATGCCTGGAACAATTTGCTGCGCTGGGGCGGCGTCAGGCCGATGCCCGTGTCGCGCACATCGACACGCAGCACCGCCGCATGTTCTTCCAGCTGCTGCAGGCGGATGCTGACGACGATCTCGCCCTTGTCCGTAAATTTGATGGCATTGTTGGTCAGGTTGATCAGCACCTGGCCCAGGCGCAGCGGATCGCCCTGCAATGCGTTCGGCACGTCGGGGGCGATGTCGAACAGCAGTTCGAGCCCCTTGTCCTGGACCCGCATCACGGACAGGTCGGCGATCTGCGCCAGCACGTCCTCGAGGAAAAAATCGACTTTTTCAAAGGCCATCTTGCCCGCCTCGATCTTCGAGAAATCGAGGATGTCGTCGATGATGGCCAGCAGGTTCTTCGATGCCGATTCCACCTTTTCCAGGTAGTTGCGCTGGGTCGAGGTGAGCTCCGTCTGCAGCGCCAGGTGGGTCATGCCGATGATACCGTTCATCGGCGTGCGAATTTCATGGGACATATTCGCCAGGAAGTCCGACTTCATCTTGGTCGCATCCTCGGCCACTTCGACGGCATGCCGCAGATCCTGCTCGACGGCCAGGTTGGTACTCATGTTTTTCAGCGCCTGCAGCAATTCGCCCGTCTCATCGCGCGACGTCACTTCGATGACGGAACTGAAGTCGCCTTTGGCCACGCGCGTAGCGATCGCCACCGCCTCGCCCAAGGGACGCGTGATCGAGCGCGCCGACCAGGCAAAGGCCAGGCCGATCAACAGGGCTGCCAGGCCGATACCACCCATCAGGATCAGCGACGTATCGATATCGTCGCGTATCCTGGCCGCGCTGTCGCGTATCAGTTGCTGCTGCAAGTCATCGAGCTGGCCCACATACAGCAGCACTTTTTCCAGTACCGGCAAGGTCTGCGTCCGCATGGCCAGCTCCGCGGCAGCATCCTCGCCGCGCTCGACCAGTTCGAACATCGTCTTGAGCGAGCCATAGTAGTCGGCGCGTGCCAGGTGCATCTGTTCCAGCAGCCGCCGTTCTTCCGGCCGCGCATCGAGACCATCGAGGATGCGCACCTGTTCATCGATGCCTTGCTTGATCGCTTCCAGGTGCGCCTGATTCGCCTGGCGCCGTGCCAATTCGTGCTGGTTCGGCAGGCTGGGAATGCGCGTGGCCGCCTCGCGCGCCAGTCCATGGATCTTGCTGGTGGCTTTGGCGGCGACCCAGTCGCGCTGCAGGATATCGTCGGTCTCGGCGCGGATGGCATAGATGCGGCTACCGGCCAGGACGATGACGACCAGCATCAGCACGATCAAAATGGCATAACCGGCATTGATGCGCACGCCGATGCGGATATCCCTGAAGCGCATAACTTTCCTATAAGAAATTCTTAAAAATTGAAGTCTGAACGTATTCCCCTACGGAATGCAAGGTTTATTGCAAAGCAATTTATATCGAAGCGCTTAATTGGCCGACGTGATGGCTTTTACAGGGGGTGTCAGGGTGGCGATATGCGCTTGCAGGCAGGCTGGGCACCAGCAGCCGACGGCGCCGCCGGGCACGGGAACGGCCGGCGGCAGGGCCAAGCACCAGCAGGGTCCGCTGGCCTGCGGGTCAGTCTGGCCGCACTGGAAGGTGGCGCCGCAGCGGGTGCATGCGCTCATGGCTGTGTTTGAATTGGCAAGTGTGTGTCATGCTGCGACGGGATGCGACGCAGATGTAACGGGCAGTAAAAGGGCTGGCTGGGGGACATATCGGGCCAGACTATAGGATCATCAGGGAAAATACAACAAGATCGCCCTATAATGCCTCCAGGATTTTCTTCTTCCCTGTAAAATCGCACAAATCTATTTTCCGGACTCGCCATGAATCAACTAGCTAACTTGAACCTGGACATGAATGACGACTTGACGGCGGTGTCGCCGCAAATCAAGGCGCAGATTCTGGCCGAGGCCCTTCCCTACATTCGCAATTTCCATGGCAAGACCATCGTCATCAAATACGGTGGCAATGCCATGACGGACGAACGCCTGAAGCACGGCTTCGCGCGCGACGTCATCCTGCTCAAGCTGGTCGGCATGAACCCGGTGGTGGTGCACGGCGGCGGACCGCAGATCGACAACGCGCTGAAAAAAATCGGCAAGCAAGGCACCTTCGTGCAAGGCATGCGTATCACCGATGAAGAAACCATGGAAGTGGTGGAGTGGGTGCTGGGCGGCGAAGTGCAGCAGGATATCGTCATGCTGATCAACCATTACGGCGGCCAGGCTGTCGGCCTGACGGGCAAGGATGGCGGCTTGATCCGCGCGCGCAAGATGCAGATGCCGGACCGCGAACATCCGGGCGAATTCCTCGACATCGGCTTTGTCGGCGAGATCGACGCGATCAACCCGGCCGTCGTCAAGGCGCTGCAGGACGATGCCTTCATTCCCATCATTTCGCCGATCGGTTTCGGCCAGGATGGCCAGGCCTACAACATCAACGCGGACGTGGTAGCCGGCAAGATCGCGGAAATCCTGAAAGCGGAAAAGCTGATCATGATGACCAACATCGCCGGCGTCCAGGACAAGCAGGGCAACCTGGTGACCGACCTGTCCGCGCGCGAAATCGACGAGATGTTCGCCGATGGCACGATCTCGGGCGGCATGCTGCCGAAGATCTCGTCCGCGCTCGACGCCGCCAAGTCCGGCGTGAACACGGTACACATCATTGATGGCCGCATCGAACACTCATTATTGCTGGAAGTGTTGACCGAGCAGGCTTTTGGTACTATGATCCGTTCGCACTAAAAAATAATTCGGCGCAATTCACCCAGCGCCGATTTTTTATGCCCTTGTAGCTCAGTGGTAGAGCACTCCCTTGGTAAGGGAGAGGCCACGTGTTCGATCCACGTCAAGGGCACCATCGATTTATCCCCGTATCTGAAAAATGTCCATGGCTGCGTTGCCTCGCCTCGCCGTACATTCGTACTGTCTTCGTCTCGGCGCCTTGCCCTGAACACTTTTCCATCTGCTCTGCCTTCATCTCCCCATAGTAAAAATGCCCATGGCGGCGTTGTCCTTCCTCGCCGTACATGCGTACTGTCTTCGTCAGTCCGCCTTGCCCTGAACATTTTTCCATCTGCTCTGCCGCGTGTTTTGCGCGGCTAAGCCAGCGTTATCCCTAATACACCCGCTCGACCTTTAAGCCCCTTTGACGCAACAGCTCCGGCACGCTTTTCGTTCCGACCAGGTGCAGCACGCCGATGGCGGCCAGGCTGTGCTTTTCGCGCGCCAGCAACTTGGCGATGCCGTCGGCCAGGGCCGGGTTGCGGCCATCTAACAACACCTTTTGCACGAACTGCGCGGCGAACGAGGGGTCTGTCGCTGCCTTTGCCGCCAGCTTGTCGAAGGCGGCCGCGTCGGCCGTGCGCCAGGCGTTGGCGATCTCGCGCGCTTCCTGGCTTTGTTCCTGGTCCTCGATCGAGGCCACGCCGTCTTCCAGGAAGCGGCACTGGTCGAGCGGCGTCATCGCGCCAAACAGCGCCAGCTGGCCTTCCATCGACTCGAGTTCCAGCACGGGGATCTTGCGCGCCTTGGCCTGCTGCGACAGATAATTGTCGACCGCCAGGTCGGAGCGGTAGCCGAGGGTGGAAAACTCGCCGATGGCCAGCATGCTGGCCAGCATCCACGGTTTCATCTGCGCCACCGCTTCGGCCGGAATGCCGTATTTTTGCAACAGCGGCGCCAGGCGCGGGGCCAGGGTCTGGCGGCAGTCGGCCGGCACTTGGCTGCCCGGCGCCTCCATGCCGTATTTCAGCACGGCGCCCAGGGCGGCGCGCGGGTCGGCGCCGGGATCGATCTCCAGCGCCAGCGCGCCAGCCTGATGCAGCGCCTGCGTCACGGTGGGTTCCAGCGGATAAAAGTCGGGGGCGCCGACGTGGATGGTGCCGAACAAATACAGGGTGTGGCCGGCGTCCTGCACCCTGAACAGGGCACCCCGGTTTTGCGCCACGGGTGGCACTTCGGCGAAGGCCGCTGGCAACGGCAACAAGAATAATCCGCAAAACATCACTATAATCTGGCGTCGCATGGTTTTCCTGATTGTTGAATTTTTCATCTTGCTTATCATCTTGCCTAAAGACTCCTGTGCCTGTGTCCCATCTTAACCGCTCGTCGCCGGTCTGGCTGTTTGACCTCGACAACACGCTGCACAATGCCTCGCACGCCATCTTCCCCACCATCACGGCCAATATGAACACGTATATTGCCCGCGTGCTGGGCGACGGCGTGACGCCGGCCGACGACGCCATCGTCAATGCGGCGCGCGCGGCCTACTGGCGCCGCTATGGCGCCACCTTGCTGGGCATGGTCAAGCACCATCAGGTGCAGGCCGCGCATTTTTTGCACGAGACGCACGCGTTCGACGATTTGCGCGCCATGATACGCGCCGAGCGGGGGCTGGGGGCTTTACTCAAACGCCTGCCTGGCCGTAAAATTTTACTCACCAACGCGCCGCTGCGCTACTCGAGCGACGTGATGCGCCATCTGGGCCTGCGCCGGCACTTTGCGCAGCATATCGCCATCGAGGCGATGCATGTGCACCGCCAGCTGCGGCCCAAGCCATCGACGCTGATGCTGCGCAAACTGATGCGCAAGCACCAGATCCGCCCTGGCCGCTGCATCCTGGTGGAAGACACCCTGGCCAACCTGAAGGGCGCAAAAAAACTGGGCATGCGCACGGCCTGGGTCACGCAATACCTGAAAATGGCCGATCCGATCGGCGTGGCGAAGCTGCCCAAGGCGTTAAATCGCCCCGCTTACGTCGATGTCAAAGTAAAATCTGTCCGGCATTTGGTACGCCGCCTTCACCGCCTGCGTTGAAGGGGACTCCTGGGCTTCCGGTTGACGCCGGAAGCCGCACCGCTAGCGGCGGTGACGGAACGCCCCATCAAGGCAGCATTTTTTTAACGACAAGAGAAAATATGGCAAGCACACCGCCGGGCCAACGCAGGCTACAAATTCTTCAGGCCCTCGCCGCAATGCTGGAGCAGCCGAAAGGCGAAAAGATCACCACTGCCGCACTGGCGGCCAGACTGGCCGTGTCGGAAGCGGCCCTGTACCGCCATTTCGCCAGCAAGGCGCAAATGTTCGAAGGACTGATCGAATTCATCGAGTCGAGCGTTTTCGGCCTGATCAACCAGATCGCGGAAAAGCACAGCGACGGCATGACGCAGACGCGCGACATCGTCGGCATGCTGCTCAATTTCGCCATCAGCAATCCGGGCATGACGCGCGTGCTGATCGGCGATGCGCTGGTCAATGAGGACGAGCGCCTGCAAGTGCGCATGAACCAGTTCTACGACCGCGTGGAACTGGCGCTCAAGCAGGCCTTGCGCGTGGCCGCCGCCGAAGGCCATGGCAAGGAAAGCGAAGTGGCGGCGCGCGCCACCCTGATCGTCAGCTTCGTCATTGGACGCTGGCACCGCTACGCCAAGAGCGGCTTCAAGATCAATCCCTCCCAGGAAGCGGCGCTGCAAATCGCCATGCTGCTGGGGTAAGTCATCGCCGCGGCTGTCCCCATGCACACCGACTGTTTCGCCCTGCTCGACGACGCCAGCACACCCGGCGCCGGTTCGCGCCTGTACACGGGCCTGGCGGCGGTCTTGCGGTGCGGCGAGGGGGAGCAGTGGCCGGCCCTGCTCGAAGGGCTGCAAGGGGCTTTAAAACGCGGCCAGTACGCCGTCAGCGTGTGCAGCTACGAGCTGGGCGCGCACTTGCTGACCATGCCGCCGCGCGCGGCGGATCCCGGCGCGCCACCGCTGGCGCAAGTGCTCGTCTTTGACCATTGCACGCAGCTGTCGCAGGAGGACGTGGCGCAGTGGCTGGACGAACGCGTCCGCGCGGATACCGCGCCGGCCGGCGTGGCCGATATTCGCGCGAATGTAGATCAAGCCGAATTCACGCGCGCACTGCACCGCATCCACGACTACATCGTGGCCGGCGACACCTACCAGGTCAACTACACGTATCGTTTGCGCTTCGACGCCTTCGGCTCGCCCCTGGCCCTGTATGCGCGGCTGCGCGCGCGCCAGCCCGTGCCGTATGGCGCGCTGGTGATGCTGCCCGGTGGCGGCGCCCTGCTGTCGCTGTCGCCGGAGCTGTTCGTGCGCCATGCGCAAGGCGAGCTGACGGCGCGCCCCATGAAAGGCACGGCGCCGGCCGCTCCCGCCGAACAGGTGGAAGAAAATGCACGCCGCGCCAGGGCCCTGGCCCATGATCCGAAGAATCGCGCGGAAAACCTGATGATCGTCGACCTGCTGCGCAACGACATCGGCCGCATCGCCGCCACGGGCTCCGTCAATGTGCCCGCCCTGTTCGAAGTGACGCGCTACAGCAGCGTGCTGCAAATGACCTCCACCGTGCAGGCGCGCCTGCGCGGCGACGCCAGCCTGGCCGACATCTTCCAGGCCTTGTATCCGTGCGGTTCGATCACGGGCGCGCCGAAACGCCGCACCATGGAAATCATCGCCGAACTGGAAGGGGCGCCGCGCGGCATCTACACGGGCGCCATCGGCTGGTTCGATCCACCAAACGCTGGCGCCGCCCACGCCGTGGGCGACTTTTGCATGTCCGTGCCGATCCGCACGCTGGCTCTGCAGCCGGCTGGCCCTGGCGGCATGCGGCGCGGCGAAATGGGCGTGGGTGCCGGCATCGTGCTCGACAGCGACCCGCACGAGGAATTTGCGGAGTGCCAGCTCAAGGCGCGCTTCCTCACGGGCCTCACGAACGACTTCGAACTGTTCGAAACCCTGCACGCCAGCCGCGACTATGGCTGCCGCCAGCAGGAACGCCACCTGGCGCGCCTGGCCGCCTCCTGCGCCTATTTTAATTTTGCCTGGGATGCGGACGCTGCCCGCGCCGCACTGCTGGCGGCCTGCGCGGCGCGGCCCGACGATATCCCCTTCCGCCTGCGCCTGGCGCTGCGCCAGGACGGCCAGTTTACGACGCAAAGCGGTGCCCTCACCGCCTTGCCGCAGACGGTCAACATCCTGCTGGCGCCCGACGCCACGACTGCCGACGACCTGTTCCTGCGCCACAAGAGCAGCGTGCGCGCGCGCTACGACGCGGCCTGGCGCGCGGCCGAGGCGCAAGGCGGCTTCGACATGCTGTTCTTTAACGAGCGGGGTGAATTGACGGAGGGCGGGCGCAGCAATGTCTTCGTCCGGCTCGATGGCCGCTGGCACACGCCACCCCTGTCCTGCGGCTTGTTGCCCGGCGTGCAGCGCGCGGCCATGCTGGCCGATCCCGCCTGGGATGCGCGGGAAACCGTCATCACGCGTCCCATGCTGGCGCGGGCCGAGGCGATCGTCGTGTGCAATGCGCTGCGCGGCGCCATGATGGCGCAGCTTGTCAATTAAGCGTCTACACGCATTTCGTAGCCGCCATAAATCATCCGCTTGCCATCGAACGGCAGCTTGGCCGGATCCATCATCTCGGCCAGGCGCGGGTCTTTCATGACCTTGTCGTTGATTTCATCGCGTTTGGCGCGCGATTCGAACACGATCCAGGAAAACACCACCACTTCGCCATCCTGCAAGTCCACCGCCTGCGGGAACGAGGTCAGCTTGCCCGGCTTGACATCGTCGCCCACGCATTCGCGAAATTCCTGCGCACCATATTCGCGCCAGACGGCGCCGCAGGCGCGCGACATGGCCAGATAGGTATCGAGCTTGGCTTTCGGTACGGGCACCACAAATCCATCGACATACGCCATGATGATCTCCTTGATGGTTGTTTTGACAGACACGAACCACCAGCTTAGGACAATGATGGCAAGACGACAAGCGCGGCATTAAAAAAAGCAGGCGCGCAGGCCTGCTTGTGTGTCGGCAACTTACATCGCCAGCGCTTTTTCCACTGCGCCAACGAGTTTCTTGTCGTCCGGCGTCACCTTGCTGGGGAAACTTTCCACCACCTTACCGTGGCGGTCGATCAAATATTTATGGAAATTCCAGGCCGGCGTCTTGCCCGTCTGCTTGATCAAGTCCACGTAAAGGGGGTTCGGCGTGGGGCCGGACACCGCCGATTTGGCGAACATGGGAAACTTCACGCCATAGGTGTTGTAGCAGAAATCGGCGATTTCCTTGCTGTTACCCGGCTCCTGCTTGCCGAAATCGTTCGACGGAAAGCCCAGCACCACCAGGCCCTTGCTGCCGTACTTGGCGTACAGCGCTTCCAGCCCTTCATACTGATTGGTAAAACCGCAATAACTGGCCGTATTGACCACCAGCACGACCTTGCCCGCGTATTGGCACAGGTTTTGCGGCGCCTCATCCTGCAAACGATTGAAGGTCTGCTTGAGGATGGCGGGACAGGCCGCTGGCGCAGCGGCAGCTGGCGCGGTTTCGGCGGCATGGACCGGCACGGCCAGGCTGGCACTGGCGGCAAGGGTAGTCAGCGCAAACAGCTGGGCAAGGATCTTGGACATGAGGGGCACCATGGTTGAACGGAAAAAAACCATTCTATGTCAAACGCCGCCCACGCGCATGAGGGCCACAACAACAGCGATAGCTTGAGCGACATCAACGACAGTGCAGTACTTGCCCAACGCACAGTTTTTTTACCTATGCTCGGCCTTCCTGCCCTTGCCTTGTGGAGTCACCATGTCCTTCCCGCACCTGACCGCGCACCTGACCACATTAACCACCACCCTGCTGGCCGCCAGCTTGCTCGTCCTGGCGCCAGCAAGCGCGCACGCCGCCACGGCCGCCAAAGCCGCCAAAGCCGTCAAGCCCGCCGCGAGCAACGATGCCGCCGCCCTGCCCGCCTACCAGGCCGACCTGAGCCAGACCACCGTGTCCGGCCTGTCCTCGGGCGGCTTCATGGCGGCGCAATTTGCCGTCGCCTACTCGGCCACGGTGGCCGGCGCCGGCATCATCGCCGGTGGCCCGTTTTTCTGCTCTGGCCAACCGGGCCGCTTCCCCTACATTCCCTACCTGACGAATGCCCTGACCACCTGCATGAATCCGGGCAGCGCGCAGGTGGCGCCGCCCGTGGCGAGCGAATTACTGCGCGCGGCGAACGATTTTGCGCGCGCCCGTCTCATCGACGACACGGCCAACCTGCAACGCCAGCGCGTGTATCTGTTCAGCGGAACGAAAGACCAGACCGTGACGCGGCCGGTGGTGGAACAGGTGGGAAAATTCTATCAACTGGCGGGCACGCCGGCGGCGCAGATCCGCTTCGTCGATACGGTCGGCGCGGGCCATGCCATCATCACAGACAACAATCAGGACAAGCCCTGCGCCGTGACGGAGTCGCCGTTCATCAACGACTGCGACTTCGTGCAGGCGCGCGACATCCTGCAGCACCTGTACCCGGATCTGCAACCGTCGTCGACCACCCTGACGGGCAAGCTGATCGCCTTCAACCAGCGCAGCTTCATCCAGAACGCGTACTCCAGCATGAACAATACGGGCTACGCCTACATCCCGAAAGCCTGCGACAGCGAGAGTTGCCGTGTGCACGTGGTGTTCCACGGCTGCCTGCAGACGACGCAGGCGATCGGCGACCGCTTCTATACCAGCACCGGCTACAACCAGGTGGCGGACGCCAACAAGATCATCGTGCTGTATCCGCAGGCCGAACCGAGCCCCGTCTACCCGTACAACCCGAAAGGCTGCTGGGATTTCTGGGGCTACACCAGCATCAATCCGATCGACCCGGACTTCTACCGCAAGAGCGGCACGCAGATGGAAGCGGTCAAGGGCATGCTGGACCGCCTCGCCGCGCGCCGCGGCTCACGCTAGGCAGCCTTAGATACCGCCCATGCAGATGTATTTGATGACTAAATAATCTTCGATACCGTAGGTCGACCCTTCACGGCCCAGGCCCGATTGCTTGACGCCGCCGAAGGGGGCGATCTCGTTCGAGATCAGGCCCGTGTTGACGCCAACCATGCCCGTTTCCAGGCCTTCGGCCACGCGCCAGATGCGGCCGATGTCGCGCGAATAGAAGTAGGCGGCCAGGCCGAATTCCGTGTTGTTGGCCAGCCCGATCACTTCCTCATCGGTCTTGAAGCGGAACAGCGGCGCCAGCGGGCCAAAGGTTTCTTCGGTGGCCACGCGCATGTCGTTCGTCACGTCGGCGATGATGGTCGGCTCGAAGAATCCATTACCCAGCGCATGGCGCTTGCCGCCGGCCAGCAGGCGACCGCCCTTGGCCAATGCATCGGCCACGTGCTCTTCCACCTTGGCGACGGCCTTGGCGTCGATCAGCGGGCCTTGCGTGACGCCCGCCTCGATGCCATTGCCCACCTTCAGCTTGGCCACGGCAGCCACCAGTTTTTCGGCAAACGCGTCATACACACTGTCCTGCACGTACAGGCGGTTGGCGCACACGCAAGTCTGGCCCGCGTTGCGGTATTTCGAGGCGATGGCGCCTTCCACGGCCGCATCCAGGTCGGCGTCGTCAAAGACGATGAACGGCGCGTTGCCGCCCAGTTCCAGCGAGAGTTTCTTGATCGTCGGCGCGCACTGTTCCGCCAGCAAACGGCCCACCTGGGTCGAGCCCGTAAACGTCAGCTTGCGCACAATGGGGTTCGAGGTCATTTCGCCGCCGATGTCTTTCGGCGCACCCGTAACGATGCTGAACACGCCCGCAGGCACGCCCGCGCGCTCGGCCAGCACGGCCAGCGCCAGCGCGGAAAACGGCGTCGCTTCGGCAGGCTTCAGGACCATCGGGCAGCCGGCGGCCAGGGCCGGGCCGACTTTGCGCGTGATCATGGCGGCGGGGAAGTTCCACGGCGTGATGGCGGCGCACACGCCGATCGGTTCCTTGGTGATGACCAGGCGGCGGTCCGGCCACGGCGATTGCAGGGTGTCGCCAGCGACGCGCTTGCCTTCTTCGGCAAACCACTCGATGAACGAGGCGCCGAACTGCACTTCGCCCTTCGCCTCCGGCAAGGGCTTGCCCTGCTCGGTGGTCATGATCAGCGCCAGGTCGTCGGCGTTTTCCAGGATCAGGTCATGCCAGCGGCGCAGCACGGCCGCGCGTTCCTTGGCCGTCTTCTTGCGCCAGGCGGGCCAGGCGGCATTGGCCGCCTCGATGGCGCGGCGCGTCTCGGCGGCGCCCATCAGGGGCACCGTGCCGATATGCTCGCCGGTGGCGGGATTGCTCACATTAATCGTCTGGCCACCATCGGCATCCGCCCAGGCTCCATTCACGTAAGCCTGGTGACGCAACAAGGTAGGATCTTTCAACTGCAGCATATGGATCTCCGGTCTGGTTTGAATTATCGACGAGGGATACTATGCCACAGCGCGGCCGATTCCGCAGGCGCCGCGCTGAACTGCCCTGAGTTCTACTCGACCTTGAAAGACGACAGTTTCGGGTCCGGCGCCGGGTATTCCAGCTTCATGCCCTGCAGCGTTTCCAGCAGCAGCGAGGCGACCACCAGGTTGCGCTGCGTCTTGGAATTCGATGGCACCACGTACCACGGCGCGTGATCGGCATCGGTCTCGCGGATCGCCGTTTCATAGGCGCGCTGGTAGCCATCCCACTTCTTGCGCTGGGCGATATCGTTGGGGTCGAACTTCCACTGGCGGTCGGGATCGTCAAGCCGCTCCTGCAGCCGTCCCCGTTGCTCGTCCTTCGAGATATGCAGGAAGACTTTCAGGATGACGGTGCCCGTTTCGCTCAGCATGCGCTCGAAATCGCGGATCTGCGCGTAGCGGCGCTGGCATTCGGCCTTGTCGATCATGTCCTGCACGCGCGTGATCAGCACATCCTCGTAATGGCTGCGGTTGAAGATGGCGATCTCGCCCTTGACCGGCACGTGCTGGTGCACGCGCCACAGGTAATCGTGCGCCAGTTCGATATCGGTGGGTCCCTTGAACGCCACGGCGCGGATGCCCATCGGATTGATATTGCTGAAGATCGCCTTGACCGTGCCGTCCTTGCCCGAGGTATCCATGCCCTGCAAGACCAGCAGCACCTTCTTTTTGTGCTGCGCATACAGCATGCTCTGGCACTCGGCGATCTGCGCCGTCAGGGCCACGGTTTCCTCGCGGTCCAGGGCCTTGCACTGGGCTGGCGTCAGCTTCTTGTTGGCCGCCTTGGTGGCGGCGCCCAGCAGGCGCTTGCCGGCGAATTCCTCGTTCAGCTCGAACCCCTGGCCGGCGCGAAATTGCGTGCGCGCCTTCATGCCGCCACCGCCAGCTTGCGGTGCTCAATTTTTGTGCAGTGGTCCATCACCACCTCCAGGCCCGCCGCCCGCGCCAGCTGCGCCGCCTGCTCGTTGATGACGTCGAGCTGCAGCCACAAACAGCCTGCCTTGACGGCGATGGCTTCCTCGGCGATGGGCACAATATCCTCGGACTTGCGGAAGCAGTCGACGATGTCGATGCGCGCCGGCGCGACAGCCGCCGCAGCCTGCGTCAGGGTGGCGTAGGCGCGCTGGCCCAGCACTTCCTTACCGGCGAGGGCCGGATTGACGGGCAATACGCGGTAGCCATGCCGCAGCAGGTAATCGGCCACTTCATGGCTGGCGCGTTCGGGCTTGTCGGACATGCCGACGATGGCGATGATGCGGCTGTCTTGCAGGATGCGGGCGATGTTGGACATATTCGGGTCGTGGTTAGGCGTGCGACATTGCCCGCCTAGCGTAGCAGATTCCCGGCCCGGCAGGAGCTAGCCAGAAGACTTAGCCGTACGCACGGCCGCCATCTGCGCGACAAATGCGCGAGCGCGCGCCGTCACGGCCGCGTAATCGCCGGTGGCGCCCGGACCACTGAGGCTGCCGCCGATGCCCACGGCCACGGCGCCGCTGGCAAACCATGCATGCAGGTTCTCCACCGTCACGCCGCCCGTGGGCATCAGCGGCGCTTGCGGCAACGGCGCGAGCAAAGCCTTGATATAGGCGGGGCCGAACATCTCGGCCGGGAAGACCTTGACGATGTCGGCGCCCGCCTGCAGGGCCGTGACGATCTCCGTCGGCGTCATCGCGCCCGGCATGGACAACACCTGGTAGCGCTGGCACAGCGCGATGGTTTCCACGTTGACGCCGGGCGAAATGATGAACTGGGCGCCGGCCAGGATGGCGGCGCGCGCCGTCTCCGTATCGAGCACCGTGCCCGCGCCCAGCAAAACTTCGTCGCCATGGCGTTCGCGCAGGGTACGCAGCACGCCCAGGGTATCGGGCGTGGTGAACGCCACTTCCAGCGCCGTGATGCCGCCGGCGATGCACGCCTCGGCGATCTGCACGGCCGCCTGCGCCGAAGGGGCGCGCACGATACCGACCATGCCCCGCTCGAGAATACCCTCATAAACCGTGTGCTTTTGCATATGCTCTCTCCTGTCAGGCCGGCAGGGCGCCAAAGCGCACTTCCGGCAAACCGCGCACGTCCACCTGGCGCGCATGAAACAATCCACCGGCCAGCGGTTCGCCCGCCAACTGGGCCGGCGTCAAGCTTTCCTGCGCCGTGGTGACGAATAATTCGTCGTAGTGCGGGCCGCCCAGGCTCACGCAGCTGGGTTGCGAGACGGGCAAGGTGATCGCCCGCTCGACGCTGCCGTCCGGCGCGAAGCGCAATACGCGTCCCGCGCCCCACTGGGCGCTCCACAAGTGGTCGTGCGCATCGATGGTGGCGCCATCGGCCGCGCCCGGCCCCGGATCGAGCACGGCAAACACGCGCACCCGGCTGGCGTCGCCCCCCAGGTAATCGTCCCAGCGGTAGATCGCCTTCTTCATCGAATCGCAAAAGTACATGGCCGTGCCATCGATACTGAAGCAGATGCTGTTCGAGATGGCGATGGGCGGCAGCGGCAAGCGCTCCAGGCTCAAGTCCAGGTTGAGGCGGTAAAAGCTGGCGATGGCATCGCGGCACGGGCGCTCATCGAGCGTGCCGAAGACAAAGCGTCCCTGGCGGTCGCAGCGGCCATCGTTCAGGCGCGTCATGGGCAAGTCCCCCTCCACCGTGTGCAAGGGCGTGACGGCCCCGCTGCGCGCGTCAAACCACGCCAGTCCGGAGGCCAGTCCCAGCAGCAGCACGTCGTCGTTGTCCGTCAGCGCAAAGCACGCCAGGCGCTCGGGCATGGCCCAGCTCTGGCGCTCGCCCGTGGCCAGCACCAGCGCATGCAGCTGGCAGCCTTCGATATTCGTCCAGAAAACGCGGCCGCTGCGTTCGCACCAGCGCACTCCCTCGCCGAGAAAATTCTGCGCATCGACCAGTAATTGGGCCCGTGTCCCCATGTCTGTTCCTTCTTTCAGTGAGATTCGCGTGGTACTGCCGAACCCCGGCAGCCGACGAGGAAATCGAGGTCCGCGCCTTCGTCGGCCTGCGTCACGTGCTTGATGTACATCGATTGATAGCCGCCCTGCATGGCCGGTGGCGGCGCGCGCCACTCGGCGCGCCGGCGCGCCAGCTCGGCCTCGTCGACATCCAGGTGCAAGCGCCGTCCAGCCACGTCGAGTTCAATCATGTCGCCATCGCGCACCAGGGCCAGCGGCCCGCCCACGGCCGCTTCCGGCGCCACGTGCAGCACCACCGTGCCGTAGGCCGTGCCGCTCATGCGCGCATCCGAGATGCGCACCATGTCGCGCACGCCCTGCTCCAGCAGTTTTTTCGGCAGTCCCATATTGCCCACTTCGGCCATGCCCGGATAGCCTTGCGGGCCGCAATTTTGCAGCACCATCACGCAGCTGGCGTCGATATCGAGCGCGGGATCGTCGACGCGCTTTTTATAATGCTCGATGCTGTTGAAGACGACGGCGCGGCCACGGTGCTGCATCAGTTCCGGCGAGGCGGCCGAGGGCTTGATGACGGCGCCGCGCGGGGCCAGGTTGCCCTGCAGGACGGCGATGCCGCCCTCGTCCTTGAATGGCTGCGCCAGCGGCGTGATCACCTCGGGATTGAAATTTTCCGCTTCGGCCACGTTGACGGCCATGCTGGCGCCCGTGACGGTGAGCGCCCCGCCATGCAATTTTCCCAGCAAGTCGCGGATGATGACGGGCAGGCCGCCCGCATAGTAAAAGTCTTCCATCAGGTACTGGCCCGACGGCATCAGGTTGAGCAGGCAGGGAATATCGCGGCCCAGGCGGTCCCAGTCGGCCAGGCGCATGTCCACGCCGATGCGCCCGGCAATGGCCAGCAGGTGAATCACCGCATTGGTCGAGCCGCCGATGGCGCCGTTGACCATGATGGCGTTTTCAAACGCGTCGCGCGTGAGGATCTGCGACAGTTTCAGGTCTTCATGCACCATGTCGACGATGCGCCGCCCCGTCAGCTGCGCCTGCAGCTTGCGCCGCGCATCGACGGCGGGAATGGCCGCGTTGCCGGGCAGGGTCACGCCCAGCGCCTCGACCATGCTGGCCATGGTGGAAGCCGTACCCATGGTCATGCAGTGGCCGGCCGAGCGCGACATGCACGATTCGGCCTGCTTGAATTCGTTTGAGGTCATGCGCCCGGCGCGCACGTCTTCGGAAAACTTCCACACATCCGTGCCCGAGCCGATCGGCTTGCCCCGGTAATTCCCGTTCAACATGGGGCCGCCCGACAGCACGATGGTGGGCAAATCCACGCTGGCCGCGCCCATCAGCAGGGCCGGCGTGGTCTTGTCGCAGCCCGTCAGCAGCACCACGCCGTCGATCGGGTTGGCGCGGATCGATTCCTCGACATCCATGCTGGCCAGGTTACGGAACAGCATGGCCGTCGGACGCAGATTGGTCTCGCCCAGCGACATCACGGGAAACTCGACGGGGAAGCCGCCCGCTTCGAGCACGCCGCGCTTGACCATCTCGGCCAGGTCGCGGAAATGGCCATTGCAGGGCGTCAGCTCGGACCAGGTATTGCAGATGCCGATGACGGGCCGGCCATCGAAGGCATCGCCGGGATAGCCCTGGTTCTTCATCCAGCTGCGGTGAATAAAACTGTCCTTGTCGTCGCCGCCAAACCACGACTGCGAACGCAAGGGACGCTTGTTCTTGTTGTCACTCATACCGTCTCCTGCGGAGAAATCAAGCCGCGCGCGGCGGCGATCAGCAGCGCACCGTGACCGGCCAGATTGGCTTGCTGCTGGTCGTCGACGATGATGCGCTTGCCATAAAAAAATCCGTGTTCTTCGATCAGCAAGCCGAGTGCCTGGCGCAGCATGGGTTTACCGGTAATGACGAGCGGCGTATCGGGCCGCATCTGGATGGCGGTGCTGTTGCGCAGCGCCAGCAGGTCGCCGCTGAGGACCGCGCCCATCAGGAAATTGGCCCGCTCATTGCATTCGACGGCGCTGAACTGGCCCAGCGTGCGCACGCTGAAGCAGGCGCGCGCCAGTCCCGTTTTTTGCGCCGCGGCGGCGCCGGCCAGCAGCATTTTCGGCACCAGGGTCTGGGCAAAACCGCCATCGACCGATTGCTTGATCAGGGTGTGCTGCGTGATCGCCTGCAGCAGTTCGCCCGCGATGGTGGTGCTGCAGCCGAGGATGCGGCGCTGCTCGTCCACGCTGATCAGTTTTGTATGCGAACCGGGCATGATCAGGGTCGCCGCGCCGCGCAACTGCAAGCGCTCGAGCAGCGCGACGACTTCCGTCTCTTCGCCGCGCATCATGTCCATCGCCTCGACGTTATGCAGGCCGACGGCGCCATGCTGATTGCGCACGCCGGGAATCAGCCACAGGGGCTGCGCCAGCACGTCGGGCAAATCCACCGCCTGCATGCCTTGCGCCAGCTGGGCCAGGCCGGCGGGCGCCGGCAAATGCGGCACTTCCCGCACGCCCATGGGCGAGCTGATCATGCCCGACGCCAGCGCCAGGTCCACGGCGGACGGCGCGATGCCGGCGCTGGCCAGCACGCTGGCGATGGTATCGCGCAGCGCCTGTTTCAGCGCGCCGTTATGGCCATCGATGGCGGTATTGCGCACGCCCGTTTCCAGCTGTGCCTGGGCGACGACGGCGCCGGCGCGCCACAGCAAGGTACGCGTATTGGTGGTGCCGGCATCGATGGTGAGTATGTTCATGGGCAGGTTCGCAGCGTCGCTAAGGGCAAAAATAAATGAGGGAAAAACTACCCCATGGTAGAACTGCCCCGCATATCTGACCAATCACTTATTTGACATCATTGATACCGGTTCGGATATGTCAAACGCGTCGAGATCCTGCACGCCCAAACGGTAGGCGAGCTGGAAGCGCATTACCTGTCCCGGCTGCAATTGCACGCCCTGCGCCAGCAGGGAAAAACAGCGCGCGTCGGAGTACAGGTGACAACTGTCCTGGGTGCTGGAAAAACGCAAGACCCGGCCGGAAGCGGGATCGACCACCCGCGCCACCTCGCGCGGCTGGCCGCTGCCCGTCCAGTAAAAATCATGCCCAAATCCCGGCAAGTTCACCAGCGCGGGCCAGGCCAGGCGCGATGCGAGCGGCGCCGGCTGGCGGAAGTCAAACGCGCTGCCCGCCACATCGAGCGGCGTATCGCCCGTGCGGCCCCCCGGCCAATAGCGATCGGCGGCCAGGCGCAGCACATGCTCGCCCACACTGGCATGGTGGCCCTGCAGATTGAAGCGGGGCGCGGCAAGCGCAAAACGGGAAATGGCATCGGCCGTGGCGGCGCAGTCGAGGTGCAGGCTGCCATCGTCGTCAAGCCGGTAAGCCAGGCGCACCGACAGGCCGTCTTGCATCAGGCGCAGCAGCAGGTGGCCATCGTTTGGCGGCGCGCACTGCCAGATTGTGGGCGCACGCGCCGCAGGGGGCGCCGCGCCCAGCACATCGGCCAGGCGGCCATAGCGGTCGGGCGCCCACCAGGCCCGCACGCTGGCATCGTGCGCGTCGATGGCCACGCGCATGCCGCGCGCGTTGTGCAAGGTAAAAATCGTCATGGCGGTGGCTGGCTGCGCTGCTGGAATTCGCGCGGCGTGCAACCGAGTTCGCGCTTGAAGACGGTATGCATGTACTGCACCGTGGTAAAGCCGCAACGCACGGCCACCTCGGCCACCTGGCCCGGCCCGCGCGCCAGCAGGGTCTTGGCCGCATCGAGCTTGAAATGCAGGATTTCGTCGTGCACGCTGCGCCCCAGCTCATGGCGGAAGTGCGCTTCGAGCGAGGAGCGCGACACGCCCACGTAATCGGCCACCTGCTCCGTCTTGATGCCCTGGCAGGCGTACTGGCGGATGAAGTGGCGCGCCTGCATCACCTGCGGATGCTGGAAGGGCTGGTGACAGGTGGACGCGAGCACGTTCAGGCCGGCCGGCGGCACGAGGATGCGCGTGCCGGACAGGCGCGCGCCGTTGAGCATCTGGTGCAGCAAATGCGCCGCCGTGCGGCCCATTTCCTCGGTGCCCTGGATCACGGAACTCAAGGGAATGCGCGTGAGCATGCGCGCCAGCGGGTCGTTGTCGATGCCGATCAGGGCCACTTGCTCCGGCACGGCGATGCCCGCGTGCATGCACGCTTGCAGCAGCTGACGCGCGCGCGCGTCGCTCACGGCGATGATGCCAACGGGTTTTTCCAGGCTGTTGAGCCAGGCGATCTGCTGCTCCACCGCTTCATCCCACGCGGGCGCGCTGGTGGCGACGCCCCGGTACACGTCGGCGCGCATGTGATCGCGTTCCATCAGCGCGCAAAACGCCGTTTCGCGCTCCTGCGCCCAGCGGTTGACATCGGCCTCGGGCAGGCTGAAACAGGCAAAGCGCGTCAAGCCCGCTTCCACCAGATGTTCATAGGCCAGCTTGACGATCTTGAAATTATCGGTCGCCACGTAGGGGATGCCGGCCGGGTAATCCTCGGCGTGCGCATACGAGCCGCCCACGGCCACCACGGGCAGGCGGCTGTTTGCCAGCGCCGCGCAGACGGCGGGATCGTCGAAATCGGCGATGATGCCGTCGCCCTGCCAGCGCTCAATGCCGGGCAGGCGGCAGCGGAAATCCTCTTCCAGGAACAGGTCCCACGATACGCGCGTGGTGTTCAGGTAGGCGGCGATGCCCGCGATGATGTCGCGGTCGTAGATTTTATTCCCGTTAAACAGCAGCGCGATCCGGTGCGCGGTCGGCATCTTCATGGTGTCTCCTCGCGTGCCAGATCGTTTCACGGCTAACGGCGCCCTGCTCGCGTGCTGACATCGACCCACACGGCCAAAGTGAGGATACTGCCTTTCACGATCATCTGCCAGTAGGTGTCCACGTCCAGCATGGACATGCCGTTATCGAGGCTGGCCATCACCAGCGCACCGATCAGGGCGCCGTACACGGTGCCCGATCCGCCGCGCATCGAGGTGCCGCCGATGAAGCAGGCGGCGATGGCATCGAGTTCGCTGAAGGTGCCGGCCGAAGGCGAACCGGCCGCCAGGCGGCCCGTGTTGATCAGGCCAGCCAATGCGCACATCAGGCCCATGATGCCGAAGATCCACAGCTTGACGGCTTTGACGTTGATGCCGGACAAACGCGTCGCTTCCATATTGCTGCCGACGGCGTAGATGCGCCGGCCGAACACGGTCTGGCTGGTGATGTAGCTGAACAATCCCAGCAAGGCCAGCAGCAACAGCACGGGCAGCGGGATGCCTTCATAGCCGTTCAGGGTTTGCACGAAGGCATACAGCACGGCGCCGATGACGGCCAGGCGCAAGCCATCGGCCCAGGGCGCCGTCTGCGGCAAGCCATGCTGCGCGCGGCTGGCGCGCGCGCGCCACGTCAGGAAGGCGGCCAGCAGGAACAGGCCGACGCCCAGCACGATGCCGGGCACCGCGGGCAGGTAACCCTGCCCCAGGTAGACCATCGGCTCGGAGACGGGGGCGATCGTGATGCCGCCCGTGATGCCCAGCAGGACACCGCGATACGCGAGCATGCCGCCCAGTCCCACGATGAAGGACGGGATGCCCCGGTACGCCGTCAGGTAGCCGTTGAGCAGGCCGATCACCAGGCCGCAGCCGAGTACGGCAGCCAGGTTCAGCGCCAGCGGCCAGTGCTGCGTCACGTCCAGCACGGCGGCGATGCCGCCCAATAGCCCCAACAGGGAACCGATCGACAGGTCGATCTCGCCGGCGATAATCACCAGCACCATGCCGCAGGCGAGGATGCCGGTGACGGACATCTGGCGCAGCAGGTTCGACAGGTTACGCGGCGTGAGGAAACTGCCCTGCGTCTTCCACGAAAAGAAGGCCCAGATCAGCGCCACGGCGATCAACAGGGCCAGCATCTTGTATTGGGTGAACAGCTGTTTGATACTGTGCGGTTTCATGCTGCGGGTTCCTTGTTTGCGGTGTTGGCGGCGGGCGCCGGACGCTGGTCCAGCGCCGCCGCCAGCACGGTTTCCTGGCTCAGGCCATCGTTGATAAAGTCGCCGCGCAGGCGGCCTTCGCCCATCACCAGCACGCGGTCGGACACGCCCAGCACTTCGGCCAGTTCCGACGAGACCATGATGATGGCCACGCCCCGGTCGGCCAGCGCCAGCATCAATTTGTAGATTTCATATTTGGCGCCCACGTCGACGCCGCGCGTGGGTTCGTCGAGGATCAGCACGCGCGGGCGCGTCAGCAGCATCTTGGCCAGCACGGCCTTTTGCTGGTTGCCGCCCGACAGGCTCGTAATGGGCAGCGACGGGCTGGCCGCCTTCAGTTCCAGCTGCGCGATCTCGCCGCGCACGGCCGTCAATTCCGCCTCGCCATCGATGCGCGTGGCGCGCGCGAATGTCTCCAGCACGGCCAGGGTGATGTTCTGGCCCACGTCGAGGTCGGGCACGATGCCGTGATGCTTGCGGTCTTCCGGCACCATGGCCAGGCCCATGGCAATCGCTTTTTGCGGAGACGAGGTGTCGATGCGGCGGCCATCGAGCCACACTTCGGCCTGGCACGGCCCCGGATAGGCGCCGAACAGGGCCGAGACGAGCTCCGTGCGCCCCGCCCCCACCAGGCCGGCGATGCCGAGGATCTCGCCACGGCGCAGGGTAAATGACACATCGTCGACCCGCTTGCGCTGCGGGTTGTCGGCATCGATGCAGCTCACGTGGCGCGCCTCGAACAGCACCTCGCCGATCGCCGCCTTTTTCTCAGGCGAGCGCTGCGGATACAGCTGGCTCATTTCGCGGCCCACCATCTGCGCGATGATGCGTTCGACGTTCATCTGCGCCATCGGCGTGGTGGCGATATGCTTGCCGTCGCGGATGACGACGATGGTGTCGCAGATGGCCGCCACTTCATCGAGCTTGTGCGAAATGTAGATGCAGGTAACACCCTTGGCTTTCAGCGCGCGCAGGATATCGAGCAGCACGGCGATTTCCGACGCCGTCAGCGACGACGACGGTTCGTCGAGAATCAGCAGGCGCGCATTCTTGTTGAGCGCCTTGGCGATTTCCACCAGTTGCTGGTGGCCGCCGCCATAGTTCATGACCGGCAGCGCCACGTTCAGTTCGGGAATTTTCAATTCGCACAGCAGCTCGTCGGCGCGCTTGTACATGGCGGCGTAATGCATGCGCCCGCCCGGCAGGGTGAGCTCGCGGCCCATGAAGATATTCTCGGCTACGGACAGCTGCGGCACCAGCATCAGTTCCTGGTGGATGATGATGATGCCCGCTTCTTCCGTGTCGCGGATCGATTGCGCGCGCAGGGGCTGGCCATCCCACAGGATCTCGCCATCCCAGGTGCCGTGCGGGTACACGCCGGACAGCACTTTCATCAGGGTCGACTTGCCGGCGCCATTCTCGCCGCACAGGCCGATGCACTCGCCGGCCCGCACCTGCAGGTCGATACCGTCAAGCGCGCGGACGTCGCCAAACTGTTTGACGATGTCTTTCATTTCAAGCAGATAGTCGGACATGCTCACTCTCGTTGCGGATACGAAGAAGAATGTCGGATTACGCTGCGCTAATCCGACCTACCGGTCCAAACGGGTAGGTCGGCTTAGCGCGCAGCGCGTAAGCCGACAGCAAGCAGGCGATCAGTTACCCAATTGCGCCTTGGTATAGAAGCCGTCGTCGACGAGAATGTTCACATTCGCCTTGGTCAGCGGCGTTGGTTTCAGCAGCACCGTGCTGACTTTTTTCAGGCCGTTGTCATAGCTGGAGTTGTAGGCCGGCTTTTCATTGCGCGCCAGTTGCACGGCCAGCTTGGCCGCCTCCGAAGCGATGGTTTTCAACGGCTTGTAGACGGTCATCGACTGCGTGCCGGCGATGACGCGTTTCACCGCCGCCAGATCGGCATCCTGGCCCGAAACCGGCACCTTGCCAGCGAGTTTTTGCGCGGCCAGGGCCTGGATGGCGCCGCCGGCCGTGCCGTCGTTCGAGGCGACGATGGCGTCGATCTTGTTGCCGTTGGCCGTCAGCGCGTTTTCCACGATGGACAGCGCTTCGGTGGCGCTCCAGTCCTTCACCCACTGCTGGCCGACGATCTTGATGTCGCCCTTGTCGATGAACGGTTTGAGCACCTTCATCTGCCCTTCGCGCAGCATCTTGGCGTTGTTGTCGGTCGGCGAACCGCCCAGCAGGTAGTAATTGCCCTTCGGCTGCAGCTTGGTCACGCCTTCGGCCTGCATCTCGCCCACTTTCTCGTTGTCGAACGAGATATACGCGTCGATATCGGCATTCAGGATCAGGCGGTCATACGACAGCACCTTGATGCCGGCCTTTTTCGCTTCCTTGACGGTGTTGTTCAACACTGTCGCATTGAACGGCACGATCACCAGCACGTCCACGCCGCGCGAAACCAGGTTTTCGATTTGCGAAATCTGGCGCTGTTCGCTGGCGTCGGCCGACTGCACAAAGACCTTGGCGCCCTGCTTCTCGGCGGCGGCGATGAAGAAATCGCGGTCACGCGTCCAGCGTTCCACGCGCAAATCGTCGATGGAAAAGCCGATCTTCGGATTTTTTGCATCGGCCAGGGCGGCGCTGCTGCTCAATGCCAGCATTGCGGTCATGATGGCTGCACTGATGATCTTGTTCATTGTGTGTCTCCTTGTGGATTTTATTAACAACGTTTTTTAACTGCGGGTGCTGCTGAAAAATTTTATGTCTGTGGTGGTGTCGGGTTACGCGCGGAGCGCTAACCCGACCTACCCCGACCTGCCTGCTAATGGTTGTGGCGTGGCAGGGTCTGGCCCACGGCGCGGTATTTCAGCGCCAGCTCCATGCAGGCGCCCGTTTCCAGCTGGCCCACGCTGGCGCGGTAGAGCTCCTGCCACGGCGTGGCGCTGTCGTTGACGGGCGGCGGCAGTTCTTTGGCGCGGCGTGCCAGTTCCTGCGCATCGACCAGCATGTCGCAGCGGCCCGCGTTCAAGTCCACGCGGATGATGTCACCCGTGCGCAGCAGCGCCAGGCCGCCGCCCACGGCGCTTTCCGGCGAGGCATTCAGGATTGAGGGGCTGTCCGAGGTGCCCGACTGGCGCCCGTCGCCCAGGGTTGGCAAATTCAGGATCCCCGCCTTCAGCAAGGCGTCGGGCGGCTGCATGTTGACCACTTCGGCCGAACCGGGCCAGCCCACGGGGCCGGCGCCGCGCATGACCAGCATGCAGCTGTCGTCGATATTGAGCGTCGGGTCGTTGATGCGCGCGTGGTAGTCGCTTGACCCGTCAAAGACGATGGCGCGCGCCTCGAACACGCCCTCGCTGCCGGGGCGCGACAGGTAGCGCTCGCGGAAAGCGGGCGAGATCACGCTGGTCTTCATGATGGCGAAGTCGAACAGATTGCCCTGCAAGGCCATGAAACCGGCCTTTTCCTTCAGCGGCGCGGCAAACGGGCGGATCATCTCGCGGTCCGCGCTTTCACGGCCTTGCAAGTTGGCCGCCATCGTCTGGCCCGTGACCGTCAAGCGATCTGCGTGCAGCAAGCCCGCCTGCTGTAACTCCCACATCACGGCAGGCACGCCGCCGGCGCGGTGAAAGCGCTCGCCCAGATACTTCCCGGCCGGCTGCATGTTCAACAGCAGCGGCACGTCGTAACCATGTTCCATCCAGTCGCTCGAATGCAGTTCCACGCCCGCATGACGGGCCATGGCCATCAGGTGCGGCTGGGCGTTGGTGGAGCCGCCGATGGCCGCGTTGACGATGATGGCGTCCAGGAAGGCCTCGCGCGTGAGGATGCTCGACGGGCGCACGTCGTCATGCGCCAGCTCGACGATGCGGCGCCCCGTGGCATAGGCGATCTGGCCCCGCTCGCGGTAAGGCGCGGGGATGGCCGAACAGCCCGTCAGGGACATGCCCAGCACCTCGGCCAGCGCATTCATGGTCGATGCCGTGCCCATGGTGTTGCAGTGGCCGGCCGACGGCGCCGAGGCGGCGGCGATCTGCAGGAATTTGTCGTTGTCGATCAAGCCGGCGGACAGCTGGCGGCGGCCCTTCCAGATGGCCGCGCCGGAACCCACCAGTTCGCCGTCCATCCAGCCGTCGAGCATGGGACCGCCCGACAGCACGATGGCGGGAATGTCCACCGTGGCGGCGGCCATCAGTTGCGCCGGCGTGGTCTTGTCGCAGCCCGTCGTCAGCACCACGGCGTCGATCGGGTAGCCATGCAAAATCTCCACCAGGCCCAGATACGCGAGGTTCCGGTCCAGCGCGGCCGTCGGACGGCGGCAGTTCTCGAAGATCGGGTGCAGCGGGAATTCCATCGGGATGCCGCCCGCGTCGCGGATGCCGTCGCGCACGCGCTGGGCCAGTTCCAGGTGGATGCGGTTGCAGGGACTGATGTCGCTGCCGCTTTGCGCGATGCCGATGATGGGCCGGCCCGAACGCAGCTCCTCGGCCGTGATGCCGTAGTTCATGAAGCGCTCCAGGTACAGCGCCGTCATGTCGATGTGCTCGGGATTGTCGAACCAGTCCTGCGAGCGGAAACGCCGCGACGGGCGTTGGGCGGGAATGTTCATGCGCCGTACCAGCCGGCGTCCACGTAGTATTCGCGTCCCGCGCACTTGGCGGCGTTGTCGGACGCGAGGAACAGCGCCAGCGCCGCCACGTCTTCCGGCTCCACGCGCGTTTGCAGGCACTGTCCCTGCAGGATCACCGCTTCCGCCTCCGGCGTATGCCACAGCCGCTCCTGGCGCGGCGTGCGCACGGCGCCGGGAATGATGCAATTGACGCGGATGCCGTCGACGCCCAGGTCGCGCGCCAGGCCGCGCGTCAGGCCCTCAATGCCGGCTTTCGCCGTCATGTAGATCGACAGCTTAGCTTGCGCCAGGTGCCAGGAAATCGAGCCCAGGTTGAGAATCACGCCGCGGCCCTTGGCGCGCATGGCCGGCGCCACTGCCTGGGCGCAGAAATACTGATGCCGCAAGTTGACGGCGATGCGCTCGTCCCAGTAGGCGGGCGTGACGTCCTGCAACTGGTGGCGGTCGTCATTGGCCGCGTTGTTGATGAGGATATCCGTGGCACCCGCGCTGTGTTCAATCTCGGCGAAGGTGGCGGCCAGGGCGCCCAGGTCCGTCAGGTCGCAATAGCGGAAAACGGGCGGCTGCGGCAGGTGCGCCAGCTTTTGCTGCAGCGCCAGCGACGCCTCGCGGGCGATGTCGAGAAAGGTGACGTGGGCGCCCTGGCGCGCGAACGCCTCGACGATGGCCACGCCGATGCCGGTGCCGCCGCCCGTGATGACGACGCGCTGGCCGGCCAGGCTGGGGTAAGTTGCATGCTGCATGGTGTCTCTCTTTTAAAAAAATCGGATCAAAGCAAACCGCGTCGGGCCAGGTTCTGGTACAGCGCGCGCACGCCGAACGTCCAGGGAGGGATCGCATCGCAGCGCTGCACTTCGTTGACCAGCGCGCCCAGCGCGGCGCTGCCAATCGTCACGCGGTCGCCCAGGTGATGCGTGAAGCCGCCGCCCTGCGCGCCACGGTCCTTCACGGGCGAGAACATGGTGCCCAGGAACAGCATGAAGCCGTCCGGATACTGGTGGTACTGGCCCGCCGCCTGGCGCACCAGGTCGAGCGGGTCGCGGCTGATCTCGCGCATGAAGCTGGCGCCTTCGAGCACAAAGCCGTCGTCCGCGCCTTCGATCAGCAGCGACACTTCCGCCTGGCGCACGGTGTCGAGCGTGTAGTGTTCGTCAAACAGGCGGATGAAGGGGCCGATGGCGCAGGAGCCGTTGTTGTCCTTGGCCTTGCCCAGCAACAGGGCGCTGCGCCCTTCGATATCACGCAGGTTGACGTCGTTGCCCAGGGTCGCCCCCAGCACCTCGCCGCGGCTGTTGACGGCCAGGACGATCTCGGGCTCGGGGTTGTTCCAGGCGGACGATGGCAGCAAGCCCACCTGCGCGCCGCAGCCCACCGACGACATCGGCTGCGCCTTGGTAAACACTTCCGCATCGGGGCCGATGCCCACTTCCATGTACTGCGACCAGGCGCCGCGCTGCTGCAGCTGCTGCTTCAGCCGCTGCGCCGCCTCCGAGCCGGGTTGTAATGCCGACAGGTCGCTGCCCAGCGTCGTTTGCAGGGCGGTGCGCAAGCTTGCCGCGCGTGCCGCGTCGCCACCCGCCTGTTCCTCGATCACCCGTTCCAGCAGGCTGACGGCGAAGGTCACGCCACAGGCCTTGACGGCCTGCAGGTCGCACGGCGCCAGCAGCAGCGGCCTATCCAGCGGCGCGGCCAGCGCTTGCGCCAGCAGCGCCTGCACGGGGCCGAGCGCGATGCCGGGCGCATGGCGGGCGATATCGAGCGCATCGCTGCGTTCGAACAGCTCGGCCACCGTCGCCACCGTCTGCGTGAGGTCGACCACCTCGCCGCCGCGCACGGCGACGACGCAAGGGCCATCACGCCAGATGCGGCCGATAAGAAGGGCCTGCGCCAGGTCGGCGGGCAACAGGGAGGCGGGGGAAATCGGCTGCATGGCAAGCTTTCAAAAGGTCGTGACGGGATGGCCGGTCTTCAAGTCCGGACCGATTCTGCGCGCCGCCCTGTGTCGCCGCAATTACGAAAATCACCAAATTGAATGATGATTATTGGTATTGCAGCGCACCAAAAAAAGCCGCTGCCCGGCCCCCGTTTCCACCCTGTCCGCAGGTGGGAAGGGGCGCCATGGCGCATTGCATCAATTGGCTTATCGATACCGTTTTGGATATCAGCAATGCGAAAAAAGTGATTGGTGAGGGATGGATGGACAAACTAGTATCAGCCGTGGCCTGCAATCGGCCATCCGCACGGAGCCCGCCCACTGGGACGACGGCCCTGGCACATTCAACTATCGAAGACGGTGGAGACCTGAAATGAAAACAACAATGAAAATGCTGACCGCGAGCCTGGCGCTGGCCATCTCCGGCATGGCCGTAATGCCCGTGGCAAGCGCCGCTGACAAGGGCGCCATCGGCATCTCGATGCCGACCAAGTCGTCCATGCGCTGGATCGCCGACGGCGACAACATGGTCAAGGTATTCAAGGAGCGCGGCTACAAGACGGACTTGCAGTTTGCCGACGACGATATCCCGAACCAGCTGGCGCAGGTGGAAAACATGATCACCAAGGGCGCCAAGGTGCTGGTGATTGCCGCCATCGACGGCACCACCTTGTCGAACGTGCTGCAAAAGGCGGCCGACAAGGGCATCAAGGTCATCTCATATGACCGTCTGATCCGCGGCACGAAAAATATCGATTACTACGCCACCTTCGACAACTTCCAGGTCGGCGTGCTGCAAGCGGGCTATATCGAATCGGCGTTGAAACTCAAGGAAGGCAAGGGTCCGTTCAATATCGAACTGTTCGGCGGCTCGGCCGACGACAACAATGCGCACTTCTTCTACAACGGCGCGCTGTCGGTCCTGAAACCGTACATCGACAGCGGCAAGCTGGTGGTGCGCTCGAAGCAGATGGGCATGGAAAAGGTCGCCACCCTGCGCTGGGATGGCGCCGTGGCGCAGGCACGCATGGACAACCTGCTCAGCGCCTACTACGGCAATGCGCGCGTCGATGCGGTGCTGTCGCCGTATGACGGCTTGAGCATCGGCATCCTGTCCTCGCTCAAGGGCGTCGGCTACGGCACGCCGAAGCAGCCGTTCCCCGTCGTGACGGGCCAGGATGCGGAAATCCCGTCGGTGAAATCGATCATCCGCGGCGAACAGGCATCGACCGTGTTCAAGGACACGCGCGAACTGGCCAAGGTGACGGCGAACATGGTCGACGCCATGATGAGCGGCAAGACGCCGACCGTCAACGATACCAAGACCTATAACAACGGCGTGAAAGTCGTGCCGTCCTACCTGTTGAAACCCGTCACCGTCGACAAGGCGAACTGGAAGCAGGTGCTCGTCACCGGCAGCGGCTACTACACGGAAGCGCAAGTGAAATAAGCATCCAAGGTACTGAAGGCCCGGCGCTGCCGGGCCTTTCGCTTCACGCACGATCCAGAACAAGACTGCCGCACGACCGGTGCCGATCAGCGCGGCCGTGCCAGAGAGGTTATATGACGAACACTATCCTGGAAATGCGCGGGATACGCAAAACATTCCCGGGCGTCGTGGCGCTCGACAATGTCAACCTGCGGGTACGCAGCGGCGAGATCCACGCCATCGTCGGCGAAAACGGCGCCGGCAAATCGACCCTGATGAAGGTGCTGAGCGGTGTCTACGGCCATGGCAGCTATACGGGCGACATCGATTACCTGGGCCAGACGCGGCACTTCCGCGGCATCAAGGACAGCGAAGAAATCGGCATCATCATCATTCACCAGGAACTGGCGCTGGTGCCCCAGCTGTCGATCGCCGAGAATATCTTCCTCGGCAACGAGCCGGCCCATATGGGCGTCATCGACTGGGAATACGCGCAAACGAAGACGCGCGAACTGCTGCACAAAGTCGGCCTGAAAGAATCCCCGGACACCCTGATCACCAACCTGGGCGTGGGCAAGCAGCAGCTGATCGAGATCGCCAAGGCGCTGTGCAAGGACGTCAAGCTGCTGATCCTCGACGAACCGACGGCCAGCCTGAACGAAAGCGACAGCGCGGCCCTGCTCGACCTGCTGCTGGGCCTCAAAGCCCAGGGTATCGCCTCGATCCTGATTTCGCACAAGCTCAATGAAATTTCACGGGTCGCCGATGCCATCACGGTGCTGCGCGACGGGAACACGGTCGACAGTTTCGACTGCCGCACGGAGCCCGTCAGCGAAGACCGCATCATCGAAAAAATGGTCGGGCGCGAGATGGCCGACCGCTATCCGCCGCGCACGCCTACCATCGGCGAGACCATTTTCGAGGTGCGCGACTGGCGCGTCTTCCATCCCGAGCATGCCGACCGCCCCGTCATCAAGGGCATCAACCTGCACGCCAAAAAGGGCGAGATCATCGGCATCGCCGGCTTGATGGGCTCCGGGCGCACGGAACTGGCGATGAGCATTTTCGGACGCGCTTACGGTCAGCGCATCAGCGGCACGGTGCTCAAGCATGGCCAGGAGATCGACGTCAGCACCATCGGCAAGGCGATCGCGCATGGCCTCGCGTATGTCACGGAAGACCGCAAGAGCCTGGGCCTGATACTCGAGGAAGACATCCAGAAGAACACCAGCCTGGCCAACCTGGACGCGATTTCCAGGCACATGGTGATCGACGAGCAGCGTGAATTCGGCGTGGCCGAGGAGTTCCGCCGCAAGCTCAAGACCCGTTGCTCGAGCGTGGCGCAGAAGGTGGTCAACCTGTCCGGCGGCAACCAGCAGAAAGTGGTGCTGGCGAAGTGGCTGTTTTCGCGCCCCGACATCCTGATCCTCGACGAACCGAGCCGCGGCATCGACGTGGGCGCCAAGTACGAGATCTACAGCATCATCAGCGAGCTGGCCGCCGAAGGCAAATGCATCATCATGATTTCCTCGGAAATGCCGGAGCTGCTGGGCATGTGCGACCGGATCTATGTCATGAACGAAGGCCGCTTCGCGGCAGAACTGAGCGCGACAGAAGCATCGCAGGAACGCATCATGCGCGCGATCGTTACACACGGAGAAAACAATGGACAATAAACTGACAGCGGGAACGGCGGCCGGCGCGCCAGCGGCCGCGCCGCAAGCGAAAAGCTATGCCGGCTTTTTGAAGAACAATATGCGCGACTACGGCATGCTGCTCTCGCTGATCGTCATCATGGGCTTTTTCCAGTACATGACCGACGGCACCCTGATGCAGCCGCTGAACCTGACCAACCTGGTGCTGCAAAACAGCTACATCGTCATCATGGCGCTGGGCATGCTGATGGTGATCGTGGCCGGCCATATCGATTTGTCTGTCGGCTCGGTGGTCGGCTTCGTCGGCGCGCTGGCGGCGGTATTGATCGTCAACTACGAGATGAACTTTGTCGCCGCCAGTATCCTCTGCCTGCTGGCCGGCGCCGTCATCGGC
Organism: Janthinobacterium sp. PAMC25594; assembly: GCF_019443505.1. Taxonomy (NCBI): domain Bacteria; kingdom Pseudomonadati; phylum Pseudomonadota; class Betaproteobacteria; order Burkholderiales; family Oxalobacteraceae; genus Janthinobacterium; species Janthinobacterium sp. PAMC25594. The sequence continues at coordinate 3,900,083 of NZ_CP080377.1, forward strand.
GGCGCGCAAGGCTATTTCGTCGCCTTCTTCAAGATCCCGTCCTTCATCGTCACCCTGGCCGGCATGCTGGTGTTCAAGGGCCTGACCCTGGCGCTGCTGGCAGGCCAGTCGGTCGGCCCTTTCCCGGAAGGCTTCCAGATGCTCAGCTCAGGCTTTTTGCCCGATCCGTTCGGCGGAGAGAATCTGCGCGGCTTGTCGCTGCTGCTGGGCGTGATCGCCGCTTGCGCCCTGATCATCACCTCGCTGCGCAGCCGTGCCAAGCAACTGAAACACGGCATGGAAAACGAGCCGCGCGCCTTCTTCCTGCTGAAAAACGCCATCTTCGCCGCCGTGATGGTGTATTTCAGCTACCTGCTGGCGTCGTACCGCGGCTTTCCCAACGTGCTGGCCGTGATGTCGCTGCTCATCGTCGCCTACACCTTCATCACCAACCGCACCGTACTGGGTCGACGCGTGTATGCCGTGGGCGGCAACGAGAAGGCGGCGCGCCTGTCCGGCATCAAGACGGAACGGGTCAGCTTCTACACCTTCGTCAACATGGGCATGCTGGCCGCGCTGGCGGGGCTGATCTTCGCGGCGCGCCTGAACACGGCCACGCCGAAAGCCGGCACGGGTTTCGAGCTGGACGTGATCGCCGCCTGCTTCATCGGCGGCGCCTCGGCCTCGGGCGGCGTGGGCAAGGTGATGGGGGCCGTCATCGGCGCCTTCATCATGGGCGTGATGAACAACGGCATGTCCATCATGGGCATCGGCATCGATTACCAGCAGGTGATCAAGGGCCTGGTGCTGCTGGCGGCCGTCTTCATCGACGTCATTAATAAAAATAAATGAGAAGAACAAGGAAGTACAGGTTCGAGCCTTAGGGGGCTCTGGCCGGCGCTTGCGCCGGCCTTTTTCATTTATGTGATCGCCAGGCGCGCGGCCCTGTCCCCCCACCACGCCGCCTCTTCGAACACGGAAAAGCCCGACAAATCGGCATGCGCGAACAGGATCGCGCCATCGTGCTCGCGCAGCGCCCTCAAGCCCGCATTGCTGCGAAACCCCGGCAACGGTGCCGCCATGGCGTGGCCGCGCACGGTGATGTCGACGCGCTCGACGCAGCTGGCAAAATCGCGTCCATACGCCGTCTTTAAATCGACGCTGGCCAGCGCCAGCAGTTCTTCGGGGCTGGCCGTATCGAGCCATTTGCGCGCTTGCTGCGGCGTGCGGTCGGACAGGGCCACGTAGGCGCTGAAGACGGTTTTCTCGGGCGGGCGCACGCGGATGTCCTGGTGCGTCGAGACGACATAGCCGAGGCCCGGCTCCTGGTACACCACATTGTCCCAGCACAGGGGCGCATGCGGCAGTTCGTGGGGAAAGCGTTTCAGTAAAAAATTCGCCACCATCCACGGCGCATACGCGGGCGTGTGCAGCTTCGCATCAAAGCCGTAGCTGGCAATGTCCGGCACCACGCGCGCCGCCACATACAAGGGCATGGCGCAGATGGCCTTGCGTGCGCGGACCAGATAGGTGCGTGGCTGGCCGTCGACCAGTTCCAGGCACAGCGCTTCCACGCCATTTGCTGTCGTGGTGAGCGAGACCACCGTGCCGGAATGGCGCCGCACTTTTGATGCTTGCTCCATGGCCGTGGCGACCGGTTGCATGCCGCCGGGCCAGGTCAGCCAGGCGCCATTGCCCGCGTTGGCCGCCTGCCCCCAGCGGCTGCAGTAGTAATGCAGGCCGGCCCAGGCCGACACCTGGTCGTAGCGCGTGCCGTAGTCGTCGCGGCAGCAGTAATTCAGATACCAGTGCAAGGTGGGCGAGGTATAGCCTTCGCGCTCCATCCACTGCTTCAAGGTGATGGCGTCGAGTGACTGCCAGGCCGGATCCTGCGACGATTCCACGGTGGGAAAGACAAACACGCGCTTGCCGTCATTGCCGCGCGCCTGGCGCAACTGCGCCACCTGCGCAAAGAAGCGCGCATGCTGCGCCAGTTCCTCGGGCGGCACGCCTTCGGTGGGAATGAAGCCGTCCTGCCAGTGGCCGTTGAACAGCAATCGTTCTTCCGGCGCGTGCAGGATGTAGCGTTCGTCGTAATATGGCTTTTCCGCCTGCGGATCGCGCTGGATAATCCCCAGGTCGAACAGGATCTCGCGCACATGGGTCGATTCGGGCGAAGGCAGCGGCAAGTAGTGGCCACCGGTCGGATAGGCCAGATCGCCGAAGTGGCCGCCGGCCGCGTTGCCATACGGCTGCGGCCCGTCGATCATGAGGAAATCCGTGTGCCCCAGCTTGTTCAGGCGCCAGGCCGCCGTCAGGCCGGCGATGCCGGAACCTAAAATTGCCACGTCGGTGGTGATGGTTGCCGAGGGCGGCGGCAGCGCCGTGCGCTCGCGCAGCAGCGTGCGCAAATAATGCCCCTCGCTGCGGCCCGGATACAGCACCTTGGGCGTGATCTCCTGCCAGCGCAAGTAGGCGGCGATGCTGCCGATGCCGGCGGCGGCCGCCGCCGTGCCACCGGCGGCCCACAGCATGAAGGAGCGGCGCTGCATCAGCGGATCACCCGGTTCCAGTCCTGCTCGAATTCATGCACGAGCGACTGGGTATTCAAGCGGTTCGGCGCCATCGGCAGCGGCTGCATGTCGGGCGGGAAGATGAACATCTCGCGCGTGGTGTCCGCATTCAGGTAGCGCATCGGCAGGCGGTAGCTTGTCGGCGGCACGTAATCGAGCTGGGGCGAGGCCAGGATAAAACCCCATTCGCCGAACGAGGGTACGTAGGCGTGGTAAGGCCAGGTGCGCATGCCCACTTCGCGCAGGGTCGAATTGATGGTCCAGTAGGCGTGCGGGGCAAAGAAGGGCGACGTCGATTGCACCACCATCAAGCCCTTGGCCGCCAGGTGCTTTTTCACCAGGTCGTAGAACGGCACCGAATACAGCTTGCCGAGCGCGAAGCTGGAGGGATCGGGAAAATCGACGATGGCCGCGTCGAACATGTCGCCGTTGTTGCGCAGCCAGACGGCGGCATCGGCATTGACGACGGTGACGCGCTTGTCCGAGAACGAATGGTTATTCAGCTTTGCCAGTTCCGGGCGCGTGGTAAACGCGGCCGTCATGGCAGGATCGAGGTCGACCACGGTGACGTGTTCGATATGGGGATAACGCAGGATTTCGCGCAGCGCCAGGCCATCGCCGCCGCCCAGCACCAGCACACGGCGCGCCCATGGCAAGGCTTCCAGCACGGGGTGCACCAGCGCCTCGTGGTAACGGTACTCGTCGCGCGAGGAAAACTGCAGGTTGCCATTGATGTACAGCCGCGTATCGTCCTTCCAGCGCGTGATCACCAGGCGCTGGTAGGGCGTGGTGGTGGAATACACGATCTGGTCGCCGAACAGGCCGTGCTCGCCCCACTCCACCATGCGGTCGGACATGACAAAGCCGGTCACCAGCAGCAGCAGCACGGCGCAGGCGCGCAGGAGGCGCCCGGTCAGGTTTTTCAGTTCGGCGCGAAACACGTAAATGCTCCACAGGCCGACGGCTACATTCAGCATGCCGAACAAAAAGCCCGTGCGCACCAGTCCCAGGTAGGGCGACAGCACCAGCGGAAACAGCAGGGAGACGGCCAGCGCGCCCAGATAATCGAAGGTCAGCACGCGGCTGACCAGTTCGGAAAATTCGGTTTGCCGCGTGTTCAGCGCGCGCATCACCAGCGGCACTTCCATGCCGACCAGTGCGCCGATCAGGAACACCATCACATACAATAAGGTGCGAAATGGCGCCGCCATCCACGAAAACGTCATGAACAGGATGGCGGCCGAGAGGCCACCGATCAAGCCCACGGCCAGTTCGATGTCGACGAAGCGCGAGAGCACATCGTCGTCCTTTACATACTTGGAAAAGTGAGCACCCACACCCATTGCGAACAAGTAACAGCCGATAATAGTGGAAAACTGCAGGATGGAGTCGCCGAGCAGGTAGCTGGACATGGCGCCAGCGATCAGTTCATACGCGAGACCGCAGGAGGCGACCACGAAGACGGACAAGATCAGAATCTTTTTGTTCATTGGACTTTTTTTGTTCTAATATGCGTTGACGTTATCAAATACTCATTGCGAGGAAAGCCGTGCCCGCCATCCTAAACTATCTGATCCATCTTTTACTGGCCGCCGGGCTGTTGATTGTATTTTTTATCATCTACACGCGCGTCACGCCGTATAACGAAGTGCTGCTGATCCGCCAGGGCAACCAGGCGGCGGCCCTGTCACTGGGCGGCGCGCTGCTGGGCTTTTCCGCCACCATCGCCTCGTCCCTGATGCACACGGCCGACTACCAGCAGTTCTTCGCCTGGGCCTTCGGCGCCATGGTGGTGCAATTGCTCGCCTATGTGGTCACCACGCGCCTGCTGCACATGTCGAAGGACCAGATCGAATCGAACAACAGCGCCTTCGGCGGCTTGCTGGGCGCCATTTCCCTGTCGATCGGCGCCATCAACGCCGCCTGCATTTCCTGACACCGTTTTATCTTATTCAAGGATATCCATCATGAGCCTCGGCAGCTTTATCAAGAAGCAGTTTATCGACGTACTGCAGTGGAACGAAGAAACGGAAGGCGTACTGGCCTGGCGTTTTCCCATGCAGGACTTCGAAATCCAGAACGGCGCCATCCTGAATGTGCGCGAATCGCAGGTCGCCGTCTTCGTCAATGAAGGCAAGATCGCCGACGTCTTCGGTCCCGGCACGCACAAGCTGACGACGCAGACCTTGCCGCTGCTGACCAACCTGAAAAACTGGGACAAGCTGTTCGACTCGCCCTTCAAGTCCGACGTGTATTACTTCAGCACCCGCGTGCAGACGGGCCGCAAGTGGGGCACGCCGCAGCCGATCACCATCCGCGACAATGATTTCGACATGATCCGCGTGCGCGCCTTCGGCATGTACTCATACCGCATCGCCGACGCCCGCACCTTCTTCACAGAGATCAGCGGCACGCGCGAAGTCTATACGCGCGACGAGGTGGAAGATCAATTGCGCGGCATTCTGATGTCGAGCATGGCCAGCTCGCTGGGCGGCGCGAATGTCCCCTTCCTCGACATGGCGGCCAACCAGGCGCTGATGGCGCAAGAGGTCAAGGATGGCCTGGCGCAGGCGTTTGCCCGCTATGGCGTGGGCCTCGATGAATTCAACGTGGCCAGCATCAGCCTGCCCGAGGAATTGCAGGCGGCGCTCGACGAGCGCATCTCGGCCGGCATGAAGGGCGGGCTGGGCGCCGACAAGATGAGCGGGTACACCAAATTCCAGGTCGCCAACGCGATCCCGCTGGCGGCGCAGAACGAAGGCGGCATGGCCGGCATCGGCGCGGGACTCGGCGCCGGGTTGTCGATCGGCCAGGTGATGGCGCAGGGGATGGGCAATGCGTTGCAACAGCCCGCACCGGCGCCGGCTCCGGCGGCGCCACCGGCTCCTGCGGAAGAACCGATCGAGGCGCGCCTGGAAAAGCTCAAGGGTTTATTGGACAAGGGACTGATTTCGGCGGCCGACTATGACGGCGCGAAAGCGGAACTGCTGAAGAAACTGATCGGCTGATTAGAGCGAAATACGACTGCATGCAAACTGTTTCCTGTCCCAGCTGCGGCGCGGAAGTCCGTTTCCGCTCGCACGCTTCCGTGCTCGCCGTGTGCGAGTACTGCCACAGCACCATCCTCAAGGACGCCGATTCCGTCAGGGACGTGGGCAAGATGTCGGCCGTCCTGGAAGACTATACACCGATCCAGATCGGCACGGCCGGCGTGCACGACAGCCTGCACTTCACCGTCGTCGGGCGCATCCAGCAGCGCTACAGCGCCGGCACGTGGAACGAGTGGTATCTGCTGTTCGACGACGCCAGCACGGCGTGGCTGGGCGACTCGTCCGGCCTGTACACGCTGACGCGTGAGCGCAGCACGCAAGGCACCTTACCCGTCTTTGGTGAGCTGGCGCCAGGCAAGCGCTATACGATTTGCGGCGAGCCGTACACGGCGGCCGAGATCCGCAATGCCGAATGCATCGCCGGCCAGGGTGAATTGCCGTTCAAGGTGGGCGCGGGCTGGCGCATCCAGGTGGCGGACTTCCGCAACTACGCGAGCTTTATCACGCTCGATTACACGGATGGCCCGCAACCGGTCGTCTACCAGGGTGTCGCCGTCACCCTGGACAGTTTGAAGTGCCAGCTGCTGCGCGACGACGATGCGATCGCCAAAAGCGCCGGCAAGTACCGCGGCAAGCTCGATGCGCTCGACTGCCCGTCCTGCGGTAGCGGCATCAAGTACGTCCCTGGCGCGGCGGCGCAGCTGGTGTGCCCCGCCTGCCACGCGCAGCTCGACGCCAGCGGCCCGGAAGCGCAGGTGCTGGCCATCGGCAAGCGGGTGCACGACAATGCCGACATCACGCTGGAGCTGGGCGCCAGCGCGAAGATCAGCAATGCCGACTTTACGGTGATCGGCATGATGCGCCGCGCCGACGACGAAGGCAGCGAGTGGAACGAATACCTGCTGTACAACGCGCGCGCCGGCTTCTTCTGGCTGGTGGAGACGGACGACGGCTGGTCGCGCTCGAACGTGCTGCCGAACTGGCCGAACTGGGCGTCATTGGACGCCGCCAGCTGCACGCTCGATGGCGCCACCTACCGCAAACTGTATGACTACGGCTCGCAGGTCGTGTATGCGGCGGGTGCCTTCAACTGGAAGGTGGCCGTCGGCGACAGCACGCGCGTGTTTGAATTCGAGCAGGGACAGACCAAGCTGGCGGCGGAGCTCACCGGCGAGGAAATGACGTGGTCGCGCTCCGTACCCGTCGCCTATGACCAGATGGCCGCCTGGTTCGGCGCCGCCTTCCACGGCGGCGCCAAGGTACAAAATATTAAACTGAGCCACCGTGGCATCGCCAAGGTCTTCATCGTCATCGTGCTGGTCTTGAATGCGATCCCCATGTTTGTCTCGTTCTCCAGCACCTTGATGTGGAGTTTGCTGGGCTGCCTGGCGCTGTTCCTGCCCGCCGTTTTCCTCGACAAGAATGCAAAGAATCCCCCATGAGTAAATATGTGATCTATGCCCTGATGGTGACGTTTTCCGTCACGGCCGCCAACTGGGTGCGCATGTTCAAGGTAGCCGGCAGCGGCAGCGGAAGCAGCTGGAGTTCGCGCACGGGCAGCGGCGGCGGCAGCTATGGCGGCGGCTCCAGCGGCGGCAGCCACAAGTAAGCATGACAGCCACACCGCATCTGCCCCTGGGCATCCATCTGCTGGCCGACCTGTCGGGCATCGCGCCCGAATGCCTGCGCGACGCCGCCGCGCTCGAACGCCTGCTGCGCGCAGCGGCCACTACGGCCGGCGCGCAGGTGCTGCACAGCCATTTCCACAGCTTTGGCGCAGGCCAGGGCGTCACGGGCGTGGTACTGCTGGCCGAATCGCACATTTCCATCCACACCTGGCCGGAATGCAGCTTTGCCGCCGTCGATATCTTCATGTGCGGCGCGGCGCAGCCGCAGCTGGCGCTCGACGTCATCAAGGACGCGCTGCAGGCGGCGCACTGCCAGCTGCAGTCCGTGCGGCGCGCCCCGCCCGGGTAGGCCTGGCGTCGCTGGTGGATCGCGTGGGGATCGCTTACACTGTCGGCTCATATCCCAACCGTGACTCCCATGCGCCGTTCCGCCCTCCTCGCCCTGCCCCTGCTACTGCTGGTTTCCGCCTGTGACGACTACACGGCGCCGAGCCTGTACCAGGCCACCACGCCCGAGTGCAAGACGTGGACGGAAGGTTCGCGCTTCGAGCTGCCGCGCGGTATCAACGTGTATGCCACGCCACCCGTCACCCTGAAGGAAGGCGGTACGGAACTGGCGCTGATCTTCACCTTGCCCGTCGGTACGCAAGCCAGTTTTACGCGCCTGTCCTTCCTGCTGGAAGAACCGCACAAGGAACCGTTCGCCGAGGCGAAGGTGCTGACCATCTACCAGCGCGGCATGAACCGCAAGGCGGAAATCGTCGACGTCATCGAAACGCTGCCCATCATGTTTTCCGCCGTGGGCAGCAGCAAAGAAACCCAGTGGCGGCTGCGCCTGCAACTGCCGCGCCAGCTGCCGCAGCGCTTTGATTTATCCATGCCCGACATGCTCGTCGCCGGCAAGCGCTACCCGGTGCGCACGTTTACCTACCGTTATTTCCCCGAGCGCAGCGCCTACGGCATGTGCAGCTGAGGTTGACGGCGGCGCACGCCGCGGGCACACTGGCGTTTTTCATCACACAACAGGAGTAGACAACATGCGCCATTCGGATACTGCCGTGCTGTCGGCTGCCTGATCACTGTTTTCCCCTGCGTAGCCTGTTAGCTCGCAATTGCCCATACGCGTGATCGCGTAGCCGACTTCCCCTTCTTTCGTGCCAGTCATGCCGACTGGCGGTGCCTGCACGCGCAGGCTACACGTCCGCACGCGGACGACAGAATCTGGAATCACGCTACCATGATCGCATTCGATTTTGCGCAACTACGCCTTATCGGGCTGCAGCAGGCCATCGCCAGCGCAGCCACCCAACTCGACGTATCGTCCCCCGCCGCGCAACTACTGCGCGTGAGCGCCGTGCACCGCGACAGCCTGCTCGTGCACGACGGCAGCAAGGAACACCCGGCGCATATCCTGCCGCGCCTGCTGCACGAGTTACTCGCGCAGGACACCATCCTCACGGTCGGCGACTGGGTCACCGCCGAACCCGATCTTCACGGCACGCTGTGGATAACGGCGCACTTATCCCCCGTCACGCAAATCGCGCGGCGCGGCAATGACGGCCGCCGCCAACTGCTCGCCAGCAATGTCGACACGGCCCTGCTGGTGATGGGGCTCGATGGCGACTTCAACCCGCGCCGCCTGGAGCGTTATCTCACCATCGTGCTGGCGGCGCAAGTGACGCCCGTGGTGGTCCTGAGCAAGGCCGACCTGGCCGACGACGTGCCGGGCAAGCTGGCCCAATTGAGACTGCGCCTGCCGCCCCACGTGCCGCTGTTTGCCATCGATACGCGCCACGCGTATGACGTGGCCATTCTGGAACCCTGGCTGGGCGCCGGCCAGACTCTGGTGCTGCTCGGTTCATCGGGCGCCGGCAAGTCCAGCCTGACCAACACCCTGTGTACGGCCGGGCAGGCAACGAATGGCGTGCGCCACGGCGACGGGCGTGGCCCGCATACGACGACGGCCCGCTCCCTGCACCTGTGCTCCAGCGGCGCCTGCATCATCGACACGCCGGGCTTGCGCAGCTGGCAGGCCGATGCCGATGCGCAGACCCTGGCGGCCACGTTTGACGATATCGCGGTGCTCGCAGCGACGTACCAGTTCCGCGATTGCCAGCACGCCAGCGAGCCCGGTTGCGCCGTGCGCGGCGCCGTCGATGGGGACCGCCTGCGCAATTATCACAAGCTGCTGCGCGACGCCCGCCGTGGCGAGGCAACGCCGCTCGAGCGCATTAGCGCGCGCGCCAAGTGGAAGACGATATTGAAGGCGGAACTGGAAAGGGGAAAAGACAAGCGCCGTTAATTTTTACTGAAATTAGTTTTACTGAAGTTAATTTTGCTGAAAAAAAAGGCAGCCCGCAGGCTGCCTTTTGTATTACTGCCTGCGCGCAAATTAATGCTTGCGCAGCTTCTGGATCGCTGCCAGCTGCGCAATCGCGCTGGCCAGCTCGGCTTGCGCTTGCGCGTAGTCGATGCCCGAATCCTTGTTGTGGATATTTTCTTCCGCCAACTTCTTCGCTTCCAGCGCTTTCGCTTCGTCCAGGTCGTGACCGCGGATCGCGGTATCGGCCAGGACGGTCACGGTGTCCGGTTGCACTTCCAGCAGGCCGCCAGCAACGAAGACGAATTCTTCTTCAGCCTGGCCGACTACCTTGATGCGGACCGCGCCCGGACGGATGCGGGTAATCAAAGGCGTGTGGCGTGGGTAGATACCCAGCTCGCCCTGCTCACCCGGCAACGCGACGAATTCTGCTTCGCCTGAAAAAATCAGTTCTTCAGCGGAAACCACGTCAACGTGAATTGTGTGTGCCATGTGTGTCCTATCGGGTTGAAGAACCCCGCCTGGTAAGGGGCGGGGTTAGGCCCAGACTTAACTTAGTTAAGTTTCTTGGCTTTTTCGATTGCTTCTTCGATCGTGCCGACCATGTAGAACGCTTGTTCCGGCAGGTGATCGAGTTCGCCCGAAGCGATCATTTTGAAGCCCTTGATCGTGTCTTTGAGCGAAACGTATTTACCAGGCGCGCCGGTAAAGACTTCAGCGACGTGGAAAGGCTGCGACAGGAAACGCTGCATCTTACGTGCACGGGCGACCAGCAGTTTGTCTTCCGGTGCCAGCTCGTCCATACCCAGAATCGCGATAATGTCGCGCAATTCCTTGTAGCGTTGCAGGGTCGTTTGCACGGCACGCGCGGTGTCATAGTGCTCTTGACCAACGATCAACGGATCGAGCTGACGCGAGGTCGAATCGAGTGGGTCCACGGCTGGGTAGATACCCAGGGAAGCGATGTCACGCGACAGCGCAACGGTCGAATCCAAGTGAGCAAACGTGGTAGCAGGCGATGGATCGGTGTAATCATCGGCTGGAACGTAGACGGCCTGGATCGAGGTGATCGAACCGGTCTTAGTCGACGTGATACGCTCTTGCAGACGGCCCATTTCTTCAGCCAGGGTTGGTTGGTAACCCACAGCCGACGGCATACGACCCAGCAGTGCCGATACTTCGGTACCGGCCAGCGTAAAGCGGTAGATGTTGTCGACGAAGAACAGAACGTCCTTGCCTTCATCACGGAACGATTCAGCGATCGTCAGGCCGGTCAGCGCGACGCGCAGACGGTTACCTGGCGGTTCATTCATCTGACCGTAGACCATCGCGACTTTGGAGTTCTCTGGATTTTCCAGATCGACCACTTTCGCGTCAGCCATCTCGTGGTAGAAGTCGTTACCTTCACGCGTACGCTCACCCACACCGGCGAACACGGACACGCCGCTGTGCGCTTTGGCGATGTTGTTAATCAATTCCATCATGTTGACGGTCTTGCCTACGCCAGCGCCGCCGAACAGACCGACTTTACCGCCTTTTGCAAACGGGCACACCAGGTCGATCACCTTGATGCCGGTTTCCAGCAGTTCTTGCGATGGCGACAGTTCGTCGTATGCAGGAGCGGTGCGGTGGATCGACGCGACTTGCTCGTGCGACACTGGGCCGCATTCGTCGATCGGGTTGCCCAGCACATCCATGATGCGACCCAGGGTTGCTTTACCGACTGGCACCATGATAGGTTTGCCGGTGTTCTGGATCATCATGCCGCGACGCAAGCCATCGGACGTGCCGAGTGCAATGGTACGGACAATGCCGTCGCCCAACTGCTGTTGTACTTCCAGGGTCAGTTCCGAGCCTGCCATCTTCAAGGCATCAAATACCTTAGGCATCGCGTTGCGGGGAAACTCAACGTCCACCACAGCGCCGATACACTGAACGATTTTGCCATCAGCCATGTTCGTTCCTTCAATATAGTTAAATTCGTTTAAACCGCAGCCGCACCGGCGACGATTTCGGAGAGTTCTTTGGTAATCGCAGCTTGGCGGGTCTTGTTGTAGATCAGCTTCAGTTCGCCGATCACACTACCCGCGTTGTCGCTTGCAGCTTTCATCGCGACCATCCGTGCCGATTGCTCGGACGCCAGATTCTCCGCGACTGCCTGGTACACCAGCGCTTCTACATAGCGCTCCAGCAATTCGTCGATCACGCTTTGCGCATCCGGCTCGTAGATGTAATCCCACGTGTGGGCGCCCTTGTCGGCGACCATCTTGTCGGCCGTCAGGGGCAGCAATTGCTCCACGACTGGTTCCTGTTTCATCGTGTTGATGAATTTGGTGTAGCACAGGTACACTGCATCGATCTTGCCTGCCTGGAACTCTTCGAGCATGACCTTGACGGGTCCGATCAATTTGTCCAGGTGGGGCGTATCACCGGTTTGAATGGCGTGCGCGATGATCTTGACGCCGATGCGATTCAAAAAACCCAAACCCTTGTTACCGATGGCAACTGCTTCAATCCGGTTGCCAGCTGCTTCCAGCTCGCGCGACTTCGACATCACCTGGCGCAGGATGTTGGTGTTCATGCCGCCGCACAGACCCTTGTCGGTCGTGACAACGATGAAACCCACTGCCTTCGCTTGCGTACCCTGGGCAGCTGCCAGGAACGGGTGCGTGTATTCCGGATTGGCGGTCGCCAGATTGGCGGCGATATTCCGAATCTTGTCACTATAGGGACGGGCGGCCCGCATCCGGTCTTGCGCCTTGCGCATTTTGGACGCGGCGACCATTTCCATCGCCTTGGTGATCTTCTTCGTATTCTCTACGCTCTTGATCTTGCCTCGTATCTCTTTGCTTGATGCCATGAGTCCTTACTCCTTCTGCGCGTAGGGCGGCGCCTCACTCGAGGTGGGCGCCGCCTGGCCGCTTAATATGCGCCGGATTTCTTGAAATCAGCAATGGCCGCCGACAGAGTTGCTTCGCTGTCTTTGTCGAGTTGCTTGGTTTCTTCGATCTTGGCCAGCAGAGCAGCTTGCTTGGTCTTCATGTAAGCGTGGACACCAGCTTCGAACGACAGCACTTGCTTGACTGGCACGTCGTCCATGAATCCTTTGTTCACCGAGAACAGCGATACGGCCATTAGCGAGATCGACAGTGGCGAGTACTGGGCTTGCTTGAGCAATTCCGTGACGCGGGCACCACGATCCAGCTGCTTGCGGGTCGACTCGTCCAGGTCGGATGCGAACTGCGCAAACGCGGCCAATTCACGGTACTGCGCCAAGTCGGTACGGATACCACCGGACAGGTTTTTGATGACCTTGGTCTGGGCGGCGCCACCGACGCGCGATACGGAAATACCGGCGTTAATCGCTGGACGGATACCGGCGTTGAACAGCGAGGTTTCCAGGAAGATCTGACCGTCGGTAATCGAAATCACGTTGGTTGGAACGAATGCGGACACGTCGCCAGCTTGCGTTTCAATGATCGGCAGTGCCGTCAGGGAACCGGTCTTGCCTTTGACGGCGCCGTCGGTGAACTTCTCGACGTAGGCGGCATTCACGCGTGCTGCGCGTTCCAGCAGGCGGCTGTGCAGGTAGAACACGTCGCCTGGGTACGCTTCGCGACCTGGTGGACGGCGCAGCAGCAGCGAGATTTGACGGTATGCAACAGCTTGTTTGGACAGATCATCGTAGACGATCAGTGCATCTTCACCGCGGTCACGGAAGTATTCGCCCATGGCGCAACCGGAGTACGGCGAGATGTATTGCATGGCGGCCGATTCCGAAGCGGAAGCGGCGACAACGATGGTGTATTCCATCGCGCCGTGCTGTTCCAGCGAGCGCACGATGTTCTTGATCGACGAGGCTTTTTGGCCAATCGCGACGTAGATACATTTCATGCCCTGGCCTTTTTGATTGATGATCGCATCAATCGCCACAGCCGACTTGCCGGTTTGACGGTCGCCGATGATCAGTTCGCGCTGGCCGCGGCCAACTGGAACCATCGCATCGATCGACTTCAGGCCGGTTTGCATTGGTTGCGAAACGGACTCACGGGCGATCACGCCCGGAGCGATTTTTTCAATCGCGGCCGTCAGTTTCGTGTCGATGGCGCCTTTGCCGTCGATTGGCTGACCCAGCGCGTTGACAACGCGGCCGAGCAGCTCAGGACCAATTGGCACTTCCAGAATGCGGCCGGTGCATTTCACCGTGTCGCCTTCGGAGATGTGCTCGTAGGCACCCAGAATCACGGAACCGACGGAGTCGCGTTCCAGATTCATTGCCAGGCCAAACGTGTTGCCTGGGAATTCCAGCATCTCGCCTTGCATCACGTCCGACAAACCGTGGATGCGGCAGATACCGTCGGCGACGGAAATAACCGTGCCTTGATTACGCACTTCAGCGCCGCCGTCAAGACCTTGGATCCGGCTCTTGATCAACTCGCTGATTTCAGATGGGTTGAGTTGCATACTAACTCCTAAAAGTGTTTCTCTCAGCTTGCGCGAGGGGTAAGGGTCTGTCTTAGCTGGCCTGCCGAAGCGCGTGTCTTACGACACCAATGCAGCGTGCAGTTGCTGCAGCTTGGCGCGCACCGAGGTATCGAGCACTTGGTCGCCAACAACCACGCGCACGCCGCCGAGCAGCGATGGATCCACTGTGACGGCAGGGTTGAGCTTACGACTGAATTTCTTTTCCAGCGTTGCGACCAGCTCGGCCGTTTGGCCTTCGCTCAGATCGAAAGCGCTCGTGATCTCGGCGTCAGCCGCACCTTCCAGACCATTTTTCAAGGTATGGAATTGCGCGCCGATTTCCGGCAGCAGGCTGATGCGGCCATTTTCGATCAACAACGTGACGAAGTTTTTCACTTCTTCATTGAGCGGCGATTTCAACAACGACAGGATGGTGGCGGCGACGTCGCTTTCCGAAACTTTCGGATTGCGCGCGTACGCCTGTACCTCGGGGTGGCTACCGATCTGTGCCAGTTCGGACACCAGTTCGGACCACGCCGCGAGGTTGCTTGACTCCTTACCAGCTTGGGCTACGCGGAACAAAGCTTCCGCGTAGGGACGGGCGACGGTTGCGAGTTCTGCCATGATTACAGCTCGACAGCAAGACGCTGCAACATTTCGGCGTGAGCCGTAGCGTTGACTTCACGCTTCAAGATCTGCTCGGCACCCTTGACAGCCAGGTCAGCCACCTGAGCGCGCAATTGTTCGCGTGCTTTCGACAGTTGCTGTTCGGCGTCCGACTGGGCTTGCGCAATGATACGCGCAGCTTCAGCTTGTGCATTTTGCTTGATCTCTTCAGCAACCAGCTGCGCGCGCTTTTCAGCGTCCGCAACGCGTTGCGACGCTTCTTCACGTGCACTGTTCAATGCCTCTTGCGCACGCTTTTCAGCGACAGCCATCGAAGCTTGACCTTGATCGGCCGCAGCCAATCCATCCGCGATTCGTTTGGCACGCTCATCCAGCGCATTGTTCAGCGCTGGAAATACGAACTTCATCGAGAACCAGACCAACACCGCGAAGGTGATCATCTGGCCGATGAGCGACATATTGATGTCCATACCTTTGCTCCTAACTAAAAGTTTCTCCTAGGGTTGGAGCGAATTACTGAGCAACAGCCGTCAGAGCGGACAGGAACGGGTTAGCGAACGTGTACAGCAGAGCAACACCAACGCCGATCATCGAGATAGCATCCAGCAGACCAGCGATAACGAACAGTTTGGTTTGCAGTTGTGGCATCAGTTCTGGTTGACGTGCCGAAGCTTCCAGGAATTTGCCACCCAAGATAGCGAAGCCCAGAGCGGTGCCGATTGCGGCCAGGCCGATGATGATTGCTGCTGCCAGAACGGTCATGCTTTGTACTTGTGCGATCAGAGCTTGCATAAAATTCTCCTAAATTTAAAAACGAAAGATACTAAAAAAACAAAATATAAAGTTAATGATTAATGTTTCTCAACCGCAAGGCTCAGATACACAACCGTCAACGCCATAAACACAAAAGCTTGCAAAGTTACAATCAAGATATGGAAAATTGCCCATGGACCACCCAACGCCCACTGTGCCCACCAAGGCAACAACGCGATCAAGATGAAAATCAGTTCGCCGGCATACATATTGCCGAACAGTCGCAGCGACAGGGAGATCAGTTTTGCAACCAGCTCAACCATTTGCAGCAAGAAATTGACAGGTGCCAGGGCGATCGTGGCGATCAAGCCATTCGCATGGAACGGTGCCGTGAACAGTTCCTTGATCCAGCCGCCCAGGCCCTTGGCCTTGATCGAGAAGGCGATCACGCACAGCACCACCGACAGCGACATGGCGAACGTGTGGTTGACGTCGGCGGTCGGCACGGCACGCAGTTTATGCACGCCAAACCAGCTCATAATCTTCGGCAACAGGTCAACCGGCAGGAAGTCCATCGCGTTCAGCAACCAGACCCACACAAAAATAGTGATGGCCAGCGGTGCGATGACCTTGCTTTTCGCGTGGAAGGCCCCATTAATAGTGTCATTGACGATTTCCATGACCATTTCGACGAAGTTTTGCAACTTGCCAGGGACACCAGCCGTCGCGCGGCGCGACGCCATATAGAAAACAGCCAGGAAAACAAAGCCCAGAATGGCCGAAATCCAGAACGTATCCAGATTGATCATGCCGTCGGCACTTCTCAGGTGGGCCAGATGGTGACTGATGTATTCTGTGGCGTTGGCCGGGGCAGCATGGCCCGCTTCAATAGCGTGTTCTGTGGTCATAATGAATTTAGATTTGTCGTTTCAGAGCACAACAGGCCCCAAAACCAATGATTAAACAGCGAGCAATGAAAACCAGTATGCTAAGGTTGCCACCGCGAAACCCAAGATCAGCCATAACCAGGCGGCCGACTGAAACAACACCAGTGCCAATATAAACAGCACCGCTGTGATAAATATTTTCATCACTTCTGCGCGCAAATGCGCCCGGAATGCCTTATTGGCGTCGCTAGTACCGCGAACCACCAACATGGCATACACCAGGCTACCGATGACTGCGATAGCACCGCCGTATGCGGCGGACCAGCCTCTGACACTGCCACCGAAAAACAGGGTGACTGTGGCAAAGCTGATAGCGATTGCTAACTGCAATGCAACTACTTTGTAGACGGGTTTGGCAATACTTTGTTGTGAATCACTCAATTGCCAGGTTCCCAGAAAAATCTACACACGCAAAGACACGGGATTATAGTTGGCTTTGATCTATAGAGTCAAACGTTGCTGCACCGCAGCAGGGCGATTGCTGCGTGAAACTGACGCTTTACCGACTATTCGCCGCCATTTGCACCACTATATGGCAAAGTCGCTTGTCTGGCCGCTTCCAGCCGTGTTATCAAGGAATCACGTGGTGCATCTGGAAAGCATGGCCGGATTGTCCACACCCACACTCCCATATCTTTGCAGCTTGCTATTTAACCACGCAAGCGGGTCAACAATCCATCGAGCACGTCAAGATCGGCAAAATCGATCACCAATTGGCCACGGCCTTTGTTGCCCATTTTGAACACCACGGGCGTGGCCAGCGCATCGGACAACTCTTCTTCCAGGCGGGCGATGTCGCCGGACTTTTCCTTTTGCCGCGGCTCGACCGGGTTGGCCGCTTCCTCGGCCGTGCGCGTGACCAGCTTTTCCGTTTCGCGCACCGACAGGCGCTTGGCCACCACCTGGTTGGCCAGGTTGATCTGGCTGGCCGCATCGACTGCCAGCAGCGCGCGCGCATGGCCCATGTCGATATCGCCGGCCATCAGCATGGTCTGCACGGGGCTGGCCAAGTTCATCAGGCGGAGCAGGTTCGACACCGCGCTGCGCGAGCGTCCCAGCGCAGTGGCCGCTTGCTCATGCGTAAAATTGAAGTCGGCGATCAGGCGGTGGATGCCCTGCGCTTCTTCCAGCGGGTTGAGGTCTTCGCGCTGGATGTTCTCGATCAGCGCCATGGCGGCGGCGGCCAGGTCATCCACATCGCGCACCAGCACCGGCACTTCCGTCAGGCCCGCCAGCTGCGAGGCGCGGAAGCGGCGTTCACCGGCGATGATTTCATATTTGATCAAGCCGCTCAGGGTGTCTTGCCCGATCGGGCGCACCAGGATGGGCTGCATCAGTCCTTGCGCCTTGATCGAGGCGGCCAGTTCATTCAGGGCCCCCTCGTCCATGCGCGTGCGCGGCTGGTACTTGCCAGCTTGCATTTGTGACACGGGCAAGTTGGACGGTTGATGCGTGTCCGGGCTGGCGAAGTCGCTGCCGCCGCCCAACAGGGCGTCGAGTCCACGACCCAATCCTTTTAATTTTTTCGTAGCCATGCTGTCCTAATCGTGTTTTCAGAGTAAGCGCTCACATCATAGTGTGCAGACGCTCGCCCCTTGTTTACATATGTTTGATGCGTTCGACCATCTCGGCGCCAAAGGCGATGTACGCCTGGGCACCTTTCGAGCTGGGGTCGAAGGTCACGCCGGGCAAGCCGTACGATGGCGCTTCGGCCAGGCGGACATTGCGCGGGATGATGGTATTGAAAACCTTGTCGCCGAAGTGCTGCTCCAGCTGGGCCGACACTTGTTGCGATAATGTCATGCGTGGATCGAACATCACGCGCAGCAAACCGATGATCTTCAAATCCGGGTTCAGGTTGGCGTGCACCTTCTTGATGGTGTTGACCAGGTCGGACAAGCCTTCCAGCGCGTAGTACTCGCACTGCATCGGGATGATCACGCCATGCGCGGCGCACAGGCCGTTCAGGGTCAGCATCGACAATGCCGGCGGGCAATCAACGAGGATGAAATCGTATTCGCCGTCCACTTCGGCCAGCGCATCCTTCAGGCGGCGTTCGCGGTTGTCCAGTTCGACCATCTCCACTTCCGCGCCGGCCAGTTCGCGGTTCGACGGCAGGACATCGAAGCGCCCCGCTTCCGAACGCTGGCGTGCCGTCTTGACATCGGACTCGCCCAGCATGACTTCATAGGTCGACGCCTTGAGGCCGGCCTTGTTGATGCCGGCGCCCATGGTCGCATTGCCTTGCGGGTCGAGGTCGACCAGCAGCACGCGCTGGTTCAACTTGGCCAGACCGGCGGAGAGGTTGACGCTTGTTGTGGTTTTACCAACACCACCCTTTTGATTTGCTACACAAAAAATTTTGGCCATGTATCTTCTAGTTGTAAAGAGATGCAAACTTCATCGTGCGCCCCGGCATCCGGCCGAAACGATTTATACTATTTATTTCATTTATACGATATAAATCGTTTATACGGTTTATATCATTTATACCGTATAAACTGTTTATATGATTTATACCGTTTAATTCTACGGCCTTTAAATTCTTGCTATAAAGACCAGATGACGCTCTGCATTTAGCCCTGGCACCTGGATTGCGCGTAATTGCGTCACTTTCCAGTCTGCCGGCAGTCTCTCTCTCTCGTCTGGCGGTGCCACCCCTTTCAAAGCGATGAATTGCCCGCCCTCGGCCAGTACGTGGTTCGACCAGTTGACGAAATCGGACAGGTCGGCAAAGGCGCGCGAGGTGATCACGTCGAATTTCTGCGGCACTTCCAGCTGTTCCACCCGTTTCGTGTACACGGTGACGTTGGCTAGCCCCAGTTCCGCCTTCACTTGCGTCAGGAATGCCGTCTTTTTATGCACGGTGTCGATCATCGACACTTTGATATCGGGCCGCGCGATGGCCAGGACCATGCCCGGCAAGCCGCCACCGGCGCCCACGTCGAGCACGTTTTTGGCGTCCGCGAACGCGGGCACGGCGGCCAGCGAGTCGAGCACGTGCAGGGTCAGCATCTGCATCGGATCGCGCACCGACGTCAGGTTGTACACGCTATTCCATTTGGCCAGCAAGGCCAGGTAATCGAGCAGTTTTTCCGTCTGATCCGCGCTCAGGTTCAGCTCCAGCGCGACGATGCCTTCATTCAAAATGGGGGCCAGTGCGGCCCGGTCAAACTGCTTCATTCAACAACCTCGTCCTTTAAAGTGGTGGTCTGTGCGGCACCGAAGCCGCGCTTTTTCAAGTGCACCAAGAGCAGCGAAATCGCCGCCGGCGTCACGCCCGAAATGCGCGAGGCCTGGCCCAGGGTTTCCGGGCGCTGCTTGTCGAGTTTTTGCCGCACTTCGACCGACAGCGCGCCGATGTCCAGGTAATTAAAACCAGCCGGCAAGGCCAGGTTTTCATAGTGTTCGTGACGCTCGATTTCCTTGCTCTGGCGCTCGATGTAGCCCGCATATTTGAGCTGGATTTCCACCTGCTCGCGCACGGCGGGATCGTCCACGCCGGGGCCGGCCAGGGCCTGCCCTGCGATGCCCGTCATGCTCATCAGGGTGTCGTAGGCGACGTTCGGGCGGCACAACAAGTCCGCCAGCGAATACTCGCGCTCGATGGCCTGGCCGACGATGCGTTCCGATTCGGCGGCCGCCAGGATGCGCGGATTGACCCACGTGGAACGCAGGCGCTGCAGTTCCAGCGCCACCGCTTCGCGCTTGGTCTCGAACGCTTGCCATTGGGCGTCGCCCACGCAGCCCAGGGTGCGGCCGATTTCCGTCAGGCGCATGTCGGCATTGTCTTCGCGCAGGCTCAGGCGATACTCGGCGCGGCTGGTGAACATGCGGTACGGTTCCTGCACGCCCTGGGTGATCAGGTCGTCGACCAGCACGCCCAGATACGCCTCGGAGCGACCCGGTACCCAGGCTTCCTTGTCCTGCGTCAGCAAAGCCGCATTCAGGCCCGCCAGCATGCCTTGCGCGGCCGCTTCCTCGTAGCCGGTGGTGCCGTTGATCTGGCCGGCGAAGAACAGGCCGGCCACCGCCTTCGTTTCCAGCGAGGCCTTCAAGCCGCGCGGGTCGAAATAGTCGTATTCAATGGCATAGCCGGGACGCAGGATGTGTGCGTTTTCCATGCCCTTCATCGATTGCACCAGGGCGATCTGCACGTCGAACGGCAGGCTCGTAGAGATGCCGTTCGGATAGAACTCGTGCGTCGTCAAGCCTTCCGGCTCGAGGAAGATCTGGTGCGATTCCTTGCCCGCGAAACGGTGGATCTTGTCTTCGATGGACGGGCAATAGCGGGGGCCCACGCCCTCGATGACGCCCGTGTACATGGGGCTGCGGTCGAGGCCGGCGCGGATGATGTCGTGCGTCTGGCTATTCGTATGCGTGACCCAGCACGGCACCTGGCGCGGGTGCATGGCCGTGTTGCCCATGACCGAAAACACGGGCACGGGATCGAGGTCGCCCGGCTGTTCTTGCATCACGGAAAAGTCGATCGTGCGGCCGTCGATGCGCGGCGGCGTGCCCGTTTTCAAGCGGCCCTGCGGCAGTTTCAATTCCTTCAACCGGGCCGACAGCGAAATGGCCGGCGGGTCGCCGGCGCGGCCGGCCGAGTAGTTATTCAGGCCCACGTGGATCTTGCCGTCGAGGAAAGTACCGGCCGTGAGCACGACGGCGCGCGCCAGAAACTTCAGGCCGATCTGCGTCACGGCGCCGACCACGCGGTCGCCTTCGACGATCAGATCATCGACCGCTTGCTGGAACAGCCACAGATTCGGCTGGTTTTCCAGGCGTGTACGGATGGCGGCCTTGTACAAAATACGGTCGGCCTGGGCGCGCGTGGCGCGGACTGCCGGGCCTTTCGAGGAGTTCAGGATGCGGAACTGGATGCCGGACTCGTCGGTGGCAATCGCCATCGCGCCGCCCATGGCATCGACCTCCTTGACCAGGTGGCCCTTGCCGATGCCGCCGATGGAGGGGTTGCACGACATCTGGCCCAGTGTCTCAATATTATGCGTGAGCAATAGCGTCTTCTGCCCCATGCGGGCGGAAGCGAGGGCCGCCTCGGTACCGGCGTGACCACCACCGACAACGATGACGTCGAATTCTGTAGGAAATAACATGATAAATAGGTAACAGTGCAAGTAAAAATGCGGGAAGAGAGCTCCGATTATAGAGTCTTTTTGCGAGCGCAACCTTCCACGGGCCAATTTTTGCTTAATTTTTACTCAGCAGTGGCAAGGAAGCGGTGATTTCTGTTTCACGTGGAACACGCAGCATGGCCAGACAGAGGGCTGCGGTACCGTGAAATGTTTGCTACAATTGCCGCATCGTCCGCAACCGTGGTCACGCCAGTGGCCATCGCGGCGATCATCCAGGAGGACGGCCTCCCCCATCATGGGCACACACCGGGACGGCCCGCTCTGTATAAGGAGCCGCCATGGCCTGGATACTTTTACTCATTGCCGGCGTGTTGGAAGTCGTGTGGGCATACTCGATGAAACTCTCCGAGGGTTTCAGCAAACTCACCCCTTCCATCATGACCATCGTCATGATGATCGCCAGCTTCGGCTTGCTGTCGATTGCCATGCGCACCCTGCCCCTGGGCACGGCCTACACGATCTGGACGGGCATCGGCGCCGTCGGCGCCTTCATCGTCGGCATCGTCTTTCTGGGCGAGCAAGTCAACACCATGCGCGTGTGCGCCGCCGTCCTCATCGTGTGCGGCATCGTGCTGATGAAACTGTCGTCCAGCCACTGAGAGGAATCCCCATGCTCCTCGAAAACTATTTTCCCGTCCTGCTGTTCATTCTGATCGGCATCCTGGTCGGCATCGTGCCCATGCTGCTGGGACGCGTACTCGGTCCGCACAAGCCCGATCCGCAAAAACTGTCCCCGTACGAATGCGGCTTCGAAGCGTTCGGCGACGCACGCATGAAGTTCGACATCCGCTTCTACCTGGTCGCCATCCTGTTCATCCTGTTCGATATCGAGGTGATCTTCCTGATGCCGTGGGCGGCCAATGTGAACGAACTGGGCTTGCCTGGCTTCTGGGCCGTCATGGGTTTTCTGGGCGTGCTGGCCATCGGCCTGGCGTATGAATGGAAACGCGGCGCGCTGGAGTGGGAGTAAGCCCCGCTTCTGGTTCCACGTGAAACAGGCGCACAGCGGAAAAGCGGAGTAAGCTTGCTGTCATCGTTCCTGCCAGGAGTACGCATGTCCGCCTTCCAGTTCCGCACCGTGCCGCATCTGATCGTTGAACCAGGCGCCGCCACCCAACTGGGCGCGCACGTCGCCCATCACTTCCCCACCGTGCGCCGCGCCCTGCTCGTCACCGACGCAGGCTTCCTGCGCACGGGCCTGGCCGATGCTCCCCTGCACAGCCTGCTGGCGGCGGGAATCGAAGCACACGTCTTTGCCGACGTGCAAGCCGATCCCTCGGAAGCCATCGTGCTGGCCGGTGTGGCCCAGGCCCAGATGTTTCACGTGGAACTGATTATCGGCCTCGGTGGCGGCAGCTCGCTGGACGTGGCCAAGCTGATCGCCGTGCTGGCGCCGGGCCGCCAGGAACTGGCGCAACTGTATGGCATCGGCAATGTCCATGGCCAGCGCCTGCCTCTGGTGCAATTGCCCACCACGGCCGGCACGGGCTCGGAGGTGACGCACATCGCCATCGTCACCACGGGTGCCACCAGCAAGATGGGCGTGGTCGCGCCGCAACTGTATGCGGACCTGGCCATCCTCGACGCCAGCCTGACCCTGGGCTTGCCTCCTGCCGTGACGGCCGCCACCGGCATCGACGCCATGGTGCATGCGATCGAAGCGTACACCAGCCGCCTGCTGAAAAATCCCTTGTCCGATATGCTGGCCACCCAAGCGCTGTCGCTGCTCTCCAGCAACCTGCTTACCGCCTGCCGCGATGGCAACAACTTGCCGGCGCGCCAGGCCATGCTGCTCGGCGCCATGCTGGCCGGCCAGGCGTTTGCCAACGCGCCCGTGGCCGCCGTGCATGCGCTTGCCTATCCCATCGGGGGACTGTTTCACGTGCCACACGGCCTGTCGAACGCACTGGTGCTGCCGCACGTGCTGCGTTTCAATTTGTCCCACGCGGCGCCGCTGTATGCGCAACTGGCGGCCGTCTTGCAGCCCGGCATCGTGGGCAGCGAGGAAGCGCGGGCCGTAGCCCTGATCGATGCCATGCAGGCGCTGGCGTGCGCCACCGGTATCGCGCGTACCCTGCGCGAGGTGGGCATCGCGGCCAGCGACCTCGATCGGCTGGCCGACGGCGCCATGCTGCAGACGCGATTGCTGGGCAACAATCCGCGCGTCGTGACACGCGAGGATGCCCGCGCCATCTATGTGGCAGCGCTATGAGACTCAGTCGGGCACATCCACCACCGTCCCCGTCACACTGATCGCATTGCCTGCCGCCGGCGTCGACGCTATTGCCGGCACGTTGACAGTCGTGATCAAGGTCGACGCATCGGCGCGCGTCACCGTGCGCACCACCTGCGATGGCGGCAAGGCTTGCTTGACAGACAAATGCGCATACATGGCATCGAGCGCCCGGTTCAGGTATACGTGCAAGGGCACGATCAGTGTCGGCAAGGCGCTGCTGAAGGAATCGAAGTGGTTGGCATGGGTCACCTCGATATAGCGCAGTTTGCTATTGCTTCCTTCCACGGCGGCGTTCAGGCCAAGATAGGCGCGCCCAGCGTGATTGACGGGAATCAGGGTATCGCTGCGGCCGTGCACGATGATGGCCGGCTTGCCGTTCAGTTTGCCGCTGGCCGCTACCTCGGCCATGCCCGCCCGCACGCGCACGCTCTGTCCTGCCAAAGTGCCTTCCAGGTTGGCGCCGTTGACGGCGTCGCGCCCCGTCGCCAGGCTGCGCAGGCACAGGAAGCCATCGAGCGACTGATCCGCCAGACTTGTCGACGGTGACACGCCGGCCGTGTAGCCCTTGGCGCCGCCCACGCTGTTCTCGTACACGACACTGCCGGGGATGCCGTTTTGCGCGGCAAAGCTGGCCGCCTTTTGCGCCGAGGTAAACGCGATGGGATTGCCGCTGCCGTCCGTCTGCGCAAACGTGAAACCGCACACTTTATCGGTCACGGAAAATTTCCCGTAGGCATACGCATACGTGACGGCCACCAGGATGTTCGTGCCCGCATGCGCCGCCTGCAGCGGATCGGAATCGATCAGCCAGCCATACGCGCGCAAGCGCTGCTTCGCGTCCGCCTGCTGCGCCGCCAGGTCGGCGCCGTTTAATAGCCCCTTGCTGACGAGCACCGTGCAGCGTCCCGCATTGCCGGCCACGGACGCGATGCACGGCTGGTACAGCGCCGCATAGGTGGCGTAGTCAAACAGCGCGCGCCCCGGTGCGTTCACTACCACCCCGCCCTGGCGCACGCTGTAGGCCGTGGACGGCTGCGGTTGCACCTGCGGCTCGCTGGCCGCCACGCCGCTGATCAAGCCTTGCGTATCCTGCTCCGCCGCCAGCAGGGCCGAGCCGGCACCGTTGGAAATGCTCGAGGCGATCGTGATGGTGTTCTTCGGCGTCAGCCGCACGATGCGCGAACTGCCGTCGCGGGCCAGCACGCCGTAGCGTTCGTTCAAGACGTAATACGCCATCTCGACCGCCTGCAAGGTGACCTTGCCCCAATCCTTCTCCGGGTTCTGCTGCGAGTGCGCATGCTTGAAGGCGATGCGGTTCGGGTTGGCCCCGACCCAGGCGAGGCGATCCGCATCGCTCAAGTCGGGCGCGAAGAGCGCGCTCTTGCCGGCGGCCACCCGGCCCGCGCGCACGCCGTTCTGCAGGTTGACGCTGTCGTCCTCGAACACATACAGGCCCGTGCCGGAACCCTTGTCCGCATACGCCACGGCGCAGCCCTTCTTCAAGCCCCATTCACCGGAGCTGCCGATGGCGCCGTAGATGCCGCGCGAGCCGCTCGACGTGCCCGTGACGATGCAGGCACGGTCCGGGTCGAAGCTGGCCGGCACCTGCACCATCAAGGTGACATTCTTCTTGCCCGTGCCATCATCGGCATAGGCGATGTATTCGCTGCCAGGAATCAAGCCTTCACCGCTACCCACATTGCCGGACGCATCCACGTTCGGTCCGTACAGGGTGCCGTAGCCGCTGTTGGCGGCGATGTCGAGCACGGCGCGGTAGTTGGCGTGGATCGCATTGCGGCGCAGTTCGAGCGGCGTCGGCTGTTCGGCATTCGCATACAAGGGCGTGGCGCCCGCCAGCCCCGTCTTGCCCAGGCCGGCAGTCAGCAGATCGTTCGTCTTGCCGTCGTAGTCGGCGCGCGTGATGGTGCCCAGGTAGCCGGGCATCTGGTTCAGTTCTTCCGGCGCATGGTTGCTGCCGCAGGCTGCCAAGGCCAGCAAGGTGCACAGGCGCATGCCAGTCGTGCCCGCGCGCGTGATCGTCATTTGCATGGTGGTTCTCTCCGTTGAGGTAACAGTGGACGCACAATGAAAAACGCCGGACGATTTGTCCGGCGTTGCTTGAAAATCAGACAGCGGCTTTGGCTGGCCTGCCACCGAAGCGCGCGATGGCTTCGCCGACGATGCCGCGCCGGAACAGCAGCACGCAGATGACGAAGATCACGCCGGTGACCATGCCCACCGATTCGCCCAGGGTGCCGAACCACTCGATGCCCGTGTGCGTGGCCAGATAGGTGCCGACATCGCCCAGCTTGTTTTCCAGCGCGATGATCAGCACGGCGCCGAGGATGGGACCGGCCATGGTACCCATGCCGCCCACCAGGGTCATCAGCACGACCAGGCCGGACATGCCCCAGTACACATCGGTGAGGGTTTCAAAGCCCAGCACCAGGGTCTTGGTGGCGCCGGCCAGGGCAGCGAGCGAAGCGGACAGCACGATGGCCATCAGCTTGTACTTGTTGACGTCGTAGCCGAGCGAGATGGCGCGCGGTTCGTTTTCCTTGATGGCCTTGAGCACTTGCCCGAACGGCGAGTGGATGGTGCGCACGATCAGGGCGAAGCCGGCGACAAAAATGGCCAGCACGACGTAGTACAGCACCGTGTCATTGCCCAGGTCTATCATGCCCAGCAAGGTTCCACGTGGAACACCCTGCAAGCCATCCTCGCCGCCCGTGAACGGCAGCCGCAAGGCGAGGAAGTACACCATCTGCGCCAGCGCCAGGGTGATCATCGTAAAGTAGATGCCCTGGCGGCGGATCGCCAGGCCGCCGATCACCAGGCCCAGCAAGGCGCCCGTGGCGACGCCGGCCAGCAAGCCCAGTTCCGTTGGCCAGCCCCAGGTGCGCAGCGCGTAGCCGGTGACATAGCCAGCGCCGCCGAAAAAGGCCGCATGGCCGAACGACAGCAAGCCCGTGTAGCCGATCAGCAAATTGAACGCGCAGGCAAACAGGGCAAAGCACAGCAACTTCATCAGGAAGACGGGATAGCCGTAAAACGGGGCCGCCAACGCCAGCAGCAGGGCAATGGCGTAGCCTACATTCTTATTCATCGTGGTAGCTCCAATACATGACTGATGAGGATTACTTTTCTTTGCCGAACAGGCCGGCGGGACGCAGCAGCAGCACGATGACCATCACCACGAACACCACGGTGGCCGAGCCTTCCGGGTAGAACACGCGGGTCAGGCCCTCGATCACGCCCAGGCCCAGGCCCGTCAGGATGGAACCCATGATGGAACCCATGCCGCCGATCACCACCACGGCAAACACGACGATGATCAGGTTCGAGCCCATCAGCGGCGAGACCTGGATGATCGGTGCCGCCAGCACGCCGGCGAAACCGGCCAGGGCCACGCCGAAGCCAAACGTCAAGGTCACCATCAGCGGCACGTTGATGCCGAACGCTTCCACCAGTTTCGGGTTTTCCGTGCCGGCCCGCAGGTAGGCGCCCAGTTTGGTTTTTTCGATGACGAACCAGGTGGCCAGGCAGACGGAGAGCGAGGCGATCACCACCCAGGCGCGGTAGTTCGGCAGGGTCATGAAGCCCAGGTCCGTCGCGCCGGCCAGCGCTTCAGGCACGGCATACGGCTGGCCCGAGACGCCATAGAACGAGCGGAACACGCCTTCCATGATCAGGGTGATGCCAAAGGTCAGCAGCAAGCCATACAGGTGGTCGAGTTTATATAGCCAGCGCAACATGGTCTTTTCGATCAGGATGCCGACCAGGCCGACGAGGATCGGGGCGATGACCAGCATGGCCCAGTAATTGATGTCGAAATAGCTGAGGCCCATCCAGGCCAGGAAGGCGCCCATCATGTACATGGCGCCATGCGAGAAATTAATAACGTTGAGCAAGCCGAAAATGACGGCCAGACCGAGGGACAACATGGCATAGAACGAGCCGTTGACAAGACCCAGCAGCAGCTGGCTCATCATCGCTTGTATTGGAACGCCGAAAATTTCCATGGCATCACAGTATAAAAAGCACCGCCGGGTAGCGGTGTGGTATCAAGGGAAACGCGCCACCGCAAACGGCTGCGGCGGCGCAAGGCGAACCCTGCGGGCGAAGTGCAGGACAGAGCGCCCGCGCAGCGGCGGGCACTCCGTGGAGGTTGCTACAGCCTTACTTCCACAACGAACACTTCGATTCAGCCTTGGTCACATACGCTTGCGCACCGGGCACGGTGGCGACCACCTTGTAGTAATCCCATGGGTATTTCGACTCGGACGGTTTCTTGACTTCCATCAGGTACATAT
The DNA here is from genome assembly GCF_019443505.1 of Janthinobacterium sp. PAMC25594. Classification (NCBI taxonomy): domain Bacteria; kingdom Pseudomonadati; phylum Pseudomonadota; class Betaproteobacteria; order Burkholderiales; family Oxalobacteraceae; genus Janthinobacterium; species Janthinobacterium sp. PAMC25594. The sequence continues at coordinate 3,928,129 of NZ_CP080377.1, forward strand.
CGTGCACCATGCGGCCATCGGGACGCACTTCGCCATTCTGGGTAAACATGTCGTTGATCTTGGTCTTCTTCAGATACGCCATGACTTTTTCGGTGTCATCCGTCCCCAGCGCCTTGACGGCTTTCAGGTAGGTCGCCGCGGCCGAATAGTCGGCCGCCTGCAGCATCGACGGCTCCTTCTTCATCTTGGCGAAATAGCGTTTCGACCAGGCGCGCGTGTCCGCATTCAAGTCCCAGTACCAGCCATCGGTCAGGTACATGCCTTGCGTCAGGTTCAGGCCCAGCGAATGGATGTCGTTGATGAAGATCAGCAAACCGGCCAGTTTCATCGACTTCGTCAGGCCGAACTCGTTGGCCGCCTTGATGCTGTTGATGGCGTCGCCGCCCGCATTGGCCAGGCCCAGGATCTGCGGCTTGGCCGCTTGTGCCTGCAGCAGGAAGGACGAGAAATCCGAGGCGCCCAGCGGATGCTTGACGCTGCCCAGCACCTTGCCGCCGGCCGCCTTGACGACCTCGGCCGTGTCTTTTTCCAGCGAATGGCCAAATGCATAGTCGGCCGTCATGAAATACCAGCTCTTGCCGCCCTGTTTGACGATGGTGCCGCCCGTGCCGCGCGCCAGCGCCACCGTATCGTAGGCGTAATGCACGGTGTAAGGCGTGCATTCTTCATTCGTCAGGCGCGAGGAACCGGCACCGATGGCAATGAAGATTTTTTTCTTTTCCGCCGCCACCTTGGCCATGGCCAGGCTGGCGCCGGAATTGGTGCCGCCGATCAGCATGTCGACACCTTGCTGGTCGAACCATTCGCGCGCCTTCGAGGCGGCGATGTCGGCCTTGTTTTGATGGTCGGCGGAAATAAACTCCACCTTCTTGCCGGCCAATACCACGCCGGCATCGGCGATCGCCATCTTGATGGCTTCCGCGCCACCGAGGCCGTCGACGTCGGAATACACGCCCGACATGTCGGAAATAAAACCGATCTTGATGGTGTCGCCCGATACCTGGGCGTGCGCGGCGGCGGAAAAGCCCAGGGCGCAAAGAGTGGCGGTGGCAATGGCGATAGCGTTACGTTTCATAGTGTCTCCGTTGGGATTATTGTTTGCTATTTAAACGATTGCTCGACGACGATACGGAACTACATGGGCATTACACGCCAAGCAGCTCGGTCAATACCGGCATCTTGGCTTCCAGTTCGGATGCAGCAAAAGTCTCGACGATCTGACCGTGCTCCATCACATAAAACCGGTCCGCCAGCGGTGCGGCAAACCGGAAATTCTGTTCCACCATGACGATGGTGTACCCCTTCGCTTTCAGGGTGGTAATCATGCGTGCCAGGCCCTGCACGATGACAGGCGCCAGGCCTTCGGAAATTTCATCGAGCAGCAGCAGGCGCGCGCCCGTGCGCAGGATGCGCGCCACGGCCAGCATCTGCTGTTCCCCGCCCGACAATCGCGTGCCCTGGCTGTGGCGGCGTTCCTGCAAATTCGGGAACATGGCGTAGATTTCCTCGACCGACATACCCTTCTCTCCGCTGGCCAGTGTCGGCGGCAGCATCAGGTTTTCCTCCGTCGACAACGAGGAAAAAATGCCGCGCTCTTCAGGACAATAGCCGATGCCCAGGTGGGCGATTTTGTGCGTGGGCAAACCTATCGCTTCGACGCCATTGACTTTGATGGAACCCGTGCGTGCGCCCGTCAGCCCCATGATGGCGCGCAAGGTGGTCGTGCGGCCGGCGCCATTACGGCCCAGCAAAGTCACCACTTCGCCCTGCTCCACTTTCAAGTTCACATCGTGCAGGATGTGCGATTCGCCATACCAGGTGTGCAGTTGTGCAATTTCCAGCGCGGGTGCCTTGTTGCTAGCGGTCATCAATGTGCCCCTTCCAGTTCGGCGTGGGTGGTGCCCATGTACGCTTCCATCACTTGCGGATTGCGCGACACTTCCGCGTAACTGCCTTCGGCCAGCATGGCGCCGCGCTGCAGGACGGAAATCTTGTCGCAGATGCCAGAGACCACGCTCATATTGTGTTCCACCATCAAAATGGTGCGGCCGACCGATACTTTCTTGATCAGTTCGGTGACGCGGTGCACGTCTTCATGCCCCATGCCCTGGGTCGGCTCGTCGAGCAGCATCATTTCCGGCTCCATCGCCAGGGTGGTGGCAATTTCCAGGGCCCGCTTGCGTCCATACGGCATGTCAACCGTGATGGTGTCGGCAAACTCCGTCAGGTCGACTTCGGCCAGCAAGGCCATGGCGCGGTCATTGAGCTGGTTCAAGGCACGTTCGCTTTGCCAGAAGTGGAACGAGGTGCCCAGCTGGCGCTGCAAGCCGATGCGCACATTTTGCAGCACGGAGAGATGCGGGAAGACGGCGGAAATCTGGAAGGAACGGATCACGCCCATGCGGGCGATCTGCGCCGGTTTGGCTGCCGTAATATCTTTCCCATTGAACAGGATCTGTCCACCGGTGGGGACCAGGAATTTGGTGAGCAAGTTGAAACACGTGGTCTTGCCGGCGCCGTTAGGACCGATCAAGGCGTGGATATGGCCCCGCTCTACCTTCAGGTTCACCTCGCTCACTGCGGTGAAACCCTTGAATTCCTTGGTCAAATTTCTTGTTTCCAAGATTACGTTTGACATCGTGTCTCCTAGTTGTACTTTTTGTACTACTTAGTCATTTTTATAATACACAACTTAAATTTAACGCACAATACAGTATAACTACGGGGATTTTTCGCCAGCCCGAATAGCGCAAACCCGCGCTTTGCCGCGGTCATTTCCAGGCCGCATGTATCATTTGCGCCGCTTTTTCCGCAATCATCACGGTGGGCGAGTTCGTATTACCAGAAGTAATGTACGGCATGATGGAGGCATCGACGACGCGCAAACCGGCCACGCCGAGCACGCGTAGCTGGCTGTCGACGACGCTCGATGCATCGCCTGTCACGCCCATGCGGCAAGTACCCACCGGGTGAAAGATGGTGGTGCCGATCTGGCTGGCCGCCTGCGCCAGCTCTTCCTCGCTCTGGAATTGCACGCCAGGCTTGTATTCCTGCGGCGCAAATTTTTTCAGGGCCGGCGCGGCGGCGATGGCGCGCGTCAGGCGCAAGGCGTCGGCAGCGACCTTGCGGTCCGGCTCGGTACTCAGGTAATTGGGCACAATCTTCGGCGCCACATAGCTGTCGGCCGACCCGATGTGCACATGACCACGCGAGGTGGGGCGCAAATTGCAGACACTGGCCGTAAACGCGGGAAACGCATGCAGCGGTTCGCCGAATTTATCCAGGGAGAGCGGCTGCACGTGATATTGCAGGTTCGGCGTGGCTTGCTGCGGATCGGACTTGGCGAACGCGCCCAGCTGCGACGGCGCCATCGACATGGGCCCGCTCTGAAATAGCGCATATTGCAAGCCGATCTGCATCTTGCCGACAATATTGCTGGCCATCACGTTCAAAGTCTTGACGCCCTGCACTTTAAAGACCATGCGCAGCTGCAAGTGATCCTGCAAATTGCCGCCTACGCCAGGAGAGTCCAGCACGGGCGTGATGCCGTGTTCGCGCAGCAAGGCGGCCGGGCCGATACCGGACAGTTGCAGCAATTGGGGCGATCCGATGGCCCCCGCCGTCAGCAAGGTTTCCCGTTTGGCCGTCGCCTGCCACTGCGTGCCGCCGCCCGTAAACACGATGCCCGTGCAGCGCGGCCCCGATTCGGTGGTCTCCAGCAGCAGACGTTCCACGTGGCAACCCGTCATGATGGTCAGATTCGACCGGCGCGACGCCGGTTTCAGGAACGCTTTCGAGGTATTCCAGCGGATGCCGCGGCGCTGGTTGACGTCGAAATAGGCGCTGCCGCTATTATCTCCGCCATTGAAATCGCTGGTTTTCGGAATGCCGACTTGCTGCGCCGCATCGCGGAAAGCATTCAAAATATCCCACGACAGCCGCTGTTTTTCCACGCGCCATTCGCCGCCCGCACCATGGTTTTCCGACGCGCCGCCGTAATAATCCTCGCTTTGTTTAAATAGCGGCAAGACTTTGTCCCAGCGCCAGGAGGCGTCGTCCGTCAGGTCGGCCCAGTGGTCGTAATCGCCGGCCTGGCCGCGCATATAGATCATGCCGTTGATGGAAGAGCTGCCCCCGAGCACTTTTCCGCGCGGATACATCAGGCTGCGCCCGCCCAGGCCCGCGTCCGCCTGCGTGGAATACAGCCAGTCCGTGCGGGGATTACCGATGCAATGCAGATAGCCGACGGGGATGTGGATCCACACGTAATCGTCCTTGCCGCCCGCTTCCACGAGTAAAACGTTGGCATCCTTGTCGCGTGTGAGCCGATTGGCCAGCACGCAACCTGCCGTACCGCCGCCCACGATGATGTAGTCGTATTCGCCTGCCGATTCCAATGAAGCTCCTTTCGGTATGCCATCAAGCTGTCGCGCGGCGTGTCTCCCCACCGCGTCCCGTTACCAGAGTCTGTCTTTCTTCATGCATGCATGGCTGTTGAGCCAGATTGAGATTACCACCAGTGCCGGGCCAGGGCGACATTAATCGTGGCGAGCCTCGCGACAAGCTAAAAAGCCGGGCAAAACAGGGGTCGCAAGCTGTGGATAACCGTATGGATATCCACAGGGACGATATGTGCGTAAACGAAAAATTTTTTCGGCGGCGTTTTTTTGTCCAGAAACCGTCCCACGCAGATACAACCCTTACTCAGCGCTTATCCGCACGCCAAGCGATTGTTTACAAGGATAAATCGGGACTTATCCACAGAAGATGCCGCCGTTAACTACTATTACTATTCTTGTATACGATCTTATTAAGGTAAACCCGACAACGCGCGCTTTGCCTGTGCTTGACCTTCGGAAAGGTTCGCAAGCCTGTCCTCAAAAAAAGCCGACGAGCTGCTTTGGCTGACAAAAAAAATCGTGCCAACAACTGAGCGACGAAAACCGGCACGCCGGCATCACGCGCACTGCACTGCCAAACCGTTTTGCAAAATGGAAACGTCAACCGGCTTGAGCAGGCACAGGGCCAGCAAGCGGTTCGATGTCGAAAAGAGGGGGGATTTGAAGCGATTGTGGATAAGTCACTTGATATCCACAGGATGACTTGTGAGTAAACACGAACATTTGCGCAGGCCCGCATTTTATACAATTTTGCTCCTCGCGTGATACAGCGATTATGCACGCTTTATTTTGCGCGTAAACGCTTGATCCTGTTGAAAAAAAGTGACTTATCCACAGAAAAAACCGCGTTTACTATTACTACTATTTTTATATATAGATCTATTGTAAACCGACAAAAAAAGCGGAAGTCCGGGGATATTTCCAAAAAGCATGCAAAAAACGTCAAAGAAAAAAGCCAACGGCAACAGCGCGACCCACTGCCAAACCGTCTTCCAGGAATCACCTCGATGCCAAGGTCCGTGAAAGAACAACGTTCGTGAACGCTTAAGGTTGATTGCCAAACAGGGATCTGAACGTATGAAGCACATTAAACATGCCACTACAGCAAGAAAACCCGTGATTTTTGCTTGCCACTGTGGATAAGTGTCTGCATATCCACAGGATGAGATGTGGGAAAAGTCGTTCTTTGTCCACAGCTCAATTTTTATCCCAAACAAGTCCTCGCTGGATACAATGCTTGTGCGCCTACTTTTTTGTGCGCTAAGTCGATGATTTTTAGACGGTATACCGACTTATCCACAAAAAAATGGCCGTTTACTATCACTACTATTTTTATGTATACATCTTTATTTAAAACACAGAGACAAACGCGAACGGTGGAAAAGTCGCCCAAACGGCTGTTTTCACCCTGTAAACCGTCTTGCAATGCAAAAAACCTGTAAAAACAGCATGAATTCACACAAAAAAATGCGTTTAGGCATCATCAGTGCCTTGCACGAAGAACAGCAGGGGCTGGTAGAGGCCATGCAAGGCCCCCAGAGGCGTTCGCACGGCATGCGCGACTACACCCTTGGGACCTTGTGGAATATCGACGCTGTGTGCGTCCTGTCGCGTCTGGGCAAGGTTGCCGCTGCCATGACAGCTTCTATCCTTGTGGAAAAGTACGAAGTTACCCACATCGTCTTCACCGGCGTGGCCGGCAGTGGCGATAAACACGTGAAAGTCGGCGACATCGTGGTGGCGGAATCGCTGCTGCAGCACGATATGGACGCCCGACCTTTATTTCCCCGCTTCGAAGTACCGCTGACGGGACTGCAGCGCTTCGCTACGGATCTGGAACTGAGCACGCAACTGGCCGCCGCCGCGGAAGATTTTTTGCGTGACGATGTTTCCAGCGTGCTCAAGGCGGCCGATATCGTGGCATTTGGCTTGCAGCACGCGCAAGTCCACCGGGGCCTGATCGCCAGCGGCGACCAGTTCATCAGCAGCGCCGCGCATCTGCACCAGCTCAAAGTGGATATCCCCGACCTGCTGGCCGTCGAAATGGAAGGCGCCGCCGTGGCGCAAGTCTGTTTTGAACTCGGTGTGCCGTTTACCGTCATGCGCACCATTTCCGACAACGCGAACGAAGAGGCGGCCGTCGACTTCATGCGTTTCGTGCAAACGGTTGCTTCGCCGTACGCGTTCACGGTGATTCAGCAGCTATGCCAGCGCCTGGCCGGGTGATTTTTCAGCTAGCGTGCATAAAAAAAGGGCAGAACCACTGGTTCTGCCCTTTTTGCGTTGATGACCTGCTTAAATATTAGACGCTGAGCATCATTAAACTCGCATTACCGCCCGCCGCTGTCGTATTCACGCACAGCGCCCGCTCAGCGACCAGGCGCCACAGGGGGATGACACCCTCCTGCGTGGTGGCGATGGTGCCCACCAGGGCCCCTTCCCGTGCCGCCAGCAGCGGTTTGAGCTGGTCATCGAGACTCGGCTCGATCATGGCGATCTGGAAATCATGCTTGACCGACTCCAGGTTGCTGACGACCTGGATGCGGTCCTTCAGCGCCGCCGGCAAGTCGCCCGGGATCAACTCCGGCGCCTGCGCCAGCACCAGGGCCTGGTTTCCGGTGGCCAGCACGGCCGCCAGCTGGTTCATCAAGGTGCCGGAGGTGGCTGCCGCGCACAGAATCGTGCCCCGCGCGGCAAAGCTCAGGGTATTGCGCTCGCCCGTCGGGCCTGGCAAGACGGTGGTGCTGCCCAGCAAGGTCGTGCGCGCGTATTCCTGCGCCAATTGCTCGACCTTGTCGTGGCCATGCATCTTGGCCCAGACGGTCAGCGCGTCGAGCGCGGGCGGTGCCTGGCGCTGGTGCTGCACACCGGCCGGCGCATTGCGCTGCAGGCGTTTCAGGTACAGGGGGCCGCCCGCCTTCGGACCGGTGCCCGATTTGCCTTCGCCGCCGAACGGCTGCACGCCGACGACGGCACCGACGATGTTGCGGTTCACATAAATATTGCCCACGTGCGCGCGTTTGGTGATGAAATCGATGGTTTCATCGATGCGCGTATGGATGCCCAGGGTCAAACCGTAACCGCTGTCGTTGATCGATTGCACCAGTTGCGGCAGTTCAGCCCGCTTGTAGCGGATCACGTGCAGTACGGGGCCGAAGACTTCCTGCGTCAATTGCGCCAGCGACTTGATTTCCAGCACGGTCGGGGCGACGAACGTGCCTTTGACGGTCGGTAAATCGAGCGAATAATGGTCGATGGCCATGGTTTTCATCTTGTTGATGTGCGCCAGCAGATTGCTTTGCGCTTCCGCATCGATGACGGGACCGATATCGGTGGCCAGACGGTCAGGATTGCCAACGCGCAATTCCTGCATGGCGCCTTTCAGCATGTGGATGGTCTTGTCGGCGATTTCCGTTTGCAGGAACAGCACGCGCAAGGCCGAGCAGCGCTGGCCGGCGCTGTCGAAAGCGGACGACATCACGTCTTGCACCACTTGCTCCGGCAAGGCGGACGAATCGACGATCAGGGCATTCTGGCCACCCGTTTCGGCGATCAGGGGAATGTCGATGCCTTCGGCCACGGCACGCGCGGCCAGATTGCGGTTGATCAATTGCGCCACTTCCGTCGAGCCCGTGAAAATCACGCCTTTGACGCGCGCGTCATTGCACAGGCCGGCACCGACGATCTCGCCGCTGCCGGGCAAAAATTGCAGCGCACCGCGCGGCACGCCGGCCGCATGCAGCAATTGCACGGCGCGGTGGGCGATCAGCGGCGTTTGCTCGGCCGGCTTGGCCAGCACCACGTTGCCGGCGGCCAGGGCGGCGGCCAGTTGACCCGTGAAGATGGCCAATGGAAAATTCCACGGGCTGATACAGGTGACGGGACCGAGCGCCAGGGTCGCCGGCGCGTGTTCCACCTGCGCCGCGTAATAGCGCAGGAAGTCGACGGCTTCGCGGATTTCCGCGATCGCGTTCGGCAGCGACTTGCCCGCTTCGCGCACGGCCAGGGCCATCAGCTCGATATGGTGCTCTTCGAACAGGTCGGCCGCGCGTTGTAACGCTTGTGCGCGCAGCGACGGTTCTGTTGTTTGCCACTCGATGGCATACGCGCTGGCGCTGGCCAGCGCCGTTTCCACGTCGGCCGGACCGGCTTCCATGACCTTGCCCACGACATCGTCGTGCTGGGCCGGGTTGTGCAGCATGTGCGTGGGGCCATTCAGGCTGACGGCGCCATCAATCAGCGGCGCTGCCTGCCATGTTTGCTGCTGCGCCAGGCCGGTGGCCAAGGTGCGCAAGGTGTCTTCATTCGACAGGTCCAGGCCGGCCGAGTTCCTGCGTTCGCTGCCAAACATGTCCAGCGGCAACGGGATCGACGGGTGCGGCAAGCCGCCCTGCAGGCGCGCCTGTTCCAGCGGATCGCGGATCAGGCTATCGATGGCCACGCTTTCGTCGACGATCTGATTGACGAACGACGAGTTGGCGCCGTTTTCCAGCAGGCGGCGCACCAGGTAGGCCAGCAGGGTTTCATGCGAGCCGACGGGCGCGTAGATGCGGCACGGCTTGTCGAGATTGTCGGGGCCGACGACCTGGTCGTACAGCGTCTCGCCCATGCCGTGCAGGCACTGGAATTCGTAGTCGGTGATGCCGTCGCGCTTTGCCCAGGTATAGATGGTCGCCAGGGTTTGCGCGTTGTGCGTGGCAAATTGTGGATAGATCAGGCTGCTGGCGGCCAGCAGTTTTTGCGCGCACACGAGGTAAGAGACGTCCGTGTAGACCTTGCGCGTGTAGACGGGATAGCCTTCCTGGCCATCGACTTGCGCGCGTTTGACTTCCGCATCCCAATACGCGCCCTTGACCAGGCGCACCATGAACTTGCGGCCGCTGCGGTGCGCCAGGTCGACCAGGAAATCGATGGCGTAGGGGCAGCGTTTTTGATACGCCTGCACCACATAGCCGATGCCGTCGAAACCGGCCAGGTCCGCATCGAAAGCCAGTGCTTCCATCAGGTCGAGCGACAGTTCCAGGCGATCCGTTTCTTCCGCATCGATGTTGAAGCCGATGTTGTACTGTTTGGCCAGCAACAGCAGCGCTTTGACCTTCGGCAGCAATTCTTCCATGACGCGGGCGCGCTGGGCGCGGCTATAGCGCGCGTGCAGGGCCGACAGTTTCACGGAAATGCCGGGGCCGTTGCGGATGCCGCGGCCGTTCGACGCCTTGCCGATGGCGTGGATCGCCGTTTCGTACGAAGCGTAGTAGTTGGCCGCGTCGGCTTGCGTCAGGGCCGCTTCGCCCAGCATGTCGTACGAGTAACGGTAGCCGCGCGTTTCATTCTCGCGGCTGTTCTTCAACGCTTCCTCGATGGTTTGCCCTGTCACGAACTGGTTGCCCAGCATGCGCATGGCCAGGTCGACGCCCTTGCGGATCAGCGGTTCGCCGCCTTTGGCGATGAGCTTGGTCATGGCCGAGCCGAGACCCGATTCGCTGCTGGTACTGACCAGTTTGCCCGTAATCAGCAAGCCCCAGGTGGCGGCATTGACGAACAGCGACGGCGATTCGCCCAGATGCTTCTTCCAGTCGCCCTTGCTGATTTTGTCGGCGATCAGGCGATCGGCCGTTTGACTGTCGGGTATACGCAACAGCGCTTCAGCCAGACACATCAATGCAACACCCTCTTCCGACGACAGCGAGAACTCGTGCATCAGCGCATCGACGCCGGAGGCGCGTGTGCGTTTGTGGCGCACGTTCGAGACGAGGCGGTGTGCCAGCGCTTGTCCCTCGGCCGTCGTTTCGGTACTGCTGGGGCGCACCTGTTGCAACAGCCACTGCACGGCGGAAACCTCATCGCGCCTATAGGCGGTGGTGATGGCGGCGCGTTGTGGTGTCGCTTCGGGCAGGATTTCTGCCTGGAACGCAGCAAAAGGAATCGGGGTAAAAGCCGAGGGGCCTGCAGGGTGCATAAGTGCTCTTTACAAGGAAAAGGGGACGAAAACGGACGTAATTCTTGCTCTTTTTTGGTGCAAAAAAATACAGAAAGTCGGACGTTAAGATGATTCGATTGTAAAGGGGATTCTTATGGATTAATTCTGGTAATACAGGGGACTAGCAATAGATAGTTTTTGATGCGACAATTTAACCAAATAATATTAATTTGGGGGTGATAGGAATGCTGGACAAGATCAGTAAGAAAATCTTGATGGAATTGCAGAGCGATGGACGCATCAGCAATGTGGAGCTGGCCGCGCGCGTGAACCTGTCGCCGGCCGCCTGCCTGGAGCGCGTGCGCAAATTGCACGAATCCGGTTACATCATGGGCTATACGGCCCAGTTGAACCCGCAGTTGCTCGACGTGTCGCTGCTGGTGTTCATCGAAGTGGTGCTCGATCGCACGACACCGGAAGTGTTCGACGCCTTCAAGCATAGCGTACAAATCATCCCAGAGGTATTGGAATGTCATATGGTCGCTGGCGGTTTCGATTACCTGGTCAAGGCGCGCGTCAAGGACATGGCCGCCTACCGCGAATTCCTGGGCAAGACGCTGTTGCAGAAAGGTGTGCGGGAAACCCACACTTATGCCGTCATGGAAGAGGTCAAAAACACCACCAAATTGCCAATTAAGTGACCTCGGTGTAGCCGCCCCACTTTTCTGATTGAGCTATCGGAACAAATGTTGTAGGGTAGAACTACAATTCTGCTATCCGGTAGCCGCCTGAAACGCCGCGCAGACGTGACGTTCAGGGTGCAAGGTGGGCAATCGTGCCCACCCGCATACGGTTACAGCACGTCCCCTCAACGGGACGTGACGGGTTCGCGCAGCGGGGGACAAATGAAGCAGTTGCAGCATCAGCTGGTGCGTTTCTTTGTATTCACGATCCTGGCCATGGCCGTCGCCTGTTGCCTGGCCTATATGCTGCTGCTGTCGGGCGGCGACCATCCGTATCTGATTGCCTGCGTGGCTGCCGCCATCGGCGCTGCGCTGCTGGCGTTCGCCGGCCGTGCGCGCGGCGAGCCGGGCTTGCACCAGTTCGCCGACACGGTGGGCAACGCCATCGACGCCATCATGATCGGCGCGGCGGAAACCTCGTATTTTGTCGATTCCGTCAAACAGAAGGTGGAACTCGATGTCCGCACGGCCAGCGACATCGCCGACAGTTCCGCACAAAATGCCGTGATGACGGAAAAGATCGCCGCCAATGCGGAACGGGCCGCCAAGGTGGCCGCCGGCGTGCGCGTGGAAAGCGTGGCGGCGCGCGCCGAAGTGGATCAGGGCTTGCGCCGCATCAATAAGGCCCGCGAGGAAGCGCAAGGCGCCTCCAGCACCATGCTGAGCTTGCAGGACAAATCCAAACGCATCACGGGCTTTACGGAAGCCATTTCCGATATTTCCGCGCGCACCAACTTGCTGGCGCTGAACGCCGCCATCGAAGCGGCGCGCGCCGGCGAACATGGGCGCGGTTTTGCCGTGGTGGCCGGCGAAGTGCGGCAATTGGCGCAGCGCACCAAGGAAGCCTCCGATGAAATCAGCGTGATGGTGCGCGAAATCAATGAACAAGCGGAAAAAGCCGCGCGTGGCATGAGTTCGCTCGCGGCCGGCGTGACGGAAGCGGCGCGCAATGTGGAAAGCGTGCATGCCTCATTGAGCCATATCGAGGAATCGTCGGGCGAATCCGAGGAAGAGATCGGGCAAATCGCCCGCGCCTCGCGCGAACACGTCGAGACGACGCAGCTGATCGCCGACGCCATCCTGCAAATCCGCGACAGCATGCTGTCGACGAATGTCGAATTGCCGCGTGCCACGCAGTCGGCCATGGCGCTGGCAGAGCGGGCCGAGGCGATCGCCGGCGCTTTGGGCGAATCGAGTGTGGCCACGCCGCACGACGAGATCCGTGAGACGGCCCAGCACGCGGCGCGCGAGGTGGGCAAACTGTTCGAGCAGGCGATCGCTTCGGGGCGCATCACGCGCGAAGCCCTGTTCGACCGCCACTACCGGCCCATCCCGAACACCAATCCGCCCAAGCACAACACGAAGTTCGATGCGTTTACGGACAAGGTGCTGCCGGAGCTGCAGGAAGGCGTGCTGGCGGCATTGCCCCATCTGGCGTATGCGGGCGCCGTCGACAACAATGGATACTTTCCAACGCACAACAAGAAGTTTTCCCAGCCGCTGACGGGCGATTACGCCACCGACATCGTGAATAACCGCACCAAGCGCATCTTCAGCGACCGTACGGGCAAGCGCTGCGGCAGTAACACCAAGGCCTTCCTGTTGCAGACCTATAAGCGCGACACGGGCGAGGTCATGCACGATTTATCCGTGCCCATCCACGTCGATGGCAAGCACTGGGGCGGTTTCAGAATTGGGTACAGGTCCAGCAATCACGCATAGCAAAACGCCTGATGAGAGATCATCAGGCGTTTTTTCTTGGGCCGGTTACGGTTACTCAATATGCGGCTTGGGTGCCACGCCGCCGCCGGCCGCCGTCGCCGTCCGTAAAGTGGGCGTGTTCATGCTTTCCAGGTGGTTGCGCAGCCACTTGTGGGCGGGGCTGCGGGCGTCGCGCTCGTGCCACAGCATGTCCAGGTGGACGGCCGGCAGGGTCAATGGCAAATCCTTGTACAGCAAGGACTCCGTCATGCCCGTCGAGGCGATCAGATGACGTGGCAAGACGGTGATCAGGTCGGAATTGGCCACCACGCGCCCTGCCGTGAAGAACTGGTTGACCGTCAGCAAGATGCGCCGTTCGCGGTGGATCTGCGACAGCGCTTCGTCGATCAAGCCATGTGCGCGGCCGGAAAAGCTCACCAATAAATGGTTGGCCGCGCAATAGTTATCCAGGGTCAATTCCTTGTCGGCCAGCGGATGGCCACGCCGCATCACGCACACATACTTGCCGGAATATAGGCGCTCGTGACGGATGGGCGAACCCGTTTCGCTCGACAATTGCGCCGCCACGCCGGGAAAGAAGCCCACGGCCAGGTCGATATCGCCGCGCAGCAACATGGGACGCGGTTCGCGCGTGGTCAGCGGCATCATGCGCACGTTGACGCCCGGCGCTTCGCGTTCGATCGAGCGCATCAGCGAGGGCAGCCAGAAGGCGGCCGTCGCATCGGCCATGGCCATGCGGAACGTGGCGTGGGTCTTCGACACGTCGAAGGTTTCCGGCGTGACGGCCGCTTCCAGGCTGGCCAGGGCCGAGCGCACGGACGGCCACAGCGCTTCGGCGCGGGGCGTGGGTTTGACGCCATATGCCGTGCGGATCAGCAATTCGTCACCGAGGCTCTCGCGCAGGCGTTTGATGGCGTTCGATACCGCCGGCTGCGTCATCGCCAGGTGGCCGGCTGCGCGCGTCAGGTTTTGTTCCGTCATGACGGCGTCGAAAACACGCAGCAAGTTCAGATCCAGCGTCAGAAAACTCATGGAAAGCCCAAGATAAAAGTTGAATTGATTACTTGAGAGTGTAAACCGCGCCGGGCGCGAATATTTTCACTCGTCAAAAAATATTACCGTTTTCCATTCACGATTCATATAATTGGTATCAAGAAATGGAATTAGATTTATATGTTGCACTGCACTATAGTACTGGCAAATTCTATAATGCACTGGAACAGTATGTCTACCTTCGCCTCCGCCCTGTACGCAGTATCCGCACCCGTGCTGGAAATTTCCCTGCTGAACGCCCTGCAACTCGTGCTGGTGATCGTCGCCGTCGGCGCCTTCGCCCTGCTGTTCAAGCCTTTGCTGGTGGGCATTGCCCGTGCCATGGTGCTGGTGGTGCGTCCCAAGCTGAGCCGCGAGGAGCGCCTGGCGCGCCAGCAGATGCGCGAAGCGCAAGCCTTGCAACGTACCTTGGGCAAGATGGATGGCGTGTCGCCAAGCAATGCCGCCGAATTGCGCGCCCTGTCGACGCGCGCCTGAGCGATCAACTGTTGCAATGACAAGCCGGCCTGCGCCGGCTTTTTTTACGCCAGTCGCCAGCCGATTACGCCACGTCGCCCAGCAAATGTGCGCGCAACACCGTGTCGGCCGGATGGGCGCCGATCCAGATTTTCAGCAGCGCATTGTAAAAGGCCAGGTCCGGCACCGTGTCGCCCACCTGTTTGCCGTTCAGCTTGCACAACGTCCCCTCTTCCGGCAGCCAGTCCACGGTGAGAATGTCGCCCTTTTTCAGGCCGGGCACCATGGCGAACATGGCGCCGAACTGCATCGTCTGGCTCAGCAGGCGCGTGCGGTCGGCCTGCTCGGAACTGCGCTTCAAGCCCTGCATGAAGGCGTGACCCAGCTCGTCGGAAGTGATGTCGCGCAGCATGACGATTTCCAGACGGCGCGGCCCGGGCAGCGCCAGGATGTCGGCCAGCTGGGTTTTCTTTTCCGGCAGGTACAGCGCAATCGTGTAGACCTTGAAGATGACCTTGTAGCGCACGCCGGCGCCGTTGAGTTTCAATTCGCGGCTGGCCAGTTGCACGGTCTCGTCCAGTTTGACGCCGCCTACCTCGACGGCCAGCGCTGCTTGCGCCAGGGCGGCGCACAGGCAGGCACAAGCCAGGGAGCGGCCCAAACGGGATGTGCTTATTTGCATCTTCTACCTCCGTGGAAACCATGGGCTGTGGATAAGTCAGCACACAGTGTAGAACAGTTGGCAGAAGCTGGCGCCACGCAGAAGTGGCGCGGGAGAAAGGCTTAGGTTTTGGCGGCGGGCAGCTCGGCCTGCAGGCGTTCGTACTTGGCCATCAATTGCTCCGGGCTTTCGCGCCAGGCGGGATTGAAGGGGATGCAACTGACGGGGCACACTTGCTGGCATTGCGGCTCGTCAAAGTGACCCACGCATTCGGTGCACTTGTTGGGATCGATTTCATAGATTTCCGCGCCCATGTAGATCGCGTCATTCGGGCATTCGGGCTCGCAAATGTCGCAATTGATGCATTCGTCGGTGATCAGTAATGCCATGATTTCACTCTTACTTATTGCGATGAGGCAGCGTTGGCGGCAATCTTGTTTTGCAGCCAGCGGTTCACCGAGGGGAAGACAAACTTGGAGACGTCGCCGCCCAGTGCCGCGATTTCGCGCACGATGGTGCCCGAAATGAACTGGTACTGGTCGGACGGTGTCAGGAACATGGTTTCGACATCGGGCAGCAGGTAGCGGTTCATGCCCGCCATCTGGAATTCGTATTCGAAGTCGGAAACGGCGCGCAAGCCGCGCACGATGACGCGCGCTTCATGTTTGCGCACGAAATCCTTGAGCAAGCCGGAAAAGCTTTCCACTTGTACATTCGGATAGTGACCGAGGACTTCGTTGGCGATTTCCAGGCGTTCGTCGAGCGAGAAAAACGGTTGCTTGTTCTTGCTGTCGGCCACACCGACGATCAGCTTGTCAAACAGACCCGATGCGCGGCGCACCAAATCTTCATGACCGCGCGTGAGCGGATCGAATGTTCCTGGATAAACGGCTACAACCATTGCGGCTCCCTGATGATGCACCAATATAGACGCGCATTATGCCTGAAATTGGTGACCACCTTGGTGCTGCGCCTCGGGCCAGGGAGCTTTTTTGCCTCATTTATAGGCAGATTCAGGCAGTTGGCGTCACTTTGTTGTAAGTTAGCAAATGATAATAAACGGTGCCCGCCTTGTCGGCACGGATGACTTCCCACGGCGCCATCCACTCGGGTTTGTCCAGTTCGCTGCTCTCGTCGAAGACCAGCGGCAAGCCCGATTCCGCGTAGACCATGCCGCCTTCCTTGAGCAGGTTGGCGCACAGGGGCAGCACTTTCGCCAGGAAATCCTGCTGGTACGGCGGGTCGAGGAAGATCAGGTCGAAACGCTGGCCGCGCGCTGCCAGGCCTTGCGCCGTCAGCAGGGCGTCGCCGCGCAGCAGTTGCACATTCTCGGCGCGCAATTTCGCCTTGTTTTCTTCCAGCTGGCGGATCACGGGCGTGTGCGTATCGACCATGGTGACGGATGCCGCGCCGCGGCTGGCCGCTTCAAAACCCAGTGCGCCGCTGCCGGCGAACAGGTCCAGCACCTGGGCGTTGGACCAGTCGCCGTCGCGCAAGTGGTTGATCCAGTTGAACACGGTTTCGCGCACGCGGTCCGGTGTCGGGCGCAGGCCCAGTGCCTGCAAGACAGGCAGCACGGAACGCTTCCACTGGCCGCCGATGATGCGCACCTGGTTCGGTGGCGGCGCGTGGTGGACGGGGACTTTGGCGGGTTTTTTAATTTTCTTTTGCATGGGTATTTCTTCAATTCGGTGGCGGCCACTATAGCATATGGCCCCCTCCCCCCTGCTGGCGCTGCCTGTCTATTTGGCTTGCGTGACCAGGGAATTGAAATCGTCGATCCAGCCCTGCATGCGCTTGACGGCGTGGGCTTTTTGCGCCAGCGTGGCGATCTTGATGACCGTCAAGACCATCTGCGCCGTGCTGCTTTCGTAAGCGTCAAAAAAGGCCTTGCGCTCGGAATGTTCCAGGCGCTCGAAACTGTCCTTGATCAACGTCGTGATCAAGGTAGCGGCCGCTTCCTTGCCGAGTTTTTCCTGGTTGACTTTCTTGACCAGGTTCAAGACGTTCTGTTGGCGCCGCATGCGTTCGTCGAGCCAGATCTCATTGTTCAGCGGACGCGCGTCCGAGGCCTTGCGGATGATCGCTTCCTGCTCGCTGCTGAAGCTGCCGAACCACAGTTCGAATTGCTCCATGGCTTTCTTGTAGCGCAGTTTCTGGCGCTTCTCCTGGTCGCCGCTCAGGTATTTCTTGCGGTAATCATCATTGTTCGACTTGAACTTCTTTTCCATCTGCGCGATTTGCTCGGGCTTGAGCGAGCGCGCCAGGTCGGCCAGTTCGGGCGCCGCCTTCAGCAGCAGCGCCTGGGTGCGCTGCTTGATCTCGCTGTAGTCGCTCATCAGGTCAGCCTGCGTGATATTGCCTTGCAGCTGCTTCTGGCCCGTGCGCAGGATGTCCACGTAATCCTTCAATTGCGTCTTGCGGTGCCAGTCGAACAGCTTGTCGATGTCGTCGCGCACCCAGCCCTTCTGGTCGCGGTCCAGGTCGACATATGCGTTCAGCCACCAGTACAGCACGGTATCGCCATTGTTGTAGGCCAGGCGCAAGCCGCTGCAGCCGGCCATGACGACGAGCATGAGGGCCAGCACGGCATAAGTAAAACGCCCAAAGGGCGTGGAAGACGGGACCTGCGTGTTAAACTTTTTCATATTCTTAACTTATAAAATTACGGTCTATGAACGTTGTCATTCTCGCTGCCGGTATGGGCAAACGCATGCAGTCGGCACTGCCCAAGGTATTGCACCCGTTGGCCGGCAAGCCGCTGTTGTCGCACGTCATCGACACGGCGCGCGGCCTGGCGCCGTCCCGATTATGCGTGATTTACGGGCATGGGGGCGCAGCGGTGCTGAAGTTGCTCGACGGCTACAAGACCAGCCATGCTCTGACGATCGACGCCGCCGAGCAAACGCAGCAGTTGGGCACCGGCCATGCGGTGCAGCAAGCCGTGTCCTTGCTCGATGACAGCGTGCCGACCCTGATCCTGTACGGCGACGTGCCGCTGACCAGCGCCGCCTCCCTGCAGCAACTGGTGCAGGCGGCCGGCAAGGACAAGCTGGCCATCCTGACCGTGGAACAGGACGATCCGTTTGGCCTGGGCCGCATCGTGCGCGAGCACGGCGCCATCGTGCGCATCGTCGAGGAAAAGGATGCCACGCCAGCAGAGCGCGCCATCCGCGAAATCAACAGCGGCATCATGGTCGCGCCCACCGTGCAGCTCAAGCAATGGCTGTCGGCCTTGTCGAATGACAATGCCCAGGGGGAATACTATCTGACCGATATCGTCGCGCAAGCCGTCGCCGATGGCGTGGCCGTCACCTCGGCCCACCCGGCTGCCGTGTGGGAAGTGGCGGGCGTCAACAGCAAGGTGCAACTGGCGCAGCTGGAACGCATTCACCAGAACAATATCGCGCAAGCCTTGCTGGAACGGGGCGTGACCCTGCTGGACCCGGCCCGCATCGACGTGCGCGGCGAACTCATTTGCGGCCGCGATGTCACCATCGACGTCGGCTGCGTGTTTGAAGGCCGCGTGGAACTGGGCGACGGCGTGCGCGTGGGCGCCAACAACGTCATCATCAACGCCACGGTGGCCGCTGGCGCGCACATCAAGCCGTTCTGCCATATCGAGGACGCCGTCGTCGGCGCCGCTTCCATCATCGGCCCCTACGCGCGCCTGCGCCCCGGCACGGTCTTGGCGGAAGACGTGCATATCGGTAACTTCGTTGAAGTGAAAAACAGCCAGATCGCCGCGCACAGCAAGGCCAATCACCTGGCCTACATCGGCGACGCCACCATCGGCTCGAAGGTCAACATCGGCGCCGGCACGATCACTTGCAACTACGATGGTGTAAACAAGTTCCGCACGGTGATTGAAGACGACGTGTTTATCGGCAGCGACAGCCAGCTGATCGCACCCGTCACCGTCGGCAAGGGCGCCACCTTGGGCGCCGGTACGACCTTGTCGAAAGATGCGCCGGCCGGCAAGCTGACGGTCTCGCGCGCGCGGCAAGTGACCATCGACGGCTGGACGCGTCCCGTAAAAATCCCCAAGTAAGCGATACCGCCCTCATCCGGCATGACGCCGCCAGCCTGTCCGGGCTGGCGGCGTTTTTTTATGCCTGTGGATAATCCTGTGGAAAGTTGGCTGGCAACCTGGGATAAGTCACCACCTTATTTCCATCAGGTATTTCCACTATATTTTGGAGTGTGGATAAACATGTGAACAAGCATGCGGACAAGTGATGGATAAGCCCGGTATAAGCTGCGTATAAACTGTAAAAAACCTGTGGAAAAGACGGGATAAGTTATCCGGCCCAGCTTGGCGCTCCAGGAGGCAAGCCAGTCTCGCAGACTATGAAAGTATCGTCATATTTTTGTCTGTCCGGATTGTGGATAAGCTTGTGCATAGTTTGCGGATAAGCCATGAATAACTTATAAGTCCCTGTATTAAAAGGATATTTAAGGAATTTTTGTAAAGCCTGGCTGTGGGTAAAGCTGTGCAAAAGCCTGTGATTAAAAGGTGGGCAAGCGATGGATAAGCCGGGATAAGTTTTATCCGGGAAGCGATGCACAATTATTGAGAAGGCTCGCACGAGGCTGGATGTGGCGGCCGTGGAAATCCGTGATTTTCATACTGTGGATAAACTTGTGCATAAGCGGGAAGAAAGGCCGGGATAAGCGGGGATAACTTCTCTGCCAGCAGGGTTTACACAGCGATGCGCGTCTCGAACTTGCTGCGAAACGTGGAAAAATAGCTTTTCACGTTGCGTACATTCGCATGCACGGCAAACAGGCGATGCGCCAGCGCGTGATACGCGGGCATGTCGGCCACCTGCACCATCAGCACGAAGTCGGGCCCGGGCGAGACGCGGTAGCATTGCAGTACGGCGGGCTCGTCCGCCACGAGCTGCTCGAATTCCGCCATGCGTTCAAACGCCTGCACGTCGAGCGTGATTTCCACGATGGCCGTCAGGCGCGCGCCCACCAGCTGCGGCGCGACGATGGCCACTTGCCGCTCGATGACGCCGCTTTCCCGTAAATGCTTGACCCTGCGCAAACATGTGGGCGCCGAGACGTGCACCGCTTGCGCCAGCTCGCTGTTGGTTTGCGACGCATCAATTTGCAAGGCATTCAGGATGCGACGATCGATTTCGTCGAGGGTAATATTGTGCTCGCTCATGATTTTGATGAATTGGAAAATATATTGAGTATAAATGAAATAATATTTCATCGTTAAATAGTCATGAAATATTCTGTCAAAAATATAAGGATTTAGAAAGCATATTTCACGCACTCTGCATTAGCATGCGTGCATTGATTAAATTTTAGACAGAGGTTTCCATGTGCGGCATCGTCGGCGCGGTAGCGCAACGTAATATCACTCCCATCCTGCTCGAAGGCTTGAAGCGCCTGGAATACCGTGGCTACGATTCCTGCGGCATCGCCCTGCACGCCGATGGCCGTTTGCAGCGTTCGCGCTCCACCTCGCGCGTGGCCGAGCTGGAAAAGCAGATCGCCGAAGAGGGCTTGAGCGGTTTTACGGGCATCGCCCACACGCGCTGGGCCACGCATGGCGCCCCTGTCTCGTTCAATGCCCACCCGCACTTTTCCCCAACGGAAGAGAACGCCCGCGTGGCGCTGGTGCATAACGGCATCATCGAAAACCACGACGAGCTGCGGGCCGAACTGACGGCCTTGGGTTACGTCTTCCAGAGCCAGACGGACACGGAAGTGATCGCCCACCTGGTCGAGCACATGTATAACGGCGACCTGTTCGAAACCGTGCAGCAGGCCGTCAAACGCCTCGACGGCGCGTATGCGATCGCCGTCTTCTGCCGCGACGAGCCGCACCGCGTGGTGGCCGCGCGCCAGGGCTCGCCCCTGATCGTCGGCCTGGGCAATGGTGAAAACTTTGTCGCGTCCGACGCCATGGCGCTGGCCGGCACGACGGACCAGATCATCTACCTGGAAGAAGGCGACGTGGTTGACCTGCAACTGTCGCGCTGCTGGATCGTCGATGTCGATGGCAAGCCTGTCGAACGCGAAGTGAAAACCGTGCATGCGCACACGGGCGCGGCCGAGCTGGGCCCATACCGCCACTACATGCAGAAGGAAATTTTTGAACAGCCGCGCGCCATCGGCGACACGCTCGAAGGCGTGACGGGCATCATGCCGGAATTGTTCGGCGACAAGGCCTATGCCATCTTCAAGCAGATCGACCGCGTGCTGATCCTCGCCTGCGGCACCAGCTCGTATGCGGGCATGACGGCGAAATACTGGATCGAAGCGATTGCGAAAGTGCCCGTCAGCGTGGAAGTGGCCAGCGAATACCGCTACCGCGACAGCGTGCCGCATCCGAACACGCTGGTGGTGACGATTTCGCAAAGCGGCGAAACGGCCGACACCCTGGCCGCCCTGAAACATGCGCGCAGCCTGGGCATGTTGCACACCTTGACCATCTGCAACGTGGCCACCAGCGCCATGGTGCGCGAATGCGCGCTGGCCTACATCACGCGTGCCGGCGTGGAAGTGGGCGTGGCGTCCACCAAGGCGTTTACCACGCAGCTGGCGGGACTGTTCCTGCTGACCCTGTGCCTGGCGCAAGTCAATGGCCGTCTGTCCGAAGAGCAGGAAGCGGCGCACCTGAAAGCCATGCGTCACCTGCCCGTCGCCATCGCTTCCGTGCTGGCGCTGGAGCCGCAAATCATCGCCTGGTCCGAGGAATTCGCACGCAAGGAAAACGCCCTCTTCCTGGGCCGCGGCATGCACTATCCGATCGCCCTGGAAGGCGCGTTAAAACTGAAGGAAATCTCGTACATCCACGCCGAAGCGTATCCGGCCGGCGAACTGAAACACGGCCCGTTGGCCCTGGTGACGAATGAAATGCCGGTCGTCACCATCGCGCCGAACGACGCCCTGATCGAAAAGCTCAAATCGAACATGCAGGAAGTGCGCGCCCGCGGCGGCCAGCTGTACGTCTTCGCCGACGTCGACTCGCGCATCAGCTCCGGCGAAGGCTTGCACGTGATCCGCCTGCCGGAACACTACGGCGTCCTGTCGCCGATCCTGCACGTGGTCGCCCTGCAATTGCTGGCGTACCACACGGCACTGGCGCGCGGCACGGATGTGGACAAGCCGCGCAATCTGGCGAAGTCTGTGACGGTGGAGTAAACAGGCTGGGGGCTGCTTACTAGAGCTAATAAAGTTGGTCGGGAGCTCGGTGCCGCGTCCTGTCCGTCAGCCGTTCCGCCTATTACGAGGCGCGGCGTCGTTCTGCCAAACTGATTCTGTGCAAAAAAAGCGTTCACCTGAAGGCCGCATTTGCGGCCAGCCATCAAAGCTATGGAAGCCGTCCCTTGGTCACGGTGATGGCCAACCAGGGAATCAAGATCGGACGCCACAAGATTTGCAGTTTGATGCGCAAAGCGGCCTTAAGCCCGTCTGGAGGTGCAAATTCATCCATACCACCGACAGCGAGCACGACCTACCAATCGCCGCCAATGTGCTCAATCGGCAGTTCGATCCGCCAGCGCCGAATATGGCGTATGTGACCGACATCACGTACATCTGCACAGGCGCCGGCTGGGTGTATCTGGCCATCGTGCTCGACCTGTTCGCGCGCAAGGTCGTGGGGTGGCCCATGGCGCCGAGTATGCCTGCCGAACTGGTCTGCAACGCCTTACATGGCCATCCGCGCCAGCCGTGCCTGGGCCTAGTCGTCCATTCCGACCGCGGCAGCCAGTACGCCAGTGCGCTGTATCAGGAACTGCTGGACGAGCACGGCTTTGTTTGCAGTATGAGCCGTAAAGGCAATTGCTGTGACACTCAGTCTATTATGGTAGGGAGCGCCATCGCCGAACGCTTCTTCTTGAACCTCAAGACGGAGCGCGTCTGGTAGCGCCAATATGTCAACCATGCCGAGGCCAAGGCCGACATCACCGATTACATCGTCGGCTTATACAACTGCAAGCGATTGAATTCAGTACTGGACAATCTGCCGCTCGCCGCCTACGAGCGGAAAATGGCACAAAACGCCCCTATTGTTGTGTCCGAAATTACTTGACCACAGCACTCGCGATAATCTTGTAGGCGTTTGGTTTTGCAGTCGATCCTGAGAGTTAAGTAGCTGGCGCGATCTAACCATCTTAAATTATGAAAAATTCAAGCCCTGGGTTAGTTGGAATACCCGCACCACACCGGCACGGCACTTTCGACCAAGAGCCGTTCGCCGACTATATGCGCCGCTGGCCTGTGCACTTCGCGCACGTACCAGAGGCCGTCATAGAGACGTGGATATACCGGCATTGGAATGACTTTCAGGCATGGCTTCCTATGGAGCCCCTGTCTTGGGAATATGCGGTTGTATCTATGTCCAACGAGGAAATCTTGAGTATCGGACACGTCAGCGACTGGCCTAAGACATTGAGGGGCTGGGGCGACGATCTATTCGATGGCAAGCACCGCCTGAACACCTGGCTTGGTCGGTATATGCTGGCTTCAGGAACCATGCCCGCTCCGATAATAGTTGCAGTGAATGCGGGCTCGCATGTGCATCCTCGAGAGCACGAGAAGATGCGCGCCCCCTACCAACTCATCGAAGGGCACTTACGGCTCGCGTACCTCCAAGCAATGATCCGCAGGAAGCATGAAAGCTTGCAACTGTCGCATACCGTAGTTATCGCAACATTTCCGGCCATGCAAGCACGGTAAGCCCAGCGTAAGATGCACGCGCCTTTCCTTCTCTTCAACTGGCAAGGCGTGGTAGCGAGCCAGTCCATCCTAAGTTGAAATCGTATATGCCGACATCACTTGCCTATCTTTTAGATAAATTAAACGATCCTTTTTCATATTTTCCAATTCAGAGTGTGTCCCGATCACTACAGGCTTTGGTTGAAAACACAGACGAAGATTTATTAAATCGGATGGGCTCATATGGGGTATCCAGAAAGTATTGGGACGCTCCCAGTGAGATTCTTCACGAAGAAATCGGGCTGCTCATCGGCGCGAACTTCGTGTTGGGCCAGGCAATGATTACACAAACCGTATCAATTCTTAACAAGATTCGAGAACTGGCTCCACAAACTTGCGAGTTGCCAAACGGTAAAGGACAAATTCTTTCTTTTCAAGCATCGAAACATATGGGAAGTGGGCTTAGCCATCCGTGCATAGTTGATCTTGGGGCAAACTACTTTAAGCATCACAGTGAATGGCCTGAGCAGTGGACACAATCCGGCGGGAGCGGGCTGCAAGGTAAAACAATTCAAGGATGTGTAGCAATAGGCATGTCGCCTCGGGAAGTAACCGATAATATGTTTGCTGCCTTGCAAGCTCTCAGCGCAGACGGTAAGAATGTTGAAGCAATTCAAGGGAGTATCGAATTTTGGAGAAACGGCTTAGCAAAACACCTTTACGAAAAACTTGAGATAACCGACCCATCTACACTTTGAAATTGAATCTGCTCCTACGTGTATACCGGGGAAATAACGAAAGGTTTTACAGCGGTCATTCGAATGGTCTCGCGAAGTATGTCAACGCCCAAAGGGCGAGCAGATATACGCTAATTACTGATTGGATTCCAGAAATACTTCTTACCCAGCCGGTAGCGCGTAAAGCAGATTCGGTGGGTTGAATCCTCGATATCCAATTCCCGAAGCTGAGATCTTTCCAGCCTATACTAGCGGCCGAGAGTAGGCTAAAGTAGAAGGCGGTTAGAATGGCACGGATTCCAGTCTTGTGAAGTCGGGCAGGAGTGTTGTTACCAACGCCTTGTTCCAGGCGTTCTTTTGGCCAGACAATCCAAATCCCGGCACCGTTGGTCCTCGACAAGGCGAACAGGTACGGAAAAGCGAACGCTATCATTAAGTACGCAAGAATCTTAAGCGGCCGACCCGGTGAGGCGCCAAATTCCGTCGTCAAATCAAACGCTACAAAGTAGAACCACCTTTCCAGCCTCGACGCGTGTCGCGCCTCCATACGCTTAAGCGCCGCAGTGAGCGCGCGCTCCTGATCGCGCTTACCAGTTTTCTTAAATTCTTCACGCAACAGTACAAACTGTGACGTTGTGCTTAACGAAGGATCGAGCCGGATCTCAGCCATGTTATGAACCCGAGAAAAGGCTTCTTTATCGGGGAGGTTATCCGCGTGGCCAGCGAGCTTTATGTCATAGAGGGCAAAGCGGGTCCTGGCAACATTGGCTTTATCCATATTCGCCCCGGCGATGATAGCGTAGGACAAGTCGGCGTAAGTTAAGTCAGCACCGCTGAAGTTGGCGTCAACCAGCGCGGCATTCGACATAGATGCACCGCGCGCGACCACGCCAGACAGATCTGCGCCCACCAGCTGTGCACCACCCAGGTCCGCGCCACTTAGATTTGCTCCTCGCAAACTCGCACCGTTGAGCCGAGCGTACTTCAGTTGTGCATTTACAAGATTCGCATTACAGAGATTCGCCTTTTTTGTATCGTCTCGATTATTAATTTCGATCTGCAAGGCGTTTTCTTCAAGCTTCGTGTAAATTTCCAGCCACTGTGTATGTTCATCAAGCAATTTCGCGAGTTCTTCAGGACTCGGATGGCTTCCATCACGGTATTTTCCTATACAAACATTCGCCCCCCATGCTTGCGAACATGGGGAGCACAACAAGAGCGCTATTATTGTTACCACTGCCGCCGAATTCCTCCGCATATTTTCTCCTCACTATATTTCGAGTTTAAAGCCGCCTCTGTCTTCAGCCAGTCTGACAGCCGGAAGGCGGAATGGCGCCAGCCGATTGCGCTTCGCATAGGTGGGTTCAGTAGTTTCCGAGCGGAGATAGCGCCGTCTGGGCTTATCGGGATGCGTCAAGGGTTTTAGCATCGCCTCCTTGCGCCATGACGCTGGCCGGCTGGCGCGCCAGTGCGATGAAGGCGCGCACGTAGTCGATGGCGGTGTCCGTCTCGCGTGCGCCCAGGAAGATCTGCTTGGCGATACCGCGCGCGCCCAGCCGCACCGGCACCACGTCCATCTTGGCTGCGTATTCTTCGACCAGCCAGCGCGGCAGGGCGGCCACACCGCGGCCGCTGGCCACCATCTGCAGCATGATGTCGGTCGTTTCAATGGCTTTGTGGCGCTTGGGCGTGACACCGGCCGGCAAGAGGAATTGATTGTAAATATCCAGGCGCTCGATGTCCACGGGGTAGCTGATGAGCACTTCCTGAGTCAGTTGCTGCGGCTTCACATACGCCGCCGACGCCAGGGCATGGCCCTTGGCCACGACCAGCACCTGCTCATAGTCGAACACGGGTTCGAATGTCAGCCCCGGCTTGTACAGCGGGTCGGGCGTGACCAGCAGGTCGATCTCGTAGCCGAACAGCGCGCCGATGCCGCCGAACTGGAACTTCTGCTTGACGTCCACATCCACATCGGGCCATGCGGCCAGATACGGAGAAACGATCTTGAGCAGCCACTGGTAGCAAGGGTGGCATTCCATGCCGATGCGCAACGCACCGCGCTCGCCCTGCGCGAATTGCCCCAGGCGCTCTTCGGCCAGGTCCAATTGCGGCAGCACCCGGTTCGCCACCGCCAGCAAGTACTGGCCGGCCTGCGTCAGGCGCAGGTTGCGCCCTTCGCGCAGCCAGACGTCGGTGCCCAGTTGCTGCTCCAGCTTCTTCATGCTGTGGCTCAGGGCCGACTGGGTCAGGTGCAGCACGCCTGCGGCGGCCGTCAACGAGCCTTGTTTTTCGACCTGCTGGACGATGCTGAGGTGGATGCGTTCAAGCATTGAAATGAGCCATATTCATGGATGTATGAAATATGACCATTATACTTCATCGATTCTCCCCGCTATCATCCACTTCCTTGTTGCCGGCATTCTTCGCCCTCGCGCATCACTCCCTATGAAAGCAAACATGACACGTCCACTGCGTCTAGTCGCCGTTTCCGGCGGCCTGCAACGCCCTTCCAAGGCGGCAGCCCTGGCAGAGCACCTGATGGACCTGATCGCCGACGAAGTGCTGTGCGAACAACGCCTGGTCGAACTGGGCCGGTTCGCACCGCATGCCGGCGCGACCTGGCGCTCGCAGCTGCCCGAGGCGGTGGAGCGGGAACTTGCGGCGGTCGAGCAAGCCGACATCCTGGTGGTGACCACACCGGTCTATCGCGGTTCGTACACGGGACTGTTCAAGCACTTCTTCGACTTCATTCATCAGGACGCCCTGATCGACAAGCCGGTCTTGCTGGCTGCCACCGGCGGCAGCGAGCGCCATGCCCTGATGATCGACCACCAGTTGCGGCCGCTGTTCAGCTTCTTCCAGGCGCGCACATTGCCGCTGGGCGTCTACGCGACCGACCAGGATTTCCTCGACTACCGTCTGCACAACGAGGCCCTGATCCAGCGGGCGACGCTGGCGGTGCAACGGGCATTGCCCTTGATCGGCTTGACGCGCCATGCGCAATCTGCCACCGCTGAAGAGCTGGTCGCAGCCTGATACGCATCAGCACGGTCACGATAAAGAACACATTCATATTTCGCAGAAATCAGGACAGCAGATCATCATGAGCCAAGATTTTGTATTCAGCATCAAGAGCATTGTTTTCGATGAAAACTATCATCCATCGGACAATACGCGCCTGACCACCAACTTTGCCAATCTGGCCAGGGGAAAGAGCCGCCAGGAGAACTTGCGCAACACCCTGAAAATGATCGCCAATCGCTTCAACAACCTGGCGCATTGGGACAACCCGAAGGCAGACCGTTATTCTGTCGAACTCGAAATCATTTCCGTCGAATTGAATATTGATGTCGCAGGCGGCAACATCCCATTGATCGAGATATTGAAGCCGAATATTCTGGATAAAAAAACGGGAGAGCGCATCGACGGCATTGCCGGTAATAACTTCTCCTCTTACGTGCGCGATTACGACTTCAGCGTGCTGCTGGCAGAGCACAACAATAATACATCCGCATTCAGTGCACCCGATGATTTTGGCGACTTTCATGGCAAGCTGTTCAAACACTTTGTCAATTCAACTACTTACAAAGAACGCTACAGCAAGCCGCCGGTGATCTGCATCAGTGTATCGAGCAGCAAGACCTATCAGCGCACGGAAAATCAGCACCCCATCCTGGGCGTCGAGTATCAACAAAATGAATTTTCCCCGACGGATGCCTATTTCGAAAAAATGGGCATGCAAGTGCGCTATTTCATGCCGCCAAACAGCGCCGCACCGCTGGCGTTTTATTTTATCGGCGACCTGCTGGGTGACTACAGCAATCTTGAGCTGATCGGCACCATCAGCACGATGGAGACATTCCAAAAGATCTACCGGCCCGAAATTTACAACGCCAATTCTGCGGCGGGAAGACTTTATCAGCCCAGCCTGAAGAACCAGGATTATTCGTTGACGCAAATTGTCTATGACCGGGAAGAGCGCAGCCAGCTGGCAGTCAAGCAGGGCAAATATACGGAAGAGCACTTCATCAAGCCATACAAGCATATTCTTGAACAATGGGCTGCGACCACGCTCTCTGCTTAATCAACATACACGACATTACTGATCATGAAAAAATTATTGCCTACATCCACTGCCGGCAGCTTGCCCAAACCTTCCTGGCTGGCGCAGCCTGAAAAACTCTGGTCGCCCTGGAAATTGCAGGACGAGGAATTGATTGAGGGCAAACAAGATGCTTTACGTTTGTCACTGCAGGAACAGCAGCAGGCAGGCATCGATATCGTCAGTGACGGCGAGCAAACCCGCCAGCATTTCGTCACCACGTTTATCGAGCATCTGAGCGGAGTCGATTTTGACAAGCGCGAGACCGTCAGAATTCGTGACCGCTACGATGCGAGTGTGCCGACCGTCGTGGGCGCCGTGAGCCGCACCAAGCCGGTGTTTGTGGAAGACGCCAAATTCTTACGCCAGCAAACCACGCAGCCGATCAAATGGGCCCTGCCGGGTCCCATGACGATGATCGATACGCTGTACGACAGCCATTATAAAAGCCGCGAAAAACTGGCCTGGGAATTCGCCAAGATCCTCAATCAGGAAGCCAGGGAACTGGAGGCGGCCGGCGTCGACATCATCCAGTTTGACGAACCCGCATTCAATGTGTTCTTTGATGAAGTCAATGATTGGGGGATTGCCACGCTGGAAAGGGCGATCGAGGGGCTCAAATGCGAAACGGCCGTGCATATTTGCTATGGCTACGGCATCAAGGCCAATACGGACTGGAAAAATACGCTGGGCTCCGAGTGGCGCCAATATGAGGAATCGTTCCCCAAGCTGCAGCAATCGAATATCGACATCATCTCGCTGGAATGCCACAACTCGCGCGTGCCCATCGACCTGATTGAACTCATACGCGGCAAAAAAGTGATGGTCGGCGCCATCGACGTGGCAAGCAATACCATAGAAACACCGGAGGAAGTGGCCGACACCCTGCGCAAAGCGCTGCGCTTTGTCGATGCCGACAAGCTCTATCCGAGCACCAACTGCGGCATGGCGCCCTTGTCTCGTCGGGTGGCAAGAGGGAAATTGCATGCGCTCAGTGCCGGCGCGGAAATCATCCGACGAGAAATCTCCTAGCAGGCTGGGGACATACCGAATAGGTGAGTTTTACCTTGCCGTAACAGGAAGCAGACTATGCTGCATGACGCCACAGGCACCGGCAGGTGTCCGTGGCGTTTTTATTGCGGTCTTAGAATTCTTCCCAGTCGGATGACGCCGTTGCTGCCGGTGCAGCTTTTTTGGCGGCCGGCACGCGCAGGGCGACGGCTTGCTGGCGCGGTACGGTTGTCGCGGCGATTGCCGGCTTGCTTGCCGACGCGCCGGCTTCCAGTTTGAACGCGCTCACCACCTGCGCCAGGGTGGCCGCCTGCTCCTGCATGGCGGCGGCGGCGGCCGCCGATTCCTCCACCAGGGCCGCGTTTTGCTGGGTGACGTTGTCCATCTCGCTGATGGCCTGGTTGATTTGCTCGATGCCTGCCGTCTGTTCCGCGCTGGCCGAGGTGATTTCTTGCATGATGTCGGTAACGCGGCGCACGCTGTCGACCAGGTCGTGCATGGTGCTGCCGGCCTGGTGCACGAGCTCGCTGCCGGCCGCCACGCTCCGGGTCGAGTCGTCGATCAGGGTCTTGATTTCCTTGGCTGCGGCAGCCGAGCGGTGCGCCAGGCTGCGCACCTCCGTGGCCACGACGGCGAAGCCGCGGCCCTGTTCCCCTGCGCGCGCCGCTTCCACGGCCGCGTTCAAGGCCAGAATGTTGGTCTGGAAGGCGATGCCATCGATGACGCCGATGATGTCGGCAATTTTATTTGACGAGGCGTCGATTTGCCGCATCGTCGCCACCACTTGCGCGATGACGGCGCCGCCGCGCTGCGCCACGCCGGAGGCCGTGTCGGCCAGCACGTGCGCCTGGCGCGCATTGTCGGCATTCTGCTTGACGGTCGAGGTCAGCTCTTCCATGGATGAAGCCGTCTCTTCCAGCGAACTGGCTTGCTGCTCCGTGCGCGCAGACAGGTCCAGGCTGCCCGCCGCCACTTCGGAGGAGGCCGCAGCGATCGTTTCCGTGCCGGCGCGCACCGTGCCCACCGTGTGCGCCAGGTTGTCGTTCATGCGCTTGAGCGCCTGCAATAGTTGCCCCATTTCATCGCGCGACTGCACGGTGATCTGGCTGCGCAAATCGCCTGCTGCCACCGTGTTGGCCACCTGCAGCGCCGTGGCGACGGGACCGGTGATCGAGCGCGTGATGCCATACGCCAAGGCCGCCGCGATGGCCAAGGCCGCCAGCGACATGCCGATCAGCAAGGTGCGCGTGTTGGCGTAGGTGGTGTTGGCGTTGTCGCCCGCCGTGTTGGCCAGGGTGTTTTGTAAACTGATTTGTTCAGCAATCAACTGCTTGTAGACGAGTAAGACGGGGCGCAGCTGGCCGTACAGATAGGCGCTGCTGTCGTCCGGCGTACCGCTTTTGATCAGTTCCAGCAGCACCTCCTGCCCCTGTGCGTAGCGCGTGTTGGCGTCGTTCATCTTGGCCAGCAAGGCGCGCTCGCGCTCGGAATCGAGCATGCTGGCGAGCTTGACGAGATTGCCGGCCGCCGCCTGGCGCGCGGCCAGGATGGCGTCGGTCTGCTTGCGCTGGTCGGCGGGATCGGCGCTGAGCATCATGTTGCGCAGGGCAATGGCGATGTCGTTGATGTTGGCTGACACGCTGTTGGCGAGCTCGATCTTGGGCATGCTGTCATGCACGATATGGCCGGTGCCCTGGTTGATCTTGCCCAGCATGGCAATGCCCAGGCAGGAAATGATAAGCAGCATGGCGCCGATGGCGGCAAAGCCCACGGCAAGGCGTGTGCCGATGGTCAGGTGGGATAAAAACTTCATGGCTGTCTCGATACGGAGGGAATGGTGAAAAGGTCGGCGGCGTGCAGAGGGCTGCCGCGCCGCCAAGCGGACGACGATCCTAGACCTTTTTGAATGATATTTCCATAGGGCAATATGCCTAGTCGCGCCTGGGGGCACACGCCAGTTCCGCTTATCCTGCGGCTTGCCGGTGTTTTCAGCTATATTGACAGGCACCCGCCGGGTGGCGCGCCATGAGCGGCGCCGCTGCCAATCCGGCCGTTTTTCTCATTTTCAGCCATAGGTCCGCATGACTTCTTTCCGTCTCCGTTTTCCCCCCTTCCTGCTGCCGCTGCTATTGACCCTGCTGCTGGCGTGCTCGCTGGCCGCGCCACCGGCCTGGTCGCAGCCCGTCGACGATGCCGCCACGGCCGACCAGCGCCTCGACGGCTTGCGCAAGCAAATTACGACCATCCAGAAGGCGCTCGATGGCGAGGCTGATCTCGATGACGCGACCCTGTCGCAGATGCGCGCCGATGCGCTGGCGGCCAGCGCCGAGGCGGACAAGGTGGCCGATGCGCTCGCGCCCACGCTCGCCAGCGTGCAGGCGCGGCTGGCCGAGCTGGGCAAGCCGGCGGCGGGTACGAAAGATGCCCCTGACGTGGCGGCGCAGCGCAGCCAGCTGGACCGCACCAGCAGCGCGCTCGATGCGCAGGTAAAACTGGCGCGCTTGCTGGCCGTGGAAGCGACGCAGGCGTCGGAACAGGTGTCGACGGCGCGCCGCGCGCAGCTGCAGGCGCGCCTGGGCGAGCGCACGGCATCGATTTTGGCCGGTTCGTTCTGGAAACAGCTGCATGCCGAATTGCCGCAGAATCTGCAGCGCCTGCGGGCGCTGGAGCTGGAATTGGCCGACGCGGCACGCGCCACGCCGTGGTCGGCCTGGGGCGGCTTGCTGGCCGGCATCGTGGCCGTGATCGGCGCCAGCGTCTGGGCTTCGCGTTATCTGCTGGTGCTCACGGCCACGCGCGTGCCGCATGGCCGCTTGCGCCGTTCGCTGCATGCGCTGGCCGTGCTGGTGCTGGCGGCGGCCACGCCGGGGCTGGTGGCCGAATTGCTGGCCATGGGCTTGCGCTGGGATGGCGGCCTGTCCGAAAAAACCTCGACTTTCCTCAGCAGCTTGATCGGCATCATCTGTTTTGCCGGTTTTACGGCGGGCCTGGGCCACGCGCTGCTGTCGCCCTGGCGCGTATCGTGGCGTTTGCTGCCGCTGCCCGACGCGCTGGCGCACCGCTTGCGCCATTTTCCCTGGATGTTTTCCTTCATCGTGGTGCTGGTGTGGGCCACGGAACGCGTCACCATCGTCATCAATGCGGGCCTGTCCACGGCCGTGGCCGTCAATTGCATCGTCGCCCTGGTGATGAGCACGACCATCGCCTATGGCTTGATGCGCGCCGAGCGCTGCTGGCGCCTGTTGCGCGAGGCCGATCCCGCCACCCTGGTCACGCCGCTGTGGCTGCGTTGCGTCACGGTGCTGCTGTGGCTGGCGCTGGCGTCCAGCGTCATCAGTTTGCTGGTCGGCTATGTGGCCTTCGGCAGTTTTATCGCCAAGCAAATCGCCTGGGTCATCGTGGTGGTGGGCAGCACGTACCTGCTGACGGTGCTGGTCGATGATATCTGCATGTTGCTGGCGTCCACGCCGCCGCCGCCGGATGCCGCCCATCCTGTGCTGGCCACGCCCAAGGCGCGCGACCAGGCGGCCGTGCTGCTGTCGGGCATCGGCCGCGCCATCGTCGTGCTGCTGGCGCTGATGCTGCTGCTGGCGCCGTTCGGCGAGGGGCCGGGCGAGCTGTTCCAGCGGGTCGGCAAGCTGCAGGATGGCCTGGCCATCGGCGAGGTGGCGATCCGCCCGTCCGCCCTGATCCAGGCCCTGCTGGTGCTGGTCGTCGGCTTTGTGGCGCTGGGTCTGTTCAAGCGCTGGCTGCAAAACAGTTATTTGCCGACCACCAATCTCGATACGGGCATGCAAGTGTCGTTCATCACGCTGTTCGGCTATATCGGCGGCGTGCTGGCCGTGGCGCTGGCCCTGTCGGCGGCCGGCATCGGCCTGGAACGCATCGCATGGGTGGCGTCGGCCTTATCGGTGGGTATCGGTTTCGGCTTGCAGGCGGTGGTGCAGAATTTCGTCTCCGGCCTGATTCTATTGGCCGAGCGCCCTGTAAAAGTGGGCGACTGGGTGTCATTGGGCGGCGTGGAGGGCGACATTCGCCGCATCAATGTGCGCGCCACGGAAATTCAGCT
Organism: Janthinobacterium sp. PAMC25594; assembly: GCF_019443505.1. Classification (NCBI taxonomy): domain Bacteria; kingdom Pseudomonadati; phylum Pseudomonadota; class Betaproteobacteria; order Burkholderiales; family Oxalobacteraceae; genus Janthinobacterium; species Janthinobacterium sp. PAMC25594. Next base: position 3,961,688 of record NZ_CP080377.1, read on the forward strand.
GAGCGACCGTTCGACGGTGATCGTGCCGAACTCGGAATTCATCACCAAGACGGTGCGCAACGTGACCTTGGCCAATCCGCTGGGCCTGGTGCAAGTCAAGCTGCCGCTGCCGCTGGGCACGGATGCGCAGGCGGCGCGCGCGCTGATCCTGTCCGTTTTTGTCGACAATTCCGACGTGCTCGACACGCCGGCGCCCAGCGTGCAGCTCGACGGCATCGACAATGGCCTGTTGCTGTTCAACGCCACCGGCTATGCCTCGTCGCCGCGCCTGACGTCGGGCATCCGCAGCGCCCTGCTGTTCGAGCTGCTCAAGCGCCTGGACGAGGCGCATATCGCGATTGCCAAGCCCAGCACGATGGTGCTGAGCACCGTGCCGGCGCAGCCCGAGGCGCCGCTGATCCCGGCGGTGGCGCCGACGGCGTCCCCCGCCCCCGTGCCGCCGCTGACGAGCTAGTCGGCACAAGTCAGCGCACGGTCGACCACAGCAGCGCCGCCAGGTACAGGCCGATGCCGAACGCCGTGTGGGCCATCAGGCTGCGCCGGCGGGCGGCGGTCGGATGCGGCGTCTTGCGGGCGGCCAGGCCGGCGCCTATGCCCGGCTGCAAGATGCAAAACGGCGCGGCCACGCTCACCAGGCCCGCCAGCAGCGCCGGCGCGAACGTCGGCTGGCGCACCCACTCCTGTCCCACCAGCGCCAGCAGCACGGCCGCAAACAGCACGCCGATCACGTAATGGGCGGTCCAGCCCAGGATCGCTTCATCGCGCACGGGCGCCGCCTGGGCGATGTTGACGTGGCTCAAGGTGCCGCGTGGCAGATGGCCCAGCCAGCGTCCTACCATCGCCATGTTCAGCGAGGGGATGCACCAGAAGCGTTTCAAGGCCACCGCCCACACATCCATCACCGCCGTCGCGCCCACGCCGATCGCCAGGGCATCGAGCCAGAGTATTTGCATTACCGCTCCTAACATTCAATTAATTGCTTGAATGTTATAAGGGTGCTAGCATCGTGTCAATGAAAAATGCTGATATTGAATTGCTTGCCGGTTCCGCCGCGTTTGCCCATATTTTAGGCAGTGCGCCGCGTCTGCACCTGCTCGGGCAGATCGCGCACGGTGAATTTGCGGTGGAGCAGCTGGTGGAGTTGACGGGCCTGTCCGTGGCAAATACCTCGCAGCATTTGCAGCAGTTGCGGCGCGCTGGCTTCGTGCAGGCGCGCCGCGACGGCAAGCGCGTGCTGTACCGGCTCGGCAGTGGCCCCATCGTGCAACTGCTGGCTGCGCTGGAGCTGTATGCGCAGCATCAGCGCAGCGAATTGCAGGCGCTGAGCCGGGGCGACCACGTGGAAGCGATCACGGGCGACGAGTTGCTGGCGCGCTTGCAGGAAGCCAGCATCACCGTGCTCGACGTGCGTCCCGCGCAGGAATTTGCCGCCGGGCACTTGCCCGGTGCGATCAATATTCCCTTTGAAGACTTGCAGCGCCGCTTGGGCGAGTTGCCCGCGAACGCAGAAATTGCCGCCTACTGCCGCGGCCCGTATTGCGTGCTGTCCGTGCAAGCCGTGGCGGCCCTGCGCCAGCACGGCTTGCCTGCGCGCCGTCTCGGCAGCGGCTACGACGCCTGGCAGGCGGCCGGCTTGCCTGTCGTGAAGGCGGCGTGATGGCCATTCCGAACAGCAAGCAGGAACTGGTCGAGGCGATTAGCACCACGTACGCCAAGCTGGCGCAGGAGCTGGCGCGCGTGCCACCGGCCTTGGCGCGCGATCCCGTGCTGGAGGGACAAGTGAAGGGCACGCGCATGAGCGTGTGCGATCTGCTCGCCTATCTGGTGGGATGGAACGAGCTGGTCCTGCACTGGCACGCGCAGCTGCGCGACGGTAAACGCATCGAGGACATCGCCTTTCCCGCCGAAGGTTTCACGTGGAACGCTCTGGGTCCATTGGCGCAGCGTTTCTATGCGGACTATGCTGACCTCAGCATGGACGACTTGCTGCAGCGCCTGGAACAGGCGAAAGACCAGCTGCTGGCGCTGATCGACGCGCATGACGACGCGCAATTGTATGGCTAGCCCTGGTACACGCATTACACGATGGGACGCATGATCCAATTCAATACGGCGTCGCCATATGCGAATGCGCGCACGCGCTTGCGGGCCTGGCTGAAGACTTTGTAGGGACTGGAGCGGCAGGCTTGCACGATTGCATCAGTACGCTCAGAAAATTTTTCAGGCAGGATAGTGGTTTCAAGCGGAACCAATTGAAGGATCACCATGCTGACCATCGCCCTCGCCCAGATGAATCCCACCGTGGGCGACTTCGACGCCAATGTCGCCGCCATCACCGCGCGCATGGCCCGCGCCAGCAGCGATGGCGCCGACCTGCTGGTGTGCCCCGAACTGTCGCTGTGCGCGTACTACCCGGGCGACCTGTTCGAGGACGCCGCCTTCCTGCGCGCCATGCAGCGGGCGCTGAATAAGCTGCTGGAGGCGTCCACGCGCTGGCCCGGACTGGTCACCGTCATCGGCACGGCGCGCCCGAATCCCGGCGTCGGCAAGCCCCTGTACAACGCCTTGCTGGCGATGCGCGACGGGCACATCGTCGCCGAATACTACAAGCAGCTGCTGCCGACGTATGGCATCTTCGACGAGGGCCGCCATTTCGAGCCCGGTCCGCCCGGCGCCTGCACCCTCGATATCGCCGGTTGCAAGGTGGGCTTCATGATTTGCGAGGATGGCTGGAACGACGATGGCCGCGCCTACGCCGTCAATCCGTTTGAGGCCCTGCACGCGGCGCGGCCAGATCTCATCGTCAGCATCAACGCCAGCCCGTCCGACATCGGCAAGCGCGCGCAGCGCCACGCCGTGTTTGGCGCCGCCTGCGCACGCGTCAACTTGCCCCTGCTGTTCGTCAACCAGGTGGGCGGCCAGGATCAACTTGTGTTCGACGGCGCCTCGTTCGCCATCTCGCCCGGCGACGGCCTGCAATTCGAGGCGGCCCGCTTCGTCGAGGATTTTCAGCTGCTGCGTTTTGCCGATGGCCGTTTCGCGCGGTCCGATGGTCAGCCCTTCCCCGTGCCCGACCCGGACGGCATTCCCGCCGTCGAATTTGCGCGGCGCCAGATCGTGCTCGGTTTGCGCGACTACGCGCGCCGCTGCCGTTTTACGCAAGTCGTCGTCGGTTGCTCGGGCGGCATCGATTCGGCGCTGACCCTGGCCCTGGCCGTCGAGGCGCTGGGCGCCGACAACGTGGCGGCCATCACCATGCCGTCCGTCTTTTCCAGCGCCGGCTCCGTCACCGATTCCGTCGCCCTGTGCGCCAACCTGGGCATCGCCCTGACCACGCATCCGATACGCGACATCGTGGCGCAGTACGAGGCCGGCTACGCGGAGGCCTTCGACGGCAAGCTGCAGGGGCTGCCGCTGGAAAATTTGCAGGCGCGCGTGCGCGGCACCATCCTGATGGAGTACTCGAATGCGTTCGGCGCCCTGCTGCTCACCACCGGCAACAAGAGTGAAATCTCGGTCGGCTACTGCACCCTGTACGGCGACACGAATGGAGGCCTGGGCCTGATCGGCGACCTGTATAAAACCGAGGTGTTCGCCCTGTCGCGCCACATCAACGCCAGCGCCGGGCGCGAGCTGATCCCCGCCGCCGTGCTCGATAAACCCCCGTCGGCGGAGCTGGCGCCGGGCCAGCGCGACACGGACAGCCTGCCGCCGTACCCGGTGCTCGATGAAATCCTGAAGTGGCATATCGAGGGACGGCGTTTGCCGGCGGCCGAAAGCGCGCAAGCACTGACCCTGGTCGACCAGCTGCGCGAGACGGACGACGGGAGGGCACTGGTGCGGCGCATCCTCGGCATGGTCGCCCGCAACGAATATAAACGGCGCCAGGCGGCGCCCATCATCCGCGTGCGTTCGCGCGCCTTTGGCAGCGGGCGTCAATTGCCGATCGCCGCCCACTACCCTACCGGAGACGACGCATGACCTTATCCTATTGCGCCGACGCGGCCATCCTGATCGGCCGCTTCCAGCCTTTTCACAATGGCCATGCGGGCTTGCTGCGGAAGGCGCTGGCCACCGCCACCCAGGTGGTGGTGGTGCTCGGTTCCGCCTTCCATGCGCGCAGCCCGAAGAACCCGTTTACGTGGCAGGAACGGGCCGCCATGATCGCCGCAACGTTACCCGAGGCGCAGCGCGCGCGCGTGCATTACGTGGCCGTGCGCGATTACTACGACGATGGCTTGTGGGCCGACGCCGTGCGGCGCGCCGTGGCGGGCGCCGTGCCCGCGGCGCAGCGCATCGCCCTGGTGGCCTGCTTCAAGGACGCCACCAGTTATTACCTGCACCACTTCCCGCACTGGCAGTTGCTCAACCTGGAGATCGACCCTGGCGCACCGATCGGCGCGACGGCCATCCGCAACGTGCTGTTCGAGGCCGAGGACGTGGACGTGTCGCTGAGCGCCGTGGCGCAGCTGCTGCCGGCGGCCATCGGACAGTATGTCAAAGCGTGGACCTTGCTGCCGTGGTACGCGCCGCTGGTGCAGGAACACCGCGCCATCGAGGCGTACAAGGCGCGCTGGCGCACGGCGCCGTATGCGCCCATCTTTTGCACCGTCGATGCGCTGGTGCAGACGGGCGGCCACGTTTTACTGGTGCGCCGCGGCGGCTATCCGGGCAAGGGTTTGTGGGCGCTGCCCGGCGGCTTCCTGGAGCCGCGCGAGCGTCTGCTGCAGGGAGCCCTGCGCGAGCTGGCGGAAGAAACCCAGCTGGGCGTGCTGGCGCCCACCCTCGTCGAGGCGCTGGTCGGCGTGGCCGTGTTTGACCACCCGGACCGCAGCCAGCGCGGGCGCACCATCACGCATGCGCATTATTTTGACCTGAAGACGCGCCAGCTGCCGGCCGTGACGGCGGCCGACGACGCGGCGCTGGCGCAGTGGGTGCCCGTGGCCTCGCTGCCGGCCATGGAAGAGCAATTCTTCGAAGACCACTTCCACATCCTGAACCACTTCCTCAAGCTCACGCACGAGGGGCGCTGAGGGGAGCAACCCCCTCAGCGCGCGTCAGGAGGTCACGCGCTCCCAGCCATGCTTGATGGCCGCCTTGAAGTTGTCCCACGCGGACTGGGGATACGTGTGCTCCCACGTGGAACGCAGGTCCGCTTCCACCTCGTCCCATGGGCGGCCCCGGTAGCTGTCGCTGTTGGCCATGGAATGGCCATAGCGGTAGGCGGGATCGTAGTCCTCGAAGCGCGCGCCGGTGGCGACATAGGTGGCGCTCCAGTGGCTGCGGTAATACTGCTCGTCGTCGTAGCTGGTGCCGGGCAGGTTCTCGGCGCCCGGATAGCGGCGCACGTTGGCGCCCGTGCCGGAAGGCGGCGGCGACGCCATGTCGCGGGCAAACTGCTGCGACCCTGGCGCCTCGTTCATATTGCTGGCGGACGTGCCCTGCTGCGATGGCGCGCCGGACTGCATGCTGGCGCCCTGGCGCATCGCGCTGTCGTGTTGCGGCGCGCCTTGCCAGCCGCCGGCACGCCAGTGGCCGGCGTGCGCATCGATGTCGAGCGGCGCATAGCGCTCGACGAGGTCGGTGGCGCGCTGGATATCGGCGTCACTCGCCCCTTCCAGGGTCAGCACGACATGCCCGCGCCGCACGGCTTCCGCATAGATGTGGCGGTCGGCGTGGCTGCCGAACAGGTCCGTAAAGAAATGCTTGATGTTGTCGAGCAGATTATCGCTGTCGTCGCGGCGGATGTTTTCCGTGGTGGAAAAGTCGTCGCTGCCCGCATCGCGCAGGCGGATGCTGGCGCCGGGGATGCCCGCCGTGATCAGGTCGTGCCGGGCGCGCTCGGCCATGTCGCGCACGGCGAAAACTGCTGCCAATGTATGTGCCATGATGGTCTCCAATCGGTGAACAACGTCCTTTCAGTGTAGGCCGTGTCAAGCGAAAGGGGCGCCCGTTTGCCTCTTGGAAATCGTTGTGTTTATCAAGTATTGACGAAGTGAAATCTCAGTCCGGCGTGCCCACAAAAGCGCGCAAAAAGTCGATAAAGGCGCGCACCTTTTCCGCAATATGCTGGGTGTTCGGATACACGGCATACACGCCCTGCTGCGGGAACACGACGTCGGGCAGCAGGCGGCGCAGGCGTCCCGCGCGCACGTCCGCCTCCACCAGCCACTGCGGCAGCAGGGCCACGCCGCAGCCGCCCAGGGCAAAGCCCAGCAGGGCCGAGGCGGAGTCGGAATGGATGGCGGCGTCGTCCTGCGCGGCGAAGGTGGCGGCGCCGTCCGGTGTCTGCACCTCCCAGCGCAGCGGCGAAGCCAGGCGGCTGTGCGCCAGCCAGCGCGCGCGCTGCAAGTCGGGCAAGCTGGCGATGTCCCTGGCGGGCAGGCTGGCCAGGTAGGCGGGCGAGGCGACGGGCCAGATCGCATACGGTTCGATCAGCGCGGCGCGGTAGCTCGAATCGTTGAGGGAACCCATGCGGATGGCCAGGTCGTAGCGGCCCGAGATCAGGTCTTCATGCGACGATGAAGACGAATGCTGGATCTGCAGCTGCGGGTGGGCGGCGGCAAACGCGATCAGCGCGGGGATCACCGTGCGGCCGCCGTATTCGACGGTGGTGGTCAGGCGCAGGGTGCCGCGCAAGCCCTGCTGGCCCTGGCGCGCCGTCTCGATGGCGCCGTGCGCTTCGCTCAGCACGCGCTGGCAATCTTCGTAAAAACGCCGTCCCACGTCGGTCAGCGCCAGGCTGCGCGTGCTGCGCGTGAGCAGCGACACGCCCAGCTCCGCCTCCAGCTGTTTCAAGTTAAAACTGACGACGGCCTTGCTCTGGCCCAGCACGGCGGCGGCCGCCGTCAGCGAGCCGGCGTCGACGATGGCGATGAAAATACCCAAGCGGTCAAGACTGATCATAAATAAGAATGAGGAGGCATGCGGGTTGTAGAGGTTTGTCAAAATTTATTTGACAGTGTAATCGGGGCTGGCCCGTTACGCAAATGGCCTGTGGCGCTTAAGCTGGCCGTTTGCCATTCGGAGCACCATGGACTATCGCAAAAAAGTGGCGGCCATCTATCTGCTGGGTTTTTTCGTCGACCTGATCAACATGTTCATCACCAGCGTCGCCTACCCCGACATCGGCCATGCCCTGCACGCTTCGGTGGCGCAGCTGGCCTGGATCAGCACCGGCTACATTCTCGGCCTGACCATCGTCATCCCCGCCAGCGCCTGGCTGGCTGCCTATTATGGCAGCAAAACCGTGTTTATGGCATCGTTGCTAACTTTTTTATGCGCCAGCATCGGCGCCGGCCTGGCGCCCTCGATCGAGGCGCTGATCGTCTGGCGCTGCGTGCAGGGTTTGGGTGGCGGCTTGCTCATTCCGCTGGGCCAAAGCATGACTTACCATCTGTACCAGCCTGCCGAGCGCCCTGGCCTGTCCTCCGTCATCATGCTGGTGGGCTTGCTGGCGCCCGCGCTGTCGCCCGCGCTGGGCGGCGTGATCGTCGACAGCCTGTCGTGGCGCGCGATTTTCTATCTGAACGTGCCCTTCGCCGCGCTGGCGCTGCTGCTGGCCGCCTGCTGGCTGCGTCCCGACCCGCCGCGCGCGCAAGTGCCCCGCCTCGACGTGGGCGGCCTGCTGGCGGGCAGCACGGCGATCTTGCTGCTGTTGCTGGGCCTGACGATGCTGGGCACACCGGGCGAGCTGGCGGCCGGCGCCGGCGTGCTGGCGCTGGGTGCCCTCTGCGCCTGGGCCTACGTGCGCGGCGCCTTGCGCAAAGCCACGCCGCTGCTGAACCTGCGCCTGGCCGCCGAACCGCTGCTGCGCATTGCCATGCTGATGTATTTGCTGGTGCCCGGTGTCTTCATGGGCGTGAGCCTGCTGGCCATGCTGTACCTGCAGGGCGTGCTGGGCATGTCGGCATCGACGGCGGGCGCGCTGATGCTGCCGTGGGCGCTGGCCTCGTTTGCGGCCATTTCACTGACCGGCAAAAGCTATCGCCGCGTGGGTCCGCAACCGCTGTTCATTGCCGGTGCGCTGCTGCAGGCGGCGGGCATGCTGATGCTGCTGCGCGTGGATGCGGCGGGCCAGTTATTCTGGCTGGCGGGCGCGTATGCCGTGATGGGTTTTGGCGGCGGCTTGTGCAGCAGCACGGCGCAAAGCACGGCGTTTTTGCGCACGCCGGACGGGCAATTGAGCCAGGCCAGCGCCGTGTGGAATATCAACCGCCAGCTGGGCTTTTGCCTGGGCGTGGCGCTGCTCAGCGTACTGCTGAATGGCTTGCTGGCGGCGCATGGGATTGCGTCGCTGGACGACCCCGCCCAGCACGCGCGCGCGGTGCAGGTTTTTCACTGGTGTTTTGCCCTCGCCGCCGCCTCGTGCGTACTGCCTTTGGTGCTGTGCGCGCGGATCGATAACCGCGCCGTTCTCGACCTTTTACATCACCATGGAGTAGCGAAAAAATGAACGCAACGAACCCCTGTTTTGACGATGTTTTATCCACGCATGTGCTGATCCGCGAGTGGCTTTCCGGCGAGGCTGCGGCGCCCGAACATTGCGCTGATTTGCTGGCGCGTTTTTCACCCGCTTTCACGATGGTGGCGCCCGGTGGCAAGCAGCTCGATCACGCCGGCTTGACGGCGTTTTTCCGCGCCGCCGGCGGTAGCCGTCCGGGTTTGCAGATGCGGCTTTCCGACCTCGTTGTAATCCAGGACAGCGCGGCCGGCGCCACCGTGTCCTACCGCGAATGCCAGTCGCTGCCGGGGGGAGAAAACACCGAGCGCCTGTCGACCGTCGTGTATGACAAAACACCCACTGGCGCCCTGCTGTGGCGCCATCTGCACGAAACGTGGGTGGTTTAATTTAGCTCAAATCATGCAAGTCTTTTTGCTGCGCCGGAGCGATGGAAAACTGCGAAAAAACCACCTCCAGGCCACCACGTTCCGGCGTGCAGCACATGGGGCCGACAAGGTAGCGCGATGCCGTGGGAAACGGCGCCAGGCGCAGCAGCGGCCAGCGCTGGCCATCGGTGGAATACTGCACGCGGATCACGCCTTGCGCCACCGTCACGCGCAGCCAGAAACCATCGGGCATGGCGGGGGCGATGCTGACGGCCCAATCCGATTTGTCCAGGGTCAGTACGCTGCTCAATAGCAGCTGGCCGTCGGAAAATTCGACACCGCATTTGATCCAGTTTTCCGCATCGATGCGCACCATCATGCCGGCCTGGTCATACAGCGAAGAGTACTGCGCCGCCACGTGCAGCTGCGCCGTGAAATCGCCGCCGATTTCCGTGCCGAAAAAGTGGCCGCTGTCGCGGATAAAACCATACGAGGTCTTGCGCCAGAAATCGGTTTTTTCATCGGTCGTCACGCGCAGTTGCGCCGCGTCGCGGGTGAAATTTTCCGGTGGATTGAGCCAGCTGCCTTGCGTGAACATCGCGCCCCTTTCCGAGCTAAAAAGATCACATAGTTTGCCCCCATCCCAGCGCCTTGTACAGGGCAATCGCATCGATGTAGGACGCCGTTTCCGCCAGCAGCGCTTCGCGCCGGATATCGAACAAGGCGCGCTGGTTTTCCAGCACGGCCTGGTAGCTGCCGGCACCGCCCTGATAGCGCGTGCTGGCGATGCCGAGCGCCGCATTGCCGTGGCGCGCCGATTCCAGCAGGGAGGCCAGGCGCGTTTGGTTTTCCGCTAGCTGCGTGACGGCGTTTTCCACGTCTTCCTGCGCCAACAACATCGTTTGTTCATAGCGCGCCAGCGCGCCGTGCGCCTCGGCCTGCGTGCCGCGCAAGCGTGCCCGCACGCTGCCCAGGCGGAAGGCCGGATAGCTGACAATTGGTGCCACCTCAAAGGCGCGCGCGCCGCCGTCGAACACGCCGCTGCCGCGCAGGGCAAAGAAGCCCAGGAAACCACCGAGGCTCAGGCGCGGATACAGGTCGGCCGTGGCGGCGCCCACGTCTTCGCTGGACGCGGCCAGCAGGCGCTCGGCGCGCACCACGTCGGGCCGCTGCTTGATCAGTTGATTCACGTCGCCGAGCGGCAGCTGGCCCGCCAGCGGCGCCTGTTGCCGCGGCGTGGTGGCCAGCGCGATGGCGCCCGGCGGCTGGCCGCTCAAGACATCGAGCCGGTACTGCGCCTGGCGCAAGAGCGCCTGCAACGGCGGCAAGGCCGCCTCGCTGCGCGCCAGGTTGGCCAGCGCATTGTGGCGTTCTTCCGGCAAGCCGCTGCCGGCGCGGATGCGCGCGTCGGTCAAGTCCACCGTGTCGCGCCAGCTTTGCACCTGCGCCTGCGTCAGCGCCAGGTTTTGCTGGTAGCCCAGGGCCTCGTAGTAATTGCGCGCCACCTCGGCGGCTATCGTCAGCTGCACTTGCCGCAAGTCCGCCTGCGCCGCGTCGGCGCGCGCCTGCGCCGAGCGGGAAATATGCGCCAGGCGGCCGAACAGGTCGATCTCCCATTGCGCGTCGAAACCCACGCGCGTGCTGGCGCTGGCGGTGCGGCTATCGGGGGTGTTTTGCCGCACCTGGCGCTGCCAGCCCGCCTGGCCCGTGACAGTGGGCAGTTCATCGAGGCGGCGCTCGTCGAAGATGGCGCGCGCGGCCAGCAGATTCGCTTGCGCCTGGGCGATATCGAGGTTGTGTTCGAGTGCGCTGGCGATCAGTTGCGACAGGCGCGCATCGTCGAAAAACGTCCACCACGCGGTCTCGCTGACGGCGCCCGTACCAGGTGCGAATTGCGCTTGCTGCGGACTGGCCAGGGCGATGTCGGGCGTGCCCGGCGTGACGTAGGCGGGGCTGACGGCGCAGCCGGCCAGCACGGGGAAAAGGGCGACGAGATAGCGGTACTTTTTCATGGGGATTCCTTCAGCGCCTGCGACAGGTCGCGGGCACGCGGCGTGGCATGGTCGGCCGTGTGGCGGCGGGCCAAAAAGGTGTACACGGTGGGCAGCACGAACAGGGTGAAGAAGGTGCCGATCAACATGCCAGAGACAATCACGACGCCCAGGCCGAAGCGGCTGTTGGCGCCCGCGCCCGAGGCGAACAGCAGCGGCACCAGGCCCACCACCATCGCGGCCGTCGTCATCAAGATCGGGCGCAAGCGGATCTGCGCCGCCTTGCGGATGGCGCTGAGGCGGTCGAGCTGTTCATGCACCTGCAATTCGTTGGCAAATTCCACCATCAGGATGCCGTGCTTGCTGATCAAACCAATCAGGGTCACCAGGCCGATCTGCGTGTAGATGTTCACGGTGGCGTAGCCGAGCGCCAGCGGAATCAGGGCGCCGCAGATCGACAGTGGCACCGTGATCAGGATGATCAGCGGGTCCGTCAGGCTTTCGTACTGGGCCGCCAGCACCAGGTAGATGACGACGACGGCCGCCAGGAAGGCCAGCAGCAGGGCATTGCCTTCCGTGGCGAACTGGCGCGCATCGGATTGCCAGTCGTAGCTGAAGCCGGGCGGCAGGGTTTTCGCCACGCCATCGAGGAAGGTGACGGCGTCGCCCAGGGTCACGCCCGGCGCCGGCACGCCCTGGAAGGTGGCCGCGTTTTGCTGGTTGAACTGCGTCAGCATGTTCGGCTCGATCTGTTCGCTCACCGAGACGACGGCGGACAGCGGTAGCAGGCTGCCATCGTCGGCGCGCACGTACTGCTGCGTCAGGGCTTGCGCCGTGAGTCGCTGTTCGCGCGGGCTTTGCGCGATGACGTCATACGCGCGGCCATCCATGCCGAAGCGGTTCAGGTAATTTTCGCCCACCAGCACGGCCAGCGATTCGCCGATGTCCTGCATGCGGATGCCCAGGCTGTTCGCCTTGGAACGGTCCACGCGCACCTTCACCACGGGGTTGTTGTAATCGAGGTCGCTGTCGACGACGGCGAACAGGCCGCTGTCGCGCGCGCGCTGCTTGACGTCTTCCATGGTGCGGAACAGCGTGGCGTAATCCTGCGCGCTGCGCAAGACCAGCTGCACGGGCAAGCCGCCGCTCGATCCCGGCAGGGGCGCCAGCTGGAAGGCGAAAATGCTGGTGCCTTCCACGTCGCCCACGGCGTGCTGCAATTCGGCCTGGATGACGGCCGCATTGCGCGCGCGTTCGGCCCACGGCGTCAGGTTGATGCCGCCGATGCTCGACGCGGGGCCTTCGCCGCCATTGATGATCCAGCGCGAGTGCGTTTCGGGGATATTTTTGTAGATATCATCGAGCTTGTAGGAAAAACGTTCGACGTAATCGAGGTTGGCGTGCTGCGGTGCCTTGATGGCCGTCAGCACGCTGGCCTGGTCCTCCGCTGGCGCCAGTTCGCGCTGCGGCAGCAGGTACAAAAAGGGCAAACTGACCATCACCAGCGCGGCGAAACCGGCACTGAGCCAGCGGTGGTGCAGCGAGCGGTCCAGCAGGCGCGCATAGCGCGTGGTCAAGCCTTCGAAGAAATGCTCGGCGGCGCGCGCCATACGCCCTTCCGATTGTTTCGGTTGCAGCAGCAAAGAGCTCATCACGGGAGACAAGGTCAGCGCCACCACGCCCGACACCACCACGGCGCCGGCCAGGGTCAGCGCGAACTCCTTGAACAGCGCGCCCGTGAGACCCCCCATCATGCCGATCGGCGCATACACGGCGGCCAGCGTGATCGTCATGGCGATCACGGGACCGGCCACTTCGCGCGCGCCCACCAGCGCGGCGGCCACGGGCGTCTTGCCTTCCTCGATATGCCGGTGCACGTTTTCCACCACGACGATGGCGTCGTCGACCACCAGGCCCACGGCCAGCACCATCGCCAGCAAGGTCAATAAATTGATGCTGAAGCCGAAAGCCAGCATCAGCGCCGCCGCGCCCAGCATCGACAGCGGGATCGTCACGACGGGAATCAGCACGGAGCGCAAGGAACCCATGCACAGATAGATGACGATGACGACGATGAGCAGCGCTTCGAGCAGGGTGTGCGCCACCTCCTCGATGGACGACTGGATGAAGCGCGCCGTCTCGAACGCCAGCTCGACTTTCACGCCGGGCGGCAGGGTTTTCTGGATTTCGGGCAGCAGTTTTTTGATGCCGTCGACGATCACCAGCGGGTTGCCGCCCGGCGTGGGCGACAGGCCCAGATACACGGCCGGCACGCCGTTCATGATGCCGCTCGTTTCCGTGGCGGCCGCGCCCAGTTCCACCGTGCCCACGTCCTTCAAGCGCACGAGCGATGCGCTGTCCTTTTCATCGCCACCCTTGCGGATGACCATGTCGCGGAACTCCGCCACGCTGGTCAGATCCGTGTTGACGCTGATGTTAGAGACGACGAATTGTCCTTTCACTTTGCCCGGTGCCGCCTGGTAGTTATTGCGCCGCACGGCGTCGGCCACGTCGGCGGCCGTCAAGCCGCGCGCCGCCAGTTTTACCGGGTCGATCCACAGCCGCATGGCCAGCTGCTGGCCGCCATACACGTCGACTTTCGCCACGCCGTCGATGGTGGCGAACATCGGCTGCACCACGCGCGCCAGATAATCGGTCAGCGCGGGCGCCGAGACGCTCTCGCTGGCAAAGCCGACGTAGGCGACGGCCGAGGAATCGCCGGCCGAGCGCTCGATGACGGGGTCAAAAGCGCCTTCGGGCAGCTTGTAGCGCACTTGATTGACCTTGGCCATCACTTCCGTCAACGCCTGCGTGGAATCGCGGTTCAATTCCATGCGCACGGTGACCGTGCTGCTGCCCTGCACCGACGACGAGGTCAGGTAATCGATGCCTTCCACCGACGACACGGCTTGCGCGATCGGCTGCGTGACAAAACCCTGCATCAGTTCCGCCGAGGCGCCCGGATACGTGGTTTTGACCGTGATGGTCGATGATTCGAGCATCGGGTATTGGCGGATCGGCAGCTGCAGGAGGGCGATCACGCCCAGCATCAGAATCAGGGTGCTGATCACCAGCGCCAGCACGGGGCGGCGTACGAATAGATCGGTAAATTTCATGGTCGCGTGCTCCTCTTACGAGCCGGCCTTGGGCGCGGCGCGCTTGGCCTCGTCCAGGGTGTTGGCCACGGCCTGCACGGCCATGCCGTCGGCCAGTTTCAGCTGGCCCGAAGCGACCACGCGCTGCCCCTCGCGCAAGCCGTCGATAATGGCCACGCGGCCCCCTGCCCGCTCGCCCAGTTTCACGCCCACGCGCTTGACGGTGAGCGGCTGCTTGCCCTCCTGCTGCGCCACAAACACCGTGTCGCCATACGCGCTGTAGGTCACCGCCGTTTCCGGCACCGTCAGCTGCTGGCCCGCCTCGCGCGCCACGCGCACATTCGCGTACATGCCCGCTTTTAAAGCGCCGCGCGGATTGGTCAGCGCCGCCTGCACCTGCACCATGCGCGAGCGGTCGATCAGCGGGTCGATGGCGTTGATCTTCGCTGTAAAAACGTCGTCCGGATAGGCGTCCACCAGCACTTGCACGGCCTGGCCCGGCGCCAGTTTCGCGCTGCTCTGTTCATCGAGGGCGAAGTTCACCAGCAGCGACTTCGTGTCGATCAGACTGGCCACCGTATCGGCCGCGTTCAGGTACTGTCCCGCGTGCACCTTGCGGATGCCCAGCTGCCCGGCGAACGGCGTGCGGATGGTTTTTTGCGCGATCAGCGCCTCCGTCTGGCGCACGTCGCCCAGGGCCGCGTCGCGCGCGGCCAGCGCAGTGTCGAGTTGCTCCTGCGTGGCCGCCTTTTCCTTGACCATCTGCGCCGTGCGGGCATGGCTGCTTTCCGCATTCTTCAGCTGCGCGCGCTGGCGCAGCAGCATTGCCTGTTCCGGCGCGTCATTCAGCTGTACCAGCACGGCGCCGGCTGCCACGGTTTGCCCCGATTCGAAGCGGATCTGCGTGATCCGCCCGCCCGTTTCGGCGGCCACCTGCACCTGCCGCGCCGCTTCCAGTTCGCCCACGCCCGCAAAAAAGCGCTCCTGCGTGCCCAGCACGACGTGCACCAGCGCCACCTTGGTGGCCGGGGAGGCGGTGGCATCGGCCGCATGTGCAGCGGCTTGTGAAGCGGCGCGCGGATACAGCGCGGCACCGGCGACGGCCAGCGCGATGGCCAGCGCGGAGGCGCCGACGATTTTCGTATTTATGATGCAGTCCTTTACAGCAGTACAAAAAGACAAAGAAGAGGCGCAGCGGAGGCTGATCAGGTCCGCTGCGCGTTGAAGGTGAAAAACAGCGCCAGGGTCCACAGCAGCAGCACCAGGTGCGTCGTCTGCAAGCCTTCTTGCGCGATCCAGTAGCCGAACCACAGGCCGCCCAGGTGCATCAGCAGCAAAAAGGCGGCCATGGCGCACAAGGCCAGGTTCAGCCAGGGCAAGCCGGCGGCCAGGCCGCCGCCGAAAAACAGCGCCACGCCCGTCCAGGCGGCGATGGCGGCGGCAAGCTGCAGCGCCAGCACCACGCCCAGCGAGAGCCGGTGCAAGGTCAATGAAGTGAGCGCGCGGCGCAGCAGCGGCGTCTGGATGGTCGGGTCCATGCGCAGCGGATCCATGCGCATGGTGTTGCCGATGGCC
This sequence comes from Janthinobacterium sp. PAMC25594, assembly GCF_019443505.1. Classification (NCBI taxonomy): domain Bacteria; kingdom Pseudomonadati; phylum Pseudomonadota; class Betaproteobacteria; order Burkholderiales; family Oxalobacteraceae; genus Janthinobacterium; species Janthinobacterium sp. PAMC25594. Next base: position 3,977,178 of record NZ_CP080377.1, read on the forward strand.
CAGACGGAGCCGTGGAAGGCGTGCAGGTTGTTGATGGCGGCCAGGGTGAGCCAGGTGGCCAGGCCGGTGGCGAGGATGGCGTGAAACAGCCAAATGGAGTGCTGCAGCTGCATGGGATTCCAGTCCAAGAAAGTGTCTTGCCGGCACGCGGACGTGGAAACTCCTCGACAGCGGGGAGCTACCGGCCTATTATGCAAGCAATTAGTTGGTTAACTGGCCCCATGATAGTTGAGCGAAATGAATTACACAAGTAAACGTTTGGATAATAGCGAAGCGCCGCAGACGACGGAGCGCATCCTGTATTTCATCAAGACCAAGGGACCCGTCTCCACGGCGACCCTGGCCAAGACCCTGGACATGACGGGCGAGGCGGCGCGCCAGCAAGTGCAAAAGCTGGTGGCGGCGGGTCTGATCGAAGGGCGCCAGGAAGCGCAGGCGGGCGCCGGCCGGCCGCGCCAGAACTGGGTCTTGACGGAAGCGGGCAATGCGCGCTTTCCCGACACGCATGCGCAGCTGACGATCAAGCTGATCGGCTCCGTGCGCCAGCTGTTCGGCGAGGCGGGGCTGGATAAACTGATCACGCAGCGCGAAGAGGAAAGCCGCAGCGCGTACGCGCTCGCGTGCTCGGCGCCGGACTTGCCCACGCGCTTGCAGCAACTGGCCGCCGTGCGCGATGAAGAGGGTTATATGGCGCGCGTGGAAGCGGACGGCGACGACTGGCTGCTGATCGAGGACCACTGCCCCATCTGCGCGGCCGCGCGCACTTGCCAGGGCTTTTGCCGCTCCGAACTGCAGCTGTTCCAGGAAGTGGTGGGGCCGAACGCCAGCATCGTGCGCGAGCAGCATGTGCTGACGAACGCGATGCGCTGCATCTATCGCATTTCGCCGCTGCCCTGAGCCCTGGGAAACAGCGGCCAGGTCAGCAGCGCCACCAGTCCCGCCAGCCACCACACGACGGGCCAGCTGCTGGCCGCCAGCAGGTGCGGGATGGCCATCGGCGTGAGGAACAGTCCCACGTAGACGGCTGTGTTCGCCATGCCCAGGGCCGTGCCCGCGTTGGCACCGCCCGCTTCCGTCGCCAGCTCCGTGTAGGCCACGCCATGCCAGGCGGACACGGCGATGCCGGCGGCCACCACGGCGGCCATCAGCAGCCAGCCTGGCGCATCCGTCCAGGCGATGCATCCCAGCAAAATGAATGACGCCAGCGCCACCAGGGCCGAGCCGCGCAGGTAGGCGGGCCGGTTCGCGTGGCGGTCCGTGTGGCGCCCGCTCCAGATGCGCATCACCATGGCGCCCGCCTGCAGGGCCACCATCACGGCCGTGATGGCCGCCAGGCCCAGGCGGCCATGGTCGTGCAGGAAGACGGTGGCATAGCTGAGCACGGCAAACTGCGGCACGCACAGCAAGCCGATGGCCGCCACCATGCGCCAGACCTTTCGATTGCGCAACGGTGGCGGTGGCTTGATCCCGGACAGGCTTTTGGACGCGTTGTGCGGCCCCGTGGCGGCCTCGGCAGAGAAATCTGGCTCATGCATCCAGCGCCACGTAAAAAACGCCGACAGGCCGCATACGAGGGCCAGGGCGCCAAACACGGGCATGAAGCCGTAGCGCGATGCCAGGCTGGGCAAGATCAGGGCGCCGAGGCCGCCGCCCAGTGGCACGGCCGTCTGGCGGATGCTCATGGCGAAACCCCGTTCGCCGGCGCCGAACCAGCGCATCACGGCGCGGCCGCTGGCACCGTTCACGCTGCCGCCCAGCACGCCGACCAGCGCCAGCCCCGCCGCCAGCGCCCATAAGGGCGGCACGGAGCCGTCAGCGGGCGTGATCCACAGCAGCAAGGCCAGCAGCGCCAGCATGGTGCCCAGCAAGCCCGTCAGCAGCACGGGGCGGTCGCCCCAGCGGTCGGTGGCCATACCCCACGGCAATTCGGTCAGGGCCACGCCCAGGCCCATGGCGCCCAGCGCCACCCCCAGTTGCGTATTGCTCAGGTGATAGCCGCTGCGCAGCCAGATGGCCGTGGTGGGCATGCCGTTGGCGGCGGCGGAAAAGCTGGCGTTGGCCGCCACGCCGACGGCGAGTACTTTCCAGCGGTGGGCGTCGCCCAGCGCGGGCGCGGTGACGGGAACAGGAATGGCTTGGCAGCTGGTGCTCATGGCAGGGAGGGAAAAGTGGTTGACCCTGACAGTGTTGCGCAGTACGATCGTTCTGAATATCAGATAATTTACGCTACACCATCCCATAAAACAGGACGATTGCATTTGCCCCATGAGCCTGCTGAATTTCGACATCGCCTTCTTGCGCAGCTATGTGGCCGGCATCGAGCTGGGCAGCTTTGCCCGCGCGGCCGACAAGGTGGGCCGTTCCACCTCGGCCGTCAGCGCGCAGCTGAAAAAACTCGAGGAGCAGGCGGGCATGCCCCTGTTCCGCAAGGATGGCCGGGGGCTGGCGCTGACGCCGTCCGGCGAAGTCCTGCTCGGCTATGCGCGCCGGCTGCTGGAACTCAATGACGAGGCGGCCGTCGCCTTGCGCGGCGCGGAACTGGAAGGCTGGATCAGGCTGGGCCTGCAGGAGGATTTTGGCGAAGCCTTGCTGCCCGATGTGCTGGGGCGCTTTGCGCGCGCGCATCCGAAAGTGCGCATCGAGGCGCACGTGGCGCGCAACACGGCCCTGATGCAAGGCCTGGCCATGGGACAGCTGGACCTGGCCCTGCTGTGGGGCGGCGCCTGCATCGCCGACGTGGCCGAATATCCGCCGCAGCAGCGCCAGCATATTGCCGAACCGTCCATGCGCTGGATCGCGTCGTCCAGCCTGGCCTGGCGACCCGAATCGGGCGAGCCTTTGCCCTTGATTACGTTTGACCGCGACTGCCTGTTCCTGCGCTGCGCCACGCAGGCGCTCGATGGGGCCGGCATCGCCTGGCGCACGGCGTTTACCAGTCCCAGCCTGGCGGGACTGTGGGCGGCGGCTGCCGCCGGGCTGGGCGTGACGGTGCGCACGGCGTACGGCCTGCCCTCGACCGTGTGCGCGCTCGATCATGTGGACGCGGGCTTGCCCGCCCTGCCACCGCTGTCGCTGGAACTGCTGCGTGCCTCAACGGTGTCCAGGCCGCCCGTCGAGCGGCTGGCTGGTCTGATCATCGAGTCGCTGCAGAATGGGGCGACATAAAACGCCTGCAATTCAAGTGCGCGCAATCAGCACTTGCACGGGTGCCATGGGGAAATCGCTGGCGCTGTATTGTTCCACTTGCCGCCAGCCCGTGTCGCGCAGCAGCTGCGCCAGTTCTCCCTGCCGTGTCATCGTGCGGCCCAGCATGCGCATCGGCAAGTAATACGGCAGCACGCGCGCCGCATCCAAGGGCGTCGGCGCGATTTCCGCCTGCACGCAGACAAGCACGCCACCGGGTTTTAACGCCGCATGCATCTTGCGCAAGGCGCGCGCCATGTCGGGCACGAAATGCAGCACGGACGAGCACCAGATGAGGTCGTAATCGCCGCCGATGTCGTCGCGGTCCAGGTCGCCGCCCAAGGTCTCCAGGCGATCAGATAATTGCGCATGGGCGATGTTCGCGGCCGCCACGGCCACCGTTTCCGGCCAGTCGAAAACGCAGCCCCGCACGCCCGCATGGGCTTGCGCCAGCGCAATGGCCACCCAGCCCGGACCGCCGCCCACGTCCAGCAGGCGCAGCGCCGTGTTGCCGTCTGCAAACGGGGCGATGCGCTGCATCACGGACAGGGCCGCGCGCATGGTGACGGCGCGTTGCTCCTGGCCGATCTGCTGTTGTGCGGCAACGGCCCAGTTGACCCCATTTGCCGCGCTGTACGGCGCCGCCTTGCCGCCCTCGCGCACCAGCGTGTTCAGCTGCGTGGCGAAATGGCGCAGCGCATGCAGCCGGTACAGCCAGGCATCGCCGCAAAAGGCCACGGAGTCGCGGCAGAAATACTGCAAGGTGGTGGCCGTGCAACGGTAGCGCTGTGCATCTGCGTCGCCCTCGTCGCGTTCCAGCACCTGCATGCTCCAAAGCAATTCCAGCAGCAAGGCCGTGTGCGGCGCATGCAGCGACAGGGCGTCGGCCAGTTGCGCCGGCGTGTGCGGCGTGGCCAGTACCTCGAAAATGCCCAGTTCCAGGGCGGTGGCCAGCCCATCGGCCTGGACGGGAGCGACGGCCAGGTCCCAGTACGGTTGCAAGGCGTGTTGCGGATGGAATGACATGATCTTCCTTTCGGCGAGGTGGGTATCAACGTCATTTTATGCAACAATGAGAATAATTATCATTTGCATTTGTATGCGGCACGGCGCATTTCGTATGCGTAACGGTGCGCAGGGACAGGGAGGAGCGATGGCAGGACAGGACAGGGAAGCGGCAGGCTGGACGCGGCGCCAGCTGGATCCGGGGTTGAAAGAGTGCCGCGCCGACCAGCGGCAAGTCGACCAGGGCGTGCTGCTCGTGCATTCCGATTACCGCCCGCGCCTTGCGCTCGTCGAGCAATCGCAGCATGACGACGGGGGCGGCCTGGTCATTACCATTGGCCTGGAAGGCGCGTCCGGCTACACCACGCGCGATGGCGGGCAATTGCATTTCCGGAGCGGGCATACGACGGTGACGGCGTTTCACCACGTCAGCGGCGAGCGCCGTTTTGAGGCAAATCAACGGGCGGCGCAATTGCGCGTGCTGGTCGGCGAAGACGCGCTGGCGCGCTACTGGCCGGAAGGCTTGACTTCCTTGCTGCCCAACGGCGGTGCGCGCCAGTTGGCGCATGCGGCCACCACACCCACTGCCGCCCTGCACGCGCGCGCGCTGCTACGCGCGACGGACCCGCTGGCCGTGCATATCGGCGTGCTCAGCTTGCTGGCGGAGCAACTGCGGGCGCTGCGGCCGGCGCCCGTTCTTGTGCCGCGCTGGTCCGAGGCCGATATCATCAAACTGGAGCGTGTCCACGCGCTGATGCAGGAACAGATGGCGCAGGCACTCACGCTCGACTACCTGTGCGCGCAAGTAGGGTTAAGTTTGTTCAAACTCAAGCAGGGGTGGCGCTACCGCTACCACGACAGCCCGCAGCGCACCCTGCTGGCGCTGCGCATGCAGCGGGCAAAGTTACTGCTGGAAAATGGGTGTCAGGTGGCGCAGGCGGGCTGGCAAACGGGGTATCGCCATCCGGCCAATTTCAGCGCCGCGTTCAGCCGTTATTTCGGCTACGCGCCGAAGACCGTGGGACGCGCGGGCGCGTAAAAAGCCGGTGTAGAATTGGCGGGCACGATGTACTCATTCGACCTACAAGGAGACATGATGGCCCGCAAAATCTTTGTCAATCTGCCCGTCCAGTCGCTCGAACGTTCCGTGGCGTTTTTCACGGCGCTGGGCTTCAGTTTCAATGCCCATTTCACGGATGAAACAGCGACCTGCATGATCGTTGCCGACGACATCTTCGTGATGCTGTTGACGCACGATAAATTCAAGCAATTCACACCCAAGCAGCTGTGCGACACCACGGTGGCGACGGAAGTGCTCGTGTGTTTGTCGGCCGAGAGCCGCGGCGAAGTCGATGACCTGGTGGCAAAAGCCGTCCAGGCGGGCGGCAGCATCTACAAGGAGCCGATGGATTTCGGCTTCATGTATGGCCACAGTTTCCAGGATCTTGATGGGCATCAATGGGAGTTGATGTATATGGAAGCGAATTCAATACCGCAATAGCAGCGTAGGTCGGATTAGCGGCGGTACGCCGCGTAATCCGACAATATTGTTGGCCGGTGGTGGTGTCGGATTACGCGCGGCTTCGCCACGCTAATCCGACCTACCCGACTGTTAAACCTAAGCTTTAGCTGGCCAGCGCCAGCAGATCGACCACGTCCAGCCCGGCCAGGTCTTGCGTCGTGTTGCCCGCAAACGCGGCGCGGCTTTGCTGGCCGTTTTTCAGCCAGGTGCGCGTGACGTCCTTGATCTGCGCCAGGGTGCAATTCAGCACGCCGGTGCGGAACTGCTGGCGCACGGCTTCCGTCGTGCCCCGCTGCTGCATGTTCCACGCCGTCAGCGCTTCCGCGTACGGCGAGTGCGGCTTGTCGAGGCCCTTGATGACGCAGATGATGGCTTCCTCTACCTGCTCTTGCGAGAAGTCGCCGTCGAGGATCTGATCGAGCGTCGTGCCGAAGTCGGCGAACGTGCCGGCCAGGCGCGGATCGCGGTAGGAACTCAGGGTGAACGTGCCGGCGCCGGCCGCGTAGCTGGCGCTGCCGCCATACGCGCCGCCTTTTTCGCGCAGCGCCGTATGCAGCACCTGGTTGGTCATCAGTTCGGCGGCCACGGCCAGGGCCGCAGCGTCCGGATTGTGCACGCCAGGCACGGCCCAGGAAACGAAGCAATGGTTGATCTGGCTCGTCGCATGCAGGGCCGTGTTAGCCAGCGGCAATGCGACCGGTGCGACATCAACGGCTGGTGCTGCCGCCTGCGTGCTGGCCGCCGGCAATTCCAGCAAGCGGGCCAGGGTGATGCCATCGTGCTCCAGGCCCGCGCACAGCACGGTCGGCTGCTGGGCGATGATGTGCGCGTGCAAGGTATCGAGTTCGCGCGCGATTTCCTGCAAGCCTGCCGAGGTTTTGCTCAGTTGCTGCAAACGGCGGTAGAACGGCAGTGCGGCCGGGCCGCCGACGATGTCGTCGAAGCGGCGCGTGGGCGACAGCGGTGCTGCCGAGGCCAGCATGGCGTAGCGGTTGCCCGATTCGGCCAGGCTGGAGAGTTTGTCCTGCACCAGGCTCTCGATCAGGAAAGCCAGGCGCTCTTCTTCATCGAAGCGGGGCTTGGCGATCCAGGCCGACAGGACGGCGGCAATCGCCGCGTGTTCTTCGCGCAAGCCGCTGGCCGAGAACGACAATTCCACGCGCATGGCTTGCTGCGGGCGGGGAATGGCTTCCAGGCCGATGTGGAACGAAGGCACCATGCTCTGGCGCCAGGCGCTGGCGTCGTCGAACGACATGTCGCCCACGCCCAGTTCCGGCGCCAGGTCCGTGTACAGGCGCAGCCAGGGCCACGACGCTTCCGGCAGGCTCGACACGTCGTACAGCACGTTGGCATAGCTGATGCCGTTCGAGGCAATGCTGAACGCCACGGCGCCGTCGATCGCCGGGGGAATCGGCAAGGCCGGGCGCGGCGCGGCGCTGACGTCGCCGGGGCGGATGCGCGGCAGCACTTCCGAATTCGATGGCAGTTGCTGATGCGCTTCCAGCGCGGCGGACTCGGCGACAATGTGCTCGCGCTCGGCATCCGTCAAGCGCGCTTGCAGGGCCGCCAGCTTGGCGTCTTCCTGCGCGGCACGGTCGGTAAAATAGGCGCTGTCGGGCACCACGTGGGTGGTCAAACGGGTCGGATTGGCGATCAGCTCGCGCACCAGCTGCTTGAAGAATTCAGTGCCTTCGATCTGCTGTTCCAGCGTTTCCAAAATCGCCGCATTGTCGAAGGCGTCCATCACGTCGCCGCCATACATGGCCAGCGGCAAGGCGTGCAGCAAGCGGCCCAGGCCATACGGCATGCGGCCGCTGCTGATTTCGCGCTGGCTGTATTTGATGTCGCGCAAGGCCGCGTGCAGCACGGCGGCGGGAATGCCCTGTTCCGCCGTCTCTTCCAGCGCCGTCCAGATGCGCTGGTGCGCATCGGCGATCTGTTCCTGCGTCAACCCTTCCATGCCGATGTGGAACACCATCTGGCGGATGCCCGCGTCGCGGCCATTCATGTCCGATGGGCGGCCATAGCCGGCCGATTCCATGGCGCGCATGACGGGCGCCGACGATTCGCCCAGCAAGCCGTGCGACAGCAGATGCGCGTGGTAGTAGGCGATGGGGTCGCTCGACTCGCCCATCAACCAGGCGAATTGCAGGCCGAATTCATCGTCGCGCGCTTCCTGCGACGGAATGTTGACGATGTTTTCCTGCGGCGCGGTCCAGGCGGGCGCCAGCTGCGGCAGGCGGCGTTCGGAGAAACCGCTGAGCTTGGACAGCACGCGTTCGGCCACTTGTTCCTGCACGGCCGATGCTTCGATATTGCCTGCGGTCATGATCACGGCTTGCGACGGATGGTAGTGGCTGGCGTGGAATTCTTTCAGCATGGCATGCGTGAGTTCCGGGATCACCAGCGGATCGCCGCCCGATTCCACTTCATACGTCGTGCCCTTGAGCAAGGTGCTGGCGATGCCGCTGTCGAGCGCGCGCATGGGGCTGTTGAAGGCGCCCTTCATTTCATTGAAGACGATGCCCTGGTACACCAGCTTGTCGCCTTCGAACGCATGGCGCCAGCCTTCCTGGCGGAAATTCAGGTAATCGAGGTTGGGGAAGAAGGCGGCATCCAGGTACACGTCGAGCAGGTTGAAGAAATCCTTGCGGTCGGTGCTGGCGAACGGGTACACGGTGCGGTCCGGATAGGTCATCGCGTTCATGAAGGTGGCCGTCGAGCGGCGCAGCATCGAGAAGAAGGGGTCGCGCACCGGGTAGCGCGACGAGCCGCACAAGGCCAGGTGTTCGAGGATGTGGGCGCGCCCGTCGCTTACTTCAGGCACAGTGGGAAAGGCCACCAGGAACACCATCTCAGCCTGCTCGGTATGCATGTGGATATGGCGCATGCCCGTTGCTGGCTCGACATATTGCTCGATGGTTGCCTGCAAGACTGGAATGAAGTTGCTGCTGACTTTTTCAAATGTGCTCATGCGGTATGGGATCTCTTCAGTAGGTGAAACGGATAGTCGGTGGGGCTGCATCACAGGTGGGGGCAAAGTGGCGTAATGCCAGGGCGGGCGCCAGTTTGATGCCTGCGTGAAGTTTTTCCCTATTGTACTAGGAGTATTCGTGCGCCGCCGCCGAGGCTTGCTTGTCGGTCGCAAAAGCAACAATGTTGCCAAATAGCCTCTTTTACGGGTGGCGCCCCGGGATGGCGGCTTAGCGTACCATGCGCCTTTTCCCCCTTGCTGACCGAACCGAAGGCGCTTACCTTGTCCAGACTGTCCTTTCGCCAACTGTTATTTGCCGCCTTCATTTTGACGACGGGCATTTTGACGGCTACCTCCGTGCAAGCCTTGCTGACCCTGGAGCACCTGGCGCGCCTGGGGCGCGAGACGGCGGCGCAGGCGATTGCCCTGACAGAACAGTCGCAGCGTCTGTCCGAGCGTACCCTGGCCATGGAGCGCAGCGCGCGCCAGTTCCTCGTGCTCGATGATCCCGTGTTCCGCGAGCGCTATGCGGCGGCCCGCGACGAAGCGACGGCGGCGCTGCAAGTGCTGAACCGCGCCACGCCCGAGTTTGCCTCGCAGCTGGCCGACGAGTGGACGGCGCAGGCGCAAGCGGCGTGGGAAGTCTTGCAAGCGGGTAAGCGCCGCAAGCGCGATGGCCACGCCGTCGTGTACCGCGCGTTTGCCCGCATGGCGCAGATCAATGACAGCCTGGCGCGCGAAAGCAAGACGGAAATCGGCAGCCGCAACGATGCCCTGCTGGCCGAGCTGGAACGCCAGCGCCGCGTGCTGGGCGTGCTGGTGGGCGGCGCCGTGCTGCTGGCGGCCGTACTGGCCACCTGCTTCGGTTTTCTATTGTCGCGCCCACTGCGCCGCATTGAGTCGGCCATCGAGCGCCTGGGCGAGAAGCGCTACGACCAGCCCATCGTCGTCGGCGGCCCGGCCGATACGCGCCGCCTGGGCCAGCAGCTGGACTGGCTGCGCCAGCGCCTGGCGGACCTCGATGCCGACAAGGAACGTTTTTTGCGCCACATCTCGCATGAGCTGAAAACGCCGCTGGCGGCCCTGCGCGAAGGCGTGGCCTTGCTGGAAGACGAGGTTGCCGGCAAGCTCAGCGATGGCCAGCGCGAAATCGCCGGCATCCTGCAGCAAAACACGGCGTCCCTGCAAAATCAGATCGAAGACTTGCTGCGCTACAATACCGCCGCCTTTGACGCCCAGCATCTGGCGCGCAGCAAGGTCGACTTGCTGGTCTTGCTGCAAGATGTGGTGGCCGGGCAGCGCCTGCAATGGCTGGCGCGCCGCCTGACGGTCGAAGTGCAGGGCGAATCTCTGATCGTGCAGGCCGACCGCGACAAGCTGGCAACAGTGCTGGCGAACCTGCTGTCGAACGCCGTGCGCTTCAGCCCGGAAGGCGGCACCGTGCGTTTTACCCTGACTTGCGAAGGCGGCCGCGTGCGCATCGATTGCATCGACGAGGGGGCCGGCGTGGCGCCCGAGGATGCCGAACGCATCTTCGAGCCGTTTTACCAGGGCGTGCGCCAGGCGGCCGGCGCGCGCAACGGCAATGGCATCGGCCTGTCCATCGTGCGCGAATATATCGCTGCCCACGATGGCCGCGTCACTCTTTTACCGCGCCAGGCTGGCGCGCACTTTCGGATAGAACTGCCCTTATGATGACGAGAACTTCCCTGGCCGGCATGGCCGCCTGCGCGCTGCTGTTGGGCGCTTGCGCCGCCAAGCCCGCTATCCAGACGCCCGTGCTGGTGCAGACGCCGCCGCGCGTGGTGGTGGTCGCCGATCCCCAGCTGACCGAACTGCTGGCGTATCAAAGCGCCTTGCGCCTGATGACGCCGTCGGAACTGGTGAAAGCGCAGCTGGACCTGGCGAAGGCCGATCATGCGCCATCCAACACCATCCGCCGCGCCATGCTGCAGGCCACCGTGCGCGGCACCGGTGACCTGGCCCGCGCGCAAGCCTTGCTGGAACCGCTGGCCACGGCCAAAGATGGTCAACTGCTGGCGCCGCTGGCGCAATTGCTCAGCAGCCAGTATGCGGAACTGCGCCGCCAGGACGAGAGTATCGACAAGCTCAATGCGCAGCTGCGCGACGCCCAGCGCCGCAACGAGCAGCTCAATGAAAAACTCGAGGCGCTGAAAAACATCGAGCGCAGCCTCTCCGTGCGGCCCGCCGCGGGAGCGCCAAAATGAGCGAGCACGCCCACATTTTGTTGGTCGACGACGATCCCGACCTGCTGCGCCTGCTGACCATCCGCTTGAAGGCGGGTAATTATCGGGTCACGGCCGTGGGCAGCGCGGAAGCGGCGCTGGCGCGCCTGGCCGTGGAATTGCCGGCCCTGGTCATTACCGACGTGCAACTGCCGGGCCGCGACGGCCTGGCCCTGTTCGATGAAATCCGCCGCCAGCATGCGGCCCTGCCCGTCATCCTGCTGACCGCCCACGGCACCATTCCCGACGCCGTCGACGCCACGGCGCGTGGCGCGTTTGCGTATCTGACGAAGCCGTTCGACGGCAAGCTGCTGATGGAAAAAGTGGCATATGCCATCAACTTGTCCACCGTCATGCCGGCGCCCGCGTCCGGCGACGAAAGCTGGCGGGCCGAGCTGATCAGCCGCAGCGCGCAGATGGCCGAGCTGCTGGCCGAAGCCAAGCTGGTGGCCGCTTCCGACGCCAGCATTTTGATCCGCGGTCCCAGCGGCACGGGCAAGGAATTGCTGGCGCGCGCGCTGCACAACGCCAGCCGCCGCGCCAAGGCGCCGTTCATCGCCGTCAACTGCGGCGCCATCCCCGAGCAGTTGCTGGAATCGGAACTGTTCGGCCACGTGAAGGGCTCGTTTACGGGCGCCGTCGGCAACCGCGAAGGTTTATTTCAGGCGGCCGATGGCGGTACCCTGTTTTTAGATGAGATCGGCGACATGCCGCTGCCGCTGCAAGTCAAACTGTTGCGCGTGCTGCAGGAGCGGGCCGTGCGGCCCGTGGGCGCCGACCAGACGCGGCCCGTCGACGTGCGCTTATTGTCCGCCACGCATCGCGACCTGGACGTGGCCATGGCGGAAGGGCAGTTCCGTGAAGATTTGTATTACCGCCTGAACGTGGTCACCCTGACCCTGCCGCCGCTGGCCGAGCGCCGCGAAGATATTTCCCTGCTGGCGAACCATTTCCTGCAGAAACTGGCGGCCAAGTACGACAAGCCGCTGAACGGCTTCGCGCCCGATGCCCTCACGGCCCTGGTGGCGGCGCCATGGCCCGGCAACGTGCGCCAGCTGGTCAATGTGGTCGAGCAAGTGTGCGCGCTGGCCACGGCGTCGCTGGTGCCCTTGTCCCTGGTGCAGCGGGCCTTGCGCGTGCCGTCGCTGGAAGCGCTCAGCTACAACGAAGCCAAGCAGCGCTTCGAGCGCGACTACCTGATTCAATTGCTGCGCCTGACGGATGGCAACGTGGCCGACGCGGCCCGCCTGGCCGACCGCAACCGCACGGAGTTCTACCGTTTACTGCAGAAATACGAGCTGACGCCGGCCCTGTTCCGGGGGGATGGCGACCCTGTCGCTGATGAGCGACAAAAATAAAGCGTGAATAATCAATGGCTTACTGTTAAATATTGATTGTCTTGCCATAAGCTGTCGTCGTCAGGCGACAAAAAGCCCCGATTTTCGGGCCAGATCCGGCGCAAACGCGCTGGAAAAATCGAGTTTGAGTGTAAGTCTTTGATTTTGAATGCAATTTAAAAGCTGGCACGGTGCTTGCTATATGGGTAGATGTGACGCTTCAACGTGTTGCTTTATCCAAGTAAGAAGCTTTTAACTTCATTGAGAGGAACTACCATGCAAACATCGAAACTGTTCAATACCCTGGTCGCCGCTATCGTACTGTCGGGCGCCTCGATCACCGCTTCGCATGCCGCTGACTCCGCACCAAAAGCACAAGCTCCTGCTGGCACTGTCGTGGCCGCCAACGCCGCCGCCGCCGTCCCTGATGAAACCATCACTTCCTCGGCCAAGGCCGCCCTGAGCGCCGATGCGCAAGCCGCTGCCCTGCCAGTCAAGGTAGCAACCCAGCAAGGTGTCGTTGTCCTGTCGGGCGATGTACCGAGCGCCGAAGCGGGTGACCGCATCGTGCAGATCGTCGCTTCCGTGAGCGGCGTGAAAGAAATCAAGAACGAGCTGAAAGTCAAAGCCGCCGGTTAATCCCCCTCGCGCTGTACTTTACTCCGGGTTGCCCTGTCTGCGGACAGGGCATTTTTTTGTGCCATTGTGTCCACAAGTCACGCCTGCTTCCAGGCAGGAAGCTCGGCGATAGGGTTAGAATAGCCAGCACTGGCGCCGCTCCCGGCGCTGTTTGTCATCCCCGGCACAGCATCTGTTGCAAGGCTGCGCCGCTACCAGGCTACCGCATGTCTTCTTTCTCTCCCGCTGCCCTGTTGCGCAATCTGAAACCCGATAATTTCACCCTCGCCCTGCTCGTCACCGTGGCGCTGGCCAGCTTTTTGCCCTGCACGGGCCAGACGGCCGTGGTCTTCGGCCATATCACCACCGTGGCCATCGGCGCCCTGTTCTTCCTGCATGGCGCCAAGCTGTCGCGCGAAGCCGTGGTGGCCGGCGTCATGCACTGGCGCCTGCATTTGCTGGTGCTGGCCAGCACGTTCATTTTGTTCCCCCTGCTGGGCCTGGCCCTGCGTCCGCTGGCGCTGACTTTCCTTACGCCCGATCTGTACGTGGGCATCCTGTTCTTGTGCGCGCTGCCATCGACCGTGCAATCGTCGATCGCCCTGACGGCCATGGCGCGCGGCAACGTGCCGGCCGCCATCTGCAGCGCCTCGGCCTCGAATTTCATCGGCATCTTCCTTGCCCCCATCCTGGTCGGCTTGCTGGTGGCGAAAGGCGCGGAAAGCAAGTCGTCGGTCGACGCTGTTTTATCGATTGTCATGCAATTGCTGCTGCCCTTCCTGGCTGGCCAATTCCTGCGCCGCTGGATCGGCCGCTGGGTCGACCGCCACAAGGCCATGCTGAAATTCGTCGACCAGGGTTCCATTTTGCTGGTGGTCTACACGGCCTTCAGCGAAGCCGTCAGCGAAGGCCTGTGGCACACGATCTCGGTGGAAACGCTGGTGGCCCTGGGCCTGTTCAGCATTTTGCTGCTGGCGCTGGTGCTGGGCCTGATGACATTCATCAGCCGCCGCCTGGGCTTTAGCAAGGAAGACGAGATCGCCATCGTCTTTTGCGGTTCGAAGAAAAGCCTGGCCAGTGGCGTGCCCATGGCCAAGGTCTTGTTTGCCACGCACTCGCTGGGCATGGTGATTCTGCCGCTGATGCTGTTCCACCAGATTCAGCTGATGATTTGCGCCGTGATTGCGCAGCGCTATGCGCGGCGCAAGGATGATCTTGTCAGTGAGAAAGTGGCTGCCTGAGGCTGCACGGGGCGTGCTTGAAGCAAGTTCAGCCGTCTTGACCTGTGCCGTGGCAGAACGCTATATATAAGTGTATATTACGGTCCTTGTTCACCGTTCACTTTACAAGGATACGATCATGCGCCTCACCTCCCTCGCCCAACTCCTCAGCGCCGCCCTGCTCGCTACCGCCGCCACCTCCGCCTTTGCCGGCGAAGTGGTGGTGTCGGCCGCGGCCAGCCTGACGAATGCGTTCAAGGATGCGGCGCAAAGCTATGAGGCGCAATATCCGGGCAGCAAGGTGTCCCTGAACTTCGCCGCTTCGGGCGTGCTGCTGCAACAGATCGTCAAGGGCGCGCCCGTGGACGTGTTTGCTTCGGCCGACCAGGAAACCATGGATGCGGCGCAAAAGCAGGGCCTGGTGCTGCCGGCCGACCGCATGGACTTCGTCAGTAACAGCCTGGTGCTGATCGTGCCGCACGATAGCAAGCTGGGCATCAAGAGCCTGGCGGATCTGACGCACAAGGGCGTGACGCGCGTGGCCATCGCCAATCCGGCCAGCGTGCCCGTCGGCCGTTACTCCGAAGGCGCGCTGAAGAAGGCGAAGCTGTGGGATGCCGTGCAGCCGAAAGCCATCGGCACGCAGAACGTGCGCCAGTCGCTCGACTACGTGGCGCGCGGTGAAGTCGATGCGGGTTTTGTCTACGCCACCGACGCGGCCATCATGAAAGACAAGGTCAACGTGGTGCTGGACGTGCCGCTCGACGCGCCCGTGCTGTACCCGATCGCCACCATCAAGGGCAGCGGCAATGCGGCCGAAGCGAAGCGCTTCGTCAGCTACCTGCAGACGGCGCCGGCGCAAGCCATCCTGGCCAAGTACGGCTTCAAGAAGCCCTGATTTTGAGGTAAGCGTCTGCATGGATATCGCCTGGACCGCGCTGGCCCTGTCGCTCAAAGTTGCGGCCTGGGCCACGGCGCTCAATTTGCTGCTCGGCATCGGTACGGGCTATCTGCTGGCGCGCACGCGTTTTCCCGGGCGCGAGCTGCTCGACGCCCTGTTGACCCTGCCGATGGTGATGCCGCCCACCGTGCTCGGCTATTACCTGCTGGTGCTGCTGGGCCGGCGCGGCACCCTGGGCATCTGGTTGCAGGATAACTTCGGCATCAACCTGATCTTTACGTGGCAGGGCGCCGTCATCGCTTCCACGGTGGTCGCTTTTCCCCTCGTCTTCAAGCCCGCGCGCGCCGCCTTCGAGGCGGTCGACGGGCAGCTGGAGCAGGCGGCCCGCGTGCTGGGCCTCCCGGAAATGGCGATTTTCTTCCGCGTCACCTTGCCGTTGGCCTGGCGCGGCATTCTCGCGGGCGTGCTGCTGGGATTCGTGCGCGCGCTCGGTGAATTCGGCGCCACCCTGATGGTGGCCGGCAGCATCCCCGGCAAGACGCAAACCCTGTCGGTGGCCGTGTATGAAGCCGTGCAGGCGGGCCAGGACGACGTCGCCAATACGCTGGTGGTGATCATCTCCTTTGTGTGCATCGTGGTGCTGCTGTCGGCTGGCCGCCTGGCACCCGGGCGCATCGCGCACAAATGACGCTGATGATGACGCCCATGCAACTCGACCTCGACATTCGCGCCACCTTGCGCTCCGGTAAACGCCGTTTCGACATGCACGTGCAATGCACCTCGAACAGCCAGCGCATCGCCGTGTATGGTCCGTCCGGCGCCGGCAAGAGCATGACCCTGAAAGCCATTGCCGGACTGTTTACACCGGATGCGGGGCATATCCGCCTGAACGGCCGTACCCTGTTCGATTCGGCCGCCGGCATCAACCTGCCGCCGCAGCAGCGCAACGTGGCTTACCTGTTCCAGGATTACGCGCTGTTCCCGCACCTGACGGTGCGCCAGAACGTGGGCTTCGGCCTGAGCCGCGGCTGGTTCAACCCGCGCGCGCGCGAAAAATTGCAGAAGGTCGAGCATTGGCTCGACGCATTCCACTTGCAGGAACTGGCGCACCAGTTTCCCGACGAGTTGTCCGGTGGCCAGCGCCAAAGGGTGGCGCTGGCGAGGGCGCTCGTGGCCGAGCCAAACGCGCTGCTGCTCGACGAACCGTTTGCCGCCCTCGATCCGGCCCTGCGTGTCAAAATGCGTCTGGAGCTGAGCCAGTGGCAGCAGCGCCTGGACGTGCCCATGATCCTGATCACCCATGATCCGGAAGATGCGCGCATCCTCGGCGAGCATGTGCTGTACTTGCGCGATGGGCAGATCGATAACAGGGAAGAACACATGGCATTGGGTGAACGCATTGGATAAATCAGCGGCAGCGGAAATCGGCCTGCAAGGCTCGGTATGGATGACGGTGGGCGGAGAAAATCTGGGCGGCGCCGGCAGGGTGGAATTGCTGGGTGCCATCGCCGAGTGCGGCTCCATCACGCAGGCGGCCAAGCTCGTCAAGATGAGCTACAAGGCGGCCTGGGACGCCATCGACGCGATGAACAACCTGGCTGGCGAGCCGCTGGTCGAGCGCTTGACGGGCGGCAAGGGTGGCGGCGGCACGCGGCTGACGCAAAGGGGACGCCAGCTGGTCGATAATTTCCGTATCATCGAGCGCGAGCATGCCCGCTACCTGCGCCAGCTGGGCAGCCAGGCGGAAGGCATCGCCGACGATCTTTTACTCATACGGAGAATGGCCATGAAAACCACGGCACGCAATCAATTCCTCGGCAAAGTTGTTGAACTGAAACAAGGCGCCGTCAACGATGAAGTGACCTTGGAATTGCCGGGTGGACAGCACATCGTTGCCATCGTCACGCAGGGCAGCAGCGCCAGCCTGGGCCTGGTGCCGGGCGCGGAAGCGTTTGCGCTGATCAAGGCGTCGTCCATCATCCTCGTGGCGGACAGCGCAGGGGCGCGCTTTTCCGCGCGCAACCAGCTGTCCGGGCTGGTGACGCGCGTGCAGACGGGTGCCGTCAACACGGAAGTGGTGCTGGACTTGCCGCGCGGCGGCACGATTGCCGCCATCATCACGAACCAGAGCAGCACCGACCTGGGCATTGAGATCGGCAGCAAGGTGACGGCGATATTTAAAGCGTCCAGCGTGATTCTGGGCGTGCCCGCGTAAATTGGGTAGGTCGGATTAGCGGCGGCACGCCGCGTAATCCGACAATATTGTTGGCGAATCATGTCGGATTACGCGCTTGCGCGCTAATCCGACCTACTCTTTTAATCCTTCAGCCTGGACAACCAATCCGCCGCCGCCGCCAGCGCCAGTTCCAGTTCCTGCGCCGTGTGCGCCAGCAGGCTTGGCACCTCGTCCAGGCGGCCCGCGTCGATGGCTTCCTCGGTGGCGAACGCGGCGCGGATCAGGCGTTTCGTGCCCAGGGTGCCGACGGAGCCGCGCACGCCGTGCAGGATGCGCGCCACGTCGCTGTGGCGGCCCGCCTGCAACGCCGTTTCGGCGTCGCGCACGGGCGTCATGCCCTTGTTCAGCGCGTCTTCCACCATGCGCCGCAGCACGCCGCGCCCTTTCGCATCGCGGCCCATCACGCGCATCAGCGGCGCCATGGAAAATACTTCCTCATCGGCAAGGGGCACCGGCCCGGCCGTCTGCACGGGCGGGCGCTTCGGCAGGTGGCGCAGGATGACTCCCATCATCTCTTCCACCACCACGGGCTTGGCGATGAAATCGCTGATGCCGGCCGTCATGCAGCGCTCGCGTTCGGACGCCAGCACGCCGGCCGTCATGGCGATCACGGGCAAGTTCAAGCGCAGTTCCGTGCGGATGATGTGGGTGGCGCTGAAGCCGTCCATGACGGGCATCTGCATGTCCATCAGCACGATGTCGTAGCGCAGCGCTTCCGTGCGCAGCCGTTCCACGGCTTGCAAGCCGTCGCCCACCACGTCCAGCGTGGCGCCCATGTGTTCGAGGATGCCGCGCGCCACGGCCTGGTTCAAATGATTGTCTTCCACCAGCAGGAAATGCACGCCGGCCAGCTCTGTGCCCAGCGGCTGGTGCAGGATGCGCTGCTCGCCGCCGTCGTTCTTGGCGATCAGCGCCTGGTGCAGGGCATCGAACAGGCTCGAGCCCGTGATCGGCTTCATCAGCACGACATCGGCCTCGGCGGCGCTGGAGATTTCCTCCAGGTGGTTGCGGGCGAAGGCGTTGACCATCACCACGATGGGCTGGCGCTGGCCGCTGGCCGCCTGGCGGATGGCCTTGGCCGTGGCCAGGCCGTCCATGACGGGCATGTGCCAGTCGGCCAGCACCACGTCGTATGGTTGTTGCTGCGCCAGGCGTTCGCGGTACAGTTCGATGGCGGCAAAGCCGGAGTCCACTTCGTCGGCCAGCCAGCCCCAGGCCTCGATCAGTTTGACGATCAGTTCGCGCGTGGTGCGGTTATCGTCGGCCACCAGCAGGCGCAGCTGGCCCAGGGCCGGCGTGCGCCGCGTTTCGGCCGGCTGCGCCAGCATCTCGAACGGCACGCTGAACCAGAAGCGGCTGCCCTTGCCTTCGCTGCTGGCCACGGCGATATCGCCACCCATCATGTGGATCAGCTGCTTGCTGATGGCCAGGCCCAGGCCCGTGCCGCCGAAGCGCCGCGTGATGCTCTGGTCGCCCTGTGAAAAGGCGGCAAACAGTTGCTGTTGCTGCAGGTCCGTCATGCCGATGCCCGTGTCGCGCACTTCGAAGCGCAGCCAGGCGCGGCCGTTCTCTTTCTCGGTCAGGCTGACGGCCACCACCACTTCGCCGCTCTCGGTGAACTTGATGGCGTTGCCGGCCAAATTGACGAGGATCTGCTGCAGGCGCTGGGCATCGCCCACCAGGCGGCGCGGCACGTCGGGCTCGACGGCGATGGCCAGTTCCAGCTCCTTTTCACCCGCATTCATGGTCATCGTCGTGGCCAGCGTGTTCATGACTTCGTCGAGGTCGAATTCGACGGGCGACAATTCCATGCGGCGCGCCTCGATCTTCGAATAGTCGAGCACGTCGTTGAGGATGCCCAGCAGCGACTGGCCCGCCACGCGCACCATGGTCAGATACTTGCGCTGTTCCGTATCGAGCCTGGTATTGCCCAATAAGTACACCATGCCCAGCACGGCATTGAGGGGCGTGCGGATTTCATGGCTCATGTTGGCCACGAAATCGCTCTTCGCCCGGTTGGCCGCCTCGGCCCGGTCGCGCTCCTGTTCCAGTTCCGCCGCGCGCGATTCGAGTTCCTGCTGCAGGCGGTCGCGTTCGCTCATCAGGCCGTTGAACGCTTCCGTCAGTTCGCCGATCTCGTCGCGCTGCTGCACCGGCACGGGGGTGAAGCGGCTGCCGCTGGTGTGCAGCGCCCGCAGGGTGTCGCGCAGGCGTACCAGCGGCGACAGCAGGCGCACGGTGACCCAGCCCAGAACGGCTGCGGCCAGCAGCGAGGCGAGGGTGCTCCACAGCACCAGCCGGTACAGCACGCCATCGAACGGTTCGAAGGCATCGTCGAGGGGCAGCGAGGCGGCCAGCAGCCAGTTCACCGATTTCAGGCGCTTGAAGCTGTTGACGGCCGTGATGCCGCGGCTGTTGGTGCTGACCATGCTGCCTTCGCTATCGTTCTTCAGCAGCTGGGTCGTCGTCAGGTTGGCGTTCGGCTGGCGTGGCTGCAGCAAGCGGTCGGTATCGGGGTGCAGCACGTAACGCGGCACGGCGCCGCGCGTGAGGATGAAGTAATAGCCGCTCTTGCCGATCTTTTCCGAACGCAGGCGTCCCAGCAGGTTGTCCTTGTACAGGCGCAGCACGCCGATCACCACGCCGGCCACCTGGCCATCGGCCGTGAGCACGGGCGCGACCATCTGCACGATGGGCATGCCGCTCGATTTGCCCAGCATCGGCTCGGTGATCATGGGCTGGCGCGTGCGCAAGACGGTCTGGAAATATTCGCGCTCGGCCACGTTGATGCCGATGCGGCCCGTGACCAGCGGCATGTCGGCCACGACGGCGCCGTGCGCATCGAGCACCAGCACGTCGTCGAACAGCACCAGCATCGCGCGGCGCGAATAGTATTCGCGCAATTGGGCGGGCTGGCCGATCAATTCCGGCGGCTGCTGCCTGGCCGTCAGCGTGACGATCTGCAGCAGCATGCCCAGCTTGTCGTCGAGTTCGGCAGCGGTACGGGTGATCAGGGCAGATTGCTGGCTCAGCAGTACTCGGGTGAAGTCGGCGCGCATGTGCTGCAGCTGGATCATGGTGACCAGCGCGATCATGGCGATCGAGGTCAGGCTGGTGGCCAGCGCGACTTTTACTTTGATGCCGAGTGGCTTCATGATTTCCTTTTCAGTACCGGGCGGCACAGGCGGCAGATAATGCTGTCAGGAATTTTCCTATCAATGCCCCAGCTTGGCAAGCGCCACCGCGCAAATTGCCCTCCCCGCATGGGCTTTTGACGATGTTGCCATATAATCAAAGTCAGAACGTCGTTTATTCAGCGGAAATGCGGTGAAATTGGCACACGGCAACCCTGTATGCAGTAAACTTGTTGTTGCATTTTCTAAAAGGTACCGACATGACTGAAGCGCTACTCACTCCCACCATGCCCACAGTGACCGTGGAAGCGTTGCGTGCGCGATGCTCGACCTGCAGCATGCATCAATTGTGCCTGCCAATGGGCCTCGATGTGGGCGACATGGACAGGCTGGACCAGATCATCGGCCGCCGCCGCAAGATCGTGCGCGGTGCCTCGCTGTTCCGCATCGGCGACTCGTTCCAGAACCTGTACGCGATCCGCCTGGGGCACTTCAAGACGTACCAGATCAATCCGGGCGGCGAAGAGCAGGTGACGGGTTTCCAGATGGCTGGCGAACTGCTGGGCATGGATGCCATCAGCGCCGACCGCCACCACTGTAATGCGGTGGCGCTGGAAGACAGCGAAGTGTGTGAAATTCCTTTTTCCAGCCTGGAACAATTGCTGGGCAATATGCCGACCCTGCTGCGCCATTTCCATCGCATGATGAGCCAGGAAATCACGCGCGAACAAAGCGTCATGCTGTTGCTGGGCAATATGCAGGCGACCCAGCGTTTTGCCGCCTTTATCGTCAACCTGGCCTCGCGCTATGAAGCGCGCGGCTATTCGGCCAGCAAATTTCAGCTGCGCATGTCGCGCGAGGAAATCGGCAATTACCTGGGGCTGACCATCGAGAGCGTCAGCCGTTTATTGTCGAAATTCAAGAAGGAAGGCTGGCTGCGCGTCTCCAACCGCGAGATCGAGATCTTGCAGCCGGCCAAACTGAAGGCCATTACGGCCGGTACCGACGTCTGCAAATAAGGCTTACAGCTCTTCATCGGCGTGCAGCGCGATGCTGCGCTGCAGCGGCCAGGTCCAGATGCCGGACAGGCGCCACTCGCGTTTGTCGTTTTCCACCAGTACTTGCCAGCGGCTGCGTTCGAGCATCGGCAGCGCTACGGAAAAATTGCCGGCCGCATCGGGCTGCACCAGCAGCTTGATATCCTTTTCCGGCAGGGTCGCATGCGCCAGATGCAGCTGCAACGGACCCTGATAAGCCTTGCCGAAGCTGTGCACGGAACCACTGAGGCGCGCTGACGCCACATCATAGGACAGGCTGGTATCCATCGCCAGGTCGCTGGCGATCGTGTCGCGCCGCAAGTCCTGGTTGATCGCCTTGCCCTGCTTGTAATAATCACCTACCACCAGCGCATCGGGCTGCGTAAACGCGATATACGCCATGCAGCTGCCGACGACCACGGACAGGCCGGGACCGATCATCAGCAGCCAAGGCCAGCGATGCTTGTACCACGGTGCAACGGGAGGTTGCAGTTTCAGACTGTCGGACATTTTGTTCTCCTTGGGGGCGGACCCTGTGGGTCTGACCCCAGCTTTTGCTTCCGGGTTGAAAATCAAGTGACCCTAACGCATGATTGATGATACCCCTACGGCGAAATACCGGGGTCGGACCCAGAGGGTCCGACCCCGAATCAACATCACCGCGGCACGATGAAGACCGCGCTTTCACGCACATGCAGCGATGGGTCGTCCAGCGAGTGCAATTCGATCGCAATCTTGTTCGACCCCTTTTCTCCCACGCCGTGCGGCACGCGCAGGCGGATCGGCCAGCCCAGCGTTTCCGTCGGCTGCAAGGTCACCTCTTCGCGCGTCAGCAAGGTCAGGCCCGGCAAGCCGGAAGCGCTGATTTTGAAATGCTGGGTTTGCTCGGACGTGTTCATGATCTGCAGGCGGTAGACGTTTTCGATCATGCCGTCTTCCACTTCGCGTCCCATCGAACCGCGGTCGCGGATCACGTCCATTTTCAGGGGCGTGCGCAGGGCCAGCGAGGTACACACGGCGATGATGATCAGGGCCAGGATGGAAGTGTAGATCAAGACGCGCGGGCGCATGGCGCGCTGGCGTATCTGCTTCGAATTGAAGTTGTTTTCCATCGCATGGTCGGTACTGTAGCGTACCAGTCCCCGTGGCCGCTCGACCTTGTCCATCACGGTATTGCAGGCATCGACGCAGGCGGCGCAGCCGATGCATTCATACTGCAGGCCGTTGCGGATATCGATGCCGGTCGGACACACCTGCACGCACAGCGTGCAGTCGATGCAATCGCCGAGCTTGTCGTTGTTGCCGGCCTTCTTGCTGATGGCGCCACGCGGTTCGCCGCGCTTGGCATCGTAAGTGATGATCAGGGTGTCCTGGTCGAACATGGCGCTCTGGAAGCGCGCGTAGGGGCACATGTATTTGCACACCTGCTCGCGCAGCCAGCCCGCGTTGCCGTAGGTTGCCAGGCTGTAGAACAAGACCCAGAACCATTCCCAGGGACCGAAATTGAGGGTGGTCACCGCCTGCGCCAGTTCCTTGATCGGCGTGAAGTAGCCGACAAAGGTAAAGCCCGTCCACAGGGCGATGGCGCCCCATACCAGGTGCTTGGCCGTCTTCTTGACGGCCTTGCGCACGGAGGGCCCCTGCTTGTCGAGGGCCATGCGCGCGCTGCGCGTGCCCTCGATGCGGCGTTCGACCCACAGGAAGATTTCCGTGTATACCGTTTGCGGGCAAGAGAACCCGCACCACACCCGCCCGGCAATGGCCGTGACGAGGAACAACAAATACGCACAGATGATCAGCAGGGCCGCCAGATAGATGAAATCCTGGGGCCACAGCACGACGCCGAAAATGTAGAACTTGCGCGTGGTCAAATCGAACAGCAGGGCTTGCCTGCCATTCCAGGTCAACCACGGCAAGCCGTAGAACGCCAGCTGGGTAAGCCATACGCATACCCATCGCCAGGTAGCGTAGCGTCCTTTGGCCTCGCGAGGGTAGATCTGCTCGCGGGCCGCATACATCTTGATGACTTGAGGTTCCATTACATCATTTCACGGGCGTCTGAGGATTCGACAGGCTCCAGACATACGCCGACAGCACGTGGACCTTGGACTCGCCGAGGAAATCGCTGAAGGCCGGCATGGTGTTGTTGCGTCCCTTGCGGATGGTTTCCATGATGGTATCGGCACTGCCGCCGTACAGCCAGATCTTGTCCGTCAGGTTAGGCGAACCGAGCATCTGGTTGCCCTTCGCATCGGCGCCGTGACAGGCCATGCAGGCGCCGAACTTGGCCTTGCCCAGCACGGACTTGACGGGATCCGAGGTGGAACCGGACAGGCTCAGCACATAATGGGCCACGTTCTCGACATCCTTTTCGGAACCCAGTGCGGCGCCCATCGGCGGCATCTGCCCATTGCGGCCGTGCATGATGGTGGTCTTGATGATGTCGGGATCACCGCCATACAGCCAGTCCTTGTCGGTCAGGTTGGGGAAGCCCTTGTTGCCGCGCGCATCCGAACCGTGGCATTGCGCGCAGTAGGTCAGGAACAGACGCTGGCCGATGGCTTGCGCCTGCGGATCGGCGGCCACCGTCTTCAAGTCCTGGCTCAGGTACTTGTTGAACAGGGGACCGTAGTCGGCTTCCGCCTTCTTCAGCTCTTCCTCGTACTGGCCCGTCGATTTCCAGCCCAGGCTGCCGGCATAGGTGCCCAGGCCCGGGTACAGGAACAGATACGCCAGGGCGAAGACGATGGTGATGTAGAACAACCACATCCACCAGCGCGGCATCGGCGTATTGAGTTCCTTCAAGTCCTCGTCCCAGACGTGGCCCGTGGTGCCGTCGGCAGGCGCGCCTTCGACCACTTTGATTTTCGACTGCGAGTACAGCAGCACGCCGCAGCCGATGATGCCCAGCAGGGACAGCACGATGATGTAGATATTCCAGAAGCCATTGGTAAAGTCAGCCATGGTTGCGCTCCCCTTGTGCCGGCGCGGCATCGGCCGCGTAGTCGAGCGCCTCGTCGTCGAACGGCAGGCGCGCCGCCGCGTCGAAGTCGCTATTGCTGCGGCTGAACGTCCACCACAGGATACCTACGAACGTCGTAAAGGAAACCACCGTCATGACGCTGCTGGCGCTGTCAAACAGGTTTTCGATTGCCATGCTAATTCCTTGTTTTGATTAATGTACCGAGGCCTTGCAGATAGGCGACCAGGGCGTCTTCTTCCGTCTTGTCCTGCAGCTGCGCCGGGCCGGCGGTGATTTCCGCATCGCTGTACGGCTGGCCCAGGCGTTTCAGGGCGCGCATCTTCGGCATGATGTCGTCAGGCACCAGCTTGGTCTTCGCCAGCCATGGGTAGGCCGGCATGTTCGACTCGGGCACCACGTCGCGCGGATTGTTCAAGTGCGTGCGGTGCCATTCATCGCTGTAGCGGGCACCCACGCGGGCCAGGTCCGGCCCCGTGCGCTTGGAACCCCACTGGAACGGACGGTCGTAGACGAACTCGCCAGCGACCGAATAGTGGCCATAGCGTTCCGTTTCCGCGCGCAGCGGACGCACCATCTGCGAGTGGCAGTTGTAGCAGCCTTCGCGCACGTAAATGTCGCGGCCCGCCAGGCGCAGCGGCGAATACGGCTTCAGGCCGGCGATCGGCTCCGTCGTGCTCTTCTGGAAGAACAGGGGAACGATCTCGACGGCGCCGCCGATGCTGATCACTACCGTGACCAGGGCGATCAGCAGCCAGGGGTTTCTCTCAATCCATGCATGTGAAAATTTCATTTGCTTTCGCTCCTATCAGGCGTGCGCCGCGTTCAGTTCTGGAATGCGGGCGACGGGGAGTTTGCTGCCGCGCAAGGTCATCCAGGTGTTGTAGCCCATGATGCACATACCCGACAGGTACAGCAGGCCACCGGCCACGCGCACCACGTAGTACGGATACGTTGCTTTCACGCTCTCGACAAAGGTGTAGGTCAGGGTGCCGTCCGGATTGACCGCACGCCACATCAGGCCCTGCATCACGCCGGCGATCCACATTGCGGCGATGTACAGCACGATGCCGATGGTGGCCACCCAGAAGTGCACGTCGACCAGACGCGTGCTGTGCATCTGCGTGCGGCCCGCCAGGCGTGGCAGCAGATAGTAGATCGAACCCATGGTGATGAAGCCCACCCAGCCCAAGGCACCCGCATGCACGTGGGCAACGGTCCAGTCGGTGTAGTGCGACAGCGAGTTGATGGTCTTGATCGACATCATCGGACCTTCGAAGGTGGCGATGCCGTAGAACGACAGCGAGACGATCATGAATTTCAGGATCGGATCGGTACGCAGCTTGTGCCAGGCGCCCGACAAGGTCATGATGCCGTTGATCATGCCGCCCCAGCTTGGTGCCAGCAGGACCAGCGAGAAGACCATGCCGATCGATTGCGTCCAGTCAGGCAATGCCGTGTAGTGCAGGTGATGCGGGCCCGCCCACATGTAGGTGAAGATCAGCGCCCAGAAGTGGACGATCGACAAACGGTACGAGTACACGGGGCGCTCGGCCTGTTTCGGGATGAAGTAGTAGACCATGCCCAGGTAGCCGGCGGTCAGGATGAAACCCACCGCGTTATGGCCGTACCACCACTGGATCATGGCATCCTGCACGCCCGCATAGGCGGAATACGACTTGGTGAACGAGGCTGGCATGACGGCGCCATTGACCACGTGCAAAATCGTCACGGCCAGGATGTAGGCGCCGAAGAACCAGTTGGCCACGTAGATGTGCTTGACCTTGCGCTTGATCAGGGTGCCGAAGAACACGATGGCGTAGGCGATCCAGACGACGGCGATGAGGATGGCGATAGGCCATTCCAGCTCGGCGTATTCCTTGCCGCGGGTCAGGCCCATGGGCAGGCTGACGACCGCGCACAGGATCACCGCTTGCCAGCCCCAGAACGTGAAGGCGGCCAGTTTGTCGGAAAACAGGCGCACCTGGCAGGTGCGTTGTACAACGTAGTACGAGGTGGCGAACAGGCCGCAGATGCCGAAGGCGAAAATCACCGCATTCGTGTGCAGCGGACGCAAGCGTCCGTATGTCAGCCATGGTATGTCGAGGTTCAGGGCAGGCCAGGCCAACTGAGCGGCGATGATAACGCCAACCAGCATGCCGATGATGCCCCATACCACAGTAGCGACCGCGAATTGCTTCACGATCTTGTAGTTATAGTTCAGCGATTGATCCACAAAGACTCTCCCTGGAATTACTATTTATGATGGTGGCCAGAGAGTAAGTGTTTGACCGCGAAAAAACTTTGATGTGGATCAAAATTCCCCGGATGAAATAAGCGTATCTAACTGACATCGAAATAAATTGTGATTTGGGTAAAAAAAGCCATGCAAGATCCCTGCAACCGCTGGCTTGACATGGCGTAAAACGTGCGTGGAGGCAATGACTTAGAGTGGTTTGTCCAGACACGTCCAAGGCCCGCCATGGAAGACCCGGAACGCCGCGATTCGTTGAATGCCCAGGTAGACCTGGTCGTCGGCAAGGCCGAGGGCACGACCCTGTTCGATCACGGCAAGCTCGCTTGCCTGGTGCAGGCGCCGTCGCCGGGCATCGTTATCTTCGTGCATGGCGTCAATTCCGAGGGCGAGTGGTACCGCGCGGCCGAAGCCGGCCTGTGCGCCGGCCTGAACACGCGCATGAAGCGCTGCGACGAGCACATGGCGCATGCCACGGCGCAGGGCGGGCAGCTGACGCCGGTGGGCTATCGGAGCGAACTGAGCGATGACGGCTATGTCGATCCCGACTATACGGCCGCCACCTTCATCGGACCGCAAGCGCATTTCTCGCCCGTGATCCAGTTCCGCTGGGGCTACAAGGCCAGCGACAGGGAATTGCAGCAATATGGCGATTCGGTCTACCTGAACGAACACGCTTACTGGGGCGGCGGCCCGTTCGCCAATGGCTGCTCATCGCTGCCGGATCTGTGGGGCGAGGGCCTCTCGGACGCCCTCTTCCTGTTCATCCATATCGAGCATCTGAATCCCGTCAACGACCGCATCGTGTATGCCTGCCCGCCGCGTCCCTACTTCGTGCTGGCCGCGCTGCGCCTGGCGCACCTGGTGGCGGCCATCCGCCGGCAGCAGGCCGACGTCCCGATCACCCTCGTTTGTCACAGCCAGGGCAATATGGTGGGCATGGCGGCCGCGTTTCTGGGCAATAAGATGGCCGAGGTGCAGGATGCGGCAGGCAAAAGCGGCCGTTGCGTGGCCGATACTTATGTCTTGTGCAACCCTCCGTACAGCCTGTTGCGCAGAAATGACACGGAAGGCTGGCTGCAGGGGCAAGTCAGGGATGTCGATGGCAATGTGGGCCGGCAAAGCGGCGAGGCGCGCCGCAAGACCCTGGCGGCATTTTTCGACATCGTGCGCGGCCAGGCCAGGGAGCCGCCCCTGTCTGCCGCCTTGGCGTGCATGGCCGCCAACGTGCGCCATGATTTCACGCTGGACAAGGACAAGGCTAGCTATGCCTGCGGCCCGCAGCCGACGACGCGCGGCCGCGTCACCCTGTATTGCAATCCGCACGATCAGGTGATTTCCGCCACGCCCATCCAGGGCATCGGCTGGTTGGGTCTCAGCGCCGAACAGATCAAGGCCACGCGCGGCGACGGCGTGTTTACCCAGCGGGTGTTTGCGCAAGGCTTTCCCGTTGGCCAGCACGGCGATTATGACTATTGGAGCAATCACTATCGCCAGCCCGCGCGGGGCAGCGCCGATTTCTGGCATCCTCATTCGCCGATCTCCAAATACGATCCAGACAAGGGCGTGCGCGCCAGTACCAGCGCGGCCGGCAAGGCGGCGAGCGTGCGCACGGCCGCCGCCATGTCGGCCCTCATGAAGATGCTGAAGACGCCCATCAATGCCGTGCCGCCCGATGACTGGCACATCCCCGTGACGGCGCCCGCCTTGCCGGAAGTGTTTATACCGCAGGCCGTGCGCTTTGGCGTACCCAGCCTACAGTTCGATCAGGATATCGAGCCGCCCGGCACGCACCGCCAGGCGGGCAAGGCACGTCAGAAAGGTGAGCCGTATGCCGATACAAGCGTGGGCGGCAAGCCGCAGGGCGACCGCGATACCGAGGCGGCACTGCGCTACGAAGACCATGCCCGCCTGCGCATGAAGGCCCGCCGCGAGAAGCTCGACGGCCTTGACGGCAAGGCGATGATGGAAGACGACCTGTCCACCGCCACGCCGGAATATTTGCAATGGCGCAAGCAGGAAATCCAGGCGCAACTGGTGGCGACCTGCGACACGCATGCCACCGACCACTCCACCATCCTGACCAATCCCTGGCACGCGGAAAAGGCGCTGGCGTATGACGTGGCGATTGGGGTGTGTCATATCAGCGAGGAGGCGATGCGGGAATTGAGAGTGATTGCGGATTGGCGATTGTTGAAGGAGCTGGAAAAAAGGGGTAATCCAAACAGAATTTTTCTTGAGTATTTCAAGCTTGGTTTGTTTAAGAAAAAGCCGTTATTGGAGTGGGTTAAAAGTGATGGCAGCACAGGGCGCATGCCTTCTGAAATTGTGGATGAGCGCATGTACAAGCGCCCGGAGACATCCTGATGCGTAACTTGATTGCTACCTTTCCGCGCCGGCTGGGTTGGAGCATGTGCGTATTCAGTCTTGCGTCTGGTATTGCACTCTGGTCTGTATTGCAGACCGGGCCAACCGATGTTCCTCTTGAAGGAGGATTGCTGATGAAACGACTATTGTTGATGCCGGCATTACTGGCGCTTGCCGTGCTTTTTTTAACGTCGGCCAGCGCCAGCAAGGCGCCGGTAGCCATACCGATTGCCGCCGTCGCGCCCATTGCGCAAGAGCAACCGTACATGGCGCAGGTCGTGGGCGTGCAGTGGCTCAATCCCCTGCAGCGGCGCGATTATCCGACTGAATGGCAACTGTTGTGGACACTGGGGCTGGCGAAGCCGAACAAGGACGATAGCAAAGTAAAGGAAAATCCTGTGCGTTTTGGCAAGGTGCAATCGATAGGCATGATTGCTTCCGGCAACAAGGGGCGGGAAACATTCAATGGGTATCATGAAAAGTATGTGGAAGAATTGATCACGCTGTTTCATGATATTTATTTTTCGAACGAAGAATATTTTTACAACGCCCATTCGCTGACCAACAAATCCACGCGCCGTGAATTGGCCGGCATTCGCGTTGAATATGCATTGCCGGCCGGGCGGCTTGATCCTGTGGAAGTGGCGGAATATTTGCGCGAGGAGATTGTCGATACCTTCAGCATCGGCAACCCCTCCTTCCCCGATTCCTGGACCACAGCCACGCCGCCCGACGTGCGCGTCACCATGGGCGGCGCCAATGCGGGCTTTACGTCACTGGCGGCTGGGATGGCTTATCTGCAGGCGAACCCCGACAAGACGGTGTGGGTGATGAACTGGGACGCGCCCAGTTATCCGCCCAAGGATGAGCAGATCAATGAAAACATGGTCTTGCTGGTGCTGGCCGGTCCTGGCTATAAGACGGACCGCGCGCCGTTGGCCTGGCTGGGCTTTCCCGCCACGCGCAAGGTCGCCGATTTCACCGCCGACAAAGGCGCTTCCCCACGCGTCGTGCAGGCCTGGAGCCACGCCATCGATGCTGCCGCCCGGAACGCGCAATTGAACGATGACGCCATCGGCTACGTCATCCACGATGCCGGCAGCACCTATCCGGTCTCGTCAGAACGGCTCGGTCCGCTGGCGCAAAGCCTGACGCAGCAATTGCCCGACTTCGATTTCAACAAGCAGACCTTCAACATGCCGGCGCTGCTGGGCGAGACGGGCGCCGGCACGGCGCTGACCAACGTGGCGCTGGCCATCGGTTATGCGAACCACGTGGGCCGGCCCGTGCTGGTGGCGGGCAGCAGCGACAGCGAGAGTGTGACTGCCGTGGTGGTGGCGCCGCCGGCCGTCGTGCGGCCCGTCGACCACGAACAACCGTGGTTCCGCGCGCGCGGCGGCAATACCGTGTTTCTGCCGTGGTGGGGCCGGCGCTTCGATGCGCGGCCGGGGTCGCAGGGCTATTCGCGCTGAGGCGCGGGCGGGGTAGCCGCTTCCGGCGGCGTATCGTCGTCCTGCAGCACGCGCAGGCCCGGTCCGACGAGGTCGTCGAACTGGCCGCTGTCCGAGGCCGTGAAATACACCCACAGCGCGATGAAGACGACCACGACGCTTAAGGGGATGAGGAGGTACAGTGCTTCCATGTTCAGGCTTTCCGCAAGCGCAGGGCGTTGGCGATGACGACCGCCGAACTGGCAGCCATGCCGACGCCGGACAGCCAGGGGTTGAGGTAACCCAGCGCGGCGGCCGGGATGGCCGTCAGATTGTACAGGGTGGCCCAGCCCAGGTTTTCGCGGATGATGCGCATGCTGCGCGCGGCCGTTTTCGCCGTGTCGAGCACGGACACCAATTGGCTCGACAGCAGCACCGTGTCCGCATGCGCCTGCGCCAGCGCGGCGCCGGAACCCATGGCGAACGAGACGTCGGCCGCGCTCAGCACGGCGGCGTCGTTGATGCCATCGCCGACCATCGCCACGACGGCGCCCGTCGCCTGCAATTGCTGTACGAAATCGAGCTTTTCATCGGGCAGGCATTCGCCGCACGCCGTGTTGATGCCCAGTTCCGTCGCCACGCTTTGCGTCAGCGCTTCCTGGTCGCCGCTGAGCAACACGACTTGCTTGCCGCGTCGCTGGAAATACTCGACCACCTCGCGCGCCTCGGGACGCAACGCATCACTGAGCAGGAAGCGCGTCAACCAGCGCCCCTGCGTGCCCAGGTATAGCGGCGTCATGCCTTGCATGCCGACGGCCGTGTCGCCCAGCGGCGGCCCGGCGATGGCGGCGACAAAGGCCGCATTGCCCAGGCGATAGCGCACGCCGTCGATCACGCCTTCGAGTCCCTGGCCCTGCACTTCCTGCAGGTTTTCCGCATGCGCGCGCGACTGCTGTCCTGGCAACCCTTCGGCGGCTGCCAGGATCGCCTGCGCCAGCGGATGGGCGCTGCCCGCTTCCAGCGCGGCGGCCACTTGCAGGCAGTCGTCCTCCGTCATGCTGCCGAGTCCCTCGATCTGTTGCAGCACGGGCCGGCCGAGGGTCAGGGTGCCCGTCTTGTCGAAGACGATGTGGGTGGCGCGGTGCAGGGTTTCCAGCACATGCGGCTGGACGATCAGCACGCCGCGTCGCAGCAGGCTGTCGGTGGCGGCAGCCAGCGCCGTCGGCGTGGCGAGAGAAAGCGCGCAGGGGCACGACACGACCAGCACGGCGATGGCCACGGGCCAGGCCCGCGACGCATCGTGCCAGCTCCAGAAGGCGAACACGGCGATGGCAAACAGCAGCAGGCCCAGCACGAACCAGGCGGCCACTTTATCGGCCCACTGCGCGATCTGCGGCTTGCCGCTGCCGGCCCGTTCGATCAGTTTCAATAAATCGGACAAGGTGCTTTCGCGCGCCGGTTTCAAGACGCGCAGGATCAATGCCGCGCTGGCGTTGATGGCGCCGCCCGGCACCTGTTCGCCCGTCTTGCGCCGCTGTGCCGCGCTCTCGCCCGTCAGCAGCGATAAATCGAGCGCGCTCGTGCCTTCGATGATGACGCTGTCGGCGGCGATGGCCTCGCCCGGTTTGACTAAAATGATGTCGCCCACGTCCAGCGTACCGGCCGGCACCAGGGTGGTGGCGCGGTTGTCGGGAAAGCCCGCCATCAGCGAGGCCGAGGCGGGCAAGGCGTGCTGCAAGCGCTCCAGCGCCGAGGCTGCCTTGCGGCGCGCCTGCAGCTCGTAATAGCGGCTGCACAGCAGCAGGAAGATGAACATCGTGGCCGAGTCGTAATACACCTCGCCACGGCCCGTAAAGGTCGCCACCACGCTGCCGAAGAAGGCCGCCAGGATGCCCAGCGCCACGGGCACGTCCATGCCCAGGGTACGCGCGCGCAGGCTGGCCCAGGCGCCCTGGAAAAACGGCATGGCCGAATAGCAGATGGCAGGTAACGTCAGCAGCAGGCTGGCCCAGCGCATCAGGCTGGCCATACTGTCGTCCAGGGTGCCGTCTTCGGCGGCCAGGTAGGCGGGCGCCACGTACATCATCACCTGCATCATCGACAGGCCCGCCACGAACAGCTGGCGGCCCAGGGTCTTGCTGGCTTTTTGCAGGCGCTCGCCATGGCGCACGGCGTCATACGGATACGCCGTGTAGCCGACTTGCCGCACGGCTTGCAGGATGTCGCCCGGCTCGCATTCGGCACGGCTCCAGCGCACGTACAGGCGTTCCGTGGCGACGTTCAGGCTGGCGGCCTGTACGCCGGGCAGGCGCGTCAATTGACGCTCGATCAGCCAGACGCAGGCGGCGCAGCGGATGCCTTCGACGGACAGGGTCGCTTCGCAGCTGCTGGCGTCGCGCGCGAATTGCGCATCGTCATTGCTGTACAGGCGCAATTCGGGCGGCATCAGGGTGGCATCAAACGCGTTGACGGCGTATTCGTCGCGGTCGCGGTAATACGCGCTCTGGCCGATGTCGACGATGGTTTGCGCCACCGCTTCGCAGCCGGGGCAGCACATGGCGCGCGGCAGCTCGTCGATGGTGACGTTCCAGCTGGAACCGCTGGGGACGGGCAAGCCGCAATGGAAGCAGGCGGACGGTTTTAACACAGCATTCATACGATTCTTTTCATGGATGGCCCGTGACGCACAGGGCGTCGAGCCAGCCCAGCGACACGCCATTCGCGGCGCGCAGCAGGCCCAGCAAGCCAAAGCCCAGCACCAGCAAACCGCTGGCGATGCGCACGGGACGGCGCTGCATCTGCGCGCGCAAGCGCGTGCCCAGCAAGCCCATGCCCAGCAGCATGGGCAGGGTGCCCAGGCCGAAGGCGCCCATGGCGGCCGCGCCTTGCAGCGCCGAACCCTGCAGCATGGCCGTCAGCAGGGCGCTGTAGACCATGCCGCACGGCACCCAGCCCCACAGGCCGCCCACGGCCAGCGCTTTGAATGGCGTATCCATCGGCATCAAGGGCTTCAACAGGGGGCGCACGCGGCGCCAGATGACGTTGCCGGCCGCTTCCAGGTGGGCCAGGCCGCGCCAGGCATCCATCAGGTACAGGCCCAGGGCGACGAGCATCAGGTTGGCCAGCCAGTAGCCGGCCACTTGCAGGGAAGCCAGGTGCAGCATGCCCGCGCCCGCCAGGCTGCCGGCCAGGGCGCCGGCCAGCATGTAGCTGGCGATGCGCCCGCCGTTGTAGGCCAGCACGCGCAGCACGTTAGCCTGCAGCGCGGGGCGCGCCACGGCGATGGCGATCACGGGACGCGCTGGCGCTGGCGCACCGCCGCTGATCGACAGGGCGCCCACGATGCCGCCGCACATGCCGATGCAGTGCACGCTGCCGGCCAGGCCGACCAGGAACATGGGCACGAGGCTGAGGGCGTTCATCGGGCGGCGTTACACCGTTTTCGAGTAGCGCAGCGGCTGCACCGCGTCCGGCGCCGCGTTGGCGCGGGCCATGGTCAGGTAGCGGTCGAAGACCATGCAGATATTGCGGATCAGCAAGCGCCCTTTCGGCGTCACCGTCAGCCAGTCTTCCTCGATGACGAGCAAGCCATCGCGCGCCAGTTCGCGCAGCTTTTCCAGCTCGGCGGCGAAATAGCTGCGGAACTTGACGGGGTGGGCTTGCTCGATGGTGGCGATCGACAATTCGAAATTGCACATCAGCATTTGGATGATGATACGGCGCAACAAATCGTCCGTATCGAGCTTGATGCCGCGCGCGATCGGCAACACGCCTTCGTCGAGCTTTTCGTAGTAGGCGTCGAGCGTCTTTTCATTCTGGCTGTAGACGGCGCCGACGGAACTGATGGCCGACACGCCGCAGGCGATCAGATCGGCTTCCGCGCGCGTCGAATAGCCCTGGAAATTGCGGTGCAAGCGGCCCTGGCGCTGCGCCACGGCCAGGTCGTCCGTCGGCTTGGCGAAATGGTCCATGCCGATGTACACATAGCCGGCTGCCGTCAGGCGCGCGATGCACAGTCCCAGCATGGCCAGCTTGGTGGCGCTGTCGGGCATGTCGGCGTCGAGGATGCGGCGCTGCGGCTTGAACAAATGCGGCATGTGCGCGTAATGGTACAGGGCGATGCGGTCGGGGCTGGCGTTGATCACCTTGCGCAGGGTTTCCGTCATCGTCTCCAGGTTTTGCTTCGGCAAACCGTAGATCAGGTCGATGCTGATCGAGCGGAAACCGGCGTCGCGCGCCGCCTGCATGATGGCCACCGTTTCCGCTTCCGGCTGGATGCGGTTGACGGCTTTTTGCACGTCGGCGTCGAAATCCTGCACGCCCAGGCTGATGCGATTAAAGCCTTGCGCGCGCAGCGAAAACACGCGTTCGCGCGACACGGTGCGCGGGTCGATTTCGATCGAATACTCGCCGTCTTCATCGGAAGCGAACTCGAAATGCTGGCGCAAATGCAGCATCAGCTCATCCATCTGCTTTTCGCTCAGGTAAGTCGGCGTGCCGCCGCCGAAATGCAGCTGTTCGATCTGGTTCATGCCGGAAAACAGCTTGCCCTGCATGGCGATTTCCTGTTTCAGATAACTGAGATAGGTGGCGGCCTTGCTGCGGTCTTTGGTGATGATCTTGTTGCAGGCGCAGTAGTAGCACAGGGTATCGCAGAACGGCACGTGCACGTACAGCGACAGCGGACGACGGCCGCCGCGCATGCGCAGCGCGGCCAGCGCTTCGAGGAAATTGCCGTAGCCGAAGTCGGCATTGAAACGGTCGGCGGTCGGGTACGATGTGTAGCGGGGGCCGGACTGGCTCATCTTGCCGATGATGACCGGGTCGAATTCGACGACGGCGTCCAGGTCGGCGGAAGCACTGCTGAGTAGTGTAGGCATGGTGTGTTTGTATTCTTGAAAGGTTTAGGCGGCCAGGCGTTTCATGGCAGGTTTGCCGGCGTTCGCGGCGCCTCCCTTGCCGCCAGGCATGGCGACGCGGCGCGGTGGCGGCATCTTGCCGAAATTGAACAGACTCACGGCTTGCGACAGGCTGGCCGCTTCTTCCGCCAGGCGCGTGGCGGCCGCGGCGGCTTCTTCCACCAGGGCCGCGTTCTGCTGCGTCACCTGGTCCATGTGGGCGATGGCCTGGTTGACCTGGTCGACACCGATGCTCTGTTCGCGCGAAGCGATGGAAATTTCCTGCATGATGGCAGTGACTTGCTTGACGGAACTGACCACCTGCTCCATGGTGGCGCCGGCGCGGTTCACCTGCAGCATGCCGGCGCCCACCTTGCCGACGGAAATTTCAATCAGCTGCTTGATGTCCTTGGCCGCCACGGATGAGCGCTGCGCCAGGTTGCGCACTTCGCCCGCCACCACGGCGAAGCCCCTGCCCTGTTCGCCGGCGCGGGCCGCTTCCACGGCCGCGTTCAGGGCCAGGATATTGGTCTGGAAGGCGATGCCTTCGATCAGGGCGATGATGTCGACGATTTTCTTCGACGAGGTGTTGATCTCGTCCATGGTGGTGATGACTTCGGCAACGATCTCGCCGCCCTGCACGGCCACTTTCGAGGCGGCCACGGCCAGCT
Organism: Janthinobacterium sp. PAMC25594; assembly: GCF_019443505.1. Lineage (NCBI taxonomy): Bacteria > Pseudomonadati > Pseudomonadota > Betaproteobacteria > Burkholderiales > Oxalobacteraceae > Janthinobacterium > Janthinobacterium sp. PAMC25594. The sequence continues at coordinate 4,013,191 of NZ_CP080377.1, forward strand.
CGTTGGCCTGCACCGAGTTGTCCGCGTTCTGTTTCACCGTCGACGAGAATTCCTCGATGCTCGAGGCCGTCTCTTCCAGACTGGCCGCCTGCGATTCCGTGCGGCCCGACAGGTCCATATTGCCAGCGGCGATTTGCTTGGTGGCGACAGCCATGGTTTCCACGTTGATGCGCACGTCGCGGATGGTGGCGATCAGGTTGCTGTTCATCTGTTGCAGCGCGCGCAGCAATTGCCCCACTTCATCCGTGCTGTCCGTTTCGAAACTGCCCGACAGGTCGCCGGCGGCAATCGCCCGCGCGCCGTTCAGGGCCTTGCCCAGCGGCTTGAGCACGGACATGCGCAAGGTGTACCAGAGGAAAACGTTGATCAGGAAGCCGAACAGGGTGGCGCCGAAGATGGCGTAATTGGTGATCTTGCCGCCGCTGGCGAACAGGCTGATGACGCACACCAGCAGTTGCAAACAGTTGACGATGGAGGTGGCGGCCCAGATGCGCAGGTTGAGCGACATGTGCGTCAGGTTGTGCAGCAGGTGCGCCAGGCCCGGACGCACGATTTGCCCGTTCTTGATGACGATATTGCCGCCTTCCTTGTTGCGGATGGCCGCGTAGGCTTCCTCGGTCGCCTTGACCTGATCCTTGTCGGCCTTCACGCGCACCGACATGTAGCCGATGGTCTTGCCCGCTTCGCGGATGGGCGTGACGTTGGCGCGCACCCAGTAAAAATCGCCGTTCTTGCAGCGGTTCTTGACCAGGCCCGTCCACGGCGTGCCGGCCTGGATCGAGGTCCACAGGTCGGCAAACGCTTCGGCCGGCATGTCCGGGTGGCGCACGATATTTTGCGGCGAACCGATCAGCTCTGCCTCGCTGAAGCCGCTGACCTGGCTGAAGTACGGGTTCACATACACGATATTGCCGTTCATATCCGTTTTCGACACGATGGCCTGATCGTCCAAGACGAGAACTTCACGGTTAGTCACTGGCAAATTTTGGCGCATGGTCGCGGCTTCCTGATCAGTTAAAGAGCTAATTGGTGAGTAAGACTTGCACGATTGCAAGAATGGAGATCAGTGTAAGGAGTCGCCTGCGCAAATTTATTGATGTAGATCAAAATCCTCCAGATTGGTCGTGCTTGCACGCATTTAGCGATAGCAATGCGGCATTGTTTTAAAGTTACTGGTTGCCGGTGATTACTAATCCACGCCCGCCGTCAGGGGCCGCAAGCCGCCCACGGCGTAGCCTTGCGCGTAGTCGATGCCCAGTTCGCGGATGACGGCCAGGGTTTCCGCGTTTTCCACGTATTCGGCCACCGTTTGCAGGCCCATCACGTGGCCGACTTCATTGATGGCCTTGACCATGGCGCGGTTGATGGCATTGGTGGCGATGCCGCGCACGAAGATGCCGTCGATCTTTAAATAGTCGACGGGCAGGGCCCGCAGGTAGCCGAACGAGGAAAAGCCGCTGCCGAAGTCGTCGAGCGAGAAGCGGCAACCCATGGCCTTGAGCTGGCGCATGAACACTTGCGCCTTGGGCAGGTTGGCGATGACGGCCGTTTCCGTGATTTCAAAGCAGATTTGTTCGGGCGCGATCGCGTATTGCACGAACTGCGCCGTGATGTAGTCGTGCAGGCCGGGGTCGGCCAGCGACATGCCCGACAGGTTGACGGAATACAGGGCCGGTGCCCGGCGCCGGCTTTCCGCCAGCGCGGCCAAGGGCGGCAGGCTGTCGCGCACGCTCTGGATATGCTGGCAGACGGCGCGGATGACCCAGCGGTCGATGGACAGCATCATGTCGTAGCGTTCGGCGGCGGGAATGAATACACCGGGCAGTATCAGGTCGCCCTTGCCGTTGCGGATGCGGATCAGCACTTCGTCGTGGTGTTCCTCGCTGTCGTGCAAGTGCACGATGGGCATGGCGTACAGGCGGAAATAATCGTGCGTGAACGCTTCGTTCAGGCGCGAGATCCACAGCATTTCGCCATGCCGCTGCGCCAGCATGACGTCCGACTCCTGGTACACGTGCAGGCGGTTGCGGCCCTGCTCCTTGGCCAGGTAGCACGCCTGGTCGGCGGCGCTCAGCAGCTCGCTCATGGACTTGCTGTCCTGGTTGATTTCCACGATGCCGATGCTCACGCCCAGTTCGAAGCTGCGTTCGTCCCAGGTGAAGGGGAATTCGTGGATGGCCTGACGCAGCTGTTCGCCGATCAGGCGCGCATGGTCGAGCGGACAGTGGGGCAGCAGCACGCCCAGTTCATCGCCGCCCAGGCGCGCCAGGATATCGCTGTCGCGCATCTTCCCCTGCAGCATCTTGGCCAGCAGCCGCAGCAGCACGTCGCCGGCGGCGTGGCCGCAGGTGTCGTTGATGACCTTGAACTGGTCCAGGTCCAGGTACAGCAGCGCATGCGCGTGGCCTTCCTGCTTGGCCGTGCGCAGGGCGCCAGCGACCAGGTGTTCGAATTCGCGCCGGTTGATCAGCTGCGTCAAGGTGTCGTGCGTGGCTTGCCACGACAGTTGCCGGCTTAATTTCCGTTCGTGGCTGACGTCGCGAAACACGATCACGGCGCCAAGGATCTCGCCGTCGCGCGACCAGATGGGAGCGGCGGAGTCCTCGATTGAAATACGCCGTCCTTTGCGCGTGATCAGTTGCGTGTGCGTGGATACGCCGATGGCCTGGCGCTGCTGCAGGCATTTCAGGGCCACGTGCTCGAGCGCTTCGCCCGTGTTTTCATCGATCAGCTGCAGCGTTTGCCGGATATCGAGGCCCTCGGCCAGTTGGCTGCTCCAGCCCGTTAATTGTTCCGCCACGCGGTTCAGGTAGCGCGTCTTGCCCTGTGGATCGGTGGTGATGACGCCGTCGCCGATGGAGCTGAGCGTCACTTCGGCCAGTTCCTTGCGTTCGGCGATCATCAGCTCGCGCGCCATGTGCTCGGTGATGTCCCAGATGATGCCCAGCGTGCGTTCGGGCTGTCCGGCGTCATCCATGAAGATCCGCGCCTTGGCCGCCAGCCAGTGTTCGCTGCCGTCGGGCCAGATGACGCGGTATTGCAGCGCGTAGCCGCCGCGCCGGCGCACGCCGTCTTGCAGTACTTTGATTACCTTGTCGCGGTCGCTGGTATGCACGCTGTCGAGAAAACTGCGGAACGGCTGCGTCAGCGCATGTTCTTCCAGGCCCAGCAAGGCGGCACCCTTGGCCGACCAGATGACCGTGCCGTCGATGACCTGGCCATCGACGATGCGCGAATCCCAGATGGCCATGTGCGCTGCTTCCAGCGCCATCTGTAAACGTTTCTGCTGGTCGCCCATCATCCTCTCCCGACATGGATACAGAATAGATGCGCCGCTGCTGTTTAAGTTCCCGGCGTCTCGGCCGAGGTGGCGGGCGCGGCGCGTGCCACGTCACGCACATTCTTTTGCACGGCCACGGCGGAAAACAGGCTCAGCAGGAATGCCATGGCATAGAAACCCTTTTCGCTGTTCTGCAGGCTGGCGTTCCACAGGCCCACCGTCAATAACAGCAAGGCCAGCAGCACGGAAATCCAGCACAGGCCGAAATACATGCCCGTCACGGCGATGCCTTCCGAGCGGTCGCGCACGGATTTTTGCAGCGAGACGGCGGCGAACAGGCCATACATCAGGAGCGTAAAATAATAGCCCTTCTCATTGAGGGCCATGCCGGCGTTCCACAGGCCGGTCAAATAGGTGATGGCGCCGATCAGCAGTGCCGCCCAGGAGGCACCGATGAAGGCGCTGCTGGGACGTTGGATGGGGGAAGTCTGCATAGGGTCTCCATGGGCAGCGGGCGCCGCCGGCATGGCCGGGGCGGCAGGCACGGATGCGCCTGCCGCCCCATCAGACCAGAAAGCTTATTTGTTTGGCTTGATCATGCGCAATAAAGCCGACACGGCCGTGACGCCGGCCAGCACCAGGCCACCGGCGATGAGACCGGCCACTGCGTTGATCAGGCTGGGCGTGACGGCGGCCAGCACGGGGCCGATGCCGGCCACGCCGGCCACCGCTTCTTCCGCGTGGTGCAGCATGGCGCTGGCCCACGGCCAGCCGTGCGTCAAAATGCCGCCGCCGACCATGAACATCGCCAGCGTGCCCACCACGGACAGGAATTTCATCAGTTTCGGCGCCGCCGACACCAGCATGCGGCCAAATGCGCGCACGCCGTTCATCAGCGCGCCGGCGCCCTTGCGCGCGGCCAGGTAGAAGCCCGCGTCGTCGAGCTTGACGATGCCGGCCACCAGGCCATACACGCCCACCGTCATGATGATGGCGATGCCGACGACGACGGCCACCTGCTCGGCGAAGGTGGCCGTGGCCACCGTGCCGAGCGCGATGACGATGATTTCCGCCGACAAAATGAAATCGGTGCGGATGGCGCCCTTGATCTTGTCCTTTTCCAGCGCCACCAGGTCGACCTGCGGGTCGCGCAGCGCCTGCGCCAGCTCGGCCTTGTGGCTGTCGTCCGGATGCAGGTATTTATGCGCGATCTTTTCGAAGCCTTCGAAGCACAGGTAGGCGCCGCCCACCATCAGCAGTGGCGTGATGGCCCACGGCGCAAACGCGCTGATGGCCAGCGCGGCGGGCACGAGGATGGCCTTGTTCTTCAGCGAGCCGACGGCGACGGCCCACACGACGGGCAATTCGCGCTCGGCGCGCACGCCGGCCACTTGCTGCGCGTTCAGGGCCAGGTCGTCGCCGAGCACGCCGGCCGTCTTCTTGGCGGCCACCTTGGTCATCAGGGAAACGTCATCGAGGATGCTGGCGATGTCGTCGAGCAGGGCCAGCAGGCTGGAGCCGGCCATCTCAGCGCGCTCCCGCGGTGGTGGCAGGGAATAGTGCGGCGAGGAAAGTGTTGTTTTTCATGATGTTATTCTTGGTTGTACGGCAAGGGGTGACGTGGGTAAGGCATCCTTGCGATCTTACCCCAGGGATGGCCGGCAGGGCCGCACGGGCTGGGTTAAAATTGCTCCTCGTCACCATTTTTGGACACCGCATGCATTTCGCCACCTGGATCACCTTTGTCATCGCCGCTTCCATCATCGCCATCTCGCCCGGCTCGGGCGCCGTGCTGTCGATGTCGCACGGCCTGTCGTACGGGGTCAGAAAGGCCAGCGCCACCATTCTCGGCTTGCAGCTGGGGCTGCTGGTGGTGCTGGGCATTGCCGGCGCCGGCGTGGGCTCTTTGCTGCTGGCCTCCGAAGTGGCGTTCAATATCGTCAAGACGGTGGGCGCCTTGTATCTGATCTACCTGGGCCTGTCGCAGTGGCGCGCCAGGGTGGCCGTCACGGGCGACCTGCATGCCGACGCGGTGGTGCCGTCCATGGGCCGGCGCGTGCTGACGGGTTTTCTGACCAACGTGACGAATCCGAAAGGCATCATCTTCATGGTGGCGGTGTTGCCGCAATTCATCAGCCCCACGGCGCCGCTGTTGCCGCAGTTGCTGATCCTGGCCGTCACCATGTGCACGATCGATCAGATCGTCATGCACGGCTACGCTTTCCTGGCATCCTCGATGCAGCGCTTTTTCCGCGATGCCAAGGCCGTGAAGAAGCAGAACCGCTTCTTTGGCGGCTTGCTGATGGCCGTCGGCACGGCATTGTTCTTCGTCAAGCGCGGTGGCCAGGCGGCGTCCTGAGCCAGGTCAATATGCAAACAGTTGTAAGCCCGCTTGCGATGCCCGCACTATGCGGATGTAATCGATAGCAATCATCCTTGTACGTCTTGCCTGGAGCGCTGCCATGCGTCCTATCCTGTCTCTCCCCCTCTTGAACACCGTATGCGCCATGCTGCTGTCGTCGGCGTGCACCTTCGCCCTGGCGCAGGACCCGCCTGCCCGCGTGGGGCGCATTTCCACCGTCGAAGGGCAAGTGCTGGTGCGCGCCGGCGATGGCGAGGCGCAAAACGCCCTGCTGAACTGGCCCGTCACGACGGATAACCTGCTCAGCACCATGCGCGGCGCGCTGGCGGAATTTCGCGTGGGCGCGGCCGCCGTGCGGCTCGATGGCGATTCCGAGCTGGAAGTGAGCGAGCTCGATGACGACAGTTTTAAATTGCACCTCAGCTATGGCACGGTCAGCGTGCGCGTGCGCAATCCCGACGCGCTGCGCGGCTTCGAGCTGACCACCGCCCAGGCGCGCGTGACTCTCGCCCAACCGGGCTGGGTGCGCATCGAGGCGGGGCGCCAGCCCGGCACCAGCGTCGTCAGCGTGCTCGAAGGGGCGGCCGACGTGGATGGCGCGACGGGCAGCGTGACCTTGCGTGCAGGCAAGCGCGCGGAATTGACGGACGAGGAATTGCGCACGGGCGCCGTGCAGCGCGTGGCGTTTGACAACTGGCCCGAAGCCTTGTCCGCCGCCGCGCCGGCCTTGCGCTATGTCACGGACGATACCACCGGCTATGAAGAGCTGGACCGCTACGGCGCCTGGCAGGACGATGCGCAATACGGCCCGTTGTGGCTGCCCAGTGCGGTGCCAGCGGGCTGGGCGCCGTACAGCGACGGGCGCTGGACGTGGATCGCGCCATGGGGCTGGACCTGGGTCGACAATGCGCCGTGGGGCTACGCGCCCTCGCACTATGGCCGCTGGGTGCTGCTGGGCCAGCGCTGGGGCTGGGCGCCGGGGCGCGAGCGCGGCCGCGTGCCGTGGGCGCCGGCCCTGGTGGGCTGGGTCGGCGGCAATCACGGGGCAAACCATGGCCAGCGCCCCGGCGTCGGCTGGTTCCCCCTGTCGCCGCATGAGCGCTATGTGCCCGGCTATCGCGCCAGCGCCGAGTATGAACGCCGCATCAATCGCGTCGCCGAGGGGCGCCGCTCCGTGGCGGGTGAACGCGAACGCCGCGAAGGCATGACGATGCTGCCGGGCGAGCGTTTTGGCGGCTCGCGCACGGTCGATGTGCCGCGCCGCAACCGCACCACCATGCCGCCGCCCGTCATGCAAAGCTTGCCTTTGAGCACGGCGCCTGCGCCGGCGGGCAACTGGCAGCGTCCCGTTGATGCGCCGCGCGGCGACCGGGAACCCCGGCGCGACTGGGTCAACCGCCCTGGCCGCCTGCAGACGGACGATGGCCAGACGCAGATGGCGCCGCGTCCCATGCAGCCGAACCGGCCGCCCGTGCCGGCCCAGCCGCAGCAGCCGCCGATGCCGGCCCAGCCCCTGATGCCAGCGATGCCGGCCTTGCCGCCCGTGCAAGACCAGGTGGGTCGCCCCGGGTGGCGTGGCGAAGAACGGCCGCGTGCCGAGCGGCCGCAGCCGCGTCCCGTCAGCGAACGCAGCGGGCCGCCACGTGAACGCAGTAATGACAGAGTCAACGAGCGCGGCGGTCCCGGCCGCAATGGCCGGACGCAGGAAGCGGAGCGTTGACGGCCGTGCCGTCTGTCGCGCCGTAGCGACGTTCAGGCCGCGAAAGGCGCAGTTCGTCACATGCCGGAGGTAAAGCCGGCGTAGTTTGCTTACAGTACGACCACTGCTTATCCTCCAAGTGACAGCACGACTTTTCCGGCTATTTTGTCTAAACGAAATAGTTTTCCGCCAGCTTACCCAGCTGGCTTTTTTTGCCTTGCCGTATGCGCCATGGCGGCGGGCGCATGCGCCCCCAAAGTTGGCTACAATACGCTTTTATGCAGCCGTCGCGCGATGTATGCCGCGCCGCCTGTCCTGACCGGCACTGATTGGATTTCCCATGCAAACCACCCCTCCCACCGAACACATCATTCCTCCCAGCGAATCGCTGATCGAATACCCGAGCGACTTTCCCATCAAGATCATGGGTCCGACGCACGTCGATTTCGCGCCGACCATGCTGGAGCTTGTGATCAGCCACGATCCGACCTTCCACGTGGGCCGCATGGAAGAGCGTCCATCGCCCAAGGGCAATTACACGGGCCTGACCGTGACCGTGCGCGCCATCAGCCGCGAGCAGCTCGACGCCCTGTACATGGCGCTGTCGGGCCACCCGATGGTCAAGATCGTCATGTAAGGCTGGCTGCCGCCACGCTGGCCCGGCTCTTCGTGAGCAGCCAGACGGCGGCAAAGGCGCCACTGGCCGCCGCCGTCACCCACAGCAGGGGCTTTTCGCTGCCGTCCGTGATGGCGGCGATGACGGCGCCGCAGGCGGCCGTGATCGCCATCTGCACGAAGAAGAACAGGCCCGAGGCGCTGCCCGCCTGGGCGCCGTACGGCTGCAGCACGGCCAGCTGGCAGGCGGGAATCGCCATGCCCACCGACACCATCACCAGCAGCATGGGCGCCACCAGCGAGGCCACGTGCTGCGGCGCCAACGTACCCGCCAGCAACAGGCTGGCCGCCCCCGCCACATTCAGCAGCACCGCCACGCCCAGCATGTGATCGGCGCCCAGGCGCGGTCCCAGCGCGCGGAACAGGCTCGACCCCGCGATATAGCCGCTCACCGTCAGCCCGAACACCAGCGCATACGCGCCGGGCGACAGATGCATGCCCCTTTGTAACAGCACGGACGATTCCGCGATGAACGGGAAATACGTGCAATACACACAGCCGATGGCCAGCGCATAGCGCAGGAAATATCTGTCGCTCAGCAGGCGGCGGTACAGCGCCAGGGTATTGCCCTGTGGCACGATGCTGGCCGGCCTGGTTTCCGGCACCCAGGCGGCGATCAGCCACAGCGACAGCGCGCCCAGCCCGCACAGCACGCCAAACACGGCGCGCCAGCCGAACGCCGCGTCGAGCGCGCTGCCGGCCAGCGGCGCCAGGATCGGCGACAGGCCCATCGCCATCGAGATTCTGCCCAGCATGCGCGCCTGCGTGGCGGGATCGAAGCGGTCGCGCACCATGACCCGGCCGATGATGGTGCCGCTGCAGCCGCCGAACGCCTGCAGCACGCGCGCGGCGATCAGCACGTGCACGTCGCTGGTGAAGGTGCAGACGATGCTGGCGAGCACAAAAATGCCCGTGCCGGCCAGCAGCACGGGACGGCGTCCGTAGCGGTCGGCCAGCGGCCCGCAGGCGAGCATCGAGGCGGCCGAGCCGGCCATGAACAGGCTCAGGGTCAGTTGTAACTGGGCATCGCTGGCATGCAGGGCATCGGCCATGGCCGGCAGCGAAGGCAAATAGATGTCGATGCTGATGCGCGACAGGCAGACCAGCAGCAGCACGATGCCGCCCCAGGCCCATACAGCGAGTTGTTTCTGCATTGTTTTACACGATCCTTGCAAACGTGCGCCCCGTTGGCGCACCGGAACGGTGAGAGTAGGATGGTTGTGGTGTAATGCGAAGTGCCAGTCATCAGAAAATTCATTGGACCACTTGGACGATCATCATGCCGCGAGGAAAATCACCGCACGCCCTGGACTTGCCCCGTCCCACCAGCTGGCTCGACAAGGCGGGCGTCAACAAGCAGGATGGCGCGTATGAAGCGCTGCGCTCGGCCATCCTGACGAAGATGCTGCCGGCGGGCAGCCGGCTGCCGTCGAGCCGCACCCTGGCCGAGCGGTGGGAGTTGTCGCGCGGCACCATCGAAACCGTGTTCGACCGCCTGCACGCGGAAGCGTACGTGACGCGCGTGCCCGGTTCCGGCACGCGCGTGTGCGCCGTGGTGCCGGAACGCTTCTTGATGGCGGGATTTACAGATACCACCCCAGTCGGGCCATTTTCCGAGCCGGTACCTGTGTCCGATATGGGCGTGCGCGACGGCTTGCCGTTTGTGGCGCGGCGCGCCGACGCCAGCCTGTTTCCCATGGCGGCCTGGTCCAAGTGCGCCACGCGGGCGCTGGCGGCCGCCACGCCGGAGCAGCTGTGCAGCGCCGATCCGGCCGGCCTGCTCCAGCTGCGCCAGCAGATCGCCGACTTCCTCGCCAAATACCGCGGCATCCGCTGCGACCCGCAAGACATCGTTGTCACCACCGGCATCCGCCACGCGATCGACTTGCTGGCGCGCGGCATCGTGCGCGATGGCGACAAGGTGTGCCTGGAAGAACCGGGCTACCCGGCCGCGCGCGCCCTGTTCGCCCTGGCCGGTGCCGTGCCGGTGGACATTGCCGTCGACGCCGAGGGCATCGATTGCGCCGCCCTGGCCGCGCACACCGACGCCTGCCTCGCGTATGTGACGCCGGCGCACCAGTCGCCGCTGGGCGTGACCATGTCCGTCACGCGCCGCCTGGCGTTATTGGAGTGGGCGAACGACAGCGGCGCCTGGGTGGTGGAAGACGATTACGACAGCGAATTCAATTACCAGAGCGCGCCGCTGGCGGCCCTGAAGGCGCTGGACCAGTACCAGCGCGTGATTTATTGCGGCAGTTTCAACAAGACCCTGTTTGCCGGCCTGCGCGTGGGCTTCATGGTGCTGCCGCCCCCCTTGCGCCCGCAACTGTTGCGCATCGTGCAGTTGACGGGCCGCTCCGTGGGCGTGATGCAGCAGCTGGCGCTGGCCGCCTGGATGGAGGAAGGCGCCTTCGTGCGTCATTTGCGCCAGGCCCGGCTGGCGTACAAGGAGCGGCGCGACCTGTTGCTGGCCTGCCTCGAGCAGACGGCGCCCGGGCGTTACACGATTTCCGGCCAGCAGGCGGGCTTTCATTGCGTGCTGTGGCTGCCGCCGGACAGCGACGAACGGGCGTTTTGCGCGCGCGCCGCGCAGGACGGGCTGGCGCTGCAGCCGCTCGGCGATTTTTGCCACAGCGCAAAATTGGCGCCGGCCGTGCTGCTCGGCTACACGGCCCTGAATGGGACCCAGATACGTCATGCTGCACAAAAATTGGGCAGATTGCTGTTGTTGCCAGAGTCCGCCCCGGAATGAAACGGCGGCCTGGCTTATAATCACGGCTTCGCCGCAGCGTCCGCAGGGCGCCGGCAGCTGATTACAGAATCTGTCATGACCACCACCCGCACCGAAACGGCGCTGATCCGCGAGCTGGGCCGCGTCGATTACGAGCCGACCTTTGCCGCCATGCGCGCGTTTACCGACGCGCGCACGACCGACACGCGCGACGAACTGTGGATCGTCGAGCATCCGCCCGTGTTCACCCTGGGCCTGGCGGCCGACCGCGGCCATCTGCTGGCCGGCGCGGACGCGATCCCCGTAGTGCAGACGGACCGTGGCGGCGAAGTGACGTTCCACGGCCCCGGCCAGGTGGTGATTTACCTGTTGATGGACTTGCGCCGCAACAAGCCGGGCGGCAAGCTGTATGCGCGCCAGTTCGTGCATAAAATCGAGCAAGCCATCATCAACGTGCTGGCGGCGTATAATCTTGCTGGCGAACGCATCGATGGCGCGCCTGGCATCTATATCGCCGGCGGGCCAGACAAGGGTGCGAAGATCGCCGCGCTGGGATTGAAAGTGCGCGGCAACGGCTGCACCTACCATGGCGTATCGCTCAATGTGGCGATGGACCTGGCGCCGTTTTCCTGGATTAACCCCTGCGGCTATTCCGGTCTGAAGACGGTGGACATGCGCAGCATGGGCGTGGTGGCGCCGCTGGCCGAGGTGCAGCGGGCCCTGGCCCAGGAATTGACCGTATTACTCGATGTAAGCGAAGTAAACAGCGCCGCAGGCGCGCCTCAGGCAGCGGATGCCTGAGCAAACAAACCAACACGCCCTTCAAGGGCTTGCAGCCATGACTTCTGAGACCATTTCCAGCACCGCCCCCGCCGCTACTGCCGCTCCAGCGTACAACCCGAGCGAAAAGCAAAAAGGCGCCAGCAAGACGTCGCGCATCCCGATCAAGATCATTCCGATCGAGCAAGTCGAGCGCCTGAAAAAGCCGGACTGGATCCGCGTCAAGGCCGCGTCGGCTTCGACCCGTTTCTATGAAATCAAGGACATCCTGCGCGAAAACAAGCTCGTGACCGTGTGCGAGGAAGCCAGCTGCCCGAACATCGGCGAGTGCTTCGGCAAGGGCACGGCCACCTTCATGATCATGGGCGACAAGTGCACGCGCCGCTGCCCGTTCTGCGACGTCGGCCATGGCCGTCCGGATCCGCTGGACAAGGAAGAGCCGGCCAACCTGTCGAAAACCATCGCCAAGCTGCGCCTGAACTACGTCGTCATCACCTCCGTCGACCGCGATGACTTGCGCGACGGCGGCGCCGGCCATTTCGTCGAGTGCATCCAGCAAACGCGCGCCCTGTCGCCGAACACCCGCATCGAAGTGCTGGTGCCCGACTTCCGTGGCCGCCTGGAAAAAGCGTTGAATTTGTTCAAGGATGGCTTGCCTGACGTCATGAACCACAACCTGGAAACGGCGCCGCGCCTGTACAAGGAAGCCCGTCCCGGTTCCGACTACATGCATTCCTTGAAACTGCTGAAGGATTTCAAGGCCATGTACCCGGACGTGAAAACCAAGTCCGGCATCATGGTGGGCCTGGGCGAGACGGACGAGGAAATCCTGCAAGTGATGCGCGACATGCGCGAGCACGATATCGACATGCTGACCATCGGCCAGTACCTGGCGCCATCGAACAGTCACCTGCCCGTGCGCCGCTACGTGCACCCGGACGTGTTTAAAATGTTCGAGGAAGAAGCCTATAAAATGGGCTTCACCCACGCCGCCGTAGGCGCCATGGTACGCAGCTCGTACCACGCGGATGAACAGGCGCACAGCGCCGGCGTGGAATCGGCGCTGAATTTCTAAGCCCCTTGCGCCGTATCAAAGCCACCTGCTAACGCCGGTGGCTTTTTTTTGCCTGTTCGTATCGTGTCCACTTCATGCGGCTGAGCGTTCTATACTGGCATGCTGAAAAAGCATGGTTGGTGAATAAGCTATGAGGTGAGGCATGGACGTACGCATCGACGCATCGTGGAAGGCGCGGCTGGAGGGGGAATTCGCCCAGCCGTACTGGGAACGCCTGGCGGCCTTCGTGAAGGAAGAGTATGCGGCGGGGCCGTGTTTTCCGCCTGGCAAGGCCATTTTTCGGGCATTCGACCTGACGCCGTTCGGGCAAGTCAAAGTCGTGATCTTGGGGCAAGACCCGTATCACACGCCGGGCGCCGCCATGGGGCTGTGCTTTTCCGTGCCGGATGGCCATCCCGCGCAGCCGAGCCTGCAGAATATCTTCAAGGAGTTATCCGCTGACGTGGACGTGGCGCGCACGCGCACGGATTTGTCCGACTGGGCCGAGCAAGGCGTGTTCCTGCTCAACAGCGTGCTGACCGTGCGCGCCGGGGCAGCCGGCTCGCATGCGGCCAAGGGCTGGGAAAAGCTGACGGACAGCGCCATTCGCCACCTGTCCGCCGAGCGCGAACACCTCGTGTTCCTCCTGTGGGGCGGCTATGCGCAAGCCAAGCGCAGCCTGATCGACCCCGGCAAGCACCTTGTGCTGGCGGCACCCCACCCTTCGCCCTTGTCGGCCAGCAAAGGTTTCTTTGGCAGCAAGCCGTTCAGCCAGGCGAATGCCTACCTGCAGGCGCACGGGCAGGCGCCCATCGTCTGGGGCGATAGCTGAAGCATGACGGCAACCGACAGCGGCAGGCGTTGCACCCTGCCGCTGTCTTCGCGCGTAACTTTTAGAAGCTTGTGGACAGACCTGCGTACAGGCTGCGGCGGGCGCCGTACTGCGGTGCCCCCACGCCCACGCCGGAACCGTCGCGCAGCAGGTACGACTTGTCGAACAGGTTGATCAGGGCCAGCCGTCCTTCCACCTTGCCCACGGGCGTGTTTTTCCACGTGTGCGTGAGCGCCGTGTTGACGGTGAAGTAACTGGGCAAATGGCCGGAATTCGGTGCGCCACCGTCCGGCGTCATGCGCAGGCCGCTGCCGTAGAGGAAGTCAGCGCTCACTTGCGAGTCGCCGAAGTGATAATGGCCGCCACCGGACAGCGTGTATTTCTGGTCATGATCGAGATAGACATAGTGCTGGCTGATGTAGTTCAACTCATCGGCGCCAAACAGGGCCTGGCCCGAATTGATGTTGCGCCCTTGCGCCTTTTGCGTGCTGGCGTTGAGGAACAGGCCCCAGTTTTTCTCGCTGTAGATGGCCGACAATTCCAGGCCCTTGGCGTAGCCGTCCGCATAGTTGAACGGCGTCAGGATCAATGCCTGGCCGAACTGGCCTTCATCGAGCAGGTTGTTGATCTTTTTATAGTACACATCGGCCGTCACGGTCAGTTTTGAACTCACTTGGTGGCTGATGCCCACGTCGTAGTAGTGCGTGCGCTCGGCCTTGACGTTGTCGGACTGGCCGATTGCCGGCGCATTCGTCGTGTTGGCGTACAGGTCGATGTTGGCTTGCGCCGCCAGTTCCTGCGGCGGCGGCGTGAAGTAGCGCGAATAGCCCGCGTGCAGGGCCGTGCCCGGCGCGATCTGGTATGCGAGGTTGACGCGCGGGCTCCATTGCTGCTCGCTCGTGTAGGCCGAGACCTTGTCGAAGCGGGCGCCATAGTTCAGGGTCAAGGGTTTACTGATATGCCATTCATCCTGCAGGTAAAAGCTGGCCAGGGTGCCCGTCTTGCCGCTGTTGTCCAGGATGCTGACCGGCGTGGTGGACGTTTGCGCACCGTCCATGGCGGGGAAGACGGCCACCGTGTTGTCGCTGGTCGTCTTCTGGCGCGTGTAGGCCAGGCCCGCGCGCACGGTGTGGTCCTGGTGCAATTTGTAGCTGAGGTCGAACTGGGCACCGGAAGCGCTGTTGGCACGGCGCGAGTCCGAGGCCACGCCGTTGTAGATCAGGTCGCCGATGGCGTCGGGCGTGAAGTGCAGTTCCGAATACTGGTGGAAGGCGGACACCTGGTAATTCACGTCGCCCAGGCTTTTTTGCAGCGACAACACCAGAAAACGGTTCACTTCGCGCTGGTTTTCATTCAGCTGCGACGACGGCAAGGTGGACGTGCCCGCCTGCGCATCGCTGTGGCCGTCCAGCGAGAAGCCCGGCGCCTGGTTCGGGTTGTTCGGGATCTGGAAGCGGCCGTTGTAGGTGCCGAACATGGCGCCCAGGCGCGTATTATCATCAAGAAAATACGACAGGCTGCCGAACGATTTGTTCTGGCGCGTCTTGTCGTGCAGGGCGCTGCGCGTGGCTTGCGGGTTTTCCACGCCCAGCGCATTGCCCAGGTAGCTGCCGGACAGGTAGTAATTGAACTTGCCCACGCTGCCGAAAAATTCGGCACTCGGCTCCACATGGTCGTGGCTGCCGACCATGATGCCGATGCGCCCGCCCGGCGTCATGCCGCCCTCCTTCGTTTCAATATCGACGATGCCCGCCGTGCGCAGGCCGAACTGGGCCGGCAAGGCGCCCGTCATGAAATCCGTGTGGTCGATCAAGCGCGTGTCGATCGACTGGCCGAAGCCGCTGATACTTTCGGGCAGTTGCACGCCATTGATGCGGTATTGCACGTTGGCATGGTCGTCGCGCACGTGCAGGGCGCCGGAGCCCTTCGAATCCTGCGATACGCCCGGCAGGCGCAGCAGCACTTCATTGAATGGCGTGTTGTCGCCCTGGCCCAGCATGTCGACCATGTGACTGTCGATGCTGTAGATGGTGGTGCCGACTTTCGGCGACAGCTCGATGCGCGCGCTTTTCAGATGGGCGGAGGTGACTTCGACCTTTTGCATGTCTTGTGGGGCGGCATCGGTATTGGCCTCGGCAGGTTCGGCGGCGTGGGCGGAAAAGCTAAACAGGCTGGCAAGGGCGAGCGACAGCGCGCTCAGGCGTGGTGTGTGTTGCATGGTAAACCTCGAAAATAGTCAACGCCAGGCGGCCCGGCGCGCATGCAAGCGCGACAAGGGGCAGCCTGAAAAAGGAAAAACGGCGTGGGAACTACAGTGAGGCGGCAGGCGGGCCGCGCACGGGCGGCAGGACGAGGGCGGCGACGGGCGCCAGGGTGGCGGGCGCGAGGGCCAGCAGACGGTACGGCAGTAACTGGACGGGCGGCTCGACGATGGCCGGCGGCACGGCGAGATCGGCCACCTTGTCGATGACGGTGGCGCACAGCGCGCACTCTTCCGCGTCGAGCGTCGTCTTGTGCAGGTGCGAGGCGGCCGTCGACAGCAGGAACACGAGGGCCAGCGCACTGAACAGAGCCACGCACAGCCGCCACGGCGTGCGCGCGAGGGCGGACGCCGGGTAAGGCTTGCGGGTGGGCTGGCGGGAAGACATGGGCGCATAGTAGCAAGAAAATCGCCGCCTTGTCAGCGCTTGTTGCGTGATTTGCGCCAGAGCGGGCTTACACGGTGGCGCGCAAGTCGCGCGGCGACAGGCCGTAATGCTGGCGGAAACGGGCCGCGAAGCGCGATGGCGAGGCGTAGCCGCAGGCGGCGGCGATGTCGCCGATGGGCAAGATGCCCGATTGTAATTCCTGCAAGGCCAGTCCCAGCCGCACGTCTTCCAGGATGGCGCGGAAGTGCCGCTGCTCCAGGGCCAGCTGGCGGCGCAGGGTGGAGGCGCCCAGGTGCAGATGGCTGGCAACCTTGGCCACGCTCCAGTCGGCGCCCGGGTCCAGCAGCAGCACTTGCTGCACGCGCGCGGCCAGCGGATCGCGGCGGTCCAGCAGCAGCGGGCCGCAATGGCCGCCCAAGGCCAGGGCCAGCAGCAAGCCTTCCGCCTGGTGCGCCAGCAGCGCGGGCGGTGTGCTGCTCGCCAGGCTGGCCGTCAGCTGGTCCCAGGCCAGTGCCGCGTGGGCATCGAGCGGCACACACAGGCTGGCCGTGGCCGCCTGGCGCAGCTGGGTATCGACGAGGCCGCCGTGGCGCGCGCGGAAACGGGCGATCAGGGCCGGCGAAAAACTCAGCACTTCCGCCCGGTAGCCTTGCGCGCCGGGCAGGTTGGCCACGCCCAGTTCCTGTCCCGCCGGCATCAGCACTACATCGTGCATGCCAGCGCGTGCCTGGCGCGCGCCCCACTCCAGCAGTTTCGTTCCCTGCCGCACGCGGCACAGGGCGCTCTGGAAGACGGGCACGCGGCGCAGGGTTTGCGCGCGGCGCGCCTCGATGGTGCCGTGCGCGATACGCAGCTCGCTCAGGGCCACCGTTTCCATGTCATCGGCCATACAGTCCCGTCAGCTGTGCCTTGCCCAGCGCGTTGGCGTTGAGCATGTAGCCGAGCATGGCGCCGCTGGCGTGCTGGTCCAGCGGCAGCTTGTCTGTTTTCAGCGCCCACACCGTGATCTCGTAGCGGTGCGGCTGGTCGCCCGGTGGCGGACAGGCGCCGCCGTAGGCGCTATCGCCGTAATCGTTGCGTCCTTGCACGGCGCCCACTGGCAAGGTGGACGTTGTCGTCCCCGCAGGCAAGGAGGTGGTGCTGGTTGGCAGATTGAACACGCTCCAGTGCCACCAGCCGCTGCCCGTGGGCGCGTCGGGATCGTACAGGGTGATGGCAAAGCTGCGCGTGCCGGCGGGAGCATTGCTCCACGACAATTGCGGCGCCAGATTACCTCCCGTGCAGCCGAAGCCCTGGAATACTTGCGCGCTCGCCAGGCTCTGGCCGGGAGCGATGTCGGTGCTGGTGACGGTGAAATCGGCCGCGTGGGCACCCAGGTGAAGGGCGAAACCCAGCGTGACGGCGAGGAGGCGGGAAGTGGTCATGGTTTTCCTTTCGATAAGTATAGGGGAAAGTGTATGCCGTGCAAGCTGTACCCGCGATGCCGATGCGCTCGCTGATGGTGCTGAAACGCTCGTTTTCAGCCAGTACCAACGTTTCCATGAGCGTGTTGTGCGGTTCTTCCCTTTCTTGATGCGCATGATTTTTACTGTGGGGCTTTCATGCTATCGTTCCGCAGCCCTGTTCCCCAAAGTTTCCATGTCACAACGCTCGATCAAGTACTTGCTCAGCAAACTGCACCTGTATGCGGGCCTGTGGTTTGGCGCCCTGTTCGTCCTCTTGGGCTTGACGGGTTCCGCCATCGCCTGGATGCCGGAACTCGACGCGTATCTGAATCCGAATTTGTTGCAGGCGAGCACGCCCGCGCCCGGCCAGGTGTTCCAGGTGACGCCGCGCTCCGTGCAGGCGGTGGTGGATGCACTCACGGCCGACCCCGCCTACGGCAAGCCGGCCCAGCTCAATCCGCCCGCCGATGCGCGCGACGTGTACGTGGCCTCGTATCGCCAGGCCGGCAAGCCGTCCCCGTTCAGTCAGGCCATCGTGCGCCAGGTGATGGTCGACCCCTACACCCTGCAAGTCAAAGGCGAGCGTGACTGGGGGCGTTTCGGCTTCACGCGTCCGCTATTGATGTCGGGCATGTTTCATTTGCACCGCTATGTATTGTCGGGCGACGCGGGCAAGACCATCACGGGCATTTCCGGCGTGATGCTGCTGATGATGGCGCTGAGCGGCATCTATCTGTGGTGGCCGCGCCTGCAGTGGATGGCGATCAAGCGCGCGCTGACCGTGTCGCATGGTGGCTCCTGGCCCCGTTTTTATTACACGTTTCACAAGGCGGCGGGCTTCTTTGCCGCGCCCGTGCTGGCCGTGATCGCCTTTTCCGGCATCTATTTCAATTTGCCGCAATTGATCGTGCCGCTGGTGGAGCTCGTGTCGACGGTGCCGGAGACGGCAAAATTGAAAAATGTGGCCCAGGACGGCGCCCTGCTTGATGCGGGCCAGGCGATGGCTGCCGCGCAACTGCTGTATCCGCAGGCGCGCGTGTCGCGCATCGTGCTGCCGGCCAGGAAGGACCAGCCGTATGACGTGCGCGTGCGCCAGCCTGGCGAAATCGCCCACGGCGACGGCGCCACGCGCATCACCCTCGACGCGCGCAGCGGCTTGCCCCTGCGCATCCGCGATCCGCTCATGGCCTCGTATGGCGAGCGCTTCCTGGGCTGGCAATTTCCCCTGCATTCGGGCCAGGCGTTCGGCGTGGCCGGGCGCGCCTTTATTACGGTATTTGGCTTGATGCCGCTGCTGTTCCTGTTGACGGGCAGTTTGGTGTGGTGGAAACGGCGGCGCGGCCGGAAATAGGCGGCCGTCAAACCGATGCGGGGAAAGTTGCTATCATCATAGTATTTTCCGGCGTATCCCCTGTCCGGATTCACCCGCACAAGGACCAGCATGAGCAATCCCGACATCACCGTAGCAATGTTGAATGAGCGCGGCACCGGCCGCTTGCCCGGCCACCTGGGCATCGTCATCACGGCCGTGGGCGACGGCCAGCTGACGGCGGAATTGCCCGTGCTGCCACATCTGCTGGCGCCGAACGGCTATCTGCACGCGGGCAGCGTCGTGACCCTGGCCGACACGGCGTCCGGCTATGGCTGCATCGTCAACCTGCCCGAAGGCGCGAACAACTTCACCACCATCGAGTTGAAATCGAACCACCTGGGCACGGTCCGCGAAGGCACGCTCACCTGCACGGCCAAGGTCGAGCACAAGGGCCGCAACACGCAAGTGTGGGATGCCGTGGTGAAAAACAAGGAAACGGGCAAGACGATTGCCCTGTTTCGTTGCACGCAGATGATTCTGTATCCGAAATAGGCCGGTAGGTCGGGTTAGCAGCAGCGCTGCGTAACCCGACATTTCCTTATAGCCTGACCCAGTTACCTTTATACAAACCGGGCCCCGTCGGTCCGTTCGGATTCGGCGAACCGCCTTTCGGTTCCAGGGTGACGGCCAGCAAGGCCACGTCGTTGCCGATGGCGCGCTGCGACAGGGCCAGTGTCACGTTGCCCTTGTCGGCCAGTAAACCCAGGGAACGCGGGTTGCCGCTCTTCGGCACGGCCCACAGTTCCAGGTCGCGATCGGCAGGCACGGGCGCGTTGCCCACCATGCGCACCTCGAGCGCGCCGTGGCGGCTGTCGGCCGTCAGCAGCAGGGCCGTTTGCGCTTTCTCGTCCGTCAGGCTGGCGACATAGCTGATCTGCGGCGCGTCCATCACGCGCGTGGCCACGACGATCACCAGTAGCGCGGCGATGGCGCTCGACGCCATGCCCAGGCCACGCCAGAACGACAGCGAATCGCGCCACAGTGACCGGCCCCTCTGCGGCGCCAGGTGCAGGCGCTGCTCGATCTGCTGCCACACGCGCTTGGGCGGCGCCACGGGCGTGGCGAATTCCGCCATCGGTTCCAAACGCTGGCGCCATTCGGCCGTGATATTGCGCAAATCGGCGTCGTTGTGCAGCCAGCCTTCGAAACGCCGCCGCGCGCCCCCTTTCAGGGTGCCCAGCACGTATTCGGACGCCAGTTTCTGACGCAGCGCGTCATTGCCGCGGATATTCATGATGCCTCCCGTTTCTCCAGGCACGTGCGCAGCCGTTCCAGGCTGCGGCGTATCCACGTCTTCACGGTGCCGATCGGCAGCGACATCTGCTGCGCCACTTCGCTGTGCGACAGGTCGTGATAGAACGCCAGGGCCACCACCTGCCGGTGCAGCCCTTCCAGGGCCGACATGCAAAACGCCAGCGCCTTGGCGTCACCGCTCAGTTGCAGTGATTCAATCGGCGTGGCCTGGGGATCCCGCAGTGCATTCA
Organism: Janthinobacterium sp. PAMC25594; assembly: GCF_019443505.1. Lineage (NCBI taxonomy): Bacteria > Pseudomonadati > Pseudomonadota > Betaproteobacteria > Burkholderiales > Oxalobacteraceae > Janthinobacterium > Janthinobacterium sp. PAMC25594. Next base: position 4,033,553 of record NZ_CP080377.1, read on the forward strand.
TGACTTCGCTATCAAACTGTTCGGCATCGATTTCCACGGTATCGTCGCTGCGCCGCAGCACATCGAACGCCTTGTTGCGCACGATGGTGGCCATCCAGGTCATTGGCGCGGCCAGATGGCTCTGGTAGGTGGCGGCATTGTTCCAGATGGCGACGAAACCCTCTTGCAAGGCTTCTTCAGCGAGCTCTTGCTTATGCAATATACGCAGCGCGAAGCCAAACAGTTTCGATGATGTGCAGTTATATAGCTGACGGAACGCGATGGCGTCCTTGTTGCCGGCGGCAAGCAGCCAGGCTTTCAGTTGTTGCGGGTCGGGTGGAGCGGCTAGGGGCACGGCTGGCCTTCACAAGGTGAATCGGATCACGCCTGGGAAGGTTATAACAGTATGGCAACACTTGGCAACAAGGTTTTGTCGCGTGTGCGATGGCCGCGCAATTAGCCGGCGATCGCAGATTCGAGCAGCTTGTGCAGTTCGGCGAATTCCGGCTTGCCCACGTAGCGCTTGAGGATCTTGCCCTGCTTGTCGAGCACGAAGGTGGTGGGGGTGAGGGCCACGTCGCCATAGGCCTTGGCCGCTTCGCCCGTCACGTCGAGCGCCACCTTGAACGGCAGCTGGCGCGTTTCGGCGAAGTTCAGCACATAGTTGGCCGGATCGTATTTCATGGCCACGGCCACAAATTCCAGTCCCTGCCCCTTGTACTTGTTGTAGGTGTCGATCATCTCCGGCATTTCCGCCACGCAGGTGGTGCACGAGGTGGCCCAGAAATTGACCATCACCACCTTGCCGCGCAGGCTGTTTGACGTGATTTTCTCGCCATGGATGCCGTGGAAGGTCACGTCCGGCGCGCTTTGCTTGTCATTCAGCGACAGATAGCCGGCTGTCGCCACGCCTGCCACGAAGACGGCGATGAGGGCTGGCTTGATCCAGGACTTGCTTGCGGAGGGCGAAGTTGACATGGCGAAGTTTCACTAATGTAGAGCAACGATGCGGCCATTATAGTCGCATCATCACTCAGGCGCCGTAGGCCGGATGGGGGAGAACGCTTACTGCTGTACCGTATCGCTGACCGTGCTCGTCGTGCGCTGCTGCGGCGGATCGGGCTGCAATTGTTTCAATTCCGTCTCCGAAATGTAGTCGAACAGCTTGACCACTTTCTGCACGCCGCCCACGCCGCGCGCCACGTCGGCCGCGACCGTGCCTTCGCGCTGGGTAACGCGGCCCATCAGGAAGACGGTGCCGTTTTCCGTGACGACCTTGAACGAGGCGGCCGAGATGGTTTTCATGTCGACCAGGCTGGCCTTGACCTTGGCCGTGATCAGCGCGTCGTTCGAGCGCGAGGTGTAGCTGGCCGGGCCGGCGATGATCAGTTCATTGGCCACCGATCCCACGCCCTCGATATTGCGCACTTCGCGTTCGACGGCATTTTTCATCGCCTCGTCGCGCACTTCGCCCGTCAGCAGGACGCGGCGGTTGAAGCTGGTGACGTTCACATGGCCGGCATCGCCGACGATGGAGGGGATGCGCGACTCGCCTTTCAGGGCGATCGACTTGTCTTCGGTCTGGGCGCCCAGGGTGCGGCGGTCCGCCGCGGCAACGCCGCCCATCACTGCGCCGCCGACCATCAGTTCGATGCAGCCGGTGAGCGAGGTGAGCATGGCGCCGCACAGCAGTGCTGTCGCCAATGGGCGTTGTACGCGTTTCCAGCCTGGGCCAGTACCGAATTTAGTCATTCACGTCTCCTCCGAATAGCGCGACGTCGATGCCGTCGCAGATGCAATGTATGGTGGTCAGATGGACTTCCTGGATGCGCGCCGTGCGCTCGGCCGGCACGCAGATATGCACGTCGGCGTCCGTCAGCATCTTGCCGATGGCGCCGCCGTCCTTGCCCGTCAGCGCCACGACGCGCATTTCGCGCTCGAGCGCCGCTTCCACGGCCGCCATCACGTTGGCCGAATTGCCCGACGTGGAGATGGCCAGCAAGATGTCGCCGGCCTGGCCGAACGCTTGCACCTGCTTCGAGAAAATCTCGCGGTAGCTGTAGTCATTCGCCACGGCCGTCAGGATCGACGTATCCGTCGTCAGCGCCAGGGCCGGCAGCGGAAAGCGCTCGCGTTCGAAGCGTCCCACCAGCTCGGCCGCGAAGTGCTGGCAGTCGGCGGCGGAACCGCCGTTGCCGCAGGCGAGGATCTTGTTACCGTTGGACAATGCATAAAACATCAGGTCGATCGCCTGCGCGATGGGTGGCGCCAGCACGGTAGCGGCCTGGATCTTGAGTTCGGCACTTTCGTGGAAGTGCGAGAGGATGCGTTGATTATTCATAGTCTGCCGATTATAGTGCAGGCGCGCGGCATGGCGGACAAGCACTGTTAAAAATGCTTACATATCGAGGATGTTCCGCAGCCAGCTGATGCGCCCGCCATCGATGGCCAGCGCGTCGAAGCGGCACGGCGGCAAAGTCTTTTGCCCCTGCAGCCAGGTGTGCGCGGCCACCACCATGCGCCGCTGCTTGGCTGGCGTGATGCTGGCCAGGGCGCCGCCGTAGGCTGCACTGCTGCGTAGCCGCACTTCGACGAAAACGATGCAGGCGCCATCGCGCATGATCAGGTCCAGCTCGCCGCCCTTGCACAGGTAATTGCGTTGCAGTAGCACCAGGCCTTGCAGCAGCAGATACGCGAGCGCATCGTCTTCTCCCTGCCGTCCCCGTTCCCGTTTGTTCCAGAAAGCGAAGGGCGGCATGGCGCATGTCCTTACTGTACCGGTGGCGTGGCCGGCGCGGCCGGCGGCCAGGTGCCTAGCACGCCCTGCTGGTAGGTGGCGGCTTGTTCCGTGCGTTCGAACACGCTTTGATCATCGTCAAAGCGTACAGCCAGACGGCCCGTCACGCCATCGAGCGTGAACGGCGTGTTCGGGCGCAGCGCCACTTCGCGCGCCACGCGGAAGGCATCGATGCCCAGCGCATACAGGCGTTCCATGTCGGCCGTCAGGCGGCGTTCGGCAGGCTGCGGCGGCTGTGGATACACCATCACTTGCGGATGGTCGCGCTGCACTTGCCATGGCAAATCCAGCAGCCGCGCGCCGTCGAGCTCGGGGCCGCTGGCGCCGCGCCCGGCGCCGGGATTCAAGGACGAGGTGCCATACAGGGGCAGATCGCTGCCGATGGCCACGCGCAGCTGGCGCGCCTGGTCGGCGTCGAGCGCGACAAACAGCAGGCCCGGCGGCGTCGCGGCCAGGCGTGCGCGCAGCTGCACCAGTTCCGCATCGCTCAGGTAGCCGTTCGTGGCCGTCAAGTCCATCGCATCGACCTTGCCGCCCTGGCGCAGCCATTCCTGCTTGAAGGCGGCGCTGATGCGGCGCTGCGAAGGCGAACCGGCCGACAGGATCAGCGCGCTGGCGCCCGGCTGTTCGCTGGCGGCCCAGGCAGCGACCTGGCGCGCTTCCGCCTCGATCGACAGGCCCATCACCAGCAGCTTGGCCGGCAGGCGCGCCTCGCCGCGGTTGTCCGGGTGGTTCAGGGCGATCGTCGGCTTACGCACCAGATCGCTATTCGCCACGGCCGTCACGGCCGAGCGCGACAAAGGCCCCACGACGACGTCCTGTTCCTCTTGCGCTTGCGCAAACTTGTTCAGGATATCCGTGCTGCCGTCGCCCGTGTCGATCACCGTCACTTCGAAGCCGCTGCGGTCGCGCTCATACGCGGCCATGAAACCGGTGCGCAGCAATTCGGCGGCCGGGCCCAGGGAGGCCGAGCGCAGCGGCAGCAGCAGGCCGATGTGGTGGACCTTGCCATCGGACGGCGCCGGCGCCGTGGCGGCCGGCATGTCTTGCGGCGTGCCCGTCGCCGGCTTGGTGGTGATGGGCGGCAGCGGTGCGCCGTTGCCGTCGTACGCGGTAATATCGGGCACGGCCACGGCAAACGTCACCGGTTCGGGCGCGGGCGGTTTCGGCGGCACGGGCGGCGGCAGCGGCTTCGGTGGCGGTAGCGCCCTTGTGTTAGATTCAATAGGCGCGCACAATTGCCCGGGCGCGTCGCAAGGCGTGCTGCAAGCGCTCAGCATGCCGGTCGCGGCACAAACAAGCAGTAACTTCACACTATTAGCAAGCATTCAACCTCCAAAATGACCGTACAAGAAATCAGTTCCATCGCCAGCCTGCCCATCATGACAGAGGCGGCGCATCAGGTCTATCCTATCGCAACATTGTATATAGTGGCCACGCCGATCGGCAATGTGACCGACATCAGCCTGCGCGCGCTGCATTTGCTGAGCATTGCCGACGCCGTCGCCTGTGAAGATACGCGCAACACGGCGCACCTGCTGACGCGCTTCGGCCTGAACAAGCCATTGATTGCGGCGCATCAACATAATGAGCGCGAGGTGGCGCAAACGCTGATTGCCCGTCTGCACGCGGGCGAGCGCATCGCCCTCGTCTCGGACGCGGGCACGCCGGCCGTCTCTGACCCGGGCGCGCGCATCGTCGACGCCGTGCGCGCGGCCGGCTTGCGCGTGTTGCCCCTGCCCGGCCCGTCGGCGGCGATCACGGCCATTTCCGCCAGCGGCCTGTTGAATGACCAGTTTTACTTTGTCGGCTTCCTGCCGGCGAAGGCCAAGCAGCGCGAAAACATCTTGCACAGCCTGCGCGGCGTGACGGCGACGATGGTGTTCTATGAGGCGCCGCACCGCATCCTCGATTGCGCCACGGCCCTGGTGGAAGCGTTCGAGCCCACGCGCCAGGTGGTGTTTGCGCGCGAACTGACGAAAATGTTCGAGGAAATCCACCGCTGTCCCCTGTCCGAAGCGGAAAGCTGGATCCGCGCCGACGCGCACCGCGAAAAGGGAGAGTTCGTCGTCCTGCTGGAAGGCGCGACCGAAGCGCAGGACGCGGAAGACGTGGAAGCGGAACGCATCCTCAACATCCTGCTGGCCGAATGCAGCGTCAAGCAGGCGGCGAATCTGACGGCGCAAATCACGGGCCGCAAGAAAAACGCCCTGTATGAACGGGCGTTGCAGTTGAAGGGGCAGGAATAAGGCGATCAGGACGGCGGCCGGACATCGAGTGCACTTGCCGCCGCGAGCAACTGTTCCACATGCTCGATCAACTCGTCGACAAAGCCCTGTGTGACATCGAGATCGCCCTCGTATTCCGCCAGATTGCGCTTCCGGTGCGCCTGGTTGAATAGCAGCCACTGCTGCGGCGTAAAATTCAGCGTGTGTTCCAGACTCTGAAAGACGAGATAGCGGTTGTCGCTGCGATAACCATGTTGACGCAGCGCAGACAGGGCAGCCGCATGCGCGGCGTTATACGCCAGGTCGAAGCGGCTTTCCAGCGATAGTATCACCTGCCTGGCATCGCGCAGGCGCACGGTGGCCGAGCGCAGCAAGCCGGCTCGTTCGCGTGCGTCGGGTGGCTCAGCCTTGAGCTGGCCGATGCGCGCCAGGTTCGCCAGCGCCTGCGAGGTTGATGAGTTCATCATCGGCCCCTTTGACAAAAATCTTGGGTTGTTCGAGGATGCGCCCAACGAACGACTTGCCCTCGTCTATTCTTTGCCGCCATTCTTCTGGCGTGTACAAGGTCGGGTTGATGCTGCGCCCCAGCTGCTGTTGCGCTGGCTGCAAGGCCGTCAGCAACTGGGCGTTTGATGTCATGCCGCCGATGACCATCAGGTCGATGTCGCTGTGCGCCTGTTCCGTGCCCTTGGCCATCGAACCGTACACAAACGCCAGGTCGATTTCCTGCCAATACGGTTGCAGGGCCACGCGCAGCACATCGGCGACGCCAAAGGTTTTCAGCACGATGCTGCGCAGCTCGTCGAAGATCGGCGCATCATGATTTGCCTGGTAATGCTTCTGGTTGCCCACTTTTTTGACGGTCACCAGGGCCGATTTCACCAGCTTGGCCAGTTCGCGTTGCACGGCGCCCGAACCGATGGCCGCGAAGGCGATGATTTCATTTGCATAGAAAGACCGTTGCGCCTGGCCAAAGAGCAAAGCCAGCACGCGTTGCTGTGTCTTGGAAAATAATGTATCTGCGAAAGTACCCATATTGGGTATGTTAGTACCCAATATGGGTATAGTCAAGCAGCCCATCACCACTTGCAACCACTATCTTTTTTATCGAGCAACATCAGCACGGGCGCCAGCAAGCCCGCCCCTGCATAAGCGGTGCGGCAATCGCCGCGCTTGCCTTGCGCGATGTCGCGCGCCAGCTGGGTTTCCGTTTGCAGCGGCTTGTCGGGAATTTGCCCCACGGCCGTGCCCACCTTGGACGGGTCGCGCTCGCCCGCCATCTTGCGCGCCGTCTTCCTGGCCGCTTCCATGTCGAACTTTGGCGTCTCCGCAGTTTCTTGCCTGAAGGTATCGGGACTGGCCGCCGGCGTGGCCGGTGACGCGGTGACGACCGTGATGGCTTGCGGGCTGGATGCCGCCGCCGGTGTTTCGCGGGCAGCGGCGAGTCTTGGCTTGCTGACGGGTTTGGCTTCCCGCTTCGGCTTGACCACCTCGACAGGTGGCGGCGGGGGCCTGGCGGCCAGCGGGCGTATCCACACGGCGATCGATTCCACGCGCGGGGCCGTGTCCGGTGGCACAGACGGCTGCACGTGGCGCCACAAGTAGATCAAGGCGCCATGCAGCAGCAAGGACACGCCGACGCCGAGCGCGATGCCGCGGCGGTTCGGCAAGGGTTGGCCGCCGTCGCTTCTTTCAATACTGAAATCCATTGCCGTCGTCGCCTTCATGTCTGATCGGGAAAACTTGCAAACCCAGTGTCGCATACTTGTATCGTTTTGAAAAATACATGAGTCGCAGTGCCGCGCGTAAATAATTTACACAGAGTTTCACCTGACCCTTGACCGAAGTCGATACGGCCTGTATTATCTTGGTCTTCGGAGTGTGGCGCAGCCCGGTAGCGCACCTGGTTTGGGACCAGGGGGTCCAAGGTTCGAATCCTTGTACTCCGACCAAATTTGTAGAAAAAAACCCAAGAGTTTCGACTCTTGGGTTTTTTTTCGTCTGTACGGGTCACGCCAGTCGGGTAGGTCGGATTAGCGCGCAAGCGCGTAATCCGACACCACCAGGGTCATGGCAAACACTGTTGTCGGATTACGCGTGGCTCCGCCACGCTAATCCGACCTACGCCGCGAGGCGTTTCGCCGCAATGGCGTTGCCGGCCCGGCTAGACCCCTTGCGCCCCAGCTGCTGCGAGATGAACTGCCCCGCATCGACCACCAGGTCCAGGTCGATGCCGGTGTCTATCCCCAGCCCCTGCATCATGTACAGCACGTCTTCGGTGGCCACATTGCCGGTGGCACCCTTGGCGTACGGGCAGCCGCCCAGGCCCGACACGGACGAGTGATAAATCGCGATGCCCACCTCCAGGCTGGCGTAGATATTCGCCAGCGCCTGGCCGTAGGTGTCGTGGAAGTGGCCGGACAGGCCGCCCACGTGGAAAGCCGCGATGGCGCGTTGCATCACCGCCTGCGTTTTTCTCGGCGTGGCCACGCCGATGGTGTCGGCGATGTCGATCTCGTCGCAACCGAGGTCGCGCATGCGGCCCACCACGTCGGCCACGGCGTCCAGCGGCACGTCGCCCTGGTAGGGGCAGCCGAAGGCGCAGCTGATGCTGCCGCGCAGGCGCAGGCCGTGTTGCTTGGCCGCCTTCGCCACGCCTTCGAAGCGGGCGATCGATTCGGCGATCGAGCAGTTGATGTTCTTTTGCGAGAAGGCCTCGGAGGCCGAACCGAAGATCACCACTTCATCGGCCTTCGCCGCCAGCGCCGCCTCGAAACCCTGCATGTTTGGCGTCAGCGCCGAATAAATGGTGCCCGGGCGGCGCGCGATCTTTGCCATCACTTCCGCGCTGGTGGCCATCTGCGGCACCCATTTCGGCGAGACGAAGGACGCCGCCTCGATGTTGGCGAAGCCCGCCAGTGTCAGGCGGTCGACCAGTTCGATCTTGACGGCGGCGCTGATGGTGTCCTTTTCGTTTTGCAGGCCGTCGCGCGGGCCCACTTCGACGATCTTGACCTGCTTGGGCAAACTGGTAGTAGGGTTCATCTCAATATCCTTGCAAACGGTTGACGATACCGGCGACGGAGTCTCCGGCGTGCAGGCGGCGCATCTTGGCGGCGATCTGCGCCACGCTTTCGCGGCGCAGGGTGGCGGCCGAAATATGCGGCGTGATGGTGATACGCGGTTCTTGCCAGAACGGGTGCTGCTGCGGCAGCGGCTCGTTGCGGAACACGTCGAGTGTCGCCCCGGCGATATGCCCGGAGCGGATCAACGTCAATAAGTCCGGTTCGGCCAGATGCGCGCCGCGCGCCACGTTGATGACGTAGGCGCCCGGCAGCAGCATCGACAGGCGTGCGCGGTCGAGCAGGTTGTGCGTGTCCGGCGTGAGCGGCAGCATGCACACCAGCACGCGCGTGCCGCGCATGAATGCTTCCAGCCCCTCCTCGCCCGCGAAGCATTGCACGCCATCGAGCTGCTTGCGGCTGCGGCTCCATCCCCGCAGAGGAAACTCGAACTGCGCCAGCGCTTCGAGCACGCGCGTGCCCAGCACGCCCATGCCCAGCACGCCGACGGGGAAATCCATCTTGTCGAAGGCGGGCAGCGGCTGCCAGATGCCGGCGCGGCCCTGTGCCTCGTAATCGTCGAAGCGGCGGAAGTGGCGCAGCACGGCGTGGCTCACGTATTCGGCCATCTGCACGCCCATGCCCGCATCATCGAGGCGCACCAGCGGCACATGGGCGGGCAGCGCGTCGCCGAATTTCAACAGCGCGTCGACGCCGGCGCCCGTGTTGAAGATGGCTTTGACGTCGCGCAATGCGGGCAGCATGGCGGCGGGCGGCTGCCACACGACGGCATAGTCGCATGGCGCGAACGTCTCGCCTTCGCGCCAGAAGACAATTTCGGCTTCGGGCAGCAAGTCCTTGAAATCGGCGATCCACGCCGCTTCCTTGCCATCCGCGCGTTGTAAAAGGATGCGCATCGTGCCAGCCTCTATGCGGCAGCCTTGAAGGCCAGCAGCGGCGCGCCATCCGCCACCTGGTCGCCGACGGCGTACAGCACGTCTTCCACCAGGCCGTCGTGCGGCGCGGCGATCGTGTGCTCCATCTTCATCGCTTCCATGATGACCAAAGGCTCGCCCTTTTTGACGTCCTGGCCCTTGTTGACCAGCACGGCGACGACCTTGCCCGGCATCGGTGCCGTCAGGCGCCCGCCTTCCGCTTCCACTTCGCCCGCATGCGCCATCGGGTCGCTGTAGTGCAGTGTGTAGTGCAAGCCGCTGGTAAATACGTGGAACTGCTCGCCATCGCGCAGCACCGTGCCATGCACGGCACGCTCACCGAGCTTGATGTGCAGCTCGTTGCCCCGGTGCGCCGTCAGGGTCAGGGGCTGGCCGTTGAACAGCCAGCCATCCGTCTTGTAGGCGATGCGCGCGGCATAGGCCTTGCTGTCGCCAGCCAGCGCGAATTCATCGGCAAACGCCAGGCTGCGTCCCAGGGTGCTGTTCAAGCGCCAGCCCAGGGCATTGCCCCACGGGTCGGCGGGGTTGCTCGACTGCGCTTCGGACGCGGCTTTTTCTTGCGTCAGCAGGGCGACGGACGCCAGCGCCAGGGCCGTATCGGGCGCTGCTTGCAGGGCGGGGAACAGCGACGCCTGATTGCGCTCGATGAGGCCCGTATCAAGATCGGCAGAGCTGAATGCCTGGCCTTCGACCAGGCGTTTCAAAAAGGCGATATTGCTGGCCAGTCCCACGATCTGGTATTCCGACAGCGCCTGCGCCATGCGCGCCAGCGCTTCGCGGCGGTCCGCGCCCCAGACGATCAGCTTGGCGATCATCGGGTCGTAGAACGGAGAGATGGCGTCGCCTTCGCGCACGCCCGAATCGATGCGCACGGACGCCGGTACCAGCGTGCCACCCAGCTCGAACGTGACGGCCGATGGCGACTGCATGTGGCGCAGGGTGCCGATCGATGGCAAAAAGCCCTTCTCCGGATTTTCCGCATAGATGCGCGCCTCGATGGCGTGGCCGTGGATCGTCAATTCGCTCTGTTTTTTCGGCAGCGGTTCGCCAAAGGCGACGCGCAGCTGCCATTCCACCAGGTCGGTGCCGGTGATCATTTCCGTTACGGGATGCTCCACCTGCAGGCGCGTGTTCATCTCCATGAAGTAGAACGAGCCATCCTGGTTGGCGATGAATTCCACCGTGCCCGCGCCCACGTAACCGACGGCCTTGGCGGCGGCGACAGCCGCTTCGCCCATGGCGGCGCGGCGCTCCGCCGGCATGCCCGGCGCTGGCGCTTCTTCCAGCACTTTTTGATGACGGCGCTGCACCGAGCAGTCGCGCTCGAACAGGTAGATGCAGTTGCCCAGCATGTCGGCGAACACCTGGATTTCGATATGCCGCGGACGCGACAGGTATTTTTCGGCCAGCACCTTGTCGTCGCCGAAAGAGCTGATCGCTTCGCGCTTGCACGAAGCCAGCGCGGCCTTGAAGTCGGCGCTGTTCTCGATGACGCGCATGCCCTTGCCGCCGCCGCCGGCGGACGCCTTCAGCAGCACGGGGTAGCCGATCTTGTCGGCCTGGCCGTGCAGGAAGTCCGCATCCTGTTCCTCGCCGTGGTAGCCGGGCACCAGCGGCACGTTGGCTTTCTCCATCAGCGACTTGGCGGCCGACTTCGAGCCCATGGCGCGCATGGCGGACGCCGGCGGGCCGATGAAGACCAGGCCCGCCGCGTGGCAGGCGTCGGCGAAGTCGGCGTTTTCGGACAAAAAGCCGTAGCCGGGGTGGATCGCCTGCGCCCCTGTCGCCAGCGCCACGGCGATGATCTTGTCGCCGCACAGATAGCTTTCCTTGGCCGGCGCGGGGCCGATCAGCACCGCTTCGTCGCACACGGCGACGTGCTTGGCGTTGGCGTCCGCCTCCGAATACACGGCGACGGTCTGGATGCCCATGCGGCGGGCGGTAGCGGCGACACGGCAAGCGATTTCGCCGCGGTTGGCGATCAGGATTTTAGTGAACATGGTCTCTCTCTATTCTCTCAAAAAGGGGCAGCTGTCTCTTGATGGACCTGTTCTGCTGGTTTGTCGGTTTACGCGCTACGCGCTAAACCGACCTACGCATGGTGAGGCGGTATTCGTAGGTCGGGTTAGCCGGCACGGCGTAACCCGACAGGGCTGTCATCAGCAGCCACACTTCTCTTTCTGCACCGAGTCGAGCATGGCGCCGCGCGTCTGCAGGCCCAGTTTGCCCAGCAAGACGCGGTCGTCTTCCGCTTCCGGGTTGTCGGTGGTGAGCAGCTTGTCGCCGTAGAAGATGGAATTGGCGCCAGCCAGGAAGCACATCGCTTGCACGGCTTCGCCCATCTGGCGGCGGCCCGCCGACAAACGCACGCGCGCCTTCGGCATGGTGATGCGGGCCACGGCGATCGTGCGCACGAATTCGAACGGATCGAGCGCTTCCAGGCCAAACAAAGGCGTGCCTTCCACTTGCACCAGGTGGTTGACGGGCACCGATTCCGGATACGGGTTCAGGTTCGCCAGCTGGGCGATCAGGCCCGCGCGCTGCAAGCGCGTCTCGCCCATGCCGACGATGCCGCCGCAGCACACTTTCAAGCCCGCTTCGCGCACGCGGCCCAAAGTGTCCAGGCGGTCCTGGTATTCGCGCGTGGAGATGACGTTGTCGTAGAACTCGGGCGCCGTATCGAGGTTATGGTTGTAGAAGTCCAGGCCAGCGTTTTTCAGGCGGTCCGCCTGTCCCTCTTCCAGCATGCCCAAAGTAGCGCACGTTTCCAGGCCCAGCGCCTTCACCTTGGTCACCATCTCTTCGACTTTTTCCATGTCGCGCTCTTTCGGGCTGCGCCAGGCGGCGCCCATGCAGAAGCGCGTGGCGCCGTTGGCTTTCGCCTGGCGGGCGGCGTCGAGCACCGTGTCGATGTCGAGGATTTTTTTCGCTTCCACGCCCGTGTCATAGCGGGCCGCCTGCGGGCAGTAGCCGCAATCTTCCTCGCAGCCGCCCGTCTTGATCGACAACAGGGTCGCCAGTTCCACGTCGCCATCGGGGAAGTTGATGCGGTGGGTTTGCTGGGCCTTGAACATCAGGTCATTGAATGGCAGGTCGAACAGGGCCAGTACATCGGCGACGGGCCAGGTGGCCGCTTCCGGCACGGTGATGCGCGCCGCAGGGCGGTGCAGTTCGACGGTTTTTGCTGCTTCTTGGACGTGAGACATGTGATTCCTTCGCTTCTATTTTTTGGATACGTTTAAGTGTTGGGATGCTGCGCCGGCCAGTTGGGCAAGCCGGTGAAATCGAGATACGCCGCCGCCGCTTGCGCGCTCGGCTGCGCCAGGCGCGGCACCTTGCCCAGCAGCGGCGCCGGGATGCGCTCGATCAGCGCATCGATATTTTCGTCGAGGAAGCGCATTTCCACTTCCAGGGTGTTGGCCACCCAGCCGATAACCGTCAGGCCGCGCGCTTCGATGGCTTCCAGCGTCAGCAAGGCCTGGCTGATGCAGCCCAAACGCATGCCGACCACCAGGATCACGGGCAGATCGAGTTGCTGCGCCAGGTCGGCCGAATCGAAGCCGGGCGACAGAGGCACGCGGAAACCGCCCACGCCTTCGACCACCACGGCGTCCGAGGCGGCGGCGATTTCCAGGTAGGCGGCCAGAATCGGCACCGATTCGATGCTCACGCCTTCGAGCGCGGCGGCGATGTGCGGCGCGGCCGCTTCCTTCAGCATGTAGGGCGTCGTCAGGCTGCGCAGCATGGTGACGTTGCCGGCGGCGATCAGGCTGTCGGCGTCTTCATTATGCAGTTCGCCGTCGCGCATCTCGGCGCCGGCGGCGACCGGCTTCATGCCGCAGGCGCGCACGCCGCGCGCGACCAGCGCGTGCAGCAGGGCCGACGAGGTCAGGGTCTTGCCGATTTCCGTGTCGGTACCGGTGACGAAACAGGCAAAGCGCGAGGGCAGGCCGGCAATGGCCGGAGCCGGCTGCACGGCCGGCGCCAGGTCCGCCAGCACTTCGGCCACGATGGGGTCATCAAGGCTCATGGCGAGTCCTTTCCAGGGTGTTGACTGCGTTGATCAATTGCGCCACTTCCTGCGCCGTGTGGCCGGCCGACAGGGTTACGCGCAGGCGCGCCGACCCCGCTGGCACGGTGGGCGGGCGGATGGCGCCGACCCACAGGCCCTGCTGGTACAGCTGGGCGGCTATGTCCAGCATGTCCGCGTTGTCGCCGATGATGACGGGCTGGATGGCGCTCAATGATGGCAAGGCTTGCCAGCGCTGCAGCTGCAAGCCCTCGTTCCATTGCGCCACCAGCGCCGCCAGGTGCATCCGACGGTGTTTTCCTTCATCACCGGCGATGATGTCCAGGCTGACCAGCAGCGCATGCGCCAGCGCGGGCGCGGCCGCCGTGGTGAAGATGTAGGGGCGCGCCTTCTGGATCAGCGTTTCGATCACGGTTTCATGCGCGCAAACAAAGGCGCCACCCACGCCGGCCGATTTGCCCAGGGTGCCCACGTAGACCAGGTGCGGCGAATGCAGGTCGAAGTGTTCCAGCGCGCCGCGGCCGTTGGCTCCCAGCGCGCCGAAGCCGTGCGCGTCGTCGACCACCAGCCAGGCGCCGTACTGCTCGCACAGGGCCAGCAGCGCGGGCAGCGGCGCCAGGTCGCCATCCATGCTGAAGATGCTGTCGGTGACGACGATCTTGGTTTTGGCTTTGCTGGCCGCCAGCAGGGCCGTCAGGGCATCGAGGTCCGCATGCGGATACACGCGCGTTTTCACGCGGGCCAGGCGCGTGCCGTCGATCAGCGAGGCGTGGTTCAGCGCTTCCGAGAAGATCTCGGTGTCCGCGTCGCCCGCCGCCAGGGCCGTCAGCACGGCTAAATTAGCCATGTAGCCGGTGCAGAAATACAGGGCGCGCGCCTGTTCCAGGTTGGCGCCGACGAAAGCGGCCAGGCGTTCTTCCAGCTGCGCGTGGGCGCGGCTGTGGCCGCTGATCAGGTGCGAAGCGCCGCTGCCGGCGCCATACAGGTCGGCGCCCTCTTTCAGCGCGGCGACGATGCGTGGATGCGACGCCAGGCCCAGGTAGTCATTGCTGCAAAAGGCCAGCATGGCGCGCCCGTCCACCGTCAGGCGCGGCGCGCACGGCGTGTCGACGGTGCGGCGGCGGCGCATCAGGCTGCGCTCTTCCAGTCCTTGCAGCTGCTGTTGCAATCGCGCGATCAGTTCCATCTCAGGCTCCGATCACTTTGTTGAAGACTGCCAAGGTCTGCTGGCCCAGGCCCGCGATTTCGGCGTCGTCGAGGATGTACGGCGGCATCAGGTAGACGGTCGAACCGATGGGGCGCATCAACAGTTCGTGTTCCAGCGCCGTGCTGAAGAAGCGGCGCGAAAAATCGGGCGCCGCATCGACGGCGTCAAACGCCCAGATCATGCCCCGCTGGCGGAAGTGTTTTACGCGCTCGTGCTGCGCCAGCGGCGCCAGGGCGCGCGTGATTTTGGCGGCGCGTTCGCGGTTGGCCACCAGCACATCGTCTTCCTCGAAGATCGACAGGGTCGCCAGCGCCGCGCGGCACGCCAGCGGGTTGCCCGTGTACGAGTGCGAATGCAAAAAGCCGCGGCGCACGTCGGTGCTGTAGAACGCTTGATAGATGTCTTCGCGCGTCATCACGAGGGACAGGGGCAAATAGCCGCCGCTGATGCCTTTCGACAGACAGACGAAGTCGGGCCAGATGCCGGCCTGTTCGCACGCAAAGAAGGTGCCCGTGCGCCCGCAGCCGACGGCGATTTCGTCGAGGATCAGATGGACTTGATAGCGGTCGCACAGGGCGCGCACCAGCGACAGGTACAGCGGGTCGTGCATGGCCATGCCGGTGGCGCATTGCACCAGCGGCTCGATGATGATGGCGGCGATCTTGTCCGACTTTTCCTGGAACAGCCGTTCCACGTCGGCCGCCGCGCGGCGCGCCACGTCTTCGGCGGATTCGCCCTCGGCGGCCTGGCGGAAGTCGGGCGACATCACCGTCGTTGATGCGCGCAGCAGGGGGCCATAGGCATCCTTGAACAGCGCGACGTCGGTGACGGCCAGCGCGCCGATGGTCTCGCCGTGGTAGCTGCCTTGTAAACAGACGAATTCCTGTTTTTCACTCTTGCCGCTGTTGCGCCATGCGTGAAAACTCATTTTCAGGGCGATTTCCACGGCCGACGCGCCGTCGGACGCGTAAAAGCTGTGACCGAGCACGCCGCCGGTCAATGCCGACAGGTTTTCCGACAGTTCGACCACTGGTGCATGCGTGAAACCGGCCAGCATCGCGTGTTCCAGCCGGTCCAGTTGGTCCTTGAGTTCCGCATTGATGCGCGGATTGGCGTGGCCGAACAGGTTCACCCACCAGGAGCTGATGGCGTCCAGGTAGCGTCGTCCTTCGTGGTCATACAGCCAGGCGCCGCGGCCATGGCTGACGGGGATGAGCGGTACAGCGTCGTTAGCCGATGCGTGATGCTGCATCTGTGTGCAAGGGTGCCACACGCTGCGCAGACTGCGTTCGACCCAGTCCGATTGTTTTTCTGCTTTCAAAACTGCTCCAATGATTTTCTTAGTCCATGAGCTCTAGACTATTAACTAGCCCATGAGCCAACCCGGCTTGCGCTTGTCGAGGAACGATTGCACGCCTTCGCGGCCCTGCTCCGAGGCGCGGATCTGCGCGATGCGCTCGGCGGTGTCCGCCAGCAGCGCGTCATCGACCGGCTGGCCAACGATTTCGCGCACCAGCGTTTTCGCTTGCGCCACGGCGTGAGGGCTGTTGCCCGTCAGCGCCTTGAGCACCTCGGCCGTTTTCGCGTCCAGCGCGTCGCCAGCGACTACCTCGTGGGCAAAGCCGATGCGCAACGCTTCCTGAGCGGAGAATCGCTCCGCGGTCAGGAAATAGCGGCGTGCCGCGTTTTCGCCCATGGCCTTGATGACATACGGTGAAATAGTGGCCGGGATCAGTCCCAGCCGCACTTCGCTCAGGCAGAAATGCACGTCTTCCGCAACCAGAATGATATCGCATGCGGCGACGAGGCCCATGCCGCCCGCATAACAGTCGCCCTGGATCTTCGCCACCACGGGTTTCGGACACAGGTAAATCGTGCGCAGCATCTGCGCCAGCTGCAGCGCGTCGGCCTGGTTTTCGGCATGCGTGTAGCCTGCCATCTTCTTCATCCAGTTCAGGTCCGCGCCGGCGCAAAAGGCGGCGCCATTCGCCGCCAGCACAATGGCGCGCACCATGTCGCTGCGCCCCAGGCCCTCGAAGGCGCGCGCCAGTTCGGCGATCGTCGTCTCGTTGAAGGCGTTGCGCACGTCCGGGCGGTTCAGGGTCACGGTGGCGACATTGCCCTCGATGACCAGCTTTAAGGTTTCAAATTCCATGGTTTTCTCTCCCTTACATGCGGAATACGCCGAACTTCGTGTCCGGGATTTCCGCGTTCAAGGCGGCCGACAGGCCCAGGCCGAGCACCATGCGCGTGTCGGCCGGGTCGATCACGCCATCGTCCCACAGGCGCGCGGTGGCGTAGTACGGGTGGCCCTGGTGTTCGTATTGATCCTTGATCGGCTGCTTGAAGGCCGCTTCCTCGTCCGCGCTCCATGCGCCGCCCTTGCCCTCGATGCCGTCGCGCTTGACGGTGGCGAGCACGGAAGCGGCCTGGTCGCCGCCCATGACGGAAATGCGCGCATTTGGCCACATCCACATGAAACGGGGAGAGAACGCGCGGCCGCACATGCCGTAGTTGCCGGCGCCGAAGCTGCCGCCGATGATGACCGTGAATTTCGGCACGGCGGCCGTGGCCACGGCCGTCACCATCTTGGCGCCATTGCGGGCGATGCCTTCGTTTTCGTACTTGCGGCCCACCATGAAGCCCGTGATGTTTTGCAGGAAGACCAGCGGGATCTTGCGCTGGCAGCACAATTCGATGAAATGCGTGCCTTTCAAGGCCGATTCGGAAAACAGGATGCCGTTATTGGCGATGATGCCCACTTTGACGCCATAGATGTGCGCGAAACCGCAGATCAGGGTGGTGCCGTAGCGGGCCTTGAATTCGTCGAAATCGCTGCCGTCGACGATGCGCGCGATCACTTCACGCACATCGAACGGCTTGCGCGTATCGACGGGGATCACGCCATACAGTTCCTGCGTCGGGTATGTCGGTTCCACGGACTCGCGCAGCGCCATCTGCTGCGGTTTTTTACGGTTCAGATTCGAGACGATGGTGCGCGCCAGCGACAGCGCATGCAAATCGTTCTGCGCCAGGTGGTCGACCACGCCGGACAAACGCGTGTGCACGTCGCCGCCGCCGAGGTCTTCCGCCGTCACCACTTCGCCGGTGGCCGCCTTCACCAGCGGCGGGCCGCCGAGGAAAATAGTGCCCTGCTCCTTGACGATGATCGACTCGTCGCTCATGGCCGGCACGTAGGCGCCACCGGCCGTGCAAGAACCCATCACGACGGCGATCTGCGGAATGCCCTTGGCCGACAGATTCGCCTGGTTATAAAAAATGCGGCCGAAATGGTCGCGGTCGGGGAAGACGTCGTCCTGGTTCGGCAGGTTGGCGCCGCCCGAGTCGACCAGGTAGATGCAGGGCAGGTTGTTCTGGTCGGCGATTTCCTGGGCGCGCAAATGTTTTTTCACCGTCATCGGGTAGTAGGTGCCGCCCTTGACGGTGGCGTCGTTGCAGACGATGACGCATTCCTGGCCGGAGACCCTGCCGATGCCGGTGATGATGCCGGCGCTAGGGGCCGCATCGACGCCCTTGGCGTCCTGGTACATGGCGTAAGCCGCCATCTGGGAAAACTCGAGGAAAGGCGTGCCGGGATCGAGCAGCATCTGCACTCTGTCGCGCGGCAGCAGTTTGCCGCGCGCCAGGTGCTTGGCCGCCGCCGCCTCGCCGCCGCCGGCCGCGATCTTTTCCACCTTGTCGCGCAAATCGTCGACGATGGCTTGCATGGCCGCGGCATTGGCCTTGAAATCTTCACTGCGCGGATTGAGTTTGCTTTCGATGTGCGGCATTGCGGTTCCTTTTTATGATCGCCCGGTCTCTCGGGTCGCGTTATTCGGGAAAACTGCCGTCGAGATAAAACCAGCGCAGGGCACCACCGCCCTCGCCCGCCTCGCGCACGAAGCGGCTCACCTCATGCAGGCGGTGCGCGCGGCCGTTGACCTTGTAGCGGGCCACGAATTCCACGGTATCGCGGTGTATCTCTTCGGCTTGATAGTCTGATTCTGCTTTACGTTGACGTAAACGTAAAGCAGATTTTACCTCAAGTCCCAGCCAGTGGACTTTTTCTTCGTCGGCAAACAAGGCGTCGGCGGGACGGGTGCTGGCGTGCCAGGTGGCGCGCAGGTAGGGTTCATCGCGCAAGGTAAACGCCGTGTAGCGCGAACGCATCAGGGATGCAGCCGTGGGCGGCAAGGCGTCGCCCGCGAGATACGGGCCGCAGCAGCTGGCGTAGGAGGCGCCGCCGCAAGGGCAGGCGGCAGATGTCGAAGGTGTGGGCATGCGGTAACGGATAGGGGAACAGGAAAGTTCCGCAATTATCCGCCATAACGGCGGCGCCGGTCGCCGGCGCGCTATCTTTCAGGGCTGAGGAAGTCCAGCGCGAACGGTGGCGCCTTGCCGGCCATGAGATCGGCCAAGATGCGCGCCGTGCCGGCGGCAAACGTAAAACCCAGCGGACCGTGGCCCACGTTGAGCCACAGGTTCGCAACTTTGCTGGCGCCCACCAGCGGCGCGTTGTTCGGCGTGGCGGGGCGCAGGCCGGCCCAGGCCGTGGCCTGGTCGTAATCGGCGCCGTGCGGCATGGCTTCGCGCGCCAGCCGCGTCAGGCCCGCGATGCGGTTCCAATCGATGCTGTTGTCGGCGCCCACCATGTCGACCATGGCGGCCACGCGCAGGTCGCTGCCAATGCGCGCATACAGCACCTTGCGCTCGAAATCCGTGATGCTGATCTCGGGCGCCCGGTCTTGCGCGCGGATGGGCGCCGTCAGGCTGTAGCCCTTCAGCGGGTACAGGGGCAGGTAGATGCCCGCCGTGGCGGCCAGGTCGCGGCTCTGGATGCCGGCCGCCAGCACGTAATGGTCCGCTTGCAACAGGCCCAGGCTGGTGTCGAGGCCCGCGATCCTGCCCCTGTGCGTGACGAGGCGGCGCGCCTCGCCTTTCAATATGAGTGAACAATTCGGGTGCCGCAGCAGGCGCGCTTCCAGGGCCAGGCAAAAGGCGTGGCAATCGGCCACCGCTTCGCCTTCGGTAAAGATGCCGCCAGCCAATGAACTCTGCAAGGCGGCCAGCGCCGGTTCGCGCTGCACGGCCTCAGCGGGCGACAAGACGATGCGCGCCTCTTCCGATTCCGGCCGCGCCACGGCCCGCTGGAAGATGGCGGGCGAGCGGTAGACGATGAGTTTACCCGCATCGCGCCGGGCATACGCCTCGGGCGGCACCGTCAACTCCAGCTGCGCCATGCCGGCGCGGCTCCATTCTCCCAGCTGCAGCAGCTTGGCCGTCGTGCGGGCATTGCTGGCAGCATTGCAATTGCGCAAGAAACTGGCCAGCCAGCGCCACTGGCGCCAGTCCGCTTCGGGCCGGAAGCGCAGCGGGCCATCTTTCTGCAGCAACCATTGCAGGGCTTTGAACGGCACGCCCGCATCCGCCAGGGGCGCCACATAGCGATAGCTGAGCTGGCCGCCATTGCGGTAGCTGGCGGCGATCGCCACTTGTTCATTGCGTTCCAGTACTGTGACCTTGTAGCCGGCCTCGGCCAGCCACCAGGCCGATGTCAGACCGACGACGCCGCCGCCGATGATGATGACGTGTTGCTGCATGTTGCCTCGCTGCGTTGCGCTCCCATGGTGCGGGAGCATTCGATGAGAGCTTAGGGGCTGGCCATCACGGCAGCCAATGAAACATCATGGTGCAGCCATAACTTTCAGGAATGCACCCTTCCAGTAATCCCGTCATGTGCATGTTTCCCTGTTTCGCGGTGTGCTGGAGGCGCCACCAGCATAGGGCGCGATGCTTGACTACGCCAATAAATATTGCTTATTTATCTATAATGTAAAGCGATACGTACGGTAAAACATCGTTTTTTTAAGTGTATAACCGTTATTTATGGCCATTTTCCATTTATTCATGGGTGGACGGGCTACGCGCAAGCGCCATCGCTATTACACTAGGAGGACAAGGAGAACTGTATGAGCCAGACCAGCGTAGAACTCAAGGTCGATTTAAATGACAATTCGCCTTTATATATGCAGATCGCCCGCAAGCTGAGCGATGACGTACGCAACGGCCGCTACCAGGTAGACCAGGCCCTGCCATCCGAACGAACCCTGTCCGAACTGCTCGACGTATCGCGCGTGACTGCCCGCAAGGCTATCGATCAATTGGTCGAGCAAGGCCTCGTCGTGCGCCGCCGTGGTTCGGGCAACTATATTGCCCCGCGCATCGAACAGCCGCTGTCGAACCTGTCGAGCTTTTCCGAGCAGTTGCAGCAGCGCGGCTACCGCCCCGGCTCGCGCTGGCTCAAGCGCGATGTCGTCATCGCCAGCAGCGATGAACAGCTGAGCCTGGGCCTGGCGCAGAACACGAAAGTGGCGCGCCTCGAGCGCTTGCGCCTGGCCGACGATGTGGTGATGGCGTATGAAGTGAGCGTGCTGCCATTCAGCGTGGTGCCGGATCCGGCCGCCGTGGGCGATTCGCTGTACGAATACTTGAACAGCATCAAGAAGGCCCCCGTGCGTGCCTTGCAGCACATCCGCGCCATGAACGCGACGGACGTGCTGGCCAAGCAGCTGGGCATCCCTGATGGCCAGGCCGTGCTATTTATTACGCGCATCGCCTACCTGGAATCGGGCGAGGCGGTGGAACTCACGCATTCGTATTGCCGCAGCGATCATTACGATTTTGTGGCGGAAATGCGCCGCGCTCCCTGAATCTACTGATCGAGCAGGCGGATCATGGATTCGGCCACGCCGACGGACGACTCCCAGCTCATGCCGGTCACCAGCCGGCCATCGACCTCGACGTGACTCTTGCCGTTGGCGCCGTGCCTGAAGATGCCGCCATGGCGCTTGATGCTGGCTTCCGCCGAAAAGGGATAGGCCTTGTATACCGGCGATTCCTTGTTGAGATACGCATCGGGGAACGAGGTGAGCACCTTGCCCTGGATCAGGAAAGTCCCGTCACTGAGCTTCAGATTCTTGATGCCCTCGGTGCCATGGCAGATGGCCGCGATCACCCCGCCCTGTTGTTCGTAGATGCGCACAGCGATGTCCTGCAGCGGCTGGTTGTCCGGGATGCCGACGATGGCCGCGCCGCCGCCGACGAACGCCATGCCCGCATACTCGTCTGCCCTGACCTCGGCGACGGGCCTGGTATGGGCCAGTGCCCACATGAAATCACTGTCGTACAGATGCTTCTTGAGCAACTCGTCCGATGTGACGATCATTTCCAAAGGAATGGCGCCCCCCTCGGGACTGACGAAATCGACCGCGTACCCTGCTTTGCGAAAGGCATCATAGGTATAGGCCAGCTCGGGAAAATTATTGCCTGCGTTAATTTTCGTGCCCGGATATTGATGCACATTCGACACCACCAGCAGCACCTTGCGTGCGCGGTGCGGGGCTGCCGGCTCGCGATCGGCCGACTTGCTGATGATCTTCCAGTGGCCGGCGATCTTTTTCAACAGAAATACATCCACATAGCGCACCCCGTGCTGGGGAATGTGGATCTCGGCCTTGGCGGTGGCCACCTTGCCGCTCGCCTCCACCTTGATCAGTCGCCCGTGGCGCCCATTGAATTGCCCTATTTTTTCTTGGGAAAAGAGTTTGGCGTATTCCGGACCACTGAGCTCCCATTCCGCATCGTTTTTGCCGTCCAGGTAAAGACGGGCGTTTGCATGGAAGGCCTGGTTGATCTCATCCGGTACGTTGAAGCTGGTGCCATGCAGATACAAGCGTACGGTCTCCCGGATGGCATTTTCGTCCTGGTCGGCGGTTGCGGCGATGCCGGCGGCGGCGCTGCTGAGCAAGCAACAGGCGAGTATCGTTCGCAATAAAAACTGAATCATGGATTTACCCTGCATGTAGAACTGCGTTTATCGGAGCAACGACTATTTCAGGTCGTTGATGGTCGATAATTTATCGAAATGCAGGGAAATTAATGTCGCCAAACATGATTTCAGACTCCGGAATGGCGATTCCGGAGCGGTTTTACGCGGAAATGGTCCTGGCCGCCTGGCTGGGTTGAGCCCGGAAGCTGGCGGGCGTCTGCCCAGCAACTTTCTTGAAGGTCGAGTAGAAGGTGGAACTGGAATTGAAGCCGCAGCGCTCGGCAACGGTATCCATGTTCAGTTGCGGTTCGTCTATCAATACCTGTTGCGCTTCG
The DNA here is from genome assembly GCF_019443505.1 of Janthinobacterium sp. PAMC25594. NCBI lineage: Bacteria > Pseudomonadati > Pseudomonadota > Betaproteobacteria > Burkholderiales > Oxalobacteraceae > Janthinobacterium > Janthinobacterium sp. PAMC25594. The sequence goes on from NZ_CP080377.1 coordinate 4,055,975, forward strand.
GCGATACGGTATGCGTTGACGTAGGTGTTGAAACCCTTGCTCAGCTTGTCATTCAGCACCTGCGACACCTGCGCCTGCGTACATCCCGCCCGTTTGGCCAGTTGGGCCAGGGTCAGATTCGGATTCAGATAGGATTTCTGCCCGCTCATCTGTTGTTCCAGCGCAGCGAGCACGGCCAGCGCATCGTCGTGCGTCAGGCGGCTGTTCTGGTACTTCTGCTTCGGGTCGCCAGGCGTCGAGGTTTCCTTTCTCAGCAGAAAGACCATAACCGCGACATGCAGCGAGAAGGTGAACGACAAGGCACCGACAATATACGACGTGAACGGCGTGCTCGCGTATGCCGCCAGCATGATAGCGCTGCCTGCAAAGACGCTCAGCACTAGCACGCTGCTGGTCGCCATCCGCTGTCCGTCATTCAGCCATGCATGGCGGCTTTGCCAGAGCAACTTGGCAGTTGCCAGCAGGTAGCCTAGCCAGAACACATGAATGGCATGACTCGACAGGTCCCACACACGACGATACGCGGAATACGGAAAGGCAACGCCTATGACTATCAGCAGGAAGGACAGGCCGAGATGCCAGCGCCATTGCTGCCCGGCAGGCAGTTGCGTGAGCCCGGCGATGAAAGAGCGCACATAGAGATAGGTCAAGGGACCGATCAGCAGGCAGGCCGACAGGCCCAGCTGGCGAAATTCGATGGCGATCGCCGGGTTGAAGTAGAGGAAGGCGGATTTGGCGGTGCGCACCCCGACGGCAAGCAGCAATGCACCGAGCATGCAGTCGGCGAGGCAGCGAGGCCGACGGCTGAAAAAATAGACGGCCAGGAAAATGCCGTTGATGGCGCCAAGGGCGCTAAACAGGAACAGCAATTGGCGAGCGATCATGGGCGTGTCATGGATTAGGACGTCGAATCGAAGTATAGACACAAACGGGAGCGTATCGAAGTACAAGTAGTACGCCACCTTCCTGCACCAGCCATAAACTCCCGTTATGCCCGCCCACCAAGCTTTCATGGCTGATCTTGCCCGTTGGTATTAAACTGGTTTCACGTTCAACTATGTTCTGAAATCATGTTGAAAACTGAAACCCCGAGCCGGCGGCATCCGGATCTGGACCTGTATCCTGTGGAGCAACTGGTGGCGGCGCTGGTCGATGACCAGTTCTGGGCTGTCGAAGCCGTGCGGCTGGCCTCGCCGCAGATAGCGGCCGCCATCACGGCCGCCCTGCCCCGCATCGCCGCTGGCGGACGCCTGCTGTACGTGGGCGCGGGCACGTCGGGCCGGCTTGGCGTGCTCGACAGCGTTGAATTGACTCCCACGTTTTCCTGGCCACCCGAGCGGGCCGTCGCCATCCTGGCTGGCGGCGCGGGCGCCATGTTTGCGGCCGTCGAAGGGGCGGAAGATGATGTACAACAAGGCGAGCGGGATGTGCTGGCCTTGCAGCCGCAGGTCAACGATGTGGTGATCCTGCTGGCCGCCTCCGGCGCCACACCGTACGTGCTGGGTGCGCTGCTGGCCGCGCGCCAGGCGGGCGCCTTGACGATCGGCATCGCCAACAATGTGGACGCTCCCGTGGCGCATGAGGCGCAATGCGGCATCGTGCTCGACACGGGTATGGAAGTCATTTCCGGCAGCACGCGTCTGAAAGCGGGCACGGCGCAAAAAATCACCCTGAACACGATTTCCAGCGCCTTGATGGTGGGTTTGCATAAAACTTACGGAAACTTGATGGTAGACTTGAAGCCGACCAACGCCAAGCTGATCTGGCGGGCGGTGCGTCTGACCATGCATGCCACGGGCGCCAGCGAGGCGCAGGCCAGGGCCGTGCTGGAGCAATGCCACTATCACGTCAAGGTGGCGATAGTTGCCTTGATCAAAAAAATCAACACAAACCAGGCACAGGCATTGTTGGCCGGCGCGGACGGCAGTGTGCGGGTGGCACTGGCGGCCTGAGCCGATGGCGCGGCATTCTTCTGTCTGGGAGACAAAGAAGGATGTATGGAGCTAGTGAAACAAACCGCCGCGGCGCGCGCGAACAAGCCGTGGCTGTGGATCCCATCCCTGTATTTCGGCCAGGGCATTCCCTATGTAGTGGTCATGACCTTGTCCGTGATCATGTACAAGAACTATGGTTTCAGCAATACGGATATCGCGCTGTATACCAGCTGGCTGTACTTGCCTTGGGTCATCAAGCCCCTGTGGTCGCCCTTTATCGATATGTACCGCACCAAGCGTTTCTGGATCGTCGGCTTGCAGCTGGTGATCGGCGCCGCGCTGGCGCTGGTGGCCCTGACGACGTCCTTGCCCCACTTTTTCCAGATCAGCCTGGCCATCTTCTGGCTGATGGCCTTCAGTTCCGCCACGCATGACATCGCCGCCGACGGCTTTTATATGCTGGGCCTGGAAGAGCACCAGCAGGCGGCCTTTGTCGGCGTGCGCAGCACGTTTTATCGCCTGGCCATGATCGCGGGCCAGGGTGGCCTGGTGTTTCTGGCCGGCTATCTCACGCATGCGACGGGCAATGTGCAGCTGGCCTGGTCCGTCGTGTTCGCGATTCTGGCGGGCCTGTTCATCGCCCTGTTCCTGTACCACTATTTTGTCTTGCCGAAACCGAAAGATGACCGCCCCAGCATCCAGGACGCCGGTGTTTCCCCGTTGCAAGAGTTCGTCGCCACCTTTGCCGCCTTCTTCAAGAAGAAGGATATTGTCGTCATCCTCGGCTTCTTGCTGCTGTTCCGCCTCGGCGAAGCGCAACTGCTCAAATTGGCCGCGCCCTTCCTGCTCGACCCCGTCACCAAGGGCGGCCTGGGCCTGAGCACGGAACAGGTGGGCCTCGTCTACGGCACCATCGGCGTGATTGCCCTGACCCTCGGTGGCTTGCTGGGCGGATTCATCATTTCCCGCTTCGGCTTGAAACGCTGTCTGTGGATCATGGTGCTGTCCGTGCACCTGCCCGACCTGGTCTTCGTCTACCTGGCCAGCGCCTTGCCCAGCAGCATCTATGTGATCGCGGGGGGCATCGCCCTGGAGCAATTTGGCTATGGCTTCGGTTTCGCCTCGTACATGTTGTACATGATCATGGTGTCCGATGGCGCGCATAAAACGGCCCATTACGCCATTTGCACGGGTTTCATGGCCCTGGGCATGATGCTGCCGGGCATGGCCAGCGGCTGGATACAGCAAATGCTCGGCTACCAGCATTTCTTCATCTGGGTCTGCATCGCCACCATTCCTGCTTTCATCATGGCCGCGCTGGTCAAGATCGATCCGGAATTCGGCAAGAAGGCCGAGGCTTGATTCTTTTGAACTGTGCGCCCGCAAGGATGGCGGGCGCACAGTAAAATGCCCGCACCGATACACCTGCGCTTCACCACTGCAAGGAATTGTTTTGTTGTCTACTTTGAAAAAACGCCTGGGCGCCACGGCTGGCGTGCTGGCCGCGCTGGCCACCGCCACATTGCTCAGCAGCTGTACCAGCACCAAACTGCCCTCCGCAGTGACGCCAGGCGAAGCGGGTTTGCCGGCCGTGCCGCCCGTGCAGCACATCACGGGCGAAGTGCCGCCGCCGGCGCCGCGCGAGTTCCGCGCCGCCTGGGTCTCGACGGTCGCGAATATCGACTGGCCCAGCCGCAGCAACTTGCCGGTCGCCAAGCAGCAAGCCGAGGCCATCGCCATCCTCGACCGTGCCAAGTCCTTGAATCTGAACGCGATTGTGCTGCAGGTGCGGCCCAGCGCTGATACGATTTACCCGTCGCAACTGGAACCGTGGTCGGAATACCTGACTGGCAAGCAAGGCCAGCCGCCGTTGCCCATGTATGACCCGCTGGCTTTCTGGGTGGCGCAGGCGCATGCGCGCGGCCTGGAATTGCACGCTTGGTTCAACCCCTACCGTGCCCGTCACGCGACGGCCAAGTCGCCGCTGGCGCGCGACAGTTTCGCGTCCACCAACCCGGCATCCGTCAAGCAATATGGCCGCTACCTGTGGATGGACCCGGGCGACGCCGCCGCCTCGAAGCACACGACGGACGTGGTGCTGGACGTGGTGCGCCGCTACGATATCGATGGCGTGCACATCGACGATTACTTTTATCCGTATCCGATCGATGCGCCTGGCGCCGGCGCCGGTGCGGAAACAGCCGCGCTGGACGCGGGCAATGGCGGCGCCAAGCGCGAACTGCCGTTTCCCGATGAGCCTTCCTGGCAGCAATATCTGCTGGCCGGTGGCCAGCTGGACCGCCCTTCCTGGCGCCGCCAGAACGTCAACCAGCTGATCGAAGCCTTATATACCGGTATCCACCGCGAAAAGAGCTGGGTGCGCTTCGGCATCAGCCCGTTCGGCATCGGCCGTCCCGACCGCCGCCCTGCCGGCATCGTCGGTTTCAGCCAGTACGATAAATTGTATGCGGATGCGGAACTGTGGCTGGCCAAGGGCTGGCTCGATTACCTGTCGCCGCAGCTGTACTGGCCCGTGGCGCAGGCGCCACAGGCGTTTGGCGTGCTGCTCGACTACTGGCTGGCGCAAAATCCGTATGGCCGCCACGTGTGGCCGGGTTTATATACGAGCCGCATCGACAATTCCGCCAAGTCCTTCACGCCGCAAGAGATCATCAAGCAGATCGAAGTGACGCGCACGCGCCCCGGCGCGAATGGGCAAGTGCATTTCAGCATGGCGCCGCTGATGCAGAACCGCAAGGGTGTCAGCGAGCAACTCAAGGCCATGGTGTACCAGAGCCCGGCCTTGATTCCCGCCACGCCGTGGCTGGGCAAGGACGCGCCGGGCACGCCCGTGCTGGCCTTGCGCCGCGATTCCACCAGCCTGAACATCAAGTTGACGTCGGGTGGCGGCAAACCCGTGGCGCAATATGCCGTCTGGGCCCGCTACGGCGAAGACTGGCGCTTTAGCGTGGTCACGGGCGTGCAGGGTGAGCTGACCCTGGTCGATGATGCCATTGGTAAAGTCAACGCGGTGGTGGTCAGCGCCGTGGACCGTCTCGGCAATGAAAGCCCCCGCGTCACCGTGCGCACACCGTTTACGGCCGCCGCCAAGTAATTGTTGACCGTTCAACGGTAGTCCATAACCTGCAGGCATGAAACATGCGCAAGCTTTCATGCCTGCAAGCCCAGCTTGGCTTTACACTCTTGCCATGATTTCCTTCCCTACAGCCAATAATGCGGTGCCCGTGCTGGGCCTGGGCATCGACGCGGGCGGCACGCAGACGCGCTGGGCCCTGGCCACCGTTGACGGCGTCATCGTGGCCGACGGGGCAGTGGAAGGCTTGTCTGCCTTGCAAATGAGCAGCGATGCGGGCCGCGCAGCCGTGCACGCCACGTTTACCGGGCTGTGCCAGGCCGTACTGGCCGTCGGCCAGCCGCGTGCCGTGGTGGCGGGCTTGACGGGTTTTGGCGGCGACGATGTTGTGCTGGCGAAAATGTTGTCCGCCTTGCTGGCGCTGGACGCCGGCAACGTCAGCATCGGCAACGATATCGACATCGCGTATCGCGACAGTTTTGAACCAGGTCAGGGTTATCTGGTCTACGCTGGCACGGGCTCGATTGCCGCCTGGATCGATGCGGAGGGCGTGTTTCATCGGGCAGGCGGGCGTGGCGTGCTGCTCGACGATGGCGGCGGCGGTTACTGGATCGCCCGTGAAGCCTTGCGCCACATCTGGCGCCGCGAAGACGAGGCGCCCGGCAGCTGGCAAAGCTCGCCCATGGCCGAGGCCGTGTTTGCGCAACTGGGAGGCAGCGACTGGTCGCTGTCGCGCGCCTTCATGTATGGCCAGGACCGGGGCGCCATCGGCCGGCTGGCGCTGGCCGTGGCCGCCAGTGCGGACACCGATCCGCTGGCGCTGGACATCTTGCAGCGCGCGGGCCAGGAGCTGGCGCGTTTGGCGCTGGCCCTGACGGCGCGCTACGGCCCCCGTCCCGTGGTGCTGGCGGGCCGCGCGGCGCAGTTGCACCCGGCCATCGCCGCTGCCATGCGCACCGCTTTGCCTGTATCGTTGCAGATGGAGCAAAAAGTTGCCCGCTCGCATGAGGCCGCGGCCAAGCTGGCAGCCAGGACGGCCAGCTTGTATGCCGGCAAAGACTGACTATTTTATTAACCCGAACATGGATCTTTCATGAAAAAAATCGCCCTCGCCCTGCTGGTGGCCCTGCTTTCCGCCTGTACCACGCCCGCGCCGCACCTCGACCATAGCTTGACGGCGCGCAGCCAGAGCCCGCGCGTCAAATTCATCGTCATCCATTACACGGTCAGCGACCTGCCCCGCTCGATCAAGATCCTGACGGAACAAGTGGTCAGCAGCCATTATTTGCTGACGGATACGGACAAGCCGAAGTTTTACGTGCTGGTCGACGAATCGCGCCAGGCCAATCACGCGGGTGTGAGTAACTGGAAGACTTATACACAGCTGAATGTCAGCTCGATCGGCATCGAGATCGTCAATCCTGGCTACAAGGACACGCCGGAAGGTCGCCTCTGGTATCCGTTTCCGCAGGCACAGATCGATGAGCTGATTCCGCTGCTGAAAGATATCCAGGCCCGCTATAACATCGCGCCGGAAAATATCCTGGGTCACAACGAAATCGCCCCGCAGCGCAAGCAGGATCCGGGGCCGCTGTTTCCATGGCGCCAGCTGGCCGATGCGGGCCTGATCGTCTGGCCCGATGCCAACCGCGTGGCCGCGCAACGAGCCATTTTTGAGCAGCAAGTGCCGGATGCCGTCTGGTTCCAGAAAAAGCTGGCCCAGCATGGTTACGCGACGCCGAATACGGGCGTCTTCGACGAAGCGACGCGCAATGTGCTGATCGCCTTCCAGATGAAGTACCGCAATACGCGCTTTGACGGCATGCCCGATGGCGAGACGGCAGCCCTGCTGGAAGTGCTGACGACGCCGGCCGCAGCTGTTGTAGCAAAGTAGCACGGCCGTTCCAGCCCATGACTTTTTCTTATATGCTGAACGTTGACGGCCCAGACGGCCACGGCAAGGTAAAGGAATAGCTCATGCGGCTGCGTCATATCGAAGTGTTTCACGCCATCATGCAAGTTGGCACCATCAGCGGTGCGGCCCAGGTGCTGCATATCTCGCAACCGGCCGTGACCAAGGTCTTGCAGCATTGCGAGTTGCAACTGGGCATGCCGCTGTTCGAGCGCGTGCGGGGCAAGCTGTACCCGAAGCCGGAGGCGCACCGTTTGTTTGTCGAAACGGAAAAGCTCAACCGCGATTTATTGGGCATCCGCCGCCTGGCGGCCAGCCTGAAGGGCCATGCGGTGGAAACCATCCGCCTGGTGTCCACGCCGACGCTCGCCATCAGCGTCTTGCCGTTTGCCATGACGGAGTGGCGGCGCGACTTTCCCCATACGCGTTGCCAGCTGGCTACCCACCACACGGGCGAGATCGTCAATACCCTGCGCCTCGGGGAAGCGGACCTGGCCGTGTCGCTGCAAGACCCGCGCCATCCGGGCATCGTGGCCGAACCCATTGCGCACGGTGTCATGACGGTGATCGCGCCAGCCGGCACCTGGCATGCGGCCGAGTGCGGCACACCGTTGACGGCGCAGGGCCTCAATGGCGAGCTGATCGGCCATGCGGACAACGATCCGCTGGGCGAACTGGTGGTGGCCGCCTGCGAGGCACAGGACATCCACCCCGTGTTTTCTACCGTGGTGCAGACGTATCAAATTGCCCGTTCCCTGGTGGAAGCGGGCGCCGGCATGGCCGTGGTCGACCCGTTTACGGCCGCGTCCGGCTTGCCCGAGCGGCTGCAGCGCCGTCCCTGGGCACCCACGATACCGATCCAACTGTATTTATTGACGGCGAGCCACTCGCCGCTGTCGCATGGCGCGCGGCGCCTGGCCGACAGCATCGGCGTGGCGGCGCGCAACTGCCTGGAAAGAGGAGTCTGATGTCTGTTGCAAGTTTGCAATTGGAAGCGGTGGGCAGCGATCCGCAATTTCGCCACCTGAGCAGCATCGCCGGCATTGCCGTCGACTTGCGCTACGCCACGCCCGACAATTTCGTCGGCCGCGACTTATACAGCCCCATCGATTGTGCCTGGCTGCACCGCGATGCGGCCGCCGCGCTGGAACAGGCAGTGGCTTGGCTGGCTGCGCATCGCCCCGATCATCATCTCTTGGTGCTCGATGCGCTGCGCCCGCAGCGGGTGCAGCAGCAACTGTGGGATGCGCTGCAGGGAACCGAGTTGCTGGGCTACATCGCCGAGCCGTCGCGCGGCTCGATCCACTCGTTCGGCATGGCGCTCGACATCACCATCGTCGGGCCGGACGGGCAGGAACTGGACATGGGCACGGGCTTTGACGACTTGAGTGAGCGCTCGCATCCGGCGCTGGAGCTGGCTTTGCTGGAAAGCGGGGAGATTACGCAGGAGCAGGTGGCGCACCGCCGCTTGTTGCGCGACGCCATGTTCCAGGCGGGCTTCTTCGGCATCAACAGCGAATGGTGGCATTTCGATTGCGGCGACCGGGTGCTGGTGCGCCAGACCTACACCCGGGTACTCTGATTAGAAGACCTTTAATCCCTTCAGCATCACGATCAGGATCAATACAGGCGAGACAAAGCGCAGCAGGAACAGCAGTACATGCGCCAGGGTTTGATTCTGCAACTGGCCGTGATTGCTGATCGCTTCGATGAAATTGTGCTTGCCCCAGGCCCAGCCTGTAAACAAGGCAATCGCGATGCCGCCCACGGGCAGGAAGATATTCGACGAGACGAAGTCGAACAGATCAAACATATTCAAATTAAACAGCTTGAAGTTCGCCAGGGTGCTGTTGCTCAGGGCGCAGACGGAACCGAGCACGGCCAGCAGCAGCATGGTCACCACGGTGGCCTTGGTGCGCGTCCAGCCGAAGCGTTCATGGAAAATCACCACGGGCACTTCCATCAGCGACAGCATCGCCCCCGTGGCGGCCACGGCTGCCAGGATGAAGAACACCACCATCAGCGCTTGCCCCATGGGAATTTGCGAAAACACGGCCGGAATCGTGATGAACACCAGCGACGGTCCCGCGCTGGGGGCGAAGCCAAACGTGAACACGGCGGGGAAGATGGCGATGCCGGCCAGCATGGAGACACCCAGGTCGGCCGCCATCACGCGCAAGGTGGTGACAGGGATATTCTGGTCATCGCGGAAATAGCTGCCGTAGGTCATCATCGTCCCCATGCCGACGGACAATTTAAAGAAGGCCAGGCCCATGGCCGTCAGCACGACGGAAGCCGTCAGCTTGGAAAAATCAGGACGGAACAAAAAGGCCAGGCCTTCGCCCGCTTTATCGAGCGACAGGCTGACCGCACAGAGCAGCAGCAGTAACAGGAACAGCAGTGGCATGAGTTTCTTGGCGATCGCCTCGATGCCCTTGGTCACGCCCAGCATCAGGATGCCACCGATAAACAGCAGCACGCCCCATTGCCACAACAGCGATTGGAAAGGATTGCTGATCAGTGAGGCGAAGGCCGCTTCCGTCACCAGCTTGTCGCTGCTGAGGATGGAGCCATCGATGGCCTTGGCGATATACGCAAACACCCAGCCCACCACTTCCGAATAGAACGCGACGATCAGGAAGGCGGCGACCATGCCGATCACGCCGACCAGCCACCAGGGCTTGCCCTTCGGTGCCAGCTGTTCCATGGTGGAGATGGGATTGACCTTGGCGCGGCGGCCCAGGGTGATTTCCGCGATCATCACGGGCAATCCCACTAATAAGGTGGCGAGCAGATAGATGAGCAGGAAGCCGGCGCCGCCATTGGCGCCCGTCAGGTAGGGGAACTTCCAGATGTTGCCGAGACCGACTGCGGAACCGAGGGTGGCGGCGAGCACGCCGAAGCCAGTGGTAAAGCCAGCTCGTTTCAGGGTCAGGCCTGATCCTTGAGCTTGTTGTTTCATGGTGAATCTTCTATGGTGGGACGCGAATTTGCGCTGAGGGGGCGAAATTGTAGCAGTTGGCCGCAAATACCCCGGAAAAGCCTTGCTACTGGCGGGGCGCTTTGCTATAGTTCGCCTCCCCAATGAGACGCAGTCAAATGCGGCACTTGAGGATCACCGGAAACGGCGATGAGTAGTAAAAGAAGGAGTTGACGGATGTAGTGAAATGCTTCATACTCTCTCTTCTTCGCAGCTGACAAACACAACGCTTTGTCGATAGCGCGAAAGCAGTACCGAATACCGTTCTTTAACAATTAACAGTCGATAAGTGTGGGCATTTGATGTAAGTGCAGCGTCAATCTTCGGATTGGCGTCTAACTTAAAGTATCAAATGTTCACAAGAAATAATGAAATAGGATACTTCTTCGGAAGTAGCCTGTCAGTTTTTTGAGTGAGCGACCCGTCGCAAGACGGTGCCAATAAAATGGCAAAGTAACAGAGATTAAACTGAAGAGTTTGATCCTGGCTCAGATTGAACGCTGGCGGCATGCCTTACACATGCAAGTCGAACGGCAGCACGGAGCTTGCTCTGGTGGCGAGTGGCGAACGGGTGAGTAATATATCGGAACGTACCCTAGAGTGGGGGATAACGTAGCGAAAGTTACGCTAATACCGCATACGATCTAAGGATGAAAGTGGGGGATCGCAAGACCTCATGCTCGTGGAGCGGCCGATATCTGATTAGCTAGTTGGTAGGGTAAAAGCCTACCAAGGCATCGATCAGTAGCTGGTCTGAGAGGACGACCAGCCACACTGGAACTGAGACACGGTCCAGACTCCTACGGGAGGCAGCAGTGGGGAATTTTGGACAATGGGCGAAAGCCTGATCCAGCAATGCCGCGTGAGTGAAGAAGGCCTTCGGGTTGTAAAGCTCTTTTGTCAGGGAAGAAACGGTGAAAGCTAATATCTTTTGCTAATGACGGTACCTGAAGAATAAGCACCGGCTAACTACGTGCCAGCAGCCGCGGTAATACGTAGGGTGCAAGCGTTAATCGGAATTACTGGGCGTAAAGCGTGCGCAGGCGGTTTTGTAAGTCTGATGTGAAATCCCCGGGCTCAACCTGGGAATTGCATTGGAGACTGCAAGGCTAGAATCTGGCAGAGGGGGGTAGAATTCCACGTGTAGCAGTGAAATGCGTAGATATGTGGAGGAACACCGATGGCGAAGGCAGCCCCCTGGGTCAAGATTGACGCTCATGCACGAAAGCGTGGGGAGCAAACAGGATTAGATACCCTGGTAGTCCACGCCCTAAACGATGTCTACTAGTTGTCGGGTCTTAATTGACTTGGTAACGCAGCTAACGCGTGAAGTAGACCGCCTGGGGAGTACGGTCGCAAGATTAAAACTCAAAGGAATTGACGGGGACCCGCACAAGCGGTGGATGATGTGGATTAATTCGATGCAACGCGAAAAACCTTACCTACCCTTGACATGGCTGGAATCCTTGAGAGATCAGGGAGTGCTCGAAAGAGAACCAGTACACAGGTGCTGCATGGCTGTCGTCAGCTCGTGTCGTGAGATGTTGGGTTAAGTCCCGCAACGAGCGCAACCCTTGTCATTAGTTGCTACGAAAGGGCACTCTAATGAGACTGCCGGTGACAAACCGGAGGAAGGTGGGGATGACGTCAAGTCCTCATGGCCCTTATGGGTAGGGCTTCACACGTCATACAATGGTACATACAGAGCGCCGCCAACCCGCGAGGGGGAGCTAATCGCAGAAAGTGTATCGTAGTCCGGATTGTAGTCTGCAACTCGACTGCATGAAGTTGGAATCGCTAGTAATCGCGGATCAGCATGTCGCGGTGAATACGTTCCCGGGTCTTGTACACACCGCCCGTCACACCATGGGAGCGGGTTTTACCAGAAGTAGGTAGCTTAACCGTAAGGAGGGCGCTTACCACGGTAGGATTCGTGACTGGGGTGAAGTCGTAACAAGGTAGCCGTATCGGAAGGTGCGGCTGGATCACCTCCTTTCTAGAGTTTGCACGAATCAGTAATGATTCACGCATCAAATGTTCACACTTATCGGCTGTTAATATAAAGAACAGCATTTGGGGCTGTAGCTCAGCTGGTTAGAGCACCGTGTTGATAACGCGGGGGTCGTTGGTTCGAGTCCAACCAGCCCTACCAGTTTCTGTAGTCTGGAAATACCCTAGGGGGATTAGCTCAGCTGGGAGAGCACCTGCTTTGCAAGCAGGGGGTCGTCGGTTCGATCCCGTCATCCTCCACCAAAAGTTCAAACGTAAATCAGCGCACATGGCGCCGGGATTTAGGTTTGGTCTTTTCGAGATCAAGTGCTGTATGTTCTTTAACAATCTGGAAGAAGTAAAGATTATTTATTGATCGGTTTGCCGTAAAAAGCAAATCGATGGGTAATGATTGTATGTATCAACAAACAAGCAACAACGTTGTACTTTCTTATCCCTGTAGCGCTCTTTCATCATGTAAATGTTGAGAGGCTAACGTTATAGGGACAAGCGAATAAGTGCACATGGTGGATGCCTTGGCGATTACAGGCGATGAAGGACGTAGTAGCTTGCGATAAGCTGCGGGGAGTGAGCAAACACACTTTGATCCGCAGATTTCCGAATGGGGCAACCCACCCTTTTAGGGTATTGCATACTGAATACATAGGTATGCAAGGCGAACGCGGCGAACTGAAACATCTAAGTAGCTGCAGGAAAAGAAATCAACCGAGATTCCCAAAGTAGCGGCGAGCGAAATGGGAAGAGCCTGTACGTGATAGTCGGACCGATAACAGAATCCCCTGGAAATGGGAGCCATAGTGGGTGATAGCCCCGTATGTGAAATTGGACCGGTGATACTAAGCGTACGACAAGTAGGGCGGGACACGTGACATCCTGTCTGAATATGGGGGGACCATCCTCCAAGGCTAAATACTCGTAATCGACCGATAGTGAACCAGTACCGTGAGGGAAAGGCGAAAAGAACCCCGGAAGGGGAGTGAAATAGATCCTGAAACCGTGTGCATACAAACAGTAGGAGCGGACTTGTTCCGTGACTGCGTACCTTTTGTATAATGGGTCAGCGACTTACATTCAGTGGCAAGGTTAACCGCATAGGGAAGCCGTAGAGAAATCGAGTCCGAATAGGGCGATCAGTCGCTGGGTGTAGACCCGAAACCAAGTGATCTACTCATGGCCAGGATGAAGGTGCGGTAACACGCCCTGGAGGTCCGAACCCACTAATGTTGAAAAATTAGGGGATGAGCTGTGGGTAGGGGTGAAAGGCTAAACAAACTTGGAAATAGCTGGTTCTCTCCGAAAACTATTTAGGTAGTGCCTCAAGTATCACCATCGGGGGTAGAGCACTGTTATGGCTAGGGGGTCATTGCGACTTACCAAACCATTGCAAACTCCGAATACCGATGAGTGCGAGCTTGGGAGACAGACGTCGGGTGCTAACGTCCGGCGTCAAGAGGGAAACAACCCAGACCGCCAGCTAAGGTCCCAAAGATTGGCTAAGTGGAAAACGAAGTGGGAAGGCTAAAACAGTCAGGATGTTGGCTTAGAAGCAGCCATCATTTAAAGAAAGCGTAATAGCTCACTGATCGAGTCGTCCTGCGCGGAAGATGTAACGGGGCTAAGCCAGTCACCGAAGCTGCGGATATTGTTCTGTGATTTATCACAGATAGATATGGTAGGAGAGCGTTCTGTAAGCCTGCGAAGGTGTCTTGTAAAGGATGCTGGAGGTATCAGAAGTGCGAATGCTGACATGAGTAGCGATAATGGGGGTGAAAAGCCTCCACGCCGTAAGCCCAAGGTTTCCTGTTCAACGTTCATCGGAGCAGGGTGAGTCGGCCCCTAAGGCGAGGCAGAGATGCGTAGCTGATGGGAAGCAGGTTAATATTCCTGCACCGTCGTATGATGCGATGGGGGGACGGATCGCGGAAGGTTGTCCAACTGTTGGAATAGTTGGTTTTTGGCTCATAGAAGGCACTTAGGCAAATCCGGGTGCGGAATTCAAGGGGTTGAGACGAGTGCACTTGTGCATGAAGCAATCGGAAGTGGTTCCAAGAAAAGCCTCTAAGCTTCAGTCATACGAGACCGTACCGCAAACCGACACAGGTGGGCGAGATGAGTATTCTAAGGCGCTTGAGAGAACTCGGGAGAAGGAACTCGGCAAATTGGTACCGTAACTTCGGGAAAAGGTACGCCCCGGTAGCTTGACTGGTTTACTCCAGAAGGGTGAAAGGGTTGCAATAAACTGGTGGCTGCGACTGTTTAATAAAAACACAGCACTCTGCAAACACGAAAGTGGACGTATAGGGTGTGACGCCTGCCCGGTGCTGGAAGATTAAATGATGGGGTGCAAGCTCTTGATTGAAGTCCCAGTAAACGGCGGCCGTAACTATAACGGTCCTAAGGTAGCGAAATTCCTTGTCGGGTAAGTTCCGACCTGCACGAATGGCGTAACGATGGCCACACTGTCTCCTCCCGAGACTCAGCGAAGTTGAAATGTTTGTGATGATGCAATCTACCCGCGGCTAGACGGAAAGACCCCATGAACCTTTACTGTAGCTTTGCATTGGACTTTGAACCAATCTGTGTAGGATAGGTGGGAGGCTTTGAAGCGGGGACGCTAGTTCTCGTGGAGCCAACCTTGAAATACCACCCTGGTTTGTTTGAGGTTCTAACCTTGGTCCGTTATCCGGATCGGGGACAGTGCATGGTAGGCAGTTTGACTGGGGCGGTCTCCTCCTAAAGTGTAACGGAGGAGTTCGAAGGTACGCTAGATACGGTCGGACATCGTGTTGATAGTGCAATGGCATAAGCGTGCTTAACTGCGAGACTGACAAGTCGAGCAGGTACGAAAGTAGGACATAGTGATCCGGTGGTTCTGTATGGAAGGGCCATCGCTCAACGGATAAAAGGTACTCTGGGGATAACAGGCTGATTCCTCCCAAGAGTTCATATCGACGGGGGAGTTTGGCACCTCGATGTCGGCTCATCACATCCTGGGGCTGTAGCCGGTCCCAAGGGTATGGCTGTTCGCCATTTAAAGTGGTACGTGAGCTGGGTTTAAAACGTCGTGAGACAGTTTGGTCCCTATCTGCCGTGGGCGTTGGAAATTTGAAGGGGGCTGCTCCTAGTACGAGAGGACCGGAGTGGACGTATCTCTGGTGTACCGGTTGTCACGCCAGTGGCATTGCCGGGTAGCTAAATACGGAAGAGATAACCGCTGAAAGCATCTAAGCGGGAAACTTGCCTTGAGATGAGATTTCCCAGAGCCTTGAGCTCTTTGAAGGGTCGTTCGAGACCAGGACGTTGATAGGCTGGGTGTGGAAGTGCAGTAATGCATTAAGCTAACCAGTACTAATTGCCCGTACGGCTTGTCCCTATAACCTTAGCAGGTACAGAGGATAAGACGGTACAACGTTGTGCGTTTGTTGATACTACTATTCATTACCCAATCTTTGCTTCTTCCAGATTCAGGCTTTGTCGCTCCACTGAGGACAAATGCCGGTACAAGTTATGCCTGATGACCATAGCAAGTTGGTCCCACCCCTTCCCATCCCGAACAGGACCGTGAAACAACTTTGCGCCGATGATAGTGCTGCAACCAGTGTGAAAGTAGGTTATCGTCAGGCTTGTTATACGCAGTAGAGAAAAACCCGATCCGCAATGGTCGGGTTTTTTTTCGTCTGGCGCTTTATTCTCCAGATATTACTGAAAATGCTGTCGTCAGCCAGTACTAATCTGCGCATTGCTGCTCCTGCAGTCACCAGGCCGGCGCCGAGCTGGTACAGCTGTATGTGGATCAGCCCGTTAATATGCAAGCTTCAACGGGTACCAGGGCGTTCAGAATAGTGTTACCTGGTCGATTTGATGGCAATATGGCATCGCATCATTAAATTTCACACTTTCTTAGAATAAACCTTGCTGCCTGCGTATAGCTTTGCTATAGTTCGCCTCCCCAATGAGACGCTGCAGTTTGCGAAACAACGGGATCACTGGAAACGGTGAGGGTAGTAAAAAAGAAGGTTGACGGATTTAGCGAAATGCTTCATACTCTTTCTTCTTCGCAGCTGACAAACACAACGCTTTGTCGATAGCGCAAAAGCAGTACCGAATACCGTTCTTTAACAATTAACAGTCGATAAGTGTGGGCATTTGATGTAAGTGCAGCGTCAATCTTCGGATTGGCGTCTAACTTAAAATATCAAATGTTCACAAGAAATAATGAAATAGGCGCTACGCAAGTAGTGGCCTGTCAGTTTTTTGAGTGAGCGACCCGTCGCAAGACGGTGCCAATAAAATGGCAAAGTAACAGAGATTAAACTGAAGAGTTTGATCCTGGCTCAGATTGAACGCTGGCGGCATGCCTTACACATGCAAGTCGAACGGCAGCACGGAGCTTGCTCTGGTGGCGAGTGGCGAACGGGTGAGTAATATATCGGAACGTACCCTAGAGTGGGGGATAACGTAGCGAAAGTTACGCTAATACCGCATACGATCTAAGGATGAAAGTGGGGGATCGCAAGACCTCATGCTCGTGGAGCGGCCGATATCTGATTAGCTAGTTGGTAGGGTAAAAGCCTACCAAGGCATCGATCAGTAGCTGGTCTGAGAGGACGACCAGCCACACTGGAACTGAGACACGGTCCAGACTCCTACGGGAGGCAGCAGTGGGGAATTTTGGACAATGGGCGAAAGCCTGATCCAGCAATGCCGCGTGAGTGAAGAAGGCCTTCGGGTTGTAAAGCTCTTTTGTCAGGGAAGAAACGGTGAAAGCTAATATCTTTTGCTAATGACGGTACCTGAAGAATAAGCACCGGCTAACTACGTGCCAGCAGCCGCGGTAATACGTAGGGTGCAAGCGTTAATCGGAATTACTGGGCGTAAAGCGTGCGCAGGCGGTTTTGTAAGTCTGATGTGAAATCCCCGGGCTCAACCTGGGAATTGCATTGGAGACTGCAAGGCTAGAATCTGGCAGAGGGGGGTAGAATTCCACGTGTAGCAGTGAAATGCGTAGATATGTGGAGGAACACCGATGGCGAAGGCAGCCCCCTGGGTCAAGATTGACGCTCATGCACGAAAGCGTGGGGAGCAAACAGGATTAGATACCCTGGTAGTCCACGCCCTAAACGATGTCTACTAGTTGTCGGGTCTTAATTGACTTGGTAACGCAGCTAACGCGTGAAGTAGACCGCCTGGGGAGTACGGTCGCAAGATTAAAACTCAAAGGAATTGACGGGGACCCGCACAAGCGGTGGATGATGTGGATTAATTCGATGCAACGCGAAAAACCTTACCTACCCTTGACATGGCTGGAATCCTTGAGAGATCAGGGAGTGCTCGAAAGAGAACCAGTACACAGGTGCTGCATGGCTGTCGTCAGCTCGTGTCGTGAGATGTTGGGTTAAGTCCCGCAACGAGCGCAACCCTTGTCATTAGTTGCTACGAAAGGGCACTCTAATGAGACTGCCGGTGACAAACCGGAGGAAGGTGGGGATGACGTCAAGTCCTCATGGCCCTTATGGGTAGGGCTTCACACGTCATACAATGGTACATACAGAGCGCCGCCAACCCGCGAGGGGGAGCTAATCGCAGAAAGTGTATCGTAGTCCGGATTGTAGTCTGCAACTCGACTGCATGAAGTTGGAATCGCTAGTAATCGCGGATCAGCATGTCGCGGTGAATACGTTCCCGGGTCTTGTACACACCGCCCGTCACACCATGGGAGCGGGTTTTACCAGAAGTAGGTAGCTTAACCGTAAGGAGGGCGCTTACCACGGTAGGATTCGTGACTGGGGTGAAGTCGTAACAAGGTAGCCGTATCGGAAGGTGCGGCTGGATCACCTCCTTTCTAGAGTTTGCACGAATCAGTAATGATTCACGCATCAAATGTTCACACTTATCGGCTGTTAATATAAAGAACAGCATTTGGGGCTGTAGCTCAGCTGGTTAGAGCACCGTGTTGATAACGCGGGGGTCGTTGGTTCGAGTCCAACCAGCCCTACCAGTTTCTGTAGTCTGGAAATACCCTAGGGGGATTAGCTCAGCTGGGAGAGCACCTGCTTTGCAAGCAGGGGGTCGTCGGTTCGATCCCGTCATCCTCCACCAAAAGTTCAAACGTAAATCAGCGCACATGGCGCCGGGATTTAGGTTTGGTCTTTTCGAGATCAAGTGCTGTATGTTCTTTAACAATCTGGAAGAAGTAAAGATTATTTATTGATCGGTTTGCCGTAAAAAGCAAATCGATGGGTAATGATTGTATGTATCAACAAACAAGCAACAACGTTGTACTTTCTTATCCCTGTAGCGCTCTTTCATCATGTAAATGTTGAGAGGCTAACGTTATAGGGACAAGCGAATAAGTGCACATGGTGGATGCCTTGGCGATTACAGGCGATGAAGGACGTAGTAGCTTGCGATAAGCTGCGGGGAGTGAGCAAACACACTTTGATCCGCAGATTTCCGAATGGGGCAACCCACCCTTTTAGGGTATTGCATACTGAATACATAGGTATGCAAGGCGAACGCGGCGAACTGAAACATCTAAGTAGCTGCAGGAAAAGAAATCAACCGAGATTCCCAAAGTAGCGGCGAGCGAAATGGGAAGAGCCTGTACGTGATAGTCGGACCGATAACAGAATCCCCTGGAAATGGGAGCCATAGTGGGTGATAGCCCCGTATGTGAAATTGGACCGGTGATACTAAGCGTACGACAAGTAGGGCGGGACACGTGACATCCTGTCTGAATATGGGGGGACCATCCTCCAAGGCTAAATACTCGTAATCGACCGATAGTGAACCAGTACCGTGAGGGAAAGGCGAAAAGAACCCCGGAAGGGGAGTGAAATAGATCCTGAAACCGTGTGCATACAAACAGTAGGAGCGGACTTGTTCCGTGACTGCGTACCTTTTGTATAATGGGTCAGCGACTTACATTCAGTGGCAAGGTTAACCGCATAGGGAAGCCGTAGAGAAATCGAGTCCGAATAGGGCGATCAGTCGCTGGGTGTAGACCCGAAACCAAGTGATCTACTCATGGCCAGGATGAAGGTGCGGTAACACGCCCTGGAGGTCCGAACCCACTAATGTTGAAAAATTAGGGGATGAGCTGTGGGTAGGGGTGAAAGGCTAAACAAACTTGGAAATAGCTGGTTCTCTCCGAAAACTATTTAGGTAGTGCCTCAAGTATCACCATCGGGGGTAGAGCACTGTTATGGCTAGGGGGTCATTGCGACTTACCAAACCATTGCAAACTCCGAATACCGATGAGTGCGAGCTTGGGAGACAGACGTCGGGTGCTAACGTCCGGCGTCAAGAGGGAAACAACCCAGACCGCCAGCTAAGGTCCCAAAGATTGGCTAAGTGGAAAACGAAGTGGGAAGGCTAAAACAGTCAGGATGTTGGCTTAGAAGCAGCCATCATTTAAAGAAAGCGTAATAGCTCACTGATCGAGTCGTCCTGCGCGGAAGATGTAACGGGGCTAAGCCAGTCACCGAAGCTGCGGATATTGTTCTGTGATTTATCACAGATAGATATGGTAGGAGAGCGTTCTGTAAGCCTGCGAAGGTGTCTTGTAAAGGATGCTGGAGGTATCAGAAGTGCGAATGCTGACATGAGTAGCGATAATGGGGGTGAAAAGCCTCCACGCCGTAAGCCCAAGGTTTCCTGTTCAACGTTCATCGGAGCAGGGTGAGTCGGCCCCTAAGGCGAGGCAGAGATGCGTAGCTGATGGGAAGCAGGTTAATATTCCTGCACCGTCGTATGATGCGATGGGGGGACGGATCGCGGAAGGTTGTCCAACTGTTGGAATAGTTGGTTTTTGGCTCATAGAAGGCACTTAGGCAAATCCGGGTGCGGAATTCAAGGGGTTGAGACGAGTGCACTTGTGCATGAAGCAATCGGAAGTGGTTCCAAGAAAAGCCTCTAAGCTTCAGTCATACGAGACCGTACCGCAAACCGACACAGGTGGGCGAGATGAGTATTCTAAGGCGCTTGAGAGAACTCGGGAGAAGGAACTCGGCAAATTGGTACCGTAACTTCGGGAAAAGGTACGCCCCGGTAGCTTGACTGGTTTACTCCAGAAGGGTGAAAGGGTTGCAATAAACTGGTGGCTGCGACTGTTTAATAAAAACACAGCACTCTGCAAACACGAAAGTGGACGTATAGGGTGTGACGCCTGCCCGGTGCTGGAAGATTAAATGATGGGGTGCAAGCTCTTGATTGAAGTCCCAGTAAACGGCGGCCGTAACTATAACGGTCCTAAGGTAGCGAAATTCCTTGTCGGGTAAGTTCCGACCTGCACGAATGGCGTAACGATGGCCACACTGTCTCCTCCCGAGACTCAGCGAAGTTGAAATGTTTGTGATGATGCAATCTACCCGCGGCTAGACGGAAAGACCCCATGAACCTTTACTGTAGCTTTGCATTGGACTTTGAACCAATCTGTGTAGGATAGGTGGGAGGCTTTGAAGCGGGGACGCTAGTTCTCGTGGAGCCAACCTTGAAATACCACCCTGGTTTGTTTGAGGTTCTAACCTTGGTCCGTTATCCGGATCGGGGACAGTGCATGGTAGGCAGTTTGACTGGGGCGGTCTCCTCCTAAAGTGTAACGGAGGAGTTCGAAGGTACGCTAGATACGGTCGGACATCGTGTTGATAGTGCAATGGCATAAGCGTGCTTAACTGCGAGACTGACAAGTCGAGCAGGTACGAAAGTAGGACATAGTGATCCGGTGGTTCTGTATGGAAGGGCCATCGCTCAACGGATAAAAGGTACTCTGGGGATAACAGGCTGATTCCTCCCAAGAGTTCATATCGACGGGGGAGTTTGGCACCTCGATGTCGGCTCATCACATCCTGGGGCTGTAGCCGGTCCCAAGGGTATGGCTGTTCGCCATTTAAAGTGGTACGTGAGCTGGGTTTAAAACGTCGTGAGACAGTTTGGTCCCTATCTGCCGTGGGCGTTGGAAATTTGAAGGGGGCTGCTCCTAGTACGAGAGGACCGGAGTGGACGTATCTCTGGTGTACCGGTTGTCACGCCAGTGGCATTGCCGGGTAGCTAAATACGGAAGAGATAACCGCTGAAAGCATCTAAGCGGGAAACTTGCCTTGAGATGAGATTTCCCAGAGCCTTGAGCTCTTTGAAGGGTCGTTCGAGACCAGGACGTTGATAGGCTGGGTGTGGAAGTGCAGTAATGCATTAAGCTAACCAGTACTAATTGCCCGTACGGCTTGTCCCTATAACCTTAGCAGGTACAGAGGATAAGACGGTACAACGTTGTGCGTTTGTTGATACTACTATTCATTACCCAATCTTTGCTTCTTCCAGATTCAGGCTTTGTCGCTCCACTGAGGACAAATGCCGGTACAAGTTATGCCTGATGACCATAGCAAGTTGGTCCCACCCCTTCCCATCCCGAACAGGACCGTGAAACAACTTTGCGCCGATGATAGTGCTGCAACCAGTGTGAAAGTAGGTTATCGTCAGGCTTGTTATACGCAGTAGAGAAAAACCCGATCTGCAATGGTCGGTTTTTTTTTCGTCTGGTGGTTGGGCGCTGGTGGTGGCTGTCGGCTTACGCGCGTTGCGCTAAGCCGACCTACGCCGACGTACGCTGGCCTACGGTCAGACCCCGGCTGTTCAGATGACGAAAAAAAAGCAGCGTTAGGCGCTGCCTTTCTGTCTTTACTTCCCTTTTATTGACCGGCAACCACAGGCGTCGCGCCGCTCCTGGCCACCCACTCGATCAGCGCATCGACGGCGGCGCGGCCATTGCCATTGCCCACCAGGTCGCTATTGATCATGGCGACCACCACGCATAACTGGTTGTTGGCATCAGGCACGTAGCCGGCAATGGCGACCACATTTTTTAATGTCCCCGTCTTGATGCGGGCGCGCGCGGCGGCTGGGCTGTTCAGCAGGCGCTTGCGCATGGTGCCGTCCAGCGCCACGATGGGCAGGCTGGACTGGAACTCGGGCGCCCACGGACTTTGCTGCATCGCTTGCAGCACGCCAGCCATTTGTGCTGGCGCAATGCGTCCCGTGCGCGACAAGCCGGAGCCGTTGTCGACCAGCATGCCCTGGGTGTCGATATGGTGCCGCTGGAACCATTCCTGGATGACCAGTCGCGCCCGATTGGCCGTATCTTCCGGCGCCGCCATGGCGACGGGGCGGCTGCCCAGCCAGTTATCGCTCTGCAAGCTGCCCAGGCTGAGGAACAGGGTGCGGGCCAGAGTGTTGTCGGACGTCTTGTTGATATCGCGCAAGACTTCCGGCAAGGCCCGCGCCACATGGTCGGCCAGCATGCGCGTGCCGACCGGCTCGGCCGTCGGCGGCAAGCCCGTAAATGGCGCTTCGCGCACCGTGCCCGTGATCGTGCCGCCCAGGCGTTTCCAGGTGGCACGGAACAAGCGGTCCGCATAATCGTTGCGGTCGAGCACATTGATGCTGGTGGCCTTGCTGCAGTTTTGCGGGAAGGTGCCGTGCAAGATCACCTGCAGCTTGCCGCTCGCATCGCGCCGGTATTCGGGCGGGTGCCAACCGTCTTCCCATTTGGCACAGCTGCCCTTGACCAGCTTCATGTCGCTGGTGATGCTGACGTTCTCCAGCGGCGGCTGCATCAGGATGCTCAATTGCCGATCCGTCGAGTTCATGTTGATATCGAGCAAATTGGTGTTCAGCAACAAGGCATCGGGAATGACGTTGTAGCGGAACTCGGCCGACTCATCGAAGGGCGGCGTACCGATATCGGGCCGGGCTGGCTGGAACAACTGGCGGTCCAGAATCAGGTCGCCCTTGATTTTGACGATGCCCTGGTTGCGCAGGGTTTGCAGCATGTGTGCCAGCACGTCCGCGTTGAAATCCGTGTCGGCGCCGCCACGCAGGATCAAGTCGCCTTTCAGCACGCCATTGATGACGTCGGCGCTGGTGCGCAATTCCGTGCGGCCGCGGAAGATGGGGCCCAATTGCTCCAGGCCCACGGCCGTCGTCACCAGCTTCATGGTGGAAGCGGGCTGCATGCTGCGCTCGGCGCCGTGCGACAGCACGGTGGCGTTGCCACGCAAAACGATGGCGCCCATGGCGTCTTCGGGAATATTCGCGCTGCGCAGCAGCAGGCTGACGGATTCGGGCAATTGCGCGTGGGCAGTCGACAGGCCAAGACCCGCCAACAGCGCAGCCATCAGAACAGGACGTAACATGGTGCTCCTTAATGGAAAAAGACGTAGGCGACAAAGACGGCCGTGACCACGCCAGCGAAATCGGCGATCAGGCCGGCCGTGATCGCATAGCGCGTCTTGCGGATGCCGACGGAACCGAAGTACAGGGCCACGATATAGAAGGTGGTGTCGGCCGAGCCCTGGAAGACGCAGGCCAGGCGGCCGACGAAGGAATCGACGCCGTAGGTATTCATGGCGTCGATCATCATGGCTTTCGAGCCGGAGCCGCTGAGCGGCTTCATCATGGCCGTCGGCAGGGCGGGCACGAAGTCCGTATTGATGCCCAGGTTGGCGAAGAACCAGTTCATGCCGCTCATCAGGAAATTGAACACGCCCGCGTTGCGGATCACGCTGATGGCCACCAGCATGCCGACCAAGTAGGGAATCACGGTAATCGAGGTCTGGATACCGCCTTTCGCCCCTTCGATGAAGGCGTCATACACGTTCACCTTCTTGCGCAGGGCGCCGATGATGAAGATGGCAATGACGCTGATCAACACCAGATTGCTGACCACCTTGGACACCAGCTCGATTTCCTGTTTCGTCAGATATTGCGTGAAATACCAGATCATGGCGACGATGGCGCTCGTCATGCCGCCCATCCAGCTCAGGACGACGCGGTTGAGCAGGTTAATGCGTTGCTTGATGGACACCGTGATGATGCCGACCACAGTGGCCACATAGGTGGCGATCATGCAGGGGATAAAGATGTCGGACGGGTCGGCTGCGCCGAGGATGGAGCGCTGCGCCATGATGGCCAGCGGAATCAGGGTCAGGCCCGAGGTGTGCAGCACCAAAAACATGATTTGCGCATTCGTCGCCTCTTCCTTGTTCGGATTCAGGGTTTGCAGGCTTTCCATGGCTTTTAAACCGAACGGCGTGGCCGCATTGTCCAGACCCAGCAGGTTGGCCGAGAAATTCATCACCATGTGTCCGGTCGCCGGATGGTCTTTCGGAATTTCCGGGAAGATGCGCGAAAAGAAGGGCGCGATCACTTTCGCCAGCCAGCCGACGATGCCCGCTTTTTCACCAATGTTCATGATGCCCAGCCATAAGGTCATCACGCCCGCCAGCGGCAGGGCGATATCCATCACACCCATGCGCGCCGTTTCAAACGTGCCGTCGATGATGCGCTTGAAGATATCGTTATCGCCGAGAAACAGCCACTGCAGCACCGCGGCCAGGAAGCCAACGAGGAAAAAGCCGGACCAGATGTAATTAAGTGCCATATGCGATCAGTTCTGTGTGTCGGGAGTGAAAAATGTCTGCATACAAAGTATAGGGGCAGCCCGATACGAGTTGATGAAAGAATGCAGCAATCGCATGCCAAAAAGTTATAAGCTGGCAGCCTGTTTTCATTGGCGCCCCGTCGCTTGCCCGCGTAGTGTGGGGGATGCCTGTCGCTTATCGCTGTTCGTTACCCTTGTCTGCACTGGATCACTGATGATGTTTTTACGCAAAACCGCCTGCGCCGCCAGCCTGGCCCTGTTGACGCTTTTTAGCGTGCCCGGCATTGCCGCCACCGATGCCCGCGCGAACAAGACCTTGCACTTGTTCTTGAGCACCAGCGAGACGGGCCTGGACCCGGCCGTGGCCTCGGACCTGGCCAGCCTGAATTTGATGGAAAATATTTTTGACCCGCTCTTGCGCTATGACTACCTGACGCGTCCGGTGCAGCTGCAGGGCAATACGGCGCGCGGCTTGCCCACCGTGGAAGATGGCGGACGCACGTATCTGTTTCACTTGCAGCCTGGTATTTTCTTCACCCCCGATCCCGCCTTCAAGGGCCGGCCGCGCGAAGTGACGGCGCAGGATTATGTCTACAGCCTGACGCGCCTGTATGACCCCGGCCTGAAGTCGCCGTGGCTGTTCTTGCTGGAGGACAAGCTGGTGGGCGATGCGGCCCTGAAAGCCAAATTCAGCTACGACACGCCGATCGCCGGCTTGCAGGCGCTGGACAAATACACCTTGCGCATCCGCCTCAACGCCATCGACCCGAACTTCCTGTTTTACCTGGCCATGCCGGCGACTGCCGTGGTGGCGCGCGAAGTGGCCGAAGCGTACCCGGCGGCAGGGCAGATCGGTAATCACCCCGTGGGCACGGGGCCGTTCCTGGTCAAGGAATGGAAGCGCAGCGACAAGATCGTGCTGCAAGCCAATCCGACTTTCCGTGCCACCGTGTTCCATACCGAGGCCAAGGCGCTGGCCGCCTTGCCGGTCGACGTGCGCGCCATCGCCACTGCGCTGGAAGGCAAGCGCTTACCGCTGGTCGAGCGTATCGAAGTGCGCATCGTCGAGGAATATCAATCGCGCATGCTGGGTTTCCTGAAAGGCGAATTCGATTACCTGGAACAAGTGCCGGAATCGATGACGGACATGGTGCTGGAAAACGGCGCCCTGAAACCGGCGCTGGCCGCCAAGGGCTTGCAACTGACGCGCTTTCCCGTGCTGCAGACGTATTACATGTGGATGAACATGGACGACCCCGTGCTGGGTGGCACGAGCAAGGACAAGCTGGCCCTGCGGCGCGCCATCGCCCTCAGCTACAACAGCCGCGAAGACATCGCCTTATTAAAAAAGGGGCTGGCCTTGCCGGCGCAGTCGCCGCTGCCGCCGAATGTGCTCGGTTACGACAAGGCTTACCGCAGCCCCGTCGGCTACGATCCGGCGCTGGCGCGCGCCTTGCTGGACCGCTTCGGCTACAAGGTGGGCGTCGATGGTTTCCGCACGCAGCCCGATGGCACGCCCTTGCTGCTGACCATGCACACGGAGCCGAGCACGGTGGGCCGGCTGCGCGATGAATTGTGGCGCCGCAACCTGAACGCCATCGGCCTGCGCGTGGAGTTCAAAAGCGACAAGAAGACGGAAATCATCAAGGCGTCGCGCCTGGGCAAGGTGCAGATGTTCGAGACCAACTGGATCGCCGACTTCCCCGATGGTGATAACTTTATGCAATTGTTGTATGGCGGCAACGTTGGCCGCGCCAACTATGCCCGCTTCAATTTGCCCGATTACAATAAACGCTATGAGGAGGCGCGCCTGCTATCCGATACGCCGCGCCGACGCAGTCTGTACTTCGACCTGTTTCAGCTGATCCACGCTTACACGCCGTGGGTGCTGCTGACGCATCCCATCTCTGCCGACCTGCAGCAACCGTGGCTAAAAAACTACAGGCGCCACCCCGTGGAATTCACGTCCTGGCGCTATCTGGACGTCGATCCCGCCAAGGGCCGCCCCGCAGGCAAGTGACCACGTCGTTGAAAAGGGCATTCATTCCAAAAAGTTATGGTTAGGAAAGCATTTTTCATTGGCTGGGCCTGGTTGCATCGCGCTACTCTGAAAATGAAAACAAATAAAGTAAAGCGCTGGCGTCATAAAAAAATGTACTGCGAGACAGACGCCGCGACCTTACAAAACAGCCTGGACTTGAGAACTCAAGTTTCGATTGCCCAACAAGGAGAGACCAGTGAAATTGAAGAAACTAGCGCAGTTGGTGGCATTGATGGGGGTGGTGGGGCCGGTGATGGCACAGGACGCGGCGGCGCCAGCGATGCAACGGGTTGAGGTGACGGGTAGCAGCATCAAGCGCGTGGCCAAGGAAGGCGCGCTGCCGGTGCAAGTCATCAGCTTTGAGCAGATGGAAAAGCAGGGCATCACGACGGCCGAGCAACTGGTGCGTACCCTGTCGGCGAATGGAACGGGCGCCGAGAACATGACTTCGGGCAATAACGTCTTTGGCGCCGACGCGGACCGCCTGGCCGGCGGCGCTTCGTTCGCCTCGCTGCGCGGGCTGGGACCGGGCGCGACCCTGGTGCTGCTGAACGGCCGCCGCGTCGCCACGCATGGCGCCAGTGGCCGCGCTGTCGACTTGAATTCCATTCCGCTCGGGGCAATCTCGCGCGTGGAAATCCTCAAGGATGGCGCCTCGGCCATCTACGGCACGGACGCCATCGGCGGCGTGATCAATTTCATTCTGAAAACCAATTACAGCGGGGTGGAAGCCTCCGTTTCTACCAACGACACGCAAGCGGGCGGCGGCGCCACGCGCCGCGCTTCCATCCTGGCCGGCACGGGCTCGCTGGAAGAAGACCGCTACAACATCATGGTCAGTTTGACGGTCGACAAAGCACAGCGCCTGAACGGCAGCGACCGCTCCTTCGTCAATGGCTACCAGCCGGGCCGCGGCCTGTCGCCGGACACCACGGGCACGCCGTTTGCCAACCAGATGGCGGGGGCCGGCACGGCGTTGGGCACCGCGTTCCAGCTGCCTGGCGACCCGAATCAATACCTGCAAGCCAATCCCCTGAGCTTCCAGGGCAAGTGCGACAGCGTCGCCGGCATGTCGCAATACCAGACGGCACTGTGGAAAGACGTGACGTCGCCGTTGCGCACCAAGTATTCCTGCGCCTACGACTATGGCGCCGACTATGTGCTGCAATTCCCTGTAGAACGGGCCAATTTCCTGTCGCGCGGCACGTTCAAGCTGGCGCCCGACCACCGCATGTTTGTCGAAGCGCTCGGTTCGCGCACCAAGGCCACGGCGATTTTGACGCCGATGCAGGTGCAGACGAGCATTGCCAACAAGGCCGTCTACCCCGTGGGCGGCGCGTATTACCAGGATTTGTCGGCCTACATCCCGTCGTTCGACAAGACCAAGCCAATTGCCTACAAATGGCGCGCGAATGACGTGGGCAACCGCACGCAGGAAAACACCACCGACAATGCGCGTGTACTGCTGGGTTTTGAAGGCAACTTCGGCAAGTGGGATTACAAGACTGGCGTTTCCTACGCACAGAGCACCACCAAGACCAAGCTGACCGATGGCTATTCCTACACGGACAAGTTGTACGCGGCCCTGGGGACAGGGATCATCAATCCGTGGGTGGGCGCGGGCCAGAGCCAGACGGAAGCGGCCAAACAATTGATCGAGTCGACCAAGTTCCGTGGCGCCTTCCAGCATGGCAAGACGACTCTCACCCAGATCGATGGCGCCGTTTCCGGTGAGCTGTTCCAGCTGCCTGCTGGCGCCGTGGCGATGGCGGCCGGTTTTGATTTGCGCCGCGAGGGCTACAGTTTCGGACAGGATGTCGATGCCAACCTGATTCTGTTGGCGCCAGGAAATGCTGCATTGAAGGATGTCAGCCGCAACGTCAAGGCCGTGTATGCCGAGTTGCTGGTACCCATCATGAAAGACCTGGAAATGCAGCTGGCCGTGCGTCGTGATGATTACAGCCAGGTGGGCGCCACCACGAATCCGAAGATTGCCTTGCGTTACCAGCCGGCCGACTTCGTCCTGTTCCGCGCCTCGACCAGCAAGGGCTTCCTGGCACCGAGTTTCGACCAGCTCTATTCAGGTGTATTGACGCAGGAATTGCCGAATGGTGTGAAAGATCCGGAAGGCTGTATCAAGCATCCCGGCGTGAAGGAATATTGCAGCATCGATCGTCTCAGCTACACGACGGGCGGCAACCTGAACCTGAAGCCGGAGACGTCAAAGCAGGGCAGCGTCGGCATCGTCATCGAACCGGTCAAGGGTTACTCCGCCTCGTTTGATTACTGGGCCATCAATACCCAGGACCAGCTCCTGAAACGCACGCCGCAAGTCGTGCTGGCCAATTACCAGGCGCTGAACCAGTATATTTTCCGCAAGGCCGATGGCACCATCGATTATGTACAAGCGGGTTGGTTCAATGCGGGGGGCAGCCGCGTGCGCGGCCTGGACGTGAGCTTGCGCGGCGAAGGCAAGGTCCAGGACGTGAAATGGACGGCGACCCTGGACGGTACGTACATGGACAGCTTTAAATTTGCCGAATACAAGGGGCAAGAATACAAGGAGCTGGTCGGCAATTTCTACACGCGTGATTTGTACTTGCGCTGGAAACACAATGCCAGCTTCGGTGTCTCGCGCGGCGACTGGAGCGGCTTGCTGATCCAGAGTTTTGCTTCCGGCTACAAGGACCAGGTACCGAATGACGGCAAGGGCACGCCGCCGCCGGGCTTCAAGGCCGATGTGTCCAGCTACACCACGTATAACTTGTCGGGCACGTACACGGGCTTCAAGAATACGACCTTGACCCTGGGCATCCAGAACCTGTTCGACCGCGATCCACCATTCACCGCGCACAACGTGGATGAAGTGGTGGGCGCCGGCTGGGATCCGCGCGTGGCCGACCCGCGCGGCCGCGGCTTCACCTTCCAGCTGAAGTACAAGTTCCTGTAAGGCGGCCATCTGGCATGCTAACCTCGTGCGGCGGCGCCTGGTGTCGCCGTTTTTTATTTCAGGAAAGGGCCGCATGTCGAGTCAGACCAATCTCAGCCGGCGCCGCTTCGGCGGCTTGCTGGCCGCCACCGTGGGGGCGGCAGGCACACCGGCGTGGGCGGCGGCCGCGCAAGGGAAGGGCAAACGCATGCAACAGCACCACGCATTGATCAAACCGGCGCGCCTGCGCGACGGCGACCTGGTCGCCATTATCGCACCGGGCGGTTTTACGGATGAAGACGCCATCGCCCAGGCCGTGCGCAATATCGAATCGCTGGGGCTGCGCGCCAGCCTGGGCGCGAATATCCGCGCCGTGCACGGCAACTATGCGGGCACGGTGCGGCAGCGCCTCGACGACCTGCACGCGGCGTTCGCCGATCCCGAGGTCAAGGCGATCTGGGCCATCCGTGGCGGCTCCGGCTGCATTTCGCTGCTGGCGCTGCTCGACTACGCCTTGATCCAGCGCAATCCGAAAGTGCTGATCGGCTATTCCGACATCACGGCCCTGCACCTGGCCATCGCCAGCCAGACGGGCCTGGTGACCTTCCACGGCCCCGTGGCCTCATCCACGTTTTCCGACTACACGGTGACGCAGCTGCGTAACGTGCTGATGACGCCGCAAGACAGCTACACGATTCCGATGGCCTTGGACAACCACCGCCGCGCGCAGACGCAGCCGAACTTCGCCATCCGCACCGTGCATGGCGGCCAGGCGACGGGACGCTTGACGGGCGGCAACCTGTGCCTGGTCAGCGCGCTGGCCGGCACGCCGTATGCGGCCGATTTCCGCGAGCATATCCTTTTCCTCGAAGAAATCAATGAAGTGCCGTACCGCATCGACCGCATGCTGTGCCAGCTCGACCTTTCCGTCGGTTTCAAGCACGCGGCGGCCTTGATGCTGGGCATTTTCGAGCATTGCGAGGCGGCCGAGGGCGATACTGCGCTGAGCCTCGATGCTACCCTGGACCAGCATTTGCAGCCTTTACGCGTACCGGCCGTCAGCGGCTACTCGTTTGGCCACATCCGCCACCAGTTCACGCTACCTATGGGTATATTGGCGACCCTGGATGCGGACCGGCAAACCTTGACCTTGCTGGAGCCGGCCGTCTGCTAGCGCACGGTGCGGCAGGGCGATTGTCAGTATGCTAGTGTGATAAGGCGTGGCACGAGGCCGCGCCGTCTTCCTCACCGCACCCGACATGATCAACCGCCACGCCAGTACCTACATCCTCAGCCACCCGCTGGCCTTCGCGCTGCAGGTGCTGAAGGGTTTCCGCGCCAACCAGGGCTTGCTGCTGGCGGGCGCCGTCGCGTATTACTCGCTGCTGTCCATCGTGCCCTTGCTGATGCTGGTGGTGGTGGCCCTGTCGCACGTGATCGCGCAGGACGAATTGCTGCAAACAATCGGCCATTACCTGGAGTGGCTGGTGCCGGGACAATCGAAGGCCATCGTGGGCGAGATCGCACATTTTCTCGACAACCGGGGCGTGATGGGCTGGCTGTTGCTGCTGACCATGCTGTTTTTCAGTTCCTTGGCGTTTACCGTGCTGGAAAACGCCATGAGCGTGATTTTCATTCACCGCGTCGCCATCCGCCGCCGCCATTTCCTCATTTCCGCCGTGCTGCCGTACTGCTACATCCTGTGCCTGGGCGTGGGTATCCTGCTCATCACGCTGGTGGCGGGCGGCTTGCAGGTGATGGGCGAGGAAAGCGTGCGCTTCCTGCGCCACGACTGGGGCCTGGAAGGCGTGTCCGGCGTGCTGCTGTATCTGCTGGGGCTGGGGGGAGAAATCCTCGTGCTCAGCTCGATTTACCTGGTCATGCCGGTGGGAAGATTATCGATTACGCATGCGCTGATCGGCGGCGTGACGGCGGCCCTGCTGTGGGAAATCGCCCGCCACGTGCTGGTCTGGTATTTTTCCACCTTGTCGCAGGTGAATGTCGTGTATGGCTCGATGACGACGGCCATCGTCGTCATGTTCAGCCTGGAAATCGGCGCCACCCTGCTACTGCTGGGCGCGCAAGTGATTTCCGAATACGAAAGAGTGGCGCGTGGCGGCGAAGAGGACAAGCCGCTGGCGCTAAGGACTTGATTTAAAAAGGTTGTTGCGTCGCACAAAAGGCTGTGCTATACTCCGTTCAGTGATTGAGATTTGGCAGCAAATCATCTCACCATCCAGTTTCAGCGCTGCGACCGACAGGTGTAATGTCGATGGCGTGACAGAGCGAAGAGTGGATTTTGTAATTCCGGATACGATGGTTGATTTACACCTTGGAGTCACCATGCAGATAGCATGGGAGTCCGAAAATCAGGAGGCACTTTGCAGATAGCACTGGCGTCCATGACACGATTAAAGCATTGGTAATACATTGGAACGAAGCCCGCGCTAGCGGGCTTTTTTTTCGTCTATTGAAAACCCAGCGGCGTAACCCCGGGGTCGTACCCTGCAGGGTACGACCCCAGCCTTTGCCTGGGGTTTACAAAGCTCTGGCGATGAGTATCTTCTGGATATCGCTGGTGCCCTCGTAAATCTGGCACACGCGCACGTCGCGGTAGATGCGTTCGACGGGGAAATCGGACACATAACCGTAGCCGCCGTGCACCTGGATGGCGTCCGAACAGACCTTTTCCGCCATTTCCGACGCAAACAGCTTGGCCATGGCCGCTTCCTTCAGGCACGGCAGGCCCGCATCCTTCATGGCCGCCGCGTGGCGGATCAGCTGGCGCGCCGCTTCGATCTGCGTGGCCATGTCGGCCAGGCGGAATTGCACGGCCTGGTGTTCATAGATGGGTTTGCCGAAACTCTCGCGCTCGCGCGCGTAGCTCAAGGCCGCTTCGTACGCGGCGCGCGCCATGCCCACGGCTTGCGAAGCGATGCCGATGCGTCCGCCTTCCAGGCCGGACAGGGCGATCTTGTAGCCTTGTCCTTCTTCGCCGATTAAATTTTCCGCCGGGATGCGGCAGTTGTCGAACAGGATTTGCGCCGTGTCCGACGAATGCTGACCCATCTTCTGTTCCAGTCCCGCCACGATGTAGCCGGGCGTGTTCGTCGGCACCCAGAAGGCGCTGATGCCGCGCTTGCCGGCCGCCTTGTCGGTGACGGCCATGACGATGGCCACGTCCGCATACTTGCCGCTGGTAATGAATTGTTTCGTGCCGTTGATGACGTACGCATTGCCGTCGCGGGTGGCCGTGGTGCGCAGGGCCGAGGCATCGCTGCCCGTGTGCGGTTCCGTCAGGCAAAACGCCCCCAGCATGGCGCCTTGCGCCAGCGGACGCAGCCACTGTTCTTTCTGTGCATCGTTGGCATACATCATGGCGATGCTGCACACGGGGCAATTGTTGACGGAAATGATGGTCGACGTGCCGCCATCACCGGCGGCGATTTCTTCCAGCACCAGGGCCAGCGACACGTAGTCGAGGCCGGCGCCACCGAGCGCTTCCGGCACGGCCACGCCAAAGGCGCCCAGCGCGGCCAGTTCCTGCAATTCTTCCTTCGGGAAATGATGTTCCTTGTCCCAGCGGGCCGCGTTGGGCGCCAGGCGCTCGCGCGAAAAACTGCGCAGCGCTTCCTGGATCATGGTCTGTTCTTCATTGAGTATCATGGGACGTCGTCTCGTTTGTTTTTATGGTGTGTGGGGGAATTACCAGCCGATGGGCTTGCCATCGTAGTTGCGGAACACGGCCTTGTCCGTGGCCGGCAGGCTGGCCAGCGTGGCGCGGATACCGGCAGCGCTTTCTTCCGGGGAAATATCCGCGCCGGCGCCGCCCATGTCCGTGCGCACCCAGCCTGGGTGGAAAGCCACGCAGCTGACGCCTTGCGGGCCATGCACGAGGGCTGTGTCGATCAGCACGGAATTCAAGGCGGCCTTGCTGGCGCGGTACAGCGAACCGCTGGGGTTGCCCCGTTCGCTCAGGGAACCCATGTGCGAGGACAGCACGGCGAGTTTCCCTTTTGCATTGACCACCAGCGGTGCCAGGATCGGCAGCAGCCGCATGGCCGCCAGCACGTTCGTGTGCATGACGGCATCGAAATCTTCTTGCGTGGGGGTACCGTCGTGACGGGGGCCATACACGCCCGCGTTGAGGATGGCCACGTCGAGTTTTTCATCGTCGAGCTTACGGCCCAGGGCGGCACAGCCGTCCACATCCGTCACGTCGAGCTGGTGCGCTTCCGCGCCCAGTTGCGCAAGGGCGTCGCAAGCGTCTTGTGTGCGCGCCGTGGCGATCACCCGCCAGCCGTCGTGGCAGTATTGACGGGCGATTGCGTGGCCGATGCCGCGCGAGGCGCCGATGATCAATGCGGTAGGCATGTGTTTTCTCCTGGGTAATCAATGAAAAGGCGCGCAGCAAACGAGTCCACGCCGCGCGCCTGTCGTCAACAGAGCCGCTTATACCAGTTCGATCGCCATCGCCGTCGCTTCGCCGCCGCCGATGCACAGGGCCGCCACGCCGCGCTTGCCGCCGGTTTTCTTCAAGGCGCCCAGCAGGGTAACGATGATGCGCGCGCCCGAGGCGCCGATCGGGTGGCCCAGCGCGCACGCGCCGCCGTGGATGTTGATCTTGCTGTGTGGAATGTCCAGGTCGTGCATGGCGGCCATCGGCACGGCGGCGAACGCTTCATTGATCTCGAACAAGTCCACCTTGCTGCTGCTCCAGCCTGTTTTGGCGTACAGCTTCTTGATGGCGCCGATGGGCGCCGTGGTGAATTCGTTCGGCGCCTGTGCGTGCGTGGCGTGGCCGTGGATCTTGGCGATGACGGTGCAGCCGAGCTTTTTCGCCGTCGATTCGCGCATCAGCACCAGGGCGGCCGCGCCATCGTTGATCGACGAAGACGAGGCGGCCGTGATGGTGCCGTCCTTCTTGAACGCCGCTTTCAGGGTCGGGATTTTTTCCAGGCGGGCTTTTTGCGGGCCTTCATCGATGCTGACGATGGTGTCGCCGCCGCGGCCGGAAACGGTCACGGGCACGATTTCCCATTCGAAACTGCCATCCTTGGTGGCCGCTTGCGCGCGTTTCACCGAGTCGATGGCAAACGCATCCTGCGCTTCGCGCGTGAAGCCGTACTGGCTGGCGCACTCTTCGGCAAATGTGCCCATCGAGCGGGCATTGCCCTTTTCATCGCGGCTGTAGGCATCTTCCAGGCCATCCATCATCATGTGGTCATAGATCATGCCGTGGCCGATGCGGTAGCCGCCGCGCGCCTTCGGCACCAGGTAGGGGGCGTTGGTCATCGATTCCATGCCGCCCGCCACCACCACGTCGGCGCTGCCGGCGAGCAAGGTGTCATGCGCGAACATGGTCGTCTGCATGGCCGAGCCGCACATTTTCGACAAGGTCACGGCGCCCGTGGAATCGGGCAAGCCAGCCTTGCGCAAGGCCTGGCGCGCGGGCGCCTGGCCCTGGCCAGCCATCAGGCAATTGCCGAAAAACACGTGTTCCACGGCATCCGGCGCCACGCCGGACCGTTCGACGGCGGCGCGGATGGCCACGGCGCCCAGGTCGCTGGCGGTGACGTTGGCAAAATCGCCCTGGAAGGCGCCCATGGGGGTGCGCGCGGCACCGACGATTACGACTGGATCATTCATGTTGGATCTCCGGTTGGGGGTGGGAAGGTGCTTGCTTACAAAAACGCAGGTGCTGCGGATACGGGAAGACGTCCTCGATATGGCCGTCTTCGATGCGCTGCTTGCGCGCCTGCCAATATTGCGCCGTCAGCAGGTCGGCATGGTGCTGCATGAAATAGGTGCGGATGCGGGGATTGCCCAGCAGGAATGTGCCGAATTGTTCGGGAAACACATCGTGCTTGCCGATGGGATACCACGGTTCGGCCGACATTTCTTCCTCCTCCGTGCGGGCTTGCGGGATGACGCGGAACTGGCAATCGGTGATGTACTCGATTTCATCGTAATCGTAAAAAACGACACGCTGATGACGTGTCACGCCAAAGTTTTTATACAGCATGTCGCCCGGAAAAATATTCGCCGCCACCAGTTCCTTGATGGCGTTGCCGTACTCGATGATGGCGTGTTCCACCAGGTCGTCGCGGCCTTCCTTCTCGGCATTGCTCAGCCACATGTTCAGCGGCACCATGCGCCGCTCGATGTACAGGTGGCGGATGATGATCTGCTCCTGGTCTTCCTCGATCAGCGAGGGGGCGAACTGTTTCAGCTCGGCCAGCAGTTCCGCAGTAAAACGGGCACGGGGAAAGGCCACGTTGGAATACTCGAGTGTGTCGGCCATGCGGCCTACGCGGTCGTGGTGTTTCACCAGCAAGTACTTTTGCTGGACTTGCGCGCGCGTGGTTTCCTTGGGCGGCGGGAAAAAATCCTTGATCACCTTGAAGACATATGGAAACGACGGCAGGGCAAACACCAGCATCACCAGGCCGCGGATGCCGGGCGCGCTTTCGAAGTGGTCCGACGAGTGTTTTAAATGCTGCAGGTAGTCGCGGTAAAACAAGGTCTTGCCCTGTTTTTGCAGGCCCAGTATCGTGTAAATTTCGCTGCGCGGTTTGCGCGGCAGCAAGCTGCGCAGGAATTGCACATAGGCCGACGGCACTTCCATATCCACCAGAAAATAGGCACGCGTAAACGAAAACAGCACGGCGATCTGTTGCTGCTCGAACAGTACCGTGTCGAGTACCAGCTTGCCGTGGCGGTTGTGCAGGATGGGCACGACGAACGGGTATTCGCGGTTGCCGTTGATGCCCTTGCCGACCAGGTAGGCGCCCTTGTTGCGGTAGAACAAACTGGTCAAGACCTGGAGCTGGTGGTTCGGCTCCAGCTTGTCGCTGCCGAACAGCTGCCGCAGGCGCGCTTCCACCTGGGCCACGTCGCGCTCCAGGTCGGCAAATGCGCAGTCCAGCTGGAAGTTGCCCAGCATGAGCGTCAGGGTATGGCGCAAGCCATCCTTGCCCGGGTAATACACGCGGTAGGTGGGCACCGGGTCTTGCGTCTCGATGTATTCCGTGGAAACGACGGGACGCACGAAAATATAGTCGTTATTGAAATAAGTGCGGTGCAGGATGTTGCAGCAGACGGAATTGAAGAAGGTTTCCGCCAGTTCCGGTTGCTTGTGCTCCGTCAGCATGCCGATGTAGTGCAGCTTGAGTTCGCGCCACACTTCGTCGCTCAACTCCGACTCTTCGTACTCATCTTCGAGCATCTGCACGCATTCCTGCACGCGCTTGTCATAAAAGTCGATGCGTTCGCGGGCCGCCGTCTGGGCCGCGCTCCAGGCGCCTTGTTCGAAATACCGCTTGGCGTGCTGGCTCGTTTCGCGGAACAGACGGTAATGCTTGTCGAAGCCGTCGCGGATGGTGCGCGCGATATCGAATGCAATCTGGGAAGAGAGCAATTTGGGGAAGGCAATTTGCGTCATAGTTGTGCTCGCATGAATGGCTTATCCCCCAGTCGATAACCGCGCGCCCGTGCTTACTTGGTTTCCGCAAACAATTCGCGGCCGATCAGCATGCGGCGGATTTCGCTGGTCCCGGCGCCGATTTCGTACAGCTTGGCATCGCGCCACAGGCGGCCGGCCGGATACTCGTTGATGTAGCCGTTGCCGCCCAGTGCCTGGATCGCTTCGCCCGCCATCCAGGTCGCCTTCTCCGCACTATACAGAATGGCGCCGGCCGCATCCTTGCGCAACTGGCGCACGGCTTCCGGCGTGGTGGCGCGGTCGCAGGCCTGGCCCACGGCGTAGACATAGGCCTTGCACGCCATCATGGTCGAGTACATATCGGCCAGCTTACCTTGCATCAACTGGAACTCGCCGATGGCCTGGCCAAATTGCTTGCGGTCATGCACGTAGGGCACGACCAGGTCCATGCAGGCCTGCATGATGCCCAGCGGGCCGCCGGACAGCACGGTGCGCTCGAAATCGAGGCCCGACATCAGCACGTTGACGCCCTTGCCCAGGCCACCGAGCACGTTTTCGGCCGGCACTTCGCAATCCTGGAACACCAGTTCGCCCGTGTGCGAGCCGCGCATGCCCAGCTTGTCGAGCTTTTGCGCGATGGAAAATCCTTTGAAATTCTTTTCGATCAGG
Source organism: Janthinobacterium sp. PAMC25594 (assembly GCF_019443505.1). NCBI lineage: Bacteria > Pseudomonadati > Pseudomonadota > Betaproteobacteria > Burkholderiales > Oxalobacteraceae > Janthinobacterium > Janthinobacterium sp. PAMC25594. The sequence continues at coordinate 4,093,424 of NZ_CP080377.1, forward strand.
AACGCCGTCATGCCGCGCGCACCCGCTTCCAGGTCGTTTTTCGCGTACACCACCAGCACGTCCGCGTCGGGACCGTTGGTGATCCACATCTTGGTGCCGTTCAGAACCCAGCGGTCGCCCTTGAAGTCGGCGCGCAGCTTCATGCTGACGACGTCCGAGCCCGCGTTCGGCTCCGACATGGCCAAGGCGCCGATGTGCTCGCCCGTGATGAGTTTTGGCAGGTACTTCGCCTTTTGCTCGGCCGTGCCGTTGCGCTTGATCTGGTTCACGCACAGGTTCGAGTGGGCGCCGTAGGACAGGCCGACGGAGGCCGAGGCGCGCGAGATCTCTTCCATGGCGATGATGTGCGCCAGGTAGCCCATGCCGGCGCCGCCATATTCTTCGCTGACGGTGATGCCGAGCAAGCCCATGTCGCCCATCTTGCGCCACAGGTCCATGGGGAACTGGTCGGTGCGGTCGATCTCGGCCGCGCGCGGCGCGATTTCGGCGGCGGCAAATTGTTGGATCGCTTCGCGCAGGGAGGCGATGTCGTCGCCGTGGTCAAAGGTCAAGCCTGGGAGATGGAGCATGTCGTCCTCGTCGTCGTTATAAGTGTGGCGGTCATGGGTGCCGGGTCAGTAAAGCTATGATACTCAGTTGTGACGTTTACGTAAACGTAAAGTGGCGCGCGCGGCGGCTGTCCGCTGCCCGCGCCTTTAGTTGGTTTGCGCCTTATCAAGGTTCAAGTCCGCCAGCATGCGCGCGCACGCGTCTTCATGCGCGCTGATTTCCGCCAGCGCCATTTCGATATCGATGCGCTGCTGTTCCAGCGTTTGCCGGTGCTGCGCCAGCACGCCCAGGAAGCGGTCCATCTGCGCGCGCGTGTCCTTCGGCGACTCGTACATGTCGACCAGGCTCTTGATTTCCGACAGGGCCAGGCCCAGGCGCTTGCCGCGCAGGGTCAGCTTCAAGCGGGTGCGGTCGCGCGGCGTGTAGACGCGGCTGCGTCCGCCTGCGCCTTCGCGCTTCGGGCTGAGCAAGCCCTGGTCTTCATAGAAGCGGATGGCGCGTGCCGTGATGTCGAATTCCCGCGCCAGTTCGGTAATGGTATAGGTCGTCATTGCTGCGGGCGGTGTCGGTTGCATGGGTGATCGGTCGATAGATGGGTGCTGCGGGGCAGGCGGGTGGCAAAGTGCCGTTTACGTCAACGTCAATACTATTGTAGCGTGCCTTGCCCGTGCTGCAACAAAGAAAAAAACGCCTGTGGACAGGGGAATTTGGCGAATAAGGCAACAGTTACTGAAAATAAATTGATTCTTCTTGCGCAAACACGCTTAAGATCGAGAGTTGGTGGCTAAGATGACACCAAAAAGAGCTTTCCTGGCATAACTGCGACATTCTTTTCGCTGCGATGGCAGTAAAATTTTTTGGGTAACAGGGACGATCAAAAAACAACGTTTCACTATGAGTACGTTGTATTGATTGTTTCCATATTGAAAACACAATGGCCCTTCTGAAAACTTTGTCTACGAGAAATTGTATGACATGGGCATTGCGTGTATCGGTAGAGCAGGGCATTATCCGATACCGTACGTTGTAATGCCAAACCGAGGCTTTGAATCGTGCTGCAGTGCGAAAATCAAGGCCAGCCGCGAATTTGAACCGAAGCCACACAGAATCACAAGAGAAAATTTGGACCACTTTTTCACCTAAAAAGCCTGGCCGGAGTGTTAATTGTTAATTTATACTCTTTTCAAATGTAACAATCTGTATGGTCATTCAAGAAACTGACTTTCATGTTACAACATGAAATAGTACACCTATGAATTCTTCTAACGAACGCGAAAGCTTCAGCCAACGACTTCAGTTGGCTCTCAAAAACGCCCATTACTCTCCAGACAGCCCGACCAGACTGGCCCGGGAATTCAACATCCGTTTCGACGGACGCCCGATTACCGTGCATGCAGCTAGGAAATGGTTAGTAGGTGAAGCAATTCCCACGCAAGAGAAATTGCGCATGATTGCCCAATGGTTGGGCGTTCCTGCGGAATGGTTGCGTTTTGGCGGCCCGGAAAGCGCCACGCCGAATGGCGAAGCGGGCAGCGCTTTATCGCGTTTTGAGTCCGCCGATGTGAAATTAATTGCCGATTTGCAAAGATTAGATGAACATCATCGTCAAATCGCGCGTGAATTTATTCGCATGCTGGTCAGAGTCAACTACCAAAAGTAAGCATTCAGGCCCTCCCCGGCCGGCGCCGTCCGCTTTTTGCTGGCGGTGCTCTCCCTGTCCTCTTATTTGCGCAAGGTCATACTGGAGACATGATTTTGCCGCACAATAAGACTTCGCATGTTGCGCTGCAGCGGAATTATTTGACAATAATCCCGTACGCAGCGGCGCAGCGGCCAATACCAGCGCATAATCACAGCAGAAGCAGCCAGTTCATCCACTACGGAGCCGAGCATTTGAGCCGTCTTATGAAAAGTAACTACAGCAATACCGCGCAGCTGAAGGACTTGATGACCGTGCCTCCCATGACCGCCGCGCAACATGCGGAAGTGATGCGTAAACGGATCGCCCACCGCAGGATGGTTGAAGAAGCCAGGGATTTGAAGCAGGCCAGTGCCGTTCAGTTTGAGAAGCGGTGAGTGGTGGATGGCTGAGCAAAGCTGCTGCGCGTCGCGCTTCTCAGCCACAAATCGCTGCCGTTCGCTACGCTTTTGTCAGGCATCGTGACGCCAACTACATCGTGACGTCAACTACTGGATAGGGGTGTCGCCAGTGGACTTAAGTCCACTCCAGCGCGGCGCCAGGGCGTGCTCGATGCCGAGCAGGTCGATGACGCGCGCCACCGTATGGTCGACCATCTCCGCGATGCTGTGCGGGTGGTGATAAAAGCTCGGTAAGGGCGGGAAGATGATGCCGCCCATTTCGGTCACGGCGGTCATATTGCGCAGGTGCGCCAGGTTGAATGGCGTTTCGCGCACCATCAGGATCAGGCGCCGGCGCTCCTTGAGCACCACATCGGCGGCCCGCGTAATCAAATTATCCGACAAGCCATGCGCCACGGCCGCCAGGGTCTTCATCGAGCACGGCGCGACGACCATGCCATCCGATTGAAACGAGCCGCTGGCGATCGACGCGCCGATATCGCGCAGCTTGTGCACGACGTGCGCCTGCGCTTCGATTTCCTTGCGCCCCACGCCCGTTTCCTGGTGCAGGGTCAAAACAGCGGCATCGGACAGAACCAGATGCGTCTCGACGCCGGGCGTGGCGACCAGCAATTGCAGCAGCCGCAAGCCATACACGGCGCCCGTGGCGCCCGTGATGGCAACGACGACACGGCGCGGCCGCTGCGGCACACTATCAGGCATCGATCAGGGTTTTCAGTTCGCCCGATTCAAACATTTCATTCATGATATCGGAACCACCGATGAACTCGCCTTTCACATACAGCTGCGGAATGGTCGGCCAGTTCGAATAATCCTTGATGCCCTGGCGCACTTCCGGGTCGTCCAGCACGTTGACGGTGGCGATGTTTTCCACGCCGCATGCCTTCAGGATCTGGATGGCGCGGCCGGAAAAGCCGCACTGCGGGAATTGGGCGGTGCCCTTCATGAACAGCACGACTGGCGTGCTCGTCACGGTTTCTTTGATCCAGGTTTGTACGTCGCTCATAGCTGCCTCTGATGGGTAAATAAATAGATGCCGTCATTTTATAAGAAAACGACGGCACGGGTATGCGCTCAGGTCATAAATCGGGCAAGTCAGCCACGCCGGCAAGCCGGCATGGCGCTTAGCCGCGCAGCTTGGCGAACGCGGCGGCCATGCTGCCGGCCGGTTCGGGGGCGTTGCGCGATTGCGACTGGTGCTGCGCCAGGCCGCGGCGGTCGTTGCGGTCGCCTTTTTGCTCCGGCTTGCTGCCCGCCTGCGGCGCGCTGTCCGTCAGGCGCATGGTCAGCGCGATGCGCTTGCGCTTTTCATCGACTTCCAGCACTTTGACACGCACGACCTGGCCCGCCTTGACCACCGTGTGCGGGTCTTTCACAAACGTGCTCGACAGGGCCGAGATGTGCACCAGGCCATCCTGGTGCACGCCGATGTCGACGAAGGCGCCAAAGGCGGCCACGTTGGTGACCACGCCTTCTAAAATCATGTCCGGGCGCAAGTCGCGGATTTCTTCCACGCCTTCCTTGAAGGTGGCGGTGGTGAACTCGGGACGCGGGTCGCGGCCGGGCTTTTCCAGTTCCTTCAAGATATCGGTAATGGTCGGCACGCCGAACGTTTCATCCGCGTATTTTGCCGGGCTGAGGGTTTTCAGCAGGGCCGTTTCGCCGATGACGGCCTGGATGTCCTTCTTGATGTCCGCCAAAATCTTTTCCACCAGCGGGTACGATTCCGGGTGGACGGCCGAGGCGTCCAGCGGGTTCTCGCCGCCCATCACGCGCAAAAAGCCGGCCGCCTGTTCGAACGTTTTGTCGCCCAGGCGCGGCACGGCCTTTAACGCCGCGCGCGAGGTGAACGCACCCTTCATGTCGCGGTAGCTGACGATGCTTTGCGCCACGCTGGCCGACAGGCCGGAGACGCGCGCCAGCAGGGGAGCGGACGCGGTATTGACGTCCACGCCGACGGCATTCACGCAATCTTCCACCACGGCATCGAGCGAGCGGGCCAGCTGGCTTTGGCTCACGTCATGCTGGTACTGGCCCACGCCGATCGATTTCGGATCAATCTTGACCAGCTCGGCCAGCGGATCTTGCAGGCGGCGCGCGATCGACACGGCGCCGCGCAGCGACACATCCATGTCCGGCAGCTCTTTCGAGGCGAATTCGGACGCCGAATACACCGACGCGCCCGCTTCCGAGACGACGATCTTCGTCATCTTCGCTTCCGGGTGCTGCTTGATCAAATCCTGCGCCAGTTTATCGGTCTCGCGCGAGGCGGTGCCGTTGCCGATCGAAATCAGCGACACATTGTGCTTGGCTGCCAGACGGCCCAGCGTGTGCAGCGAGCCATCCCAGTCGTTCTTCGGCTGGTGCGGGTAGATCACGGCCGTGTCGACCACTTTACCGGTGGCATCGACCACGGCGACCTTGACGCCCGTGCGCAGGCCGGGATCGAGGCCCATGGTGGCGCGCTGGCCGGCCGGCGCGGCCAGCAGCAGCGCTTTCAGATTGGTGGCGAAGACGTTGATCGCATCGAGTTCCGAGCGTTCGCGCAGCGCGCCCATCAGTTCCGTTTCCAGGTGCATGAAGCTTTTCACGCGCCAGGTCCAGCGCGCCGTGTCCGCCAGCCATTTGTCGGCCGGGCGGCCTTGTTGCTTGATGCCGAAGCGGACGGCGATGCGGCCTTCGCACGGGTTGTGCGGCGCATCCCATTTCGGTTTTTCCGCTTCCGTGTCCAGGCGCAGGGTGACGTCGAGGATGCCTTCGCGGCGGCCGCGCAGCAGCGCCAGCGCGCGGTGCGATGGCACTGTGGAAATTGTTTCCGAGTATGCGAAATAATCGGCGAATTTTTCGCCTTCATCCTGCTTGCCTTCCACCACTTTCGATTCGACGATGCCGTGTTCCTGCACGTATTCGCGCAAGGTTTGCAGCAACGTTGCGTCTTCGGCGAAGCGCTCCATCAGGATCTGGCGCGCGCCGTCGAGGGCTGCCTTGGTGTCGGCCACGCCAGGATTATTCCCGTCGGCACTCGTAAACGCGTCGCGCAGGAACTTGCCCGCTTCCATTTCCGGCGTCAGTTCGGGATTGTCCAGCAAACAGTCGGCCAGCGGCATCAAGCCCGCTTCGATGGCGATCTGCGCCTTCGTGCGGCGCTTCTGCTTGTACGGCAGATACAAATCTTCCAGGCGCGTCTTGTCTTCCGCGTGCATGACGGCATCGAGCAGCTCAGGCGTCATCTTGTTCTGTTCCGTGATCGACGCCACGATGGCGGCGCGCCGCTCTTCCAGTTCGCGCAGGTAGCGCAGGCGCTCTTCGAGCAGGCGCAGCTGGATATCGTCGAGGCCGCCGGTTGCTTCCTTGCGGTAACGGGCGATGAAGGGCACGGTGGCGCCTTCGTCGAGCAGTTCGATGGCGGCGGCAACTTGCACCGGTTTGGCGGCAAGTTCAAGGGCAAGGCGTTGTTCGATAGTGGGCAGCATGGTTGTTTCCAGAGCGATCAAGCTTGGAATGATACGCAATCGGCGCGATTGCGCAATCTTGACAGCGCAAATGGACTGTGCGTTGACGACCGCTAACGGGGTGGCAGCAGCGGGCTGGCGGGCGCGGGAGCCGGCGGCCTCTGCGGCGTGACGGATTTGCCGAAGGCATTGCCCATGCGGTGTTCGAGGGCGGCGCGGTTGTACAGGCCCAGCTGGTTCGACGGACGCTGCACGGTCGCTTCCGCCCCGGACAGGCTAGGCGGCGGCCCGTTCACGGTGTTGCTGTTGGGTAATAATTTTTCACTCAAGCAAGACATCGATGGCGCGCGCTTGCCGTTCACTTCCACCTCCACGCAGCCTTTCTGCGGCGCGGCGGCTGTCACGACGACGGTGTGCTCGTCCGCCTGCGCGGCCAGGGCGGCGCAGGTCAACAGCAATAGCAAGAACAGGCGTGCCATGGCGGCTCCCGGAACGGTGGAACAAGCGTTCAGCATAGCAAGGTCATATGTCGCAGCGATGACACGCCAGCGTGATCGCTAATGCCCCATGTCATACAGTTGTCATTTTATGAAGTTACCATCCTGCCATTCTGCAGACAACATTGCAGTCAAGACACTTCATGAGCAGGCTCTCGTTGATTTCCCTGGACAATGACACGAATCCACCGCCGCACCGCAACGGGCAATGCCCTGTCCGCCTGCTTGCTGATGACATTGATGACATTCATGACATTCGCGCGACCGGCTGCCAGTGCGGACGGCGCCGACGCGGCCGCGCACACGACCCTGCGCTTCGACTTGCCCGCCCAGCCGCTCGATGCGGCCCTGGTGGCGTTTGGCGAAGTGACCGGGTATTCCGTGCTCGTCAGCAGCCAGCTGGCGGCGGGCAGAGTGGCGGCCCCCGTGCGCGGTGACTACACGCCGGCCGAGGCGCTGCGGCGCTTGCTGGCCGGTACCCGGCTGGCGGCGCGCTTCAGCGGCAGCAATGCCTTCACCTTGCTGGCGCTGGCCGACACCCCCGTGGCACCCGTGCCCGCGCCGGCCGAAGCGGCGCCCGCCACGCCGCCGTTGCAGGGCTATGCGGCCATCCTGCAGCGCTCGCTCACGCGCGCCCTGTGCCGCTTGCATCCGGACGCCTTCGGCCGCTACCGCCTGGCCTTCCAGTTGTGGCTCGACGAGCGGGGCAAGGTGCGCGCCGTGCATGTGCTGGAAGCGAGCGGCGTGGAACAGCGCGACCGTGCCGTGCTGCAACGCTTGCGCAGCCTGCTGATGGATGGCGCGCCGCCGGCGGGCTTGCCGCAACCGCTGACGATTTTACTGACGCCGCGCCCCGACCCCGGCGCCGATTGCGCGCCCTACCTGATGGCCGGGGCACCCTGAGCATGTCGGATTTGCTGAAAGCCACCTTGCGCAAGCTGTTCCTGGAACGCTATGGACAGTTTCGCCGCCACCTGCAGCGCCGCCTGGGCTCGGAAGACCTGGCCAACGATGCGCTGCATGAAACGTATTTGCGGGTGGAACGGATGAACGCGCCCGAGGCGATCAGCTATCCGTCCGCCTACCTGATGCGCATCGCCATCAACATTGCGGAAGATCAACGCCGCGACAATGCACGCCTGCTCAGCCTGCCCGATATCGACGACTTGTACGAGATGGCCGATGAATTGGCCGACCCGGCCCGCACCTTCAGCGCGCGCGCCGAGCTGGAAGAACTGGAGCGGGCCTTGCAGGAGTTGCCGAAACGCCGGCGCGCCATCGTCATCGCCGCCCGCGTCGACCAGTTGCCGCACCGCGATATCGCCGAGCGCTTGGGCATTTCCGCCCGCACGGTGGAGAAGGAATTGCGCGCCGGACTCGAACATTGTTGCGAACGCATGGGACGCGATTTCATCCAGCGCTTCGGTCCCGGCGCGGGAAAAACGTCTAAACATCATGATTGAACAAGCGGAAGACGACATGGGTGTCATCCAGAAGGAAGCGCAGGCGTGGGTCGTGCGCCTGGCCTCGGGCCAGGTCAGCGAGCGCGACGCGCAAGTGTTTCGCCACTGGTGCGCGCGCAGCCGCAGGCATGCCAACGCCTTTGCCGAGGCGCGTGCCGTGTGGGGCGCGATGGCGCCGGCCGCGCGCGCCGTCAAGCGGGCGCAGCGGCCAGTGAACACGGCGCGGCGCGCCTGGCTCGGTGGCGCCGTGGCCGCCTCGCTGGGCTTGCTGGTGCTGCGTCCACCGACGGACCTGTGGCCGGCCGTGGCGGGTCTTGCCGCCGACTATGCCACGGGCACGGGCGAGCAGCGCGAAGTGGCGCTCGATGGCGGCGTGCTGGTGCAGATGAATACGCAGACGCGCCTCGATGCGGCGCCCGTGCAGGACGGCGCCACGGCGCTGGTGCTGCTGGCGGGCGAGGCGGAATTCCAGGCCGGCTTGCGCGGCGCGGCGCGCGTGCGCGTGCAGGCGGGCGACGGCATGGTGTCGGCCGGCAGCGCGCGCTTCAATATCCGTTTATTTGGCCAGGAAGTGTGCGTGACGTGCCTGGCGGGCCGCCTGCGCGTGGCGCAGGCCGGCAACGATGCGGAGCTGGCGGCCGGCCAGCAACTGCGTTACCGGCCCGAACATTTCGGCATCGCCCGCGCGGTGGCCAAGAGCGACGTCAGCGCGTGGCGCCACCGGCTGCTGGTATTTAAACAAAGCACGCTGGCCGAGGTGGTGGACGAGGTGAACCGCTACCGTCCCGGCAAGCTGATCCTCAATGGCGACGCCTTGAAACAGACGCGCGTGCAAGCGAGCTTTTCGCTCGACCGGCTCGACGACGTGATCGCCCTGATCCAGGACGCGTATGGCGCGCGCGTGACGCGGCTGCCGGGCGGCATCGTGCTGTTTGGCTGAGAGCGAATTATGACATTTTCATGACCTTTTGCAGTCCCGGATCTTGTTCCCTGTCAATGCTGCTGGAAGCCGCGAATCTGTGCCTGCCGCCCGCCCCGTGCGTGCCGCGTGCCCTTTCGCGATATCGGTCAGCAACGGAACATGAAAAGGGAATGTCGCCATGCAGCGAAGCAAGTCGGTCACGAAACACGCATCCTCCTCCGCCATGGCGGGCAACCGGAGCGGTCGCCCGGTGCGATTGAAACCGCTGGCGCTGGCCATCGCCCTGCTGTTGCAGGCCGGTGGCGCGCAGGCGCAGCAGCCGTTCAGCGGTGCCTGGTTTGCGGGCAAGGGCGCCAACCAGGGTGCCGCCGCCAGTTCGGGACGCTTGCCGAATGGCCAACCGGCCACATCGCTGAACAATCCTTTGTTGCAACAGCAGAAGGCCGAAGGCAAGTTGCAGCAATCGCTGAATAACCTGTTGCTGGCCGCGCGCGGCATCGCCGCCGAACAGGCGGTGCAGGCGGCCGCGCGCCAGGCGGCGCTGGCGGCGGGCGGCGCCCCCGATGGCTTGGCCAAAGGCGGCTTGCAGGTCGACACTAACAGCCTGACGGCGGGCTGGCTCAATGCCCAAGGACCCGTGCAGACCCAGGCCGATGGCAAGACTGTCGTGAAGGTCGTGCAGAAGGACGACAAGGCGATCCTGAACTGGGAAAGCTTTAACGTCGGCAAGAACACCACCTTGCAATTCGAGCAGAAATCGCACTGGTCCGTATTGAACCGCGTGAATGATCCGCTGGCGCGCCCCAGCCAGATCCAGGGCCAGATCAAGGCCGACGGCACAGTGATGATCGTCAACCGCAACGGCATCGTGTTTACGGGCAGCAGCCAGGTCGATACGCGCAATCTGGCCGCCGCCGCCATGGGCATGAGCGACGGCCAGTTCAAGAGCGGCCTGTACGGCAAGGCGCAGGGCACGGGCGCCGTGCCGACCTTCGCGAATGACTTGCTGTTGGGCCAGAATACCTACACGCACGGCAAGGCCGAGGCCGATGTCGTCGTCGCCGCCGGCGCGCGCATCGACACGCGCAAGCCGCAGACGGTGACCGAGGGCGGCGGCTATGTCTTGCTGGCTGGCCGCAGCGTCGACAATGCGGGCGCCATTACCACGCCGAATGGCCAGGCCACCCTGGCGGCCGGCGACGCCATCGTCGTACGCCCGGGCCAGGGTTCGGACAAGAACCAGTTTTCTAGCACGCGCGGCAATGAAGTCGAGATGCTGCGCGTGGCCGGCAGCAGCGCCGGTGCCGTCGTCAACAACGGCGTGATCCAGGCGGCGACAGGCGACATCACGCTTAGCGGCAATAGCGTGCGCCAGGATGGCGTGCTGCTGTCGAGCACGACCGTCAATGGCCGCGGCAGCATCCACCTGACGGCGGCAGGCGAGAACGCCGGCGTCACCCTGGCGCGCGGCAGCGTCAGCGCCATCGTCATCGATGACAACGGCGCCACGGCGCTGGACGTGCAGCGCGATACCTTGCTGAAAGATGCGGGCAAGGGCACGGAAGGCATCGGGGACCGGCGCGACCAGTCGCTGGTGCGCATCGTCTCCGCCGGCAACGTCGAGCTCGAAGGCGACTCGCTGACCCTGGCCACGGGCGGCCAGGTGCTGGTCGACGCGGCCCGCCGCAGCCACGTGGCGCGCGACGCCGCCATCGACGTTTCCGGCGCCGTCGGCGTGAAGGTCGACATGAGCAGCAACAATGTGCTGATCAACGTGCAGGGCAACGAGCAGCGCGACGCACCCGGCAGCCGCGATGCCAAGTACCTCAACAACAGCGACGTGTGGGTCGACCGCCGCGACCTGGTGCTGGTGCCGGCCGGCACGAATGGCTACGCCACGGACCGCTGGTACACGGCTGGCGGCTTGCTGGAAGTGAGCGGCTACCTGAACACCAGCGGCCACGGTATCGGCGAGTGGGCGGCCCAGGGCGGCACCGTGGCCTTTGGCGGCGGCGAAGTGGTGACGCAGGCCGGTTCGCGCATCAACATCGCCGGCGGTTCGCTGGATGTGCAGACGGGTATGGTCAAGCAGACGTGGCTGAAGGGCGCCGATGGCGCGATGGTCAAGCTGAGCACGGCCCCCGCCGACAACCTGTACACGGGCCTGTACCGCGGCTATGAAAGCACGCATGCGCGCTGGGGCGCGAACACGACGGAGACGTACGCGAATGCCTTGATCGGCCCGCGCGAACGCCTGGAAAACGGCTATACGGTGGGCCGCGATGCGGGCCGCCTGATCGTCTCCACGGGCGCCGCCGTGCTGGAAGGCGATATCGATACCTCCGTGTTCCAGGGCGAGCGCCAGCAGCGCAAGCGCGATGACGGCATGGATAGCTACAAGCAGGCGCAGACGGCGGCGGCGCGTGCCGGTCAATTGATCGTGGGCAAAATGACGCCCGTCTTCGATACCAGGACGGGCCAGCTGCGCGACAGCCCGCAAGCCGTGCTGGAAAAGGTCGAGATCGGCAAGGTGGCGCCTGTCGCCGATGGCCAGCTGCTGAGCGAAGCCTTGCCGGCCGCGCGCAGCAAAACCTTGCGGCTCGATGCGGACTGGCTCAACGGACTGGAGCTGGGCGCGCTGAATATCTACGCTTACGACAAGCTCGACGTCAATGCCGACGTGCGCGTGGCCGATGGCGGCGACATCGCCCTGCACGCCACCGATGTGGCGATCAAGGCCAATGTGAGTGCGCGCAGCGGCAGCATCGCCGCCGGCAACATGGTGTCGCGCTATCTGGCGAACACGGGCGCCGTGTGGCTCGATGCACCCGTGTCGCCGGAAGGGCGTCCCACGGGTCCGGCCGGCGTGCGCGTGGCGCCCGGCGTGCGCCTCGATGCGCGCGGCCTGTGGAGCAACCTGGAACTGGACCCGGCTGCCAGCGGCGGTTTGCCGTATGTCAATGGCGGCAAGGTCGTTCTGAAGAGCTCCGGCGGCATCGAGCTGGCCGGCGGCAGCGTCATCGACGTCTCGTCCGGCGCCGCCCTGATGAGCAATGGCAGCCTGCAGGGCGGGCGTGGCGGCGATATCACCCTGGCGGTCGATTTGCCGCGCGAAAAGGCCGCCACCGGCGCCTTGCTCAAGCTCGACGGCGAGCTGCGCGGCCATGGCGTGAAGGGCGGCGGGCGCCTGGCGATCGATAGCGGCACGGCTGTCAGCATCGGCGGCAAACTGCTCGAAGGCGACGTGCTGCCAGCGGGAAGCAGCGCCCCCGTCGGCCTGCGCCTGAGCGATGAATTTTTGATTGCCAAGGGCGAGAAGGTCCCCTTTGATTTCGCCATCGTCACCAGCCTGATCAAGCCGGGCCAGACCCTGACCAAGCCCGTGACGGCGGATGTGTCGACGCAGAAACCGCTGGTGCTGGGGGCCGACTTGCTGGTACCGCAGGGCGCGAACTTCTTCATCAACGGCACGAGGTATGTCCAGGGCGGTTCCATCGCGCCCGCCGGCAGCGTGGTAACGGCCATCAACGGTCTCAATGCGGGATTCGTGGTCTCGGCGGAGGCCTTTCCGAACGGCTTGCCCATCCTGCCGCTGACGACGCAGTATGCGGCCGGCAGTATCGCCGCTGCCGACGTGCGCACGCCGCGCGGCGTGCTGCTGCCGACTGGCACCATGCTGGGACGCGACGTTGCCGTGCAGCCCATGCTGGCGCTGGACGCCAGCCTGTTCCAGAGCGGCTTTGCCGATTACGCTGTCACGGGCCGCGACGGCGTCGTGGTGGTCAACAATGCGCAGATCGATGTGCGGATGCCCGTGCTGCGCTTTAATCCCGCCACCGGCCACACGGTGGCGGGTGGCACCGATCCGGGTGCCGCGCTGGAAGTGTGGACGCCGCAGCTGTACCAGGAAGATGCGCGCAAGGGCCGCTTGACGCAGCGCGCCGGCGCCGACCTGACGCTGACGGCCGGCAGTCCGAACGTGAAGGGCGCCCTGGCGGTGGCGCAGGGCGCCGTCGTCACGGTTGATCCGGGCCGCCAGATCAGCCTGACGGGCAATGGCCAGGTCAGCATCGATGGCCGCCTCGACGCCTGGGGCGGCAAGATCGCCATCCTGCCGGGAACGTTTGGCACGGGCAATGACGTGGATGTGCCGAACGGCAAGGGACAAGCTACCTCGATCTGGATCGGCGAACATGCCGTGCTCGACGTCGCTGGCCGCGCCACCGTGGCCACCGACATGCGGGGCGGGCGCTATGGCCGCGCCGACAAGGGCGGCAGCATCGAAATCGGTGCCCGCTACAAGGCTGACGCCGCCAGCGTCGATGCGGCCGATGCCTTTGTCGTGGTGCGCCCCGGCGCCCTGCTCGACGCCAGCGGTGCGCAAGCCACGCTGGACTTGCCGAACCAGGGCGCCGTCAACGTGGCCGGCGGCGGCGGCTTGATTTCGCTCAGTTCGTACAACGGCATCTTTGCCGACGGCACCCTGCGCGCGGCGGCCGGTGGTGCTGGCGCGGCAGGCGGCACCCTGGCGCTGGCGCTGGACACGCCCAATTATGGCCAGGTGGACCGCCAGACGCTGCAAGGCGCCGCCGTCGACAATGCGGTGCGGGTGCCGCGCGAATTCGTGCTGGCGCAAGTGCAGGGCGACAGCGTCCTGCCGGCCGATCTGCGCGCCGGCCAGCAGGATGAGACCTTGCGCTACGGCAGTGCGCGCCTGGGCGCCGACCGCGTGCAGGCCGGCGGCTTCGATAACCTGGCCATGCATGTGAACGGCATGCTCAGCGTGGATGGCGACGTCAGGCTGGCGCTGGGCCAGAGCCTGCGCCTGAGCGCCAGTTCGCTGGGGCTGGTGGCACGGCCGCAGCCGGATGCGGAGGGCCAGGACAAGGCGACCAGTCTCGCCAGCCAGGTGCACCTGGCGGCGCCGTATGTGCGCCTGGGTACGGCCATGCGCGGACAGAAGGACAACTTCATCGTGCCGAATGCCGTGAAAGGCTCGAAAAATTCGGGCAAGGGGCGCGGCATGCTGGGCGTGCCGCTGGTGGCCGACGGCTCCCTGCTGCAGATCGATGCGGGCATGCTCGATCTTGCGGGCGAGGTCAACATGGGCACGCGCGGCGAGATCGTGCAAAGCGGCGGCAAGCCGCTGGCCGTCGAACGCGATGCCTTCGAGCAACTGACCCTCAACAGCCGCGGCGACTTGCGCATGTCGAACAACGCCGCCCTGTACCAGCCGGGCAACCTCACCCTGGCCGCCGCGCAGATTTACCCTGCCACGGGCGACAGCGGCATGGTCATGGTGGGCCAGAGCAGCCGGGTCGACGAGTTCGGCAATATCCGCGTCACGCTCGATCCCTTGCGTACCTTGAATATCGAGCGCAGCGGCGGCAGCGCCACGCCGAACCAGCCGTTTTCCGTCTTCGGCAGCCTGAACCTGGTCGCGCCCACCATCAACCAGCGCGGCGTGCTGCGCGCGCCGCTGGGCCAGATCACCCTGGGTGCCGAAGGCTATGAAGCCTACACGGGCCATGTCAAGCTGTTGCCGGGCAGCCTGACGTCCGTCAGCGCCAAAGGCTTGACGATGCCATATGGTGGCACGCTCGATGGCCTCAGCTACCTGTATGACGGCAACGACGTCGTGTTCAAGGGCGTGGGCAACGGCCCCGAGATCGCCTTGACGGGCGCCGCCGTCGACGTGCAACAAGGCGCCGTGCTCGACCTGTCGGGCGGCGGCACCTTGACGGGCGCGGCCTTCCTGGCCGGGCGCGGCGGCTCCACCGATGCGCGCCTCAATACGCTGGTACAGATGAAGCCGAATGGCGGTTTTACCTTGCCCGGCCTGAATACCAACCCCGTGTACGCCATTATTCCCGGCGTGCAGCCGGACGTGGCGCCTTTGACGGCCGAGCAAGGCGCGGGCAAGCCCGCCGTGGGACGCCAGATCACCATCGCCGCGGGCGTGCCCGGCCTGGCGGCCGGCACCTACACCTTGCTGCCATCAAATTTCGCCTTGCTGCCGGGCGCTTTCCGCGTGGAATTGAATGGCCTGGCTGGCACCGTCGAGGCGGGCGGCACGGTGGCCATGCGCAATGGTTCGTATGCCACGGCGGCGCAGACGGGCATCGCCGGCACGGCCATCCGCGACGCCGTGCCCGGCCAGGCTATCCTGACGCCGGCCGAGGTGCTGCGCAGCTATTCGCAATACAATGAAACGGGCTATGCCGCCTTTGCCATGGCGCAAGCCACGCGCGACGGCGTGCCGCGCGCCATGCTGGAACGCGATGCCAAGGCCGTGCGGGTGCAGCTGATCGCCCCGTCCTTGCACAGCGTCGAGGATAACCACACGCCATTGATGATGGATGGCAGCGCCCTGTACGCGCCGGCCGAGGGCGGCTTTGGCGGCTCCCTGCTGCTGGGCACGGGCGGCCATGCATCGACCCGCTACGAAGTGCTGGGCGACGGCACGGCACCGCTGGCGGACTTCAATGGCGTCTCCGTGCACGCCTCGCAGATCAACGCCTTTGGCGCCCAGCGCCTGGGCATCGGCGGCTTGCCACGCGTCAGCTACAACGATTTCCTTACGGGCAGCAACCAGCGCGCCAATATCGCCGCCATCAACGAATCGGCGGGCGGCATCGTGCTGCGCGACGGCGCCGTGCTGAAGGCGGCCGAGGTGTTCCTGGTGACCACGAAAACCAACGATGGCATCTTCCTGGAGCAAGGATCGGGCATCAATACGCTGGGCCGCGGCAAGGCGGCCTGGGATTCGCGCGACGGCTATGTGTACCAGCCGATGGGCAGCGTGCTGGCCGTCTCGAATGGCTGGCTGGACATGCTGCCGGCCGTGCGCACGCCGTCCGATTCGGATGGCCCCGGCATCATCGACATCGGCGCGTGCGCCAAGACGATAGTCGCCTGCGGCGGCACGACCTCGCTGTATTCGGAAGGCACCATCGCCGCCGTGACGGAGCGCGCCTTTACCCTGCGCGACAACGTGCGCTACGGCACGCGCAACCTGGTGCTGGCGATGGGGGCTATCAATATCGGCAGCGCAGCCTCGCTGGCGGACGCCAGCGCCCGCGGCGCCTTGCCGGACGGCCTGGCACTGAACCAGGGCGTGCTCGACCGCCTGCTGCGCGGCGACATCAGTACGGGTGCGCCGGCGCTGGAAAGCCTGGGCTTGACGGCGCGCAACTCCTTCAACTTCTATGATTCGGCGCAGCTGTCGACCATCGATGCGGCCACGGGCAAGTCGTCGCTGTCGCGCCTGGTGCTCAATACGCCCGCCATCTACGGTTATGGCGGCACGGACGCGCTGGCGCGCATCCATACCGACACCCTGGTGTGGCAGGGTGCGACGAATGCGCCCGGCGCCGTCGTCGCGGCTGGCCCCGGCACTGGCAGCGGCCGCCTGCAGGTCGACGCCAAGCGCATCGAGTTCGGTTTTACGCCGGACAGCCGTCCCGACACCATCCATAAGCTGGACCGTTTGATACTGGGCTTCGGCCAGGTGGCGCTCAATGCCAGCGAGCAAGTCACCGCCAACAACAAGGGCAGCTTGTCCGTCTACCAGTCGCAGAGCGCCTGGGATACGGCCATCAACGGCTACCGCTACAGCGGTGGCGATGTACTGATCAACACGCCGCTGCTGACGGGCGCGGCAGGTTCCGTCAATCGCATCACGGCGGGTGGCGAGCTGAAGGTGAGCGCGCCCGCAGGCGCGGCCGCCGCCACGCCGACGAATGCGGCGCTGGCCGGCGCCCTGGGCGCCGAAGTGGCGCTCAGCGGCAACAGCGTCAGTGTGGATACGTCGGTGGTCTTGCCGAGCGGAAAACTGACCCTGTCGGCCGAGCGCGATGTGTTGCTGGGCGACAAGGCCAAGCTGGACCTGGCGGGCCGCAAGATCGATTTTTACGACACCAGCAAGTACAGTTGGGGCGGCGACGTGATCCTCGACAGCCGCGAGGGCGACGTGCGCCAGGCGGCCGCTTCCGTGATCGACGTGTCGGCCGTGAACAACCGCGCCGGCAAGTTGGCTGTGATCGCCACGGGCGACGCTGCCGGCACGACCGACTTGCGCGGCACCTTGCTGGGCGGCGCCAGCGGCAGCTATGACGCGGGTGGCACTCAGGTAGCCTACGCGGCTGGCGGCGTGGACATCCGCGCCCAGCATCTCGGCGATTTCGCCGGCCTGAACCAGCGCCTGAACACGGGCAAGGTATTCGGCGGCCGCAGCTTCCAGCTCAAGCAGGGCGATCTGACCATCGGCGACGAGCTCAAGGCGCGTGAAGTGAGCGTGTCCGTCGATGGCGGCAGCTTGACG
The DNA here is from genome assembly GCF_019443505.1 of Janthinobacterium sp. PAMC25594. Classification (NCBI taxonomy): domain Bacteria; kingdom Pseudomonadati; phylum Pseudomonadota; class Betaproteobacteria; order Burkholderiales; family Oxalobacteraceae; genus Janthinobacterium; species Janthinobacterium sp. PAMC25594. The sequence continues at coordinate 4,110,730 of NZ_CP080377.1, forward strand.
GTGAACGGCCGCATCGATGCCAGTGGCGAACAGGTGGGCAGCATCCGCCTGGCCGGCCGCGACGGCGTCACCATCACATCCGGCGCCGTGCTCGACGCGCACGGCACGCTGCTGCGCACGGACAGCTATGGCCAGGTGATCGAGGCGCCGAACCGCGCCGTGATCGAACTCGCTTCGCCTGGTGGACGCCTGACCCTGGAAAATGGCGCACGGATGGACCTGCGCAGCGGAGACAAGGGCGGCAACTACGGCAGCATCGACCTGAACGCGCGCCGCCTGGGCGGCGCCACGGGCGACGACATCGATATCGATGCGGCTGGCGCGCTGAACATCGCCGGCGCGCGCACGATCAACGTCAACGCCTTCTGGCAATACAAGGATGCGCCCGCCGGCACGGGCAAGGATGCGGATGGCCGCAGCTATCAGAGCATCACCCAGGCTTACCTGGACGACAAGCACGGGGACAGCCAAGCCTTCATGGCCCACGCGCTGGCGAACGGCAACTTGATGAACAGCAAGCTGCGCGGCTTGCGCGGCGACGCCAACGCCTTCCACTTGCGTCCTGGCGTCGAGATCGTCAGCGCCACGCCGGGCGGCGATTTGCATGTCGATGGCGACATCGACCTGTCCGGCCACCGTTATGACGGCGTCAATCCGCTGGCGCGCCTGAGCGGCGTGTACGGCTCGGGCGAAGCAGGCGCGCTAGTGCTGCGCGCCGGTGGCAAGCTCAGCGTCTTTGGCAGTATCACGGATGGCTTCGATACCCGCAGCTTGCCCGTCACGCCGGATGACAAGGGCTGGCAACTGGTGAAGGGCCGCTTGCCGTGGGGCGGCGAGGTCGTCGTGCCGCAAGCGGGCCTGGTGACCCTGGCCGAAGACACGTATTTCAAATCGGGCACGAGCGTCAATTTCGCCGTGCCGATGAAGCCGATGCAGTTGCGCGGCGGCACCTTGCTGGCGACGCGCGCCACCTTGACGGATGAGCTGAACTTGCCTGCCGGTAGCGTGCTGGGCGGCGCCGTGCGCAATCCCGACGGCAGTGTGCTGTACGCGGCCGGCAGCGTCTTGCAAAAGGCGCTGACCTTATCGAGCGGCATGCAGCTCGATCCTGGCCTGCGCCTGCCGGGCGCGGCCAAGGTGGCGGCCATGCTGTGGCCGGCGAATGTCGCCTTGCCCTTCCCGGAAGGCAAACCCATGGACACGGGCGATAGTGTCAACCTTGTCAACGGCGTGGTGCTGGCCTCGGCGCTGGCGCTGGACAAGGGCAGCGTGCTGCCCGCCGGTACGCTGGTCAAGCTGCCTGGCGGCGCGACCATGGTGGCGCTGCGCGCGGCCGACAGCTCGGGCAATCAGGGCCGCAACCTGGCGCTGGCACCGATGCTGGCCCAGGGTTCGCAAGCGTGGTCGCTGCGCCTGGTGGGCGGCGCCGATACGGCCGCCGCCGATACGCGCGCGCTGCGGCCGCATGCGAAGGACGCCCATTTGATGCTGGCCGATACGCATTACGGCATGGGCGCTGGCCGCGAGTTGATTCCAGGCACCGGTTTGCCCGGACAATACGTCTGGGGCGACGATGCCGGCCTGTTTGGCCAGGAGCCGGGCACGCCGATCAACTTGGCCGACTTTGACAGCGAAGAAGCGCTGCTTGCCTACAATGACTGGGGCCTTGGCGTGATCGTGGTCAAGGTTGCCGATGGCACGCCGCCTGAATACGTGGACGTGACCGCGCCGGCGCGCCAGCCTCTGTTCAGCGTGCTGCGCACGGGTACGGGTGATCTCGATCTGCTGGCTGCCGGCGATTTCGACATGCGTTCGCTGTATGGCGTCTACACGGCGGGCACGCAGTCGGCCTCGCCGCTGGTCGATGGCAAGGATTTGTTCAACTTGCCGCGCGGCCTGAGCGCCAAGGGCAAATTGCTCGGCGCGCTCGATGACAAGCTGATGCGCTTCGTCGATGGCGGCAGCGAGAGCCTGTACCGCGCCTGGTATCCCGAGCACGGCGGCAACCTGCTGCTGCGCGCCCAGGGCGACGTCAAGGGCGACACCGTGGGCACCGCCCTGCAGCGCCGCGAGGATGCCATCGGCACCCTGAACGCGCAGCAGGACACCAGCGACATCGGCACCTGGCTGTGGCGTCAGGGCAGCGGCAGCACGGGCGCGGGCGTGCCGACGGCATGGTGGATCAACTTCGGCACCTATGTCGCGCGCCCCGAAGGCTCTGACCTGTTTGCCGGCTTGCCGGTCGTGTCGGGCTTTACGGGCATCGGTACCCTGGGCGGTGGCAATGTGCTGCTGCAGGCGGGCGGCGACGCCGGCATGCTGACCTCGCGCGCCGATCCGGGCGGCGCATACACGCCGCGCAGCCAGGGCCTGAACGTGGCCGTGGGCAGCACGGGCAGGGTGACGCCGGACGGCAAGCTGCTGCTGACGGGCGGCGGCGACCTCGACATCCGCATCGGCGGCGGCCTCAACCCTGTCGCCGAGGTACGCAGCTTCGATGCCAACAGCGACTTCCCGAATGCCGATACACGCTTCGAGCGCCAGTATCCCACGCTCAACAGCACTTTCACCAATCTGCGCGGCGCGCTGCGCATGGAAGCGGGCGCCGTGGGCGGCGTCGAGCTGCGTTTCGACCGCGCCGATCCGAAGGAATCGCGGCCGTATGAAACCTACACGGCGGGCACGGCGATCGCCAGCGGCGGACCGATCCTGGTGCCCGGTGACAGCGGCGTGCGCATCGATGCGCGCGGCGACCTGGTGCTGGGCGGCACGGCCGATGCGGGCCGCGTGAAGCAGCTGGCCAACGGCTCGCCGTTCAACTACCAGGGCGTGGAGCGCAAGGGCGAGGGCTGGAGCTGGTTCTCGCTGTGGACGCCGGCCACGGCCATCGACCTGTTCAGCGCCGGTGGCAATCTGACGCCGACGTCCGCCTGGATCCAATCGGTGACGGGCGACAACCACGCGCCCTCGGACGGGCGTTATGTCATGCCGTCCGTGCTGCGTGCCGTGGCCGCCAGCGGCAGCTTGTACTACGGCAATGCCAGCCTGGGCAGGATGGGCGAGGGTAATAAGGTTGACATGCCGCAAAACGGCGTAATCCTCGCCCCGTCGCCGGTGGCGCCGCAATTTGTCAGGACGGGCACGGGCCAGCTGGAAATGCTGGCGGCCGACTCCATCCATGCGGCCGGCTATCCGATCACGCCATCGGGCGCCGATCCGCGCCTGTTGCCGAGCCCGTTCAACCCCGGCTTCGTCGGCGCGCTGGATACGGTCTGGTTCGGCCTGTTGCCGCTGCATAACGTCAGCGCGAACGGGCTGGCGCCCTCGCCACTGCTCTCTTTTGGTTCGAATCCCAACGGCGCCGGCGAGGCCCAACAGACCTATCCGCTGTTCAGCATGACGGCGCCGACGGTGTCGGACTATGTGCCGGTGGGCCAGGTGCCCGCGCATTTCTATGCCAACAGCGGCGACATCGTCGGCCTGCGCACGGGCGGCATCGTGTACCGGGCGACACTGAAGGGCGAAACGGGGCCGCTGGGCGTGTGGTACGAAGGCGGCGGCGCCGTGGCCGTGCGCGCCGGACGCGACATCGTCAATGCCGGCACGCCGCTCGGCAGCGTCGAGAACGTGCCGGAAGGCGCGGCGGGATGGACCAGCAAGGGCTATGCCGGCCGGCCCGACTATCCGGACAAGCCGGTCGTCACGGGCAGCTCGTCCGCGCGCGGCAACCTGTTCGTGCACCGCAATGCCGCCGACGTCTCCGTCGTCAGCGCCGGGCGCGATATCCGCTACAGCACCTTCTATGTGGCGGGACCGGGCCAGTTGAACGTGAGCGCCGGACGCGACCTGTACATGGCCGACAAGGCGCAATTGCGCAGCCTCGGTTCCATCGTCGGCACCCGCCCCGGTGAACACGGCAACGGCGCCGGCATCAGCGTGGCCGCCGGCGTGGGCCGCAATGGTCCCGACTATGCGGCTTTCGCGGCGCGCTACCTGGACCCGGCCAAGCTGGCCGACCCAGGCCGGCCGCTGGCCGACCAGGCCGGCAGCGCCGTGTATGTCTACGGTGGCAAGCTGACCCTGGCCGACTGGCTGCGCGGCCAGTTTGGCTACAAAGGCGACGAAGCGGGCGCAGCCGCCTTCCTCGGCACGAAGCAGGTCGAACTGGAGAAGGCCGGCCAGCAGACGGGTGGCGTGCGGCGCGACCTGGCGCGCGAATATGCGCTGGTCAGCCAGTTGCACCTGGTGAACTGGCTGACGACGCGCTTTGGCGGCGACAGCGGCCTGGGCATCCGCTACGACCCGGCCACCGATGCGCGCAGCTTCTTTGCCGCCTTGCCGAAGGAGCAGCAGCAGGTCTACCTGAGCAATGTCTACTTTGCCGAACTGAAGGCGGCCGGGCGCGAGTACAACGACCCGGACGGCATGCGCCGCGGCAGCTATCTGCGCGGCCGGGAAGCCATCGCCACGCTGTTCCCATCGCAGGACAAGGCCGGCAAGAAGATCGAGTACAAGGGCGACCTGACGATGTTCAGCAGCGCGCTGTACACGGTCGATGACTACGGGGGCATTTACACCAAGCGGCCGCTGGCGGGCGTGCGCTACCTGAGTCCGCAGGAGTGGGCCGAGGCGGGGTATCCGACGGTCAACGTGCCGCACGTGATCGTCAACGATGCCGGTATCCACACGGATTTCGGCGGCGATATCGGCATCACGGTGCCGGGCGGGCGCGCGCTGATCGGCGTCGACGGCGGCTATGCGCCGGGCGAAGGCTCGGGCGTGCTGACGCAGGGCGCCGGTGAAATTCAGATCTACGCCCGGGACAGCATCCTGCTGGGCCAGAGCCGCATCTTCACCACGTTCGGCGGCAACATCCTGGCCTGGTCGGCGCAGGGCGACATCAATGCGGGCCGCGGCACCAAGTCCACCGTCGTCTACACGCCGCAGCGCCGCGCCTACGACGGCATCGGCCTGGTCAGCCTGTCGCCGAGCACGCCGAGCACGGGCGCCGGCATCGCCACCCTGAATCCGATCCCGGAGGTGCCGCCTGGCGACATCGACCTGATCGCCCCGCTGGGCACCATCGACGCGAGCGAGGCGGGTATCCGCGTCTCGGGCAACGTCAACCTGGCGGCCTTGCAGGTGGTCAACGCGGAAAACATCCAGGTGCAGGGCAAGTCGACGGGCATGCCGGTCATTGCCGCGGTGAACGTGGGTGCGCTCAGCAATGCCAGCGCGGCCGCCTCGCAAGCCGTGACGGCGGCGCAGGAGGTGCTGCAGCGCGAACGGGCCGCCACGCGCCAGGCGCTGCCGTCGCTGTTCACCGTGAAGGTGCTGGGCTTTGGCAATGACGCGGCGGACGAGGGCGGTGTCGGCAAGCACAAGGGCGGTGAGCCGCAGGCATCGAGCTATCAGCCAGCCGGCGTGGTGCAGGTGCTGGGCGCGGGACCGTTGACGGCGCCGCAGCTGCAGGCGCTCACGCCCAACGAGCGGCGCGGCTTGCAGCCGTGACCGCTGTACGAGCTTGACGGGAGGCCATTCCGGCCGCGGCGCCAGCGCCGTGGCCGGAGTTTTATGAACATTTGATGACAAACGTCAGTTCGTGCGTGCGGCGTTCGTCTAGGTACTGTCTTGCCGAGCATAGCGTTCGGCGCCGCGATACCGGGTAGGGCAACCGTTTGATTTTGAGGTGAATGGAATATGCGTGAGATGAAGAAACGAGGTAACGGTGCGCCGCAGGCGCCCGCGACCGCCTTGAGCCTGCTGTGCCTGGCCATGCTGGCGTTGCCCGGCATGGCGCGCGCCCAGGACGCCGTCCCGGCGGCGGCCCCCGTGGCCGCGCCGGAACGGCAAGTGACGATCGAGGAATACCTGGTGCGCGGCAATACCGTGCTCGACGCGCGTGCCATCGAAGAGGCGGTCACGCCGTTCCTGGGGCCGGGCCGCACCCTGAAGGACGTGGAAGGGGCACGCGACGCCCTCGTTGCGGCCTATCAAGCCCGGGGCTATCAGTCCGTCTACGTCGACTTGCCCGAGCAGCAGGTGGAGCAGGGCGTGGTGGTGCTGCAGGTGAGCGAAACCAAGGTGGGCCGCTTGCGCGTGGTCGGCGCGCAATACAACTCGCCGCTCGACGTGCGCCAGCAAGTGCCGGCACTGACGGAGGGCAAGGTGCCCGACTTTACCCAGGCGCAAGTGGAATTGACGGCCCTGAACCGCGGTCCCAAGCGTCAGGTGATGCCGCTGGTCAAGCAGGGCAGCCTGCCCGGCACCATGGACGTGGACTTGAAAGTGGAAGACAGCAGCCCGTGGCGCGCCAGCGTCGGCTTGAACAACGATTACAGCGCCGATACGAAGAAATTGCGTACCAGCATGTCGGTCGGCCACGACAATCTGTGGCAGCTCGGGCATAGCGCCACCATCAGCTTTTTCGGCACGCCGGGCGACCTGAACCAGACCAAAGTGTGGTCCGCCTCGTACGTGGCGCCGATCGGCACGCAGGGCTGGAGCCTGGAAGCGACCGGCTACCAGTCGAACAGCAACGTGGCCAGCACGGGCGGCACCAGCGTGCTGGGCAAGGGCCATGCGCTGGGCATGAAAGTCAACTATACGGTGCCCAACAGCGGCATCTGGTGGCACAGTTTTTCTGCCGGCATCGATTTCAAGGATAACCAGGAAGCGCTCAAGCTCAATGGCGCGGGCAGCAGCATTCCCCTGAAATATGTGCCGCTGAGCGTGTCGTATAACGGCTTTGCGCAGACGGAGGCGGCGACCTACGGCCTGGGCCTGTCGCTGGTGGCCGGCACGCGCGCCTCGTTCGGCTATGGCAGCGACAGCGCGGCCTACGACAACAAACGCTACAAGGCCTCGCCCAGCTTCCTCGTGCTGAAGGGCGACGCCAACGCCACGTACACCCTGGGCAGCGGCGCGCAGCTGTACGGCAAGCTGGCGGGCCAGCTGGCCGATGCGGCGCTGGTGTCGGGCGAACAGATGGCCGCCGGCGGCGCCAATTCCGTGCGCGGCTACCTGTCGGCCGAAGCGACGGGCGACTACGGCGTGTCCGGCACCGTCGAATGGCGCACGCCGCAGCTGACGTATTTCAGCCGCCTGGAAAACTGGCGCCTGTATGCGTTTGCCGATGGCGCGCGCCTGCGCCTGCGCGATCCGATGATCGAGCAGAAAGACCTGTTCGGCCTGGCCTCCGTGGGCTTGGGCAGCAGTTTCCAGTTCCTGCGCTACCTGAATGGCCGCATCGACTTTTCGTATCCGCTGCGCGATGGCCCGCGCACGCACAAACACGTGCGCCGCATCAATTTCAACCTGTCGGCCAGCTACTGACGGCCCAGCCAACCAGCACTGCACTTTTTTAGACTTTTTTTCGGAGAATCACTGTCATGCAACGTTTTCTTTTTCTGCTCACGATCCTGGGCACGCTCGTTCCCGGCCTGGCGCACGCCTGGTGGCAGCCCGACTGGGCTTACCGCAAACCCGTCACCGTCGATGCCGGCCCGAAGGCTGGCGCCGTGGGCGGCGATCCCGGCCGCATTCCCGTGCTGTTGCGCTTGCATTCGGGTAACTTCAACTTCGAAGGCGTCAGCGACAACGGCGCCGACCTGCGCTTCGTGGCGGGCGACGATAAAACGGTGCTGAACCACCAGATCGAGCAATTCAATCCGCTCTTGGGCATCGCCCTGATCTGGGTCGACGTGCCGGCCCTGACGGCCGGCACGCCGCAGCAGCTGTGGATGTACTACGGCAATCCGAAGGCGCCCGCTTCCGGCAATGGCCAGCGTACGTTCGATCCCGACTACAGCCTCGTGTATCACTTCACCGAACCTGGCGTGCCTTCGCGCGACAGCACCGCCTACGGCAACCATGCCCAGACGGCCGTGCCGGCGCTCGATGGTTCCGTCATCGGCGTCGGCGCCCGCCTGGGCACGACGCCGTTGATGCTGCCCGCCTCGCCATCGCTGGCGCTGGCCGCCGGCGCGCCATTCACCTTCTCGGCCTGGGTCCGCCCGGACAGCCTGGGCGCGCAGCAAGTGCTGTATGCGCGCCGCGACGGCGCCAATGAATTGCTGATCGGTATAGACCAGGGCGTGCCGTTCGTGCAGGTGAATGGCCAGCGCAGCAAGCCGGGCCAGCCTATCCAGGCCGCGCAATGGTCGCACCTGGCGGTGAAAGCCGACAAAGCCAACGTGGCCCTGTACGTGGGCGGCCGTCCGGCCGTCTCGCTGGCCACCGCCCTGCCGGCTTTTACGACTGCCGCTTCGGTGGGCGCCGATGCGCCGCCGGTCGCCGCCGGCGCCGCCGCCCTGGCCAACTTCACGGGCGCCATCGACGAGCTGCGCCTGTCGCGCACGGCCCGTCCCGACGCGCTGTTGCTGGCCGATGCCGTTTCGCAAGGTTCCGAATCGCGCCTGGCCGTGTTTGGCGCCGATGAACAGCAGGCCGGCAAAAGCCATTTCGGCTTCATCATTGCCGCCATGCCGCTCGACGCCTGGATCGTCGTCGGCCTGTTGGGCCTGATGATGGTCTTGTCGTGGATCATCATGATCGGCAAGGGCCGCAGCTATGGCGCCATCGCGCGCGCCAATGCGCAATTCATGCAGTCGTTCCACGAAGCGGCCGGCGCGCCGCTCGATCACCTGGCGCGCAATGGCAAGCTGAGCGCCTCCGTGAAGACGGATTCCTCGCTGTGGCGTTTGTATGACGTGGCCATCGACGAGATGCGCCGCCGCCACGACCGTGGCTACGACCTGAACGCCGTCTCGAACGCCACCATCGGCGCCATCCGCGCCGCCATGGATGGCGTGATGGTGCGCGAAAGCGAGCGCATGTCGAAACGCATGATCTGGCTCTCGACCACCATCGAAGGCGCGCCGTACGTCGGCCTGTTCGGCACCGTGATCGGCATCATGCTGGTGTTCGTCGTGGCGGCCATGGCCGGCGCCGTGGACATCAACTCGGTGGCGCCGGGCATGGCTGCAGCGCTGCTGTGTACGGCTGCCGGCCTGGGCGTGGCGATTCCCGCGCTGTTCGGCTACAACTGGCTGTCCTCGCGTTCCGACGCCATCGTCGCCGATATGGCTGTCTTCGTCGATGAATTCGCCACGCGCCTGGCTGAAGAGCAGGGCGACGGACGCCAGATGCGTCCCGTGCTGCAACAGGCGTGAGGGGCACATAACCATGGCCACCTCCGCCAAGTTTACCCCCCGCAAGCGTAGCGGCGGCATCAACATCACGCCCTTCGTCGACGTGCTGCTGGTGGTGCTGGTGATCTTCATCCTGACCAGCAATGCCAGCATTCCCGGCATCAAGGTCGACCTGCCCAAGGCCAGTTCGGCCATGGCGCTGGAAAAACCGAAGACCAAGGCCATCACCATCGACAACGCGGGCCAGGTCTTCCTCGATGCCTATCCCGTCACCCTGCCCGAGCTGGAAGAGCGTTTGCGCACGGAAAAGGCCTTGACGCCCGACTTTCCCGTGATCGTGCGCGGCGATGCTGCCGTGCAATACGCGAAAGTGGTCGAAGTGCTCGACTTGCTGCGCCGCATAGACCTGAACCAGGTGGGCCTGGTGACCGGCAAGCCGGCATGAGGAGCGCAAGGTGAAGCGTGACGACATGATGAAGATGGCCGCCTCGGAACCGTCGGGCGCGGCGCAGTGGTGGCGCCGCTGGGGCGGCGTGGCTGGCGGCGCGCTGCTGGCCGCTGGTCTGGCCACGCTGGTCTGGTATTTGCTGTCCGACACGGCGGCCACGAAGCGCGAAGTGGCGGCCCCGCCGATGCTGATGCTGCCACCGCCGCCCCCGCCGCCGCCGGAACCGGAAAAACTGCCGGAACCGACGCCCGACAAGGTGGTGCCGGAAGTGTCGGAGCCGGAACCGACGCCGGCCGACAAGCCCATGGATGACGCGCCGGAAAGCCCGTCGCCGGACAAGGGCGACCCCGTCACCATCGATGGCGCTGCGCAGGCCGGCAGCGACGCCTTCGGCATCCAGGCCGGGCGCGGCGGCGGCATGAGCGGTAGCGGCGGTGGTGGCGGCCTCGGCGCGGGATCGTATGGCCGCTATGTGGCCAATGCCTTGCAGATGGCCTTTGCCCGCGACCCGCGCACGCGCCAGCTGGCGTTCGCCGACATCCGCGTCGACCTGTGGCTCGATACGGACGGCCGGACGTCGAAGGTCCACCTTGTGCAAGGCACGGGCAATGCGCAGACGGATGAGCAGGTGCTGGCCATGGTGCGCGACTTCCGCGCCGATGAGCGGCCACCGGCGTCATTGCGTTTTCCCGCGCGCGTATCGATCAAGGGCCGCCGGCCGTAGCGCCCACATTCATATTAATTTTTTTCGAAAGAAACAATGAATTCCTTATTTTCTCCCTCACAGCGCCTGCGTCGCCTTCCGCTGGCGCTGGCCGCCTTCGCCCTGAGTGTGGCGGCAGGCGCGGTACAGGCGCAGGCACCGGCCGACAGCACCATGGTCAAGCTGATCCGTGGCCTGATCCAGAGCGGCGCCCTCAACAAGGATGCCGGCGAGGCGCTGCTGGCGCAGGCGCAGAGCGAAGCGCTGGCGCAAGCGCAAGCCCGTCCGGCCGCCGCCTCCGCACCGCTGGCGCAAGCCCAGGCGGGCGACGTGCGCGTGCCGTATATTTCGCAAACCGTGCGCGAGCAGATCCGCGACGAGATCAAGGGGCAAGTGCTGGCCGAGGCGAAGGCGGGCGGCTGGGCGGCGCCGAATGAAACGCCGGCCTGGACCAAGCGCATCCGCGTCGAAGGCGATGTCCGCGCGCGCTACGAATCGCGCTACTACGACATGGCCAACAGCAATATCGAGATCGACTGGCGCTCGCTCAACAGCGGCAGCGGCTATGACGTCAATGCGAACACCAACCTGGCCCTGCCGGCGCTGCTGAACACGCGCCAGGATCGCAAGAATTTGCTGCGCGCGCGTGCCCGCCTGGGCATCCTGGCGGACATTTCCGACAGCACGCAAGCGGGTATCCGCCTGGCCAGCGGCAATGACGACAGCCCGGTGTCCACCACGCAAACCCTGGGTGGTGGCCTGGGCAAGAAAAACATCTGGCTGGATCAGGCCTGGCTGTCGTACCAGCCCGCTTCTTGGCTGAAACTGACGGCCGGCCGCTTCGACAATCCGTTCGTGTCGGGCGACGAACTGTTTTCCAGTGAACTCAATTTCGACGGCATCGCCGCCAAGGTGCAGCAACCGGTCGGCGACAGCAAGGACGTCACCGTGTTCGGTACGCTGGGCCTGATTCCGCTCGAATATTCGTCCGACAATGCGCCGAGCCGCAGCCAGGCAAAAATGTCCAGCGAAAACAAATGGCTGCTGGGCGCGCAGGTGGGCGCCTCGTGGAAAATCAATAGCGACCACCAGTTGCGTGGCGCCCTGGCCTACTACAACTTCCGCAACATCAGCGGAGAATACTCGCAGCCGTGTGCGCTGTACGCGGGCGCCGATGGCTGCAGCACGGACTGGTCGCGTCCGTCGAGCATGCAAAAGGGCAATAGCTTGATGCTGCTGCGCAATATCGCCTTGAACCCGCTGGACCCGGCGAACACGCCGCAGCCGCAATTCGTGGGCCTGGCGTCGAAGTTCCGTTTGGCCAATATCAATGCGCGCTGGGATAGCAAGGTGGCCGGCGGCACGGACTTGCGCATCGAAGGAGATTATGTGCGCAACATGGCCTACGACAAGAGTGCCATGTGGGCGCGCGCCAAGGGCGGCATCATGAACAACTTCGGCGGCACGGGTGGCGTCTCGCAAGCCGATTTCAGAAGCGGCGGCAATGCCTACATGCTGCAGGCGACTCTGGGCAAGGCCAGCCCGGCGGCGCGCGGCGACTGGAACGTGCTGCTCGGCTACAAGCGCATCGAACCGGACGCCTTGCCTGACGCTTACAACGATTCCACCTTCCACCTGGGCGGCACAAATGCGCGCGGCTACTACCTGGGCGGCGCGTATGCGCTCGACAAGAATACCTGGTTGAACGGTCGCTGGACGTCGAGCCGCGAAGTGTTCGGTTCGGCGCTGTCGATCGACACCCTGCAAATCGAATTGAACGCGCGTTTTTAAGGAGCCATGATGTTGAGATTCAACAAAACGCGCTTGCCGCTCCTGCTGCTGATGCTGCTGGCCGGTGGCGCCGCCCAGGCGCAGGGACAGAAGGGGCAAAGCATGGAAGAGCGCCTGCGGGCCGAATTGCGCAATGTCACGGCGCAATTGCAGCAGACGCGTGGCGAGCTGGAAGTGCTCAAAGCCAAGGGCGGGCCTGCCGCCAAGGCGACGCCCGCTGCTGCCGCCGCGCCCGCCAGCGATGGCTTGAAAAAGGAGCTGGCCCGCAGCCAGTCGCAGCTGGCGCAGGAGCGCGCGCAGCGGGAGAAACTGGCAGCCGAGCAGCAGCGCGGCGCCGCTGCCGCACAGGAGGCCAGCGCCAGCCTGGCGCAGTACCGCCAGGCCAGCGAGCAGCTGGCCGCCACGGGCAAGCAGATCGAAGCGGAACGGGCGCGCCTGGACGGCGAAGTGACGTCGCAGCGCGGCGCCCTGGCACGCTGCGAAGCCAAGAATGCCCAGCTGTATGCGGCCGGGCAAGAGATCCTGCAGGCGTATGAAAGCCTGGACGTGCTCGGTGTCATGCAGGCACGCCAGCCGTTCGCCGCGCAAAGCAGAGTCAAGCTGGAACAAATCGCCCAGCAATATGGTGACCAGCTGTACCAGGGGCGCTTTGATGCGCGTCAAACCGAAACACCTGCACCCCAATAATTTTACTTCTTTGAAATGAATGGAATGACGATGGAACACACCAACACCAACTTGCTGAGCACCCTGAATGCGGAACAAACGGCCGAGGCCATCAAGGCGGCCGGCTGCGCCGTGACGAGCATCGAACACGACGGCGTCGTGCGTCTGCACAGCGCCAGCCATGGCATCGGCTTTCAAGTGCTGTGGGGCAATGAAACGGCGCCTGGCCATTATGCGGACCTGACCCTGAGCTGCCCGCTGCGCGTGCAGGGCGGCGACTTGCCGGCCGGCTTGCTGGCCGAATGGCACCGCAGCAAGCGTTTTGCCCGCGTGGCCCAGCATGGCGATTTCGTCGTGCTGGAAATGGATGTGCTGGTCGCCGGTGGCGTCAGCCGCGAGTACCTGAATATCAATCTGCAACTGTGGACGCAGATGATGGGCCAGTTCTTCTTGTTTTTGCGCAACTTTACGCCAGCCGATACGAGCACGGCACCGGTAGTCGAGGCCGCCAGCGTGGTGGAAGAAGAAACTGTGCCGGCCTGATAAGAACCTTGCATGGGCGGCGAAGATGGCCGGTAACGGACCTTTTTTGCCGCTGGCGGGCTCCAAGTGTCGTATTACATACTTATTTTTTAGGCATCGCGCATTAAAACTGTTCAAAGAGCGTGTGTGAATCAAGCCAGCAACGCCTGTATGGCGGATAATATTGCCTGTTGCCGATTTGGATACGACCTTTACACAAAAATGCGCCCCATGGATTTTACCCGCGACGAAACCAGTGAAACCCCAGTTGCCCCGGCCAGCGCGCCGGGAGCGCCTTTGCCGTATGCCGTCGCCACCTGGCTGCAGCGGGTGGAGGCTGCCGCCCATCCGAAGGCCGTGCTGACGATTGCCGAGCCAGACCCCAAACTCAACCAGCATCGATTGATCTACGTGCTGGCGCCCACCAGCGGTGGCCGCCACGTGGCCCTGTGCCTGTACAAGGCGCGGCTGCGGCCGAATGGCGACGTGGCGGCCGCTACTCCCATCAGCGAAATCTTTTCCTTGCTGTCGGCGCCGCCCACGTTTTTGACGCCGGCCGACGAAGACCTCGTGCGTTTCTTCGTGGCCATGCGCAGCGGACAGAATTCGCAGACGGGCAGCGCCACGGAGCCAAAGGGCAAGGTGGGCGCGGCCCTGCTGAAAATGCTGGCCGAGCAAGATAAACTGTTGTGGGCCAATTCCTGGGCAGACGTCGGCAATGGCCTCGTGTATCCGTTGAAGGAAGGTCCCGTGCGTCCCGCGCGCCTGTTCTGGCGCGACGAAGGCAAGACCATGCGCCTGGGCTGGCAAGTGGACCCGCCGGAAGGCGCGAAGCACCATGGCGCCGACCAGATCGACTACATGCTGCCCACCGATCCGCCGTGGTACATCGACAACCTGTCGTGCGGCGTGCTGGAACTGAACCAGGGCGGCTCCGACATTTCCCTCGCCGATCTGCAGGCGCTGGTGGCGCAGGCGCCGCCGTTGAACGCGAACGACAAGGTGCGCGTGTCGCAATTGCTGCTGGCGCAGGGCTTGCAGCATTTGATGCCGCTGCCGCAACCGTTGCCGCAGCGCTTGCGCAAGGACGTGCCGGCGCAACCGGTCTTGCTGCTCGACAGCGCCATGCTGGCCGATGGCAGCGCGCAGCGCTGGAGCGATTTCGCCGTGCTGTCCTACGACTACGATGGCGAAAGAGTCTCGTTCGACCCGTCGCAGCGCGTGGTGCGGCAAGTGGGCGAGGTGACGGAAATTATCCAGAGAAACACGCTCGATGAAGCGCGCGCCTTGGCCACTCTGGCCGAGCTGCAATTCAAGAAGCCGGGCTCGGCCCCCCTGAGCGGCTTGAAGGGCGCCTTGCAACTGCCTTCCCAGGCGGAATGGCTGCGTTTTGCCGAGTCCGGCATCGACGCCTTGCGGAAGCAGGGCTGGATCGTGGAAAAGACGGCCAAGTACCGCTACGACGTGAGCGACGTGGGCGACTGGTACGCGGAAATCGACGACCAGGACCCGGACAGCGGCAACGCCTGGTTCGAGCTGGAACTGGGCATCGTCGTGAATCACGAAAGAGTGCCGCTGCTGCCCGTGCTGGTGCAGCTGATCCGCAACGCGCCCAACGATTTCAACCCGAAAGTCATCGAGGCGCATGCCGATGATGACCAGATGCTGGCGACCTTGCCGGATGGCACGCGCGTGGCGCTGCCGTGGGGCCGTGTGCGCCCCATCCTCAACACCTTGGGGGAACTGTACTTCAGCGACAAGATCAAACATGCGGTGCGCATGTCGACCCTGGACGCGGCGCGCCTGGAAGAGCTGGCGCGGGGGCTGGAATTGCGCTGGACGGGCGGCGAGCAGTTGCGCGCCATGGGCCGCAAGCTGAGCCAGTTCGGTTCCGTGCAAAAAGTGGCGGCGCCAGCGGGGCTGCAAGCCACCCTGCGCGACTACCAGGCCGACGGTCTGGCGTGGATGCAATTCCTGCGCGACCATGACCTGGCCGGGATTTTGGCCGATGACATGGGTCTTGGTAAAACCGTGCAAACCCTGGCGCATATCCTGGTGGAAAAGGAAGCGGGACGCCTCACGCATCCGGCGCTGGTGATCGCACCGACGAGTTTGATGGGCAACTGGCAGGACGAGGCGGCCAAGTTTGCGCCCAGCCTGAAAGTGTTGCTGCTGCAAGGCAAGGATCGCGCCCAGCAATTCGACCAGATCGACCAATGCGACCTGGTGCTGACCACCTACGCGCTGTTGCCGCGCGACGAGGAAACCTTGCGCGAGCACGATTTCCACCTGGTCATCCTGGACGAATCGCACTACATCAAGAATACGCGCAGCAAGGCGGCGCAAAGCGCGGGCCTGCTGCGCGCGCGCCACCGCCTGTGCCTGTCCGGCACGCCGCTGGAAAATCACCTGGGCGAACTGTGGTCGCAATTCCACTTCCTGCTGCCGGGCTTGCTGGGTGACGAGAAGACGTTTAACACGCAGTTCCGCCATCCGATCGAGCGCCAGGACGACCCGCTGCGTCGCATGCTGCTGAACCGCCGCATCAAACCGTTCCTGCTGCGCCGCACGAAGGACAATGTGGCCAAAGAGCTCCCGCCGAAGACGGAAATGGTGCGCAAGGTGGAATTGACGGGGCCGCAGCGCGACCTGTATGAAACCGTGCGTCTGGCGATGGATCAAAAAGTACGCGAAGAAATCGACAAGAAGGGCGTGGCGCGCAGCCAGATCGTCATTCTCGAAGCGCTGCTGAAACTGCGCCAGGTCTGCTGCGACCCGCGCCTTGTCAAATCCTTGCCGGCGAAGAAGCAGTCGGCCGGTTCGGCCAAGCTGCTCGACCTGATGCAGATGGTGGAAGACTTGCTCGATGAAGGGCGCAAGATCCTCGTCTTCTCACAATTTACCAGCATGCTGGAATTGATCGAGGAAGAGCTGGAATCGCGCGACATTCCGTATGCCTTGCTGACGGGCGAGACGAAGGACCGGGGCGCGCAAGTGGCGGCCTTCCAGCAAGGTGCCGTGCCCATCTTCCTGATCAGCCTGAAAGCGGGTGGCGTGGGCTTGAACCTGACGGCCGCCGACACGGTGATCCACTACGATCCGTGGTGGAATCCGGCGGCGGAAAACCAGGCCACCGACCGCGCCTGGCGCATCGGCCAGGACAAGCCCGTGTTCGTGTATAAACTGATCGCCAAGGGCACCTTGGAAGAAAAAATCCAGCTGCTGCAGCAAAAGAAATCGGAGCTGGCGCAATCGATCCTGGCCGAAGGCGAAGCGCAGAAGATGGCGCTCACGCAGGAAGACTTGCAGCAGATTTTCGCCCCACTGGAAGATTAAGGGCGCCGCACGCTTATACTTGGCGCTTCTTTCTTGCCAGGTATAAAGCATGCTGCCCTTCCTCCTTCTGCTGCTTGCCGGCGCCATCCTCATGGCGCTGCGTTTCGTCCAGTTGCGCCGCGCCCTGCTGCGCGCGCGGGCGGGCGAAGCCCAGTTCCGCCTGCTGGCCGAGCACGGCCGCGACGCGGCCTTCCTGCTCGACGCCACGACCCTCGAATTACTCTACATCAGCCCCGCCGCGCAGCGCATGAGCGGTTACGACCTGTCCGCCCTGCAGAGCCACGCGGCGCAGCTGGCGGCGGATCTGCCGGCCCGCTTGCAGCGCTGGCGCGCTGGCGACGCCAGCCGTTTATCCCTGCTGCGCGAAGTGGAGCTGCCACACGCCGACGGGCATCTATTGGCGCTGGAAATCAGCTCGACCATCGTGCCTGCCATATACGGGCGCGGCGTGACTCTTGTCGGCACGGTGCGCGACGTCAGCGCCGTCCTCGCGCAGGAAGCCGAGCGGGAAAAGGAGCAGAAGCGCTTCGCCTCGATGCTGTCGCATGAATTCCGCACGCCGCTGGCCACCATCGACGGCGCCATCCAGCGCCTCGTGTCGACGTCGAAAGACGCCGACGAGGCCACGCGCAAGCGCTACGTGAAAATCCAGACGGCCGTCGACCGCCTGCTGGGCATGATCGACGACTATCTGTCGCCCGAGCGCATGGCGGCCATTGGCCGCGAGCGGGCCGCCGACGGCATCGCGCCGCAGGCCTTGCTGCGGCAGGCGGCCGCCACCGTGCAGGCCAGCCACACCGTGCAGCTGGAACTGGATGAAGACTTGCCCGCCAGGCTGCGCTGCGACGTGCCCGGCATGGCCCTGTGCCTGAAAATCCTGCTGGACAATGCCGTCAAGTTCAGCCCGCCGGGGAGCAGCATCACCGTGTCGGCCAGGCTGGCGCCCGAGGGTGGCGTGGAACTGTGCGTGCGCGATGCGGGGTCCGGCTTGCGGGAAGAAGAACTGGCCCAGTTGTTCGCAAAAGGTTTCCGTGGAATCGATGCCACGCATCCGGGTGCGGGCCTGGGGCTGTACATGGCGCGCGCCGTTGTCGAGGTGCATGGGGGGAGTTTGCAAGGGCATAATCTGCCCGAAGGAGGGGCGCTTTTCCGCATTTGGTTGCCGCTTCCTGTCTAGACAAGGAAAAGCCTTGCTTCCGCTGAAGGCAACCGTGATAATTCCTTGACGTAAACCTATTGTGCCGTCCATCATGGTGCAGAAGTTGCCCACGGTAGCTCACTAACGGAAGAATGGCGTTGCAATGACGAAAATACTGATCGTCGAAGACAATCTGGAGTACGCCGAAGACATGGCGGAGTTTCTCGTTGAGCTCGAACATGAAGTCCATATCACCAGCTCCGCTGGCGGGATGTGGACGGCGTTGAGCCATGGCAATGTCGGCGTGGTCGTGCTGGACCTGGGCTTGCCTGACGAAGATGGCTTCAACGTCATCCCCCGCATGCGCCAGCTGTATCCGCAAATTGGCGTGCTGGTGCTGACGGGGCGTGTCGCTTTCGACAGCCGCATCCTCGGTTTGCGCCTGGGCGCCGACCACTATCTGACCAAGCCGATCAAGTTTCCCGAACTGGCCGCCCACATCGAGGCGCTCGACCGCCGTGTCGGCCCGCAAGATCCCGTGCCGGAGCCGGGCAAGTGGACTTTGAAAGTAAGCGCCCGCCAACTTGAACTGATGGGCGCCGTCATCGCGCTGACGGAAAAGGAATTCAACTTCCTGCACTTGCTGACCATCAACACCCGCCCCGTGCCGCGCGACGTCATCGTGGCCGGCATGGGCGGCGAGGACCCCGATGCGGGCCGCCGGGTCGACATGCTCGTGTACCGGCTGCGCAAGAAAGCCAAGACGGGCCTGGGCCAGGACTTGCCGCTGCGTAGTGCGTATGGCGAGGGCTACAGCCTGTCAGCCAGCTTTAATCTGTCCTGATCGTGGATATTGCGCCGCCCGCAAGCGGGCGGCAGCATATAAGGGACAGAGTCCATCGTTTTTCCGCGTATTTTCAATAAAACAGGGTCAGAGTCGCGTCCTGCGCTCGCAAGTGTGTAAAATCAAGGCCTTAGCCTTCCTTTTGCGATTCTGCCATGGCCCGTTTGCCCCGCCTCATCATTCCAGCACTGCCCCATTACGTGATCCAGCGCGGCAGCAACCGCCAGAGCGTATTCCAGGATGCCGCCGACTACGCGCAATTCCTGTCCTGGCTGAAAACGGGCGCGAAAATGTTCAAGGTGGCGATTCACGCCTACGTTTTGTTGCCTGATCAGCTACATTTGTTGGCCACGCCCGGCGATGCGACGGGCCTGGGCCAGCTGATGCAGTGGCTGGGACGCTATTACGTGCCGTATTTCAACCAGAAATACGGTCGCGAAGGCGCTTTGTGGCAGGGACGCTACAAAACCTCCGTCATCGATCCCGACAATTTCTTCCTTGCTTGCTGCCGTTACCTGGAGTGCGTGCCCGTGCAAACGGGGCTGGTGGGCCAGGCATTGGACCATGCTTGGTCCAGCTATGCCCACCATGCGGGCGTGCGTCCCGATCCCCTCATCACCGACCATGCGCTGTACTGGGCGCTGGGCAACACGCCGTTCGACCGCGAGGCGGCGTATCTGCGCCTGTTCGAGCAGGGACTGGGCAGCAGCCAGGTGAAAACCCTAGAACAGGTTGTATTGAAGGGCTGGCCGCTCGGTTCCGACGCTTTCAAGCAGGCGCTGGAGCAGAAAATGCAGCGGCAAGTACTGCCTGCCAAGCGCGGCCGTCCCCGCAAAATCGTGGCCGCTGCGGACGCCAATTGAAAAGTATTCGCATTTAAAACAAAAAATGGTTTCTTTCTGACGTTTTATTGAAATTGCTTCAACTATGTCCCTATTAAATTTTTAGAGCGACGGAATGGAATTTAATTCGACTCCGACCCTGATTGTTGTAGTTGAGTTTTTTGTTGCGTTGCACTACTCTAGGTTTTCGATAGTCATATGCAGCGGAGAAGCCCATGAAAGCGCAAGGCCTGTACGACCCAGCCAATGAACACGATGCCTGCGGCGTCGGTTTCGTCGCCCATATCAAGGGCAACAAGACCCATTCGATCGTCGAACAGGGTTTGCTGATTCTGAAAAACCTCGATCACCGGGGCGCCGTGGGCGCCGATGCGCTGATGGGCGATGGCGCCGGCATCCTGATCCAGATTCCCGACCAGTACTACCGCGAAGAAATGGCCAAGCAGGGCGTGGAATTGCCGCCGCCTGGCGAATACGGCGTGGGCATGGTCTTCCTGCCGAAGGAACACGCGTCGCGCATCGCTTGCGAACAGGAAATCGAACGCGCCGTGCGCATCGAGGGACAAGTCGTGCTGGGCTGGCGTAACGTGCCCATCGATACGGACATGCCGATGTCGCCCACCGTGCGCGCCAAGGAACCGGTCATCCGCCAGATCTTTATCGGCCGCGGCCCGGACATCATGGTCACCGACGCGCTCGAGCGCAAACTGTATGTGATCCGCAAATCGTCGGGCCACGCTATCCAGGCCTTGAAACTGCTGCACGGCAAGGAATTCTTCGTGCCGTCGATGTCGGCGCGCACGATTGTGTACAAGGGCTTGCTGCTGGCCGACCAGGTGGGCGTGTACTACAAGGACTTGCAGGATGCGCGCTGCATCTCGGCCCTGGCCCTCGTGCACCAGCGTTTCTCGACGAATACCTTCCCCGAATGGCCGCTGGCCCACCCGTACCGCTTGATCGCGCACAATGGCGAGATCAACACGGTGAAAGGCAACTTCAACTGGATGCGCGCGCGCGAAGGCGTGATGAAGTCGGCCGTGCTGGGCGACGACCTGCAGAAACTTTTTCCGCTGATCTATGAAGGCCAGTCCGACACGGCGTGCTTCGACAATGCGCTGGAATTGCTGCTGATGGCCGGTTATCCGATCGCCCAGGCGATGATGATGATGATTCCGGAAGCGTGGGAAAACCACACGACGATGGATGACAACCGCCGCGCCTTCTATGAATACCACGCGGCCATGATGGAACCGTGGGACGGCCCCGCCGCCATGGCGTTTACGGATGGCCGCCACATCGGCGGCACCCTGGACCGCAACGGCTTGCGTCCGGCCCGTTACATCGTCACGGACGACGACCTGGTGGTGATGGCGTCGGAATCGGGCGTGCTGCCGATTCCCGAGTCGAAAATCATCCAGAAATGGCGCTTGCAGCCTGGCAAAATGTTCCTGATCGACCTGGAAGCGGGCCGCATCATCGACGACCAGGAACTGAAAAACACCTACGCCAACGCCAAGCCGTACAAAGCGTGGATCAACTCGGTGCGCATCAAGCTCGACGAGATCAAGCTGGCCGAAGGACAAGCCAAGCAAGACCGCGCCCAGGGCGAAAAAGCCCAGCCATCGCTGCTGGACCGCCAGCAGGCGTTCGGCTACACGCAGGAAGACTTGAAATTCCTCATGGCGCCAATGGCCGTGGCCGGCGAAGAGGCAACGGGTTCGATGGGCAATGACTCGCCGCTGGCCGTCATGTCGAACAAATTGAAGCCGTTGTATAACTACTTCAAGCAACTGTTCGCGCAAGTGACGAATCCGCCGATCGACCCGATCCGCGAAGCGATGGTGATGTCGCTGGTGTCGTTCATCGGCCCGAAACCGAACTTGCTCGATACCAACAACGTCAACCCGCCGATGCGCCTGGAAGTGGCGCAGCCCGTGCTGGGCTTTGACGACATGGCGCGTCTGCGCAACATCAGCGCCCACACGGGCGGCAAGTTCAAGTCGTATGAACTCGATATCTGCTACCCGCTGGCCTGGGGCAAGGAAGGCGTGGAAGCGTGCCTGGCCTCGCTGTGCGCGGAAGCCGTCGATGCCGTCAAATCCGGCCACAACATCCTGATCGTCTCGGACCGCGCCATTTGCGCCGACCAGGTGGCGATCCCCGCGCTGCTGGCCACCTCGACCGTGCACCAGCACCTGGTGAGCAAGGGCTTGCGCGCGTCCACCGGCCTCGTCGTGGAAACGGGCTCGGCCCGCGAAACGCACCACTTTGCCTTGCTCGCGGGCTATGGTGCGGAAGCCGTCCATCCCTACCTGGCCATGGAAACCCTGGCCGAGATGGCGCATGGCTTGCCCGGTGATTTGTCGGCCGACAAAGCCATCTATAACTACACCAAGGCGGTCGGCAAAGGCTTGATGAAAGTCATGTCGAAGATGGGCATTTCGACGTATATGTCGTACTGCGGCGCGCAAATCTTCGAAGCCATCGGTCTGAACAAGTCGCTGGTGGACAAATACTTCAAGGGCACGGCCTCGAACGTGGAAGGCATCGGCGTGTTTGAAGTGGCGGAAGAAGCGCTGCGTCTGCATGCGCTGGCCTTCGGCAACGATCCCGTGCTGATGGATAAGCTCGACGCGGGTGGCGAATATGCGTTCCGCGTGCGCGGCGAAGACCACATGTGGACGCCGGACGCGATTGCCAAGCTGCAGCACTCCACGCGCAGCAACAATTTCTCCAGCTATAAGGAGTACGCGCAAATCATCAATGACCAGAGCCGTCGCCACCTGACCTTGCGCGGCCTGTTCGAATTCAAGCTCGACCCGACCAAGGCCATCCCGCTCGACGAAGTGGAACCGGCCAAGGAAATCGTCAAGCGTTTCGCCACGGGCGCCATGTCGCTCGGTTCCATCAGCACGGAAGCGCACGCCACCCTGGCCGTCGCCATGAACCGCATCGGCGGCAAGTCGAACACGGGCGAGGGCGGCGAAGATCCGAACCGCTACACGCAGGAATTGAAGGGCATCCCGATCCGCCAGGGCGACACCATGGCTTCCATCGTGGGCGCCGAGCAGATCGTCGTCGATATTCCGTTGCAGGAAGGCGATTCCATGCGCTCGCGCATCAAGCAGGTGGCGTCGGGACGTTTCGGCGTCACGGCCGCCTACCTGAACTCGGCCGACCAGATCCAGATCAAGATGGCGCAAGGTGCGAAACCGGGCGAAGGCGGCCAGTTGCCGGGCCATAAAGTGTCTGAATACATCGCCAGCCTGCGCTTTTCCGTGCCGGGCGTGGGCCTGATTTCGCCACCGCCGCACCACGATATCTATTCGATCGAAGATCTGGCGCAGCTGATCCATGACTTGAAGAATGCCAATCCGCGCGCCTCGATTTCCGTGAAACTGGTGTCGGAAGTGGGCATCGGCACGGTGGCCGCCGGCGTCACCAAGGCCAAGGCAGACCACGTGGTGGTGGCCGGCCACGACGGCGGCACGGGCGCCTCGCCCTTGTCGTCCGTGAAGCATGCGGGTACGCCATGGGAGCTGGGTCTGGCGGAAACGCAACAAACGCTGGTCTTGAACGGCTTGCGCAGCCGCATCCGCGTGCAGGCCGACGGCCAGATGAAGACGGGCCGCGACGTGGTCATCGCCGCCCTGCTGGGCGCCGACGAGATCGGTTTCGCCACGGCGCCGCTGGTGGTCGAAGGCTGCATCATGATGCGCAAATGCCATTTGAACACCTGTCCGGTGGGCGTGGCCACGCAAGATCCGGTGCTGCGCGCCAAGTTCTCGGGCAAGCCCGAGTATGTCGTCAATTACTTCTTCTTCGTTGCCGAGGAAGCCCGTCAATTGATGGCGCAGCTGGGTATCCGCACGTATGACGAACTGATCGGCCGCGTCGACTTGCTCGATAAATCGAAGGCGATTTCGCACTGGAAGGCGCAGGGCCTGGACTTCTCGGCCATCTTCTACAAGCCGGAAACACCAAGCGGCCAAGCCTGCCGCCACGTGGAATTCCAGGACCATGCGCTGGAGAAAGCACTGGACCACAAGCTGATCGCGCAAGCGCGCGCGGCGCTGGAGAAGGGCGAACGCGTCTCCTTCATCTCGCCCGTGCGCAACGTCAACCGCACGGTGGGCACCATGCTGTCCGGCGAAGTGGCGAAGAAGTATGGCCACGCCGGCTTGCCGGACGACACCATCCACATTCAATTGCAAGGCACGGCGGGCCAGTCGGCCTGCGCCTTCCTGGCGCACGGCATCACGATCGACCTGGTGGGCGAGGGCAACGATTACGTGGGTAAAGGCTTATCCGGCGGACGCATCATCGTGCGGCCGAATACGGAATTCCGCGGCTGGGCCGTGGACAACATCATCATCGGCAACACGGTGTTGTACGGCGCCATCGCCGGCGAAGCCTTCTTCAATGGCGTGGCCGGTGAACGCTTTGCCGTGCGCAACTCGGGTGCCACCACGGTGGTCGAGGGCCTGGGCGACCATGGCTGCGAATACATGACGGGCGGCACGGTGGTGGTGCTGGGCAACACGGGGCGCAACTTCGCGGCCGGCATGTCGGGCGGCATCGCCTATGTATATGACCCGGCCGGCGACTTTGCCACCAAATGCAACACGGCCATGGTCAGCCTGGACAAGGTCGTGTCGGCGGCGGAACAGCATCTCGACCGCGATGCCTGGCATACCCAGCACCGCGACGGCGTGCCGGAAGCCGACGAGGTCATCCTCAAGCGCCTGATCGAGCGTCACTTCAAGCACACGGGCAGCACCCGCGCCCGCGTCCTGCTCGACGATTGGGCCGCGGCGCGCGGCAAGTTCGTGAAAGTCTTCCCGAACGAATACAAGCGTGCGCTGATTGAAATGGCTGCCGATGCCGCCATGGAAGTACAAGCCGTCGCCGCCTGAGCCAGCCGAGATGAATGTGAAGGGAGCGGCCGCGCCGCTCCCGCCAGCTAAAAATACAAAGGAACTATCGTGGGTAAAATTACCGGCTTCATGGAATTCAAGCGCCAGGACGAGCACTATCTGGAGCCTGCCGCGCGCCTGAAGAACTACAAGGAATTCGTGCTGCACCTGTCGGATGCGCAAGCTACCGTGCAAGGTGCGCGCTGCATGGATTGCGGCATTCCCTTCTGCACCACGGGTTGTCCCGTGAATAACATCATTCCTGACTGGAATGACCTGGTGTACCGCGGCGCCTACCGCGAAGCGCTCGACATCTTGCATTCGACCAACAACTTCCCGGAATTTACGGGCCGCATCTGCCCGGCGCCGTGCGAATCGGCTTGCACCTTGGGCATTCACGAAGATCCGGTCGGCATCAAGTCCATCGAGCATAAAATCATCGACATGGGCTGGGAGCACGGCTGGGTCACGCCGCAGCCGGCCCCTTTCAGCACGGGCAAGAAAGTGGCCATCGTCGGTTCCGGTCCTGCCGGCCTGGCGGCGGCGCAGCAGCTGGCGCGCGCCGGCCATGCCGTCACCGTGTTTGAAAAGAGCGACCGGGTCGGTGGCTTGCTGCGTTATGGCATCCCCGACTTCAAGATGGAAAAATCGCACATCGACTTGCGCGTGAAACAAATGGAAGCCGAAGGCGTGGTGTTCCGCACCAGCGTACTGGTCGGCAAGGATTTCCCTGCCCATGTGAACAACTGGGCCAAGGAAACCATTTTCCCGGAAGACCTGGAAAAAGAATTCGACGCCGTCATCATGGCTGGCGGCGCCGAGCAGCCGCGCGACTTGCCCGTGCCGGGCCGCGACCTGAAAGGCGTGCACTTCGCCATGGATTTTCTGCCGCTGCAAAACAAGGTCAACGCGGGCGACAAGCTCAAGGACCAGATCAAGGCGACGGGCAAGCATGTGGTGGTGATCGGCGGCGGCGACACGGGGTCCGACTGCGTGGGCACCTCGAACCGCCATGGCGCCGCCTCGGTGGCCCAGTTCGAACTGATGCCGCAGCCGCCGGAACAGGAAAACAAGCCGCTGGTGTGGCCGCACTGGCCGACCAAGCTGCGCACCTCGTCCTCGCACGAGGAAGGCTGCGAGCGCGACTGGGCCGTGGCCACCAAGCGATTCGAAGGCAAGGGCGGCAAGGTGGAAAAGCTGATCGCCTGCCGCGTGGAGTGGAAAGACGGCAAGATGAGCGAAGTGCCGAACTCGGAATTCGAGATGAAGGCCGACCTGGTCTTCCTGGCCATGGGTTTTGTTTCCCCTGTGCAACAAGTGCTGCAAGCGTTCGGTGTCGATACGGATGCGCGCGGCAACGTCAAGGCGACAACGGATGGCGCCGGCTGCTACCAGACTTCGGTGGCCAAGGTGTTTGCGGCCGGCGACATGCGCCGTGGCCAGTCGCTGGTGGTCTGGGCCATCCGCGAAGGGCGCCAGTGCGCGCGCGCCGTCGATGAGTTCCTGATGGGGGCATCCCTGCTGCCACGCTAATTAACGAGCAATTGTTCGTTTTTTTGACAGGGCCACGCGCGGATTGCGACGTGGCCTTTCTTATTTTTACTGCTCAAGTCGACAGCCGTGAACGCCATCGGAGGGGGGCACGATGCACAGGTCAAATTTCCACTACAATATCTGACTTTCGATTCATTAGTGTTGTATTCTTCCCCTTTCCCGTGCTGTCCCAAGGGGGGGCTCAGCAGAGGTTGGCGTTTCTGCACTACAATACGCCATTAAAATAGCGAGCTTCGTCGTGCCAAATCTTGTTGAGATCCGTGATTTACACTTTGCCTATGGAGAACGTTCGATTTTATCGGGCCTTCAAATGGATTTCCCACGTGGAAAAGTTGTGGCCGTCATGGGTGGCTCCGGCAGTGGCAAGACGACGGTATTGCGCCTGATCGGCGGGCAGCTGCGCCCCAGTTCCGGCTCCGTGAATATCGACGGCCAGATCGTGCATACGCTCAAAACCGACGAGCTATATCAAATGCGCCGCAAGATGGGCATGCTGTTCCAGCACGGCGCCCTGTTTACGGACTTGACGGCGTTCGAGAACGTGGCGTTTCCCCTGCGCGAACACACGGATCTGAATGAAGAGCTGATCCGCACCCTGGTGCTGATGAAGCTGCACGCCGTGGGGCTACGCAACGCGGCGCAATTGAAGCCGGCCGAAATCTCGGGCGGCATGGGCCGCCGCGTGGCGCTGGCACGCGCCATCGCGCTCGACCCCGAACTGATCATGTATGACGAGCCGTTCGCCGGCCTGGATCCGATTTCCATGGGCGTGACGGCCAATTTGATCCGCAATCTGAACGATGCGCTGGGTTCCACGTCTATCCTGGTATCGCACGACGTGAAGGAGTGTTTCGCCATCGCTGATTATGTGTATTTTCTATCATCGGGCAAGATCGTGGCGCACGGCACGCCGGCCCAGATGGCCGTGTCGACGCATCCGTACGTCAAGCAGTTCGTCAATGCCGAGGCCGATGGCCCCGTACCGTTCCACTATCCGGGCAAGTCGCTGGCTGACGACCTGGGCTTGCACGCGGGAGCGGGCCGATGATCGCGCGTTTCCTGGCGGCGATCGGAGCATGGTTGCGGCGGTCGGTACAAGACCTCGGCTTTGCCGTGCGTTCGTTTTTTATCATCATCGCTTCCTCGGGGGGCCTGTGGCGCCGTCCGGGCCTGGTAATCGAGCAACTGTTTTATCTCGGCAGCCGTTCGGTGGTGATCATCGCCGTGTCCGGCCTGTTCGTCGGCATGGTGCTGGGTTTGCAAGGCTATTACACACTGAGCACCTTTGGCGCGACGCAGTCGCTGGGGCAGTTGGTGGCGCTATCGTTGATGCGTGAACTGGGTCCGGTCGTCACGGCGCTGCTGTTCGCGGGCCGCGCCGGCACCTCGCTGACGGCGGAAATCGGCCTGATGAAGGCGGGCGAGCAATTGTCGGCCATGGAAATGATGGCCGTCAATCCGATCCAGCGCGTGCTGGCGCCCCGCTTCTGGGCCGGCGTGATCGCCATGCCTATCCTGGGCGGCATCTTCACGGCCGTCGGCGTCATCGGCAGCTACCTGGTGGGCGTCGTGCTGATCGGCGTCGATGAAGGCTCGTTCTGGTCGCAGATGCAGGGCGGTGTGAATGTCTGGAAAGATATCGCCAATGGTACCTATGTCAAAAGCATGGTCTTCGGCATCGCGGTGACGTTCATCGCGCTGTTCCAGGGGTATCAGGCACAGCCGACGCCGGAAGACGTCTCCGGCGCGACCACGCGCACGGTGGTGATTTCGTCGTTGATGGTGTGGTGGCTCGATTTCATGATGACGGCGTTGATGTTTAGCAAGTAATTGCCGATCAGCGACAAACAGCGGGCCTGGGCAGGATGTTGCGCAGGCGGCAGCAAGTAAAAATTATTTAGGATTGTTTATGCAACGCAAATCTATAGATGTCTGGGTCGGCTTGTTCGTCTTGCTCGGTGTGGCGGCATTGATGTTTCTGGCGCTTAAGGCCGGCAATATGAGCTCGCTGTCTTTCAGCAAGACGTATACCATTAGTGCCAAGTTCGACAATATTGGCGGCCTCAAGCCGCAGGCGCCCGTCAAGGGCGCTGGCGTGGTGGTGGGGCGCGTGGCGGAGATCCGCTTTGACGACAAGACGTACCAGGCGCTGGTGAAACTCGATATCGAAGATGGCTACAAATTTCCGAAAGACAGCTCGGCCAAGATTTTGACGGCCGGTTTGCTGGGTGAGCAGTATATCGGCCTGGAAGCAGGCGGAGATCTGGCGAACCTGGCAGAGGGCGACAAGATCGCCCGTACTCAATCGGCCACAGTGCTGGAAGACCTGATCAATCAGTTCATCTACAGCAAGGCAGCGGAAGGAAAGGACAGCAAATGAGCGAGTCGACCAAACAATACCAAGGCAGCCTGGCGCGTATCGGCCTGGCCCTGGCCATCGCCGCCAGCGTGAGCGCTTGCGCCACCGGCACCAATCCGCGCGACCCGCTGGAAGGGTATAACCGCGCCATGTTCAAGTTCAACGACACCGTCGACCAGGTGGCCCTGAAACCGGTCGCCACGGCCTACAAGAAGGTCACGCCATCGTTCGTGCAAACGGGCGTGGGCAACTTCTTCGGCAACTTGTCCGATGTGTGGAGCGCCGTGAACAACTTGCTGCAAGGCAAAGGCGAGGCGGGCTTGCAGGACGTCGTGCGCGTCGGCATGAACTCGACTTTCGGCATCTTCGGCCTGATCGACTTTGCCTCGCAGGCGGGCATTCCGAAGCATAACGAAGACTTTGGCCAGACCCTGGGCTGGTATGGCGTCCAGCCTGGTCCGTACGTGATGCTGCCGCTGCTGGGCCCATCGACCGTGCGCGACACGGTGGCCCTGCCGCTCGATATCACGGGCGATCCATGGCGCTACAAGGACCCGGTCAATGTACGCAATATCGGTACGGTGACGCGCGTGGTCGACAAGCGCGCCGCGCTGCTCGACGCGACGAACCTGATGGAAGCGGCCGCGCTGGACCGCTATGAATTCATCCGCGACGGCTTCCTGCAGGCGCGCGAAAGCAAGGTGTTCGATGGCGATACGGACCGCCGCGACCGCAAAGTGCCAAAAAACGACAGCAGCGATTATGCGCCGGGGTACGATATGAAACCCCAGGCGGCCCCTGTGGAAGCCCCACCAGCCACCGCTGCGGCCGACGTCGCGCCTGCGGACCTCGTAACATCTGGTAGCAATACCGTGGCCGCCGAGGCCAGGCCCCAGGAGTAAACTCCGGTACAGAAACACCACGGCTGCGATCAACGCCAGCCGGTGCATAGCAACACCATGAAAGGTAGAACCATGAAATTGATGAAACAACTGCTGGCGATGGCGACCATCGCCTTTGCCACCGCCGCCCAGGCCGCCCCCGCGACGGAAGCGCCGGACGTGTTGGTCAAACGCATCAGCCAGGACGTGATCGACACGGCCAAGGCCGACAAGGCGATCCAGGCGGGCGATATCAAGCGCGTCACCGAATTGGTGGAAAGCAAGATCTTGCCGTACGTGGATTTCCAGCGCATGACGGCCCTGGCCGCCGGCCGCTTCTGGCGCGACGCCACGCCGGACCAGCAAAAGCAGCTGTCCGCGGAATTTCGCACCTTGCTGATCTACACGTATTCGGGTGCCCTGTCGCAGATCAAGAACGAAACCGTGGAATTCAAGCCGATGCGCGCCGACCCTGGCGACACGGAAGTGGAAGTGCGCTCGCAGGTCAACGTGGCGCGCGGCGAACCCGTGCCCCTGAACTACCGCGTGGCGAAAACCCCGTCCGGCTGGAAGATCTATGACATCAACGTGCTGGGCGCGTGGCTGGTGGAAACGTATAAAAGCAGCTTCGCCAGCGAGATCAGCAAGGGCGGCATCGATGGCCTGATCAAGACCTTGCAGGCAAAAAACAAGGCCCTGGCCAGCCGTCCGACCGTTAAAGCCAAATAATCGGCTATCATATAGCTCCTGAACCAGCTCCAGACCAGCGCAGCCCGACGCCATGCCCGACTCTCTCGACACCTTGCAATCCCTGACTTCCCTGACCGTGCACAATGCCACCTCGGCATTGGAGCAGGGTCTGGATGCCATCCGCTCGGGTCAGACCAAGTTCGACTTGCGCAACATCAAGGCTGTCGATTCGGCCGCCGTGTCCGTCATGCTGACGTGGCAGCGCGCCGCGCAGGATGCGGGCGCCGTGCTGGAACTGAAAAACCTGCCGAACAACCTGAAAAACCTCACCAAGCTGTATGGCGTCTGCTCGCTCGTCTCGAGCACACTGAGCGCCAACGACTGCGCCAGCGCCGACGGCCACGCCGAACGCAGCCCGTCCGACCTGCATCATCATTGATCCTGTCCCACTCCCCGCATCAGCAGTAGCTTTCAAGCCGGCAGGCCAGCAGCGCCGCCGGATTGATCTCCAAGTGTTCCACGAATTTTCCAACTATAATTGACTGTTGCGCCGCCCTCGTCTGAAGGGGGCGCCCTGCACCGGCCAGCCGGCCTGGATGTCTCCGGCAACTGGCGCATCACACCTGACGCATTACACTTGAAACAAGCACATGACCGCAATTCAAATCACGAATGTAGAAAAGAGCTATAAATCGCTCAAGGCGCTGGGCGGCGTGTCGCTGGCCATCGAGGAAGGCGAGTTTTTCGGCCTGCTCGGCCCGAATGGCGCCGGCAAGACCACCCTCATTTCCATCATCGCCGGCCTGATACGCCCCGACGCGGGCACCGTCAAGATCCATGGCCACGATGTGGTCAAGGACTTCCGCAACGCGCGCCGCAACCTGGGCGTGGTGCCGCAGGAGCTGGTGTTCGACCCGTTTTTCACCGTGCGCGAAACCCTGCGCCTGCAGTCCGGCTATTTCGGCCTGCCGAACAACGACAAGTGGATCGACGAGGTCATGGAAAACCTCGACCTCACCGGCAAGGCCGACACGAATATGCGCGCCCTGTCCGGCGGCATGAAGCGCCGCGTGCTCGTGGCGCAAGCGCTGGTGCACAAGCCGCCCGTTATCGTGCTCGATGAGCCGACGGCCGGCGTCGACGTGGAACTGCGCCAGACCCTGTGGAAGTTCATCTCGCGCCTGAACCGCGAAGGTGGCCACACGGTCGTCCTGACCACCCACTACCTGGAAGAGGCGCAAGCCATGTGCCAGCGCGTCGCCATGCTGAAGACCGGCAAGGTGGTGGCGCTCGACACCATGTCGGCCCTGATCCGCCGCATCGCCGGCTCGCAGCTGCAGGTACACCTCAAGCACGGTAGCCTGCCGGCCGACCTGCGGCACCTGGTGCTGCACCCGGAAGAATCGCAGGCGCCGAACAAGTTCAGCCTGCGCGTCAACGAATACAGCGAAGTCGAGAAAATCCTCGCCCGCCTGCGCGAAGCGGGCGTCGAGATCGATGAAATGCAATTGCAACAAGCCGACCTGGAAGATATCTTCTTGCAGATCATGGATAAAGGTACCGTATGATTTCGACAGGATTTCGCACCCTCGTCTACAAAGAGACACTGCGCTTCTGGAAAGTGGCGACGCAAACCGTGGCCGCGCCCGTGCTCACGTCGATGCTGTACCTGCTGGTGTTCGGCCATGTGCTCGACGGCCGCGTCGAGCCCAGCCCCGGCGTCAGCTACACGGCCTTCCTGATTCCCGGCCTGGTGATGATGAGCGTGCTGCAAAACGCGTTCGCCAATTCCTCGTCCTCGCTGATCCAGTCGAAGATCACGGGCAACCTGGTGTTCGTGCTGCTGACGCCCCTGTCGCACTGGGAAATCTTCTCGGCGTATGTACTCGCTTCCGTCGCGCGCGGCCTGGCCGTGGGCTTTGGCGTGTTTGCCATCACCTGCTGGTTCGCCAACCTGTCGTTTGTCGCGCCGCTGTGGATCGTCATCTTCGCCTTCCTGGGCGCCGCCATGCTGGGCACCATGGGCCTGATCGCCGGCATCTGGGCCGAGAAATTCGACCAGCTGGCCGCCTTCCAGAACTTCCTGATCATGCCGGCCACCTTTTTGTCGGGCGTGTTCTATTCGATCCACTCACTGCCGCCGTTCTGGCAGACGGTATCGCACCTGAACCCCTTCTTTTACATGATCGACGGCTTCCGCTACGGCTTCTTCGGCGTGTCCGACGTCAGCCCCTGGCTCAGTCTTTCCATCGTCGCCGGCTTCCTCGTGATCCTGGCGCTGGCATCGATCCGCCTGCTGAAGAGCGGCTATCGTTTGCGCCACTAATTACGGCACATCACATCACTACATTATTCAATATCAAGGACTTATCGTGACCACCACTCCAGAACTGATCCACGGCTACCTGTCGGCCGGCCTCGAATGCACGCACCTCGAAGTGGAGGGCGATGGCCAGCACTTCCAGGCCGTGATCGTCTCGCCCGCGTTCGCCGGCAAGCGCCTGATTCAGCGCCACCAGATCGTCTACGCCGCGCTGGGCGACCGCATGCGCGAAGAAATCCACGCGCTGTCGATGAAAACCCTGACACCTGAAGAATTCCAAGGATAAGCACATGGACAAACTCCTCATCAACGGCGGCAACCGCCTGAACGGCGACATCGCCATCTCCGGCGCGAAAAACGCCGCCCTGCCGATCCTGTGCGCGGGCCTGCTGACCGCGGGCGACCTGGACCTGACCAACGTGCCGCACCTGCACGACGTGGCGACCATGCTCAAACTGCTGGGCCAGACGGGCCTGAAAGTGCAGCAGGACGGCGACCGCGTGGTCTTGAACGGCAGCGCCATCGACACCCTGGAAGCGCCGTATGAACTGGTGAAAACCATGCGCGCCTCGATCCTCGTGCTGGGTCCCATGCTGGCGCGCTTCGGCGAAGCCAAGGTCTCGCTGCCGGGCGGCTGCGCCATCGGTTCGCGCCCCGTCGACCAGCACATCAAGGGTTTAGAGGCGCTGGGCGCCGAGATCCGCATCGAGGCCGGCTACATCTACGCCAAGTGCGCCAAGCTGAAAGGCGCGCGCATCGTCACCGACATGATCACCGTCACCGGCACCGAGAATCTGCTGATGGCCGCGACCCTGGCCGAAGGCGAGACCATCCTGGAAAACGCCGCCTGCGAGCCGGAAGTGACCGACCTGGCGCACCTGCTGGTGGCCATGGGCGCGAAGATCGACGGCATCGGCACCAGCCGCCTGGTGATCCAGGGCGTCGACGCCTTGCATGGTGCTTCGCACGCGGTGATCGCCGACCGCATCGAGACGGGCACTTTCCTGTGCGCCGTGGCGGCCACCGGCGGCGACATCACGCTGCGCAATGTGCGCACCGACATCCTCGACGCGGCGCTCGACAAGCTGCGCGCCATGGGCCTGACGATGACCTTCGGCGCCGACTGGATCCGCGCCGAGATGTCGGCCCGTCCGAACCCCGTCAGCTTCCGCACCACGGAATACCCGGGCTTCCCGACCGACATGCAGGCGCAGTTCATGGCCGTCAATACGATCGCCAATGGCGCCAGCCGCGTCACCGAGACGATTTTCGAGAACCGCTTCATGCACGTGCAGGAAATGAATCGCCTGGGCGCCGACATCACCATCGAGGGCAACACGGCCATCATCGCCGGCGTCAAGCAGCTGCGCGGCGCGCCCGTGATGGCGACCGACCTGCGCGCCTCGGCGTCGCTGGTGATCGCGGCCCTGGCGGCCGATGGCGAAACGCTGATCGACCGCATCTACCACCTCGACCGCGGCTACGACCGCATGGAAGTGAAGTTGTCGGCCGTGGGCGCGAACATCGTGCGCATCAAGTAAAAACAAGAAAAGGAACGAGCATGAACGGATCGAACAACGGTGACAGCTCCCAGCTGATTTTGGCGCTGTCAAAAGGCCGCATTTTTGAGGATACCATGCCGCTGCTGGAAGCGGCCGGCATCAAGGTGCTGGAAAACCCGGAGACCTCGCGCAAGTTGATTTTGGCCACCAACGATCCGAACGTGCGCGTCATCATCGTGCGCGCCAGCGACGTGCCGACCTACGTGCAGTACGGCGCGGCCGATTTCGGCGTGGCGGGCAAGGACGTGCTGCTGGAACACGGCGGCGAAGGCCTGTACCAGCCGATCGACCTGAATATCGCCGCCTGCCGCATGTCGGTCGCGGTGCAGGCCGGTTTTGATTACGAAAAGGCCGTGCACCAGGGTGCGCGCTTGCGCGTGGCCACCAAGTTCGTGCACACGGCGCGCGAGCATTTCGCCGCCAAGGGCGTGCACGTCGACCTGATCAAGCTGTATGGCTCGATGGAGCTGGCACCGTTGGTCGGCCTGTCCGACGCCATCGTCGACCTGGTCAGCACGGGCAGCACTTTGCGCGCGAACAACCTCGTCGAGGTCGAGCACATCATGGAAATCTCGTCGCGCCTGGTGGTCAACCAGGCGGCATTAAAGCTCAAGCGCGAGCGCTTGCAGCCGATTATCGAGGCGTTTGAACGCGCTTCGCAAGCCTAGACACCTTCAGTAGCAGAAAGCCGATTATGCCGATACAGATACGCAAGCTCGATTCAAGCCAGGATGGTTTCCAACAATCGCTCGATACGCTGCTGGCGTTCGAGGCGGGCACCGATGCGGCGATTGAAACGTCGGTCGCGAAAATCCTGGCCGACGTGAAAACGCGCGGCGACGCCGCCGTGCTGGAATACACCAACCGTTTCGACCGCATCCCGCATGGCGGCGCGGCGGAAATGGCGGCGTTTGATATTTCGCAAGCCGAACTGCAGGCGGCCCTGAACGGCTTGCCGTCGGCGCAGCGCGAAGCGCTGCAGATCGCCGCGCAGCGCATCCGCGCCTTCCACGAACGCCAGCGCGAGGAATTGCGCGGTTTTAGCTACACCGAGCCCGATGGCACGGTGCTGGGCCAGAAGATCACGCCGCTGGACCGGGTCGGCATCTACGTCCCGGGCGGCAAGGCAGCGTATCCGTCGTCCGTGCTGATGAACGCCATTCCCGCGCATGTGGCGGGCGTGGGCGAAATCATCATGGTGGTGCCGACGCCCGATGGCGTGAAAAACCAGATGGTGCTGGCCGCCGCCGCGATCGCCGGCGTGACGCGCGTGATCACCATCGGCGGCGCGCAAGCCGTCGGCGCGCTGGCCTACGGTACGCAGACGATCGCCGCCGTGGATAAAATCGTCGGCCCTGGCAACGCCTATGTGGCCGCCGCCAAGCGCCGCGTGTTCGGCATCGTCGGCATCGACATGATCGCGGGGCCGTCCGAAATCCTCGTGCTGTGCGACGGCACCACGGACCCGGACTGGGTCGCGATGGATCTGTTTTCGCAGGCCGAGCACGACGAACTGGCGCAGGCGATCCTGCTGTGCCCGGACGCCGCCTACATCGCGCAAGTGGAAGAGAGCATCGCCAAGCTGCTGCCGACGATGCCGCGCCAGGCCACCATCAGCACTTCGCTGGCCGACCGCGGTGCGCTGATCAAGGTGCGCGACATGGAAGAAGCGTGCGAGATCGCCAACTCCATCGCCGCGGAACACCTGGAAATCTCGGCGGAAAACCCGCAGCAGTGGGCCGAGCGGATCCGCCATGCGGGCGCCATGTTCCTGGGTCGCTTTTCGTCCGAATCGCTGGGCGACTATTGCTGCGGCCCCAATCACGTGCTGCCGACCTCGCGCACGGCGCGTTTCTCGTCGCCGCTGGGCGTGTACGACTTCCAGAAGCGCTCGTCCATCATTTACGTCAGTGAAGCGGGCGCGCAAACCCTGGGCAAGGTCGCCGCCACGCTGGCGTACGGCGAAGGCTTGCAGGCGCACGCGCGCAGCGCCGAACTGCGTCTGAAGCCGCAGCCATGACGCAGGTGGCGGAGCGGCCGGACTGGGTCAACCGGGTCTATTGCGAAGACGCGCTGGCGGGGCTGGCGCGCATTCCCGATGGCTCGGTGGACCTGATCCTGACGGATCCGCCGTACAACCTGGGCAAGGATTACGGCAACGCCTCGGACCAGCAGTCGGTGGCCGACTACCTGCGCTGGACGGAAGCGTGGATCGACGCGGCGCTGCCCAAGCTGAAAGCCAACGGCAGTCTGTATATCTTTTTGACCTGGCGCTATTCGCCGGAGATCTTCGTCATGCTGAAACAACGCATGGCGATGATGAATGAAATCATCTGGGACCGCCGCGTGCCGTCCATGGGCGGCAGCGTGCGCAGCTTTTCATCGGTGCACGACACCATCGGCTTCTTCGTCAAGCGCAAGGATTACTACTTCGACCTTGACGCGGTGCGCATCGCCTACGACGCGGCCACCAAGAAAGCCCGTTCGCGCTCGATCTTCATCGGCGCGAAATGGCTGGAAGTGGGCTACAACCCGAAAGACTTGTGGAGCGTCTCGCGCCTGCACAAGGAACACCCGGAGCGGGCCGACCACCCGACGCAAAAGCCGCTCGAAATCATCGAGCGCATGCTCAAGGCGTCGTGCCCGCCCGGTGGCGTGGTGCTCGACCTGTTCATGGGCAGCGGTACCACGGCCCTGGCGGCCAAGCGCTGCGGGCGCGATTTCGTCGGTTTTGAATTGAACCCCGATTACTGCGCCATCATCGAACAGCGGTTGGCGGCATTGGCGCAGGAGCTGGCTACACCGGCCGCGCCGAAGGCTGCCAGGGCGGCGGCGAAGAAGCCGGCGGTGGTCAAGAAGCCTGCGGCGGCGAAAAAGCCGCCCGCCGTGAAAAAAGCACCGGCCCGCAAGGCGCGCAGCGCTAGCGTGCCGGAAGACGTCGTCATTTAGTCTCCATTTCATTTCATCAGGAGTGTTTGCAGCATGTCTTTCCTCGATCAGTTAATCAGCAACACCGTGCGTGCCGATGTGCGCGCCGTCAAAAGCTATCAGGTCGCCGATGCCAGCGGCTACATCAAGCTCGATGCGATGGAAAATCCGTATCCGCTGCCGCCGCAGCTGCGCGAGGAACTGGGCGCGCGCCTGGCCGGCGTGGCGCTGAACCGCTATCCGCCGTCGTACGCCAGCCTGCAGCAAGCCATCTGCGCCAGGCTGGGCGTGCCCGCCGGCTACGACGTCATGCTGGGCAACGGTTCCGATGAACTGATTTCCATCCTGGCCATGGCCTGCGCCCGCCAGGAGCCGGGCCAGCGCGCCGTGCTGCTGGCGCCCGTGCCGGCCTTCGTCATGTATGCGCGTTCGGCGCAGTTTGCCGGCATGGATTTCGTCGGCGTGCCCCTGCAGGCCGACTTCAGTCTGGACATGCCGGCCATGCTGGCGGCGATTGAACAGCACCGCCCGGCGCTGGTCTTCCTCGCGTATCCGAACAACCCGACGGGCAACCTGTTTGCCAGCGCCGACATCGAACGCATCCTCGCCGCGCTGGGCGACACGGGCATCGCCGTCGTCGACGAAGCGTATGAGCCGTTCGCGCAGCACAGCTTCATGGGTCGCCTGCCTGAATATGAAAACCTGGTGGTGATGCGCACCGTGTCGAAACTGGGCCTGGCCGGCATCCGCCTCGGCTACATGTCGGCCGCGCCGGCCCTGCTGGCGCAATTCGAGAAAGTGCGTCCGCCGTACAATGTGAATGTGCTGACGCAGGCGGCGGCCGAATTCGCGCTCGAGCACCTCGACGTGCTCAACGCGCAGGCGGATCTGCTCAACAGCGCGCGCGACGCGCTGGCGCTGCGCCTGGCGGAACTGCCGGGCGTGACCGTGTTTCCCTCGAAGGCAAATTTTCTTCTGATTCGTGTGGCTGATTCCGACGATGTTTGTGCAAAACTGCTTGCCCGCAGGGTTTTAATTAAAAATATGAGTAAAATGCATGCTGCGCTGGCCAATTGCCTGCGTATCAGCGTCAGCACCCCGGAAGAGAATTCCCTTTTTTACGATGCCTTCACGGCATCCCTCGTTTAGCCTATCGCCAGAGCCTCCCATGAACCGCACCGCAGAAATCACGCGCAACACCAATGAGACGCAAGTTCGCGTCGCCCTCAACCTGGACGGCACGGGCCAGCAAAAGCTCAATACCGGCGTGCCCTTCCTCGACCATATGCTGGACCAGATCGCCCGCCACGGCTTGATCGACCTCGATATCGAAGCGACGGGCGACGTGCATATCGACAACCACCATACGGTGGAAGACGTGGGCATCACCCTGGGCATGGCCGTGGCCAAGGCCATCGGCGACAAGAAGGGCATCCGCCGCTACGGCCATGCGTATGTGCCGCTGGACGAGGCGCTGTCGCGCGTGGTGCTCGATTTCTCGGGCCGCCCGGGCATCGAATACCACATCCCGTTTACGCGCGCCATGATCGCCGGCTTCGACGTCGACCTGACCTTGGAATTTTTCCGCGGCTTCGTCAACCATGCGGGCGTGACCTTGCATATCGACAACCTGCGCGGCACGAATGCCCACCATCAGTGCGAAACCGTGTTCAAGGCCTTTGGCCGCGCGCTGCGCATGGCTGCCGAGCTCGACGAGCGCGCGGCCGGCATCATTCCATCGACCAAGGGCAGCCTGTAAGCGCCGCTCTCGCTATACTGTAGATTTCGGGATCAAACATGAATAAAATTGTGGTGGTGGATTACGGCATGGGCAATTTGCGCTCGGTGGCGCAGGCGCTGCGTGCCGTGGCGCCGGAAGCCGACGTGCGCATTTCCGGCCTCGCTGCCGACATCGACAGCGCCGACCGCATCGTCCTGCCGGGCCAGGGCGCCATGCCCGACTGCATGCGCAGCCTGCGCCAATCGGGCGTATTGGAGGCGCTGCTGCGCGCCGCCGACAGCAAGCCCGTGCTGGGCGTGTGCATCGGCGAGCAAATGCTGTTCGACGGCAGCGAAGAGGGCGATGCGGCCGGTCTGGGCTTGCTTCCAGGCAAAGTCGTGCGCTTCCAGCTCGACGGCCAGGTGCAGGAAGACGGCTCGCGCTTCAAGGTGCCGCAAATGGGCTGGAACCAAGTGCGGCAAACGGCGTCCCATGCGATGTGGGAGGGCATTGCCGACAACGCGTATTTCTACTTTGTGCACAGCTATTTTGCTCAACCTCAAGAAGCGGCGCACACGGTGGGCGAGACTATCTATGGCGCGCCGTTCGCTTGCGCCGTCGCGCGTGATAATATTTTCGCGACACAGTTTCACCCTGAAAAAAGTGCTGCCGCTGGCTTGCAGCTATACAAGAACTTTGTTCACTGGCAACCTTAACGTTGGCTCTCCGGCTTCCGCCTCTCACTCACTTTTAAATCACACCGACCATGCTGCTTATTCCCGCCATCGACCTGAAAGACGGTCACTGCGTACGCCTGAAACAAGGCGATATGGAACTTGCCACCGTATTTTCCGAAGACCCGGCCGACATGGCCCGCCATTGGCTCAAGCAAGGCGCGCGCCGGCTGCATTTGGTCGACCTGAATGGCGCTTTTGCCGGAAAACCGAAGAACGAAGGCGCCGTGAAAGCCATCCTGAAGGCGGTGCAGGATTTTGCCGTGGAAAACGACATCGAGGAAATCCCCGTGCAGCTGGGCGGCGGCATCCGTGACCTCGACACCATCGAGCGCTATCTCGACGCCGGCATCACCTACATCATCATCGGCACCGCGGCCGTGAAAAGCCCCGGCTTCCTGCACGACGCCTGCAGCGCCTTCCCGGGCCACATCATCGTCGGCCTCGATGCCAAAGATGGAAAAGTGGCAACCGATGGCTGGAGCAAGATGTCGGGCCACGAAGTGATCGACCTGGCAAAAAAATTCGAAGCCTACGGCGTCGAATCGATCATTTACACGGACATCGGCCGCGACGGCATGATGGGCGGCATCAACATTGAAGCCACCGTCAAGCTGGCGCAAGCCGTCAAGATCCCCGTCATCGCCTCGGGCGGCCTGCACAATATCGGCGACGTGGAAGCGCTGTGCGCGGTCCAGGCCGAAGGTATCGAAGGCGTGATCTGCGGCCGCTCCATCTATGAAGGCACGATCGACCTGGCGCAGGCGCAGGAACGCGCCGACGCACTGACCGACGCCGCCGTTTAAGCCTGCCCGGCCGGGGCGCGCGCACACGCTCCCTGGCCTGGCGACAATCTGGAACCCATCATGCTTGCAAAACGTATCATCCCCTGCCTCGACGTGACCAATGGCCGCGTTGTCAAAGGCGTCAACTTCACGCAATTGCGCGACGCCGGCGACCCGGTGGAAATCGCCCGCCGTTATGATGAGCAGGGCGCCGATGAAATCACTTTCCTCGACATTACCGCATCGAGCGACAACCGCGGCCTGATCTTCGACATCATCGAAGCGGTGGCCTCGCAAGTGTTCATTCCGCTGACCGTGGGCGGCGGCGTGCGCGTGGTGGAAGACGTGCGCCGGCTGCTCAACGCGGGCGCCGACAAGGTCAGCATCAACACTTCGGCCGTGACGAATCCCCAGCTGGTGTTTGAGGCATCGCAAAAGCATGGCTCGCAATGCATCGTCGTGGCCATCGACGCCAAGCAGGTGTCGCCCGGCAAGTGGGAAGTGTTTACCCATGGCGGGCGCACGGCCACGGGCCTGGACGCCTTTGCATGGGCGCGTAAAATGGAAAGCCTGGGCGCTGGTGAAATCTTGCTCACCAGCATGGACCGCGATGGCACCAAGGTGGGCTTCGACCTGGGCCTGACGCGCGGCGTGTCCGACGCCGTCAGCATCCCCGTCATCGCTTCGGGCGGCGTGGGCGGCTTGCAAGACCTGGTCGACGGCATCAAGGTGGGCCGCGCGGACGCCGTGCTGGCCGCCAGCATCTTCCACTATGGCCAGCACACGGTACAGGAAGCCAAGCGTTTCATGGCGCAGCAGGGCATTCCCATGCGTCTGGCGTAAACAAAATAGTACCCAGGATATAGAACATGCAAAACGGAACCATCGTAGCAAGCAATGCGAAGTGGCTGAAAAAGGTCAAATGGGACGAGCACGGCCTGGTGCCCGTGATCGCGCAGGAAGCGGGCAGCAATGACGTGCTGATGTTCGCCTGGATGAACCGCGACGCGCTGGCGCGCACGGTGGAGCTGGGCGAAGCCGTGTACTGGAGCCGTTCGCGCAAGAAACTGTGGCACAAGGGCGAAGAATCGGGCCACACGCAAAAGGTGCTGGAAATCCGCCTCGATTGCGATGAAGACGTGGTCTTGCTGAAGATCGAGCAAGCGGGCGGCATCGCCTGCCATACGGGCCGCCATTCGTGCTTCTTCCAGAAATTCGAAGGCGACGAAAAAACGGGCGAATGGCAGATTACCGACCCCGTGCTGAAAGACCCTGAGACGATTTACGCGGAAAGCAAGAGCAAATGAGTGAAACGTTAAAACGCCTGGCCGCCGTGATCGAATCGCGCAAGCTGGCCAATGGCGGCGATCCCGCCACCTCGTATGTCGCGCGCCTGTTTGCCAAGGGCGATGACGCCATTTTGAAAAAAATCGGCGAGGAAGCGACGGAAACCGTGATGGCCGCCAAGGATGCGCGGCGCGACAACGACCCGTCGAAGGTGCTGTACGAATGCGCCGACCTGTGGTTTCACTCGCTGGTGATGCTGGCGCAGTTCGACCTGACGCCGCAGCAGGTGCTCGACGAGCTGGCGCGCCGCGAAGGCCTGTCCGGCCTGGAAGAGAAGGCGGCACGCAAGGATGAGCTGCGCGACGCCGGCGAAACAGACAAACACTGACCTACTGGAGCGTGCGTGGATAACTGTATTTTTTGCAAGATTGCTGCGAAACAAATTCCTTCTTCCATCGTGTATGAAGACGAGGACTTGCTGGCCTTCAAGGACATCAACCCGGCCGCCCCCGTGCATCTGCTGCTGATTCCGAAGCGCCACGTGGCCAGCCTGTCCGATTGCGACGACAGCCACACGGAAGTGCTGGGCAAGCTGCTGCGCCTGGCGCCGAAACTCGCTGCCGAATTCGGCTGCGCCGTCACGTATGAGGCCGATGGCACGCCCGCCGGCGGCTTCAAGACCATGATCAACAGCGGCCCGAACGGCGGGCAAGAGGTGTATCACCTGCACATGCATGTGTACGGCGGTCCCCGTCCCTGGCGCGGCCAGCACTGATTTCGCCGTGCGC
This sequence comes from Janthinobacterium sp. PAMC25594, assembly GCF_019443505.1. Taxonomy (NCBI): domain Bacteria; kingdom Pseudomonadati; phylum Pseudomonadota; class Betaproteobacteria; order Burkholderiales; family Oxalobacteraceae; genus Janthinobacterium; species Janthinobacterium sp. PAMC25594. The sequence continues at coordinate 4,152,699 of NZ_CP080377.1, forward strand.
CGGGTTCGCGTGTATACTACCGGCATTGGTTGATGCTATTCGGGCACCGTCCCGCAAGGAGAATGTGATGGGTTCATTGAGTATTTGGCACTGGGTGATCGTTCTGGTCATTGTGATGCTGGTCTTCGGCACCAAGAAACTGGGCAATATCGGCGGTGATATCGGCAAGGCCGTCAAAGGCTTCAAGGATGGCGTCAAGGGCGACGATGACGCCCCGGCAGCCAATACCCCTCCTGCTGCGCCATCGCAAGTGGCCGACAAAAGCACCATCGACGTCGAGACGAAAGAGAAAAGCAAGTTCTGATAGCGCGGCGGCGCCCCTGGCCCGCCCGGTAGACGCACTTGGACGCTTATGATCGATCTCGGTCTCTCTAAAATCGCCATCATCGGCGTGGTTGCGTTGATAGTCATCGGCCCTGAAAAGTTGCCGAGAGTGGCGCGCATGGCCGGTACCCTGTATGGCCGCGCGCAACGCTACCTGAACCAGGTGAAATCCGAAGTCTCGCGCGAAATTGAAATGGAAGAGCTGAAAAACCTGCAGAAGGAAGTGCAGGAGGCAGCCCATTCCGTCAAGCAAAACGTGGAGAAATCCATGCATGGCGTGGAAAACTCGATCTCCGGCAACCTGGCCGAGGTGGAAAACGCCTGGCGCGGCGATTCCAGCTCGTATGAGGGGCACCACGATGCCCATGAAGCCATGCTGCGCGCCACCAATGAAGACCTGGCCCGCAAGGCGCGTGAATTCCGCCGCAAGAAGCTGGTGCGCAATTCCGCCATCCCTGGCTGGTACAAGCAGCGCCATGGCGGCAAGCAGCACGTGCAGTCGGCGGCCGCCCGCGTGGCGCGTTTCCGTCCGCGCGCCAGTTCCTCCTCCTTTTACTCATGAGTAGCAAAGCCCCGGTGGAAGAAACCTTTATCTCGCATCTGGTCGAGCTGCGCAACCGGCTGGTCAAGGCCTCGATCGGTATCGCCGTCGTCTGCGCCGTGCTGTTCTATTGGCCCGGCCCTTCGCATATCTACGATTTTATTGCCGCGCCGATGATCGCCTCGCTGCCGGCCGGCTCGAAAATGATCGCCACCGGCGTCATCTCGCCGTTCCTGGTGCCGATGAAAGTGACGTTGGTGATCGCCTTCATCGTCGCCTTGCCCTGGGTGCTGTACCAGATGTGGGCGTTTATCGCGCCTGGCCTGTACACGCATGAAAAGCGCCTGATCGCGCCGCTGGTCATTTCCTCATCCCTGCTGTTCATCGCTGGCGTGGCCTTCTGCTATTTCTTTGTGTTTGGCCGCGTGTTCCACTTCATCAGCGATTTTTCGCCGTCGTCGATCGCGGTGATGCCCGATATTGAAAACTACCTCGATTTCGTCATGTCGATGTGCCTGGCCTTTGGCGCCACGTTCGAAGTGCCCGTGGTGGTGGTGATCCTCGTGCGCATGGGCCTTGTTTCCATTGCGAAACTCAAGGAAGTGCGTCCCTACATCATCGTCGGCGCCTTCGTGATTGCCGCCATCGTCACGCCGCCGGACGTCGTCAGCCAGTTCTCGCTGGCCATCCCGATGTGCCTGTTGTTCGAGCTGGGCCTGCTGGTGGCGCCCATCTTCGTCAAGGCCACCCAGGCGCCGGAAGAAGCGTCCTAGGCTCTCTACTATACTCGCAAGCAAAAGCCGCCGACCTCTCCCGGGAGCAGCGGCTTTTTTATCGCCGGATGGGGAGGTGAGTGCTTACTGCAGCATCAGTTTGCTGAGGATGCCCAAGTTGAGCAGGATCAAGGTACTCATCATCCAGTAGACGTGTTTCATGTCCGCGCCCTGGCGCAAGTCCAGGCGTTCCAGGCGGGCGTCGAATTTTTGCTCGGAGTGATCGAATCTGGCATCGAATTTCTGTTCCAGGGTATCTATCCGAGTATTGAATTTGTGTTCCAAGGTATCTATCCGGGTATCGAATTTGTGTTCCAGGGTATCTATCCGGGTATCGAATTTCTGCTCCAATGTATCTAATTTGGTATCGAATTGGCGTCCCAGCGCATCTATCCTGGTATCGAGTTTCAAATCCAGCGCGTCTATCCGGGTATCGAGTCTGAGCTCCAGCGCATCGATCTTCAACTCCAGGGCGCCAAACTTGGTGTCGACCTTTTGCGATACCAGCTTGATTTCCCCCAGCAGATTGCGTTCCAGCGCCGCCAGCTCACTATGCACGACCACGGCTGAACCCAGCACCTCGCCCAAGGCCGCCGCATGGGCTTCTGCCTGCTGCGTGGGCACGCCTGCCGAGGCGAGGCGTTTGGCGTAATCGAGGGTGTCGAACTGGATGGGCATATGCATGGACGCTCCTGAAATCCAGCCTAGCAGGAAAATCGGCAATTGCCAGTGAGGAGAGCGGTGGCGCTTGCCTTCCCATCAGCCTAATGGACAAGGCAGCGAATCGTTTGCGGCGGCGCAAACGGATGTAAAAAGGGCGCCGCAGCGCCCTTTGCAAGGTGAGGATGCGTATCGCTTAATTCATCAGTTCCTTGATGACTTTCACGGGCGCGCTGCCGTAGCTGAGGAATTGCTCGTGGAAATCCTTCAGCACGAATTTGCTGCCCAGCGCTTGCTTGCGCTGTTCGCGCAAGTCCATGATTTCGCTATAGCCGCTGAAATAGCTGGTCAGTTGCACCGAACTCAGCTGCACGCGACGCCATTTTTCCGTCGCTTCACGCTTGGTCTGGAAGGCCTGGCGCGTCAGCAGGTCCAGCGCCTGCTCCTGCGTCATGCCCTGCACGTGCACGCTGTAGTCGAGGATGGTGTTGGTGACGCTGCGCAAGTTCCACTTCGAATACATCAGCCACATTTCCGGCGCATTGTTGCCATAGCCCGATTCAAGCATCATGCGTTCGCCATACACGGCCCAGCCTTCGATCATGGCACCGTTGCCGAAGATGGACTTGACCAGCGACGGCGATTTGTTGGCATACACGAGCTGCGTGTAGTGGCCAGGGATGGCTTCGTGGATGTTCAGGATCTGCAAGATCCAGTGGTTGTACTCGCGCAAGCTGCTTTCCGCCTGTTCCGCCGTCTCGCCGTCGAGCGGCGTCACGTTGTAATAGGTGCGGTCCTGCGGACGGTAGGGGCCGGGCGCCTCGATGCTGGCGCCGGCCACGCCGCGCTGGTAAGCGGGCGTTTCACGCACGACCAGCGGTTTTTTCGGGTCCATCGTCAGCAGGTTGTGGCTGGTCACCCATTCCTGCAATTCCGGGATCTGGCGGCGGATTTCCGGCACGAAATCGGCGGGTGCCACGTGATTGCTGGACAGCTTGTCGATCACCATGCCGATCTTCGCCGTGCGGTCCGCCGGCTTGGCCGTGGCGCCCATGGTTTTCACCCACAGCTCGTCGGACAGGCTATCCATGTGCTCAAGCAACTTTTCGCGCGCGGCCAGGGCTTTCTGATACATCTGCTCGGCGCTCACGCTGGCCTGGATATCGTAGGCGAACTTCTGTTCATATAAATCTTTGCCAATGCGGAAGGAACGCGCGTTGCCGTTCTGCGCCAGCGCCGCATCCTGCTCCGTCAGCCAGGTCGCATAGCCTTGCACGGCCGAGCGGGCCGCGGCGATGCGCGCGTTGTACAGCTGTTTTTCGAGCGGCGTCAGGATGGACGCCTGTGCCGTCTTGTTCAGGTCGTCAAGCACGCTGAGCACGCCGGCGCTCTGGGCGATGGCCAGCTGCGTGTGTTCGCGCGTGGGGTGATTGATACTGGCGCGCGCGGCCGCATAGTATTGCGGCACGCTGGCGATGCGCTTGAGCAGGGTGCGCAGGCGCTGCGGCTGCGCCGCGTATTCCGTGTTCAGGATGAAGTCGATGGAGCCGGCCACGTTGTACTGGGCGGGATTCCATTCGAATTCGCGGAAGGTGGTCAGATACCAGCGATCCGATTGCAGTTTATTCGTCAGCAAGGCCAAGTCGGTACGTTGCTTGTCCGACATTTTGCTGGCATTCAGCTTGCCGAACTTGCCCAGCCATTCTTCGATGAAGGCCAGTTGCTTCTGGCGGCTGGCCGCGTCGGGAATGCTCAGGTTGGCGGCGCCATCGTACTTGCCGACCGAAATCGCGCTTTCCGGGTCCAGGCGCCACAGGGCCGTGAGGAACTGGCCACTCAGGTTATTCATGGAGCGGTCGCTGCTGTTCTCGCTGGCGACGGCGGCGACCGTGGCTGCCGTAGCGGCCGTGACGACGGCCGCTTTCTTGGCGACGGTTTTTTTCTTACTGCTGCTGGTACTGGCCTTGCCGTTCTTCTGCGGCTTTTTGGCGGCGCTGGCCGGTGTCAGGGTAAAGGCCAGCATCAATGCGGCGAGCGCAACTTTATTTCTTGTCAGCATAGTTTATCTCTTGAATATTTTGTTGTTTGCTCTCATCAGAAAATAATAAACTGATAATATAAGTAACAAACAACTATTGAAAGGTTGGCTTTGCTTGCCAGGGCGGCCAAAGATTAGCATTAATTACCGCGCTTGCGCAGTTTTTTGCCAGCAAGCCAGCTTCGCTAGACGACGATGGCGCTGCCGTGCAGCAGCTCCTGGTGGCGCGCATTGATGGCCGCCACGGCATCCTTGCCGCGCGCCATGCCGGTGGCGTGGATTTCGATGTCCTGCGTGTAGCGCTGGCTGACGCGCACCGTGTAGGACTGGAACAGCCAGCTCCAGAAATTGGTTTCGTAGACGGCTTCATCCATGTCGCGCCATTTGACGCCCATGAGTTTCTTTTTCCACGGCAAAATGCCGGATGCCAGCCACACGCCCGCCTCGTCGTAGTACAACTGATAGCTGCGGATGGTCAGCAGGCGGTAGCCGACGATCAGGGCCGAGCCGATCAGCACCACGAAGGCGGCGCGCGCGTTGTACTTGAAAGCCAGCGGCAGGGCGGCAAAGAACAGCAGCACGGCAATGATGAAAGTGCTGACATAGGCCGTCCAGGATTTGCCGCACAAAAAGGTGGCGCGCTGGCCGGCGCTGGTGGCGATGTAATCGGTCATGGGGCAAGAAAGTAGAGCGGAAAAACGATCATCGCATGGAACGCCGTTTCCCCGTGCATTTTTTCAAGCTCATCGCTTCAACCCCTCCTGCAGCATGCCCAGCATGTCGCTGGCCGACATGCGCGCGGCCGCGTCGCTGCCTTCCAATAAACTGTCGGCCAGGTCGCGTTTGTGCTGGTGCAATTCGACGATGCCTTCCTCGATCGTGTGCTTCGCCACCAGCCGGTAGATGGTGACGGGACGCAATTGCCCCATGCGGTGGGCGCGGTCCGAGGCCTGGTCTTCCACGGCCGGATTCCACCACGGGTCCATGTGGATCACGTAATCGGCCGCCGTCAGATTGATGCCCATGCCGCCCGCTTTCAGGCTGATCAGGAAAACATCGCCTTCTCCCGCCTGGAAGGCGTCGACGCGGCGCTTGCGCTCCTGCATCGGCGTGCTGCCGTCCAGGTACTGATAGCTGACGCCATGCTGCTCCAGGTGCTTGCGGATGAGTGTTAAATGGTCGACGAACTGGCTGAAGACGAGCACCTTGTGGCGGTTTTCCAGCAAGCCCGACAGCAGCTCGGCGAAGGCCGCCAGCTTGCTGCTGGCCAGGCCCAGTTCCGGCGCCACCAGCTGCGGATTGCAGCAGGCGCGGCGCAGCTTCATGATCTCCGCCAGGATCTGGATGGCCTTTTTCGACGCCGGTCCTTCCACCATGGCCAGCTTTTCCAGCGCTTCGCGGCGCAACGATTCGTACAGCGCCGTTTCCGGCGGCGACAATGCCACTTCCAGCACGATTTCCGTGCGCGACGGCAATTCGGACAGCACTTGCGTCTTCGTGCGGCGCAGGATGAATGGCGCGATCAGGCGGCGCAGCCGCAAGCGCGCGCCGGCCGCCGCCCGCTTGTCCTGATCCTTTTCGATCGGTCCCGCAAAGCGCAAATTGAACTGGTCGAGGGTGCCCAGCAAACCCGGGTTAATGAAGCGGAACAGATTCCACAGTTCGCCCAAATGGTTTTCCAGCGGCGTGCCGCTGGCCACCATGCGGAAATCGCCTTGCAAGGCCATCACGGCTTGCGAGCGCTTGGTGGCGCCATTCTTGATCGCCTGCGCTTCGTCGAGCACGATCGTATGCCAGCGCACGCCGGCAAACAGGGCCGCTTCCTGCTGCAGCAAGCCATAGCTGGCCACCACCACGTCGAACGGCTGCAAGGTATCGAGCATGTCGGCCCGGTCGCCGCTGCCGAACAGTTTGATGTTCAGGGTGGGCGCGAAGCGTTGCGCTTCGCTGATCCAGTTCATGCACACGGACGTGGGCGCGACCACCAGGGTGGGGCCGTTGGGCGCGCGCGCCAGGATCAGCGCCAGCGCCTGTAAAGTCTTGCCGAGTCCCATGTCGTCGGCCAGGCAGGCGCCCACGCCCCAGTGCGCCAATCGCGCCAGCCAGTTAAAACCGGCCAGCTGGTAGTCGCGCAAGTCGGCCTGCAGGGTGCTGGGCAGCTGCGGCTGATAATCGTCGAGGGCGCGCAGGCGCAGCAAGTGTTCGCGCCAGAGTTTGTCGGCCTTCACGCCGCCCGCATCGTTGGCCAGCTCTTCCAGTGCGAAGGCGGCCAGCGGGTGGATGTGCACGCCATCGGCATGCGCCTCGCCATACGCGGCCAGCTCGGACAGGCGGCGGTGCAATTCGTCGCTGAGCGCGAGGAACTGGTTGTCGCCCAGGGCCACGAAGCGGCTTTTATTGTTCTGCATCAAATCGAGCAGGGCACGCAAATCCATCACCTTGTCTTCGTCGATCTGCACTTCGCCGCTGGCGGCAAACCAGTCCTTTTCGCTCTTGATATTGAGGCGCATCTGGCCGCTGTCAATGCGTTTCGACACGCGCATGGTTTCGCCTTCGGGCCAGGCCAATACCATGTCGGCGGGATCGAGCGCCTGCAGCTCCACCAGCAGTTGCAGGCCCAGCGCAGGCTGGCCCAGCAGCCACTCGCCATGCTCTTCTTGCGCTTCTTCCAGCACCAGGCAACGTCCGATCAGCTGGCGCTGCGCTTCGCGTTCCGCATTCAGGTCGCGCCGCGCCTGCACGGCCCGGCCCGCCACGTCGGCAAACACGCTTTCGGCACCGCTGCCGGGCGCGTAATAGGCGCCGTTGTCGAGCAAGGGGCGCACCAAGATCTGCATTTTGAGGCCCTGCTGGTAGGGCAGCAGGTGCACGTGCAGGCGGTGGTCGGCCGTGATGACTTCCGCGTCGCCGGCGCCGCCGCCGATATCCGATTGCACGGTGACCATCGATGAAATGGCGCCGATCGCCTGCATCACCTGTTTTTCCGCATGCAGCGGTACGGACAGGCCCAGGCCCACGATGGCGCCGATGCGCCGGTGCTCGTCGAGGATGTGCACCACGCGCAAGCGCGTCGGCGTTTCCCGCTGCACCACGACGTTGCCGCCGTTGTCGGGCAATGGCGGTTGCATGCCCAGCCACAGCTGCCCCTCGTGCGACTTGATGAGCAGCTCGGGCGCGCCGGCGATCAGTTCCACGCGCGTGTCGGGATGGTCGAGCCAGAACACGAGCGGGTGGCCCACCAGCAAGATGGCGGCCTTGTCCAGTTCGATTTCATAGCGCGGCGCCGACGAATAATACTGTTTGAACGGTGCGATGCTGCCCGCCGCGCGGGCGTCTTGCGGCGTGAGGAAATCGATGTCGCCCGCCTCTTCGGCCAGGCGTTTGAGGCCCATGGCGCGGCCCTTGCTCCAGCCACCGCGCGCGTCGCGTTTCTGCTCGCGCACTTCCACGGCCGTCAGGCCGAAGCGCGGGTCGAACGCCACCAGCCACACGAGGCGCGAGACGCTGCCGATGGCTTCGGCGGGCGCGTTCTGCTGCAGGTTGATCAGCGCGCTCAGCTGGCGCTGCCACGCTTCCTGGCGCTCGAACCACGGCGCCATGTCCGTCAAGCCGTGCTGCGCCCGCTTGGACGTGGCATAGCGCTCCTGCTGCGGCTCGCCCAGCAGGCCCAGCAAGCCGGCCGCCTGCGCGGCGATCAGGTCGTAGCCGGCCGCGTCCGCTTGCTGCACCAGCAAGCGCAATTGATCCTTGCGTTCGCTCAATTGCGGTAGCGCCAGCCAGTAGTACAGCAAGGCCTGGAACAGCTGCGCCTGCAAGCCCGTTTCCCAGCTGCGCGTGGGGATCGCATCGGCTTGCAGCACGCCGGCGCGCACCAGGCGCAAGGTATTCAACTGCTGGTAGACGATGCTGTCGTGGTTCGGCTGCGCATGCAGCGCGATATCGAGATAGGTTTCCGCGCTTTTCAGCAGCTTGGCGTCGTTGCCGCGCAGCAGGGCTAGCACGTACAGGTGGCCGCCGATGCCCGTAAAGCACAGCTTGCGCTTGCCCGTTTCCTTGCGCAGCCCTTTCAGGGCCGTGTCGAAGCCCGCCACGGCGTGCGCGTGTTCGCCGCGAAGCAGGGCGATGCTGCTGTCGACAAACAGCGCCTGCGGCCCCTGCTGGCCCGCCAGGTAGCGCGCGGCGGCGTCGAGTTCGCCGCACAGCAGGGCATCCTCGGCCAGGGCCAGCGGCAGGGCGGCGCCGATATGGTCGCCGGCCGCCGTCTGGCGCGCGTGGTGCGCGCGCGCATAGCTGCGGATGGCGTGCGCCGTGGCCGGCTCGCGCGGGGCGTTGCCCAGCAGCACGGCGAGGATGTCATCTTGCAGTTGCGGCATGACGAAAGACAGCATTTCCGGCTCGAACGGGCGGCCGAAAATCTCGATCAGCGGATGCAGCTGCTGCGCTTCATAGCACGCCATGCAGGCGGCCAGGATGGCGGCCACCTGGCGTACCTCGTCGTTGCGCAACAGGGCGATGCGCAGGCGCGCCACGCCTTGCCGGTAGCTGCGCAATTCCACATAGCCATCCCAGTTGCGGCGCACGGGGTTGATGGTTTCGATCGCCTGGCACAGGTCGCGAAACGCCAGGTGCTCGATGGCCGCGCGCATGGCGGGCCAGCGCAGCTTCGCTTCGCAGGCATAGCCGCGTCCCACCACCTCGCTGGCCAGCGCGTGCCGCGTCAAATGCTGCAGCATGCTCGTGACGGTGAGCAGGGCAAACGGCGTGCCGTCCGGCTCGACGATATTGGCGCGCTGCAAGTGTTCATACACGGCATGCTTGCCCACCGGCTCGCCCGCAATCGCCAGCAAGGCCAGGATCATCTGTTCGTGCTGCTCCAGGGCGGCGAATTCGTCCAGCAAGAGCTGGTCTGCATGCGGATCGGTCATGCGGGCAAGTTGGCGATATGCACGGGAGGCTCGCCGGCCGCCACGGGCAGGCCGAACACGCGCTGGTAGAAATACAGTTCCGCGTCCAGCGTGCGCACGATGTTTTCCGCCTTGCGGAAGCCGTGGCCCTCGCCTTCGAGCGGCACGTACGCGACGGGCACGCCGCGCGCCTGCAGGGCGTCGACCATCTGCTGCGACTGCTGCGGCGGCACCACCTTGTCATCGAGGCCCTGGAAGAAGATCATCGGGCGCGACAGTTTGTCCGTGTGGTGGATGGGCGAGCGCTCAAGGTAGAGCGCCTCGGCTTGCGGCTGCGGGGCGATCAGGTAATCGGTATAGCGCGATTCGAACTTGTGCGAATCGTCGTCCAGGCCCTTCAGGTCGGACACGCCATAGTAGCTGGCGCCCGCCTTGAAGACGTCGTGGAAGGTCAGCGCGCACAGGGTCGTCAGGCCGCCCGCACTGCCGCCGCGCACGATCAGGCGCTCGGGGTCGGCCAGGCCGTTGGCGGCCAGATAGCGCGCGCCGGCGATGCAGTCTTCCACGTCGACGATGCCCCATTGCCCGCGCAGCGCGTCGCGGTACTCGCGGCCGAAGCCGCTGCTGCCGCCATAGTTGACGTCAAGCACGCCGATGCCGCGGCTGGTCCAGTACTGCGTCGCCAGTTTCAAGGTATTGCTGGCCATGCTGGTGGGGCCGCCATGGCTGATGACGATGACGGGTGGTAATGTGCCTGCGGGCGCTTGCACGTCGTCATTTTTCGGCGGATAAAAGAAGGCGTGCGCCGTGCGGCCGTTGCTGCTAGGAAAACTCAAGCTGCGCGGCACGGACAGGTAAGCCAGCGCGGGCAATTGCGCGATCGACTGCGCCAGCACTTCCAGTTCGTGGTTCGACAGGTCGATGCGCGCCAGTTCCAGCGCGATGGTGGGGCTGCCGCCCAGCAGCGCGACGAAGCCGGGCCCCACGCGCAGTTCGCGGATTTCCTGGTACGGATGCGGGATCGGCTCGAGTTTCGCCTCGGCCACGCTCAATTGCGCCAGGTAGCTGATGCCGGCCTGGATATACGTGCAGACGATTTCGTCGTCGGACAGAAAACCGTACATGCTGGCGCCGAAGGTCCAGTGCGGCGTGGCAAATTCCGCTTCCATCGGGCACAGCGCCTCGATGTCGGCGCCGTGCAAGCGGTACAGATTCCACCAGCCGCTGCTGTCGGAAACGAAGTGCAGCAAGCCGTTTGGCGACCATTCCGGCTGGCAGATCGACTCGCGCGCGCCGCCGGCGATCAGGCGTGGCGAACCCAGGCTGCCATCCGCGTGCACGTCGGCCAGCCACAGTTCCGTGCCTTGCCACGGCAGGCGCGGGTGATCCCAGCTGATCCAGGCCAGCTGGCTGCCGTCCGGCGACAAACGCGGCGCCGCATAAAAGTCGTGACCGCGCGCCAGCACTGTCTCGCGCCCGTCGAATCCGACGGCGGCCAGGCAGTTTTCCGGATGGGCATGTCCCTCTGCCGGATGCTGTTCGCGCACGGCGATCAGGCGGGAACGGGCCGCATCGACGACGAAGTCCGCATGGCGCGTGTTGCCGCCCGTGGTGAACGCTTCGGGTGCGGCGTCGCCGCTCACGCGGTACAGGCAATTGTCGGCGAAATGCGAAAAATACACGGTATCGCCGGCCACGGCATATGCGCCGCCGCCGTATTCATGCACGCGGGTGCGCACATTGAACGGTGCCGGCGTCAGTTCATCGACCCGCGCGCCGCGCTGGCGCAGCAGGGTGTTGCGGCCCGCCTCGCTGGCGCGCCCGGCCAGCCAGAACACGTCGGCCCCATCCGCGCCGCCCAGGGCCAGCTGCGTCAGCGGCGAGGCGCCAGCGGCGACGATGGCCGCGCTGATCGGCGATGGCCAGATGCCATAAGGGGTGCTGGATGCGGTCGAGGTCATGCGGGCTCCGTGTCGTGGTGGAAAGAGGGGGCCTCCAGGCGGCGTCAGGCAGCGCGGCGGCGTGCATCATCATAATGGAAGGGCCGGCACAACGAAAGTCATCGCTGTGCGTGGCAAATGCTGCAAAGCGGCACTGGAATCAATGAAATGGCGGCGATTGGATGCGATAATACCGCTTCTCCAAGCTCGATTGCCTGCCATGCCACAATTTGCTCCGCTCCAGAATGACACTTTCCTGCGCGCCCTGTTGCGCCAGCCGACCGAGCACACCCCTGTCTGGCTGATGCGCCAGGCGGGCCGCTATCTGCCCGAATACCGCGCCACGCGCGAGCGGGCCGGCTCCTTCCTGGGCCTGGCGAAGAATCCCGATTACGCCACCGAAGTCACCTTGCAGCCCCTGGAGCGCTTCCCGCTCGACGCGGCCATCCTGTTTTCCGACATCCTGACGGTGCCTGACGCGATGGGCCTGGGCTTGTATTTCGCCGATGGCGAAGGCCCGAAGTTCGAGCGTCCGCTGCGCACGGAGCAAGATGTGAAGGCCTTGCAAGTGCCGGACCTGGAGTCGCTCGACTACGTTTTCAAGGCCGTCACGCAAATCCGCACGGAACTCAATGGCCGCGTGCCGCTGATCGGTTTTTCCGGCAGCCCGTGGACCCTGGCGTGCTACATGGTGGAAGGCGGCGGCTCGAAAGAGTTCCATACCATCAAGAAGATGCTGTACAACCGCCCTGACCTGATGCACCACATCCTGGCCATCAACGCCACTTCCGTGGCGCAGTACCTGAATGCGCAAATCGATGCCGGCGCGCAAGCCGTGATGATTTTCGATTCCTGGGGCGGTGCGCTGGCCGATGGCGCCTACCAGGAATTTTCGCTGGCCTACATGCAGCAAGTGGTGGCGCAGCTGAAACGCGACAAGGATGGCGTCAAGATTCCCGCCATCGTGTTTACCAAGGGCGGCGGCCAGTGGATCGAGCAGATCGCCGACATCGGCGCCGATGCCGTGGGCCTGGACTGGACCGTCAACCTGACGCGCGCGCGCCAGCTGGTCGGGCATAAAGTGGGCTTGCAGGGCAATCTCGACCCGGCCATCCTGTTCGCCAGCCCGGAGCAGATCCGCGCCGAAGTGGCGAAAGTGCTCAACGCCTTTGGCGCGCCGTCGGCCGGTACGGGCCACGTATTCAACCTGGGCCATGGCATTTCCCAGTTCACGCCGCCGGAATCGGTCGAAGCGATGGTGGAAGCCGTGCACAGCATGAGCCGCGCCATGCGCAGCGGTCAGTAACGCAATACCGCTTCCCCTGGCGCAGGGGCAGAAAAGGCAGGCTTCCCAGCGGAAGCCTGCCTTTTTCTTTGCTGCGCCTTAGCAGGAAATACCGACTTATGCACAATTTTTTTTGCTGCGGAAATAAGAGGCAGTTGAAAAGCCATGCCCGGGGATGCTCTGCAAGTACTTGATTATTAAGAAATAAAAAATGTCTTGTCGGACGGACTTTGTTGCAATTGATAAGGTTATTCTTCCGTTTGCCAGCCTTATTCCTTCATTGTCCACAAAGTTATCAACAGATTCTGTGGATAAAATTGAAAAGTATTTTGTTAACCGATACTTAGCGTCGATGTTCAGGTTTCACCTGAAGTGCATGTTGCACTGCATGATAATTGAACAATGTTTCGCCGCCCCGCGGGTAAAACCGAACGCTTGCCCGGCAATTGTCAACTTTGCCTCATATGGTGGCGTTTTTTGCGCAGGGCATGCATCAAAACGGTGCTTATTCCTGTATAAAAAAATCAGAAATGGTTCAGTTATGCACAGCGGCGGAAATGCCCCACGGATTTATCGCCTTCCGGGGATCAATTTTTAAGTCATTGATTTTAAATAGTTAATTTTTCTTGCGTGCCCCTCTTGACGGCGATCAAAATTTTCTGTCCACATTTTTATGAAAGTTAATTTTGCTTTGTCCACAAAGTTATCCACAGAATTTTCTTCAGGCATGATGACACGCTGTCCTGCCTGCTGTTAGGCGTTTGGCGGAAGAAACAAGTATCATGGCCCGCTGGCTTGATGCCTGGCATCCCGCCGCGCCATTGACCCTGCCGCGCGCTTTTTTATAGAGATAGGCCAACTCCCCATGTCGCAGTGCATTTTGACGTCGTGCATCCTGAAAATCGCGCTCGACACGCCCCTGAACGCCCTGTTCGATTACCGCTGGAACGCGGCGGCCGATGCCGGCGCGGACGTACCTCTGCCGCAAGTGGGGCAACTGGCGCTGGTGCCGTTCGGCCGGCGCGAAGTGATGGGGCTGATCGTCGGCGTGTCCGACAGCACGGACGTGCCCGCCGCAAAATTGAAGGATGTGCTGGCCGTGCGCAGCCAGCTGGCGCCCCTGTCGGAACAGTGGCTGGCGCTGGCCGCCTTTGCCGCCGATTACTACCAGCGTCCGCTGGGCGAGGTGGCGCTGCCGGGCTTGCCGAAGAACTTGCGCGTGCTCACCACCGTGGCGCTCGACCGCGCCATCAAGAAGCTGGCCAAGCTGGCCGATGCGCACGACGGCACGCCGCTGAACATGCCGGCGCTCAACCCGGCTCAGCAAGAGGCGGCGGACGCCATCGGCGGCGCCTTGGGTTTCAAGCCAACCCTGCTGTACGGCGTGACGGGCAGCGGCAAGACGGAAGTGTATCTGCAAGCCTGCGCCCAGGTGCTGGCGCGCGAGGACGATGCGCAAATCCTGATTTTGGTGCCGGAAATTAACCTCACGCCCCAGCTGGAAGGCAATATCCGCGCGCGCTTTCCCGGCGTCATGCTGGCCACCCTGCACAGCAGCCTGTCCGAAGGCGAGCGCATGCTGCACTGGCTGGCGGCCCACCAGGGCCAGGCGCGCATCGTGCTCGGCACGCGGCTGGCCATCCTGGCATCCTTGCCGAAACTCAAACTGATCGTCATCGACGAGGAACACGATCCTTCCTACAAGCAGCAGGAAGGCTTGCGCTATTCCGCGCGCGACCTGGCCGTGTGGCGCGCCTGGCAATTGCAGATTCCCATCGTGCTGGGCTCGGCCACGCCCTCGCTGGAAAGCTGGCACCACGCGCAGACGGGGCGCTACCGCAAGCTGGAATTGCGCGAACGGGCGGTGAAAAATGCCGTATTGCCGCGCGTCAAGATCCTCGACATGGAGCGCGACAAGCCGAAAGACGGCCTGACCTCGCACCTGATCGCCGCCTTGAAACTGCGCATGGAACGGGGCGAGCAGTCGCTGCTGTTTTTGAACCGGCGCGGCTATTCGCCCGTGATCTGCTGCGAATCGTGCGGCTGGATCAGCAATTGCACGCGCTGCACCTCGTTCATGGTGCTGCACAAGCCCGAGCACCGCTTGCGCTGCCACCATTGCAGCCTGGAATTGCGCATTCCCCGCCATTGCCCCACCTGCGGCAACGTTGATTTGCAGCCGCTGGGACGCGGCACGCAGCGCGTGGAAGAGGGCTTGCAGCAATTGTTTCCAGAGGCGCGCATCTTGCGCATCGACGCCGATTCCACGCGCAAGAAGGGCAGCGCGCAGGAAGCGTTCGACACCGTGCACCGGGGCGAAGTGGACATTTTGATCGGCACGCAGATGGTGGCCAAGGGCCACGATTTCAAAAAGCTGACGTTAGTGGGCATTTTGAATCCGGACACGGCCTTGTTTTCGCAGGATTACCGCGCCAGCGAACGGCTGTTCGCGCAGCTGATGCAGGTGGCGGGCCGGGCCGGGCGGGCCGCGCAGACGGAAGGGGGCAGCGTTTCCGAGGTGCTGATCCAGACGCGCTATGCGCGCCATCCGCTGTACGACGCCGTCGTCCACCACGATTACGACCATTTCGCCACGACCTTGCTGGAAGAGCGGGCGCAGGCGGCGCTGCCGCCGTATCTGTTCCAGGCCCTGCTGCGCGCCGAGGCGCCCGAGCTGGCGACCGCCATCGAGTTCTTGCAGGCGGCCAAGGAATGCATGGCACACCCGCAGGTGACCATCAACGACCCGATTCCCATGAGCATGACGCGCGTCTACAACGTGGACCGCGCCCAGCTGCTGCTGGAATCGCCCTCGCGGCCGGCCCTGCAGGCGTTTTTAAAAGAATGGTTAAGCGAGCTGCGCGCCATGAAGTCGCGCGTGAAATGGTCGCTGGAAGTGGATCCGCTGGATATCTGATTAGTTCAGGTAATCGCGCGCCGACTTGACGATCTGCTCGGACAACAGCTTGGTAAACGGCGTGTCCAGGGTCCACGCATGCCAGCTCAGCGGTACATCCAGGGTGCTGCCCGGCAGCAGATCCACGAGGCGGTCCGTCGCCAGCGCTGGCGCGGCCAGGCGCTGCGGCATCAGGCCGTAGGCCAGGCCATCCTGGACGCAGCCGCGGCGCGCCGTTTCCACGGGTAAAGTGTGGTGCGGAAACGGTTCACGCATATTGAGTTGTTCAGCAAGAAAACGCGCCAGCAAGCCGTGCTGGCCCACGACGGCGGGCGCCAGTTGCACCGCCTCGGCAATAAAACCATCGCCGAACCAGTGGCCCGCAAACACGGGCGTGGCCACGCAGACATAGCGCAAGGTGCCCAGCGGCGTGACGCTGGTGGCGGCCGCCGCGTCGATCGCCGTGCCCGATTCTGCCGCCACGCAGCCGAACACGGAGCCGTCGCGCACCATCTGCAAGGCGCTGTCGCTGTCGGCCAGGCGCACGTCGAGCTGGCAGCGCGGCGGCGCCAGCAGGGCTGATAAAGTGTCGGGGAACCAGGTGGCCAGGCTGTCGGCATCGATGGCGATGGCGATTTCCGGCATGCTGACGCTGTTGCCCAGGTCGATGTCGAGCGACGCTTCCATCAGCTTGACGTTGCGGTGATGCACGATCAATCGCTGGCCCAGGCCCGTCGGCACGGCCGGCTGGCCACGGATGATCAGCAGGCGCCCGCTGGCATCTTCCAGCGCCTTGATGCGCTGCGAGACGGCCGACTGGGTGATGCCCAGCGCCAGGGCGGCCTTGTCGAAACTGCCATGGCTGGCCACGGCGTCCAGCACGGCCAGCGCGCGATAATCGAGTGATCCCATTAGCTCAGCTTATAAATTTTGAAAATGATTAGTTATACTAATACATATATTGCTGCAAAGTAAAACCTTATTTTCGGCAAACGGGTAGTATCGAATGCTGTGAGCAACCTCAGTGGGATGGACAGCACGATGAAAACGATACAAGTGGACGTGGCCGTGATCGGTAGCGGCACGGCCGGCATGACGGCGCACAAGGCGGCGCGCATGCAGGGCAAGCGCGTGCTGATGATCGAAAGCGGGCCGTACGGCACGACCTGCGCGCGCGTGGGCTGCATGCCCAGCAAGCTCTTGATCGCGGCGGCCGAGGCGGCCCATGCGGTGGCCGCCGCGCCCGCTTTTGGCGTGCACCCAGGCCCCGTGCGCATCGACGGCCAGCAAGTGATGGCCCGGGTGCGCAGCGAGCGCGACCGCTTTGTCGGCTTCGTCCTCGACGGCGTCAACGCCATTGCCGACGAAGAAAAGCTGCGCGGCCATGCGCGTTTTATTTCCCCCGGCACATTGCAGGTCGATGAACACACGCTTGTCGAAGCGGCCAGCGTGGTCATCGCCACCGGTTCCACGTCCATCGTGCCGCCCGAGTGGCAAGCTGCCGGCGACCGGGTCATCACCAGCGACGCCGTGTTCGAGTGGACGGACTTGCCGCGCTCGGTCGCCGTGGTCGGCGGCGGCGTCATCGGCCTGGAGCTGGGCCAGGCGTTGGCGCGGCTGGGCGTGCGCGTGACCCTGTTTGCGCGCGGCAATAAGGTCGCGCAGCTGACGGACCCGCTGGTGCTGCGGGAGGCGGGCGCCGTGCTGGCGCGCGAACTTGACATCCGCTTCCAGACCACGGTGGCGCATGTGGAAAAAACGCCGGATGGCAGCGGCATCGTGCTCACCAGCCGCGATGGCGATGGTCAGGAAAAAACCGAGCAGTTCGAGTATGTGCTGGCCGCCATCGGCCGCCGTCCGAACGTGGACAAGATCGGCCTGGAGACGGCGCAAATCGAGCTCGACCGCCACGGCATTCCCCTGCATGACCCGCACACCATGCAGTGCGGCAAGAGCGCCATCTTCATCGCCGGGGATGCCGACAACGCCTTGCCGCTGCTGCCCGAAGCGGCCGACGAGGGCCGCATCGCGGGCGACAACGCGGCGCGTTTTCCTGACGTCAAGCCTGGCTTGCGCCGCACGCCGCTGGCGATCGCCTTCACGGAACCGCAGATTGCCACCGTGGGCGCCACCTACCAGCAACTGTGCGTGAGTCACGCGGGCCGCTTCGCCGTCGGTGCCGTGTCGTTCGGCAACCAAGGGCGCAGCCGCGTGATGCTGCAAAACCAGGGCTTGCTGCGCGTGTATGCGGAGTTCGGCAGCAAGCGCTTTCTCGGCGCCGAGCTGATCGGCCCACGGGCGGAACACCTGGGGCACTTGCTGGCCTGGGCGTGCCAGGCGCAGCTGACGGTGCCCGCCATGCTCGACATGCCGTTCTACCACCCCGTCATCGAGGAAGGCGTGCGCACGGCCTTGCGCGAGCTGGCGCTGCACCTGGAAAAAGACCCGGAACACGCAGCGGGCTGCGCCGATTGCTCGCCTGGCGTCTGATGAAATTTTGATATTTACACAATTTTGTAGACAAGCGCACATGATTGCGCGATCATCGCTGCCACATTGAAATATTGATTAAAAGCAAAAAACATTTCAATTGGTACTCGCCGCTGATGCCAGGATGGTAAAAACAAGCGGGTGAAGGCGATGATGGAGACGATGTGAAAATTCGGCGCATTTACGCGGGAGAACTCGCCCTGGGCGTGGCCCTGCCCTGGGACGTGCATGGCGAGACGGGCAGTTTGCTGGCCAGGTTGGGGCATGTCATCAGCAGCGAGAACCAGATCGCATTGCTGCTGGCGCGCGGCGTCATCGCCGATACCAGCGCCGACGTGCCGCGCACGGCCACGGAGGCACCGTCGGCCCTGCGCATGCTGAACCTCGTCACGGCTGGCCTGGCCCGCGTCTTGCCGGCCATTGCCGCCGGACAGGCGGGCAGCCACGCATCGCTGGCGCCGCTGGCGCAGCTGGTGGAAGAGGCGGTGGCACTGGACGCCGACGTGGCGCTGGCCTGCATCCTGCACAATCAGGGCGCGGGCGACTTTGCCGTGCGCCACAGCGTCGACACGGCCGTCATCACGGCCCTGCTGGCGCGTGCCCTGAAACTCGATGACGATGTCATCCGCAGCGTGCTACTGGCCGCGCTGAGCATGAATGTGGGCATGCTGGAACGCCACGCGGATTTCCAGCACAAGGCGGGCCCGCTGGACGCGCAGGAACGCGCTTATTTGCGCGCCCATCCGCAAGCGGGTGTCGACTTGTTGCGCGCGGCCGGCGTCATGGACGCCGTCTGGCTGCAAGCCGTGCTGCAGCACCATGAAAATATCGATGGCAGCGGCTATCCGCTGGGCACGCAAGGCGAGGCGATCGGCATCGGCGCGCGCCTGATCATGCTGGCCGACCGCTATTGCGCGCGCGTGTCAAGGCGCAGCTACCGCCAGCCCCTGCTGCCGAACGTGGCCCTGCGCGAAATGCTGATGGCCGACAAGGCCACGCTGGATGCGCCGCTGGCCTCGCTGCTGGTGCGCGAGCTGGGCATCTACCCGGTCGGCACCTTCGTCAAATTACTCAATGGCGAAATCGGCGTCGTCACGCGCAAGGGTTTGAATGCCACCACGCCCCACGTGCAGTCGCTGATCGGCCCGCGCGGCGCGCGCCTCGACGTACCCTTGCGGCGCGACACGCGCGTGGACTTGCACGCCATTCGCGAAGTGCTCAGCGCGGAGCAGGCGGGCTTGCAGTTTCGCCCCGACCAGCTGTGGGGCCGCAGCGCACGAATTTAATCTAGTTCAGCAAGCCCGCATCCAGCCGTCCTTCGAGCGCCAGTTCGCGCATGATGCGCACCGTGTCGATGTCGGATTCCTTGTAGGCGGAGCGGCGGAAGTCGTCGTACAGGGCGTTGGCCGCATCGGTGGCCGCGTCGTGGCCGTCGTCGTACTGGAAGCGCACCCACAGGCTCGCCTCATCGGGCATCTCGATGGTCATCACCAGCGAGGAGGCGCTGATATCCTGTTGCGCCGGCACTTCGTAGCGCACTTGCAGTTGCGGCACCAGCACCACCTTGTCGTTGATGACCAGCTCGCCATAGCGCAGGCTGCGCGCGAAGCCGGCATCGCAGCGCTCGCTGATCCGGCACTCGTCCAGGTGCGGCACGAACAGCCTGGGCGATTCGGCGCGCAAGACCAGGCCGCGCCAGACTTGTTCCAGGCTCAAGGTGTCGATCAGCGGGTTCAGCGGATCGTTGATTTCAATCAGGTGTTCAAATTTCATGGGACTGTCATTCGGTAAGTGGGCGCGCACGGGCGATACAGGCGGAATGGTACTCCAGGCTTGGCATCGCCGCACGCATGGCATGGTCAAAAATGGCGCCAGATGGCGATATATCAATGCCATTGCCCGTTTTTCGGGCATGCGCCATCGTGCAAATGGCGGGCGCGACGCTGTTACAATGGGCTGCTGTTCCCTGCGGAAATACCCTGATGTCCAAAGCACCACAGTTCGGTCTGAATGCGCCCCAAAGCGAAGCGGTTACCTACCTCGACGGCCCTTGCCTGGTGCTGGCGGGCGCCGGTTCGGGCAAGACGCGCGTGATCACGCAAAAGATCGCCCACCTGATCGAAGACCGGGGCTATGACCCGCGCACCATCGCCGCGCTGACCTTCACCAACAAGGCGGCGCTGGAAATGCAGGAACGCATCGCCAAACTCTTGAAGCAACCGCGCCAGGCCAAGCAGTTGACGGTGTCGACCTTCCACTCGCTGGGCGTGAAAATCCTGCGCCAGGAAGCCAATGGCGTAGGACTGAAGGACCGCTTTTCCATCATGGACAGCGACGACTGTTTTTCCCTCGTGCAAGACCTTGCCATTACCACCGATAAACAGGTGATACGCGGTATCCAGGGCGCCATGTCCTTGTGGAAAAACGGCCTGATCGACCCGGACATGGCGCTGGCGCAAGCCAAGGACGAGGACGAAGCGAACGCGGCGCGTATTTATCGCAGCTACGTGGCCACCCTGTCCGCCTACCAGGCCGTCGATTTCGACGACTTGATCCGCCTGCCGGTGGAACTGTTCCGCAACAATGGTCCCGTGCGCGACAAGTGGCAGCGCCGCCTGCGCTACCTGCTCGTCGACGAATACCAGGATACGAATACCTGCCAGTACGAACTGGTGAAACTGATGGTGACGGGCATCGGCAAGAAGCCGATGTTTACGGCCGTGGGCGACGACGACCAGGCGATCTATGCCTGGCGCGGCGCCACCGTGGAAAACCTGAAGACGCTGGAAACGGATTTCCCCGACTTACGGGTCATCAAACTGGAGCAGAATTACCGCTCCACCATGCGCGTGCTGAACGCGGCCAATGCCGTCATCGGCAACAACCCGAAACTGTTTGAAAAGTCGCTGTGGTCGGAACATGGCCTGGGCGAGCCGATCAAGGTGCTGGGCATGCAGACGGACGAGCAGGAGGCGGAGCAGGTCGCCATCATGATCTCGGCCGACCATTTTGAACGCAAGAACAAGTTTTCCGATTATGCGATTTTGTACCGGGGCAACCACCAGGCGCGCATCATCGAGCAGTGTTTGCGCAAGGAACGCATTCCGTACACGATTTCGGGTGGTCAGAGCTTCTTCGACAAGGCCGAGATCAAGGACATCATCAGCTACCTGCGCTTGCTGGCGAACGAAGACGACGACCCGGCCTTCATTCGTGCCGTGACGACGCCGCGCCGCGGCGTGGGGCAGTCAACTTTGGAAGTGCTGGGCGCGTTTTCGGGGCAGTGGCAGTGTTCGCTGTTCCAGGCCGTCTTTAAAGGCGGCATCGAGGCCAAGCTGACGGACCGCCAACTGGGGCCGCTGCGCGATTTCTGCAACTTCATCAACGATCTCGAATCGCGCGCCAGCCGTCCCGGCGCGGCAGGCAGCGGCGACAACGCGGCCGAAGTGCTGGACGACATGATGAAGGAAATCCACTACGAATCGTATCTGTACGATGCCTTCGAGGAACGGCAAGCGCAAAGCAAGTGGCAGAACGTGCTGGAATTCGTCAACTGGCTGAAGGAACGGGGCAGGGGCGGCAAGGACCGCGACGGCGAAGAAAAGAACGTGCTGGAACTGACGCAGATGGTGGCCCTGATGACCATGCTCGAAGGCAAGGACGAGGAGCAGGACGCCGTGCGCATGTCCACCCTGCACGCGTCAAAGGGTCTGGAATTTCCGCACGTGTTTCTGGTGGGCGTGGAAGAGGGGATCTTGCCGCACAAGGGCGACCCTGACGCGCCCGCCGAAACCATCGCCGCGCGCATCCAGGAAGAGCGCCGCCTGATGTATGTGGGCATCACGCGCGCCCAGCGCACCTTGCACGTCACCTGGTGCAAGAAGCGCAAGCGGGCGGGCGAGCAAGTTCATTGTGACCCGTCGCGTTTCATCAAGGAAATGCAACTCGATGTGGGCGACGCCGTGCCGACCGAGTCGGAAATCATTTCGCCCAAGGAACGGCTGGCGCGCATGAAGGCCTTGCTGGCCACGCCGAAAGTTTAATTAGAGAACGTTCAGGCTTCCACGGCGCCGTCCGGCGTGGTTTTGGGCACGATGGTCAGCTGCATGCCCAGCGCATCGAGCATCTTCAAAATGGTTTCGAAGCGCGGCTTGCTGCCTTCGCGCAAGGCTTTATACGCGCCTTCGCGCGTGATGTCGGCCCTGGCCGCCACCTTGCCCATGCCATAGGCGCGCACCACGTCGTTCATGGCGGACTGGAACAGCTCGGCGTTGCCGGTGGCGACGATTTCGCTCATGTAGGCGGCCACGGAGGCTTTGCTGGTCAGGTGTTGCGTTGGGTCAAATTTGCTCAGGCCTAATGCTTCCAGGTCGTCGAGGTCGAAGGTGTCATGGTCGATATGTTGGTTCATTTTTTTCGTGCTCCTGTGGATGCCGCCGCCGCTTTCTTCAGGGCCGCTTGCCGGGCTTTCAAGTCCTTGAGTATCGCTTGCGCCTGCTTGATGTCGCGCCGCTGGCTCGATTTGTCGCCACCCAGCAGCAACAAGATCAGGGTGCCCCGATTGGTTTCGTGAAAATACACGCGCCAGCCCGGTCCCGTCTGTAAAAAGCGCAGTTCGCACACGCCTTCGCCCACTGGCCGCCAGTCGCCCTTTTTACCATGTTGCAAATGCTTGATGCGCGCATCGATGGCGGCGGCCGCCACGTCGTGCAGGGAGTCTTCCCAGCACCGGTATTCGGCCGTCTTGCGCGTGTCGATCAGGTCAGGCAAAGTGGATACGTCCATTGTAATCGTTTGTTCTCATTCGTCAAGCGGTTTGATTCAGCCATCAGGGAAGAATAGGCAGAAATGGCCACCTGACCGATGGGGAATGGACGAGGTTTGTCCTGGCTCACGCCGCTGCGGCGGTAGAATGCCGCTTTCAGTCAGGAATCACCGAGAGCACCATGGACAATGCAGAACAGATGGAAACACGTTTCGTCGATATCGAAATCAAGCTGGCGCAGCAGGAAGACCTGGTCGAGTCGCTGAACCAGATGGTGTACCAGCAGGGCAAGCGCATCGATCAATTGGAAGCGATGCTGCACAAGCTGGGCGAACACGTGCGCGACGGGGCGCAGCAGGCGAATGGCGGACTGGTCAACGAACGTCCGCCGCACTATTAATCAAGGGAATTGCCTGGGGACTGTTGCTCGTCCAGCGCGGTCCATGCCGGCAACTCGTGCTTGCGCCGGTCGCGGGCATAGACGCTGGCCATGGCGATGCCAAACAGGCTGCCTGCCGCACAGGCCGCCATCAGCGCCGCCAGGGGTGATAACGGGGTGGCGGCATCGGGCCGCGACCAGAAAAAAAACCACATGATCAGGCCCCAGAACATGCCGAACCAGAGTCCCATGCCGAGCGCGGTACGCAGGAAAGACTGGAAATGCGGCGGCGGAACCTGCACGCCGGCCTTCCACAACAGGCGTATCAGCGGCGGCGCATAATGGCTGCGGGCCATGCCCGTGTTGCTCAACAGTTCCAGGGCGCGTGTCTTGCGGTGCTCAAAGCTCATGGATTCTCCGGTTGCCGAATGGATACTATATGCGATACAGGTCAGCTGAGTATTGATATTTTGCATTGCATATCCGGAGAGCCGGGCATGAAAACCTTTCATGTATGGGCGTATCGCTACCATCGGTAGTTGCGGGTGACGCAAGTGTGTCAGGCTGTTATTATTTCAGGCTGGCCCGCGACACAATCGCGGCTCTCTTGCGTTTCTTGAAAGAAGACATGACCCGTCCAACAATGCTCGTCATCGCCGCCAGCCTGATGCTGGCGCCAGCCGCCGCCGCTTTTGCCGCTACCGCGGCCTTGCCTGCCTCGAACCCGTTTGCGCAGGCCAGCAGCCTGCCATTTCATTATCCACCGTTCGACAAGGTGCAGGACGCCGACTACGCACCCGCCTTTACGGCAGGCATGGCCGCCAACCTGGCGGAAATCGACGCGATTGCGAATAACCGGAAGCCGGCCACGTTCGATAACACCATCGTCGCCATGGAACGCTCGGGCCAGCTGCTAAGCCGCGTGCGCACCGTGTTTTCCGTGATGTCCGGCTCCAACACGAATGAGACGATCCAGGGCCTGGAACGCGAACTGGCGCCGAAGATGGCGGCCCACAGCGACGCGGTCATGCTCAACGACAAACTCTTCAAGCGCATCGACAGCCTGTACGCCAAGCGCGACAAGCTGGGCCTCGATGCCGAATCGAAACGCCTCTTGGCCCGCTATCACACGGACTTCGTGCGCGCGGGCGCCAAGCTGTCGGCGGCGGACAAAGAAAAGCTGCGCGCCTACAACGGCCAGCTGGCGGCCCTGTCGACCAAGTTCGCGCAAAATGTACTGAAGGAATTGAACGCCTCGGCTGTCGTCGTCGATACGCGCGAAGAACTCGACGGCCTGTCGCCGGCCGCCATCGAAGTAGCCGCCGGCCTGGCCAAGAAGCGCGGCCTCGACGGCAAATACGTGATCGCCCTCGTCAACACGACGGGCCAGGCGCCGCTGTCGCTGCTGACCAACCGCGCCGTGCGCGAACGCATCATGGCCGCTTCGCAAGCGCGCGGCAGCCGTGGCGGCGAGTTCGACAATACTCAGGAAGTGCTGGCACTGGCAAAGCTGCGCGCCGAACGTGCCGCGCTGATGGGCTACCCGAACTACGCGGCGTATTCGCTGGAAGACCAGACGGCGCATGACACCACCGCCGTGAACGCCCTGCTGGGCGAATTGGCGAAGCCGGCCGTCGTCAATGCGCGCCGCGAAGCGGACGATATCCAGAAGGTCATCGATGCAGGCAAAGGCGGCTTCAAGGTGGGCGCCGCCGACTGGGCTTTCTATAGCGACAAGGTACGCGCCGAACGCTACAACTTTGATGAAACGCAACTCAAACCGTACTTTGAAATGCACAGCGTGCTGACCCGTGGCGTGTTCTTTGCCGCTGGCAAGTTGTATGGTCTCACTTTCAAGCAGCGCACCGACTTGCCCGTCTACACGGCCGACATGCTGGTGTACGACGTCTTCAATGAAGACGGCACGCAGCTGGCCATTTTCACGCTGGACCCTTACGCGCGCAGCAACAAGCGCGGCGGCGCCTGGGCAAATGCCTACGTGGGCCAGTCGAGCTTGCTGAACCGCAAGCCGGTGATTGCGAATAACCTCAACATTCCAAAGCCGGAAGCGGGCCAGCCGACCCTGATGACGTTTGACGAAGTCAACACCATGTTCCACGAATTCGGCCATGCGCTGCATGGCATGTTTTCGAACGTGAAATACCCGCGCTTCGCCGGCACCAGCGTGCCGCGCGACTTCGTCGAATACCCGTCGCAAGTCAACGAAATGTGGGCGCTGTGGCCGGAAGTGCTGCAAAACTACGCCAAGCACTACCAGACGGGCGCGGCCATTCCCGCCGAACTGCTGGCCAAGGTGACGGCGGCCGACAACTTCAACCAGGGCTACAAGACGACGGAATACCTGGCGTCGGCCCTGCTGGACCAGCGCTGGCATCAGCTGACCCCGGCACAGATTCCCACCGACGTGCTGGCGTTTGAAAAAACCGCCTTGACGGAGGCGGGTGTCGATTTCGCCCCGGCACCGCCGCGCTACCGCACCACGTATTTCTCGCACGCGTTCGCGGGCGGTTATTCGGCCGGCTACTACGCGTATCTGTGGTCGGAAAAGCTCGATGCCGATACGGTCGAGTGGTTCAAGGAAAACGGCGGCCTGACGCGCAAGAATGGCGACTGGTTCAGAGCCAAGTTGCTGTCGCGCGGCGGCAGCGCCGATGCGCTCGACATCTACCGCAACTTCCGCGGCCGCGATGCGAAGATCGAGCCGCTGCTGCAACGCCGTGGCCTGAGCGTTAAATAAGCCGGCAAGTAATCGGGTGATGCCGGCGTCAAGGCCGGGTCAATGAAAAAATGGCTGCCAAGCAATTGGCGGCCATTTTTATTTGGCGATTTTTATTTTACACCGTGGTAAACCGCGCATTTGGCGTGCTGCACCACAGGATCACCCATGTTGGATGACGCCTGTGTGACAGGCTGCTATGATCTGCCACTGGCCCGCGACGCGATCGCGGTTCTTCCCGCGCTTCCTGAAAGATGTCATGATCCGTCCACAACTGCTCGTCATCGCCGCCAGCGTCATGCTGGCCCACGCCGCTCCTTCCGCCCTGGCCGCCGCCGCACCTGCCGCCGCCATCAGCGCCCAGAATCCTTTGCTCAAAGTCAGTCCGCTGCCATTCCAGATGCCGCAGTTCGGCCTGATCAAGGATGCTCACTATGCGCCGGCGTTTGCCGAAGGCATGAAACGCCAGTTGGCTGAAGTCAACGCGATTGCCAGCAACCGCCAGCCGGCCACGTTTGAAAACACCATCGTCGCGCTGGAGCGCACGGGGCAGCTGCTGCACCGCGTGCAGAGCATCTTCAGCAACATGACGTCGACCAATACCAATGCCGTGCTGGAAGCGGTGGAAGTGGATGTGTCGCCCAAGCTGGCCGCGCATGGCGACGCCATCACCCTGAACCCGAAACTGTTTGCCCGCATCGACACCCTGTATGCCAAGCGCGACAAGCTGGGCCTCGATGCCGAATCCTTGCGCTTGCTGGAACGTTATCACACGGATTTCGTGCGCGCCGGCGCCAAGCTGTCCGATGCGGACAAGGAAAAACTGAAAGCCTATAACGCCGAGCAGGCGGGCCTGGAAACGGCCTTCGCGCAAAACGTGCTGAAGGAAACGAATGCCAAGAGCCTCGTCGTCGACACCCGTGCCGAACTGGCCGGCATGACGGACAGCGATATCGACACGGCCGCCGCGGCCGCCAAGGAACGCGGTTTGACGGGCAAGTTCGTCATCGCCCTGGTCAACACCAGCGGCCAGCCGCCATTGGCCGTATTGACGGATCGCAAGACACGCCAGCGTTTGATGGACGCTTCGCTGAACCGGGGCAGCCAGGGCGGCGAGTTCGACAACCGCGCCATCGTGCTGAAACTGGCCAAATTGCGCGCCGAACGGGCCACCTTGCTCGGTTACGCCAATTACGCCGCCTATTCGCTGGAAGACCAGACGGCCAAGACGACGACCGCCGTCAACACCTTGCTGTCGGAACTGGCGAAACCGGCTGTCGCCAATGCGCGCCGCGAAGCGGCCGACCTGCAGCAAGTGGTCGATGCGGAAAAAGGCGGTTTCCAGGTAGCGGCGGCCGACTGGGCCATCTACACGGACAAGCTGCGCAAGCAACGTTTCAACTTTGATGAAAACGAGCTGAAACCGTATCTGGAACTCAACAGCGTGCTGAACAACGGCGTCTTCTTTGCCGCCAATAAACTGTACGGCATCAGCTTCAAGCAACGTACTGATTTACCGGTGTACAACCCGGACGTGCGCGTCTACGACGTTCTGGATGCCAACGGCAAGCCGCTGGCCCTGTTCATCGCCGACTTCTATGCGCGTGGCAACAAGCATGGCGGCGCGTGGATGAATGAATACGTGTCGCAATCATCGCTGATGGGCACGCATCCCGTTGTCGCCAACCAGTTGAATATTCCGAAGCCGCCGGCCGGTCAGCCGACGCTATTGACGTTCGATGAAGTGACGACGATGTTCCACGAATTCGGCCATGCGCTGCACGGCATGTTCTCGAACGTGAAATACCCGCGCTTTGCCGGCACCAGCGTGCCGAGCGACTTCGTCGAGTATCCATCGCAAGTCAATGAAATGTGGGCCGTCTGGCCGGAAGTGCTGCAAAACTATGCCAAGCACTACCAGAGCGGCGCGGCCATGCCGCAGGAATTGCTCGACAAGGTCACGGCGGCGAAGAAATTCAACCAGGGCTTCATGACCACCGAGTACCTGTCGGCGGCCCTGCTGGACCAGCGCTGGCACCAGCTGGCGCCAGCGCAGATTCCGACGGACGTGCTGGCCTTTGAAGCGGCATCGTTGAAAGACGCGGGCGTCGACTACGCGCCCGTGCCGCCGCGCTACCGCACCAGCTACTTCTCGCACAGCTTCTCGGGCGGCTACTCGGCGGCATACTATGCCTACCTGTGGTCGGAAAAGCTGGACGCCGAATCGGTCAACTGGTTCAAGGAAAACGGCGGCCTGACGCGCAAGAATGGCGACTGGTTCCGCAGCAAATTGCTGTCGCGCGGCGGCAGCGTCGATGCGCTGCAACTGTTCCGTGACTTCCGCGGCCGCGACGCCACCGTGGAACCATTGCTGGAACGCCGCGGCTTGAACGCGAAGTAAGCCGTCCTCATCAGAAGCTTGCGTTGCGTTGACATGGCGCACGCAAGCTTTCTGTGCCGGCGGCGTAGAATTGAGTAAGATGTAAATGAAGACGTAACCAAGGCAGTCGAAAGAGTATATGAGTCAGCAAGATTTGAATGGCATCACCCTGGAAGGTATCGTGACGCGCCTGCACGCCCACTACGGTTGGGACGGCCTGGCCAAGCACATCGATATCAATTGCTTCATCAGCGATCCCAGCATCAAGTCGAGCCTGAAATTTTTGCGCAAGACCCCGTGGGCCAGGAGCAAGGTGGAACAATTGTTCCTGGACACGCAATTTACTGACTGACAGGAAAAAGATATGGATAGCAAACTCAAGGAATCGCTGCAACAGTTGCATTCGACACTCGCAACCAGCGGCCCCGTCGATGAAGAACTGCATGGTTTGCTGCAAAAACTCGATGTCGACATCAAGTTGCTGATGGAAAAGCGCGCCGCGCAGGAACAGGACGAAGAGTCGACCACGTATGGGCTGGCCGAGCGCAGCCAGGAATTGTCGGCCAAGTTTGCCGTCAAGCATCCGAAACTGGAGCCGGCGCTGCGGGAACTTGGCGAGATTCTCGCCAATATGGGGATCTGATGTAACCCGGGGAAAAGCTGGGGTCAGACCCCCGAAGGGTCAGACCCCAAGGGCCTTCTTTCCCCAAGTGATTGAAAAATAAACGTTTTTTGTACTGAAATCCAACAGTAAAAAGCAGGCCGTCAGGTTGGAAATGGCCAATTCCGGTACAATCCGTACCCTATGAGCTCCCCTACCAATTTATTTGCGACCGTTCCCAAGCGGTCTGCCCGCGCTGCCGTGGCGCCTTTCCTGCCGATGTCGCGTGCCGAGATGGACGTGCTGGGCTGGGACCAGTGCGACGTCATCCTCGTCACGGGCGACGCCTACATCGACCATCCGAGTTTCGGCATGGCCCTCGTTGGCCGCCTGCTCGAAGCGCAAGGTTACCGCGTTGGCATCATCAGCCAGCCGGACTGGCTGTCGGCCGACGCCTTCCGCATCCTCGGCAAGCCGCGTTTGTACTATGGCATTACCGCCGGCAACATGGATTCCATGGTCAACCAGTACACGGCCGACCGCAAGATCCGCTCCGACGACGCCTACACGGCGAATGCCGAACCGAATAAACGCCCGGACCGCGCCGTCACCGTGTACGCCCAGCGCGCGCGCGAAGCGTATCCCGACGTGCCGGTGGTCATCGGCAGTATCGAGGCGTCGCTGCGCCGCATCGCCCATTACGATTACTGGTCGGACAAGGTCCGCCGTTCCGTCTTGCCCGATTCCAAGGCCGATCTGTTGATCTTTGGCAATGCCGAACGGGCGCTGGTCGACCTGACGCACCGTCTGGCCGCCGGCGAAAACATCAAGGATATCCGCGACTTGCGCGGCACGGCCTTCATGGTGCCGTCCGGCTGGCTGCCTGGCGACGACTGGGGCGTGCACAATTCCACCCGCGTCGACGTGCCCGGCAAGGTCGATCCGCACTACAGCCCGTATGAGATGGTGCAGGAAGACAAGACCGCCTGCGCCACGGAAAATGCCTCGAAATCGGCCGAAGTCATCAAGCCGATCCGCATCATGAGCCGCGAAGAGCGCCTGGCCATGGCCAAGGAAAAGCACGACAAGACGGTCGTGCGCTTGCCCGCCTACGACGTCGTCAAGGATGACCCCGTCATGTATGCGCACGCGTCGCGCGTGTTCCACCTGGAATCGAATCCCGGCAATGCGCGCGCCATGGTGCAGGCGCACGGCGAACGCGACGTGTGGCTCAATCCGCCGCCGCTGCCGCTGGCCATGGACGAGATGGATGGCGTGTACGACATGAATTACGCGCGCGCCCCGCACCCAAGTTACGGCAAGGCGCACATTCCCGCCTGGGAAATGATCCGTTTTTCCGTCAACATCATGCGCGGCTGCTTCGGCGGCTGCACCTTCTGCTCGATCACGGAACATGAAGGCCGCATCATCCAGAGCCGCTCGGAACCGTCGATCCTGCGCGAAATCGAGCATATCCGCGATAAAACCAAAGGCTTTACGGGCACCATTTCCGATATGGGTGGCCCGACGGCGAATATGTACCGCCTCGCTTGCAAAGATAAAGAGATCGAAGTGTCGTGCCGCCGCCTGTCCTGCGTGTACCCGTCGATCTGCGTCAACCTGGGCACCGACCACAGCAAGCTCATTTCCCTGTACCGCAAGGCGCGCGCCATTCCCGGCATCAAGAAAGTGCTGATCAGCTCGGGCTTGCGCTACGATCTGGCCGTGCGTTCGCCCGAGTACGTCAAAGAGCTGGTGACGCACCACGTCGGCGGTTTGCTGAAGATCGCGCCCGAGCACACGGAAGAGGGCACTTTGTCGAAGATGATGAAGCCCGGCATCGGCGCGTATGACGAATTCAAGGAAATGTTCGACCGTTTCTCGCTGGAAGCGGGCAAGAAGCAATACCTGATCCCGTACTTCATCGCCGCCCATCCGGGCACGACGGACCTGGACATGCTGAACCTGGCCCTGTGGCTGAAGAAAAACAATTTCAAGCTGGACCAAGTGCAAACCTTCATGCCCACGCCGATGGCCATGGCCACGACCATGTATCACACACGCAAGAATCCCTTGCGCAAGGTCACGACTGACTCGGAAGTGGTGGAAACGGCGCGCAGCGGCAAGATCCGCCGCACGCACAAGGCTTTCCTGCGCTACCAGGATCCGGCCAACTGGCCGATCCTGCGCGAAGCGCTGGTCAACATGGGGCGTGGCGACTTGATCGGCAATGGCGACAAGCACTTGATTCCTGCCTGGACCTCGTCCGAGTCGGGCGGCCTGGCCGCAGGCGAACGCAGCCGCCAGACGCATGGCGCCGGCACGCCGGACAAGTTCAAGGTCACGCCAGGCAAGAACCGCATCGCCCTGGGCGGCACGGCTGCCGCGCCAAAAGCCTCGGCTGCGGAATCGAAAGTGCGGCCCTCGATTTTGTCGACCATCAAGACGAAGGCCAAGCCGGCCGTCGTGCCGATGGGCCGTGGCAGCAAGCCGCCCGCCAAGGGTGGCCATGCCGCGCCGGCACGGGGCGGGCGCAAGTAAACTGCCCTCGGCGCCTCGGGCATCGCCTGAAAACCCGGCAACGCGGACTGCGTTGCCGGGTTTTTTGCTCTCTGCGCACCAAGATGGTGCGCGAGATGGCCTTGGCGGCAGTATTTTTACCAATATTTAAAAATTGAATAGAGCAAAAGGCAATTTTCTCTTGTGGCAACTTGCTGTTTGAAAATATACTCGTTGCATATTTAGCCGTACGGCAACAAAGCTGCCATTCTGGCAAGCGATACAGGCGTACGGCGTCAGCGTTGATATGAAAAGAGATGCCAATTGAAATGCCTTTCCTGCCAGGCCGAGAATAAACCGGGCGCAAAATTCTGTTCTTCCTGCGGCACGACGTTTGCCGTTGCCACCATCGCTGCCGCCCCGCTGCCAGGCAAATCCTGTGGCCAGTGCGGCCATGATTGCAAGGCCGATGCCAAATTCTGCCCCAAGTGCGCGTTCAGCTTTGCCGTGGCGCCGGTGACGGCGCCGGAGCCGGTCGCCGTACCAGTGGAAAACGTGGTCGCCGAAGCTGCCCCGGAACCCGTTCCCGTTTTCATCCCGGAACCGGTCGCGCCGCCACCGCCGGTGCTGGAAAAGCGCCGTGCCGATCCTGTGCCCGCCCCTGCGCCGGAACCGGAAGCCATTCCCGCACGCGTGCCGGACAGTGTTCCCGACACGCCGGTTGACAGCCCGACAGGCGGCAACCGCATGAAGCTGATCGGCGCGGCGGTCGCCGTGGTGGTGCTGCTGGGCGGTGCGGGCGCTTACTATTTCTTGTCAGGCAAGCCGCCTGTAGCGGCGCCGGAATCCGCGCCAAGCTCGCCGGGGCAGGAGGACGCCGCGTCTGCCGCCGAGCAGCCGCTGGCCATCAGCGACCCTGTGCTCGATGGCGCCGCGACGGCCGACTTTGCCGCGACACCTGCTGCGGCTGCGGACGAACCCGCGCCAGTGCCGGAGGCCGTTCCCGTTCCGGCGCCCGAGCCAGCACCCGAGCCAGCACCGGCACCTGTCGCGGAAAAGCCGGCAAAACCCGTCAAGGTGACACCGCCGGCCGCGCCTGTGAACAAGGCTGCCGGCCTGGAAAGCGTGATCACGGAGAGCCTGTCGGAAGCGAGCCACTGCATGAGCCAGCGCAAATACGACTGTGCCATTGCCAACGCGAATGCCGTGTTGCGCATGGACAAGGGCAACCGCTACGCGCTCGACATCAAGCGCAAGGCGAAAGACGCGCAAGACAAGGCGCTGTCGCAAATCCAGATCGAGTAAGCCGCGCTGCTTGCCTTCCCCTATTTTGTTCCTCCCGGAGAATAACGTGAAAAACTTGAAACAAATTGCCAAGCCCATGGTAGCCCTGCTGGTCGTGTCCTCGATGCTGGCCGGCTGCGCCGCGCCGGGTGGCCCTGGCGCCACCGGCACCACCACCGCAGGCACGGAAGCGGCCAGCGGTGAATGCAATACGGCCATGCTGGCCGGCATCGGCGCTGTCGTGGGCGGCTTGCTGGGCGGTGGCACGAATACCGTGCGCGGCGCGGCCCTGGGCGCCAGCCTGGGCGCACTCGCCTGCGTGGCCTTGAATTATCAAAGCCAGCAAGTCAAGACGGCGCAGCAAGTGCAGGCCGACTACAAGGTGGCCAACAAGGGCAAGCTGCCCGAGCAGTCGACGCTGGTGAAGTATGAGACGGCCTTTACGCCGTCCTCCGTCCGTCCGGGCCAGAAGGCGCAGACCAATTCGTATATCGAAGTGGCCGCCGGCACGCGCGATCCGAATCCGCTGGTGGAAGAAGAATTGAGCCTGTACAAGCCAAATGGCGACCTGATCAAAACTGTGCGCAAGGTCGTCAGCAGCAATAATGGCAGCGGCGCCTACAAGGGCGGCTTCTCGATTCCCATGCCCGAAGGCGTACCGCAGGGCATTTACCCCGTGCGCACGGCCTTGTACCTGAATAGCAAGCGTGTCGGCGGCCAGGACGTCAAGCTGCAGATCGTCCAGCGCCAGGCGCCTGCGAGCGAGCTGCAACTGGCGCTGGCCTACTGACACATCAATACCACGGGACGGCCAGGCAGGCCGTCCCATCCCGATTTCCCCCTTCCAGGCCAGACATGACTATTTCCACCGAAGCACATAAACCTCTTCCCTTTTCCTCCGCCGTGGGTTCGCTGATCGAAGCGACCGATGCCATCAAGAACTTCCGCGCGATTGTCCTGCTGGCCCTGACCTTCATCGGTGCCGTGCTCGTCGGTGGCGTGCTGATGATGCTGGCCGGCGGCATGAACAGTGCCGTGCTGGCCTTTCTGGGCGGCCTGATGGCCTTCCTGGTGATGTTTTACGGTTCCAACGCCGTGGGCATCCTGCTGATGCGCGATGCGCAAGGCCAGCCTGGGATGAGCCTGGTTGATGCCGTGCTCGTTTCGCTGTACACCAGCCACCGCCTGATCGCGGTCGTCTTCCTGGAATTTCTGATCGTGCTGGCGGCCATGTTCGCCATCGCCATCATCTTGTTCGTTTGCAAGATTCCCGTGCTCGGCCCCGTGCTGTACGCGGTCGTCTTCCCCTTGTCGGCCATCGTGCTGGGCGTGCTGGTGTTTGCGCTGTTCTACGTGATGCTGCCGCTGGCCGGCCCTGCCGCCTGGTCGGGTGCCAGCGTGTTCCAGATCATTGCGCGCCTGAACCAGATCGTGCGCACCAAGCTGGTGTCGGTAATCCTGCTGGAAGTGCTGCTGTTCATGATGACCTCGTTTGTGGCCCTGCTGATCTTTGGCGTGCTCGGTGCCGGCGTGTCGCTGACCACGGGCATGTCGGCTGGCATCCTGGGCCTGGGCAGCCAGATGAACATGTACACGCTGGCCTCGGGCCTGGGTGGCGGCGGCGGTTCCGGCTATATCATCGCTGCCGGCCTGGGCGGCGGCTTGCTGATGGCGGCCGCGGCCGTTGTGCCTGGTCTGATTTTCACCAAGGGCGTGTGCATCATTTACCTGAACGCCACGCGCAATGTCGATTTCAGCGCCTCGGAAGCGAGCCTGAACGAAGGCCTGGCCGTGGTCAAGAAAAAGGCCGAGGAAGCGCGTGAACGTGCGCGCACCCTGGCCGAGCAGGCGACGGCCCCAGCCGCTCCGGCAGCGCCAGCTGACAGCCTGCAATGCCCGAACTGCAAGGCACCGGTCGCGTCCGATGACGTGTTCTGCGGCGAATGCGCGCATAAACTCAAGTAAGGCACACCATGGCTCACTTCTGCACCAAATGCGGTACCGCCCATGCCCCGGACGCGCGCTTTTGCGATGAATGCGGCAAGGCCGTCAACGCGGCACCGGCGCCTGCGCCCGCACCAGTACCGGCATCTGCAGCAGCCGCGACGCCGGTGCTGTCCGGCGTGAAGCGGCGCCACATCATGATCGCCGGCGGTGTGCTGGCGGTGGTCATCGTGGCCGGCGGCGCGCTGGCGTGGCTGCTGGCGCCGGAAGCGGCCTCGGCCGGCAGTTTCAGCCGCGCCATCGATGCCCATCTGGCGGCCGACGAGGCGGCGCGCGACAAGTTGCTGTGCCTCACCAACTTGCCGTACCAGAAGGAAGAGATCCGCGTGGCCTCGTACGACAGTTCCACTCGGCAATGGCTGGATATCCTCGTGCGTAGCGGACTGTACAGCGCACCCGTGGAACAAGGCAGCGGTGGTTGGGTTGCGCAATCGCAATTTGTCTACGCGCTGGCCGCACCGGGCAAGGCGGCTTTGCGCGGCGACAAGCTGTGCGTGGCCAAGGGCGTGAAAGTGGCCAAGGTCAGCGGCTACGACCAGGTGCGCGACCTGGGCGCACAGCACGTGGCGATGGCCAAGGCCACGCTGACGCTGACCGATGAGGCGGCGTGGTTCGCCAAATCGCCGGACCGCGCACTGATCCTGCAACGCTTGCCGGACGGCGACCTGGAAGTGCGGTTGCCGATGGCGCTGGTCGACAAGCAGTGGCAAGTCATCGACGAAACGCAGATGAGCCAGGCGGCCTTGACCGGTGCGATAGGCAAATCGCCGGCCGTGCAGGGCGCGGGCATGCTGGACAAGCTGAAAAGCGCGTTCAGCTTTGGCGGTCACCCGGCGGTGGGGAAATGGCAGGCGGCGATGGGCAATGTCCTGGAATTTACGCGCGACAGCGTGATCAATAACGGAACCTCGACCAAGGCCACCTTCACCACCAACGGCAATACCGTGACGATCACGCCGCAAGGCGCGGGCGATGCGGCCATGGACATTATCGTCAGTGACGATGGCAGCACGGCGCAGATCAGCATGGGCGGCATGCGGGTGACAACCCTGCGGCGCATGCGCGATTAAACGGCGAGCCAGGCGGCGCAACGTGCCGCTTGGCAGCGTTCCGGAACCCGGCCATGCCGGGTTTTTTTTCGCCCGCCCGCAGGCAACGGCGCGCACGCCAATTTATCTTGACATCAAGATAGTTCGCGCCCACACTGGACTTTTATCTTAATGTCGAGATAGTTGCATGGCCTCTTCTTCTGCCCGTCCCGCCTGGGGCGACATTCTGCTCACGGCGCTGGCGCCCCTGATCTGGGGTTCCACGTATATCGTCACGTCCGAACTGCTGCCGCCCGACCGGCCCTTCACGGCGGCCCTGATCCGCGTGCTGCCGGCCGGCCTGCTGTTGCTGCTGCTGATGCGGCGCCTGCCCGCGCGGCGCGACTGGGGCCGCGTGCTGATTCTTTCCGCGCTCAATATCGGCGTGTTCCAGGCGCTGCTGTTCGTCGCCGCCTACCGCTTGCCGGGCGGCCTGGCGGCCGTGGTGGGGGCCATCCAGCCGCTGCTGGTGATGGGCCTGGCCTGGGGCGTGGAAGGGCGCCGTCCGGCCCGCCTGGCCTTGCTGGCCAGCGTGCTGGGCGTGGCCGGCATGGGCGTTCTGTTATTGTCGCCGCGCACCGTGTGGGAACCCGTCGGCATCGCCGCCGCGCTGGGCGGCACGGCTTGCATGGCGGCCGGCACGTATCTGACACGACGCTGGAAGCCGGACTTGCCCGTGCTGGCGCTGACGGGCTGGCAATTGCTGCTTGGCGGCCTGATGCTGGCGCCCGTCGCCTGGCTGGCCGACGCGCCGCTGCCGGCGTTATCCGTGCAGCAAGTGCTGGCCTACGCCTACCTGTGCCTGGCCGGCGCGCTGCTGGCGTATGCCTTGTGGTTCCGCGGCATCAGCCGCCTGTCGCCCGTGGCCGTGTCCTCGCTGGGCTTGCTCAGCCCCCTGATGGCTGTCGTGCTGGGCTGGGCCTTGCTGGGCCAGGCCATGACGGGCTGGTCGATGCTGGGTTTGCTGCTGGTGCTGGCCAGCGTGCTGGCCGTGCAGTGGGCCAGCGCCCGTCCCGCAACAAACGCCTGACTTCTGCGCATTTCCCCTCGGCAGGCCGATCGCATCGGCCTGCCTGCTTCCCTCTGGGCGTCTCCCTTTTGCTGCACCGCACATACAGTTTTGCTTGCACTGATATGGGGCATTGAGGCACTATTCGCTTCGCGCAAACGTTTGCGCGCAATGAAATTCCATAAAAGCATGCTCTACACGTGCTTGACCAACAACTCTGGAGACGCCCATGACATCCCGTATTCGCCTGAAAATGATTGCCGCCGCTGTCCTCGTGTGTGCCTTGCCTGCCGTGCCGGCGATGGCGCAGACACCTGCCAAACCGAAGGTGGCGCTGGTGATGAAGTCGCTTGCCAATGAATTTTTCCTGACCATGGAAAATGGCGCCAAGGCGCACCAGAAGGCGAATGCCGCCAAGTACGACTTGCTGTCGAACGGCATCAAGGATGAAACGGATACGTCGAGCCAGATCAAGCTGGTCGAGCAAATGATCGTCTCGCGCGTCAACGCGCTGGTGATTGCCCCGGCCGACTCGAAAGCGCTGGTGCCGGTGCTGAAAAAAGCCATCGACGCGGGCATCATCGTCGTCAATATCGACAACAAGCTCGACGAGGGCGCCCTGAAAGAGAAGGGCATCAGCGTGCCGTTCGTCGGCCCGGACAACCGCAAGGGCGCCAAGGTGGTCGGCGACTTCCTGGCCAAGCAGATCAAGAAGGGTGATCCCGTCGGCATCATCGAAGGCGTCTCCACCACCTACAACGCGCAGCAGCGTACCCTGGGCTTCCAGGACGCGATGAACGCGGCCGGCGCCAAGGTCGTCAGCGTGCAGTCGGGCCAGTGGGAAATCGCCCCTGCCAACACGGTGGCCGCCGCCATGCTGAACGCCAACCCGAATATCAAGGCTTTGCTGTGCGGTAACGACAACATGGCCATCGGCGCCATTTCCGCCATCAAGGCGGCCGGCAAGACGGGCAAAGTGCTCGTCGTCGGCTATGACAACATCAACGCCATCAAGCCGATGCTGGCCGATGGCCGCGTGCTGGCCACCGCCGACCAGTTCGGTTCGCAGCAAGCCGTGTTCGGCATCGAGACCGTGCTGAAAGCCCTGGCGCAGAAGAAGAAACAGGCCGAGCTCGGTGGCGTCATCGAAACCAAGGTCGAACTGGTCGCCAAGGGCGCCAAGTCCTGATCGTTTGATCCCGCCGGGGTTGGCGCCCGCTTGCTCACCGAGCAGGCGCAGCCGGCCCCGCCGCCACTACCGCGGAGTTTTATCATGCCCATCGACATACCCCCGGCGCCAGCCGCCATTCCCCTGTTAACGCTCGATAACATCGGCAAGTCCTATGTCGGCCCCGTGCTGGGCGGCGTGGGCTTGCGCTTCGCCGCTGGCCAGGTGCTGGCGCTGACGGGCGAGAACGGCGCGGGCAAGAGTACCTTGTCGAAGATCATCTGCGGCCTGGAGCAAGCCACCACGGGCACCATGCTGCTCGACGGCAAGCCTTACCAGCCCGCCTCGCGCGGCGCCGCCGAGGCGCTGGGTATCCGCATGGTGATGCAGGAACTCAATCTGATTCCCACCTTGTCGATCGCGGAAAACCTGTACCTGAAAAACCTGCCGCAGCGTTTCGGCTTCATCGACCGCACCCGTCTTGAACGCGACGCGCGCGAACAGATGGACAAAGTGGGCCTGGGCGGCCTCGACCCGTGGACCTTGGTCGGCGAGCTGGGTATCGGCCACCAGCAGATGATCGAGATCGCACGCAATTTGATTGGTTCCTGCCGCCTGCTGGTGCTCGATGAGCCGACGGCCATGCTGACGCACCGCGAAGTGGAATTGCTGTTCCTGCAAATCGAGCGCCTGAAGGCCGACGGCGTGTGCATCATCTATATTTCCCACCGCCTGGAAGAACTCAAGCGCGTGGCCGACCGCATCGCCGTGCTGCGCGACGGCCAGCTCGTGTGCGATGACGCTATCGCGGGCCACTCCGCCGCCGACCTGGTCAGCCTGATGGTGGGCCGCTCGGCCGACGATGCCGTCGACCTGAGCGGGCGCACCATCGGCGCGCCGCTGCTGCGCGTGCGCGGCCTGGCGCGCGGCAAGGTGGTCAACCCCACCTCGTTCGACTTGCGCGCCGGTGAAATCCTCGGCATCGCCGGCCTGATCGGCTCGGGCCGCACGGAATTGCTGCGTTTGATCTTCGGCGCCGACCGCGCCGACGCCGGTGACGTATTCCTCGGCGACAGCGAAGTACCCGCTGCCTTGCACTCGCCGCAGGCGGCCGTGAAAGCGGGCATCGCCATGATCACGGAAGACCGCAAGGGCCAAGGTTTGTTGTTGCGCCAGTCCATCGCCGTCAACACGACCCTGGCCTCGCTCGATACCGTCAGTGGCGCAGGCTGGCTCAACGATGCGGCCGAAGCGACGGTGGCCGACGATTACATTCAGCGCCTGGGCATCCGCTCGCGCAGCAGCGCGCAAACGGTGGCCGAGCTCTCTGGCGGCAACCAGCAAAAAGTGGTGATCGCCCGCTGGCTGTACCGCGACTGCCCCGTGATGCTGTTCGACGAGCCCACGCGCGGCATCGATATCGGCGCCAAGTTTGATATTTATCAGGTGCTGGCCGAACAGGCGCGCCAGGGCAAGGGTCTCGTCATCGTGTCGAGCGACTTGCGCGAACTGATGCTGATCTGCGACCGCATCGCCGTGATGAGCGCGGGCAGCATCGTCGACACCTTCGAGCGCGGCGCCTGGAGCCAGGACGCGCTGCTGTCGGCCGCCTTCTCCGGCTATTTGACCCCCACTTCCACTCCAGCTGCGGCCTGATCCGCCGGAAAGATTCCCATGACCACCCATTCCTCTCCTTCGTATCTGCAGCGCAGCCTGGCCGACCTGAAAAACTATGCGGGCCTGATCGGCGCCCTGGTCGCCATGTGCGTGCTGTTCTCGTTTGCCAGCGAAAACTTTTTTACTTTGGCTACCCTCAGCACCCTGTCGAACAACATCCCGACCCTGGTGGTGATGGCCGTCGGCATGACGTTTGTCCTGATCATCGGCGGCATCGACCTGTCCGTCGGCTCCGTGATGGCGCTGGCCGCTTCCGTGCTGTCGCTGGCCGTCGTGCACTGGGGCTGGCCCGTGTGGAGCGCGGCCCTGCTGGGCATGTTCGTCGCCGCCCTGTGCGGCGCGACGACGGGCCTCATTTCCGTCGGCTGGCGCATCCCCTCGTTCATCGTCTCGCTGGGCGTGCTGGAAATGGCACGGGGCCTAGCGTACCAGGTGACCAATTCGCGCACGGAATACATCGGCAGCGCCGTCGACGGCATCAGCTCGCCGATCGCCTTCGGCCTGTCGCCCGCCTTCATCGCCGCCATCGCCATCGTCGTCATCGGCCACCTGGTGCTCACGCGCACGGTGCTGGGACGCCACTGGATCGGCATCGGCACGAATGAAGAAGCCGTGCGGCTGTCCGGCATCAACACAAAACCGTCGAAAGTGCTGGTGTTTGCCTTTATGGGCTTTCTGGCCGGCGTGGGCGCGCTGTTCCAGGTGTCGCGCCTGGAAGCGGCCGACCCGAATGGCGGCGTGGGCATGGAATTGCAAGTGATCGCCGCCGTCGTGATCGGCGGCACGAGCCTGATGGGCGGGCGCGGTTCCGTCATCAGCACCTTTATCGGCGTGTTGATCATTTCCGTGCTGGAAGCGGGCCTGGCGCAGGTGGGCGTGTCGGAACCCGTGAAACGCATCGTCACGGGCCTGGTGATCGTCGCCGCCGTCGTGCTCGACACTTACCGCCGCCGTGGCGAGCGTTCATAATACTGGCCCATGGCAACCATCAAACAAGTGGCGCAGGCGGCGGGGGTGTCGTTTACCACCGTCTCGCACGTCCTTAACAATACCCGCCCCGTCAGCGACGCGGCGCGCCGCGCCGTGCTGGCGGCGGCGGAGCAATTGCATTACGTGCCCAGCGCGCTGGCGCGCTCCTTGCGCAGCCGCAGCACGGGCACCATTGGCCTGATCATTCCCAATAATACGAATCCGTATTTTTCGGAAGTGGCGCGCGGCATCGAGGACAGTTGCTACGCGGCCGGCTACAGCGTGATTTTGTGCAATTCCGATGACGACCCCGTCAAGCAGCGCGATTACCTGAACGTGCTGCTGACCAAGCGCTGCGACGGCCTGATCTTGTCCGCGCTGGCCGACAGCGATGGCGAATTGCTGCGCAAGATGAAGGTGCCGGCCGTGCTGCTCGACCGCGCGCCCAGCGACCTGGCCATCGATGCCGTGGCCGTCGACAACCGCGCCGGGGGATCCTTGGCCGCGCGCCATTTGCTGGGGCTGGGACGCCGGCGCCTCGCCTGCATCGCCGGTCCCCGCGAGGTGAGCATTTCCAACGAGCGCATCGCCGGCGCGCGCGGCGCCATGGCGGACGCGGGCGTGGTCCTGGCCGACGCCCTGTGCCGCCATAGCGATTTTACGAGCGCGGGCGGTTATGCGGCGGCGCTGGACTTGCTGGCGCTGCCCCAGGGCGAGCGCCCCGACGCCTTGTTCTGCTGCAATGATTTGATGGCCTTTGGCGCCTTGCGCGCCGCCGCCGAGCGCGGCATCGCCGTGCCCGTGGAACTGGCCGTCGTCGGCTTCGACGATATCGACCTGGCCAGCTTCGTGCATCCGGCCCTGAGCAGCGTGGCGCAAAATACGCGCGAACTGGGCCGTATCACGGCCGCCTGCCTGCTGGCGCGCATCGCCGACCCCGCCTTGCCGCGCCAGCAGCGCAGCATCGCCCCCGCATTGCACGTGCGCGGCTCCAGCGTGGCCGCCGCGCCTGTACCTTTTACTTCTCCTGCAACTGAACTGATGGGAATGACATCATGATCGTGGTTATCGGCAGCATCAATATGGACCTGGTCTTGCGCGTGCCGCGCATGCCCCTCCCCGGCGAAACCCTGACGGGCGGCGCGTTTCGAACCATTCCTGGTGGCAAGGGCGCCAACCAGGCCGTGGCTTGCGCGCGCCTGAGCGGCAAAGTGGCCGCCGGCGGCCAGCAAGTGGCCATGGTCGGCTGCGTGGGCGACGACGCCTTCGGCGCGACCTTGCGCGCGGCCCTCGTGGGTGACGGCATCATCGACAGCCACATCACCACCTTGCCCGGTGTCGCGTCCGGCATCGCTTCCATCCTGGTCGACGACAACGGCCAGAACAGCATCGTGATTGCCGGCGGCGCCAACGATTTACTGAGCCCCGCGCACATCGATGCGGCCAAAGAGCTGATCGAACAGGCGGACATCGTCGTGCTGCAGCTGGAAACGCCGATGGCCACCGTTGTGCACGCCATTAGACTGGCCCGCTTGCTGGGCAAGACGGTGGTGCTGAACCCGGCCCCGGCCGCCAGCCTGCCAGAAGGCGTGCTGGAACTGGTCGACTACCTGATTCCGAATGAAATCGAAGCGGCCATGCTGGCCGGCGTCAGCCCGGACGGCGCGGACGTCCAGGCGCTGGCGGTCGCGCTGCAAAAGCTGGGCAGCGACAATGTCATCATCACCTTGGGTTCCAAGGGCGTGCATGCGGCCCTGTATGGCGGCGATTTCACGTTCCCGGCCGAAGTGGTGCAAGCGGTCGACACGACGGCTGCCGGCGACACCTTCATCGGCGGTTTTGTGGCGGGCCTGGCGTCCGGCATGGACGAGGCGGACGCGATTCAACAAGGCCAGCGCGCGGCCGCCTGGAGCGTCACCAAGCCCGGCGCGCAAACCTCGATTCCCCACTTGCACGAGTTGTTCTGATGAAAAAATCACCGCTGCTTAATATCGCGCTGTCGCAACTGATCGCGTCGCTCGGTCATGGCGACATGCTCGTCATCGGCGACGCGGGCTTGCCGTCGCAGCCGGGCGTGCCCCTGATCGACCTGGCCCTGACGCGCGGCATTCCCGGCTTCATCGATACCGTCAACACGGTATTGAGTGAAATGCAGGTGGAATACCATTTGCTGGCCAGCGAATTGCCGCAGCATAATCCGGCCATGGCGGCGCAGGTGGCGGCCCTGGCCTTGCCCGATGCGCGCCAGGTGACGCACGAGGAGTTCAAGCAATTGAGCAAGGGCGCGCGCGCCATCGTGCGTACGGGTGAGTGCAGTCCGTATGCCAACATCATTTTGGTGGCCGGCGTCGTGTTCTAGCGCAAACAAACGCCAGATTGTTTGCCAAAAACATCAACGTTATTGTTCTTAGTGAAATAATTATCCATCGGCAAAAGGGGCGGCTACAATAGCCGTACCCTGCCAGCCCGGCAGCTTCCTGTGGTGTTCTGCCATGCCGATGAAAGCATTCGACGCTTTCCGCTGCTGTTTCATTCTGCTGCTGTGCCTGGCCACACAAGCCCGCGCGCTGGAGCCTATCTCCCTGCAGCTCAATTTCACGCACCAGTTCCAGTTTGCCGGCTACTACGCGGCCATCGAGCAAGGTTATTACCGCGAGGCTGGCCTCGAGGTGACATTGGTCGAAGGCAGCGGCGCGCCGCTTGCCGAGGCGGCCGTGCTGACGGGCCAGGCTGAATATGGTGTGGGTAACAGCACCTTGTTGCTCAGCCGCATGGCCGGCAAGCCCGTGGTGGTGCTGGCCGTGGTGTTCCAGCATTCACCCAGCGTGCTGCTGATGCGCCAGCATGGCGGTGCGCCCGATGTGCGCAAGCTGGTGGGGGCGCCCGTGATGATCGGTGCGGCCAGCGACGTGGCAGGCGCATTCGATGAAGTCTCGCTGTACCTGCAGAAAATGGGCGTCGCGCCGCAGCAGATGCGCCACTTGCCGCCCAGCTACCGGATCGGGGATTTGATCGATGGCAAGGTCGACGCGATTGCCGCGTATTCCACCAATGAACCGGACTACCTGGACCGGGCGGGCTTTCCCTATTACCAGTTTACGCCGCGCACGGCCGGCATCGATTTCTACGGCGACAATTTGTTTACCAGCGAGTACGAACTGCGCCGGCATCCTGAGCGCGTGAAAGCGTTCCGCGCGGCCAGCCTGCGCGGCTGGCAGTACGCGATGGCGCACCGCGAGGAAATGGCGGATGTGATTCACGTCAAATACAGCCAGCGCCATGACCGCGATCACCTGCTGTACGAGGCGCAGCAGATGGAATTGCTGCTGCAGCCCGTGCTGGTGGAGCTCGGCTACATGAATCCCCAGCGCTGGCAGCACATTGCCGACACCTATGCCGCCATGGGCGTGCTGCCGCGCAATGCCACGGACAGCCGCGCCTACCAGGGTTTCCTGTACCACCCTGTGCCGGGCGCGGATCTCGGCTGGCTGTACCTGTCGCTGGGCGTGGCGGGCAGCTTGCTGGCCGTGTCGGCTGCCTTTCACTTCAGCAACCTGGCGCGCGAGCGCCGCCGCACCGAGGAAACCATCCGGCAAGGGGAATTGCGCTTTCGCACCATGTTCGAGGAAGCACCGATGGGCATCGCCCTGATCGATACCGTGAGCGGACAGTTTCTGGATATTAATCCGCGCTATCTGGCCATCGCCGGGCGCAGCCTGGAAAACATGAAGCAAACGAGCTGGATGGAGATCAGCCATCCCGACGACGTGGCGGGCGAGCAGGCACACGTGGCGCAGCTGCTGGCGCGGCGCATGCCGGGCTTCCGCCACGCCAAGCGCATCGTGCGTCCCG
The DNA here is from genome assembly GCF_019443505.1 of Janthinobacterium sp. PAMC25594. NCBI lineage: Bacteria > Pseudomonadati > Pseudomonadota > Betaproteobacteria > Burkholderiales > Oxalobacteraceae > Janthinobacterium > Janthinobacterium sp. PAMC25594. Next base: position 4,196,962 of record NZ_CP080377.1, read on the forward strand.
ATGGCGACGTGGTGTGGGTCGATGCCTCGGTGACGGCCATCGCCACGGCGCGCCACGGTGGGCCGCACCACCTGTGCATGCTGGAAGACGTGACGGACAAGCGGCAAACGGAAGCGCTGATCTGGCAGCAAGCCAATTTCGATACCCTGACGCAACTGCCAAACCGGCGCATGTTCCACGAGCGTTTGCGCCTGGCGCTGGCCCAGGGCCGGCGCGATACGAGCCGCGTGGCCATCCTGTTCATCGACCTCGACCATTTCAAGGAAGTCAACGACACCCTCGGTCACCACCAGGGCGATATCTTGCTGATCGAAGCGGCGCGGCGCATCCGCGTGGGCGTGCGCGAGACGGATACGGTGGCGCGCCTGGGCGGCGATGAATTCACGGTGATCCTGTCCGATCTCGATGATCTGCAGCAAGTTGACCGCATCGCCCGGCAGATACTCGACGGCTTGCTGGCGCCGTTCTTGCTGGGGCAGGAGCAGGCGTTTGTCTCCGCCTCGATCGGCATCACCCTGTATCCGGACGACGCGGGCACCATCGAGGACTTGCTCAAGCATGCGGACCAGGCCATGTATGTGTCGAAAGGCGCGGGGCGCAACCGCTACAGCTATTTCACGCCCGCCATGCAGGTGGCGGCCGTCAACCGCATGCGCCTGGGGGCGGACTTGCGCACGGCCTTGCGTGAACAGCAGATGCAGCTGCATTACCAGCCCATCGTCGAGCTGCACAGCGGCAATATTGCCAAGGTGGAAGCCTTGCTGCGCTGGCAGCATCCGCAGCGGGGCATCGTGTGTCCGCCGGATTTTCTGGCGCTGGCCGAGAGCAGCGGCTTGATCGTCGACATCGGTGACTGGGTGCTGCGCACGGCGGCCGCGCAACTGCTGCGCTGGCGCGCGCAGGGCCAGGCCATCGGCTTGCCGGGGCTGCAACTGTGCCTGAACCAGTCGCCGCTGGAGCTGCAGCGCGAAGTGGAGGCGCCCGGCACCTGGCTGCGCCAGTTGCTGGCGCTCGATGTGCCGGCTTCGGCCATCGTGCTCGACATGCGCGAAGATGCGCTGCTGGGCGCCGGCAGCGGCAGCGGCATGGCGCAGCGGCTGCAGCACTTGCGCGAGGCGGGCTTGCAGATTGCCCTCGACAACTTCGGCAGCGGCCCCGCTTCGCTGACCCAATTGCAGCAGTGCGGCATCGATTACCTGAAGCTCGACGGCGTGCTGGTGCGCAAGCTGGCGCCCGGGGCCAGCGAACTGGCGCTGTGCGAAGCCATCGTCACCATGGCGCATAAACTGGGCTTGCAGGTCATCGCCGAAGGGGTGGAGACGCCGGAGCAGCGCGCGCGGCTGCTGGAAATCGGCTGCGATTTTGCGCAAGGCGAGCTGTTTGCGCCGCCGCTGGCCATCGAAGCGTTCGATGCGCTGCTGCACGCCCGGCGGCCCTTGCACCCTTGAAACAGGCGTGTCCTGCCACCAGATGTCCACTGGCCCTGCGGGACAGGGCTTCCGGCCTGAACGGGCTTATACTCGACGGGCTGGCGCCTGCGCCCGGCTCCAGCTGTCACCGGTTCGCGTCATGAACCGGGCGCGCAGGCAACTCTTCTTCCATTCACTCAACTCGAGGTGACCTCATGGGCATTTTCAGCAATATCTACAATAAAATCTTCCACCATGCGTCCGACGCTGCCCCGGCAGCCACGCCAGCGGCCGCTACCGATGCGCCAGCGGCACCAGCAGCAGCTGCACCAGCGGTTGCCGTGCCGGTGGTGGACGTGGAAGTGGTGCTGGTCGACCTGGCCAGCAAGAACGCGGAAACACTCAATTGGCGCACGTCCATCGTCGACCTGATGAAACTGCTTCAACTCGACAGCAGCCTGGCTTCGCGCAAGGAACTGGCGCAAGAGCTGCACTTCACGGGTGATACCAACGATTCGGCCAGCATGAACATCTGGCTGCACCGCCAGGTGATGATCAAGCTGGCGGACAACGGCGGCAAAGTACCGGAAGAACTCAAAAATTAAAGACCCGGCGGCAGGAAGGGGAACCCTTTTTGTCGCTGTTCAATCCTGTGGGAACTGCCTATCATGGAGTTCTCATCATGTAGCGATAGCTAAAACCAATTGAAACTATTGTTACAATCAATTTTGCATATGGGCTAAAACCCCTTACACTAGAGTCTTACTGATTCACCACACGAGAGGAAATGATTATGTCGCTCATCAATACCCAAGTTAAACCATTCAAGGCAACCGCATTCCACAATGGCAAATTCGTCGACCTGACGGAAGCATCGCTGAAAGGCAAGTGGTCGGTATTCGTGTTCTACCCAGCCGACTTCACCTTCGTTTGCCCAACCGAACTGGAAGACCTGGCCGATCACCACGCTGAATTCCAGAAGCTGGGCGTCGATGTCTACGGCATCTCGACCGACTCGCATTTCGCGCACAAAGCATGGCACGATACCTCGGACGCGATCAAGAAAGTGCAATACGCACTGATCGGCGACCCGACCGGCACCCTGTCGCGCAATTTCGAAGTCATGATCGAAGAAGAAGGCATGGCACTGCGCGGTACCTTCGTCATCAATCCAGACGGCTTCATCAAAGTGCTGGAAGTGCATGACAACGGCATCGGCCGTGACGCATCGGAACTGTTGCGCAAAGTCAAGGCAGCCCAATACGTTGCCGCTCACCCAGGCGAAGTTTGCCCAGCCAAATGGACGGAAGGCGCAGCAACGCTGACCCCATCGCTGGACCTGGTTGGCAAGATCTAAATCTTGAAGCAGCAAGCAGCAAACAAGTAGTTACCGCGATGCCGGACCGGGTGTCCGGCCCGGCATTCGCCTAAATATTTGTAGAAAAGGAAAAAAATCATGTTAGACGCAACCCTCAAAACCCAACTGAAATCCTACCTGGAAAAAGTGGTGTATCCGCTTGAGCTGGTCGCTTCTCTCGATGACAGCGCAAAAGCCCGCGAGATGAAGGAATTGCTCCAGGAGATAGTCCTGTTGAGCGACAAGATCACGCTGGTCGAGCGCCTTGACGCTGGCGTACGGGTCCCGTCGTTCAGTATCAACCGTACCGGCTCCGATATCGGCGTGCGTTTCGCCGGTGTGCCGTTGGGCCACGAATTTACCTCGCTGGTGCTGGCGCTGCTGCAAGTGGGCGGCCACACCATCAAGTTCGACGATGCCGTGATCGAGCAGATCCGCAACCTCGACGGCGATTACGAGTTTGAAACGTTTATTTCGCTCTCCTGCCATAACTGCCCGGAAGTGGTGCAGGCCTTGAATGCCATGGCGGTGATCAACCCGCGTATCAAGGTCACCACCATCGATGGCGGCGTGTTCCCGCAAGAAGTGGAAGAGCGCCAGATCATGGCCGTGCCGATGATGTTCCTGAATGGCCAGCACTTCGGCCAGGGACGCACGAATGTCGAGGAAATCCTCGCCAAGCTCGACACCAATGCCGGCGCCCGCCAGGCGGAAGCTTTGAGCAAGAAAGATGTCTTTGATGTACTGATCGTCGGCGGCGGTCCTGCCGGCGCGGCAGCGGCCATTTACGCGGCCCGCAAAGGCATCAACACGGGCGTGCTGGCCGAGCGTTTCGGCGGCCAGACCCTCGACACCATGGCCATCGAGAATTTTATTTCCGTCAAGGAAACCGATGGTCCGAAGTTTGCCATGGCGCTGGAACAGCACGTCAAGACCTATGACGTCGACATCATGAACACCCAGCGCGCCACGAAGTTGACGCCGGGCAAGCTGATCGAGGTCGAAACGGCGAATGGCGCCATCCTGAAAGCCAAGACCGTGATCCTGGCCACCGGCGCCCGCTGGCGCCAAATCAATGTGCCGGGCGAGAAGGAATACCGCAACCGCGGTGTCGCCTACTGCCCGCACTGCGATGGTCCCTTGTTCAAGGGCAAGCGCGTGGCCGTGATCGGCGGCGGCAACTCGGGCGTGGAAGCGGCGATCGACCTGGCCGGCCTGGTAAAACACGTGACCCTGATCGAGTTCGGCGCGGAATTGCGTGCCGATGCGGTGCTGCAACGCAAGCTGCACAGCCTGCCTAACGTGACCGTGATTACGTCGGCGCAAACCACCGAGATCCATGGCGACGGCAAGATCGTCAATGGCCTCAGCTACACGGACCGGGTCAGCGGCGAGTCGAAGAAGGTCGAGCTGGAAGGCGTCTTCGTGCAAATCGGCCTGGTGCCGAACACGGAGTGGCTGAAAGGCACGGTCGCGTTGTCGCGCCACGGTGAAATCGAAGTGGACGCACGCGGCCAGACCTCGATCCCCGGCGTATTTGCGGCCGGCGACGTCACCACGGTGCCATACAAGCAGATCATCATCGCCACCGGCGAAGGCGCCAAGGCAGCCCTGTCCGCCTTTGACCACCTGATCCGCTCGGACGACGAGGAAGTGGTTGAAGAGTCGGCAGCGAAAGAAGCATTGACGGCGTAAATCTTCACGCATAAAAAACCGGAACGGCCGCGAGGCTGTTCCGGTTTTTTTTATGCGCGCAGGAAACTTAGCTGCCCGTGTACAGGGGATTGGCGGCCACATATACCTGGACGCCATCGACAGCCATGTCCTTGGGCGCGATGTCGCTCAGGGCGAAGACGGTCTTGTTGTTGAAGGTTTGCACGTGCCACGTAAAACGTTGGCCGGCGCGCGCGATGGTGACGGTTTCGCCGCGCGTGACGTTGATGCGGCGCGTATCGGGCTGCAGGTCGATGCTGCGCTGCGCGGCGCCGTCGTGGGCGGCGCTGCCATAGTCGGCGGGCGTGCCCGTGGGGCCGGCGGCAATGGCGCTGCCGGCAAGGACGGCGCACAGGATGGCCAGGGCGCTGCGGTGGGTGTTCAACATGATTTCTCCAAGAATAAGCCAGGCGCGGTGAATAACCGTGCCGTTTTGTCGTCGTGGCTGCACCGGGATCGCCGGTTTTTGCAACACGGCATCGTAAGCTGTCCTTGGTCGATTTGCAAAGCTGTATTTCCTGTCTATATTTCCACCGTCGCCGCCAGCGGCACGTCCGGCGCCAGGTGGCTGGTCAGCACGATGCACTGGCGCGCCAGACGAAGCGGGTCGGCCAGGCGCCCGCGCAGGTGTGCCATGGCGGCCGTATCGAGGCCATTGAACGGTTCATCGATCAGCAGCAAGCGTACGGGCAAGGCCAGGGCCAAGGCCAGTTGCAGTTTTTTGTGCTGGCCCAGCGAGAGGGCGATGATGCTTTGCTGCAAGGTGGACGTCATGGCAAACGCCTTCAGCTCGTCGTTCAGCAGCGACTGGTCGCTGCCCGGGTACAGGGCCAGGTGCAGGTCGAGAAATTCGTGCACTTGCAGCCAGGGCAGGGCGGGTGCGTCGCCGCCGCAATAGAAGGCTAGTGCGCGGTACGCCAGCGGCATGCAGCCGCTGTCGACGTCATCCAGGCGGATGGACCCGCGCGCGGGCAGCAGGGCGCCGCCCGCCAACTTCAGCAAGGTCGTCTTGCCGGCGCCATTCGCGCCCCGCAGCCAGGTGACGCCAGGGCCGAATTGCTGGCTGAATCCCTGGAAGACGCTGTGCGTGGGGAAGTGAAAATCGAGGTGCTCGATGTGCAAGGTGGGAGAAGAGGCATTCAATTCCATAATTCGCTTCCGATAGCGCTCAAGGCAAGGATGGACAGCACGACGAGGACGACGCGTCCGCGCGCCGTGAGGCGGGGCAGGCCGACGATTGCCAGCAAGGCCGCGCTGGCGGTGAGGGCATACACGCTGGTCACGCGCTGCTGCAAGGTGGCGGGGTGGATGTTGTACAGCAAGACAGCGCCTGCCAGCAGCACGGCAAACGGTGGCAGCAGGCTCGCCGCGCAGGCCAGGCGTGTCAAGGCCGTGCTGGCCAAGGGCCAGGCGTCCAGCGATGGACGCAGCACGGCGATCTGCTCGCGCACGGCCTTGTCGCCCCGGTCCGTCACAATGATCAGGCTGGCGCTGGCCAGTAAACCGAGCAGCGGTGCCGGCACGAGGGGTGCACGCAGCAGCCAGGCCAGCATGCTGGCGCCAGCCGTGGCCAGCAGTACGCTTTGCTGGATGCCAATCACATTGTCATTGCGCCAGAACGGCAGCCAGAACAGCTGGCGCCACAGGAACACGGTGCGCCAGCGGGGCCGTTGCGGCACATAGGCGCTCATCGTTGGCGGGTGTGCCCTTTGTGCGGGGCGTGGCGCGCGCAGGCGCTGCGCCACGATGAGCGTCGTCAGCAGCCAGGCCAGCAGCCAGGCGGCGACGGTGGCGGCGATGCCGGGCGCGGCAATCGGGCGCAGCCAGGGCGGCGATTGCACCAGCCAGATGCCGGCCGAGACCGCGTAGGCAAGGCCCAGCGGCAGCATCAGCAAGCCGGCCACGGCCACGTCGGCTTGCCAGCGCAAGCGCGTCGGCAAGGGCAGCTGGCGCAGCCAGGCGGCGATGGGAGCCGGCAGCAGGCGCTTGCGCAGCAACCAGACGGGCAGGCAGGTCAGCAGGGCTTGCGCGCTCAAGAGACCCAGAGCGGCGGGCCAGGGCAAGGTCATGGCGAGAAAGCCGGGCAGGGCGATGACGCTGAGCAAGCCCAGCACGACGGGGCCGGCCAGGAACACGAGAATTTCCATGGAACTGGCCAGGCTGGCGGCAAATTGCAGCAAAGCATGATGGGCCAGGCGCAAGCGCAGGACGAGGTAGGGGGAAAGACTGTGGGGCAGGCGCATCAGGCAGGAGCTGCAGAGTCAGGACGAGCGCTGATTCTAACAGCCGGGGTCAGACCCCCAGATAAGTTAGCTTTGAGGTTGACGTTGGCGGTGTTGAGGGTCTGACCCCACAATGGGAAAAGCCCTTCGGTTCTGGGAACCAAAGGGCTTTTCTTTTATTGGCGGAGCGGACGGGACTCGAACCCGCGACCCCCGACGTGACAGGCCGGTATTCTAACCAACTGAACTACCACTCCAAGCTCGTATGATCTGTGTTGCTGATCCATGAAGCACTGGATAATTTTCTGCATTGGTGGTGGGTGCTGAGAGGCTCGAACTCCCGACCTACGCCTTGTAAGGGCGCCGCTCTACCAACTGAGCTAAGCACCCGCATACCCAGAAAACTATCCCGACGTTTGTCACCACGTCTGGAAGAGGCACTATTATAGGGGGCGCTTTCCCGCTTGTGCAACTATTCTTGAGGGCTAAAAGCAGTTTTTTTGCTGAAAAGCGCAAAAATATTCAAGGGAGCGAGTATTGACGTGTTTTCTGGTTCGGAAATGGGAAAAGCCCTTCGGTTCTGGGAACCAAAGGGCTTTTCTTTTATTGGCGGAGCGGACGGGACTCGAACCCGCGACCCCCGACGTGACAGGCCGGTATTCTAACCAACTGAACTACCACTCCAAGCTCGTATGATCTGTATTGCTGATCCATGAAGCACTGGACAGTTTTCTGATTTGGTGGGTGCTGAGAGGCTCGAACTCCCGACCTACGCCTTGTAAGGGCGCCGCTCTACCAACTGAGCTAAGCACCCGTTGCTTGTCTCAGAAAACCATCCCGACGTTTGTCACCACGTCTGGAAGAGGGGCTATTATAGGATGGCTAAAATCCTTCTGCAAGCGCTTTTTTCACATTATTCCGTGATATTCCATTGGGAAAGCATCCACGCCATATTAAACGCATTCTCGGCGATGGCGTTATAGCGGCCCGATGCGCCGCCGTGGCCGGCGCCCATATTCGTTTTCAGCAGCAGGGGATTGCCGTCCGTCTTGTACGCGCGCAGCTTGGCCACATACTTGGCCGGTTCCCAGTACATGACCTGGCTGTCGTTCAGGCCCGTCGTCACCAGCATGGCGGGATAATTCTTGCGCGCAATGTTGTCGTAGGGCGAGTAGCTGAGCATGTAGTCGTAGGCCGCCTTCTGGTTCGGGTCGCCCCATTCCAGATACTCTCCCGTCGTCAGGGGCAGGCTGGCGTCCATCATGGTGTTCATCACGTCGACGAAGGGCACGGCCGCGTGCACGGCGTGGAACAGCTCGGGGCGCATGTTGACGACGGCGCCCATCAGCAAGCCGCCGGCGCTGCCGCCCTGGATGATGAGGCGGTTCGGGCTGGTCCATTTTTCGCGCACCAGATAGTCGGCGCTGTCGATGAAGTCATTGAAGGTGTTTTTCTTCTTCATCAGCATGCCGTCTTCATGCCAGGCTTCGCCCATGTCGGTGCCGCCGCGGATATGCGCCTGCGCATAGATGACGCCCCGCTCCAGCAGGCTGATGCGGCTGATGGAGAAAGTGGCTTCCGTGGAAATGCCATACGAGCCGTACGAGTACAGCAGCAGCGGCGCGGAACCGTCGAGCTTGACTCCCTTCTTGTAGACGACCCACAGCGGCACTTGCACGCCATCGCGCGCCTTCGCCCACAAGCGCTGCGTGGTGTAGCGGCTGCCGTCAAAGCCGCCGCCGATTTCCTGCTGTTTCAGTACCGTGCGCTTGCCATCCTTCATGCTGACATCGATGACGGTGGGCGGCGTGACGGGCGACTGGTACGACATGCGAAATTGCGTGGCGGAAAACTCTGGCGTGCCGACGGATGTGGCCAGGTAGACGGGGTCGTCGAACTGCACCGTCTTCCAGTTTTTATGCGCGAAATCGTAGATGCGCGCGCGGTTCAGGGCGCGCGCCTTTTCCATCACCACCAGGTAGCCCTGGAACACGTCGATGGACTGGATCACGGCATCCTTGTTGTGCGGCACGACGGGCTTCCAGTTCTTCGGCTGCGGCGCAGACAGCGGCGCGCTGACGACACGGAAGTTCTTCGCCTCCTTGTTGGTGACGATATACAACTGGCCGTCGCGGTGCTCGACGATGTAGCGGTGGCCTTTTTCGCGTTTCAGCACGCTCTGGAAACTGCCTTGCGGCTTGCTCGTTGGCAGCAGCAGCACTTCGCTCGTATCCGTGCTGCCCGAGGTCAGCACGAAGAACTGCTTGTCGTGCGTGCGATCCACATTGATGGTGAATTGCTCCACCGGCTCGTGGTAAACCTGTTGCGGCGCGCCGCCCAGGGCCAGGCGGAACAGCCGGTCCGAGCGCTTGGTGGTGGCGTCTTCCTGCGTCAGCATCAGGGTGGCATTGTCCGCCGCCCACGCCAGCGAGGTCACGCGCGGCATGCTATCGCCCAGCAGCTTGCCCGTCTTCAAATCCTTGACATGCAGCTCGTACTGGCGGAAACCCGTCGTGTCGGTGGTGTAGGCCAGCAATTGTTCATTCGGGCTGATGGCAAACGCGCGCACGGCAAAGAATTTGTGGCCTTCGGCCAATTGATTCTGGTCCAGCAGGATTTCTTCGACCGCCTGCGCATCGTAGGCACCGCTGGCGCCGACAGGACGGCGGCAATGCAGCGGATATTGCTTGCCCGCTTCCGTGCGCGTGTAATAGTAAAAGTTACCTTGGCGCGCAGGCACGGACAGGTCCACTTCCTGCATGCGGCCCTTGACTTCCGCAGTCACCTTGTCGGCCAGCGGCTGGATCGGGGCCGTGACGGCGGCCGTGTAGGCGTTTTCCGCATTCAGGTAATCGATCACGGCAGGATCGGTCTTTTTTTGCAGCCAGCGGTAGTCGTCCGTGACGACCGTGCCGTGGCGCGTTTCCTGCCAGGCCGTCCTGGCGGCGACAGGGGCGGTGGCATCGGCGGCCAGCGCGGATGGCGCCAGCGTGGACAGCAGGATGGATGAGCAGACGGCCATGTGGCGCAAAGCTTGATGTGCTGTAGACAAGGCAACTCCTTTTATAGTCGTGTCAGGATTGTAATCTTGCCATTGAGAAAAGCAACTGTGGTGCGCATGCGTTTCAACTTGCATCCACGGGCATTTCCAGCGATACTGTATATAACTACAGTATCCTGCCGCGAGGTGTCCTTGACCACATCTGCCTCCCCACTTCCCGAGCCACCCGCCCGCCGCTGGATAGCTCACCTGGACATGGATGCCTTCTTTGCCTCCGTGGAACTGCTGAAATATCCGGAATTGCGCGGCGAAGCCGTCGTCATCGGCGGCGGCCGACTGCAGCAACCGATGCTGCAGGAAGACGGCACGCGGCAATTCGCGCGCATGCGCGACTACGTGGGGCGCGGCGTCGTCACCACGTCGACGTATGCGGCGCGCGCGTTCGGCGTGTTTTCCGCCATGGGCATCATGAAGGCGGCGAAACTGGCGCCCGACAGCATCCTGCTGCCCGCCGATTTCGAGGCTTACCGCGAGTATTCGGCCCGCTTCAAGCAAGCCGTGGCCAATCTTGCCCCCATCATCCAGAACGTGGGCATCGATGAAATCTATGTCGACCTGACCGAACATGGCGAGCAGGCGCCGGCCATGGCGGCGCGCCTGAAGGCGGCCGTGTTCGAGGCGACGGGCCTGTCGTGCTCGGTCGGCCTGGCGCCCAACAAATTGTTGGCAAAAATCTGTTCCGACCTGGAAAAACCCGACGGGCTGACCATTTTGTCGCCCGAGGATGTCGAAACCAGGGTCTGGCCCTTGCCGGCAAAAAAGATCAATGGCATCGGCCCGAAGGCCACGGCCAAGCTGGAAGCGCTGGGCATCGTCAGCATCGGCGAGCTGGCGCAAGCCGACATGGCCATGCTGCGCACGCAGTTCGGCGACCTGTACACGGGCTGGCTGCGCCAGGCGGCGCTGGGCATCGACGAGCGGCCCGTCCAGACGAGCCGGGAAACCAAGTCCGTCAGCCGCGAGACGACGTTCGAGCGCGACTTGCAGGTGGTGCGCGACCGCGCCACCCTGTCGGAAAAGCTGGAAAGCCTGTGCACGCGCGTGGCGGGCGACCTCGATAAACAGTCGCTGGCGGGGCGCACGGTGGGCATCAAGCTGCGCTTCGAGGATTTCAGCACCGTCACGCGCGACATCACCTTGCCCAGCGCCACGGCGGACGCCGCCGCCATCCTGCGCGCCAGCCGCGATTGCCTGCGGCGCGTGCCATTTGACAAGAAAATCCGCCTGTTGGGCGTGCGCATCTCGACCTTGTCCGATCCGGCCGTTGTCACGCGGCAGGCGCCAGCCCAGGCGGAGCTGTTTCCCAGGCTCTAGCGGCGTTTCCTACAAGATACATACCGCGCCAGACCGCGCTTTTGACGGCATTTTCACGTCGAAAGTGTAGAATGGCGTTCCCCTGGCACTACTGAAACAAACGGAAGACAAAAACTATGTGGTTCAAGAATCTTCAGATTTACCGCCTGCCCGCACCATGGGCTTATACGCCAGAACAACTGGAAGAGGCCTTGTCCTCGAACAAATTTACGCCGGCGACCAGCATGGATCTGATGCGCCAGGGCTGGGATACGCCACGCCCGAACGGTGGCCTGGTCCACGTGGTCAACAAGCAAATGTTGATCCTGCTGGGCACGGAAAAGAAACTCTTGCCAGCGACCGTCATCAACCAGGTGGCCAAGGCTCGCGCCGCCGAGATGGAAGAAGCGCAAGGCTTTGCGCCCGGTAAAAAGGCCATGAAGGAATTGAAGGAGCGCGTGGCCGACGAGTTGCTGCCGCGCGCCTTCAGCATTCGCAGCAACGTCTGGACGTGGATCGACCCCGTCAATGGCTGGCTGGTGGTCGATGCGGCCAGCCCGGCGAAAGCCGATGAAGTCATCAAGCTGCTGCTCAAAGCCGTCGACAAACTGCCGCTGGAAAGCCTGCGCGTGCAGCGCTCGCCCGTGGCGGTGATGACGGAATGGCTGCAGGCCGACGACGCGCCTGCCGGCTTCACGGTCGACATGGACACGGAATTGCGCGCCACGGGCGAAAGCAAGGCCACCGTGCGCTACGTGCGCCACACCTTGGAAGCGGACGACGTGCGCCGCCACATCGCGGCCGGCAAGCAGTGCACGCGCCTGGCCATGACGTGGAATGACAAGATCTCGTTCGTGCTGACGGAGTCGCTGGCCATCAAGAGTGTCAAGCCGCTGGACGTGATCAAGGAAACGGAATCGAGCACGAAGAACGACGACGAGCGTTTCGACGGCGACGTGATGCTGATGACGGGCGAGCTCTCCAAGCTGATGGCCGACGTGGTCGAAGCTTTGGGTGGTGAAGCAACTGCATAAAAGCAGCTGTGCAGGTACGAAAAAGGAGCTGCGGCTCCTTTTTTTTTCGCCTGTGCTTTTAGCCCTGTCCCGGCATCGGCTTACAAGGGCTGGAACACGCCGGCGGCGCGGTTCTTTTGCACATTGTCCCAGGCGAAGATCTGGCCATTCATGGCCACGTACACGCCCGCTGGCAAGGTTTGCGCCACGCCGCAGGCAAAGCCCAGGTTGAACAGGGCATCGGAGTTGTCGATTTCGTAGGGAATCATGGCGCCCGTCAAAATCACCGTTTGCTGCAGGTTCGCCGCGCCCAGCACTTGCGCCGTCTCGCGCATGGTGTCGGTGCCGTGGATGATGACGATGGCTTTCTCCTGTGCCGCGCGGCACGAGGCCAGCACGCGCTGGCGGTCCGCATCCTGCATGTCGAGTGAATCGAGCAGAGGCAGTTGCTCCAGGGCCACGGGTGCCGTCATGCGCGCGCGGGCAATCGCTGCCGGCAAATGACTGTCGGAAAAGCCCAGGGTACCGTTCAATTCGTTGTAGTGTTTGTCGAAAGTGCCGCCGGTGGCGAGTATGCGCAAAGTCATGATGTGGTCACGATGTCAGTGGAGAATGACGCGCATGATAGCGTGGATTGTGTGCCTTGCGTGAATGGCGAGCCCGCTGCGGGCCGTTGCAGATCGCATCTGGAAAATTTGGCCATCTGTGAGTACACTGGTTTCTTTGTTTGCTGCCATCCCGACTCCGTATGAAAGCGCTCGCTCCCGGCACCGTCATTTTTCACCGCCACCGCGGCTATGGCGTCATCACGTCCGTCAATCTGCTGACGGGCTGGATCGCCGCCCGTTTCGGCAGCGAAGCGCGCACCCTGGACCTGAACCTGTCGACCGACGATGTGCAGTTTGCCGATGGCGAAGCGATCCTGTTTCGCCGCGCGCCGCCCGACCGCATGCCGCATGCGCGCCTGATGACCATGGTGCGCGAGCTGCACCAGGCCGGTTATCAAAAACTGTATCTGTATTCCTGGCCCAAGCCGTCCGGACTGCACTGGCGCTGGCATTTGTTTACGGGGCCGCGCGACTGGATGCAACGGCCCTGGCGCGAAGGCTGGTACGGTTCGGGCGCCGATTACAACGTCAACCCCGTGATGGGCTGGGGCGATACGCCCGGTGCCACCACCGGCGAGCTGATCGATGCCCTGGCGCGTTTCGATCCGCAGGGCCTGGCGCAGGCGCTGGGGCGCGACGACGACCATAGCGCGTGGTTTGGCCGCGTCTGCGACGCCTTGTTGCCCACCTACATGTACAGCCTGGACATGCAGCGTACCCCGGGCGAGCCCTTGCAGGACATGCCGCCCGTGCCGGTCGTGGCCGTGCGCACCGGCGTGGCGCCGTACCGTGGACCGGACATCGCCTGGCCACCCGGCTGGGCCGGCCTGTGGCGCGGCCGGCACGCGCTGCCCGCGCCCGCCATCCGCATCACGGGCGAGCCTGACCTGCTCAAGGGGTTTCAGCGCTCCTGAGCGGTTTGCCGCGCGTGCTGCAACACCTCGGGATTGAGCAGGCGCGTGCATTCATGCTGCGCAAAATCGACGATGTTTTGCAAGGCGTAGCGAAAATACAGCTCATAGCTGTCACGCTCGACGTAGCCCAGGTGTGGCGTGGCCAGCACGTTCGGCAGCAGCAGCAATGGCGCGCCGGGCGGCAATGGTTCATCCGTAAACACGTCCAGCGCGGCGGCGCCCGGACGTCCCATCTGCAGCGCCGCTTCCAGCGCGCCCTCGGCGACCAGTTCGGCGCGGCTGGTGTTGACGAAAAGCGCGTCTGGTTTCATGCGCGCCAGGTCTTCGCTTGTGACCAGGCCGCGTGTCGTTTCGGACAGGCGCAGGTGCAGGCTCAAGACGTCGGCCTGTTCAAAGAACGCTGCGCGTGAAACCGCCGCCGTATCGCCGGCCGCCACGGCCGCCGCGCGGCTCGCTTCGCTGCCCCACACGAGGATGGTCATGCCGAAGGCGCGGCCATAGCCGGCGATCAATTGACCGATCTTGCCGTAGCCCCAGATCGCCAGGGTGCGCCCTTTCAATACCGTCCCCAGCGTATTGCGCTTTGCTTCCAGCGACGAGGTCTGCCACAGCCCTTCCTGTAAATGTTGCGCGTACGGCACGATCTTGCGCTGCGCCGCCATGATCAGCGCCCACGTCAGTTCGGCCGGCGCCGTGGGCGAGCCGATGCCTTCCGCGATGGCGATGCCCAGTTCCGTGGCGGCCGCCACATCGATGTGGCCGCTGACCTTGCCCGTCTGCGAAATCAGTTTCAGGTTCGGCAGTTTCGACAGCAAGGCGCGGTTGAAACTGCTGCGTTCGCGGATCAGCACCAGCGCGTCGAATGGCGCCAGGCGGATCGCCAGCTGACCCAGTCCCCGCGCCGTATTGCTGAACACTTTGACCTCGTGGCCATCGAGCAATTTGAAACAATCGAGGCTGCGCACGGCATCCTGATAATCATCGAGTATGGCAATTTTCATGGTAGATGGCCGATTTTAGTAAGAATTTGGTAGGGAAATAACAGGATACGGGAAATGCTGAATAGCCTACTACATTAGTCAAGCTATTCTCCTACATTTTTGCGAGAATAGCTGTTTTGCGGGTGTACAATCGCCGGCACTTTTGAAGCTTCCTGATTATAGTTATAGCGCAAACTGTTCCCGCAGCCTGGGTGCATGATCCAGGTAAACGACACCAGAGCCCTGCCCGCGTGAAGACGCCGCCCGCAGTGAGCCGCAGCCACCTCTCAACGATGCTGCCAGTCTTGCCGGAATGACCAGAATTTCTTTTATTGGTATTGGAGGTAATATGAATCAGCCCGTCATGGGTGGCGTCGCCGCACTCAACGTCCCAGCTTATATTAAACAACAGAAACTGATCAACTGGGTGGCCGACATTGCCGCGCTGACCAAGCCGGAGCGTATTTACTGGTGCGATGGTTCGCAGGAAGAGTACGAGCGCCTGTGTGCCGAGATGGTTGCCAGCGGCACCATGAAAAAACTGAATGCCGACAAGCGCCCGAATTCCTACCTGGCCTGCTCGGACCCGAGCGACGTGGCCCGCGTCGAAGACCGCACGTATATCTGCTCGGCAACAAAAGAAGCGGCCGGCCCGACGAATAACTGGACCGAGCCTGGCGAAATGCGCCACACCCTGAACGGCCTGTTCGATGGCTGCATGCGCGGCCGCACCATGTACGTCGTGCCATTCTCGATGGGCCCGCTGGGCTCGCCGATCGCGCACATCGGCGTGGAACTGTCCGATTCGCCGTATGTCGCCGTCAACATGAAGGTCATGACCCGCATGGGCCGCGCCGTGTACGACGTGCTGGGTACCGATGGTGCATTCGTGCCGTGCGTGCACAGCGTGGGCGCACCGCTGGCTGCCGGTCAGCAAGACGTGAAATGGCCGTGCAACAGCACCAAGTACATCGTGCATTTCCCGGAAACGCGCGAAATCTGGTCTTTCGGCTCCGGCTACGGCGGCAACGCCTTGCTGGGCAAGAAATGCTTCGCCCTGCGCATCGCCTCGAACATGGGCTACCAGGCAGCGCAGGCGTCCGACAACAACCCGGGCTGGCTGGCCGAACACATGCTGATCCTCGGTGTGGAATCGCCGGAAGGCAAGAAGCATTACGTCGCGGCAGCGTTCCCATCGGCTTGCGGCAAGACCAACTTCGCCATGCTGATCCCGCCGGCAAGTTTTAATGGCTGGAAAGTGACCACCATCGGCGACGATATCGCCTGGATCAAGCCCGGTGCCGACGGCCGTTTGTACGCCATCAACCCGGAAGCCGGTTATTTTGGCGTTGCGCCGGGCACCAACGAAAAAACCAATTACAACTGCATGGCGTCCATGCGCGACAACACGATTTTCACCAACGTGGCGCTGACGGACGACGGCGACGTCTGGTGGGAAGGCTTGACGAAAGAAGCGCCAAGCCACCTGATCGACTGGCAGGGCAAGGACTGGACGCCGGCGTCCGGCACCAAGGCGGCGCACCCGAACGCGCGCTTCACTGTTGCTGCCACGCAAAACCCCGTGATCGACGCGGCCTGGGACGATCCGGCCGGCGTGCCGATCTCGGCCTTCATTTTCGGTGGCCGCCGCTCCACCACCGTGCCGCTGGTGACCGAAGCGCGCAACTGGGTCGAAGGCGTCTACATGGCCGCCACCATGGGGTCCGAAACGACGGCCGCGGCCGTTGGCCAGATGGGCGTCGTGCGCCGCGATCCATTTGCCATGTTGCCGTTTATCGGCTATAACATGAGCGATTACTTCCAGCACTGGCTGGACATGGGCGTCAAGGTGGGCAAGGTCAACCCGGCCGCCCTGCCGAAGATCTATTGCGTCAACTGGTTCCGCACGGACGAGGCAGGCAAGTTCGTCTGGCCTGGCTTTGGCGACAATATGCGCGTGCTGAAGTGGATGCTGGAGCGTATCGAAGGCACGGCGGGCGGCGTGGAAAACCTGTTCGGCACGACGCCGCAGTATGGCGACCTGAACTGGGATGGCTTGCCATTCACGCAGCAACAGTTCGACACCATCACGTCGATCGACAAGGCGGCGTGGCGGGAAGAATTGAAATTGCATACGGAGCTGTTTGAAAAACTCGCGTATCATCTGCCGCAAGAATTGGCAGATCACAAGGCTGCGCTGGAAAAGCGGCTGAGTGCATAAAGTTTAGTAGTGGGGGAGAAACACGCTGGCAAAGACTGGCGTGCGATAAATGACACGCCGGCAATGACTGGGGTGCTAGCAAAAAGAGAAACGGCGCGGATTGCATGAGCAATCCGCGCCGTTTTTTATGGCGCTGCCGTCGTTATTGCTTGAGCAGCGGCCCCAGGTATTTCCCCGTCACGCTGGCCGGGTTCAGCGCCACGTCTTCCGGCGTGCCCGTGGCGATGATCTGCCCGCCGCCGGCGCCGCCTTCGGGGCCCAGGTCGACCAGCCAGTCGGCCGTCTTGATGACGTCCAGGTTGTGCTCGATGATGACGAGGGTGTTGCCCTGGTCGCGCAGGCGGTGTATGACTTTCAGCAACAAATCGATGTCGTGGAAGTGCAAGCCCGTCGTCGGTTCATCGAGGATGTACAGGGTGCGGCCCGTGTCGCGCTTGGACAGTTCCAGCGACAGTTTGACGCGCTGCGCTTCGCCGCCGGACAAGGTGGTGGCGCTCTGGCCCAGCTTGATGTAGCCGAGGCCCACGTCGAGCAGGGTTTGCAGCTTGCGCGCGATCAAGGGCACGGGCTTGAAGAATTCATGCGCCTCTTCCACCGTCATGCCCAGCACTTCCGTGATGCTCTTGCCCTTGTAGTGCACTTCCAGCGTTTCGCGGTTGTAGCGCTTGCCGTGGCACACGTCGCACGGCACGTAGACGTCGGGCAGGAAGTGCATCTCGACCTTGATCACGCCATCGCCCTGGCACGCTTCGCAGCGGCCGCCCTTCACGTTGAACGAGAAGCGGCCCGCGCTGTAGCCGCGTTCCTTGGCCGTCGGCACGGTGGCGAACAGATCGCGGATCGGTGTAAACAAGCCCGTGTAGGTGGCGGGGTTCGAGCGCGGCGTGCGGCCGATCGGTGCCTGGTCGACGGAAATGACCTTGTCGAAGTGTTCCAGGCCGCTGATCGATTCGTGCGGCGCCGGTTCCGTCTGCGAACCATATAAATGGCGCGACAGGGCCGGGTACAGGGTATCGTTGACCAGCGACGATTTGCCCGAGCCGGATACGCCCGTCACGCACGTCATCAGGCCCACCGGCAAGCTCAGCGACACCTTCTTCAGGTTGTTGCCCGTCGCGCCAGTAATCACCAACTGCTTTTCCGGATTGCTGACATGGCGCTTGGCCGGCACGGCGATTTTCAGCTTGCCGTTCAGGTATTGCGCCGTCAGCGACTTCTTGTTCTTGAGAATATCTTGCAGGGTGCCTTCGGCGATGATTTCGCCGCCGTGCACGCCAGCGCCGATGCCCATGTCGACGATGTAGTCGGCCGTGCGGATGGCGTCTTCATCGTGCTCGACCACCAGCACGCTGTTGCCGATGTCGCGCAAGTGTTTCAGCGTTTCGATCAGGCGGTCATTATCGCGCTGATGCAAGCCGATCGACGGTTCATCGAGCACATACATGACGCCCGTCAAACCGGAGCCGATTTGCGATGCCAGGCGGATGCGCTGTGCTTCGCCGCCCGACAGCGTGTCGGCGCTGCGGTCCAAGGACAGGTAATCGAGGCCCACGTTGTTGAGGAATTTCAGGCGCGAAATGATTTCCTTCACGACCCTGTCGGCGATTTCCTTCTTGGCGCCCGTCAGTTTCAGCTTTTCAAAAAATTCCAGCGTCTCGCGCAGCGGTTTGCCCGCCACTTCATAGATGGCGCGCTGCTGCTTGCCCGTGCCGACCTTGACGAAGCGCGCTTCCACGCGCAGGCGCGCGCCATCGCATGAGGGGCAGCATTTTTCATTGATGAACTTGGCCAGTTCTTCCTTGACGGCCATCGAGTCCGTCTCGCGGTAGCGGCGCTGCAGATTGTTGACCACGCCTTCGAACGTGTGTTCCTTGATGACGGTGCGGCCCCGCTCGTTGACATAGGTAAACGGAATCACTTGCTTGCCGGAACCGTACAACACAGCTTGCTGGGCATTCAGTGCCAGCTGCTCGAACGGCATGTCCAGGTCGAATTCGTAAAACGCGGCCAGGTTCGACAGCATCTGGAAGTAAAACTGGTTGCGGCGGTCCCAGCCCTTGACGGCGCCCGACGCCAGCGACAGGTTCGGGAACGCGACGATGCGTTTCGGGTCAAAGAATTCAATGTGTCCCAGGCCGTCGCATTCCGGGCAGGCGCCCATCGGGTTGTTGAACGAAAACAAACGCGGTTCCAGTTCCTGCAGGGAATAGCCGCACACATTGCAGGCGAATTTATTCGAATACACGTGTTCCTGGGCGGTATCCATTTCGTAGGCAATGGCGCGGCCATCGGCCAGGCGCAGGGCCGTTTCGAAACTTTCCGCCAGGCGCTGCTTGATTTCCTGGTTCACCTTGACCCGGTCGATGACGACGTCGATCGTATGTTTTTCCGTCTTCTTTAATTTCGGCAGGTCATCGACTTCATAGATCTTGGACGCATGCGTGCCGCTCTGTACGCGAAAGCGCACGAAGCCCTGCGCCTGCATCTGCTCGAACAGGTCGACGTGTTCGCCCTTGCGGTTGGCGACGACGGGCGCGAGTATCATCAGCTTGGTGTCTTCCGGCATGGCCAGCACGGCATCGACCATTTGCGACACGGACTGGGCGGCCAGCGCGTTTTCCGGGTGGTCGGGGCAGTACGGCGTGCCCACGCGTGCGTACAGCAGGCGCAGATAATCGTGGATTTCCGTCACGGTGCCCACCGTCGAGCGCGGGTTATGCGATGTTGCCTTCTGTTCGATGGAGATGGCCGGCGATAAGCCCTCGATCAGGTCGACGTCCGGCTTTTCCATCAGCTGCAAAAACTGGCGCGCGTAGGCCGACAGCGACTCGACATAGCGGCGCTGGCCTTCCGCGTACAGGGTGTCGAAGGCCAGCGACGACTTGCCGGAGCCGGACAGGCCGGTAATCACGATCAGCTTATTGCGCGGCAAATCGAGATTGATATTCTTGAGGTTATGCGTGCGAGCGCCGCGAATGCGGATCTGTTCCATGTGATTGCCTTGCTTTCAGTGAGTGGTGCGGCCGGCGCATTGTGCCTGGGTGCGGATGAGGAGCCACAACGGGTCAACCTGTAACTATAGCCGGGTTTTGCTCTGCATGCCTGAGGCGTTCATGGGCGGATTGCGCCGCTAGGCGAACGTGCCCCGACAAAGTTTGATACAGATGCGTGCAGACGTTTAAACACTGTATATAATACCAGTATTCAAGTTTCTTGTTTTCACCTGCCGTGAAAAAAACGTGCTGCCGCACGGGAGAGGGCGTCCGCCAGAAAGCGTGTGCTTTGCGCCGCGTGGTCGCTTATAATCCTCGTTTAGCACACTAAACTAACGCGCGGGACACCGGCTCCCGCTGCAGTTCATCAGGAGTTATTCATGGCATCAGTCAACAAAGTCATCATCGTCGGCAATCTGGGCCGTGACCCGGAAATCCGCTACATGCCTAGCGGCGACGCGATCGCCAACATCGCCGTGGCCACTTCGTACAAATCGAAGGACCGCAATACGGGCGAACAAAAAGAATTGACAGAGTGGCACCGTATCTCGTTCTTCGGCCGCCTGGCGGAAATCGTCGGCCAATACCTGAAAAAAGGCTCGTCCGTCTACGTCGAAGGCCGTCTGCAAACCCGTAAATACACGGACAAGGACGGCGTCGAGAAGTACGCAACCGACATCATCGCGGAACAGATGCAAATGCTGGGCGGTCGCTCCGGCATGGGCGGCGACGCCGGCGGTGGCGATGACAGCTACGGCGGTGGTGGCGGTGGCGGCGGCTACGACGCCCCGGCCCCGCGCCAGGCGCCAGCCCCGCGTCCAGCTCCGGCCCCGGCACCACGCCCGGCACCGAAGCCAGCACCGAACTTCTCGGATATGGATGACGATATTCCGTTCTAAGACGCAATACGGCTCATCTGTAAACAACGCCTCGCGAATCTTTGATTTGCGAGGCGTTTTTATTGGATGTTTGGGTCTCTTTTCGGTGCTACCGGCCTTCAGTTCAAGCGGATAACCGCTCTCTTCCTTGATCTATGTTGGTGATCGCCATCATGGCCCCCCCTATAATTTAAGGACTGCTCTCAGCACGCCATCTGCAATGCCACACCAGAATAGGGAGACCATGGTGGCTATTTCGACCAAAGCGCCCCTGGTTGTCGATCTTGACGGCACGCTGACGCCAACCGATACCCTGCTTGAATCGGTCGTCAAGGTGGTGAAGCAATCTCCGCTCAATTTGCTCCGCATGCCGTTCTGGCTCATGCGAGGGCGGGCAGGCTTCAAGGAAGCCATTGCGGCGCGTGCCAGCATCTCGGGCGAAGGCCTCCCTTACCGTGCGTCCCTGCTGGATTACCTGCGCGAGGAAAAGCGGAAGGGCCGCATGATTGTCCTGGCGACGGCGGCCCACCATTCGATTGCCTGCAACGTGGCCAGGCACCTGGGCCTGTTTGACAAGGTGCTGGCGACGCAAGCCGGTCACAACCTCAAGGGCAGGGCCAAGCTGCAAGCCATTCAGGAGCAGGTAGGGCCATGCTTTGTGTATGCTGGCGACAGCAAGGCAGATGTCCCCATCTGGCAAGCCGCCAAGGCGGCGGTGCTGGTCGATGTCGCCTGGCGTACGGGCCAGACCGTCCGACGGCATGTCCCGATCGAACGCGAGTTTCCGGGTGAGCGCGGCGGGCCTGGCGTGTGGATGAAAGCCCTGCGTGTCCACCAGTGGTTAAAGAATCTGTTGCTGTTCGTCCCCCTGCTGACGGCATTCTCCTTCCTCGACCTGGGCAAGATGCTCACCATGGCCGTGGCCTTCATGGCTTTCTCCCTGGCGGCCTCCGCCACCTACATGGTCAACGACCTGTGGGACCTGGAAAGCGACAGGGCACACCCCCGCAAGCGGCTGCGCCCTTTTGCCAGTGCCCGCCTGTCGATTCTGAAGGGCCTGGTCGTGGCGGCGGCGGCGTTGCTCCTGGCCCTCGTTCTGGCCTTCTCGGTGTCCCATGCCTTCCTCCTGATGCTCCTGCTTTACCTCGTGCTGACCAGCGCGTATAGCTGGGTGCTCAAGGAATACGTGCTGATTGACGTGCTCATGCTATCCCTGTTGTATACCTTGCGCATCCTGGCAGGTTCGGTTGCCATTGGTACCGCCACCAGTTCCTGGTTGTTGGCTTTCTCGGTCTTCATGTTCCTCAGCCTCGCCCTGGTGAAGCGCTGTGCGGAGCTGCTCACCCTGGAAGAGAATGGCAAGGCAGCCACGCGTGGACGGGATTACCGGGTGACCGACCTGGCGGTGTTGTGGCCTCTGGGGGGCGGGGCGGCCCTCTCTGCCGTGGTGGTGTTCGGGCTGTTCATCAATGCGCCGGAAACGCAGGGGCGTTATGGCACCCCGCAGATGCTGTGGCTAGTCGCCCTGGGATTGATTTACTGGCTTGCGCGCCTGTGGGTGAAAACATCGCGGGGTGAAATGCACGATGACCCGGTGATTTACGCCCTCAAGGACCACGCTAGCCGCATGACCGTCTGCGCCATGGTGGCCATCATGCTGGGAGCGCATTTCCTCGTATTGGGTAGCTACCCATGAAAACGCTCTGCATTGCCATCCTGAGCATTGCGCTATCCCTCATGGCGCAGTTCTCATTGAAGACCGGCATGTCCGGTGCCGGGGTGAAGGCAATGATGGCAGAGCCCAAGTCCGTCATGACCCTCATTAATATCCTCACGGACAAGTATGTTCTGGGGGGCTTCCTCCTGTATGGCCTGGGAGCGCTGGCCTGGCTTGGCGTGCTGTCGCAATGGGATGTGAGCAAGGCCTATCCCCTGGTGGGACTGGGATTCGTGCTCACCCTGCCAATCGCTTATCTGCTAGGCGAGCAGATAAGCATGCCCCGTGTGATTGGCGTGGCGCTGATTTGTGCAGGGGTGCTGTTGGTGGGGAGGAGTTGATGAATGACAAATCTGATACCCAACAACAGCAAGATTGGCTGTGGCTGGCAATCATCGCAGGCCTCGGTTTTGCCCTGAGGGTTGCGGCGATGGCCTACTTCCAGCATGTGCCAGAAAGCGATGAACTTGTCTACAGGAGTATGGCGCTCAACTTGCTTGGCGGACACGGAATTGTCGACAGCATGGGCAACCATGCGATGTATAACGCGGGCTATTCCTTGTTTATTCTCGCCCCTGTCTTTTTCCTCTTTGGCGAAGACCTCCTGGCGGTTCGCCTGGTAAACATGTTCCTGGGAGTGGTGGCAATCATCCTGTGCTATCTGCTGGCCAAGGAAGCGGGCGCAGGCAGGTTGGGGCGTCTCATCGCCGCACTCGCCTGGGCGCTATACCTTCCGAACGCCATCTATGGGATGTATCTGGCCAAGTAAAACTTGATGATTCCCCTGATGCTGGGGGTCATGTGGTGCGCACTGAGATTGGCGCGTCAGCCCTCGAATACAGTGGCGATCGGCTGCGGGGCACTCTTGGGTCTGCTGGCATTGACTGGCAATGCTGCCTTGTCATTGCTGGCGGTCCTTGCCTTGGCGTTGCTGCTGTCTCCCGCATCGATGGCTCAGCGGCTAAGCATGGCCATGCTCGCGCTGTCAGTTGCGTTGGTGATGTCTGGCCCATGGCTGCTCAGGAACATGCAAGTGATAGGCGCACCTGTCTTGAACACCAATGGCGGCTTCAATCTGTATTTGGGTAACAACCCGGCTGCGACAGGCATGTTTGTTTCCATCTCGGAGACACCACGTGGCCCTACCTGGGATGCCCTTCGGAAAACGGGAGAAGTCCAGGCCTCCGAGACCTTGAAACAGGAAGCTATTTCTTGGGTGCAGGCCCATCCAACAGCGTTCCTGACGTTGGCCGTGAAGAAAGCGGCTTACTTCTGGACGCCGCCCTTCCATGAGGGCAAAGGAGATCCGTCGCCGGCAGAAAAGCTGGTTCGTCTCTTGTGGGCGCTACAGTTCCTGCTCCTGCTTGCCGCTGCAATTGGGACGCTGCTGATTCCACGGCTCAGAAATCGGCAGGTCGCCCTGCTCTGGCTGGCGCTTGCGTGCTACACCGGCGTTCACATGTTGTTTTACGTGATATTCCGATACCGTGAACCCATCATGCCGGTCCTGGCAGTGATGGCGGGCCTGGTGCTTGAATCACTGGTGGCCGCCCGCCCCCCGGCGGCGAATCGGGCCAGATAAGCTGTCATGCTGCCGGAGACTCAATCGCGCAGCCGCATCTCCAGGCTGTAATTCGCCACCGCATTCCTGCGCGCCGCGTTGCGCATCAAATACACCTGCACCGTGTACTCGCCATCGGCCGGCAGTTTCGCCTGGTAACTGTTGCCGCTGGCCGAGCCGATGAACAGGGCTTCTTCCTGGCCTGGCTGGCGGATATTGAAGTAATTCGATGGCTGATTGGTTTTCAGCTTGACGCTGAGGGTCTGGCCGGCCTTGCCAGTGACCGTGTACTCGGCCGTGGCGTAGCCCTTGATCTTGCCTTTCACGCTGTGCGCGCTCTTGCCTGCCGTCAATTCGACGTTTTCCTTGTGGACAGGATCGGCGCTCCAGGCGGGCGTGGTGAAAACGAGGGCCGCCAGCAGCAGGCTGGCGCGGAGGGACAGTGGACGACGCGGCATATGACATTCCCTTTCAACGTGGATAAAAGCCAGGCGATGGTGATGCCGCCCATCTTACGCCAGGCTTCGCGTTTTGCCTGTACCGCAGTGCCACCTCATGGTGCCGATGGCGCGTCTCTCCATGCCTCAGTTCTGGTAAAACAAAATGCGAATATGGTTATGATGTTTTTGCATAAGGAGAAGAATCGCTTTGTGATTGTTTATTTCACTATTAAAATTATTTTGGCGATTGTTTATGTAATGGTATATTGTTTGCAATGTTTCTATAGATAAATTTTATCAGGAGCTTCATGGCATGTAATTCAGACATGGGATGAATACGCATCTGACCTGAGCATATTTCGGCCGTTGGTACGCAGAAAACGTCTTTTGGCTCAATTGAAGAAAAACCTTGTAATGCATATAGCTGTCGATTCCTCAGGGGCACAATGGTTGGTTTTGGAACGCATATTCGGAAAGAAAAAGGGCTGGCTGCTTGCACCGTTGGCGGATTTTCAAAAAAGAAAATATGTATTTCTCTTGTGCGATGTACTTGCCTTGATTTCCATCCTGCTCGGACTGGCATGGACTTTGTATCCTGGACATATTTTTTTGCAATCTTTTCCAGTGAGCATAGTGCTGTTGCTATTGGCAGGAAAAGGCCTGCGTTTTAAAACGGTCGCCGTACTGCCCGCGGCCAGCCGGGAAAAATTGGATGTCTTTTTAAAATGCCATTTTGGGCTATTGCTCGTCGCCATGCTGTTCTGTCTGGTGCAGGTGGGATGTGCGCTGCGGCAGATTTATTTGCTGGCCTGAAAAAATTTCCCATCCGCCGCAAAAAAAACAGGCCGCGCTATCACCGATAGCGTGGCCTGTTTGCGTTGCATCAAGCACCTTGAAGCCTTAATTGAACGTGATTTCCTTGCGGTTATCGCGCGGGACGCGGTCGATCATCTTGTTGTACGGATCAACACCCACGTCGAACGGTTTGTCCTTCACGGTGATGGTGAGTACCGGGTCGCTGCCCGACACCATGCGCTTGTCCGTGAACAGGACTTTTTCATCCTTTTCCTTGGCGCCAGGCGCGCGCGCGAAGATGGCGATTTCCACCGGCTCGTCATAGACGCGCGCGCTTTCCTTGCCCTTGCCGTCGGACTCCAGCTTGGCCAGGTGCAGCTGCAGGGTGACATCCCACTGGCCATCCTTGCGCTGCACGGCCGACGCTTGCGTCACGCGGTTGTCGTAGAAGACGATCTTCTCGAACAGGTCCGTGATCAGCGCCTGCTTGTCCTGCGGCGCTTCGGCGCGGATGTAGGCGAGCAATTCCGACGACGTGGTGAACGGCGCCTGCTGATAGCCCTTGTCTTGCAGATAGCGTTTCAGGGCACGGTTCAGGGCCTCCTCGCCGAGCTCGTCGCGCAGGCGGTAGAACACCAGGCTGCCTTTGTTGTAGTGGATGTATTGCTGTCCTTCCACGCGCGCCAGCGGCTGTTCCTCGATGGCTTCGCCGCCGCGCCCGCTCAGGTAGCGGTCCAGTTCATAGCGCAGGAAGCGGCGCATTTTTTCGCGGCCATATTCCTTTTCCATCACCATCAGCGCCGAGTACTGCGCCAGCGATTCCATCAGCATGCTGGCGCCCTGTACGTTGGCGCCGATTACCTGGTGGCCCCACCACTGGTGCGCCATTTCATGCGCCGTGACGTAGAACACGTAGTCGATGTCATCCTTGTCGCGCAGGTCGGCGATGAAGCCGATGCCTTCCGAATACGGAATCGTATTGGCAAACGACTGCGCGAAGCTCTGGTAGCCCGGAAACTCCAGGATGCGCACCTGCTTGTGCTGGTAGGGCGTGAACTGGGTGGTGTAGTAATCGAGCGACTTTTGCACGGAGGTAATCATGCGGTCCGTGTTGTAGCCATGCTTTTTATTAAAGTAAATTTCGATCGGCACGCCATGCCAGTCGCCTTTTTTGACTTCCCAGCGGGCCGACAGGTAGGCAAAGAACGGCATCATCGGCTGGTCCATCTTGTAGCGGTAATAGCGGCGGCCATCCTTTTCCCAGCTTGCCTGCAGGTAACCAGGCGCCAGGGCGATCTGCTCGCCGCTGGTGGAAACCGTCGTGTCGAAATGGATCCAGTCGGCATCGCCGCCCAACACCGTATTGCCATACGCGGAACTGTCTTCCAGCTTGGCCATGCGCTGCGGTTCGCCCAGGCCCCGTTTGCGGCGCTCATTGCGGTCCGTCAACTCCATTTCCTTCGCGTAGCCGAAGTGGGGGAAGAAGGCCTGGTTGTTGAAGAAGCTGCCGTTCAGGTTGACCTGGTCCGGCGCGCCGTCGTTGGTGAAACCCTGATGCGTGACGGCCACCGTGAAGTCCAGCGGCAGGGTGGCGCCCGGTGCCAGCGGTTGCGCCAGCTTGAGGATGCTGAAGCCGAGTTCCTTGTCGTCGAGCGCGACCTTGTGCTCAGGCAAGTTCAACCAGTGCGTTTCCAGGTCCGGGTTGAGCTGGATGCGCAGGGTGTCGAGTGGCTGCTGCGTCTTGTTTTGCAGCACGTAGTGGCCCTTGATCAACACCTTGCGTTGCTCAGGATAGATATCCACATCGGCCTGGACGTCGGTGATCTTCAGCTGCGGCAAGCCCTTGTATTGCTTGTACAATTTCTCGTAGCGGGCTTGCTTGTCCATGCCGATGTCCGACGTCTCGTACTTGTTCAGCACGTTCGTGTTGTAGAAGATCCAGCCGCCCGTGCCTGCCCAGCACAGCACGACCACGGCCAGGGCGGCGCCGGCGCGGCCTTGCAGGCGCTGGCGGGCCAGGCGCACGCGCGCGCGCCAGTCGACGGACAGGCCGCGTACCCAGAACGCACGGGCCAGCATGATGAGCGCCACGGTAAACAGGCTCCAGTACAGAGAGAACCAGGCCCAGCCCGTCAGGAAGTGGCCATAGCCATTCATGTCTGAATACTTGATGGCCGGCGTGCCGCCGAAGGCGTACAGATTGTGTTCCAGGTGCAGCATGCCCAGCACGGCTTGCGCCACCATCAGCAGGATCACCAGCAGGTAGCCGATGAACTTGTTATTCGACAGCACTTGCAGGGTGAGGGCGCACAATCCCATCAACACGAAGAAGAGGGAACCGAGCAGGGTGCCTTTCAGGTACAGGCCCAGTTCCACGGGCGCGCCGCCCTTGACGAGTTGGAAACCGATGGCGGTGATGACGCCCACCAGCAGGTAGCCGGCGATGACGCCGACCAGGGCCGTGCACTTGGCCAGCAGGGGCACCCAGCCGGGTACGGGCATGGCATCGCTGACGTCGGCGATCTTGACCTGGCGCTCCTTGAAGATCAGCTCACCCGCATAAAAGGTGACGATGATGATCAACAGGAAGCTGAAGCTGTTGTTGATACTTTGCAGCATCAAATGGGTCATCGGATACACGGCCGTGCCGTACATGTTCTTGCCCACGCTGGAGCCGGCGATCAGGTTGATGATGCCGAACAGCAGCATGACGAGGAAGGGCACGCTCTTGAACACGCCGGCGGCATCGAAGCGCAGGATCTGCCACCACTGGCGCCAGGCCGTTGCCGGGGTAAAGGTGGGAATGCTGCGCGGCAGGTGCAGCGGCGCGGTGACGGCCGGCGCGGTCGCAGGCGTCTTGTGCTTGCCGAACAGGCGCTTGCCCGTGCCCGTGCGCTGCGGCTTGAAGAGGATAACGGTGGCGGCAAACAGCACGACGGTGATGCCCAGCCACAGCAAGCGGTTGGCCAGCAGGAAACCGGACAGTGGCGGCAGGCTGGCATTCGACTCGGCGGCCGTGAAGTAGCGCGTCATGCGGCCAAAGGCGCGCACGCCGAAGGGGTCGAGCAGCACGGCATACCATTCATTGTTGATGTCGCGCGTAAACACCCCGGCCATGGCCCACAGCACGAAAAAGCCCAGCACGCCCACGTACACGAGCATCATCGAACGCGTGGTGGCCGCCAGCAGCATCAGCAGGGCGCCGATGAAGAGCAGGTTGGGGATCACGATGACGGCGAAGCTCCAGGCATACGCCTGCAGCGAGAACGCGCCCACGCGCTGCGCATCGACCCAGGGCATGACGGGGCCGAGCATGGTGGCCAGGGCAATGGCGACGAAGATCACCAGGCAGGCGACAAAGCCGGCGGCGAAGCGGCCGAACAGGTAATCCCACTTGCGCATGGGCGTGGCGAACAGCATGTCGGCCATGCCCACTTCGCTGTCGCGCAGCACGGCGCCGGCGATGAAGACGGTGACGAGAAACATCGCCAGCAGGCTGAAGATGCCCAGCATCTGCGCCACCACCGTGGGAGCGTTGCGGTTGATGTTGCCGATGGCGCCACCGATCTGCACCGAGTCGCTGGTGGTGGCGCCAAAGGCCATCAGGGCCATGATGATTGCAAAGACCCACAGCAGCGGCTGTTTCAGCTGATAGACGAGGTCAAACTTGAAAAATTCCTTCCACATGGCGGCCCCTTACGCTGCCACGGCGGCGGAGGTGGCCGGTGCGGCAGCGGGAGCGGCGGCGCTGTGGCGG
Organism: Janthinobacterium sp. PAMC25594; assembly: GCF_019443505.1. Lineage (NCBI taxonomy): Bacteria > Pseudomonadati > Pseudomonadota > Betaproteobacteria > Burkholderiales > Oxalobacteraceae > Janthinobacterium > Janthinobacterium sp. PAMC25594. Next base: position 4,225,894 of record NZ_CP080377.1, read on the forward strand.
GCAGCGTTGCGCACGTGCAGGAAATACACGTCTTCCAGATCGGCGGCGATCTGCACGAAGCCGCTGTCGGGCTGGCTGTCGGCATACACGTTGATTTGCGGCTTGCCGCCCACCAGGCGCGTCGACAGCACGTTCAGGGTTTGCTGGTACTGCGTCAGTTCTTCCGTCGTGACACTGCGGCGCCAGACCTTGCCGTGCAAGGTATCGATGGCCGCCTGCGGCTCGCCCTGCACCAGCACCTGTCCCTTGACGATCATGGCCATGCGCGGGCACAGGTCCGTCACGTCGTCGACGATGTGCGTCGACAGAATCACCACCACTTGCTCGCCGATCTTCGCCAGCAGGTTCAGGAAGCGGTTGCGTTCGTCCGGGTCCAGGCCGGCAGTGGGCTCATCGACGATCACCAGGCGCGGTGCGCCCAGCAGGGCCTGGGCGATGCCGAAGCGCTGGCGCATGCCGCCCGAATACGTGCCCAGGTTGCGCTTGCGCGCTTCCCACAGATTGGTTTGCTGCAGCAAGGCTTCCACGGCTTCCTTGCGCGGGCCCTTTTCTGTCAAACCTTTCAGGACGGCAAAGTGGTTGAGCAAGGTTTCCGCGCTGACCTTCGGATAGACGCCGAAATCCTGCGGCAAATAGCCGAGCTGGCGGCGCAAGCCGGCCTTGTCCTTGAGCACATCGAGGCCATCGAAATGGATGCTGCCGCTGTCGGGATCTTGCAAGGTGGCAATGGTCCGCATCAGCGAGGACTTGCCTGCGCCATTAGGTCCCAGCAAGCCGAACATTCCGTTGGGAATCTCCAGGCTGACATCGTTGATGGCCTTGACGCCATTGGCATATGTTTTGTTCAGCTGTTTGATCGATAGCATGTGCAGCACTCTCCAGAGCTTGGGTCTAAAAAGCCGGCAGATACCTGTCTGCCGGTCTGTGCAAGGGGGTCACCCTTGTTTTCGGTCAACCGCGATGGCGGATGTTACTTAAAGGCAATAATATATAAGCAATTAGAAAAAAAGTAAGCTTTTTGCGACCGGAGGTGGAAAGACGGGCATGAAATGCCCCAGGCGGGGATGAGTGACGGTGATACCATCGTGCACTGGATCGACGCCACCGCGGAGGAAAGTTTTCATGCATGCCATAGACAAGATCATCGCCTTGCGCGCCATTGCCCCAGGCGAAGAGGAGGCACTGGCGCGGCTGTTTCAACTGTACTGTTATGACAATGCCGCCTGGAGCTGTGAGGCGCTGCTGGCCGATGGCCGCTACGACGTGTGCGATGCGGGGCTGGCGTCGTATGTGCATGCAGCCGGCCACACGGCCAGCTGGATCGAGGTCGACGGCGAACTGGCGGGCTTTTTCCTCACGGAGCCTGGCATGGCGGGCGGGCTGGCGGTGCAGGAGTTCAGCGACTTTTTTATTCTGAAGCAATACCGTCGCCGGGGCGTGGCGCTGGAAGTGGTGCGCAGGGTGCTGCTGGACAGCGGGCGGACGTGGCTGGTGGCAACGTTTCGCGACGATACCGCTGCCTGCGCGTTCTGGCGGCAGGCGTTTGCGCGCCTGCCGTTTGCCAGGGTCGAGGCGTACGATGATCCGGCCTTGCCGCAGTTCCAGCTGACCTTGCTGAAACCGGCGGCCTGAGCGCGTTTAGAAGCGTACTTTCACATACGCCGACGGTCCCGTCAGGCGAATGTTCAAGTCGGCATCGCGTTCGCTGTCGCGGTGCAGCTTGATTTTCGAGATGCCGTAATCGGCCACGAATCCGATGTTCTTGAACGGAAACCATTCCACGCCGACATTGCCGCCGTAGATGTGACCGTTGATGCGCCCGCCATTTTTCTTGATGCCCGACGCTTCCGCATACATGCGCAAGTCCGGCGTGAAGGCGTGGCGCCAGCCCACTTCCAGCAGCGGCGCAAACGCATGCTCGCCGATGGAATCGCGCGCCGTGGCCGTTTCGCCATTGACGACGCCGGTGGCCGTGCCGTTCAGGTTGGCATGGTAGTAGGCGGCGCCCAGGCCGATGCCGAAGGTGTCGTTGCCGCTGCCCAGCCACCATTTATAGGCCAGCTTGGCCAGGTCCAGCTTCAGATCCGCATTCGCCGTGGCCGTGCCCGTGACGGGCTGGCCATTGATGATGGTCTCGCCCGTCAAGCTTGGCGTGTAGGATTTGTCGTAGCGGTAGTAGTCGAATGCCAGGCCATGGCGGTCGCCGATCAGCAAATCCGCCTTGATGCGCGGGATGGTCGTGTGGCTTTGCTTCGATTCGGGCGCGTCGATACGGCCAAACTGCGTGTCGGCGCCGATATTGATGCGCGGATCGGCGGAAAATGCGCCCACCGAGATGCTGACACGGTCCAGCGTGGGCGATGGCTCGGCCCGCGCCGTGGCGGCCGCCGTGGCCATGCCCAGCACACCCAGCATCATGGCGCCGCGCAAGGCGAGATGCTGAAAACGGAGTGGGGACAGGCGGGCGGGGACGGACGTAACAACCATGGGACAACTCCTCAAGATAAAGTGAAAACTGTCGCGACGCATGGGTGGTCCACGCTGGGCAACAGTGCAATGAGGAAATGGTAGCAATTGTTACTTTTGGATTACGTAGCCGCACGGCGCAAATTCCCGTCGGATTTGTCCTACCGTGTGTAACAGCTGGTACACATCCCGGCATTGCCTGCAACGCGGGACGCGGGCAGAATGGTGTGCACAAGGAGGAGACACCGCATGAGAATCGCCGCCATTTCCGATATCCACGGCAACCTCGACGCGCTCGAGGCCGTGCTGGCCGACATCGCGCAACGGGGCGTGGACCTGACCGTCAACCTCGGCGATATCGTCTCGGGCCATCTGCAGCCGCGCGCCACGGCGGCGCGGCTGATGGCGCTGGACCTGCCCACCATCCGTGGCAACCATGAGCGCCAGTTGCTGGGCGACCCGGCCCGCATGGGCGCGTCGGACGCCTTTGCGCGCGCGCAACTGTTGCCCGAGCAACTCGCGTGGATGGACGCGCTGCCGGCCACCTTGCGCTTGCGCAAGGACGTGCTGCTCGTGCACGGCACGCCGACAAGCGACCTCGTGTATTTTCTCGACAGCGTCACGCCGCAAGGCAGCCGCGCCGCCACGCCGCAGGATGTGGCGGAACGGGCCGGGACGGCCGACGCGGCCCTGATCCTGTGCGGCCACACGCACATGCCGCGCATGTTGCGCCTGGACGATGGGCGGCTGGTTCTCAATCCTGGCAGCGTGGGCTTGCAGGCCTACGATGACGATCACGGCTATCCGCACGTGATGGAGAACGGCACGCCGCACGCGCGCTACGCCATCGCCGAGCAGGGCGCGAACGGTGCCTGGACGGCGCAGTTGCATGCGGTCGAGTATGACTGGGACAAGGCGGCGCGGCTGGCGCTGGCCAACGGCCGGCCCGACTGGGTCACGCCCTTGCGCACGGGATTCGTCGGCGCCGCCTGATGTTGCTTAGCAGCTCGGCGCGCGGGTGACGGGCACGGGCACCAGTTCCGTCTTGCCTTCCCTGGCGATCACCTGGTTGATGCTGATGCTGCAGCGCTTGCCTTCCCATGAGAAAGCCGCTTCGTAATCCTCGCCGGCGCGCGGCGTGAAGGTGATGTCGCCACTGCAGCTGGGCGAGACGGTTTCATAGTTGATGCCGTTGACCACATAAAATGGCGAAACGTCCCGGAAGCCAATACGCAGGCTACTTGGCTTGTCGGCTGGAACTTCATATTCGCGGAAATAGGCTTTCGAGAAAATCCCATCTTTGCGCGACAGGTTTTTCGACGTTTCCGTCTCGGCGATGCCCAGGCTGGTATTGCTGACGCTGCCGATGAAGGAGCCGAACGCGGAGCTCATGCCGCCGCTGGCCTTTTCCACGCCATCGCTGAACATGCCGCGGATGCAGCTGCTGTCGCGGTACAGGAAGGCGGTGGCGCCATTCTGGCCGAACAGGCGCAGACGGCTGACGGTGGATATTGCCGGTGCCGTTGGCGCGCTCGCTACCTCTACAGCGGCAGCGGGTGCTTCGGTGGTGGCGATATCCTGGGCAAAGCTGGTGGCGCTGAGCAAGAGGGAAAAAAGGAAAGCAGGTTTTTTCATTGGTTTAAAGAAATTATCAAAAAGAAATAATATATACCATACGGCAATATATTGCTGCTCTTTTTGATAAGCTTGCCACCGTGCCTTACCTTAGCGGAACTCTTCCGCCACCAGGTTGTACTTCTGCATCTTGTGATACAAGGTCTGTTTCGGCAAGCCGAGCACCGTGCTCACTTCGCTGACGTTGCCGGAATATGCGCGCAGTTCCTGTTCAATCAGCGCGCGTTCGAAGCCGTTCACCTGCTCCGCCAGCGACAGGGGGCTGGCCTGATTGCCCGCCAGCAGGCTCGAAGCGCCGCTGGCGATACCGAGCACGAAGCGGTCGGCGATATTGCGCAGTTCGCGCACATTGCCGGGCCAGGAATGGGCCATCAGGTTGCGCATCTGTGCGCTCGACACCACGGGCGCGGCGCGGTTGTAGCGGGCGGCGGCGGCCAGCACGAAGTGCTCGAACAGGATGGGAATGTCTTCGCGCCGTTCGCGCAAGGGCGGCAAATGCAGCACGATCAGATTCAGGCGGTAGTACAGGTCGCTGCGGAATTTCTGCTGCTGCGACAGTTCTTCCAGATCCAACTTGGCCGCCGCGATGACGCGCACGTCGACGGGCGTGGGCACGTTCGAGCCCAGGCGTTCGATATAGCGTTCCTGCAGCACGCGCAGCAATTTGACTTGCAGGGACAGGGGCAGGCTTTCGATTTCGTCGAGGAAAAAAGTGCCGTGGTCCGCGTGCTCGATCTTGCCCACCTGCCGCTTGGCCGCGCCCGTGAATGCGCCCGGTTCGTGGCCGAAGACTTCGCTTTCGAATATGCTTTCGGGAATCGCGCCGCAGTTGACGGCGACAAAGTTGTGCTTGCGGCGGTGGCTGAAGTCGTGCAGGCAGCGGGCCACCATTTCCTTGCCCGTACCCGTGTCGCCATAGATCAGTACGTCGGCCGGTTCGTCGGCAACGTCGAGTATCAAACGCCGTATGTCGCGCATCGCCACGGAATTACCCAATAAGCGCGCCTCGATGCCACCGCCGTCTTCCAACTGGCGGCGCAGGCTGTGCACTTCCAGCGTCAGCCGCCGTGTTTCCAGCGCGCGCAGGATGACGTCGACCAGTTGCTCGGACGAATACGGCTTTTCGATGAAATCGTAGGCGCCCGTGCGCATGGCGTGCACGGCCATCGTGATGTCGCCGTGGCCCGTGACGAGGATCACGGGCAGGTTGGCATCGAGCGTCTTGACCGCTTGCAGCAATTCCAGGCCGCTCATGCCGGGCAGGCGCACGTCGCTGACGACGATGCCGGGGAAATCCGGCGTCAGCAGTTTATAGGCCAGCTCGGCCGAGTGGAAGGCCAGCACGTCCAGGCCGGCCAGCTGCAGTGCCTGCTCGCTGCCTTCGCGTACGGTGGGGTCGTCTTCGACCAGCAAGACCTTCAAGCCGTCAAACATGTTTTTCCTCCTGCGTTGCAATCTGTAGTTCGATGGTGAAGATGGCGCCGCCGCCGGGGGCGTTTTCGGCGCGCAGCATGCCGCCGAACTGGCGCGTGATCTGTTCGGAAATGGCCAGGCCCAGGCCCAGTCCCAGTCCTTGCGGCTTGGTCGTGAAGAACGGTTCGAACAGGTGTTCGTACACTTCCGTCGACAGGCCCGGCCCCGTGTCGGCCACATGGATCAGCACGTGCTCCGGCGTGCATTCGACGGCCACGCGCAGGCTGCGCACGTCGCTGCCGTTCATGGCGTCGAGCGCATTCGCGTACAGGTTCACCAGCACCTGCTCCAGGCGGTTGCTTTCGCACATGGCGAAGATGTCTTCGGGCGGCAGTTGCAAAGTGAAACGCACATTTTCCACCTGCAGGCGGCGCTCGACCAGGAACAGGGCATTGCTGATCGCCGTGGGTATCGAGACGGAGGTCAGGCTGGTCGTCGATTTGCGCGCAAAAATCTTCAATTGACCCGTAATGGTCCCCATCCTGGCCGCAATTTGCGAGATCTTCGCCAGGTTGCGCCGCGCATCGTCGAGCCGTCCCCGCTCGAGCAGGATGACGGCATTGTCGGACATGGTGCGCAGCGCCGTCAGTGGCTGGTTGAGCTCATGCGTGATGCTGGCCGACATTTGTCCCAGCACGGCCATCTTACCTGCTTGAAACAATTCGTTTTGCGTGATGTGGAGCTTTTGCTCGGCCTTGCTGCGCACCTCGATTTCCTGGCTCAGGCTTTGCGTCATGGCATTGAGTTCCGAGGTGCGTTCCTCGACCATGGCTTCCAGGTTGTCGTAGGCATGTTGCAAGTCTTCGCGGGCGCGCAGTTTTTGCGCCACGGCTGCGCGGCGCTGGCGCAGGTAAAAGAACAGCAGCATGAAAAAGCCCAGCAGCACGCAAGAGAAGGCGGCCGCCGCGCGCGCGCTGGCTTTCGCCTGTGCCAGGTCGGACAGGTAAATGAAAGTCCAGCCTTGCGGCGACTTGAGCTTGATCTGCGTCATCACGCTGGAGCTGATCTTCGGTGGCGTGTCGGCGTGTTCCTGCTCGCGCACGCTGATCACGCGCGCGCCATTGCCCAGCTGGCGGTCCGAGACGAAGGGGATGGCTTCCAGCTGCTTCGAGTAATACTGGCGCGTGCGGTTGAGTTCCTCAACGATGGCGGGCGACAGCGGCGCCAGGGTCTTGTATTTCCAGTCGGCCATGGAACTGAGGAAGATCACGCCGTGCTCGTCGGCCAGCATCACCTTGTCGGCGCCTTGCACCCAGCGTTTTTCCAGGGTTTCCAGGTTCACCTTCACCGTTGCCAGGCCCAGCATGTGGCCATTCTGGTAGATGCCATGGGCAAAGAAGTAGCCGGGCTCGAGCCGCGTCGTGCCGACGCCATAAAAACGTCCCGGCGTGCCCCGCAGGGCGTCCTGGGCATACGGGCGGAACGAGATATTGTCGCCAATAAAGCTGTCGGGCCCCTGCCAGTTGCTGGCGGCCCGCGTGTTGCCGTCGAGGTTGCTGATGAAAATGGTCGACGATTTCGCCTGGGCATTCATCTGCTCCAGGTAATGGTTGACCGTATCGACCAGCACCGGGTCTTCCGGTTGCTGCAGCAGGCGGATCACGTCGCGGTTCAGCTCCAGCGTCTTGGGCAGGAAGTCGTATTTCTCCAGCGCATTTTCCAGGCTGCTGACATACACTTCCAGGCGCTGTACGCCGCTCGCCTGCAGCTTGCCGATGGCGATGCGCTCCGTCCAGAAATACACGAGCCAGACGGTCGTCAGGCAGGCGGCCAGCACCACGCCCCAGGCCAGCGTTTCGCGGCCCGACCGTTGCGCCAGGCGCTGGCGCCAGGAAAGGGAGGGTTTACTACTGCTATTCATAAAATCAGCTGCCAACTTGCAAGAACCCACAGTATCGCATTTAAGTAATCGCGGAAATAAAAAAGCCGCCGGACATGCATCCGGCGGCCTGCGCTGTAACTAGCCGCGATCAGAATGTATGACGCATGCCCAGGTTGAAACCGCTGTTGCCGGTGCCATCGTCGGTGGCATTGCCAACCTTGTAAGTGGCGCCGTTCTTGTTCGTGATGTGGCCGTAACCTGTGTACAGGTCGCTGCGCTTGGACAGGGCGTAGAACGCGCCGATGGCCCACTGCTGGGCGTCACGGTTCAGGTTGCTCTTGTCGTTGTGGCGGATGTACGACGCGACCAGCTTGGTGGCGCCGAACGGGGCGCTGAAGCCGACCAGGATGTCGTTGCTCTTGCTGTTGTCCAGGGCGCGGTTGTCGGCGTAGCCGAAGTTGCCTTGCACGACGCCAAAGTCGTAGCGCGTGGCCAGCAGGGTGTTGCGCGTTTGCTGGGTCGCCAGCGGATTTTCCTGGCGGTGGTGCGTCAGGGTCACGTTCAGCGGACCGTCGATGTAGTGCACGGCGCCGCCCATGCTGCGGTTTTTCGCATTATCGCCGGCCACTTCGCCAAAGCCATACGCCAGGTCGGCCGACAGCTTGCTCCAGGTCGGCGTGCTGTATTGCACCATGTTGTCGATGCGATAATTCGTCGCCATAATGTTCGACGCCGTGCCGGCCAGGCCGATGACGAACGGATCGGCCACGTCGCGCAGGGCCAGGTAGTACGGCGTGTATTGGCGACCCAAGGTGACGGCGCCGGCGTTGCCGGTCAGGCCGACGTACGACTGGCGGCCGAACAGCCGGCCGCCCTGGCCCGAGGTGCCGGTATCGATATTGAAACCACTTTCCAGCACGAAAATGGCGGCCAGGCCACCACCCAGGTCTTCCTTGCCCTTGAAGCCGATGCGCGAGCCGGAAGCGACGCCGGAAGCGACGCGGTTCAGGCGGTTTCCAGCCGCATCCTTGTCGAACACCAGGCCGGCGTCAGCCACGCCATACATGGTGACGCTCGATTGGGCCATGGCGCCGGTGGAGGCTACGCCAAGGGTCAGCAGGGTAAACAGGACTTTTTTCATGAAAATCTCTCTAATAAGTTGGAATGACTACTGATCGCACTACCTGACTGCTTGTTACTCAACATGGACAACAAATAAATGGCCCGCTTGTGGCGGGCCATGGCGCTATCAGGCTTTGCTAGCGTGATCCGCTTCGCCCCAATGGCTTTCCGTGTTCTGGTTGGCGGCGTTGGCCGCGGCGGCTTCTTCCTCGGTGGCCAGGCCACCTTCCCACTTGGCGACGACGGCCGTGGCGACGGCATTGCCGACCGCGTTGGTGGCCGAACGGCCCATGTCGAGGAATTGGTCGACACCCATCAGCAGCAGCAAGCCCGCTTCCGGGATATTGAATTGGTTCAGGGTCGCGGCAATCACCACCAGCGAGGCGCGCGGCACGCCGGCCATGCCTTTCGAGGTCAGCATCAGCAGCAGCAGCATGGTGATCTGCGTGCCGATCGACAGGTCGATACCGTAGGCTTGCGCGATGAACAGCACGGCGAAGGTGCAGTACATCATCGAGCCATCGAGATTGAAGGAGTAGCCCATTGGCAACACAAAACTGGAAATCTTGCGGTCCACGCCGAACTGGTCGAGCGCCGTCAGCAGTTTTGGATACGCTGCTTCCGAGCTGGCCGTCGAGAATGCCAGCAGGAATGGTTCGCGGATCAGGCCGACGAGCTTGAAGATGCGCGGGCCGATGACGACGAAGCCGGCGCCGATCAGCAGGGTCCACAGGCACAGCAGGCCCAGGTAGAAACCGCCCATGAATTTGGCAAACGTGACCAGCACGCCCAGGCCGTGGGTGGTGATGACGGAGGCCATGGCGGCGAACACGGCCAGCGGGGCCAGGTTCATGATGGTGCCGGTGATGCGCAGCATGACTTGTGCCAGCTGGTCGACGACGGCCGTCAGGGTCTTGCCCGATTCGCCCAGGCCGGCCAGTGCGCCGCCGAAGAAGATCGAGAATACCAGCACTTGCAGGATTTCATTGTTGGCCATGGCCTCGATCGGCGACTTCGGCACCAGGTGCGTGAAGAAATCTTTCAAGGTGAAGGCGGCCGTTTTCAAATTGGTCGAAGCGTGTACGTCCGGCAGTGGCAGGCCCAGGTTGGTACCCAGTTGCATCAGGTTCGACAGCACCATGCCCAGCGCCAGCGAGACCAGCGAGGCGACGACGAACCAGCACATGGCTTTCAAGCCGATGCGGCCCGCCGTCTTGCCGTCGCCCATGTGGGCGATACCGACCGTCAGGGTGGAGAACACCAGCAGCGCGATGATCATCTTGATCAGGCGCAGGAAGACGTCGGTGACGATGGAAATATTGCCAGCGATCTGAGCGCTGAGCTTGGCATCAGGGAAGGCGGTGTTGCATCCATAGCCCACGGCAATGCCGAGGATCATGGCAATCAGGATGTACAGGGTTAATGGCCGTTTCTTTTTCATTTTGACTCCTCCGGTGAAACGCCGCTGTGAGCGGATTATTGATAGCGAGCAACTCAAGCTTGGAGTCAGTATTTCTCAAAAACAAGCCTTTGCGTGCCAGCGATTATTTGCAGCAAAACCTGTACATAGCAAAGGATATGCCTGAAATGGGAATTTGCGACCTAACTTCTTAAGTTGTTGATTTAAGGAAGCTTTTTTGTTGCTTAGATGTCGCAATTTTGCACGCTTGCGCGAAATATTGGACGCGGCGGGCTATCGCTGTATGACTTTTCATACGCTAGTCGCGGCAGGGTGGCGGTACGGCAAAAAGACAAGATTATCAGGACAATAAAAAAGCCCCTCCGAAGAGGGGCTTGAAATAGCGCAATGCGTGTTTAGAACTTGATATTGGCCGTCAGGCTGAACGAACGGGGCTGGCCCGGGGTGTAGCGGAAGCCGGACTTGTTGATGGCCGCCACATAGGTCTTGTCGGCCAGGTTGTAGGCGTTCAACTGCAAGTCGAGGTTCTTGTTGACGGTGTAGGTTGCCATGGCGTCGAAGACCCAGTAGGCATCCACGCGGGCCGGCGTGCCGACGGCGCCATCGGTGCCGCGCAACATTTCACCCACGTAACGCGCGCCGCCACCGATCTTCAGGCCAAACGGCAGGGTGTACGAAGTCCAGCTGGTGAACGCCTGTTTAGGCGTGTAGCTGAGGTTATTGATGCCGCTGGCCGTGACGACCTTGCCCGACTCGACCTTGGTATTCATGCGCGTGTAGCCGGCGCTGACCAGCCAGTTCGGCATGATCTCGCCCACCATGCCGATCTCGACGCCTTGCACGCGCTTCTTGCCGGTCTGGTAATAAATGGTCGAGATGACAGGATCCTGTTCCACTTCATTCTTGACGGTGGTCTGGTAGACGGCGGCCGACAGCGACAGTTTTTGCTTCAGGAAGTCCCACTTGGTGCCGATTTCCTTGGTGGTGGTTTCTTGTGGGTCATAGTTCGGGTTTTGCGCGCTGCTGGCGCCCGTGCTCAGGGCGAAGTTGGTACCCGGTGGCGCCTTCGACGTGGCCAGCAAGGCGTACACGCTGCTGTCCGGCGTCGGCTTGTACAGGGCCGAGATCTTGCCGTTGGCCAGGGTGTCGCTCAGGGTCAGGTGAGTGGGAATTGGTGTGCCCACTGGCAATGGCTGTACCGCCGGCGACTTGACGGCTGTTTGCAGGGTGACGGCGTCATAGGTGGTGTTGAAGTGGTCGAAGCGCACGCCGCCATTGAAGATCCACTTGTCGCCGAACTTGATGGTGTCAAAGACATATGCGCTTTGCGTGTTGACTTCGCCTTCGGTGAAGGCGCCGCTGCGCACGGGCTGGTAGCCGGTGACGGGGTCGCGCGGGTTCGGGTGGTACAGATTGGCGTCCGGCAAGGTGCCCAGGCTGGCAGGCACATAGCCGTAGTTGGTCTGTTTTTCGCTGGTGAACTCGGCGCCGGCCACCACGGAGTGTTTCAGCACGCCCGTGTCGAACTGTGCGCTGACGACGGTCTGGTTGGTCAGGATCGTGTTTTCCTGGTCCTTCACGGTGCGCAGCGAGCGCGCCAGGGTCCAGGTCGACGGATCGGTGACGACCGGCGTCTTCAGGTTGTCCATGCTGCCCATGAAGGCCGTCAGCAGGTAATCCTGCTTGGTCTTGCCGTAGCGCGTGGTGTTTTGCAGTTGCAGCGTAGGCGAAAAATCATGGTCGATGCGCAAGGTGCCCATGTCGGCCTTGACCTTGTCGTGGTCCGCGGTGGAACCGTAGAAATTCTTTGGATCGACCCGCGCCGCGCTGTTCAGGAAGGTGCGCACCACCGGTTTCTCTTTCGTGGCGACGTCCGGCGCCGAGTAGCCTGGCAAGCCGATGGTCGGCACGAAGCCGTCGGGTACGTTGTTTTGATCCACGTGCAGGTAGCTGGCGGTGATGCGCGTCGGCTTGCCGATGCCGAAGGTGACGGTAGGCGCGAAGGCCCAGCGCTTGTTGGTGACTTCATCGCGCGCCGGGTTGCCGCTGTCCTGCGTCATCAGGTTCAGGCGCAAGGCCGTGCCCGAGTCGCTGTCGAGGATGCGGTTCCAGTCGGCCGTGGCGCGTTTCTGCTTGCCGCTGCCCACCGTCAGCAGAGAGTTGAATTTGTTTTCCATGCTGGCCGTCTTGCTGACCAGGTTGATCGAACCGGTGGGCGAACCGCGGCCGCTGTCCGTGCCCGCCGGGCCCTTCAGTACATCGATCTGTTCGATGTTGAAGACGTCGCGCGAGATGGAACCCACGTCGCGCACGCCATCGACATAGATGCTGCCCGAGGCATCGAAGCCGCGCATGTAGACGGCATCGCCCGTGTTCGTGTTGCCGTTTTCGCCGAGGAAGAAGGTACCGACGCCTGGCGTGTTGCGCAGCGCATCCGTCAGGGTCAGCGCGCCTTGCTGTTCGATCAATTCCTTCTTGATCACGACGATGGTTTGCGGCGTATTGACCAGCTCTTCCGTGTATTTCGGCGACGAGGCTTTTTCGGCCTTGAAATCATTTTCCTTGGAGCCCACGACCTTGATTTCGTTCAGGGTTTGCTGCGATGCCGGGGCACTTTGGCCGGCCGGGTCGGCCGCCTGAGCGGCGACGGGCAGCAGCATCACGGCCAGGGCGGCGCCGATGTGCTGGTTGAAACGGGTTGGGGCGTGTTTGCGGCTCTTGATTGCCATCTTGCTCTCTCGATAAGTTCAGGGTGGTGGTTCCTGGCTGGCTCTGCGCCGCTGTGCTTGGGCACGCGGGCAAGTGGCTGGCGATGGAGACGGAATAGGCGGTATTGTAATAACTGGGCGCTATTTCGTAAATGAGAATCGTTATCAGTATCGTTTACGCAACGGATTGGGCGTGCCGCAAAAAAAATACGCGCATGGCGCATGAATGCTTGCTTTGCGGCCCCGCCGCTGCTATGCGCGCAAGCGTCCGGCGGCGGGAGTATGATGAGCAACCTTTACAAGCGACCTCCAGCATGCTCCAGACTCCCGATGCCTTTGTTCCCCTGATCGACGTGCCCGAACCGGCCCCGGCCGCCACCGAGACGCTGACGTTTGTCTTTCACCGCGGGCGTTTATTGTTGCGTACGCCCGGGCTGACCTTGCCCACGGCCGCCGAGGCGGCCGCGCTCGATATCGAGCTGAGTCGCGCCCAGCCCGTGGGCCTGTGGCAAGGCCGCTATTGCCAGACGGTCTGGACAGATGACGAGCTGTTGCCCGCCGATAGCGGCTTGGCGTATCACGGCATGCGTTCGCTGTTCAACGCCGTCGACGATGGCTTCCTGGGCCTGGCCAGCCGCGCTGTGCAGCTGGCCGAGTGGGCGCGCACGCACCGCCATTGCGGCGTGTGCGCCACGCCCATGCAGCGCACGCGCGGCGAACGCTGTTTTACGTGCGCCGCCTGCGGCATGCTCGCGTATCCGCGCATCTCGCCGGCCATGATGGTGCTGATACGCAAGGGCGACCAGGTGCTGCTGGCCATGCATAAAAACTCGCCATCGCAGCGCTTCAGCCCGCTAGCCGGTTTCCTGGAAGCGGGCGAATCGATCGAGGAAGCCGTGCACCGCGAAGTGATGGAAGAGGTGGGCTTGCGCGTGCATAACTTGCAGTACTTCATGAGCCAGTCCTGGCCGTTTCCCCATTCGCTGATGATTGCGTTTACGGCCGATTACCTCGACGGCGAGATCCGTCTGGACGAGAACGAGATCGCCGAGGCGCGCTGGTTCGGCCCCGGCGATGCCTGGCCGGAAGCGAGTTCCAGCGTGTCGATCTCGGCGCTGCTGGTCGGCGCGCACCGTCCGCCGGCAGTGTCGTAAAGCGGGGGCTGCTCAGGCAGCTTGCCGCATTTTCTATATACTGGCGGCAATTGAAAATTTTAGGGTGGTGTAGCATGTCTCAAGAAGAATTCTCCGAAAACGACTGGCGCCGGCTGATCAGCAGCTTTGGCGAAGACCCGCAGCGTCCTGGCCTGCTGGAAACGCCGGCGCGCGTGGCCAAGGCGTGGAAGCACTGGACGTCCGGCTATGGCCAGGACCCGGTGGACTTGCTGAAAGCCTTTGAAGATGGCGCGGAACAGTACAACGAGCTGATCGTCGTGCGCGGCATCCCAGTCTACAGCCATTGCGAACACCATCTGGCGCCGTTCTTTGGCAAGGCCACCATCGGTTACGTGCCCAACGGCAAGATCGTCGGCTTGTCGAAATTGACGCGCCTGGTCGATTGCTTCTCCAAGCGCCTGCAAGTGCAGGAGCGCATGACGATGCAGATCGCCAATGCCCTGATGGAAGTGCTGGAACCGAAATCGGTGGGCGTGGTCGTACGCTGCCGTCACCTGTGCATGGAAAGCCGCGGCATCCGCACGCCGGGCGAAGAAACCATCACCTCGGCGATGCTGGGCGAGATGCAGCCGAACCTGGCGCTGCGCACGGAATTTTTGGCCCTGGCGCGCGAAGTTTGATTATTTCGGCGACGATGCAGGACGAAGGCGGCTGATGCCGCCTTTTTTTATATTCTTCCGGATTCCCGTTGCGCCAGATAACGCGCTGGCGGCTTGCCCACCGCCTTGCGGAACATGGTGACAAAACCGCTGGTGTTTTCATAGCCCAGTTCCAGCGCCACCGCTTTCACGCTGCGCCCTTGCGCCAGCCGCTGCAAGGCAAGGATGACGTGCAATTGCCGGCGCCAGCGGCCCACGCTCATGCCCATTTCCGCCAGTGACTGCCGGGTCATGCTGCGCTCGCTCATGCCGATGCGGCTGGCCCACTCGGCCAGCGTGCTTGTATCGGCTGGTTGCGCCAGCAGCAGGGCCGCCAGGCGGCGCAGGCGCGCGTCGCGCGGCATCGGCAAATGCAAGTCTTCCACCGGCGCGGCCGCCAATTCATCGAGCAGGGTGGCCACCAGGCGTTCCTGTGCCCCGTGCAGCGCGGTCAGGGTGGGAAAACCGGCCGCCTTGGCGATCAGTTCGCGCAGCAAGGGCGAGACGGCCACGGTGCAGCAGACGGCGGGCAAGGCCGGCGCCATGGCCGGCTCGACAAACAGGCAATAGCACTCGGCCTCGCCCACGCCGTGCGCCGAATGCATCAGGCCGCCCGGTATCCACACGGCGCACTGGGGCGGCACGATCCACACCCCGCTTTCCACTTCGCAATGTATGACGCCCCGAGTGGCGTACAGCAGCTGCCCCTTGCGGTGCTGGTGCGGCGCATGCTCCTCGTCCTCGCGCACGCTGGCCAGGCCCACGGCCAGCAGCGGACGCAGCACGCCATCGACGTCGAAATCGATGAGGGAGGCCGAGGCGTCAAGGCCCAACTGGGTGGAGAGCATGTTGGGCAGCAATGGACGGGACATGGGCGGCTTTGGCTGGATTGAATAATATTGTGGCTATTTTATGCAATGACGTCGGGCGCCGCCATCGGTATCGTATGCTTATCCGCAGCCCCGCTTCAACGGCAACCGCCGCCGCCAGTGTTCTGATGAAGGTAAGGAGGAACGGCAACCCCCGAAGGAGTCACACCATGCTACTTGATTTATCCACTTTCCCCCTCGTCTGGATGCGCCGCGAGGCAGCGCCTGACCAGCCCGATATGCTGTTTGCCCAGTTTGACGCCTTGCTGGCGCGCCGCCAGCCATGTGTCATCCTCAGCGAGGAATGTTTTGACGAGGACGGGCATGCGCACCCGCAGGAAGAGCGCAAGCGGGCCGCGCTCTGGATGAAGCAGAACAAGGCGGTCATCCGCGCGTATATCCAGGGCATGGTGCTGGTCGAACCGAGCGCCGCCAAGCGCCTGGCCGGCAAGGCCTTCGCCGTCATGTTCGGCAAGTTCTGGGGCTATCCCCTGCATTTCGGCACCAGCCGCGACGACGCGCTCGACATCGCGCAGCATTTGATCAAGGCGTGGCTGCCGCCGCAAAATGATCTGACACAGCGTTCCTAATAGCGGTAGTCGTTGACGAAATGCTTGGTAAAGTTGTACTTGCTGCCGCCGTCGAGCAAGTCGACCAGGCGTTTCGGCGCCGAGGCCGACATGAAGGCGTCGGCGGCGCCGCCCGTGCTGCGGAACCTCATGCCGGGGCTGAGGATCTGGCTGGCGCCGATCTTCAGGTGCTGGAAGCTTTTCGTTTTCTCATTGTTGAGGATGAAGTGCAATTCCTGCTTGAAGGTCAGGAAGGGAATCTTCAGCCACCAGCCTTCGTCCGTGCCATAGCTGGCGACGCTGGAAAAATGCGTGTTCTTGTCCGTCAGCGTGGGTTTGCCCAGGCGGTCGTTGATGCGTTTCATGGCTTCATTCTTGGTCATGCTGTTCTTTCGTGATTCGATCTATGCGGCGTGCATTCTGACACAGGCGCGCCGCCGCGTGCCATCGAATGCCTCACAGTAGCAAAATCAGCGAGCCGAGCACGATCAAGCCACCGCCGAGGGCCGCTTTCACGGTGAACGGCTCGCCCAGCACCAGCCAGCCAGCCAGCATCACCAGCGCCACGCTGAGCTTGTCGACGGGCGCCACCAGCGAGACGGGGCCCAGTTGCAGCGCGCGGAAATAGCAGAGCCACGACAGTCCCGTGGCCACGCCCGAGGCGATCAGGCAAGTCCAGCCCACCCAGTTGCCGCCGCTGGGGCGCTGCCACTCCGCGCGCAGCGAGATGATGGCTGCCGTCACCAGGAGGATGACGCCCGTGCGTATCAAGGTGGCCATGTTGCTGTTCAGATGGGCCACGCCCAGCTTGCCCAGGATGGCCGTCAGGGCCGCGAATACGGCCGACAGGATGGCAAAGCCTTGCCAGGTAAAGGTGGTCGACACGGGACTCCCTGCGCGCTGAATAATTGCAGTGACTGTAGCGTAAAAGCATGGCGGCCGCTGCCAATAATTTTTATTGCAACGCAGCATCAATTCTCATCAATTGTCGCAGCCCATTAACAACACTGTGTAAAAAACATTGCTTCCCAGCATTGTAAATATCGGTAGTTCGAGCGTATGCTGGAGTCGTCTGAACGGTGCCGCCAGAGCACCGTCGCCGCCGCATTCCTGGCCTGTCGAGCTGGAAGCGGGATACGCCCCACCGCCGCACAATAGAGAGTTGGAGACATAGAATGAAGAAATTGACGTTCCAGCAGAAGTTATGGATCCCCCTGCTTTGCAGCCTGTTGTGCATTACCGTTATTTTTGTCTATAACGCCCTGGAAATTCGCAAGATCCGCATCGAAGAGCGCAGCGCCGACCTGAGCAATGCCGCCGACCTGGGCCTGGGCGCCGTCAAGATGTTCGGCGACCTGGCCGCCAGCGGCGCCCTGACGCAGGAAGAAGCGCAGAAGCAGGCCACCGCCGTCATCAAGAGCATGCGCTTTGGCGAGACCGGTTATTTGTCCATCATCAACCTCGATGCCGTCGTCGTGATGAATCCCGCCGCGCCGCAAACCAACGGCAAGAACATGGCGGATTTTAAAGATGCCAATGGCACCTATCTGTACCGCGACATCGTCGCCGTCGGCAAGAGCGATGCGGGCAAGGGCTTCGTCCACTATTACTTCCCCCGTCCCGGCCAGAAGAACGCCGAACCGAAGATGAGCCGCGTGGTGGCCTACAAGCCGTGGAGCTGGACCATCGTGGTGGGCGTGTACATGGACGATATCGACGCGGCCTTCCGCCAGTCGCTGATCACCTCGCTGGGCGTACTGCTGCTGGTGTGCGGCTTGCTGGCCGCCGTCGTCGTGGCGATCAACCGCAGCCTGCGCCATGCGCTGGGCGGCGATCCCGAATATGCGGCCGACGTGGCTGCCCAGATCGCGAATAACGACTTGAGCGGCGCCGTGCGCACGCATGCCAACGACCGCCACAGCGTGCTGTACGCGATGAAAACCATGCAGGCCAACCTGGTCGATGCGATCAGCGAAATCCGCCACAGCGCCGAAACGATCGCCACGGCATCGAGCGAGATTGCCAGCGGCAATATGGACTTGTCGGCACGCACGGAAATGCAGGCCAGTTCGCTGGAAGAAACGGCGGCCTCGATGGAGGAATTGACCTCCACCGTGACGCAAAACGCGGGCAACGCCGTGCAGGCGAATGAACTGGCACAGTCCGCTTCCGCCGTGGCGCGCCAGGGCGGCGCCGTGGTGGCGCAAGTGATCGGCACCATGGACACCATCAACGCCTCCTCGCGCAAGATCGTCGACATCATCGGCGTCATCGACGGCATCGCCTTCCAGACGAATATCCTGGCACTGAATGCGGCGGTGGAAGCGGCGCGCGCGGGCGAGCAGGGTCGCGGCTTTGCCGTGGTGGCGTCGGAAGTGCGCAACCTGGCGCAGCGCTCGGCGGGCGCGGCGAAGGAAATCAAGGAACTCATCGGCGCTTCCGTCGACAGCATCGCGGCCGGCAGCGCCCTCGTCGCCCAGGCGGGCACGACCATGGATCAGGTGGTGGCTTCCGTGTCGCGCGTGACCGACATCATGGCCGACATCACGGCCGCCTCGCACGAGCAAAGCACGGGCATCGGCCACGTCAACCAGGCGATCACGGAAATGGACAGCGTGACGCAGCAAAATGCGGCACTGGTGGAAGAGGCGGCGGCAGCGGCGGCCAGCATGCAGGACCAGGCGGCCGTGCTGGCGCAGCTGGTGTCGCGCTTCAAACTGTCGGCGCAGGAATCGGGGACGGCGCCGCGCGTGGCGGCCACTGCCACGCCACGCGCCGTGGCGAAAAAGCCGCTGCGCAGCCTGGCGGCGCGCTGAGTTACTGGGCTGGCGCCGCCGTTGGCGGCGCCGGCTTGAATTCCAGCTTGTCATCGACGACCACGAATTGCCCGAGCGGTTGGCCCAGGTCGGCTTTCGGGTCGTTTTCCATTTCCGTCAGCGCATTGCAGGTCGTCGTTTCCGCCTGCCACAACTGCTTGCCCATGCGGATATTCCACAGGCCATCACCGGCCGCAAACAGCTCCACCTTGATGTCGGCCGGCGCATCGGTCGACAGGATGTGCAGGCGCTGGCATTGCGGCAAGTTGGTCGCCATCAGCTGCACTTCCACTGTCTCTTGCCAAAAATAACGCTGCTGGCGGCGCACGGTCAGGGAATGGTCCTGGCCGTCGAACATATAGATGGCGAAGTCCTGGACACAGCCTGACAGCAGGACGGACAGCATGACGATCAGGAGTTTGCGCATGGTCGGCTTTCTTTGGTGGTTCTCGGGAATGGCGGAGTTCAATTCTTGCGGCGAGAGTGGGCGCTTGCTGGCATGGCAAGCGGGGCACGCGCCGTCTTGTTTTTCGCTTACGTGGCATTATATCCATGCACACCAGTTGCGGCGCGACAATAGTTACGCCCTCCCTATGCCAACGAGCTGAAAGACGACGATGATCGACCTGTATTACTGGACCACGCCCAACGGGCACAAAGTGACGATGTTCCTGGAAGAAGCGGGCATCCCCTACAACATCATTCCCGTGCATATCGGCAAGGGTGAGCAGTTCACGCCCGAGTTTCTTGCCATCGCGCCCAACAACCGCATCCCCGCCATCGTCGACCAGGCACCGGAAGATGGCGGCGCCCCCCTGTCGCTGTTCGAGTCGGGGGCGATTTTGCAATACCTGGCCGAAAAAAGCGGGCAATTCCTGCCGGACGACGTGCGCGGCCGCGCCGAAGTCATGCAATGGCTGTTCTGGCAAATGGGCGGGCTTGGCCCCATGGCCGGGCAAAATCACCATTTCGTGCAATATGCGCCCGAACCCATCGAGTACGCCATCACGCGTTACGTGAACGAAACGAATCGCCTGTACGGCGTGCTGAACAAGCGCCTGGCCGACCGCGCATTCGTGGCCGGCGACACGTATTCCATCGCCGACATGGCGATCTACCCATGGATCGTGCCGCACGCACGCCAGCGCCAGAAGCTGGAAGATTTCCCGCACCTGGCGCGCTGGTTCGCGGCCATCGCCGCCCGTCCCGCCACCGTGCGCGCGTATGCGCGGGCCGCCGAAATCAACGTGCAGCCCACCGTCAGCGGCGACGCGAAAAGCGTGCTGTTCGGCCAGACGGCGAAGACGTTCGGCTAAGCTTAATTCTCTTTTCAGTTGCCCCGATACGTGGAAAAGCCGAAAGGACTGAGCAGCAGCGGGATGTGATAGTGCTGCTCGGTCTTTTCCACGTGAAATTGCACGGGGATTTCCGGGAAGAATGTTTCCTGTTTCAGCCGCGCATAGTGTTCTCCCGTCTTGAACACGATGCGGTAGTCGCCCGCCTGCATGGCTTGATTTTCCGGATACATGGCCGCGATGCGCCCCTGCGCATTCGTCACGCCACTGCTTAATTGTTTCCAGTCATTGTCCTTCTTTTGCTCCAGGGTCACCGTCACGCCCGCCGTCGGCTGGCCGCTCTGCAAGTCGAGGATGTGCACGCTCAAGGGATTGGCGGCCAGCGCCATGGCAGACAGGCTGGCGAAGGCCAGAGCGGCAGCGGTTTTTTTCAAATAGCTCATCGTCGTTGCTTTCACAGGGTGGGGGAATCGAGTTCAGGGATGGCAGCCAGGGCGGCCAGGGCACAGGCGCGGTCTTGCAGGGCGCCACCGCCGCCGGCCACGCCGATGGCGCCGACGACTTCGCCCCTGGCGCGCAAGGGCAGGCCGCCGCCCAGCAGCAACAGTTCCGGCAGTGTCGTCAAATTGGCCATGTCGGGATTGCCGCGCGCGGCCACGGCCAGCGCCTGGGTATCATTTTTCGTCGACAGGGCCGTGTAGGCCTTGCGCCGGCTGGCCTGCGTGTTGTGCGGCCCGACGCCATCGGCGCGCTGCACGGCCACGACATTGCCGCCACGGTCCAGCACGCTGACGACGATGTGCCGGCCTTGCGCCTGGCACGCGGCGATGGCCGCATTCGCCAGCGTGTTGGCCATTGCCAGAGAAAGGTCATCGACCTGGCGCAACTGGGCGTGGGCGGGGCTGGCCAGCAGGCACAGCAGGGTACTGCCGAAAAGTAGGGTTTTCATGTGGCGGTCCGTTGATAAGGTGGCGCCAGTATGGCCAGTGATACCCTACGAGAAGATGATCGCCGCATGACATTTTTATCATCCGCAGTACCCTGCGCGCGGCGTAAAATGGTTTTATATTCTCCTTAGAAAGCGGCCATGCGCATCCTGGTAATCGAAGACGAGCCGAAGACGGGCGACTATTTGCTGCGTGGTCTGGCCGAGTCCGGCTTTACGGTGAGCCTGGCACGCAATGGCCGCGACGGCTTGCACATGGCAAGTACGGAGTCACCCGATCTCATCGTGCTCGACGTGATGCTGCCCATCATGGATGGCTGGCAAGTCTTGCGCGCGCTGCGGCTGCAAGAGGGCGGTGCGGATGTGCCCGTGATTTTTCTCACGGCGCGCGACGAGGTGCAGGACCGCGTGAAAGGGTTGGAACTGGGCGCCGACGATTACCTGGTGAAACCGTTCGCCTTTGCCGAACTGGTGGCGCGCATCCGCACCCTGCTGCGCCGCGGGCCACCGCGTGAAGATGACGTCATCCGCATCGGCGACATGGAAATCGATGTGATGAAACGCAAGGTCAGCCGGCAAGGCCAGCGCATCACCCTGACGGCCAAGGAATTCGGCTTGCTGCATTTGTTGGCGCGGCGCCAGGGCGAGGTCTTGTCGCGCTCCATCATCGCCTCGCAAGTGTGGGACATCAATTTCGAGAGCGACACCAACGTGATCGACGCGGCCATCCGCCGCCTGCGCAGCAAGCTCGACGACCCGTTCGAACCCAAGCTGATCCACACTCTGCGGGGCATGGGCTATGTCTGCGAATTGCGCGCGCCATCCGCTCCAGACAGCGGCGCGGCCGCATGAAGCTGGCGAAACTGCGGCGCTCGCTGACCCTGCGCGTCACGCTCGTCTTCGTATTGATCGTGGCGCTCGTGTCGGCCGGCCTGGGCATGCATCTGTACCGTTCATTCGTCGCGGAAATCGAGCGCCGCGACGATATTTTATTGCTGGGCAAACTGCGACAGATCCAGCAATTACTCGGCAATGCGGGCACGCTCGATATCATCCGCGAGCGGCCCCAGTATTTCCGCGACACCATGAGCGGACAGGAGAACTCCCTGGTGCGCATCGTGCGCGCCGATGGCACGCGTTTGATCGATGTCAATCCGCATGGCGAGACGGTGGCGCATCCTGTTCCCGTGGCCGTCGATGCGCCCGTCACTGCCAACGACATCGCCAGCTGGACTAGCCGCGACGGCTATCCGGCCCGGGTCGTGGCGGCCAGCGCGCGCATCGGCGATCCGGCGCAGATGGCCGACATTTCCGTCGCCCGCGTCTACGGCGACCGCACGGCCATGTTTGCCGCCTACCGCTGGCAGATTGTCGTCTCCGTGGCCGTCAGCGCGCTGGTGGCGGCCTTGCTTGCCAGCGTGATGCTGCTGCGGGGACTGCGGCCGCTGCGCAATATCGCCGCCCATGCGGCTTTGGTGCGGCCCGGCAAACTGGGCCAGCAACTGGAGGCGCGTGATGCGCCCACGGAATTGCTGCCCCTGATCCAGGCCTTGAACGCCATGCTGGCGCGGCTGCAGGAAGGGTATGCGCGGCTGTCGCAGTTTTCCGCCGACCTCGCGCATGAATTTCGCACGCCCGTCACGAATCTGCTGGGACAAAGCCAGGTCATGCTGGCCCGCCCGCGCAGCGCGCACGAGTATGAACAGCTGGTGTCGTCGAACGTGGAAGAGCTGGAACGGCTGTCGCGCATGATCGACAGCATGCTGTTTCTGGCGCGCGCGCAGCAGGACGAGATGATCCTGATCAAGCAAGCCTTGCCCGTGCAGGACGAATTCTTGCGCCTGGCCGATTTCTTTGAAGGCCTGGCCGAAGAGCGGGGGCTGGCGCTGGCGTGTCATGGCAGCGGTACTGTGACGGCCGAGCCGCAACTGCTGCGCCGCGCGCTGGGCAATTTGCTGTCGAACGCGATCCGCCACGCGGCGCCCGGCAGCACGATTTTATTGCGTTCGCACGCGACGAACGAGGGCGTGGAACTAAGCGTGAGCAACCTCGGCCCCGCCATCCCCGCGCGCCACTTGCCCCACCTGTTCGAGCGTTTTTATCGCGCCGACCCGGCCCGCAGCGACTCGGCCGCCTCCACAGGATTAGGGCTGGCCATCGTCACGGCCATCATGCAATTGCATGGCGGCAGCGCGAGCGTGGCGTCCGACGCGGCCGCCACGACGTTTACCCTGGTTTTTCCGGCGTAATTGACTGGGGTGGTGTCGGATTACGCTACGCTAATCCGACCTACGCCGCATTCCGGCGCAGGGTAGGTCGGATTAGCGAGGCGAAGCCACGCGTAATCCGACAAGAGCCGTCAATA
Organism: Janthinobacterium sp. PAMC25594; assembly: GCF_019443505.1. Classification (NCBI taxonomy): domain Bacteria; kingdom Pseudomonadati; phylum Pseudomonadota; class Betaproteobacteria; order Burkholderiales; family Oxalobacteraceae; genus Janthinobacterium; species Janthinobacterium sp. PAMC25594. Next base: position 4,249,213 of record NZ_CP080377.1, read on the forward strand.
ATATTGTCGGATTACGTGGTTCCGCATGGTCTCGGGGCCGTCAGCCCATCTCCACCAAAAACTCATGCATGCCCGTATGCGGCAATTGCGCGCAGGCCGGTGCAAAGTGCGGCAACTGTCCCCACAGCAAGGGGTTGCCGACGATGTACACATAATGTTGTGCGCGCGTCAGGGCCACGTTGAGCAAATTCGGCGTGGCCGCCGCCCATTGCGCGGCGCCGGCCGTGCTGTCGTCGGCGCCGAGGACCAGCATCACCACGCTTTGTTCCTTGCCCTGGAAGGTGTGCACGGTGCCCACCATCTGGCTGCTCCACTGGCGCAATTCGCGCGCCGTCGGTGCCTTGCCGTAGCCGAGGCGGCGGTCCCAGTCCATGTCGACGATGCGCGAGCGCAATTCGTTGCGCACGGCCTTGAACGGCGTAATCACATACATGTCGGGCAGCTTGCCATCGCGGCGATACAGTTTCAGCAGCACTTCCAGCACGAAATCGAGCTGCACGGGCACCACCTGCTTGTAACTGACGGGGCCGACGGCGTCGATCCAGCGGCTGGGTCCCCGCGTCAGGCCGCGCGCGCCGGCCGGCGGCGTGCGGTCGGTTAGCCCGTAGACCATCTTGTCTTCGTAGGCGATGCTGTTGGCCAGCGAAAACATCGGTTCCACGCAGCGGCGGTGGACGCGCAGGGGGCTGCCGATCCACAGCGGCTGGGCGCTGCCGGCACCGACGACGGCGCCATAGCGGTTGGCCTTGTCGGCCAGGGTCTGCACGGAAACGGAAGTCGGCGCATAGCTGCCATCCTGCGTGTGCGGCGACAGCGCGGACAGGGCTTGCACGAGGCGGCCCGGCACCGTGAACACGGGTTCGATCTGCAGCGGATCGCCCACGACGACAGCACGTTTGGCGCGCCACAGGCTGCCCAGCGCCGCTTGCGGCACGGCCTGGCCCGCTTCATCGATGAACAGCCAGCCCAGCGATTCGGGGCCCATGCCCTGGAACTGGCGCGCGAACGAGGCGAACGTGGTCGACACGACAGGCACCACCATGAACAGGCTGTGCCAGACCATGGCGATGTGCGACTGGTCATACGCGCGCTTGTTTTTCAGCAATTTCGACACGGCCAGCAAGTTGCCGCCAAAGCCGGGGCCGCCTTTCTTCGCCACTTCCGCCAGCCACGCTTCATGCAGGGCCAGGGCCTTGGCGAACAGGCGCGAGCGCAGGCGTGCCAGCGCCGGTTCATGCCACAGGCCGCCAATTTGCAGCGCGTCACCGTCCAGCTCGTCCAGGGTGGCCGGGGCGATGATGGTGGGGAAGCGCATGCGCGCGCGGCGCAGCAGTTCCGTGCTGTCATCCCATTCGCGCTGGCGCGATTGCGCCGTGCGCAGGGCGATGTGCAGGCTGTTGCGGGCGCGCTCGCAGCGTGGCTCCAGCTCGCCCTTCAGCAGCAGTTTGATGGCGGATACGTCGCGCGCGGCCTGGCGCTGTGCCTCGGCGTTGGCGATGACGGCCTCCTTGTAGGCGCGCGCCGGGGCCGTGCGGAACAGGCGGGCGAAAAAGCCGGGCTGCGTCAGCGCCACCAGGCGTTCCTCTTCCAGCAATTCCTTCTTGCTGGCGAGCAGGGTGTCCTGCTGCGCCAGCGCGCCGGACAGGGCGCCATTCGCCGTATCCATTTCTTGCTCGGCTGCAATCAACGCCTGCTGGCTGGCCTGGATAAAATCTGCTTCCGTGCACGTGCCCACGGCTTGCCACAGGGCAGCGTACTGGGCGTGTTCGGCCAGCGCTTTTTCCACCACGTGTTCCGTCTCGCGAAATTCGCGCGCGGCCTGGGCGAAGCTGACGCCCTGGTAGCTGGCCAGCCACTGGCGGATATTTTGTGCGTTCGGCGTCTTGCGCGCCGTGGTTTTGTCCCAGTCGTCGTCATAGAAATTGCTGATGAAGCGGCGGCGGTTGGCGCTATTGCCCAGCGCGCAGGACATCAAGCCCCATGGCGCCTCTTGTTCGGCCAGGGCGCGGTTGGCACCATTGCCGTCGGCCACGACCCGGCGCGCCACGCTTTCAAAGTAACGCGTGCGCGCCCATTCCTTGCCCAGCTGTTTCGGTTTCGGGAGGTCGCCGGAAATGTTTTCCACCGCCGCATTGTTCGACGAGGCGACGACCATTTCAAAGCCCGTCAGTTCGGGCCGCAAGCGGGCAATGGTGATCGGGTCGCGCACGCCTTCGAAGGCCACGGCCACCTTGCCGATGAAGGCATCGCCGGCGCGGTCCAGGCAGGACAGCACGGCCGCGCGGCGCACGATGTTGTCGGCGAACAATTCGCGCAACAAGGTCGTCTTGCCCGTGCCCGGCGGGCCGTTGACGGAAAAGATGCCGCGCTCGCTCAAGCCCGTGCGCGCGCCGTGGATGGCGAACTGCTGCATCAGGCTCATGGCGTAGCTGGCGTCTTCCAGCCAGTGCCCGCGGTTCATATTGCCCGGATTGAGCATGGCGGCCAGCGCCTGGCGTCCGGCCGGGCTGTACAGGTCGATGCGCTCATCCTGCGCCAGCGGCGTCAGGTAGGCGGCGACCGTGGCCGGCAGCTTGCCGCCGCGCACGGCGCGGATGATCTGTTCCAGGTCATCGAGGTAAAAACTGTTGAGGATATCGATCGACGGTTCCACCGCGTCGTCGAAGTTCAGGCTGCGGTTCTGGCTGGCCTCAGCCAGGTTGCCTTCCGCCACGGCGGCGCGTTTCTTGCGCGTGCGCAATTCCAGCACGGCCAGCGGCTGGCCGGCGGCCGGGTGGAAACCGGCCCAGTCGCGCAGCAGGTCGGCCAGCGCCGCGATTTCCATGCCCGACAGGGGCGATGACACATTGCCTGCCTCGTCCGTCACTTGTTGCGGGGCGCGGCTTGCCGCGAAATTGCGCAAGTTGTCCTGCAGCACCAGCTGGCTGTCGCTGAAGGCGTCCAGGCTCAGGCCCGACCAGTCCGGCGTGCGCGCGCGGCCCAGCGCCCACGGTAACGTCGACACGGAGACGGGGTCGAACTGCGGCTCGCCCAGCGCATTGAGATTCAGGCGGGCAAAGCACGAGCGTCCCAGCAGCTCTGTTTTTTCTGTTTCGGCGATGTTTTCCGGGCCGTTGGCCGGCGGACAAGCCTTGTTGATTTCCGCCTTGTCGAACACGCCGAGGAACAGCGAAAAGCCGTCGATCTCGCGGTCGGACGGCACTTGCCATTGCGTGGCGAACTGCAGCGGCAATTGCGCCAGCTGTTCGCGCTGCAGGAGACGCACGGTGGACTGGTCTTCAACGTCCGTGATTTGATTCAGGTCAAACGGGATAAAGAATTCGATCTTGTGCCAATACTCCAGGATAGCCAGGAGGCGCTGCTGTTCTGCCTGATTCATGATGACCAATATTTTGTAAAGCGAGCGAGGATTGTAAAGGGTATGCGCGGCGCGTGTTTTGCACTTTCGCCTATTGCGCGGGCTTTGCGGCAAAAAAAGTGGCGATTGCGGACGAAAAAAAGCCAGGCAGCAACTTCCTGCCTGGCCTTCCCCCGTCGTGATGTTGCTGGGTGTTAAAACTCTTGTATTAAAACTCGTAGATTAAAACTCTTCCCATTCGCTTTCTGCGCCAGCATTGCTGCGGCGTGCCGGCGCGGCCGCGACGGCCTTGCGCGCGGGTGCGGGCTTGGCGGCGGGGCGTGCGATGGCGGGCGCTGCCGGCGTGGTGCGCACAGGCGTCAGCCTGGCTGCGCTGGCGACATGGTTGCCGGTTTTAAAGAAGCCCACCACGTGCGCCAGCTCGCCTGCCTGCTCCTGCATGCTTTGCGAGGCGGCCGCCGCTTCTTCCACCAAGGCCGCGTTTTGCTGCGTCACTTCATCCATCTGGGCAATGGCCATGTTGATCTGCTCGATGCCGATGGTTTGCTCGTGCGTGGCGGAGGTAATCTCTCCCATGATGTCGGTCACGCGCACGATGCTGTCGACGATGTCGCCCATGGTCTGGCCCGCTTCATTGACGAGGCGCGAACCCGTGTCCACGTTGGCGACGGAGGCGGCGATGAGTTCCTTGATTTCTTTTGCTGCGCCAGCCGATCTTTGGGCAAGATTACGCACCTCGGTGGCGACGACGGCGAAGCCGCGTCCCTGCTCGCCCGCGCGCGCCGCTTCCACGGCCGCGTTCAAGGCAAGAATGTTGGTCTGGAAGGCGATGCCGTCGATGACGCCGATGATGTCGACGATTTTCTTCGACGACGCGTTAATGGTGCCCATGGTGTCGACCACTTGCGAGACGATGCTGCCGCCGCGCACGGCCACTTCCGATGCGCTTTTCGCCAGCTGGTTCGCCTGGCGCGCGTTGTCCGCGTTCTGTTTCACGGTGGAAGTCAGTTCTTCCATGGCCGACGCCGTTTCTTCCAGCGAACTGGCTTGCTCTTCCGTGCGGGAAGACAGGTCGAGGTTGCCGGCGGCAATTTCGCTCGATGCCGTGGAAATCGCCTCCGTGCCATGGCGCACCTGCGCCACCACGCCCAATAAACTGTCGTTCATGGCTTTCAGGGCACCCAGCAGGCGTCCCGTTTCATCGCTGGAATTGACGACGATGTGCGACGACAAGTCGCCGGAGGCCACGGTTTCGGCCACGCTGACGGCCGCATTGATGGGCTGGGTGATCGAGCGCGTGATGATCCAGGCAACAAAAGCGCCCAGCAGCACGGCCACGCTGCCCAGGATGATCATGTAGGCGCGCGCGCTGGCGCTCAGCGTTTCGGTATCCGTTGCCGCCTGCGCCGCCTGTTCGCCTTCATACGCGACCAGGCTGTCGAGCGCGCCCAGCACGATCTTCAGGCTCGGTGCCGCCTGCTGCGTCAAAAAGGCGATCGCCTCTTCCGTCTGGCCCGCATTGCGCAGCTCGATGACCTTGTTGTTCAGCGGCGCGCCCGATTTCAGGGCCGCGTCCAGCTCGGCCATCAGCGCCGTTTCCTTGTCCGTCGAGATCTTCTTTTGCAAGGTTTCCTTGGCGGCGCCGTATTTCTTGCGCGCTTCGCCGATCTTTGCCAGTTCCGCCTGCACCAGCGCTTCCGTCGGCGCCACTACAATGCTCGTGATCGCCAGGGTAATGTTGCGCACGTTGTCGCTCATGGTGTTGGCGGCCGCCATCTTGACGTTCTTGTCGGCCACGATGTCGTGGGTGCGCGCGCTCAGTTGACCCATGGAATACAGGCCGACGAGCAAGACGGCCACCAGCAGGCCGAGGACGACAGCAAACCCGATTCCGAGACGGGTGCCGATTTTGAATTGTGTGAGTGACATGATTGCTTTCGTGGTGCGGAAGTGAGGGAAAACGTCGACAAGCCAAGGCTACGGGTTTATACGTAGGGGCGACCAGCCTGTAATTGTTCCTCAAAATTTCGCACCGCAATACAAAAACTTGTATCAAGTCCTCAGAAATCTGAAAATTGGTAGCAAATTGAATAAGTTGTCGTGTGGAAACAACGAGCGCAAGCGCAGGAAACATCAGCGCTGGGGAAATACGTGGGCAGTGAGGAAGTCGATGAAGGCGCGCAGTTTCGGCGTCAGGTGGCGGCTGCTGGGCCACAGGATGCGGAAGGCGCCGTCGTGCCGGCGGTGCGCATCCAGCACCGGCTGCAAGCGGCCCGCGTGCAGCGCCGCGCGCACGGCAAAGTCGGGCAGGGCGGCGATGCCCAGGCCGCTTTCGGCAAAGTGCAGCAGGGTCTCGACATTGTTGCAGTTCAGTAGCGCCGGCAAGCCCGCCGCATGCAGGGCGGGCCACTCGGGCAGCGGCCACGCTTCGACCTTGCCGCTGCTGGGAAATTTGTACAGCAAACAAGTGTGCTGCGCCAGGTCGGCGGGCAGCGCGGGCGTGCCGTGCCGCGCCAGGTAGGCGGGCGCGGCCACCAGCTGCAGCTGGAACTGGCCCAGCTGGCGGCTCATCAGGCGGCTGTCGGCACTTTCTCCCGCGCGCACGACGGCGTCGTAGCCTTCCTCGATCACGTCGACCCGGCGGTCGCTGAAATCGAGGTCCAGTTCCACCTGCGGATAGGCGCGCGCAAAGGCCGCCAGCACGGGATTGAGCAAGCTGCCGACCTGCGGCAGGCTGACGCGCAAGCGGCCTTGCGGTGCGCTCTTGCTGTTCGATAACTCCAGCTCGGCCGCTTCGATCTCGCCCAGGATGCGCCGGCAGCGTTCGAGAAACACGGTGCCTTCGCTGGTCAGCGCGATGCTGCGCGTGCTGCGGTGAAACAGGCGCACGCCGAGGCGCTCTTCCAGCCGCGCGATGCTCTTGCCCACGGCCGAGGCGGAAATGCCCAGCACGCGGCCCGCCGCGACAAAACTGCGCAGCTCCGCCGCCTGCACGAAGGCAGTGAATCCCGCCAGGTTATCCATATTTTCCCTTTTGATTGCGGATGCCAACGTCCGCACAGACAGAAACTATAGCCTGTTTTTCTTTGCTCGCGCCTGCCTTACCTTGGCAGCTCGATCATTTGAAAGGCTACGCCATGATGTACAACTTCTCTCCTGCGGCCTTGTCCGCCCGCATCGACCCCTTGCTCGATGCCGTGCTGCAGCAGCAACGCCTGGTGGGCGCCGTGGTGCTGGTGCGCCAGCGTGGCCAGGAAATCTATCGGCGCGCCGCCGGCCACCTGGACCGCGAGGCAGGCACGCCCATGCGCGAGGATGCCGTCTTCCGCCTGGCGTCCGTCAGCAAACCCATCGTCTCGACGGCCGCGCTGGCGCTGGTGGGGCAGGGGAGCTTGGGCCTGGACGACCCGGTGGCGCGCTGGCTGCCATATTTTGCGCCGCGCCAGCCGGACGGCACGGTGGCGGCGATGACCGTGCGCCACTTGCTCACGCACACGGCGGGACTCGACTACGGCTTTTTCCAGCCGCCGGGCGGCGCGTATGCGCAGGCGGGGGTGTCGGACGGCATGGATGCGTCCCATATTTCTCTGGAAGACAACCTGCGCCGCCTGGCCACGGTGCCGCTCGCGACTGCGCCGGGCGCGCGCTGGGCGTATTCGATCGCCACCGACGTGCTGGGCGCCGTGATCGAAGCGGTGACTGATCTGCCGCTGGCGCACGCCGTGGCACAGCTGGTGACGGGGCCGCTGGCCATGCGCGACACGGGTTTTATCAGCACGGACGCGGCGCGCCTGGCTGTGGCGTATGCGGACCGCACAGCGGGAGAATTGCAGCCGCGCCGTTTGCTGGACGAGGGCGAAGACCATCTGCCGTTTCTTGAAGGCATGGCCGGCTTTACCTTGTCGCCGGCAAGGGCGCTCGACGCGCAGGCGTACCCGTCCGGCGGCGCCGGCATGCTCGGCTCGGCCCCCGACTTCATGCGTCTGCTGGAAACCTTGCGACTGGGCGGCGCGCCGCTGCTGCCGCCAGCGCTGGCGCGCCAGATGGGAGAAAGCCAGACGAACGGCTTCGACTTGCCATTCTGGCCCGGCCGTGGCTTCGGCCTGGGTTTTACGGTGTTGACGGACCCGCTTGCGGCCGCCACGCCGGAATCGGCGGGCACGTGGCGCATGGGCGGCACGTATGGTCACTCGTGGTTTGTCGACCCGGCGCAGGAATTGTCCGTGGTGGCGTTCACGAATACGGCATTGGAGGGCATGGCGGGGCCGTTCGTCACGCAACTGTGCCAGGCCGTGTATGGCGCCAAGGAAATGCCATGACGCGCCCGCACCCCATCGTCTTTCTCGCGCTGGGCCTGTTCGGCGTGTATTGCATCGAGTTTGGCGTGGTCGGCATCTTGCCGATGATTATGCAGCGCTATGCCGTGACGGCCGCGCAGGCGGGCTCATTGGTGAGCCTGTTCGCGCTGGTGATCGCCGTGGGCGGCCCTTTCCTCGTGCTGCTGGCCACGCGCTGGCGCCGCAAGCGCGTGTTGATCGTCTCCCTGCTGGTGTTCGCGCTGGCCAGCGTGGCCTCGGCGTATGCACCGCGCTTCGGGTTGCTGCTGGCGCTGCGCGTGGTGCCAGCCCTGTTCCACCCCGTATATTTTTCGCTGGCCATGGTGGCGGCCGCCGCCCTGTATCCGCCGCGGCAGGCGGCGCGGGCGGGCGCGCATGCGTTCACGGGCACCAGCATGGGCATGGTGCTGGGCATCCCGCTGACGACGTGGATCGCCGCGCAAGTTGGCTATGAGGCATCGTTTTTGGCTTGCGCCCTCGTCAACGTGCTGGCGGCGCTGGGGCTATACCTGTTCTTGCCCGACACGCCGCGCGAGGCGCCGCTGGCGTATGGCCGTCAGCTGGCCGTGCTGCGCAAACCCGCCCTGTGGTTCACCATTGCCGCCGCCGTGCTGGTGTTTGCCGCCATGTTTGCCGTGTATGCGTATGCGGCCGCGTATCTGCAGCAGGTGGCGGGCTTGTCGGCGCGCCAGACGGGGCTGGCGCTGGTGGTGTTTGGCGTGGGTGGCGTGGCGGGCAATCTGTTCGCGGGGCGCCAGCTGGGCACGCACGTGCTGCGCACGGTGCTGTTGCAGCCTGTGCTGTTGGGGCTGGCGTACTGGCTGCTGTACCGGCATGTGGGCAGCGACATCGGCTGGCTGGCCCTGGCCGTGTTGCTGCTGTTCTGGGGCGCCGCGCATACGAGCGGACTGATCGTCACGCAAGTGTGGCTCAGCAGCGAAGCGCGCGAGGCGCCCGCGTTCGCCATCGGCGTGTATATCGCCGCCATCAACCTGGGCGTGACGCTGGGCGCGCTGGCCGGTGGCATGGCCATCGAGTCTTATGGCATGCCGGGGGCGCTGGCCTGCGGCGCGCTGCTGGGGGCGCTGGCGCTGGCAGCGATTGCCGTGAAAGCGTGGCTGTACCGCCCGCCGTCAGTCCTCGATATGGTTGGGGATGCGAAACAGTAAATCCGTGTCGCCGATGTCCACGCCCGCCTGCGACAGCAGGGTGCTGGCCTGGCCCCGGTGATGCGTCTGGTGATTGAAAAAATGCATGAGCAGGCTGAAGAACTCGCGCCGGTTCGGCCCCTTGCTGTTGCGGTAGTCGAGCAAATGGTCGAGGTCTTCTTCGCGGATGGAGGCGGCCCAGTCGATGATGACCTGGTCCAGCCACAGCCGGTGCGAGTGCATGGCGGAAAAATCGTCGGCCGCGAACAGCGGGTGTGTCAGCGAGGTGGGCGGCGTGATGGCGCGGATGGGGTCGAGCAGCGGGAAACCGGCCGGATGTTTCGCGTAACGCTGCAGCCACAGCGTATCGCCCACCATCACGTGGTTCAGGGTGGCCAGCAGGGAGCCGAAAAAGGCGCCCCGCTCGCGCTGCAGCTCGCCGGGCGGCAGGCTGGCCGCCGCCGCGTAGACCTTGGCATTCATCCACTGGTTGTAATCGGCCATCAGGCAAATGTGGGCGCAACGGCTCATGGACAAACCTCCGTAAATGAATGAAAGGCTATTTTATACAGACTTCAAAAACGCGCGTATGCCGGCCAGCAGCATTTCAATCGCCATCGCCGTCAGGATCAGGCCCATCAGGCGCTCGAACGCCGTCATGACCCTTGGACCGAGCGCCCGCTGCAAGCGTTCGGCGCACAGGAAGACGGCCAGCCAGACGACGGCCACGGCCGTCAAGCCCGCCACGTGGGCGATCACTTCATTGACTTCGTGCGAGGAAAACAGCAGCACGGTCGCCAATGCCGACGGGCCGGCCAGCGCGGGGATGGCCAGCGGCACGATGAACGGTTCGCCGGCCATCTCGTGATCGCTATTGCCCGCATTGGGTTGTGGAAACACCATGCGCATGGCAATCAGGAACAGGATTACGCCGCCGCCTATGCGCAGCGCCACTTCCGATAATTGCAAGGCGTTCAGGAAATGGCGGCCGAAGAACATGAACAGCAGCAAGATGCCGAAGGCGATCATGCACTCGCGCACCACGACTTTCCAACGCCGCTCGATGGGTACCCGTTTCAGGGCATTGACGAACAGGGAAACGTTGCCGAACGGGTCGGTGACGAGCAAGAGCAGGATAAAAGTCTGGAAGAAATTCTGTGTCATGGTGGTGTGATGGAGGTCAACACCGCTGCCAGGATGGGCGCGGTGCGATAAGGCTTGCGATGATAACAAGAGCGGCGGCTATCGCCCATGATTATTGATGCATAGCAGCATTTTTTTTACGCGGCGATGACTTTTGCCTGGTAAAACGCGGTCGGCGTGGTGCCGAAATGTTTCTTGAACATGGCCGTAAACGCACTCTGGCTGGTGTAGCCATTCTCCATGGCCACGTCGATGACCTTGCTGCCGCGCGCCAATTGTTCCAGCGCCCGCAGCAAACGGGCCTGCTGGCGCCACTGGCCAAAGCGCATGCCCGTCTGTTTCTGGAACAAACGGTGCAGGCTGCGCTCGGTGATCGCCAGTTCCTGCGCCCAGTGCGCCACCGTCACTTGCTCTCCCGGTTGTGCCATCAGCCGCGCGCAAATGCCGCGCAGGCGCGCATCGACGGGCAGCGGCAGATGCAGGGGCAGCACGGGCAGGCTGCCCAGTTCGTGCAACAGCAATTGCAGCAGATGCCAGTCGCGGCTGCCTTCCGTGAAATCGGGTGCGATGTCGACGGCCGCCACGATCAGTTGCCGCAGCAGGGGGCTGATGTCGAGCACGCAGCTGTGGCCAGGCAACAATGGAGAATTGGCGCAGTTGACGAACACCGTGCGCATTTTCACTGCGCCGCTCATGCGCACCTGGTGCGCGATGCCGGGCTGCAGCCACACGCCGCGCGTGGGCGGTACCACCCAGCGCCCGCCCTGCGCTTCGATGGTCATCACGCCTTCGATGGCGTACAGCAATTGCGCATGCGTGTGGCGGTGCACTGAAATCACGTGGCCATGCGCATAGTCGACGGCCAGCGCCATGGCGCGCGCTGTGACGGGCAGCAATTCCTGAAAGGCGGCGGAGGTGCAATCCATAAAAGAGGGTCAGTTTTGCGATAGGTATGGACATCTTAGCGCGAGAAAGCGCGGCGCGCCTGCGGCATGATGGTTCCCCCGCAATTATTTATGGAGCTACGCATGCCTGTGCGCGCCTATCTGTATCCGTTTCTGGCCATGCTGCTGTGGGCTGGCAATGTCGTCGTGTCCAAGCTGGCCGCGTCCAGCATCGCCCCCACGGCCATCACCTTTTACCGCCTGGTGCTGGTCTTGCTGGTGATGACGCTGTTTATCGTCCGTCCGCTGTGGCGCAACCGTGCCGCCATCCGGCGCCAGTGGTGGCAGCTGGCGCTGTGCGGCGTGATGTCGATGGCGCTGTTCCAGAGCCTGTCTTACCGCGCCGCCGAATCGACGACGGCGACGAACATGGCCATCGTCACGGCGCTGGCGCCGCTGATGACGGCCCTGCTCAGCGTGCTGCTGCTGGGCGAGCGCCTGACGGTCGGCATGGCGGCCGGCGGCGTGCTGTCGTTTGGCGGCTTGCTGTACCTGGTGGGGCGCGGCGACGTGCTGGCCTTGCTGCAGCAGGGCGTGCATGCGGGCGACGCGCTGATGCTGCTGGCCTGCCTGATCTTCGCTTTGTACGGCGTGCTGCTGCGCCGCTGGCGTTTAACGATTCCCGCCTGGCAAGCCATTTATTGCCAGGCGCTGGCGGCCCTGGCCTGCATGCTGCCGCTGTTCCTGCTGCTGCCGCCCGGCAGCGCCAGGCTGGACGCCACCACCTTGCCCCTGATCGGCTATGCGGGCATCGGCTCATCCATCGTCCTGTCCTATTTGTGGATCGAAGGCGTGAAACTGCTGGGGCCGAACCGTTGCAGCATCTACGTCAACCTGCTGCCCCTGCTGACGGCCTTGCTGGCCATCGTCTGGCTGCATGAAAGCATGCATATATATCACCTGGTCGGCGGCGGTATTTCGCTGCTGGGCGTGCTGCTGGCGCAGACGGTGCAGCGGCCCCTGTTTGGCCGCTACCGTCCTGAGGTGTCCGGGATTGCCTGAATGGCCATGCATAATGGCGGTTTTCGGCAGTGGAGTTGACATGCGGCAAACATTTTGGATGAGCACGATGGCCGTGGCGCTGGCCTGGGGCGCCGTGGCGCCGGCCCAGGCCGCGCCGCGTTTTTATGAGGGTGCGCCCATGGCCACCGCCAGCGCCGTCGAGCGCCGCGACGGCGGCGTGGTGCTGGCTTTCCTGCGGGAAAATGGCGAAGTCAACGGTTACTACTGCCAGTGCAATGGGGATAGCGAAAAGCGCATGAACCTGGACAAGTACGGCAAGGCCAGCATCGCGGCCGTGTTCCAGCTTGACCTCGATAGCGAAGGTGAAACCACGTTCGTGCTCAGCCGCAGTGTGAATGTCTATGGCTTGCATGCCTACCGCTACGAACGCAGCGGCGGCAAGATGTTCAAGGTGGCGACCTTGCAGCCGGCGCTGGACGCCATCGTGCGCGGTGCGGAAACCATGGATGAAGCGCAGGTGCGCGCGGCGCTGGCCCGTTTGCAACTGATCGACTACAGCATCGCTTACGCGCCTTCGGGCGTGGCCGAGTTCGACGCCATCGAGCATGCGCACGGTACCCTGGTCGGCTATTTCAATATCGACGGCGATTTATTGCCAGGCAAGCCGGCCGACGCGCCTGCGTTTGCCTATAAAAAGACGTACCAGGAAAAGGATGGCCATGCTCTGACCGTCACGTATCTGCTGGGCAAGGGGTGGGAAGGGGGCCGCGCGCCCAGCTACCACGTCAAGTGGATCACCTGGGAAACGCAACCGCAGCGCTTTGCCGCCAGCCAGGATGGCTTGTTTATCGAATATGACGTCAACTGCTGCGTGGGCAGCGTGTTTGCCCGCGGCCTGTATGCGCAGGGCAAGCGCACCGGCGTATGGCACTTCGAGGAGCCGGACACCATCCGCTCGTCTGGCGCCTTTGTCGACGACAAGGCCGAGGGGCCATGGACGTATGCAAGTGGCGACGAAACGACCACGGGCCAGATGCAGCGTGGCCAGCGCACGGGCCGTTGGGAAGTGAGCCCGGGCGTGGCCGAATGGCGCGCAGCGGACATGCACAGTTTCACCGGTTACGACCATTTTGTGAAAGACCGTTTGAACGGTCCCAGCGAGCGCCGCATCGATGGTGTGGTGCAATGGCAGGGCAACTATGTGAATGGCAAGAAGCAGGGTCTATGGGTCGAACCTGGCGGTGGCGGCAACTACGTCGATGACATCAAGCAGGGGCCATGGAAGAAGGCGACGCCCGATGGCGGCCGGCAAGTGCTGACCATGCTCGATGGCAAACCGGAAGGCAAGCTGGAACAATATGCGGCCGATGGCCAGCTGCAGCTGGTCGAACATTACCGCCTCGGCGTGCTTGAGGGGCCGATGGAAAGTTTTTATCCGGATGGCAAGCGGCGTTACCAGGGCAGCTTTGCCGACGGCAAGCGCGATGGCGCGGAAACCCTGTTTTATCCCGATGGCGAAGTGCCGCAATTTCACCGCAACTGGCACAAGGGCGTGCTGCATGGCGTCAACATCGAAAATTTCCAGAACGGAAAACCGAAGCAGATTGGCAGTTATCACATGGGCAAGAAAACGGGGCGGTTTCAGTATTTCCGCGACGACGGCCAACTGATCGAAGAAACCGTCTATTAACATAATTGGCATTCCGGTGCGACCGCGCACGTCAGCGGAATGCCAGTTCTGCGCAAAAAACATCATCCGCTTGTTACAAAGTGTGAAAATTCCAGACGGATATTGCTACTGGTAATCTTTCCCTGTATCTTGCAATCAGGAAATTAAAAGTACAGGAAACCTCAACCCTGTTGCCCTGTATTTCACTCCTGACGATGATGAGCGGGCCGCCTTCCCCCCAGCCGCCAGTCACGCTCCATCGACCAAATTTTGTCCTGAACAATTAAGAACTGCCTCGCCCATCTGGCGCTTGCCGTTATCCGTCCGGCATGCACAGGCACGGTCGCGCCCTTACCAAGGAAAACTGCATGCTGTCCAATTTAACAATAAAAATGCGTCTGATCGCCACCATGAGTGTGCTGGGCGTGTTGATCGCCTTGCTGGGTGTGATGAGCATCATCAGCCTGAAATCGGCCAACAACAGCCTCAACGAGGTCTACAGCAATCAGCTGGCATCGACGCAAGCGATCGGCGAATCGCAAATTGCCCTGGGCCGTGCGCGTTTCACGATGGACCGCGTGATGGTGCACCCGGATGCGTCCGATGCCAAGGATACCCTGGCGCGCTCGGAACAATTCCTGGAAGCGTCCAACAAGGCCTGGAAGGTGTACCTGGGCTTGCCGCAAAGCGCGGAAGAAAAGCGCCTGTCCGACGACATGGACAAGAAACGCAGCGACTATATCAATAATGGCGTGCTGGTCATGAGCAAGGCTTTGCGTGAAGGCAACATCGCGCAAGCCGACGGCTTGATGATGAAAGGGTTGACGCCCCTGTACCGCACCCTGGACCAGGCCGCCGAAACTTTGACGCAATACCAGGTCAGCTCGGCCGCCAGCATGTATGTGGAGAGCCAGTCCAGCTATCACACGCAAGTGACCATGGCCATCATCGGCATGATAGTGGGCGCCTTGCTGACGATTATTTCCAGCTTCTTGCTGCTGCGCGCCATCTTCGGCCCGCTGGACCAGGCCCTGCGTCATTTCGGCGCCATTTCGGACGGCAACCTGGCCAACGACATCGTCATCAAGCGCAACGACGAAATGGGCGCCCTGCTGGGCGGCCTGCAGAAAATGCAGGAACGCCTGTCGAACACCGTGCGTGGCGTGCGCGACGGCAGCGGTGCCATCGCCACGGCCAGCAACGAAATCGCCTCGGGCAACCTGGACCTGTCCAGCCGCACGGAACAGCAGGCGTCCAGTCTGGAAGAAACGGCCTCGTCGCTGGAAGAGCTGACCTCGACCGTCAAGCAGAATTCCGACAATGCGCGCCAGGCGAACCAGCTGGCCGTCTCCGCCTCGGACGTGGCGGTGAAAGGTGGCGCGCTGGTGGCGCAAGTGGTCGATACCATGGGCACCATCAGCGAATCGTCGAAAAAGATCGCCGACATCATCGGCGTGATCGATGGCATCGCTTTCCAGACGAATATTTTGGCCCTGAACGCGGCCGTGGAAGCGGCGCGTGCCGGTGAGCAAGGCCGTGGTTTTGCCGTCGTCGCCACGGAAGTGCGCAACCTGGCGCACCGCTCGGCTTCCGCCGCCAAGGATATCAAGGTGCTCATCGAAGCGTCGGTGCAGAACGTGGGTGCCGGCAGCGCGCTGGTCAGCCAGACGGGCACGACGATGGACGAAATCGTCTCCAGCATCCGCCGCGTGACGGACATCATGGGCGAAATCAGCGCCGCCGGCCGCGAGCAGGAACTGGGCATCGGCCAGATCAATCAAGCCGTGGCGGAAATGGATACCGTGACGCAACAAAATGCGGCACTGGTGGAAGAAGCGGCAGCCGCTTCGGAATCGATGCAGGAGCAGGCGGCGGCGCTGGCCGAAATGGTCAGCATCTTCAAGCTCGACGCCGCCCATAGCGGCCCGGCGGCGGCCAAGCCCGCCTTGCGCAAACCTGTCGTGGCCGCCGCCAGCACGGCCTTGAAACGCCCGGCGTTGCGCCTGACGCCAAGCCGCAGCGCCTCGGCAGCCGCTCCGGCCCAGCCACGTACTGCCAAGCCCGCCGCCGACAGCAGCGGCGAATGGGAAGAGTTTTAATCTAGCGAGGTTACAGGGCCACCTTGCTGCCCTGTTCCTGCAATAGCGCCGCCTCGGCCAAGGCCTGGGCGCGCGCTTCCTCCGCCGCCTGTTCCGCTTTCTCCAGCGCATCATGGCGCGCCTGCAAGGCCGCCCGCGCGCGCACGAAGACGATCTTGATGGCCGCCATCACGGGCACGGACAGGAAGATGCCCACCACGCCCCCCAACTGGTCGCCGGCCAGCAAGCCGACGATCACCATCAGCGGGCTCACTTCCACGCCTTCGCTCATCAAATACGGGTTGAGCACGTAATCCTGGAACAAACGGTAGGCGGCGATAAAGCCGATCAGCCAGAACACGTGATCGAAGCCGCTGAAACCGGCCACGACCACGGCGATGACGGCGGCCGCCAGCGGGCCGGCAAACGGGATGAATTCCAGCAAGGCGGCGGCGCCCGCCAGCAGCAGGCTGTACGGTACGCCCATCAGGGAAAAGGCGATGCTGTAGGACACAAACGTGGCGATCGACAACAGCAGCAGGGCGCGGACATAGCGCGACAGCAGGATGTCGAGGTCATCGATGATGGCGCCCCAGAGCTTCTTGTTCGGTCGGTTCAGCAGGGACAGCAAGCCGTCGCGCATGTCCGGCCCCTCCTTGATCAGCAAAAAGCTCAGCACGGGCACCAGCACCAGATAGATCAGGTTGCTGGCCGCATGCATGACGGTCAAGCCCAGTTCCTTCGCCAGCGGCATGGCTTGTCCCGTACCGCTGCTCAGCTGTGTCTGCATGAACGACAGCAGGCGCGCGCGCAAGGGTTCCATGAATTCCGGCAAGGGGATGCGCTCGGCAAAATTATTGCCTTTAAGCAGTGTTGGCAATTGATCGCTGAGCTTGATCGCCTCTTCCTCGATGCGCGCCCCGAAGATGGAGCCCAGTATCGCCACCAGCAAGATCACCACCAGAAAAACGATGCCGATATTGGCCGTGCGCGGCAGGCGCTTCGGCCCATGGCGCTCCAGCAGCCCGATCAGTGGATACACGAGATAGCTGAAGAAAATGGCAAAGACCACCACGATCAGGGTCGACGAGACCTTGTAGGTGAGGAAGAGCAGGAAGGCGATGAGGAAAGCCGTCCACACCATCTTGGCAACACGCAAGTTAAAACCGAACATATGACTCCTTAGGGCAGGATGCTACGCAAGCGTGGCAGGCTTGAAGGGCAAGGTGGGCAAGGCAGGGATGAGGCCGCGCCGCACGGCCGGAAATCATACCGCAAAATGCCAAAATGCCATGCTCTTGTGCGTAATGGCAATGCTTTCCTTCTGTTTTCGCTTGCTTACTTTTTCTGCCAGCTGGCCACGGTGATCAACACGCCGTTTTCCTTGTCGGGCTCGCGCAAGGTCACCGTGTAGCGGCCGCTGGCATCGCTGCCCGTGAACACGACCTTATCGTCATGGCCCTGCACTTGGGCGCCCTTGGCCAGCTTGGCATAGGTGTTGAGCACCCAGTGGAAATCGGCATAGCTGCGCAGGGTGATGCTGGTGGCATCGGGCATGGCTTCGTCGCCGCTGGAACTGCTGTTCAGTTCTGCATTCGGCAGCAGCAGGTGCAGCAGGCTGGCGGGAAAGCCGGGCGGCACGTCGCGCTGTTCCCAGCCGGGCTGGCCGGGGCGCGTGGTGATGTATTCCACCGCAGCAATGCTTTGTCGTTGCTCCAGCGCAGCCTGTGCCAGCATGGGTGGTAGCTGCCGCGCCCATACCAGCAGCGGCGCGGCCATCTCGTCCTCCGCGCCCGGCGGTAAAAACAAGGTCAGCACGGCGTGGGTGGACGGCAGGCAGGCGGGGGCGCAATGGCCGTTGACGAGGCCCAGCGCCAACAGCTTGCGTTGCGGGTCGAACAGCATGGCGGCGCGCCACGCACCGCGCGTGCCGGCATCGATGGAGGCCAGCACCGAGCGCCCGTCGGGCAGCATGGTGCGCGTGATGTCGTCCAGTGACTGCATGCTGTCGAGCATCTGGCGCGCGATCAGGGTGTTGCCTTGCGTATAGCTGCCGCGCGCATAGCCGAGCAGCCTGAAGACGTCGGCACGGATCTCGGGATGCGCGCTCAGACGCAGCGGCGGCGATGGCACGGGCACGGTGGCGGCCACGAAAGCGGCATCCTCGGCGGACATGGCTTGCGCCATGCTTGAAAGCGGCAGGCACAGGGCGGCGCACAGCGACAGCATGCGCAGAGTGAATTTTCCTCGGGTGTTCAATGGCAATCCTTGTCGAGACGCCATGCCGATCCGCTTGCCGGCATGCGCGCGCCGCGATCTTAGCATTCCAGGAATGAAACGCTTTCTGCTAAGCTAGACTATTGAATCACTGTCCCTCTTGCCATCGCCAAGATCACCATTTCCTGCAGTATTCCCGTCGACGATGAAGTCGTGACCGAGTTCTTGTACAAGTACGTGCTCCACTCGCGTGTCGGCGCGGCCAGGAAATTGTGCATGGGAGAGAAGGGCTGTTTCTATACCTGCTCCTTGTATACGGACGAGCACGCCAAGGTGAGCCGTTTGATTCGCCGCATGCTGGCCTTCTTTGAAAGCAAGGACATCCCCTTGACCATCCTCAAGATCGGCGCCCAGGACAGCTGGGATGAGGTGGACCCCGAGCAGCGCGATCCCTGGAAGATTGCACCGCAAGCCTTGCTGGCGCTGCTCGATGCAGCACCGGACGGCGTTGTTCAGGCGGCATTGAGCACGTAGCGGTTCTTGCCGTTTTTCTTGGCCTGGTACAAGGATTCACCGGCACGCCGGTAGCTGTGCGACAAGTCCGTTTCCTTGAGCATTTCCGCCATGCCGATGCTGACGGACACCTTGCGTTCCGGCACGAAAGCCGCCTCGACGCTGTCGACCAGCTGCGCGGCAAAGGCGCAGGCCGCGTTCTTTTCGCCCAGGTAAATGATGGCGAATTCTTCGCCGCCCAGGCGGCCGCACAGGTGCTCGCCACACAGCCCCGCGATGACGTCGGCGATCTTTTTCAGCACCTCGTCGCCTGCGTCATGGCCGTACACGTCGTTGATTTGCTTGAAGTCGTCGATATCGATCATCAGAAAATAGGCGGGTGTGTGCGCCGTACGCTGCAGGATGCGGGCGCTTTGCGTAAACATGCGCCGGTTGTTGAGCCCGGTCAAGCCATCCTTGTAGGCCATCGTCGCCAGTTCGCGCTGGGAGCGGTAGTTATGGATGCGCAAGACGAGAAAATAGATATTCAGCGCCAGGCCGATGATCACGCTGATGGTGACGGCCAGCACGGGCCAATGCTGGTCGGCCTGGCCCGCATGCACGGGAAACTGCCCCAGCCCTACGATGGCCCATACGCCCAGCGAGACGCCCAGGTAATACGCGATGCCGCTGAAGATGGGGGCCGTCGTCAGCGTGATCATCACGCCCAGTGGCAACACCCAAAAAGCGGGATCTTCCGTGCCCAGCATCAGCACGCGAAAGCCGAAAGCGATGAACAGCACGCTGATGGTGCCGCTGACGATGATGGCCTGCAGCGACCTGGCATACACGGTCAGCAGCAACCCCACCAGCATACCCGCCACGCCCAGCGCCGCCTGCGCATGATCGAGCGAAGCGCGCGACAAGGTCAGGCTGAACGTGACCAGCCAGCAAGCCAGGCCAAACGTCAGGATAGCTATCGAAATGAAATGCAATTCCTTGAAAAAGCGCTGCTGCTGCTCCCGTTCTCCTGAAAAGAACAGGTAATAGAAGGCAGGAGACAGGCTGCGCGAAGAGAACATTGCATTTGTCCAGGCAGACAACAAGCCTTGCGGCAGGGACGCCTCCCGGCAACGGCAGGCGGCTTGGCACGCGTACAAAAGTAGTTGCGCTCAGGAACTAGTGTACTGGTTTTTTGGGGGGAGTGGGAGCTAGTGAGGAAATCCGTTGTATCAGTAGGTGCTACCCCAGCAGCTCTGTGTACATGGTCGCCAAGTAGAATTGCTGCGGGCTGCTGGCGATCATGCTCAACACCGCTCCATGCAACGTCGCCAGGGAAAGTGGTCGATTGCTGGTGAGCGGTGACCTTGCCACGCTGGGGCCGTAGCGCCTCACCATTGTCGCCAATGGCATGTTGAATGCCCACTGAAGACGCGTATGCTGGAGCTGAATACCCTGCTGGATGTCTATCTGTTTAGAATTGGGTGATCATATTCCTATTCGCAGCTTGCCCTACTTCAAAGCCAGGCGCCTGTTGAGTACACTGTTGATTCCTGTCACCTCACCGCCAGCGCCATGACCCAAGCCCTTCACAGCCGAGCCCGCACCACCCACCTGATCCGGGAAGAAATCCGCAACTCGACACTGCCCCAACGGGAGCTTGCCGAGCGCTATAACGTGAGCCGCCTGACGATCCGTAAATGGCAGAACCGCGACAGCGCCGAGGACCGTTCGCACCGGCCCCACACCATGCATACGACGCTGACGCCAGCGCAGGAACTGGTCGTCATCGCGCTACGCACCACCTTGCTTTTGCCCACCGACGACTTGCTGGCGGTGGCGCGTGAGTTCGTCAACCCGGCGCTTTCGCGTGGCGCCCTGGGCCGCTGCTTGCGGCGCCATGGTGTCTCCAGTTTGCTTAAAATGGCCGCACTCGAAGACGACAAACCGGTTACCAAAAAGTCGTTCAAGGACTACGAGCCGGGCTTTTTACATATGGATATCAAGTACTTACCGCAGATGCTCGATGAAACCGAACGCCGTTACCTGTTCGTCGCCATTGACCGCGCCACACGCTGGGTCTTCATGGAAATCTATGCCAACCAGTCCGACAGCAGCAGTACCGACTTCCTGCTCAAACTGAAAAATGCTTGCCCGATCACCATCGTCAAACTACTCACTGACAACGGCAGCCAGTTCACCGACCGTTTTACCAGCAAGAAAAAAGACCCTGTCAGCGGCGACCGTATCCCGAGCGGCAAGCATGTCTTTGACGTGCTGTGCAAGCAATTGGTGATCGAACATCGATTGATTCCGCCGCGTCACCCGCAAACCAACGGCATGGTCGAACGCTTCAATGGCCGTATCAGCGAGGTCGTCAACCAGACTCGTTTCGGCTCCCGGGCCGAACTGGAATCGACGCTGCGCAATTACCTGAAAATCTACAACCACAACATTCCCCAGCGCGCCTTGGATAACGCAACACCGATTCAGGCGATGAAGAAATGGCAGGAGAAAAAGCCGGAATTATTCGTTAAACGCGTATATAACCAGGCCGGTCTTGACAATTAAGCTCCTCGATAAGCGCGTCATCAAGATCCAGGGCCAAAACCACACTTCGGATCTTAGTAAGGGCCGCTGCGCAGGCACTACGCTTGTCACTCGCGACTTTTGCCACGTTTTCCTGGACGTACGCTTCAAATCGCTGCATGAGAGCTGCTGCATCAGGTTCAACCTTCTGTTGGCACAGCACGCATTGGCTGTCTTCATGAATATGCGGGAAGTCTTTTCCAGGGTAAGCGGCACCTGTTGAGAATTCTTTGGTAGCCTGGAATAAGGCTTTCCATATGATATCTCCAGTGCCGGGCAATAACGCCTCGCCTGATCGCAGTGCAGTTGCGGCGGCAATTTCGGCTGCAAGCGCTGTCTGTGTCTCTGTATCCATCGTGCGCAGTTTTTGGATTGATTCGTCCTTGACCCAAGCTGTCGCTGATTCGATTTTCGTTTTGAGTGCCGTCATTCGGGCAGCCGCTAGTTTGAATTCCTTCGCCTTCGCCTTCGGATCGCTCTCATTCAGTGTTTTTTCGAGATCCGCCATTTTTTTCGTATCGTCGGCGCTCATCTGCGCTAGCGCATCGACGTCGGCAGCTGTTGTTTTTTCGCTGAGAGAGGAAATGAGTGTTCCGACCTTAGTAGTGCCAACGAGATGGTTAAATGCCTCTTTCGTTGTCGCGGTAGCCAGGATTTCCGCGTTGAGCTTTTCAAGGATTTTCGGAAGAACGATTTGGGCCAAGTTCTCCACTACGTCGAGGCCGAACGGCAGATAGGCGATTTCCTGGTGCTGGTCAAGATACGCGCGTGCGCAATGCGTATCGAAAACGGCGACCGTAGCAAGCTCAGCTGGGGAAGCCTTCCCCTTTTGCCAGCTTACAGTGGACGATTTTCCACCAAGCTGGATTTCAAAGGACGCCTGCGGTATCAAGGTGGCCGATGCCTTGCTCATCGCATTGGGCCGTACGTCTTCGTTGGAGTCCCGGCTGCGGCAGGCACGTTTCAGGACGCGCGCATAACCTGACTTGCCAGAGCCATTTCCCCCATAGATTACGGTCAGTCCTTTCGGCGCGAATGAGAGAGTTTGGCTTGCTGCTAGGCGATTGACATTCTTTACATCCCGAAGCGCCGTTAGAACTACCGCAGCATCTTTGGAGGCTGTCACTGGAAGGTGTTGTTGATCCAACGGTTCCGGCTTCCGGTTGTTCGGATCCGGAAGCCCGGCACTGTCTTTCAGCATCGCGTAGAGATCATCTAGGGCCGTAGTGGTGAGCGTCTGTTGGAATAGGCGTCTGGCTGCGTCCTGCTGCCAAGGTTTGAGGTCGGCTTTTGACCAAGCCAGAATTTCGTCCAGTAGCGCCATGGTTTTCTTTCTTATAGGATATTTTAAGATTGCATTAAATATACCTTATCCCAGCAGTGACATTGCTATTCGTGCTCTCCTTATCCCTGTCAAACCCTTTTGCTTCAGCACCTCGTGGTTTTTCCGGCGCTATTTCGATATGTGCCTGCTGTTTGTGGAAGTCGATCTCGCGTTCTGCCATTTCGCTTACGATTTGACGGGAAGGGCGCGACCGACTTGTACCGTTCGTTCTACTTCGAACTCTCTGTGCGCAACAGATGCGTTATGTAACGCCCGATCAAGTACGGAGCGGCTTGCCAACCAAAAACCTGTAGTGGCTCTGCTCGACGGCAGCAAATTGTCCAAGCAAGTTGTTAATATTATCGCGGCTGATGATGCTTGACGTGAAAAAAGGCTCCTCGGAGCCTTTTTCCATTAACTGTGTCATTGGTTTTTCACTTACTTGGCACAGTTTGCACTTTCTGTGTCACCCGACATCGCAGTTACACGTCAATATTCCCCGCGCGCAACGCGTTGTTTTCAATAAACGCACGGCGTGGTTCCACGTCGTCGCCCATCAAGGTCGTGAAGATTTGATCCGCCGCAATCGCGTCTTCGATCTGCACTTTCAACAAGCGGCGCACGGTCGGGTCCATCGTGGTTTCCCACAGCTGATCTGGGTTCATCTCGCCCAGACCTTTGTAGCGTTGTTTCGAAACCGTGCGTTCGGCTTCGTCGCGCAGCCATTGCATGGCCTGGTGGAAGTCGACCACGGCGATTTCCTTCATGCGCTCGCCTTCGCCGCGGCGCACGAAGGCGCCTTCGCCGATCAGGCCTTCGAAGGTGGCGGCGCCGCTGCTCAGCACGGCGTAGTCCGGGCCTTGCACGAAGTCGGCGTCGATGGCCGTCACTTTGATGTTGCCGTGGTGCATGCGCTCGATGCGCAGCATGTGTTTTTCCGACAAATCGTCGGAACGCACATGTACGCGCACGGCGCTGTCGTTGATGGCCGTCTGCAGGGCCAGGGCGGAGGTTTCCGCCAGGTCCAGGGTCGACAGGTCCAGTTGCACGCCCGTCATGATGGCCGTCAGGGCGGCGCGGTCGATGACGCGCGTCAGACGCGTCATGATGGTGTTCGACAGGTTGAACTTGCGCACCAGTTCCGTCAGCGTTTCGCCGGAAATGCCTTCCGCGCCTGTGCGCGGCACCAGCACGGCCGTGTTCAGCGCCACCGTCATCATGTAGCTCGCTTCTTCGGCGTCATCTTTCAGATAGCGCTCGTCGCGGCCCGATTTCACTTTGTACAGCGGCGGTTGCGCGATGTAGATGTGGCCGCGCTCGACCAGTTGCGGCATCTGGCGGTAGAACAGGGTCAGCAGCAGGGTACGGATGTGGGCGCCGTCGACGTCCGCATCGGTCATGATGATGATGCGGTGGTAGCGCAGCTTTTCGACGTTGAATTCGTCCGGTCCGATCGAGGTGCCGAGGGTGGCGATCAGGGTGGTGATCTGCTCGGACGACAGCATTTTCTCGAAACGGGCTTTTTCCACGTTCAGCACTTTACCGCGCAGCGGCAGAATCGCCTGGAACTTGCGGTCGCGTCCTTGTTTTGCCGAGCCACCTGCCGAGTCACCCTCGACGATGTACAGTTCGCACAGGGCCGGGTCTTTTTCCTGGCAGTCGGCCAGCTTGGCCGACAGGCCCAGGCCGTCCATGATGCCTTTGCGGCGCGTCAAGTCGCGGGCCTTGCGGGCCGCTTCACGGGCGCGTGCCGCTTCGACGATCTTGCCGCAAATGATCTTGGCGTCGTTCGGTTTTTCTTGCAGGTAATCGGCCAGGGTCTTGGCGACGATCTCTTCCACTGGGCCGCGCACTTCCGACGATACCAGCTTGTCTTTCGTCTGCGACGAGAATTTCGGTTCCGGCACTTTGACCGACAGGACGCAGGTCAAGCCTTCGCGCATGTCGTCGCCGCTGATTTCCACTTTCGCCTTTTTGGCGAACTCGTGTTCATCGATGTATTTGTTGATCACGCGCGTCATGGCCGCGCGCAAGCCCGTCAGGTGGGTGCCGCCGTCGCGTTGCGGGATGTTATTCGTAAAGCACAGCACCTGTTCATTGTAGGCATCGTTCCACTGCATCGACACGTCGACCGAGATGTTCGTGCCCTGGTCCGACAGGCGCTCGCCCGTGGCCTGGAAAATGGTCGGGTGCAAGACCGACTTGGCCTTGTTGATGTACTCGACGAAACCGCGCGTGCCGCCTTCGAAGGCGAAGATTTCTTCCTTGCCCGTGCGCTGGTCGGACAATTTGATCTTGACGCCATTGTTCAGGAAGGACAGTTCGCGGATGCGCTTGGCCAGGATTTCGTAGTGGAATTCCACATGCGTGAAAATCTCTTCATCGGCCCAGAAATGCACGTCGGTGCCGCGCTTGTCCGTGTCGCCGATGACCTTGATCGGCGAGGTGGCGATGTCGCCCACCATGACGATCTGGCGGTCTTGCGGCACGCCGCGCACGAATTCCATGTGATGCACTTTGCCATCGCGGCGGATGGTCAGTTTCAGCAATTTCGACAGACCATTGACGCAGGACACACCCACGCCATGCAGACCGCCCGATACCTTGTACGAGTTCTGGTCGAACTTGCCGCCCGCGTGCAGCTCGGTCATGACGATTTCCGCCGCCGAACGCTTCGGATCGTGCTTGTCGTCCATTTTCAGGCCGGTCGGCACGCCGCGGCCATTGTCGGTGATCGAGATCGAATTGTCGCTGTGGATGGTGACGTGGATGTCGGTGCAGTGGCCGGCCAGCGATTCATCGATGGAGTTGTCCAGCACTTCGAATACCAGGTGGTGCAAGCCGGTGCCGTCCGAGGTGTCGCCAATGTACATGCCCGGGCGTTTGCGCACGGCTTCCAGGCCTTCCAGGATCTGGATGGAGGAGGCGCCGTATTCTTCCGTGATGGCCTGGATCGGGGTGTCTTGTGGATTCTCGGACATGGACTGCTTTCTCAAATAACGATTGCTGATTGATTCGGGGCTGCTGGCTGATGACCGTAGGTCGGGTTAGCCGGAACGGCGTAACCCGACAGACGGCGCTCAGCATGTCGGATTACGCTGCGCTAATCCGACCTACGTCACTGCTGTGGTCTTTAGATCCGCATCGGCATGACGACATACTTGAAGTCGGCATTGTCCGGGATGGAGATCAGGGCGGACGAGTTCGAGTCGCCCAGCGCGATGTTGACGTATTCGCATTTCAGGTTGTTCAGCACGTCCAGCAGATACGTCACGTTGAAGCCGATGTCGACGGAATCGCCGCCGTAGTCGATTTCCAGCTCTTCGACGGCTTCTTCCTGGTCCGCATTGGTCGAGCTGATCTTCATGCTGCCCGGGGTGATGATGCAGCGCACGCCCTTGAACTTGTCGCTGGTCATGATGGCGGCACGTTGCAGCGAGCGCAGCAGTTCATCGCGGCCGATGGTGAAGTCGTTTTTGTAGCCTTTTGGAATCACGCGCGTGTAGTCGGGGAACTTGCCTTCCACCAGCTTCGAGATCAGCTCGATGTCGGCAAAGGTCAGTTTCACCTGATTGGCGGCGATGTCCAGCTGCACCGGCTCATCGTTCTCTTCCAGCAAGCGCTGCAGTTCGATGATGGTCTTGCGCGGAATAATCACTTCCTGGCGCGCGAACGTCTGCTCGGTGGCGACCTGGCAAAACGCCAGGCGGTGGCCATCGGTGGCCACGGCGATGACATTATTGCCATCCAGAACCAGCAGCAAGCCGTTCAGGTAGTAGCGGATGTCTTGCTGCGCCATCGAGAAATGCACCATGTTGAACAGGTGCTTCAGCGTTTTCTGCGGCAGGGTGACGCTGGCGTTGTAGCTTTCCGCCTGTTGCACGGTAGGAAACTCTTCCGCCGCCAGGGTTTGCAGCGCGAAGCGCGATTTGCCCGTTTGCACGGTCAGGCGCTTGTTCAGCAGGGTCATCGTGACGTCGCCCGATTCGGGCAGGGCGCGCAAAATGTCCAGCAGCTTGCGCGCGGCCACGGTGGTGCCGGTCACGTCCGCGCCGGAACCGATTTCCGCGTGCGTGGTGATCTGCACTTCGGTGTCGGTGGACAGGAAGGAGACATTTTCACCGTCTTTGCGGATGAGGATATTGGCCAGAATCGGCATAGTGTGCCGACGCTCGACAATACCGCTCACGATCTGCAGTGGCCGGAGAAGGGTATCTCGGGTGGTTTTGACCAATTGCATATTTATCCTCAATGTATAGGTTGAACAGTACGACGTTTAACGTATTAATTTAACAATTGTTACCATAGGGAGCCCCGACAGACCGGCTGCGGCGCCCTCCCAGATGATAAGGGTAAAGCACGTTTTGAGCCAGTCTTGCCAAATGGTGCTTAGCCCTTCAAGGTTTGCTCCAGCACATGCAATTCGTGGTTGCATTCCGGGTTCTTGGTGCGGTCCAGTGCGATCTTGCGCACGGCATGCAGCACCGTGGTGTGGTCGCGGCCGCCGAACAGCTCGCCGATTTCCGGCAGGCTCTTCTGTGTCAATTCCTTGGCCAGGTACATGGCGATCTGGCGCGGCCGGGCGATATTCGCGGGCCGGCGCTTCGAATACATGTCGGCCACCTTGATATTGAAGAAGTCGGCCACCGTTTTCTGGATGTTTTCCACGGAAATCTGGCGGTTTTGCACCGACAGCAAGTCCTTCAGGGCTTCCTTGACGATATCGATCGTGATGTCCTTGCCATGGAAACGCGAATACGCCAGAATTTTGCGCAGCGCGCCTTCGAGCTCGCGCACGTTCGAGCGCAAGTGCTTGGCGACAAAGAAGGCCACGTCGTCGGAGAAGGTCACGCCTTCCTGCTTGGCTTTTTTCAGCAGAATCGCCACGCGCATTTCCAGTTCCGGCGGCTCGATGGCCACCGTCAGGCCCGAGTCGAAGCGCGAAATCAGGCGGTCATCCATGCCCGTGATTTCCTTCGGATAGGTATCCGAGGTGATGATGATCTGTTTCTTCGCGGCAATTAATGCCTCGAACGCATAGAAAAACTCTTCCTGCGTGCGGCTCTTGCCGCCGAAGAACTGAATATCATCGATCAGCAGCATGTCGAGCGAGTGATAGTAGTGCTTGAAATCGTCAAAACCCTTGCGCTGGTAAGCGGTCACTACGTCGCGAACATACTGTTCCGCGTGGATGTAGCGGATTTTCGCGCCCGGATTGTCGGCCATCACCTGGTTGCCGATGGCGTGGATCAAGTGGGTCTTACCCAGGCCGACGCCGCCGTAGAAGAACAGCGGGTTATACGACACACCCGGATTGTTCGCCACCTGGATGGCGGCGGCGCGCGCCAGCTGGTTGGCCTTGCCGGTCACGAAGCTGTCGAAGGTCAGGTCGGTGTTGATGCGGCTCTGCTCGCGACGCGGCGCGGCGCCGATGCTCAGTTCCGGCACGCTGGGCTGCGGTTCCGCGGCGCGCGCGCTGGGCGCGCCGCCATTCGGATCGCTGGCCGGGGTGCTGGCGGTGACGGGTTTCTTCGGCAGGGCCAGGCGCGGGTCGAGCACGAACTGCACTTCCGTGGGCGCTTCGAAGTACTGTATGGCCAGCGCAGTGATGCGGTTGGCGAACTGGGTCTTGACCCAATCGAGCTTGAAGCGATTGGGCGCAGCAATGCGCAGCTTGCCCTCTTCGTAATCGAGAGGGATAAGCGGTTTGATCCACGCACTGAATTGTTGCGGTGTCAGCTCCAGTTCCAACTGCGCGGAACAGGCCTGCCAGAAATTATCCATGTATGTCTATGTGAAAAGGTGTGGGAGGGCGTATCGATTCTGCCCTGCGTTCACCGTGTTGCAAGGCCGGCGTCGCGCGAGGGCTCGCCACACGTAACGCGCTATTCTACTCCCGACTGCCAAAGTTATCCACAGGCACGGCTGTTATTTTTCTGTGGCGGGGTGGGGCGCCGTGTGTATAAGAGGCGACTTATCCCCCGGTTATCCCGTTGCAGACAGTGCTGGCGCGGCCTGTGGCGGGGGCTTGCCGGCGGATGGGGTTCGACGCGAAAATTTCCGGGCGATCACGGCAATCCTTGACAAGAGGGGGGCATATGCTGAATAATTCAGGGTTCCCCGCCCGTATTCCGTGTTTATTCATTTGGAACGACAATATGGACTAAGCGTGGATTAAGCGGGCGATGAGATTGGCCAGCTTGTGCCTTGGCATAAGTGCGCGATTGTCATTGGCACCAAAAACTGACGGGACGTCAGACCCGATTTTGCATTTTTTTTGTTTTTAGCGAGACCAACATGAAACGTACTTACCAACCTTCCGTCGTTCGCCGCAAGCGTACGCACGGCTTCCGCGCTCGTATGGCTACCCGTGGTGGCCGTGATGTGCTCAACGCACGTCGCGCAAAGGGCCGCAAACGTCTGGCCGTATAGGCTTGTCGTTGACAGCTGATCGCGTGGCTAGCTGTACTCCAGTCGGCAATCAACGCGAAGGTTCACACGACTTCGCGCGCGTTCGGCGTATCGTTAAAACGGATGAATTTTCATCCGTTTTTCGTTTGCGCCCTTCGCAAAAAACAGCGCATTTTGTGCTGTACACCCGACACAATCAATTGCCGCATGCGCGGCTGGGCGTCGTTGTGGCGAAGCGTTTCGCGCCACGCGCGGCGACCCGCAACACGATCAAGCGCGTCACGCGCGAGCTGTTTCGCAACAGCGCGATGCCGCCGGTCGACTGCGTGGTGCGTTTATCGCGCGCCGTCAACAGCAAGGATGGCCCGGCCACCACGACTCGGCTCAAAGCCGAGCTGCGTGAAGAATTGGGCCGCCTGTTCGCGGCGCAAATCGCCGCCCAGGCCCGTTCTGTTGCTGCGCCACCACCGTCCGCGCCATGAAAACCCTGCTGCTGTTCCTGCTGCGTGCTTATCAGTTGCTGATCAGCCCCATGCTGGGACAGAATTGCCGTTTCTATCCGAGCTGTTCGCATTACGCGATGGAAGCGCTGCGCGTGCACGGTACTGCCAAGGGCAGCCTGCTGGCTGCCAAGCGGCTGTGCCGTTGCCACCCCTGGAATGAAGGGGGCGTCGACCCGGTGCCGCCGGCCGATTGCAAACAATCTTCAACGACCGCTTGCGGTTGCAACCACTCCTGACAAATACCCTAATGGATATCAATAAACGTACCATCCTGTGGATCGTGTTTTCCGTCTCGCTGGTAATTCTCTGGAACGAATGGATGATCTCGAACGGCAAGCCGTCGATGTTCTCCGCGAACACGGAACAAACCGCCAAGGCGCCTGCGACCCCTGCCAAGACGGATGCCCTGGCTGCCTCGGCTGCGGCAGGCGTGCCTGCCCTGCCGGGTGAGGCTGTCGATCCCGCCGCGTTCAAGCGCGAAGTGATTACCATCACCACCGACGTCATCAAGGTCGACATCGACACCCTGGGCGGCCAGGTCAAGCGTCTGGAATTGCTGAAATTCAAGGGCGCGGGCAATCCGGGCTGGTTCGGCGGCTGCTTCGGCCTGTTCAAATGGTGCCAGCCTGACGAAGGCAAGCAAAACGAAGTGCTGTTCGACGAAGGCGCGAACCACACCTATCTGGCGCAATCGGGCTTGGTCGGCGGTCCTTTCCCCACCCATGCGAGCGGTTTCACCGTACAGCCTGGCGTGCGCACCATCGGTGACGGCAAGCAAGTGCAACTGGTGATGGAAGCGGTCGAAGGCGGCGTCAAGCTGACCAAGACGTTTACGTTCAAGCGCGGCGACTACGTCATCGATGTGCGCCACGACGTGGCCAACGTGGGCGCGGCGCCTGTTACGCCACAGCTGTATCTGCAACTGACGCATGATGGCAACAAGCCGGTCGGCGACTCGTTCTTCAACAGCAGCTTCACGGGCCCGACCCTGTACACGCCGCAAGACAAGTACCAGAAGCTGACGTTCGAGAAAATCGAAAAAGCCGCTGCGGAAGACGAGAAGAAGGGCAACGACAACGCCATGAAGGGCCTGCATCCGGCCACGGCGAATGGCGGCTGGTTTGCGATTTCGCAACATTTCTTCGTTTCCGCTTTTGTTCCGCCTGAAAACGTCAAGCGCGACATCTTCACCAAGAAGGTCGGCCCTAACCTGTACGCCATCGGTAACGTGCTGCCCCTGCCTACCCTGGCGCCAGGCGCCACGGCCAGCATGGACAGCAAGCTGTACTCGGGTCCGCAAATCGCGCACCTGCTGGAAAACGTTTCGCCTGGCCTGGAACTGGTCAAGGATTACGGCTGGCTGACCATCATCGCCAAGCCGATCTTCTGGGTCATGGAACACATCCACAGCGTGCTGGGCAACTGGGGCTGGACCATCATCGCCTTCACGATCCTGATCAAGCTGGCGTTCTTCCCCCTGTCGGCCGCCGGCTACCGCAGCATGGCCAAGATGAAACTGGTCACGCCGAAGATGCAAGCGATCCGCGAGCGCTACAAAGGCGACCCGCAAAAGATGAACCAGGCCACGATGGAGCTGTACAAGACGGAAAAGATCAATCCGCTGGGCGGCTGCCTGCCGATCCTGATCCAGATGCCCGTCTTTATCGCCCTGTACTGGGTACTGAACGCGTCCGTGGAAATCCGCGGCGCGCCATGGATCGGCTGGATCACCGACCTGGCCCAGCATGACCCATGGTGCATCCTGCCGGTGCTGTACGCGATCTCGATGTACATCACGACCAAGCTGAACCCGGCCCCGGCCGATCCGATGCAAGCGAAGATGATGCTGTTCATGCCGTTGGCATTCTCGGTGATGTTCTTCTTCTTCCCGTCGGGCTTGGTACTCTACTGGGTCGTCAACAACGTCCTGTCGATCGGCCAGCAATGGGTGATCACCAAGAAATACGCGCCTGCCGCCAAGTAATTCCGGCCAGCGAACAGAAAGCCCGCCTAGTGCGGGCTTTTTAATTCTTGTAGGTCGGATTAGCGTGGCAAGGCCACGCTAATCCGACACTATCGCCAGCGTGTGCTGCGTCGGCTTACGCGCTGCGCGCTAAGCCGACCTACGTTGCCGCACCTTCCCTTGCCGTACCTATTACAATATCCCCATGAAACTCGACTCTTCCCCTATCGCCGCCATCGCCACCGCCCCCGGGCGCGGCGGCATCGGCGTGGTACGCGCCTCCGGCAAAAACCTCGCGCCTTTGATGACGGCCCTGTTCGGCGCGCAACAGCTGAAACCGCGCCACGCCACCTATCTGCCCTTCACGGAAGCCGATGGCAGCATCATCGACCAGGGCATCGCCATCCACTTCAAGGGCCCGCATTCCTACACGGGCGAAGACGTGCTGGAATTGCAGGGGCACGGCGGCCCCATCGTGTTGCAGCTGCTGCTGGCGCGCGTGCTGGAAGCGGGCAAGGACAACGGCTTGCGCCTGGCCGAACCGGGCGAATTTACGCGCCGCGCCTTTTTGAATGACAAGCTGGACCTGGCGCAAGCCGAGGCCGTGGCCGACCTGATCGACGCTTCCACGGAAGCGGCCGCCAAGTCCGCCTCGCAATCGCTGTCGGGCGCATTTTCGAACACCATCCACGCGCTGGTGGAACAGGTGACGGGTTTAAGGATGCTGGTCGAGGCGACCCTGGACTTCCCGGAAGAGGAAATCGATTTCCTGGAAAAATCGAATGCGCGTGGTCAATTAAAAGCCGTCATCGAAGCGCTGAATAAAGTGTTTGCGCAGGCGGCGCAGGGCGCGCTGCTGCGCGAAGGCCTGAACGTGGTGCTGGCGGGCCAGCCGAACGTCGGCAAATCGTCGTTGCTGAACGCGCTGGCCGGCGCCGACGTGGCGATCGTCACGCCGATCGCCGGCACCACGCGCGACAAGGTCAGCGAAACCATCCAGATCGAAGGCATTCCGCTCAACATCATCGACACGGCCGGCATCCGCAGCGCGGGCGACACCATCGATGCCGTCGAGCGCATCGGCATCGAGCGCACCTGGGGCGAGATCGGCAAGGCCGACGTCATCCTGCACCTGCTTGACGCAGATCATGGCCCGACTTTGGCCGATGAAACCATCGTCGCCGCCTTCCCCGCAGGCGTGCCCGTGGTGCGCGTGTGGAACAAGATTGATCTTTCTGGCCACAAGCCCGGCGTGGATGCCTTGCCGGATGCCACGCACGTGTATCTGTCGGCGCACGAGCACATCGGCATCGACTTGCTGCGCGCCGAGCTCTTGCGCATCGCCGGCTGGCAGCAGACGGGCGAATCGCTGTACCTGGCGCGCGAACGCCATTTGATCGCCTTGAAATCGGCCGGTAAGCACCTGGACATCGCCGCCGCGCACGCGGCGCAGGATGACCAGTCGCTGGACCTGTTCGCCGAAGAACTGCGCCTGGCGCAGGTGCAGTTGTCGAGCATCACGGGCGAATTCTCACCTGACGATCTGCTGGGCGTGATCTTCAGCCGCTTCTGCATCGGCAAATAAGGAGGGTTTGATGAAGCTGGTGCCTGTTCTGCTGTTCAGTTGTCTGCCCCTGCTGGCTGGTGCGCAGGAAAAATTGCCGCAGGACGTGGCGCAGTTTGTCGATAACGCCCAGATGTGCGAGCATTTTGCCGGCGAGTGGGATGACAACGACAAGGCGCGCCAGCGCGAGATCACGCAAGCCATCGAGCAATCATGCGGGCTTGCGCAACGGCAGTGGAAGCGCCTGGCCGCCAAGTATGCGGCGCAGCCGAAGTTGCAGAAAATTATAGACGCACAGGCCAATGACGCGGTGCGCAGCTACCGGAAGTCACGCTAGCATCTGCCTCGTTGAGAAATGTCATGGAGTCCAAACTGCGCTGACGTAATCTTGCTGAGCGGCCTTGAAGTGCCGCTAGGAAAGGAAGCGCCATGGACAGCAAACAGCCGGATGTCGTGGAATGCGAGGATGAGGTAATGGCGCGACCACTGCCTGCCATGCCGGAATTGATCGCCTCCTTGCCGCCGAAAGGTGCATGTTGGTACTGCGACAAGCCGCTCGATGCCGTGCGCCGTTTCTGTTGCAAGAGTTGTGGCGTGGCGTATGCGGAAGAGGCGCAGTACAATAGCTGAGTGGTAGCGGGCTGAGCGCTAGCGCCGCCGCCATAGGGTGTGAATTGCTGGTATTGCGACAAGCCGCTCGATGCCGTGCGCCGTTTCTGTTGCAAGAGTTGTTGCGTGGCGTATGCGGAAGAGGCGCAGTACAACAGCTGAGCGCTAGCGGCGCCGCAGCAGCGCCGCCAGGGCGCCGTCGAAATCGAACTCGTGCGCGGCGGCCGCCACTTCCTGGTAGACGTGCACGCCCAGGCTGGCGGCCAGCAGGCTGGCCGAGTTTTCCAGGATGTCGATGGCCGCGCCATCGCCTTCGCGCAGATGGCTGGCCAGGCGCGCCAGCAGCAGTTGGATGGCGGGCGCGGCCGGGTCGGGCGCCACGTCCTGCGCCGCCGTGTGGGTGGTCTCCGGCGTGCCCAGCATGCTGCTGACCGCGCCGAGCAATTGATCCTGCGCCAGTTCCAGTTGCAGCATCTGCCGGGCCAGGTCGGGCGCCTGCGCACGCAGTGCCGACTCCAGGGTTGTCGCCAGGCCGTGTACGTGGTGCGCGCCGATCATGCCTGCGGCGCCTTTCAGGGTATGCGCCTTCAGGCGCGCGGAAGCATAGTTGCCGGTATCGAATTCGGCGCGGATCTGGCACGGCGTGGTGCCGTGGTCATGCAGGAAGCGGCGCAGGATTTTCAGATACAGGATGCGGTCGCCCATGATGCGGCCCAGTCCGTTCTCGACGTCGAGAATACGGACCATGTCGGATGCCGCTACGGCGGCATCATCATCGCAAGTGGCGTGTGGTTTCAGCATGCTGTGCAGAGAGCCCCAAAACTTGTCACTGTCGTAAAGCAGGAACCGCTATTTTACATCCTGTCGTGCTCGACACCGCGCCCGCTTGGCGCCAGCCTGCCGTCTAGCGTGTCGTGAAGGTCCAGCTGCGCGTGACGTTCGCGCCATTGACTTTGCCGATGAAACTCACGTCATAGGTGGTGGCCGCCAGCAGGGGCGCCAGCGGGATGATGGCGGCCACCGAGCGTGATGTATTGCTGGCATCGGTTTCCTTGCTGAGCAGGCGTACCGTCAGGTCCGTTCCTGCGCCATGCTGGCGCACGGTGAACGCCGTCACGCTGAGGGTGGCATCGAAATTCGCATGGACGCTGATGGGGTAGCCGACCACGTCCTGGTTGGGCACGGGATCGGGTTCCTCTTCATTGCTGGAGAAACTGGTGGCGACCTTGGTCTGTCCGTTGAACGGGTAGCTGATGATCTGTCCGGCCGGCAAGCCGGGGCCATAGCGGCTATTGCCCGCCAGGTCGGTAGTGAAATAGGCGTAGCCGCTGTTGTTGACGGCCGCACCGGCGCCGCCTTCCTTGAACGTCGGTTCAAAGATGAGGAAGCGGTGGTACACGGCCGTGATCAGGTTTTCCGCCATGTAGAAACCGGAGTTGGTCGCCACGCCCGCGATGACTTCGCCCCAGACGGAAGTGACGCCATAGCCTGACGCGGTCAGGCGGTCGTACAGTGTTTCGCCGGTAAAGCCGGGTTTGCCTTTAATTTGATTGTGCACCACCACATTATTGATGTTCAGATAATTGGAGTGGCCGAGTGCCGCGTTGTCGATCAGACTATTGCGCACCAGCGGCGCCAGGCCGATCTGGCCGCGCCGGTAATTGATCCAGTTGAAGCCATCGGTGGCGATATTGTTGCTGAGGACGGGAGCGCCCGGCTCCTGTACCAGCTGCCCGGCCGGGGTCGAGGTGCCTTGCGCAGCATTGCTGCTGTCGCTGCCGCCTCCGCCGCAGGCGCTCAGCAGGGCTGCGCTCAGCAGGGCGGGTATCCAGTATTTCCAACGCAGTGACGAGACAATCAAGTTGACTCCTGTATAGGTAGGCGGACAGCGGTGGGGTCGGCGTGCTGCCCTGTAAAACGATTCTAAGGTATTTTGATAGCGCGTAGAGTATCCATGAAAAGATATGTCGCGCTCGTGCGGAGACGCTCCCGCCGCTGCGCAGGGTAGAATGGGCGTAGCGCAGCGTTTGCCGCTGCATTGCCTCATCCCGCTACTTTGATTGCCCATACATTTGAACACCTTGCCCAAGTCGCGCCTGCAGCGCGCCAAATACGCCTTGCCCAGCATGGTGACTTTGCTGTCGATAGCCTGCGGCTTTGCCAGCATCGTCATTTCCGTCGATAACGCCCCGGTGGGCGACGCGGATGCCTATCGCCTGGCGGCCGCGCTGCTGGTGCTGGCGGGCGTGTTCGATGCGCTCGACGGCTATGTGGCGCGCCTGACGAACACCAGTTCGCAGTTTGGCGTGCAGCTCGATTCCATCGCCGACGTGATGAATTTTGGCTGCGCCCCCGCCGTCTTGTTGTACTGCTATGGTTTTGTGCAGATGGGCGTGCACGATCCGCTGCTGCTGCGCTTTGGCGGCATGGCCAGCTTCTTCTTCGTCGCCTGCGGCGCCATGCGCCTGGCGCGCTTCAATGTGAACGTGGGACATACCGACCCCATGTATTTCGTCGGCATGCCGATCACGGCTGGCGCCGCCTGCGTGGCGGCCGTGGTGGTGGCCTGGCCGGCGCCCATCGATTCCATGCTGCACAGCTATCTGTTGATGCTGCTGCTGGTGGGCGTGGGCAGCCTGATGGTGTCGACCTTGCGTTTCCCCAGCTCCAAGCAAAAGAAAAGCCTGGCCGCGCTGCTGGTGCTGATCCTTGCCATCGCCCTGCTGGTGTGGCTGAAGACCAGTTTCTTCGCGCTGTTCTTCGCCGTCTACATCGCCGCCACCCTGGCGCTGAACCTGGCGTGGTATCTGGGCTGGCGCGGTATTGCGCTACCGCAGGTGTTCAACGATCCCGACGAGATCGATTAATCTCAGGCCACCTCGTGCCCGCGCGCGGCGCGCAGGATGGCGAACCAGTCGCTGCGGCTGAGCGAAAATTGCGTGCCTTCCACGGCCACGCCCACCGCTTCGATGCGGCCCGTGCCCGTCAGCGGCAGGGGGCGGCATGGCAATTGCATGATCCAGGCAAACACCACGCTGGCAAACGGCCGCTGCAGCTGGTCGGCGATCTGCTTGATGACATTGCGCAAATTTTCCACATTCGCATCGCCGCCCTGGAACAGCCGGCCGCCGGCCAGCGGCGACCAGATCATCGGCGCCACCCCCACGTCTTGCAAGCCGTCGAAGGTTTCGTCGAACAGGGGCGCCACGTGCAGCGGTGAAAATTCCACCTGGTTCGTCACCAGCGGGAAGCGCCGGTGCAGGCATTCGAACTGGTGGCGGCTGAAGTTTGACACGCCAAAGTGCAGTACCTTGCCATCTTGCTGCAATTGGCTGAAGGCGTCGGCGATCTCGTCGAAATCCATCAGCGGATCGGGACGATGGATCAGCAGCAAGTCCAGGCGGTCCGTGTGCAGCTGGCGCAAGGTCTGTTCCACGGAACTGGTGATGTGCGCCGCGCTCGTGTCGTAATGCTGGATGGCATGGCCGGGGCGGTGCGGCGACAGCAGCTTGATGCCGCACTTGCTGACGAGTTCCATCTTGTCGCGCAAGCCCGGCTGCAGGGCCAGCGCTTCGCCGAACAAGCCTTCGGCGCTGTAGTCGCCATAGATATCGGCATGGTCGAAACTCGATACGCCCAGCGCCAGACATTGCTCGATGAAGGCCAGGCGCTGCTGCGCCGACATATTCCACTCGCCGATGCGCCACATGCCAGCGACAATGCGCGACAGTTCGGGACCGTTGCTGCTTAAACGGCTGCGCGGCGCTTGCAGGCTGGCGGGAAATACATGGCTCATGGGCTGGCTTTCTGGTGGTGGCGTGAGGGGATACGCCACGATTATAGCCAGCTAAGCTAGAGCATGCTGCGGATGAAGCGGCAGCACCGCTCCTGCAAGGCATCGTCGAGCTGGCCGCCCAGTTGCATCTGGTACACCAGCGCCGACTGCAGCATGAAGGCGAACAGGCGCAGGTCGAGGTCGGCGCGCACGCCGATGTTGAGCAGGCGCTGCACCACCAGGGTGATCCACGGCGCGACGATCTGCTCGCGAAAGCGCAGCTGCGCCGCCGCGTCATTGTGGATCAGCACCAGCAGGTCGCAGGTGAAGCGGCCGTCGGCGTTCAGGTTGTCGAAGATGCGCGCGCAGATCGCCTCGATTTCCTGGCCGTCCGGCATGTCGAGCGCGCGCTGCAGCTTTTCCGCCGTGCGCTTGACGAGCGCGTCGAGCAGCATGTCTTCGCGCCGCGGCCAGCGCCGGTAGATCGTCTGGCGCCCCACGCCGGCCACGTCGGCCACCATCTGTATCGTCACCGCTTCCAGCCCATGTTGCCGGACCAGCGTGACGATCGCTTCCAGTACCGCATCTTCCACGCCCGCCTTGCGCGGGCGGCCACGCACCGCTGCCTCTTTTTTGATCACGTCCAACCTGTCTCTGAATGTTTCTTTTAATTATGGTACGATGCGCACCGTAAATGCAAAACAACTGCTTGTCAATCATCTTGGTCAATTAACCGACAGGCGGATGCGCCGCGATACCCCAGTCATCTCTACGTGAAATCTGCCATCTCAGCGGCGCGTGCCCGCATTTTCTTTCTGACTCCCACATCCATCACTGTGGCGGCTCGTGCCGCCTGAGGACAACCTATGAAAATCATCGGGATTTCGCCCCATCGGCGTAATTTCCTGCGCAAGGCCGTTGGCGCAGCACCTGCCGTGGCTTTGCTGGCCGGCGCCGGCGGCGGCCTGGCCATGGCCGTCTCCAAGGACCAGCCTGCCTACAAACCGCGCTTTTTCGACGCCACCGAGTGGGCCACCCTGAGCGCGCTGGTCGACCGCCTGATCCCCGCCGACGCCGAAGGGCCGGGCGCGCTGGAATCGGGCGCGCATGAATTCATCGATGCGCAGATGAACACGCCGTACGCATATGGCGCGCTGTGGTTCATGCAGGGGCCGTTCGTGCCCTCGATCGAACAGTTCGGCTACCAGTTCCACATGGCGCCGCGCGAGCTGTACAAAAGTGCGCTGGCCGGCGTCAATGCGGTCGTGCAGAAACAGTCCGGCAAGCCTTTCGTGCAGCTGAACGCGGCCGAGCGCGACGCCGTCATCACGCAATTGCAAAAGGGGACGTTGGACATCGGCGCAGTGCCGTCGAAAATCTTCTTCAACCAGCTGCTGCAAAACACGCGCGAAGGCTATTTTTGTGATCCCGTGCATGGCGGCAACAAGGACATGCTGGCCTGGAAGATGGTGGGCTTCCCCGGCGCACGCGCCGACTACATGGATTGGGTGGAGCAGTACGGCAAGAAATACCCGTTGCCTCCAGTATCCATCGCCTGAAAACGTCCATGGCGGCGTTGCACTGCCTGGTCGTACTAGCGTACTGCCTGCGGCAATGCGCCTTGCCCTGAACCTTTTCAGTTATTCGTAGCAGATCAAAGAAAAAGAAAAACCATCATGAGTGATATCAAACCCGATGTAAAAATGAAGCCTGTCGATGCCGTGATTGTGGGCTTCGGCTGGACCGGCGCCATCATGGCCAAGGAATTGACGGAAGCGGGCCTGAACGTGGTCGCGCTGGAACGCGGCGAGTACCGCGACACCTATCCCGACGGCGCCTATCCGAAGACCCTCGACGAGCTGACCTATATCCAGCGCAGCAAGCTGTTCCAGGATATGTCGAAGAGCACGTTCACCTTCCGCCACAGCATCACGGGCGTGGCCGTGCCCTACCGCCAGATCGGCGCCTTCAAACCGGGCACGGGCGTGGGCGGCGCGGGCTTGCACTGGTCGGGCATGCACTGGCGCGTCCTGCCGGAAGAGCTGCAGATCCGCAGCCACTACGAACGCCGTTACGGCAAGAAATTCATCCCCGAAGGCATGACGATCCAGGACTTTGGCGTGACTTACGCCGAGCTGGAGCCGCACTTCGATTTCGTCGAGAAAGTCTTCGGCACCTCGGGCCAGGCGTATAAAGTCAACGGCATCGTCGTCGGCGACGGCAATGTGTTCGAGGCCGACCGCTCCGACAATTACGCGCTGGCGCCGCAAAAAGTGCCGTACACGGCCGAGCTGTTCCGCCGCGCGGCCAAGGCCGTCGGCTACCACCCGTTCGTCAACGCCTCGTCGAACGCCTCCGGCCCGTACACGAATCCGTACGGCTGCCAGATGGGGCCGTGCAACTTCTGCGGTTTCTGCTCCGGCTATGCCTGCTACAACTATTCGAAGGCTTCGCCCAACGTCAACATCATGCCGGCCCTGCGCATGGTGGCCAACTTCGAGTTGCGCGCCAACTGCAACGTCGTGCGCATCAACCTCGACAGCAGTAAAAAACGCGCAACGGGCGTGACCTACATCAATGCGGATGGCAAGGCCGTCGAGCAACCGGCCGACCTGGTCATCGCCAGTGCCTTTGCCTACAACAACGCGCATCTGTTTTTGCTGTCCGGCATCGGCCAGCCGTATGACCCCGTCAGCAATGAAGGCGTGGTGGGGCGCAATATCGCTTACCAGATGATGTCCACCATCCAGACTTTCTTCAAGGAAGACACTAACACGAATCCCTTCATCGGTGCCGGCGGCACCGGCGTCGCGCTCGATGACTGGAATGGCGACAATTTCGACCATGGCCCGCTGGGCTTTGTGGGCGGCTCGCCCGCCTGGTGCAACCCGGCCGGCTCCAAGCCCATCTCGGGGATTGCCACGCCGGACGGCACGCCCGCCTGGGGTTCGGCCTGGAAAAAGGCCGTCAAGAAGAGCTATTTGAACACGGTCTCGTTCGATTGCCACGGCGCCAACATGACTTACCGCGACTGCTATGTCGACCTCGACCCGACCTACACGGACAAGTTCGGCCAGCAATTGCTGCGCTTTACCTTCGACTGGAAGGAAAATGACATCAAGATGAGCCGTTTCGTCACCGACAAGATGATGAAGGTGGCCGAAGCCATGAATCCCGAGTCGATCAAGGTGTCCGTCAAGAACGTGGGCGACCACCTCGACTTGCGCAACTACCAGACCACCCACTGGGCGGGCGGCACGGCCATGGGCGCGGACCGCAAGACCAGCGTCGTCAACCGCTACCTGCAGAGCTGGGACGTGCACAACGTGTTTGCCGTCGGTTCCAGCGTGTTCCCGGTCGGCATCGGCTACAACCCGACGGGCCTCGCTTGCGCGCTGACCTACTGGTCGGCCAAGGCCATCCGCGAGCAATACCTGAAAGATCCCCGTCCCCTGGTCGCCTGATAAAGAACAAGAAGATGAACAACACATTCACCACCACCGTGGGCGCGCTGCTGCTGGCGCTCGCCGCCATCACCCCCAGTACTGCCTGGTCGGCTGCCGCCACCGTCCCGAACGCCCAGCTGATACGCCAGGGCGAATACCTGGCCCGCGCGGGCGACTGCATCGCCTGCCATACGGCCGGCACGAAGGGTAAACCGTTCGCGGGCGGCCTGGGCATGGAAACGCCGATCGGCAAGGTGTATTCCACCAACATCACGCCCGATAAAAAGGCCGGTATCGGCGACTGGAGCTTTGCCGATTTCGACAAGCTGATGCGCACCGGCGTGACCAAACACGGCTACACCGTGTATCCGGCCATGCCGTATCCATCGTATTCGCGCCTGAGCGAGGCGGACATGCAGGCGCTGTATGCCTACTTCATGCATGGCGTGAAAGCGGACCCGACGCCGAACAAGGCGGCCGACATTCCGTGGCCGCTGTCGATGCGTTTCCCGTTGACCATCTGGCGCTGGGCGTTTGCTCCCACGCCGCAGCCATATAAAACGCCGGTGACGGGTGACGCGCAATTGCTGCGAGGCGCCTACCTGGTGCAGGGCCTGGGCCACTGCGGCGCCTGCCACACGGCGCGCGGCGTGGGCATGCAGGAAAAATCGCTGACGGATGAGGGCAACACCACCTTCCTGGCGGGCGGCGGCGTGATCGACGGCTGGTCCGTGCCATCGTTGCGCAATGAACATGGCGGCGGCCTGGCGCGCTGGAGCGCGGCGCAGATCGCCGAATTCCTGAAGACGGGCCGCAACAGCCATACGGCATCGTTTGGCGCCATGAACGACGTGGTGGCCCATTCCATGCAGCACATGACGGATGGCGACCTGGCGGCGATGGCGAAATACCTGAAGTCCTTGCCGCCATCGAATCCGGCCACGCCCGCCTTCGTGGCCGATGACAAGTTGGGTAAGCAGTTGTTCAGCGGCATCGTCAACTCCAAGGGCGCGCAGTTGTACCTGGACCGCTGCGCCGGTTGCCACCGTTCCGACGGCAAGGGCTACGACAAGGCTTTCCCTGCGCTGGCCGGTAACGCCGTGCTGCAGACCAACGATCCCACGTCGGCCATCAATATCGTGTTGTCGGGCGGCGCCGTGCCGGCCACGCGCACGGCGCCGTCGGCGCTGACGATGGCGCCATATGCCGACATCTTCAATGATGAGCAGACCGCGCAGGTGGTGACGTTCATCCAGACCAGCTGGGGCAACCGCGGCACACCGGTGACGGCGGCGCAGGTAGCCAAGGTGCGCAAGCTGTCCGTGCCGGTGGAGCCATCGCAGACGGAAGCGACGTTTGCGGCAGGCCGTCATGGTACCTTTCCGCCTGTGGCGCGCCAGCCGCACCTGAAGGATGCGCCAGCGAAGTAAAGTTGACGGACGAAAAAAATGCCCGCAGCATCTGCGGGCATTTTTTATGGAATACGAGAAATAATTACTTCATCCACAGGCGCATCGAATCCCAGGCGCGGCCGAAGATCGTGGCCTGGTTGATGGTTTCCAGCGCCACGACAGGCAGTTCCAGCAGAACCTTGTCTTCAACCATCATTTTCAGTTTGCCGACAGGGGCGTTTTCAGCCAGTGGCGCGACCAGCGGGTCCTTGCGTTCCAGCACAGGTTTCATCTTGGCAGCCATGCCTTTTGGCACGGTGACGAGCACGTCGCGGGCGAAACCGATTTTCACGGTGCCTTTCGAGCCCTTCCACACTTCCGGCGTGGCCACGGCCTGGCCTTTCGAGTACAGCTTGACCGTATCGAAGTTCTGGAAGCCCCAGTTCAGCAGCTTCTGGCTTTCCTGCGTGCGGGCCTGGTCCGACGTTGTGCCCAGCACCACGGAGATCAGACGGCGCTCGCCGGTGCCGCCCGGACGGCGGGCCGAAGCGATCATGCAATAGCCGGCCGCTTCCGTATGGCCCGTCTTCATGCCATCGACGGTCGGGTCCAGCCACAGCAGGCGGTTGCGGTTAGGCTGGGTGATCTTGTTGTACGTAAAGCTTTTCACGGAATCGATTTTGTAGAATTCCGGGTAATCGGCGATCACGCGCTTGGCCAGCACGGACAAGTCTTGCGCCGTGGAATAGTTATCGGGGCTAGGCAAGCCATGCGGATTGGCAAAACGCGTGTTTTTCAGACCCATGCGTTGCGCTTCACGGTTCATCAGCACGACGAACGTGCCTTCATCGCCGGCAACGGCTTCAGCCAGGGCCACGGCGGCATCGTTACCCGATTGAATCATCAGGCCATGCAGCAAGTCGTCGATCGACACGGGCGTGGCCGGGTCGATGAACATCTTCGAGCTGCTCGAATCGACTTTCCAGGCGCGCACGGAGACATTCACTTTTTGGTCCAGCGCCAGTTTCTTTTCGCGGATGGCGGCAAACGTCAGGTAAGCCGTCATGATTTTGGTCAACGATGCCGGCTCGATGCGCGCGTCCGGATCTTGCGAAGCAATGATCTGGCCACTGGTGGCGTCAAGCAACAGCCAGGACTTGGCGGCGATGGTCGGGGCTGGAACGCTCTGGGCGAAGGCGGCGGAAAAGAAAAATACACTGGAGGCCAGTGCCGCTAAAAGTTTTTTCATGGAGGCTGGTCTGCGAAAAAGATGAAGGCTGAGGGCCATGTCGTTGCTGCTTACATGGCCGCGTGGAAAAAACGGATCAATTATAGCCGTGGAGGCGCTAGTAAGCCCACACTTCAATGATCATCTGCTGCTATTGCGGGTTTGTCACCATGCCACAGCGCAATCACGAGGTTCTTGATGTGGTTGAGCTTGCGGTGGAAAAAGTGGTCGGCGCCGGGGATCACGATCACGGGG
The DNA here is from genome assembly GCF_019443505.1 of Janthinobacterium sp. PAMC25594. Classification (NCBI taxonomy): domain Bacteria; kingdom Pseudomonadati; phylum Pseudomonadota; class Betaproteobacteria; order Burkholderiales; family Oxalobacteraceae; genus Janthinobacterium; species Janthinobacterium sp. PAMC25594. Next base: position 4,292,620 of record NZ_CP080377.1, read on the forward strand.
ATGTCCTGTGGACGGGCCCAGTCGAAGACGGCGGACAGGGGAATCGTGTCGTCCAGTTCGCCGTGGATCAAGATGGTGTCGGCGGGAATGTCCGCCATGGCCCACTTGCCGGCCGCGCTGCCGATCAGCGCCAGGCGCTCGACGGGCGTGCCGGCGGCGGCCAGGCGTTCCTGCAGTTTCGATTGCACGAAGGTGCCGAACGAGAAGCCGGACAAGGCCACGGGCAAGCCCGGATACAGGCCGACCATGTGTTCGTACAGCAATTGCATGTCGTCCGTCTCGCCCGCGCCATGGTCATGCACGCCTTCGGAAGCACCGACACCGCGGAAGTTGATGCGCGCCACCACGTAACCGAGGGCGACAAAGGCGCGCGCCAGGGTTTGCGTGACCTTGTTATCCATCGTGCCACCGTACAGCGGGTGCGGATGGGCAACGAGGGCGATGCCGCGCGGAGTGTCTGCCGGGAAATCGAGCAAGCCTTCCATGCTGCCTGCATGGCCGGCGAGGGTAAATTTTTCCGAATTTCTGTTCATGATGCTCATACTGGTGGCTATCTCTTAAATTGGCATTAAATCTTGAGGCGTTCGACTATTTTTCCGCCCACCAGGTGCGTATCGATGATTTCATCGATATCGCTGGTGTCGACATAGGTGTACCAGGTCGCTTCCGGGTAGATCACCAGCAGCGGGCCTTCCTCGCAGCGGTCCATGCAGCCGGCCTGGTTGATGCGGATCTTGCCCGCGCCATTCATGTCGAGTTCCTTGATGCGGCGCTTGCAATGCTTTTGCGCCGCTTCCGCGCCATGGTCGCCGCAACTGTTGCGGCCGTCTTCACGTTTGTTCATGCAGAAAAAAACGTGGCGTTCAAAATACGGTGCGTCGCTCATACTATGCTCCTGCTGATTCATCAATGCGCCATGATAACGCTTATGGGTGGTCTTCGCGACGCTGGCGCTGCACGTCATCCTGCCGGTTCAAACGGTGCGAGGGCAGGCACAGGAACCACAGGGCCATGAAGGGCCACAGCAAGGCGAGGAATTGCGCCGCGCCATTGAAGTTCAGGAACTTGCCTTGTACCCAGCCTTGCAAGGTGGACATGAAGTACGGGTTGATCGGCGTCGTGTTCACCATCACCAGGCTCAGCAGTAAGGTGGCGGCCGCGATGCGGCGCTGCGCCACATGGGGCGCGAAGGCCAGGCCGCCCAGCATGATCAGGCCGATCAAAAAGCCGCCTTGGGCGCCCGGCGTGATCCAGACGAAGGCGTTTTCGGGCGAAAACAGCAGCGCGCTGGCCATCGAACGCACGATCAATGCGGCGGCGATGAGGATCAGCATCAGCGCGGCACGCGGTGCGGCGCGGCGCAGCAGGCATAGCAAAGTGAGCACGGCGCCCGTCATGCCGCAAGCCGTGATGATGGTTTCCGATAGCCAATATTGCTCAACCGTCAATATCACATCGGGACGCAGGTAGGACGCCAGGTCGATGTCCATGCCCATCAGGCTGGAGGCCCAGTCCGACAGGATGGGCAGCAATTGTCCCAGACCGAACAGATAGCCTTGCGGATAGATTTGCGCCAGCGGCCACAGCGCCACCAGCACCAGGCCCTGGCTGGCATGTTGGGCAAACCAGCGCTGGCGCAGGCGCAGCAAATGGCTCTGGTCGAGCAGCTTGCGCGCCGTCAAGGCGCCGATGAGGGAACCGATGAAGCAGCCGGCCGAATTCGTATAAAAGTCGAGATTCGACGACACGCGGCTGGGCAGATAGGTTTGCACGGCTTCCATGCTGCCGGAAATCAACATACCGCACAGGCTGGCGATCACGACGGCAAAGAAACCAGTAATCCTTGGAAACAGCGAATACACGATCAGCGCACCGAGCGGAATGTAGCCGACAACGTTGATGCTCACGTCAAAGCCCGTCCAGTAACGGGGCATGCGCGTGTTTTCCAGGAAAGTCAGCGGCGACAAACCATTGCTGTGCCAGCCCGTGAACGGGAACCAGCTCGCGTACACGATCAGGAAGACGTAGGCGAGCAGGGTCGCGCGCGACACGGGCGAGGAACGGACGGGCGGCAGCGGCGCCGCCGGGCTGGCGGGGGTTGCGGGGTCGGTCATTCTTTCGGGATATTCAGCGTGCCCAGCCAGGTGAGCAGGTCGGCGGCGATGGCATCCGATGCCGCCGCCAGCGCCTGCGCGCCCCCTTGCGCGTCGGCGCTGCCGGCCGGAGCGCTGCGGCTGAAGGTTTTCTGGTCGATCAGGCGGTGGCCGCGAAATAGCGAGGCGCGCAGCGACACGTGGCCGCTGCTGTGCGTCTGCGTGTCAAACGCTTGCGAAAAATCATCGACATCGATGCGCAGCAGGGGCATGCCGGCGGCCGCGTCCGTGGTCGACAGCACTTTCACGCCGCTCTGCGCCACGCGCGTCTTCAGGCGCTGGCTTAATAGTTGCAGCGGCGGCGTGTTCCAGCGGTTGTAGGCGTACGGCCGCGATTGCTGCGCATCGGCGTACAGCAGCCGGTAATACATGCGCTGGCTGTCCAGCCACGAAGGGCCGTTGGCGTCGGCGATCACCAGCACGGGCACGGCTGGCGCCGCCGCGGGTGCGGCCGCCAGCGGCGCGGTCGGGCCGAAATCGTAAAACGTGGGCACGGGGCCGCGGCTGGCGCAGCCGCCCAGCACGAAGGCGCTGGCCAGGATGAGTACGCTGAGATGGCGTGGGATAGGCATGCGGTGTTCTCCTTATTTGCCCGGTGCCGAAAAACCGGGCTCGCCCGGGCCGGGCGGGATGTCTGGGGCGCCGAACAAGATGCTCTGCGGCTGTTCATTGAGCGTGCTCATGGTGGTTTTCAGGGCGCGCATCGAGGAGCGCGCCTCGCCGCTCAGCTCGATTACCTGCGGCAAGACTTCCAGCGACACGCCATTCGCCACCGTTTCCACCGAGTTACCGACCCGCTCGACCGTGCCATTGACCTTGTCGAGCACGCCGCCAGGCGCCTGGATGTCGTTACCGAGCTTTTTCCAGGTGGCCGTCAGGTCCGACACGTTCTTGCTGGCTGTACTGACGGCCGTCAGGGTTTGCCGCGTTTGTTCCGTCAGTTGCGGCAATTGCGTCAGGGTCGGTTCCAGCTGCTGCGGAATGGCGCCGAAGGCCTTGGCCGCCTTGCCCACTTCATTGAAAGCGCCCAGCATGGCGGCCTGGTTGTCGGGGCTGAGCAGGTTGTTGACCTTGTTGGTGATCTGCTCGGCCTGGTCGAGGATGCGCTTGCCCCGTTTTTCCAGCTGGTCCAGCAAGCCGGCGCGCAGGGGAATCATGGAAGGCTTGTCCTTGCTGGTGCCCAGCAGTGTCGAACCCACATGCTCGTCGTCGAGCTGGATGTAGGCGATGCCCGTCACGCCCTGGTAGCCGAGGGTGGCAAAGGTGGTATTCGTGACGGGCGTGTCCGGCGCCACGCTGATGTGCACGAGGATTTGCCCCGCCTTTTGCGTGTCGAAGTCGATGGCGTCGACCTTGCCCACTTCCAGGCCCCGGTAGCGCACGGTCGCCTGCGGGTTGAGGCCCGGCACGGACAGGGTGGTGGCGAGCAGGTATGGCACCCGTTCCACGCGGTCGCGGTTGAACCAGACGCCGAACAGGACGGCGGCCACCAGCAAGGTGAGTGTAAAAAATCCCGTCATCAGGGCATGCGATCTGTTTTCCATTACTTCTCCGCTTTCTTGTCTGTGCCGGCGTCAGCGCCTGGCTGTGCCGCATTGCTTGCTGCCGCCTGTTTTTCATCGAGGACGGCCAGCGCGCGCTTGCCGCGGTCGCCAAGGAAAAATTGCTTGATGAACGGGTGGTCCACTTCGATCACCTCGCGCGTGGGGCCGATGGCGATCACGTGTTTTTCCGCCAGCACGGCGATGCGCGTGGACAGGGCAAACAGGGTGTCGAGGTCATGCGTGACCATCACCACCGTCAAGCCCAGTTCGCGGTGCAGCGACTGGATCAAAGAGACAAAACTTTCCGACAGATCCGGGTCCAGGCCCGCCGTCGGTTCGTCGAGGAACAGCAGCTTCGGTTCCAGCGCCAGGGCGCGCGCCAAGGCCACGCGCTTGATCATGCCACCAGACAAGTCCGACGGCATTTTCAGCGCATGTTCCGGGCCCAGGCCCACCATGTTCATCTTCAATAATACCGCGTCGTGCACCAGCGCCTCGGGCAGCACGCGCAATTCGCGCATCGGTTGCGCCACGTTGTCGAACACGGTCAGGGCCGAATACAGGGCGCCTTGCTGGAACAGCATGCCCCAATGGTTGCGCAATTGCTGCAACTGGTCGGAACTTGCCTTGTTGATATCTTCGCCAAAGACTTTGACGCAACCCCGCGCCGGATGTTCCAGGCCCAGCATCTGGCGCAGCAGCACCGTCTTGCCCGTGCCGGAGCCGCCCACGATGGACAGGATTTCGCCCCGTTCGATTTCCAGGTTCAAGTCCTGGTGCACGACGGTGCGGCCGAACTTGGTCCACAGGTTGGTGATTTCCACCACGGGCGCGTTGCCATGCAGGTTGAACTGGCCGTCCTGGCCCTCGCTCGCCTTGCAGGCGATATCGGTGTCGTTCGCCATCAGTAGCCCACTCCATTGAAGACGATGGCGAATACGGCGTCGGCCAGGATCACCACGGTGATGGCCGTGACGACGGCGGTGGTGGTGCCGTGCCCGAGGCTTTCCGTGTTGGCCTTGATGCGCAGGCCGAAGTGGCAGGAGACGAGGGCGATCAGCATGCCGAAAATCACGCCCTTGCCCAGGCCGATCATGTAGTTGGCCAGTGGTACGGCGTCCGGCAGCTTCTGGATGAAGTAGCGCGCCGACAGATTCAGTTCCACCTTGGCCGCCACCATGCCGCCGATCAGCGCGGCCGTATCCGTCCAGATGACGAGCAGGGGCATGGAAATGGCCAGGGCCAGCACTTTCGGCATGATCAGGCGGAAACCGTGCGAAATGCCCATCACCAGCATGGCATCGAGCTCTTCTGTGACGCGCATGACGCCCAACTGGGCCGTGATGGACGAGCCGGAGCGGCCGGCCACCAGGATGGCCGCCAGGAGCGGCCCCAGTTCGCGGATGACGCTCATGCCCAGCAGGTTGACCAGGTAGATGTCGCCGCCAAAGGCGCGCAGTTGCTGCGCGGAAAGGTAAGACAGCACGACGCCGATCAGAAAGCCGACCAGGGCCGTGATGCCCAGCGCCTGGAAGCCCGCATGGAAGATATTGGCGGAAATCTCACGCCATGGTCCGCGCATCGGGTGGCGCGCGAAGCGGCCGATATCCTGCGTCACCTGGCCGACCAGAGCAATAAAGCCCTTCAAATGTTCGAAAAACAGCAGGATGGTCATGCCCAGCTTCATCACGGGCGTGAGGCGGTTGGCGCGCGAGGGAGGCGTTTGCAGGGGGCCCGTCTCTTCGATGCGCCGGAAAAACTCTTCCTGCGATGGCGCCAGGGTCAGCTGCGCGGGGCGCTGCTTGCCCCAGGCATTCCAGAACAGCTGGGCGCCGATATGGTCCATGCTGTCGATGGCCGACAGGTCCCATTGCGCATTCGCATCGCCCTGCAAGGGCTTGAGCTGGGCGTCGATGGCCTTGATGGCATTGTCATGCGCCAGCGCGTGCACCTGCCAGGTGCCGCTGGCAGTGACAAGGGCTCCCTGTTGGGAGCTGGTCTGGGAGAGGGTCAGTTTCGGCGATTGTACAGTCGGCATCTTGCCAGTTTAAGGGAGAATGGCGCAGACCGCCACCGATGTTCAATCGTCACGCTTTCAGGAGGCCAGATGGCGCGCCTGTCGCTGCGGTATTGCCGCCTCCAGGTGCGCCTTCGGCTGGTCGCTGGTTTTGGCGTGGTTTGCCGCCTGCGCGCCGCCCGCATAGTCGCTGGCAACGAGGGCATTGGCCTCAAGCGCGCTCATGCCGCGCGTCTGCAGCCATTGTGCCACCAGCTTGGCCAGGCGCTCCATGGCGATGCGGTGGGTGGCGTCCGTATGGGCATACAGCCAGTTCGAAAAGTCCATGAAGTTTTCAAACGGCGACTCGCCCAGCATCCATTGCACCGTATTGGCGAAGCGGCCCGAGTTGGCGACCAGGTCCCAGTAGCGGGCGAAGCGCACCAGGCGCTGCATGCTCATGAAATCGAGCTGTTTGTTCGCCAGGATGGTGTACGGCGGGTGCGGGTCGAACACCATGCCATAGTTTTCCGTGTGGCGGATGATGGGCGTGCCGCGCAGCCGCTTTAATATGCCGAACTGGATTTCATGCGGTTTCAAGGCCACCAGCTTGTTGAAGCCGGCCGCGAAGCTCGCTTCATCCTCGCCCGGCAAGCCGGCGATCAAGTCCACGTGCAGGTGGGCGTTCGATTCTTCGCACAGCCAGCGGATGTTGTCGGCCGCCTTTTGATTGTCCTGCTTGCGGCTGACCAGCGCTTGCACGTCCGGATTGAAGCTCTGGATGCCGATCTCGAACTGCAGCGCGCCGGGCGGGAACTTGCTGATGCCTTCTTTCAAGGCGTCGGGCAAGTGGTCGGGCACCAGCTCGAAGTGGGCGTAGATGGGATCGTCCGGGTTGGCTTCGATCTTGTCCAGAAAGAACTGCATGATCTTCAAACTGGTCTTGATGTTCAGATTAAACGTGCGGTCGACGAACTTGAACAGGCGCGCGCCACGCGCATGCAAGGACTCCATCTCGGCCAGGAAGTTCTCCAGGGCGAAGGGCCAGGCCGTCTTGTCCAGCGCCGACAGGCAGAATTCGCACTTGAACGGGCAGCCGCGCGACGCTTCCACGTAAATCGTGCGGTGGCGGATATCGTCGTCTGTATACAAGGAGTAGGGCAGTTGCAGTTCCGCCAGCGGCGCTTGCACGCCGGCATGGATCTTCATCAGCGGTTTCGGCCCGTTGAGGATCTCGCCGCACAGCTTGGGGAAGGTGACGTCGCCCCAGCCCGTGATCAGGTAGTCGGCCAGCTTGACGATCTCTTGCTCGCCCGCCTCATGCGACACTTCCGGCCCGCCCAGCACGATGATGACCTCGGGCGCCACGCGCTTGAGCATGGCCACCAGTTTCGTCGTTTCCTCGACGTTCCATATGTATACGCCGAAACCGATGATGCGCGGCTTGTTGACGAGGATGCGCTCGACCAGTTCCGTGGTCTTGGTGCCAATGACGAATTCCTGCAACCGCGTCTGCGCTTGCAACGGCCCCATATTGGCCAGCAGATAGCGCAATCCCAGCGAGGCGTGGGTGTAGCGGGCGTTCAGGGTGGAGAGCAGGATGGTCATGGGAGCGATGGAAACGGCGAAACCGCTATTTTACGCTGTCGCGTCAGCTGTGCGCTGCGGCCACAAATGCCATGTTACCATTTGTCAATAATTACTAACTTGTCAATGCTACGGCTGGTAAAAAGGGATACAAGGTGCTGGCGAAAAAAGTACTCAATAAGAAAGTCCTGGTCGGGGTGCTGGCCGGGGTGGCGCTGGTGGCGGCCGCGCTGGTCGCTTACCGGGTCTTCGGCTGGGGCATGCTGGGGCCGGTTAACGGCCTGAAGCTCGATTTGTCGCGGCCCGATGCGCTGATCCGCACGAAAAGCCTGTCGGCCTTGCCACGCGACCTGTTGACGGTGCCGCTGGCGCGCGACGTGCTGCGCGAGGATTTCCTGTTCTATTACGAGCAGAGCGAAGACCGGCTGGGCCTCAAGGGCAGCCTGCGCCGCATCGCCTACGAACATGAACTGGGCTGGGGCGACCAGCTGCTGCGCATGGTGCTGGACCAGCCGGCGGAAGTGGCCTTGTGGCGCGACGCCGACGGCTCGCTCAAGCATTTCGCCATCGCCGTGTCGCGCAGCCAGTTGACGCGCCTGCTGGAAGAAGCGGGCAAGATCGCCTTGAAGGATACGCAAATGCGCGTGGCCGGCAGCTTGCGCGTCGATGGCGGCCAGGTGCCCGTGTATGCGCTCAATTATGCCTGGCAGCGCACCTTGCTGTTTGCCGCGCACGGCCAGCGCCTGGTCATCCTGTCCCATCCCGGCATGCTGTATGGCGGCGGCGACGGCAAGCATGGCGATGGCACGGCCGAGAAAACGGTGGCCAGCCTGCTGGCGCCGGAGCCGGCGAAACAAAACGTCTTTCATGCGCAATTCCATCTCGATCCAGCCGCGCCCGAGGGGCACAGCATCGCCGTCAAGGCGGACTTCCTGTCGTTCGGCTACCAGCCCTTCTTTGGCGCGCTCGAAGCGCTGCGTTTCGATTTTCAACAGGGCGCCTGGCAATCGAAGGTGCTGCTCAATGCCGATAAACTGAAAAACGGTGCCTATGACAGCAGCGCCCTGTGGCCCGTGCTGCCGCATAACCCGAGCGCCTGCTTCAGCGTGCCGGTGGACTGGGCCGCGCTGCAGCCCGTGCTCAAGCGCCTGGGCGACAAGGCATCCGCACCGGTGGTGTCGCTGGCCGGGCACTTGCAAGGCCCCGCCGCCGCGTGCTGGTACGGCACTTCGCGGCTGCATACGCCGGTTTTTGTGGCCACGCGCAGTGCGCAGGCTGGCGACGACGCTGTATATGGCAGCCTGTTCGAGGCGGCCATCGGCGGCAAGGACCCCGTGCGCAAGACCACCGGCAAGGATGGCGCCATTCGCTGGGAACGCAGCGTCGCCACGGCCCTCGGCCAGTCCACGCCGGCCCTGGCCGTGGCCGGCAATACCGTTGTCTTCTCGGCCGACGGCAAGCTGGTGGACCAGGTGCTTGCCGTGCGCCGCAAGCAGGCGCCGGCGGCCAGCGATTTGCTGCCCGATGGCGCGCGCACCATCGGCCTGATCGCGCCGGCCTCGCTGGCCCGGCTGATCCAGCTGGAAGCCTTCGATACCCTGCCGGCCAATAACGAACCGGTCTTGCGCGCAGCCGCCAACGAGCACCTGGTGCCGCGCCTGGACGCCTTGAAAAAATATCCGCCGCTGCGCATGGTGCTCAAGCGGCAGCCAGCCAGCGGCACGTCGTGGGAAACGCTGGAATGGCAGGAGACGGTGCGATGACGGTGTCGCATGGGCGGCGCGCTGCGCTGGCGGTGTGTGTCGCCGCTGTTGCCTCACCCAAGGCCTGGGCCCTGCGCGCGGCCGCCGAGCCGCAAGTGCTGCTGTCGCAAGCCCAGAGCCGCGCCTTCCAGGCCTGGATGCTGCGCATCGTCAACGCGCAGATCGAACGGGGCCCGTCGCCGCGCTGGACGCATCGCGATTGCGCCGGCCTGGTGCGCTTTGCCGTCAACGAAGCGCTCACCGTGCATGACGCGAAGTGGCTGCATGCGAATGGCATCGCCAGCGACCGGCGATTGCCGCCCGAGCTTGAACTGAGCGCGGACCAGGCGGCCTTGCGCAACCGCTGGGTGCAAACTGGCGGCAGCATCGGCCACTTCGTCACGGCGCTGGCGCTGGTGCAGCACAACAGCCGCTTCGTCGCCCGCGAAATCAGCCAGGCGCTGCCCGGCGACCTGCTGTTTTTCGACCAGGGCGACGAACAGCATCTGATGGTCTGGATGGGGGCGCGCATCGCCTACCACACCGGCACCGTCACCCCCGACGACAATGGTCTGCGGACCGTCGATATCAAAGAACTCACGAGCTGGAAGGACACGCGGTGGCAACCTGTGGTCAACAATCCCAATTTCGCCGGGGTGTTCCGGCTGGCGTTTTTATCATGAAGCCGATTTTTCTCATGAAGCTGCTCTTTGCCGGCCTGCTGGCGTTGCTGCTCATTGGCGGCGCCTCGGCGCAGCAGCGCGAACCGAGCAACTACAGCACCTTCAAGGGCGAACCCTTCTTCCTGCTGTCGGACGCCAGCTACGGCAGTCTTGACGAAGCGCGCGTGCGCCTGGAAGTGCCGGGCCGCGACATGGGACGCATGAACCTGGAAGCGTATTCGGGCGCCGACATCGTCGTCTACCGCGTGCCCGAACCGATGGAATTCCTGAAAAAGCAGCGCAATCTGCACCGCATCCAGGTCGAGGGCAATTATCAGGGCGAGGGCCTGGCCAACACCTTGAGCTTTCTGTGGGATAGCTGGTGGAAGCAGTCGCGCCTGGCCTGGCGCAAGCTGTTTTCCGGCGAGGCGCGCCGCGCGGTTACGAAAGAACAGCCGCAACTGGCGACGAACGATGCGATCCGCAAGCCGACCGTGTTCGCCAACCATCCGCAGTACAAACCGATCAAGGGCATGGAACTGGTCGACAGCTTCCGCTATCCGATCTGGCAGGCCAAGGCCATCGCGCCGCCGAAAGGCGTCAAGCTCGATGGATCGAGCAGCGACTTCATCGTCGCCGGCGCCGGCAATGTGATGATCCCGCTGGGCAAACGCAAGCCGGGCTTGTACCTGGTCGAAGCGATCATCGGTGAGCACCGCGCCACCACCCTGGTGTTCGTGTCGGATACGGTGGCGGTGACCAAGGTATCGTCAGGCCAGATGCTGGTCTGGACGGCGCGGCGCGACAACAGCGCCGCCGTGGCCGGCGCCAGCGTGGCGTGGACCGACGGCACCGGCGTGCTGCAGTCGGCTGTGACTGGCGCTGACGGCGTCGCCTCGCTCGAACGCGGCAGCCCCGAACACACGTATGTGCTGGGCCAGGACCGCGCCGGCGGCGTGTTCGTGTCCGAGAATTTTTACTATGACAGTGAAATCTATAACACCAAGATTTATGCCGTGACCGACCGGCCTCTGTACCGGCCCGGCGATGAAGTCAACGTCAAGTTCCTGGGCCGCGAATTTACCTCCGCGCGCAACTCGCAGGCAGCAAGCGCAGCACCGGTCAGCCTGACCGTGCTCAATCCGAACGGCACGCCGCTCTTGACGCAAACGCTGCAGCTGTCCGGTGACACGGGCGCCGACACGCGCTTCCGCCTGCCCACGGAAGCCACCGCCGGCGGCTATGAACTGCGCTTCAATTACAAGGATGGCGCGTATGGCGCGGCCTTCCGCGTGGCCGAATACGTCAAGCCGCACTTTGAAATCAACGTCCAGCCAGCGAAGCCGGAATTCAAGACGGGCGAGGCGGTCAAGGGCAGCATCGCGCTGCGCTACCCCGATGGCAAACCCGTGAAAAATGCGAAGATGACCTTGTCGCTGCGCGGCCAGCAAAACACCATGGTCGAGGGCGAGCTGCGTTACAGCGGCCTGTTCCCGGTGGCCCTGAAGACCGAGGAAGTGACGAGCGACGGCAGCGGCAATGTGGACTTCACCTTGCCGCCTGCCGCCGATCCCTCGCGCTACATCTTGACCGTGCTGGCGACCGATGGCGCGGCCTACCGCGTCAAGGCGACGCGCGAGCTGATGATAGAACGCTCGAGCAGCAGCTACCAGTTGAAGGCCACGCGCCAGTTTTCCGATCCGGGACAAAACGTGCATTTCGACTTGCTGGCCGACGGCCAGGGTGCGGCCAAGCCCGTGCGCTGGGAGATGGTGCAGCTGGAAAAACAGAGCAAGACCGAGGGCGCGTTCGATCCCAGCGCCAAGGGCTGGGACGTGACTTTCCCTGCATCGGGTTCGTATCAGCTGGCGCTGCGCGATGAACGCGGCAACCTGCTGGCCGCCGCCAGCCACTGGGTGTCGGGTGACGGCGTGCAAACGACGCCGGGCAGCATCGAGATCGTGCTGGACCGCGCCCGCTATCGCCCGGGCGACACGGCCGAGGCGCTGATCACCTTTTCCGACAAGGTCGACCAGGCGCTGTTGACGCTCGAGCGCGACAAGGTGGAACACCATGGCCTGATGGCCGGTGCCGCTGACTGGTACCAGGCGCAGCGCGTGGCGCCGCGGCAGTGGAGAGTGCGCATCCCGGTAAAAGAAGAGCATGGCCCGAACATGACGTTCTCGGTGGCGTACACGCGCAATGGCGACTTCGTCTTCGAGAACGCCGGCCTGCAAGTGATCGAGCCGCGCATCGCGCTGCAATTCAAGAGCGACAAGGAAGTCTACCAGCCGGGCGAGAAGGTCACGCTGGACGTCAAGGCGACGTTGGACGGCAAGCCCCTGAGCACCCTGCTGGCGCTGGGCGTGGTCGATGAAATGATCTATGTGCTGCAGCCGGAAATCGCGCCCGAGATCGGCGACTTCTTCTATCACCCGCGCCGCAACAACGTGCGCACGACGGCCAGCCTGTCCTTCATCAGCTACGACATGGCGCAGGGGCGCACTGCCGGTGCGCCCGCGCGCCACAACTACAACGAGCGCGGCGTCAAGGTGCTCGAACGTCCGCGCCGCGACAATATCGATACCGCCTACTGGGCGCCATCGCTGAAGACCGATGTGAATGGCAACGCACGCGTGAGCTTCACCATGCCCGACGCGCTGACCCGCTGGAGGATCACGGGCCGCGCGATGGATGAGCAAGGGCGTGTGGGCCAGCGCACCGCCTATCTGCGGTCGGACAAGAATTACTATGCCAAGTGGACGGCGCCCGACTGGATGCGTGCCGGCGATGCGCCGCGCGCTTCGGTGGCCGTGTTCAACCAGACGGGCAAGGAGCAGGCGCTCGACGTCGTCCTCTCGGGCGGGGCGCAGCTGAAGACGGAAAAACTCTCGGCCAAGCCGGGCGTCAACTACGTCGAATTTCCGCTCGCTGCAGGCAGCGGGCCGCTGCGCCTGGAGCTGAAACAAAATGGCAAGCTGGTCGACGCGTTAGAGGCGACCATGCAAACCTTGCCCGCCGCCTGGAGCAGCCCGCGCTCGCTGGTGCTGCCGCTCGATGGCGCCACTGCTGATATTGCACTCAAGCTGCCGGCGGACGCGCGCAATATCCGCGTGGCGTTCGCGCAAGGCGCGGCCAGCCAGTTCGCGCGCATTGCCGACGACCTGATCGACTATCCATATGGCTGCGTGGAGCAGACGGCCAGCCGGCTGATTCCGCTGGCGCTGGCCACCCAAAGCCTGGGCCCGGACGCCGGCGCGCCGTATGAACGTTTGCAGGCGACCCTGACCGAGCAGCGTTTGCGGCTGGTGTCGATGGCCGGTCCGAACGCCGTCTTTGGCTGGTGGGGCAACGCCACGGCCGGCAATGCCTTGATGACGGCGTACGCCTATTACGCCGACTGGTACGCGGCGCGCGCGCTGCACATCGAGCTGCCGCCCGAGCACTGGAACAAGCTGCTGGCCGTCTACAGCGAACATGGCTTGAAGGATGCGGTGGGCGACCGCGCGCTGGTGCTGTGGATGGCGCGTGAGATGGGCCTGCCCACGCAGACGCTGGCAGCGGGCCTGGTGGACGACAGCGCCATTGCCGTCCTGGGCGGCAAGCCGCGCCAGGCGGGCGACAGCGGCAGCCTGCTGCTGGGCGGCGCCTCTGACCGCGAAGCGCAAGCGATGGCGCTGGGCCTGGTGGCGCTGGTCGCCAGCCAGAACGGCATCGCCTTGCCGCATGGGCTGCAGCTGCAAGTGGCCAGCGCCTGGCAAGTCTTGCGCGAATCGAAGGCGCCGGTGGCGCAGGCCTTGCTGATGCTGGCCGGCGAAGTACCGCCATCGCAGGCCGACGCGGTGCTGGCCGGCGTGCGCGCCGAAATGCCGACCCTGGACCGTGCGATGACGTTGATGTGGGTGCAAAAGAAGCTGGGCGGCGCATCGTTCGGCAAGGGGCCGGCCGTCACGCTGGACGGCGCCTGGCAAAAACGCGAAAGCCGCAGCGGCCAGCCGCTCTGGCGCTGGCTTGACGCCAGGGGCTTGCCTGACAAACTGCGTCTCGCTGCGCCCGCGCCTGCGGGCACGGTGGCCGTGCTGCAGTACGACAGTCACGCGGCAGAAACGCAGACCTTGCCGGTCGCCGTCGAACGACGCATCCTGCGCATGAAGCAAGGGAAGGGCGGCTACACGACGGAGCTGGTCAAGCCGGGTGAGGCGCTCAGCACGGACGCGCTGTACCTCGATGAAGTCACCTTGAAAGCGGCACCGGGCGCGAAGCACCGTTTTGGCTTGCTGGAAGTGGCGCTGCCGCCCGGTGCCGTGGTCGAATCGACCACCTGGGGCATGGTCATGGCGGGCGACAAGCCGGCCGCGCTGGAACGCGCACGCCACACGGAGCGCCGTGACGGCTATGCTGTGCCGATCGAGCCTTTGGCCGGCGACGTGACGGTGCGCCATTTGCTGCGCTTCGCGCAAAAGGGCAGTTACGTGCTGCCGCCGGCGCGCTTTTACCGCATGTACCAGCCGGAGCAGAAAGCCCTCGAGGGCGGCGGCAAGACCACGCGCACGCTGAAGGTCGAGTGATGGGCTTTGCACGTCCAGCATTGATGCTTGCCACGCTGCTGGCCATGCCTGCCTGGTCGGCTTCATTGGATGTGGCCTGGTGGCGCGACGGCAAGATGGAGGTGCGCCAGCTGCGTCAGGGCGGCACGGCGCCGCTGCCGTTTGACGGTGCGCGGCAAGTGCCGCTGGCCAGCTTGTGGAAGCTGTTCGTCTATGTATACGCCAGCGATAACAAGGTGGCGATGCCCGATTACCGCTGCGGCGGCCGCGATCCGGACGAAGTATATTGCTGCGATGCGGGCCAGAGCATCGGCCACGATGCGGCGCTGGCGCAGTCCTGCGGCCCATTTTTCTCGCCCAAGCGCCTGATGATCGCGCCGGCTGCATGGCGCCAGTACTGGACAGGTCGCCTGGGCGCGGTGCCCGCAGGGGACTTTGCCTGGCTGGCGGACCCCGCCCAGCTGGCGCCGGGGCGCCTGGTACGGCTGGATAGCCTGCTGCGCGCGCTCGACAGCATACCGGCTGCCAGCCGGATGGATGCGGAAGCGGCGCTGTTGCGCGTGGTGCTCGATGGTCGAGGGGCAGGTACGGCGCGCTGGTTCGGCAGCCAGTTGCGCGTGAAGACGTATTCCTGGCACGAGCAGCGCCGGGCCGACGAACGTATCGGCGGCGCGGCCGGCTGGCTGGCCGACGGCACGCCGATCTGGTTTGGCGGCGCGGGCGGCAGCAGCAATGTCTTTGAGCAGTGGGCGCCCAGGCTGGCCGCCAGCTTGCCGAAAGTCGGCGCGGCCGACGATGGCGGCTGCGTGGTGGTCGATTACTTCAAGCGCTATCCGATCCGCGCCGTGCGCGGCGAACGTGGCGTGGCCATGGCCGGGCCGCTGAATGGGCGCTACCATGTGCAATTCGAAAATGGCCAGAATCTCGCCTTGCGCAGCAGCGGTGAGCTGATGCTGTTACAGGAGAAGGGCGGCCGCCCGCAATTGCGCGGCCGCTTCGGCGTCAATGAATATGTGGCGCGCGTGCTCGATCGCGAAGCGAGTACTGATGAGCCGGAAGCGGCCAAGGCGCTGGCGATCGCCGCGCGCACGTATTTGCAGCAGAACGCGGTGACCGTGGCGGGCTGCCAGCAGATCGCCGACAGCAGCGCGACCCAGCGCGTCAGTCCCAGCCCTGCCACGCCGGCGGCGCTGGCCATTGCGCGCTGGACCGATCAGCTGATCGTCGATGGCGTCACCGTGCGTTATCACAGCACCTTGTCGTCCGAGGGCACGATGGCGTGGAGCGAGGCGGTGCGCCAGGCCAGACAAGGCAAGCACTATGATGAATTGCTGGCGACGGCCTATCCCGGCGGCGCGCTGAGCACCTTTGGCAATACCGGCGCGCGTTGTCGGCGCCTGGCGCAGAACGAGGATTGGCTGGCGCGCTCCGTGCCGCGCTGGCAGCGCGTGCTGCTGCGCGAGGCCGGTTACGAAGCGCCGCCGCAAGCGCCGCTGGTCTGTGCCCTGTCCAGCGGCGCGCCGTATTCGGAACAGTCGCGCAACCGCATCTTCATGCGCCCGCTTGCCACGCGCGAAGACCGCATCACCTTGGCCCATGAATACTTGCACCTTGGCCTGCGCCGTCATCCGCGCGGCCAGGATGAAGAATATGTCGAGCGGCTGGCTCGCCGGCTCGTCGACCTTAACCTGGAGGCCCTGTGATTTTTTATATCCGTTGCTCGATTCCCCTGATGTTATTGCCAATTTGGGCGCAGGCCCAGGTCACCATCGACGCTCCCAGGAGCGGTTGGCGCAATTCGGCCGGTGCGACTGAGGAATACACGCAGGCGGTCAACTACCCCGCCGCGTCGGTCAACCTGCAGCCGGGCCAGGCCGAGACGGCGCAGATACGGGGGCGTATCGCAGGCGCTATCAAGGGCAAGCCCGCCACCCTGGTGGTCAACGGCGTGGCGATGCCGATGGAAGTGGGCGAGGACGGCAGCTATGGGCGACCGTATGGCTTCGGCAGCGGCTCGAACAGCGTGGAAGTGCGCTCGCCCGATGGCAAGAGCCGCGCGCGCACCCAGTTTGTCGATAGCTATCAGGGCAAGACCCAGGCGCGCTTGCGCATCGTGCTGTCCTGGGACAGCGCCGGCACCGACCTCGATCTGCATGTGGTCACGCCGGACGGTGGCCACGCCTGGTACGGTAATCGCGTCTTGAAAGATGGCGGCGCGCTGGATGTGGACGTGACCACTGGCTATGGCCCGGAAATCTTTTCCAGTGCCGCGCCCCTGAAGGGCAACTATCACGTTTATGTGAATTACTACGGCAGCGGCGAGAACACCGCCATGCTGACCGTCGCCCGCTTATCGATCATCACCAACGAAGGCACGCCGCGTGAAAAGCTGCAGAGCTTCCAGGTTCCGATGCGGGCCGCCGGCGAGCTGACCTTGGTGAAATCGTTCGTCCTGCCATAAATGGCCGAAAATGGCTCTTGCGGAGCCGCCGCACCTTGGCTATAATTCGCCCCCTCGCTGAACGATGCATGCAAATGCTGAGTGAAGTGGGTAAAAAAGAAGGTTGACGAAATGCTGAAAAAGCTTCATACTCTTCCTTCTTGGCAGCTGACAAACACAACGCTTTGTCGATAGCGCGAAAGTAGCACCGAATACCGTTCTTTAACAATTAACAGTCGATAAGTGTGGGCATTTGATGTAAGTGCAGCGTCAATCTTCGGATTGGCGTCTAACTTAAAATATCAAATGCTCACAAGAAATAATGAAATAGGATACTTCTTCGGAAGTAGCCTGTCAGTTTTTTGAGTGAGCGACCCGTCGCAAGACGGTGCCAATAAAATGGCAAAGTAACAGAGATTAAACTGAAGAGTTTGATCCTGGCTCAGATTGAACGCTGGCGGCATGCCTTACACATGCAAGTCGAACGGCAGCACGGAGCTTGCTCTGGTGGCGAGTGGCGAACGGGTGAGTAATATATCGGAACGTACCCTAGAGTGGGGGATAACGTAGCGAAAGTTACGCTAATACCGCATACGATCTAAGGATGAAAGTGGGGGATCGCAAGACCTCATGCTCGTGGAGCGGCCGATATCTGATTAGCTAGTTGGTAGGGTAAAAGCCTACCAAGGCATCGATCAGTAGCTGGTCTGAGAGGACGACCAGCCACACTGGAACTGAGACACGGTCCAGACTCCTACGGGAGGCAGCAGTGGGGAATTTTGGACAATGGGCGAAAGCCTGATCCAGCAATGCCGCGTGAGTGAAGAAGGCCTTCGGGTTGTAAAGCTCTTTTGTCAGGGAAGAAACGGTGAAAGCTAATATCTTTTGCTAATGACGGTACCTGAAGAATAAGCACCGGCTAACTACGTGCCAGCAGCCGCGGTAATACGTAGGGTGCAAGCGTTAATCGGAATTACTGGGCGTAAAGCGTGCGCAGGCGGTTTTGTAAGTCTGATGTGAAATCCCCGGGCTCAACCTGGGAATTGCATTGGAGACTGCAAGGCTAGAATCTGGCAGAGGGGGGTAGAATTCCACGTGTAGCAGTGAAATGCGTAGATATGTGGAGGAACACCGATGGCGAAGGCAGCCCCCTGGGTCAAGATTGACGCTCATGCACGAAAGCGTGGGGAGCAAACAGGATTAGATACCCTGGTAGTCCACGCCCTAAACGATGTCTACTAGTTGTCGGGTCTTAATTGACTTGGTAACGCAGCTAACGCGTGAAGTAGACCGCCTGGGGAGTACGGTCGCAAGATTAAAACTCAAAGGAATTGACGGGGACCCGCACAAGCGGTGGATGATGTGGATTAATTCGATGCAACGCGAAAAACCTTACCTACCCTTGACATGGCTGGAATCCTTGAGAGATCAGGGAGTGCTCGAAAGAGAACCAGTACACAGGTGCTGCATGGCTGTCGTCAGCTCGTGTCGTGAGATGTTGGGTTAAGTCCCGCAACGAGCGCAACCCTTGTCATTAGTTGCTACGAAAGGGCACTCTAATGAGACTGCCGGTGACAAACCGGAGGAAGGTGGGGATGACGTCAAGTCCTCATGGCCCTTATGGGTAGGGCTTCACACGTCATACAATGGTACATACAGAGCGCCGCCAACCCGCGAGGGGGAGCTAATCGCAGAAAGTGTATCGTAGTCCGGATTGTAGTCTGCAACTCGACTGCATGAAGTTGGAATCGCTAGTAATCGCGGATCAGCATGTCGCGGTGAATACGTTCCCGGGTCTTGTACACACCGCCCGTCACACCATGGGAGCGGGTTTTACCAGAAGTAGGTAGCTTAACCGTAAGGAGGGCGCTTACCACGGTAGGATTCGTGACTGGGGTGAAGTCGTAACAAGGTAGCCGTATCGGAAGGTGCGGCTGGATCACCTCCTTTCTAGAGTTTGCACGAATCAGTAATGATTCACGCATCAAATGTTCACACTTATCGGCTGTTAATATAAAGAACAGCATTTGGGGCTGTAGCTCAGCTGGTTAGAGCACCGTGTTGATAACGCGGGGGTCGTTGGTTCGAGTCCAACCAGCCCTACCAGTTTCTGTAGTCTGGAAATACCCTAGGGGGATTAGCTCAGCTGGGAGAGCACCTGCTTTGCAAGCAGGGGGTCGTCGGTTCGATCCCGTCATCCTCCACCAAAAGTTCAAACGTAAATCAGCGCACATGGCGCCGGGATTTAGGTTTGGTCTTTTCGAGATCAAGTGCTGTATGTTCTTTAACAATCTGGAAGAAGTAAAGATTATTTATTGATCGGTTTGCCGTAAAAAGCAAATCGATGGGTAATGATTGTATGTATCAACAAACAAGCAACAACGTTGTACTTTCTTATCCTTGTAGCGCTCTTTGATTATTTAGGTAATCAGAGGCTAACGTTATAGGGACAAGCGAATAAGTGCACATGGTGGATGCCTTGGCGATTACAGGCGATGAAGGACGTAGTAGCTTGCGATAAGCTGCGGGGAGTGAGCAAACACACTTTGATCCGCAGATTTCCGAATGGGGCAACCCACCCTTTTAGGGTATTGCATACTGAATACATAGGTATGCAAGGCGAACGCGGCGAACTGAAACATCTAAGTAGCTGCAGGAAAAGAAATCAACCGAGATTCCCAAAGTAGCGGCGAGCGAAATGGGAAGAGCCTGTACGTGATAGTCGGACCGATAACAGAATCCCCTGGAAATGGGAGCCATAGTGGGTGATAGCCCCGTATGTGAAATTGGACCGGTGATACTAAGCGTACGACAAGTAGGGCGGGACACGTGACATCCTGTCTGAATATGGGGGGACCATCCTCCAAGGCTAAATACTCGTAATCGACCGATAGTGAACCAGTACCGTGAGGGAAAGGCGAAAAGAACCCCGGAAGGGGAGTGAAATAGATCCTGAAACCGTGTGCATACAAACAGTAGGAGCGGACTTGTTCCGTGACTGCGTACCTTTTGTATAATGGGTCAGCGACTTACATTCAGTGGCAAGGTTAACCGCATAGGGAAGCCGTAGAGAAATCGAGTCCGAATAGGGCGATCAGTCGCTGGGTGTAGACCCGAAACCAAGTGATCTACTCATGGCCAGGATGAAGGTGCGGTAACACGCCCTGGAGGTCCGAACCCACTAATGTTGAAAAATTAGGGGATGAGCTGTGGGTAGGGGTGAAAGGCTAAACAAACTTGGAAATAGCTGGTTCTCTCCGAAAACTATTTAGGTAGTGCCTCAAGTATCACCATCGGGGGTAGAGCACTGTTATGGCTAGGGGGTCATTGCGACTTACCAAACCATTGCAAACTCCGAATACCGATGAGTGCGAGCTTGGGAGACAGACGTCGGGTGCTAACGTCCGGCGTCAAGAGGGAAACAACCCAGACCGCCAGCTAAGGTCCCAAAGATTGGCTAAGTGGAAAACGAAGTGGGAAGGCTAAAACAGTCAGGATGTTGGCTTAGAAGCAGCCATCATTTAAAGAAAGCGTAATAGCTCACTGATCGAGTCGTCCTGCGCGGAAGATGTAACGGGGCTAAGCCAGTCACCGAAGCTGCGGATATTGTTCTGTGATTTATCACAGATAGATATGGTAGGAGAGCGTTCTGTAAGCCTGCGAAGGTGTCTTGTAAAGGATGCTGGAGGTATCAGAAGTGCGAATGCTGACATGAGTAGCGATAATGGGGGTGAAAAGCCTCCACGCCGTAAGCCCAAGGTTTCCTGTTCAACGTTCATCGGAGCAGGGTGAGTCGGCCCCTAAGGCGAGGCAGAGATGCGTAGCTGATGGGAAGCAGGTTAATATTCCTGCACCGTCGTATGATGCGATGGGGGGACGGATCGCGGAAGGTTGTCCAACTGTTGGAATAGTTGGTTTCTGTCTCATAGAAGGCGCTTAGGCAAATCCGGGCGCGGAATTCAAGGGGATGGGACGAGTGAATTTATTCATGAAGCAATCGGAAGTGGTTCCAAGAAAAGCCTCTAAGCTTCAGTCATACGAGACCGTACCGCAAACCGACACAGGTGGGCGAGATGAGTATTCTAAGGCGCTTGAGAGAACTCGGGAGAAGGAACTCGGCAAATTGGTACCGTAACTTCGGGAAAAGGTACGCCCCGGTAGCTTGATTGGTTTACTCCATGAGGGTGAAAGGGTTGCAATAAACTGGTGGCTGCGACTGTTTAATAAAAACACAGCACTCTGCAAACACGAAAGTGGACGTATAGGGTGTGACGCCTGCCCGGTGCTGGAAGATTAAATGATGGGGTGCAAGCTCTTGATTGAAGTCCCAGTAAACGGCGGCCGTAACTATAACGGTCCTAAGGTAGCGAAATTCCTTGTCGGGTAAGTTCCGACCTGCACGAATGGCGTAACGATGGCCACACTGTCTCCTCCCGAGACTCAGCGAAGTTGAAATGTTTGTGATGATGCAATCTACCCGCGGCTAGACGGAAAGACCCCATGAACCTTTACTGTAGCTTTGCATTGGACTTTGAACCAATCTGTGTAGGATAGGTGGGAGGCTTTGAAGCGGGGACGCTAGTTCTCGTGGAGCCAACCTTGAAATACCACCCTGGTTTGTTTGAGGTTCTAACCTTGGTCCGTTATCCGGATCGGGGACAGTGCATGGTAGGCAGTTTGACTGGGGCGGTCTCCTCCTAAAGTGTAACGGAGGAGTTCGAAGGTACGCTAGATACGGTCGGACATCGTGTTGATAGTGCAATGGCATAAGCGTGCTTAACTGCGAGACTGACAAGTCGAGCAGGTACGAAAGTAGGACATAGTGATCCGGTGGTTCTGTATGGAAGGGCCATCGCTCAACGGATAAAAGGTACTCTGGGGATAACAGGCTGATTCCTCCCAAGAGTTCATATCGACGGGGGAGTTTGGCACCTCGATGTCGGCTCATCACATCCTGGGGCTGTAGCCGGTCCCAAGGGTATGGCTGTTCGCCATTTAAAGTGGTACGTGAGCTGGGTTTAAAACGTCGTGAGACAGTTTGGTCCCTATCTGCCGTGGGCGTTGGAAATTTGAAGGGGGCTGCTCCTAGTACGAGAGGACCGGAGTGGACGTATCTCTGGTGTACCGGTTGTCACGCCAGTGGCATTGCCGGGTAGCTAAATACGGAAGAGATAACCGCTGAAAGCATCTAAGCGGGAAACTTGCCTTGAGATGAGATTTCCCAGAGCCTTGAGCTCTTTGAAGGGTCGTTCGAGACCAGGACGTTGATAGGCTGGGTGTGGAAGTGCAGTAATGCATTAAGCTAACCAGTACTAATTGCCCGTACGGCTTGTCCCTATAACCTTAGCAGGTACAGAGGATAAGACGGTACAACGTTGTGCGTTTGTTGATACTACTATTCATTACCCAATCTTTGCTTCTTCCAGATTCAGGCTTTGTCGCTCCACTGAGGACAAATGCCGGTACAAGTTATGCCTGATGACCATAGCAAGTTGGTCCCACCCCTTCCCATCCCGAACAGGACCGTGAAACAACTTTGCGCCGATGATAGTGCTGCAACCAGTGTGAAAGTAGGTTATCGTCAGGCTTGTTATTCGCAGTAGAGAAAAACCCGATCAGCAATGGTCGGGTTTTTTTTCGTCTGGCGGTTGGGCGCTGGTGGTGGTGTCGGATGACGGCCTGCGGCCTGATCCGACCTACAATGGCGGTATGCGCATTCTGATCATTGAAGATAACCCCGACATTCTCGCCAATCTCTACGCCTATCTGGAACCGAAGGGGCATGTGCTCGATTCGGCCATGAATGGCTATGCCGGCCTGGCCTTGCTGGCCCAGCATGAATACGATGTGATCGTGCTCGATGTCATGCTGCCCGGCCTGACGGGACTGGAACTGTGTCAGAAACTGCGCAGCGAATTGCGCAATAGCACGCCAGTACTGATGCTGACGGCGCGCGATACGCTGCAAGACAAGGTCGCCGGTTTTGACAGTGGCGCCGATGATTACCTGGTCAAGCCATTCTCGCTGCTGGAACTGGAAATCCGCCTGAAAGCCCTGCTGCGCCGCGCGCGCGGGCAAACGACGGCCGCCGCCGTGCTGGCCGTGGGTGAGCTGCGTTTCGATACGGAAAAATTCGAAGTCCGACGCGCGGGCCAGACCCTGACCTTGACCAGGACCGGTTACATCATCCTGAAATGCCTGATGAGCGAAGCGCCCAAGCTGGTGTCGCGCGAGCTGCTCGAGCATGCGGTCTGGGGCGACGACCGGCCCGACAGCGATGCCCTGCGCACGCACATCCATGCGCTGCGGCAAGTGCTCGACAAACCGTATGCCTTTCCCATGCTGCGCACCATTCCCGGCATCGGCTATAAATTATTGAGTAGCGATGCGCCCGTTTAAATCGCTGAAGCGGCGCATCATCGTTGCCTACCTGCTGTTTGCAGTGGTGGCGAGCATCTTTTTTGCCATTATTGCCGCCATCGCCGTCGAGGGCATCGAAGTGCGCCTGGTCGACGAGCGCCTGAAAGAAGTGGCCGCCTGGGCTTCACCGAGACATGCAACCGGCCTGTCTGTCGAGATGCCGGCCGGCCTGAGCTTTCATCACGCCGAGGATACGCCTTTTCCCTTGCGTGGCCTGGCGCCCGGCATGCACGAGAAAACCGTCGATGGTGTCGATTTGCACGTGCTGGTCGGCAGCGATGTGCATGGCGAATTCGTCGTCATCGATCATGCCACCGAGTATGAAAAGATCGAGCTGGTGGTGTACAGCATGTTTGCCCTCGCTTTTATCGGTTTTTTGATTTGCGCTTCGCTGCTGGGCGCCTTCATCGCGAATCGCTTGATCACGCCGATCATGTCGCTGACGCAGGCCGTCAAGGCCGGACAGGCGGCGTTGCCACTGCAGGACAGTGCCGATGAATTGGGGATATTGGCACGCGCTTTTGCCGAACGTACGGCGGAGTTGACCGAAGTTCTTGACCGCGAACGTTTTTTTACGGGCGATGTCAGTCATGAGTTGCGCACGCCGCTGACCGTGATCACGGGGGCGGCGGAAATCCTGATGGAACAAGGCGGCGATGCACCGCTGGTGCGCTCCGCCTCCGAACGTATCTACCGGGCTGCGCACGAAGCGAGCGACTCCGTGACGGTGCTGCTGCGTCTGGCGCGCGCGCCGGAATTGCTGCAGTGCGCGCCACTCTCCGTGGCGGAACTGGCTCGCCAGGAGTGCTTGCGCTGTCAATCATATACGGCAGGCAAACCGCTTACCCTTGTGTTTGCGGATGGCGAAGACTTTCTGGTCAACGCCCCGCGTGAATTGCTGGCCGCCGCCATTGGCAACCTGGTGCGCAATGCCTGCCAGTACACCTTGCAAGGAGAAGTGATCGTGCGCCTGGCCGGACGCGCGCTGATCGTCGAGGATACGGGGCCGGGCTTGCCCGACGCGGCCCGCGCGCGCCTGCTGCATCAACCCATACCGGCCAATTTGAGCGGCTCATCCGGCACAGGTCTGGGGTTGGGCCTGGTTCAACGCATCTGCCTGTATCTGGGCGCGGAACTGGGATTCAGTGCCCGCCCCGCTGGCGGCAGCGTGCTGCGGATTGATTTCATCTAAGCCGGCTTTTTGCGTGTAATTAACGAAAACTTAACGCCCTGTTGACGCGTAATTCATGTCGGCACTTGTAAGGTGAGGCCGGAAGCTCGTTTTGCCTCGTCCGTGCCGTGCACGGTGGGCAGCGTCATGTTCTCTTCATATTGACACTGTACGATGACTTCCATGGCTGCAGTCCTGTGCGGCCTCTCCCTTTCATCTCATCAAGTAATGTGTGCACCCATGCTGGCCAAGCTTAAACTCGTCAAAACTCCCAAAGGCATTGATAGCGTCCTGATGCTGTCAGCCATGCTGATCCTCTGGGTCGGCAATTACAGCAACCTCGACCTCATGATCGCCGACAGTATGTTTGATGGGAAGCGTGGGCAATTTGCCGGCGCTGACAGCGCGTTGGCGGGCAGTTTTCTGTTTGGCATGACCTTGCTTGGCGCCGCCGTGATCGGTCTGGCCATCTGGGATGCCTTGCGTCCGCTGGCCTGGCTTGCGTCACGCCGCAGTGCCTTGCGCGTCGTGGCCCTGTCGGCCGTCTTGGTGCCGCCAAGCATCTATTTGCTCTCTTCCTTCAGCGATGTGCCCTGTCCTACGGATTTGCTGCGCTATGGGGGACTGGAACCGTATGCGCGCATGCTGGAAACATTGCCCGCCAGTGCGTCTGCCTTGGCTTGCCTGCCGGCGACCCAGGCAAACACTGCCTGGTGGATGCTGGCCTTGCCATTGTTTTGCTTGCCAGCACGGGCACGCATGGCGCTTCTGCTGGCAGGCATCATGCTGCTGTGCGGTTTGGCGGCAGGCTGGCAGCAGCAGTTGCAAGGTACGCAATTTTTCACGCACACCTTGTGGTCTGCCTGGATCGCTGTTTTCCTGATCTATCTGCTGCATCATTTGTTCCGGGCCGAGGACGCGTTGGCCTGAAACACAAAAGTACGTCACAATCTGCCTGTCTAGTTGTCGTTTCATACAAAAACAGGAGCACCATGAACGAGCAGATTGCGAGAGAAGTGGTATTGGTCCGTGCTATCGAAACGGCCGATCAGAAAAAAGAAGTCCTCAGTGAGGATGACCGCATGTATGCCAGCCGCAGTGCGCGTGAGCTTGCGCAGTGGCAAGCCTCGGGCAAGCAGGCCGAAGTGACAGGTGACGATTTCCTGCAGCAGCGCTCCGAGCTGATCCTCAAGCGTATCACCGAGCGCACCCCCGCCTTCGCTGCGTTTGCGAAGCGTCGCAACGGCATGAAAACCCTGGCGCTGACCTTGCCATTGCTGGCCCTGCTGCTGGGTGCCGGGCTCGACCGCATCACGGATCCGCACCGCGTCGACCTGCTGTCGGCGCCCTTGCTGCTAATCATCGCCTGGAATGTGCTGGTCTACCTGGGCTTGCTGATCTGGCTATGCATCCCCTCGCACTCCCTGGGCTGGCCAAAAGCCGGACTGGTGCGTCACCTGAGCGTGGGCCGCCTGGCCTTGCCGCGCAAGCTGCCGCACGCTCTGTCCTCGGGCTTGCTCAGTTTCATGGGGGAATGGGCGCACCTGAGCGCGAAGCTGACGGCCGCGCGCCTGAGCCGTACCATCCACCTGAGCGCCGCCATGTTTGCTATCGGTGCCGTCGCCTCGCTGTATGCGCGCGGTTTCCTGTCGCAATACGCGGCCGGCTGGGAGAGTACGTTCCTGAATGCCGGCCAGGTGCACAGTCTGCTGTCGACCCTGTTTGCGCCGGCGATTGCCCTGTTTCATTTACAAGGTTTTTCGCTGGCGGAAATCGAAGCGCTACGTTTCCCGCAAACGACGACCGTGGAAGGCGGCGCGCGCTGGGTGCATTTGTATGCGGCAACGATTTTCCTGCTGGTCGTCGTCCCCCGCCTGATCCTGGCCTTGGTCAACAATTGGCGCGCCGCGCGCCTGGCCAAGCACTTTCCGCTGGATCTCGATCAACCGTATTTCCGCAAGCTCAATGAAAGCATCGGTGTGGCCACGGGTGGCATGCTGCGCGTCTTGCCGTACAGCTTTACTGTCGATGAGGCGCGCCACAAGGGCCTGGGCCAGCTGTCCATCATGTTGTTTGGCGAGCAGGGGCGCATGATGCTGCGTCCATCGACGTCGTATGGCGACGAGCCGCAGGAGGTCTTGCGCGGCACCGACTTGAATGATCCGCAAGTTAATATCACGGCCGTGCTGTTCAACCTGACGGCGACGCCGGAAAAGGAAAATCACGGCGCCTTCCTCGATTACCTGGTGCAATCGTCTACACGCGGCATCGCCGTCCTGATCGATGAGTCCAGCTACCTGGAGCGCGCGGGCGAGCAGGCGGATAACGGCGCGCGTCTGGTGGAGAGAGTTGCCTTATGGCAACAGTTCTGCCAGTTCCATCAAACCACGGCCACCCTGGTCAATTTGCTCAATCCCGCCTTGCACCCGCTCGACGCCGGTGTCGGCTTGAAAGTATCGGCAGCAGCATGAGTGTGAATGTGAATAAAGATGTCCAGGATGATGCGGTGCAGATTCAGTTTGCGCTGATTTCGCACACGAATAATGGCAAGACGACGTTGGCGCGCACCCTGGTGGGCGTGGATGTCGGCGAAGTGCGCGACGCCGCCCACGTGACGGTGTTTGCGGAATCGCACACCTTGCTGGCGACTCCGCAGGGCGATGCCTTGCAATTGTGGGACACGCCCGGCTTTGGCGACTCCGTGCGCCTGCTCAAGCGTCTCGGGCAGTCGGGCAATCCCATCGGCTGGTTCCTGCGCGAAGTGCTGGACCGTTATCGCGACCGCCCGTTCTGGCTCAGCCAGCAAGCGCTGCGCACGGCCAAGGACACGGCCGACGTGGTGCTATACCTGGTGAATTCTTCGGAAAACCCCAGGGATGCGGGTTACTTGCCGGCGGAAATGAAAATTCTCGAATGGCTGGGCAAACCGGTGGTGGTCTTGCTCAATCAGATGGGGCCGCCGCGTCCGGGCAATGAGGAACACGGCGAGCAGGCGCGCTGGCGTGAGCATTTACAGCAATATCCCATCGTGCGCGACGTACTGGCGCTCGATGCCTTTGCTCGCTGCTGGGTGCATGAACGCGTGTTTTACGAAGCCGTGGGCAAGTTGTTGCCACAGTCGCAGCAAGCCGGCTATGCGCGTCTGTTTGCTGCCTGGCAAACGCAGAATACGGCACGTTTCCAGCAGGCCATGCATTTGCTGGCCACGCAGCTGGCCATGGCTGGGCAGGATCGCGAAGCCATCGAACCCGTCTCCAAGGGCTTGCTGAAATCGGCCTTGCAGGTCGTGGGTATCGGCAAGAATGCAGAGCAGCAACGCCAGGAAAAGGCCATGGCCAATCTGGTAGCGCGGCTCAATACGCACAGCGGCGAAACGACGCGTGAACTGTTGATCTTGCACAAACTCGATCCTACCGATGCGCATAAGATCAATAGCCGGATACGGGAAAATTTCGCCGTGCGCGCGCCGATCGACAAGGCGCAGGCGGGGTTATTGGGCGCCATGATTTCCGGTGCGGCGACGGGCTTGTCGGCCGACCTGATTTCCGGCGGCCTGACCCTGGGCACGGGCGCCTTGCTTGGCGGCGTGGTCGGAGCACTGACGTTCGCGGGCGCAGCCTGGGGTTTTAATTCCGGCACGGACCGTAACGAGCCCACCATGCAATTTACGGATGCCTTCCTGCGTACCCTGGTGGTAGCGGGTGTGCTGCGTTACTTGGCGGTGGCGCACTTTGGCCGCGGCCGAGGCAACTTTGTGGAAAGCGAGGCGCCGGCCTTCTGGCAAGATGAGGTCGAGCAAGCGGTCGCCCGCCATGACGCTGCTTTACTTGAGTTGTGGAAAGATGTGCGCCGGGAAAAGTCGCCTGAGCAAGCCGCCGAGCGCGTCCTGCCCGTCATGTCGTCCATTACTTCCGATACCCTGGCGCGTCTGTATCCGGATGTGGCGCGCCTGGTGTAGTGCATCAGCCTGTCAGGCATGGGCCTGCAGCCACTGCTGCAGAAATTGCACGCAGTCCCCGACCTTGGCCGAGTTCGACAGCCGCGAGGTGGTCACCGCCCACGCATCGGCCGCCTGTTGATACGCGGGCAAAATGCGCAGCAGCTTGCCTTGCGCCAGGCTGCTTTCCACAGCCCATGCCGAGCGCAAGATGATACCGTGGCCATCCAGCGCCCATTGCCGCTTCCAGCATGCCGATGCGCTTGCTCACGATCGCCTTGGGCATGCCCAGTTCCAGCGCCGTGGCGGTGAAACTGGATTTATGGGCGACCTGAAAAACAGGCGCAAGTCTTCCAGCAGCGGCGTATTTTTCATCAATTGAGCACGAAATGTGGATACTGGGATTGTGGATTCCCTGATTGTATTCTGATGCTGTGCCAGTATCATCAAGGCATCCATCTATCGACAGGAGACGCTCATGCCCGCACACAGAATCGCAGTCATCGCCGGCGACGGCATAGGCAATGAAGTCATGCCGGAAGGGCTGCGTGTTGTCGAGGCCGCCGCGCGCCGCTTCAATATCGACTTGCAGTTCACGACCATGGAGTGGGCGAATTGCGACTATTACCTGGAGCATGGCCAGATGATGCCCTCGGACTGGTTTGCCCAGCTCAAGGATTTCGACGCCATCTATTTTGGCGCCGTGGGTTGGCCGGACAAGGTGCCTGACCATATCTCGCTGTGGGGGTCGTTACTCAAATTTCGGCGCGAGTTCGACGAATACGTCAACCTGCGTCCTGTGCGGCTGATGCCGGGCGTGCCGTGTCCGCTGGCGAACAAGAAGCCGGGTGATATCGACTTTTATGTGGTGCGTGAAAATACGGAAGGGGAATATTCGTCCGTGGGCGGGCGCATGTTCGAGGGGACGGAGCGCGAAACGGTGCTGCAGGAGTCGGTCTTTACGCGCAAGGGCGTCGACCGTATCCTCAAGTATGCGTTTGAGCTGGCGCAAAGCCGGCCTAAAAAACACCTGACCTCGGCGACCAAATCGAATGGCATTGCGATCAGCATGCCATTCTGGGATGAGCGGGTCGAAGCGATGGCGCCAGCGTTCCCCGATGTGCACTGGGACAAATACCACATCGACATCCTGGCGGCGCGCTTTGTATTGAACCCTGAGCGCTTCGACGTAGTGGTGGCGTCGAACCTGTTTGGCGACATCCTGTCCGATCTGGGTCCCGCCTGCACGGGAACGATTGCCATCGCGCCATCGGCGAATATCAATCCGGAGCGCACTTTCCCGTCAGTATTTGAGCCAGTGCACGGTTCCGCCCCCGATATCGATGGCCAGAATATCGCCAACCCGATAGGCATGATCTGGTCGGGCGCCATGATGCTGGACTTTCTCGGTAATGGCGACGCCCGGTACACGGCCGCACATGACGCGATTTTGCGCGCCATCGAGCAGGTGCTCGAGCATGGTCCGCGCACGCCTGACATGGGCGGGGGCGCCAGTACGACCGAGGTGGGCATGGCGGTTGCCGAATTGCTGAAATAAAGCTTGCCGCCCGTGGACGGCTTTGCTATAGTTCGCCTCCCCAATCAATGAGACGCAGTCAAATGCGGCACTTGAAGATCACCGGAAACGGCGATGAGTAGTAAAAGAAGGAGTTGACGGATGTAGTGAAATGCTTCATACTCTTTCTTCTTCGCAGCTGACAAACACAACGCTTTGTCGATAGCGCGAAAGCAGTACCGAATACCGTTCTTTAACAATTAACAGTCGATAAGTGTGGGCATTTGATGTAAGTGCAGCGTCAATCTTCGGATTGGCGTCTAACTTAAAATATCAAATGTTCACAAGAAATAATGAAATAGGATACTTCTTCGGAAGTAGCCTGTCAGTTTTTTGAGTGAGCGACCCGTCGCAAGACGGTGCCAATAAAATGGCAAAGTAACAGAGATTAAACTGAAGAGTTTGATCCTGGCTCAGATTGAACGCTGGCGGCATGCCTTACACATGCAAGTCGAACGGCAGCACGGAGCTTGCTCTGGTGGCGAGTGGCGAACGGGTGAGTAATATATCGGAACGTACCCTAGAGTGGGGGATAACGTAGCGAAAGTTACGCTAATACCGCATACGATCTAAGGATGAAAGTGGGGGATCGCAAGACCTCATGCTCGTGGAGCGGCCGATATCTGATTAGCTAGTTGGTAGGGTAAAAGCCTACCAAGGCATCGATCAGTAGCTGGTCTGAGAGGACGACCAGCCACACTGGAACTGAGACACGGTCCAGACTCCTACGGGAGGCAGCAGTGGGGAATTTTGGACAATGGGCGAAAGCCTGATCCAGCAATGCCGCGTGAGTGAAGAAGGCCTTCGGGTTGTAAAGCTCTTTTGTCAGGGAAGAAACGGTGAGAGCTAATATCTCTTGCTAATGACGGTACCTGAAGAATAAGCACCGGCTAACTACGTGCCAGCAGCCGCGGTAATACGTAGGGTGCAAGCGTTAATCGGAATTACTGGGCGTAAAGCGTGCGCAGGCGGTTTTGTAAGTCTGATGTGAAATCCCCGGGCTCAACCTGGGAATTGCATTGGAGACTGCAAGGCTAGAATCTGGCAGAGGGGGGTAGAATTCCACGTGTAGCAGTGAAATGCGTAGATATGTGGAGGAACACCGATGGCGAAGGCAGCCCCCTGGGTCAAGATTGACGCTCATGCACGAAAGCGTGGGGAGCAAACAGGATTAGATACCCTGGTAGTCCACGCCCTAAACGATGTCTACTAGTTGTCGGGTCTTAATTGACTTGGTAACGCAGCTAACGCGTGAAGTAGACCGCCTGGGGAGTACGGTCGCAAGATTAAAACTCAAAGGAATTGACGGGGACCCGCACAAGCGGTGGATGATGTGGATTAATTCGATGCAACGCGAAAAACCTTACCTACCCTTGACATGGCTGGAATCCTTGAGAGATCAGGGAGTGCTCGAAAGAGAACCAGTACACAGGTGCTGCATGGCTGTCGTCAGCTCGTGTCGTGAGATGTTGGGTTAAGTCCCGCAACGAGCGCAACCCTTGTCATTAGTTGCTACGAAAGGGCACTCTAATGAGACTGCCGGTGACAAACCGGAGGAAGGTGGGGATGACGTCAAGTCCTCATGGCCCTTATGGGTAGGGCTTCACACGTCATACAATGGTACATACAGAGCGCCGCCAACCCGCGAGGGGGAGCTAATCGCAGAAAGTGTATCGTAGTCCGGATTGTAGTCTGCAACTCGACTGCATGAAGTTGGAATCGCTAGTAATCGCGGATCAGCATGTCGCGGTGAATACGTTCCCGGGTCTTGTACACACCGCCCGTCACACCATGGGAGCGGGTTTTACCAGAAGTAGGTAGCTTAACCGTAAGGAGGGCGCTTACCACGGTAGGATTCGTGACTGGGGTGAAGTCGTAACAAGGTAGCCGTATCGGAAGGTGCGGCTGGATCACCTCCTTTCTAGAGTTTGCACGAATCAGTAATGATTCACGCATCAAATGTTCACACTTATCGGCTGTTAATATAAAGAACAGCATTTGGGGCTGTAGCTCAGCTGGTTAGAGCACCGTGTTGATAACGCGGGGGTCGTTGGTTCGAGTCCAACCAGCCCTACCAGTTTCTGTAGTCTGGAAATACCCTAGGGGGATTAGCTCAGCTGGGAGAGCACCTGCTTTGCAAGCAGGGGGTCGTCGGTTCGATCCCGTCATCCTCCACCAAAAGTTCAAACGTAAATCAGCGCACATGGCGCCGGGATTTAGGTTTGGTCTTTTCGAGATCAAGTGCTGTATGTTCTTTAACAATCTGGAAGAAGTAAAGATTATTTATTGATCGGTTTGCCGTAAAAAGCAAATCGATGGGTAATGATTGTATGTATCAACAAACAAGCAACAACGTTGTACTTTCTTATCCTTGTAGCGCTCTTTGATTATTTAGGTAATCAGAGGCTAACGTTATAGGGACAAGCGAATAAGTGCACATGGTGGATGCCTTGGCGATTACAGGCGATGAAGGACGTAGTAGCTTGCGATAAGCTGCGGGGAGTGAGCAAACACACTTTGATCCGCAGATTTCCGAATGGGGCAACCCACCCTTTTAGGGTATTGCATACTGAATACATAGGTATGCAAGGCGAACGCGGCGAACTGAAACATCTAAGTAGCTGCAGGAAAAGAAATCAACCGAGATTCCCAAAGTAGCGGCGAGCGAAATGGGAAGAGCCTGTACGTGATAGTCGGACCGATAACAGAATCCCCTGGAAATGGGAGCCATAGTGGGTGATAGCCCCGTATGTGAAATTGGACCGGTGATACTAAGCGTACGACAAGTAGGGCGGGACACGTGACATCCTGTCTGAATATGGGGGGACCATCCTCCAAGGCTAAATACTCGTAATCGACCGATAGTGAACCAGTACCGTGAGGGAAAGGCGAAAAGAACCCCGGAAGGGGAGTGAAATAGATCCTGAAACCGTGTGCATACAAACAGTAGGAGCGGACTTGTTCCGTGACTGCGTACCTTTTGTATAATGGGTCAGCGACTTACATTCAGTGGCAAGGTTAACCGCATAGGGAAGCCGTAGAGAAATCGAGTCCGAATAGGGCGATCAGTCGCTGGGTGTAGACCCGAAACCAAGTGATCTACTCATGGCCAGGATGAAGGTGCGGTAACACGCCCTGGAGGTCCGAACCCACTAATGTTGAAAAATTAGGGGATGAGCTGTGGGTAGGGGTGAAAGGCTAAACAAACTTGGAAATAGCTGGTTCTCTCCGAAAACTATTTAGGTAGTGCCTCAAGTATCACCATCGGGGGTAGAGCACTGTTATGGCTAGGGGGTCATTGCGACTTACCAAACCATTGCAAACTCCGAATACCGATGAGTGCGAGCTTGGGAGACAGACGTCGGGTGCTAACGTCCGGCGTCAAGAGGGAAACAACCCAGACCGCCAGC
Source organism: Janthinobacterium sp. PAMC25594 (assembly GCF_019443505.1). NCBI lineage: Bacteria > Pseudomonadati > Pseudomonadota > Betaproteobacteria > Burkholderiales > Oxalobacteraceae > Janthinobacterium > Janthinobacterium sp. PAMC25594. The sequence continues at coordinate 4,325,805 of NZ_CP080377.1, forward strand.
TAAGGTCCCAAAGATTGGCTAAGTGGAAAACGAAGTGGGAAGGCTAAAACAGTCAGGATGTTGGCTTAGAAGCAGCCATCATTTAAAGAAAGCGTAATAGCTCACTGATCGAGTCGTCCTGCGCGGAAGATGTAACGGGGCTAAGCCAGTCACCGAAGCTGCGGATATTGTTCTGTGATTTATCACAGATAGATATGGTAGGAGAGCGTTCTGTAAGCCTGCGAAGGTGTCTTGTAAAGGATGCTGGAGGTATCAGAAGTGCGAATGCTGACATGAGTAGCGATAATGGGGGTGAAAAGCCTCCACGCCGTAAGCCCAAGGTTTCCTGTTCAACGTTCATCGGAGCAGGGTGAGTCGGCCCCTAAGGCGAGGCAGAGATGCGTAGCTGATGGGAAGCAGGTTAATATTCCTGCACCGTCGTATGATGCGATGGGGGGACGGATCGCGGAAGGTTGTCCAACTGTTGGAATAGTTGGTTTCTGTCTCATAGAAGGCGCTTAGGCAAATCCGGGCGCGGAATTCAAGGGGATGGGACGAGTGAATTTATTCATGAAGCAATCGGAAGTGGTTCCAAGAAAAGCCTCTAAGCTTCAGTCATACGAGACCGTACCGCAAACCGACACAGGTGGGCGAGATGAGTATTCTAAGGCGCTTGAGAGAACTCGGGAGAAGGAACTCGGCAAATTGGTACCGTAACTTCGGGAAAAGGTACGCCCCGGTAGCTTGATTGGTTTACTCCATGAGGGTGAAAGGGTTGCAATAAACTGGTGGCTGCGACTGTTTAATAAAAACACAGCACTCTGCAAACACGAAAGTGGACGTATAGGGTGTGACGCCTGCCCGGTGCTGGAAGATTAAATGATGGGGTGCAAGCTCTTGATTGAAGTCCCAGTAAACGGCGGCCGTAACTATAACGGTCCTAAGGTAGCGAAATTCCTTGTCGGGTAAGTTCCGACCTGCACGAATGGCGTAACGATGGCCACACTGTCTCCTCCCGAGACTCAGCGAAGTTGAAATGTTTGTGATGATGCAATCTACCCGCGGCTAGACGGAAAGACCCCATGAACCTTTACTGTAGCTTTGCATTGGACTTTGAACCAATCTGTGTAGGATAGGTGGGAGGCTTTGAAGCGGGGACGCTAGTTCTCGTGGAGCCAACCTTGAAATACCACCCTGGTTTGTTTGAGGTTCTAACCTTGGTCCGTTATCCGGATCGGGGACAGTGCATGGTAGGCAGTTTGACTGGGGCGGTCTCCTCCTAAAGTGTAACGGAGGAGTTCGAAGGTACGCTAGATACGGTCGGACATCGTGTTGATAGTGCAATGGCATAAGCGTGCTTAACTGCGAGACTGACAAGTCGAGCAGGTACGAAAGTAGGACATAGTGATCCGGTGGTTCTGTATGGAAGGGCCATCGCTCAACGGATAAAAGGTACTCTGGGGATAACAGGCTGATTCCTCCCAAGAGTTCATATCGACGGGGGAGTTTGGCACCTCGATGTCGGCTCATCACATCCTGGGGCTGTAGCCGGTCCCAAGGGTATGGCTGTTCGCCATTTAAAGTGGTACGTGAGCTGGGTTTAAAACGTCGTGAGACAGTTTGGTCCCTATCTGCCGTGGGCGTTGGAAATTTGAAGGGGGCTGCTCCTAGTACGAGAGGACCGGAGTGGACGTATCTCTGGTGTACCGGTTGTCACGCCAGTGGCATTGCCGGGTAGCTAAATACGGAAGAGATAACCGCTGAAAGCATCTAAGCGGGAAACTTGCCTTGAGATGAGATTTCCCAGAGCCTTGAGCTCTTTGAAGGGTCGTTCGAGACCAGGACGTTGATAGGCTGGGTGTGGAAGTGCAGTAATGCATTAAGCTAACCAGTACTAATTGCCCGTACGGCTTGTCCCTATAACCTTAGCAGGTACAGAGGATAAGACGGTACAACGTTGTGCGTTTGTTGATACTACTATTCATTACCCAATCTTTGCTTCTTCCAGATTCAGGCTTTGTCGCTCCACTGAGGACAAATGCCGGTACAAGTTATGCCTGATGACCATAGCAAGTTGGTCCCACCCCTTCCCATCCCGAACAGGACCGTGAAACAACTTTGCGCCGATGATAGTGCTGCAACCAGTGTGAAAGTAGGTTATCGTCAGGCTTGTTATTCGCAGTAGAGAAAAACCCGATCAGCAATGGTCGGGTTTTTTTTCGTCTGGCGGTTTCTCTTGCCAAGCAAACAGGCGTAAAAAAAGCAGCGCTACGCGCTGCCTTTTCATCTGCGCCACTCCATCAGAAATGGTACGCCACTTTCAGGTTCAGGAAGTTGACGCCTGTATTCGGCTTTTTGTAGCCACCATTCGAGAAATGCTGGATCTTGGCAGCGACTTCCCAGTTATTGTCGAAGACATAGCCGATGCCGACGTGGTCGCCGAACTGGAAGTGGGTCGACAGGCGGTAGTCGTCATTGTCATACAGCTTCGACAGCATGTGCACGCCAATGCCGCCTTCGGCATACAAACCTTTCTTGCTGATATTTTCAAAGCGGAACACCGGCGTGAAACCGACATCAACCAGACTTTGAGTTGCGCCGGGAACATTGCGGTAGCGATCGCCACGCCATGCGCCAAAGCTGGCATCCCAGTAACCGCTCAATTGCGTGCCGTTGGATTTGAACCAGGCTTTATCCCAGTCCGAAGTGGCACCCACACGTATCATTTGCGTGCTGGTGCCATTTGCGTATTCGGCGTAGGCGGAATCAATCAGTTTGCCGTCCGCAGCGAGTACCGATTGCATCGCGGCCAAGGCGGCAACGGCGGTGATGGATTTGAGGAGATTCTTCTTGAAGAACATAGGGGCTTTCATCGTAAAATTGGCCGATAGGCTTGTCTTGTTTGCGCAGGCACCTAGTTTTGCACACTACTCCCGCCACCTGTTTGATTTCAGAGGTTGAATTGATATTGTCTACAAAAATCGCATTTCTCGGTATCGGTCTGATGGGGGATCCGATGGTCCGGTGCCTGCTGCGCGCTGGATATTCTGTCACAATTTGGAATCGCACGCACAGCAAGGCCCAAGTTCTGCGTGCGGCAGGGGCGCAGCCGGCCGTTTCCATAGCTGAGGCGGTCAATGGCGCGGACGTCGTCATCTCGATGCTGGAAGCCGGTCCCATCGTGGCACAGGTGCTGCAAGAGGCGCTGCCGGCCTTGTCCGCAGGGGCGCTGTGGATCGACATGAGCTCCACCAAGCAATCGGAAGCCCTGCAATTTCATGCCATTTTGCACGCGGCAGGCCATGCCTTCATCGATGCGCCCGTGTCGGGCGGCGTCGGCGGGGCGCAGGCGGGTACCCTGGCCATCATGGCCGGCGCCAGCGTGGGCGATTATGCTCAGGTTGAAGCGATTTTATCGGCAATGGGTCGCCCGACCCTGGTAGGCCCGGCTGGCAGCGGCCAGGTCGCCAAGCTGTGCAATCAGCTGATCGTCGGCGCCACCTTGACCATCGTGGCCGAAGCGCTGTTGCTGGCCCAGGCGGCTGGCGCGGATGCGGCTGCCGTGCGCGCGGCCATCCGCGGCGGTTTTGCTGAGAGCAAGATTTTGGAGGTACATGGCCAGCGCATGCTGGAGCGCAATTTTGTTGCCGGTGGCCAGGTGAAGAGCCAGATCAAGGATATGCACAATATCCTCGCGGCGGCCGAGGCTGCCCACGTTACCTTGCCGGTGACGCAACTGGTGACGCAGCGCTATGAAACCATTGCCGAAACGTACCCGACGGCCGACCATGCGGCAGCATTGCTGGCCCTGGAAGCGTTGAATCCGGGCCAGCGCCTGGGCGCTGCTCCGAACAAATTGAGCTGATTCAGGCGACGGGCAGACTCGCTTCGGCCAGCTTGACCCAAAAACTGGCGCCGATCGGCAGCAGATGGTCGTTGAAGTCGTAGCTGCCATTGTGCAAGACGCACGGGCCCAGGCCGTGACCGCCATCGCGGTGCTCGCCATCGCTATTGCCGATGAAGATGTAGCAGCCGGCTTTTTCTTGCAAGAAAAAGGCAAAATCTTCCGCGCCCATGGTCGGTTCGACATTCGCGTTGACCTTGTCGGCCCCCACCACGCTTTTCATCACCTCGATGGCAAACGCCGTTTCTTTCGCGTGGTTGACCAGCGGCGGATAGTTGCGCTTGAAGTGGAACTCGACTTCGGCGCCAAAGGCGGCGGCCGTGTGCACGGCGATGTCGCGCATGCGTTCTTCGATCAGGTCCAGCACGGGCGTGGTGAAGGTGCGCACGGTGCCGACCAGGCTGGCATCGTCGGGAATCACGTTGGTGGCGCTGCCGGCATGGATTTGCGTAATCGACAGCACGGCCGTGTCGAGCGGACTCTTGTTGCGCGTGATGACGGTTTGCCAGCTTTGCGCGATTTGCACGGCCACCATCACGGGATCGATGCCTTTGTGGGGCTGGGCCGCGTGCGCGCCCTTGCCCTTGACGGTGACGTGGAATTCATTGCTCGACGCCATCATCGGCCCTTCCACCACGCTCAGGGTGCCCGTTTCCGCGCCGGGCCAGTTGTGCATGCCGTAAATGGCATCCATGGGAAACTTGCTAAACAAGCCGTCTGCTATCATTTCGCGCGCGCCGGCGCCGCCCTCTTCGGCCGGCTGGAAGATCAGGTAGACGGTGCCGTCGAAATGGCGGTGTTGCGCCAGGTAATGGGCGGCACCGAGCAACATGGCCGTGTGGCCGTCGTGGCCGCAGGCGTGCATCTTGCCCGGGTGGCGCGAAGCATGCTCGAAGGTATTCATTTCCTGCATCGGCAAGGCATCCATGTCGGCGCGCAAGCCGATGGCGCGTGTCGAGGTGCCATGCTGAATGATGCCGACCACGCCAGTGCGGCCCAGGCCGCGTACCACGGGAATGCCCCATTGCGTCAGTTTGGCGGCGACCACGTCCGAGGTGCGCTGTTCTTCGTAGCACAGCTCGGGGTGCGCATGCAGGTCGCGGCGGATACCTTGCAGCTCGGATTGAAACGCCAAGATCGGATCAACTAGTTTCATGGAACTCTCCTGTGGATGCTGGCACGCGGCAATGTATGGCGTGCCGGACCGCGGCTGTTTGATCAAAAACAGGCGCGGCTAATAGTGCATTGTAGCCCTTGTTTGCAGGGTAAATCCAGCGCACGGACCAGCTTGCCATGGCGCCAACAGCAAGCGGGCGGAATGGTTTACAGTATCGCCTTCCCCCAACGTTTTTGGATTGCACCATGACCACCACCCAAGTGCGCGCCGCCTGCCCGCTCGACTGCCCCGATACCTGCGCCCTCTTGGTCACGGTGACCGATGGGGTGGCAACAGCCGTCAAGGGCGATCCAGACCACCCGACCACGGCTGGCGTGCTGTGCACCAAGGTGTCGCGCTTCACGGAACGCACCTACCATGCGGACCGGCTGCTGCATCCGCTGCGCCGCGTGGGCAAGAAGGGGGAGGGAAAGTTCGAGCGCATCAGCTGGGAAGAAGCATTGCAGACCATCGCGGCGCGCTTGAAACCGATCGCCGCGCGCGATCCGCAGGCGATCTTGCCGTACAGCTACTGCGGCACCATGGGCCTGGTGCAGGGCGAGTCGATGTCGTCGCGCTTTTTCAACCAGCTCGGTGCCTCCCTGCTGGACCGCACCATCTGCGCCTCGGCCGGCGCCACGGGCTACCGCTACACGGTGGGTGCCAGCATCGGCACGGACCTGGAACAGTTCCAGAATGCGAAATTGATCATCATCTGGGGTGGCAACCCGATCGCCTCGAACCTGCACTTCTGGATGCGCGCCCAGGAAGCCAAGCGCAATGGCGCCACCCTGATCGCCATCGACCCGTATCGCTCGCTGACGGCCGAAAAATGCCACCAGCATATCGCCTTGCTGCCGGGTACCGATGCAGCCCTCGCGCTGGGCTTGATGCATGTCTTGATCACGGAAAACCTGGTTGACCAGGACTATATCGACCGCTACACCGTGGGCTATGCGGAACTCAAACAGCGGGCCCTGGAGTGGCCACCCGAGCGTGTGGCCGAGGTGTGCGGCATCACGGCCACGGAAGTGGTGGACTTGGCGCGCCTGTACGGCCGGGCGTGCCGTTCTGGCGAGGGCGCCGCCATCCGTACCAACTACGGCGTGCAGCGCGTGCATGGCGGCGGCATGGCGGTGCGCAATATCGCCTGCCTACCGGCCCTGACGGGCGCCTGGCGCCATCCAGCGGGCGGCATGCAGCTGTCGAGCTCGGGTTCCTTTCCCGTCAACCGCAAGGCCCTGCAGCGCCCTGATTTGCTCAAAGGCACGCCGCGCACCATCAACATGAGCACCATCGGCGACGATTTGCTGAAAACCAACTCGCCCGAGTTCGGCCCGCAAGTGGAAGCCGTCATCGTCTACAACTCGAACCCGCTGGCGGTGGCGCCCGATTCCTCGAAAGTGGCGCAGGGCTTTGCCCGCGAAGACTTGTTTACGGTCGTGCTCGAACATTTCCAGACGGACACCGTCGACTACGCCGACATCGTGCTGCCCGCCACCACGCAGCTGGAGCACGTCGATGCGCACTCCACCTACGGCCATTTGTACATGATGGCGAACAATGCGGCCGTGGCGCCGCTGGGCGAAGCGAAGGCGAATACGGAAATCTTCCGCCTGCTGGCCCAATACATGGGCTTTGATGATCCGTGCTTCCAGGAAAGCGACGATGCGCTGGCGGCCAAGGCCTTCGATGCGACGGATGCGCGCGCCGTGCATTTCGACTGGGAATCGCTGAAACGCAAGGGCTGGCAAAAGCTGGCCATGCCCGAGGCACCCTTTGCCGAGGGCGGTTTCCCCACGCCATCGGGCAAGTGCGAGTTGTATTCGGAAGCCATGGCGCAGGCGGGACTCGATCCCTTGCCGACGTATATCGCACCGCACGAATCACCGGCCAGCAATCCCGCGCTGGCGGCGCGCTACCCGCTGGCCATGATTTCGCCGCCGGCGCGCAATTTCCTCAATTCCACCTTTGTCAACGTGAAAAGCCTGCGCGCGGCAGAGGGCGAGCCGCACCTCGATATCCATCCCGAGGATGGCGCCGCGCGCGGCATCGCGGCCGGCGACATGGTGCGCATCTTCAATGACCGTGGCAGCTTTGTGGCCAAGGCCAGGGTGACGGACAAGGCGAGAAAAGGCCTGGTGGTGGGCTTGTCCGTGTGGTGGAAGAAACTCGCCAGCGATGGCAAGAACGCCAATGAAGTGACGAGCCAGCGCCTGACGGACATGGGCCGCGCGCCGACCTTCTACGATACGCTGGTCGAAGTGGAAAAGGTTGCCTGACATGCTGCGCTGGCCAGCCCGCTTGCTTGTCGGCATGCTGTGCCTGTCGCTGGGCGGCTGCACGCAGCTGCGCTACTACACGCAGGCGGCGCAGGGGCAATATGCCTTGTGGTCCGGCGCGCGGCCCATCGGCGACTGGCTCGATGACCCGGCCACCGAACCGCGCCTGAAAGTACGCCTGGCCAGGGCGCAGCAGATCCGCCGCTTTGCCGTCAGCGAGCTGGACTTGCCCGACAATGGCAGCTACAAGAACTACGCGGCCCTGCGGCGCCCGTTCGTGTTGTGGAACGTGGTGGCCACGCCGGAACTGTCGCTGCAGCCGCTGCAATGGTGTTTTCCCGTCGCCGGCTGTGTCAGCTATCGTGGCTATTACAGCAAGGAAGAGGCGCTCGCGTATGCCGACGAGTTGCGCGCGCAGCATTACGACGTGCAGGTGGGCGGCGTGCCCGCGTATTCCACCTTGGGCTGGTTCGACGATCCCTTGCTGTCGACCTTTATCAATTACAACGATGCGGAACTGGCGCGCCTGATCTTCCATGAACTGGCGCACCAGGTGGTCTACGTGCCCGGCGATTCGGCCTTCAACGAATCGTTTGCCGGTGCTGTGGAAGAGGCGGGCGTGCAGCGCTGGCTGGCGCGCGAGGGCAATGACGCCATGCGCGCGTCATACGCCCAGTATGCGAGGCGGCGCCAGGACTTCCTGGCCTTGCTGCTGACATACCGGGGGAAGCTGGAGGCCGTGTATGCGAGCGACGCCAGCGAGGCGGACAAGCGCGCGCGCAAGGCGCAGGTATTTGCGGCATTGCAAGCCGCGTATCAGGTGCTCAAGCAAAACTGGGGTGGTTTTGCCGGTTACGACCGCTGGTTCGAGCAGCCATTGAGCAATGCGCACCTCGCTTCCGTGTCGACCTACAATGAATTTTTGCCTGCCTTCAAAAAATTGCTGGAAGAAAAAAAGAACTTTCGTGCTTTTTATGCTGCAGTGCACACAATGGCCCAGATCAAGAAGCCTGAGCGCAGGCATGCGCTGGAACAATTGTCCAGCCCCTGACCCGTAAAGATTGTCCCGTACGGCGAGGCAAGCGATTCGGTAACAGTGTATTTATCATGCTGCAATGCAGCATAAAAAGGCCCTAGAGTTGCTGCTCGAATACTGTTGAAAGCGCTTGCATGGAAGCGCGGCGCCCGATAGCATCGCATTAGTAGCATAGAGCAATTGCTCGTCAGAATGCTCAAACTGACTGCAGGACGACAGAATCCGCAGCGATGATCCGCGCCGGCAGGCTGCGCCGGCTCCCCCACGATTATTCGAGACAAGAGGCACAGGATGGAAAAAATTTGGCTGAAGTCGTATCCTCCCGGCGTTCCCGCCGACATCGATCCTGATCAATATCGTTCGCTGGTGCATTTGCTGGAAGAAGCGTTTCAAAAATATGCGGACCGCAATGCCTATGTCTGCATGGACAAATTTCTCACCTATGCCGAACTCGACACCTATTCGCGCCAGCTGGGTGGCTGGCTGCAAAGCCGTGGCTTGAAAAAGGGGGCCAGAGTCGCCCTGATGATGCCGAACGTGCTGCAGTATCCGGTGGCCATTGCCGCCGTGCTGCGCGCCGGTTACACGGTGGTCAACGTCAACCCGCTGTACACGCCGCGCGAACTCGAGCACCAGCTCAACGATTCGGGCAGCGAAGCGATCATCGTGCTGGAAAACTTCGCCCATACACTCGAACAAGTGTTGAGCAAGACGGCCATCAAGCACATCGTCGTCGCCAGCATGGGCGAGATGCTCGGTGGTTTGAAGGGCATGCTCGTCAATTTTGTCGTGCGCAACGTCAAGAAGATGGTGCCCGCGTATTCCTTGCCGAACGCCATGCGTTTCAAGCAGGCGCTGGCGTTGGGCAGCCGCATGAAACTCACGCCCGTCGAGCTGAGCATCCACGACGCTGCTTTCTTGCAATACACGGGTGGCACGACGGGCGTGTCAAAAGGTGCGACCTTGAGCCACCGCAATGTGATCGCCAATGTGCTGCAGAGCGAAGCGTGGTCGGGCGCGGCGCTCGATCCGAACAGCCGCGAGCAGCTGATCATCGTCTGCGCCTTGCCGCTGTACCATATCTTTGCCCTGACGGCGTGCGCCATGTGGGGCACGCGCGTGGGCGCCCTGAATATCCTGATCCCCAATCCGCGCGATATCCCGGGCCTGATCAAGGAACTGGGCAAGTACAAGTTCAACCTGTTGCCGGCGGTCAATACGCTGTATAACGCGCTGGTGAACCACCCCGATTTCGCCAGGCTCGATTTCTCGGGCTTGAAGATCGCCAATGGCGGCGGCATGGCGGTGCAGCAAGCCGTCAATGACAAATGGCTGCAAGCGACGGGCGTGTCCATCATCGAAGGCTATGGCTTGTCGGAAACGTCGCCCGTCGCCACCTGCAACCGCGCCGACAGCACGGTGTTTTCCGGCACCATCGGCTTGCCGATTCCGTCGACCGAGATTGCGATTCTCGACGATGACGGCAAGGAAGTGCCGCTGGGCCAGACGGGCGAGATCGCCATCCGTGGTCCGCAAGTGATGAGCGGCTACTGGAACCGTCCCGATGAAACGGCCAAGGTCATGACGCCGGATGGCTACTTCAAATCGGGCGACGTGGGCATCATGGATGAACGCGGCTACGTGAAGATCGTCGACCGCAAGAAAGACATGATTCTCGTCTCCGGCTTCAACGTGTATCCGAACGAAGTCGAAGCCGTTATCGCAGCCCATCCGGGCGTGCTCGAGTGCGCCTGTGTGGGCGTGCCCGATGAGCATTCGGGTGAAGCCGTGAAAGTGTTTGTCGTGCGCAAGGACCCGAACCTGACGCAGGCAGTGCTGGCCGCGTATTGCAAGGAACAATTCACGGGCTACAAGCGGCCGAAATACATCGAGTTCCGCGATGAACTGCCGAAGACCAACGTCGGCAAGATTTTGCGTCGCGCCCTGCGTGACGAAAAAAAGATAGCAGCATAAACAATGTGGATGCGCCAGGAGGCGCATCCCTTTTACAGATAAAGATGAGGCGAGATGGACAAGATTTGGTTGAAGTCGTACCCGGACGGCGTTCCCGCAGAGATTGATTGCACGCAATACCGTTCCGTGACGCATTTGTTGGAAGAGTCGTTCCAGAAATATGCGGACCGCAATGCTTTCGTGTGCATGGATAAATTCCTCACCTACCGCGAGCTCGATCAGCTGTCGCAGCAGATGGGCGCCTGGCTGCAAAGCAAGGGCCTGAAGACGGGCGCGCGCGTGGCGATCATGCTGCCGAACGTGCTGCAGTATCCGGTGGCCATGGCGGCGATTTTGCGCGCCGGCTACACGGTGGTGAACGTCAACCCGCTGTACACGCCGCGTGAATTGCAGCACCAGCTGATCGACTCGGGCAGCGAAGCGATCATCGTGCTGGAAAACTTCGCCACCACGGTGGAGCAGGTGTTGCCGCATACCCAGGTCAAGCACGTGATCGTTGCCACCATGGGCGATTTGCTGGGCGGTTTAAAAGGCACGATCGTCAATTTCGTCGTGCGCAAGATCAAGAAAATGGTGCCCGCGTTTTCCTTGCCGGGCGCCATCAGTTTCAACAAGATGCTGGCCGAAGGTGCGCGCCTGACCTTGCAGCCCGTGCAGCAGGGGCATGACGATATCGTCTTCCTGCAATACACGGGAGGCACGACGGGCGTGTCGAAGGGCGCGATGCTGTTGCACCGTAACGTGATCGCCAACGTGCTGCAGAACGAGGCGTGGATGTCGCCCGTGATGACGCCTGAAATGCGCGCCACCTCGATGGGCTTCATGTGCGCCTTGCCCCTGTATCACATCTATTCGCTGACGGTCAGCGCCCTGATGGGCATGCGCCTGGGCGGCATGTGCGTGCTGATTCCGAATCCGCGCGACATTCCCGGTTTCGTCAAGGAATTGTCCAAGCACAAGATCGTCGTTTTCCCGGCCGTCAACACTTTATATAACGCGCTGCTGAACAATGCCGACTTTGCCAAGCTCGATTTCTCCTGCTACAAGGTGTGCAATGGCGGCGGCATAGCCCTGCAGCGCAACGTAGCCGAACGCTGGCTGAAACTGACGGGCTGCCCTCTGATCGAAGGCTATGGCATGTCGGAAACATCGCCCGTGGTGACGGGCAACCGTGTCGATATCACGGAATTCACCGGCACCATCGGCTTGCCTTTCCCGTCGACGGAAGTGGCGATCCTGAACGACGACGGCGTGGAAGTGCCGCTGGGCGAACCGGGCGAAATCGCCGTGCGCGGCCCGCAAGTGATGGCCGGCTACTGGCAGCGTCCGGACGAGACGGCCAAGTCGATGACGGCGGACGGCTACTTCAAGACGGGCGACGTGGGCGTCATGGACGAGCGCGGCTATGTAAAAATCGTGGACCGCAAGAAAGACATGATTATCGTCTCCGGCTTCAACGTGTATCCGAATGAAGTGGAAGACGTTGTGTCATCGTGCCCGGGCGTGCTCGAATGCGCGTGCATCGGCGTGCCGGACGCCAACGCGGGCGAAGCCGTGAAAGTGTTTGTCGTGCGCAAGGATCCGAACCTGACGGTGGAACAGATCCGCGAGCATTGCAAGCATGAATTGACGGCCTACAAGAAACCGAAATATATCGAGTTCCGCGATGAATTGCCGAAAACCAACGTCGGCAAGATCTTGCGCCGTCAATTGCGCGACGAAAAGAAGGTTGCCTAGGCTTTAACTCTGCAAGCCCGCCTTGCCGTCCTGGACGGTAAAGCGGGCCAGTGTCGTGATGCCGGATGCACTATCGCGCACATTCTCCAGGCCCTGGAACAGGGTCGTCGTTTTCTCTGGCGTGATTTCCATCAACATATAGCCGCGCTTGTCGCTGCGTCCGTAGCGGATGTGCGGGTTCATCGCCACATACTGCTCGGTGCGCGCCTGCGGGCGCGAGCTGGACGTGATGGAGGTACCGCAAAACTCGGTCGCCAGCACGGGATTATCCTTGCCGGTGGGGCGCATGGCGTTGCGGCTCAGTTCCGTCGCATAAAAGGTATGCACGTCGCCCGACAGCACCAGCGGGTTGCTGGCCTGGCTGCTGCGCAGCGCGTCGAGCAGGTGCTGGCGCGCCATCGGATAACCGTCCCAGCCATCGGTCCAGATGCGCTCGTCGCCGGGCCGCACGATGGGCACCTGGCTAGCTTGCGCCATCAGGGTTTGCTGGGCCAAAATGTTCCAGCGCGCGGGAGAATCATCGAGACCGGTTTGCAGCCAGCGCTGCTGCTCCTCGCCCAGCATGGTGCGGCCGGGTTTGCGCAAGTCGGGACAGTGGCGCGTGGTGACGGAATTGGAGCCGCCGCGGCCCGGCTTGGCGCAGGCGTGGTATGCGCGGTATTGCCGGTCATCCAGCACGTGGAAGCGCGCCAGGCGGCCCCAGTCATAGCGCTGGTAGATGCGCATGTCGACAAAGCCGCGTCGCCCCAGCGGCAGCAGGCGTAGCGGCATGTGTTCATAAAACGCCTGGTAGGCGGCCGCGCGGCGCTGCAAAAAGGTGGGCGTGAGCAATTCGTCGCGGTCGTTGCCGTAATCGTTGGCCACTTCATGGTCATCCCAGGTGACGATCCATGGCGCGGCCAGGTGCGCGCCCTGCAAGTCCTGGTCGCTCTTGTATTGCGCATAGCGGGCGCGGTAGTCGTCCAGGGTAAAGCTTTCGTGCGTGCGCATGGCCCGGCTCGGGTGTTGCAGCTGGTATGGCCCCCATTCATAAATGTAATCGCCGAGAAAGGCCACCAGGTCCGGCGCCGCCGCCGCGATGTGCCGGTGCGCCGCATACGCGCCGAATTCCCAGTGCTGGCACGAGGCGACTGCCAGTTTCAGCGAGGCAGGCATGGAGCCGGGCTCGGGCGCCGTGCGCGTGCGGCCCACGGGGCTGACGGCGTCGCCAAAGATAAAACGGTACCAGTACCAGCGTCCTGGCGCCAGGCCGCCCACATCCACATGCACGCTGTGCGCGAGGGTTGGCATGGCCGTGGCTTGCCCTTTGGCGGTGATGCGCCGGAAAGCCTCGTCTTCGGCCACTTCCCAGCGCACGTTCAGGGCGATGGCGGGCGTGGCGGCTGCCTGCAGCGGGTCGTAGCAAATGCGCGTCCACAGCACGACGGCGTCCGGCAAGGGCGAGCCGGAAGCGACGCCGAGCGCAAACGGATAGCCGGTGCCGTTCAGGCGCGTGGCGGCGCTCGCGCTGGAGCCGGACAGCACACTGCCGGCGGCGGCCAGCGCCGTGATGCGCGCAGCGCTCTGCAGAAAGATGCGGCGCTGGCTATCCATGGTGTGGAATTATTGCGACAGTCAAGACGACAATAAGGTCTCGATCGGCGGTACCTTGCGCGGCTTGCGGTCGGAGTCCGTCGCCACGTAGATCAGGGTCGCTTCCGTGACTTTCACGATGCACGCCTGCAGGCGGTTGCGCTCGGCATACACCTCGACATTGACGGTGATCGAAGTATTGCCCACCTTGACGATTTCGGCGTAGAAGGACAGCAGATCGCCGACGAAGACGGGATTTTTGAAGATGAAGGAATTGACGGCGATGGTGGCGACACGGCCGTTGGCGCGCCGCGTGGCCGGCAGGGAGCCGGCGATATCGACTTGCGCCATGATCCAGCCGCCGAACACGTCGCCGTACACATTGGCGTCGGACGGCGCGGGCATCATGCGCAATTCCGGCATTTTTCCGGCGGGCAGGCCGGAGGCGAGGCAGTTATCAGGACGGTCGGGGGAGGTGCTCATCTTTTATTCTCATGAAAGGCTACAATTGCCCCGATTGAACCATAAAAAGCCGACCTTCGCCATGCGCCGTTCCCAGACTCCCCCTCCGCCCCGCTCGCCAGCCTCCGCCAGCCACAGCGATTTCGCCACCATCAAGACCTTGCTGCCGTATCTATGGGTCTACAAATGGAGAGTATTGCTGGCGCTGCTATGCCTGGTGGGCGCCAAGCTGGCCAACGTGGGCGTGCCCCTGATCCTGAAAAAACTCGTCGACGCCATGACGATCACGGCGGCGCATCCGCAAGCGCTGCTGGTGCTGCCGGTCGGCTTGCTGGTGGCCTACGGCTTGCTGCGCCTGTCGACCACCCTGTTTACCGAGCTGCGCGAATTCCTGTTCGCGCGCGTCACGCAGCGGGCCGTGCGCACCATCGCGCTGCAAGTGTTCCGCCACCTGCATGCCTTGTCGTTGCGTTTTCATTTGAACCGCCAGACGGGCGGCATGACGCGCGATATCGAACGGGGCACGCGCAGTGTCGGCTCGCTCATTTCCTATACCTTGTTCAATATCCTGCCGACCTTGGTGGAAATCACCCTCGTGCTCGGCTATCTGGTTTTGCATTACGACATCTGGTTCAGCGTGATCACGACGGTGGCGCTGGTGTCCTACATCGCGTTTACCGTCTTGGTGACGAACTGGCGCACGCATTTCCGCCGCACCATGAATGACCTCGACTCGAAGGCGAATACCAAGGCCATCGATTCGCTGATCAACTATGAAACCGTGAAATATTTCGGCAACGAGGATTATGAGGCGAAGCGCTACGACGAAGGCTTGCAGCGCTATGAATCGGCGGCCGTCAAATCGCAGACTTCCTTGTCCCTGCTCAATACGGGCCAGTCGCTGATCATCGCCACGGCCGTCACCCTGATCCTGTGGCGCGCCACGGTGGGCGTGATCAACGGCAGCATGACCCTGGGCGACCTGGTGCTGGTGAACGCCTTCATGATCCAGCTGTATATTCCGCTCAATTTCCTGGGCGTCATTTACCGCGAAATCAAGCAAAGCCTGGCCGACATGGAGCGCCTGTTTTCCCTGCTGAACGAAAACCGCGAAATCGCCGACACGCCGGACGCCAAGCCGCTCGTCACGCGGGGCGCGGCCGTGCGCTTTGCGCATGTGAATTTCAGCTATGAAGCCAAGCGGCAAATCCTGTTCGACGTGGATTTCCAGATTCCCGCCGGCACCACGACGGCCGTGGTGGGCCACAGCGGCTCGGGCAAGTCGACCCTGTCGCGTTTGCTGTTCCGCTTCTACGAAGTCGATGGCGGCGGCATCACCATCGATGGCCAGGACTTGCGCAATATCACGCAGGATTCCCTGCGCGCGGCCATCGGCATCGTGCCGCAGGACACGGTGCTGTTCAACGACACCATCGAATACAACATCGCCTATGGCAAGCCGGGCGCCAGCAAGGACGCCATCGTGGCGGCCGCGAAAGCGGCATCGATCCATGATTTTATTGAAAGCTTGCCAGATGGCTACAATTCCATGGTGGGCGAGCGGGGCTTGAAACTGTCGGGCGGCGAAAAGCAGCGCGTGGCGATTGCCCGCACCTTGCTGAAGGACCCGGCCATCCTGATTTTCGATGAAGCGACATCGGCGCTCGACTCCAAGGCCGAGCAGGCGATCCAGTCGCAACTGAAGGAAATCGCCAAAAACCGCACCACCCTGGTCATTGCGCACCGCCTGTCGACGGTGGCCGACGCCCAGCAAATCCTGGTGCTTGACCATGGCCGCATCGTCGAGCGGGGCACGCATCCGCAATTGCTGGCGCTTGACGGCTTGTATGCGCAGATGTGGCAACGCCAGCAGGCGAATCGGGACGATGAGGCGCAAGAGGACGATGCGCTGGCGGGGCTGGCGCGGGCAAAATAAATCGGCGGCGGACAATCAGTAGGAAAAATGCTACAGCCGCGCTGATTCCGGCGCGCGTATAGCGCCTATTTGACGGCAATCGCAGAAAACGGCTGGTTCGGCGCTGAAAATGAAATAAAATTAATGCTATTGGTGGCGTTTGCACCACAGTTGTTTCGTCCGGCTTTGTATCCGGTTTGTCCGTCCAGGAGAATTTATGAAATTGACCAAAATCATCGCCACGCTGCTCAGCGTCGGCGTCATCAGCAGCATGTCGCCAGTCCAGGCTCAGGAATTGACCGGCACCTTGGCCAAGATCAAGAAAGCCGGTTCCGTCACCCTCGGCGTGCGCGACGGCTCCGTGCCCTTCTCCTATCTTGATGACAAGCAGCAATACCAGGGTTATTCGATCGACCTGTGCATGAAAGTCGTCACGGCCCTGCAAAAGCACCTGGGCCTGACCGAACTGAAAGTGGTGATGAGCCCCGTCACGTCGGCCAACCGCATCCCGCTGATGGCCAACGGCACCATCGACCTCGAATGCGGCTCGACCACGAACAATCTGGAGCGCCAGCAGCAGGTGGCGTTCGCCCCCACCATGTTCGTCATCGGCAACCGCGTGCTGTCGAAAAAAACCTCGAACATCAAGACGCTGGAAGACTTGCGCGGCAAGACCCTGGTGGCCACGGCCGGCACGTCGACCATCAAGCAGATGACGATTTTGAACAAGGAAAAGAACCTGGGCATGACGATTGCCGTCGGCAAGGATCATCCTGAGTCGTTCCTGATGCTGGAAACGGGCCGCGCGGTGGCCGAGGCCAACGACGACATCCTGCTGGCGTCGCAAGTGGCCAACTCGAAAAACCCGAACGACTACGAAATCACCAAGGAAGCGCTGTCGGTCGAGCCGTACGGCATCATGCTGCGCAAGGGCGACCCGGCCTTCAAGAAAGTGGTCGACGATGCGCTGATCCGCCTGTACAAGAGCGACGACATCAACCGCATTTATGCGAAATGGTTTACCTCGCCAATTCCTCCGAAAAACATCAACCTGAAATTCCCCATGCCGCCGCAATTGAAGGCCGTGTTTGCGAATCCGACCGATTCGGGCGACCCGGCCGCGTATGCGGCCGTGCCCGAAGCGCAGAAGACATCGGACAAACGGAAGAAGTAACAAGAGTGCGTAACAAATCGGGGGGCGCAAGCCTCCCGGTTTCATTTGCGGGGTAGGCGGCTGGCCGCTTTCCTTGAGCTGCATGGAAGGATGATCATGAATTACAACTGGAATTGGCGCATCTTCTGGGAGATGTCCCCTGATGGCGTGGGCACGTATATGGATACCCTGTGGTCCGGCCTGGTGTGGACCCTGGCCACGGCCGGTGCGGCCTGGATCATGGCCTTGATCCTGGGCCTGGTGATCGGCACCGTCCGTACCCTGCCGAACAAATGGCTGGTGGGCCTGGCCAATGCGTATGTGGAATTGTTCCGCAATGTGCCGCTGCTGGTGCAGATGTTCCTGTGGTATTTCGTCATGCCGGAATTGCTGCCACCGGACCTGGGCGCCTGGGTCAAGTCGCTGCCGAACGCACCGTTCGTCACGGCCGTGCTGTGCCTGGGCTTTTTCACCTCCTCGCGCGTGGCCGTGCAGGTGACGACGGGCATCGAGGCGCTGCCGCGCGGGCAGAAACTGGCCGGCACGGCGCTGGGCCTGACCCTGCCGCAAACCTACCGTTTCATCTTGCTGCCGATGGCCGCGCGCGTCATCATGCCGCCGCTGACCAGCGAATTTTTGAACATCATCAAGAACAGTTCCGTGGCATTGACGATCGGCCTGATCGAACTGACGGCCAGCGCGCGCGCCATCCAGGAGTTTTCCTTCCAGGTGTTCGAGGCGTTTTCGGCTGCCACCATCATCTACGTCGTCGTCAACCTGCTGGTGGTGGTGCTGATGCACCTGATCGAGAAAAAGGTCGCCATCCCGGGCTTCATCGTCGCCGGCGCCAAGACGGGAGGACACTGACATGTTAGGTAACTTCGATTTCGATGTCATCTCCCGTTCGTGGGTTTACCTGTTCCAGACCGGCATGGTCTTCACCCTGAAACTGACGGCGCTGGCCATGGTGGGCGGCATCGTGCTGGGCACACTGCTGGCGCTGATGCGCCTGTCCAGCAACCGCCTCATCTCGGGCGTGGCATCGAGCTACGTCAACCTGATACGCTCGATCCCGCTGGTGCTGGTGATTTTCTGGTTCTACTTCCTGGTACCGTACATCGCCGCCTGGGTCATCGGCGCGAACGAACCCGTGAAAGTGGGCGCATTTTCTTCCGCGCTGATCACCTTCATCATGTTCGAGGCGGCCTACTATTGCGAGATCATGCGCAGCGGCATACAGTCGATTCCCCGCGGCCAGGTATGGGCCGGCCAGGCGCTGGGCATGAACTACGCGCAGACCATGGGCAGCATCGTGCTGCCGCAGGCCTTCCGCAACATGATCCCCGTGCTGCTGACGCAGACCATCGTGCTGTTCCAGGACGTGTCGCTCGTGTACGTGTTGTCGATCCCCGATTTCGTCGGCGCCGCCTCGAAAATCGCGCAGCGCGACGGCCGCCTGGTGGAAATGTACGTGTTTGTCGCCGTCGTGTATTTCGTGCTGTGCTATGCCTTGTCGTTCCTGGTAAAACGCCTGCAGAAACGCGTCGCCATCATTCGCTAACCGTAAAAGAAAGAACAAGATGATTGAACTCAATAACGTCAGCAAATGGTATGGCCAGTTCCAGGTACTGACCGATTGCACCACCGAGGTCGCCAAGGGCGACGTGATGGTCATTTGCGGCCCTTCCGGCTCCGGCAAGTCGACCCTGATCAAGACCGTCAACGGCCTCGAACCGATACAGCAGGGGCAGATTATCGTCGACGGCATCAGCGTCAACGATCCGAAAACGAATTTGTCGAAACTGCGCGCGCGCATCGGCATGGTGTTCCAGAATTTCGAGCTGTTCCCGCATCTGTCGATCCGCGAAAACCTGACCATCGGCCAGATCAAGGTGCTCGGTCGCAGCGCCGACGAAGCCAATGCCAAGGGCTTGAAATACCTGGACCGCGTGGGCCTGCTGTCGCAGCAGGACAAGTTTCCGGGCCAGCTGTCGGGCGGCCAGCAGCAGCGCGTGGCGATCGCCCGCGCGCTGTCGATGGACCCGATCGCCATGCTGTTCGACGAGCCCACGTCGGCGCTCGATCCGGAAATGATCAACGAGGTGCTCGACGTGATGGTGGGCCTGGCGCAGGAAGGCATGACGATGATGGTCGTCACCCATGAAATGGGTTTTGCCAGGCGCGTGGCCAACCGCATCGTCTTCATGGACCAGGGCAAGATCATCGAGGATTGCAGCAAGGATGACTTCTTCAACACCACGCGCTCGGACCGCGCGCGCGATTTCCTCGCCAAGATCATCCATTAATTTTTCATTTTTTGAAGTTGAGTACGGATGCCTGACATGAAACACATCGCCGGCGCCATGCTGGCGCTTGGCCTGCTCGCGCATGCCCACGCGGCCGACAGGATCGCCGTCGACATCGCCCTGCGCGACGCCACCGTGATCGACGTTGCCGCCGGTAGCGTCGTCAAGGGCAAGACCGTGCTGCTCAAGGGCGACAGCATCGTCGCCGTCGTCGATGACGCGCAGCTGCGCCGCTACGCGCCGAAGCGGACCATCCGCCTGCCCGGCAAATACCTGATGCCGGGCCTGTGGGATACGCACGTGCATTTCGGCGGCGGCCCCGAGCTGATCGACGAGAACAAGCAGCTGCTGCCCTTGTACCTGGCGCACGGCATCACCACGGTGCGCGACTGCTCGGGCGACTTGCCCGACACGGTGCTGGCATGGCGCCGGCAGATCAACGCGGGCCAGCTGCAAGGCCCGACGATCTTTACCTCTGGCGCCAAGCTCGAAGGCCTCAAGCCGCTGTGGAAGGGCACCATCGAAGTGGGCACGCCGCAGGAGGTCACGCGCGCGCTGGACGGCCTGCAGGCGCAGCAGGTCGACTTCGTGAAGATCACGGAAAACACCCTGAAACCGGAGCTGTACCTGGAAGCGCTGCGCCAGGCGCGCGAACGGGGCATGCGCACTTCGGGCCATATCCCCGTGCAGCTGACGCTGGAGCAGATGGCCGATGCGGGCCTGGGCACGATCGAACATCAATCGTACCTGCTGCGCGCCACCACGCCGCGCGAGCAGGAGCTGACGGACAAGGTGGCCGCCGGCGCGATGACGGGCAAGGAAGCCATGCACGCCAGCGTGCAAAGCTACGACGAACCGACGGCGCGCAAGGCCTTCAGCTACCTGGCCGCGCGCGGCACGGCCATCGTGCCGACCCTGTGGGGTTCGCGCGTGACGGCTTACCTGGACCGCGAAGACCACACGCACGATCCGGCCCTGCAATACATCGGCAAGGGCTTGCGCGCCACCTACGACTGGCGCGTGCAGCGCGCCGCCAAGGATGGCCCGGAAGCGATCGCGCAGCGCCATGCGCAGTTCGAGCAATCGGCCAAGCTGCTGCCGATTTTGCAGCAGCAGGGCGTGAGCATCATCGCCGGCACCGATGCGGGCTTTTTGAATTCCTTCGACTATCCGGGCCAGGCCCTGCACGATGAAATCGGCCTGTACGTGCAGTACGGCCTGACGCCGCAGCAAGCCTTGCAGTCGGCCGTCATCAACGGCCCCCGCTTCCTTGGCAAGCTGGACCGCTACGGCAGCGTGGCGGCCGGCAAGGCGGCCGATTTGCTGGTGCTCGACGCGAACCCGCTGCAGGACATCAAAGCCACGCGCCGGATCCGCCTGGTGGTCAGCCGTGGCCATGTGTACGACCGCGCCGCGCTGGACCGGATGCTGGCCGAACTGCGCGCCTGGGTGGCGCAGCAGGAAGCGGCGCCGGCCAAGTCCTGATTTTCTTCGTTCTTTTAGTAAAAACGGCCGGGTGATACCGGCCGTTTTGCCGTCTCCCGGCCAGCATGCACCGGCTCTCCCGCCCGGCGGGACGGTCCCGCGGCTGGTAAAATGGCGTTATTCGCAATGACCGCCTGAGAGCAGCCGCCATGTCCACACTCGATCACACCCCAGCCGCCGTTCCATCCTCCATCACCATCACCCGTCCGGATGACTGGCATCTGCACCTGCGCGACGGCGCCGTCATGGCCAGCGTGCTGCCGCACAGCGCGCGCCAGTTCGGCCGCGCCATCGTCATGCCGAACCTGAAACCGCCCGTCACCACCACGGCCGATGCCAGCGCCTACCGCGAGCGCATCCTGGCCGCCGTGCCGGAGGGTGTGAACTTCGATCCGCTGATGGTGCTGTACCTGACGAACAACACCTCGCCCGACGAAATCCGCCGCGCGCAGGACAGCGGCATCGTGCAGGCTGTGAAGCTGTATCCGGCCGGCGCCACGACGAATTCCGACCTGGGCGTGACGGATCTGAAGAATTGCTACAAGGTGCTCGAAGTGATGCAGGTAGTGGGCATGCCCTTCCTTGTGCACGGTGAAGTGACGGACCCGGAGATCGACATTTTCGACCGCGAAGCCGTCTTCATCGAGCGCGTGATGCGCCCGCTGCGCAGCGCCTTCCCGGCCCTGTCCGTGGTGTTCGAGCACATCACCACCAAGGATGCGGCGCAGTACGTGGCCGAAGCGGAAGGCCCGATCGCCGCCACCATCACGGCGCATCATTTGCTGTACAACCGCAACGAGATTTTCAAGGGCGGCATCCGTCCCCATTACTACTGCCTGCCCATCCTCAAGCGCGAAGAGCACCGCCTGGCGCTGATGACGGCGGCCGCCAGCGGCGACGAGCGCTTCTTCCTCGGCACCGATTCGGCGCCGCATGCGCAAGGCGCCAAGGAAATGGCTTGCGGCTGCGCCGGTTGCTATACGGCCCTGCACGCGATGGAAATGTATGCGGAAGCGTTCGAACGGGCTGGCGCGCTCGATAAACTGGAAGCGTTCGCCAGCTTCCATGGCCCGGCCTTCTACGGCGTGCCGCGCAACACGGACAGCATCACCTTGAAGCGCGAAAGCTGGACCTTGCCAGCCTCGCTGCCACTGGGCGACAGCCATGTGATTCCGCTCAACGCGGGCGAGCAGATCAACTGGAAAATGGTCTAAGCGTTCATGCTGCCATCGATAGACTGGACCCGTCCCTGGTTTGCCACGGTGCTGCCGGCACGACGGCAGCTGGACCTGCAGCGCAACACGGTAATCGTCGCGCTGAACGGCCGGGCGCGGGCGCTGGACTTGCGCAATCCCACCGGCTTGCCGCTGGCCTTCGTGCCGCAAGCGGACTTGCCCGAAGGCGTGGCCTACGAGGAGTTCATCGGCGCGACGGGCGGCGTGCCCACGCGCGACAATCTGCACGATTTTTTCAACGCGCTCGTGTGGCTCACTTTCCCACGTATCAAGCGGCAATTGAACGCGCTGCAGGCGGCGCAGATCGCCCTGTCCGGCGTCGGCAAATCGCGCGGTCCGGCGCGCGACGGCGCGACGATTTTCGATGAGAATTCCGCCTTGCTGGTGCTGCGCGACAGCGATGCCGGACGCGCGCTGGAAACGGCGCTGCGCGGGCACGACTGGCGCAGCGCGTTCATTGCGCAACGCGAGAAATTTGGCGCGGGTGGCGACGCCGAAGTCTGGCTGTTCGGCCACGCGCTGATGGAAAAACTGGTGGCGCCGCGCAAGGCCATCACGGCGCACACGCGCGTGATTTTTGCCGGCGACGCCTACTTCGCACTCGATGATGCGGCACGCCGCGCCTGGCTCGACGAGCGGGTGGCGCAAGACCTGGCCAGCGATGGCTTGACGACAGCCGATTTCACACCGCTACCCGTGCTGGGTTTACCCGGCTGGTGCGAGGGCCAGGACGACGATTTTTACAATGACGCGGCGGTGTTCCGCCCCAAGCGCAAGGCAGCTGGCGCAGAAAGAGATCAATAGCATGGAAAACACCGTCCGCTGGGGCATCCTCGGTACCGGCAAGATCGCCCGCGCGATGGCCCATGGCTTGCGTGACGCGCCCGCTGCGCAACTGGTGGCGGTCGCTTCGCGCAGCGCCGCCGGCGCGCAGGCCTTTGGCGCCGAATTCGGCATCGAACGCTGCCACGGCTCCTACCAGGCGCTGGCTGACGATCCTGGCGTGGACGTGATCTACATCGCCACGCCGCACACGCTGCATGCGGAAAACGCCTTGCTGTGCCTGGCCGCCGGCAAGCATGTCGTGTGCGAAAAGCCGTTCACCATGAACGCGCGCGAAGCGCAGGCCGTGGTCGATATGGCACGCGACAAAAAGCTGTTTTTGATGGAAGCCATGTGGAGCCGCTTCCTGCCCGCCGTGCAGGAAGCGCGGCGCATCATCGCCAGCGGCGAAATCGGCGTGCTGCGGCAAGTGCAGGCCGATATCGGCTTTGTCGCCAATTTCCCGCCCGAACACCGCATGTTCAATCCTGAGCTGGGCGGCGGCGCGCTGCTCGACGTGGGCATCTATCCGCTGTCGATGGCGGCCTTCTTCCTCGGTCCCGTATCGCAAGTGCAGGCGCTCGCTGAAATGGGTGCCACCGGCGTCGATGAGCAGGTGGTGTTTTCCTTGCTGCACGCGGGTGGCGGCACCTCGTCCTGCGCCTGCAGCCTGCGCGCGCAGACGCCCACGGAAATGACCATTTCCGGCAGCCTGGGACGCATCCGCCTGCCCAACCGTTTTTACAAGCCCGATCACCTGATCGTCGAAGCGATGGATGGCGCGCGCCGCGTCGTCGCCGTGCCGCACCTGGGCAATGGCTACGCGCACGAGGCCATCGAAGCGATGCGCTGCATCCGCGCCGGCCTGCTGGAAAGTCCCGTCATGCCGCACGCGGACAGCGTGGCGCTGATGCACAACCTTGACACCATGCGTGGCCAGATCGGCCTCGTCTACCAAGCCGACCGGGCGTGAACAGGAACCCCATGACATTGCACTCTTCCCGTCCCAGCCTGAAAACCGTCCTCATCGCCAGCGGCGTCGTGCTGACCCTGGCGATGGGCGTGCGCCATGGGCTGGGCTTCTGGATGCAGCCGATCTCGCAAGCGAATGGCTGGACGCGCGAAACGTATTCGCTGGCGCTGGCCATGCAAAACCTGATGTGGGGCGTCTTCGGTCCGTTCGCCGGCATGGCGGCCGACCGTTTCGGCACCATGCGCGTCGTCATCGTCGGCGCCATCAGCTACATGGCGGGCCTGGTGTGGATGGCGCTCGTGACGCAACCCGTCCTGTTCATCGCCGGTTCCGGTATCTTCATCGGCCTGGCGCTGGCCTGCACGGCCTTCGGCGCCATCAGCGGCATCATCGGCCGCAGCGCGCCGCCCGAGCAGCGCTCGTGGGCCTTCGGCATCTCGTCGGCGGCCGGCTCGTTCGGCCAGTTCCTGATGATGCCGGTGGAGCAGCAGCTGATTTCCGCCGTGGGCTGGCAAAACGCCTTTTATGTGCTGGCCGCACTGGTACTGCTGGCCATGATCCCGATGGCTTTTTATTTGCGCGAGCCACCCGTCTCGCACGCCGGCGGCCCGCAGCAAAGCGTCGGCGCCGCCTTCAGCGAAGCCATCGCCAGCCGCTCGTTCTGGCTGCTGCTGGCAGGGTATTTTGTCTGCGGTTTCCAGCTGGTCTTCATCGGCGTGCATCTGCCGGCCTACCTGAAGGACCAGGGACTGATGAATCCGAACATCGCCGTCACGGCGCTGGCGCTGATCGGCCTGTTCAACATCGTCGGCTCTTACTACGCGGGCAAACTCGGTGGCAAGATCGCCAAGCGCTACCTGCTGTCGGCCATCTACGTGACGCGCGCCGTGGTCATCACCGTGTTCCTGCTGGCGCCATTGTCGGCGTGGTCCGTGTATCTGTTTGCCGCCGGCATGGGCGTGCTGTGGCTGTCGACCGTGCCGCTGACGAACGGCATCATCGCCGGTATTTTCGGCGTCAAGCACCTGTCGATGCTGGCCGGGATGGTGTTCTTCTCGCACCAGGTGGGCAGTTTCCTGGGCGCGTGGCTGGGCGGCTATCTGTACGAGCACCAGGGCAGTTACCACATCGTGTGGATGATCACCATCGGCCTGGGCTTGCTGGCCGCGCTGATCAACCTGCCCATCGACGAGCGCGCCGTCAAGCGCACGGCGGTGGCGGCATAATGGGGCGCTGGCGCACATGGCTGTGGCGTCTGACTGGCGCCGTGCTGCTGGCCATCGTCTTCCTGGCCTATCTGCGCCCCGACTTCATGCTCGACCTGGCGAACCGCTTCTGGATGTGCATGTAGGCTGCGCGGGCGCAAGGTAGTTTGCGAAAAGTCGGATTACGCTGGAAGTCGGATTACGCCAGAAGTCGGATTACGCTACGCTAATCCGACCTACCCGACCTGCCGTCAGCGTATTTGCGTAGGTCGGATTAGGCCGCAGGCCGTAATCCGACAACACCGCGAAATAAGCAATATCGACGGCGCTTAGGCCGCAGGCCGTAATCCGACAACACCGGGAAATAAGCAATATCGAGGGCGCTTAGGCCGCAGGCCATAATCCGACAACACCGGGAAATAAGCAATATCGATGGCGCTCAGGCCGCAGGCCGTAATCCGACAACACCCGAAATCATGCGATACCGACGCGCATTCCAGCCAGGCGGCAGCTTTTTCTTTACGGTGGTGACTGCCCGTCGCCGGCCCGTTTTTGCTACCGCCACTGCCGTGGATGTGCTGCGGGATGCTTTCCGCGCCGTGCGCCAGAAACGGCCATTCGACATCGAGGCCATTGTCATCCTGCCCGATCACCTGCATTGCATCTGGACCTTACCTGCAGGCGATGCCGATTTCATGACGCGCTGGAGGCTGATCAAGACGTGGTTCAGCAAGCATGCAGAATTGAAAGACGTTTGGCAGCATCGTTACTGGGAGCATGTGCTACGCGACGAGCGCGACTTGATAAAGCATGTCGATTACATCCATTACAACCCCGTCAAGCATGACTTGGTGAGTAAAGTCATCGATTGGCCGTATTCCAGTTTTCACCGGTATGTAAAGCACGGCTTGTGTGCAGAGGATTGGGGTGGGGGTGGTGCGGCGATGGACGGTGTAGGGCGGTAGTGAATGTTGTCGGATTGCGCCAGAAGTCGGATTAGCGCGCAGCGCGTAATCCGACTACACCTTCAAAAACTCTTCCTTGCCACCCAGCCAGCGCGCCAGATGCGCTTCCACGGTGGCCGCCGCCGCCGCGGTGGTGGTGTGCAGCAGATCGTGCGCCACGTCGCGAGCCTGATCGACTAACCATTGATCCGTTTCCAGGTCGGCGAAGCGCAGCATGGCCTGGCCGGACTGGCGCGCGCCGAGGAATTCCCCGGGGCCGCGGATTTCCAGGTCGCGGCGGGCGATTTCAAAACCGTCCGTCGTTTCGCGCATGGTCATCAAACGCTGGCGCGCCACGCCGCCCAGCGGGCCTTGATACAGCAGCAGGCAGGCGCTGGCCGCCGTGCCGCGTCCCACGCGGCCGCGCAACTGGTGCAGCTGCGACAAACCAAAACGCTCGGCGTGCTCGATCACCATCAGCGAGGCGTTTGGCACGTCGACGCCCACCTCGATGACGGTGGTGGCCACCAGCACGTGGATCTGGCCGGCGATGAAGGCATCCATCACTTCCTGCTTTTCCGCCGCTTTCAAGCGGCCGTGCACGAGGCCTACCTGCAGCGCGGGCAGGGCATCGGCGAGCATCATGCAGGTGTCGGTGGCCGTCTGCAGCTGCAGCGCTTCCGATTCCTCGATCAGCGGACAGACCCAGTACACTTGCCGGCCTTCCAGCGCGGCCGCATACACGCGGGCGATGACCTCGTCGCGCCGGTTCTGGTCGATGGCGCGCGTGACGATGGGGCTGCGTCCGGGCGGCAGCTCGTCGATCACCGACACTTCCAGGTCGGCGTAATACGTCATGGCCAGGGTGCGCGGGATCGGCGTGGCCGACATCATCAGCTGGTGCGGCACGGCCGCGCTGTCGCCCTTGTTGCGCAGGGTCAGGCGCTGACCCACGCCGAAGCGGTGCTGCTCGTCGACGATCACCAGGCCCAGTTTGGCAAACAGCACATTGTCCTGGATCAGCGCGTGCGTGCCGATCACCAGCTGCGCTTCGCCCGATTCGATCAGGGCCAGCGCCGCCGTCTTTTCCTTTTTCTTCAGGCTGCCCGTCAGCCAGGCCACCTTCACGCCCAGCGGCTCCATCCAGGCGGCGATCTTGCGGAAGTGCTGCTCGGCCAGGATCTCCGTGGGCGCCATCAGCGCGGCCTGGTAGCCGCTGTCGATCGCCTGCGTGGCGGACAACGCCGCCACCACCGTCTTGCCGCTGCCGACGTCGCCCTGCAGCAGGCGCTGCATCGGATACGGCTGGCGCAGGTCGGCGCGGATTTCCTCGAGCACGCGCGCCTGTGCGCCCGTCAGCTTGAAGGGCAGGGCGGCGCCGAAGGCGTCCGATAAAGTGCCGACGATGGGCAGGGACGCCGCGCCTTTCGAGCGGCGCGCGCGCTGGGCGCGTTTCAGCGACAGCTGCTGCGCCAGAAGCTCATCGAATTTCATGCGCACCCAGGCCGGGTGCGAGCGGTCCATCAGCGCGCTTTCATCGATGTCCTGCGGCGGATAGTGCAGCAGGTGCACGGCGGCGCGGAACGGCGACAGCTGCATCTGGCGCAACAGCTCGTCAGGCAAGGTGTCGTGCCAGTCGATGCGGCGCATGGCGTCGGCGATTTCGCGCCGCAGCACGTGCTGCGACAAGCCTTCGCCGGACGGATACACGGGTGTCAGCGCCGTGGGCAGCGGCGCGCCCTCGTTGACCACTTTATACGTCGGGTGCACCATCTCGGCGCCGAAAAAGCCGTGTTTGAGTTCGGCGCGCGCGCGTACCCGCGTGCCTTCGGCCAGTTGCTTGACCTGGCTGCCGTAGAAATTCATGAAACGCAGCAGCAAATTGCCCGTTTCGTCGGCAATCGTCACCAGCAATTGCTTGCGCGGCTTGAAATTGACTTCGCATTTGGTGACGACGCCTTCCACTTGCCACGACTCGCCGCCGCGCAGGCAGGCGTCGCGTATCGTGTAGACCTTGGTCTCATCCTCGTAGCGCATCGGCAAGTGCAGCACCAGGTCCATATCCGTGCGCAGGCCCAGTTTGGCCAGCCGGCTTTCCGTGCTGACCACCTTTTTGACGGCTTTCGGCTTCGCGGCGGGCTTGGCTGTGGGAGGAAGATCGGGCTTGGGATCGGACATATGCAAGGTTTTGGTGCCGCTAGCGTAAAATAGAGGGTTGTCCGGCACACCCTGTGCGTACCGCAGTCGTAATTTGTTGCGGCGGATTATTGTAATGCCTGTATAGGCGCACAGTATAGTGCCAGATGTTCCATTGCGCACTCCTAATCATTTTTGACGTACTTTTGAAGCAAAACGCATGTATTCGCTTTCCGATTTCGATTTTAATTTGCCGCAAGAAAACATTGCGCAAACTCCGTTGGCCCAGCGCAGCGCCTCGCGCCTGTTGCATCTGGACGGCGACGCCCTGGTCGACCGCAGCTTTGCCGACATCGTCGGGCTGTTGCAGGTGGGCGACCTGCTGGTGATGAACGATACCCGCGTGCTGAAAGCGCGCTTCTTTGGCGTCAAGGAAAGCGGCGGCAAGATCGAGGCGCTGGTCGAGCGCGTACTCGATGACCGCACCGTGCTGGCCCAGGTGCGCGCCTCGAAGTCGCCGCCGCCCGGTTGCCGCATCCGCCTGGCCGACGCCTTCGATGTCACGGTCGGCCAGCGCGCCGGCGAATTCTTTACCTTGCATTTCGATGCCGACGTGTTCGAGCTGATCGAGGCGCATGGCCGTTTGCCGCTGCCGCCCTACATCGAGCACGATGCGGACGAATTTGACGAAACGCGCTATCAGACGGTGTTCAACAAGGTGCCGGGCGCCGTCGCCGCGCCGACGGCGGGCCTGCATTTCGACCAGGCCCTGCTCGATCAATTGAAGGCCAAGGGCGTCAATTTTGCCTATGTGACCCTGCACGTGGGCGCCGGCACCTTCCAGCCCGTGCGCACGGAAGTACTGGCCGAACACAAGATGCATACCGAGTGGTACACCATGCCGCAGGAGACCGTCGACGCCGTGCGCGCCGCCCAACTTGCCGGGCGCGACGTGGTCGCTGTCGGCACGACCAGCTTGCGCGCGCTGGAATCGGCCTCGCAAAGCGGCCAGCTGGTGGCGGGCAGCGCCGATACGGCCCTGTTCATCACGCCCGGCTATGCGTTTAAAACGGTGACGCGGCTGATCACCAACTTCCATTTGCCGAAGTCGACCCTGCTGATGCTGGTGTCGGCCTTTGCCGGCTATGAGCCGATCCGCAACGCCTACGCGCATGCGATCGCGCAGAACTACCGTTTCTTCAGCTATGGCGATGCGATGCTGCTGACTACGCAATCGCGCGCTGCGCTGAACCTTGATACCCCCGTGAAAGACTGACCATGCTGGAATTTACATTACTCAAGACCGACACGAGCGGCCTGACCAAGGCACGCCGCGGCACCTTGAAACTCAACCACGGCGTCGTGCAGACGCCGATCTTCATGCCAGTGGGCACTTACGGCACCGTGAAAGCCATGTCGCCGCTGGAACTCAACGAGATCGATGCGCAGATCATCCTGGGCAACACCTTTCACTTGTGGTTGCGTCCTGGTAACACCGTCATGGAGAAATTCGGCGGTTTGCACGGTTTCATGGGCTGGAACAAGCCGATTTTGACCGATTCGGGCGGCTTCCAGGTGTTTTCGCTGGGCGCCATGCGCAAGATCACGGAAGAGGGCGTGCATTTCAATTCGCCCATCAACGGCGATAAACTGTTCCTCTCGCCGGAAGTGTCGATGCAGGTGCAGCGCGTCTTGAATTCCGACATCGTCATGCAGTTCGACGAATGCACGCCGTACGAAATCGAAGGCCGCCCGGCCACCATCGAGGAAGCGGCCAAGTCGATGCGCATGTCCTTGCGCTGGGCGCAGCGCTCGAAGGACGAGTTCCACCGCGGCGAAAACCCGAACGCGCTGTTCGGCATCGTGCAGGGCGGCATGTTCGAAATGCTGCGCGACGAGTCGCTGGCCAAGCTCGAAGAGATCGATTTCCCCGGCATCGCCATCGGCGGCCTGTCCGTCGGCGAGCCGAAGGAAGACATGATGCGCATGCTGGCCCACGTGGGCCCGCGCCTGCCGGCCAACAAGCCGCATTACCTGATGGGCGTGGGCACGCCGGAAGACCTGGTGGCCGGCGTGTCGAACGGCATCGACATGTTCGATTGCGTCATGCCGACGCGTAACGCCCGCAACGGCTGGCTGTTTACCCGTTTTGGCGACATCAAGATCAAGAACGCCAAGTACAAGGAAGACCAGGCGCCACTCGACGAGACCTGCAGCTGCTACGCCTGCCGCAACTTTTCGCGCGCCTACCTGCACCATTTGCACCGTTCCAAGGAAATCCTCGGCGCGCGCCTGAACACCATCCACAACCTGCATTACTACCTGGACTTGATGCGCCAGATGCGTGAAGCGCTGGACGAAGACCGTTTCCACGCGTTTACGCTGCAATTCCATGCGGAACGCGCACGCGGAACTTAAGAAAAGCTTAGCTTGAGCCCTGGCGGCGGCAGGGCCGGAAGTTTTGTGTATTGGTGCTTGGACTGGGGCGATAAAGCATTGCATAATGCCTTTTTAGCCCCACTTAAAGTTGCCATGCCTGCAATTCGGGTTATGACGTATAGCCAATGCTAGAATACAGCGCTATTTTTTCAAACTGATTAGAACTGGAGTCACCGTGTTTTTCATTTCCAACGCTTATGCGCAAGCCCCAACCGACGCCCTCGGCTTCGGCGGCAACCTGACCAGCTTCCTGCCGCTGGTATTGATGTTCGTGGTCATGTATTTCCTGATGATCCGTCCACAGCAAAAACGCGCCAAAGAACAACGGGCGATGATGGACGCGCTGGCCAAGGGGGACGAAGTCGTCACCGCTGGCGGCATGCTGGGCCGTGTTGTCAAGGTAGTGGACGCTTACGTCACCATCGAAGTGGCGACCGGCACCGAAGTCACGGTGCAAAAGAGCTCCATCACCACCTTGCTGCCTAAAGGCACCCTGAAGGCGCTGTAATTCCTCGCTGTCATTGCCTCGGCAATGATGCCCCGGGGCGGCTACCCGCCGCCCCTCGCGACGCCTCCGACGCTCAACACTGAACGCTGAATCACTATGAATCGCTATCCTGCCTGGAAATACATCATCATCGTCGTCGCCTTATTGCTGGGCGCACTCTATACGGCGCCCAATTATTTCGGTGAATCACCGGCGCTGCAAGTAACCAGCGGCAAGTCGACTGTCAAAGTGACGGCCGAGCTGATGACGCAAGTCGCGGAAATATTGACGAAAGAAAACGTCAAGTCGGAAGGTGTCACCATGGATGGCGCTGGCAACCTCGCCTCCGTGCGCGTGCGTTTCGCCGATCCCGATACCCAGTTCAAGGCAAAACTGGTGCTGGAAAAGGACCTGAATACGGATGCCAGCGACCCTGCGTACATCGTGACGGTCAACCTGCAAGCCAATACGCCGATGTGGATGCAAAAATTGCATGCCTTGCCCATGTACCTGGGCCTGGATTTGCGCGGTGGCGTGCACTTCCTGATGCAGGTCGATGCGAAAGCCGTACTGAACAAGAAAATCCAGGGCGTCCAGTCCGCCGCGCGTAGCGTGCTGCGCGACAAGAATATCCGTCACGCCGGCATCGAGCGCGTGGGCGACAGCGTGCAGATCAACTTCCGCGACGCGGAAACGCGCCTGAAGGCCAAGAATGTGCTGTCCGACCAGATGTCGGAACTGGCTTTCGCCGATGCGGGCGAAGGCAGCGATTTGAAACTGAACATCACCCTGAAACCGGCGGCCCTGAAAGCGACCATCGACGAAGGCGTGAAACAGAATATCTCCACCCTGTCCAAGCGCGTCAATGAGCTGGGCGTGTCCGAGCCGCTGATCCAGCAGCAAGGTCCTGACCGTATCGTGGTGCAGCTGCCTGGCGTGCAGGACGTGGCTCGCGCGAAAGCCATCATCGGCCGCACGGCCACGCTGGAAGTGCGCCTGGTCGACGAAGGCATCGTGCCTGGCACCGAACTGTCGAGCGCCATCCCGTTCAACTCGGAATTGTTTACGGTTGGCAAAGGCGTGCCTGTCGTGCTGTCGAAAGACGTGATCCTGACGGGCGACTATATCTCCAGCGCCACGGCCAGCTTCGACCAGAACCAGCAAGCGGCCGTGTCGATCGACCTGAACGGCGACGGCGGCCGCAAGATGCGCGAAGCGACGCGCGAACGCGTGGGCAAGCGCATGGCCATCGTGCTGTTTGAAAAGGGCAAGCCGGAAGTGTTGTCGGTGGCGACCATCCAGCAGGAACTCGGTTCGCGCTTCCAGATCACCGGCATGGGCGGCGCGGAAAACGCGAATGAACTGGCGCTGCTGCTGCGCTCGGGCGCCTTGTCCGCACCGATGACGGTCATCGAGGAACGCACGATCGGACCGCAACTGGGCGCGGAAAACATCGCCAAGGGCTTCCACTCGACCCTGTATGGCTTCATCGCCATCGCCATCTTCATGATCGCCTACTACATGCTGTTCGGCGCCTTCAGCGTGCTGGCCCTGGCCACCAACCTGCTGCTGCTGGTCGGCCTGCTGTCGATGATCCAGGTGACGCTGACCTTGCCAGGTATCGCCGCGATCGCGCTGGCGCTGGGCATGGCGATTGACGCCAACGTGCTGATCAATGAACGTATCCGTGAAGAGTTGCGTGCCGGCAGTACGCCACAAGCGGCGATCTCCGCCGGCTTCGACCGTGCATGGGCCACGATTCTCGACTCGAACGTGACCACCCTGATCGTCGGCCTGGCGTTGCTGGCCTTCGGCAGCGGTCCCGTGCGCGGCTTTGCCGTTGTGCATTGCCTGGGCATCCTGACGTCGATGTTCTCCTCCGTGTTCGTGTCGCGCGGCGTGGTCAACCTCTGGTATGGCCGCAAGAAAAAGCTGACGACCTTGTCGATCGGCACGGTGTGGGTGCCGGGCACGAGCAAATAAGCGGCGGCCCCGACTCACCCAATAGCGACAACAGCGATCGCGTCCGGTGGCACAACCGCCGGGCGCACAGAATAGAACTCAGAGGATTTCATGGAATTTTTCCGGATCAAAAAAGATATTCCCTTCATGCGCCATGCGTTGATTTTCAACGTCATTTCGGCCGTGACCTTCCTTGCCGCCGTCTTCTTCCTGTTCCACAAGGGCTTGCACCTGTCCGTGGAATTCAAGGGCGGCACCGTGCTGGAGGTGAAGTACCCGAAAGCGGCCAACCTTGAAGGCATACGCGGCACCCTGATCGGCATGGGCTACGAAGAACCTGGCGTGACCAGCTTCGATACGGCGCGCGACGTGATGATCCGCCTGCCGGTGGAAAAGGGCGTGACTGCCGCGAATACCTCGCAGCGCGTGTTCGAAACCCTGTGCAAGGTCGAGCAAGGCACGACCAAGGGCATCGATACCGTCACCGATAAAGGCGAGCATGTGATCAAGAGCGCCTGCCTGGACGCCGCCGGCAACGAAGCGCTGGTGCTGCAGAAAGTCGAATTCGTCGGCCCGCAAGTGGGCGACGAATTGACGCAGAACGGTCTGAACGCGCTGGTGGTGGTGATCCTGGGCGTGATGGCTTACCTGGCCGTGCGCTTCGAGTGGAAATACGCCGTGTCGGCGATTATCGCCAACTTGCATGACGTGGTGATCATCCTGGGCTTCTTCGCTTTCTTCCAGTGGGAATTCTCGCTGACGGTGCTGGCGGCGATCCTGGCGGTGCTGGGCTACTCGGTCAACGAATCGGTGGTGATCTTTGACCGTATCCGCGAAAACTTCCGCAAGCAGCGCAAGGCGACCGTGCATGAAGTGATCGACAGCGCGATCACCAGCACCATTTCGCGTACCATCATCACCCACGGTTCGACCCAGATGATGGTGCTGTCGATGCTGGTCTTCGGCGGCCAGACCCTGCACCATTTCGCACTGGCGCTGACCATCGGTATCTGCTTCGGTATTTACTCGTCCGTGTTCGTCGCGGCCTCGATCGCCATGTGGCTGGGCGTCAAGCGCGAAGACTTGATCAAGCCGGTCAAGGAAAAAGACGAAACCGACGGCGCCGTGGTGTAAGCGCAGGGCTTTTTGCAGCTTGAATGAAGAACGATCACCGTTTGCGGTGGTCGTTTTTTTTTGTGGTGGATGACGATGAAGCGTTTTTTATGCGTAGGTATGATGGCGGGCGTGACGGCATTGGCCGGCGCCGCCGATTTCAGCCGCACTGGCAGCGATAGCATCACCCTGCGCGGCCCGGTTGTCGAGGGCGACGTGGACAAGCTGCGGCAGCTGGCCACGCCAGGGACCACCGTGCTGCGCATCAATAGTGCAGGTGGCGAGCCGCAGGCGGCCATGCTGCTGGGGCGCTACCTGCGCCAGCGGCAATGGAGCCTCGCCATCGACACCGTATGTGCCGGCAGCTGCGCCCTGTACGTTTTCCCGGCCGCGCAACATAAAAGCATTCCAGACACCGCCGTGCTGGCGCTGCAGGAGTCGGCCTTTCTGCGCGCGCAGGAAGGCCCGCAGCACATGCGCCGCAGCCTGATCGAGGCGGGCGTACCGGCCGATGAGCTGGAGCGTGAAACAGCGGCGCTGGCCGTGCAACTGGCGCAGGTGGCGGCGCTGGAAGCGGCGTTTGCCGCAGAGCTGGGCATCGCCCCCGCCTTTTACCGCGACTTCCGGCAGGTGGCGGCGCAGGCCGATGGCGTGCGCCAGCGCTTTCCCGACCAGGAGGCGGCCGTCCACTGGTGGCCGGGGGCGGCACGGCTGCAGCGCTGCTACGGCATCGTCGGCGTGGACGAAGGCCCGCGCGCGGCCCGCCTGGCGCCGGACGGCTATCTGTACGTGCCGGCCCTGTCGGCCCTGGTCATGGGCGACCAGGCTTTGCAGGCCTGTCCATGAGCCGCAGCGGCCGTTTGTTCCTGCTGATGGACGCCATGCGCGCCAGGCGCGTGCCCGTCACGGCGGCCCAGCTGGCGCAGCAGCTGGGGGTATCGGAGCGCACGATTTACCGCGATATCCAGACCCTGGCCGAACTGGGCGCGCCCCTGCAGGGGGAGGCCGGCATCGGCTATGTGCTGCGCCGCGGCGCCTTTCTGCCGCCGCTGATGTTCGGACCCGATGAACTGGAAGCGCTGGTGCTGGGCGCGCGCTGGGTGCGCCGCCAGGGCGATGCGGGCCTGGCGCAGGCGGCCGGCAATGCCCTGGCGAAGATCGCGGCCGCCTCGCCGCGCGACCTGCGCGACAGCATGGCCGAGACCAGCTTGTGGGTGCCGCTGGGCGTTCCCGCCGATGGCACGCAGCCGGCCGACCGCTATGTGCAGCCGGTGCGCGAGGCGATTCGCTACGAACAGAAGCTCACGCTCGCCTATCAGGATGAGCATGGCAGCGCCACCT
The DNA here is from genome assembly GCF_019443505.1 of Janthinobacterium sp. PAMC25594. Classification (NCBI taxonomy): domain Bacteria; kingdom Pseudomonadati; phylum Pseudomonadota; class Betaproteobacteria; order Burkholderiales; family Oxalobacteraceae; genus Janthinobacterium; species Janthinobacterium sp. PAMC25594. Next base: position 4,361,423 of record NZ_CP080377.1, read on the forward strand.
CGCGCACGGTGTGGCCGTTCGCCCTGGCCTTTTTTGAAGGCAAGCGCCTGCTGGCCGCCTGGTGCGAGCTGCGCGGCGATTACCGGCATTTCCGCATCGACCGCATCGCCGATGTGCGGCGGCATGAGGAGCGCTATCCCACGCGCCGCCACGCCTTGCTCGATACCTGGCGCAAGGCGCACGATATCGACCCGGAATCCTGAGATGCGCTCCTGACAAAAACTGTCAGTGACTGGTTCTACGATGGTGGCTTCTTCACTCACCGGAGCCATCCACCATGCGCCTGTACCACCACCCCATGTCTTCGAATGCCCGCCGTGCCCTGATGACGGCGATCCACCTCGGCCTGCCTCTGGAACTGGCCGAAGTCGACCTGATGAATGCGGATGACCGCCGCCGCCTGGACGAACTGAACCCGAACGGCAAAGTGCCCGTGCTGGCCGATGGCGCTTTCCTGCTGTGGGAATCGTGCGCCATCATGCAATACCTGGCCGAGCAGGTGCCGGGCCAGACGCTTTATCCGCAGGCGCCGCAGGCGCGTGCCGACGTCAACCGCTGGCTGTTCTGGGCCGCGCAGCACTTCGCGCCCGCCATCAGCGTGCTGGCCTGGGAACGCGCCTGGAAGGGCATGACGGGCAATGGTCCGGCGGACCCGCTGGAAGAGGCGCGCGGCGAGCGCGATCTGCATGAGTGCGCCGTGGTGCTGGATGCGCATCTGGCGCGGCGCGACTGGCTCAGCGGAGACGATGTGACCCTGGCCGATTTCGCCGTGGCCGCGCCGCTGATGTACAGCGACGCCGTGCGGCTGCCGCTGGCGCAGTACCAGCATATCAAGGCGTGGTTTGCCCGCGTGCGGCAGTTGCGCGCCTGGCGGGAAACGGACGTGGAACTGTTGCCGGGATAATCTGTGCCTTAAGTGTGCCAGCGCACGGAGCCGGCACAGCGGCACGCATAAGATAGGGCTGTCTCTTTCAGGACATCCCTAGCTTTGGACTTTGCCCGCTTTCGAGCGGGTTTTTTTTTGAATGGCGTCTTGATAAATTGATCATCACCGCACAGGTGGGCCGCATCCCACTTCCAGCAGGTACGCCATGTTCATGCCACGCCATCCGAAACCCCTGTTGAGTACCAAGGCGGTCGCCACGCAAGTCGTCCAGCAAAAGCAGGGGACGCAGGCCGTGGACAAGCATGTGCTGATCGTCGAAACGGTCAAGCCGGCGGCACCGCCGCCAGCGGGCAAGACGCCTGCAGACTAGTGCACGAGCACCTTCAGCAGCGACTGCACTTCATCGTCCGATTCTTCCATGATGCTCGACAGGGTCGCATCGCCGATCACGCAATCGATGCTGCCGGCGGCGCGGGCGGCGCGCACGGCGATGGCGGCCGGGCTTTCGTTGAGGGGCGACGAGACGGGTGCCAGGTCATTCGCCAGCAGCAGGGTATCGCCCAGCGATTCGGGCGGGATGGCGCGCAAGCCTTCCCACAGCGCATCGATGGCGCCCATCACCGCTTCCGGCACCTTCAGTTTGGTCAATACGCCATGGCCGATGGCTTGTTCGCCATGTTCTACCCAGTCTTCCGGTTCGCCATCGAGGATGCCGGGGAATTCGGCCGCGCGCGACAGCATATAAAAGCCGCCCACTTCATGCATGATGCCGGCAAACAGGGCCGTATCGGGGTCCACCCTGGTGACGCGGCGGGCCAGTACCTGCGACAGGGCCGCCACGTGGGCCGTATGCTCCCACAGCTGCTTGGCCTTCGCCTGCAGCACGGGATCGGTGATGGTGCTGCCCAGCTGACGCACGATCAGCGACGCCACCACCGACTGCAGGGTACGCACGCCGAGCCGTTGCACGGCATTGCGCACGCTGGTGATTTCGTTGCCGGAACGGTTGAACGCCACCGAATTGGCGATAGCCACCGTGCGCGCGGCCAGCAGCGGGTCGGCTTGCACCAGCTTGGCAGCGGCCTCGATATGGCAGTCGGGATCGGCCAGCGCCTCTTGCAGCTTGAGCGAAGCGTTCACATTGGCAGGAAAGGTCAGCTCGCCACGAGCGGCTTGTGCGGCGATGCTTTTAAAGGCGTCGAGTCTGTTCATTGAAAAAATTATACTCGCAATATTTCCGTACGGAACTTTTTAACCGTGATCTTTTCGCAAACAGGCGAGTAAAAGGCAAGTAAAACCCCGTAAACGGAAAAAGGCATGCCTATATCGGTGGCATGCCTTTTTTTAACGACAGCGATCGTCAAGCGCTACTACAGCGATTCGCTGAAGATCGCGTCGCAGCCTTCAACCAACTCATCGCTGTCTTCCAGCTCATCCGTCAAGCCCAGGTCGAAGAGTTCCTCGACGGCATTCATGAAGCTGTTGTGCTTGGTGGCGCCGATCAGGCGGTAGATTTCGCCGTCTTCGTTGCGCACGCCGATGATCAGTTTTTCCTGGCGGACCAGTTCCGGCGTGCTGGCGTTGAGCAGCAGGTTGCCGATGATGTGTTTATCGAAATGAGCGGGCTTTTTGCCGTCGAGCAGTGTGGTTTTCAACTTGGTTTCCTTTGTCTTGTTTGAATGTCTGTGCTTGGTGAATTATCAACTGTGGCCGTTGGCGATCGCGTGTTTCAGGCCCGCCAGGGTGGTTTCCAGGCGCATGAAATCGTCTTCGGTATAGCCGTCAAACAAGCGCTGTCCCTGCTTTGTCAGCTTGGGGAACACGTCATGGAACATCTGTTCACCCTCGCAGCTCAAGCGCACGAAGTAGGAGCGCTTGTCTTTATTGCAACGTTCGCGTACTACCAGCCCCTTTTGCTCCAGCCGGTCCACCACGCCCGTCAAGGTGCCCTTGGTAATCAGGGTTTTCTGGCCCAGCTCCTTGTAGGACATGCCGCAGGTGTTGCCGAGCGTGGCAATGATGTCGAATTGCGCATGCGTCAAGCCGTACTGGCGCACGAAGTCGCCTGAAAACCGCTCGAAGCCTTGCATGCATTCGGCCAGCAGCCGGATACTTTTTAAATATCGTTCACCCATGGGGTGTGATTATATCCTTCCATCCCGCTTTTTTCCGCCGGGGCAGCGGCGTTATTGCATGAAGGGTTCGATGGGGCGGAAGTCCGGTATCATGTGGGCAACTCAGCCCTTGCCCCTGGTCCGCCCCGCCGATGTCTTTCGCTAATCTTTCCCGTATCGGCCTCGACAAACCGCTGCGCCTGCTGTTGGTCCATGCCGGCGATGCCGAGTCGATTACCTGGGCGGGCCTGGTGCAGCCGCTGCGCCTGTGCGCGCGGGCGCTGGGGCCAGACGCGCTGCAGCTGGACGTGCGCACGCCCGAGCAAGTGGCCCAGCAGGGCGGCAACTGGCATATCGCGCTGCTGGTGGCCGATGAAACGCAGGCGCCGCTGCGCGCCGAGCTGTGCCGGGCCGTGATCGAGCGCTGCCGTTCGGCGCCGTTCTGGGGCGGCGTGGGCGCGGCCGTGCTGTGGCTGGCCGACGCGGGCGTCATGGATGGCGTGCGCATCGCCTTGCCCTGGGCTTTGTATGCTGATGCGGAAGCGAAGGCCGAACGCGCCATTTTGACGCCGCACCTGTTCGACATCGACGGCCCGCACATTACCTGCTGCGGCGGCGCGGCCAGCATCGATTTTTCGCTGACCCTGATCGAGACCATCTTTGGCGCCGATGTGCAGGCGCTCGTCAAGGAAGCGTTGTGCGTGGACAAGGTACGCGGCAAGGAAGAGCGCCAGCGCGTGGCCTTGCAGGCGCGCTTCGGCGTGCTGCAGCCAAAATTGTCCGAAGCGGTCACCTTGATGGAAGCCAATATCGAGGAGCCGCTGTCGACCGATGACATCGCCAGCCTGGTGGGCCTGTCGCGGCGCCAGCTGGAACGGCTGTTCAAGCAATACCTGGGCAGCTTGCCATCGCGCTACTACCTGGAGCTGCGGCTGCAGCGCTCACGGCAACTATTGCTCGATACACATTATTCCATCGTGCAAGTGGGCCTGATGTGCGGCTTTTCCTCGGGCTCGCACTTTTCCACGGCCTTTGGCACCTTGTTTGGCAATACCCCGCGCGAAGAGCGGCAGCGCAAGCTGATGCCGCCTGTTTGATTAAAGCAAGCCCGGCTGTGATGAATTGTGAAAATCCTTGTCGCAGATTCAAAAGAGTTTTAGCATCCCGCTTTTTATAATGCAGTACACACGTAGCTGTCGTAGCTGCGGAGTACCTAACATATTGATGGGGAAATGCTATGAATGCCAAGCTTGATTCGACCGTAACGGCTCGTCCAGTCACCCGGGAAACCTTTGACCAGGTCCTCGTTCCTACCTACGCTCCTGCAGCCATGGTGCCCGTGCGCGGTTCCGGACTGGATCTGTGGGACCAGTCTGGCAAGCATTACCTCGATTTCACCTCCGGCATCGCCGTCAACAGCCTGGGCCACTGCCATCCTGTGCTGGTCGACGTGCTGACCAAACAAATCAATAATTTGTGGCATTTGGGCAACGGCTATACGAACGAGCCTGTGCTGCGTCTGGCGCTGGCCCTGACGGAAGCGACCTTCGCCGACCGCGCCTTCTTCTGCAACTCGGGCGCGGAAGCCAACGAAGCGGCCCTGAAACTGGCGCGCAAGTACGCGCACACCAAGTTCGGCGCGCACAAGTCGCGCATTATTTCGTGCTTCAGCTCTTTCCACGGTCGCACCCTGTTTACGGTCTCCGTCGGCGGCCAGGCCAAGTACACGGAAGGCTTCGAGCCGCTGCCGCCGTCGATCGACCACATCGCCTACAACGACATCGAAGCGGCGCGCGCCGCCATCGGCGATGACGTGTGCGCCGTGATCGTCGAGCCGGTACAAGGCGAAGGCGGCGTGGTGCCGGGCAATCCGGAATTCCTCAAGGAGCTGCGCGCCCTGTGCGACAAGACGGGCGCTTTGCTGATTTTCGACGAAGTCCAGAGCGGCATGGGCCGCACTGGCGCGTTGTTCGCCTACATGGGCTATGGCGTCACGCCGGACATCCTGACGGCTGCCAAGGCTCTGGGCAACGGCTACCCGATCGGCGCCATGCTGACCACGAATGAACTGGCGCAAACCCTGGCCGTCGGCACCCACGGCACCACCTACGGCGGCAACCCGCTGGCCGCCACCGTGGCCTTGAGTGTCCTGGAAACCATCAACACGCCAGCGTTCCTGGCGCGTGTGAAAGAAGCCAGCGTCAGCACCATCGCCATGCTGCAAGGCTTGATCACGGATTACCCACAAGTGTTCTCCATCGTGCGCGGCAGCGGTTTGCTGCTGGGCCTGGTAGTCAGCGATGCCTGGAAGGGCCGCGCGAAAGACATCCAGAAAGCGGCCGAAGCGCAAGGCTTGATGGTGCTGATCGCCGGCATGGACGTGGTGCGCCTGGCGCCGGCCCTGATCGTCTCGGACGAGCAGATCGCCGAAGCGGGCCGTCTGCTGCGCGTCGCCATCGACGGCCTGCTGAAAGCCTGAGGCTAGCCTCGCTCCCTGTTTCATCACCGGCCCGCCGCTTTGCCGCGGGCCGGCTTGGTTCTACCCGGGTATTCAGCCCAAGTATCGTCAGCATTGAAGGAGTACCCATGTATGTTGTCCGTCCGGTAGAAATTGCGGATATCGCAGCCCTCGAAGCGTTGGCCGCGGTAACCATGCCGGGTGTCCATACCCTGCCGAAGACGCGCGAAAAAATCGCCGCCTCCGTCGAGCGCTCCATCGCCTCGTTTGCCGCCCATGTCGACATCCCCAGCGAAGAGTCGTATCTCTTCGTGCTTGAATCCCTGCTCGACAAGAGCATCGCCGGCACGGCCGCCATCTTCGCCTCGGCCGGCTCGAACGGCACCTATTTTTCCTTTCGCAACGACGTCATCCAGCAAGTCTCGCGCGACCTGAACATCAGTCACAGCGTGCATGCGCTGACCCTGTGCTCGGAGTTGACGGCGTACTCGCAGCTGTCCGGCTTCTTCGTGCGCAATATGGAGCAGGCGGGCCTGGAAGCGGCCCTGCTGTCGCGCGCGCGGCTGCTGTTTGCCGTACTGGCGCCGCACCGCTTCGGCGACCGCTTCTTCGTGCCGCTGGCCGGCATCACGGACGCCAACGGCCAGTCGCCGTTCTGGGATGCGCTGGGCCGCAAGTTCTTCCAGATGGATTTCCTCGATGCCGAAAAAGTCATCGGCGGCGCGCGCAACCGCACCCTGATCGTCGAACTGATGCCGCACTACCCCGTGTACGTGCCGCTGCTGCCAGGCGACGCGCAGGCGGCCATGGGCCAGATCCACCCGAGTGGCGAACTGGCGTTCAATTTGCTGACGGAAGAAGGCTTTGAAGCCGACGATTACATCGACATTTTCGATGGCGGCCCGATCCTGCAGGCGCACAAGCATGCGCTGCGCTCGTTTACGGGCTCGCTTACGCGCCGCGTCGTCGCCGGCGTCACGCCCAGCCGCACGGGCCTGAAAGTGCATTACGCGGTCGCTTCGGGCGCGGAGCGCAACTTCCGCGCCGTGACCTTCACCTGCGATGCGCTCGAAGCGCAGGACACCGTCGGCTTGCCGCCCGAGCTGCTGGAAGCGCTGGCCGTGGCCGAAGGCGACAGCGTCATTTGCGTGCGCATCTAACCGAGAGAACATTATGCTAGTAGTACGCGCCATCAACGCTTCTGACCTGGACGCCCTGTACGGCTTGGCCAGCCAGGTCGGCACCGGCATGACCACCCTCAAGCCGGACATGAAAATGCTGGGCGACCGCCTGGCTATCGCCTGCGCCTCGTTCGCCGAAACCATCGCGCCCGAAAAGCGCGACTACATGTTCGTCATGGAGGATACCGATACGGGCCGCCTGGCCGGCGTGTGCGCCATCAAGGGCGCCGTGGGCCTGGAAGAGCCGTTCTATAACTACCGCATCGGCACCCTGGTCCATTCGAGCCGCGAGCTCGACGTGTTTACGCGCATGGAAACGCTGTACCTGTCGAACGACCTGACGGGTAGCACGGAACTGTGCTCGCTGTTTCTGCACCCCGATTACCGCAGCGGCAACAACGGCAAGCTGCTGTCGAAAAGCCGCTTCCTGTTCATCGCCCAGTTCCCGCACCTGTTCACGGAAAAGCTGATCGCCGAAATGCGCGGCTACCAGGCGCCGGACGGCAGCTCGCCGTTTTATGAAGGTCTGGGCCGGCACTTCTTCAAGATGGATTTCCACCACGTCGACGACTTGACGAGCCTGGGCAAGAAATCCTTCATCGCCGAACTGATGCCGCGCCAGCCCATGTACGTGGCCTACCTGCCCGACGAGGCGCAGGAAGTGATCGGCAAGGTGCATCTGAGCACGGCGCCCGCGCGCCGCCTGCTGGAACAGGAAGGCTTGCACTTCGAAGGCTATGTCGACATTTTCGACGCCGGTCCCGTGCTGCAGGCGCGCGTGTCCGAGTTGCGCGCCATGCGCGACAGCATGCCCGCCGTGCTCGATGCCGCGACTGTGCCTGCGCTGGACGCCGGCGAGGTGGCGCAAGCCGAGCCTTACCTGGTGTCGAACACCGACCTGAAAGATTTCCGCATGATCGTCACCAGCGCCAATCCGCACAGCGGCAAGATCGCGCTGGACAACGATGAACTGCACCTGCTGCGCTGCCACAACGGCGACACCGTGCGCACCTTGTCACTCAACCCGAGGAAGCATCCCCATGTCTAATGTGAATACCACGCAATCGAACTTCATCAACGGCGCATGGCTGCCGGGCACGGGTCGCGAACTGCGCACCATCGACCCGTCGAACGGCAAGCAGACCTGGGCCAGCCTGGAAGCGACGGAAAACGAAGTCGAACAGGCTTGCCAGGCCGCCCGCGCGGCGTTCGAAGCATGGGCCGACATGCCGATCGAGGAGCGCATCGCCATCTGCGTGCGCTTTCGCGAACTGCTGAAAGTTCATGCGGAAGCGCTGGCGCTGCTGATCTCGGAAGAAGTGGGCAAGCCCTTGTGGGAATCGCGCACGGAAGTGGCCACCATGGCCAACAAGATCGATATCTCGGTGCAGTCGTACCACGCGCGCACGGGCATCACGCAAAGCAAGATCGCCGATGGCGACGCCGTGCTGCGCCACCGCCCGCATGGCGTGTTCGGCGTCTTCGGCCCGTACAATTTCCCCGGTCACCTGCCGAACGGCCACATCGTGCCGGCCCTGATCGCCGGTAACACCATCGTCTTCAAGCCCAGCGAATATGCGCCGCGCACGGCCGTGAAAACCGTGCAGCTGTGGCAGCAGGCCGGCTTGCCGGATGGCGTCGTCAACCTCGTCAACGGCGGACGCGATACGGGCGTGGCCCTGGGCGCCAATGCGCACCTCGACGGCGTGCTGTTTACGGGGTCCTGCCAGACGGGCATCAGCCTGCACCGCCAGTTCGGCGGCCAGCCGGGCAAGATGCTGGCGCTGGAAATGGGCGGCAACAACGCCCTGGTCGTGTGGGATGTGAAGGACGTCGATGCCGCCGTGCACCACGCGATCTTCTCCGCCTTCGTCTCGGCCGGCCAGCGCTGCACCTGCGCGCGCCGCCTGGTGGTGCAGGACAATGCCGCCGGTGTTGCTTTTGTGGCGCGCCTGGTGGAAGTGGCGGCTAAGCTGGGCATCGGCGCCTCCGACGCGCAGCCGCAACCCTTCATGGGCCCTGTGGTGTCCAGCGCCGTGGCCGCGCGCCTGGTGCAGGCGCAGGCGGATATGGTTGCCAAGGGCGGCACGGCCCTGCTGCAAATGCGCCAGTTGAATCCCGAGGCGGGTTTTGTCACGGCCGGCATCGTCGACGTGACCAACGCTGTCGGCATCCCCGACGAGGAATGGTTCGGCCCCCTGCTGCAGGTGATCCGCGTGGCCGATTTCGATGCGGCCCTGAAGGTGGCCAACGCCACCGAATTCGGCCTGGCCGCCGCGCTCCTGTCCGACGATCCGACGCTGTGGCAGCTGTTTCAAACGCGCGCGCGCGCCGGCATCATCAACTGGAACCGTCCGACCACGGGCGCGGCCAGTACGGCGCCGTTCGGCGGCATCGGCAAGTCGGGCAACCACCGTCCTAGCGCCTATTACGCGGCCGATTACTGCGCCTACCCGGTCGCCTCGATCGAGAACAGCGCGTTGGAAATGCCGGCCAAGCTGTCGCCCGGCCTGAATTTTTAAGGACATCCCATGCACAGCACGCGCGAATACAATTTTGACGGCCTGGTCGGGCCATCGCATAACTATGCCGGACTCTCGTTCGGCAACGTGGCCTCGTTCAGCAATGTGAAAAGCGCTTCGAATCCGAAGCAGGCCGCCTTGCAGGGCCTGGCCAAGATGCGCGCGCTGGCCGCGCGCGGCTTTGCGCAAGCCTTGCTGCCGCCGCAGGACCGGCCCAATTTCCGCCTGCTGCGCTCTATCGGTTTCACGGGCACGGACGCCGAGGTGCTGGCGCGCGCCTACAAGGAATCCCCTGTGATTCTGGCCTGCGCGTATTCCGCTTCGCCCATGTGGACGGCGAATGCCGCCACGGTCAGCCCGTCAGCCGACACGCAGGACGGCCGCGTGCATTTCACGGCCGCCAACCTGAATAACAAGCTGCATCGCGCTTTCGAGCACGCGCAGTCGGCGCGCAGCCTGCGCGCCATCTTCGGCGATGAAAAACACTTCGCCGTGCATGACGCGCTGCCGTCGACGCCCGCCTTTGGCGACGAGGGCGCGGCCAACCACACGCGGCTGGGTGCGAACCACGGCGCGCCATCGGTGGAGTTGTTCGTGTATGGTCGGGTGGAGTTCGATCCTTCCGCGCCGTCGCCGAAGCGCTATCCGGCGCGCCAGACCCTGGAAGCGTCGCAAGCTGTGGCGCGCCTGCATGGCCTGGACGCGAAGCGCACCGTGTATGTGCAGCAGAATCCGGAAGTGATCGACCAGGGCGTGTTCCATAACGACGTCATCGCCGTCGGCAATGGCAATGTGCTGTTCTATCACGAGCAGGCGTTTGCCGATGAAGGGGAAAGCCTGTCGCAGCTGCGCCGCGCCGTTGCCGCCACGGGCGCGCAACTGGACGCGCTGCGCGTGGACACGGGCCAGGTGCCGATCCAGGATGCGGTGACCAGCTATCTGTTCAACAGCCAGTTGCTGACGAAAGAGGGCGGCAAGATGGCGCTGGTGATACCGCAGGAGTGCCAGGAAAACCGCGCCGTGTCGCGCTACCTGGAAGGCCTGGTGGCCAGCGGTGGACCCATCGATGAACTGATTCATTTCGACCTGCGCCAGAGCATGCGCAACGGCGGCGGGCCCGCCTGCCTGCGTTTGCGCGTGGCCCTGACGGAAACCGAAGCGCGCGCCATGCACCAGGACGTGATCATGACGGAAACGCTGTACCATCGGCTGGTGCAGTGGGTGGAAAAACACTACCGCGACCATCTGGAGCCGGGAGACCTGGCCGACCCGCAGCTGGCGCTGGAAGTGCATGCGGCGCTTGAAGAATTGACGATCATCCTCAACTTACCTGGATTGTACGACTTGTAGGCGATAGAAAAAACACAGAAAAAATCCGAGACAGACTATCCGTAGCACAGACAGAATTGGACGGGCGACCCCCGTCTCTTGACACCGCTGCCGCCCAGCCACAAGCCCGAACGACAGCGTTGGACATTCACATTACCGTAATGGAGATGCAAGATGAATCACACGCCACAAGATTTGCGCACACAAACGCTGGAGCTGATTAACGCGGCTGGCAATGCGAACAAGGCGGCAGCGCCCGTCGTACAACTGGTGCAGGCATGGCTCGACTCGCTCGACGCCGAAGATCTGGCCGATATCGCGCCCGACAGCCTGGCGCCCGTGCTGGTCGAGGGCTTCACGCAAGCGGCCAAGCGCACCGGCAGCGGCTGCCAAATCGCCACCCTGCGTTATGCCGATGGCCGTGGCGGCATGGCGAGCGCCTTGCTGATCCTGAACGAAGACATGCCTTACCTGGTCGACTCCATCGTCATGGCCATGCGCCGCCAGCACCTGGCCGTGCGCGGCGTGATGAACACCGTGCTGCCCGTGCGCCGCGCCGCTGACGGCAGCGTGGAAGCGGTGCGCCAGCCGGGCGACCCGCTCGAATCGTATGTGCTGGTGCTGCTCGACGAAGAGCTGGCGCCGGAAGCCCTGGCCGCGCTGGTCGCCGCCCTGGAGATGGTCGCGCGTGATGCCGCCATCGTGCGCCGCGACAGCGCCGCCATGGGCGAGCGCCTGGCCGCCGTCGCCGCCGCCCAGCATGGGGAAGAAGGCGCGGAAGTCGCCGCCTTCCTGGAATGGGCCCGCAGCGGTGGCTTTGAAGTGTTCGGCTACGCCTATTACCGCGTCAAGCCGGGCGTGCGCGAACTGGAACGCGACATCCCGAGCCGCGTCGGCGTGCTGCAGGATACGGCGCACCCCGTGTACGGCACCTGCCTGGCGAATATTCCCGGCGACTTCGATACCCTGGCCAAGCGCGAATCGGCGCTGTCCATCGTCAAGGCCGACGTGGCGGGTACTTTGCACCGCGACCAGCAGCTCGATTTCATCGGCGTGCGCGACATGGATGCGCAAGGCGCCATCCTGGGCGAGCATTGCTTCGTCGGCCTGTTCACCCGCGCCGGCAATTCCACCCCGCTGGCGGCGCTGCCGTTTGCGCGCGGCCGCGTGGCCAAGGTGCTGAGCCTGGCCGGCGTACGCCAGCAAGGCTTCCGCGCCGAGAAATTCCGTGAAATCCTCGAATCCCTGCCGCGCACCGAAGCGCTGGAAGCGGACCTCGACTGGCTGGCGCAAGTATGCGGCGCCGTCGTGTCGCTGTACAAGCAGCCGCGCACCAAGGTCTTTGCGCGCCGCGACGTGTATGCGCGCCACCTGAACGTACTGGTCTACCTGCCGCGCGAGCGCTACAGCGCCAGCGTCGCATCGAGCCTGGCAAAAGCCCTGCAAGCCAGTTCCGGCGCCACGCACGTGAGCACGCAAACCCTGGTGGCCGACGGCCCCCTGGCGCGCGTCTACCTGATCGCCCACGCCGCCCGTTACCCGCTGGACCTGGAAACGGATATCGAACAGCCGTTGCTGGGCGTGCTCGATGGCTGGCATAACGGCTTTGCCGCCGTGGCCGACGCCGTGCCCGACGTGGCCCTGCGCGCCAGCCTGCGCAAACTCTGCGCTACGTTACCGCTCGATTACGTTGCCGCCACCGCGCCGGCCGTCGCCTTCCGCGACCTCGACACCATCCTGCGCAACACCGATCCATCGCATGTAGCCGTGCGCATCGAGACGGGCGCCGTCACCACGATTCGCCTGTATTCGGCCAACAAGGTGCCGCCGCTGTCGGCCATCCTGCCGGCGCTGCATAACGCGGGCGTGGCGATCGACCGCGAGCAGGCCTTCTCGATTTCGCCACTGGACGGCACGCGCTATTTCGTCACCAGCCTGACGGTCGATGCCGCCAGTGCGGCGAAACTGGCGCAGCCATCGGTCGTCGCCGTGGCGCAGGAATTGTTTGCCGCCCTGTTCAACGACACGGCCGAAGATGGCCGCCTGAATGGCCTCGTCATCGAAGGCGGCCTGTCGACGCGCGAAGTGCAACTGGTGCGCGCCTACACCAGCTACTGGCGCCAGACGGGCAGCCGCTTCTCGGTGCGCTATATTGCCGAAAGCCTGCGCAAGCAGCCGGCGCACGTGAAAGCCCTGGTCGACGCCTTCCTGCAGCGCTTCGATCCATCGCTGTCCGACGCGCAGCACGCGGCGGCCCTGGAGGCGATCGCCACCATCAAGGCCGGCCTGCCATCCGTGAACCATGCCGATACCGAGGAAATCCTCGGCGCGCTGGCCGACCTGATGGCTGCCACCCTGCGCACCAGCTACTTCCAGAATAATCAACAAGGCGACAAGATCATCTTCAAGTTCGACACCAGCAGCCTGGCGCTGGTGCCGGAACCGCGTCCTTACCGCGAGATTTTCGTCTTCTCGCGCCGCTTCGAAGGCGTGCACTTGCGCGGCGGCCCTGTCGCCCGTGGCGGCTTGCGCTGGTCCGACCGCATGGAAGACTACCGCACCGAAGTGCTGGGCCTCGTCAAGGCCCAGATGGTCAAGAATGCCGTCATCGTGCCGGCCGGCGCGAAGGGCGGTTTTGTCTGCAAGATGATGCCGAAAGACGCCGTGCGCGAAACCATCGCGGCCGAAGGCGAAGCCGTCTACCGCCTGTTCATTTCCAGCCTGCTGGAAGTGACGGACAACCGTTCGCTGGGCAATATCGTCCCGCCAGTCGACACCGTGTGTTTTGACGATGCCGATCCATACCTGGTGGTGGCTGCCGACAAAGGCACGGCCACGTTCTCGGACATCGCCAACGGCATCGCCGTGCAGCGCGGTTTCTGGCTCGGCGACGCGTTCGCCTCGGGCGGCTCGAACGGCTACGACCACAAGAAGCTGGGCATCACCGCCAAGGGCGCATTCGAAGCCGTGAAACGCCACTTCTATGAAATGGACCATGACTTGAACACCACCCCGATCACCATGGTCGGCGTGGGCGACATGTCGGGCGACGTGTTCGGCAACGGCGTATTGCTGTCGCGCCAGCTGAAACTGGTGGCCGCATTCGACCACCGCCACATCTTCCTCGACCCGACACCGGACGTCGCCGTCTCGTTCGAAGAGCGCGCGCGCCTGTTCGCCTTGCCGCGCTCCTCGTGGGACGACTACAACAAGGACTTGATCTCGGCGGGTGGCGGCGTGTATCCGCGTTCCGCGCGCACGATCGAGCTGTCGCCGCAAATTCGCGCCGCGCTCGATATTGCCGAGACCTCACTGGCGCCGGAAGAGCTGATGCACCGCATCCTGAAATCCCCGGTGGACCTGTTCTACAACGGCGGCATCGGCACCTACATCAAGGCTTCCACCGAGACGCACGCACAGGTGAAGGACCGCGCCAACGACCATATCCGCGTCAGCGGCAATGAGCTGCGCGTGAAAGTGGTGGCCGAAGGCGGCAACCTGGGTGCGACGCAGGCAGGCCGCATCGAGTTCGCGCTGACGGGTGGACGCATCTTCACCGATGCGATCGACAATTCGGCCGGCGTGGATTGCTCGGACCATGAAGTGAACGTGAAAATCTGGCTGGACGTGGAAGTCAATGCGGGCAAGTTGACGGAAGCCGAACGCAATCGCGAGCTGTATGCGATGACGGACGACGTCGAGCGCCTGGTCTTGCGCGACAACACGCAGCAGACGCATTTGCTGGTGCGCGAATTGCAGGCGCAAGGCGAGAGTGCCGTGCAGGATGGCTATGCCGCGCTGATCGCCAGCCTGGAAGAAGAGGGCGCCCTGTCGCGCGAACTGGAGCAGCTGCCGTCGGTGGCCGAACTGGCGCGTCGCAAGGCCGATGGTCGTGGCTTGACGACGCCGGAACTGGCGGTGGTGATCGCCAACGTGAAGAACCGCTTCAAGCGCATCCTGTCCGCGCTGCCTTTGATCGATGAAACGTGGGCCGAGCCGGTCCTGAAACCGTACTTCCCGTCGCTGCTGGTGGAAACCCGTTCGGCGCTGGACCACCCGCTGGCCAATGCCATCCTGGCGACCGTGCTGGCCAATGAAGTGATCAACCGCTGCGGCCCGCTGATGATCCGCAACCTGGCGGCGGAACACGGCGTGGACGAGTCGGCCGTGATCCTGGCCTGGGGCCAGGCCTGGGTGGCGCTGAACCTGGCGCCCGTGTTCGACGCGCTCGATGCGGATGCGTTGACGATTCCGCGCGCCGTGTCGATCAAGGTTGACGCGCAAACGCGCGTGCTGCAGCAAACCATGATCACTGGCGTGCTGTCCGTGCCGGCCGAGCAATTGCGTGGCGCCGGCCTGGCCGAACTGACGCGCTTGTTTGGTGCGGAATCGAAGCGCGAACTGCTGCAAGCCGTTGGCATCAAGTCCGAAGCGGCGCTGGTGCCGGGCCTGACGCCGGCCTTCGTGCAGGCGTGGGATGCGGTCGACGCGCTGGAAGTCGTCGCCGGCTTCCTGTTCCCGGCCCTGTCCGTGCCGCGTCCTGCGGCGATGGACCTGGCCGCCTTCCTGCAAGTGGGCCTGGCCCTGCGCAGCCAGGCGGGCATCGACACGCTGGAACGTGGCCTGAAGCTGGCCGCGCAAGGCAAATCGCAGGAGCAGTTGCGCAACTACGCGCAGCAAG
Source organism: Janthinobacterium sp. PAMC25594 (assembly GCF_019443505.1). Taxonomy (NCBI): domain Bacteria; kingdom Pseudomonadati; phylum Pseudomonadota; class Betaproteobacteria; order Burkholderiales; family Oxalobacteraceae; genus Janthinobacterium; species Janthinobacterium sp. PAMC25594. The sequence continues at coordinate 4,376,594 of NZ_CP080377.1, forward strand.
CGCTGCGCCGCACGCAACAGCGTCTGCTGACGCAGGTGCTGGCACGCGCCGAGCAAGGCAATGCGGGCCAGGCCGTCGATGCGGTGACGGGCGCGCTGGGTCTGTCGGCGTATGTGGCGACGACGGAACTGGAGCAAGCCATGCTGGACGTGTGGACGCTCTCCGAGGCTGTGAATAAAGTGACAGTGGAAGCGGCGGTGTAATGACGCAAGAAGTACGACAAGTTGGGCAGGGCGCTGGCGGCTTGCCGCCAGCCGTGCAGGCGTTGGCGCAGGCCGATTTCAGCGGCGTGGCGCAGCTGTTCGCCAACGCCGGTTTCACGGTGGCTTTGCCGGCGCCCGGCATGCTGCAAGTCGTCAAGCCGCAGGCCGATGCGGGGCGCGCCAGCGTGGCCGTCTCGGTGGGCGTGCATGGCGACGAGACGGGACCGATCGAAGTGCTGGCACATCTGCTCGACGCGCTGTCGCGCGATGCGTCGGCACTGGCCGTCGACCTGCTCGTCTGCGTGGGCAATGTCGATGCGATCCGGGCCGGCAAGCGTTTCATCGACGCCGACCTGAATCGCATGTTCCGCCCCGTGCGGGGCAGCCTGGCGCAAGCGGCGGAAAGCGCGCGCGCCGATGAAATGATCGCTGCGACAAAAGCGTTCTTTGACGCGGCCGGCCCCGTGCGCTGGCACCTGGATTTGCACACGGCCATCCGGCCTTCCGTGTACCCCACGTTTGCCATCGTGCCGGACCTGGTGGCCGACGACGCCAAGGCGCAGCTGATCGATTGGCTGGGCCAGGCGGCCATCGGCGCCATCATCATGAACCCGCAGTCGGCCGGCACCTACAGCTATTATTCGGCCGAGCATTTCGGCGCGGCCGCCAGCACGGTGGAACTGGGCCGCGTGGGCACCCTGGGGCAGAACGATTTGTCCCTGTTCGACGACGTGTCGCGGGCGCTGGACGGCCTGTTGCGCGGCCTGCCTGCGCAAGCCGTCAAGGCGCAACCGCACGTGTTCAAGGTGGCGCAGGAAATCATCAAGCACAGCGATGAATTCCGCATGGCGTTTGATCGCGGCACGCAGAATTTCACCTCCCTGCCGCAACATGCCGTGATCGCCAGCGATGGCGACCATGTGTACACGGTGCAGCACGCGGAAGAACTGGTGGTGTTCCCGAACCCGGACGTGCGGGTTGGCTTGCGCGCGGGCTTGATGGTGGTGCGCGTTTCTTGATTGTCCAGTCATCGTATCGCCTCAGGCGCCAGCCGGGATTTCCCGCCTGGCGCTTTTTTCATGAGAAAAATGCTGCATGGAAATAATTATTTATTAAGCAATTAATTGATTTAAAATATTTACCCTTTGTAATTTTTTTGGACCGATCATGTTGAAACGCCTGCTGACAGCCTTGCTGTGCCTGACCCTCTCCGGCCTGACGGCTGCCGCCCCTGCCGAAGAGAAGGCCGCCGCACCGGAAATGACGGCCGAGCAATTTCTTGCCCAGCTGCACCTGCAGCGTGGCAAGATCACTTTACCGGGCGGCATCGCCACCCTGGATTTGCCGGCCAGCTTCCGTTATTTGTCGCCGACGGACGCCGAGCGCGTGCTGGTCGATGCCTGGGGCAATCCACCGGGCATGGTATCGCTGGGCATGATCGTGCCCGCCAAGACCAGCGTGCTCGAGCGCGATAGCTGGGGTGTCATCGTCACGTATGAAAAGGAAGGCCATATCAAGGATGACGATGCGGACAGCATCAAGTACGACGAATTGCTCAAGGATATGCAGGCGTCCGTGCTGGAACATAACGCGGAGCGCAAGAAGCAGGGTTATCCCGGCATCCATTTGATGGGTTGGGCGGAAAAACCCAGCTATGCCAAGGATACGCACAAACTGTACTGGGCCAAGGACTTGATGGTCGATGGCGGCGAGCACTCGCTGAACTACAACGTGCGCGTACTGGGCCGCGAAGGCGTGCTGAACCTGAATGCGATCGCCAGCATGCAACAGATCGAAGCGATCAAGAAAGAAATGCGGCAAGTGACGGCGTTCACGGAATTTACCGACGGTAACCGCTACACGGATTTCGACAGCAAGACGGACAAGGTGGCGGAATACGGCCTGGCGGCGCTGGTGGCGGGCGGCGTGGCCAGCAAGCTGGGCCTGTTCGGCAAACTGCTGGCGCTGCTGCTGGCCTTCAAGAAAGTGCTGCTCCTCGCCGTGGTGGGCGGCGGCGCGGCCATCGTCAAGTTCTTCGGTGGCAAGCGCAAGGACAAGCCGGCGCCACAGGCCGAACCTGCGGAACAGCCTGGCCATGCGCCCGATGGCAAGGTGAATCTGGAAAAGTAGGATGAACTGGGCCGTTCGGTGCGCTGACGCACGGGAGTGGCATCGTGCACGCTGCCGGAAAACAGCGCCTCGGGTACACTGACTCATCGTTCACTATCGAGGAGTTCCCCATGTCCGTGTCCATGTATCAGGCAACCATTCCCGTCTTCATCCGCGGCTTGCGGGTCGTTTCGGCCCTGCTTGAAAAAGCGCAAGCCCATGTCGAGGAAGATGGCATCGTGCCCGAGATTTTACTGGGCGCGCAGCTGGCGCCCGACATGCTGGACTTGACGGCGCAGGTGCAGCGCGCCAGCGATACGTCGAAGATGTCGGTCGAGCGCCTGAGCGGCGTGCCGGCGCCGAAGTTCGAGGATAACGAAGCGTCGTTCGAGCAGTTACAGGAGCGCATCGCCAACACCATCGCCTACATCGACAGCGTCAACGCGGGCCAGATGGCCGGCAGCGCGCAGAAGGAAGTCGTGCTGAACTGGACGGACGAGGGCAAGAAATTCTCGGGCGATAATTACCTGCTCAGTTTTGCCTTGCCGAACTTCTATTTTCATGTCTCCATGGTCCACGCCATTTTGCGCAACAATGGCGTGGCCGTGGGCAAGCTCGATTATCTGGGACCGTACGACTGATAGGTCTGAAAAACCGTCGCGAGCGGCGATGATTTGTGGCCGAGAAGCGCAACTGTGCTGAAGCACAGTGAGCATCGCAGGCCGCAAAGCGCGACGCGCAGCAGGTTTTTATCGTTGTGGTTGCTGAACCTGGTTCTGTACCGCATTACCCAGCATGCCGCCGCCAATCACGCCGGCCACCGTCGCCAGCGCCTTGCCGCGGCCGCCACCGACCTGATTGCCGATCAAGCCGCCGATGACGGCGCCCGTGCCGATACCCACGTAGTTGGGCTGCGCAGGCGCTGGAGCGGGAACCGGCTGCTGCTGGCGTACCGGTTCGCGGTAGGCTGTGTCGCGGTAGCCGTCATTGTTGTCACGGTAGGCAGGACGCGCTTGCGCCACTTGCGTGTGGTGCACGACGCGCTTGTGCACGACGGGCGCCGGAGCTGGTGCAGCTTGCGCCACGACTGGTGCGGCCACTGGCGCTGCCAGGGCTGCCGCGTTCGCTGGCGTCAGTGCCGCCACGTCGGCAGGTACGACCGCTGCGGCCGGCACATTCGCCCGCGAATTGGGCAGGATGCCGGCGATGGACGCCGCGCCCACCAGGCACAGGACCGTGACGGAAATGGCGGCGCCGGCCATCAAAGGGTGGATGCGGCTGGCGGTGGTCGTCGTGTTCATGTGTTCTCCTGGGTGGCAAGGTGTTGCCGTGTTGTTGATGTGTTCAGATTAGCGGCCGCACCTGTCCAAGGCTAGCCCTTGCGCTGTATCAAACGTAAGCAGGTGTAAGCCGCACTTTCCAAAGCACAGTAGAATCGGTGCTTCCCCTTTTCCGAAAGTCCGCCATGAGCCAGCTATTCACGCCGTTTGCACTGGGGCCGCTGCAGGTGGCCAACCGTATCGCCATCGCGCCCATGTGCCAGTACTCGGCCGACAACGGCAACGCCACCGACTGGCACATGATCCACCTGGGCCACCTGGCCCTGTCCGGCGCGGGCTTGCTGATGACGGAAGCGACGGCCGTCTCGCCCGAGGGACGCATCTCGGCCGATGACCTGGGCCTGTGGTCGGATGCGAATCAGGCTGCGCTGGCCAAGGTGGTGCAGGCGATCCGCCGCCATGCGCCGATTCCATTGGTGGTGCAACTGGGCCACGCGGGACGCAAGGCGTCGAGCCGCGCGCCATGGCAGGGCGGCACTTGCGTGCACCTGGCCGAGGGCGGCTGGCAAACGGTGGCGCCGTCCGCCATCGCCCATGCACCGGGCGAAACGGTACCGATCGCGCTCGACGAGATGGGTTTGTTGCAGATCAAGGGCGCCTTTGTCGCGGCCGCGCAGCGCGTGCATGCGCTCGGTATCGAGGGCATCGAACTGCACGCGGCGCACGGTTATCTGCTGCACCAGTTCCTGTCGCCCCTGTCCAACCAGCGCACGGATGCGTATGGCGGCAGCCTGGAAAACCGCATGCGTTTTCCGCTGGAAATCTATGAAGCCGTGCGCGCCGCCGTGCCCGCCAGCATGGCCGTGGGCGTGCGCATTTCCGCCACTGACTGGGTCGAGGGCGGATGGGAAATCGAACAAAGCGTGCGTTTCGCGCAGGAACTCAAGCAGCTGGGCGCCGACTTCATCCACGTCTCCAGCGGCGGCATTGCGCCGCAGCAGCAGATTCCCGTGGGACCCGGCTACCAGGTGGCGTTTGCCGAACGCATCAAGCGCGACAGCGGCTTGCCCACCATCAGCGTCGGCTTGATCACGGAGGCGCAGCAGGCGGAAGATATCATCGCCAACGGCCAGTCCGACATGGTGGCGCTGGCGCGCGCCATCCTGTTCGACCCGCGCTGGCCCTGGCATGCGGCGGCCCAGCTGGGTGCACAGGTGCAGGCGCCACCGCAGTACTGGCGCTCGCAGCCGCGCGAATTCAAGAACCTGTTCGGCGACACGACCCTGGGCCAGCGCTAACAGGTTTGCTCTGCTACACTGTCGCTTCTTCCCCATTTCTCCAGGACGCTTCGACATGCGCCATTGATACTGCCGTGCTGTGCACGGCCTCGCCCTTCCCGCCAGCGCAGCATTGCGCCGCACGGGTTCGCCAGCCTTGCTCAAGGAGTATCGATGCCCGCATTACTACAACTCGACCGTCTGTCCCTTACCTTGCCCGATGGCCGGGTATTGTTTTCCGATTTGCAATTTGCCTTTGCCCCGCAACGTATCGGCCTCGTCGGCGATAACGGCGTGGGCAAGAGCGTTCTCGCGCGTCTGCTGGTGGGCCAAGAGCTGCCGTCTTCTGGCGCCGTGCGCTGCGACGGCAGCGTGCATTCCGTGGCGCAGGAGCTCGATCCGCAACGCTACCCCACCGTGGCGGCGCTCGCCGGCATGCAGACCTTGCTGGCGGCGCTGGTGCGCATCGCCGCCGGCAGCATCGACGAGGCCGACTACGCCCTGGTGGGCGAACGCTGGGATGCCCCCGCCCGCTTGCGCCAGGCGCTCGATGCGCTCGATTTGCGCCATGTCGATGCCGACACGCCGACGAGTCGCCTCAGCGGTGGCGAACGCCAGCGCATCGCCTTGCAAGGCGCCTGGCTGTCGCAGGCGGACTGGCTGGTGCTCGATGAACCGAGCAACCACCTTGATGCTCAGCAGCGCGCCCGCCTGGTGGCGCAGATGGCGCGCTGGCCCGGCGGCTTGCTGTTGATCAGCCATGACCGCGCCTTGCTGCAGCACGTCGATGCAATTGTCGAGCTGTCGCCGCAGGGCTTGCGCAGCTATGGCGGCAATTACGCCTTGTATGCGCAGCAGCGGGAACTGGAGCAGGCCGGCTACGTTGCCGCCCTGCAAGCGGAAAAGGCTGGTGCCAGACGCGAACAGCGCGAGGCGCAGCAGCAGGCAGAACGGCAACATAAACGGGTGACGCGCGGTGAGCGCGAAGGCCGCGAAGGCAATCAAAGCAAGCTGCTGCTGGACGCGAAAAAGGAGAAAAGCCAGGATAGCCAGGGCAAGCTGCGCCTGCGCGCGCAAGAGGCGCAGCAGGCGCGCCAGCAGCGCGTGATGGACGCCAGCGCCCGCTGCGCGCCCGAGGTCGAACGCTTGCTGCTGGCGCCCGAGAGCCTGGTGCCGAATGGAAAATTGTTGCTGGAATTGCGCGACGTGGTCTTGCCGCATGGCCAGGCGCACGCGATCGACCTGGTGCTGGCCGGGCCGGGCCGCCTGGCCGTGACGGGCGACAATGGCAGCGGCAAGTCGACCCTGCTGCGCGTGATCGCCGGGCAACTGGCGCCTGCTGGCGGCGAGCTGCGCTGCCATGCGCGGGTGGCCTGGCTGGATCAGCATGCGGGCCTGCAAGACGGCGAGTCGAGCGCCGTGCAGCGCTTGCAGACCCGCAATAGCAGCATGGCGGAAGGCGAACTGCGCACGCGGCTGGCGCTGCTGGGCATTGCCGGCGCGCGCGCCACCATGCCCAGCCGTTTGCTCAGCGGCGGCGAGCGCATGAAGGTGGCGCTGGCGGCCGAATTGTATGCGCTGGCGCCGCCGCAACTGCTGCTGCTCGATGAACCCGACAATCATCTGGACCTGGCCAGCCTGCAGGCGCTGGAGCAGATGCTGCTGCAATATCAGGGCGCGTTACTTGTGGTTTCGCACGACCAGGCATTTTTGGCAGCGATAAACCTTGACCCCGAGGGCTTGACATTGCACAAGTGACAATTGAATGAAAAAAGTCACGCTCGATGCCTGTAGAGCATGCTTCATGAACCAATGCTGAATTTTGTTTGATTGTCGGTATAATCCACTGAATAACCGGGCCTATTTGTGAACTAAAACTGCTCGTTCACCAATATGATGATGTTTAATCTGGCACTGTTGTCGGTCACTACCGCGCTGCCAGGGCGTCATCCTCCGTGCCCTGCCGTGCATGAATTTTGGTTTCGCTTATATTGTTTTCTTGGAGAAATAGCATGTCGTTTTACGAAAAACTCAAAGCCCTCAACATTGAACTGCCAGTCGTTGCCGCACCAGCTGCCGCCTATGTAATGCATGCCCGCACGGGCAACACGGTCTTCCTGTCCGGCCACCTGGCCAAGAAGGATGGCAAGGTCTGGGTCGGTCAACTGGGCAAGGACGTCACCACGGAAGAAGGCAAGATCGCTGCGCGCGGCATCGCCATCGAACTGATCGCCACCTTGCAAGACGCGTGCGGCGGCGACTTGAACAAGGTCAAGCGCATCGTCAAGGTCATGAGCCTGGTCAACTCCACCTCCACCTTCACGAAACAGCACCTGGTGACCAATGGCGCCTCGGAACTGTTCGTCGAAGTCTTCGGCGACAGCGGCAAGCATGCCCGCTCCGCCTTCGGCGTGGCGCAAATCCCGCTGGGTGCTTGCGTCGAGATCGAACTGATCGCCGAACTGGCCTGACGCAATAGCCTGATCATCTGAGCAGGCCGGCGATAATCGCCGGCTCGCCTTTTCCTCCTTTCCCGCAAGAGCGGAACCGCCATTGGGGTGGAGGGATCGGTGTATTCAAGAAAAAAACGGAGACACGTAATGAAAACGAGTGAACAAGGCTTGCACCGCGGCCTGGGCGAGCGGCAAATCCGCCTGATGGCGCTGGGCGCCGCGATTGGCGTGGGCCTGTTTTTGGGTTCCGGCAACGCCATCAAGATGGCCGGTCCCGGCATCATGCTGTCGTATATCATCGGTGGCGCGGTCATCTTCATGATCATGCGCGCGCTGGGCGAAATGGCCGTGCACAACCCGGTCGCCGGTTCTTTCAGCCGCTATGCCCAGGATTACCTGGGCCCCCTGCAAGGCTATCTGACGGGCTGGAACTACTGGTTCCTGTGGCTGGTCACGTGCGTGGCGGAAATTACCGCCGTCGCCATCTACATGGGCATTTGGTTCCCCGACGTGCCGCGCTGGATCTGGGCCCTCGCTGCCCTCGGCTCCATGGGCGCGATCAACCTGCTGGCCGTGAAAGCCTACGGTGAATTCGAATTCTGGTTTGCCCTGATCAAGGTCGTCACCATCATCCTGATGATCATCGGCGGCACGGGCATGATCGTCTTCGGTCTTGGCAACAACGGCGTGGCCATCGGCATCTCGAACCTGTGGACGCATGGCGGTTTCTTCCCGAATGGCGCGCAGGGCGTGCTGATGTCGCTGCAGATGGTGATGTTTGCCTACCTGGGCGTGGAAATGATCGGCCTGACGGCCGGCGAAGCGGCGAACCCGAAGAAATCGATTCCCGACGCCATCAATTCGGTGTTCTGGCGCATTTTGATTTTCTACGTCGGCGCGCTGTTCGTCATCCTGTCGATTTACCCATGGAATGAAATCGGTACCACCGGCAGCCCCTTCGTGATGACGTTCGAACGCCTGGGCATCAAGACGGCCGCCGGCATCATCAACTTCGTCGTGCTGACGGCGGCCTTGTCGTCGTGCAATGGTGGCATCTTCAGCACGGGCCGCATGCTGTACAACCTGGCGCTGCAAGGCCAGGCGCCGAAGGCGTTTGCGGAAACCACGGCCAGCGGCGTGCCGCGCCGCGCCATCCTGGTGTCCGTCTTCGCGCTGTTGCTGGGCGTGCTGCTGAACTACCTGGTGCCGGAAAAAGTGTTTATCTGGGTCACCTCGATCTCCACCTTCGGCGCCGTCTGGACCTGGGGCGTGATCCTGGTCACGCAGATCCAGTTCCGCAAGACCTTGACGCTGCTGGAAATCAAGAACCTGGCCTTCCGCATGCCGTTCGCGCCCTACGGTTCCTGGATTTCGCTGGCCTTCCTGGCGCTGGTGATCGGCCTGATGGCGTATTTCCCCGATACGCGCATCGCCCTGATGGTCGGACCAGCCTGGCTGATCCTGCTGACGGTGCTGTACTACGTGCTGGGTCTGGCGCCGAAAGACCGCCGCGACGACGTGCCGCAAGGCTACGAGGCAGGCTGGCCGCCGGCCGATGCGCCAAACGTCAAGAAGTAAGCCAGCGTAGTTGAGCTGAGCCAGAAGCGCGCCCCTGCTCCCTGCAGCGGCGCGCTTTTTCTTTCATATAAACAATTTCTTCTTCGCTTGCACTCTTGCGGCTTTGCCGGCGCACGCCTGGCGTTGTTTCCTTGCATCAAAGTTCTGTTTAGCTGAGCCGATGAAAGCCCTATAATCGCTTAGTTTTGAAAAATGGACGCAATCTTTCCGGTTTTTTCCAGGTAGGTAATCGCCAGGAAATTATTGTGAATTTATAGCAAACAGAAGTGGATGTGATGCAAGGCGCCCGGCGCGACGCAGTGCGAGCACTGCTAGCGATGGGTAACGCAGCAGCGCGCCACTTATGGAAGCTAGAAAACACAAGAATTTATTGGGGGTTACTCAAGGCCGGAGCGCCGTTTCAAGTGTTTTTACCCGTCGTACGAAAATACGTATGCCTCATAAAGGAAGTCTAGTGAGCCAAACCCTGGTCCAGAAACTTTGCCGCGCCAAGCCGATCGATACCACGGTCGAATATGGTGAAGGCCTCAGCAGCAGTGGCTTGAGCCGGTCCATCGGCCTGTTTTCCCTCACCATGATCGGCGTCGGCGCCACCATCGGCACGGGCATTTTCTTTACCATGGTCGAAGCCGTCCCCAAGGCGGGCCCTTCGGTCGTCCTGTCTTTCCTGATCGCCGCCATCACGGCCGGCTTGACGGCCTTGTGCTACGCGGAGCTGTCGTTCCGCATTCCCGCCTCCGGCTCCTCGTATTCGTTTGCCTACGCCACCGTGGGTGAGTTTCTTGCCTTCATCATGGCCGCCTGCTTGCTGCTCGAATACGGGTTGGCGGGCAGTGCCGTGGCCATTGGCTGGTCGTCCTACCTGAACAATTTCCTGGAAAATGCCTTCGGCTGGCACATCCCCGAGATGCTGCGCACGCCGATGATCGTTTCCGGCCCGCATGGCATGGAATTTCATGCCGGCCACATCAACCTGCCGCCGATCTTTTTGATCTGCATGTGCGGCTTCTTGCTGTTGCGCGGCGCCAAGGAATCGGCCCTGATGAACGCCATCATGGTCATCATCAAGCTGGCGATCCTGGTATTTTTTGTCGTCATCGCGTTTTCCGGATTCAATGCCGACAACTTCTTTCCCTTCTTTAATACGGACAATAGCAAGGGCTTTGCCGGCATGACGGGTGTCACGGCCGCGGCCGGCACCGTGTTCTTCTCCTTCATCGGCCTCGATACGGTGGCCACCGCAGGCGACGAAGTGAAAAATCCCACGCGCAATGTGCCGCGCGGCATCCTCGGCGCCTTGCTCATCGTCACCGTGTTTTACCTGCTGGTGGCCGTGGCCGCCCTGGGCGCGCAACAGGCGAAATTGTTCGAAGGCCAGGAAGCGGGCCTGGCGGTGATCCTGCAAAACGTCACGGGCAAGACCTGGCCCGCCCTCGTGCTGTCGGCCGGCGCCGTCATTTCCGTCTTCAGCGTGACCCTGGTGACGATCTATGGCCAGACGCGCATCCTGTTTGCCGTCAGCCGCGACGGCCTGATCCCGAAGTCGTTCCAGAAGATCCACCCGCGCACCCTGGTGCCAGTCAGCAATACCATCATCGTCTGCCTGGTGGTGGCCGTGGTGGCCGGCTCCATCGATGCGACTTATTTGTGGGACATGGTCAGCATCGGCACCCTGACCGCCTTCATGGTCGTCTCGGTTGCCGTGCCCGTGCTGCGCCACAAGCAGGGCGCCAACCGCATCGAAGGCTTTAGCGTGCCGTTCGGCCCGTATGTGATTCCCGGCCTGAGCATCATGGCTTGCCTGTACATCATGCGCGATTTGCCGCATACGACATTTGTCGTGTTCAGCGTGTGGATGGCGGTAACGGTGGCCATCTATTTCTTGTACAGCATGCGGCATTCGCACCTGGGCAAGAAGACCCGCTAATGCAGTTTGCTCCATCCAAAACCGCCGCGCTTGCCGGCGGTTTTTTTTATTTCTAACCGGAATTTACATGATGAAAATAACTGATCTGGCCGCCTGTGGCTTGCTGGCTAGCAGCCTTCTGGGGAGCCTGGCGCAAGCCGCCCCTGCCACCGAGTCGGCCTTGCGCGATTACCGCGCCGTGGCGCTGTCGGCCAATGGCCAGCACATCGCCGCCATCGAATCGAGCAAGGCGGGCGAGCAGCCGCAGCGCCCGCATGCAGTCATCGTCGTGCGCGACGCCGCCAACGGCGCCGTCGTGCAGCAATTCGATCCATGCACCGTGTGTTCTTACGACAAGCCCAGCTGGTCGCCCGATGGCCGGCAGCTGGCCTTCGTCGGCTACGACGCCAAGGCGGGCACGGCGCAGCTGTACCTGGCCACCCTGTCGCAGGCGCCAGTGCGCGTGTTGACCAGTATCAAGGGCGTGGCCGGTACGGCGCGCTGGTCGCCCGACGGCACGCAACTGGCCCTGCTTGCCACGGTGGGCGCACGCAAGCTGGCCGGCGCCGTGGAGGCGGGCGCGCGCCAGGTGGGCGAAGTGGGCAGCGAAGACGATGCCCAGCGCATCGCCGTCGTGCCTGCCAGTGGCGGCGAACCGCGTTTGCTGTCACCCGCCGACACCTATGTGTATGAATACAGCTGGACACCCGATGGCCGCGGCTTTGTCGCCACCAGCGCGCAAGGCAATGGCGACAGCAACTGGTGGGTCGCCAAGCTCAGCCATATCGATGCGGCCACGGGTGCCCTGCGCGTGATCGCCTCGCCGGCCATGCAGCTGAACCTGCCTTCCGTCTCGCCGGATGGCAAGACGGTGGCCTTCATCGGCGGCCTGATGAGCGATTTCGGCTCCATCGGCGGCGATATTTATACCGTGCCGCTGGCCGGTGGCACGCCGCGCAATCTCACGCCAGACTATCGCGGCACCTTCAATGGCGTCGTCTGGCGCGGCACCGGCTTGCTGGCAACGGCCCTGATCGATTCGCAACTGGCGCTGGTGCCTGTCGATGCGCAAAGCGGTCCGGCCCAGCCGCTGCTGCTCGGTGAGATCAGCAGTAGCGGCAGCGATGGCCGTCTGTCGTTCAGCGCCGATGGCCGCCAAGCCGCTGCCGCACAGGAAGATTTTACGCACGCCAGCTACCTGGTGGCGGGACCGGTGGGCCAGCTGAAAAAGATCACGCGCGACAATGACGGCTTTGCGCCGCAACTGACGGTGCAGAACGTGGGCTGGAACAACGAGCAATACAAGGTGCAGGGCTGGTTGCTGGGACCGTTGTCGGTGGAGGCCGGCAAGCGCTACCCGATGATCGTCAACGTGCATGGCGGCCCGGGCGCCGCCGCCTCGCCCCGTTATGTGGCGGCGAGCACCGTGATCGAGGAATTGACGCAAAAAGGCTATTTCGTCTTCCTGCCCAACCCGCGCGGCAGCTTTGGCCAGGGCCAGGCATTTACGCGCGCCAACATGGCCGACTTTGGCGGCGGCGACTGGCGCGACATTCTCACCGGCATCGATGCGGTGGAAAAAGTGGCGCCCGTCGACGGCCAGCGCCTGGGCCTGACCGGCCATTCGTATGGCGGCTTCATGACCATGTGGGGCGTCACGCACAGCGAGCGCTTCAAGGCGGCCGTGGCGGGGGCGGGCGTATCGAACTGGATCAGTTATTACGGCCAGAATGGCATCAACCAGTGGATGATCCCGTTCTTTGGCGCCTCCGCGTATGACAAGCCCGAGGTCTACCGCCGTGCCTCGCCCATCGAATCGATCAAGGCGGCGAAGACGCCGACCCTGATCTACGTGGGCGAGCGCGACGTGGAAACGCCGGCCGCCCAGTCGCTGGAATTCTGGCACGGCTTGCGCGCCATGGGCGTGCCGTCCAGCCTGTTCATCTACGACGGCGAAGGCCATTCCTTCCGCAAGCCCGAACACCAGCGCGACTTGCAGAAGCGTACCATCGGCTGGTTCGAGCAGTATCTGAAGTAAAGTCCGGTATTTAGCGTGGCGCCACAATATGCACGATCGCCGCGCTATGTATCACGATCTTGTCGGCATCTGCCTGCAACAGGCGGATGCGTCTTTTGACCAGCGGCCAGCCCGACCAGGCCACGTCGCTGACGGGCGGCGCGGCAGCGGGAGTCTGTGGCGCGCTGATGGTGGCCTTGTCGTCGAGCTGTTCCAGCGCGCGCGACAGGGTCAAACACACTTGCGTATGGCTGTGGCCAAGCAGGGCGTTGACGGGCGCGACGGGCAGCTGGCTGGCGTGCCGGCCCAGGATCGAGCGCAGTGCCGCCACGTGGGCCACCAGCAGGTAATTTTGCACGATGAACAGGTTGATGTCTTCCACGGCCCGCTGCTTGCTGGCCGGTTCGTCGAGCATGCGCACCAGTGCCGAGCTGAGCGCGGCCAGGCTGTCCATCAAACGCTTGCGTTCGATGCGGTAGGCGAAATCATCGAAACATTTTCCCTGCAGCAGCGCGAAGCTGGCTTGCATATAGCTGAGGTTCACGTTCAGCACCTGGCGCACCAGCCGTGGCAGGCTCTGGTATTCCCAGTTGGCCAGCACAAAGCTGAACACGGTGGCGACCGCCGCGCCGATCAGCGTGTCGATCAGGCGTTCGCTGACCAGGTTCGGGTTGCTGGGCGCCACCAGATGCATCTGCAACAGAATCATCAGGCTGACGGCGATGGCTGTGTAGCGGTAGCGCAAATAGATGAAGGTGGGCGTGGCCACGATGGAGAGAAATAAAATGCCCATCAGCACGATATTGCTGTGCACGAAGCGGATCACGATGGCCGTGACCACGCAGCCGATGATGGTGCCGATGATGCGGTCGGCGCGGCGCTGGCGCGTCATGCTGAACGTGGGGCGCAGGATGATGACGATGGTCAGCACGATCCAGTAGCTGTGCGCCGCGTACGGCAACCAGTGGCCGATCAGCAATCCCACCGAGATGGCCATCGACACGCGCAGGGCGAAGCGGAACACGGGTGAATCGAGGCGCAGATTCGACAGCAGGGTTTTCAGTTCATACTTTTGCTGCGACAGGAATGGCGCCATGTCCGCGCCGCTCCAGAACGGCACGTCGGCATAGACTTTTTGCGTCGCCAGGTGCAGCTCCGCGATCATCTTCAGAATCGCGCGGATCTTGTTGCGCTGCGCGCGCAGGGTCGCCAGCGCTTCCTGCGCAGCGTCGCCCTGTGCGTGCAGGCGGGCAATTTCTCCTTCGATATCGGCCCATTCCTTGTCGTAGCTGATCTGCGCATACGAAGCGCGCTTGCGCGTGACGGCATACGCCACGGATTCGATATCGCGCGCCGCCTTGTAGGCGAGGTCATGCAAGGATTGCAGTACCTCGGAGTCGGTCAGGTGCTGGCGCAGCAGCGCGTAGTCCGTGTGCGTGGAAAGGATCAGTTCATATAAATCGAGCATGCACACATGCACCTGCACCACGATGGCATCCTTGCTGTTCTTGTGGCTGCGCAGAATCAAGTCGCGCGACGCTTGCTGGCGGTCGGCCAGGATGCTTTGATGGCGCACCAGCTTGTTGAATTGCTCCGTCAAATTAAAACGCGTGTCGTAGAAATCGGCCTTGATGTCGATGTAGGCGGCCAGTTCGAACAGGGCTTCGGCCAGCACTTGCTGTTTGATGCGGTGGCGCAAGACCCAGGCGATGGCCATGGCATAGGCCAGATAGATCAATCCCCCCAGCATGAACAGGCCGGCGTGGTGAAACGATTGCTGCCACGTCATCTGATGCTCCATCGACATGGTCATGATGAACAGGGCGGCCAGTTGCAAGGGCATGGATTTCTTGCCGTACACCACCATCATGCTGGCGAGAAAACTCACGAGGACGAGTACCGTCATCAGCAGCCACTGCACGGGCCCGCACAGGCTGATCAACAAGGTGACGGCGCTGCACAGCAGGACCGAGGCCAGCATTTCGTTGAACTTGTGGCGCAGCGGGCTGGGCATGTCCATCAGGGTCGTGCACAGGGCGCCGATGCACACCGTCATGGCGGTGGCGCTGTCGCTGATTTCCTGGACCAGCAAGGCCAGGCCGACCAGGCCGATGGCCACGCGCAAGCCCAGGTAAAAATAATGGCTGTAAATAAAGGTGCGCAGGTTCAGTGCGTAGTGCATGGGATTACCTTGTGGGCAGGGCACAGAAAGAGGCGCCGCACCGGGATCTCCGATGCGGCGCCAGGATGTTGCATTCGCTACAGCCCGGATTTACATCAGGGCAATGACAGGATATCTCCGCCATTCCGGCTCGGCAAAGCGCTGGCAGTGCTCAAAAATGAAGTCGAGCACGGCTTCCTGATTGCTCAGCAAGGCCGGATTCGCTGCTTTCCAATCGGCAAACTTGGCCGCCAGTGCAGGCTCATCGCGCAGCAGCTCGGATGCCATGTCTTCAAAGACGTAATCGGAGAACGCTTCTTTCTTCTCCAGCACGCTGTTGAAGAAGCCCCAGCGGAAGAAGCTGTCGTGCGCCTGCGGTTCCAGCGTTTCCACGGCGTAGCGCGCGTTGTCCTGCTCCAGGGACACTACATAGTCGCCCGCCTGCACGGTGAATTGTGCCGTGCGTGCTTCCACGTCCACCGTATCGTGGAACATGTGGCCTTCGTAGGCGGTGGCCCGTGTGCCGACATTGGTGATGTGGTAGTAGCGTGCCGTTAGCGTCTGTTCGGCGGTGATGCGGCTCATTTCGACGCCGTTCCAGCGCAGGCGCTCGATCACTTCGCGCCACGCTTGCGGCACGACATAGGCTTTCGGCGCGGCCACGGTGACGTCCGCATCGAAGCGGTTGTAGTAGGCGATATCGCGTTCCCACGGCTGCGAACGGTCGTAGGACAGGCGCTGGTAGTCGCCCAGGATACTCGGCGTGTATTGCGCCGCGTAGCCCTTGAAGGGGAAGGTGGACGGTTGCGCTTCGTTCATGGCCCAGTGGATGGGCCACTCGGCTTGCGTGCGGCCGGCCGCCTTGGCTTGCGCGCGCAATTGGCGGATTGTCTCGCCATGTTCGATGGTGAACGCCATCGTGATGTCGAGCAGCGCGCGCATGGAAGCGTAGCGGTCGGCAAACGGTTTCAGCATGTGCGTTTCCGGCATGAAACCGATGACGTGATGCAAGGCCGCAAAGCCGGTGGAGAAACGCGGTACTTCGAGGAATTCGGCGATGCCGTGGTCGGGGCTGTCCTTGACGGGATTCACGTACGGGCAGGTGGGCCAGCCGGCGCTTTCCATGCGCGCAAAGATGTGCGGCAGCATGGTGTCTTGCAGGAAGGGGCCCAGGCCATTGCCCAGCTTATCCGTCTGCGTGTGGATCAGGGTCATCGTGTACGGGTAGTCGGCGCCGTTCGATGTGTGGGTATCGACCATCACGTCCGGGTCCCAGCTGGCCAGCAGGCGGTTGAACACTTGCGCGTTCAGGCTGTCGCACTTGATGAAGTCGCGGTTCAGGTCCAGGTGGCGGCTGTTGCCGCGGAAACCGAATTGCTCCGGGCCATCCTGGTTCACGCGCGAGGTGTTGGCTCGGTTCAGGCTGCCATCGACGTTGTAGATCGGAATGAACAGCAGCACGGTGCTGCCCAGCGCCGCCAGGCGTTCGGGCTGTGTGCAGAGGTCGCGCACGATGGCCATGCAGGCGTCGATGCCTTCCGGTTCGCCCGGGTGGATGCCGTTATTGTTGAAGAACACGGTGCGCCCTGCGCGCTTGATCTGCTCGCGGTCGAACACGCCATCGGCGCTGACGACGCCAGCGTGGATGGGCACGCCCGAGTCGGACAGGCCGATCTGTTCGAAGTGCAGCACCTGCGGATAGCGTGCGGCGAGATCTTGATAGAAGGTGATGCATTCCAGCCAGGTCGTGGTCTGGTTATGGTTACCGAGTTCGTAGGTCGTGCGCAAGTCTGGTGGCATAGCGGTCTGAGTCTGGGAGGGGGAAGGCGCGCTGGGTAAGTACGCCCGCTAGGGGCCAATTGTAGCACCGGCGCTCCTGCCTTGATGCGTCGCAGGGGCTTGCTGCAGTACTTGTGCTATGAATACGTTTCACGCGCAAGGATGGAGGCGGCATGGGCAAGGCGGCGATGGCGGCGCTGGTGTGGTGGATTTGCCTGGCGGCACAGGCTGCGCCGTTGCGCTTGCCGGCGGGCAAGGGGCCGGTGGCGCAGGGCGGGTTCGTGACGGCCGCCGCGCAGGGGGCGCTGATACGCTACCGGGGCTGGCTGCTGGCCGTCGATGGGGCAGTATCGGAGGAGCGGCCCGATGTCTTGCTGACATCGGCCGATGCGGGCCAGGCGCCGCGGCTGCAGATCGGCTCCATGCGGCGCAGCTTGCCCCTGTGGTCAGCCTTCGAGTTGATCAAGGGCAGCACGCGCTTGCGCATCACGGCGCTGCCGGGACCTGAGGCGCCCGCGCTGCTGCTCGATTTTGGCGAGGCCGATTATCGCATCGTGATTCCCGCCGCTACCATCGAGCGGCCAGCCTATTCGCTGCTGGCGCAGCGCTTTCCCGGCGCCGACCTGGCCTTGTTGCTGCAGGATGGCCGGCGCGTGATGTTGCCGCTGGGAAGTGGCCGCGCGCCAGTGTTTGGCGAGGAGCAAGCCGTGCCTTACCGCTTTGCCAAAGTAAAACGTTAGGCGAAAAAAAGCCACTCCCGCAGGAGTGGCTCAGGCTAAAGCGCCTGTTGCCGGGTTATTGCTTTTTGTTATTCAGCGCCCATTTCTTTCAGCAGGTTGTCGGCGTGGTCGATGTGTTTCATGTTCCACAGCATGTAGCGCAGGTCGACCTGGATCGAACGGGTGTTGGCCTTGTTGTAGTCCCAATCGGAGATGATCGAGTCCAGCGTGCCGTCGAATGCCAGGCCGATGAATTCGCCTTTCGAGTTCAGGGCAGCCGAACCGGAGTTGCCGCCGGTGATATCCAACGTTGCCAGGTAGTCGACCGGCACGGTTTTCAGCTTAGGATCGACAAATTTGCCGAAGTCCTTGGCTTTGATCGCCGCCAGTTGTTTCGCTGGTGCATTGAACTCGCCTTCGCCCGTGGCTTTGGCGGCGACGCCATTGACGGTGGTGAAGGCGGTCCAGGTGGTGCCGTCGGCGCCATGGTCGCGGCCGGCAACTTTGCCGAACGTGACGCGCAAGGTGCTGTTGGCGTCAGGGTAGACGGCCAGGCCTTTGCTCTTCATGAAGGCAATTTTTGCTTTCATGTAGTTGGCATAGGCTTGCTGGATCTTGCCTGCCAGTTCTTCGTCTTCCGCTTCGTTTTTCAGCGAATCCGGATACATGGCGACGGCTGCCTGGATGAAGCTGTCCTTGCTGGCCTGGAATTCGGCTGGCGTGCGTTTCAGCCATGCCGCGCGTTCTTCCTTGTCGGCCAGTTTGCTGCCCGCATACAGTTTGTCCAGGGCGGCGGACAGGTCGGCTGGCGACATGCCGTCCTTGATGCCGATGGCGGCGTCGAAGCTGGCGCGGCGTTGTGCTGCCGGTTGCGCGGCGTACTTGGTCAGGCTGTTCAGTACCAGCGCCTTGTCGACTTTTTCATCGTAGGTGCGCTCGACCGACGTGACGCCCGAGGCCAGGCGTGGCAAATCGCGCGTCTGGTAGCCGGACTTGCGTTCCGTATCGGCCTTGGTGCTTTCGTTCGACAGGCGGTACAGGCTGCGTGCCGTGTTCAGCAGGCGTGGCTGTGCGTAGCCCAGGAAGAAGTCGCGCTTGGTGTCGGCATCGCGTTCGGCGATCAGCTTTTCCACTTGCTCGATGTCGCCGGCAAACTCCGCCTTGCGGGCAGCATTGGCGTTGACCCAGGTTTTCAGGGCTTCGTGTTCCGTTGTCTTGCGCGCCAGGAAGTCGCTGCCGGCGTAAGAATCGAGCATGCCTTGGCGGTTCTTGTAGTAATTGTTCACGCCGGCAACTTGACCCGCGTATTTCAGCGCGACATCCTTGTTGTCCTTGGTTTCGCGCGCGATGATGGCCAGGGTTTCGCCCGACGCTTTCACGAAGGCCGGGTAGTTCCAGTCAAACGTGAACGCCACTTCGGATGGCAGGCGGTGACGGTTGGTGCGGCCAGGGTAGCCCAGCGCCATCACGAAATCGCCTTCTTTCAAGCCATCCTTGGCCAGTTTCAGCACGTGTTTTGGCTGGTACGGCACGTTGTCCTTGCTGAAGTCGGCAGCTTTGCCATCGCGGCTGACATAGGCGCGGTAGAAACCGTAGTCGCCCGTGTGGCGTGGCCACATCCAGTTGTCGGTGTCGCCGCCGAATTTACCGACGCCCGCTGGAGGCGCGTGTACCAGGCGCACGTCGCGGATTTCCAGTTGCTTGATCAGGTAGAACTCCAGGCCGCCGTAGTAGCTCGACACGGTGCAACGGAAGCCCGCTTCTTTTTCGCATTCGGCGACCAGTTTTTTCTGGTTTTTCTCGATCGCGTCGATGCGTGCCTTGCCTTGCAGCTTGGCCACGTCGGCGGTGATGATCTTGTCGCTGACATTGGTCACGGCCGAGGTGACGAAGATGCGGCTGCCCGGAGCGGCCGGCAATTCTTCAGCGAAGGTCTTGGCCAGGAAACCGTTGGCCAGCAAATCGCGTTCCTTGGTCGAGTTGACCGCCACGCTGTTGTAGACGCAATGGTGATTGGTGGCAACCAGGCCTTGCGGCGAGACGAACGAGGCCGAGCAACCGCCCAGGCTGACGATGGCGCCCATCGGGAACTCGGTCAGTTTGGTCAGGGTGGTCGGATCGAGTTTCAGTCCGGCCGCTTTCAGTTCCTTGGCTACTTGTGGCAGCTGTTGGGGCATCCACATGCCTTCGTCGGCGTGTGCGAAATTGCTCAGGATGGCGAGCGCGATGAGAGATTTTTTCATTCGAGTTCTGTTCTTTTACATTGTAGGGAAGTCGGAATCAGCGGAGTACCCGCTGATTGTGCAGCGGGCGACCTAGAGTATCCGTATCGAACTCGCACTAGTCAATCACATTTTCCGGGCAGCATGTTTGCAAGCAGTTGCTTGAGTGGCATGATTTTCATTGGCATAGGGGCTGGAACCGGCCGCTAACGCGCATTTTTCCGTGTCGTGGCTGTTGTATTTGTCCATACGTGTCGTGACGGCAATGAAAAATGGCCGGGCGCTTGCGCCGCCCGGCCACTTGCTGATGTGCTGCTATTCGTCTGTTTTAGCGTATTTTGCCGCGGCGCAAAAGATTCACGATGCCCAGCAGGATCACGGCGCCCAGGAACGAGACCAGCAGCGAAGACAGGCTGAAATTGTCGCTATTGATGGTGCCCGTGCCGAACAGCGGGGCCAGCAGCCAGCCGCCCAGAAAGGCGCCCACGATGCCGACGACGATATTGAGGAAGATGCCCTGTTGCGCATCGGTTTTCATGACCATGCTGGCCAGCCAGCCGATGACGCCGCCAATAACGATCCAGATAATGAAATTCATGTAGTCCTCCGCGCGATGGTTGAGTGGGGGTGTCATGTTAGAAAAACATCATGCCAGGTGATACTGATGCCGCACGATAGAAAAGTCCAGCGGATTTGCGTCGCGCATGCAAAAGCCCGCCTGGCTGCGGGCAGCGAGGCGGGCTTGTCATGCGACAAGATGAGGTTTAATCGGCCTTGATGGCTTCCACCTGGATGGCCAGTTTGACTTCCGGCGAGAATGCCGGCATGCCGTAGTTCAGGCCAAAGTCGCTGCGCTTGAATTCCGCGCTTGCATCGGCGCCGCACACTTCACGCTTGTAGCGCGGGTGCATGATGCACTTGAATTTGCTCACGTTCAATTTGACGGGCTTGGTCACGCCCAGCAGGGTCAGTTCGCCATCGACTTCCACCAGCTGATCGCCGTTGAACTTGAACGACTTGCTCTTGTAGGTGATAGCCGGGAATTTTTCCACATTGAACATGTCCGCTTTTTTCGCGTGCGTG
Organism: Janthinobacterium sp. PAMC25594; assembly: GCF_019443505.1. Taxonomy (NCBI): domain Bacteria; kingdom Pseudomonadati; phylum Pseudomonadota; class Betaproteobacteria; order Burkholderiales; family Oxalobacteraceae; genus Janthinobacterium; species Janthinobacterium sp. PAMC25594. The sequence continues at coordinate 4,397,381 of NZ_CP080377.1, forward strand.
TTCATGGCGTCGAGGCCGAAATCGATCGAATCGGCATCGATGACCAGGTCCAGGCTGCCCGTCTTGGCGGCGCGGTCCAGGGTCACGGTTCCCTTGGTCTTGTTGAACTTGCCGCGCCAGACGGACATGCCCATGTGATCGGCTTCAAAGCTGGGGAAAGTGTGCGTCGGGTCGAGGTTGTAGGTGTCGGTGGCGGCCATGGCCGAACCCGCGCCGGCGGCTGCCAGCACGGCGATCATCAAGTGTGAAAATTTCATGCAGATCCTAAAGTTGAACAGGTTGTGGGGTTGTTTTTGGTAACGCCTGAAAAACGTTCAGGACAAGGCGCCTTGCCGAAGGCAGTGCGAATAGCACGACGAGGCAAGAGCAACGCAGTCATGGACGTTTTCTCAGGTGTTATTGCGCGGCGACGTGGAATTTGATGGTGACTTCATCCGCAACCATGCTCGTGTCTTTCCACTCGCCTTCGCCGATGTTGTAGGTCAGGCGCTTGATCGGCAGGGCGCCATCAAACGCATATTTTCCGCCGTCGGCTTTCACCGTCAGGGGGAAAGTCACGTCGGTGGTCTTGCCTTTGATGCTCAGCTTGCCCGTCACCGTCAGCTTGCCCGCACCGGCCGCCTTGATGCTGCTCGAGACAAAGGTGGCTTTCGGGAACTGGGCCGAATTGAACCATTCTTTCTTCGCCACTTCCTTGTTGTACTCGGGGTCGCCGATATCGATGCTGGCCGTCTCGATGTCCACCGACGCCTTCGAGGCGTCCGGCGTGGCCGGGTTGTAATCGATGGCGATATTGAATTTCTTGAACTTCGCTTCCACGGGCACGTTCATTTGCTTGAACACGGCCGACACGCTGGTCTTGGCGGGATCGACTTTCAGCAGAGTGGCGGCGGTGGCGGCCACGGACAGGCCCAGCAGGGAAGCGAGGACGATGCGTTGGGTGGTTTTCATCTTGTTTTTTCCTGTGTTTCAGTGAGCAAGGGGAGGACGTTATGGCAGCATGCGCTTGAGGACGCCATCGCGGTCGATGAACTGGTGCTTCAGCGCCGCCAGCACATGGGCGGCCACGGCGGCGGCCATCGTCATGTTCAGAACATAATGAATCTCTTTTAAAAGTGGCTTAAGTTCCGGGTTCGGCGCCATGATGACCGGCAGCTGGAACAGGCCCAGATAGACCACCGGCACGCCGGCGGCCAGGGTGTACAGGTAGCCGGAGATGGGCACGGCGAAGATCAGGATGTACAGCAGCACGTGCATGGCATCGGCCGCCTTCTTTTGCCAGACAACCATGCTGGCCGGGTGCGGCGGCGGCACGTTGGCCTTGCGCCACAGCAGGCGGATGGCGGCGATGGCTAGCACGGTCACACCCAGCCATTTGTGCCAGGAGAAATATTTGAGTTTGGTGGGCGTCAGGCCGGGAATGTCCGTCATGACCAGGCCCATGACAAAGGCGCTGATGATCAGCAGGGCAGTCAGCCAGTGCAGGATGATGGCGGTGGTGGTGTAGCGTTGCATCGGCGGCTTTCTTGAAAGTAGTACGCATTAGGACTAATTCGGCCTAATATACCAAAGAAAAGCAAATTGCGCTGCGTGCTGCAGATTCTACAAGAAAGACTGCCGGAAAAACCGCGGGGCGGCCAGCATTTGTGTGCTGGCCGCCCCGCGGGAGTGGATCTGCTTGATCCAGGTGCAGAGTGTGGCTTAGATTGCCTTGGCCAGCTGCGCCGCGATACCGATGTAGTTACCCGGCGTCATGGTCAGCAGCACTTCCTTGGCATCCTGCGGAATGGCCAGGCCGTTGACGAATTCCTGCAGCGCTTCTTTCGAGATGCCCTTGCCGCGCGTCAATTCTTTCAGTTGCTCGTACGGATTTTCGATGCCATAGCGGCGCATCACGGTTTGTACGGGCTCGGCCAGCACTTCCCAGGTGGCGTCCAGGTCTTGCGCCAGGCGCGCGTGGTTCACTTCCAGCTTGTTCAGGCCGCGCAGGCAGCTGTCATAGGCCAGCAGGGTGTAGCCCAGGCCCACGCCGATATTGCGCAGCACGGTCGAATCGGTCAGGTCGCGCTGCATGCGCGAGACGGGCAGTTTTTCCGACAGGTGTTTCAGGACGGCATTGGCCAGGCCCAGGTTGCCTTCCGAATTTTCAAAGTCGATCGGGTTGACCTTGTGCGGCATGGTCGACGAGCCGATTTCGCCCGCTTTCAGTTTTTGCTTGAAATAGCCCAGCGACACGTACGTCCAGATGTCGCGGTTCAAGTCCAGCAGGATCGTGTTGGCGCGCGCGAAGGCATCGAACAGTTCGGCCATGTAGTCATGCGGCTCGATCTGGATGGTGTACGGGTTGAAGACCAGGCCCAGGCGCTGTTCGATGACGGCCTGCGAGAATGCCGGCCAGTCGAAGCCGGGGTAGGCGGACAGGTGGGCGTTGTAGTTGCCGACGGCGCCATTCATCTTGCCGAGGATTTCCACTTGTTCGATGCGCTTGACGGCGCGCTGCAAGCGGGCCACGACGTTGGCCATTTCCTTGCCCAGGGTGGTCGGGCTGGCCGTCTGGCCGTGTGTGCGCGACAGCATCGGCACGTCGGCATTGTCGTGCGCGATCTGCGTCAGCTTGGCCACCAGGCCGTTCAATGCAGGCAGCATCACGCCATCGCGCGCGGCTTTCAGCATCATGCCGTGCGAGGTGTTGTTGATGTCTTCCGAGGTGCAGGCGAAATGGATGAATTCCGACGCCGCCACCAGTTCCGGCACATCCGCCACTTGTTCCTTCAGCCAGTACTCGACCGCCTTGACGTCATGGTTGGTGACCGCTTCGATGGCCTTGATGCGGGCCGCGTCGGCTTCCGAGAAATCCGCCGCCATCTTGTCGAGCCGGGCGCTCGCTTCTGCCGAGAACGGCTTGATTTCAGCGAAACCGGCTTGCGACAGCGCTTGCAGCCAGGAGATTTCCACTTTCACGCGGTGGTGCATGAAACCGGCTTCGGACAGGATCGGGCGCAGCAGATCGGTCTTGCTGGCGTAGCGGCCATCGAGCGGAGACAGGGCCGACAGCGTGGAATACGGAGTAGTAGAAGTCATGAGAGCGGACGCAAGTTAAAGAAACGGTTGGCGTGTGGCGCGCGGGGAGGGCAGGGCTATTGCAATACAGCAACACTGACGGCGCCACAGTAAAGGGCGATTTTACCACCGCTGGCCGCTGGCCAGCCGTCCGTCGGCGGCGGATGGCCCCCATTTTGGCTGAATCCGGCCCCGATGCGGCGTGCCTGCCACACCCCGGGGACCGCCAGGCGCATGCTGCCAAACGCCGCTGCCGCCGATGCTATACTGCTTGCTGCTCCCTTACCTTAAAGTACCTATGAAACTGATCGGTTCCCTCGCCAGCCCGTATGTCCGCAAAGCCCGTATCGTGCTGGCGGAAAAAAAGCTCGACTATGTCTTCGAGCTGGAAAACGTGTGGGTGCCGGAAACCCGCATCGCCCAGGCCAATCCCCTGGGCAAGGTGCCCTGCCTGGTGATGGAGGATGGCAGCACGCTGATCGATTCGAAAGTCATCGTCGAATACCTCGACACGCTCACGCCCGTGTGCAAGCTGCTGCCGGCTGGCGGCAATGGCCGCGAGCGGGCCGATATCAAGAACTGGGAAGCGCTGGCCGACGGCATCCTCGACGCGGGCGTGCTGGTGCGCCTGGAGCGCACGCAGCGCCCGCCGGAGCAGCAAAGCGCGGCCTGGATCGCGCGCCAGCTCGACAAAATCACGCTGGGTCTGGCCGCGCTAGAGGCGCGCCTGGGCGAGAGCGCGTATTGCGCCGGCCGCAACTACACCCTGGCCGACGTGGCTGTGGGCTGCGCGCTGGGCTGGCTCAGCTTCCGTTTCCCGGAAATCGACTGGCGCGCCGAGCATCCCGCGCTGGCGCGCCTGTTCGACAAACTGTCCGAGCGGCCATCGTTCAAGGACACCGTGCCGCAGTGAGCGTACGATGAACGGTACCGATTCAAAGGCGCAACAACGCCTGCAGATGGCCGATATCGCGCGCCTGGCCGGCGTGTCCACGTCTACCGTGTCGCGCGCGCTGAGCGGCAGTTCGCTGGTCAATGAAGAGACGCGCGCACGCGTCATCGCGCTGGCCCGTTCGCTCAAGTATTCCATCAATATCGGCGCGCAAAACCTGCGCCTGAAACAGAACCGCACGGTCGGCGTGGTGGTGCCGTATGACGCGGCCACGCGCCAGCACCTGTCCGATCCTTTTTTCCTCAGCATGCTGGGCAGCCTGGCCGATGCGCTGACGGAGCAGGGCTTCGACATGCTCATTTCGCGCGTGGATGCCGAAACGCTCGATGCGGCCGCCCAATCCTTCGATAGCGGCCGCGTGATCGGCATCATCCTGATCGGCCAGTGGCGCCACCATGAACAACTGAACCAGCTGGCCGCGCGCCAGGTACCCATCGTCGTGTGGGGCGCGCAATTGCCGCAGCAGCTGTATTGCACCGTCGGCGGCGACAACGTCGCCGGCGGCAGGCTGGCGACGGAACACTTGCTGGCGGCGGGGCGCACGCGCATCGCCTTCTTTGGCGACGCCAAGCTGCCCGAAGTGGCGCAGCGCCACCAGGGCTATGCGCAGGCGCTGGCCGCGCAGGGGCTGGCGCCCGACCCGCAGCTGTATGTGGCCGGCTCCTTCCTGCCGCAGGGCGGCGCGACGGACGTGCAGGAACTGCTGGACCGCCACCTGCCGTTCGACGCCATCTTTGCCTGCAGCGACTTGCTGGCCATGAGCGCCATCAGCGCCCTGCGCGCGCGCGGCTTGGCCGTGCCGGAACAGGTGGCCGTGGTCGGCTACGACGATATCGAACTGGCCGCGTATTTCCATCCGCCGCTGACCACCGTGCGCCAGCCGATCCGCGCCGCCGGGCGCGCGCTGGTGGCCTCGCTGCTGGCGCTGGTCGACGGCGCGCCTGCGCCATCCCGGCAATTGCCAACCGAGCTGATCGTGCGTGCTTCGGGCCGCTGAGGCGCGCATTGTCTCTTGTTTGCAACCGATTGCAATAAACTCAAATTTATCCGTTTATTTTCATGCTGTGCCGCAGCATGAAAACCCTCGTATTCGCCTCAAATTCCCCATATTTATCCCCGTTTCACCCGTAAAATTCTCTTAAAAACAACAATATTTTCATGTTGCAGCGCTAGATTGCAATCGATTGCAATAAATTCTTATTCGTTGAATAATGACGTACCGGCTCAGCCAGCGCGCCACGGCATGCAGCGGCCAGGACTCATAACAAGCCGATACCTCGATGTATCGGCATACAACACTGGAGACAAGATGAAGACACGTACTGCTCAACGCGGCTGCATGGCCGCAGCCGTCGCCCTGGCCATGCTGCAATTGGGCGCCGCCCAGGCGCAATCGGCCGGCGACACCGCCAGCGCCGCCCCCGCCGATGGCCTGAACCTGGAACGCATCGTGGTCACGGGCAGCACCGGCGGCACGTCGAAAATGAAATCGAGCAATTCCGTCAGCAGCATGGAACTCGACACCATCCTGCACAACGCGCCGACCAGCGCCGCCGAAGTCCTGCGCTCGGTGCCGGGCTTGCGGGCCGAATCCTCGGGCGGTGAAGGCAATGCCAACATCACCGTGCGCGGCTTGCCCATTTCCGCCGGCGGCGCGCGCTATGTGCAGATCCAGGAGGACGGCTTGCCGGTGCTGCAGTTCGGCGACTTCAACTTCACCACGCCCGACAGCTTCGTGAAAATCGATTCCACGCTGGACCACCTGGAAGTGGTGCGCGGCGGTTCGGCCTCCACCCTGGCCACCAATTCGCCGGGCGGCATCATCAATTTCATCAGCAAGAATGGCAAGGAGCAGGGTGGCAGCGTGGCCATCAGCCGCGGCCTGGGCTACGACCAGACGCGCGTGGACTTCGATTACGGCGCGCCGGTTTCGGAGCGCACGCGCTTCTTCATCGGCGGCTCCTGGCGCACGGGCGAAGGCATCCGCCACAGTGGCGTCAACAGCGAAAAGGGCGGCCAGATTCGCGGCAATGTCACGCATGAATTCGACAGCGGCTTCGTGCGCCTGTCGTTCAAGCACCTCGACGACCAGTCGCCCACGGCCTTGCCGGTGCCGGTCAGCGTGCGCAATGGCCGCATCACGGAAATCGCCGGCATCGACCCGCGCAAGGCCAGTTTCTATTCGCCGTACTGGGTGCCCGACATGGTGCTGAACAAGGATAACCAGCGCGTGGCCACCCGCGTCAACGACGGCTTGCACGTCAAAAGCGATACCGTGGGCCTGGAAGCGTCGTTCAAGCTGGGGCAGGGCTGGAGCGTGAGCGAAAACTTCCGCTACGCCGACAATTCGGGCCGCTTCACGGGCGTGTTCCCGTCGAATAACGGCAGCGACGGCAGCTATGTGTTTGCCAGCGGCCCGAATCAGGGCAAGCCCTACACGGGCCGCGCGTTTTCCGCCGTGGTGTTCAATACCTCGATCGACGACGCCAGCAATACCCTGAGCGACACCAAGCTGGCCAAGACTTTCGTGCTTGACAGCGGCAAGCTGACCACCACGGCCGGCCTGTACCTGTCGCAGCAAAAGCTGGGCCTGACCTGGAACTTCAATGAATACCTGATGCAGGCCACGGGCGACCAGCCCGCGCTGCTGCAGACGGCCAGCGGCACGCCGGGCTACATCGGCCCGGCCTTCGGCGCCTGCTGCTCGCGCGCCGTCGACATGGAATACCGCACGACGTCACCGTACCTGAACCTGGCCTGGGAAAGCGGCGCGCTGAACCTCGACGGCGGCCTGCGGCGCGACCGCCAGCACGCCAGCGGCACGGCCAATCAGGCGACCGGCGCGCAAGCCTATCTGCCGTCGACGGTGCAGCAGGTCGACTACACGCTGGGCCACACTTCGTACTCGCTGGGCGCGAACTACAAGCTGCAAGCCAACCTGGCCGTGTTTGCCCGCGTCAGCGAAGGCGTGGCCTTCAATGCCGACCGTATCCTGTTCGGCACGCCGCTCGACGGCAGCGTGCCGGTGGCCATCAATACCGTGCGCCAGCTCGAAGGCGGCGTGAAATGGCGGCGCGGTCCCCTGAGCACCTTCGTCACCGTGTTCCAGGCCAAAACCAAGGAAAGCAATTACGAGGCGACCACCCAGCTGCGCACGGCCAACAGCTATGAAGCCAAGGGCGTGGAGCTGGAAGCGGCCTACAGCGCCGGCGACTTCCGCATCAATGGCGGCCTGACGTTCACGGATGCCGAGATCACGGGCACGGCGGCGGCCGACGTGGCGCTGATCGGCAATACGCCGCGGCGCCAGGCGCGTGTCGTCTACCAGCTCGCGCCCACCTATGAATGGGGACCGGCCACCCTGGGCGCCAGCCTGGTCGGCACGGGCAAGTCGTGGGGCGACGATGCGCACACGATCACCTTGCCCGCCTACCAGGTGCTCAATGCCTTCGTCAATTACCAGCTGACGCCGCAAATGCAGGTGGCGCTGACGGCGAACAATCTGCTCAACAAGATCGGCTATACGGAAGTTGAGGGCGATGGCCATGCGGCCCGCTCGATCACGGGGCGCGCCGTCAAGGTCAGCCTGAAATACGCATTTTAAGCAAGGATAGGATTCATGATGTCGATACGCAGCCCCCTGGCGCGCCTGCTGGCGCCGCTCCCCACGCACTTGCGCGACGATGCGGCGCGCCGCTACGCGCGCCAGGAGGCGGTCTTGCTCGACCGCCTGGGCAGCCTGTATGGCCAGCGGCCGGACTTCCTGCCCTGGCTGGGCGACCTGATGGAAAGCGTGGGGCGCCTGTACGCGGCGCGCGCGCCCGAACTGCGGCGGCAGGATGCGCAGCGCGAAGCGCAGCCGGACTGGTTTGCCAGCCAGTCCATGCTGGGCTACAGCGCGTATGTACAGCGCTTCGGCGCCAATTTGCAGGGCGTGGCCGCGCGCATTGGCCACCTGCGCGAACTGGGCGTGACGTACCTGCACCTGCTGCCGTTTTTGCGTGCGCGCGCCGGTGAAAGCGATGGCGGCTTTGCCGTCGCCAGCTTCGAGGAGGTCGACCCCGCGCTGGGCAGCAATGCCGACCTGCTGGCGCTGACGGCGCAGCTGCGCGCGGCCGGCATCAGCCTGTGCTCGGACCTGATCCTCAACCACGTGGCCGACGACCATGCTTGGGCGCTGGGCGCCAAGGCGGGCGATCCGCTGCTGCGCGAATTTTTCCACACCTATCCCGACCGCGCGCAGCCGGACCGCTACGAGCAAACGGTAGGCCAGGTATTCCCGCAGGCGGCGCCCGGCAATTTCACCTTCGTGCCGGAGCTCCAGCGCTGGGTCTGGACCACGTTTTATCCGTATCAGTGGGACTTGAACTACGCCAATCCGGCCGTCTTCGCGGCCATGGCCGGCGCCATGCTGGGCCTGGCCAACAAGGGCATCGAAGTGTTCCGCCTCGATTCGACGGCCTTCCTGTGGAAGCGCGAAGGCACCGACTGCATGAACCAGCCCGAAGCCCACAGCCTGCTGCAAGCCTTGCGGGCGATTGCCGCCATCGTCGCGCCGGGCGTGCTGCTGAAGGCCGAAGCCATCGTGCCCACGCCCAAGCTGCCCGCCTACTTTGGCAGCGATGCCGCGCCCGAATGCCATATCGCCTATCACAGCAGCCTGATGGCCGCCGGCTGGGGCGCGCTGGCCGAGGAAAGCACGGACTTGCTGCAGCAGGTGATCGCCGCCACGCCGCCGCTGCCGCCGGCCGCAAGCTGGCTCAGTTATGTGCGCTGCCACGACGATATCGGCTGGAACGTGCTGCTCAATGAAGCGGGCGCGGACGGGCCGGCGCGCCTGGCGCGCATCGCCCGCTTCTTTGCCGGTGCCCCCGGCAGCTATGCGCGCGGCGCCGCCTTCCAGAGCAGCAGCGCCGACAAGGCGCATGGCAGCAACGGCATGGCCGCCTCGCTGGCCGGCCTGGAAAGCGCCACCACGGTGCAGGAGCAGGAATACGCCTTGCGCCGCCTGCTGCTGCTGCATGGCCTGGCCTTGAGCTTTGGCGCCTTGCCGGTGCTGTACATGGGCGATGAACTGGGCATGACCAACGATTACAGCTACACGCAGCGCGCCGACCGGGCGATGGACAGCCGCTGGCTGCAGCGCCCCGCGTTCGACGACAGCCTGCTGGCATGGCGCCACGATGGCGTGAGCGCCAGCGGCCGGCTGTACCTGGCGCTGCGCCAGCTGGTCGACGCGCGCAGGCGCTTGCCCGCCTTGGCCGCCGCCGCGCCGCGCCGCGTACTGCCCGCCGACACGCCGGCCGTGCTGGCGCTGCTGCGTGGCGACGCGTTTCTCAACCTGAGCAACTTCAGTGGCGCCAGCCAGCGTTTCACCTTGCCCGCGGGCGAATGGCGCGACAGCCTCGATGGCAGCGTGCTGGCCGGCACGGTAGGCCTGCAGCCATGGCATATGCTGTGGCTGGAGCGGGAGCAAGAGCAAAAACGGGAACCAGCATGAGCGACGCCAGCACGCACCGCCCGCATCTGTCGTTCTGGCAGATCGTCAACATGAATGTCGGTTTTTTCGGCATCCAGTTCAGTTTCGGGCTGCAGCAAAGCAGCATGAGCCCCATCTACAAATACCTGGGCGCCGACGAGGCGAGCCTGCCATATTTGTGGCTGGCCGGGCCCATGACGGGGCTGCTCGTGCAGCCCCTGATCGGCGCCATGAGCGACCGCACGGTGACGCGCTGGGGCCGCCGCACGCCATACTTCCTGATCGGCGCCATCCTGTGCAGCCTGGGCCTGCTGGCCATGCCGTTCAGTCCCACCCTGTGGATGGCCGCCAGCCTGCTTTGGATACTCGACGCGGCGAACAACGTGACGATGGAGCCGTACCGCGCCTTCGTCAGCGACAAGCTCGACAAGAAGCAGCACTCGCTGGGTTTTCTCACGCAAAGCGCGTTTACGGGACTGGGGCAAACGCTGGCCTACCTGACGCCATCGCTGCTGGTCATGCTGGGCATGAACAAGGATGCCGTCAATGGCAGCCATATTCCGCACATCGTCATCGCCGCCTTCCTGATCGGCGCCGTGTTCTCGCTCGCCTCGGTGCTATGGACCCTGAAGACGACGCCGGAAAACCCGCTCACGGCCAGCGAGCTGGCGGCCATCCGCAGCCGCCCGCCGGGCTGGCGCCACACGCTGGCCGATATCGGCGCGGCCCTGCGCGAGATGCCGCCGACGATGAAGCAGCTGGCCCTCGTCAACCTGTTCCAGTGGTACGCCATGTTCTGCTACTGGCAGTACATTGCGCTGTCGCTGGCGGCGACCCTGTTCCACACGACGGACCCGGCGTCGCAAGGCTTTCGCGACGCGGGCCTGCTGAACGGGCAAGTGGGCGCCTTCTACAATTTCGTCGCCTTTATCGCCGCCTTTGCGCTGGTGCCGTTCACGCGCCGTTTCGGCCCCAAGCGCATGCACAGCCTGTGCCTGTGCGCGGCCGGTATCGGCATGCTGAGCATCCCGCTGATCCACAGCCCGGCGCTGCTGTTGCTGCCCATGCTGGGCGTGGGCCTGGCCTGGGCCAGCATCATGGGCAATCCCTACATCATGCTGGCCGGCTGCATTCCACCCGCGCGCACGGGCGTCTACATGGGCATCTTCAATATGTTCATCGTCATCCCGATGATCATCCAGATATTTACTCTGCCCCTGTACTATCGCAGCTGGCTGGGCGGCAATCCGGAAAACGTCATCCGGCTGGCCGGCGCCCTGTTGCTGTGCGCGGCGGTGGCGGTGCTGTTCGTCAAGCTGCGCCCGCAGCAGGCCACAAAGATTTGAGGACGGACGTAAAAAAACCGGCTCTGCCGGTTTTTTTACGATGCTGCGAAACGATTACTCTTCAATCGCCATCTGGCTCTGCAGGTAGTTCTGGATGCCGACCTTGGCGATCAGATCGATCTGCGTTTCGAGCCAGTCGATATGCTCTTCCGTGTCTTCCAGGATCATCAGGAACAGGTCGCGCGAGACGTAGTCGCCCGCTTTTTCGCTGATGGCGATGCCTTCCTTGACGGTGGCGTGCGCGGCGCGCTCCAGCTTCAAGTCGCATTCCAGCATTTCCGGCGTGTTCTCGCCGATCAGCAGCTTGTGCAGCGCTTGCAGGTTAGGCAGGCCGTCGAGCATCAGGATGCGGTCGATCAGCTTGTCGGCGTGTTTCATTTCGCCGATGGATTCTTCGTATTCCTTCTTGCCCAGCTTTTCCAGGCCCCAGTGCTTGTACATGCGCGCATGCAGGAAGTACTGGTTGATGGCCGACAGTTCGTTGGTGAGCTGTGCGTTGAGCATGCGGATGACTTCTTTATCGCCCTTCATGGGAATTCCTTTGTTCTGTGTCGCGTTCGATGATGAAACCGGAGGCTGCTGGCGCTCACTGCCGGGTGGCGCAGGGCTGCCTGGTGGCGTGCAGGTTGCCGGTCTCGCTATGCCCGCATGATAGCGCAAAATAGGGGCGTTTTTTGCTGCGAAACGGTGTCTTTCCGTCTTTTTAACGTAAATATCGTGCGAATAAAACCCATTCTCAAATGGATTGCCCCATTTTTCCGTTTTTTATTTGTCAAGGAAAATGAAGGCCATTCTCATTCGCGTTCCCGCTGCTATTTGGCTGCGCTGAAAAGGCGGGAAATGTTGCTCCGTTCTTGCTTTTGTGTCTTCTTGACCGCTGCCGGCGATGCGATAATCAGGCAGCGATTTTTACTGAAAAGGGATAGCAAGATGATGCTGCATATACCCGGCGTGCTGACGCCGGAACAGGTGACGCAGTTTCGCCAGCGCCTGGCGCAGACGGACTGGGTCGACGGGCGTGCCAGCGTCGGGGCGCAAGGGGCGCAGGTCAAGCGCAACCGCCAGCTGGCCGAAGGTTCGCCGCTGGCGCTGGAGCTGGGCGAGATCGTCAGCCGCGCGCTGATGGCCAATCCGCTGTTCTTCGCCGCCGTGCTGCCGCTGCGCATCCTGCCGCCGTTCTTCAACAGCTATGCGGGCGGCGAGCACTATGGCCTGCATATCGACGGCGCCATCCGCACGCCGAAAAACGGCCTGCAGTCGATGCGCGCCGACGTCTCCTCGACCGTGTTCCTGAGCGAGCCGGACGAGTACGAAGGCGGCGAGCTGGTGGTGGTCGATTCCTACGGCACGCATGAGGTAAAACTGCCGGCCGGCGACGTGATCGTGTATCCGTCGAGCAGCGTGCATCAGGTGCTGCCCGTCACCAGCGGCGAGCGCATCTGTTCCTTCTTGTGGACGCAAAGCATGGTGCGCGAGGACTGGAAACGCAGCATGCTGTTCGAGCTCGATCAGAACATCCAGAGCGTGCGCGCAGAGCATGGCGATTCGCCCGCGACGGTGGGCTTGACGGGGCATTATCATAATTTGCTGCGGATGTGGGCGGAGATGTGATCGTGGCGGTGTCGGATTACGCGTGGCCTTTGGCCGCGCTAATCCGACCTACGATACTGCGTGAAGCACCGGCAAAAAAAAGTCTGCCTGGCCCGGGGATGGTGGCTGGCAGACTGAAACAAGCAGTTGCTTGACTGGTACAGAAAACAGGGCGCAAAAAAGCAAGCAGGGCACGGGGTGCGGTGCTTGCGGGCTGGCAGCGGCGCCGTGGCCGCCGGAAGGCTAGCTCAGCTGGAAGGTCAGGGGGACAAGCACATAGACCGGGACGGGTTTGCCGTTTTCGATCATCGGCTTGAACAGCGCGCGCTGCGCGGCCTGGCGGCCCGCTTCATCGAGGTTGCCGTAGCCGGTCGATTTATGGATCAGGATTTGCTCCGGCAAGCCCTTTTCATTGATCAGGATGCGCAGCACCACCGTGCCGCTTTCGCCCAGACGGCGCGACAAATTCGGGTAGATCAGTTGCGGTGCCTTGATGTATTCGACGCTGCTGACGGTGCGCGGCGTGGACGGCGCCGGTGGCGTCGGCGACGGTGCCGCTGGCGCGGTCGGCGCGGCGGTGGCCACGGGGGCCGCTTCGGCGCGCGTCGGCTGCGGCGGCGTGATCGTCGGTTCGCTCGGCGCCACGGCGATCAGCGGCAGCGGCGGGATGACGGCGCGCGGCACGGGAGCGCTCAATTCCACGGTTTTTGGCACCGACGGTGCCGGCGGCTTGGGCGGCGCCGGCGGGGCGATGATGCTGATGGTGGTGATGGTCGGCATGGCCGCCGTGACGACGCGGCTCAGCAGGCCGCTCTGGATGGCGTAAAAGCCGACAATATGCAGGACGACGATGGCCATCAGCGGCGCGAACTTGTTGCGCTTCTTGTCGAAGTCGGCAAATTGTTGCACGGCCTGCACCGTTACGGGCGGGGGCATCATCGTCATGGCATTCATCGCTTTCTTTAGTTTGTCAGTACAGCTCGCATCAATACGGTTTCTTGCAGCACTACGGTGGCGCTCAGGTGATCGTTCAGCACTTCCCGCGCGCAGGTATGGCATTTGCCGCAGCAGGTGGCTACGCCCAGGTCGCGGCGCAGTTCGGCCATGCTGGACAGGCCAAGATCGACGGCTTGACGGATTTCACGATCAGATATGTTGTTGCAGACACATACAATCATTGATACACCTTCTGGCTGGAGGATGAAAAATGCACTAGTGCTGGGAAGCATTGTTGCTAGTGTTTTAATGAGAATCATTATCATTACGTTTCATTGTCGCGCAAAGCGGAGGACAATGCAAGCGATTTTGATCAAGTGTGCGGCGCCTGGCGGCTTGGCGCGGCGCGTGGATATGGCCTGCGTGCGCATGGCGTAGCCCTTGACAGGGGCCACTCTCCGGGCCAAATAAAAACAATTCGCATTCATGTTTATAATGCTGGTATTGTCTCGGACGGTCGCCGTCCGGACAGTTTGAAAGGCCGCTTGTCGGTAATGCGCAACAGTTGCGTTTTACCTCACAACACCCAAGTCAAACGCGATGCGCCGCGCGCAGCAGTTTGTCCCGGTGTTCTTAATTTGAACGGAATTTGCTCATGACTCTAGTTCCACCCTTGATGACGCTCGACGCGCTGGCAGTCGGCCAGAGCGGCACGGTGTTGCATATCACGCCCCACACGGCAGGACAGACGGAAGATGGCGTTGACCTCGCCCGCCGCTTGATGGAGCTGGGATTCGTTCCTGGCGAACATATCCGCATGCTCAAGCGCGGTATTCCCGGCGGCGACCCCCTGGCCATCAAGGTCGGCAATGCCACGTTCGCACTGCGCCGCTTCGAAGCGGCGCTGATCACGATTCAACCGCTGCTTCAACCGGAATAACCATGGGTGCCGTAGAAACTATCGTGGAAGCGGGCGCGCACAAGCCGCCGCACCAGCCACAAATCGCCTTGCTGGGCAATCCGAACTGCGGCAAGACCGCCCTGTTCAACCGTTTGACGGGCGCGCGCCAGAAAGTGGCGAACTACGCCGGCGTGACCATCGAGCGCAAGGAAGGCCATTTCACTTCGCCCGCCGGCAAGCCCGTGCGCCTGCTCGATCTGCCGGGCGCCTACAGCCTGTCGGCCACCACGCCCGATGAAGCCATCACGCGCGACGTGGTGGGGGGATTGCGCAAGGGTGACCCGCGCCCGGACGCCATCATTTGCGTCGTTGACGCCACCAATCTGCGCCTGAACTTGCGCCTGGTGCTGGAAGTCAAGCGTCTGGGCTTGCCCATGCTGCTGGCGCTGAACATGACGGACGTGGCGCGCAAGCGCGGCATGCTGATCGATACGGCCAGGCTGGCGCAGGAACTGGGCATGCCCGTGGTGGAAACCGTCGCGGTGCAGCACGATGGCGAAAAAGCCCTGTTGAACGCCATCGACGCCATGCTGCCCCTGCCGGTCGTGGAAGCGAAACCGCTGGCGGCCATCGATGCCGTCACGGTCGAAGAAACCCAGCGCGAAGTGCGCCGCATCCTGGCCGCCGTCAGCAATGACAGCAGCGACACGGGCAACCTGACGGAAAAAATCGACGACGTGGTGCTGCACCCCGTGTTCGGCCCCCTCATCCTGGCCGTGCTGATGTTCCTGATCTTCCAGGCCGTGTTTGCCTGGGCCGCCACGCCGATGGAAATGATCACCGATGGCGTGGGCCACCTGGGTGCCCTGCTGACGGCGAACATGCCCGATGGCCACCTGAAAAGCTTGCTGGTGGAAGGCATCATCGGCGGCGTCGGCAGCGTGCTGGTATTCCTGCCGCAGATCCTGATCCTGTTCTTCTTTATCCTGAGTCTGGAAGACTGCGGCTACCTGCCGCGCGCGGCCTTCCTGCTGGACCGCCTGATGGGCGGCGTGGGCCTGTCGGGCCGTGCCTTCATCCCGCTGCTGTCGAGCTTTGCCTGCGCCATCCCCGGCGTGATGGCGGCGCGCACCATCCAGAACCCGCGCGACCGCCTCGTCACCATCATGATCGCGCCGCTGATGACGTGCTCGGCGCGTTTGCCCGTGTATGCGCTGATCATCGCCGCCTTCATCCCGCAGCGCCAGGTATGGGGCTATCTGAGCCTGCAAGGCCTGGTGCTGTTCGTGCTGTACTTCGCCGGCATCATCTCGGCCATGGCCGTGGCCTGGGTCATGAAGCGTGGCATGGGCGTGCGCGGCAACCAGCCACTGATGCTGGAACTGCCGGCCTACCACTGGCCGCACCTGCGCAACCTGGCCGTCAGCCTGTGGGAGCGCGCGAAGATCTTCCTCACGCGCGTCGGCACCATCATCCTGAGCCTGATGATCATCCTGTGGTTCCTCAGCACCTTCCCCGGCGCGCCGGACAACGCGATCCATCCTCCTATCTATTACAGCCTGGCCGGCATCCTGGGCCGCGGCCTGGAAGTGATCTTCGCGCCCATCGGTTTCAACTGGCAGATCTGCATCGCGCTGGTGCCCGGCATGGCGGCCCGCGAAGTGGCCGTCGGCGCCCTGGGCACCGTGTATGCGCTGTCGCAAACGGGCGATGCGCTGGCCACCACGCTGGAGCCGTTGATCGCCCATTCATGGTCGATGGCCACCGCGCTGTCCTTGCTGGCCTGGTATGTGTTCGCGCCGCAGTGCCTGTCGACGCTCTCCGTGGTGAAGCGCGAGACGGGCGGCTGGCGCTATCCGCTGCTGATGGCCGGCTACATGTTTGCGCTGGCGTATGCCGCCTCGTTCATCACATATCGCGTCGCCCTGATGCTGGGCGCTTAGGAGAAAACCATGTGGCAAACCCTCATCGTCGCCCTGATCGTCGCAGCCGCGCTGCTGCATTTTTCGACCAAGTACCTGCCGGCGGGCGTGCGCCGCGCCATCGTGCGCGGCCTGGTGCGCTGCGGCCTCGATGAGGCGAAGATGTCGACCTTCTTCAAGGTGGCGCCCGGTTGCGGCAGCGGCTGCGGTTCCTGCGGTTCCTGCGACAGTCCGCCGCCACCGTCGGCCACGCCACCGGCCGACGGCAGCAGCAAGCGCGTGATCCTGATGCAGGTACAGCGCCAGGATTGATGTACGTCTAGCCACAGGCGCGCCCGTGGGCTACACTGGGCTTTCCGCATGGCAAGGAGTGGCAATGGCGATACTGTTGATCTTCATGTTTTTGTTTGCGATCGCCACCTGGCTGCTGGCCAGCCGGCGTGGGCGCAATGGCGGCGTCTGGTTCGGTATCGGCCTGTTCCTCGGGCCGTTCGCCTTGCTGGCGGTGGCCGCCCTGCCACCCGTCGCGGCGCGCTGACCCTGTATTGTTAAAACCCGCAGATGCGGGTTTTTTTACGCCTGCACGCCCGCGTGGCGCAGCCGGTACTGGCGCGGCGAGCAGTCCATGACGCGCTTGAAGGCGTGGCTGAAGGCGCTGTCCGAATCGTAACCCAGCGCCAGCGCGATCGAGGCGATGGGCGCGCCGCTGTCCTTCAGGCGCCGCGTCGCCAGGCGCATGCGCCAGCGCAGCAGGTAGTCGAGCGGCGTCACGCCCACCCTGGTCTTGAAATGCACGGCAAAGGCGGAGCGCGACTGGCCCGCGACGGCGGCCAGCTGTGCCAAGGTCCAGCGCTGCGCCGGCTGCGCATGCATCGCCTCGATGGCCGCGCGCAGCCGGGGATCGGCCAGCGCGAACAGCCAGCCTGCCGGGTGCGAGGCCTGCGCTGCCAGATACTGGCGCAGCATCTGCAGCAGCATCATGTGGCCCAGGTGGCGCGTCATCAGCGCCGCGCCGGGCGCCGTCGCCTGCAGTTCCTGCGCCAGCCGTTGCAAGGCCCAGTGCAGCACGCTGGCCTGGTCCGTATCGCCGCGCACGTGCAGCAGCGGCGGCAGGCAGTCGAGCAGGATGGCCGCTTCGTCGCCAAAGCTGAAGCGTCCGCCGATGAGAAAAAAATCGTGCTGCGGCGCGCCGTGGCGGGCCACGCCGTGCCGCGCATGCCGGTACACGTCCAGCGCCGGCGCGGCCGGCAAGCCGGGTGTGCTGGCCAGGGTAAACGCGCGCCCCGGCGCCAGCAGGAAGCAGTCGCCCGTCTGCAGTTGCACGGGAGCGTCGATGCCGGCGACCGTCAGCCAGCAGCCGCCTTCGATCACGGCGTTGAACTTGATGCCGTCCGGCGGCGGAAAGTCGATGGCCCACTCGCCGCCCGCCTTCAGGCCGGCAAAGTAGGAACTGCGCGTATCGAGCAGCGAGAGTACATCGGAGAGCAAATCCATGGTGGGTTCAATTCTGGACGATAGCGATAGTATTAAAGATTTTACGCCATTCACAGTCCAGGCCACGGCGCGCACAATGGGTTTTTATCGATCACGCCCAGGCAGCCATGACATATACCACTACCCTTCAAACTCCCTTGCATTCCGGTTTTGACGCGCGCACCACGGCCACCGAGGCGCTGGCCGGGCGCGACCTGTCCGGCATGCAGGCCATCGTCACGGGCGGCGCATCGGGCCTGGGTCTGGAAACGGTGCGCGTGCTGGCCGGCGCCGGCGCCCGTGTACTGGTGCCGGCGCGCCACCCGCATCAGGCGCAAGCGGCCCTGGATGGCATGGCCGGCGTGGAGGTCGCCGCGCTCGACCTGCTCGATCCGCAATCGATCGATGCCTTTGCCGCCGCCTTTCTTGCCTCCGGCCGCGCCCTGCACGTGCTGGTCAACGGCGCCGGCATCATGGCCACGCCCTTGCTGCGCGATGCGCGTGGCTACGAGGCGCAGTTCGCGACGAATCACCTGGGGCATTTCCAGCTGACGGCACGCCTGTGGCGCGCCTTGCGGCAGGCGCGGGGCGCGCGCGTGGTGTGCGTGTCGTCGCTGGGACACCGGCAGGCAGGCGTCGACCTGGACGACCCGCATTTCCTGCATCAGCCGTACGACAAATGGCGCGCGTATGCGCAGTCGAAAAGCGCCAATGCGCTGTTTGCCGTGGAACTGGACCGGCGCGCCGCGGCGCACGGCGTGCGCGCCTACTCGCTGCATCCGGGCGCCATCCTGACGCCGCTGCTGCGCCATCTGGACCTCGACGACTTGCGCCGGGTCGGGGCGCTCGATGACGAGGGCCAGGTGAATCCGCCGCCGCAATCGGGTTTCAAGAATGTGGCGCAGGGCGCGGCCACGGCCGTCTGGTGCGCCACCAGCGCGCAGCTCGATGGTATCGGCGGCGTGTATTGCGAGGATGGCGACATCGCCACCCTGGTGGCGGACGACAGCACGGGGCCGGGCGTGCGGCGCTGGGCTGTCGATCCCGCGCAGGCACGCCGGCTATGGGCGCTGAGCGAGCAGATGACGGGCGTGCGCTTCGATTGCGACGCGGCATAAAAAATGCCGGGCAGTGCCCGGCATGTGCATGACGGCGGCGTGGATTTACGCCTTGCCGGCCAGTTTTTCCACCACGGGCACCAGCGCGGCCGGGCGGCAGCCGAAGGCGGCCAGGCGGCCTTGCGCGTGGGGCGCCAGGTCCAGGTCGTAGGGCAAACGGCCCGCCACCAGCCACAGTTTATCGTGCGGCAGGGCCTCGACCAGCCGGCGCTGGCCGTCGACGAACATGGCGTTATACGTTTGCAGCACGATCTGCCGCGCGCCTTGCGCAAAGGCGATGGCCTCGTTGACCTCTTCGTCCAGCGCTTCGGCCGACAAGGCATATTCGCGCACGTCCAGGCCCGCTTCGAGCAGCGCCGGCAGCATCGAGCTGCGTGCTTCCTTGTTGCGGCCCAGCGCCACTTCGTCGATCTCGCTGCGCGAGCGCACTTCCACCGTCAGCAGGGTCACGGGCAGGCTGGCGTCGAGCGGGCGGTAGTCGCCCTGCACGCGCAATGCCGCTTTTTGCAGCAGCTGCGACAGGGCCATGGCGGCCGGCTGCATCAGCGATGGCGGGGCGACGGGATGTTCGCGCCAGTCGCGCACGGCGCGGTTGCGCTTGAGTTCCGCCACGCGCGCGCAAGCCGCGTCGATGCGCGAGATCGCAATGTCACCGCGCTCCACGGCGGCGATGACAGCCTCGATGGCCGCCGTCTGCTGCGCTTCGCGGTGCGAGATAAGGACGATGTCGGCGCCTGCCTGCAGGGTGGCGATGGCGCCCTGGGCGATGCCGATGCCGTCGGCGATGGCCGCCATTTCCAGGCAGTCGGTAATGACGACGCCCTGGTATTGCATTTCACCTCGCAGCAGGTCCGTCAGCACGCCTTTGGACAGGGTGGCCGGCACGCTGGTGTCGGCTTCGAAGGCGGGGAAGACCACGTGCGCCGTCATGATGGCGTCCACGCCACCGGCGATGGCCGCGCGGAAGGGCGCCAGTTCCACGGCGCGCAGGCGTTCCTTGTCGTGCGGGACCAGGGCCATGGCGTAGTGCGTGTCGATGGCCGTGTCGCCGTGGCCGGGGAAGTGCTTGGCGGTCACGGCCATGCCGCTGGCGCGCTGGCCGCGCATGGCGGCCATGCCGTAGGCTATGACGGTGGCGGCATCCTCTCCATACGCGCGCACGCCGATGACGGGGTTGTTGCGGTTGTTGTTCACATCCAGCACGGGCGCGAGCAGCAGGTTGATGCCCAGCTGGCGCATTTCATCGCCGCTGATCTGGTTCATGCGTTCGCAATCTTCCACCGAGCCGGCCGCCTGGAAAGCCATCGCCGCCGGAATCGGCGTGACGCCCTGCTCGATGCGCATCACCATGCCGCCTTCCTGGTCGATGGAGATCAAGAGCGGGATGTCCGACACTTCCGCGTTGATTTCCTGCAGTTCGCGGCACAGGGCCGACACTTGCGCAGGCGTGTGTACATTGCGGCGGAACAGGATCACGCCGCCCACCTTCTTTTCGCGTATCAAGGTCTTGATATGCTCGTCCGCCTGCAGGGCGTCGAAGCCCACCATGAACAACTGTCCTACTTTTTCGCGCAAACCCTGCTCCATGCTGCAACTCCTCCGGTATTTATTGTGACGACGGCATACGTATTCTGGCACCGTGGCGGCGCATCGTGGCGCTCACCGGAAAAGCTGCCCTGGTTTTGTACTTGTTTTGGTATTGTATTGGATTTGGATATTTGCGCAAGTGGTTATTAAGTGGTATTGCTCCACTTGCGCAAACGCCGCATCAATCGAGGCGCTGGAACGAGGCCGATTGCGCCTTGGGCCAGTACAGGCCGAACACGGGCGGCAGCTGCGGCAGCTGGCTCGGGTCGAGCAATTGTCCCGCTTCCAGGAAGGGCAGCAGGGCCGAGGCCAGTTTCACCTGGTTCGGCGAGATGCGCCGCACCAGGTGGTGCGGGCGCAGTTCCTGCGGGTGCGCCAGGCCGGCGGCGGCGATCAGTTCGGCCAGCGCCTTCATGGTGTTCTGGTGGAAGTGCGCCACGCGGGCGATCTTGTCGGACACCACCAGCGCGCGCTGGCGCTGCGGGTCTTGCGTGGCCACGCCCGTGGGGCAGCGGTCCGTGTGGCAGCTTTGCGACTGGATGCAGCCCAGCGCGAACATGAAGCCGCGCGCCGAATTGCACCAGTCGGCGCCCAGCGCCAGCAGGCGGGCGATGTCGAAGGCCGTGATGATCTTGCCCGAGCAGCCGATCTTGATCTTCGCGCGCAGGTTGGCGCCCACCAGGGTGTTATGCACCAGCACCAGCGCTTCCTGCAGCGGCGTGCCCACATGGTCCGTGAATTCCAGGGGCGCCGCGCCCGTGCCCCCTTCGCTGCCGTCAACGACGATGAAGTCGGGCGTGATGCCCGTTTCCAGCATGGCTTTCACGATGGCGAAAAACTCCCACGGATGGCCGATGGCCAGCTTGAAGCCCGTCGGCTTGCCGCCGGAGAGCGTGCGCAGACGGTCGATAAAATGCAGCATTTCCAGCGGCGTGGAAAAGGCGCTGTGCGCCGCCGGCGAGACGCAATCCTCGCCCACCATCACGCCGCGCGTGGTGGCGATTTCGATCGTCACTTTCGGGCCGGGCAGCACGCCGCCGTGGCCCGGCTTGGCGCCCTGCGACATTTTCAGCTCGATCATTTTCACCTGCTCGGAGCTGGCGTTGGCGATGAAGCGCTCCTCTGAAAACGTGCCGTCCTGATTGCGGCAGCCGAAGTAGCCGGAGCCGATTTCCCATACCAGGTCGCCGCCGTTTTCGCGGTGGTAGGGGCTGATGCTTCCTTCGCCCGTGTCGTGCATGAAGCCGCCGCTGCGCGCGCCGCCGTTCAGGGCCAGGATGGCGTTGGCCGACAGGGCGCCAAAGCTCATCGCCGAGATATTGAAGACGCTGGCCGAATACGGCTTTGTGCGGGGGCAGTCCGGATGGTTGCCGATCTCGATGCGGAAATCGTGGCCCGTGACCTTGGCGGGGGCGATGGAATGGTTGATCCATTCATAGCCCGCTGCATACACGTCGAGTTGGGTGCCGAACGGGCGCTTGTCCGTCTGTTCCTTGGCGCGCTGGTAGACGATGCTGCGCTGGCTGCGTGAAAACGGCGTCGCCTCGCTGTCGCTTTCCAGGAAATACTGGCGGATTTCGGGGCGGATGCTCTCAAAAAAGAAGCGGAAATGCGCGAGGATGGGATAGTTGCGGCGCAGGGCGCGCTTGGTCTGCAGCAGGTCGCTGATGCCGACCAGGGTCAGCGCACCGGCCAGCACGGGCAGCCAGTAATGATCGTAATAAAACAGGGACAGGACAAAGATGGCTGCCGTCGCAATGAAGGTCAGGTAGCGAAATGGTACTAGGTGCATGGGCACTCCGGGGAAGTCAGACTGATACTGCCGAGTCTACCTTCGATTCACGGAACGTGCTGGACGGAAAGAACGCGGCGCCCAGCGGCGCCGCGTGAGGTGCTTAGCGCTGTGCCGCTCTGATGCGTGCGATGCGTTCAGTGCTGGCCGGATGGCTCGACAAGTACGGCGTGCCTTGGTCCAGCTTGCCCAGGGCGACAAACACTTGCGCCAGGTGTTCCAGCGCGATGCCGTTCTGGCGCAGCATGGCGATCGCATAGTCGTCCGCGTCGCGTTCGACATCGCGCGAATACTTCAAGTCCAGCAACAGCGGTGGCACGGTGGCCACCACGGTCGACACGTCGCCGAACAGCAGCGCCGCGCCGGCACCGACGGCCGAGGTCTGGATGATGCGCCGCGTCAGGTGGCGCTGCTGCAGGTGGCCCAGTTCATGCGCCAGCACGCCCATGATGGCGTCGTCGTCCGGCATCAGTTCCACCATTTCATCGGTCAGCACGATGTCGCCCGACGGCAGGGCAAACGCGTTCGGACCGATCTTGCTCTTGCGGAAAACGATGCGGTGCTCGAGCGTGCTGTCGCCGGGCGTGGCCAGGCGCGCGAACTGATTGCGCAAGGCTTGCTGGCGCGTGCCAGCGAGCTTGCTCGCTTCAAACACGTGGCCGTCGAGGAAGTCGAGCACGCCCTGGCCCAGTTGCCGCTCGACGGACTGGGGAATCGCATACGCGAGCCCCTTCGCCACCAAGGGCAGCAGGTACTGATAGCTGAGCCACAGGGCCAGCACGGTGGCCACCGTCGCCAGCAGGGCGCCGCGCCAGCTTTGCTGCAGCCGCACCACCCAGCCATCGCGGTGGCCCGTGTCATGTAGCACGTTGTTGAAGGCCGCCTGGTCGGCGATCTCCAGGTAGGCACCGTCGGGAAAGCTGACCTTGCGCACGGCGTGGCTGCTGCGTTCGGACACGTGCAGCTCGCCCAGCGGGCAGCTGCGCTCGATATCGCCGGCCAGCATGGCCACGCCATCGCGTACGGACAGCGTCACGTGGTACAGGCGCGAACTGTGGCCGTCGAAGTAGCGACCAGCCAGGGGAGCGTGGCTTTCTTGCGTGTTGGCGTTCATTGCTTACATCGACAGGTCGAAGTCCAGCAGGTCGGCCATGCCTTCGCCCGTGGCCGACACTTGCTGGCCCGTGGCGGCGACAAACTCGTCCAGGCTGCCGTGTACCAGCATCGACGTCGCCTCCAGGCGGTACTTCAGCCAGCGCACGTGGGCGAATGGCGCGAACAGCCCCAGCGTGACGACGACGCCCAGCAGGTTGGTCAGCATGATGAACGTGGTGCGGCCCCAGGTCAGTTGCGACTGGAACTGGTGCTGCTGCAAGCGCGTGTGGTTCCAGATCAGGTTCTGGATCATGGTCAGGAACAGGGGCAGCACGGTGAAGGCCCACAGATACAGGGCGCCGATGGCAAACATCAGGCTGCCGACCTTGGTGGCGTCGTTGGCATGGGCCGCAAACGAGGCAAACACGCTGCCGAAGACGACGAAAATGAGCACCAGCAGGCCGCCCAGCAGCAGCGCGAAGAACAGCAGGTACGTCTTGTAAAAGCTGCCGACCGTAGCATCAAAGCTGAACTGGCTGGTGCCGAAGCGGCTTTGCGTGTGCTGGAAGCGCTTCAGGCGCTGGTGCAGGAATGGCGTCATCAAGCCCAGGGTGAAGGTATTCAGGATGGGCAGCCACAGGAAGTATTTGTAGGCTTCCTTGGCGCTGCCGCCGAAACCGAAGCGGATGCCCCGGTAGCTGGTGTTGTACAGCTTGAACTGCAGGCTTTTCCATACCAGCCAGGGCAGGATGGCGGCCAGCAGCACGAACATCAGCAGGCCCACGATGGGCGAGACCCGCAGGGCGATGTTGTAGCCGCCGATCAGCACCACGGCCGCGATGCGGCCCTTCAGGATGGCCACGGCATTGCCGTGGTATTCGAAGCTGCTGCCAGCCAGGTGGGTGCTGGAATAGAAATAGCGGTTGCGGCGCACTTTGGCCCAGGCGGAATAAATGCCCAGGGTGACGATGCTCAGCAGCAGGTTGACGATCCAGATACGGAAGTATTCGCTGCCGGTGGCGCTGAAGGTGATGGCTTCGCGCTTGGGCATGGTGTTGTTGGTGTCGAAATCCACAGGGGAGTTTCCTTACTTATTGGAAACAAAACAAGATAAGGGAAGATTGAAAAGTTATCAATTGAAAATACTGTTTTCTGCAATTTCTTTTGGTGTGGCGCCCCTGACGCCGCGATTTTCCTGTCCCGGCTATACTGGAACTCAACCATCGCCTAACGGGAAAACCATGATCGTCGTCCACCATCTGAATAATTCACGCTCGCAGCGCGTGCTCTGGCTGCTCGAGGAACTGGGCCTGGAATATGAGGTCAAGCGCTACCAGCGCGACCCGAAAACCATGCTGGCGCCCGCTTCCTTGAAAGCCGTGCATCCCTTGGGCAAGTCGCCCGTGATCACGGATGGCGCCAACACCATCGCCGAATCGGGCGCCATCATCGACTACCTGGTCGAACGCTACGGCAATGGCCGCCTGATCCCGGCGGCGGGCACGCCGGAGAAGCTGCGCTGGACTTACTGGCTGCACTTCGCGGAAGGCTCGGCCATGCCGCCGCTGCTGATGAAGCTGGTGTTCGACAAGGTGGAGTCGTCGCCGATGCCGTTTTTCATCAAGCCCATCGCGCGCGGCATCGCCAGCAAGGTCAAGAGCAGCTTCATCCTGCCCAATATCAACAGCCAGCTGGCTTACATGGAAGCGGAGCTGGAGAACACCAAATGGTTTGCCGGCAATGAATTCACGGCGGCCGACATCCAGATGAGCTTTCCGCTGGAAGCGGCCGCCATGCGCGGCGGACTCGACGAGCGCCTGCCGAAGCTGACGGCGTTCCTGCAGCGCATCCACGCGCGGCCTGCCTACCAGCGGGCTCTCGAGCGGGGCGGGCCCTACGATTTCGCCAAATGAGAGCACCAAACCAAACCTACTGCGCGTCGGTATATATGGCCTGCGATGCTCACCGTACTAGAGTACGGTTGCGCTTCTCGGCCACATCTCCCTTCCGCTCGCTACGGTTTTGTTCGGTGCTGTGAGGCCGCGTGAATCCTGCCAAGGGGAATATGCTGGGAATATCCCCGGCGCCATACGGTAAAATGCCCGATTCAACCAGCATCCACTTACCGCATGGCCAGACTCCTCGCTATCGACGGCTTGAATATCGTACGCCGCGTCTACGAAGCCAGTCCTGAACCCGATTCCGACCTGAAGGCGGAGATCGCGCTGCGCCACGCGCTGTCGTCGTTCCGCACCCTCATCAACGACCACGAGCCGACGCACATCCTGCCGGCCTTCGACTTTGGCGGCCCGACCTGGCGTCACGCCCTGTATGCCGGTTACCGCGAGGGGCGCCAGCCCATGCCGCAGGTGCTGCGCGACGCCTTGCCCGGCTTTTACGCCACGCTGGCCAGCTTCGGCATGCATGTCGTGAGCATTCCCGAAGTGGAGGCCGACGACGTGATCGGCACGGCCGTCATGCGCTGGCTGCACGAGGGGCGCGGCGCGGCCGTCATCGCCACCACTGACAAGGATTTGCATGGCCTGATCGCGCACGGCGCGCTCGTGTGGGACCATTTCAAGGGCATCTGGCATGACCGCGCCTGGGTCGAGAAAAAGTTCGGCGTGCCGCCGGAACTGCTGCCCGACTTGCTGGCGCTGATGGGCGACGTCACCGACAGTATTCCCGGCGTGTCGAAGATCGGCCTGAAAACGGGGGCGAAACTGTTGCGCGGTTACGGCAATATCGACGCCGTGATGGCCGGCGCGGGGATTTTGCCCGGTGCGCTGGGCGAAAGCCTGCGAAAAGAGCGGGAAATACTGTATCTTTCAAGAAAGTTGGTGGAACTCAAGACCGACGTAGTTTTAGGCGTGACCTGGAACAAGCTCGCGTGGGAAAAGTAGAACGCCAGGCAAGAACAATCAAGCAAGGAAAGCAATCATGATGTTAAAAACAGTCCTGATCGATAGCAGCGCCGTGGCGCGCGGTCTGCTGAACTCGGTTCTGACCGATGGCGGCTACGATGTCTGCGGGCAGACGCATACCAGCGCGCTGGGACTGGCGCTGCTGGTCAAGCACCACCCGCATTTCGTCTGCATCGCGCGCGAGCAGGTGGAAGACGGGACGAATGTTGTGCAAACCATCCGCGCCCAGTATCCGAAAACGCTCATTTTCATGGTCTCGGGCGGCATCGACGCCGCTTCGCTGCAGGCGGCGCACGCCATGGGCGTATCGGGCTTCATCGTGAAACCCTTCATGGCCGACACGGTCCTGAAAACCGTGCGCAATACGGTCATTGCCATGGTGCGCAAGCAGCAGCAGGCCTTGGCCGCTGCCGCGCAAGGCAATACCTAGACGCCGGCCAGGCCCGTTGAGCTGGCGATGATCCCGCCACCGAGGCACACGTCGCCGTCGTACAGCACGGCCGACTGGCCTGGCGTGACGGCCCATTGCGCCTGGTCAAACGCCAGGCTGAAGTGTTCATTCCCCTCCGGCAGCAGCTGGCAAGCCACATCGGCCTGGCGGTAGCGCGTCTTGGCGCTCAAGGCGCCTGCCTGCGGCGCGCTGCCTGCGACCCAGCTGGCCTGGTCGGCCGTCAAGGCGGGCGACAGCAGCCACGGATGGTCATGGCCCTGCACCACCCACAGGGTGTTGTTGGCGATATCCTTGCGCGCCACATACCAGGCGTCGCTGCTGCCGTCCGCGTTCTGGTACGACTTCACGCCGCCGATGCCGATGCCCTTGCGCTGGCCCAGCGTATAAAAACTCAGGCCCACGTGTTCGCCCACCGTCTTGCCGTCGGCCGTCTTCATCGGGCCAGGCTTGTAGGACAGATAGCGGTTCAAAAATTCGCGGAACGGGCGTTCGCCGATAAAACAGATGCCCGTCGAATCCTTCTTTTGCGCGTTCGGCAGCGCCAACTGTTCGGCGATCTTGCGCACTTGCGTCTTCGGGATTTCACCGAGCGGAAACAGGGTTTTCGACAATTGCGCCTGGTTCAGCCGGTGCAGGAAGTAGCTTTGGTCCTTGCTGGCGTCGACGGCTTTGAGCAGTTCATAGCGTCCAGCGTCCGTCGGCGCCTGGCGCACGCGCGCGTAGTGGCCGGTGGCGATCAGGTCGGCACCCAGGGTCATGGCGTGGTCGAGGAAGGCCTTGAACTTGATTTCAGCGTTGCACAGCACGTCCGGGTTCGGCGTGCGGCCGGCCTGGTATTCGCGTAAAAAATCGGCGAATACGCGGTCCTTGTATTCGGAGGCGAAATTGACGGCTTCGATATCGACGCCGATGACGTCGGCCACGCTGGCCGCGTCGATCCAGTCCTGGCGCGTGGAGCAGTATTCCGAATCGTCGTCATCTTCCCAGTTTTTCATGAACAGGCCGATGACTTCATAGCCTTGTTCCTTCAGCATCCATGCCGCGACCGAGGAATCGACCCCGCCGGACATGCCGATAACGACTTTCTTCTTGCTCATCTTGCTTTCCAGTGTACTTTAGATAATATTGCTATGCGCTGTTAAAGACAGACGCATGCGTGTGCAGCAGGGCCAGCGGCGCGCGCCGGCCAGCCAGGTATTCGTCCACGCACTGCAGCACCAGCGGGCTGCGGTGGCGCTCCTGGCATGCCGCCAGCTCGTCGCGCGTCATCCACAGGGTGCGGATGATGCCTTCGTCCAGCGGGCGGTCATGCTCGGCGCCGGCCGTGCCGCAAAAGGTGAAACGCAAATAGGTCACGTCCTCGCCCGTGCGCAGTGACTGATAGCGCGACATATACATGCCGACCAGTGCCGTGGGGATGAAATCGTAGGCCGCTTCTTCCAGCGTTTCGCGGATCACCGCCTGTTCCAGCGACTCGAACGGGTCGAGATGACCGGCCGGCTGGTTGAGCTTGATGCCTTCGCTGGTTTCTTCTTCAATCAGTAAAAACAGGCCGTCGCGCTCGACGATGGCGGCAACGGTGACAGAGGGTTTCCAGATTCTCGGCATGATTCCATCCTTGAAAGAGCCGACATTTTATCTTGTTCTGCGCGCGCGGTTTGAACCCGGCCTTCTGTTGCGCGGACATATTGATAAATGACAACGTTTTAGCAAATAGCGGTGGGAGGTACTTACGTCTTTCCCGGGGAGCGCACTAGCATGGGGGCTTAGTCGGCAAGATGGCAGGAAACGCCCGCTAATATAGGCTTTCCCTGTGGTCAAAACAAGCGCGCACGCAGGCTCGACTGTGGTGAGATTGACACACATTCCCACAATATGGTCGCCGCGCCGCATGGTGAAACGAATTGGGGGATGCTGGTGAAATTAGTGTCGTACAACTAGAAGTTGCTGGTTCACAAACGTTTAACGCGCTGCTTTCCGTGTTAGATTCTAGTCAGTTTATCAATTAGCGGAGGCATCATGAGGATAGGCATACCGGCCGAAACACGGCCTGGTGAAACGCGGGTGGCAGCCACGCCCGAGACAGTCAAGAAGCTGGCAGCCAAGCATCAGATCGTCGTGCAGTCGGGAGCGGGCTTGCAAGCGTCGATTCCCGACGAGGCGTATGCCGCCGTCGGCGCGCAGATCGGCACCGCGCAGGAAGCCTATGGCTGCGCCATCGTGCTCAAGGTGCGCGCCCCCGATGCCGGGGAACGGGCCTTGATGGCCAGCGGCACGGTGCTGATCGGCATGCTCAACCCGTTTGACGCCGACAATATCGCCGCCATGGCCACGGCCGGCCTGTCCGCCTTCGCCCTGGAAGCCGTGCCGCGCATCACGCGCGCGCAGTCGATGGACGTGCTGTCCTCGCAGGCGAATATCGCCGGCTACAAGGCGGTGCTGGTGGCGGCCAATACCTACCAGCGCTTCATGCCCATGCTGATGACGGCGGCCGGCACCGTCAAGGCGGCCCGCGTGCTGATCATGGGCGTGGGCGTGGCGGGCTTGCAGGCGATCGCCACGGCCAAGCGCCTGGGCGCCGTCATCGAGGCCTCCGACGTGCGCCCGCCCGTCAAGGAGCAGGTCGAGTCGCTGGGCGCCAAGTTCCTCGACGTGCCTTTCCTCACCGAGGAAGAAAAAGAGATTGCCAAGGGCTCGGGTGGCTATGCGCGCGCCATGCCGGCCGACTGGATGCGCCGCCAGGCCGAACTGGTGCATGAACGGGCGAAACTGGCCGACATCATCATCACCACGGCCCTGATCCCCGGCCGCGCCGCGCCCGTGCTGATCTCCGAAGAAACGGTGAAGGCCATGAAGCCCGGTTCCGTCATCGTCGACCTGGCCGTCGAGCAGGGCGGCAACTGCCCCCTGTCAGAACTGGGCAAGACGGTCATCAAGCACGGCGTCTACATCGTGGGCGAGCCGAACCTGGCGACCCTGGTGGCGGCCGATGCCTCGGCCCTGTATGCGCGCAACGTGCTGGACTTCTTAAAGCTCATCATCGACAAGGACGATCAATTGCTGATCGACCGCGAGGATGAAATCATCAAGGCCAGCCTGGTTTGCGCGGGCAATGACATCCTCAGAAAATAACGCGGCGCCGGAGAGAACAACATCATGGAAATCAGTCACACCATCACCAACCTGATCATCTTCGTGCTGGCCATTTATGTCGGCTACCACGTCGTCTGGACCGTCACGCCAGCGCTGCATACGCCGCTGATGGCCGTTACCAATGCCATTTCCGCCATCATCATCGTCGGTGCCATGCTGGCGGCCGGCCTGACCGATGGCCCGCTGGCGCAGGCGGCCGGCACCCTGGCCGTGGCGCTGGCCGCCGTCAACGTGTTTGGCGGCTTCCTCGTCACGCAGCGCATGCTCGAGATGTTCCGCAAAAAAGAACCGAAGGCCAAGCAAGGAGCCAAAGAATGAGTCACGCCATGAGCTTCGTCACCATGAACCTGGTGACGATGATGTACCTGATCGCCTCGGTGTGCTTCATCCAGGCCTTGAAAGGCCTGTCGTCGCCCTCGACGGCGCGCCGCGGCAATGCCTTCGGCATGAGCGGCATGGCGATTGCCGCCGTCACCACCGTGGCGCTGATCCTGAAACTGAAGGAGCAGCAAACGGGCGGCATGGGCCTGACCCTCGTCATCATCGGCATCGTCACGGGCGGCGCCATCGGCGCCTACCTGGCAAAAACCGTGGAAATGACGAAGATGCCGGAACTGGTCGCGGCCATGCACTCGCTGATCGGCCTGGCAGCCGTCTGCATCGCCGTGGCGGCGGTGTCCGAGCCATGGGCCTTCAATATCGCCAAGCACGGCGAGGCGCTGCCCATCGGTAACCGTTTCGAGCTGTTCATCGGCACCTTTGTCGGCGCCATCACGTTCTCCGGCTCGGTGATCGCCTTCGGCAAGCTGTCGGGCAAATACAAGTTCCGCCTGTTCCAGGGCGCACCGGTCAGCTTCAAGGGCCAGCACATGCTCAACCTGGTGCTGGCGCTGGTGATGGTCGGCCTGGGCCTGGCGTTCTGCTTCGCCGACGGGGTGGAGCCGGCCTGGACGCCGTTCGTCATCATGACCCTCATCGCCTTTGCGCTGGGTGTGCTGATCATCATTCCCATCGGCGGCGCCGATATGCCGGTGGTGGTGTCGATGCTCAACAGTTACTCGGGCTGGGCCGCGGCCGGCATCGGTTTTTCGCTGAATAACTCGATGCTGATCATCGCGGGGTCATTGGTCGGTTCTTCCGGCGCGATCCTGTCGTACATCATGTGCAAGGCCATGAACCGCTCGTTCTTCAACGTCATCCTCGGTGGCTTCGGCGGCGCTGCGCCGGCGGCAGGCGTGGCCGGCGCGCAGGAACAGCGTCCCGTGAAATCGGGTTCGGCCGACGACGCCGCCTTCATCATGAGCAATGCGGAAACCGTCATCATCGTGCCCGGCTACGGCCTGGCCGTGGCGCGCGCGCAGCATTCGCTCAAGGAACTGGTGGAAAAGCTCACGCACAAGGGCATCACCGTCAAGTATGCGATCCACCCGGTGGCAGGGCGCATGCCAGGCCACATGAACGTGCTGCTGGCCGAGGCGGAAGTGCCGTACGACCAGGTCTTCGAGATGGAAGACATCAATGGCGAATTCGGCCAGACGGACGTGGTGCTGGTGCTGGGCGCGAACGACGTGGTCAACCCGGCGGCGAAAGATCCGACATCGCCGATCGCCGGCATGCCGATCCTGGAGGCGTACAAGGCCAAGAGCATCATCGTCAACAAGCGCTCGATGGCTTCCGGCTATGCGGGCCTGGACAATGAACTGTTCTACCAGCCGAACACGATGATGGTGTTTGGCGACGCCAAGAAGGTGATCGAGGATATGCTGAAAGCCATCGAATAAATGCCGCTTGCAGCGACCGGACGGCCCGCCTTGCGCGGGCCGTTTTTATTGGCCGGTCGCTGCCGCGACGACTTTATTGCGACCCTGATGCTTGGCCGCGTACAGGGCCTTGTCGGCATCCGATATGGCCGCGTCCAGGCTGGCGCCTTGCACCAGCGACGCCACGCCGATGCTGATGGTGACGTGCAACGAGCCGCCGTCGGGCAGCACGGTGGCCGCCGCCGCCACGGCCGCGCGGATGCGTTCGGCCACCTGGTGCGCCTGCTGCAGGCTGGCGTCCGGGAAGAGCAGGCCGAATTCCTCGCCACCGAGGCGCGCCGCCACGTCGGTGATGCGTCCCGTGTCGCGCAGCGCCTGCGCCACCGTGCGCAGCACGGCGTCGCCCACGGCATGGCCGTAGCGGTCGTTGATCTTTTTAAAGTGGTCGAGGTCGGCCACGCCCACGCTCAGGGCGGCGCCGCTGCGCGCCGCGCGCGCCATCGCCTGCTCGGCCTGCGCTTCATAGGCGCGCCGGTTGGGCAGCGACGTCAGCGCATCGTACAGCGCCTGCTGTTCCAGCTGCGCCAGCAGGCTGGCGTTTTTTGCCGCCAGTTCGCGCCGTTCGCGCACATCGAGCAAAAAAGCGCCGAAATAGCGCGTGCCGTCGACCACGCCCAGGTCCAGCGCCTTCATTTCGATGGGGATCATTTGCGTGTCGCGGTGGCGAATGGCGAATTCGCGTATCTTGCCCAGCACGCTGGAGCTGCGTGAGCTGCGGATGTAGTTGATCACGAGGTTGTCGTGCTGCGCGCCGACGGCGTCGGGCAGCAGGCCGTTCAGGGGCTGGCCCAGCAATTCTCCGCTGGCATAGCCCGACAGCGCCTGCATGGCGCCATTGATATAGCGGATGCGGCACTGTTCGTCGATGATGATGACGGCGTCGAGGGCATCTTCCAGCAGGCGGAAAAAAAGTACTTCGGGAAGAGCGGCAGGCGGTGCTGCGGGCAATGCATCTGTCATGGAACGGTCGCCGAAAGCCAGGTGACAGCCATTGTCGCATCCGCAGGCCGTTTACTCCATGCCGGATCGCCCGCCTGTTTCTTTTTCGCCCGTGCCCTTTGCTTATTGCCAAGACTCAGCGGCGGCCGTACATCATCAGTTCCGCCAGACTTTTGCGCGCGGGCGGGAATGCGTCCAGCAAGCCCAGCGACAGTCCCAGCAAGCCTTGCGTAGGGGCGCTGCCCGTGAAAATGCGCGCCATGGTGTCGGTGACGCGCACGGTCAGTCCCCGGTCGGCCTGGCGCAATTGCGCATAGCGTTCCAGGCCGGCCGGGCTGCTGTCCTGCGCCAGCACGCGGGCCAGCACGGCGGCGTCGCGCAAGCCCAGGTTCAGGCCTTGCCCTGCCACCGGGTGCAGGGTTTGCGCCGCATTGCCGATGGCGACCGTGCGCGCCGTGCCGCCCGCCTGCGCGTTCAGACCCAGCGGATAGGCCAGGCGCGCCGTCGTGTGGGTAAAGCGTCCCAGACGGCTGCCGAAGGCGGCGCCCAGGCGCGTCAGGAAGGCCGCGTCGTCCAGGGCCAGCAATTGTTCGGCGCGCGTGGGCGGCACGCACCACACCAGCGCATAGCCATCGTCCTGCGGCAGCAGGGCCAGCGGGCCTTCATCGGTGAAGCGTTCAAACGCGCGGTGAGCGATGGGGGCACTCGTGCGCACATGGGCGATGATGGCGCTTTGGCCATAGTCGCGGCTGACGGCGCGCTCCGGCTGCTGGCCGAACAGGCCGCCCTCGGCCTGCACCAGCAGGCTGGCGCGCAAGCTCGATGCGGCGCCCGCCTGGTCGATCTGCACGGACACGCCGTCGGCGTCTTCGCAGCTGCCCGTCACCAGCGCCGGGCGCAGGCTGGCCACGCCCAGGCGTTCGCACACGTCGGCCAGCGCGCTGACGACGGCGCCGTAACGGGCCACATAACCGAGCGCCTCGACGCCATGCTCGCTGCGGTCCATCAGGCTGCGCCCGAACTGGCCGCGGCGTGAGACGTGAATCTGGTGGATAGGCGTCGCTGCCACGGGCCAGGCGCCCGCTTCCTCGAGTATCTGGCGGCTGCCGTGCGACAGGGCGATGGTGCGCGGGTCGCGCCTGGCTTGCTCGATGGATTTGGCGTCGAGCAGGGCGATGCCGGCGGCGCGGCCGCCCCGCTGCACCAGCAGGGCGGCCAGCGCCATGCCGACGGGGCCGGCGCCGCAGATGGCGAGATTGAAAGTGGATGGTGTATGCATGCGGCGGCGTTAATCCTGTGACATCAGTTGTTCGATTTCAGCGACGCTCTTGGGCGCCGTGCTGAAGACTTCATGGCCTTGCGGCGTGACCAGCACATCGTCTTCGATGCGGATGCCGGTATGCCAGAACTGCTCCGGCACGCCCGCGCCGGGACGCACATAGATGCCCGGTTCCACCGTCAGCACCATGCCCGGTGCCAAAGTGCGCCACGGCTTGCCGGGCGCGCCCGTGTCGCGGTAGGCGCCCACGTCGTGCACGTCCATGCCCAGCCAGTGGCTGGTGCCGTGCATGTAGAAGGGCATATAGGCCTTGTCGGCGACGACGTCCTGCGCGCTGCCGCTTTTTTGCCGGTCCAGCAAGTTCAAATCCAGCATGCCCTGCGCCAGCACCTGCACGGCCGCCTCGTGGATGGCGCTGTGCGGCAAGCCGGGGCGCACCATGTCCAGCGCTGCCTGCTGCGCGGCCAGCACCAGTTCATACAGCGCCCGCTGCGGGCCGCTGAAGCGGCCGTTGACAGGATACGTGCGCGTGATGTCGGAGGCGTAGCCATCGAGTTCGCAGCCGGCGTCGATCAATACCAGCTCGCCGTCTTTTAATACCGCGTTGTTGGCGCTGTAGTGCAGGATGCAGGCGTTGTCGCCGCCCGCGACGATGGAGGAATATGCGGGAAACTGCGCGCCGCTGCGCCGGAATTCGTACAGCAGCTCCGCTTCCAGCGCGTATTCGTGCATGCCGGGCCGCGTGGCGCGCATGGCGCGCACGTGGGCGGCGCTGGAAATGGCGGCCGCGCGGCGCATCAGCTGCTGTTCCTGCGGGTCTTTCAGCAGGCGCATGGCGTCGAGCATGTCATTGATGTCATGCGCAATGGCGGGCGCCGTGACGCCGCTGCGGGCCTTTTGCCGCACGTTGTGCCGCCAGAGCTTGACTTGTGCATCGAGGCTGCC
Organism: Janthinobacterium sp. PAMC25594; assembly: GCF_019443505.1. NCBI lineage: Bacteria > Pseudomonadati > Pseudomonadota > Betaproteobacteria > Burkholderiales > Oxalobacteraceae > Janthinobacterium > Janthinobacterium sp. PAMC25594. The sequence continues at coordinate 4,432,143 of NZ_CP080377.1, forward strand.
GCCCAGCGCATAGTAAATGGCGGGCGAGTCGGCCAGCAGGCGCGTCATTTCCACGTCGAGTTCCTCGACGTGGAAGGCGCTGTCGAAACCGAAGCTGGCGCGCGCCGCCTCGGGGCCATGGCGGAAACCATCCCAGATTTCGCGCTCCGTGTTCTTGGCGCGGCAAAACAGGATGGCGCGCGCGGGCGCCGTGGCGCTGGCGGCCACCAGCGCCACGGCGCTGTCGGGTTCCGTGAAACCGCTGAGGTAGTAAAAATAGCTGTCGTGGCGGTACGGATAATCGCAATCGCTGTTGCGCGGCACTTCGGGCGCTGTGGCGAGGATGGCCACGCTGCCCGGCAGCATCTGCGCCAGCAGCGCCGCGCGCCGGGCCGCGTAATTGGCGATCATGCCGCAGGCGCCTTCGGGCTTGTAGCGGTGACGCCATTGAGCGCGTCAAGCTGCTGCGGCGTACCCACATTCGTCCACTCGCCCGGATAGACTTCGCCGCCCACGCGGCCCTGGTCCGCATAACTGCGCAGCAGGTCGCCCAGCCTGGCGTGGCTGCCCGGCGCGATGCCGTCGAACATCTCGGGACGGTACACGCCGATATTGGCGAAGGTCCACTTGGTCTCGTCCGTATTGTTGATCGCGAACAAGGTCAGGCCGAAGTCGCCCTGTGGATGGAAGTCGGGATTGGGCACCAGGTAAGTCCAGGCGATGTCGCGCTGGTCGGCCGGGTACGGCGTGCCCAGCACATCTTTGTCGGCCAGCACGTCGAGTACTTGCTTGAAGTCAAAGTAGGGGCAATAGATGTCGCCGGAAATGGCGAGAAATGGTTCCTCGCCCAGCAGGTGGCGCGCCTGCGCGATGCCGCCCGCCGTTTCCAGCGGCGTGCTTTCCGGCGAATACGCGATGCGCGCGCCGTACGCGCTGCCGTCGCCCAGGGTTTCCTCGATCTGGTGGCCCAGGTGGGAATGGTTGATGACGATGTCCGTGATGCCGGCGCGCACCAGGTTCAGCACATGCCAGACGATCAGCGGGCGGCCGCGCACTTTCAGCAGCGGTTTGGGACAGGTATCGGTAAGCGGACGCATCCGTTCACCGCGGCCTGCGGCAAAGATCATGGCTTTCATGGAATACTCGTTTTCTGATTTATTTTGTACATTGCTCTGAAGTGATCAGAATGTGTAGCCGACTTGTGGGGTCTTGTTTTCCAGGGCGTCCAGCAAACGCACCAGCGGCTTGAGTTCCGTGTAGCGGTTGGCCGTCTTGCGCACATAATCGAGCACGGTTGGCAGGTCGCCCATGTACAGATCCTTGCCGTCGCGGTAATTCAGGCGCGAGAACAGGCCGAGGATTTTCAGGTGGCGCTGCAGGGCCGTGAATTCGAAATCGCGGTAGAAGGCGTCGATGTCGGGATTCACGGGCAAGCCCAGTTGCTTGGCGCGTTGCCAGTAGCGGATGACCCAGTCGAGCACCAGTTCTTCATCCCATTGGATGTAGGCGTCGCGCAGCAGCGAGGCGATGTCATAGGTGATGGGACCGAAGACGGCGTCCTGGAAATCGAGGATGCCGGGATTCGGAATCGAACCGTCGTTGATGTGCATCAAATTGCGCGAATGGTAGTCGCGGTGCATGAATACTTGTTGTTGCGACAAAATATTTGCCGTGATGGCCTCGAAGACCTTGTCCAGCTGGGTTTGTTGCACATCCGTCAAGGTGGCGCCCAGATGCTTGCCGATGAACCATTCCGGGAACAGATGCATTTCGCGCAGGATGAAGGCGCGGTCGAACTCGGGCAAGACGTCCGGTTGGCTGGCCAGCTGGATTTTCATCAACGATTCCAGCGCTTCGGCGTACAGCACGCTGGCATTGTCGTGGTTCAGGGCGTCGAGGTAGGTGGTCGTGCCCAGGTCGGAGAGCAGCAGGAAGCCGTTGTCCAGGTCTTGCGCGATGATCTCGGGCACGGACACGCCGGCGCCTTTCAGCAAGCCGGCCACCTTGACAAAGGCGGGCACGTTTTCGCGCTCGGGCGGCGCATCCATGGCAATCAGTGTACTTCCTGGCAATGTTGTATTGCCAGGCAGCATATCGAGACGGTAGTAGCGGCGGAAGCTGGCATCGCTGGAAGCGGGGCGGGCGGATTCGGGCGCGACGAGGTTAAGCGAGGTCAACCAGGCTTTCAACAGGGTCAGGCGAGCGTCGGCCTGGGCCGGCGCGGTGGAGGAATTGGAAGAGAATGACATTAAGCGGCCTGTGGAATCGGGTTGATGATGCGGAGGGTAGGAGAACCCCATTGCTGGAAGCTCTCCCCCCTAAGAACCGTGCGTGCGACTTTCACCGCACACGGCTCAAGCATAATAAAAGTCCCTATGCAGGGACCGGCTTCGCAACGTGTAAATCGTTTGCGTGCACATTTATATGGCAATTTGGGTGCAATAATACGCGATTTCCAAGGGCGTCGGAACCACCTGCCACACGGTGTTCCATGTGGTGGTCATGCCATCCGGTTTCCATGTTCATCTCATATCCACACAGAGCGCACAAGCCACGTTGGTCGAGGTAGAGCTTGGCCCACTCGCGCCGGTAAGACATGTTTTTCAACATGCGTTCCTGCCGAAGGGTTTCGCCGTACAGTTCCCATTGCGGATCGTAGGGGTGATAGCCGCCCTTGATCTTCGTGTGACGCAGAATCGCTGTACCTGGTAACGAGTACAGTTCTTTCATGGCCTTATTGCCATTCTTTGTGACAACGTCCGCTGCAAACATCCGATTTCCACTCTCGGTTGGGCGCCAGTATCGGTCGCGTATCCAACTGTCGGTTTTCTTCGGATGCCTGCGCATGGCCCAGCGACGAAGCCGCCAGTACAGCAGCGACTCCATCGTCGAAAACGCCTCCTTGGCGACGACAGGGCTGTGATATTGCGCCCAGCCCCGCAGCATGGGGTTCAGCAATCGAATGAGATTCTCCTGCTTCGCCCCGATGTTTTCGCTGATCGTCTTCCTCAGCTTTTCATAGAACGCTTTCATGTTCTTCTTACTTGGCTTGATGAGTAGTGTCCCGGAATATTTTCGGAAGTTCCACCCCAGGAAGTCGAAGCCCTCATCGATGTGCACGATCTTGGTTTTGGCACTGGACAGTCGCAATCCTCTGACTGCAAGAAATGCTTCGATCCAAGGCTTGATTTCCGTCTCCAGCAATTCCTTCGATCCACTGGTAACGACAAAATCGTCCGCATATCGCACGACACCGACTTTGAGCTTGCCTGCCTTTGACTTGCCGAATTTCGCACCGAGGTGCGCAATCAGTTCAGTCTCCAGCCCGTTCAACGTCCAATTCGCAAGGGCAGGGCTGATGATGCCGCCCTGTGGCGTTCCAGCTGTGGTTGCCATTAATTGCTTCCGGTCAACTACCCCGGATTTCAGCCATTTAGACAGGATCAACTTATCCATGAAGACATTGTCGACCAGCCATTGATGGTTGATATTGTCGAAAAAACCTTCGATATCCGCATCCAACACCCAGGTTGCCGACACTTTCCGGCAGGTCTGGAGAAAAATTTGCGACATCGCATCGGCCGTTGAGCGATTTTTGCGAAACCCGTATGAGTTGGGATCACTCAGCGTTTCCAAGACCGGATCCAAGGCCAGCAGGTGAAGTGCCTGCATCGCCCGGTCCCGCATGGTAGGGATGCCCAGTGGGCGCATCTTTCCATTTGACTTGGGAATAAAGACCCTCCGTAATGGCAGGGGCCGATAGCCTTGTTTCTTCAACTGCGCAATGGCAGCGAACTTCTGCGTTGCTGAGTCCCACAACTGCTGGTCCACGCCTGCGGTTCGTTTGCCTTGATTCTCTGTCACTCGTTTGACTGCCAGCGCTTTCGCGCTGAACGAGTGGGTTAGCCACCTTTGCAGCGCTTTCGCCCTGCGCCAGTCGCCTTCCTGTGTAGCCTTCGTTAATCGATGCTGCATGGCTCTCACGTTGCGTTGTACGAGCCGCCAGTTGATGGCGACCCATTCAGTTGGCACGTGCGAGGACGCAGAACCTGCAAGACTGCTAGCGGTTACTTTCATGCTGAACCTCGTGTAGTTGTTCCGACGAGACACAGCGCACCCCGAAGGGTGAGCTGCATCCCTTCGGAGTGGTTGAAAAATGATGACTGCCTGGAGCCAGTACAGTCGTATGACGACTATTACACCAGATGGAAGTGGGCACCCTTTCAGGCCGGGACAAATCTTGAATCCCTATCCGGACCATTACAGCCCGGCATTCGCTTTCTCCATCCTCCTCTACCCGCTCCCCCAAGGGCGTGCCTTGCGGTTTGCTTGCCGCTATGTCGGTTCTTTGATCGAGCGGCAGGGAATCGGGCTTACCACGTTCCCAACGATATCGACGCGACAGCTACATCGCGACTGGCTGTTTAGGGCCCATCTTTCCCCCGGTGGCTGAATGACGACGTGTCCCCAGAATCCACGGAGATAACCAGCCACATACCGTTTGGTTTAGGCCTGCCAGCAGCTTTGGCCTATTAATATTTACGAGGGTTCAAACGATGGTTCACATAACATTGCCCTTGCAGCACTCACCTAGCCCCTTGACCGCATCGCTGCTCGCAGTCTCCAGCGAGGCGTTCGCACGCCGGGCTGCCGGAAAAGAATGGGGGTACGTTGTCCCTGAGGCTTTGCACCCCGCCGTTACCGGCGACGCACACTCAAGTAGGTGACAGATGGTCGTACATCCGGTCATGGCAGCAGTTGCAGGACTGAAGCATGACAAGATATCGAAGAGTTTCACTCGGGTATGACTCAGCTGAGAGACAACCGAGTCTTGCAGAGAACTGTTGAAATATAGAAAATTGTAAGCAAATGTAAAATATCCACAAGCTTTGCAAATAAACTACAGTTTCAATGTTTTATGTAAACAAAACAGGCAAAGGAATCGCGACTCGCCGGTGATTCGGCGGGCGTATAAGACTGACAAGGCACCTTCTCGTAGCGTGTCTTGTCTTGCCAAGAATGGGTACTCCGGGGAGCCCCTCAATGTTTTATCACTGGTAAACCAGGGATTTGCCTGCGCAGTTCCTGCGCTGCTAGCCGTTACTACTACGTTGCGACCGGGGCCAGCTACCCGAGCTTTAAGGCGTGTCGCACAGATTCCCATATAATAAGGGATTCAAATCAAAAAATCGCCTCTCAATGGTGCTTGCCCCTTCCAATTCATGAGCTGGTTTTCGGCCTCCCCCCCTTCGCAGCGCTGGGCTTTCGCCATCAGCGCGCTCGTCGCCGCCACGACGGTGCCTGTTCACGCCCAGAAAGCACCGCGTCCGGTTCATGTGGAAGATCCCGACGCGCCCACCGTCATGACGGCGAACAGCATGAACGGACGACCCGAAAGGGAGATCAATCTCGATAAAAATGTCGTGATTGAGCGCGGAAAAACCACAAAAATGACGGCCGATACAGCTTGTTACAAACAAGTTGAAGATCAGTTCGACGCCGAGGGCCATATCAAAATGTGGCGTTTTGGCGATTACTACACGGGTGACGTCCTGAAGCTGAACATGGAGACCGGCAAGGGTTTCCTGCTTAACCCGACGTACCGCTTCGAAGTGGGCGGCGGCCGGGGCAAGGCCGAGCGCGTCGACTTCATCAACCCCGACGAAGCCAATGTCATCGAAGGTACGTACAGTACCTGCGAAGGGCCGAATCCGGACTGGTACCTGAAATCGAGCACCTTGAACCTCGATACGGGCCGCGACGTGGGGACGGGCAGCAAGACCATCATCTATTTCAAGGACGTGCCGATCCTGGGCACGCCGGGCATCTCGTTTTCGCTGTCGGGCGCGCGCCGCTCGGGCTGGCTGGCGCCCACGCCGGGCTTTGCCTCGAAGAACGGTTTCGAGCTGCTGATGCCGTATTATCTGAACATCGCGCCGAACCGCGACCTGACGCTGTTCCCGCGCTACATCCAGCGGCGCGGCATCCAGCTCGGTGCGACGGGCCGCTACATGGGCGAGACGGATGCCGGCTTGTACAGCGGTGAAACGTCGGTTGAGTTCTTGCCTAATGACAAGCAAACCAAGACCAACCGCTACATGATCAAGTCCAAGCACGAGCAGGCGCTGGCCAAGGACTGGACGTACAGCTGGGATCTGCGCGACGCATCGGACAATAATTACCCGAACGATTTTTCGAAAAACGTCGCCTCCGCCACCGAGCGCCAGTTGCTGCGCGAATTGCGCACCGATTACCGCACCGAGGACTGGAGCCTGACGGCGCGCGTGCAGAATTATCAGGTGTTGCAAGACCCCGATGCCGCCAAAGATCCCAGTCTGACTGTGTCGCGGCCGTATGACCGTTTGCCGGCGGTAAACTTTCACGCTGGTAAATATGACGTCTGGGGCGGTTTCGACTGGACCTTCGACGCGGAAGCGACGCGCTTCGCGCACCCGACGCTGGTGCAAGGGTCGCGCCTCGTGGTCGTGCCGCAGGTGAGTTTCCCCATCGTGCGCCCTGGCTACTTCATCACGCCCAAGCTGATGCTCAATGCCAGCGCGTATCAGCTCGACAACGATGCCAGGACCAAGGCACTGTTTCCGGACACGTCGTTTACGCGCGCCGTGCCCACCTTTTCGGTCGACAGCGGCCTGGTGTTCGAACGCGACTCGAATCTGTTTGGCGCCAAGGGCGGTACGCAAACCCTGGAGCCGCGCCTGTTCTACGTCTATACGCCATACCGCGACCAGTCGCAGTTCCCGAATTTCGATACGGCAGCCGGCACGTTCAACCTGACGCAGATCTTCACGGAAAACCGTTTTGTTGGCAGCGACCGTATCGGTGATGCCAACCAGGTCACGGCCGCTGTCGTTTCGCGCTTCTTGCAGTCGGACGGCACGGAGCGCATGCGTCTGACCTTCGGCCAGCGTTTCTACTTTGCCGACCAGCGTGTGCAGCTCTATTCGACCACGCCCGTCAATCAGTCGCGTTCGGATATCCTGCTGGCAGCAACGGGCCGCGTGTCGGAGACTTGGACCGTCGATAGCCTGGTGCAGTACAATCCCAGCGATCGCCAGTTGATGAGCTCGACGTACTCCTTGCAATATCAGCCAGGTGCCAAGAAAGTATTGAACTTTAGTAACCGTTTTCAGCGTGGCAGCATACGCAATGCGGAAGTGTCGACGCAATGGCCATTGACGGACCGCTTGTATGGCGTGGGACGCATCAGTTATTCCCTGCTGGACCGGCGCATGCTGGAAAGCCTGGTCGGCCTGGAGTACAAGGGCGACTGCTGGGTATTTCGCATGGGAGCGCAGCGTTTCGTGACTTCTGCCAACAAGGCCTCGACGCCGATTTTCTTCCAGCTGGAACTGACTGGGCTGTCGAATGGCCTGGGTCTGGGCACGAATGGGCTGGAAACATTTACCAAAACCATACCTGGCTACCAGGCACTGAGCCAGCCACTCCGTTAAGATAGGCACCGTTGCCGCCGCCGGTGTTCCCGGCGCTGGCACAAACCGGTTTTTTTATTCACCTGAACTCATGAGCGCTCTACACATTATGCGTAATGCCAGTATGCACCAACTCAAAATTGCAACGGTTTTGTTGTGCGCCATTTCCGGCGCCACGACCAGTAGTGTCTGGGCCCAACAGGCTGCACCAGCGCCTGCGAGCAAGCCCGCTGCCGCTGCTCCAGCACCGGTCAAGGGCTTCACACCGCCGGCCTCGAGCAGTGGCCAGAGCATCGACTCCATCGCCGTCGTCGTCAATGACGATGTGATTACGCGCAATGAAGTGGCGGCCCGCATCAAGAGCGTGGAGCAGCGCATGAAGGCGCAGAATATTCCCGTGCCCGATCCCGCCGACCTGCGTCGTCAATTGCTGGAGCGCATGATCGTTGAGCGCGCACAAATGCAACTGGCCAAGGAAATGGGCGTGCGCGTGGATGACCTGACCCTGGACCGCGCGATTGCCCGTATTGCTGAACAGCAAAAGATGACGGTGCAAGAGCTGCGCAACCAGATGGAAAAAGAAGGCACGCCGTTTGCGACCTTCCGCGAAGAAATCCGCGATGAAATCATCATGCAGCGCTTGCGCGAGCATGAAGTCGACGCCAAGATCCAGATTTCCGATTCCGAAGTGGATAACTTCCTGGAAGCGGAAAAAGCGGCGGCCAGCGAACAGGTGGAGCTGAACCTGGCGCAGATTCTCGTGCGCATTCCGGAAAACTCCAGCCCTGAACAGATCGCCGCGCGCCGCGCGCGCGCCGAAGAAGTCAGCCGTCAGTTGCGCACGGGCGCCGATTTTGCCAAGATGGCCGCTACCTATTCCGACGCCAGCGATGCACTGAGCGGTGGCGATATCGGCTGGCGCAATAGCGACCGTTTGCCACCCCTGTTCACGGAGCAACTGCTGAAATTGAAGCCGGGCCAGATCACGCCTATCATCAAGAGCAACACCGGTTTCCACATCCTGAAGCTGGTGGACCGCCGCAGCGCGGCCGAAGCACAAGCCGTCGCCGCCGTGCAGCAGACGCATGCGCGCCATATCCTGCTGAAAGTGACGCCGACCTTGTCGGCGGCCGAAGCCAAGCGCAAATTGGCCGAATTGAAAGAGCGTCTCGATAACAAGGCCGCCAAGTTCGAAGACCTGGCCCGCTTGTTCTCGAACGACGGTTCGGCCGCCAAGGGAGGCGACCTGGGCTGGCTGTATCCAGGCGATACCGTACCGGAATTTGAAACGGCGATGAATGCACTGAAACCGGGCGAAGTGAGCGAGCCGATCGAATCGAGCTTTGGCTTCCACCTGATCGAAGTGCTGGAACGCAAGAGCGACGACGTCTCGAAAGAGAAGCAGCGCAGCGCCGCACGTAACGCCTTGCGCGAACGCAAGCTGGAAGAAGCGACGGAAAACTGGGCGCGCGAAGTACGCGACCGTGCCTACGTCGAATTCCGCGCGGACGACCAGTAATGCTGCCAATTATTTGCGCATGAGTAATTTGCCTGCATCACGCCGCCCGGCCATCGCCATTACCTGTGGCGAACCGGCCGGTGTCGGCCCGGAAATCTCCATACGCGCGGCCTGGGCCATGCGCAATGACGTCAACTGCATCCTGCTGGGCGACGCCGCCTTCCTGGCGCTGACGGCCAGCCTGATCGATCCGGAGATCCGCCTGGCGGCGCTGTCGCTGCAAGCCGTGCGCAACAACGGCCTGCCGCATTTCGGCCCCGACCGCCTGGCCGTGATCGATATTCCGACTGTCAATAATGTCATTCCTGGCGTACTCGACAAGGAAAACGGGCGCTCCGTGCTGGCGACCCTGGACGCGGCCGTGGAAGGCATCGAAGCCGGCTGGTTTGGCGCCATGGTCACGGCGCCCTTGCAAAAGAGCACGATCAACGACGCCGGCGTGGCTTTTTCCGGCCATACGGAATACCTGGCAGAAAAAACCAACACACCGCAAGTGGTGATGATGCTGGCCGGCGAACCGGGACACGGCGAACCGACCCTGCGCGTGGCGCTGGCCACCACGCATTTGCCCTTGAAGGACGTGTCCGCCGCCATCACCCTGGACCGCCTGGCCGTCACCCTGGATATCATTCAGACAGACTTGCAACAGAAATTCGGCATCGCCGCGCCGCGCATCCTGGTGACCGGCCTGAACCCGCATGCGGGCGAGGGCGGTTATCTGGGGCGCGAGGAAATCGATGTGATCGCCCCGGCGATTGCCGCGGCGCAAGCGCGCGGCATCGATGCGCGCGGACCGTACCCTGCCGACACCCTGTTTCAGCACAAATACCTGGCCGACGCCGATTGCGTGCTGGCCATGTACCACGACCAGGGCTTGCCCGTGCTGAAATACGCGACCTTCGGGCGCGGCATCAATATCACCCTGGGCTTGCCGCTGATCCGCACCTCGGTCGACCATGGCACGGCGCTGGACCTGGCCGCGCAAGGGCTGGGGCTGGCCGATTGCCACAGCATGGAGCAGGCGCTGCAAACGGCGCTCGACATGCTGCGCGCCAGCACCCCGACCAGAGCGTAGGTCGGGTTAGCCGCAAGGCGTAACCCGACGCTGCCTGCTCAACGATCCCGCCGGCCTGTGCCGGCTTTACCGCATTGATAGAAAACAGAATATGAAACACGTTGCCCGCAAACGCTTTGGCCAGAACTTCCTGCACGACCGCTTCGTCCTCAACGACATCACGGCCGCCATCGCGCCGCAGGAGGACGATGCCATGGTCGAGATCGGCCCCGGCCTGGGCGCCATGACGGAGCAGTTGCTGCGCCACCTGAAGCAGATGCATGTGGTGGAACTGGACCGCGACCTGATCGTGCGCCTGGAAAAGACCTTCAATCCGGCCAAGCTGACGATCCACTCGGGCGACGCGCTGAAGTTTGATTTCGCGCAAATTCCCGTGCCGGCCGGCCAGAAGTTGCGCATCGTGGGCAACTTGCCGTACAACATTTCCAGCCCGCTGCTGTTCCACCTGGCGGACTTCGCGCCATTGGTAAAAGACCAGCATTTCATGCTGCAAAAGGAAGTCGTCGAGCGCATGGTGGCCGAGCCGGGCAGCAAGGCGTTTGGCCGCCTGTCCGTGATGCTGCAATGGCGCTACGACATGACCTTGATGTTCATCGTGCCGCCGACGGCCTTCGATCCGCCGCCGAAGGTGGAATCGGCCATCGTGCGCATGATCCCCGTGGCCGAGCGCCTGGCGTGCGACCAGGCGACGCTGGAAGCGGTCGTCATGAAGGCCTTCTCGCAGCGCCGCAAGGTGATCCGCAACTGCCTGGCCGGGATGTTTACGGAAGAGCAGATCAAGGCGGCCGGCATCGATCCGACCAAACGTCCGGAAACCGTGGGGCTGGAGCAGTATGTTGCTTTGGCGAATTTGCTGAAGGCACCTGTGTAAGCATTGTCAAACCCAGGGTCCGACCCCGGCTGTTCATCGGTTGGGGTTAATCAAAACCACTGGTCGACTTGCTGTAAATCCTGCCGCAACGCTGAAAAACAGTCGTCCACATGGTGGTTGCGGCTGATTTCATTGCGCCGCATCAAGGCGATCTTGCGCTTGCAGGTGGGCTGGCGCAGCGGCGCCACGTGCAGATCCTCGTCATTGAGGAAAGTCGTGTACAGACTGGGCATGATGCCCACGGCGATGCCGGCGCGCACCACGCCATACAGCGACTCGCTGTGGATCATCTGGTACAGGTTCGACGGGCTCAAGCCATGCTGGCGCAGCGCGCTCGAAGCGAATTCCCAGATGCTGCCCTTGGTAAACACGACGATTTCCTGGCCCGCCAGCTGCTCCCAGCGCACTTCCTTGAGCGGCGCCAGCGCATGGCGCCCCGCCGTCACCAGCACCAGCTCGTCTTCGAACAGGCCCACGCTTTCCAGAGAAACGGAACCGGGTACCTCGATGCCCACGCAAAAGTCCAGCTGGCCCGAATGCAGCGCGTGCAGCAAGCCATCGTTGGGCATGTCCGACAGGACGATTTCCACTTCATCGCCATGCTGCTCGCTGTAGCGCGCCACCACCACGGCCGTCATCGCCATGGCCGACGGAATCGCGCCGATGCGGATGCGGTGCCGGCCGCTGCCTATGGCGCGCTGGATATCGGCAAAAGTGTTGCTCGCCGTATTCAATAAATGCGTGGCGTAGTCGAGCGCCAGCTTGCCTTCGCGCGTCAGTTCCAGCTGGTGGGTTGTGCGGTTAAACAACTTTTTCCCCAGTTGATTTTCCAGCAGCTTGATCGACGCGCTGAGGGCCGGCTGGGTCACGCACAATTCCTGTGCAGCCTTGCTGAAGCTGTTTACCCGGGCCAGGGTGGCAAACGCTTGCAAATGTCGTAAGGAAATCTTCTTGCTCAGTTCATGCATGGGCGTTGCTTATTAGAAAAAGTAATGGATTTATAAAAATAAACAAATTTTCTTATCCCGCAATTTACCATATTCTGGACTGGTCTTTACTTGTCTTGAAAGCAATAATATTCAGGAGAAGCGCCTGGAATGCGGCACCGGCACGTGCGGCGGCGCGTCAGGCAAGGGACGCATCAATAAAATAATTCCAAAAAAACTCAGGGTTTATTCTTTTTAGGGTGGCGGCGATGAACAAATGGATGACGGGAACGATGGTGGTGGGTGGCTTGCTGGCGGCGCAGGGCGCGGCGCAGGCGCAAAGCAGCGTGCAAGTGTATGGACTGCTGTCGGCCGGTATCGGCTATGTGTCGGATGAGGGTAACGGCAGCCGCACGCATGCGCTGAGCGGCACGAATCAGAATCCCCGCATCGGTTTCCGCGGCCAGGAAGACCTGGGCGACGGCACCAAGGCCGTCTTCGTGCTGGAAAACGGTTTTAACGTGATGACGGGCACGGCTGCGCAAAGCGGCCGCCTGTTCGGCCGCCAGTCGTATGTGGGCTTGTCGAGCAACGACAAGGGCACGCTCACCCTGGGGCGCCAGTATGAAGCCATCAAGGACCTGCTGGGCCCCGTGGTCATCGCCAGTAACGGCGTGCACATCGGCGACAACGACAATGGCTACAACAACCTGCGCGTGCAAAACGCCGTCAAGTATGTCAGCCCGAACATCAGCAAGCTGTCGTTCACGGGCTTGTATGGCTTCAGCGAAAATCCGGCGGACTCCAAGCGCAACCGCGTCTACAGCATGGGCGCCGGCTACAAGGTCGATGCCTTCAGCTGGGCCGTTGCCTATACGAAGATGGATCACCCGAACAGCCCCGACGCGCCGAATGGCGCCATCGGCAACGACTACGGCAGTTCCCTGTTGATTTTCAACAAGAGCGCCGTCAAGGGCGCTGGCGTGGACAGCCAGGCCATCGCCGGCACGGGAGGCTTTTATAATGTGGGCAGGACCAAGTTTGGCGCGCTGTACACCAACGTGCGCTACCACTACCTGGATCAAAGCAATCTGACCTTGCAAAACGTGGACCTGAACGTGAACCACAAGCTGACGGAAGCGCTGAACCTGGGCGCGTCGTATTTCTATACCACCGGAAAATATGACGTGATCAACAAGACGCCGAAATGGCATCAGGTCAACTTCCAGGCCGATTACTTCCTGTCCAAGCGCACCGATGTCGCCGTCACCTGGAGCTACCAGAAAGCGGCCGGCGATGCGACGTTCGCGCGCGTGTTCGGTTTCGGCGCCTCGGCCGGCAAGACGCAAAGCGTCCTGATCGTCGGCATGCGACATTATTTCTGATTCTGATTCATCTTTACAGGCGCTGTCCCGCAGCGCCGCCCCCTGAAAGGAAGCATTTTGAAAAAGCACCTCATGTTGGCGTTGAGCCTAGGCTTGCTGGCTAACGCCGCCCACGCGGAAAAACGCGAGCTGGTCATTTCGGCCTATCCGATTGCCCAGCCCTTGTTCATGAAGTATGTGTACGAGCCGTTCAAGGCCAAATGCGGGTGCGATATCAAGGTGGAAACGGGGAATAACGCGGACCGCATCGCCAAGCTGGTGGTGCACGCCAAGAATCCGGTGATCGACCTGGTGCTGCTGTCCGATTCCGGCATGCTGGAAGCGGCGCAAAAAGGCGTGATCCAGCCCATGGATTACGCCAAGCTGAGCAATTATAAGGCCCTGTACGATGTGGCGAAAAACCCCATCGGCGGCAACTACGCCGTCGGCTACACGCTGTATTCCGTGGGCCTGGTGTACCGCAGCGACAAGATCGCCCCGCTGACGTCCTGGAAGGACCTGTGGCGCCCCGAACTGAAAGGCCGCGTGGCCTTCCCCGACGTGAGCACCACGCAGGGCCCGTTGATGCTGCGCATGGCCGATGCGGCCTGGGGCGGCAAGACGGAAGACTATGCCACCGGCTTTGCCAAGATCGTCGGCATGAAGGGCAACGTCGTCACGTTCTCGAAGAACAGCGCGCAGCTCGCGGCCCTGTTCGCGCAGGATGAAATCTGGGCCGCGCCCGTGGCGCGCTTTACCTGGTCGCAAATGCTCAAGACGGGCCTGCCCCTGAAATGGAGCATCCCGGCCGAAGGCCAGGCGGCCGGCATGAACGTGATGGGCATCGTGGCCGGCTCGAAGAATGCGGACCTGGCCTACCAGCTGATGGATTTCTGGCTGTCCAAGGAAGTGCAGACGCAGCTGGCGACCAACCTGGTCGACTCGCCCGTCAACAAGGACGTGCGGCTGTCCGTGGCGGCCGCGCAATTCAATACCTATGGCGCCGATCAAATCAGCTCGCTGAAATTCGTCAAGCCGGAAACCATCCTCAAGCAGCGCAGCAACTGGATGACGCAGTGGAACAAGGCCATGAGCAAATAGTGGTGACGAGGAGAAAACACCATGTTTGCTGATCCAAAAAAGCGCCTGGGACTGCTGCTGGTCCTGCCGGCGCTGATCTTTATCGTCGTCTGCTTCCTGCTGCCCGTGCTGGCCTTGCTGGTCGACGCCTTCCGCGTCGGCGACGGCATGCAGTGGGGCGTTGACCGCTTCGTTGAGTTCTTCTCGCAGGAATTTAACCGCACCATCTTCTGGCGCACCCTGCGCATCGCCGCGCTGGTGACCCTGGCGTCCATCATCCTCGGCTATCCGGCCGCGCAAGCCGTGGCGCGCGTGTCGCCGAAGTGGCGCGGCCTGGTGGTGGGCATGATGATTCTGCCGCTGATGGTCTCGCCGATTGCGCGTACCTACGCGTGGATCGTGCTGCTGGGGCGTAACGGCGCCCTCAACGCGGCGCTCGTCAACATGGGTTTCACGGACGAGCCGCTGCGTTTGCTGTTCAGCGAATTTGCCGTGTTTGTCGGCCTGCTGCAATTGCTGCTGCCATTGATGCTGATGTCCTTGGCCGGTGCGCTGGAAAACCTGCCGCGCGACGTGGAACCGGCTGCGGCGACTTTGGGCGCCAATCCATGGCAAGTATTTTGCAAGGTCACCCTGCCGCTGACGCAGGAAGGCCTGGTCGTTGGCGGCACGCTGGTGTTTACGGGCTGCGTGACGGCCTACGTGACGCCGGCCCTCTTGGGCGGCACCAAGGTGCTGATGCTGGAAACGCTGCTGTACCAGAAGGTCAGCGTGGAGAGCGATTTCGGCGCCGCGAATGTCATCGCCGTCATCCTCGTCTGCATGACCCTGCTGGTGAATGCCGGCCTTAAACGTATTTCCTCTAGCCGGAGCTCCGTATGAAAGAAAGCTTGTTTTCACGTGCCGTTTTATGGCTGGTGTTTTTGTTCCTGCTGGGGCCTTTCGCCATCGTCGTGCTGGCCGGTTTTAGCGGCGGCGAAACGCTGGCGTTCCCGCCCGAGTCGTATTCGCTGCGCTGGATCCTCGAAGTGTGGGCGGCGCCCGAGTTCCGCCGCGCCTTCCAGACCAGCCTGGAAATCGGCCTGATCGCGACCGTCATCGCGCTGTTGCTGGGCATCCCCGTCGCGTATGCGTTTTCGCGCATGCCGCCACCCGGTATCGGCGTTATCCGCCAGATCCTGACGTCGCCGCTGATCATTCCCGCCATCCTCGTCGGCCTGGGCTTGCTGCATCACCTGGTCCTGACCATCAATGCGCCCGTCTACGTGGGCCTGTTGATCGGCCATATCGCGCTGCTGATTCCGTACTCGGTGCGCGTGGTGTACGCCAGCCTGGTCAATCTGCGCGTGGATATCGAGGATGCCGCCATCACGCTGGGCGCGTCGCGTCTGCGCGCCTTCTTCATGATCGTGCTGCCGAATATCCGCAACGCCGTGATCGCCGCCTTCTTCCTCGCCTTCGTCACCTCGTTCAACCAGGTGCCCGTCTCGCTGTTCCTGACGGGACCGGGCATCAGCACCTTGCCCATCGAGATGCTGGGGCATATGGAAAACAGTTTCGACCCGTCGATCGCTGCCTTGTCGACCTTGCTGGTCTTGTTCACCATGGCCTTCGTGATGGTGACCGAGAAGGTGCTGGGCATTTCTAAATACATGTAAGAGGCAACACACGATGAGTTATCTGGAACTGCACAAGCTGAACCTCGGCTACGCCAAGAACACGACGTCCGTGAAAGACCTGGACTTGCACGTCGAGCAGGGCGAACTGATTTCCCTGCTGGGCCCCAGCGGCTGCGGCAAGACCACCACCATGCGCGCCATCGCCGGCCTGATGCCGCTGCAGTCGGGCCGCATCGTGCTCGACGGCCGCGAAATCGGCAAGCTGGCGCCGAACAAGCGCAATATCGGCATGGCGTTCCAGTCGTACGCGCTGTTCCCGCACCTGAACGTGTACGACAACATCGCTTTTGGTTTGCGCCTGCGCAAGGTCGCGCCGGCCCTGCTGAAAACCAAGGTGGAAGCCGTGATCGCCGCCGTGGGACTGACGGGGTTCGAGACGCGTTTGCCGGCGCAGATGTCGGGCGGCCAGCAGCAGCGCGTGGCGCTGGCGCGCGCCATCGTCGTCGAACCGGCCCTGCTGCTGCTCGATGAACCGCTGTCAAACCTGGACGCCAAGCTGCGCGTGCAGATGCGCGCCGAGCTGCGCCGCATCCAGCGCGAACTGGGCATCACCATGCTGTACGTGACGCATGACCAGGAAGAAGCGCTGGCTTTGTCCGACCGCATCGTCGTCATGAACGGCGGGCGCATCGAGCAGCTGGCCGCGCCGGAAGCCGTCTTCAATACGCCATCGACGCGTTTCGTCGCCAACTTCATGGGTTTCGAAAACCTGTTCGACTACCGCGACGGCGCGCTGCACCACGCGGGCGCCAGCCTGCCGTACACGTCTGCCGTCGCTGCCGGCACCACGGTGCTGGGCTGGCGTCCGGACAAGGTGCGCGTCTGCGCGGCCGACGACGCGGCAGGACAGTATCCTGGCACCGTGCTGGCGCGGGGCTTCCTGGGCGACACCGTCGAATACCTGCTGCAAACGCCGCTGGGCCAGGTCAAGGGCATTTGCGCGGCCGGTGGCGCCACCTGGCGCGAGGGCACGGCCGTGTCGTTCGTGCTGCCGTCCGACAGCGCCCTGTGGCTGGGCGCGTGATTTCTGAATGGAGCGCATCATGACCCAAGCCTTGAAAAAAATCTGGCTCGACACCGATCCCGGTTTCGACGACTGGCTGACGATGTTGCTGCTTGGCAGCAATCCCGACATCGAGTGGCTGGGCGTGAGCGTGGTGGCGGGCAATGCGCCCGTCGCCATCACTTACGACAATGCCTTGCGCATCAAGGCGCATGATGGCTTGACGGTGCCCATTTACCGGGGCTGCGAAGAACCGCTGGCCGGCGTGATCGAAACGGCGCAGCGCATCCTCGGCGACAGCGGCATGCCGACGACGGGCGACATCCTGCCGCCGGGCGCCGCCACGGATGCTCCCGGCCACGCCGTCGACGCGCTGATCGCCGCCGTGCGCAAGCATCCTGGCCAGATCACCATCATGGCGATCGCGCCGATGACCAATATCGCAACCGCGCTGGCCAAGGCGCCCGACATCGCCGGGAAAATCGTCGAAATCATCCTGATGGGCGGCTCGACCGACCAGGGCAACCACACGGCGGCGGCCGAATTCAATATCTATGCGGACCCGGAAGCGGCCGCCCAGGTGTTCCAGGCCGGCATTGCGCTGCGCATGTTCGGCTTGAACCTGTGCCGCCAGCTGCTGGTGACGAATGCGGAAGTGGCACGCCTGCGCGCCATCGGCACGCCGCGCGCGCTGCGTCTGGCCGGCTACCTGGAAGCGTATGTGCGCATCCGCAGCGCCGACGGCTCCGTGCCCATGCCCATGTACGACCCGGTGGTGGCGCTGTACCTGGAAGCGCCGCAGCTGTTCCAGTTCCAGCCGGCTCACGTGGCCATCGAATTGACGGGCGAACTGACGCGCGGCATGACGGTGTGCGAATTCCGCGTGCCGCGCCGCGCGCCCATCAACACGCAAGTGGCGATGCTGGCCGATGGCCCGGCCGCCATCGAGCGCCTGATGCGCCGCCTGGCCGCCATTCTCGTCTGACCCACTTCACTACGAAACGAGCTTCATGTCTAATTCCCCCCTGAGCATCGAACAGTTTTTACGCGCCATGCCGAAGGTGGAGCTGCACTGCCACCTGTTTGGCACGGTGCGCCAGGCGACTTTCCGCGCGCTGGCCGCCAAGACGGGCAATGTCGTCACCCCCGAGGAAATCGACGCGTTTTACACGCGCGGCGACAAGCCCGTCGGCGTGCTGCGCGTGCTGCGCGCGCTCGATGCGCACCTGATCGTCTCGCCCACCGACCTGTATTGCCTCGCCTACGAATACCTGGAAGACGTGCATGGCCACGGCGTGCGCTACGCGGAGTTCTTCTGGAACCCGACCGGCACCGTGCGCGTGTCGGGCATCCGCTATGACGCGGCGCAAGACGCCATCGTGGCCGCCATCCGCGACGCGCAGCGCGACTTCGGCGTGATCGGCCGTCTGATCCCCAGCATCGACCGTGAAGCCAGTCCTGCCGAAGCCGTGCAGATGGTGGCGTGGATGAAGGCGCACCGCGCGCCGGAAGTGATCGGCATCGGCATCGACTATCGCGAGAACGACCGCCCGCCGGAACTCTTCATCGAAGCCTACCGCGCCGCGCGCGAGGCCGGCTTCAAGTGCACGGCGCACGCGGGCGAATTCGGCATGCCGTGGATGAACGTGGCGACGGCCATTGACGAGTTGCAGGTGGACCGGGTCGACCATGGCTACACGATCGTCGATAATCCCGCGCTGGCGCAGCGCTGCGTGGAGCGTGGCCTGGTGTTTACGGTCGTGCCGACCAATTCCTATTATTTGCGCACCCTGGCGCCCGAACGCTGGGCGCTCGATCACCCGATCCGCGCCATGGCCAAGCTGGGCCTGAAACTGCATCCGAACACGGACGACCCGACCCTGCACCACGTGACGCCGACGGGCGCCTGGATGATGATGCGCGAATTCGGCTTCGGCCTCGATGACATGCGCGGTTTCATGTTGAATGGCCTCGATGCGGCCTGGATCGACGAGTCCACGCGGCGCGACTGGCGCGCGGAATTTACGCGCGAGTTCGACGCGCTGCGGGCAAGAGTCGTCGAGTAAATCAGGCCGACGCCGGTGGTGGTGCCAGCAGCGACGGAAACGCCCGCTGCGGACACGCCTGCCGCTCGCATACCTTGCAGCCCGTGCCGATCGGCGTGGCGCTGCTCGGGTCATGCAGATCGAGTCCCTTCGAATAGATCAGCCGATGTGCCTGCGAGATGTCGCAGCCGAGCGCCACGGCAAAGGTCTTGCCGGGCGCGCGGAAGCCCGGCGAGGCCGTGCTGACCTGGCGCGCAATCCATAAATAGGTGCAGCCGTCGGGCATGCTGGCCACTTGCGTCAGCACCTGGCCCGGATGGCTGAAGGCGTCGTAGACGATCCACAACGGACACGTGCCGCCCACCCGTGAAAAGTGAAAGTCCGTGGCCGACTGGCGCTTCGAGACATTGCCTGCGCGGTCGACGCGCACGAAGAAAAACGGCAAGCCCGCCGCCTCGGGGCGTTGCATGGTGCTCAGGCGATGGCACACGGCCTCGAAACCCACGCCAAACTGGTGCGCCAGGCGCTCGATATCGTAGGCGCGCGTTTCCGCCGCCTGCAGGAAGCGTTGATACGGCATCAGCAGGGCGCCGGCGAAATAATTGGAAAACGCCAGGCGCGCGCTCGTTTGCGCGGCCGCGCCCGAGAGTCCCGCCGCCAGCACCAGCGCGTCGATCAAGTCGCTGTGCTCGAGCAGGCTGATTTGCGCCGCCATCTGGAAGGCGCGCTGGCCGCCCGTCAGCGTGTCGGGCAGCCACAATATGTGTTGTTGGGCATCGTAGCGGTGCTTGCGCACCATGCCCGCGTCGCCATCGGACAGTTGCACCTGGATGCCGTGGCGCTCCAGCAGCCGGCTTTGCAGCGCGTCGAGCGCGCGCAACTGCGGATCGAGTTCGCCCGCCACCAGCTCCGCCGCCCTATCCAGCTCATCGATGTAGTTCTGCCGCCGGTTCAGGTATTCGCGCACTTCCTCGTCCGTGGAGGGCGCCGCCGAGCTGGCGCCGCGGCTGCCGTCGTCGAGGCGCGCGGCCAGCGTATCGGCCCGTTCCGCCATCACCCGGTAACGCCGCTGCAAGAGCAAAATCGAACGCGCCAGTTCCGGCATGTTTTCCACCAGCATTTTCAATTCCGCCATCGAGGTGGGCGGCGCGTCGGGCAATTCGCCGAACACGTCGCGCACGTCCGCCACCAGGCTGGCGCTGTCGTGTTCGGAAAAGATTTGCGGATCGACCCCCAGTACGGTGCCGATGCGCAACAGAATCGGCACCGTCAGCGGGCGCTGGTTGCGCTCCATCTGGTTCAGATAGCTGGGCGAAATGCCCAGGGACTTGGCCAGCGCCACCTGCGTCATGCGCCGTTCCTCGCGCAGCCGCTGCAGGCGCACGCCCATGAAAACCTTTGCCATCGCGCTTCCTCTTTCCCGGTTTGTGGAATCTGCAAATTTACAATCTTTGCAGATTAACAGATTCAGCTTTGCATTATCTCGCATTTTCACGCCTTGTTTGCGGGCCGTATTATGCGAATAATGCAAACAGACCATACCCACACCAGGAGACACCGAGTGACCACGCAAACAACAATTCCGACCGTTCCCCTCTTGATCAACGGCGAGTGGGTGGAATCCCAAACCACCGTCTGGCGCGACGTCGTCAATCCCGCCACGCAGGAAGTGCTGGCCCGTGTACCGTTCGCCACGCCGGACGAAGTCAACGCGGCCATCGCCTCGGCCCAGCGCGCGTTTAAAACCTGGCGCAAGACGCCGATCGGCGCGCGCGCCCGCATCTTCCTCAAACTGCAACAGTTGATACGCGAAAACATGGCCGACCTGGCCGCCACCCTGACGATGGAACAGGGCAAGACTTTGCTCGACGCGGAAGGCGACGTCTTCCGCGGCCTGGAAGTGGTCGAGCATGCCGCCAATATCGGCACCCTGCAAATGGGCGAATATGCGCAAAACGTGGCTGGCGGCGTCGATACCTACAGCGTGATGCAGCCGCTGGGCGTGTGCGCCGGCATTACCCCGTTCAATTTCCCCGCCATGATCCCCCTGTGGATGTTCCCGATGGCGATTGCTTGCGGCAATACGTTCGTGCTGAAACCATCGGAGCAAGATCCGCTCGTGACGGAAAAACTCGTGCGCCTGGCCTTGCAGGCAGGTATCCCGGCCGGCGTGCTGAATGTGATCCATGGCGGCGAAGACGTGGTCAACGCCCTGTGCGACCATCCGGACATCAAGGCGATCTCGTTCGTGGGATCGAGCAAGGTGGGCACGCATGTGTACCAGCGCGCCAGCCTGAACGGCAAGCGCGCGCAATGCATGATGGGCGCCAAGAACCACGCCGTCGTTTTGCCTGATGCCAATAAAGAACAGACACTGAACCAGTTGCTGGGCGCGGGCTTCGGCGCGGCCGGCCAGCGCTGCATGGCCGCCTCCGTCGCCGTGCTGGTGGGCGCAGCGCGCGAGTGGCTGCCGGAATTGTCGGCCAAGGCGCAAACCCTGACGGTGGGCGCGGGCAAGGACAATCCCGACCTGGGTCCCGTGATTTCCTGCGCGGCAAAAGAGCGCGTCTTCAGCCTGGTCGCCAAGGGCATCGAGCAGGGCGCCGTGCTGACCCTCGATGGCCGCGACGTGAAGGTTGATGGCTATCCGAATGGCAACTTCGTCGGACCGACGATTCTCTCCGGCGTGAAACCCGGCATGGTCGTGTATGACCAGGAAATCTTTGGCCCCGTCCTGATCGTCGTCGAAGTCGACACGCTCGATGAAGCGATCGCCCTGGTGAACGCGAATCCGAACGGCAACGGCACGGCGCTGTTCACGCAAAGCGGCGCGGCCGCGCGTTATTTCCAGGAAGAAATCGACGTAGGCCAGGTCGGCATCAACGTACCGATTCCCGTGCCCGTTCCCCTGTTCAGCTTTACGGGTTCGCGCGGCTCCAAGCTGGGCGACCTGGGTCCGTTTGGCAAGCAGGTCGTGCTGTTCTACACGCAGACGCAGACGATTACCCAGCGCTGGTTCACGGACGCGGCCTCGGTGGGCAAGGTCAACACCACCATCAGCCTCAAGTAAGGAGCTGGCATGGACTTTGAATTGAGCGACGAGCAGCGCGAGTTCCAGCAGGCGGCGCGCGCGTTTGCCGAAGGCGAACTGGCGCCGCACGCGGCCCGCTGGGATGCGGAATCGATCTTCCCCGTGGAAACGATTGCCAAGGCGGGCGAGATGGGCTTTTGCGGCCTGTACACGCCGCAGCGCTGGGGCGGCCTGGGCCTGTCGCGCCAGGACGCGGCCATCGTCTTTGAGGAACTGGCCGGCGGCTGCACCTCGACCACGGCTTACATCACGATACACAACATGGCTACCTGGATGCTGTCGCGCTGGGGATCGGAAGCCCTGTGCGACGAGTGGGTGCCGGCCCTGGCCGCCGGCCAGAAGCTGGCCAGCTATTGCCTGACGGAACCGCAGTCCGGTTCCGACGCGGCCTCCTTGCGCACCAAAGCTGTGAAGGACGGCGATTTTTACGTGCTCGATGGTACGAAAGCGTTTATCTCCGGCGCGGGCCAGACGGACATGCTGATCGTCATGGCGCGCACGGGCGGCGAGGGCGCGGCCGGCATTTCCGCGTTTGCCGTGCCGGCGAATTTGCCCGGCATCGTGTATGGCAAGAAGGAAGAAAAGATGGGCTGGAACAGCCAGCCCACGCGCATCATCAGCTTTGACCAAGTGAAAGTGCCTGTTGCTAACTTGCTGGGCGCGGAAGGCGAAGGCTTTGCGATTGCCATGAAGGGCATCGATGGCGGGCGCATCAACATCGCCGTATGCTCGGTGGGCACGGCACAGGCGGCCTTGACGCGGGCGCAAGCCTACATGAAGGAGCGCACGCAATTCGGCCGCGAGCTGGCGCAGTTCCAGGCCTTGCAATTCAAGCTGGCCGACATGCTGACGGAGCTGGTGGCGGCGCGCCAGATGGTGCGCCTGGCAGCTTGGAAACTCGACCAGGAAAGCCCGGATGCCACCGCATATTGCGCCATGGCAAAGCGTTTCGCCACGGATGTGGGTTTTAATGTCGCCAACGATGCGCTGCAATTGCATGGCGGCTACGGCTACATCCGCGAGTACCCGCTTGAGCGCCACGTGCGCGACACGCGCGTGCATCAGATCCTGGAAGGGACGAATGAAATCATGCGCCTGATCGTCGCGCGAGCGATTTTGAAAGACGGCGCCACGGAGACCTTACGATGACTAAAGTGTATACCAACCTGCTGCTGGAACGCCGTGGCCATACGGCCCTGGTGACCCTCGATAACCCGCCCGCCCACACGTGGACCCTGGCCAGCCTGAACGCGCTGAAAGAGCTGGTGGCCGACCTGAATGCGGACGCCGACGTGTATGCGCTCGTGATCACGGGCGGCGGCGCCAAGTTTTTCTCGGCCGGCGCCGATCTGAAAGTGTTTGCCGATGGCAATAAAGACACGGCGTTCGCCATGGCCGCCGCGTTTGGCGAGGCGTTCGAGGCGTTGTCCGCGTTTCGCGGCGTCAGCATCGCCGCCATCAATGGCTATGCCATGGGCGGCGGGCTCGAATGCGCGCTCGCCTGCGACATCCGCATCGCCGAAGAACATGCGCAGATGGCCTTGCCGGAAGCATCGGTCGGCTTGCTGCCGTGCGCGGGCGGCACACAGCACTTGCCGTGGCTGGTGGGCGAAGGCTGGGCCAAGCGCATGATTTTATGCGGCGAGCGGGTCGACGCGGCCAAGGCCCTGGCCATCGGCCTCGTCGAGGAAGTCGTGCCAACCGGCAAGGCTGCCGCCACGGCGCTGGCGCTGGCCGCCAAGGTGGCGCGCCAGAGCCCCAGCAGCGTGACGGCATGCAAGACCCTGATCCAGGGCGCGCGCAGCCATCCGCTCGTCAATTCCCTGCCCGACGAACGCACCCTGTTCCTGGGCCTGTTCGATACGCAAGACCAGAAAGAGGGCGTGCAAGCGTTCCTGGAAAAACGTCCGGCGGAGTGGAAGAATGGTTGAGACCGTCAAGATAGAAGAGCGCGACTGTCCTGGCGGCATGAAGCTGGGCGTCATCACGCTCGATGCGCCGAAATCCCTGCACGCGCTGACCCTGGAAATGATCCGCGCCATCGATGGCGCGCTGGTGCGCTGGGCCGCTGACGATGCCATCGCCTGCGTGGTGCTGCAATCGTCGACCGACAAGGCCTTTTGCGCGGGCGGCGACGTGCGCAGCTTGCGCACTGCCGTGGTCGAGCAGCCTGGCGTCGTGCCGAATCCGCAGGCGCTGGCCTTCTTTACCGAGGAATACCGGCTCGACCACCGCATCCATACCTATGTGAAACCGCTGCTGGTGTGGGGCGGCGGCATCGTCATGGGCGGCGGTCTGGGCCTGATGGCCGGTGCCAGCCACAAAGTGGTGACGGAAAGCACGCGTATCGCCATGCCGGAAATCACGATCGGCCTGTTTCCCGACGTGGGCGGCAGCTGGTTCCTGGGCCGCATGCCGGGACGCAGCGGCCTGTTCCTGGGCTTGACGGGCGCGCCCATGAACGCGGCCGATGCCCTGTTTGCGGGCCTCGGCGACTATTTCCTGCGCCAGGAAGAGCGCGCCATGGTGCTCGACGCGCTGGCGCTGGCGCAATGGCAAGTGGATGCGCCCGCGAACCATCAGCAGCTGAGCCGTTTGCTGCGCGGCTTATCGGCCCCGGCATCGATGCTGCCCGTCTCCGAAGTGCGCGCCAATTTCGACGCCATCGCCGCGCTGACGCAAGCGCCCACCTTGTCCGAAGTGGTGGCCGCCATCGCCGCGTATGACGGCGATTCGGCCTGGCTGCAAAAGGCGGCCCACTCGCTGCACAAGGGCGCGCCCACTTCGGCCGCGCTGGTGTGGGCCATGCGCGAACGCACTCTTCATCTGAGCCTGGCGCAAGTGTTCCAGCTGGAACTGATCGTTGCCGTGCAATGCTGCGCCCACGCAGACTTCAGCGAAGGCGTGCGTGCCTTGCTGATCGACAAGGACAACGCGCCGCAGTGGCAGCCGGCCAACCTGGCCGACGTCAGCGCGGCGTATCTCAATGAATATTTCACGGCGCCATGGGATAGCCATCCTTTGCGCGACCTGCAGTAAAAGAACAACAGGAGACTCTAAAAATGCAACATATCGCTTTTATCGGCCTGGGCAACATGGGCGCGCCGATGGCCCGCAACCTGGTGGCCGCCGGCTTCCACGTGTCCGTGTTCGACCTGGCGCCAGCGGCAGTGGCGTCGCTGGTCGAAGCGGGCGCCACGGCGGCCGCGTCCGCCAGCGCGGCCGTGCAGACGGCCGACGCCGTCATCACCATGCTGCCAGCCAACAAGCACGTGCAGGAACTGTACCTGGGCGCCGGCGGCGTGCTCGACTCGGCCAAGCCCGGCGCCCTGTTCATCGATTGCAGCACCATCGCGGCCGACGTGGCGCGCCAGGTGGCGCAGGCGGCCAGCGAGCGCGGCTTTGCCATGATCGATGCGCCTGTCTCGGGCGGCACGGCAGGCGCGGCGGCCGGCACCCTGACGTTCATCGTCGGCGGCAGCGTAGCGGCCTTGCAGCAGGCGCGGCCCCTGCTGGAAAAGATGGGCAAGAACATCTTCCATGCGGGCGAGGCGGGCGCGGGCCAGGTGGCGAAGATTTGCAACAATATGCTGCTAGGTATCTTGATGGCGGGGACGGCCGAGGCGCTGAACCTGGGCGTGGCGCATGGCCTCGATCCGAAAGTGTTGTCCGACATCATGGCCAAGAGTTCGGGCCGTAACTGGACCCTGGAAGTGTACAACCCGTGGCCCGGTGTCATGGACGGCACGCCCGCGTCGCGCAATTACACGGGCGGCTTCGGCACGGCGCTGATGCTGAAAGACCTGGGCCTGGCGCAGCAGTCGGCCTTGTCGGCGAACGCGCCTACGCCACTGGGCGGCCTGGTGCGCCAGCTGTACCAGATGCATGCGCAAGCCGGTTATGCGCAGCAGGATTTCTCCAGCATCGTGCACATGCTGCAGCCTGGTTTGCAAACGCCTGCCGCCTGAGAAATTTTGGGCAAAAAAAAGCCCGCTGGTAAAAGCGGGCTAAAGCCAATTCTTGGAAGAGTTGGAGGAGACAGATGCATTATGCTGCATCGCCACATATAACTCCAATTTATCTTTGGAATATCAATTATTGATTTTCGTGATATCTCTTCGGGGCGGCCGCCGGCCGCCGCGATCACTTATGCGGCAACGCAGGCGATCTTCACGGAAGTAACGGCCGCCGCGCCCATGGTGCCCACGCCGGTCGACAAGCCCGTGGCCGGATCGGTCTGTACCTTGCATTGCAGGCCAGCGGGGCTGGTGATCACGCTGATGCCGAACGAGCGGCCATCGGCAACCAGGTCAGGCATGGCGAACGTGGCAGCGTCTTTTATCAGGGTCAACTGTTGGAGGCTGCTGCCGTTGGCCAGGACCAGGCCGGCAACGGTCAGTCCCGTAATCGTGCCCCCGACCGGGTAAGCATTTTGCTGGCAGATGACGGCAGCCTGGATGCTGATGTAGTGGCCGGCCGACCCTGTGCCGCCCTGGACGGCGCAATTCATGTGGGCTGGCGGCGTCTGCACGGTAATGTTGTAGTCGGTGCCGTAGTCTATGCGCTTGGGAAAGGTGAACGTGGTGGAGCCGGCAGGCCGCGCGACGGTGTCGCCGCCGTTGGCCAGGACCAGGCCGTCATTGTTCAGGCCAGAGATGGTGCCGCTGACATCGTACGAGGCTTTGCCGCCGCAAGCGGCCAGTCCCACGGTCAGCAACAGCGCGGCCAGAGGGCGCAGGCAGGATAACTTCATATATTTCTCCAAAATAAGGTGGACGAATGGCGCGGCTTACTTCGGCGCGCAGTTCAGTGTCGACGTGTTGGTGGCGCTCGAACCCATGGTGCCGATAGTATCGTGGCCGTCCGCGCTGCCAGAACCCTGGAATTTGCAAATCAGGCCGTCAGGATTGGACTTTACGGAAATGTTGTAGCTCGCGCCATCGGCTACCTGCCGGAAAGTAAAGCTGCTGCTGCCAGCCAGCGGGCTGATGCTATCGTTGGAGCCGTTCACCAGTTGCAGATTGTTGGCAGTCAGGCCCGTGATCGTGCCGCTCAGCGGGTAGGTATTGGTCGTGCAGCTCACGACGGCCGTGCTCACGGAATAGCTCGTTGCCTTGCCGCTGCCATTGGTAATGGTGCACACGGCGCCCTTTGGCTGCTGCGCGATGCTGATATCGTAGCGCTCATCGGTCTTGAGCAGCTTGGTGAAAACAAAGGAGGCCTGGCCCGCAGAAACGGGCAAGCTTTCGCCATTATTCAGCAGAATCAGGCCCTCTTTTGCCAGACTGGACACTTGGCCACTCAGATACAGGTTGCCGCCGCTGCCGCCGCAGGCTGCCAGTGTGACGGCGCAAGCCGCCGCCAGCATCGAGCGCAGGTACAAATTTTTCATACATTCTCCAAAACGAATCAGGTTGGGTAGCGCAACGCGGACGCTGGCGCCGCATTGGAATGGCGCCTATTTTAGTCTATCTGGCAAGCCGAATGATCTTGCCTTGTATCACCCTGTAACAATTTTTCGCCGGGAAGCGCTGGCCCGGCCCCATTTCATGGGGGCGCAGCCATGCCGGCGGCGGCGATCGGTGCGACAATACATGCAGCGTGCGCATCGTGGCGCGGCATCCACCGTGAGTCCCATGTCCCTTGCTCCTGTCAAACCCGCCGTGCCGCCCAAGGCCATCCTGTTCGATCTCGACGATACCTTGTGGCCCATCGCGCCCGTGATTGCCGCCGCAGAAACCCTGCTGCACGACTGGCTGGCCACGCATGCGCCCAGAGTGGCGCAGCAGTTTTCCATCGAGATGCTGCGCCAGCACCGTCTGGCCATGCTGAACGAACAACCGCATTTCCATGGCAACCTGATCGAGTTGCGCCGCGCCGGCCTGCTGGCCGCCTTCGAGGCTGCCGGCGAGGATGCCGCCCTGGTCGACGGCGCCATCGCGCAGTTCCTGGCCGCGCGCCATCGCGTCCAGCCGTATGACGACGTCTTGCCGGGCCTGGCCTGGATGCGCCAGCGCATGCTGGTCGGCTCCATCTCGAATGGCAATGCGGACCTTGAAATTATCGGCCTGGCGCAGCATTTCAAGGTATCGATCGCCGCCAGCGACTTTGGCGTGGCCAAGCCCGATGCCAGTATCTTCCTGGCTGCCTGCGCCGCGCTGGAAGTGGCCCCGCATGAAGCCGTGTATGTGGGCGACGACCTGTATTTCGACGTGACGGGTGCGCAGGGCGCGGGCATGCGTGCCGTGTGGATGAACCGCAAGGGCAGCGACGCCCACCTGGCCGCCGGCGTGCAGCCCGACGCCATCTGCGCCAACTTTGATGAATTGCTGCTGTGGCTGCAGGGGCAACTGGAAGATTGATCGCCGCCGGACGGGCGAACGTGCATAATAGGTGCTGTTACTGCACGTTCGGCCGCTTTCGTTGCCGCTTGCCTAAAAAATACTTGCTAAAAATACTGGCTTAACTAAGACACCATGCAACTCGATACACGTGCCCAAACACTGCTGAAAGCCCTGGTCGAGCGATATATCGCCGACGGCCTGCCGGTCGGTTCGCGCGCCCTGTCGAAAATTTCCGGCCTCGACCTGTCGCCGGCCACGATCCGCAACATCATGGCCGATCTGGAAGAGCTCGGTTATGTGTCCAGTCCGCACACCTCGGCCGGACGCATTCCCACGCCGCGCGGCTACCGCATCTTTGTCGACACCTTGCTGACCGTCCGGCATCTGGACGAGCACATGGTGGAATCGCGCATGCGCCTGCAGACGCCGCAGCCGCAAAAAACCATCGCCAACGCGGCGCAGATGCTGTCGTCGCTGTCGCAATTCGCCGGCGTCGTGCTCAGTCCGCGCCGCGAATCCGTGTTCCAGCAAATCGAATTCCTGCGCCTGTCCGAAAAGCGCATCCTGCTCGTCATCGTTGCCCCGAGCGGCGACGTGCAGAACCGTTTATTGCTGACGGAAGCCGACTATACGCCGGCGCAACTGGTGCAATCGGCCAATTACATCAACCAGAATTATGGCGGCCTGTCATTCGACGCCGTGCGCGTGCGCCTGCAGGGCGAACTGCGCCAGCTGCGCGACGACATGGGCAGCCTGATGCAGGCGGCCGTGGAAGCGGGCAGCGAAGCGATGGCCGACCATAGCGACGACATGGTCATTTCCGGTGAACGCAACTTGCTCAGCGTGAGCGATCTGTCATCGAATATGCATTCGCTGCGCCAGATGTTCGACATGTTCGAGCAAAAAACGGGCTTGATGCAGCTGCTCGACGTGTCGAGCAAGGCGACGGGCGTGCAGATTTTCATCGGCGGCGAATCGAACCTGGTGCCGATGGACGAGATGAGCGTGGTGACGGCGCCGTATGAAGTCAACGGCAAGATCGTGGGAACGCTGGGAGTGATCGGACCGACGCGCATGGCTTACGAGCGCGTCATTCCGATCGTCGATATCACGGCCAAACTGCTGTCAAGCGCGCTCAGCCATCATTGATGCTGCTCCATGCCGTGCCAGCCGCCCCGTGGGAGCGGCTGGCAAGCGTCAGGCGGTTTTATGCGGGCAAGCCGTCTTGATGCAGTTGCCGTAGATGGCCAAGGCGTGTTCGGCGATCTTGAAGCCGCGCTCTTCAGCCACTTTTTGCTGGCGGATTTCGATCTCTTCGTCGAAGAATTCTTCGACCCGGCCACAGTCGAGGCACACCAGATGGTCGTGGTGGGAACCTTCGTTGAGTTCGAAAATTGCCTTGCCGGTTTCAAAATGGTTGCGGTTGAGCAAGCCTGCCTGTTCAAACTGCGTCAGGACACGGTAGACGGTTGCCAAACCGACATCCATATTGTCGGCCAGCAGAATTTTATAGACGTCTTCCGCTGTCAGGTGGCGTACCGGGCTACTCTGGAAGATATCGAGTATCTTCAGGCGTGGCAGGGTGGCTTTCAGGCCGCTTGCCTTGAGATCACTAGGATTGTTACTCATGTTTGTTGCTCGTATGTGGGTCAGGTGCTTTATCATATAGCGTTTTGTCGGGGAGTGCCAAAATATGCATTTTTTGGCAGGCCGGTCACTCCTGGCGTTTTGTTCATCCAATTGAGGTCATTTATGCGCGTAACACCGGCTGTATTGCCATCTCTCTGGCACCGTATTTCATTTCGAGCACCAGTCGTGGCAGGCATGGTCTGTGTCGCGCTGGTCATGTCCGGCTGCGCCAGCCGCGGCATCCTTGGCGAAAAGCCGGCGGTGACGCTCAAGGAAGGCCAGGAAGTCGTTCCGGAAAAAGGTGCGCAGACCACCACGGTGACGCCGTTGCAAAAATTCATGTGGTTTTTCTCGCCGTATCGTCCTGACATTCAACAAGGCAACTTTGTCTCCGAAGAGATGCTGGCCCAGTTGAAAGTGGGCATGACGCGCGATCAGGTACGTTTCGTCCTCGGCACCTCGCTGTTGACCGATATTTTCCATGCCGACCGCTGGGATTATCCATTCCGCCTGGCCCGGGGCAGTGGCGAAACCACCAGCAGCCGCGTGGTTGTGTTCTTTGATAAAGAAGGCAAGGTAGCCCGTTTCGAAGGCGGCAACTTGCCGACCGAGAAAGAATACATCGACCGCATCGCCGGTCCGTCGCCGTTCGCCAAGGTCGCCAAGGCCGACGTGCCTGCCGCCGCCGTGCCGTCGCCCGTGGCGCCGAGCGCCGTGCCCGTGCCGGCCGATGCCGCTCCCGCCATTCCTGTGAGCAAGCCTGAAGTTGCACCTGCACCTGCCGCCGAGCCCACCAAATAAGTTGCTGTAAGAGAATAAAATGACTGAACTGAAAATCGCCATCGCTGGCGCCAGCGGCCGCATGGGCCATATCCTGATCGAAGCCGTCAGCAACGCGCCCGACGCCGTGCTGGCCGGTGCGCTCGACCGCGCTGGTTCGCCGTCCGTCGGCCAGGACGCCGCCGCCTTTCTGGGCAAGCCTGCCGGCGTGCTGATCGAATCCGATTTGGCCACCGGCCTGGCCGGCGCCGATTACCTGATCGACTTCACGCGCCCCGAAGGCACTTTGCAGCACCTGGCGTATTGCGCCGAGCACGGCATCAAGATGATCATCGGCACCACCGGCTTCGATGACGCGGGCAAGGCGGCCATTGCCGCCGCCGCCGAAAAGACGGCCATCATGTTCGCGCCGAACATGAGCGTGGGCGTGAATGTCACCATGAAGTTGCTGGAACTGGCCGCGAAAAGCCTGTCCGAAGGCTACGACATCGAAATCGTCGAAGCGCATCACCGCCACAAGGTCGACGCGCCATCGGGCACCGCCCTGCAAATGGGTGAAGTGGTGGCCGGCGCCCTGGGCCGCGACCTGAAGGAATGCGCCGTGTACGGCCGCGAAGGCGTGACGGGCGAACGCGACCCGTCGACCATCGGCTTTGCCACCATCCGCGGCGGCGATATCGTCGGCGATCATACGGTGCTGTTTGCCGGCATCGGCGAGCGCATCGAGATCAGCCACAAGTCGAGCAGCCGCGTCACCTACGCCCACGGCGCGCTGCGCGCCGCGCGTTTCCTGGCCGACAAGCCGACCGGCCTGTTCGACATGCAGGATGTGCTGTCGCTGAAGAACTGAGGAAGACCATGGCCACTGCCATCCTGAATGGAAAAGACATCACCGACGAAGCGAGCTTTCACGCGCAATGCGTGCCAGCCTTCGGTTTCCCCGCGTTCTACGGCAACAGCATGGATGCTTGGGTCGATTGCCTCAGCTATCTGCGCGATGACGAAAACATGACGCAGTTCCGTTTGAAACCGAACGAAGTGCTGGAAATCGTGGTGCAGGACGCTGACGCGATGAAGGCGCAAGTGCCTGATTTACTGGAAGAAATCACGTTCTGTATCGCCGGCATCAATGAGCGCTATGAAGATTATGGCGAGAAGCCGGCGTTGAAACTGGTACTCAAGTGAATAGAATCGTAGGTCGGATTAGGCCCTGCGGGCCGTAATCCGACAACATTGTTGGCTGTGCAAGTCGGATTACGCGCAAGCGCTAATCCGACCTACGTCCAGACGACCAACATTTACACCACCTTGCGCTCACGCAAGCCGTCGATCTGGCCGCTATCGAGCCCCAGCCACTGCTGCAGCACCTCTTGCGTATGCTGCCCCAGCAACGGCGGCGGCAAGCGGTACTGCACGGGCGAGCCGGACAGGCGCACGGGATTGGCCACCAGCGCAACAGTCCCCGCCGTCGGATGCGGCATTTCCACTTTCAAGCCACGCGCCACCACTTGCGGGTCGGCAAACACCTGGTCGATGCGGTTGACGGGGCCGCATGGCACGGCTTGCGCCTCGAAGGCGCTGATCCACTCGGCCGTCGTGCGCATGACCGTGGTCTGGCGCATCAACGGTATCAGGATCGCCCGGTGCGCCACGCGCTGCGGGTTGCTCATGAAACGTTCGTCCTGTGCCCATTCCGGGTGGCCGGCGACGGCGCAAAAGCGGGAAAATTGCCCATCGTTGCCGATCGCCAGAATCATGTCGCCATCGGCCGTGGGAAAGTCCTGGTACGGCACGATGTTCGGATGCGCATTGCCCATGCGTTGCGGCACTTTGCCGCCGCACAAGTAATTCGCCGCCTGGTTGCCCAGCGCCGCCACTTGCACGTCGAGCAGGGCCAGGTCGATATGCTGGCCCAGGCCCGAGCGCTCGCGTTCGGCCAGCGCCGCCTGCACGGCGATGGTGGCGTACAGGCCCGTCATGATGTCCGTTTGTGCCACGCCCACTTTTTGCGGTCCGGCGCCCGGTTGGCCATCGGGCACGCCCGTGATGCTCATCAAGCCGCCCATGCCCTGGATCAAGAAGTCATAGCCGGCGCGCGCCGCGTACGGCCCATCCTGGCCGAAGCCGGTAATCGAGCAATACACGAGGCGCGGGTTGAGTGCCAGCAAGCTGGCCGCGTCTAAACCGTATTGCTTCAAGCCACCCAATTTGAAATTTTCCAGCAAGACATCCGCTTCGGCGGCCAGCTGGCGCACCAGCGCCTGGCCTTCAGGCGCGGCCAGGTCGATGCACAAGGAGCGCTTGTTGCGGTTGGCGCACTGGAAATAGGCGGCCTCGGCGGTGTCGCGGCCATCTTCATCTTTCAGATACGGCGGACCCCAGGAGCGCGTGTCGTCGCCGCGGCCCGGCTGTTCGACCTTGACCACGTCGGCACCGAGGTCGGCCAGCATCTGCCCGGCCCAAGGGCCGGCCAGCACGCGCGACAGATCGAGCACGCGCAAGCCGGTCAGCGGTGCGGGCCGCAAGGTGGAAGCCAAGGCGTCCATCAGTTGCTGAAGGCGGCGATGCCGGTGATGGCGCGGCCGATGATCAGCGCGTGCACATCGTGCGTGCCTTCATAGGTGTTGACCACTTCCAGGTTGACCAGGTGGCGGATCACGCCGAACTCGTCGGAAATGCCATTGCCGCCCATCATGTCGCGCGCCACGCGGGCAATATCGAGCGCCTTGCCGCAGCTGTTGCGTTTCATGATAGACGTGATTTCCACGGCGGGCGAACCCTCATCCTTCATGCGACCCAGGCGCAAACAGCCTTGCAAGCCCATGGTGATTTCCGTCAACATATCCGCCAGTTTCTTTTGCACCAACTGGTTCGCGGCCAGCGGACGGCCGAATTGCTGGCGGTCCATCGTGTACTGGCGCGCTTTCAGGTAGCAATCTTCGGCCGCGCCCAGCGCGCCCCAGGCGATGCCGTAGCGGGCGCTGTTCAGGCAGGTAAATGGACCCTTCAAGCCGCGCACGTCGGGGAAGGCGTTTTCTTCCGGGCAAAACACTTCATCCATGACGATTTCACCGGTGATGCTGGTGCGCAAGCCGACCTTGCCGTGGATTTCCGGCGCCGACAAACCCTTCCAGCCTTTTTCCAGTACGAAGCCGCGGATCGCGCCTTCATCGTCCTTGGCCCAGACGACGAACACATCCGCGATCGGACTGTTGGTGATCCACATCTTGGCGCCGGACAGGCTGTAGCCGCCCGGCACCTTGCGCGCGCGCGTGACCATGCTGCCAGGGTCGGAGCCGTGGTTCGGTTCCGTCAGGCCGAAGCAGCCGATGAATTCGCCCGTCGCCAGTTTCGGCAGGTACTTCTGTTTCGTTTCTTCGTTGCCGAAGGCATGGATCGGCACCATCACCAGCGACGATTGCACGCTCATCATCGAGCGGTAGCCCGAATCGACGCGCTCGACTTCGCGCGCGGCCAGGCCGTAGCAGACGTAGTTCAGGCCGGCGCCGCCGTATTCTTCGGGTATGGTCGTACCCAGCAAGCCCAGTTCTCCCATTTCGCGGAAGATGGCCGCGTCCGTGCGGCCATGGCGGAACGATTCGAGGACCCTAGGCACCAGGCTGCCCTGGCAATAGTCGCGGGCCGCTTCCAGCACGGCGCGTTCGTCGCCCGTCAGTTGTTCTTCCAGCAGCAGGGGGGAATTCCAGTCGAATACGGTTTTGCTCATCACAGGCCTCGCAGGTGAGCGCCGGTGATCGGCGCAAGATTGAATATGGCTCATGGTAGGTTCTTGCCTAGCCTTGCGCAAACGATTTTTTCGCACCCAGACATGCGTGTTGCGCATATCTTGCGGCATACTGATGTTCTTTCACCGGCCCGATACCCCATGTCACGCAAAATCCCGATGCTGCAGGCGCTCAATTGTTTCGAGGCAGCCGCGCGCCACCAGAGCTACACGCACGCGGCGCGCGAACTGTCGCTGACACAAAGCGCCGTCTCGCGGCAGATTTCATCGCTGGAATGCTTTCTTGGGGTGCAACTGTTCCAGCGCACGCGCCATGGCGTGCTGCTGACCAGCGCCGGCGCCGCGTATGCGCGGCAGATCGCGGCCCGCCTCGATGGCCTGGAGCGCGACACGCTCGACACCATGGCGCGCCAGGGCGGTGGCGGCGCCTTGCAGCTCGCTTCCGTGCCCACGTTTGCCACGCGCTGGCTGATGCCGCGCCTGGGCTCGCTGGCAGGGCTGCACCCGGACATCGTCGTGCATATCGACGCGTATACAAAACCGTTCATGTTTGCCGATACGGAATACGACGGCGCCCTGTACGCGGGCACGCCCGAGCAGCTGGCGCGCTGGCCCGGCACGCGCGCCACCTTGCTGATGCATGAAGAAATCGTGCCCGTCGCCAGCCCGCGCCTGCTGGCGGCGCGCAGTCAGTGGCAGCCGCACGATGTATTGGAGCTGACCTTGTTGCAACAAAGTACGCGCCCGGGCGCCTGGCGCCAGTGGTTTGACGCCATGCAGGTTGATGGGGAACTGGCGCGCTACGGCGCCCGCTACGAACTGTTTTCCATGCTGGCCATGGCGGCCGTGCAGGGGCAAGGGGCCGTCCTGCTGCCGCGCATGCTGGTCGAAGCGGAACTGGCGCGTGGCGAACTGCGCATCGTCTGCGAGCGCCCACTGCGCGGCCAGCGCGCGTATTACCTGATCACGCCCGAGGCGGCGCACGAAAAGACGGCCTTGCAGCAATTGCGTGCATGGCTGCAGGACGAGGCGGCCTAGACGACCTTGGCGGTATCGAAGTGGGGATTGTCGATCAGGCCGATCTGGTTGCCGAACGGGTCGAGCAATTCCACCGTGCGGATGCCGTCGCCCACGTCCGTGATCGGATGGTGCAGGATGCCGCCCAGCCCGACGATGCGCTCGACTTCCTGCTCGATGCCGTCCACGCCCCAGTACGTCACGCTGCCTTGCGTGCCTGGCTCGCCGCCCGGCATCAGCCCAAGTTCGAAGCCGCCAATGGCAAAACCCACATAAAACGGCTGGTCGAAATACGGCATCGCGTTAAATACCTGGCTGTACCAGGCTTTGGCCTGGTCCAGGTCGGGGACGGGGTAGGTGACGGTGCGTAAACCCTTGATCATGTTCTGCTCCTGATGAATGAAGAATAACGCCATCATGCCACCGGCGTGCGGCGCGTGATTGTAAAAATGGAAGGTTTCAATGGTGGCGGCGCATGAACCACGCCTCGGGTGAACTGCGGGCGAAATCCTGGAAGTCGTGGATCAGGTGGGACTGGTCGAAATAACCGAATTGCAAGGCCACTTGCGCCCAGTCCGGCTGCCCCGCCAGGCTTTGCATGCCGGCGCTGGCGGCGCGGAAACGGCAGATACGGGAAAACAATTTCGGGCTGATGCCGACGTGCTGGCGAAATTGCAGCGCCAGGTGCTGGCGCGACACGCCCAGTTGCGCGGCCAATGCCTCCACGCGCACCTGGCCGGATGCGCGTTCGATGGCCGCGATGGCATGTTCGGCCGCACCGGCCTGGCGCCGTGGCGGCGCGCTGCGCAAGCGCAGCAGCAGATAATCTTGCAAAACAGAAACTCTTTGCGCATTCGACAAGGGCTCGCTCCACAGCGCGTCACCGAGGCGTGCCGCCAGTTCGCGGCCCCACAGCTGCTGCAATCCTGTGCGGCCATCGCTCAGTTCGCACAAGGGCAGCTGGAAGAAGCGCGCTGCCGCGCCCGGCTTGAAGCGGGCCGCCACCGTCTGCACGAGGCCCAGACTGGCGACGGCAATCGGCGCCGTCATCATGCCCACGGCAAAGCTGGCATCTTGCTGGTCCTGGCACAGGATGTCGATGCAATTGTCGGGCAAGACCTGGTGCGTGACGGGCGTGGCGCCCGTCCGCACGCGGCAGGTCCAGACGCAGTCCAGCCAGGGCCGCAGGGCGGGGAGGGGCGGATATTCCTGGTAGACGATCATGGCCGGCTTTGATGTAAAGAACAAGATTGCCCATATATTACACAGCATAATTGTGCGCCGGCCAAAATTTGCCGGCCCGGGCCGCCAGCGCGCCGCGCTATCCGGCGGCGACAACCAGTATAATGCTCGGTTCATATCCACTATTGGCCGCACATCATGCAAGATAAATATAGTCCCGCCGACGTCGAACAAGCCGCCCAATCGCACTGGAAGGCGATCGACGCCTACAAAGTCGTCGAACACGACCCGCGTTTCCCAAAAGGCAAGTATTTTGCCTGCTCGATGCTGCCTTACCCTTCGGGCAAGCTGCACATGGGTCACGTGCGCAACTATACGATCAATGACGTGATGTACCGCTACCTGCGCATGAACGGCTACAACGTGCTCATGCCGATGGGCTGGGATGCGTTCGGCATGCCTGCGGAAAACGCGGCCATGGCCAACAACGTGCCGCCCGCGCAATGGACGTATTCGAACATCGCCCACATGAAGCAGCAGATGGAATCGATGGGCCTGGCCATCGACTGGTCGCGCGAAATGACCGCCTGCAAGCCTGAATACTACAAATGGAACCAGTGGATGTTCCTGAAGATGCTGGAAAAAGGCATCATCTACAAGAAGACCGGTACCGTGAACTGGGACCCGATCGACCAGACCGTGCTGGCCAACGAACAAGTGGTCGATGGCCGCGGCTGGCGTTCCGGCGCGCCGATCGAAAAGCGCGAAATCCCCATGTACTACGCGCGCATCACCGATTACGCGGAAGAATTGCTGGCGTATGTGGACGACAAGCTGCCGGGCTGGCCCGAGCGCGTGCGCACCATGCAGACCAACTGGATCGGCAAGTCGACGGGCGTGCGCTTCGCCTTCCCGCATGCCATCAAGGACGCGAATGGCGCCCTGATCGGCGACGGCAAGCTGTATGTGTTTACCACGCGTCCTGACACCGTCATGGGCGTGACCTTCTGCGCCGTGGCCGCCGAGCACCCGCTGGCGCTCCACGCCGCGCAAAGCAATCCTGCGCTGGCCGCCTTCAACGCCGAATGCAAGCTCGGTTCCGTGATCGAAGCGGACATGGCGACGATGGAGAAGAAGGGCATGCCGACCGGCCTGTTCGTCACGCATCCGCTGACGGGCGCGCAAGTGGAAGTGTGGGTCGGCAATTACGTGCTGATGACCTATGGCGATGGCGCCGTGATGGGCGTGCCGGCGCATGACGAACGCGATTTCGGCTTCGCCAAAAAATACAATCTGCCGATCAAGCAAGTGATCGAAGTCAAGGGTCAGGAATTTTCGACCGATGCGTGGCAGGAATCGTATGGCAGCAAGGACGGCGTCTGCATCGCCTCCGGCAAATACGACGGCCTGCATTTCGCTTCCGCCGTCGATGCGGTGGCCGCCGACCTGGCAGACCTGGGCCTGGGCGAAAAGAAAACCACGTTCCGCCTGCGCGACTGGGGCATTTCGCGCCAGCGCTACTGGGGCACGCCGATCCCGATGATCCATTGCGCCGATTGCGGCGTGGTGCCGGTACCGGAAAAAGATCTGCCGGTGGTGCTGCCGGAAGACTGCGTGCCGGATGGCACGGGCAATCCGCTGAACAAATACGAAGCCTTCCTGCAGTGCGACTGCCCGCAGTGCGGCAAGCCGGCGCGCCGCGAGACGGACACCATGGATACCTTCGTCGATTCGTCGTGGTATTACATGCGCTATACCTCGCCAGGCTCGAACGACGCCATGGTCGATGCGCGCAACGATTACTGGATGCCGATGGACCAGTACATCGGCGGCATCGAACACGCCGTCATGCACTTGCTGTACGCGCGCTTCTGGACCAAGATCATGCGCGATTTCGGCCTGGTCAAGTTCGACGAGCCGTTCGTCAATCTGCTGACGCAAGGCATGGTGCTCAACGAAACATATTATCGCAAGGACGCGGTGGGCAAGACCACCTGGTTCAACCCGGACGACGTGCGCCTGTCGCTGGACGACAAGGGTCGTCCGCAAAGCGCCGTCCTGGTGGCCGATGGCCAGCCGGTGGAAATCGGCGGCACGGAAAAAATGTCGAAGTCGAAGAACAACGGCATCGACCCGCAAGCGCAGATCGAGCAGTACGGCGCCGACACGGCCCGTTTGTTTACCATGTTCGCCTCGCCGCCGGAACAGACGCTGGAATGGTCGGGCAGCGGCGTCGAAGGCGCGAACCGCTTCCTGCGCCGCGTGTGGAACTTCGGCTACGCCCAGTCGGCCACCATTCAAGCCGCACTGGCTGGCGGCGCCGCACCGGCCACCGGCGACGCGCAGAAAAACCTGCGCCGCGAATTGCACAAGCTGCTGCAGCAGGCCGATTACGACTTGAAGCGCATCCAGTACAACACCGTGGTGTCGGCCTGCATGAAGATGCTCAACACGCTGGAATCGGCCAAGCTGGACGACAGCGCGCAGTCGAAGGCGCTGATCGCCGAAGGCTTCTCCATCTTCCTGCGCCTGCTCAATCCTGTCGCGCCGCACATCACCCACGTGCTGTGGCAGGAACTGGGCTACGCTGGCGTGCACGGCGACCTGCTCAACGTCGCCTGGCCGCAGGTCGACCCAGCCGCATTGGAGCAATCCGAGATCGAGATGATGATCCAGGTGAACGGCAAGCTGCGCGGCTCGATCACGGTGTCCAAGGATGCGGACAAGGCCAGCATCGAAGCGGCCGCGCTGGCGTGCGAAAGTGTGCAAAAGTACGTCGAGACCACGCCGAAGAAGATCATCGTCGTGCCAGGCAAGTTAATCAGCATTGTGGTGTAATCATGACG
The DNA here is from genome assembly GCF_019443505.1 of Janthinobacterium sp. PAMC25594. Taxonomy (NCBI): domain Bacteria; kingdom Pseudomonadati; phylum Pseudomonadota; class Betaproteobacteria; order Burkholderiales; family Oxalobacteraceae; genus Janthinobacterium; species Janthinobacterium sp. PAMC25594. The sequence goes on from NZ_CP080377.1 coordinate 4,471,769, forward strand.
ACTTCCTCTCACGTATCGCTGTTGGGCCGCCGTGCCGTGCTGGCTTTGGGGCTGACTGTTTTGTTGTCGGCCTGCGGCTTTCATTTGCGCGGTTCGAATGGCAGTTTCATGCTGCCGTTCGCGACGATGTACATCGGCCTGCCCGAGACATCGCCGCTGGCGATTGGCCTGAAGCGCTATATCCGCGCCATCGGCAGCACGGAGGTGGTCGACACCAAGGATGGCGCCGACGCTGTCCTTGACGTGCTCACCGACCCGGAGAGGAATCGTACCAAGACCATTTTGTCGCTGAACAAAAATGGCCGCGTACAAGAGTATCAACTCGGCTATTCGATCAATTTCCGCGTCCTGGACAAGGCCGGCAACCAGTTGCTGGCACCGACGACCATCAGCCTGGTGCGTCCGATTACCTTCGACGAGTCGCAGGTGCTGGCCAAGGAAACCGAGGAGGCGGCGTTGTACCGCGACATGCGCAACGACCTGGTGCAGCAGATCATGCGCCGCCTGGCCGCCATCAAGCCGGTGCTGCCAGCCATGTCGGTGGCGCCCGTGACTCCGGTCGCGCCGGCAGCCCCGCAGCAGTAACGGGGACGCCATGCAATTGCGGATAGACGCGCTCGACGGGCATGTGGCCAAGCCGCTGGCGCAGCTCTATGTGATCACCAGCGACGAACACTTGCTGGCGCTGGAAGCGGCCGACAAGATCCGTCGCGCGGCGCGCGCGCAGGGCTATTCCGAGCGCGACGTGCTGACGGTGGAGCGCAGCTTCAAGTGGGGCGAACTGCTGGCGGCGAACCAGGAGCTGTCGCTGTTCGGCGATAAAAAACTGATCGAGCTGCGCATCCCCACCGGCAAGCCGGGCAAGGATGGCGGGGCGGCGCTGCAAAGCTATGCGAAAAACCTCAGCCCCGACAACCTGACCCTGATCACCTTGCCCAAGCTGGACTGGGCCACGCAGAAGGCGGCCTGGGTCGCCAGCCTGCAGCAGGCGGCCGTGTATATCGAGATTCCGAATGTGGAGCGGGCGCAGTTGCCGGCCTGGATCTCCCAGCGCCTGGCCGCGCAGGGCCAGAGCGCGGAGCGCGCCAGCATCGACTTCATCGCCGAACGGGTGGAGGGCAATTTGCTGGCGGCGCACCAGGAGATCCAGAAACTGGGCTTGCTGCACGCGGCGGGCAAGCTGACGTATGAGCAAGTGCAGGACGCGGTGCTGAACGTGGCCCGCTACGATGTCTTCAAGCTGTCCGAAGCCATGCTGGCCGGCGATCCGGCGCGCCTGGTGCGCATGCTTGAAGGCTTGAAAGGCGAGGGCGAGGCGCTGCCGCTGGTGCTGTGGGCCGTCTCCGAGGAAATCCGCACGCTGTTAAAATTGAAGGCCGGCATGGCACAAGGGCGCCCATTGGGCGCGCTGCTGAAGGAATACCGCATCTGGGGACCGCGCGAGCGGATGATGGAACCGGCCCTGCGGCGCATCTCGCTGCCCGTGCTGGAAGCGGCGCTGCAGCAGGCGGCGCAGGTGGACAAGATGATCAAGGGCTTGCGCGCCAAGGGCTATGCAGGCGATGCCTGGGACGCCATGCTGCAGCTGGGCCTGAAGATCGCCAAGGGTTAACTTTTATGGATAAAAGCATGGACATCACCGAATATATGCAGGACGTGGGCACGCGCGCGCGCGCCGCTTCGCGCGCCATGGCGCGTGCCGACAGCGCCACGCGCAACCGCGCCCTGACCCTGATCGCCGCCGCCATCGTGCGCGACGCGGACCTGCTGCGCGCGGCCAATCAACTCGACCTCGATGCGGCGGCGGCCGCCGGCCTGGCGCCGGCCATGCTGGACCGCCTGACCCTGTCCGACGCCGCCATCGCCACCATGGTCGAAGGCTTGACGCAAATCGTCGCGCTGGCCGACCCGATCGGCGAGATCTCGAACATGAAATTCCGTCCGACGGGCATCCAGGTGGGGCAGATGCGCGTGCCGCTGGGCGTCATCGGCATCATCTATGAAGCGCGTCCGAACGTGACGGTGGACGCGGCCGGCCTGTGCATCAAGAGCGGCAACGCGACGATTTTGCGCGGCGGCTCGGAAGCGATTCATTGCAACCGCGCGCTGGCCAAGCTGGTGGCCGAGGGCTTGCTGGGAGCAGGCCTGCCGGCCGATGCCGTGCAAGTGGTCGACACCACCGACCGCGCCGCCGTCGGTGCCCTCATCACCATGCCGCAATACGTGGACGTCATCGTGCCGCGCGGCGGCAAGGGCCTGATCGCGCGCCTGATGGAAGAGGCTACCGTGCCGATGATCAAGCACCTCGATGGCATTTGCCACGTCTACATCGACGCCAAGGCGGACCTGAAAAAAGCCGTTGATATTGGCTTCAACGCGAAGTGCCACCGCTACGGCACCTGCAACACCATGGAAACTTTGCTCGTGTCGCGCGCCATCGCCGCTACCGTGCTGCCGCAGCTGGCCGAACTGTACCTGACCAAGCAGGTGGAACTGCGTGCCGATCCTGAAAGCCATGCGATCCTGGCCGCCGCCGCTTATCCGCACCTGGTGCCCGCCACCGAGGAAGACTGGTCCACCGAGTACCTGGCGGCCATCCTGTCGGTGAAAGTGGTCGACGGCATCGACGAAGCGATGGATCACATCAACCGGTATTCATCGAAGCACACGGAGTCCATCATCACGGAAGACTACAGCGATGCGCTGCGCTTCCTGCGCGAAGTCGATTCCGCCTCGGTGATGGTGAACGCATCGACGCGTTTTGCCGACGGCTTCGAGTATGGCCTCGGCGCCGAGATCGGCATCTCGAACGACAAGCTGCATGCGCGTGGCCCGGTGGGACTGGAAGGCCTGACATCGCTCAAGTACGTGGTCTTTGGCCACGGCGAAGTCCGTAAATAGTCTCTTTCGCGGGTTGCCCACAAGGCGGCCCGTGCTCGCATTTTTCTCCACCTCTGACACTGGGAACCCCATGCTCTTTCTCTGGACCAAAGCCTTCCACATCATCTTCGTCATGTCCTGGTTTGCCGGCCTGTTTTATTTGCCGCGTATTTTCGTGAACCTGGCGATGGAGACGGAAACGGTGGCCACCGAGCGACTGCTGCTGATGGCGCGCAAGCTGTACCGCTTCATGTCGCTGCTGGCATTGCCGGCGATGGTATTGGGCCTGGCGCTGCTGTGGATGTTGTATGGCGGCGGCGAGGGCCGCATGAAGATTCCGGGCTGGATGCACGCCAAGCTGACGTTCGTGGTACTGCTGCTCGGCTACCACCATGCCTGCGGCGCCATCCTGCGCAAGTTCGAAAAAGGTCTCAACAAGCGTAGCCACAAATGGTTCCGCTGGTTTAATGAAGTGCCGGTGGTGATGCTGCTGGCCGTCGTCGTGCTGGTCGTGGTCAAGCCTTTCTAAGGGAGTCGAGATGAGTGCAAGCCAGAACAAAGTCGTGCAGTATTTCTTTGCGCCTCACTCGCCATGGACCTACCTGGGTCACGCGCGCCTGATGGCCATCGCCGCAAAGACGGGCGCACAGATCGACGTGCGCCCCTTCGACCTGGGCAAGGTCTTCAGCGTTTCGGGCGGCCTGCCGCTGGCCAAGCGCGCACCGCAGCGCCAGGCGTATCGCCTGGCCGAACTGGCGCGCTGGTCGGCCTTTTTGCAAGTGCCTCTGAATGTGCAGCCGAAGTTCTTCCCCGTCTCGCCGGAAGCGTCGGCCAAGCTGATCATCGCCACGCGCCTGGCGCACGGCGTGGAAGCATCGCTGAACCTGGCGCACGCCATCATGCGCGGCCTGTGGGCCGAAGAGCGCAACATCGGCGACGAGGAAACCCTGGTGCAGATCGCCGTCGATGCGGGCTTCGAAGGCCGCCAGTTGCTGAAAACATCCGAGACGGCCAGCGTGCAGGCCGAATACGATGCCAACACGGAAGCGGCGACTGCCGCCAGCGTCTTCGGCTCGCCGTGGTACATCGTCGATGGCGAAGGGTACTGGGGCCAGGACAGGCTCGACTTTGTCGAGCGGGCGCTGGGTAGGTCGGATTAGCGTGGCAAAGCCGCGCGTAATCCGACAAGCGCAGTGTGCGGCATGTCGGCTTACGCCCTGGCGGGCTAAGCCGACCTACGCCGACCTACGCAAGATATTGGATGTAGGTCGGATTAGCGCTGCACGCGTAATCCGACAAATTTTGAAATTTTTAGTTAATTGTTTTTCAACGGATAAAAGGTATCCTCATTATGGCTTCATATTTTTGCCCATGCCCGCGCGGCATGGAAGCGGCGCTGGCCGAGGAACTGGGCGAGATCGCCCTGGATAGTTCGACCATGAAGGTCCACAACCAGGTACCGGGCGGCGTCCATTGCTCGGGCGACCTGCTCGATTCCTACCGCATCAACCTGCATTCGCGCATCGCTTCGCGCGTGCTGATGCGCATGGCCCATTCCGGCTACAAGACGGAAAACGATATTTATGACCTGACCCTGGCGCAATCCTGGGAAGACTGGTTCGGCGTGCACCACACCATCCGCGTCGACGTCACTGCCGTCAAATCGCCGCTGCGCAGCCTGGAATTCACGACACTGAAAATCAAGGATGCGATCTGCGACCGCTTCCGCGACCAGTTCAACGAGCGCCCATCGGTCAACACCAAGACGCCGGACATGCGCATCGTCGGCTTCCTCGACGCGCACACGTTTACCGTGTATCTCGATACTTCGGGCGAAGCGCTGTTCAAGCGCGGCTGGCGCGAAGAGACGGGTGACGCGCCGCTGCGCGAAAACCTGGCCGCCGGCCTGTTGCGCGTGTCGGGCTGGAAGCCGGGCATGGTGCTGTTCGACCCGATGTGCGGTTCCGGCACCATCCTGGCCGAAGCGGCGCAGATGCTGCAGGGCATTCCACCGGGCGCCACGCGCCAGTTCGCGTTTGAAAACTTCCACGACTTCGATCCCGCGCCGTGGAATGCCATGAAAAACGCCATCAAGGTCAATCCGCTGCCGGCCGAACCGACGATTTTCGGCAGCGATATTTCGGGCGACATGGTGGCCATGACGCGCCATAACCTGCGTTGCGCCGGCGTGCGCTTCGACGTGCCCCTGAAACAGATCGAGGCGCAGGAAGTCAAGCCGCCAAGCGACGTGCCGGGCATCATGCTGACCAACCCGCCGTACGGCGAGCGTATCGGCGTGCGCGGCGACAGCACCATCCCGGAAGATGAACTGTCGACGTCGTTCTATTCGGCCATGGGCACGACCCTGAAGCAGCGCTTCGCCGGCTGGACCGTATTCCTCTTCACGGCCGACCTGGGCTTGCCCAAGCTGCTGCGCCTGAAAGAAGCGCGCAAGACGCCTTTCTTCAACGGCGCGCTGGAATGCCGTTTGTTCCGCTTTGATATGGTCGCGGGATACAACCGCCGCGAAGAAGCAAAACCTAAAAATATCTGATTAAACCTACTGCGCGTCGTGACTTGCGGCCTGCGGTGCTCACCGTACTAAAGTACGGTTGCGCTCTCGGCCACAATTCACTTCCGCTCGCTACGGTTTTCTCAGATATTTTGGCAGCTGAGAAATCCGGATGTGTCACCCTGGATCCGCCATGTTTCCCATCCCTCCGGCGAGTGTGCCGCCCGACCCGGTCACGCCCGTTCCGCCTCCCACCCCGAGCCACATGGCGCCGCTGAGCCGCGGTGCGCTGGCGATGATGCTGGCCGGCCTGTCGATGCTGGGGCCTTTGTCGATCGATACCTATCTGCCCGCCTTTGGCGCGATCCAGGGTTCGCTGCAGGCGTCGCCGCTGGAAGTGCAGCAGTCGCTGACGTTCTACATGCTGGCCTTTGCCGGCATGGTGCTGTGGCATGGGGCGATCTCGGACACCTTTGGGCGGCGCAACGTGGTGCTGGTATCGCTGCTGATGTTTGCCATCGGCTCGCTCGGCTGCGCTTCGGCGCACACGGTGCACTATCTGTGGTTCTTCCGCATCCTGCAGGGCGTCTCGGCCGGCGCCGGCGTGGTGATCAGCCGCGCCATCATCCGCGACCTGTATGCCGATGCGGCGGCGGCGCGCTTGCTGTCGCTGGTGACGATGATCTTTTCCATCGCCCCGGCCGTGGCGCCGATTCTCGGCGGCTGGATCGTCATCTGGTTCGACTGGCGCTCGATTTTCCTGTTCCTCGCCTTTTACACGGTCATTCTGCTGGCGTTCTGCTACTGGCGCCTGCCCGAAACCCTGCCGATGGAAAAGCGCCAGCCGTTCAATCCCCGTTTCCTGGCGTCGAGCTATGGCCAGATCCTGCGCTCGCCCCTGTTCCACATCAAGGCCGGCATCGTCGCCCTCAATTTCGCGGGCCTGTTCCTGTTCATCACGGCCGCGCCGGAAATGCTGCCCAAGCAGCTGGGCCTGGGGCCATCGCAGTTCGCCTGGCTGTTCATCCCCTGCGTGAGCGGGATTTTCATGGGCGCCCTGGCGGCCAACCGCATCGCCGGCAAGGTCACGTTCGCGCGCCAGATCGGCATCGGCTTTGCCTTCCTGCTGTGCGCCGCCAGCGTCAATGTCGTGTACCACCTGTTCCTGCCGCCATCGCTGCCCTGGTCGGTGCTGCCCCTGTTCTTCTACACCTTCGGCATGTCGCTGGTGGGGCCGGGCGCGACCCTGCTGGCGCTGGACCTGTTCCCGCATATCCGCGGCACGGTCGCCTCGTGCCAGTCGTTCGCCAGCACCTTGCTCGGTGCCGTGGTGGCCGGCGTGATCTCGCCCCTGCTGTCCGGTTCCGTGCTGTGGCTGGCTTCGGGCCAGCTGGCATTTACCGCCCTGGCGCTGACGCTGTGGCTGATCTCGCGGCGCTTCCGCCACCGTTTGCTGGGTTCCTTCAAGGCATAAGTTTCCACGGCAGAACGCTGGATTTATTTCAACTTAATTTTCTATATTGCAATTAATATTGGATGCTATGATAAGATGACTTTTTCCCCGGCATCCTCTCAGGCAGTCTATTTTTGGGTTACAGGAGTGGAGGATTCCTCTGGACGTGGCCGCGCTTCGCTGCTGAGCGCTCATCCTTTTCGAACCGGCAATGCCTGATACGATGCAACAATCTGATCAAGATATTCGCAATCGCCTGCTGATTGCCCGCCTGCCGGCCATGCCGCAGATCCTCATCAAACTGATCGCCCACTTGCAGGCCGACGATGCCGGCATGCCGGAGCTGGCCGCCCTGATCGCCAAGGATGCCGGCATGACCAGCAAGATCCTCGGCGTGGCCAACAGCTCGGCCTACCATCGCCAGGGCAAGGTCGTCAGCCTGGAACAGTCACTCGTGTCGCTGGGTACGGACATGATCAAGACCCTGGTCATCAGCGAATCCGTCTTCCAGACCTTCAACAGCTTTCCCCATTCCGGCAGCACGGATTTGCGCGCCTTCTGGCAAAGCTCGCTGTCGGTCGCCGTCATGGCGCGCGCGCTGGCCAAGGCCATGGCCTATCCGCACGTCGAGGAAGCGTATCTGGCAGGCTTGCTGCACAACGTGGGCCGCCTGGCCTTGCTGGCCACGGCGCCGAAGGAATACGCGTTCAATTTCACGGCGCGCGACGATGCCGCCCTGTGCGCGGTGGAGCAGCGCACCTTGCAGATCACGCATGCCGAAGCGGGCGCCTGGCTGATCGAGCGCTGGCAGCTCGATTCCTTCCTGGCCGACAGCGTGCTGTATCACCATGAACCGCTGGCGCGCCTGGAGGCCAGTCATCCCTTGATCCGCATCGTGCGCCTGGCGCACCTGCTGTGCTGCCATGCCGACGATGCGGAATCGATTGCGCAGGCGGCGCAATTCTGCGCGCTGGAGCTGGAGGTACTGGAAAACCTGGCCGGCGGCGTCGCGCGCCAGGTGGCACAGGCCGCGCAGCATCTGGGCATCGACCTGGCCGGCGCGGACGATATCGCCACCCCGCCCGCGTATGCGCCGCCATCCGTCGATCCGGTGCAGCAGCGCCTGTCCGACGAAGTGCGCAACATGGTGCTGGTATCCGAAGTGGGCCAGACCTTTGCCCGGCAGCAGGGCGAGAGCAGCCTGCTCGAAGCCATCACGCGCTCGGCGCGCATCCTGTTCGATTTCGACACCGCCATTATCCTGCTGCAAAACCCCACCGGTCATGCGCTCGTCGGCGTGGCGGCGGGCGAACATCAGCAGCGTCTGGCCGGCTTCTCGATTCCGCTGGCCAAGGGCGGGCCCCTGGCCGCCGCGGCGCTGGAATGCCAGCTGGCGTTCTTGAAACGCGATATGCCGGCGCTGGGCATCGTCGAGGAGCAGTTGTTCCGCATTCTCGGCACCGATAGCCTGGTCTGCGTGCCTTTGGCGTCGGGCCAGCGCAGCCTTGGGGTGCTGATCGGCGGCGTGGCGGCGTGGCAGATTGCCGCTTGCCAGAAGCGCGAGGGTTTCCTGCGCGCGTATGCCAACCAGGCCGCCACGGCGCTGGAAACGGCCGTCCATGCGCGCGGGCTGGCACGGCGCCAGCTCGATCACGTGGCCGAGGAATACCGCGCCGCGTCGCGCCGCGTCGTGCATGAAGTGAATAACCCGCTGTCCATCATCAAGAACTACCTGAGCGTGCTCGATCACAAGCTGGAGAAGCAGGAGCCGGTGTCGGGCGAGATGGCGATCCTGAACGAGGAAATCGACCGCGTCGGCCAGTTGATCGGCGGCCTGGCCGATCTGCAGCCGGTGGCCGCCAGCGGCGTGACCGATTGCGCGCGCGTGGTCGACGATGTGCTGCGATTGTTCCGCGCCACGGATTTCCTGCCGCCGAAGATCGAGGTGGTCACGCGCATGCAGGACGCGCCATGCGAGGTGGAGGCCGATGCCGACATGCTCAAGCAAATCCTGCTCAACCTGCTGAAAAACGCCATCGAGGCCTTGCCCGATGGCGGGCGCATCGAAGTGGCGAACCGTGGCCACGTCAACCGCGACCGCCGCCTGTACCTGGAACTGTGCGTCAGCGATAATGGCGCCGGCCTGGCGCCGGAAGTGCTGGCCAATCTGTTTTCCCCTGTGCGCAGCAACAAGGAAGGGGCGCATCATGGCCTGGGCTTGTCCATCGTGCATGACCTGGTCACGCGCCTGCATGGCGTGATCGGCTGCCGCAGCGGCAAGTCCGGCACCTCGTTTGAAATTTTACTGCCCATTCCCTTGCCAACGAGCGCTGCAGCCGCGCTGCCCGCGCCCGGCAATATCGCCCTGTCTTCGTAACGTCCATGAACTCCTTCGCCATTCCATTTGACCTGGAAAACAACCCGCGCATCCTGCTGGTCGATGACGAGCCCCGTTTGCTCGCTTCCCTCCACGAATTGCTGAAGGACCGCGGCTACCAGCTGTACACGGCCACCTGCGGCAGCGAGGCGCTGGCGCAGTTGTCGAAACTGCGCTTCGACCTGATCCTGCTCGACTTGCGCCTGCCCGACATGAGCGGCCATGAAATCATGGACCACATCAACCGGCGCGGCATCGAGGGCGACGTGATCGTCATGAGCGGCGACGTCGGCATCGAGGCGGCCATCGGCGCCTTGAAACGTGGCGCCTACGATTATCTGCGCAAGCCCTACAGCCGCGAGGAACTGCTCAAGACGGTGGAGAACGCGCTGCAAAAGCGCAAGCTGGCGCTGGAAAACGAGCGCATCGCGCTGCAGCTGGAAAACTCGGAAAAGATGTACCGCTACCTGGTCGACAGCTCGCCCGATATCATCTATACCCTGAACCACGAAGGCCGCATCACCTTCATCAACGATCGGGTACACCAGTTGCTGGGCTTTAGCCGCGAAGAGCTGATCGGCAGCCATTATTCGATCCTCGTGCATGATGAAGACCAGGAGCGGGCCCGTTATGCCTTCAATGAGCGCCGCATCGACGAGCGCGCCTCGCGCAATGTGGAGTTGCGCCTGAAGTGCCATAGCGGCAGTGGCAGCGACCGTACCTTCAACAACACGCTGGTGACGATTCCGCTCAATTCGATCGGCATGCACAGCCTCGATCAGGAAGCCCGCAAGCAGGAATACTTCGGCACCTATGGCGTGGCGCGCGACATCACCGACCGCAAACGGGCCGAGGAAGTCATCTCTTACCAGGCCTATCACGACATCCTGACGGACCTGCCGAACCGCATGCTGTTCAAGGATCGCCTGGGCCTGGCCGTGATCCAGGCGCGGCGCAAGCTGACGGAACTGGCCGTGATGTTCATCGACCTCGATCGTTTTAAACTGGTCAACGATACCCTGGGCCACGTGAAGGGCGACGAGTTGCTGCAGCAGGTGGCGTTGCGCCTGAAGGATTGCCTGCGCCGCGGCGATACCCTGGCGCGCCAGGGCGGCGATGAGTTCACCATCGTGCTGCCGGAGCTGCGCGACCGCCAGGATGCGCGCGTGATCGCCGACAAATTCCTCGAATGCCTGCACCAGCCCTTCGACCTCGATGGCAACCAGGTGCATATTTCGGCCTCCATCGGCATCGCCATCTATCCGGGCGACGGCGAGACCATCGACGAGCTGCTGCGCCATGCCGACATCGCCATGTACCAGGTCAAGGCGCTGGGCAAGAACGGCCACAGTTTTTATCGCGAGTCCATGCTCGACGTGTCGCACCAGAAGATCGCGCTTGAGCAGAGCCTGCGCAAGGCACTGGAGCTGAACCAGCTGGAGATGTATTACCAGCCGCAGGTGGACGTGATGACGGGCCGCATCGTCGGCGCCGAAGGGCTGATGCGCTGGAACCACCCGCAACGGGGCTTGCTGACGGCCGGCGAATTCCTGCCGTTTGCCGAGGAAAACGGCTTGATGCTGCCGATCTCGGACTGGATGCTGGGCGCCCTGTGCCGCGACCTGGTGCAGTGGAACGCGGCCGGCGGCGAAGCCGTGCGCCTGTCGCTGAATCTGTCGCCGCAGTACCTGGACCGAGGCGACTTTTTCGAAAAGATGCGCGGCGCGCTGACGCGCTACGGCATCGCGCCGGAAAAGATCGAAGTGGAAATCACGGAAAACATCTGCATCCGCAATCCGCAATATGCGATCGAGCAGTTGAACAAGCTGTGCCAGTTGGGCGTGTCGGTCGCCATCGACGATTTCGGCACCGGCTATTCTTCGCTGTCGTATCTGCACCGTTTCCCCATCCACACCATCAAGATCGACCAGTCGTTTGTGAAGGAAATCCACGACGAGCACGGACACTATCCCGTGATCCTGGCCATCATTTCGATTGCGCGCGGGCTGGGCCTGCACCTGATCGCCGAAGGCGTGGAAACGGAAGGCCAGGCGCGCTACCTGCAGGACAAGGGTTGCACCACGATGCAGGGCTATTTGTACCACCGGCCCATTTCGCTGGGCAGCTTCATCGGCGTTCTGCAGGAGCAGAACCGCCTGATCGCCGATGCCGCCCCCGTGCTGTCGCAGACGCTGGCCATCGAGGCCTGAGCCATGCCGCCTGCCGCTCCCCGCTCCACGGCCGCGCATTCCACGGCTGCTCATTACACGGCGGATTTCCTGCGCCTGAAAGGGCTGGCCGAGAAGGGTAATGCGAATGCCCAGCACAGCCTCGGCTTCATGTATTTCAACGGCCAGGGTATCGGGCAAAGCTATGCGCTGGCGCTGCACTGGTATGGCCTGGCCGCCGCGCAGGGGCTCGAGCACGCGCAATACAACCTGGGCGTGATGTGCCAGAAAGGGCAGGGCGTGGCGCAGGATTTTGTGCAGGCCGCGCACTGGTACCAGCAGGCGGCCGAGCAGGGTTACGCGGCGGCGCAGTACAACCTGGGCTGGCTGTATGCCAAGGGCCAGGGACTCGCGCAAGATAGCGGGCTAGCCATGCTGTGGTTCAGCCGCGCGGCCGAGCAGGGCGACGCGGGCGCGCAAAACAATCTGGGCATGATGTATGACAATGGCAAGGGCGTGCCGCAGGATTTCGTGCAAGCCATCAATTGGTATCGCAAGGCGGCCGCACAGGGCTATGCGCGCGCGCAGTTCAACCTGGGCCTGCGCTACGACAATGGCCAGGGCGTGCGGCAGGACCGCCAGCAGGCGACCGCCTGGATGCGCAAGGCGGCCGAGCAGGGCTATGCGCCGGCCCAGTTCAACCTGGCGCTGCGCTATGAAAACGGCGACGTGCTGCCGCAGGACAGCGGGCAGGCGATCAGCTGGTACCGGCGCGCGGCCGAGCAGGGCCATGCCAGTTCGCAGTTCAACCTGGGCCTGATCTACGACAATGGCCAGGGCGTGTCCTGCGATAAACAGGCGGCACTCGCGTGGTACGTGAAGGCGGCAGGGCAGGGCCACGCGGCGGCCCAGCACAACCTGGGCCTGCACCATGAACATGGCGCGCAGGACTATACCCAGGCGCAGGTGTTCTACCGCCAGGCGGCCGGGCAGGGTTTTCCCGCCGCGCAGTATCAGCTGGGACTCCTGCATGAGCATGGACAGGGCATGCCTGTCGATGCGCAGGAAGCCATCTTCTGGTACCGCAAGGCGGCCGACCAGGGACATGTGCGGGCGCAATTCGACCTGGGCCTGCGGTATGAACATGGCCAGGGCGTGCCGCAGGATCTGTCGCTGGCGCTGGAGTGGTACCGCCGCGCCGCCGAGCAGGATTACGCGCCGGCGCAATACATGCAGGGCGTCTTGCACGACCGCGACGATGGCCCGGCGCCCGACAGCCAGCAGGCCTGCGCCTGTTACTGCCGCGCCGCCGCGCAGGGCCACAGCCTGGCCCAGTTTGCGCTGGGCCTGCGGCACGACAATGGCCAGGATGTGCCGCAGGATTATGCCGCCGCCTGGGACTGGTACGCGCTGGCCGCGCGCCAGGGCCATGCGCGGGCGCAAATGAACCTGGGCTTGATGGCGGCCAGCGGCCAGGGTGGCCCGCTCGATTTGCAGCAGGCGTATATCTGGCTGTCGATGGCGGCGGCAGCCGGCGTGGCCGGTGCGGAAAAATCCTTGCGCCAGACAGCGGCGCGCATGCGCGAGACAGATCTGGTGCGGGTGCGCGAACACCTGGCGGCGATAGCAGGCTGAGCTGCGCCGCCGGCGTTAGCGTGCGCGGATACAACAGCAGGTGCTGTATAGTCCTTTCCCTCTGCCGTCTGCGGACCCCCTTGTTTGCCCTGGACACAACAAATTGCTGCAGTATTTGCAGTTTTGATGTGCTAATGTTCCAGAAGAAGGTGGTCTGACTATTCTTTAGAAAAGGAAAACCATGCGCCTGAACCCTTTCCCTGGCCGTCCGGCTGCCATCCTGTGCGTGCTGGCGCTGCTGTCGTCCGGCGCAGGCGCCGCCAGTCCCCTGGATGCCCTCAGCAACCAGGATGCCAGCAATGGTTTGAAAGCGGCGCTGCAAGCCGGTTCCGCTGCCGCCGTATCGAAACTGGGTGTCGAGAATGGTTTCCTGAACAACGACAAGGTCAAAATCAAGCTGCCCCGCATCCTGGAGCAAGCCCAGCCTTTGCTGAAAATGACGGGCCGTGGCCAGCAACTGGACGATCTGGTGGTGGCGATGAACCGTGCCGCCGAGTCGGCCGTGCCCATGGCCAAGCCTTTGCTGCTCGATGCGGTGAAGTCGATGAGCGTGACCGATGCAAAAAATATCCTGTCCGGTGGCGACACGTCGGTGACTGACTTTTTCCGCCAGAAGACCGCGGCACCGCTGGCCGTCAAATTCCTGCCCATCGTGAAATCCGTGACCGACCGTTCCGGCCTGGCCGGCAAATACAACAGCACCATGAGCCAGATCAGCAAGACGGGACTGGTGCCGCAGCAACAATCGACGGTGGAAGCTTACGTTACCGACCGGGCGCTTGACGGCCTGTATCTGATGATAGGCGAGGAAGAAAAAGCCATCCGCAGTAATCCGCTCGCTTATGGCAGCAAGATTATCGGCAAAGTGTTTGGCAGTTTGAAGTGAGTATTGACGCGTGCTGCGAAGCCGCAGGCGGCGTGTGCGCCGCACTGACAGGTGTAGTGCAAAGGAAACAAGTTAAGCATTTGCTACAAGAAAACAATGTTAAAATTCTGTGACATACGTTCCTGTGGCATGGTCAAGCAACGATCAATTGCCCGGAAGTGCCGAGTTTTAGTGGCGAACTGATGCGTGGCATTGCAAGATGCCCGTCGGTTGGCCTTTTTTCGTTTTATTCACGTTTCCCCAAGCTCATTGATTTTCTGAAGACATCGTCAGGAATTCCAGGTGCAGGATATTTTAGGTAGCCGGATTTGTTAAGCGTACTCAGAAAATCAATTAAATATACCTGGTGTGGCTGCTTGGTGCTTGGCGCGCCTTCGGCGATCGCCGCGACGTCGAATCATGGCGGTCAATCCGGGTATATCAATATGCCCAGCGCCGTGGTGGAAACGGACGGTACCTTCAGCGTCGGCTATAGCTACGACAGCCCGTATGGCCAGTTGTGGGCCACGGCGAATATCCTGCCTTTCCTGCAAATGACGGGACGTTATGTGTCGATCTCGGGCATTCCTGGTTTTACCAACGTGCCTGGTGAGTATGGCAGTGGGTATGGCCGCTACAAGGATAAAGTCGTCGACGGCAAATTGCGCCTGTGGACGGAAACGGAGTGGATGCCGTCGGTCGCCGTCGGCATGACGGACCTGTTCGGTACCGAGCTGTTCAAGGGGCAATACGTGGTTGCCACCAAGACTTTTGGCGCCAGCAAGAATATCGAAGCGAGCCTGGGCTATGCCCATAAACGCCCGGACGGCGTGTTTGCCGGCGCGCGCTGGACCCCGGCCGCGCTGCCGCGCTGGTCGGTGGTGGCCGAATACGATACAACGAATTACCTGCGCGACTTCCGCGCCAGCGAAACGAATGCGGGCAAGCGCCGCAAGGGCGCCTCCGTGGGCCTGGAGTACCGCTGGGGCTGGCTTGCCCTGCAAGCGGCACGCAACCGCGACCAGTTCAGCCTGAATGCTTTTGTCAGCATTCCGTTTGGCGAGCGCGAGTTCGTGCCCAAGGTGTACGAACCGGCGTATTTCGTCGACGACAAGAATCCACCACCGCTGCCGAGCAAGGAAGAGTGGCACCGCGACGCCGTGTACGGCGCCGATCTGGTGAAGGCGCTGGTGAAGCAGGACTACAAGAATATCCGTGTCGAGCAGGAAGGCAATACCCTCAGCCTGAGCCTGACCAACAGCCGTATTTCGAACATGGGCCGCGCCGTTGGCCGTGCCGCGCGCACTGCCGTCGCCTTCATGCCGAAGGGCGTGACGACCCTGCGCATCACGTACACCAAGCTGGACCAGCCGATCGCCACCTACGAATTCTTTGATTTGCCAAAACTGAACGACTATTTGGCAGGCAAGATCGACCGCAAGGCCTTCCTCGACGTCGTGCTGCTGCGCTATCCGGAGAAAAGCGATGTCATCCGGGATGATCAGCAAAGCTGGCTGAAAGAATTCCTCGACAAGCCGGCGCCCGTCGTGGCCGCTGCTCCGGCTCCGGCTCCGGCACCGGTCGTTGCCACCGCACCGACTCTCGCCATTGCACCCACTGCGCCTGTCCTTGCACCGGCGGTGCCCGCGCCCGCAGCCGATGTCCTCAAGGATGATGGCAAGCTGGCCGTCGGTGTCGGCGTCGATGGCGACGTGGTGCAGATCAAATCGCTGGACCGGGAGGCGAACCGTTTCAAAATCGCTCCCAAGGTGGGCTTCTTCTTCAATGATCCGAGCGGCGCCTTCCGCTATTCGATTTCGGCCGTGGCCAACTATGACCGCCGCCTGGGCGATGGCCTGTACCTGAATAGCGCCGCCAGCCTGCAGCTGCTGGAAACGGTGTCGGGCGTCAAGCAGCCATCGAACAGCAATTTGCCGCACGTGCGTACCGATATCGCGGAATACTTGCGCGGCGGACGTTTCTCGCTGAGCCGCGTCTTGCTGAACAAATACGACAATCCCGCCGAGCGCGTATATACCCGCCTGTCGGCCGGCCTGTATGAAGACATGTTCCGCGGTGTGGGCGGCCAGGTGCTGTACCTGCCGAAGGACAGCCGCTGGGCGGCCGACGTGGCCGTCGATGCCTTGCAGCAGCGTGGTTTCAAGGGCTTGCTCGACTCGCGCGACTACAAGACGGTGACGGCGATCGGCTCCCTGCACTACCGCTTGCCGCACGACATTACCGTCACGGCGCGCGCTGGCCGCTTCCTGGCGAAAGACACGGGCGTGCGCCTGGAATTCAAGCGCCGCTTCCAGTCCGGTATTGAAGTGGGCGCCTGGTACACGCATACGAACGGCAACGATATCACCAGTCCCGGCACGCCATCGAAGCCATACCAGGACCGTGGCATCTTCCTGTCCGTGCCGTTGAACAGCATGTTGCCGATGGACACGCAGTCGACGGCCGGCTTCGCCATTGCGCCATGGACGCGCGACGTGGGGCAGATGGTGGCCTCGCCGGGCGACCTGTACGACATGCTCGAGCGTCCGCGCGCCGACATGCACAGCTACGATGGCCTGGGTAACTTTGCCGAGCGCCCGGACGAACAGCACCTGCCTGCCGTCAATCCGCCAGACCGGCCGTTTGTCAGCCCATGGCCCGCCATGCGCGCGCGCCTGGAGCAATCCGCATCCGCTACGCCGAGCGCCCCTGAATGGCTCAAGGCGACGGCGGTGGTCGGGGGCGTGGTGCTGGCGTCAGCCCTCAGCGACAAGCCCGTCGACCGTTTCGTGAAGAAACATGAAGATTCCAAGGTTTACCGCAACTGGGACAAGCTGGGCAAGGCCATGCCATACGTGGCAGTGGGAGCGGCGGCGGCCGCCTTCGCTCTGGGCGATGAGCGCATGCAAAATACGGGACTCATTTCCCTGCAATCGGTTGCCGCGGCAACGGGCGTGGCGGTGGCCGGCAAATATGCGTTTGGCCGCGCCCGTCCGGAGGAAGACCTCGGAGCGTGGAGCCGTGTCGGCAGCGGCAGTTCCCGTTCGAATTCATCCTTCCCTTCCGCGCATGCCGCCATCGGCTTTGCCGCCGTGACGCCGTTTGCCAAGGAATACGATGCGCCATGGCTGTACAGCGTGGCTGCCGTGGGTTCAGCCGGCCGCATATTTGGCCGCAAGCACTGGGTGTCCGACACGGTCGCCGGCGGCATCGTCGGCTACGCCATGGGCAGCTGGCTGTGGCACGCGCAGCGCGACCAGAGCAAATCGGGTTTGTCGATCAATCCGGGACCGAAGGAAATCAGCGTGACCTGGCAGGGCAAGTATTAGGCGCTCATGGTGCCCCCTTTACTCATACAACATCATTCATCCAGACAAAGACCAGCATGAAAAAGCAACTTCGTACTTCCTCACCGTTCGTTAAACACATGATTTTCTCGGCTTGCCTGATGGGAATGGGTTCCGCCGTTGCACAAGACCTTGGGGCGAGTGACATTCCCAAAATGCAATCGATGGAGACGGGCAGCGGCCTGCCGGCCATTCGCAGCCGCGGCGAACAGCGCCAGGCGCAGAACCCGCCCGCCAGCCGTCCGGCCAAGCGTGCCGCCGCCGAAGTGGGGCCGTTTCAAGCCTATGCGGCAGGCGTCACAGGACAAAACCTGGCCATTTTTGGCAAGGATTTGTTCAGCGACGTGCCGTCCACCTTCGCGCCGTTTGATGCGGCCCAGGTCAATCAAGACTATGTCATCGGCACGGGCGACGAGCTGCAGGTGCGCGGCTGGGGCATGGTCGATATCGACGTCAGCGCCACGGTCGACCGCAGCGGCGCGATCTTCATTCCCCGCGTCGGCTCCGTCAAGGTCAGCGGCGTGCAGTACAAGGATCTGCAGGGCTACCTGAAGAAAGCCGTCGGCAAGATTTACAACAACTTTGAATTGACGGCAAGCATCGCCCAGACACGCGCCGTGCAAGTGTATGTGGTCGGCCACGCCGTGCGTCCCGGCACCTATACCCTGAGCGCCATGAGCACGCTGTTGAACGCCTTGTTCACCTCGGGCGGCCCGGACGCCACTGGTAGCATGCGCAACATCCAATTGAAGCGTGGCGCACAAACCGTCAGCACCTTCGACTTGTACGACATGCTGGCCAAAGGCGACAAGAGCAGCGACATGACCCTGCGCGACGGCGACGTGATTTACATTCCGGAAGTCGGTCCCCTGGTGGCCTTGACGGGCAATGTGAAGCAGCCCGCCATTTTCGAATTGAAAGGCAATGCCAGCCTGGCCGATGTGTTGACCTGGGCCGGCGGCTTCGATTCCGCAGCGGAAACGAAGCAAGTGATCGTTGAAAAGAACGTCGACAATCAATACAAGACGGTGGTGGAACTGATCGCCGATAAAACCGTCACCAGCACCCAGCTGGCGAGTATCCCGGTGAAACCGACCGATGTGCTGCGCGTGTTTGCGCCGGGCGCCGTGCCGGTGCAGGCCCAGATCCAGAATGAATACGTGCGCGTGGCCGGCGAAGCCAAACAAAGCGGCATCTTTCTGCTGAAGAAAGGCGAGACCCTGCGCGAGTTGATCGCCCGCGTGGGAGGTCCGAATGAAAATGGCTATCTGTACGCCACCCAATTGAACCGCGAATCGGTACGGCGTGCCCAGCAAGCCAAGTTGAATGAAGTGGCGGACCGTTTTGAACGCGACCTGGAGTCGAATGCCACCCTGCGCATGGGTGCCTCAGCCGATCAGGCTAACGCGGCTAAACTGGCTGCAGAAATTGAGCAACAGCGCGGCATCGTGAAAAAACTGCGCGGCATCAAGGCGGAAGGCCGCATCGTGCTCGATTTGCCTGGTGTGGAGACGCAAATCAAGAACTTTCCCGACCTGCCCTTGCAGGATGGCGATACCATCCTGATCCCGCGCCGCCCAGGCACGGTGGATGTGCTTGGCTCGGTATTCCAGCAAAACGCCTTTGTCTATCGCCCGCAGCGCACTGTGAACGATTATGTCCAGCAAGCCGGTGGTCTGACCGTCACTGCGGATAAATCCGAGATGTACGTGATACGCGCGGACGGCACGGCGCAGAGTGGACAAAGTACGGGCTGGTTTAGCGGCCTTGGCGGCACGGCATTAAATCCTGGTGATACCGTGGTGGTGCCGGAAAAAATCGATCGCAGCACGTTTATGCAGAGTTTGAAGGAATGGACTTCGATCTTTTATCAGTTTGGTCTGGGTGCGGCTGGTTTGAAAGTGTTGAAAAATTAATGGCCTGGCGGCTGCCTGGTTGTTCCGCGTACGGCGTACGGAGGAAAAATGAACCATGTTGGCATTTCAAATACGATGGGTTAATACTTGAAAGAAGAAGATGTCTGAGCAATTGAAAAATAGAGAGCGGAGTACGCTGGTGAATGAAAGTAATGACGAAATTCATCTATTGGATATATTGACTGCGCTTGCCAGGCAAAAAAAAATATTGTTCATGGTTCCGCTTGCAACGGGGGCATTGGCAATTGCTGCTGCATTCCTGATTAAGCCAACGTTCTCATCGACAGCGGTAATTTTACCTCCTCAGCAGCAAAGTTCAGGCGTCTCTGCCATGCTGGGGCAGCTTGGTGGATTGGCTGGAGCCGCCGGTGGTATAGCCGGGTTAAAAAATCCTAATGATTTGTATGTCGCCATGTTGCAAAGCCGGACCATCGCAGACAAGCTGATAAGCCGTTTTGATTTAAAAACACGCTTCGAGGTGGAAACGCTGGATGAAGCGCGCAAAAAATTGGATGGAATAGCGACCGCAGCCAGTGATAAAGCCGGCACTATTTCTGTGCTGGTTGAAGATAAAGATCCAAAGTTTGCGGCAGAACTGGCCAATGCCTTTGTCAGTGAGTTGTCGAATTTGACTACGGGGCTTGCGATCACCGATGCCGGACAGCGCCGTTTATTTTTTGAAAAGCAGTTAATAGCGGTTAAAGACGACTTGGCGAATGCCGAAATTGCACTGCGTAAAACCCAGGAAAGTACTGGCATGCTGCAATTGGACGGACAAGTCCAAGGAATTATCCGTAATGTTGCCCAATTGGAAGGAACGATTGCAGCCAAAGAAGTGCAACTGAATGCGATGCGTAGTTTTGCAACGAATAATAATCCGGATCTGTTGCGTTTACAGGGAGAAATTCAGGGATATCAGGCACAACTTGAAAAACTGAAAACAGGAAAATTATCCAAGGATGGCGATTTGATGGTACCGACCGGAAAGATTCCTGAAGTGGGCATCGAATATATACGCAGCTTGCGTAATGTTAAATATCAGGAAACTATATTCGAATTGCTGTCAAAGCAGTATGAGTTGGCTAAAATCGATGAGGCGAAAGAGTCGTCAAGTATACAAATTCTCGACAATGCAGTGCCGGCAGAAAAAAAATCAAAACCAAAAAAAATGATTATTATTCTTCTTGGTTTTATTGGTGGTGGATTCTTGGCATTGTTCCTGGCGCTAACACGTGACGCATACTTGCGGTCTACTAAAGATGAGGATGGAAACTATCGTTGGAACGTTTTGAAGAATGCATGGAGAGGCAAAAAAACCGATTGATGATCAATTCTGGATTGGCATGCCGACTGCATTTTGAAGAGTAAGGAAAGAAAAAATGAAAGCTGTTATTCTGGCGGGTGGACTGGGTACTCGTATTAGCGAAGAAACATCTACAAAACCAAAACCGATGGTTGAAATCGGTGGCAAGCCGATTCTATGGCATATTATGAAATCTTACTCCGCTCACGGCGTGAATGATTTCATCATCTGTTGCGGTTATAAAGGTTATGTCATCAAGGAATACTTTGCCAACTATTTTCTGCACACCTCGGATGTTACGTTCGACATGCAGAATAATCAGATGGAAGTTCATGCGCGCAATGCGGAACCTTGGAAAGTCACGCTGGTCGATACCGGTGACGAAACCATGACCGGCGGCCGCTTGAAGCGCGTCAAGCAATACCTGGAAGGCGAAGAAGCGTTCTGTTTCACTTATGGCGACGGTGTCAGTGATGTCAATATCACCGAATCGATCGCGTTCCACAAAGCGCACGGCAAAATGGCAACGCTGACCGCCACCCAGCCCCCGGGCCGTTTCGGCGCATTGATCTTGGATGGCCAGAAAATCAATAGCTTCCAGGAAAAGCCGCAAGGCGATGGCGCGTGGATCAACGGCGGCTATTTCGTGCTGTCGCCGAAAGTCATCGATTACATCGCGGACGACAGCACCACCTGGGAAAAGCAGCCGCTGGAACGCCTGGCCGCCGAAGGTCAGCTGGACGCCTTTTTTCACCGCGGTTTCTGGCAGCCGATGGATACCCTGCGCGACAAGGTGCAGCTGGAAGAGCTGTGGCAATCGGGTAAAGCTCCCTGGAAGGCTTGCTGATGAACGCAGCATTCTGGCAAGGCAAACGGGTCTTCCTGACTGGCCATACAGGTTTCAAAGGTGGCTGGCTCAGTTTGTGGCTGCAGCAACTGGGTGCCGACGTGACCGGCTATGCGCTGGAAGCACCCACTACCCCCAGCCTGTTTGAAGTGGCGGGCGTGGCGCGCGGCATGGTGTCGATTATCGGCGACGTGCGCGATGGTGAAGCGCTCAAGCGCGCCATGGCACAAGCGCGGCCGGAAATCGTGATCCATATGGCGGCCCAGCCGCTGGTGCGTTATTCGTACGTGAATCCGGTGGAAACCTACGCGACCAATGTGATGGGCGTGGTCAATCTGCTCGAAGCCGTGCGCGCCACGCCCGGCGTGCGTTCGGTGGTCAATGTTACCAGTGACAAATGCTATGAAAACCGCGAGTGGCCTTGGGGCTACCGCGAAAACGAAGCGATGGGCGGTTACGACCCCTATAGCAACAGCAAGGGTTGTGCCGAACTGGTGACGGCAGGCTACCGCAGTTCCTTCTTCAATGCCGAAAAGTATGCGGAACATGGCATTGCATTAGGCAGTGGCCGCGCCGGCAATGTGATCGGCGGCGGTGACTGGGCCATGGATAGACTGATTCCCGACATGCTGCGCGCCATTGGCGCCGGCCAGCCGGTGATGATACGCAATCCGCACTCGATCCGGCCGTGGCAGCATGTGCTCGAACCGCTGAGCGGCTATCTGACACTGGCAGAAAAGCTGTACACCGAAGGTCCTGTGCATGCCGAAGGCTGGAATTTTGGTCCGCATGACACCGATGCCAAGCCGGTCGAGTGGATTATCGAACGCATGACGCAAGAGTGGGGCGCCGGCGCGTCCTGGTCGCTCGACGGACAGAACCATCCGCATGAGGCGACTTATTTGAAGCTTGATTGCTCCAAGGCGCGTGGCCAGCTGGGCTGGCATCCGCGCTGGGACATCGGGCAGACGATCGCCAAAATCGTTGAATGGCACAAGGCCTTCGACGAGGGCCTGGACATGCGCGAGCTGAGCCTGGCACAAATCACGACTTATCAAAATACCTAACAAATTGAAGGCTGTATCATGAGCGAACAACTGACCCAACAACAAATCCGCGACCAGATCGCCGCCCTGGTGGCGCAATACGGTGCGCTGGCCAGCGTGCCGAAACCTTTCGAACCTGGCGTGACCGTGATTCCTCCGGCCGGCAAAGTCGTCGGCGCTCCTGAAATGGGCCTGATGGTCGAAGCGTCGCTGGACGCCTGGCTGACGACGGGGCGTTTTAATGACGAATTTGAAAAACGCCTGGCCAAGTTCATCGGCGTCGAATTCCTGATCACGGTGAACTCCGGTTCGTCCGCCAACCTGGTCGCTTTTTCCGCCCTGACGTCGCCCAAACTGGGTGCGCGCGCGATCCAGCCCGGTGACGAAGTCATCGGTGTGGCCGCCGGCTTCCCGACCACCGTCAATCCGATTTTGCAATATGGTGCCGTGCCCGTCTTCGTCGACGTTGAACTGGGAACGTACAATATTGATGCCAGCAAAATCGAAGCGGCCATTACCGACAAGACCAAGGCCATCATGCTGGCCCATACCTTGGGCAACCCATTCAATCTGGAAGTTATCGTCGCACTGTGCAAAAAGTACAATCTGTGGCTGGTGGAAGATTGCTGTGACGCACTGGGCGCCACGTATAACGGTCAGATGTGCGGTACCTTCGGCGATATCGGCACCATGAGTTTCTACCCTGCGCACCACATCACCATGGGTGAGGGCGGCGCTGTATTTACCAATAATCCGGAACTGAAAGCGATTGCCGAATCGTTCCGCGACTGGGGCCGCGACTGCTACTGCGCACCGGGTAAGGACAACACCTGCGGTCAGCGTTTCTGCTGCAAGCTGGGCACGCTGCCGGAAGGCTACGATCACAAGTACACTTACAGCCACCTTGGCTACAACCTGAAGATCACCGACATGCAAGCGGCATGCGGTTTGGCGCAGATGGACCGCGCGGCCGGTTTTGTACAGGCGCGCAAGGACAACTTCGCGTACATGAAAGACGGGCTGAAAAGCTGCGAGGAATTCCTGATTCTGCCAGAAGCGACACCAAACTCGGATCCATCCTGGTTCGGCTTCCCGATCACCTTGCGTCCAGAGGCCAATGTGGACCGGGTCAACCTGTTGACCTTCCTCGATCAACACAAGATCGGTACGCGTTTGCTGTTTGCCGGCAATTTGACGCGCCAGCCGTACATGATCGGCCGCAACTATCGCGTATCGGGCGAACTGACCAACACCGACCGCATCATGCACGATACCCTGTGGATTGGCGTGTTCCCTGGCTTGACCAAGGAAATGATGGACTTCTCGATCAGCAAGATCGAAGAATTTTTTGGCGTTAACTTCTAAGAAAGTACCTGCATGTCTACACCAGCAAAGCCATCCGCCGCCGTCAATGCGCTTAAAGCCAAGCTGGCCGTCGGTCAGGCGGTACTTGGCGTGTGGTCCATCATACCATCGCCGGTGGTGGTGGAAATCTTTGCACTCGGTGGCATGGACTTCGCTATCCTCGATATGGAGCACGGGATTTTCGATGTGAGCGGTCTCGATGGCTGCATCCGCGCGGTCGAGGCGGCTGGTGGCGTGCCACTGGTTCGCATACCTGGCGTTAATCCGTCGGCCGCGCAATGGGCGCTGGACTTGGGCGCACATGGCATTGTCGCGCCGCAGGTCAACAATGCGGGTGAAGCTGAGACCGTCGTCAGAATGGCCAAGTATGCGCCGCGCGGCACGCGCGGCTACAATCCGTTTACCCGCGCGGCGCAGTATGCGAATCCGCCGGACAACTGCTCTGGGAAGTTGAGTAATGATTTCTCACTGACTTGCGTCATTATCGAAAGCGAAAGCGCGCTGGCCGATATCGATGCCATCTGCGCCACGCCAGGACTGGACGTGGTCTACATGGGCATTTACGACTTGGCGGTGGCGCTTGGCTGTGATGGCAATACGCGCCATCCGCGCGTTACCTCCATAGTCGACAGCTCGATCCAGCGTATCCGCGCCGCAGGCAAGGCCGCTGGCATGATGGTGCGTAGCCAGCAAGACATTGCCGCCGCTTTGGCGCTGGGCGCGAACTTCCTGGTCTACGCGGTTGATACCTCGATCATCCGCGATGCCGTGGTGCGTGCGGTCACTTCTTTCGACCAGGAACACAGTATATTCCTGGCGCTTAACAATACTCCCGACATGATGGACCCGAAATGAAAATTCGAGTAGCTGACTATATTGCCTCGCGCCTGCTGGAGCAAGGCGTCAAACACGTTTTCCTGCTCAATGGTGGCATGATGATGCACCTGGTCGATACTCTCGGTCGCGAAGGCGGCCTCGGTTATATCCACCATCACCACGAGCAAGCCAGCGCGATGGCGGCCGACGGCTACGCGCGCCGAAGCGGCGAACTGGGCGTATGCTATGCGACCAGCGGCCCTGGCGCGACGAATATTCTGACAGGTCTGGCTGGCGCGTGGCAGGATAGCACCCCGCTGTTGTTCCTGACCGGCCAAAGCAAAAGTACCCAGACCATCCAGGGTTCCGGCATCGCCGGCCTGCGCCAGTTCGGCACGTTTGAAGTCGATATTGTGCCTATCGTTACCTCGGTGACCAAGTACGCACAGATTGTCATGGATCCTTCGACCATCCGCTACCACTTGGAAAAAGCGCTGTACCTGGCGCAATCGGGCCGTCCTGGACCTGTTTTGCTGGACTTGCCGCTGGACGTGCAGGGTGCGTTGATTGACCCTGACGAATTGCCAGGTTATGTGCCCGAGCCCCTGGCTCTGGCGCCATCAAATGCCAACGTGGCGGAAGTGTTAGCCTTGCTGCAAGGGGCGCGCCGGCCGTTGATTCTAGCCGGCTATGGCGTGCGCTGTGCCAATGCAGTATCACAACTGCAACAATTGGCTGGTCAACTCGGCATTCCTGTCGCCACTAGCCAGCTGGGCAAAGATGTGATGTATTTCGACCACCCCCTGTTTGTTGGCCATCCGGGACCGAAAGGTGATCGCGCCGGCAATTTCGCGGTGCAGAGCGCTGATGTCATCCTCAGTATAGGCTGCAGTCTGCATGGCCAGACCACCGGCTGGGAAAGCGAGCTGTTTGCACCGTCCGCCGTCAAGATCCAGGTCGAACTCGACGCGGCCGTGATCGCCCGTGGGCAAGTTGGCGTCAGTCACGCGATCCAGGCCGGCAGCCTGGAATTCATCGACGCCTTGCTGGCCGCTTCGGCCGGCACGACTGCGCCCGACTGGAGTGCATGGCGTGCTTGTACCCAGTCATGGAAAGAACGCTACCCGGTCAGCGCTGAAGCGCATGTGCACAATGATGCCGTC
This sequence comes from Janthinobacterium sp. PAMC25594, assembly GCF_019443505.1. Classification (NCBI taxonomy): domain Bacteria; kingdom Pseudomonadati; phylum Pseudomonadota; class Betaproteobacteria; order Burkholderiales; family Oxalobacteraceae; genus Janthinobacterium; species Janthinobacterium sp. PAMC25594. The sequence goes on from NZ_CP080377.1 coordinate 4,497,462, forward strand.
AATTTCTACCATTTCGCCGAAGAACTGAGCCGCATGCTGGCCGACGATGCTTGCGTAGTTGCCGATGCGGGCTCGGCATTCTATGTGATGGGCCAGGCCTTGCGCGTCAAAAATGGCCAGCGCTTCATCTCTTCCGGCTCGATGGGCGCCATGGGCTTCGCCTTGCCGGTGGCCAATGGCGCCGCCACCACGGGCGCCGCCGGTCCGACCGTTTGCGTCACCGGCGATGGTTCCCTGATGACCAACGTACACGAATTGTCGACGATGAGCCATTTCGGGCTGAACGTGAAGCTGTTCGTCATCAATAACGATGGCTATGTATCGATGCGCAATACCCAGCGCGATTTCCTCGGCGCCCACTATGTCGGCGCTGACAGCCGCAGTGGTGTATTTATACCGAGCATGGAATCGATGGCGGCCAGCTATGCGCTGCCGTTCGTGCGCTGCGACCGGGAGGAAGACCTGGCGGCCACACTGGCACAAGTGATGGCGATGGATGGCCCAGTACTGTGCGAAATTGTCGCGCCGCGCGACCAGAAGATTATCCCTAGCGTGGTGTCGGTCAGGCTGCCAGACGGGCGCATGCGCTCGAGCAGCATCGACAGCATGTTCCCGCACCTGGCTGACGAAATCCAGGCGCGCGAAATGGAACAGGCAGCCGCCCTATGAAACACATAGCCATCCTTGGCGCCAGCAGCCAGATCGCCAAAGACTTGATTTGCCTGATGGCCCCGCAGGACGATACACGCTTGCAACTATACGTGCGTGACCTGGCGCCGGCGCAACAGTGGCTGGATCAGCTCGACCTGGCCGAACGTTGTGCGTTGTATCTGTACGACGCGTATGGCCAGCATGAGCATGACGCCGTGATCAACTTCGTCGGCGTCGGCGATCCGCAGCGCGCTGCCAAGATGGGGGCATCGATCTTTAGCATTACCCAGCAGTACGACGACATGGTGATGGCTGGCCTGGCGCAACATCCGCAGCGGCGTTACATTTTCCTGTCCAGTGGGGCGGCCTATGGCAGCACTTTCCTGGAGCCTGCCGGACCTGCTACGCAGGCCGCCATTTCGATCAATGCGCTGACGCCGCAAGAGTATTACTCGGTCGCCAAGTTGCACGCCGAATGTCGCCATCGCGCCCAGCCCGAACTGGCGATCACGGATATTCGCGTATTCAACTGCTTCAGCCGCACGCAAGACATGGCGGCGCGTTTTTTCATCACCGACATCGTGCGCGCGATCCGCGAAAATACCGTGTTGCAGACATCTCCTGACTACATGGTGCGCGACTTCATGCACCCGGAAGATTTTCACCAACTAGTGAACTGCATCCTGGATGGCCCGCGGCGCAACGGCCCGATCGACTGTTATACTCGCGCCCCTGTCGACAAGCCAGCTCTGCTTGAAGCGATGAAACGGCAATTTGGTTTGCAATACGAATTTGTCGGCGCCGCCTCCGCCATGGTGAATGCCACAGGCGCCAAGCCGTACTACTATTCGTTGAACCGGCAAGCCGCCGAGTTGGGTTACCTGCCAGCGTATTCCTCACTCGACTGTATCACGAAGGAAACTGCCAGCATTCTCGGACGAGATCCACATTAGAGACTAACGGGTCCCCATGCCGGGCATGCGATTTAAAAGACAAATCATGAAGATCAAATTGAACGGAAAGAAATGACACAGAAAAGCAAAGTGAAGGTCGGTATTATCGGCACCGGCAATATTGGCACCGACCTGATGGTCAAGATCATGCGCTCCGAGTGGCTCGAATGCACCTTGTTTGCCGGCCGTAATTTCAACTCGGCAGGCATGCAAAAAGCCAACGAGCTTGGCGTGCATATTTCTGACCGCGGTATCGATGCGATCGTGCAAAACCCGGATATTTGCGACATCGTGTTCGATGCCACTTCCGCGCACGCGCACCATGAACATTGGGCAATTCTCGATAAGCTGGGCAAGACGGTTATCGACATGACACCGGCAAAGCTTGGCGCCTTGTGCATCCCTGCCATCAATGCCAAGGAAACCCTCGACAGCGGCGCACGCAATATCAACATGATCACTTGCGGCGGCCAGGCGTCGATTCCTATCGCTAACGCGATTGCCCAAGTACATCCGAATATCGCTTACATCGAAGTTGCTTCCAGCATTTCTTCGCGCAGCGCCGGACCCGCCACACGTCATAATCTTGATGAATATATCGATGCGACCGAGCAGGCGCTGCAAAAGTTTTCCGGCGCGGCGCGCTGCAAGGCGATTCTGATCCTGAATCCCGCCCGTCCGCCGATCGATATGCAGACCACGATTTATGCGCAGATCGAAAATCCAAGTATCGCAGAAATCCGCATTTCAGTCGAAGCGATGGTCAAGAAAATCAATGCCTATGTACCCGGCTATAAAATGATCGTCAATCCGACAGTTGATGGCAATCGCGTCATCGTTACCATCAAGGTGGTGGGAGCCGGCGATTATCTGCCGCCGTACGCCGGAAATCTGGATATCATCAATTGCGCTGCCATTGCCATTGCGGAACAGGTAGCCGAAATTTCATTGCGCAAGGAGCAAAACAATGACTAAGAAAGTACTCATCACTGATCCGACCTTGCGTGACGGTAATCACGCTGTGCGCCACCAGTTGACGGCCGAAAATATCGCCAACTATTGCCGCGCCGCCGAAGCGGCCGGCGTACCGATCGTCGAAGTCGGCCACGGCAACGGCTTGGGCGCGTCGTCGATGCTGATCGGCGAAGCCAAACTGACCGATATCGATCTTCTCGCCGTGGCGCGCGAAAACCTGAAACACTCGAAGCTGGGTATCCACTCGATTCCAGGCTTTTGCACCATCAAGAAAGATCTGGCCAAGGCGATCGACGCCGGCGTTGACGTGTTCCGCATTGCTTCGCATTGCACCGAAGCTGACACCACCGACCGTCATATCGGCTACATCCGCCAGGCCGGCAAGGAAGTGTTCGGCGTGCTGATGATGAGCCATATGGCGACACCTGAAGTGCTGGTCGAAGAAGCCAAGAAGATGGAGTCGTACGGAGCAGAAGGCCTGATCATTATGGATTCGGCCGGCGCGTATTTCCCGTCCGACGTTACCGAGCGCATCTCGCGCCTGGTCGACGCGTTGTCTATCCCGGTCGGCTTCCACGCCCATAACAATCTCGGCATGGGCGTGATCAATTCGGTGACCGCGGTCAATGCTGGTGCCTCGATGATTGACGCCAGCATCTATGGTTTTGGTGCTGGTGCAGGCAATGCGCAACTGGAAGTGCTGATCGCCGTATTCCAGCGTCTCGGCATCGAGACCGGCATCGACTTGTACAAGATTCTCGACGCTGCTGGACTGGCTGCCAAGGAATTTGTGACGACAATTCCGACGATTTCGTCGCTGAGTATCGTCAGCGGTCTGGCTGGCGTGTTTTCCGGATTCGCTAAGCCGGTAGATCGTGCTGCAAAGGAATACGGCGTCGATCCACGCGATATTTTCTTCGCACTGGGCAAACGCAATGCAGTGGCCGGACAGGAAAGCCTGATTTTTGAAGTGGCGCAAGAACTGGCCGCGAAAAAGGTATTTGTATGATGAGTACTAAACCCTCCGAATTGAAAAACGACTGCCTTAGAGCTGCTGCAGGCGCAACCGAAACTCGCACTGGGCTGACCAATCAGCATATCGCAGTGACAGGTGGCACCGGTTTTCTCGGCAGCTGGATTGCAGAGATGGTCGCGGCGTTGAACGATGAATATCAACTTGGTATTACGCTTGATTTATATTCACGTAATGCAGCTGAGTGGGCCAAGAGTAACCAGCGTCTCGCTTCGCGCGGCGATATCAATCTTGTTGTACAAGATGTTCGCTCTCCATTCGCTTTTCATGCTGCGACAAGCTATGTAATTCACGCCGCAGGTATTCCAGATAACCGTGTGCATGCGTCTGATCCCTTACGCGTTTTTCAAACCACTGTGCTCGGCATGGCTCATGCGCTAGAAGCTGCGGCCCAGTTGCCGGACTTGAAGCGTTTGATCAATCTGAGTTCGAGCTTGGTGAGCGGGACTCCTGAGCGTAGCGGACCGATTACCGAATCAGATTTCTTTGCTATCCCGGTTGCTCAACTGCATGGTGTCTATCGTGATGCAAAGCGGAGCGCAGAAAGCTTATGTGCCGCTTATCGTAGCCAGTTCCGCCTGCCGATCAGTATCATCAGACCTTTCACATTTGTTGGACCATATCAGGAAATTGATCGCCCTTGGGCAATTAACAGTTTTATGCGTGACATGTTGACAGGAAGTGAAATTCGCATGCATAACGACGGTTCTGCGCGTCGCAGTTATTTATATGGCAGTGATGCTGCTTGGTGGACCCTTGTGGCGTTGCTTAAAGGTGTCGACGGCCAAGTCTACAATATGGGTAGTGCAGAACCAGTGTCACATATGGAGCTTATCAAATTAATTGAAAAAATCAGCAACAAAGATGCAAAAATTGTTTTCAGCAATGCGACACTAAAGGTGTCGAAACCAGATGACCTGTATCCGGACCTTAATCACAGCTATAAATCGTTAGGAGTCGAACAAACCTGCACATTAGAGCAGGCAATTAAGAAGACCTATCGTTGGCATTTGAAAAAAACTGCATAAAAATGTCGCAATAATGGTCAATAGAGTTATTTTATGTGGCTGAATGCGACTATGTAACTCTGGACTAAAAGAGATTGGCCGGTTCCAGGAGTTCAGCTGTGAACTGGGCCGGTTTCTCTTTATGTAATATGGCGTGCATTTAGAATGCAGCAATTGATATAGCCTGTTTCCAAAATATTGACGTAAAAGGAAACGAGTCAGGTATATTTTTATTAAGTAACAACGACATAAGAATTGTTCGCATGAAGCGTTTTCTTGATTTGCTTGGAATAGATAAGACGGTTGCCTATACATTGGGCGCTCGTGGTTGGAACATGTTATCCGGATTTCTTACATTATTGCTAATTGTACATTTTTTGAGTGCCGATGAGCAGGGATATTATTATACATTCGCGAGTGTGCTTGCAATGCAGGTCGTGTTCGAATTAGGAATGAGCTACGTGATTATGCAATTTGCCAGTCATGAAATGGCACATTTGCAATGGTCATCAAATGACACAATTGTTGGTTCAGCGATAGCAAAAAGTCGCTTAAGATCTTTGATATTGCTGATTATGAAATGGTACGGTGCAATTGCCGCATTCATTGTTTTTTTCATACTTCCTGGTGGCTGGTTCTTCTTTCATATCAATCAATCAAGTTCAAGCATTACATGGCAGGGGCCATGGATTTGGCTGGTGATGTCAGCCGCTGTCAATATATATGTTATGCCTTTGATGGCATTGCTAGAAGGTTGTGGGCGCATTGCTGAAGTTGCTCGATTGAGAATGCTGCAAAATATTGTAGGAAGCATTGCTGCATGGAGCGTATTGATTGGCGGCGGGGGGTTGTATGCAGCTTCAGTTCTTAATACTGGTTTTGCATTAACGGTTCTGTTGTGGTTATGGAAAACAAAAAGGAATTTTTTTAGGGATTTATTATCTGCGGAAAAGAATAGTATCGGTATAAACTGGAAAAAAGAAATCTGGCCGTTTCAGATGAAAATTGCGCTAAGCTCTTTGTGTGGGTTTTTTATTTTTCAGTTTTTCACACCCGTAATATTCGCATATCGAGGTGTAGTAGAGGCTGGCCAGATTGGTATGAGTATAAATATCGCGAATGCTGTGGCAAACATAGCAATGGCATGGATGAATTCCAAAGCTCCAAATTTTGGATCACTGATTGCAAAAAAAAATTACGTCGCATTAGATGCGATATTTTTCCCAACACTATTACGATCATTGGCAATCTTGGGGTTCCTCAGCACTATTTTATGCGCTGTAATTTTCGGCGCGCATGAAACAGGTATGAAATTTGCATCGCGATTTCTTGACCCATGGACTTTTTTATTGCTGATGCTGGCCACTACGCTGAATTATATCTCTTATGCACAGGCGGCATATTTACGAGCGCATAAGGAAGATCCATTTTTAGTGCTAAGCGTTGTATGCGCCGTACTGATTGGAATTTCAACCATGGTTCTCGGACGTCGTTACGGAGCTGATGGGGCCATTGTAGGTTTTTTTATGGTTTCATGTTTTATTGGCGTTGGATGGGGTAGTAAAATTTTCTTTTCAAAAAGAAAAGAATGGCAAATTTCGAAATGAATATCATGTCATTTATTTATTATTGAATTTTGAAATGAAAGATGATATGAGTAGCAGAATAGAAGTGTTTATCCCAGTCTACAACGGTGAAGATTATATTGCCGAAACAATTGAGTCAGTATTGAATCAGTCTGCGGTGGGTATTATATTAACCGTGGTAGATAATTGTTCAACTGATAGAACGCAAGAAATAATTTCGCAATATATCGCACAGGGTGTACGTTACATCCGGCATGAAACTAATATAGGTGGAAATCGCAATCATAATTATTGTCTCGATATTGCTGAGGCAGAGTTCATAAAATTGCTATCTGCAGATGATGTATTGCTCCCTGGGATTATTGAAGCGCAGGTAAACGCATTGCAAGCGAATCAGAACTGTGGACTCGCAACCTGTAACTATTTAGTGACGAACGAAAATTTATTAGAAATTTCTACGGTTGCTAATATTTCAGGTTTAACACGAGGTGTAGATGCAATAAAGATTTGTGCTAATAAAATTGCTAATCTCATCGGCAATCCCTCTGCAGTAATGTTGAGAAAGAGTATGCTTGGAAATATACGGTTCGATAAGGACTTTAAATGGCACGCTGATTTGCGACTGTTTTGTGATGTATTGCGCCATTCTGATATGGTTAATGTTGATGTGAATGGTTTTTTATATCGCCGGCATGATTTAACCGATTCTGAATTAGGCTGTCCTGTTTCAGTAAGAATTCATGACGAAGTATTATTCATTCGTGAAAATGCTGGCATTAGCCCGATCCCTAGACTGCGTATGTTGAAACGATATCGGTTTAAATATATTAAGCAGCTATTGAATACAACATTGTGATTTTTAAATGAAGATATTATTTGTCAATACGCTTTATGCACCGAATATTGTCGGTGGTGCAGAAATAATTTTAAAATCGTTAGCTGAAGGCGTGGCCAGTCGTGGTCATGAAGTTTGTGTCTTGACTACTTGCTCAGAAGATGGGATACATTCCGAAGTCGTGGACGGAGTAAATGTAATTAGAGTCGGGATAAAAAATATTTACTGGACTTATAAACCAGGCCACAAAAAAGTATATCAGAAATTATTCTGGCATCTTCGTGATATATATAATAATTCCATGGCAAAAATTGTCGAAAAAATCATTCTTGATTTTCGGCCGGATATTATTAATACTCATAATATTGTTGGTTTTTCATCTTCAATTTGGCCGCTAATTAAAAAACATAAAATACCTTTGGTTCAGGTGCTGCATGATCAATATGCGATCTGTCCTAACTCAAATATGTTTAAAAATGGAAATCGATGTGCTACTCAATGCGCGCAATGTAAAGTATTTCGATTGCCACATAAAGAACTTTCCAATAATGTTGATGCTGTTATCGGTGTTAGTAATTTCGTTCTACAGCATCATTTGAAAAATGGCCTTTTTAGAAAAGCAAAAATAAAAATACCGATTATTAATGCAAAATCATTTAATTCTATTCAATTAAATGCGCCAGTTGAAAATAAGAAAAATATTCGCTTTGGATACATTGGTGGGTTAGTGCCTGCTAAAGGCGTCGAGATTCTATTGCGAACATTTTCGCAGTTGTCAGAAATAAAAAATATTAGTCTGGTGGTCGCTGGTTCAGGTGAAGTTGATTATGTAAAAAAATTAGAGAAATATTCCTGTGAAAATATTAATTTTTTGGGTTATGCATCACCAGATATTTTTTTTAAAAATATAGATGTTTTAATTGTTCCATCTTTATGGAATGATACACTTCCAACGGTGGTTTTTGAGGCATTCGTTTACGGGGTACCTGTCATTGGCAGCAATAGAGGTGGGATACCAGAAATGATCAAACATGGAGAAAATGGTTTTTTGTTCGATCCAGACTCATCAAATGATTTGAAAGATTTAATCTCTGAAATAAGTCGTTATCCGGAAAAATTGCAATATATGCGTGGTGCGGTATTGAATTCGTCCAAGCGTTTTTTAAACGTGGACGCATGGGTTGACGAGTATATTGATATTTTTTCAAAATTAGCAGGCGATGCGGCATAATTGTGAAGAATGAAAATTAATTTTTGGAGGTATTGTAATTTTGAAGTTCTTTTTTGATGCACGATGGATTGGTGATCACGGAATTGGTCGAGTTGCGCGTATGCTTGATATGACCCTGAATTTGCCAAGGTTGAAGATCGGTGGTTCTCCGTCGTCTCCACTTGATACGTTGCGCTTGTTTTTTGCAATCATGTTTAAAACGCCATTTAAATCTTGCGTTTTTAGCCCAGGTTATAATGCCCCGTTGTTTATTTTTAAGCCGTACATTTTCATGATTTACGACTTGAATCATATTGATCGTGCTGAAAATAGCAGTCGCCTCAAGCGAATTTATTATGCATTAATCATGCGTCGGGCCTGCCGAAATGCCTCAGCGGTGATGACGGTATCGGAATATTCCAAAGCTCGTATCGTTGAATGGGCCGGCGTTCCTGAAAATCAGGTAGTTAATATTGGTATTGGTGTTGATAAAGCATATTCCTCCGCTGCAATCGCCCATAATCCTGGCTACGCCTATTTGCTGTGCGTCAGTAACCGCCGTGCGCATAAAAATGAGCCTCGTGTGATTGAGTCATTTTCGAAAGCGAAAATCGATCCCGCAATTCGGTTGGTGTTCACAGGCGATGCCACCGAGTCACTGTTTGCTTTGGCGGTTACATTCGGTATCGCACAACGTATAGTATTTGCTGGACGAGTTGCGGAGGCTGATTTGCCCGGTTATTACCGAGGGGCTATTGCATTGGTATTTCCTTCATTGTATGAAGGTTTCGGGCTACCGGCGATAGAGGCGATGGCCTGTGGCTTACCGGTATTGACGTCCAACACTACATCCTTGCCTGAAGCGGCTGGAGATGCAGCTTTGTTAGTTGATCCCAATTCAGTTGAGCAGATCAGTGCCGGAATCGAGCGTCTTTGTAGTGATCAGGAGCTGCGTGCAGGAATGATTGAGCGTGGATTTATACAAGCTAGTCGGTTTACTTGGGAAATGACAACGACCCGCGTGTCGAACGTGCTTCGTGAAATAGATAGGAAGTTTTTATAATGCGAGTTGCAATTATTCATGAGTGGTTTGTCAGCTATGCTGGCTCAGAGCGCGTCGTGGAGCAGATGCTAAATTGTTATCCATCCGCCGATCTGTACAGCGTTGTGGAATTCCTGACCCCAGAGCAACGTGCATTTATTCAGCATAAAACTGTCAAGACCTCATTTATCCAAAAATTTCCTTTTGCTTGCAAGCACTATCGACATTATTTACCTTTCATGCCTTTGGCAGTCGAACAATTTGACCTGTCATCTTACGATGTCATTATTTCCAGTAGCCATGCGGTGGCCAAGGGAGTATTAACTGGCCCTGATCAGTTGCACTTGTGTATGTGTTACTCGCCTATTCGCTATGCTTGGGATTTACAGCACCAGTACCTTAAAGAATCGAATATGCAGTCTGGTATCAAAGGCTGGATAGCGAAGATATTACTGCACAAGATCCGCTTATGGGATTATCGCACTGCGCATGGTGTCAATCATTTTATTGCGATTTCAAAATTCATTAAACGACGTATCAATAAGGTATACGGACGTGATTCTACAGTGATTTATCCGCCAGTCGATACCAACGCTTTTACTTTACAGTTAAGCAAAGAAGATTTTTATTTAACGGCGTCTAGAATGGTGCCGTACAAGAAGATGGATATAATAGTTGAAGCATTTGCAAAAATGCCGGAGAAAAAACTGATCGTCATAGGTGATGGTCCAGATTTTGAAAAAATCAAGGAAAAGTGTCCATCGAATGTCACATTGATGGGGTACCAGAAGTTCGAAGTATTAAAAGATCATATGCAAAGGGCAAGAGCTTTTGTTTTTGCTGCGGAAGAGGATTTTGGAATTACGCCTTTAGAGGCACAGTCCTGCGGTACGCCAGTAATTGCCTTTGCAAAAGGTGGCGCATTGGAAACCATCAATGGTCTGGAGGATCCGGCACCGACAGGTATTTTCTTCGATGAACAATCTTCTGATGCTATCGTCACAGCGATAAAGAAATTTGAGGATAACAGGCATTTGATTACGGCGGAAAATTGCGCAGCAAATGCCAAAAGGTTTTCTATCCAAGTTTTTAAAGAAAAATTTTCTGATTTTGTTGAAGAAAAATATTCTGAATGGAAAAAAAGCCTAAAAAGTTTGTAATTGGAAATTTTATGGCTTTTAGCCGACTTGTTATGATGGCAATGCCCTAGCCACCTCGCTGATTGGCGGGTTTATATTTGAATTTTAATTTTAGTGAGTTATATGAATATGATGAAAACAGCATTAATTACTGGTATTACAGGTCAAGACGGGGCCTATCTGGCTGAATTGTTGCTGGAAAAAGGCTACAAGGTATACGGAACCTACCGCCGTAGCAGTTCCGTCAATTTCTGGAGAATCGAAGAATTGGGTGTCGCCACGCATCCAAACCTGACCTTGGTGGAATATGATCTGACCGATTTAAGTTCCAGCATTCGCCTGCTCAAGTCCACCAAGGCGAGCGAAGTATATAATTTGGCGGCGCAGAGCTTTGTCGGGGTGTCGTTTGATCAACCTCTGACTACGGCGGAGATCACTGGCCTGGGGCCGGTCAATCTGCTTGAAGCGATCCGTATCGTCAATCCTGAGATCCGTTTTTATCAGGCGAGTACGTCCGAGATGTTTGGCAAAGTCCAAGCCATTCCGCAGGTCGAGGATACCCCGTTCTATCCCCGCAGTCCATATGGCATTGCCAAGCTGTATGCGCACTGGATGACTATCAATTATCGCGAGTCCTACAATATTTTTGGTTGTAGCGGAATCTTGTTCAATCACGAGTCGCCACTGCGCGGCCGGGAGTTTGTTACCCGAAAAATTACCGATAGCATGGCAAAAATCAGTCTGTCGAATCTGGATGTGCTGGAACTCGGTAATATGGATGCGAAGCGCGACTGGGGTTTTGCCAAAGAATATGTCGAAGGCATGTGGCGCATGTTGCAGGCCGATAAACCAGATACTTATGTACTAGCGACTAACCGTACTGAAACAGTGCGTGACTTTGTTACCATGGCTGGCCGCGCTGCAGGTTTTGAGTTGGCGTGGGAAGGCGAAGCCGAAAATGAAGTGGCAATTGATCGCAAGAGTGGCAAGACGATTGTTCGGGTCAATCCGAAGTTCTATCGTCCGGCGGAAGTTGAATTACTGATCGGTGACCCGGCCAAAGTCAAGCGCGACCTGGGCTGGGAACCGAAGACTACACTGGAAGAATTATGCCAGATGATGGTCGAAGCCGATATCCGTCGCAACCAAACTGGTTTTTCGTTTTAAATGGCTACCAGAGCTTTAATTACTGGCATTCAAGGGTTCACCGGACGATACATGGCTGCCGAGCTGGTGCAGGCTGGCTATGAAGTGTTTGGTTTGGCGCATGGCAGTCAGGGTGATATGCTTCCTGGCGTAAAGGACATAGTCGTATGCGACCTGGATGATCAGGCTGCCTTGTCTGCGGCCCTTGAATTCATACAACCGGATGTTGTCATTCATCTTGCCGCCATCGCCTTTGTTGCACACGGGGATGCAAATGCAATTTATCGCACCAATTTGATTGGTACCCGTAATTTATTGGAGGCCTTGTCCAAGGCCGCCAAGAAGGTTGGCGTCGTACTCCTGGCAAGCAGCGCCAATGTGTACGGTAACAGCACCGGGGGTACTCTGGATGAAGCCAGCGTAACGGCGCCGGCAAATGATTATGCAGTCAGTAAATTGGCCATGGAGTATCTGGCGAAGACATATCTGAACAGACTACCCATCATCATTGCCCGGCCGTTTAACTATACTGGCGTGCATCAATCGGAATCATTTTTATTGCCGAAAATTGTCAGTCATATACGGACACGCCGTTCAGTGATTGAGTTGGGAAATATTAATGTTTCTCGGGACTTTTCGGATGTTCGTATAGTTGTGCAATATTATCGTCGCTTGCTGGAATGTTCGGATGCTATTGGTGAAACATTCAATGTATGTTCAGAAGTTGCATACTCATTGCAAGACGTTTTAATCATGGCCCAAGAAATTTCTGGTCACATATTAGATATTAGAATTAATCCTCAGTTTGTGCGTGCAAACGAAGTACCAATACTAATTGGAAGTCGAACCAAATTAGTAGAGACGGTTGGTGAAGTCACCTCGATTGAACTCTCCGAAACATTACGGTGGATGATTAATTATTCGGAATGAAAATATAATTAGTATTGTCGCAATGGCTATTATTTGATAATGTTAGATGTTATTTTATTTATTGGTACTTTAAATGTCGCGAATGTAAAAAATGAATAATTTTAATTTGATTGATAATTCTACATTGCGGCATCGCAATTATGTGACTTTGCAAGTATTGTTTTTCTTTGGAATGATCGCGGTTTGTTTTGATGTTATTAACATTGATTTAGGAAACTTCAAGCTAAAGATAGCATATGTTTGGTTTTTTATTTATTTAATATTATTTTCTTTCTTCTTTAAACTATCTATTAAAAAAAATAACTTGACTGTATCTGCGGTTTTTTTGGTATCGCTATTTCCATCTTTGTTTTTTTCAAATAATATTATTACTAGCTTGGCATTTTATGCAGGGGCAGTTATATGTATTGTCATAATGTTGATATTTTCAAAAATGACAATACTGGTCGCGCCAAAAGTAATTCCTCTTCTTTTTAATTTTTATAGATTTTCTATAATATTAACAGTAATTTTTGTTGTTGCCAGAATTCAAGAGCGCGGTCATTTTCTTTTATATGAGTCTTCATATTATGCGGTCGTACTTATACCATATTTCTGTATGACATTTTATCGTCTATTCTTATATGGTTTTAAGTGCTGTTTTGCCGATCTGTTTTTAATTTTTATTGCTATCGTATTTACGCAATCGGTATCAATGGTTGGTTGGAGCATTTTATCTTTTTTTTGTATTTATATGAAATCTGGATTGTCAAAGCGCATTCATTTTATTGCTATTTTTTTGGTTATTATTTTATTTTTTATTTTGGCGTACTTCTTAAATAGTCGTGCGCAAATAATCATTAATCGTTTTTTCTTGTTATTTGAAAATCCATCGGATTCTCTTAGCCTTTTTATTTTTGTAGTTGGCAATAGACTTCAAAGGGTCTTTATTGCTTATGAGGCGTTTATGCAAAACCCATTATTTGGAGTTGGTTTAGGGGTTTTGCGAGAATATTCCACAAATAATTTCGACCCTTTTGATTTTGTATTAAATGGTGTCACTGCTTCCGATTTTACAGTTAATTCCCCTGCTGCAAATGTGTTTGTCGAAGTAGCTGCCGAATCAGGGATTATAGGATTTTTGGGATATATGTGTATTTTGATTTATATACACGGGAAAAAGGGCAATGAAAAATTATTGACCCCATTGAAAGTTTCATTTTATGTAACGATGTTTGCTTTGCTGATCGATGCAAGCTATCTTAGAAACTATGTATGGGCTTTATATGGTATTGTTATTGGATTAAGCTCGTTGAGTCCGGAAGTGAGCTCAAAGTTGTCATTTGATCCTAAAATTAATAAGACAATAAACTAAAAGTCAAGACTGGAGCTAAGGAAGCGCTGATCAATTCTCTTGCTTAGCTCGCCCTGGGTAACTCAACACCGATTTAGGCGATGAAGAAAGGGCAGGAGAAAAAGCCGGAATTATTCGTTAAACTTGTATGTAACCAGGCCGGTCTTGACAGCTACTGTTTTCTGTAGGCAGGCCATAGAATATATCAATCAGGCACTGCAGCGATAATCAATCGCGCCTATTCATTGCAATGAAAGGACATCCGCATATAGGGAACCTGATGTGCCTGGAGTTGTTCGCTATTGACCGCCGATGGCGGTTGGTGATCACCGACAATGTAGGCTTCGGTGCAACCCAGATCAACACTCATGCTCAAGGTAACTACCATGCTGCCGATGGCATTGCGCGCAACAATTTAGGAATCGCCAATAGCATCAATATCCCGGAAATACTGTGTTGGAGCTTCGAGCATGGATGACGCGACTGGTTCATGGCTGGACAAAGAAAGCATGTATAGAAATGTCTTATCTTCGTGACGTATCAAATCAATGCCATAAGTAATCATATCTTCGTCACAAATTCCTGCAAATGGTCCTGGGCAAGTATTGAGCTGTCGCATTTCAGGTTGAAAATATGCGTTATCGATACCCAGGTGCTTCCAGACAGTATCGCGGGCATAAAACATCTTTTGATAACCATGTACGCCAAAAACTTCATACCCCATTTTTTTCATGTACGCGGGTGCGCAGTTATCGGCAACCGATGAAAAATTCGTGTCGGAATTGAGTCTTATATATTGGGAACATAACTCGCGGATCTCTCCTTGCATGGTGGAACCATGGTAATCGGTAAAGCCGGTCTCAAGCACCCTGACACCATCCCGCTGTAGCCGTTTCTTAACTGACACTAACGAAGCCTGGCTCTCTCCCCATGACTCCACAACCAACAAAACCATTTTTTGGGGTATCTTTTCTGTGGCTTTGATATGATTTAAAAATGTCGGCTCTGTAGTCTTTCCCAAAAAATTCTTCTCATGTGAACTGTCATCGGGAAACAATGTCTTGATTGCGAACGGTGACGGTGTGATGATCATTTTTCGTAGAGATGCGGAACCCACATCAAACATCGACATGGCAGATTTTAAAATTACTAAAAAAATTCCTATGATCAACGCATATTTCCTAAATCCAAGGGAGCTTTTCCTATAGATGTCGGAAAAAATAAAGAACGACATTGCCGAAACAAATAAAAAACAGGTAATTAGTACCGGCGTAGGTGTATTTCCCATTACCGCAAATAAATAAAAATGGTAAGAGTTGGGTCGGATGTTCCAGTTTGCCAAGATAGAAATTAAAAAATCAAAACCCAGATAATCTTTATCAGCAGCGATAGCCAAGGCTTGAGACGTTTTTCCAGGTAGGGAAAAAATAGCGGCTCGATGCATATATATAGCCTGCCGAATGCGAAACTCCAGATAATACTGGGTAACAGCATCCATAAAAAACAGCGAAAATATATGAATTTTCTAGATTGAAGAGAAAAAAATCGATCTTCTTGTAGTGTGAAAAGTAAACTCATGAATTGAAAATACTAAAAAGGACATCTTATTGGCGCGAGAAAGAATTCTCAGAGAGCCGCAAAAAGTATAAATATTTAGCAATGTTTTTTTGGGCATTTATTGTAACATGCTTGTAATAAATTTTCTTTAGCATACTCACATTCTAAAATCGCGTATAGTCGTGTAAAAAAAACGATGTATTTCATAGTCATTTTGTGACATTTCAGCGGAAGTGAGTGACGGTTTAAAAACTTCATAGCAACTTTCGGGTCAAAGCATCTTTGATGTTTTGGAGCGATTGATGATGTGGACGCAAGAGAATCGAAGCCGGCATCAGCAGGTGAGGACGGCACTCAAACGTGGCTATCCCACAGATGTGAAAGATGAAGAGTGGCGCCTGATCGCGCCGCTGCTGCCACGGCAAGCGAAGACGGGAAGACCTCGCAAGACGGACTTGCGCGCAGTGATCAATGCGCTGCGTTACATGGTGCGGTCCGGATGCGAGTGGCGCATGCTGCCCAATGATTTCCCGCCGTATCAGACGGTCTATTACTGGTTTCGGCGCCTGATGCGGCGCATGCTGTTTCGCACCATTCATGACTTGGCGCTGATGCTGGATCGCTTGTGCAATGAGCGGGAGGTGCTGCCGAGTGCCGGTGTTGTCGATAGCCAGAGCGTGAAAGCACCCGGCGCGCGAACGCGAGGTTATGACGCCAACAAGAAACTCAGCGGGCGCAAACGCCACATTGCGGTCGACACGGATGGTCGCTTGCTGGCGATAAACCTGACGCCAGCCGACATTGCCGACTCCACTGGCGCGCAGATGGTGCTCGATGGATTGATCAAACGCTGGCCGTGGGTGAAGCATCTGTTTGGGGATGCGGCATACGACCGCAGACAGTTGATGGACAAGGCCGCGTTTCTCGACTTTACTGTGGAAGTCGTGCGCCGTCTGCAGGGGCAGCAAGGTTTCGCTGTTCAGCCAAGGCGCTGGGTGGTCGAGCGAACGTTCGCATGGCTGATGCGTTACCGGCGTCTGGTGCGCGACTACGAACAGCGCATTGACGTGTCGGAAAACATGATCTATCTGGCCATGGGATCGTTGCTGCTGCATCGACTAAATTTCCGCTAAGTTATTAAACCGTCTCTGAGCAGGCTGGTCTTGACACGGGCCGTATTGCACCGCCTCGGCCACGTCGGCCAGAAATGTGCTGGTATGCGCTGTTCGGCACGGTGCAAAGTCCATGTGCGGTGCTCGATGGCCTGGCACGATGCCATCGGCACCTCGAACACATTGCACCGTTCCGCGACCAGGCATCGCCATGGGGCAGAGCTTGGCAGCAGTGATCGTACTGAAGGCAGGCGATGCTGGATGACTTGTGCGGGCCGCTCGATCTGGCGAAGCAATGTTCCTTTGTGCTCGGTTTGACCACCGGCTATCTTGCCTGAAGGCTCACGTAGGGAGCGTGTCTTCTTGATCGGGCCATCCGACGACGGCCGCTTGCTTGACTTGTGGCTGTCCTTGTTCACCTTCGATTCGAGCGCGTCCAGAAGCTCAAGCAGCGTCGGCATCTGGCTATCATTCTGCATTTGCGAGAGAGTGGAACGGTCGGATGAAAACAGTTTTTTGGAATCGACACTCTCATGAACCGAGAGCCAATGTTTATTCTTACAATTAAATAACCCGAACAGTCATACAGGCGATAGTCTGCCCCATTTCGTTAATGACTTAAGTACACCCTGAAATACCACTTTGTCGGGCACTTCACCTTCTTGGCCTTTTGATTCTTCATGAGGTCGATTTCTCAGATCGTGATTATTTGAAATCGCTTTAAATTGTAGCCCGGTTCAGTCCTGGCACAGTTTCAAGGCTTCCTGCCATTGAGGCAGAGCGCAAAAAGTATCTACCAGGAGTTGTGAGGACAGCATTGAATTGGTGGGACGTTGCGCCGGCTGCGGATAGGTTTTGGTCTCTATCGCATTCAAACGTGGTTTCTTATGCACTGATGCATGGGCCATGATCGCTTCGGTAAAACCGAACCAGCTGGTCCTTCCTTGCGCCGTCAAATGATACAGACCGGAGCGTGCCTGCCACCATGCTTGCTGGTCGCTTGCCACCAGGCTTTGCACCACGATATGCGCCGTGGTATCGGCAATGGTGCGGCTCCACGTCGGTGCGCCGAACTGATCGGATACGATACTTAGTTCTTCGCGCTCCTTTGCCAGGTGCAGCATGGTCAACAGAAAGTTCTTGCCGTGCGTGCTATAGACCCAGCTGGTACGCAAGATCAAGTGTGCGATGCCGCTGGCTTGGATCGCCTGTTCGCCGGCCAGCTTGCTGCTGCCGTAGACATTGATCGGGCAGGTCGGATCGGTTTCAACGTAGGGACCATCTTTCGAGCCGTCGAACACGTAGTCGGTGCTGTAATGGATCATCGCGGCGCCCAGCTTTTTTGCCTCTTCCGCCATCACGCCCGGTGCTTCGCCATTGATGCGTAGCGCCAGTTCAGGCTCGCTCTCGGCCTTATCGACAGCGGTGTAGGCCGCCGGATTGACGATCAGGGTCGGTTTGATGCTGCGGATCACGTCGCGTACCTGATCCAGATCGGCCAGGTTCATCTGGCTGCGGTCTAGCGCGATGATCTCTCCCAGACCTTGCAGGCTGCGTTCCAGTTCGTGGCCGACCTGGCCGGTTTTTCCTGTAATTAAGATACGGCTCATATGTGTT
Source organism: Janthinobacterium sp. PAMC25594 (assembly GCF_019443505.1). Classification (NCBI taxonomy): domain Bacteria; kingdom Pseudomonadati; phylum Pseudomonadota; class Betaproteobacteria; order Burkholderiales; family Oxalobacteraceae; genus Janthinobacterium; species Janthinobacterium sp. PAMC25594. The sequence goes on from NZ_CP080377.1 coordinate 4,515,588, forward strand.
ACCGTGAATGTTGGCGCGGCGGTGTTGCAGTGCTCAGGCGAAGACGTCGGCATTGGCCAGCAATGTGCCGACCTTGTCCTTGCCCGACAGTAGCGGTTCGCCGTCCAGCGGCCAGTCGATGCCGATCGCCGGGTCATTCCACAGGATGCTGCGCTCGAACTCCGGCGCCCAATAGTCGGTGGTCTTGTACAGGGACTCTGCGCTGTCGCTGGTCACCACGAAGCCGTGGGCGAAACCTTCAGGTATCCATAGCTGGCGTTTGTTGGCGGCCGACAGGACTACGCCAACCCAGTGGCTGAACGTCGGCGAGCTTTTGCGCAGGTCAACGACGACGTCGAACACTGCGCCGGCGGTGACGCGTACCAATTTTCCTTGTGGCTGCTGGATCTGATAATGCAGGCCGCGCAAGACGCCCTTGGCCGACTTGGAATGATTGTCCTGCACGAAAGGTCGGGTAACGCCGGTCAGTTCGGCAAATCGCTTCTGGTTAAAGCTTTCATAGAAAAAGCCGCGGTCGTCACCGAACACGGTCGGTTCGAGTATCAGCACGTCAGGAATGGCTGTGGTCTGGATCTGCATGGTATTTCGGCATCGTATCAATTAGGTAGAAAGCGAAGCGCGACGCATCTCAGAATATCTTTTCGTTGAGCAAACGCAACAGATATTGACCATAGGCGTTCTTCTTCAACGGCAGGGCCAGTTGTTCCAGTTTGGCGCTGTCGATATATCCTTTGCGGTAGGCGATTTCCTCCGGGCAGGCAACTTTCAAACCTTGGCGATTTTCGATGGTGGCAATGAACTGTCCGGCTTCCAGCAACGATTCATGCGTGCCAGTATCGAGCCAGGCCATGCCGCGCCCCATCAGTTGAACGTTCAACTGGCCGCGCTCCAGATAAGTGCGGTTGACATCTGTGATTTCCAGCTCGCCACGTGGTGACGGAGCGATGCCGGCGGCAATATCGCACACCTGGCTGTCATAGAAATACAGGCCGGTGACGGCGTAGTTCGATTTTGGCTTGAGCGGTTTTTCTTCGATGCTGACGGCGCGCCGCTGTGCGTCGAAGTCGACCACGCCATAGCGTTCCGGATCGGTGACATGGTAGGCAAATACGGTCGAGCCGCTGGTACGTTCCGAGGCTTCGCGTAACTGCGTTTCAAAGTCATGGCCGTAATAGATGTTGTCGCCCAGAATCAGGGCCGATGGCGCATCGCCGACAAACTCTTTGCCAATAATGAACGCCTGTGCCAAGCCATCCGGGCTGGGCTGCACGGCATAGGTCAGGCTGATACCCCACTGGCTGCCATCACCGAGCAATTCCTGGAAGCGTGGCGTATCTTGTGGCGTGGAAATGATCAGGATGTCACGTATGCCGGCCAGCATCAGAGTGGTCAGCGGATAGTAAATCATCGGCTTGTCATACACGGGCAGCAGCTGCTTTGATACGGCCATGGTGACGGGGTACAGGCGCGTGCCGGAACCACCGGCCAGGATGATGCCTTTGCGTTCGATCGCTGCGCTCATCAGATTGCTTCCTTTGCCGCATCGCGTGCCGCATAGTTTTTTTCTACCCACGTCAGGTAGTCGCCCGACTGCACGTCGCGTACCCAGGCCTGGTTGTCCAGGTACCACTGCACCGTCTTGCGTATGCCCGTGGCAAAGGTTTCTGCCGGCTTCCAGCCCAGTTCGCGCTCGATCTTGCGTGCATCGATGGCGTAGCGGCGGTCGTGACCGGGGCGATCCTGTACATAGGTGATTTGTTCGCGATAGCTGCCGGACGCTTTCGGATCCAGCGTATCGAGGATGTCGCACAGGGTATGCACGACTTCCAGATTGGCCATTTCATTCCAACCGCCCACGTTGTAGACCTCGCCCAGACGTCCCGCTTCCAGCACGCGACGAATCGCCGCGCAATGGTCGCCCACATACAGCCAGTCGCGCACTTGCATGCCGTCGCCATAGATCGGCAAGGGTTTACCGGCACGGGCGTTGCTGATGATGAGGGGAATCAGTTTTTCCGGGAAATGGAAAGAGCCATAGTTGTTCGAGCAGTTTGTCGTCAGTACTGGCATGCCATACGTATGGAAATAGGCGCGTACCAGATGGTCGGAGGCTGCTTTCGATGCCGAATAGGGGCTGTTTGGCGCATACGGCGTCGTTTCGGTGAATGGCGGATCTTGCGGACCCAGGGTGCCATAGACTTCATCGGTCGAGACGTGCAGGAAACGGAAACCGTCCTTGGCCTCGCCCGTCAGGCCGGACCAATAGGCGCGCGCGGCTTCGAGCAAGCTGAAAGTGCCGTTGACGTTGGTCGCAATGAATTCGCCGGGGCTATGGATCGAGCGGTCGACATGGCTTTCCGCCGCAAAATGCACGATGGCGCGTGGCTGGTGTTCTGCCAACAGGCGCGAGATATGGGCGGTATCGCAAATGTCTCCACGTACAAAAATATGCCGCGGGTCTTGCTCCAGGCTGGCCAGATTGCTGAGGTTGCCTGCGTAGGTCAGTTTGTCGAGGTTGATGACGGGCTCATCGTTGAGTGCCAGCCAATCGCGTACAAAATTTGAACCGATGAAGCCGGCGCCGCCGGTCACTAAAATCATGCTCTTATCCTTTTCTTGCCTTGCAAATTATTTAATTTTTTGGCTGTATTTTTGTTAATACGCGCCATCTTTCTTGAAGATGACTTTGACCGTTTTCAGCAAAATGACGATGTCATTGAACAGGGACCAATTCTTGACATACCAGGCGTCGAGATAGACGCGCGTATCGTAGCTGACATCGTTCCTGCCACTCACTTGCCATAGACCCGTGACACCGGGTTTGGCTTCCAGGTAATAGTCTACTTGGGGGCCATATCGCTCCAGTTCCGCATCGACCACGGGACGCGGTCCGACCAGGCTCATTTCGCCTTTCAGTACGTTCCATAGCTGCGGCAATTCATCCAGGCTGGTCCGGCGCAGGAAGTGGCCTATCGAGGTGATGCGCGGGTCGTTTTTCAGTTTGAAATCACGGTCCCATTCGGCACGGGCGACCGGGTCGCGTTCCAGTAATTCTTTCAACAACATATCGGCATTCACGGCCATGGTGCGAAATTTATAGCAGAGGAAATGCTTGCCATTCTGGCCGACGCGTTTGTGGCCATAGAAGATGGGGCGGCCAGAGGCCATCACCTTGGCGGCGATCCACAGCAGGATGGGAGCGCCGACGATCATCACGGCGATCGACGTCGTCAGGTCAAAGCAGCGCTTGATCAGTTGCAAACCTGGTCGCGCCAGGTTGTTGCGCATGGTCAGCAGCAGCACCTCATGTGTAAAGAAATGGTTGACCTCCATGCCATACAGGGGCAGGCCGCGTACGGCAGGTACCACTTGCATATTGGCAACGCAACGGCTGACTTGCTGGATCATGCCCTGATAGGCGTCAATGCCACCTTGCTCCAGGGCGACAACCGTATGCGGATTGCCCAGCAGCTTGAGCGTTTGCTCCGGATGTTCGCCCAGCGGGATGCAGGGTACCGCTTGTTTGCTGCGGTTCACATAATGCTGTTCCAGGCGGCCCTGGCCTTCCGGTATCAGGAAGGCAATCAGGCGATAGCCCATCAACGCTTCCTCATCGAAGGCCCGCGCTGTTTGCAAGGCATTGTCGCCCCATCCGATGATGACCATGGGGCGTATCCAGCCGCCCGATTTCATCAGCAGGTACTTGACGATGCCGCGCAGCAGCAAGACAAAGCATGGCACCAGCAGCCAGGTGGCCAATAGTGCTTCGCGCGAGGAGTCACGCTTGTCGAGGAAGACCAGAGCCGCATCGATCAGGCCCATGACCATGGCGACCTTCAGGAGTTCCTTGATTTCATTCGAGTATGGACGACGTTTGGCATGATGACCCTTCAGCTTGAAGATTGCCAGAGTGACCAGGGATAGCAGGCTATAGCTGAGCAGGCGCGAACTATCCAGCCCGAAGCTGTTCAAGTCGCTGGTATCGAGGGTCCATTTCCCAGCGAGCCAGAATGCGGCGAACATGGCGAGCGCATCGGCAAAAGTCAGAAAGTATTTTTCCGCTTGGTTACTGCAATACCATTTTAGCTCTTGTAGAAATATACCTTCGATGGGTTTCATGATGACTTGCTCAACCTTATAAACTGCAGTGTGGATGACTTGATGCATCGCAGTGGAAATCACTGCGATCGGCTCGTTTAAACGCGGCCGTAGCGGTCTTCAAAGCGGACGATATCGTCTTCCCCAAGGTAGCTACCCGATTGAATTTCAATCAATTCCAGCGGTAGCTTGCCTGGATTGGCCAGAGAATGGACGACGCCCAGGGGGATATAGGTGGACTGGTTTTCAGTCAGCAGATATTCCTTGTCACCATTGGTGATCTGGGCGGTGCCGGATACCACGATCCAGTGCTCGGCGCGGTGATGGTGCATTTGCAGCGACAGTTTGGCGCCCGGCTTGACTGTGATGCGCTTGACCTGGAAGCGCTCGCCGTTGCCGATGGAGTCGTACGATCCCCACGGTCGGAACACTTCGCGGTGCATGGTCGCTTCAGCACGGTCCTTGGCAATCAACTGCGCCACCAGGGTCTTGGTATGTTGCGCCTGATCCGCATCCATGACCAGCACGGCATCCGCCGTTTCCACGATGACGGTATTGCGCATGCCGATGGCGGTCACCAGGCGGCTATTCCCATGCACCAGGCAATCATTGCAATCCTGCATCAATACATCACCTTGGGCGCTATTGTTGTTGGCGTCTTTTTTTGCCACGTCGAGTACGGCTTTCCACGAGCCGATATCGTTCCAGCCGGCGTCGAGCGCGATGGTGGCCGCATGGCTGGTGCGCTCCATGACGGCGTAATCGACGGCGATATCGGGACTGGCGGCGTAGGCATCGTGGTCCAGGCGGATGAAATCGAGGTCGCTTTTCGCCTTGGCCAGCGCTTCCCTGCACGCCGCGACGACGGCAGGCTGAAAGCGTTCAAGTTCTTCCAGGTAACGGCTGGCGCGGAATACAAACATTCCACTGTTCCAGAAATAATCGCCGCTGGCAATATATTGTTCTGCCAGCACCAGTGCTGGCTTCTCGACGAATTCGACAATACGCTGAACCTGACCAACTGCGCCACCCTCGGCGCGGATGTAGCCGTAGCCTGTCTCCGGTCCGGTCGGGGTAATGCCGAAGGTGAGCAAGTTGCCTTGCTCTGCAGCATCGCGCGCCAGGCTGATGGCGCGGTGGAACGCTGGAGTATCCAAAATGACATGATCGGAAGGAAGGACCAACAGGATGGGGTCGTCGTCGTTTTCCATGGCTTGCAGCGCCGCAGTGGCAATGGCCGGCGCCGTATTGCGGCGCATCGGTTCAAGCACCATGCGGGCATTGTTCAGGCCTATCTCACGTAACTGTTCCGCAACAATGAAACGCGACGATTCATTGCATACCAGCAAAGCCGGCGCCAAGGCCTCGATACCGGCCAGCCGTTGCAGCGTTTGCTGCAACATGCTGGTCTCGCCGGACAAACGCAAAAACTGTTTAGGGTAGCCTTCGCGCGACAGGGGCCACAAGCGTGTGCCGGAACCACCACAAAGAATCACTGGTACAAGGGGAATGTTCATCTACGCATCAATTCAAAATTAAAACAGCTTCGCCAAATGGGAACTGAGTCGTTAGTCGCTCGCAAAAAGCGATTATTGTTTTACGCAATTTTCATGCATGCGCAAGGCGTGCAAAAATCAGTATTGGTAAAGATAAAATATTTCAAAAAGGTATTATTTTAATGAATTATAGGAATCTACGTGTTTCTTCTCACCGTCTCGAATGTTGACGTTGACAGCGAGGTGCCTTGGCGACCCATGCATTGTAATTTGCTTGGCAGCTATAACTACTCAACGGGAAAGCGTTTCCAGCAAAAAAGCAACAAAAATGCAGGCGGCACTCATGCTGAGGATGAGCACAGCCGCTGCTGCACAGTCCTTGGCGATCTTGATGTTGGGGTGCAGGCCAGGATGCAGGTGATCAATCAAATGTTCAAACGCCGTATTGAACAGTTCAGCTGCCAGCACCAGGCCACAGTTGAGTAGCAGCAGTGCCCACCAGATCATTGCCGGCTTGCTCCAGGCGAGCACGATCACGACAATGAGGGCGGCAAGGCATTGCAGCCGGAAGCTCGATTCCATGCGGAAGGCGGCGCTCAAGCCTTGCAGGGCAAATCCCATGCGCATATGGAAAGGCTGGTTTTTCATTAGCTTTATAGGATTGGCCGGGGAATCTCATGTCCCTGACGGTTCGGTGCTTTTTCTGAAAACAGATGCGTATCGCTCGCACATGGAGAGAAGCAGGCATCAGGTATAGGAAAGACTGGCGTAAACAGCGCGCGCGTCATTGACGAAAAATAAAAAGCCCGTTTTCAAGAAAATGAAAAAGGGCTTTTATCGAGGAAGTGGCGCTGCGTATGACAAGGCCAGCTTCTCGTGAGACCAGGCCAGCGTTGTGCGGCTTGACATCAGCCCGCTGGCTTGGCCTTGTCTGTCTCAGCCAAAGGCATCGACAGATTACTTGGCGTGGCTTGGGGTGGTGTGTGCGGTGGTCGAGTCCGAGCTTGCTGCACCGGCCACAACGGCAACTGCTGCGCCGATGGCGATCAAGGTGCTGACGCTCAGGCCGGCAACAGTGGCGCCGGCAGCAGCGCCAGCAGCAGCAGTACCAGCAGCTGGTGCTGCTGCTGCTGGAACAGGTGCTCCACCAACTGGTGCCGTCGTTTGAGCCATGGCTTGTGCGGAAGCGAAGCACAGGATTGCCGAAGCGATCAGAATTTTCTTCATGGGATATCCTTTTAGGTTGAACAGCGGGAATGCTAAACTGTCACACGATTGTAGCAACATTTCTCTGGACAGTCTGCCTGCACAGTCCATACCGATAATAATTTGTTCTATTTTAGCTGCATACCAGACCATTCATAGTGTCTCGTTGCCGAGATGTTGCTATGAATCAACAAGAACGGCACCGTGCAGATACAGCAGTCTATGTTTTTTTGTGAAATATTGCGAGAATTCCTGATGAATTCGAAAGCGATCCACAAGTTTGCCAAGTCCTTGCCATCCCGCGTAAAATGCAGGCTTCGCGGGTGTAGCTCAATGGTAGAGCAGAAGCTTCCCAAGCCCCTCCACCTCGTCAAGAGCCACTACTCATGCGGCTCTGAAGCGCATGAGTCTGCGATCACACCAAAACACCACCTTAATCAACAAGTTACGCGCCATCACATTTTCGACCCCACATCGAGTCGAAAAAGCTGCTGATGTGTCTTTGTTGCAACGAATCCTGACGAAGTTGCAATAAATGCCAGGTTGGCGCGTTAAGGGAGCTAACCTCACCGAGAATGACTCGGTATGATGCTAGGCTTGCTCCCCAAGCGAACCGGCGTGAAAAAATGTCTAGGCGGCTGCTTCGTGTGCGCGGGCATCTACTTCGTATGGGGCGTGTGTATAGCCGAATTGAGCGATTTGTTGAAGATATCGTGGCAGGTATGCAGCGATTGATCCGGCTTGCTCGTACTGGTGGACGTGGCGGCATTCGTGTGAAAGCAGTCGCGGAGAGTTGTGACCATTGCAAATGTAGATGCCATAGCCCAGCGTAAGGCCGATCATATTTGGGCCGAGTAGTCCAGTTTGCAACGCGGCTTGGCTAAGAATTGGATCAATTGGCAACGGTAGGTGTGTAACGAACAACAGTCGAATCTTCTCGGGGGTAGCTACTCCAACCCGCCGCGCAAGCGTCATGCCTTGCTCTGTAAGTGGCTCACCAGCGTCAAGTATTTCCGATGCGCGCTGCTCCGCCCATGCAATTGCCTTGGGAGTGATGAGAGGAAGCGCTGAAGCAAGATCGAAAGTCATACTTGGCCTTGTGCTGAAGTAATGAGGACGCCTATGTATGCAGACATGGTGAACTCCTGATTGTAGTTGCTTCGAATGTAAGGGATGATGGCGTGCTCAAGTTCGAGATGCGATCCGCAATAGAAACATCTGTCTGAGCGTCCGCCTCTGGACAGGGGCAGCCAGCTGGCACAGTATCGTCCGAAAACGCCCTAATCAGTGCAGCTACTCACCGGTTTACATTGTCTTTTTTCGAATCATCTGGGTTGTCTCGGACGTATTCACTACCGTTTATTTTGACAACATGACTATCGGGGTGCTTTCCTGCTTTCACCTCCTTCACAGCCTCTGCTCTGGTGACCTCTTTACGTGAACCGATTTGATAGGTCTCGTTCCGGCCGTTTGGGCCGTCGTTGTTCCCTTTGATTTTTGACATATTTTTCTCCATTGGTGAAGTTCATTTTGCAGAGAACGCATACAGGATGGCTGCCATGACGAATTTTAGCTGTGCTAAGCGAGCCGGTGGCCAGTGCCGCCGCAGGTAGTAACAATATCGAATTTACGGATTCGAATATCCACACATTGTCACGACAGTGCTAATCGCTGCGTTGGAGCGTTAGCCACACGAAATGGCCGCTTCTGACTTTCGATTCAACTAGCTAGATTGATGACGCACAGATTATTGTTAATATTGCATCTTTTGGTTTGTATGCATTGCATTAAATTTTATTTTTATTGTACGACTGCGTTGCCCGGTTACCGTTTTGCATGGATGGTTCCCGTATCGAAAATGACACGGAACCAACATGGACCTCTACCAGAAAAATTACATCAAGTTGTTGCAACTTCTCCCCAGCCTGCATGAGATGAATGGGCCAGCCAAACTCATCGCGTTCGGTCACACCGATGTGCATGTGGACGTGATCGAACACCACAAGCATCGTTTGGTGCTCCGTATGAGCCACTACCTCCAGCGACTGCATGGTGCAGCGATACCTGACCCTGATATGACCATCGAAGTGTTTCCGCTGGCGGAGACCGTTGGCGCGCTGACGTACATTGATTGCTTCGGCTCTCGCAAAGTGTTTTGCCCAGAATTGATGGCCTTCAGCCCAATGGCAAAAGCAGAGCTGAACAATTTCCTTGATCAGTGGCTGACGAAGATGATTGCTGAAGGGCGAAGCCAGCCGAAATCTGAACGAAGGGAAAACGCTACGTAGCGATCGTTGCTGTAGTGTGATGTTTATCGATGACCTACGGATGCGTTTTCCATGGAACCGCAGCCCCGTGTTCTGCTATTGTTCTAGCACTTCAAGCTAGGGCAGATAAATGGGAAAAAGCATAAGGATCTATCTTCCAAACGACACGGTAGCTGGCATTCGTCACGCCGAAATAGCAAACTGGACCGGGCAGGCTCTTGCATGTCCTCGCTCGCTTTTTAGCGAATTACGCGAGTGGCCCGAGGTCCAACGTCCCGGGGTTTATATTTTGTTCGGTGTGAATGACGAGACTGGGGCCGAAATCGCATATATCGGCGAAGCTGAAGTGCTCGCTGATCGCTTGCACAGCCACCTGTCAGGGAAAGAGTTTTGGTCGGAGCTGGTGAGTTTCAGCAGCAAAGACGAAAACCTTACGAAAGCTCATGTACGCTATTTGGAAGCGCGCCTGGTCGTGATGGCAGGTGAAGCAAACCGCTATCAGCTGGAGAATAATCAGACACCAGCGCTTCCAGCTTTACCAAGAGCTGATCGGGATGCGATGGAGGAGTTTTTGGCTTTTGCAAAGACGCTTCTTGGAGTCCTGGGGCATCGCCTGCTAGATCCCCTTGTCATCCGCAGAAACGTTATAGACCCACAAAACACTGCTCTGGATAAGCATACCCCTACGCCAGCAGCCAAGGTTCTTGAGCCGTCTTCCGTTTTTCATCTTAGGGTTAGCGGCCTACACGCCAAAGCTGTTTGGACGGAAGAGGGCATGGTCGTCTTGGAAGGCTCAGATGCGGCCCTGAAGCCAGCTTCGAGTCTAACCGGCGGGGCTGTCGCACTGAGACAGATGATGATTGCATCTGGAGTGCTGGAGAGCTTAAACGAGAAGTTGATCTTTAGACGCGACCATATGTTCAAGACTCCATCGCAAGCGGCGGGAATCGTCACCGGATACTCGATCAACGGACGAGACAACTGGAAGCTGGATGACGGCACGACCTTCAAGCAATATTTCGAAAGCGGCCTTGACCTTATCTAACCTGTGTCTCGTCGAGAATCGTTTGATCAACCCAGCTTCGCCTTGATCAGTTGGTAGTAGGTACTGGCACCCGCTGCGCTCAACTTCGCTTCGGCTACGAACTGTTCAACGATCTGCTTACGGGTCATATCTTTTTGCTTCGACATGCGCACGTAGATGGCGGATGCGATTTCCATCTTCGTCGGCGCCTTCGGCTTCTTCTCGGCCTTGGGCGTAGTTGACACGCCTGTATCGGGTTTTCCTTCGCTCCCCGTCGTATCCGCCGTCGGCGTCGATGAAATCGGCGTAGCGGCGTTTTTAATCGGTCCAGTCACGTTGGGCGATGCACCGGCCACAGCGGTTTGCGGCGTAGTTGTCGCGTTAGATGGAATTGCCGGTTTGTGGTCGTTCGTTGTCTTCGGCAGCTCGGTTGAAGTAATCTTCGCATTCATGATGTAGGCTTTCGCGTGTTTTAAGGAGCCTTTACCATCAACAGTTTTCACCGGCTAGGCAACGATCAACTTGCAGGTCAAAACCTGTTCACCTTGTCGCAATCCACTGATGCCAACATACGCGTGATAGCAATTTTCGGTGGGCAGCCACCTCATTTCCCATCACACCCGCTGGGGTATCCGCTTAAAACCCGCATGAATGCAGGGCTGCGAGAGCTACGTTAGAAGCTTTGAACGCTTATGTGCTATGTGTTCGTTTGCTGGCAGGATTGACCCTCTCAGTTTGACCCTCCCGCCACACCCTCGCGAACGCCGCGACCCTGTCGTAAGACCCCTTGAACCCCAATTCCTTCAAGTTCTCATGGATCTGCTTCAGTGTGCGCCGCTGCTTGCGTGACTTGGCCGCCTCAGTCTTGAGGAACGCTGAAAGTTGGAACGGTTATTTATCGATGGCGCGGCTGGAGCGTCGTTCAGCGTAGGCGGGCTCTATGGTTTCCGAGCGCAGGTAGCGCCGGACGATGTTTCTGAAGATACCCAAACGCCTGGCTACCTATCTCAATGGGATCTGGTCGCGAATGTGCCTGCGTCGAATAAAGCCTAGTAATGCCACGTCGATCACTCCAATTCCCCACTCAGTGTCGCGAGTAGGATTGTGTCTTAAACGTGGATCAGTTTCGTGTGCAAATTATGCGGCAAAGTGGGTCAGATATCGCGGCAAATCAACAAGCGGCTCACCGGCGCTGGCCGGCGTCCGTGCGTGTTGTCGACCTAGAGGCACACACCTTTCATCGAGATATCGGACTAGTATACTGCTATCAAGCGAGCTTGAGCGCGCCTGTACGCATGCTGGTAGAGCTGATGGTAGAACATGTCAAAACGATCACCGTCAGCGGCTTTTCTCGCACAAAACGATGACGCAGCGTGATCCGCAAGTTCAATTCGAACTCGCGATAGATCCGATGGACGCGCCTGTGCTCCGATATGATCAGCGCGTGTCTAAGCTTGATTAATCCTGCAGTAAAGATCGATGATTTAATTTTCAAGACTTGTTGTCTCAATTAGATTAATTACCTTATCTATTCGACGTCTGAGTTCATAGCATTCGTATGCGTTGAATAAAGTGAGAGCAGTTAGCCCTCCTAATATCGTAACAGTGCCACGTGGCATATCCATCAACATACATATCAATGTTGCTGCGACTATGGCAATGATCGCTGCACGTACACGGCTCTGGCTTCCAAGCATATTTTCTCTTGCGTCATCTATTTTTGTCACTATTGACAAATCTGAGGAAATATCGTGATATTTAGGTTTTTTCAAAATTATATTCCTATTAATTTATAATTAAATTTACTTTTTAGAAGATTTGAGAAAATTTTCTAATGGATGATGAATTTACTAATCTTATGGGATGAGTTGGAGTTGTTGTTTAAATTATTTAACTATTAATTTATAAGAGATTTAAATAAAACAAGTTTTATTTATGGGGCAGTGAGTCACATTGGATATTCGATTGACTAATTTTAACCAATTTAAGAGATCTACTCGCATGGTAAATGATAGCTGATTACGCAGCTACCTCTATCGATGGCGAACCAAATGATTGTAACTCTACAATTTTCCCGTGTGATAACTCAACTACTCGTTGTGCCGTGCGAATGGTTTCCTCTCGATGTGCAATGATGATACGAGTTAAGCTGAGCTTTGATAGTGCATTACTAACTATCGATTCGTTCTGTGCATCGAGGTGACTTGTCGCCTCATCTAGCGCAAGCACCTTTGGCTGTTTATAAAGTGCTCTCGCAAGCAGGACTCGCTGTTTCTGCCCCCCGGATAAACTGCTACCCATATCGCCCACCAAAGACTGATATCCCATAGGCATCTTGATAATTTCATCGTGGATTGCTGATATTTTAGCACTTTGTTCAACTCTGTGAATGTTGTTAGAAGAATCAAAAAAGCTGATATTATCGAAGAGCGAACCCGAGATTAGTACATCGTCTTGCATCACGGTGCCGATCATTTCACGATAGCGACGTAGACCAAGCTGATTAATGGGGATGTCATCAATGTAGACCTCGCCCTCTGTCGGACTAAGCAGTCCTAATATAATCTTACAAAGCGTTGTTTTCCCACAACCGCTGGGTCCCACTAGGGCGATGCTCTGTCCAGCTGGAATATGTAGATTAATGTCGTTTAGCACCCATGATTCGCCTTCGGCATAGCGAAATTTTATATTCTTGAGCGTGATGTTAGGTTGAACCCGGTCTATATCCGTCTCAGCATAAATCTCTTTTTCGGGTGATTCGAGAACGATATCGGACAGTCTTTCCATGTGGAGGCCTAGCATCTTGACGCTTACGAAAAGATCTATCAAGCTAAATATGCGCCCAGAGAACGTGCCTGCATAGCTGGTGAAAGCCATCAGCATGCCAACTGACAGGGATCGGTTCATAACTAGACCTGCACCGATGTAGAACATCGTGAGGCTCTGTACTCCAGAAATTGCGATATTGCTGATTTTAAAAACAATACCTAATTTTTGAGTCTTCACATCGCGATTGATAACATCCTGCTTTAGATTTTGCCAGCGCGATATACGCTCTACTTCTCGACCGAAAAGCTTGAGGGGAGTAATAGCACGTATTGTTTCCAAAAAATAACTATTTTCTTTCGATGAAAGTATCAGCCGTTCTCTAGATGCCTCGCGCATTGGTTGATAGAATATCCATCGCAACATAGCATATAAAGTTACTGCCACCAGTACGAACCAACTGAGCTTAGAGCTATAAACAAACATCATTGCTAGCGCAAGTAGCGCCATTAAACCATCCAGTACACTCTCGACGAATAAGCTCGTCAACGTACTTTGAATCGTTGAAATACTACCAAAACGCGAAACGATATCACCTAAATGCCGCTTCTCAAAAAATGAAACCGGAAGGCGGATCAAATGCGAAAAAACCCGCGTTGACCACTGAAAACCAATATCTATGCTCCACCGCATCAGGAACCAACTTCGTGCCAGTCCGATTGCCGTCTGGGTTACCAGTAGGAGTCCGAATCCAAACACAAGAACATTAAGCAAATCAGTGTCGCCACTGACGATTACTTCATCCACGACAAACTGATTGAATAGCGGTGAGACTATCGCAAAGATCTCCAGCGTCAGCGCCAGCAAAAATATCTGAACAAGTGCCCGGCGCAATCCTATGATATTGCCAGTAAGATCTTGAATGGCGATGCGTTTGCTTTCTTGTTTTCTTATGAAGTCCGTATTGGGTGCCAATTCCAGGGCTACTCCAGTGAAATATTTCGATACCTCCTCAAGCGTCAAATTGCGCTCGCCGACTGCTGGGTCGAACAAACGTACTATGGTCTTGCCATTGAGACGGGTCTTGATATCCTTCAGTACGACAAAGTGATTAAGATTCCAATGTAGGATACAAGGTAGTTGCAACTTATGCAGCTCTTCAATTTCCAGTCGCAATGGTCGTGCAGTCATATTTATCGAAGCAGCATGACGCATGATCTGGGGCAGCGTGGCTCCCTTGAGGCTAATCGAAAATCGACTCCTAAGTTCCGAGAGTTCTATGAAATGACCGAAATGGTTGGCGATCATAGCTAGGCACGCCAACCCGCATTCGCTCGACTCGCTTTGTAGAACCAATTTCATGTGTTATTTGCCTAAACTTTATTGAGATAATTTTTTAAAAATCAAAATTGATGAAACACCGGCACTGTAGATGGTAGATAAAAGCAATCGCCTATCGTTCTTGGCAGAACAGTGATACAGAATTCCAGAGCAATATTCTATTTTTGAGTTATTAAACGCACTCAAATTTACGATTTTTATCTAACGATGGCGAGAATAGGATCAAAAATCCACTCCCATATCTTACGGTTCTCTTGAATAATATCCGCATCCAATGTCATGCCAGGTTTTAATAATTGCTCGTGACCATAGGCGGTAATACTCTGTTTATCAATTTTCACCTTGACCCGATAAAGCGCCTCACTGGTATTCGTTCCTATGGCGCTTTGTTGCACGTTGCTAAGGATTGTGCTTGCTAGATTGTTCGGAAGTTCGCTTGGTGCGAATGGAGTCTTACTTACTGCGGTCACCATGCCGCGCTGCAACCCGAACTTTTGATAAGGATAGGACTGGTAACGCAGCAAGACAATCTGACCTGGGGCAACAAAACCAGCTGTTCGACTCGGTGTATAAAGGTGCACTTCCAAATCGTCGCCGAGGTTTCTTTTGTTAGGATTGCGTATGAGGGTTGCCAACGCTTGCCCGGTATTAACTGCCTGTCCTTGTTCATAAACTAACGTTGTGACTGTGCCTGCGTAGGAGGCTACGATCAGATTTTTTTTCCGATTTTGGTTCTCCGCAATCTCTTGTTTCAGGTTCGCCGCCGAAGATTCAAACTGTGCTAAATCCGCGCTCAAAGAATTAGACAAAGCTTTCCGATCAGCCTCCATACTTAAACGGGAGGCTTCCAGCTGCACCCTAGTTCTCACCAGTGTGGAAAGGTGGGAGTCGATGTCTATCAGTTCCTCTTGTCGCTGCTGTATTTGTGCCGAGGAAACAAAGCCGTTGTTTTGCAAAGTTTGATAATTGTCGACGGTTTTTTGTGCCAAGCTTTTTCGTCGATTTGCCAAACCGATTTCTTGTTCAAGTTGGATGGTTTCGGCACGAAGATTTTGAATTCGTTCATCAATAGCGTGGCGTTTTTCCTCAGTTTGAGAAATCCGAACACGTCGCTCCGATTCTATAGTCTGTTGGCGAATCGCGAGTTGTTGTGATACCAACTCTGTGATTTCTCCTCCACCGCCTTGACGTTCTGTTGATAGCTCAAAGAGAGGTTGCCCCGCCTTGACCGGATCGCCTTCCTTGACAAAACTACGCGTTAGAACGCCCGCATTCGGGGCGAGAATACTTAAACTTCCACTACTCGGCACAGTAAGGCCTGCGACGCGGGCCTTTTTTGTCACACTACCTAACGTCACGAATGAAAGGAGTATTGCTGTCAAAACTAACGCAATGCAAGCGATGAACCATCCTGATATTGGTTGCGCCACCCGTATCGCTCCAAGTCCTCGGCTGCCCTGCGCCGCGATGATTTCGCTTCGAAATAAGGGCTTCTCCGGCTCCAGGTTGGAGTTCTTATACGCTGATTTCATTAGAGTTTAGGAAATTATCCGTATTTTATTTTTGATGATATATGTGATTTTAAAACTTTAAAAATAGAACTATTTTTTTTGCCAGTATGTTCCGTAGCCAATATTTATTATGTTTTCGAAATAATTTAACGAGGCGAGGGTTGCGGTTAATTATCAACATACCGTGATGATACCTTTACTCCAATTTTTTTTAGTAGCGCTACGATGCCGTGCGGTCCGCCAAGATGGGTAGCGCCTACAGCAACGACATCGCACTCGCCGAGATTTAGTGCCCGGGTGTAAATGTTTTGAGCGAGGCCAACATTCCGAGAACGTATGTTAATCTCGTCATAGTAATTAAAAAGCGATTCATTTGATCCGAATGCTGCATGTACTTCTTTATATGCGTCCTCATAGTTTGCGGAAGGGACATACTGTTGAGCCATGTGTTTTGCTAATTCACGTTGGCATTCTTTGCATTTTGATAGTTCTAAACTTTTTTTTAAATAATCTGACCATTTTTCTTGCGTTATGTTTAAGGAGGATTTTTCTATTGCGTCCAGATCCTCGATGGATCCCAATTTGAGATTGTGTTGCATGGCAAAATTAAGAAGGCTCGCATCGATAGAATAATCTGGGCGCATGGTTGCTGGCGGATGATCCTGATCGACCGTGGGGACTATCCAAAGAAGGGTACCCAAAGCCTGATCCGAAAGATTGTTTAGTCTGTTAGTGAGCAGTGAGTTCCATGATAAAGCAACAGTTACTTCATCTGCGACGGACTGGCCGTGCCGTTGAACTAGAGTTCGACCAGTGTTATTCAGCATGGTGGCGCGCATAGTTTTTATAGCAGCTTCGCGTTCACTTGGTAATACTTCTAAACACAATGAATTTGCAGCTGCTAGGGTCTGCGCGGCTGAATGATCGTATATGTTCAATGGGGCTGTATGATTACTTCCGACCAATAGGATACTTCTATTTTCATTACTAATTTTCAATATAGGGAAATTTGGAATTGGTTGTGCCTGACTTAGATTGTATAAAGTTAGTAATGCTAGAACAATGCAAAAATTGGCGATTTTTTTCAAAATAACTACCCAGAGAATGTTTTTAATTGACTTGATTCTGATGGTGATGCAGATTTTCATAAGGGAATATGATATTTTTTGAAGCATCACTAGACTTATTATTCAATATAATGAAATAAATTACGGATCAAATATGTAGCAACTTCGGAAAAAATAGAAGCCGAGCGGCCATGTGAATAAACCGCGCGGCTGAGAAATATTTTTTTAGCGCGGGTTAGATGTAAACGTTGCTTTCGCACCATCTGAGACCGTGCTCGCCACATAGGTTCCGGCTACGCCTGCCACATAGACGCAACCTGGCGTCCCAACACCAGCCGTTGCAGCCTCGCAACCTGCGAGAACAACCATACCAGCAGCGCCTCCGACGATAGCTCCGATTGCGTTCCCCAAGTTATTTCCGGCTGCGTATTCGTCTCGCGCAGCTTGAACATCCGCCTGAGTTGCTGTAATTGTTACCACTTGCATGTCACCGCTGCCGCCGGAACTTTCACCACTGTCCCAGAACTCCTCATCCATTTCGAGAGTACCACCTGATACAGCAAACATTTCAGACGAATTAAGTACGCGCATCTTTAACTCCGTTTCGAAAAATTAAATGAACTTGCCATTATTTAAATGGCATTATTATTTTGCGAAAATTTGTATTGTCTGTCAAATATTTAATCTACATTACAAATTGTCCATGTTTCTCAAATGAAACCACTATCAACGTAATGTCTGTTACTGGAAAATATGCTAGTGCATTGAGTTTTTCCACGCCATCCTATTTATTGTGGCGTCTTCACGGGCGCCTCGAAAAACCTCGACTAGTTTGATGCTGGCTGAGTAAAATGCTGTTGTGGATCAATGCGATGGAAACACTGATAAATGTCGATTCAGATTGACTTGTATTTAGATAAGCCTACCTGACCCGGATATGACCACCGAAGTGTATTTGATGGCCGGGACCGTTGGAGTGCTGACGTACTGCGATTGCTTCGGTTCTCGAAAAGTGTTCTGTCCTGAAGTGATGGCTTTCAGCCCGCTTGCGAAAGCCGAGCTGAATAATTTCCTGGGGCAGTGGTTGACGAAGATGATTGCTGATGGCCGCGGCCCGTCAAGGGCAAAGCAGCACGATCATCGGACATGACAGGACAGGGTGCGCATCGCGTAATTTCTGAAACCTTCCGTTCCGAAAATCTATAAGATCAAGGTCACGGAATTTGGCCGACAAAAGCTCAGCCAATCTGTGAGTCAGTGTCTGGAAGGCGGGACATGTATGTGGAAACGTAGGTTCATGGGCAACCAGCCTGCCTATGCGATCTGCCGCATGGTCATTGCTATGGATCGTTTGGCAGCAAGTAATTCGCTGGAAGAAAAAAAACAAGCAGCCAGATAGGCTGCTGCATGATGTGCTGCTGGTGGAGGTAGTATCGTCAGCCGACTAAAATTTCTTAGCACGAGGAGTGCCTGTTCATCTTGAAAAAACTAGCCTGTTCATGCAGGCTAGCCATCTGCTCAACATTTAACCTAACTTCGCCTTGATCAGTTGGTAATAGGTGCTGGCACCCGCTGCGCTCAACTTCGCTTCGGCTACGAACTGTTCAACGATCTGCTTGCGGGTCATATCTTTTTGCTTCGACATGCGCGCGTAGATGACGGATGCGATTTCCATCTTCGTCGGCGCCTTCGGCTTCTTCTCGGCCTTGGGCGTAGTTGACACGCCGGTATCGGGTTTTCCTTCGCTTCCCGTCGTATCCGCCGTCGGGGTCGCTGAAATCGGCGTAGCGGCGTTTTTAATCGGTCCAGTCACGCTGGGCGACGAACTAGCCGTTGTTGTTTGCACCGTAATGGCAGCGTTCGATGGCATTGCCGGTTGCTGGCTGTTCGTTGTCTTCGGCAGCTCGGTTGAAGTAATCTTTGCATTCATGATGTAGGTTCTCACTTGTTTAAGGAGCCTTTACCATCAACAATTTTCACCGGCTAGGCAACGACCAGCTTGCAGGCCAAAACCTGTTCACCTCGTCACGATCCATTGATGCCAACATCCGCTGTGACAGCAATTTTCGGTGGGCAGCCACCTCATTTCCCATCACACCCGCTGGGTTATCCGCTTAAGACCCGCATGAATACAGGGCTGCGAGAGCTACGTCAGAAGCTTTGCTGGCTTATAACGGATGCAACCGCCCTCATAGCCTCATACCCATTGATGTAAAATATGCAACTTCCAAAAATCCATGTTTTGATTGTGCCTGTCCTACCACAACTGGCTGTTGCCCGGACAACACATCATTCCTGTCACTAACAAAAATCAATACCTGTTGTCCCGAACATTGGCCGGTACAGAGTTTGGTAGTAAACGATGCAGTCTATGTACAACAGATTAATACTATCACTAACAAAAAATTATATATGTTATACGCATGCATGGTAACTGGGCTACTTGAAACTCTACCACGTAAATTTACGTACAACAGATTAATTCAATCACTAACAAAAAATAATATATGTTATACGCTTGACCCAGCATAGGATAAATTTTATTGGTTAATAGAAGTATGTTTCGGGAATAATATTGGTTAATACCAATAACACCCTTTCACCCTGATGTGTGGCACACAAATCAGGGTGAAAGGGTGTTCGTTGCCTCCTGTAAGGAGGCAACGAACAATGCTTCGTAGTTTATTATCAGTATCTATTCGAGCTTACGTAACTGCTTCTTAGCATATTTCATTACTGCCTCAAGTGTAGACTGATTAATTTTATGATACCGTACACGTTTTCCATTTACATCGTGATTTTTTGGTTTATTTCGCGAAATTCCAAGGAGATTTAACAGTACACCAAGTTGTGTCATGGGCTTTTCATTCAAATCAGCTCGCACATCGATCCCGAGTATGGTCTCGATATCTCCCCGCTTCGCGTTACAAATTTTCTTGAATTCGATTAAATCGTCATTACAAATAAGTTTGTCTTTAATGAAGTTTCCTTCAACGTCGCACAGTTTGGCAGCAATAAATAATTCCTTCAACAGTATTTTCTTTGTAAAATTAAGATTTCTGTCTGCAGAGAATTTTTGCTGCTGAGATTTGTCATGATTTATTGATTGGTCATCATTGCTCAAGTATGCGGCCATCATTCTTACTTTTGATTGATATCTTGTTTCATCGTCCAATTCAACTAGCGCTGGCGAGATATCTTCACCGTAAAATTTTTCAATCCAGTAACGAGCAATCTTCGCTTCCATGAGTGCCGTTCTACTGCTCAAATTTTTTAAACGTTTTTCCTCTTTATCAGTAATTTTTTCGGCATTGCATATCATTTCACATCGTAGTCGTGCAATTTCTTCTTTTGATTTTTTGAAAGCATCGAGTCCTATTTGAGTCTCTCTTGTATCGGTTTTCACCTCCGTGACATTCCATCCGTTATAAATCTTTAGATCGATAAAATGCTTTCTGATACTATTTTTAGATGCACGGCTTAAAGCGAGTACCTCTGCATGTAGTGACAACAAAGAGTCATCCATATCATATATCTTATTATTGTTTTCGTCGTAACCAATTAAAAAATCTGTAAATGATCCATTTTCGACAATATTTCTTTTTATTACCTCCGATTCAATTTCAAACGAAAACTGTTCATGCGAAATCCAGATTTTTACGAATCCGGGATGTCTTACACGGCAGAGTTGCTGATCGATATCGAAATGTGTATTGATACGCGGCATGAAAAATCCAAAGACTCCATCGATTAAAACTTCATCATTAGGAAATGTAATATCAATTCCTGTGCCGAGAGATGGTGAGGAAATCACCACATCAAATTTTGTAATTTCAGTTTTAATGTTGGCAACAAAGTGTCTTATTTCTTCGCTCTGAGAATTATCTTTTGTTATCAACTGAATTTTAACTTCACGCGTCGCTGCGTCTTCAATAGCTTTTGCAATCTGATCTGCCTTCTTTTTTGAGTTGCATGTCACGTAGTATTTTCCACCCGTGTTAACTGAAGAAATCAATACGGATAGTAATTGGTTTTCACTATTGTAAATCTCAATATCTCGACCACTTTGTTTATGACGGTTAACATAAAATCTTTTTGGCATTTCACCGTTTCGTGCAGCAGCAATCACTGACAATGTTAAGTAGCTCAAATCAGCGTCACATGCTATCACTGTAGTGGCGTTTTTTAAGTATCTTTCGGTTTTAAGAAAACACTCACGACGTTGTCTCTTAAGCGTATCGGCAGTCAAGTGTGAAAATACTTGTTCGGATTCATCAATAATGATAACGTCAAATTTATGTAAATTGAGATTAAGCTTTCTCGGAATGCTGTCTAAACAGATTGCATAATATTTTGAAACAGTAATTCGCTCACCATATTCATCTTCCTTATCAAGGTAGCATGTCAGTCCCAGATCAGCAGCGAGTGCTGCGATTAATGATTGACGATGGCCTATCAATAATACTGATTTTTTTTGCAATTTACATCGCTGTACGATTTTTGATAACTGAAACGACTTGCCTGATCCCTTGGGGCTACGCACTAAAATAATTCCGTCTGTTAATTCAATATTGGTCAAACGTTTTTCATTTCCTGATCTTATTGAGCGGTCATCGTTTGATAAAAATTCGTCAGGTGCATCGTCCCCGTACATATTGGAAGGATCTTCGTGATACTCGATCGAATTCAGTTCTGCATCTAACTGATAGAAGTCAAAGTTTTGTAAGTGACGCCGTGAGATTTCTTTTTCCCAAAATGTTTCGTTGCAGACTGTACAATGTACACCTTTGATATTATTTCTAGATTCAGTGACGAATGCACTCGGATGTTTGTCGATATGAAATGGGCAATGTACTCGCGTAGTCCGCAGCAACGTTCTTACCTGCTCCAAACTACCCTCAGCAGTTTTTACCATGTGATCAACGTCGAGCTGACGACTAGACCGAGTCGCGCTCGTTCCAGTGTTTGTCTCATCCCCTGATTCCGCACTTACTTTTTTAATTTTTCCGATTTCGATTAAATCGTCCAAAATTTCGTTAGGCAAAATGTTGCCTAGCATAAATTGCTCACCGTCTTTGTTGCCGAAAAATATTCGACACACATCCTTGCAAGCTCGGTCGCCACCAAATTTCCTTATTAAACCGATGAATGCAGCTCGCATTTCTTCAACATCAGTGATTAAACGATTCAATTGAAAAACTATGCGAAATCGGTTATGTGTCTCAGTATGACTCCAAGTTGTATAAACTAATGCAGCATATTTCGTCACCCATTCATGTGCTAATGCATCAGAAAGTGTCATGCCACTATCAATATCGACGGCAAGATGTTCTGCACAAATGAAATTTTCCGATTTTCTGCTACCTTCATGCGGCGCACAAAAGGAGTGCCCCACTTTGACATGCTGAGCAAACTCTTCGATGCTAATGTCTACATTATTAAACTCGTTGGTCAATGACCAAAAAGCAGTTTTGTCACCACTTTCTGGCTTGTAGTCGATTTTTTCATTGATAGAAATTTTCATGTATTACCTATGAATATCTGGATAATTAATTGTAGTGATTTTTGAAAATCATTCTTCGTTAAGTATCCACGATTTAACGCTTTGAAAATGTTTTGAAAAAAATACTTCAGGATCAATAACTTCAATTATTTTTAACATGTATTTTAGTAGCAAGCCATCATTTGAATAATTGGCATCAATATACCCCGGAAGTCTTTTTTTCTCGGTCTTAGTGAGTAAAAATTCTTGGATGTGACATATTTTTTCGTTTATTACTTTGGCCCCATCTTCTTCGAGTACTTCAAACATTAGTATTAAGATGTCAGTATCGAAACCAGCCAAGTTTACGTCATCGAAACGTTTGTTGTTTTTATTCAACTTCAAGATACTTGCATGGCGTACACTTGCCATACAAATACCACCACCATACTTAATATAGTGTAGCGGCAGGCTATATTTTTCAGTAACCATGGGATACATAAGCAACGTTGAGTGTGATGCAGCATTGCTGATGCCATGGTGACTTAACTCGAAAATGTCAATTTTCACAACAAATTCAGCAGATAGGGAATCTGCGAATATGGTATTAATTACAGAAGACAGAAAATTCTCTATGGAATTTTTCAAGTACTCTTTGCAGATATTCAATTTATTGGAATGAGTAATATTTTTTTTCATGATTTATATTTTTTGGGACGGCATTGCTTCTACAAGCGATGCCGTTTTAATTTATTGCATCGATAATGGCTGTACACCTATAAAGTAAGTCCATCGTTTTCGTGACTTTGCACGAATCAGAGTACAAATATTCTGGCTCATTTTTACCAATATCGATGCAATTCCTCTTAGGCTTGTTGTTGTACGAGCAATTCGTTCAGTTCATCGAGAACTTTGCACATAACTTCGATTTTGTTGTCGATACTGACATTAATGCTACCGCCGAGCTTTTTGTTGATCTTCGGTCCACCCATGCCGTTCGCGGCCAACACCCCGGCGATGAGAATGTGCATCGGTGCCAGGCCCTGGCTATAGAGCGTTTTCGACACGTCATTCCACATGTCTTCCAGCTCTTGCCACGATTTGTCATCGATGCTGGCTGGGCGCTTCGCACGGGTCATGAGAGCTGACAAGTTGATGCCATCTTCTGCCTTGCGAACCTTCTTAAGCGTCGGGTGCTGGTCGAGGTCATCAGGCGTGAAAAACACAGTTCCAGCGCCGCAAAAGGCACTGAGCGTTTTTTGCGTCACCTCATTCGGGCTGTCAAAGCGGACCTCGAATGTGCCTTTGTAGCGCTGACCGCACTTCGCATTGACTACTGCACTTACCTGCGATTCGATTTCGCAGCGTGCCGAAGTGAATTTGCTGGCGAGCTGGTAACGCAGTGTCTGCTTACTGATAGGGCCAGACATTTCTGGTGCGCGTGCAGTTGGTGGCGTTGCGCTGCTGTGCACCGCTGTGGTGCTATTAGTGTCTGGCAAGGTAATGTTCATGGCGTGCTGTGTCAGGTTAGTTGCTTCAGCTTGGATCTGTTCGGCGTTCATTTTTGTATCTTTCTTTGGTGTTTTTGCGATGCTAAGAACCTCACCCCTTAGCAGGGCGTGGAGTAGTTTTACAGATTAATAAGGTTACGTTGAGCGACGATTTATTCGTCCTCGATCAATTGTTTAATGCGAGGTGCAATTTTTGTAACTTGCAGCAGCAGATATTCCAGCGTTTGATACATTTGGTCAGTTGACAGAATCTCGTTAACATTGGAAATTTTATGTTCTGATTTAATCCACTGTTTATACTGATCGCAGATGGTCAAGGTAATTTCATAGATCATATCTGCGATATTTTTCAAGCAGGTAGCGAACGGTTCATCCACATATGCGATTCCACCTTTTGTTTCTACAGAGTCGCCATATTGATCGATCACAATCAGACCATTTTTATAAGGCTGGAACGGGTCATTGTCATCGTTAATATCATCACTGATCCAGTCGGGAATGAAAATTACGCGCAAGTCCTTAATGAAAGTAATCATGCTGATATTCGGATTAGTTACTTTCTTAAAATCGATGCGCATAACTCCAGAAAATTTAATAAATTTTTGGCCCAGTCCATTTTCAAGCGCATTTTTTACTGCATAACGAAATTTTGTAGCGATGCTGACGAGATCGTCTTGCGTGCGCTTATCACCAGTAATGTACTTGTATGCGGGGATAGGTAACACTTTCAACGTGTCTTGATTGTCAAGGATGAGGTAGTGTGGAACATTCGTCGGCATTATTTTGCGTTTTGATTTTGATTTCAATGGTAATTGTTCAATGAGTGACGGTTGATTAAATGGATATTCTTTTTGCATACATCTTTCTATGGTTAAATTATCAAGTTGCAGGGCACCTGTTTGCAGAGCATCCTGGGCACCTCCTTGTGTTCGCAGCAGTACTTGCCACGACCTCTACGATAAGGTGGTTTCTGTGGTATAACCACTAGCATTGAAATTGGAGATAATTAAAGTGTTAGGAAAATTGTTCAATAATGTTGATCGAGAACTCAACGAGGGAGAGTCGCCTTACCTTTTTGGCTACCCGGACGATGATTGCCCCGAGCCTAGCCCTTACTATTGGTGGTTCCAGTACCTGAAGCGGAATGACGACTACCTTGCGTGTTGTGAGCGCGGTGGTGAAGGTGAGCACGCTGACCTATATCTTGATTGGGGAGATGTACGCACCGATGATTTCGATAAGTGGTTCTATATGCATGGAGACATGCTGTTTCGCGAGCCGCATGTTCCAGATAAATTGACCGAGATCCAGAGCGCATCCGAGTTGGATGGAATTGACTGGAGTGCTGTTATGGTCGTCGTCAATCCGATTCGCATAGGTAGCAAAGTGCTATCGAAGCGAGATATCAAGCGTCAGTTTTCGATGATGGTCGACGCGAAATTTGCAACAAAGAAGGCGGGGAGACCGGCTTATGAAAGTGGCGCAAAATATCGAATTGTGGGTTATCCGAAACTGAAGGCACTGAAGGAAATGCTTCACGTCTATGACCTCCATAAGGCCGAGCCGAAGTTGACACTTTGGAGAATTGGTGAGCGTTTACTTAAGGAAGGAAAACTGACAATTGCAAAAAATGCCGTCACCGATCCTTCTTTGCCGCAGTCGTTTGGGGAAAATGCGCGTAATGTAATGACTGCTACTATTAGCCGGCATTTGAAAAAAGCTGAAGCATATATTAAGAGCTCCACTGGTCAATTTTTTCCAGTAAAACCAGCCGATGACGTGTGAAGCAGAAGATATTGGAACGGGGGTAAAGGGATTGAACAGGGCAATATACGTATCCGTTGACCGCCGATACTGCCTATATTTTATGACGGAAAGTTGTTTTAATTGCATAAAAATGATTTTGAAGCGGTCTCTGGGGTTACAAAAAATATGTCAAAAATCCGTGATGTAATTTTGTAATTAGCTACAGGCGATTCTGGTAAGTTTTGGGGGGTATTCTTTTATAGCCTCGCCATCGTATTACAAGGTCTGTAGGTGTTCATGCATAAGGTCGTGGTTTGTAACGCCATACAAGGCTTTTCGGTGTGTTGCGTTTATTGAAATATTATCTGTGCTATGTCTCCTATGCAGAAAAATTTCTTTTAATCTATAAGGGTGAAATACCTCCGTTGAGCTGTTTGCATAAATAGCTGATGATGTAGTTGTCTATATTAATTCAGCGGAGAGTATTTTGGGATTGCACAAAAGAGAAAACAGTAGTAATTGGTATTACGCATTTCAAGCGAAGAATAAGAAATACGTAGGTAGTACAGGCACAGCGAATAAAACCAAAGCGTTGCAGGTAGAGCGTGAGATGCGTAATAAAATCCATAGTGAGGTTTATCTTGGTGAAGCTGAAGAAATCTCGCTGCGCGATGCCGTGAGCAAGTACCTGGAGCCACGCAAGCAGTATTCTTACTATCGAGGCATGGAATCGATCTCGCGCAAGATGTTCGGCAGCAAACGCGATCCGAAAACGAAAAAAGAAAATCCTTGCTACGGGCTTCCAGCAACCCTGTTTTTGCATGAGATCCAGACCAAGCACATCGAACGCTTGGTTGCCAAGCGGAAGGCCGAAGGTGATAAGCCTGCGACGATCAAGCATGAGATCGGGTTGATCAGCTCGACGCTGCACGAGATGCAACGGCTTGGATACAAAACCAATCGTGACGTCGTGTTTCCGCAGTTGAAAACCTCGTATCGCCTGCGCTATCTGGATTCCAACGATGAAGCTGCATTGCTGCGTGAACTCGATCCGAACACGGTGAGAAGCGGCGTTAAAACGCTGGAAGCGCGCACGCCAGAGATGCAGCGCAACATTCAAGATAACTACGACCTTGTGATCATGCAACTTGATACTGGCTGCCGATATTCCGAAGCTGCGAACCTGCCGTGGACGGCTGTTAATTTAGAAGCCGGAACGTTGAATATCTACCGTAGCAAGGTCAACAATGAAGATGTGCTGTACATGACGGATCGGCTGCGCGAGGTGGTACAGCGTCGTCATGCAGATCGCCGGCCAGATGCACGCTACCTCTTTGAAAACAAGTTAGGTACAGCACGCGGCTATGCGGCGCAGGCGATCAAGAAGGCAATGGACCGCGCAGGTATGAACGATCCTGATGTGGTGAGGGAGAAGGGCGGGAAGGTGACGATGCATACACTGCGGCACTCCTACGCCAGCAAGCTGGTCAAGAATGGCGTCAGCCTCTTTGAAGTATCTGTTCTGCTTGGCCACAGCGATCCAAAGATGACACAACGCTATGCTCACTTGGCGCCGAACGACGCCAGCAGGAAGGCCGTGGGCATCATCAATGCGCTGCAAGGCTAGATGAGTTTGCGCGGCAGGAAGCCTCAATTTCTGCCGCGTTGCCTTTTCGCATATACACCGCATATTTGCAGGTGTGAACCCCGCAAACACGATCATCTATTTTTCACAATCTATCAGCGAATCAGCAGGCAGTGACTGCACGGGGGTAAAACGTTTTTTGCCCCGTGACGATACTTTGCCCGTCAGTTTTTCCTGATAAATACCTCACCAACTTACGCAGGAGCGGCCTATGCCACAATTTTTACAGAACATCGACCAGATCGGTCGTGCCCAGCAACGTGATGTGCTGGGTTTAGAATTTTCCGGATTTTCAGGTCACTACGCAGCAAACCCCATGCGTGAAAAGATCCTGGCGTGGCTTGAGCACAAAGGCATCGCATACATGGAATGCGGAGGCTACACCAGTGAGATGCGAATGGAATCGTATCGAGGGCAGATTTACATCGACTTGTCATACGATGTTGCGGACCCGGCTTACTTAGAGCTGGAAGCGTACCTGGAAGATGCAGATGGCACGATGCGGTGGGATGGGGTGAGGTTCACACTTTACACACTGGGCTATTGCATGAAAAATGCTCACCATGATGAGCCTGGCTTTTGGGAACGTTGGGCAGAAGGATTTTAATGCAGGTATGACGTTATCATTGCAAAGAAAATGATAACGTCATTGTTGTGGATGAAACAATTCACTGTAAATAATACAGTATCTAATGCCATTAATTTCTGTAAATTCGTTTCAGAAAATAGGCAGTTTTTCTCGATAAATCAGAGCGACGACAACGCAAACAAAAAATGCTGACCACCATAAAAACTCCGGCATATCTCCTATGGTAACTGCAACAAGTATTAAAAATGGTATGTATAACATAAATGTGTGAAAAACCCACTTAACCATAAACGTCAATAAAGGCTGTATTTCAGAAATATCTGCGCCATGCTCTGCAAAGTATGCACTAAGGTCTGAGCGGCAATGTGGGCATATTTCAGCGATCATTGAAATTTCGCCGCGACAATGTGGACATTTCATATTTTTGTTCCTTCAAATTTTTATACGAAAATTCTGGTAGATTTTTCTACCGAGCTATAACGGGTTTTCGATCTTTCGTGACGACCACGTTTGAGCAATCGAGTACTTGTATGCGTGCGCCAATATGCAAAGGTCCTGCTGACCAGTTTTCGTATAGATCACCATCGCAGCGATACTTAAACTTGGTTCCTGTAAATCGCAAATCAGGCAGTGGGCCACAGCGATCACAGGGAACCTCTACGTACTGAGGACTTACTTCGATTACTTCTACGAATCGAAGACGCGACTGCTGGGCCGCGCTGGTGGACATCGTCAGTGAAAAAGCGACTAACGCAAATCTGACGCGCATGTGCAGGTATCCTTTTTGGTCAAGATGGCAGGTCGTCGCCTGTATGCGCAATGCTCATCAATAGCCTGGCTGACAAGGCGGGTACGAGTCGGATTTACTTTTTCGCTAGCGCTGCGGTGCAGTTAGGGCATTCATACGTCTTCACTGAACCTGTCGTGAAGATAGCGACGCCGAGGCCGACGATTGCGTGCAGCCACCACGGCAGAATTGATGCACCCTTCATTGACAGAACGATGTCGACAAATACCAAGATGGCGAGAGCAATAACGAGGTAAGTCAAAGATTTTTTTGATGAGACACGATCTGTTTTCTGCGCTACGCCCATCATTCCTACATAGCCGCATTCCAAGCACGTCAATTGCTCATGCTCACTGTACTTGGCTAAGTTCGCCCGGACATGCTCCGGCAGCACTGTCATTCCCTGATTATTCTGATTCATGTGGTCTCACTTCCGCCGTGAAGATAGGCATTGAATTGCTGGAATTGGACGGCAGCGATGCCGATGAGATCATTTTATAGTAACTATGCGTTATTGCACAACGTCAATATTTCTACATAGTTACTATAGTAGTCGGTAGCGTACTACCACATGCAAAACACCAACGAAAACCTTCGCTTAGAGTTCAGCGAACGGCTGAAAAAAGAGTTCACCCGTGCTGGCTTACCTATCTCCAGTCCCACAGAGATTGCCAGGCAATTTAGTGAGCTTTACCCCGAGAACAAGATTGCTGCGCAAACGGTGCGCAAGTGGCTCCTGGCCGATGCAATACCTACCCAGGCGAAGTTGATGAGTCTGGCGGAATGGCTAGAGGTGTCAGCTGAGTGGCTGCGTTTTGGAACAGGCAAGCGCCGAGCTGCGAAGGCCAGCAGCAAATCTGCGGAAAGTGAAGTGGGCGTTGTGGTGGTCGGCAAGAATCAAGCTGCCATCGTGCCGGTCGTTGAACTTCTTGCGAAACTATCGCCGAAGAACATTCGCCTGGTAGAAAGCATTGTGCGCTGCGTTCTCACCAGCCAGGAAAATGGCTCGTAGCGGGGATGATCTGATTTGTTTGCCCTGTAGATCGATTAGCAACAGGTTGCGTTGAGGTATTCGGCGTTCGCATTGACGGTATCAGCACCATCAATGACCGAAAGCCCAGCATGACGAACAAAAAAACCATCACCAGCAAGAGTGTGCCTGCACAACAACCTGCGAAGTTAGACGCTGCCACGCTAAGCAATATGGCCCACCAGCCGAAATCGTCATGCATCGTGCCGCATGATGATGCGCTTCAGCGTATCGCCGATATGGTCGCGAAGCTATCCCCATCCAACGTGGATCTGGTCACTAACATCATCCGTGTGATTTTTGATCAGCAGACGTCTGAGAAATAAGGTCTTATAGTTGAATTGCTGGGGCTGCACTAGCAGCCCCAGCTGTCCACCGTTCTGCTATCATCGTTGGCACTTTTATTTTCATGCCAACACGACAAGCGGACGAATTCTATGATTGAACTGAACTACACTGGCATGGCATTTGATGAGCAAGAACTGATTGACACCATCAAAGCGTCAAAGAGGACCTATATGGTGCAGGGCCAACGTGTCGTGACATTGGGAAATCATCCCAAGAAAAATTCGTTCGACGTATGGTTGCGTAAGCGTTTCCCGAAAAAGCAGGATACCAAGCTTGCTGACAATTATGTGATCGATGCACTGCTTAAGACAGGAAAGTTCACTGCAACGAATGATATCTGCCCGGACAGCGGGCGCTTATGTAAGTCGATTCGCCTCGCGTGAACTGATCGTAGACATTTAGAGAGCTATCACAGACCACGGCTTTAGAACGACTAGAAACGTTTCTAAGGCGTGGAGTGAGATAGAGATGCATCGACGCGCCGAATCGAAATGAAATCGTTTCTAGGCGTCTTAAAATCGATTTCTAGCAAGGTCAAGATCAAGATTATCCTGACATAATAGTTAGTCAAGCACCCTAACAAATAAAATATGGTGCCTCAAATTTGCTCTAATAGTAGGCACTTTTATAGGCATCAAATTTTGATGGCTATGTTCGCCTATCTGCCGCCCACACCTATTTTTGTAGGGTACTGAAAACAGTACTGTTAAAATTCAGTCGTATAAAGAATAGTATATTCAACTATGGTCGGCGTAAAAAATCAAAACACCATTCGCACTATATTTGATTTAGGAGTTTTTATGTTTCATCAGGATGCCTGGCCAATTCTCGGACATTATGTATATGCGTTGTTCGATCCAAACAAACCGAATCAGCCGTTTTACGTCGGTAAGGGTGTTGGAAATCGGGTTTTCGCACACGCTCGTGGTCAGTTGACACGACTTGAATCAGATGAATTTAT
Organism: Janthinobacterium sp. PAMC25594; assembly: GCF_019443505.1. Classification (NCBI taxonomy): domain Bacteria; kingdom Pseudomonadati; phylum Pseudomonadota; class Betaproteobacteria; order Burkholderiales; family Oxalobacteraceae; genus Janthinobacterium; species Janthinobacterium sp. PAMC25594. The sequence goes on from NZ_CP080377.1 coordinate 4,546,463, forward strand.
GTCAGCCAAACAGGAAGTTATCTTGCAGATACTTAAGGCTGGCAAAGAGGTGATTCATAAAATTGTTCGCTACGGCATGTCACATGAGGAAGCAATCAAAGTTGAAGCCTCTCTTATCGATATGATCAATCATATCGAACCTGGAACATTGAAAAATGAAATATCAGGTCATGGAGTGGCTGAGGGTATTATTGACGCTCGCGACTTAAAGTCGGCATTGAGTGCACCAAAGCTGGATAATCTTGAGGAACTTCCATTACTAATTATTAAGATTGAGCGTAAGTGGAGCGACCTGCTAGAGCTGAACAATGATAGTCCGATTTCCATTAATCGTTCTGATATTTTTAATGCCGTTAAGGGTAATTTGGTCTTAAGCGTTCGGCGAGCCAAGGAGGCTGCATGTGTACTCGCTGTGGCACGTGGTATTGTGCGCGGCGTATTTGTACCGTCTGACTGGGAGACGGTCAGCCATAACAATCGAAAGCAAATGATAGGAGAGCTGGATGCGGCTGAGTATCAATATTTTGTTGGTAAATCAGTTGCACACTTTTTTACAAACGGTAGTCAGAATCCGATCAAATATATATGTTGCTAATTTAGATATATGATGGCGCTAGCTACTTTATATGTTTGCTAGAAGCAGGGTATGCTACTCGCCAGATGCTTTTCTATTAGGTAAGTAGCCGTTGAATAAAGGGTTAGGATACTACGGCATCTTTTGCCGCAGCATCTAACGATTCTTGTGAACGTGCGTAATTACTTGATCAAGTACTGATCCTTATCCTTACCTTCCAGCCATCTTGGCGGACGACCACGACCTGTCCAGGTCTCGCCAGTAGCATCATCGCGATACTTCACTGCGACTGGGCTGTGAGCCTTGACCGCCTTCGTTTTGGTCTCCTTGAGGTCGTCGATGCTCAGACCATATTCCTTCATGATGCCGGCGATTTGTGCTTTTGCACCTGCGAGTTCGTTCTTACGTGCTGCTTCCGCGAGCTGTTGCAATTCTGCGATCTTCGCGGTGTACTCCTGATACGTGGTCATGTATTTTCCTTTGTAGTGTGGTTGCAGATGATACTTTACGCGATTTTTGTAATATGATCCAAATCTAATGAATTTTTTCTATGGCGATCAGCGACATAAGTAGCTAAAATAATGAATTTAATAATAAAAAATATATTTATTTTCTTAAAAATGTAAGTAAAAATAATTTATTAAAAATTTCTTTATTGTGAATTTTCAATTCATAAAAAATTGTCGACATATGTTGGTAATTTATGTAGACTGGAGCGTACTATTGTTAGGCATTATAGCTAGCTAAGAAACTGAAGGCAGGACGTTTGACAGGAATAGGTCAAGGAAGTCGTAGCAGCCAGTTCGAGCGAGTGTGAGGCCATTTTTAATGAAGAGTTAATTTATTCTTATCTTATTGAGTTAAGCCAAGATAAACTTATTTTTATGCTCTGAATGATTCATGGATTTTTATATAATTCAATTTTCGCATATTTAACTTAATTTTAAATTTACCATTATATTTTAAGGTGTTTGCTATGGCAACTGCAAAAAAGAAAGATACAGCTATAAGTTATCCATGTTTGCTTATTTCGCAAAATAATCACAGATTTTATTTAACTTCTATACCAGTTGCAGATATATTTAAATATTGTTTTGTATCAACTCGTGATGATGATAACTTGCAGGGGTTTCAGCGGCAATTAAGTAAGCCACGAGCGGACGATATAGCTAAATACTTAGATCAAGGAGTTGGCTCAATTCCAACAAATATAGTTTTATCTGCGCAAGAAGATGCAAAGTTAAAATATAATGCCAGAAATAAAGCCATATCTTTTGAGCGGTTAGATAAATCTTTTTTAGTGCTGGATGGCCAGCATAGGTTGTGGGGATATCAAATTTGCCTGGAAAGATTTAAGAAAGACCATCGTGTTCCTCTTTCTATTTATGAAAACCTAAGCCGTACTGAGGAGACTCGTCTTTTTATTGATATTAATACTAAGCAAGTTGGTGTTCCAGCAGCATTGTTGCTTGATATTAAACAACTCGCTCAAATTGAAGGAGAGCGTGACACCACACTTAGAGAATTATTTGATGGAGTTAAAAAGACGCCAAATTTGAATTTTAGCGGATTATTAAGTCCATCGAAATCTGTAGTTGGAAAAGTTTCTCGGGTCACTTTTAATAGAGCGGTTGGTCAAGCTTTAGATTCTTCCGTCTTGCAAGGCCTTGATAAGAAAAAAAAGCTCACTTTGCTTATAAATTATATCAAGGCATTCGAAAATGTTTTAGATGACCAAAAATTACTTACACGGAGTGCATTCCTTGAGGCAATTTTTGATGTTTTTGAGCAGGCTGTTCGTCAAAGCTTGTTGAGTTACAAGAACGCGAAGACAGAAAGCATTCAGAAAGTTATCAGCCCAATCGCAAAATATTCTTATGGAGATTCCACACTTCGATCAGTGGGGCAGGTAAAAAAAGCAGTGAGAAGCGCTCTTGCTGGCTCAATTAGTATTGCCCCTAATATGTTGTAAAGGGCGCCCAATGGCAAAAAATCCTGGACCGGTAGTTAGATATTTGTCTGAAAAGTTACTTGATGCAATTCCTGAATTTACCGAACTGGAACCATTCAGAGACAAGAACTTAAACAATTGGAGAATGAATGGAGCTTATTCCTTTCATAGTGCTACGAGTAAGTCATTTAAATTGGTAGTGAACTCTAGAGAATATGCTGCTGTTATTTTTGCAGATGCACAGCATCTACTAAATCACGCAAGTGAGCATCGAGCCCACGTATTGGATAATAGTTTAACGACGGAGCCAAGTCCTAGTTGGACATTTGTTTCGCTTTATTATTTTTCTCTATTTATTGCAATGGCATGGTCTAGAGTCTCCAATAATGCAGTGTTATATTTGGACAAGGATGCAATTAAAGAGTTTTGTGGAACTGTAGTAGGTCTGCCGGGTGGTGGTGCCTTTAGGTGTCAAGACCGGCCTGGTTATATACGCGTTTAACGAATAATTCCGGCTTTTTCTCCTGCCATTTCTTCATCGCCTGAATCGGTGTTGCGTTATCCAAGGCGCGCTGGGGAATGTTGTGGTTGTAGATTTTCAGGTAATTGCGCAGCGTCGATTCCAGTTCGGCCCGGGAGCCGAAACGAGTCTGGTTGACGACCTCGCTGATACGGCCATTGAAGCGTTCGACCATGCCGTTGGTTTGCGGGTGACGCGGCGGAATCAATCGATGTTCGATCACCAATTGCTTGCACAGCACGTCAAAGACATGCTTGCCGCTCGGGATACGGTCGCCGCTGACAGGGTCTTTTTTCTTGCTGGTAAAACGGTCGGTGAACTGGCTGCCGTTGTCAGTGAGTAGTTTGACGATGGTGATCGGGCAAGCATTTTTCAGTTTGAGCAGGAAGTCGGTACTGCTGCTGTCGGACTGGTTGGCATAGATTTCCATGAAGACCCAGCGTGTGGCGCGGTCAATGGCGACGAACAGGTAACGGCGTTCGGTTTCATCGAGCATCTGCGGTAAGTACTTGATATCCATATGTAAAAAGCCCGGCTCGTAGTCCTTGAACGACTTTTTGGTAACCGGTTTGTCGTCTTCGAGTGCGGCCATTTTAAGCAAACTGGAGACACCATGGCGCCGCAAGCAGCGGCCCAGGGCGCCACGCGAAAGCGCCGGGTTGACGAACTCACGCGCCACCGCCAGCAAGTCGTCGGTGGGCAAAAGCAAGGTGGTGCGTAGCGCGATGACGACCAGTTCCTGCGCTGGCGTCAGCGTCGTATGCATGGTGTGGGGCCGGTGCGAACGGTCCTCGGCGCTGTCGCGGTTCTGCCATTTACGGATCGTCAGGCGGCTCACGTTATAGCGCTCGGCAAGCTCCCGTTGGGGCAGTGTCGAGTTGCGGATTTCTTCCCGGATCAGGTGGGTGGTGCGGGCTCGGCTGTGAAGGGCTTGGGTCATGGCGCTGGCGGTGAGGTGACAGGAATCAACAGTGTACTCAACAGGCGCCTGGCTTTGAAGTAGGGCAAGCTGCGAATAGGAATATGATCACCCAATTCTAAACATTTAGGGCGGTTGCATCGACTGATCCGTTAACAGGTGTCACGGTGGTAGAGTTTAAGAAGGCTCCCACTAGCCATTTCCATGAGACAGCTTGGATAACTTTGAATAATGAGATTTCTTCCACTGAAAGATGGGTGAAAAATCTATCTGCTTCCAGAAAGGCAACTTCAGAAGAGGAGTTAGCGCTGCGCGCATTACGTCTTTTCAATGGATTTACTTTTGATGATCCTTTAATTTGGCCGAGTAGATTACGAAATGCCATTAATTATAGACCCGGTTATAGCTATCGTTCTGTCCTTAACCACAATTTTCTTAAAATTAGATCTAAAGCATCTAGGCCTGCATATATGACCTTGGATGAAGTAATTTCCGAAGGTGAGGCCGCTAAAACCTCATTGCGTGGTGTGCGAGATATTTTGGATTTTCCAAATGAGGCAGTAAGTTTACTTATTGCTCAAAGTATAATTGTTGAGAATTTTACTGAGAACGCATTGTTGAATATCTGTGCAATACGGGATTTAGATTGTTCTGCCAGAAGAATGCGTGTTAAATATAATAGATTAATGTTGGTTAAAGATAGTATGCTGAAACCATTGCCACTGTAAATTTTCTATATTGATAGTAAATATTTTTTGTTTTATGGTTTTTAAATAAATTATTTTATCGGTTGTTTTAATTTTTTTGTGGTATTTGCAAGTGTGGAAATATTTATCATTATTCAGTAAATTAGAGCCGTAATCAATATAAAATTTAGTTTGGATAGTTCGTATAGCCATCACACCTCGGAGAAATCGGCCATCGCATTTTCGATCACAGCAACCATGCTGCAACGTTGCCAACAGCAGTGAAACCCGCGTAAAATGCAGGCTTCGCGGGTGTAGCTCAATGGTAGAGCAGAAGCTTCCCAAGCTTACGACGAGGGTTCGATTCCCTTCACCCGCTCCATTTTTCGCTGGCGCCTGGTTTTATGCGGCGCGGCCACTTATTTCTTCATTCCCATGTCTTCTGATACCCCAGCAAACGGCCCGGCGCGGCCGATGATGTACGATCCGACCGAACACCGCATCCGCAGCTTCGTGACCCGCGCGGGACGGCTGTCGGTCGCCCAGGCGCGAGCGCTTGAGACCCTGGGGCCGCAGTTCCTGGTGCCTTTCGCCAAGGAACCGCTGGACTTCGAACAGGTGTTCGGCCGCAAGGCGCCGGTCATCCTGGAAATCGGTTTTGGCATGGGGGCGACGACCGCGCATATCGCCAAGGCCATGCCGGAGAAGGATTTTATCGGCGTCGAAGTGCATACGCCCGGTGTCGGCAGTCTGTTGAAACTGATCGGCGAAGAGTCGCTGACGAATCTGCGCCTGTTGCAGCACGATGCCGTGGAAGTGCTGACGCACATGATTCCTGCCAATTCGCTGGCCGGCATCCACGTGTTTTTCCCCGATCCATGGCACAAGGCGCGCCACAACAAGCGCCGCCTGATCCAGGCGCCATTCGTCAAGCAATTGACCGATCGCCTGGCGCCGGGCGGCTATCTGCATTGCGCCACCGATTGGGAAGATTACGCGGTGCAAATGCTCGATGTGCTGGGCGCCGAGCCGCAGTTGCACAATAGCGCCGATGCTTATGCGCCGCAGCCAGCATATCGTCCGCTGACCAAGTTTGAAAACCGTGGCTTGAAGCTGGGTCATGGCGTGTGGGATCTGGTTTTCATCAAGAAATAAATTCTCTTTGGCGGTTTCACCACCTGTGCCGTTTGCACGAGAACAAGCCTGCCGCGGCGACGCCGCAGGCTTTATTCATGCGCGCTGGCTAGGCACGGTGGGGGAATTACGCTAGTCTTATCTTTTTGTATTGATTGATATTATGTCCAAGAAAATACTCGTCACCGGCGCATCCGGTTTCATCGGCTCGCATACGTGCGTCGAATTGCTGGCTGCCGGCTTTGATGTGGTCGCGGTGGATAATCTGTGCAATAGCGCGCGCGAAGCCATGGCGCGCGTGGAGCGCATTGCCGGCAAAAGCGTGCCCTTCTACGAGGCGGACGTGCGCGACCGCGTGGCCATGGCCACCGTATTGCGCGAGCACGCCATCGATGCGGTGATCCATTTTGCGGGCTTGAAGGCGGTGGGCGAATCCGTGGCGCAGCCACTGATGTATATGGATAACAATGTGTCGGGCACCGTGGCGCTGCTGGAAGTGCTGGCGGCGGCGAATGTGAAGCGTTTTGTGTTCAGCTCGTCGGCCACCGTGTACGGCGACCCGGAAGCCTTGCCGATCCTGGAATCGTCACGCCTGTCCGTGACCAACCCCTACGGCCGCTCGAAGCTGATGGTCGAGCAGATCCTGGCCGATGTCGTGCATGCCGACGCCCAGTGGCAAGTCGGTGTGCTGCGCTATTTCAATCCGGTTGGCGCGCATGCCAGCGGCTTGATCGGTGAAGATCCGGCCGGCATTCCGAATAACCTGATGCCCTTCATCGCCCAGGTGGCAGTGGGCCGCCGCGAGCGCCTGGCCGTCTTCGGCAACGACTACGCTACGCCCGATGGCACGGGCGTGCGCGACTACATCCACGTGGTCGACCTGGCGCTGGGCCATGTGGCGGCGTTGCACCGCCTGTTTTCCACGGACGGCGGCTTTACCGTCAACCTGGGCACGGGTCACGGCTACAGCGTGATCGATACCGTGCGTGCCTTCGAAGCGGCCAGCGGCCGCAAGGTCCCCTACGACATCGTGCCGCGCCGCCCCGGCGACATCGCCAGCTGCTATGCCTCGGCCGACAAGGCGAAGCAATTGCTGGGCTGGCAAGCGCAGAAAAACATCGACGACATGTGCACCGACCACTGGCGTTGGCAGCACCAGAATCCGCAAGGTTATTCAGCCTGACGCAAGGCCGGCGCGCATAAAAAAATCCCGCTCACACGTCAGTGTGGCGGGATTTTTTTTAGAGCATCAGTAACCCAATGGCGCCTGAAAAATGTCTGGGGCGAGGCGAAGCAACAACGCCCCAGGCATTTTCTCAGGCAGCCATTATGGGTACAAGCCGCGCACTTCGCGAGCTTGCAGGACGCGCGTGCACGCCAGGATGAAGGTGGCGGTACGCATCGACACTTTCTTCTCTTGCGACACTTGCCATACCGCGTCGAACGCTTCGCGCATGATGCGGGTCAGGCGGCTGTTGATTTCTTCTTCTGTCCAGAAGAAGCTCGAGAAGTTCTGTGCCCACTCGAAGTAGCTGACGGTCACGCCGCCGGCGTTGGCCAGCACGTCCGGCACGATCAATACGCCACGGTCGGTCAGGATGTCGTCCGCTGCCGGCAGGGTCGGGCCGTTGGCGCCTTCCAGGATGATCTTGGCGCGGATGACTTGTGCGCGTTCGGCCGTGATCTGCTGTTCCAGCGCGGCCGGGATCAGGATGTCGCAATCGATGCCCCAGAAATCTTCGCGTGGCACGAATGCCTCGGCGCCCGGGAAGCCTTCGACGCTGCCCACTTCGGCCACGTGTGCCAGCAATTGCGGGATGTTCAAGCCGCCGGCATGCACCACGGTGGTCTTGTGGTCTTGTACCGCGACGATTTTCGAACCGGCTTCCGCGAACATGCGTGCGGCGACGCCGCCCACGTTGCCGAAACCTTGCACGATGACTTTCGCGCCTTCGAGCGACATGCCGACCTTGGCGGCCGCATCGCAACCGACGACGAACACGCCGCGGCCCGTCGCATCGCGGCGACCCAGGCTGCCGCCCAGCGAGATCGGTTTGCCCGTCACCACGCCGGTCGACATATTGCCGCCGATCATGGCATAGCTGTCCATCATCCACGCCATGACTTGTTCATTCGTGTTGACGTCCGGCGCCGGAATATCCTTGTTCGGTCCGATGATCATGCTGATCTCGCTCGTGTAGCGGCGCGTCAGGCGCTGCAACTCGTTGCGCGACAGGGTCTTCGGATCGACACGGATACCGCCCTTGGCGCCGCCGTATGGCACGTTGACGGCTGCGTTCTTGACCGTCATCCAGGCCGACAGGGCCATCACTTCCGACAAGGTCACGTCCTGGTGGAAGCGCACGCCGCCCTTGCCTGGGCCGCGCGACAGGTTGTGCTGCACGCGGTAGCCTTCGTAGTGGGCAATGCTGCCGTCATCGCGCTCGATGGGCACGTCGACCGTCAGGATGCGCTTTGGACGCTTCAGCGTTTCCACCCAGCGCGACAGGTTGCCCAGGTACGGCGTAACGCGGTCGATCTGCTCGAGGTAGACGCCCCATGGGCCCAGGTCTTCAGGATTGAGGTAGGAAGGAAGTGCGTGCTTGCTGGTCATGCTTGATAAGCTCCTGACAATACGAATACGTTAGAGGCACAGCCGAGATGCAGCTGCGCGCAGCGGAACCGCATCGTAGGCGATAGCCTCATGCCCCGGCCAATGCTTTGTGCGCATCCGGTTATGCATTTATTGCATAGTTTGGAGGTCAGGATGGAATTGTGGTGACGGCTGCACGCCGGCGTTTTTTTCCGCCGCGCGCGGCGCTTTCCTGCGCCTGCAGCAGGTACTGCCACAGGCTTTCGACGATGGGTTTGCCGGGGCGCAGGCCCGACGGGCGTTCGCGGTACAAGCGGATTTCCAGCTCGATTTCCCAGCCTGGCGCGCCGCCGTCGGCACGCGCCAGGTGCTTGTACTTGACGTCGCGCATGACGGCCGATTCGGGCAGGAAGGCGATGCCGCGCCCCTCCAGCGCCATCATTTTGAGGCCTTCGGCCATGTCCGTTTCGTAGCAGGTCTCCAGGAACAGGGGCGCCTTGGCGTCGGCCACCAGCAGTTCCACCATGCGTCCCAGGTAGGCATTGCTGGTGTAGGAGAGGAAGGGCAGCGGCTGCTTGGCGCTGCCGGGCAGGACGAAGTCCGGCACCTTGTCCTGGCCGCAGCGCGCATACGCGCGCACGGTTTCGCGGCCCATCACCAACATGTCGTAGCGGCCCGGGTCCAGCTGCACCGGCTGGCGCGGATGGTGATAGCACAGCAGCAGGTCGCAGCCGCCATCGACCAGCTGCAGCACCGCGTCGTGCACGTTCAGTGCCATCAAACGGCTGTTGATCGGCGCGAAACCCTCTTCCAGCGCCGTCAGCCACTTCGGCATGAAGGTCAGCGACAGGGTATGCGGCACGGCGAAATCGACACTCGTTTGCGTGGCCGCCCGCTTGCCGCGCAACAGGGCGCGCACGCCGTTGATCTGCCCCAGCATTTCCAGTGCCTGCTCGTAAAACACGGCGCCGGCCGGCGTCAGGCGCGTGGGGTAGGAGGTGCGGTCGACCAGGTCGATGCCGAGCCAGTTTTCCAGCGACTGGATGCGCCGCGAAAAGGCCGGCTGGGTGACGTGGCGCAGGGCCGCGGAACGGCTGAAATTATGCGTTTCAGCGAGCGAGATGAAGTCTTCCAGCCATTTGGTTTCCATCGCGGCAGCGTTCTCTTATCAAGGGCAAGGGCAAGGTAAAGTGGTCAGGGCGCATCGGGCAATGCCGCCGGCTGGTACAGCGCGGCGGGCAGGCCGAAGAAGGACGGCGGGCCCAGGGTCGTGCCATCGAGCGAGCCGCCCGCGTTCAGGGCCTTGTTGATGGCCGACAGCAAGGAGCTGCGGTCGGCCAGGTTTTTTATCAGCGCGCGCGGACCGTTGTGGAAGGTATGCTGGGCGATATCCGCAGCGACGACAAAGATCGGTTCGCGGCGCAGGGGGAACTCCACCCATTCGCCGTCCTCGTCCTGGGCGCGGAAGGTGTCGGGCAGGGTCATGTTTTCGGCGCCGGGAAGGTGCGACGCAAGCACCAGGCCGAAGGCTTCCGGTACCACGTCGGCCAGGCGGCGCACGGTAAGTTCGTCGCCCACCAGGGCACGTACTTGCGCTTCCACCGCGTCGTCGGCGTCAGGCTGGGCGCCGAGGATGTTTACGGCCTGATAGATCAGGTCGGACGAGAGTGCTTCCATCACATCATCTCCAGGATCATGGCGACGATTTCGTCGCCGTACGAGGCCAGTTTTTTCTCGCCCACGCCGCTCACGCCGCGCATCTGCTCGAGCGAGGTGGGTTTGGCCTTGGCGATTTCGCGCAGGGTGGCGTCGACGAAGATGACGTAGGCGGGCACGTTGTGCGTGCGCGCCGTCTCCACGCGCCACCAGCGCAGCTTGTCGAAAATCGCCTGCTCGCTGGTCGACAGATCCGTTTCGACATAACCCTTCGCCACGCTGGTGCTGCGCTTGCTGGTTTTCACCGGTTTCTGGTACTGGCGCAGCTGCACCTTCTGGCCGCCCTTGAGCACGGGACGCGAGGCGTCCGTCAGTTTCAGCGAGCTGTATTGTTCATGGTCGACCGAGACGAGGCCCAGCGCGATGGCCTGGCGCAAAATCGATTTCCATTCCGCCTCGCCCAGGTCCGAGCCGATGCCGAAGACGGACAGGGAATCGTGGTGCCAGGTCTTGATGCGTTCGGACTCCACGCCGCGCAGCACGTCGATCACGTGGCCGCCGGCGAAGCGCTGGTCGACGCGGTAGATGGCCGACAGCAGTTTTTGCACGGGCACCGTGCCGTCGAACGACACGGGCGGCACCAGGCAGGTGTCGCAGTTGCCGCACGGCGAAGCCGGTTCGCCGAAGTATTCGAGCAATCGCATGCGGCGGCAGCTGAGGGTTTCGCACAGGCCCAGCATGGCGTCGAGTTTCACGCCCAGCACGCGCTTGAAGGTGTCGTCCGCTTCCGATTCGTCGATCATGCGCCGCTGCAGCACCACGTCCTGCAAGCCGTATGCCATCCAGGCGTTGGCGGCCATGCCGTCGCGGCCCGCGCGCCCCGTTTCCTGGTAATAGCCCTCGATGCTTTTCGGCAGATCCAGATGCGCCACGAAGCGCACGTCGGGCTTGTCGATGCCCATGCCGAAGGCGATGGTGGCGACCATGACGATGTTTTCTTCGCGCAGGAAGCGCGCCTGGTTGGCGCTGCGCTTGGCGTACTCCATGCCGGCGTGATACGGCAGGGCGCGGATGCCGCTCTGGTTTAAAAACTCCGCCGTCTCTTCGACTTTTTTACGCGACAGGCAGTAGACGATGCCGCAGTCGCCCGTGTGTTCCGTGTTGATGAAGTCGAGCAGCTGCTTGCGGCCATTCGCCTTTTCCACGATCTGGTAGCGGATGTTCGGGCGGTCGAAGGACGAGACGAACTGGCGCGCGTCTTCCAGCTGCAGGCGCATGGCGATTTCGGCGCGCGTCTGTGGGTCGGCCGTGGCGGTGAGCGCGATGCGCGGCACGTCCGGGAACTGCTCATGCAGCACCGACAGCTTGATGTATTCGGGACGGAAGTCATGGCCCCACTGGGCCACGCAATGCGCCTCGTCGATGGCGAACAGGGAGATTTTTGACGCCTGGAACAGGTCCAGGCAACGCTGCGTCATCAGGCGCTCGGGCGCCACGTAGACGACGTCGATGCCACCCGTGCGCACCAGGCGCTCGATGCGGCTCGCCTCTTCGTAGGTTTGCGTGGAATTGAGGAAGGCGGCGCGCACGCCGACTTCCTCCAGCGCGTCCACCTGGTCCTGCATCAGCGCGATCAGCGGCGAGACGACGACGCCCACGCCATCGCGCAGCAGTGCGGGAATTTGATAACACAGAGATTTGCCGCCGCCCGTGGGCATCAGCACCAGCGCATCGCCGCCATGGCTGACGTGGTCGACGATGTCGGCTTGCTGGCCGCGGAAGGCCGGATAGCCGAAAACGGTCTGCAGCAGGTGCAGCGCGCGCTGGTTAAGATCTTGATTCATAGTGCCTTATTCTGCCCAAACAACCCAGCCGTAATGGGCGCTGGCCAGGACCAGCAAGCCAAACACAATGCGGTACCAGGCAAAAAACGTGAAGTCGTGCGAGCTGATGTAACGCAGCAGCCAGCGCACGCACAGGAAGGCGGAGATGAAGGCGGCCACGGTGCCCAGGCCGAACAGGGGCACGTCGGTGGCCGACAGGATGTCGCGCGCTTTGTACAGAGAATAGGCGGTGGCGGCCAGCAACGTCGGGATGGCCAGGAAAAACGAGAATTCGGTAGCCGTCTTGCGCGACAGTCCCAGCAGCATGCCGCCGATGATGGTCGAGCCGGAACGGCTGGTGCCGGGAATCAGCGCAAACGCCTGCGCGCAGCCCACTTTCAAGGCGTCGAGCGGCGTCATTTCATCGACCGAGTTGACGCGCACGGTGACGGGATTGGTGCGCGCGCGGCGCTCCACCAGCAAGATGATGATGCCGCCGATGATGAAGGCCATGGCCACCGGCACGGGCTTGAACAGCGCATGCTTGATCATCTTGCCAATCGCCAGTCCGATAACGGCCAGCGGGATGAAGGCGATGGCCACGTTCAGCACGAACTTGCGCGATTTGACCTCGGTGCTGAAGGTGGACAGCACACTGCCGATGCGCTGGCGGTATTCCCAGCAGACGGCCATGATGGCGCCGGCCTGGATGGCGATCTCGAAGACATCCATGACTTCTTTCGAGACATCCTTGGTAAAGTCGAGCAGGCTGCCGGCCAGGATCAGATGTCCCGTGGACGAAATCGGCAAGAATTCGGTAAAACCTTCGACCAGCCCCATGATGATGGCTTTTAACGCAAGAATGAGATCCATAGATATATAAACGGGTATAAGTGACAGGATGGGGGGAGCGCATGGCGCCAGCAATGCGCGCGGGGTCGAAGCTTACCACGACAGAGGCTTGCGGACCTTATTTGGGCGCTGGCGGGCAGTGCTTTTTTAGCTCCGTCCGCCAGGCAAGGGGAGGGTCAGGATACCTGTTTTGACGGCGCCACCAGGCGCGCGCTGGCCGCCACCAGCAGCAGCGCGGCGCCCAGCATGGCGAAGGCGATATTCAGGCTGGTGGCGTGCGCCACGAAGCCGATGACGGCCGGACCGGCCAGGATGCCCGCATAGCCGATGGTGGTGATGGCCGCCACCGCCAGGCTGGCCGGCATGGCACGCTGGTTGCCGGCGGCCGTGAACAGGATGGGCACGATGTTCGCCGCGCCCAGGCCGATCAGCACGAAGCCGGCCATGGCCAGGCTGGCGTGCGGCGCCAGCACGGCCAGGAAGAAGCCTGCCGCCGCGCACAGCCCGCCAAAAGTAAGCACCCGCTTGCCGCCAAAGCGGCTGACCACCTTGTCGCCCGTGAAGCGGCCCAAGGTCATGGCGATGGCGAAGGCGGCGTAGCCGAGGCCACCCTTGGCTTCTTCCACGCCGCGCGTGGTGGTGAGGAACAGGGCGCTCCAGTCGAGGATGGCGCCTTCGGCCAGGAAGACGATAAAGCACAGCAGGCCGATGAAAATGACGGCGCCATGCGGCATGACGAACAGCGGCGTCTTTTCGCCCGAGGCGGACGCCGTCGGCAGCAGATGGCCTTGCGCCGCGCCCAGCACGCCGCACAGCAGCAGCATCACCACCACACAGGACCAGGCCGGCGTCAGGCCCAGCCACAGCAGCAGGGCCATGCAGGCCGCACCGGCAAAGCCGCCCACGCTGAACAGCGCATGAAAACCCGACATCATGGCGCCGCCATTGGCCTTTTCGATGATCACGGCCTGGATGTTGATGGCCACGTCGAACGTGCCCATGGCCGCGCCGAACACCAGCAGCACCAGGCCCAGTTGCAGCGGCGTGGCGGCCAGCGCCAGGCCGGGCAGGATGGCGGTCAGCAGCAAGCCGGCGCCGACGATGACCTTGCGGCAGCCGAAGCGTGCCGCGAGCATGCCCGTAAACGGCATCGCGCACAGCGAACCGGCGCCCAGGCACAGCAGCAAGATGCCGAGCGTGGCTTCATCGAGGCCCAGGCGCGACTTGGCGTAGGGAACTAAAGGTGCCCAGGCGGCCATGCCGAGGCCGGCGGCAAAAAAGACCAGGCGCGTGGCGCGTTGTTGCAAGGTGCCGGTGAGATGCATGGGAGAGCTTTTCAAGAGTCGGGTGGATAAAATCAGGCGCGGGCGCGCAGCACTTGCACGCCCAGCCGTTGAAAGGCGGCCACATGGGCCGAGTCGGCATCGGCTTCCAGCACCAGGTGCTGCAGCAAGCCCGTGGCCAGCACGCCGAAGGGCGCGGCCGTGCCCAGCTTGTCGCTGGTGACGGCGACCACGACGGCCTTGCTGGCGCCGGCGATGCTGCGCTTGAATTCGGCCTCGTCGTAGTTGAACGCTGTCACGCCCGCGTCCGCGTCGGCGCCGCAAGCACCGAGGAAACACAGGTCGGGATGCATGCGTTCGACGGTGCGCAGCGCCTGCGGGCCCAGGCTGGCGCCGGCGCGGCGGTCGACCCTGCCGCCAGCCATGATCAGCTCGATTTCCGGGCGCTCCATCAGCGCCATGGCGATCGCGGGGGCATTCGTGATGACAGTGAGCGCCAACTCTGGCAAGGCGCCGGCGATGGCCAGGTTAGTCGACCCCGCATCGAGAAACAGCACCTGGCCCGCGCGCACGAGGGACACGGCGGCCTGCGCCAGGCGCGCCTTGCGTTCTGGCGCTTCCTGCTTGCGCTGCGTCAAGGTGCCACCGTCGGGCGCCAGCGGCAGGGCGCCGCCATACACGCGCTGGCACAGGCCGGCCGCCGCCATCTCGCGCAGGTCGCGCCGTATCGTATCTTCGGACACGTCGAGCTGGCGCGCCAGGTCCAGCGCCAGCACGCGGCCGTCGGCGTGCAATTGTTGCTGGATCAGCGCGTGGCGTTGTTTGAGGAGCAGGGTGGCGGACATGGGTATATTTCTAAAACGTGCAGGAATGTGCATGAATATACGCAAACGTGCAAAACGAGTCAAGGTGACTTTTGTGTGCGTGCTGGTATTGCCGTAGGGATATGGAGTGCGTACAGTTGGGAAAAATGGAACAAACAAAGGAAACCATGTTCTCCAGTAAATTGTTAATGGCAACCTTGCTGGGCCGCGTGATGCGCCGCAGTGGGTGGGGTGTCCTGGGCATGCTGATCGTTTTTAATGCACTGCATTGGAAGCGCCACGGCACGCTGGACTGGAGCGACATACGCGCTTCCCTGCTCGTGCTGCTGGCCTATCTGGTGGTTTCCATGCTGATGGAATACAAGCGCCTGCGTGACGAAGAACGGGCCTTGGTGCGGACAAACGCCGCAGACTAAAGCACTGCTGGTGCTCAGGGCGCCGTCAGCCGTTCCAGCTCGGCCAGCCAGCGCAGCGCGTGTTCGCGGCTGCTGCCGCACATCTCTTCGGACGGCTGCAAGCCGCCGCAAAAGGCGGGCCGCTCCGGCTGACCAAAGATCTTGCAGCGGTTGTCGTCGGCCAGCTGCACGCAGCGCACGCCTGCGGGTTTTCCATCCGGCATGCCGGGAATCGGGCTGGTGATGGACGGTGCGGTGCAGCAGGCGCCGCAGGATGGGCGGCATGCCAAGGTGGCGGAAGATGACATGGGAGTTCATGCGAGCGGGGGAGGAGCCGACAGTATAGCAAGCCGGCCCCCGTGTCTCGCCAGGGTGGTGTTTAGCGCACGATGCTGACGCGCTTGCCCGACAGGGTGCGGCGGGCCGGATCGCCGTGCACGGTGATGCGGCCGGAACCGCTGGTGCGGGCATTGACTTCATTCTGGACGGTGACATCGATGTCGCCGGAACCGTTGCTCGCCAGATAGGCAACGTCGCTGCGCAGGGCCGCCAGGTTGATATCGCCCGAGCCATTCACGTTGGCGTCGAGGCGCTGTACGGCGCCGCTGGCGCTGATGCTGCCCGAGCCGTTAAGCGCCACGTTGATGCGTTCGCCGCGCAGGCTGCCCAGCTGGATGTTGCCCGAACCGTTCTGCACCGCGTCGGTGTTGCCGCTGGCGAGGGCCGCCGCGTTGATGCTGCCCGAGCCATTGTTGGCCACGTCGAAGCGTCCCACCGTGCCCGACAATTCGCTTTTCATCGAACCGCGTTGCTCCAGGCTGAAATCATCGCCATTGAAACCGCTGGCCACCAGGCGGCCCGAGCCGGAAATGCGGATCTTCTTCAATTGCGGCGTCGTGTAGATGACGTGAATGCCATTGCTGCTGCGAATGTTCGTATCGCTCCAGATGCGCAGGGTGTTGCCGCTCACTTCACTATGGATGTGCGGCTGCAGATTGCTGTCCGCTTCGATCACCAGCGATGTTGCCGGGCCGACGCGCACGTCGATCTTGATGTCGATGCGCTTCATGCTGTCGATGTCGAGCGTGTTGATATTGCTGACCTGGCGCACGTCGCGGCTCACTTGCTCGTTGCCCTGGATGGCATTGCCGCCCGATTCGGCATAGCGCACTTCGCCATCATTGGGGCTGATGACGATGGCGCAACCGCCAAGGGCAACGGCACAGCACAGGGCCAGCAAGGTACGCATGGTGTTTCCTTTATGATTGTTGTAGTTCAGGACAAGAAAAAAGCCGGCTACCGCGCCGCGGTTGCCGTGCTGTCGATGGCAAGATAGCAAATCCGACACGCTTGCTGAGTGGAAATGCGATGAACTGCGCAAAACGGGGGCTGAAACGCATTCCGGTTCACCCGGTGCGACAGGGTCCGGCGCCAGAGGAGGTGTCGCCAACGCCGGCACGGAGCGTACAATACCCGTGTTCGGCGTGCCGGGCGGTGCCCCGCGTCGTGCCAGTGGCCTGCGCTTGACCTTGGCGGTAGACAGGTCTACTATTAATGACTCAAAAGTAAGTTACTTGGAAAGACACATGCAAGCCCCGATTGATACCAAGCCCCGCTGGGAGCGGCGCAAGGATGCCCGCCCACAGGAATTGCTCGCCGCCGCCCTCGACCTGTTTGTCGAACGGGGCTTCGCATCGACGCGCCTGGAGGATGTGGCCAAGCGGGCCGGCGTGTCGAAAGGCACGCTGTACCTGTACTTTGAGAATAAACAAGAGCTGTTCAAGGCCGTGGTGCGCGACAATATCGTGCAGTCGATCGGCGAGGCGGAAGACAGCATGGCCGCCTCGGACAGCAGCAGCGCCGAGTTGTTGCGCAAGGTGATGATGCAGTGGTGGGAAGAGTTCGGCGCCACGAAACTGGCCGGCTTGACCAAGCTGATGCTGGCCGAAGCGAACAATTTCCCGGAACTGGCGCAGTTTTACAACGAAGAAGTCGTCACGCGCGGCAATGCCCTGATCGTCAGCCTGCTGGAACGGGGCATGCAACGCGGCGAATTCCGCCAGGTCGATCCCGTGCTGGTCAGCACCATCCTCAGCGCGCCCGTCACCATGCTCATGATGTGGACGCACTCCTTTGTGCCGTGCGAGGTCAAGAATATCGATCCGCTCGCCTATATGGATGCGTTTATCGACATGAGCGTGCGCAGCCTGCAGGTGGAGGCGCCTGGAAAAAGCTGATGCGCTGAGCCTGCTTCCACCGTTCAGTTGCCCCTTTTCCAAGGTTCGCCCCCCCAAATCTGCAGATCGTCGCAAATTTCCTCCATTCCCCGCCTTTATGGTTAACATGTGCTTTCAGCCAGTTCAACGATAAAATGGCGGATTATTACTTCACTTACCGAGTCCAAAGATGAATATCGAACAAGCCCGCTTCAATATGATCGAACAGCAGATCCGTCCATGGGACGTACTGGATCTCGACGTGCTGGAGCTGTTGAACGTGGTCAAGCGTGAAGATTTCGTGCCGGCCGCCTATAAAAACCTGGCCTTCGTCGATACGGAAATTCCACTGGGCGGCGGCGAATGCATGTTGACGCCAAAGCTGGAAGCGCGCATTTTGCAAGACGTAGCCGTCAAGAAGCATGAAAATGTGCTGGAGATCGGCGCCGGTAGCGGCTATATGGCCGCTTTGCTGGCGCACAAGGCACGCCATGTGACGAGCGTGGAAATCGTTCCCCAATTGAAAACCCTGGCCGAGCAGAACCTGGCCGCCAACGGCGTGACGAACGTCACCGTGGAACTGGGCGACGGCGCCCAAGGCTGGAGCAAGGGTGCGCCGTACGACGTGATCGTCGTGTCCGGCTCCCTGGCCGTGTTGCCGGAAGCACTGTTGCAACAAGTCAAAGTCGGCGGCCGCATCCTGGCCATCATCGGCGAAGCGCCGATCATGTCGGCGCACCTGATCACGCGCAGCTCGGACAAGGCTTATGACACGCGCAAGCTGTTTGAAACCAATGTCACGCCGCTGCAAGCGGTGGCACCGTCGCATTTCCAGTTCTGAGGCGACCGATTCGATGGAGCATTTGAGTGCACCGCAGCTGGCCGCCTGGCTGGCTGACCCTTCCCGCCCGCGTCCTGTTTTGCTGGACGTGCGGGAACAGTGGGAGTTCGATCTGTGCCACCTCGACGGGGCCACCCTGATGCAGATGAACTCGATTCCTGCGCGCATCGATGACCTCGATGAAGACGCCGAGATCGTCTGCATCTGCCATCACGGCATGCGCAGCATGCAGGTGGCGGCCTTCCTGGAGCGCAATGGTTTTGGCAAGATCAGTAATTTGACGGGCGGTGTGCATGCCTGGGTGCTGCAAGTCGACAGCGCGATGCCGAAATACTAAGTTAATTCGCAGTAGATGCACCCAGGCATGTTTTCCTGCATGCCTGCGGAGGCCTGTACCCCGCTGATCCGGCGGGCGCAAGGCATGCGGTAGCAGATTTTTGATTCCATCAACTTTTGACGACTCCAACGGAGAAATGCAATGCGGAAACCCCTTATCGCCGTGCTGATGACCAGCGCCTTTGTCTCGATGACATGCTCGCTGCAAGCGCAGGCGGCCGATCTCATCCAGGTGTACCAGCAGGCGCTGGCCAATGACGCGCAGTACGCCAGTGCGCGCGCGGCCCTGTCGGCCGGGATGGAGCGGGTTCCGCAGGGGCTGGCAGGCTTGCTGCCGCAAGTGTCCGCCTCGGGCAGCAATACGCGCAATAACATCGAGCCGATCACCAGCACGATCTCCATGCCCACGGTCAAGGTGCACACGAATAGCTACAATCTGACCCTGGCGCAGCCGCTGTTCCGCTGGGACCGCTGGGAAACGTATCAGCAAAGCAAACTGGCGCAGGCGATAGCCGAAGCGCAATTTGCACAGGTGCAGCAAGACCTGATCACGCGTGTGGCGCAGGCGTATTTCGACGTGCTCAGCGCGCAAGACAACCTGGGCGCGACGCAGGCGCAAAAGGTCGCCACGACGGAGCAGCTGGCATCGGCCAAGCGCAACTTCGAAGTCGGCACGCAAACGATTACCGACACGCATGAAGCGCAGGCGGCCTACGACCTGGTGGTGGCGCAGGAATTTGCCGCCATCAATGACCTGGCCAACAAGCGCAGCGCGCTGCAAACCATCATCGGCGAGGCCCCGGCATCGCTGGCGCCGATGCGTACGGGCGTCGTCCTCAGCGCGCCGGAACCGGCCGCCATCGAGCCGTGGGTGAGCTCGGCGGAAGAGCAGAACTACGGCGTCGTCACGGCCCAGTTCAACGTGGAATCGGCCAAGCGCGACATCGGCCGCAACCGCGCCGGCCACTATCCGACGCTGGACCTGATCGCCAACGCGGGCCATACCTATACGACGGGCGGCGGTAACGGCAATTCCAACAACAACGCCATCGGCGTGCAGTGGAGCATCCCGATTTTCAGCGGCTTTGCCGTTACCAGCAAGGTGCGCGAATCGATTGCGCTGGAAAACAAGGCCCGCAACGACCTGGAAACGGCACGCCGCACGGCATCGCAGGGCGCGCGCCAGGCTTTCCTGGGCGTCAATAGCGGCCTGGCGCAAGTCAAGGCGCTGGAAGCGGCGGAAGTGTCGAGCAAATCGGCGCTGGAGTCGAACCAGCTCGGTTACCAGGTGGGCGTGCGCATCAATATCGACGTGTTGAATGCACAGAAACAATTGTTCTCGACGCAAAAAGACCTGTCGAAAGCGCGCTACGACACCATCATGAACGGCTTGCGCCTGAAGGCGGCGGCCGGCACCCTGAAGGAAACGGATTTGATGCCCGTCAACGCCTTGCTCGACAAGTAAGCGCGCTCTTGCTTTGAATGAAAACCAGCACCGGTGACGGCGCTGGTTTTTTTTCGTCTTGAGGTGTTGTCACACGGCGCGGCTGTTGGCGATCTGTGTGAGTACAACACCGGCCACCACCAGGCCCGCGCCGGCCCAGTGCAGCGGAGAAATATGCTTGACGGCAAAACCCAGCAAGCCGTAGCGGTCGATGGCCAGCGCGGCCAGCATTTGTCCGCCGATGACGGCCGCCATGAAGGGGCCGGAGCCCATGCGCGGCGCCAGCATCAGCGCGGCCGTAATATAAAACATGCCGGCCGCGCCGCCCAGCCAGGACCAGCCGGGCCCGCGCACGGCGAGGTGAAAATCGGGCGCCGGCACTCTCCAGAGCAGCATCACCAGTGAAGCGAGCATGGCGCTGACGGCCAGCGAGGCGAGCGTGGCCCACAACGGGTGGCCCAGGTTGCGGCCCAGTGCGGCATTCGCGCCCGCCTGGAAGGGGACGACGGCGCCGGCCAGCATGGCCAGCGGGGCAAACAGGGTGATCCATCCGTTCATGTAGGACTCCATGCGTGTTGAGTTGATGGCGTCATCGTATTATGCTGTGATGATTAAATCCAATTCGTAATTTGTCATCCAACTATGCACCAAATGAATAATCTGCGCGCCGTCGATCTGAACTTGCTGGTGATCCTGGAAGCGCTGCTCAGCGAGCGCCATTTGTCGCGCGCGGCCGAACGCCTGCACATGAGTCAGCCTGCCGTCAGCCATGCGCTGGCGCGCTTGCGCCATTTGCTGGACGATCCGCTGCTGCTGCGCGGCAAGGGCGGCTTCCAGCCCACGGCGCGCGCACTGGAATTGGCGCGGCCGCTGGCCGAAGCGCTGCAAAGCGTGCGCTCCGTGCTGGGTGGCGCCGTTTTCGAGGCGGCCACGGCGCAGCGCGTGTTTCGTCTGGCGATGTCGGATTACGGCGCGGCGTTGCTCTTGCCGCGCTTGTTGCGCCGCTTGCGCGTGGAAGCGCCCGGCATCGACGTGGCCGTCAGCTACGCCAGCCGTCCTGCCGTGATCGCTGGCGTGCAGGATGGCGAGATCGACCTGGCGCTGGGCGTGTTCCCGCAACTGCCCGAGCATTTACATAGAGAAACCCTATTCGAGGAAACATTCGTGTGCGCGCTGGACCCGGCCAGCCTGGCGCCGGGCGAAGCGCTGAGTCTGGAGGCATACCTGGCGCGCCCGCACGTGCTGGTGGCATCCAGCGAGGGGGGCATGGCGGCCGAAGTGGACGCGGCGCTGGCTCAGCTGGGCCAGGCGCGCCGCATCGCCGTGCGCGTGCCGTACTGGACGGTCGCACCCGATGTCGTGATGGGGACGGACATGATTTTGACGGTGGCGCGGCGCGCCTTGCACGGCAGCGCGGCGCAAGGGCTGGCGCAGCATTCTGCGCCGTTTGCCATCGCGCCGTTTGCGTTTGAAGCGATACGGCACCGCCGCACGGACGGTGATGCGGGCATCGCCTGGCTGCGCGCGGCCGTTGCAACGGCCGCCGGGCCAGGCTGAGGACTTACAGGCCGCCGCCCTGGCCGTCGAACTTGCGCTCGATCAATTCGATCTTGTAGCCGTCCGGATCGGTGATGAAGGCGATGACGGTATTGCCGCCCTTGACGGGGCCCGGTTCGCGCGTGACGTTGCCGCCATTCGCGCGTGCCGCGTCGCAGGCGGCGACGATGTCGTCGGCCGAGATGGCGATGTGGCCATACGCCGTGCCCAGCTCGTAGCTGGTGGTGCCATAGTTATACGTCAGTTCCAGTTCCGCGTGGTCGGGGTTCGAACCATAGCCGACGAAGGCCAGCGTGTACTGGTATTCGGGATTGTCGCTGGTGCGCAGCAACTTCATGCCCAGGACCTTGGTGTAAAAATCGATGGAGCGCTGCAGGTCGCCGACCCGTAACATGGTGTGCAAAATACGCATCGTGAATCCTTGATGGTGATAGGGGAATGGCAGGATTTTATGCGGTTTATGGCTTTCTTGCCGAGACCGCCCCGGCTGCCCTGGTGCAGGACAGCCGCAGACGGTGACCTTGGTGCCTCTGGATTTACTCCAGACGGGCGTCCAGGGTGATTTCCGTGGCCAGCAATTTGGACACGGGGCAACCGAGCTTGGCGCGCAGTGCCACATCCTGGAACGCTGCGTCGGTGGCGCCGGGAATGGTGGCCACCAGGGTCAGGTGCACGGCCGTGATGGCATAGCTGCCATCGATTTTTTCCAGGCTGACATCGGCCGTGGTTTTCAGGGCCGTGGCGCGCAAGCCCGCCTCGCCCAGCTGGCCGGACAAGGCCATGGTGAAGCAGGCGGCGTGGGCGGCGCCGATCAGTTCTTCCGGATTGCTGCCGGGACCGTCTTCGAAGCGCGTGTTGAAACCATATGCCACATTGTCGAGCGCGCCGCTTTCGGTGGAAATGAAACCTTTGCCATCTTTAAGGCCGCCACTCCAGACGGCTGATCCTGTTTTTTTCATTATGTACTCCTTGCGTGGTTCGAAGGTCCATCATGCGCGCCATGCCCTTGCGCTTCCGTTCGTTGCGTCACACAGGGGGCGAATGCGTGGCGCCAAGGCATACACGGCGCGGAGTCGGCAAAGTCGCGGTGCCTGACAGTTCGACTCAGCGCGCCTTCTTTGGTTCCAGATGCGCGTCGGGGCGGGCCTGTTGCGGCGCGGCCGGCTTGACTTTTTCCACGCCGGGCTGGGCGTGGCGGTCCGTGTCGACCAGGCCCTGTTCCAGGTCGCTGGCCGCCTGTTGCATGATCTTGCGCGGATGCACGTTCTGCGCATCGGGCGATTCGTCGCGCTCATGCGGCAGACGGTCGACACCGTCATTCTGGACCTTTGCATCGGTATTGATCTTGCGTTCGCTATGCTGGCTAACCATATGGCCTCCTGACAATAAAGTGCAACCAGTGTCCTGCCGCGCCAGGCCGTCTGCAAGCGAATTTGTCCATGCAGGGAGCGCTGGCGCACGCATGGACGATTCTTTTTCTGCGCTACACTGCGTGCAACACCAAGAACGCCCCTTGCGGGCACACGGCAGCCGCACTATACTGTGCATATATACAGTATCATGCGATGCCGGCGTGCGACGCGACAGCCTGGGGCGGTTTGCCACCGAATTCACTACCGAGACTCATATGCCCGTCGATACACACGCCGAACAACGCGCCGAACAGCCAGCCGCGACCTTGCCAGCCCCGGGCGAGCGCTTTAACCTGGGCGCCAAGACCATCGCCCTGGTCGTGCGCCAGAATACGGATGGCATTGCCGAGCCCGTGAAAAGCATCGTCGATTTCCTGCAAGTGCTGGGCCACACGGTGGTCTTCGAGGCGGAGACGGCCGCGCATCTGAACCTGGCGTTTCCCGGCGTGCGCGCCATGTCGCCGGCCGAGATCGGCGCCGCCGCCGATTGCGCCATCGTCATGGGCGGCGACGGCACCATGCTGGGCATTGCGCGCCAGCTGGCGCCATTCGACGTTCCCTTGATCGGTATCAATCAAGGACGCCTGGGTTTCATGACCGATATCCCGCTCGAGCGCATGCTGCCCGTGCTGGCGCAAATTCTCGGCGGCCGCTTCAAGGCCGAACGCCGCACCTTGCTCGAAGGCAGCGTGCTGCGCGACGGCGAGTCGATTCACGTGGGCATGGCCGTCAACGATGTCGTCGTCTCGCGCGGGGGCGGTGCCGGCATGGCCGAATTGCGTGTCGAAGTCGACGGCCACTTCATGTACAACCAGCGTTCGGATGGCCTGATCATTTCCACGCCCACGGGCTCGACCGCGTACTCGCTGTCGGCCGGCGGCCCCTTGCTGCATCCGACCCTGGGCGGCATCGTGCTCGTGCCGATCGCTCCGCATGCGCTGTCGAACCGCCCCATCGTCTTGCCCGATTCCAGCCAGATCGTCGTGGAAATCGTGCGCGGGCGCGATATCAGCGTCAATTTCGACATGCAGACCTTTGCCAGCCTGGTGCAGCAAGACCGCATCCTCATCCGCCGTTCGCCGCACACGATTACCTTCCTGCATCCGGAAGGGTGGAGTTACTACAACACCCTGCGTGAAAAATTGCACTGGAATGAGTACCCGTCGGGCGAGGGCAAGCTCAGCTAACATTTTATCCACGTCAACCCGCGGTGCGCCGCCTAACCACAGAAGCCATGCTCCATACACTGTCCATTCGCGATTTTGTCATTGTCGATACCATTGAACTGGAATTTTCCGCCGGCTTCAGCGTGCTGACGGGTGAGACGGGCGCCGGCAAGTCTATCCTCATCGATGCGCTGACCCTGGCCTTGGGCGGGCGCGGCGACGCCAGCGTGGTGCGCGAAGGCGCGGCCAAGGCCGACATCACGGCCGATTTTTCCGTCAGCGAGGTGGCGCAGGCCTGGCTGGTGGCCAATGAATTCGCCAACGACGATGGCGGCGCCCTGCTGCGCCGCGTGATCGACAATGCGGGCCGCTCGAAGGCGTATATCAACGGCATTCCCGCCACGGCCGCGCAGTTGCGCGAACTGGGCGACATGCTGGTCGATATCCACGGCCAGCACGCGCACCAGTCGCTGCTGAAAAGCGAGGCGCAGCGCGCCCTGCTCGACGGCCAGGCGACGGCGCGCGAAGCGGGCGTGGAGCACGATGCGCGGCAGGTGGCGGCGCTGCACAAGCGCTGGCGCGCCCTCGTGCGCCAGCG
Organism: Janthinobacterium sp. PAMC25594; assembly: GCF_019443505.1. Classification (NCBI taxonomy): domain Bacteria; kingdom Pseudomonadati; phylum Pseudomonadota; class Betaproteobacteria; order Burkholderiales; family Oxalobacteraceae; genus Janthinobacterium; species Janthinobacterium sp. PAMC25594. Next base: position 4,571,243 of record NZ_CP080377.1, read on the forward strand.
CGAAGAATTCGAAACCAACGCCGCCAACGTGCTGTACGAGCGCGAACGCCTGGAATGGCAAGTGGGCGAACTGGAAAAACTGGCGGCCAAGCCCGGCGAGTGGACGGAGATCACGAACGAGCACAGCCGCCTGTCACATGCGGCCAGCCTGCTGGAAGGGGCGCAGGAAGCGCTGTCCCTCATTTCCGAGTCGGAAGACCATCCGATCGTGTCGCAACTGTCGGCCCTGAACCAGAAGCTGGGCAAGCTGGTGTCCGTCGATGCGGAATTGCAGCCGATCGTCGACCTGATCGAATCGTCGCGCATCCAGCTGCAGGAATCCGTGTACGCGCTGAACAATTATCTGGACCGCGTGGAACTGGACCCGGAGCGCCTGCACCAGCTCGATGCGCGCATGGAAGCGATGCACAGCACGGCCCGCAAATTTCGCGTCACGCCCGAAGAGCTACCCGAGGAACACGCCAAGCTGTCGGAAAAGCTGCAGCACCTGGCCGACGCTTCCGATATCGAAGGCTTGCTGCGTCAGGAGGCGAAGATCGAAGCGGAATATCGCGTCGTGGCGGGTCGCCTGTCGGCCACGCGCCAGGCGGCGGCAGTGGAACTGGGGCACGCCGTCACGCGTGCCATGCAGGAACTGAGCATGACGGGCGGCAGCTTCGAGATCGCCCTGCACCCGTGCGCACCGGCCGCGCACGGCCTCGAGCAGGTGGAATTCCTCGTCGCCGGCCATGCGGGCACGGCGCCCCGCTCCTTGGCCAAGGTGGCGTCCGGCGGCGAACTGGCGCGCATCGCGCTGGCCATTTCCGTCATCACCTCGCACGCCACCACCACGCCGACCCTGATCTTCGACGAGGTCGACAGCGGCATCGGCGGCGCCGTCGCCGAAGTGGTGGGGCGGCTGCTGAAACGCCTGGGGCAGGGACGCCAAGTGCTGTGCGTGACCCATTTGCCGCAAGTGGCCAGCCAGGCGAACCAGCATTTCCAGGTTGCAAAAAGCACCCTGGACAACGGCAAGACGGCGTCGCGCATCGACATGCTCGATGCCAAGGCCCGCGTGGAAGAAGTGGCGCGCATGCTGGGCGGCCTGGAAATCACGGCCACCACGCGCAAGCATGCACGCGAATTGCTGGCGATTTAATTCGTGGCTGTGGGCAGACCGGGGTCAGACCCGCTGGGTCTGACCCCAGCCTTTGCTTGTGGGCTAATCGTGTCAACAGCCATCGTTCCTTGGGGGGCTGACTCTTGGAGGTATTCGCGCTGAGCTTGACGTTAGCGGCATTGAGGGTCTGACCCCAGCAGTTAATGCAACTATAATAACTGCCTAATCCATCCAACGCCTTCGAAGAGCTTTCATGTCATTTCAAACAGAACCGCCGTACACGCATGGCAGCATCGACCGCAGCGCCGTGGTGCTGGTTAACCTGGGCACGCCCGATGCGCCGACCTCGTCGGCCGTGCGGCGCTACCTGAAGCAATTTTTGTCCGACCCGCGCGTGGTCGAGATTCCCCGCCTGGTCTGGTGGTTCATTTTGAACCTGATCATCTTGCCGTTCCGCTCGGGTCAGTCGGCCAAGAAATATGCATCGATCTGGACGCGCGAGGGCTCGCCCCTGAAAGTGCATACGCAAAAGCAGGCGAAACTGCTGGCCGGCGCGCTGGCCGAGCGGGGCCACGACGGCGTGACGGTGGCCATGGCCATGCGCTATGGTTCGCCTTCCCTGCCCGAAGTGCTGGCCAGGCTGAAAAGCGAAGGCTGCGAGCGCATCGCCATCTTGCCTGCGTATCCGCAATACTCGGGCACGACGACGGGTTCCATCTACGACGCCGTGTTTGCCCATTACGCCACCGTGCGCAATGTGCCGGAATTGCGTTTTATTAAGCAGTATCACGAGCACGACACGTATATCGACGCCCTGCGCGATTCCGTGCTGAACCAATGGGAAGCGCATGGCCGTCCGGAAAAACTGGTGATGAGTTTTCATGGCGTGCCCAAGCGCACCTTGCTGCTGGGCGACCCCTACCACTGCCAATGCCTGAAAACGGCGCGGCTGCTGGCGGAAAAGTTAAAATTGACAAAGGATCAATATTTGGTGACCTTCCAGTCGCGCTTCGGCAAGGCCGAATGGCTGCAGCCGTACACGGCGCCCACCTTGGTGGCGCTGGCGCAACAGGGTGTCAAGCGCGTCGACCTGCTGTGTCCGGGTTTTACCAGCGATTGCCTGGAAACGCTGGAAGAGATCGCCATGGAAGCGAAGCACGATTTCGAGGCGGCTGGCGGCCAGCAGTTTCATTACATCGCTTGCCTGAACGAAACGCCAGCCTGGATCGCGGGCATGGCGGAAATTGCCGAACAGCACATGATTGGCTGGCCGACGATGAAGACGGCGCCGCAGCGCGAAGCGGACAAGAAAACGGGCGAAAGGGCGCGCGAGGCGGCGCTGGCCCTGGGCGCGGCGAATTAACAAATGTTAATTTTTTGACAGTTATGAGCCGCGCTTGCGCGGCTTTGTCATGTCTGGCGCGACAAAAGTACTATCCAGATAGCAACGCCGCCAGTGGCGATGGCGGCGGCGGGGCTGGTAGAATGCCCGCTTTGCCGTGGGAAGCCTGGAAAATCAAGGGGGCGCGCGCACGGATCGCTGGCCGAAATGGGTAGTGTTTTGTAATAAGCTGTAACATGGATCGCTGTAATTCTGGTTTTGCCATGCATACCCCTTGAAACAATAGGATATAGCCCCATCTGCCCGTTAGTGTTGTAAAGATAGTTAGACTAACTCATTTAAGTCATTGATTGTAGGAGCTTTTCAGATGCAAGATCAGGAAAACCAAGCTGTACCTAATCCGCAAGCGGACGCCGCGGCTCCCGCAGAGCCTACTTTGGAAGAGCAGCTGGCGAGTACCGAAGCGCGTCTTGCAGAGATGCACGATGCCTTCATGCGCGCCAAGGCTGATGGCGAAAATATTCGCCGCCGCGCGCAGGAAGATGTTGCTAAAGCGCATAAATTCGCAGTGGAAAGCTTTGCCGAAGCCATGGTGCCGGTGAAAGACAGCCTGGAAACGGCGCTGACGGTGGAAGCACCGACCATCGAATCGCTGAAAGAAGGCGTCGAGATGACCCTGAAGCAATTGAATGCCGCGTTCGAGCGCAACCGCCTGGTGGAAGTGTTGCCGGTGCAGGGTGAAAAGCTCGATCCGATGAAACACCAGGCCGTTGCCGTGGTGCCAGCGGAGCAGGAAGCCAATACCATCGTGTCAGTCCTGCAAAAGGGCTATATGATTGCGGACCGCCTGCTGCGTCCAGCCATTGTCACGACCGCGCAAGCAAAATAATCAGAGTGCGGCATCAAGCAAGCCTTGAAACCATGCCGCTTTGCCACATATAAGAACCATCTGAAATCTAGCAAATAAAAGGAAAAAAATCATGGGTAGAATTATCGGTATCGATCTGGGAACCACGAATTCCTGCGTTTCCATCATGGAAAACGGTCAACCAAAGGTAATCGAAAACGCTGAAGGCGCACGCACGACGCCGTCGATTATTGCTTATCAAGAAGATGGCGAAATTCTCGTCGGCGCGCCGGCGAAACGTCAGGCTGTGACCAATCCGAAAAACACGCTGTACGCAGTCAAGCGTTTGATCGGTCGCAAGTTTGACGAAAAAGAAGTCCAGAAAGACATCGCGCTGATGCCGTACCAAATCATGAAAGCCGACAACGGCGATGCATGGATCGGCGTACGCGACAAAAAACTGGCGCCGCCACAAATTTCGGCTGAAGTGCTGCGCAAGATGAAGAAAACGGCAGAAGACTACCTCGGTGAAGAAGTCACCGAAGCCGTCATCACCGTGCCTGCGTACTTCAACGACTCGCAGCGTCAAGCGACCAAGGATGCCGGCCGTATCGCTGGTCTGGACGTCAAGCGCATCATCAACGAGCCAACCGCGGCAGCGCTGGCGTTCGGCCTGGACAAGACCGAAAAAGGCGACCGTAAAATCGCCGTGTATGACTTGGGTGGTGGTACGTTCGACGTGTCGATCATCGAAATCGCAGATGTTGATGGCGAGAAACAATTTGAAGTGCTGTCGACCAACGGCGACACCTTCCTGGGTGGCGAAGACTTCGACCAACGCATCATCGATTACATCATCGACGAGTTCAAGAAGATCAACGGCATCGATCTGAAAAAAGATCCGATCGCTCTGCAGCGCATCAAGGCTTCCGCCGAGCGCGCGAAGATCGAATTGTCGTCGTCGCAACAAACCGAGATCAACGAGCCGTACATCGCCATGGCGAACGGCGCACCGGTCCACCTGAACCTGAAGATGACCCGCGCCAAGCTGGAGTCGCTGGTGGAAGAACTGATCATCGCGACGATGGAACCATGCCGCATCGCCATCAAAGATGCTGGCGTGAAAGTGTCGGACATCGATGACATCATCCTGGTCGGCGGCATGACGCGTATGCCGAAGGTACAGGAAAAAGTGAAGGAATTCTTCGGCAAAGATCCACGCAAAGACGTGAATCCGGACGAAGCCGTGGCAGTGGGCGCAGCGATTCAAGGTTCGGTCCTGTCGGGCGAACGCAAAGATTTGCTGTTGCTGGACGTCACCCCTCTGTCCCTGGGTATCGAAACCCTGGGCGGCGTGATGACCAAGATGATCCACAAAAACACGACGATTCCGACCAAGTTCAGCCAGGTATTCTCGACGGCCGACGACAATCAGCCTGCGGTGACCATCAAGGTCTTCCAGGGTGAGCGCGAAATCGCCGCCGGCAACAAAGGCCTGGGTGAATTCAATCTGGAAGGTATTCCACCATCGTCGCGCGGTACGCCGCAGATTGAAGTGACCTTCGACATCGACGCCAACGGCATCTTGCATGTCGGCGCGAAAGACAAGGCCACCGGCAAGGAAAACAAGATCACGATCAAGGCCAATTCCGGCTTGACCGAGGCTGAAATCCAGAAGATGGTGAAAGACGCCGAGTTGAACGCGGAAGAAGACAAGAAGGTCAAAGAATTGGCCGAGTCGCGCAACCAGGCCGATGCTCTGGTACACTCGACCCGGAAATCCTTGACCGAATACGGCGACAAGCTCGACGCGGGCGAGAAAGATAAGATCGAAGCGGCGATCACCGACCTGGAAGCAAGCATCAAGGCGGGCGACAAGGCTGAGATCGACACCAAGGTGGAAGCACTGTCGAGCGCATCGCAGAAACTGGGCGAAAAAATGTATGCCGACATGCAAGCGCAGCAAGCTGCCGGCGGCGCGGAAGGTGCACAGCAAGCTGCTGGCGCATCGGACGCAGGCGCCAAGCAAGACGACGTTGTTGACGCTGACTTCAAAGAAGTCAAAGACAGCAAGTAATGTCTTGCGCTCCCATGAACTGGGGGCAGCCGGGCTGAACGCTACATCGCGGAATTAGCCGCGAAGACCGGCCGAGCCGAGTCGTTGCCCAGTGCAGCACTCGACTCGGCTTTTTCGTGTAATTTTTACATCAGTAGATAGACTGCAAGGTGCCGACAACATGGCAAAGCGTGATTTTTACGAGACACTCGGTGTCGCAAAAAATGCTTCGGAAGAAGAGATCAAAAAGTCTTACCGTAAACTGGCGATGAAATACCATCCGGACCGCAATCCGGATAGCAAGGAATCGGAAGAAAAGTTTAAGGAAGTCAAAGAAGCCTACGAGATGCTGACCAATCCGGAAAAGCGCGATGCGTATGACCGTTATGGTCACGCCGGCGTGGACCCGAACATGGGCGGCGGTGGCGGCTTCGGCGGCGGTGCTGGCGGCTTTGCCGACAGCTTCGGCGATATCTTCGGCGACATCTTTGGCGGTGGCGGTGGGCGCAGCCGCAATGCGGGGCCACAGGTGTACCGTGGCGCCGACTTGCGCTACAACCTGGAAATTACACTGGAGCAAGCTGCGCACGGCTTCGACACGACCATCCGCGTGCCGAGCTGGGACAAGTGCGACACGTGCCACGGCAGCGGCGCCAAGCCGGGTACCTCGCCGACCACTTGCGGTACTTGCGGTGGCCACGGCCAGGTGCGCATGCAGCAAGGTTTCTTCAGCATCCAGCAAACGTGTCCGAAATGTCATGGCAGCGGCAAGGTCATCACCGACCCGTGCACGCCATGCGGCGGCGCCGGTCGCATCAAGCGCAACAAGACCCTGGAAGTCAAGATACCAGTCGGTATCGACAACGGCATGCGTATCCGTTCGTCCGGCAACGGCGAACCGGGCACGAATGGCGGTCCGTCGGGCGACCTGTATGTGGAAATCCACATCAAGCCGCACGCCGTGTTCCAGCGCGAAGGCGACGACCTGCATTGCGAAATGCCGATCTCGTTCACCAAGGCGGCCCTGGGCGGTGAAATCGAAGTGCCTACCCTGAACGGCAAAGTGTCGTTCACGATCCCGGAAGGCACCCAGTCGGGCAAGACCTTCCGCCTGAAAGGCAAGGGCATCAAGGGCGTGCGCTCCGGTTACGCGGGCGATCTGTTCTGCCACGTGGCGATCGAAACACCGGTCAAACTGACGGAAAAACAGAAAGACCTGCTGCGCGACTTTGAAAAGTCGACCACCGAGGGCGGTGCCAAGCACAGTCCGCAAAGCAAGACCTGGAAAGACAAGGTCAAGGACTTTTTTGAGTAAGCACACGTAATACCATGCGCCGGGATGCTTCAACATCCCGGCGTTTTTTTCACTACGACTGAATAATGTGCGCACATCGCCGGCCTATGGGCGCGATCTGCCGCCAATGCAGTCGTACTTACACAATGGGAGCGATATGACCGAACCGAAAAATGGCATGGCCCTGGCGGAACTGCTGCAGCGTAACCGCCGCTGGGCCGACTCGATGGTGGCGAAAGACCCGAACTTCTTCAAGAACCTGGAAGCGCAAACGTCGCCCGAATACCTGTGGATCGGCTGCTCCGACAGCCGCGTGCCCGCCAACGAACTGCTGGGCATGGCGCCTGGCGACGTGTTTGTGCACCGCAATATTGCCAACGTGGTCGTGCATTCCGACCTGAATTGCCTGTCCGTCCTGCAATTTGCCGTGGACGTGCTGAAAGTCAAACATGTCATCATCGTCGGCCATTACGGCTGCAAGGGCGTGCATGCGGCCATGACGGGCACGCGCATCGGCCTGGTCGACAACTGGTTGCGCCACGTGCAGGACGTGGGCCAGAAGCACGAACGCTACCTGGGCGACGTGCTGACCAGCCGCCAGCGCGGCGACCGCCTGTGCGAACTCAACGTGGTCGAGCAGGTCTTGAACGTATGCCAGACCACCATCGTGCAAGATGCGTGGGAACGGGGCCAGGAACTCAGCGTCCATGGCTGGGTCTATGGCTTGAAGGATGGCTTGCTGAACGATCTGGAAGTGACGGTCACGGCCGGCCACGAGCTGGCGCCGCGCATGGCGACGCGCCTGGCCCGCTACGAAGCAACGGCGTAAGCAAGCAATGCTGGCGCGGCGCTAACACGCCGCGCATATCCATATCAGAAATGCTTCGTTGGCGGGACGGGCCAGCAGGCATACAGTGGACTTCCCCAGACTCTTGGCGAATTCCCATGTCGGCCGTCCTGAAACCCAAGTACTCCACCAGCCATTTCCGTATCGAGACGTTCGATGCGCCGCTCGGCGCGCAAGTGCTGGGACTGGACCTGGCCCAGCCGCTGTCGCTGGGCGACTTCCAGCGCTTGCACCACGCCCACCTCGACCATCACGTGCTGGTGTTCCGCGAGCAGCACATCACGCCGCAACAGCAGGTCGATTTCAGCCGCCGTTTCGGCCCGTTGCAAATCCACGTGCTGCGCCAGTTCCAGTTGCCAACGCAGCCGGAAGTGCTGATCATCTCGAACATCGTCGAAAACGGCCAGCCCATCGGCCTCGGCGACGCGGGCCATTTCTGGCATTCCGATTTGTCGTACAAGGAAGTGCCCAGCCTCGGTTCCATGTTGCACGCGCAAGAGCTGCCGGACGAGGGCGGCGATACCGTGTTTGCCAACATGCACCTGGCCTGGGAAAGCTTGCCGGCCGCGCTGCGCCACGCCGTGCGCGGCGCCCGTGCCGAACACAGTTACCTGAGCCAGTATGAGGAATTGCGCCGCCGCAATCCCTGGCGTCCCGCACTGACGCAGGCGCAGATCGATGAAGTCACACCTGTGACGCACCCCGTGGTACGCGTGCATCCGGAAACGGGACGCCGCGCCCTGTTTGTCAGCGAACATTTCACCACGCGCATCGTCGGCTTGCCCGAGGATGAAAGCCGCGCCCTGCTCGACGAATTGTTCGTGCACAGCGTGCGCCCCGAGCATTTATATGTGCACCGCTGGCAGCCGCACGACCTGGTGTTCTGGGACAACCGTTCGCTGATGCACCTGGCGACGGGGTGTCCGCCCGAGCAGCGCCGCAAACTCTACCGCACCACCATCGAAGGCGATGCGCCGTACTGATTTTTTCCTGTAAGCCTGACCCAAGGAGTGTCCATGTTGCCGATCTTTACCTTTTCCCGCCGCCTGCTCGCCACCATTGCCGTGCTGTGCATGGCCATGCCCATGGCCCGGGCCGAAGGGCAGATCCGCATCGCGGGCCAGCATGGCATCACCTTCTTGCTGCTCAATATTGCGCAGGAACAAAAGCTGATCGAAAAGCATGGCAAGCAGCAGGGCGTCGACGTGAAAGTCGAGTGGATCACCCTGTCTGGCGGCCCTGCCATCAACGACGCCTTGTTGTCGGGCAATATCGACATTGCCGGCGCCGGCCTGGGGCCGCTGTTGACGATATGGGACCGCACCAAAGGCCGGCAGAACGTGCGCGGCGTGGCTTCGCTCGGCAATTTCCCCTACTATTTGATCAGCAACAACCCGAAGGTGAAAACCCTGGCGGACTTGACGGACAAGGACCGCATCGCCTTGCCGGCCGTGTCCGTCTCCGTGCAGGCGCGCATCTTGCAGATGGCCGTGGCGAAGCAGTGGGGCGACAAGGAATTTGCCCGCCTGGATAAAATCACGCAAACCTTGCCGCACCCGGATGCGGCCGCCGCCATCATCGCCGGCGGCACGGAGTTGACTGGTCACTTCGGCAATTCACCGTTCCAGGAGCAGGAACTGGCGCAAAACCCGAACGCCCATATCCTCCTCAATTCCTACGATGTACAAGGCGGGCCCAGCTCGTCGACCCTGCTGTATGCGGCAGAAAAATACCGCAAGGACAATCCGAAAACCTATCGCGCCTTCATCGCCGCGCTGGCGGAAGCGGCGCAGTATGCGAGCAGCAATCCACAGGGCGCGGCCGACATTTATATCAAGGTGAATAAAAGCAAGGTGGACCGCAATCTGCTGTTGAAAATCTTTGCCAATCCGCAAGTGCAATTCAAGATCGCGCCGCAAAACACCTATGGCCTGGCGCAATTCCTGCACCGCGTGAGCGCCATCCGCAACTTGCCCGACAGCTGGCGCGATTATTTCTTTGACGACCCTGCCATCACGCAAGGAGGCTGACATGAACGCACCCACTTTTCACCTGGTACGTCCTCCGGTCACAGTGGCGCCATTACTCAGCGTCAAAAATGTCAGCCTGGAATACCGCACGGAGCAGCGCACCGTGCGCGCCACGCACGACGTCAGTTTCGACGTGTTCCGCGGCGACCGTTTTGTCTTGCTGGGGCCATCGGGCTGCGGCAAGTCGTCCTTGCTGAAAGCCGTGGCCGGTTTCATCGCGCCGCGCGCGGGCAGCATCGCCATGCAGGGCCAGCCCATTCATCAACCGGGACCGGACCGGGTGGTCGTGTTCCAGGAATTCGACCAGTTGCCACCGTGGAAGACGGTGCTGGAAAACGTCATGTTCCCCTTGCTGGCCAGCAAGCGTCTCGACAAGCAGGCGGCGCGCGAGCGCGCCCATCACTGGATCGCCAAGGTGGGCCTGGCCGGCTTCGAGGATGCCCATCCACATACCTTGTCGGGCGGCATGAAGCAACGCGTGGCCATCGCCCGTGCCTTGGCCATGCAGCCGGAAGTGCTGCTGATGGATGAGCCGTTCGCCGCCCTCGATGCCTTGACGCGGCGCAAGATGCAGGAAGAGCTGAGCCGCCTGTGCGACGAGTTGCGTTTTACCCTCGTTTTCGTCACGCATTCGATCGAGGAAGCTTTGGTGGTGGGCAACCGTATCCTGCTGCTGTCGCCCCATCCGGGCAGGGTGCGCGCCGAACTCAACAGCCATCAGTTCGGTTTGCACAGCGCGGGCAGCGCGGAATTCCAGGCTGCCAGCAGCCGCATCCACGGCCTGCTGTTCGATGAGGAAGTGGTTCCTGTTCCGCAAGCAACTGGCGCGCAGCGGGAGGCCGTATGAACGTGTTGCTGGAGCCGCCCATTCGCCAGGAATTCGTGTATGCGGCACCGCCGCCGGCCGGCGTCACCGTCGAGCAGCCACTGTCGCGCTGGCAGCGTCTGAGCCAGCACGCGCTGTGGCGCAAGGCCTTGATTTTGCTCAGCCTGGCCCTGCTGTGGGAAGGCGCGGCGCGCTGGACAAACAACGATTTACTCTTGCCCGGTTTTTTACAGACGGCGCAGGCGTTTATCGGCGGTATCGCCAGCGGAGAATTGCTGACGCGCACGGCGGCTTCCCTGATCGTCTTGCTGCAAGGCTATGCGGTGGGCGTGCTGGCCGCCTTCGTGCTGACCTTGCTGGCCGTGTCCAGCCGCATCGGACGCGACCTGCTGGAAACCCTGACGGCCATGTTGAATCCCTTGCCCGCCATCGCCCTGTTGCCGCTGGCCTTGCTGTGGTTCGGCCTGGGGCGCGCCAGTTTGATCTTTGTCATCGTCCATTCCGTGATGTGGCCGCTGGCCCTGAACACCTATGCGGGCTTCCAGGGCGTGCCCGAGACCCTGCGCATGGCGGGCCGCAACTATGGGCTGAACGGCTTGCGCCTGGTATTGCACATCCTCGTGCCGGGCGCCTTGCCCTCCATCGTCTCCGGCTTGAAAATCGGCTGGGCGTTTGCCTGGCGCACCCTGATCGCGGCCGAGCTGGTCTTCGGCACCACCTCGGGACAGGGCGGCCTGGGCTGGTACATTTTCCAGAACCGCAACGAGCTGTACACGGACAAGGTGTTCGCGGGCCTGGCGGCCGTCATCGTCATCGGTTTAATCGTCGAAAATCTTGGCTTTCGCAGCCTGGAGCGTGTAACACTCAAGCGCTGGGGCATGCAGCGGAAGTCATTTCAGCATGCTGCGCGCCGCCGCGATGATTTGCCGCGACAGTTGCTCCATGCGCGGCGACTGCACCTTCCACGTGTGCCAGTACAGGGCCACGTCGGCCGGCGTCTTGGGCGTCAGCATTTCCACCAGTTCGCCATCCGTATTCGCCTTCAGCAGCAGCTCCGGCACCATGCCGTAGCCGAGGCCATAGCGGATGGCGTTGAAGTGCGAGGTGGCGCCCGGCACGTAATGGCAGGGGTAGGCGCCCTCGGGCAGCCCCAGCGCCTCTTGCAGGAACGATGACTGTAAAGTGTCCTTGCGCGTGTAGGCGACGACGGGCGCCGTGCGCGCCGCCTTGCGCGTCAGGCCGTGCGCAAACCACTGCTGGCGGAACGCGGGCGTGGCCACCAGCCAGTAGCGCATCACGCCCAGCGGCTCGGCCGTGCAGCCACGCATGGGTTTTGGCTCTGTGCTGATGCAGCCGATCGCCATGCCCGTTTCCAGCAAGGTGTACGTGTGGTCCTGGTCTTCCACGGTCAGGTCCAGCAGCACGCGCTCGCGTATCAGCACCTCGGACAGGGCGGGGAAAAACCAGGTGCCCATCGAATCGGCGTTCAGCGCCAGCACCAGGGTCAGCGGGGCGTCCTGCTGCACCGCCAGTTCCGCCTGCAAGTCCGCTTCCAGCAGCTTGGCGCGTTTCAGGTACTGCATCAGGCGCTGGCCCATGCGCGTGGCGCGCGCAGGACGGCTGCGCACGATCAGCGCGTTGCCCAGCTGGCTTTCCAGCGCCCGTACCCGTTGCGAAATGGCCGGCGACGTCAGGTGCAGCCGCAGCGCCGCCTGCTCGAAACTGCCCGTTTCGACGACGGCGCGGAACGCTTCCGTGTGCTTGGGATTGAGATCCATGACCACTGCCTAACATAAGAAAAATTTATCAATACTAAATAATACTTACTTTTCATAAGGATGGGTGTGTTGCAGTGCACAATGCCTCTTTGATGGAGTGCCGCGCGCCAGCGCGCGGCCTCCTGGCAGCAAGGGAATACCACCATGGAAGCACAAGCGAACGACACACCTGCCCGCAAGCCCCAGTCGAAGCTGGCGCGCAATCTGAAATTCGGCCTGGGACTGACCCTGGGCCTGGGCTTGTCCGCAGCCCTGGCGGGCGGTTGGTGGCTGCGCCAGGCATGGCAGGATTTGCCGGCCGTCGAGCACCTGGCCCAGTACAAACCCGCGCTGCCGCTGCGTATTTTCTCCAGCGAAGGCGAGCTGCTGGCCGAATACGGCGAAGAGCGCCGCGAATTCCTGCCGCTGAAGGAGATCCCGCTGCGCATGCGCCAGGCCTTGCTGGCCATCGAGGATGCGCGCTTTTATGAACACGGCGCCGTCGACTTTTATGGCTTGACGCGCGCCACGCTGGCCAACATCGTCACCGGCCACCACGTACAGGGCGCCAGCACCATCACCATGCAGGTGGCGCGCGACTTTTTCCTGTCGCGCGAAAAGACCGTGCAGCGCAAGCTGACGGAGATGCTGCTCGCCTACAAGCTGGAACAGCATTACGGCAAGGACAAGCTGCTGGAGCTGTACATGAACCAGATTTACCTGGGCGAGCGCTCCTACGGATTTTCCGCCGCCTCGAACATTTATTTCGACAAGCCGCTGGCGGAAGTGAGCATCGCCGAAGCGGCCATGCTGGCCGGCTTGCCGAAAGCGCCATCGGCCTACAACCCCGTCGCCAATCCGCAGCGCGCCACCGTGCGCCAGCACTACATCCTGCAGCGCATGCGCGAACTCGGTTACATCACGCCGGCCGAATACGACGCGGCCGTGGCGGAAAAGCTGGCCCTGAACAAGGATCGCAACAGCTCCGTGCACGCGGCCGCATATGCGGTCGAGGAAGCGCGTCAATTGATCTTGCAAAGCTATCCCGAAGGCGCCTACAGCATGGGCCTGGACGTGACGACGACCATCCGCATGGCACCGCAAATCGCAGCCGACAAGTCGCTGCGCGACGGCTTGTTGAACGCGCAGGCGCGGCGCGGCTACCGTGGCCCGGAAGCGCGCCTGGCCCCCTCCGCAGACAGCGTGGCGCGCCAGCTGGCCGCCTATCCGGACAGCGGTGAACTGCGCGCCGCGCTGGTGCGCAAGGCAGATACTGCCGGCAAGCGCCAGTTGACGGCGCAGCTGCGCAATGGCGACCAGATCGTGCTGACGGCCTCGGATGCGCGCCTGGGCGGCAAGCTGCAGTGGGATGGCAAGCGCGCCATCGTCGAGGGCAGCGTGATCCGCGTGGTGCACGACGCGGCGAAAAAGCGTTGGCTGGTGAGCCAGCTGCCCGAGATGGAAGGCGCGCTCATTTCCGTCGAGGCGCGCAGCGGCGAAATCGTCGCCATGGCGGGCGGCTTCGATTTCTACCGCAACCACTACAACCACGCCATGCAGGCCTACCGCCAGCCTGGCTCCAGTTTCAAGCCCTTCGTGTACTCGGCGGCGCTGGAAAAGGGATATTTCCCCGGTACTGCCGTGGACGATACGCAGCGTTTGCTGCTGCCGCAGGAAACGGGCGCGCGGCAGTGGCGTCCGCGCAATTACGGCAACAACTATGAAGGTTTCATCAGCGTGAGACGCGGCCTCGTGCGCTCGAAAAACCTGGTCGCCGTCAGCCTGATGCAGGCGGCTGGTCCCGCCTACGTGCAGCACTACGCCACGCGCTTCGGCTTCGAGGGCGCGCGCAATCCCGTCTCCCTGCCGCTGGCGCTGGGCGCGGGCGCCGTCACGCCGCTGCAGCTGGCGCAATCGTATGCGGTGTTCGCCAACGGCGGCATGCAGATGCCGCCCAAATTGATCAAGGAAGTGCGCAGCCGCAGCGGAGAAGTGCTGTTCAGCGATGCGGCGCCACGCGCCAAGGGCGAGCCGGCACGGGGCACGCAGGTCATCTCCACGCGCAATGCCTACGTCATGGACAGCATGCTGCGCGACGTCGTCAAGAGCGGCACGGGACGCGGCGCGCTGGCGCTGGGGCGCGGCGATGCGGCCGGCAAGACGGGCACGTCGAACAATGCGTACGACGCCTGGTTTGCCGGCTACTCCTCGGGCCTGGTGTCCGTCGTCTGGCTCGGCTACGACCAACCCAAGAGCCTGGGCAATGCCACGGGGGGGACGTTGGCGCTGCCCGTCTGGCGCGATTACATGCAGGTGGCCGTGCAGGGCCGGCGCGAACAGGTGCTGGCCGAACCACCAGGCCTGGCCCTGCTCGACGGCGATTACGTGTATGCCGAATACCTGGCCGGTGACTGTCTGAAGGATAACTTTGCCTTTATCCACAGCAGCGTCAGCTGCGGCAGCGGCGGTGCCGATACGCGCATGGCACGCGGTGACGCTGGCGCTGGCGGCGATGGCGGCTCCAGCACGGGCACGAATGAAGCGCGCACCCTGAGCGAAGCGCGCGAACGCGAACAAATTCTCAAATCATTTTCGGAAGAGTAAGAGCATGCTGCTATATACGATTTACCTGGTGGCGATTGTCGCCGAAGCGATGTCCGGCGCCATCATGGGCATGCGGCGCGGCATGGATTTGTTCGGCATCTGCATGATCGGCACCGTCACGGCGCTCGGTGGCGGCACCGTGCGCGACGTGCTGCTGGGGCACTATCCGCTGGGCTGGATCGCGCATCCCGAATACCTGCTGTTTACCATCGGCGCGGCCATCGTCACGGCCTTTGTGGCGCGCTACCTGCACCATCTGCGCGCCATTTTCCTGCTGGTCGATGGACTGGGCCTGGTGGCGTTTTGCGTGATCGGCTGCGACATCGCCATGTCGGCCAAGATGCACCCGGCCATCGTGGTGCTGGCGGGGATGATCACGGGCGTCTTCGGCGGCCTGCTGCGCGATATCCTGTGCAACCAGATTCCCCTCGTGCTGCAACGCGAAGTGTATGCCACCGTGGCCCTGTTCACGGGCGCCCTGTATGTCGGCCTGTTGCACTTCAAGGTCGACAGCTCCGTGGCGCAGCTGTCGTCCATCGGCGCGGGCTTTTTGTTCCGCTTTCTGGCCTTGCACTTCGAGTGGCGCCTGCCGAATTTCAACGGCGACCGCATACGCGGGTTTGAGTAGGGCAGCCGCCGCGTAAATATTTTCACGCGCCTTTAACCCCTTTTTCTGCGCCGCTGCGTTTCATGTAGGACACCCCAGCCAAGCGGAGAAGAAGCGATGTCCAGCGTCCTCAAGATCACATTGATACTGTCCCTGCTGCTGTCGGCAGGCAGCCATGCCGCCGACACGGCGCCAGGAAAAACCTTGCCTGCCTTCGCCAGCGAGCAAGCCTTGAGCAGCTACCTGCAGCAACTGCAGGCACGCCAGGCGGCGCTGCAACGGGAGCAGCAGAAACTGCAGCGCGCCACGGCGCAGTCCATGTCGGCGCCGATGGTGGCGAAAGCCGCGCCGGCAGCATCGGCAGAGGCGGCCGAATCCGTCACCAATGTGCAGACGGCGGGCGTGGACGAAGGAGGCATCGTCAAGCTGCACGGCAAGCACCTGGTGATGCTCCGGCGCGGCAAGCTGTTCACGGTGCAGGTGGGAGGCAATGCCTTGCAGCCGGTGTCCTCGCTCGACGCGTACGCGCCGGGCAGCGCCCCCTCGGGCAGCTGGTATGACGAGATGCTGATCGATGGCGATACGCTGGTGGTGATCGGCTACAGCTACAGCCGGGGCGGCACGGAAATCGGCCTGTTCGACATCGATGCGGATGGCAAGCTGGCCTACCGCTCGACTTACCATTTGCGCTCCAACGATTATTATTCCTCGCGCAATTACGCCAGCCGCCTGATCGGCGGCAAACTGGTGTTCTATTCGCCCTTGTCGCTGAACCTGCGCCGGGGCGACCCGTTTGGCGGCTTCCCGGCGCTGCGCCGCTGGCGTCCCGACGCCGTGCCGTCCGACTTCAAGCGCATCGCCCCTGCCACGCGCATCTACCGCACCGATGAAGAGCCCGAACCGGGCTTTGGTCTGACTCTGCATACGGTCACCGTGTGCGACCTGGCGCAGCGCGACATGCGCTGCGAAGCGACTGCCGTGATGGGGCCGCAGGGCCGCGTGTTTTATGTGTCGGGCGAATCCGTTTTCGTGTGGAGCACGCGCCGCGGCAGCGACTCGGGCGTGTTCCGCATTCCCCTCGATGGCACGGCGCCCAGCGCCCTGAAGGTGGCGGGCGCGCCCGTCGACCAGTTCTCGTTCCTCGAAAGCGGCGACGGCTACCTGAACGTCCTGCTGCGCGCCGAGGGCCAGGGCGACGCCATGTGGGATGGTACAAGGGGGCGTGGCGACATGGCCCTGCTGCGCGTGCCATTGACGTCATTTTCCGATGGCCGCGACAGTGCGCCGGCCAGCAGCTACAGGGCGTTGCCCGGTGGTGGCGGCTACGGGCTGCAGAACCGCTACGTGGGGCCGTATCTGTTGTACGGCAATCCGGGCAATGCGGGGCGCCGCAAGGCGGACCAGGCCTGGCCGCGCCAGCCCCTGTATGCCGTGCGCTGGGCCGATGCGGGCAGCGTGCAAGCCTTGTCGCTGCCGCACGGCGTGGAGCGCATCGAAGCGCTGGGCAATGACGCCGTGGTGATCGGCGCGCAGGGCAAGGATCTGCACTTCAGCAGCATCCGCCTGGGGGCGCAGGCGGCGATTGCCACGCGCTACATCCGCGCCGACGCGGCGCAGGGCGAGTCGCGCAGTCACGGCTTTTTCTACAAGCCGCACACGGCCAGCGAGGGCGTGATCGGGCTGCCCATCCTGGGTGCGGACGAGCGGCCAGGATTCAGCCGGCCGGCCGCCTCCGTCCTGTACCTGCGCAACAGCGGTTTGACATTGACGGAACTGGGTGCGCTGGCCGCGCGTCCAGATCCAGCACCGGACGATGGCTGCCGCGCATCCTGCGTGGACTGGTATGGCAATGCGCGGCCCCTGTTCCTGCTGGGCCGCGTCTTCGCCCTGCTTGGCTATGAACTGGTGGAAGGGGCGCTCAAGGAGGGACAGATCCGCGAAGTACGCCGCGTCAGTTATGCGCCCGTTGCGCCCACTGTACGCTGACGGCGTAGGGAAATTGCCGCTGTCGCGCAGTTCGGCTACACTGCTCCGCATGCCCGACACCCTGATTACCGCGACGGATGAAGACCTGATGCTTCGCTACAGCGCCGGCGACCTGCCGTCGTTTCGCGAATTGTACCGGCGCCATAGCCAGGGCCTGTACCGCTTCGTGGCATGGCGTTCGCCCCGGCGCGCGTGGGTCGACGAGATTGTGCAGGATGCGTGGGCCAGCCTGCATGCGGCGCGCACGGGCTACCAGCCGCAGGCGGCATTTCGCACCTATCTGTACCAGATCGCGCGCAACCGCCTGATCGATCTCCTGCGCCAGCGGGAAGGGCAGCAACACGAGGACGCGGGCGAACTGGTGGACGAGGGCGCCTCGCCGCCGCAGTCGCTGGAGCAGAAACAGCAGCATGCGCTGCTGCATGCGGCCATCGCCGCGCTGCCCGTGGAACAAAAGGAGGCGCTGGTGCTGCAGCAGTTCAGCGGCATGAGCATCCAGGATATCGCCGTGGTGACGGGGGCGGAAGCGGAAACCGTCAAGAGCCGGCTGCGCTACGCCATGCAGAAGTTGCGCGCGGGCTTGGACAGCACGGGAGGACAGGCATGAATACGCACGATCAAGATCACGACGAACCGAATGACGAGGAATTGACGGCACTGCTGGCCAGCCTGCCGCAGCCCGCGCCTTCGAGCGCGCTCGATGCGGCCATCCTGGCGGACGCGGAAAAAGCCTTGCACCAGCCGGCGGCGGCCAACGACAGCGCCGATGGCGTGCTGCGCACCTTGCCCGTCAAGAAGGCGCCCGACTACCTGCAGCGCTGGCGCATTCCGCTGGGACTGGCGGCGGCCGTGCTGCTGACGGTAAACCTGATCGGCGTCGACTGGTTCGGCTCGAAGCCGGCGCAATTTCCCGTGGTGGGGGAACCAGTCACGCAGGAGGTGATGCAGGAAGCCGCACCGGTCATTGCACTGGCCGCTGCACCTGCGACTGAGTTTGCGCCACTATCGCCAGCACCGCGCGCCATGGCCAAGGCGGCACCGAGGCCGCCGGCGCAAGCCGAGCCGGCGCCAGCACCCGTGTCCGTACCCGCGCCTGCGCCACCGGCCCCGCCACCTCCTCCGGCGATGCGGGAGGCGATGGAGCAGCAAGCGGCCATGCAGGCCGAATCGAGCCTGCTGCGCCAGGCGCCGGTGCAGCGCGCGCTGGCCATGCCCGCTCCCATCGCGGCAAAGTCGGCGCCGTTGCCGCCGCCGGCAAAGCTCGACGCTTCCGTGTGGCTGGTGAAGATCGACGCCCTGCTCAAGGCCGGTGAGGGCACGCTGGCGCACGAGGAGTGGACGGCGTTCCGGCAGGCGTATCCCGACTATCCGGTGGCCGAGGAGCTGCTGCAGCGGCTGGAAAAAAAGTAGCGCGTTACACGATCCCCTTCCTGCGTTCCCACACGGCGCTGCCGACGAAAATGGCGCAGCACACCCACATCACGGCCGGCAGGGCGTTCACGCCCACCGATTGCATCAGCACGCCCGTCAGCAGGGGACCGCCGCCGCTGGTGACACCCCAGGTGGCGTTGACGATGGCGCTGGCGCTGGTCAGCGACAGTCCCGTAAAGCGCTCGCCGCAGGCCACCAGCGCCAGCATGTAGATGCCGCCCGCCGCCGCACCCAGCAACAGCAGCAAGGTCCACCACAGCCACGGCGTGCCGACGGCGAACGGCAGCAGCGGCAGCAGCAGGCACACGGCCACGCCGCAGGCCGCGTGGACTTTGGCGCGGCCGAAGCGGTCGGCCATCCATCCCAGCGCGAATTGCAGGCCCGTGTCGCCCACCAGCACCACGGTGGCCGACAGCAGGGCCAGGTCCGTGCTGATGCCGTGCTCCATCGCATACAGGGGCAACAGGCTCAAGGCCAGCGTGTCGAACAGGGCAAAGAAGGCGGCGCCGAGCACGATCATCGGCATGCGCGGCAAGATCAAGGTCCACTTCACGCCGTGTTCTTCCGGTTCGCGTGCTGGACCACTGTTCGAGATCAGCATCAGCCCCGGCACGGCCAGCAGGAACAGCAGGCCGCAGGCGGCGAAGCTCCAGCTGATCTTGTCGTTGAACAGCGCGACGAGGGCCGGGCCGATCAGCTGGAAGAAGGTAAAACTAGTGGTGTACATGGCCACCACCCGTCCGCGCGAATTGTCGGGCGCCAGGCGGTTCACCCACGCCTCGCCGATGGTAAACAGCACGCCCATGGCGCCGCCGAACAGGAAACGCAGCACGCTCCACGCCAGCAGATGATCGGTGAACTGCATGGCGATCGTCGCCAGCGACGCCACCCACACGGCGCCCAGCATGGTGGCGCGCGCGCCGAAGCGTCCCACCCAGCGCGAGACGAATGGCGAGGCGGCCAGGATGCCGAGCGCGCTGACGGCCGTGATCATGCCGATGATGTCCGTGCCCACGCCGCGCTGGTGCAGGGTCAGCGCCGTCAACGGCATGGTTGCGCCCAGGCCCAGGCCGACCACGCCGATGCTGACCACGAGGGCAAAGAAGTCACGCCATGGCATGTGCTTCATGGCTGCCCCCGCAGGGTGAAAAAGGAGTTTCGGAAGGCTGGAAAGCGGTGTGAGTGCATGGGAAAGTAAGGGGACTTTGCCGGTGGCGCTGGTGTTTGGCGCCGGACGGGCATATGATGATTTTAATAAAGGCAAGATTGCAAGGCCGTAGTGTAGGCGATGTGTGCCGCCGCTGGCCACGTCCATCCGTGTGGCCGCCTCTACTGGCTCTGCTGTACAGTGTAGCGAGCGGCAGCGCTGTCATGGCGCTCTCATTGGATCGTCACGCCAGCGAGGTAGCACTCTATGCGCCGTCCCATCGTTCTCGTCCCCGCCTGCCAGCGCCAGCTCGGCAGTCACGCCTGGCACATGGCGCAGGACAAATACCTGCACGCCGTGCTGCGCGGCGCCGGCTGCATGCCGCTGCTGCTGCCCGCGCTGGGCGCCGACGCCGACCTGGAAGCGGCGCTGCGGATCGCCGATGGCGTCATGCTGACCGGTTCCGCCTCGAACGTCGACGCTCGCCTGTACGGCGAAGCAATTCTCCACCCCGACCTGCCGCAAGATCCTGCGCGCGACGCCACCACCTTGCCCCTGATCCGCGCCGCGCTGGCGCGCCAGCTGCCCTTGCTCGCCATCTGCCGCGGCTTCCAGGAAGTCAACGTGGCCCTGGGCGGCAGCCTGCACCAGGCCGTGCATGCGGTGCCGGGCATGATGGACCACCGCGAGAACGTGCTCGATCCCCTGGCGCGCCAGTACGCTCCCGCGCACCGCATCAAGTTGATGCCGGACGGCCTGCTGTCACGGCTGCTGGGCGGCGAGAGCGAAATGATGGTCAATTCCCTGCATGGCCAGGGCATCGCCCGGCTGGCCGATGGCTTGCTGGTGGATGCCCTGGCCGACGACGGTCTGGTGGAAGCCTATACGGTGGCCAGCGCCACCGGTTTTACGCTGGCCGTGCAATGGCACCCGGAATGGCAGGTGGAAGACAATCCGCAGTCGATGCGGTTGTTCGGCGCCTTTGGCCAGGCATGCCGCGATTACCAGGAACAGCAGCACAGGAAGAAATAATGACGACAGGCGCGCCGCCCGCAGTATGTGGCGTTTGATCAAGACCAGCGAGAGGGAAGCATGGCAATACGCGAAAATTTCACCTATACGGATATGGATTTGTGGCTCAATGAAAAGCGCGTCACGGAAATCGAATGCCTGGTGCCCGACTTGACGGGCGTGGCGCGCGGGAAGATCCTGCCGCGCGGGAAATTCACCCAGGAGCGCGGCATGCGCATCCCGGAGGCGGTACTGGGCATGACCGTGACGGGCAATTATCCGGTCGACGATGGCGGCTACGACCGCGCCATTTCCAGCACCGACCGCGACATGATTCTGAAAGCCGATCCCACCACCATCACCATGGTGCCGTGGGCTACCGATCCCACCGCGCAGGTCATCCACGACTGCTATTTTTCCGATGGCATGCTGGTCGATTTTGCTCCAAGATCCGTGTTGCGGCGCGTGCTGAAACTGTATGCGGACAAGGGCTGGAAACCCGTGGTGGCGCCGGAGCTGGAGTTCTACCTGACGGCGAAAAACACGGACCCCGACTTGCCGCTGAAGCCGCCCATCGGCCGCAGCGGCCGGGCCGAGACCAGCCGCCAGGTGTACAGCATCGACGCCGTCAATGAATTCGACCCGCTGTTCGAGGATATCTACGATTACTGCGAACTGATGAACCTTGACGTCGACACTTTGATCCATGAGATCGGCGCGGGGCAGATGGAAATCAACTTCCTGCACGGCGACCCATTAGGCCTGGCCGACAAGGTCTTCTTCTTCAAGCGCACCCTGCGCGAAGCGGCCCTGAAGCACGATATGTACGCCACCTTCATGGCCAAGCCCATGGCCGGCGAACCGGGGTCCGCCATGCATGTGCACCAGAGCGTCGTCGACGCGAAGACGGGCCTGAACATCTTCAGCAACGACGATGGTTCTGCCGCGCCCATCTTCAAGCATTACATCGCGGGGCTGCAGCGCTACATGCCGTCGGCCATGGCCATCGTCGCGCCCTACGTGAATTCCTACCGCCGCATCGTGCGCCACACGGCCGCGCCGATCAACATCCAGTGGGGCCTGGACAACCGCACGGTGGGCTTCCGCGTGCCAGAGTCGGGCGTGCAGGACCGGCGCGTGGAAAACCGCATCATCGGCGCCGACGCGAATCCCTACCTGGCGCTGGCCGTCACCCTGGCCTGCGGCTATCTGGGCATGACGGAGCAGCTGGAAGCGACGCCGATGATGGTGGGCAGCGCCTACGACATGAAGTTCGAGCTGCCGCAAGGCTTGCCCGAGGCCTTGCAGCTGCTGCTCGCGGAAGACAAGCTGCGCACGGTGCTGGGCGAGCGCTTCATCGACGTGTATGCGGCCATCAAGGACCTGGAGCACCAGGAATTCATGACCGTCATCAGTCCGTGGGAGCGCGAACACCTGTTATTACACGTTTAAAAGGAACACGCATGAGCACAACAAACAATCCGCTGGCGCCGAGCGCCGCTTTTGTCTCCTCCGTGGCGCAAAAGAACGCGGCGCCACAGGTATATGACACGGCCGCCATCCAGAAAATGGATACGGCCCATTACCTGCACCCATTTACCGATTTCCAGGACCTGGCAAGCAAGGGTGCCAGGGTGATCGTGCGCGGCGACGGTGTCTACCTGTGGGATAGCCAGGGCAAGAAAATCGTCGACGGCATGTCGGGCCTGTGGTGCGTCAACGTGGGCTATGGCCGCACGTCGATTTCGCAAGCCGTGTACAAGCAGATGGAGACGCTGCCCTTCTATAACAGCTTCTTTGGCACGACCAACGTGCCGGCCGCGCAACTGGCGGCCAAGCTGGCGCAGATATCGCCGCCGCAGTTCCAGCACGTGTTCTTCACCAGTTCCGGCTCCGAAGGCAACGACACGAATTTGCGCATGGTGCGCCGCTACTGGGACATCCTCGGTTACAAGGAACGGCACACCATCATCAGCCGCCACAACGCGTATCACGGCAGCACGGTGGCGGGAGCATCGCTGGGCGGCATGGATGGCATGCATGCGCAGGGCGGCTTGCCGATACCGGGCATCGCGCATATCGGCCAGCCCAATTACCTGGAGTCGGGTCACGGCTTGACGCCGGAAGCCTTCGGCCTGAAGGCCGCTGGCTGGCTGGAAGACAAGATACTGGAAATCGGCGCCGACAAGGTGGCCGCCTTCATCGGCGAACCGGTGCAGGGCGCGGGCGGCGTCATCATCCCGCCATCGACCTACTGGCCCGAAATCCAGCGCATCTGCGACAAGTACGGCATCTTGCTCATCGCCGATGAAGTCATTTGCGGCTTCGGCCGTCTGGGCCGCTGGTTCGGCTCCGAACTGTTCGGCATCAAGCCCGACCTGATCACGTTTGCCAAGGGCATCACCTCGGGCTACGTGCCGCTGGGCGGGGTGCTGGTGGGCGACAGGGTGGCCAAGGTGCTGATCGAGCAGGGCGGCGAATTCACGCACGGTTTTACGTATTCCGGCCACCCAGTGGCCTGCGCGGCGGCGCTGGAAAACATCCGCATCATCGAGGAAGAACAGCTGGTGGCGAAGGTGGCCGAGGATACGGGGCCGTACCTGAAGCAGTGCTTCGCCAGCCTGGGCGAGCATCCGCTGGTCGGCTACGCGGACAGCTGCGGCCTGGTCGCGGGCCTGAACCTGGTGCGCAAGAAGGGCGCCACCGTGCACGAGAACGAGCTGTTTGACGAGGACCAGGGTGTGGGCATGATCTGCCGCGGCCACATGTTCGACAACGGCGTCATCATGCGCGCCGTGGGCGAGCGCATGATCGTCGCCCCGCCCCTGGTCATGACGCGCGTGCAGATCGATGAGATGGTGGCGCTGATACGGCTGTGCCTGGACAAGACGTATGACGAGGTGAAGGCGAAGGGCTGGGTGTAGGGTCTGGCTGAACCCAAACGCAAGGGCCGGGGTCGTACCCTCAGGGTACGACCCCGGGGTTTGCTCTTGGGTTGGTGTCAGTTTTTCACCCAAATAGACGCTAACTCAAGTTTTTTTGGACCAGAATCGCGGCAGTTCCGCTAAACTTCCATCCTGGCCGCTCTTGTAGTGGCCAGTTTTTCATTTTGATACCCTCTTACCCAGAAGCCACCCACACATGACGATAGCAACACCTGCCGCGTCGGCCAGCGACGCCCCAGCGCCTTTCTTGCTGATTGATCAGCTGGTCAAGGAATTCGACGGCGTGCGCGCCGTCGATGCGATTTCCGTGACGATCAACAAGGGCGAGATCTTCGCCCTGCTCGGCAGTTCAGGTTGCGGCAAGTCGACCCTGCTGCGCATGCTGGCCGGCTTCGAGACGCCGACATCGGGGCGCATCGCCCTGGCGGGCAACAGCATCGTCGACGTGCCGCCGCACCAGCGTCCCATCAACATGATGTTCCAGTCGTATGCGCTGTTCCCCCACCTGTCCGTGTGGGACAACATCGCCTTCGGCCTGCGCCGCGACGGCTTGCCGAAAGCGGAAGTGGCGGCGCGGGTCGAGCAGATGCTGGCGCTGGTGCAACTGGGGCAATACGCGAAACGCAAGCCGCACCAGCTGTCGGGCGGCCAGCAGCAGCGCGTGGCGCTGGCGCGCAGCCTGGCCAAGCGTCCGCAGTTGCTGCTGCTCGACGAGCCGCTCGGTGCGCTGGATAAAAAACTGCGCGAACGCACGCAGATGGAACTGGTCAACATCATCGAGCAGGTGGGCGTCACCTGCGTGATGGTCACGCATGACCAGGACGAGGCGATGAGCATGGCCACGCGCATCGCCGTCATGAGCGAGGGGCGCATCCTGCAAGTGGGCGCGCCCGGTGAAATCTATGAAACGCCAAATTGCCGCTTCGTCGCCGACTTCATCGGCAGCGTCAACCTGTTCGACGGACGCATCACGGAAGATGAACCCGATCACGTGGTCATCGACACGCCCGATGGCGAGCACTATGTCTCGCACGGCATCACGGGTAACCTGGGCATGGATGTCTCGGTGGCCGTGCGCCCCGAGAAAATCGGCATCCAGATCGCGCCACCCGCTTTGGAAGAGCGGGCGTCGCCGGCCGAACACGGCTACAACTGCGCCCAGGGCGTGATCGTCGCCATGGCGTATTTTGGCAATGAAACCAGCTACCACGTGCGCCTCGACAGCGGCACGGTGGTGAAAGTCTCGCGCACCAACGCGGCCCGCCACGACGCCGCGCGCCTGGAGCGCGAACAGCGCGTGTGGGTGTGGTGGGATGGCGCCGACATCGTCGTGCTGACCAGCTGAGGCTACCATGACTTCCCTCCTGCAATCGCTGCGCAGCATGGTCACCCTGCGTTGGGTCACTGGCCGCAACGCCGTCATCGCCGTGCCGTCGCTGTTCCTGACGGCCGCCTTTCTGGTACCGTTCCTGATCGTGCTGCGCATCAGCCTGTCCGATATGGACACGGCGGGCAGCCCGTTCGGCGGCTTGCTGTCGTACGTCGACGGCATCGTCGTGCTGAAGGTGAAAATCGCCAACTACCTGTTCATTGCCGCCGATGAGCTGTATCTGCTCACCTACCTCAGTTCCATCAAGTACGCGGCCATCACCACGGCCATCTGTCTGTTCATCGGCTACCCGTTCGCCTACTTCATGGCGCGCGCCAGGCCATCGATCCGGCCCGTGCTGATGATGCTGGTGATGCTGCCGTTCTGGACCTCGTTCCTGCTGCGCGTGTATGCGTGGAAGGGCATCCTGGCCAACCACGGCTTGCTCAACGATCTCTTGATCGCGCTGGGCGTGGTGCAGGAACCGCTGCACATGATGAACACCTCATTCTCGCTGGTGGTCGGCATGGTGTATGCCTATTTGCCGTTCATGATTTTGCCCCTGTATGCGAACCTGGTCAAAATGGACATGCGCTACCTGGAAGCGGCGGCCGACCTGGGCGCCACGCCGTTGCAGGCGTTCTGGCGCATCACCGTGCCCCTGTCGAAATCGGGCATCATCGCCGGCGCCATGCTGGTGTTCATTCCGTCCGTGGGCGAATACGTGATTCCCGAGTTGCTGGGCGGCCCGGAAACCCTGATGATCGGCCGCGTGCTGTGGGATGAATATTTCACCAATAACGACTGGGCCATGGCTTCGTCCGTGACGGTGCTGGTGGTCTTGCTGATCCTCGTGCCGATGGCCATTTTTAACAAGTACAAGACGGACCAGGACGCGGAGGAGCGCACATGAACGGACGTACTTTCCTGCAGCGCTGGTTCGGGCGCGGCTGGCTCTCGCTCGGTTATCTGTTCCTCTACCTGCCCATCATCGTGCTGATCGTCTTCTCGTTCAACAGCTCGCGCCAGGACATGGTGTGGAGCGGCTTTTCGCTGCGCTGGTACAGCGAGTTGATGAGCGATACGGAAATCATCTCGGGCTTCGGCCTGTCATTAAAAATCGCCTTCATGTCGGCCACCTCGTCCGTCATCCTGGGCACGTTCGCCGCCTTCGCGCTGACCAATTACCAGCGCTTCCGTGGCCGTACCTTGTTCTCGTCCATGGTCAGCGCGCCGTTGGTGATGCCGGAAGTGATCATCGGCCTGTCGCTGCTGCTGATGCTGGTGTCCATGCAAAAGGTCTTCGGTTTCCCCGAGCGGGGCGTGCTGACCATCTGGCTGGGGCATACCTTGCTGGGCATGGCGTATGCGGCCGTGGTGGTGCAGTCGCGCCTGCAGGAAATGAGCAAATCGCTGGCGGAAGCGGCCATGGACCTGGGCTGCCGCGCGCACCAGGTGTTCTTCCTCGTGACGCTACCGAACATCACGCAGGCATTGGCCTCGGCCTGGCTGCTGACATTTACCCTGTCGCTGGACGACGTGGTGCTGTCGGCCTTCCTTTCCGGTCCCGGTTCGACGACCATGCCGCTGGTGATCTTCTCGCGCGCGCGCCTGGGGCTCGACCCGCGCGTCAATGCCATCGCCGCACTGACGATTCTTGTCGTGACGCTCGCCGTGATCGTGTATGCCGTGCTGCTGGCGCGCGCCGAACGGCAGCGCCGCAAGCAGATGTCCGCGGCGTATTCGGCAGACCAGGAGTAAGCTGCTCTTACACTGACACAGGAGACGACCATGACGGAAAACACCAGCTGGCACGCACGGGCCGCAGAGATCAAGATCGATGGACGCGCCTTCATCAACGGCGAGCGGGTCGCGGCCAGGTCCGGCCAGACCTTCGACAATCTGTCGCCCATCGATGGGCGTTTGCTGGGGCAGGTGGCGCGCTGCGACACCGCCGACGTGGACGCGGCCGTGCAGGCCGCGCGCGCCGCCTTTGACGACCGCCGCTGGGCAGGCAAGTCGCCCGCGCAGCGCAAGCGGATATTGATCAAGCTCGCCGACCTGGTGCAGAAATACGGCCCCGAGCTGGCCCTGCTGGAAACCCTGGACATGGGTAAACCGATCAAGTACAGCCAGAGCGTGGACGTGGGCGCCACGGCCAATTGCCTGCGCTGGTATGGCGAGGCGATCGACAAGGTCTACGATGAAATCGCCCCGACCCCGGCCAACAGCCTGGCCCTGATCACGCGCGAACCGGTCGGCGTCGTCGCCGCCATCGTGCCGTGGAATTACCCGATGATCATGGCCGCCTGGAAGATCGCGCCCGCCCTCGCGGCCGGCAACAGCGTGATATTGAAACCGTCGGAAAAATCGCCGTTGACGGCGCTGCGCCTGGCCGACATCGCACTGGAGGCGGGCGTGCCGGCGGGCGTCTTCAACGTGTTGCCAGGCTACGGCAATGAGGCCGGCGCCGCGCTGGCGCTGCACATGGATGTCGATTGCATCGGCTTTACGGGTTCCACGCGCACAGGGAAATTGATCGTGCAGATGGCGGGGCAGTCGAACCTGAAACGGGCGTGGACGGAACTGGGCGGCAAGTCCGCCAACATCGTTTGCGCCGATTGCCCGGACCTGGACAAGGCCGTGGCGGCCGCCGTCGGCTCCATCTTTTTCAACCAGGGCGAAAGCTGCAACGCGCCATCGCGGCTGTTCGTGGAAGAGTCGATCAAGGAAGAATTTGTCGCCAGGGCATTGGCCATGCTGCCCCGCTTCCAGCCCGGCGACCCGCTCGATGAAGCCACCGTCATGGGCGCCATCGTCGACGCCACGCAGATGAACACGGTGATGGGCTATATCGCGGCCGGCAAGCAGGAAGGCGCACAGCTGCTCGGTGGCGGCGAGGCCGTGCGCCTTGATACGGGCGGCTATTACGTGCAGCCGACCATCTTCGGCGTGGACGCCGGCATGACGATCACGCGCGAAGAGATCTTCGGCCCCGTGCTGTCCGTGCTGGGCTTTACGGATATCGCCGAAGCCATCGAACAGGCCAACGCCACGCCGTACGGCTTGCAGGCGGCCGTATGGACCTCCGACATCACCAAGGCCATCCAGACGGCGCGTGCCCTGCGCGCGGGCACCGTGCACGTCAACCAGTACGACGGCGACGACATCACCGTGCCGTTCGGCGGCTACAAACAGTCGGGCAACGGGCGCGACAAGTCATTGCACGCACTGGACAAGTACACGGAATTGAAGACGACGTGGATACAGGTGGGGTAGGGAGTTGCGCCTGTGGTGTTGTCGGATTACGGCCTGCGGCCTCGGCGGCCCCGCCTAATCCGACCTACCCGACCTATAGCGTGGATGGTTTCGTAGGTCGGCTTAGCGCGCAGCGCGTAAGCCGACTTGGACGTAAAACACACTACATCAGAAGCAGTGTTCCAGCGCCGGGAAGCTGCCATCCTTGACGGCTTTGACGTAGCCGGTGACGGCGTCGTCGATGCTGGCCGCGCCTTCCATGAAGTTGCGCACGAAGCGCGCCTTGCGGCCTGGGAAGACGCCCAGCATGTCGTGCATGACGAGCACCTGGCCCGAGCAGTCGGGACCTGCGCCGATGCCGATGGTGGGGATCGTCAGCATGTCGGTCACTTCCTTGCCCAGCTGCGATGGCACGGCTTCCATCAGCACGATGGCGGCGCCCGCGTTTTGCAGCGCCAGCGCGTCGTTTTTCAGTTCGGCGGCGCTTTCCGTGCTCTTGCCCTGTACTTTATAGCCGCCCAGCTGATGCACGAATTGCGGCGTCAGGCCGATGTGGGCGCAGATGGGGATGCCGCGCTCGGTGAGGAAACGGACGGTCTCGGCCAGCCAGGCGCCGCCTTCGATCTTGATCATGTGCGCGCCAGCCTGCATCAGGATGACGGCATTGGCGTAAGCCGTTTCAGGCGTGCCGTACGCGCCGAACGGCAGGTCGGACAGGATCATGGCCGACTTGCTGCCGCGCGCCACGGAAGCCGTGTGGTAAGCCAGTTCGGCCACGGTGACGGGCAGGGTGGAGTTGAGGCCGTTGCAGACCATGCCGAGCGAATCGCCGATCAGCAGGATCTCCACGCCGCAGCGGTCCATCAGCGACGCGAAGCTGGCGTCATAGCAGGTCAGCATGGTGATCTTTTCGCCGGCGGCGCGCAGCGTGGCCAGGGTATGGATGGTCACGGCCTTGTTGGCGACAGGCTTGGATGGCGCCGGCGCCGGTGTGGCGGCCTTGTCTTTTGCGGCCAGATCTGTTCCTTGCAAATAAGCGGACATAGGTATTCTCTAGAGTGAAAGGGGGGTGATGCTATTGCGACGCCGCTAGTGTAGTACTTTATATGGCGGCGTGCAGGGGCGGCATTGTAGAGCAATGCCGCGTGGCGCTCACAGCTGGCTGATAGCCTGGTCAGCGACGCTTGCCAGGTAGTCCTGCGCTGCCCCGAGGCCGGGCACGACGACGGCGGGCGCCAGTTCGAGCAGCGGCACCAGCACGAAGGCGCGCTCGGTGATGCGTGGATGCGGCACCGTCAGGCTGGCGCTGGCGATGCGTTCATCGCCGTACAGCAGCAAGTCCAGGTCCAGCGTGCGCGGGGCGTTGCGGTAAGGCCGCTCGCGCCCGTGCGCCGCCTCGATGGCGTGCAGCGCCAGCAGCAGCTCTTCGGCCGGCAGGGTGGTCGTGATGCGCGCCACGGCGTTGATGTAGTCGTCACCGCTCGAATCGATGGGCGCCGTGCGGTAGCTGGACGAGGCGTCCAGCAAGCTGGCGCCGGGCAGGCGCGCCAGGCGCGCAAGCGCATCCTGTACATTCGCGCGCGCGTCGCCCAGGTTGGCACCGATACCGATGTAAGCAGTGACGACCATTATTCGTCGCTGCTGCTGCCGGTGGTCGAGCCGCCTGTACCCGTCTTGCTGCGCGTGCTGCGGCGTGGCGGGCGCTTCTTCTTGACGGCGCCAGGCGCGGCATTCGCGCTGACGAGCAGCGCTTCGCGCGTTTCCTCGTCGCCCTCATAAAAGGCGGTCCACCACTCGCCGATCTCCATGTCGATCTCGCCCGAGGCGCAGCGCAGCAGCAGGAAGTCGTAGCCGGCGCGGAAGCGCAGGTGTTCCAGCAGTTTATGCGGCGCCTTGCCGACTCTGCGCTCGAAGCGCGGCTGCATCGACCAGATGTCGCGCATGTCCGAGCCGATCTTGCGCTGCAGGGCCAGTTTTTCCGTCTGCGAATCGAGCACGTCGTCGGCCGCCAGGTGCAGCGCGGGGATGGTCGACTCGCCAGCGGCGCGGTAGGCCGTCCATTTTTCCAGCACCTGGTGCCACAGCAGCGAGGCAAACAGGAAGCCTGGCGAGACGGTCTTGCCGGCGGCGATGCGTTGATCCGTGGCGTCCAGCGCCAGGGTGACGAATTTCGCGCCCAGCGGCTGCTCCAGCACCACATCGAGCAGCGGCAGCAAGCCGTGGTGCAAGCCTTCCTTGCGCAACTGCTGCAGGCAGGCCAGTGCGTGGCCGCTCATCAGCAGTTTCAGCATCTCGTCGAACACGCGTGGCGCGGGCACATTGTTGATCAGCGGCGCCATGATGGGAATCGGCGCGGCCGTGTGCGGCTCGATAGTGAATTTCAGCTTGGCGGCGAAGCGCACCACGCGCAGCATGCGCACGGGGTCTTCGCGGTAGCGTTCTTCGGGCTTGCCGATCATGCGCAAGGTCTGGGCGCGGATATCTTCCACGCCGCCGTGGTAATCGAGCACTTCCTGCGTGGCCGGGTTGTAGTACATGGCGTTGATGGTGAAGTCGCGGCGCAGCGCATCTTCGTGCTGCAAGCCGAAGGTGTTGTCGCGCAGGACGCGGCCATGTTCATCCTTGGGCGCGGAGTCGGCGCCGGCGCCGCGGAAGGTCGTCACTTCCAGCAAATCCTGGCCGAACATCACGTGCACGATCTGGAAGCGCTTGCCGATGATGAAGGCGCGGCGGAACAATCGCTTGACCTGTTCCGGCGTGGCGTTGGTGGCGATGTCGAAGTCCTTGGGTTTGACGCCCAGCAGCAGGTCGCGCACTGCGCCGCCGACGACAAAGGCCTCGAAGCCCGCTTCCTGCAGGCTGCTGGTGACGCGGATGGCATTCGACGACACCAGTTTCGGGTCGATTCCGTGTTGCGCGGGACCGAACACGATGGGTGTCGTGGTGTCGCGCGCTGCCTCTTTTTTAACGCCGAGGATCTTGCGGATGAATTTTTTAATCATTGAATAAGTGGAGTGATGGCCAGCCGTGGAGGGATGCGTGTGCGCTCAAAGCGGTGTTGGGATTGGTCGCGACAGGGTGGGTCACGACCGACAGCAAGGGAATGTCGTTGTGGGAATCGCTGTAAAAATAGCTGCGCTCGAACTGCCCCAGTTCCTTACCCATCTTTTCCAGCCAGGCGTGGGTGTGGGTCAGCTTGCCCGCGCCGAGGGTCGGCGTGCCCAGCAGCTTGCCCGTGACGTTGCCTGCAGCGTCATATTCGGGCATGGCGGCCAGCAGGTGCTCGACGCCCAGCGCATCGGCGATGGGTTTGGTGATGAAATGGTTGGTGGCCGTGACGATCGCCAGCAAATCGCCCGCATCCTGGTGCTGCTTGAGCAGGGCCACGACTTCGGGGCGGATGGACGGCAAGACCACTTCGGCCATGAATTGCCGGTGCAGCGCTTCCAGGCGTTCGCGCGGAAACTGCGCCAGTGTGCCCAGCGAGAATTCCAGGTATTCCACCGGGTCCAGGGTGCCGGCCTGGTACTGCGCGAAAAATTCGTCGTTGCGACGGGTGAATTCGGCGGCGTCCACGGCACCGATGCGTACCAGGAATTCGCCCCACTCGTGATCCGAGTCGATGGGCAGCAGTGTGTGGTCGAGGTCAAACAGGGCCAGATTCATCATTCTTTCGCTTCCGCCTGCAGCAACTCGCGCAACAATGGCAAGGTGATCGGGCGTTGGGTTTCAAGGGAGTAGAGGTCGAGAGAGTCCAGCATCGTCGACAGCGAACGCATGTCGCGCCGGAAATGGGACAGCAGATAGGGTAACACGCCCGGCGACAAGGTCAAGCCGCGGGTGGTGGCCGCCTGGGTCAGGGCGGCGATTTTTTCATCGTCGGTCAAGCCGTGGATCTGATAGATCAGGCCCCAGCCCATGCGCGTGCGCAAGTCTTCGCGCACGGGCAGCACGGCCGGTGGCACGGCGCCGCTGCACACCATGTAGGCCTTGTTGGCGCGGATTTCATTGAACAGGGCAAAGGCGTCGATCTGCGCCAGCGGCGACAGTTTTTCGCAGTCGTCGAGCAGGTACAGGTCGACGTCAGGCGAATACACGAATTCGGACTCGATCGAGAACGGCGAAATGTAGCGAGCGCGCTCGGTGCTGGCCAGGGCCTTGAGCAGATGGCTCTTGCCGGCGGCCAGTTCGCCCCACAGGTAGGCAAAATGTTCGCGCGACGTGCGCGCGGCGAACTGGCGCATCAGCTGCGCCACTTCGGCATTCTGTCCCACCTCGAAGGTATCGAGGCTGTGCGCCTGGTCTGTGCCTAAATCGAGCACCAGTTGTTTCATGGCGTACGCCTTGTCCTGTTTTTCATTACTGCATGTGCATCGTGGTATTGCCAGGTTGATATGATATCCGCTTTTACTAGGTATTATAGAAGCTGCTGGAGAGGTAGTGGCGTCTTAGATGCTTAAAAGCGACCATCAACACGGCAGAAGCGGGTAAAGCGAGCAAAACGCCGACGAAACCGAACAGTTGTCCGAAAGCCAATAAAGCAAAAATGACGGCCAGCGGGTTCAGACCGATGCGTTCGCCCACCAGGCGCGGCGTGAGGAAAAAGCCTTCGATGACCTGGCCGCAGCCGTAGATGACGGCCACGGCGATCACGCCGCTCCAGTCGGCAAACTGCAGCAGGGCGGCGATCATGGCCAGCATCAGTCCCAGGCCGAAGCCCAGGTAGGGGATGAACACCAGCAAGCCCGTAATGATGCCGACAGGCAATGCCACCTCAAAACCGGCGATGGCCAGCGCCACCGAGTAATACGTGGCCAGCACCAGCATGACGAGCAGTTGGCCGCGCAGGTATTGCGCCAGCAGGGTATCGACTTCCTGCGCCATGCCCACCGTGCGGCCCACCCAGCGGCGCGGCACGGCGCCGGCGATGCGTGCCAGCATCGGATGCCAGTCCAGCAACAGGTAGAACAACACCACGGGAATGAGCACCACGGTGGCCAGCCAGCCCAGCACGGCCGTGCCGCCGATGCGCGCCGAGGCCAGCACGGTGCTCCAGATTTCATCGCCACTGGTGGCCATCTGCTGACCCAGCATGCGTTTGATGCCCGTGCCGTCGAGCCGTACCCGGATGCCCAGGTCGCGCAGTTTCGGCGCCAGGAAATCATTCGCCTTGTTCAGAAACTGCGGGATCTGCGCTTGCAGCAAGGGGATTTCCTTTTGCAATACCGGCACGACGATCAGCACCAGCGCCGTGATCGCGAGGAAAAACAACACCACGACGACCAGCACGGCCAGCGGACGGGGCACGTAAAAACGCTTGTAATGCAGGCGTTGCAAGCGGTCCACGCCGGGATTGAGCACGTAGGCGAGGATGGCGGCGGCCAGGAAGGGCGTCAGGATGGGGCCCAGGCTGACGAGCAGCAGCAAGAATGCCAGCCAGACCGCGATCCAAAATGCTGTTTGCTTCTGCTCGGCGGTGATGGCGAATGGCATGTAGTTTGTGCTGTTGCGTTAAAAAAAGGCAGTTAATTACGAAATGGCGGGGCAGTTTGATAAAATAGCGACTTGATCGACCGAATTCACCCGCTGGCGTCCTGCCGCACGATGTTGAAAAACATGCTTGCGCGCGCGTGCCGGCGGGTATCCGCCTTCTATTTTACCGCCTCCGCTGCCACCACACCATGAACCAGACTTCTAATGTTTCCCTTTCCTACCGTGACGCTGGCGTCGATATCGACGCAGGCGACGCTTTAGTCGAAGCAATCAAGCCGTTTGCCAAGCGCACCCTGCGCGAAGGCGTGATGGGCGGCCTGGGCGGTTTTGGCGCCATGTTCGAAATCAGCAAGAAGTACAAGGAACCAGTGCTGGTCTCGGGCACCGACGGCGTCGGCACCAAATTGCGCCTGGCGTTCGAACTGAACCGCCATGACACGGTCGGCATCGACCTGGTCGCCATGAGCGTCAACGATATCCTGGTGCAAGGCGCCGAACCGCTGTTCTTCCTCGACTATTTTGCCTGCGGCAAGCTGGACGTGGCCATTGCCACCGACGTCATCAAGGGCATCGCCCAGGGTTGCGAACAAGCGGGTTGCGCGCTGATCGGCGGCGAAACGGCGGAAATGCCGAGCATGTACCCGGCCGGCGAATACGACCTGGCAGGTTTTGCCGTCGGCGCCGTGGAAAAATCGAAAATCATCGACGGCACCAAGATCGCCCCGGGCGACGTGGTGCTGGGCCTGGCCTCGTCGGGCGTGCACTCGAACGGTTACTCGCTGGTGCGCAAGATCATCGAAGTGGCGAAACCGGACCTGGAAGGCGACTTCCACGGCCGCAAGCTGGCCGACGTGCTGATGCAGCCGACGCGCATCTACGTCAAGCCGCTGCTGGCGCTGATGGACGCCATGGAAGTCAAAGGCATGGTGCACATCACCGGTGGCGGCCTGGTGGAAAACATCCCGCGCGTGCTGCAGCCTGGCCTGGTGGCCGAGCTGGACTCGAAGGCATGGACCATGCCGCCGCTGTTCACGTGGCTGCAACAGCATGGCGGCGTGGCTGACGCCGAAATGCACCGCGTCTTCAACTGCGGCATCGGCATGACCGTCATCGTCTCGCAGGAAAACGCGGACGCCGCCATCGCGCAATTGCAAGCGGCCGGCGAAAGCGTTTCGCGCATCGGCACCATCCGCGCGCGTAACGGCGACGAGCATCAAACCATCGTTATCTGATTGCACCTGACCAAACCTACTGCGCGGCGCGCTTTGCGGCCTGCGATGCTCACCGTACTAGAGTACGGTTGCGCTTCTTAGCCACAAATCACTGGCGCTCGCTACGGTGTTGTCAGGCGCTGTGACGTTGTTGAAAAAGAAAAAAGCAGGCCTCTTTGAGAGCCTGCTTTTTTACGCCTATGACACATCCTGGAATAAGTTGACACTTTTTCGATGCAGAGAAGGAGTGTCAAATGGAACAAGGGTTTAGGCGCAGCCAGCGCGATTACAGTCTGGCTTTTAAATTGAACGTTGTCGAGCAGGTGGAAAAGGCGAGATGACGTACAGGCAGGCGCAACTGCGCTACGGAATACAGGGTCGGCCGACAGTTTTGGTATGGTGTCGCAAACACGACCTGCAGGATTGGACGCATCCAAGGGGCTGAAGCCAACGGAGCGCGATGATGACAGACAAGCCGAGCAAGCCACTGACGCCAGAGCAACGCATCAAGGAGTTGGAGCGTCAACTCAAGGAAGAAAGACAGAAATCCGCACTGTTCGAAGCGGTTCTCGACGTCCTGCGTGACGAGTACGGGGTGCCGGTAAAAAAGCCTTTGGGCAGGTCATCGCGCGCAAGCAAGTCGAAGGATTAAGCGTCGAGCGGGCCTGCCGCTGTGTCGGCATCAGCCGCCAAGCCTATTACCAGCGCCGTCAGCATACGGCCCTGCAATACAAAACGCCCGATGCGGTGCATCGGGCGTTTCTACAGCAATAAATACTGTCAACCTATTTTAGGACTGGACACCCTTGCATGCTCAGGCAAACAAACGGGCATAGGATTTTGTCAGCGATGGCGCGGGCATTTTCATACGCTATCACCCATGTCGCTGTCTAGCTCGCCGTTGCCATTCGTGCTGCATTCGATGGACCCGGCAACTCGTGCAACGACTTGGTCTTGCGCAAGCCATCGGAAGAGGGTGGCTGGTTTGGGTTATTGCTGTTCTTGCCCACCTTGAACAATCACTTAAATTATTGGCTCTAAAAGCGGATGTTTGCCCTTGATGAAATTTTTTGGTGAGATCAGAGACCCACTTCCTGAAGATGGTGCGAATGATTTATTTTTCAAAGGGTTTGTGGTTGATTTATAAATCAATGTAGTTGAAAATAGGACATAATTTATCTTTCCAATACTTACTTTTGGATACAGATCTTTCATTTTTCCAAGTATAAAATGACTCATTCTTGAGCCAGATTTTAATTGTGAAATATTATTTCCAGCGTTAGAACTTTTTAAATTTGTTACCCATGCATTAATTTTTCCTGGTGATTTTATTGTGGAGTAAAATATAATGAAGTCGCACATGCTGCGGACTTTTTTTGATCGGAAAGAAATGGAAAGCAGGTTTCAAATTCAGTACCTTTAATATGTACTTTTTGATCAAACTTATAACAAGCATATTCATGTACGTTATGTAACCTCAGTTGTATTTTTGATAGTAGAAGAGCTTCATCCCTGTTGCTTTCTTCTTTTAAAACAAGATATCCATTTTCATCAATATCTCCTTCCAAGTAAGAAATATTCAAAAGCTCTTTTATTTCCTTGATCATTATTCAAGCTCCATCATTATCTCTTCTGATAATTGATTCAATGAATTAATTACATCATCTATACTTTCTATTGAAAACCCCAGCTCGTTAACTTCTACATGGGTGGGTGATTCTTCTTTGCAAAATAAAACCACAGAAACTTTCGAGTGTTCAATTAGCTCCATATCCGAAAATGAATATTTTTCTTTTATTTTATTCAATTTTGGATTTTTTAAAATAATAGAGTTGTTGATTTCTCGAATTATATAATCGCTATGCGTACTTACTAATACATCGACCCCTGAATTTGTCAATTCACATAAAAATCTAGCTATTTTTCGTTGATTGTCTGGATGAAGATTCATTTCTGGTTCATCAATTATAATTAAGTCACCCTTGCGAGCTTGGTGCCTAAGGTAAACTACTAGACTAGACAGAGATTTTACTAAAGAAGCACTGAGATTTATTCTTAATCCACTGGAGTTTTCTGGTGTATAAATTAATTCTCCACTCTCGCCAATTTTTAGTTCCCCGCCAAGTATTTCTTTTTCCAGGCGAGAAGCCAGATGGGATAGAGGGCCGATTTCTTTTGAAATTTCTTTTAAATCTTCAGCAATTTCTAGTCCATCTCTGATTGGTAAGGAGTAACGTTTTGTCTTTGCGCCCAAAAAATTAAGAAAATTAATCTCTTTTTTCTTTTCTCCATTGTTTAGCGATAAAAGCTGATCCACCAGCATGTTTCTAGAGGATGAAAGCTCTCTGCTAAATAAATTTATCGCAGATCTTTCTGCAGTAAAAACAAAAACTCTACCAAGAAAGTTCTCCGCATATAGTTCGGATATCGATTGATTTAAAAAGTCTTTGATTATATGTTGAGGAATTTCATCTCTATCGGAGTTTTCCTTTGTTGCAAAAATAATGCTAATTAAGTCATTTTCAATGAAATATTCGAATTCTAACTTTCCAACAACTAGTTTTCGCTTTGCATTTGGTCTTGCTGACTTTGCTGTTTTTTTTGTAAGTTCTATTTTTAAAGAACTTCGAGCAAAGAAGGAGTTGGGCGCATCAAAATCAGCGTCTAAATTTTTTTTCAGTAAGCTATTTATATCGTTGCTAAACTTGGCTGATAATTTAAGTGGATTTATTGTCAGTACACCTTTGGCAATCAAATTTTTAAAATCATGTTGACTTATCCATTCGGCAGAGGTTTTCCCAAATCCTTTTAATATGCTGTAGATTGTATAGGCAGCATAGGTTTTTCCTGTATTGTTAGGTCCGCAAAATAAAGTTATCCCATTTCTCAATTCATATTGGAAGTCATTTATACTTCCGACGTTCTTTATGTTGATTTTCATTTTTTCCTTACCGGAGTAAAATTATTATGATATAAATATATATTATTATTTTTTATAGAATTCAGAAGATTTTCTGATGAAGTCTTGATTTTAGGTGCTATTATAAGTGCTTAAGTATTTTTGTCACCTTCACGACCCTAAGACGCCATGCATCGGGCATCTTCGAACCTAACAGCGGGCGCAGATACAGCCGGAAAGCATCGGTCACGTCCGTGCCGCTGGCGCTGATGAATTCGTCTTCCATGGTGCGCGTCTTGCCCGCCACGTCTGACAAGGGCAGCAGCTCGTAATCGACGGAATAAAAGCCCGTGCGCTTGATGGCGACGGAGCCGTCACGGTCGCCCCACATGGCGAACTGTACGGCTTTTTCGCCCACTTCGCGCGCTTCGCGTTGATCGACGTCGGAGACGCAGCCGATGAAGGAGCGTTGCAAATAGCCGAAGGTATCGCCGCGCACGCGCTTGATGCCCAGTTTGGCCTTGATTTCGTCGCACAGCAGGTCGGCCAGCGCACCCGTGCCCGACAATTGCACATTGCCGTGCGCATCGCGTTCTACTTCATTGCCCACCTGTTTGGCCAGCAGGCTGGCGATCGGTTCGCCCGAGGCGTCGTGGATGCCTTCCGAGACGGCGATCACGCAGCGGCCGTATTTTTCATACGTGGCCTTCACGTCGGCCAGGAATTTCTCCAGCACGAAGACGCGCTCGGGCAGGTAGATCAGGTGCGGGCCATCGTCGGGGAACTTCTTGCCCAGCGCCGAGGCGGCCGTCAAAAAGCCCGCGTGGCGGCCCATCACCACGCCCACGTAGACGCCGGGCAAGGCTGCGTTGTCGAGGTTGGCGCCGGCGAATGCCTGCGCGACGAAGCGCGCGGCCGAGGGAAAACCGGGCGTGTGGTCGCTGCCGACCAGGTCGTTGTCGATGGTTTTCGGGATGTGGATGCAGCGCAGCGGATAGCCGGCCTTGTGCGCTTCCTCGCTGACGATGCGCACCGTGTCGGACGAGTCGTTGCCGCCGATATAAA
Organism: Janthinobacterium sp. PAMC25594; assembly: GCF_019443505.1. Classification (NCBI taxonomy): domain Bacteria; kingdom Pseudomonadati; phylum Pseudomonadota; class Betaproteobacteria; order Burkholderiales; family Oxalobacteraceae; genus Janthinobacterium; species Janthinobacterium sp. PAMC25594. Next base: position 4,610,367 of record NZ_CP080377.1, read on the forward strand.
AGAAGTGTTCGATTTCGTGCGCGCGCAAGACTTCGAAGATTTGCTGGCAGTAGGCAATATCGGGCTTGTCGCGCGTGGAGCCGAGGGCCGACGAGGGCGTGGCGGCCACCAGTTCCAGGTTGTGGCTGGTTTCCTGCGTCAGATCGACGAATTCTTCATTGACGATGCCGCGCACGCCGTGCAGCGCGCCATACACGCGCGTGACATGCTGAAAACGCCGCGATTCGAGCACCACGCCCACCAGCGACTGGTTGATGACGGCGGTGGGGCCGCCTCCCTGGGCAACAAGAATTTTTCCAGACGGCATGGGATTTCCTCGTAAATGGAGCGGCCCTCCAGCCTACTCCTTTTTTGCCGGGGCGCTGTCTTTTCCGATAGTTCTGTCGAGGAATTCTTCCACCTTGCCCAGTCCTTGCCGCGTTGTCATTCCGGCGCCCGGATATGCTCGACCAGCCCCGTGCTGCGCCGTCCCGGCGCCGGTGTCAGCCAGCTGACGAGGATGGCGGCGGCCAGGCCGGCCGGCACGCCGAAGATGCCGGCGGAAATGGGGGCGATATGGAACCATTGTCCGCTGGCATTGCCACCCAGCATGGTGCTCGTGTGCAGCATGTAGTAGAGACAGACGCCAAAGCCCGTGAACATGCCGGCCAGCGCCCCCTGGTAATTGGCGCGTTGCCAGAAGATGCCCAGCACCAGCGGCGGGAACAGGGTCGAGGCGGCCAGGGAGAACGCCACGCCCACCAGCGACAGGATATCGGCCGGCTTTTGCGAGGCCGCATAGGCGGCGATGAAGGCCACGGCCAGCAGCAGCAATTTGGAAATCGTCACGCGCTTTTGCGTCGAGGCGCTGGGATCGACCACCTTGTAATAGATGTCGTGCGACAGGGCATTTGAAATGGCCAGCAACAAGCCGTCCGCCGTCGACAGGGCGGCGGCCAGGCCGCCGGCCGCCACCAGGCCGGAAATCACGTAGGGCAGGCCGGCGATCTCGGGCGTGGCCAGCACCAGCACGTCGGCGTCGATGGAAATTTCCGCCAGTTGCACGATGCCGTCGCGGTTGACGTCGACGATGCTGATCAGGGGACTGAGCTTGTCCACATTGGCCCAGTACGACACCCAGGTGGGCAGGTTCGTGTATTGCGTGCCGACCAGCGCCGAGTAAATATCGTACTTGACCAGCACGGCCAGCGCGGGAATCGTGAGATAGATCAACAAGATGAAAAACAGGGCCCAGAACACGGACACGCGCGTTTCGTGCACGGAGGGCGTGGTGTAGGATCGCATGAGGATATGCGGCAGGGCGGCCGTGCCCAGCATCATGCAAAACACGAGGGCCAGGAAATTGTTGCGCTTGATGTCGGACTGCTCGCGGTCCGCGGCGGGAAACGGCTGCGCGTGCGGAATGATCGGTTCGGCGCGTTTCTGATTCTGCGCCTGCGCCGCCTGCCACAGCACGCGTGCCTCGTCCGGGCTTTTCGGATAGGCGACCAGGTAGCGCTCCGCGTTGCGGATGTCGAACAGCGAGGTATTGCGCTGGCGCAAATGATCGAGCTGGCGCTGGGCCGCCAGCCGGCCTTGCTCCCAGGAACCGGGCAAGCCGGCGATGCGCGCCTGGTAGCTTTGCGCGCGCTGGCGGAAGATGGCGCGCACTTCGTTTTCTTTCGGGTCCGTTTCCAGCACGTGTTCGCGCGCGCTCAGTTGCGGCAACACCTTGCCGTAGGCGATCTGCGGCACGGGATTGTCCGCATGCTTGACCGACAGCCACATGGCGGGAATCAGGAAGGCGACGAGGATGATGATGTACTGCGCCACCTGCGTCCAGGTGATGGCGCGCATGCCGCCCAGAAAGGAGCAGACGAGGATGCTGGCCAGGCCCAGAAAGATGCCGACGGAAAAATCCACGCCCGTGAAGCGCGAGGCGATCAGGCCGACGGCGTAGATCTGCGCCACCACATACGTAAACGAGACGATGATGGTGGCGGCGACGGCCACCACGCGCACGCTGGCGCCCCGTTTGTCGGTACCGCTGGCGTAGCGGGCGGCGAGGAAGTCGGGAATCGTGTACTGGCTGAACTTGCGCAGGTAGGGCGCGATCAATAGCGCCACCAGGCAATAGCCACCCGTCCAGCCCATGATGAAGGCCAGGCCGTCGAAGCCGTTCAGGTACAGGCCGCCGGCCAGGCTGATGAAGCTGGCGGCCGAAATCCAGTCGGCGGCCGTGGCCATGCCGTTGAACATGGCCGGCACCCTGCGCCCCGCCACATAGTATTCGGTGACGTTCGAAGTGCGGCTGATGACGCCGATGGTGGCGTACAGGGTGATGGTGACCAGCATGAACAGGTAGCCGATCCAGGCGCGCGGCATGCCTTCCTGTTCCAGCACCGACAGGGCCAGCAGGAAGGCGGCGAAACCGGCGGTAAACAGCAGGTAGTAGCGGCACAGCCGCGCAAAGAAGCTGCGCTGGCCGCTCATGTTTGCTCCTCGGCATGAAAATCCCGGTCCAGGCGTCGCATGCGCCAGGCATAGACGGCGATGATGGCCAGATACACCAGCGAGGCGCCCTGGGCCGCCATATAGAAGGGCAGCGGCCAGCCGAACAGGTTCAGGTGCAACAGTTCGCGCGCATAAAACACGGTCAGGAAGCCCGTCAGCAGCCAGATCAGCAGCAGGATGGCCGTCAGGCGCCGCGTCTTGTGCCAGTGCACGTCGAGGCGCGCCTGCAGCTCGGGGCCGGGCGTGCGCGCCGGCCGCAGCGGCGCCGCGGGAAGGCTGGGCTTATCCATACGTGATGTCATCCTCTTCTGGCGCGTCCGGCAACAACAGGGCGATGCTCAGGCGCAGCAGGGTGCCCGGCAGCTTCGGCGACTGCGCGCGCAGATTGTTAAAAATATCGACTTCGGCGCCATGCTGCTGGGCAATCTCGCGCACGATGGCCAGGCCCAGACCGCTGCCATCGACATTGCTGCCGAGAATGCGGTAAAAGCGTTCGAACACGTGCGCCCGCTCGGCCTGCGGTATGCCGGGGCCCGTATCCTCCACTTCCAGGATGGCCAGTTCCAGGGTGCTGCGCACGCGCACCGTGACGCTGCCCCCAAGCGGCGTGTAGCGCAGGGCATTGTCGATCAGATTACTCAGCAGTTCACGCAGCATCATGGCATTGCCGGAAATCATGATCGAATACGCGGGCTGCTCGAAGCCCAGGTCGATATGCTGGGCAAACGACGCTTGCACCCAGTCCTGCACCACGCCGCGCGCCAGTTCGCTCAGCTCGATCGGTTCGAACGCCGTGCCCGCCTGCGGCTGGTTTTCCGCGCGCGCCAGGGCCAGCAGCTGGTTGACCAGCCGCGTGGCCGCTTCCGAACTTTTCGCCAGTTGCAGCAGCGAGCGGTGAATCTCGTCGTGGTCGGTCTGGCGCAGGGCCAGCTCGGATTGCATGCGCATGCCGGCCAGCGGCGTTTTCATCTGGTGCGCCGCATCGGCGATGAAGCGTTTCTGCATGTCGATCGACAGCGATAGCCGCGCCAGCATCTCGTTGAGCGAACCGACCAGTGGCGTGATTTCCTCGGGCACCTGGCCCGATTCGATGGGGCTCAAATCGTCGGGCGGCCGCGCGCGTATGCGCTCCTGCAATTGTGCCAGCGGCGACAGGCCGCGCGCCAGGGCAAACCAGACCAGGGCCAGGATCACGGGCAGGATGATGAACTGCGGCAAGATCACGCCCTTGATGATTTCATTGGCCAGCTGGGCGCGCTTTTCCAGCGTCTCGGCCACTTGCACCAGCGTGCGGCGCGGTTCGTCATCGCTGCCGGACGGCATGTCGAGATAGGTAAACGCCACGCGCACGGGCGTGCCGTGGATGGTGTCGTTGCGAAACAGCACCATGCCGCTGCGGTATTTGTCGGGGTCTTGCGGCGGCGGCAAGTCGCGGTCGCCGTCGAGGTATTCGCCGCGCCCGCCCACCACCAGGTAATACAGGGTGTCGACATCGTCGCCGCGCAGAAAGTCGCGGCCGCTGCTGTTCTTGTCCGGCACGCGGCGCAGCAGCGTGCCGTCGGCTTGCTTGACCTGTTGCGTCAGCACCGTCACGCTGTCTTCCAGCGCATGGTCGAACGGTTGATTGGCGATGCCCTTGGCCACCAGGTAGGTGATGGCGATGCTCATCGGCCACAGCAGCAGCAAGGGCGCCAGCATCCAGTCGAGGATTTCGCCAAACAGCGAATGCTCGATGGTGTCATCCTGCTCCGTGGTGGGCGGCTCGAACCAGTCGTCGTCGTCCACCTCGTCCGCTGGCGCTTCGCGCGCCTTCACTTGCTGGCGGGTCCGCTGGCCGGGACTGCCGCCTCGCCCGCTTCGGCGTTCAGGCGCGCCGCTTCCGAGTATTTTTCCAGGCAATAGCCGAGGCCGCGCACGGTGGCGATGCGCACGCCGCCCACCTCGATCTTCTTGCGCAGGCGGTGCACATACACCTCGATGGCGTTGTTCGACACTTCTTCGCCCCATTCGCACAGGTGGTCGACCAGCTGCTCTTTCGAGACGAGGCGGCCGGTGCGACCCAGCAGGATTTCCAGCAAGCCCAGTTCGCGTGCCGACAGGTCGAGCATCTGGTCGTTGATGTAGGCGCTGCGCCCCACCTGGTCGTAGCTGAGGGGGCCGTGCTTGATGACGGTGGCGCCGCCGCCGGCGCCGCGGCGCGTCAGGGCGCGCACTCTTGCCTCCAGTTCCGACAGGGCGAACGGCTTGGCCATATAATCATCGGCACCGAGGTCGAGGCCATTTACGCGTTGTTCGATGGAATCGGCGGCCGTCAGGATCAGCACCGGCAGCAGCGAGGCGCGCGCGCGCAGGCGGCGCAGCACCTCCAGGCCGGACATCTTCGGCAGGCCCAGGTCGAGGATCAGCAGGTCGAATTCCTGGGTGGACAGGGCCGTATCGGCCTCCTGGCCGGTCTTGACGTAGTCGATTGCATAACCGGACTGGCGCAGCGAGCGGGTCAGGCCATCGGCCAGCACGCTGTCATCTTCGGCAAGTAAAATACGCATGGTGCACTTCCTATGCTTGCAACATCAGGACATCTGAAGTGTGTATTGTGTTTCATTTTCCGCAAGGTGGATAGTTTTTGTGAAAAACCAGGCTTGTATTGATCTGTTTCAAAACAAATCCACGTTCCGCTTGCATTGATCACTGTTTTTTTATACAGTACTGTCTGTGTAAAGAATTTAACCCACTGGCGCTATCGCAGGCTGCCGGATTCCACTGAGTCCGCAACTGTAGAACGGCTGAAAGAACATATGGACGATAAAAAAGCTGTAGTACCCGCATCGGAAAAAGCCAAGGCGCTCGCCGCCGCACTGGCGCAGATCGAGAAGCAGTTTGGCAAAGGTTCGGTCATGCGCATGGATGCCAGCGCGGTGATCGAAGAAGTGCAAGTCGTGTCGACCGGTTCGCTCGGCCTCGATATCGCGCTGGGCGTGGGCGGCTTGCCGCGCGGCCGCGTGGTGGAAATCTACGGTCCTGAATCGTCGGGTAAAACCACGCTGACCCTGCAAACCATTGCTGAAATGCAAAAACTGGGCGGCACGTGCGCCTTTATCGATGCCGAGCACGCGCTCGACGTCGGCTACGCGCAAAAGCTGGGTGTGAACCTGCACGAATTGCTGATCTCGCAACCGGATACGGGCGAGCAGGCGCTGGAAATCTGCGACGCCCTCGTGCGTTCGGGCAGCGTCGACCTGGTCGTCATCGACTCCGTGGCCGCACTGACGCCTCGCGCCGAGATCGAAGGCGACATGGGCGATTCCCTGCCAGGCTTGCAAGCGCGCCTGATGTCGCAAGCCCTGCGTAAATTGACCGGTTCCATCAACCGCACGAATACCCTGGTCATCTTCATCAACCAGATCCGCATGAAGATCGGCGTGATGTTCGGCAGTCCGGAAACCACCACCGGCGGCAATGCGCTGAAATTCTACGCTTCCGTGCGTCTGGACATCCGCCGCACCGGCTCGATCAAGTCCGGCGATGAAGTGATCGGCAACGAAACCAAGGTCAAGGTCGTCAAGAACAAGATCGCGCCACCGTTCAAGGAAGCGCACTTCGACATCCTGTACGGCGCCGGCACCTCGCGCGAAGGCGAAATCCTGGACCTGGGCTCGGATGCCAAGATCGTCGAAAAATCCGGTTCGTGGTACAGCTACAACGGCGAACGCATCGGCCAGGGCAAGGACAACGCCCGCGCCTTCCTGCAAGAGCGTCCGGCGCTGGCCCGCGAGATCGAAAACAAGGTCCGCGCTTCGCTGGGCGTGCGTGAACTGCCGCCGCTGGCTGCTGAAAAGCCGGAAAAAGCCGATAAAGCCGATAAAGCCGCCGACAAGGCTGCCAAGGCGGAAGCCAAGCCAGAGTAGGTCGGATTAGCGCGGCAAAGCCGCGCGTAATCCGACAACACCACAGACGTCAACAATGTTGTCGGATTACGGCCCAAGGGGCCTAATCCGACCTACGCATGGCTTGCCGCAAGGTAGGACCATGATCGCCGTCCCGCGCTGTTGCGCCGGGCGGCGATTGTGTTTGGGTGGTCTGATCGTGGAATGAAAGACAAGGTGGGTGTATGGCTGCAGTACAACTAAGCCTGAAGGGCAGGGCGCTACGCTTTCTGTCGATGCGCGAGCATAGCCGCATGGAATTGCGGCGCAAGCTGCAGCGGCATGCGCAGGAAGGCGATGATGTGGAAGCCTTGCTCGACAGCCTGGAGCAGGCCAACTGGCTGTCGCAGGAGCGCTTTTCCGAGTCGCTGATCCACCGCCGCTCGGCGCGTTTCGGCAATAGCCGCATCATGGCGGAATTGCAAAGCCATGGCATAGGCGGCGAGGCGCTGCAGGAACTCAAGGCGGGCCTGGCCGAAGGCGAGACCGCGCGCGCCTGCGAAGTGTGGCGCCGCAAATTCGGTGCAGTGGCGCAGGATGCCGAACAGCGCAACAAGCAGGTGCGCTTCCTGATGCAGCGCGGCTTTTCGCAGCGCGCCGTGCAGGTGGCCTTGAAAGGCCTGGAGCCCGAAGACGAGTAATATTTGTTAACTTGACAGCAAGGATCAGTTATTCTGCCCAATTGCTGCTGCGCATGTTGCGTCCCAGCTTTTTTACTTGATATACGGGACACCTGATGAGCAATTGGCATGCCGGCTACACGGCCGAAACCGCATACACCTACGGCTATTACACGGAATTGAACCCCTTGCGCATACAGTTGTTGCTACTGAGCTGGGGCATACAGCCGCCGAAGGTCAGCACCGCATGCGAACTCGGGTTTGGTCAGGGCATGACCGTCAATATCCATGCCGCGGCGTCCCGCACACGCTGGTATGGCACCGATTTCAATCCGGCCCAGACCGCCTTTGCGCAGGAACTGGCCGAGGTCTCCGGCAATGGCGCCGTGCTGTCGGAGCAAGCGTTCCAGGATTTTTGCGCCCGCACCGACCTGCCTGACTTCGATTTCATCGCCCTGCACGGTATCTGGAGCTGGATCTCGCCGGAAAACCAGGCGCATATCGCCGATTTCCTGGCGCGCAAGCTCAAGCCGGGTGGCGTGCTGTACATCAGTTACAACACGCAGGCGGGCTGGGCTGCGATGGCGCCGATCCGCGACCTGATGGAGCAGCACAGCCGCGTGCTGAGCGCGCCGGGGCAGGATTCGCTGACGCGCGTGGGCAGCGCGCTCTCCTTCGTCAACCGCCTGATGGAGACCAAGCCGCGCTACCTGCTGGCCAATCCCAGCATCGCCCTGCGGCTGCAACAGATTAGTGAGCAGGATCCGAACTACCTGTCCCACGAGTACTTCAATCATTACTGGCAACCGGTATCGTTTTCGGCCATCAAGCCGGTGCTGGCCGCGGCCAAGCTCGAGTTTGCCGGTTCGGCCGCCTACCCCGATCATGTTGCCCCGCTCAATTTCTCGCCCGAACACCTGGCTTTCCTGGCGCAGATTCCGGATGCCACGTTCCGCGAGAACACCGCTGATTTCATGCTGAACCGGCAGTTTCGCCAGGATTACTGGGTCAAGGGCAGCCGCAAGCTGAGCGCCCATGAACAGGCTGCCGCACTGCGCGCCGTACGCATCCTGCTGGTGGCGCCGGTCGAGCAGATCGCCATGAAGGTGACGGGCGCCTTGGGCGAGGCCGATCTGGACCCGGCCGTGTATGGCCCCCTGCTGGAACTGCTCGGTGACTGCAAGCCCCATACCATAGCCGAACTGCAACAGCGTTTGCTGGCCGACCTGGGCAGCCTGCTGCAGATGTTGCTGGTGCTGGCACATAAAGCCTGCATATCGCCAGTGCAGGATGACGCGGCGATCGCACTGGCGCGGCCGGCTACGGCCAGGCTGAACCGGCATTTGCTGGAAAAGGCCCTGGGCCGCACCGACCTGGCCGCGTTGGCCAGTCCGGTGACGGGCGGCGGCGTGGGTGTGTTGCATATGCAACAGTTGTTCCTGCTGGCCAGACTGGAAGGGCATCAGGAGGCCGACACCTGGGCGGCATTTGCCTGGCAGGCTTTCCGCGCACTGCAGCAAACCATGGTGCGCAATGGCACGGTGCTGACGACGGAAGAAGACAACCTGGCTGAACTGGCCGTGCAGGCGGAAAGCTTCCGCGTCACCGTGCTGCCCATCCTGCAGGCACTGGGCGTGGCCGATTGAGGCTGATGCCGACGCATCTCGTGTCATGGCAATGACAGTGATTTTTATGATATCAATCATTCGGTTTGTGAATGACTTCATGAAAATCACTGTTTTCTATTTATAATTTGAAATGTTTTTAACGAAGCAATGAAAAATTATGTTGCGGCGCAACCTGCGTCCAATGTGCTACACTTTTAGGGTTTTTGCGGCGCCGCAGGTGCGGTTGCTGTTCGTAGAAGCTGCGAACAGAGTGCTTTAGGCACATGGCTGCTTACTAAATTTTGGCCGCGCAAGCGGCATCGGTCTTATGCCCCTGTCAACTCCCGTATCCCGGCGCGCCCTACGGCACTCCCGCGTTATCGACGTCCAAGCGTATATGCGCGACGACGGCCTGTGGGATATCGACGCCCGTATCACCGATATCAAAAGCTATGACGCGACCCTGGCTTCCGGCCCCCGTCCCGCCGGCACTCCCCTGCATGACCTCCATTTACGCATTACCGTCGATCGCGAACTGACCATTGTCGAGGCCGAAGCCGCCTCCGATGCCGTGCCCTATCCCGGTTTTTGCGATACCATCGGCCCCGCTTACAGGGCGCTGATCGGTTTGAATTTATTGAAGAATTTCCGCCGCGACTTGAAACAGCGCCTGGCGGGAATCGCCGGCTGTACCCATTTGACCGAACTGGCGCAAGTCTTGCCGACTGCGACGGTTCAGGCATTTGCCGGCGATGTCTGGTCGACCCGTGACGGTGAGAATGCTGATTTGTCGCATGAAAAGCCGTTTCAACTCGACAAGTGTCACGCCTTGCGCACCGATGGCGGGGCAGTTGCACAGTACTACCCGCGCTGGGTAGCCAAAGCGTGACCCCGGCGCTGTATTTCCTGTTTTTTTGCACCACTAACCGTATTTTTACAAATCAGTATCAGAAGGGAAGCCAGCATGAAAATCCATGAGTATCAAGCCAAAGAAATCCTCCGGCAGTATGGAGTGACGGTACCACGCGGCATTCCGTGCATGTCCGTCGACGAAGCCGTCAAGGCTGCGGAAACCCTGGGCGGCCCGGTATGGGTCGTCAAGGCGCAGATCCACGCAGGTGGCCGCGGCAAGGGCGGCGGCGTGAAAGTGGCAAAATCGATCGAACAGGTCAAAGAATACGCTGACCAGATCATGGGCATGCAGCTGATCACGCACCAGACCAGCGCCGAAGGCCAGAAAGTCAACCGCCTGCTGGTGGAAGAAGGCGCCGACATCAAACAGGAACTGTACGTTTCGCTGGTCACCGACCGCGTCACCCAGAAAATCGTCCTGATGGCTTCGTCCGAAGGCGGCATGGACATTGAAGAAGTGGCCGAGAGCCACCCTGAGAAGATCCACCACGTCACCATCGAGCCTAGCGTTGGCCTGACCGATGCCCAGGCAGACGACATCGCGACCAAAATCGGCGTGCCTGCCGGTTCCATCGTCGACGCCCGCGTCAACCTGCAAGGCCTGTACAAAGCGTACTGGGAAACCGACTGCTCGCTGGCCGAAATCAATCCGCTGATCGTCACCGGCAGCGGCAAAGTCATCGCCCTGGACGCCAAGTTCAACTTTGACCCGAACGCCCTGTTCCGTCATCCGGAAATCGTCGCCCTGCGCGATCTGGACGAAGAAGATCCAGCTGAAATCGAAGCGTCGAAATTCGACCTGGCCTACATTTCGCTCGACGGCAACATCGGTTGCCTGGTGAACGGCGCCGGCCTGGCCATGGCCACCATGGACACGATCAAACTGTTCGGCGGCGAGCCAGCCAACTTCCTGGACGTCGGCGGCGGTGCGACGGCAGAAAAAGTGACCGAAGCGTTCAAGATCATGCTGAAAAACCCAGGCCTGAAAGCCATTCTGGTGAACATTTTCGGCGGCATCATGCGTTGCGACGTGATCGCCGAAGGCGTCATCGCCGCGGTGAAAGCCGTTTCGCTGAACGTACCGCTGGTGGTGCGCATGAAGGGCACCAACGAAGATCTGGGCAAAAAGATGCTGGCCGATTCCGGTCTGCCTATCATCGCAGCCGACACCATGGAAGATGCAGCCAAGAGCGTCGTTGCCGCTGCTGCCGGTCAAGCTTAATTAAGGAATCAACATGTCCATTCTGATCAATAAAGATACCAAAGTCGTAACCCAAGGGATCACCGGCAAGACCGGCCAGTTCCACACCCGCGGTTGCCGCGACTACGCGAACGGCAAAGCTGCCTTCGTGGCAGGCGTGAACCCGAAGAAAGCCGGCGAAGACTTCGAAGGCATTCCTATTTTCGCTAGCGTCACCGAAGCGAAAAAAGAAACCGGCGCCAACGTTTCCGTGATCTACGTGCCGCCAGCAGGCGCGGCAGCGGCGATCTGGGAAGCTGTCGAAGCTGAAATGGATCTGGCCATTTGCATCACCGAAGGCATTCCTGTCCGTGACATGATGGCCTTGAAAGACCGTATGGCCAAGTCGGGCAGCAAAACCTTGCTGCTGGGCCCTAACTGCCCAGGCCTGATCACGCCAGACGAAATCAAGATCGGCATCATGCCAGGTCACATCCATAAAAAAGGCCGCATCGGCGTGGTATCGCGTTCGGGTACCCTGACCTATGAAGCAGTGGGTCAGCTGACCGCACTGGGCCTGGGCCAATCGTCGGCAGTCGGCATCGGCGGCGACCCGATCAACGGTCTGAAGCACATCGACATCATGAAGATGTTCAATGATGATCCAGATACCGACGCGGTCATCATGATCGGCGAAATCGGCGGTCCGGACGAAGCCAACGCGGCTTATTGGATCAAAGACAACATGAAAAAACCGGTCGTCGGCTTCATCGCTGGCGTCACCGCTCCTCCAGGCAAGCGCATGGGCCACGCCGGCGCGCTGATCTCGGGCGGTGCCGATACGGCACAAGCCAAGCTGGAAATCATGGAAGCTTGCGGCATCACCGTGACCAAAAACCCGTCGGAAATGGCGCGTCTGCTGAAAGCCATGCTGTAATTCCAGCCTGGTTCACGCAATACAAAAAAGGAGCTTCGGCTCCTTTTTTTGTCCTTTGCATCCCCCTTCCTGCCAACCGCTCGCCCTATCCCGCGACACCTCCTTACCGTCTACGTGCCCGCTCGCGTGGGCCATGACAGGCATGTGACATTACCAACTTGTAACACCGTTCGGTGCACCGCGCGCCTATGATTCGGCCTGTCAGCTTCACCTTCGCGCGCCGCGTGCGTGCCTACTTTCTACATCGGAAAACTACCCTATGGATGCCATGAAACCGGGCGTGGCCGCGCTATGCCTGTTGCTGTTGTGCGCCTGTGCCGAGGCGCCCAAGGTGGACTGGCGGCAGGGCGCAAAGCGCGCCTGGGTCGTCGCTGCGTACGCACCCGGACGCACCGCCGATTTGCCAGCCTGTCTGGCGCGCTTGTCCGACGCCGAATTGGCGAGCCGCCATTTTGTCGAGTTGCGCTACCACCATGTGCGCGTCATGCGCACGGCGGTAGCCGAGGTGCCGCCGGAGATCGACGCCAGGCCTGGCGTGCAGGTCGAGTTGTGGCCAGAGGATTGCGGGAGGGGTCATTTGTCGCGCATGTCCAGATTATTGCCCGCTGACAGCGATTAAATTCCAAGAGAATGTGAAAGCAAACATCATGTCCATGAAATGTTTACGGTGGCCAGCGGCGTTGTTGCCGTTGTTCCTGCCACTGATCCTGCATGCGCAGACCCCGCTGGAGGACAGCCTGGGGCTGGAGCAGTTGCAGCGCGTTGCGCTCGAACGCAACCACGACGTACGCGTGTCGGCACTGGCGCTTGACAGTGCCGCCGCTGCCGTGACCAGCGCCGCCGCCGCGCCCAATCCCATGTTGACGGTGCAGACGATGAACATCAACCCCGGCCTTGGCGTGGGCGCAGGCAGCTTGCGCAGCAAGACCGTCGACAGCAGCGTGCGCATCGACCAGTTGCTGGAGCGGGGCGGCAAGCGCGGCCTGCGCCGCGACGGTGCACTGCATCAGGAAGAGGGCGCACGCGAAGACGTGCGCGAGGCGCGGCGCCAGTTGCGTCTCGCTGTCAGCCAGGCTTATTACGATGCGCTGGCGGCGGGCGAGCGCCTGACCATCCTCAATGATACGGCGCAGTTGTACCAGCGCACCGTCGAGGTGGCGCAGAAGAAGCGACAGGCGGGTGATGTGTCGCCGGCTGACGTGGCGCGGCTGCAAGTTGAAGCGCTGCGCGCCAGCAACGATACGGCGCAGGCGCGCAGCGATGTCGCGCGTACGCGCCTGGCGCTGGCCTTGCTGACCGGTATCGACAACCGCCAGGCGCAGCTGCCGCTTGCCGATGGCTGGCCCGCAGTCGCAGCCACCACCCTGGCGCAGGCCGATCCGGCCGAGGCAGCCATTGCGCATCGCCCCGATGTGATGGCGGCGCAGGCGAGGGTGGCCGCGGCCTTGTCGGCACACAAGCTGGCGCTTGCCTCGCGCACGCGTGACGTTTCCATCGGCGTGCAGGCTGAACATTACCCGACCAGCGCCAGCAATCCACAAGGCAGCGGCAACAGCTTCGGTATTTCCCTGCAGGTACCGCTCTTTCTGCGCTACCAGTATGACGGCGAGATCCGTAGTGCCCAGGTGGCGCTGGACCTGGCGCAGGAAAACCTCGAGCAGGCGCGCATCCTGGCCAGGGCGGAGCTGAGCCGTTCTGTACTCGACATGCGCAGCAATGGCGAGCGCTTGCAACGCATCGACGACAGCTTGCTGCCGGCCGCGCAAAAGTCGGCCCAGGCGGCGGAATTCGCTTACCAGCATGGCGCCCTGCCGATCGCCGATGTACTCGATGTGCGGCGCAGCTACCGCGCCGTGCAGCTTGACGCACTGGCCGCCCGCAGTGACTACGCCAAGGCGCTGGCCGCCTGGCAGGCATCCTTTCCCACCGCATCTCTTGAAAGTACGACACCATGATATCGCGCAGTACTTTGACTTATGGCGCCCTGTTCGTCCTGCTGTGCGGCGGGTCCGCCGCGGGCGTGCAGTATCTGCAACGGGCGCACGCCGCCGCTTTGCCTGCCGTCGCCGTGGCCAGCAGCGTTGCCGCGCCCGGCGTGCTGCATTTTGCCGCGAATGCGCCGCAGATGGCGACGCTGAAAATCGCCGCAGTGAGTGCGGTGCCGCTGCCGGCCAGCGCCGCCCTGAACGGACGCATCGCCTACGATGAAAACGTCACCACGCGCGTCAGTTCGCCCGTGCCGGGCCGCGTGCTGGCGTTGCATGCCGATAGTGGCGAGCGCGTGGCGCGCGGCGCCTTGCTGGCCGACCTCGATTCTCCCGACATGGCCAGTGCCGAGGCCGACTGGCGCAAAGCCCAGGCCGACGAAGTGCGCAAGCAACTGGCCTATCAGCGCGCCGACACACTGTTCCGCGGAGAGGTGCTGGCGCGCAAGGATTATGAGTCGGCCGATGCCGATTTCCAGCAGGCACGCGCGGAAACGCGGCGTGCGGCCTTGCGCATGCATAGCCTGAACGCGGTCGGCAGCGGCAATGGCCGCTACACGCTGCGCGCGCCGCTGGCCGGCACTATCGCCGACCGCCAGATCAACCCGGGCCAGGAAGTGCGTCCCGACGCGCCCGCGCCCCTGTTCGTCATCAGCGACTTGCGCCGTCTGTGGCTGCTGGTCGACGTGCCGGAAAGCGCCCTCGCCAGCGTGCGCCAGGGACAGGCGGTCAGTGTCGAGACGGATGCCTACCCGGGGCGCCGCTTCAGCGCCACGGTGGCGCATGTGGCGCCGGTGCTGGACCCGCAGACGCGGCGCATCCAGGTGCGTTGCACGCTGGACAACGCCGATGGCGCCCTGAAGCCGGAAATGTTCGCGCGCGCCTCCTTCCTGGCCGGCGATGGCGGCGTCCTGGCCGTGGCCTTGCCCAATACCAGCCTGTTCGCAGAAGGCGTGTACAGCTATGTCTTCGTGGAAAAACAGCCAGGCACGTTTGAAAAACGCCGCGTGAACGTGCGCATCAAGGGACGCGACAGCAGCTTTGTCGATGCGGGCGTGAGCGCCGGCGAACGGGTCGTCACGGAAGGCGCCTTCCTGCTCAACGCCGAGGTGGCTACCAATGCTCGCTAAGCTGATCGATTTTGTCCTGGCGCAGCGCGTTTTCGTGCTGATCCTGACGGCGGCGCTGGCCGTCTTCGGCTACCGCGCGCTGAGCAACCTGCCCATCGAAGCCTTTCCCGACGTGCAGGACGTGCAGGTGCAGATCGTCACGCAGTATTTGGGCCAGGCGCCGGAGGAAGTCGAACGCAACGTCACCTTGCCCATCGAACGCGAAATGAGTGGCGTGCCGCAGCAGACGCAGCTGCGTTCCGTGACGATTACCGGCCTGTCCGTGGTGACCCTGACCTTTGCCGATGGCACGGACGATTATTTTGCGCGCCAGCAAGTGCTGGAAAAATTGCAGAACGTCACGCTGCCCACGGGCGTGCAGGCGAGCCTGGCGCCCTTGTCGACGGCGGTCGGTGAAATCTTCCGCTATGTGATCGAGGCACCGCCGGGCATGGATGCGAACGAAGTGCGGGCCTTGCAGGACTGGGTCGTGCGGCCTGCGCTGCGCATCGTACCCGGCGTGGCCGATGTCGTCAGCTTCGGCGGCACTGTCAAGGAATACCAGGTGCAGGTCGACCCGGCCGCCCTGCAGCGCTATGGCGTCACCATCGACCAGCTCAGCGCGGCCTTGAACAATAACAGCGCCAATGTGGGTGGCGGCCTGGTGCGCCGCGGCGACGAGGCGCTGGTGGTGCGCGGCATCGGTATCTTTGGCAGCATCGACGATATCGGCCGCGTCATCGTCAGCGCCAAGGGCGGGCGCACGGTGCTCGTGTCGGACCTGGCCGAAGTGACTGTGGGCAATCGCCCCCGTTCCGGCGTGGTGGCCTTCAACCGTGAAAACAGCGTGGTGGAAGGCATCGTGCAGATGAGCAAGGGCAGCAACGCCGCCAAGGTAGTGGCCGACGTCAAGCTGGCCATCGCCGGCCTCGATGCGCGCCTGCCGAAAGGCGTGCATTTGCGCACGATCTACGACCGCACGGAACTGATCGGCCACACGGTGCACACGGTGGCGGAAAACCTGCTCCTGGGCGCGGCGCTGGTGATCGCCATCCTGGTGATTTTCCTGGGCAACTGGCGCGCCGCCCTGATCGTCGCGGCCGTGATTCCCCTGTCGTTGCTGTTCGCCTTCATCATGCTTGATGCGCGCGGCATTCCCGCCAACCTGATTTCGTTGGGCGCGGTCGACTTCGGCATCATCATCGACAGCGCCGTGGTGCTGGTCGAAGCATTGCTGGTACGGCTGGCCCTGCTGGGCGAGCAGGGGCGGCATGATGCCTCCCTGCGCGAGCGCACCCTGAAGCAGACGGTGGTCGACCTGGGTCACCCCATCCTGTTTGCCAAGGCCATCATTATTGTCGCCTTCATTCCCATCTACACCTTCCAGCGCGTGGAAGGCAAGATCTTCTCGCCCGTGGCGTTCACGCTGAGCTTTGCCATGCTGGGCGCCATCATCCTGACCATGACGCTGGTGCCTACCTTGCTGGCCTGGACCATGCGCCGCCACCCGATGGCGGAAAAGCACAGCGCCTGGCTGCAGCGCATCCAGGACGGTTACGGCCGCCTGCTGGCGGCGGCGCAGCGCCAGCGCAATTTCGTCATGCTCGCCTCGGTGCTGGCGCTGGTGGTGACCCTGGCGCTGGCACCGCTGCTCGGCAGCGAGTTCCTGCCCAAGCTCGACGAAGGCAACCTGTGGCTGACGGTCAGCCTGCCGACCTCCAGTTCGCTGGAAAAGACGCGCGCCGTCGAGCAGCAGGTACGCGCCATCATCCTGTCCTACCCGGAAGTGGGCAATGTCATCTCGCACGTGGGCCGGCCCGACGACGGTACCGATCCCAAGGGCAGCAACAACATGGAAATCCTGGCGGACCTGAAACCGCGCGGCAGCTGGCGCTTTGCGGACAAGGAGGCGTTGGTGGCCGATATGTCGGCGAAGATACGCACCTTGCCCGGCGTGCCGACGAACTTTTCGCAAGTCATCGAGGACAATGTGGAAGAGGCGCTGTCAGGCGTGAAGGGCGAAATTGCCGTGAAGATTTACGGTCCCGACCTGGACGTGCTGACGCAAAAGAGCGAGCAGATCGCCGGCATCCTGAGCGGCATTGCGGGTGCGGCCGACGTGGGCGCCGTAAAAATCGGCGGACAGAGCGAACTCGACATCGTTATCGACCGCGAGCGCATCGCCCGCCTGGGCGTCAACGTGGCCGATGTCAACACGGCGATCCAGACGGCGCTGGCGGGCAACGTCGTCAACGCGTATTTCGAGGGCGACCGGCGTTTCGACATTACCGTGCGCCTGAAGGAAGCGGCGCGCGACTCCGTCGATGCCGTCGGCGCCCTGCCGGTCAATTTGCCGGGCGCCACCGGCACGGTGGCGCTGGCCGAGCTGGCGCACATCGAGGTGCGCCAGGGCGCGGCCCGCATCAGCCGCGAAGCGGGCGGGCGCAATGCGTCCGTCAAGGCCAATCTGCTGGGCCGCGACCAGGGCAGTTTCGTTGCGGAGGCTCAAGAAAAAGTGGCGCGCCTCGTGCACCTGCCGCCGGGCTACCAGATCACCTGGGGCGGGCAGTTCGAAAACCAGCAGCGCGCCGTGAAGCGCCTGGAAGTGATCGTGCCGATCACCGCGCTGATGATATTTTCGCTGCTGTTCTGGGCCTTCCGGTCCGTGCGCAAGGCCATGCTGATCCTGTCCATCGTGCCATTTACCATGATCGGCGGCATCCTGGGCCTGGCGCTGGTCGGCCTGCATTTTTCCGTCTCGGCGGCCGTTGGCTTCATTGCCGTGGCCGGTATATCGGTGCAGAACGGCGTCATCATGGTCGAGCAGATCGTCGAGATAGCCCGGCACAACGCGAGTGCCGTCGATAGTGCCATCGCCGGCGCCGTGGCGCGCTTGCGGCCCATCCTGATGACGGCATTGATGGCAGGTCTGGGCTTGCTGCCGGCGGCGCTGTCGCATGGTATCGGCTCGGAAACCCAGCGCCCGTTCGCCGTGGTGATCGTGGGCGGCATCGTGTCGGCTACCTTCTTTACCTTGCTGCTGTTGCCTCTGGCCTATCCCTATTTTGCGGAAAAGAAAGGACTGTCCGAGGACGCCGCCTGACGCAGTTGGGCCGCGTATGCCAAAAAGTGTCGCTTTTCTTTCCACGTGCACCGCCGTTGCCCGGGCGCGTCGCTGGCATGGCGCTTGCACCGTACCTGGCGTGCACAAGGCACCATGGGAGGCGACGATGCGCGCGCAGAGCGGATTTACCCTGATAGAACTGATGATCGTGGTGGCCATCGCCGGCATCCTGGCGGCCGTGGCCATTCCCCAGTATGGCGACTATACGATGCGGGCCAAGGTCAGCAACGTGCTGGCCGCCGCTGCCCCGTTGAAAACGGCCGTGGCCCTGTGCGTGCAGGAAAACGGGGGACTGGCGACCGCTTGCAGCACGCCCACCGAGGCCGCGCCCAGCGCGATTCCACTGTTCAGCCCGACGCGCGAAGTGGCCGGCGCCAAGGTCGACAAGGGCAATATCGAGCTGACCCTGGCAGGCGACTTGGGTAGTGGCATGGGTGGCCAGACGGTGAGCATGGAGTTGCAGGTCGGCACCAGCAGCCTGAGCTGGTTTAACAGCACCAGCGTGACGAATGCGGCGGCGAAGGAAGCCATTACCAGGAACAATATTCCCAAGGTGGTGGCGACGCAGTGAGCGCTGCCTGCCGTGCCAGTGTCAGACGATTTTTTGCCGGTCCGCGATCAGCGCTTCATACGTGAGGTTTTGCAGCAGGGTGTAGTGGGTCGGTTCCAGGTCGATGAATTGCACGCCATACGTATAGATTTCGGCGACGTCGGCCGCATTGCCATTCGACGGCTTGCCCACGCTGACGTTCTGGATGCGCGCGCGCGTATTGACGCGCATCTGATGCTTGTTCGGCTGCACCAGCAGGGTAAAGCTGAGCGCGACGCCCTCGTCGTCCGGCGTGAGCATGCTGGGCGCCTCGATCAGCGCCCCCGAGACGCTGAGGTTGACGATGAACACGGGCACGGCCGCCACGTCGCGGTAGCTCAGCTGCGCCGGAATGTCCACTTTCACGCGCATGGCCGTGCGCAGGCTGGTGCCCTGGATGGCGTCGGGAAAGCTCAGGTGCACATAATTGAGCGGGCGGCCAAAGATGCGCAGCACGCTGCAGGCAAACGAACACACGGTGACGCCGGAAAACACGCGGATGGTCAGCTTGTCGCCCTCGTTGAGCACGATGGCGGTGCCGTTTTCCATGGGAATCTTGACGATCAGGTACTCGTCTTTTACATAGCCGATCAGGGTCGAGAAATGCTGGATGGGCTTGATGGTGCGGTGCGTGATGAACTGGATGCGTCCGCCCACCTGCAGATTCATCGCCTCGAATTCGAAGTCCTGGAGCTTGCTTTCCGCGGCGGGCTTGTTGCTTGTCATGCGATGCTCATCTCGATATGGTCGAATCGCAGTATGCATGATTTCTTGATGAAAAAGCACTCATATCAATGAAATTCATATTCGCATGGAAAAATGCCATGGACGCGTGCCGGTGCGCGGTTCTGGCTTTACAATTGCGTCAATATTGACGAATGTAAATCTTATGGCACGCAGCTATTTCTGGACGATGTTGTTGTTGATCCTGCATCAGGTCGATGCGGCGTACTGGCGCGAATGGGAAATGTTCCATGTGCCGGGCGGCATACAGGGTTTCCTGGTGTTTAACCTGGCGGCGATTGCGCTGGTACTGGTCGGTTACCGGCACGTGCTGCTGGCCACCTCGCGGGCGGCCCTGTACGCTTGTGTGTGTGCCGCGCTGGGCGTGGGAACCTGCCTGATCCATGCCGGCTTTGCGCTGGCAGGGCTGGAACAATTCCACTTGCCCCTGTCCGTGGCCCTCATCGTGCTGTGCCTGGCCAGTGCCGTCTGGCTGCTGTGCGACGTGCGCCGCGTTTTGGGCCAGCTGGCGCGCCAGCCAGCATAGTTACAGCTCGGCGTGCCAGTCGCCCGACTTGCCGCCATGCTTTTCCAGCACGCGCACATTCGTCATGACCATGCCCCGGTCGACGGCCTTGCACATGTCGTAAATCGTCAGCAAGCCGATTTGCACGGAAGTGAGCGCTTCCATTTCCACGCCCGTCTTGCCGGTGGTATCGACCTGGGCGCGGCAGTGCACGCTGTTGGCCGCTTCATCCACTTCGAAGTCGACGGTGACGCGCGTGAGGGCCAGCGGGTGGCACAGGGGAATCAGGTCGCTGGTGCGCTTGGCGCCCATGATGGCGGCGATGCGGGCGATGCCCAGCACGTCGCCCTTTTTCGCATGGCCGGAAATGATCAATGCCAGGGTGGCGGGCTGCATGCGGATGGTGCCGGCGGCCACGGCGCTGCGGCGCGTGTCTTCCTTGCTGCCCACATCGACCATATGGGCCTGGCCCGTGGCGTCAAAATGGGTCAGTTCTCCGGCGGGGGCTTGCTTGTCTGCTGTTGTCATGGCGTCAAAATAGGTAAGGAGTGGAGATGCGGCACGCCCGGCCACGGCGTCATAGCACTGGCATGGTGCATGCTTGTCGCGTGAGAATGGGCGCCGCTAACAAGGTATGATAGCACCCGTGAATTCAAAAACTCCCCTTCCTATCGTCCTTGAAAACGCCGCTGCGGCATGGCTGCGCCGCTCCCGGCGCGCATCCATGCTGGCTGCATTCTGGCTGGCGGCGCCATGTGCGCTGGCGCAAATCTATACGTCCGCACCGGCGGCGCCGGCCGCCATCACGGCGACCACGGCCAGCAGCTGGACGCCGCTGGCCGTGCCGCCGGCGCCGAACCTGCCGAACCTGGGCGATACCTCGCGCGTAGACCTGTCGCCGGCGATGGAGCGCAAGATCGGCGAGGAAATCATGCGCGGCATCCGCGGCGACCGCGATTACCTCGATGACGCCCCGCTGCTGGAATACCTGAACACTTTCGGCAACGCCCTCGTGGCGGCGCGCCCCAGCGTGCGCGGCGAAACGAATTACGACTATTTCTTCTTTGCCGTGCGCGATCCCCAGTTGAACGCGTTTGCCTTGCCGGGCGGCTTCATCGGCGTGCATTCGGCGCTGGTGCTGGCGGCGCAAACGGAGGCGGAACTGGCGTCTGTGCTGTCGCACGAGATCGGCCACGTGGCGCAGCGCCATATCGCGCGCATGCTGGGCCAGCAGCGCCAGGATGCCCTGATGCCGCTGGCGGCCATGTTGCTGGCGGCGCTGGCGTCGCGCGCGGGCGGCGACGTGGCGCTGGGCGTGTTTGCCGCCGGCCAGGGCCTGGCCATCCAGCGCCAGCTCAATTTTGGCCGCGATGCCGAGCGCGAGGCCGACCGCATCGGCTTCCAGATCATGGGCGAAGCCGGTTTCGACACCACCGGCATGGTGGCCTTCTTCGGCCGCATGCAGGCGGCCAGCCGCTCGTACAGCGACCTGGTGCCCGCCTATCTGCAGACCCACCCGCTGACGACGGAACGCATCGCCGATATCCAGGCGCGTATCCGCGAGCAACCGTACAAGCAGCGTCCGGACAGCCTGAGCTTTCACCTGGCCCGCGCGCGTGCCCGCGTGCTGCAGGATGAAAGCGTGCAAGGCCTGTTGAACGCCACGGCCGTCTTCAAGACGCAGCTGGAGCAGCAAAGCCGTTTCCAGGTGGTGGCCGCCCATTACGGCCTGTCCTTTGTCGCCGTCAAGCAGGGCAAGCCGGCGGAGGCGCAGAAGGAACTCGATGCCGCCAATGCCGCCCTGCACCAGCCGGCCGGGCCGAATGTGTTTACCTCGGGCGGCACGCAGGCGCCGAACTCGCTGCTGGCGGCGATGGGGCTGGAAGTGCTGTTGATGCCGGCGCAGAAGAAGGAAGTGGCGCAGCAAGCCCTGAAGGCGGCGGATGCGGCGCGCCAGCAGTTCCCCCTCTCGCGCGGCATTGCCCATCAGTATGCGGAAGCACTGATGGCTGCAGGCAAGCTGGAGCAGGCTACCTTGTATCTGCGCGACCAGGTGCAGCTCTACAAGGAAGAGCCGGAACTGTATGATTTACTGGCGAAATCCTATGCGGACCAGGGCAAGATGACTTTGCAGCACATGGCGCTGGCCGAATCCTATGTGTTGCAGGGCGCCACCATGGCCGCGCTGGACCAGCTGACCATCGCCCGCAAGTCGACGGACGCGACTTTTTATGACCAGGCCGTGATCGATGCGCGCGAGCGCGAATTGCAGGAAAAGCGCCGCGAACAGCTGAAAGACCAGAAGGGTTAAGCCTTATTCGGCTTGCGGCGCGCGCTGGAAGCCGAAGGTTGTCGGCACGGCATCGTAGCGCAGCGGCTGCACGGCGATCTCCTTGCCGTCATGCAATAACACCAAGTTTCCCTGCCCATTTTCCAGCCAGGCCAGCAGGGCCTCGTCGCCGACAAGCTGGCCATCGAGGCGCAACGCAGGCAGCACCTGCGCCATGTCGCGGTCGTCCACCTGCGCCACGATATGATCGTTGCGCAAGATCAGCGCGCCGTTGTCGCACAGATACGCCGCATCGATTGCCGCCAGCGGCGCGCCTGTCTGCAGGATAAAACCGTGCCGCGGATCGCTGCGGGCGATGTAGGGCGTCGCTTCCAGGTTCAGGTAGACGCGCTGCGGGCCATTCTGGAAAAACCAGCAACCGCGCTCGTCATGGTCGTAATTGCGGTTGATAAATCCCAACAGGGCTGCATGGGCTATCTTGTCGCCGGGCAGTTGCTGCTGTTGCGCCTGCTGGTCGCGCATGCGCCAGTGGCCGCGCGCATCGAGGCCCAGCCAGCCGTAGCAGTGCGGCACGTTCGGCCATTTGGCCAGCGCCTGTTTGACGAGTTCATCCATGTGTAGCGTTTTCCGTGTGCGTTTGCGAACTGCCAGCGTGACAGCTTTATGGTGCCGATGGCGCCGTGTTGCCGCCTTCAAAAAAATGGATCAGGCGCTGCGGCAACCAGCGTGTGCTTCCTGGTAACTTGCCAGCGGCAAAGCCGACGTGGCCGCCGTGGCGTGGATATTCGAGCGTGACCTGCGGCGCGGCGCTGCGCGGCAAGTAGCGCCCGGGCAGGAAAGGATCGTTCTGGGCATTGAGCACCAGGGTCGGCACGGTGATGTCCTGCAAGACGTGCTTGGCGCTGGCGCGGTGCCAATAATCGTCGGCGTCGCGGTAGCCGTGCAGCGGCGCCGTGACGACATTGTCGAAGGCGTGCAAGTCGCGCGCGGCCAGCATGGCGTCGCGCGCGAACAGGCCGGGAAACTGTTCCAGCTTGGCCAGGCACTTCGGTTTGAGCGTGTTCAGGAACATGCGCGTGTAGAGGCGGTTGGCGCCGGACGACAGGGCTTTGCCCCCTTGCGCCAGGTCCAGCGGAGCGGACACGGCGGCGGCCGCATCGATGAAATCGGCCTGGTGCTGCGACTGGCCCAGCCAGCACAGCAGGGCGTTGCCGCCCAGCGAGACGCCAGCCGCGTAAAATTTACCCGTCGCGCGCGGGCGCAGGCGCTGCACGATCCAGTCCACTTCCTGCGCATCGCCCGAATGGTAAAAGCGCGGCGCCAGATTGGCTTCGCCCGAGCAGCCGCGAAAGTGCGGCACGGCGCCCGACCAGCCGCGCGCGGCCACCTCGGCCATCAGGGCGCGCGCGTAATGGCTGTTCGACGAGCCTTCCAGGCCGTGGAACAGCAACACGAAGGGCTGGCCCGGCTGGCCGTCGACCAGGTCGACGTCGACGAAGTCGCCATCGGGCGCCTGCCAGCGTTCGCGGCGGAAAGCCACGGCCGGCTTGGCGAGGCACACGGCCGGATAAATCGTCTGCGCGTGGCCGCCAGGCAGCCAGAGCGGCGCGGTGTAGGAAAGAGACAAGGACATCAGTGCAGGATCTGCGTTCCCGTGGCGTCGGCCGGCGCGCCACCGGGGGCGATGGAGGCGTGGTGCAGCACGATGCGCCAGCCGCGCGGCGTTTTGACATACACATTCGTGGCCAGCAGATGTGCCGGGCCGCCTTCTTCCTGGGTCACGCCTTCGATGACGGTGTGCACTGAACTCATCAGGTTGTGCGTTTCATGCAGCTGCGCCGGCACGATGTGCAGGCCGCCGGCCGTCAAAATGGTTTCCCACGAGGCGCGGATGGCGGCATGGCCGATCAGGCGCGCGCCGCCCGGGTGGATGCAGACGATTTCCTCGTCGTCGGCCCACAGCGCCATCAGCGCTTCGAGGTCGGCGCGGTGCAAGGCATCGTAGAACGCCGCTTCGACTTCGGCGGCGCTGCCATTGAGTTCTTTCAGACGTTTCATGACGACTCCGGGCTGGTGCAAATAAAAACGGCGCGCTGGGGGCGCGCCGCTGGGCAGTTTAATGATGGCCGGCGCTGGCGCCTTCCTTCAGGGTATACGCCGTGCCGCAGTACGGGCACTTGGCGATACCGTCTTTGTTGAATTCCAGAAACACGCGCGGATGCGACGACCACAGCGGCATGGCCGGGTTAGGGCAGTGGGCTGGCAAGTCTTTACCGTCGAGTTCGACCGCTGGCTGGGTGGTTTTTGTCATCTTGTCATGCTCCGTGAGGCTGTATGGAAGGAAGTCGGCTGCTGCCAAAAGTACGATTTTAACGGATTCAGGCAGACAGCAAAAATCATGGCTAAAATGGCGGCTCGATCATCTGCGGCTGCGGCGCGGGTTTTTTGCGGAAATATGGCAGCTGCAGCGCCACACTGACTGGATTCGCCTTGCCGGTATCACCGTTGCGTAGCGCTACTGCGCGCACCATTGTTGTGCAGTTACCACACTCCGCTTGTCGGGGGTGCGCATGAACACCCGCGTGAGCGCCGTCATGGCCGACAAGGACGAGGCCCTGCTGAAAGACGCCTGGCGCGCCGGCCTGAACCTGGGCGCGCCCACCCTGCTGGGCATCGCCGCCTGGGGCATGGTGGTGGGCGTGGCCATGGTGAAAAGCGGTTTGACGGTAGCGCAGGCGGGGGCGATGACCCTGTTCGTGTTTGCCGGCTCGGCCCAGCTCGCCTCCCTGCCCCTGCTGGCCGCGCAAGCGCCCGTGTGGGTGATCTTCGCCACGGCGCTCGTCGTCAATTTGCGTTTTGTCATCTTTTCCGTGTTGCTGGCCCCGCATTTTTCCCATCTGCCGTGGCGCCAGCGCTTTGCGCTCGGCTATGTGGCCGGCGACATCACCGTGGGCCTGTTCCTGCAGCGCTACCCCCATGAAACGCCGGACCCGGCCAAGCTGCCCTTCCTCAAGGGGCTGATTTACCCGAACTGGCTGGCCTGGCAAATCGGTTCCTTCATCGGCATCGTGCTGGGCGCCGTCGTGCCGGCCGAATGGGGACTGGGCTTTGCCGGCACGCTGGCGATCCTGTGCGTGACGGTGCCGCTGATCCTCAGCCGTGCCGCCCTGTGCGGCGTGCTGGTGGCGGGCATGGTGGCCGTGCTGGCCTTCAGCCTGCCGTATAAACTGGGCTTGCTGGTGGCCGTGGTGGTGGGCATGGTCAGCGCCATGGCCGTGGAAGAATTGACAGAAAAATGGACAAAACGCCATGTTTGACGGCATAGACTGGGGCAAAGCCGATGTGTGGATCGCCATCGCCGTGCTGGTGGTGGCCACGGCCGCCACGCGCAGCACCTTCTGGCTGGTCGGCCATCACATCACCATTCCGCGCCGCGTGGGTGAGATGCTGCGCTATGCGCCGGCCTGCGCGCTGGCGGCCATCATCGCGCCCGACCTGCTGATGGAGGGGCAGCAGCTGCACTTTGAATTGTCCAATTTGAAACTGTTATCCGGTATTGCCGCCACGCTCTTTTTCGTGATGCGCCGCAATATGCTGCAAACCATCGTGTTTGGCATGCTGGTTTTCACGGGCTTGCGACTGTTGCATGTTTTTCAGTAAAGCAGGACAAATCGGGGATTTGGTCTGGTCATTGCGGTAAAATAGCGCACTTCCTTCCACTCGTCATCTGGATCGCCATGTCAGCTGTTCTCAACTTCATCCGTCTGCAAGATTTGATCGCCCAAAATGCACTGCAAGGCAAGCGCGTGTTTATCCGCGCCGACCTGAACGTCCCGCAAGATGACAGTGGCAAGATCACCGAAGATACGCGCATCCGCGCCTCGGTGCCGGCCATCCGCGCCGCCCTCGACGCTGGCGCCGCCGTCATGGTGACGTCGCACCTGGGCCGTCCGACGGAAGGCGAGTTCAAGCCGGCTGACAGCCTGGCGCCCGTGGCCGCCCGTTTGTCCGAGCTGCTGGGCCAGGAAGTTGCACTGAAACAAAATTGGATCGACGGTGCCGGCCTGGAAAACCTGGCCCCAGGCCAGGTGGTCCTGCTGGAAAACGTGCGCGTCAACAAGGGCGAAAAGAAAAACAGCGATGAGCTGGCGCAAAAAATGGCGAAATTGTGCGATATCTACGTCAATGACGCGTTCGGTACGGCCCACCGCGCCGAAGCATCCACGCACGGCATCGCCAAGTTTGCGCCCGTCGCCTGCGCCGGCCCGCTGCTGGCCGCCGAACTCGATGCGCTGGGCAAAGCTTTGCACGCGCCCGCCCGCCCGCTGCTGGCCATCGTCGCCGGTTCGAAAGTATCGAGCAAGCTGACCATCCTGAAAGCCCTGTCCGACAAGGTCGATAACCTGATCGTCGGCGGCGGCATCGCCAACACCTTCATGAAGGCCGTTGGCTTGAACGTCGGCAAGTCGCTGGTGGAAGCGGAACTCGTCGAAGAAGCCAAGGCCATCATCGAGATCATGGCCAAGCGCGGCGCGCAAGTGCCGATTCCCGTCGATGTCGTATGCGCCAAGCAGTTTTCGCCTACGGCCGCCGCCACGGTCAAGGACGTGGCCGACGTGGCGGACGACGACATGATCCTCGATATCGGCCCGAAAACGGCGGCCCTGCTGGCGCAGCAGATCGCCGCCGCCGGCACCATCGTGTGGAACGGCCCGGTCGGCGTGTTCGAGTTCGACCAGTTCGGCCACGGCACCAGGACCCTGGCGCTGGCCATTGCCGAGTCGAAAGCATTCTCGATCGCCGGCGGTGGCGACACCCTGGCGGCGATTGCCAAATACGATATTACCGATAAAATCAGCTATATCTCGACGGGCGGTGGCGCTTTCCTGGAGTTCCTGGAAGGCAAGACTTTACCCGCCGTAGAGATCCTGATGCAACGCGCAGGCTGATCCAGCCTGACTGTAGTGCCACCAAGCGCAGCCTGACCGCTGCGCTTTTACCTTGCCGGCTGCTGTCTCAAACCGGCCTTGCTCACCTTCGCTCGCGCACAAGGATTCCTATGCCACGTGGTACAAAAATCGTAGCAACAATCGGCCCCGCCTCCACGGACTTCGATATCCTGGTCAAAATGATACGCGCGGGCGTCGACGTGGTGCGCTTGAATTTTTCCCACGGCAAGGCGCAAGACCATATCGACCGCGCCGCGCTGGTGCGCCTGGCGGCGGCCGAGTGCGGCCGCGAAGTGGCCATCATGGCCGACATGCAGGGTCCGAAGATTCGCGTCGGCAAGTTCGAAAACACCCGCATTCAGCTGGAGCAGGGCGAGCGCTTCATCCTCGACGCCAAGTGGGGCGAGAATGGCGAACTGGGCAACCAGGAACGGGTCGGCCTCGACTACAAGGCTTTGCCGCGCGACCTGCACAAGGGCGACGTGCTGCTGCTGAACGACGGCCTCATCGTGCTGATCGTCGAGCGCATCCACGGTAGCGAAATCCACACCACCGTCAAGATTGGCGGCGAGTTGTCGAACAACAAGGGCATCAACCGCCAGGGTGGCGGCCTGTCCGCCCCCGCGCTGACGGCCAAGGATATGGAAGACATCAAGACGGCCATGAGTTTCCAGGCCGACTATCTGGCCATTTCCTTCCCGAAATGCGCGACCGACATGGAAATGGCGCGCCAGCTGGCCAATATCGCCGGCGAAGCGTACCACCACAAGCCGATGATGATCGCCAAGATCGAACGCGCCGAAGCCATTCCTGCCCTGCAAGAAATTCTCGACGCGTCCGACGGCATCATGGTGGCGCGTGGCGATCTGGCCGTGGAAGTGGGCAATGCGGCCGTGCCGGCCTTGCAGAAGCGCATGATCAAGATGGCGCGCGCGTCGAATAAACTGGCGATCACGGCCACGCAGATGATGGAATCGATGATCGTCAACGCCGTGCCGACCCGCGCGGAAGTGTCCGACGTGGCCAATGCCGTGCTCGACGGCACGGACGCCGTCATGACCTCGGCGGAAACGGCCTCGGGCAAATACCCGATCGAGACGGTGGAAATGATGGCCGCCATCTGCGTCGAAGCGGAACAGTCCGAATACAACAAGCTCGATGCCGATTTCCTCAACGTCACGTTTACCCGCATCGACCAGTCGATCGCGTATGGCGCGTTGTTTACCGCCCATCACCTGCGCGTAAAAGCCATCGTGGCGCTGACGGAATCCGGTTCCACCGCCTTGTGGATGAGCCGCCACAGCATCGACACGCCGATCTACGCGCTCACGCCCAGCGTCACGACTTTGCGCAAAGCCGCGCTGTACCGCAATGTTCGGGCGTATCATCTGATGCAGAACGCCCCCAGCGCGCAAGTGCTGAAGCAGGCGGAAGAGCTGCTGGTGGCGCAGGGCATCGTCAAAAAGGGTGACATGATCGTCGTCACGTGGGGCGAGCCGATGGGCCAGGTGGGTGGCACGAATGCATTAAAGATTGTCACAGTCGGCGAGTTTGATTAATAGCTAAGAATTCAGGCGCTGGCGCGGCAATTAGCCGCGAAGCGCCGCAACGGTTTCTATTGTTCTCTGGAGTATTACCATGTCTCTCGTATCCATGCGTCAACTGCTGGACCATGCCGCCGAAAACGGTTATGGCATTCCTGCTTTCAACGTCAATAACCTGGAGCAAGTGCAAGCCATCATGGCCGCCGCCGATGCGCTCAACAGCCCGGTGATCATGCAAGCGTCCGCTGGCGCGCGCAAGTACGCCGGTGAAGCCTTCCTGCGTCACCTGATCGACGCCGCCGTCGAAGCGTATCCGCACATTCCCGTCGTCATGCACCAGGATCACGGCCAGTCGCCGGCCGTCTGCATGGCCGCCATTCGCTCGGGTTTTACTTCCGTGATGATGGACGGTTCGCTGGAAGCGGACGGCAAGTCGGTCGCTTCCTACGAATACAACGTGGAAGTGTCGCGTGAAGTGGTGAAATTCTCGCACGCCATCGGCGTGACGGTGGAAGCGGAACTGGGCGTGCTCGGTTCGCTGGAAACCATGAAGGGCGACAAGGAAGACGGCCACGGCGCCGACGGCACCATGACGCGCGAGCAACTGCTGACGGACGTGGCGCAGGCTGCCGACTTCGTGCAGCGCACCCAGTGCGACGCGCTGGCGATCGCCATCGGCACCTCGCACGGCGCGTATAAATTCACGCGCAAGCCAACGGGCGACATCCTGGCCATCGACCGCATCAAGGAAATCCACGCGCGCATCCCGAACACCCATCTGGTGATGCACGGTTCCTCGTCGGTGCCGCAGGAATTGCTGGCCATCATCCGCGAATTCGGCGGCGACATGAAGGAAACCTACGGCGTGCCAGTCGAGGAAATCCAGGAAGGCATCCGTCACGGCGTGCGCAAGATCAACATCGACACCGATATCCGCCTGGCGATGACGGCCGCGATCCGCAAATACCTGTTTGAAAATCCATCGAAATTCGACCCGCGCGACTACCTGAAGCCAGCCCGTCTTGCTGCAGAGCAAATCGTGCGCGCCCGCATGCAGGCATTCGGTTGCGAAGGCCAGGCGTCGAAAATCAAGGTCATCACGATGGAAAAAATGGCCGAGCGCTACAAGGCCGGCGAGCTGTCGCAAATTGTGAAGTAAAATTCTGTCTGGAACGGGCCGGAAGCTGCATCTCCGTGCCCGATTTTCTCGACCGGCGGGCGTCTTCCCTGCCTGCCGGTTTCGTTTCATCCAACTATTCCCCCCGCTATGAACAGCCTCTATCAGACTTCCATCCACTCCCTGCCATTGCTGGGCCACGGCAAGGTCCGCGACAATTACGCCGTCGGCGACGACAAGATCCTGATCGTCACCACGGACCGCCTGTCGGCCTTCGATGTCGTCATGAACGAGCCTATCCCCGGCAAGGGCAAGGTCCTCAACCAGATGAGCGACTTCTGGTTCGAGAAACTGGGCCACATCGTGCCGAATCACCTGACCGGCGTGGCGCCGGAATCCGTGGTGGCGCCGGATGAAGTGGAGCAAGTCAAGGGCCGCGCCGTGGTGGCCAAGCGCTTGAAGCCCATCATGGTCGAGGCGGTCGTGCGCGGCTACATCATCGGTTCGGGCTGGAAAGACTATCAAGATACAGGCAGCATCTGCGGCATCAAGTTGCCAGCCGGCCTGCAACAGGCGGAAAAACTGCCGGAACCGATCTTCACCCCGGCGGCCAAGGCCGAGCTGGGCGAGCATGACGAAAACATCAGCTTTGCTGAAATGGAAGAGCGCATCGGCGCCGAACTGGCCGCCAAGATGCGCGACGTGGCCATTGCCCTGTACAAGACGGCCGCCGAGTACGCGGCCACGCGCGGCATCATCATCGCCGACACCAAGTTCGAATTCGGCCTGGACGACAACGGCGTCATGCATCTGATGGATGAAGTGCTGACGGCCGACTCGTCGCGCTTCTGGCCCGCCGATTCCTATCAGCCTGGCATTTCGCCGCCGTCGTTCGACAAGCAATTCGTGCGCGACTACCTGGAAACGCTGACCTGGGGCAAGACCGCACCGGCGCCCGCGCTGCCGGCCGACGTCATCGAAAAAACCCAGGCCAAGTACTTCGAAGCCATCGAATGCCTGACGGGCGAGAAGCTGAAGGCATAAGATGACAGAGCAGAATAAGCCGCTGGTCGGCGTCATCATGGGCTCGTCCTCGGACTGGGAAGTGATGCAGAACGCGGTTGCCATCCTGAAACAGTTTGGCGTGCCGTACGAAGCGCAAGTCATTTCCGCCCACCGCATGCCCGACGAGATGTATGCGTACGCGAAAAGCGCGCGCGCGCGCGGCTTGCGCGCCATCATCGCCGGCGCCGGTGGCGCCGCCCACCTGCCTGGCATGGTGGCGGCGATGACCATCGTGCCCGTGCTGGGCGTGCCCGTGCCGTCGAAATACTTGCGCGGCGAAGATTCCATGCTGTCCATCCTGCAAATGCCCAAGGGCGTGCCCGTGGCCACCTTCGCCATCGGCGAAGCGGGCGCGGCGAATGCGGCGTTGACGGCGGTGGCGATGCTTGCCGCCAACGACGACGCCCTGGCCGACCAGCTCGAAGCTTTCCGCACCACGCAAACGGCCGCCGCCAAGGCCATGGTCTTGCCTGAATAATGTGTTTGAAAAATAATGAATAGTAAATCGACTTCCCCATTGCTGCCCGCCGCCAACCCACCGGCGTGGCTGGGCGTGATGGGCGGCGGCCAGCTCGGCCGCATGTTTGCGCAGGCCGCCCAGAGCATGGGCTATCAGGTTGCCGTACTGGAACCATCGGACGCCTGCCCTGCGGGGCAGGTGGCGCAGCGTCTGGTGAATGCCGGCTACAGCGATGCGGCCGGGCTTGACGCGCTGGCCGCGCAATGCCTGGCCGTCACCACCGAATTCGAAAACGTGCCGGCCGACAGTCTGTCGCGCCTGGCCGAAAGCGTGTTTGTCGCCCCCAACGCCCACGGCGTGTCGGTGGCGCAGGACCGCATCGCCGAAAAACGTTTCTTTGTCGCCTGCGCCTCGAAATCGGGCGTGCTGCCGGCGCCACATACGGTGATTGCCACGCAGCTTGACATCGATGCCATCAGCGACGACTTGCTGCCAGGCATACTGAAAACCGTGCGCATGGGCTATGACGGCAAGGGCCAGTACCGCGTGCGCACGCGCGACGAGGTGCGTGCCGCGTTTGCGGAAATGGGCGAAGTAACTTGCCTGTTGGAAAAGATGCTGCCGCTGGCGTATGAAGTGTCCGTGCTGACGGCGCGCGGCGTGGACGGTGCATCGGTCGTGTACCCGATCGCCGAAAACGTGCACCGCGACGGCGTGCTGTTTACCACCACGGTGCCGGGTCCGAACGTGTCCGACGACTGCGCCGCCAGGGCGCAGCGGGCGGCGCAAGCGATGGTTGCCGAACTCGGCTATGTCGGCGTGCTGTGCATCGAATTTTTCGTGCTCACAGACGGCAGCCTGGTGGTCAATGAAATGGCGCCGCGTCCGCACAACAGCGGCCACTACACGATGGATGCCTGCGTCACCAGCCAGTTCGCGCAGCAGGTGCGGGCCATGGCGCGCTTGCCGCTGGGCGACGTGCGCCAGCATTCGCCGGCCGTGATGCTCAACATACTGGGCGACGCCTGGTTTGCCGACGGCAGCGATGCTGCCTGCGAACCGGCGTGGGACCAGGTGCTGGCGCTGCCGGGCGCCTGTTTGCATCTGTATGGCAAGGACGATCCGCGCCGTGGCCGCAAGATGGGTCACCTGACCTTCATCGCGGCCAGCTTGCCAGAGGCGCAGCAGCGCCTGCGCGATGCTTGTCTGATTCTGGGAATCGCGCCGTGAGCGTGCCCGCGCAAGACCTGGCGGCGGCCGTCGCCGTGCTGGAAGCGGGCGGCCTCGTCGCTTTCCCGACGGAAACAGTATATGGCCTGGGCGCCGATGCGGAAAACCCGGCCGCTGTGGCGCGCATCTACGAAGCCAAGGGCCGGCCATCGGACCACCCTGTGATCGTGCACGTGGCGCCCGGTGCCGATTTGGCGCACTGGTCCGATGATCTCCCGCCCGAGGCGCAGCAGCTGGTGGCCGCCTTCTGGCCCGGCCCGCTGACCCTGATCGTCAGGCGCGCCGCGCATATTCCCGACGCTGTATCCGGCGGCCAGGATACGGTGGGCCTGCGCTGCCCGTCGCATCCGGTGGCGATCGCATTGCTCCGCGCCTTCAAGGGCGGCAAGGGTGGCCTGGCGGCGCCGTCGGCGAACAAATTCGGCAATGTCAGCCCCACCACGGCGCAGCACGTGCGCGATGAGTTCGCGGCGGAACTGGGCAGCGGCTTGCTGGGCCAGATCCTCGATGGCGGCCAGAGCGAGGTCGGTATCGAGTCGACCATCGTCGACCTGTCGCGCCTGGCCACGCACGGTCCCGTGCTCTTGCGTCCCGGCCATATCAGCAGCGGGCAAATCGCCGCCGTCATCGGCCGCGCACCGGCCGTGGCGGACGCGGCCGCGCCGCGCGCCTCGGGCACGCTGGAATCGCATTACGCACCGCACACGCCTGTTGCGATGCAGCACAGCGACGACGTGCGCGCCATCTTGAACCGCCTGCTCAATGACGGGCGTCGCGTGGCCCTGATCCACTACTCGGATCTGCCGCCGGCCAGCGCCAGCGTGCGCCTGGCCGCGACCCCGGAAAATTACGCACATGCGCTGTATGCCTCGCTGCGCACGATGGATCAGGTCGGCGCCGAGCTGATACTCGTCGAAGCACCGCCCACCGGCCCCGCGTGGCTGGGCGTGAATGACCGTTTGCGGCGCGCCGCGTTCGGCTCAAGTGGTATCTTGCAGCAGTTTCTATCCGCATAATGAAAAGCCCCGCAAGGGGCTTTTTCTTGATGCAGCGCAATAGCGATGCTTGCCACGAAACATCTTATATCCTCCATAATTCAGCTGATCGCCCGGTCATGACAGGGCGCCGGCGGTGTTGTTATTTCGTTGATTTTTAAAACATATTTTCTATACAAGCCTGAGGAACGATGGCATATTAGTTGGGTAGCGAATAGCACGCCCGTTCGTTTAGAAACCAGAAAAAAGACCGAGGAGACAAAATGCATCAAACAAAATTCGCGCTGGCCGTGCTGGCTGCGGCTGTCCTGGCAGGTTGCGGTGGCGCCAGTGGCGGTGATCAAACCTTGAAAGTCAAATACACGGCGCAGGTGTCGTTCGGCGACAGCCTGTCCGATGTCGGTTCGTATGCCGTCGGCACGGTGCTGGCGAAAGGTGGCGGCAAGTTCACCATCAATGGCGACAATACCAAGATCAATCCTGAACTGACGGGCAAGAACTGGACCGAGCACCTGGCCGCGCAATTCAGCCTGGCCGCGCCATGCGCCGCCGAGACTGGCCTGGAAGGCAATGCGTTGAAGGGCTTGGCCGTGCCACGCGTCAAGCATGCTGGTTGCTACGGCTACGCCATGGGCGGTTCGCGCGTGACCAATCCGGTTGGCCCGAACAACAAGGCGACGGGCAGCGAGCTGGGTGCCCTGACCGTGCCCGTGGTGACGCAGATCGCGAACCACCTGGCCGTGTCCGGCGGCAAGTTCAGCGGCACGGAAGCCGTGTTCGTGATGGCCGGCGGTAACGACGTGCTGTTCTTGCTGGGTGATTTGCAAGCGAAGGCCACCGCTGCTGGTCAGGCGGCAGGCGCTACTGCTGGTGCCGCTGCTGGCGCGAAAGCCTTTGCCACCAATTTGGTCGCGGCCTTCGCTGCTCACGCCGCCAATCCTGCCACGGCGGCGCAAGCCATCGGCGCCGCCGTGGCGGCTGCCGCCGCAGCGCCAGGCGCCACCTCCGCATCGATCGTGGGTGCTGCCGTGCAAGCTGCCGTTATTGCCGGTGATCCGGGAATATCTTCGC
Source organism: Janthinobacterium sp. PAMC25594 (assembly GCF_019443505.1). Taxonomy (NCBI): domain Bacteria; kingdom Pseudomonadati; phylum Pseudomonadota; class Betaproteobacteria; order Burkholderiales; family Oxalobacteraceae; genus Janthinobacterium; species Janthinobacterium sp. PAMC25594. Next base: position 4,644,816 of record NZ_CP080377.1, read on the forward strand.
AAGCCGTGTATGGCCCGCTGGTGGCCAAGGCGCAAGCCGATGCCACCGTTACCGGTAACGCCGCCGGCGCCGCTGCAGGTGCCAAGGCCGGTGCCGATTACGCCGCAGCGAATGGACCTGCACTGGTTGGCGCCATGAAACAGGCTGGCACCGAACTGGTAGCGCTGGTGAAGGACCAGATCATTGCCAAGGGCGCCAACTATGTCATCGTCAACAATCTGCCTGACGTGGCCGGTACGCCATCGGGCCTGGGCAAGGATGCCAATACCAAGGCGCTCATCAATGCCATGGTCAGCACCTTCAATGGCGAAATCAAGGCGGGCTTGACGGGTAATGCGAAAGTCTTGCTGGTCGACGTGTTTGCCGTCAGCCATGACCAGGGCGTCAATCCCGGCCCGTATGGCTTGACCAACGTCACGGAAACGGCATGCGACCTGAGCGCGCCAGGCAATATTCTGGGCAGCTCGCTGGTGTGCAATGGCACGAACCTGAAAGCGGGCGACGTCAGCCACTATGCGTATGCCGACGATGTGCATCCTACGCCGTTCAATAACCTGTTGCTGGCCCGCTACGTGGCCAAGGACATGGTCGTGCGGGGCTGGCTGTAAGGGATGGCCGTACCGGCTGTGCCTGGGAGGCGCGGCCGGCAGCGACAAGACTCGATAGCGGAACACTCCGCACATAATGAATCAGGAGACAAGATGAAGAATCGTTTGAATACCGCTGTACGCGTGCTGGCTGCAGCTGCCGCGATGGCCATGGCGACGGGCGCTTCGGCGCAAAGCGCAGGCACCTGGATGGTCAAGGCTGGCATCAACAAGATCACGCCGCACGTGGACAGTGGCGACATTTCCGCACCGGCACTGCCGGGCACGAAAGCCGATGTCAAGGCCGATACCAAGCCCATCCTGAGCTTTGCCTACATGCTCACAGACAATTTTTCCGCTGAAATGATCCTGGGCGTGCCGTACAAGCACGACCTGGTGGGTGATGGTTCGATCAAGGGCACGGGCAAGCTGGGCACGGCAGAAGTGTTGCCGCCGACGGCCTTCATCCAGTACCGTTTCTTCCAGCCCAATGCGATGATCCGCCCTTACGTGGGCGCGGGCTTGACGTATGCATATTTCCAGAAGGAAACCGGCTCGGGTCAGATGACGGCCCTGCTGGATCCGGGTGGAAAACCAGTCACCTACCGCATGGACAACAAGCTGACAGGCAGCCTGGTGCTCGGCAGCACCGTGGCCATCAACGAGCGCTGGTTTGCCGACGTGGCCGTGGTCAAGACCTACCTGAAAACCAAGGCGAAATTCTCGACGGGGCAGACGCAGGACATCAAGCTCGACCCGGTTGCCGTGAGTATCAGCATCGGGTACAACTTTACCCTGTAAAACAAAAAATCCGCCTCGGCGGATTTTTTTTTGTCCCGCTCAGGCTGGCGGTGTATTGAACTTTCCATTGTGGAAGATCAAGGGTGGTTGCGCGGCAAACGCGCATTGTTCCACTTCGCCCACGAAAATGACGTGGTCGCCTTCCGGATAGCGGCTGCGGTTGTGGCATTCGAACCAGGCCGACGCGCCTTTCAGGATGGGCTGGCCCGTGCGCGACAGTTCGTATTCGACGTCGTCGAAGGGATTCGGCGTGCGGCGTGCAAAGCGCTGCGCCAGTTCCGCCTGCTCGGCGCCCAGCACATTGATGACGTAATGCGAGTTGCCGCTGAAAATGGGCATGCTGTTCGCCACGGAACCGAGGCTCCACAGCACCAGGGGCGGCGACAGCGAAACGGAATTGAAGGAACTGGCCGTCAAGCCGCGGAAACTGCCGTCGGCCAGGCGCGTGGTGATGACCGTCACGCCGGTGGCAAACTGCGACAATGCCTGACGGAAATGTGTCGTATCGAATTCTTGCGCGGGCGCGCGGGGAGAGCGTGTGTTCATGGGAGACCTGTCTGTTTGTCTCCATTATGCCAAAAAATGGCCTTGCGAGTACTTTCCCGTCATGAAGGCCCGAAGCGAAATGAAGCTAGAGCATGCGTCGGCGACATCAATAAATATGGTCAGCCGGAATTTTCTTGATTTTGCTGATCAGTCCGATGTTAAGCCAGGCGCCGAGAATCGCCAAAGGCAGAATGAATTTCCCTATTTCCCATGCCATCAGCGTGCCAGTCGCAATGGCAAGGCATATGCCGGCAAAACCGTATTGTGTGAAAAGACTCTGCCGGAAGGTTTGCCCGTCATTTTGGGTAATGCCGATAATCAAAGGCCGGAATGCCCATTGGATGATCCACAATTTCGCAGGCCCCTCGCGTTTCATTTGATCACGCAAGATAATGCTGAGGCGTTCGTCGATGTAGACATTCTTGATGATCTCGGTACCGATCTTGATATACGTGTACTTACGCCATTTCCCACTTGGTTTGCTCGGGCCGATTTCCAGATAGTCGCCAGTATATTCCTTCATGTTTTGCCTTGGAGTGAGAGATGAAACATTCGTGATATGGCATCCGTAATGTTTTGTTGCTTATGGGAAATATTTAATCCAGTATAGCAGCGCCCGTGTTTGATGGTCAAATGACAAAATGTTCCATGCGATGACCGTATCAGCCCGCAGCATGCAGGCTGCAATGCAGCCGCTGGCGGTTTGGTTTATAGTAATTTAAGTAGCAATATTGCCTTCATGGCCAATTGGGAGAAGGGAGTACAAGATGCGTGCGGAAATGGAAGTGGCGGTACTGGGCGGCGGCTGTTTCTGGTGCCTGGCCGCCGTGTATGGGGAAGTGCGCGGCGTGACGCGCGTCGTGTCCGGCTACACGGGCGGCGGCGTGCCCGATCCCACGTATGAACAGGTATGCGCGGGCGACACGGACCACGCGGAAGTGGTGCGCCTGGAATTCGACCCGGCCGTCATCGCTTACCACGACTTGCTGGAAATCTTTTTCACGCTGCACGACCCCACCACCCTGAATCGCCAGGGTAACGATGTCGGCACGCAATACCGTTCCGTCATCTATTACCAGTCGGCGGAACAGGAAAGCGTGGCGCGCAAGGTGCTGGCCGAGATGGCCGGCGTGTGGGATGCGCCCATCGTCACGCAGCTGGCGCCGGCGCAAGTCTTTTACGCGGCCGAGGATTACCACCAGAATTATGTCGCCCAGCATCCCTTGCAGGGCTATTGCGCGCTGGTCGTCGCGCCCAAGGTGGAGAAATTCCGCGCCATGTACGCGGGACGCCTGAAGTAGGCACCCCGCGCGCGCCTGTCAGGGCGTGAGCACGGGTGACGGCCTTGTCTCCTGCGCATACATGTAGTTGCGCGACCAGGGCAGGGTGGCGGAGCGCCGGCCCCCCTTCACGCAGACGATCTGGTACAGGCTGATCAAATCTTGCTCGAAGGCATAGGCGCAGCCGGCCAGGTAGACGTGCCAGATGCGGAAGCGCCGCTCGCCCGCCAGCGGGCGTATCTGCTCGGCGTTGGCTTCGAAATTTTCCGTCCACAGGGCGCAGGTGCGCGCATAGTGGCGCCGCAGGTTTTCCACGTCCAGCACTTCCAGCCCCCCTTGCTGCATGGTTTTCAGGACATTGCCGATGTGCGCCAGCTCGCCGTGCGGAAACACATATTTTTCGATGAATTCGCCGCCGCCATACGGCGTTTCGCCATTCTCCGGGTCGGTGGAGGTGATGCCGTGGTTCATCGCCATGCCATCGGGCGCCAGCAGCTTGTTGATGATGGAAAAGTAGTCGGGCAAGTGCTTCAAGCCCACGTGCTCGAACATGCCCACGCTGGTGATGCGGTCGAACTGGCCCGTCACGTCGCGGTAGTCTTGCAGGCGGATCTCGATCAGGTGTGAGAGTCCGGCTGCCGCCACGCGCTCGCGCGCCAGCGCGTACTGGTTTTCCGACAGGGTCACGCCCACGCAGCGGGCGCCATATTGCTGTGCGGCACGAATGACGAGCGCACCCCAGCCGCAGCCGATGTCGAGCAGGGTCTGGCCCGGCTGCAGCTGGATTTTCTTCAGGATATGGTCGATCTTCTTGACTTGCGCCTGCGCCAGGGTTTCATCGCCATGTTCGAAATAGGCACAGGAATACACGAGAGCGGGGTCGAGAAATTGTTCATAAAACGCGTTTGACACGTCGTAGTGGTAGCGGATGGCTTCGGCATCCTTGCTCTTGTCGTGCGTAAAGCTGCGCACGATGCGGGCCAGCTTGCCTTCCGGTTTCAAGGTGTTACGGGCCAGGGCATTGCAGATGGAAATCATGTCCATCGCCGTGCCCTTGACCTCGATATTGCCTTCCACATAGGCCGAGCCCAGATTGGCCAGCGAGGGGTTCAGCAGATAGCGGGCCGAGGCGACGGTCGGCAGGCGGATGGTGACTCTGGGCGTTTCGCTGGACAGGTCGACATGCTGGCCGTTCCACAATTCGATGCGCAGCGGCAGGGCGGTCTTGCTGCGTATGCTGGCGATCCAGGACTTGAGTTGGTTTTGTACAAACAAAATGGCCTCCAATGCAGCGGCCCCAGTTGGGGCCGCAAATTGAGAATCAATGTTATTTAGTAACTTCTACCTTCATAGCCTACACCTATATTGACCAGCTTGCTTTGCGCCGCCTTGACCAGCTTGCTCAGGGTTGCAAGCGTTGCATGCTCCATTGCCCGTCGGCACCGCGCGTAAACACGATGCGGTCGTGGAAGCGCGAACGGCGTCCCTGCCAGAATTCGATGCGCTCCGGCTGCAAACGGTAGCCGCCCCAGTGGGCCGGGCGTGGCGGTTGCGCGTCGCCAAGGGCTGCGGCCACGGCCTCGTAATGGCTTTCCAGCGTGGCACGGTCGGCGATGGGGGCGCTTTGCTGCGAGGCAATCGCCGACAAGCGGCTTTGCAGGGGGCGCACATTGAAATACTCGTCGCTCTCGGCCGCCGTGGTTTTCACCACCGTGCCTTCGATGCGCACTTGCCGTTCCAGCTCGCGCCAGAAGAACAGCAGGGCCGCGTGCGGGTTGTGTTCCAGCTGCTGGCCCTTGTCGCTGTTGTAATTCGTGTACCAGGTAAAGCCGCGCTCGTTGAACTGCTTGATCAGCACGATGCGCGAGCTGGGCTTGCCGTCGGGACTGACGGTGGACAAGTCCATCGCGTTCGGCTCCATCACCTGGGCCTTGACGGCTTCGGCAAACCATTTCTGGAACTGCGCGATGGGATCGGCCAGCACATCCGTCTCGCTCAGGCGCGATTGCACGTAATCGGTGCGCATGGCCGCCAGCACGGCGGCCGCGTCCGGCACTGCGGGAGTTTCCGGCGCATCGGGCGCGATGCCGCGGCGGCGCTGCATGGCCGTGCCCAGCTGCTCCATCTGCTGCGCGCTGAACAGGCGCTTGGCCATCGGTGCCAGTTGTCCTTCTTCCTTGGCCATGTGGGCCTGGTAGGCGGCGACATAGTCGCGCACGCCATCGTGCGACAGCTGCGAGTCCGTGCCGGCGGCAATGGCGTCCAGTTCCGGGCGCAGGGTCAGCCAGGCCTGGTCCATGCGCTGGTGGTCGGCCAGGATTTCCGGCACCAGGGTGGCCAGCAGGGCCGCGTCCTCGCCCGTGGCCGTGGCCTGCAGCATGGGCATCAGGTCTTGCTCTTCATCATCATGATGCAGATGGGCGGCCTTATTGAAATACTGCAACACCGCCTTGGCCGCCTGTTGCGCTTCCGGCGTGTTGCCGTTCTGTCCCAGGTGGCCCAGCAGGTTTTGCAGGGTCGTCAGCTGCTTGCGGATCTTGTCGTGGCAATGCTTGAGCACGGCGATGGGCTGGTCAAAGCCGGGAACGGAGTCGAACAGGGGAGAGGTCATGGCGAGTTCTCGTGGTGGGCGGTGTGGGGGCGCGGCGACAAACGGAGCTTGTCGCTGTGTCAATTCGGCTATTTTAGAATATCCGCCAGCGCAGTGTCCGTTAAAATGGCGCCATGCATACCTCCACCAATGAACTAATTTCCATGGACTTGACCGAGATCGATTTTGAACGGCGTTTCGGCGGCATTGCCCGCCTGTACGGCCCCCCCGCGTTGGCACGCTTCCGTGCCGCCCATGTGTGTGTGATCGGCGTGGGCGGTGTCGGTTCCTGGATCGTCGAAGCGCTGGCGCGCAGCGCCATCGGCCGCCTGACCCTGATCGACCTCGACAATGTTGCCGAATCGAATATCAATCGCCAGATCCAGGCCATGAGCGACACCATCGGCAAGGCCAAGATCACGGCCCTGGCCGAACGCATCGAACTGATCAACCCCTTGTGCCAGGTCACGCAGATCGAGGATTTTATTGCTCCCGATAACCTGGAGCTATTGCTGGGCGGGCGCGATTTCGACTACCTGATCGACGCCATCGACAATGCCAAGGCGAAAGCTGCCGTGATCGCGTATTGCCGTGCGCGCAACATTCCCATGCTGACCATCGGCAGCGCGGGCGGGCAGACGGACCCGACCCTGATCGCCGTGCGCGATTTGTCGAAAACGGAGCAGGAACCGCTGCTCAAGCGGGTACGAAAACTGTTGCGCACCGAATATGGTTTTCCCCGTGGCGTGAAAAACAAATTCAATGTCGACGCCGTGTTTTCCATGGAGCCGTTGAGCGCGCCCGAGAGCGCCGAAGCGTGCGCCATCGATGGCAGCGCGCCCGCCGGCGTCACGGGCTTGAACTGTGCCGGCTTCGGTTCCAGCGTGGTGGTGACGGCCAGCTTCGGCATGGTGGCGGCCGCCCATGCGCTGAAAAGCTTGCGCCAGGACAAACTGGCCGAGGTGCCGGTGTTAATGCCGGACGCCGCCTAGCTTAATTTCCTGCTGGCCAGGATGCGGTAATCGCCGCTGCTTTTCAGCGATTCCACCAGCACCAGTTCGTCCGCCAGCCAGGCGATGGGCGCGAAGTCCTGGTTGGCCGGCGGCGGCGCCTGGCGCGCCAGCGTCACGTGCGGTGTAAAGCGGTCGTGCTCGAAGCGGGGCGCGAGGCCCTGTTGCGCCAGCTCATGCATGCAGGCCGCGCGCAAGTCCAGCAGGGCGGGCGAGGGCTGCGCCAGGGCGGCCCAGGCCAGCGCCAGCTGCGCAAAGTGGCTGGCGTGATCGAACAGCAAGGGTATGGGATGCGCCGGCAAGTGCGCCAGGATATCTTGCAGGGCCGGCAGCTCGCTGGCCGGGCGCTGGCCCAGGAAGGCCAGCGTCAGGTGCAGTTTCTCGGCGCGCACGGGCTTGCCTTGCAAGCGCGCCTGCCAGGCGAGCAGGGCCGTGCGCGTGGCCGCATCGGGCCACAGCGCGTAAAACAGGCGGGGGCAATGGGTATCAGGCGACAAGTTTTTCCTATCGTTGCGGCGGTTTGCTATGATTGGCGTTCCCTGCCTCTTGCATTGGCAGGGATCTCACCGAAACTCACTGAAAGAATACATCATGACGCGTAGCTCCGTTTTGTTTGCCCTGATCTGCTCCGTCGCCGCGTCGCTGGCGCAGGCACAGGCGCCAGCGCCTGTTCCCGCCTCCGCCGTCTCGCTGAGCCCCGGCCCTGTCGCCGATAAACTGATCGTGATCGACAACAAGGTCGGCACCGGCAAGGAAGCGTCCGCCGGCAATAACGTCACCGTGCACTACACGGGCTGGCTGTACCGTCCCATGGCGAAAGATTCGCGCGGCAAGAAGTTCGACAGCTCCGTGGGCCGTGGCCCGTTTGACTTCCCGCTCGGCAAGGGCATGGTCATCAAGGGCTGGGACCAGGGCGTGGCCGGCATGAAAGTGGGCGGCAAGCGCACCCTGATCATTCCAGGCGAACTGGCCTATGGTCCGCGCGGCGCCGGCAATGGCGACATTCCGCCGAACTCGGCACTGATCTTCGACGTGGAATTGCTGGACGTGAAGTAATTGTTCAGTTTCGGCAGCGCACCACGTGCGCTGCCGTGAAAAAGCGGTAGACTGGGATTTTCTGATATAGCTGTGGAGACTCCCATGAACATCGCCAACGACGTCACTGAACTGATCGGCAACACGCCCCTGGTGCGCATCAACCGCATCGCCGCCGGCAGTGTGGCCACCATCCTGGCCAAACTCGAATTCTACAATCCCGCGCACAGCGTCAAGGACCGCATCGGCCTGTCCATGATCGTCGCCGCGGAAGCTGCTGGCAAGATTCATGCCGATACCGTCATCGTCGAGCCCACCAGCGGCAACACGGGCATTGCGCTGGCCATGGTCTGCGCCGCGCGCGGCTACCGCTGCACCCTCGTCATGCCCGACACCATGAGCCGCGAACGGCGCATCCTTCTGCGCGCCTACGGCGCCGAGCTGGTGCTCACGCCCGGTAGCGAAGGCATGCTGGGCGCCATCCGCAAGGCCGAGGACATGGTGGCGGCCGAGCCGCGCTACCTGATGCTGCAGCAATTTAACAATCCGGCCAATCCCGCCATCCACCGCGCCACGACGGCCGAGGAAATCTGGCGCGATACGGATGGACAAGTCGACATCGTCATCGCCGGCGTGGGCACGGGCGGCACGATCACCGGCATCGGCGAAGTGTTGAAGGAACGCAAGCCCGGCGTCCAAGTGATCGCCGTGGAACCGGAAGCGTCGCCGATGCTGTCGAAAGGCACCAAGGGGCCGCACCCGATCCAGGGCATCGGCGCCGGTTTCGTGCCGCAGATACTGAACACGGCCATCTACGACGAAATCATCTGCGTGAAGAACGACGACGCGTTCGCCACGGCGCGCCTGGCCGCCAGCGATGAAGGCTTGCTGGTTGGCATCTCGTCGGGCGCCGCCCTGTGGGCCGCCCTGCAAGTGGCGCGCCGTCCGGAAAACGCGGGCAAGACCATCGTCACCATCATCCCGTCGTTCGGCGAACGCTACCTGAGCACGGCCTTGTACGCCGGCTTGGGCGACTAAGAGCCGATCCGTCCGGCGGGGCTGCGAAGGTAGCGCCGCTTGACCGGCGCCGTGCAAGGGCGCCGGTTGAACTTGCCATGCCGAAATATGCGCCAGGCAGGCAGGGCAGGCGCAGTACAATATCGGACGGGCCGCAATGGTTCGGTCCGTATTGTGCCTTTGAATGGAAATATGTTCCTGGTAAAACCTGAACGCCGCCGCCTGCTGCAGGTGGGCGCAACCGTGGCTGTCATCGCGCTGGGCCTGGCCTCGCGCGCTTATCCCCAATTCCTTCCCGCCGCGCTCGGCAAGTATCCGGGCGACGCCCTGTGGGCCATGATGATCGTCTTTGCGCTGGGCATCATCGCCACGCGCATGCGCACCTGGCAGCTGGCATTGTGGTCTCTGCTGATCTGCTTTGCCGTGGAATTCGGCCAACTGCTCCAGACGCCCTGGCTCGTCGCGCTGCGCGCGCATCCGCTGGGGCACCTGGTGCTCGGTTCCACCTTCGGCTGGGGCGACTTGATCGCCTACACGGCCGGTGTGGCGATTGCGGCGCTGGTGGATAAAGCGGCGCTGTTCAAGCGCCGCTAGTCCCGCTTACTTGACGTTACCCTCCTTGAGGTTACCCTCGGCATCGCGCAGTTCCACGGGCGCCAGTTTCAGCTTGGATAATTGCGGGGCGATCTTCGCCTGGTCGCCCACGCCGATGACGATCAGCTTTTCCGGCTGCAGGTATTTTTTTGCCACCTGCTGCACCTGCTTGTCCGTCACGCTGGCAAAGCGCTGTGGCAGGGTCGCGTAGTAGTCGAGGCCCAGGCCGTAGATATATACGTTGGCCATGCTGGCGCTGATGCTGGCATTCGTCTCGAACTGGCCCGGCAGCGACAGCACCTGCGAATTGCGCGCATTCGACAATTCCCTGGCCGTCAGTGGCTTGGCGATCATGGCGCGGATTTCCTTGAAGGTTTCCGACACGGCCGGGCCCGTCACGTCCGTGCGCACGCCGGCCGCGATGGAGAACGGTCCCGGCTGGCTGCGGTACTGGAATTGCGAGCGCACGCCATAGGTGTAGCCCTTCTCTTCACGCAGGTTATTGCTCAGCCGGCTCGTAAACAAGCCGCCCAGCGCCGCGTTCATCACTTGCAGCGGCGCATAATCGGGCGTCGTGCGGGCCACGGCGATGGTCGACAGGCGCACGGCCGTCTGCGGCGCGCCCGGCTTGTCGACGAGGATCAGTTTTGCTTTTGTCGTGGCCGGCGCCGCCGTCACGGACGGCGCCACCGCGCCCGCCTTCCAGCTGCCAAACTTGGCTTCGGCCAGGCTCTTCAATTGCGCTGCGTCGATGTCGCCCGAGACGATCAGGGCCGCATTGTTCGGCACATAATGCTGCTGCCAGAACGCCTGCAGGTCGGCGCGGCTGGTGGCTTTCAGGGCCGCTTCCGTGCCCAGCTGGATATACCCGTACGGATGTTGCGGGCCGTACAGGGCTGCCGCTTCCACGCGGGCCGCCACGGCTCCCGCGTTTTCGCGCTGCTGCGCCAGTTCGCCGATACGGCTGGCGCGCTGGCGCTCCACTTCGGCCGCGGGGAATTGCGGGTGCTGCACCACGTCGGCCAGCACGTCGAGCGCTTGCGGGAAGGTGGTTTTCAGCGACGTCAGCTGGGCGAACGAGGCATCCGCGCCGGAACCCGTGCCGAGGAAAGCACCGAGTTGCGCCACGTCATCGGCGATCTGCGGCGCGCTGCGCGTACTGGTTCCTTCCTGCAGCAGTTGCGCCGTAAAGCCCGACAAACCCGGCTGCGCCAGCGGATTGGCGCCCGAACCGCTTTTCACCACCAGTTGGGTCGATACCAGCGGCACGGCCGGGTTGTAATTGTGGATCACGGTCAAGCCATTGCTCAAGGTGAAGGACGTCGCTTGCGGCAGCACGATTGTCGGCGCGGGACCGGCGGCCGGCACCTTGTTACGCCATGGCTCGTCCGCATTGATGGCCGTGCCTGGCGCCGACTTGACCTTGCCCGGCGCCGGCGTCGCCACTTCCGGACCCAGGTCCGGCGTGCCCGGCACGCCATACACGACCACGCGCGCCTGATTTTTCAGGTAGGTGTCGACGGCGCGCTGCACGCCGGCCGCCGTCACCTGGCGGTAGCGTTCGATATCCTTGCCCAGGTAGCCGGGGTCGCCCAGGTACTGGTTGTACTGGTTCATCATGTTGGCGTTGCCGCCCACTTTTTCCACCTGGCTCAGCATGCTCGTCTCGATGCTGTTGCGGGCCCGTTCGAGTTCCTTCTCGCTAGGCCCCTGGGTGCGCAATTGCTCCAGCTCCGCCTGCATGGCTTGCTCGATTTCCTCGGGCTGGTGGCCGGGGCGGGCCGTCACGTCGATGGTAAACACGGAGGTGAGGGCGTTCGAGCTCTGGTTCGCGCCCACGTCCTGCGCGATCTGCTTGTCGTACACCAGGGACTTGTACAGGCGGCTGGACTTGCCGCCGGCCAGGATTTGCGCCGCCATCGACAATTCCGCGTCATCCTTGGCGTAGGCGGACGGCGTCAGCCAGGCCATGAAGACGCGCGGCAACTCGACCCTGTCCTGCACCACGATGCGGCGCTCCTGCGTGATGGGCGGCGTCACCACATCGGGCTTGGCCACGGCGGGGCCGCTCTTGAAGCTGCCGAAGTATTTATTGACCAGTTCCTTGGTCTTCGCCTTGTCGATGTCGCCGGCGATCACCAGGCTGGCATTGTTGGGACCATAGTATTTGGTAAAGAATTCCTTGATGTCGGCCAGCTTCGCGTTCTGGATGTCCGCATGCGAACCGATGACGCTGGCGTAATACGGGTGGGTCTTCGGAAACAGCTGGTGGTACAGGGCTTCCTGCACGATGCCGTACGGTGCGTTTTCCACGCTCTGGCGGCGCTCGTTGCGCACCACGTCCTGCTGGTTCGTCAGCGCCGTCTGGTCGAGCACGTCGAGCAGGTAGCCCATGCGGTCGGAATGGGCCCACAGGGCCAGTTCCAGCTGGTTCGACGGCACCGTGTCGAAATAATTGGTGCGGTCGAAATCCGTGCTGCCGTTCGAATCGGTGGCGCCTGCGCCTTCCAGCAACTGGTCGGCCATGCCGCGCGGCACGTGCTTGGTGGCGGCAAACATCATGTGTTCGAACAAGTGGGCAAAGCCCGTCAGGCCCGGCGCTTCGTTCGCGGGACCCACGTGATACCAGACATTGACGGCCGTGACGGGCAATTTATGGTCTTCCACGAGGATCACGTCGAGGCCATTCGGCAGCGTGTATTTTTCGTAGGCAACATTTGGCACGCTCGTGGCTGCCGTCGCGGCGGCCGCACCGGCGGCGTGGGCGAGGCTCAGGGGGGCGCCGTACAGCGACAGCATCAGGGCGGGTATGGCCAGCAATTTGATCGGTTTCATGCATGCTTCCAGGCTAGGGTGGGGAAGACGCTGCGGCCCGCTCGTGGCGGGCCCAGCGCGACGGTACTACAGTTTATACAGCAGGGTCGCGCCGCCCAGCACCAGCAGCGCGCAGGCGACGGAGACGATGGCGGCCGCGCCCAGCAAACGCCATTCGCGCGGCGTAAAGCCGGCCGGCGATGGCGATGGCGATGGTGCAGGCGCTTGCGGCGCGGGCTGGGGCATGGCTGGCGCCGGTTCGGCTGGCAAGCCGCCCGCCACGCGCGCCTGCGCCGCCAGCGCTTGCGTGGCAGAGTTCAGCAGGGCCAGCTGGCGCTCGACGGTTTCCGCCAGCACCGCTTCGTTCAGCGCCACCAGGGCGAATATCGGGTCATCGACGTCGATCTTGATGCCCGTCTTGTCGAACACATGGCTGCGCAGTTTGTGCTGGTCCATCTACCATTGCACCTTGTCGAGTTGTTCGAAGATGTCGCGGTAGACGACCTTGATGCGCTGTTTTTCCATGATGTTGAACTTGTCGTTCTGCATCACTTCCTGCATCGTCAGGCGTGCCGTGTTCATTTTTTTCACATCCGCGCCGAAGGTGTCGGGATTGCGCTGGCTCAAGGTGATGCTGCCTTTCACGCGCGCGCGGTTGTCGGCATACGACTGCGATTCGACAAACTGCTTGCCGGACGCCGATTGCAGCAGGCCGAAGTGTTCGTTTTGCCACAGCACCAGCGGCACTTTCGTCGCTTGCGCCGTGGCGACAAAGCCCGTGGCCGTATCGTGCAAGGTGTCGCCGCCGCCGACGATGGTGTGGATGTACACCTTGCGGCCCGATTCTTCCAGCAGCGAGAAACAATCGTTTTCCAGCAGATAGCCCATCAGCGGCGAAAAGGTATTCGCGCCATTGTCGATCACGCAGTTGCCGTCTGTTTCGAGGATGTCGATCATCAGCGCGTCGAAGCGTTTCGGGTCGATGTTGCGCGCATCCGTCATCACGGGCACATGCTTGACCTGCATCGCCTTGTAGCGCGAGAACGTGGCGTTTTCCTGATCGGTGTCATAGCAGCGCAAGGGCGTGTCGTCCTTGCCGCCTATCCACTGGGCCAGCAGGGTCGAGACCAGGGTCTTGCCGATGCCGCCCTTGCCCTGCAGGATGAAATGTACCGTGTTTTGCATTGCGACTACTCCAAGTTGTTGCGTCAGTGACAATCAAAGATCCGTGACAGCGGCGCGGGCGCCAGGCCAGGCCACGACTGGCATTTTTACCACAATCCTTTGCAAATATGCCATGCGGAACAGCGAATCTGGTTATGATGTTAATCAGGATACCATTGATACAGAGCAAGTTTTGTGTGAAAAATCCACCCCAGAGTGTGAACGAGGACGCAGTGCCGATCTCCAGTCTCGATAAAGCCGACATTGACCGTTTGAATCAGCAAGCCCTGTCTTGCCTGGTCGGCAACCGCCGCCAGGCGCGCCGGCTGGCGCAGATGGCGCTGGCGGCGGCGCAACGACAACAGTATGCGCGTGGTGGCGCGTATGCGGAACTGAATCATTGCTGGCTGGCGTATTACGCGGGCGAGGCTGAACCGTCGTGCGAGCGCCTGCACGCGTATTTCCAGCACAGCGGCGACCTGGAAGGGGGCATGGAAGTGGCCGCGCTGCAGGGCGCGTATGCGAGCCGGCGCGGCGACTTTGCCGATGCCGAGCAGCATTTCTTGCAAGCGCGCAGCCAGGCCGCGCAGATACCCGATTCCTTGCACAAGTTCATGCTGTACGCGCGCCTGGGCGTCGATGCCCTGAACCGTGGCGATACGCAGGACGGCCCGCGCAATTTTCTGCTGGCGCTGGACATCGCCGAGCGCTTCGGCAGCCCCGCGCACCGCGTCAACAGCCTGTCGAACCTGGCGTCGTCGCAGCATGACCTGGGCAACGATGAAGACGCGATTCCCCTGCTGGCCGAGGCGCTCGGGATCATCGGCACGCAAAAGCTTAAATACCAGCAAACCATCGTCTCGGCCAACCTGGCCATGTGTTTATTAGCCACAGGCAAGCCGGCCGAGGCGCTGGCGCTGGTGGAACCGTTTTACGAGTGGCCGGAAGAAGACCTGGCCGTGCGCGCCTTTTTGTTCTGCATCGCCGCGCACGCCGCCATCTTGCTGCAGCGGCCCGACAGCGCGCTGCAACTGCTGCTGCGCGCCGAAGACTATGCGCGCCGCGGCCAGGACCTGGAAGAGCAGATGCACGCGTGGCTGGTGCGCGGCAAGCTGGACCTGCACGCGGGCCAGACGGCGCAGGCGCTGGCCTCGCTGACGCAGGCGCACAGCCTGCTGAGCTGGACGCGCAATCCCTTTCACCAGCAACAGATTTTGCGGGGATTGGCCGAGATCAATGCCCAGCTGGGCGAATGGCAGGCGGCGTACGGCTTCCTGCAGCAATACCAGGCCGTGTTCGAGGCCAGCAGCAAGTCGGCGCGCGCCTCGCGCAGCCTGATGCGCAACCTGGAAAAGGAAATGCACAGCCTGAAAGCCGAGCGCGACAAGGCGCTGGAGCTGCAGGCGGCGCGCGAGACGGAAAACGTCAAGCTCGAACACCTGAACCGCGAACTGGCGCACCAGATCCTGCACGTCAATTCGCTGCAGGACAGCCTGAAGGAACAGGCCATGCGCGACCACCTGACGGGCTTGTACAACCGCCGCCATTTTGAAACTTGCCTCAATGCCATCCTGCACGCGGCCGATGCGGACGCGCCCGTGGCCATCGCCATCATCGACCTGGATTTCTTCAAGCGCGTCAACGACACGTATGGGCATAACTTTGGCGATGAAGTGCTGATCCAGTTCGCGCGCCTGGTGGAGAGCCAGTTGCGCGGCAGCGACATGGTGTGCCGCTATGGCGGCGAGGAATTCTGCCTGCTGTTGCGCGAAGCCGACAGCGTCATCGCCGCGCACAAGATCGACGATATCGCCGCGCGCTACCGCCAGTTGCTGATCCGGCAGGCGCCGCACAGCTTGACGGGCTGCACCTTTTCGGCGGGCATCGCCGAGTATCCGCGCCATGGCGCCGGCCGCCACGAGTTGCTGCTGCGCGCCGACAGCGCCCTGTATGCGGCCAAGCAGGCGGGCCGCGACCGCGCCTGCATCGCCGGGGCTACTGGATAAAGCGCAAGAGCTCCTGCAGGGCATGCAGAATGGCCTGTTCGCGCACGGCTTGCCGGTCGCCCGCAAACACCAGCCGCTGCGTCTGCACGCGCCCGTCCATGGCCCAGCCGAAGCAGACGGTGCCGACGGGCTTGCCGGGCACGCCGCCCGTGGGGCCGGCGATGCCCGTGGTCGAGACCGCCACCTGAGCATCGCTGTGCGCCAGCGCTCCCTGCGCCATGGCGGCGGCCACTTCCTCGCTGACGGCGCCGTGGGCGGCGATCAGCTCGGCGGGCACGCCCAGCATGCCGCTCTTGGCCCCGTTGGAATAGGTGACGAAGCCCCGATCGAACCAGGCGCTCGACCCGCTGATGTCGGTGACGGCCTGGGCCACGCCGCCGCCCGTGCACGATTCGGCCGTGGCCAGCAGCAGGCCCTTCGCCTGCAAGGCCAGGCCGACGGCGGTGGAGAGGGAGGCGAGTGCGTTGCTCATGGAGGACTCCTGCATGCGGTGGTAAGGGTGGCGAGACTGTAGCATGGCCAACGGTAAAAGAAACTTTCCCCGGTAACAGCGAAAATGCGTACACTCTTTTATACATTTGCTACCACTTCGGGCCGGCAGGCGCTCTGTCGCTGCGCCACCCTGGTGCGCATCGCCCGAACCGGCAAGCGGCATGGTGCCGCGCCTTCGTATGCATTATCTTACTCGGTTGTCATGGCAATTCTGAACTGGACCTGGTGGCGTCATGCTGGCCCCCTACGCCGCCCCGCGCGCGGCGCCGGCCGCCGCCCTCTTCGCTGGGGCTGGCTATTGCTGTTCCTGGGCGTGCTGTGCGCCGACGTGCGGGCGCAGGTGCCAGGTGAACTGGAACGCCAGGTCAAGGCCGCGTATCTGTACAAGTTTGCCGGCTTTGTCGAGTGGCCGGACGGCAGCTTTGCCCGGCCCGACTCTCCGCTGGTGATCGGCGTGGCGGGCGCCGATGCGCTGGCCGAGCAGCTCGAACTGAGCGTGGCCGGGCACAGCGTCAACGGCCGCGCCGTGCAGGTGAAAAAAGTGCGCCGCGGCGAAGCGCTGGCCGGGCTGCACGTGCTGTACCTGGGCGCGCTGGAAAAAACGGCGCTGCAGGAGATGCTGGCCGCCAGCCGTGGCCTGGCGTTGTTGACGGTGTCCGATTCGGATGAGGTCTACGCGATGGGCAGCATGATCAATTTTGTGATGGCCGAAGACAAGGTGCGCTTCGACGTGGCCTTGAAACCCGTGGCGCTGGCGCATATCCGCATCAGCGCGCGCATGCTGCTGGCCGCCTATCGCGTGCAGACGGGGGGCGCCTGACCATGCTGCGACTGCGTTCCATCCGCCACAAGCTGATGTCGGTGGTCTTGCTGACCACCCTGGTGGCGCTCGTCATTTCGCTGGGCACCATCGTCGTCTACGACTTGCGCGCCTATCACCGCAACCTGGTGGCCGACATCAGTACCCAGGCCGAGCTGCTGGGGCACATGAGTTCGGCCGCGCTGGCCTTCGACGACGAACGTCTGGCGCTGGAAAACCTGAACCTGATGCGCATCCGCCCGCGCGTGACGGCCGGCGCCCTGTACAAGGCCGACGGCAGCCTGTTTGCCAGCTACCGCGCGAACGAGCGCGTGGGCGCGCTGCCGGCGAAGGTGGGCAAGGAAGGCGAAAGCATCGCCGGCAGCTCGGTGGAATTGTTCAAGCCCATCGTCGACAATGGCGAGCTGCTGGGCACCGTGTATCTGCGCGCCGATTATGAGCTGGCCGGCCGCACGGCCGACTACCTGGCCATCGCGCTGGGCGTGACGGTGCTGGCGCTGCTGGTGGCTTTGCTGTTGCTGCGCCGCCTCGATTTCGTCATCACGCAGCCCATCCTCGATATCGCCGACGTGGCGCGCGAAGTGATCGAGACGGGCGACTACTCGCGCCGCGCGCGCAAGCTCAGCGACGACGAAGTGGCGCAGCTGGTCGATTCCTTCAACAAGATGCTGGCCGAGATCGAGCTGCGCACGCACGCGCTGGAACGCTCGAATGGCGAACTGGCGCGCGAAGGCGAGCAGCGCACCCAGGCGCAGCAGGAAGTCATGCGCCTGAACCAGGAACTGGAAGTGCGCGTGCACGAGCGCACGATGCAGCTGGAAATGACGAATGGCGAACTGGCCATGGCGATGGAGGAGGCGCGCAGCGCCAACTATGCCAAGTCGGCCTTCCTGTCGTCGATGAGCCATGAATTGCGCACGCCGCTGAACGCCATCCTGGGCTTCGCGCAAATCCTCAGTTCCGACCGCCTGCCGTCGACCCTGGAGCAAAAGAAGGAATTCGCCGGCCATATCCTCAAATCGGGCCGCCATTTGTTGACCTTGATCAATGAAATCCTCGACCTGGCGAAGGTGGAGTCGGGCACGGTCAGCCTGTCGCTGGAACCGGTGGGCCTGGACGCCATCTTGCAGGAATGCCGCGACATGATCGCGCCGCTGGCCAGCCAGCGCGGCATCGGCATGGCTTTTCCCGATGCCTGTCCCCTGAACGTGCTGGCCGACCGCACGCGCCTCAAGCAAATTCTGTTGAACCTGCTGTCGAATGCGCTCAAGTACAACCGCGAGCAGGGGCAGGTGGCCATCGATTGCGCGCCGCACGCTGGCGGACGGGTGCGCATCAGCGTGCGCGACACGGGCGTGGGTCTCGATGCCGAACAGCTGGCGCTGCTGTTCCAGCCCTTCAACCGGCTGGGGCAGGAGGGCGGCACGGAGGAGGGCAGCGGCATCGGCCTGGTGGTCACCAAGCGCCTGGTGGAATTGATGGACGGCAACATTGGCGTGGCCAGTGCGCCCGGCGAGGGCAGCACTTTCTGGATCGAGCTGCGCGTGGTCGACGCCGTGCCCATTCCCGTGGCCCCGGTCTTGCCGCGGCCGGACCTGGCCGGCGCGCTGCTCGAGCACAGCGCCCCCGTGACCTTGCTGTACGTGGAAGACAATCCCGCCAACCTGACCCTGGTCGAGGAAATCGTCCGCTACTGCCCGCAATTGCAGCTGCTGACGGCCACGGATGGTCGCCTGGGCGTGGAGATGGCGCGCACGCATTTGCCGCAGCTCATCTTGATGGACATCAACCTGCCCCATGTGAACGGCACGGACGCGCTGAAACTGCTGCGCGCCGATCCGCGCACGGCGCACATCCCCGTCATCGCCCTGACGGCCAACGCCATGCCGGGCGACGTGGAGCGCAGCATGGCGCTGGGCTTTTACCGCTACCTGACCAAGCCGATCAACCTCGATGAATTTACCGAGGCGATCAACAGCACCCTGGCCTATGTGGCGCGGCAGCGCCGGCAAAAGGGAACAGGCGCGCCATGATCAGCCAGGCCGATATCTATGCGGCGAAAATTCTCATCGTCGACGACCAGGAAGTCAATTTGCGCCTGCTCGCGCATTTGCTGGAAAGCGGCGGCTACACGGCCATCAGCAGCACCCTCGACGCGCACGCCGTGGCCGGCCTGCACCAGCGCCAGCAGTTCGACCTGATCATCCTCGACCTGGTGATGCCCGGCATGAGCGGCTACGACGTGATGGATGCCTTGCGCCCGCTAGAGCTGGAAGGCTACCTGCCCGTGCTGGTGATCGCCGCCGACCCGGATGCCAAGCTGGCCGCGCTGGAAGCGGGCGCGCGCGACTTCATCAGCAAGCCCTTCGACGCGCTCGAAGTGCTCACGCGCATCCGCAACATGCTTGAAGTGCGGCTGCTGCACCGCGCCGCGCGCCACTACAACACCTTGCTCGAACGCACGGTGGGCCAGCGCACGGCCGAACTGCAGCGCTTTCGCGGCGCCATGGACGCCACCACCGACGCCATCTTCCTCGTCGACGTGCTGGGCATGACCCTGGTCGACGTCAACGATGGCGCGTGCCGCCTGCTCGGCTATGCGCGCGCCGAACTGCTGGCGCTGGCGCCCGGCACCTTGCTGCCATCGCCGCCGGCCCCGCCCCTGGCCGCGCTGCCGGGTGGTCCGGGCCACCTGGCCACGGAAGTGACGGAATGCGAACTGGTGCGGCGCGACCTGAGCCTGGTGCCCGTGGAACTGGGCTGGCACTGGTATGCGCAGGCGCCCGTGGCCGGCGGCCATGCCACGGGTGGCCTGCTGCTGATCGCCGTGGCGCGCGACATCAGCGAACGGCGCCAGACGCAGGAGCGGCTGAAGCACCTGGCCCATTACGATGGCTTGACGGGGCTGCCGAACCGCAGCCTGTTTTACCAGACGCTGGCGCAGGCGGTCGAACTGGCGCAGGAAAAAAGCTGGCGCATCGTGGTGCTGTTCATCGCGCTCGACCGCTTCAAAAGCATCAACGACACCCTGGGCGCGGCGCTGGGCGACGAGCTATTGCGCCAGTTCAGCAACCGCCTGGTCGAATGCGTGCGCCTGCGCGACACGGTTGGGCGCCTGGGCAACGACGAATTCGCGCTGATACTCACCATGAGCCGCAACCAGCAGGAAGCCGTGGCGGTAGCGAACCAGGTGCGCGAAGCCTTGCGCGCGCCGTTCGACTTGCGCGGCCACGCGGCCACCCTGACGGCCAGCATCGGCATCGCCATGTATCCGGACGACGCCACCGACCCGGAAACACTGATCAAATACGCGAATACGGCCATGGGCGGCGCCAAGCAGGCGGGGCGCGACGGCTACCGCTTTTTCACGGCCGGCATGAACGTGCAGGTGCTGGCGCGCCTGGACCTGGAACTGGCGTTGCGCCATGCGCTCGAACACGACCAGTTCATCCTGTACTACCAGCCGAAGGTGGACTTGCGCACGGGCCGCATCAGCGGCGTGGAAGCGCTGCTGCGCTGGCGCCGTCCCGGCTACGGCCTGGTGGCGCCGGCCGAATTCGTGCCGGTGCTGGAAGACACGGGCCTGATCGTGCGCGTGGGCGCCTGGGTGATCCAGGCCGCCTGCCGCCAGATCGCCGAGTGGCGCGACAGCGAAGTGGGACCCGTGCGCGTGGCCGTGAACGTGTCGAGCCGCCAGTTCGCCGAAGGCGACCTGGAAGGCGAAGTGACGCGCGCGCTGGCGCGGCACGGCGTGGCGCCGGAATTGCTGGAACTGGAACTGACGGAAACGGCGCTGATGTCGAACGCCGAGCGCACCATCGTCGTGCTGGGAAAATTGAAGAAAATCGGCGTGAAGGTGGCCATCGACGATTTCGGCACCGGCTATTCCAGCCTCGCGTATTTGCAGCGCTTCCCCATCGACAAGCTGAAAATCGACATCGCCTTCGTGCGCAACATCACCAGCAATCCGAACGACGCGGCCATCGCGCTGGCCATCGTCAGCATGGCGCACAGCCTGAAACTGAGCGTGGTGGCCGAGGGCGTGGAATCGCGCCCGCAGCTCGAGTACCTGCGGCGCAACCGCTGCGACGAGATCCAGGGCTTTTATTTCAGCCGCGCCCTGCCGGCGCTGGAACTGGGGCAGATGATCGCCGCCGGCGCCGGCCTGCCGCCCGGCCACGATCCCGCTGCCCAGCCGGCGCAAACCCTGCTCATCGTCGACGACGACGTCAACGTACTGTCGTCCTTGCACCGCCTGTTCCGTCCCGAGGGCTACCAGATTCTCACGGCCAGCACGCCGGCCGAAGGGTTTGAAATGCTCGCCCTGCACAGGGCCCACGTGATCGTCTGCGACCAGCGCATGCCCAGCATGAGCGGCACGGAATTCTTGAGCAAAGTGAAAGAGCTGTACCCGGAAACCATCCGCATCATCCTGTCCGGCTACACGGGCCTGGAAGCCGTGCTCGACTCGCTCAACCGCGGCGCCATCTACCGTTTTTATACGAAACCGTGGGACGACACCCAGCTGCGCGACAACATCCGCCTGGCCTTCCAGCACTACTGGATGGTGAACCAGCCGGGGCTGGCGCGCGTGGCGGTGCGCTAGAAGTTACTCGCTGAAGTGGTCGAAAGAACTCAAGGCCAGATCGAGCGGCTGCCCGGCCGCATCGACCAGCCGCAAGCCGCTATCCGCCTCGATACGGCCCACGCGCGTGACGGGCGTGCCGCAGCTGAGCGCCAGCGCGGCGATGGCCTCGCGCGACGATGGGGGCGCCGTGAAGCACAGCTCATAATCGTCGCCGCCGGCGGCCGTGTAGCGGCGGCGCAAGCTGGTTTCCTGCCGCGCCAGCACGGGCCCGGCCGGCAGGGCGTCGACGTCGAGGGTGGCGCCCACTTGCGACGCTTTCAAGATGTGACCGAGGTCTCCGACCAGGCCGTCGGAAATGTCGATGGCCGCATGCGCCAGGCCCGCTTCGGCCAGGGCGCAGCCGAGCGCCACGCGCGGCGTGGGCGTGTGCATGCGCGCGGCGGCCGTCAGCAGGTCGGCTGGCGCCAGTTCCTGTTCCACGCGGTAGCCTGCCAGCGCCAGGCGCGCGTCGCCCAGGGTGCCGCTGACCCAGATATCGTCGCCCGCCACGGCAGCGCTGCGGCGCAGGGCCTGGCCCGGTGTCAGTTCGCCGAATACGGTGATGCAGATATTCAAAGGCCCCTTGGTGGTGTCGCCGCCGATGAGTTCGCAATCAAAGGCGTCGGCCAGCGCAAACAGGCCTTCGGCAAAGCCGGCCAGCCAGCTGCGCTCCGCTTGCGGCAGCGACAGGGCCAGGGTAAATGCCACGGGACGCGCGCCCATGGCGGCCAGGTCGGACAGATTCACGGCCAGGCTTTTATGACCGAGCATGCGGGCGTCGGCGCCGGCAAAGAAGTGCCGGTCCTCGACCAGCATGTCCGACGAGATGGCGATCTGCTTGCCCGCGCCGGGCGTCATCAGCGCGCAATCGTCGCCGATGCCCAGGGTGGCGCGGCCGGGGCGCTGGCGCACGAAATAGTGTTTGATCAGGTCGAATTCGGAAAGCGCGTCGTGTGGGGCCATGGCGTAGTCTGTGCGTTGAGTGATGGTGTGGCCCGGCTATTATAGGCTGGCCTACAATACGGGTCTTTTCCACTGCCGAGCAACTTGCCATGCCCATTCTCGATATTCACGTCTTATTGCAATCCTGGCTCGACCATGGCTGGCTGCGCGACCCGCAAGCCGTCGGCTTGAATACTTTTGAGGCGCAGGAACTGGTGGCGTGGGGCTTCGACGCCATCAGCGACGGCGGCCAGCTGTGCTTGTACGAGGACGAGCGCCTGTTCCGCAGGGGCCAGCGTCCGGTGCTGGCATCGTTCAAGGCGTATCTGCAGCGCGGCCAGCTGGGCGCGAATGGCCTGGACCTCGGTTATCAGGTGCACCTGGCCGGTTTTCTGCGCGCGGCGCGGCAGCCCTTGCCGGCGTTTCGCGTGCTGCTGGAACAGGGCGGGCGCAGCGGCGCCCTGCTGTTCGACAGCGGCCTGGTGCTGCAGTTTGCCGCCAATTTGCGCGGCAAGCCCCGTCATTACTATCTGACCCTGGTCGAGGGGCACGTGGCCGAGGCCCAGCTTCCCGACCGCGACAGCGATATCGACTTGCACGCGGCCAGCGTGGGCCATGTCCAGGCCCTGTACGACAGCCGCGACCCCGCCGACCTGCGGCGCCTGGCACGGCGCGGCAATGCGGCGCTGCGCGAGCTGGCGCAGCTGCTCGCTCCTTAAACTTTCTTCGCCTGCGCCATGCCCTGCAGCAGCTTGGCCAGCAACTGGTCGAGCTGGCGCTGCTCGTCCGCGCTCAGTGCCGACAGCATGGCGCGTTCGTTCTCCACGTGCAGCAGCACCAGCTTTTCAATCAGTGCCAATCCCTTCGGCGTCAGGGCCACCAGCACGCCGCGCCGGTCCGTCGGGTGCTTCTGGCGTTCGATCAGGCCGGCCGCTTCCAGCCGGTCGATGCGGTTGGTCATGCCGCCCGAGGACAGCATGGCCGCCTCGTACAGGGCCGTCGGCGTCAGGGCATAGGGCGCGCCCGAGCGGCGCAAGGTCGCCAGCACGTCGAATTCGCCCGGTTGCAAGCCATGTTCGGCAAACAGCGGGTTGAGCCAGTCGCGCGCCATCAGCTGCGCCACCGTGCCCAGCTGGCCCACCAGTTGCATGGCATGCGTATCCATCTGCGGCAATTCGCGCTGCCATTGTGCGGCGGCAAATTGCGCGCGCGTGTGTTCTTGCGGGGTATCCGTCATGGTGTATGCATCTATCTCGACATCAAGATAGATTTCTATCTTTATGCTAAGATACTTTCCATCAAGTTATTATGTGACGCATTAAACCATGTGCCTCCCTGCGAGGCAAGGACAACTCTGCCATGCCTGCTGAACGCCCCGTATCTTCCCCGCTGCCCTCGTCCG
Source organism: Janthinobacterium sp. PAMC25594 (assembly GCF_019443505.1). NCBI lineage: Bacteria > Pseudomonadati > Pseudomonadota > Betaproteobacteria > Burkholderiales > Oxalobacteraceae > Janthinobacterium > Janthinobacterium sp. PAMC25594. The sequence goes on from NZ_CP080377.1 coordinate 4,668,543, forward strand.
CCCTGCTGGTGGCCGCCATCATCCTGCTGGGCTTGAACTTGCGGCCCATCCTGGCCGCCATCGGACCCTTGCTCGACAGCATCCAGGCCAGCACGGGCATCAGCAATGCCGACGCGGGCTTGCTGACCACCGTGCCCGTGTTCGCCATGGGCGTGTGTGCGCTGGCGGGCGCCCAGCTGCAGCGCCGCCTGGGCGTGGCGCGTGGCATCTCGCTGGGCATCGCCATCATCGCTGCCGCCTGCGCGCTGCGCTGGCCCTTGCATGGCAGCAGCGGCCTGATCGCCACGGCAGCCTTGGGCGGCCTGGGCATCGCGCTGGTGCAAGCCTTGCTGCCAGCCTTCATCAAGCGCCATTTCCCCGCGCGGGCGGGCCAGTTGATGGGCTTTTATACGACGGGCATCATGGGCGGCGCGGCCATTGCCGCCGCGTCCGCTTCACCGCTGGCGCAAAGCTGGGGCTGGAACGCGCTGCTGGCCCTGTGGGCGCTGCCCGCCGTGGCCGCCGCCCTGCTGTGGCGCCGCGCCGCCGCTGCGCGCGTGGACGTGTCCGGCGGCGCGGGCGCCAGCCTGCCCGTGGGCAGTGGCCGCGCCTGGCTGCTGATGGTGTTTTTCGGCATCGGCACGGGCGCGTACACGCTGGTGCTGGCCTGGCTGCCGCCGTTTTATACGGAACTGGGCTGGAGCGCGGCCGACAGCGGCTTGCTGCTGGGCGCCCTGACTCTGGTGGAAGTGCTGGCGGGACTGGTGATTTCCAGCATCATCCACCGCTTTCCCGACCGCCGCATCCTGCTGCTGTCCGTCCTGTTGTGCGTACTGGGCGGCCTGGCCTGCCTGATCGTGGCGCCGGCGCAACTGGCGTTGCCCGCCGTGATCCTGCTGGGCTGCGGCATCGGTTCCCTGTTCCCCCTGTCGCTGATCGTCAGCATGGACCACGTGACGGACCCGGCCGGCGCCGGCGCCCTGCTGGGCTTTGTGCAGGGCGGCGGCTACATCATCGCCAGCAGCATGCCGTTCATTGCCGGGCTGATCCGCCAGCATTCATCCAGCCTGGCCCAGGCGTGGATGGTGATGGCGGGCGGCGTGGTGCTGTTATTGCTGATCGCCGTGCGCTTCGCGCCGGGAGGCAGGCTGGCCCAGTCGCGCTAGCGTGCGCATGGCGTGTGCTGGCAGCTGATATATTGAGGCTATGAACATCGTCGACCACTATTTAGAAGGATTGCGCCAGGCAATGCCGCCGGAGCCGCTGGCGGAACTGGCGCTGGCCAGCGGCGCCAGCGCGGCGCAACTGGACAGCTTGCGCCAGGCCTATCCGCTGTGCCCGGACAGCCTGCTGCGCCTGCTGGGCCACTACAACGGCACCTATTACGAGGAATATGCGGGCGGCACGGTGCTGGTGTACATGCTGGGTTCGGACGTGTTCGAATATCCGTATTACCTGAGTTCCGTCGCACAGATCCTGGAAGACCGGCAGGCGAACCAGCGCAGCATCGCCGATATCTACGGCCATTACCTGGAAGACGACCCCGGCATCGTCGACGCCCGCATTGATACGGGCATCCAACAGGGCCAGAGGCTGTGTTTTTCGCATTGCATGAACAATGGCGGTTCCTCGCGGCTGTATGTCGATTTCACGCCGACGGCGTCGGGCAAGGTGGGGCAGGTCGTGCGCTTCCTGCACGATCCCGACAACTACCAGGTCATCGCCGACAGTTTCGATGCCTACCTGCAAATGCTGATCGATGACGACTACGGTTTCCTGATCGAGGACAATTTTGAATAGTCCGGCCGCGCCGCCGTCCCTGCTGCCCGCCAACCGCCGCATCGTGCTGTCCGGCGAAGATGCGCTGCGCATCCTGCAAGAGATCGAATTCCTGCTGCAGTCGCTGCATCACATCGGCCGCCACTATTATCCCGACGGCGACGATGATGGCGCCGATGCCTTGCGGCGCGCGCAGTATTGCGCGGAGACGACGCGCTTCATCGACGAGGAGCAAGCGACGACGCGCCTGGCGCTGATGCGCAGCATCCTGTCCGCGCCGTTCGACACCGCCCTTGGCGACGACGAGATGGACGATATCGAGCGCGCCGTCGAGGCGCTGCCGCTGTGGCGCGCTCCCGGCGGTCTATCATAAAAACTAATTGAAATATAAAATTTGATAGTTTTTCCTGCTCAGCACGTTTGTGCCGCCGGACGGCCTTACAATGCTAGGTTATGCGTTTTCGTGATATCAGACTGTGGCTAGCGGAAAATACCTAGCTAATTGAAAGAATCGGTCTGATAAAATCCGGAACACCCGATCGACCAAACAGGAAGGCTGCACAGCATGGATTCGTCATCTGATAAAAAAGAAGAATTGCGTCAACAATTGCGCTTGGCCGCACTCGAATATCACGAGTGCCCGCGCCCCGGCAAAATCAGCGTGACGCCCACCAAACAACTGACCAACCAGCGCGACCTGGCGCTGGCCTACTCGCCAGGCGTGGCGGCACCGTGCGAAGAAATCGTCATCGATCCGGCGAATGCCTATAAATATACGGCGCGCGGCAACCTGGTGGCCGTCATCACCAACGGCACGGCCGTGCTGGGACTGGGCAATATCGGCCCGCTGGCAGCCAAGCCGGTGATGGAAGGCAAGGGCGTGCTGTTCAAGAAATTCGCCGGCATCGACGTCTTCGACATCGAAATCAACGAAATGGACCCGGACAAGCTGGTCGACATCATCGCTTCGCTGGAACCGACCTTCGGCGGCGTGAACCTGGAAGACATCAAGGCGCCCGAGTGTTTCTACATCGAGCGCCAGTTGCGCAGCCGCATGAAGATTCCCGTCTTCCATGACGACCAGCACGGCACCGCCATCATCGTCGGCGCGGCCATCCTGAACGGCCTGAAAGCCGTCGGCAAGAAAATCGAGGACTGCAAGCTGGTCGTGTCGGGCGCGGGCGCCGCGGCGCTGGCCTGCCTGGACCTGATCGTCGACCTGGGCTTCCCGCTCAAAAACATCTACGTCACCGACCTGGCCGGCGTGGTCTACAAGGGCCGCGCGGAACTGATGGACCCGGACAAGGAACGCTTCGCGCAAGACACGCCGCTGCGCACCCTGGCCGAGATCATCCCGGACGCCGACATCTTCCTCGGCGTGTCCGCCGGCGGCGTGCTGAAACAGGACATGGTGCGCAAGATGGCGCCGAACCCGCTGATCCTGGCGCTGGCCAATCCGAATCCGGAAATCCTGCCGGAAGAAGTCAAGGCCGTGCGCAGCGACGCCATCATCGCCACGGGCCGTTCGGACTATCCGAACCAGGTCAACAACGTGCTGTGCTTCCCGTACATCTTCCGCGGCGCCCTCGATTGCGGCGCGACGACGATCACGCGCGAAATGGAAATCGCCGTGGTGCACGCGATCGCCGACCTGGCGCATGCCGAGCAGTCGGACATCGTCGCCACCACCTACGGCATCAGCAACCTGTCGTTCGGTCCTGAATACCTGATCCCGATGCCGTTCGACCCGCGCTTGCTGATCAAGATCGCGCCAGCGGTGGCCAAGGCAGCCGAGGAATCGGGCGTCGCCACGCGTCCGATCAAGGATTTGCAGGCGTATGCGGACAGCCTGCAGCAATTCGTCTACCGCAGCGGCACTTTCATGAAGCCGCTGTTCCTGATGGCCAAGTCCACGCCGGCCGAACTCAAACGCATCGTCTACGCCGAAGGCGAAGAAGAGCGCGTGCTGCGCGCCGTGCAAGTGGTGGTCGATGAAAAACTGGCGCGCCCCATCCTGGTGGGCCGTCCGCCCGTGCTCGAAGCGCGCATCCAGAAGTTCGGCCTGCGCCTGAAGCAAGGCGTCGATTTCGACGTCATCAACCCGGACTTCGACGAGCGCTATCGCGATTACTGGAACACGTATTACGCGATGACCAGCCGCAAGGGCGTCACCGAGGAATACGCGAAGCTGGAAATGCGCCGCCGCCACACCCTGATCGGTTCGATGATGATCCACAAGGGCGACGCCGACGGCATGATCTGCGGCACCTTCGGCACCACCCAGCTGCACCTGAAATACATTGATCAGGTGCTGGGCAAGCGCGCCGGCAGCAATGTCTACGCGGCCATGAACGTCTTGATCATGCCGGAGCGCCAGCTGGTGATGGTCGACACGCACGTCAACGAAAACCCGGACGCCGGGCAATTGGCCGAGATCACCATCATGGCCGCCGAAGAGATGACCCGCTTCGGCCTGTCGCCGCGCGCGGCGCTGCTGTCGCATTCGAACTTCGGTTCCAGCGACAGCGCCTCGGCGCAAAAGATGCGCGCCGCGCTGGCCATCATCAAGGAACGCGCGCCGGACCTGGAAATCGACGGCGAAATGCACGGCGATACGGCCCTCGACAGCAAGCTGCGTCAAAAAATCATGCCGAATTCGGCACTGAAGCACGATGCCAACCTGCTGGTCATGCCGAACATCGAATCGGCCAACATCGCCTACAACCTGGTGAAAACGGCCGCCGGCAACGGCATCGCCGTGGGTCCGATCCTGCTCGGCTGCGCCAAGCCCGTGCACATTTTGACGCCATCGGCCACCGTGCGCCGCATCGTCAACATGACGGCCTTGTGCGTGGTTGATGCCGTAGCGCAACGCAAGGTCTAAGGCTGTCGCTGTCAATTGAAAGCCGCGCCATCCGCAAGGGTGGCGCGGCTTTTTTACGTCAGTGCGCCATCAGCACGGGTAATGTCATCTGGCGCAGCACGGTTTCCGTCACGCCTCCCAGCAAAATTTCGCGGAAGCGCGCGTGGCCGTAGCCGCCCATCACCAGCAGGTTCGCATGCACTTCGGCGGCCATGGCCAGCAGCGCCGCGCCGACGTCGCCTGTGGCGACGGCCGGGCGTACCTCGACGGGCACGCCATGGCGGCTCAGGTAGGCGGCGATGTCGGCGCCCGGATGGCGGGCCGGCTGCGCATGGCCGGCCGGCGGATGCAGCAGGGCCAGCACCACCAGGCGCGCCGCGCGCAAGAGCGGCAGGGCGTGGCCGATGGCGCGCGTCGCTTCCATGCTGCCATCCCAGGCCACCACCACGGTGTTGCTGACTTCCGCAAACTGGCCGCTGCGCGGCACGATCAGCACGGGACGCGCCGCGTTCAGCATCACGTAGGGCACCAGGTCGCTCATGGCGCCGGGCAGTGCTTCGCTGTCGTCGTGCTGGCTGAGCACTGTCAAGTCGTTGTAGCGGGCGCTGACGGCCATGCCGCCATCTTCATCGTCTTCGATCAGACGCCGTTCGAGCGAGACGGCGCCGGCCTGGCGCGCGAGCGTTTCAAACTGGTCCAGCGCCTGTTCCGCCTGCCCATGCAGGGCGTTGATCTGCGCCGCCACGGCGCCGCCGCGCATGCCGCGGTTGTTTTCCAGGGTAAAGCGCGACACGCCCGTCATCGCCGCGCCGATCAGGTGCGCCTGGTGCGCGTGCGCCAGCCGCGCCGCGATGGCGATGCGCTGCGGCGCATGGCGCGACAGGTCGGCGTGGACGAGGATGGATTTATAAGCCATGGTGTCATTCGCTAGTCAGGATGGCAACAAGGCTAGAACGACAACGTGGGCAAGTCCAGCATTGCCGTAGTGGCCAGGGATTTTCTTATGCTGTGCTTGACGTGGGTCAAGAAAACACGGGCCGTGGCCTTGCGCAAGGCGACGGCCAGGAAATTGCGAGCTGTTTGATGTGCATCAAAATGCCTGGCCCACTGCCGGCGATAATGGCATCGAACTCCTTGCCCTTCCAGTGGTCTGCATCGGCGCCGGCGCCATCTGTCCGGCACTGCTTTGTGTGACGCAACAACGCTGGCCGTGGCGGGAGTTCACTTAATTGTAGGGCTGCAAGTCCAGCCACACGGCATACGACAGGCGCTTGCCGTTCCACAGGCCGCCGCCACGGATGACGGCGTCGCACGAGGTCAGCTGGCCCACCAGGTCCATGCGGCCCAGGTTGCGGCGCAGGCGCAGGGCGTCGTTGTGCGACAGGTAACCGACCAGCTGGCCATCGATGAAGACGGCGATGGCCTTGTCCTGGAACGGATTGGCATCGTCGCAGACGAGCAGGGCCAGGCATTTTTCTTCCGCGTTGCCGGGACCGTGTTCGCCGGCCAGTTTGGCGATGGCGCTCTGGTACATCGCTTCGTTTTCCACTTCCGACGCAAAGCGCCCCTCGTCGTTCCAGTGGTGCGCCGGTGCGCCCGCGGGAATCGCCGGCACGTACTGGCGCACCGAGACGAGTGGCTTGTGCAGCGGTTTGACGGGCGTGCGGCCGCTGAAGACGTAGTACAGCAGGGCGATGACGATCACGATGGCAAGCAGGTAAAGCATGGTATCTCTCTGATTTCTAAGGGGGGAGCCGGGAACGCGGGCGCGCCGCGCGGCGTTGCCGCTACTATAGCAAGTTCGCCGCCTGCTTCCCGGTAAATCTGGCCATCAGATGGCGGCGCCGGCGCAGCGCGCGCGGGTCGTTCAGCACGATGGGCGCGGCGCCCGTCAGGCCCGAATAATACTGGCCGTGCCGACGCAGCACCGTGGCATAGTCGCGCCACGCGTGGCCATGCGCCAGCATGCGCGCGTCGCAATCGACTTCGATGGCAAAGCGCAGCCGGTGCAACTGCCACCACAGGGGCAGGTTCCACGGCATGAGCACGATCAAGGCGTACGCCAGGGCCAGCAGCAGCGGGTCGCGCGCGGCCAGCCGGCATTGTGCGTGAGCCAGCAGCAGCGCCTGTTGCTGGGACGGAATCAGTTGCAGCCAGACGGGCATCACGATACGCGGTCGCAGCAGCCCCGCCACGCAGGGGCCGATGCCGCCACTCAAGTACACGGGCGTGCCCAGCAAGGAGCTCTTTTGCCAGCGGCGCTGGTGCGACAGCAGCCAGATGCTGCGCAGCGCCAACATCAAGAGCATGCCGCTCGATAAGACAAACCAGCCCAGTTTCAGCTGTGCCTGCTCCGCCGGCATGGCTGCCAGCACGCCGGGCAGCCATGCCAGGGGCACGATGACGGACGCGGCGATGGCCGCCAGCCACAGCCAGCGCGTCGGGCGCCCGCACCGCTGCCGCGCGCGTTCGGCGCGCCAGGCGGCGGCGCTCAACAGCAGTGCCAGCGCCATGCTGCATAGCAGCCAGACAGGCATCGGGCGCCTAGCGCTTCAGCGCCATGCCGACCGAGGCGGGCGCCGTGTGCTGGAAGCCGAATTGCGCGTACAGGTCTTGCGCCTGGCCATCGGCGATCAGGCTGACATACGCGCTTTCCGGCACCGCCGTCTCGATGAATTGCATGATCTCGCGCATGATGCGCTTGCCCAGGCCCTTGCCTTGGTGCGCGGGCAGCACGGCGATATCGGTCACCTGGAAGAAGCAGCCGCCATCGCCAATGATGCGGCCCATGCCCACCACGGCGTCGCCATGCAGGATTTGCACGGCAAACAGGGAGTTCGGCAAGCCCTTGGCCGCCGCGTCCGTGCTTTTCGCGCTCATGCCGGCGGCCACGCGCAGCTGCTGGTAGGTGGCGATGGAGGGGATGGCCAGGCGGGTGGTGTAGGGCGATGCTGCGGTCAAGGCGCTCTCCTGTGGAAATAGTTTGGAGCAGCAATTATAGGCGGCGATGGGCTTGCGGGGCGGCACGCTTTATTCGCCCGTGCCTATGTCGTGCGCGCCGCTTTTGCGCTATGGTGGCGTCATCCCTCTATTTGTTGAAAGCACGCCATGTCCGCAGGATTTACCGCCACCGAGTTGTCTGTCATGAATGAAGACGACGCCCTGATTACCACCCTGGCCGCGCCGGCCGACAAAGGCGAGCCCGTCTACCTGATGTTGCAGCGCGCGGACGAGTATGACGAGCAGGACGTCGCCATGGGCATGGACGAACCGTATATTGAATACTGCGGCCAGGAATTTGCCTGGTATGGCCACATGCACGCCGTCATCCTGCATCCGAACCGCTTGTCCGTGCCGATGGATGCCGAGGCGGCCATGCAGATGGATGACGACGGCCAGATCGACGTGCGTTTCAATTTGACGCCGGAGCGCTACGCCCAGCTGCAGCAGGCGCTGCGCACCACGTTCGAGGGCTGCGACTACTATCGCGAGGAACGTTGATCTGCGCGGACGACGCCGGCCATGGCGTCGTCTATGCTCGGTAGCTGCTATTGACTGCGGGAGAAGACGATGACGGTGCTGATACTCGGTTTGCTGCTGTTCCTGGGCTTGCACTCGGTGCGCATCGTCGCCGATGGCTGGCGCAGCGCCCAACTGGCGCGTCTCGGCGAAAAGCGCTGGAAGGGGCTGTATTCGCTCGTGGCGTTTGCCGGGCTGGGCCTGATCATCTGGGGCTATGCCCTGGCGCGCCAGCACGCGCTGGTGCTGTGGACGCCGCCCATGGGCTTGCGCCACACCAGCGCCCTGCTGATGCTGTTCTCGCTGATTTTATTGGCGGCGGCCAATGTGCCGCGCAACCGCATCAAGACCTGGGTGCACCACCCCATGTTGCTGGGCACGCAACTCTGGGCCGTGGCGCATCTGCTGGCCAACGGCAGCGTGGCCGACGTGCTGCTGTTCGGCGGCTTCCTCGTCTGGTCGTCGGTGGATCTGTATGCCGCAGTGCGGCGCGACCGCGCGGCCGGCGTGGCGTACCCGGGCGGCACCATGCAAGGCACCCTGATCGCCATCGGCGCTGGGGTCGCGCTGTGGCTGCTGCTGGCGTTCTGGCTGCATGGCGTGCTGTTTGGCGTGCGGCCGTTTGGTTAAGTACTAGCCTTAGGCAGCAGCTTCCCTGCTGCTGTGCCCGCTCCCTTGTTCCCGGCCAATCACGGCAAGCAGATAGCCAAATGATCATCTTGCATGGTTTTCAACTGGGACATTTTGTCTCAATGTATGGAAATTGTTTTGAAGTAGTATGCTTCAACACGTGCGGCAGCATCCTTGCATGGCAGTCGCTGACGTTTTCTCCTCTCTCATCCGCATTCGGCCAATCACTGCGCCCGATGCCATTGTTATTTCATAGGTAGATATAATGAAAGAGTCAAACAGGATGTCTGGGGGGATGGTTTGCACAGAAGCTGCTGACGCAGCGTTTTGAGGCAGTGCTCCTCACGATAGATAGTGTCAAGTAATAGACTGGAAATACGCAAAATGATCGATTGGACCCCCATAGTCTTCGTGACATTCAAGGCTTTCGTGCTCTGCACGGGCATGTTCTTCGCCATCAAGTGGCATTACGATCAAGGGAAGAAGGATAAGGATAAGGCGAAGCAGAACCGCGCGGTGCTGCGCGCAAGCGGCAAGGTGGTCGCAGTCTTCATGCTGTTGCTCCTGGCCTTGGGGATCGTCACCTTCTTCGTTGTCAGGATGGCCGGTCTGGAAATGAGCTACTCATGATGGCAAGGAATCGTCGGCCGCTATCCAGTGACGCGGCGGCAATGCCCCGCTGCGGCTCATAGCTCGCCTCGCTGCAGCGCAGTAGCGCTTCCCGTTCGACCGCCCAAGCGGCGACTTCTTGGGCGTAATGTGCAGCTCTATCGGGAATAAACGCTGGTGTTCGGAATGAGCGGACAAGAAAAAAGCCACTAAATCCTTGATTTTATTGGATTTAATGGCTTTATCGGTACTTCTTCGATGTGTCTGGTGGTGCGGGAGCCGGAATCGAATTTCGCCATGAAACCCGCATAGGCGGCCGACTTTACGCCGTTGTGCCACTTAGATACCGTCAAAAGTACCGTCAAAAGGAAAAGTGTTCCCTATGTGGTGCTCCTGGGCGCCTGCTAGTTGACGTGAAAAGGCGTTGACAGGCTTTAACATTTTAACAGTCGGCAATTGATCTTTTTTAACCATTTCCCCTATGGCAGCGCTCTCAGCAGCATGTTAAACCGCTTTAACAAAATCCTCAAAAGGGAAATAAATTCTGCGCGTGGGAGAGGACGCGGTCTAGGTCGGGCGACCTTGCCAGACTTTTCCTCCCCCCCTCCCGGTTGATGTTGCTCCTATGCATCATTTCGGTTTGCCCCTCTGGTTCGGCCTCCTGCCTGCCCACGCGGCCAGTCCAGCGGCCTGGCAACCGTGCATTACGGCGCAGGACCAGGCCGCCACGCTGTCAAGCTGTACCAACTGGTGCCGTTGGGCCTATCGATGGCGATCGGCGTCTTGGCGGGCCTGTGGGCGCTGCCCGAGAACCCCGAAGCGGGGTGTTCGAGCGCGGCGCTGTGGCGTTCTGCCCTTACAAGCCCCTTCAATGCCCACAGGCTGCACACAGTAACGTTACTGTAACGCGCTGGATTTGCGGGCGCGCTGGCAGCGTCTAACCGATGACTCTCAATAATCATGACTATGAGGAAAAATGCGGCTCTGCGGGGTGGTGCTCGCCACTTTCTCGCCATCACTTCAATTCGTACACACGTAAAAAAGCCCAGCGCATGGGCTGGGCCTCGGTGTTGCCGGTACTGCTCAGTGCTTACGGATGCACATCGTTGACGACGACGAAGGCGGCGGGATGGGTGATAACGACATCAGCACGCACATGGCACAGGAAGCCAATCTCGCCGGTGGTGGCGAAGGCTTCGCGCAGCAGCTGGATGCTCAGGCTCTCGCGCATCAGGAAATACATTTTGGTGAAGTCGCCCAGGTAAATCTCGGTGTTGTTCTTGCGCGTGCCTACTACCAAGTTGGTCGGGATCTGCGGCGTTGCGATCATGGGCAGGGTGGCCAACAGCTCAGGCTTGCGCAATGGCTGGTTGGTGGTATCGGTCAGGCCGCTCAACTGGATGAGCGTGCGCGGTGCCATGATCGAGGCGGTAGGCATCGGGGCATTGGCATTGAGCATGGCCTCAATGCCATTCAGGAAGCAGCTGTAGTTCGGTGGCGTCTCACCGTTTGGCGTGTAGGTCAGCTGGGTGACGCCCTCAGTGTTGCGGATGCCGCGCGGCTCTGGTGCCGTGCCAGAGCCACGCAGGCCCGCATAGTCGAGAGCCTGGGCGAACGCCTGGCCGATGGCGATCTGCAGGGCTGCCTCGATACCCTGGCCATCTGCCAGCAGTTCGCGGCTGACCTTGAAATAGAAGGCCAGGCTTTGCGGTGCGGCCAGCACGCCACGGAAGACAGGATCGCTCTCGACCACGGCGCCACGCTCCAGGCGCCAGGATGCGGTAGGGACCTTATCCACTACGGCAGTGGTCACGCTCTTCGCGCCCTCGTCCATCGGCACGATACCGGCGCCGGCCAGCATCAGGCTCGATACCGAAGACAGCGCGCCCAGGATCAGCGGCATGGTCTTGGCCGGCACGCTATAGCCGCCGGCGTTGTTGGTGCCGACAGACAGAGCGGCATGCACTGCTGCGGTGGTTTGCATGCCGGCCACGCCACGCAGGAACTCGGTCACGCTCACTTGTTCGGTGCTGTCGTCCTTGGATGCGAAGTGGGCCTTGAACTCGCCGTAATTATGCATGGCCTTGGGGCCGATGACTGGCGCCGCCATTTCGCGCAGGGCGGCGGGGCTTGTGCCATTCATCTGCGCCGCTGTCGCGTTGGCTGTCAGGCCGTCGAGGGTCTGCTCGATGGCGGCCACACGGGTGTCCTGTTTGGTTTTGAATTCGCCGAAGGCAGCATTGACGCCCTCGACAAGCCCGGCGATATCGGAAGGGTCGGCTTCCGCCTGTACGGACACGATGCCGCGCGGGACCGGGCCGCCGTTTTTCAATGCGGGTGCGGTAGGTTTGTCGGCGTTGGTCAGGCTGGCGATTTCGCTGTCAATTTGCGTCATGCGGTGCATGTTGGCATTCCATTCTGCCTGGTGCGTCGTGCCCCAGCTGCTGCCGGGGTATTCGGCCAGCATGACCTTGGCGCGTGCCAGGATTGCTGTGTTTTCCGCTTGAAGTTCTGCGAGGCGATCCATGTGTTTCCTTTCAATGAGTGAGGCCACAAGGATCGTTCAGCGGCACCACGCGCCGCAATTGTGCAAACGGTGGCAACGTGGTGCGCTTGGTATCAGCGTGTCGCTGTGAGGCTGGCAAGGCGTTTTGCGCGCAGCCAGTGATCGAAGTCGGCGCGCGCGATAACCGTGATACCTGGCGTGATTTCAAAGAAGCGCGGAAAGGTGGCGTCGCGCTCGATCATCCTGGCCAGCGTGTGCCGGCTGATGCCCAGTTCGTGCGCCACCAGCTTGCGCCGCATGTATTGGCTGATTGCGGTGGTTGTCATGGTGCTCCTTCGTTGTCTTGGTTCGGGTGCGCCTTGAAGCCACGGCAGCGCTGCAATATGTCCACCAGGTCGGCCGGCATGGGTGAGCCACTCTTTCCGATCTTGCGCCACTCACCGCAGCGCCTGGCGTGGACCGTGCCGGCCATGTGTACGCATTCCAGACATACCCGCCGCTCGTCGTGCTGCTGGTCGCGCACCGTCAGCCGATCCGCCAGTGCGATTGCGGCCGCCCGATTCAAGCCTCGATCATGGAACAGTGCCAGCCGGATACCGATGACATTGTCGACGGCCGCCGCTGTGCGCGATACTTGACGAAATTCCCCCGTGTTGAGGAACTGTTCGGCGGCCAGTCGATCAAGGTATCGCACCAGGTCGCCTTTGAACGGGCGCAGCTTATCGGCGGCGATCTGCACCGCGTCGGGCTGGCCTTTCAGTTTGAGCACGCCGGCTGCCAGCTCGACCAATACGCCGGATTTTTGACACTCGGCCAGCAGATATGCGGGCGTCATAATGTCACCTCGATTGTCGTGCTATCGATTGAATTTCCCGAAGGGAGCGAAGGGAGCACTGTTTTTTCTGCGCTCCCTTCGCTCCCTTCGCGCTCCCTTCGGTCTTCGATGTTGTCAATGTGGCCTTGAGCCGACGCTCGAAGGTGCTCACTTTTTCCGAAGGTGCTCATAGAATTTGTGTGAGCATCTTCGGCATTATTGAGCGCCTTCGGCCTGCCGTTATCACCCAAAGTAGGACAAGAATCTGGACAAGAAACACAAGAAACACACTCAATTTCTGCGGATTGTTGTGTTTCTTGTGGATTGTTGTCGGTCGCCTCGCGGTACCCTTCACCCCGAAGACCGTCACGAAGACCGCCACTTTTTCCGAAGACCGCCACTGAATTTGTGTGGCGGTCTTCGCTATTTTTGGCGGTCTTCGGCAAAATCCACTGCCAGCCGTCCTTCATTCCTGCTTTCGATGCTTCGATGCCAAGGTCGCGTTTTGCCCGCTCGATTGTGCGCCATGAATACCCGGCGCCGGCCGCGTCAGCTTTCACTTGCTTCGTCGATACAGGCCCGTCCGCCAATAGGTCTTTAAGGAATTGCTCGGCATCTGACTTTTCCCCGCCGTCACTATCCTCGTCATGCTCGACTTCGCCCAAGATTTCCCGAGCAGTCCCTTCAATGACGCCTTCCCACACCGCATGGGTGGCCTCGATGCCGCCGCCGATCGTTCTCATGCCCAGGCTGTATGACACTCCACCGTCATCCGGCGCGATGTTCGACTTGGCGCGCGCCAGCACGCGGCGCGCTCCGTCTTCTTCCTTCGCCGTCACCAGCACCATGCGGGCCAGCGCGCCGAATGCCTGGGAGCCGATCACCCGGTCCTGGGGGGCCTTGCCGGCGCCGCCCTTGGCGAAGTGGGTGATGCCGATCACGGCGCACTGGTGGGCCTCGGCGAAGTCCACCACGGCTTGCAAGCTGCGGCGCACATCATTGGCCCGGTGCATGTCGCCGGCCACGGCGGACACGATAGGGTCGATCAGCAGCAGGCTCACGCCTCCGATGGCGGCCACCGCGCGGTGCAGATCGGGAATATCCTGGGCCGGGTCGAAAGGCACGCTCTCGCCGTTTTCCGTGATGCCCTCGATGAAGTGGCAGCGGCTCAGGTCGGCGCCGGATGCAATGAGGCGCGGAACAAGCGTATCGTCGGCCACGTCCTCGGACGACCAGATAAGCACGTTGCCTTTGCGCTTGCACGCGCTACCGTCCGGCCAGGTGCCGCCCGCTGTCAGCACGGCGGCCAGGCCCAGCGCCAAGGTGGTCTTGCCTGTGCCTGCCGCGCCCGCCAGGATGGTCAGCTTGCCGGCCGGTACCCAGCCAGGCCACAGCCAGGTAATCGGCTGCGGCTTGATATCGGAGGCACAGCGGATTTTCACGGTGCGCGTGTCGGCCGCTGGGATCATCGACCGATCTGTGGTGAGGCTTACAGCGGGTACGGACGGCGCAGCCAGCAGCACGGGCGCAGTATCGGCACCGTCCATTGGCGCGGCCGCGCTGATTACCGCCGTCACGACCTGGTCCCCCTCGCGGGTGTGCAGGTCGTTGAAGTCGGTGGGCTGGCCCTCGTCGGACTGGAACACAGGTACCGCCAGCCAGCCGCCCACGGCAGTGGCCGCCGCAGTCGCGCAGATCAAACCCGTATTGCCGGTATCCTTGAATCGGTCATCATCGGCGCACACGATAATCCGGATGCCTGGCAGCTTGCCGCGCAGTACCCTGGCCACCGGCTCCAGGTTGCCGGCGTTGAAGGCCACGGCCACCGGGTAGCCCGTCACGGCGTACAAGCTGGCGCCAGTAGCGAAGCCTTCGCAGACCAGCAGCGTGTCGACGGGCTTGCCACCGAAGCTGTAATAGCAGCCCTTGACCTTGCCGTGCGACTTGAGGCGCTTGCTGCCATCCTCATAGATGAATTGTGCGCTGGTGACGGTGCCGGCGGCATCGCGTATCGGCACGATCAAGGTGCGTTTGTCCTTGAACTCTTTCAGTCCATACGGCTTGATGCCCTTGCGGACGCAATACGGATTGTCGTCGGTGGCGTCGCGCGCGCCGGCCAGCATGCGGGCGCATACGGCGGCCGCCTCGCCTTCCATCTGCAGGCGCGTGAACTCGGCATCCTGCTTGGCCTTGTCGATGCGCGCGCGATATTCGGCGCGCTCGGCTTGCGTCAGCACCTGGTCCGACTTGCCGCACCACTTTTCCGACAGGTCTGTTTTCCAGTTGCCGAAGGCGCCGGCCGGCACGCCGTCGCTGTGCAGGATGTACCAGGCCGATTTCTTGCCCTTCTTGTCATCTGGCGCATCGAAGCGGTGGCGCTGACCATCGGCGATGATATCGGGCGGCGCCAGGTCGTAGGCGGCCATGGCGATGGCAAATTGTGCCTCGATGTTTGAAAGCGGCGCGTTCAATGGGTAGCCTCCTTCGGTGCCGGGATGCGGACGATGACAGCCTTGAAGGTGCCGCCGCGGCGATCTGCCACGTCTTTGTTACTGTCGCGGATGAAGCGCTTGGCCTCCGATTTGGTAGCGAACGGGATCACCGTGCCGGCGAACGACACGCCCCAACCTGGGGTTGTCGTTGTGCGGCTCATGTCCGTCATATCGAAATGGTACGGCAGGGACTTCAAAATGCGTTGCTGCCCACCGTCAGTAAAACGGTCGATGTTAAACAGCGCTTCTTCGAGGCAAATGTCGCCACGCCAATCGCCGCATTCGACCGTAATAAAAAGGCATTCAGAAGCTAAGCCAAGATTATCGCCAAGCCAGTAAATCGTCGGCAGATTCGCATCGGAAGCGGGGTTCGGCATAACGTCTGGCCAAGCATGACGGCGCAATGCGACGCGATAGCTAGATTCCTCGGCTGCAGGCATTACCCGCTTCACAATCAGTGTGCACTGCCACTTTGGGTATTGCTCAGGCATGGACTGGCGCTCGTCGATGACGCGATTTACATCGCCGCGTGTAAGCATGCAATGCAAGAGTTCATATTGCTCAGTGAGAATGTTGTAGCGCGGTTCGCTGACAGCACAGCTCGGACTGAGATCGAGTGCGCTGTTCATGCCACACCGCCGATCTTGGCCATAGCAGTGCGCCACAGAGCATGTCCCTCGGCGAGGCCTGCAAAGTATGCGTCAGCGGCGGCTGTGCCGGCCTGGTATGGCGGATCGATATCCTTGCGCTCAATGCGGAAGGCGAGGGCTGCTCGGGTGCCGGTCTGGTATTCCGTGCTACGCGGTGTGCGGCCGTTGTAAAAAGCGGTTTGGAAAAGCTGATCGACGGACAGGGCGCCGGCTTTGAATGTTGTGGGGATTGGTGCGGACGTGCGGGCAGAATTAGCCATGCTGTGCTCCTTGTGATTGATCTGAAAATCAACCATCCCGACGCCAATCGGGGTGGAAGACCGTGTAAGGTTGGCGTGCTGGCCACAAGTAACCAGTGGGCATTGCTGCCCCCTCACACGGCCCTCCATAGGAGAAAAGCCAATGCGTTGCGCGAAAAAAAAGCCATCAATGTTTGAAGGCTTCGCGCCTTGTAGTTGCAGGACGCCAATCCCGGTTCCCTCTTTTTCGGGAACGTAGTCAGGATAGGCGGGCATCAGCGATGCGTCAACTGGTTTTTTATGGAGGTTATGGCTTAGCATCATGCTGCACCGCCGGCGCGCTGCGCGATGAAGGCTTCCACCTGGTCGAGATCCCAGACGGTGACGCGGGCGCTGAGCTTGAACGGAGCGGGAAATTTCCCGCCGCGCACCCAGCGCCAGATGGTGTCAGGAGAGACAGGCAATTTGCCTGGTTTGCCCTTTGTGCTCGCCAGTTCAGCGAGCCGGATAATTCTTTGCGCCATGATACACCCCTTGTAAATACGCCGTAAGGCAATGGGGTGTACTTTGCAATTTTTACTTATTTCAGTGAAGACCTTATCCCGGAGGAGTGTATTGCATCCAGGCAGGAATTACGCTGTGCCGGCACGCTGCTTTTTATTGTGGTCGCCAATCCATTTTCGAGCCGTTCTAAAAGCAACTGGCGCTATTTTTCCAGCAGCTTGTTCTGCCGCCGCATCCATACTTTTATAATTATTTCTATTTTCCGACCACCATTTAATTATTTCAGCCTTCATTTGATGGTTTTCAGCATGTCTCGCAGCGGCGCCAGCTTTTGCAAATTTTGATGAGTCATCAGGTGCTTGTGCGTAGCCTGTCATCGTTCCCTTTAACAGCCCAAGCCATAAGTTTGCCTCGCAGGCATAAGACCATGCTAACTTGCTGTTCTTTTTGGTTTTTAATGACTGAATTGCAAATGCGCAAGCGACCTCAATAATGGCTATTTGTATAAGGGCAGACTTAACTTTTGATGTGATTGGCTTTCCGTCCCACTCGGTCAAGTTTTCCGTTTCTTTTAAAACTTTATACTTTCCATCTCCACTTGTGCTTTCGCAGTCCCACATTTCTTTAAAAATAAAATCGAAAAAAGCATAATGGGATTCGAGGCCGAACAATTCCCATGCGCTTGCCAAACCGTCAGATACGTAACAGGCCTCTGTAAATGATGTGCGTTCTTCTCTTGCTGGTCTGTCGTTCATTGCATTCCCTTAATGCCCCTGAAATAAGGTGCCGGCCCAGCTCGCCAGGGAGCGAGTTTTTGGGGATCGGCCTATGGCCGGCATGGATCGTCAATTCTTTGCGTGCAGAGGTATCACATCGGCCCCGATGCGCAGCTTGTCCAGGTAATCCGCCCAGCGCTGCATCATTTCCCGCCTGGCCGGCAGGTGACTGGTTCGGTTGTAGGCCCGGCCGTTCACGTCCTTGACGGCATGCGCCAGCTGGTGCTCGATCAGGTCGACACGCTCGCCCAGCACCTCATCCATGATCGTTCTGGCCATGGCGCGGAAACCATGCCCGGTCATTGCCTCCTTCGGGTAGCCCATGGCACGCAGCGCCGCGTTGACGGTGTTTTCGCTCATGCAGCGATCCGCCGTGCGAATGCTCGGGAAAACGTACCGGCCGGTACCGCTCATTGCATGCACGCCGCGCAGCAGGACAACCGCCTGGGCCGACAGCGGCACCAGGTGATCAAAGTTCATCTTCATCTTGCTGGCCGGGATGCGCCACAGTGCGTCGTCCATATCGATTTCCGCCCATTCGGCCGCGCGCAGCTCGCCAGGGCGCACAAATAGCAGCGGCGCCAGCTTGAGCGCCGCCACGGCGTAAGGATGGCCGCTGTAGTCGAAGATTGAGCGCAGCAGGCCGCCTGCCTGCTTGGGTTCGGTGATAGCGGCATAGTGCGTGCCTGGCACGGCCGCCAGTGCATCGCGTAGATCGGCGGTGACATCGCGCTCGGCCAGGCCAGAGGCGACAGCAAACCGGAACACCTGGCCGCATAGCTGCTTGATCTTGTGGGCGGATTCGATGGCGCCGCGCGCCTCGATCTTGCGCAGGGCGGCCAGCACGTCGCGGGGCTTGATGGCCGCGATCTGCATCGCCCCGATCTCTGGGAAGATATTTTTTTCCAGCCAGGACGTGTTCTTGTGTTGGGTACTCTCGGCGCGCTCGGCTTGCGTGTTGCGCAGCCACTGCCGCGCCATGGCCTCGAAGGTGTGGCCAGCAGCTGCCGTCTTGGCGTGGTGGTCGTCGCGCTTGGCCTGGCTGGGGTCGATGCCCTCGGCCAGCAGCTTGCGCGCCTCGTCGCGCCGCTTGCGGGCGCCTGCGAGTGATATCGCCGGATACACGCCCAGGGCCAGCGTCTTGCGCTTGTCCAGGTAGCGGTAATCCATGCGCCAGTATTTGCCAGCTGGCTTTACCAGCAAATACAGGCCGCCGCCGTCTGCATGCTTGTCGCCGGCCGGCTTGCTTGCCTTCACCTGTTTTATGAATGTGTCTGTCAGCGCCATGTCTTCTCCCGTGACGGTACTTTTTTTGACGGTATCTAAAAGTACCGTCAGAAGTACCGTCAAATCTTTACGCTTTCATGCTACGTTGTAAGACGACACAAGACAACAAAAAACCCGCGCCTCCTATGAGAAGGGCGGGTTCCAATACTACTTAATACGGTATAACATGATCTTTTGGTGCCGGGAGCCGGAATCGAACCGGCACGCTGTTTCCAGCGCGGGATTTTGAGTCCCGTGCGTCTACCTATTCCGCCATCCCGGCAACGCGAGACGCATTATCACTGATTTGTCACAATCTGGCAAGTTTTATGCTTGGCGTGTGTTTTACACCAGCATTGAGCATCCTTGAATGCGCCGATTCCAGCGCAAGAAACGGAGTGCCGCGCCTGGCCAGCCGTCCTAGCGGTGCGCGGGCATCGATACCAATCTCCCCAGTGCCTTCCTGGTGGCCAAGTAGCAACTGCCTGCGATGGCGGCGTATCCATCGTGTGGACATCAACGCTGTGCCGGAAACGCCGACGGCCCGGGATGAGCCGGGCCGTCGGTGTGGTGCAGCTTACCTTGCGCTACATCAAGCTCAGTTGTGAACCGAGTTCAGCTGGCGCGCGATGATGTCGTGGTTGAGCCAGATGACGGGCGCTGGCGGTTCCGACATGGTGTGGAACATCAGCGGGCCCGTGCCTTCCAGCACCAGCGAGCTCAGGTGGTCGGTGATCAGTTCCTTGCGCTCCTTGTGCAGCTTGGTGATGTCGTCCGAGGTACCGATCATGACGTCGGCCAGTTCTGGCGTGTTGTCCATCGGCCAGGCGGCGAAGTTGCGGAACTGCACGCTGGTGGCGTCGCCGTTGTAGGTGGCGATACGGTCGAGCAAGTCTTGCAGCGAGACGCCGTCTTCCAGCAAGCCCTGGCAGATTTTCCATTGCTCTTCGGCCCAGGCGCCGCCGCCTTCTTTTTTCAGCGCGTCGAGCAGGGGGAACAAGGACAGTTCCACGCCGACGAAAATGTCGGACGAATTCGTGCGGATTTCCGGGCAGTTGAAGACGGTCGCCTTGATGCCTTTTTCCCACGCGGCCTTGGCCACGTTTTCCAGGCGCATCTTGGCCAGGCCCTGCGTGTAGTTGCTGTAGGTTTGCCACTGGTACTTGCCGTCGATCAAGATCTCGGTGCCGTGGTAGCCGTAGGCGCTATAGCGCACCTGGCCGCCTGTTTGCTCGATGCGCGCGCGGATGGCGGCGCTGCCGTCGATCAGGTGTTGCAGGGTGTTGGCCGTGACTTCGTCGAAGTTCATCAGGATCAATTTACCCAGGTCGCTGTCGAGCAGGGCGCGCGAGGACATGAAGCGCTCGCCGCGGCCTTTGTAGATGCGGTTGGCGATGGCCAGGAAGACTTTGACCTTCGGAATGCCGCCCGCCATGGTGTGGGCGAAATACACATTGCTGGCGTCAGGAATCAGGCTGTCCAGTTCGGCCATGGCTTTCGCCACGGAAGCGCTGAAGCGGGCGATGCCGGCTTCGCGGCAGCGTTCGATCTGCGCCCAGTCCAGCTTGTCTTCTTGCCAGCTTTTCAGGGTCATGTCGGCCAGCAGGGCCGTCGGCGTCGGTTCGCCGGCTGGCGCGTCGAGGTCGAAACCGGCCATCAGCGGCACATTGATGATGCGGCCGCCCAGGTTGGCTTCGGCTTCGGCCAGCTCTTCCGCGTTCAATGGGCGCAGCGCCATGTTTTCATCGCGGCGGCCCACCGTCATGCCGACGATATTCATGCCCGCCTTGCGCGCTTCGTCCAGCAAGCCATTCACATAGCCGCGGCCGAACAGCTCGCCGAACAGCACAAAGGTGTCGCCCTTGCGGAAGATATTTTTTTGCGGGATGTCTCTTAAGGACGTAATCTCGGTCATGGTGTCAATTCATTCAAAAATTAGCAAGGCAGATGGCTGGTGCGACTGCCCGCTGGTTCAACATAGTGTTAAATGATGCGCCATTTCAGCCGGGGAAATCATGTTGCGAACGATTCTCGTCTGGAATGGCATCTTCTTCATGCAGCTCTTATTCTTTCGCCATGGCGTATTTTACGCTGCCCCGGCGCACAGCGCCCGCGGACTGGCCTGGCAGGCGCCGATATTACCTCAGCTTGGCCATGCCGGTCAGTAAAATTGACCTAAAACAAATCCTGCTGCCCGGACACAAGGCGCGAAAAGTCGTCGCCCAGGAAGGGGAGTATGGCGTCGGCCACCGGCTGCAGCTGGCGCGTCAGGTAGTGATGGTAGTCGATGGGCGAGCGCTGCGTTTCCAGCGGTTCCGGCCCCGCCACCGTGATGACATAACTGATCCAGCCGCCGTTCTGGTATTGCAGCGGCCGGCCCTGCGCCAGGTTGTAGGCGTCGGCCGTGCGCGCCGCGCGCACATGGGGCGGCACGTTGCGCTGGTAATCGCCGAGCGGGCGGCGCAAGCGCTTGCGGTAGACCAATAAAGCGTCGCATTCGCCGCGCACGGTGCGCGCCACGTAGTCGCGCACATAATCCTGGTAGGCGGCGCGCTGGAAAATGCGCCGGTATAGCTCTTGCTGGAATTGCTGCGCCAGCGGCGTCCAGTCGCTGCGCACCGTTTCCAGGCCCTTGTAGACCATCTGTTCGCTGCCGTCCGGCTTGCCCACCAGGCCAGCATAGCGCTTCTTGCTGCCTTCTTCCGAGCCGCGGATGGTGGGCATCAGGAAGCGCCGGTAATGCGTCTCGAATTCCAGCTCCAGCGCATTCTCCAGGCCGAATTCCTCGCGCAGATGTGCTTCCCACCAGGCGTTGACGTGCGTCACCAGCGCGCGGCCGATCTTGCCCGCCTCTTCATCCGTATGCGCCGTTTTCAGCCACACAAACGTGGAATCCGTGTCGCCATAGATCACCTGATACCCCTGTTCGGTGATCAGTTCGCGCGTGCGGTGCATGATGTCGTGGCCACGCAGGGTGATCGACGAGGCCAGGCGCGGGTCGAAGAAGCGGCAGCCATTTGACCCCAATACGCCGTAGAACGCATTCATGATGATTTTTAACGCTTGCGACAGCGGCGCATTGCGCTCGCGCTTGGCCATCTCGCGCCCTTGCCACACCTGTTGCACGATGGCGGGCAGGCAGTGTTTGACGCGCGAAAACTGCGCGCCCCGGTAGCCGGGAACGGTATCGGCCTCATCGCCGCTGGTGCCCACCACCAGCCCCACGGGATCGATGAGGAAAGTGCGGATGATGGACGGGTACAGGCTTTTGTAGTCGAGAACCAGCACGGAATCGTACAGGCCCGACTGGGAATCCATGACGAAGCCGCCCGGGCTGTTTTCGCCGGAGATATCGCCCAGGTTGGGCGCCACATAACCCTGCCGGTGCATCAGCGGCAAGTACAAATGTTCGAAGGCGGCCACGGAGCCGCCGCTGCGGTCGGCCGCCAGGCCCGTCACGCTGGCGCGTTCCAGCAAAAACGTCAGCAATTCGGTCTTGGCGAAGATGCGCGTGACCAGTTCGCAGTCCTTGAGGTTGTAGCGCGCCAGTGCGGGTTTATCCTCACGGAAACGCCGGTCGATCTCGGCCATGCGCTGGTAGGGATTGTCGATGGACTTGCCTTCGCCCAACAGCGTTTGCGCCACGTTTTCCAGGCTGAAAGAGGAAAAATTCCACGTCGCCGATTTTAATGCTTCGATGCCGTCGATGATCAGGCGTCCCGCCGCGGCGGCAAAATAGTGTTCCTGCTTGCCGCCATGCTCGCGCCATTCCATCACGGCGCCGCCGCGTCCCAGCCGCAAGGGAATTTGATAGCGCTCGGCATGTTCCTTGAGCACGCGCAAGTCGAACTGCACCAGGTTCCAGCCGATGATGGCGTCGGGGTCGTGGCGTTCCATCCACGTGTTCAGGCGTTCGAGGATGTGTGCGCGCGTGTCGCAGTATTCGAGGTCGAAGTCGAGTGTCTCGTCGCCGCCGTTTTGCGGCCCCAGCATGTAGACCTGGCGCTGGCCGCAGCCTTCCAGGGCCAGCGAATACAGCTCGCCGTGCGCCGTCGTCTCGATATCGAGCGATGCCAGTTTTAATGTGGGGCGGTAGCCGGGCGACGGCCTCAGCTGCACTTCCTGCCCGGTTTCTCCGCTGAACGTTACTGGCGCTGTAATGAAACGCTCCATCAGATAGCGCTCGGGCGGGCGGATGTCGGCTTCGTACACATCGATGCCGTGCGCGCGCAGCTGCTTTTCCAGCTTCAGCAAATGCCGGTATTGCTTGCAGTACAGCCCCAGCACGGGGCGCTGGTGAAAATCGCACAGCGACAGGGGCCGCAACTCGGCGCGGCGCTCGCCGCGCAGCAACAGCTCCGCCTGCTCGCGCTGCTCCATGGGAAGGAAGGCGACGGCCGTCTGCACGGGCAGGCGCACGTGGCGTGGCCCGGCGTCTGTTGCCAGCCAGAAATCGACCTCCGTGCCGTCGCGCGTGTCGCGCCAGTGGCGGGTCAAAATAAAGCCCTGTTCGGGCGGATGCTGCGCGTTGCCTGTCATGGTGCCGTGAGTGTCTGGTGTGCTGGCCTGCACATTACAGCAAGCCGATGCAGGGCGGGGGCGCTTGCGGCTATAATTTTCTGCATCGAAGACGATAACAAGAGCGCGTCGCGCCACACACCCTGGAGATAGCATGCAAGCAATGAGTTATGTACATGGCGCCCACGAGACGCCGTTGATCGGCGAAACGATAGGCGCTTACCTGGACGGCGTCGCCGCCCGCTACGGCCAGCACGATGCCCTGATCGTGGCGCACCAGAACGTGCGCTGGACGTATCTGGAATTCCAGCGGCGCGTGCACCGGCTGGCCGCAGGCTTGCTGAAGCTGGGCTTGCAGCCGGGCGACCGGATCGGCATCTGGTCGCAAAATTGCGCGGAATGGGTGCTGACCCAGTTTGCCACGGCGAAAGCCGGTTTGATCATGGTCAACATCAACCCCGCTTACCGGCGTTCGGAACTCGAATACGTGCTCGACAAGGTGCAATGCAGCGCGCTGATCCTGTCGCCCAGCTTCAAGTCCAGCGATTACCTGGCCATCGTGCAGGACGTGGTGCCGGAAATCGCCCGTTCGCGCGCGGGCGCCCTGCAATCGCCACGCCTGCCGCAATTGCGCCACGTCATCCGCCTGGGCGCGGCCGCCACGCCAGGCATGCATAACTTCGACGCGGTGATGGAGGGCATCACGGACGCCGACCTGGCGCACCTGGCAGACGTCAGCGCCACCTTGCAGTTTGACGACGCCGTCAACATTCAGTTCACTTCCGGCACCACGGGCGCGCCGAAGGGCGCCACCTTGACGCACCACAATATCCTGAACAACGGCTTTTTCATCGGCGAGGCCATGCGCCTGACGCAACAGGACCGCTTGTGCATTCCCGTGCCCCTGTACCACTGTTTCGGCATGGTGCTGGGCAACCTGGCGTGCGTCACGCATGGTGCAGCCATGGTGTTCCCGGGCGAAGGTTTCGATTCGAAGGCCGTGCTGGAAACCGTGCAGGCCGAGCGCTGCACGGCGCTGCATGGCGTGCCCACCATGTTCATCGCCATCCTCGACCATCCTGATTTCAAACAATACGATTTGTCGAACTTGCGCACCGGCATCATGGCCGGCTCACCCTGCCCGATGGAAGTCATGACGAGGGTCATCGAATTGATGCACATGGCGGAAATCACGATTGCGTATGGCATGACGGAAACATCGCCCGTCAGCTTCCAGACGTCGATCGAAGACCCGCGCGAGATGCGCGTCTCGTCCATCGGCCGCGTCCATCCGCACCTGGAAGTGAAAATCGTCGATGCGGAAGGGCGGATCGTGGCGCGCGGCGAGAAGGGCGAATTGCTTACGCGCGGTTATTCGGTGATGCAGGGCTACTGGGGCGACCCGGAAAAAACAAATGAGGCCATCGACACGGCGCGCTGGATGCACACGGGCGACCTGGCCGTCATCGACGAGAACGGCTTTTGCAGCATCGTCGGCCGCTCAAAGGACATGGTGATACGCGGTGGCGAAAACATCTATCCGCGCGAAGTCGAGGAATTCCTGTACCGCCACCCGAGCGTGCTCGATGTGCAATGCGTGGGCGTGCCCGATGCCAAGTATGGCGAGGAGTTGTGCGCCTGCATCATCCTGCGGCCGGGCACGCAGGCCACCAGCGAGGATATCCGCGCCTTTTGCGACGGGCAGATCGCCTATTACAAGATTCCCCGCTATGTGCGCTTCGTCGAGGAATTCCCCATGACGGTGACGGGCAAGATCCAGAAATATTTGTTGCGCCAGCAAGTCGCGACGGATCTGGGGCTGAGCGCGGACTAAGCTTTTCGCCAGCACATAAAAAAACACCGGGACGCTGGCGCGGCCCGGTGTTTTCTTATTGATTCAGCGTAAAGCTCAGGCCAGTTGCGCTTGCGGCGCGCGCGCTGGCGTGCGGCGGCGTACGAAGGCGAGCAAGCCCAGGCCGGCCAGCAGCATGGCCCAGGTGCCTGGTTCCGGTACGGCCGACACGTTGACCGTGTTGAAGCCGGAGCCGTTCATCGAGACGTGGCCATAATTGATCGAGCTGACCGAATTGGCGATCAGGGTGCCGTTCATATTGCCCGAACCCGAGAAAGCGCTGTTCGGCGCCAGGATGCTGCCGTTGATGCCGACGTTCTGCAGGCTGGTGGTGGTGGCGTTGGCGAAGTTGAACAGCGTGCGATCGGCGAAACTGGCGAAATTGTCGAAGCCGCCGCTCATGGTGATTTTGGTGGCCGTGCCGTTGATGATGATGCTTGCCGTGCTTTTCAGCGACGATACGTCCAGGATCAGGTTATGCAGGTTGTCCGCATCGATCGTGAAGACATTCACGTCGGCGTTGACGTCGCCCACCAGCTTGAAGCCGCCGTATTGGGAGATCACGGTGCCGTTCGATTGCAGCTTGGCCACATCGCCCGACAGGGTCGTCAGTTGCTGCTGGGCAGCTGTAAAGTCCAGGGTGGAGGCATTGCCCTTGCTGAAGGTGCCCGTCGGGTACCACGATGGCGCTGTCACGCTGCCGTTGGCATTGCTCACGCCGTAGACGCCCGTGCCGTTGATGCTGCCGCCGCCGATGTTCAGGTTGCTACCGGCAACCAGCGTGTTGGCGGCGCTGCCCGGCTTCTTGTTCGTGCCGACGCTGTAGCCGTCCAGGTAGATACTGCCGCCAGCGGCCAGGCTGCCGCTGACGCTGGTGAAGCCGCTGGCGTTGCTGCTGCCGATGTTGCCGAAGATGAAGGCCGAGTAGCCGTTGGCGACGCCGAGGTCAATCACGGTCGCCTGGGCCGAGGCGCTGAAGGAAAAAGCGAACAGGGCGGCGCTGATGAGCGGCAAGGTGCGTGAGGCAAAAAATGTCATAAATATTCTCTAGTAATAGGGACGGAAGGGCGGGAAAGCAAGTACACCGCCATCGCGCTGGCCGACATTATAATATAAAAAACAATTGTCGTTCATTTTAGCTAATTGACTATACTTAAAGGCAACATTTTGTGTGTTCTTAACGCTGCTCTGGCGGGCAAGAAAAAACCGGGACATGCCCGGTTTTTTCGTGTGTTACCTGATGCGCTGGTACAGGCGGAAGCGCTCCACGTTGTCGGTGGGGCGGCGGCCCTCCCATAGCTTGATCCAGTCCGCGCCGTGATGCTCGGGCAGCTGTTCCTTGCTGTCAGGAACCTTGATGCTGTCTTGCAACAAGAACACATCGCATTGCTGCTGCTCCACGCCGGCAAACGGCAGGTGGCCGTAGTAGGCGAACGAGGCGCGCTGGGCGGCGCCGACGTTGCTGTTGATGCACTTGCTGCCTGGCGGCAGGTGGATGGAAATCTGGTGCGCCACGCTGGCGTAGCTCTTGCTGTAGTTCAGCGGCGGCAGGAACAGCGTCATGATCAGGACCCAGATCAGGATCAGGCCGCCGGACGACAGCACCACGGCGCGCCACAGCACGGCAGGCTGGCGCGAGATGCGCCAGTGCACCAGGGCGATCCAGCCGGCTGTGACGCCAGCGGCCACGAAGAAGGCCACCAGTTCCAGCTCGGGCTTGAATCCTGGCACGAGTTTCAGTGCATTGTGGGCCTGTTGCGGCGGCCAGCCCGTCAGGATGGCGAACCAGAACAGCCACAGTACGAGGGCGCAGATGGTCAGCACCATCACGGAGAACCAGTCGATGGCGTTGATGGCGCCCCGTTTCATGGTCAGCAGGCCGAACGCGGCCATCACGGCCAGCGGCGGCAGCAGGGGCAACAGCTGGCTCGGTTCGGGATCGGGGTGGCACAGGCCCAGGATGGCCAGCATGGCGACAAAGGTCAGCGGCACGACGATGTGCAGCACGTGGTGCTGGCGGCGCCAGGCATACACGGCCCAGGCGGCGAATGGCCAGGCGGGCCAGAAGAACCAGATGCCGACACGCAAGAAATATTGCAGGCTTTTCAGGCTCGGGGCGCTGAACTGGCGGCCATTCCACTCCATCCATGCCTGCAGCGGCGAATGGCCGTATGGCTGCAGCAGTTCGCCCGGCAGCAGCCAGACCAGGGCCAGTGCGATGGCCACGAGCACGGCCAGCGCCAGGTGGCGCACGCTGCGCAGCAGCGGCAGGCGCAGGAAGACGGTGCACAGCAGCAGGGCCATGCTCAGCGCCGCCGGCGTGATCCAGCCGCGCGTGAGGGTCAGGCCGCCCAGCGCCAGGCCCAGCAGCGCGGCATTGCGCATGGACGGGCCTTCCACATAGCGCACGGCGCGGTACAGCAAATAGGCCATCAGCGACACATGCAGCGCTTCGGCCGTGATGTCGTGGCTGTGCTGCAGCAAGCCCAGGCAGCCCAGGTAGATCAGCACGGCGGCATCGGCCAGGGTGCGGCCGAAATCGTCCGGCTCGGGCTGGCCGCCGAAGGCCAGGCGCAGCGGCTGGGCGTCATTGCGGCGGCCCAGGTTGAAGGCGGTGTACCAGACGGACAGGGTGCTGACGACGAAGATGCCGATGGTCGACATGCGCGCGCCGAAGACGTCGCCGTCGATCCAGCCGAACAGTTTGATGAAAATGGCGCCCAGCCAGAAGGCCAGCGGGCCTTCATCCGGCAGCGACAAGCCGGCCACGTTGGGCCATAGCCAGTCGTTCAGGCCGCCATGTGCCATGGTCCACATGATGCCGAAACTGGCGGCATCATCGTTCTTCCACGGTTCGCGGCCGATCAGGCCAGGCAGGATGTACAGCAGGCCAAGCGCAAACAAGGCCCATCGTGGCAGCGCGAGTGTGGCAGCGGCGGGAAGGCGGACTGGCTTCATCGATAATCGGTATCAGAATAGTGGCAAGACGCGACGAATGGCGTCGGGTATGCGCGAGTATAAAGTAAAGCGGCCAAAGACAAAAAAGGCAGCCGTGGCTGCCTTTTTTCTGGGAGCCGAAGCTGCCCTTTTTTGCCGCCAAGCGGCAAAAATCAGCCTGCTGCGACTGCGGTTTTCGAACCAACAGTACCGAACTTCTGACGGAACTTCTCGACGCGACCAGCGGTATCGACGATTTTATGCTTGCCCGTGAAGAATGGGTGCGATTCAGCCGAAACCTCGATCTTCACCAGTGGGTATTCTTTACCGTCGTGGGTGATTTTTTCGCGGGTTTGGATGGTCGAGCGGGTAACGAATTTGAAATCGCACGACAGATCGTGGAAAACAACTTCGCGGTATTCTGGATGGGTATCGACTTTCATGGGATTCTCTCTAAGTAGGTAGCCAAACAGCACTTCGTCGGTCGTCTTGCTTCTTGACCCGATTGCCGATCACTTGCCAGGGTTTAAAATAATGCAACCGTCGATTATATAGCGCTTTCGGGCTGCAGGCAATAAAAAAGCCGCTCAGGGAGCGGCTTGCATGATCGCGTAGGTCGGATTAGCGCAAAGCGCGTAATCCGACAACATTGTTGGCGCGGCGGCCAGTGGTGGTGTCGGATTACGGCCTGCGGCCTAATCCGACCTACGCTGCTGGCCGGTGTTAGCCACCGCGGCGCATCATGTCGAAGAATTCGGCGTTGTTTTTGGTCGCCTTCATCTTGTCGAGAATGAACTCCATCGCCTCGATCTCGTCCATCGAGTACAGCAACTTGCGCAGGATCCAGATTTTTTGCAGTTCGTTCGGCTTGATCAGCAGTTCTTCGCGGCGGGTACCCGATTTGTTCAGGTTAATTGCCGGATAGACGCGTTTTTCAGCCAAACGGCGTTCCAGATGCACTTCCATGTTGCCGGTACCCTTGAATTCTTCAAAGATCACGTCATCCATGCGCGAACCCGTTTCGATCAGCGCCGTGGCGATGATGGTCAGCGAACCGCCTTCTTCGATATTGCGCGCGGCGCCGAAGAAGCGTTTTGGACGTTGCAGCGCGTTCGCGTCGACACCACCGGTCAGGACCTTGCCCGAGGCAGGGATGACGGTGTTGTAGGCACGGGCCAGACGGGTGATCGAGTCGAGCAGGATCACCACGTCTTTTTTCATTTCGACCAGGCGCTTGGCTTTTTCCAGCACCATCTCGGCCACTTGCACGTGGCGCGTGGCCGGCTCGTCGAAGGTCGAGGCGACGACTTCACCGCGCACGGAGCGTTGCATTTCGGTCACTTCTTCCGGACGTTCGTCGATCAGCAGCACGATCAGCGTGATATCCGGGTGATTGGCCGTGATCGCATGCGCGATGTGCTGCAGGATCACGGATTTACCGGATTTCGGCGATGCCACCAGCAAGCCGCGCTGGCCTTTGCCGATCGGGGCGATCAGGTCGATGATGCGGCCGGTGATGTTTTCCTGGCCATTCATTTCACGTTCCAGGCGCAGCGGCTCGTTCGGATGCAGCGGCGTCAGGTTTTCAAACAGGATGCGGTGTTTCGACATCTCCGGCGATTCGCCGTTGACCTTGTCGACTTTGACCAATGCGAAATAGCGTTCGCCATCTTTCGGGGTCCGTACCTCGCCCTCGATCGAATCGCCGGTGTGCAGATTGAAGCGGCGGATTTGCGAAGGGGAGATGTAAATGTCGTCGGTGGACGCCATGTAGCTGGCGTCAGGCGAGCGCAGGAAGCCGAAGCCGTCTGGCAGCACTTCCAGGGCGCCGTCGCCAAAAATCTGTTCGCCGGACTTGGCGCGTTTTTTCAGGATAGCGAACATCAGCTCCTGTTTGCGCAAGCGGGCTGCGTTGTCAATGTCAAGACCGATCGCCATCTCAAGCAGGGCGGATACGTGTAGGGCCTTTAGTTCGGATAAATGCATATGTGTTGAGTGTCCCGAGACGGGATGTAAAGGTAGGGGAGGGGACTGCGTGGCGTTGATTAATCAGTGGGGAAGGCTGTGCACGAATGAGGGCAAAGCTGCTTCCCGGTGGTTCCAGTCAGGCGGCGCTGCGGGCGCAGCGCTGCCTATCATACATTAAATGTTGCTGTCGACGAAAGCGGTCAACTGGCCCTTGGCCATGGCGCCCACTTTTTGAGCAGCTGCAGCACCATCCTTGAACAGGATCAGGGTCGGAATGCCGCGGATGCCGAACTTGGCAGGCACTGCCTGGTTGGCGTCCACGTCCATCTTGGCGATCACGATGCGGCCGGCGTATTCCTTGGCCACTTCTTCCAGGATCGGGGCGATGGCCTTGCAGGGACCGCACCACTCAGCCCAGAAGTCCACCAGGACGGGCAAGTCGGATTTCAGGACGTCTGCTTCAAAAGATGCATCGCTAATGTGTTTGATATTTTCGCTCATATTTTCCTCAAATGAGGGTGGGATCAATAATGCCTGGGATTAACCATACGCTGGTTCGCCATCCATGCTTCCTGGAATGCAGCTAGCAGATGGGGGCAATGGGCACAAATTCAATATTCTTGGAAGGTGCGACCAGAGGTATGCAGGCGGGGATGGCTGAAATAATAACCCATTTTTTCAAAGCGTGGCGATTATTGCAGAAAAACTTGAGGCATATCGCCACCGCGCGTGCCGGCAGGGCGGCAAAGCCGCATGCCTGCTGGTCCGCAGCGCCGTGCCCGCCCTGTGGCCATCCTCCGCGTTCAGGCCTGTACGCTGGCCTGGCGGGCCGTGTGCTGCAGTTGCAAGTTCACCATGAGCTGCAATTCCGCGCTTTCCATTGGCTTGCGGAAGGTGCCTAATATATGCAGGCCATTGGCCATGGCCAGGCGTTCGGCCGCCAGGCGCACGGCCGAATGCAGGCCCGACAGCAGGACCACGCCGCCGCGGAAGCCATTCTCCGCCGCCATGCGCAAAAATTCGATGCCGTCGATGTCAGGCATGGACAGGTCGCAGATCAGCAGGTCGGGCTGGTGCTGCTTCAGGGTCGCCAGCGCCTGTTCGCTGTGCGATTCGCAGCGGATGTCGAACGGGCCCATTTGTTCGAGCATGTCGCTGAGCACGTCGAGCATGAAGACATCGTCGTCCAGCAGCAGCACGCGCAACGGCGCCAGGCCTGCTTCGTTGTGTTCCCGGCTTGCTTGGTTTGATACAGTATTCATCGTCCGTCTTCCTATTGATATGCTGCATCGTTGTCGATGCCGATACCTTGCCGTAAGGTGATTTGGCGGTAGCTAATCGTCATTGGCAAAGCTGGTGTTATTCATGATTTGTTCGGTAATCAGTTCCAGCAGGGGCCACAGGCGCGCCACGATGCGTTGTGCCCGCTCAGCCTCGTCGGCCGGTTCGCCCGGCGCCAGGGTTTCCAGGTTGTGGCACAGGTCGGCCAGCCCCAGGGCCCCCACGGTGCGCGCCGACGACTTGATGCGGTGCCCCAGTTCGCGTACCTGGTGCACGTCGCCGCGCGCCAGGGCCGCATCGATGTCGCCAAAGCCATCCTGCGTGGTCTGCAGGAACTTGAAGGCAAATTTGCGCACTTTTTCCGGGTTGTAACCCAGCAACTTGGCCAGGATGGACAGGTCGATCACTTGCGGGTCGCCGGCCAGGGTGGTCTTGAAGGCGGGCGCGGCGCGGCTGCGCGCGGGCGGCGGCGGGGTCTCGCGCGCCGGCAGCCAGCTGGCGATGGTCTGGTACATCATGGCCGGCTGGATCGGCTTGGAAATGAAATCGTCCATGCCCGCCTCCAGGCAGCGCACGCGGTCTTCACTGGTGGCCGTGGCCGTCATGGCCAGCACGCGCAGATGCGCCAGCTGCGGGTCGGCGCGGATGTGGCGCGTCGCCTGCAAGCCGTCCATCAGCGGCATCTGCACGTCCATCAGCACGCAGTCGAACTGCGTCTGGCGCAGCAGGTCGAGCGCCTCTTCGCCATTGTTGGCCAGGCAGACGGAGGCGCCCGCTTCTTCCAGCAATTCCAGCGCCACTTGCTGGTTGAAGGTGTTGTCTTCCACCAGCAGGATGCGCGCATGCTTGAGCGTGCGCAGGACCAGGGCGGCGTCGGCGCTGGCGCGCATGGCCGCTGCCGTCTGCGCCATGCTGTCGAGCATGGCCGGCGCCGCCTGGTCGGAAATGCCCAGGTTGGCCGTGAACCAGAAGGTGCTGCCGGCGCCGGGACGGCTGTCGACGCCCACGTCGCCACCCATCAGCTGGGCCAGCTGCTTGCAGATGGCCAGGCCCAGGCCCGTGCCGCCATATTCGCGCGTGGTGGAGGTGTCGGCTTGCTGGAAGGACTGGAACAGTTTACTCATCTCGTCCTGCGACAGGCCGATGCCGTGGTCGCACACTTCGAAGCGCACCAGGCAGTGCCTGGCGTCCGCCACCACCTTGCGCACTTTCACGGTAATGCTGCCCTGTTCGCTGAACTTGATGGCGTTATTGGCGTAGTTGATCAGTACTTGCCCCAGGCGCAGCGGGTCGCCCACCAGCACGGCCGGCAATTGCGGGTCGATTTCGAACAGCAGTTCCAGGTTCTTGCCGGCGGCGCGCGGCGCCACCACCGTCATCAGGGTTTGCACCACGTGGTCGAAACTGAAATTGACGCGCTCGATTTCCAGCTTGCCCGCCTCGATTTTCGAGATGTCGAGGATATCGTCGATGATGCCCAGCAAATGCTCGCCGGCGAAGCGGATTTTTTCCAGGTAATCGCGCTGGCGCGGTTCCAGGTCTGTTTTGAGGGCCAGATACGCCATGCCGATCACGCCATTCATCGGCGTGCGGATTTCATGGCTCATGTTGGCCAGGAATTGGCCCTTCGCCAGGCTCGCTTCCTCCGCCACCTGCTTGGCCTGGTCCAGCTGTTCCGTGCGCTGCGCCACGCGCTCTTCCAGGTGTTCATTGAGTTCGCGCAAGGCGCTCTCGCTGCGCTTGTGATACGTGATGTCCGTCAGACTGGCCACCACCATGCCCACCTTGCCGTATTCATCGCGGATGGCCTCGGTATTCACGGACAGCCACGACAGGCTGCCATCGGGCTGCTGCACCCCCATCAGCACGTCGCGCATGGCGACACCCGTCGACAGGGTGATGTGCACGGGATGGCTGCGCTGGTCGAAGGCGGAGCCGTCTTCGCGGATGGCTTGCCACAGGCTGCGGTTGGTCTGATTGGCCGCCAGCATGCGCTCGGCGGCGGCGTTGCTTTCCAGGATGTGGCCGTGGCTGTCCTGCACCACCAGGCCATTCGTCACGGCGCCGAACACGGAGGCCATGCGCTGGCTGGAATTCGACAGGGCGATCGACGCCTGGCGCCGTTCCGTGATGTCGGTAATCATCGCCAGCGTGCCGCCCGGCTCGCCATTGTCCGACTGGATACTGGTGCTCGACAGCAAGCCCCACAGGCTGGACAAGTCCTTGCGGAAGAAGCGGAAGTCAACCTGGTCCGGCTGGCTGGCGAAGCTGCCGTGGCTGGCCAGGCGCCGCTGCATCAGCAACTGGCTGTCGCGGTCCATGAAGTCGAGCATGGGACGGCCCAGCATTTCCTGCACCGTATAGCCCAGCATGTGCGCCATCTTCGG
This sequence comes from Janthinobacterium sp. PAMC25594, assembly GCF_019443505.1. NCBI lineage: Bacteria > Pseudomonadati > Pseudomonadota > Betaproteobacteria > Burkholderiales > Oxalobacteraceae > Janthinobacterium > Janthinobacterium sp. PAMC25594. The sequence goes on from NZ_CP080377.1 coordinate 4,702,112, forward strand.
GTTGACGAACGTGGTTTTGCCGTCCGCATCCGTCATCCAGATGCCTTCGGCCGCCGTCTGCACGATCAGGCGGTAGCGTTCCGAACTGGCGTGCAAGGCTTCTTCGGCGCGCTGGCGCTGCGTCATGTCGCGCAGCGAGACGATGGAAAACACTTGCCCGGCCATGCGCAGCGGCGACAGGCTGACCTTGGCGGGGAAGTGCGTGCCGTCGCGGCGGCGCGCCATCATCACCCGGCCCGGCAGGCTGTGCCGCGCTTGCGGGTCGACCACGGAGTGGTTGGCCGTGCTTTCCGGCACCAGTTGTTCCAGTGACATGCCCGTCAATTCGGCCAGCGGATAGCCGAAACAGCGCGCGCCGATCTGGTTGGCGTAATGCACCTTGCCCTCGACGTCGGCCACCAGCATGGCTTCGGGCGCCGCTTCCAGCATGGAACGCATGCGCGATTGCTCGTCCTGCTTGCGTTCGCTGATATCGCAGACGATGCCGCTGGCGTGAGTGGCGGCCCCATCCGAGGCGCGTGCCAGCACGGCGCCGCGCGCCAGCAGCCAGCGCCAGTGGCCGTCGCTGTGGCGCAAACGGAATTCGCAATTGAAGGTGCCGTGCGCCTGGCCATCCAGATGTTGTCGAAATGTAAGACTCAGGCGCGCGCGGTCGTCGCGGTGCACTTCGGCCAGCCAGTCGGCCAGTGTATGGTCGAGCCTGGCGCTCTTGTCGCCCAGCACGTCCTGGTACTGGGGCGCGAACTGCAGGCGGTCGGACTGGCGCCGCCAGATCCAGCCAGTCAGGGCCGCGCCGCGCAAGGCTTGCCCGGCATCCTGTTCGCTCAGGGCATGTGCGGGCAGGAGCAGGTGGCGCAGTTGTTGCCGCAGCCGCCAGGCTTGCCAGCAAGCCAGTCCCGCCAGGGCGGTGGCGCTGGCGGCGGCGTACGGCCACAGCAGTGTCGGCGCCATGCCATGTACCGCCGCCTGCACCGGCAGCGAGAGTGTCATGCCTGCCGCCAGTATCATGCGAGCGAGCCGGCGCAGCGCAGGGCGCCGTCGGGGTGGTGCGCTGAAACTCGTGTGGCTGCAATACGACAAATGCATCCCTTTCTGGGGCGTGATTGGGCTGGGCTGGCAGTGCATGCTGCGCGCTCAAATAAACGCCTGCGGCGCTTTCTGGCGGCAACTATAGCATCGAATATTTAGTCGCAGTAGTTAAGTTCTGAAACAGCCAGAACGGGATTTTTTTTGCCCCGGAATGGCTGTTTTTTTTGTGATTTGGTGAGAATTCGTGAGAAAGTTGGCGCAAAATCGTGCTATTCAATCGAGGCGATAGCCTCAGGTGAAACTTCCGGCGAACTGATAGCGGTGTCCGGGATGCCACATGGTGGCGATCGAGGCGATCTTGCCGCCCGAGCGCGTCTGGCGGCGCAGCACCAGGCATGGCTGTTTGGTGTCGATGGCCAGCATTTCGGCGATGTCGCGCGGCGCCGACAGCGCTTCGATGCTGTAGGTGGCGCCTTGCAGGGGGGCGGCGGCCATCAGGTATTCGTTCGGCGTGATGCTGGAAAAATCCTGCGTCATGTAGTCGGGCGCGCACTCGGGATTGACCCAGCGGTCTTCCACCTGGATCGGCACGCCGTTTTCAAAATGCACGATCAGCGAATGAAACAGCGGGTGCTCGGGCGGCAAGCCGAATTGCTTGGCCAGCAAATCGGAGGCCTTGGTGCGTTCGAGTAATTGCAAGCTGCTGCGGTGGATATGCCCGCGCGCGCGCACTTCATCGGCGATACTCTTGATTTCCAACAAGGTCGCCTGGTATTTTTGCTGCGCCACGTAGGTGCCGGAACCCTGGCGCCGCGTCAGTATTTGCTCGCTGGTCAGTTCGCGCACGGCGCGGTTGACCGTCATGCGCGAGACGCCGAATTGTTTCACCAATGCTTGCTCGGAGGGAATCACGTCGCCTTCCTTCCAGCGTCCTGCGGCGATGCCGGCCAGCAGAAAATCCTTGATGCGCTGGAAAATGGGCGTATTTTCCTGGGTAGTATGATCGTCCAATGCGGTTTCTCCGGGGCGCAGGCAGGGCGCGCCGCCGGCTGGAGGCGCGATGGCCGATTTTAGCACCGAGCACGCTGCCTGCCGCCAGCCTTTTTTTTGAATTCAAAAGCAAGCGCCGGAGTGTGGCGCGCGCGGGTGCTGGTTATGCTGCGGACTTACTATTGCTTACCATTGACCTGCACGGAGTTCGCCATGGAACACGCTTACCTGACTGACGATGCACGCTGGGATGCCCTGCAGCGGCGCGCGCCCGACGCCGATGGCGTTTTTTATTACTCGGTGCGCACGACGGGCGTGTATTGCCGCCCTTCCTGCGCGGCGCGCCCCGCCTTGCGCCGCAACGTGGCGTTTCACGCCACGTGCGAGCAGGCGGAGGCGGCCGGTTTCCGCCCCTGCCTGCGTTGCAAACCGGACTTGCCGCCGCTGGCCCAGCGCCAGGCGGCCATCGTGGCCGATATCTGCCGCCTGATCGACGCCAGCGACGAGTTGCCAGACCTGGACAGCCTGGCGCATGCGGCCGGCATGAGCCGCTTTCACTTCCACCGCGTCTTCAAGGCGCACACGGGCATCACGCCGAAAGCGTACGCGGCGGCGCGGCGCGGCGAGCGCCTGAAGGCCGGCTTGCAGGGCGCGGCGAACGTCACCGAGACCCTGTACGCGGCCGGTTTCAATTCCAGCGGCCGCCTGTACGCCGCCACGCCGGGCTTGCTGGGCATGACGCCTGGCGCATTCCGTGCCGGCGGCAGCGGCGCCGTGATCCGCTTCGCCATCGGCGCCTGTTCGCTGGGCGCCATCCTGGTGGCCAGCACGGACAAGGGCATCTGCGCGATTTTGATCGACGACGACCCGGAAGTGCTGCTGCGCGACTTGCAGGACCGTTTTCCGCAAGCCGAACTGCGTGGCGCGGAAGCGGACTATGAACAGACGGTGGCGCAGGTGGTGGGCCTGGTCGAGGCGCCAGCGATCGGCCTGGACTTGCCGCTCGACGTGCGCGGCACCGTGTTCCAGCAGCGCGTGTGGCAAGCGTTGCGCGAGATTCCCGCCGGCAGCACGGTCAGCTATGCCGAGTTGGCCCGCCGCATCGGCGCCCCGAACGGTGCGCGGGCCGTGGCGGGTGCCTGCGCCGCCAATGCGCTGGCCGTCGCCATCCCCTGTCACCGCGTGGTGCGCAACGATGGCGCCTTGTCCGGCTACCGCTGGGGCGTGGAGCGCAAGCAGGCGCTGCTCGAGCGCGAGGGTGAACGGTGAGGGCGCTGGACTGGCCGCAGATCGAGGATGCGCTGAATCAATACGGCTGCGCCGTCGTGCCGCGCTTGCTCAATCCTGCGCAGTGCGCCGCGCTGGCGGCGCAGTATGACGATGCGTCGCGCTTTCGCAGCAAGGTGGTGATGCAGCGCCACGGTTTTGGGCAGGGCGAGTACCAGTACTGGGCGTATCCGCTGCCCGACGTAGTCGCCGATCTGCGCACGCGCTTGTATTCGCCCCTGGCGGTGATCGCCAACCGCTGGCACGCCAGCATGGGGCTCGATAGCCGCTTCCCATTGGACCACGCGGACTTCCTCGCGCGCTGCCATGCGGCCGGGCAGACGCGGCCCACGCCCTTGCTGCTGCGCTACCGCGAAGGCGATTACAACTGCCTGCACCAGAATGTATATGGCGAGCACGTGTTTCCGCTGCAAGTGGCCGTGCTGCTGTCGCGCCCGCAAGATGATTTCACGGGCGGCGAGTTCGTGCTGACGGAGCAGCGCCCGCGCATGCAGTCGCGCGCCGAGGTGGTGCCGCTGGCGCAGGGCGACGCCGTCCTCTTTCCCGTGGCGCAGCGCCCCGTCAACGGCACGCGCGGCAGCTACCGCGTCAACATGCGCCATGGCGTGTCGCGCCTGCGCTCGGGCATGCGCCACACCCTGGGCATCATTTTCCATGATGCAAGTTGAACGGTAGCTGCGACGCTTGAGTTTCCGGGATTACATGGCATGATGGCTATTCTTGTCACTCTTTCATTTCTGCCATGTCCGCGTTGCTCCGCCTGTTGTGCCTGTTGATCATTTTCCTGTTGCCCGCAGCCCATGCGGACGATGGCGCATCCTCGCTCGTTGCGGAAGCCGCGACCGCCATCGCGCCGTCGCAGGCCGCCGCCGTCAAGACGGCGCCGCTGATGTTCGCCAACCGCAAGGTATTCGTCTTCCGCGCCGCGCTGGCCGGCTATCCGCCCGATGAACGGGCCATCGGCGCGCAGCGTCGCCTGGAAAGCGTGCTGGCGAAAAACGGTCCCTTGCAGGCGAGCACGCGCATGATTCCCGAAGGCACGCAAGTGCTGCTCGATGGCGTGCAACTGTTCGTCGTCGTGCCCGGCGACGTCAACTTGCTGGCCGGCGACACGACGGAAAGCGTGGCGAAAACGGCCGCCGAGGAATTGCGCAAGGCCGTGTTTGACTATCGTGAACAGAGCAGCTGGCGTTATCTGGCGATCGCCGCCGCCGTGTGCGCGGTCGCCACGCTCGTGTTCTGGCTGGTGTGGATGGGCTTGACGCGTTTGTACCGCTGGGCCAAGCGCCGCAGCGGCATCCTGCTCGCTTCTCGCCTGCGCGACGTGCGCCTGAAAAACGTGCGCGTGCTCGACGCCGAGCACTACATCGCCTTCGCGTATCAACTGCTGAGCGCCGTGCTGTGGGGCTTGCGCCTGATGGCCACCTATCTGTGGGCCGCCTTCGTGCTGGGCCGGCTGCCCTACACGCGCTCCTGGGGCGAAAGCCTGAGCGGCTATTTGTTCGACGTGGCGGCCGACGTCTTCCACGCCATCATCGGCGCCTTGCCGGGGCTGGTGCTGGTGTGCGTGATCTTCGCCATCGCGCGCCTGATCGCCGCCACGGCCGCCTCGCTGTTCAAGCGCGTGGAAAGCGGCGAATTGCAGATCGGCTGGCTCGACAAGGACACGGCCCTGCCCACGCGCCGCATCGCCAGCGTGGTGATCTGGCTGTTCGCACTGGCCATGGCGTATCCGTATCTGCCCGGCTCGCACACGGCCGCCTTCCAGGGCCTGTCCGTGCTGGTCGGTTTGATGGTGTCGATCGGCGCGTCGAGCATCGTGGGCCAGGGCGCCAGCGGCCTGATCCTCATGTACACGCGCGCCCTGCGCAAAGGAGAATATGTGCGCGTGGGCGACAGCGAAGGCACGGTGGTCGATGTGGGCATGTTCGAGACGCGCCTGCGCACGGGCCTGGGCGAGGAAGTTGCCTTGCCGAACGCGTGGGTCATGTCGCAAACGACGAAAAACTATTCACGCGCCCAGCCCGGCGGCGGCTTCGTGCTCGACTCCACCGTCACCATCGGCTACGCCACGCCTTGGCGGCAAGTGCACGCCATGCTGGAACTGGCCGCATCGCGCACGACGGAACTGTCGACCACGCCAAAACCGTACGTGATGCAGCTGGCGCTGCAGGATTACTACGTGCAATACCGCCTCGTCGCCTACGCCAGCGCCGAAGTCCCCCGCCAGCGCGCCGAAGTGCTGAACCGCTTGCACCAGAACATCATCGACGTCTTCAACGAATTCGACGTGCAGATCACTTCGCCGCACTACATCGATGACCCGAAAGAGTCGCACGTGGTGCCGCCCGGTGAATGGTTCAGGGCGCCGGCGAAGCGGGGGGAGGAAGAGACGAGTCAAGTGGTGCCTCCGAAGCCTTGAATGCCCGGAGCGGTTGGTGCGTGATGGAGGCAATGACACGCGCTATCTTGGTTTTTCCTCTGGAGCGCAGGTATTCTTGCCATTTGTCAGCTGAATCACCTGGAATCCCCCGGCGGGTGCCGTGAGCAGGCAGAAGTCTGCCGAGTAGCGCGAAGTGGGATCGGACGCGGAGGGCGGCCTTCCCAGGAAGGATACGCCATACACTTTTCCCGTAACCAGCGGTGCGGCATCGCTGCTCTCGGCCCCCTCGGGAGCCTTGCCGTAGCGCACGCATCCCTTGTTTGGCAGACGATAGCTAGGGTCGCCAAATGAGGCATTGGGAAACATGACCGTCCATACATTGTTCCAGCCATTCGGCCCAGGTGTGCTGATCGTCAGCATCTTCAGGCTGACTGGCCCCCTTGAGCGTTCCTCTTCGCTGGCAATCTTGAAGCAAGGAAGGCCAGCCTCAGTCATGACGGCGGCTGTGCCCATGCGCGACCATGCAGAGGCATTGACGTTCGTCAAGGCGGCAAGCAGGAATAACAGTGTGTGACGATATGGCATGGCGATCCTTGCACTATCTGATGAGCGAATGCTCCGGGCAACTATCCTGTTTCCACGCTGGCGTGTCGCTGCCAATGGCGATGATATTTCGTTCACCAGTGGCCGTGGCAACTATGCAAAATTTCCCCATGTAGCCATAGGTGGGGTCGGAAGGATCATTTGGTCTTCCATTGAGGAAAATGCTGTAGACCCGTCCTGTTTGCAGTTCAGGGGCGGGCATGCCGTTCGCTCCCTGAGGAAGATCACCATACCGAAGGCAGCTTTTTGACGAGAGCGGTACTTTTTTTCCACCAGTCATATAAAAATTCCACACACCAACGGCGGGCTTTTCTGACAGGTCTGAAATGCTGAGTGCTCCCAGGAGTGGCTGGCCGTTACGTTTTTCTTCCTTCTGCGAGATGGTGAAGCAGGGTGTGCCATTCACTGAACTGATGTCAGCATCGGCGATGCGTGATGTTGCACAGGCATGCAGGCCGAGGAACATGAGCAGTATGAACAGGGCATTCTGCTGCAAGGAGATCATGTTTTTCCTATTTCTGAACGGGACAGATTTCATCTATCCAGGCTTGGCTATCGCTGTCGATACGAAGAATCTTGCGCTCCCCGGAGATGCCTGTCATTAAGCAAAACTTGCCTACGTAACCGCGAGTAGGATCTGAAGGATCGGCTGGTCTACCGTTCAGGAAGACGTCATACATGCGCCCCGTTTTCAGCGGCGGCGCTTTGGGCGGCTTGACCTCTGCCGTTGCTGGAGCAAGCCCATACAAAAGGCAGGACTTGGCATGCACAGGGATAGTTGCTGTGCCCGGTAAAAGAAAAGACCATACTTTGACTGCAGGCTTGACGGATACATCTGTCAGTACGATCGCACTAATCCGAGGAAGCCCGTTGCGTGCTTCTTCTTTTTGCGAAATGGTGAAACAGGGAGTGCCATTTTTTAGCCGTACTTCCGCGTATGCCATGCGGGAGGTGGCCGAGGCACTCATGCTGGTCAGAAAGATAAGCATCAATTGGGTCTTGTGGCAGATGGGCATTATTGGCCCTTTTGTGCTTGGATGTTTGCTGGACAAACTTTATCGATCCAGGCCTGCATGTCGCTGTTGATGGGGATGACTTGCTGGCCGCCATCCGCCGTAGCTCTCACGCAGAATTTTCCTTGGTAACCATAGGTTGGATCGGACGGATCTTTAGGGCGGCCATTCAGAAATACGCTATAGAAATGTCCTGGAACAAGACTTTTTGGTTTGATTCCTGTAGCAGTAGGGGGTAAATCTCCATAACGAATGCACGAATCTGCATGGATTGGAATAGGCCAATCTGGAGGTGTAGAGAAAGACCATACCTTCTTGACGGGTTGAACGGATAGATCGGAAACGATCAATGCCCCGAGCATTGGTGTGCCATTGCGTGCCTCTTCTTTTTTTGTAATGGAAAAGCACGGCATGCCTTTGACAGAGTGAATGAAGGCATCAGCGATGCGTGACCACGCCGAGACATTGATAGTCGTCAGCGTGGCAAGCAGGAATAGCAGTGTGTGACGATATGGCATGGCGATCCCCGCACTATCTGATGAGCGAATGCTCCGGGCAATTATCCTGTTTCCATGCTGGCGTGTCGCTGCCAATGGCGATGATTTTTCGTTCACCAGTGGACGTGGCAACGATACAGAATTTCCCTCTATAGCCATAAGTCGGGTCGGAAGGATCATCTGGACGCCCATTCAAGAAGATGCTGTAAACCCGTCCTGTTTGCAGTTCAGGGGCTGGCATACCATTTGCGCCCTGTGGAATGTCGCCATAGAGAAGACAGATTTTTGATGAAAGTGGAACTTTTCTTCCTCCGCTCATCACAAAGCTCCACACTTTTGTAGCGGGTTTTACTGACAGGTCTGAAATACTGAGTGCTCCCAGAAGTGGCTGACCGTTACGCTGCTCTTCCGTCTGCGAGATTGTGAAGCAGGGGGTGCCATTCACTGAACTGATTTCAGCATCGGCGATGCGTGATGTTGCACCCGCATCAAGGTATATCGACGAGAGGAGTGCGCTCGATGTTGCCGCCAGGTAAATTCTTTTCACTTTTTCTGTCGGTGAAAAAATCAATGAGTACCTGTTCATAAAGTGCTTGGTCATTGGCATATTTTTCCTGGCGCATTGCGGAGGAATCCTTTAAGTATTTCAACGCGTAGTAGTCGGCTACCAAGTCTCCTTGTGCCTCCATGTTGTAGTCGGCCAACTTTCTTTTGGATGACAATACGTACTTGTAGTCCAGTCCTATTCTGAATGCTCCACGCATTGCGACCGGATATTTGAGTTGATATTGCCAAACATGGACCATTTCATGAATGAACCAATGACGCTCGGTGTTATCTGCACTGGAAAAATCGTCCAGAAATCTCGACTCATGAAAATACATTTCCCCATTGGGCGTCATGGCAGTGTTTTTTGGTTGGAACAGCCACAGATAAGGCTTCTTGTGAATTTTGACTTTACTATAGTCGATGGCATCTTCAAAGATCATCCATGCCATGTCTATTTCACCCTGGGTAAGCGGGCGAGCCATGCTATCGATTTTTACCTGTTTTACTGATGTATCGATATCCTTGTCGGTTGTTTTTACGTCTTGTAGCTCCACTATGATCGCCGTTGGCGCCACAGGGGCAGGTGCAGCGGAGCAGCAGGGAAGGCTGTCTTCTTGTGGGAAAAACTCCACCATCGTTATTTGTTCTTCCCGCTTGCTGGTGACGCGCCCCGTGCGCCCCCTGGCATCCGTCGTCCCTGTCCACGTTTCGCCATTGCTCAAGGTGAGCCGGTAGTCGGCGTGCGCCAGCGGCACGCTGGTTGGCGAGACGAATTCCAGCTGCTCGTCGTAGCCGCAGCACCAGCATTCGTCGGGCTGGCCGGCCAGGCGGTGCAGTTCGCAGCCGCTTGTCGCGTTGCGCAGGGTGGCGCCCAGCACGGGCCGACCGTCGGCGCTGAAGGTGACGATCATGCTGTCGAAGTGCGCACCCAGGCTGCTCTTTTGGTGGGCCACGAGCTTGAAGAACACGTCGCAAGCGGTGGTGCTGATGACATGGTGCCTGGCCATGGAAACTCCGCGATAAAACGCCAGCGTAGGCCAGCGGCGGCGGGGAAGTATTGACCAGGCGCAAGGCTTGGGCGCTTGCGTTAAGATGCCGGGCGTTTTCATGAAAAGAAAGAGATCCCATGTCCAGCCCATCTCACACCGAAGCCTCCCGCACCGCCCGCAGCCTGGCCGCCGCCCTGATCGGCGACCCGTTTTACCGCGCCGTCACAGTGGCATGCGGCGAGGACGAAGCGGCGCGGCTGGCCATGCTGGAAGCGTACTTCGCGCTGGCGCTGGACGAGGGCGAGCAGGCGGGCCGCGTCGACCTGGCTGATGACGGGGGTAATGGCGCCGCGATCTGGACGACGGATACGCCGGCGGCCCGGCGCCAGGCCGCGTATGCGCAGCGCGAAGCCGCCTTGCGCAACTTGCTGGGGGAGCGCGGCTTCGCGCATTTCACGGCCATCGTCGCGAACATGGAGCACGCGCTGGCGCCACATGGTCTGCAGGATGCGTGGTACCTGTCGATCGCCGGCATCTACCCGGACGCGCAGGGCCGGGGATTGGGCGCATCCGTGCTGGCGCCTGGCCTGGCGGCCGTCGATGCGGCGGGCACCGCCTGCTTCCTGGAGACCTACAATGAGCGCAGCCTGCCGTTCTATGCCCGGATGGGCTTCGCGGTGGCGGGGCGTTACGCGGAAGCCGTCACGGGCTGCGATTACTGGCTGATGGTAAGGCAGCCGCACGCTGCCTGATTGACCATTTTGCCAATTTCTATACACTCGTCTTTTCGTTCATTGACTTAAGACCTGGAGATGGAAATGCCGACCCTGCCACTGCGCCGCACCCTGCTCGTTCTCGCCTGCCTTGGCACGCTGGCCCACGCCCACGCCGATACCGTCATCGACAATGCCAACGGCTACACGCTCGACGCAAACGGCAAGGTAGTGCGCTTCACGGCGCTGGCGTTTGACGACTCTGGCAAGCTGCTCGCCGTCGGCAGTGCCGCGCAGGTGAAACGCAAGGTGGCCAAGGGCGCCAAGCACGTCGACGTGCAGGGCAAGACCGTGCTGCCTGGCCTGATCGACGCGCACGGCCACGTGTTCGGCCTGGGGACGATCGCCAGCGGCGTGATGCTGTACGGTTCGTCGTCGCTGCCGGCCGCCGTGCAGGCCGTGGGGGACTTCGCCCGTGCGCATCCGGAACGCAACTGGGTCGTCGGCAATGGCTGGAACCAGGAAATCTGGAAGCTGGGGCGCTTTCCCACGGCCTTTGAGCTCGATGCGGCGGAAAGCGCGCGGCCCGTGTGGCTGCGCCGGGTCGATGGCCACGCGGGCTGGGCCAACAGCCGCGCGCTGGCGCTGGCCGGCATCACGCGCGCCACGCCAGACCCGGCGGGCGGCAAGATAGTCCGCGATGCGGACGGCAACGCCACCGGCGTGCTGGTCGACAGCGCCATGGACTTGATGGACGCCGTGCTGCCCAAGCCCGGTGACGTGGAAAACCGCGCCGCCCTCGATGGCGCGCTGGCGCAGCTGTCGCAAGTGGGTCTGACCAGCGTGCACGATGCGGGCATCGGCCAGATGCAGGACCGGCTGTTCCGCGACTATGCGGATCACGGCAAGCTGACGGTGCGCGTGTACGGCATGATCGCCGACACGACGGAGGACTTCGACGCGCTGTCGAAAAATGGCCCTTTGACCAACTATGCGCGCGACATGTACGCCTTGCGCGCCGTCAAACTGCTGTCCGACGGCGCCCTGGGCAGCCGCGGCGCGGCCCTGCTGGCGCCGTACAGCGACGATCCGACCACCAGCGGCCTGCTGTTCTTCAAAGATGACGCCATGCGCGCGAAGATGGAAAAAGCCATGCGCGCCGGCTATCAGGTGAACGTGCACGCCATCGGCGACGCGGGCAACCATCAGATCCTCGACGGCTATACAGCCTTGATCGCGCAGTACCGCGGCGCGGGCCTGCGCCACCGCATGGAGCATGCGCAGGTGGTGCAATTGAGCGACATCCCCCGTTTCAAGGCCCTCGGCATCGTGCCGTCGATGCAGCCCACGCACGCGACGTCCGACCAGAACATGGCGGAGCAGCGCGTGGGCCACGAGCGCATCAAGGGCGCGTATGCGTGGCGCACCTTCCTCAAGCAAGGTTCGCGCATCGCCTGCGGATCGGACTTCCCCATCGAGTCGCCGAATCCGTTCGAGGGCATCCACGCGGCCGTCACGCGGCAGAACAGTGAGGGCGTACCAAACGGCGGCTGGTATCCGCAGCAAGCGATGACGGTCACCGAGGCCTTGCGCTGCTTCACCCTGGACGCGGCCTGGGCGGCGCACCAGGAAAAGGTCATCGGCACCCTGGAAGTGGGAAAATGGGCGGACTTCATCGTCGTCGACCAGGACCTGTTTACCGTCGCCCCCAAGGCCATCGGCAAGACGCAGGTGCTGCAGACGTGGGTGGCGGGCAAGCGCGTGTTCGAGAAAAAATGAGGGCTGGGGTCAGACCCGCCGGGTCTGCCCCCAAAGAAAACCTGTTGACTTGGTTGTATAGACAACCTATGCTGGGAGCACAAGAGCGGGCTAAATACGCCCGCTCGCACCCTACGAGGAGACAGCATGAACAGCACAATGGACACCGATCCACGCTTTGATGCCAGCCGTACCATCCGCGCCCCGCGCGGCACGGTCATGGCTTGCAAGAGTTGGCAGGCCGAGGCGGCCTACCGCATGTTGCAAAACAACCTGGACCCGGAAGTGGCGGAAAATCCGCAGCATCTGGTCGTCTACGGCGGCATCGGCCGCGCCGCCCGCAACTGGGCCTGTTTCGACCAGATCCTCGCTTCTCTGCGCGAACTGGAAGATGACCAGACCTTGCTGATCCAGTCCGGCAAGCCGGTGGGCGTGTTCCAGACGCACGCGGACGCGCCGCGCGTGCTGATTGCCAACTCCAACCTGGTGCCGAAATGGGCGAACTGGGAACACTTCAACGAACTCGATCGCCAGGGCCTGTTCATGTACGGCCAGATGACGGCCGGCAGCTGGATCTATATCGGCACGCAGGGCATCGTGCAGGGCACCTATGAAACCTTCGCCGAAGCGGGCCGCCAGCACCTTGGCGGCGACTGGGGCGGGCGCTGGATTTTGACGGCGGGCCTGGGCGGCATGGGCGGCGCGCAGCCGCTGGCCGCCACCATGGCCGGCGCCGTGTCGCTCAATATCGAATGCCAGCAAAGCAGCATCGATTTCCGTTTGCGCACGCGCTACCTGGACAAGCAGGCGGCCAGCCTGGACGAAGCCCTGGAACTGGTCAAATACCACACCGAGCGCAAGGAAGCCATTTCCATTGGCCTCCTGGGCAACGCGGCCGAAGTGCTGCCGGAACTGGTGCGTCGCGCGAAAGCGGGCGGCATGCTGCCGGACCTGGTGACGGACCAGACGTCCGCGCATGACCTGGTCAACGGCTATCTGCCGCGCGGCTGGAGCGTGTCGGACTGGAAGGCGGCGCAGCAGGACCCGCAGCGCCATGCGCGCCTGACGGTGGCCGCCGCCGATTCCTGCGCCGCCCATGTGCAAGCCATGCTCGATTTCCACGCCATGGGCGTGCATACGGTCGATTACGGCAACAACATCCGCCAGGTGGCGTTCGACCAGGGCGTGAACAACGCCTTCGACTTTCCCGGTTTCGTGCCAGCCTACATCCGCCCGCAGTTCTGCGAAGGGCGGGGGCCGTTCCGCTGGGTGGCCTTGTCGGGCGACCCGGAAGACATCTATAAAACGGATGCAAAGATCAAGGAGCTGTTCCCGCATCATAAACAGGTGCACCACTGGCTGGACATGGCGCGCGAGCGCATCGCCTTCCAGGGCCTGCCGGCGCGCATCTGCTGGCTGGGACTGGGCGAGCGCCATATCGCCGGCCTGGCCTTCAACGAGATGGTGCGCACGGGCGAGCTGAAGGCGCCCATCGTCATCGGCCGCGACCACCTCGATACGGGTTCCGTCGCCAGCCCGAACCGCGAGACGGAAAGCATGAAGGATGGTACGGACGCCGTTTCCGACTGGCCGCTGCTCAACGCCATGCTGAACACGGCCGGCGGCGCCACCTGGGTTTCGCTGCACCATGGCGGCGGCGTGGGAATGGGGTATTCTCAGCATGCGGGCATGGTCATCGTGGCCGATGGCACGGCAAGCGCGGCGAAACGCCTGGCCAGGGTGCTGGTCAACGACAGCGGTTCGGGCGTGATGCGCCATGCCGATGCCGGCTACGAAACAGCGGCCGCCTGCGCCAAGCGCAACGGCCTGATTCTTCCAATGCTTCCTTGAGACCTTGACTCGAATGACTATGACACAGCACTTCAAAAGTTGGACGTTAAAACCCGGCGCGATGACCCTGGCCGATTTGCGCGCCGTCTGGGCCGCGCCCGCGAAACTGATCCTCGCCGCCGAGGCGTATCCCGTCATCGAGGCGTCGGCCGCCGCCGTGCAAGCCATCGTCGCCAAGGGCGATGCGGCCTACGGCATCAACACGGGCTTCGGCCTGCTTGCCAAGACGCGCATCCCCGATGCAAAGCTGGAGCAATTGCAGCGCAACCTGATCCTGTCGCACTCCGTCGGCACGGGTGAGCTGCTGTCGGACGCCGTCGTGCGCCTGATCATGCTGATGAAGATCGGCAGCCTGGCGCGCGGCTATTCCGGCGTGCGCCCGCTGATCGTCGACACCCTGATCGCGCTGTACAACGCGGGCATCATGCCGGCCATTCCCGCCAAGGGCTCCGTCGGCGCCTCGGGCGACCTGGCTCCGTTGTCGCACATGACGCTGGCCATGCTGGGCGTGGGCGACGTGCGCGTCAACGGCGAATTGATGCCGGCCCCCGAGGCGCTGGCGCAGGCGGGCATCGCACCCGTGGTGCTGGCGGCAAAAGAGGGCCTGGCGCTGATCAACGGCACGCAGGTGTCGAACGCGCTGACGCTGCATGGCCTGTTCATGGCCGAACGCCTGCTGGAAGCGGCCATGGTCACGGGCGCGCTGTCGCTTGACGCGGCCAAGGGCAGCGATGCGCCGTTCGACGCGCGCGTGCATGCCGTGCGTGGACAGCCGGGACAGATCCTGGCCGCGCAGATGTACCGCCAGCTGGTGGCGCACAGTGCGATCCGCGCCTCGCACCTGGAAGGCGACGAGCGCGTGCAAGACCCGTACAGCCTGCGCTGCCAGCCGCAAGTCATGGGCGCTTGCCTCGATCTGATCGGCAATGTGGGCCGCACCCTGCTGATCGAAGCCAATGCCGTCACGGACAATCCGCTGATCTTCCAGGACGGTCCCAACGGCCAGGCGGAAATCGTCTCGGGCGGGAACTTCCACGCCGAACCTGTCGCCTTTGCGGCCGACACGCTGGCGCTGGCGATCGCCGAAATCGGCGCGCTGGCCGAGCGCCGCATCGCGCTGCTGATCGACGCCACGCTCTCGGGCCTGCCGCCCTTCCTCGTGCGCGATCCGGGCGTCAATTCCGGCTTCATGATCGCCCATGTGACGGCCGCCGCGCTGGCGTCGGAAAACAAGTCGCTCGCGCATCCGGCCAGCGTCGACAGCCTGCCCACGTCCGCCAACCAGGAAGACCACGTGAGCATGGCCACGTTCGCCGGGCGCCGCCTGGACGACATGGCGCACAACACGGCCGTCATCGTCGGCATCGAGCTGCTGGCCGCCGCGCAGGGCATCGATTTCCACCGCCCGCTGAAAACCTCGCCGCACCTCGAACATGTGCATCACCAGCTGCGCCAGAAGGTGCCGTTCTTCGATGCCGACCGCTTCTTCGCGCCCGATATCGAAGCGGCCAAGCAGATGGTGCTGCACGGTGAGTTGAGCAGCACGTGCAAGAATTTGTTCGCCCCGCTGTACGCTTGAGCGGGCGCAAGGAGACAAGCATGGATTTCCGCTTCAACGAAGGCAGCATCCCGCTGCTCGTGTCGATGCCCCACGTGGGCACCGACATACCGGACGATATCGCCGCGCGCATGACGCCGCAGGCCTTGATCAAGGCCGACACGGACTGGCATTTGCGCGAGCTGTATGGTTTTTTGCACGAGATGGATGCGTCCGTGCTGTCGGCGCGCTGGTCGCGCTACACCATCGACTTGAACCGCCCGCAGGAAGACACGAATCTGTATCCAGGCCAGGATACGACGGGCTTGCTGCCCAACGATACGTTTCACCGCGAGCCGCTGTACCTGGCCGGCCGCGAACCCGATGCGACCGACGTGCAGCACCGGTTGCAGCGCTACTGGGCGCCGTATCATGCGCAACTGCGCGCGGAACTGGACCGCCTGCTGCGCGTGCATGGCGCTGTGGTGCTGTGGGATGCCCATTCCATCGCTTCCCACGTGCCGCGCTTCTTCGACGGCAAGCTGCCTGACCTGAACTTCGGCACGGCCGATGGCGCCAGCTGCGATGCGGGTCTGACGTCCGCCGTGGTCGACATCGCGCGCGCGCAGGAACAGTTTACGGTGGCCTTGAACGGCCGCTTCAAGGGCGGCCATATCACGCGCCATTACGGCCAGCCGGACAAGCGCGTGCAGGCGATCCAGCTGGAGATGTGCCAATGTGTGTACATGGACGAGACGGTGCCGTTCGGCTACCGGCCCGACCTGGCGACAAAGGTGCAGCCGCTGCTGCGTCAGATGATGGAAGCGGCCGTGGCATGGGTGGCGCATTGAGTACCTGTCTGTTCGCGCGCCATGCGCTGCTGCCGCAGGGCTGGCGCCGCGACGTGCTGCTGGAATGGGACGCGGCCGGCGATTTGACGGCGGTGACCGACAATGCTGCGCCGTCGAACGGCGTGGAAGTGGCCGAGTATGTCTTGCCCGGCATGGTCAACCTGCATTCGCATGCGTTCCAGCGGGCCCTGGGCGGCATGACGGAGGTTGCGGGTGACGAGGTTAATCATGTAGCGGATAGCTTCTGGACCTGGCGCGAGCTGATGTACCGCTTTGCGCGCCACATCACGCCGGAGCAGATGGAGGCCATCGCCGCGCAGCTGTTTGCGGAATGCCTGCGCCATGGTTACACGTCCGTCTGCGAATTTCACTACCTGCAGCGCAATATGGCCGGCGCGCTGTATGCGCGTCCCGCCGAGACGGCGGAGCGGGTGCTGGCGGCGGCGCGCATCAGCGGCATCGGCATGACCATGCTGCCCGTGCTGTACAGCCATGCGGGCTTCGGCGAGCAGCCGTTGAAGCCGGAGCAGGCGCGCTTTCGCACGGACGCCGACGACGTCTTGCGCATTATCGAGGCGCTGGCGCCGCAGCGCGGCGGGCAGGTGGAAGTGGGCTTCGCGCCCCATTCGCTGCGCGCGGCCGGCGTGGCGCAGATCCGCGCAGTGGCGCAAGCGCTGCCAGCGGGCCGCCCCATCCATATCCATATCGCCGAGCAGCAGGGCGAAGTGCGCCAATGTGTTGACTATAGCGGCCGGCGTCCGGTGCAGTATTTGTACGATCAGGTCGACGTCGATGCGCGCTGGTGCCTCGTGCATGCGACGCATGTGCAGCCCGACGAGGTGGCGCAGATGGCCGCCAGCGGCGCCGTGGCGGGCCTGTGCCCGACGACGGAAGCGAACCTGGGCGACGGCCTGTTTCCGCTGGCCGAATTCATCGCCGCCGGCGGGCGTTTCGGCGTCGGCAGCGACAGTCACGTGTCGCAGTCGCCCGTGGAAGAATTGCGCTGGCTCGAATACGGCCAGCGCTTGCAGCGCCAGCAGCGCAATGTGGCCGCCACGCCGCATGAGCGCCATGTGGGCGACTATCTGTGGCAGGCCGCCTTGCAGGGCGGCGCGCAGGCGTCCGGACGCAAGCTTGGCGCCCTGGCGCCGGGCTGCCGCGCCGACCTGCTGGTGCTCGACGACGCGCACGTGAACCTGTGCGGCGTGACCATCGCCGATGTGCTGGGCAGTTTTATCTTTTGCGGCAACGACACGCTGGTGCGCGACGTGCTGTGCGGCGGCCGGTGGCAGGTGCGCGGCGGGCGCCACATGGCGCAGGACGCCATCGCCACCGCCTACAAGCGCACCCTGGCGCAACTGAGGGCGCTCTGATGGCGACCTTCATCCCACAGGAATACCTGCGCGCCGCGCCGTGGAAAAACGGCGGCGGCAGCACGACGGAAATCGCCATTTCGCCAGCGGGCGCCAGCCTGATGGAATTCGACTGGCGTATCAGCCTGGCGACGATCACGGCCAGCGGGCCGTTTTCCAGCTTTCCTGGCATCGACCGCAGCCTGATGCTGGTCGATGGCGACAGCGTGCAGCTGACGTTTGAGGGCACGCGCAAGGTAATCTTGAGCGCGGCGCAACCGATGCTGTGGTTTCCCGGCGAGGCCGCCGTGGAGGCGCAGGTCAAGGGACCGACGACGGATTTCAATGTGATGACGCGGCGCGACCGCTGCCGCCACCAGTTGGAAAAAATCACGGCGCCGGGCAGGCTGGCGCGGCGCAGCGCGGCGACCTTGCTGTTCGTCGCCGGCGAGGGTGCCGTGCTGGCGCGCGGTGGCGAGCAGCAGTTCGCGCTGGCCCGCTACGACGCCTTGCTGCTGGACGCCGACGATGCGCAGGAATGGCGGCTCGACGCCTTGCAGCGCACGGTCGTGTTGTGCGTCGACCTGTTTACCTAGGAGAGAAAAGCCATGCAAGACTGGGATATGGTCATCCACAACGTCCACCTGGCCACCATGGAACACGGCTACGGCGAACTGCTCGACGCGGCCATCGCCGTCAAGGATGGGCGCATCGCCTGGTTCGGCCCCGGCGACGAGCTGCCGGCCAGCGGCGCGGTGCTGATTGACGGCCAGGGCTGCTGGCTGACGCCCGGCCTGATCGACTGCCACACGCATATCGTCCACGCGGGCAACCGCAGCGACGAATTCGAGGCGCGCCTGAATGGCACCAGCTATGAAGACATCAGCCGCGCCGGCGGCGGCATCATGTCCACCGTGCGCGCCACGCGCGCGGCCAGCGACGACGAGTTGCTGCGGCAAAGCCTGCCCCGCGTGCTGGCGCTGCTGGCCGAGGGTGTGACCACCCTGGAGATCAAGTCCGGCTACGGCCTGGATGCGGACAGCGAGGCGAAGATGCTGCGCGTGGCGCGCAGGATAGGCGAACAGCTACCCGTATCCGTGCGCACCACCTTCCTCGGCGCGCACGCGCTGCCGCCCGAGTATGCGGGCCAGCCTGACGCGTATATCGAGCTGCTGTACGCGCAGATGCTGCCCCGGCTGGCCGGCGATGGCCTGGTTGACGCCGTCGACGCGTTTTGCGAACGCATCGGCTTTACGCCGGCACAAACGCAGCGGGTGTTCGAGGCGGCGCGGGCGCTGGGCTTACCCGTCAAATTGCATGCGGAGCAGCTGTCGGACCTGGGTGGCGCGGCCCTGGTGGCCAGTTACGGCGGCCTGTCGGCCGACCATCTGGAGTTCCTGTCGGAAGAGGGCGTCGCCGCCATGGCGCAGCATGGCACGGTGGCCGTGCTGCTGCCGGGCGCGTATTATTTTTTGCGCGAGACGCAGCCGCCGCCTGTCGCGGCATTGCGCGCGGCCGGCGTGCCGATGGCCGTGTCCACCGATTGCAATCCGGGTACCTCGCCCATGACGTCCTTGCTGCTGGCGATGAACATGGCGTGCACCTTGTGGCGGCTGACGCCGCAGGAAGCGCTGGCCGGTGTTACGTGCCATGCGGCGCGCGCGCTGGGCTTGCAGCATGAAACGGGCAGCCTGGCGGTGGGCAAGCGCGCCGATTTCGCCCTGTGGCGCATCGCGCGTCCGGCCGACCTGGCGTATGCGCTGGGCCTGAACCCGTGCGCGGGCGTGGTGTACGGCGGTGTCTGGCGCGCGCCGGTGGTAAGCTTGCCGGATTGTTCATCCGCCCTGGAGCGCCGCGTGCGTGCTGCTTATTTGCCGTTTTACTTGCTGTTCTTGCTAGTCTTCGCCGCCGTGCCCATGTCCTCCCTTGCCATGGATGGCGGCACCCTGAAGGTGGGCTCGAAGCGCTTCACGGAATCGTATATTCTCGGTGAAATCGTCAAGCAGAGCGCCGCGCCGCACGTCGCGGTGGAACACCGCCAGGGACTGGGCAATACGGCCATCGTGCTGGCCGCACTGCAGGCGGGCAGCATCGACGTGTATGCCGAATACATGGGCACCATCGCCAGCGAAATCCTCAAGCACGACAAACCGATTGATCTGGAACAGATGCGGCGCGAACTGGCGGCGCTGGGCTTGGGCGTGGCCGTGCCGCTGGGCTTTAACAATACCTATGCGCTGGCCATGCGCGGTGATGAAACGCGCATCGCCAGCCTGGCGCAACTGGCGCAGCACCCGGCCCTGACATTCGGCCTGTCGCATGAATTCATCGGCCGCGTCGATGGCTGGCCGGGCCTGGCCGCGCGCTATGGCTTGCCGCAGCGCCCGCGCGGACTCGATCACGGCATCGCCTATGAAGCGCTGGCGCAGCATCAGGTGGACGTGATCGACATTTATTCGACGGACGCGAAGATCCGCCAGTACGGCTTGCGCGTGCTGGCCGACACGCGGCAGTACTTTCCCCGCTACGACGCCATGCTCTTGTACCGGCTCGACCTGCCGCCGCGTTTTCCCGCCGCCTGGCAAGCCTTGCAAGCGCTGCAGGGGCGCATCAGCGAGGGCGACATGATCGCCATGAATGCGGCCGTGGAAATCGATGGCAAGCGTTTTTCTGACGTGGCGCACCAGTGGCTGGCCTCCGGCACGCAGGCGAGCAAACCGGGCGCCGCGCGCAGCAAGCTGCTCGATAAAATCATCGGCGACGATCTGTGGACCCTGACGCGCCAGCATGTGACCCTGGTGTTGCTGTCGGTGGCGCTGGCCTGCCTGATCGGCATTCCGCTGGGCGTGCTGGCGGCGTTTTCGGCACCGCTGCGGCAAACGGTGCTGGCCTTCGTCGGCGTGCTGCAGACGGTGCCGTCGCTGGCCCTGCTGGCGATCTTGATCCCCGTGCTGGGCATGATCGGCACCGTGCCGGCGCTGGTGGCCCTATTCGTGTACGCCTTGCTGCCCATCGTGCGCAACACGTGCACGGGCATCTTGCAGGTGCCGCAAGGCTTGCGCATGGCGGCGCTGGCGCTGGGCTTGAGCCGGCGTGACCGCCTGCTGCACGTGGACTTGCCACTGGCCTTGCCGGTGATGCTGGCGGGCGTGAAAACGGCGGCCGTGATGAGCGTGGGCACGGCCACCATCGCCGCCTTCATCGGCGCGGGCGGCTATGGCGAACGCATCACCATCGGCCTGGCGCTGAACGACAACGACATGCTGCTGGCCGGTGCGATTCCCGCCGCCGTGCTGGCCCTGCTGACGCAAGGCTTGTTCGAGCTGGTGGAGCGCTGGGCCGTGGCCGGCCGGCAGCGCTGACGGCATCACGGTTACAGCGAGTGCAGTTTCGAGCGCACCGAGACGACGGCCTGGTGCAGGATGCGTTCGGCCTGGAAGTCGTTCTCGCGCTGTTCGGCGATGGCTTGCAAGTCGCGCGTGTAGCGTTCCAGGCGGGAACGCAGGTAGGCGCGGTAGATTTTCATGACGAGCGGTTTGGCAGAGACATTCATGATGTGGCTCCCGTATGCGTAACGATTCGTTCATTGATTCGTCCATTGTGTGTGAGCGTATTGCCGCCATTTTGCGTCGCATCAAACGCCAGCGCGCCGTCACTTTGACGCGTTTGATATTGCGCAATGCCCCACCAGCAGAAGATGCCACACTGAATCTTCCCTGCCTGGCCATCATCGGCCGCAGGCTCTGTTTTTCCTGATTCCTACAAAAAACTCAAGGAGCGTCGCATGGTCATTTTTGCCGTGGTTGCTGGCTGCATCGCCTGCCTGACAGTGTACCAAATCTATAAAAATGCGCAGGGTGGCAGTGGGGTTGCGCAACAACATATCGGCTTGCACGGCACGTTGATTGAACCACGGAAATAATCAGTGCCATCCGAGCGACACTTGCTTAGCGGATTTAAGTCAAATGTAAGGCCCGGTAAGCAAATGTAAAGGTCGACGCGGTGACCAGTCGTAGCGTTTATATTGATAACCGTTGATTGCATTCTCCCCCTCCCACTTGACAATGGGTTCACCCCGCGGTGCCGCTAGCCCGCGGGGATTTTTTTGGGGTAAAGGTTTATGCTGGTTTCGGAGTGCCTGCCGACAATTGCGTCAAGGCATCACCAGCGACCCGGCAGATGCGCCAGTCCGGCATCACGTCCGCGCCCATGCCCTGGTAGAAGTTGATCGCGTTTTCATTCCAGTCCAGCACTGACCATTCGAAGCGGCCGCAATCGCGTTCGACGGCCAGTTGCGCCAGCGCCACCAGCATCTGCTTGCCATAGCCTTTGCCGCGCACCGATTGCTTCACATACAGGTCTTCCAGGTACAGCCCTTTGCGGCACAGGAAGGTGGAAAAATTATGGAAGAACAGAGCGAACGTCACCACCTCGCCATCTTCCTCGCCGACCAGCGCTTCGCACGCGGGGTGCTTGCCGAACAGGCTGTCGTGCAGCATGGATACTTTGGCGATCATCATGTGTTCAAGTTTTTCAAACACGGCCAGTTCATGGATCATGCCGAAGATGGCGGCCACGTCGGTTTCCTGGGCGGGACGGATGGCGAGGGAGGAAGAGGTGCTCATGTTGCCTTTGCTGATGGAGTGGTGGAAATGGAGGCGACGGCAGCCGTCTTGCGCGCGCCCGAGGTCAGGGCCCAGGCCACGCTGGACAGGCATAGCAGCATGCCCACCCATTCGATGGGAGCGGGCCGGTAGTGTTCGAATTGCACCGACAGCAGCACGGAAATGACGGGCGTGACGACGCCGATGTACACGGTCTTTTGCGTGCCGATGCGGGCGATTAAAGTGAAATACGCGCTGAAGGCGATCACCGAGCCGAAGATGGCCAGGTACAGCAATCCCATCCAGTAACTGGGGCGCGTGGGCAATTGCCAGGACTGGCCCGTGGCGCTGGCCCAGCAGGCCACCATCAAGGTGCCCCACAGCATGGTCCACGCCATGGTCAGCATCACATTGCCGGACTGTTCGCGCACTTTCATGACGAGGGCATTGCCGGCCGTACTGGAAATGGTGGCCACCAGCGCCAGGATAAAGCCGAGCAGGAAATGACCATTGCCGCCGCCGAGAATATCGTGTAGCGCCGCGCCGATGGACTGGTAAAACAGCAGCACGATGCCGCAGATGGCAACGAACGCGGCGCAGCAGGTGCTCCAGGTAATCGGCGTGCCGAAGGCGATGCGGTTGAGCAAGGGCGTCCAGAACACCATCAGCGCGAACAGCACGCTGACGAG
The DNA here is from genome assembly GCF_019443505.1 of Janthinobacterium sp. PAMC25594. Classification (NCBI taxonomy): domain Bacteria; kingdom Pseudomonadati; phylum Pseudomonadota; class Betaproteobacteria; order Burkholderiales; family Oxalobacteraceae; genus Janthinobacterium; species Janthinobacterium sp. PAMC25594. The sequence continues at coordinate 4,724,807 of NZ_CP080377.1, forward strand.
GGCCGAGACCAGGTATTGCTCCGAGCTGTAGGTGCACACATAGCTGAGGGCAAACGATGCCAGGCCTTGCAGCAGCATCCATTTTTGCGCGCGCCAGGGCAGGCGCAGGGTGTCGCCGCGCAGCGCGCACCAGGCGAACAGGGTGGCGGACGCCAGGCCGAAGCGGTAGACGACGGACACGGCGGGGGCGACATCGCCCAGCTGCAAGGTGATGGCCCAGAAGGTGGAGCCCCAGATCAGGCAGGCAATGATGAACAGGAGAGGAGAGGACATCGCGCAAGTATACGGGGATCGCGCGGGGATGGCGAGTCTTGGTCGAGCTTGCTCAAAGAGCGGTCAGCAGACACCCGGGCATTGAGCCAGCGCAGTGCTTCTGGAAAATGTTGAATTTATGAAAATATTTACTTTATTATCAAGTAAATATTTTCTGAATTGCATCTTTGAAGGAGACCGCCATGCCAGCCTCACTGCAGATCAAAGTCTGGAGCCTGCTTGTGTATGTCGTTGTGACCGCCGTAATTGCCATCTGGCTGCACCCGTCTGCCTTGCTCGCTGCCGGCGCATTCGGCTGAGCGCATGCGCCGGCAAGCAGATCAATGCGTGACGCGGGTCTTGCGGCCATCGGACAGCAGGCGCACGCGCTCGCCCGGGCGGAACAGTTCGTCCGCGTCCTGCACGATGGCGCGCATGTCGCCATTGTCCAGGCGCACGGTGATTTCCAGGCCGGCCTTGTTCGAGGCATTCTCTTCGATGCTCTTGCCGGCCATGCCGCCGGCAACCGCGCCGAGGATGCTGGCCGCGATGGCGCCCTTGCCGCCGCCGACTGCGGAACCGGCCACGCCGCCCAGTGCCGCGCCAGCCAGCACGCCCGTGCCCGTTTCGCCCTTGTCGATGGTGACCTGGCGCACGGATTCAACCGTGCCCATGCGAACCGATTGTTCATTCTGTGCCTGGCGCGCGTTGTACACATTCGCCGAGTTCGGTTGTACGGCGCAGCCGGCCAGGGTGGCGAGCAATGCCACTGCAATAATTGGTGCTTTCATGTAGGACTCCCTTGGACAAAAGTTAGTTGCCGATTACATTGACCGGCAGATGATGACTTATCATAAGGACACTTGCATCAGATAACTAGTTGCGAATAGTAAAAATCTGTTACCGGTTACGCGTGACGTCTTGCCGCTCAGTACGCCAGCCGCAGGCGCCGGTATAAAAATCCCAGCACGAACAGCGGACCCACGAGCAAAAAGCGCACATCGTCGAGGAACGACGGTTTCTTGCCTTCGATCTGGTGGCCGATGAACTGGCCTATCCAGGCCAGCACGAATAGCGCCAGCGACACGGGCAGAATGGTCAGCGCCGGCATGAGTAGCAGCAGGCCCAGCATGATGGCCAGCATCAGCAGCATGCCTGCCGCAAACGGACGCGACAGCTTGTAATAATAGTATAAGGCGAGAATACCGCCGAGCAGCGCCACGCTGGGATGCGCGCTCCACAGCAGCCCCAGCAGACTGAAAACGATCAGCGGCACGCACACGATGTGCACCCATTCATTGACGTGGTTGCGGTGGCTTTCGCCATACTGGGCCAGCAGGGTATCGATGGTGCGCATGGGCGGTCTCTTGTGTGATGTTCTGGCTGGAAATTCTACACCGGAACACCAGCCGCCGAACGCAGTGTTCTGTGGTGGAATTGCTCAATTGCTAATTTCGCGTTATTATTTCCCGTTGGAAATATTTCCGTTCATCTCAAAGACATCCGTGACATCGCCCGCCAGCCTCCCTGATTACCAGCGCTATTCCATGGCGTCCCTGCAGCAAGCCCTGTCCGGCGCCGACGGCGCCGATGCGGCACGGCGCCAGCGCATCGAAGCGGAAATTGCCCAGCGCCAGCTGGATGACCAGGCGGCAGAACAGCGCCAATGGGTAGCGCGGCCGCAGGACAAGCCGCTCGATCCCGCTACTGCCGCACTCGCGCAAGCGGCCAAGCCCCACTTGCAGTCGGCCGGCTATGTGCTGCTGTTCACGTGGGTCGTGTTGACCGTCAGTGCCTGGTCTGAAATCGCGCTGGCGGAGAGTCGGATGTATTTTGTTGGCGGTATCGAGTTGCTGATCTTTGGCATCTTCTTGTTGCGTGGCAACCTGCGCGCGGCGAGATGGCTGCGCTGGCTGATTGTTCTCTTGGTGCTCCCCACCGTGCTGGTGCTCGATTTCCTGTTCATGCAACCGCTGTCGCTGACCGTCACGCAGTTCAAGCTGGCGCCTGTCCGTCATGGCTGGCTGGTGCTGGAAACCGTGCTGTCGCTGTGGACCATGCATTACTTGTACCGTCAACTGGGGATGCCAGCTGTCATGGCCGCCTGCGATGCCAGGGGATACAGGCGGCGGGATCTGCGCATACCTGCCATTCTCGGGCTAATCCTGGGGATCAGCAGCGTTGGCATCGGGTTGGCGACCTTGCATGGCGAGACGGCGCGGCAGGCGCGCACGATAGTGGCGCAGCGCTATGGATCGGGCTACCAATACCATGTCAATGGCATCGGCAATGCCGTCACACCGCAAGGCAGATTTTATACGGCACAGGTGCTGGTGTGGGATGACAAGGGCATCATGTCCGTGCCCGTGCAATGGCCCCAGTAAAATAGGCGCTACCCCCACTCCTGCAGGATGCCGCTTTTGATCCGCTTATTGTCTGTTGAACCGGCCATGCCGGACCCGCGCAAGCGCTGTTTCGATCCCGTCGTCGACGCCAATACGCGCTTGCTGATACTGGGCAGCCTGCCCGGCGAAAAATCGCTGGCGCACAGCCAGTACTATGCGCATCCGCAAAACAAATTCTGGATGCTGCTGGGCGAGGTGCTGGGCGTGGAGCTGAAGAGCCTGCCTTATGAAGAGCGTCTGGCCACCTTGCTGGCGCACGGCGTGGGCCTGTGGGACGTGGTGGCGCAGGCACAGCGCGCGGGCAGCCTGGACAGCAATATCCGCTGCCGCGACGACAACGACCTGGTGGCTCTGGCCGCCAGCCTGCCACGGCTGCACACGATCGCCTTCAACGGCGGCACGGCGGCGAAGCTGGGCGTCAAGGTGCTGGGCGAACATGCGCAGCGCTACCGCATCGTCAGCTTGCCGTCGAGCAGCCCCGCCTACACCTTGGCGTATGCGCAGAAATTGCAGGCATGGCTGTCGCTGCGTGGCCAACAGGAGCCGGCCGCGCACTGATTATGTCGCCGGTTTTACGCCGGCGCGTACGGCTGCGCTTCCACCGGCTGTCCCTTGGCGTCGAATTTCAGCGCCACGGACAATTGCGTCACGCCGATGGTGGCCAGCGCATCGCAGATGTCGTCGACTTCTTCCTGCAGGTCGGCAGCCAGGTCCAGCGGCTTGTCGGCGCTGTGCAGCAGCTCGCCGCCCGCCGTGCTGACATTGACGCGCAACAGCATTTCGCCGTGTTCATCGGCCGGGCCGACGACCACCGAGACGTCGCCCGCATCAATGTTGTTTTCCGCCAGCGCATGGTTGATGCCCGACATCATCTGCAGCATCGCATACTCGCTCATGCCTTGTTCCTTACCACCGTGGAACAGATCCTGGTACAAGAAGCTCACTTCCAGCGCGCTGCCGGCCGGCGCCAGGCAGCGTTTCACCAGGTCGCCCACTTCCGTCGTCCACTGCTGGTAGCGGGCCAGGCGCGCGTCGAACCAGGCGTCGAGTGCCGCTTCATCCTTCGGTTCCGCATAGAACGGGTCGTCCACGCGCTTGAGGGCAAAGCCCAGCAGGAAGCGCAGTTCGATGGCCGTGTCCTGCGGGCCGAAGGCCGTCTCGCTCCAGCCGACGATGCTGCCTTCCAGGCCCGGCGTGGCGACGATTTTCTTGTCTGTCATCGACGAGTATGCATCGCGCACCATCTCGTGCAAATGGCTATACGTGATGCGGTCGATTTCATCGAGGTCGTAGGCATGGCTCATCAAGACCACCTTGGCCTTGGCGCTTTCCAGTTGTGCCTGCTGGAAACTTTTCACCAGCGCTTCGAAGGCGTCCTGGTCCTGGAAACTGTCCGCTTCCTTCAGGCCGCCCGTGCTTTGCACCAGCAGCGGCACGACGAAGGCGTTGATTTCCATGACCGGGGCATTCTCGCGGCGGATCGTCACGACGGACGCGGCTTCCTCGATATGGCTGCGCAGGTACTGGTAGGCGCCCACGTCTTCGTACTTGGCGCGCTCGATGGCGTCGTACAGGATTTCATCCTTCTTTTGATTCAAGGCCTTGCGGATCAGGCGGCCGAACTCGACCGCTTGCTCGGCCAGCACCGTGCCCTGCGATTCGCTGTCTTCCTGCTCCGCCAGGTTCAGGGCCATCGTGCACAGCATGCGCGTGACGGACTCATCCTTGTCTTCAGGCGTGTTGGCGGATTTACGGGGGACAGGGCGCTTATTTTTGGGCATGGCGATCAACAGGTTAAGAAATACAGGTCAGGCAAACGGAAACGGGCGCCATGGCTTCGCCAGGCGCCGGGACGGATCATACAGGCGGACGCGGCCGCCTGATACATCAATGGTCGGTATCGAACATCTCGTGCAATTCGTCGAGCAGGTCGGCCGCTTCTTCCTGCGACAGGCCAAGATGCTGGCAGGCAAGTTCGCCGCCCTTGTCCCACTCCAGCGAGGTACTGTTGCCATGGTAGCGCTGAATGCCCTTTTCGGCCAGCAGCGACAGGGCGACGAGCGAACGGATGGCGTCGTCCGTGGACGGGTCCGCCAGCACCGTGTAGTCGTGGTGGTGCAAAATGGCCCAGGACACATCGGAGGACAGGCCCCAGTTGCGCGCCAGCAAGCAGCCGATAGCCGCGTGGTTGGTCTGGTGGCGCGCGTCTTCCAGGCTGGTAAAGCAATTGTGCGCGTCGTTTGCCGCCGCCGCGTACGTCTTGACGTAGTCGGGAAAGCGGTTCATCAGCAAAGGCACGCCGATATCGCAGAACAGGCCGAAGGTATGGGCGATGTCGGGCGGGGCGATGCGCAGCTTGCGCGAGGTAAACACCAGGGCGCGTGCGCGCTTGGCCGACACATCCCAGAAGTTGGTCAGTTCCACGCCTTCCGCTTCCAGCGCCTGGCGCGCCAGCAAGCCCGTCATCATGGCGCTGCACTGGTTGATGCCGAGAAAGTTGATGCCTTGCTCGACGGATTTTGCCTTGCGCGCGGCGCCGTAGAACGGTGAATTGGCCAATTTCAGCAGGGCGCCGGACATGCCGACATCGTCGGCGATGATGCGCGCGATGCGGCGCGGCGACGGGTCCTGTTCCGCCAGTTCGCGCTGCAGGTCGACCAGCAGGCTGGGACGCGGCGGAATACGGATGGAACGCATCAAGGCGTCAACCGGATCTTCCTGCACTACCTGCTTTTGCGCTGCAGCTCTCATCATCACGCTTTCATCATCATTTTTGTGCCCGGTGCTTATTCTGTCGCGCTGCCGCTGCCCGCTTCATGAGCGTCTGGCGCAGTGCCCAACGATTATCGCTGTTTATGCGTGGCAATAGTTCATCTCGACAATATATTCTGGAAAAAATCCCCGTTTTGACCTGGTCCATACGCTATTTCCCACATTTTACGACGCTGTCCACCCCGGTTTCCATGACCGAAAAATCAAGTTTTACTTTTTTTTAAGATGGGGCAAGGCGTGCGGCGGGAAGTGCGGCAGTACAATTGCTGCATGAAAAAACTCCTGGCCGGTATCGATTTTGCGGACGATTCCAGCAGCGTGGCGCGCCAGCTGATCGGCGTGACCGTGCTGGTCGACGGCGTGGGCGGGCGCATCGTGGAAACGGAAGCGTATGACCGGCTGGACCCCGCTTCGCACACGTATGCCGGCTTGACGCCGCGCAACGCCGCCATGTTCGGCCCGCCCGCGCACGCCTATGTCTACCGTTCCTACGGCATCCACTGGTGTTTGAACTTTGTGTGCCGCGAAGCGGGCCATGGGGCGGGCGTGCTGATCCGCGCCATCGAGCCGCTGGCGGGCATCGATGCCATGCGCGAGCGGCGCGGCGTCGAGGAACCGCGGCTGCTGTGCTCGGGCCCGGGCAAGGTGTGCCAGGCGCTGGGCGTGAGCCACCTGCAGAACCGGCTGGCGCTCGATGCGCCACCGTTCACCCTGCTGGCCCGCGAGGAAGAGTTTGCTGTGCAGGCGGGCCCGCGCATCGGCATTTCCAGGGCGATGGAGACGCCGTGGCGCTTCGTGCTGGCCGGTTCTCGTTATCTGAGCAAGCCGATGCGCGCGCCTGTCAGCTAGCCGCGCCGGCGCTGGGACGCATCCTTGGCGCCGCGCAGGCCGGGCATGCCGCGCAGCGGACTGTGCAGAGCCCGCCTGTCCTTGCCTTCTCCCTTGACGGGGCTGGCTGGATGCTGGAATGCCTCGTCTCCGCTGTGGCCGGCCGGCGTAGCGGGGCGCTCGTCCAGGGTGAACACGGCCACGGCCGCCGACAATTTGACAGCCTGGTCCTGCAAACTGGCCGCCGCTGCCGCTGCCTGTTCCACCAGGGCCGCATTTTGCTGGGTGACGTCATCCATTTGCGTGACGGCCTGGTTGACTTCCGTGATGCCCGACGCCTGCTCGGCGCTGGCCTCTTTGACGCGCTGGATGATTTCATTGACTTGCTGCACCGAGGCCACGATGGCGCCCATGCTGTCACCCGCTTGCTGCACGGCCACGCTGCCGCCATCGATGGTGGTGACCGAGGTGGCGATCAGGGTCTTGATTTCCCTGGCCGCCTGCGCCGAGCGTTGCGCCAGGGTGCGCACTTCGGACGCCACCACGGCAAAGCCGCGGCCTTGCTCGCCCGCGCGCGCCGCCTCCACCGCGGCGTTCAGCGCGAGGATATTGGTCTGAAACGAAATACCGTCGATCACGCCGATAATATCCACGATCTGGCGCGAATTGGCGCGTATCGTCGCCATCGTCGTCACCGCCTGCTGCATCGACTTTCCCCCTTGCACGGCCAAGGTAGAGGCTTGCCCCGCCAGCTCGCAGGCCAGCTGGGCGTTGTCGGCGTTGTCATTGACGGCTTGCGTCAGCGCTTCCATGGCGCTCGACGTTTCTTCCAGCGAACTGGCTTGCATTTCGGTGCGCGCCGACAGATCCAGATTGCCGGTGGCAATTTCGCGCGACGCCGTGTCGATCGATTGCACAGCGTCCATGATGGTGCGCAAGGTCTGGTTCAGGTGGGCGATGGTCTGGTCCAGCACGCGCGAGGTGGCGGCGATCTCGTCATTGCCTTGCTTGGGCGCACCGGCGATCAGCTTGCCCGCCGCCAAGTCTTGCACGGCGTCGGCGATGCCGCGGATTTCCACCAGCATGGCGCGCCGCACCAGCATGGTCACCACGATGGAGGCCAGGATGGAGAGCATGACGGTCAGCAGCAGGCTCCAGCCCAGGCTGCGAAACTCGGCGCTGGCCGTCGCATGGGCCTGGCTGCTGAGCGTCGTTTCCAGGGCCGACAGCTGCGCCAGCTGCGTATTGAACTGGCCGAATTGCGTTTCCGCCTTGAGCATGGAATTGGTGGCGATCGACTGGTCCATCTGTGCCATTTCCATGGTTTCCAGCACGGCCTTGCGATAGCCGGCCAGGGCCGTGATGGCGGCATCGACCAAGGTGCGTTCGGCACCCGTGGCGGTGGACCGCAGTGTGGCCAGCTGGGTACCGATGGCCGCGTGACGCGCCTTGATCTGTTGTTCCAGCGCGTCGATGCGGGCCTTGGCGAAACTGCCATTCGTCCACGACAGCAATTGGTACATATTGCCATGCACATGTTTGACCTCGCCGACGACGTCGGCGGCCGCTTTCAGATGCGCGATGCGCACCAGCACCATGTTTTCCAGCGAGGCATTTTGCCGCACCATGCCATACCAGGCGCCGCTCGAGCTGAGTATCAGCAGCAGCAAGACCAGGGCGGGCGCCAGCAATAATTTTGGTCCGATGCGTAATTGATTGAGCATGCTTGACTCCTGGCTATGGCTGTTCCAGGCACTGGCGGCGCACAGCGTTCGTGTACGCCGCCGTTGCCTTATTTTTTGTAGATCCCCGCTTCCAGCACCACGTCGTTGACGCGCAGGATGTACGTGGTCTTCGGCTCGATCTTGCCGCTGGTAGGATTTTTGTACTGGTAGTCGACCCAGCCCTTGCCCTGCTTTTGTGCCAGCTCAATGATTTCACGGCGATATTTCTTGCCATTCGCATCAGGCACATCCGTCAAATCCTTGCCCACGATGGATGGATTGATGGGGTGGGCCAGCACGATGCCCGTCTTGATGTCACGCATGTCCACATACAGCGAGCCCTGCACGAAGTCGGGGTCTTTCGCCGTGATTTTCTTCATCATTTCTTCCTTGCCATGCGCCTTCATGAAGGCGGCGCCCCGTTCGGCCATGGCGATGGCGTCTTTTTCCGTTGGTTCGACGGCGGCATTGACGCTGCCGCCGGCAAATGCCAGGCACAGCAGGCTACCCGTGAATAAGCGTTTCATGACAGCTCCTTGTGATATCGAGGGATGTATTGCCAAGCCGTAATTTACGTCGTCGACGGACCCATCAAATTGCGATGGAACAAACTAAGGTGTTGCTTGTAGGCAGCGAACAACGTATCGGAATGCTTGTTGATGTGTAGCAATTTGGTTCCAGGTGGCAAGAACTATGATGACTTTCACAGCATGCCGAGCTGGCATGGCCTGTGGGGGGAAGAGGCTGGAATTGGCCGATATACGGTCAATTTCATGAAAGTTATCGCTATTTACTGGCAAGGAGCCGATCGTGTCCGCACTCATTACCGAGCCGTTTTCACCCAAGTTCAAGCCGTATACGCGGCAAACCATTCATCAGGCGCGGCAGTGGGAATGGCTGCCGGAAGAGCAACGCGAAGCCGTGCAGGTGGTGTCGCACGTCTTGCCGTTTCGCACCAATGCCTATGTGCTTGACCAGTTGATCGACTGGAACAACATCCCTGACGACCCCATCTACCGCCTCGTCTTTCCCCACCGCGATATGCTGCCGCCCGAGCAGTACGCGCACTTGCGCGACCTGGTGCTGGTGCAGCGGGACAAGGCGGCCATCGATGCCTATGTGCATGGCTTGCGCTTGGGCATGAATCCCCATCCGGCCGGCCAGATGACGCATAACGTGCCGAAGGTCAACGATGCGCCCGTGCGCGGCTTGCAGCATAAGTATGCGCAGACGGTGCTGTTTTTCCCCAGCGCAGGCCAGACGTGCCACGCGTATTGCACCTTCTGCTTCCGCTGGCCCCAGTTCGTCGGCATGGACGACATGAAATTCGATGCGCGCGAGTCGCATGAGCTGGCCGCCTACCTGAAACTGCATCCGGAAGTGACGGATGTGCTGATCACGGGCGGCGACCCGATGATCATGAACACGCGGCAACTGGCTGCCTACCTGGAGCCGCTGCTGGCGCCGGGCCTGGAACACATCCAGAACATTCGCATCGGCACCAAGGCGGTGGCGTATTGGCCGCAGCGTTTTGTTTCCGACCGCGATGCGGATGATTTGCTGCGCCTGTTCGAGCGCATCGTCAAGGCGGGCAAGAACCTGGCCGTGATGGGCCATTACAGCCACGCCGTCGAGTTGCGCCAGGACATCGCGCAGCAAGCGGTGAAACGCATCGTCTCCACGGGCGCCACCTTGCGCATGCAGGGGCCGCTGATCCGCCATATCAATGAAGACCCGGCTAGCTGGGCCGAGCTGTGGCAGACGGGCACGCGCCTGGGAGCGATTCCGTATTACATGTTTGTCGAACGGGACACGGGGCCGCGCGGCTATTTCGAGTTACCGCTGGCGAAGGCGCACGAGATTTTCCAGGCCGCCTACCAGATGGTGTCCGGCCTGTCGCGCACGGTGCGCGGGCCCTCCATGAGCGCGTTTCCCGGCAAGATCGTCATCGATGGCATCGTCAGCATCAATGGCGAAAAACTGTTTGCCCTGCAATTTTTGCAGGCGCGCAATCCGGATTGGGTGCGCCGGCCGTTTTATGCGAAGTTCGATGCGGAAGCGACGTGGATGGACGATTTAAAGCCCGCGTTCGGCCACGATAAATTCTTCTTCGAGACGGATGAACCTGTGCCGCAGTTGCCGCACAAAATCATCCGCCTGGCACAGGCCGCCTGAGCATGCACGGCGCCGGCGCCTCTTCCCGTTCCGGCGTAGCCGTGTTTTGCCTGGTGTTCCTGCCGTTCGCGCTCGGGCATTACCTGTCGTGCCTGCTGCGCGGCGTGAATGCCGTGCTGACGGCGCAATTGCTGGGTGCCATTGCCCTGACGCCAGCGCAGCTGGGCCTGCTGACCAGCGCCTTTTTTCTCGCCTTTGCGCTGGTGCAACTACCGATCGGCATGGCGCTCGACCGCTACGGTTCCCGCACGGTGCAACTGTGGCTGCTGGCGCTGGCGGCCCTGGGTGTATGGCTGTTCAGTCGCGGTCACAGCTTTGCCGAGCTGATGTGGGCACGCGCCCTGATGGGGGCAGGCCTGGGCGGCTGTTTCATGGCCGCCGTGAAAGCGATCTCGTGCGCCATCGCGCCAGCTCGCCTGCCTTCCGTGCATGGTTACCTGATCGCCGTGGGCGGCCTGGGCGCGGCCACGGCCACCACGCCCGTCAAGCTGGCCCTGCACTACACGGACTGGCGCGGCGTGTTCCTGGGCCTGGCGCTGGCGGTGCTGGCCGTCGGCTTGCTGATCCGCCTGCTGTCGCCGGCCATGCCCACGCCCGCCACCGCGCACCCGGTGAGCAAGGTCAGCGTCTGGAGCGTGTACCGCGATCCCGGCTTTCGCCGCACCATCGCGCTGATCCTGCTGCCGCACACGGTGTTCTTTGGCGTGCAGGGTCTATGGGTGGGGCGCTGGCTGGCCGACGTGGGCGGCTTGTCCGATGACAATGTCGCGTATTTGTTGTACCTGGGCATGGCGGCCGTCATCTTCGGCGCCATCGGCATGGGCATGCTGACGGAGTGGGCCGGGCGGCGCGGCATTGCGCCCATGCAAGTGGCGGCCGCCGGTATCGTCCTGTTTGTCGCCGTGCAAGTGGCGATGGCGTGTAACGTCGTGCCCAGCCTGCCCATGCTGTCCGTGCTGTTTACCTTGCTGGGCACGGTGACGGGCCTCGAGTATGCGATCGTCGCGCAAAGCATGCCGGCCAGCCTGACGGGCACGGCGGCCACCTGTTTGAATCTGCTCATTTTTACGGGCGCCTTCCTGGTGCAGGCGGGCTTTGGCCTGCTCCTCGGCTGCTGGCCCCTGAACAGCTTGCAGCAGTACCCGCCGCAAGCGTACCAGGTGGCGTTTGGCGTGCTGGCGGCCTTGCAACTGCCGGGACTTGTGATGTTTTTCATTCACCGCTACAGGCGCGCCGGGCCATCCGGTAAAATGGCGGCCTGCACAGCGGCAATGATCAACTCCAAGGAAGACTATGAAACTCGTTCGTTATGGACGTCCAGGCAAGGAAAAACCGGGCCTGATCGATGAAGAAGGCAAACTGCGCGACCTGTCCGGCGTGATTGCCGATATTGACGGCGCACAACTGTCCGACAAGGCCTTGCGCAAGCTGGCCAAGCTCGACGAAAAGACCTTGCCCCTGGTGCGCGGCAATCCACGCTTCGGCGTGCCGCTGGCCAAGGTCGGCAAATTCATCGGCATCGGCCTCAATTACGCGGATCACGCGGCCGAATCGGGCATGCCGATTCCCGCCGAACCGATCGTCTTCATGAAGGCGATTACTTGCCTGAACGGTCCGGACGACAATGTCGTGTTGCCGAAAGGCTCGAAAAAGACGGACTGGGAAGTGGAACTGGGCGTCGTCATCGGCACGCGCGCACAGTACGTGAGCGAAGAGGACGCCTTGAAATACGTGGCCGGCTATTGCGTCGTCAACGATATTTCCGAGCGCTCGTTCCAGCTGGAGCGGGGCGGTCAATGGGATAAGGGCAAGGGCTGCGACACCTTCGGCCCCATCGGCCCGTGGCTGGTGACGCGCGATGAAGTCATCGACGAGCAAGACCTGGACTTGTACCTGGAAGTGAACGGCAAGCGCATGCAGACCGGCAATACGCAAACCATGATCTTCACGGTGGCGCAGATCGTCAGCTACCTGTCGCAATTCATGACCCTGGAACCGGGCGACGTCATCGCCACGGGCACGCCGCCGGGCGTGGGCCAGGGCCGCAAGCCGCAGCGCTTCCTCAAAAAAGGCGACAGCATGCGCCTGGGCATCCCCGGCCTCGGTGAACAGCAGCAGGACGTGGTCGCCTGGACTGCCTGATGGCCGGTAGCGATATCGACCGCTTGCCCGCGCTGCCGCTGGACCGGCTCGACCCGCAGCAGCGCGCCGCCGCGCAAGCCATCATCGATGGTCCGCGCGGCGCGCTGTACGGCCCCTTCGTGCCGCTGATCCGCAGCCCGGAGCTGATGGAAACGGCGCAGCGCATGGGCGAGTATTTGCGCTACCGCAGCGCCATCGGCACGCGCCTGTCCGAGCTGGCGATCCTGGTGACGGCGCGCCAGTGGGACCAGCAAGTCGAGTGGGCCATCCACGCGCCGCTGGCCGTGCAGAACGGCATCGCGCAGGCGGCCGTGGACGCCATCGCGGCGCGCCGCGCGCCGCTTTCCCTGAAGGAAGACGAGCAAGCCGTGCACGACTTTTGCATCGAGTTGCAGCAGAACAAGCGCGTCAGCGACGCCACGTATGCGCGTGCGCTGGCGCTGTTCGGCGAGCACGGCGTGGTCGACTTGATGGGTATCAATGGCTATTACACTTTCCTCGCCATGGTGATGAACGGGGCGCAGACGGCGGTGCCAGCCTTGGGCGTCACGCCTTTGCCCGATTAGAAGAGTTCTTCGGGCAAAGATGGACAAAGTGTAATGAAGTTGCAATTATTCAATATATAATTTTGCTTCCCTTCCATTGCCAACAAGCTCAATGAAAACTCGTCCGTGCTTCACCCTGATGGGCCGCGCCTTCCTGGCGCTGGCCCTTTCTTTTTGTCCCTTGATGACGCTGCGGGCGCTGGCCGCAGAGACCGCCGCTACGGCTAGCGCCAGCGCTTCCGCGCTGGAAAATTCCGTCGTCAAGGTGTTTTCCACCCTGCGCGGGCCGGACCCCTATAAACCCTGGAGCAAGGCCGCGCCGCAAGAGGTGACAGGCTCCGGCGTCGTCATCGAAGGCCGCCGCATCCTCACCAATGCGCACGTGGTCGGCTATGCCAGCCAGGTGCAGATCCAGGCCAATGGCGCGGGCGACAAGATACCGGCGACCGTGCTGGCCATTTCGCGCGGCATGGACCTGGCCTTGCTGAAAATCGACGATGACAGTTTTTTCGCCAGCCACAAAGCGGTGCCGCGCGCCAACGTCTTGCCGGACGTGCGCGATGCCGTGCTGGCGTATGGCTATCCGACGGGCGGCACCTCGCTGTCGATCACCAAGGGCATCGTGTCGCGCATCGAATTCGTGCGCTATAACTTCCCCGTGTCCGGCCTGCGCATCCAGATCGATGCTGCCATCAACCCGGGCAATAGCGGCGGCCCCGTGATTGCGGGCGACAAGATGATCGGCCTGGCCTTTGCCGGCATGCTCAATGCGCAAAACATCGGCTACATCATCCCCAACGAGGAAATCGAGCTGTTCCTGCGCGACCAGGAAAGCGGCGCGCCCAAGGGCAAGCCGGCCATGCGCGACGTGACGCAAACGCTGGAAAATCCCGCGCTGCGCACCTACCTGAAGCTGGCCAAGGGTGTCGAGGGCGCCGTCGTGATGACGCCGGCCAGCAAGGATGCCGCCTATCCGCTCAAGGAGTGGGATGTCATCACGCATATCGGTGATTTTCCTATCGACAACCAGGGCATGGTCAAGCTGAATGCCAACAGCCGCGTACGCTTCCAGTACCGGGTGCAGCAACTGGCGAAAGACGGCGAATTGCCGTTGACGGTGGTGCGCCAGGGCGCGCCCGTGAAAATCAAGGTACCCGTCTCGGCGGCGCACCCGATGCTCATCAGCGGCTTGCAGGGCAATTACCCATCCTATTTCATTTTCGGCCCGATGGTGTTTTCGCGCGCCAGCACGGAATTCATGGCTGCGCCAAATAGCAACCCGGCAATGTTGGGCGGCATGAGTTTTGCCGGCAACCCGCTGGTCACGCGGCGCGGCGATGCGCCCGATAGCGAACGCGAAGAGCTGGTGGTGATCGCCGCGCCGTTCTTCCCGCACAAGCTGATGAATGGTTACAGTACCCGTTTCTTCTCGGTCGTCGATTCCGTCAATGGCGTGCGCGTGCGCAGCCTGGCGCACCTGGTGACCTTGCTGCGCGACCAGACGGATGAATTGCTGACGTTCCGCTTCCAGCAGCGCGATGCGGAAATGGTCGTCGTACCCCGCAAGGATATGCTGGCGGCGACGGAATCGGTGCTGACGGACAACGGCATCCGTTCGGAAGCATCGGCCGACATGTTGAAAATATGGAATGCAAAAACGCCGGCGAACTGATCGTTCCCGGCGTTCCGTTTGACAACAGGCGCGGCGCACACCGCGCCTGTTTTACTTTAAGCCAATACTTTTTTCAGCCACGCGCCAATCGCGTCGATCTCTTCCTGGCACAGCGAGTGCTGCATCATGTACTCGTGCCATTCCACCTTGTAACCCATGCCTGTGAGCAAATCGCGCGACTGCTGCGCGCGGGCGATCGGCACCACGGGGTCGGCCGTGCCGTGCGCCATGAAGATCGGTGTTTCCAGGCTGGCTGGCGTGCGTTCAAGCGCCGTCTTGTCGGCCAGCGGCAGGTAGCCGGACAGGCACATCAGGCCAGCCAGCGGTTCCGCGTGGCGCAAGCCCGTTTGCAGGGTCATGGCGCAGCCTTGCGAGAAACCGGCCAGGATGATGCGGCTGGCGGGAATGCCGCGCGCCTTTTCGCGCGCGATCAGCGCTTCGACTTGTGCCTGCGAGGCGCGCAAGCCGCCTTCGTCTTCGCGGCGCACCAGGTCATTTTCGCGGATGTCGTACCAGGCGCGCATCACGTAGCCGTTGTTGATGGTGACGGGCATGGTGCCGGCGCTGGGGAAGATGAAGCGGATGGCGGGGCAGCCGCGCAAATCGAGTTCCTTCACCAGGGGCACGAAGTCGTTGCCGTCGGCGCCCAGGCCGTGCATCCAGATGATGGAAACGGTGGGGTTCGGTGCGCTGTCGAGTTGTATGGTTTCCAGCAAGGTGCTCATGTATTTTCCTCAGGTAGGGGTTGCGCCGGACGCAGCGCCGATTTGGGACGGAAGGCCTTGCAGAGGGCCGGGTCGGTTTCCATGTAGGGACCTCCGATGAGGTCGATGCAATACGGCACGGCGGCAAAGATGCCGTTGACCAGTTGCACGCCAGCGGCGTCTTTCAAGCCTTCCAGGGTTTCCTTGATGGCTTTCGGCTGGCCCGGCAAGTTCATGATCAGGCAAGCGCGCTCGGGCGTCTCGCGGATCACGGCCACCTGGCGCGACAAGATCGCCGTCGGCACGAATTGCAGGCTGATCTGGCGCATCTGTTCGCCGAAACCGGGCATTTCCTTGGTCCCGACGGACAAGGTCGCGTCCGGCGTCACATCGCGCCGCGCCGGGCCCGTGCCGCCCGTCGTCAGGATCAGATGGCAGTGGCTCAGGTCGACCATGTCGATCAGGGTGTTTTCAATTTGCGAGCGCTCGTCCGGGATCAGCCGTTTTTCCAGGCGGAAAGGCGTACGGATGGCGGCGGCCAGCCAGCTTTCCAGGGCCGGGATGCCCTGGTCTTCATACACGCCGCCGCTGGCGCGGTCCGAGATCGACACGAGGCCGATAATCAATTCGTCTTCGAGAGTGGTCATGCGGTACCTGTTATGTCGTAAAAACCAAAAAACCGGGTTGGCTCCCGGTTTTTTCCCAACCCTAAGCAAAGACTGGGGTCGGACCCTGAGGGTCCGACCCCGGCTTTTGCATGTGGGGTTTACTCGTCGTCTTCGCCTTCAACGCCATCTTCGTCGGCATCTTTCTTGCCGCCGTTTTTCTTCTTGGCGATCTCTTTCAAGATCTGGAAGATTTCACGGTAGGCTTTTGGCGGCTTGTTCTCGGCCTGCTCCTTGCGGGCATTGCGGATCAGGGTGCGCAGGTGCTGCACGTCCAGTTCCGGGTTTTCCGACAGCAAGACGGTCAGCGCCTTGTCGTCCGTCAACAGCTTGTCGCGGCGGCGTTCCATCGCGTGCATATTGGCCGTGTCGGCTTTAGACAAGCCTTTCCAGCTATCGATGGTGCGTTGGATGGCGGCAACTTCTTCTTCATCCAGGGTGCGCATTTTCTTGCCCACGTATTGCAGCTGGCGGCGGCGGCCTTCGTGATCGCGGATCATCTGGCATTCGAGGATGGCGTCGCGCACGTCTTCCGGCATTGGGACGCGCTTGACGCGGTCGCGTGCTTCATTGACGAGTTCTTCCCCCATCTTTTGCAGGACGGTCATCTGACGCTTGAGTTCCGACTTCGACGGACGTTCATATTCCTGTTCGAATTCGGTGGATTGGAAGCCGCAAGCTCCCCGGTTTGGATTTGGCATGATAAGGCGGGATTGGCCGCGTAGGCCGCACCTGTAAACTGTAAACGACTGCTATGATACCCTTTTTAGCGGCTTTCCGAAGAAAACAGCGCATGAACGACTCCGTATTTACCCATAGTCAAGAGCAATTGCAGCAACTGGCCCGTGATGTGTTGTCTTTTGCGCGGGAAGCGGGCGGCACCGACGCAGCCGTTGAAGTTAGCGAAGGCGGTGGCCTGTCCGTGTCTGTACGAAAAGGCAAGATCGAGACGATCGAGCAAAACAAGGACAAGGGCATGGGCGTGACCGTGTTTGTCGGCAAGAAACGCGGCAATGCCAGCACCTCCGACTTTTCGCCGTCCGCCCTGCGCGCCACGGTGGACGCCGCCTACAATATCGCCCGCTTCACGGCCGAGGACGATTGCGCGGGCCTGGCCGACGCCGACATGCTGGAAATGTCCCCCCGCGACTTGCAACTGTTCTATCCCTGGCTGATTTCCGCCGAGGAAGCCGTCGTGCTGGCCCAGCGGGCAGAAGCGGCCGCGTTTGCCGTCGACCCGCGCATCACGAACAGCGAAGGCGCGGGCGTGCATGTGCAGCAATCGCACTTTGTTTCCGCCAATTCGCGCGGCTTCATCGGCGGCTACCCGTTTTCCCGTCACACCCTGTCCGTGGCGCCCATCGCGGGCAAGGGCGCCAAGATGCAGCGCGACGACTGGTATTCGTCCGTGCGCGACGCCTCGAAAATGTCGAGTCCGGAAGCCATCGGCCGCTACGCCGCCGAACGCGCCCTGTCGCGCCTGAATGCGCGCAAGCTGGGCACGCGCACCTGTCCCGTGCTGTTCGAGGCGCCGCTGGCGGCCGGTTTGCTGGGTACCTATGTGCAAGCGACCTCGGGCGGCGCCCTGTACCGCAAATCCACTTTCCTGATCGATTCCCTGGGTACGCAAGTGCTGCCCTCGCACGTGCAGATCTTTGAAGATCCGCACGTGATCGGTGGCGTCGGTTCCGCGCCATTCGACGAGGAAGGCGTGAAAACCGTCAGCCGAGACGTCGTCAAGGATGGCGTGGTGCAAGGCTATTTCCTGTCGACTTACACGGCCCGCAAGCTGGGCATGCAGACGACGGGCAACGCGGGCGGCTCGCACAATCTGTACCTGACCTCGTCCCAGACGGCCGCTAGCGACGATTTTAGTGCCATGCTGAAAAAACTCGGCACGGGCTTGCTGGTGACGGAACTGATGGGGCAAGGAACCAATTACGTGACGGGCGACTATTCGCGCGGCGCCTCCGGTTTCTGGGTGGAAAATGGCGTGATTCAGTATCCGGTGGAAGAAATCACCATCGCCGGCAACATGAAGGACATGCTGCGCAACATCGTCGCCGTGGGCGCCGACGTGCTGCGCCGTGGCACCAAAGAGACCGGTTCCATCCTCATCGAGAGCATGGTGGTGGCGGGCGGCTGAGGCGCAGGCCTATGGCGGTGCGCCTGCTGCAAGCGGTGCCTCAGTACTCTTCCCACTCGGTCTCGGTGACTGCGGCATGCGCGACCACCTTGCCTGCTTTCCTGGCGGCAGTGGCAGTGACCGTGACGCGTGGCGCGGCGGCAGGCTTCGCTGGTGCGCGGATGGCTGGGGCCGGAACCGGAACCGGAACCGGCGGCAGCGCCTGCGTGCCGTCGAGCTTGAACACGCTGACGGCTTCGGCCAGGATGCCGGCCTGATCCTGCAACGCTTCTGACGCGGCGGCGGCTTCTTCCACGAGGGCGGCATTTTGCTGTGTCACGGCATCCATTTCCGTGATGGCCTGGTTGATCTGTTCAATCCCCGCTTCCTGCTCGTTGCTGGCGGACGTGATCTCGGCCATGATGTCCGTGACGCGGCGCACGCTGCTGACGATCTCTTCCATGGTACTGCCCGCCTGGTTCACCAGGTTGCTGCCGAGATTAACCTGCTGCACGGAGTCGTCGATGAGGATCTTGATTTCCTTGGCGGCGGCGGCGGAGCGGTGCGCCAGGTTGCGCACTTCCGTGGCCACCACGGCAAAGCCGCGACCCTGTTCGCCCGCCCTGGCCGCCTCCACGGCCGCATTCAGGGCCAGGATATTGGTCTGGAAGGCAATACCGTCGATAACACCGATGATGTCGACGATTTTCTTCGACGAGGCATTGATCGAATCCATGGTCGTGATCACTTCCGCCACCACCTGGCCGCCCTTGCTGGCCACGCTGGAGGCCGATTGCGCCATCTGGTTGGCCTGGCGTGCGTTTTCGCCATTCTGCTTGACGGTCGACGTCAGTTCTTCCATCGACGAGGCCGTTTCTTCCAGCGAGCTGGCTTGTTGTTCCGTGCGCGAGGACAAGTCCATATTGCCGGAGGCGATTTCACGCGAGCCATGGGCGATGGCATCCGTGCCATGGCGCACGCGGGCCACGATGCCTTGCAGATTGTCGTTCATTTCTTTCAGGGCGCGCAGCAGCAGGCCCGTTTCATCATTGCCGCGCGCGTCGATGCTGCCCGACAGGTCGCCAGATGCCACGCGTTGCGCCACCTTGACGGCTTCGGCGATGGGCCGACTGATCGAGCGGCTGATCAGGACGGCCAGCGCGATGGCAATGGCCGTCGCGGCGAGCGACAGGGACAGGGACAGGATGATGGCCAGACGCCCGTCGGCGAGAGCTTGCTTGCCTTCGGCTGCCATCAGCGATTCCTGGAAGCCGGCCATGGCCGCCAGCGCCGTCAGGAATTTTTCTTGTGGATAGCGCAGCTGCGTCAGCAGGAAGATGCCGGCCGTTTCGGTTTTTCCCTCTTGCAACAATTTGATATTCGCATCGCGCGTCCTGGCATAGCTTTCGCGGCTGGTCATCACGGCCTGGAGCAGTTCCTGGCCCTTGGACGTGTTGATCAGGGTTTTCAGGCGCGCCAGCAGTTCCAGGTTCTTTTTGACCGATGCCTGAATCTTGGCCACGGCACTGCTGACTTCGTCGGCATCGTTGGCGCCGATGATCGCGTTGCCCAGCAGGCGGGCCTGGATATTGATCTCGGACTGTATCGTATTCGACAGCATGACCTTGACATAGCGGTCATTGAGGATTTTTTCCGTCGAGGCATTGATGTTGCGGATGCGGCTCACGGAAACAAATGCCACCATGGCAAGCAGGACAATGATCAGGCCGAAACTGAAGGCCAGACAGGTACTGATTTTAAGCTTGGACATAGGTAATCCATCCTCGGCGACATGCGGGAAGCGCCCGGCAGCATGTGTACACGCACCCGCCAGATGGGCAGGCGCGCTGCGGCACGATGCCGATGCGGTCGTTTTTTCTTACAGAGAGCTAGCTCGGCAGGTATGGGGCCGTGGATGCGTATTTCTGGTGGCCGGGAAGTCATGGCGACCCACCCGGTGGCGTATTCTTGCGGGGCCGCGCAGCGTGGCACGGTCTGATTCTGTTGTTGAGTGTAGGACGATAATTTCTACTAGGCAAGACGTTCTGAAAAAAAATCGTTCGCTCAGCAACGCTTGCAGTGCGGGCATAAAAATGCCCCGGCGTGCGGGGCATCGGGCTTACGCGGGCCGGTCCGGCCCTGATGCTCAGGCGCGCAAGGTGGACAGGATAGGCTGCAGTACGGCCGCGCCCAGGGCGGCGCTGCGGGCGCCGCTCCAGCCCGTTTGTGGGTCGGGATCGTTGGCATTGTCCTTGAACGGCAGTTCCAGGGTCAGTGCCAGGCAGCCGAAGGCGTGCGTGATGTGGGGCGAACCCATGGTCAGCACTTCCGGCGTGAACGGACCGTCTTCATAGCCGTGCTCATCCTGGAAGTCGGGGCTGGCCACCTTGAAGTCGGCGATGAAGCGGTCTTGCTCTGCCTTTTGTGCTGGCGTGAAATTTTCCAGCGCATCGCTGCCGGCGACGAACACGTAAGGCAGACCTTCGTCGCCATGTACGTCGAGGAACAGATCGCAGCCGATTTCATGCATTTTCTGTTTCACCAGGAATACTTCCGGGCTGCGTTCCATCGTCGGCGTCATCCATTCACGGTTCAGGTTAGCGCCGGCCGCGTTGGTGCGCAGGTTGCCATGCACGGAACCGTCCGGGTTCATGTTCGGCACCACGTAGAAGACGGCGTCTTGCAGGCATTGGCGGGCAAACGGATTGGCCTGGTCCAGCAATGCTTCGAGCATGCCCTCGACAAACCATTCCGCCATCGTTTCGCCCGGATGCTGACGCGCGATGACCCAGACTTTCTTCTCGGCATCGGCGTCGCCGACCACCAGCAGGTTCATGTCGCGCCCTTCCACCGTGCTGCCCAGGTCGATCAGGCGCACCAGCGGCGACGCTTGCGCGCTGTCGATCAGGGCCAGGTGGCGATCCCATGGGTATGGCTCGAAGTAGGCGTAGTACACGCTTTCTTCCTCGGGGGTGTGTGCGATGGTCATCACCGTGCCGTCAAAGCTGGTTGGCACGCGGAACCAGGTTTCGCGGTCATAGCTGGCGACGGCCTGGTAGTCTTTCCAGCCGTCCGGGTAGGCCGACTTGCCTGCATTCATGAAGCGGATCGTGCACGCCTCGCCTTGCGCGCCTTGCAGGCGGAAATAAAACCACTGCGTGATGTCGGCGTGGGAATCCTTGCGGATGTTCAGCTCGATGGATTGGGCATCGTCGGCGCGCAGCACCTCGATCGCGCCGGCGTCGAATTGCTGGCTGATTTTAATGGTCATGAGTGTTCCTGATAAAAACATATGGGTTTTGCATCGTGTGCAATGGCGCGATGATACCTGTTTTAGTCGCGCCTTTGTGCTGGCGCAAACGACGCGGGACATGCTTTGCTAACGTGATAGCTCCAACACGGGGAGAGCATCATGGACGACCATAGCAACCACATACGCGACCTGGAAAAGAAAATCAGCGCCCTCAGCGACGCCTTGGCGCACCTGGGCAAGGGCACGACTTTGCAGGAATTGCTGCGCATCATACGTTTTCCCGGCTATACCACGCCGGCCGAGTTCACCTTCAACGTCGCCATCCTCGACACCATGCTGGTGCAGGCCAATGCGCTGGAAAAGCTGGGGCAGGATTTGCTGGCAGGGGCGAAGCAGGTGGTGGCGAAGCAGTGAACGTCTGAGAAAATGTCCATGGCGGCGTTGCGTTGCCTTGGCGTACTAGTCGTACTGCCTGCGGCCACGCGCCTGGCCCTGAACATTTTTCAGGCGTTTAATTAGTCAGGCCGCCAAAACGTTCGTAGAACCACGGCTCCACGTCCGGCGCCTGCTCATCCTCGCGCCGCAGGGTGGCCAGGATATGTTCCTCGGCCGCCGCATGGGTGAGGCGGTACAGGTCGCGCGCCAGCGCATACGCTTGCGTGCCGGGCCACGGTTCGGGCAGCAGTTCGACGGGCAGTTGCGGGTCGTGCAATTGCACGCGGCGGTAGGCGTGCGTCAGCAGCGAGCGGATGACAAACGCTTGCTCCGCATCGAACACGGGTTCCTGCTGGAGCAAGGTCAGCAGGGGCTGGAAGCTGGCGATGAATTTTTCGTAGCCGGCCATCACTTCCGACAAGTCCCAGCATTCGCCCACCATGTCGCGCAGCGGGCGTGTGCTGACATCCGGCAACTCTGTCGTGTGGCAAACATACAGCTTGCCCTGTACCTCGTTGCGCACGAGGATGTCTTCCAGCGCCTCCGAGTTGCTGGCTGGATGGCCAAAGATGCCGGGAGAGATCAAGCCATAGCCAGCCCACAATAATTCCTTGCGCAGCGCCCCCCGCTCGGCGGCGCCGATGCTGCCGGCCGGCCCGATCACCAGGGTCCAGCTGCCATCCCAGTGCACGACCAGCGGCGCATAGATGCGGCGATAGGCGCGTTCGAAGCGGGCCAGCGCTTCCGGGCGTATCGTATAGGCGCTGCGGCGGCCGTCGCGTTGCGAGCTGAGCCAGCCCTCCTGCGCCAGGCGGAACACGCTGGTGCGCAGCAAGCGGTCATTCACGCCAAACGGTGCCAGCAGGTCGATCAGGCTGCCCAGCCAGATGGCGCCGCCGCGCGGCACGATGGCGTCGCCGAAAATCGTCATCACCAGGGACTTTGAGCGCGGTGGGTCGCTTTCCAGGAAATCGGCTATCCATGCCGTGCAGCGGGTGTTCTTCATGTGGTTCCGGTCTGGCCGTGTTGCGGTCGATTCAATAAAAGCAGCAGTTTACTTGGCTGCGCGGGTAGCGCGTCAATAATTTGCCGGAAGCGCTGGTGGCACTTCGTAGTGTTTTCTCATAAGCAATATCATACGCACAAAAAAGCTGCACAAGATACGAATTTTTAAAATGACTCACATCAAGTGTATGCAAATCGTTTTTTGTATCGTATTATCTGTTCATCGCACCGCGTTGCTGCGCAAAATCAAAGACATGGGAGACAGATCATGTACGCACAAATGGTTGAAACCGGCCTCAAGAACGTCCGCTCCATCGACGACATGGGCCAGGAAGAGCGCGCTTTTCAGGCGCGCATCGACGAAGGCATCAAGATCGAGGCCAAGGATTGGATGCCGGACGCTTACCGCAAGACCCTGATCCGCCAGATTTCGCAGCATGCGCACTCGGAAATCGTCGGTCAATTGCCCGAAGGTAACTGGGTCACGCGCGCACCGACCCTGAAACGCAAGTCCATCCTGCTGGCGAAGATCCAGGACGAAGCCGGTCACGGCCTGTACCTGTACAGCGCCGCGGAAACCCTGGGCGTGTCGCGCGACGATCTGCTCGCTGCCTTGCACTCGGGCAAAGCCAAGTATTCCAGCATCTTCAACTATCCCACCCTGTCGTGGGCCGACATGGGCGCCATCGGCTGGCTGGTCGACGGCTCCGCCATCATCAACCAGATTCCCCTGTGCCGCTGCTCGTATGGTCCGTATGCGCGCGCCATGATCCGCGTCTGCAAGGAAGAATCCTTCCATGCACGCCAGGGCTACGACATCATGATGTCGCTGTGCAAGGGTACGCCAGAGCAGAAAGCCATGGCGCAGGATGCCCTGAACCGCTGGTGGTGGCCATCGCTGATGATGTTCGGCCCGTCCGACGCCGCCTCCGTCAACAGCGCCCAATCGGCGCAATGGCGCATCAAGCTGTTCTCGAACGACGAATTGCGCCAGCGCATGGTCGACCAGACCGTGCCGCAAATCGAATACCTGGGCCTGACCGTGCCCGATCCCGACCTGAAGTTCAATGCCGAAACAGGCCACTATGAATTCGGCGAGATCGACTGGTCCGAGTTCAACAATGTCCTGAAGGGCAATGGCCCGTGCAACCGCGAGCGCCTGCAAACGCGGGTCAAAGCGTATGAAGACGGCGCATGGTTCCGCGATGCCTTGCTCGCGTATGCAGACAAGCAAGCCGCTAATAAAGCAGCAGCGTAATTACATAAGACAGATAGGGGAGAGCAACATGAGCAAAGAATGGCCATTGTGGGAAGTTTTCATCCGCAGCCAGCACGGCCTGGCGCACAAGCATGTGGGCAGCCTGCACGCCTCCGACGCCACCATGGCGGTCAACCATGCGCGCGACGTCTACACGCGCCGCAATGAAGGCGTGAGCATCTGGGTGGTGCGCGCGGCCGATATCGTCGCCAGCAGCCCTGGCGACAAGGGCGCCCTGTTCGAACCGTCGAACAGCAAGGTGTACCGCCATCCCACCTTCTTCCCGATGCCGGAAGAAGTCAAGAACCTGTGATGGGAGCGCCTGTAATGGATGACAAGATTAACTACTTGCTGCGCCTGGGCGACAACGCCCTGATCCTCAGCCAGCAACTGTCGCAGCTGTGCGGCAAGGGGCCGGCGCTGGAAGAAGACATGGCGCTGACCAACGTGGCGCTCGACCTGCTGGGCCAGACGCGCTTGTGGTTCAGCTATGCGGCCGAACTGGAAAATGCGGGCCGCGACGAGGATGACATCGCCTTCTTGCGCGACGCCCACGACTTCAAGAATTGCTTGCTGCTGGAGCAGCCGAACGGCAATTACGCCGACACCATGATGCGCCAGTTCTTCTTCGACAGCTGGCACTACTTCCAGTTGCTGGAACTGGCGAAATGCAGCGATCCACGCATCGTCGAAGTGGCGCAGAAGTCGATCAAGGAAGTGACGTATCACCTGCGCCGCAGCGGCGACCTGATTGTGCGTCTCGGCGACGGCACGGCGGACAGCCATGCCAAGACGCAGGCGGCGGCCGACAAGCTGTGGATGTACACGGGCGAGATGTTCAAGTACGACGCCGTCGACCAGGCCATGCTTGCCGCCGGCATCGCGCCGCCATCGGACGTGTTGCGCCAGGCCTTCCTCGAACACGTGGCCGAGATCTTCGCCGAAGCCACCTTGAGCATGCCGGCGCCCGACGCGTGGATGCAAAAGGGCGGCAAGCAGGGCACGCACACGGAACACCTGGGTTTTATTCTGGCCGAGATGCAGTTCCTGCAGCGCGCCTATCCCGGGGCGGAGTGGTAGTGAACACGCCCATGGCAACGCTGGACGCCGCCCAGGTCTGGGCCTGGCTGGGCGATGTGCCGGACCCGGAAATTCCCGTCATTTCGGTGGTGGACCTGGGCATCGTGCGCGCCGTCGATGTGGTCAGCAGCGAAGAGTGCATCGTGACGATCACGCCCACCTATTCGGGCTGCCCGGCCATGCAGGTGATCGCCGATGCCGTCACGGATGCCTTGCGCAGCCATGGCGTGGCCAAGGTAACGCTGGTGAACCAGCTGGCGCCCGCCTGGACCACGGACTGGATGAGCGAGGCGGGCAAGGCCAAGCTGAAAGGCTATGGCATCGCCCCGCCGCAGCAGCAGGTGATCGACATCAGTGGTTTGAAAGGTGGTGTCAAGCGCCAGCCCATGCCGACGCTGGAGGTGATCTGCCCGAACTGCGGTTCCACGCATACGCAGCTGACCAGCCAGTTTGGCTCCACGCCGTGCAAGGCCCTGTACAAATGCCTGGCTTGCCGCGAACCGTTTGACTACTTCAAGTGCCACTAAAAAAATCAGGCACACGTTCCGAAGAAACTGGAGATGAAGCATGAGTAAATTTTATCCGCTGTGCGTATCGAACGTGCGCAATGAAACGCGCGACACCATCGCCGTCACGTTCGACGTGCCAGCGGAACTGCAGCAGCAGTTCCGCTTCCAGCAGGGGCAGCACCTGACCCTGCGCGCCAATATCAATGCGGAAGACGTGCGCCGCTCGTATTCCATCTGTTCGGCGGTGCAGGACGGCACGCTGCGCGTGGCCATCAAGCGCACACCGGGCGGCGCCTTTTCGACCTGGGCGAACGACACACTGAAAGCCGGCGCCACCATCGAGGTGATGCCGCCCATGGGCCACTTCAACGTGCCGCTCGACTGCGTCAACCGCAAGCACTACCTGGCCTTTGCGGCCGGCAGCGGCATCACGCCCATCCTCTCCATCATCAAGACGACACTGCTGACGGAACCCCTGAGCCGTTTTACTGTGTTCTACGGTAACCGCGCTTCGTCTTCCGTCATCTTCAAGGAAGAATTGACGGACTTGAAGGATGTGTACCTGGAGCGTTTGAACCTGGTCTACGTGATGAGCCGCGAGCAGCAGGATATTGAGCTGTTCAACGGCCGCATCACGCAGGAAAAATGCGAGCAATTCCTGCAGCACTGGATACGTGTCGAAGACTACGACAACGCGTTTATTTGCGGCCCGGAAGACATGATGCTCGGTGTTTCCGCCGCCCTGCAGGCGGCCGGCATGCCCAAGCAGAACATCAAGATCGAACTGTTCGCCGCCAGCATCCCGAAAAACTTTCATAAGCCGCGTGCGCAGCTGGCTGCGGATGCGGTGCGGGAAACGGAAGTGACCGTCATCATGGATGGCAACCACACCACCTTCACGATGGACAAGGACAAGGAATCCATCCTCGACGCGGGCCTGCGAGCGGGGCTGGACATGCGCTACTCATGCAAGGGTGGCGTGTGTTCGACCTGCCGCTGCAAGATCCTCGACGGCAAGGTCGAAATGGACGTCAACTACGCGCTGGAAGACTACGAAGTGGCGCGCGGCTTCGTCCTCAGTTGCCAGAGTTTTCCGCTGACCGACAAGGTGGTGGTCGACTTCGACCAGGCTGAATAGTCGCAAACCCCAAACAACATCCGGGGTCGGACCTTAAGGGTAATTCGGCCCATTGGGGGCGAATGACGATTCCGCAGGAACCGACCTTACTTGTCCCTGGGTTAAAAATAAACGTATACGAGACACGCCATGACCTACCAAAACATCCTCTTCACCATCGAGCAGGGTATCGCGACGCTCACCCTGAACCGTCCCGACAAGCTCAATAGTTTTACGCAAGCCATGCACGAGGAAGTGCGCGACGCGCTTGCGAAAGTCAATGCCGACAGTTCCGTGCGCGTGTTCGTGCTGACGGGTGCGGGCCGCGGCTTTTGCGCGGGCCAGGATCTGTCCGACCGCGCCGTGGAACCCGGTTCGAAGGGCGTGGATCTGGGCGAGTCGGTAGAAAAAAACTATGCGCCGCTGGTGCTGGCCTTGAAAGCCTTGGCTATGCCCGTGATCTGCGCCGTCAACGGCGTGGCCGCCGGCGCGGGCGCCAACCTGGCACTGGCGTGCGACATCGTCATCGCCGGCAAGTCGGCCAGCTTCGTGGAAGTATTCTGCAAATTGGGCCTGATTCCGGACACGGGCGGCACCTTCTTCCTGCCTCGCTTGATCGGTTCCGCGCGCGCCATGGGCCTGGCCATGCTCGGCGAAAAACTGACGGCCGAAAAAGCGGAAGATTGGGGCCTGATCTGGAAATGCGTGGACGATGCGCAGCTGGCGGATGAAACGCGCAAGCTGGCCGTGCATTTTGCCAGTGCGCCGACCAAGGGCCTGGCCTACACCAAGCAGGCGCTGGCCGCCAGCGGTGCGAATACCCTGCCGCAGCAGCTGGCGCTGGAAGCGCGCATGATGAGCGATCTCGGTAACAGCGACGATTACCGCGAAGGCGTGGCCGCCTTCATGGAAAAGCGCGCACCGCAATTCAAGGGACACTGATATGACCGAATTGGCAAACAAACTGGCAAACAACAGTATCGTCGCCGTCATCGGCAGCGGCGCCATGGGCGCCGGCATCGCGCAGGTGGCAGCCGCCGCCGGTTACACAGTCAAACTGTACGACACGCGCGCGGAAGCGGTCAGCAAGGCTTTGCTCGATATCGGCAAGATGTATGCGAAGCTGGCCGAAAAGGGCCGTATGACGGCTGACGAAGCCACGGCCGCCACGGCGCGCCTGCAGGCGGCCGGCAGCCTGGCCGACGTGAGCGACGCGTCTCTGGTGGTGGAAGCCATCGTGGAAAACCTCGACGTCAAGCGCGGCCTGTTCGCCGAACTCGAAGCGTTAGTCAGCGACGACTGCATCCTGGCGACGAATACCTCGTCGATTTCCGTGACGGCCATCGCCGCCAAGCTGCGCCATCCGGAACGCCTGGTCGGCATGCATTTCTTTAATCCCGTTCCCCTGATGGCGCTGGTCGAAGTGATCAGTGGCCTGGCCACCAGCGAGCAGGTCGCCGCCACCGTCTACGACACCTCGATCGCCTGGGGCAAGAACCCCGTGCATGCGAAATCGACGCCGGGCTTCATCGTCAACCGTGTCGCCCGTCCGTTTTATGCGGAAGGCTGGCGCCTGTTGAACGAGCAGGCGGGTGACCCCGCCACCATCGATGCGGTGCTGCGCGAAGCGGGCGGTTTCCGCATGGGCCCATTCGAGTTGATGGACCTGATCGGCCACGACGTGAATTTCTCCGTCACGCAATCCGTATTCGGCGCCTACTTCAACGACCCGCGCTTCACGCCGTCCGTGCTGCAGCAGGAAATGGTCAACGCCGGATTCCTTGGCCGCAAATCGGGCCGTGGCTTTTATCTGTACGGCGAAGGCGCCGCTGCCCCTGTGGCGCAGGCGGAAAGCGCGCAAGCGACCCCGGAATTCGTCGCCCTGTCGGCTGCCATCGGCGGCGATGGCCGTGGCCACAGCGGCGTCATTCGCAGCCTGGTGCAGCGGCTGGAGCAGGCGGGCATCACCGTCAGCCGCCGCGTGACGCAGGAAGGCCAGACGCATGACGAGGCACCTGCCCTGCATTGCAACGGCGCCGCGATTTATCTGACCGACGGTCGCAGCGCCACCCAGCGCGCGCACGACAACCAGCATCCGGACACGGTGCTGTTCGACCTGGCGCTCGACTACGCCGGTGCCAAACGCATTGCCGTGGCCCGTGCCGACCAGTGCAGCGATGCCGCCTACGCGGCTACTGTCGGCCTGTTCCAGGCGGCCGGTTTCATCGTCACGCGCCTGGACGACGTGCCTGGCCTGGCCGTCATGCGCACGGTCGCCATGCTGGCCAACGAGGCGGCCGACGCCGTCAACCAGGGCGTGTGCACGGTGGCTGCCGTCGATATCGCCATGCAGAAGGGCGTCAACTATCCGCGCGGACCGCTGGCCTGGGCCGATGCCGTCGGCGCCCAGCACATCGTGACCGTGCTGCACCACCTGGCGCAAGGCTATGGCGAAGACCGCTACCGGGTCTCGCCGCTGCTGCGCCGCAAACTTGCCACTGGAGCGACGTTTCATGCCGAATGAAGACCACAACATGACGGCACAGGCATTGGCCGAAGCGGCCGCCGCCTCCATGCTGTCGCGCGATAACGCCACCGCCGCCATGGGCATCGCCCTGGCCGACGTGGGGCCCGGCCATGCGCGCATGACGATGACGGTGCGCCCAGACATGCTCAATGGCCACCAGACCTGCCACGGCGGCTTTATCTTTGCCCTGGCCGACAGTGCCTTCGCGTTTGCCTGCAACAGCTACAACATGAATACCGTGGGCGCCGGCTGCACCATCGATTACCTGGCGCCGGGACGTGAAGGCGACGTGCTCACGGCGCACGCCGTCGAGCAGGCGCTGGCGGGAAAGAGCGGTGTCTACGACGTCAAGGTCAGCAACCAGGATGGCCGCGCCATCGCGCTCTTCCGAGGCAAGTCGATCCGCGTGGCGGGTGAAGTCATTAGCGATTGAAGATACAAGAGCAGGCTTGAACTGCCGCCGCAGCTTTAAATAGTTAAAGAACCAATTAGGAGACAATGATGGTCCAACGAATTCCCGCCCCGAATGACCTCGAGCCGATCGAGCGCGCCAGCAAGGATGAACTGCAGGCGCTGCAGCTCGAACGCATGAAATGGACGCTCAAGCACGCGTATGACAACGTGCCCCATTACCGCGCCGCTTTTGACGCAGCGGGCGTGCATCCGGACGATCTCAAATCCTTGTCCGACCTGGCCAAATTCCCGTTCACGGACAAAAAAGTCTTGCGCGACAATTACCCGTTTGGCCTGTTTGCCGTACCGCGCGAGCAAGTGGTGCGCATCCACGCGTCGAGCGGCACCACGGGCAAGGCCACGGTGGTCGGCTACACGCAGAACGACATCGATACCTGGGCCAACGTGGTGGCGCGCTCGATCCGCGCCGGCGGCGGCCGCGCGGGCGACATGGTGCATATCTCCTACGGCTACGGCCTGTTCACGGGCGGCCTGGGCGCGCACTATGGCGCCGAACGCCTGGGCTGCACGGTCATCCCGATGTCGGGCGGCCAGACGGAAAAGCAGGTGCAACTGATCCAGGATTTCAAACCATCGATCATCATGGTCACGCCGTCGTACATGCTCAACATCATCGAGGAATTCACGCGCCAGGGTCTCGATCCGGCTGAATCGTCGCTGAAGGTGGGCATCTTCGGCGCCGAACCGTGGACGGACGCCATGCGTTCGGAAATCGAGGCGCGCGCCGGCATTGACGCCGTCGACATCTACGGCCTGTCCGAAGTGATGGGGCCTGGCGTGGCGTCCGAATGCATCGAAAGCAAGGACGGTCCCGTCATCTGGGAAGACCATTTTTATCCCGAGATCATCGATCCGGAAACGGGCGAAGTGCTGCCGGACGGCGAAGAGGGCGAACTGGTGTTTACCTCCTTGTCGAAAGAGGCGCTGCCCATCATCCGCTACCGCACGCGCGACCTGACCCGCTTGCTGCCGCCGACCTCGCGGGCCATGCGCCGCATCGGCAAGATCACGGGCCGCTCCGACGACATGCTGATCATCCGCGGCGTGAACGTCTTCCCCACGCAGATCGAAGAGCTGATCCTCAAAATGCCGAAGCTGGCGCCGCAATACCAGCTGGTGGTCACGCGCGACGGCCACCTCGACAAACTGGAAGTGATCGCCGAGCTGCGTATCGATCTTACTGCCACCCTTTCGGCCAGCGAGACTGATGGCCTGGCGCGCGAGCTGGAACACCGCATCAAGACGCATGTGGGCGTGAGCACGCGCGTGCGCCTGGTGGCCGCCGCCGGCATCGAACGCACCCTGACGGGCAAAGCCCGCCGCGTGGTTGACCAGCGCCCGAAGATTTTCTCCTGATAGCCCGAACAAGGAAGCAAACATGAACGAAGCCTTTATCTGTGACGCCGTACGCACCCCGTTTGGCCGCTATGGCGGTGCACTCTCCAGCGTGCGCGCGGACGACCTGGGCGCGCTGCCGATTGCCGCGCTGATCGCCCGCAATCCTTCCGTCGATTGGTCCGCCATCGACGATGTGTTCTACGGCTGCGCCAACCAGGCGGGCGAAGACAACCGCAACGTGGGCCGCATGGCCGCGCTGCTGGCCGGTTTGCCGGCGGCAGTACCGGCCAATACCATCAACCGCCTGTGCGGCTCCAGCCTGGACGCCGTGGGCATGGCCGCCCGCTCCATCAAAGCGGGCGAGGCGGAGCTGATCATTGCCGGCGGCGTGGAAAGCATGACGCGCGCGCCATTCGTGATGGGCAAGGCTGACAGCGCGTTCTCGCGCGCGGCGAAAATTGAAGACACGACCCTGGGCTGGCGCTTCGTCAACGGCAAGATGAAAACGCAGTACGGCATCGACACCATGCCGGAAACGGCGGAAAACGTGGCCGTGGAATTTGGCATCAGCCGCGCTGACCAGGATGGTCTGGCCTTGCGCAGCCAGCAGCGCTGGGCCGCCGCCAACGCGGCTGGCGTCTTCGATCGCGAAATCGTGCCCGTCGCCGTGCCGCAGAAAAAGGGCGAGCCGAAGATGGTGACGATGGATGAGCATCCGCGCCCGGATACCTCGCTGGAGATGCTGGCGAAACTGAAAGGCGTAGTCAAGGCCGACGGCACGGTCACGGCCGGCAACGCCTCGGGCTTGAACGACGGCGCCTGCGCCATCCTGCTGGCGTCCGCCGCCGCCGTGGATAAATACAAATTGACGCCGCGCGCAAAGGTGCTGGGCATGGCCACGGCCGGCCTGGCGCCGCGCATCATGGGTTTTGGGCCTTCGCCGGCGTCGCGCAAGGTGCTGGCGCAGACAGGATTGACCATCGAACA
The DNA here is from genome assembly GCF_019443505.1 of Janthinobacterium sp. PAMC25594. NCBI lineage: Bacteria > Pseudomonadati > Pseudomonadota > Betaproteobacteria > Burkholderiales > Oxalobacteraceae > Janthinobacterium > Janthinobacterium sp. PAMC25594. The sequence continues at coordinate 4,756,799 of NZ_CP080377.1, forward strand.
GATGGACGTCATCGAACTCAATGAAGCGTTTGCGGCGCAGGCGCTGGCCGTCACGCGCGACCTGGGCCTGGCCGACGACGCGGCCCACGTGAATCCGAATGGCGGCGCGATCGCCATCGGCCATCCATTGGGCGCATCGGGCGCGCGCCTGGTGATGGCTGCTCTGAATCAGCTGGAACGCACGGGCGGGCGCTATGCGCTGTGCACCATGTGCATCGGCGTGGGGCAGGGTATTGCTGTCGTCATTGAACGCGTATAAACGAGTAAAAACAAAAAAAAAGGCGCAGGCTTGCAAAAAAGCGCCAACCATAATTGACCGTAGTGCCAACCTGGTGGAGACCACAATGATTGCCAATATTTTCAAGAAAACCCTGATCGCCGGCGTGCTGGCCATGTCCGCCGCGGGCGCGTATGCGGCCGAGAACATCAAGATCGGTTCCGTGCTGTCCGTCACGGGACCTGCCGCCTTTCTGGGCGACCCCGAACTGAAAACCCTGCAGCTGTATATCGAGAAAATCAATGCGGCCGGCGGTGTGCTGGGGCGCAAGCTGGAACTGGTGCACTACGATGACGGCAGCGATGCGGCCAAGGCCAACGGCTTTACCAAGCGCCTGATCGAGTCGGACAAGGTCGATGTACTGATCGGCGGCACCACCACCGGTGCGACGATGGCGATGGCGCCGCTGGTGGAGCGTGCCAGCATGCCGTTCATTTCGCTGGCGGGCGCCGTGGTCATCATCGATCCCGTGAAGAAATGGGTGTTCAAGACGCCGCATACGGACCGCATGGCAGCCGAGAAGGTGTTCGAGGACATGAAGAAGCGCGGCATCAGCAAGGTCGGCCTGCTGTCGGAAACGAGCGGCTTCGGCGCCTCGGGCCGCAAGGAATCGCAGATCGTCGCCTCCAAATATGGCATCACCCTGGTGGCCGATGAAACCTACGGTCCGAAAGACACGGACATCACGGCGCAGCTCACGCGCATCAAGAATACGGCCGGCGTGCAAGCCGTATTCGTCTTTGGCCTGGGCCAGGGGCCGGCCGTGGTGACCAAGAACTACGGCCAGCTGGGCATGTCCGCGCTGCCGTTGTACCAGTCGCACGGCGTGGCGTCGGACGAGTATCTGAAGCTGTCGGGCAAAGCCGCCGAAGGCGTGCGCCTGCCGACGCCAGCCCTGCTGATCGGCGCCATGCTGCCCGACAGCGACGCGCAGAAGGCCATCGTGGTCGGCTACGACAAGACGTATAAAGAGCGCTACAAGATCGATCCGTCGACCTTTGGCGGCTATGCGCTCGATGCCCTGAACCTGTCGGTGGACGCCATCAAGCGCGCCGGCGGCACGGACCGCGAAAAAGTGCGCACGGCACTGGAACAGACCAAGGGTTTTGTCGGCACCACCGGTGTCTTCAACATGTCGGCCAAAGACCATATGGGCCTGGACCTGTCGGCGTTCCGCATGGTGGAAGTGAAGAACGGCGAATGGCAATTGTCGAAATAATGTAAGCCAGAAGTACCTGCGCGGACTGCCCTCGAAGGCGGTCCGCGCGTAGCCGAACATAATGGAGACACCATGGAAGTCGCTCAATTTCTACAATTTCTGTATTCCGGGATGACGGTCGGTTCCGCCTACGCGCTGGCGGCGCTGGGCTTTACCATCATCTACAACACCAGCGGCGTGATCAATTTCGCGCAAGGCGAATTCATCATGCTGGGCGGGATGCTGGCCGCCGTGATGTCGGCCGCCGGCGTGCCGCTGCCGCTGGCCATCATCCTGGCCGTCATCGCAACGGGCCTGGTTGGCCTGCTGATGGAAAAAACCGTGATCGAACCGGCGCAAAATGCGCAGGTCATCACCCTGTTGATCATCACCATCGGCGCCTCGCTGGTGCTGCGCGGCCTGGTGCAAATCTGGCTGGGCAAGGATACGCATACACTGCCCGCCTTTTCCGGCGATACGCCGATCGAATTTTTGGGCGCCAGCCTGCTGCCGCAAAGCCTGTGGGTGCTGGGCGTGACCATTGTCATCGTGCTGGTGCTGGGCTGGTTCTTCGGTCGCACCCTGATGGGCAAGGCCATGCTGGCCACCTCGCACAACAAGCTGGCTGCGCAACTGGTGGGCATCAACACGCGCAAGGTGCTGCTGTTTTCGTTCGGCCTGTCGGCCTTGCTGGGCGCGGCGGGCGGCATCCTCGTCGCGCCGATCACGTATACCTCGTATGACGCGGGCATCATGCTGGGCCTGAAAGGCTTTGTCGCTGCCGTCCTCGGTGGCCTCGGTGGCGGCGCGGGTGCGATTGCCGGTGGCCTGATCCTCGGCATCGCCGAAGCCATGACGGCCGGCTACATCTCCTCGGCCTACAAGGACGCCGTGCCGTTCGTGCTGATCTTGTTGATCCTGTTCTTCCTGCCGCAAGGCTTGTTTGGCGCTAAAAATTCGGAGCGTGTATGACCAACTTTTTGACACGCTCGCGCCATGGTGGCTTGCTGGTGCTGGCCCTGGTGCTGGCCATCCTGCCGCTGTTCCTCACCAATGCGTTCTATTATGACGTGGCGATCCGCATCGCCCTGAACGCCATCGTCGTCATCGGCCTGAACCTCTTGATGGGCTACACGGGCCAGATCAGCCTCGGTCACGCGGGTTTCTATGGCCTGGGTGCGTATGCATCGGCCGTGCTGACCACGCACTACGGCTGGCCGCCGCTGGCCGCCCTGGCCGCCGGCGCCGTCGCCACGGGCTTGCTGGCCTTGCTGCTGGCCCGCCCCGTATTGAAACTCAAGGGCCATACCCTGGCCATGGCGACTCTGGGCCTGGGCATCATCATTTCCATCGTCATCAACAACGAGACGCAATGGACGGGCGGCCCCGATGGCATCGGCGTGTCCGCCTTCAGTGTCGCCGGCCTGGAAATCGCCGGTGAAAAATCGTGGTACCTGGTGTGCGCCGTGCTGCTGTTGCTGGTCACCTGGCTGGCGCTGAACCTGATCGATTCGCCCGTCGGCCGCGCGCTGCAGGCGATCCACGGCTCGGAAGTGGCGGCCCGCGTGGTCGGCGTCGATACGACCCGCTTCAAGGTGCGCGTGTTCGTGCTGTCGGCCGTCATTGCCAGCATCGCGGGCAGCATCAGCGCCCATTACATCGGTTTCATCACCCCCAACCTGGCCGGCTTCTTCCACTCGATCGAGCTGGTGACGATGGTGGTGGTGGGCGGCATGGCGTCGATCTTCGGTTCCATCATCGGTGCCGCGCTGTTGACGATCCTGCCGCAACTGCTGTCCAGTTTTGAAGGCTGGGAGACGGTGGTGTTTGGCGTGATCCTGATGGCCACCATGATCTTCATGCCCAAGGGCCTCGTACCGAGCCTGGCCAGCCGTTCGCGCAAGCGGGCAGGGGTGCCCAAGGCGCCCGCCAAACCGGCACAGGAGGTGTGAGATGCTGACGATTAACAACTTGAGCAAGAGCTTCGGCGGCGTGCACGCGGTGCAGGACGTGAGCTTCACTGTCAAGGAAGGCAATATCCATTCCGTGATCGGGCCGAACGGCGCCGGCAAGACGACCTTGTTCAATTTGATCACGGGTGTGTACACGCCGACCCGGGGCGAGATTCTGCTGAATGGCGAAAACGTGGCCGCCATGCCGCCCGACGCGCTGGCGCGGCGCGGCATGAGCCGTACCTTCCAGAACCTGCAGGTGTGCATGAACATGACGGCCATCGACAATGTGATGGTGGGCGCGCACCTGCGCCTGAACCAGAACCTGTTCGCCTCCATGTTGCGTTTGCCGTCCGTGCGCCGTGCCGACGCGGCCTGTCGCGACGAGGCCGCGGGCCTGATGGAGTTTGTCGGCGTGGGCCGGCATATCGACGACGAGGCGGGACAGATGTCGTATGGCGCATTAAAACGCCTGGAAATCGCGCGCGCGCTGGCGGCCAAGCCGAAGGTGCTGCTGCTCGATGAGCCGGCGGCTGGCCTGAACCACACGGAGACGGGCGAGATCGAAGCCTTGATACGCAAGGTGGCGCAATCGGGCGTGACGGTGGTGCTGGTCGAGCATGACATGAAACTGGTGATGAATCTGTCGGACCATATCCTGGTGCTCGACTATGGCAAGAAGCTGGCCGAAGGGACCGCCGCCGAAGTGCGCGCCAATCCCGACGTGGTGGCGGCATACCTGGGAGTGGCGGCATGATGAAGATGGAAAAACCTCAGACACCGCTGGTGCTCGATATCGCCGGCCTGACCAGCCATTACGGCCGCATCCAGGCCCTGCACGGCATCGACCTGCAAGTGCGCCAGGGCCAGCTGGTGGCGCTGGTGGGCGCGAATGGCGCTGGCAAGACGACCCTGCTGCGCGCCATTTCCGGCGTGCAGCCGATCAGCGCGGGCAGCATCGCCTTCGCCGGCCAGGACGTCAGCCGCATGAGCGCCGACAAGCGCGTGCGCAGCGGCATTTGCCAGGTGCCGGAAGGGCGCCAAGTGTTCGGCCCCATGACGGTGGAAGACAATCTGCGCCTGGGCGCCTTTACGCGCCCCGCGCAGGACGTGGCCGGCGACATGGAGCGCATGTATGGGCTGTTCCCGATCCTGAAGGAAAAGCGCTTGCTGCTGGCCGGTACGCTGTCCGGCGGACAGCAGCAGATGCTGGCCATGGCGCGCGCGCTGATGGGCCGTCCGCAACTGCTGCTGCTCGATGAACCGAGCATGGGCCTGGCGCCGCTCCTGATCGCGGAAATTTTCCGCATCGTGGCCGAGCTGCGCGACCAGGGCATCACCATCTTCCTCGTCGAGCAGAACGCGCACGCGGCCCTGTCGATCGCCGACGTCGGCTATGTGATCGAGACGGGCGCCATCACCTTGTCCGGTCCCGGTTCCGAATTGCTGCATAACGAGCAGGTACAAAGTGCCTATCTGGGCATGTAACCCAAGAGCAGAGACTGGGGTCGGACCCTGAGGGGCCGACCCCGGCAGTTGAGGTCTTGGGCTGAAAGCACGCTTTATCTCAAGGCATATAGGAGTTTTTATGGTCAAAGTCTACGAAATCAACGGCGTCACCCCCGTCGTCCACCCCAGCGCCTACGTGCACCCGTCGGCCGTGCTGATCGGCGATGTGATCGTCGGCCCGCGCTGCTATATCGGTCCGCTGGCCTCGATCCGCGGCGACTTCGGCCGATTGATCCTGGAAGAGGGCGCGAATCTGCAGGACACCTGCGTCATGCACGGTTTTCCCGGCTGCGACACGGTGGTCGAAGTCGATGGTCATATCGGCCACGGCGCCGTGCTGCATGGCTGCCGCATCGGCCGCAATGCGCTCGTCGGCATGAACGCCGTGGTGATGGACAACGCCATCATCGGCGAGGAATCCATCGTCGCCGCCATGAGTTTCGTCAAGGCGGGCATGATCGTCGCGCCGCGCAGCATGGTGGTCGGCACGCCGGCCAAGGTGATACGGTCGCTCACCGACGATGAAATCAAATGGAAAAGCTCGGGCACGGGCCAGTACCACGAACTGGCCGTGCGCTCGATGCAGACGATGCGCGAGGTGGACGCCTTGACGGAAGTCGAGGCGAACCGCCAGCGTCTGAATTTCGATTCCGCGTTGCCGCTGCACTTGCACAAGAACGCCGCCGCGCAATAAATAATATGGGCGTAGGTCGGATTAGCGGGGCAGCGCCCCGCGTAATCCGACACCACCACCAACGTCACCAACACCCTCGTTTTACGGAGAAACCACATGGCTCACATATCCACTTTGCAAAGCCTGATCGCCGGCCGCTGGCTGGGCGAAAGCGCCGCCGTGCCCCTGCATAGCGCCTTGAACAACCGCGTCATCTATCACACGCATGCGGAAAAGATCGACTTCGACGAAGCCGTCACGTATGCGCGCAAGACGGGCGTGCCGGGCCTGATGGCGCTGGATTTCCAGCAGCGCGCCGCGCGCCTGAAGGCATTGGCCCTGTACCTGGTCGAGCGCAAGGAAGAGCTGTATGCGATCTCGCACCTGTCGGGCGCCACGCGCGCCGATAGCTGGGTCGATATCGAAGGCGGCACGGGCACGCTGTTCGCCTACGCCAGCATGGGCAGCAACGAGCTGCCGTCGTCGAACGTGCTGCACGAAGGCCCGGCCATCGCCCTCGGTAAAAAAGGCGGCTTCGCCGGCACGCACATCCTGGTGCCGCGCGGCGGCCTGGCCGTGCACATCAACGCCTTCAATTTCCCCATCTGGGGTCTGCTGGAAAAATTTGCACCGAGCTTCCTGGCGGCCATGCCCTGCATCGCCAAGCCGGCCACGGCGACGAGCTATCTGACGCAAGCCGTCGTGCGCATGATGCATGAATCGGGCTTGCTGCCGGCTGGCAGCCTGCAACTGGTGATCGGTTCCACGGGCGACTTGCTGGACCGCCTGAATGGCCAGGATTTCGTCACGTTTACAGGGTCGGCCGCCACGGCCGCCAAGCTGCGCACGAATTCCAACCTGATCGCCCAGTCCGTGCCCTTCAACGGCGAAGCCGACTCGCTCAACTGCGCCATCCTGGCGCCGGACGTCACGCCCGACGATGTGGAATTCGACCTGTTCGTCAAGGAAGTCGTACGCGAAATGACAGGCAAGTCGGGCCAGAAGTGCACGGCGATTCGCCGCATCATCGTGCCCGAGCACCTGATGGACGCCGTCGGCACGCGCTTGCGCGAACGCCTGGCCAAGGTGGTGGTGGGCGACCCGTCCATCGAAGGCGTGCGCATGGGCGCGCTGGCGTCGAAGGAACAGCAAAATGACGTGGCCGAACGGGTCGCCACCCTGTCGCAGGGTAACGAAGTGGTGTTCGGCGCGGCCGACGGTTTCAATCCCCTGGGCGATGGCGCGCAGGACGGCAGCTTCTTCTCGCCGACCTTGCTGCTGTGCCGCGACGCCTTCGGCAACGATGCCGTGCATGATGTGGAAGCGTTTGGCCCCGTCAGCACCATGATGGGCTACAAGGACATCGATGAAGCGCTGGCCCTGGCCGCGCGCGGCAAGGGCAGCCTGGTGAGCACCCTGGTGACGCGCGATCCGAAGATCGCCGCGCGCGTGGTGCCGCAAGTGGCGGCCACGCACGGCCGCGTGCACGTGCTCGATCGCGTGGCGTCCGTCGATTCGACGGGCCATGGCTCGCCCCTGCCGCAACTGAAGCACGGCGGCCCTGGCCGCGCGGGCGGCGGCGAGGAACTGGGCGGCGTGCGCGCCGTGCGCCACTACCTGCAACGGGCGGCCGTGCAAGGCTCGCCGACCATGCTGGCGGCGATCACGGGCGAATACGTGCGCGGCGCGGATGTCAACGAAAGTCCGATCCACCCGTTCCGCAAGCACTTCGAGGACCTGAAGACGGGCGATTCGCTGCTCACGCACCGCCGCACGGTCAGCGAAGCGGACATCGTCGCTTTCGGCGGTATTTCAGGCGACTTCTTCTACATGCACTTCGACGAAATCGCGGCCAAGGAATCGCAGTTCGGCAAGCGCATCGCCCACGGCTACTTCGTGCTGTCGGCCGCCGCCGGCCTGTTCGTCTCGCCTGGCGTCGGTCCCGTGCTGGCCAACTACGGTCTGGACAACCTGCGCTTCGTCGCCCCCGTCGCCATCGGCGACACCATCCGCGCCCGCCTCACGTGCAAGCGCAAGGTCGACCGCAACCGCAAGGACGTCTTCGGCGTGGGCCAGGGCGTGGTGGCGTGGGACGTGCAGGTGACGAACCAGAACGAAGAACTGGTGGCCAGCTACGATATTCTGACCCTGGTATCGAAGCGCGAATAAACGTTTCTGCAGTACGACATTGAACGGCGCCGCCCGCGATCTTCGCGCGGGTGGCGTTTTTTTATGGGCGCCACACGGTTCAGGTGCAGGCTAATTATTTTTCTCTTGAATTATTCATAAGTGTATGAAAAATATAGCGAAAGTGTGGTTTTGCACGGCGTGCTATTTAGATAAACCCCTCTAGAACGCGTGCTTTTTTCGTGAAAATGGGGCAATTCGCTCATTGCCTCAAGAAAACTTTCCAACGTAAAACCTTTTCTCTGTAGCATGGTTTTACTCACTGGTCACGCCGCCATGCACACCCAAGGCGATGGTGGCGCGAAAAAAACGGACCCGGCCTTTTACGGCTGGTGAGCCATCGACCTCGAGTCCACTCCACGATTAATGTTCACCGCTACGGGTATTTAATTACTATGAATAAACACGTCCTGATTTTCCTGATGGTCATGCCCCTGGCCATCAGTCATGCCTACGCCGAAGAGGCCGCTGGCCCCGCGGTCAAGATCAGCGGTTACGGCACCGCCGCGCTGACCTTGGCCGATACCGACAACGCGCAGTTCGCGCGTCCGAACCAGGCCGCCGGTGCCGGCCGCACTGGCCGCACGGGCATCGATTCCAACCTGGGCTTGCAAGCTAATGTCACCGTCAACCCCTGGCTGTCGGCCACCGTGCAAGGCCTGGCGCGCAAGGATGGCGAGGATGATTTTGGCGCCGAACTTGCCTGGGCTTTTGCCAAGGCCAAGGTGTCGGACAGCTTCAGTGTGCGCGTTGGCCGCATGGGTCTGCCCGTCTTCATGATTTCCGATTACCGTAACGTGGGCTATGCCAACACCATGCTGCGCCCACCGGGAGAAATGTATTCGCAGGTACCGCTGAACAGCATCGACGGCATCGACGCCACCTACCAGTTCAGCGCGGGCGACACCAGCATCACCACGCAGCTGGCGCTGGGCCGCACCAAGGCCACCCTGGCCACGGGTCCCGCTTCGACCGTGCAGGTGGAAGGCAAGTCCATCGTCGCCCTCAACGTGGTGGCCGAACATGGCCCCCTCACCGTGCGTTTCGGCCGCGCCGAGACCAAGCTGACGATCAACGATTCGCCCAGCCTGAACACCCTGATGGGCAGCTTGCGCGCGGCCGGCGGCGGCTACAAGATCGCCCAGCTGGGCGCCCTGGCCGATGCGCTGGAAGTCAAGGACAAGAAGGCGTCCTTCACGTCCGTGGGCCTGGGCCTGGACTGGAACAATGTGCTGCTGCAGTCCGAATATGCGAAGCGCAAGACGGACAGCTATGTCAGCGACAGCACCTCGTGGTACGTGATGGGAGGTTATCGCATCGGCGCCTTCCTGCCGTACTACAGCCACGCCAGCCTGAAGGCCGATGGCCGCGTGAACAACACCGTGCCCGCATCCTGCCCTGCCGGCTATCCGGCCGCCTGCACGCCGACCCTGCGCGCCCTGTCGGCCGGCGTCGACACCCTCGCTTATATGCGCAACCAGCTCGAGCAATCGACGGACAGCATCGGCGTGCGCTGGGATTTCCACCGTTCGGCCGCGCTGAAAGTGCAGATCGACCGCATCAGGCCGAAGAATGGCCCGGGCCTGTTCGTGCAAGCCAAGCCAGGCTTCCATGGCCCTGTCACGGTGGCTGCCGCCGCCATCGATTTCGTTTTCTAAGGAGTGCCGCATGAAACCATTGATTGTGAATGTGGCTGCCTTGCTGGCCTTGTCGATGAGCGTGCCCGTCATGGCCGAAGTGGTCGTGGTGGTCAATGCCAAGAGCGCCGCCGGCGCCATGACGAACGAACAGGTGGCGCAATTTTTCCTCGGTAAATCGACGGCCATGACGCCGATCGACCAGCCGGAAAGCGCCCCCGTGCGCGCCGAGTTCTACAAGAAGGTGACGGACAAGGAACCGTCGCAAGCGAAGGCCCTGTGGTCCAAGCTGGTTTTCACGGGCAAGGCGACCTTGCCGAAGGAAGTGGCCAATAGCGCCGACGTGAAGAAGGCCGTGGCGGCCGATCCGAAAGCCATCGGCTATATCGAAAAGAGTGCCGTCGACGGCACCGTCAAAGTGGTGCTGACGGCGCCATAAAGCCGGTTCGGGCCGCGCGTCATGCGGCGGCCCGATAATTCATCAAATCAGGAGACAGCAATGAGCATCAAACGCAAGATATGGGCGCTGCCCGTCGTCTCGGCCGTGATTTTCGGGCTGGGACTGGCCGTCAGTGCCTATCTGTCCACGGCCACGCTCAATTCCATCCACGCTACCGAAAGTGCCGACTATCCCGTGCTCGACATGGCCAAGTCGCTGACCCTGGACGTGGCAGCCGTCGGCGACGCCCTGCGCGATGCCGTCAGCGAAGGCGACAAGGAGCGCATCGGGCAAGTCGGCGGCCAGGCCGTCAAGCTGCGCGCCAAGCTGGACGCCTTTGCGGCGATCCCGGGCCAGCGCGAACAGGGCCTGCGCCTGGCAAAGGAATTCGATGCCTACTATGCGCCGGCGCTGAGCGCGGCGCGCATCATGCTGGAAATGGAAGAGGGCGACCCGCAAGCGACCGTGGCGCGCATGCAGGGTGCGCTGGCGGTGCTCAATACGGACCTGGCAAAGACCAACGAGCAGGCGCAATTGCAGTTCAAGCAGGGCATCGAGCGCAGCGCGGCCAACGTGCGCAATGCGCTCAATACCAGCATCGCCGTGGCGCTGGCCGTGATCGTCTGCCTGGTGGCCGTGTCGCATTTCGTCGTGCGCGCCATCTGGCAGCAGCTGGGCGGCGAACCCGAATATGCGCGCCAGATCGCGCGCGCCGTGGCCGATGGCGACCTCTCGATGCACATCGAGACCGAAGCGGGCGACCAGGCCAGCTTGCTGGCGGCGCTGAAGGACATGCGCGCCAAGCTCGGTGGCATGGTCTCCGACATCAAAGCATCGGCTGAAACCATTCAGGTGGCCAGCGCTGAAATCGCGCAGGGCAATGCGGACCTGGCCGCGCGCACGGAATCGCAGGCGGGCAGCCTGGATCAGACGGCGCGCAGCATGGATAGCCTGACTTCTACCGTGCGCGACAACGCCGCCAATGCGGGGCAGGCGCATGCACTGGTGGTGTCGGCCTCCTCGGTTGCCGTGAAGGGCGGGCAAGTGGTCAGCCAGGTGGTCACCACCATGGGCGAGATCAACGATTCATCGAAACGCATCGTCGACATCATCGGCGTGATCGACGGCATCGCTTTCCAGACGAATATCCTGGCCTTGAACGCGGCCGTGGAAGCGGCGCGCGCGGGCGAACAGGGACGCGGCTTTGCCGTGGTGGCATCCGAAGTGCGCAACCTGGCGCAGCGCAGCGCGGCAGCGGCGCGCGAGATCAAGCAATTGATCGGCGATTCGGTGGCCAGGGTGAACGTAGGTTCGAAGCTGGTCGACGAGGCGGGGCTGACCATGTGCCAGATCGTCGACTCGGTGAAAAAAGTGGCCGACATCATGGCCGAAATCAGCGCTGCGAGCCAGGCGCAGAGCGTCGGCATCGGCGATATCGGCGTGGCCATCGGCAGCATGGACCAGATGACGCAGCAAAACTCCGCGCTGGTGGAAGAGGCGTCAGCGGCGGCCGAATCGCTGCAGGAGCAGGCCGTGCAACTGGGCGTGGCGCTGGCCGTGTTCAAGCTGGCGCAGGGGGGGCGCTGTGTCGGATTACGCGCAGGGCGCTAATCCGACCTACCTGGCATTGCGGTGATACCAGCTTGACCTGCATGGCATGGCGTAGGTTGGATTAGCGCAGCGTAATCCAACACCCGGCTTAGCGCTGCAGCCCGAACGGATCGTCGATGCTGTGCGCCGGCTGCGTGAACCAGCGCGGACCGTCTTGCGTCATGTAGAAATGGTCTTCGTGGCGGATGCCGAATTCGCCGGGGATGCAGATCATCGGCTCGTTCGAGAAGCACATGCCCACGTCGAGCGGCGTCGTGTCGTTGCCCACCAGGTAAGGCCATTCGTGGATATCGAGGCCGATGCCGTGGCCGGTGCGGTGCGGCAGGCCCGGCAGCTTGTAGCCGGGGCCGAAGCCGTCTGCCTCCAGCGACACGCGCGCGGCGCGGTCCACGTCGCCGCACGGTACGCCCAACTGGGCAGCGGCGAATGCGGCTGCCTGGGCCGCCTTTTCGCTGTTCCACACGCTGCGCTGGCGTTCGCTGATGGCCCCAAACACGTAAGTGCGCGTGATGTCGGAGATGTAGTTCATCACCTGGCAACCCGTGTCGATCAACACCGTGTCGCCCGGCTTCAAGGTCTGCACATAGTTGACGCCATGCGGGTAGGCGGTCGCTTCGCCGAACAGCACGATGCAAAAATACGAGCGTGGCGCTCCCACCTTGCGGTGCGCGCGCTGGATGAATTCCTCCACTTCCACCGTCGTGATGCCTTCGACCAGCATGCTGGCCGTGGCCACGTGCACGGCCAGGGTCATGTCCATCACGCGCTGCATCAGGGCGATTTCGGCGGCTGATTTGCGGCTGCGGCAGTACGCCGTGACGGCGCGTGCGTTTTCCAGCGCGTAGCCGGGAGCCAGCGGCTGGATGCCGTCATAGATGAAGAAGGCGGCGCTTTCGCAGATGCCCACGCGCGGCGGCGCAGCCACATCCTGGGCTATCCCCATGCGCGCCAGCACGTCGACGAACAGCTGGTACGGGCTTTCATGCTCTTCCCAGCAATTGACCTTGCCCTCGATGAGCATGAAGCCCGTCAAGGTGCTTTCCTCGAAGGCTGGGGCAATGTATTCGATCTCGCCGCTGGCCGGCAGGATGGCGCCCACCATGCGTTCGCTGGCATACCATTTGGTACCCGTGAAATAGGTGAGGTTGGCGCCCGCGTTCAGGTAGATCGCGGTGATGCCCTGGTCGCGCATGAACGCTTGCGCCCTGGCGATACGTTGCGCATGTTCGGCCTTGCCGATGGCGACCATGCCGCCCGTCATGTCCGACAACGATGCCAATGCCTGTTCGATGGAAGTGCCACCTATGCTCATGCCTGCTCCTTTGTTCGATGCGTGATACGGAAAGGACGCATGATATCAGTTTGCGCCTTTCGGCTTGAGTCCCGGCGCGCCGCCAGCGGCATCGGGCTGGGCCAGCATCAGGTCGTGCGGATAGGTAAAATGCCAGTCCGCGTAGCGCTGCTTGCGGCGCAGGCTGGCATCTTCGTCGAGGAAGTTGTCCTGCTTGATGGGGATCTGCGGCGAGAGCGAATGGATGCCGACGATGCGTCCCTCCTGCCGCAGCACGCCCCACTCTGCCTTCCCAGTGACCGGGTCCGCATACAGGCGGCGCAAGTGCCGCCGGGCGTTGGCAAAGCGCGGATCGCGCAGCAGCTCCTGCAACGTCAAGGGGTAGCGGGGCCGCCCGTCGCCCGGCGTGCTGTCGTAGTAACGGCCCAGCGCATTGCGGAATTCATGGCCGATGAACAGCAGCTCGCGCTCCTTCTCGCGCCGCGCGGCCGTGGCATGCAATTCGCTGGCCAACACCAGGCCGACACCCATGAAGGCCACCAGCATCAGGGTCCAGATATACGCGAAGCCCCGCGCGCGGCGTCGAAAACTAGAGCTGCTCAAAGGGGATGCCCTCGCGCGTCTTGCCCTTGGCGCCGCTGCGCACGTCGGCCACGCCGCTGATCTCGCCATTCGGAGAAGGGATCAACTGCCAGGTGGCGGCGGACTCCGTGACGGGGTCCAGCGGTACGCTGCGGAAGTAATGGTGGGTCACGAGGTCGGCCAGCGCGGCCGGATATTCTCCCTTGTCGGCGTAGTATTTATCGAGGCCGCTCCTGAGCACTTGCAGGTTTTCCTTCAGCGCGACTTCCTTTGATTTTTCCACCGAGCCGAAATAGCGGGGAATGGCAATCGTCAGCAGCAGCGAGATGATCGCCAGCACCACCAGCAATTCGACCAGGGTAAAACCGCGGCGCGGAGTAGAGCAGGGCATCGACATCACCATTCCTTGAGCGGCACGCCGTTCAGGCCCACCTTGGTCGAGCGCGAGGCGACGTCGAATACGTCCTCGCCTTCGCTGGGATTGTCTGGCGGCGAGGCATAGGCGCGCTTGCTCCAACTGTCGGCGGCGCTGCCTTCTTCCCTGGGCTGGAATGGGTCGCGCGGCAGGCGGCGCAAAAAATAGATGTTCTGCTTCGAGGGACTGCGCTGGTCGGGCACGCCCTCGACCAGTTCCTCAAGTTTTTTCGGATAGCCGGAGGCGCCCAGCGACAGCTTGATGCGGCCATTGTCCGAGGCGCGCTTGTAGGTATCGATGGCTTCGCGTATCTCGATCAGGGCGCTGCGCAATTCCTGCTCCTTCGCCCGTTGCAAGGCCACCTGCGCCATCGGCACGGCCACCGTGGCCAGGGTCGCCATGATGGCCAGGGTGATCATCAGTTCGATGAAGGTAAAGCCTTTATGCTTCACTGGCCACCTTTGCTTGTCTTGTCGGCGGCGGGCGCCTCGTCGCCGCCCGTCATGGGCGAGCCGGTGCGCGGCGCGGCCTGCTCTGGCGTGACGATGGCGTCAAGCGTACCGCCGACGCTGGCGCGGCCGCCCACGGATGCCTCGGTGCCCGAGTTGAACTCGGCCGTCATCAGGTCCGGGCGGCGGATGCTGCGCAGCAGGCGCGGCGTGATCGACAGCACGATCTCGCTGCGCATGGCGTCGTCCTTCTGGCTGCCGAACAGACGGTTTAACACGGGCAGCTCGCCCACGCCGGGCACTTTGTTGGCCGTGCCCCGGTCTTCGTCGCTGATCAGGCCTGCCAGCACCTGCGTCTCGCCATCCTTCAGGCGCAGCACGGTGGAAGCGCTGCGCGTGCCGATCTGGTAAGCCTGCGTGCCCGTTTTGCTGATCACTTCCTTGACGACGTTCGACACTTCCAGGTTGATCTTGATGGCCACCTCGTCGTCCAGGTAGACGTTCGGCTCCACGTCGAGCTTCAGTCCCACCTCGATGTAGTTGACGCTGTCGGAACTGACGCCGTTGTTCGTCGTGACGGTAATGACGGGCACGCGGTCGCCGATGAGGATCTTGGCCTTTTCCTTGTTGCGTACGCGGATGCGCGGGTTGGCGAGGATATTGCTGTCGCTATCGGTCTTGTTGGCGTTCAGGGTGACGCCGCCGATGCCCAGGTTGATATTGTCGCCATTGATGCGGTGCAGGTCGGCCACCTTCAGGCCACCCAAGCCGCTGCCGATGCCGGCCAGTGTCAGGTTGGCCTGGTCCGGCCAGCGCACGCCCAGTTCCATCAGGCGCGTGCGCTTGACTTCCAGAACCTCCACTTCCAGCATCACTTCCGGGTCGGCCAGGTCCTGCACGTTGATGATGCGCTCGGCCATGCGCACCATTTCCGGCGTATCGCGCAGCATGATGATGCCCAGGCGCTCATCGGTGACGACGTCCTTGGCCTTGAGCAGGGTCTTGATGGAAAACGCCACCGTCTTGACGTCCGCGTTGGCGAGGAAAAAAGTGCGTACGACCAGTTGCTGGTAATCCTTCACCTTTTGCGGCGTGTTCGGGTAGATCGTGATCGACTTGTCGCTGGTGACGCTTTGCTCCAGCTGGTTGGCGCCCAGCAGCATGGCAATCGCCTCTTTGATGCTGGTGTCGCGCACGGAAATGGTGGCGCGCAGGGCGGGGTCGACTTCCTTGTCGAAGACGAAGTTCAGTCCCGACACCTTGCTGATGAAGTCGAACACGGAGCGCAGGGGCGCGTCGCGAAATTCGAGGGTCACGGGTTTGCGGTAGGCGGCCGCCAGCTTGCCGCCGGCCGGCCGGCTTTTGGCCTGCTCGTCGCCGATGCGGCTTTTCAGGGCCAGCGCCTCGCGCTGTGCGGGACGCTCTTGCAGCACCTGGCGCAAGGCTTCCTGCGCTTGCGCGACATTCGCTTCGCCGCCGCGCTGGTAGCTGGCCTGCGCTTCCTGCACCAGCTTGCGGTGCCGTTCATCCTGCGCCACGCCGGCCAGGCCACGCTGTGCCACGTCGTTGCTGGCGTCCAGCGCCAGCGCCTGCTGGTACAGCGCTTGTGCTTCGGGCAGCTTGCCCTGCTGGCGCAGCGCCTCGGCGCGGCCATTGAGGTTGTTCAGCGCGCGCATCCGGCCATTCGTGACGGCGATGCGGTACTTGGCGTTGGTCGGTTCGGCCTGCGCCGCCTGCTCCAGCAAGGCCAGGCCCTGTTCCGTGCGGCCCGCGCCCAGCATGGCCTGGCCATCGTTGTAGGCCTGGTTGCCGGCGCAGGCGGCCAGCAGGGACAGCACCGGGAGCAGGGTGAGGATAGTACGAGACATACGTGCGGCGCGTCGTTTCAATTGAGGTCCCCTACGGCGAGTGTCTGTTTCAGGTTGAGCGGCAGATAGGTAAATTGCAGGGCGCCCTGCACCACGCCATCGAAGCGGTAGCGCTCTTCCAGTGTATCGCCGGGCCGCGCCACCACGTTGCGTTCGCCCGCCTGCAGGAAGTAGGCGGCCTTGCCTTCGTCGACAAAGCGGCCAAGGAATTGAAAGGGCAGCGGTGGCGGCGCGTTCGCGTCGACGTCGGCGACAGTGCGCGTGGCCTGCGCGGCCTGCTGGTCGAGCATGATCTTTTTCGGCGTCTCCGGTTGCCAGCTTTGCTTGGCGAACAGGGTGGCCGCTTCCTCGTCTTCCAGCGCCCGGCGCGGATGGATGGCCAGCGCGCGATTGGTCTGCGGCGCGGCGACTGCAGCGAGCGGCGCGACCGCCACCCGTTCCACCTGGCGCGGCGTGGCCGTGGCCGGCCCCACGATGCTGCCTTCATCCTCGGGGGCGAAGAGGGCGGCCAGCAAGGTCGCCACGGCGGCGCCTCCGAGTACGGCTTTTTTCATCGGCGTACCTCCGCCTTTTTCACCAGCAGGATGAACTGGATGCGCGCGTCGATCTCGCCCGCTTCGATCTGCTCGCGCTTGAAGAGGACGGAGTCGAGCGTCAGCGTGGGCAGCGTCTGCAGGGCGTCGACGATAAAGGTTTGCAGCTGCGCGTATTCGGCCTTCACGGGCAGGGTGATCTGGTAGCGCAAAAAGGCCGTGTTACCGTCTTCCTGCGGCTTGTAGTCGGCCTTGGCAAGGGTGACGCCGCTCTTTTGCGCCACTTCCAGCAAGGCCTTCAACTGCTCGGGAATGCTGTCATGCGCGGGCAGGTAGGCGTGAAAGGCGGCCAGGCTGTCGGCATCGGCATCGAGTGTGACGGCGGCCGACGGCAGCGCCGACTGTCTGGCAGCAGCGGCCAGTTGTGCCGTCAATTGCTGCTGGTGTGCGGCCAGCGCGTCGCCTTGCTGCACGGCGAAGGCGGCCAGCGCCAGGCAGGCCGCACCGATGGCGCTGGGCCAGCCCAGGGTATGCCACAGACGCGCCGCTTCCCATGCCAGGCGCGGCGGCAGGCGCAGCTGCGGGCGCGGGCGGGCCGCGGGCGCGCTGGCTTTTAGTGCCGGTTTTATTGCCGCCATTGCGCCTCCAGCTGAAAACGGTAAGGGTGTTCGGGGGCGTTGGCGTGCATCTCGTGCTTGAGCAGATACACGGAGCTGAACATGGGCTGCTGGTTCAGGAAGGCCAGGTAGTTGAGCATGTCCTGCGGCGTTTCCGCTTCGGCGGCGATTTTCAGCACGCTGGCGCCATCCTGTCCCTGCTGCGCGTTCAGGTCCAGCCCCAAGAGGGCCACGCGCACGTCGCGCGGCGCCTGCACCGTCCTGACCAGGCGCGTGATGGGCAGGTTGAGCTGGCGCACGGCGGCGGCCACCTGTTTCAGTTCGAGGTCGCGCTCGCGCTGCTGGCTTGCCGAAAGGGGCGCGCGCACGGGACGCGCGGGCTGCAGCTGCGCCAGTTGGGCTTCCAGGCGCCGCATTTCCTGCGCCTGCACCAGCCAGTACACGGCGGCCGGCAGCAGCATCAGGCTGCCCGCCAGGCACAGGGCCAGGCGCCAGCCCTTGAAGGTCTGCCTTGCTCCGGGCGGCAGGAATTCCAGGCGGCTCAGGCCCATGCGGCCTCCCGCATCAGGTGGGCGGCGCCGGCCACGGGAACGGGCTGGAAGCGCCCAGTCAGATCCTCCTGCGGCACGCCGCTCAAGTCGATCAGCGTCACGTGTTCGATGGCGTCGAGCTGCGGCGCGCGCAAGTTCCAGCGCCGCCACGCGCTATCCAGTTCCTCGCCCCAGGCGGCGCCGCAGGACTGGCTGTGCAGGGCCGTGATGCGCCCGCCGCTGCTTGTCGCCAGCAGCAGCCGTCCCGCTTCCACCAGGGCGAAGGCGGCAGGTTTGCTACCGGCGATGCTGCGCCAGGCCGGTCCGACGATGGGTTCGATGGACAGGCAGCGCCGGCCATGCGCGGCCGCCGCATCCTGCACGCCTTGCAGCAGGGCCGCATCGATGCCGCAGGCCAGGCGCGGCTTGCCGTAAGGCGCATCGTCGGTCGCCAGGCGCCAGGCGCGCGCGCCATCGCCATACACGGCAGCGAACTGGCTATGCAGGAAGCGCTGTGCGCTGGTTTGGTCGAGCAAGGCGCCGCTCCACGGCAGCATCAGCATGGCGCACCAGCGGCTGGCCAGGCTGACGGCGAGCGGCAGTTTTTTGCCGCCATCCTGTTCGAGCCAGCCGCGCAGGGCGCCCAGCGCCACTTCCCAGCTGGCGTCGGGGTTCAGGATCGGCAGGTGGAAGGCGCTGTCGGGCAAGGGACGGCCGGCGCGGCGCAGCACGCCGTCCAATCCGTGCGGCGCCAGGTGCAGGCACACGGTGGCGCGGGTAACGCGTTCAATAAGTGACACGATTGAGCTCCGCTAAAGTGGTTTCACCGCGCCGCACCAGGTCCAGGCCCGCTTCGCGCGCCAGGCGAAAACCGTTGCGCGCCGCTTCTTCCTTCATCTGGCTCAGGGGCGCGCGCGTGCAGATCATTTCGCGCATGGCATCGCTGAGCATCAGCACTTCGGCAACGGCCTTGCGGCCCTTGTAGCCGGTGCCGCGGCAATGGCCGCAGCCCTTGCCGGCCATGAATTGCCAGTCCTGCACCTGATGCAGGGCCAGGCCGCTGTCGCGCAATTGCTGCGCATCGGCCAGCACTTCGGCACTGGCGTCGACGGCGCAATGGACGCAATTGAGGCGCAGCAGGCGCTGCGCCACGATGCCGTTCAGGGCCGCCGCAAAGCTGTAGGCATCGACGCCCATGTGCAGGAAGCGGCCCACCACATCGAACACATTATTCGCGTGCACGGTGGTAAATACCAGGTGGCCCGTGAGCGCCGCTTGCACGGCGATCTGCGCCGTTTCGTCGTCGCGGATTTCGCCGATCATGATCTTGTCGGGATCGTGGCGCAGGATGGAGCGCAGGCCGCGCGCGAACGTCAGTCCCTTTTTTTCATTGACGGGAATTTGCAGCACGCGCGGCAAGCGGTATTCGACGGGGTCTTCGATGGTGACGATCTTGTCGCGCCCCGTATTGATTTCCGTGATGGCCGCGTACAGGGTGGTGGTCTTGCCGGAACCCGTGGGGCCTGTCACCAGCAGCATGCCGTGCGGCTTGGCGGCCAGGCGGCGGATCTGCTCGATGGCATCTTCGTTCAGGCCCAGGCTTTCCAGGCGCAGCGCCTGCGCCGCCTCCGTCAGCGCGCGCCGGTCCAGCAGGCGCAGCACGGCGTCCTCGCCAAAAATATTCGGCATGATGGAGACGCGGAAATCGATTTCCGCCCCCTTGACGCGCACCTTGAAGCGGCCATCCTGCGGGATGCGCCGTTCGGCGATGTCGAGATCGGCCATGACCTTGATGCGCGAGATGATCTGTTCGGCCATCGCCAGCCCCTGCACCTGGCCCGCCTGCACCAGCACGCCGTCGACGCGGTACTTGATGACCAGGCTGGCCACGTCGCATTCGAGGTGGATGTCGCTGGCCTGGAATTTCAGGGCGTCGTAGATGGTGGAGTTCACCAGTTTCACGACCGGGCTGCTGTCCTCGCTGATGCGGATCAGCGAGATGTCTTCGATGCTCTGGTCGAGTCCTGGAATGTCATCCCCGTGCTGCATTTCCTGCATCGCCTGCTGCACGCTTTCCTGCTGCAGCAGATAGGCGGCCAGGTCGTCCGGGTGCGCCAGCGCCACCGTGAAGGGCGTGGACAGGGTGAAGTCGGCCCACTGCAGCAGGTCTTCCGCAAATGGGTTGCCGATGACAAGCACGGGCGGCGCGCCGGGAGCGCTTGGGTGCAGCAGCACGCAGTCGCGCTGGGCGCAATCGGTGTAGGGCAGCAGGGCAAAGGCGGGCAAGGCGGCCTGCAGCTCGGCCATCGTCCACGCCGGATAGCGGAACAGGGCGGCCAGCTGACGCAAAAAGACTTCGGGCGGCAGGGCCGCCGTTTCCTGCAGCACGGCCATCTGCGGGCGGCCCTGTTCCAGCGCGCTGGCGTGGGCCCGGCGCAGCATGGCCGCATCGAGCACGGCCCGTTCTTCGTCGCGTGCGTTCATGACATGACCTTCAAGATAAGCTCCCCGCCAGTTCAAAGATCGGCATGTACATCAGCACCACCACGCCGCCGATCACCACGCCGATGATGGTCATCAAGAGCGGCTCGAGCAGGCGAGACGCCCAGTCCACCCAGCGGGCGAATTCCTCGTCGTGGAACTTGGCCGAGCGTTCCAGCATGTCGCCCAGGCGGCCCGTGTTTTCTCCCACTTTCAGCAGCGATTGCGCCACCGGCGTGGCCATGCCGGCGTGTTCCAGCGCGGTGGAAAACGGCATGCCTTCCTGTACCGCGCGGCGCGCCTGCGCCAGCTGTTCCTGCTGCGCCGGAAGCAGCATGGGCGCGACCATGGCCAGCGCCTTGTGCAGCGGGATGCCCGCGTGCAGCAGCAGGCTCAGGGCGCGGTAGAAGCGCGCCAGGCGAAATTCCGCCGCCTTGTCGGCCAGCACGGGCAGGCGCAGCAGGCGCAAGACCAGGGCCTGGCGCGCGCCGGCATTGGCAAGGCCAAAGACCACGGCGGCCACCGCAGCGGCCAGCGCACTAGCGCACAGCAGCGGATGCGCGGCCAGCGTTTGGCCAAAGCCCAGCAGCATTTGCGACATCCAGGGAATCTCGCGGCCCGAGCTTTCGTAGACGACGCTGAATTTGGGCACCACGTAGCCGAGCAGGAACAGGGTCACCAGGCCGCCGACGACGAGCAGCATGCACGGGTAGATGGCGGCGGAAATGAGTTTTTTGCGGATGGCGTCGAATTGCAGCTGGTAGCCGACAAAGCGCGCCAGCGCCTCGGGCAGGTTGCCCGAGCGTTCGGCCGCATGCACGGTGGCGATATAAATGTCGGGGAAGATATCGGGGAAACCGGCCAGTGTGTCGGAAAAGCTCTGGCCTTGCTGCAGGGTGAGCACGATGGCGGCCAAGGTGGCCCTGGCGCCAGGGCGCGTTTCCTTGTTGTGCAGGGTGACCATGGCCTCGCCCAGGTTCAGGCCCGCTTCGAGCAGGGCCAGCAGCTCCTGGCTGAATTGCAGCAGGGGCAGGCCCTGTTTGCCCGGGCGCAGCGCGACACCCGCGTCCGGCGCGGCGCCAGCGTCGACGGCCAGCACGCGCCAGCCGCCGCGCACGGCCGCGCGGATCGCCTCGGCCTCGCTGGCGGCGTCGATGGACAGCGCCCGGCTGCCCGCCGGGCCCTGCACCTGGAGGTGGAACTGCATCGTCGGCTCAGGCGAGCATGGCGACGGAAGCGGACAGGAACAGGCTGCTATGAGGGAAGGTGCGTGCGGTCAAAGTAGGCATCGGTCGGGAACCATCCAAAAAAAAGTTCAATTTGTCGCGGGTACCGGCAGCAGCAAGAGGCAATGAGTTGCTTCAGGGTAGACTGGAATTGCCAGAAAATCAATCGTGCGGTGTTGCATGCGCGGGCAAGCCCTTGTATCGATGGCTTGCCCGCATGTTCAGCCGCTTACTGGGTGATCAGGCTGACCTTATCGATCACGAACGAGGTTTGCAGCGACGCGTCCTCGGTTGCGGCAAACGAGATCTGCACGGTCTGGCCCTTGTAGGCGATCAGGTCGAAGGTGCGGATCTGATAGCCGGCCGCCTTGTTCACGTTCGAGTAGGTGGCCAGGGTACCCAGCACCGTGCCGGCGCTGTTCTTCACGGTGACGACCAGCTTGTCGTACGCGGTATTGCCCGTTTCCGCCGTGTCGATATGCAGCGCAAAGCTCAAGCTGGCGGAGGTGGCCGTGGCCGGAATGGCCACGCTTTGCGTCAGCGATTCGCTGGCCGTGGCGCCATTGCCGCCCAGCCAGGCGTACTGCGTGCCTTCATACGCCACTTGCCCCGTAAACGTGCCGATGGCGCCCGTGGTGCCGCTCCAGCCCGTGGCGCCCGCTTCAAAGCCGCCATTGCTCACGCGTTCGGTGGCGCTGCTGGTGCCGACCGTCAGCGTGGCGTTGTTCGACGTGGCCGTCACGGCGGGCGACGAGGAATCCGTCACCGTCGCCTTGAAGACGGCGCCGCTGTCGGTCGCCACGGCCGTGAAGCTGTAGGCCGGCGACGTGGCGCCGCTGATCACGGCGCCGTTGCGGTACCACTTGTAGGTGTACGGCGCCGTGCCGCCGCCCGCGCCCACGGCGAACGAGGCGGTGGCGCCTGGTGCGACGGTGATGCTGGCCGGCTGGCTGGTGATGCTCACCGCGCCGCCCGTCGTCGATTCATCGACGTCGGTGCCCACGTTGATGGCCGCATACGCGCGCTTGACGGCGATCGATTCGGCGCTGCCCACGCCATACAGTTCCTCGGCGGCCAGCAGCACCTTGTTGCGCGCGTCGGCATAGTTGGTCGACGAAGTGAACTTGGTGGTGGCGGCCTTGAACCAGATGCGGTAAGCCTTGTCGCTGCCGATACCGGTCATAGCCAGCGGGCTTTTGTTCAGGTAGGAGCTGTAGTAGTCGCTGCTGGCGGTGGAGTTCGAGCCTTGCGACAGGAAGTAGAACATGCGGTTGTTCGGGCCGCTGCTGTAGTGGACGTCGAGGTTCTTGATGGTGCTGCTCCACGCATTCGGGCTGCTGCCATCCTTGCTCGGCTTATACAGCCAGCGCAGCGGCTGGCCATTCTTGGCGATTTCCTTGCCCGTCATCCAATCGTTGCCCGTATTGGGAATGCTGGTGCCCGTGCCGCCGGCACGCTCATACGCTTCCACCATTTCACCGGCGATGTCCGAACTCGATTCGTTCAAGCCGCCCGACTCCTGCGAGTAGATCAGGCCCGAGGTGGCATCCGTGATGCCGTGGCCCATCTCATGGCCGATCACGTCGATGGAGCCGAGGTTGTTGAACGAGCTGCCGCCGTCGCCGATGTACATGCATTTGCAGTTGCTGTCGTAATAGGCGTTGTCGTAAGCCGTGTTGACGTGGGCGGCGATGTGGGTAGCCGTGTTGTTGCCGTCCAGGCTGGACCAGCCCAGCACATTCTTGTGCGTGTCGTAGGTGTTCATCAGGCCCCACATGGCGTTCACGGCCGCCGTCTGGCCATTGGCGTTGGTGGTGCTGCCGCCGCTGATGTATTGCTGGCCGTCGCCCCAGGTATTGCTGGTGCTGCTGTACACGCTGCCCGAGGTGGTGCCGTGGTTGGCATTCGTGATGGCCATGCCGCCGAAGCTGCCGCCCGTGCCGCGGCCGGGATCCTTCATGGTGTAGGTGCTGCCCGTGAGCGTGGTGTTGAGCGGCACCTGGCCGTTGTACTGGCTGTTGCCGATGCCGGCGACGGTTTTCAGGGCTTTCCACTGGCGCAGGATGCGGCCGTCCTTGGCGCTGACGATGGTGTCGTAGTAGACGGGCTTGTTGCCGCTGATCATGCGCGTCTGCACCAGGTAGGCCAACTCGTAGTGGTCGACCACGTCCTGCACGTCGAGGGCGTTCAGTGCCGCTTCCGATTTGTTCTCGGCGCCAGCCACGCGCACCGTTTTCATCACGGGGTAGATCAGCAATTGCGCATGCGGCGGCACATGGTCGACGGCCGGCACGCCGATGCTTTTCACGGCGGCGGCGATGGCGGCGGCGGCGCTGACGGCCGGCGTGGTATCGATATCGGTGGTGGCGCTGCGGGTGACGGCATTGACGCCGCCGCTACCGAGGCCCGACGCGCGGTCCGACACGGATTCGCTGACGATGTCGCCGGCGCTGTTGCTGACCACTACCGTCTCGGAACCGAAGACGGGCAAGCCCTTGTAGGTGTGCTGTACGCGGCTCACGCGGGTGCCGCTGACGCCCGGATGCTGGGCGCCGACGGCAAAGCCATGTTCGGTATTCAAGCCGCGGCTGCGCGCCTGTGCGGCCAGCTTGTTGACCAGGCTGGCGGTCTCTTGTGGAGACGCCAGGGCGACCGGCGCGGCCATCAGGGTCTGTGGCAGCGGCGTGGCGGCATCGGCCGTGGTGGCCATCAGCGGCAGGGCGGCGATGGATGCGGCAACTATCGTCAAACGTAAATTCATTTCTGCTCCATGGTATCGGTTAAGGAAATGGTGAATGAGCTGGCCGCGATGTCTGATGGCCACCCCGGCGTGCCTGGCGGCGAGCGGATAGCCTGCCGTTTTGTGGTGGCATGACGTCGGGTAAGGGGACACTAAACTTGTCGAGATCGCCATGTCAAAAAATTCAAGAAATGGGTCACTACGCGAATTTTTGTTAAGAATTGAACATTTATCGGCGCTGTATCGTCGCAAAGTTTGATGTATCGCAAGCTGCAAATTTTGTTTTGGCCCCATTCCCTCAATGACGTGTTCTGTTGGAAAAACACTGTTGCGTTTTCTAAATGTTGCGATCTACACTAGGTCTTCGCGTTGTCCGCAGTGGCGCACGCGAAGACAAAAAAAGCGCACGCGGCAATGACCGCGTCCAGATACAGCGCATCGGGAAAAAATCGGGAGTTTCACATGACATCAATTCTGTTTTCTGCTGTTGGTTTCAGCCATTTCCCCTCTGGAGCGGCCTGCATGCTGCATCCGCCTTCCTAGCCGCCGCTATCCGGCTCCTCCCCCTGCGACGGGGGCTTTTCGTGAGTCCGACCGCGCCGCCCGGCGTGGCCGCTGGCGCAGTGCATTCTCTTTTTCAGGAAGGGTTGCCGGCTCCTGGTGCGTGCACCGGAATCACCGGCCCGAAGAACTATGCTTTCGATAGCGACCAAAGTGGAACAGATCGTGATGGAATCGGCGTTTCTCAGCGAGGGGCTGGGCCGGGGCTTGCTCAACCTGTCGGAACTGGCGCGCCAGCTGCAGCCGCAATTGCAGACCGACTTATGGAAACCGGTGGGGCAGGCCGCCGTGGTGATGGCGCTGCGCCGCCTGGCCGAGCGGATGCCGCAGCAGAAAAGCGGCGAGATCGTGCTGGCGCACCGCGCGGGCGAACTGTCCACGCGCAGCGAATTGATGGTTGTTACCTACCGCTATTCCGACCAGACGTATGCCTGCCAGCGCCAGTTGCTGGCGCTGGCAGCGCCCCAGCGGGGCACGTTCATCACAGTCACGCGCGGCGTCAACGAGGTGATGGTGATCTGCAGCCGTTCGCTGCATACGCTGGTGGAAGAGGTCTTTGGCGAAGAGCAGGAACTGGCGCGCCTGGAACGGGTAACGGCCGTGACCCTGCATCTGGCGCCCGAAACCTGCTATACGCCGGGCGTGTATCACGCCATCCTCAAGCGCCTGGCCTGGGAGCGCATCAACCTGATCAATATCATCTGCACGTATACGGAGCTGACCTTGCTGCTGGAAGCATCGCAGACGGGGGCCGCATTTTCCGTGCTGTCGAAAATCGTCGCGCAATGAAAAACGCCCCGCTGCATCGCTGCAGCGGGGCGCCTGAGCGCGCAAGCGCGGTTTATTTTTCCAGCTGCGTGCGCACGCGGGCGATCGCTTCGCGCACCTGGCGCGGCGCGGTGCCGCCCACGTGGTCGCGCGCGGCGACGGAGCCTTCCAGCGTCAGCACCTCGAATACGTCTTCACCGGTCAGCGGGGAAAACGCGCGCAACTGCTCCAGCGACAGGTCGGCCAGGTCGCAACCGGCGTCGACGCAGGCGCGCACGGCCAGGGCCACCGCTTCATGGGCGTCGCGGAACGGCAAGCCCTTCTTGACCAGGTAGTCGGCCAGGTCGGTCGCCGTGGCATAACCCTGCAGGGCTGCCGCGCGCATCGCTTCCGGTTTCACCGTGATGCCGCCGGCCATGTCGGCGAAGATGCGCAAGGTATCGATGACGGTGTCGACCGTGTCGAACAGCGGTTCCTTGTCTTCCTGGTTGTCCTTGTTGTAGGCCAGTGGCTGGCCTTTCATCAGGGTCAGCAGGCCAATCAGGTGGCCATACACGCGACCGGTCTTGCCACGCGCCAGTTCCGGTACGTCCGGGTTTTTCTTTTGCGGCATGATCGACGAGCCAGTGCAGAAGCGGTCGGCGATGTCGATGAAGCCGATGCGTGGGCTCATCCAGATCACCAGTTCCTCGGCCATGCGCGACACGTGCATCATCAGCACGGCGGCAGCGGCGCAAAATTCGATGGCGAAGTCGCGGTCCGACACGGCGTCGAGCGAGTTGTGGCAGACGTCGTCGAAGCCCAGCGTTTTTGCCACGCGCAGGCGGTCGATGGGGAAGGTGGTGCCGGCCAGGGCGGCGGCACCCAGCGGCAGGCGGTTGACGCGCTTGCGGCAATCGGCCATGCGCTCGGCATCGCGGCCGAACATTTCGACATACGCCAGCATGTGGTGGCCGAAGGTGATCGGCTGGGCCACCTGCATGTGGGTAAAGCCCGGCATGATGGTGTCGGCATGCTGTTCGGCCAGGTCCGTCAGCGCGCTGCGGAACGTCGCCAGCAGGGCGGTGATGTCGTCGATGGCGGAACGCACGTACAGGCGGATGTCGGTGGCCACCTGGTCGTTGCGTGAACGGCCCGTGTGCAAGCGCTTGCCCGCATCGCCTACCAGTTCGGTCAGGCGCTTTTCGATATTCAGGTGGACATCTTCCAGGTCCAGCAGCCATTCGAACTGGCCGGCGGCGATTTCCTGCGAGATTTGCGCCATGCCGCGCACGATTTCAGCGTAGTCGGCCGGGCTGATGATGGCTTGCGCATGCAGCATTTCCGCATGGGCCAGCGAACCTTCGATGTCGAACAGCGCCAGGCGCTTGTCAAAAAATACAGAAGCTGTGTAGCGCTTGACGAGGTCCGAGACCGGTTCGGAAAACCGGGCCGACCAGGCTTCGCCCTTTTTGGAGAATTGATCAGTCATGAAAGAAGTCCTTTAGTGTAGGGCGATTATAAACAAGGTTGGCCTGCGTTAGGGCTTTTAGGGGCTTGCAGGGCGCTGAAATGGCCGGGAATGGGGCTGGCACGCGTCAAATGCCACGGTGAGGACATGTTGTGCGTTCCATCCGGGCTTTTTGTATTCTGTCCCGCGAATCGTGCGTTTGGTCGCAATCCGATGGCAGTTCAAGGGCGATCGGCCTACAGTTCAATCATCGCAACACACAACCAGCCACTCAAAGGACACCATCATGAACATCGCTAAAAACATGGAAGCCATCTTCGTTGCCATCATCGCCATCGCCGCCGCCGCCACCAGCCTGGCCACCGCCGCCGTGCCGAAATTCCGCGCCGCGCCCGCCCCCATCGCCGCCAGCGCCGATCAAGCCACCATGCACACCGTGTATGTCAGCGCCAAGCGTCTGAGCGCAGAAGAAAAAGCCGCCCTGTAAGCGCGGCGATGGCATTGCCGGCAGCACAAGAAGCATCCGCAGCAAACAGCAACACCGCATCACGGACAGGCAGAACGGGCGGCGCCCCCGGTTCTATCCAGCCCTGGTGACAGCCGCAGCAAAAAGGTCGATGATCGTGCTTTTAACGATAGCAGGGCCTGCGCGATGTCACATTTGATGATCAGCACCGACAAGGCGGAACTCGACGTTCCAGCCATCCACCATTTTCTCAGCACGCAATCGACATGGGCCGTCGGCATCCCGCTGGCTACAGTACGGCGCGCCATCGACCATTCTCTATGCTTTGGCGGCACGCTTGACGGCCGCCAGGTGGCGTTCGCCCGCGTGGTCAGCGACTACGCCACGTTTGCCTATCTGGTCGACGTGTATGTACTGGAAGAGTACCGGGGCCGCGGCTATAGCAAGCGCCTGATGGAAGCCGTGATGGCACATCCCGACTTGCAGGGCTTGCGCCGTTTCATGCTGGCCACCAGCACGGCACATGGTTTGTATGCGCGGTGTGGCTTTACGGCGCCGCTCAGGCCGGAGACGCTGATGGAGCGGTATGTGCCGGATATCTACCCGCGTTGATTGCCTGAGCAGCCAGGCTGGCGCTCACTGCCAGTGCATCAGGCACGGCGGAATCAATAGAAGCAGCGCCAGTACCAGGTAGATCAGCTGCAGCGGGATCATCCACTTGGCCCAGGTAATCCACGGCACGCGCGCCAGCGCCAGCACGCCGACGGTGATGCCGGAGGTGGGGATCATCGGCGTGGTGAATTCGCCGAACTGGAAAGCCAGAATGGCCGTCTGGCGCGTCACGCCCACCAGGTCGGCCAGCGGCGCCATGATGGGCATGGTCAGCGCCGCCTGGCCGCTGCCCGAATGGATGAAGAAGTTGATCACCGACTGCATGAAGAACATCTTTTGCGCGGCAAAGACGGGGCTTGACGACGCCACCAGGGGCGTCAATGCATGCAGCATGGTGTCGATGATCTGCGCATCGCGCGCCAGGATCATGGTGCCGCGCGCCAGCGCGATCACCAGTGCCACGCTGACCATGTCGCGCGCGCCCTGCACGAAGGACGCCACCAGGCTGTCCATATCGAGCCGGCCGACCAGGCCGACGACGATGGCCATCACCAGGAACAGCGCGGCGATTTCATCGATGAACCAGTCGTACTTGACGACGCCGACGACCATCGTCAGCAAGGTCGCCATGAAAATCCACAGCACCGCGCGGTGCGTGCGCGTCATGCCGGCAAAGCTGTCGAGGTCCATCGAATGCTCGCTGCGCTTTTCGATATCGAGAAGATAGGTCGGGCTTTTTTCCGGATGGCGCTTGATGCGCGCCGCGTACCACATCAGGAACACGATGCTGACGGCCGTGGCGATGGCCCACACGATCAGGCGGTAGCCGATGCCGGAAAAGATCGGCACGCCGGCGATGCCCTGCGCGATGCCGACGTTGAATGGGTTCAGGAAGGCGGCGGAAAAGCCCACCTGCGAGCCGATGAAGGGAATCGACACGCCCGTGATGGTGTCATAGCCCAAGGCCAGCGCCAGCGGCACGAAGATCAGGATGAAGGGAATGGCTTCCTCGTTCATGCCGAAGGTGGCGCCGCCCAGCGAGAACATGGTGAAGAAGACGGGAATGATGGCGGCGCGCACGAAGCGTGAACTGGTATGCGCCTTGGCGATGGCCTTGATCAGCGAATCGAAGGCTTCGGTCTTTTGCAGCACGGCGAAGGCGCCGCCGACGATCAGGATGAAGCCGATGATCAGGCTGGCGTCGACGAAGCCCTTGATGGGCGCCATCATCAGCGCGGCTAGTCCCTGCGGCTTGTTGTCCACATAGTGAAACGTGCCGGGAATGATCAGCTGCTTGCCGTTCACCAGTTGCGTGTCGAATTTCCCGCCCGGCACCAGCCAGGTCGCCAGCGCGATCATGGCCAGGATGGCGCACAGCAGGACGAAGGTATTGGGCAGCTTGAATTTTTTCATGGGTGACATTTATTGGCTCAGCAGGCTGCCGCCGCGGAAGGCGATGGCGCCGGCGACCTTGCCGACGTTCATGCCGCGCAAGACGTGGCGGTGGGCGCTGCGCGCAAAGAAGACACCGGCGACGCTGCAGCGCAAGGTCGTCGTCTCGCCGCTGACGGGATCGATCAGGTCGGCCAGCGCATCGCCGGCGGCCAGTACGTCGCCCATTTCGCGCAGATACACCAGCACGCCGTGATGCGGCGCGAGGATCGGTTCCACGCCGGCCAGCGGCGTGGGCTGGCATTGCGGTGCGGGCAGGTCGTCGCCGGCGCCGGCGATCTCCAGCACGCCCTCGATGGCAAGAAAGCGCAGCAGGGCGGTGGCGTCGCGCTCTGCCAGGGCGTAGCTCACTTCCACTTCGCCGCGCAATTCGACGGTGGTCGACAGGCAGGCGGCGGGAATCGGATAGCGTCCATTGAAGTGCGCGTCGAGGTCCCACCACAGGCGGCTGCAGGCTTCGTCGAACGGCTCTTCGCCGGCCGCCAGTTCCAGCAGCACGGCGCGCGCGCCCAAGAGCGCGGACAGGGGCGCGATCTGCGCCGCCAACGGCGTGCCTGTATAGATATGCAGGGCCGCCTCGTTATCGCAATGCAGGTCGAGCACGATGTCGGCATCGATGGCCATGCCCAGCAGCGTCTTTTTCAGCGTCTCCGCATCCGTGGACGGCCGCCAGGCGGCGACGGCGTCGCGCGCATGCTGGCGTATCAGCGCCACGTTGGCTTGCGCATCCTGCCCCAGCTTGCCATCGAGCGTGGTTTTCAGTTCATCGGCCACGTGGCGGTAGGCGCGGTTGAAGTTGATGCCGGTGGTCAGGTCGAAGCGGCCGAACGGCGCGCCATGGATGGCTTGCGCCAGGCCGATGGGATTGGCGGCCGGCACCAGGATCACTTCGCCGTGGATCTTGCCCGCCGCCTCCAGCGCCAGCAGTTCGCGGCGCAAAAATTGCGATACCAGCATGCCCGGCACTTCATCCGCGTGCAGCGCCGCCTGGATGTAGACTTTCTTGCCGCTGCGGCTGCCGGCCGCCGCCGTGCCAAAGTGAAAGCTGCTCAACTGGCACGATACGCTGGCGTGCGCGCTGGAGATGGAGTGCTGTTGTACTTGCATGGTGAATTCGCCCCAAAACGGGGCGCGGTTGATGGATTTCGGTCGATTATGTAGCATTATTTTCACGAAGTAAATCAATGAAAATCCTTTTACAAATATTTGTTGAGTTTTCTTTTTGATATGAGTAGAGTAAGTTCCAGCGACCCGTTTTCGCCTTTTTATCCGTCATCCGCCATGCACAAGAACACAGGCCGCCAGTGATATGAAATCATCCGCCAGTCCTGCCCGTAACAGCTCCCGCACGCCAGTGGCCGCCGCCCTGTCGTCGCCCGATGCCGCCTTCGCGCAATCGCCGTTGGGGCAAACGCTGATGCACGTGCTGGCAAGCGGCTCGGCCTCGCAGCGGCAGATCGCCGATTACCTGCTGCGCAACCAGATGCGCGTGACGGCGCTGGGCATCGAGGAACTGGCCGACAGCTGCCAGGTATCGACGGCCACCATCAGCCGCTTCGCGCGCGACATCGGCCAGAAGAATTATTCGGCCATGCGCAGCGCCATGGCAGAAACCCTGCAATCGCTGTTGCAGCCAGTCGACAAATTGCGCCGCACGATAGAACGGCGCGCGCGCGCCACATCACCCGTCACGGAAAGCCTGGAGTATGCGGCCGCGAACATCGTCGCCACCTCCGATGCTCTGTCGCCGCCGGCCATGCAGGCCGTGGTGCGGCGCCTGACGCGCGCCAAGGTAGTGTATGTGATGGGATTCGGCCTGTCGGCCAACCTGGCAGGCATGCTGGTGCAGCATCTGCAGCCGTTTTGCCCGCATGTGGTGGAAGTGGTGGGCATCGGCGGTTCGGAAGTGGCGGCTGGGCATCTGGTTAATCTGACGGCGCACGACGTGCTGGTGGTGATCTCGTTCCCCCGTTACACGCTCGATTGCATCGGCCTGGCCAGCTTCGCGCGCGACCGCGGCGCCTGCGTCGTGGCGCTCACCGACTCTCCCGCATCCCCCCTGGCCGAACTGGCCGATCATGCCTTGTATGCGCAAAGCACGCATCCCGTCCTGCCCAGCAGCGCCAGCACGGCACTGGCCATGATCGAGGCGCTGGCCGTGGCGCTGATGGTGTCGAACAAGAAGAACGTTGAAAAAGCGGCCCGCCTGAGCGAAGTCATTTCTGCCTATCTGTACGGCGGCGAGCATGGCGTGCCAGGGCCCCGGAAAGCAGTATCCAGGCAGCGCAAGGCAGTGAAAAAATCATGATAAAAATTAGATATATACCATCGGGGAGAGTTGCAATGTACATGAAAAGACAGGATGGCGGTTCCGTATTGCCACGCGAGTCGCTGCTGGCGCAAGGCGTGCGCCTGGCGCTGGGCGCCTTGAGCGTATCGGCGGCGCTGGGCATGCTGGCCGGCGGCGCGCAGGCGCAGGAACAGGAGCAGGCGCGGGACGGGGAGCCGGCGCCGAAAAAAATGCAGCGCGTGGAGATCACGGGGTCGGCCATCAAGCGGCTGGAATCGGAAACGGCGCTGCCGGTGCAGGTCATCACGCGCGCCGATATCGAGAAGGCGGGCGTGACGACGGCGGCCGAACTGATGGCGCGCGTGTCGGCCAACGTGGGCGGCCTGACCGATGGCGCCAGTATCAACGTGGGCGGTGACCAGCGCGGCTTCAACAGCGCCAACCTGCGCGGCGTGGGCACCTCATCGACCCTGGTGCTGCTCAATGGCCGGCGCATGGCGAACTTTGCCTCGCCCGGCGACGATGCGGGCGTGGACCTGAATAACATTCCCGCCGCCGCCCTGCAGCGCGTGGAAGTATTGCTCGACGGTGCCTCGGCCCTGTACGGCACGGACGCCATCGGCGGCGTCATCAATTTTATTACGCGCAAGGATTACCAGGGCGTGGAGCTGAACGTCTACGGCAGCGGCACGCAGGAAGGCGGTGCCGGCAAGCGCACGGCCAGCATCACGGCCGGCACGGGTGACCTGGCGACGGATGGCTACAATATCTTTGCCGTGGTCGACCTGCAAAAAACCGACCGCCTCAGCTCCTCGCAGCGCAAGTTCATCCCGAACCTGCAGATTCCGCAGCGGTTGGGGCATCTGCTGTCGAACTTTACCAGCCCGGCGAATATCCGCCTGTCCAACGCCCAGCGCGCGCACTTGCAGGAGAATGGCTTCCAGCTCAATGGCCAGCCGATCACCAACCGGCAGATCAATCTCTCGATCCCGAACTGCGCGCCGCCGGCCAATCTGTATTTGCCGGCGGGCACGGGCGGCGTCGACGCCTGTACCTACGATTATATGGGCGACACGGAGCTCTATCCGAAGACGGACAAGCAGAACCTGCTCACGCGCGGCGTGCTGAAACTGAATAACGACCACCAGCTGTACGCGGAAGTGGCACTGAGCCGCTCACGCAGCTATTACGTGGGCTCGTCGGCGCGCGTGATTGGCTACCTCGATTACAGCAAGGTGCCGCAGCTGGCCAATGCCGGCTTCGATACGGCGGTCGATGCAGATGGCGACCCGGTAGGGCGCGAACTGGAACTGCGCATGCGACTGAACGAGGCGGGCATGCGCACCAGCCAACTGACCAGCGAAAGCCAGCGTATCGTGGTGGGCGCCACCGGCACGCTCGCCGGCTGGGATTACGACGTGGGCCTGAACCATAGCGTCAATACCGTCAGGGACCGCGATACGCATGGTTACGTCCTGTACGACAAGCTGCTCGCGGGTATCGCCGCTGGCGACATCAATCCTTTCGGCCCGTCCAGCGCGAAAGGCCGGGCGCTGCTCGACAGCATCCAGGTTGACGACGAGGTGCGCCATGCGCGCGGCACCATGGATGGGCTGGACTTCAAGGCTTCGCGCGCACTGATGGCCCTGGGCGGCGGCGACATGGCGCTGGCCCTGGGCGGCGAAGTGCGGCGCGAACGCACCGAGTTCCGTCCATCGGCATTGCTGATGAGTGACAATATCAACAACGATGCGGCACCGGAGGGCGGCAAGGGCACCAGCGACAGCCGCAATGTGCAAGCCATCTACGGCGAACTGCTGCTGCCGTTTACCAAGCAATGGCAGGCACAGTTGTCTGGCCGTTATGACCATTACGAGCAGGTGGGCGGCGCCCTAAGCCCCAAGGTGGGCCTGACCTACATGCCCAGCAAGCAGGTGCTGATGCGCGCCTCGGCCGGCAAGGGTTTCCGCGCACCGTCGATGTCGGACCTGCACCGCCCCACCGTCTACAGCAGCACGGCGACCTTGCCCGATCCCGTGCTGTGCGCCACCGTGGACAACAATTATGCCGATTGCGCGCAAAACTGGGACACGCGCCGCTACAGCAACGACAAGCTGAAACCGGAACGCAGCCGCCAGTTCACGGCCGGCCTGGTGCTCGAACCGAGCCAGCACTGGACCTTCAGTGCCGACTACTGGAACATCAAGCGCACGGACCTGATCAGCGAGATCGGCGACGACATCATCCTGGGCAACCTGTCCAAGTACGGCAACCTGGTGCACCGCGACGAAGACAATGAAATCCGCTACATCGAGCTGCGCAAGGAAAACCGCGGCGCGCAAAAAGCTGCGGGCATCGATATCACGGCCGACCTGCATGGCGTGAAAACGGCGTGGGGGCGTTTTGGCGGCCACCTGAGCGGCACCTACGTGCTCGACTCGAAAATCCAGACCAGCCCTGGAGACGTGTTTATCAGTAACTTGAATAAATTCGTCACGGACGGCGTGGTGCAGCGCTGGCGCCATACGATCACGCTCGACTGGGACAATGGCCCGTATTCGGCCAGCCTGTCGAACACGTATTCGAGCGGCTACGATGACCAGAACTCGGCCATCAATACGGACGATGGCAGCGTGGTCAAGCCGAACCGGGTGAAGGCCTACACGCTGTGGGACATGTCGGGTGCTTATGCGGTCAGCAAGCAGTTCAAGCTGCGCGCGGGCATACAGAATCTGTTCAATACCAGCCCGCCGTACTCGAACCAGGCGTACTTCTTCCTGTCCGGCTATGACCCTACTTATTCGGACCCGCGCGGCCGGCGCTTCTATGCCAGCGCCAATTACAGCTTCAAATAAGGCGGCAAAGCAGGAGATACCGCAATACGGCTGTCACACGCAGCGGGTAGTATCGTAGCTCGATGGCGTTGGGTTGCAAGCAGCAGTATTGGCAGCAAGGGCGCGCGCCAGGCGCGTGCCCCTTTCCATGTATTCGAGAGGCACCATGAAATCATCGTCAAGCCTGTATCACACCTTCCGCGCCGCGCTGCTGTTCGCGCTGGCATTGTGCAGCTTCCATGCCGTGGCGGCGCCTGGCGGCAGTGCCATCGGCAGCGCCCCGCAGGGCACCCTCGTCATCATCGGCGGCGGCCTGCGCGCCGACAATGCCGAAGTCTGGCAGCGCATCGTCAAGTTGTCGGGCGGACCGGGCGCGCGCATCGCCGTGCTGGCCTCGGCCGCGATGAACCCGGAAAAATCGGGTGAAAGCATCATCAAAAAACTCAATCAATATGGCGCCGATGCCTTTTTCGTGCCGCTGGCCGTCAAGCTGGCCAATCGCGATTACCGCAAGGCGGCCGAAGATCCGGCCATCGTCACGCAGATCAAGTCGGCCACCGGCATCTATTTTGCCGGCGGCGACCAGGGGCGCATCACGCAAGCCTTGCTGCGCCCGGACGGTAGCCGCACGGCCGCGCTGGAAGCCATCTGGTCGGTCTACCGCAACGGCGGCGTGATCGCCGGTTCCAGCGCCGGCGCGGCCATCATGAGCACCACCATGTTCTACGATGCCAAGCCCGTGCTCGACATGCTCAAGATGGGCGTCACGGACGGGCGCGAGATTGCGCCGGGCCTGGGCTTCATCGGCAGCGATGTCTTCGTGGACCAGCATCTGCTGGTGCGCGGGCGCTTTGCGCGCATGATTCCCGTGATGCTGAAAAAAGGCTATCACCTGGGACTGGGTATCGATGAAAACAGCGCCATGGTGGTCGACGCCATGCGCGACGTGGAAGTCATCGGCTACAGCGGCGCCTTGCTGATCGACCTGTCGGGCGCCATCAGCGACCGTGGCGTGAAAAATTTCAATATCAGCAACGCGGCCATCAGCTACCTGGACCGGGGCGACAAGTTCAACCTCGTCACACGCGTGTTTACGCCCTCGCCGGACAAGGCCGACAACAAGCTCGATCCGAACCAGCCCGACATGCGCGAACCCGTGTTTACCAACGATATCCTCGGCAACAACGCCGTGCTCGACCTGATGGGCAACCTGATCGACAACGCGCAGCAGGAAGCCATCGGCATCGCCTTCGGCAACCCGCGCGACCCGTACCCGGACCTGGGCTTCGAGTTCCGCTTCAGTAAAACGGTCAACAGCGTCGGCTACAGTTCGACCGAGGCGGAAGCGTATTCGGTGCTGAAGCTGCGCCTCGACATCCGCCCGATCCAGCTGCGCCAGCCGCTGTACCGCTACAAGTAAGCGGCGCCGCTGCGCCGCCAGCGAGGCCACGCGGCGATCGTCAAGGCCCGCAGCAGCCACTCGACGGGGCCATACGCGTGGCCGCGCAGCCACCAGCGGCTCAGGGGCAGCTGCAGGCTGAAGATGATGACAGCCAGCGCCAGCGCCAGCGCACCGAGCGGCGAGACGCTGCCCATCAAGCGCGCGCCATACGCGAGGAACAGCCAGGCGCAGATGGCCGACTGCAGCAGGTAGTTCGACAGCGCCATGCGGCCCGTATCGGCCAGCAGAGAAAACAGCGTGCCGTCGCGCAGGCGCTCGAACAGGGCCAGCGCCAATGCCAGGTAGGCGCCGGCCAGCAGCGGCGCGCTTGCCAGTCCCGCGGCCAGTCCCGCCACCTGCCATGCCTGGCTTTGCGCATATACGGAGGTCCACGCATACAAGGCGGCGCCGGGCAGTCCCACCAGCGCCCCGGCCCACAGCAGGCGGCGGCGCAGCGGCAGGTAATCGCTGGCGTGCAGCAGCATCTCGCGCTTGCCTGCGGCCAGGCCGCACAGGAACATGGCCAGCGCGCACGGCGCCTGTACCAGCAGCAGGACGATCCAGATGTCGCTCAGTTCGCGCAGGTGCTGATGGACGACGGTGGCCGGGGTGGCGCGGTAGGCGGCCAGCGCGCTTGCCGCCTTCTGCGCCATCGCCACGGCGTTGTCCGCCGCGTCGCCCGCCGGCTGCAGGCTTTGCAGCCAGGCCATGCCGGCCCAGAACCCCACGCAGACGGTGACGAGCATCAAGGCCAGGGACAGTGCCTGGCGTTCGCCGCAGCGGTGCAGCGCCAGCAGCACGATGCCCAGCAGGGCGTAAGTGGTGAGTATGTCGCCATGAAACAGGAACACGGCATGCAGGGCGCCGATCAGCCACAGGCCCGCTTGCCGGCGCAGCATGCGCGGCACGAATGGTGCGTCGGCGCGCGCGGCCGCCTGCATCTGCAAGGTAAAGCTGTAGCCGAACAAAAAGGAAAACAGCAGATAGAACTTGGTCTCGAACAGCAGCGCGACGAGAAAATGCGTGGCGCGGTCGACGCCGCCGTGAAAGGCGGGATCGGTCAGACCCAGGCCGAACCACGGCGTGGCGAAGGCGCCGATATTGACGACCAAAATGCCGAACAGGGCGCAGCCGCGCAGGGCGTCGACATCGGCGATGCGCGTGGGCTGGGTTTGCATGGCGGTGCTCATGCCAGGGCAGGGCGCAGGAAGCGCGCCAATAACAGGTGCAGGCTGGCGCGCTGCGCCAGCGGTGCGTAATCGGGATCGACGGCGACCCGGTTGAAGATGCCGTCGATCAGCGCGGCGATCCAGCCGGCCGTTTGCGCGGGGTCGAGCGCGGCGTCAACCTGACCTTGTGCCGCAGCGCTTTCCAGCAGCGCCTGCACGCCGGCGCGCAGCACGGCATCGTTGCGCGCCACCCTGGCCGCGATATCCGGATCGCGCATCGCTTCGGCGGCAATGTCCAGCGCCAGTCCCGCAAAATCCCCGTCGGCCGCCAGCGCCAGCACCAGGTCCATGAAATCGAGCAGGGCGCCGTACGCATCGGCGCTGCCTTGCACGCCGGCAAAATAGGCGGCCGTCTCGCCGCCTTCCTGGTCGACGATGGCGGCGATGATGGCTTGCTTGGTGGGGAAGTAATGAAACAGGTTGCCGGGACTCATGCCCGCTTGCGCGCAGATGGCGGCGGTGCTGGTCTGGTGAAAGCCCTTGCGCGCGAAGCAGCTGCGCGCGGCGGCGAGAATGGCGTCGCGACGGGCCGCGTGTTTGCCGGGATCGATGGTGCGCATGGCGTTTTGCTCCCCTTTTAATTAATCGACTAGTCAGTCTAATATAAATGGATTGCGTGGCGCGGTCAAACGGGTGCTTTGCAGTGCGTATTCCTGTCGCTACAATATGCCGCACCGGATTTTTCCATGCCCGCCGCTGGCGCCGCTGTTTGTTTGGAAAACCGCTTCTTTTACCCGTTTTTCTACCGTGTCAGGAATGAAATGCAGCAGACCCCGATTCGATCCTTCCTCTGCGCGCTGGCGCTGGCCGCCGGCATCGTCCCTGCCGCGCAGGCTGCCGGTGCCGCCCAGCCGGCCACCATGCGCCTCGATTACCAGCACAGCGGCAATGCGCTGGGCGAGCATTATGCGGTCGAGCGCGTGCTGGTCGAACCCTTGCCATGGCCGGGCAATCTGGCGCGTCCCATCGATGACAGCAACCGCGGCAACAACCTGCTGGAAGTGGTCGATATCCAGTCGGGCAAGGTGCTGTATTCGCGCGGCTTCTCCACCATTTTCGGTGAATGGGCCAGCACCGACGAAGCGAAAACCACCACGCGCGCGTTCCAGGAATCCGTGCGTTTCCCGCAGCCCGAGCACCCCGTGCGCGTGCGCATTCTCAAGCGCGACGAACGCGGCCTGTTTTCCATTGTGTGGAGCACCGATGTCGACCCGGCGGCGCAGGAGGTGATCCGCAAGCAGCCGCCCGCGCCGGTCAAGCCGATCCCGATCCGCATCAGTGGCCCCTCGTCCGGGAAGGTCGACCTGCTGATCATGGGCGACGGCTACACGGCCGCCGAAATGGGCAAGTTCGAAGCGACGGCGCGGAAATTGGCCGAACACCTGTTTACGGTCTCGCCGTTCCGCGAGCGGGCCAATGACTTCAACGTGTGGGCCATGGCCGCGCCGACGCAGGAGTCGGGCGTGTCGCGTCCATCGACGGGCGTGCACCATGCGTCGCCGCTGGGCACGCGCTACGATATTTTCGGCAGCGAGCGTTATGTGCTGACGACGGACAACCGCGCCCTGCGCGACCTGGCGCAGTATGCGCCGTATGAATTCATCGAAATCCTCGTCAACAACGACACCTACGGCGGTGGCGGCATCTTCGGCCAGTTCAGCACGGCGGCAGCCAACAACGACTGGGCCAATTACCTGTTCGTGCATGAATTCGGCCACCATTTCGCCGGCCTGGCCGATGAGTACTACACTTCGCCCGTGGCCTATCAGTCGAATGGCGAGCGGCAGGAACCGTGGGAGTCGAACGCCACGGCGCTGCGCGATCCGTCCAAACTGAAATGGCAGAGCCACGTCAAGGCGGGCACGCCGCTGCCGACGCCATGGCCGAAGGAAGCCTACGACAGCCATGCGCGCGAGTACCAGAAGCAGCGCGCGGCCCTGCGCGCGGCCAACCGCCCGGAAAGCGAGATGAGCGATTTGTTCAAGGCCGACCTGGCGTACACGCAGCAGCTGTTCTCGAAGGCGCCGCAGCGCCATGCTGTGGGCGCCTTCGAAGGCGCGAACTACGAGTCGTCCGGCTACTACCGGCCCGAGATGCAATGCATCATGTTCGACCGCAGCGAGACCTTCTGCTCCGTATGCCAGGATGGCATCAGCACCATCATCGACTTGTATTCGCGTCCCGCGGCGCCGCGCCAATAATCCTTTCAGCGCAGTGCCGCAAGGCATGGTGGGCCATGTTGCAACGCAATAGCATGGTCCCCAGTTTTATCGTTCCCCGCCTTGCGCCTCGCGCCACGGCGCCGCGCAGCTTGTGTTTCAGGCAATCTCCCCTTCTTTTGTACGGCCGCTTTTTTATGCGCCAGCCCCGCGATATTATCAAATAAGCACCGCGATTCGATTGCTTATCAATTAGTCCATTTAAATAATATTGATGTAGAATTTGATGTGTATCAATGTTGCATTGCCGCAATCGCACTTATAGTTGACCTAGCTCAAAACGATAAGCATGCGGACCGGACTCATCGCGAATCACGTATCTAAATGCTGTAGAGTAATTTTCGCCCCGTACCAGTTCCCTGAGAATGCACTGGTGCCGGCCTCGAATTTCAGTGACGGAAGCCGATTCATGAAGATGCAGACCCCCGCGCCTGACGCGTGCAATACCCTCCATCCCCACACACCGATTGCCTTGCCGTACGCGCGCGCAGGCGGCGTGACCCTGGCCATGAGCGCGGCCGCCATGCGCGCCGGCGCGGTGCGCTGCGTGCGTGCGGCCACGCCGTGGCCCGCCCTGCGTCCAGTCCAGGCATGACGGCCGACTTGCGCCCACACTTGCCTTTGCAGGGCAAGCGGGGCCTGGTGGTGGGCATCGCCAACGCGCAAAGCATCGCCTGGGGCTGCGCCAGCGCATTGCGCGCGGCCGGCGCCGAACTGGCCGTGACCTGGCTCAATGACAAGGCGCGTCCGCATGTGGAACCGCTGGCGCAGCAAGTGCAGGCGGCCATCATGGCGCCGCTCGACGTGGCCGTGCCAGGCCAGCTCGAAGCGCTGTTTGCGCAGATCGAGCGGCAGTGGGGGAGGCTCGATTTCGTCGTCCATTCCATCGCTTACGCGCCCAAACAGGACTTGCATGGCCGCGTCACGGACAGTTCGGCTGACGGCTTCGCGCAGGCGATGGATATCTCCTGCCACTCCTTCATGCGCATGGCGAAGCTGGCCGAACCGCTGATGCCGGACGGCGGCAGCCTGATGACCATGAGTTACCTGGGCGCCGAGGAAGTCATCGCCGACTATGGCCTGATGGGGCCAGTGAAGGCGGCGCTGGAAGCATCGGTGCGCTACCTGGCGGCGGAACTGGGCCCGCAAGGCATCCGCGTCAATGCCATCTCGCCGGGGCCCCTGGAAACGCGGGCCGCTTCCGGCATTGCCCATTTCGACCGCCTGATGGCCGACGCCATCGAACGCTCGCCCATGCGCTGCCTGGCCACCATCGAGGACGTGGGCGCGCTGTGCGCCTTCCTCGCCGGCGACGGCGCGCGCGCCATCACGGGCGGCACCTTGTATGTCGATGGCGGCTACAACATTCTGAATTGACTGGAAGAAGAAGATGATCATGCCTGTTCCCGCTTTATCTGCGTGCGCCAGGATGGCCGCGCTGGCCACTGCACTGGCCACCACGCTGGCCCTGGCCGGCTGCGCCTCGATGGCGCCGCCGTATGCGCCACCGCCGCTGCCCGTGGCGGCGCAGTATCCGGAAACCGATCCCGCCGGCGCGCACGCGGCGGACATCGCCTGGCAAGCCTACTTTGCCGATGCGCGCCTGCAGGCGCTGATTGCGCAGGCGCTTGCCAGCAACCGCGATATTCGCATCGCCGCCCTGCGCGTGGAAGAGGCGCGCGCCGCGTATGGCATCCAGCGCGCGGAACAATTCCCCACCATTGCGCTGGGCGCCTCCGGCAGCCGTGCGCGCGTGCCCGGTGACCTGAGTGTGACGGGCCGCCCCATGACGAGCGCGCAGTACCAGACGGGCTTGAACGTGAGCGCCTGGGAGCTCGATTTCTGGGGCCGCGTGCGCAGCCTGAAGGACAGCGCGCTGCAAACCCTGCTGGCCAGTGACGAGGCGCGCCGCGCCGTCAGCGTGGCCCTGGTGGCGCAGGTGGCCAATGGCTACCTGGGCCTGCGCGAACTCGATGAACGGGTGGCACTGGCGCGCGCCACGGTCGACAGCCGCGCCGAGTCGCTGCGCATCTTTACGCGTCGCTTCGAGGTCGGGTCGATTTCCAAACTGGACCTGACGCAGGTGGAAACCCTGCTCAGCCAGGCCCTCTCGCTGTCGGCGCAGCTGGAGCAGGCGCGCGCCGTGCAGGCGCACGCGCTGGCCCAGCTGGTGGGCGGCCCGGTCGACCTGACTCCGGACACGCGCCGCTTCGACGACGCCAGCGTGCTGCAGCCGCTGCATGCGGGCCTGCCCTCGGCCTTGCTCACGCAGCGTCCCGACCTGATGGCGGCCGAGCATCAACTGCGCGCCGCGCAAGCCAATATCGGCGCCGCGCGCGCCGCCTTCTTTCCCACCATTTCGCTGACGGCCGCTTACGGCACGGCCAGCGCGGAATTGAGCGGCCTGTTCGACTCGGGCAGCGGCGCCTGGAGTTTCGCGCCGCGCCTGGTGCTGCCGATCTTTGACGCGGGCCGCATCCGCGCCAACATGGACCTGGCCGAGGTACGCCGCGACGTGGCCGTGGCCAATTATGAAAAGAGCGTGCAGGGCGCGTTTCGCGAAGTGGCCGACGCGTTGTCGAACCGGCGCTGGCTGGCGCTGCAGGTCGACATCGGCAAGACCACGCTGGCCGCGCAGAGCGAACGCGCGCGCCTGGCCAAGCTGCGCTATGACAATGGCGCCGCGCCCTACCTGGAAGTGCTCGATGCGCAGCGCGACCTGCTGACGGTCGAGCAGCAACTGGTGCAGACGCGCCGCGCGCTGCTCTCCAGCCAGGTCAGCCTGTATGCGGCCCTGGGCGGCGGCGCACCCGCCGCCTCTGCCGCCGCTTCCACCCACTAATTTGATCGCCCCGATACCATGACTCCACAACTGAAGAAAAAACTCATCCCCGCGGCGCTCGTCGTGGCCGTTCTCGTGCTGGGCTATGTGGCCTGGCAAAAAATGCGTCCCACCGGCCCCGGTGAGGGTTTTGTCAGCGGCAATGGCCGCATCGAAGCGACGGAAATCGACGTCGCCACCAAGCTGGCCGGCCGCGTCAAGGAGATCCTCGTGCGCGAGGGCGACTTCGTCAAGGCGGGGCAGCCGCTGGCCACCATGCAGGTGGACTCGCTGACGGCCCAGCGCGACGAGGCGCGCGCGCGCCAGCAGCAGGCGTCCGACGCGGTGGTCGGCGCGCAGGCGCAGGTGGCCGTGCGCGAGAGCGACAAGGCGGCCGCGCTGGCCCTGGTGGCGCAGCGTGAAAGCGAACTCGATGCGGCCCGCCGCCGCCTGGCCCGCTCGGAAACCTTGTCGAAAGAGGGCGCTTCTTCGGTGCAGGAACTCGACGACGACCGCGCCCGCGTGCGCAGCGTGGCCGCCGCCCTGAATGCGGCCAAGGCGCAGGTGACTGCGGCGCAGGCGGCCATCGACGCGGCCAAGGCGCAAGTGGTGGGTTCGCGTTCGGCCGTGACGGCCGCCGAGGCGACCACCGCGCGCATCGACGCCGACCTGGCCGATGGCCAGCTGGCGGCGCCGCGCGACGGCCGCGTGCAATACCTGGTGGCGCAGCAGGGCGAAGTGCTGGCTGGTGGCGGCAAGGTGCTCAACCTGGTCGACCTGTCGGACGTCTACATGACCTTTTTCCTGCCCGAGACGGCGGCCGGCAAGGTGGCGATGGGCGGCG